>NZ_CP197255.1:7272500-9307500 GCF_052075895.1 Sorangium sp. KYC3313
GATAACAGGCTGATCGCGCCTGAGAGTTCATATCGGCGGCGCGGTTTGGCACCTCGATGTCGGCCCATCGCATCCTGGGGCTGGAGCAGGTCCCAAGGGTTCGGCTGTTCGCCGATTAAAGCGGTACGCGAGCTGGGTTTAAAACGTCGTGAGACAGTTTGGTCCCTATCTGCCGTGGGCGTAGGACACTTGAGAGGAGCTGCCCATAGTACGAGAGGACCTGGGTGGACGTACCTCTGGTGTTCCGGTTGTCCTGCCAAGGGCATAGCCGGGTAGCCATGTACGGAACGGATAACCGCTGAAAGCATCTAAGCGGGAAGCCGGCCTCAAGACTAGGTGTCCCGGGCCGCAAGGCCCCTAAAGACCCCTCGTAGACCACGAGGTTGATAGGCCGGGTGTGGAAGCCGAGCAATCGGCGGAGCTAACCGGTACTAATAGGTCGTGCGGCTTGACCATACTTCTAAGGCAAACATCGAAGCGTCGCGCCCGGAGTTCGGGTGACGAGCAGCGTGACACAGCTGGCCCTGCGTAAACATAACGTAGAGCACCGCGAGAGCGGGCTCCGCAGGGTTCCGATTGGACGCACCCACAAGTTTCCGGTGGTGATATCGAGAAGGTCACACCCGATCCCATACCGAACTCGGAAGTTAAGCTTCTTGGAGCCGATGGTACTGCCAGGGCAACCTGGTGGGAGAGTAGGACGCCGCCGGGATTTTTTCTGAGCCTCCGCGCTGAAATCGACGCGCAGGCTTTTTGGCCGCGAGACCGCGGCTGGTCGCTGTTCCCAGGGCAAGCAGCGATCGCGTTGTGCCTGAACCAGGCCGACGAGCACGCCAGCACGGCTGGCAAGGCGTGGGCGCCGCGAGAAGCGGGCCCTGCCGAACGTCCGACCGGAATGGACGTGCCCGCAAGTTTCCGGTGGTGATATCGAGAAGGTCACACCCGATCCCATACCGAACTCGGAAGTTAAGCTTCTTGGAGCCGATGGTACTGCCAGGGCAACCTGGTGGGAGAGTAGGACGCCGCCGGGGTTTCTTCGAACCTGCGCACAGAGATTCTTTGTGCGCAGGTTTTTTTTTGCCTTCCATCCAGACCCTCGGTCCGACCTGCCGGCGCCTTCGAGGGTCGGATCGGCGGTCCGCCGAGAAGCACCCCTCCCGGCTTGGGTCGCCCGTGCCCGCCTCGGTTCCCCTTCAAACTTCGGTGAGCGCCGGCGGGTGGGTCCACGCGGCGGGGGCGGGCGGGCGCGCTGGAGCACCGACCGAGGTGCCATAAGGCCTCCACGAGGCTCGAGGTCTCAGGCGCGCCTTGTGTGGCGCGCAACGTGACGTCCCAGGTGGCATGGCCCGAAGGGAGACATGCCGAGCGGTGTTCCATGCGCAAGCTCCAGGTCCCCGCCTTGGCGGATGGCCAGCGCCCGCCCGCCCCCGCCGCGTGGACCCACCCGCCGGCGCGGCTGGGCGGCTGGAACGATCTGTTGCGCCGCGTCCCGCCGCGAGGGATGGCTCTTGCCTACGCACGCAGCAGCCCCCGCTCAGGCAGGGACCGCGCAAGCGCCGCCGATGGCCAAGAGACGCCCGCCCGCATCCGATCCGCTCGCCCGCTTTCACCCCGCTACCCAGGCGTGGTTCCGCGCGGCTTTCGCCGCGCCCACCCCCGCCCAGGTGCAGGGCTTCCCGCCCATCCTGGACGGCGCCTCCACCCTGCTGCTCGCGCCGACCGGTTCGGGCAAGACGCTCGCCGCCTTCCTTGCCGCCATCGACCGGCTCATGGCGTCGCCCGAGCCCGAGGCCGCCGAGCGCTGCCGCGTCGTCTACGTATCGCCCCTCAAGGCGCTCGCGATCGACGTCGAGCGCAACCTGCGCGCGCCGCTCGCCGGCATCGCCGCCGCGGCCGAGCGCCTCGGCCTGCCCTACCGCGTCCCCCAGGTCGGCGTGCGCTCCGGCGATACAGCGCCCGAGGACCGCGCCCGGCTCGCCAAGAAGCCGCCGGACATCCTCATCACCACCCCGGAGTCGCTCTACCTCCTGCTCACCGCGGCCGCGCGCGATCGGCTGCGCGCCGTCGAGACCGTCATCATCGACGAGATCCACGCGCTCGTCGCGACGAAGCGCGGGGCGCACCTCGCCCTGTCCCTCGAGCGGCTCGAGGCGCTGCGATCCGCGCCGCGACCGATGCAGCGCATCGGCCTCTCCGCCACGCAGCGGCCGCTCGACGAGGTCGCGCGGCTGCTCGGCGGCGGCGAGACCGACGGCGCCGGCGGACGCTTCGCGCCGCGGCCGGTGACCCTCGTCGACGCGAGCGCCCCGAAGGCCCTGGAGCTCCGCATCGAGGTGCCCGTCGAGGACATGACCAAGCTCGGCGAGGCCGCCCGCGCGGGCGAGGGCCCGAGGGGGGCGCCCGCCGAGCCGGCGCAGCGCTCGATCTGGCCGAGCATCCACCCGCGCCTCGTCGAGCTCGTCCGCGCCCACCGCACCACGATGATCTTCGTGAACAGCCGGCGCCTCGCCGAGCGCCTCGCCGCGGCGCTCAACGACACCGCCGGCGCCGAGGTCGCGCTGGCGCACCACGGATCGATCGCCCGCGAGCAGCGGCAGCAGATCGAGGAGCGGCTCAAGGCGGGCCTCCTGCCGTGCATCGTCGCGACCTCGTCGCTGGAGCTCGGCCTCGACCTCGGCTCCGTCGACCTCGTGATCCAGCTCGAGGCGCCGCCCTCGGTCGCCGCCGGGCTCCAGCGCGTCGGGCGCGCAGGGCACGAGGTCTCCGGCACGTCGCGCGGCATCGTCTTCCCGAAGCACCGCGGCGACCTGCTCGCGTGCGCCGCGGCCGCGTCCCGCATGCGCGAAGGCAAGGTCGAGGCGACCCTGTACCCGAGGAACCCGCTCGACGTCCTCGCCCAGCAGATCGTCGCCATCGCCTCGATGGACACCCTCCACGTCGACGCGCTCTTCTCGCTCGTCCGCCGGGCGGCGCCCTTCGCCGAGCTGCCCCGCGCGAGCTTCGAGGGCGTGCTCGACATGCTCTCCGGCCGCTACCCGTCCGACGAGTTCGCCGAGCTCCGGCCCCGCATCGTCTGGGACCGGGTGGGCGGCGCCGTGCGCGCCAGGAAGGGCGCGAAGCGCCTCGCCGTCGTCAACGCCGGCACCATCCCCGACCGCGGCCTCTACGGCGTCTTCCTGGACACCGGCGGCGACGCCGCGCGCCCCGGCCGGCGCGTCGGGGAGCTCGACGAGGAGATGGTCTTCGAGGCCCGCGAGGGCGAGGTCTTCCTCCTCGGCGCCTCCTCGTGGCGCATCACCGACATCACCCACGACCGCGTCCTCGTCGTCCCCGCCCCGGGCGAGCCCGGCAAGATGCCGTTCTGGCGCGGCGACCAGGCCGGGCGCAACGCCGAGCTGGGCGCCTCCATCGGCGCCCTCGCGCGGCGCCTCGCCGCGTTGCCCGACGGCGAGGCCGAGCGCGCGCTCGCGGACGAGCACGGCCTCGACGAGCGCGCTGCCTCGAACCTCGTCCGGTACGTGCGCGACCAGGCCGCGGCCACGGGCGACGTCCCGAGCGACCGCACCCTCGTGATCGAGCGGTTCGTCGACGAGGTCGGCGATCACCGCATCTGCCTCCTCTCGCCGTTCGGCGGCCGCGTCCACGCGCCGCTCGCGACCTGCATCGCCGAGCGGTGCCGCCTCGATCTCGGCCTGGCGGTCGACACCGTGTGGACCGACGACGGCATCGTCCTGCGGCTGCCCGAGTCGGAGTCGCCCCCCGACGCGAAGCAGCTCCTGCCGCAGGCCGACCAGGTGGAGGAGCTGCTCGTCCGCGGCCTCGGCGACACCGCCCTCTTCGCCTCGCGCTTCCGTGAGTGCGCGGGCCGGGCGCTGCTCCTGCCGCGCAAGTTCCCCGGCAAGCGCTCGCCGCTCTGGGCCCAGCGCAAGCGCGCCGCCG
Source organism: Sorangium sp. KYC3313 (assembly GCF_052075895.1). NCBI lineage: Bacteria > Pseudomonadati > Myxococcota > Polyangiales > Polyangiaceae > Sorangium > Sorangium sp. KYC3313. The sequence continues at coordinate 7,276,440 of NZ_CP197255.1, forward strand.
ACCTGCTCGCCGTCGCGTCGCGCTACGGCTCGTTCCCCATCCTGCTCGAGACCTACCGCGAGTGCCTGCGCGACGTCTTCGACCTCACGGCGCTCGAGGATCTCCTCCGGCAGATCGCCGCCCGAAAGGTCCGCGTCGTCACGGTCGACGTCCGCGCGCCCTCGCCGTTCGCGGCCACGCTGCTCTTCACCTACGCCGGCAACTTCATCTACGAGGGCGATCTGCCGCTCGCCGAGCGAAGGGCGCAGGTGCTCACCATCGATCACAGCCGCCTGCGCGAGCTGCTCGGCGAGGCCGAGCTGCGCGAGCTGTTCGACGCGGACGCCGTGCTGGCCCTCGAGGCGTCGCTCCAGCGCCTCGACGGCCGAGCGCCGCTCAAGCACGAGGACCAGGCGCACGATCTCCTGCTCTCGCTCGGCGATCTCACGCGCGACGAGATCGCCCGGCGCGCGGTCGCTCACGACGCCCCGCCCGAAGCGGCCCGCGAGCGCGCCGCCGCCTGGATCGACGAGCTCGTCCGGGACCGGCGCGCCATCGAGGTCCAGATCGGCGGCGAGCGCCGTGTCGCCGCCGCCGAGGACGCGGGCCGGCTGCGCGACGCCCTCGGCGTGGTGCCGCCGCTCGGCCTGCCGATCGCGTTCCTCGAGCCCGTCGCGGACCCGCTCGGCGAGCTCGTCGCCCGCTACGCGCGCACGCACGGGCCCTTCCGCGCCGACGACGTGGCCCGGCGCTTCGGCCTCGGCCCTGCGCCGGTGCTGGCCGCGCTCGCGCGCCTCGCCGAGCGAGGCCGCGTGATCGAGGGCGAGTTCCTCCCCGGCGGCCGCGGCCGGGAGTTCTGCGACGCCGAGGTGCTGCGCTCGCTGAAGCGCCGCTCGCTGGCCCGGCTGCGCGCCGAGGTCGAGCCGGTCCCGCCCGAGGCCTACGCCCGCTTCCTCGCCGACTGGCACGGCCTGCACCGCCGCCGGCGCGGCCTCGACGGCCTGCTCGCGGCGCTCGAGCAGCTCCAGGGCGCGCCCCTCTCGGCCTCTGCCCTGGAGTCCGAGATCCTGCCCGCCCGCGTCGAGGGCTACCGGCCCGGCGATCTCGACGCGCTCTGCGCGGCCGGCGAGGTCCTCTGGCGCGGCGTCGAGCCGGTCGGCGACGGCGACGGCCGCGTCGCGCTCTACCTGGCCGAGGCCTTTCCGTACCTCGCCCCGCCGCCTGGCCGCGCCGAGGGGGCCCTCGCCGAGGGCATCCGCGCCGCGCTCGCGCGCCGCGGCGCGCTCTTCTTCTCCGACCTGTCGCGCGAGACGGGAGCCTTCGGCGCGGACCTGCTCGCCGCGCTCTGGGATCTCGTGTGGGCCGGCGAGGTCACGAACGACACGCTCGCCCCGCTGCGCGCCCTGGGCCGCGCGTCCGGATCGAGCGCCCGCCGGCGCGATCGCGACCGCGCCGCGCCCGGCCGCGGCCTCCCGGCGCAGCGGGCGCGCCGGATCGGCCCGCCGGGGAGCGAAGGGCGCTGGTCGCTGCTGTCGTCTCCCGGCGCGTCCGGCGCTGCTGGCGGCGCGTCCACCGGCGCGCCCGGCGAGACCGAGCGACGCGCGGCGCTCGCCCGCGCGCTGCTCGAGCGCCACGGGGTGCTCACGCGCGAGGCGGCGGCCGTCGAGGGGCTCGCTGGCGGCTTCTCCGCCGTCTACGACGTGCTCCGCGCGATGGAGGAGGCCGGTCAGGCGCGGCGCGGCTATTTCGTCGCCGGGCTGGGCGCCGCGCAGTTCGCGGTGCCCGGCGCCGACGATCGCCTCCGGGCCTGCCGCGAGCCGTCCGACGATCCGCGGACGCTCGTCCTCGCGGCCACGGATCCGGCGAGCCCCTGGGGCGCCGCCGTCCGCTGGCCCGAGCTGCCCGCGCCCGCCGGCGGCGGCACCGAAGGCGCTGTCCGCGGCCCGGTCCGGCCGCAACGGGCCGCGGGCGCCCTGGTGATCCTGCGCGACGGCCGGCTGCTCGCCTGGATGGGCCGCACCGAGCGGAGCCTCACCACGTTCCTGCCGGAGGCCGAGCCGGAGCGCGGCGACGCGATCCGGGCCGTCGCGTCGGCGCTCGGGGCGCTCGTCGACGAGGGGCGGCGGCGCGCCGTGCTCGTGGCCACGATCGACGGCGAGCCTGCGCACGGCTCCCCCCTCGCGCGCGCGCTTTCTGACGTGGGCTTCACCTCCGGAGCGCACGGCTACCTCAAGCGGGCCATCACGCCCGAGGGGGGCGGGTGGCGGCCGCGGCACGTGCCGCCCGCGAACGCGCCCGACTGGGCTCGCCGCGCGGCGGCGGCGGGCCTCGATGCGCCGGAGGACGAGGCAGATGGCTTCAGGCCGCCGCCCGGGCTCCGCTCATGGCCCTCCGGGCCTCCGGCGGGGGGATGGAGGATGTCGCCCGCCGGCGCGACCGAGGGCGGCGCGCAACCGGCGAACGAGAGCGACCTCGACGACGACGACCCGGCGATGTTCGAGGACGGCGCGGGGATCGACGACGGATCGGCGTAGCCACCGGCCGGGGGCTGGATTGCCCTCTCCGAACCGGTGATCCCGGGTCCTGGCGTCTGCGTTCCAGCCATCACCCACCGTCGCCCGCGCGGCGGGCGCGGCGGAGGGAGCGCTGCGGCGTCGCGCGTGTCGACAGCGCCAAAGAAGGACCGCCGAGCAGCCGTGAAAGGGCGACCTTTCGTGGTTCCTCGGCGGCTCTTCGTGGTCCTCGCGCCCTCGGGGATGCCGAGCGGCGCGCGGGGACGGTTCAGCCCTGCTGGGTGTGCTCGTCCACCTTCACATGTTGCTCATGGCTTCCGTTGCGGCCCTTCCGGCTCCGGCCCTCGCCGTTCGTCGCCAGGCTCCGCGCCTCCGCGCCCTTGCGCCCGATCTCGGCCATGTGTTCGCGGTTCTGACTCACGGCCTCGCCGCCCTTGCGGCCCGCTGCGCGCGCCTCTTCGGACGTGAACTCGTGCGCCGTGCCCTTCTCATGAGCTGCCTTGCCGCCCTGACTCGCGATCTGGCGCTGCTGCTCCGCGTTCATCGCTGCGAAGCCTCGCTTGCTCTCGCTGGTCTGTCCCATGAATCACTCCTCGGATGGATTGCCTCGTGAACGCCACTCGACGACCGTGGCTACCTGCTGCTGCTTGGCCACATCAGGCCGGCGGTGCCGGCGGTGCCGGGGCCATGCTGCAACGCGGGTGCCAGGCCGGGGAGCCCGGACGAATCTGCCGATGTGTTGAGGCCGGACAATCGATTGACCATCGGGTCGACAGGGGTGCCGCCTCGAGGGTTCACTGTGGCAAATTGTCTCAGTGTGCGCTCCGCCGTGTCTGGTCGCCCCAGTCTGCGGGTTCCATCGTGACAGGCTCACTGGACGTGGCCGGTCGTCCGGATCGCCCTCTGTCTCTCTCCTCCGATCGAACGAACCAGCGAGACGACTGCCATCATCGCGCTACACAGGAGCTCACGGTCAGGGTTCACCTGCGCGGCCGCCGCTGTTCACGATCGAGCGTCCGGCATCGCCGATGGCTCCCTTGCCCTCTGTCCACTCAGGCGGCCCCTCTGGTTCTTGTGCGGTCGGGATTTTGCCGTGACATGGCTGAATCTGGATGGCCGAGGCGCCACCTTGACGGTGCTGTGACGGCAGCCTTCCGGCGGGGCGTCGAAGGGCTGCGGCGCCGGGGCATCGCGTCTTGACAACACGACGCCGCTGCCGCTCTCGTTGCACTGCATCATCACTTCCAGCGCTCGGCCCGACGACGAGGCTTCCGGGCGGCCGGGGTGACGACATTGCAGGAGATTCACATGGCGCTTGCGATCCAGGGGGCCCGTCTCGACGGGGGCCAGCTCTGCTCACCGAACATGACATCATGGCCGCGCCGCGCGCGCGGCCGTGCTCCGGGCCACGCGCGTGGCGCGGGCCTGGTCGCGCTCTCGCTGGCGCTCCTCGCGGGCTGCGGCGGCGCCAGCGGCGCGGCGCCCGCGGAGGGCCCTGGGCCCGCGCCGGCGCCCGCGCCCGCGGCGAAGGCGCCTTTCGACATCGAGGAGGCGCTCGCCCGCGAGGCAGGCGAGCTGCCCGCCCGGGAGCTCCGCGCCGCGGACTGGTCGGCGCGCGCGTTCGGCGCAGGGGAGGCGAAGATCGAGCCGAAGGAGAAGCTCGTCGCGATCTCCATCCCCCTCGGCACGGACACCCATGTCGAGTGCTTCGTCTACAACACGATGCTCGACTCGGGCGAGGTGATAAGGAACTTCATCGAGCTGCTCGACCCTGCGAAGGTGGAGGTCGCTCGCGTCGTCCCCTGGGAGGTGAGCGTGCACCGGGAGAGCCCCGCGGTGTTCGTGCAGGCCCTCTACCTCGTCCCGACCGCCGGCGGGAAGGCGGCCGGCCTGCTCAAGATCGCGCTGCACGCGGACAGGGCGCGCCCCATCGCCTGCCTGCATGACGAGGTCGGGTATGTCCGCACGTTCGAGCGGCTCGCCAAGGGGCTCTTCGACTCGTTCGAGTCGAAGAGCGCCGCGCCGAAGCCCGAGTACACGGACACCGTCATCCTGCGCCTCGACAAGGTCCCTGTCGGCTTCGAGACGAGCGATCTGCTCAAGGACGAGGGCGGCCAGCGGCGATGGTTCTCCCGCTCGGCCACCTTCGTGCCGCGTGATCCCAGATCGCTGCACATCGAGGATGAGGCGTCGAACGTGCTCATCGATCCTCAGGGGCAGATCAAGGAAGGCGTCTGGATCGAGACGTCGGGAGGCAAGGCGAACCACCGTATCGAGCTGTCCCAGAAGAAGAACTTCGAGTACGCGTACTCGGGAGAGGTCGAGGGCAAGAAGGTCCAAGGGACGTTCACGCCGGCGGCCAAGGCGTGGCTCGCCTCGCCCGTCGCCACCGCCTCGGCGCTCGCCCGGCTCCTCAAGAAGAAAGGCTCCTTCGACCTGAAGCAGCAGGAGTACATGCCCAGCGTCGATCCGACGAAGCCCGTCGACGTCCAGTACCTCCGCGACGCCTCGGGCGCCGTCACGGTCTCTCTGAAGACGATGCGCCTCGTGGGCAGCCTCGCTCCGGACGGCCGTCCGGAAGCGTTCGAGATCTCCGCCGGTCCTCCCAAGCTGACGATCCAGCGAGCCTACGTCAGGGGCAAGCTGTAAAACCGCCCGCGGATGCGCTTCCGGGCCTGTCCGGGAGCGCCAAGGCGCTCGCCGACGGCCATGCGCGGTGGGCCTTGCTGGTCGGACACCGTCGAGCGCAATCGCCGGCCGGCACCGTCGCGGGGGCCGGTTTCTGTGAAGCTGGAAAAATTTCACGCCGACGAAATGTCATCGGGTGCGCTGGATGGCTGCAGCGCTTGAGTATCGTCGTCATTTTTATCGATTCATGACGATTTGGTGATCCTGCCCCGCTCGGGTCAGGTTATATATCTTCCCGGCCGGCCGAACGACTCTTCGCTGGAACAAAGAATCATTTTTTTCGAGCGGAAGGAGCTCTCAATGCGCTCTGTGAGATCGCGTAGATCGCGTAGATCGCGTGTCTGCGGCCCGGTCAGCCACAAGCTTGGCGTAATGACCGCGGGTGTATTCGCGCTTACGGCATGCGTGGCGAATCTCGAGGACGAGCCGGTCGAGGACGTCGCCAGCAGCCAGGAAAGCTTCGAGGCGTTCGAGAGGGCCGCGTTCCGCGAGCCTGGCTCTGGTGTCTACATCGTCGATGGCGACACGTCCGTCGCCGACATCAAGCATCTCCGGGAGTTCTGGGAGACGTACGTACGAGATGGCGCCCTCATCGTGCAACGCAGCGGCGGCAGCGATGTCGTCTGGTCGGCGGTCCAGAAGAAGAGCATCACCTACTGCGTGAGCACGACCTTCGGCGCGCGCCATGCCGCCGTCGCGGCGGCCATGGCTGCCGCCACGGCTTCCTGGGAGAGCGCCGCGGATGTCGATTACGTCTACCAGAGCGCTCAGGACGCGAGCTGCACTGCCGGCAACAGCAACGTCGTCTTCGACGTGAGGCCGACGAACTCCGGCGGCCAGTACATCGCGCGGGCGTTCTTCCCCAACGACGCGCGATCGGTGCGGAACGTGCTGATCGACTTCAAGGAGCTCGAGGTATCCGGCGTCGCGCTCGAGGCCGCCCTGCGGCACGAGCTCGGCCACACGCTCGGCTTTCGGCACGAGCACACGCGCCCCGAGGCGGGCGTCTGCTTCGAGGACAACGCGTGGCGCGCGCTGACCACCTATGACTCGGACTCCGTCATGCACTATCCCCAGTGCAACGGCACCGGCGACTGGAACTTCGCGCTGACCGCAAGAGACATCCAGGGCGCCCAGGCGCTCTACGGCCCGCCTGGCGGCGGCAGCGGCGGCAGCGGCGGCGCTGGTGGCGGCAGCGGCGGCAGCGGCGGCAGCGGCGGCAGCGGCGGCAGCGGCGGCAGCACGACGGTGACCGAGAGCTTCAGCAGCAGCGTCAACGCAGGTGCGTTCGTGGACATCGGATCGAGCGCCGGTTTCGCTGTCACGCCGGGGACGGGCCTCACTGTGGTGATGACCGGCACCGGCGATCCCGACCTCTACGTGAAGTTCGGATCGGCGCCGACGACGGCCTCGTACAGCTGCCGCCCGTACCTCTCCGGGGCATCCGAGACGTGCACGTTGACCGTGCCGACAGGGCAAACCAAGGCGTACGTCAAGGTCAGAGGGTACACCGCGGCCACCTTCAACGTGGCGGTGACCTATACCCGGCCTGGCGACCCCAGCAGCAGCGGCGGCGGCACGGCCACGTCGGCCGCCTTCCGCGGCAGCCTCGCGGCGGGCGCATCGGCGTCGCACGGGCCCCTCTCGGTGGTTCCTGGCACGAGCCTCCGGCTTGTGATGACCGGCACCGGCGACCCTGATCTCTACGTGAGGTTCGGCGCCGCGCCGACCCTGACCTCGTACGACTGCCGTCCGTATCTGGACGGCGCCGCGGAGACCTGCAATCTGACGGTCCCGGCGGGGCAGACGCGGGCCTTCCTCTCGGTGAACGGCTTCGCGGCCAGCACCTATCAGCTGAGCGCGACCTACACGGCCCCTTAGCTGGAGCGGGCCCCGCTGACGCGCCGAGCCATTCGCTGGAATGGATTGGCCGGATGGTCGCCCAACCGGGTGTGTTCGCAGCCATCGAGGGCGTCATTTCGACGTGACGCGCCCCTGCGGGCGGCGACCTGGACACCACCGCGGACGAACCCTCGATACGGGGAGGTGGGTATCAGGCGCAGGATGAGCAGAGTAAGGAGAGCCCATCGTCCAATCTGCGAGCGACATCTATCAAAAAAATGTCGCCGAAAATTGGGCACCTCAAGGGAACCCTTCCTAGGGTGCTCTCATGGACAAGAAAATTTTAGCCGCAACTCTCCTGCAGGCGCTGGCCATGGCTCAACGCGAAGGGCGCTCCGAGACACTCGATACGCTGGTCGAGCGGCTGCGCGTTCGCCGCCGGGATATCCGCGGCACGCTGACCCTGCTCCACCGCCAGGGCATGCTGGACGTGCTCCACATGCGACTCACGCTCTCCGGGTTCGCCATCGGCTCGGCGCTCATCGGAAAGACGCTGCCGGCGCTCCGGGCGGCGCCGCGGGCGTCCACCGCGGCGGCGTGAGCCGGCGCCGCGCTGCACGCCGCGCGCGGTGAGGGCGGGCGCGCGAGCTCCCAGAGCTCGCCGGGCGCTCCCGCGCGACGGCGCCGCCTAGGCCTCGACGAGGCCCGCTCGCACCGCGAGGCGGGTCAGGTCGGCCACGCTGTGCGTCGCCACCTTCGCGCAGAGGCGCGCCCGGTGCGTCTCGACCGTCTTCACGCTGATCGAGAGCTGGGCGGCGACCTCCTTGGCCGAGAGGCCCATCGCGAGCAGCCGGAGCACCTGCCGCTCCCGGTCGCTCAGCGCGGCCACCATGTCGCCCCTGGCGGCGGCGTCGCGCCGCTGGAGCGCGCGCACCATCGCGGCGCTCACGTCCGGCGAGACAGCCGTGCGCCCCCGGACGACGGTGCGCAGCGCCTCCACGAGATCGGCGAGCCGGCTCTGCTTCGAGAGATACCCATCGGCGCCGGCCCGCATCGCCTCGGCTACCCGGAACTCGTCGCGGTGCATCGAGAGCACGATGACGCGGAGCTCCGCGACGCCCTTGAGCTCACGGATGAGGTCGACGCCGCTGCGGTCCGCGAGGCCGAGCTCGATCACCGCCACCTGACAGCGGTGGATCTCCTGCGCTCGGCGCGCCTCCTGCCCGCTTCCAGCCTGAACGACCGCGCTCACCCCCGGCTGCGACGTCAGCGCGTACGCCAGCGCTTCCCGGACGACGTTCTGGTCATCGACGAGCAGGATATTCATGTCGAAGGCCCCCCTGTCAAAGGGCCTTGTAACAGACTACTTTGAGCTCCATGAACCTGTTTTCTCGGTAAGGATTCGCCTGGCGACGGCGATTCGGTTCCTGTGATGCTGGACTGGGCTCCTCGCAGAGCGCCTTGGACGAGCGCAGGAGTGCAATCGACATCGGGACGATGGCCCTGGAACGTCGTTTCATCCGAGCGGGGCGTCGTGCCTCGGTGGGGGCGCATGCGCTCCAGGAGCCCGCAGCCCGCGCGTCTCGTGACGAGCCCTCGGCAGGCTTCGCCTGGGCGGCGCGGGGCCCGCGCTCGAGGGCTCTCCCTTGGCCGTTATGTTTGCGGTAGATAGGCTGCCGCATGCCTCGCCCGCGCGGAGCGCTCTTCTCCGGTCTACGCCATGACTCGGCCTTCTGGCGCCGTGCCCTCGCCGCGGGGGTCAGGCACGGGCCGGAGCCCTGGGTGCGCCATAGCCCTCCGGTCTTCGGCGTGCTCTTCGCGGCCGCACTCCCCGAGCTGCGCCGGCGCGTCGAGCAGAACCTCCGCCGCGTCCGCGGGCCGCGCTCGCGCCTCGTCGACCTGCTCGACAGCAGCGCGGTGTTCGCCGCCTACGGAAGCTGCATCACCGAGGCGCTGCTGCTCGCGAGCGATCGCGGGTACACGGTGGTGCGGCGCTCCCGGGGCGTCGAGCACTACCACGCGTGCGCTGCAGCAGGCCGGGGGGTCATCATCGTCACCGCGCACACCGGGGGCTGGGACATCGCCGGCCAGATCCTCGGCGCGGTGCATCCGGCGGGCGTCATGCTGGCGATGCAGCGGGAACGGGACGCCGAGGCGCGCGCGATCCAGGATGCGGCGCGGCAGCGCGCTGGTGTCCAGGTGGTGCACATCGGCGATGGGCCGCTGGACGCCCTGCCGCTCCTCAAGCACCTGCAGCGAGGCGGCGCGGTCGCGATGCAGATCGATCGCGCGCCGCCCGGGATGCGCAGCCGGGAGGTCACCTTCCTCGGCGGCCGCTGGCGAGCGCCCGAGGGGCCCATCGCGCTCGCCGCGATGAGCGGCGCGCCGATCTTGCCTGTGTTCACGCACCGCCTGGGCTTCCTCGACTACGAGGCGGTCGTGGCGCCGCCGATCCGGCTCGCCCGCCGGGCGACCGAGGAGGAGCGGGACGCGGCCGCGGCCGCGATGATGGGCGCCCTGGAGCGCTTCGTCCGGGCTCACCCGACACAGTGGTTCCACTTCACCGGCGACGGCCCGGCCGCGCCGGCGGAGGGCGGGACGGGTTGAGCTGAACAGCGGAGACCGCAAATGGGCCGATCCGCGCAAAGGCGGAGAGGCGGAGAGGCGGAGGCGAGCCTGAGGAACGCCAGAGACATCGAGAGCAGAGATTTCTCTCCGTGTCCTCTTGGTGTCTTTGTTTCTTGTTCCAGGGCGCCTTGCGCGGCGCGGCGCCGCTCTACAGCGGCCCTTCGGTCAGCCCGTGGACGAACTGCCTCACGCGCGGGTCGTCGCTCGCCTTCGCTTCTGCGGTGGTGCCGTCGAAGATGAGCCGTCCGCGGTAGAGCATCCCCACCCGGTCGGTGACGGTGAGCAGCCGGTCGAGATCGCTCGAGACCATCACCACGGTCGCGTTCATCGCCCTCTGCTCGGCGCGGAGCAGGTCGAAGATGCGCTGCGACGTGACCGGGTCGAGGCCGGCCGCGGGCTCGTCGTAGAGGACGATCTCGCCGCGCGCGATCGTGGCGCGGGCGACGCCCACGCGCTTCTTCTGGCCGCCGGACAGCCCCGCCGGCGTCCGCCCCTCGAAGCCCGCGAGAGACACAGCGCGGAGCCGCTCCGCGACCCGCTCCTCGATCTCGTCCTCGCTGAGATCGTAGAGCCGGCGCAGAGGGAACGCGATGTTCTCCCCGACGGTCATGTAGTCGAACAGCGCGTTGTTCTGGAACAGCATCCCGAACTTGAGACGGAACGTCTGGAGCTCGAGCTCGCTGAGCGCGTGGACGTCCTTCCCATCGACGAGCACGCGCCCGTGATCCGGCCGCAGGAGCCCGGTGAGCATCTTGAGCAGCACGCTCTTGCCCGAGGCGCCCGGCCCGATGAGCCCGTAGAGGCAACCGGCAGGCACGTCGAGGTCGACGCCCCGGAGTACCGGCATGCCCCCGAAGCTCTTCGTCAGCTGTTCGATCTGGATCATCGGTCGGGTGGACACGGTCGCCGCGGAGGGGCGCGCCGGCCTCGTTGCTCGGCGGGGGAGGGCGCGCCGGCCTCCTTTACTTGAACGTCGTCCGGGCGACGTCGAGCCGCGGGTGGGACGGGAACGACATCCCGCGGATTTGCCCGGAGATGCACGAAGCGACGCTCGGGTTCGACGGGCTCGTCGTGACGGTGACCCCCACGGCGCGGCCGTTCTGCACCGCGGCGCAGACGTTCACCTCCATGCTCGAGGGCACGTTGCACGCATTCAGGTACGTGCCGCGGTTCAGCACGTTGCCGTAGGCGCCCGCCGTGAGATCGGCCGGGCCGTTGTTGCCCATCTTGTACTCCTCGACATAGCGCGCCTGCGCAGCCTCGCAGCTCAGGCCACCGCCGAGCGTCGGGTAGCTGCCGCCGCCGCTCGGCCGCGCCCCGCCCCCGGCGCGTCCGGTCTTGCCGCTGCCGAGGCCGGCGTCGACCTCGATCGCGACGCGGTCGGTGGCGCCCTGCACCGCGAGCTCCTGCTCCTTGTGGCTGCGCTCGCGGTACCACCAGCCCGCGCCCGCGGCGAGGATGACGCCCATCAGGGCGAGGCCGAGCAGCGCCTTGTACTGCGTGCCCTGCTTCTCGGCCGACACGACGGCGTCGAGCGCGCGCTTCTCCTGCACGATGTCCCGGTTCAGCTTGGCCTGCTCGGCGAACGGGGCGAACTCCTCCCAGTCCTGGATCGCTCGCTCCTCCGCGGAGAACGTGTCGCGCAGCACCTGATCCCCCGTGAAGGAGCCGGACGCGACCTGCTGGAGCAGCTCCACGGACGAGAACGGCCCATGGTCCATGCCGTCCTTGATGACGACGTACCGCGGCCGCGGATCGGACTCGAGCGCGGCCTTGAGATCCGCGAGCTTGCGGGTCGGATCGTTGCCGTGCAGGCGCTGCGGCTGGTTGACCGGGATGGCGACCGCGAACGGTCCGTCCCCGGAGACCGCCTGGATCCTCGGCACGGACGGCGCCGACGGGACGCGCGCCTCCTCCTGGTGCCCGGTCGGCGGCATCATCGAGAGGTTGACGTCGACCTCGAACTCGCCGTCGGCATCGAGGTGCGACGTGTCGGCGCTCGGGGGCTGCTCCGAGGCGCTGGGGACGATCTGATAGAGCGCCTGCGCGAGGGCGGCGAGATCCGCCGGGCGGTGCTTCGGATCGGCCACGAGCGACTTGCCGAGCACCGTTTCCAGCGCGGGCGGCAGGTCCGGGATCACGTCCGCAGGACGCCGCATCCCCGGGCCGACGCTGCTGTTGGTGAGCATCTCGTAGAGGATGGCCCCCACCGCGAAGACGCTCGCGCGCGCGTCGCCTTCGTTGCCCTTGCGCTCCTCGGGCGCCAGGCAGGCGCGGTCGCGCGGCAGGAGAGGAGGGGTGTGGGCGAGCTCCTCGATCAGCTGGATCGTGCCGTTCGCGCCCTGGCCGAGGCACGAGGGGTGCACGAACATGGTCCGCCCCTGCGCGTGCAGCTCGTGCAGCTGGGTGCAGAGCGGCACGGCGAGGCCGACGGCCTCACGGATGTCGAAGCGGCGACCGGTCGCGCGGCGCGACTCCATCTCGGCGCGGAGCGTGCCGGCGGGGATGGACATGCCGGCCGGCAAGGGGGTGAGCAGGGGCTGGACCTGAGCGGACATCGGGGACGAACACTACGACAACACGCCGGGTCCGCTCAACGCCGCACCGCAACGTTGCAGTGTCGACGTGCGGCGAAGCCAGGTGCACGCGTGGGACGAGCAGTGCGGGCGTGCGCTTGCGGCGTCAGCGTTCGCCGGCGCGCCTTCAGCGCGTTTGCGCTGGTCTGCGCCCTGGTGTCGATCTGCGTCCGTGCGCGTCCGTGCGCGTCCGTGCGCGTCCGACAGCGCGCGTTCGCGATGGTCTGCGCCCGGGTGCGTCGGCCGGCGTCCGTCAGCGCGCGCTTGTGTCGGTCTGCGTCCGGGGGCGCTCTGCGGCACCGGCTGCGGCGGCGTTCGCGCCGAGCGCCAGGACGTGCCCTGCGAAGAAGCGGAGCATGTCGGCCTCGCGCGACTTCGGCCAGCGGGCGTGGTTGATGGCGCCCTTCTTGGCGGAGCAGCGGTTCCGGAGCGCGCAGTGGGGCTCGTCCCTGCCGGCCGCGTCGAGGCGCAGGAACGAGGTGTGCGCGGAGAGCGCGTCGCGCGCGCGCAGCCATCGCTCGACCGACTCACACGGGAACATGTCGTCGCACGCGCGGTAGACCGCCATCGCGGGCGGGGGAGGGCCGGGGCACGCCCACTCGGCGGGCGGCGCGTTGCTGCCGAAGGTGGCGAACGCCGCGACGCGGTCCGCGCGCATCATGGCGTACGTCGCCGCCATGTGGCCGCCGTAGGAGCCGCCGAGCGCGTAGATGCGCCGCCGGTCGACGAGCTTCTTCTCGAGCAGCTGGTCGACGAAGGCGTCGGTGGTCGCGACGTCGACGTTGCCCTCGCCGGTGAACTCGACGTCGAACGGCGCGGTCGGCGTGTACATCTTCGTGCCGCGCTCGCGTTCGGCCTGGCTCGGCGTCTTGAAGGCGCGGCCCTGGGGCGCGAGGACGATGAAGCCCGCGTGGGCCGGGTCGCCGGTCAGGTTCCACGTGGCGCCGAGCTTGCGCAGGCCCGTCTCCTTGTCGACGCTCGTCGGGTTGTCGCCGTCGGCGTGGAAGAAGACGATGAGCGGCAGCGGCGCGCGCGTCTCCACGCCGCTCGGCGCGATCACGCAGGCGTAGCGGGGCGACCCCTCGGCGTCGCGCGTCTCCAGCACCTGGGCACCGCGGCACGGCGGCCTGCCGAGCGTCTTGCGGAGCTCTCGCCCGGGGCGCCCCTGCTCGGCGACGCAGCTCCCTTCGCTGGGGAGCCTGGCCTCGGGCGGCTTCGCCGGCGGCGCGGCCGCGCTGGCCGGACCGGCCGCGCGGGCGCCCGCGTCCTGCCGGGCCGCCGACGGCCGCGGCTGCCCGCCGTCGGCCGCAACTGCGCCGGCGTCCTGCTCGAAGACGCCGAGCAGGTCGCCGCCGTCGACCCCCGACGACGGCGTGGAGCACGCGGCCGCGAGCCACGCCGCGGCGCCGGCGAGGAGGACCCGGCCGCGCAGGAGGACGGGGACGTCGGGCGTCGAGGTGCGTCGTGGGCGGGTGCCGGGTCGAGGTCGAGGCACGCGCGCACTCTAGTACGACGTCGGCGGTGCTCCGCCCGGGATTTCTCCCTGGAGACCGCAGGTGAGCTCCGGGATCGCGCTTGCGCGATGCGCCGCGGCGCTGCCGGCGACGAGGTGCTGCCCGCTGCCGGCGGCGAGCTCGGCTGTCCCGCTGGCAGCGAGCGGAGCGCGCGCATGCGGCAGCGGCGTTCCCCGGCAGCCCCGAACGGCCAGGGCGACCAACGGGTTGAAACCGCCTGAAAAGCGCAGAGTTTCGAACCGCCAAGAACGCCATAAGACGCCAAGCTACGTGGGTTATTTCATGGCGCCTTTACGCGGGTTATCTCATGGCGTCTTATCGCGTCTTGGCGGCTCATTTCTCGCTTGAAGAACGTGCTCGGTGTCCTGGTGCTACAGCCGCACAGATGCCTTACTTTGAAGTGCCGCCGGGAGGCGATCGAAGTAAGATGCCTTACTTTGAAGTGCCGTCGGGAGGCGATCGGCGCAAGCTGGAATGCGGCGAGGCGCCGCCGGGCGGCGATCGAAGTCGATGGAGCGCTCGTTCAGCTCCCTGACGAGGCCGATCCCGACCGGCTCATGAACCCCCGGGCCGTGCCCGACGGGACGCAGCCGCGGACGGTCTCGATCGGGTTGCCCGCCCGCCGGTGCGTCGGCTCCGTGCCCGCCGGGGACGAAATCGCTACGGCAGGCTCCGCTGCCTTGCAGGGAGGCCCTTCGTGGCTAGGCTGGTCCGCGGCCCATCCATGACGCACTTCGATATCCTCGTCGGCGCCGCGATCGCGGCGGTCCTTGCTTTCCAGGTCTACGTCACCGTGCGCGTCTTCCGGAGTCGCGTCTACGAGCCCAAGCAGAAGGTCTGGCAAGCGCAGCTCGTCTGGCTCCTGCCGATCATCGGCGCCGGGCTTGTGTTCTCGATCCTCCAGGAGGAGGACCGGGCCCACCGCGACGCCTCCTCGCACCTCCGGAGCTGAGCCGGCGCCACCGGGCCGCGCGGCCGCCTCGCGGCCACGTGCGGTCACGTTGAACGGTCGACCTCGCCCCCTTCTCCGTCCTCTACGCCCATCTGGTCACCCTGGCGCCCCTTCGCCTTCGATGGCCGATGGCCGATGGCCGATGGCCCGGTGGACCTGGGACGATCGAACAGGAAAAGTAGGTTTCACCCTTCGGTCTAGCGGCCCCGTGCGCTATGGCTCAGGGAGCATGGCGGACGACGTCTTCGGCATCGTCGGGACCACGCAGGCGGGTAATTTCCACGTCGAGCAGGTGGTCGCGGAGGGAGGGTTCGGCGTGGTGTACCGCGCGCTCCACGCCGGCTTCCGCGCGCCTGTCGCCTTGAAATGCCTGAAGGTGTCCGAGGCGAAGACCCCGCGCGAGCGGCAGCTCTTCCTCGAGAAGTTCCGCGAGGAGGCCCAGCTGCTCTTCCGGCTCTCGGCCTCGATCCCGGAGGTCGTCCGCCCGCTCCACGTCGACGTGCTGCACCTGAAGCGAGGGGAGTTCGTCCCCTTCCTGGCCCTCGAGTGGCTCGAGGGCGAGTCGCTCGACAAGGTCATCGATCGACGGAGGCTCAAGGGAGAGCCGCCCATCCCGCTGCACAGGCTGATGAAGATGATGCGCCCCATCGCGCAGGCGATCGCGCGCGCGCACCGCTTCCCGAGCCCGAACGGCACGGTGTCGATCATCCACCGCGACCTCAAGCCCGAGAACATCTTCATCACGACGCAGGAGGGGACGGAGCGGCTCAGGATCCTCGACTACGGCATCGCGCAGGCGAAGACGCTGGCCGAGCAGGCCGTCGGACGGGTGACGAACGGCGACCCGCTGAACGCGTTCTCCCCGGCGTACGGCGCCCCGGAGCAGTGGGCGCCGAAGCGGTTCGGGCAGGCGGGAACTTGGACCGACGTCTGGGGTCTCGCGCTCACCATGGTCGAGGCGCTCGTGGGGCGGCAGGTGATCGACGGCGAGGCGCAGGCGATGATGGGGACGGCGCTCGACGTGAAGCGCCGGCCCACGCCCCGGACCGAGGGCGCCAACATCCCGCCGGAGGTCGACGCGGTGTTCGAGCGCGCGCTCGCGGTGAGCCCGCGCGACCGCACGCGCGACATCGAGGCCTTCTGGACGGAGCTGGAGGCGGCGATGGGGCTCCCGGCGACGTTCGGGCGGACCTCCGCGCAGGACGACGCGTACTCCGTTCCGCCGCCGCCGTCGTCGTCGATGCGCGCGGCCCCGCAGGTGAAGCGCGCCGCGCACGTGTGGCTCGACACGCCCAGCGACGCCGGGTCGCTCGAGCTCGATCTCGACGTGGCCCCGGCGTCGATGCGCTCGCCGAGGGGAGGGCGCCGCGAAGGTCCCGCGAGCAGCGTGCGCCCGCCGCCGCCCTCGGATTCGGCCGGGCTCGAGATGGATCTCCCCGAGGCGCCGCAGAGCCCGCACAGCAGAGGCATGGGCGCGCTCGTCCCGGAGAGCGTGCCGACGAGCGCGCGAGGCCGCGCCGGCTTCGCGGAGGCGACGCCCGTGGGCGCGCTCCCGCGCGGCGGCGGGATGGAGAGCGCCCCGCCGAGCATGCTCGCGCGCGGGGGCGGGATGATGGAGAGCACGCCGCCGCTGGAGATGGCGCTCAGCGTCGCGCCGCGCACGACGTCGGTCATGCCGGCCGCGGTGCGCGCGCTTTCGGACATGCCGTCGAGCAGGTACCGGCCGACGGCGCGTCCGCCGGCGGACGGGCGGCCGCGCCCGCCGGACCCGAAGCCGCTCGGCGGGCCGACGCTCGTCCAGCAGCTCGGGTTGCCCGTGGCCTGCATCGTGTTCGCGTGCGTGGTCACGGTGGCCGACCTCATCATGAAGCAATCGGGCGAGGCGCTGAGCTTCGGCCCGGTGCGCTCGTTCTGGGTCGCCGGCGTGCTGCTCCTGTTCGGCGTCGGGCTGTTCTTCTGGCGCATGCTCGGAGATGCTGGAGATGCCTGATCCGACGCACGGGGGCGCCGCCGCGGGCGAGCGCGCCGATCAGAGCGTGTCGGCCCGCTTCACGCGGCTGATGAACGCGTCGACCTCGCGGTGGGGCGTGCTCACCGATCCCCCGCTCGTGGCGCTCGCCTCCGGCGTCTTCCTGCTCGTCTTCCTCGGGGCGCTCGGCCGCGACGCGGGCCCCGAGGTCGCGCGCGCGCTCGGGGTCCTCGTGTTCGCGCCGATCTCGGTCGCGCTCGCCGTCAGCGTGGCGCTGCGCGGCGCGCGCCGCGCCGTCGTCGCGTGGCTCGCGCGCCAGCCGTTCCCGGTGGAGAACCTGAACGCCGTGCTGAACGGCCTGGGCGAGGCGCTGGAGGTCACCTTCGTCGGCGCGGCACCGGAGGCGGCGGAGCTCAACGTCGAGCTCGACAAGGTGCACCCGGACGCGTTCGTGACGGGGGGCGTCGAGGACGCGCGCACGCTGGACATCCGCATCGGCGTCGTCGACTCGAAGCGCAATCCGGCGGCGACGAACCACCAGCGCTACGCGCGCGTCCGCGAGCTCGTCGAGCGCGTGCTCGTGCCGCTCTCGGAGCGCTATCCGATCCAGGTCGTCCGGGTGAAGTGAGCGCGCGCCGGACGCGCGCATCCAGGCGGCGGGGCGCCGTGCGGTCGTCGCGCGCCTCGCGCGGGCGCTTGCCAGGTCGCCCCGTTCCCCTGCTATCGTCGCGGCCCATGACCGCCTCGACCCCCGAGAAGCTCCTCTCCGATCTGGAAGCGCGGGGCATCACACGCGCGAAGATCGGCGGCTTTGACATCGACGGCATCCTCCGCGGGAAGTACGTCTCCATCGAGAAGCTGAAGAGCGCGCTCAACAGCGGCTTCGGCTTCTGCGACGTCATCTTCGGCTGGGACATCGCCGACGTCCTCTACGACAACGCCAAGGTGACCGGCTGGCACACCGGCTACCCGGACGCGCACGCCGTCCTGGATCCGAGCACGCTGCGCGACCTCCCGTGGGAGCCGGGGACGGTCGCGATGCTCGCCGACTTCCGCGACGAGCGCGGCGGCCCGCACCCCGCGTGCCCGCGCTCGCTCCTCCGGAGCGTCATCGCGAAGGGCGAGCGGATGGGGTTCTCGGCGAAGTTCTCGTGCGAGTTCGAGTTCTTCCTCTTCGAGGAGACGCCGCGCTCGCTGCACGAGAAGCGGTTCGCCGGCCTGACGCCGCTCAGCCCCGGCATGTTCGGCTACTCGTGGGTCCGCGAGGGGCAGAACAAGAAGCTCATGGCCGCCATCCTCGATCAGATGCAGGCCTTCGACGTCGAGATCGAGGGCCTGCACACCGAGACCGGCCCGGGCGTGTACGAGGCGGCGATCCGCTACGACGACGCGCTCCGCGCCGCGGACAAGGCCGCGCTCTTCAAGGTCGCCATGAAGCAGATCGCCCACGAGCACGGCCTGTCGGTCACGTTCATGGCGAAGTGGAACGCCGATCTCCCCGGATCGAGCGGCCACCTGCACCAGAGCCTCTGGAAAGACGGCCGCAACGTCTTCGAGGACGCGTCGTCGCCCGATCGGATCCCGGCGGCGCTGCGCCACTACGTCGGCGGCCAGATCGCCCTGATGCCCGAGCTCACGGCGATCTACTCGCCGACGATCAACGCCTACAAGCGGTACGTGCCCGGCGTCTGGGCCCCGCTCACCGCCAGCTGGGGCGTCGAGAACCGCACGGCCGCGATCCGCCTCATCGGCCTCGGCACGCCCGGCGCGCGCGTCGAGTACCGGCAGACGGCGGCGGACATCAACCCGTACACCGCGATGGCCGCGTGCCTCGGCGCGGGGCTCTACGGCATCGAGAACGGCGTCGAGCCGCCCGCGCAGGCCGCCGGGGACGCGTCGTCCACCGAGTCCTCGCGCCTGTCGCTGCCCCGTACGCTCTCCGACGCGACCCGGATGCTCGCGGGCAGCAAGGGGGCCCGCGAGATCCTCGGCGAGAGGTTCGTCGAGCACTATGTCCTGACGCGCGACTGGGAGGTGCGGCAGTACGAGCGCGCGGTCACGGATTGGGAGCTGAAGCGTTACTTCGAGGCGGTGTGATCATGAGCCAGTTCACGGTTTGGAGCTTTCCCACACGCATCCTCTTCGGCACCGGCGTCGTCGAGCAGACAGGCGCCGAGGCGCGCCGGCTCGGCGCGGCGAGGGCGCTCGTCGTCACGGACAAGGGCGTCGTCCGCTCGGGTCTGCTCGATCCCGTCGCCGCGTCGCTGCGGAAGGAGGGCCTCGAGGTGGCCGTCTTCGACGACGTGCTCGGCAACCCGGTCGAGAAGAACGTGCACGACGGCGTCGCCGCGTTCCGTGCGGCCCGCGCCGATCTCGTCGTCGCCCTCGGGGGCGGCTCGCCGCTCGACGTCGGCAAGCTGGTGCGCCTCGGCGTGAACCACGATCGGCCGCTCGTCGACTACGACGACGCCACGGGCGGCGATCGCTTCATCACGCCCGACGTCCCGCCGATGCTCGCGATCCCCACGACGGCCGGGACCGGCAGCGAGGTCGGCCGCTCGGGCGTCGTGACGCTCGACGTGAACCACCGGAAGACGGTGATCTTCTCGCCGCACCTGCTCGCGAACGCCGCGCTGCTCGATCCGGTGATGACGCGGTCGATGCCGGCCTTCCTCACGGCGGCGACGGGCTTCGACGCGCTCACCCACTGTATCGAGGCGTACGTCGCGAAGGGCGATCACCCGATGGCCGACGGCATCGCGCTCGAGGGGATCCGCCTCGCCGCCGCGCACCTCGCGCGGGCGGTCACGCACGGCGACGATCTCGAGGCGCGCGGCGGCATGATGAAGGCGGCGATGATGGGCGCGGTCGCGTTCCAGAAGGGGCTCGGCGCGTGCCACTCGCTCGCGCACCCGCTCTCGAGCGAGTGCGGCCTGCACCACGGCCTCGCGAACGCCCTCTGCCTCCCGCCGGTCGTCGAGTTCAACGTCGCCGCGGCCGCGCCGCGCCTCGCGCGCGTCGCGGCCCTGCTCGGCGCTCCCGAGGACGCCGCCGCGTGCGCCGACGCGATCCGCGCCCTGCGCGCCCGGATCGGGCTCGCGGCCGGCCTCGAGAAGGCAGGCGTTCCCCGCGACAAGCTCGACGCGCTGGCCGACCTCGCCGCCCAGGACGCGTGTCACACGAGCAACCCGCGCCCCTGCTCGCGCGACGATCTCCGCCGTCTCTACGAGGCGTCCTTCTCGAGCTGATCGCGCGCCTGCCCCGGGCGAGGCGCGGCTCGCGGTGGACGCGGGGCCGGCGCGAACGCGTCGCCGCCGCGGAAGGATCGCGCCGGCGAGCGCCTGCCGTGACGGGATCATGGTCATTTCCCGGTGTCCAGCGGGCCGCTGGGCGCCGGCCTACCGCTGGCCGACAATGGATAAATGCGGTACCAGGGGGGCACGATGACCGTCACCTCCACCGAGCGCACCGCGCGTCCAGCGACATGCCAAATGTTCGAGACGCCGCTCATCGAGCGGTTTTCGCGGATCCATCCGATCACACCGTTCGTCTTCTGGCTGCCGGTCTACGGCTATCTGGGCGTGCGCGCCGCCCGGCATGGTGTCGGCCTCCTGACCGGGCTCGGGCTCGCGCTGGTCGGCCTGTTTCTATGGACGTTCGCCGAGTATGTCCTGCACCGATACGTGTTTCACTACGTGGGGCCGCGCCTATGGCAGCGCCGGATGCATTTCGTTCTCCACGGGGTGCACCATGATTTCCCGCAGGACGCCGACCGGCTGGTGATGCCGCTCGGCGCGAGCATCCCCCTCGGCATCGCGTTCTACACGCTGTTTCGCGTCCTCTTTGGCCCTGTTCCGGCGGATCCGCTGTTCATCGGCTTCGGCCTCGGATACCTGGCGTACGACGGTACGCACTATGCCATTCATCACTTCCGGATGAGCTCGCGCTGGGCGAAGTGGATCAAGCGCCATCACATGGTCCATCACCACACGGGAGAAAATGCCCGGTGGGGCGTGTCGTCGCCGCTCTGGGACTGGGTCTTCGGCACGATGGGCACGTCGCAGGCAGGAAAAGGCAGCTGAGCGAGACAGCGGCGCGCGCCGGAGCGCGCCGGCGCTGATCGCCGACAGGGTGGGAATGGGCCCGGAGCGCGGCGGGTTGAGGGGCCATGAAGCGGTCGCGCCCGGACGCTCGCGCCTGCGCGGGAGATGCGGAGCAGCAGCGCCGCGCGGGGCCGCGCGGCCGCGATCGCACGGCGCCTGCCCAGGCTCAGGCGCGCAGCGGATGGATCTGCTCGACGCGCGGACCGAGGAGGTCGCGGCGCATCGGGGGCCTCACGGCGAGGAGGTGGTGCCGGGAGGAACGAGCCCTGCCGCAGGCGAGGCGCTCGCCGCAGGCAGCCGCCTCATGGCGCCCGCATCGAAGGTGCGGAGCGTGTTGCGCCCGCAGTAGGGGCACAACCACGCCACGTCGAACCGGTCGAGGTGAGCGTTGATGCTGTGCGCCGGCGCGATCTCCTTGTCGGCTTCACCGGCGGCCGACCGGCCGCGGGGACTCCGGGTGGCCCACCCGGCGGTGACGTGCCGGTGCTCGTCCAGGGTGGCTGACAGGCTTGCCTGGCACTCGCAAGGAGTGGAGATGAGAAACCGACTCATGCGTGACCGTCCTTCGTAGATGTTTCCGTAGACCTTGCTGGCATGCCGCGTCGCGGCGTGCTTGCGGGCGCCGCGCCTGCGAACCGAGACGCGACGAAAATCGAGACGAATGAGAACCGAGATGAACGAGAACCGAGAACCGGCGACGAGGAAAGAAGCGCGCCCTCATATAAAGGTTGGTCAGTTTGAGCTCAAGGGGTGTTAGCCTGGGGCACGGTTGCCCTGATGTAGCTGAGGAAGGGGAGTCCATGACCGTTCGACGTGCACCTCGTGAGCGCGAGACGCCGCCCTCGGGCAGGTTGCAGGTCGTCGAGGCCCGCCGGCCTGGACCGCGCTCCGTGCGCGGGCTCAGGCTCCTGCTTGCGCACGACGCCCGCGCCGCGACCTGCGACGCGCTCGCCCGCGCGATCGAGGGGGCGCTGACGAACGTCGAGATCGTGGACGCCTCGTCGATCGACGACGCCCTGCTCGCGTCGGCGACCGAACGGTTCGACGCGTGCCTCATCTGCCTGGATCTTCCGCCGGCCCCGCTCGGCGGTGCGCGCCTCGCGAGCGAGCTCGTGGACAGCAACCACCCGGTCGTGCTCGTCACGCGGAGCCTGCGCTGGCTGCCGCCGGACAGGCCCATCCTGCACCAGCTGCCCTGGATCCCGCCGGACGCCGGCAAGATCGAGATCTCCAGAGCGATCGCGGCGGCGACCAGCGACTGCGACAGCGCCATCCGCGCGCGCTCGCCGCTGCCGGGCGAGACGCTCGGCGCGCCCACGCTCCGCGCGCGCGCGCGCCGGTAGGCGCCGGTCGCGGCGCGGCTTGGGATGCGCGCCGACGAGCCCCGGCTCCGGGCGAACGGGGGCGAACGGCGGCGAACCGGGGCGAGACATGACGACGTGGCGACGTCGGAATCGAAAACGAAATGAAGGGGTTGCTAAGCGGCTCCGGATTCGGTAGAAGCTTCCTCCACCTCGCGCGGGACTAGCTCAGTTGGTAGAGCATCAGCTTCCCAAGCTGAGGGTCGCGGGTTCGAATCCCGTGTCCCGCTCCGAGGATCGCCGACCCCCTTTTGCGCTGGCGATCCTCCTGCACCTCGGGTGCTTCGAGGTTGAAGGGCCCCTCGCGTTCTCGCGCTGGAGCGCCGTCTCAAACGGCGCTTCGTGACCGAGCCGCGCCTCGGACGGCGCTTCTTGCTGAGCTCGGGCGACGGCGCTCGCTGAGCGAGCGCCTGCGCTCGCGCCACCGGGCAGCGCTCGCTGCGCGAGACGGACGCGCTCTGGGGGCGCACGACGCTCGAATCGGGGCCGGTACCGCTGCGCGGACAGCGGTGCCGGACAGCATGGGGACACCGGGAGGTGTTCATGAAGGATGGCCGGCGCATCGCGCTGAACGCGGCGCTGATGCTCCTGAAGCAGGCGATCATGGCCGTCCTTGGCGTCGTGTTCGTCGGCTATCTCGCGCGGAAGGTGGGCGTCGCCGCCTGGGGGGAGTTCCAGGCGTCGCTCGCGATCGCGGGGATCGTCACGATCGCCGCCGGCGTCGGGGTGAGGGGGTACCTGGCCCGGGAGGTCGCCGTGAAGCCCGAGCTCGGGCCGCGTCACCTCGGCGCGGCGCTCGCCATCCGGGGCGTGACCGGGACGGTGGTGCTCGGCGCGACCGTGGCCGTCGTGCTGGCGACGCGCTCGGGGCTCGGCGCGCAGCTCATCGTGCTCGCCGCGGCTTCCCAGCTGGCGACGCTGCTCTACTCGACCATGTGGCTCTCGTTCGAGGCCCACGAGCGGTTCCAGTACATCCTGTACGCGGAGCTCGGCGCGCGGCTGTTCGTCATCGCGCTCTCGGCGGCCTTGCTCGCGCTCGGCTTCGGCGTCGTCGCCGCGGCCGTGGCGTTCCTGCTCGGCAACGTGCTGGAGCTCGCCATCACCTCGTACTACCTCCGCGCTCGCCTCTACCGGCCCGAGCTCACGACGCCGCCCGCCGAGCTCTGGCAGATCGCGAAGCGCAGCCTGCCGATCGGCGTGCTCGGGGCGCTCTCGAGCGCGCTGCTCCAGATCGACCGCGTCATGCTCCGCGCGCTCTGCGACGAGGAAGCCGTCGGGGTCTTCAGCGCGGCCTGGGTGCTGAGCGAGAACTTCAGGATGCTCCCCGACGTCCTGCTCGGCGCCGCCTTCGCGGCGGGCATGCGCCTCTACGTCCAGGATCGCGACGCGTTCGGGCGCCTCTACGGCGGTTGCATGCTCGTCGCCGCGCTCTTCGGGCTGCCCGTCGCCGCCGGCGTCTTCCTGCTCGCGCCAGACGTCATCCAGCTCGTCTATGGAGGGACGGGCGACTACGCCCCGGCGGCGGACGTCCTCCGGGTCCTCGCGTGCGGCGTCCCCGTGACGTTCGCGTTCCAGGTCGTGACGCTGCCGCTGCTCGCGGCGAAGCGCGAGGTCGCGATGGTGAAGCTGCTCGCGCTGGCGCTCGTCGCCGACGTCGCGCTGAACCTGCTCCTCCTGCCGCGCTACCGCGCCATGGGCGCCGCGTGCGCGACGCTGGCCGTGAGCGCCGGCGCGCTGATCGCGTCGTGGGGCATCTCCGCGCGCTGGGCCCACGTCGTGGAGCTCGGCCGCATCCTCGCGGTCCTCGCCGCGACGGCGGTCATGGTCATCGCGGCGTACGCCGCGCGCGTCCTCGCCGGTATGTGGGCGTCGATCGCGGTGGGCGTCGCTGTCTACCCCGTCCTCCTCCTCGCGTTGCGCGTCGTCTCCTTCCGCGAGCTGCGCGCGCTGCTCGCGCGCCGCGTCCGCGCCTCACCCGCCACCGTGGCCTGACCTGCGTTCCATCGCGGGCGGGCCCGGCGCTGCGCGCTCCTCTGCGCCGCTGTGTGGAACACGGGGCCATCGAGTTTCCGCATTTTCCGCCGGAAGCCGCGCTCGCCGTGGCTCTCTGCGGCTGCCGACATGCGCTCTCATCCGGCGGGATCCACGCAGAACCGCGCGATGCCCATGGCTCGGAGGTGACGCTGCCGCGGCACTTTCCGTGGCATGCAGCGTGAATAGCGAAGGCGCGATGTGGCGGCGCGGGCAAGTCCGGGGGCTGGCCGGGGTGGGGCGACTCCGGCAGTGGATGGCGCGGCGGCCGTCCTCGCTTCGCGCGTTCGGGATGCCGGCGCGGAGCGAGGGGGGCGCGGCAGGGCTGCCCTGGAGATATCGAGAGATGGACCTGCCCATGGGCGACGGCGGCTATGCGTTGCTCGCGCGCCTGTCGGCAGGCGGCATGGCGGAGCTGTTCCTCGCGTGCCGGCGCGGGCCGGCAGGTATCGCCCACCCCGTCGTCGTGAAGCGCCTTCGCCCCGAGGCGAGGCGAGATCCGTCGATCGTGCGGATGTTCCTCTGGGAGGCCTGGATCAGCGCCCGGCTCCAGCACCCCAACGTGATCCGGTTCCACGACTTCGTCGTTCACGAAGGACGCCATCACCTCGTGATCGAGTACGTCCCGGGCTGCGATCTGGCCGCCGCCGCGCGCTCTCTCTTCGCGGAGGGGCGGCCGTTCCCGCTCGAGGCGGCCATCGAGATCGGCCTGGGCGTGCTGCGGGCGCTCGGGCACGCGCACGGGCTCCGCGACGACCGCGGGAAGCTCGTCGGCCTCGTGCACCGCGACGTGAGCCCGCAGAACGTGCTCCTCTCGCTCGAGGGGGAGATCAAGCTCATCGACTTCGGCGTCGCGCAGATGACGGGGATGAGCGGCGTGGAGGAGGCCGGCCCCTTCGGCTCCCCGTGCTCGTCCGGCGACGCGGCCCCGTCGAGCGGCGGCGGCACGGTGAAGGGAAAGCTCGGCTATGTGGCGCCCGAGCAGCTGCGCGGGCAGAGGGTCGACGCGCGGGCCGATCTCTTCGCGGTCGGCGTGATCCTCTTCGAGCTGCTGACGGCGCGTCGCCTGTTCCACCGCAAGGACGACGGCGCGACGATGGGCGCGGTGCTCTCCGGCGAGGTGCCGGCGATCGCGCCGCTCCGCCCCGCGTGCCCGGCGCTGCTCGAGGGGGCGATCCGGCGCGCGCTCGCGCGCGATCCCGAGGGCCGCTTCGAGACCGCGGCGCAGATGGAAGAGGCGCTCGCCGAGGTGCTCGCCTCGCTGCGCCGAGCGCCGAGCGGCGGCGACGAGCCGAGCTCGAGCGAGCGCGGGCTGCTCGCGGGTCAGGAGATCGCCGCGCTCGTGCGCGAGGTCGCGAGCGGGCGCGATCGGCACCGGTCGCTGCTCGTGCGGGGCTGCCGGAGATCCGCCGGGCCTCGCGGGCGCACGGGCGCGCGGCGGATCGCCGCGGGCCGCTCAGGGGACGATCGCGGCGAGGTGACGCCAACGCTGCGCGGGACGGACGCACGCCCCTCTGCGCCGGAAGAAGAGAGCGAGCGCAGCGAGGCCAGGAGCGCCGTCACGCCGGACTGGAGGGACGCGCGCCCGCTGCGGCGCGCTCGACTCCTGCCCTGGCTCGTGATCGCGGCGGTGACCTTCGCCGCAGGGGCGCTCGCGGGCAGGGCGATCGGCGCGTTCGACGGCGGCGTCGCGCCGGCGAGCCGCGGCGCGCCCCGCGACTGACGAAGCGCTCCGGCGCCGCGGCGCGGAGAGCCGCGAGACCTGGGAGATCTCCATTCGGCGCCGCGGCCGTGAGGCGTCGAACGCGAACGGCCGTTGGTGTTGGCGCGGATAGCGACGGGCTCGCTAGCCTTGTCCGCCCTGATGCCCGTCCGGGATCTCCTGAGCCGTTCCCTCCCGATCGCCGCGCTGGCTGTCGCCCTCCTCGCGCGCTTCGCGAGCAGCAGCGCGCTGCCGTGTCCGGTCGCCGGTGCGCCGGCGGAGCCGACGGAGCTCGGCGCGGCCATCGAGCGGCAGCCGATCTGCGTCGGATCGACGGTCGCGAGCGCGGGCGAGCTCGGCGACGTCCTGTACTACCGCAGCTCGGTCGGAGAGCGCGGCGAGGTCTCCGTCGGTTATTACGCGTTCTTCTCGGAGGAACGGCCGTGGGGCAACAACTGGCTGACCTGGACCGTGCTGCCCGCGCTCGCGGTGGACCTCGTCTACACGCACGCGTTGCTCTTCGCTCCGGGAGTCCAGCGCGCCGTCTACGGCAAGGGCGATGTCGAGGGGTTCAGGATCATCTACAGCGTCGGCGAGGGGGGGCGGCTCACCGCCAAGCACGGCGCAGCGGACCGCGGTGATCACGGCGAGGTGCGGCTCGAGCGCTCGGATCTGCTCTCGATCGATCCCGAGCGCCCCACCGTCTACTCGCGGTGGTGGAGCCACCAGCTCGGCGGGCGGGGCGCGGGGCCGGGCGATCTCGTCTATCACCGGTGCTTCGGCGCGGGCGCCATCCGGCCGCTGCCGCCGGGCGTCGCGCTCGATTTCCGCCTGGATCGGCGCGCCGCGCCGGCCCGCGTGGTGCCTGCCGCCGCGCTGCTCGGGCAGCTCTCTGCCTCGCGGCGGGGCGAGCCCGTCGATGGCGGGAGCGATCAGGGCCTCGTCGCTCGCCGGCCGATCGTCGCGTTGTAGATGGCGAGGATGACGATGGCGCCCAGGATCGACGTGAAGAAGCCGCCGCTCGACTGATACGACGGATAGAGCCCCAGCGCCCGGCCGACGAAGCCGCCGAGCAAGGAGCCGGCCACGCCCAGCAGCGCGGTGATCACGAAGCCACCCGGGTCGCGGCCAGGGGTCAGCAGCTTGGCGATGACGCCGACGATGAGGCCAAACAGGATCCACAACAGCACGGACATGGTTCGCTCCTCTCGACACCGCGTGACGCCGAGGCCCGTCCTCCCGCGTCGATGTGGAGGCCAGCGTCCAGCGTTTCGTCCGGCTCAGCGTCTGCAGACGACGTGCCGCGCGCGGTGAGCTCCGTTCGCACCGCCGTGAAGCGGAGACCCGGTGGCCAGCGTGAACTGCGTCGCCATCGGGCGCGCTGCGCTGGGCATCGGCTGTACATCGGCGCGCAGCGGCGCGGGCGAGATCGAGGATCGCGGCGCGCTCGGCGCGCTCGGGGCGCGGGGTGAGCGCTTCGTTCGCACAGCGCGCGCCTCAGCCCTCGCCGTCGGTCTGCTTCTCGTCGTTCGTCGATCGCTCCGAGCTCGATCCGGGCGTCGCGTGGGCAGGCGGTGGCGCGTCGCCCGGGCCCGCTGGCCCGCCGTGTCCCGGTGCGTACCCGCTCCCGCAACGCGCGCACACGAGCGGCGCCGCGGACCCGGCGTGCGGCCCGGCTGGGGCGTTCACCGTGGCGGTTCTGCAGGGCAGGTGGGGTCCGGCTCCGGGGCGCGCGCCGGCCATGCGCGCCCCTCGGCGGCCGGGGGCGCCTCGCCGTCGCGCTCCGGCGATGGCGAGGTGAGCGTGGCGAGCGCGGCGCTCGCAGCGTTGAAGAGCAGGCACAGCGATCCGCCGAGCACCGTGGCAGCGACGGTGCCGATCACGACCGGAGCGAGACGCCCGCGCCGGCGTCGGCGCAGCGCGACGAGGCTCCGCGATCCGCTGGATCGGTGCGCTCGAAGCAACAAGAGCGGCTCGAGCGCCGGAGTGCGCTGGGCGCTGGCCGGAGCGTGCGCGGGAGGCGACACCTCGGCGGGCGGGGGGGCCGCGTCCACCGGCGGCGCGCCGTCCGGCGCCGGGGGGGAGGCCGCCTCGACGAGCGCAGCCGGGGGGCAAGGCGTGGAGCGATGGCCGACCCACGTCGGGGCGGGCGAGTCGTCTCGCCGCGTGGCCGGCGGAGCGCAGGGCCGATCGAGGGGCGCGCTCTCCGGCAGAGACGGCGAGCGATAGCCCACCCATGTCGAGGCTCCCGCGGAGCGCGCCGCGACGGCGTCCTCCGCGGAGGAGCTCCAGCGCGACGAGGACGGCGTCGCCGGGCGCGCGCTCTCCGAGGGGCGCGGAGAGGGGCTGGCCGCGGCGCGCTCGTCGGCGGCGGAGCGCGCCCGGCGAAGCGCGATGTACCCGAGCGCCTCGCGCAGCGCGCGCGCGCTCTGCGGGCGATCATCTGGATTTTTGCGCAGGCACTGGAGGATCAGCGCCTCCAGATCCGGATCGAACGCCGGATGGATCGCGCTCGGTCGGGGCGGCGGGGACTCGACGTGCGCGGCGGCGAGCGCGACGGGCGTCGGGCGCTCGAAGGGGAGCCGCCCCGTCGCCATCTCGAAGAGCAGCACGCCGCACGCGTAGACGTCGCTCCGCGCATCGACGCGCTGCCCTGCGGCTTGCTCCGGGCTCATGTAGGCGGGGGTTCCGATGACGAGCCTGCCGCCGTCCTCGTCGGGCACGGGGAGCAGGGGCGAGCCGCCGAACGCGCCGGAGCGGTCGCCGTGGAGCAGCTTTGCCGTCCCGAAGTCGAGGAGCTTCACCTGCTCGAACGGCGCCCCGTCGTCGTCGATGCGGGGCACCAGGCGGATGTTCTCGGGCTTGACGTCGCGGTGGATGACGCCCGCGTCGTGCGCGTGCTGCAGCGCGGAGCACAGCTGGCGCATGATCGAGGCGATGCGCTCCGGGGGCAGGATCGGCGCGGCGTTCAGGAGGTCGATGAGGTCCTCGCCGTCGAGGTGCTCGGTGACCAGGTACCAGAGGCTGGGCGGGGCCGCCTCGTGTCCGTCGGCGCTCGCGCCGAGCGCGCCGTGCAGGCTCACCGGCTCGCAGCCGAAGTCGAGGACGCGCACGATGTTCGGGTGATCGAGCCGGCTCGCCGCCAGCGCTTCGACATGGAACCTCAGCACCGCGTCTCCGGCGCGGGCGCCGCCGGAGCGCGACCTCTCGTCGGAGCGCGACCTCTCGCTCACGCCGCTCGATCCTCGGTGGCCGGCGCCCTCTCCGCGCAGCGACGCCGCGACGCGCGTCGTGCAGACGCGGTGGCTCGCTCTGCCGCCCGCGCGCGGCGCGGCGACGCGCTCGTGGATGACCTTCACCGCGCACGCGCGCCCGAGCCCGAGGTGCCGCGCGCGGTAGACCCGCCCCATCGCGCCGGCGCCGATCATCTGCTCGACGAGGTACCGCCCCCCGAGGAGGCGTCCCCTGAGGAATCGCTCCGAGGACGGGAGTCCCGCGTCGAGGGGCGCGGAGGCGCGGAGGCAATCCATGGCGCGTTCCACGCAGCAGAATGGGTGCCATCGCGCTGTGCGGACGGTTCACAGCGGCCGCGAGACGGCGCGTCGGGCGCGGCCGCGCCGCGGGCGCCCTGCGCCGGCGCTCGCGGCGCGGCTCCGAGCGGCCCGCACGCCGCGCGCATCTCGCCCGGGAAAACCCCGCCTACGCCCGGGCAGCGGCGCCGCGAGGGCTGATTTGTTCCGTTGTCGACGGCGTGTGATAGCGTGGCGCGCGAGGAGGCCTGAGTGCTCTTGAGACGATGCGTTCCGTTCGCTGCGGCGCTGTTCCTGCTGCTCCCGACAGGCGAGGCGCTTGCGCAGTCGGACCAGGACAGAGCCGCGGCCCGGTCGCTGGCCACGCAGGGCGCCGAAGCGTTCACGTCCGGCCGCTTCGAGGAGGCGATCGATCTGTTGGGTCGCGCCGAGGCGCTCGTGCACGCTCCGACGCACCTCCTGCTGATCGCGCGCGCGCAGGTGCGCCTCGGTCGGCTCGTCGCCGCGAAGGAGACCTACCTGAGGATCGTCCGCGAGGAGCTCCCGCCCACCGCGCCGTCTCCCTTCAAGAGGGCGCAGCAGGACGCGAGGGAGGAGCTCGCCGCGATCGAGCCCAGGATCGCGTCGCTGCGCATCGCGCTGGAGGGCGCCGCCGGCAGGAAGATCGGCGTGAAGCTGGACGGCCAGCCGGTCGCGGACGCGCTGCTCGGCGTGCATCGCCCGATCGATCCGGGGAATCACGTGGTCACCGTGGTTCCGCCGGGCCTCGCGCCGATCGAGCAGGGGCTCACCGTCGGCGACGGCGAGCGGAAGGAGCTGAAGATCCCGGTCCCGGAAGGCCCGGCCGTGGTCCCCCCGCCGGGAGGCTCGGTCGAAGGGCAAGGCACCTGGGGCGGCGGGCAGACCGAGGTCCCCCCTGTCACCCCGCCTGGCACCCCGGAGCGAAAGACGAACGCGGCGATGCTGGGCGGAGGCATCGCGGCCACGGCGCTCGGGCTCGGCGGTGTCGTGGTGGGCTCGGTGTTCCTGGCCAAGAGCAGCGGGACGCAGAAAGAAGCGAACGACCTCAGCGCCGCGCGTGGGTGCGAATCGCAGAGCAGCGCCGGCGCGGAGTGCGGCCCGGCGATCCAGGCCCAGATCAAATCGCTCGACGCCGATGCTGCGTCACAGCAGACGATCGGCGCGGCCGGCCTCATCGGGGGCGGCGTGCTGCTCGCCGGCGGCGTGACGCTGCTCGTACTGGAGCTGACGTCCAAGCCGGAGCCCTCGAGCTCTGCCTGGATCGCCCCCTACGTGACGCCGACCGGGTTCGGGGTGCGCGGCGCGTTCTGAGCGGCAGGCTCTGCGTGACGCGCGCGGCCTGATGCGCCCCCAGACGAGCCCGATCGCCCTGCGTGGCGCCGGCGTCAGTAGCCGAAGTCGCCCGGCACCCCCGGCTTTTGCGGCTTCTGGGGCGACGTGCTCGGCTTCGTCGACGGCGGCTTCGTCTGCGGCGGTTTCGTGACGGGCAACGGCTTCGTCTGTGGAGGCTGCGGGGGCGGCTTCACCTGGGCCGAGGAGGCCGTCGGCGCCGCGACGGGCTCGGCGGTGACGGGCGGAGCGGGCGCTGCGGCTGTGGCGCTCGCGGTGACGATCGGCTCGGACGGCGGGGCGGTCGGCGGCGCGGGCGGAGGGGGCGAGGGCGACGGGATGGCCGTCGCGCTGAGCGCGCCCGGATCCGCGGTCGCCGCGCCCGTCATCCCGCTGTGTCCGAAGGCGAGCCAGACGGCGACGCCCGCGCCGAACAAGCTGGCCGCCCCGGCGATCGCGGCGAGGAGCGGCATCCTGGACGGCGGGCGCGTCGAGCGGCCCGTGACCCCTGACGAGGCGCCCCACGAGTTCGCGGTCAGCTGCGGCGTCTGGCCCATGCCGGGCACGACCGGCGCATTCTGGCCACCCCACGGCGGCTCGGTGCGGGTGGGCGGCGGGGTGGCCGTCTCGGGCTGGGACGGCAGCGACAGCCGGGGGAAGGACGTCCGCCCCGTGGTCAGCAAGGCCAGGCTGGGCCGCGCTGCGGCCCAGGCGAGGAGCGCGTTCTTGAACTCCGCGCAGCTCTGGAAGCGGCCCCCCGGCTCGCGCGCCATCGCCTTCTGGATGATCCCGGAGAACTCGGCGTCGAGGTCGGGCACGAGCTGCTGGGGCAGGGGGGCCGGCTCGAGCACGATCTTGAAGAGCAGCTCGTTGAAGGTCGCCGCGTCGAACGGCACCTGACCGGTCGTCGCCTGAAAGAGCAGGACGCCCATGGCGTAGATGTCGGTCCGCTGATCCACGGGGCTCGAGCCGCGCGCCTGCTCGGGCGACATGTAGTACGGCGTCCCGACCACCGCGCCCGTGCGCGTCATGCTCATCTCCGCGCCGGCGAGCGGCGAGAACTTCGAGACGCCGAAATCGAGCACCTTCACGAAGTTGCTGAGGCCGGCCTTCGACGGGACGACGAAGATGTTGTCGGGCTTCAGATCGCGGTGGATGATCCCCGCGGCGTGCGCGGCGCCGAGCGCCTCGAGCACCTGCACCATGATCGGCACGGTGATCTCGGGCCCGAGCCGCCCCATCCGCTCGATCTTGGCCCCGAGGGTCTCTCCCTCGAGGTACTCCATGACCATGTACCGCGTGCCGTCCGGCAGCACGCCGAGGTCGAGCACCTCGCAGATGTGATCGGAGCCGATGCGCGCCGCGGCCTGGGCCTCGCGCTCGAAGCGCGCGACGGACTCGGCCTGGCTCGAGATGTTCGCGTGCAGCAGCTTGATGGCGACGCGGCGCCGGATGCGCAAGTTCTCGCCTTCGAAGACCGCGCCCATGCCCCCCTGGCCGAGCAGCCGGACGATCCGGTACTTGCCGTCGATGATCTCGCCGACCAACGGATTCATGACAGCGTTCCCGGTCCGGAGAAGCAAATCACGCCGCCAGGCTAGCACGGTCGCCCGAGGCCGGCCTACGCCCTCGCAGAGCGACGACGGGCGTCGCCCTCACCCGCCGCCGTGCGGCGTGGACGCCCCACACGAGGGAGGAGCGATGGCGTGGCGCGCGGCCGCCTGAGCGCCTGAGCGCCTGACAACGAACGAACACCCCGCTCCCGCGATCCCCGGGCCGGCGCAGGGGATCTTCGTGATAATGTCGCCCACGTATGCCGGTTTACGAGCTGTCCGTCGATGGTGCGCTGGTTCGCGAGGCGGAGAAGATCGTCTCCCTCGAGGGCCGCGCGTTCCCGACGCTCGTCATGCGCTGGGAATCGCGCCTCTTCGACCAACCTTGGCTCACGACGCTGGTGCTCGATTACGTGATCGCGTTACCGCCGCTCATCGTCGGGCAGGCGACGTTCAACGAGGTCAGGATTGCCGCCTTCACCGGGGGCGCCGGAACGAAGTTCATGTACTTCGGCACCGAGATGAGCGCGAGCGTGCCTCGCATCGCGCCCGAGATGGAGAACACGATCGCCCCGACCCCGCTCTACCAGGAGTTCCGCCTGGACGAGCAGACTTGCCCGATCCCCTATCTGAAGCTGATCCAGGTCAGTCCGCGCATCTACGGTGAAGGGCTCCAGAACTACTACTCGCCGCCGATCAAGGTCGAGCGCTACGACGGGGCGGCCTCGCCGGAGCACATCGCGGACTTCTTCCCGAAGGTCGTCGCGAACCTCGATCCGGTGAAGGGGACGGCGCTGGTCGATCCCGCGCAGGGCTTCTGGACGGGCGCGCGCTTCCTCGGCGCGACGTCCATCGCCATCCTCCGACAGGGCCGCGTGGTCGGGCTGCACCGCCGCACCGGAAAGACCGACAAGGACCCGATCCCGCCCGAGGTGAAGCGGCGCGATCCCCGGCTCGACGTGCGCGCCGACTGGGTCGCCGTGGACGTCGGCGCGGCGTCGACGGTCGTCGCCGTCCGGGGCGAGCGCGGGGGCGCCGAGTTCGTCCGGATCGGCGCCGACGCGCCGCTCCGGGTGTCCGCCGACAACGAGAACCCGAGCGAGGTGGCGTTCGAGGCGCTGGCCCGGACGACGAAGGCCTGGCGCGATCGGGTGATCCTGCCCATGACGCGCTGGGGCGACGTGCTCGTCGGGCACGCAGCGCGCGACATGCGCGTCCGGCCGGGCGCCGACGTCCACGAGCGCGCCGCGGCCTCGCTGCCGGCCCTCCCGCTTCTGCGCGAGCGGACCGAGCGCGGCGAGCCGTTCCGCCTCCGGGGCAGGAGCGACCCCGACACGACGGAGGCGCTGAAGAAGCCGGCGCCGCCCATCATCGACGAGGAAGGGATCGGCGCGCACGACCCGTTCGATCCGCTGGAGCTCTACGCCTACTACGTCGGCCTGCACCTGAACCAGCGCTCGCGGGGGCTCTCCGTGCGCTACGCGATCACGATGCCGACGGGTTGGTCGCCCGAGCGCCGCGAGAGCGTGCTCGTC
The DNA here is from genome assembly GCF_052075895.1 of Sorangium sp. KYC3313. Taxonomy (NCBI): domain Bacteria; kingdom Pseudomonadati; phylum Myxococcota; order Polyangiales; family Polyangiaceae; genus Sorangium; species Sorangium sp. KYC3313. Next base: position 7,310,266 of record NZ_CP197255.1, read on the forward strand.
GCCTTCCGCCGCGGCATGTTCCGGAGCCTGCCGGCGGGCCTCTGCGAGTACCACGACCTCGACGGCCTGCAGGTCGTCGACGGGGGGCCGTCCGCGATCGCCTATGCGGTCCAGGCGTTCCGGATGTTCGGGATCCAGCCGCGGGAGGGCGGCGTCCCGTTCTGCGTCATCGACGCCGGGGCCAGCGAGGCGGGGCTCGCCTTCGGCATCCTGCGGAGCGCCAAGGGGCACGAGACCGCGCAGGGGCTGGAGCGGATGGTCGAGTACCTCGAGCCCACGGCGATCCCCTGGCTCGGGGGCGAGCGGCTCCTCCACCGGATCGCCTACAGGGTGTACTCGTCGAGCCAGGCCGCGATGCGCGATCGCCGGATCCCCTTCGAGCGCCCGCCCGAAGAGGAGCCGCTCGACGGCGCGGAAGATCTGCTCGTTTCGTCCCCCGACGGGCGCGCCAATGCGTGGGCGCTCAAGGAGCTGCTGCGGCCTCTCCTCGAGGGGGGGCCGAGCGCGACGGTCGCGGAGCGGCTCTCGCTGGTCGGGCTCGACGGGGCGCCGGTCGTCGTGCCGCTCTCGATCGATCGCGGCGCGCTGGGCGAGGCGATCGACGCGTGGTTCCGGGACGGGGTCGAGGTGGTGCGCCGGCACCTCGAGGGCGCGGTGGCGAAGATCGGCCGGGAGCCGGATCCTTACCAGGGGCTCCGGATCCTGCTCGGCGGGCGCCTCGGGATGAACCAGCGCTTCGCGGAGCTGCTCGCCGGCGTGCTGCCGGCGGGCGTGCAGGTGCACCGCTTCAAGGAGCCGGACAAGGCCAACCTGGGCGCGCCCACCGTGAAGATGGCGGCCGCGCTCGGCGCGCTGTCGCTCCGGTTCGATCGGATCGGGGCCACGCTCCGCGCGGAGAAGCGCGACGCGTTCCGCTACCGCGTCGGGCGCGCCCGCCACGGGCAGCTCGCCGACGTCCTGGATCCGTCCGTCGACTACGACGTCTGGCGGGAGGTCGGCGCTTGCTTGAAGCCCGAGGTCGAGCTCCTGTTCATGGCCGCCGACGACGAGGGGGAGGTCGCGGCGGACGATCCGCGCGTGCGCCGCGCGGTCTGCGCGCTCGGGCGCGGCGCCGTCGGACAGCGGCTCTATGTCCGGGCCGTCGGGCCGGCCCGCGCGGAGATCAGCGTGGGGCCGCCCGGCGGTGAGCCGGCCTCCGGCGCCGTCTGCTGGACGGTCCACCTCGAGAGCGGCGCCGCAGAGAAGACCGGCGGCTGAGCGCATGGGGGCTCCGCGGCTTGACGTGCCACACGACGATCTCGATCCCGAGGGAGCGGTCCACGCCGGTGCAGCGCCGGGCGGCCCGGCCGAGGTCCATCAGGCCGAGGCCCGGCTGGCCGCGCACCTCGCGACGACGAGCGCGCTGTGCGAGGCGGCCTCGCTCGCGGAGGCTGCTCCGCGCGTGCTCGCCGCGCTCATCGAGCACCTCGGCTGGGACGTCGCCGCGCTCTGGCTCGCGGAGCCGGAGCCGAGCGCCGCGGGCGACGCGCCGCGGTCCGCGGCGAGAGCGAGCGCGCTCCGCTGCGTCGAGGCCCGGTCGGCGGCGCACGGCGATCGCGAGGCGTTCGCGGAGGTGCTCCGCCAGGGGCCGACCCTCGCCGCCGAGTCCGATCTCGTCGGCGAGGCCTTCCGGCGCGGCGCGCCGGTGTTCCGCGCCAGCGCGGGCGGGGTCGTCGACGTCGGCGAGCACGCCGCGCGCGCGCCGGGCTGGGAGCGCGCGGCGTGCGCCGTCCCGATCCCGTGCGGCCCCCGCGTCGCCGGGGTGATCGAGCTGAGGAGCCGCGCCCCGCACGGCGGCGACGAGCAGCTGCTCCGCGTCCTTGCGTCCGTGGGCAGCCAGATCGGGCAGAGCATCGAGCGGTGGCGCGCCGAGCGGGAGAGCGCGCGCGCCGCGGGCGAGCTCCGCGCGCTGTTTCACGCCATCCCCGATCTCTGCTTCCGCCTCGACGCCGAGCTGCAGATCGTCGACTACAACCAGCCGCGGCTCTCCGAGCTCCACGTCGCGGCGGAGGCGCTGCCGGGCAAGCGCATGACCGAGGTGCTCCCCCCGGAGCTCGGGCAGCGGCTCGAGCGCGCGAGCCAGGAGGCTCACGCGGCGGGCGCCGTGGTCGCGCTCGAGCACGCCGTCGCGAGCGCCGACGGAGAGCGGCACGTCGAGGCGCGGGTGATGCCGTTCCTCGAGGGGCACGTCCTCGTCCTCGTCCGCGACATCACCGAGCGGCGGCGCACCGAGGAGGCGCTCCGGCAGCGCGAGGAGCGCTCGCGCGAGTCGCAGAAGATGGAGGCGCTCGGCCGGCTGGCCGGCGGCATCGCGCACGACTTCAACAACATGCTCATGGTGATGCTCGGCTACGGCGAGCTCCTCGTTCGCCGCCTCGGGCCCGACAGCGCGCTGCGGCGCGACGCCCTCCAGGTCACGAAGGCCGGGGAGCGCGCCGCGGCGCTCACGCGGCAGCTCCTCGCGATGAGCCGCCGCAAGGCGCTGCAGCGCGAGGTGCTCGACATCAACGCGGTGGTGCTCGACCTGCAGACGATGCTGCAGCGCCTCATCGGCGAGGACATCGACCTGCAGACGAACGTCGGCCGGGATCTCGGCTCGATCAAGGTCGACAAGAGCCAGCTGGAGCAGGTCGTCCTGAACCTCGTCGTGAACGCGCGCGACGCGATGCCGAGGGGCGGCAAGCTCGTCGTCGAGACCTCCCTGGGCGAGCCTGGCGAGAGCCCTGCGGCGAGGTCCTTCGCGCCAGCGGAGCGCGACGAGGACGACGCGCCCGCCGCTGGAGGCCCCCCCTACGTCGTGCTCTCGGTGACCGACAGCGGCAACGGGATGGATCACGACACGCTCTCGCACCTGTTCGAGCCGTTCTTCACGACGAAGGCGCGAGGCAAGGGCACGGGGCTGGGCCTCGCCACGGTGTACGGGATCGTGAGCCAGAGCGGCGGGCTCATCGAGGTCGAGAGCGAGCTCGGGCGCGGCACGACGTTCCGCGTCTATCTCCCGCGCGTCGAGGAGCGCGCCGAGGTGGCGCCAGCTCGCGCGCGGCCGTCGCCCGCGGGCGGCGACGAGACGGTGCTCGTCGTCGAGGACGACGACGCCGTCCGCAAGCTCATCGTCGATGTGCTCGAGCGGCGCGGCTACGGCGTGCTCTCGGCCGCGAGCGGCGAGGAAGCGCTGGCGATGCTCGCGCGGGAGGGGGAAGGCGCGGTGGACCTCCTGCTCACCGACCTCGTGATGCCGGGCATGAACGGCCGCGAGCTCGCCGAGCGCGCCGTCGCGATCCACCCGCGCGCCCGCGTGCTGTACATCTCCGGCTACGCCGAGGACGTCCTCGCGGGCGCCGAGCCCGATCGCGAGCTCGCGCTGCTGCAGAAGCCGTTCACCCCCGAGACCCTCGCGCAGCGCCTGCGCGACCTGCTCGAGCGTCGCTAGCGGCGCGCGCCCTTCCGGGCGCGGCGAGGGCCGATGCTCACCGCCTGCCGCGGGCGAGGGCGTCGCCTTCGGGCGCCGGATCGGCGATCCCGAGCGGCGCCGACGCCCGACGGCGTCGCAGGTAGAAGAAGTCGCGCAGCGCCGGCTCCGCGACGTACTCCTCGGGCTTGAACTGCACGTCCGGGATCAGCGCCGAGCTGGCGCGCGGACCCGCGCCGTCCGCGCCGCGACCGTACAGGAGGAAGCGCGGGTAGGCGTGGTTGACGTCGAGCTCCGCCACGTCGTGCGCGCCCGCGGCCTTCATCCCGCGGGCGAGGCTGCGGGCCGTGACGGCCTCGCCGAGCCCGTAGAAGAGCAGCTTGCCCGTCGCGTCGACGCCGAGCGCCGAGCGCCGGATCACCGTCTCGCCGCTCACCGTCGCACCCCAGTCCCGGTTCGAGTCGTACAGCGCGTTGTGGAGCTCGCCCTGCTCGACCAGGCAAGGCGGCGTCTGCCGGTACGCGGCCATGCGCGCCTCGCCGTCGCGCAGCTCGGGCCAGGTGCGGATCCGCACCGCGCCGCTGCGGTAGAGCGCGATCGTGCACGCCCTGTCGCGCGGCGGAAGGAACGTGTCGCCGTCGAGCATCATCCCGTAGTGGCCGTGCATCGCCTTGAAGCCCCCGTTGAAGGCGGCGACGAGCTCCGCGGCGTGGCCTCCTGGCACGAGGCCAGGGCGCCGCTCTGCCGGGATGTCCGGCGAGAACGGCTCCTTCGTGCCCGCGACCAGCCGGAGGTCGACGCGCCCGAGATCGATCGCCACCACCGCGATGGCCGCGAACACGCGCTTCGGGTCGGGGTGCACGGCGCTCTTCCAGAGCACCTGCGCCTCGCCGGGCCGGGCGGCGCTGTCGGCGATCGGCGTCCAGACGCCGTCTCCCGTGGCCGCGACCTCGGGGAAGGGCGGCTGGAACGAGGCGGGCGACGTGACCGCCTCGGCCTCCGGGCCCTCGGCGCTCTTCATGGCCTCCGCGGCGGCGGCGGGCGGGGGCTCCCAGAACGTCTTCGGGGCCGCGTCGCGGTAGATGGTCCGGTTCAGCCGATCGGCGACGCCGTAGGCCACGTCCTCGGCCCACGCGACAGGCGCAGGACCGACAACGGCGCGCACGCCGTCGGCGAGGGCCGGGCCGAAGCCGCGGACCTCGTGGATGCCGTACCAGAGCGCCTCGACGGCGATCGCGCAGATCGCCACGCAACGCAGCGCGCGCTCGGGCAAGCGAGCGCGGGATCGCCGCCTGCGCAGGGACCCGCTCGCAGAGGGGGGCGAAGGGTTGTCCAAGGCGATACCGAGGCTACCCGATCGCGCGGGCAGCCCCAAGTTTCGGGCTTCGAGCGGGCGCGGCGGCGCTCGTTACGGCTGCCCGTGCGCCATCGTCCGAGGGCCGTCCTTGAACAGGATCTCGATCTTGCCCCGATCGATGACCTTCGCGACCACGCCGTCGCCGAACTTGCTGTGGTGGATCAGCTCGCCCTCGCCGAAGGTCAGCGTGATGCGGTACGGCTTGAACGCCCCGGATGGCTGTCCGGCGATGGCGCGCTCCCACGCGAGCGTCTGATCGCGCTCGGCGCGCTGCGCGGCCGTGAGGCGCTCCGAGCCGCCGCCGCGCGGCGAGCTCGACGCCGCCCGCGGCTCGCTGCTGCTCCGAGCGGAGGCGCGCGCCGCCGCGCGGTTCTCCCGCTCGCTCTTCGGCTGGCGGTAGAGGTGGTGCGACATGCATGTCTTGCACTCGACCTTCTTCACCACGTCGCCGACCATCGCGATGATCCGATGGGTAAGATCGAGGCGGCACTTGGTGCACCAGGCGTCGACTTCGCCGCCCGTCCTAAGCTTTTTCGTCGTCACTTCTCCTCACGGCGCCGGTCTCGCCCGGTCTCTTTGCTTCGGTCTTTGACGTTCACCTGAGCGGTGACCTCCGGCTTCGGCAACCCGGTCCTCGGCTCGTCCTGGCCGTCGTCTCTCTTGGCCGCTTCGTTGGGAATGAAGCGGATCTCGGTCTTGATCTCGAAGGAGAGCTTCGTCAGCACCTTCGTGATCTCGTCCGCGAACTGGGTGTGCTCGAGCACATCCCGGATTTCCTTCGCGACGACCCGGTACAGACCGTTCTTGGTCTCGTCGATCTGGGTATAGAGGTAATGGAGGACCTCTTTGGGCAGCTTGAGGTCGCCCACGAAGTGTCGAAGGTTCTCGGGCCCCTCGCTGAGCTTGTCGATGCCGCTCTCGACGGCCCGCTCGACCACGCGCTTGAAGATCTCCGGGATAGCGCGCTCGAAGAGGCGTTTCTTCTCGCCTTCGCCTTCCACCTTGTCCCCTTCGTCCTCGCGGAGCGGCTCGGTGTCGTCGGCCATGGCTCGGGCTCCCCTAGCGGGACGGGGCGGCCACGTCAATGCAGGGGTGCGTGCAGGGTGCCGGCGTCGCGCCATGGTCCATGGATCTGCCGGATTTTGATGACGATGGGGAGCCTTTCGCGCGCGTCCGGCAGGCGGGAGAGCTCTGCCTTCGATCTCTCGGCAGCGGACACTGCAGTGACCCGGGCGGAAACCGTGGCGCCCGCGATGTCCGTGGATCGGGTGATGGTCGAGGCGGCGACAGCTCAGGGCTCCTCGTAGGCGTCCGTCTCGTTGTTCATTGGGTACGTCTCGTCCTCTCCCGCTTCCGTGCCGGCATCGCCCTGGCGCGCTCGTTTGTAGGATTTCAGCATCCAGACCTCCGCTGCGAACCGGCCACTGCCGCGGCGGGCGCTGATCTCCACGGTGGCGTTGTCGTCCTCGAGCGGGCAGAAGGGCCGATCCGGCTGGACGATCGGCCATGCGTCCTCGGTGCCGTCGCTCGCGATCATCGCCCCGCGGCTGCTCCGCACGGCGACGTCCAGGTTGAGGACCCCCGGTCCGCCGACGGCGAACACCCGGTAACACGCGCCCCGGACCGCCTGTAGCTTCTCCGTGACGATCGCGCCGCCTTCGGCCACCTGCCCTTCGATCGGCTTCGGCGAGATCCGGCGCATGCCGTTCTCCGGGCCGCAGAGCAGCGACAGGCGCGTCACGTCCTTCAGCGGATCGCCGCTGATCCTGAAGTTCCCGTAGCAGCGTACCCAGGGACCGCCGACGCGCACCGGGAGGACCGGCAGGTCGAGATCCGTGCGCGCTCCGGCGTCGCCCTCGCCCTGTCCCGCGTCGGCGTCCGCGAGCCCGTCGGTCCCGATCGTCGCGGCCGGGTGCGGCGGCGCTGCCGAGAGCACGACCGCGGGGCCTGGCTTGCCCTCCCAGGGGCGCGGCTCGTCGCGGCACCCAGGCGCGACGAGCCCGAGGAGCAGCGCGGCGCAGAGGCGCGCTGCCCGAGGGAGCAGCCGGGGTGGGCAGGGGCGCCGGGACGACACCGCGGTCGGCTCTTGCGCTAGAGTCCCGCGCGATGGAAGCGTTTTCTGAGCACCGCGAGCGGCAGCCGCGCGACCTCGGCGATCCGCGCGGCCTCGGCGATCCGCGTCGACAGCGCAGAGGCAGGGCCTTTCGCGCGTGAGCACGACGTCCCGGCCGCCCGCGCGCAAGCGCGCGGGCGCAGACCAGCGACCCGCGCGCAGCCGCGCGAGCGCCGGCGAGGATGATCAGGCGCGGCAGCGCTCCCCGCGCCGCCGCGCCTCGTCCGGCGAGCAGCGCTCCCCTCCGCCCGCAGCGCCGGACCCGGGCGAGCGCGACCGGGAGATCGCGGCCGCCCTCGAGGCCTGGTTCGGCCGCGTCGCGCGCGACCTGCCGTGGCGGAGGACGCGCGACCCCTACGCGATCTGGCTGAGCGAGGTGATGCTCCAGCAGACCCGCGTCGAGACGGTGATCCCGTACTACGAGCGCTTCCTCGCCCGCTACCCGACGGTCTTCGCCCTGGCCTCCGCCGAGATCGACGACGTGCTCTCGCTCTGGAGCGGCCTCGGTTACTACCGCCGCGCCCGCGTGCTCCACCTCGCCGCGCGCGAGGTCACCTCGCGCCACGACGGCGCGCTCCCCCGCGACGTCTCCGCGCTGCTCGCCCTGCCCGGCGTCGGCGCGTACACCGCGGGCGCGATCGCGAGCATCGCGTACGATCAGCCGGTGCCGCTCGTCGACGGCAACGTCGCCCGGGTGCTCTCCCGCATCGAGGGCATCGACGACGACATCCGCAGCGCCTCGGGCACGCGCAAGCTCTGGTCCACGGCCGAACGCCTCGTGCGGGGCTCGGCGGACAGCGTCCATCCCGGACGCTTCAACCAGGCCTTGATGGAGCTCGGCGCCACCGTGTGCACGCCCCGGAATCCCCGCTGCGACGCCTGCCCCGTCGACGGCGCGTGCGTCGCGCGCGCCACGGGGCGGCAGGCGGAGCTGCCGGTGATCGCCCCGAAGCGCGACGTCCCGGCGGTCGCGATGGTCGCCGCGGTGGTGCGGTCAGGCGATCGCGTGCTCTTCGTCCGGCGCGCCGAGGGAGGTCTCTTCGGCGGGCTCTGGGAGCCGCCCATGGTCGAGGCGCGCTCGCTCGCGGACGCCCGCGCGCTGCTGGAGCTGGTGGGCGTCACACGTGACGCGGCGCTCCGCGAGGTCGGCCGCGTGCGCCACATCCTCACGCACCGGCGCCTCGACGTGACGGTGGCGCGCGCCGAGGTGGCGGCCCCCTGGCGCTTCCGGGCAAAGCTTGCCTCCCCCTACGAGAAGGCGGCGTGGCTCGATCCGGGCGCGCTGGATATCGGCGTTTCCAAGCTCGCGCGAAAGGTCCTGTCCGCGGCATCGGCGCCGGACGCCGGAACGGCGCGAAGGCCGCGATGACCTCGCGCGGGCGGGCTGAACGCCTGCGCGCCTCGGCCGTCGTAGAGGCCGGAGACGGCTCGAAATCGCGGTGTCGCGGCGCTCCGGGCGCGCCGCGCTCCGCCGCGGGCGGGGAGCGGCGCCGCTTGCGGCTGAGCCGCAGCGACGCAGCGGCGCGGGCCAGGGCGAACGCCATATGTCGCCGTGGAACGCCGCGGCTTCCGGCGCTGCTGCGCCAACGTCGTGGCATGGAAGGCGCTTGGTGAGGTGACGGGCAGGCCCTCTAGCCTCGCGGCGCCGGCGGTGGCCGGAGCTCGATTCAAGCCTGGGAGCTCAAGCGACATGGATGCGCGACGACGGACCACAGAGACGCTGCCCACGGCGAGCGCACCTGTGCGATCCATGACGGTGATGGCGGACGACGGAGCGCTGTACGTGCTGCCGCTGTGCGAGCGGATCGTGCTCGATGTGCTGGCCTACGAGGACGAAGGCCTGCTGGCCTTCATCCGCATCGACGGCGAGGTGGTGGCGGAGCTGCCCGTGCTCGGTCAGGCGTGACCGGGCCAGGCCTCGTCGCGCGCCGTGCGCCACGGCGCGCCGCGACCTTCGCGCCGTCGCGCGCTGCCTTTCAGCCCGCGTGCCGCCGCATCCGCTGGGTCACCGGTTGCTCGTCCTCTCCTTCGGCGTCCGGTTCCACGGACTCGACGTCCTCGTCTTCCAGGAGATAGGGCAGATCGCCGTCGTCGTCGTCGTGCGACATCACGACGTCGCTGACGTCCTGGCCCCTCGTCGCGCCTTCCAGGAACTCCGCCCCGAGGTCGCTCGCCAGATCGGCGGCGGCGTCGGCGGCGTCGGGGTTCACCTCGAACTCGGTGCTGCCGGCGTCGTTCGGGTGGTGGTGGTAGCCGCGGACCTCGTCGTCGAGCGTCGGGATCACGTCGCTGATCTCGCTGCGCGGGTTCACCTTGCCCCGCAGCGGCGGCGCCGCCGCGGCGTCGAGCATGTCGACGAACGGGTCGTCCAGCTCGCTCGTGCCGGCCCACGTCGCGGCTTCGTGGGCCGGCTTGCGCGGCCTTCCCGGTTCGCTGCGATCTTCTCCTTCTCGACGCCGCGTCGCGCTGGCGCGCGGCGCGCGCAGCGCCGACGGCTGTGCGGCGGTGCCTTGCCTGCCTCGGGTGCTTGAATTGCTCACGGTGGTCTCACCATGCAGGGTCCGGTCCGCAGGTGAAGCGGGCGGATGCGCAGCGGTGGCGAGCGCCGTGCCGGGGCGCGCGGCGCCGTCGCCGGGCGGCGATGCCGCGGAGAGGCTCGTGCGGCGCGCGGCCGGGACGCAATTGAGCGTGCCAGCGGGCGCTGCCTCGGGGTAGAAAGCTCGTGGCCATGCTGGAACTCCGGACCGGGCTCGCGCTGGTGGCGGTTCTGCTCGGGGCATCCTCGGGGCGCGCTGCTGCGGCCCAGCCTGCCGCGGACCGCGGCGCCGAGGGGGCCGCTGCGTCGCCGTCCGGCGAGGAGCGCGACGGCGCCGAGCTCGATGCGTACCGCGCGCTCGCGCGGCCACCGGGGACGGCGGGGCGGGTCGTGTCGACCGTCGCGATGGGGAAGGGGATCCGGTTCAACAACCCCTACCGCCTGCAGACGCAGCTCGGCGAGACGGCGGAGTCGCTCTCGCTCACCGCGGGGTACCTCGATCTCGGGGTCGCGCTCGCGCTGGGGCCGGCCGACGGCGTTCAGCACGGCGGGGCGCTGCGCTTCTCGGTCGCCGTCGGCGGCGTCCCGCAGGAGTCGCTCACGCCGAGCTACTTCGTCGCTTACCGCGGCCTCTCGCGCGTGCTCGGGTACGGGCGGCTCGGGGCGGCGATCCTGATCGAGCCCGACGTGAACGTCGGAGGCGAGCTCGCCCTGGGGCTCGGGTATTCCCTGCTCGCGGGCGTCGCGCTCTCGGGCGAGATCGTCGGGGATCTCTTCTATGGCGCCGCGACGTACGACGCGGCGTACACCGTCTACCCCGTCGTCTCGGCGCAGCTCGGGCTCATGATCGATCACGAGCTCTTGCCATGAGCTTGCCGGAGCGCGAGCGTCGGGGCGGGCGCCCCCGGGCGAAGGAGATCGCCGGCGTGGCGGCGCTGCTGCTCTTCGTGGGCATCGCGCCGGTGGTCGGCGACATCGGCAGCTGCGGGCAGGCGCCGGAGGAGCTCGACCCGTACAAGTTCTTCGCCCTGAAGGCGCAGATCGACTGCGCCCGGTGCGACGAGTGCGGCCTGCGCACGCGCGCCTGCGACGCCGCCTGCGCCTTCGAGGCCGCGCCGGAGCTCCCGGCCGGCTGCTATCCGCTGGTCCACGACGGCGAGGTGTGCCTGCACAAGCTCAAGTTCGCGAGCTGCGACGAGTACCGCGGCCACATGGCCGACGAAGGCGCGTCGACCCCGACCGAGTGCAATTTTTGCCCACTGGAAGAGGCGCCATGAGCGGGCGTGGCGCAGTCGCTTCCCGCCGACGCCTTGCGACTTCCGCTCGGAACTTCTCGTTCGCGGCGCTCGTCGCGGTCCTGTCCGGGTGCGCCTCGAAGCCGGCGCTCCTGGCGGGCTATGACGACTACGCGGCGTACCGGGCGACGCGTGTGTCGAGGACCCTCGAGGGGCGGCTCTCGGCGGCGTCGGCCTACCTGGAGCGCCATCCGCGCGGGGCCTTCGCCGGCGAGGTGCGCGCGTACCTCGCGCGGGCCGAGCCGATCTATTACGCGGCGAAGCGCAGGACGGCCGCGGGCCTCACCGCGTACCTCGCGACGCTGCCCAGGGGCGCGTTCCGCGATGAGGCGACCCACCGGCTGCGCGAGCTCGTCCGCGAGCGCAGCGCCGGCGACGTCCTCTCGCGCGCCGCTCAGGCGACGGAGGCGCAGCTCGCGACGCAGCGCGCGGATCGCGCGCGGGTCGGCGAGGAGGTCACCGCGTGGCTGCGCCGGTTCCTGGGCAGGGGGGCCTGGGGGCGGCCCCTCGCAGAGGCGCCGGCGGAGGTGATCGTCCCGTTCAGCCTGGCGCTTCCGCCCCCCCGGTGCGCGCCCGCCGACGAGCGCGCGGGCCCGGGCGCGGCGGTCTGCGCGAAGCGGATCCCGCTCTGGTTCGTCGTGACGGCCGAGGGCGAGAGCGCGCCCCGTCAGGCGGAGATCGAGGTCGCCGTCCTCGAGGACGCGGCGGGCCGCCCGATCGAGGTCGCGATCGGCGGGCCCGCGCTCTTCACGCGCCTCGAGGAGGCGCGCTCGGCGCGCGAGGTCGCCCCGGACGACGCGATGGGCCGCATCGGAGGCATCGCCCTGGCGGTCGAGCTCGCGCGCAGCGCCTTCGCGGCGCGCGTCTCGGGCGATCCGTCGTGCGGCCGCCAGGCGGTGGCGCCCGTCGTGCTCCACCTCGAGTGCGAAGGCGCCCGCCTCGTGGCGCGCGCCGGGATCGAGGCCGGCGAGGACGACGTCGTGACGCTCACCGTCGCCCCGCCGGCGCGCTAGCGCGGGTCCTCAGCGGCGCCAGCGCGCCCCGCTCCGCGCGCTAGCACCGCTTGTTGCTCTTCTTCCCCTTGAGCTTCGCCGTGTTCTTCGGGCACACGTCCTTGATGGCCGCGGAGCGCTCCTTGTAGAGCGCCTTCATCTCCTCGAAGACCTGCGCCTGCGTTCGCTTGAGATCCTTCGTCTCCCCCGGATCCGCGACGAGATCGAAGAGGTCGAACGCGGCGTCGTCGCCGTACGCGATGAGCTTGTACTGCCCGTGGATGAGCGCCCTGCGCCGGTCGTTGTCGCTCGTGCGCGGAAGATCGACGATGACGTCGCGCGGCTCCGGCGTCGCGCCGTGGAGCTCGGGCACCAGGCTCTTGCCCGGGAAGGACGGCTCCGCCGGCGCGCCGGTCAGCTCCAGGATCGTCGGCGCCAGGTCGATCGAGCTGCGAGGCACGTCGATCCGGCGCGGGGTGATCCCGGGCGCCTGGATCATCAGCGGCACGTGGGTGAGCACGTCCCACACCTCGAAGCCGTGGCGGAACATCTTGTGCTCGCCGAACGCCTCGCCGTGGTCCGCGGTCACGATGATCGCCGTGTCCTTGGCCCACGGCTGCTGCGCGACGAAGTCCAGCAGCTTGCCCACGTGCATGTCGGTGAACCTGACCTCCCCGTCGTACTTGTCGCGGGCGCGCTTGCCGAACGGCGGGATCCCCTCGTGCGTCATGTAGACGTCGTGCGGATCGAGGAAATGGAAGTACGCGAAGAAGGTGCCCGAGGTGTTCGCCTTGTCGGAGAGCATCTTCATCGCGAGCTCGAGGTGCCCCGGGCTCGTGACGTTCCGGTCGGTCGTGTTGTCGGCCGAGAGCCCCGGCACGATCTCGTACACGTCGAAGCCCTGACGGAAGCCCGCCTTCTGGTCGAAGTAGAAGTGCGCGTGCGCGCTCATCGTCCGCACCCCGGCCTTCTGCAGGAGCTCCGGGAACATGAGGACGCTGTCGGGGTAGTTGCCGAAGAAGTAGCCGCTGCGATCGACCTCGCTCGGGTACCGGCCGGCGAGGAAGCCGCCGACGCTCATCGAGGTGTACGACGAGATCGCGTAGTGGCGCGTGTAGCTGACGGACTTCTTCTCGAACGCGGTGAGCACGGGCGCGATGTCGCGCTCGTAACCGTTCCACGGCATGTCCGCGCGCATGCTGTCGATCGAGACCACGAGGACGTTCAACCTCTCGCGCTGCCCTGACGGCGCCCCGTCGGTGCCGTCCTTCCTGTCCGTCCTGTCCGTCGCGGCGGTCGTCCCGGCGCTCTCTGCGGCGGCGGCCGGCGCCGCCGCCGCGGGCTCCTGCCGTGCCGCGGGCTCCGGCGTGCGCGCGGGCGGCGGCTGGCCGTCGCCGTCGCGAGAGCAGCCCGCCCCGGCGCTGGCGAGCGTGAGCGCGAGCGCCGCCGCGAGACGCCGGCGGGCCAGGCGCGGGGGCGCCGTGGACGAGAGGGCCGGCGAGGACGGCGCCCGTGGGCCTTCCGGTCCCCAGGCGCACATGGGTGAAGCGAGCGTGTGCATGGCCGCGTGCATGGCCGCCGTCTTACCCCGACTCGCGCCGCTCCGCCAAAACCGCACACCTCGAGCGAGTTCCGCTATGCTGTCGGGTCATGGCCCCGGTCCCTCGGAACCCTCCGCCGCTGCCGCCCTCGGGCCGATCGCAACCGGGGGGGAGGCCGGCGCACGAGCCGCCGAGGCCGCTGCCGCCCGACGCGCCGCGGCGTGTCGGCGAGCACGTCAGCCAGGCGCTGAAGGACCACATCACCGAGATGGCGCTCGGCCTGCTCGAGGAGCAGATGCAGGCCCGCATCGTCCACTACCGCGCCGATCTCGAGACCAACCCCGAGCTCGACGCGGTCACCGCGCAGGTCGTCGCCCAGCTGAAGGTGATCCAGGCGTCGGCGGGCGCCGCGGATCGCGGGGCGAAGAACCGCGACGCGATCCGCGACGCGCACGAGAAGACGCTCTGCGCCCTGCTCGAGCGGGTCATCCGGGAGGACGGCATCTCGCTGCTCGTCGAGCGGCGGCTCAAGAAGATCCACAGGAACCTCGCCCGCCTGTTCTTCCAGTCCGAGCTCCACGAGAAGACGCGCGGCCGCGACGGCGCGCCGAAGGTGATCCACCACGGCGAGCAGGCGCTCTTCTACGTGCTGACCCGCTACAAGAACCGGATCGAGGCCGAGCTCGACGGCTTCGAGTTCGCGTCCGAGGACGCGCGGGAGCAGTCGTTCGAGCTGCTCGCGAAGCTGACGAAGGACATGCAGGACGCCTTCCTCGCGCGCCGGTCCAGCGAGCTCAGGCGCATCGTCTCGGTGGTCCACGCCGTGCTCGTCGACTTCTTCAGCGTGCAGCTCGCCCAGAGCCTCGGCGAGATCTCCGCGCGGGTCGTGCAGGACGCGCGGACGTTCGAGGGCAGGGCGTACGCGTACAAGCTGACGAGCGAGGCGTTCCCCCGCTTCCGCGCCGCGTTCGAGCGCCACCTCATGGTGATGCTCGTCGGCTTCGCCGAGGACGAGCTGGTCGCCCAGCTCGCCGACACGGCGGGCGCCGAGCGCGACGAGACGATCCTCTTCATCACCGATCCCCACCTCTTCAGCATGATCTGCGGCGAGGTCTGCGAGGGGCTCTACGAGTTCCTCTGCAACGAGGGTTTTCTCGACCTGCCGCCCGACTGGCGCCGCGCCTCGGCGGCGCCCTCCGACAGCTGACGCAAGCGAAACCCAGGGACATTCATGAGACGGAACGACGTCGCGCGGGCGGGCTCCGGCCTGCTCCTCGCTCTCACGCTGCTCGCCGGCTGCGCGCGCGGCCCCGATGTGGACGCCTCGGGGCTCGCGCTGCGGCGCGTGGTCATCTACAGGAACGGCGTCGCGTATTTCGAGCGCCGAGGGCTCGTCGACGCCGATCAGGTGACCTTCCGTGTCCGCAAGGAGAAGGTCGGCGACTTCCTCGCGACGCTCGCGGTCATCGAGGCCGGCGGCAGCAGCGTCCGGAGCGCGTCGTTCCCGGTCGAGGTCGACGACGGATCCGGCGAGGACGAGGCGCCGGATGCGCTCGGGCCCGAGGTGACGCCGACGCCGAAGGACAAGGGCGCGGCGGCGCGGGCGAAGCAGCGCGACGACGAGCACGAGAAGGTGAAGCTCACCCTCGACGGGCGGGAGCACGATCTCGTGATCGGCTACGTGGCGGAGACGCCGGTGTGGAGGCCGTCGTACCGGCTCGTGATGGGGGCGGGCGGGGCGCAGGGCGCAGCGCCGCGCGCGGACTCGAAGCAGGCGCACCTCCAGGCGTGGGGCATCGTGCAGAACCTGTCGGGCGAGGACTGGAAGGGGGTGAAGCTGTCGCTCGTGGCGGGCGCGCCGCTCGCGTTCCAGGCGACGCTCGACCAGGCGGCGATCCCGCCGCGCCCTGTCGTCAGCGATCAGGGCGAGGTGATCGCGTCCGTGCCGACGAGCGAGACGACGCTGGCCACCGAGGCCGCGCCGCCGCCACCGCCGCCCGTCGAGCCGGCGCCGGGCGACGCCGGCGAGGGGTACGCGTTCATGGAAGAGGCCGAGCCCGAAATGGCGAAGGGCGGCGGCAAGATGCGGTCCGCGAGGCCGAGCGCGGCTGCCACGGCGCCCGCCGCGAAGCCGAGCGTGAGGCTGAGCGATCGCGAAGACGCGCGCGCCGGCGGGCAACACGCGGGGCCGCAGTTGAAGCGGTCAGCGCCGGCGCCGGCGCCGCCGCCCATGGCGATGAACCCCTCGCCGCCGCGCAACATGAGCGCCCTCGCCGCGGTCGCGATGGAGGCGGGCACGACCCGCTACGACATCCCGTTCCCTGTCGACATCCCCGACAAGAGCGCGACGATGGTCCTGCTCCTGGCCCGGCAGGTCCCCGGCGAGTCGATCTTCCTGTTCGCGCCCGACGGCGGCGTGCCCGCGTCGAGCTCACACCCGTTCCGGGTGGCGCGTTTCACGAACGACACGAAGGGGCTGCTGGAGCGCGGCCCCATCGCCGTCTTCGAGAACGGCGCGTTCCTGGGCCAGGGCATGGTCGAGCCGCTGCCGCCGGGGGCCACGACGACGGTGCCGTTCGCGCTGGAGCGGGGCCTCGCCGTCGACACGACGCGCGAGGAGAGCGCGGAGGGCGCGCGCATCGCGAAGATCGAGGGCGGCGCGCTCGAGATCGAGCGCGACTGGGTCACGCACACGAAGTACGCCGTCCGCAACGGCGCCGACCTCGCGGCGAGGACGCTCGTGAAGCACCCCCGCTTGCACGGGACGCGCCTGCACGCGCCCCCGAAGGGCACGGAGGACAACGTCGGCACGGGCAGCGCGCTCGTGCCGATCGACGTGCCGCGGCGGGGGACGGCGGTGCTCGACGTCGACGAGCGGCGGCTCTTCCGGCAGCAGATCGACTGGCTCGACCAGCTCGCCGACGACGCGGTGCAAGGCTACCTGAAGGACCCGCGCGCCGACGCGGCCGTGGCCAAGCAGCTCGGTCAGGCCTGGGACATCCGGGGCAAGCTCCGCCCGGCGATCGACGAGCGCGACAGGATCCTCGCCGAGCAGCAGCGCCTCGAGCAGCAGAGCCACGAGCTCCGCCAGAACCTCAGGGCCATCGAGAAGAACAAGACCGCCGACGAGCTCCGCCGCGACCTCACGGATCGGCTCTCGAAGGCGTCGGCGCGCCTCGACGAGATCACGAAGCGCGTCATCGTCCTCGAGATGCAGATCAACGAGCAGCAGATCCGCTTCCGCGATCTCACGAACGAGATCAAGCTCCTCGCCCCGCTGGCCCCCGTGCGCGCGGCTCCCTGAGCGCTGCTGTCCGGCTCCCCGGTCCCCGGTGGAAGGCGGCTCCCCGCTCCTGTGGGGGGCGGCCCCGCCACCGGGATCTCGGCCCGGCTACCTCGCTGGTTTGCCCGCGCTGGGCGGCTGCCGCACGGTGCCTGCGTGGGTCCAGCTCCGCTCCATGCCGGTCGCGAGCCAGGCCACCTCGACGCGCTCGCTCCCGAAGATCGCCGCGACGCGATCGCCCCACTGCGCGGGGGCGGGGAGCTCCACGCTCTTCTGGTCCTTGATGCTGCCGAGGGCCTCCGTGCCGACGAGGAACGTGGCGATCCCCTCGCTCGCGAACGCCGACACCGCGGTGCTCGGGACGAAGGGCGCGACCACCGCGCGCACCGTCGAGAGATCGGTCGCGCGCTCCGCGACCGCCCGCACCTCGTCGAGCGTCGACAGGACGAGCGCCACGCCGCCGGCCGGGTTGCCCTCCGCGGGCGCGGCCTGCCCCTGCTGGTCCGCGGCGGCCGCCGCGGGCGCCTCGGCCGGCGCAGGGGCGGCGCGCCCGCGCGCCCCGACCGCCGCGTGCCCGTTCACCTTCGGCACGCCGGCGAGCACGTCGAGCGTCAGCGGCCCCTTCCACGGCACCGCAGCGGGCGCCGGTGGCGGCTTCTTCGTGCTCACCTGCTCCCCCTTCTTGTCGCGGAGGATCAGCACGTCGTCGGTCGGCAGCGCCCGCGGCACGGTCACCCGCACCGGCCGCTTGAACGACCGCGGATCGCCGACCGCGCCCGTGGCCACCGCGTAGGCCAGGGTCTCCGCCGAGGCCACGACGAACGACGGCGCCCCGGCGATGCGCGGCTCCGGATCCGCGGTGCGCAGCGACAGGCTGCCGGGCGGCGGCGGGTAGATCTCCGACGTGACGACGCGCCTGTCCGGCTCGACGATGCGCGCGCCCGTCGCGACGAGATCGACGAGCGCGCCCGACTGCGCGAGCACCTCGAGCACCTGCCGCGACGGCGGCGCGACGAGCAGGTCGAGCCGCGACGGGACGCGCTTCGACTTGAGCAGCAGCGCCGCCGCGAGCATGTCGCGCAACGTCACGCCGGAGTCACCCCCGAGGACGACCTGCGCCACGGGTTTGCCGGCGAGATCGCGGACGGGCCGGACCACGCCATCCTCGTCCATGAGGAGCGGATCGACCGTGCCGAGATCGATCGAGACGACCTCCTCGCACGGCGCGCCCGGGTCCGGCACGAGCGCGCGGTGGGCCTTCGACCTGCGCTGATCCCGGAGGAAGACCTCCGTCTTCTCGTCGCTCACGAACAGCGCCGCCGCCGCGCCGACCTGCGGCGCGATGCCGCAGAGCACCGCGCGGTCGCCCACGGAGAGGAGCCGCGCGCTCGGCCCGGCGAACTCGAGGATCACCGGCGCGTGGTGCTCGCCTTCGATGCGGCGCACCACCTCGTCGAGGTTCCTGCGGAGCAGCTCGAGGGCGACGTCCCGCGCGCAGACGAAGGGCCGCACCCTGCCCGAGAGGTGGATCTGCACGCTGCGGGGAGGCCGGAGCCAGACCGAGCCCGTGGCGAGCGCCTGCCCGAGCTGGCTCGGCGAGACGACGAGCGACAGCATGCCGATGCCGCCGACGGTCGTGAGGCGCGGGTCGTCCGTGAGGGCGAGCCGCGCTGGCGCCGCGAAGCGCTCCAGGTGAACGGGCGCAGGGAAGCCGATGCCTGGCCGCGCGATCGGGATGTTGTACGTCGGGAACTCGGGCGACACCGAGTGCGGGCTGCCCTCGTCGATATCCGCGAGCGAGCTCGCGTCGGCCACGCAGGTGCCGTCGTAGGCGACGGCGACCTCGACCGGCGTCTTCTTCATGCCCGTGGCGATGGCCTCGGCCAGCGCGCGCGACGGCGCCCTGGAGAGGATCACCTGGTCGACCTTGACCTGGACGAGATCACCGCGCAGCTGAGGATCCGTCGCCCGCCCGGCGAGGATCTTCTGGGGCATCGTGCGGGGGGGATCCCCGGCTCGAGCACGCATAGATGTTGGGCCGTCCTTGTTTTTCTTGATGAGATGGCGGGTACGGCGCACGCCGCTCCCGACCACGTTTGACGTCGGCCCCCCGGCGAGACGCGCCGGTGGGATCCGCCTCCGGACCTTGCCGCGAGGCGAAAGAACGGCCGCACGTTAGCCGCTCGCCTGGACGAGGGTCAAGGCGTGCTTTGGAGCGGGCCCCCAGGGGCGGGAATCGCCCGGCTGGGACCAGGATGCAAGAGGCAAAGCGCCCGCCCGGTCCAACGTTTCGCCGCGCTTCGTCTGTCGTGTCGGGTTGCGTCGGGTTGCGTCGGGTTGCGTCGTGCTGCGTCTGTTGCGTCTGTTGCGCTGCTCCACGATGGCAGGCGGCCGGTACGAGCTTTCGCGGCGCCGCCGCGCAGCATCCTCTGTCGTCTGTCGTCAACGCCGCGCGCGCCCGGCCGCCATCGGCCTGGCCGCGCGCGGCCGAGCGGGGCGGGCGACCATGAGGAGCGCCGGCTCTGCCGGGCTGCGGCGCGAGATGCCGGGCCAGGTTCGTTTGTTTTCCCGATCGTGCCGCGCTTGGGTAATCTCGGCGCATGTTCCAGGCCGTGCTGAAGGAAGTCGTAGAGAACACCGAGGGCGGCATCGCGACCCTTCTCATGGATTTCGAGGGGATCCCGGTCGACAGCTACTCCAAGCCCGGGGCCGCGTTCGACATCACCACCATCGGCGCGGAGTTCAGCGTCGTGTTGAAGTCGATCCAGCGCGCCGCCGAGATGCTCGACGCGGGCAACGCCGCCGAGATCGCGATCCAGGCGGAGAAGGTCACCACCCTGATCCGCGTCGTGAACAACTCGTACTTCGTGGCCTTCTCGATGACGCCCGACGCGAACATCGGCAAGGCCCGGTACCTCCTGCGCACCAAGGTGCCGGTGCTGCTGAAGGAGCTCGCCTGAGCGGCTTCAGCATCTCGGTCATCTCCGGGCCGAACCTCGATCGACTGGGCAAGCGCGAGCCAGCGATCTACGGCACGGCCACGCTGGATGACGTCCACCGCGCCGTCGAGGAGGCCGCGAAGGCCCGTGGCGCCTCGGTGTCGTGCATGCAATCGAACTGCGAGGGAGAGCTCGTGACCGCGATCAGCCACGCCGGCGATCGCGGCTTCCACGGCATCGTCCTCAACGCCGGTGCCTACACGCACACCTCCATCGCGCTCTATGACGCGATCCGCGCGAGCGCGCTTCCTACCGTCGAGGTGCACATCTCCAACCCGGACGGGCGTGAGCCGTTCCGCCGTCGCTCCCGCATCGCGCCTGCGTGCATGGCGCGCGTCGCGGGCTTCGGTCCGAGCTCGTACGTCCTCGGGCTGATCGGGCTGATCGGGCATCTGGAGAAGCTGCGATCCGACGAAAGAGGTTGAACATGCGCCGTCACTCTGGTTGAAAGGCGGCAAACATCGATGGCCGAACGTCCTTCCATGAACATCAACCTCAAGCAGTTGCGGGCGCTGGTACGCATCTTAGAGAAGCGCAACGTGAGCGACTTCGAGTTCGAGGACGAACACGTTCGCATTCGCCTCACGCGCGGAGGCGTCATCCCGCAGGGCGCGGCGCCGCATCTCGCGCCCGCCGCCTTCCAGATCCACGGCGCGCCGGTCGCGCCGCCGGCGGCGCCGCCCGCGGCGGCACCTGCGCCGGCCGCCGCGCCCGCGGCCCCTGCCGCGCCCGCGGAGGCGGCGAGCGACGAGGGGATCTCCTATGTGACGTCGCCGTTCGTCGGCACGTTCTACCGATCGCCGTCGCCCGATGCGCCCCCGTTCGTCGATGTGGGCAGCGCGATCCGCGTGGGTCAGGCGCTCTGCATCATCGAGGCGATGAAGCTGATGAACGAGATCGAGGCGGACTCTCCGGGCACGATCGTCGAGATCCTCGTCGACAACGGCAAGCCGGTCGAGTTCGGGCAGCGTCTCTTCAAGGTGCGGCGCAGCTAGCGCTGCCCGGGCGAGGGTGCCGTGTTCCAGAAGATCCTGATCGCCAATCGCGGCGAGATCGCGATGCGTGTCATCCGCGCCTGCCGTCTGCTCGGCATCCGCACGGTGGCCATCCACTCCGAGGCGGACGCCGCGGCGCTGCACGTCCGGTTCGCGGACGAGGCCGTGTGCGTCGGTCCGGCCGAGGCGTCGAAGAGCTACCTCAACATCCCGCAGATCATCGCGGCGGCGGAGGTCACGGGCGCCGACGCGATCCACCCAGGGTACGGGTTCCTCTCGGAGAACGCGAAGTTCGCCGAGCTTTGCAAGAAGTGCCGCCTCACGTTCATCGGGCCGACCGCGGAGGCGATGCGGACCTGGGGCGACAAGGTGTCCGCGCGCGAGGTCGCCAAGCGCTTCGGCATCCCCATGCTCAGCGGCACGGGCGTGCTCAAGAGCGCGGCGGACGCCGCCGAGCAGGCCGAGCGCGTCGGCTATCCGGTGATCCTGAAGGCCTCCGGCGGCGGCGGCGGCAGGGGCATGCGCATCGTCCGCGAGGCCGGCGAGGTGCAGCGCTCGTTCGAGATCGCGACGCAGGAGGCCCTGAGCGGCTTCAAAAACCCGGACGTCTACCTCGAGCGCTACGTCGAGGCGCCGCGCCACATCGAGTTCCAGGTGCTCGCGGATCAGCACGGGGGCGTGTGGACGCTCGGCGAGCGCGAGTGCTCGCTCCAGCGCCGGCACCAGAAGGTGATGGAGGAGTCGCCCAGCCCGGCGATGGACAACGAGAAGCGCTCCCGGATGGGCGACATCCTCCGGGCTGCGATCCTCGAGACCGGCTACACCGGCCTGGGCACGCTCGAGTTCCTGATGGATGAGCGAGGCGAGCTCTTCTTCATGGAGATGAACACCCGGGTCCAGGTCGAGCACCCCGTCACCGAGATGGTGACCGGCGTCGATCTGGTCGCGCAGCAGATCCTCGCCGCTGCAGGCGAGCGCCTCTCGCTCCCCGACACGCGGCCCTGGAGCTTCCGGGGCCACGCCATCGAGTGCCGGATCAACGCCGAGGATGCGCGCTCGTTCGTGCCGTGGCCGGGCCTCATCACGGAGTACCACTCGCCCGGCGGCGTCGGGATCCGCGTCGATTCCGGCGTGTACGGCGGTTTCCGCGTCCCCAGCTCCTACGATTCGCTGGTGGCCAAGGTGATCGCGCACGGCGCGAACCGGGCCGAGGCGATCGCCAGGCTCCGGTGCGCGCTCGACGAGTTCATCATCGGCGGCATCCGCACGAACATCCCGCTGCACCAGGCGCTGCTGCGAGATCCGGAGGTCGTCGCCGGCAACATCTCCACGCATACGATCGAGCGCGTCGTCTCGCAGGGGTTCTGACGCGACGCACCGGCGCGGTTGACGTGTCGATGAGCGCGCAGCCGTTGCGTGCTTGACGCGTTGACCAGCGCAGGGCGCGCTCGAGTGAATGTTGCTCGAGCACCAGGTCGAAAGTGCGACCTGGTGCTATTTTACGTCGCTCTCGAGGCTGCGTGGGCAAGCCCTCGTCGGGTGAGCGAACCCCTTGAACTAGAAAGCATTTGCCGCGGGTATGGAAGCGAACGCTGGAGTGCAGGCTGACTTCTCTTCGTGGGTGCAGGCGACCTCCGATGCCTCCGAGCTCGAGCTCGGGCTCCCTGGTCTCGGCTACGCGGATCTCTTCGACCCTGCGAAGCTCGCCGAGCTGACAGAGCGCTTCGAGGCGTATTTTCACGCCGCAGACGAAGGTGCCTACGCGCGCTTCGACGCGTACCGGGCCTCGCTGCGCGCGGCGCAGGCGGACGCCGCCGCAGGCGGCGCGGGCCGGCCCTCGCTCACGCCGGAGCAGGTCTCCGACGCGCTCCTCGCGGCGGCGCCCCACGTCGGCCGGTTCGTGGCGATGCTCTTCCGGGTCGAGCGGGAGACGCAGGCGCAGATCGACGCGACCCTCGAGCGGAGCGCGCTCTGGGACTTCAAGCGCGAGTTCTCGAAGAAGCGCCTGTTCAAGCCGAACCCGGGGAAGGCGTGGCGGGGCACGCACGTCGAGGCGGCGCACGCGGCGCGGCGGTCGCTCGCGGCCATGGGCGCGCCTGCGAGCGCGCTCGACGGCGGCTCCGCCGCGGAGGAGCTCGCGATCGCGCGCGCGACGCTCGCCCTGATCGAGGTCGACGAGATCGCGCGCAAGGCCGCGAAGGCCGGCGGCGCGAAGTGGACGGACGAGCTCCGCGAGCGGGCGGCGAGGGTGCGCGCCGCGTTGCGGGAGGACCCGGCGCTCGCCGAGGGGGTGGCGCCGGCGGCGGCCGTCGCCGGCGCGGAGCCGACGGAGGCCGAGGACGGGGCGGTCGTGGCGCTCGCGCTCGACGCCGTCGAGGCGTGGCTCGCGGCGCGCCGCGCGGACGAGCACGATCCGGCGCGGCGGTGGCCGACGCTGAAGGCGCCGCGCACGCTCGACTACCAGGAGCTCGTCCAGCTGCAGAGGAAGGGCGCGAACGGCGGCCCGGGCTCCGCCGAGCTCCTCGTCGGCCCCGAGCACGAGCGGAGGGACCGCGACGGCTTCGCGCTGACCGACCGTCGCGCGCCGCCCCGCGAGGTCGAGAGCCAGGTCGACTACTGCCTCTTCTGCCACGATCGCGACAAGGACTCGTGCTCGAAGGGCCTGCGCGACAACAAGACCGGGGCGATCAAGGCGAACCCGCTCGGCGTCGAGCTGAACGGCTGCCCGCTCGACGAGAAGATCAGCGAGATGCACACCATGCGGGGGCGGGGCGAGTCGATCGCTGCGCTCGCGCTCGTCTGCGTCGACAACCCGATGTGCCCCGGCACCGGTCACCGCATCTGCAACGACTGCATGAAGGCGTGCGTCTTCCAGAAGCAGGAGCCGGTGGACATCCCGCAGATCGAGACCGCGGCGCTCACGGACGTGCTGTCGCTCCCGTGGGGCCTCGAGATCTACGGGCTCCTCACGCGGTGGAACCCGCTCGACGCGCTGCGGCCGCACGCGCTCCCGTACAACGGCAAGAACGTGCTCGTCGTCGGCCTCGGCCCGGCCGGCTACACGCTGTCGCACCACCTCACGCGGCAGGGCTTCGCGTGCGTGGCGATCGATGGGCTGAAGATCGAGCCGCTGCCGGTCGAGCTCACGGGTGACGAGTCGCGCCCGCCGCGCCCGGTCAAGGATTTCAAGCGGCTCTACACAGAGCTCGACGAGCGCGTCCTCCTCGGCTTCGGCGGGGTGAGCGAGTACGGGATCACGGTGCGATGGGACAAGAACTTCCTCACCGTCCTGTACGTCACGCTCGCCCGGCAGCGGCTGCTCCGGATCTACGGCGGCGTGCGGTTCGGCGGGACGATCGATCTCGACGACGCCTTCCGGCTCGGGTTCCACCACGTCGCGATCGCGGCGGGCGCGGGGCGCCCGACGATCATCCCGCTCAAGAACAACCTCGCGCGCGGCATTCGCAAGGCGTCGGACTTCCTGATGGCGCTCCAGCTGGCCGGGGCCTACAAGCGCTCGGCGCTCGCGAACCTCCAGGTGCGCCTGCCGGCGGTGGTGATCGGCGGCGGCCTGACGGCGATCGACACCGCGACGGAGCTCGCCGCGTACTACGTCGTGCAGGCCGAGAAGACGGCCGACCGGCTCGACGCGCTGGTCGCGGAGCGCGGAGAGGCCGCCGTCCTCGCGATGTTCGACGAGGAGGAGCGGGAGTTCCTGGTCGAGCAGCGGCGCCACGCGGAGGAGATCCGCGACGAGCGCGCGCGCGCCGCGCGCGAGGGGCGCCCGCCGCGCTTCCAGGGCCTGATCGACGCGTGGGGAGGCGTCTCGCTGGTCTACCGGAAGCGGCTCATCGACTCGCCGGCGTACCGGTTGAACCACGAGGAGGTCGCCAAGTCGCTCGAGGAAGGCATCCGCTACGTCGAGAACCTCGCCCCGGTCGAGGCGGTGCTCGACGAGCGCGGGTGCGTCTCCTCGCTCGTCTTCGACCGGCAGGAGATCGTGGACGGCAAGTGGCGGAGCGCGGGGCAGGCGGTCTCGATCCCCGCCCGCACCGTGTGCGTCGCGGCCGGGACGAGCCCCAACGTCACGTACGAGAAGGAGCGCCCGGGCTCGTTCGTGTTCGACAAGTGGCGGCAGTTCTTCCAGCCGCACCGCGCCTACGTCGACGAGGGCGGCGCGCTCAAGGTGGAGCCGGCCAAGCCGCGGGAGGGCTTCTTCACGAGCTACAACGACGGCGAGCACGCGGTGAGCTTCTACGGCGACAACCACCCCCACTACGCGGGGAGCGTCGTGAAGGCGATGGCGAGCGCCAAGGACGCGTACCCGTCCGTCGTCGCGCTGTTCCGCCACGACATCGCCCGGCTCGGCGAGGAGCCGCAGGCCGCGCGCGACGCGCGGCGGCGCGACCTCTTCGCCCGCCTCGATCACGACCTCGGCGCGGTGGTCGAGCGGGTCGAGCGGCTCACGCCGACGATCGTCGAGGTGGTCGTGCGCGCGCCCGCGGCGGCGCGGAAGTTCGAGCCCGGGCAGTTTTACCGGCTGCAGAACTACGAGGTGCGCTCGCCCGTGATCCGCGGCACGCGGCTCGCGATGGAGGGCCTCGCGCTCACGGGCGCGTGGGTCGACAAGGAGAAGGGGCTGCTGTCGCTCATCGCGCTCGAGATGGGCGCGTCCTCCCGCCTGCTCGCCGCGCTGCGCCCGGGCGAGGAGGTCGTCGTCATGGGGCCGACCGGGACGCCCACGGACATCCCCGAGGGGGAGACCGTGCTGCTCGCCGGCGGCGGGCTCGGCAACGCCGTCCTGTTCTCGATCGCGAAGGCCCTGAAGGCGCGCGGCGACCGCGTGATCTACTTCGCCGGCTACCGGCGGGGCGAGGATCTCTTCAAGCAGGACGAGATCGAGGTCGCGACCGACCAGGTCGTCTGGTGCACGGACGGCGGCGCCGAGATCCCCCCGCGGCGCGCGACCGACCGCCACTTCCGCGGCAACATCGTCCAGGCGATGAGGGCCTACGCCGAGCGCCAGCTCGGCGGCGAGCTGGCGGCCCTCTCGGAGGTCCGCCGCATCATCGCGATCGGCTCGGACAAGATGATGAACGCCGTGCGCGAGGCGCGGCACGGCGTGCTGGCGCCGCACCTGGATCCGAAGCACGTGGGCATCGCGAGCATCAACTCGCCGATGCAGTGCATGATGAAGGAGGTCTGCGCGCAGTGCCTCCAGCGGCACGTGGACCCGGAGACGGGCAAGGAGACGCTGGTCTTCTCGTGCTTCAACCAGGACCAGCTCATCGACCACGTCGACTTCAAGAACCTCGCCGCGAGGCTCCGGGCCAACACGGTGCAGGAGAAGCTGTCGAACGCCTGGCTCGATCACCTGCTGGCCGAGCGCCCCACGCTCCGGCACGTGTGACGCCGGCTCGGGGCCTCGGCGATCCGAGGCCTCGCCGCCGCGCAACGCGGGAAGGCGGCCTCGAGAGCGTCTCGTCGGCTCGAGGTGCGCGCGGCCGCGCATGGTGGGGTGCGCGGCCGCGCGCGGGCGTCCCCGGTCAGCTGCCCGCGGGCAGCTTGATCTTCGGCTCCTTGGGGTGGCGCCGGTACAGCAGGATCGTCCGCCCCAGCGTCTGCGCGACGGCGGCGCGGAGCCGCTCGGAGAGCGTGTCGGCGACGTCGTCCAGCTCGTCCGGGCACTCGGTGCCCAGGCGTACCTTCACGAGCTCGTGCCGCTCCAGGGCGGCGTCGACGGCCGCGACGACGCCGTCGGTCAGGCCGGCCTTGCCGAGCTGCACGACCGGGTCGAGGTGATGCCCCAGCGCGCGGAGATGGCGGCGCTGCTTTCCTGTCAGATCCAAAGCGTTCGGCCTTTCTTGAGGCGGTCGCGCGATTCGGGCGCTCGATGGTCGAGGGGACGTCCCTGTCGCGGTCGCGCGCGAGGTCATACTGGCCTCCGGGCCAAGCGAAAAGGGCGCGCCGCTCGGGCTCTTCGCGCGCCGCGCGAATCGCTCAAGCACCAGCGCCGGTAAACCGGGGCATGCAGCATGGGTGGGGTAAACGTGGGTTTTCGTGGGTATATGTGCGATGAAAGCCGGCGCGGCGCAAGCGGGCGGCGCTCACCAGGGGTCCCGGGCGCTCTGGGTTTTTCTTGACGTGGCCGTGCAACAGGCATCCCCTTGATCTGGCGGCCGGCAGCTCGACGGGGGGCTCGAGCGCTCGGATCGACACCGACATGGGCTCATCGAGCGACCGAGATGCGGTAGCGGGGCAGGACGCCGAGCTCCCTCGGCTGGACGAGGGGTCGGACCCGATCGAGCTCACGGTCCATGACGAGGTGAGCCCCTGTCCGTACCTGCCTGAAGCCGAGGCGCGGATGCCGCTGCGCGTGCCCATCCGTCCGCTCACGCGTGCGGAGTTCGACCATCGGCTCGTCGCGGGCAACCGCCGTCATGGCAAGCTGCTCTACCGCACCCAGTGCCCCTCCTGCCGCGCGTGCGAGCCGATCCGGATCGTCGTTCGCGACTTCGTCCCCGGCCGCACGCAGCGCCGGGTGCTCCGCCGTGGAGAGCGGGTGGTGGACGTCGAGATCGGCCCGCCCGTGACCACGCGCGAGAAGATCATCCTGTACAACCGGCACAAGCACGGCCGGGGGTTGATGCGCGATGACGGTCCGCTCGGCGCCGAGGGGTACGAGGCGTTCCTCGTGGACAGCTGCTGCGAGACGTTCGAGATGCGCTATCGCGTCGGCGGCCGCCTCGTCGGGGTCGCCGTCGTGGATCGGGGGCAGGATTCGCTGTCCGCTGTCTACTCCTTCTATGAGCCCGAGCTGGAGCCGCTGAGCCCCGGTGTCTTCTCGATCCTGAAGCAGCTCGAGCTGTGCCGTTCGTGGGGCCTCCGGTACCTGTACCTCGGCCTTTACGTCGAGCGCTGCTCGCGGCTGGTCTACAAGGCCCAGTACCTGCCGCACGAGCGGCTCATCGATGGCCGCTGGCGGCGCTTCGAGCGGCAGGCGCCTGCGGCGCCATGACAGGAGCACGCCGCTGGATTTCGCGAGCGCGCCGCTCGGCGTCTCGTGGCAAGGACGTACCCATGTGGAATCGCGCTCTCGCTTTCACCTCGTGCGCTGTGCTCTGGGCTCTGCTCGTCGTTGCGTGCGGCGACACGAGGCCGATCTTCGACACCGCCGCCGGCGGCGCCGGGGGCGCCGGCTCGTCGGCAGGCGGGGAGGGCGGAGCAGGCGGCGGTGAGGCCGGCGGCGACGGCACGGCCGGCGGCGACGGCACGGCCGGCGGCGACGGCACGGCCGGCGGCGACGGCACGGCCGGCGGCGACGGCACGGCCGGCGGCGACGGTACGGCCGGCGGTGGCGGCACCGGCGGCGGTGACGGCACCGCGGGTGGCGGGGCAGGCTAGGCAGGCCGGCGCCGCGTTGCCCGCGGGGCCGGTTGTGTTCCGGCATCGCCGGGCCTAAGCCGCTCGCGTGCATCCGCTCGCAGACAAGGTCCTCGCCCGCGACACGCGCGCGACGGCGCGGGCCTGCCGGCTCGTCGACGATCGCGTCGGCGACTATGCCGCGATCCTGAAGGATCTCTTCCCCCATACCGGCCGCGCCTGGGTCCTCGGCGTGACGGGGAACCCGGGGGCAGGCAAGAGCACGCTCACCGATCGGCTGATCAGCGTGTTCCGGGGGCAGGGGCGCCGCGTCGCCGTGGTGGCGGTCGATCCCACGAGCCCGTTCACCGGCGGCGCGATCCTCGGCGACCGCATCCGCATGCAGGCCCATTTCGGCGATCCCGACGTGTTCATCCGGTCGATGGCGACCCGGGGCGCGCTCGGCGGGCTGTCGCGCTCGGTGGTGGACGTCGTGCGGGTGCTCGACGCCTGGGGCGCGGACGTCGTGGTGGTCGAGACCGTCGGCGTCGGGCAGGACGAGCTCGAGATCACCCGGATGGCGCACACCACCCTGGTCGTCGCCGCGCCGGGGATGGGCGACGAGGTGCAGGCGATCAAGGCGGGCATCCTGGAGTGCGCCGACGTCTTCGCCCTGAACAAGGCCGACCGGGACGGGGCCGACGCGGCGGTGCGCGATCTGGAGCTCATGATCGCGCTCGGCGGCGAGGTGGCCGCGGCCTCCGGACGGGCGCGTGGGCACAGCGCCGCGGCGCTCCACGCCCGCGCGCAGAGGGCGCCCTCTCCAGGTGGCGAGCCCGTCGAAGGCCCGTGGGAGCCCGTGATCGCGCGGACCGTGGCCACACGTAACGAGGGCGTGGCGGCGCTCGTGGACAAGCTGGAGGGGCACCGGGCATGGCTGTTCGGGACCGAGGCCGGCGCTGCGCGCCGAGAGGAACGCCTGCGCGAGGCGATGCACGTGCAGCTCCGCGACGCGCTCACCGACGCCGCCGTCGCCGCGCTCGGCCCCGCGCTCGAGGCCGCCGTGCATTCCGTCGCGCGGCGCGAGGTCGACCCCTACACGGCGTCGGAGCGGCTCGTCGCCGCCTTCCGCAGCGCCGGCGCCGTCACGCCTGGCGCCGCCGTCGCGCCCGGCGGCGGGACCTGAGCGGCGGCCAGGAGCCGGCTCATGTCGACCGCGCGGCAGCGCTAGTCGATGCAGCGATCCAGCGCGTCTTTCTCGGGTTTACAGGACGTACTCCACTTATCGTCGCGGTTGCAGATCCCTGTGTCGTCCTCGCACTCCAGGAGCGCGTCGTACTGGTCGACGCAGCCGCGGCGGTCGGCGTCCACGTACCTGTCATCGTAGCGATCGAGGCAGTCGCCGTACTCGCGGTCGCTGCACCCCTCGCAGTCGCACTTGTAGTCGCAGAGATCGTCCTCCAGAGGGCTGCACGCCGCGGTGAAGAGGCAGGCAAGGGTGAGGATCATGTGCGAAGCCTTCATTGGCCCAAGGTTATCCCGCGTCCTCGGCCCCAGCGCGATAAACAGCGCGCCGGGCGCCGAGCGACGATGAGCCGCGTTCGCCTGCTTCCCACCTTCCGCCGGTGCGCTCGACACCCACTTTGCGCGCAGCGCGGCCGGCGCTCACGGCGCGGCGCCGCGGCGCCGTGGGGGCTTGCGCCCCACGTTCTCTGCGCGGAACGCGCTCGGGCACGCGTCGCTGATCCCGCAGCCTCCGCACGCTGGCTTCCTCGCGAAGCAGATCCGGCGGCCGTGGAAGATCAGCGTGTGGGACAGCATATCCCAGTCGCGCCGCGGGAAGAGCGCCACGAGGTCGCGCTCGATCTGCTCTGGCTTGTCGCTGGTCGTCCACCCGAGCCGCTGCGACACGCGCTGCACGTGGGTATCGACCACGACGCCCTCCGGCGCTCCGAAGGCGACGCCGAGCACCACATTCGCCGTCTTGCGCCCGACTCCGGGCAGCTTCACGAGCTCGGCGAGCGTCCTCGGCACCTCGCCGCCGTGCCGCTCGATGAGGCCTCGCGCGAGCCCCACGATGTTCTTCCCCTTCTGGTTGAACATGCCCATCCCGAGCCGCTTGAGGAGCGCGCTCACCTCGGCGGCATCGGCGCTGGCGAGGGCGCGGGCGTCGGGATACGCGCCGAACAGGTGGGGGGTCACCTTGTTGACCAGCACGTCCGTCGTCTGGGCGCTGAGCACCGTCGCGACGAGGAGCTCGAACGAGGATCGATGATCCAGCTCGCAGTGGGCGTCCGGGTGCAGCGCCCGCAGCCGCGCGAACGTGGCCGGAGGCGCGCTCGGCGCTGCGCGTGCCGGCGCCGGCCGAGCCGCGTCGGCGAGCGCTGTCGCCTTCTTGGGCCGCGGCCCGCGCGTCGTCGCCGCCATGGAAGCACCCCCGCGAGCCGCCTTGCCCGGCCGCTTCGCCGGTGGTGCGACGCCCTCGCCTCGATGTTGGCTCGCGGGACCGACAGCGGTGGACGCGGGCGGCCGGCGCGCGCCTCGCCCAGTCGGGACGAGGTCTCGCGCGCGACCGCCCTCCGCCGTTTCAGCTGACGAAGGCGCGCTTCCGCGTCTCATGCTCATCGAGGAGCTTCTCGACGCTCGCGAGCGCGTTCTCCACCGACTCTTGCACCATCTGCAGCACCGTCGTCGCCGAGCCCTTCAGCGCCTCGTAATAGCGCTGCCGCTCGGTCGAGTGGATGATCGACGGAGGCAGGCCCGTGCGGAGCAGCAGCATGTTCATGAACAGCCTCGCGACCTTGCCGCTGTCGTTCGGGAACGGGTAGACCCGCAGCAGATCGTAGTGCGCGCGCGCTGCGATCCGGATGCCGTTCCGCGTCTTCCGCGTCTCGGGGTCGTTCAGCCAGTCGATGATCTGACGCACCTTGTAGGCGATCTTGTCCGGCGGAGCGTACTCGTGGAAGTAGAGCCGGTGCTGGGGGATGTCCTTGCGGTATTTCACCGTCTTGAGGTCCCCCTCCTCCGGATGGAGGATCAGGTACAGCTTCTTCATGCAGTCGAGCGTGAGCGGGGCCCGCTTGTTCTCGCCCTGCTCGCGCACGTACGCGATGGCCTCCTTGTGCCGCCGGATGTCATCGTACGTCGGCTGAAGGCTCGAGTCCGCCACGAGCGGCGCCGGGCCGGCGAGGGCCGCGCGCAGCTCGTCGAACGTGTAGACCACCCCTTCGAGCGCGCTGTCGTGGTAAATCCACGACATATCGAGGCTGTCGATGTAGCGCCGCCGGAAGTCCTCCGACTGCGCGCTCAACCGCTGCTCGATGATCGCGCTGCGCTCCTCGATGGTGGCGCGCCGAGGCGGCGGCAGCATCGGCAGCGGCAGGGTGACCACCCGCGGCGCCTCCCGGAGCGGGGCGCGACCCGGACGGCGCTCGATCGACGCCCCGGCGCTCTTCCCCTTCGCCACGCCCGGCCGCGCGCTCTTCTTGTCGACGACCGGCTTGTCGCTCGTGCGCGACGGCCTGTCGCTCGTGCGCGACGGCCTGTCGCTCGCCCGGCGCGGTCGTTCAGCCTCGCCCGGCGCGGCCTGCTCCCTCACGTCCTTGAGCTTCAGCTTCTCCTTGAGCTTCGGCTTCTCTTTGAGCGTCGGCTGGTCGTCGAGCCTCAGCTTCAGCTTCTTGCGGAGCTTCGTCGGCTCCGCCGCCGGCGCCGCGAGCGCCCGCTCGGAGCGCGCCGCGATCTTTTTCCGGACGAGCCTCGGCTTGGCGGCCTTGACCCGCGCGAGCCTCGGCTTGGTGGCCTTGACCCGCGCGACCTTCGTCTTCGCGGCCTTCGCCTTCCGCGCCCGCCCGGCGACCGCCCTGGTCTTCGCGGCCCTGGCCTTCGTGGCCCTCGGCTTGGCGACCCTGGCGCGGGTCACCCTGGCCTTCGTGGCCTTGGCCCTCGCCGTCTTCGCCCGCGTCGCCTTGGCCTTCGCCGCCCTCGCCTTGACCTTCGTCGCCCTGGCCTTCGCCCTGGCCTTGGTGGTCCTGAGCTTGGCGGCGGTGCGCGTCGACCTGGCCTTCGTCCTGGCCGCGGCCTTCTTCGCCTTGGAAGCGCTCGTTCGCTTCGCGGCCGCGCGGGTGGCCTTCTTCGCCCTCCCGACCGCCGCTTTTTTCCTCACGCCCGTACGGGTTGCCCGCGCCGGTGCGCGCGCCGCCTTGCGCCGCGCCGGGGCCGCCGACTTGCGGGCGGTCGCCCGTTTTGTCGTGGTTTTCCGGCGCTTTGCCGCCTTCACGGCAGCGGTGCGTCGCGCAGCAGGACGAGAGGACGCGGCCTTCCGCTTCGGCTTGCGCGCGGCTGAGCGGGCGGCAGGCTTTGCCTTCCGCGTCCGCGCTGTCGAGGCTGCTCGCCTCGAGCTTGCCGCGCTGGCCTTGGTCGCTCTCTTCCGGTCTTTTTTCGAAGTTTTTCGGGTCTTCTTTGCCGCCATGGGCGTGCTTTCACACAATCGCTCAGGCTGCCCGCTGCCACGCTGCGGCGAGCTAACATACGATCGAAAAGGCCTAATGCCGGCCAGCAGCCTAGCAATTTGGGGATTTATCCGTCAACCAGTCCGGTGCGGAAGTGGGCAGGAAGCGACATCCCACAGCTGGATCGTCGATGATCCAGTTGACCCGCCCTGCCAGGTTGCGCCCGCGGTCCTGGCAGGCGCAGCTAGAGGCCGGGCGCGAGCGCTCCGCGACCGAGGGGCCGGCCCTCAGCTGTCGATGTTGATGCCGAGCCGCTGCCGGATGGCGAAATACTCCTCGCTGGCCGCGTAGAGCGTGAGCTCCTTGAGCCTCTCCTTGTGGGGGAGGGCGGCGCTCGCCTCGTCGGTCGCCTTGATCATCTCCTGCGCCAGCTCGAGGTCGTTGGCGAGGAGGAAGCCCGCGCGGTCGGCCGTCAGGTCGACGCCGGACACCCAGCGCTTCAGGTCGATGGCGCCGGCCTGGAGCAGCTTCGTCACGGCGCTCGCGAGCTGATCGCGCGCAGGCCCGACGAGGATGGGCTCCAGGACCGCCAGGTCGTCCATCACCGGCCCCTCGAGCTCCTTCGTGATCGGGAACGTGGGCGAGATCAGCTTGATCGCCGCGAACAGCCAGGCGCGCAGGCCGGTGCCCGTCGGCACCAGGTGCCGGAGGTACATGCCCGGCCGGTAGTAGGTGAGGTGGCGGGCCGCGATGAACGCGGCGGCCTGCGTGGGCAGGTCCATCTGGAGCGCCGCGGCGCCGAGCACGATCGCCGGGACGTGCGCGTGGAGGAACGAGACGCCGCCGCCGTCGTTCGGATCCTGGAACGTGAGCGGCGGCGCGAGGCCCAGGACGCCCGCCGCGTAGTAGAGCGTCTGCGACATCGGGTAGGGGTGGCGCGAGAGATCGAGCTGGTAGGCGAGCTGGTAACCGAGCTCCTCCAGCGGCTGCCCGTTCTTCCTGAGCACGGCCGGCTCGATGACGCCGAAGACCGCGGTCAGGAGCGGATCCGCGTCGGGGTGGACGAGCGCGGCCGCCCACGCGCGGTCGTCGAGCGGCTGCTGCGCCGCCGCGGCCGTGTCGGGGCGCAGGCGCCGGAAGAAGCGCTCCTCGTCCGGCTCCGCGGCGCTGAGGCAGCAGAGCACCTGGCACAGACAGAAGGCCGCGTCGGCGCGCTTCGCCTCGGTGTACATCTTCCGGAGCAGCCGGTACGCGTCCGGCTTGTACGGGTTGCGCCGCAGGATCGGGGCCTGCGCGGCCACCGCCTTGTCCAGGTACTCCGCCGGGTTGCTCGCGTAGAGGTTCGCCAGGAGCTCGTTCCGCGCCTCGCTGTCCGGATCGAGCGTCTGCGCCGCCTCGTAGGCGTCGATCGCCTCGCTCATCCAGCCGAGCTTGTCCTTGTAGAGGGCGCCCAGCCGGTCGAACGTCTCGAGCATCCTCGCCGTGTCGTTCTCCTCGGTCGCCCGGTCGAGCTCGACCTTCAGCAGGCGCTCCACCTCCTCGTGGTCACCCTTCTCGCCGCGGAGGTCGATCGCCTCCGCGAGCGCCCGGGTGAGGGACGGGTCGAGCGCCAGCACCTCGTCGTAGAACGTGGCGGCCCGGTCGAGATCGCCGAGCTGACGCGCGCTCACGATCGCCGCCGTGTGCAGGTACTTCGCCTTCTGCCGGCTGTCGTCGATCTTGGCGGCGAGCTTGAGGACGATGTCGACGAGCTTCGACCAGTCCTTCTCCTCGCTGTAGAGCTGCATCAGCTTCGTGAGGATCTTCCGGTCGTCCGGGCGCTCGTCCAGCGCCGCCACGTAGCTCTTCGCGGCGCGCGCCCGGTCGTGGAGGTGCGCCGCGAGCAGGTCGCCGATCTCGAGCAGGAGCGCGCTCCGGTCCTCGCCGGTCACCATGTCGAGCCGCCGTTGCTTGACGCGCACGACCTCCTCCCAGTCCCCCTTGGCCTCGAAGACCCTGGCGAGCAGGGCGAGCGGGGCAGGGGACTCCGGGAGGAGATCGGCGGCGCCGTTCAGCGCGGCCACCGCGCCGTCCGGGTCGCCGGCCGCGAGCCTCGCCTCGCCGAGCCCGAGGAGCGCCTCCGCCCGATCGCGCTCCGGCAGGCCGGCGCCGAAGCGGTCCACGAGGCGGCCGTAGAGCTCCGCTGCCTCCTTCGCCCTGCCCGCGTCGAGGTTGACCCTGGCGGCCCGCGAGAGCGCCGCCGGATCGTCCGGCGCGAGCGCGAGCAGCGCCTTCACCGTGCCGATCGCCTTGCCGCTCGAGCCGCTCTTGCCGAGCGCGTCGACGTAGCGGAGCAGCAGCTTGAGCCCCTGCTCCTTCGGCAGGACGTCGAGCCGGCTCGCCAGGAGCTCGTAGTGCCGCGCCGCCTCGAGGAAGCGGCCCGCCTCGAACGCGAGATCGCCCGAGATCATGAGCCCGAGCACGCTCGTCGGATCGAGGTCGACCGCCCTCGTCGCCGCCTCCGCGGCGCGCTCGTCGTCCTTGAGGCGCTCGCGGAGGAGCAGCGCCATCTCGCCGTACAGGCGGCCCTTGGCGAGGTTGCCCTCCGCGACCTCGGCCTCGCGCGCGATGAGCTCGACGGCGCTCGTCGCGTCGCCCCGGGCGAGGTAGGCCGCGCGCAGCGCCGAGGACGCGCCCGCGTTCTGCGGCTGCGCGTCGAGGGCCATCTTGTAGCGCTCGATCGCCCCGTCCCGATCGCCCTTCTCCTCGAGCATCTTCGCCGCGCGGATCCAGAGATCGGCCCTGCTCTCCGCGGTCTTCGCCGTCGCCGCGAGCGACTCGATCGCGCTCAGCGCCGCCGCGGCGTCGCCCGTCGCGGCCCGCACGTGCGCGAGCGACTCCAGCGCCCCGGCGTGGTGGGGATCGATCGCGAGCACCCGCTCGTACGCCTTGCGGGCGCGCTCGGGCGAGCCGACCTGATCGAGGAGCACGCGCCCCATCGCGAGCAGCAGCTCCTCCCGGCGCTTGTCGTCGGGCACGATGCCGAGCTGCCGCTCGTACAGCGACACCACGTCCTCCCAGCGATCGAGGGCGCGGTAGTGCCGCCCGAGCGCGGCGAGCGAGCCCTCGTGCGCGCTGTCGATCCTGAGGATCGCCTCGAGGGCCTCGGCCGCCTTCGCGTGGTCGAGGAACTCCTCGTCATGGATGCCGGCGATCCGCTCGTAGAGGTTGATCTTCTGGCGCGGCGTCGCGCTGACGTCGATCTGTCGCGCCAGGTTCTGGAGCAGCGCCGCGTAGCTGCCGGCGCGGCTGTGGATGCGATCGAGCCCGCGCAGGGCGGTCAGGCTGGCCGGATCGAGCTCGAGCGCCGCCTCGTAGCGGCGCGTCGCCTCGACCAGGTCGCCGAGCCGGTCCTCGTAGAGCTCGGCGAGCTTGCACATCGTGTCGATGCGCTCCTCGCCTCGCAGCGCCTCCGCGCGCCGCTCGAGGATCTTCGCGTAGCCCGCGTGATCCTCGGCGCGCCGGTAAATCCGGAGCAGCGCCTCGCACGTCCTCGTGTGCCCGGGGTCCTCGGTGAAGATCTGCTCGTACAGGTCGCGCGCGCGGCCCGCGTCGCTCAGCTTCGTCTCGAGGAGCTCGGCCGCCGCGGCGCGGAGGTCGCGCGCCTCGCCCGGGGTCGCGGCGCGATCGGCCCGCGAGAGCAGCACCTGGACGAGCTCCTGCCACTGCTGGGCGCGGCGGTAGACCTGCGAGAGCCCCTCCAGCGCCTCCTCGTTCGCGGGGTCGAGCCCGAGCACGAACTGGAAGCACGGGATCCCGAGGTCCGCCCGCGCGACCTTCTCCGCATACCAGGGCCCGAGCCGGTTGAAGAGCGCGAGCTTCGCCTCGGCCGGCATCGCCTCGTCGGTGCTCGCCTGGCTCAGGATCTGGAGCGCCTCGGACCAGACCTTCACGTCGTTGCCGGCCGCGCGCTCCAGGTCGACGGCGTACGCGTCCTGCTCCGGATCCTGGGCGAGCGCCTGGGCGAAGGCGAACACCCCCTGGTCCTTGTCGTCGAGCTCCCGCACGTAGAGGTGCCCGATCTCGTTGAGCGCCCGGGCGCGCTCGCCGGCGGTCTCGGCGCGCTCGCTCCGCTGGAGGAGCATCTCCACGAGCTCCTCGTGCTTGCCCAGCGCCTTGCGGAGCTCCTCGAGCGCGGTGAAGGCGATGTCGTCGCCCGGGGCGAGCTCGAGGAGGCGCAGGTAGACCGCCTCCGCCTTGTCGTGCAGCCGCCCCTTCTCGTAGATCCTGGCCGCCCGGAAGTGCAGGAGCTTCTTCGCCGCGACCGCCGGGTCGTCGCCCTGACCGGGCGCCGAGCCCGCGTCGATCTGCTCCGAGGCCATCACGAGCGCCTCGGCCACGCGCCCCGGGTCCGCTCCCCGATCGACGGCCGCCTCGACGGCGAGCGCGAGCTCCGTGTCCGTGGGGCTCGCGACGAGCCGATCGATGAGGTCGTTCAGCTGCGCGCCCTCGATCGCCGCCTCCTGCTGCTGCGGCTTGCCGAGCGGCTCGATCGCGTCGAGCACCGCGCGCGTCCCCCTCGGCCGGGCGTCCTGCGCTTTCGCGAGCAGGCGCCCCGAGAGCTCGTCGATGTCCTTGCCCACCCAGCCGCGCGGCGCGACCGCGCTCGGCGGCGGCGGCGGCTCGATGAGGTGGGCGACGGCGACGTCGACCGCGGCGGCGCCCGAGAACACGGGCTTGCCCGTGAGGAGCTCGAAGAGCAGCGCGCCGAAGGCGTAGAGATCGCTCGCGGGGCCGACGCCCTCGCCGCGCAGCTGCTCGGGGCTGGCCGCCTCGACGAGCTCCGGGCTGGACCACCCGGCGCCGAGCCGGTCGCCGCCGACGTCGACGAGGACCGGGAGCGGCTCCCCGTCCTCGCCGCGGGCCACGACGACGTTCTCGAGCTTGAGCGCGCCGTGGACGAGGCGCTGCTCGTGGAGCGCGGCGAGGCCGCTGAGGATCCCGCGGAGCAGCGGCTTCGCCTCGTTGATGTGGATCGGCCCCGAGCGCGCGAGGCGCGCCGAGAGCGGCAGCCCGTCGATGTGCGCGTACGCCACGAACGCCCGGCCGCCCACGATCCCCGCGTCGATGCCGCTCGCCAGGTTCTCGTGGTGCACCTGCGCGGCCAGGCGGACGTGGGTGAGGTACCTGCGCACCGCCCGGCTGTCCCGGGTCGCCTCGCGCCGGAGCACCTTGAGCGTCCGCGGCTCGGTCCCCCGGGTCGCCGCGTAGACCAGGGCCCGGGGGCCCTCGCCGATTTTTCTCGTGACGATGTAGTCGCCGAACGCCTCGCCGGGCCCGATCTCCTCGAGCAGGCCGAGCCCATGGGCGCCGAGGGCGCGGACGCGCGCGTCGACCTCTGCGCGCGAGGCGATGACGGCATCGATCAACGCATCGATGGCGTCGCGCTCCACGCAATGATCCGTGAGGGCGCGCGCGAAGGAGGCCTTGGAGGCGCTGCCCCCGATCTCGGCCGGGCTGAAGCCGAGGAGGTCGGACGACAGGGCCATCATTTCATCGAGCGAGAAGAGGCGCTCGAGCTCGCCTCGGACGATATCAAGGGACATGGGACTCCTCGGGCCGACCCCTCGTGCCGGCGTCGCGCGCGCAGCGGACCTGCCGGACGGCGGGGGACGTGGGTCATGCTAGCGAAGCTTGGGGCTCCATGCGACATCCGACGACCGCCTGTTTTGCAGGGCGATTCGGCGGCGCGCGGCGCGACGGCGGCGCTCGACGTGGGCGCAATCGACGTCGATCGACGTGGCGCGCGGGGTCGTGCTCACCGCGCCTGCCGCGCCGAGAGGCCGGGTAACAGGTAACGCGGAGTTGCAGGAACCCTGGAGGAAAGTTGACAGGAGCGCGGAGGACGTGCGAGCGGATGTCTGTGCGTCGACTAGCGCAGTTCCTGGAGCGGACCCTCCCCATCGCGGTGCTCATCGTCGCCGTCGTGGGCGCACCGATCATGATCTTCTCGCCGCAGGGGCTGCCTCGCCTGCGGGAGCTCGAGAGAGAGCTCGCCGACGTCGAGGAGGAGAATGCCGAGCTCGGGCGGCACATCGAGGCGCTCCGCGGCAAGGTGGCGCGCCTGCGCGACGACCCGACCGCCGTGGAGAGGATCGCGCGCGACAACCTGGGTCTCGTGCGGCAGAGCGAGGTGGTCTTTCAGTTCTCCCGCTGAGGACTCCGGGTCTCTCGGCCCTCCCCCAGGCCTGTTGTCCTGTCGGCCACAGGGCTCCGCCGCGGAAGCGCTCGACGTGACCACGTGAGCCGCGCTCGGCGCCAGGACGTGGGCCAGCGCGCGGCGCGAGCGCATGAGCTCGCCTGGCTCTCTCCCTCGCCCAGCGCGCGCCACGCCGCCGCCTGGGGTGGCGTGGCGCGCGGGCCCGCTGGCCGCTCGCCGCCCGTCCAGAAGGAGCGGCATCCGTCGTGACCGGATGCGGGGCGCTGCACGCTGGCAGCGTCCTTTCTGGTATTGTGCAGCGAGTGTCGCTAGACCTGGGCCGCCTCCTCATCGCCGCCGGCGCCGTCTCCAAGGCTGAGGTCGAAGCCGCCCTCTTCGTGGCGGTCCTGCGGGGCATCCCGTTCCCTCGCGCCCTCATCGACCGCGCCGCCCTCAGCGAGCGCGCCCTGGAGGAGGAGCTCGATCGCCACGGCGGCCTCGCGCTCCGGCAGGTCGTCGGCGCCCGCGATCTCGTCGCGCGCTTGCCGCGCGCCATGTGCCGCCGCCTCGGCGCCGTCCCGATCCGCATCGATCCCGGCGTCGGCACCATCGACGTCGCGGCGTCCGATCCGCTCGATCGCCACATCGCCGACGAGTTCAGCTTCCACCTCGGCGCGCCGGTGCGCATCTTCCGCGCGCCGATCACGGCGATCGAGGAGGCCATCCGCGCCCTCGATCTCGACGAGCGGGAGCAGGTCCCCTCCCGCGCGCGGCGCGCGACCCCGGCGTTTCCGCACGGCGCGCCCCAGTCGACCATCCCGCCGCCGCCGTCGTCCGAGGTGCCCATCCCGCTGATCCGCCGCGCCTCGGTGCCCTCGTTCGACGAGGTGAGCCTGGTCGAGGCGCCGAGCGGCAAGCATGGCCACCGCGGAGCGGCGCACAACGGTCACGCTCAGCGCGCGGACACGCCGGCGGCGCACGAGGAGGCGATCCTGCCGCTCCGCCACGCCAAGGCGGCCCCCGGCGCGCGCGGCTCTCCCGCGAGCGCTCGCCGCTCAGCGGACGCCGAACGCGGCGCCGGCGGGAGGGCGACCGGGCGCCAGGCGGCCCTGCGCGCGCCGGCGGTCGAGCCGCCGGCCGTCTCCTTTCCGCCGCCGCCGCCCGTGGAGATCTCGCCGCCCTTCAAGCTGCTCGCCTCGATCCTGCCCCAGGCCTCGCCTGGCCCCGACCGCGCGCCGGACAGCGCCGGGCGGGAGCCGGCCCCCTCGACGCGGCGCCTCGGCCGGCTGCAGCTCGACGCGCCCTCCGGCCTCGCGCCGCGCTCGCGCCGCCGCTCCGCCGATGCGGAGGTCCCGCCGCCTGGAAGCGGCAGGGCTCGCCCGGAGAGCGCCGCGCCGCCGTCGAGCAGGCGTTCCGGGCGGCTCCCGGCGCTGCCTCCCGCGCCCGAGCCAGAGCTCGGCGATCCCCTCGACGACGATCCGCCGCCGCAGCCCTTCGTCGATCTGAGCGACGTCATCGACGCGCTTTACCTCGCGCGCACGCGCGACGACGTCATCCGGCTCGCGCTCCGGGGGCTGCGGCTGTTCGCCGGGCGTGTCGCCATCTTCGCCGCGCACCGCGGGGTCTTTCGTGGGTTCGCGTGCAACGCGGAGTTCGGCGACCAGGAGGCGCTGCGCAAGCTCTCCCTCCCGATGGATCAGCCGAGCGTGCTCGCCACGGCCGTGGCGACCCACCTCTACGTCGGCCCGATCCCCGGCACCCCCACCCACGCGCCGCTGCTCGACGTCATGGTCAACCCGAGCCTCGACGTCGCCGCCGTCGCCGTGCAGGTCGTCGGCCGGCCCGCGATGATCCTGGTCGCCGATCGGATCCTCGACACATCGAGCGGCTCGCGCCGGATGGTCGAGCTCGCGCGCGCCGTCGGCGAGGCCTTCAGCCGGATCCTGTCGGCGCGCGGGTGAGCGCCCGCGGTCGTCCCGCGCGGCGAGCGCTGCGCGCCGTCCCGACGCTGCCCTGAAGGATCGCGCCGCGCTCGGCGCCCGCGGAGGTGCCCGCGCGCTGTCGGCTGCCGCGGCGCCCGCAGCTGCGCCCGCGCGCGCCGCGTTGCAGCCGTCGCGTTGCATGCGTGCGTTCCGCGCCTTTCATCGGCGCAACGGAAGCAGGAGGATCCCGATGCCGCCCTGGTGCAAGTGCGCGTCGCCCGATCTCAAGATGTGTTGTTTTCCAGTGTGTCTGTCCGACCCGATCTGTTCGCTTCGCGTGTTACGGGAATTTTCTTGTGACAAGCGAACCGTGTCCGCTCTCTTCGAAATTTTTTACAATCCTGAACGCTTTTTATGAACGGCGGTCAGATTTGGCTATCCGACTGCGGGTCAAATCAGGTTAAGGCATTTGGGTCTCATCGAGTTCGCGTGGACAGCGTGATTCGCCTCCCCCGAAAGGAGCTCCAAATGCATCCTGCAAAGCCGCAAGAGAGCAATGTGATCGCCCGTAAGCTCGTTCTGGTGATCGCTGGTTTGACCGCTGCCGCGGCCGGTTGCTCGGCAGACGTCGGCAGCGCCGACACCGAGGAAATCGGCGCGAATCAGCTGGGATTTGAGCGATTCGAGCGGACGGTGTTCCGGGAGTCTGACACCGGCATCTACATTGTTAACGGGGACACGCCGGTCGTGGATATCAAGCATCTGCGCGAGTTCTGGGAGGCGCATGTGCGTGATGGTGCGCTGATCGTCAACCAGGAACGCGGGCAAGACCTCATCTGGACGGCGGAGCAGCGGCACAACCTCTCGTACTGCGTGAGCACGAGATTCGGGGACAGGTACGAGGAGGTCGTGACGGCGATGGCGGATGCCGTCAAGGCGTGGGAGGACGTCGCGGACGTCGACTTCATCCACGTCGAGTCTGTCGACTCGCGCTGCACATCGAGCACCAGCGAGGTCCTGTTCGACGTGAACCCCGTCAACGCCGGCGGCCAGTACCTGGCGCGCGCCTTCTTCCCCGGCCAGTCGAGGTACTCGCGGAACGTGCTGATCGACAGGACCGCTTTCGGCAGCACGCGGCCCACGATGACGGGCATTCTCCGCCACGAGCTGGGGCACACCCTTGGCTTCCGTCACGAGCACACCCGTCCTGAGTCGGGCACCTGCTTCGAGGACGACAACTGGCGTGCTCTCACCGAGTACGACGGCGCGTCCGTCATGCACTATCCCCAGTGCAACGGCACAGGCGACAGCACGCTCGTCCTCACGACGAAGGACATCGCGGGCGTCCGGTCGCTCTATGGCACGCCGAGCGGTGACGGCGGAGGGGATGGCGGGGATGGCGGAGGCGGCGGGGAGCCGCCGACCGGGGAGCCGCCGGCCGGGGAGCCGACCACCGAGAACTTCAGCGGCCGCCTCGCCCGCGGAGCCTTCGATGCGGTCGGGCCCGCCGAGGGGTTCGAGGTCGTGGCCGGGACGACCCTCACCGTCGTCATGACCGGGACCGGAGACCCGGATCTCTTCGTGAAATTCGGTGATGCGCCGACGGCGAGATCGTTCGATTGCCGGCCCTACCTCAGCGACGCCAACGAGACCTGCACGCTCGATGTGCCCCAGGGCCAGACGAGGGCCTTCGTCAAGGTGCACGGCTTCACGGCCTCGACCTACGACATCGAGGTGCGCTACTCCGCGCCGAAGGCGCCCGGAGGTGAGCCCGGGGGCGGCGGCACCGAGACGTCGACGAGCTTCGACGGCAGCGTCTCGCGGCGCGAGACGGCGTCCCACGGGCCGATCTCGGTGGTCGCTGGCACGACCTTGCGGGCCGTGATGAGCGGCACCGGGGATCCCGATCTCTACGTGCGGTTCGGCGAGCAGCCCACCCTGGGCGCCTTCGACTGCCGGCCTTACCTCGACGGCGCGGACGAGACGTGCGAGCTGACGGTCCCGGAAGGGCAGTCCGAGGCCTTCCTCCTCGTGCAGGGATACACGGAGAGCACGTACACGGTGAAGGTCGACTACACGGCGCCGTGACGCGGCGGACCCTCGGTCCGCAAAGGCGGAGACTCCGCCTCTCATGGGCCGACCGGCCCGCGCGGGCGCGGGGGGGGAGCGGGGGGGGAACGAAGCGGCGGGCGGCAGGCGGCGGTGATGCGCGCCTGCAGCGCGAGGCGCCTGCGAGGAAGTCGACCCCCGCGCCCCGGTGAATGATAGGCTGCTGGCCCGGATCCTCTCCTGGCGCCGCCGCTTGCCCATGCCGAACGAGACCCCTCACGCCCTTCGCTTCACCTGGCTGTTGGCCGCGCTGCTCGTGGAGTGCGTCACGCTCGCCGGATGCATCGGAGAGCCCTTTCAGCTCGGCGGCGGCACCGTGGGCTCGACCGGCGGCGGCGGCAGCGAGCCGATCGGCGGCGGCGGCAGCGAGCCGATCGGCGGCGGGGGCGCAGGGGGAGGGACCGGCGGCGGAGGGTCGCCGCCCGTGCCGGTGACATGGCCGGACTCGCCGACCACGCGCTGCTCGAACGGGACCACCGTGCTGGAGGCGTGCCCAGGGCCCTCGGCGCCCTTCTTCGGGCAGGACGGGAACTACGAGATCGCCGTCCCCTCCTACACAGAAACCGACGGCGCGGTGAAAGACTCGGTGACCGGGCTCACCTGGGAAAAGGTGGCGGAGAACGGGATATTCACGCTGGTCGGCGCGCAGGAGCACTGCGCGGCGCTCAGCGCGCAGCGCATCGGCGGCCTCTCGGACTGGCGCCTACCGGCGCGGATCGAGCTCGTCTCCATCGTGGATTTCGGCCATGCCACGGCGTTTCCCGATATCTTCTTCACGTCCACCCAGGACAGCTTCTACTGGTCCGCGACCGACGTCGCCGCGGACAGCTCGTTCGCCTGGGGGGTGATGGCCAGCGATGCGTCCCTCGGCTTCTTCCCGAAGGACGACACGGCCGGCGCGCGGGCGCTGTGCGTCGGAGGCGCGAAGGGGATCGCGCCGGCCGATCTCTCGCCCGGCGAGGACTGGGTGCTCGATCGCTCGACGGGGCTCGTCTGGCAGCGCCACGCCTCCCAGACCCGGTTCATCTGGAGCGACGCGCTCGCGCACTGCGAGGACCTCGACCTCGCCGAGAAGGGCGACTGGCGGCTGCCGAGCGCGAAGGAGCTGCTCTCGATCGTCGATGATCGGCGGTCCGGGCCGGCGATCGACCTGGAGGCCTTCCCGGGGACGCCGCCCGACGTCTTCTGGTCGTCGACGCCCGCCATCGGCAGCGCGGAGAAGGCCGTCCTCGTCAACTTCACGAACGGCGCATCGCAGGACCACACGGTCCGCGATCGGCGGCTCGCGCGCTGCGTTCGCTCCGACGGGTGAGCGCCGCCCATGCGCCGGGGGGCGGCTCCGACGGCGCATGGCATGCGCCGCCGCCCACCCGCCGCCAGCGATGAGCGGAGGCCGCCGCGGCGGCTCAGCCCCCGGGCTTGACGAACTTCAGGACGAAGCGATCGCTCGTGCCCCGCTTGTCGCCCGCCACCATCGGCGAGGCGTTCCAGTCGCGCGTGTCCGCGGGGCTCCGGAGGAAGGTCGCCTCGGCGGCGAGCCGGAAGCCGGCCCGCTCGATCTCCTCGCGCACGATCTTCTCCTCGATGCGGTGGAGCGTCTTCACCTCGGTGACGCCCGTCCCCGCGCGCCCGGCATGATCGATGATCGCGAACACGCCGCCGGGCTTGAGCGCGCGGAAGACCGCGCTGTTCATCGCGGCCCGGTCCGTCTCCATCCACACCGTGTCGTGGTAGAAGAGCACGAGGAACACGGCGTCGAGATCCCGCGCCTCGGGCGGCAACGGGTCGTCGAGCTCGCGATCGACCCGGACCACCGGCTTCATCACGGGCTTCTTGAGCCGCTCGCCCCACGGCTTCTCGGCGAAGCGCTCGAGGACGAAGCGGTTGTTCTGCGCATAGACGACCCCTCCCGGCCCGACCGCCCGCGCCAGGAGCTCGGCCGAGTAG
Source organism: Sorangium sp. KYC3313 (assembly GCF_052075895.1). Taxonomy (NCBI): domain Bacteria; kingdom Pseudomonadati; phylum Myxococcota; order Polyangiales; family Polyangiaceae; genus Sorangium; species Sorangium sp. KYC3313. Next base: position 7,354,791 of record NZ_CP197255.1, read on the forward strand.
CCGCCCCCCGCCTCGAGCTCCGCGACCTTCATCCCCGGCTGAATGCCGAAAAATGCGAGCGTCTCCGCTGGCTTACGGCCGGCGTCGAGCGCCCGGTCGGCGTCCGCGCGATCGGCGGCGTCGACGACGGCGCGCAGGGCAGCAGGCACCTCCACCGAGGCGACCGACAACGGCGCCGAGGCGACCGCGTCGCCCGGGGCGGGGGCCGCCGCAGCGGGCGGCGCGTCGGGCTGAGCCGGAGGCGCGGCCGTCGGAGGCGGCGGAGCTGCGGGCGGCGAGGCGCTACACCCGGCGAGCGCGGTCAGGGCGAGGGCGAGGAGGACGTGAGGGTGTCGCATGCCGCGCTGCTAACCGAGCGGACCGAGCGCCGCAAGCGCTGCGGCGCTGCGACTCACGGGGTATCCGCGGCGGGGGCGGTGACCGCGGCCGGCGCGGCGCCTGCGGCAGAGCCCGCGGCCGGCGCGGCGCTCGCGGCAGAGCCCGCGGCCGGCGCGGCGCCCGCGGCGGGGCTCGCAGGGGAAGGAGCTCTTCGCAGGGGCAACAGCGCGGCCTGCACGGCGGCGGTGATCTGCGGCTGCACTGCCCGGACGGCGCGCTGCACGGCCGCAGGGGAGGCTGCGCTCGGTCCGCCGCGGCTGACGCGCACGCTGACCACCGCGATCCCCGCCAGCGCGGCGCAGGCGATCGCCCCCGCGAGCAGGCGCTGCCGCGTCGCCCCGGCCGGCGGGAGGACCGCGCCCGGCGCCGACGACGGCGGCCGCGCCTCGTCGCGCGGCCTCGGCGCCAGGGAGACCGCCCCCCTCGGGCTCGACGCCTGGACCGGATCGATCGCGCTCTCCTCGCCGGACGCCGGCGCCACGGCGTGGAACCCGCCGCTCATCGGGGCGCTCGACGGCGCCGGGAGCGCCGCGTCGATGCCATCGAGCGCGTCGAGCGCCTCGGCCTCGCCGCCGAGCCCCTGCGACGATGGGCCGGGGCGTCGCGTCGCGCGCAGGGTGAAGGGGCTGCCCGCGTCGGCGCGCGTCAGCTCGCCCCCCTCCAGGTCGTCTTCGTCCTCGGGGAGCTCGGGCGTGTGGGGGCCCGGCGGACGCGACTCCGGCGACTCCTTCAGCGCCGCGCTCACGAGCGCCCCGAGGTCCTCCGGCGTGCCGATCTCGTGGCCTGCCTCGCGCAGCGCCTCGATCGCCTCCAGCATCGCGCGCGCGTCGGGGAAGCGGTCGTCCCGGCGCGGCGCGAGCGCGCGCGAGAGGATCGCCTCCAGCGCGGGGCTCACCTCGGCGCGCAGCTCGCTCGCCCGCAACATCTGCCCCTCGCGCGCCGCCTCCATCCGCGAGGCGGCGCTGCTCCCGGGGAAGGGCCGCGTCCCGGTGAGCATCTGGAACAGGACCACCCCGAGGGCGAACACGTCGGCGCGCGCGTCGACGCGCTCGCCGTCGAACTGCTCGGGCGGCATGTAGCTCGGCTTCCCGACCAGGTCGCGCCGGGCGGTGTCCCCCCCGTCGCCCCGCGTGGCGATCGCCACGCCGAAGTCCGCGATCTTCACGACGCCGCTCAGCGAGATGAGCACGTTTCCAGGGCTCACGTCGCGGTGCACCATCAGCTGCCCCTCGGCGGCCGAGCGCTCGTGCGCGTAGCCCAGCCCCTCGAGCACCTGGGCGGCGACGAAGAGCGCGATCGGCACCGGGACGCTCTCCCCGCGCGCCCAGAGCCCCTTGCAGAGTCGCCCGAGATCCGTTCCGGAGACGAGCTCGAGCACGAGGTAGAAGTCGCCCGCTTCGTCGACGCCGAAGTCGAGCACCTCATCGATGTTGGGGTGCTTGAGGCGGGTCATCATGCTCGCCTCGGCGATGAAGAGCTGCCTGAGATCGTCGCTGCCGGCGTGCATCGGGACGATTCGCTTGATGGCGACCGGGACCTCCTCGCCGTCCGGCCCGAGCGCGACCGCGCGAAACACCTCGCCCATCCCGCCGCGCGCCATCCGCGGTCCAATGGCGTAACGCCCCAGAACAACCCCCCTCGATGGCGCGCTCTCCACGGTGCCCCCGACTCTAGAGTGCACCGAGGGGCGGGGTAAAGGGGCGACAGCGCTCGATCTCCAGAGATGCTGCGGTCGATTGCACAAATCGACTCGTGGTGTTCCCCTCTGCGCCGAAACATGGCTGTCACGAGCGCCAGCGCGGGCGGCGGCGACACGTCCACGACGAGCGCCCATCGCGAGCGTGGCAGGGGCTCAGGGGCGCGGAGCGAGGTGGATGTCGCTGGATCTGCGTGGGTCTGGTGCCCGTCCGCTCAGGACATGATGCGCGGCGCGCCGCTGCGAGCGCCCGGATGCGCTCGCTGTCGGGCTCACGCCTGGTGGAGCAAGATCGCGAGGAGCCCGAGCGACGCGCGCTTGCGCTTCGCGTCGACGGTCTCCGTGGCGCCGACGCAGAGCGGACAGCCGGCCTCGTCGCAGCGGCAGCCGGCGATGAGCTGCCGCGTGCGCGCGAGGAGCTCGTCGCGCTGCTCGTAGATGCGCTCGGAGAGCCCGACGCCGCCCGGCACGTTGTCGAACAGGAACAGCGTCGGATCGAAGACCCCGGCCGCCTCTCCGCCGGCCGGGACCTCCCGCGCCTCGCTCCCGTCCTCGAGCGTCTGGCCGATGTCGCGCGGATCGCACATGAGCGAGAGCGTCGCGACCGTCTCCAGCGCCCGCGCGATCCCGCGTAGGCCGTCGATGGCGGTCGCGCGGCCGAGGCCGAGCTCCTCGCAGAGCGGCTCGGGCACGGTGAGCCAGAACGAGGTCGTGTGCATCTGGATGTCGGGCAGCCGCACGTCGCCGTACCCCGCGTTCTCGTGCGTGTAGAACTTGATCTTCTTGTACCCGACCACCTTCTCCACGATGCTCACCTCGCCGAAGGCGGCGGTCGCCCGGCCGAGCGGGGCGGCCGCGCTCTCGTCGAGGATGCTCACCTTCCGGTGGGTGAGCGCGGTCGTGAAATAGTCGGGGACGACCTTCGTCACGAAGGCTTTGTGGTTCTCGTAATCGAGCCGCTCGACCTGGTACTGCTCGCCGTCGTGCTGGTAGATGGCCTGTTCGTGGAGCATCGTCGGCGCCGCGCGCCAGTCGAGCTCCGCGAGCGTCTTGCCGAGGGCCTTGTCGATGATGACGAAGTTGTCCCAGCCCACCGAGCGCAGGCTCACGTGGTTCGCCGGATACGCGTCGGCCGCCCAGTGGAAGCGATCGTTCGACTCGTGCACGACCCCGTTGTCCTGCAGGAAGCGGAGCGCCGCCACGGTGTCGTCCGGCGGCATCGCCGCGTAGGGCTCCCCCTTGAGGAACGGCAGCTCGAACGCCGCGCACTTGAGGTGCTGCACGAGGATCTCGGTGTTCTGCGGATCGATCCGGGCCGACTCGGCCCCGCGCTCCAGCAGGTACCCCGGGTTCCTCGCGAGGTACTGGTCGAGCGCCGCGCTGGTGGCGCACAGGACCGCGATGCTCGTCTTGCCGCGCCGGCCCGCCCGGCCGAAGCGCTGCCACGTCTCGGCGACCGACCCGGGGTAGCCGGCGCAGATCACCGCGTCGAGCTCGCCGACGTCGATGCCGAGCTCGAGCGCGTTCGTGGCCACGACGCACAGGATCTCGCCCTCGCGCAGCCCCCGCTCGACCCGCCGGCGCGTCTCCGGGAGGTAGCCGCCGCGGTACGCCATGATCGCGTCCTCCGCCCCGATCTCCTTGCCGACGCCCTCGCGCAGGTACTTCAGCATGATCTCGACCGAGTTGCGCGACTGGCCGAACACCAGCGTCGGCACGCGGGCGCGGGCGAGATCCCCGGCGAGGCGCACCGCGCTCTTCAGGGTGCTGGCGCGCACCCCGAGCTCCGCGTTCACCACCGGCGGGTTGTACAGGAAGAAGCGCCGCGGCCCCCGCGGGGCGCCTGACTCGTCGATGAGCTCGAGCTCGTCCTCGGCGACGCCCAGCAGGCGCGCGGCGTGCGCCTGCGGGTTGCCGATCGTCGCCGTCGCGCAGAGGAAGGTCGGGCTCGATCCGTGGAACGCGGCGACCCGGCGCAGCCGGGCGAGGACGTGGGCGACGTGCGACCCGAACACGCCGCGGTAGGTGTGGAGCTCGTCCAGCACGACGTAGCGCAGGCGCTGGAACGTCCGCGCCCAGTGCGCGTGGTGCGGCAGGATCCCCGCGTGGAGCATGTCGGGGTTGGTCATCACGATGGGGCTGCGCTCGCGCGCCGCCCGCCGGGCGTCGCCCGGCGTGTCCCCGTCGTACACGATCGCCGGGATCGTGAGCCCCGCCTCGCGGATGAGCGCGTGCAGGCCGGCCTCCTGGTCCCGGGCGAGCGCCTTGGTGGGGTACAGGTAGATCGCGCTGCCGCCCTGGCCCGACGCGGTGCCCTCGGCGAGCGCGTCGAGCACCGGGAGATGGAAGCAGAGGCTCTTGCCGCTGGCGGTGGGCGTCGCGACGACCACGTGCCGCCCCGCCCGCGCCGGCTCCGCCGCGGCGCGCGGGCCTGCCGGCGTCGCGCGGGCCGCCGCGAAGGCCCGCGCCTGGTGCTCGTAGAGCCGATCGATGCCGCGCCGCTCCAGGGCGCCGCGGAGCGCCGGCGAGAGCGCGTCGGGCAGCGGCGCGGTGCGCGCGTCGGCCGGCGGAAGCTCGCGATCCGCGGTGAAACAAGGGCGGACGTAGCCGGAGGCAAGCCACGACGAGATGACGGTCTCGACGCCGGTCTCGATCTTCCAGGGGGGCGACGGCATGACGCAGGTATACTAAACAGATGCGCCGTGTCACTCAACCGGATCGGGCGCGACGCACACGTCGGCCGCCCTGACGCTGCGCTGGCCTGCGCGGCCAGGATCTCGGAGGGCGGCGCGCGGATGCGGGGAGGGCGGCGCGCGGATGCGGGGAGGGCGGCGCGCGGGTGAAGGGCAGGCGCGGCGGATCGGCGCGGCAGGCGGGCGTCCCGGGCCGGCGCGGGACGCGGTCGCGGCGGGCTGCCGCGGCAGGCGGGCGTACAGCGGAGAGCTGGCCTCTCCCGTCCTCGAACGAGATCCGGTGTCAGGGGCTCTCCTGGGGTCCAGTTGCCGCACGCGCCGCACACGGGCGCTCCGGCGAATGGCTCATTTGCGCGCAACGGATGGGAAGCGCGGATACGGCGCGTGAGGCGATGTCTCAGTGTCGTCGTGATTCCTCCTGCACCGACGGACGCAGGGCGGCGCTTCTCGCGTGCGCGCTCAGGCGCCGCCCCGAGGCCGTCGGCCCTGGTGTGCTGGTTGCCTGATGAAGAGCCGATCGACGACGGAGATCCGGAGTCGATGATCCCATCCGCTCTTTCACCCGCCTTCTCCGGGCGACCTCTCGTCCGGGGCTGGCAACGAGGTGTCGCACATGAAAAACGCAGTGTTCTTGACGCTCTTCGGCGCGTCGATGGCGGGGTGCGCCGCGTACGCTCCGAGCTTCGGCGAGCGGCTCGGCGCGTCGGAGGCGATGATCCGAGCCGCCGAGGAGGTCGGAGCCGACGAGGATCCGCGGGCGGAAGCCCACCTCCGCCTCGCCCGGGAGCAGATGCAGCGGGCGACGAGGCTGTCGGCCGACGGCGTGCCCGAGCGGGCGCAGCGCATGCTCCTGCGCGCGCAGGCGGACGCGGAGCTCGCGCTCGCCCTCCTGCGGGAGGCGCAGGCTCAGGCCCGCACGCACGAGACGCTCGAGGAGGTCGGATCCATCCAGCGGCAGCTCCGCTAGGGGCTCGCGGACAGGAGGCGCGGAATCATGCGAACCAATCACGGGACAGTGGCCATTCTGCTCGTCGGCGGTCTCCTGGGGTGCGCGAGCGCCCCGCTCCCGCCGAAGGAGCTCATCGAGGCGAGGAAGAGCTACGAGCGCGCCCGGGCGAGCGCGGCGGCGGAGCTCGCGCCCGCGGACCTGCGCGGCGCCACCGAGGCGATGGAGCGCGCGGAGCAGGCGTTCGCCGGGGGGAGCGAGCTCGCCGAGGCGAGGGATCTCGCGTACCTCGCGGGGCGCCGGGCGCAGCTGGCCGAGTCGCTGGGGCGCGCGGCGGCCGCGGAGCGGCAGCGCGGCGCGGCCCTCCAGGCGTACGGCGAGGTGCACCTCGCGCTGCGAAGGAGGGGGGCGCCGGCGGTCGACCCGGCCGGTCCGACCGATCCTCCCGGACGGGAAAAGGCGCCGGTGCGATCGCGCGCCCCGGAGCGTCCGGTGGTGATCCTGAACCAGCGCTGAACCGGCGCGGCGACCGGCGGAGGAGGCGCGGGCGAGCGCGAAAGAGCGGAAGGGCGAAAGAGCGAAAGAGCGAAAGAGCGGAAGACAAGCGCCGCCGGGCATCGCCCTGCTCGAGGCTGTTTGCTCCGTGCCACGCCATCGCGTAGAAGCGAGGACGATGTCCTCGGACGCACCGCAAGCGTCGCCCGTCGCGCACCTTCCCGACGACCTCCCCAGCGAGGAGCGCGCCTCGCTCCGCTTCTTGGCCGTCGTGGCGCTCGTCTCGTGCGCCGCCGACCTGGTGACGAAGGGGTGGGCGCACGCGCGCCTCACCGGGTTCGACCCGAAGCGGTCGGGCGCGAAGGTCCTCACGATCATCCCGGACCACCTCGATTTCATCTTCGCGCAGAACCCCGGCGGCGCCTGGAGCTTCCTGCGCGGCCTCCCGGACGGCCTGCGGCGACCGTTCTTCCTGTTCGTCTCCGCCGCGGCGATGGTCTTCATCTTCTCGATCTACCGGCGCGTCCACAGGGACCAGACGGGGATGAAGTGGGGGCTCGCGCTGGCGCTCGGCGGCGCGATGGGCAACCTGGTCGACCGGATCCGCTACGGCTGGGTCATCGACTTCATCGACATGTACGTGATCCGCGGTGGTCGGGAGTATCACTGGCCGACGTTCAACGTGGCCGACATCGCGATCGTCGCGGGGGTCATCCTGATGTCCAAGGACATGATCGTCGCGACCCGCAGGCCGAGCGCGCCGTCCCCGGACGCTCGTGGCGCCTCGGAGGGCCCGGCAGGCGGTGACCCCACCCCTCCGCTATCGACGGAAGCGCCTCCGCCTGTGCCGCCGGCCAGCTGAGGGACGCGAGCGGGCGCCTCGGCCGGAGCAGACGGCGCGCGGCGCGGCGCCGGGGCGAGGCGCGTGCAAATCACGCACGTCACGTGACACGCGCGAGGCGTGAAAGACCCGCGCGGCGGCGCCCGCGGAGGGAAGCCTTTGCCGGAGCGCTCGGTTTGTCGTAGAGGAACGCGCTCCGCATGACTGAAGACGCGACGCCGCGAGACGCTCCTGTTGAGACCGAAGGTGCCCATGCGGAGTCGCATCGCTCCGCGCCCGTGAACGCGCCGGCCGGCGAGCCGCCGGCCTCCGCCGGCGAACGTGACCGCGAGGGGCGCGGCTCCTCGCAGGAGGGGGACGACGACGTGGTCGCGCCGGCGAGGCCCGCCTACCGGCCGTCGTACGTGTTCCTGATCGCCGTCTCGGCCGTCACGCTGGCCGCCGATCTCGGCACGAAGTGGTGGGCCAAGGACCGGCTGGAGCCGCAGGCGCTCACGGACCTCACCGCCGCGCCGCGGCCGCTCTCGTTCCGGAAGATCGAGGTGATCAAGGATCACCTGAACATGATCTTCGCGAAGAACCACGGCGGGGCGTGGGGCATCCTGGGCGACGAGAGCGAGGCGATCCGCCGCCCGTTCTTCCTGCTGGTCTCGCTCGCGGCGATCGTCTTCATCGTCTCGCTGTACCGCAAGCTCCACCCCTCCCAGACCGCGCTCAGGTGGGGGCTGCCGCTCGTGCTCGGCGGTGCGCTCGGGAACCTGGTCGACCGCATCCGTTACGGGTACGTCATCGACTTCATCCAGGTCCGGCTCACCTCGACGTTCGTGTGGCCGACGTTCAACGTGGCCGACATCGCGATCGTCGTGGGCGTCGGGCTGATGGCGATCGACATGTTCTCCCCCCACCGCCCCGAGGTCGCAGGGAAGGCGTCCGGCGCGAAGGCGTCCGCGGGCTGATCATGCGGCCCGAGCTGTTCCGCCTGCTCGACGTCGCGTTCCCCGCCTACTTCCTGCTGCTGCTGACCGGCTTCCTCTTCGCGACGGCCATCGGCGCGCTGTGGGCGCGGCGGATCGGCGAGGACCCGGATGTGATCGTCGACCTGGGGCTCGCCTGCCTGCTCGCGGGCGTCGTCGGCGGCAGGCTCCTCCACGTCATCGCCGACGGATACTTCTGGGATTACGTGCACCTGTGCACCGACCCGTCGCTCGTCGACTGGAAGGTCGAGCAGGCGCTCTGCGTGTCGCGGTACCACGGCGTGTGGGACGCGGCGAAGGGGGTCTGCCACCCGGTCGAGCGCGATTGCCTGGCGTGGGCGAAGTTCTGGGCGGGCGGCCTGACGTACTACGGCGGCTTCGTGGGCGCGTCGACGATGGCGTACTGGCTGCTCAAGCGCGATCGGTTCCCGTTCTGGAAGGCGGCGGACATGGCGGGCTTCGCCGTCCCGCTGGGCCTCGGGTTCGGCCGGATGGGCTGCCTGCTCGCCGGCTGCTGCTTCGGCCAGCGCACCGACGGGGCCTTCGGGCTCTCGTTCCCGCCGAACAGCCCCGCGAGCGAGGCGCAGTTCAAGCTGCTCGAGCTCACGAGCCCGCGCCTGCCGTCGCACCCGGTGCACCCGACGCAGATCTACGAGTCGGCGATGTCGTTCGCCATCGCGGCGATCTGCCTGCTCTACGTGCACGGGCGGAAGCGGTACGACGGGCAGGTCTTCGCGACGTTCCTCGGCCTCTACGCGCTCGGGCGCTTCGTGCTCGAGTTCGCGCGCGCCGACGACCGCGGGGGCCTCGTTGGCCTGTCCACGTCGCAGCTCATCGGGCTCGCGATGGCCGGCGCCGCGGTCGCGATCCACGTGGCGCGTAGCCGGAAGGCAGCGCCCGCGGCGGCCGCGCCCGCCGCCTGACCTGCGCCGCCGCCGCCGCGGAGGGCGGCGCGCGGAGGGCGGCGCGCGGAGGACGCAGCGCAGGCGGTCCGGGCTGCGCCGCGCCGCCGGTGGTGGGGGGGACTTTGGCCGAAGGTGGGGTCGTTTGAACCGCGACGTCGCCCTAGGACGCCAAGAAAACTCAATCGTCCTGGCGTCTTGTGGCGACTTGGCGGTTGCATCGTTCCGGCAGGGTGGGGGGGATTCACCCCACCACGGCGCCGCCCGTCAGCCCTTGGTGACTTCCTTCTCCTTGCGCGCCTTGTACGCCGCGCGCTGGGCGTCGGTCGGCGGCTTGCCGAAGACGTACGCGAGGCCGATCGAGAGCACGTAGAGCAGGCACATCGGCACGGCCATGACGAGCTGGCTCGTGATGTCCGGCGGCGTCAGGACGGCCGCCAGGACGAAGGCGCCGAACACGAACCAGCGGCCGAACAGGATGAGCTGGATGTAGTTGACGATGCCGGCGATGGAGAGGAAGAGCACGATGAGCGGGATCTCGAAGATGATCCCGAAGCCGAGCAGGAGCTGGGCGACGAAGTCGAGGTAGTCGCCCATCATCACGGTCGGCGTGATCGTCACCCCGTCGCCGCCGACCGTGCCGGCCAGGCTGAGGAAGTAACCGAACGAGATCGGGAAGGCCGCTCGCCAGCCGAACCAGCCGCCGCCGACGAACAGGATCGTCGAGAACAGGACGAACGGGATGACGTAGCGCTTCTCTTTGGCGTAGAGGCCGGGCGCGACGAACGACCACAGCTGGTAGAAGATGAACGGCGAGGCCATCGCCGCGCCGCCGATCATCGACAGCTTGAAGTAAGCGACGAACGCGGCCGCTGGCGCGCCGAAGTGGAGCGAGGGGTTGCCCGCCAGGCTCTGCTCCCGCCACGCCTGCACGAACGGGACGGTCAGGAAGTGCAAGAGCTCCTCGCGTACCTCCCACCCCACGATGCAGGCCGCGAAGAAGACAAGGATGCTCCGGACGAGCCGCTTTCTCAGCTCGTCGAGGTGCTCCCAGAACGACATCGGCTTGTCTTCGCCCGGATCCTCCGTGGCGTCGCTCGGCGCGCCCTCCGTCCCCGGGGAGCCGCTCTTCACCGCCGCCGCCTGCTCCTGGCTCATGACGTCGCTCCGTTTCCGGTCGCCACGCCCTGCGTCGCCGCGGCGGTCTCTGCGGCCGCGGGCGCCGTCGCCGCGGTGGTCTCTGCGGCCGCGGGCGCTGTCGCCGCGGTGATCTCTGCGGCCGCGGGCGCTGTCGCCGCGGTGGTCTCTGCGGTCGCGGTCGCGGTCGCCGCGGTGGTCTCTGCGGCCACGGGCGCTGTCGCCGCGGCGGGCTCGACGCCGGCCGTGGCGTCCGCGGTCTCCGTGGGGGCCGCGCTTTCCGGCGCGACCGGCAGGCCGGTGACGCCGTCCGGGGCCCCGTCCAGCGTCACTCCGTAGGCGTCGCAGCCGAGGACGGGGTACTCGCGCTCGCGGGGCGGCTGCACGACGGGCGGCGGCGGCTCGGGATCCGGCGGCCTCACGCGCGACGTGGACGACGCGATCGTACCGGCGGTCACGGCGTTGACGACGGGGTTCACCAGCGTCTCGATCACGTTGACCCGCGACAGGGCGCGGAGCTCGCGGAGCTCACGCTCGAGCCCCTCCTGGCGGATCAGATCGTCGATGCCGCTCTGCGTCCGGAGCTCCGTGCTCAAGCGGCGGAGCTTGGCGATCCAGCTCCCCGCCGACCGCATCATCGCAGGCAACCGCCGGGGACCGACCACGATGATGCCCACGATGGCGAGCACCATGATTTCGCCGAAGCTGAAGCCGAACACGCGCGCAAGCTAGCGCGCGTGGGAGCAGGGATCCATAGCGACGCTCACGCTGGCCTGGGCGGCGGGCTCGGCCCGACCTCGGCAGCGCCTGCGCCCGCGGTCGCCCCGGCGCGGGGCGGCGCCCGGCGGCCGCCCGGCCGCTGCGCCTCCGCCGAAGGCCGCGCGAGCTGCCCGCACGCCGCGCCGACGTCGCCCCCGCCCGAATAGCGCACGATCGAGCCGACGCCGGCGGCGGAGAGGACCGCGCGGAAGGCGTCGAGCCGCGCCGAGCGCACGAACGGATCGGCCGACGCGCCGCGTTCATCGCCGCCGTCCTGCGAGGGCAGCGGATCGCCGGGCGCGCCGATCGCGTTGTAGGGGATGAGGCTGAGCCGGGGAGAGATGCCGTGCTGCGCCGCGAAGCCGCGGGCGAGCGCGGCCAGGCACGCGGCGTCCTCGTCCGTGTCGTTCTGGTCCGCGAGGAGCGTGTACGCCCACATCGGCGCGTGCCCGCTCGCGCGCGCGTGCTCGCCCACGGCCGCGAGGACCTCCTCGAGCGGGTGCGCGCCGTCGATCGGCATGAGCAGGCGCCGCTTGCCGGGGCGCACCGAGCCGAGCGACAGGCCGAGCCGGACCGCGGGGACCTCGGCCGCGAGCCGCCGGATGCCGGACGGGAGCCCCGCCGTGCAGACGGTGATGTTGCGCATGTCGATGGCCTGCGCGCTCGGCTCGGAGAGCACCCGGATCGCCTGGATGACCCGGTCGGCGTTGGCGAGCGGCTCGCCCATGCCCTGGAACAGCACTCCATGGACGCGCGCGCCGCCCCCGACGTGCGCCGTGGAGGCGTCGAGATCGCGGCGGATGAGCCGCACCTGCTCGACGATCTCCCAGGCCTCCAGGTTGCGCGTGAGGCCCATGCGCCCGGTGGCGCAGAAGGCGCACGCGAGCGCGCAGCCGACCTGCGAGCTCACGCACGCCGAGTACCGGCCCGGCCGCTCGAGCGGGATGCGCACCGACTCGACCGTCGCGCCGTCCTCGAGGCGGAAGGCGTACTTCACGAACGGATCCTCGGCGCTCGCGCGCCGCTCGACGAGCGCGAGCGTCCTGATCTCGCCCGCCGAGCGAGCCGCGTCGAGCGCGGCGCGCCGGACGGTCGCGGGCGCGCGGGCGGGCAGCTCGCCGAGGCGGTGCGCCAGGGAGACGATGCGGCGCGCGTCGGTGAGATCGATGCCGCACGCGCCGGCGAGCTCCTCCGGCAGCACGGCCTGGAGCGCGAGGCGGGGGCGGCGTTCGTCCGGGCTGCTTCGAGGGCTGGGATCCACGGCGGATACCGACTAGCGCGCCAGGGCGGCCCAGTCTACGGCCGCGCGCGCAGGTTGCGCCGGATCCGCCGGGGGGGCGCGGGTTCGCGCCAGTCCTGGCGGCGGGGCTCGCCCTCGCGCAGGGCGTCGCGGCGCAGGCGTCCCCGGAGGACGTGCTCGGCTTCCGGCGGGGGGCCTGCGCAAGGTGGCCGGGCAGGGCGAGCGCCGCGCGATCGAGATCCCGCTCCGCGCGGGCTACGTCTACGAGAAGTCCCCGGTGCCGCCGCAGGAGGGCGTGACGAATTTCATCGACGCGGACCGGCACACGATCTCGCTGGGGGCGGGCGTCGTCCTGAACCGGCCGCTGGAGGAGCTGCCGGGTCGCTCCGGATCGACCTGCGCGGGCAGCTGTCGGTGCTGCCGGAGGTGGCGGTCGAGAACGACAACCCGGCGGATTTCGTGGGGATTACCGGGCCGACGGGACGATGCTGAACCTGGGGGCGACGGTCACGGCGGCGTTCTGTGGTGATGTTGTGCGAGGAGCGAGCCTCTGCGGCATGCCCGTCGGCCTGCAAAGACGATTGAGCGCAGGCCCGTACTACCTCAATTATCCCAAAAGGTCGTCGCCTTCCATCCCCCTGTCTCGCCGTCCAGAATCTGGATGTGCTCGTGGCGGGCCGTGTCGCTCAGCTCAGTCAAGGCCTCGTCGCTGCCAGAAATCGCGACCTTTGTGGTTGTCCAATGTCGCTTTGCCCATTGGACTACAGGGATCAGCTCGCGAGAGCTGCGCGCCCGTAGCTCGACTACGGGCGTACTGTGTGGTGGGGCGGACTCCCAGACGGTGTATGTAGAGGAGACATACAGTCTTGCTCTCGGATCACTGCACTCTGGCACGAGCGGGACGTTGAAGTGCCCAGGGAGATCGTGCCATGCTCTGAGCGGAATCGTCAGGAGCGGGCTCTCGTGTGACATCGCGTCGAGATGAGAGTTGAACGCGATGCGCTCCAGCCATGAAATCGTGCTTCCGCAAACAAAGTCGAAGTGGCCGTAGGCTACGTCGCAGAGCCAGATCGCCCCGGTGGCGTCGCGCAGGTAGGATTCAAACTCCGGGCCCCCTCCGAGACAGATCATGTCGATATCCCCCCACGTGTAGAAGGGCCATTCGACCCGAACGATCCGAGATGATCCAGGCGCGACGACGACGTTCTGGGGAGCCGCTTGCCGCGCAGCGCGCGGAAGATCCTCGAGGCGCCAGAGCCCAAGCCACATCTCCCCCTCGCCAGGTCGAAGGAGCAGGGTTCGCCCGAGCTGCCGCACGTCTTCGGGCACGCTACACATCGGCGCGCCAGTCATCGCGCTGGGCGGTGCGACGGGAAGGGATGCGGCGTGATGTCGAAGATATTCCTTCAAGCGATCACTCCCCACCGATGGTGGGTGCCGACGAATGCGCTCGAGGTGTGTCGGGGTCGCTCTGATTGTCTCGATGACATGTCCGCATAGCGACCTGGTCTGCTGGACCAGATCTTGTTCCCCAAGTGCGACGGTTATGGTGTTTTCGCATCTGCTGCGGTATAGCGGAGTTGCTCGTGGTTCATCGATGGCGTGATGATCGAGGTCGCTGACGAATCTGAGATGCGCGTCATGCGCTGGCATCCGCGCGCTGAAGCCAAGCCTGTTGCAGTGTTCAAGGATGCGCGCGGCCCCCTCGGCTGAGCGGGTGAGAAAACAAGAGCCCCAGCACAATATTTCTTTGTCTGCAAATGTGTTGTCTACCGTCTCGATTGCGTCCAGCCCCAGCGCCTGCGCGAGATCTCGGCCCCAGCGTCGCGGAAGTGCCGCGAGCGCATCCTCGCAAACGAGCTCCGGGATCCACGAACGATAATGGTGTTGTAACACGAGCAGCTCGACGCAGGCGCGCCAGGAGATGCTCGAGCCAAGATCGGATGTTTCCCACGCGCCGCCCTCGCGTTCGACCAATCGGATCTGCCTGCGTCCGCTGCCCCAGAGGCAATAGCCCTTCGTGCGGTTGTCCGGCGGCGCTTCGAGGGTGGCTGGATACCCCAGGGTGATGCCATCGATGACGGGCATGCCACGTCTGCCAGTTAACTCGTGAAGCTCGTCGTCGAGCTCTCGTGTGGGTGACAGATTCGCCAGCCGCGTCCGCGGCACCACGGGGGCTGCGCGAAGCGCATCGAGCGCACGGGTTGACCAGCGGGTTGTCAAAGCGCTTGCCATCTTCCCTCGTGATAGTGCCATTTTCCCAGTCCGTCGGTCGGATGCTTCGCGGGATCTCGATAGTCGGCCTTGAAGGGTTTGCCCCACTCGGGTGGGGTGACGGCCGAGGTGCCGCCGGCCGGCATCTTCTTGGTCAGGCCGTGCTCCGGATCGTTGGGATCGAGACCAGCGAGCTTCCAGAGCCTCGGAAGCGTCTGCGAGCAGTTAGGGCACGCCTGTTTGATGTTCCCATCCCCGTCCCACTTCGATTCTATGCTCTTGATGTCCTTGAGCGCCTGCTGAAGGTTTCTCTTGCCATCTTCGGTCTTCGGGTCGATGCGCTTCCCTGTTGCGCTTTCCCATTGCTTCAAGTAGTCGCTCATCGCTTTGGGTTCGGCGCAAAGGGCCGGGTTCCGGTCGAATTTGCCTTGTTTGGGGACGGCGGATGACTTCGGCAGAGCGTCTTTCACGGCTTCGTGCAGGTTGCTCTGCCAGTCCGGGTCGTAGCCTGAAGTGCCGGTCCCTGTGATCTGCTTTCCGCCGCTCGTCGCTCCGAGCACGGTCCCCTGCATCGGGATCGAGTCAGGATTCAACGCGTTCACGTCGGCGAGATCCGTGGGCCTCCCTTCGGCATAAACGTACGTTCGCAGGCTCCCCTCCAGCCGGATCGGCTCCGGGCTCAGGTACTGCCCCGTCTCCGGATCGTAGTAGCGGTGCCTGTTGTAGTGAAGCCCCGTCTCTTCGTCCGCGTACTGCCCCGGGAACCTGACCGGCGTCAGCCCCGCCCGCTCGTCTTCGACCCTCCCGAACAGCGACGCTTCCAGCGTGCCGACGAGCCGTCCATCCTCCGCCACGAGCGCCTCCGGCATCCCGTTCGGCGCGTCGACATAGTACCGGACCTCGTCATGATCGCCCCGCCGCACGAGGTCGGCCAGCGGCAGCGAGGCCCCTGGCAGCACCGCGTACGCGCGCTCCTCCGCGACCGGATCCCCGCCCGCCGACGCGCGCTCGCCCTGGAGCAGGTTGTCGTCGCCCCAGTCGAAGCGCCACGAGCGGCCGTCAGCGGCGGCCTTGCTCGTCATGCGCCCTCGCTCGTCATACGCGAACGTCACCACTCCGCGCGCCACGAGCCGCCCGCCGGGCGCGTACTGCCGCTGCGCTGCGCCCTCGTACAGCTCTCCGCCCGGTCCGTGGCTGAAGCGCTCCATCTCCTCCCGTCGTGCTCCCTCGGTCCGCCGGCGCGCCACGGCCATCCCGTTCGCGTCGCGCGGGATCTCCACATGGCTCCCTCGCGTCGCCTCGCCCACCGCCTGGAGCAGCCCCGCCGGCGACCACCCGTAGCTCTGCGCGAAGGTCACCCCGAGTGGCCGAGGCCCCACCCACGCAGGCTCGCCCGGTCGCACCACCGGCCCTGCCTGCGGGCTCATCACACTTACCCCCGCGACGAGCCCATCCGGTGTCACATCCCCGGCGATGCGTCCGCCTGCCGGCAGCGTTCGCTCCACCAGGTTGCCCGCCGGATCGTAGGCCAGGCGCAGGACCCCCGCCGCGCCCAGCACGACCTCGACCGCCCGCCCCGCCGCGTCGCGCGCGATGTCCATGGTCCCGAACGGACCCGCCGTCCGCACCGCGTTACCGAGGACGTCGTACGCCGTCTCCGTCGTCGTCCGCTGGATGCCGCGCGCGACCGTCTCGCGCACCACGCGCCCGCGCGCGTCACGCGTGTACTCGCAGCTGACCTCTCCGCTCGTCACGTACTCCATCCGGCCGAGCGGGTCATAAACGATCTTGTCCTTTCGCCCGTCCGAGAAGCTGCGCTCGATGAGCCGCCCGCACGGGTCGTAGACGAGCTCCACGTGACCCGCGCCGTCCCGGATCTCGGTGATTGCGACAGGCGCTTTCCCTCATACGCCAGGCGAACCTCGTTGCCGTACCGATCCGCGATGCGCGACAGGAGCCAGGCGCTCTCCTGTCGCTCGCCGAGCACATACACGAGCCCTTCCGCCTCCAGCGTGTAGCCCGCCTCGTGCCGCGTCAGCCGGCCGCAGGGGAGGACGACGGGCTGTCCCGGCTCGGGCACCGCAGCTGTCGTCGGCGCGGCGCTCGGCTCCAGCACGCGGAGCGTCCTCCTCCGCTCCTCGACCGTCCAGGCCAGCGAATGGCTCCAGCCGAACCCGAGGCCCAGATCGACGTCGCGCGTCTCCGACGAGTAGCTGCGCTCCACGACCAGGGGAATCGGCCCTGGCAGCGCCAGATCGACGACCTTCGCGGTGTAGACGCGCCCGGTCACGGGATCGACCGGATCCCCCGCCGACGTGCCCCCGCCGCGCCCGTGCGACGGATTCGGACAGCCTCCGCCGCTCCCCGGGCCGCACGTTCCGGCGTTCTTGCCGCCGCCTTGCGCGCCGTTGCCACGACCTCCACCGCCCGCTCCCTGCCCGCTCCCGCGCCCCCGCCCTCCGCGGCCCCCGCCGCCACCCCCACCGCCACCTCCGCCCAGGATCCAGGTGCCAGGGTTCATGCCAGGTATTGCAGGGATGTTCGGAACCGGAGCCGTGCGCGCCATGGCGCCATAGTTTCGAGCTGTCCCGTGCAGTCAACCTCTCGGCGAGCGGGGGAGGTGGCAGCCCCGCGGGCGCAGGATGCCGTGGTGATAGATTCGGTACACATGTAGTGTCATTTCGCAGGCAGACCTGTAAACGTCGGTACACACGTGGTGTCATTTCGCAGGCAGACCTGTAAACGTCGGTACACACGTAGTGTCATTTCGCAGGCAGATCTGTAAGCATCGGTACACACCTGGTGTCATTTGGCATGCGGAGCTGTAACCCGCGCTGAGCGCCAAGCGCCGAGCGCCGACGGCGGGGAGCGCGGCGCGATGGAGAGCGCCTCTGGCCCGACGCCTTGCCCCGCTCGCGAGCGCCTCGAGCTGGCCGAAAAACTTGCGTCCGGCCGCCCGCGACGAAACATAGAGGAGAGTGCCCGCCAGGACCACGACGCCTCTTCCCTCGGCCTGACGAGCTCTCGCGAGCGAGGCAAACCATGGCGTTCAAAAGCGCGGTCATCGGACACACGACGCAGACAACCAGCAGGATCTTGGCCGTCTTCGAGAGGCCCAAGGGGAGGGCGAGACTGGCGTTCGCGGACGACAACGGCGTTCGCACGCTCGACGTGCCGATCAGCAGCGCGCCGCCCTTCGGGCTCGCCACGTTCGAGCTGAGCGGGCTGAGCGGCGAGAGGGTTCGTTATGGCATCGTGGAGCACGACGCAGGAGATCCGCTCCCCACACCCGCCGATAACCTGAGCATCAACGGCTCCGCCTTCCGCACCGTCGCGAACGGGCCGATCCGGATCGGCCTCGTGAGCTGCAACGACATCGACAACCACGAGTTTCCCAAGGAGCGGCGCGGGGCGATGTGGCGGGCGCTCAAGGCGCTCGTGGACGAAGGCAAGGTGAACCTCCTGGTTCACGCCGGTGACCAGATCTACGGCGACGGCGATCCCACGGGCTGGTCGCCCTCGGAGGGGCGCACGGCCGCGTACCGCAGGCACTACGTGCAGACGTGGTCGCACCCTGACGTGGCGGCGGTCCTCGGGAGCTGCCCGAACGTCATGATGTGGGACGACCACGAGATCTACGATGGCTGGGGGTCGAACAACAACGACGGCACCCCGCAGGCCGTGGAGCGCTACAGGGCCGCGGAGCAGGCGTTCAAGGAGTTTCAGGTGGCGCTGAGCCCGAGGGACCGCCTGAGCAGCGCGGGGTTCGGCTGGATCGCGAAGCACGGCGACGTCGCCATCCTCGCGGTCGATGGGCGATCGCAGCGCTCGTGGAAGAGCGGGGCGATCCTCGGCAAGCAACAGCTCGACGACCTCGAGCTCAGGCTCAACGAGCTCGCGGCGCTCGATCTCAGGCACCTCTTCGTCGTGGTCGGCACGCCCGTCGTCTACCTGCCGCTCGCGGCCGCCGAGGCGCTCACGAACGCGTTCAACATGGCCTCCGTCGACGACATCCGGGACGGCTGGGCGGCCTCCAACAACCAGAACGAATGCAGGCGTTTTCTGATGTCTCTCATGAATTTCGCCGGCTTCAGCCCTCGCACCCAGGTGACGCTCATGGGCGGCGACATCCACGTGGGCACGATGGCGCACATCGACACGGTCCTCGGATTCGGGCAGCCGCGCTCGCGACCGCGCCTCTATCAGGTGACCGCATCCGGCATCGCGCGCCCTGCCCCCAGGGGGATGTCGCGCATGATCCTCTCGCTGCTGACGAACGGCGGTAGTCAGAACCTGTTCAACGGCGACATCAAGGGATTCCTCCGGGAGATCGCGGGGTCCGATCACAGGTACTGCGTCACGCACCGCAACTTTGCGATCCTCGATCCGAGCGACGGCGCAGACGACTGGGACAGGAACAACAACCTGTCGGTCCGCTTTCATGTGGAGAAGGACAGCGGCGCCATCGGCGTCCTCGAGCAGGTCCTCCCGAGAGTGCACACGTAAGCGCCGACCAGCCATGAGCTGGCCCTTCGCGTAACGAAGAACGCACCGCTGGGCGCGAGACGAGCGGGCGGCGCCGGCGGGGGCGCGGTCATGCGCCGTCCCGGCGAGGGGGCGTGAGCACTTCCTGCACGCCTATCCAACGAGCGGCCTCTCGCCGCCATCCTGTTCGGAGAGGGGGTCTCTCCTCGCCACAGCAGTCGCCGCGACGTGGCACGGTCGATGCTCCGACGTTGACGTTCGCGCTCGTCGCGGGGTGCACGCAGCGAGGGCACCGGACCGGAGGCACAATGAACATGAGAACGCCGCCCCTGCTCTTCTCCGTCGCGCTCTTCCTGGTCGCCTGCCAGAAGGAACCTCCCTCGCGCTGGGACGAGGCGGCGACCAAGGAGCCCACACCCGCCGCGAGCGCCGCCGCTGACATCAAGCCAGGAGCCGCGTTCAATGGGTTCTTCCCCCCGGAGGGAGCCGAGGGGACGAGCCGCGTCTTCACCGCGGAGAAGCCTGGCTACGCGGAGGCCAAGCTGCGGAAGGACGGCGGCGACGTGGCCTCCCTGTCCATCACCGACACGGCGGGCGATCCCCAGGTCGTCGCCAAGTTCGCGAACGCGACGGATCACCTCGCCGGCATGCCGGTCGTGACCGTCGGGAAGAACCAGTCCGCGCTCCTCGTCAAGAATCGTTTCCAGGTGAAGGTGTCCTCCCAGACCCTGGACCCCGAGGCGCGCAAAGAATGGCTGAAGCGATTTGACCTGAGCGGTCTCGCGAACCTCTGAGGGGCCCATGACGTTCGAACCGATTCATTCCATCCTCGAAGACCTCCCGAAGTCGAACATGACCACACGGCTGCTGGGGGCGCTCGACTACATCGTGCCTGGCGAGTGGAAGAACGTCACGAGCTTCGAGGAGATGATCAAGCTCGTCACCGGCGAGGAGGATCAGGGCCTCATCCAGCAGGTCGGCGAGCGCGCGATCGCCCTCTATGCGGAGTCGGAGCAAGGGTACCAGCGCGCGGTCCGGATCTTCCGGCTTGTCGACGACACGGGCGGCCTCGCCGGCGTGGCGACGATCGCACGCAAGATCGGCGATACGTCGGACTTCCTCTCCTTCCTGTCGAAGATCACGCCCAAGGCCGACACCACCCAGGCCATCGACGCGGGCGTGAAGCTCGTCGCCGAGCTCGCGGCGTTCTGCTCGATCAACGGGCTGCCGGGCGACAGCATCGGCGACTTCGCCGCCTCGCTCGCCAGCTACGAGAAGGACGACGCGATGCGCCTCGCCGCCTGGATCGTGTGTGACGGCATGATCCCGCTCGGCCCCGACTTCCTCGCTCGGGTGCTGGACACCGTCTCGAGCGCGACGAACGAGCAGCTCGGCCAGCAAGGCCGCTTTGCGCGCCTGCTGGGATACCTGCCAGGCGGCAGCGTCGATGCCAAGCGCGAGATCATGAAGGAGAGCCTCGGCGCGTCGCAAACGGCGATCGCCGGCTTCATTGCGAAGAAGGGCATCGAGCGGCAGGGCGCGCTCGAGCGGATCAGCGGGCTCCTCGGCGCGGCCGGCAGCAAGCTCGATTGCCTCGCGGCCGCGATCGATCTCACCACCAACTACTTCGAGCACACGGGCATCCAGTCCGTGGCCCGCCGGGTGATCGCGCGGGCCTACGGGGAGATCTGACGCGCGAGCGCGCGGGCCGCGCAGCAGATTGGAAGTTGATGCCTTCCATCGAGAAGCGCCTGGGGCCCTCCGCGGCTCCGGCGTCGAGGTATCGCGCGATCTCGGCCTCGGGGTCGACGACTCCGTCGTTCGGGACGGGACGGGCGATACCGCGTCATGCGGCCGTTCGCGCGCCGCCGCCGCGACGAAAGGAGCGCTCGCCGCCATAGATGAGCTCGGGCGTCAAGAAGCCCCTGGTGGTGTCCAGCAACGACATGGTTCCGATCCCTCCGGGAAGTGGTCGTCGGCGCCGGCGAGGCAGCGTCATCGCGCGCTCGTCGACTGGCCCCGGCCCTCCAGCGCGCGCGCGGCGCCGGCGCTGCTCGACGCGCCGAGGGCGAGGTGTCGCTCGATCAGGAAGATCAAGCACGACGACGCGAGCGTGAAGGCGATCGCCAGCGCGGCCACGGCGCCCATGCCGTCGAGGCGCTGGTCGGGGAGCTCGTGCAGCATCCTGGCCGCGAGGAACGCGGCGAGCGCCGACGAGAGGTGATCCACGGCCGACTGGATGGAGCCGAAGCGCGCCCGCTCGGAGGGGAGCGGCACCTTCGAGGCGAGCGTGCCGTGGGAGATGTTGCGGATCGCCGTCCCGGTCATGAAGGCGACGAAGACGACGAGCACGGGCAGCCCCGGCACGTACGAGTGGAACCCGGCATAGAGGACGGCCACGAGCATCGCGGCCCCGACCAGGCTCGTGCGGAACGCGCCGATGCGATCGATCAGCGCGCCCGCGGTGCGCATCACGACGAAGGTGAGCGCGCCGCCCGCGAGGTAGAGCAGGCCGAGCCGCTCGCGCGGATAGCCGAGGTTGTTCTGCACGTAGGCCGAGATGTTCGGGATGACGAGGAACGACGCCATCGTCATGACCGCCGTCGTCGAGCACGAGAGCAGCACGAGCGGGCGGCCGGCGAGCGCGCGGAGCTCGCGCAGGGCGTCCGCCTCGGCGCGCGCCCGCGCCCCGGCGAGGTGGCCGCGCATCGAGGGGAGCAGCAGCAGCGCGAGCCCCGCGACGGTGAGCCCGAGCGCCGCGACGGCGAAGAAGGGCGCCTGGAAGCCGCCGCGCCGCGCGAGCTCGAGGCCGGCCGGCACGCCGAGCACCGCGGCCAGGGAGTAGGCGCCCATCACGACGCCCATCGCCCTGCCGCGCCGCTCCGGCGGGATCGCGTCCGCGACGATGGAGAACGCGATCGAGGTCGCGGGCCCCCCGAAGGCCCCGGCGAGCACGCGCGCCGCGAGGAGGCTCGGCAAGCCCGTGGCGAGGCCGCCCGCGGCCGTGCCGAGGACGAGGCCGAGCATCGCGACGGCGAGCGCGCTGCGCCGGTCGAAGCGGTCCAGGAAGAACGCGCCGGCCACCCCCGAGACCGCCGCCGCCGCGGTGTAGCTGCCGCCGATCAGGCCGATGTCGGACATCGGGATGCCGAGGGCGACCGCGAAGTCCGGCCCGAGCGGCATGACGACCATGAAGTCGAGCAGGTTGACGAACTGGACCGCGGCGATGAGGAACAGGAGGGTCCGTTCGGAGCGAGCGTTCTGCACGACCGTGGGCTCAGCTCTGGGCCTTCGCGCCCGCGCCGCGCTCGATCACGCCGCGGCTCGCCAGCTCGAGCAGCGCGTCGTGCGCCGCGTCGATCGTGTGATCGATCTGCGCCTCGGTGTGCGCGCCGCAGAGGAAGTTGACGTCGCGCCGCAGCAGGACGCCGCGCCTCGCCATCGCGCCGACGAACGGCTCCATGCGCTTCGTGTGGACGGCCAGATCCTCGGCCATGAGGAAGAAGGGGATCGCGTCGTACCCCACGACGCGCAGCGGGAAGCCGCCGTGCTCCGCGCGCCGGTTGACGCCCTCGCGGAGCCGCTTCCCGAGCGCGGCGACCTTCGCGACGTAGTCGGTCTCGCGGTACTCGCGCAGCGCCGCCCTGCAGACCTCGAGCGAGAGCATCTCGCCGCCGAACGTCGTCGACACCTGGAGCTCCGAGAGCCGGCTCATCACCCGGCGCGGCCCGGCGATCGCCGACAGCGGCATGCCCGCGGCGATGCCCTTCGAGAGGCACACGAAATCGGCCTCGATCCGGTGGTACTCCTGCGCGCCGCCGCGCGCGAGCCGGAAGCCGGTGACGACCTCGTCGAGGACGAACAGCACGCCGTGGGCGCGGCACGCCTCGCGCACCTCGCGCAGGTACTCCGCCGAGACGCACCGCTTGTAGGGCAGCGAGAGCAGCACGAGCGCGAGCTCCGGGCCCTTGCTCGCGATGAGATCGAGCAGCGGCTGCTCGTCGGCCTCGGCCATGAGCGGCATGCGGTGGGTGTACTCGCGCAGCACCGCCGGGACGCCGGGGGTGTCGAACATGAAGTGGTCGTGCCAGCCGTTGTAGCCGATGGTGACGACCTTCTCCCTGCCGGTCACGTGGCGGGCGAGCCGGATGGCCGCGGACGTCGCGTCGGCGCCGGTCTTGAAGAAGCGCGCCATCTCGGCGCCCGGGGTCAGCGCGACGAGGTCCTGCGTGGCGGTGACCTCGACCTCCGTCGGCAGCGAGTGGAGGATGCCCCTGTCGAGCCGCCGCCGGATGGCGTCGACGACCGCAGGGTGGTTGTGCCCCAGCGTGTTCGCCCCGAGGCCGCAGATGTAGTCGATGTACTGGTTGCCGTCGACGTCGCGCACCAGCGCGCCCTCGCCGCCCTCGAGGTACACGGGGAACGAGCCGAGCGCGAACATCTCCGGCCGCTTCATGAGCGACTGCGTGACGCCGGGGATGAGCCGGCGCGCCTCGGCGAGCAGCGCGTTCGAGCGGTCGAGTCGGAGCCCGTCCGAGGCGCCTTGCGGCGCGCCGCCTCCCTGCTTCCTGTCCCGTGGGTCGATCGTCTGTGTGGTCATCGTGGTCGTTCTCTCTGGCTGGAGGTTCTCGTCCGTGAGCCGGTGTCATGCGGGGCGCGGCGCTCGCCGCGCCGCGCCGGGAGGGGGCGGCAGGAGGCCTTCCTCGACGCAGCGATCGAGGTAGCGGTGGAGGAGCGCGCGATCGATCGGCGGGCACGTGATGCCGGTGCCGGCCAGGCCGCGCTCCAGGTTGTCGCAGCGCACGCGCCCGATGCCGAAGGTCGCCTCTCCGTCGGCCGGGGCCGACTGCAGGTCGAAGAACGCGAGCGTGGCGCTGTCCGCGGCGTCGGCGCCGTCCTTCAGCCGCGCGCGCCACGCCGCGACAGGGCGCCGCTCGACCGGGTAGCCGTAGTCGCGCGTCCAGTCGAAGAGCTCCGTCAGCCGGACCTCGGGCGCAGGGGCGACGTTGACCACGGCGCCCGCGGCCTGCGCGGTGAGGGAGAGATGCACGATCGCGCGCCCGACGTAGTCGACGGGCGTCCACACCTCCCTCACGTCGAGATCGGGCAGGACGCCGGCGGGGATGCCGGCCCGCAGCAGCCGGAAGACCAGATCCTGCTCGTTGACGACGCCGGTGTCGGGCGCGCCGACGACGCGGCCCAGGCGGTACACGGCGACCGGCAGCCCGCGCTCCGCGGCCTGCTGCACCAGGCGCTCGGCCGCCCACTTGCTCTGCTGGTAGCCGTCGCGGAGGCCGGGGTGCGCCGGCACGAACGCCTCCGCGACCTCGGGGCTCGCCGCGATGCCCGGGGCCACGGCGAGCGTCGACACGTGGTGCAGCGGCTTGGGGCGCCCAGCCGCGGCCAGGCGGAGCGCCTCGCGCGTGCCGATCACGTTGGCGGCGCGCAGGCTGCGGTAGTCGCGCACGAGGCTGACCACCGCGGCGTTGTGGTAGATGGCGTCGCACTCCACGGCGAGCTGGCCGAACCGCGCGGCGCTCAGGCCGAGGCGGGGCTGCGTCAGGTCGGCGGGCACGGCGCGCACCCGCGCGTCGATGCCGTCCGCCGGCAGGCGCTGCTTCGAGAGCGCCTGCCGGATCCGCTCCGCTGCGTGCGCCTCGCTCTCGGCGCGCACCAGGCAGACCACGGTCGCGTCGGTCTGCGCCAGGAGCTCGTGGAGCAGGTGCGCGCCGACGAAGCCGCTCGCGCCGGTGAGCACGACCTGCCGCGGGCGGCCGCCGGCGCCGGACCACGCGAGCGATCGGGGGACGACGTCCTCGGGGAGCTCGGCGTCGGCGAGCATGGCGCCGGGGGGCTCGCCGCTCGTCTGCGCCGCCGCCGCCGCCGCCGCCGCGCCCTGCGCCTCGTCGAGGGCGCGCGCGAGCGCCGCGACGGTCGGGTGGCGGAAGACCATCGCGACGGGGATCTCCCGCCCGAGATCGACGCTGAGCCGGTTGGCGACCTGGATCGTCTGCAGCGACTGGCCGCCGCGCTCGAAGAAATCGTCGTGCGCCGACAGGCCGCTCACGCCGAGCACCTGCTCCCAGACCTGCAGCAGCTGCCGCTCGAGCGCCGTCGCGGCGGCCGGCGGCTCCGCCGCCTCGGCGATCGGCGCCTCCCGCAGCGCCTTGCGGTCGATCTTGCCGGAGCTCGTCCTCGGCAGCCGATCGGTGAGCACGAAGGCCGAGGGGACGGCGGCCGCGGGGAGCAGCGAGCGCGCGTGCCGGCGGAGCTCGGCCGGCGACGGGGCGGGGTCCCCGGCGACGAGGAACGCGGACAGGCGCTTGCCGCCGCCGGCCGAGGCGTGCCCGATGACGGCCGCCTCCCGCACGGAAGGGTGGCGCAGGAGCGCGGCCTCGATCTCGAGCGGATCGACGCGGTGGCCGCTGATCTTGAGCTCGTCGTCGACGCGCCCGACGAAGACCATCTGCCCGTCGTCCCGCTGGAGGACCAGGTCGCCGGTGCGGTACGCGCGCGGGCGGCCCTCCAGCTGGTCGAGCACGACGAAGCGCGCGGCGTCGAGGTCCGGCCGCCCGAGGTACCCCCTCGCCAGCCCGGGCCCGATGAGGTGGAGCTCGCCCACGGCGCCCCGCGGGACCAGCCGGCCGCGCGTGTGCGTGTGCGTGTACGTGTCGACGATGGCCGCGCGGACGCCGGGCAGCGGCGTGCCGATCGGCGCCCCGTGTCGGTCGTCCGGCGCCCCGTCCGGCGCGTCGCCGCCGCTCAGCGTGGCGGCCGAGGCGACGACGGTCGCCTCGGTGGGGCCGTAGGTGTTGAGCAGCCGCGCGCGCCGGCCGACGGCGCGGCGGAAGCGCTCGACGCGCTCGGGCAGCGCCGCCTCGCCGCCGATGATGACGGTGCGGACGCCCTCGGGGAGCGACGGCGCGCCGGTCGAGAGGCCGTAGGCGAGCTCGTGCCAGAACGCGGTCGGCAGATCCAGGACGGTGATCCGGTGCCGTTCGCAGGCGTCGAGCAGCCGCGGCACGGATTGCAGCATCTCGTCCGTGCGCAGCACCAGGGCGGCGCCCGCGCACAGGGTCAGGAAGATCTCCTCGACGCTGGCGTCGAAGTGCAGCGGCGCGAACTGCAGCACCCGGTCGTCGCGGCGCAGATCGTAGCGGTGGGTCGCGGCCGCGACGAAGTGGGCCAGCGCGCCGCGCTCGATCATGACGCCGTTCGGGCGGCCGGTGGAGCCGGACGTGTAGATGACGTACGCCAGGTGCTCCTCCGCGCCCTGGACCGGCGCCCGCGCGGGCGCGCCGTGGGTCGCCTCGTCCAGGAGCACGAGGCGCGCCGCGCGATCGCTCCCCACCTTCGCGGCGTGCTGCGACGTCGTGACGACGATCGCCGGTTTTGCGTCGTCGAGGATCGCCGTCGTCCTCGGCTGCGGCCCGTCCGGATCGAGGGGGAGGTAGCCCGCGCCGGCGTAGAGCGCGCCGAGGATCGCGGTGATGGCGCCGACGCTGCGCGGAAGGAGCACCGCGACCAGCGTGTCCGGCCCGGCGCCGAGCGCGGCGAGCCGGGCGGCGAGCCGCCGGGCGGCGAGGTCGAGCTCGCCGTAGGTCACGCGCTCGAGGCCGTGGTGGACGGCGGTCGCGTCCGGCCGTTCGCGCGCGCGCAGGGCGATCTGCTCGACGACGGGGCGCGCCGGCGCGGGCAGCGGGCCCCCGTCGAGCAGCGCGCCGGGCTGCCCGGCCGCCTGCGCGCCGGGCGCGCGCGCCGGGGCCCGGGGGAGGTCGATCTCGGCGCGATCGAGGGCCTGCTCGGGGGCGGCGGCGACCGCCTCCAGGAACGCGAGGAAGCGCCGCTGGTGCGCCGAGAGATCCTCCTCGCCGTAGCAGGCCGGGTTGGCGTCGAGGTCGAGCCGCGGCCCGCGCCCGTCCGACCTCGCGTAGATGCCGAACGACAGATCCTCGACCGGGCCGGCGGAGATGTTGTGCGCGACGCCGCGATGCCCCGCGAAGCGCAGGTCGTAATCGAACGGCATGATGTTGACGACCGGGCCGAACAGCCGGCGGCCGCCGCCGATCAGCCTGAGATCCCGGCGGAGCTGCTCGTAGCGGTACCGCAGGTGGGGCCGGATGGCCGCGAGCTCGGACGCGACCTGCCGGGCGACATCGACGAGGCGCGCGCCCTCCGCGACAGGCACCCGGAGCGGGACGATGTTCATGACCATGCCCGGGATGCGCAGCGACACCGAGCCGAGGCGCCCCATCACGGGCAGCCCCAGGACGATCTCGGGCGCGCCGGTGAGCCGGTGCGCGTACGCCGCGGTCGCGGCGACCACGACGTCCGGCCAGGTCGCCTTCGCCAGGCGCGCCACGTCCTTCAGCCGGTCGACGGTGGACGGCGCGAGCGACGCCGTCCGGCGCAGGCAGGCGCGCGACGCGGGCGCCGGCTCGTCGCCGAGGCTCACGGGCTCGGGCCGGTCGGCGAAGCGCTGCGTCCAGAAGGCGCGATCGCGCTCCAGATCGGGGGAGGCGCGGTAGGCCAGATCCTCGTCGACGACCCGGCGCAGCGACCCGAAGGCGCCGCTCTCGCTGGAGCGGCCCTCGGCGCGCGCGGTGGTGATCTCGGCCACCCGCCGCGCGATCAGCGAGAAGCCGTAGCCGTCCAGCGCGATGTGGTGCGCGCGCTGGTACCAGAAGAGCCGATCGGGCCCCGCCGTGAACAGCGCCTCCGTGAAGAGGGGCCCGCGCGCGAGATCCACCGGCCTCGCGAGATCCTCGCGCATCCACGCCTCGGCCGCGGCGAACGCGTCCGGCGCCGCGCTGACGTCGACGCGGTGTACAGGGAAGTCAGGGGACAGGTCGAGGCGCTGGCGCGGCCCATCCGCCTCGCTCGTGAAGCGCACGTGCAGCGCCTCTGCCTCCGAGACGGCCTGGCGTATCGCGGCCTCGAGGGTCGCGTGATCGATGGCCCCGCAGATCTCGACGCACTCGCCCGCGTTGTACACCGGGCTCGCGGGATCGAGCTGCTGGCCTAGCCAGATACCGTGCTGCGCGGCCGACAGCGGCCAGCGCGCGTCTTCGGGAGCGACCATGACGACAACCCTCCTGGTTCAACCGGTGCGCGACGGGACAGCCGCCAGAGGCACGCTCGCGGCAGGCGATCCGCGGCCCGCGACGACGGCGCAGAGGCGGCCGTGACGCCCGAGCCAGCGCCGTTGGAACGAAAGCGGAGCCCGCCGGCGCAACGGGGCCCGTGCCCCGAGAGCACGCAGGGCAGGGGTGCCGGACGTCGTCCCGACAGCCCGACAGCGGACCCGGCTCGATGACGCCGCGATGGGCGTGGCCACCTCGGCATCGACGAGCGAATGAAAATGAAAACTACTTTCAAGTTCGTTTATGGTGAGGTAGGGTGGGCATTGTCAAGAGAATTCGTTGGGACCCTCGCCGCGGGCCACCGTCCCGCGGGGACCTGTCCGCGCCAGCGAGGTACGGCGCCGGCGACCCGAGCCAGCGCGCGGATCGCGCCGGTTTCGGCCGCGATCTCGCGCTGCTCGGGCCCGCGGACGTCGCGACGCTTCGCGGACGCCGGAGACGCTCTCCGACCGCTTTCGCTTGACAACGCCGTTGGTAGCATGGCAGGTTCCTGTTTGAAAGTGAAAGTGACTTTCATTATTGAAAATGGGGTTCCACGATGGACAACCTGATGTCGAAGGCGACTGCTCCGCTCGACAGCCGGTGTGATCACTGCGGCGTCGCTGGACGTGCCGAGCCCGACGCCGTGCGCTGCGACTGCGGCAGCCTCCTCGCCCGGTATGTGCCCGGCGGCGTCGAGCTGAAGTGCCGGCGGTGCAAGCGCGTCGTCGTCGTCCCGGTCCCGGCGGCGGAGGACGTGAGCGGTTGAATCGCCCAGCGCGCTGACATGACAGCTCGCGGCGGCGGCCCCTGGCCAGCGCGGTCTGCGCCGTCCGAAGAGGCCTGAAGGGCCGGCGAGCGAGACCCCACGACAACCAGCTTGCGCAGAGCCGGCCAGAGCGCCGCTTCGTCACGCTCCGGTGAGCATGCCCGGTGATCTCATGATTCGATTACAGCCCTTGCGTTGCGCCGCGCTGGCCGGGACTCTGGTCCTCGCCCCCTGCGGCGCCCTGTTGGCCTTCGCGGCGGACGCGCGGGCGAGCGAAGAGGCCTCTGCCGGAGAGGTCGGCGAGGGAGCGGCACCCGGGGCCGAGACAGCGCCGGCGGCGCGCGCCCCGGGCGACGGCGTCCCGCCCGCGGTGCGCCCGCCCGAGCTCACGGGCGCGGTCGACGCGGCGTACCCCGAGGCGGCGCGCGAGGCGGGTGTGGAGGGGAGCGTCGTGCTGCGGCTGACGATCGACGCGGAAGGGCGCGTCACCAGCGCAGAGATCGCCGAGCCCGCGGGCCACGGGTTCGACGAGGCCGCGCAGCAAGCGGCGCTGCGCTTCCGCTTCACGCCGGCCCGGCGGGGCGACCGGAGCGTCGCGTCGCGCATCCTCTACCGCCACGACTTCCGGCTGCCTGCGCCGCCTCCCGCGGCCGCGCCGGTCGCTGGCGCCGCCGGTGCCGCGCCGGTCGCTGGCGCCGCCGGTGCCGCGCCGGTCGCTGGCGCCTCGGGGCCAGCGCTGCCCGCGATCGAGGTGAGCGTGCGGGGGGCCTCCGAGGCCGAGCGGCTCCGGACCTCCGCGCAGGCGGTCCAGGTCATCGAGACCGTCGAGGCCAAGCGGCAGGCCGCGGATCTCGGCCAGGTGCTGGCGCGCGCCGAGGGCGTGAGCGTGCGCCGCCTCGGCGGGCTCGGCTCCGACGCGCGCTTCTCGCTGAACGGCCTCACCGACGACCGGATCCGCTTCTTCCTCGACGGCGTGCCGCTCGACCTCGCCGGGCACTCCTTCGGGGTCGCCAACGTGCCGGTCAACCTCGTCGAGCGCGCCGAGATCTACCGCGGCGTCGTCCCGCTGCGCTTCGGCACGGACGCGCTCGGCGGCGCGGTGAACCTGGTGACCGATCAAGACACGCGCGGCACGGGCGCGTCGGCGTCCTACCAGGTCGGCTCCTTCGGCACGTACCGGCTGACCCTCGGCGCGCGCCACGCGCACGCGCCGAGCGGCCTCTTCGCCCGCGCGAGCGGGTTCGTCGATCGCGCGCGGAACGACACCCCGATCGACGTCATGGCGTTCGACGAGAGCGGGCGCCTCTCGCCCGCGCGCGCCCGGCGGTTCCACGACGGCTACGTCGCGGCCGGCGGCGCGGCCGAGGTGGGGGTCGCCCGGCGGCCGTGGGCCGACCGCCTGCTCCTCCGCGCCTTCTTCACCTCGCACGACAAGGAGCTGCAGCACGGCCTGCTCGTCGACATGCTCGACGGCAGGGTCAAGTCGCCGCCCTTCGGAGAGGTCACCTTCGGCAGGCAGACCGGCGGCGCGCTGCTGCGGTATGCGCAGCCGTTCTTCGGGAGGGCGCGGCTCGACGCCCTCGCGGGGTACTCGTACGCGCGCACGACCTTCGTCGACGTGGCCACGTGCACCTACGGCTGGTCGGGCAGCTGCGTGGAGCGCCCGTATCGGGGGGAGGTCGGGGACGACGCGAACGACCAGCAAGTCCGCCAGCACACCACCTTTGCCCGCGTCAACCTGGCCTGGCACCCCGCGACCGAGCACCGCCTGCGCTTCGGGCTCTCGCCGAGCCACGTGACGCGCACCGGGAGGAACCTTGTCGTGGCCGAGCCCGAGAAGGACCCGCTGACCGCGGAGCGGGAGCTGTGGAGCGGCGTGGCAGGCGTCGAGTACGAGGCGAGGCCGTTCGAGGGCCGGTTCGCGAACATCACCTTCGCCAAGCTCTACCTGCAGTCGGTCCGCACCCGGGAGCACCTGCCGAGCGGCCGGATCGGCGACGTCGATCGAACGAGCCACCGGGCGGGGGCAGGGGACAGCCTGCGCTTCCGCTTCACCGACGCCCTCTACGCCAAGGCCTCGTACGAATACGCCACCCGCCTGCCGACGCCGGAGGAGCTGTTCGGCGACGGAGGGCTCATCGTCAGGAACGTCCACCTGGAGCCGGAGGCGAGCCACAACGTCAACGTCGGCGTGACCCTGGAGCGCGCGGAGACCGGCGCGGGACAGCTCCGGTTCAGCGCCAACGGCTTCGGTCGCTTCACCGAGGATCTGATCACGCTGCGGAGGCACCTGGGCTACTCGGAGTACGGAAACACGCTGTCGGCGCGATCCATCGGTATCGAGTCGACCGCCGGGTGGACCTCTCCGGGCGACTGGCTGTCGGTCGACGGTCACGTCACATGGCAGGACTTCCGGGACGGCTCGACCGGCGTTCGCATCCAGAACCTCCCGTACCTCTTCGGCGGGGTCGCGGCGCGCGCGCGGTGGGCCGAGATCGCGGCGCGGCGTGATGTCCTGTCGCTGACCTGGCACGCCGATTATGTACATGCCTTCTTCGTCGGCCCGGAAGGCCGCGGCGCAGCCGGCTCCAAGGCGGAGATCCCGTCGCAGCTCGTGCACACGCTCGCGCTCACGTACCTGGTCGAGCGCGGCGGATGGACGGTGAGCTCGACCGTCGAGGTGCAGAACCTCACCGACGAGAAGGCCTTCAGCTTCTACGGCGTCCAGCGCCCCGGGCGAGCGACCTACGCCAAGCTCGCCTTGAGCCTGTGAGCCGATGTTCGTGCGACGGCAGTCGAAACCCGACACAAGGAGATCCTTCATGTTATTTCGTGCGCGCTACGCGAATGCCCTCCTCTTGAGCCTGCTCCTCCCGTGCTTCATCGCCTGCGGCGACGACACGAGCGATGGCACGAGCAGCGCCGGCGGCGAAGGCACCGGAGCCACCGGCGGCACGGGGGGGACGCCCGACGCTGGGCCGGCATACGCCCTCACGGTCCAGGTGTTCGGGCCCGACGGCGGCGACACCCAGAGCTACATCATCGTGACGGACGACATCGACTCCGACGAGACGCTGTCGCTGGACGACGCCATCGAGGTGCAGGGGCGCGCCCTCGGCGTCGGGCTGGACGGCGGAGGCGCGGTGTTCGTGGCGAGCGACGCCGCGGCGACCGTGACCCGCTACGACCTGCAGGCGGACGGCAGCCTCGAGGAAGGTGATACCGTGAGCTTCCAGGGCAAGGGCCTCGCGAAGCTCGGCGAGTACGGCGCCCAGTTCCACTTCGTCTCGGAGACCAAGGCGTACTTCTTCGATGGTCCCACCGCCCAGGTGGTCGTCTGGAACCCTCAGGAAATGACGGTCACCGGCGACATCCCGCTCCAGGATCTCGTGATCCAGGACGCCACCCTCACGTACTCCTCGTCGTCGCCGCTGGTCCAGGGTGACGACGTGATCACCTTCGGCGGCTGGCGGATCGGCCCGGAGGTCCCGAGCGTGGCCGCGGTCGTCGTCGTGGACGGCGCGACGGACGAGGCGACCGTCGTCACCGACGATCGCTGCGGTTACGTGCGCGATGGGGTCGCGGGGCCCGACGGCATGATCTACGTGGCCACGGAGGCGTACGGCGCGGCGGTGCACCGGCTCAACCCCGACAACGCGGCCGCCCCCTGCATGCTGCGCTTCGACCCCGAGACGAGGCAGTTCGACCCCGAGTTCCACGTCGAGCTGAGCACGCTGTTCGACGGCGACGCCGCCGGCTCGCTCTTCGGCGGTCCGGACGGCAAGGCGTTCCTGCGGGTGCTCGACGAGAGCCTCTTCGCGATCGCGGACGACACCCACCCGCGCGTGCTGGCGAGCGCCGCGGCGTGGCGGTGGGCCAGCGTGACGCTCGGCGATACGCCGACCGCCACGGTGCTCGACGCCGCGCCCGGCGGCGGCAGCGTCCTGAGCGTCGCGCTCGGCGACCGCACCTTCCTGTTGGAGTTCCAGGGCCAGGAGTCGACGACGCTCCGCGAGATCGGCGAGGACGGGCCCGGCGAGGCGGGCGTGAGCGCGCCTGGGCTCACCTTCTCCGTCGCGAAGATCCGATGACGCTCGCGCCCGATCACGAAGGAGCGACGAGGGACGACGCCGCGCGAGGGCCCCGTTCGCCGCGGGGCCCTCGCGGGCGGCCGCGTTACGGCGCGATCATGAAGGTCGTGCGGCGCGTGCACATGTACCTGGGCTTGCTGCTGTTCCCCTGGATACTGCTGTTCGGGATCAGCGGCACGCTGTTCAATCACCCGCAGATCGGGCGAGACATCGACAGCCGGTCGCTCTCGGGAGAGCGGCTGTCGGCGCTCACCGGGTTCCAGCCCTGGGATCCCGGCGAGCTCGCGCGCCAGGTCGTCGAGCAGCTCAACGCCGGCTCTCCCTCGCGCTACACGCTCGATCCGGGGACCTCGGGCGCGTTCTCCGGGTGGCCCCTGCTCGCGGCGCCGCGCGCCGACGGGGGACGCCAGGTGGTGATCCTGCGCCTCGACGACGGGAGCGCGACCGTCTCCAGCCACCCTCCCGAGCCCGAGGCCCCCGCGCCCCCGTTCGCCGGCGTCGCGATCGACCTGCCTGGACACAGGATGGCGGCGGTGCAGGAGCAGATAAAGGATCTCCTGCCCAGCATCGGCGTCGACGCCGCGGGGCCGCTGCGCGCCCACCCGAAGATCAGCCCCGAGCTGCGCTTCGGCATGCGGGACGCGGACGGCCGCGCCTGGAACGTCACGTACAACCTGGGCACGGGGCGGCTCGACGGGCGCCCGGCCGGCGCGCGGGGGTGGCCCCGCTTCGTCGAGGTGCTCGAGACGCTCCACAAGACGCACCACTTCCCCGTGCACGGCGGCGTGGCGTGGCTCTGGGCGCTCTTCGCGGACATCGCCGGGATCACGCTGGTCGTGTGGGCGCTCAGCGGCCTCGCCATGTGGTGGCAGATGAAGCCCTCGCGGGTCCTCGGCGCCCTCGCGATCGCCGCCGCCATGGCGCTCGCCGCGGCGGTGATGGTCGGCACGGCGTCGGACGCGCTGTTCGGAAACGTGGGCAAGGAAGGCCCCTAGAACACCGATCGGCTCGGAAACCAGAGAGATGAACCGCCAAGGACGCCAAGACGCCAAGAAGACAAGAAGACAATGAATTTAAAATCTTGGCGTCCTTGGCGTCCTTGGCGCCTTGGCGGCTCATTCCTCGCTCGAACGAAGCCAGACGAGGATCAGGCGCCCAGCGTGGCGCCGCCGTCGACGCAGAGGTCGTGCATCGTGATGTGCCGCGCCTCGTCGGAGAGCAGGAACAGCACCGCGCTGGCGACGTCGTCCGTCGTGGCGATCCGGCGCAGCGGGACGCCCAGCCGGAACGCCTCGGGGGCGCCGGCGATGACCGCCTGAGCGCCGCGATCGTCCGCCCAGAGCGCGCGCTGCATCGGCGTGTCCGTCGAGCCGGGGGACACCACGTTGCACCGGATGTCGTGCTGCGCGAGCTCCAGGCCGAGGCACTTCGTCCACTGGGCCGCGGCGGCCTTCGAGGCCGCGTAAGCGCCCATGTTCATGCGCGGCGTGCGCGCGGCGTTGGACCCGACCGTCACGATCGACCCCGATCGGCGCGGCACCATGCGGCGCGCCACGGCCCGGCTCACGTTGAACACCCCCCGGGTGTTGACCGCGAAGGTGCGCTCCCAGTCGTCGTCGCTCAGCGAGAGGGCGCCCCCCACGCGCAGCACGCCGGCCACGTTGACCAGCATCTCGAGGGGGCCGAGCTCGCGCTCGATCCGCTCCACCGCGCCGTCGACCGCCTCGCCGTCGGCCACGTCCACCGCGAACGCCGCGGCGCGATGGCCGCTCGCCCGGAGATCGGCGACGAGGGCGCTCAGGCGCTCCCGGTTCGCGTCCACCGCCGCCACCGCGGCGCCCCGCGCGGCGAGCCTCCGGGCGACGGCCTCGCCGATCCCCTGGGCGGCGCCCGTGACGAGCGCCGCCTTGTGCTTGAACTCCATCGATCGCTCCCGTCAGGCCCTGTCGAGCCCGTCCATGATCCGGTGCCGCTCCGCGTGGTACGCCTCCTCGGACTGGCTCGCCTTCCAGTAGGGGATCGCGTACAGCGCCTCGCGACCGAGCCCGCGCTCGTCGAGCAGGTGATCGCGGATCGCGACGACGGACGACGACTCGCCCGCCACCCAGGCGAAGACGCGGCCCGCTGGCCACTCCAGGGAGCGGACGGCCGCCTCGAGCCGGGGGCCCGGGGCGTGCTCGCCCTGCAGGTCGATCCAGGTCAGCGCCACGTGCGGCGGGCGATCGATCTCCTGCACGTCCGCCGCGTCGGGGACCGCAACGAGGGCGTGGCCGCGCGCCGTCTTCGGCAGGGCCTCGAGCAGCGCGCCGATGGCCGGCAGCGCGGAGAGGTCGCCGGCCAGGAGGTACCAGTCCGCGGGACCGAGCATCGGATCGGGGCCGCCCGGCCCGGCGATGCCGATGCGGTCGCCCGGCCTGGCGCGCTGGGCCCACCGCGACGCGGGGCCGTCGTCCCCGTGCAGGACGAAGTCCACGTCCAGCTCGCCGGCCTGCGCGTCGAACCTGCGCACCGAGTACGTGCGCGTGATCGGCCGCCGCGGCATCGGAGGCCAGACGGGGCCGTCCGGCCCCAGCGTGGGCAGCTCCGGCGCCGCCTGGTCGCCGCGCGGGAAGAAGACCTTGATGTGCGCGCCGCCCGAGCGCGCGGGGAACCCCGCGATCGCCGCGCCGCCCAGCGTGATCCGCCGCATGCGGGGGGAGATCGCGGTCGTGCGCAGCACCTCGAGGAGGCGCGGCGGCGTGCGCGCCACCGTCCTGGGTGGGGATGTCGCGACCTGATTCATGGTGACCTGTGCCATGGCGAAGCCGTCCTGGGGCAAGCTCGGCCTGTCAGCGGGCGGCTTCCTGGAGGGGCGCCTCCGCGCGGTGCCGGGGCGCTGGCCTCGCCTCGCGCGGCAGCCGGGCCGACAGCAGTTCCCACCAGTGCCCGAGCGTCGGCAGCTCGGCGAGGTCCACGAACGCGACGTCGATCCCCGCGGCGCGCCACCGCTCGACGAGCGTCATGAGCCGTATCGAGTCGAGCCCCAGATCGAGGATGCCGTCGCGATCGGAGATCGCCGAGGGGAGCTGGTCGAGGACCTCGGCCACGTCGCCGCGCAGGCGCTCGACCCACGGCGCCCGGTCCTGCGCCGCCCCGAGCTGCGCCGGCGCCGTCGCGTCGCGCTGCGGGGCGCTCGCCCGCTCGCGGGGCGCGAGCGCGGCCAGGACGTCGCTCGTCGGCAGCGCGACGCCGCACCGCTGCGCCACGTAGGCGATGGCCATGTCGTGCTGCTGCCGGGAAAAATCGGCGGTCCCGTCGGTCACGAGGAACGGCTGGACGTCGTTCATGAACGCTTCGCACGCGGTCAGCAGGCACCCGATGTGCGCGTACACGCCGCACACGATCAGCTGATCGCGGCCCCACCGGCGCAGGAGATCCAGGAGCTCCGTTCGCTGGAAGGCGCTGTAACGCCACTTGGTGAGCACGGTGTCGGCGCTTCCCGGCGCGAGCTCGCGCACGATCTCGTGTTTGTCGGGCTGCTGCGTCAGCCCGGGCCCCCAGAGATCCGTCAGCAGGCCGCGCTGGGCCCTCGTCTGCTCGGCGGGCTGCTTCGTGTAGACGACCGGGATCCCGCTCGCCGCGCACCGCTCCCGGAGCAGGCGGACACTTTCGATCAGCTCGACCATCGGGGATGCGCTCGCGTCGTAGAAGCCGAGGAAATACTCCTGCATATCGTGGATCAAGAGGACGGAGCGCCCCGGGTCCGGCCGCCATGACGCCCGGCTCTCCGGGAGCTCCTCGGCGCGTGGCATGCGGTAGGTCTGGATGCGGGGGATGGCCATGGTCGTTCCTCTCTTCTCTCTCTTCTGGTCGCAGCGCTCCTGTCGATGGAACGGGCCGCGGGCGTCGCTGCGCCGCCTGGGCCCGCGCTGTCCTCTCAGGCGCGCGCGCCCTGCGCGAGCCTGTCGGCGATCCACCGGCGGAGCGCCTTCTTGTCCACCTTGCCGACGCTCGTCGTCGGGAGGGCGTCGAGCCACTCGATGCGATCGGGCACCTTGAACTGGGCGACGCCGCGCTCGCGCAGGAAGGCGTTGATCTCCCTCGCCGGCGGCGGCTGCCCGCGGGCCACGAGGAACGCGCACGAACGCTCGCCGAGGTGGGCGTCCGGCATCGCGACGAGCGCCGCGTCGCGCACCGCCGGGTGGGCGAGGACGTGGTTCTCGACCTCCTCGGCCGCGATCTTCTCGCCGCCGCGGTTGATCTGATCCTTGGCGCGGCCCTCCACGACGAGGTAGCCCTCCGGGGTCCGCCGCACGAGATCGCCCGTGCGGTAGAAGCCGTCGCGCGTGAACGCCTTCTCGTTGTGCGCGCCGGCCCTGTAATAGCCGCGGATCGTGTAGGGCCCTCGCGTGAGCAGGTGACCGACCTGCCCGGGCTCGACGTCGCGGTCGTCGTCGTCCACGACGCGGACCTCGTCGTGGGGCGAGATGGGCCGGCCCTGCGTCTCGAGCGCGATGGCGTCGGGGTCGTCAAGGCGGGTGTAGTTGACGAGCCCCTCCGCCATCCCGAACACCTGCTGCACCTTGCAGCCCAGGGTCGGCCCCACGCGGCGCGCGACCTCCGCCGGGAGCCTGGCGCCGCCCACCTGGAGCACCTTCAAGCTCGACAGGTCGTGCCGCGCCGTCCGGGCCGACTCCAGCCAGACCGAGGCCAGCGGCGGCACGAGCGCCGTCATCGTGACCCGCTCCCGCTCGATCCACGGGAACGCCTCGTCCGGGCTGGGGCGGCGGCAGAGCACCACCCGGCCGCCGGCGTGGAGCACGCCCAGGCTCCCGGGCGAGCTGAGCGTGAAGTTGTGCGCGACAGGGAGGACGGCGAGGTAGACGCTGCCCTCGTCGAGCCCGCAGATCTCCGCGCTGGCCCGCACGCTGTAGAGGTAGTCGTCGTGCGTCCGCGGGATGAGCTTCGGTACGCCGGTGCTCCCGCCGGACAGCTGGAAGAAGGCGACGTCCCCCGCGGCGGGCTCCGGGAGCTCGACGGGCTCCCGGTCCAGGCCGGAGAGCGCCGTGTGCTCGCCCGGCTCGCCGGCCACGAGCACGTGCCGCAAGGTCCCGACGTCGCGCCGGATCTGGCTCGCCAGCGCGCGGTAATCGAACCCGCCGTCCCGGTCGGCGATGACGTACGCGACCGCCTCGGTGTGCTCGCAGAAAACCGCGATCTCGGCGCGGCGGTGCGCGGGCAGGGCCAGCACGGGGAGCGCCCCGAGCCGGAACAGCGCGAAGCACACCTCGAAGAACTCCGCGATGTTCGGGAGCTGGACGACGACGCGATCCCCCGGCCGGAGCCCGAGGTGCAGCAGGCCCGCGGCGAGGCGATCGGCGCGCCGATCGAGCTCACCGTAGCTCAGCCGGCGATCGCCGCTGACGAGCGCGATCCGATCCGGGTGCCGCGCGGCCCGCTCGCGGAGCAGGCGCCCGAAGGTCTCGCCGCGCCAGTAGCCGGCGCGCCGGTAGAGATCGGCCAGCTCGGCCGGCCACGGAGTCCAGCCGTCGAGCGCCTGCGGTCGCGCCTGCGCGGGCGCCTGCCGGCGCTCCTCCGGAGCGCTCACGCCCGCTCCGGCGCCTGGTCGAGGCCGAGCGCGTTCAGCATGGTCCCGAGCTTGGCGGTGGTCTCGGCGAGCTCGTGCTCGCCGCTCGATCCGAGGACGATCCCGGCCCCGGCATAGAGGCGGAGCGCCCGGCCGGCGACGTCGGCGCAGCGGATGACGACCGCCCACTCGCCGTCGCCGCTGGCGTCGGACCAGCCCACGAGCCCCGTGAAGAACCCGCGATCGAACCGCTCGATCGCCTCGATGGCGTCGCGGGCGCGCTCCGTGGGGTAGCCGCACACGGCGGGCGTCGGGTGCAGCGCGGTGGCCAGCTTCATCGAGGAGATCGAGAGATCGCGCAGCTCCCCGGTGAGCCGGCTCGACAGGTGCCACAGCGTCGGGGTCTGCGTGAGCGACGGCTCGTCGGGGACGCTCAGGCGCCGGCAGAACGGCCGGAGCGCGGCGGCGACGGCGTCGACGACGATCGCGTGCTCGTGCCGGTCCTTCTCGGACGCGAGCAGCGCGATCGCCCGCCGGCGGTCCTCGTCGGGGTCCGGGCTGCGGACCGCGGAGCCGGCGAGCGGATTGGCGATCACCCGGAGCCCGGAGCGGGACAGGAGCAGCTCCGGGCTCGCGCCGAGGAGCGTCCGCGCGCGCGAGGTCGGGACGCCGCGCTCCGCGCTGGAGAGCCCCGCGGTCGGATCCGAGAGGTTGGCGGCGAAGGTGTAGCCGCTCCGGTTCTGCTGCGAGAGGCGCTGGAGGACGAGGCGGAGATCGACCGGCTCTCGCAGGACCATCTCCAGCATCCTGGACAGGACCACCTTGCTCAGCGCCCCGGACCGCATCAGGCCCACCGCCGTCTCGACGCCGCGCACGTAGTCGCGGGGCTCGGGGATCTGGCGCAGCTCCTGGATGGTGATCGGCAGCTGCGACCGCGGCGATTCCGACGTGGGGTTGAGCGGGCCCGCGCTCTGGATCGCCCTCGGCACGATGAGGTGCGCCGGCGACGTGCTGTTGAACGGCACCGCGCCGACCACCATGGGGAAGCTCTGGCCGGCGCCGGCCCTCGACGCCGCCGCGAGCACCCTCGTGACGCGGTCCGCGAGGCGGTCGCCCTGATCCGCGCCGTTCGGCTCGAGGATCATGTCGTGTACGCCCTGCGCGAGGAGGGTGCGTGTCGGCGACGCGAAGAAGAACGCCGACTCAGGGGTGTATTGCTTCAACAGCTGCCCTGCGTTGACCGCGGGCAGCGCGACAGAGGCCGGTATCGAGATGGAACTCGTCACATTCAGCTCCGATGGGCGTCGAGAGCCACGTGGGCTCAGGTCATCGGGCGCTGGACGTCAGGTCTCGGGCCGCTCGTTTCCGATAACTGATAAAGAAAATCAGTTTCAAGTGACTCATGACACGCGCGTGCAAGACTGTCAAGGGACTCCCGGTTCTGTCTCGGGTGTGCGTCGCCGGTGGGCCCGTGGGCGGGGCGCTCTGGACCTTCGCTTCTGCGTTGACATCCTGCGTGACGGGTGCGACGAGTCGCCCCGCCATCGGTGCTCGTCCGGCCATCGCCTGGCGAGCTGAAAAGGGAACCCGGTGAGAATCCGGGACTGCCCCCGCAGCGGTGAACGGGAACGACCATCACCAAGAAGCACTGGGCATGCACCCGAGCAGCCCGGGAAGCGGTGATGTGTAGGAGAGCGACCGGCGACGGCCGCAGCGCCCGTGAGTCCGAAGACCTGCCGAGGTGCGCGCGCCGGTTCGCTGGCGCGCGCTGACCTGAGCCTTCGAGGGGAAGGCGCCCAGGCTCTCGACCACCTCGCTCGCGCGCGGTGCCGTGGCCCGTCACGCAGCCCCTCGCTTCGGCTCTCGGCTCACCCGGAGCAGCGCTGGGTCGACGCGGGCAGGCGGCGCGTGAATGGTTGATTCTTCTGATCGTCGGTCGCGTCGGCGCCGGAGCGCCGGCGCGGCGTGCTGGCTCGCGCTCGCCGCCTGCGGCGCCGTGGCGGCCCTGCCGGCCGCCCGCGCCGACGAGCCGCGCAGGCCGGAGGCCGAGCAGGAGGGCGGTCGCGCCGCCGCCCCGCCGGGGACGGCCCCGCTGGAGGTGCGCGTCGAGGGGGATCGCGTGCGCGCGCCCGCGCCGCCCAAGGACAGGTCCGTCGCGGGCTCGGTGCTGGGCCGCGAGCGCCTCACCGGCGCGGGGCTCGGGGCGGCGGACGTGCTCCGCACGCAGCCGGGCGTCCTCATCGTCGAGTCGGGCGGCTTCGGCGGGCCGGCGACCGCGGCCCTCCGGGGAGCGACAGCAACGCAGACGCCGGTGTACCTCGCCGGCGTCCGCCTGAACGACGACGTCGTGGGCACGGCGGATCTCTCCCTCGTGCCCCTCTGGCTCATCGAGCGCGTCGAGATCTACCGTGGCCACGCGCCCATCGAGGCGGACCGCCTCGGCCCCGGCGGCGCGATCTTCTTCGAGCCGCGGCGGCCTTCCCGGACGACGGCCGGCGTCGGCGTCATGGCGGGCTCGCTCGGCGCGCGGCGCGGGTGGGCGTTCGCCGGCGCCAGCGCGGGCCCGGTGAGCTCGATCGTCGGGGTGAGCGCGGAGGCCGCGGAGAACCGCTACGCCTTCGTCGACGATCGCGGGACGCTCTTCGACGAGAGCGACGACACCCTGGAGCGCCGGCAGAACGCCGACGTGCGCACGATCGACGCCTGGGCGCTCGCGCGCGTCGAGCTCGGGGGCGGCGCGATCGTCGACGTGATCGCGAACGGCACCGATCGCGAGCAGGGCGTGCCGAGGCTCGCGCTCCTGCCGTCCCGGGAGGCGCGGGGGGAGTCGCGGCGCGCGCTGACGTCCGTCGCGGCGCGGGTGCCGTTCGGCCGAGAGGCGCAGCACACGCTCGAGGCGCGCACCTCGTTCATCGAGGCGCGGTCGGAGGTCCACGACCCGCTCTTCGAGCTCGCCCTGCTCACGCCGGAGCTCCGGCTCGCCGGCCGCCGCCTGGAGCAGACGCTCGGGGCGACGCTCTCCTTCGCTGACCGGCTCCGGGTGCGGCCCGTGCTCTCGGTCGCGCGCGAGGGCATCTCGCGCGCGCCGGACGACGTCCCGCTCGCGCGGGCGCGGCGCTCGTTCGCGCGCGGCGCCGTCAGCGCGGAGGCGCGCCTCGGCGAGGGGCTCGCGCTGCACGCCCTCGCGAGCGGGGAGTGCCACGCCACCGGCGCGGACCGGGAGCGCCCTTGCGACGTGCTCGTCCCGACCGGGCGGGTCGGCGTGGAGGTGGGGAGCGACCGGCTCCGGCTCCTCGCGACCGTGGGCCGCTACGTCCGCGTCCCGACGCTCGGCGAGGTGTACGGCGTCTCCGGCGTCGTCCACGGCAACGCGGCGCTCGAGCCGGAGTCGGGCGCCACGATCGAGGCCGGGATCCGGGCGCAGACGGGGCGCGGCGCCGTGCTGCGCGGCGCCTTCATCGACGTGTTCGCGTTCGGGAGCGCGGTCTCCGGGCTCGTCGCGTACGAGAAGTCCGGCCAGGGCTACGTGAACCCGTACAACGTCGGCCGCGCCCGCGTCGTGGGCGCGGAGCTCCTGGCCGGGGTCGAGGTGACCCGGTTCCTCCGCGCCGAGATCGCGGCGACGCTGCTCGATCCGCGGGACACGACGCCGGGGCGGACGACCAGGAACGACCTCCTCCCGTTCCGCTCGCGCCTCGTCGTCGCGCCGCGCCTGCACGCCGAGTGGAAGCGCCCGGGCGGCGCCGTGTTCTCGGGCGCGTCGGGCGAGCTCCGGGCCGTGTACCAGTCGAGCCGGTACGCCGATCCCGCCGGGCTCGGCGTGATCGCGGAGCAAGCGACCCTCGACCTCGACGCGGAGGCGAGGTGGCTCGACGGGCACCTCGCGGCGAGAGGTCGCGTCGCGGACCTCCTGGACGCGCGGCGTACGGATGTCGTCGGGTTTCCGCTCCCGGGACGGAGCGTGTTTTTCACACTGGAGTCAACATGGTGAAGATCAGTCTGTTTGCGATCGCGATTTCGGTTCCGCTCCTCGGGTGCAACGTGGATTCGCCGCCGCCGTCGACGGGCGGCGTCCACGGCGGCGGCGACGGCGACGGGTGCGAGCGCGGCGTCGTCATCGTGACGAGCGACTACCAGTCGACGAACATCGCTGTGTCGGCGCTCGACGGGACCACCCTGTCGCCCTCCTTCGTGTCGAGCGGCGCGGCGAAGCCGGGGCTCAGCCTCGCGCTGTCCGGCGACGTCGACGTCCCGACGGCGGCGCCGCCGTCCGGCCGCGTCGTCCTGCTCGATCGGTTCGGCACGAACGTGATCACCTGGATGGATCTCGAGACCGCCGAGGCCCTGGCGCAGCTCCCGGTCGGGCAGGGGTTCGAGTCGAACCCTCAGGACTACATCGAGGTGGGCGCGGACCGCGCGCTCGTGTCGCGCTACGGGAGCAACCCGAGCCCGGGCGTGGAGCCGTTCGACGAGGGCGGCGATCTCCTGATCATCGACACGAAGGAGTACTCCGTCGCGGGGCGCATCGCCCTGCCGGAGGAAGAAGGGCTCCTGCCGCGCCCGTCGGGGATGGCGCGCCTCGGCGACGAGGTGGTCGTGGCCCTCGGCCGGCTCGCCGCGGACCTCTCGACCACGGGTGAAGGGCGCTTCGTCGGCGTCTCGCCGGAGCAGGGCGCCGTCGCATGGACGGTCGACGTGCAGGGGCTCTACGGCTGCGGGCGTCTCGCCGTGTCGCCCTCGGGAGAGCGGCTGGCGGTCGCCTGCTCGAGCCGCTTCGACGCCGAGACGATGGAGTACGATCCGGCGACGAGCGACATCGTGATCTACGACGCTCGCACCTCGCCCCCGGAGGAGATCGAGCGGCTCGGCGTGGCGAAGGCGCTCGGCGCCGCGGTCCAGCCGACGCTCACGTTCGCCTCCGAGGACGTCCTCCTCGGGACGGCCTACGCGGGCAGCGCGTCCGCCGGGGACCGCGCCTTCTCCGTGAGCATCGCCACGGGCGAGGTCACGACGCTCGCCCAGGCGACCCAGTCCTACGCCTTCGGCGGCGTCCACTGCTCGCCCGGCTGCGGCGACGTCTGCCTGCTGAGCGACGCGGAGAGGAGCAAGCTCCGGCGCTGGAAGGTGGCGGGGAACGGCGCGCTCGAGCCGCTGGAGGACGCGACCGTCGACACCGAGATCGGGCTCCCGCCGCGAGGGATCGGCGGGCTCTGATCGGCCCCGCGGGCGGTGCGTCGGTTGATTGGTGTCAGAACGCGGCGTCGAGGACGACCTCCCCGGAGACGCCGACCTGGTACGCGGAGACGCGGCGCTCGAAGAAGTTCGTCACCTCCTGGACGTCTTGCAGATCCATGAACGAGAACGGGTTCTTCGCCCCGTAGCGCTTCGGCATGCCGAGCGTGGCCAGCCGCTGGTCGGC
The DNA here is from genome assembly GCF_052075895.1 of Sorangium sp. KYC3313. Lineage (NCBI taxonomy): Bacteria > Pseudomonadati > Myxococcota > Polyangiales > Polyangiaceae > Sorangium > Sorangium sp. KYC3313. The sequence continues at coordinate 7,398,518 of NZ_CP197255.1, forward strand.
GCAGAACTCCAGGTAGCTGCGCACGTCGCGCGCCGACATGCCCGCCACGCCGGCGCCGAGGAGGTCCTCGGCGAACCGGGCCTCGCAGGCGATCGCCTCATCCATCATGTCGAGGATCGACCGCGAGAGGCCGGCGTCGAAGAGCTCGGGCTCCTCGCGCCGCGCCGTGCTCACGACCTCGAAGGCGAAGCGCATGTGCGCGCTCTCGTCGCGGAAGACCCAGCTCGTCCCCGCGGCCAGCCCGTGGAGCAGGCCGCGCGAGCGCAGGAAGTACACGTACGCGAACGCGCCGAAGAAGAAGAGCCCCTCGACGCACGCCGCGAAGCAGATGAGGTTCAGGAGGAACCGCCGCCGCTCGGCGCGCGTGTCCAGCCGCCCGAGCGACTCGACGGAATCGAGCCACCGCATGCAGAAATCGGCCTTCTCCCGGATCGAGGGGATGTTCTCGACGGCCGCGAAGGCGCGGTGACGGTCCTCGGGATCGGGGATGTACGTGTCGAGGAGCGTCAGATAGAACTGGACGTGGAGCGCCTCTTCGTAGAGCTGCCGCGACAGGTACATCCGCGCCTCCGGGGCGTTGATGTGCCTGTACAGGTTGAGGACGAGGTTGTTCGCCACGATGGAGTCCCCCGTGGCGAAGAACGCGACGAGCCGCTGCACGAGGTGCCGCTCCGCGTCGGTCATCTTCCGCAGATCGCCCACGTCCGTGGAGAAGTCGACCTCCTCCACGGTCCACGTGTTCTTGATGGCGGAGCGGTACATCTCGAAGAAGGCCGGATAGGCCATCGGGCGCAGCGTGAGGCACTGGCCCGGATCCAGGAGGCGCGCGGGGCGGCTGACGCGGCTCACTGGCAGGCCTCGCAGGCTTCGGGGTTCTCGAGCGCGCACGCCACGTCCGCGGCCGCCTTCTCCGGCACCGCCTCCACGGTCGCCTTGGCGATGCGCGTCGCGGGGCGCGAACGCAGGTAGTACGTCGTCTTGAGCCCCTTCTTCCATGCGTGGAAGTACATGCTCGAGAGCTGGCCGATGGTGGGGTTCTCGATGAAGAGGTTCAGCGACTGGCTCTGATCGATGAAGGCCCCGCGATCCGCGGCCATGTCGATGAGCGAGCGCATCGGGATCTCCCACGCCGTCCGGAACACGGCGCGGAGCTGCTCGGGCAGCTCGTCCATGCCCTGGACCGAGCCCTCCGCGAGCTTGAGCCGGGCGCGCACCGCGTCGTTCCAGGCGCCGAGCCGCTTGAGCTCCGCGACCAGGTAGCGGTTCATCTGCAGGAAGTCCCCCGAGAGCGTCTCGCGCTTGAAGAGGTTGGACACCTGCGGCTCGATGCACTCGTAGCAGCCAGCGATCGACGCGATGGTGGCCGTCGGCGCGATGGCGACGAGCAGCGAGTTCCTGAGCCCCCCGGCCTGGACGCGCGCGCGGAGCGCCTCCCAGCGCGCCGTGTCCTCCGGGACGACGCCCCACGCGTCGAACTGGAGCTCTCCGCGCGCGGCGCGCGTCTCGTCGAACGCCGGGTGCCGCCCCTTCTCCGCCGCGAGGTCCGCGGACGTCGAGAGCGCGTGGTAATACACCTCCTCCGAGATCCGCCTCGAGAGCTCCCGCGCCGCCGGGGCGTCGAACGGCAGGCGCATCTGGAAGAACACGTCCTGCAGGCCCATGAGCCCGAGCCCGACGGGCCGCCAGCGGAGGTTCGATCGCCTCGTCGAGGGGATGGGGTAGTAGTTGAGGTCGATGACGCGGTCGAGCTGGCGGACCGCGGTCCGCACCGTGCGCGCGAGCTTCTCGAAGTCGAGCGCGACCGCGCCGTCTTCGCCGGCGACCGTGTGGCGCGCGAGGTTGATCGAGCCCAGGTTGCAGACGGCCGACTCCTCGTTCGAGGTCACCTCCAGGATCTCGGTGCAGAGGTTCGAGAGGTGGACGATCCTGCCCGGCAGCGCCGTCTGGTTGCAGGCGCGGTTCGACTTGTCCTTGAACGTCATCCAGCCGTTGCCTGTCTGCGCGAGCGTGCGCATCATCCGCGCGTAGAGCTCGCGGGCCTTCATCGTCTTCTTGGCGAGGCCCGCCCGCTCGGCCTCGACGTAGCGACGCTCGAACTCCTCACCGTAGAGATCGGGGAGATCGCGCACGTCCTTCGGGTCGAACAGGCTCCATTCGCCGTCGGCCTCGACCCGCTTCATGAAGAGGTCCGGGACCCAGCTCGCGAGGTTCAGGTTGTGCGTGCGCGCGGCCTCGTCGCCCGTGTTGTCGCGCAGCGAGAGGAACTCCTCGACGTCGGCGTGCCACGGCTCGAGGTAGACGCAGCACGCGCCCTTGCGCTTGCCGCCCTGGTTCACGGCCGCGACGGACGCGTCGAGCGTCTTGAGCCACGGCACGATCCCGCTGGAGTGCCCGTTGGTGCTCTCGATGAGCGAGCCGCGCGACCGCACCCGGTGGTAGGCGAGCCCGATGCCGCCCGAGAACTTCGAGAGCATCGCGACGTCGGTGTAGCGCTGGTAGATGGTCTCGAGGTGATCGTCCGGCGAGTCGAGCAGAAAGCAGCTCGAGAGCTGCTCGTGGCTCGTCCCGGAGTTGAACATCGTCGGTGAGCTCGGCAGGTAATCGAGCGACGAGAAGAGCCTGTAGAGCTCGACGGCCTGCGCCGCCGTCTCGGACAGCGCGCACGCGATGCGCAGGAAGAACTGCTGCGGCGTCTCGATGACGAGGCGCGTCTCCGGGTGCTTGAGCAGGTAGCGGTCGTAGAGCGTCCGCAGGCCGAAGTACTCGAGCTCGTGGTCGCGCCCCGGCTCGATGGCGTCGTTCAGCTTGCGGGCGTTCTGCGCCACGAAGCCGTGGAGCCGATCGTTGATGAGGCCCAGCCGCCGCCCCACGGCGATGGACTGCGAGAAGGCGTGGATCTCCTGATTGCGGACTTCCTTGTCGATGTACGTGGCGAGCAGGCGCGCCGCGAGCTTCGCGTACTGGGGCTCATCGGCGATGAGCGACGCCGCCGTCTGGATGGAGAGCTGATCGAGCTCGCGCGTCGTCGCGCCGTCGTAGAGGCCGCTGATGGTCTTCGTCGCGACGCGTAGCGCGTCCACGTCGGACAGGGCCGCGCACGAGCGGCTCACGGCGCGGACGATCTTGTTGACGTCGACTGGCTCGCTCGACCCGTTCCTCTTCTTCACCCGCATCGTCGTGTGCGGGGGCGTCTCCTCCGCGCCGGCGCTCGTCATGGCGGGCGCGTGGGGTGCGTGGGGTGCGTGGAGCGCGCGCAACGGCGCCGCGCCGTTGCTCTTCACCAACGGTTCGTTCAGCATGGCATCCTCCTCGTCGTGCTCGTTCCGAGCGGTCCCGGACCGCTCGCGTCGATGCCGCGAGAGCGAAGAGGCCAGCCGATGCGCATGGGTGCGCCAGGCTCTTTGGAGGAGCCCTCGGACCGACCGCTCGCCCCCGCGGGCGAAAGGAAGACAGCGCGGGAGGGGGTCGGAACCGGGACAAGCGCGAGAGTCTGCGCCAGCTCGGACCTACCCGCCTCCCTCGAGGCTTCCAGGTCAAACCGGCGCCGGATGTCTCCCAGCGCAGGACGTTGGCAGGTCTTCGGGCTCACGAGCGCTCCGGCTCTCGCCGGATTCCTACGGTCCACCGCTTCCCAGCCCGAGGGCCAGTGCGCGTCGTGGAGATCGTTCTCGCTTACCGCTGCGGGGCAGCCCCGGATTCACACCGGGTTCCCTTTTGAGCCCCGGCCGAAGCCCGAGGCACCAACATGGGCACTACATATGGTGGTGCAGTGAGCCGGTCAAGCGAGATGTTGTGGGGGAGCTCCGTTGCCCGGTTGCATGCGCGGTTGCGTGCTCCGTTGCACGCTCGGTTGCATGGTTGCGGGGTCGACGCTGGCGGCGCGCGCCGTCGCGGGCCACAACCCGGGCCTATGCCGCTCAGCGAAGCGCGTCCGGCCGATCCGCTCGACGACCTCGTCGCGCTCCTGCGCGGCAAGCGGATCGTGGCGCTGACGGGCGCGGGGTGCAGCACCGAGTCCGGCATCCCCGATTATCGAGGCCCCGAGACGCGGCGCCGCGCGCGGAACCCGATCCAGGGGCGGGAGTTCTCCTGCTCGGCCGAGATCCGGCAGCGCTACTGGGCGCGCGCCGTGATCGGCTGGGAGCGGTTCTCCAGGGCCGAGCCGAACCCCGCCCACCGCGCCCTCGCGCGGCTCGAGCAGGCGGGGCAGCTCGAGGGCCTCATCACGCAGAACGTCGACGGCCTCCACCAGGCCGCGGGCAGCCGTCGTGTCATCGAGCTGCACGGGACGCTCTCCGAGGTCGCCTGCCTCGCGTGCGGCGCGATGGAGCGGCGCGCCGCCCTCCAGGAGCGGCTCCTCGCCCAGAACCCCGGCTGGCTGCGCCTCGCGGCCGACCTCGCCCCCGACGGCGACGCCGACCTGCCCGCCGAGCGCGTGGCGGGCTTCCGTGCGCCGCCGTGCCTCCGCTGCGATGGGCCGCTCAAGCCGCGCGTCGTCTTCTTCGGCGAGAACGTGGCCCGGCCGATCGTCGACGCGGCGTTCGCGCTCGTGGACGCGGCGGACGCGCTGCTCGTCGTCGGCTCGTCGCTGGCGGTCTTCTCGGGCTACCGCTTCGTGCTGCGCGCCGCGCAGCGAGGCACCCCGATCGCCATGATCAACCTCGGCTCCGCGCGCGGCGAGGAGCTCGGCGCGCTGAAGATCGAGGCCCGCGCCGGCGAGGTGCTGCCGCGCCTCGCCGAGGCGCTCGGCGCCGGCGCGACCGCGGCGCCCCGCTGAGGCGTCGAGGCGCCGAGCGCCGGCGCGCGCGCGGCGCCGGCGTCAGCCGCGCCGGTACATCACGTCGCTGCGGAGGACGTACTTGCTCCCCCGTGTCACGGCGGCGCCGCGGTGGAGCCGGCGGTGCTCGAACAGGAGCGCCATCCCGCGCCGCGGGGCGATGCTCCGGCCGCCCCAGAAATCGGTCGTGCCGCCCTCGAAGTCGTCGTTCAGGTAGATCATCGCGGTGAACAGGCTCCGCTCGCCGTCGGATCGCACGAACGACCCGTCTCCGTGCCAGTTGAAATATTCGCCCTTGGTATACCGATAGTAGCGGAAGCGCTCGTTCAGCCCGACGGCGCGGTGGAGGCCGAAGCTCGGCGGCATCCACGGCGCGAGCCGCTCCCAGAGGCTCGCGGCGAGGTCCGGATCGTCGAGGATGACGCGGCCGTTGTTGCGCACCTCGAGGTTGATGACCTCGGTGCCTCCGATCGGCGCCTGCTCGAAGCCTCGCGCCTCGGCGAGCGCGATGAAGCCCTCGCACTCCTCGGGCGACAGGACGTTCGTCACCGTGAAGATGCGGAGATCGTCGGTGTGGTCGGTGCACTGGGCGGTCCGTTCGGCGTGCGGGGTGCTCATGCGGGAAGCGTGGGTCCGGGCGGACCGGATCCGGAAGGGCGGGACCCGGGCAGGACCGGGCAGGACCGGGCAGCGCGGTGGACAGGAGAGCGCCGCATCGCCGATGATCGAGCGCTCGCACCGATGGCACGGGTCTCCAGGGCGGGCCGCGGCGCGGAGCCCGCGGTCCGCTTCAACCACACGCTCCTCCAGCGGGCGCGGCTCGATCTCGACCTGACGCAGGAGCAGGTCGCCGCGTCGATCGGCGTCGACGTGCGGACCTACCGCCGCTACGAGTCGGGCGCCGTCAACGATCCGCGGCTCGGCTTCTCGGTCCGGAGCCCGTCCCGGCGGCGCATCCTCGAGCGGCTCGGCGCCGAGCTCGGCCTCGCCGAGGCGGAGCTGCTCGTCGTCGAGGCCGAGGCCGAGGCCGCGCCGGCGGCGGATCCCGTCGCAGAGCGAGCGGGTGCGGCGAGCCAGGCCGCGGAGACGCCCGCCGGGGCGTGGCGCCCGCTGCACGCGCACACGCTCCAGCGAGCGCGGCACTTCGTCGGGCGCGCCGAGATCGTCGATCGGCTCGCCGCGTGGGCCGACGGTTCGCCGCCGTCCCCCCGGGTGATCGCGCTCCTCGGCGTCGGCGGCGCGGGAAAGACCGCGATCGCCGAGCGCTTCCTCCAGGGGCTCGGCGACGCCCCGCGGCCCGGCGGGGTGCTCGTCTGGAGCTTCTACGACGACCCCAGGACCGAGGCGTTCCTCGACCAGGCGGCGGCCTACTTCGCGCCGGGCGCGGGCGCCCCGGGCGCTGCGGCGCCGCGGCCGCCGGCCGCGCCCGGCGAGCAGCTCGCGCGGCTGAAGGAGGCGCTGGGGCAGGGGCCGCCGCACCTGCTCGTGCTCGACGGGCTCGAGACCGTGCAGGCCGAGGGGGGCGCAGGGCGCGCGCACGGCGAGCTCCACGACGCGCTCCTCCGGCGGTTGCTCTGCGCGATCGCGTCCGGGCTCGGCGGCGCGCGGGCGCTCGTCACGTCGCGCTTCGAGCTCGCGGATCTGTCTGCCTGGGCCGAGGGCGGGCTCGCGACGATCCGGCCGGAGCCGCTCTGCGAGGGCGACGCCGCGTCGCTCCTGCGCCGCTGGGGCATCCGCGGCGACGACGGCGCCCTCGGCGCGCTGTTCGAGACGACGGGCGGCCACGCGCTGTCGGTCGCCGTCCTCGGCTCCTACGTGGGCGCGTTCCTCGGCGGCGACGCGGGCCGCCTCTCCGCGGCGCGAGCGGCGCACCTCGCCGAGGCCGAGCAGGACGACGTCCTCGCCCGCCGCCTGAGCGCGGTGCTGTCGGCGTACGCGCGCGCGCTGCCGCCGGGCGAGCGGGACCTGCTCGCGCGCCTCTCGGTGTTCCCCGGCGGCGCGGGCGAGGGCGCGCTGCTCCAGCTGAGCCGGGCCGGCGGCGAGATCGCGGGCGCCATGGCGGGGTGGGGCGCCGCGGAGCTCGCGCGCGGGCTCGCCCGGCTGGAGCGGCTGGGGCTCGTGTTCGCGGCGCGCCCGGGCGAGCGCTGCTACTCGACGCACCCCTTCGTGCGGCAGCACTTCAAGTCGCTGCTCGGCGTGCCGCCGGAGCGCGTCCACGCCGCGGGGAGCGCCGCGCCGCCGCCGCGCCTCGACGAGGCGCCGCGCCGGGCGCCGCGGGAGCGCGAGGCGGTCGACGCGTACGAGGCCATCCTCACCGAGCTGCTCGGCGCCGGGCGGGCGGGCGAGGCGTACGACATCTACGCGCTCGCCCTCGGCGGCTTCGCGCACCTCGGGCTCAAGCTCGGCGACATGGCCCGCGGCGCCCGCATCCTGCGCGCGTTCGCCGGCGGCGACGACCCCCGCGGCATGCCGGCCTCGCTGCCCGCGCGGGTGCGCGCGTCGCTCGCGTACGACGCGGGGCTCTACGCGGGCGCGCTCGGGGATCTCGCGTTCGCCTGCGCCTGCTACGAGGCGCACAACGAGATCGCCGGGGCGCTCGCCGACCCGGCCCCGATCGCGACCGGCCTGCGCACGCTGGCGTACACGGAGCGGCTGCGGGGCGACCTGACCGCGGCGCGCCGCCTGCTCGAGCGGTCGGCGGAGCTCGCCGGCGGCGCCGCGGGGAGCGCCCGTCGCGCCGCGGCCCACGTGGACCAAGTCCACGCCGTGCGCGTGCTGGCGCTGCTCGCCGCGGTGCTGCACGACCTCGGCGAGGTCGGCGCGGCGGGCGAGCGCTTCGCGCGCCTGCGGGCGCTGGGCGACGCGCCGGTGGCGCGCCGCGCGCTCTGGGAGGCGGAGCACGCGCTCGCGCTCGGGCGCCGCGACGAGGCGCGCGAGGCCACGGCGCGGAACATCGCCGAGTGCAGGCGGAGGGGCTGGGAGGGGCACGTCGCGCACGGCCACACGCTGCTCGGCCTCGCGCTGCTCGAGGGGGGCGACGGCGGAGACGGCGATGTCGCGTCGGCCGGCGACGTCGCGTCGGCCGAGGCGCACCTCGTCGAGGCGCGCCGCTGGGCTGCCGCGACGGGCGAGGTGGAGGTCGCGCTGCGGTGCCACGAGCTCGCGGCGCGGATCGCGCTCGCCGCTGGCCGGCTCGACGACGGCGCGCGGCAGGCGCTGGAGGGGCTGCACGTCGCGGAGGCGTGCGGGTTCGGCCCGTTCCGCGCCCGGCTCGCGGTCGTCGCCGCGCGGTGCGCGCTCGTGCGCGGCGCGGGGGCGGCGGCGTCCGCGACGGCGCTCGCCGACTCGGCGATCGCGTGGGCGGGCGAGGACGCGTGGGCGAGGGCGGACGCGCTGCACTGGGCGGGCGTGGCGCGCGCGGCGGCGGCGCGCGGCGAGGAGCGCGCGCGAGGGCGGGAGCTGCTCGCCGAGGCGGCGGCGCTGCGGGCGCGCCTGCGCCACCCCGGGGCCGGAGCGTCGCGGGAGGCGCTCGCGCGGCTAGGCGGATGAGGGCGTGGCCCGCTGCGCGCGCGCCGGCGACGAACGGAGCGCCGCGGGCGGACATTCAGCTGCTCGCCGTCGGGATCGTGCCCGCGAAGGGGATTTCCGGGCTCCGCGTTACGCGCGCGGGATAACGTGGCGTGCCGTGCATCGCGGGTCCCATGCGAGCGGCCGCGCCGTTGCGCTGTTTTCCTTGCGAGGAGCGATTATGTTCCACCGACGTCCCAAGCTGACGATCTCTTTCGTGCTCGCCCTCTCCACGGCGCTGGGAGCACCGGGCTCCGCGAACGCCGAGCCAGTGATCCTCGAAGGAGGTCCTGTAGCGCCGCTCCCCGCCGAGGGAGGAACGGGCCTGTGCGGCGCGCAAAGGTCATCGTCCGAGCCAGATGTCGACTTCTGGGTTCCGGCGAGCGACAGGGCGGGCTTCATCGAGAAGATGAACACGTTCTTCGACGCGGGGCAGGAAGAACTCGTGAGCTCCGTGGTGCGCACACCGCTCGATCTCTCGAACAGGTACGACGCCGGGAGCGCGGCGAGCTTCGGCGACTTTCTGGACGCTGTCTCCGACTGCCCGGCAGGAGGGTGCGACTTCGTCGCGAACGAGCCCGACGTGGCGTTCGGCATGCGCCTGCGCGGCTACCTGGCCGTGCCGCCCGACTACGTCGAGCAGCCGGTCCACTTTGGCATTTACGCCGACGACGCCGTGGCCCTCGTGATCTACGACTCGGCGCAGGCCGCCTATCCGGTGCTGGTGCAGCCACCCGCGCTCGGCGCACCCAGCTGGCGAATGACGAATACCGTCACGTTCGCCGAGGAGGGCCTGTACCCCGTCGAGATCCTCTATGCCGCGATCGCCGAGCATTCAGAGCTCGAGGTGTCGCTTCTGGTAGGCGAGTTCGAGGATTTTCAGCTCAAGGCCGGCGAGACCGGCAGCACGAACCTCGCCGCGTCCAGCTTCACGCTCCTCGAGCCGGCGGCGTTCCATCGGAGCGTGGCGGGCGACGCCTCCGCGTCGGACGAGGACGCCTGTGCGCAGTGCGGCCGCGAGTTCAGCGGCCAGAGCGGAAACACCGGCTGCGAGTCGGGCTCCTACTGCAACGACGCCGCGCTGTGCGCGCCGTGCGTCGTCGACGCCTTCTGCGGGCCTTCGTGCAACCCGTGCAGCGCGGCGGCGCCGCGCTGCGCCCTCGTGGAGGGGACGCCGGCGTGCGTCGTGTGCGTGAGCGATGCGGACTGCGATGACGGCGAGGTCTGCGACCTCGATGCGCACGCCTGCGTGGCGCCGCCCGGCCCCGACGCGGGCGCCGGCGGGACCGGCGCGGGTGGGGGCGGCGGGGGTGGCGGGGGCGGCGCGGCGTCCGAGCCAGACGCGGAGGACGACGACGGCGGCTGCGGGTGCCGGGTCGGCGGTGAGGGGCGGCAGGGCGGCGGGCTCGCCTTCGCGCTCGCGGGGCTCGGGCTCGCGCTCGCGGGCGCTCGTCGCCGGACGCGCGCGGCCTCGCGGTGAGCGGGTCCACGGAGCGCGGATCGCGCTGAGCTCCCGCGGCGCGGCGTCGCCGCGCGTCAGACGGCTGCCGGGCCGCGCCTCGGCAGCCGCTGCAGGATGTCCGTCGTCTCGGCGCTCTGCTTGAGCCCGGCGAGGCGCTGCTCGATCTCGCGCTTCAGCACGGCCGCCATCACCGGCTCCAGCACCGGGGCGAGGGCCTGCGGGCGCGCGGTGAAGTTGTAGCGGAACGTGACGCGGGTCCGCCGCGGCGACAGCGCCTTGAAGAGCCACGCGCCCGAGAACTGGCGGAAGATCCGCGGCCCCTCGACCATGGTGATGGCCACCTGCTCCGGCGGGTTCAGGGTGATGTAACGCGCCTCCATGGACAGCCCGTTCTTCGCCCGCACCCACACCCGCACGCCGACCGCGGGCTCGGCCGCGCCGTCGCGGTAGCGCATCTCGCGGAGGAACGGGTCCCACTCGAGCCGGAGATCGTGGTCCTGGGACAGCGCGAAGAGCTCGTCCGAGGCGGCGTCGATCTCGGCGGTGCTCTGGATCGTGGGCATCGCGCTCAGGATAAGGCCGCGGGGATCGCGATGAGGAGAGCGATAGCGAAGGCCCGTCGCGATGGCCGGGTCCGGCGGCGGGTCGTGCGGCCGAGGTGAGCTGCGCGGCCACGAGGGGGAGCTCGCGCGTGCGGCGGCGCGCCTAGGCCGCGAGCGCGAGCTCCGAGAGCTCCGCGAGCTCTGCGCTCGGCGTCAGCCACCGCGAGGCCTGTGAGATGACCCCTTGGATCAGGCTGGACGCCTTCGGCTGCTGAAGGCTTTCGCCCGGCGCTCGGCCGATGTCGCTGCTCAGGAGGGCTTCGCGGAGAGTGCTCTCGATGATGGCCGTCAGCATCTGCGGCTGTGTTGTCAGGAGCTCGATGAGGGGTCTTGCCGCCTCGATGTGCTTGCCGATGTCCTCGGAGATGATCGAGCGCCGCTGCGCTCCGATCTCCGCGGCCCAGCGAGCTCGCTTGCCGTGAACCTCGGCGGCCTCCTCACCCGCGTAGAATGCGGCCAGGAACGCAGCCAGGGACGCCATCATGAAGCCTAGATAGACGACGCCGTCCGAGGCCTCGCGGTTCAGCTCCTGATAGGTCCTGTCCAGCTCGGCCTCGGCCTCCTTGCGCGTCGCTGCGGAGCCGGGATAGGCGATGGACTGGGCGGTCACGAGGAGCAGGTAAGCCCGGAGGAGCGGGTTGTCCGGGCACAGCCGGTGTGCCCGTCGCACGGCCCGGCCGAGATCGTCGAAGCGGCGCTCATCGAGCGCTGCCCTGGCATCGACGAGATGGAACGTCGACTCGCCGGGGAAGCGTTGAAGGAGCGTATCGAGCTCGGCGCGCGCGCGCGGCCGGTCGGTTTCGGCGATCTCCTCCCATCGGAACCGGGATGAGGTCAGCACGGGCGCTCGCTTCAGGACCTCCGTGAGATCCTGCCGCGCGGCGAAGTACAGACGATCGAGCCGATCCCGGTGCGCGTCTGCGGTCTCCTGAGGCACGGCCGCGCTGGCCTCCTCCACCTCGCGGAAGGCGCGCGCTGCCTCCACGACGTCGAAGCCCATGACCAGGCATGCGCACCGTTCGACCGCTGCCCTCAGGCGGGTCTCGGGCTCGACATCCTCCAGGAGCGAGAGCGCGCGTCTCTCGATGTCGGCCGCCTCGTGAAACAGCACGGCTGCCTCGAAGCGGCTCTCTTCGTCTCCGTAGGCCAGCAGCGAGTTGGCCCTGAGCTTCCGCTTACCCCCGGAGGCCAGCAAGGCGAGGTACCCATCGTGCATTTTCATGGCTTCACCTGGTAGAGCTCGCTGGGTAGACCGCTCGATCTCGGTACCGGCCGTGTCAGACACGGCGACAGGGTAACACGGTGGCACGCCCTCGGGCAGGACGGCCCATGAAGCCTCAGAGCTCGCGGGGATTTGAGCTCGTATCCGCGGAGCGCGGGCCGACCCACTGCGCCAGCTCCTGTTACTCGCTCGGGATGCGGATGTCCGCGTTCGTGCTCGTGGACCGCGCCGTGGCGGGCTGCGTGCGCGAGCCGGTCCAGGCGCCGGCTGGCCCTTACGCCGCGCCACCCGCTGCCGTCGCGCCCCCGGCTCCGCAGCAGCCCCAGGGCCGCGCGTCGGCGGCGGCCGCGGCGGCTTACGCCGTGATCGAGGCGTACCGGGATCATCAGGAGGAGCAGCAGCCGCGGCGGGCCACGCAGCCGAAGTGAGCGCGCGGGAGGCGATGAACTGCCCTCGGAGGAGACTCACAGCTTCGTTGGCTCGTGGAGGAGCCCGCGTGGCATACTCGCCTCGACCATGAACGAGCCGGCGCGCAAGCTTTGGACATACGCCGAGTATCTCGAGCAGGAGCGCGCGAGCCCGACGAAGCACGAGTTCCTGAACGGCGAGATCGTCGCGATGGCCGGCGGGACGCCGGAGCACGCGCGCCTGTGTGCGAGCGTTGGCGCCGAGCTCGGGGCGCAGCTCCGCGGGCGGCCTTGCGCGGTCTACTCCGCCGATCTGCGCGTCCGGGTCCAGGCGACCGGGCTCTCCACGTACGCTGACGTCAGCGTCGTTTGCGGGAGGCTCGAGTGTGATCTCGAGGACAAGGACGCCGCGCTCAACCCGATCGTCCTGGTCGAGGTCCTCTCCGACAGCACGGAGGCGTACGACCGAGGCGAGAAATTCGCGCACTACCGGCGGATCCGCTCGCTCCAGGAGTACGTGCTCGTCTCGCAGCGCGAGCAGCGCATCGAGGTGTTTCACCGCAACGAGGACGACTCGTGGACGCTCCGGGAGGCCCGCGCTGGAGAGGGCGCGCGCCTTGAGGCGACCGGGGGCGCGCTGTCGGTGGACGAGGTTTACCGGGACCCGTTCTCCCAGGTCGCGACGGCGGCAGAGGCGTGACTCCGTCGTAGTGGTGATGAGCTCCCAGCAATCGGCTGGATGAGCGGTCTGCTCCGAACGTCGTTGCGCCGCAGGCCGACGGTGAGGCCGGCGTCGAGGACCTGAGCCTCGTCGCGGGCGTGGGGCCGTCTCCAGGTACGCCCGCGTCCAGCAGCGGGGAGCCACGGCGCTCGATCCAGAAACGTGCGGGCAGCTGTAACGCCCGCGCCTGCTCACGGGATGAGCCGGTGGACTCGACGAAAGGACCCTGATGACCGCGCCCCTGGCCTCCCGAACCTCGCCACGTACGATGCCTCACATGGCTGCACCGCTGCTCGCGATGATCGACCTCCGGCTGGATTCGGGGGGCGACGTGATCCTGAGCTGGACCGAGGCGCCTGGCGCCAGCAACAAGATCCTCCGCTGCGACGAGATCGCGCACATCCGGCGCCTGGCCGACGCGGTGAGCCTCGCGGAGGCTTTCGAGCAGAGCGCCGCGATCGTCAGCACCCGCACGGCCCTGAGTGCTGCCCTGTTCGAGCTGCTGGACGGCCCCGAGCGTGCGCTCGCGCAGCGCATCGCGAAGGCGGAGGCCGAGCGCCGCCGGCTCGATCTCGTCGTGCGTGCGCGGAGCGACAACCGCGGCGCGCTGCGCGCGCACCCCGCCACGTGGATGCGGTGGGAGCTGCTGCCGTTCGCGGCGGCGCGCCGCCGCGGCGCGCCGCCGCTCACGGTCGTGCTGCAGCTCGGGCCCCGGGACCTCAGCGCGCCGTACCTGCTGGAGACCGGCGGCCTGCGCATCCTGTTCATGGCGTTCTCTCCTCACGACGCGCCGCCGGAGCTCGACTTCGAGCGGGAAGAGGAGGAGCTGCTCGCCGCGATCGCACCCATGGCCGAGCGCCGCCGCGCCCGCCTTCGTGTCGTCGAGGAGGGCACGCTGGACGATCTCCGCGCGGCGCTGCTCGTCGAGCGCTTCGACGTCGTGCACCTGAGCGGCCACGGGGTGCTGACGCCCGACGGACCACGGCTCGTCATGGAGGACGCGTTCGGCGGTAAGCGCCTCGTCTCGCCGGCGGAGCTCATCGACGTGCTGGAGCGCGCGAAGTCGATGCCGGAGCTCGTGATGGTGTCGTGTTGCCACAGCGCCGAGGTCCGTGGATCGGTCTCGAGCTTCGCGGCGGAGCTCGTGGCCGCGGGCGTGCCCAACGTGCTCGGCTGGACACGGCCGGTCCGCGACGATCTCGCCACGCTGGCCGCGTCGTCGCTGTTCGAGCAGCTCGCCGCCGGCAAGACCCCGGTTGAAGCAGCGCAGGTCGCGCACGACCGGATGCGGCGCACCGAGGAGGGGGCACCCGCGCCTTCGCATGCCTGGGGGACCCTGCACCTCATCAGCGGATCGGCGGTTGGCTTCCGTATCGACGACGGCGCTGCGCCGCTCAGCGAGCGCGTCGATCGCGACGAGATCTATAAGTTCCTGGGCAGCCAGATGCGCGTGCTCAAGACGGGCTTCGTGGGCCGGCGACGGCTCGTGCAGCGGCTGCTCCGCGTGCTCCTGCGCGGGCAAGACGTGCAGAAGAGCGAGGCGCGCGACGTGGCAGGCGCGTGTGTCTTCGGGATGAAGGGCGTCGGCAAGTCGTGCGCGGTGGGCCGGACGATCGAACGCGCCAAGCAGCACACGCCGGAGCTCGGCGTGGTGGTCCTGCATGGCGCGATCGACGAGCGCGGTGTGCTCGAGGCGTTCAAGGAGGCCATTGCCGTTGGAGACGAGACCGCCGAGAAGCTCCTCGCCCGCGCCGACGAGAGCGTGTTGCAGCGCGTGCGGCGCCTGATGGAGCACTGGCGCAGGCGTCTTCTCGTGATCGTGCTCGATGATTTCGAGCAGAACCTCGAGCGAAGCACAGGCGGTCCCTGGCTCGTGAAGCCCGATGCGGCCGCGCTGCTCGAGGCGCTCCTGCCCACCTGCGCCACCGGCAAGCCGAAGCTCTTGATCACGTCGACGGCCGAGTTTCGGGTCCCGGCGGCGAACGACCGGGCGCTCGCCTTCATGCCGCTCGGCGCGCTCGACAGCGCAGCCGTGAGAAAGCTATGGATGCGGGGGCAGGCGTCGAACGAGCTCGCGAGCGTTTCGCTCAAGAGCTGGCACGACCTCGCCGAGCGGCTGGGTCGCAATGCGCGTGTCCTCGCGTGGGCGCGTGCGCTGCTCGCGGGCAAGACGGACGAGGAGCTCGCCGCCGTGGCTGCCAGCGCGTCGGCGAAGCTGCCGGTCTGGGCGCCGGGCGATGAGGCGAGCGAGGAGAAGCACACCGAGTTGGCGCAGATGTTCTTGCGCCACATGGCCTACGAGCAGGCCAAGGCGGCATTCGGTGAGCCGGCACTCGAGTTCGTGAGGCGGGCGCGGGTCTTCGAGGCCGCGGTGCCGAGGGAGGCGTTCTCGGCGCTGACAGAGGGGCTCGCCGTCGATATCGACCGGGACCTGGACGTGCTGGCGAGCTGGGGGCTGCTGGAGGCCGGTGACCTCGACGGCGCGCGGGCATACCGGGTGAGCCCGCTCGTCGAGCCGCGGTTCGAGGTGGCCGACGCGGCGCGGTGGCACGAAGCGGCGGCCGAGGCCTGGGAGACGCTGGCCGAGAAGGCGGCGTCCGGCGCGGTGTGGATCGAGCGCACCGAGGCGGCGTGGGAGCATGCGCTGCGCGGCGGGAATGTTGCACGCGCGGAGCGGCTCGCGCGCCGCATCCATGCAGCGCTCCACAATGCTGGTCTCTACGCCCACAACCTCCGGCTGGCCGAGCGCCATGCGGAGGCGGTGCCGGAGTCACCGTTCGGGCATCAGTGGCTCGGCTACGCCGAGTTCAAGGCGGGCCGGCCACCGTCTCGCGCTGCGGAGCGTATTCGGCGAGGTCATGCGCTCCTGGTCCGAGTGCATGGCACGGAGGAACACCCCTCGGTGGCCGCGTCGCTGCACACGCTGGGCAGCGTGCTGATGGCGCAGGGCGACCTCGCAGGAGCGCGAAGGGCGCAGGAGCGCTCACTGGCGATCGATGCCAAGGTACACGGCACGGAGGAGCACCCCTCGGTGGCCGGGCCGCTGCACGAGCTGGGCGGCGTGCTGATGGTACAGGGCGACCTCGCAGGAGCGCGAAAGGCGCTGGAGCGCTCGCTGGCGATCGATGCCAAGGTACACGGCACGGAGGAGCACGCCGAGGCGGCCGCGTCGCTGCACACGCTGGGCAGCGTGCTGATGGCACAGGGCGACCTTACAGGAGCGCGAAAGGCGCTGGAGCGCTCGCTGGCGATCAAGGCCAAGGTGTATGGCACGGAGGAGCACCCCGAGATGGCCGCGTCGCTGCACGCGCTAGGCGGCCTGCTGATGGCGCAGGGCGACCCCGCAGGAGCGCGAAAGGCGCTGGAGCGCTCGCTGGCGATCAAGGCCAAGGTGTATGGCACGGAGGAGCACCTCGATGTGGCCGCGTCGCTGCATGAGCTAGGCGGCGTGCTGATGGCGCAGGGCGACCCCGCAGGAGCGCGAAAGGCGCTGGAGCGCTCGCTGGCGATCAAGGCCAAGGTGCATGGCACGGAGGAGCACGCCGAGGTGGCCGCGTCGCTGCACACGCTGGGCAGCGTGCTGATGGCACAGGGCGACCTTACAGGAGCGCGAAAGGCGCTGGAGCGCTCGCTGGCGATCAAGGCCAAGGTGCATGGCACGGAGGAGCACCCCGACGTGGCCGCGTCGCTGCACGCGCTGGGCGGCGTGCTCAGGGCGCAGGGCGACCCCGCAGGAGCGCGAAAGGCGCTGGAGCGCTCGCTAGCGATCGATGCCAAGGTGTACGGCACGGAGGAGCACCCCGACGTGGCCGCGTCGCTGCACGAGCTGAGCGGCGTGCTCAGGGCGCAGGGCGACCTCGCAGGAGCGCGAAAGGCGCTGAAGCGCTCGCTGGCGATCAAGGCCAAGGTGCATGGCACGGAGGAGCACCCCTCGGTGGCCGCGTCGCTGCACGCGTTGGGCGGCGTGCTCAGGGCGCAGGGCGACCCTGCAGGAGCGCGAAAGGCGCTGGAGCGCTCGCTGGCGATCATGGCCAAGGTGCATGGCACGGAGGAGCACCCCTCGGTGGCCGCGTCACTGCGCGCGCTGGGTGGCGTGCTGGCGGCGGAGGGAGAGCTCGAGCAGGCAGCGGCGCACTATCGCCGCGTCCTGGACATCGAGAAGAAGTGCTTCGGTACGCTCGACCAGTACCACTCGGCCGAGACCAAGGTGGCGCTCGCGATATTGCTCTTTCGCCTCGGTCAGCAGGATGAGGCTGGCGATCTCCTTAGACACGCCCTCCCGATCCTCGCCGAGCAGGTACCGAGCCACCCCATCCTGCAGCGGTTCCGCGCCCTGATGCAGGACCAGCCAGGCTAACCTCTTTCCACCCGTGCCTCTCGCCGACCTCCTCGCCCGCGCTGCCATGCTCGCGGCCCCTTCCGACGCGACCGATCTCGCCCCGCTGCGCGCGTTCCTCTTCGGGCGCCTGCGCGCGTCGGGTTGGGCACCCACCGGCGCCCTGCGTGGCCGTCCTCCTGGCCTCGCCGACAGCGACGAGGCCCTGCTCGTCGCCTTCGTCCGGGGCGACGCCGCGGCTTTCGACGCCCTCTTCGATCGCCACGCCGCCCGGCTCAACGGCTACGTGCGACGGCGGCTGCGACTCGAGCCCGCCGACGCCGCCGACGCCGTGCAGGAAGCCTTTCTCGTCCTTTTCCAAAAGGCAGAGGCCGTGCTCGCCCACGAGCCCGTCAACGTCCCCGGCTTCCTCTTCGGCACTTTGCGCAACAAGGCGGTGCGGGTCCTGGCCGCACGCTCGTGCGAGGCAGCCGAGGGCCCGCCAGACGCCCAAGAGCTGTCCCTCGACGAGGACGGCCTCACCGCGCTGCTCCGGCGTGAAACCGCGGAGAGGCTGGTCTCGCTTCTGGAGCGCACGTGCAATCCGCTGGAGCAGGAGGTCGTCATCATGGGCCTCGACGATCGTGACGGCCCCGAGATCGCTCTCGCTCTCGGCATCACCCCGAACCACGTGCGCCAGCTCCGCCACCGCGCCCTCCGCAAGCTGCGCGAGGCGCTCTCTCAGGTGTCATGATCCCGTCGCCCTATCCGGCGCCGCCCGCCTGCACCGACCCGCAGCTCGGCGCGCAGGCGACCCAGGCCCTTGGACTGCCCCCGCCTGCCGCCGTCGCCGCGCACCTTGCTGTCTGCCCCGCCTGTCGCCTCCAGCGTGCCGGCTTTGACGCCCACGCCGTCTCGCCCACGCCGGCCCTCCGCGCCCACCTGCGCCGGCTCGCGTTGCGCCGGACTCCTGCGCCGTAGCGCTCCCGCTGCTCATCTCGGACGCCGGACGGCGCGTCGGCGGAGGAGACGTGGGCGGCTTCACCCCGGCAGCGCCGTGCCGGGTGACACCACGTGGGTTCCGTCGCCTGCAGCAGGGCCTGCGGAATGACACGACGTGTGTCCCACCGTTTACAGATCTGCCTGCGAAATGACACTACGTGTGTCCAACCGTTTACAGATCTGCCTGCGAAATGACACTATGTGACCACAGGCAGACCCGTCCGGGGCTCCGTGGCCACGGGGGCGCCTCGCCTCGCAGCCCCATCCCCCTAACGTCGAGATCCTGCGCTCCTCAGAGCACACATCCGGCGCTGCTGTGACCTACCGTCGCGCTCGCCTGGACGTAGGTTCCCAAGATGGCCAAAGCCAAGACCCAACAAGCACACACCGGGAAGGCGCCCACGGCGACTCCCACGGCAAAAACAACCTACCACGCCTGCTACGAGCGCTTTGCCCCAGAGGCCGCGGCGCTCCCGGACCGCGACGTCGAGGTCTGTCGGGCGGATGTGCGGATCGCCTTCGCCAACGTGAAGCGCGGCGTCCAGGCCGCCTGCGCGGATCCAGCCCAGATCCGGAAGGCGCTGCCCGAGCTGCCGCTCGACGACGTGCTCGCGCTTCCGGACCTCGGCCGGGCCCTGGTCTTCGCCGCCACGCGCGTCACGGCGAAGCCGGCCAGCTCCGGTGAGATCGAGGCCAAGCTGAAGGTCGTGATCGAGCTGCGCGAGCCGATGCTCACGCTCGCCGAGACCCTGGCCAAGCGGGGGCTCCTGCCGAAGGACGTCGTGGCGGAGATCCGGGCCGGCAGCGGCAAGTACGACCTCGCCAGCGACGGGATGGCGCTGGCCCACCTCTACGAGGAGCACGCGGTCGCGCTCCGCGGAAAGCACCCGTTCTGCCAGGAGGAGTTCGAGCAGCTGCGGGAAGCGAGCGAGTGGCTGCTCGACACCCTCACCCCCGAGGGGGCCCGCCGGCCCGCGGCAAAGCAGCGCGGCGAGGCCGAGGCGATGCGCGACCGGCTCTGGACCCTCCTGGTCCGTCGCTACGCCGACCTCCGGAAGATCGGGTATTACTTCCACGGCGACGCGTTCGAAGAGGTGACCCCGAAGCTCCTGTCGCGCGTGTCGAGCACCGCTGTCCGCGACGTGAGCGAAGAGGTCGAGGCAGAAGCGGGCGGCGGCGAGGACGCGGGCGAGGACGGCAACCACGGCGCCGTCTCGCAACCCGCCGTCGCGGCGTCGCCGTGAGCGGCGCGCAGCCTACCGCGCCGCGCGCGGCCGAAAGCGCGCGTGCGGCGCGGCGCGGCGCGGAACACCAAAACGGGTCCTGACAGCCCGCCTCACGAACGGGCGTTGACGAGCTCGTCGTTACCGCACCGCCCTGTGCGAGTGACGGCCCGCGGGCGCTCGCGCACCCCGCGCGCCGGCGAGCCGGCGGGCGAGGCGCTGCCGGCCGCGCCGTCCGCTCGCCCGGCGCTCGCCCTCCTGCGCATCGTCGCTCGCGGCACGCGGCTTGCGACGCACGCGGGGTGGGGGACGCGGCCGCCGCTCATGGCGGGATCGCTCCACCCTGGAGCAGGGCAATGGATGGCGCAGCCAGGGATATCTTCGTCATCAGCGATCTGCACATCGGTGACGGCGGCGCGCGCGACAACTTCGAGGCAGGCAGGAAGACGTCGCAGCTGCGTGCATTCCTCGACCACGTGGGCAGCGAGGGGGGCGAGCTCTTCATCCTCGGCGACCTCTTCGAGCTCTGGCAGATGAACCTCAGCCTCCTGTTCGTGAAGCGGCGGGCGCTCCTCGACCAGCTCGCCGCGCTGAGGCTCGTCTACGTGCCCGGCAACCACGACGTCGATCTCGTGCACTTCATCGAGACGGACCTCCTCAATCACCCCTTCTTCGCGTGCATGCGCGCGCCGTTCACCCGGGAGCTCGGCGGCAAGCGGTTCCACTTCTGCCACGGGCACGAGACCGATCCGTTCAACGCCGGGGACGAACCCGGCTTCGGCCGCATGTTCTCCATCCTCGCCGGCGTCGCCGAGGACGAGAACGGCTCTCCTCACCTCAAGGGCGGCGAGAGCGTGGAGGACGTCCTCGAGAAATTCGGCGACTCGATACTGACGATCTGGAAACGCACCGTGGCGACGATGAGCCAGCGCGCAACGGAGAGGGACCCGTCCCCCAGCGGGGCATTGACGCCGGCGCAGAACCCGGACCGGCTCGGCGAGCACGTGGTCGGGGTCCGCGCGGAGCTCGACACGGGCGCATACGACGTGGCTGTCCTCGGGCACACCCACAAGGCAGGATCCATCGGTGACTGGTATTTCAACAGCGGTTCATGGGCCGGGCCTCTCAACTCGTTCCTTCGCATCTCTCCGGACGGACATGTCCGCTATCTGGAGTGGAAAGACGGTCGCGCCGTCGAGCGCGGGATGCCCCTCGTGCTCCCGGATGCGAAGCCCGATCGCGCACGCTCGGCGACGAAGAGCCCGGTCGCCGCGGCCCTCTCCGCCGCGAGGACGATCTTCCCGAAGCCGACACGTCCGGAGCGCTCCCGATGGATCCTCATCGCGCAAGGCGCCCTCGCGCTCTCCGTGGGCGCCGGCGCGCTGACGATCTCCGTCGGTCAGGGGTCCTCCGCGGGGTGGCGCCTGCTCGTCTCGGCCTTCGCTGCCTACGCGCTCGTCGATGGCGCCCTGTCGCTCGTCGGCGCGCTGCGGGAGCCGCCGATCCGACGCCTCCTCTCCCGCGTGCGCGGCGTGGTGAGCCTCCTCCTCGGCCTCGTCGTGCTCCGTCACGGTCACGTGGTCGAGATGTTCGTGGTCCTCGTGGGGTTCTTTGCGTTCATCTCCGGCGCGCTGCGCGTCGCGGCGTCGATCGTGCTCAAGGGAATGGTGGAGTCGAGGTGGCTCTTCGTCGTGGGCGCTGGCTCGACGCTCGCCGGCCTCGTCCTGCTGCTCTTGCCCGCGTCGGCGGTGCCGCTCAAGTTCGTGCTGTCCGGCTATCTCTGTTACTACGGGGCAGGGGAGCTCCTGGCCGGCGTCTTCGGGCAGCGGCTGCCCAGGGCGGCGGGCGTCCGTCCGCCCGCATGAGGCCGCTCCCGCGCCGCTGGACAACGCTCCTTTACCTACCCGCGCGTAGAATCACCCCCTCTCCGGGCGTCCTTGATCTACGCTCCTGCGCGTCTGGCAGTCCGGCGGCCGATCGCGCGGGGAGGCGTTCTCGCGGCGCGACCAGGGCGCCGGGCGCTCTCGCGGCGCGGCCTCCGCGCTCTCGTGGGCCTCCCGGCCGTCTCGCGCGCCTCGCAGGGCAAGGGCCCCTCGGAGCTCCAGCCATGAAGATCCCCGTCTCGATCCCGCCGTCCCGCCGCGCCCCGCTCGCCGCCCTCGCCGGGCTCGCCGCCCTCGCCGCGGGCGCAGCCTGCTCGGCTCCGCACCCCCCTCCGCCGGCCGAGCCGCCGCCGGCCGCGCCACCTGCGCCCACGCCCACCCAGGCCGCGCCCCAGGCCCCGCGCTTCGATCGGATCCCCCGGCTCGAGCTCAACCGCATCGCCGTGGAGCTCGATCTCCCGCTGTTCTGGATCGCCGACCGCAACGGCTCGGGCGCCGTCGACCCCGACGAGATCTCCGCCCTCTGGTATCACACCCCGGCGCCGGCCTGGGTCGCCACCGGGGCCTTCACCCCGGCGTTCACGTCGGCGTATGCCGCGATGACCCAGGTCAAGGCCGAGGGCCACCTGCGCGCTGGCCTCGACGAGGCCGAGGTGCGCCGCCGCGATGCCGTCCTCGCGGAGCTCGCGGCCGGCCGCCCCTCGCTCCTCCGGTCCGACTTCCGCGGCGCGCCCGCCGAGGATCGCGCCATCGTCGGCCACCTGCTCAGGGTGGCCGAGCTCATCGAGCAGATCCACGCGAAGCAGCTCGGCTCCGCCGGCATGGCCGACGAGATCCCGGCCGACGACCCCGCCAGCCGGGCGCTGTTCTGGCGCAACCAGGGGCCCTGGTGCCAGCAACCGAGGACGCGCGACGATCCAAACTGCAGCGCGCTGCCGAGCAGGCCGCCCCGCGTCACCGGCGTCTATCCGGCGCGCCTCCAGCAGGACAAGAAGTTCTGCGCCGCGCTCGAGGCGCGCCCGGATCAGAAGGCGCTCCTCTCTCCCTTCGCCGTCGTGGTCGAGGAGCGCGGCGCCCTCAAGGCCGTGCCTTACAGCGAGGCCTACAAGCCCGAGATGGAGGCGGTGAGCCGGGAGCTCAAGGCGGCGGCCGAGGCGATCCAGAGCCCGAGCGAGGCCGCCTTCAAGGCCTACCTGCTCGCGGCGTCGCAGGCGTTCCTCGACAACCGCTGGGAGGCCGCGGACGAGCCCTGGGCGAAGATGAACGCCGAGAACTCGGCGTGGTACCTGCGCGTGGGGCCGGACGAGACCTACTGGGAGCCGTGCAGCCGCAAGGCGGGCTTTCACGTGAGCTTCGCGCGGATCAACCAGGAGTCGCTGACCTGGCAGAAGAAGCTCGATCCGGTGAAGTCCGACATGGAGACGGCGTTCGCGGGCCTCGCGGGCGCGCCGTACAGGGCGCGCAGGGTCGCTTTCCACCTGCCCGACTTCATCGACGTCCTCTTGAACGCCGGCGAGTCGCGCGCCGCGACCGGCGGGACGTCAGGGCAGAGCCTGCCGAACTGGGGGCCGGTCGCGACCGAAGGCCGCGGCCGCACCGTGGTCATGGTGAACCTCCTGCAGGACGACGACAGCCGCGCCGCCCTCCGGGAGGTCGCCGCGTCGCTCCTCTGCAAGACCACGATGGAGAGCGTGTCCCTCGAGCGCCCCGTGGCCGCGCTCGGGACGGTGCTGCACGAGGCGGCCCACAACCTGGGCCCGGCGCAGGGCTACAAGGTGCAGGGCAAGACCGACGACGAGCTCTTCGGCGGGCCGCTCGCCGTGATGCTCGAGGAGCTCAAGGCCCAGACCGGCGCGCTCTTCTTCACCGGCTGGCTCGCGCAGAAGGGCGTCCTCGACCCGGCGCTCGCCCGCATGTCCGAGGTGAGGGACGTGATCTGGGCGCTCGGGCAGACGGGGCAGGGCATGTACACCGCGGGCGGCGAGCCGCGGCCGTACGGTCACCTCGCCGCGATCCAGCTCGGCAGCCTGCTCGACGCGGGGGCGATCGGCTTTCACCGCGGCGAGATCGCGGCGAACGGCGCGGACAAGGGGTGCTTCTCGATCCAGTCGGACAAGCTGCCCGCCGCGGCGGAGGCGCTCGCGAGGACGGTGCTCGGGATCAAGGCGCGCGGCGACAAGGCCGGCGCGCTGCGCCTCCGCGAGACGTACGTCGAGAAGGCCGGCGCCTGGAAGGCGCTCCGCGGCGTGATCGAGGAGCGCATGCAGCGCATGCCGCTCGGCAGCGTCGTCTACGCGATCGAGCTGTAGGGCTCTCCGTGATCCCGGCGCAACCCCGCGAGACCCCCTCGCCCGCGGGCGAAGCGGCGAGCGCGCGCGGCCGGCGCCGCGCCCTCGGCCTGCTCGCCCTCCTCGGCCTGCCGGCGCTCGGCCTCGGAGAGCTCGTGGCGCACGTGTACTTCAGCGAAAGGGCTCCGGATTTCGACGCCTGGCGCGAGGTGGGGGCGCCCCTCGCGGCGATGAAGCAGCCGGGGGACCTCGTGGTCGTCGCGCCCGGGTGGGCCGATCCGGCCGCGCGCCGCGCGCTCGGGGACGAGCTGATGCCTTTGCGCGACGCCGCCCGGCCCGACGAGAGCCGCTACGCGGCCGCGGTCGAGATCAGCGTCCTCGGCCAGCGCGCCGAGGAGCTCGCGGGCTTCCGCGAGGAGGCGCGGCAGGAGCGCGGGCCCTTCGTGCTCCGGCGGCTCGTGAACCCGTCGCCGGCGCGCGTCGCCTACGATTTCGTCGACAACGTCGCGCCGGCGTCGGCCGACGTGCGCGTCACGGATCCTCCGGCCGCGTGCCGCTGGAACCCGCGCGCGCGGATCGTCGCCGGCGGGCTCGGCGGGAACCCGACGTTCCCCGCCGAGCGCTTCGAGTGCCCCGGCGGCCCGTTCTTCAACGTGGGCGTCACGGTGATCGCGGACGAGGAGTTCCGCCCTCGCCGGTGCATCTGGTCGCACCCGCCGAGGGACGGCGAGATCGTCACGCGCTTCCGCGGCGTCCCGCTCGGCTCGGTGATCCGAGGGCACGTGGGTATGTACTGGATCATCGAGCGGGAGCGGCGGGGCGCGCCGGTCACGCTGTCCGTGCGCGTGAACGGCGAGGCCGTGGGCGAGGCGACGCACGCCGACGGCGACGGGTGGGCGGCGTTCGAGTTCCCGCTCGGCGCCCACGCGGGCGCGGCCGAGGCCGAGGTGGAGTTCGCCGTGAGATCCGCCGACTACACCCACCGCCACACCTGCTTCGAGGCGGACACCCGATGAAGCGCCCGGCGCCCCTCGCGCCCGCCGACGGCCTGATCGCGCTCGCGCTCGCGGCGGCGTACGTCGCCCTGCTGCTCGCGACGGCGGGCGATCTCGGCTACGCGCGCGACGAGGGCTTCTACTTCTTCGCCGCGGACCGCTACGGAGCGTGGTTCCAGGCGCTCCTGGATTCGCCGCGCGGGGCGCTCGATCCGCGGAGCGTCGACGCCGCCTGGTCGGTGAACCACGAGCACCCCGGCCTCATCAAGTCGCTCTTCGCGCTCTCCAACCTCGTCCTGCAGAAGCGGCTCGGGCTCTTCGCCATGGAGGGCACGAGCTACAGGTTCCCCGCGATGGTCCTGTCGGGCCTGGGGGTGGCGCTCGTGTACCTCTGGGGCACACAGGCGCGCGATCGGCTCGCCGGCGCGTCCGCGGCCGCGCTCTTCGCGATGCTGCCGCGGTACTTCTACCAGGCGCACCTCGCGTGCTTCGACGCGCCGATCGTGACCGTCTGGGCCCTGTGCGCCTACGCCTACTG
The DNA here is from genome assembly GCF_052075895.1 of Sorangium sp. KYC3313. Classification (NCBI taxonomy): domain Bacteria; kingdom Pseudomonadati; phylum Myxococcota; order Polyangiales; family Polyangiaceae; genus Sorangium; species Sorangium sp. KYC3313. Next base: position 7,423,520 of record NZ_CP197255.1, read on the forward strand.
GCGCTCGCTGCGGGACGGCGGGGCGCTGTGGCCCGTGCTCACCGGGGTCGCCTTCGGCCTCGCGCTCGACACGAAGCACAACTCCTGGTTCCTGCCGATCGTCTGCGTCTCGCACGCCGTCGGCATGGAGCTCAGGGACCGGATCGCCCTGCGCGCGAGCGCGGCGAGGGCGGCGCCCGCGGCGTCGCCCGCGCGGCCCGGCGGCGCCCGGCGAGCTCTCGCCGCGCTCGCCGCGATGGCGGCGATCGGCCCGCTCGTCTTCTACGCGCTCTGGCCGTGGATCTGGCGCGACACGCTCCCGCGCCTCCGCGAGTACGCGTCGTTCCACCTGAACCACGAGTACTACAACATGGAGTTCCTCGGCCGGAACTACTGGACGCCTCCGATGCCGAGGGCCTACGCGCCCGTGATGACGGCGGCGACGGTCCCCTTCGTGACGCTGGGCCTCTTCGCGGCGGGGCTCTGCGCGGCAGCGCGCGAGCGCCTCCTGTACCCGCTCGCGTGCGCGGCGGCGCGGCTCGCCCCGGAAGGCGGGAGGCTCGCGCTCGCCGCGGAGCGGGCGCTCGCCACGCGGCTCCGTCCGCCCGCGGACGACCCCGGCGGCACGGCGCTCCTCTGGTTCCTCGCCATCGCCGCTGTGTACGGCGCCTGGCTCTCCCCGAGCACGCCGATCTTCGGCGGCACGAAGCACTGGATGACGGCCTACCCGTTCATCGCCCTGTTCGCCGGCGCCGCGTTCTCCGCCGCCGTGCGGCGCGCGCGCGCCGGTCTACGCGCGCTGCTGCTTTCCCGACGCGCGCGCGGCTCCCGCGCGCGGGCCGGCGCGAACACCGCGCGCGCGGCCGCGCTCGCGCGCGGCCCGCTGGTCCCGGCGCTGCTCGGGGCGGCGGTGGTCGCGGCGCCCATCGCCGAGACGCTGCACGCGCACCCGTGGGCGCTCTCGAGCTACACGCCGCTGGTCGGCGGCGCGCCCGGCGCGGCGAACCTCGGGCTGAACCGCACGTTCTGGGGGTACACCACGGGCGCTGTCGTCGCGTACCTCAACGAGCACGTCCCACCCCGAGGGACGGTGTACATCCACGACACCGCTGGCCCGGCGTGGGAGATGTTGCTGCGCGACGGGCGCCTGCGAGCGGACATCCGCGGCGTGGGGGCGGTCGCGGGCGCGGACTTCGCCCTCTACCACCACGAGAAGCACATGCTGGGGCAGGCGTACCAGGCGTGGGTCGCGTTCGGGACCACGAGCCCGGATCACATCGCCGGACCCGATGGCGTGCCGGTGATCCTGGTCTACCGTAACCGCGCCCGCTGAGCGCGATCAGCGCTTCTTCGCCGCCGCCTTCTTGGCGGGCGCCTTCGCCGCCTTCTTGGCAGGCGCCTTCGCTGCCTTCTTGGCGGGCGCCTTCGCCGCCTTCTTCACGGAGGCCGGCGCCGCGGCCTTCCCGGTCGCCGCCTTCTCCGCCGGCGCGCTCGCCTTCTTGGTCGCGGCCGCCGGCTTCTTCTTCGCGCCTCGGACCGCCGCGGCCCTGGGCTTGCTCGCCGCGGGCTGCTCCGTCGCCGGCTCGGCCGGCTTGCGGGGCCTCTCACGCGGAGCGGCCTTCTTCGAGGGCGCCTCCTCCTCGAGGTCCTCGTCCTCGTCGAGGTCCTCGTCCTCATCCTCGTCGAGGTCTCGGTCCTCGTCCTCGTCCTCGTCGAGGTCCTCGCCCTCGCTCTCCTCGTCGAGGTCCTCGCCCTCGCCCTCCTCGTCGAGGTCCTCGCCCTCGTCCTCCTCGTCGAGGTCCTCGCCCTCGTCCTCCTCGTCGAGGTCTTCGTCCTCCACCGCCACCGCGGCCGGAGCAGGCTCGCGGCGTAACGGCGGCGGGACGTCGTTGCGCAGGGGAGCGGCGGCCGGCTTCCGGGCAACGTCGAGCTCGTCGAGCGGGTCGCCGAGGACCACCGCGATCTCACGCTTGAAGTCGGTCATGTGGCTGTCGATCTCGAGCGCATCCTGCTCGGACAGCGGCGTGAGCTTGAGCTTGAGGACCCGGTCGCCCGCGAGCTCCCACGACGCGGCACAGCCGCCCTCGCGCAGCATCCTCGAGGCGATGGAGTCGATCCGCTGGCGCAGACCGCCGCGCGCCCCGGCCTCGATCTTGCGCTGCAGCTCGAAGCGGCGCTCCATCATCGGGAGCGTCACCACCTTCGCCTCGACGAGATCGGAGAGCTCGTCGGCCACCGCCTCCTCGATCTCGAGCCGCGCGTCGGGGTCGCTGCTCTCGAGCGAGAAGATCGCCTCGCGGAGCTCGGGATCGTAGCCCGTCAGCTTGCCGCCGGCGCTCTGGGCCGCGCGCGTCAGCGACTCGCGCAGCACCTGCGCCGGCGCGCGCTTGCCGACCGTCGAGGCGACGTACCCGAGCGTGTCCAGGCGCACGTGCACAGGGCCGTCGTCCTCGAGGCCGAGCTCGGGCCGCGGCCCGAGCAGCGCGTCGCGCATCACGCGGAAGACATCGCGCTTGATCACGTTGTCCTCGGTGAAGATGTCCTCGACGTGCTCGGACTCCATCAACGTGCTCGTGAGGCTCGCCACGAGCTCCTCGACCTGGTCGTCGATCTCGTCGGTGCCGAACGTGGTCGTGGGCTCTCCGTCGACGAGGGCCCACGGCTCGAGCCGAGGCGTGATGGTCGCGATGTCCGCAGCCATCTTGTCCTCCAGCTCGCGCGCGAGCGCCGTCGAGCCCCCCCTGGCCACGAGGATGTGCCCGTGCGCCTTCAACGCGTCAACGATGCTCGTGGAAAGTCGGCGGGAGAGATTGCGCTCGTTCACGAGGCGCGCAGCTTACACGGTTTGCGCGGCCTGGCGATATTTGAAGACCGCGGATCGGCCGTGCTCAGGGGTCGTTCTCGATCACCTTGATCAGCACGCCGCCGATGCGCGCCGGGATGACCGCGCGCGCCGCGTCGGCTCCTCCGGACCGGATGCTGACGCGGACGATGAAGCCGACCCCGTCCTCCCGCTCGACCCCGATGCCGACACACCACGGCTCGCCGCTGATCTTGGCCTTGAGCTCGTCCTTGGCCCGCCGGGCCGATCCCACGTCGCTCATCTCGTTCACCTCTCCTGAATGGGAGCGCGCAGCAGCAACCTCTCGCGCTCACTCGCTGGTTCCGACCGTCAAGACCTGCCACGTCGCGGGCGCGTCGGCGACGCCCGCGGCGCCCGCCTCAGAGGTGCCTGCGCGCGATCTCGGCCCACGTGCCGGTCGGCTCGATCTCGAGGTACCTGCGCCAGCACGGGCGCGCCTTCGTCGGATCGCCGATCTGCTCGTAGGCCATCGCGAGGTTGTAATAGGCGTCCGCGAAGCGCGGATCGCTCGCGATCGCGCCCTGGAAATAGCGGATGGCGTCGGCCGCCTGGCCGCGCTCGAGCATCACGTAGCCGAGGTTGTACTGCGCCTCCGGCTGGGACGCATCGAGATCGAGCGCCTTCATGTAGAGCGCCTCCGCCTGCTCCTCGGCGTTGCGCCGGAAGCAGATGTTGCCGAGGTTCGTGTAGGCGATGGCCAGCCACGGGTCGATCTCGAGCGCGCGACGGTAGAGCGCCTCGGCCTCGTCCATCGTCGCCGGATCCTCATCGAGCTGGCTGGCCTGCATGTAGAGCTCGTAGGCCGTGCGCGCGCGCTCCCGGCCCACCCTCGGGCGGAGCACCCGCACGACGTCGTCGCGCAGCTCCTTCACCTCGAAGTCGAGCACCATCTGCCCCGTGAGCGGCTCGAACGCGCCCGACGCGCCCCGGACCACGACCGCCTTGCCGTCGAAGGCGACGCGGAGCTCGGCGAGGGGGCGCGTCACCTTGGGGAGCGCGGTCCGGATGTTGTCGATCGCCCGCGCGACGTCGCGCAGGCGCACCTTGCGGGCGATCAGGTCGCGCGCGGCGCGCAGCGCGATCAGGTCCGAGAAGGTGTACGCGCGCCGCCCCCGCCGCCGGCCGCTCGGCGCCGCGATGCCGGCGCGATCGAGCGAGCGCAGTCGCCCGGGCGAGATGCCGAGCAGCCGCGCGACCTCGGTGCCGGTGAACATGTCGGTGACCGGCTCGCGCGCGCCCGGCGCAGGGAGCGGCGCCTCCATCGCGCCCGCCCGCGGCGCCGGCGGGGGCTGCGACACCCGCCCGCCACCAGGGCCGAACACGACGTGGATCACCTTGTCGGAATTTCCGGAGGCGGAACGGTCCTTCTTGCTCATCGCAGCGTCACCGGCTCCGCGCCGAGGATCGGCGGAGGCAGAGCGCGTCGTGGGGAGCGTACCCCGCCGCGCGCCGGAGTGCTCCCGTTCTCCACGTGGACACGCGCGTCAAGGGGGCACGGCCCGCGGTCGCGCTCTCGTCGGGAAGGTCCTTGCATCGCCATCACGCGCGCGCCGTCCTGCCCGTCGTTATCAACACGCGCGCCGTGACGTCCACGGTCAGCGCGAACGAGACCGCCGCGGCGTGCGGCGCGAAGCCGCAGCGGATCTCGGCCTGCATCGGCCCGAGCGGGCCCCCCGCGCGCGCGGCGGCTTCCCGGTGCGCCACGCGGAGCGCGCGCAGCCTGAGGTGAGGGTCGAGCGCGAGCGCCCGATCGAGCGGCGCCGCCAGCGGCGCGTCCGGCGGCAGCGCGAGGTGCAGGCTGGTCGACCCGTAGTAGACGAGCGCGCCCCCCTCGTCGCGGGTGCCGCCCTCGCTCAGCACGTCGGCGCCGTCGAACAGCGCGTGGAGGCGCCCCGTCGAGCAGGTCACGAGCTCGACGTGCCTCCGCTGGAGGAGCGGTGGACGCTGGACCTTCGCCAGACCGGGACCGGGTAGACGCTCGCTGCGCGACATGGCGATCGCGATCGTGGCACCGCTGCGCGCTGCGTCCCAAAAGCGCGCGGAGATTCGCACAAAGTTGCTGCGGCACCTGATTTCGTGCGGGACGCCGGGGCCGCGCGGCCGCGACGAATTTGGCCACGCGCGGCGCGCCTTGCCACGATGCGTGCCGCGCCGAAGGGCGCGAAGGAGCGAGCATGGACTACACCGGCATGGAGCGCCGCAAGCACCGGGTCTTCGTCACCCGCAACACGGAGTATCACGTCCGCGACGACATCTGCGTCGCGGTCCGCGATCGGGCCGCGCGCAAGTTCAGGTCAGCCCACCTCGCGCTGCACCTGAAGCTCCAGGGCGCGGTCCGGATCAACCCGAACGGCGTCGTGATCCCGGAGCCGCAGAACGCGCGCGTCGGCAGCCCCATCTATTTCACCCAGATGGATCAGGACGGGATGGAGCGTCAGATCGTGACGAGCCGCGTGGAGGCGATCGAGCGGCCCGAGAAGGCCACGGTGCTCCAGTACCCCTCGTGACACGGGGCGGAGCGCCCGGCCGCGCGGCGCGGGCGCTCGTCGTCGTGGACGGGGTCCTGGTCGCCGTCGCGCACGTCGCGCGGCGCGGGCGCTCGTCGTCGAGCGCGCCGCGCGTGGCGTGTCCGCTCAGCCGAGCGTGCAGAAGCCTTCGTAGTCGATGTAGCTCGTGATGGTCGGCGACTCGCCGCAGACGGGGCAGTTCTTGTCGCGGCGCAGCTTGAGCTCGCCGAACTTCATCCGCAGCGAGTCGTAGGTGAGGAGCCGGCCGATGAGGGGCGCCCCGATGCCGAGGATCAGCTTGATCGCCTCGGTCGCCTGGATCATGCCGACGGTCCCCGGCAGGATCCCGAGCACGCCCGCTTCCTGGCAGCTCGGCGCGAGGTGGGGGGGCGGCGGCTCGGGGTAGAGGCACCGGTAGCAGGGGCCGACGCCCGGCATGAACGTCGTCACCTGGCCCTCGAAGCGGAAGATCGAGCCGTGCACGACCGGCTTCTTCGTGAAGACCGAGGCGTCGTTCACGAGGTAGCGCGTCGGGAAATTGTCGCACCCGTCGACGATGATGTCGAACTGCTCGAAGATGCGGTCGACGTTGCCGCTGTCGACGCGCTCCTGGAACTTCACGACCTTCACGTCGGGGTTCAGGTCGCGGATCGCGATCTCGGCGCTGTCGACCTTGGGCTTGCCCACCCGCGAGGTCGCGTGGAGGATCTGCCGCTGGAGGTTCGAGTTGTCGACGACGTCGGCGTCGACGAGGCCGATCGTCCCCACGCCGGCGGCGGCCAGGTAGAGGGCCGCCGGGCTGCCGAGGCCGCCGGCGCCGAGCAGGAGCACCTTGGAGGCGAGCAGCTTGGCCTGCCCCGCCTCGCCGACCTCGGGCAGGAGCAGGTGCCGGGAGTACCGATCCCGCTGCGCGTCCGTGAGGTTGGGCGGCATCTCGACCGGGTAGGCCATGTCCTTCCAGCGGGAGAAGCCCGGGTTGGCGCTCTCCACGTTGGTGTAGCCGAGCTCCTGGAGCGTCTTCGCGGCGAGCGCCGAGCGCGTGCCGCCGGCGCAATAGGCCACGATGGGGGCCGACTTGTCCGGCAGCTTCTGCTCGACTTGGATCTCCAGAAAGCCTCGCGGGATCGAGATGGCGCCCGGGATGAAGCCGGCGCGGTACTCCTCCTTCTCACGCACATCCAGCAGCACCATCGGGACCTTGTCGTCGAGGCGGCGCTTGAGCTCAGTCAGCGAGAGCTCGCGGATGGACTTGCGGACGTCGGAGATGAGGTCGCTATAGGTCGTAGGCATCGTGGCTCCTCAGGGATGGAGAGACTTAGGTGCTCGGCGCTACGAGTCAACGACGGACGGACGGCGGTCGAGAATTGTGGCCACGCGGGCAGAGCGAGCGCCGCGCCTGTCGGCAGGGGCGCGGCGCGTCGGCTCGGTCTGCCGGCGCGGCGCAGCCAGCCGCCCGGCGGCGGCCGGAGGGCTGGGCTCCGCCAGGGCGGCGCTAGCGGCTGCGGGGCAAGAGATCGGGCCGCGATCGGAGCGAGGCGAGGGGCTCCTCCTTCTGCATGCCCCCCTCGCACTCGATGCGCGCGACGCGGCCCGCGGGCGGCACGTCGATGATCGTCGCCGGCTCGTTCTCCGACTTGCAGAGCGCGAGCACCTTGGTGCCCGGGGCGAGGCGCCCGCTGCGGAGCTGCTTGCGCGGCAGCTTGATCTCGGCGTCGTCGGCGAGCCGCCGGACGGTGATGTCGGCGCCCTGGACGTCGCTCACCACGCCGAGCTCGAGCGTCGACTGCTTCTCCCGGAGCGGGCCCCACACGCGCTCGCCCTTCAGCTGGTCGTCCGGCGGCAGCCAGTCGACGGTCGGCTCCTGGGCGAGGCGCGGCAGCGGCACCCACCCGATCGCGAGGTCGAACGCCGCCGTGATCACGGCCGTGCCGGGGTCGACCTCGGTCACCAGCGCGCGATCCCTGGTCTGGCCGATGACCCACACGGGCGTCGAGGGCAGGAGGCTGCGCGTGGGCTCGCCGTCGCTGTCCGACGCGGGCGAGACCGCGACGGTGCCGTGAGACCAGCGCTTTTCCGGCTTCTTCATGGGCTTCATCCGGACCTTTCGCGCCTCGACCCACGCCGCGAGGGCGGCGCGCTTCCGCGCGAGCAGCTCGGGCAGCGCGCCGCTCCCCGGCAGCTCGGCCGCGTCGGGCGCGAGCGCCTCCCAGCGCAGGAGCGCGATGGTGGCGTCGAGCTGCTCGAGCGTGGCTGTCGCGTCCTGGGTGCCGAGCGCCCTGCCGGCGAGCTCGGCCAGCCGTGGCGCCGCGGCCGCGCGGACCCGCCCGAGGATCGCGCGCCCTTGCTCCTCGGAGGTGTCTCCGCGCTTCACGGCGGCGTCGAGCTTCTCGACCACGCTCGCCCAGCGTCCGGCCGAGACGTCCGCCTCGACCTGGCCATAGAGGACCTCGGCGATGGTGGCGTCGAGCTCCGCGGTGAGCCGGTCCGTGGCGGCGTCGCCGAGGACCGCCCTCGTCGGCGGGGCCGCGAGGAACGCGCGCGCCTCCGCGAGCTTGCCGGCGATGGTCGCGTCGTCGACCTTCCTGCTCGCGCACGCCGCGGCCTGCGACGCCACGAGCCGCCGGACCTCGTGGGTGAACGCCTCGCTCTTCAGCTCGTCGATCCGCGCCGACAGCTTGTGGAACGCGGCCTCGCACTCCTTCTGGTCGAGCAGCTCGGCGGCGTCGTCGGCCCAGACCTTCGCCTCGCGCCTGTCGACCTTCTCGCGCAGCTCGCCGATCTGGTACCGGTGCGAGTCGACGCCGAGCCCGCTCGCCTTGTCGAGCAGCCCGCGGGCGTCGTCGTACCGCTTGTCGGACAGCGCGCGGCTCGCCTCGTCGACGCGGCGCTGGCTCTCCGCGATGCGCGCCATCTCCGCCGTGACGGCGGGCTTCGGCGCCGGTCGCGCGGCCGGCTCGGCGGCGCAGCCCGCCGCGACGGGGATCGCGGCGAGGACGAGAACGATGGAGACGGGACGACGGAGCAGTGGCCCTGCTGAGCGCATAGGGGCAGGACTCTTCCACTTCCCCCGGAGGATCGTCAACATCGCCTCCGGCGGCGTTTCTTGACCCTCGTGCGCTGCGGCCTTACGTGAGCTCCCCGTGAGCGACGACGATACGCGCGGGACGGGCGACCACGAGCCGGACGGCGGGGAGCGCGGCGGCGCGCGGGTCTTCAAGGAGCCGAAGATCACGATCAACCGCGTCTACACGCGGCAGGGGGACGGCGGGCTGACCCGGCTCGTCGGCGGGCAGCTCGTCCCGAAGGACGACGCGCGGATCGAGACCTACGGCACCGTCGACGAGCTCAACGCGCTCGTCGGCGCCGCGCGGCAGACGTTGATCGAGCTGCTCCCGGGGGCGCCGGGCGAGGGCGCCCAGCGCCTCGTGGAGCTCGGGCGCACGCTGCTCCGCGTCCAGCACGAGCTCTTCAACCTCGGGTCGATCCTCGCGACGCTCCCGGAGGACGTCCACCCGAAGCAGCCGCGCGTGACGCAGGCCGAGATCGATCTCCTCGAGGCCGAGATGGACCGCTGCCAGGCCGATCTGCCGTCGCTGCGCTCGTTCGTCCTCCCCGGCGGCTCGCGGCTCAACACGGACCTCCACGTGGCGCGGACGGTGTGCCGCCGGGCGGAGCGCTGCTGCGTGCGCCTCGCCCAGGCCGGCCACGCCGATCCGCACGCGGTCCGCTACCTGAACCGCCTGAGCGACGCGCTCTTCGTCTGGAGCCGCTGGGCGGCCGCGCTCCTCGGAACGCCGGAGCTCCTCTGGGAGCCCGACGCCTCGGCGAGCGGCGGCAAGGCGCCGCCCGCCTGACCGCGCCGCCCTGGCCGGCTCACAGCGGCGCGCTCGTGGCCTTGCCGCCGCGGAGCAGGCGCGGGTGCTCTCCATCGGAGCGCGCGGTCGTCCTCGGCTCGCGCAGCGCCGTCGCGTCGGCCGCCGCGAGGGCGGCGCGCGTGCGCTGCACGAGCCGCAGGCCCGCGGCGAGGCCGACGCCCGCCACGAGGGCGAGACAGGCGATCGTGATCGGGAAGGGGAGGGCGCCGGTCAGCCGCGTGGTCGGCACCGCCGGACCGAAGACGAGCGCCGCGACGAGGTAGGCGACCCGCTCGTGCCGGCGCATCAGCCCGTCGGGCAGCGAGATCTGGTAAGCGTCGGCCTTGGCGCGCGCGTAGCTCACGAGCGACGAGGCGACCATCGCGACGAGCGGGATCACGAGCGCCGCGGGGTGCGCTCGGTAGAAGACGGCGAGGCCGATGAGCGGCGCGGCGTCGGACAGGCGGTCGAGGCACGAGTCGAGCACCGCGCCGGCGCGCGACGCCGTGCCGCCTTCGCGCGCCACCATGCCGTCGAGCGCGTCGAGGACGGCGCTGGCGATGAGCAGCGCGGCGCCGGACCGGAAGCGGCCGGCCGCGAGCAGCGGCGCGCAGGCGAGCGACAGGCCGAGCGAGAGGTAGGTGAGCGCGTCCGGCGAGACGCCGAGGCGCACGAGCGCGCGCGCGGGGGCGTGGAACGACCAGTAGAAGGCCTCGACCACCGGCCTGGGGAGCAGCGCGCTCCCAGGCGAGGCGCCGAGCCGCGGCATCGCGGGTCGGCCGCGGCGCGCGACGCGCACGGCGTAGGCGCCGAGCACGGCTGTGCAGATTAGGATCGCAAAGGCGCAGGGGAGGACGGCCACGCCGAGGGCGGTTGCAGGGTTCGATCCGGGGCCGCGGCGGCGGCGCGGGCGCATCGCCGCGGGCGATCGGGCTGCGCCGCTGCGAGCGACGACCTCGCGCCGTCGCGGGCGGCCTGGCCGCGTCCCCGTGCGCGGGATGGATGATGGATGAGGTGAACGGCCGCGGAGGATCGCGCCGCGTGGGCGGGCGGAGCTAGGGGCAACGGGCGCGCGAGAGCCGGATGCCCTGGTCTTGCTCCGTGTAGGCGATACCGAGCTCCTGGCCTGTCCAGGCCAGCGCCGGGTACCGGGCGGTCGCGCCGCCGCTCGCCTCGATCTCGTCGCCCATGGGCTCGAGGTCCCGGCTCAGCAGCGTGACGAAGACGCCCGGGGGACCGTCGCGGAACTGGTAGTACGCGACGGCAAGGCCGTGCCCCGTCCACGCGAGCGCCGGCCAGTTGGCGCTGTCTTCGCCGCGCGAGACGATGGCCTCGGGCGACACCTCGTCCTGCGCGGAGATCCGGAGCCCGCGGATCTGCTCCGCGCCGCTGCGGGTGTCCTCCCAGACGAGGAAGGCGTCGTCTCCGCCGAGCACGACGCGCGGCACCTTCGCGTCGACGCCCTGGTGCGCGATCGGATCGAGCGGAGCGCTCTCCTGGCCCGGCCTGGCGAAGCCGAGCGCGTCGCCCTGGCTCCAGACCAGCGCGGTCCTCTCGCCGTCCGAAGCGACGGCCGGAAATTGCGCATGATCCAGCGGCATCGAGCTGCTCAGCGCGCCGCTGTCGAGGTGGCCGAGCCGCGATCCTCCCGCGTCCATCCACGCGATGAGCGTCCCGTCCTGGCTCGCCGCCGCGGTGGGCCAGGACTCGGCCGCTCCGCTCCTGGCCAGATCGAAGGCCGCGCCTTCGGCGACACCTTGCAGCGTCGCGCGGCGGCCGCGCACGACGCTGCCCGCGCCGTCCTGATCCTGCCAGAGGACGAGCAGGCCCTGCCCGTCGCGGTGGACGCTCGGGTGGCTGGAGACGCCCGGCCCGTCATCGATCACCTCCTCCCGCAGCTTGTTGCCCTCCGCGTCGACCGTGGCGAGGAGGATGTCGCCCTCGTCGGCCGCGCGCTCCTGCCACGCGATGGCGAAGCCCGCTCCGGTCCACGCGATCGAGGGCGTGACCCCGCGGCCGCTGCTCACCTTCAGGCCCGCGGCCGCGATCGTGCAGGCTGCGGCCTGGCTGCCCGTCCCGCCGCCCCCCGCCGCGTGCCCGCCGCCCCCCGACTCTGCTTTCCCGCCTCGCTCTCCGGAGCCGCAGCCCCATGACGCCGCGATGATCGCCGCGCTGATGGAGCCAAGAACCCAGTGCCTCATTGTTCCCCCGTCGTGGTGATGGGAGGCGCTCGGCGCGGCGCGCGCCGCGCGGAGATCGCGCCGAGTGCCTCGATTCACGGGTCCGGCGCGGCGACGTCCTCCGTCTCGGAGACGGCGAGGCGCGGATCGCCGCGCGGGACGACCGCCGTTTCTCTGTTCGATGTCCGGAGGGGCCGCGGGTCGCGGCCCGGCCCTGCGCTTCACGCAGATCACGCAGCGCGCGCCGAGCTTCGGGGAGCGAAGCGCCGTTCGCCCGGCGCGCTTCGGCGCAAGCGCCGCGCGCGCCTGCGGGCATTCTCCGATCGGCGCTGCCCTGACTGGATCGCGCGCCGCGCGCGCGGATCCGACCGGCGGCGCTACCCGCCGCCCTGCTGCGGTTGCAGCGCCTCGGCGACGGCCGCGAGCACGTCCTGCGCGGCGTCGAGCTTGCGTCGCGGCACCGACTTCAGCGCCTGTCGCACGGCCGCCTCCACCGTGCCGGTGCGGAGGCTGTCGAGCTCGCGCCCGCGCGCGGTGAGGCCCAGGAGCGCGCGGCGCCCGTCGTTCGGGTCGACCCGGCGCTCGATGATCCCGCGCTCTTGAAGCCGCTTCAGCACCCCCGTGAGGGTGCTCGGGTGCAGCTGCATGATCTCGGCGAGCCGCCCGGCGGAGATCCCCGGGTAGCGCCCGACGATGCGGATGACGAGCCGCTGCGGGCCCGTCACGCCCATCTTCGCCTCCATGCGCTTCGACGTCGACTGCAGGCCGTGATCGACGGCCCACAGGAGCTTCATGAAGTCGAGCACCTCGCCCAGCCGAGGGCTCTTCTCTGAAGGGGGTCCGGCTGGAGGCGAGCGCATCGCCGACGCGTGCTAGCTCGCCCGGGCGCGGGCGGCTAGTGCTGGTCGCAGCGAGGGCCGTCGGCCCCGGGCAGGCGCGGGGCGCGGCGCCGGGGCAGATCGCCGAGGAGTTCGCCGGGGAATTCACCGGGAAATTCGGGCGGGAACATCGCGGGAGGCCGCGGGCGCGCCGGGGCGCACCGGGAAGCGCGGCGATGTCGAGCAACCCACGGCGCCGCCGTTGTCTTCGCGCTTTGCCGTAGCGCTGGCGGGCGGTTTCGGAGCAAGATCCACGTCGATGAGCTGGGCACGGCGAGCCGCTCTGTGGACCGGGCTCGGCGCGTTGCTCTGCGTCTCGGGCGCGGCCGTCGGCCAGGCGCCATCGGTGCGCGCGTCCTTCTCGGCGGCGTACCGCGCCTTCCGTGATCCCAGCCTGCTCGATCGCGCGCCCGCCCTCGCGCCGACGGCCGACGCCTGCCCTCCGCCCGCCGGCGACGCGCCGCCCGCCCTCACGGCGCTCCTCGTGCACGAGTTCCAGCCCGCGGCGGACGAGGATCTCGAGGACCCCGACGGGGCGGTGCTGGCCACGCTGGCGATGCCGGACCTCGACGTGCCCCTCACGCGCCGCACGATGCGGTTCGTCCGCTTCTTCGCCCAGTCCGACGAGGGGCGCGCCCTCTTCCAGCGGCGCTTCCGGCGCGCCGGCGCGTACCGCGAGATCATCGAGCGCTCGCTCCGCGAGGCGGGCCTCCCGGAGGATCTGCTCTGGGTCGCGGCGATCGAGAGCGGCTTCGACCCGCGGGCGGTCTCGCCGGCCGGCGCGGCGGGGCTCTGGCAGTTCATGCCGAGGACGGGCGAGGCCTACGGCCTGGAGCAGTCCGAGTGGATCGACGCCCGCATGGGCATCACGCGGGCCACGGACGCCGCGACCGCGCACCTGCGCGACCTGTACGAGCGCTTCGGCCGCTGGGACCTCGCGCTGGCGGCGTACAACCTCGGCCACGAGGGGGTCCTCCGCGCGCTGTCGAAGGTCACGGCGGCGCGCGATCCCGAGGCCCGCGGGCCCGTCGGGCTCGCGGAGCTCTCGCAGGCCGGCGCCATTCCCAAGGAGACCGCGGACTACGTTCCGCAGATCATCGCCTTCGCGATCGTCGCGGCGAACCGCGGCCGCTTCGGGCTGGACCTGCCCGACGTCGCGCCTCTCCCGCCGCTCGACCTCGGCGAGGTCGCGGTGCCGCCGGGGACGCGGCTCCGCACGATCGCGCGCGCCGCGGGCATCTCGACGGCCGTGCTGCGCGAGCACAACCCCGAGCTCCTGCGCGACCGTGTCCCGCCCGGCCGTGTCGACCACCTGATCTCGCTGCCCGCCGATCGCGTCGCGCGCGCCATGGCCCTCTTCCCCGCCTACCTCGACCACGAGGAGCTCGACGAGGACGAGGGCGACGGCGCGAGCGCTGGGCTGCCGCGGCGCGCCGCGATCGGCGAGCTCGCGCTGGACGGCGCGTCGCTGCCGCCCCGCCCCGTGTCGCTCGGTCGGAACCGGCTCCCCCTCTTCACCCCGCCCGGCCAGGCGCCGGCGCCCATGCCGCTCCTCGGCAACCCGGAGGCGCTCGACGCGAGGCTCCCGATCGTGATGATCGGCGGCGGCGTCGGCTTTCGCCCTGCCTTCGAGGACGACCCGCTCGGCATCCGGAGCGGGCGCCTCGTCCCGGCGTCGCCCTTCGACGACGTCGGAGCCCCGAGCGCGCGCCGCGCCCTCAAGGGGCGCGAGGCGGCGATCGAGAAGCAGATCGGGCTCCTCGCGGGCCTCGGCCAGGAGCAGGTGCAGCGCTTCCGCCTCCCGAACGGCATCGCTGTCGACTTCCGGGAAGACCCCGCGGCGCCGCTCGTCTCGATCAGCGCGGCCGTCGCCGTCCCGGCGCGGCCCGCGGGCGACGCCGGCGCGGCGGGGCCCGCGCTCGCCAGCGAGGCGCGCGTCGCGATCACCGTGCCTCCGCGGGATCTCGACGTCGGCGTCGACCTGGTCGCCGCGCGGCTCAGGATGCTGCTCGGCGAGGCGAGCGACGCGCGCGTGGCCGAGCTCAGGCGGCAGGCCAGCGCGGCCTCGCGGCGCGCGCTCGAGCGGGCGCCGTACGGCCCCTCGTGGCTGGCGCTCGGGGACGCGCTGTTCCCCGCCGGCCACCCGCTGGAGGGCACCTTGATAGGGGCGCGCGGCGACGCGGGCGCGGCGAGCGAGCTCCTGCTCACCGAGTCGCTCCGGCGCGAGCGCGCCGCGGCCCAGGCGACGATCGCGCTCTCGGGCGACGTCTCTCGCGCGGCGGTCGAGCGGGCGCTCGCGCGCTCGCTCCAGCGCGCCGTCGAGGAGCCGGAGCGGCCCATCGGGCCGCATCCGCGCGAGGAGCGGATCGTCGTCGAGGACGCGGTGCCGGCGCCGCGGCTGCTCTATGGCTGGATCGCGCCGCCGGAGGGAAGCACGGACGAGGCGCCGCTCCGGGTGGCGATGGAGATCCTCGTCAGCCCGCGCGTCGCGCGGCTCGCGAAGGCCCTCGTGGCCGAGGGGCAGCTCGCGTCGGAGGTGACGGGGCGCCTGTCGCTCGGCGCGCAGGCGAGCGTCGCGGCGGTGGAGCTCACGCCCGCGCCGTCGCGCAGCGCCGCCGAGCTGGAGCAGCGCCTCGACGCCGAGCTCGCGTCGCTCGCGACGTCCGGGCCCACCTGGAAGGAGCTGGCCCTCGCGAAGGCCTTGCTCAAGCTGGATCTCGAGCGAGAGCTCACCCGCCGCGCGACGGTCGCGCCGCCGCCCGCGTCTCCTCGGCCGATCACCGATCTGCGGCTGCGGGCTGCGCTCGACCCAGGCAGCCTGCCGAGGCTGCTCCGCGCGCTCGAGGAGGTCGAGCCGGCCGATGTGCGCGCCGTGGTCGCGCGGACCTTCGGCCGAGAGCGTCGGGTGAGCGTCACGACCTGGCCACGTGGCGAAAGCGGCGGAAGCGCCGTGGCGGCCGGGGCCCCCTCGACGCTCCCGCCGCTCGCTCCACCGCAGCCGCCGTGAGGCCGCTGGCGCGTGTTCAATCGGCCGAGCGCGGGCGAGCGCGGCCGAGGGGGCCAGAACGTGGCCAGGCGCCGCTGAACACGCCGGCGTGTAACCGGCGTCACATGTTCAGCCCGCCGCGTGCCAGCCGGCATTTTTCATCTTGAACTTATGGACAGGTATGGACAGCTGGTAGCGATCGGAGATAGCACGGGAGAATGACGACCCCTGTGAAGCCGCTGATGGCTGCGGCACCGGCGAGCGAGCGTTCCGGCAATTTCCAGGACGGTGTCTATCGGCCCTCCCTCTCGTCGCCCGCGGAGGCGCAGGCGCTCCGGGGGACGCGAAGCGGCGTCGTGGAGCGCGCGACGCGGACCGCCGCGAGGACGCACTCCGGCGTGCGGTTCTCGGAGGTGTCCGAGCTGCCTTCGCTGCTCGAGCACGTGCCCGCGGTCATCGCGCTGGAGCGGCAGCCGGTGCTGCGCAACCTGCTCATCACCCAGTGCTATTACGAGATCTCCGCGGAGCTCGTGAAGCTGCTCGGCGGACGCAACGCCCACTGGTGCACCTTCGCGACGTGGGCCTCGAAGACCGCGGGGCGGTTCATCCGCAACGAGGAGGTGCCGGCGGTGCTCCGGCAGCTGATCCTCTCGGACGAGGACGAGCGGGAGGTGATCTCGCAGCGCGCGGGCGTCACGACGGGGCGCGGCAAGGGCGAGCCCCAGCGCTCGCCGCTCGTCAGCGGCGTCAACCTGCTCACGCCCTGGTGGGGTCATGGCCTCGATCTGATGGAGATCCCAGAGCGGATCTTGCGCGAGCTGAGCGCGGACATCGCCCTCGGCAACCTCAAGGTCTTCGAGGAGCTCGGACCCCTGTTCGTCCGCATGATCCACCTCTATCGAGAGTGCCCGCGGCCCGGCGACGCGCAGCTCGCCGCGCTGCTCGACGGGCTGCAGACAGGGCAGTCTCGGGAGGGCGGGCAGGGGCTGCTCCGCAGCGCCGTGGCGCGCTACCACGAGGCGATGCTCACGGAGGAGAAGGACAGGAAAGCGGAGCTGGTCCTCCTCGCCAACGCGCTCGTCGGGCTGCACGAGCAGGTGCGGCTCCAGCCGTACATCGCGCGGGCGCTCAACGCGCCCGTCCGCTGCGTGCGCGACTCGATCGGCGTCCCCGGACGGCTCCTGCCCGAGCCGCTGAGGTCCGTCATCCGGGAGCAGGCCGAGAAGGTGCAGGAGCTCTGGCGTCTGCTGGCCACGAAGGAAATGATGACCATGCGCCTGCCGGACGAGCTCCTCGATCTCGGCCACGACCTGCCCCCGCCGCCCGGCTTGCCGCTCCACTGCGCGGAGCTCGCGACCATCGAGGATCGCGAGCTCTTCGACCTCCTGAGCGAGTACAACGCGCACGACCAGACGACGCACGGCTGCGGCGCAGAGGACTGGGCGTCGCTGCCCGAGCGCATGGGCTACATCCTCGAGCTGTTCCGCTCACGGCAGTCGTGCACGCGGCTCCTCGAGCGGCCCTTCAGCCGCGAGCAGCACGCCGAGATCGTCGCCTGGCGGGTGCCGATGCCCATCCACGGCGAGCTCTAGCGCCGCGCTCCGGAGCTCCTGCGGCGTCTCCCGCGGTCGCCTCGCCGCCGGACGCGCCGCGCGCGCCGCTTCTTCTCTTCCAGCGCGCCGCGCTCCGCTCAGGGGCCGGCCGCGCGGCGCGCGGAGAGCTGCGCCAGAAGGCCGAGCGCGCCCTGACCCTCCGCGATCTCGCGCCCGCGCCGGAAGGCCGCCTCGGCCCGATCCCGCGCCTCCGCGGCCGTCGGCGCGCCGCGCACGAGGGCGATCTCGCCCTCGAGGCGGCAGAGCTCTGGCTCGAAGTAGCGTTCGTCGCTCTTCTCGACGAAGGCCAGCGTGTCGGCGAGCAGCGCGCTCGCCTCGTCGACGTTGCCCGCGCCGAGCTCCGCCTCGATGAGCGCTGACCGCCAGTAGGTGAGCGACACGCGGCTGCCGACGCCCGTCAGCATCGCCAGGCCTCCACGGATGCGCGCGGCGCCCTCGGCATACCGCGCGCGCGCCGCCTCGCCGGCCGGCCCCTCGGCCGCGCGCGCCGCCGTCGCCCAGCCGAGGTCGATCTGGCTGAGCGCGGCCCAGTGGGGCATGCCCACCTCCTCGGAGAGCTTGCCGAGCGCGTGTGCGTGCGCCTCCGCGCCCGCGAGATCGCCGAGCAGGCAGCACAGCACGGCCGCGAAGTGCTCGACGAAGCCGCGGCTCACGGGCTGGTTCAGCTCGTCGCACAGCGCGATCGCCTCGTCGACCGAGGCCCTGGCGCGCTCCGGCTCGCCGAGGTGGAACGCGATCCAGGCGAGGTGAGACAGGGAGAACGCCGCGGCGTCCTGGCCGAAGAGGAAGGCGAGCGGGAGGTGACGCGCGGGATCGTAGAGCGCGAGCACCTTGTTGAAGTGCTCGCGGGCCTTGCGGAGGTGCCCTCGGAGGAAGCGCGTCGCGCCGAGCGCCTGGTGGGCGCCCAGCGTGATGCCGGCGTCGCCCGTGCTCTCGGCGAGCGCGAGCAGCTGCTCGCCGTGCTGCTCCGCCAGCGCGTAGTCGCCGCGGACGTGGAAGAAGATCCAGAGCCCCCACAGCGCGGGGAAGAGCTGCGGCGAGGAGCCCGCCTCGCGGCAGAGCGCGTGCGCGCGCGCATACGTCGCCTCGACCTCCGGGGCGGCGTAGCCGCGCGTGATCATCAGCGGGACGCCGAGCGTGGTCT
Source organism: Sorangium sp. KYC3313 (assembly GCF_052075895.1). Classification (NCBI taxonomy): domain Bacteria; kingdom Pseudomonadati; phylum Myxococcota; order Polyangiales; family Polyangiaceae; genus Sorangium; species Sorangium sp. KYC3313. The sequence goes on from NZ_CP197255.1 coordinate 7,441,524, forward strand.
GCAGCGTGATCTCGTCGCGCGTCCGCTCGCTGGTCTCCGGGAGCTGCTTCAGGAGCTCCAGCCCGCGGCTGAGCTGGCTGATCGCCTCGGCGTGCGCGGACGAGAACAGCGAGGCCTCGCCCGCGCGCTGCCACGCCGCGACGGCGGGGCCGATCAGCGCGGCCTCGGTGTAGTGCCGCGCGAGCAGCTCGGGCGGCGTGTCCGTGGAGCGCTCGGCGAGGACGGCGGCGATGCGCGCGTGGTACACCTGCCGGGTGCTGCGGAGCAGCGACTGGTAGGCGGCGTCCTGCACCAGCGCGTGCTTGAACGTGTACGTCGAGCGCGGGGGGCGCCCCCGCTGGAAGAGCAGCTCGGCGTCGACGAGCTGCGCGAGCGCCTCGCGCAGCGACTCGGGGCTCGACGCCATGAGCAGCGGCTCCGCGCCCGCGCTGCCCGCCGCGCACAGCTCGAGCGCCTCGTAGCCGAACGATCGGCCGAACACCGCGGCGAGCTGCGCGACCTCCTTGGCAGGGCCCAAGCGATCGAGGCGCGACATCAGCGAGTGCTGGAGGGTGGTCGGGATCTCGGGCGCGCCCACCGCCTGGCGCGCGGCGCTCGGCGCGCCGGTCGACTCCTCTGCGGCGGCCTGCGCGGCGGCCGACTCGACCACCATGCGCGTGAGCTCCTCGGCGAACAGCGGGACGCCATCGCTGCGCTCCGCGAGCGTCCGGATCACCTCGTCTGGCAGCGACGCCTTCATGCCCGGCGCGCCGCTCGTCGCGTACTTGCCGGCCAGCTGCTGGACGAGCGCCCGCATCCGCTCGGCGCTGAGCGGGGCGAGGTAGATCTGGGTGAAGTGCGAACGCACCGGCCACGGCGGCGCGAACGTCGGGCGCGCGGTCAGGAGCAGGAGCAGCGGAGACGGCCGCCCCTCGTCGATGAGCCGGCCGAGCAGCTCCAGGGTCGACGGGTCGGCCCAGTGCAGGTCCTCGGCCGTGAGCACGAGCGGCTGCCGATCGGCGAGCCCGAGGAAGAGCTGCAGGAGCGAGGAGATGGTCTCCTGCCGCTGGCGCTGCGGGGTGAGCGCCGGCATGGGGTGGCGTCCCTCGGTCGGGATCGACAGCAGCGCGGCGAGCAGCGGCACGGCGAGCGGCCCCGCCTCCGCCTCGGCGAGCAGCTTCTCCAGCCGCGCGAGCCGGTCTTCGCGCGGCTCGATCCCCGCGCCGCGCTCCGTCGGCGGCGCGGCGCCGCTCAGCGTGCTCGCGCGCTCGCGATCGCCCGCGAGCAGCGCGTTGAGCAGCTCGATCACCGGATAGAAGGCGCTGTTCTGGAGCTGCGGCGAGCAGCGCGCCTCGAGCCACAGGTGCGGCGTCCCGGCCAGCCGGTCGCGGAACGCGCGCACGCTCCGCGACTTGCCGATCCCCGCCTCGCCCGTCATCAGCACGACCTGCCCCGCGCCCCCCGCGGCCCGCGTCCACCGGGTCGCGATCTCGTCGAGCTCGCTGTCTCTCCCGACGAGCGGCGTGAGCCCGTGCTGCATCCTCGCGTCCAGCCGGTCCCGCGCGGTCGTGCGCCCGTGCACCGCGAAGACCTCGATCGGCTGGCGCGCCTCCTTCGGGCTGATCTCGCCGAGCGCGTCCACGTGGTAATAGCCCTCGACGAGCTTCAGCGTCGCGCGGCTCACGAGCACCGTGCCCGGCTCCGCGTGGGCCTTCAGCTGCGTCGCGGCGTTCAAGGTCGGGCCTGCGAGCGATGGCGCGGCGTCGCTGTCCGCCACGACGACGATCCCGGTGTGCACGCCGACCTGCACGGACAGCGGCACGGACACGAGCTCGCGCGCGTTCAGGCGGGACATGTGCTCGACCAGATCGAGCGCCGCCTGCACGGCGCGGAGGGCGTCGTCCTCCCGCGCGACGGGGTGGCCGAAATACGCGATCGTCTCTTCGCCCGGGGAGCGGAGGAACACCCCCTCTTGCGCCCCGATCACCTGAGCGCACACCGCCTGGTACATCTGGACGAGCTCGTGGAACGCCTCGCTGTCGACCGTGTCCGCGATGCGCTCGGCGCCGGCGAGCCCGCAGACAAGCACGGTGAGCTGGCGGCGCTCGCCGCGGCCGGTGGTGGACACCGGCCGCGTCCCGGGCGCGACGCTGGGGCGGGACGTGAAGCTCGTCGTCGGCGCCGTCGGCGGGCTCCCCGAGGCGCCGAGGTGGATCGACGCGTTGCGGATCGGCCTCGCCGGCGCCGCGGCGGGCGCGACATTGCGGCCTGGGATCGCGAGCGTCGGCGCGGCGCCGAGCCGCTCGTCCTGCCGCTGCTGCTCGGGGGATTTGCGCACCGTGCCCGGCGGCTGCTCGGAGGGCACGAGCTGGGTCTCCTGCTCGGCTTCGAGCTGCCGCGCCGGTCGCGTGGCGATCGCCCGCTGCTCCAGGGCGCCACCGCGCTCCTTCAGCGAGGCGGCGTGCCCAGGATCGGACGGCAGCGGCCACGGGATCCCCGACACGTCGCACTCCTCCAGCAGCTCGTAGGCGTCGCGGGCGGACCGGAAGCGGTGCGCCGGCGACTTGGCGGTCGCTTGCTCGAGCAGCGCGCCGAGGGGGTGGCCGCGGAGGGCGCGGGGGATCGGCACCGGCTCGGGGCTCAGCTGCCGGAAGATGACCTCGGCGATCGTCGCCTCGTGCATCACGGGCGCGCCGATCAGGCACTCGAGAAAGGTGAGCCCCCATGCATAGATGTCCGCCGCTGTGGTCGGGGTGGACTGCACGAGCTGCTCCGGGGCCATGTAGGCCGGGGTCCCGTTGAACTCCCCGGTGGGGGTGAGCGCGCGGTAGTCGGCGGAGCGGGCCTCGCCGATGAGCGCGGCGATGCCGAAATCCAGCACCTTGGCGTGCGTTCGTTTGCCCGACCCGGCGACCATGATGTTGTGCGGCTTGAGGTCGCGGTGAACGACGCCGCGCTCGTGGGCGAAGCCGATGGCGTCGAGCACCTGCAGCATCAGCCGCTTCGCCTCGTTCGGCTCGACCCCCCTCGTGCGCTGGCAGCGCGCGGTCAGCGTCTCGCCGTCGACGTACTCGAGCGCCAGGTAGAGCTCGCCCTCGGGCAGGCGCCCGGCGTCGAGCAGGCGAACGATGTTCGGGTGGCTCAGCTGGGCGATGACCTGCATCTCCCGCTCGAAGCGCGCTTCCTGGGAGCTCGACTCGCGCGAGCGCCGCAGCACCTCGGGCCGAAGCAGCTTGAGCGCCACGCGCTGGGTGGTCACGATCTGGCGCGCATCGTAGACGACGCTATGGCCGCCGCTCCCGAGGTGGCCGAGCACCTGATACCGGCCGTCCACGAGCGCGCCGACTTCGAGCAATCCATCGCGAGCGGGCATCCCCTGATCTCTTACCGCCGAACGCCGCCGGAGTGGATCGTGAACGCCGCTGCCGGCCCAGGTTGATCGCTCGCGGCGCCTCGAGGCCCGCTGAAGCGACGCGAGACAGGGCGCCGGGGCGAAGCGGCGCCCACATCTGCCGGCCTTCCCGCTGTGCCGCGCGCCTGGCTGCCCTTCGCTGAGCGTGATGCAGGCAACCAGATCGCCTCGGCTTGAGCGCGTGGTGCAGGAGAACGAGGTCTGATACCCTCGCGCTTGATGGGCAATGCCCCGCACTCCGGCAGCATGCCGCCACCTTCGAGTGGTCGGGGCCAAGGAGCCCTCCTTTACGCCGTCGACGATGAGGAGCTCAACCTGGACCTCATGGATCGGGCGCTCCGCTCCGGCTACCAGGTCCGCACCTTCGGGGACCCTCGCCGCGCGCTGGCGGCCGCCGTGAAGGAGCCGCCCGCCGTGGTCGTCGCCGACTACCGGATGCCTCATTTCAGCGGGCTCGCGCTGCTGCGCGAGCTGCGCCGGCAGGGGCTGAGCTACGTCCCGGTGCTGGTCTGCGCCCCGACGGACGTCGAGCAGATCCAGAAGATCTCCCGGGAGAGCGCGGCTTTCCGGATCATCACGAAGCCCTGGATCGCCTCGGATCTTCGCCGCCAGGTCGACCTGGCGGTGAGCCTCCACCAGCTCCAGGTCGCGCGGAACCACCGCTGAGCCGAAGGCGCCCCGTGGCTTCGCCGTGCGCCGTTCGGGGCGATGCGAACGGATCGCCCGCGGGCGGCGCGGGAGCGTGCTCGCGGCGCGGGGGCGTCCGGTGGTGTCCTTGAGCGATCGCTCCCTCGACGTGGTCGCGCTCGAGCTGCCGCAGCGCTTCGGCGACCGAGCGGGCGCGCTTGCCGAGATCGACGGCCTCCTCGGCTCGCCAGCGCTCGCGGGGGCAGACCTGGTGCTGCTGTCCGAGCTCATCCTCACGGGCTATGTCTCCCCGCGGGGCGACAGCGATCTGCGCCGCTTCGCGGAGCCGATCGACGGGGAGTCGGCGGAGCGGCTCGCCGGGCTCGCGCGAAGGCACGGGATCGCGCTGGCCGGCCCCCTCGTCGAGGCGAGCGGGGGCCGCATTTACAACAGCTTGCTCGTCTTCGACGGCGACGGACGGCGCGTGGGCCATTACCGCAAGCGTCATCCGTGGTTCCCGGAGCGCTGGGCGGCGCCGGGGGATCTCGGGACGCCGGTCCTCGAGCTGCGCGGCGTCAAGATCACCGTCGCGATCTGCTTCGATGTTCACTTCCTCTCCGAGGACGCGGGCGATGCGCTCGATGAGGCCGATCTGCTGCTCTTCCCCACGGCGTGGGTCGACTCGCCCGGGGAAGGGGACATGCGCGCCGATCTCCTGCCCGTGCTCGCCCGGCGCCATCGCATCGCGATCGTGAACGCCAACTGGGGGCCCTCCCGCCCTGCGCTCGACGGCCAGGGGGGCTCGCGCATCCTCGACGCGCAAGGGCGATCGGTCGCTGCGGCGCCGCCCGGCCCGGGGCCGAGCGCTGTACGCGCCGCCTTGCGCTTCGCGCGAGAGCGGCGCGGCACGTGAGCGAGGGCGCGGGGAGCGCCAGCGCGCCCTCGCGGGTAGGATCGAGCGCTCGATCGCGCTCGGGTGAAGGTCGAGCTTCCCCGCGCGCGCGCGGCGAGGCCGGGCGCCGGCGTGGCTCCCGCGATCGCGCTCAGGTGAACGGGAGCCGGGTCAAATCGACGTTGCCTCCGCTCACGATGACGCCGATCCGCGCCCCTTGGACCAAGCGCCGCAGGACCGCCGCCACCGGGACGGCCGCGCTCGGCTCGATGACGAGCTTCATCCGCTCCCAGACGACGCGCATCGCTTTGACGATGTCGTCTTCGCTCACGGTGACGATCTCGACCCCGCGCTCGCGCAGGACCGCGAAGGTGAGCTCGCCCAGCGAAGCGCGGAGGCCGTCGGCGATCGTGACCGGGTCGTTCGAGGGGACGATCCTCCCTTCGCGCATCGATCGCGCCGCGTCGTCCGCGGCCTCGGGCTCGGCGCCGATCGTGCGCGCGCGCGACAGCGCGCCGGTGGCGATGGCGCTCCCGGAGAGCAGCCCGCCGCCGCCCACGGGCGCGACCACGGCGTCGAGATCGTCCACCTGGGCCGCGAGCTCCAGCGCGGCCGTGCCCTGGCCGGCGATGATGCGCGGGTCGTTGTAAGGATGGACGAAGATCGCGCCCGTCTCGGAGAGCACGCGGGCGATCGTCTCCTCGCGCGAGCGGAGCGTGGGGGCGCAGCTCACGACCCGGGCGCCGTAGCCCTCCACGGCGGCGCGCTTCACGGCGGGCGCGGTCTCGGGCATGACGACGTACGCGGCCGCGCCGCGGATGCGGGCCGCGAGCGCGAGCGCGGCGGCGTGGTTGCCCGAGGAGTGGGTCGCGACGCCGCGCCGCGCCTCCTCGTCCGAGAGGGACAGGACCGCGTTGCACGCGCCGCGGAATTTGAACGCCCCGACCCGCTGCAGGTTCTCGCACTTGAAGAAGACGCGCGCCCCCGCGATGCCGTCGATCGTGCGGCTGGTCATGACGGGCGTCACGTGGGCGTGGGGCGCGATGCGCGCGGCGGCGCCGCGGATGTCCTCGACGGTAGGCGAACGGCTCATGGGGCGCTCATCGGAGCGCGCTCCCGGCCCGGCGTCCACCGCGAGCGCCGCGCGCCCACGTGACGCCCTCGCGGCGCTGCTTCAGAACAGGTCGGCCGCGATGCCGTCGGCGAAGACCCAGGCGGCTCGCGGGACGCGGACCCGCCCGCCGGCCACCTCCAGGCGGCCGGCGCGCTCGAGCCGCTCCGCGGCCCGCCGCCGCGAGGGCGGCCACGCCGGCACCCCGAGCGCCGCCGCGGAGGCCTCGAGATCGAGCCCCTCGCGCAGCCGCAGCCCGAGCATGATCCGCTCGGACAGCCGCGTCTCCGGGTCGAGCCGCTCCTCGCTCTCCACGGCGATCGCCTCGCCGCCCTCGGCCATCGCAGCCATGTACCGTTCCGGACTCACGATGTTCCGGTACCGGACCGCGGACGCTTCTCCATCATGGCCCTCCGCGCCGGCCGAGCGCAGGCCCCAGCGCGGATCCGGGCGCGACACCGTCCCGTAGGCGGCGCACCCGAGGCCGACGTAGTCGATGCCTTGCCAGTAACCCAGGTTGTGGCGCGCCTCGTGACCCGGCCTCGCGTAGTTCGACACCTCGTAATGGGCGAGCCCCTCGGCCTCGAGGGCCTCGTCGATGGCGAAGAACGTGTCCGCGACGCCATCGTCTCCGGCGAGCGGCAGGCGACCGCGCCGCGCGAGCTCTCCGAACGAGGTGCCGGGCTCGACCGTCAGGCTGTACGCCGAGACATGGGTCACCCCCGTCGAGGCCACGGCGCGCGCCTCGGCGGCGGCGTGCTCGGGGCGTTGCTCCCGCGCCGCCTCGACCGTTCCGACCGCGACACCGTAGATGAGATCGCCGCTCACGCGCGGCATCCCGGAGCGGAGCGCCGCCGAGAGCGCGCCGAGCCCGCCGTCAGGGTCGTGCAGGCGCCCGAGGAACCGGAGGCGCTCGACGTCGAGGCCCTGAACTCCGATGCTGAGCCGGTTCACTCCGATCGCTCGGAACGCTCGGGCCCGTAGCTCATCGAGCGAGGTCGGGTTGCACTCCACGGTCACCTCGAGGTCCGGCGAGCGCCGGCCGGCGGCCGCGGTGATGGCCGACAGCACCCTGCCCATCTCGTCCGGCTCCCAGAGGGACGGCGTCCCGCCGCCGAAGAAGATGCTCCGGAGCTCGCGCTCGCCCAGCACATCCTCCCGCTTCCGGAGCTCGGCCAGCACGGCGTCGGCATAGCCGCGGTGGTCGATCGCCTCCCGCGCCTTCGCGAAAGACACGAAGTCGCAGTAGGGACACTTCTTGAGGCACCAGGGGAAGTGGACGTAGACGGTGATCGGCTCCATGGTTTTCATGAATCCGCGACAACATTCGACCCGCAAGCGGGCGAAGCGGAAACTCCTAGATGAACCGAGATGCGGAAGAGGACGGCGTGGATGGCGTGGATGGCGACGAGGACGTGCGGCGGAGCGCGCGTGCCCTGCGCCGGGCAACGCGCCTGGGCGCCTTACTCTGCGCGCGCGCGCGCGTCGCGCATGGTGACACAATTGCGAGGTCTAGATCGCGGTGTTAGCGTGCGAAAGGGAGGGGGCGCATTGCGCCCACCGAACTCTTCATGCTGACGTTGACGGAGCTTGTCGATCGCGTCCGGACCTATCAGCCGGCTGCAGACGTCGATCTCATCGCCCGGGCCTACGCCTACAGCTCTGATGCTCACAAGGGGCAGACCCGCAAGAGCGGTGACCCTTACTTTTCCCACCCGGCGAGCGTCGCCGCGATCATCACCGAGCTCAAGCTGGACACGGCGAGCGTCTGCGCCGGGCTCTTGCACGATGTCGTCGAGGACACGCTCGCGACGACCACCGACATCGAGAACAGCTTCGGCCAGGAGGTGGCGTTCCTCGTCGACGGCGTGACGAAGCTCTCGAAGATCAACTTCGCTTCCAAGGAAGATCGGCAAGCCGAGAACTTCCGCAAGATGCTGGTGGCGATGGCGCGCGACATCCGCGTGCTCCTCGTGAAGCTGTGCGACCGCCTCGACAACATGCGGACGCTCGAGTTCATGAAGCCCGAGGCGCAGGACCGGATCGCCCGGGAGACGATGGAGATCTACGCGCCGCTCGCGAACCGCCTCGGCATCGCGCGCTTCAAGAGCGAGCTCGAGGACCTGTCGTTCAGGTACATCGAGCCGGAAGCCTGGTCGGACCTCTCGCAGAAGGTCAAGACGACCGCGAAGGAGCGGGACAAGTACATCCACGAGGTCTCGAAGGTGCTCGCGGGCAAGCTCGCGGAGCAGGGCTTCGCGGTCGACGTCACCGGTCGAGCGAAGCACCTCTACTCGATCTGGCGCAAGATGCAGGCGCAGCAGTGCGATTTCGACCAGGTCTATGACGTCATCGCGTTCCGCGTCCTCGTCGAGTCGGTGGCCGACTGCTACGCGACGCTCGGCGTGATCCACTCGCAGTGGACCCCGGTCCCCGGCCGCTTCAAGGACTACGTCGCGCTGCCCAAGCCGAACATGTACCAGTCGCTGCACACGACGGTCATCGGACCCGGGCGCGAGCGGATCGAGATCCAGATCCGCACCCATGAGATGCACCGCGTCGCGGAGCAGGGCATCGCGGCGCACTGGAAGTACAAGGAGAACAACTCCGGCGGCATCGACCCGAAGGACGCCGCGCGGTTCGGCTGGCTCCGCCAGCTGATGGAGTTCCAGAAGGAGCTCAAGGATCCGGCCGAGTTCCTGGAGAGCGTCAAGGTCGACCTGTTCCAGGACGAGGTGTACGTCTTCACGCCGAAGGGCGACGTGCGCGTCTTCCCCCGCGGCTCGACGCCCATCGACTTCGCGTACGCGATCCACACGCAGGTCGGCGAGCACTGCTCCGGGGCGCGGGTCAACGGCGCCATCGTCCCGCTCCGATCGAAGCTCCGGAACGGCGACGTGGTGGAGGTGATGACCAACCCGAGCCAGCACCCTTCGAAGGACTGGCTCGATTACGTCTCGACCAGCCGCGCGCGCTCGAAGATCCGCAACTTCCTGCGCACGGAGCAGAGGGAGAAGTCGCTCAAGCTCGGTCGTGAGCTCCTCGAGAAGGAGATGCACCAGCGCAGCATGAGCCTGAGTCGCCTCACGAAGCACGAGGGCGAGCTGCGAAAGGTCATGGAGCGCTTCGGGGTCACCTCGGCGGACGAGCTCTTCATCGCGGTCGGCTATGGCAAGGTGAGCGTCCGGGCGGTGTGCGAGTTCCTCGCGCCCACGCCCAAGGAGAACGAGAAGGGCACGCCGACCCCGCCGCCCGAGTCGATCAAGGAGGGGCGCATCGAGTCGCTCGTCCGCAAGGTCACCGGGCGCGACAGCCATGGCATCCGGCTGAACGGAATCGACGACGTCCTCGTCCGCTACACGAAGTGCTGTAACCCGCTCCCAGGCGACGAGATCGTCGGCTTCATCACGCGCGGCCGCGGCATCACCGTCCACCGCCGCAACTGCGCCAAGGCGTTCGACACGGACCCGGAGCGCCGCGTGGAGATCTCCTGGGACTCGCGCGCGAAGATCAACCGCCCCGTGCAGATCAAGGTGATGACGGCGAACCGGCCGGGCATCCTCGCGACGGTCGGCCACACGTTCCACGAGCAGGGCATCAACATCAGCGAGGCGACCTGTCGCGCGGGCGACGACGGTCGGGCGATGAACACGTTCACGTTCCTGTGCGCCGACCTCGCGCAGCTGAAGAGCGTGATCCGGCGGCTGCAGCGGATCCCCGGCGTGATGGCCGTCGAGCGGACCTGAGCGGCGGGCCTCAGCGGCCACGGCGAGCGCGCGCCGCGGTGCTCGTCCTGGGCGGCGCGCCCGCGGCGCTCGGTCCAGCCTCCGCCAGGGCGCGGGTGAGCGGACGGCCGAGGTCGCCCCCCGGCTCGTGCCGCGCGGCGATCTCCTGCACCTTGCGGACGAGCCGGGTCACGTCGTGGTGGCGGACCGGGGATCCAGCGGAGGCGCGATCACAGAAGAACGTGCGGCACCCGAGGGGCCTCGCGGCGTAGATCGCGCAGCGGCCGGCGTCGGTGAGCATCGGGCACCGCCGCTCCGACGCCTGCGGCAGCGCGCGTCGCCGGCTCGGGCCGCCGGCGGACGCCCCCGGTTCGGGCGTTCCCGCCCCGTTCGCTCGCACGATCCCCTCGAGGGCTCGGCGGCCCCCGCGAGCCGCGATCGCGCGCCGGACGGCGGCGAGCTCGACGGACGTCACGTACGGTTCGCGGCCCGTGATCCCGAACCGACAGCACTCGGTCGAGGCCTCGCACGTCCAGCCGCTGAAGACCTCTTCCGCCTCGCGGTACACGGCCGAGAGCTCGGTGAGCAGATCGGCTTCACGGACGGGTGGATCGAGGGGCGTGGTTCGACGCATTCGTTCGGAGGCGCTCTCGTGGTGATCCGACGTACTGCCAGCCCGAAGCGGCCGCGATGCAAGGGGAGGGGGTGGGGAGGGGGCAGAGCAGGGCGGAGCTTCAGGCCGCGACCCTAGTGCCACGCAGCGCCGCTGCGAAGCAGCAATCCGCCATCCTGACGGGCGCTCTGACGCAGGGCACCAGCGCCGTCCGTTCTGGAGCGAGCTGCCGCTGCGACAGCGGGGGCGTCGGCGCTGTTCCCGGACGCGCGAGGCCGCGCGCTGGGCGGCGAGCGCGCACGCGCTATCCTCGCGCTGGATGCCGGTGCTGCGCCCGAAGCTTCGAGCCCTTGAGATCGTCGTCATCCAGGATGAGCGCCATGGCCGCGCCTTGATGCTGCGCGACACCGAGGGCATCGCGCCGTCTCCGGTCGTCGTTCCCGCCGCGAGCGCCGCCGTGCTCGCGCGCTTCGACGGGAGGCGATCGATCGACGAGATCGCGCGTGACGCCGCCCGGTCGGCGGGCCAGCCCGTGGACGCCGCCCACGTGTCGCAGCTGGCCGACGAGCTGGAACGCGCCTGGATGCTCGACAGCCCGCGATTCCACGCGCGCCGGCGGAGCGTCGTGCAATCGTTCGACGCGGCGCCGATCCGGGCGGCCGCGCACGCGGGCGGCGCGTACCACGGCGATCGACGGAAGCTCGCCGACTTCATCGAGCGAAAGTGCCTCCAGATCGCGCGGCCGCAGGGCGGAGCGACGCGCGCTGCGGCGCCGCAAAGCGCGCCAGCGCGCATGGTCGGGCTCTGCGCGCCGCACATGGATCTCTGGCGCGCCGCGGCGGGCTACGGGCATGCCTATGCCGCGCTGGAGCAGGCGCTGGCAGGTCCAGGGCTCGAGCAGGTCGACACGTTCGTTCTGCTCGGGACATCGCACGCCGCGATGCGCCGTCCGTACGCCGTCTGCGAGAAGACGTTCGCGACGCCGCTCGGTCCTCTCGACCCGGATCGAGAGATGATCGCGGAGCTCGCGGCGGCGAGCCGCTTCGACGTGCGCGAGGACCAGTACCTGCACAAAAACGAGCACTCGATCGAGTTTCAGGCCGTGTTTGTGCGGCACCTCCTCGGCGGCCGCGCGGCGTCGATCGTACCCATCCTCTGCGGCCTCTCGGAGTGTCAGGCGCGGCGTCGCGACCCCGCGCAAGACGATGGCGCCGAGTCGTTCCTGCGGGCGCTCCGCGACGCCCTGGCGAAGCGCCCCGGACGCGTCCTCGTCATCGCAGGAGCGGACCTCGCCCACGTCGGCCCGCGCTTCGGTGATCCCGCGCCCCTGGACGAGCGGCAGCGGACGGCGCTGCGCGACCGCGATCTCGCCTCGATCGAGCGCGCGACGTCGATCGACGCGCCGGGCTTCTTCGTCGACGTCGCTCGGGACCTCGCCAGCCGTCGCGTCTGCGGCCTCGGCCCCATCTACACGTTGCTCCGCGCGCTCCCGCCGTCGTCGCGCGGCGAGATGCTGCACTACGAGCAGTGCGTCGACCCCGAGGAGGGATCGATCGTCAGCCATACGTCTCTCGGATTTTACGGTTGAAGATCCGCGCCGGAACGTCCGCCGGGCGCGCGCCGGCGCTGCGTCATCGAGCGCGCCGAGAGCCCCCTGCGCTGGCGCGACGCGAGGCTCCCGGGCATGAAACGGGCGTCACTCAGCCGCGCGGGACCCTGCGGCGCGCGATGTCGAGGCCGAGCCGGTCGGCCTCACGGTAGATCGCCTGCCGTGACATGCCCAGGGCACGCGCAGCCGACGCGACGGAGCCGTTGGCCCGGGCGAGGGCGTCCTCGAGGCGGGCGCGCGCGAGCGAAGGATCCGTCGCGGGCGGGAGGTTCGGCTTCACCCGCGGGCCGCGCGCGAGCGATCCCGCGATCGGCGTGACGGAGAGCGGACCGTCCGGCGCAGCCTGGGCTGCGGTCACGATGGCCGACTCGAGCTGCGGCACGCCGCCCGGCCAGCCGGCGCGGACGAGCGCCTCCAGGAGCTGCGGGGTGAAGCGGTCGAGGCCGATCGCGTTGCGCTCCGCGATGTCGCGCACGATGAGCGGCACGTCCTCGCGCCGCATCTCGAGCGTCGGGATCGTGATCCGCTTGCCGGAGAAGAGCGAAGCGAACCACGGCGCGACGCGCCCGTCGCCGGCGGCACGGTCGAGCGGCTGTCCGGTCGTCGCGATGATGCTGACGCCGTTCGAGCGACCGACCGAGTGCGCGATCTCCAGCTGCTGCGGGCGCGGCAGGCGATCGGCGTCGAGGACGAGCCATGTCATCGGTCGCGCGCCCGGCGGAATGGCCGGCTTCGTCTCGGCGCTGCCGTCGACGACCAGCGTCTCACCCAGGCCCTCGCGCACCGCTGCGGCGAGGCGGGCCAGCGTCCGCTTCCCGACCCCGGGCGCGCCCTCGATGCAGACGCTGGAGCCCGACTGCACGAGCTTCATCACCGGGTCGATCCAGTCCTTGCGCTGCTTCGAGCCGAACACCAGCGGCCCGAGCCGAGACGGCGCGCCGTCGTACAGCGCGAGGTGCCGCTCGACGAAGACCCCGAGCTGATGCCCGAGGCGAACCACGTCGCCGTGCATCACGCCGATGCGCCGGGCGCGGACGCCGTTCACCCACGTGCCGTCGTGGGTGTCCATGTCCTCGATGTAGCAACCGTCCGAACGCACGCTGATCTTCGCGTGCTCCGGCGCGATCCCGTGGCCCTCGATGCGCCCGTCGCGCGCGGCGCTGCCGATCACGGCGCCGTCCATGAGGCTCACGATCCGCGGCGGAGCGTCGAGCCCGATCAGGACGAGCCCCCACCCGCCGTCGTCATCCTGTCGCTTGGCGTGGACTCCGGACCGGTACTCTTTCTGGAGGACCGGCGCCGTTGTCTCCGCAACGTCCACTCGCAAAGCAGTCTGTTCGTTCATGCTCCCCCCAAGTCCAAAGGACCTGCCTGGTCGACCCAGGCCAACCAAGAGCGCGCCGAGTGGCGGGCACCCTTATGATGTAAGAGCCCCCCACACGGTGCCGCTGTCGCGAACGCGAAGGCTTTTGTGAGCGGCACCGTTCGCGGTGCTGCTTGGCGAGCCCCCTCGCTCGCAATGGCCACACAATACTCGACCAGAGCGGCCGTGCAACCTGCCGGCGACGGAAGTTTTGAGGTTTTGTTGTTGAGAGCTTGACTCCCACCACGCCGATTGGTACTCATCCGCCACGCATCGACGGAGCGAACCTCCGGTGATGACCCGGCGCGAATCAGGATTTTTCTGACAAACGCCTTTAGAAGTGGTTTCCTGAATTAAGTGATTGACATCTGCGGGAGTAACTCAGTGGTAGAGTGCAACCTTGCCAAGGTTGACGTCGCGGGTTCAAATCCCGTCTCCCGCTCCACGACATAGGCTCTGCGGCAGCGAGCAGACCCTGCGAGGCCGGTGTGACCCACCGGCCTCTGTGTTTTGTTCAACGTTTCGCTCAACGTTTTGCTCAACCGCTCGGCGCGCCGGCGTCGTGGGAACGCACAGGGCGATGCGCCGAACGGTGCGCCAGGCGGCGGGCCTGTGATACGAGGATTCGCCTCATGTCCGCTCCGCTCCACGAGCGCCTGCGCCTGCTTGCCCATAGCCTCGAGCGGCAGTTCCTAGGCAAGGACGAGATCATCCGCCTGCTCATGATCGCGGTCGTCGCGGGCGAGCACTGCGTGCTCCTCGGCCCGCCGGGGACCGCGAAGAGCGCGCTCATCCGCACGCTCGCCGAGCTGATGCAGGCCCGTTACTTCGAGTACCTGCTCACGCGCTTCACCGAGCCGAACGAGATCTTCGGCCCGGTCGACATCGGTGCTTTTCGCGAGGGCGTCTACCGCCGGAACACCTCGGGGATGCTCCCCGAGGCGGAGATCGTCTTCCTCGACGAGGTCTTCAAGTCGAACAGCGCCATCCTGAACGCGCTGCTCACGCTGCTGAACGAGCGCAAGTTCGCGAGCGGCGGCCAGGTGCTCCGCTGCCCGCTCATCAGCGTCTTCGCTGCCTCGAACGAGGTGCCCGGCGACGAGACGCTGACCGCGATCTTCGACCGCTTCCTCCTGCGGGTTCAGTCCGACAACCTCGACGCCTACCACTTCAGCGAGCTGCTCCAGCGCGGCATCCAGCAGGAGATCCGGCACATGGCCGGCGAGCCGCTTCGCCCGCTCGTCGCGGCGCGCGAGCTGGCCGAGCTCGGCCGAGGGTTCGGCGCGCGGATGAACTTCGGCGATGCGTTCCTATCGGCCTACAAGGGGCTGGTGTTCCAGATCCGCGCCGAAGGGATATCGCTCTCGGATCGTCGTGTCGTGAAGATGCTCAAGCTCTTCGCGGCGAGCGCTTACCTCGATGGCCGCCAGACGACCGACGCGAGCGACTTCTTCGTGCTCAAGCACATCTGGAACAACCAGGATCAGGCCGCGATCCTCGAGGGCATCGTGCAGCCGGTGCTCGAGGCCTTCTTTCGCGAGCACCCGGATCGCCGCCGCGTCGGCGCGCTCGGCGTCGGCGTGGAGGCGCTCGCCGCGGAGATCGATCGGATCCGGCAGATCCTCACGGGCGGCGCCTCGCTCGGCGACGTCCAGCTGTTCAGTCAGCTGAAGGCGCTCGGCGAGATCAAACAGGCGCTCGCCGGCATCAACGACGCTCGCGCCCGCGAGCTCGAGGCGCGCGTGTCTCAGCTGCTCGAGGCTTCGTTTCGGAGCGGACGCTTCGCGCAGATCTAGCGGCGCCCGGTCCGGGCGTCGCCGGCGCGGCGGCGTCCGTCCTGGAGCGAGCTGTCCGCCCTGCCGGGCTCCGGGCGGGCGTGCTCGGAGCGGCGTCGGTCCTGGAGCGAGCCGTCCGCCCTGCCGGGTTCCGGGCGGGCGTGCTCGGAGCGGCGTCGGTCCTGGAGCGAGCCATCCGCCCGGCCGGGCCCTGACCAGGTGCGCTCGGGGCGACGGCGTTGGCCCTGGAGCGGTCCCTCGGCTGCGCCGGTCCCCGGCTGCGCGCGGCAGCACCAGTGGCTTCCTGTGTAGGCCGAGGTGACGCCTTCGCGCCTGACCGGGCCGAGCTGGTCGTGCGGCGGTGGTCGACCGGACCCGACGACGCGCCCATCCTCGCGCCGCGGATCCGCTTGGGCACGCCGAACGCCTCGCGGATGTGGAGGAGCTCGTCCACCGTCAAGGCGCGCCACTCTCCCGGCCGGAGGCCTTCCGAGCTCACGCCGGCGAACGTCGTCCGGGCCAGGCGCATCACGGGCCAGCCGGTCGCCTCGCCCATGCGCCGGATCTGCTGGTTGCGGCCCTCGCGGAGGGTCACCTCGAGCCACGTCTTGTCGCCCTCGTGGCGGAGCAGCCGCGCCTCGGCCGGCAGCGTGACGCCATCCTCGAGGCGGATCCCTTCGCGCCACGGCGTGAGATCGTCGTCGCTCATGACGCCCTGGACCTTCAGGACGTAGGTCTTCGGCACGCCGCCGCGCGGATGGAGAAGCGCGTTGGCGAAGTCGCCGTCGTTCGTCATGAGGAGGATGCCGCTCGTCGCGAAGTCGAGCCGACCCACGGGGTAGAGCCGCGCGCCCGTGCCGCGCACGTGGTCGGCGACCGTCGGGCGCCCCTCGGGATCGCGCAGCGTCGAGACGACGTTCCGCGGCTTGTGCAGCGCGACATAGACCGGCGCCTCGGAGACGAGGCGCTTGCCGTCGACCTCGATGCGGTCCTTTTGCCGGTCGGCCTTCAAGCCGAGCTCGGTCACGACGCGCCCGTTCACGCGCACCCGCCCGGCGAGGATGAGCTCCTCCGATGCGCGGCGCGAGGCGACGCCGGCGCGCGCGATGATCTTCTGCAGACGTTCTTCCATGGTGTGCTCGGGCCCTACGCCGACGCGATGGTGTCGGCCGACGGCACTGATAAGCACGCCCCTCGCGCCGCGTCGACCGACCTGGGCGGTACGCTGCTGGGATCCGAGGCCGACGCCGGCGCGCCTGCCCTGGCGAACGCCTGTGGCGGCACGAGCACCTGGGCGCGCTCGCGCCGTCAGGGCAGGGGGCGAATTCGACCCCACCTCGGCTCGAAGGAGGCGCGCTCTATTTTTTCTTGTCGCTGGAGGGCGCCGCGCTCCCGCTGTCGCCCACGGCCTCGTTTGCCTCGTCCGCGGCCGCTTGATCGTCCGCAGCCTTCTTCGCGGCTGCAGCGGTGGCCTCCTCTTCCTTCTTGCGCTCGTCGTCCTCGATGCGGCGCTTCAGCTCGTTGTCGTGATCCCACCGATCGACCCGCTCGTCGGCGTCGATGTCCACGCCCATCCGCTCGAGCCGCCCCATGCGGTAGATCTCCCAGACATCCGGCTTGCCGTCGCGGTTCGTGTCGCGCTTGATGCGCGCGAGCTTGCCGCCGCTGTAGTACTTCCACTCGTCGGGGTTGCCGTCGTGATCGGAGTCGACCTTCACCTCGGCCAGCCTTCCGCCGGCGAACGTGAGCCATGTGTCGATCCGGCCGTCGTAGTTCGAGTCGGACTCCTCGTGAAGGCTCTCGCCCTTGTCGTTGTACTTGCGGACGACGTCCTTCACCCCGTCGAAGTTGGTGTCGATCTCGCGGCAGACGAGCGCCCTCTGGCGGTCCTCGCCGGTGCCCACGATCTGCCAGACGCGCCTCACGTTGGGCTGGATCGCGCCTGGCCCGGCGGTCTCGCTCGTCTCGCGATCTTCTTTGCCCTTCCAGTCGCACATCGAGCGATCGTCGATGCTGCCGTCGGCGTTGCGAGCCGTCTCGACCCTCGGCGCCTTCGCGCCTTCGAACCCTGGATCCGAGCCGCACGCCGCGGCGAGCAGGCTGAGCGTGGCCAGCGCGATGAGCGCTTGTCTCCTCATGTCATGGTCCCTTCTTGGCGGCCGGCTGGCCAGGCGCGGAGCCCGCGGGCGCGGCGCTCGCCGCCGTGGCCGCGCCCGCGACGGGGGCCGATGGGGGCGCGGCGGTCGTCGATGCAGCCGCGCCCGCGGCGGGGGCAGCTGTGGTCGCGGCGCCCGGCGCCCCTGCGCCCGCCCCTTGCTCCGTGGGTGCGGCGCCGCCCGGCGGGGGCAGGGGCGCTCTCGGCGCGCCGTACGACTCGGCGCAGAGATCCACCACGCTTCCGGGATCGGCCTTGCCGTCGGCGTTCTGATCGCTCGCCACGACCGCGCACTTCGCGTCGTTCGGGTTGTTGAAATGCCACCACTGGTCGACGATCCCATCGCCGTCGGAGTCGCGCTCGCGGCGCGCGAGGCGCGGACCCTCGTAGTAGTCCCAGGTGTCGAGCTTGTCGTCGAAGTTGGTCTCGCGCTCCTTCAACACGACGGCGCCGTGCTCGTAGTGAGCGATCTCGTCGGCTCGCCCGTCGCGGTCGAAGTCCGATTCGCGCCGCCGCTCCACCCCGTTGCCGTCGTAGTAGATGAAGGCGTCGATCGCGCCGTCCAGGTTCAGGTCGACGACCCGGCAGACCTCCCGGCCGTCTTGCTTCACGTGGATGATGTCGGGTATCCGGTCGCCGTTCACATCGACCTTCTCCGCAGAGGCGGAGTCCTTGTCGCAGGGCTCGTGGACGATCGCCGTGTCCCGTTCGTTGGTGGAGCCCTTCGCGCTCGAGGGCTCCGGCGTCGAGGACGCGCAGGAGGCGACCGAAATGGTGATCAGGGCCACAAGCGAGCACCTGGACGACCGCCAGGTGAGCGGGAATCGCGTCATCAAGAGATTCCTCCGGCCGGCCCGGAACCCTCGGGACAGAAGCTCGACGCGCCGGGCGAGCCGTCCCGACGCGGACCAGCTTCAAGCCGCAGTCTAGACCGCGGTCCGCGCCCACATCAAGAAGCCCACTGGACGCGACGGACGTGACGGACGTGACCCACGTGACGGACGTGACCCACGTGACGGACGTGACGGACGTGACCGACGCGGCCCGCGGCCCAGACCGGCCGATCCCCGAACCCCGGCGAGCGCGGTGGCGCCATTCCGATTGACATCATACGTACCGGCATCTAGGGTAACGTCTTGTCAGTCGTACCCTTCGAGACTGGCGGGTTACCCTCCCGGGCGTGACATGTCGCGGAAGAAAGTCTCGACGACCATCTACATCACGCCCGAGCAGGCCGAGCGGCTGAAGATGCTGCACGAACGCACCAAGGTCCCGATCGCCGTCTACATCCGCGAAGGGATAGATATGGTCCTCAAGCACTACGAGCACGTGCTGCCAGGGCAGATGTCCCTGGAGAGCCCGCCGGTCGCCGCGCCGCCGATCCCGAAGAAATGACCGGCGCCAGGGGCCGCAAGGCTCTGGGCCCGGGGTGCCGGACGCCTGGGCGCCGGTCGCTCGGGGTGGATAGCTTCGCGGCGCGGGTCGCGCTAGGAGCAGGCGCGCCGCGGTCCACCATTTCCCGCGGCGCTCGTAGAGCCGCGCGCCGCGGCTCGCTCCCCCCGGAGGGGCCCGGACGTTCCCGTCCGCTCCCTCGCACCTCGGTCGAGGCCGCGCGCTGCGGCCGCTAACGCTGGTCAGGTCGCCGCGCCCTGAAGCTCGCTATGCCCGTTGATTCCAAGCTCATCCGCAACTTCTCGATCATCGCCCACATCGACCACGGCAAGTCCACGCTCGCCGACCGCATCCTCGACGCGACCGGGGCGCTCACCGCCCGCGAGCAGAAGGAGCAGTTCCTCGACAAGATGGACATCGAGCGCGAGCGGGGGATCACGATCAAGGCCCAGACCGTTCGCCTGGATTACACAGCGAAGGACGGCCAGACGTACCGGCTGCACCTCATCGATACGCCCGGGCACGTCGACTTCAACTACGAGGTCTCGCGCAGCCTCCAGGCGTGCGAGGGCGCGCTGCTCGTCGTCGATGCCACCCAGGGCGTCGAGGCGCAGACCCTCGCGAACGTCTTCCTCGCCCTGGACAACAACCTCGCGATCCTCCCGGTCCTCAACAAGATCGACCTCCCCTCGGCCGACGTCGAGCGGACGACGCGCGAGATCGAGGACGTCATCGGCCTCGACTGCTCCGGCGCCATCCCCGCCAGCGCCAAGACGGGGATCGGCATCGCGGAGATCCTCGAGGCGGTGGTCGAGCGCATCCCGGCGCCGAAGGGCGACCCGAACGCGGCGCCCCGCGCCCTCATCTTCGACAGCTGGTACGACAGCTACCGCGGCGCGGTCGTCATGGTGCGCGTCGTCGACGGCATCATCAGGAAGGGCCAGAAGGTCCGCTTCATGGCGACCGGCCGCGACTACGAGGTCACGGAGATGGGCGTGTTCACGCCCCACGCGACCGCCATCACCGAGCTCGGGCCAGGGGAGGTCGGCTTCCTCGTCGGCAACATCAAGAGCGTCGTCGACACGAAGATCGGCGACACGGTGACCGACGCCGTCCACCCCGCGACGACGCCGCTCCCCGGCTTCAAGGAGGTCAAGCCGATGGTCTTCGCCGGGATCTTCCCGACGGACTCGGCCCAGTACGAGGACCTCCGCGACGCCCTGTCGAAGCTCCACATGAACGACGCCGCGTTCGTCTTCGAGCCCGACACCTCCGAGGCGCTCGGGTTCGGCTTCCGGTGCGGCTTCCTGGGCCTGCTCCACATGGAGATCATCCAGGAGCGGCTGGAGCGCGAGTACAACCTCGACCTCATCACGACCGCGCCGAGCGTCGTCTACCACTGCTACCTGAACGACGGCTCGATGAAGTCGATCGAGAACCCCGCGAAGCTCCCGCCGCCGAACCTCACCGATCGCATCGAGGAGCCGATCTTCCGGATGACCGTCCACGTGCCGTCGACGTACGTCGGCGCGGTCCTCGCCCTGTGCCAGGAGCGGCGCGGGGAGCAGAAGTCGATCCAGTACGCCTCGTCCGACCGCGTGATCATCACCTACGACATGCCCCTCAGCGAGGTGCTCTTCGACTTCCACGACAAGCTGAAGAGCGTGTCGCGCGGCTACGCGTCGATGGACTACGAGCTCGTCGGGTACCGCGCCGACGATCTCATCAAGCTGGACATGCTGGTGAACGGCGACCCGCTCGACGCCCTCAGCGTCATCGTGCACCGGGACAAGGCGTACGCCAGGGGCCGGGACCTCGCGGTGAAGCTCAAGGACATCGTGCCGCGCCAGCAGTACGAGGTCGCGATCCAGGCGGCGATCGGGTCGAAGGTCATCGCGCGGACGACCGTGAAGGCGATGCGCAAGGACGTGACCGCCAAGTGCTATGGCGGCGACATCAGCCGCAAGCGCAAGCTCCTCGAGAAGCAGAAGGAGGGCAAGAAGCGGATGAAGATGGTCGGGAGCGTCGAGATCCCGCAGGAGGCGTTCCTCGCCATCCTGAAGATCGACTGACGCGCGGGGGCGCTGGTCAGCGCGCGCCGCGCGGCCACGCGAGCGTGGCGGCGCGCGGCGCGCGCTCGTATAAGCCGCCCATGCAGCCCGCCCCCGTCCGGCCGCGCGAGCTCCGCGCGGCGTTTCCTGCCCTCGCCCTCGGCCTCGCCGTCCTCGCGTGCGACGATCAGCGCGCCGCGGCGCCTCAAGCGTCCACCTCAGCCTCCGCGCCGCCGGTCGCGGACAGCGCGGCGCCGGCCCCGAGCGCCGCGGCGGCCCCCGCGGCCACGGAGGCCGCGAAGCGAGAGATGCCGCCGCGGCCGATCCCGATCGGGTCGAGCGGGCCGATCCAGCCGAGCGCGCCGGCGGAGCAGCAGATGATGGCGATCCAGTACACGCTCGCCATGGTGTCGCCGCGGTCGACCGACCCGCTCGTCGACAAGCCCTACCTCGAGGGCATCCTGCCGAAGCTCGCCGCGGCGGTGCGCACCGCCGACAAGGGCAAGACCCCGCCGAACCCCGCCAAGGCGACCAAGGGGAACAGGAAGATCGAGGTCGACATGGGCAAGGGGTGCACCGAGCGCACCCCGTCCAACCTGCTCGCGCAGCGGGCAGGCTCCTCCCTGAGGGAGGCGTACGACGCGGGGATCCTCGTCATCTCCTGCCACGACGACCGATGGGAGTGCCACCAGTCGACACGGGATCCGAGCGACGTCCTGTGCCACGCAGCGCCGCGGCGCTGAGCGTGGTATGGGCTGCGCCTGCCATGCAGGAGACGCTTGCCTACTCGGTCCCCGGCGCCGACGCCCTCCCTCGAACGGATCCGCTCGCCGAGATGCTCGTCGAGCTGAACCGCGAACGCCCGCCGCTCGCCCGGCTGCGCCACGACGCCACCGTCGCGTTCGGTCCGACGATGCGCGTCGAGCGCTTCGCCCTCGGGAACGGGCTCAAGGTGCTCGTGCTCGTCGACCCCACGGCGCCCGTGGTCTGCCTGCAGACCTGGTTCGGCGTCGGCTCGCGCCATGAGCGCGTGGGCAAGACCGGCATCGCCCACCTCTTCGAGCACCTCATGTTCGGCGAGACGGAGAGCGTCGCCCACGGCGCGTTCGACCGGATGCTCGAGGAGGCCGGCGCCGAGACGAACGCGGCGACGTTCCTCGACTGGACCTACTACCACACGAACCTGCCGAAGGACGCGCTCGCGCTCACCCTCCGCCTCGAGGCGGAGCGCATGGCGCGGCTCGTCCTCCGCGATCCGCAGGTGTCGAGCGAGAAGGAGGTCGTCGCCAACGAGCGGAGGCAGCGGGTCGACGACGACGTCGACGGGGCGGTGAGCGAGCTGCTCTACAAGGAGGCGTTCACCAAGCACGCCTACGGGTGGCCGACCATCGGCTGGATGGAGGACATCAAGGGCTTCACGACCGAGGACTGCGTCGAGTTCTACCGGACGTACTACGCCCCCAACAACGCGGCGCTGGTCATCGTCGGCGACGTCGCGCTCGACGAGGCGCTGCGCGGGGTGCAGGACCACTACGGCGCGCAGGAGCCCTCGAAGATCCCGGTCGAGGAGGTGTGCCCCGAGCCGCCGCAGATCGCGGAGCGCCGCGCCGAGGTGGTGAAGCCGACCGCCACGCACAAGGTCGCGATCGGCTACCGCGCGCCGGCGCTCGGGGACTTCGACCACGCGCCCCTCGCCCTGCTGAACGAGATCCTCTTCTCCGGGCGGTCGTCGCGCGTGCACCGCGCGCTCGTTCAGGAGCAGGAGATCGCGAGCGAGATCCGGGGCTGGGTCGGCTCGTTCCGCGATCCTTCGCTCTATGACATCTATCTCTCGGCCCGCGGCGAGCACACGGGCGAGGCGCTGCTCGCGGCCCTCGATCCGCTCCTCGAGGCGGTGCGCCGCGCGCCGGTCACCGAGGCGGAGCTCGATCGGGCGAAGGCGCGCATCGAGCTCTCGGTCCTGCAAGGGCTCGAGACCGTCGCCGGCAAGGCAGAGCAGATCGGCTTCTACGAGACGGTGCTCGGCGATCCCGCGGCCCTGTTCGAGCGGCTCTCCGCCTACCGGCGGGCGACGGTGGGGGATCTGCTGCGTGTGGCGCGGCGCTACCTGGTGAGCTCGGCGCGGACGGTGATCCACGTGATCCCGGACGGGACGAGCGACGAGGACGACGAGGACGGGACGGACGCGGAGAGCGAGGAGGCATCGTGAGCCAGAGCGTGAAGAGCGGCCTCGCCTGGGGCGCCGAGGGGCAGGGCAGGGGAGCGACGGGCGGTCGCGTGGCGCCCCGCGACGGCGCGGTGCTCGTGGAGACGAGCCACGCGCTCCCCATCGTCAGCATCGTCGTCGCGTTCCCCTCCGGCTCGGCGCACGATCCGGCAGGGCGCGAGGGGCTCGCGCGCATCACGGCGCGCATGCTCCGCCGCGGCGCGGAGGGCTACAGCGCGAACGAGATCGAGGAGACGATCGACGCGCTCGGCGGGGAGTTCGGCACCGACGTGGCGACGAGCGCGACGACGGTACATTTCGAGGTGATCAAGCGCTCGCTCGATCGGTTCGTCGAGCTCGGGGCCACGCTCCTCGCCCGCCCGACGTTCTCGCCGCCGGAGCTCGCGCGGCTCCTGCGCGAGGCCGAAGCCGAGCTCGTCGAGGCGCGCGACAGCGATCGCTCGCTCTGCAGCCGCGCCTTCCGGCGGACCCTGTTCGCCGGGCACCCCTACGGCCGCCGCGTCGCGGGCACCATCCCGACGCTGCGGGAGATCACGCGCGACGACGTCGCCGCGTTCTATGCGCGGCACTACAGCCGGCGCAACGCGATCGTCGCCATCTCGGGCGACATCGAGCCCGGCGAGGCGCACGGGGTCGCCGAGCGCCTCCTGTCCGGCCTGCCCGAGGGCGAGGCGATCCCGGATCCGGTGACGGATCCCGGGGCGAGGCCGGGGCGTTGCCTCGTGTTCGTCGACAAACCCGAGCGGACGCAGACGCAGATGGTCATCGGCGGGCTCGGCACCGATGCCCACGACCCCGATCACATGGCGCTCCTGGTCGCGAACACCGTCTTCGGAGGCACCTTCTCGTCGCGGCTGATGCAGGAGGTCCGCGCGAAGCGCGGCTGGTCCTACGGCGCCTCGTCGCGCGCGGGCTTCGATCGGCACCGCGACGCGTTCACCATGTGGACCGCGCCCGCGGCGCAGGACGCCGCCGCCTGTCTCTCCCTGCAGCTCGGGCTGCTCGAGGCGCTGCGGCGCGATGGGATCACCGAGGACGAGCTCACGTTCGTGAAGCGCTACCTCGTCCGCTCGCACGCGTTCGAGATCGACACCGCGAGGAAGCGCGTGCACCAGAAGCTCGACGAGCTCCTGTACGATCTGCCGGAGGGGTACCACGAGACCTACCTGAGGCGGATCGAGGACGTCACGCTCGAGGAGGCGAACGCCGCCGTGCGGCGCCGGATCTCCGAGGACGATCTGGTGATCGGCGTCGTCGGCACGCACGAGGAGATCGGCGAGGCGATCGCCGCGGCCGTCCCGAAGCTGGCCGAGGTGAAGGTCGAGCCGTACGATCTCGAGTAGCCGGCGCCGTGCCGAGGGTGATCACGTCGCGGCGCGCAGGCCGCGAGACCCGGGCGCGCGCCGTCTCGGGCGATCTCGCCCCGCGGCGGCGAGGCCCCGGCGCTGGTGACGCCGGGGGCCTGTCCGAGCGGCGCCGGACGACCGGGAGCGCGATCGGAACCGCCCGTCGGCCGCCGGCATCCAAGGCGCTGCTCCTTCGCGAGATCGTGGCAGGGCTCGCGGCCCGCTCCAGGATCACCGGCGTCTCCGGCCGCGATCCCTCAGCGCGCGCCGCGCGACGCCTGCCACGGCGCACCTGGCGCCGGCTCGCGAGGGCGAACGAGGGGAGCTCGCGATGAAGGCACGAACCATCCACGCGCCGGTCCTTGCCGCGGTGACCGCGCTGTCCGGGCCCGCTGCCGCGGCGGTCCCCGTCACGATCACCCACCAGGGACGCCTCTTCGATTCGGTCGGCCAGCCCATCGACGACACGCTCGACGTGGTGTTCGCGTTCTACGACGCGCCCGACGCGCCCGTGCCCGTCTGGAGCGAGCTCCACACCATCACGTTCGACCAGGGTTATTTCTCGGTCGACCTCGGCGAGCTCGCGCCCGTCGACAAGCCGGTCTTCGACGGCGCGGCGCGCTACCTGGGGATCACCGTGGGGGACGACCCCGAGATGGTGCCCCGCGCCAAGATCGCGAGCGTTCCGTATGCGCTCCAGGCCAGCAACGTCGCGGGGGACATCACGCCGAACTCGATCTCCATCGGCGGTCGCCTCGTCATCGACAGCAGCGGCGTGTGGGTCGGCGATCCGATCGGCCTGCAGGGCGCGCCGGGGCCCGCGGGCCCTCCCGGCGCGGCCGGCCCGGCCGGTCCGGTCGGGCCGAGCGGTCCGGCTGGGCCGCCTGGCGCTGCCGGGCCCCCGGGGGCGGAGGGGCCGCAGGGGCCTCCTGGTGTCATCTCGAGCACCTATGTTTCCGGCGCGGGCGCCACCCCTCAGAAATCGCTGCAGTTCCTGGCTGCGCCCGCGACCGTGAGCGTGACTGCCTCGGGGCAGCGCGTCGTGGTCGTCTCCAACAAGGCGCTCGGCGCCGCGTCGACCGCCGCGGACCAGCTCCACCTCTGGATCTGCTCTCAGCAGCTCTCGCCTCTCGGGGAACTCAGCCCAGAAGGGACGGGCGTCTATGCGGTCCAGGTCCCGGCGCACACCCGCATCGCCATGGGGCTGAGCGCAGTGCTGTCGCCGCCACCGGGCCAGTACAGCGTCGGCCTCTGCGGGAAGTCCGATAGCCCCTTCTGGACCAACAACGACTACTCGTACACCTCCGCTGTCGTCTCGATGCAGTAAGGTCGGCCTGGGCGGCCAACCTCGCGCGCCGCGAGGCGCGCGGCGCCTTGCCCTCCGATCGCCACCATGCAGAAGGAGCTGATGACCCCCGCGGCGATCCTGCTCGGCAGCCTCTTCATCGCAGCAGGGCTCTACCTCGGGCTGCAGCGTCCGCCGCCACCTGCGCTTCCGTCGGCCAGCGGGGAGGCCTCGGCAGCACGTGCGGGCGCGCTGCCTGCGACCGCGGGCGCGCCCGCCCCTTCGCTGCCTGTGCCTCGCCCCGCGCCGGCGGGAGCCTCGCCGCTGACGAGCGAGCTCTACAAGCGTGTCGAGGGGGATGCCGCCAGGGAGCTCGAAGCGCGCCGGTCGCTCTTCGTGAAGCAGTGCTGGGAGCCTTCGCTCAGGAAGAACCCGGCTCCCGCGCGCGCCAGGTACATCTTCAACATGACCTTCGATGCGTCCGGGAACGAGATCGCCCGCGGCATCAGCGAGGTGCGAGGGATGGATCGTCCCGACGCGGCGCAATGCCTCCGGATGATGCCGCTCGAGCTCATCGTGCCGCCGCCCGGAACGCGCGTCTCCGTCGAGATCGAGATGACCCTGCCGTGAGCGCGCCGTGGCTGTGAGGGCGCCTTCGCCACGGAGGCCGCGACGCAACGATGCCTCTCCGCCGTTTGGTCCGCGATGGGCGGTGGGCTAAGGTCACGCCGTGCCTTGGCTTGCTGAGCTCGCCCTGCACCTCTGCCGCGCGCTGCACCTCGTGGTCCTGGCGATCGCGCCCACGTGGCTCTCGCCTGAGCCGCTCCCGGCCGGCGCGCTCGCCCTCTCGGGATCGCTCTCGGCGGCCGCGCTCGCCGCGGCGCTCGGCCTGTCGGCGTGGCTCGCCGCGCGGCTCGATACACGGCTCGCCAGGAACGGCGCGGCGCTGCTGTGGATCGCGATCGCCGCGGCGCTCGCGGCCACGCTCTACTACCGCGGGCCTCGCGCGCCGCTCGCGCAGGGGGTCGTGTTCGTCGCCGTTCCCCTGTGGGCGGCGCTCGCGACCCTCGCCGCCGCCGCCGCGGAGCGCTGGCTCGGATCGAGCTTCAAGCACCGGCGCATGGGGGCCGCGATCGTCGTGATCGGCCTCGGCGTCGTCCAGGTGAACGGGGCAGCGCCCCTGCTCGGGTCGCGCGAGCGGATGTGGTGGGCGGCGCTGCGCCGCGACGGCGCGCACCTGCGCGCGATCGACGAGCTCACGAGGCCGCTCCGCGAGCGGCGCAAGCTCGACGAGCTCGACGGCGTCGCGGCGCGCTGCCTGAGGATGCACCCCGCCGCCGCCGCGCCCGCCGCGCCCGCCGCGCCGGCCACGTGCGCCTGCCTCGCGCTGCGCGCCGAGGCGAGGCTGCACGCCCGCAACGCTGGCGCCGCCCTCCGCGACGCGGAGTCCGCGCGCGAGCGGTGCCCGGAGCAGAGCGGCACGCGCGCGGTCCTGGCCGAGGCGCTCGCCGTCGCCGGCCGCCCCGAGCGCGCCGAGGCCGAGGCGCGGGCCGCGCTGGAGGAGGGCGGCGACCCGCCGCGGCTCCGCTATGCGCTCGCGCTCGCGCTCGAGCGCGCGGGTCGCCTGGCCGAGGCCAGGGCCGAGGCGGATCGCGCGATCGACGCCGGCGCCGGCCGGAAGGCGCAGCTCCTCGCGGGAGCGCTCGCGATCCTGGCCGGAGATCTCGACGGGGCGAAGGCGCGCCTCACGCCGCTCGCCGAGCAGGATCCCTCGGACGCCGAGGTGCTCTACAACCTCGCGCTCATCGCCGACAAGCGCGGCGACTACAACGGCGCACGTCAAGGCTACCTCGCCGCCCTGAGGGCCGAGCCCAGGAGCGCCGATGCGCGCTACAACCTCGCGCTCCTGACGTTCCGCGCGGGCATCGCCGAGGAGTCGCGCCACCACGTCCGCAAGTTCCTCGATGCGTTCCCTGACGATCCGCGGGGCAGCCAGCTCGCGCAGGCGACGGGCACGCCGCTCGGCAAGACGTACAAGACTGACAAGACCGACAAGGCCGACAAGACCGACGCCGGCGCGCTCCCGGGCCGGCCCGCCGAGCGGCGGTCTCTGCAGGAGCCCGCCGCCGCGAGCTCGGGTTCTCGTTAGCTTCCGCCGCGAAGCGTCGTAAACGTCGTCAACGGCGCAAACGGCGCAAATCCACGGCGGAGGATGGCGGGGCTTCTGCGCCATTTCACGCTGTCGGTCCCAGTTCACTTTTGCATGGCGCGAACGTGACCCTGGATGACGACCTGTGTTATTCCAGAAGGTCTGGGAGGCTGCGTGACACCCGCCGCGGGGAACACCGTTGCCGATCGCTTTCGCCTGGTGCGTCCGCTCAGGCAAGGCGGGATGGGCTCGGTGTGGCTCGCCCAGCACCTCGGCCTCGACATCCCGTGCGCGATCAAGTTCATGAACGCGCAGGGCGTCTCCAAGGAGGTGCGGCACCGGTTCGAGCGGGAGGCGAAGGTCGCCGCGCAGATCCGCAGCCCGCACGTCGTGCAGATCCTCGACCACGGCGTCTGGCAGGGGACGCCGTACATCGCGATGGAGTACCTCGAGGGGGAGGACCTCGACACCCGCATCCAGCGCGTGGGGCGGCTCGACCCGCACGACACCATGGCGATCACGGCGCAGGTGGCGCGCGCCCTCACCAAGGCGCACGCGAGCGGCCTGGTCCATCGCGATCTCAAGCCGGCCAACATCTTCCTCGTCCGGGACGACGACAGGGAGATCGCCAAGGTGCTCGATTTCGGCATCGCGAAGGACAGCACGCCGCAGGTCACCTCCACCACGAAGACCGGCTCGCTGCTCGGGACGCCCGCGTACATGAGCCCGGAGCAGGCGCAGGGCACCAAGAGCATCGATCACCGCTCGGATCTCTGGTCGCTGGCCGTCGTCGTGTTCGAGTGCCTCACCGGCAAGCTCCCGTTCAACAGCGAGGCGTTCGGCGATCTGCTCCTCAAGATCATGGTCAAGCCGCTGCCCGTGCCGTCGCAATTCGCCCCCGTGCCGCCCGGCTTCGACGCCTGGTGGGCCCGCGCGGCGTCGCGCGAGCCGGACGCGCGATTCCAGAGCGCGAAGGAGTTCTGCGACGCGCTCGCGCTCGCGCTCGACATCGCGAGCGAGAGCTTCGAGCCCAGGACGAGCATCGTCGGCCCGTTCCGCGTGTCCGGCGAGCGCATCTCGGTGGAGCTCGGGTTCGCGCCACGCTCGAGGGAGAGCGCGGCGCTCCCCGACGCGGGGCCCGACAGCGCGGCGCCTTCGTTCGGGGACGCGGTCACGCTGATCGCCTCGGCGGACGGCGACGCTGCGCGGATCTCGGCTGGGTCCGGCGCGACGGTGGCCTCGCCAGGAGCAGCGGTGGGCGCGTCCGCGATGTCCGGCCGCCAGATGCGGTCGCAGACCACCAGCGCGCTGGTCTCGGTGGTATCTCCCCCGGTCCGGCGGCCTGTCGTCGGGCGCGCGCTCGCCGCCGCGGCGGCCGGCGCGGTCGTTCTCGTGGCGGTCGCGTTCTTCGCCCTGCGCGGCGGGAGCCCTGACGCGACCGGGCAGCCGCTCGCGCAGCCGGCTCCCACGGCGTCGGTGTCCGGTGCGCCGCTGGGGCTCGACGGGGTGGCGCCGGCCACCGCCTCCGCCCAGGCGCCGGAGCCGCCACCCTCGGTGGCCCTGACGCCCGCGGCCTCTGCGACGACGTCCCCGGCCTCGACGACGGCGCCCTCGGCCTCGGCGACGCCGGGTGGCCCGCGTGTGCCATCGGCTCAGCCCGCTCAGGCGAAGCCGCGCTCCCCCGCGCCGCCGGGGAGCGTCCGCCGCAAGCCGAAGCCGACGGACTTCGGCATCTGACGTTCACCTGCAGCACCTCGCACGGACCTCTTTCGTATGGCTCGTCGACTCGGGATCGCTTCCTTGCTGCTCGCCCTGACCTTCACGCCCGCCGCGCTGGCGCAGGTCTCGGACGCCGATCGCGCGACCGCGCGCTCGCTCGCCGTGGAGGGGCAGGAGGCCCTCGAACGAAAGGACTTCGCGGCCGCGCTCGATCGGTTCGGCCGCGCGGACGCCATCATCCACGCGCCGACCCTGCTGCTCGGCGTCGCCCGCGCCCAGGTGGGCGTAGGCCAGTGGATCGCGGCCCAGGAGTCGTACAGCCGCATCCTCCGCGAGGGGGTGCCGGAGAGGTCGCCCGAGCAGTTCTTCGAGGCGATCGCGGCCGCTCAACGCGAGCTCGACGCGCTCGCGCCCCGGATCCCGCAGGTGCTCATCTCGGTGAGCGGGCCGGACACCACCGCGGTCACGATCGACGACGCGCCGGTGCCGCGCGCCGCGCTCGGGGTCCGGAGGCCGGTCGATCCAGGTGACCACGTCGTCCGGGCGTCGGCCGCGGGGTTCGCTCCGATCGAGGTGAAGGTGACGCTCGCCGAGGGCGCCAGCGAGACCGTCGCGCTCCAGCTCAAGCCGGTGGCGCCGCCGCCTCCGGTCAAGCCGCGTCCACCGGTGGCGCCGGGGCCAGACCCACGCGCTCCTGCTCCCGGTTCCGGCGGCAGCAGCCGCACGGTGCTGGCGATCGCCGCGTTCGGGCTCGGCGGCGCCGGGCTCGCGGCCGGCGCCATCGGCGGCGTGCTCGCGCTCGGCAAGCACGGCGATCTCTCGGAGCGCTGCCCCGGCGACCGGTGCGCCCCGTCGCTCAGGGGCGAGGTCGACAGCTACCACGCGATGGGCACCCTCTCGACGATCGGGTTCGCGATCGGCGCGGTGGGCGTCGGCGCGGGGGCGTTCCTGCTGCTCACAGCGCCGAGCTCGCCGGAGCGCGCCGGGATATCGATCACGCCCGTGATCGGGCTCGGCTCCGCGGGAGCGAAGGGGAGTTTCTGATGCGCCAGGCGTTCGGAATCGGCTCGATGGTCTGCGTTGCCATCATGACCGCCGCGGCATGCACCAGCGTGCTCGGGGACTTCACGGTGAGCGAAGCCGACGCGAGCTCGGCCGGTGGACCCGATGCGTGCGCGACCGGCACGGCGGACTGCGACGGCAACCCCGACGACTGCGAGGTGAACCTGCTCGACGACCCCCAGAACTGCGGCGCTTGCGGCGCGGTGTGCCTGGACGGCGGGATGTGCAGGGCGACCGGCTGCAGCGGGGCCACGGAGATCGCGCGCGGGTTTCCGAGCATCGAGGCTCCGAACGCGAACCTCCTCACCGTCTACCAGGGCGAGGTCTACTGGACCGCCGGTGAAGGCACGGAGGGGAGCGTGCAAAAAGTGTCGGTCCTCGGCGGAGCCGTCACGACGCTCGCCGTCGGCCAGAACGCTCCCTACGGGATCGCCGTCAACCAGCACGGCGTCTTCTGGTCCAACCTCAACAACAAGGACGTCCTGGTGGTGGACCGCAATGGAGCACGCGCGCCACAGGTGCTCTTCGACTCGCATTTCGCGACCCTCGGCGTCGCCGCGGACGACACCGCGGTGTTCTGGGCGCAGCGCGCGGCCGGCATCGGCACGCCGGGTCAAGGGAGCCTCATCGGCCAGATCCTGATGCCCGGCGAATGGGCGGACGACGAGTTCCTCGAGGTCAGCAACGCTTCGCCGCACCTCATCGCGCTCGACCAAGAGCACGTGTACTGGGTCGACAGGAGCCCGCGCGGCACGGTGAACCAGACGCATCGGCAGACCCGCGACACGAAGCGGCTGGCCGACGAGCAGCCGTTTCCGTATGCCATCGCCGTGGACGGCGACCACGTCTACTGGACCAACAGCCCGCGCCGGGATCTCAGCAGCGAGCAGTCTGCCGTGATGAGGGCGCCAAAGGACGGCTCGGAGGACGCGGTGGCTGTCTGGACGGCCGTCGAGGATGATGACGTGGCGCATGCGTCCCCCGACTGCATCGCCGTGGATGGGCTCGATGAGTTCGTCTACTGGACCGATCAGGGATCGCCCCGCGTGATGCGGAAGCACAAGGACGGCACCGGCAGGGCTCGGCCGCTGTACGAGGGCGGCACCCCGCGCGGGATCGCGCTCGCCGGCGGGTTCGTGTACTGGGCGGACGAGAGCAGCGGCACGATACGCAAGCTCCCGCGCTGAGGGGCGGCGCACGTGCGCCGCGGCGTCACGCGGCCGCTCAGCGCGGGGCCGAGCGCGGCCGCTCAGCCTGCGGCGTCGCGCACCCGATCGACGTCGACGCCCAGCCGGCCCGACGTGTCGTCGGCGGCCGAGACGACGCGCGCGCCCTGGAGGATGTCGCGCGCCATGAGCTGCGTGGAGAGGATCGCGCAGAACGCCATGTCATCGGTGTTGCTCATCGACTTGCCGCCGGTCTTGCGGCACTTCGCGACGAGCGACGCGACGGGCTGCGCCTGCCAGATGCCGGCGTCCTTGATGGCGTCCGGCGACAGGCACGCCTCGACATAGTCCGGCGTCCCGCTCCCGAAGAAGGGCTGCACCACGGGCGCGCGGTACGGCTGCTTCTTCCGCTCGAGGACGCCGGGCGGCAGGAGATCGCCCATCGCGCGCTTCAGCACGTGCTTCTCGTCGAGGGTGCGGAGCTTGAGCGCGTCCGGCAGCGCGTCCGCCACGTCCATCACGTTGGGATCGAGGAACGGGAAGCGCCCCTCGACCGAGTTCGCCATCATCATGCGCTCGCCCTGGGAGGAGAGCAGGTAGCCGGAGAGCAGCGTCGTGATCTCCAGGTACTGCGCGCGCGCGAGCGGCGTCCAGCGCATGAAGTCGCGCGGCAGCTGCTCCCTCAGGCGATCGGCCGCGGCGGTGTCGCCGACGCCCTCGCGCATCGCGGGATCGAGCATCAGCTTGATGCGGCTCGTGGCGTCCCAGCGCGGGCGGTGGGAGTAGAACGGGTCGCCCGTCTGCGCGAGGTTCCGCCCGAAGAAGGCCTTGGCCATCTCGACCTGCGCGACCGGCGACCGCTGCAGGTAGGGGTAGAGCCGGAGGAGGAGCTGCGGCCTGAGCTTGCTGTCCGGGTGGCGCGCCCAGAAGCGGCGCACCCGGTCCTCGCGGAAGATGTCGTAGCCGGCGAAGAACTCGTCGGCGCCCTCGCCCGTCAGCACCACGCGGTAGCCGCTCTGCCGGACGAGGCGCGCCAGGATGAACAGCGGCGCCGGGGCGGTGCGCAGGAGCGGGGCCTCGGCGTGGTAGACGACCTCCGGGAAGACGCCGGCGATGTCGGCGTCGCTGCACTGGATCGACGCGTGCGACGTGCCGAGGTGCGCTACGGCGGCGCGCTGGTACTCGGCCTCGTCGAACTCGCGCTCGGCGAACTCGACCGAGAACGTGCGCAGCGGCACCTCGCGGTTCGAGGCGATGAGCGCCGCGACGATCGTGGAGTCGAGCCCGCCGCTCAGGTAGCTGCCGACGGGGACGTCGGCGCGCAGGCGGATCGTCGAGCCGCCGCGGACCGCCTCGCGCACGCTGGACACGAGCCCCGCCTCGTCGCCGCCGGGCGCGCGCCCGACGGGGAACTCGGGGCGGAAGCGGACCGAGACGCGCGGCGCCACGTCGCGATCGAGGTCGAGCGTCGCCACCGCGCCCGGCGGGATCTGCTGGATGCCCTCGTACGGCGTGAGCGGGGCGATCGGCGCCCAGAACGTCAGCGCCTCGTCGAGGCCCTCGCGGGAGATCGCGCGGGGGATGGTGGGGTCCTGGAAGAGCGACTTCACCTCGCTGGCGAACCGGAGGACGCCGCGGTGGACCGTCCAGAAGAGGGGGTTGATGCCGACGCGGTCGCGCGAGAAGAACGCGCGTCTCCGCTGGACGTCCCAGATGACGAACGCCCACTGACCGTTCAGCCGATCGACCATGGCCTCGCCGTACTCGGCGTAGGCGTGGATCAGCGCCTCGGTGTCGCTCTTGGTCCGGAAGTGATGGCCCTTCGCCGTGAGCTCCTCGCGGAGCTCGATGTAGTTGAAGATCTCGCCGTTGAAGCAGACCCAGAGCGTCTCGTCGGCGTTGGCCATCGGCTGCCAGCCGCCGTCGAGGTCGATGATCGACAGGCGCGAGTGGGCCAGCGCGACGTGGCGATCGCGGTAGATGCCGAAGCCGTCAGGGCCGCGGTGGCGGAGCGCCCGCGCCATCTTGAGGGCCAGCTCGCGGTCGGGGTTCGGCGCGTCGGTGCGTAGGTTGATGAGGCCGGCGATACCGCACATATCAGATGAGCTCGCTCTTCTTGACTTTGCCGCTCGCCGTCTTGGGGAGCGAATCCATGAACTCGACGAACTTGGGCACGGCGACTTCGTCGAGCTCGGACCGCACCTTCTTGCGGACGTCGTCGGCGGTCACCGCGGCGTCAGGGGCCTTCACCACGGCGGCCTTCACCGCGACCCCGAGCACCTGATCCGGCACGCCGACGACCGCCACCTCGACGACGCCCGGGACCTTGCAGATCACCGACTCGACCTCGAGGGGGCTCACCTTCTCGCCGCGGGTCTTGATGATGTCGTCCTTGCGCGCGACGAAGTAGAGGTACCGGTCCTCGTCCATCTTGAAGAGGTCGCCGGTGTGGAGCACGACCTCGCCCGGGAGGGGCCCCGGCCGGAGCGCGCGTGCGGTCGCATCGGGGTTCCTCCAGTAGCCGCGCATCACGTTCGGCCCGCGCACGACGAGCTCGCCCACCTCGCCCGGCTCCGCGTGCGTGCCGTCCTCTCGCTCGATCCAGAGCTCCTCGTTCGGCATCGCGATGCCCACGGAGGACGGTCGCTCGAGCGCCAGGGAGGGCGGCAGGTAGCAGACGCGCGTGCACTCGGTCTGGCCGTACATCGCGAAGAACGAGACGTTGGGCAGGAGCTCGCGCAGGCGCAGGAGCTGCGGCGCCGGGAGCCCGTACGCGGCGTTCGTCAGGTACCGGAGCGCCGAGAGATCGGCCTTCGCGAAGTTCTTCAGCGAGAGCATCGACGCGAAGATCGTCGGCACGCCCGCGAAGCCGGTCGCCCGCTCCTCGGCCATCCGCTGGACGATGGGCCACGGCATGGAGAAGCCCTTCTCGAGCACGACCGTCCCGCCGAACGTGTGGGTCACGAGCAGCTGGAAGAGCCCGTAGGTGTGCGACAGCGGCAGCACGCAGAGGATCACGTCGTCCGCCGTGTGCTCGAGGTACGCGCCGATGGCCGCGGTGCTGTTGCGGAGGTTCTGGTGCGTCAGCATGACCCCCTTCGACTCGCCCGTGCTGCCGCTCGTCCAGCAGAGCGTCGCCAGATCGAGCTCGATCGCGCGGCGCGCAGGGGGCTCGCCGGGCGCGCCGGCCAGGGCCTCCAGGAAGTCGCGCCCGTCGGGCGGGGGCCCGGCCGCGGCCGGGGGAGCCGCGCCGCTCAGGAACGTCGCCGCCGGCCTCGCGCCGGGCGGGAGCTCGGCCACGGCGGCGAGGCCCTCGCGCATGCCGCGCGCCGCCACGAACACGCGGGGGCCCGCGAGCTCCATCACCTGGCCGAGGCGCCGCGGTCGCATCGCGGTGCCGAGCAGCGACGGCACGCCGTCGGCCCGGAGCGCTCCGTAGTACGCGACGACCGCGTCCACGCCGTTGTCGAGCGCGACCATGACGCGATCGCCGCGCTGCACGCCTGCCTCGCGGAACAGGGCGGCGCAGCGATCGGCCAGCGCGTCCAGCTCCCGGTAGGTGATCCGCCGTCCCTCGCAGACCAGCGCGACGTGGTCGGGGCGAGAGGCGGCGAACGATCGCAGCGCGGAGTCGATGAGGAAGCGATCCGAGCGCGGATCGCGACGAGCGGTGTGCTGCGTGCTCATGCGCCCCCCGGGGTTCGGGCTAGTTGCTGCTCTTCTTCCCGCTCACGTAGGTGACGAGCCGGGCGATCGAGCCGAAATTCTCCGGCACCATCTCCTCGTCGGCGACCTGGATGCCGAGATCCTGCTCGAGGAACTGTACGATCTCGAGGACGGCGGTCGAGTCCAGGATCCCTTGATCGAGCAAAGCGACCTCGGACCCGAGATCGGCGGTAGCGCCCCGGTATCCGAACGCGGTGACCAGGAAGTTGCGAATCGTCGATTCGATGCTGGAAGTGCTCATGGAGGTAGTCTCCACGTCTATCACCCCCCCGGCTTTCCTGTCGAGAACACTCCGCGGAGCGGCGGCCAACGCGCGGATCGCGGCAGGACGCGGTTGCGGTTGCGGCCATCCTCCATCCTTCGCGCGCGGTGTTCCGCGTGCGTCCGCGTCCGAAAGCCGCCGCCAGGGCGCGCCGCGGAGGTGAGATTGGCGACTGACGATCTCGCTGCGAGCCCGTCCGTCTCCGTCGTCAACGTGAGTGAATGCCAGCGATGCTCCGCGCTGTTTCCGGCGGGTTTCACGGCCGGGGAGCGGCGTACCAGGCCGAGAATGCCGTTGACAGCGGCGCGCGTCGTCCGGCGGCGCGGCTCGTCAGGCGTGGCCCTGATCGCGGACGAGCAGCGGCTGCGCGTGGAGGTACTGCGCTACCCGGCGCTTCGCTTCGATGTCCTTGAACACGCGCTCGACCTGCGGCGGCGTGATGCCGACGGCAGACGCCGCGTCCGCGGCCGGGACGTTGTTGTTGTAGGCGTACAGGCAGAGGTCCATCTTGTCGTAGGGGAGCGCGAAGTAGAACTCGTCCTGCCCCTGCGGCATCGAGAACGTGTCCGTCGTCGGCGCGCGCCTGCGGATGTCGGCAGGGACGCCGATGTACTCGGCGAGCGCGTAGACCTGGCTCTTGTACAGGTGCGCGATCGGCTTGAAGTCCGCGGCGCCGTCGCCTTGCTTGACGAAGAAGCCCTGATCGTACTCGAGCAGGTTCGGCGTGCCGGCGACCGCGTAATTGAGCCTGTCCGCGTGGTAGTACTCCATCATCTTGCGGATGCGCTGCTTGAAGTTCGTCGCGGCGACGAGCTGCAGGTACGCGTTCAGGGGCATCCGCTTCACGCGCGGCTCCTCGCCGGGCGGCTGCGCCGTCAGCTGCGAGACGTTCAGCCTGTCGCTCTCGAGGATCGAGGGGAGCGTGATCTTGAACTTCCAGCTCTCGTTGTAGTCCGGGTAGACCATCCGGATCGCCTCGTCCTGCCGCTCGTAGCAGCGCAGGCCGGTCAACGCAGGCTTGATGTTCTCGAGGACCGCCTCGATGCCGAGCCCCTCGGCGAGCAACTTGCCGAGGCGGAGCGCGTCATCGGAGGTGTCGCGCTCGGGCATGAAGATGCCCAGCACCTTGTCCTTGCCGAGCGCGCGCACGCACAGCGTCGAGACGACGGAGCTGTCGATCCCGCCCGAGATGCCGACCACGGCCCCGCGCCGCCGCAGCGTACCGAACACCTGATCCCGGATGGCCTGCTCGATCTCTTGCGCTACAGCCGGGGCATCGATCCTGAGGACGTCTCGCGAAAACATGGTTGGCTCCACCCTTTCAAAAAGATGGACCAGCCTATTAAAACGGGGCGCGACAGGGAACCCTGTTCGCTGCGAGCGGGCGTATGCCAGGGGGAGCCGCGCGCCGGGGCCGCGTCTTTCATGGTTCCGTGGGTTTCATGGGCCGGGGCGTCCGTCTGCCCCGGCTGCGCCGCCGCGCCCGGACGGCTTGGGCGGTTGTCAGGGCGCGGGCCGTGGCTCGCCGGTCGCGGAGAACTCGTTGGCCTCCGCGGCCAGGATCCAGAGCACGGCCATCCTGACCGCGACGCCGGCCTCGACCTGGTCGAGGATCACGCTCTGTGCGCCGTCCGCGACGCGCGGATCGATCTCCACGCCGCGGTTCATCGGCCCCGGGTGCATCACGATCGCGTCCGGCTTGGCGAGCGCGAGCCGGGCCGCGTTCAGCCCGAACGTGCGGCTGTACTCGCGCGTGCTGGGCAGGAAGCTGCCGCTCAGCCGCTCGCGCTGCACGCGCAGCATCATCACCACGTCGGCCCCTTCGAGGGCGGGCTCGATCCGATCGTAGACCGTCGCGCCGAGCGACTCGCCCGCGATCGGCAGGAGCGTGCGCGGGCCGGCGAAGCGGACCCGCGCGCCCATCGTCGTGAGCAGGTGCGCGTTCGAGCGGGCCACACGGCTGTGGACGATGTCGCCGCAGATGGCGACCTCCAGCCCTTCGAGCCGGCCCTTGGCGCGCCGGATCGTGAAGGCGTCGAGCAGCGCCTGCGTCGGGTGCTCGTGCGTGCCGTCCCCCGCGTTGACGACCGCGGCGCGCGTGTGCGCGGCGACGTGGTGCGGCGCGCCCGAGGCGGCGTGCCGGATGACCAGCACGTCCGGCTGCATCGCCTGGAGGTTCTGCACGGTGTCGAGCAGCGATTCCCCCTTGACCGCGCTCGAGGTGGAGACGCTGATGTTGATGACGTCGGCGCTGAGCCGCTTGCCCGCGAGCTCGAACGACGTCCGCGTGCGCGTCGACGGCTCGTAGAAGAGGTTCACGACCGTCTTGCCGCGGAGCGTGGGCACCTTGCGCACGCTCCGCCGGGAGACGTCGAAGAGCGACTCCGCGGCGTCCAGGAGGGCCACGATCTCGGTACGCGAGAGACCCTCGATGCCGAGCAGGTGTCGGTGCGGGTAGATCCTCCTCATGCGCTGGTTTACGTTCCTTCCGGTGGCGGGGGGGGCTCCGAGAGCTTCGTGCCGGCGGCGGTGACGAGAGCCCAGAGCTCGCCCGCGCGCTCCACGACGTCGATGCGCTGCCCGGGGGCGAGCTCGACCGCGCGGACGATGTAGTCGGGGTGAATCGGCAGCTCCCTGCCGCCGCGATCGACGAGCGCGACAAGCTCGATCCGCTGCGGTCGCCCGTAGTCGAGCACCGCGTCGAGCGCCGCGCGGATGGTGCGACCGGTGTAGATCACGTCGTCGATCAGCACGATGCGCCGGCCGTCGACGGGGAAGGAGATGTGACTGGGGCCGATGCGCGGGTTCGGCAGGGCGGTCGCGGCGTCGTCGCGGTAGAGCGTGATGTCGACGGCGCCGACCGGCGGCGCGTGCCCCTCGATCTCGAGGAGCAGCGCGGCCAGCCGCTTGGCCAGCGGCTCACCGCCCCGTCGGATCCCGATGAGCGCCAGATCTTCCACGCCGCGGCCGCGCTCGGCGATCTGGAGCGCGATGCGCCGCAGGCCGCGCCCGATGGCGGCCGGGTCGAGCAGAGCTTCCATGGCGCGGCGAGGGCTAGCACGGCGAGCGCCCTGCACCCAAGGCCCGCGTGCGCCGCCCGCCGGATCGCCCGCGCGCCCGAGGGAGCGCGGGCGATCCGGTCGTGCTGAGGAGGAGGGGCGTCCTCGGCGCGGCGGCGGCGCGGAGGCGCGGCCTGCCTCAGTCGGGCTGGTGCAGGACCCGCTGGGTGCGCTCGACGAAGTAGAACCGCTCGAAGCCCGCGCGCTGGAACGTGAGCGCGCCGAACCCGTTGACCGCGATCGCGGCCGCGCCGAGGGCGCAGAACGGCGCGCCGAAGCGGCGGCCGGAGACGGCGATCATCGCGAAGAGAAACGGGGCGAAATCGTTGGAGAAGCGGTAGCCGAACTGGACCCAGCCGGTGTTCTGGTAGAGGAGGCTCGGCAGCGCGACCGCGGACACCGTGACGGCGAGCGCCCAGAACGGGGGCGGCGTGCGTCGCGGCCAGAGGGCCCACGCGTAGATCGGCGTGGTCACCCAGAGCGCGAGCCCGTGAGCGTTGATCTGGAACGGGGCGCCCTGCACGTGGGTGTACGGCAGGCCGGTGAGCACCACCGCGAGGTTGCGCGGCAGGTAGTGGTACGAGAAGAGCCCCCACTTCTCGATCCGCGCGCGCCACGCGATGTGGAGGTACCGGTGGCCGAACTCGGTCGCGTCGCCGAAGCGCGCATGGTTGTGCCAGAGCAGCGCCGAGAGCACGAGCGCCGCCGGCGCGGCGAACAGGGCGAGCCGGCGCAGGAGGGCGCGCGGGTCCGAGCGGTCCACGCGGAGCGCCTCGAACAAGAACAGCGGCAGCGCGAAGCCGAGCGGCGTGCGGGTCGCGAAGCCGAGGCCCAGGGCGAGGCCCGCCGCGAGCGGATGGGCGGCTTCGAGCGCGCAGTAGAGATAGATGCACGCCAGCGCGACGCCGACGACGTGCGCCGCGAACCACACCGTCCCTTGCACCGCGCTGAACCAGTAGACGCTCCCGAGCGCGAAGAGCAGCGAGAGCGCGACGTTCTCGGCCTGCGTGCGGTGGCTGCGGCGCGAGGCCGAGAGCTTCTCCAGCGCGAGGAAGAGGACAGCCGGCCCGACGCCGGCGAACGCCAGGAAGAACTGCCCGTCGCGCACGCGCTCTGCGCTGCCGGCGAGCTTGACGAGCGGCGCGATGAGGACCGCGGGGAAGGGGGGGAAGCTGACGTAGTAGCGGTCGCCGAACACGGCGAAGTCGTTGCCGCCCGCGTGCGCCGGCGGCGGTCCGCCGAGATCGAGGCGGCCGTGGAGCCACGCCTCCGCGAGCAGCGCGTAGTGGTTGTAGGGCGTGTGGGCCGCGAAGATGTCGCGGGAGGAGCTCGCGGCGTACGCGAGCGTCACGAGCGCGTAGAGGGCGATCGCGACCGCTGCGCGGCGGCCTGCGCGGCGTGCTTCCCCTGAAGGTTCCGGCCGCCGATCGGGGGCGACCGCTGCGCGGGGCTCGGGCGTGGCGCTACGGTCCATGCGCGGCCGACGCTACCATGCAGCCTGATGTGACGGCGGCCGCGGGTCGTTCTTGCGAGCCAACGCACCCCGCGCTAAACGCTCCGCTTTCACTGGCCCGGAACCCATGTCCCAGATTGCCGTCTCTGCCAATGACATCGACATCTCCGGTATTTCGCTGGACATGCCGCTGCCGCTCGACTGGATGAACGCGGCGCTCGCTGACGTCGACGTCACCGGGCGCGCGCCAGGCCACCTCTCGGCCCGCCTCTCGCGGACGGGGAACGAGATCGTCGTGCGCGGCCGCGTCAAGGCACCCGTCGCAACGCCCTGCGCGCGGTGCCTTGCCCCTGCCGCGCTGGACATCGACGCCGAGCTCTCGCTCCTCCTGCGTCCTGCCCCGAAGGCGGACGGCCACGGCCACGGCCATGGCCATGGCCACCGGCGGGACGACGCTGCCCGCAACGGCGCGGCGAAGCCTGGGGCCAGCAAGGTCAAGGAGCCGGAGTACGAGTTCACGGCGGACGAGGCCGACGTCGACACGTACGACGGCGAGACGGTCGAGCTCGATCCGTTCATCCGCGAGGCCATTCTCCTCGAGATGCCGAACTTCCCCTTGTGCTCGGAGGCTTGCCCGGGTATCGGTCCTGCCGCGTCCCGAGAGGACCGCGAAGGCGGCTCCTCGGCCCTCGTCCGCGGGGCGGCGGAGGAGGATGAGGCCGCTCCAGGCCTCGACCCGCGGCTCGCGCCGCTCAGCGCGCTCCGAGAGAAGCTCGGACAGAAGCCCAGCGGCTCTGACAGGCGCGCGCAACCTGCATCGACCCCCCCGGCCAAGGCCGGGACACCGAAGAAGAAGACCAAGAAGGAGTAGCTCCGTGGCCGTCCCCAAGAGGAAAACCACCCCCAGCAAGCGCGACATGCGGCGCGCCAACCACGACAAGGTGACCCCCGTCCAGCTCGTCTCTTGCGAGAACTGCGGGGAAGCCCGGCTCCCGCACCGCGCCTGTGGCGCCTGCGGGCACTACAACGGGCGCAAGGCGAAGGCGACCAAGGCGACCGCGGCCTCATGACGGGCGCGGGTGCGTCGGCGCGCGCGAACGCTGCGCCCGCGCACCTGGGCGCGGCGCCGGCTCGCGCGGATGCGCGAGGGGCCATCGAATGAGCTCCCCGCAGCCGAGGAGCCGCATCCTCGGGACGGGCAGCTACACGCCTGCCCGAGTCCTGCATAACACCGATCTCGAGAAGATCGTCGACACCTCCGACAGCTGGATCAGCGAGCGGACGGGGATCCGTCGACGTCATATCGCTGCCGAGGGAGAGCTCACGAGCGACATGGCCGCCGCGGCCGGCCGCTCTGCGCTGGACGCCGCCGGGCTCTCGGCGGCTGATCTCGACATGATCATCGTCGGGACGATCAGCGGCGACAC
Source organism: Sorangium sp. KYC3313 (assembly GCF_052075895.1). Classification (NCBI taxonomy): domain Bacteria; kingdom Pseudomonadati; phylum Myxococcota; order Polyangiales; family Polyangiaceae; genus Sorangium; species Sorangium sp. KYC3313. The sequence goes on from NZ_CP197255.1 coordinate 7,483,109, forward strand.
CCCGATGCCCTCCTGCGCCGTGTACGTGCAGCAGAAGCTCGGCGCTCAGGAGATCCCTGCGTTCGACATCTCGGCGGCCTGCGCCGGCTTCGTCTATGGCCTGACGATCGCCGATCAGTTCATCGCGAACGGAGTGGCCCGGCACGTCCTCGTGATCGGCGTCGAGCTGCTCTCCCGCATCCTGAACTGGAAGGATCGCACGACGTGCGTCCTGTTCGGCGACGGCGCGGGCGCGGTCGTGCTCGGGCCTGCGTCGGGCGACGGCAGGGGCATCATCTCGACGCGGATCTTCAGCGACGGCACGCTCGCGAACTCGCTGGTCATCCCGGGCGGCGGCACGGCCGAGCCGCTGACGCCCGAGGGCATCGAGCAGAGCCGCAACAAGGTCCACATGGTGGGGCAGGACATCTTCAAGGTCGCCGTGAAGAACCTCTCCAGTGCTTCGCTGATCGCGCTCGAGACGGCGGGCATGGCGGCCGGCGACCTGGACTGGGTCGTCGCCCATCAGGCGAACCTGCGGATCATCAGCCAGGTCGCCGCGCGGCTCAGCCTCCCTCTGGAGCGGTTCGTGCTCAACATCGAGGAGTACGGCAACACGTCGAGCGCATCGATCCCCATCGCCCTCGACGAGGCGGTGCGCGACGGGCGCATCGAGCCGGGGCAAAACGTCCTGTTCTGCGCGCTCGGCGCCGGCATCTCCTGGGGCGCGTCCGTCATCCGGATGTGAGCGGGCCATGCGCGTGTGCCGGCGTCGGGGTCGAGGTCTGCGCGTCCGCTTGAGCTCGCAGGGCGATCCGGCCTGAGGTAGTCTCGCGCGCGCTGGCCGCATGACTGGTTCGGGGGACGGACGACGTCCGCCTCCCTGGCTTGGAATTGAGGGCAAACGTGAAAATCGCTTGGCTGTTTCCAGGGCAAGGGGCGCAAGAGGTGGGGATGGGCAAGGCCCTCGCGGAGGTCTCGGCGGCCGCGCGCGGCGCGTTCGCGCGAGCGGACGCGGCGCTCGGCGAGCCGATCTCGCGGCTTTGCTTCGAGGGGCCGATGGAGGCGCTGACGCAGACGAGCAACACCCAGCCCGCGATCGTCGCGACGAGCTGCGCAGTGGCCGCGGCCCTCATCGAGCAGCTGCCCAACCTCGATCCGCCGCTGTACGCGGCCGGCCACTCGCTCGGCGAGTACAGCGCGCTGGTCGCTGCCGGCGCGCTCGAGATCGAGGATGCGGTGAGGCTCTGCCGGATCCGGGGCAGCGCCATGCAGGAGGCCGTACCGGCGGGCGAGGGGGCCATGGCGGCGCTCATCGCGCTCGACCAGGAGGTGGTGCTCGCGATCTGCGCCGAGGCGGCGCAGGGCGAGGTGGTCGCTCCGGCGAACTACAACGGGCCGGGGCAGATCGTGATCGCCGGGCACGCCGGCGCGGTCGCGCGCGCGGGCGAGCTCGCCGTCGCCCGCGGCGGCAAGGCCATCCCGCTCAAGGTGAGCGCTCCCTTCCACTGCGCGCTGATGCGGCCTGCGGCCGAACGCTTGCGTCCCGAGCTGGAGCGCACGCAGCTGATGCCGCTCGCCTTCCCCGTGATCGCGAACGTCGACGCCGCGCCGAACGCCGATCCGGAGCGGGTGCGGTCGCTCCTCCTGCGCCAGATCGATGGCACCGTGCAGTGGATGCGGACGATCGAGCGCATGGCGGAGGATGGCGTGACGCACGCCCTCGAGATCGGCCCTGGCAAGGTGCTGGCAGGGCTGGTGAAGCGGATCACGAAGCAGATCAAGGTGCTCAGCGTGAGCGACATGGCGGGGATTGAGCGCGTGAGCGCGTTCCTTTCGGAGGCATAGGCATCGATGTTCGACCTTACGGGCAAAGTTGCGATCGTCACGGGTGGATCGCGGGGGATCGGGCGTGCCGCGTCGGAGGCGCTCGCGGCGCAGGGCGCGCACGTCATCGTCAACTACGTGCGCGGAGAGGCCGAGGCGCGCGCGGTCGTCGACGCGATCACCGCGCGCGGAGGGAAGGCGGAGGCGCTCGGCTTCGACGTCACGGACATGCAGGCGACCGAGGCCGCCATCGCCGAGGCGGCGAAGCGCCTTGGCCGGCTGGACATCCTCGTCGCGAACGCGGGGATTGCGATCGACGGCCTGCTCCTGAGGATCAAGGAGGAAGACCTCGATCGCCTCTTCGCCGTGAACGTCAAGGGCTCGATCGCGTCCGCGCGCGCGGCGACCAAGGTCATGATGCGCGCGCGCACGGGCCGCATCGTCTTCCTCTCCAGCGTCGTGGCGGAGATGGGCAACGTCGGCCAGGCGGCGTATGCCGCGACGAAGGCGGCCCTGCTCGGCGTGACGAAGTCGCTCGCCCGCGAGTACGCGGGGCGCGGCATCACGGTCAACGCCGTGGCGCCCGGGTTCATCGACACCGACATGACGACGACGATCAGCGCGGAGATGAAAGAGGGGCTGACGAAGATGGTCCCGCTCGGGCGCACGGGCCGAGCGGAAGAGGTCGCCGCGGCGATCGCATTCCTATGCTCCGACGAGGCGAGCTACGTGACGGGCGAGACGCTGCGCGTCAACGGCGGGATGTACGTGTGAGAGCGCTGGCTTGAGGGCCCCGGCTGTCAGGCGTCACGCACAGCGGCAAACCAGGCGCACACGAAAAAAGCGGTCGCAGGTAATTCGATGGTGCAACGCTGATGGCGATGGGCTACTAGGGGTTCCGTTTTCCCGGGAGGAATACCATGGCTGAAGGTCGCGACATCACGGCCGAAGTAAAGCGGATCATCAAGGAACAGCTCGACGTCGACGAGAAGGACATCAAGCCTGAGGCGAGTTTCATCGACGATCTGGGCGCCGATTCGCTGGGCCTGGTGGAGCTTGTCCTCGCGTTTGAGGAGGCGTTCGAGATCGACATTCCGGACGAGGACACGGAGAAGATCCGGACTGTCCAGGACGCGATTGACTACATCGAAAGGAATGCCAAGGACAAGAAGTAGCGTCCCCACCGCCCTACCGGACGCGGCGTCACCATGGAGGTGGGTTGGCGCGTGAGCCAGCGAAGGCTCTGCTCTTCGCCGATGCACGCGCTCTCACCTCTGTGGTGGCGCTAGGGCAAGAAGAGCCATGGAACGCGTTGTCATCACCGGTATCGGGCTCGTCACGCCCAATGGCCTCGGCACCCAGGCCACCTGGCAATCTTTGCTGGCTGGTCAGTCTGGTATCGCACCCATCACCCTCTTCGACGCGAGCACGTTTCCCACGCGCTTCGCCGGCGAGGTGAAGGGCTTCGTGCCCGAGGAGTTCATCCCCAAGAAGAAGGTGAAGGAGATGGGCCGCTTCGCCCACCTCTCCATCGCCGCCTCGCAGATGTGCATGCAGGACGCGGGGATCGAGCTCACCGACGAGGACCGCGATCAGTGCGGCACGTTCATCGGTGTCGGCCTCGGGGGCCTCGAGTACCTGTTCCAGCACTCGATCACGCTGCACGAGAAGGGGCCTCACAAGGTCAGCCCCTACTTCATCCCGACGGTCATCGCCAACCTCGCCGCAGGGCAGGTTGCGCTGGCGCTCGACCTGCGGGGCGCGAGCTACTGCAACACGAGCGCGTGCTCGTCGAGCGCGCACTCGCTCGGCGAGGCGTTCGAGTGGATCCGCCGAGGTCGCTCGCACGTCATGCTCACGGGCGGCGCGGAGGCGACGATCACCGGCCTTGGCATCGGCGGCTTCTGCGCGATGTTCGCCCTCTCGAGGCGCAACGACGAGCCGCAGCGGGCGAGCCGCCCCTGGGACAAGGGACGCGACGGCTTCGTCTGCTCCGAGGGCGCCGGGTCGCTGCTGCTCGAGTCGCTCTCCCACGCGAAGAAGCGCGGCGCGAAGATCTACGCAGAGGTCGTCGGGTACGGCGCCTCGTGCGACGCGTACCACATCACGAAGCCGGCGCCCGACGGCGCCGGGGCGCAGCGAGCGATGAAGATGGCGCTCGACGACGCCAAGCTCGCGCCGGACGCGATCGACTACATCAACGCTCACGGCACCTCGACCCCGCAGGGGGATATCGAGGAGACCCGGGCGATCCTCAAGACCTTCGGCGATCACGCGGCGTCGAAGCGCCTCTGGGTGAGCTCGACGAAGTCCGCGATGGGCCACCTGCTCGGGGGCGCAGGTGGGGTCGAGGCGGCGCTCTGCGCGCTCGCGCTGCGCCACGGCGCGGTGCCGCCGACGCTCAACCTGGACGATCCGGACCCCGAGTGCGTCCTCGACTACGTCCCGTTCACCTCTCGCGAGCGCCGCCTGAAGCACGTGATGTCGAACTCCTTCGGCTTCGGTGGCACCAACGTGTCGCTCGTGTTCTCCCAGTTCGACGGCTGATCGCGCGCCGCGCTGGATGGCTCGATGAAGTGCCCATTTTGCGGCCATCTCGAGGACCGGGTCATCGACTCCCGCGCTGGCGGCGCGGGTGAGGTGATCCGGCGTCGGCGCGAGTGCGCCTCGTGCGAGCGCCGGTTCACGACGTACGAGCGCGTCGAGGACATCCTGCCGACGGTCGTCAAGAAGGACGGTCGGCGCGAGTCGTTCGACCGACAGAAGCTCGTGCGAGGGCTCCGGATCGCATGCAACAAGCGGCCCGTGTCCACCGACCAGATCGAGGCCATCGCCGACGCGATCGAGCGCGAGGCGCAGGAGTCCGAGCGGCGGGAGATCTTGTCGACCGAGCTGGGCGAGCGGGTGATGAACCACCTGCGTACCCTTGATGAGGTCGCCTATGTCCGGTTCGCAAGCGTTTATCGTTCCTTTCGGGACATTGACCAGTTCATGGTCGAGCTTGGCAAGCTTGTGAAGGCCAAGGCGCCCTAGTAGATCCGGCACTTCGATGTCTGCGAAGCCCCCCAGCCCAGATCCCGAGCTCGACGCCGCGATGATGCGCCTCGCCATCGAGGAGGCGCACAAGGCGATGCCGTCGCCGAACCCCCCGGTCGGCGCGGTGGTGCTGAACGCCGCGGGGGAGGTCGTCGCCGTCGCGCACCACGCGCGCGCCGGCGAGGAGCACGCCGAGGGGCTGGCGCTCGCGGCCGCCGGCGACGCGGCGCGCGGAGGGACGCTCTACGTGACGCTGGAGCCCTGCAACCACGAGGGGCGCACGCCGCCCTGCGTGGACGCGGTTCTGAGCGCCGGCATCAAGCGCGTCGTCGTCGGCGCGCCCGATCCGAACCCCGCGGTGGTCGGCGGCGGGGCGCAGCGGCTCAGCGACGCCGGGCTCGCCGTGGAGGTCGGGGTCGCCGGCGCCGAGGCTCGGGCGCTGATCGCGCCCTGGACCAAGTTCATCACGACGGGCATCCCCCACATCGCGCTCAAGCTCGCCCTGTCGCTGGACGGCCGCATCGCGACCCGCACAGGCGCCTCGAAGTGGGTCACAGGCCCCGAGGCGCGCGCCAAGGTCCAGGAGCTCCGCTCGCGGCACGACGCGGTGGCGATCGGGATCGGCACGGCGCTCGCCGACGACCCTCGGCTCACGCTGCGCGAGCCTGCGCTCGCGCCCGGGGGGCGGAACCCCATCCGGCTCGTCTTCGACACGCGGCTCAGGCTGCCGCTCCACACCCGCCTCGCCCAGACGGCGCGGGAGGTGCCGACCTGGGTGCTCACGGGCGCCGATGCGCCCGAGGAGGCGGAGCAGGTGCTCGTCGACGCTGGCTGCGTCGTCCTGCGCGCCCCAACCTCGGCCGAGGGCCGGGTCGACGTGACCGCCGCGATGCGCCTCTGCGCCTCGCAGGGGATCGTCTCCATCCTGGTCGAAGGAGGCGCCGAGCTCGCCGGCAGCCTGCTCGCGTCGCGCCTGCCCGACGAGCTGCACGCCTTCGTCGCGCCGATCCTGCTCGGCCCCCGCGGCCGGCCGGGCGCTGTCGACTGGGCGGGCCCGGACACGCCAGGCGACGCGCCCCGGATCGTCGATCCGCGCTGGGAGCTCTGCGGCCGCGACGCGTACGTCAGCGGCCCTCTCGCCTTCCCGGCGCGCAGCTGATCGGCGCGCCCGGGCAGGTCAGCTCGCGGCTTCTGCGCCGCGCTTCTGCATCTTCCGCTGGACGATGCGCTTCTTGAGCGTGCCCATCCGGTCGATCATCAGCACGCCGTCGAGGTGATCGAGCTCATGCTGGATGGCCACGGCGAGCAGGCCGTCGGCCGCGATCTCGAACGCCGCGCCGTCGCGCCCGCGGGCGCGGACGGTGACGCGCTCGGCCCGCTTGATGTCCTCGCTGATGCCAGGGAACGAGAGGCACCCTTCGGGGCCGGTCAGCTGCCCCTCTTGCCGCACGATCTCCGGGTTGATGAACACGAGGAGGTTGCTCGGCTCGTTGTCCGCGGCGATGTCAACGAGGAAGACGCGGTGCGGCTCCCCGATCTGCGTGGCCGCAAGGCCGACGCCGGGCGCCGCGTACATGGTCTCGGCCATGTCGTCGATAAGCTTCGTGATTTCGGGCGTGATGTCCCCGACCGGCTGTGCCTTCTGACGCAGGCGCGGGTCGGGATAGTGGAGGATGGTGCGGATGGCCATGGCTACTGACCATCATAACCTCCGTTCCTAGCTGGCGCCCGTCAAGACGCTCTCAGCTCGCGTGTTACGTGGGTCGCGCGTGGATCGCGCGTGCTTGGCGCTGGCCACGCTGGCCAGCCTTCGCGCGGACAGCCGCTAGCGATTTCGCCGGAACGAGGTCGACGTATCGACGCTGACCCCGCGGGACTGAAGATCTTCCACGATGTCCGGCACCAGCCCGGAGGGGTGAAACGTCCCCTCGAGCGCGCCGCCGGCGGCCGTCCGCTCGACCACGAACGTGAAGACGTCGCGAATGGCGATCTGCCCGCCCTCCACCGCGAGCTCCGCGATGCGGAGCACCCGGTGGCGACCGTCGCGGAGCAGCGCGATCTCGATCGCGAGGTCGAAGGACGAGGCGAGCCACTCGCGCGCCGTCTCCGGCGTGATCCCGGGGCGGGTCGCGGCGATGTCGGCGGGGAGCCTCGTCACTGCCTGCCGCAGCGTCGGCGCCCGGGAGGCCGCGAGCACGCCGTCCATGCCGCCGCCGATGGCGTCCACGATTTCGGCCGCGACGTGGCCCGAGAACGAGCTCACCACGACCCGCTCGGGCCGGATGCGTACGGCCGCCCGCACGGCCCGGGTGCGTTCGTCCGTCGTGGCCCCGAGCGCGATGGACAGCGTGTTCGGCTGATCGAGGGCGAGCTCGTCCTCCTCCTGGAGCACCACGAACCGGTCGTCTGGCTGCGCTGCGGCAGCGAGCGCGCCGAGCAGCCAGCCCGTCCCGGCGTCCCGCGTCCCGGTGACGAGGAGGTTGCCGCGACCGAGCACGCACTGCGCGAGCAGCCCGGCCATCGCGCGCGAGATCGTCCCGTTGCGCACCAGGTCGTCCAGCGTGACGTCGGGGCGCTGCGGCTTCCGGATCACCAGGGTGGAGGTCGCGGCCGGCGGCAGCACCGCGAAGAGGCGGCGCCCCTCCGGCAGGGCCCGCTCGACGAAGCTCGCGCCCGCCTCGATCGGCTGGCCGGCCGCCATGCAGAGCCGGCGGATGGCCCGGCCGACCGCGCGCTCGCTGCTGAACCCGACCTCCGCGATGACGCGCCTGCGCCCGTGCATCGCGATCACGTGGTCGTAGCGGAACACCTGGATCTCGCTCACCTCGGCGTCGTCGAGCAAGCGGTCGAGCGGGCCGAGCGAAAGGAGCTCCCGCTGCGCGTCGGCCACGAGCGCCTCGACGTCGACCTCGGGGGGGAGCTCGCCCGCCGCGCGCAGCGCCTCCGCGCCCGCGGCGCTCGCCTGCGCGATGCGCTGGGCGAGCGCGCTGTCCGGCGGCGCGCCGCTGTCGAGCGGCGTGAGGTCGAGCGCGTCGGCGAGCCGCTCCATGAGGCGCCCGAGCGCCCGGCGGTGCGCCACGGCATGCGCCGAGTCGCCCTGTCCCCGGTCGACCCGATCCGAGACGGGCGGGATGGCGCGCCGGCTCGGGATGGGGACCACGCTCGGATGGACGGCGACGTTCGAGGCGCCCTGCGGCGACACCGCGGCGGTGCTCGTTGCGCTCTGTGCAGGCAGCGGGGTCGCGGTCGCGTACGGGCGCGGCGCCTGGGGGGGCGCGGTGGCGGCGCCGACGGCGCGGCCGTCGCGCGCCGGCGGTGCGGTGGTCATCGCCGGGTGCGCAGGCAGCGGCGGGACGGACGCGCCGCCCTGCGAGCCCGGCGTGAGGGGCGGACGAGGCGAGGGGATGCGCGGCGGCCCGGGCATGGGGATGGCCGCGGCCGCGTCGACCGACTCGTCCGGATCGTTCTCGAGGGGGAAGTGGCTGATCACGCCCTGGCTGGTGCGCGACGGCTCGCCCCGCTCGTTGATCAGCGGCAACGGCGCCGACCGGTGCAGCCCCTTCTCGGCGGACGGCGGCGGCCCGCGATCGGGCAGAGGTCCCGGCTCGCCGGACATCTCTTCCGGCGCGCGCGGAGGCGCCGTGCTGTCCGGAGGGGCCGTCCCGGCCGCCGCCGTCTCGATCCGCAGCACGAAGTCGCCGATGTAGATCTTGTCGCCTTCGCGAACGATCGTCGCCTGAGCGATCTTCCGGCCGTTGACGTACGTGCCGTTCGTGCTCTTGAGATCGGTGACGATGAAGCGCCCGTCGCGGAAGAGCAGCCGAGCGTGTCGCTTCGACACGTTGCCCTTCGGCAGCATCAGGTCGTTGCCCTGCACGCGGCCGACGTTGATCTCTGTCCGGTCGAAGGTTTCGCGGCGCTCCGCGCCCCCTTTCTCGCTGATGATCACCGAGAACATCTCGTCGCCTCGCGGGGCCAGGGCGGAGGTGAGACCCGATGCCCTCGCCACGCCATACGAGCAAGCTCGAACAGACATGTCAACGAGATGCCTTCGATTCCTGCTCCCGGGCAGCGAGCGGGCTCGAGCCCGGGACTCTGCCGCCTGCGCCCGCTGAGCGCGCGGGGCGCGCGGGGCGCGGCGCAGGGCGAGCGCGCGATGCCGGTCCGGGGATCGATCCGCCGAGCTGTCGCGCCGGCGCGCGCAGGGGGAACGTCGGCGAACAGGCTGAGCCGGCGCTGCCAGGTGCGCGATGTCCTCCGAGCAGGGCGCCTGCTCCGCCGCGACGCTCGATCGAGGTGCTCGGCAAAGCTCCGCAAGCGCCTGGCCTGCGCTCGGAAAGCGCCCGGAGCGCGCTGCGTCGCTCGGCCCCACGACGCGCGCAGAACGAGGAGCGCGCCCGAGTCGCCGCGCCATTGCGGCGGAGGCCAGGAGATCGCTGCCCGACGTGCGAGGCACGTTGCGTGACATGGCGAAGCCCTCACGGACCACGACGCCCTGCGCGGGCCGAACGACAAGGTTCTTCGATAAGAGCGCAAATCTTGACGGCTGCGCGAATTCTGCTTCGCACCCCTCGGCGCGTCGTCACCGCGCGTGCTCGTGGACTCGCCGTCAGGCTCCGCTGTACGGCGCGAAATCCTCATCGGCGGCTGCTGCAACCGGAGACTGCCGGTGAAGCGGTACTGCCTCGCGCAAGCGCTCGCCGAACCATCATCGCTGCTTGACCTTGGCGCATCGAGCCGTTTACGTTGGCGCCCGCTCGGACCGGGGAGAATCGTCGAAGTCGCCGCGCATGCACATCAACCAGCGGCTGGGCAGCCGCCCTGCGCAAGCTGGATCTGTCTACGAGGGGGGTTTGCTGCATGCAGCCAAGCCCGCATCGGAATCAGGGACCGCAGCCGTGGTCACCTCCCGACTGCCAGCTTGCGCGCCTCGGGTATCGACGAGCTCTGAAGTGGAGGAAATATGGCAGTTGGCAAGGTTAAGTGGTTCAACGACGAGAAGGGTTGGGGCTTCATCAAGCAAGAGACTGGCCCCGACGTCTTCGTTCACTATTCGCAGATCAACGGGGAGGGGCGCCGCCGTCTGTTCGAGGACGAGACCGTTGAATTTGAGATCAAAGAAGGTCCCAAAGGTCTGCAGGCGGTCAACGTGATCCGCGCCACCGCCTGACTTTCCTCCTGACCAGAGCCCCACCGGACTGCCCGCGCAGCGCCCCCGCTGCGCTCGAGTCACGGCATTGCCGAGCCCCGAACATCGCGCGCCCGCCTGGCGGGTCCTGCGTGCGGCGGATGGATTGCGCGCGGCTCCGGTGGGGCGCTCGGCGGAGCGCCGAGCGCGCGGCGGGCTCATCGCTCGGGGACCGGGACCTCGCGGAACGCGTCTTGACCCGGGACGAAGCGGTGCGACGTGATGCCCCCGATCGTCCCCGCGTCGTCGATCTCGTAGACATTGAACCCGGCCATCCGTTCGTCGCTGTCGTGAAGGAGCGAAGCGCTGGTGGCGCCCACGGCGTCGATGTGACCCCGCTCGGTGTGCAGCTTGCGGTGAATGCGCCGGTGCAGGTGCCCATGCAGCAGCAAGCCGCGGTGCACCTGCCGCAGCAGTAGCCCCTCTGCCGCTGCATCACCCAGGCCTTCCAGCAACGTCTTCGCCCGGCTCGCCGGGTTGTGGAAGGGGTGGTGCTGGAGCACGACCGGCGTTCGCCGCCGCACCTCCGGGTGTTCCAGCGCTCGCTCGAGCGCGCGCAGCTGGGCCGGGCCGAGCCGCCCCGAGGCCACCAGCGGGGGACGCGGCCAGGCGGTCGAGAGGCCGATGATCGCGACGGGCCCGCGCAGGTGCACGAAGGGGAACGCCGAGCCTCCGCCATCGCGGGTGGCACCGCCGTCGTCGCTCCTCCCAGGCGCGTCGAGGACGAGGTCGGAGCGCAGGTACGGCGCGAAGTACTGAGAGAAGCGCTGCGAGCGGTGCGCGCCCTTCGTGTACGCGTCGTGGTTCCCCGGGACGATGCTCACCTGCTCGGGCGGAAGACCGAGATCGCTCTGCAAGAAGTTGCGGACCAGGACGAACTCTCGCTCGAGCGCGAGGTTCGAGACATCGCCGGTGATGACGACGTGGTCCACGCCGAGCCGCCGTATCTCCCGCGCCGCTGCGTGCACCGCGTGCGGCTTGTGGATGGCGTGGCGCCGGAAGCGGAGGTTGAGGTAGCCCGTGAGACGCTTGTTCAGGAGCCGGAACGGGAAGGCCCCCTCGAGGGAGAGGAGGTGCAGGTCAGAGAGGTGCGCGATCCTCACGGGCGCAGTATGGGCTCTTCCGGCGCGGCGGCCAACCGCCGCGCGCCTCGGCCCGCGCGGCGGCCAACCGCCGCGCGCCTCGATCGCTCGTCGCGCGCGCCTCGGATCGAGCGTCGCCCGCCGCGGCTCAGGCGTCGCGCGCGCAGCGGAAGCCGCGCCACGCGCGGCGGCTGGTCGGCGAGTCGTGCCCCCGCGCGGCGCCACGCAGCCAGGGCCGACCCAGGATGTAGCTGCCGCCGCGCAGCACGCGCTCCTCCCCCATGTCGGGCCCACGCGGGTTCTTCGCGCTGCCGCTTGGATACTCGGGATGGTAGTAGTCGGCGACCCACTCCTCGACGTTGCCGGCGAGGTCGTCGATGCCGTCGGGGGTGCGGCCGGCCACGAGCGAGCCGACGGGCGCGAGCTCGAGGAAGCCGTCGCCGTCGTCGAGCTCGTCGAACGACAGCCTCCCGTGGTTCGCGTGGAACGGGTTGTAGACATGGCCCCAGGGGTAGCGCCGCCCTGCCACGCCCCGCGCCGCCCGCTCCCATTCGGCCTCGGTCGGCAGGCGACCGCCGGCCCAGACGCAGTAGCGCTGCGCATCGCTCCACGAGACGAGCACCACCGGAACCTCGGGCCGATCGAACCGCTGGCCGCCGGAGGCATACGGAGGTTCGGCGCAGACGCCGGCCGAGACGCACCGGCGGTAGCTCGCGACGGTCACCTCGGTTCGGTCGATCCAGAAATCCGACAGGTACACCTCATGGGGCACGAGCTCGTTCGCGAAGCTCGCCTCGGTCTCGTCGACGCACAGCTCACCGGCCGGCTCGAGCTTGCACAGCGTCACCGCGTGCGCGATCTCGACCTCGCTCGATCCCATCGTGAAGCTCCCCGCGCGCACGAGGACGGCGGGCGGACCGGGCGCGCGCAGCGCGACGACGCTCGCGGGCTCGCCCGCGGCGGCCGCCGAGAGCGCGGCCTCCGCGCGCGCCGGGAGGCGCGGGGCGCGCCGCGCGCGGGGCGGTGGAGCGGCCACGCCGGCCAGGGAGAACGCGACGAGCGAGGCCACCGTGGCCAGCGTGAAGAGGGCCGCCGGACGCATGTCGGAGACGTAGCATGCTCCAGCCTCGCGGACCGTTTCCGCCTCTTCCGACTTCGCTCGAGGCGGCGTTGGTCGTCTCGGACGTCATGACCGCAGCGGGCCGCCTGGTCGAGCGTTCGACCCTGCGCCGCGCGGCGCACTTTTGCGGCGCGTCGCGCGACGCGCGGCGAAGGCGCACCGCGCTGCGCGCCGCAAAAGTGCGCTGCGCGCCGAGGAGCGATAGACTCGAGGGGCTCGATGTCAACCCTTATGGACAACGCGAACACGGTGAGCGCGGAGGTCGACGCCGCGGTGATCGAAGCGCTGCATGAGGCGCTCGAGAGCGGAGAGCTCGTGCTCTTCGTCGGGGGAGGCATCTCGGCCGCGGCCGGGCTGCCGACGTGGCGTCAGCTCGTCGACCTGCTCGTCGAGAGGGTGCGCGAGCAGACCGGCGACGAGGTCGCGATCGCCGAGGTCGCGGCCCTCGCGCGATCGCAGCGCTACAGCGAGGCGCTGGGCGCGGCGGAGCAGGCGCTCGGCCCTGCGGAGTTCAACGCGTTCGTCGAGGATGCGCTCGACGACGAGGGGCTCGAGCCGCCGCGGATCGCGATCGCGATCGCCGCGCTGCGAGACAAGCTGCGCGCCGTGCTCACCACGAACCTGAACCACCTGCTCGAGCGCGCCTTCGGCGTCGAGTGGGACGCCATGTGGCGCGTCACCGACGAGGTCGCGTGGCGGCGGCGGTTCATCCTCAAGCTGCACGGCACGCTGAAGGAGCCGCACAGCTGGGTGTTCGCGCGCGAGCGCTTCCTCGCGTCGATCGCGCCGCCCGACGTGCGCAAGTCGCTCACGACCGTGCTCTCGCGGTGCCCCGTGCTCTTCATCGGCTTCGGGCGCGCCGACGGCAACTTCGACGAGATGCTGGCGGACATCCACGCGCTCTCGGGCGCCTCGCCGCCGCCCCGCTTCGTCATTGCCCCGGGCTCGAGCCTCACGCCGCTCCGTCGTAAGGCCCTCGCGGACATGGGGGTCCTGCTCCTGCCCTACGACACCCCCGACGGCAGCCACGACCGGGTGCTCGCGATCCTCGAGCGCACGTGCGCCCCCCGGCCGCGCGCGATCACGTCGCGTGGTCGCTCGATCGTTCCGCCCCCGATCCCCGATCTCGAGCTCCCGCCCTCGTCGTCGTCGCCGCTCGGCGCGCTGCACGACCTCCCGCCGGACTCGGCCGCGTACGACGACACGGCCGCGATGACGGGGGCGCTCGAAGCGTCGCGGCGCGAGCGCGCCTCCGAGCCCCCGGCGAGCCCGATCGAGGTGTTCTTCTCGTACTCGGAGAGCAACCGCGAGCTGCGCGACAAGCTCGAGACGCACCTCGCCATCCTCAAGCGGAAGGGCGTCATCCGCGGCTGGCACGACGGCGAGATCGGCGCAGGCGAGGAGCGCGACACGGCGCTGGCCGAGCACCTCGAGACCGCGAAGGTCATCCTCCTGCTCATCAGCGCGGACTTCCTCGCGTCGGACTTCTGCTACGACGTCGAGATGCAGAAGGCGATCGCGCGCCACGAACGGGGTGAGGCGCGCGTCATCCCCGTCATCCTCGACGCCTGCGACTGGGAGGGCGCGCCCTTCGGCAGGCTGGCCAGCTTGCCGCGGGGCGGGCGCCCGGTGACGAGCTGGGTCAACCAGAGCGAGGCGTTCACCGACATCGCAAAGGGCATCCGAAAGCAGGTCGAGCAGCTCACCCAAAACCCCTCCTGAGCTCACCGAGCGCCGGCGCCCAGCCGGTGAGCCATTCAGAGGTGCCACCGCCGCCCGGGATCTGGAGCGTCCCCGCGTCGACCAGCCGGAACCTGGCCGCGCGCGACGATCTGCTCGCCGAGATCGGCGCCGCGCTCGCCAGGCGCGGCGTGGCGCCGCTCTGCGGGCTCGGCGGCACCGGCAAGACCAAGCTCGCGATCGAGTACGCGTACCGCAACGCCGGCGCCTACGACACCGTCTTCCTGATCGACGGTCAGAGCCAGGCGACGATGGACGCCTCCTTCGTCACGCTCGCCGCGGAGATGAGGCTGCCCGAGCACGAGCAGCTGGATCCCGCTCGCGCGGTCGGCGTGGTGCGCAGCAAGCTCGGGCGCCGCGGTCGCTGGCTCCTCCTCTTCGATGGCGTGCGCGACCCGATCGAGGTCGAGCCCTACATCCCGAGCGTCTCGCACGGCGGCCACATCCTCACGACGTCGCAGAACCCTATCTGGCGCGGTCTCACGACGGTGAACGTCCGCGGCATCGAGCGCGCCGAGTCGGTGCGCTTCCTGCTCCAGCGCACGGGCGAGACCGACGCGGAGTCGGCCGACGCGCTCGCAGAGGAGCTCGGCGATCTGCCGCTCGCCCTGGCGCAGGCTGGCGCTTACATCGAGGAGACCGGGCGCCCGCTCGCGGAGTACCTCGCCCTGTTCCGGCAGCGGCCGGCCGCGCTCCTGGAGCGCCCCGTCAGCTTCCCGGTGACGGTCGCGACCGCCTGGGAGAGCTCGCTCGCGGCCGTGTTCAGCCACCAGGCAGCCGCGGAGCTCCTCAGCTTGTGCTCGTTCCTGCCGATGGACGCGATCCCTCGGCGGTCGCTCAGCGAATACGACCCGCTCGCGCTCGACGACGCCATCGCGATGCTGCGGCTGCACTCGCTGATCGAGGTGCGGCCGCACGCGCTCAGCGTCCACCGCCTCGTGAAGATCGTCGTCCGCAACCAGCTGCGGCGGGACGATCGGCGGCGATGGATGGAAGCGGCGCGCCGCATCGTTCAGGCTTCCGGCCGGATCCCCCCGCGCACGGAAGAGGAGCGCGAAGGTAGGACGGAGCCGGAGTCGGGGTAAGGCAAGCCCCCCACGAGACGATGGAGGTTCGACCCGCATGTATCCGCCTGGAGCGTCAACTACCGTCTCTTCCTGGGTCTTTTCCGACCGCGTATTCTCGTTGCGCGTCAGGTCCGTCGTGAGACTTTAAGGCCCGCGAGAGGAACTATGGTTGCCTTGGCGACGAGCCCCGCCGATGTGTTCTTCTCCTACTCTCCGAGGGACGAGGACCTGCGGCCCAAGATCGAGACCCACCTCGACGCGCTGAAACGGCAGGGGGTCATCCGGAATTACCAGGGCTTCGCGCTCGGCGGAGGGAGGGAGCGGCGAGAGGCGACCGCGGCGAGGCTGCGCGAGGCGCGGGTCGTGCTGCTGCTCGTGAGCGCGGATTTCCTCTCCACCGACGCGTGGCTCTCTCCGGAGATGCGAGAGGCGATCGGCCGCCACGAGGCCGGCGAGTGCCGGGTCATCCCCGTGATCCTGCGGCCCTGCGCCTGGGAGAAGACGCTGCTCGGCGCGCTGCAGCCGCTGCCGAGCCGCGCGCGGCCCGTGACGAGCTACCCGAACCAGAGCGAGGCGTTCACGGAGATCGCGAAGGGGATCCGCAGCGCCGTCCGCGAGACGGAGCCGCCGACGCAGCGGCCAACCGCTCGACGGCCGTCGAGCTCGCCCGACGCGGAGCCTCACATCAAGAAGCTGCCGCCGCGGAACCCGGGCTTCACCGGGCGCGACCAGCTCCTGAGCGAGCTGCGGAGCACGCTCACCACGGGGGGGCCCGCTGCGCTCACGCAGTCCATCAGCGGCCTCGGCGGCGTCGGCAAGACGCAGCTCGTCGCCGAGTACGCGCACCGGTACGCGAGCCAGTACAGCGTCGTCTGGTGGATCCGCGCCGAGGAGCCGGCCACGGCGGCCGAGGACTTCGCGCGCCTCGCCGCGGCCCTCGACCTGCCAGAGCAGAACGAGGCCGACCAGCGGATCGCGATCGAGGCGGCCCGGTCGTGGCTGTCGCGCAACGACAGGTGGCTCCTCATCTTCGACAACGTGAACGATCCGCAGGACGTCGCCCCGTACCTGCCGCACCCGCGCACCGGGCACATCCTCATCACCTCGCGCAACCCGAGCTTCCGCGGCATCGCCACCCCGCTCACCGTGCCGGCGCTCGATCGCGCCGACTCGGTGAAGTTCCTGCTCGATCGGACCGGGCAGAGCGACGCGTGCGCCGCGGAGAAGCTCGCCGAGACGCTCGGGGATCTCCCCCTCGCGCTGGTGCAGGCGGCGGCGACCATCAAGGAGACGGGATCGTCCATCGCGACCTACCACGCCGCCTTCGGCGATCACCAGCGCGGGCTCCTGCTCCGCGGCATGCCGATGGACTACCCGACGCCGATCGCGACGACCTGGGGCCTCGCGTTCCAGGAGGCGCAGCGCTTCTCGCCTGTCGCGGTCGACCTCTTGAGCCTGTGCGCGTACCTGGCGCCCGACGACATCCCGCGCGAGGGCCTCGCCGACGCCGCGCCGCACCTGCCGGCGGCGCTCGCGGAGGCGCTGAGCGATCCGCTGATGCTCGACGAGGCGGTCGCCGCGCTCCGCCGCTACTCGTTCATCGACGTGCACGAAGGCGCGCTCTCCGTGCACCGGCTCGTCCAGGCGGTGGTCCGCGATCGCCTCTCGCCCGAGGACCGGAAGGTGTGGGCCGAGGCGGCGGTCCGGCTCGTCGATCACGCGTTCCCCGAGAGCAGCGACGAGGTGGAGACGTGGCCCTTCTGCGCCCGATGGCTGCCGCACGCGCTCGCCGCGGCGAGCCAGGCCGAGGTGCACGACGTCGCGCGGGAGGTGCGCGGGCGGCTCCTCGCCCGGTTCGCCGTCTACCTGCAGGGGCGCGCCGCGTTCGCGGAGGCGAAGGGGTACCTGGAGCGGGCGCTCGCGCTCCACGAGGCGGTGTTCGGCCACGACGATCCGAAGGTCGCGGCCGTGCTGCGCAGCCTCGGCAGCGTCCTCCACGACCTCGGCGATCTCGGCGGCGCGCGGGCACACCTGGAGCGCGCGCTGGCGATCGACATCGCGAGCTTCGGCCCCGATCACCCGGACGTCGCGCGCGACGTGAACGACCTCGGCAGCGTGCTCATGGATCAGGGCGATCTGCCGGGCGCCCGCAAGCACCTGGAGCGCGCCCTCGCCATCGACGAGGCGACGTACGGCCCCGACGATCCGAGCGTCGCGATACGGCTCAACAACCTGGGCGCGCTCTTCCGCGACCTCGGCGACTTCGCGGGCGCGCGCGTGCACCTCGAGCGGGCGCTCGCGATCGACATCCGCGCCTACGGTCCGGACCACCCGACGGTCGCGATCGGGCGCACGAACCTCGGTCGACTGCTCCACGATCTCGGCGACCTCAAGGGAGCGCGCGAGCAGTTCGAGGAGGCGCTCAAGATCGATGAGCACAGCTACGGCCTCTACCACCCGCGCTTCGCGCACGCGCTGAACAACCGCGGGCGCGTGCTGCGCGATCTCGGCGACCTGGCCGGGGCGCGCGCCGACTTCGAGCGGGCGCTCGCGATCGTCGAGGACACCTACGGTCCGGATCACCCGGACGTGGCGCGGGACATCAACAACCTCGGCAGCGTGCTGCGCGACCTCGGCGACCTCGAGGGCGCGCGCGCGAACTTCGCGCGCGTGCTGAAGATCGCCGAGGCGACTTACGGCCCGGACCACCCGGCGGTGGCGATCGGCTGCAACAACCTCGGCAGCGTGCTGCAAGCGCTCGGCGAGCTGCCCGGGGCGCGCGAGCAGCTGGAGCGCGCGCTCGGCATCGCGCAAGCCACGTACGGTCCGGACCACCCGGTCGTGGCGAGCATCGTGAACAACCTGGGGCGCGTCTTGCAGGCGCTCGGCGATCTGTCGGGCGCGTGGCAGCAGATCGAGCGCGCCGTGGCGATCGCCACGAAGGCGCTCGGGCCGTCGCACCCGTCCGTGCAGATCTTCTCGCGGAACCTCGCGCGCCTCGGCGACGCTCTGGAGAGCAGCGCCGAGGCGACCTGAGCTAGCCGATCAGGATCTGCGTCGGGTGCTCCAGGAGCTGGCGCAGGACCTTGAGGAAGGTCGCGCCGACCGCGCCGTCGACGACGCGATGATCGCAGGAGAGCGTCATGCTCAGGCGGCGGCCCGGCACGATCTGCTCGCCGCGCACGACGGGCTCGCGACGGACCTGGCCCACGGCGAGGATCGCCCCCTCGGGCGGGTTGATGACGGCGCCGAAGTTGTCGATCCCGTACATGCCGAGGTTCGAGATCGAGAACGTGCCGTTCGCCATCTCCTCGGGCCGCAGCTTCTTCGCCTTGGCTCGCCCGGCGAGCTCGCGCACCTCGGCCGCGATGTCGAGCACCTGCTTGCGATCGACGTCGCGCACCACCGGCGTGACGAGGCCCTCGGGGACGGCGACCGCGACCGAGATGTCGACGCGCTGGTGAACGAGGATCGCGTCCGGGGTGAACTGCGCGTTGCACTCCGGGACGCGCACGAGCGCGATGGCGCACGCCTTGACGAGGAGATCGTTGAAGCTGACCTTGGCCGGCTTCTCCCCCTCGGCGGCGGTCGCCGCGAGATCCGCGTTGATCTGCTCGCGAAGCGCGTTCAGCGGATCGGCGTCGACGTCGATCGAGAGGTAGAAGTGCGGGACCGTCTGCTTGGACTCGGTGAGGCGCCGGGCGATCGCCTTGCGCATCATGCTGAGCGGCCTCACCTCCGGCGCAGCGAGCTCGCCGGGGGCGGTCGCCTTGGCCGCCCCGGCGGCCGGCGCCGGCTTCAGCCCCTCGAGGTCGCGCGCGACGATGCGCCCGCGCGGGCCGCTGCCGGCGACGCTGCTGAGGTCGAGCCCGCGCTCTCGGCCGAGCTTCCGCACGTAGGGCGACGCCTTCACGCGCCCGTTCGACGACGGCTGCGGCGCAGCCGGCTGCGTGGGCGGCGAGATCGCCTCGCCGCGCGCCGCGGGCGGCGGGCTCGTCGCGGGCGCCTCGCCGCCGGCCGGCGGCGCGGCGCGCTCTCCCTTGGGCTGAGCCTCCGCCGCGCTCGGCTTCGCCGCGGCAGCGCCGCCGCTCCCGCCGGCGAGGGCGCTTACGTCCTCGCCCGGGGCGCCGATGATCGCGACAGGCTGGCCGAGCTGAACCACGCTGCCCGCAGGCACGAGGATCTTGAGCAACGTCCCTCGATCGAAGGACTTGTACTCCATGGTCGCCTTGTCGGTCTCGACCTCTGCGAGCAGATCGTCGATGTCGATCGCGTCGCCTTCCTTCTTGTGCCAGGCACTGATCTGCCCCTCCTCCATGGTCGGGGACAGCTTCGGAAGTTCCAGAACCTTCGCCATGGGTCTATCAACCTTGATCGGGGATGTGGGTCCGCTCAGTCAGCTTTTGTAGAGAACGCGGTGAACATTTTCGATGATCCGCGACGCCTGCGGGATCACGTACTGCTCCAGCCGCGCGTTGTAGGGCATCGGGACGTCGAGCGTCGTCGCGCGCAGCACGGGCGCGTCCAGCTCGTCGAACGCGAGCCGCTGGATGCGATCGGCGATCTCCGCGCCGACGCCGCCGTACGGCCAGCCTTCGTGCGCCACGACCGCGCGGTGCGTCTTCGTGACGCTCTGCACGATCGTCTCCTCGTCGAGCGGGCGCAGCGATCGCAGGTCCACGATCTCCGCGCTGATGCCCTCCTTCTCCAGCTCCGCCGCCGCCTCGAGCGCGACGTGCACCATCCGGCTCCACGCGATGATCGAGACGTCGGTCCCCTCGCGCGCGATCGAGGCGACCCCGAGCGGCACGATGAAATCGGGGTCGTCGGGCACCTCGCCCTTCACGCCGTAGAGCGTCTCGCTCTCCATGAAGAGCACCGGGTTGTCGTCCCGGATCGCCGACTTGAGGAGACCCTTGGCGTCCGCCGGCGTCGCGGGCGCGAGGACCTTGAGGCCGGGGATGTGCGCGTAGAAGTGCTCCATCGAGTGCGAGTGCTGCGAGCCGACCTGCTTCGCCGAGCCGTTCGGCGCGCGCAGCACGAGCGGGATGCTGAGCTGTCCGCCGGACATCTGCCGGAGCTTCGCCGCGTTGTTGAGGATCTGGTCGAACGCCACGGCGGAGAAGTTCCACGTCATGTACTCGACGATCGGCCGGAGCCCGACCATCGCCGCGCCGATCGAGATGCCCGTGAACCCGCTCTCGGTGATGGGCGCGTCGATCACGCGCCTGCTCCCGAACTTGTCGAGCATCCCCTCGGTCACCTTGTAGGCGCCCTGGTAATGCCCGACCTCCTCGCCGACGAGGTACACCCGCTCGTCGCGCTCCATTTCCTCGACCATGGCGGCGCGAACCGCCTCACGGAATCTTAGGACGGTCATCGCGCAAAAGGTCCTGCATAGGTTGTGGGCTCGAGCACCTCGGGCCCGGGTTCGGGGCTCTCCTCGGCGAAGCGGATCGCGTCGGTGATCTCGTCTTCCACCTCTTTCTCGATCGCCTCGAGGGCGGCCTTGTGGCCCTTCTCCTCGAGCTCGACGCGAGAGCGAAGGAGCACGTCCTTCTTCTTGCGCTCCTCGAGCTCCTCCTTCGTCCGGTACTTGCCGGGATCGCTCATCGAGTGGCCCCGGAAGCGGTACGTCCTGATCTCGACCAGCGTCGGCTCCGACTGCGTGCGCGCCCGCGCGACGGCCTCGGCGAGGCGATCACGCACCTGGAGGACGTGCTCGGAGTTGAAGCGATCGCGCTCCATCCCGTAGGCGAGCGCCTTCTGCGAGACGTCCTCGACCGAGAGCGTCCGGGAGAGCGGCGTCCCCATCGCGTACTCGTTGTTCTCGCAGACGAACACGATCGGCAGCTTCCACAGCGCCGCGAGCGACATCCCTTCGTGGAAGTCGCCGATGCTCACCGCGCCCTCGCCGAAGAACACCATCGAGACCCGGTCCTCGCCGCGGTACTTCGACGCGAACGCGGTCCCGACGGCGATGGGGATGTGCCCGCCGACGATGCCGTAGCCGCCGAGCATGTTGTGCTCTTTGTCGAAGAAGTGCATCGAGCCGCCGAGCCCCTTCGAGCACCCGGTGACCTTGCCGTAGAGCTCGGCCATCGCGGCGCGCGAGCTCATCCCGCGGGCGAGCGCGAGCCCGTGATCGCGGTAGGTGGTCATCACGTAGTCGTCGGGGCGGAGCGCCGCGGAAGCACCGACGGCGATGGGCTCCTGACCGATGTACAGGTGAAGGAACCCACCGATCTTGCTCTGCGCGTACGCGCGGGCCGCCTCTTCCTCGAAGCGGCGTATCTGAAACATCTTTCGGTAGAGCGACAGATGGAGATCGTCGCCGTTTGTCAGGGTAGTCATCGCGGAGATCTCACGGGGCAGAACAGCAATTCAGACAGTCGCTAGCGCAGCGGTCGGCGTGTTTCCAGGGCGCCTCTCCGGGGCCTGCGATGGACCCGGCGAGGCGCTTGACGTCGGCCGTGCAGGACAGCGACGGTGCTTACTCGGGCTCCTTTACGGGAGTTCTTTCCGCGTGACAACGCATCCGCGATGTCACCCGTTCAACGCGCAGCAGCATCGGCGCCACCGGCGTCCTGCGTGCCGGGCTCTGTGGTCTCTGGCACGTCGATGGCCTCGGTCTCCGGTGCTCCGGCGTCCGCGCCTTGCTCGTCCTCGGGAAGCGCTGTCGGTACGGGCGAGGTCGTGGCGCTGCCCGGCGCGCTCGCGCTGGGCTCCGCGGCGCTGGGCTCCGCGGCGCTGGGCTCCGCGGCGCTGGGCTCCGCGGCGCTGGGCTCCGCGGCGCTGGGCTCCGCGCTGACCGTCGCGCGCGCCGTGGTGTCGGTGGGGTCGTGCTTCGGGCGCGCTGGCCGCGTCGACGGCACGGGGCGCGGTCGTGGCGCCGTGGTCGCCGACGAGGCGATCGGCGCTGCTCCGACGGCGGGCTCCTCGGCGGGCGCGCCTGCAGATCGCAGCGCCGTGTGGAGGAGCAGCGCGGCCGTGGCCACGACCACGGCCGCGCCCACGGCGATCTGCCCGGTCTTCCGCTCGCGGGGAGGGAAGTCGGCGTCGAGCGGATCTGCGCGCACCGCCGGTGGCTCGGCGGGCAGCGCCGGCGTCGCCGTGACGGCGCTGTCCAGCATCCGCCTCGGCATCTGGCTGGAGGCCGCCCACTCGAGGCTGCTCGCGAACGCGGCGCCGAACTCGTCGCAGCTCGGGTACCTGTCCTCGGGTCGCTTCGACAGCCCGCGCGCGAGCACCTGATCGAGCGACGGAGGGAGGCCGAGCTCCTTCGCGATCGGCGGCGGCTCGTCGCTCGCGATCTTCGAGGCGACCGAGACCGCGTCGTCGCCCGGGAACGCGCGGCTCCCGGAGATCGCCTCGTACATGACGGCGGCGAGCGAGAACTGATCGCTCTCGGGCGAGAACTTCCCGACGCGGAACGTCTCCGGCGCGCTGTACGCGGGCGTCCCCATGAGCCCTCCCTGGTGCGTCAGCGTCGAGTCCGGGATCCGCGCGATGCCGAAGTCGGCGATCTTGCCGCCGTTCGCGGAGAGGATGATGTTCTCCGGCTTGATGTCGCGGTGGACGATGCCTGCCCGGTGCGCGATCGTGAGGGCCTCGCCGAGCTCGCACGCGAGGCGCGCCGCCTGCGGCGCCGAGAGCCGCCGCTCGAGGAGGTGCTGCTTGAGCGTCGGCCCCTCGACGTACTCGAAGACGAGGTAGAGCCCGAAGTCCGGGTCCTCGCCGACGTCGTGGAGCGTGACGAGGTTCGGGTGGGTCACCCGGGCGGCGGCGCGCGCTTCGTGGCGCATCCTCACGATGAGCTGCTCGCGGACGTCGCGCGGGATGCGCAGGTCGTCGCGCAGGTGCTTCAGCGCGACGTCGCGATCGAGCAGCGGGTCGTGCGCGAGCAGCACGCGCCCCATCGCGCCCTCGCCGAGGAGGCGCTGCACATGGTAGCGGCCGAGGGCGGCGGGCAGCACGGAGCTATCGCTCGGCTGTGCGAGCGCGCCGCCGCCATCGGAGGACGAGGATCGAGGCACGTCGCGTCGGTTCTAACCGGCCGGCGGCCCCGGCGGAAGGCCTGGCCGGCGTCCCGCTTCCGGTTATGCTCTGCCGCAGCGCGCCCCGGGCCCACGAGCGGCGCTCGCGGTTCTGCGGAGGCGGTTCCCGCTGGGCCCTGGCGGCGTGCGGCATCCCAGAGAGGGCGCAGCGAGCACAGATGAGCACCGAGAGCGCGTCGAAGCCGGTCCAGGTCGCCGGAGCTAAGAAGAAGCGAGGCAAGGCCAAGTACATCGTGCTCGTCGGCTTCGTGCTCCTCATCGTCCTCGCCCAGCAGACGGGGCTCCTCGGCTTCGGCGTGGCGCACCTCCGCGCCGCAACCTTTCCGAGAGACGAGTCGCTGCTCGAATATGTCCAAGGCAGCGCCCCCGGCGTGGTGATCGTCGACCTTCACCAGCTCGACCTGCAGGCGCTCGGCACGGAGGGCGGCGCGGTGCGGCTGCACATCGAGCGCACCCGAGACGACATCAAAAAGGCGACGGGCATCGATCTCGGGTTCGACGTCGACAAGCTGGTCGTCGCCCCGTCGCTCGTGGTCGCGCGCGGGCGTTTCAACGAGCAGAAGCTCGCGGAGCGCCTGGCGACGCACAGCTACGTCCAGGCAGAGTACAAAGGCGTGAAGTACCTGCTCCGCGCCGGCGAGGACGCGATCGCCGTGCGCGGCGGGTCGATCCTGCTGTATGGCGCCGAGCCGGAGATCCGCGCGAGCATCGACGCCGAGGAGGCCGGGACGTCGCTGGCGAGCCGGGACGAGGCGACGTCGCGCCTCGCGCACATCGGGTGGGATCGTCCCCTCCTGGGCGTCGCCCTCCTTTCCGAGAGCAAGCCGAGCCTCCGCGCGATCCTCACCGGCTCCACGGGCCCGCGCGCCGTCACCGTCGGCGTCTCGACGAAGGGCGGGCTCTCGGTGACCGTCGCGATCGACGCCGCGTCCGCCGACGCGGCCGAAGAGCTCCGGAAGCTCCTCGAGGAGAAGCGCGCGAACGTCGATGCGCTGAAGGCGCTCGTCGGCCCGGAGCCCGGGGCAGCGCTCGCCGAGATCGCGAAGCGCGCGACGCTCGCCGTGGAGCCGGGCCCCGGCCGGCTGACGGTGCAGGTGGAGGTGCGCCCCGAGGAGATCGAGCTGCTCGCGAAGGCCGGCCATGCGGCGGCAGGCTCGCTCGGGGACATGTACAAAAATGTGCGGCTGCTTCAGCTCCTCGCGCCGGGCCCGTGACGGCGTCGTCTGAGCGGAGGGCGCGCTCGGCCCGCATCGAGGTGAGCACAGCTGTGCGCGACGGCAGCGCCGCTCATGTCGAGCTGGAGCGGCCGGCGGTGCGTCCCTGGTCGAGGCTCAGAGCTCGGCGCAGCGCGGGCACCGCGCCTCGACCCGGTCTGTCGCGCTCTTGACCCGGGCGCGTGCGGAGTCGCACCGCTGGTCCGCATCGCCGGCGAGCCCGCAGAGATGCTGCGCGGCGCGGCTCATGGACGCGAGCGCGCGGCACGCGGTTTCGCACGGCGGCGCGGACGTCGGCTCGGCTTTCTTGGCCGGGGGCTCGCCGCCGGCGGCCGTCGCCCGCGGTGACGCCGCGGCGCGGCCGTCGGGTACGCTCGGACTCGGCGGTGAGGCAGCCGGCGGCGGCGCTCCCGGCTGCGCCGCTTCCGCCACGGCCCGGCCCTCGTCGCGCTGTGCGGGCGCGCCGATCGCCTGATCGAGCTCGTCCTCCGCGCGCTCGAGCTCCGCGAGCGCATCATCGGCCGTCTCGACGGCGCTCCCCTTGTGCGGCGCCATCGAGGTCGCACCGGCGGGCTCCGGCGCCACCGGGGCTTGCGCGACGGAGGCGCCGCCGCAGCCAGAGAGCGCGGCGGCGCTGATCCACAGGGTGGCGGCGGCGGCAGACCAGGCACGGTGTCTGTTCATCGGTCCTCCTGCGCCTGACGCCCGGCGCCCGGCTTTCGGCTCATCGCGGCGCCGCGGCCTGCGCCGCGGACCGCGACCGCACGCCGAGATCTTGCGCGCGGCGCGGCGAGGTTGATCCCCCCGCGGTGCGCTATGCTCGCGGCGATGAATCTGCTTCGACCGATCGGCGCCCTCGTTCTGGCTCTCGGACTGGTCGCAGGCTGTCAGCGAGGCAGCTCGCGCCGGCCTGCGTCTCAGCCGTCGTACGGCCAGGCCTATCCTCCGTACGGCGCGCCCCAGCAGGGTGCTCCTCCACAGCAGCCCGGCTACCCACAGCAGCCCGGCTACCCGCAGCAACCCGGATACCCGCCGGCGCAGACCGGGCCTGTGCCGGCGCCTACCTTCAACGTGCCCACGATGCCGGGGCTGCCGGTGGTCGGCGATCCCATCAACGACATCAACGTCAGCTGGCTCCAGTCCGAGGCCGGCGTCGTCATGGGCGCGTTGATCGGCGCGCTGCCGGCGGCCTCGCAGCAGAAGGTGAGGGGCATCCCGTTCATCGCCGATCCGACGGTGGGCGAGGTGAACGCGTTCGCCGGCTGTGACGACCAGCGGATGCCGTTCATGGCGATCACCGACGGGCTGCTCGAGGTCGAGGCGCAGATCGCGCAGTTCAAGGCGACCGACGAGGTCTTCGGGACGAGGAAGCTCGACGAGTTCCTGCGGATGCTCGCGCAGCGGCAGCGGCCTGGGCAGCCGATCATCCGGCCGCCGGTGGGCTTCGTCGATCCGGTGCAGCACACGGACGCGCGCAAGGTCGAGCGGCAGCGCCAGCTCTACCACGAGCAGCTCGCGTTCGTTCTCGGCCACGAGCTCGGCCACCATCACCTCGGGCACACCGGCTGCGCGAACGGGCAGGGGGGGAGCCGGGGCGTCACGCCCGCGGATCTCGGGCGGATGCTGTCGCGCACGCTCCCCATCTTCAACCAGCCGAACGAGATCGCGGCGGACGTGGCGGGCGTGAACAACCTGCTCGCCGCCGGCGCGCGGCAGCAGGGGTACCGCTGGACCGAGGGCGGCGCGATGCTCACGCTCGGCTTCTTCGCGTCGCTCGATCAGCTCACGCCCGCCACGATCCTGTTTGCCTTCGAGCAGACGCACCCGCACCCGCTGCTGCGGCAGCCCGTCGTCCAGCACACCGCCAACACCTGGCGGATGACCGGAGGCGCGCCCGTGTTCACGTTCCCTGGTTTCGGCGGCTGAGCCACGATTACCCGAGCGTCTTTGCGCTCGCGGGCGCTCGCCCGGAGGGCTCATCTGCTGCTTCGGCTTGACGCGACCGTGCAGCGCTCCTCCCATCGCGCCGAAAGGAGTCGACCATGCAAGCAGAGCTCGGGATCGAGGACCTCAAGGAAGGCACAGGCGCGGAGGCCAAGCACGGCCAGCTCGTGACGGTGCACTACGTCGGCACGCTGACCAACGGCGACAAATTCGACAGCTCGCGCGACCGCGGCCAGGGATTCTCGTTCAAGCTGGGGGCCGGGCAGGTGATCAAGGGATGGGATCAGGGGGTCGCCGGCATGAAGATCGGCGGCCTCCGCAAGCTGACGATCCCGCCGGAGCTCGGCTACGGCGCTCGCGGCTTCCCGCCCGTGATCCCGCCGAACTCGACCCTCGTCTTCGAGGTCGAGCTGCTCGCGGTCAAGTGATCTGCAGCGTCGGCCCGCGGCGTCGGTCGCTGCTCGCGACCGGCGCTCGGGGCGGCGCGCAGGTCGACGCCGAGCCGGCCGCCCCGCCCGCGCGGCTCACGGCTTGATGGGGGCGCCACACTCGACGCAGAACCGGTTGCCGATGAAGAGCTCGTGCTTGCAGTGCGCGCACCGCGCGACCCGCACCTCGGTCGCGCGCTTCGCGGGCTTCGATGGCGGGGCTTCCTTCACGGGAGGCCTCGCCGCCGTCGTCACGGCGGTGTAGCGACCGGAGCCGGCGGCGGCCCGCGAGCGCCGATCCGTGAACGGCGCGGCGGCGGCCATGCTCGCCACCGTGCCTGGCGCGCTGTGGGCCTGGCTCCGCAGGCCGCTGTCCGCGATGGAGTGGACCTGCTGCGCCGCGATGTCGAGATCGACCTCGTCGACCGGGAGCTGTCCGTCGTGGACCGCCGCGGGCGGAACCGTCTCGCCGAACTCATCGACGTGGAGGGGCCGGGTGTCGTCGAGCTCGGCGCTGTTCGGTTGCCGCTCGTCCTGCGCGTCGAGCTGGATGCGGACGATCAGCGCCGAGATGTTGTCGGTCCCGCCCGCCTCGTTGGCCATCTCGATGAGGAGCTCGCAGGCCTCGTGCGGATCCTGGGTGACGTCGAACACATCGAGCATCTGCTGTTCGGAGATCATCCCGCTCAACCCGTCCGAGCAGAGCAGGAAGACGTCGCCGGGCTGGGTGGGCTCCGAGCGGATGTCGACCTTCACGGCGTCCTTCATGCCGAGCGCGCGCGTGATGATGTTCTTCGGGAGCCTCGCCAGCTCGTCCTGGCTCAGGTCGGGCTTGAGCGCGAGGGCGTCGTTGATGAGCGAGTGGTCCTTCGTGAGCTGCTCGATCTCGCCGTGTCGGATCCGGTAGCAGCGGCTGTCGCCGACGTGCCCGACGTGGATCTGCTCCGATTCGCACGACACGTAGGCGGCGACCACCGTCGAGCCCATGCCCTGGTGCTGGGTGTACGTGTTCGAGATGACGAACACATCGTGGTTCGCCTTGCGGATCGCCGCGACGATGCGCCGTGCTTCCGGATCGAGCTCCTGCTCGTCGGCCGGGACGGGGCCTGGCAGGCTGCCGGCGCGGGTCGCCTCGAAGAAGTTGTCGAGCGATTTGGTCGCGAGCGCGCTGGCGACGTTGCCCGCGTTGTGCCCGCCCATGCCGTCCGCCACGACGAAGAGGCCGAGCTCGGACTTCACGAGGACGTTGTCCTCGTTGTGCTTTCGCTGGCGACCTACGTCGGTCACGGCAGCCGCGACGGGTCGGGTGCGGCTGCTCGTCCTGAACTCGCCCATTCGCGGCAGATTATACCTGCCCCTCGCTCTGGACCGCCCACATTCCGGCTGCTTTAGCGGCGGGCTGCTTCCTCGAAGCCGGTCGCTCGAGCGGCGATCCTCGGTGATGTACCCGCCGAGGCTGCCGGAGGTCGCGTGCCCCGGGGTAGGGGATCCAGCGCGAGGCGCACACCGATCTGGAAGAATCCGTAGGCCGTGGGGTCGGAACCCTCGTCAGGGCGCGAGAGGTAGGTGCCGGCGTCGAGCTCGGCGAACACTCCGACGCCGAGGATCGGCGCCGGGTAGAAGTCGGCGCCCAGCGCGATACGGGCGACATCGAGACCGTGGAACACGCGATCGGTCGCTGTCGAGCCGGCCGCCGAGGCCTCCGGCGATGTGAAGACCGTTCGCCGGTACCCCACGCCGTAGCTGACCCAGGGGTCGACCGCGATCCCCTGGGCGACGTGGTAGACGAACCCCAGACCCAGGTCGAGGCTTCGGCCGGAGCAGTCGCTGCAGCCTGCCGCTGCCGGGAGCAGGGTGTAGGAGCCGCTTGCTTCCAGGACGGTCACGCGGCTCAAGCCGATGCCGAGGTTGGCGCCGAAGGCGAACCCGCCCGAGACCGTGTCGGTGACCGGTTGGCCGGCGGCCATGCCGCCGAAGGGCTGGCTGTACCCGGCCCGTCCCTGGAGCAGGAGGTGTCCGCTTCGCTCGTCGGGCCCGGCGGGGCGCTTCACCCCTGCTTCCGGACCGGCTTCCTCTTCTTCCTCGGCTGCGGCCGCTTCCTCGGCTGCGGCCGTCGTCTGATCTGCGGGCTGGGCGAGGGCCTGGTTGGCCGAGAGCACCCAGCCCGCTGCCGCCACGCCGAGCATCGGCGCGGTCCACCTTGTCGAGCGCGATCTCACGAACGGCCTCTAGAACAGCGCGGTCCGGAGCGCAAAGGGGGCGCGTGCCGACGAGCAGGAATGTCGCCCGGGCGACGCAACTGCGCCTCGCGTGCCGACGACAAACCTCCTGGACATGGACGACGCACAGATCCGCAGCGACCACGACAGCCCTTCCAGACCCATCACCTCGGCTCATGGCGAGATGGCGGCGTCCGCGCCGCCTGCGGCGCCGGCCGCGCCCCTCGTGGCGCTGCCGGCAGCGCTCGTCGGAGCGCCCGGCGGCCGATCGGACCCCGGCGCGCGCGGCGGTGAGCCCCTCTCGACCCGGGACGTCACCGTGGAGATCGTGGACGATAGCGACGTGCTGGCCACGGTGTGGCTCCGCTGCGAGCACCCTGGCGGAGGCGCTCCGGTGCGCATCGCCGTCGCGCCGGGGTCCGAGCTCATCCTGGGCAGCGCTCCGGCTGCGGACGTGAGGCTTGACGATGCCGCGGTGAGCGCCCGGCACTGCCGCGTCGCGCACCGCGGCGCATCGATCGAGGTGACGGACCTCGGCTCTCGCAACGGCGTTCGTGTCGGTGGCGTCCGCGTGCGGCAGGCGATGCTCGTTCCTGGCGGCTGCTTCGAGATCGGTCGCACGGCGATGTGCGTCGAGGCGGCCCGAAAAGTCCCGGTGATCGAGGAGGATGGGCCGCCGCTCCCCGGGCTCATCGGCCGCTCGCGGCCCATGCGGCAGCTCGCCGCGGCGGTGCGGCGGGTGGCGCCGCTCCAGCTCCCCGTGCTGTTGCGCGGCGAGTCGGGCACGGGCAAGGACCTCGTGGCCCGGGCGATCCACGCGGAGAGCAGCCGGGCCGACCGGCCGTTCGTGGTCCTGAACGCCGCCACGATCCTGCGGGAGCTCGCCGAGTCCGAGCTGTTCGGCCATCGTCGGGGCGCGTTCACCGGCGCGGTTCGGGAGCGTCAGGGGGCGTTCGTCGAGGCCAGCCATGGGACGCTCTTCCTCGACGAGATCGCGGCGCTCTCGCTGGAGGTCCAGGCGAAGCTGCTGCGCGTCGTCGAGGAGGGGACGGTCCGCCCGCTGGGCGCGGAGAGGCCGACGCACGTCAACGTGCGGCTCATCGTCGCGACCTGCGAGCCCCTGGAGACCCTCGTCAGTGAGCGTCGCTTCCGCGCGGATCTCTACGAGCGCCTGGCGGTGTGCCGTCTTCAGCTCCCCGCGCTGCGCGATCGGCCCGACGACATCCCGCTCCTGGCCGAGCACCTCCTGGCGAGCTCGGAGATTGGCCGGCGCCAGCTGTCCCCTGGGGCGCTCGCCGCGCTGAGGGCGCACCGCTGGCAGGGCAACGTCCGGGAGCTGCGGAACGTGCTCATTCAGGCCGCGCTGCGCGCGCATGGCCGTGTGCTGCCCGAGCACATCACGGCGGTCATCGCCGATCGCGAGCCCCCGGTCCGCCGGAAGATCACGCCCGCCGACGCGCTCCGCGCCTTCGAGGAGGTGGGCGGCAACGTGAGCGCCGCGGCGCGGCTCGCGGATGTCCCGCGGTCGACGATGCGGGATCTGCTCCGCGTCGCGAGGGATACGTGAGCTCGATCCGCGGCGCGCGCGCACCGGGCTGCAGCGCTAGAAGGCGCCTGCGACGCTGAGCGTGGCCTGACCTGGCGCCACGAACGGCGCGATCGCGGTGATGCGCGGCCCGTCGGCCGCGGTCTGCTGCTTCTGCGGGTACCAATCGATCATGGCGTAGGTCGCGGTGCCGACGACCCCGACGCCGAAGAGGACCCATCCGGTGATCGCCCAGGGCACCGCACCGTCAAAGCGGTCGAGCTTCTCGCGGAGCTTTCCGCACGCGTTCCTGAAGTCGGGGAGGTCACCCGACGGATCTTCGCGCGCGCCACAGGGCTGAGACCTGCGGTTCGCGGGGATCGCGCTCTGGTGACCCGCGACGTACGCCTCGATCTGCCCCCCGATGTTGTCGGCGCTGCTGCGCGCGTCGACGGTGATGGCCGAACCGACGATCCCCATGACCAGGCCGACGCCGGCGACGCCGGTCCCCGCCCAGGCGAGCGGCTTGCGCGCGTACCAGTGGAAGAACGGCTCGCGTCCACCGGAGGCCTGCGCCGGGCCCATCGAGCCCATCGTGCTGCTCGTCGAGACGCTGAAGCCGCCGGTGCCCGTCGGCGCTGCTGGTGATGGCGAGGGGCTCGGCGCGGCTGCGCCGGGAGCCATCGCGCCGGGAGCGGTCGCGCCCGGCGCGGGCGGCGCGATGTTCGTCGCCGGAGGCTGCGCCGGCGGTGGCGGCACGGCGCCCGGGGGGGCTGAGGTGGGCGCACCTGTCGGCGTCGCCGGGGTCGACGCGCCGACAGGCGGCGTCGCGGGCGTCGCACCGCTCGTGCCCAGGGTGAGCGTCGCCGGCGTGGCTGTGCCGATCTTCGCGTCCACCTGCGTGGTCGCTGATCGGTCCAGGTAGGTCGCGAACAAGGTGTGCTTGCCGGGCGTCACGAACACCGGATCGAGCAGCGGCGCCTTGCCGATGAGGACGCCGTCGACGCTGATGTCCGCGCCGTTCGCGTCGGCGGTCACGACGAGGAAGCCGGACCTCCGTTTCACATCGGCGATCGCCTTCTCCGCTGCGGCGCGCTGCTCCGGCGTCGCCGCGGCGTGCTCGCGCAGGAACTGCTGCAGGTGCTTGCCGGCGTCCTGGAGGTGATTGGAGCGAAGCTCGCTCTGTCCGAGGTTGAGCAGCACGGCCGGGTGTCGCTTGAGCGCGTAGACCTGAAGGAACGCGGTGCGTGCCTCCTCGAACCGACCGGCGTCGTACGCCTTGACCCCTTCCTCGTAGCGCTGGCGCGCGACCTCGGTCACGGGATCGGACGGTTGCGCGAAGCTCAGCGGCTCGCTGAAGAGAGAAGGGGGGAGCCCGGCCTCCGTGAGCACGGCGGGAGCGATCAGCGACAGCAGGAGGACTGGGGCGCAGGCGCGTGTTTTCATGGCTCCTCAGATCGGGCTTCGCCTCGTCGGCGTCCGCGGAAGGTACGATTGCAGCAGGCCTCGCTGCCGAGGCGAGAAAGAGGTGCGCTTCAGAACGGCGCATCGCGGATGATGCCGCCGCCCTTGCTGCCTCCGGTCGAGCTCGCACCACGCTGCGCCGGTGCTGGAGGCGCGGGCCTCTGTGCAGGGGGCGCCGCCTTCGGCCTGGTCGCTGGCACCGCGGGCGTCGCTGCGCTCACGGCGGAAGCGGGCGCCGTGGCAGATGCAGGCGCCGTGGCCGCAGGAGGCGTCGTGACGGAGGTAGACGCCGCCGCTGCGGCAGATGTTGTCGGCGTGGGAGCCGGAGGCGACGCTGATGCGCTCGGCGCCGGCGACGCGCCGTCGTCCGCAGCCGCGGCGGCGGTCGAGGCGACCGGGGGCGCCTGCGAGGCGGCGGGGGGCGTGGTCGCTGCGGCGGGGGTCTCCGCCACCGACGACGACGCCGGGGGCCCGGGATCCTCTCCGGCGTCGTCCTGACGCAAGGCGCGAACGACAACGAGCAGCAAGGCCACGCCCGCGAGGGCGATCACGACCCGCAGCGCCGTCTTGTTCGGCGTGGACACGGGGATCTCGATCGGATCGTGGTCGTCCGTGCGGACGCCGGACGCGGCGATGGAATCCGCGCTTTCCCTGGCCGGATGCCCTGCGCGGGAGCCTCTGCGCGCCGGCCGTGCCGACGGCGGTTCGTTCTCCGGGGGCGGGGAGGGGGACCGGTCCACCCGCGGCTGCGGCTCAGCGGCGCGCGCGCCGGCCGCGGCGTCCGGCTCACCCATTCCTACCTGTGTTTTCCCTGCCGGCGCGGGGGGCTGGTCCCGCGTCACCGCGCCGCCCTCCAGCGCGCTCGGGGCGCCCGCGTCCGAGGCGCTGCCGGCCGTCCGGGCGTGAGGCGAGGGGCTGGCCTGCTCACCGGTCCCCGCCGCTCCCGCGTCGCGGGACGTGGCCCCCGATGCGGGCGGCCCCGGCGGGTCCTCGCCGATCGCGATGGTCGGGACCCCCTCGATCACGGTGTCGGACACGCCGGACGCGCCGGCTGGTGGGGCCTCGATGACGCGCGTCGTGGGCGCCGCAGGTGAAGCAGGAGAAGGCGCCACCGCGGGTCCAGGCTTCACCGCCGGCGCTTCGGCGGGGGAGGGCGCCTGGGCTTCCGACGGTTTCGCCGCGGATGCGCCGGGCTCCTGAGCGACGGTGCCGCCGCGCGCGTCGCCTCGGGCGCCCGACAGCTCGTCGAACCCCTCCCAGGATGGCCGGATCGACGACGCGATCCGCTCCGCCTCCTCCGCAGAGAGGGAGCGCTCACCAGGTTCCGCGGTCGTCGGTTGCTCCCCCGCAGTCATCGCGGTGAGGAACTTACCACCCGCGTCTGCTGCACCGCAATCTCGCGACGGATCGGCGCATCACGGGCTGCCGCGCACGGCGGGAGCGCGCGCCCCCCCCGGCGCCCCCGGAAACCACCGCGAACGGCTCACCCGCCGCGCACGTCGCGCAGCAGCGCGTCATCCCAGGTGTCGGCGACCTGGCTCACCGTCGCGACGATGTCCTCGAACTCTTCGTACTCGAGCGCGCTGAGGCGCCGCAGGCAGCGCACCACCACCTCGTTGCGCGACTTGTCGATCGCGAAGGCCGCGTCGGAGGTGATGACGAAGCTGAGCTCCAGGAGACGCCTATAGAAGGCCTCGCGCCCGCTCAGGGGGACGGCCATGATGGGAGAGAAGACCATCAGGACGCCCTGAGCCTCCAGCACGTTGACGCCGATCGTCGCGCTCCCGTGCTGGAGCTGCGCGTACCCCGTCTCGTCGAGCGTGCTGGCGCCAGCGCCGCTCGGCGATCCGGCCCCGCCTTGTGAGCTCGCGTTGTACCGGGCGAGATACGCGTTGACCATGCTCGTCGCGTCGGCAAACCTCTCCCCCGACGCGCGGTCGGCGTAGAGGGGTCCTGTGGATGAAGTGGGCGTGAGGTCGGGCACGTGAAACCTCCTGGACGCATCGCCAGTCGCTCGGCGCGCGGGGCTGAACTGGCGAGCCGACAGCACACCAGCCCGGCGCAGTTGCATCGTAGCCCCGCGGTGTTCGCGGCGATCGCGCTTTTTGCAGTGGTGGCGCACGCCACCCTCGGGTGCAGCGCGGAGGGCGGCGCGCCGGCTGCGCCCGCCGGCGTCTCCGACGAGGAGCGCGCCGCCGCGCTGCTCGATCCGGCTGCGCTCCTCCCACCGCGCGCCGAGACGGTCGCCCTCGCCGATGCCGTCGCCATCGCGTCATCGCGCGCCGGGGCGCCGGCGCAGGCGGCCTCGCTCGCGGAGCTGGCCGGCGACCTTCGCGTGCGGCTCTTCCGCCTCGATCAGGCGGTCACCGACGCGCGCGAGGCGATGGAGCTCTACAGCGCGGCGGCGACGGCCTTCCGCGCCTCGGCCGAGCCGGCCCACGTCGAGCGCGCGTGCCAGGCCGAGCGCCGCCGCGCGCTGCTCGCCGGCGAGCTCGCTCACGACGCGGCCGTCGCGTACCGCGAGCTCTACCTGGTCTCGCGGCGCTACGCGGCCCTCGCCCCGCCCGCGCCGTCCGGCGGCGCGCCGCGCTCGCAGTGCCTGGGCGCGCTCGCGCTCGCGCTCGCGCAAGCCGCTGCCTACCGGCCGAGCGGGGATGCGCTGCGCGCGCTGGAGCAGGAGGGACACCGGGTCGAGGGCGTCGCGCTCGCGCTCGCATCGGGGCCGGCGCCGGCCTCCTCCGCCGCGCCCGCGAGCTCCGCGGGCGCGGCGCCGGTGCAGGTGACGACCGCCGAAGCCACCGGCGATGTCGTCGTGGCCCCCCGTGCGCCGGCCGCGCCCACCGGCCCGGTGAAGATCACCTCGATCGAGCGGCACGGCTCGGACAAAGGGGCGCGCGTCGTGGTCGAGCTCTCCGCGCCGACGACGTTCGACGTCGGCACGCTCGCGGCGGACGAGAGCGCCGGCAAGGATGCGCGCGTGTTCGTCGACATCGCGAGGGCGACGTCGCGCGGCATCGCGCGGGAGATCGAGGTCGGCGGCGTCCTGCGGCGGGTGCGCGTCGGCGTCCAGCCGGATGGAACGCGCGTCGTCCTCGATCTCGCCGCCAACCTGCACCGCCGGGTCTTCTACCTCCCCGATCCGTTCCGGATCGTCGTCGACGTGAGCACCCGCGCTCCGTTGCGCGACGACAAGGACAACCCCGGCGGCGCGCGAGAGGTCCGGCGTGTCGCGATCGACCCGGGGCACGGCGGCAACGACACCGGCGCCGTCGGCCCCACCGGGTTGAAGGAGAAGGATGTGACGCTCGACGTCGCCCACCGCGTCGCCCCGCTCCTCGCGCGCGAGCTCAAGATCGAGACGCTCCTCACGCGGGACAGCGACACCTACGTCCCGCTGGAGCTCCGCACCGCGCGCGCGAACGCGTTCCACGCCGACCTGTTCGTCTCGATCCACTGCAACGCGAGCGAGAACGGCCGCGCTCGTGGCGTGCAGACGTTCTCGCTCGCGGCCCCCCACGACGGCGAGGCGACGTCGGCGCAGCTCGCGGCGCGCGAGAACGCCGCCCGCGCCGGGCGGGGAGGGCAGGGCGTGGACCCAGGGGATCCCGGCGCCCGCCTCGAGGTGGCGGCGATCCTGTCGAACCTCAACGTCGGCGACATGGCGGCCCGCTCGCGCCACTTCGCCGAGCTCCTCCAGCGGTCGTCGCTCGCCTCGCTCTCGCCCCGCTACCCCGACACGAAGGATCAGGGCGTCAGGGGCGCGGGCTTCTTCGTCCTCGCGGGCGCCGACATGCCGGCCGCGCTGTTCGAGACCGCGTTCATATCGAACCCCGAGGACGAGGTTCGCCTCGCGACCGCCGACTTCCGGCAGAAGATGGCGGACGCCATCGTGAACGCGATCCGCGCCTACCGCGAGGGCAAATGAGGGGCGCCGCTGGCCTGCGCGGGCGTCACCCTCGCTCGAGGCCCATGAGCCGCTCGAGCGAGTCGCGCAGCTCGCCGGCCTCGCCCTTCTTGATGAAGTCGTAGGCGCCGGCCTCGGTCGCGTTCTTCTTCATGTCCTCGTGGTTCGAGTACACGATGCAGCGGATGTGCGAGGTCGCGTCGATGGAGCGGAGCCGCTCCAGGCAGCGCACGCCGTCGAGGCCCGGCATCATGATGTCCAGGATGAGCGCGTCGGGCTGGAGGTTGCCCACCGCGACGAGCGCGTCGAACGGATCCTGGAACGTCGTCAGGTCGAACCTCCGCGACAGCGTCTTGCGGAGCGCGGCGAGGACGGAGGGGTCGTCGTCGACCACGACGACCTTCGGCTTGCCCATCCGGAGGATCTCCGGGATCGGGTAGCCGTACTTTCGGAGGAAATCGAGCACGTCCAGCCGCCGGAAACGGAGGTGCCGTCCGGGCGTGCGGAAGTGGCGGATCTCCCCCTTGTCCGCCCAATTGTGGATGGTCTTGAGGTCCACCTGACAGAAGCGCGCGACGTCGCTCGCGGTGAACAGCTCGGGCTGCGTCGTGTTCTCTTTCGGGTTCGTTTCCATGGCTCACTCCTCGAGATCAGGCGTCGCCGGCACGGAGGGGGCATTCGTCTGGGGGGTGTCGAAGCTGGTCGGCACGGGTGGATCTGGCTCTCGTTCCTGTTTGATGTGGATCAGGGATCCATGTGCGCAGCATTCTTCGGCGACGAAGCGCCCGTTGCGCAGGACATAACGGGTAGGACCCTCGGTGCGCCGATCGCGGGCCTCGTGCGAAGGGTCGCCTGGCAGCGCCAGGTAGGGCGGCTCGGCCCCGTCGCCCGGGACGAAGCGCGGACAGATCGGCAGGAGCGACTGGCGTTCCGCGAGCGCCACGGCGCTGCGCACGTCCAGGGCCGCGGCGAGGAGCTCGAGCGTGCGTGAAGTCGGCGGAGCGAGAAGGATCTCCCCACGCGCGGCGCGCTCCAGGACCTCGGACGGCGCTGCCCAGAAGCTCATCGTCGTCTCGTGCCCGTCGTGTCGCCCGATCTGGCCTGGCGGTAGCGGTAGCAGGAAGAAGCGCGCGTCGAAGCGCCGCGCCTCGGCGAGGGGCGTGATCCACCGCGCCCACGGGACGAGCGCCGCGAGCGCGAGCTTCAGGCCGCGCCGCGCGAGGACCGCATCGAGCGGCGCTCCGGCGGCGAGCTCCCGCCCCACCGCGTCGACCTCGTCGCCGGACAGCGGAAGATCGGTCGGCAGGATGCCCCCTTCCTCCAGCGTCTCGCGGCACGCGGCCACGCACAGCGCTCGAGCCGGCGCCTCGCCCGTCGCGAACGCAGCGGCGCGCGCCGGTGGCTCGGTCGCCCGATCCCTCCAGACTTCCGCGCCGTCCTGCGCATCCACCTTCCCACCAGGGAACACAACGGCGCCCCCCATGAAGCTCGAGCTCGCGTGGCGGCGAACGCAGAACACCTCGATTCCAGCATGACCGTCACGGAGGACGATCACCGTGGAGGCATCGCGGGGACGGACCGGGGTTCGGTTCTGATCGAAATCCAGCAATATGGGATAAATTTGTTCCACGTGAGCTGCCTTTCGTCAAACCGTCCGCTGCGTCTCATTTCCGGCGTGCTCTGTGGTGAGCATGCGGGTTTGAGGCCAAGTCCGCCGCCTTTTCCGGCGGCTCGGGGACTTCCCGCAGATGCTTTCCACGCTGTCCCGACAACCGATGCAAACCGATGCCGCAGCGTGCGGTCGGTCGCGGGCGTGATGGCGCTTGATGGAGACCGATGGCGAGTCGAGGGGCGTCGGCCGCAGTGAGCTCGGGCGATCTCTGCCTGCGACGGAGGCGTCGTTGACGGGCTCGGCCCCCACGCTTAGAATCCCGCGCCTCGCAATTTCGGGGGGCTGTCTGGCCTCTCCGGACATGTCGCGGAGCCGTAAGTCCCGGCAGCCGGGGTCAGCGCCCCGCGGCTTGCATGCGCCAGGGAGCTCAGACGGCAGCGCCGAACGGCGCATTCGACGCGAGAGGACCTATGAACAAGGCCCAGCTGAAAAAGTTCAAGACCCTGCTTGAGACGAAGCGCGACGAGATCGTCAAGAAGGCCAAGCAAACGCTGACCGAAGACATGATGCTCGACGCGAACGATCTCCCCGACGAGATGGACCTCGCGTCGAGCGAGTACCTGCAGTCGTTCACCTTCCGGCTCCGTGGCCGCGAGAAGTCGTTCCTCGACAAGATCCAGAAGGCGCTCGTGAAGATCGAGGACGGCTCGTTCGGCAAGTGCGAGGAGTGTGAGGAGGAGATCTCGGCGAAGCGCCTCGAGGCGCGCCCCGAGACGACCCTGTGCATCCGCTGCAAAGAGGATCAGGAGCGGGTCGAGAAGGACTACGGCTGACGCTGCGCCGCGCGAGGAGGCCGGCCGTCGGTCGCCTCCTTGCGCGAGGGTGCCTCGGCGTCGTCGGGCGTGCGCTCCTGCTCCCGGTCCACGTCGCGCGGACCGGGCGGGGCCACGCCCGTTCTGCTATTTGCGCGCGGTCGCGCGGCCGCGCGGCTGCTGTGGGGTGCGACGCTTCGACGCCACGAGCACCTCGCGCAGGTACCCGCCGGTGAAGGACGCCTCCTCCTGCGCGATGTCCTCCGGGGTGCCAGCGGCGACGATCGTCCCGCCGCGCTCGCCGCCCTCGGGGCCCAGGTCGATCACCCAGTCGCTGCAGGCGATCACGTCGAGGTTGTGCTCGATCACGAGGACGGTGTTCCCGGCGTCGCGCAGGCTCGTCAGGCTCGCGGTGAGCACCTCGATGTCGGAGAAGTGCAGGCCCGTCGTCGGCTCGTCGAGCACGTAGAGCGTGCGGCCGGTGGCCTTGCGCGCGAGCTCGCGCGCGAGCTTCACGCGCTGCGCCTCGCCGCCCGAGAGCGTCGTCGCGGGCTGCCCCAGCGTGATGTAGCCGAGGCCGACCCGCGCGAGCGCGGCGAGCCGCTCCCGGACGCGGGGGAGCGCCTCGAACTGGTCGATCGCCTGCTCGACCGTCAGGTCGAGCGCGTCGGCGATCGACATCCCGCGGTAGAGCACCTCGAGCGTCTCGCGGTTGTACCGGCGGCCGCCGCACGTCTCGCACGTCACGAAGATGTCGGGCAGGAAGTGCATCTCGATCCGGAGGACGCCGTCGCCCTGGCAGGCCTCGCAGCGGCCGCCCTTCACGTTGAACGAGAAGCGGCCCGCCTTGTACCCGCGCGTCCTCGCCTCCGGGAGGCCCGCGTAGAGCTCGCGGAGGAGCCCGAAGACCCCCGTGTACGTCGCCGGGTTCGAGCGCGGCGTACGGCCGATCGGGGCTTGATCGATCGAGATGACCTTGTCGATGTGCGAGAGGCCCTCGATGCCGTCGCACGCGCCGATCGGGGCGGAGCTCCTGTACAGCTCGTTCTTCGCGGCCGGCAGCAGCGTGTCGACGATGAGGCTCGACTTGCCCGAGCCCGACACGCCGGTGACCGTGCAGAAGAGGCCGACGGGGATCTCGGCCGTGACGTTGAGGAGGTTGTGCGCCCGCGCGCCGATCACGCGGATGAAGCGCCCGTCGGGGCGCTGGCGCTTCGTGGGGATCGCCAGCTGCTTCTTGCCGCTGAGGTACGGGCCGGTGATCGACGCCGGATCGGCGCTCAGCTCCTCCGGCGTGCCCTGCGCCACCACGTTGCCGCCGTGCACGCCCGCGCCCGGGCCCATGTCCACGATGTGGTCGGCCGCGAGGATGGCGTCGCGGTCGTGCTCGACGACGATCACGGTGTTGCCGAGGTCCACGAGCCGCCTGAGCGCCTCGAGAAGGCGCGTGTTGTCGCGCGCGTGCAGGCCCACCGAGGGCTCGTCGAGCACGTAGAGCACGCCGACGAGCGCGGCCCCGATCTGCGTCGCGAGGCGGATGCGCTGGCCCTCGCCGCCGGAGAGGGTCTGCGCGGAGCGGTCGAGCGTGAGGTAGTCGAGTCCGACGTCGATGAGGAACCCGAGGCGGGCGATCACCGCCCGGAGCAGCGGCTCGGCGATCGCGCGCTCGCGCGGCGCGAGCGCCCCGTCGGCGTGGGCCTCGCCCGCGGCCTGCCGATCGGCGGAGGCCCGCGGCGCCCCTTCCTTCGGCGGCATGAGGCCCTCGAGGAAGACGCGCAGCGTGCGCAGCGGCAGCGTGCCGACGTCCGCGATGTTGCGATCCCCGAGGCGCACGGCGAGCGCCTCCGGGCGCAGGCGCCTGCCGTCGCAGGCGTCGCACACGCGCGTGATGACGAAGCGGCCGATCTCGTCGGAGAGCGCGGCGCTGTCCTCGTCGGGGTCGGCCTCCTCCTCGTCGGAGAGGGCGGGCTCGCCGCTGCTCAGCAGGCGCTCGAGCCGCGGGATGATCCCCTCGTAGGCTGCCCTCTTCTTCCCCCGGCCGCCGGCGCCCTGGGCGTCGCTCCCCTCGAGGATCGCCTGCCGCACCGCCGCCGGCAGCTTCGCCCACGGGACGTCCGGATCGCAGCCGAGCGCGCTGACGGCCCGCTCCGTCTCCGTGGCGAGCGAGAGCGAGCCGCGGCGCCCCCAGGCCACCACCGCGCCCTCGCGGAGCGTGCGCCGAAGGTCGGGGACGACGCGGTCCGGATCGATGCGGGTCCTCGCGCCGATGCCGTCGCAGGCCGGGCACGCGCCGTGCGGGCCGTTGAAGGAGAACATCCGCGGCTCGATCGGCGGCAGCGAGATGCCGCAGTCGATGCACGCGAAGCGCTCGCTCATCCAGAGCGGCTCGATCTTCATGCCGTCGCTGGAGATGTCGACGAGCAGCCTGCCCTCGCCCAGCTTGAGCGCGAGCTCGACGGAGTCGGTGAGCCGGCCCTTGATGCCGTCCTTGACCACGATCCGGTCCACGACCACATCGAGGTCGTGCGCGCGCGTCCGGTCGAGGACGATCTCGTCGCCGAGATCGACGATCTCGCCGTCGATGCGCGCTCGCACGAAGCCCTCCCGGCGCAGCCGCTCGATGTCGAGCTTCAGCTCTCCTCGGCGGCCTCGCGCGATGGGCGCCATGATCGTGACCCGCGTCTTGTCGCCGAAATCGAGGATGCGGTCGACGATCTGCTGGACGGTCTGGGCCTCGATCCGCTTGCCGCAGGCGGGGCAGTGCGGGGTGCCGACCCGCGCGAAGAGCAGGCGGAGGTAGTCCGAGATCTCGGTCACCGTGCCGACGGTCGAGCGCGGGCTCTTCGCCAGCGCGCGCTGCTCGATCGCGATGGCGGGCGAGAGGCCCTCGATCGACTCGACGTCCGGCTTGGACAGCTGCTCGAGGAACTGCCGCGCGTAGGCGGAGAGCGACTCGACGTAGCGGCGCTGCCCTTCCGCGTAGATGGTGTCGAACGCCAGGGACGACTTGCCCGAGCCGCTCGGGCCGGTGATCACCACCAGGCGGTCGCGCGGAAGCGACACGCTGACGTTCTTGAGGTTGTGCTGCCGGGCGCCTCGAACGACCAGTCGATCCATAGGGGGAACCGGAGAGCTATCACACACGGAAGCGGGCGTGGCGCCGCTCCTGCTCGCCGCTCGCTGCTCTGTTGGCTCAGCTGCCTCAGTTGCCCTGGTGGCCCCGCCCCGTCGCGCCCCGCGACGCGCCGCGCGCGGCGCGCGCCAGGTCTTCCGGTTGTCTTGCAATTCTTCTCACGTCGCTGCGCTGCGAGCTGGACTATGAGAGGGCGCGCAGGTGGAAGCGCGTGCAAGGAGTGTCCTGATGGCGGTCGGCGCCGGCGCTGCGCTCGGCGCGGTCGCGCTCCTTGCGCGGTACGCCCCTGAGCTCGACGCGCTGCTGCTCGCGCCGCCCTCTCCGTCCGGGCGCTTCGACCCCGGTCCAGCTGCGGCGCGCTCTGCCGGGCCCGCGGCACCAGCGTCGTCCACGCCTGCACCCGCCACGGCCGCTGGTCAGGGGGAGGCAGCAGCGCCCGCGCCGGGCTCGCCTCCCGGTGCGGCCCCGGTTCCGCGAAGCGCGAGCCTGCAGGCCGCCGCGTCGGCCCCGCTGGTCGATCCCTTCGCGGCGGATCCGGTGGCGAGCGCCGCGTGTCCCGCCGACATGAGCCTCGTGGAGGGCGATTTCTGTCCATCCCTCCCGTATGTCTGCACCCGCAGCGGCGACGGAGCCGGCCATGGCTGCCCCGAGTACGGGCGCGGCGCGCGCTGCCGGGCTCCGGTGGATCACCGGCGCTTCTGCATCGACCGCCACGAGTGGCCGAACCGGGTGGGCGAGCTCCCGCGCGTCTACGTCGACTGGTACGAGGCGAAGTCGCTCTGCGCGTCGATCGGCAGGCGGCTGTGCCGGCGCTCCGAGTGGATGCTCGCTTGCGAAGGACCGAAGCGCCTGCCGTATCCTTGGGGCTTCGTGCGCACGCCCAGCCCTTGCAACATCGACCGCGCCGCGATCGAGTTCGACATCGACGCCATGGTGGACGAGGCGACCCGCGAGGGCGAGATCGCCCGGCTGTGGCAGGCCGATCCCATCGGATCGCACCCGAACTGCATCAGCGCCTACGGGGCATACGACCTCTCCGGCAACGTCGACGAGTGGACCGACAACCTCGCCGACGATCCGGGCACGTCGCGCCCGGCCACGCTCAACGGCGGCTACTGGGGTCC
Source organism: Sorangium sp. KYC3313 (assembly GCF_052075895.1). Taxonomy (NCBI): domain Bacteria; kingdom Pseudomonadati; phylum Myxococcota; order Polyangiales; family Polyangiaceae; genus Sorangium; species Sorangium sp. KYC3313. The sequence goes on from NZ_CP197255.1 coordinate 7,525,584, forward strand.
TGTTCGGAACACCTGCCGCCTCACGACCGGAGGGCACGGGCCGACGTTCAAGTTCTACCAGGTCGGCTTCCGCTGCTGCTCGGACACGGTCGACGGCGTCGTCACGCCGCCGCCGCGGCCGTTCATCGAGCGCGACCGCGAGAAGGACGGCGTGTACGACTGACATGCGCGAGCGCATCGCCTTCATCGCCGCCCTCGTCGTCGCCGCCCTGGTGAGCGCGCTCCTCTTTGCTCCCCGCTTCCAGAGGCCGCCTGGTCCGCTCGACGCGGCGAGCGCGGCTCCGGCTGCGAGCATCGCCCCGTCGGAGCCGGCCCCGCCCGCGCTGGCGCCTCCGCCGCCCCCGCCGCTGCCTGCGTACGTGCGCGTCGACCCGGAGAGCCGCGCGGCGTGCCTCGGCGGGATGGTGCTCGTCGACGGCATCTATTGCCCGTACGTCGGGCACCACTGCGCCGCTTACGTCGACGAGGAGAAGGACATCTGCGCGCGGTTCGAGCCGGAGGTCCTCTGCGAGGGGCGCCTTCAGCACCGGCGCTTCTGCATCGACGTCTTCGAGTACCCGAACATCGAGGGCGTCCGCCCGGTGGTGATGGTCAACTGGCTGGAGGCGAAGCGCGCCTGCGAGATCGAGGGCAAGCGGCTCTGCTCCGGCGAGGAGTGGGAGTTCGCGTGCGAGGGGCCGCAGATGTGGCCCTATCCTTACGGGATCGCTCGCGATCCCGAGGCCTGCAACATCGACAGGAAGATCGCGATGCCGGTGCTCGAGACGTTCGCTGACCCATGGAAGATCTCGGCGGAGGTCGAGCGGCTCGATCGCCGGGTTGCGTCCGGGGAGATGCGCCGGTGCGTCAGCCCCTTCGGCGTGCGCGACATGACCGGCAACGTCGACGAGTGGGTGAACAACGAGCTCGGCACGCTGGACGAGAAGCCGTTTCGATCGACGCTGAAAGGGGGGTACTGGGGGCCGATCCGCTCGCGATGCCGCCCGGTCACGTCGACGCACAACCGGTGGTTCCGCTTCTATCAGGTCGGGTTCCGGTGCTGCTCCGACGCGCTCGACGGGGGCAAGCCCGTGACCCCGGCGGCCAAGACAGCGCGCATCCCGCGCCGCAGCCCGATGGTCGATCCGGGCGGGCGGCAGGGGCCGTGAGGGGTCGCAGCCCGAGCGGGCCTGCGGCGCGGCCTGCGGCGTGGCCTCCGGCGTGGCCTCCGGCGTGGCCTCCGGCGTGGACTGACCGCGCTCGCCGGCGCAATGTCCCTGCGCCCCGCCCGGCGAGGCCCCCCTCGCGCTGCCGCCCCGCCCGCGGACGGCTTCCCTCACGGCCGAGCCACCCCCGACCGCCGTGGCGCCATCGTGGAACCCGGTCCGGCCGAACCGCTCCCCTTCCAACTGCGCGCCGCTTGGACTACGTTGTCCGCCGGTGCGAAAGTGGGCGGACCCGATCCGGGGTTCGCCCTTGTACCAGGGCCTATAGCTCAATCGGTCAGAGCCCCCGGCTCATAACCGGGCTGTTCCTGGTTCGAGTCCAGGTGGGCCCACGAAAGCCACGAAACAGAAGGAGACAAGGAAGCACGTGAGCATCCGCGAGCAGATCGCATTCCTCGAAGAGCTGTCGGCCATCGACAGCGAGATCCGCCGCATCGATGAGCAGCTCGACAAGCAGCGCGGCAGCCTGGAAGGGATGCGGTCCGACCTGAAGCGGCTAGAGGATCGGCTGAAGGGCGATCGGGAGACCCTGGCGGCGATGGACAAGACGCGCTCCGAGCTCGTCGTCGAGCTCCGCCAGATGTCGAGCCAGATCGAGCGCTCGCGGGAGAAGCTGCAGCGCTCCCGGAACGAGCGAGAGTCCAACGCGGCGCAGCGCGAGATCGAGGAGCTGCGCAAGCTGCACCGCGATCGTGAGGAAGAGATCGAGCGGCTGAACTCGGCCTCCGAGGGGGCGCGCTCGGCGATCGATGTGGCGGAGGCGAGGCGCGTCGATCTGGCGGGGGCGATCGACGGCAGCGCGCCGGGGACGCAGGCGTCGCTGGCCTCGCTCGAGGCCGAGCGCGCCCAGCGCGCCGGGGCGCGCGAGCAGGTGGTCAGCAAGCTGCCGGTCGTCCTGTACCGCCGCTACGAGTCGATCCGGACGCGCAGGCCCGTCGCGATCGCCCGCACCTACGACGGCACATGCCTCGGCTGCCACCTGTCCGTGCCGCCGATGATGTTCCAGAAGATGCGCCGCCAGGAGGAGTTCGAGCGGTGCCCGAACTGCAACCGGATCCTCTACTACATGCCGCCGGAGCCCGCGACGGGCAGCACGCCGGCCGCGGACCCCTCCCGCGCCTGATCCCGGGTGCGGCTTGAAGACGTGCTCCGCCTGTTTCAGGCTCTTCTCGCACGACAGCGGCTTCTGTCCGGTCGACGGGCAGCGCCTGATCCCGGTCGCTGAGGTATCGCCGCCGGTCCACCCGGAGGACAGGCGCGTCGGCGCGACCCTCTGCGGCGGGCGCTACCAGGTCTGGCGGATCGTCGCCGACGGGGGCATGGGGCGCGTCTACCAGGCGCTCGATCTTCGGACCGGCCGCAGCGTCGCCTTGAAGATCCTCCACCCCGAGGTCGCGCTCGACGAGGTGAGCGTCGAGCGCTTTCACCGCGAGTTCGAGGTCAGCGCGTCGCTGCCCCACGGGCAGATCGTCGACGTGCTCGCCTTCGAGAAGACCGAGGACCACAGCTTCGCGCTGGTCATGGAGTACCTCGAGGGCGAGGAGCTGCGGACGGTCCTCAAGCGCGACAAGGTGCTGCCCCCCGAGCGCCTGGTGCGGATGCTGTCGCAGATCGCGCTCGGCCTGGAGGAGGCGCACAAGCGCAAGGTCGTGCACCGCGATCTCAAGCCGGACAACATCTTCCTGGTCGGCACGCACGACGGCGACATGGTGAAGATCCTCGACTTCGGCAGCGTGCGCGACAACAGCGAGGGCGCGAAGAAGCTGACCGTCGTCGGCACGACGATCGGGTCGCCCTTCTACATGTCCCCCGAGCAGGCGCAGGGGCTGCTCGCGCTCGACCATCGCGCCGACGTCTGGTCGGTCGCGGCGATCGTGTTCGAGTGCGTCACGGGGCAGGTCCCGTTCCACGCGCCGACCGGTCCGATGATCCTCGTGGCCATCATGGGCAGCAATCCGCTGCCCCCGAGCGTGGCGGGCAAGGCGTACGGGGCGCCGGCCTCGCTCGATCCGGTGATGGAGGAGGCCTTCATGAAGAGCCCGGAGGCGCGCCTCCCCTCCGTCGGCCTGCTCGCCGATCGCGTGGGCCAGGCGTACGGCCTCGCGGGGTCGCACCGCGACTGGGCGTACCTGCCGCAGAAGGAGCTCGCGGCCCGGATCCGCGCCGCGCCGCCGTTGGTCCTGGCCCGCCAGCCGCATGCCTCGGCGAGCGTGGGCGCGGCCCCCGCCGGCGCGAGCGGCGGATCGAGCGCCGCCGCGGTCATCGCGCCCTCGACGGACGCCGCCGATGCGTTTGCCGAGGACATCGTGATGGGCGTGCCACAGCGCTTGCCGCGGTGGGTCATCCCCGCCGTGGCCGGCGCGGCGGTGCTGCTCTGTGCGCTCGTCGCGCTGCTGATTTCGCGCTGACAGCGGCGCCGGCCGCGCGCTCGCGCGATGTTGCACGTTGCGCGCCGCAGCGTGCGGTGGCGGCGGTGGCGGCGGTGACGCAAAGCGCGCGCGCTCCGGTTCAGTGCGCCATCGTCCTGGGCGCCGGGGCCCCGCGTTCGCGCTGGCGCCGCCGCTGTGTTATTTGTGTTGACCATGAGCACTCATCCTTCAACTCGGACCGGCAAGCCCCTCTCCGCCGCGATGTGCCTGATCGCGCTCTCCGGGCTCCCCGTCCTCGGCTGTAGCCAGAGCGAAGCGGCGACCTCTCGCGGCGCCACCGAAGCAGCACCTGCGGCCCCACCCCAGGGCGGAAAATCGAAGGTCGAGGATGCGGTCTACACCCTCGAAATGAAGCCGACGGGGACGTACAAGGCCGGCCAGGAGGGGCTCGTGGAGGTGTCGCTCCTGTCGAAGGGCGACTACCACATCAACGACAAATACCCCATCAAGTTCAAGGTCACCGAGGCGGCCGCCGAGGGCGTTTCGTACCCGAAGCCCTTGCTCAAGCGCGAAGACGGCGCGTTTGAGGAGACCAAGGGCCTCCTCAAGGTCCCGTTCGTGGCGGCCAAGAAGGGCAAGACCAAGGTGGCGGGCGTGCTCTCCTTCAGCATCTGCAGCGCCGCGAATTGTTTGATGCAGAAGCAGGAGCTCGAGGCGGTCGTCGACGTGCAGTAGGCGGAACGGTAAACTCAGCCTCACGTGAACAACGACACCTCCGGTTACCGGGGGGGCCAGCCCAGCGAGGTCGGCCCCAGCCAGACGGTCCAAGGCAGTGCGGCTGAGCGGGCCCGAAAGGCCCTCTCCGAGCTCGATGCCATCGCCTCCTCGATGGCCAGGCGCTTCAACGAAGAGCAGCGGGTCCTCTCCTTCCAGCAGTACCTGGAGCTCTTCGCTTCCAATCCGGTCCGCTTCGGACGCGACGCGGCTCGCTACGTCCGCGACATGTTCGACCATTTCGGCACGCGGACGATCAAGAAGCCCTGGGGGGAGCTGACCCGGTTCCAGCTCTTCGATCTGCCGTGGGACCTCCCCGCAGCCGAGCCCGCGCAGCAGGGCGCGCCGGCCGCGGCCTCCTACCACGGGCGGGACTTCGCGCTGATCGGCCACGAAGAGCTCCAGGCCGAGGTCTACCGGGTGCTCTGCAACTTCGTGCGCGAGGGCAGGGCCAACAGGCTCGTCCTGATGCACGGGCCGAACGGCTCGGCGAAGAGCACGCTCGCCGCCTGCATCCTGCGCGCCCTGGAGCACTACTCGACCCTCGATGAGGGGGCCGTGTACCGCTTCCACTGGGTGTTCCCGAGCCGCAAGACGATGCGCGGCTCGATTGGCTTCGGCGGCGACGTGAAGGCGAGCGCCGCGGACGGCACGAGCTACGCCCACCTCGAGGACGATCAGATCGACGCCCGGCTCGTGATCGAGCTCAGGGATCACCCGCTGTTCCTGCTCCCGGTGCGAGAGCGGCGGGCGCTCATCCTGAAGCTCTACGAGGACGCCGGCGCGACGGAGCCGCCGCCCGAGTGGCTGATGAGCGGCAAGCTGTCGCACAAGAACCAGCAGGTCTTCGAGGCGCTCCTCGTGGCGAGCGGCGGCTCGCTCGTCGAGACGTTGCGGCACGTCCAGGTCGAGCGGTACTTCATCTCCCGCCGCTACCGCGTCGGCGCCGTCACGATCGGCCCGGAGCTCTCGGTCGACGCCGGCGAGCGGCAGATCACGGCAGATCGCTCGCTCGCCTCGCTCCCGACCTCGCTCCAGGCGACGACGCTCTTCGAGGCGCACGGTGAGCTCATCGACGCCGCCGGGGGCGTGCTCGAGTTCAGCGATCTCCTCAAGCGACCGCTCGACGCCTTCCGGTACCTCCAGCTCACGCTGGAGACGGGGGAGGTCAGCCTGCCGCAGCAGACGCTGCAGACGAACGTCGTGATGATCGGCAGCGCCAACGACGTGCACCTCAACGCCTTCCGGGAGCACCCCGAGTTCCCGAGCTTCCGCGGGCGCTTCGAGCTCCTGCGCGCGCCCTACCTCCGGAGCTACCCCGACGAGCAGGCGATCTACGACACGCAGATCGTCCCGTTCGTGACCCGCCACGTCGCCCCGCACGCGACGCGCGTCGCCGCGCAGTTCGCCGTGCTCACCCGCATGCGGCAGCCGGAGGCGAAGCGGTACCCCGACGCGCTCGCGCCGCTCGTCTCGAGCCTCACCGCCGTCGAGAAAATGGAGCTCTTCGCGACGGGCACGGCGCCGGAGCGGTTCGACGCCGAGGCGCAGAAGGTCCTGCGCGCTGGCATCGAGGCGATCTACCACGAGAGCGACGCGTCCGTGGACTTCGAGGGGCGCCTCGGCGTCTCGCCGCGGGAGGTGCGGACGCTCCTGCTCGACGCGGCGCAGAGCGAGGACCACGCGTGCCTCTCCCCGTTCGCGGTGCTCTCGGAGCTCGACGCGCTCTGCAAGCGGCAGGCGGAGTACGACTGGCTCAAGGAGAAGCAGCTCGCGGGCGGCTACCACGATCACCGGCTCTTCCGCGAGGTCGTGCGCACGCGCCTGCTCGACACGACCGAGGAGGAGATGCGGACGGCCAGCGGCCTCGTCGACGAGACGCGCTACGCCGAGCTGTTCGATCGGTACGTCTCCCACGTCGGCGTCTGGGTGAAGGGGGAGAAGATCAGGAACCCGCACACCGGCGACTTCGAGAACCCGGACGAGCGCATGATGCGCGAGGTGGAGGCGCTCCTCGGGGTCCGCACGAAGCACGACGATCACCGGCGCGGCCTGATCTCGGCCATCGCGGCGTGGGCCATCGATCACCCTGGCCAGAAGATCGTCAACGCGGTCGTGTTCCCGCAGCAGATCCGCAAGCTGCGGGAGGCGGTGTTCACGGAGCGGCGCAAGGGCGTGGCGCTCCTGGTTCGCGATCTCGTCGGGCTCCTCCGCGACGCGCAGAGCGAAGGCAAGTCCGAGAAGGGCTGGGGCGAGCTGCGCGAGGAGGAGCGCAGGAACGCGACGCGCGCGCTCGAGCGGCTGCGCGGGATGGGCTACTGCGACCGCTGCGCGCTCGACGCCGCGAGCGCGCTGCTCCGCGCGCGCTTCGCGGAGCTCGTCACCTGAAGCGAAGCATGCTCATCGACTCCCATTGCCACGTCGATCCGCGTCATTTCCGCGAGGGGGCGGACGCCGTCCTGGACCGCGCGCGTGCCGCCGGCGTGGATGCGTTCGTGGTCGTCGGCGTCGACGCGGATCTCTCCGCGGCGCGCTTCGCCGCGGCTCTCGCGGCGCGGCGCGCTGACGTGCACGCCGCGGTCGGCGTCCATCCGCACGACGCCTCCGCCGTGGACGACCGGATGCTCGCGGAGCTCGAGGCCCTCGCGCGCCGGCCCGAGGTCGTGGCCGTCGGCGAGATCGGCCTCGACTACCACTACATGCACTCGCCGAAGGACACACAGCAGCGTGTCTTCGCCGACCTCGTCGCCCTCGCTCGGAGGGTGGAGAAGCCCATCGTCATCCACACGCGCGAGGCGCCTGAAGACACGCTCGCGATCCTGGAGCGCGCGCAGGCGAGCGACGTCGGTGGCATCATCCATTGCTTCTCCGAGGATCGCGCGTTCGCCGAGCGGGCGCTCGGGCTCGATTTCGACCTCTCGTTCTCGGGCATCGTGACCTTCAAGACCGCGCGCGCGATCCAGGAGGTCGCCGCCTGGGCTCCGGCGGATCGGATCCTGGTCGAGACGGACAGCCCTTACCTCGCGCCGGTGCCGTTCCGCGGGAAGCGGTGCGAGCCAGGGCACGTGCTGCACACGGCGCGCTTCGTCGCGGAGCTCCGGGGCGAGCCCTTCGAGGCGCTGGCCGCGCGCACGGCGGAGAACACCCGCAGGCGGCTGCGGCTTCCGCAGGACGGCGCGCTCACCGGCTGAGACGAGCGCGCGCGGTCCGCGCCTGCGGGCTCGCCCCAGGCACGTCTCGAGGCATAGTGACAGCACGATGGCGCAGAGGTCTCGCGACGGTCGCCGGATCGCATCCGCGTGGGCGCTCTCCGTCGCAGCCCACGCAGGGCTGGTGGGCGCGGGCGCGCTGGCCGTCGCTGGCTCGTTCTCGGCGCGGGAGGTCGCGCGCGCGCGGACGGTCGGATCGCCAGCCGCGGTGAGCGCGCCGATCGAGATCGAGCTGCCCGTCGTCACGGACGGCACGCTCGACCGCGCTTCGGCGATCGCGCCCGAGCTGGCCGTCCGCCTTTCGCGCGGCGGAGGGGAAGCCGCGCCGCGGCCGGACACGGGGACGAGCGGGCGTGGCGGTACCGACGCGGCGGAGCTGCCTGCGTTGAACCTCGCCGACAGGGACGACGCGACCTTTCTGTCTCCAGAGATCCGCTCGCGCCTCGACAGGAGCCAGATCCAGCGCATCCGCTCGTCGTCCCAGCGCGCATCGCGCGAGGACTGGCGCGCCAGCCGGGAGCCCATGGAGCTCACGTTCCTCGCGGGGGGGCGGGTCGGCCGCCGGGCCGAGCGACGCACGTCGGCCGAGCGCGATCCGTCGCTCGGGGCGCGCGATGGCGGCGCGCCCCAGCATCGCGGCGGCGTGCTCGGCGCTGCGGCCCAGCCTGCAGGCATCGACGGCGCGACCGACGTGTCCGCTGCGCGCGACGCGACGCTTTCCCTGGGGGCGCGCCCGCGCGCCGTCGGCGGCGCCGTCGAGGGAGGCGAGCGCGCGTCCGCGGGGCTGGGCGTTCGCGACGGGCGGCCCGGCGAGGATCACCGCGAGAGCGCGGCGGTCCCGCTGGCGCGGCCGATGGTCGCGGTGGGCACTCCATCCGTCCCCGCCGACGCCGTGGGGCACCCGAACGACACGGTGGACAGCGAGCAGGAGGTGGCGACGGCGATCCAGTCGCTCGTCCACGCCAGCTCGGCCGGAGGGGCGCGTGGGTTCGGGCCGGGCGGGCAGGCAGGACCGGGCGCGACCGGCGCGGGGGGCGTGGCGGGCCGCGGTGCGCGTTCCAGCGCGCTCGGTTCAGGGCGCGGCCGGCAGCTCGACAACGATCCGCTCGATCGCAGGCGCAGCCATTACATGAGGCAGGTCATGGCCAAGCTGCACCCGCTGTGGGCCGACGCGTTTCCCAAGTGGGCCGCAGGCGAGGGGCTTCAGGGGACCGTGATCGTGACCTTCGTGATCGGCGCGGACGGGACCGTGGGGAGCGCGTCGGTGACGCGGCCGAGCGGCATCCCCGAGTTCGATGAGAACTGCCGGCGCGCGGTGCTGCGCGGTTCGCCGTACCCCCCGGTGCCGCCCGAGCTCGGCGAGAGCTTCCGGTGGTCGATGCCGTTCGAGGCGAGGAACCCCGCGGTCCTGCCGAAGCACCGAGGGCGCGAACGGTGATCCCGAGCGATCTTCTGGGGACGACTGTGATGACCGCGATGACCGGGATGACCGCGACGATCACGCGTCGCGACGCGCATGACCTCGCTTGACAGAGTGGAGACGGGGCGGTACTAGTCCGCCCTCACTTTTGCCGAAGTAGCTCAGCTGGCTAGAGCAGGCGTTTCATACGCGCCGGGTCGGGGGTTCGATTCCCTCCTTCGGCACCAGCAATGGTGACAGTCGGCCGCTGGCCTCCCTCGGAGGGCCAGCGGTAGCTGCGTGAACATCAAGGCCGCACGTGGACGAGGGTTCCTTCCTCGTCGTTGCTGTACACAGCGTGCCAGCCTTCGGGGAGCTCCGGCTCGGCCCACAGGAAGATGCGCCGCGCATCGATGGGCGTCAGCGCGATGTCGTGGAAGCCTTGCGCTTCGCCGACCCCGGCGCTCCAGTACATGCCGGTGATCGCCTGGCCCGGCGCGAGGTCCATCACCCACGGGGCGTCGGTGACGTCGAAGCTGCCGGCGACCTCGCGCGGATCGATGTTGCGCGTGACGTGCTTGCTCCGCACGCGGAAGGTGCCACGCGCGGTGGACGCGGTCGATTCAGGGTCGCGCAGCTGGTCGCGTCCCGACGAGATCAGCGTGGCGTAGATGGGCTTCTGCCCCTCGTAGGCCGTCAGGGTCTGGTTCACCACGCTGACGTCGAGCCAGCGCTGCGCGCCTTTGGCGAAGTCGGGGAGCTTGGTGCGACGCACGACGACGACAAGGTCCTGCGCGCGCAGCCAGAAGCCGTCGCGCGCCTCCTCGAAGCGGACGCCGTCCACCGTCCTGAACCTGCCGGTGAGCGGCACGCCCGTGTGGCGCTCGAGCTCCTCGTCGTTCGCGTTCGCCTTGCCGCGGCCGAGCGACCACGTGTGAACGTCGTGGCGATGGACGAACGCCACAGGCAGCCCGTGCTGCTCGACATCGAGGCCGTGCCACGGTGATCCGAGCGCGGCCTGGAGCCGGTCGGTCGGGATGAGCCGTCCGTCCGGCGTCACGCCGAACCTGCGTCCGTCAGCCGCGCCCGCCGTGAACGTGCGGGTGATCGCGACCCCGCTGCCTTTGCGCAGCGCCACCGTCTTCAGCGCGGCGCGCAGATCGACGCGGGCGCCGTCCTTTCCGCCGATGTCGATGCCGAGCGCGGCGACGGGCGGGAGCGGCGCGATCGCGTCGGCGATCGGGAAAAGGAAGTATCCGGCCTCGGTCCTGTGCCCGTCGTCGCCGATACCGTCGCCTCGCGGCAGCAGCACCGGGGGCCCGGAGGCGACGCCGCGCGCGTCCAGCGGGACGTCGTTCGCTGACGCGCCGAGCTGCGCGTCGCTGCGCTGCACACGCTCGAGATGGCGATCGAGATCCGGCTCGGCGTGCTGCAGCTCCTCGCGGCTGGGCACGGCGAAATACACCGGGGCGCCCTGGGTTCGCGTGCGGCCATAGCGGTAGGGGAGGGGCCGCGACGTGTCGGGCAGCGCCGGCAGGAGCGCGAGCACGTCGGTGTTCAGCGTCGCGCCGTCGCCTGCGCAGACGAACCCGCGGGGTCGGATCGCATACCAACCGCCGCTGCATCCCGCGCGTCCGTACGGCTCCGAGGACCTCACGACGGCGGCGCCAGGATAGAGCTCGCCGAGCTTGCGTGCGCCCGCCTGGGGACGCGCGAGCACCGGCGTCCCTGCGCGAAGCGCGACCAGCTTGGGGCCGTCCGCGGGCAGCGCGGCGACCTCGAGCGCATCGTCGCTCGCCCCCTCCTTCGACAGCTCCACTGCCGCGCCTGCCGGTTTGCATCCGCACACGGTCAGCGCGACGAGCAAGCTCGCGAGCCGCCCATCGACAGGTCGCCGGCGGTGGCCGCCGTCAGGGCGCCGCGGCGCGCAGGGCGGCGGCGTCCGGAGGCGCGGAGGCGCGACCGAGCGGGGGAGATCCGTCGGCATGGAAGCGAGCGGCATCTGCCGATGCATGCCCGGCTCGCGCGCGCTGGGCCAAGTTCCGTGGCGTCGCCGGGGCATCGTCGGCGCGCTCGGCGCGCGTGTCGTGGGCGCGCGTCGTCGGCGCGCGTGCCGCCCGGCCGCTGGCATGGCGCCAGCGTCGACGCCATGAGGTGCTCGTGCGCCTTCGTCCTGCGCTGGTGTTCCTCCTGCTCGCGCCGTATGCCCTCGGTTTCTATGCATTCCTGGCGTTGCGCCGCGCCTCCGCGTCGCTCCGGCCGCGGCACCCGTGGCGCACGTGGGTGAGCCCGAACCTCCTGATCGGGGGGTTCCTTCTTCCAGGTGACGTCGCCGAGCTCCGACGCCTCGGCGTCCGCGCCGTGATCAACGTGTCGCGCGAGCTGTACGACCCGGTGCTCGCGCTGCGCGCGGCGGGGGTCGAGTACCTGCGCATCCCCTGCTGGGACATGTGCGCTCCCACGCTCGAGGAGGCCGCGCGTGGCGTGGCGTTCCTCGAGCGGCATATCGTGGCTGGCCACCGTGTCCACGTCCATTGCGCGAGCGGCGTCGGCAGGAGCGTCACGCTCGCGCTCTGCTACCTCGCCACCCGCGGCGGCATCGAGGTGGGTGAGGCGCTCGCCCTGATCGAGCGACGGCGCCCGCGCGTCGCGCTGCGCCCCGTGCAGCGCGCGTTCGTCGAGCGCTACGTCGCGTGGCACCGGGCGCGCGCGGAGGGCCGTGCGCGCGCGGCGCCGCCCATGATCACCTCCGGCGGAGGAGGGACTTCAGGCTGAAGAGCCCGAGCGCCGGCGCCGCGACGGCGAAGGCGCCGCCGCACGCAGCGAGGATGAGCGCGGCACCCCACGGCGCCGCGGCCACCGTCTCGGGCAGCGCCGCCTTCAACGCGGCGCCGCAGCCGACCGATATCGCCGCGAGCAAGGCCACGCGGCCGATCCGGATCTGATCCAGCCCGAGCCCGCCGATCTCGCGCCGCACGCGGCGCCCGAGGGCGATCGCCTCGACCCATCCCGCGACGACGGCGCCGAGCACCACGCCGAGCACGTCGAGCCACTGCATCAGGAGGAGCGCGACGGCGGTGCTGACGACCACGCGATAGAGCGCGTAGCGGGCCGGGGTCCTCGTGTCCCCGAGCGCGAACGACGCGGTGATCAGCACGCGCCCGGCGGCGTTCCCGAGCAGCGCGAGCCCGTAGGCGCACACGAGCGGCTCGACCCGCGCCGTCGACGCCTTGTCGAACGTCCCGGTCTGCAGCAGCAGCGTGATGAGCTCCCGCCCGAGCACGATGAACACGGCCGCGGCCGGCACGGTCAGCACCGTGATCCGCGCGAGCGACGCCCCGAGTCGGCGCGACAGCGCCTCGTTGCGCCGCGCGACGTCGGCCTCGGCCGTGTCGCGCGCCATCTCGGGGAGCGCCACCGCGGCCTCGCCGACGCCGAGGACGCTCATCGGCAGGAGGTAGACCGTCTGCGCGTAGCTGAAGGCCGCGTTCGCGCCGGCGCCGAGGAAGCTCACGAGGAGCGTGTCGACGAGCCCGGACACCTGGATGATCCCGCGGCCGAGCAGCGCGGCGGGCAGCTTGCTGCCGGCCTCTCGGACGCTCGGGTCGCTCGCGTCAAGGCGCGGCCTGAGCCCGCCGAGCAGCGAGCGCGCCGATGGGAGCAAGAGCGCGAGCTGCAGCGCCGCGCCCGCGAGCGCGCTCCACGCGAGCGCCTCGGCGAGCGGCTCCCCGCGCATGCCGAGCCACGCGCCGCACGCGAGCAGCCCCGCGATCTGGGCGGCGCTCCACGCGACGGGCGCGGCGTACGGGAGGAAGAACCGCCGGTGCGCGTTGAGCACGCCGAGCCCCCACGCGGACAGCACGAGCAGGCCGGTCATCGGGAAGATGATCCGGACGATCCGGGTCGTGCTGGCGAGCTTGTCGTCGTCGAAGCCCGCCGCGACCAGGAAGGACAGCCACGGCGCCGCGAGCACGCCGGCGAGCGACGCGGCCGCGGCGGCGACGAGCAGGAGCCCGAGGGCGGAGAGCGCGAAGTGCGCCGCGCGTCGCGCGTCGCTGGCCGCGCGGAGGCGCGCGTAGACGGGGATGAAGGTCGCGGAGAGCGTCCCCTCGCCAAGCAGGTTCTGGGTGATGTTCCCCGCGCGGAACGCCGCGGCGAGCACGTCGGCGAGCTCGGATGTCCCGAAGAAGTGCGCCGTCACCCGCTGGCGGAGCAGCCCGACGAGCCGCGAGAGGATGATCCCAGCCGTGACCATCGCCGACGAGCGCGCCGCGCTGGTCGCCTTCTCCTGCCCGGCCGCCGGCGGGCTTGCGCTGGTCGCCGGGTGCGCGCCCGGGGCCGCGCTCGCCGGCGTGGTCCCTGCCTGGATGGCGGCGGGCGGATCGAGATCGGGCGGCACGGCGGCGCTTCTATCAGACCTCCCGCCCCCGGGCGACCTCGGCGCCGGGCTGGCCGGCGCCTCAGTCCCTGAGCCTCGCCGTGCCGAGCCGCTCCGCGTGCGCCAGCACCCGCCGGGCGATGGCCGGACCCTCGTCCCGGCGATCGAGGTGCCGCGGGATGAGCCCGCGCTCCGCGGCCTCCCACAGCTCCGGCTGAGAGATCCCCGACTCGGTGCGCGAGCGCAGCCGCGACAGGGAGATGTCCATCTCGGGCAGCAGGATCGGCGCCTGAGGATCGCGGAGGAGCGCCGGATCGATGCAGCATGAGAGATCGTTCGCGCCGGCGGAGCGCGCGTTCAGCGAGGGGAGATCGAAGCGCGCTTCCAGCGTGCGGATCACCGACGCGTGGTCGAGCACGGTGCTCACCGCGCAGCCCCTCCGGACGAACGGGCCTGCCACGATCGACGGCACCCGGAACCCGAGCTGGGTGAACAGGGGATCGTCGTCTGTCGTCGTCGGCGGCGCGACGTGGTCGAAGAAGCCTCCATGCTCGTCGTAGGTGATCACGAGGAGGCACCGGCCCCACTGGGGGCTCTTCGCCAGCGCGTTGTAGACGCTGGCCATGAGCACCTGCCCGAGCTGCACGTCGTGGTCCGGGTGATCGTCGTTCGCGGTGGCGCCAAAGAACTGCGGATCGATGACGGAGAACGAGGGGAGGATCCCCGCGGCCGCGTCCTCGAAGAAGCGCTCGATCCCGGAGACGCCCTTGAATTTGAAGTACGCACCCGAGCACCACGGGACGTCGTGGAAGTAGTTCCTGCTCGAGATCCCTGCGTCGCTCAGCAGCTCGAACACGCTCGTGAAGCCGGTGACCGGCACGTTCCTCGAGACGCCCCTCGACGTGGCGCCGTGCAGGTAGAACCGGTTCGGCCAGGTCGGGCCGAGCACCGAGGAGAACCAGCGCTCGCAGATCGCCGACGCGTCCGCGAGCGCGTAGAGGACCGGCAGATGCTCCCGCACGTGATAGCCCATGACGTCGCGCTGGTCCGGCCCTGCGTGCGCGATGACGAACCCGTCGTTCCTCCCTTGATTCCACTGCGTGCGGGCGGCGTCCCAGCTGTGCGGCGGGTCGGCGGGCGTGAAGTTGTCGAGCTGGAAGGGCGAGATCCGCGTCCCATCGAGCGCTCGGTTCGACTCTGTGCCTGTCAGGCCGTCGATCTGCCGGCCTTCGTTCAGCAGCAGCGAGCCGAGATAGTGGTCGAAGGAGCGGTTCTCCATGCAGAGAACGACGATGGTGTTGATGGGCGCCAGCAGCTCCGCCGGGCTCAAACCTCCCGTTTCCGCGCACCGATCCGGAGCGCCGCCGGCCTCGCCACCTTCCGGCGATCCTGAGCCGACCGCTCCTCCCGAGCCATCCGCACCGCCGGCTCCATCGCTCTCGTCCGCGCTGCCCGCGCTCGGCGCGGCGTTGCCGAGCAACATCGCGCCCTCTGGGGTGCTGCATCCGAAGGCCGAGGCGCCGAGCGCAGCGCCGAGCCCGGTCAGCACATGGCGACGGGTCAGAGGATCACGGGTCGAACCATTCCGTTTGTTCATCACGCACAGGATTCCCATGAACGCGGGCCCGAGGAAGGAGTTTTGGTCTCATCCAGAAGGTGATGAATCGTCCGCTGCGTATCGATGAAGCGGACGTAGCGGACGTACCTGAAGCGGATGTAACCGCTGTAATGGACATAACTGGTGTGATCAGCATAACAAGCGCAACGGGATGTGACAGACATGACGGATGTGACGGATGTGACGGATGTGACGGATGTGGTCGACGTGAACGTAAAGGGAGCAGCCGATGAAGTCGAAGTAGCGGGAACAGTCGGCGTAACGGGCGTAACGGGCGTAACGGGCGTAACGGGCGCAACGGGCGCAACGGGCGCAACGGAGGAAACCATTCTTTTCGCGAGGTCAGTGGGGTGGTATGAGTAAAAAACGCGGGGGTTTACGTCAGCGAACTGTCACCTTCCGATGAGCTCGAATCCACTTCCACCTACTCCCGGCCGGCAAGCTACCGTCGCGAACGGCCGGCCGCTGCGGTTGTGCATCGTGGACATGAACAATGGCCACGTGAACCAGGCGATGCGCTGTCTACGCGGGCTCGCCGCGGGGTTCTTCGAACGCGTTCGGGCGCGCAATCCGGGCCTATCCTGCGAGGTCGTCGAGGTGTCTCCCAGAGACACCAACGCACCCATCCCTACGGACTGCGATCTGTACCTCGCGTCAGGGGGGCCCGGCTCTCCCCTGGATGGGGAGGGCGAGCCCTGGACGCGGGATTTTGCGCGCTTCGTGGACGGCGTGGTCGAGTCGGCGATCCAGGGGGGCGCGCACCGGCGCGCCCTCTTCGCGATCTGCTACTCGTTCGAGCTCGTCGTCCATCACTACAAGCTGGCCGACGTCGTGCCGCGCGCCGATCGCAAGTTCGGCGTCATGCCGATCTACACGACCCCCGTCGGCCAGCAACACCCGCTGCTGGCGCCGTTTGGGGACCGTCTCTTCGCGTTCGAGCACCGCAACTGGGAGGCGGTGAACCTCGACGAGCGCCGGCTGAGCTCCCTCGGCGGCCAGCTCCTCGCCCGCGAGAGCCGTGACGGCATCTCCAAGGGGCGGGCGATCCTCGGGTTGCAGGTCGCGCCCGGCGTCGAGGCGGTCCAGTTCCACCCAGAAGCGGATCGCGCCGGCGTCATGAGCTGGCTGGCGCGCCCTGAGCAGGCGGCTGCCTTCAAGGCGACCTATGGGGAAGTGACCTACCTCGCGATGCTGCGCACACTGGACGATCCTCGACGGCTTGCGCGCACCTACGCGCTCGTCATTCCGGGCTGGCTCGGGCGCTGCTTCAACGAGATCGCCGGTCCCCGCGGCTATGCGGAGCTCCCATCACTCGAGGACCTCCCGTGCTCTCGCTTCAACGCGCACTGCAGCGCCGAAGAGCCATCGGCGCGCTCGCTCGCCTCTGGCGAGCGCGTTGCGCGCCAGAGCTGAGCGGAGCGCCGGGGCAGCCTGCAGAGGATGCGTCCGAGGGCTACACTGCAGAAACGAAAGAGAAAGAGCTGGGATGTAGAGGCAGCAGAGGCAGGAGAGGCAAAGCCAGCGAGGCAGCGAGGCAGAGGAGGAAAGGGAGGAAAGGGAGAAAACAAAGCTTACCGCCGCAGCGCCGACGAAGTGCTGCTCGCGCCTTGCGCGCCGGGCAACCTCTGGCTTATGGTCATACGATAACGGGACGAGCGCGAGCAGTGCTCGCGGGCCAACATTTGGCGCCGGAGGCTCCTCGGGCACGCATGAGAGAGAACGCATGAATCACTCGCGTCCGGCCGCTCCGACGAGTCCATCTTCGCCGGACGTCCGCGAGCCGGGCGCGTCTGAGGAAGGCCACGCCGGCGTCGACTTGCCTGTGGAGCCCAAGGTCGCACGGCCATCCATTCCGCACGACGACCTGGGAGCCCAGGACGTCCAGTACGAGTCGCAGCTGACGGACCCGATCGCCATGTCGCAGGTCCGTGATGCGCTGACGCAGCTGAGCCGCGAGCGCGGGACGCAGCCGCACGTGCTGCTCATCATCTACCACCGGCAGGGCGCCGAGACGGTGCGGCTGACCGAGGGGGTCGGCGTCGTCATCGGCCGCGATCCGAGCGCCGATGTCGCGATCCCCGAGCGCAGCCTGTCGCGACGCCACGCGCGCTTCACGTTCCAGCGCGGCGACGTGCTCATCCAGGATCTCGGCTCCACGAACGGCACCTTCCTGAGCGGGCAGCGCGTCGAGCACGGCGTCTTGAAGCCCGGCGACGAGGTGATGCTCGGGGAGATCACGGCGTCGCTGCGCGTGATCGCGAGCGCCGAGCTGCCGGTGCTGAACCTCGACGCGCTCGACGTGCGTCGTGGCGCCCCGGAGCGGAGTAAGATGCCGAGCATCGAGAGCCTGGTGGGCGGGCCCACGCCCGTGGGTGGGCTGCGCACGGTCGGCGACGAGGGGCTCGTGATGCGCAGCCCCGCGATGCGCCCGGTGCTCGAGACCGCGATGCGCCTCGCGCGCTCGTCCGCGCCCGTGCTGCTCCAGGGCGAGACGGGGACCGGCAAGGACGTGCTCGCGCGGCTGATCCACGAGGCTGGCCCCCGCCACAAGATGCAGATGATCCGCGTCGGATGCAGCGGCGTGCCCGCCCAGCTCCTCGAGAGCACGCTCTTCGGTCACGAGGCCGACGCCTTCCCCGGCGCGGTCCACGCGCAAGAGGGCGTCTTCGAGGCGTGCGCGGGCGGCACCGTGGTGCTCGACGAGGTCGGCGACCTCCCGCCGTCCTGCCAGGCCGCGCTGCTGCACGTCCTCGACACCGGTCGCATGGTCCGCGTCGGTTCGACCAAGGAGATCGAGGTGGACGTGCGGATCGTCGCGACCACGTACCGGGATCTCGAGGCGATGTGCGAGGCGGGCACGTTCCGTTCGGATCTGCTCTACCGGCTCAACGCGGCGCTGCTGCGCATCCCGCCGCTCTGCGAGCGGCGGGAGGACATCGGACCGCTGGCGCAGCGCTTCCTCCGGCAGGCGAGCGAGCTGCACCGCAGGAACGTGCGCTCGCTCGATCCGGAGACGCTCGCGCTCCTGGAGCAGTACCCCTGGCCGGGCAACGTACGCGAGCTGCGCAGTGCCATCGAGCGCGCCGTCGTCATCGCGCGGGGGCATGGGATCACCCCGCTCGACCTGCCGGAGAGCATCCATTCCCTCTCGGCGCCCAAACGCGCCACGCCGCTGCCTGATCGGACTCCCGTCGAGCTCGCAGGGCCGCCCAGCTCCGCGCCGACGATCGGGCTCAAGGCGCAGATGGACCGTCTGGAGACGGAGATCATCCTCGATGCCCTCCGCGGCACCAACGGCAACCTGGCGATGGCCGCTCGGCGGCTCAGGATGCCGCTGCGCACGCTCCAGGAGAAGATCGCGAGCCACGGCCTGAAGCGCTCCGACTACCGGGACGGCCCGTCGTCGCGGTCGAAGTAGCGAAGCGCGCTAACCTTCGTCCTCCAGCACCGCCAGGGCCGCATTGCGCCCGCACGCGCCGTGGACCCCGGCGCCGGGGTGCGCATAGGACGAGCCTAGATACAGGCCGCGGAGCGGCGTGCGGTAGCGGAAATAGGGGAACACCGGCCGGAAGATGAGCTGGTGCCGGATGTCGGCCGAGCCTCCGCCGAGATCGCCGCCGATGAGGTTTGCATCCATCGCCTCGAGATCGTCTGGCGCCCAGATCGTCCGGGCGATGATCCGCTGCCGGAAGCCAGGGGCGAGCTCCTCGATCCGCGCCTCGATGCGATCGGCGAAGCGCTCGCGCGAGCCCGCCCAGCCACCCTCGATGGAGGAGGGGACGCGGGAGTAGGCCCACAGGGTGTGGCGGCCGGCCGGCGCGCGCGTCGGATCGACCAGCGACTGCTGCCCGATCACGAGATAGGGATGCTCGGGGAGCGCCCCGGCGCGCACCTGCCGCGTGAAGGCCGAGAGGTCGTCGAGGCTGTCGCCCGCGTGCACGACCGCCGCGCGCGCGGGGTCCTCGTGGGACCACGGCGTCGGGCCGTCGAGCGCCCAGTCCATCTTGAAGGTGCCGAACCCCTGGCGGAACCGGCGCATGGCGCGCTGCACCCGCTCGGGGACCAGCTCTGACGCGAGCAGGCGGAGGTAGAGCGTCGGCGCGGCGAGGTCGGCGACGATCGCGCGGCGGGCGCGGAGCTCCTGGCCGTCCTCGAGCCGGACCGCGACCGCCCGTCCCTCCCTGGCGATGATCTGGTCGACGCGGGCGCCGCAGCGGAGGGCGCCCCCGCGCTCCTCGACGCGCCTGAGCAAGGCGCTCGTGATCGCGCCGGCGCCGCCCTCGGGCACCGCGAAGCCGCCGCTCGAGGCGAGCACGGTGAGCATGAAGCCGACGATCGCTCCGCAGGGATCGTCCGGGCCCACGTCGGTGTGGAGCGCGAGCCCGGGGACAACGCGCCGGGCCGCCTCTGTCCGGAAGGTGCGCGTCGCGAAGCCACGTCCGCTCGAGAGGGCCACCTGCGCGAGGCGGAGCAGGTTGAGGGGCCCGAGCCGGAGCAGCGGCCCGAGGGCGGGCGGCGTGGACAGGAGCGCGTTCAGCAGCCGCTCGCGGGTGGCCGCGTGCCAGCCGGCGATCCGGCGCCACGCGGGGCCGTCTTCGCCGAGCGACCGCGCCGTCGCCTCGACGTCCCGCGCGATCGAGGCGCACGTCCCGTCGGGCGCCGGGTGAGCGCTGTCGATCGGCGCGTGCCGCCACACGAGGCCGGCCCCCGGCAGATCGAGCGGCACCAGCGCGGGGCTCGTCTGCCCGAAGGGGAAGAACGCCGCGCCGAGATCGTGGCGGAACCCGGGGAGGGTCACCTCGCGCGTGCGGACCGCGCCGCCCGGCTCTCGCTCGGCCTCCAGCACGAGCACCGAGAAGCCCGCGCGGGCGAGGTACGCCGCCGCCGTGAGGCCGTTCGGTCCCGCGCCCACCACGATCGCATCAGGGTCTCCACTCTGCATCGTCGTCTGCGGCTCCTCAGCCCACGAGCTGCGCGCTTGCCATGGTGCGGTTCGAGGCGATCGCCTGGCCGCTCCGCCCCACCACGAGCACGCCGACGGCGAGCACGTCGGGGAACATCGCGACGCCGCGCTGCGCGGCGCGCGCGGGCGCGACGCCGTCGGCGAGCCAGTCATAGACGGTCCGCGCGAGGAAGCGGCGCGCGATCTCCTCGCCGACGCCGGTCGCCGCCACGGCGCCGTGCGGGCCGGCGTAGATCCCTGCGCCCAGGAGCGGCACGTCCCCGATGCGGCCGCGGAGCGAGTAGGTCGACCCGCCCGTCGAGGCCGCGGCGGCGAACCGGCCGTGCGTGTCGCGCACGACGGCCCCGACGGTGTCGCACTCGAGCGGCTCGGCGTCGAAGTTCCAGAACCGCGTCGCCGTGAGCGCACGGAAGCGCGCCGCGTCGTTCGTGGTCTCGTCGTCTCCGCCCTCGCCGCGCAGCGCGGCGAGGGCGCGGGCGTGCTTCCGGCGCGCCTCCTCGGTGACCGGATCATGGTCGGCGAACCCCAGCCGGCGAGCGAACGCCGTCGCGCCGGCGCCGGCGAGGAGCAGGTGCGGCGTCTCCATCACCTTCGCGGCGACCAGGACGGGGTTCTTCACCCGCTCGATGCACGCCACTGCGCCGAACCGTCCGTCGCTGGCCATCACGGCCGCATCCATCTCGACCGTCTGCCCGTCGAGGCGGAGGTTCGAGCCCGTCCCGGCGTTGAAGCGCGGGTCGTCCTCGAGGCGCACGGTCGCCCCGATCGCCGCCGCGAGCGCCTCTCCGGCCCCGTCGAGCGCGCGGCGCGCCTCGTCGGCGGCCCTGGCGCAGCTCTCCGAGCCGCTCTGCGGCGCGGTCACCCCGCCGTGCGTGAGGATGACGTAGTTCACGTCGTTCTCCTGCGCGTACCACGACGGCGCGCCGCCGCGAAGGCACCGTGGCGCGCGGCGGCCGGCGAGGCGAGCGGCGTCGCTCCAGCCAGCGGGAGGGCGGCGCGGCTCCGGCGCTGGGGCCGCTGCGCTCGACACCCTGCCGCGCTCCTGATACGTCGCGCGCTCACCCCGGAGCGGGGCCGGCGCCAGCCGACCGTCCGCAGCGGGACGAAGGCGGCCCGGTCGAAGGCCGCCGGCCAAGCCGCCCATCGAGGAGAGCAGAGACCGTGGCCAAGAACGAAGCGCCGAAGACCGCCATCACGCCCACCCGCAACGAGGACTACCCGGAGTGGTACCAGCAGGTCGTGCGCGCGGCCGACCTCGCGGAGAGCTCCCCGGTCCGCGGCTGCATGGTCATCAAGCCGTGGGGCTACGCGATCTGGGAGAACATCCAGCGCGAGCTCGACAGCATGTTCAAGGCGACCGGGCACAAGAACGCCTACTTCCCGCTGTTCATCCCGAAGTCGTTCCTCGAGAAGGAAGCGGAGCACGTCGAGGGGTTCGCGAAGGAGTGCGCCGTGGTCACCCACCACCGGCTCGTCCCCGGCCCTGGCGGCGGGCTCATTCCCGACCCTCAGGCCCGGCTGGAGGAGCCGCTCATCGTGCGCCCCACGTCCGAGACGATCATCGGCGCGGCGTTCGCGAGCTGGGTGCAGAGCTACCGGGATCTCCCCTTGCTGATCAACCAGTGGGCGAACGTCGTGCGCTGGGAGCTCCGGACGCGCCTGTTCCTGCGGACGGCGGAGTTCCTGTGGCAGGAGGGGCACACGGCGCATGCGAGCGAGGCCGAGGCGCGCGAGGAGACGCTGCGCATGCTCGGGGTTTACGCGACGTTTGCGCGCGACTTCATGGCGATGCCCGTCCTCGAGGGGCCGAAGACGGCGAGCGAGCGCTTCCCCGGGGCGGTCGACACCTATGCGATCGAGGCGATGATGCAGGACCGGAAGGCCCTGCAGGCCGGGACGAGCCACTTCCTCGGGCAGAACTTCGCGAAGGCGAGCGGCATCAAGTTCCAGACCAAGGAGGAGACCGAAGAGCACGCCTGGACGACGTCCTGGGGCGTATCGACGCGCCTCGTCGGCGGGCTGATCATGACCCACAGCGACGACGACGGCCTGGTGCTCCCGCCGCGCCTCGCGCCCGCGCACGTCGTGATCCTGCCCGTTTACCGGGGCGACGACACGCGCGCCAAGATCGACGAGTACATCGACGGGCTCGCGAAGGAGCTCCGGGCGCAGCGCTTCGGCGAGCGCCGCGTCGAGGTCGAGATCGATCGGCGGGACATCCGCGGCGGCGACAAGCAGTGGGAGTGGGTGAAGAAGGGCATCCCCCTGCGCATCGAGATCGGGCCGCGCGACGTCGACGCCGGCGTGGCCATGGTGATGCGCAGGGACCGCTCGCCGAAGGACAAGTCGAGCATGGCGCGCGGGGAGCTCGTGGGCCGCGTCACGGAGATCCTTGGCGACATTCAGGCGACCCTCTACGCGCGCGCGCTCGCCGTGCGCGACGGCAACACGCACGTGATCAATAGCCGCGCCGATTTCGACGCGTTCTTCGCGTCGACCGGGGGCAAGGAGGCGCAAGGCGGGTTCGCGCTGGCGCACTGGTCCGGCGATCCGGAGATCGAGACGGCGGTGAAGGACGCGCACAAGGTGACCATCCGCTGCATCCCGACCGGGGGGTTCGAAGGGGCGCCGTGGGCCGACGCGCTGACGGGTGAAGGGGAGTGCATCTTCACCGGCAAGCCCAGCCCGCGGCGCGTGGTGTTCGCGAAGTCGTACTGAGCCGCGGCGGTTCGCAGGGAACGCGCCGACGCGTCGGCGCGTCCCCTGGCCGAAGAGACGCCGCGCGCTTCCTCGCAGCAGCGGCTCAACGGCGAAGGGCCGGGAGCACGTGCTCCGCCAGGATCGCGGGGAGCAGCCGCAGCTGCGCGCAGTGCTCCCCGGGGCCCGCTCCGGCGTAGCCGCGGACGTAGAGGCTGCCGCCGTCGTACATCCGGGTGAGCCGCAGCGCGTCTCCTGCCTCCGCTGCGCGGTCGCCGGGCGCACCGGAGGGGGCCTCGTCCCCGCGCGAGGTCACCGCGATGGGGGTGGCTCCGAGCTCGCGAAGAAGGAACGTGGCCGCCTCTTTCGTGGACGCGTAGCCGCTGGTCGGGACCTCGGTGTGCGTCAGGTAGAAGACCGGCGCGCCGCGCGCGGCGGCGTTGGCCAGCGCAACGTAAGGGGCGAGCTGCCCCTGCGCGAGCGACGTCTGCCCCGGCATGTAGGAGCCATAGAGGGAGTCGAGCAGGATCAGGGCATCCACGTGGCTGCTCCCGCGCTCGATGATCCTGCCGAGCGCGCCGGACCCAGCGCTCCAGGACGACAGCACCAGGCGGCGCATGCGCGCGCCCGCGCTCCCGGAGGCGTTCTCGACCTCGCGGTCGATCGCCTGGAGGAGCGCGTCCCAGCTGCCGCCCTCGAGCGCGCGCGCGTATTCGCTCGAGCGGGTCCCCACGTCGACGCCGGCGATGACCAGATCCATGCCCCTGGGAGCCAGCACCTTCCGGACAGGCTCGGCGCCGTGGAAGTGGATCAGAAGATCGTAGCCGCCATCCGAGCGAATCGCGTGCGCCGGCGGGACGAGGAGCCTTCCGAGCGGAAGCGGGCGCCATCGCTCGTAGACGCCGAACCCTTGGTCGGCAAAGCCGCATCCCGCTTGCGCTTCGTGCTGATCGAGCGCTGTGCGCTCGGGCTCACCGCCCCTGGGCAGGGGCGACGGTTCCGCGGACGCGCTCGCCTGCGCCGGGGTTGGCGAGACGCTGGACGCTCGGCTCCGCCGCAACAGCAGGGCGCCGCCTACGACGCCCAGGCTTGCCGCCAGGAGGAGCGCATCGCGGAGCTGCCGCGCCCTGCGGCCGCTCAGAACCCGGGGTTGGTCACGGTCGGTACCCACTTCGTCGAGGGACGCTTGCCTGGGGTTGTTCTGCGCGCGCTGGCGGCGCTCGATCCAGCAGCCGTCGCGCTCGGCGTCGCGGCGGCCGTCGCGTCGTTGGCCGTCGGGGCCGGAGCGCTCGCCCCGCGCACCTCCGGGTCGCTCGCCTCGAGGGCGGACCGAGCATCCACGCCGCCGTGGTCGTCCAGGAGCGTGGGCGCGCCGTCCGGCCTTGGCGTTGCGCCCGTCGTGACTGCGGTCGCCGCCGGGCCAGCGCCGTGGGCGTGCGCCGTGAGCTGCTCGGACGCGCTCTGCTGCGGCGCGGGCCGCCGCAGCCACATCGCCCCGGCGCCCAGCAACGAGATGAGCGCGAGCGCAGCGGCTGCCACCCGCGTCCCCGAGCGACGGCGCGCCGCCGGGACCTCCATCGGGCCCAGCTGAGTGTCCTGGCCAGGCGCGCTCGGGATCAGCGACTCGGATGGCAGCGATGGCAGCGCCGGTCGCGAGGGCGCCGGGGTGCTCCGGCGAGGCGTGGGGAGCTGGGCGCTCGGGTGACCAGGAGGGAGCTGCGTGAAGAAGAGCTCGCTGATGCTGTCGCGAACGAGCATCACCTCGGACGGGTGGTGGGACGCGCGCTCGTCGAGCATGCGGACCGTGTCGCGCAGCGCTGCCCGCCGGCGCTGGTTGCGCTCTCCCAGGAGCCCGCGCACGAACGCCCCGACGTCGTGGTCCGTCACCGTCGGCTCCTTGGCCAGCACGGCCTCCAGGGCGGTCTCCAGATCGAGCATCGTCTGGTATCGCCGCTCCGGCTCCTTCTGCAGGCACTTCATCAGGACCTGGTCCAGCTCGGGCGGGAAATCCGGGTTCTTCAGGCGAGGCGAGAGCGCCGGTCGTGAGGTGATGTACTTGAGCGTGAGGAGGTCGTTCTCTGCGGCGAAGGGGTGCTCTCCCGTCGTCAACTTGTAGAGCACGATCCCCATCGCGAAGACGTCGGTGCGCCGATCGACCCGCTCGCCACGCGCCTGCTCCGGCGACATGTACGGCACCTTGCCCTTGAGCTGGCCCGCGGTCGTGTCGTTGTGCGTGCGGTTGGTGGCCTTGGCGACCCCGAAGTCCACGAGCTTCACGTGGCCGTCGTACGTCACGAGGATGTTCTGGGGTGACACGTCGCGGTGCACGAGCCCGAGCAGCAGGTCCTCGTTCTGCGGGTCCCGGAGCTCGTGCGCGGCGTGCAAGCCGAGGCAAGCGCGGCCGAGGACGCGGAGCGCGACGCGCAGCGGGATGGCCACGCCGCTCTTGTTCGCCGCCTTTCCGATGACCGACAGCGCCTCGCCGTCGACCCACTCCATCACGATGTAGAGGACGTCGTCCTGCTCGCCGAGGTCGAGGATCTCGGCGACGTTCGGGTGATGGATCCCCGAGGCGA
Source organism: Sorangium sp. KYC3313 (assembly GCF_052075895.1). Classification (NCBI taxonomy): domain Bacteria; kingdom Pseudomonadati; phylum Myxococcota; order Polyangiales; family Polyangiaceae; genus Sorangium; species Sorangium sp. KYC3313. Next base: position 7,550,772 of record NZ_CP197255.1, read on the forward strand.
GCCGCGCCTCCTCGAGGAACATCTTCTCGAACTGGGGATCATCCGAGAGCGACGGCAGCATCGTCTTGATGGCGACCGTCTTCTGGAAGCCACGACGCCCCTTGTGGCGCGCGGCCCACACCGTGGCCATTCCCCCCTGCGCGATGGGCAGGAGGAGCTCGTAGTGCCCGAGCTCCTTTCCCGGCAACAGCTGGGGTTGGGGGATCATGACGTCGTGCGGCGCGCTCCTGACCGGTACGCGAGGACCTCGGAAGCTCGATCAAGTCTAGCCATCCGGACCCTGCGGTCACGATTTGTGGTGTTGATTACAAATTCGACCGGTGGAGCTCCGCGCCGCGGCAGGGGATCACGCGCCGGGCGGGACCGCCTGTCCCCAGAGCTGCTGGTAGATCTCGCTCAGCTTCTGGTGGGTCTCGGCCGAGAAGCCGTTGGTCGCGTGAGGCCAGCGGAAGCCGTCTCCCATGGCCTGGTTGCACGAGAAGGAGACGAGCAGGTCGACCGGCGTGGGGTTGTTCGGCCGCACCATCGAGATGCCCAGGCCGGGATAGAAGCAGTTGCCGCGGTCCGCGGTGAAGCTGTCCTCGTCGCCGAAGACGTCGAGGATCTGGTCCTTGAGCTCCTCGTCGGCGTCGCTGGTCGTGAGCTGGCGCTGCTGGAGGATGACGAAGTTCTTGAAGCGCGGCTGCGCCGGCAGGACCGGCGTGCTGGCGGTCTGCCCCGGGATGAGGTTGGGCGGGATGAGCCCGGGCAGCGCCTGCTGCAGCCCCTGCAGGGCGGCCTGCCCCATCTGCTGGAGCTCGGGCGGGATGCCCGGGATGAGGGTGGGGGCCCCGGTCGTCGCTACGGGCGTCGGGGCCAGCTCCTGCCCCTGGAGGCGGAGGACCGTGATCTGCGCCTTGTCCATCTCGTCGAACGGCGCCGTACGGGCCGCGCAGCCGAAGACGAGGGGGGCCAGCAAGGCGATGCCTGCAAATGTACGGGTGGTGAGGTTCATGTTCACTTTGACGGTCGTCTAGCACGGCTATGCGCCGGAAGGTGAACAGCGACCGCACACGGCACGCGCTCGCGCCAGCGCCGGCCCCGGCGGGCTTCACATGGTGCTTGCGCCGAACTCGTACAGCGCCCGGATCTCGGTCAGCCGCGCCGCGATGTCGGCTCGAGTCACCGTCGCGATCCGCCGCGTGCCGACCGCTTCGACGCAGAACGACGCGGTCGCCGTCGCGTGGAGCATGCCGCGCCGGAGCGCGAGCGGCGTGATCTCCGGCTGGCACGCCAGGTAACCGATGAGCCCGCCGGCGAAGGCGTCGCCGGCGCCCGTGGGGTCGATGACGTCCTCGAGCGGGAAGCCGGGCGCGGCGAACACGCCCTCCTCGTCGAAGAGCAGCGCGCCGTGCTCTCCGCGCTTGATGATCAGCCGGCGCGGACCACGGGACAGGATCTCCTTCGCCGCGCGGCGGATGTTGTACTTGCCCGAGAGCTGGCGCGCCTCCTCGTCGTTGACCACGAGCGTGTCGATGCGGCGCAGCATCGCCGCGACCGCCTTCGGCTCCCCCTCGATCCAGAAATTCATCGTGTCGGCGAGGACGAAGCGCGGCGCGCGGACCTGCTCGAGGACGTCGAGCTGGAGCGCGGGATGGATGTTGCCGAGCAGGAGGAAGGGCGTGTCGCGGTAGGTCTCCGGCAGCTTCGGCGCGAACGACGCGAACACGTTGAGCTGCGTGTCCAGCGTCGTGCGATGGATGAGATCCACGTCGTAGCGCCCGGCCCAGCGGAACGTCTTCCCAGGAGCGCGCTCGACGCCCTCGATCGAGATCCCTCGGGATCGCATCGCCGCGAGGGTCTCTTCGGGGAAATCATCGCCCACCACGGCCACGGTGCGCACCGGAGCGAAGCTCGAGGCAGCGAACGCCGAGTAGGTGGCCGAGCCACCGACGACGTCTCTTTCGTTGCCGGAGGGGAGCTCGAGGTCGTCGAACGCCATCGAGCCGATGATGAGGATCGCGGATGAGGTCGTCACAGGACGCCTCTTAGCCAGGTTTGTGCGTAGCCGCTAGCCGCGCGTTTCGTTTCCGCGACGGCGCCGCTGCGCCGCGGCCGCACCCGACCGCCAGCAGAGCCCGCTGCGCCCCCTCGCGCCCGCTGCGCCCCCTCGCGCCCGCTGCGCGGAGGAGCGGGCGAGGCGCCCTGAGGTCAGCTCAGTCGGCCTTGCGCCGAGGGCCGATGAGCCACTCGAGCCGCGCCTCTGCGTCGGGGGACGACGCGCCGGCCGCCGTCATGATGCACTTCTCCAGCGCGTGACGGGCCGGGCTCTGCGACACGTCGGGGAGATTGCGGGCAAGGGACTTCGCGACGTCCCGCGCATGCCCGATATTGCGGTTGAGCACCGCGATGACCGCCTCGACGCTCACCGCCTCCTCGCTGACGTGCCAGCAATCGAAGTCGGTGGTGAGCGCAAGCGTGGCGTAGGGGAGCTCCGCCTCGCGGGCGAGCTTCGCCTCAGGCAAGTTGGTCATCCCGATCACATGCGCACCGAACGTCCGGAACATGCGGCTTTCGGCCCGCGTCGAGAACTGAGGGCCCTCGATGCAGACATAGGTGCCGCCGCGGTGGACGCGCGCGCCGGTGGCGAGCGCCGCGTCGTGGACCGCGCTCGCCAGGATCGGGCACACCGGATCGGCGAACGGCACGTGGGCGACGAGGCCTTCGTCGAAGAACGTCGAGATCCGGCGCTTCGTGAAATCGATGAACTGGTCGACGACGACGAGGTCGCCAGGCACGACGTCCTCGCGCAGGGAGCCGACGGCGCTCACGCTGAGCACGTGCGTCGCGCCGAGCATCTTCAGCGCGCAGATGTTCGCGCGGTAGTTGATCGTCGACGGCGAGAAGCGGTGCCCGCGGCCGTGGCGCGGCAGGAAGAGCACCGTCGCGTCGCCGCCCTTGACCTGCCCGCGCAGCACCACGTCGCTCGGCAGCCCGAAGGGGGTGGAGACCGAGACCTCCTCGACGTCCTCCAGCCACCCCATCTCGTAGACGCCGCTGCCGCCGATGATCGCGAGGACGTCGCGTGTCGCGCTGGCGCTCATCGCTCGAACCTCCGCTCGGAGAGCAGCCGTTCGCAGAGGGCCGCGCGCCGCTGGCGGCGGCACCGCTCGGCGAAGACGAGCGACCGCAGCTGCTCGTAGGCGCGGTTGATCTCGTCGTTCACGATCACGTAGTCGAAGAAGCCGTAATGCTCGATCTCGCCCTTCGCGTTGCGGAGGCGGCGGAGCGTCGTGGGCTCGTCCTCGGTGCCGCGCCCGCGCAGGCGCCGCTCGAGCTCGGCGAGCGACGGGGGAAGGATGAATACGGCGACCGCCTCGGGCAGGCTCGCCTTGATCTGCCGCGCGCCCTGGTGGTCGATGTCGAAGAGGACGCCGCGCGCGGTGGCGCGGGCGATCTCGATCTCCTTCAGGCTCGTGCCGTAAAGGTGATCGTGCACCCTGGCCCACTCGGCGAACGCGCCGATGCGGATCATCTGCTCGAACGTGCCCGGGTCGACGAAGTGGTACTCCCGGCCGTCGACCTCGTTCGGGCGCGGGCGCCGGGTCGTGTGGGAGACCGAGAAGCGCAGGTCGGGGAACTCGCTGCGCAGCCTCCCGCAGAGCGTCGTCTTCCCCGCGCCGGACGGGGACGACACGATGAGGAGGAGGAAGTCGTCACTGAGTGCTTCGGTCGACATGCTCTCCTGTCACTCGATGTTCTGGACCTGCTCCCGCAGGCGTTCGAGCTCCACCTTCATCGCCACGACGTGATGGGAGATGGCGGCGTCCTGCGCCTTGGAGCCCAGCGTGTTCGCCTCGCGTACCATCTCCTGAAGCAGAAAGTCGAGCCTCCTTCCGCAAGGGTCGGCGCTCGGGGCCGCGAGCGCGCCGCCGAACTGGTCGAGGTGGCTCCGGAGGCGGGTGACCTCCTCGGTGATGTCGCTGCGCTCGGCGAGCAGCATCACCTCCGCCTCGATCCGCGTCGCCTCGAAGCCGGCCTCGACCCCCTGGAGCAGGCGCTCGACCCGCTCGCGCAGGCGGCGCCTGAGCGCCTCGCGCGCCTCGTCCGCGCGCGACACGACCTCGGACGCGAGCGCGCGCAACGTGGCCACCCGCCCGCGCATGTCGCTGGCGAGCGCCTCGCCTTCGCGCAGGCACATGCCCTCCATCGCCTCGATCGCGCGCTCGATGGCCAGCTTGAGCGCCGCGCGGACGGCCGCGATCTCGTGGCCGCCGGCGGGCGCGAAGAGGTCCGGCACGGCGCAGAGCAGCGAGAGCGGCACGTCGGCGCCCGGCGCGAGCTCGTCGCGGAGCTCCGCCAGGGCGCGGAACGCCGCGCGCGCCTTCGACTTGTCGAGCGTGCTCGGGGCCAGCACCGCGCCCTCGGTGCGCACGATGATCTCGATGCGTCCACGCCGCAGGCGCTCGCGCGCCACCTGCTCGGCGAACATCGTCAGATCGACGAGCTCGCGCGGGAGCCGCGCGCGCACGTCGAGGAAGCGCTGGTTCACCGAGCGGATCTCGGCGACGACGCGCCCATCGGTGAGCGAAGCGTCACCGAGCCCGAAGCCGGTCATGCTCCGCACGAGCCGCCCCCGCTCTACCTAGCTCGCCTTTTGCCCGCTGTCCGAGGCCCCTTGGGCCTTGGGCAGCGGAACCTTGCCACAGGTCACCGTGGCCGACGCGGCCGCGGGGCCCTTCTCACGGAGCGTCCGCAGGTACGTGACCGTGGGGACGATGCCGTCCTCCCAGCGTACGCGGGGCTCGTAGCCGATGAGCTCGGCCGCGCGCGAGATGTCGGCGAGCGAGTGGCGGATGTCCCCGGCGCGGGCGGGGAGGTGCTCGACCGCGACGTCCCGCCCGAGGGCCCGCGAGATCTCCTTGCAGAGCTCATTCAGCCCGATCCTGCGTCCGCCGGCGATGTTGATGACCTCACCCTTGAACTTCTTCGGCGACGTCGCGCCGAGGAGGTTCGCGAGGACGGTGTTCTCGATGAAGCAGAAGTCGCGCGTCTGCTCGCCGTCGCCGAAGATCGGGATCGGCCGGCTCTGCAGGGCGGCGTCGACGAACCGCGGGATCGCCGCGGCGTAGGCGCCGTCCGGCGTCTGGTTCGGCCCGAAGACGTTGAAGTAACGCAGGCTCAGGGTCTCGATGCCGTAGATGCCCGCGAAGACCTTCATGTAGTGCTCGCAGGCGAGCTTCGTGACCGCGTACGGCGACAGCGGCATCGGCTCCATGCCCTCGTGCTTCGGGAGGACGGGCGTCTCGCCGTACGCGCTGGACGACGCGGCGAAGAGCACCCGGCGCACGCCCTGGCGGCGCGCCACGTCGAGCACCGTGACCGTGCCGCCGACGTTGACGGAGTTCGACTCGATGGGCGACTCGACGCTGCGCGGGACCGAGCCGAGCGCGGCCTGGTGGAGGACGACCTCGACCCCCTTGGCCGCCGTCGCGACCGCCGCCGCGTCCCGGATGTCCCCCGTGATGCGCTCGATCAGCGACTGGTGGGGGAGCCCGTCGAGGTTCTCCCATCGGCCGGTCGCGAGGTTATCGAGGACGCGGACGCGCTCGCCGGCGGCGGTCAGCGCCGCGACGAGGTTGCTTCCGATGAACCCGGCACCGCCGGTGATCAAGTAGCGAGGCGTGGACATGTGCGTGCTCCCCCGGCGGGCGCCTACTTCTTCTTGAAAAGGTTGTCGAGCTTGGAGCGAGAATCCGCGATGCGCTTCGAGTTGTCTTCCGGTACGCCGTTCTTGAACGTGAAGAAAGTACAATAATTCGCTTTCTCCCGATCCGGGATGTACTCGGCGATGTGCTCCTTGCACTGGTTGTGCGCGGCTGGGTCCCAGTTCTCGCAGTTCCTGCAGCAGTGGAGGTCGACACCGCAGTGGGGACAGGTGTCCGCGCGCTGGAGCTTCACCTCGAAGATGAGCTCGTTCTTGCATTTATGACAGAAGTGGCGCTTCGCCTCGACCTTCGGAATCCAGCTCATGATGTCCTCCGGTACCACGACGAAGCCCGATCTGGCAGAAGGAACGCGCCGCCGCGGGCGTGGTCGCAGATGGTGCGTGCTTGTCCTACAGGCGGTGTCCCTGCGGATCGGGCGCCGAGGCCATGGGGCGGACGGCGTCTCGCTGGACCGGCAAACGCCGCAGGCGGTTCGCCTGCTCGGCTGAGAGCCCGCCTGCCTGGCGGCGGCGATTACAGCAGCCCCTTGCGTCGCTGGATCTCGCCCATGACCCGCTGGTATTCGATTTCCCATGTGCGGGAGCCCTCCTGCACGTGGCGGAGCTTGCCGCGCACCTCGGTGTCGAGCGCCTCGTCCATCTCGAGGTACTTCCGGAGGATGGGCCTTATCCGGCGGCGCAGGTCGTGGTCCTCGACGAACACCTCCTCGACGTTGTTCGAGTGCATCAGCATCTCGAGCAGCTGGTCGAGGAGATAATCCATGGTTTCCTCGCCTGTCTTGATCCCTTTCTGCTCCGCGGCCAGGCGCTTGACCCGGTTGAACTCGCCTTGAGGCAGCCCGCGTGCCTGGAGGATCTCTTTCGCCCGCTCGGTCGCTTCCCGCTCTGCGTGCAGGTAGCTCGTGAAGACCGACTCGACGTCGAGCGCGACCTCTTTCTTCGATTCGCACTCGATATCGCGGTTGTCCACGAGCGCGCGGACGAGTTCTTCTGTGAGGGGAGTAATTTTGCCGCTAAAGAGGCGCATCCAACGTCCGTAGCTGGAGGAGCGGTCGAACTGGCTCCCCCGTGCAGGGGTTCATTCACGGGGCGTGCCCGGCTCGAACCGAAAGGTACGGGCCGGGTATCCAGGATGTCAACGCAAGTGGGAGGTTCCGGCACAAGTCGGGCCCCCCAGCCGGTGGGGCCCCCCGGAACAGTAGGACCGCGACACCGCAAACCGCAGGAGCAGCCGCGATGATGATGGGTAAGGATGCGATGGCACGGAGCGTCAGGGTCCAGCCTGGCGCGCTCGGGAACGACGGTGGACTCGACCTGGACTCCCGCAAGCGGCGGGTTGTCCGGCGCGGCGCGATCGGCAACGCGGCCTCCCCGGCCACGCAGTCGGCGCTGGCGGACGGAGGGACGATCCAACGCGTCGCGAAAGGGCGTCACCTGGTGACGCAGGGCGACGCAGCGACCGCCCTTGCCATGCTCAGCCTCGGCCGAGTCCGGCTGGTGCGCGGGATGAGCGACGGGCGCAGCCTATCGCTCGGCTACAGAGGGGCCGGCGACGTGCTAGGCGAGGCTGCGCTCGGGGGCGTCACGGCCCACCGGGAGAGCGCGATCGCCACGGAGGACGTCGAGGCGCTCCTCGTCCCCCTCGCGACGGTGCGCAACCTGATGGCGAGCGACGCCAACTTCGCCGCCGCCATCGTGACCACGCTGGTCGAGCGGCACACGGACACCGAGGAGCGCCTGGCGTCCATGCTCTTCCGCAACGTGGAGGCCCGCCTCTGTGAGTTCCTGCTCAAGGCCGCGACGCGCTGGGGCATCCCCGATCCGCGCGGGGTGCTCATCTCCGCGCCGTTCACCCATCAGGAGATGGCGAGCATGATCGGCTCCACGCGCGAGACCGTCACGCTCACCCTGGGCGATCTCCGTCGCAAGGGGGTGATCGAGATCGATCGCCGCCGGATCGTCGTCCTCGATCGCGACGCGCTGAAGGGCCGCATCTGAGCCCGCCCGTCCGGCGGTGTCGTTGAGGGGCCGGCAGGGCTCCTCGATCGAGCGCCGTCGGTCACCGTCCGGGCTGTTCGCTCGGCGGCCTCTGCTCCGATAGCCCGACTGCTCCCGGCGTCGCAGCGGCGTTCGCCGCCCTGCTCGCGCGTTCCGCTCTCCAGGGACGCACCTCCCGGATATCCCGCGGATCTCTCCGGCCTGCCCGCTCGATTCGTCGCGGTGTTGCCCCACGCATCCGCCGCGCCGTGGCCGTTCTGTCCGTGCGCTGCGCGGTCGGATGCGCTGCGCGGTATGGGTCTCGCCACGCCGGTGCAGGCTCGCCGCGCGGTCCAGCGGTGCTGCGCGCCAGCGGCCTCGTCGTTACGGCGTCTGGACGGCGACCCGCGCCGACCGCGGCGCCTAGCGATCTCGCTTGGGTCCGCCGTTCGCCGGGTCACGGGTGGAGCGGACCCCGAGCTTGAGCCTGCGCATGACGGCCTGCTTCTGCCGTTCCTTGTACCTGGCGTGGCTCGCCTCGCCGACCTCGTTCGCCGCCTCGGTCTCGCGGTCGATCAGCTGGAACTCGCACAGGACGAAGATGATCGGCCCGAGCGCCCAGGCCGCGGGCGGCGCCATGTCGAGGATCTCGGCGGGGAGCCGCACCGGCAGATCGACGACGAAGTGGATCACGCGGTAGCTCCGATCGCTGAAGCTGTTGTCGCCTGCCGTGAGCCCGTCGTCGACGTCGGTCTGCAACGCCTCGAGCATCGGCTGAAGGAAGGGCCGCGTCTCGCAGTAGCTCCGGAACCGCAGGATCGTGTTGGTGCTCTCGCCTGGCACGACGTAATTGAACGGAAACAGCCGCTCGGACAGGTACAGGAGCACCGGCAGCAGATCGTCCACGGTGCGGCAGACGATGCGGAAGCGGAGCTTGTCGTAGATGGCCGCCGCGGTCGTGTCGGTCTTCGACAGGAGCTTCGTGTAGAGCGAGTCCTTGTTCTTCCGCCCGCCGATGAACTCGGTGATCGGGAAGCCCGCCGCGAGCATGCCGCCGATCACCCGGTACACCTTCTCCTCGACGAGGTGGAAGACGTCCTGGTCCGACATGGGGATCGAGAAGAGGAGCTCGCGCCCGGCCAGGTGATGGATGATGTGCATCGCCTTGAGGATCGTGCAGGCGCAGAGCTGGCGGTGGCCCTTGCCCGAGGCGAGCAGCAGGATCTCCTCGACCGAAGCGCGAGCGACCGGGCTCGGGATCGGGAACTCGAAATGGCGGCGCAGGTACGCGATCGCTTCGTTCTTGACGCTCTCGAGGTGAGCGCGATCCCCCGGCTCGTCCGGGCGGAACTCCTGCGCCAGCAAGAGATCCCGCGCCGCCTGCTCGCCCTGCAGGTTGAGCCTCCTCCAGTCGATGACCGAGTCGCCGCGCAGGATGAGGTGCACGGACTCCAGGTCCATGAGCGTGAACTCTTCGAGCCGCTTGAGCCGGCCGGCCGAGGCGTCTTGCGTCATGACCTCACGCTCCCCGAGCGTAAGCGCCAGCGATGTCGCGCGCTCGGGAAACCCTCGCGTCGAGGTGCAGCAGGCGGCAGCTGGGCGAGAAAGTCAGGAGACAGGGGCGTTCGGCGGGGCGGGGCTCGAGCTCGGGGTGCGGCCGAGCGAAAGGGTCCCGAGAAAGATGCCGATCGTCAACGCGACGACAGCGGCGTGGCCGAGGTACGCGCCACTGCAACCAATGGCGGCGAACGGGGCGAGCGCAGCCAGATACCACGGGGTGATCCTCATCGGTTCTCCTTCTCCGCCTCCAGCGGCACTGTACAGGCCGCATGGTCGCTCCCTCCGGGGGGGCACCACGATGCACCACGGTCGTCCCAGTCAGAGCGTGTAAGTGGTTGTAGGATAAGGTGCCACGCCCTGCTTCCGCGGGCCAAGAAGTAGCGGTTTCGGGGGGAACGCATCAAGGGAATTCGTTCTCACATTCCATTCCCACCCGAAACGTTGCCACTGGAAGCAAGAAAATATCAATAATAACAATGGTTTATATTTAAGAACGAGGGTCTTTCATCAAGGGTTGCGTGCGGCCCGCTGGACGCGAGGTGGTACCTCAGAGACACGCGTCCAACTCACGGCGCTGCCTTGCTTGTCGGTTTCCGGGCGTCAACGGTCTCGTGCGCCGGGCGACCGCAATGCGCGCGGCAGGTCTCCGGCGCATCCGGCTGCTGCTGGGCTCGTTCCAGGAGCGCCGGCCGAAGCGCGCACCGCGAGGCCAGCGGGAACGCGCTCGGCGCCGTTCAGTGCACGAACAGCGTGATCCGGGACTCGTCGGCGAGCGTGATGGCCCGGCTCGTCACGTCGTGCCCGCCCTTCCTGCCGACCGTGATCTCCACATGGTAGAGGCCATCCGGGAGCGACACCTTCGTGTGGACAGCCCGTGGGGCCGTGCCCTCGGCGAAGCGCCATGAGCTGTCGATGACCGTCGCCGTGTCGTCCGCACGGTCGCCCGAAGAAGAATCCGTCCACGTCACGTCGAGCTGCACGACCGTCGCTGCGTCGTCGAGCCGCAGCTCGACCTCCCGCTCTTCGGGCAGGCGATTGACGAGGATGCTCCCCGCAACCAGCGCGCCCAGGAGGAGGATCGCTGGCGCGAGGCGCCGGAGCCACAGCGGCCGGCCCTCCGGCTCCGCCGGCCTCTCCTCCGGCTCCGCCGGCCTCTCCTCCGGCGCCTCATCGCGATCGTGCTGCGAGGTCGAGCTCATCGAGCTTCAGCGCGCTCGGTTGGTGCGGACGCGCTTCACGAGGCCCTCGATCACCGGCTGCGGCAGGTCGAACGCGGGCATCTTGTTTTTTCCCTTCCTGATCGTGTCGGCCATCTGGGCGTCGGTCACCCGATCCTGCCATGCCGCGTCGGTGAGGTCCGGGGCGCGGACCATCGGGCCTTGCGGGCCGTCGCCTCGCCCGGCCCTGCCGTGGCAGGTGGCGCAGTTTCGCTGCCAGGCGAGCTCGATCAGCCCTGGATCGGTCTCGTCGGACGCGACCGGCCGAGCGGCTACCTTGCCGCCCTGGCCCTGCCCCTCGCCGGGGTTCGGCGGATCGTGGTCGTCCCGCGTCCACGGGCGGACGTCGCCCGCCCCGGAGTTGCAGCCGAAGAGGCCGACCGAGAGGAGGGCGATGGAAAGGAGGCGACCCAGGGGCCTGTCGTGACGTCTCCGCATGTCGTGGAGACGTACCGATAGTGAAGCTGGTGGGGGAGGCAAGAAAAGAAGGATCGCAGGGCGGCGTCGACCGCCGGCGCGCGGGGAGAACGCGGCGGCGCCCGTGGCCGGAGCGCTCCGAAGGGCGCTCGCGCCGGCCACTGGGCTCCGCCGTCAGCCGTCAGCAGAAGGGGAGCGCGCCGGCTTGCCCGGGCCCGCGGTGTTCGCGGTGCGCGGCCCGGAGCGCGGCCGGCGCAGGTGCGTCACTTGCAGGCGTCGCCGGCGACCTTGCCGCCGCCGTCCACGGGCTGCTTGTCGACCGCCTTGCCCTTGATGGCCGCGATGAAGAACCCGGTGCGGCGGTTCTGGGCCTTGCCCTCGGGCGTGTTGTTGTCGGCGACCGGCTTGGTCTCGCCGAACCCGACGGCGATGAAGCGCTTGCAGTCGTTCCCCTTCGCGACGAGCCAGCGAGCGACCGCCATCGCGCGCTTCTCGGACAGCGTCTGGTTCGCGGCGTCCTCACCGTCCGAGTCCGTATGGCCCTCGACGCGGAGCAGGCTGACATCCTCCCGCTGCTTCAGGAACTCGTCGACGAGGTTGAGGACCTCGTCGCTCTCGGGCAGGAGCTTGTCGCTGTTCGTCTCGAAGACCACCGGGCCGGGGAGAGAGACCTCGTTGCCCTTGAGCTTGAACGTCAGCTTGAAGCGCGGGCGGGGCTTCTTCTCCTCCTTCGGCTCGGGCTTCGGCTCCGGCGGGGGCGGGGGCGGGGGCTCGGCCACCGGCTCCTTGCCGGCGTTGAACGAGGCGCTGGCCGTGCAACCCGCCGTCGCGGCGGCAGCGCCAATCATCATCACGGCGCACAGAACGGAAGCGACGTATCTACGCATGGACCTTGTTCTCCTCTGAGGGGCACGAGCCAGAGCTCGCATCGGCGACCCGCCGGGCTGACGCCCTTGGACGGCGGCTCGCCATGAATCTTCACCGCCATCGGGTATTTGCGTGGTGGACGCTCGAAGCGATGCCGACTTCTAGCGAAAAGTCAGGACGAACGAAACCAGGAAGAGGGCGCCTCTCGGCCCGCCCACCAGCGGGCGGACCGAGAGAGCGCGCTGGCAAGCCCTCCCTTGCCTCAGCGCGTGCCCTGGACGGGTGGGGTCGCTCCTTGAGACGCTCGCGGGGGGCGCGACGGCTCAGGCGCGAGCACGATCTTCGCGGGGGGTCGGAGCCAGCGGAGCAGGCTGCACGTCGCAGGCTGTGGGGATTCCGGCGGGCGCGGGCACCCGGGAGGTGCCCGCGGAGCCCAGGTGGCGTGCGCGACGCAGCGGCCGCCGGTGGATGGGAGTCGCGCGGCGCTCAGCCTTCGTCTGCGGGCGCCGGCTGGCACGGAACGCCGGTCGTCTCGGCAGGCGGCGCGATCTCGCCCAGCTGGACCGCCTTCGCGGTGAACCCGATGCCGATGGAGATGGCGTCGCACTCCCTGCCCGGGTCCTGGCTGCCATCCTTCATGATGTCCGAGGCGCGGCGGACCTGGTCGAGGATCGTCTCCAGCGCGGGGCCTTCGCAGAAATTCGGCTGCACGGCGCCGATGACGCCGCGGAGCTCCTCGACGAGGACAGCTGTCTCGAGCACGCCGGCGATGGTCCCTTTGACCACCGATTTGTGATCGGGCGCGAGATCCATCGCGACCCTCACATTGCGGATCGTGAGACCGATGATGGTGTCCGAGATCGTCAAGTTCAGCTGGAACGTGACCTGTGAATCCGGGCCCGAAACCCATGTGTCGTCGACGACGTAGCTGGCCGGGAACACCACCTTGGCGCTCTCGACGTCCTGAGCGTCGGCGAGGAGCTCCGGTACGACAGGCCACCGGTCGGCGCCATCCCAGGTGGGCGCCTCGCCCAGCGTGGCGCCGCCGTAGAGCTTCGCGGTGAGGGGGTTGTAGGACGACCGCTCGCCGAGCCCGTCGACCTTGAAGATCACCGTGAAATCGCCCTTGCCGATGGCGTCGCTGACCCGGGTCGACGGGTCGGTCAGGAGGTTGGAGATGAGGCCGACGAGCTTGCTGCCAAAGGCGTTGTCGATCCCGTCGGCGCCGTCCGGATAGACCTCCGAAGGGGCGGTATCGTCCACCGGCTTGCACAGGTCCTGTGATACGGTGCTGGACACCTTGCCGTCGAGGTTGAATCCGTACTGCTTCCAGCTGCCGGCCACCTTCTTCCCGTCGCGATCCGTATCGCCGAGGAAGAGCCGGTCGATCGCGAACGCGACGCCATCGCCATCCCCTGCCTGCTCCGGCCCCGGCGCGGGCGGCTGACCGAGGTCGACGTCTTGAACGACAGGCGCCGCGGCCTCGGAGCCACAACCGGCAGCGGACACGAGCGCGGTCGCCAAATACACCGCGACGGCGATACGGGATTGACGCATCATCGACCTCACTTTCTGGAAACCCCACCCCAGATCAGGCAAGTGCTCTCAAACGGGCGCACATGCTAGCGCCGGCCTGCGCGGCTCATCAAGGGCGATCCCCGCTGCGCAATGCGCTATATGTGAGCCCGCCGGCGAGCGCTGGTGGATTGTCCCGACGCCTCCCGATCTCGCTCGCCGCGCCCTCTCCACGATTACCGGTCTTTCCAGACTACAACCACGATGAGAAGCCCCCCGGAAGCCTGCTGTGACCGCTGAGTTCATCCACCTCCACGTGCATTCGCAGTACTCGCTCCTCGACGGCTCGCTGCGCGTCAAGGACCTGGCCGCGCGCGCCAAATCGCTGGGAATGCGCGCCGTCGCCCTGACCGACCACGGGAACATGTTCGGGGCGATTCAGCACTACAAGGCCTGCAAGGAGCAGGGCATCGGCGCGATCATCGGCTGCGAGGTCAACGTCGCCCGCGGCTGGGGCGCGGCCGCGGGGCAGGTGTCGCGCTCGGGCGTGGACGAGACGCCCGTCGATCACCTCGTGCTGCTCGCCGCGTCCGAGGAGGGCTACAAGAACCTCGTCCGCATCGTCTCCAAGGGGCACGTCGATCCCGCGAGCGGGCTCGCGCCGAGCGTGCGGCTCGACACGGTGGCGCAGTACAGCGCGGGGCTCATCGGCTTGACCGGCTGCATGGGCGGCGTGGTCGCCCAGCGGATCCTCGAGCAGGGCGAGGGGGAGGGGCGCGAGGCGCTCAGCCGGCTGAGGGACTGCTTCCAGCCGGGGAGCCTCTACGTCGAGCTGCAGGACCACGGGATGGTCGAGCAGTCGGTGCTCAACGGCATCCTGGCGCGGGCGGCGGGCGATCTGGGGCTTCCGCTCGTCGCGACCAACGACGCGCACTTCGGCGCGCGCGAGGACGGCGAGGGGCAGCTCTACCTGTCGTGCATCGCGGCCAACCGCACGTTCGCGGAGGCGAGCGCCGCGCACCACGGCAGCTTCGAGATGTTCCTCAAGCCCGCCGACGAGATGATGCACCTGTTCCGCGACCACCCGCAGGCGTTGCGGTCGACGCTCGAGATCGCCGAGCGGTGCTCGGCGCTGAAGCTCAAGCTCGGCAAGCCGATGCTCCCGACGTTCCCGCTGCCGAGCGGGTTCTCGGACTCGGCGTCGTACTTCCGGCACGTGGCGCACGACGGCCTCACGAAGCGGCTCGCCCAGATCGCGCAGACGGGCAGGAGAGTGGACGAGGCGACCTACCGCGCGCGGCTCGACATCGAGCTCAACGTCATCGTCCAGATGGACTTCCCGGGCTACTTCCTCATCGTCTGGGACTTCATCAAGTACGCCAAGGACCACGGCATCCCGGTCGGGCCGGGCCGCGGATCGGGCGCGGGCTCGCTCGTCGCCTATGCCATGGAGATCACCGATCTCGATCCGCTCCCGTACAACCTGCTGTTCGAGCGCTTCCTGAACCCGGAGCGCGTGAGCATGCCCGACTTCGACGTCGATTTCTGCATGGACCGGCGCGACGAGGTCATCTCCTACGTCACCAAGAAGTACAGCAAGGAGGCCGACAAGCCCTCCGTCGGGCAGATCGCGACGTTCCACGAGCTCAAGGCGCGGAGCGTGATCAAGGACGTCGCGCGGGCGATGGCGTTCCCCGCGAACGAGGCGCAGAAGATCGCGAGCCTCATCCCGCAGAAGAGCCCGGGGATCATGTACACGATCCCCGAGGCGCTCGAGATCGAGCCGAAGCTCAAGGCCCTCAAGGAGAGCGACCCCACGGTCGCGGAGCTCCTGAAGCAGGCGCAGAAGCTCGAGGGGCTGACGCGGCACGCGGGCATGCACGCCGCCGGCGTCGTGATCAGCGAGGGGCCGCTCTGGGACCACGTCCCCTGCTTCAAGAACGGCGACCAGCTCGTCACGCAGTACTACAAGGACGACGCCGAGCTGGCCGGGCTCGTGAAGTTCGACTTCCTCGGGCTGAAGACGCTCACCGTCATCGACATCGCGGTGCGGCTCGTGAACGCGCGGCCCGACCTCGCGGGCAAGGGGGGCGAGCGCTTCGACGTGAACGCGGTGCCGCTCGACGACACCGCCACCTACGCGCTCCTCCAGTCGGGCGAGACCACCGGGGTGTTCCAGCTCGAGTCGAGCGGCATGCAGCAGCTCTTCAAGGACCTCAAGCCGGACGCCTTCGAGGACATCGTCGCCGCCGTGGCGCTCTACCGGCCCGGGCCGCTCGGCACCGGCATGGTGAAGGACTTCGTCGACTGCAAGCACGGCCGCAAGCCGATCGAGAAGATGCACCCGCTCGTCGACGAGCTCCTCCAGCCGACGTACGGCGTCATCGTCTACCAGGAGCAGGTTATGCAGATCGCGCAGAAGCTCGCGGGCTACACGCTCGGCGGCGCCGATCTGCTCCGGCGCGCCATGGGCAAGAAGAAGCCCGAGGAGATGGCGAAGCAGAAGGCGACGTTCGTCGACGGCTCGCTCAAGAACGGGGTGAAGGGCGAGGACGCCGAGCGCATCTTCGGGCTCCTCGAGTACTTCGCGGGCTACGGCTTCAACAAGAGCCACTCTGCCGCGTACGCGCTGCTCACCTACCAGACGGCGTACCTCAAGGCGCACTACCCGGTCGAGTTCCTCTGCGCGCTGATGACGGCCGACCGCGACAAGATCGAGAAGGTCGTGCGGATCATCGCGGAGGGGCGCGCGTGGGGGGTCGAGATCCTCCCGCCCGAGATCAACGAGTCCAAGACCGACTTCACCGTCGTCTACAGCGCAAAGCCGGCGACGAACGGCAAGCGCGTGGCCGGCACCCGGCGCGGAGGCTCGCGGGTGAGGGACCCGTACGATCCGAAGATCCGCTTCGGAATGGGCGCGATCCGCGGCATCGGCGAGTCGGCGCTCGAGGCGATCCTCGAGGCGCGGGACGCGGGCGGCGCGTTCGCGGATCTGTTCGACTTCGCCGAGCGGGTCGATCCGCGGCGGGTCAACAAGGGCGTGTTCGAGGCGCTCGTGCAGTGCGGCGCGTTCGACGCGAGCCTCCTCGCGCGGGGCATCTCGCGGGCGCGGGCGTTCGCCGGCATCGACAGGGCGCTCGAGCGCTCGCGCTCCGCGAGCAAGGAGCGGAACAGCGCGCAGATCGGCCTGTTCGCGGCGGTGGCGTCCAAGAGCGAGGTGAGGCTGGACGATTACCCGATGGTCGAGGACTGGGATCTGCGCGAGACGCTCTCGCGGGAGAAGCAGTCGCTCGGGTTCTACGTCTCGGGGCACCCGCTCGATCGGTACGGCGTGGATCTGAACCGCTTCGACGTGACCGCGGTGAGCGCGCTGGCCGGCATGGATGCCTGGGCCAGGGTGCGCGTCGGCGGGATGGTCGAGGGCTACCGAGAGCGCATCTTCAAGGGGGGCGGCGGCAAGATCGCGTTCTTCGTGCTCGAGGACACGACGGGCCGGGTCGAGGTCAAGGTGCGCGAGAAGCAGATCGAGAGCTATGCGGATCTCTTGAACCGGGGGGAGCCGGTCCTGATCTCGGGGAAGATCAGCTTCCCGATGGTGGAGGAGGGGGCCGAGGAGGCCGAGGCCGCGCCGCGCGAGCCGACCCTGCTGCTCGACGAGGTGCAGCCGCTCGCCGACGCCATCCTCGCGCAGACCCGGAGCGTGGCGATCACGCTGAAGTCGCGCAGCGCCAGGCGCGAGCACATCGATCGGCTCGGGGCGCTCCTGCGGGCGAGCCCCGGGGTGTGCCCGGTGCAGCTCGTGATCCAGCTCGACGACGGGGCAGAGGCGGTGCTGGCGCTGGGGCGCGATCTCCGCGTCGAGCCGAACGACGCCATGCTCGGGCGGCTCGAGAAGCTGTTCGGCGAGAAGGTGGCCGAGCTCAGGTAGCCGGCTCGCCCGCCCCCGCGTGCTCGGCGGCCCGCACGAGGGTGCCGAGCTTCGCCTCCGCTTCGCCGCGGTCGCTCTGGTGCTTGAGCAGGACGCCGAGCGTGTCGCGCGCGAGCTCCGGCGTCACCGCGCGCTTGCCGAGCAGGAGCAGCGCGCGGGCCCAGTCGAGCGTCTCGCTGATCGCGGGAGATTTCCGCAGATCCATGGCCCGCAGGGCGCCGACGAACGCCACGATCTGCGCCGCGAGGCGGGGCTCGATCCCCGGGAGGGCGACCTTCAGGATGGCGATCTCGCGCGACGGCGGCGGGTAGTCCAGGAACGCGTGCAGGCACCGGCGGCGCAGCGCCTCGGTCATCTCGCGCGTCGCGTTCGTCGTCAGCAGGACGAGCGGCGGGTGCGCGGCGCGGATCGTGCCGAGCTCGGGGATCGTGACCTGCATGTCGGAGAGCACCTCGAGCAAGAACGCCTCGAACTCAGGGTCCGCGCGATCGACCTCGTCGATGAGCAGGACGACCGGCGCGGCGCTCCGCAGCGCCGCGAGGAGCGGGCGCGCGATCAGGAAATGCTCGCTGAAGAACGACGCCTCGCTCCCCGCGATCGCGCGCGCGGCTCCGGCGAGGCTCGTCGCGCCGGCGATCTCCTTCGCGACGGCGTCGCGCAGCAGCTGCGTGTAGAGCATCTGCTTCGCGTAGTCCCACTCGTAGAGCGCCTTCGCCTCGTCGAGGCCCTCGTAGCACTGGAGCCGGATGAGCCCTCGGCCGAGCGCCTCGGCTGCGGCGCGGGCGAGATCGGTCTTGCCGACGCCGGCCGGCCCCTCGAGCAGCAGCGGCCGCTCCATCCGGAGGGCGAGCCAGAGCGCGAGCGAGGTCGCCGGATCGGAGATGTAGCGGGCCGCCGAGAGGCGGACGTCGAGCTCGGCCGCGGTGGCCGGGGTGTCGTCGCGGGCGCCCCGATCGTCGAGCGCGCCGCCGTCGTGATCCGGAGGAGGCGTCACGGCGGGACGGTAGCACGCCGCGCGCGGGCCATCGGGCGGCGCGGCACGGCGTGGCGCGCCAGAGTCCGCTAGCCGCGCGGCTCGGCGAGGATCTCGGCGGCGAGGAGATCGAGGCGCGGCGCCGCGCGATCGGGGCAGGGGAGATCGGCCTCGCCGCGGAGCGGGCACAGCTCGCAGCGGCGTCCATCCATGACGAGGCCCGCCCGCATGCCCGCCGCGCGCGCGGCCGCCACGTCGCTGGGCGCGTCGCCGATCATCCAGCTCGCCGCGACGTCGAGATCGAGGTCGCGCGCGAGCGCCGTCAGCATGCCCGGCTGCGGCTTCCTGCAGTCGCACGGGCCGATGAGCGCCGGATCGCCGCCCGGCCCGCCCTCGGGGTGGTGCGGGCACACCGCGAGCGCCGCGATCGCGACGCCGGCCTCGCGGAGCCGATCGACGAGCGCGCGGTTCGTGCGCTCGATCGCCCCCCACGGGACCTGGCCCTTCGCCGCGCCCGGCTGGTTGGTCGCGATCGCCAGCAGGAACCCCGCGCCCGCGAGGCGCCGCAGGCCCTCGATCGCGCCGGGGAGGAGGCGGATCTGATCCGGATGAAACGCCGTCACGACGACGCCGAGCTCGTGATCGCGCACCACGTCGATGAGCGTGCCGTCGCGGTCGAGCAGGATCCCGCGCCTCGCCACGCGGCGCTCAGCTCTCGGCCACGAGCTGGAGGAGCCGCTCGCAGATGAGGTGGTGGTAGACCTCGTGGAAGCCCTCCACGTGCGGCGTCGACGTGTAGCCCGCCCGCGTCCTCGGCACGATCACGCTGGCGTCGGCCATCTGGCGCAGGGCGCCGCCGTCGTAGCCGACGAGCGCGACCACCTTGGCGCCCGTCTTCTTCGCGAAATCCGCGGCGGCGACGAGGTTCTGCGACCATGGGCCGGCGCGATCGGCGCCCGAGCCGCCGTGCACGCTCAGGCACACGAGCACGTCGCCCGCGACCATGCGGCCGTCGAGCTGCTCCAGGAAGATCCGGTTGAAGCCGACGTCGTTGGTGAGGGCGCTGAGGAGCGCCGCGTTGTCGCAGAGCGAGGTGCACTTGAAGCGCCGCTTGCCGTCGACCCACGTGAACTTGGCGATGTCGCAGGCGAGGTGGCTCGCGTTGGCCGCCGAGCCGCCGTTGCCGCACGTGAAGATGGTGCGATCGCTCCGGTACGCATCGAAGAGGATCTCGATGACGCGAGCCATGTCGTCGGGGCTCGTCGCGAGGGCGATCTCGGACGTCTCGCGGAGGTACTTTTCGACGAAGTCGTGCGTGCTCTGAGGCATATGGCCGATCTATAGCCAGAGTCCCGCAGAAATGCCCAGCAGGAGGGGGGCGCCGGCGCGCCCGCTCACGATCGGTGCAGGTTCGCGACGATGCGCGCGCCGTCGAGATCGAAGCGGAAGCGCAGGACGCGCAGGCCCTTCGCGGCGAGCGCCTCCAGCACCCGGCGCCGCTCCGCCGGCCGGACGTAGAACATGAAGAAGCCTCCGCCGCCGGCCCCCATCAGCTTGCCGCCGAGCGCCCCCGCGCGTCGCGCGATCTCGTAGATCTCGTCGAGGACCTCGTCGGTCATCTTGGACGCGAGCTTACGCTTCTGGGTCCAGTGGGCGTGGAGGAGCTCGCCGTAGTCGTCGAGCCTGCCCGTGACGAGGATGCGGTGCACGTCGCGGCCGATCTCCTTGATGCGGTGCATCCGCTCGACCACCGCGGGCTCCAGGTCTTGCAGCCGCCGGCCCTGCTCCGAGAGCACGATCCTGGCGGGCCTCTCGACGCCGCTCCACACGATGAGCAGGTTGCTCTCGAGCTCGTCCAGCACCTCGTCGCGGACCGGGACGGGCTCGACGTGCACCGAGCCGTCCGGAGAGAACGTGAACGCCGTGACGTTGCCGTAAGCGGCGATGTACTGGTCCTGCTTGCCGATCGGCTCTCCGAGGCGCTCGATCTCGATGGAGCAGGCCTCGCGAGCGAGCTGCTCGGACGACACGAAGTCGCGCTTGTACGTGTGCAGGGCGTTGAGGAGGGCGACCGTGAACGAGCTCGACGAGCCGAGGCCCGAGTTCGCCGGGAGATCCGCGACGCTCGTGAGCTCGATCGAGTGCTCGATTCCCAGCATCCGGAGCGCTTCCCGGAAGATCGGGTGCTCGATCGCGTCGACCGAGGGGACGATCTCGGTCTTGGAGTACGCGAGGCGGATGTCCCGGTGGAAGCGCTTGTTGGCCGTCACGTAGATGTACTTGTCGATGGCGGCCGACACGAGGTAGCCGCCGAAGCGGCCGGAGTACGCGGGCAGATCGGTCCCGCCGCCGCCGAGGGAGAAGCGGACCGGGGCGCGAGAGACGATCATCCCTGCTCCTCCGTCGCGGCCGCGGTCGTGAGGGCGGCCTCGAGATCGCGGAGGCCCTGCTCCGAGCCGATCTCGTGGAAGCGCGCCGCGACCGCGCAGGCCCGGAGGAGGCCGCGCGCGGCGAGGTCGCGCTGCACCACCTCGAAGCCGAGCGGCGCGCCGGCTGGCAGCGCCTCGACGACCTCGCGGCGGAGCGCGGTCGCGCCATAATCGATGTGGTCGAGCGCAGGATCGGGCGGCGCGCCCGCGCGCCGCTTCTCGTAACGCACCACCAGGTCGCCCGAGACCGCGGCGTTCGACGCATCGAACCGACCCTCGTTCCGGTACACGGCCATCGTGCCGAGCGCGCCGGGGTGTGCGCAGAGGTCCCGGAGCGGGGCCAGGTAGTCGAAGGGGAGGTAGGAGTCGCCGTAGGTCATGAGGAACACAGGAGCCAGCTGGGGCAGCGCGCGGCGCAGCGCACCGGCCGTGCCCAGGAGATCGGGGCCGTCGTCGGCATAATGGAGAGGCAGGCCCGCGAACCGGTCGCCCATCGCCCGTCGAACGGCGTCGCCGAGGTGACCCACGCAGACGACCACGTCACCAAAGCCCGCTGCGGCGAGCCGCTCGAGGAGCCACGCCCCGAACGGCCGCCCGGCCACGGGCAGCAGGAATTTCGGAGTGCGCTCCGTCCGGGGGTGCATCCGGGTGCCGAGTCCGCCGGCGAGGATCACGGCTTGAGGAGGTGAGGCGTCGGCGGGCACGGGGAGGACCTACCATAGACGACGGCCGCCTTCGGGGCGTCTCCAGCGCTCTTCGCAGGCGACTCGGAGAAAAACGTCGCCACAAACTGTACGGCCGTTCAGGCGGTGGCTACGGTGTGCGCCATGACCAACAAGGACCTCGCTCCGTATCTTCTCCGGACGCTGGTTGCCCTCCAGAGCGAGGGCAAGACGGTGACCCTCGACACCTTGACCACGGCCCTTCAGGTGCGTCGGACCGACGTTCGCCGGGCGATCACCGCCCTGCACCGCGAGGGGTATCTCGACGTCCTCCGCATGCGGCTGACGCTCCGCGGGCTCGCCCTCGGCGCGGCCTTTGCGGCGTCGCAGCTCCGCCCGTTGCGCCGCGCGTCGCTCCGCGCCGTCAAGGCTGCTTGAGCTCACCCACAGGGCCGCCACCCTGGCGCGGCCGTGAGCGGCGAGTCGACCTCTACCCGAGCGCGAGGCCCATGCGCGCGGACGGAGGGTCCCGACATGATCTCTCGATGCGTTTCAGATCTTGCCAGCATTTCATTTGATAAAACGGCAAATTCACACCGGACGCGCGCGGCCCCAGCCAGGGATCCGGCGCCCGGTCGCGAGCGCCGACCGGCGCAGGAACACCTGGTTTCTCCGGCCTGCGCGGGCCACTGTGCGTGGAAGACGTTGACATTCCGAGGGATTCATGAGACGGCGGCTGCGTGATATCCGATGTCGAGATCGAGAATGAGATTCGTGCTTCCGTGGCCGAGTTCCTGGAGGGCATGAGAGCGCTGGTCCGTAAGGACGTTCTCCGGACCGCCGCGCGGTACCTGCAAGTCGACATCAGCGCTGGGCTATCGACCGGGCCGGCCGCGACTCCCGCCAAGCCGGTCCGGAAGGGCGAGCGCGCTCCGGCGCCGAGCCGCCCGGCCGCGCCTCCCCCCCGCAGCGCCCCGTCGCCCAAGAAGCCGAAGCGCGCTGCGCCGCGCAAGAAGGCCGCCGCGCCGCGGACGCGCGGAGGTGGCGCGCGTCCGGCCGTCGCTGCGCCGAAGTCGCGCGCCGCGCGCGCCCCGGCGCCCGCCGTCGCGGCCCCCGTGAAAGCCGCCGAACAGCCCGCTCCGGCGAGCCCGGTGAACCCCGCGAGCCTGTCGTCCGGGAGCTCCGGGGACGAGATCGCCGAGGCGCTGCTCGCCCATGTGGAGATCGAGCCTGGGCAAGGGATCGACGACCTTGCGTTGGCGATGGGGACCCCTGCGGCGGAGCTCCAGGAGCCACTCAAGAAGCTCCTTGCGGAGAACAAGATCACCGAGGAGCTGCGTCAAGGCCAGGCCTCGTACTACCCGGCCTGAGCGACCTCGGTGGGCCGGTCAGCCAGGCATGAGCGTTGCTTGGAGCCGGCCGAGCATTGGTTGGCGCCGGCCGCCGTCCGTCCGGTCAGAGCGGGCACGGGCCGGGCGACGCCCTGCGTGATGCGGGCGATGGACCGAGCGGGCCCTGCTGGCGCTGCCCTTCAGGAACTCGGCGGTTTCGGCCTCACGGCTGGCGAACCCGGCGATGCCATCGCCGCGGACTCGACGCGGACCCGGGGCCCCGGTACCCTGCCGGTCCAGGCGCTTTCCGGATGACTCCCGCGCACGAACAGATTCTCAACGTCCTGCTCGGCTATCTCTCGGCGATGAACGCAGAGGGAGTCCTGCTCCGGGCCATGCGGGAGGCGGAGATCCAGCCCGAGGCGTTCTCGCTCGACGACCTCCCCGACATCCTTCCGAGCATCGAGCGCCGAGCCCGCCTCTATGTGGATCCGATGCGGCTCGGTCGGCTCAGGTCGGAAATTTCGGCGATTGGCGGCGATCGACCTTCGCGGCGCTCGAAGGTCATGGTCATCCACGTGGAGGCCGACATCAGCGAGGCGCGCTTGAGCGCGAAGGCCGTTTGCGATGCGGCCGGCGCAAAGAGCTTCACGTCGCACAAGGTCGCGACCATCGTCAGCGAGCTCGCGCGAAACATCGTCCATTATACCCCTGGCGGGACGATCGAGCTCGCGGTGCAGCGCGACAGCCCGGTCCGCTTCCTCATCGTCGCCGTGGACGAGGGCGCAGGCATCCAGAACCTGCAGGAGATCCTCGCCGGGCGCTACAAGAGCAAGACCGGTATGGGGCGCGGCATCATCGGGGTCAAGCGGCTGGCCGATCGCTTTCATATCGACTCGGGGCCGAAGGGCACGCGGGTGGAGATCGAGGTCCACCTGTGAAGCTCTCCGTGGAGTACTCGATCCTCCCCAAGGACGGAGAGCTCGTGAGCGGCGACGCCGCGTTCGTGCGGGCAGGGGAAGACGGCGTCGTCTTCGCGGTCATCGACGCCCTCGGCCACGGGGAGCACGCGGCGGCCGCGGCGAACGTCGCGCTCAAGGTGCTCGCCGACGCGCCGAGCGGCGAGGACGTCCGCGCCCTCGTCGATCGCCTCCACGTGCGGCTCCGCGGCACCCGCGGCGCCGCCGGCATGATCTGTCGCTTCCGGGAGGGGCGGCTCCAGGGCTGCGGCATCGGCAACGTCGAGCTGATGTCGCACGGCACGCGCGTGCAGTGGCTCCAGAGCCCGGGCATCCTCGGCGCATCGCTCAGCAAGGTCCGGATCTTCGATGCGCAGCTCGCGCGGGGCGACCGGCTCGTCGTGTTCACCGACGGGGTCTCCCCTCGCTTCGATCTATCGCTGTTTCGTGGAATGAAGGCCGCGGATGCCTGCCGCGCCCTCATGAGCCGACACCGGCGCTCGCACGATGACTCAACGGTCTTGATCGCCGACATCGAACCTTAGGATGACCATGGAGCTCAAGCGCCTTCCCATCATCAACCTGTGGGACCGGATCCTGGTGCCCATCCAGGGGGACGTGACCGATGACCTCGCGGAGCAGCTGAACACCGAGGTGCTTCGGGCCATCCACGAGAGCGGCGCGAAGGGGCTGGTCATCGATCTCACGGCCGTCTGGATCATGGATAGCCACCTGTGCGCGGTGCTCTCGAACCTGGCCTCCGCCGCGCGGCTCATGGGCACACCGACCATCCTGTCCGGGCTGAGCCCCGAGATAGCGATGACGCTCCAGGCCATGGGGGTCGAGCTCGAGGCCGTGAAGACGGCGCTGACGCTCGAGCAGGCGCTCACGATGCTCGGGCTCGAGGTGCGCCGGGCCGAGGCGCGCGACGAGGACGACGACGACGAGGACGACGACGACCTGTTCGACGACGAGGACGACGAGGACGAGGAAGACGACGGGTGGGAGGCGGACGATCGCGGCGACTCCCGTCGAGCGCCGACGAACGGGCGGTCCGCTCGGCCCGCGACGAGCGTCGATCGGCGGCAGAGCGCGAAGAGCCGGCTCAGGCGCCGCTGAGGCCGCGCGAGCGCGTCCACGACGATCGCGACGACGTCGACACGCCGAACACGCCCTCCTGACGGCGGGGTGACGGTGATTGTCCGGGTGGGCAACGCCGTGGGTCCCTGGTATGCCTCACGACCGCTCTCCGGGCGATCACCATGGACAAGCTGGATTGCCTCGCCGCCCCGCCGCCCAAACAGCGGGGGATTTTCTGCAACCGGACGCTGAATCTCCGTTCGATCAAGGCGATCGGATACGACATGGATTACACGCTGATCCACTACCGGGTGGAGGCGTGGGAGCGTCGGGCCTATGAGCACCTCCGGCATCGTCTGGAGAGCGAGGGCTGGCCGGTCGGGGACCTGACGTTCGAGCCGGACCTCGTGATCCGAGGGCTCATCCTGGACACCGAGCTCGGCAACCTGCTCAAGGTGAATCGGTTCGGCTACGTGAAGCGGGCCTTCCATGGGACGAAGCCGATCGACTTCGAGACCCAGCGCGCGACCTACGCGCGGACGATCGTCGACCTCGCGGACGGGCGCTACGTCTTCCTGAACACGCTCTTCTCTCTGTCGGAGGGGTGCATGTACGCGAAGCTGGTCGATCTGCTCGATCAGCGCCGGCTGCCCGAGGTGCTCGGCTACAGCGACCTCTATCGCCGCGTGAAGGATCGCCTCGACGCGACGCACATGGAGGGGCAGCTGAAGGCCGAGATCATCGGGGATCCGGACCGGTTCGTGCCGCTCGATCCGGAGATCCCGCTCACGCTGCTCGACCAGCGGGAGGCGGGCAAGAAGCTCGTCCTGATCACGAACTCGGAGTGGGTCTACACGCGCGCGATGATGAGCTACGCGTTCGACCGCTTCCTGCCGGGCGGCATGACGTGGCGCGATCTGTTCGACGTGGTCATCGTCTCCGCGCGGAAGCCGGAGTTCTTCTCGAGCCGCAGCCCGCTCTTCGAGGTGGTCACGGAGGACGGCCTCCTGCGCCCGGCCGGCCGGTTGCGCGTGGGCGGGCACTACCTGGGCGGCAACGCGGGGCTCGTCGAGCACCACCTGGGGCTGTCCGGCGACGAGATCCTCTACATCGGCGATCACATCTATGGGGATGTGCATGTGTCGAAGAGCGCCTTGCGGTGGCGGACGGCGCTCATCATCCGGGAGCTCGAGGACGAGATCCTCGCGATCGAGGAGGCGCGCGGGGCCGAGGCGCGCCTCGATCTCTGGATGCGGGAGAAGGAGGACGCGGAGCGCGTCTATGCCAGGCTGCGCCTGGAGCTCCAGCGGATGCGCGCCGGCTACGGGCCGGTCGCCGGGGCGACGGAGGGCGAGATCCAGGCGAAGATGAACGAGCTCAAGGCGAGCCTGGCGGCGCTCGACGCGCGGATCGCGCCGCTCGCGAAGGCGTCGGCCGAGACGTTGAACCCGAGGTGGGGGCTGCTCCTCCGCACGGGCAACGACAAGAGCCACCTGGCCCGGCAGATCGAGCGCTCGGCGGACATCTACACGTCCCGCGTCTCCAACTTTCTCCTGGCGACGCCCCACGTGCTGCTCCGCTCGCACCGCGGGAGCCTGCCGCACGATCCCATGGGCGCGCCGCCGGGCGCCGAGCGGCAGAACGGCGAGCCCGCCCCGGTCGACGACGCGACGCCCGTGGGCATGTAGGCGCCGCCGCCGCCGGCCTGCCGCGCCTCAGGCTGCCGCGCCTCAGGCCGCGAGCCGCTGCGCGGCGCTGTCGAGGATGTCGAGGCACCCCGACAGGCTGTCGCAGAAGAGCAGCTCGCGCCGGAGGGCCGACGCCCCGGGGAGGCCGCGGAGATAGCCGGTCAGGTGGCGCCGGGTCACGCGCACGCCGTGCGGCTCGCCGCGCGCCTCGGTGTTCGCGATGAGGTGCGCGCGGCACAGGGCGAGCCGCTCCTCGGCCGTCGGCGGCGGGAGGTGCACGCCATCGTCGAGGAGGGCCCGGGCCTCGCGGAAGATCCAGGGGTGGTCGATGGCGGCGCGGCCGACCATCACGCCGGCGCACCCCGTCTCGCGGAGGGCGCGGGCCGCGTCGTCAGCGGTCTTGATGTCGCCGTTCACCACGACAGGGATGGACACGGCCTCGCGCGCCCGGGCGGCCCAGCCCCAGTCGGCCGCGCCGCTGTGCCCCATCTGGGCCGTGCGGCAGTGGATCGTGAGCGCGGCGACGCCGGCGTCCTCGAGGCGGCGCGCGAGGTCGACGATCGGCATATGGGACTCCGGCCCCCAGCCGATGCGCGTCTTCACCGTGACCGGGAGCGCGACCGAGCGCGTCACGAGCCGGGCCATCGCCACCATCGCCTCCGGATCGCGGAGCCAGCCCGCGCCCGCGCCTCGTCCGGCGATCTTCGGCACCCAGCAGCCGCAGTTGATGTCCAGGAACGCCGGTCCGGCCTGCTCGGAGACGCGCGCGGCCTCGGCGAGGCGCTCCGGGTTGGCGCCGTAGATCTGGATCGCCGTCGGCTGATCGCCGTCGGCCAGGGCGAGCTTGCGCCGCGCGGTCTTGCACCCGCGCAGCAGCCCCTCGACGTTGACGAACTCCGTCACGCACAGCTCGGCGCCGAGCTCCCGGCCGATGCGGCGGAACACGGCGTCCGTCACGTCCTCCATGGGCGCGAGGACGACGGGGCGGCTTGCGAACAGCCGGCGAAAGCTTTCGGGCGAGAGCGGCACAGTGGCGAGCTTTCAAGCATGGATCCGGCCGGTTGACCAGGGCGACCGCCGTGGCCCGAGGCGTGAGGGCCCGCTGAGCTCGAGCCCGCGGCGCCGAGGCGCGAGCGGCGCCCGGCGCCTGACCGGCGCCGCGGGCCGGCGGCCAAGGCGACGAGCGAGACCCGAGCCCCCAGCCGCCCCGGTCACCTCGCCGCGCCTCGGCGTCCCGCCACGCCGCTCCCCCGAGGCGCTGACAGGATTCATGACCTCACGGGCATGTGTGTACACGGCGGACGAACACGGCATGTGGGGTGGCGAACGGTCATGTTGGTACGACATCCGGGGTGGGAGACGGCGGGCAGCGCAGCCCGGCATCGTGGCCGAGGAAACCTGCCGCACGAGAAGCCAACAACGCTCGCTTGACGTTCGGCGTGGCTCTGGCGACCCTCGAGATTGCCATGAAGCGTGCGCTGCTCCGAGAGGCTCTCCGCGCTGAGCGCTCGGCCGCGGCGCGCACGCTCAGAGAGCGCGAGACTCGCCCGCTCGGCACGCGGCGCAGCGCTCCGGGCGTCCACGACGCGGAGAGCGTCCGTCGCGCGGTCCGCCGCGCTTTCCGCGTCGCGCTCTGGATATGGCCGGCGTTCACGCTTGTCGACGTGTTCATGGCGACCGTGCTGTACCCCGCGGCGCCGGTGTGGCGCTGCATCGTCCTGCGCGTCGTCGAGCAGGCGCTCTCCCTCGCCGTGTACCGGCTCTCGGGGCGCCCGACGCTCTCGGGGCGCGTCGTGCTCCTCGGGTACGAGGCCGCGTTTCTCACCGCCGCGATCTTCATCTCGCTGATGGCGCTCGATTTCGGCGGCCTGACGAGCGCGTACATGCACGGGCTCTCCATCGTCGTGCTGCTCCGCACGGCGCTCGTGCCCGCGCCGTTCAGCAAGGCCCTCCTCGCCTCCGCGCCGATGTTCCTCGCCTTCCCGGCGACGATGGGCATCGCCGCGATCTTCTCCCCGTCCATCCAGGCGGCGTGGCTCGATCCGACGACGCTGCTCACGGCCGCGAGCCATTACATCTTCGTCCCTGCCTCGGGGGTGATCGGGGCGCTGTCGAGCCACGTCGTGTGGGCCGCGCAGCAGCAGGTCTATCAGGCGCGCAAGCTGGGCCGGTACCGGCTCGAGGCGCCGATCGGCAAAGGGGGGATGAGCGAGGTCTGGCTCGCGTGGGACGAGACGCTCCACCGCGACGTCGCCCTCAAGCTCCTCCGGACGCGGGACGCGCCGGACCCGGCGGTGCCGAAGCGCTTCGAGCAAGAGGCGCACGCGGCGAGCAAGCTCAGCGATCCGCACACCATCCGGATCTTCGACTTCGGAGCGAGCGACGACGGCATCTACTACATCGCCATGGAGCACCTGCGCGGGGCCGATCTCGCCGCGATCGTGCGCAGCTACGGCCCCATGCCCGTGGCGCGCGCCCTGCGCTTCGCCCTGCAGGCCTGCCGCTCGCTCATCGAGGCGCACGAGGCCGGGATCATCCACCGGGACATCAAGCCGCAGAACCTCTTCGTCACCCGCGTTGGCGACGATCACGACTTCCTCAAGCTGCTCGACTTCGGCGTCGCGCGGATGGTCGAGGGCGGCCCCGACGCCGAGCTCACGAACAGCGGGATGCTCTGCGGGACGCCCGCCTACATGGCACCGGAGGTGTGTCGTGGCGATCGGGCGGATGCGCGCAGCGACATCTACTCGCTCGGGGGCACGCTCTACTTCCTGCTCACCGGGGAGCTGCCGTTCGAGGGCTCGTCGTCGGGGCAGCTCTTCGTCGCCCACATGACGAAGGCGCCTTTCGCGCCGTCGGTGCGGCGCGGCCAGACCGTCCCTCGCGCGGTCGACCGCCTCGTCCTGCGGTGCCTCGCCAAGGACCCGCGTCACCGTTTCCAGAGCGCGCGGGCGCTGTTCGATGCGCTCCTCCCGCTGCTCGACGAGTCCGCCTGGACCGCGGCCGACGCGGAGCGCTTCTGGGTGACCGAGCGCGCGGAGAAGCTCGGCCGCCCGGAAGCGCCGCCCGAGCGCCCCACCGCGGCGCGCGGGGGCTCGACGCGGACGGCCTCCGCTCGATAGAGCCAGCGCACCGTCGCGCCGCGCCGCGCGGCCTCCTGTCTCACCTGCATGGGGGTCACGTGGCGGTGTTACATGAGGATCCGCTTCCTCGTAAGCCGCGTCCCGAGCCTCGTCGAGGCCGACGCCTGAGCCCGGGTACCCAGGGACCGCTCGCCGACCCGTGCGGGCGATCCGGGGGCACCGCGGTGGCGGTCGAGGCCCCTCCGCGGCCGCGTGAGGGAGCCTCGACCGTCAGGGGCCCGTCGCTTCATCGTCCGCTCATGACCCCTTGCCGGCGTCCTGCCGTGGCGAGGACCGAGCCGCGGCGGCGCCGCACCCAGGGCGCGGAGCGGGCGTCAGCAGGGCCTTCTCGAGCGAACCGTGCTGGCGCGGCGTCCTACCAGCCGCAGCCGCCGCCCCAGCCGCCCCAGCCGCAGCCGCCGCCCCAGCCGCCGCCCCAGCCCCAGGGCCGGAAGCCCCAGCCGCCGCCCCAGCCCCAGGGCCGGAAGCCCCAGCCGCCGCCCCAGCCCCAGGGCCGGAAGCCCCAGCCGCCGCCCCAGCCCCAGGGCCGGAAGCCCCAGCCGCCGCCCCACCAGCGCGCCGCATCGGGCTTCTCGCCGACGCCCTCCTCGCCAGTCGGGATCGCCGAGCTGGGGTCCGCGGCGCCGACATCGGGCGCGCCGGGGGCCGGCGCGCTGGCGCTTGCTGCGCTGGGGTCCGTGGCTCTCTCGTCCATCGCCGGATTCGCGCTCGACTCCTGATCAGCGGAATCCGCCTCTTCGGCCTGGAACGCCTGCTTCGCCTCGTCGGTCTCACTCATCACATCGTCGGTGGGCGCGTCCGACGTCGTCGCCTCGGCCATGCAACCGGCCGCGGAGAGGGCCGTCGAGAGGGCGATGAGCGATGCGAACTTCGTCAATTGGCTCATGTTCCCGTTCTCCTGTGCACATCAATCCATGTCGAATGGAGTCATCGCCCGTCATGGCGACGAGCTCTGACACGCGGGGACCTGAGATCCCCCGCCGCACGATCATGTGTGGTGTTCGGGAGGTGATGTCGATTGCCGCAGCAAGGACACATGAGACACCATGGACGCTTTCTGCGAGGCCGTGCGCGTCGCGAGGGAAGCGTCACGCGCTCCTTCCGGGAGGGAGCGAGCCGCGGCCGCCCGGGAGAGCGCAAGCCGCGGCTGCGCGGCGCTCGCCGGCCTCCCACGTGCTCCGGCGGCTGCGCGCGCTCTCCGCAGATCCAGGGCGCCGGACTGCGATGCTGGCGAGGACCGGGCGCGGGAAGGCCTGTCCTTATGAGGCTTCGGCCGTGGTGCCTAGAGCGACAAACGGGTTGAAACCCCAGAAAAGAGCAGGAATTTGAGCCGTCAAGCGCGCCAAGGACGCCAAGATTGTGTTTTGTTCTTGGCGCGTTGGCGGCTCGTCTCTCGCTCGATCAACGTGATCGGCGTCCTGGAATGCAAACAGCTCGATCAACGGAGATGATCCGGATGGCGCGGAGCACCCAGGCGTCGGCCGCGAGCGACCGTCGCGCGGCGAAGGATGCTCCATGAAGGCTCGCGCGACCGTGTCGTTCGCCAGGATCTCCAGCGTGAAGGGTGCTGGAGGAGATCCGCGCGATTGCGTCTCCGGAGCACATGCTCCCGCGGTTCACACAGGAGTTCGTCAGGGCCATCATCGGACCCGTCCACGACACATGCTGTCCCGTCCTGGTCGATGGCCGGGGGCGAAGCGCGATGGATTCGCGCGAGGAAAGCGGTGGACTGGATAGCCTGGGAGCAACGCGTAGGAGCGGCCCGCGAAGGGGCCTTGTGTCGACGCGTCGATGGCCGTGCAGGGAAGGGGGCGAGAAGAGCGCGATCGTGACGTCGACTGCGCGCGGCGAGCCCCGGTGAGGGGCTCGCCCGAGGCCGCCTGGAGGGAGCGCTCAGCCCGCGAGCTTCGCGCGGACCGCCTCGCCCATCCCCTGGGTCGACAGCTTGCCGCCGAGGTCCGCCGTCCGTGCGCCGCCGGCGATGGCCTGCGCCACCGCGCGCTCGAGCACGGCCGCCTCCTTGTCGAGCCGCAGCGAGTGCCGGAGCAGCATCGCGGCGCTCAGGATCGTCCCGATCGGGTTGGCGAGCCCCTTGCCGGCGATGTCGGGCGCCGAGCCATGGATCGGCTCGTAGACCCCGCGCGTCCCATCGCCCAGCGACGCGCTCGGGCAGAGCCCCAGCGAGCCGGCGAGCACGGCGGCCTCGTCGGTCAGGATGTCACCGAACATGTTCTCGGTGACGATGACGTCGAACGCCGCGGCCGAGGTGATGAGCCGCATCGCGCACGAGTCGACGAGCTGGTGCTCGATGCGGATCTCCGGGTGGCGGGCGGCGACCTCGGTCGCCACCGTGCGCCAGAGCCGCGACGACTCGAGGACGTTCGCCTTGTCGACGGACGTGACGAGGCGCCTGCGCGACGACGCGAGGCGGAACGCGAGCTCGACGACGCGCTGGATCTCCTCGTCCGTGTACTCGAGCGTGTCGACCGCGCGCCGGCGCCCGTTCACCTCCTCGCGGAGGCGCGGCTTGCCGAAGTAGAGCCCGCCCGTCAGCTCACGGACGACCAGGATGTCGACGTCCGCGAGCCGCTCCGCCTTGAGGGGAGAGGCCTGGATGAGCTCCGGGAACAGGCGGATCGGCCGCAGGTTGGCGTACAGGCCGAGCCCCTGGCGCAGCGCGAGCAGCCCCTGCTCGGGGCGGACGCTCGCGCTCGGGTTGTCCCACTTGGGGCCGCCGACGGCGCCGAGCAGGACGGCATCCGCCGCGCGGCACGCGTCGAGCGTCTCCTGCGTCAGCGCCGTGCCGGTCGCGTCGATGGCGCAACCGCCGATGAGGTGCTCCGAGTAGCTGAAGCTGTGGCCGAACTGGGCGGCGACAGCGTCGAGGGTGGCGCGGGTTTCGGCGACCACTTCGACGCCGATGCCGTCGCCGGGCAAAAGAACGATATTGGCCTTCATGCGACCTCGCTGGCAGGCAACGTGGATGTGTACTGCTGTGGCTCTCTCGCTGCGAGCGTGAGCCCATACTCGATCCCGTCCGCGAGCGCATGCCAGGACGCATCGATGATGTTCGTCGACGCGCCGACGGTGCTCCACTGGCGATGCGCGTCGCGGCTGTTGATGAGCACGCGCGTCGTCGCCGAGGTGCCGTCGCGCCCGTCGAGGATACGGACCTTGTAGTCGACGAGCTGGATGTCACGCACGGCCGGGAACACGGGCGCGAGCGCCTTGCGGAGCGCGCCGTCGAGCGCGTTGACGGGGCCGGACCCCTCGGCCGCCGTGATCACCACCTCGTCGTCGACCGCGATCTTGATCATCGCCTCGGCGAAGGTGCCGACGCCCTCGCGCTGGCCCGCGATGACCTTGAAGTCGAGCAGCCGGAACGGCGGCTTGTAGCCCGGCGAGCTCCGGCGGAGCAGCAGCGCGACGGACGCCTCGGCCGCCTCGAACGACGAGCCTCGCGCCTCGCGCTCCTTGATCTGCTCCAGCACCTCGACCTCGGCGCCCGTCGGCACCTCGAGCCCGAACTCCTCGGCCTTGCTGAGGAGGTTGCCGCGGCCCGACAGCTCGCTGACCACGGTCCGCATCGCGTTGCCGACGAGCGCGGGATCGATGTGCTGGTAGGACGCAGGCTCGCGCCGCATCGCCGCGACGTGCACGCCGCCCTTGTGCGCGAAGGCGCTCCGCCCGACGTAGGCCATGTGATCGTCGGGGGAGAGGTTCGCCACGTCGGCGACGTAGTGCGAGAGCTCGGTGAGCCCGCGGAGCGCCCCGTCCGGGAGCGCCCTGAGGTCGAGCTTCAGCTCCAGGTTCGGGATGATCGCGCAGAGGTTCGCGTTCCCGCAGCGCTCGCCGTAGCCGTTGATGGTGCCCTGGACGTGGCGGGCGCCCCCGCGCACGGCGGCGATCGAGTTGGCGACCGCGCACTCGCCGTCGTTGTGGGCGTGGATGCCGAGCGGGTGGCCCAGCGCCGCCTTCATCTCGGCCACCACCGCCTCGATCTGCCAGGGCATCGAGCCGCCGTTCGTGTCGCAGAGCGTGACCACCTCCGCCCCGCCGCGCACGGCGGCGCGCAGCGTCTCGGTCGCGTACGACCGGTCGAGCGCGAACCCGTCGAAGAAGTGCTCGGCGTCGTAGATCACGCGGCGGCCGTTCGCGCGCAGGAAGGCGATGGTCTCCTCGATCATCCGGAGGTTCTCGTCGAGCGTCGTGCGCAGCACCGCCGTCACGTGCTGGACCGAGCTCTTGCCGAAGATCGTGCAGACGCTCGTCCCGGCGGCGAGGAGCGCGCGCAGCCCGGGGTCGTCCTCCGGGGCCAGCGAGGCCCGTCGCGTCGAGCCGAACGCGGCGATCTTCGCGTGCTTCCACTCGATGTCCTTCGCCCGCTCGAAGAACTGCGCGTCCTTCGGGTTCGAGCCAGGCCACCCGCCCTCGATGAAGGTCAGGCCGAACGCGTCGAGGTGGCGCGCGATGTGCAGCTTGTCCTCGCACGCGAGTGAGATGCCCTCGCGCTGGGTGCCGTCCCGTAGCGTTGTGTCGTAGACGTCGACGCGGTCCGAGGGGCGGGCGCCCTGCTCCGCGCCGTTATGAGGCGGATTCATAAGGTTCGACTTCCTTGGTGCAGCGAGATCGGGTCGCCGAGCTCGTCGCCCCCCTGGGGGGCCTCCTGCGCTCGGCGCACGGCCCTACCTCGCTGTATCGACGGCGGCGCCGTGGCCGCTCTGGTTGCTCTCTGACGCCGCCGCGTCGTCCTTGGGCTCGACGCCGTAGGTCGCGAGGAGCCGGTTCAGGGCGGTGAGGTACGCCTTCGCGCTGGCCACCAGGATGTCGGTGTCAGCGCCGTGGCCGTGGAAGACGCGCGCCGCGGCGTCGTGCTGCGGGTGCCGCTTGCTCGACGTCGCGTCCGCCCGGACGCGGACGCTCACCTCGCCGAGCGCGTCGATGCCCTCGGTCACCGCGTGCACCGAGAACTCGAGGAGGCTGCTCGGCACGCGGACGATCTCGTCGATCGCCCGGTAGGCGGCGTCCACCGGCCCGGTGCCGATCGCGGCGCGGACGTGCAGCGCCCCGTCCGGCCCGCGGAGGCGGACGGTGGCGGTGGGCATGCCCGTGGTCCCGCAGGCGACCTGGAGCGCGTCGAGCGTGTAGAGATCGTCGGCCTGCGCCCGCGTGGTCGAGACGATCGCCTCGATGTCGGGATCGGTGACGTGCTTCTTCTTGTCGGCGAGCGCCTTGAAGCTGGCGAACGCCGCCGCGAGCTGGGCCTCGTCGAGGTGGTAGCCGAGCTCCTCCAGCCGGTTGCGGAGCGCGTGCCTGCCCGAGTGCTTGCCGAGGACGAGCCGGGTCTGCGTCACCCCGACCATCTCCGGCCGCATGATCTCGTACGTCTCCTGGTGCTTCAGCATCCCGTCCTGGTGGATGCCGGACTCGTGCGCGAAGGCGTTGGCGCCGACGATCGCCTTGTTCGGCTGGACGTTGAAGCCCGTGGCCGCGCTGACGAGGCGGCTCACGGTGGCGATCTGGGTCGTGTCGATCCCGGTGCGCAGCCCGAAGACGGCCCGGCGCGTGGCGAGCGCCATGACGATCTCCTCGAGCGCGGTGTTGCCGGCGCGCTCGCCGATGCCGTTGATGGTCACCTCGGCCTGGCGCGCGCCCGCGCGGATGCCCTCCAGCGCGTTGGCCGTCGCGAGCCCGAGGTCGTTGTGACAGTGGACCGAGACGATGGCGCGGTCGATCCCCGGCACGTTCTGGCGGATCCCGGCGATGAGCGCGCCGAACTCGCTCGGGATGGTGTAGCCGACGGTGTCCGGGATGTTGAGCGTGGTGGCCCCGGCGGCGATCGCGGCCTCGAGCACCTGGTAGAGGAACTCCGGCTCGCTCCGGCCGGCGTCCTCGGGGCTGAACTCCACGTCGGCGCACAGGTCGCGCGCGTACGCGACCATGGCCCGCACGCGGTCGAGCACCTCCGCCCGGGTCATCCGGAGCTTGTGCTTGAGGTGGATATCGCTCGTGGCGAGGAAGGTGTGGATCCGGGGGTGCGCGGCCCGGGCGACGCCCTCCCACGCCTTGTCGATGTCGACCTTGGTGGCGCGGGCGAGGGCGCAGATGATCGGCGGGGTCGCGGCGGGGCGGCCGGGGACCGCGGCCGCGCCCACGCGCTCGGCGATCGTCTGGACGGCGAGCAGATCGTCGGGGGAAGCGGCGGGGAAGCCCGTCTCGATGACGTCGACGCCGAGCTTCGCCAGCGCGAGCGCGATCTCGAGCTTCTCCGACGATGTCATCGTCGCGCCCGGCGACTGCTCGCCGTCGCGCAGCGTCGTGTCGAAGATGCGGACGTAATCGGACGGGGGCATCGCTTGATTCGCAATCATCTCAGGCATGGTGTTCTCCGCCGCCTCCCACGAGTGGAGAGGCTCAGTCGCCGGGCTTGATGGTGACGGGATCGATGAACGGCATCATCTTGCGCAGGTTGGCGCCCACGATCTCGAGCCGCTGCTCCCGCTCCTTCGCCCGCGTCGCCTCGAACTTCGGCCGGCCCGCCTCGTTCTCCGCGATCCACTTGCGCGCGAACTCGCCGCTCTGGATCTCGGCGAGGATGCGCTTCATCTCCTCGCGCGTCTTGTCGGTGATGACCCGCGGGCCCGACACGTAGTCGCCGTGCTCGGCGGTGTCGCTGATCGAGTACCGCATGTAGTTGAGGCCGCCGCGGTACATGAGGTCGACGATGAGCTTGAGCTCGTGCAGACACTCGAAGTACGCGATCTCCGGCTGGTAGCCGGCGTTGACGAGCGTCTCGAAGCCGGCCTTCACGAGCTCGCTCGCGCCGCCGCAGAGCACCGCCTGCTCGCCGAAGAGGTCGGTCTCGGTCTCCTCCGCGAACGTCGTGAGGAGCACCCCGGCGCGCGTGGCGCCGATGCCCTTCGCGTAGGCGAGCGCCTGGGCCTCCGCCTTGCCGCTCGCGTCCTGGTGGACGGCGAGGAGGGCCGGGACGCCGCCGCCGGCCTCGAACGTCTCGCGCACCCGGTGGCCGGGGCCCTTCGGGGCGATCATCGACACGTCGACCGACGGGGGGGGCGTGATCGTGTTGAAGCGGATGTTGAACCCGTGCGCGAACATGAGCGTCTTGCCCGGGCCGAGGTGCGGCGCGATCTGCTCGTTGTAGATGCGCGCCTGCGACGTGTCGGGGGCGAGGATCATGATGACGTCGGCGGCCTTCGCGGCCTCGGACACCGTGGCCACCTGCAGCCCCGCGGCCTGCGCCTTGGGCCGGCTCTTGCTGCCCTCGGGCAGGGCGACGATCACCGTGACGCCGCTGTCGCGCAGGTTCAGCGCGTGCGCGTGCCCCTGGGAGCCATAGCCCACGATCGCGACCTTCTTGCTCTGGATGAGCGAAAGATCCGCGTCGTTATCGTAAAAAATCTTAGCCATCTCTCTCTCCTTGCAACCGGGACCCGCACCTCGCGGGCTCCCGTCCTTCACGTCCTTCACGTGTCGCGCGCGCTCTTTACACCGTCGCTACACCGCCGTCATACCGTCAGGAGGCGCCGTTCTCGGCCGTGCGCACGGGGATCGAGTCGAACCTGGCCTCGGCCTCCTCGGCGCCGCGGGTCATCACGATCATCCCTGTCCGCACCATCTCGATGATCCCGAACGGACGGAGCACATCGAGCAGGCCCTCGATCTTGTCGCCGGTCCCGGTGATCTCGATCGTCAGCGCCTCGGGGGCGACATCGACGGTGCGCGCGCGGAACACCTCGCAGAGCTGGAGCACCTGCGCCCGGCTCGTCGCGTCCGCCTTCACCTTGATGAGCGCGAGGTCGCGCGCGACGGAGGCGGTGTGGGTGACGTCCCGGACCCAGAGGGTGTTGACCAGCTTGTAGAGGTTCGCCTCCAGGCGCCGCGCCCCGTCCTCGTCCGCCTCGAGGACCAGGGTCAGGCGCGAGATCCCGGCGATGTGGGTGCGCCCGACGCTCAGCGACTCGATGTTGTAGGCGCGCCGCCGGAAGAGGGACGCGACGCGGTTGAGCACGCCGGGGCGGTCTTCGACGTAGGCGATGAACGTGCGCAGGATGGGTCGATCCATGGATGCCTCTTGAAAGTCCCTCTTGTCTGTGGTGCGCCCGGCTCCGGCCGCGGCGCGCTCGGGCGCGCCCCGCCCGTCCGACGGGCGCACGCTCACGCTGGAGCGCGCGCCCGGGGCGCGTGGGTCTGCTGGCGCGTTCACGGGTCCTCCCCGGTCTCCACGATGGGGCTCGGGCGCCGGATCATGTCGTTCAGGTCGGCGCCGGCGGGGACCATCGGATAGACGCTATCCTCCTGCTCCACGCGGAAGTCGACGACCACGGTGCCCGGCGTGGCGCGGGCGCGCTCCACGGCCCCGGCGATCTCCTCGCGCTTCGTGACGCGGATGCCGGTCAGCCCGTGGGCCTCGGCGAGCTTCACGAAATCCGGGCTGCGCATCGGGGTCGCCGAGTAGCGCCGGTTGTAGAAGAACTCCTGCCACTGCCGCACCATGCCGAGGTAGCCGTTGTTGATGACGGCCACGTGAACCTTGAGCCCCTCCTGCGCGCAGGTCGAGAGCTCGCACGCGGTCATCTGGAAGCCGCCGTCGCCCACGACCACCCAGATCTCGTCCTCCGGCTTCGCGAAGCGCGCGCCGATCGCCGCCGGCAGGGAGAAGCCCATCGTCCCGAGCCCGCCGGAGGTGATGAGCTTCCGCGGGTAATCGTGCTTGTAGTACTGCGCTTCCCACATCTGGTGCTGGCCGACGTCGGTTACCACAAGCGCCTTGCCGTCGGTGAGCCGCCAGAGGTCGTGCAACACGTGCGCGGCGTACAATTTCTCGTTGTACGGCAATTGTTGAATGTCACGGACCGCCGAGTCGCCCTTCAGCAGGGTGATGCGGTCGACCCACGGGCCGCGGTCGCGCTGCTTGCACCCGGGGATGAGCGACAGCAGCGTGTCCCGGACGTCGCCGATGAGGCCGACATCGACCTTGACATTCTTGTTGATCTCGGACCGGTCGATCTCGACGTGGATCTTCTTCGCCTTGACGGCGTAGGTCTTGAGGTTGCCGGTCACGCGGTCGTCGAAGCGCATCCCGAGCGCGATGAGGAGGTCGGCCTCCTGGATGGCGTTGTTCACCCACGCCTCGCCGTGCATCCCCATCATGCCGAGGCTGAGGGGGTGCTTCGCCGGGAAGCCGCCGAGGCCGAGCAGCGTGGAGGCGACGGGGATCCCCGTCTTCTCCACGAAGGCGAGGAGCTCGCGCGTCGCCTCGGCCCTGACGATGCCCTGACCGGCCAGGATGAGCGGCCGCTCGGCCTCGTCGATGAGGTCGATCGCCTTCTCGATGTCCGTCTGGACGGCGTGCTGCGAGGGGCGGTAGCCGGGCAAGCGGACCTCGCCCTTCGGCGGCTCGAAATCGATCGACGCCTGCTGGGCGTCCTTGGTGATGTCCACGAGCACGGGGCCCGGGCGGCCCGAGCGCGCGATGTAGAACGCCTCGCGGAGGGCGGGGGCGATGTCCTCCACGTCGGTCACGAGGTAGTTGTGCTTGGTGATGGGCAGGGTGACGCCCGTGATGTCCGTCTCCTGGAACGCGTCGGTCCCGAGCAGCTTGGAGGACACCTGCCCGGTGATACAGACGATCGGCGAGGAGTCGAGCATCGCCGTCGCGATCCCGGTGACGAGGTTCGTCGCGCCCGGCCCCGAGGTGGCGACGCACACGCCGACCTTGCCCGAGGCGCGGGCGTACCCGTCTGCCATGTGCGCCGCGCCCTGCTCGTGCCGGACGAGCACATGGCGGATCGGGTAACCGAGGATCGTGTCGTAGGCGGGCATGATCGCGCCGCCCGGATAACCAAAGACCACGTCCACGCCTTCGCGGACGAGGACTTCCCAGATAATCTGTGCACCGGTTCGTTTCATAATTCCCGACTCCATCGAGTCACGCGGGTGAAGGTGGGGCCCGTGGGGGCGCCTTGGCCGCGGGGTTCCGCCGTTTCTCAGAGGCTCAGCAAACTAGGCGATCGCGCGCTGCAGATCCTCCCGAGGGCCGCCGCCGCTGCTCTCCTCGCGGCGGATCGCGTCGAGCACCCTGCGCGCGTCGTCGAGCGACACGACGCGCGAGCTGCCCGGCGCGCCCGCCGGCTTGGCGCGCAGATCAGCGCGCTGGTCCACGCTGGAGCGCGCGGAGGGCGGGTCGGCATGGAACTCGAACGATGCCTCCGCGGCGTCGCCGTGCGGGTACGCGCCCACGAGGCGCGTCGAGGAGCGCTGGGGCGCGCGGACGGCGCCCCCGCTGGCTCGGGCGCGGATCTCGTCGACGAGCGCCTCGAACTCCTCTCGCACGGCGCTCGACGCGACGGGCCCCCCACATCCCGCGGCGACGAGCTCGGCGAGCTCCGCGATGCGCTGGCCGACGGCCTCGGTCGAGGCGTCCTCCCGATTTTTCCTCGAATGTTCCTTGCTCACCTGATCCTCCTTCGACGACGGCTGCTCTCCGTGAACCCTCAGGCCGAAAAAAACGAAAGCCCCCGGACCATCTCGGTGCGGGGGCCAATCTCCATGCTGTCTCAGCTCAGAGCGGCGGCCCGCAACCGTTCCCGACGCGAATCAGCCCGACGACGTCAACTAGGCTGATGAGCGCAGGAATGGCTAGGCCCGCTAGGAGCCCGACGGACACGCCGCCTTCGACGACGACGAACGAACGCGCCGTCGAGGACGCCAACGAAGCGTGGTGCACAACCTTCTCAGCGAGGGTCCCATCGCCGGAGGCGTGGGCGCTGGCGGTGCACATCGACTTCTGCATGGCGTAGATGGTTCTACCCTACAGAGCTGCTGCGTCGCGTCAAGTTGTTTCTTTACAGATCGCTTGTTTCTGCGGCATTTCGTGCAGTTTTTTGTTCGAGCGCGCGCACGTGAACCGCGTGATGTTCAGCACGAACCGGTGCTGTCCGGGAGCTCGGTCTGCGGTGGCTCGAACGGCGATGCACTGCGCTCGATGTGCACGGATGCGTCGCTCGAGCGCGACGCCGGGCGAGTCGAGCGAGGCGCGCCGAGCGCGTCGCGTGGAGCGCGCGCAAGCGAAGGCGCGGCCAGGATGCCGGGGTGCCGGGGGAGAGGTGCGCAAACACCGGACGTCGGCTCGTGCGCCCCCGAAGTGCAGACTGCTGTCTTGAACTGACTGCCGCCAGATCGCGCGACACACCCATGAACCCGGCATGCAAGCGCATCGCGTCGCGCAGGCGCGCCCTGCCGATCGAACGGCCTCGCCCTGGGGTCTGCAGTGCCGCCGCGTGGCCTCTCTCGGCACGGTCGGGCTCCTCGCGCTGAGCGGCGCCGCCGCGGCCCGCGCCGATCCAGCGCAGCCAGGCGATCCCACGGCGCTCGCCGGTGCACAGCCCGCGCGGCCGTCGCTTCCACCCGCGCCGCCTGCGCGGCCGCCTGCCGCGCCGGAGCGGCCCGCCGCTGCAGCGCCCCGGACGCAACCGAGGGCGGCCGCCAACTTCAGCACGTTCCTCGAGCTCCGGAACGATTACTCGAGCGGCAAGAACGGCTTCTTCAACGCAGCGGTGCTCCGGGGGGACTACGCCTTCACCAGGACGTTCTCGCTGCGCGCAGACCTGCCGCTCGCGTACGCGGGCGACATCGAGGGCCAGCGCGACGTGGGGCTCGGCGACATCCTGATCCGGCCGCTCGTCCGCGTGGTGGGCACGCCGCGGTTCGCGCTGGTCCTGGGCACGGATCTCCTCCTCGACTCGGCGACGAAGCGCGCGCTCGGCGCGGGAAAGAACCAGGTGGCGCCCCTCGTCCAGGCGTACGTCCGCGTGGCGCGGCCCGTGCGGCTCGGGGCCCAGCTGCAGCACGCGGTGTCTTTCGGCGGCGACCCGGGGCGGAACGCCATCCAGAAGTCGACGATCAGGGAGTTCGCGATCATCGAGCTGCCGCACGGGTTCTGGGTGAGCCCGGACCAGGCGTTCACGATCGATCACCGCGGCGTGCACCGCGTCGTGTCGACGAGCGTGCTGGAGGTCGGCGCAGAGCTCAGCGAGCGGGTGCAGGTGTACGTCGATCCCGGCGTCCAGGTCGACGATCGGGGGGCGGTCGACTGGCTGGTCACCGGGGCGGTGCGGTGGGCCTTCCCGCAGCCAGCGCGGGCGCGCGCGGTCGCCGCCGCGCCGGTGCAGCGCGCGGGCGCGGGGCAGGCCGCGGGCGCGGGGCAAGCCGCGGGCGCGGGGCAGGCCGCGGGCGCGGGGCAGGCCGCGGAGGAGTAGGAGGACGCCCGGCGAGGGCCGCGCGCGTCCCGCGCCCGGGATGGGGCGGGGGGCGATCGACGGATCCGGGGTGGCGGACCCTTGACCTGGGTCGTCGTCCCGAGCCTGATCCTCGGTCGCACGCATGCTGTCACGAGATCCGCTGCTCCTGCTCTCCGCGACCCGGCTCGCCGCGCTGATCCGCGAACGCGCCGTGACGTCGGCCGAGGTCGTGGAGGCCCATATCCGGCACATCGAGCGCGTGAACCCGACGCTCAACGCGATGGTGGCGTACCGGTTCGAGGCCGCCCGCGCCGAGGCGCGCGCGGCCGACGCCCTCCTCGAGCAGGGCGGGGCCGCGGGCGCGCCGCCGTTCCTCGGCGTCCCGTGCTCCATCAAGGAGAGCTTCGCCGTCGCGGGCATGCCGAACTCCGCGGGGCTCGTCGCCCGCGCCGGCGTGCGCGCGGAGGAGGACGCCGTGACGGTCACGCGCCTCCGCGCGGCCGGCTTCATCCCGCTCGGCGTCACCAACGTGTCGGAGCTCTGCATGTGGATGGAGTCGAACAACCGGCTCTACGGCCGGACGAACAACCCCTACGACCCGGCGCGCACCGCGGGCGGCAGCTCGGGCGGGGAGGCCGCGGTGATCGGCGCGGGCGGC
This sequence comes from Sorangium sp. KYC3313, assembly GCF_052075895.1. NCBI lineage: Bacteria > Pseudomonadati > Myxococcota > Polyangiales > Polyangiaceae > Sorangium > Sorangium sp. KYC3313. Next base: position 7,593,143 of record NZ_CP197255.1, read on the forward strand.
GCGCCGGTCGGGCTCGGCTCGGACATCGGCGGATCCATCCGCATGCCCGCGTTCTTCAACGGCGTCTTCGGCCACAAACCGACCGGCGGGCTCGTGCCGACCTCGGGCCAGTTCCCGCTGCCGGGCGAGCGGGGGCTCCGCTTCATGACGACGGGGCCGATCGCGCGGCGCGCCGAGGATCTCATGCCGGTGCTCCGCATCCTCGCCGGCCCGGACGCGCGCGATCCGGGCTGTGCGCCGCTGCCGCTCGGCGATCCGGCCTCGGTCGATCTCGGCACGCTGACGGTGCTCTCCGTCGAGCACGACGGGGTGCGCCGGGTGAGCGCCGATCTCGTGGCCGCGCAGCGGAGGGCGGCGGAGGCGCTCGCCGCCTGCGGGGCGACGGTGATCGAGGCGAAGGTCGACCTCCTCGCGCGGGCGCTCGACATCTGGACGGCGATGGTGGGCACGTCCGGGGGCGTCACGTTCCGGGCGTTGCTCGGTGATGGCCGCCCGGTCAGCCTGCCGCGCGAGCTCGCCCGCTGGTCGGTCCGCCGCTCGCCGCACACGCTGCCCGCGCTGGGGCTCGCGTTGCTGGAGGACGTCGGCGGGCTGCTGCCGGCGCGCGTCGAGCGCGCCCTGGAGCTCGGCAAGGCGCTGCGCGCCGAGCTCGTGTCGCGCATCGGCGAGCAGGGCGTGATGCTCTACCCGTCCTACCCGAGCCCTGCGCCGCGGCACTACGCGCCGCTCCTGCCGCCCTTCCAGTGGACATACACCGCGGTGCTCAACGTCATGGAGATGCCGGCGACGCAGGTGCCGCTGGGCCTCAACGGCGAGGGGCTGCCGCTCGGCGTCCAGGTGGCGGCGATCCACGGCAACGATCATGTGACGATCGCCGTGGCGGAGCACCTGGAGCGCTCGTTCGGCGGCTGGGTGCCGCCGTCGCTCTCGTGGTGCCGGCGATGACGTTCCCGCCCGCGGTCGTGGTATCAAGGCTGCCCCCATGACCAGCGACCGCGCGTACGACGTGATCGTCTTCGGAGCGACCGGCTTCACCGGTCGCCTCGTCGCCGAGTATCTCGCCACCAAGGGCAAGGACGCCTCTGCCCGCGGCGCAGAAGAGCGGCCCATCCGCTGGGCGATCGCTGGCCGGAACGCGGGGCGCCTCGCCGAGGTGAAAGCGGCGATGGAGGCGATCGATCCGGCGTGCTCCTCGCTGGGCGTCATCGAGGCGACGTCGGACGACGCGGCGTCGCTCGAGCGCATGGCTCGACAGGCGCGCGTCGTCATCACGACGGTCGGTCCTTACACGGCGCTCGGCGAGCCGCTCGTCGAGGCGTGCATCCGCGCGGGCACCGACTACGCGGATCTCACCGGCGAGCCCGGGTTCGTCGACCGCCTCATCGAGCGCCACCACGAGGCTGCCCGCGCGCGGGGCGTGCGGATCGTCAACTGCTGCGGCTTCGACAGCATCCCGCACGACCTCGGGGTGCTCTTCACGGTGACGAAGCTCCCGGCGGGCGAGCCGATCGTGGTGGAAGGCATCGTGCGCGCGCACGCCAGCTTCTCCGGCGGCACATGGCAGTCGCTGCTCGAGATCATGGCGCGCCCCGGCCCCAGGAAGGGCGCCGCGCGCAGCGAGGACGCGCACGGGGCGCGCAGGGTGCGCGGGCTCAAGACGCGCATCCGCTACGAGAAAGGGCTGCGCGCATGGCTCTGCCCGATGCCCAGCATCGATCCGCTCGTCGTGCTGCGGAGCGCGCGGGAGCTCGACGCCTACGGCCCCGACTTCCAGTACAGCCACAACGTGCAGGTCAAGTCCGGGCTGCAGCTCGTGATGGGGATCGCCGGCTTCGGCGCGGTCACGGCGCTGGCCAAGGTGGGAGCGACGCGGGAGCTGCTCCGCAAGGTGCGGAGTCCGGGGGAGGGGCCGAGCGCGGAGGAGCGGGCGCGCAGCTGGTTCCAGGTGACCTTCCAGGGGAAGAGCGCGTCGCGCAAGGTGGTGACGCGGGTGAGCGGCGGCGATCCCGGTTACTCGGAGACGGCCAAGATGGTGGCAGAGTCGGCGCTCTGCATGGCGTTCGACCGCGAGCGGCTGCCGGCGCGCGCCGGGGTCATCACGCCGGCCGTCGCGATGGGGGAGCGGCTCATCGAGCGGCTTCAGGCGGCGGGGATCCGGTTCGAGCTGCTCGAGGGGTGAGCTGCGGCGGCTGGCGGCCGGCGCGGCTTGGTACAATCGCCCCGTGCACCGCGAGACGTGGATCTTCGGTTACGGCTCGTTGATCTGGCGGCCTGCCTTCCGCTTCGAGCAGATGGTGCCCGGGTACACCACGGGGTGGGCCCGCCGCTTCTGGCAGGGGTCCACCGATCATCGGGGCGTCCCTGGGGCGCCTGGGCGGGTGGTCACGCTCATCCCGGCCCCTGGCGCGCGCTGCTGGGGGATGGCCTATCGCGTTGCCGGGGCCGAGCTCGACGAGGTGCTCCGCGCGCTGGACCACCGCGAGAAGGGCGGCTATGCGCGCCACGACGTGCCGCTCCACCTCGAGGACGGGGCGGCGGTGCGCGCGGAGATCACGGTCCGGTCGGCCATCGTGTACCTGGCCACGCCGGATAACCCCGACTACCTGGGCGCTGCGCCGCTCCCCGAGATCGCCGCTCAGGTGCTCGCGTCGCACGGCCCGAGCGGCTCGAACGTCGAGTATGTCCTGCAGCTCGCCGACGCGCTCGCGGCGATGGGCGCCCACGACGAGCACGTGACCGAGCTGGCGGCGCTCGTCGGCCATCGAGCGCCGCGCCCGGTCGACGTCTAGTTGAGCTCGCTGCTCCCGTTCCCGCCCGCGTGATCCGCGACCCCGTTGGTCCCGTCCACGCCCGCAGCCGGCGGTGTCGACCCGCCCTCCTCGGCCTCGGCCGCGTCGGCCGCGAAGGCCTCGACGGCGACGACCCGCTCGTCCTGGCCGACGTGCATGATCCGCACGCCCTGCGCGTTGCGCCCCGTCTCGCGGATCTCGCTCGTCTTGGTGCGGATCATCTGCCCGCGATCGGTCACGATCAGCACCTCGTCGCTCGGGCTCACCATGGCGACGCCCACGACCGGCCCGTTCCGCTCGCTCGCGTCGATGAGGATGACGCCCTTGCCGCCGCGGCTCTGGAGCCGGAACTCCTCGAGCGGCGTCTGCTTGCCGTACCCGCGCTCGCACACCGCGAGCACCCGGTCGCGCCCGTCGCCGCTCACGCCGAGGCCCACGACCACGTCGCCCTCGTCGAGCTCGATGCCCTTCACGCCCATCGTCGCGCGGCCCGTCGGGCGCACCTGGTCCTCGGGGAAGCGGATGCTCATCCCGCTCCGCGTCGCGATCACGAGCTCGCGCTTGCCGTCGGTGAGCGCCGCCGTGAAGAGCTGATCGCCCTCCTCGATCCGCACGCCGATGATCCCCTTGTCCCGGTAGTTCTCGTACTCGTTGAGCGCCGTCTTCTTGATCTGCCCGCGGCGGGTCAGCGTCACCACGAACGTCTCGCCGTCGAAGCTCGGCACCGGCGTGATCGCCGCGACCTTCTCCCCCGGCTCCATCCCGACGAAGTTCACGATCGCCCGGCCCTTCGCGTTCCGGGGCGCCTGCGGGATCTCGTAGACCTTCTTGACGAAGACCTTGCCCTTGTCGCTGAAGAAGAAGACGTACGAGTGCGTCGATGCCACGAAGAGCTGGCTCACCCAGTCCTCCTCGCGCGCCTCCATCCCCACCATCCCCTTGCCGCCGCGGCGCTGCGCCCGGTACGTCGAGGTCGGCGTCCGCTTCAGGTAGCCGGCGTGCGAGATGGTCACGACCATGTCCTCTTCCTGGATCAGGTCCTCCATCTGGATCTCGGCCTCGGCCGGCACGATCTCGGTGCGCCGCTTGTCGCCGAAGCGCTCCTTGATCTCCTCGAGCTCCATCACGATCACGTTCATGAGCAGCCCCATGTCGGCCAGGATCGCCCGGAGCCGCTCGATGGTCTGCGACAGCTCGCCGTACTCCTTCGCGAGCTTCTCCCGCTCGAGGCCGGTCAGGCGCGACAGCCGCATCTCGAGGATCGCCTTGGCTTGCCGCTCCGACAGGAAGTAGTCGCCGCGCGTGTCGGCCTCGGCGCACTCGGGCTCCGGCCGGCCGGCGCGCCGGAGGAACTCGCCGAGCCCCCGGAGCGGCAGCTTCTGCAGGTTCTCCCGCGCTTCGTCCGGATCGCTCGAGGCCCGGATCGTCGCGACGATGCGATCGATGTCGCTCGTCGCCATCCCGAGCCCCTCGATGAGCTCGCGCTGCGCCTCGGCCTGCCGGAGCTCGAACCGGCAGCGCCGCGTCACGACCTCGCGCCGGTGCTCGATGAAGTGCGAGAGCGTGTCCTTCAGGCTCAGCACCGCGGGGCGGCCGTTCGCGATCGACAGGTTGATGACGCCGAACGTCGCCTGGAGGTCCGTCAGCCGGTAGAGCTGGTTGACGACCACCTGCGGGAAGATGTCCTTCTTCAGCTCGATGACGATCCGCATCCCCTCGCGGTCGCTCTCGTCGCGCACCTCGCTGATCCCCTCGATGCGCTTCTCCTTCATGCACTCGGCGATCTTCGCGACCAGCCGGGCCTTGTTCACCTGGTAGGGGATCTCGGTGAAGACGATCTGCTCGCGGTCGCCCTTCATCGTCTTCTCGACCTGGTGGCGCCCGCGCATCGTGATCGAGCCGCGGCCGGTCGTGTACGCCTGCACGATCCCGCTCTTGCCGTAGATGAGGCCGCCGGTCGGGAAATCGGGGCCCGGGACGAGGTGGAGCAGCTCCTCCAGGGTGATGTCGGGGTTGCGGATGATGGCGATCGTCGCGTCGATGATCTCGCCGAGGTTGTGCGGCGGGATGTTCGTCGCCATGCCGACGGCGATGCCGCCGGAGCCGTTCACCAGGAGCTGCGGGAACTTCGCCGGAAGGACGCTCGGCTCGAGCTCCGAGTCGTCGTAGTTCGGGACGAAGTCGACCGTGTCCTTGTCGAGATCGGCAAGCAGCTCGACGGCCATCCGCGACAGGCGCGACTCCGTGTACCGCATGGCCGCGGGCGAGTCGCCGTCGACCGATCCGTAGTTGCCCTGCCCGTCGATGAGCGGGTAGCGCAGGCTGAAGGTCTGCCCCATCCGGACGAGCGCGTCGTAGACCGCGAGATCGCCGTGCGGGTGGTACTTGCCGAGGACGTCTCCGACGACGCGCGCGCACTTCTTGTGCGAGCCGGTGGGGCCGATCTTCTGCTCGTTCATCGAGTAGAGGATCCGGCGGTGCACCGGCTTCAGGCCGTCGCGCACGTCCGGGATCGCGCGGCCGATGATCACGCTCATCGCGTAGTCGAGGTAGCTCGTCCGGAGCTCGTCCTGGATGCTGACCGGAACCTTCTGCTGGATGTTCGACGTCTCTTCCATGGGGGACCTGCACCCGAGGCGCGGGGGGCGGGCGCGGCGCGCGCTCGGCCCCCGTCGTAGAGGCCCATCCCAGCGCGGCTCGAGCGTCGAGCGGAGCAGCAGAAGCGGCCCTGGCCTCGATCGACGAGCGACGAGGTGGAGTCCGGCCTTCGCCGCCCGCCCTATGACCCACGCTGTTCAGGGGATGCGACGGATGCGTTCAGGTACTCCAAGGGGCAGGCTGGCGCAAAGGGTTTGCCGGCCTCAGAGGGCGTTCCTGCCCGCGCGCGCGGGTGCGGATCGCGGCCTGCCGCCGGCTCCTCGGCGGACGCCGTGAGGGCGCATCAGGGGTGCCGGACAGCGCGGCGGGAGCGCGGGAGCGTCCTGGGCGGGGGCGATGGACAGCGCGGCGGGAGCGTGAGGCGGCGCGACGCGGGCGCCGGAAGGGTCAAGGCTCGGGCGGGGCGCAGGTCCGGACGACGATTTCTACGTCCTTCTCCGCCACGATCGAGCCGGCGCCGCCCGGGGCGTCGGGGCCGGGGCACTCCCATGTCCAGCTCGGATCGGCCGGTCCACCGCCGGCGTGCAGCATGACGGGGCTCCCGGAGGTCTCGCCACCCTCGGGCGTGAGCGTCTCGGCGAGCTCCTTGTAGCCATCGATCCTGGCCGTGTACTCGTGCCCCTCGACGACGGACGTGAACGACACGCTCCACGCACAGGAGATCGGCGGCGACGAGGCCAGGGTGGACGGCCCGCCCTCCGCGCTCTCGTCGGTGAGCGTGGCGACGTAGCTGCCCATGCCCCCCTTCGCGCACTGGACGTCGCCCCCCAGGAAGGCGAGCGGGTCGATGGTCACCGACGTCCCGAGTCGCAGGTCGTCGTCGTTGTTGGACCCGTCGGCGCAGGCCGCGAGCGCGAGCACGGCGAGCGCCAGGGCGCACCGGCCGGACCGGGATCGCGGGGAGCGCCCGCGCCCGCGATCCGCAGCGAACAAGGTTCCGAAACCAGCTCGAGCTCGGCCCATTGGCAGGGGGCACTAGTCCAAGCCGGGGAACGGCGCCACATGAAACGCGGCCCGGCTGTGCCGGCGCGGCGCGCGGCCGAGCGAGGCCCGCGGGAGGAGGCGCCGGCGACGGCGCTGACGGGCGAGCTGCCGGATGCGCCGCTCGAGCCCGCGAGGCGGTGATGAGCTCGCGGAAGCTGCGGGCGCCCTCTACGGGAATCGGCCCCGCAACGCCTCTTCACGTCGAATCTCGATGACGAGAGGCCGATTCATCCGGAGCAGCGCGGCGGTGGCGCGGCCTGTCGGTGTTTTCCCGGCGATCAACAGCTGGCCCGTCACGTCGAAGTGGTCTTCCCAGCGACCCCAGCGAGGGTGGAAGAGGCTCGCGTGGTCGCCCGTGGTCGGGTCCTCTCCATGGGTCCGCGCTCCCTTGCGCAGGGAGCACGACACACACGCGAGCGCCAGGTTCTCCAGGGCGGTCAGGCCACCTGCGTGCCGTGGCTGGATGTGATCGACATGGAACGTGGCCTCCTGGCTGACCTGGGAGAGCCGGCAATACTCGCATCGATCGGCAGCACGCTTGCGGACGCGACGCTGAAGCGCCGCGGGCACGCCGTCGCCGCTCATCGCGTCAGCGCAGGCTCCTTCCGCGATGCGCGGAGGCGCAGCAAGCTGAGCAGCTCGGCGAGCTCTACGAGCCCCTCGGCTTCGACGGCCTCATCCGCCGATAGCCTCTCCCCGCGATCCTGCTTGTCCAGGAGCGCCTGCAGCCTCCGATCGACCCCCGCCGGGAGGCGGAGCTGTGCGAGATCGGAAGGGAGCTCCACATCAACGTGGACTGTTGCCGGAGTAGCCATCGTCGAAGTCCTCCCTGAACCTAGCAGGTTGGTGCGAGATCGGCGATCAGTCAGTCCGAGGGAGCTTTCCCGCAGCTGAATTAGGGCCCGCCGGAGCCGCCGCTGCCGGAGATATCGCTGCCGCCGCCGGAGCCGCCGCTGCCGGAGATATCGCTGCCGCCGCCGGAGCCGCCGCTGCCGGAGCCGCCGCTGCCCGCGTTGCCGGAGCCGCCGCTGCCCGCGTTGCCGGAGCCGCCGCTGCCCGCGTTGCCGGAGCTGCCGCTGCCGGCGCCGCCGCCGTTCGGGGCGGCGACGAACGCGCAGGCCTCGAGCGCCTCCGCCTGCGCGGTGATCACCTTGCAGGGGGTGATCGCGCCGTCCACGCCCGCGGCGAGCGGCGCCGCAGAGCACTCCGCCATGGACGCGACCTTGGCGCTGGCGCAGGCGCGCGCCTCGCCGACGGCGGCAACGCAGGCATCGACCTGGAAGGTCGTCGGCTCTGCCACGGTCTGTCCGCCGCCGACGCCGGTCTCGAAGCCGTGCAGGCACTGGTCCCAGTAGAACTCGACGCAGGTATTCACCCGCTCTTCGACGTCCCCGGAGCCGATCCACTCCGGGCACACGGCGGCCGCCTCGCACCGGGCCTGCTCGATCCGCCGGCAGGCGTCGACGCCCACTCCGTCGTTGCCGCAGCTCGGCGCTGTGATGAGGGTCACGGCGCCGAGGCCGAGCAACGCGGCCGCGGCCCAGGGCGCGGAGCTCCGCCTCGCGGCGGAGAGGACGGCGAGCGCAGACGAACCCACCCGGCGGAGCTACCACGCGGCCGCCGGAGGCGTCGAGTTTTCCGGCACACCGGCTGCTCACCCCACCTCGGGGGGCGCGAACGGCGACCGGACAAGGCCCGGTCCGATCTATGCTCCCAGGGCCGCGATCACCCTATGGATCCGCCGAGCCTCGCGCAGCTCCGACCCGACACGCCTTTCCATGGGCGGTACCGCGTCGTGCGCCCCATCAAGACGGGCGGGATGGGGGCGGTGTACGAGGTCGTGGACGTGGTCACGGACCGCCGCCGAGCGCTCAAGGTGATGCTCCCCGGCTCCATCCAGGACCCGGCCCAGCGCGCCCGGTTCGCCCAGGAAGCCAAGATCACGGGCGGGATCGAGAGCGACCACATCGTTCACATCTCCGATGCCGGCATCGACGCTGACTCGGGGATGCCGTTCCTCGTCATGGACCTGCTCCAGGGCGAGGAGCTCGCGAGCCTGTCGGCGCGCCGCGGCCCGCTGCCGCCGGTCGAGGTGGTGCTCTACCTGGGCCAGGTCGCGCGCGCGCTCGACAAGATGCACGCGGCCGCCATCGTCCACCGGGACCTCAAGCCGGCGAACCTCTTTCTGACGAGGCGGGACGACGGCTCCCCTTGCGTGAAGGTCCTTGATTTTGGGCTGGCGAAGGTCGTGGCGCACCGCAGCATGGCGGACCGCACGGCGATGGTCGGGACGCCCCTCTACATGGCGCCCGAGCAGATCCGCGGCGACGTCGCCGTCGGGCCGAAGACCGACATCCATGCGCTCGCGCATGTCGCCTTCGCGCTGCTCGTGGGCAGCCCGTACTGGCTGACCGAGGCCAACGTCCTGCCGTCGGTCTACGCGCTCCTCCAGCGGATGGTGGCGGGGTTGCCCGAGCCTCCGAGCGCCCGCGCCGCGCGGCGCCGCAGCAGCATCCGGCTGCCCCCCGCCTTCGACGCGTGGTTCCAGCAGGCGACCGCGATCGACCCGAAGGACCGCTTCGAGCGCGCGACGGCGGCCGTCACGCTGATGGCGGAGGCGCTCGGCGCGCCCGCCCCGTCGACGCCGCCCCCGCCCGAGCGGCCCACGAACCCGCCGCCGTCGTCCCGCCGCGGGGTCGAGACCCGCGGGGTCGACGCGGACGACCGGCGCGCCGCCGACGACCGGCGCGCCAGCTCGCCGTCGGACCCCGGGCCGAAGCCTCCGGAGCCAGGGCCCAAGGCCGGGGAGTCACGCCAGCGCGACGAGGACCTCGCCGCGGTCGTCCACGAGGAGCGGCTCCGGGCCTTCCTGAAGAAGGAGGTGCTGCGCGCCAAGGAGCAGCGGACGACGAGGCTCTCGCTGCTGCTGCTCAGCGTGGAGGGGCTCCAGGGCGTCGAGGAGACGCAGGGCCGAGCCGGGGTCGATCGCATCCTCGGCGATCTCGCGCGCATCGTCAGGATCTACGTGCCGGAAGGCGGGCTGCTCGGGCGCTACCGCCGCGACACCCTCGCGATCGTCTGCCCCGGGATCGGCCGGACGCGGGCGTCCGCGTTCGCGAAGGTGCTCGGCGAGAAGGTGCGCCAGCACCGCTTCCGGCGGGCGGCCACGACGCCCTTCCGGATGACCCTCCGCATCGGCGTCGCGCACATCGAGGAGGGGGACGCGACGGGGCACGAGCTGCTCGAGCGCGCGGCGCGAGGGCTGCCCGAGCGGGGGGAGTGAGCTGAACGAGGGATCGGGCCGATGGCCGCCCGCTCCGATGGCGCCGTTGCGCGGTCGCGCCGTCGCGACCTCGATTTCTTGAACGTTCCCCGTGAAGGGGCGATCCTCGCGGCCATGGCCTCTGCCATGATCCTCGCGGCGGGGCTCGGGACCCGGCTCCGCCCGCTCACGGACGAGATGCCGAAGCCGCTCCTGTGGCTCGGCGATCGGCCGCTCATCGCGCACATCGCCGAGCGGCTCGCAGCAAGCGGGGTCGTTCGCGTCGCGGTGAACAAGTCCCACCTCGCGGAGCGATTCTCGCGCGATCTGCTCGCGGCGTTCCCGGTGCCCGTCGACGTCCTGCACGAGCCGGAGCCCCTCGGCACCGCCGGGGGCCTCGCGAACGCGGCGAGCGCGCTCGGCGAGGGCGACGTGGTCCTCTGGAACGGCGACATCCTGATCGATCTCGACGTGGCGGCGCTCTCGGCGGCGCACGGCCGTCACGGCGCGGGCGCGACGCTCGCTGTCGCGCCGCGGCCGGCCGGGGAGGGGACGGTCGGCGTCGGCGCGCGGGGCGAGGTGGTGCGGCTCCGCGGCGAGCGCTTCGGCGACGAGGTCGCGGGCGGCGATTTCGTGGGCGTGCACGTGGTCGGCGGGGCGCTCCGGCGAAGGCTTCCGCCGCGCGGGTGCATGGTGGGGGACGTGTACCTGCCATGGCTGCGCGAGGGGCGCTCGCTCGCGACGTTCGCGGCGCCCGGCGTGTGGCACGACATCGGAACGGTGGCCGCGTACCTGGCGGCGAGCGCGCGCTGGCTCTCGCAGCGCGGCTTGCGGAGCTACGTCGGCCCGGGGGCGTCCGTCGCCGAGGGCGTGGACGTGGCGGGCAGCGTCGTCGGGGCGGGGGCGCGGGTCGAGGGGGCCGGCGCGGCGCGTCGGTGTGTGGTCTGGCCGGGCGCGCGGGTGGTCCTCGGCGCCGGCGCCCCGCTCGAGCGCGCGGTGGTGACGGCGAAGGGGACGGTCGCGCGCGCGGCGGCGTGACGGCGCCAGCGCGGCGGCGCGACCGCCGACGCGCGGCCTCACTTGCCGAGGTCGGCGAGCGCGGCCTTGGCGGCGTTGTGCCCCGCCGCGCCGATGACCGACCCGGCCGGGTGCGTGCCCGCGCTGCACGAGTACAGCCCGGCGAGCCCGAACCGGTAAGGCACGCGGTCGGCGAAGCCGAAGCTGTTGTCGATGTGGTGGATATGCCCCCTCGTGATCCCGAAGTGCCGCTCGATGTCCGGCGGCGCCAGCGTGAACGTCTCCAGCACGAGGTCGCTCATCCCAGGCGCGAAGCGATCGCAGATCGAGAGGAGGTGCTTCACGTAGCGCGGCGCGGCCTGGTCCCACGTCTCGCCGCCCGCGAGCGCGTAGGGCACCCACTGCACGAAGAGCGCCGCGTTGTGGTGGCCCTCCGCGTCGCGTAGGCTCGGGTCGATCGGCGTGTGGAAGTACCACTCGATCGCGGGGAACTCCGGGAGGCGCCCGCTCATCGCGTCGCGGTGGGCCTGCCGCAGCGTGTCCATCACGACGTCCTCGTCCGGCAGGAGGTGGATGGTCGGCCCGAACTGCCCGCGGTCCTCCGGGAGGCACGTGAACGTGGGCAGGCCGGTCAGCGCCATGTTGACCTTGAGCGTCGAGCCGTCCTTCGCGAGCGCGTCGAGCCGCGCCGAGAGCGAGGCCCCGATCGCCGCCTCGCCGGCGAGCGCGCGGGTGCGGTACGGATCGGCGTTCGAGACGACCACCTTCGCGGCGATGCGCGCGCCGTCCTCGAGGAGCACGCCGGAGACGGCGCCCCCGGACGCCTCGATCCGCGCGACGCGGGCGCCGGTGACGATCGTCGCGCCCTCGGCCCTCGCCTTCTCGGCGAAGAGGCGGGAGATCGTGCCCATCCCGCCCTCGACGATCATCCAGGTCCCGTCGGCGCCGGGGAGGCGGCACATGTTGTGGATGAGGAAGTTCATGCCGGTGCCGGGCGACTCGAAGCCGCCTGCGAGCCCCGAGAAGGCGTCGGTCACGGCGTACATCGCCTGGAGGAGGTCGCTCTTCCAGCCGAACCGCGCGAGGTAGTCGGAGATCGTGCCCCGGCAGAGCGCCACGAACGTCTGCCGGAGGGCGGGCCGCACGTAGCGCTCCGCCGTCTCCTCGATGGAGAGCGGGTCCTCGAGCCACGTCGGGGCGATGTCGTCCCGGAGCGCGGCGAGCTCGGCCTGGAGCGCGCTGTTCGCGTCCCAGTCCGCCTGGGAGAAGAACTCCAGGAACTGCCGCTTCATCGCGGCCTGGTCCGAGCCGAAGAGCAGGTAGCGCCGGTCCGTGGTCGGGAGGAAATAGTGCGGATCGCGCCGCCGGAGGGGGAGGGCGACGCCGACCTCGCGGAGCAGCTCGGGGGGGGCGAGCCCGAGCAGGTAGGCGCCGCTCGAGACGCCGAGGCCCGGCGCCTTCCGGAAGGGGTGCTCGGTCTTCACCGCGCCGCCGACCGCGTCCTTCTCCTCGAGCACCACCACGTCGAGCCCACGGCGGGCGAGGAGGACGGCGGCGACGAGACCGTTGTGGCCGGCGCCGACGATGACCACATCGGCGCGGGCCGGAGCTTCACTGCGTTTCACTGGGCACCTCCAAGCGCTGTGCGCGTCCTCTGCCGCGGCCGGCGCGCCGGCGCTCGGGCCATGGCGCACGAGGTGTTGCACGGATGGTACGATGAGGAGAGTCCTTTTCGCGCGCGATGGCCTGGAGGGACGCGCCGCGCTGGCCCCGAGGCCGCCCGCACGGCGACCCTTTCCAGCCTGTCCTCTCCGCGGCGCCGGCGCGCGCGTCGCGCCCGACCGCTCCGTCCTGCTCTGGTCGGGCTCACCCGCCGGCGGTCGTCGTGGGCGACACGGGCGCGCGCCACGCCGCGGCGACCTCTTCGGCGATGGCGCGCACGGTCAGGGGCGCCGAGCCCTCGGCCTTGTTGTTCACGAGCGTGAAGCTCTCGATGCGCAGCGCCGCGGCCTCGCAGAGGATCCGCGCGACCTCCGCGCGCATCTCGGGATCCGGCTCGACCACCCGGTTGAACGGGTGGAACCGGCGCTTCTCCGCCTCGTAGCGGCGACCGGGCTTGAGCGAGAGCCGGACGACCGCGAACGGGGCGTTCGAGACGGGCACCACCTCGGCCTGGGCCCCGGGAGACGGCATGTTGCGCCAGTAGCTGTAGGCGTGGGCGACGCCGCGCGCGCCGAGGATCTCCCTGTACTCGCCGGTGAAATAGGCGCGCTCCCTGAGCTCGACCGCGCAGGAGAGCTCGCGCGGCAGCGCGCCGAGGAACGCGTCGAGCCGCTCGAAGAACGCGCGCGGCGGGAGCCGGTGGGGCGGGCCGACCGGGGGCAGCTCGAGCAGCACCGGCCCCGCGTGCGCCCGGAACACCGTGAGCAGCGGCGCGGCGACGCGCGAGAGGAAGAGCGGCACCGAGAGGAAATCCGGGTTCGGCTCGAGGCGAGCGGGGCCCGCGCCGCGCCCCTCGTCCTCGGCCGGCGGCGTCTGCGATCGCTCGAGCGTCTGGGACACGACGGCGTGCAGCGCCTTCGATACGCAGCGGAAGCCGTCCGGCAGCTGCGCTCCGTAACGGCGGAAGTCGCTGTCGGGGACGGGGGCGTAGAAGCTGCGATCGATTCCCACCGTCGTGAGCAGCGGGTGCCGGGCGTACTCGGCGAGGCCATCGCGCGCGAGCTCCTCCGTGCTCTGCCGCGCGGCGTAGACGAGGCCCTGCCAGCCGGGGAAGCTCCACGAGCTCGTGCCGAGGTGGAGCCCCGGCGGCAGCCGCGCCGCGAGGCGGGCGGCGTCGTCGTAGACCGCCGCCATCACGTCGCGCTCGCGCGCCGCCTCGGCAGCGGCGGGCTCAGGCGCTGGATCGAACAGCGAGAGCTGCGATGCGTTGGGGCCACGGCGCCCAGGGGAGCGGCTCACCCGGTCGAGTCTACTGCTTCCGGCGCGCTCCGCGACACCGGCCACGCGGGCGGGGAGGGCCGCCGCGCTCGCCAGCGCGGTAGGGGGGCGGCGCGGCCGCCGCTTCCGGTCCGGATCCATCGCAACAGGACACCGTCGCGGCGAGGGGCTCGGCTCCCTCGACGCGATCGGCTCGCGGAGCGGCCCCGTCCTGCGCTTCCGAGGGGAGCATCCGGCCCGCCGTGGGGTACAAGCACGTGACGTGCTGCGCCGCTTCGCCCTCGTCGTGCGCGTCCTGGTCTCGACGGCCGGGAAGGACGCCTTCGCGCGCGCCATGCCGCTGTACATGGGCATGGGCCTCGTCGCGGCGGTCGTGTTCGGCGGCAACGGGATGCACCCCTCGCAGCTCACGGGCATCGCGGGTGAGTCGCCCCTGTTCCGGGTCGCGCTGTGGGGGGCGTGGTTGCTCGTCGGGACGCCGGCGGCGCGCGCGCTGCTCCGCGCTCCGGCGACGTTCTTTCTCCGCGCGCTGCCGGTCCCGCGCCGCGAGCTGCTCTCGGCTCACGCGCTGCTCCTCGCCGTCGCGGAGCTCCCGTGGGTGGCGCTCTGGGCGGTCGGCGCCGGCGCGCTCGCCGGCTGCGCCGCCGGCGCCGCGGCGCTCGCGGCGCGCTGCATGCTCCTCGCCCGTCCGCGCGGCGCGCGCGAGCTCTCGGCCCTCGCGCTGCTCGCGGGCGCCATCGCGCTCGGGGCCCCGGCGTCCGTCCTGCTCGCGTGCGCCGCGCCCGCGCTGGCCGTCGGGCTGCGCGCGGCTGTCGCCCGCGCGCCGGAGATCCCCGCCGGCCGCGAGCGCTCGATGATCCCATCGGCGGCGCCCGCGCTCGCCGCGCTCGCGCTCGCCTACCTGGCGGCGCTCGTCCGCGGTCACCGCGCGGTGCTCGTGCGGGGCCTCGCGCTCGCGGCGATCGGCGCGCTCGCCGCGGCGGCCTGGGCCCGGAACAGCGGGCGGTTCGGCGGTGGGCCGCTCGCCGCGGCGTCGCTCGTCGCGCTCGCGCCGGTCGCGCTCTGCGCGGGCGCTGGCCTCTCTGGTCCGGTCCTGCGCGAGGAGCGGCGGCTCGCGTGGCTCCTCGACGCGTGCGGCACGGCGGCCGGGCTCCGCGCGGGCGCCGTCGCCGCGGCGGTGGCCGCGCCGCTCGTCGCGCTTGCGCTCGCGCACGGCGCGGTGGTCGGCGCGCTCACCGGCGCGGCCCCCTCGGTGACGTTGCGCCTGGTCGGTGGTGCGGGGCTCGCGGGGCTGCTCCTCGCCGCGATCGCGCTCGGCTGCGTCCGGTGGTCCGTGCGGCAGGACGGCCGCGACAGCAGCCGGGTGCTGCTCTCGGTGGTCGCGGCGATCGCGGCGTCGATCGCGGCCGCGTGGACGCTGGGCGATCTCGCGCTCGCGGCCTTCGCTCCGGCGGCCGCGCTGCTCGCGGGGCCCGCCGGGGCGCGCTGGCTCTCGCCGCGTCGCGGGCGCGGCGCGGCGGCGGGAGAGGGGAGGGCGCTGTGACGCTGGAGGCGACGGGGATCCACAAGCGGCTCTCGGGCAGGGACGTGCTCTCGGGCGTCGAACTCCGCTGCGGACCTTCGGAGGTGGCGGTCGTGATGGGCGAGAACGGCGCCGGCAAATCGACCTTGCTGCGGGTCGTCGTCGGGTTGCTGGAGCCCGATCGCGGCGCCGTGATGCTCTCGGGGGAGGCCGTCCACGGCGCCGCGGCCTCGGCGCGGCGCCGGCTCGGCTACGCGCCCGACGCGACCGAGGCGCTGCCCGATCTCCAGGTCGCGGAGCTCTGCGCCCTCGTGCGCGCGCTCAAGCAGGCACCGCCGCTCGACGGCGCGTGGCGCGCGTGGATCGAGCGGCTCGGCGCGGCCGCCTTCTACCGACAACGGCTCTCCGGGCTGTCGTTCGGTCAGCGCAAGCGCGCGCTCCTCCTCGCGGCGCTGGTGGGCGATCCTTGGCTGCTCGTGATCGACGAGCCGACCAACGGGCTGGACGCCGAGGGGGCGCGCACGGTGCTGGAGCTCATCGAGCAGCGCCGCGCGGAGGGGAAGGCGACGCTCCTCACGACCAACGACGCGGCCTTCGCGGCGGCGATCGGGGGGCACGTGCGCCGGCTGAACGGAGGACGCCTCGGCGCGGAGTAGGCGGCGCCTCGGCCCGTGGGGCGCCGCGCCGCCGGACGCCGCCTACCGGCCGGGCTGCCCCTCCTCGCGGCCCGAAGGGTGCGGCAGCAGCCGCAGCACCCGCGTCTCGCGCTGCTCGCGGCCTTCGAGGTCGAGCGACGTGGGGACCTGGTACCGCGCGAGCTCCTCGACCGCCTCCGAGGGGCAATAGGCGCGCCCGGGATCGCCGACGATCACCGCGGTGGCGCGCGCGGCCTCTTGGCGCAGCCACGGGAGCACGCGGTCGACCATCGCGCGCTCGTAGCAGACGTCGCCCGCCACGATGACGTCCCACGCGGCCGCCGCGGCGCTCGCCGTGAGGTCCTCGGTGATCACGTCGACGGTGACGCCGTTCAGGGCCGCGTTCAGCCGGAGCGCCGCCGCGGCGAACGGATCGATGTCGGCGGCGCTCACGCGCGCGGCGCCGGCGAGCACCGCGGCGATCGCGACGACGCCGCCGCCGGAGGCGAGGTCGAGGACGCGCTTGCCCGAGACCGTCGCGGGATGATCGAGGAGGTACCGCGCGAGCGCCTGCCCGCCCGCCCACGCGAACGCCCAGTACGGCGGCGGCACGCCCGCGCGCGTGAGCGCCGCCTCGGTCGCGCGCCAGAGCGGCGTGACCTCGGTCGCCAGGTGGAGCTTGACCTCGGGGACGAACGGCGGGCAGGCGACGGCCGTCTCGCGCGCGACGAACGCCGCGGCGCGCTCGGCGGCGGAGGCGGCCTCCGCGTCGGCGTCGGGCTGCGGCGCGGGCGCGAGCCCCCTCGTCACGGCCATCGTCACCGCGTCGCGACGCGCGCCTCCGCGGCGCGCAGCGTCGTCTCGAGCAGCGAGGCGATCGTCATGGGGCCGACGCCGCCGGGCACCGGCGTGATCCAGGCGGCCCGCTCCCTGACGGCGTCGAAATCGACGTCGCCCACCAGCTTGCCCGCGTCGTCGCGGTTCATGCCGACGTCGATCACCGTGGCCCCTTCCTTGATCCAGTCGCCGCCGATGAGCTTCGCCTTGCCCGCCGCCGCCACGAGCACGTCGGCCTCGCGGCAGAGCGCCTTCAGATCGCGCGTGCGCGTGTGGGCGATCGCGACCGTCGCGTGCCGCGCGAGCAGCAGCTGCGCCATCGGCCTGCCGACGAGGTTGCTCCGCCCCACCACCACCGCGCGGGCGCCGGCGAGCTCGACGCCCGCCTCGGCGAGCAGGCGCATGCAGCCGACCGGCGTGCACGGCGCGATGCCGCCCGGGCGGCCCATCGCGAGCAGCCCTGCGTTCACCGGGTGGAGGCCGTCGACGTCCTTCGCGGGATCGATGGCGTCGAGCACGGCGTGCGCGCGGACGTGCGGCGGCAGCGGCAGCTGGACGAGGATCCCGTCGACGGCGTCGTCCGCGTCGAGCTCGGCGACGCACGCGAGCAGCTCGGCCTCGGTCGTCGCGGCCGGGAGCGCGCGGAGCCGTCCTCGAATGCCGACCTCGTTCGACATCCGCTCCTTGCTCCGCGTGTGCGTCACGCTGGCCGGGTCCTCACCGACGAGCACCACCTCGAGGCCGGGGGGCCGACCGTGGGCGGCCACGAAGCGCGCCACCCCCTCCCGCACCTCGTCGCGGACCTTCTGCGCGATCGCCTTGCCATCCAGGATCTTCGCCGCCATGGCCGCGGAGCTTAGTCCAGCCGCGGCCGTCGCGGGGGCGCGGCCCGCGGCGGACCGGGGAGCGAGCGTGAGGATGGCCGGCGCACCGCCTCACGCCGCGCGATCTTCCGGTTGACCCGTACGTCCAGCGTCTCTAGCCATAATCTGTGGACGCGCTGCACACCGATCTCTACCAGCTGACCATGGCGGCGGGCTATTTCCACCGCGGCATGGCCTCGCGCGTCGCGACGTGCGAGCTCTTCGTGCGGCGGCTGCCCCGGCACCGGCGCTTCCTTGTCGCGATGGGCCTCGAGCGGGTCGTGCGCTACCTCGAGGAGCTCCGCTTCACCGAGGAGCAGATCGCCTACCTGAGCGCGCTGCCCGCCCTCGCGGACGCGATGACGCCGGCGTTCTGCGGCTACCTGCGGGACTTCCGCTTCCACGGCGACGTCTGGGCCATCCCCGAGGGGACCGCGTTCTTCGCGAACGAGCCGGTCCTGCGCGTCACGGCGCCGCTCATCGAGGCGCAGCTCATCGAGACGTTCGCCCTGTCCGCCATCAACCACGCCACCGCGATCGCGTCGAAGGCCGCGCGCGTCGTCCTGGCCGCCGGCGACGCGGGGGTCATCGAGTTCGGCAGCCGCAGGGCACACCCGGAGGCGGCGATCGACGCTGCGCGGGCCGCGTACGCGGTCGGCTGTGTCGGCACCTCCAACGTCGAGGCCGGGATGCGCTTCGGCGTCCCGGTGCTCGGGACGGCCGCGCACATGTGGACCATGGCCCACCCGACGGAGCAGGCCGCGTTCGAGGCCTACGTCGCCGTCTTCCCGAGCGCGGCGATCCTGCTCGTCGACACCTACGACACGCTCGTTGGCGCGGCGCGCGCGGCGGCGATCGCGCGCGACAAGCTGAAGGGGGTCCGGCTCGACTCCGGCGACCTCGCCGCGCTCAGCGTGGCCGTGCGGAGGATCCTCGACGACGCAGGCTGCACGTCGGCGAAGATCGTCGCCTCGGGCGATCTGAACGAGCACCGCATCGCCGAGCTCCGTCGCGCCGGGGCGCCCATCGACCTCTACGGCGTGGGGACGGACCTCGTGACGTCGATCGACGCCCCGGCGCTGGGCGGCGTCTACAAGCTCGTGGAGATCGGCGACGTCGAGCGCGGCGCGGGCGGAGAGCGCACGCCCATCGCGAAGTTCTCGGAAGGGAAGGCGACCCTGCCCGGCGCGCACCAGGTGCACCGCTTCCGCGATCGATCGGGGAAGCTCGCCCGCGACGTGATCGCGCTCGAGGGCGAGCCGATGAGCCCCGACGCCGAGCCGCTGCTCGCGCCCGTGATGGCGCGCGGCGCCCGGGTCGCGCCGCCCGAGGGGCTCGACGCCGTCCGGCTGCGCGCGCGCGCGCAGCTCGCCGGGCTCCCGGACGCGCTCCTCTCCATCGACGACGGGCCCGAGCAGGGCGCGCCCTTCGCGGCCGACGTGTCGCCGCGGCTCGGCGCGCTCGTGGAGGCGGTGCGCGCCCGCGTCGTCTCCGGCGCAGGACAGCGGTAGCGAGCGAGACCCCTGGCGTGCGCGGCCGCGAGAGGCCGCGCGCCCCCCACGACAGGAGACGACGACATGGCGAGCGGTAAATGGCCCCCACAATCTTCGCCCCCGAGGGTGTTCGTCGACGTCGACGTCCAGCGGGACTTCTGTGAGGAGACCGGCGCGCTGTACGTGCAGGGCTCGCCGAACGCGCTGTTTCGGAGGCTCACCGAGCACGCCGTCGCGCACGGGATCCCCATCGTCGGCTCGGTCGACTCGCACGCGTGGGACGCGTGGGAGTTCGCGTCGAACGACACGCCGGCCCCCGAGGGCGTCAAGCCGGGCTTCCCCGACCACTGCGTGAAGGGGACGCCGGGCTGGCTGAAGGTCGAGGGGACGCTGCCGCCGCGCTTTCGCTTCCTCCCGAACGTGGAGCGCGCGCCGATCGACGCGGCGGTGCGCGAGCTCGCGGCGCGCAGGAGCCACGCCGTCTACTTCGAGAAGGAGGTCTACAGCCTCTTCGCGAACCCGCTCGCCGAGGCGTTCCTGCGCGAGCTCGCCGCGGCGCTCGGCGACGCGCCGGAGCTCGTCGTCTACGGCGTGGCGACCGACTACTGCGTCCGCGCCGCCGCCCTCGGCCTCGCCCAGCGCGGCTACCGCACGGTGCTCCTGACCGACGCCGTCGCCGGCATCACCGAGGCCGGGGTCGCCGCCGCGCTCGCCGAGGTGCAGGCCGCCGGCGTCACGCTCACGACGTCGTCAGCGCTTCTTTTCTAGGGAAGGTCCAGCGGATCGCGCGGCGAGCCCGGGCGGGCTCCCGCCGCGATCGCGTCAGCGGCCTTCCGGCGAGCCGGTCGCGTCCGGGATGCTCGGCTCGCCCTGGGCGCGCAGGGACCCGCAGAGGTCCACGAGCGGCTGCGGCTTGTCGAAGTGCCACCCCTGCGCGTAGTGGATGCCCATCGACGTGAGCAGATCGGCGATCTCCTGGTTCTCCACCTGCTCGGCGACGGTCTTGATGCCGAGCGTGTCGCCGATGCGGTGCACCGACTCCACGATCGCGCGGTGGAGCGAGTTGTCCTTCAGATCGCGCACGAACATGCCGTCGATCTTGACGTAGTCGACCGGCAGGCTCTCCAGGTAGCCGTACGACGCGTGCCCGCTGCCGAAGTCGTCGATCGCGAACCGGCACCCCATGGCGCCGAGCTCCTGCATGAACCACAGCACCTCGCCGAGGTTGGCGAGCGCCGCCGTCTCGGTGATCTCGAAGCAGATCTTGCTCGGCGGCACCTGCGCCCGGTGCAGCTGCTCGACGAGGAAGTCGAGCAGGCCCTCGCGCAGCAGCGACACGCCCGACAGGTTGATCGAGCACGTGTCGAGGCGCCTCAGCGCGTGCTGCGGCAGCGCGCCGATGAGCCGGAACGCCTGGCGCGCGACGTAGCGATCGATCACGTGGATCAGGCCGCTCTGCTCCGCCGCCTGGATGATGCCGACCGGCGAGTAGAACCGGCCGTCCTCGCCGAGCTGCCGCACGAGCACCTCGAAGTGCGCGCCGTGGGGCGTGTGCGCCGCGCCCGGCTTGATGAGCGGGTGGATGCCCTGCGAGTAGAGCCGGAGCCGCCCCTCGGCGAGGTGGCGCTGCAGGCTCGCGACCCACTGCATCGAGCGCCGGCTCGTCGTCATCTGCTGGTCGTCGAGGTAGACCTGCAGCCTCCCGCGCCCGTTCTCCTTCGCGATGCGGCACGCGTGATCGGCGGCGCCGAGCACGTCGACGGCCCGCTCGAAGTGCGGGGTCAGCACCACGAGCCCGATGCTCGCGCCGATCGAGAACGTCTTCTCCGCCCACCCGAACCGGAACTCGAGCAGGCAGATCTGCAGGTCGCGCGCGATCCGCTCCGCTTCCCGCTCGCTCTTGTCCGCGAGCAAGAGGACGAACTCGTCGCCGCCGATCCGCCCCGCCGCGTCCTTCGGGCCGACGATCTCGTGCACGCGCGTCGCGACCCACTGGAGCAGATCGTCGCCCGCCTCGTGCCCGCAGGTGGCGTTCACGAGCCGGAAGCGATCCAGGTCGATGTAGCAGAGCGCGTACGGCGTGTTGTTCGCCCTGCAGTCGTTCAGCGCCTCCTCGATGCGATCGATGATCGCGTACCGATCGAGGAGCCGCGTCAGCGCGTCGTAGCGGGGCTTGGCCGGGTGGATCGGCAAGGGCCCCGGCGCGCCGAGCTCGCGGAAGAGGATGAGCTGCCCGGGCGCGGGCGGCGGCCTCGAGTCGCGCTGGCTCTCGCGCGTGGGCCGCCCCGTGAGCGCGCCGATCGTGTGGACGACGGGGATGACCGAGCCGTCGCGGCGCTCGAGCAGCGCGGTGTACCGCGCGGACGTCGGTCGACTCGCCGCAGCTGCCTCGGGCGCGGCGAGCGGCGCGCCCGGCGTGCGCAGCGCGCCCTCGTCGATGATCACCGGCGCGAGCGGCGCCACCGGCTCGCGCCGCGGCGTGAGCGCGGGCGGCGCAGCGGCCTTCGCCGGCGCGCCGTCGTCGAACAGCTCGGTCATCTCTCCGACGTCGATGTCCGGATCTCCGCTCGTCGTCCCCGCCGCCGGGATCAGCCGGAGCACGCGATCGAGCAGCGCGCCGCGCGCCTCGACGATCGACCAGCCGGTCAGCCGCTCCGCTGCCCCGTTGACGCGCACCACGCGCTGCTCGGCGTCGACTTCGATCACGCCGACGTCGAGCTCGGACAGCCACGCCGCGAGCTGCTTATCCGGCGAGCCGCGGTGCGCGTCCGAGCGATCGAACGCGGCGTGCAGGCTCGACTCCGGCCGGTCATCGATCTTTGCCACCACCCCGTTATGGTAGTTGCATTCCCGGAGAAGCGGACTTCTTAAGCGCCGACGGCGAGGAAACTCGACGGTCGCAGACCCCCCTTCGAGGTAGGCTCGGGTCCGTGGTGGTCACGAGGCGGGCAGGCGCTCCGGGCAGACGTGGGCGCCGGCGCAGGCCGCACCTTCTTCCGACGCCGGCCGCGCTCGGCCGCAGGGCGACAAAGGTAGAATTTAACGCAATGCGTTGTGATGCTGGGTCGAGGTCAGGCAGCGGAGAGGCGTGCCGGTCGCTCCAGGTGGGGGGCTGAGGCGGCCATGGGGATCGTCCTGTTCGGGCTCACCGGCGGCCTGGGATCCGGCAAGAGCACGGTGGCGGCTCATTTTCGCGCGCGGGGGCTTCCGGTCATCGACGCCGACGCGCTCGCCCGCGAGGTGGTGGCGAAGGGAACCGAGGGGCTCGACGCGGTGGTGCGCGCCCTGGGCCCGGAGGTGGTCTCGCCGGACGGCTCGCTCGATCGCGCGCGCGTCGCCGCGGTGGTGTTCGCCGATCCGGACAAGCGCCGCCAGCTGAACGCGATCGTGCACCCGCGCATCACGGCGCTCACGCTGGAGCGCGCCGCCGAGCTCCAGGCGCAGGGCGAGCCGCTCGCCTGCTACGAGGCGGCGCTCCTCGTCGAGAACGGGGTCGCCGATGCGTTCCGCCCGCTCGTCGTGGTCGCTGTGCCCGAGGCGGTCCAGATCGCCCGCGCGATGGCGCGGGACGGCGCGACCGAACACCACGTGCGCGCCCGGCTCGCCGCGCAGCTCCCGCTCGCCAGCAAGGTCGCGGTGGCCGACTACGTCATCGAGAACTCCGGCGATCGCGCCGCGACCGAGCGGCAAGCCGACGAGGTGCTCGCCGCGATCCGGGCGAAGCTCGGCGTCGTTCCCGGCGCCGCGCGCCGGGAAGCAGGTCAGGATCCCTGACGCGGCCTCCGCTGGACCACTGACTTGATGCGCAGTGCCCGGCGTGGAAACCTCGCGACCGGCCGATGACGTCGTTCAAGTCGAAGCTCGCGCGGCTCGGACCGCTCCCGGCGGAGCGGCGCGGCGCTGCGCCGCTCGCCCCCGCGCAGGCGCCGCTCGATCGCGGTCCCGCCGTGGACGGCGCCGGCCCCTCCGAAGCGCCTCCCGCACCGCCGGCCGCCGTGGCGCCGGCCGCGGCGCCTGCATCGCCCGCCACGGGCGTCGCTCGACCGTCGCTCGACGATCTGCGCGAGCGCATCTCCCGCATCGTCGCCCGGGGCGCGCCGCCGACCCCCAGGGCCGATCCCGCGCGCGGCGAGCTCCCCTTCCATGTCGAGCAGACGCCCGGGGGACCGCTCTATGCGAGCCGCACCCGCTCGCTCGCGGCGGCCCGCGTCGGCCGCGCGCCGCTCGTCGCCGCGCGCGACGCCGACCCGGCCATGCTTGCGCTCCTCTCGCTCGATCCGGCGCTCGCCGGCTGCGACGTGCGGCGGGCGCTGTTCCTCGATACGGAGACCACGGGCCTCGCAGGCGGCACGGGCACCGTGCCGTTCCTGATCGGCCTCGCCTGGTTCGACCCCGGGGCGGACGGCGCGGGGCCGCTCGGCGAGCCTCTGTCCGACGGCTTCGTCATGGAGCAGTTCCTCCTGCGCCGCCTCGGCGAGGAGGAGCCCATCCTGCGCCGCCTGGCCGAGCGCCTCGCCGGCGCCTCGATGATCGTCACGTACAACGGCAAGGCGTTCGACATGCCGCTCCTGCGCGCGCGCTACGTGATGAACCGCCTTCCGCCGCCGCCGGAGCTGCCGCACCTCGATCTCGTCCACGTCGCGCGCCGTATCCACAAGGCCCGCCTGAAGAGCTGCACCCTCATCGCCCTCGAGCACGACGTGCTCGGCCGGGTGCGCGTCGGCGACGTGCCCGGCGGCGAGGTCGTCGCGTGCTACGCCCACTTCCTGCGCACCGGCGACGAGGAGGCGCTGCTCGGCGTCGTCGAGCACAACGCCGCCGACGTCCTCGCGATGGTCGCGCTGGTCGGCCTCTACGGCGAGCCGCTCGGCAGCCTCGCCGCCGGCGATCTCGCCGGGGTGGCCGCGACGCTGCGGCGGGCGGGCGCGCTCGAGCGGGCGGCCGAGCTGGCGGACGCGGCCGTCGAGCGCGGCGGCGGCGCGGCCGCGCGGCGGGCGCGCGGCGACATCGCGAAGGCGCGCGGGGACAAGGCGCGGGCGCTCGCGGACTACGAGGCCCTCGCGGCCGAGATCGACGATCCCTCGGTGCGCCTCGAGCTCGCGAAGCTCTACGAGCACCACGTGCGCGCCTTCGCCCGCGCCCTCGAGCTGGCCGACCAGGGCACCGCGGAGCCCGAGCCCGCGCAGGCCCGCCGCCGGGCCCGCCTGCAGCGCAAGGTCGATCGCAGCGCCGCGGCGCTCGCGCTGCCGTTCGGGCAGGCCGCCGGCGAGGGCGCGGTCGACGGCGCTGCAGCGCGCCCGTGCACCGAGCCAGCGGCGCGGCGCGAGGGGGAGAAGTGAGCGGGCATCCACTGCTTCACTACGTCCTCGCGCCCCCGCGTCATCGTTTGGGCGTCCAGGCGAGCCGATCGAGAAATCCATCCGTCTGGCTTCTCGCCAGCGCGCGCGTGGGCTAGGGTGGGGGCGATGATTACCGTCGGCTGCGCCGGTTTCCCCGTCCCAGCGACGCGCTATTTCCGCGAGTTCATGTTCGTGGAGGTGCAGGAGACCCATGTGTCCCTCCCGGGACCTGGAACGATCCGGCGCTGGCGGCGCGAAGCTCCAGGCGGCTTTCGCTTCGCCCTGCTCGGTCCGCGCGAGATCGGGCAGGAGGGGTTTCGGGACGGCAAGGTCATCGAGACGGCGCTCAAGAGCATCGAGGCGGTCGCGGATGAGCTCGAGGCGAAGCTCGCCGTCTTCGTCGGCCCCCCGGAGTTCACGCCGACGCGGGCGAACAAGGCCATCCTGCGCGACTTCCTCGTCAACGTGAAGAAGCGCTTCGAGCGCGTCGTCTTCGAGCCTCCGCCCGGGTGGGATCCGGACGAGTGCGACGAGCTCACCCAGGAGGTCGGCGCGCTCGCCGCGCGCGATCCGCTGAACGCGGGCCTCTCGCGGCTGAAGGTGGCCTACTACCGCCTGCACGGTCCCGCGGGGCACAAGTCGCGCTACGAGGATCCGGCGATCGAGCGGCTCGCGGAGATCGCGCGCGGCGCGAAGCACGACGACGCGACGTACGTGTTCACGAACGTCGACATGTTCGCCGACGCGAAGCGCTTCAAAAAGGCAATGAAGTTGTAGGGCCACGCGTCCGCAAGCCAGGGACGCTCGCCAGCAGGTCCACGCGCGAACCAGCGTCTCTGTCGTGCCCCCGAGCTGTCGGATGGCGGGAGGGCGTGCTCTCGCGTGTGGGCGTCCCGCATGCACGCGCCCGGCAGGGTCAATCCTGTCGTGCTAGACGGCGATGATGAGCATGGCTCCGACGGAACTCGGAACTCGAACAGCGCGTGCTCGACATTGCACAGGCGCTCCTACCCAACGTCGTCGCGGTCCAGGTGCTGAGCGCAGCCAACCCGACGCCGACCGGCGTGGTCGCTGGCGGGACCGGCTGCTTGGTGAATCTCGGGGAGCGCCCGTTTGTTCTCACTGCAAGGCACGTTGCCGTCGCCTGGGATCGTCAAGGTCGGGACGGGCAGCTCGGGATCCTGGGCGGCATGGGAACCCCGCTCGACATCACCGCCTGGCAGATCATTGACGAGGACGAGGCGCTCGACCTCGCGACGATCGCCAGCCCGCGTTCCTTCGACGCCCGCGACATCGGGAAGACCTTCTATCGTCCGGAGTCGTGGCCCCCTGTGCGCGCTCGTCGTGGAGAGGTTGCTGCGTTCGTTGGGTACCCGGGGCTGCACCGACAACCGAGCGCGCGTGGCCTGGAGAACCGCGTGGCGCCTTTCATCGACTTCGTTTCGTCGTCGAGTGGCAGGCACTTTCTCATGGTCGACGAGGAGGAGGAGCGCGTGGTCGCGACCTTCTTGCAGGGGCTCGCTCCGTTTGGGCCTACGGGTGGCGTGAGCGGCGCGCCGGTCTTCATCAACCGCGACGGTCGGATGGTGCTTGCAGGCGTGATTTACGAGGGAGGCGAGACGGAGCGCGCCACCTTCTTCGCCGCGCATGCTGACTTTGTGCTGCCCGATGGGACCTTCGACCGCAACCTCCCCCGCTAGACGCTCACGGGCATGCTATGGCGCGCCGTGGATCCCACGCGAACGCGCGTCGTCCGCTGCATCCGGACTAGAACGAAGCGCAGGCGTACGGCCCTTGCACCGCTCCGGTCACCGTGCCGGTAAATTCCCCGACGATCCTACTCAGGGGCGTCCGCTCGCTCGGATGTCTGGCCCGATCCGCGCTCCCGGCGGATCTGCTACGCTGCGGATCATGAGTCTGCCGGCCGAAGAGCTCCTCGACGAGGCGATGAAGCTCCCCGAGAGCGAGCGGCGCGTCCTCGCGCTGCGGCTGCTGGAGAGCGTGGGCGACGAGTCACCGGAAGCGATCGAGCGCGCATGGGTCGAGGAGGCACGGGAGCGCCTCGACGATATCCGGGCGGGGCGCTCCAAGCCGGTGCCCTGGGAAGCGGCCCGAGGTCGCATCTTCACGCGA
The DNA here is from genome assembly GCF_052075895.1 of Sorangium sp. KYC3313. NCBI lineage: Bacteria > Pseudomonadati > Myxococcota > Polyangiales > Polyangiaceae > Sorangium > Sorangium sp. KYC3313. The sequence continues at coordinate 7,619,615 of NZ_CP197255.1, forward strand.
GGCTGAGGTGCCCCGCCGTCCGGTCGTGGTCGCGACCGAAGCAGAGCGCGAGGCTCATGAGGCGTTCCTGTGGTACGCGGCGCGCGACCCGAGGGTTGCAGATCGCTTCGAGGCGCAGATGCTCACAGCCTTCAGCCGCATCGCCGAAGCGCCTGAGCAAGGCCTCGAGATCGAGCCCGGCATCCGGCGCATGTTGCTCCACCGATTTCCTTACGGGCTGCTTTACGCCGTCGAGCCCGATCGCATCCTCGTGCTCGCGGTCATGCACCTCCGTCGCCGCCCCGGGAATTGGCGAGGCCGCGGCGCGTGAGCTCGGGCGAGGGCCGCGATGCAGCACGTCCCGGCGCCGCGCCAGCACCTCCCGGCGCTTCTCCAGCAGCCCCGGGACGCCTGCCAGCACCCGCTGGTGCGGCTCCTCGGACCTGCTGGTGCGGCTCCCCGGACCTGCTGGTGCGGTTCCCCGGACCTGCTGGCACCGCTCCTCGGACCTGCTGGTGCGGCTCCCCGGGCCTGCTGGTGCGGTTCCCCGGACATGCTGGTGCAGCTCCTCGGACCTGCTGGTGCGGCTCCTCGGACCTGCTGGTGCGGCTCCCCGGACCTGCTGGCACCGCTCCTCGAACCTGCTGACACGATTTCTGGCCGTCTCACCGCGTGCTGGTCGCGCTCCCGGCCCGCTGGGACGCATCCCGGGCGCCCTGGCGCAGCGCCCCAGGTCCAGGGCCCCGTGGGAACTCTCTCCCTACGGCGCTCGGCTCCCGGCGTGGCGCCTCAGCCCGAGCGGCGGGCTGGGACGGACAGGCATCGCCCGCGAGACGTTCATGAACTTTCCGTTGGCGACACGGCGCGCGCGGTAGACGTCGGCGACGCCGACCGGGGCGAGCCGGTCAGGCGTGGTCGACGAGCGCCGATCGGTGCGCCTCGTTGTCCGGAGAGCCCTTGACCTCATCGAGCATGGCCGGCTTGGAACGGTGCGGCGAGAGCTCGCGTGGCAGCACGAGGGCCATCCCGAGGAGCTCGCCGTCGGCGTGTTCCCAGCCGACGTTCGCGAGCGGGACGTACGCCGCGTGCGGCCGCTGGCTGGGGCCGCCGCGCTCGTCATGCCCCGAGAGGATATCGGACGGAGGCTGCGGACCGTTCACCATGACCGTGTCCCGGAGCCGCTTCGCGACCCACGCGAGGCCGAGCAGATCCGGGCGGAAGCGCCTCGCGCTGTCGGACGGCACGGACGAGGCGATCGACGAGGTCGGTCATCTGGATCTGCTTGCGGTGACGGGGCTCGGGAGGAACGGAGGGGACGACCCGTGCGGCGGGTCCCGGGATCGGCGACGCTGCCGGCGCCGGGCGGCGCGGAGCTCAGGCTTCGCGCCGGAGCCGCCAGCGCTTCGGCCGGGTGAACAGCGCCATGGCGGCGCTCGCGGCCGCGGCGACGTACCACGGGATGTCCTTCACGGTCCCGTAGACGGTCTGCGCGCGCATGAACCGGGCCTCGCCGAGGAGCGACTGCTCCTTGAACGTGTCGCTGTGCGCGACGACCCGCCCGACCGGGTCGACGATCGCGGAGACGCCGCTGTTCGTCGCGCGCACGAGGTAGCGGCGGTGCTCGATCGAGCGCATCTTCGCGAGCGCGAGGTGGATCCACGGCTCCGTCGAGTCGCCGAACCAGGCGTCGTTCGTGAGGTTGACGAGGAGGTCGGGGTCGCCCTGGGCGACCAGCTTGTTCACGAAGTGCGGCAGGATGTCCTCGTAGCAGATCATCGTCGCGAGCCTGTGGCCGTCCCACTCGAGCGGAGCGAGCGACGTGCCGGGGCTGAAGCGGCCCGAGTTCGGCGACAGCTTGTAGAGGTACGGGACGAGCTCGCCGAACGGGAGGTACTCGCCGAACGCGAGCAGGTACTGCTTGTCGTATCGGCCGAGGATCTCGCCGTCCTTGCCGGCCATGAGCGCGGTGTTGAAGCTCACGCCGCGCTCGTTCCGGTCGGCCGGCAGCCGGTGGATGACCGTGCCGACCACCGTGGGGACGCCGAGGCGACCCGTGAGCGACCGCTGGACCTCGCGCTGGTAGGCCGACTCGCGGAACGCTTGCGGCACGCCCGCCTCGCTCCACACGACGAGCTCCGCGCCCTGCTGCGCGAGCTCCCGGGTCCGGCTCACGTGGATCTTGAGCGCGTTCCGCCGGTCGAAGAGCGCGAGGTTCGGCTGGACGATCCCGATCTTGATCGGCTCCGCCGCGGCGGCGGCCGCGTCCACGGCGCGGATCCGGAGGACGCCATACACGGCGGCGAGCGCGGGGGCGGCGATCCCCACCGCGACGACCGCGCGGTTCAGCGGGCGACCGCGTCGCGGCGGGCCGGCGTCGCGGCCGGCTTCGCCCGGCGCGGGGCTCGGGGGCGCGCGATCCAGCCGGTGCGTCACGAGCTCGGCGATCGCGAGGTTCGCGGCGACCAGCACCAGGCCGACGAGGTAGGGGCCGCCGAGATCCGCGACCTGGCCCATCACCGGCGCGTTGTGGACCGAGGCGCCGTAGTACCAGGGGAAGAGGAGCGGAAAGACGAGCTCGCTCGTCACGAACGCGAGCGCGAAGGCCACCGAGCCTGGCCATCCGCGCGCCTCGGCCCGCCCGTAGAGCCAGCCGCACAGCGCGATCCTCCCGGCCTGGTAGCCGCAGAGGATGGCCATGAAGAGCGCGCAGAGGATCGTGGGGAATCCGCTGAACACGCGCAGCATCTCGAGCAGCCAGTAGAAGCCGGTCATCGTCATGACGAAGCCGGCGATCCAGCCGAGCAGCGCCGCGCGCCCGGGCGTCTGACCGCGCAGCGCGACGATCAGCGGGACGAGGCCGAAGAACGAGATCGGCCAGAGATCCATCCCAGGAAACCCGAGGAAGTAGAAGAGCCCGCTGAGGGCCGCGAGCGCATAGGCGAGGCGCGCGGGCAGCGCGCGCGCCGCGCTTCCTGCGCGCGCGGGGAGGTCGCCCGCGCTGCGCGGCGCGCCCGGCAGCGGGAGGCTGGCGGTCTCTCCGCCCCCGGCGTCTGCGACGGCAGCCTCGCTCTCTTGCTGGTGCGCGGTCGTCATCGGGAGCGCCCGAGGAAGGCAATGGAAGGCGCCGTCGTGACGGCGTCGCGGTGGAACCTGGAAGGGCCGAGCATGGCGGCCCCGTATTGAAGGGGCGCTGTCCCTCCGTCAACCCGCTCGGCGCGAGCCTGGCAACCCGCTCGGCGCGAGCCTGGCAACCCGCTCGGCGCGACCCTGGCAACCCGCTCGGCGCGAGCCTGGCAACCCGCTCGGCGCGAGCCTGGCAACCCGCTCGGCGCGAGCCTGGCAACCCGCTCGGCGCGAGCCTGGCAACCCGCTCGGCGCGAGCCTGGCAACCCGCTCGGCGCGAGCCTGGCGACCCGCACCGCAAACGAGCGCTGCGAGCGGACGATCCCGGCGCTGGGCGCGCCCGCGCGGCCTGGCCAGGCGCGCGGCCTGGCCAGGCGGCGGAAGTTCGCGCAGAACGTGCCTGAACCCCCACGATCGCGACTACTATGCGCAGGTAGAGCCCATGTCGAAGATCCTTCACATCGAGGACGATCCCGCGAACCGCCTGCTCGTCCGCAAGCTGCTCCAGAACGCGGGCTACGAGGTCCTAGAGGCCGCCGACGGGCTCGAAGGGGTACGTCTCGCCTGTACGCAGCACCCCGACCTCGTCCTCGTCGACCTGAACATCCCGGGCCTCGATGGGTTCGAGGTCACGCTGCGCCTGCGCGGCGAGGCGTCGCTCGCCGGCGTCCCCATCGTGGCGATCACCGCGGAGGGCGACCGGGACACGAGCCTCGCCGTCGGCTGTGACGGCTTCCTCCAGAAGCCGATCGACGCGCGCTCCTTCCCGTCGATCATCGCCCGCTACCTCAGCGGCGCGCGCGAGGAGCTCCCCGCGTCCCAGGGGCCGCTCCGGCTGCGCGAGCAGAGCCAGCGCATCGTCGCCCACCTGGAGCAGAAGGTGGCCGAGCTCTCGCGCGCCAACGCCCGGCTCCGCGAGCTCGACGCCGCGCGCACCGAGTTCTACCGCAACATCTCCCACGAGCTCGCGACCCCGATGACCCCGATCGTCGGGTACGTGAAGCTGCTCGCCGACGAGGAGCTCGGCCCGCTCAACAAGGCGCAGAAGAAGGCGCTCCTCGCGATGGAGGACTGCGTCCGCAGGCTCCGCTCGCTCATCGACAACCTCCTCGACGTCACCGGCATCGAGACGGGCCGGATGCGCTTCATGCACTCCGAGTACGATTTCCTCGACACGACGCGGCGCGCCCTCGCCCAGGTCGCCGACCGCTTCGCCGAGGGGAAGGTCCAGCTCGTCGAGGATCTGCCGCGCGGCCCGCTCCCCGCGTGGGGCGACGCGGGCCGCCTGCAGCGGGCGATGATCCAGCTGTTCGAGAACGCGGCGAAGTTCACGCCGGCCGGCGGCACCGCGGGCGTGCGGGTCACCGTGCTCCAGTCGGGGCACTACGAGCTCTGCGTCGCCGACTCCGGGCCCGGGGTCAAGGCGGACCGCCAGTCCCGCATCTTCGAGCCGTTCTATCAGGTCGACGGCTCGGCCACGCGCGCCTACGGCGGCGTCGGCGTCGGGCTCGCGATCGCGCGGCGCACCGCCCGGGGGCTCGGCGGCGACGTGCGCGTCGCGTCTCCCAGCAACGAGATCATCGAGGGGGAGACGCTGACCGGGGCCGCGTTCTACCTGACGGTCGCGCGGCGAGCGCCCTTCCAGGACGACGGCAGCTCCCCCGGACGGCTCGGCCCGCCCTCGTCGCCTCCCGCCGAGCCCTCGTCGTCCATCTGATGCACCCGGCCGCTCGTGCCATCTACCTCGACTGGAACGCCACGACGCCGCCGCACCCCGAGGTCCTGGCGGCGATGCAGTCCGCGGCGGAGGTGGCCTGGGCCAACCCCGCGAGCGTCCACGGACCCGGGCGCCGGGCGCGCGCGTTCGTCGAGCAGGCGCGCGAGGCGGTCGCCCGGCTGACGGGCTTCGACGCGCGCGACGTGATCCTCACCTCGGGCGGCACCGAGGCGAACAACCTCGCGCTCTGCCACGCGTTCGACGAGCCATCCGGGGCGCTCGTCGTCTCGCGGATCGAGCACCCGTCGGTGACCCGCGCCGCCGAGGCGCTCGCCGGCCGCGGCGTGCACGTCGCGTGGATCGATCCCGAGCCGTCCGGCCGCGTCGCGCCGGAGGCGATCGCGGCCGCCGTGGATCGGGCGGCGGCCGTCGCGCCCGTGCGGCTCGTGAGCCTCCAGGCGGTGAACCACGAGACGGGGATCATCCAGCCGATCGCCGAGGCGGCGGCGATCGTCCACGCCCGCGGGGCGCGCCTCCATGTGGACGCCGTCCAGGCCGTGGGGCGCCTCCCGCCGGAGGCGTGGGCCGGGGCGGATCTCGCGTCGATCGCGGCCCACAAGATCCGCGGGCCGAAGGGGATCGGCGCCCTGGCCGTCAGGCCTGGCATCCGGCTCCGGCCCGTCCTGCTCGGAGGCGCCCAGGAGCGCGGATTGCGGCCCGGGACGCAGGACCCGCTCGCCGCGGCCGGCTTCGCCGTGGCCGCCCGGCGCGCGATCGGCGGTCCTGCCCGCTACGCGGCGCTCGCCCCGCTCCGCGATCGCCTCGAGGCCGAGCTCGTCGAGATCGGGCGCGCGGCCGGCGCCGCGCCGATCCGCAACGGCGACGGCGACCGAGCCCCCCACGTCTCGAACCTCTCCTGGCCCGGCTGGCGCGGCGACGAGCTCTGCGCCGCGCTCGACCTGGAGGGCGTCGCCGTGTCCAGCGGCTCGGCCTGCAGCGCCGGGACCGCCGAGCCTTCCCCCGTCCTCACGGCGATGCTCGGGCCGGAGCGCGCGGCGTCCGCCGTGCGCTTCTCGATCGGCGAGGACACGACCGAGGGCGACCTCGTCGAGGCCACGCGCCGCGTGGCCCGCGTGCTCTCCCGCCTGCGATCGCTTCGAGCCGGAAGCTGAGCCGATCCCGTCGCTTACCGGGCCCCCGTCGATTCTTGAACCATCCCTCGAGCCATTCCGGATAAGCGCGCAGAGAAGGGTGAGTCCACAGGGATATCTCTTCGCAGTGATTGAGCTTTTCGAGGGGGCTGTGGATTCTTTTGGTCGATCCATTGAATGGATCGAATCGGTCGTCTCGCTGTGAGCCTGTTCAGCGTTCGACGAGGCGCTCGACTTCGCTTCAGGTTTTGCTTGTATCCATTCGAATTTATTGTCAATTTTGTTGATGTAGAAAGTCGGCTCGCGGCGCTGCCCGGCGACCTCGCGGCGCGCGATCACGCCGGCTCCGGACGCATCGATCGAGGGCCGTCCAGGTCAGCTCTCGGATGAGCTCGCGCTCGAGGTGCGGTGGTGCTGCCAGGCCACGTCGCGTCGCGCGAGCGTGCTCGTGACCGCGACCGGGAGGCGCGCCGCGAGAGGCCGAGCGCGCCGTCCGGCTACGCGCCCGATGCGCGGCGCTGCCGGACGACTTCGTAGAGCGCGATCGCCCCTGCGACCGAGGCGTTCAGCGAGGAGATGGGGCCGGTCATGGGGAGCCGGGCGACGTGCTGGCAGACGCGGCGGACCGAGCGGCGCGTGCCCTTGTCCTCGGCGCCGATGACGATCGCGACAGGGCCGGTCAGGGGCAGCTCGCCGAGCTCCACCGGACCCTGGGCGTCGAGCGCTATCGCGGCGACGCCTCGGGCGGCGAGCGCCTCCAGGGCGTCGGGCAAGGAGGGGACGCGGCACAGCCTCGCGTGCTCGATTGCGCCCGCGGACGCCCGGAAGGTCGCCGGGGTGAGCGGCGCCGAGCTGTGCTCGGGCCACAGGATGGCCCGGGCGCCCAGGGCGACGGCGCTGCGGATCACCGCGCCGAAGTTCTGCGGGTCCATCACGCCGTCGAGCGCCACCGTGATCGTGCCGGCGCCGGGCCGGCCCTCCTCGACGACCGGGATCTCGTCGACCCCGACGATCTGGAGCTCGGGCGCCGAGGCCACGGCCCCCTGGTGGCGCCCGCCGGCGCTGCGGCGATCGAGCTCGTTGCGGGGCGCGCGCTCGGTCGGGATGCCCTGGCCCTCCGCGAGGCGCGCGAGCGCGTCGAGCTTCGGGCCGCCGTCGCGCTGGACGAGGACCCACCCGACGCGCGCGCCGTGCGCGCGGATCGCCTCACGAACGGGCTGGAGACCGTAGACGAGGCGGCTCACGGGCGCGGAGGGTGGAGCGTGTGCGCGATCTCCTGGACGATCGAGCGCGCCGTGGCGAGCGGATCGGTCGCGTCGCGGATCGGCCGGCCGACCACGAGGAGATCTGCGCCGGCCGAGATCGCGGCCGAGGGCGTGGCGATGCGCTTCTGATCATCGCCTTGTGTGCTGCCTGCGCCTGGAGCGAGCCGGATGCCCGGCGTCACGATGAGCTCGCCCGGCCCGAGCGCCTCCCGCAGCGCGGGGACCTCGTGCGGCGAGGCGACGAACCCGTGGACGCCGGCGCCGCGCGCGAGCTGCGCCAGCCGGACCACGTGCTCGGACGCGCTCCCCTGCACCCCCTGCGCGACGAGATCGCCGTCGTCGAGCGACGTGAGCACGGTGACGGCGAGCAGGATCATGTCCTGAGAGCGCGCCGCCTCGTTGGCCGCGCGCCTCAGCATCTCGGCGCCGCCGGCCGCATGCACCGTCAGGTACCGGACCCCGAGCGCGGCGGCGCCCGCCACGGCCCGCGCCACCGTCTCGGGGATGTCGTGCAGCTTCAGATCGAGGAAGACATCGAGCCCGAGCGACTTGCCGATCTCGACCGCCCTCGGTCCCTCGCGGACGAACAGCTCCAGACCGACCTTGAGCACGCCGATCGAGGGGGCGATGCGGGTCGCCGCCGCCCTGGCCTCGTCGAGGTTCGCGTAGTCGAGCGGGAAGACGACCCTGCGGCGCGCCTCGTCGAGCGAGCCGCCGCCGAGGCTCGTTCTCTGCCTGACGGAGCTGTGGTTAGCCATTCAGGGACCCGTTCCGCGTCAGAGGCAGCTGCAGAGCGGATCGCCAGGGGCACAGTTGCAGGGCGCCTTGGTGCCGCCGCCGCTCGCCGGCGCGCCGCCCGCGGCCGGGCGTCCGCCGCTGCCGCGGCGCAGCTGCTCCTGCTTCTGCTGCTCGGCCTCGAGCTGCTTCTGCAGGGCGAGGCGCGTCGCCTCGTCCTTGGCGGTCGCGAGCTGATCGCGCAGCCCGGCCATCTTGCCCTCGGACTCCTTGAACTGCGCCTCGAGGCGCTTGTTCGCCTCCTCGAGCTCGCGGGCCCTCGCGGCCTCGGCCTGGATGCGCGCCTCGTTCTTCTGCGCCGAGTCGACGGCGACGACCGTGACGATGCCGATCACCAGCACGCTGGCGATGGCGCCGCCGATGAGGAGCTTGCGCAGCTTCTTCTTCGACTCGTCCTGCTGCAGCGCCGCGAGCGAGCGCTCGTGGTGCTGCTGCGCGGCCATCGCCTCGAGCCGCGCCTTCTGCTCGGCCTCGACGCGCGCCTTCTCGATCTCGGCCTGCCGGATCGCCTCGAGCCGCGCCGCCTCCTCGCGGGACCGGCGCTCCTCGTTGCGACGGCGCTCTTCCTCGGTGCGGATGCGCTGCTCCTCGGCATCGCGCGCGGCGCGCTCGGCCTCGACGCGCGCCTTCTCGGCGGCGGCGGCGGCGGCGGCCTTCTGGGCCTCTTCGCTCTTGATGCGATCCTCCTCGAGGTTCATCAGCTCCTTGAGCGAGAACAGGACCGAGCTTTCCTTCTGTTCCGACATGACCTCGTGGCTCCTTCGATCGAGCGCGTGCGGTTGGGCTACCAAGGGGCGGTGCGGGGACCTGCAGGTCGCCCTCGGAGGGCCACCGAGCAGGACGATTCTGACCCGCAGAGCGGCTTTGACGCAATTATTCGCGAACGCCACGACCCTCGTGATGTCGAGGCGCCGCGGAGCCGCCAGCCAGAGTATCGCCGTGGTGCACCGCAGGTACCAGCGGAAATCGTTGTGCTCCGTCCCTTCCACCGCACCGCCACGTCTCCATCTCGGTCACCTCGGCCACCTCGGCCACCTCGCGTGCCCTTGGTCCTCCTTGCTCCTCCTTGGTTCACCTCCGTTCCTCCCGGTCGTCACGGCGCGCCTGCGCCGTCGGCGGACGAGCTGGTCCGTCGCGGAGGGCGCCCTGGGCATGACGGACAAGGGACCGCCCGATGGCGGGCACCGTCGCTCACCACGGCCCCGTTGGATTCTCGGTGGCTCTCCGGTAGCGTCGCGCGCCCATGGCGAACGTCATCAAGGCGCACATCACCGGTACGGTCTGGAAGATCGAGGTCAAGCCGGGCGACAAGGTCGAAGAGGGGACCGTCGTCGTCATCCTCGAGTCCATGAAGATGGAGATGCCCGTCGAGGCCGAGGAAGACGGGACGGTCGAGGAGATCCTCGTCACCGAGGGGGCTGCCGTCACGGAAGGCGCCCCGCTGATCAAGCTGGCCTGAGCGGTCGTCAGGGCCCGCGGGGGCCCGGCGGCTCACGGACGTCCACCGCGCTCACGCCCGGGTCATCGGCTCGGCGCGTGGGGCGCGGTCGCGCGACCGCGCCGGACGCGCGCGGCGCCGCTCACTCGCGCCAGAAGAATTTCCAGGGGTTGTGCTTGAGGTCTCGCGCGAGCTCCTGCAGGTCGTCGAACAGCTGCTCATCCATGACGAGCGCGCCGACCGTCCCCTTGCCGCGCTTCACGTGGGCGAGGACCTCCTGGGCGTCGGCGGTCGCAGCCCTCGCCCTGCCCGCGATCTCGGCGATGTCGTCGAGCGTCTTTCTGATCTTGACCTGCTCGGTCTCGCCGCCCACGGTCGTCGAGAGGCGGCGCGCGTTCGCCAGCGTCTCGCGCGCGTCCGCCATGAGCGGCGGCAGATCGCGCGCGGCCGTCCCGGTCAGCTGATCGGTGTTCGCGAGGATGCGGTCGATCTGCGGGTTGTTCACGTACCGCTGCCGGGCGTCCTTCACGAGATCGGTGCCGTCGACGCTCATCTGCTCGACGTTCTCGGCGATGCGATCGAGCCGATCCTGGTTTCGGTGCATGAACTCGCCGGTGCCCTTCAGCGTCTTCCGGAGCCCGTCGAACGCCTCCCCGACCTCTTCGCGGTGCTCGCGCATCGCCGAGACCGTCGCGTGCAGGAGCTCGTAGCCCTCGGCGAGCAGCATGTCGAGGCGCGGCGGATCGAGCCCCCGGACGACGGCGTTCGGCGGGATCACCGGCCGATCGGTCGAGCCGGGCTCGATCGCGAGGAACTGCTCGCCGAGCACGCCCTGCGTGGTGACATAGAACGTGGCGTTGTCGTGGATGCTCTGCTGGTAGCGTTCCTCGAGGCGCACCTGGATCCGCACGAGCGGCTCGCGCTTGCCGTCCTTGCCGAGCTTGCCGCCGCTGAAGTGGATCTCGCTCAGCTTGCCGACCTCCACGCCGGCGATCTTCACCGGCGCCCCGGTCTGGAGGCCGCCCGGGTTGTCGAACTCGACGTAGATCGAGTACTTCGGCTGGAAGTTGACCCCGCCCATCACGAGGATGAACGTGGCGAGGAGCCCGAGCGCCGTCAGGATGAGGATCCCGACCTTGACCTCGATCGATCGCGGGCTTGCCATGCGTTCGTTATCTTCTCCGATCTGGCGGCGGCGGGGTGAGGGAAATAGGCCAGGATCCACCTGCCGCAGCGCGATATTCCAGCGGGCGGCCTGACGCTTCGCGCAGCCATTGCCTTGACGCAACCGCGCTTCTCTTCGTTCTGCTCGTTTCTCCGCTTCTCCTCGCCGCTTCTCGTCTCTTCTCGTCTCTTCTCGCTTTTCCCCGCTTCTCTCCTCTATCCCTCCTCTATCCCCAGACCGCGATGATTTCGTTCCGAAATGTCCGAAAATCCTTTGGCCCCAAAGATGTCCTCAAGGATGTCTCGTTCGACGTCGAGGACGGCGAGGTGTTCTTCATCATCGGGCAGTCGGGGGTCGGCAAGAGCGTGCTCATCAAGCACCTCGTGGGGCTGCTCTATCCGGACGGCGGGGAGATCTGGCTGGACGGAGAGGAGGTGAGCCGCTTCGACGAGGCCCGGATGTACCCGGTGAGGATGAAGTGCGCGATGGTGTTCCAGCACTCGACGCTGTTCGACTCGATGACGTGCGCCGAGAACGTCGCGCTCCCGCTCCGCAAGCACAAGGGGCTCAGGCCGAAGGAGGCCCTCGAGGAGGCGCGCCGGCGGCTCGAGCAGGTGCATATGCGCGAGTTCGGGGACCGCTTCCCGCCGGAGCTCGGCGACGGGATGCGCAAGCGCGTCGCCATCGCCCGCGCGCTCACGCTCGACCCGCGCTACGTGCTCTTCGACGAGCCGACAACGAGCCTCGACCCGGTGAGCGCGCGGCGCGTCGACAAGCTGATCCGCGAGCTCAGCGATACGCTCGGCGTGACGAGCATCGTCGTGAGCCACGACCTCGTGAGCATCTTCACGATCGCCGACCGCGTCGTCATGCTCTACCAGGGTCTGGTGCGCCTGCTCGGGGATCGCGCGGCGTTCCGGGGCTCGCCGGATCCGGTCGTGCAGCAGTTCATCACCGGCAGCGCCGAGGGGCCGATCGAGTGAGGCGCCGGCGCGGCGCGGCCGCCCGCCTAGCGGAAGATCAGGAAAGCGGCCGCCGAGATCAGCATGTTGAGCACGATGACCGCGAGCGAGGAGTTCACGACCGCGCGCGTCGTCGCCCAGCCCACGCCCTCGCTGCCGCCGAAGGTCGACAGCCCGGAGTGGCCGGAGACCACCGGGATCGCGGCGCCGTAGGCCACGCACTTCGCGAGGCCGGTCGCGAGATCACCCGCGTCGACGAGGCTGACGTTCATGAACGTCTCGGGGCTGACATCGAACATGCTGTACGCGGTGACCATCCCGGTGGTGAAGGAGACCGCGGCGCTCCAGACGATGAGGCACGTGGTCATCAGGAGGCTCGCGATGAACCGCGGCTTGATGAGGTAGTCGATCGGATCGGCCGCGCACATGCGGAGCGCGTCGACCTGCTCGGTCACCACCATCGAGCCGATCTCGGCGGCGATGCCCGCGCCGACCCGGGTGGCGAGCATCAGCGCGGCGATCGACGCGGCGAGATCGCGGACGAGCAGCTCGAGGTACGTCGCGCCGAGCATGGTCAGATCCGGGATGACCCGCTTCGCCTGCTGGCCGGCCTGGAAGACCATGATCATCCCGATGAAGCCCATCACGACCGTCAGGAAGAACAGCGATTTGTTGCCGATCTCGTACATCTGCTGGAGCACCGCGCCCGGCTCGCGGCGCCCCTTCGCGCAGTAGTAAAGCGTCCTTACAAAGAGCGAGTAGAGCTCGCGCGCCGACTGGAAGAGGGACAGCGCGGCGGCGCCGATCGCGGCGACGCCGGACGCCTCCGGCGCGAGATCCCTGAGCTCGCTCGAGGGCGGGCCGGCGCTCGGGCGGTCGGATGTGCTCTTGTCCGGGGAGGGCATGCGTGGCGCCGCCGATCAGTCGAGCGTGAAGGAGACGAAGTAGTCGAGGATGAAGATGCCGGCGGCCGAGGCGACGACGGTCGCGTTGACGGCGCGGCCGACGCCGGGCGCGCCGCCGGTCACGCCGAGGCCGTACTGGCAGCTCGAGAGCGCGAGCACGACGCCGAAGACGACGCTCTTGACGAGGCCGCTCATGACGTCGCCGATGTCGAGCAGCCCGCTCGTGAGGCCGTTGTAGAAGACGGCCGGGGCGACGCCGAGGAGGAGGTCGCCGGTCAGCGCGGCGCCGAGCAGGGCGAGCGCGTCGGCGAAGATCACCGAGAGGAGCAGCGTCAGCACCATCGCGAGGAAGCGCGGGGCGATGAGGAAGCTCACCGGGTCGATCGCGAGGACGCGGAGGGCGTCGATCTGCTCGGTGACGACCATGGTGCCGAGCTCGGCGGTGTTGTTGGCGCCGACGCGGCCGTTGATCATGAGCGCCGTGAGCAGCGGGGCGATCTCGCGGAGCGTGCCGAAGCCGGCGCCCCAGCCGAGCAGGCCGTGCGCGCCGAAGCGCTCGACCAGCGGCGCCGCCTGGATGACCATGATCGCGCCGGTGAAGAGGGCGGTCACGACGACGATGGGCATCGACTTGACGCCCATCCTGTAGAGGTTGCGCATGAACTCGGCGCCGTCGACGCGGAGCGTGGCCACGCGCGCCGCGATCTTGCCCGCGAGCACGGCCATGCCGCCCACCGTGGCGGCGATCTGGAGGAACGAGCCGCCGAGCTGGTGGACGCCGGAGGGCTCCTGCGCGATCGGCGCGCGCGGCCGCTTCACGGGTGGCGCGGGCGGCGCGCCGGACGAGGCGAGCGCGCCGCCGCCGTGAGCGCGCGCGGCGGTGCCTGGGCCAGCAGGAGACGTCATGCGAGACGGGAGCTTAGCCCAAGGCTCCCGGGGAGCGCGGCGCGATCTGGCGTGTCCCGAGAGGCCGGCGCCCGAGAGGTCGAGACCGCTACCCAAGCAGGAGATCGTCCTCTACCTGGAATGTGCCCGCCTCACCCCGAGGCAGTCTCGTGCGGTGGCAAACGCGCGCTCCTGCGCGCAATGCCGGCGCGCCTCCCGCGGAGGAGCGCGCCGGCCCGGAGGCGGGCTGTCGGCGACGATGTCCGGTCCCCCGGTGGAGCGAGCCTGGTGAAGAGCAGAGAAGCAGGTGGGATGTCCCCTCAGGAGGGCGTGGGCGCGTTGACGGGCGAGATCCGGACCGGCCTCCTCGACGACGGCCGGACGTTCGCCGTCCTCTCGGCGGCGACGTTCGCGCTCAAGGCGATCTTCGTGAAGCTCGCCTACGCCGCGCACCCCGTCGACGCGGTGACGCTGCTCGCGCTGCGGATGGGCATCGCGCTGCCGTTCTTCCTGTGGCTCGCCCGGAGGGAGCGCGGCGCCGCCGAAGGGCCGCTGACGCCTCGCCTCTGGGGAGGTGTGCTGATCGTCGGGTTCCTCGGATATTACCTCTCCAGCCTGTTCGACTTCATCGGGCTCACGTACATCAGCACCGGCCTCGAGCGGCTGATCCTGTTCGTGTATCCGACGCTCGTCCTCCTGATCGGCGCAGCGTGGCTGAAGCAGCCAGTGCGCGGCAAGGCCTGGGGAGCGCTCGCCGTGTGTTATCTCGGGCTCGCGGCGGCCGTCTGGCACGATCTCGAGCAATCCGGGGACGCGCGGGCCGTCGCCATCGGCGGAGCGTGGGTGTTCGCGAGCTCGGTGACCTACGCGCTCTACTACATCGGCGTCGGCAAGCTCGCGTCCAGGGTCGGCTCGACGCGCCTCGCCGCGTACTGCGGGGCGGCCTCGTGCCTGATGGTGCTCGCGCACTACGCGGCGGCGGGGAGCCCGGTCAGGCTGGGCGAGCTCCCGGCGTCGGTGTGGGGGTACGCGGCGGCGATGGCGACGATCAGCACGGTGCTCCCCATCGTGCTGCTCGCCGCCGCCATCCGGCGGCTCGGCGCGGGCCGCGCGGCGACGTTCTCGACGCTGGGCCCGGTGCTCACGATCGCTTTCTCGTGGGTCATCCTGGGCGAGCCGGCCACGTGGCAGCAGGTCGTCGGGCTCACGCTGGTCGTGGGCGGGGTGAGCTGGCTCGGCAAGTCGACGTGAACCTGCGCCCCGCTCGGGAGCGCCGGGGCCGCGGGGCGCGGCGCATGCCCGCCGCGGGGTCAGGCGTCGTGCACCGCGGGGCGAGGCCCTGGTGAGCCGCTGCCGAAGAGCTCGCTCCGGACGCGATCGCGCTCGCGTTCGAGCTGCTCGGACGTCGCGCCCAGCCGCACGAGGAGGCGCTCGGTCATCGAGAACGCGACCTCCGCCTCGCCGGTCACCACGACGTCCGCGCCCGCCTTCTTCAGCGCGGTCACCTCGCGCAGGTAGAAGGCGCGGGCGAGGACGAACAGCCGCGGATTCACGCCCTTCGCCTGCTCGATCACCCCGTCCCCGGGCGCGCCCGCCGCCGTGAACAGCAGGCTGTCCGCCGTCCCGACGCCGGCCCGCTCGAGGATCTCCCGCTGCGTGGCGTCGCCGTAGATCGCGCGGATGCCCTGGTCCTGCAGCTGCTTCACCGTGTCGAGGTTCAGCTCGACGACGGTCGGCGCGATGCCGTTCTCTCGGAGCAGCCGCGTCAGCGTCTTCCCGACAGGGCCGTAGCCCACCACGACGGTGCGGTGGGCGTGCTCGTCCAGCGAAGCGGCCTCGGTCTCCGCGAGGGCGGCGTCGCGCTGCCGGAAGAGCGCGGACGTCCATCGCGCGAGGCGATCGCGGACGCCGAAGAGCACCGGGTTCAGCGTGATCGACACGATGGCGGCGACGACGAGCGTCTGCTCGGCCTCGACCGGCAGGACGCCGAGCTTCTTGCCGAGCGCCGCGAGGATGAACGAGAACTCCCCGATCTGCGCGAGCGAGAGGGCCACGGCGAAGGCGGTCTGGAGGGGGCGGCGGAGCAGCACCGTCACCGCGAGCGCGGCGAGCGGCTTGCCGATCAGCACCACAGCGAGCGTCCCCGCGGCCAGCTGCCAGGCCACGGCGAGCTGCGCCGGGTCGAGGTGCATCCCCACCGAGACGAAGAACAGCACGGCGAACGCGTCGCGCATCGGGAGCGCCTCCGACGCGGCGCGCGAGCTGAAGTCGGACTGGCCGACGACCAGGCCGCCGAGGAAGGCGCCGAGCGCCATCGACGAGCCGAAGAGGATGGCCGAGCCCACGGCGACGCCGAGCGCGACGACGAGCACCGTCAGCGTGAAGAGCTCCCGCGAGCCGGTCTTCGCCACGTACCCCAGCAGCGCGGGGATGAAGCGCTGTCCGACGATGAAGATGAACGCCACGAGCCCGGAGAGCTTCAGGACCGCGATCCCCACGGACACGGCGACGCCCGTCGCGCCCGCGCCCGCGGCGTCGCCCATCACGGCGGGGAGCAGCACGAGCACGAGCACGGTGAAGACGTCCTCGAGCACGAGCCAGCCGATGGCGAGGTGGCCAGCGGGGGTGTGCAGGACGTCGTTGTCGCTGAGGACCCGCGTGAGCACGACGGTGCTCGCCACCGAGATGGCGACGCCGAAGACGACCGCCGCGCCCCACGTCCAGCCCGCGGCGCGGCCGAGCATGGCGCCGAGCGCCGTGGCGACCGCGATCTGGATGAGGGCGCCGGGCACGGCGACCTTGCGCACGGCGAGGAGCTCGCGGACGTGGAACTGCAGGCCGACCCCGAACATCAGGAGGATGACCCCGATCTCCGCGAGCTGGTCCGCGAGCCGCTTGTCCGCCACGAACCCCGGGGTGAAGGGGCCGACGAGGATGCCGGCCAGCAGGTAGCCCACGATGGGGGACAGCCTCAGGCGCTGGGTGACGAAGCCGAGCGCCAGGGCTCCGGTGAGCCCGCCCGTGATCGTGAGGATAAGATCGAGTTCGTGCGGCATGTCCCCGTCTAGCGCTTTCCGTCGCCGGCCGCCGCCTCGCGGTGCGGCGCCGTCGGTGATCCCGAGCGCGGCGTGGGCCGCGCTCGGCTCTACCTATCTGTTTACGTGTTGCATTACGTGTTACATGCCCACGACGCCGATGGCCTCGTACGCCTCGATGATGTGCGGCTCCTCCCTGGCCTTCGCGACCCACGCCTGCATCGCGGGCAGCGCGAGGATCGACGCCACGTAGCGCCGGGAGACCGCGTCGAGCGCGACGCCGTACGTGTCGAACCGCGTCGCGACCGGCGCGTACATGGCGTCCGCCACGCTGAAGCGCCCGAACAGGAACTCGCCTCCCTCGCCGAAGCGCGATCGGCAGTCGTTCCATACCTCCTGGACGCGCGCGATGTCCTCCGACGCCGCGTCGGTGATCGCCACGCCCTGGATCTTCCGCCGCACGTTCATCGGCAGCGCGGTGCGGAGCGCGGCGAAGCTGCTCGCCATCTCGGCGCTCACCGATCGGGCGACGGCGCGCGCGTCGCGCGCCTCCGGCCAGAGCTTCGCCGCGGGGAAGAGCTCCGCCGCGTACTCGGCGATCGCGAGCGACTCCCAGATCGTGAGCACCCCGTGCTGCAAGGCCGGCACCTTGCCCGACGGAGAGTAACGCTGGATCTGCAGCGTGCGCGTGCCGGGCGCCCCGAGAGGGATCACCACCTCTTCGAAATCGGCGCCAGCCTGCTTCAGGACGAGCCAGGCCCGCAGCGACCACGATGAATAGGTCCTGTTCCCGAGATAGAGGGTGAGCTCAGCCATGCGCGGAGTCTACCACCGCGGCCGACCCGCGCGGCGGCGCGCTCACTGCGCTCGTCGCGCCAGATCGCCGCCGAACACCTCGCTCGCCAGCGCCTCCACCGCCATCCGGACCGCCTCGTCGCTCGTGTGGCGCACCCGGAAGCCCAGCGCCGCCAGCTTGCCAGGATCCATCCGCGATCGCGGCACGTCGCCGGGCCAGCCGCGCTCGCCCCCCTGATACCGGATGACCGCGTCCGGATAGGGCGACGCCGCCACGCACAGCTCCGCGATGCGCGAGACGCTCGTCGCGTCCTCGGGCGCGAGGTTGTAGAGGTTGAGCCGCTCCCTGGCCTGGTCGAAGCCGAACAGGATCCCCTCCGCGCAGTCCCGGACATCGAGGTAAGGCTTCGACTGGCGCCCGTCGCCGAGCACCTCGAGCTCCGTCCGCCGATCGCGCAGCTTCTTCAGGAAATCGAGCGCCGCGCCGTGCGTCCCGCGCGGCCCGACGACGTTGCCGAAGCGGTAGATCCACGCCGTGAGGCCGAAGCACTCGACGTAGGCGCTGATGAGCGCCTCGCCCGCGAGCTTGCTCGCGCCGTAGAGCGAGATGGGCAAGGCGCCGAGATCGCCCTCCGCGCACCGACGCGCAGTGTCGCCGTAGACCGTCCCGGAGGACGAGAAGATCAGCCGGCTGACGGCCGTCCGGCGCATCGCCTCGAGCACGTTGTACGTCGCGATGGTGCCCTGATCGAGGTCGAGCCGCGTCCGCGCGAGCCCCCAGCGCGCCTCGGGGTTCGCCGCGAGGTGCACGACGAGGTCGTGGCCCGCCATGGCCTCGGTGAGCCGCTCCAGATCGAGGGCGTCGGCCTCGACGAGCGTCGCGCGCCCGGAGGCGAGGTGCGACGCCACGAACGCGCGGCGCCCGACAGAGAGGTTGTCGTAGATCGTCACGGGGCCGCGCTCGACCAGGCGATCGGTGAGGTGGCTCCCGATGAACCCGGCGCCGCCGACGACGAACGACCTGAGCTCCGTCACCGCGCGTCTCCCGCGATTGCCGCGATTCCCGCGGTTCCCGCGGCCAGGCGCTCGATCCGCGCCGCGACCTGGAGGCGATCCTGGGTCACGAGGCGGAACGGCAGATCGTGGATCCGGAGCGGCCACTCGAGGCCGGTGATGCGGCCACCCGCGCCGCGCACGAGCGCGACGAGCTCGCCCGGCGTGAAGTACGTGCCCCGCACCTCGACGCCGGGCGCGGCGTTGCCGGCGAGATCCATCCAGAGCAGCACGCGCTCCGAGACCGGGCCGAACCGGAAGTGATCCTTGAGCGCGACGACGCGCGACGCGACCCGGAGCGCCTCGGCGAGCAGCGCGCCGGGGCGCGCGGCGTGGTGCAGCACGTCGGAGAGGAGCACCGCCTCGAACGCCGCGTCGGGGAAGGGGAGGCGCTCGCCGTCGTAGCCGATGACCGGCAGCGCCGCCCCGGGGCGCGCCTTCACGTCCACGCCGACGACGCGGAGCGCCCCGACCAGGCGCGCGACCTCCAGCGCGACCGTGCCGTCGCCCGCGCCGACGTCGAGCAGCGACGCCGCAGGGCCCACCTGCGCGGCCAGCGCCCGCGCGACGCGGCCCACGCGCGGCACGTGGACAAGGCGATGGTGCAAGGAGAACAGGGCGCGCTCGAGGACCGTCATCGTGTATCCGAGCCCCGGCGCCGCCCGCGCCGGAGAGCCGCGCCACGCTAGCACTATTGCGGGAAGTCGGCGGGGGAAGCGGATCGCCATGACGTCAAGGGCGCCAAGAAACCAGGGAAAGGGGAGGAAAAAATGCCGGGACGGCACGTCTTCTTCTCGCTTGGCGACCTTGGCGCCATGGCGGTTTTTCTGCCGATCCGGGGCAACTTCCCGCAGCAATGCTGGTCGAGCGCCCGAGGACCGGCGACGCGCGGGGTTACGGGTTACGCCCGACCCGAAAGGACGGCTCCTCTGAAACAACCACTCTTCCATGGTCTGCGACAATGACGGTCCATGGCGCGCGCCGCCCTCCGTTCTCGCACCGCTCACGCTTGACCGATTCGCGTCATCGAACATAGCTGAATCGATGATCGGAGCGCGCGGGAAGGGGCGAGTGATGTGCGGTGTTTGCCGGCTCGTTCTGGCATCTCTCTGGTTCGCCATTTCAGGGTGCAGCGGAGAGACGGGAGACAAGGAGGCAGGCAAGGACACTGTCCCTCCGGACGACCCGGAGCCAGGCGAAGCGACGTTCTCGCCGGAGGAGGCCACGGAGCTCTGGTTCGTGGAGTTCGAGCGAGCGCCGGCCGCGAGGGGCAGCGGGGGCGCCCGCGTCAAGGGCCTTGTCGAGGAGGAGCGGGAGCTCTTCCGGCGAGCCGCCGCGGCCCGCGGGCTCCGGTACAAACAACGATTCTCGTTCGAGGAGCTCTGGAACGGCCTCTCCGTCCGGGTCGCGCAGGAGAGCTCGGCTGCGCTCGTGGACATGCCCGGGGTCAAGGCCGTCTACCCCGTGGTGCCGGTGGAGCTCGACACCACGCGCGCCGCGCCGACGGCCGACCCGGACCTCGCCGTCGCAGGCGAGATGTCGGGCGCGGACATCGTGCGCCGAGAGCTCGGCGTGACCGGCGAGGACGTCCGCGTCGGCGTGATCGACAGCGGCGTCGACTACCATCATCCCGACCTCGGAGGCTGCTTCGGCCCGGGCTGCCGCGTGGCGTTTGGCTACGATTTCGTCGGCGACGATTTCGTCGCGGGTGACGCGACCAAGCCGCCCGTGCCCGACGGAGAGCCGGACGATTGCCTGGGCCACGGCACGCATGTCGCCGGCATCATCGGGGCGAACGGGGTCGTGCAGGGCGTGGCCCCGGACGTGACCTTCGGCGCTTACCGCGTGTTCGGCTGCCGCGGCGGCTCGCGCGCCGACATCATCCTCAAGGCGATGGAGCGGGCTGCCAGCGACGGCATGCACGTCATCAACATCAGCATCGGAACGCCGTTCCAGTGGCCTGACTACCCGACGGCGACGGCGGCGAGCGCGCTCGTCGGGCGCGGCGTCGCGGTCGTCGCGTCGATCGGCAACAGCGGCGAGAAGGGGCTCTGGGCCGCGGGCGCGCCCGGCGTGGGCGAGGCGGTCATCGGCACCGCGTCCGTCGACAGCACGCGCGTCACCACCCTGTCGTTCACCGTCGCGCCGGGCAACGCCGTGATCGGCTACACCCGCGGCGCCGGGAGCCCGCCCGCGCCGCTCTCGGGGAGCGCCGCCCTCGCGCGCACGGGGACGACCACCAGCGCCCGCGACGCGTGCGCCGAGCTCCCCGCCGGCGGCCTCGCGGGCCAGATCGCGCTCGTCCGGCGCGGAGGCTGCTCGTTCCACCAGAAGGCCGCGCACGCGCAGGCCGCGGGCGCCGTCGGCGTCCTGTTCTACAACGACCGGTCCGGGGCGATGAGCCCGTCTGTGGAGGGCGACCCTCCGATCACCATCCCGGTCGTGGGGATCGCGCAGGCCGACGGCGAGCTCCTCAACGCGCGCCTCGACGCCGGGCCCGTGACCCACAGCTGGACCCACCGGGCCGTGGCCGCGCGGAACAGCACCGCGGGCCTCGTCTCCCGCTTCAGCTCGCACGGCCTGAGCGCGGCGCTGTCCTTCAAGCCCGATCTCGCCGCGCCCGGCGGCACGATCTACTCGACGGTGCCGATCGAGCAAGGTTCGTACGACACGCTCAGCGGGACGTCGATGGCGGCGCCGCACGTGGCCGGGGCCGTCGCGCTCCTGCTCGCCGCGCGCCCGGAGCTGTCCGCGGCGCGCGTGCGCGACGTCCTCCAGAACACCGCGGTCCCCGCGCCGTGGAGCGGCGATCCGGGCGCCGGCGTGCCGGAGAGCGCGCACCGGCAGGGCGCAGGGGTGATCCGCGTCGACCGGGCGATCCGCGCGACCACCGTGATCAGCCCCGGAAAGCTCTCGCTGGGAGAGAGCGAGGCCGGCCCCGCCGCGCGCACGCTGACGCTCGAGAACTCGAGCGGGCACGACGTCACCTACGACCTGTCGCACACGCCCGCGGCGTGCGCGACAGGGGGCGACCACTGGGCGCCGGCGAGCGCCACGACCGGCGCCGCGCGCGTCGATTTCAGCGCCGCCAGCGTCACGGTGCCCGCCGCCGGGAGCGCGACCGTCTCCGTCACCGTCACGGCGAGCGACGCGCTCGCGGAAGGCGGCCTGTTCGGCGGCTACCTCGTGTTCACGCCGCGGGGCGGCGCGGCCGACGGCCTGCTGCGGGTGCCGTATGCGGGCTTCAAGGGCGATTACCAGAGCCTGCCCCTCTTCAAGCCGTCGGGGTCCGGGGCTCCGTGGCTCGGCAAGCTGAGCGGGACGCGCCTGACCCAGCAGCCGCGCGGCGCGGCCTACACGCTGGCGTCGGACGACATGCCGTATGTGGTCGTCCACCTCGATCACGGCGCGGAGCTCCTGACGCTGGACATCGTCGACGCCGCCACGGCGAAGCCGTGGGGGCGCGCGCTGATGCTGTCCCACGTCGGTCAGAGCGCGTCCGCGACGGCGGTCACGCGCTATGGATGGAAGGGCACGACGAAGCGCGACGGGAGGCTCACCGTCGTCCCGGACGGGGATTACCTGATCAAGCTCCGCGCGCTCCGGGCGCTCGGCGATCCGGACAACGAGGCGCACTGGGAGACGTGGACGTCGCCCGTCGTCACCCTCGACCGGCCGTGACGGGTCCGCTCACGGCGCCTTGTAGACGAGCACCGGCCAGAGCCGGCGGACGACGCGCACGAGGTCGCGCTGCGCCCGCATGACCGCGCCGATGTCCTTGTAGGCCGAGGGCGCCTCCTCGCGCAGCCGGTCGGCGAGGCGGTGATCGAACCACACGCCCTCGGCCTCGCGCAGCAGCTGCCGCGCGCCGATGCGGCGGCGCGCCTCGCCCCGCGGCAGCGCGCGCCCGGCGCCGTGCGCTGACGAGCCGAGCGCCTCGGGGTGGCCGCGCCCCTCGACATGGAAGCTCGGGCTCCCCATCGACCCGGGCACGACGCCGGGCTCCCCTTCGCGGAGCCCCATGGCGCCCTTGCGGTGCACCCACAGCGCGCGTCCGCCGTGCTCCTCGCGCCGGACGTGGTTGTGATCGATCTCGATGCGCGACGACGCGTCCGCGTCGACGCCGAACAGCTCGGCGAAGAGCGAGAGGGCCTCGGTGACCATCCGCGCGCGGCTCGCCCGCGCGTACCTCGCTGCCCAGGCTGCGTCATCGAGGTACGCGCGCCCGGCCTCGCCGTCGGCGTCGAGGAAGCGGAGGCCCGACGGGTCGCGCGCCGCGAGCGCCTCGTGGTGCTGCCGGATCGCCGGGCCCATGGCGCGCGAGCCGCTGTGGAGGAGCAGCCACAGCGCGCCCTCCTCGTCGCGTTGCACCTCCAGGAAATGGTTGCCCCGGCCGAGCGTACCCAGCTCCATCCGGCCCTCGCGGTGCTTCATCGCCTCGAGGCGCGGCGCGCCGAGCCGCGCCTCGGCGAGATCGCCGGGCAGCGGCGGGGCGCCGGCCGCCGGGCGCAACAGGTGCGGGACGCGGCGGCACAGCGCGGAAAGGAGCTGCGCCGCGCGATCGCGATCCGCGAGCAGATCGGCGTCCGCGCGGAGCCGCAGCGCGACCATGCCGCAGCCGATGTCGCCGCCGACCGCCGCCGGCAAGAGGCGACGGGTCGTGGCGGTCACCGTGCCGACGCACACGTCGTCGGCCACGTGCGCGTCGGGCATGACCGCGATGTGCGCGACATCGTCGGTGCGCGCGAGCCGCGAGAGCGACGCGCTGAGCGCCGCGCCCGCGCCGTCCGGGAGCCACGCGGAGATGCGCGCGCTCACGGCTCTCCCTCCGGCGGCAGCACCTGAAACGCGAGCGTCGGCGCGCGCTTGCGGGTGATCGCCCCCGCGACCTCCGCGCGCACGTAGCCCGCCACCTTCTCCAGCCGCGCCGCCGCCACCTCCGGCGGCGTGCCAGGCCTGACCTGCACGACCACCGCGAGCCGGCTGGCGTCGGGCGCCGGCTCCACACCCATCACCCAGACGTCCTGGAGGACGTCGTCGCGGAGCGCGGCGAGCGCGTCGCTCACCGCCTCCTGCACCTGACGGCAGAGCTGGCGCTCCTTGCGCTGCGCGCTCCGCGCCGCCGTCCCGCCGAACAACGAACCTGCATCCACGACGGAGCGCGCGCATTCGCGGCTCCGCGATCGATCTTTGCCCATGCCATGCTCCCGAGGGCGCGGCGACGCACCTACGCGTCGGCCGCGCGGTTCCAGCGACACGCGAGATGAGCTCGGGGATGTGAGCCTCGCCGGCGCGCTCAGCGGCGCGTCAGGCCGAGGCTCGTCGATGCAATGGGGTGCACGGCGGGCCTCCTTCGCCGCGTAGGGTGCACGAGCGAAGGCCGCGGCGCAAGGCGCGCCCCGGCGGCGCTCCCGGCGGAGGCGCGAGCCGCGCGCCCGCTCGTGGCCGGCGCGCGGCCGGCGGCCCGCGCCCGGCACACCGAGGAGACTACGTGGCCTGCTGGCGATGATGATGCGCCGGCGCCGCGCACTGGTACTTGGCGACCCTGGCGACGACGCGGAGCATCCGGCGCATGACGAGCCTCCCGAGCGGCGCCGTCAGCGCGTCCAGGAGGAACAGCCGCCGCCTCGTCCGCGTGTCGGTCGCGCGGACGCGCGCCTCGTACGCGAGCAGCGTCCGGCGCTGTCCGTAGGGCATCACGACGAAGCTCGCCGCCCCCTTGACGTGACCGGGGCAGTCGAACGACTTGAACTCGGCGGCGGTCCGCCTCGTGAACAGGCTCTCCACGCTGAACAGGCGCGCGATCGAGCCGATGACGATCTCGGATCCCTCCTTTTCGGCAAGCTTGGACTGGCCGTACTCCTCGATGTTCTGGAGCGACATCCGCGCGCGCGCCGGGAGCGGCGCGAGGCGGAGCCTGCGCCGGGCGCGCCGCACGGCGGCCAGGCGGAGCGCGAAGACCGCACGCAGGAGGAGAGAGCGGCTCCTCGCGAAATCCACCCTCTTCAGCGTGGCGTACGTCACCTCCGGTGGCGCCATCACCACGATCGCGTGGTTCATGACGATATCGGCCTCAGGCAGGAAATGTTCGAGCAGCGTGGGGCTGGCGCCGGAGCGCTGCGGGCATGCGTGCGAGGCATCCGTCGCGGCTTGCTCTCCGCCCTGTCGGCTCTCACCCTGTTCCGTCGAGATGGTCTGCATGGCGAACTACCCCCTGCGGTTTTCATTGGGCAGCCTCGACGGAACGCCAGCAGGGGACTCCTGCCCTCGACTCAGCCCCTCGCGCGTCGGGAGGCCTCCGCCATGCGGTGGGCGATGCGGAACGCCATCTCGAGCGACTGGCGGTAGTTCAGCCTCGGATCGCACAGGCTGGCGTAGCGCTGGTCGAGATCGGACTCCGTGAGCCCCGCCCCGACGCACTCGGTGACATCGTCGCCCGTGAGCTCGAAGTGGACGCCGCCGAGGTGGGATCCCATGGATTCGTGCACCTCGAAGCTCGCCTCGATCTCGGTGAGGATATCCTCGAAATTCCGTGTCTTTATGCCGCTGGACGTCGTCTGGGTATTGCCGTGCATCGGGTCGGACATCCAGAGCACCTTGCGCCCCGCGGACCGCACCGCCTCGATGAGCGGCGGGAGCCCGTCGCGCACGCGGCCCGCGCCCATGCGCACGATGAGCACGATCTTGCCCGGTTCGTCCGTCGGGTTGAGCCGGTCGAGGAGGCGGATCACGTCATCGCGGAGCGTCTTCGGGCCGAGCTTGATGCCCAGCGGGTTCTCCACGCCGCTGAAGAACTCGACGTGCGCGCCGTCCGGCTGCCGCGTGCGCTCGCCGATCCACGGCAGGTGGGTCGTCAGGTCGTAGAAGCCGGGCCGGCGCGCGACCTTCCGCGTCTGCGCGGACTCGTAGTGCAGGTGGAGCCCTTCATGGCTCGTGAAGAACTCGACCCGCGAGAGCTCCCCGACCGGCACCTCCGCGAGCGCCTCCATGAATCGAAGGGCCTCCCCGACCTGCTCTGTCATCCGCTGGTATCGCTCGCGCAGCTCCCCGGGCAGATCCGCCCGCTCGAGGAAGCTCAGGTCCCAGTACTCCGGGTGGTGCAGATCGGCGAAGCCGCCCTCCGACAGGGAACGGATGAAATTCAGGGTGATCGCCGCGTGCTGGTATCCCGCGATCATCAGGTTTGGATCGGGGCGCCGGGCGGAGGCGTCGAAGGGAGCGCGATTGATGAGATCCCCGAAATAGCTGGGCAAGCTCACGCCATCGCGCGTCTCGACGGGGCTGGAGCGCGGCTTGGCGTACTGCCCGGCGAAGCGCCCGAGGCGCACCACCGGCCGGCGGGCGCCGTGCACCAGCACGAGCGACATCTGGAGCAGGATCTTGAGCTTGTTCGTGACGATGTTCGGGCGGCAGTCGTCGAGCGTCTCCGCGCAGTCTCCCCCCTGGAGCACGAACCGGCGGCCGACCTGCGCTTCGGCCAGATAGCCTTTGAGTCGCTCGACCTCCCACGAGGTCACGAGCGGCGGCAGCGCCCGGAGCTTCTCGACGGCCACCTGGACGGCGTCGGGATCGTCATAGGGGAGCGGCGCAGCGTTGAACCGTTCACGCCATGAATCTGGCGACCAGGGTTGAGCAGGAACGTACATGAGTTGAGCCCTATTATGGCAAGGCTCCCACCTGCGCAACCCTCGGTCAACGTCACCGATTCGAGCGTGAGGTGATGGGCTCGCGGGCGCGGTCATCGGCTCGCGGGCGCGGTCATCGGCTCGCGGGCGCGTCGGCCGCCCGGGGCGATGGCCCGGTGCGCGCCTCGATCGCCTGGATCGCCGACTTGATCTCTCCCGCGATCGAGGCGCACGCCGCCGCGCACCGGCTCATGCCCAGAAAGCCGCAGCCCTTGCTCTTGCTGGTGACGAGCGGCGTGAGGACATCGACGGCGCGCCGATCGCCATCGGTCGTCGCGCGCGCCAGCAAGGCCTGCCTCGCCTTGCAGGAGGGCGCGATCCGGAGCTCTTGGGCGATGCGCAGCGCGGGCGTCGCCCGCCCCAGGACCGCCGCCTCCGCGAGCCGCTTCCCGGCGCGCTCCTTCAGCGCGGAGCTGCCCACCGCGAGCTCGTAGAGCAGATCCGCCCCGTGGCTCCCCATCCCGCTCGCCATCAGGTCGAGCGCGACCGAGGCCGCCTCGGGCGGTCCGCCGGCGGCGCTCGAGACGATGCGCTTCACGTCGTCGTCGGCCGCCGCCCCCGGATCGAGCTCCAGCAGCCGCTTCGCCGCGGCGAGCGCGGCGGCGTGGTATGGCGGCGGCAGCGCGTGGCGCAGCATCAGCGCGCGGAAGATCACCGGATCCTTCGGGTAGCGCGAGGCGAGCGCCTCCAGCGCGAGCACGCCGCCCGCGGTCGCCGTGGCGAGCTCGTCGGCGGGGACAGCATCGGAAGGTCGCGGCGCGGCCGGACGCCGGAGGCCGGAGCTCGACGGCGGCGCGCGCTCGGCGAGCGAGGCCGCCTCGAGCCGGGAGAGCGAGACGCCGTCGCGCAGCAGCGCCGCGGCGAACACGACGGCCACGAGCGCAGCCGCGCCCGTGACCAGCCAGCGCGCCGCGGGCGGCGTCCGCGCCAGCAGGGAGGCGCGCGAGCCGGGGGCGTTGCCGCCTGCGCCGAGCACGGTGGTCGTTCCCGCGTGTGTGCCCGGTCTGCCGGGAGTGCTGGCCTGGCTGGCGCTCGTTCCAGGTGCCTGCGCTGGCATGGCCCGCTCCCCTAACACACGCCCGGACAGCGGCCCATGGCGCGCGTCCGGCGGCTCGGCCGCGGGCTCATCGCCGTTGTCCTCGCCACTGGAACAGGGCGGCAGCGCCCGCGGCGAGCACGCTGACGAGGAAGAGCAACGCGTCCCAGACCGGCCACGCGATGCCGATGGCGCGCTGCAGGAACACGGCCTCGACGAGCCGCACGAGCAGCGACGCGGACCCGTAGGTCACGAGGGCGAGCACGACGGGCGTCGTGAGCCGAGGGGCGAGCGCGCTCATCCGGGCGTCGTCCCGCCAGACACGCCGAAATACATAGAAGCCGCCGAGAAGCCCGACGCCGAACAGGGCGCACAGGATCCCGAGCGTGAGCAGGGTGGCGCCCTGGCCCGACAGCGCGGCGGCGTCGCCGCGCGCCGCGCGCGCGAAGCCGGCGAGGCAGCTGACGAGGCCCGCGCCGAGCCACCCGAGGCCGAGGCTCACCGCGAGGAAGACCATCTGCCGCGTCAGGTACGCCTCGGACGACGCCGAGCCGGGCAGGCCGAAGGCGTGCGAGAGCGCGTAAGACCGCCCGAGCGCGACGGACGCGCGCGCGAGCGACGCGCGGGCGCTGGGCGGCCCGGGCGAGGCCGCTTCCTCGTAGGGCGCGAGCTCGCTGGCGAGCTCGCCCATCGACGCGTGGCGCCCCTCTCTCTCCTTCGCCATGGCGCGCTGGACGACGGCCTCCAGGCCCGGCGGGATCTCCGGGTTCAGCGAGCGCAGCGGCGGCGGCTCCTCCGTCATGACAGCGAGGAGCACGGCCGTCGGGTCGCTGCGCTCGAAGGGGCGCCGCCCGGTGAGCGCGTGGTAGAGGACCGCCCCCACGGCATAGATGTCGGCCCGAGGGTCGATCTCGTCTCCCTTCGCCTGCTCCGGGGCCATGTACGCCGGCGTTCCGAGCACCATGCCGGTCCTCGTGAGCGTGGACGGCGCGGAGGTCTTCGAGATGCCGAAATCGAGGATCTTCACGGTCGGACACGCAGGGTCGCCCGTGAGGAAAATGTTCTCCGGCTTGATGTCCCGGTGCACGATGCCCGCTGCGTGCGCGGCCGCGATGCCGTCGCACACCTCGCGCGCGATCCGCACCGCGGCGCCGGCCGGAAGCCGCCCTCCCGACCCTGCGAGGAGCTCGTCGAGGCCCTTGCCGTCCAGGTACTCGGCGATGATGCACGGCCGGCCGTCGCTCAGCCGGTTCACGTCGAAGATCTCGACGATGTGCGGGCTCCGGATCGACGCTGCGGCTTCGGCCTCGCGCTGGAACCGCGCGAGGACGGTGGGCTGCTGGGCGAGCTCGGGCTGGAGCGTCTTCAGCGCGAACCGCTTGCCCGGGATGCGGGTGTGGTGCGTCTCGTAGACGCGGCCCATGCCGCCCTCGCCGAGCAGGCGGATGACGCGGTACGCGCCCGCCACCGTGGTGCCGACGAGGGGGTCCGCCTCTGCCGGCTGCCCGTCCGCCGCGCTCTCGACAGGGCTCGCCGCGCTCCCCGTGGGAGGAGCGGGTGGACGGACCGTGTCGGCGGTCGCGTCGTGCGCTGCCGCCGCGGCGAGCCCCTTGGGGAGCGCAGCGGGGCGGACCGTCTCGGCGGCCAGCTCGTGCGCCGCCGCGCCCGACGCGGAGGGAGGGGGAGCCCCCGCGGGGGGAGGCGGAGGCGGAGGGCGAACCGTCTCCGCGGTCGTAGAGGTGACCGCAGCGGCGGCGGCCGCGGCCTGCGCTCCGCGCACGGCGGCAAGCGCGGCCTGCCGCTCCGTGTCGCTCATGACGCGGGTGGGTCCGTCGCCCTCCTCGCCCCCTGCAGAGCGAGACGAAGGCACGGCAGGAGTGCCCGAGCGACCGGGCGAAAAGCTCGAATCCGACACGCTCAGGGCCTCGCTCCCATGGATCCGGGTCGAACCTCACCAGAGGCGAGGATCGACGGGTCGTCGCCAACGCGCGGGCGAACACCGCGAAGCGACGCTACCACGGATCGCGCCGCGCGAGGGCGCCGACCTGCGGAACCGCGATCGGCACGTGTTGTCGAGGTGTTCGCGCGGCCGGGCTGGCAAGTGTCGCGCGGTGCGTAACGGTGGTCGGCCGGTCAGCTCGCGGGCTGCTCGACCTGGACGGGCTTCTGCTTGGCAGCCTTGCGCTGCTCCGCATCGAGCAGGCCGATCCGCGCCTTCTGGCAGCGCTTCAGGCGCTTCTTCTTGAGCGGGGTGGCGAGCCATTCGTGACGCAGACGGACATTCCACTTCGGAGTATTGGCCATGATCGTAGGACTTTCTCTGCGAGGGCGGCGGAGACTACACAAACGTGCGGGGGCGTCAAGCTGTCAGTGGGGTCGCCCGCTTCGTATTTTTCGCTCTCATCTTGCCGTCTGTGACGTTTGTGCCGTCTGTGCTGTCTGCCGTCGCGTGGTCGCGTGGTCGCGTGGTCGCGTGGGTGTGTGCGGCGCCGTGTGTGTTGCGTTCTGTCCCTATCGTCCGTGCGTTGGTGGCGCTGGCTCGCTGGTCCTTACCACGGTGCCGGCGGGGCGGCCCTGGCAATGGCAGCGCGCTCGTCGATCCGCTGCTGGAGGCGGCGCCGGAGCGCGCGTGCAGCAGGCGCGGGGACGGGAGGGAACGCGCGCACGGCGTGGAGCATGGTTGCGGCGCTCGTGTGGAGGGGGCGCTCCGACGCGATGAGGGCGCACAGGGCGCTGCGGCGCTCGGCCGACTGACGCGCGACGGCGGCGCGGAAGTCCTCGCGGGCGAGGCGCAGGCGGGAGCGGACCGTGTTCTCGTTGAGCGAAAGCTCGCCGGCGATGTCGGCCACCGCGACGCCGAGGAGATCGTACATGACGAGGATCACGCGCCGCTCGGGCGCGATCTTCAGCAGCAGCGCCGTCACGATCTCGGCGCGGTCCGCGCCCGCGAGCGACTGCTCGGGCGTCGGCGCCGGGGCGCGCCCGTCGAACGGCCAGGACACGCCGGCCCCGGAGGGGATCTCGCGACGCCGGTGAGCGCGCGCGTGATAGTGGCTCGTCTTTCTCCAGGCGATGCCGAACAGCCATCGATGCAGCGCCGCCTCGGGCGTGATGCGAAGCGGCGGCGGTCCTGCCGCGGCGAGCCCGCCCGCAGGGGCCGCGTGGAACCGCCATGGCTCGTAGCTGGCCAGGCCCCGATAGGCCGCGAGGAAGACCTCCTGGAGCATGTCGTCCAGATCGTTCACCGAGACACCCAGCCAGCGGAGCGCGTGGTGAAGGAACGGCAAGCCCACGGCATAGACCGTCTCGAACGACGGGCGCGCCGGCGCGGACGGCGGCGCGGACGGCGGCGCGGACGGCGGCGCGGACGGCGAGGTGCGCGGCGGCGTCATCCGGAGCCTCGTGGCGCCGGGAGCTCCGCGCCGGCGCAGGTGGGGTAGGGGCGCGGCGCAGGCCGTCCGGATGGCACGTCGAACGCCGGCGGCCGGAGCCAGCGCTCGACCGGCTCGAGCTCGACGAGCATGTCCAGGGAGGTCCGGAGAGAGAGGCGAAAGTCGTCGTCCTCGGCGACTCGAGCGCTGTGGAAGGCGACATAAAACAGCACGGTGCCCAGCTGCATCGCCCGCGGATCTCCCCGGCGTTGCAGGAAGCGATCGGCGAGATCGCACAGGGCGTGAAACAGGCGGCCTCCCGGACGACGGCTCTCGGGGCCGCACACCTCGAGGGTGGCGCACCGGCGGGCGCGTCGAGCTGATTTGTTCGTGGAAGGCGCGCGCGTCTTCGTCACGCGCGCCTTCGGACTGCTCCGATTCGGCATGATGCGGTCCCCCGTAAGGTGGAGATCGGGATGGATGCCGCGTGCATCCACCGCATGGATTACGGAGACCGCATGGCGATGATTTCGTCCTGTGCTCTCTCTCGTGCGCCCCGGTGAGGGGGCGCCTGCGCCAGGGCCGGCCGGTGCCAGCCCCGCGAGATCGTCAATCCGGCACGGGCGTGAGCTGCACCTGGAGGTGGATCGGCGGGGCGCCGCTCCTGGCCTCGACCAGGCGGTCCCACGCGAAGTAGCCGGCCTTCTCCACGGTGATCCGGTGCGCGCCGGGCGGCAGCGCGACGCCGTGGGCGGCGACGTAAGCGAGCGCGCCGATGTACTGGTCGTCGATGGTGACCGACGCGTCGGGCACGTTCCCCTTCACCCGCAGCGAGACCGTCGCCGGAGCCCGCGCGACGCACGCCGACAGCCCGAGCATCAGGAGCGCCGCCGTGGCGCGCGTCCGCTTCGCGCTCGCGCTGGCCATCGTCACTCCCACTCGATCGTCGAGGGCGGCTTCGAGGACACGTCGAGCACCACGCGGTTCACGCCGCGCACCTCGTTGATGATGCGCGAGCTCACCCGGGCGATGAGGTCGTAGGGCAGCCGCGCCCAGTCGGCCGTCATCCCGTCGGTCGAGTGCACCGCGCGGAGCGCGATCGCCTCGTCGTAGGTGCGCTCGTCGCCCATCACGCCCACGGAGCGCACCGGGAGGAGCACGCAGAAGCTCTGCCAGAGCGACTCGTAGAGCCCGGCGGCGCGGATCTCCTGGTCGAAGATGGCGTCGGCCGCCCTGAGCACGCGGAGCTTCTCCGGCGTCACCTCGCCGAGGCAACGCACCGCGAGCCCCGGGCCGGGGAACGGCTGGCGGTACAGGATGTCCCGCGGCATGCCCATCGCCTCGCCGGCGGCCCGCACCTCGTCCTTGAAGAGCTCGCGCAGGGGCTCGATCAGGCCGAGGTTCATCCGCTCGGGCAGGCCGCCGACGTTGTGGTGGCTCTTGATGACGGCGCTCGGCCCCTTGAACGAGACGCTCTCGATCACGTCGGGGTAGAGCGTGCCCTGGACGAGCCACTTCGCGCCCTGGACCCGCTTCGCCTCCTCCTCGAACACCTCGATGAACAGGCGGCCGATCACCTTGCGCTTCTGCTCGGGATCCACGACGCCGCGCAGCCCCTCGAGGAACCGCGCCGACGCGTCGACGGCGTCGAGGTTCATGTGGAAGTGATCGCGGAAGGTCCGCTCGACGCTCTCCGCCTCGCCCTCGCGAAGCAGGCCGTTGTCGACGAAGATGCACGTCAGCCGGTCGCCGAGGGCGCGCTGGCAGAGCACGGCGGCGACCGACGAGTCGACCCCGCCCGAGAGGCCCAGGATGACGCGGTCGCTCGGCCCGGCCTTCTCGCGGACCGCGGCGATCGCCTCCTCGACGAACGACGCGGGCGTCCAGGTCGGCGAGAGGCCGGCGACGTCGAACAGGAAGGACTGGAGGATCTCCTTGCCGCGCGGCGTGTGGACGACCTCGGGGTGGAACTGGAGGCCGTAGAGCTTGTCGCGCTCGCGGGCGACGGCGCAGAGCGGGCTGCCGGTCGTGGTGCCGAGCGACACGAACCCCTCCGGCATCGCGGTGAGCCGATCGCCGTGGCTCATCCAGACGTCGAGGGAGTCGCCCTCGACGAAGCGCGAGAAGATGCCCGTCGGGCGCTCGACGCGCACCGCCGCGGGGCCGTACTCGCCCCCCGTGTGCGCGCGCTCGACCTTGCCGCCGAGGTGATACGCCATGAGCTGGAGCCCGTAGCAGATGCCCAGCGTCGGGACGCCGAGCTCCAGCACCTCCCGGGAACAGCGGGGAGCGTTGTCTCCGTACACGCTGGCGGGGCCGCCCGAGAGGATGAGCGCCCGCGGGGCGAGCCGGCGCAGCTCGGCGACGGGCACGTCGAAGCGGTGGATCTCGCAGTAGACGCCAGACTCGCGCACGCGCCGGGCGATGAGCTGCGTGTACTGAGAGCCGAAATCGAGGATGACGACGAAGTCCCGCCGGGGTGAGAGCATGGCTGCCGCTAGCATGGCGGGGCTGGATCCGCCAGAGTCGCGCGGCCGAGGCGCTCGCCGCACGCCCGCTCGCGGCGCATGGCGCTACGGCTGCGTGGGCGGCGGCGGCGGCGTGGTGGGCGGCGGCTGCGTGGACGCCGGCGGCGCGCCCGGCGACGGGGCGAGCAGCGGCGCGCCCGGCGTCGCGTCGGTCGCATCCGTTGCATCCGGCTCGTCCGGCGTCGCGGCCGGCGCGTCGCCGACGCCGCCGTCGTACGCGCGCGGGCGCTCGTACTCGGGCGGCGGACCGGGCGGCAGCGGCTTCGGCGCGGCGGAGGAGCACGCCGCGCCGAGGTGCGCGGCGAGGATCGCGGAGAGCGCGGCGATCGGCGAGGCGAGGCGGGCGCGTGTCATAGCTCCACTCCGCTCCCCCCGGTGTTCCCGGGAGGAGCACGATACAGCGGCATTTCGGGAGGGTCGGCGGGATCGGGCGGGACCTGGAGCCCCTCCGGATCGGCGAACGGCGAGGAGGGGACGGAGGGGCCCGCCGGCGGCGCGTCGAGCGGCGCCCCCAGCGCGCCCGGCGCCGCGAGGGGGATGCCGGTGCTCGCCGTGGCGGGCGCGTCCTCGCCTGCGTCCGAGCCGCGGCACGCCGGAGCGATCACGGCGAGGAGCGCCCCCGCGAGGAGCGCCGCGCCGCGCCGCGGGCGGGCAGCGGCGCTCCCCGTGCGGGCGCGGCGGGCGTCTCGGAAGCGGGGTGCGAAGGACGCCTGGATCGGGCTTCGGAGATCGCCGGACACGGCGGGTACGCTAGCATGGACGCGCAGGAGAACGGTTGGCCCGCGCAGGGAGGCGAGCTAGGTTCCCGCTGTGGAACAGAGCAACATCGATCTAGAGGGCACGCTTCGCGCGCTCTGCCAGCGCGCCCGGGCGGCCGCCCGCGCCCTCGCCCCGCTGGACAGGGCCCAGAAGGACCGCGCGCTGCGCGCCATCGCCGAGCGGCTGCGCGCCGAGGCCGGCGAGGGCAAGCGCTCCGCGGTGCTGGCCGCGAACGCCGAGGACGTGGCCGCGGCGCGCGCCGCCGGCGTCTCCGAGGCGCTCGTCGACCGGCTCGTGCTCGACGAGGCGCGGCTCGCGGCGATCGCCGGCGCGGTGCTCGAGGTCGCCGCCGCCAGCGACCCGGTCGGGCAAGTCGTCGGGATGGAGCGGCGGCCGAACGGGCTCCTCGTCGGGCAGGTGCGCGTCCCGCTCGGCGTGATCGCGATGATCTACGAGTCGCGCCCCAACGTGACGGTCGACGCCGCGGTGCTCTGCCTGAAGAGCGGCAACGCCGCGATCCTCCGCGGCGGCAAGGAGGCGGCGCGCTCGAACGCGGCCCTCGGCGAGCTGATCTCGGACGCGCTGCGCTCGGTCGGGCTGCCGGCCGACGCCGTGCAGAGGGTCCCCTCGCTCGACCGCGAGGCCACGCGGATCCTGCTCGGCCTGACCGGCATGATCGATCTGGCCATCCCGCGCGGCGGCGAGGGGCTCATCCGGTTCGTCGCGGAGAACGCGCGCGTCCCCGTGATCCAGCACTACAAGGGCGTGAACCACCTCTACGCCGACGCCGGCTGCGATATCGAGATGGCCTGCCGCCTCGTCGAGAACGGCAAGCTCCAGCGCCCCGGCGTCTGCAACGCGCTGGAGTGCCTGCTCGTCCACGAGAGCGTCGCGGCGCCGCTGCTCGGGCGCGTGGCCGCCCTCTCGGAGCGCGGGCTCGAGCTGCGCGGCGACGCCGGCACCTGCGCGCTCGTGCCGTCGGCGCGCAAGGCCGCGGAGGACGACTACGGGCGGGAGTTCCTCGCGCCCATCCTCGCGGTCCGGGTCGTGAGGTCGCTCGACGAGGCGATCGAGCACATCGGCCGCTACGGCTCGATGCACACCGAGGTGATCTGCACGCCCCGCTACGACCACGCGCAGCGGTTCCTGCGCGAGGTCGACGCGAGCTGCGTGCTCGTGAACGCGTCGTCCCGGTTCAACGACGGCGGCGAGCTCGGCCTCGGCGCGGAGATCGGCATCTCCACGACGAAGCTCCACGCCTACGGCCCGATGGGGCTCGCGAGCCTGACGACGCTCAAGTGGATCGCGTACGGCGAGGGCCAGACCCGCTGACGCGGGCGAGACGAGTGGCGCCCGTCATCGACGGGCGCAAGAAAGCGAGAGAACGTTGGCGAGCAAGAAGGACGCAGGCGAGGGGAGCGGCAAGCCGCGGGCGAAGTCGGGGGCGAAGGCGGGCGAGGGCGCGGAGCCCCGCGCGCCGGCGCGGAAGAAGGCGACCACGGCCAAGGCGGGCGCGGCCGGTCGAGCGTCGTCCGCGGCGAAGCCGAAGCGGCCGGCGTCGCCCCGGATCCGCGCCTCCCACGCGGGCGTCGGCGAGCCCGGCGCGAAGAAGGTGGTCCGCGCGCGCCGCGCGGGCGGCGAGGCGGAGCCGCTGGAGCGCGCGGCGCGGCCGATCCCGGCGGATCGGCCGGCCTCGAGGGCGCGGCGTCCGGCGCGCGACGACGGCGACGCGCCGGCCCCGCGGCCCACGCGGGGCGGCGGCGAGGGCGGCGCGAAGGCGGTGCTGCCGCTCGCGGGGCGGTCGCCCGCGCGCGCCAAGTCGCCGCTCGCCGGCCCGAAGCGCGCCGGCTCGCGCCGGAGCACGCCGCCGCCCGTCCCCGAGCCTTCGGCCTCCGCGCGCGAGCTCGCGCTCGCGCTGGCCGCGGCGGGGCTCGACAAGAAGGCGATCGGCGTCGAGATCCTGGAGGTCGTGGGGCGCGTCGACTACGCGGACTACCTCGTGATCATGACCGGCCGCTCCGACAGGCACGTCCACGCGATCGCGACGGGGCTGGAAGAGGCGGTGCGCAAGCAGAAGCTCGCGCCGCTCTCGATGGAGGGCCTCGCCGCGGCGACCTGGGTGCTCATCGATTTCGGCGACGTGGTGGTGCACGTGTTCCAGGAGGAGACGCGCCGCATCTACGACATCGAGGGGCTCTGGATCGACGCGGGGCGCGTCCCGGTCCCGGAGGAGAGCCTGCCGCCGGGGGCGCAGCCCGCCCCGCGGTTCGATCCGAGCTGAGCGCGCCGTGCGACTCGTCGTCGCCGCCGTCGGGCGCGTGAAGGACAAGCCGCTGCGCGCGGCGATGGACGAGTACCTCGGCCGCATCCGCCGCTACGTGGCGTGCGACGAGATCGAGATCCAGGACGGCCCGCCGGCGAAGGTCGGGCCGCTCCTTGCGCGCGCGTCGGCGGGGGCGAACGTCATCGCCATGGAGGTGGGCGGCAAGGCGCTCGGCAGCGAGGCGTTCGCGGCCGGCGTCGAGCGCTGGGGCTCGCGCGGCAAGGGGGTGGTCGCGTTCCTGATCGGGGGCGCGGACGGGCTGCCGCCCGACGTGTCCGCCGCGGCGGACGACCGGTGGAGCCTGTCGCCGCTCACGTTCCCGCACCGCCTCGCGCGGCTCGTGCTGATCGAGCAGCTCTACCGCGCGATGACCCTGCTCCGCGGCGAGCCCTACGCCCACTGACGCGGCCGTGCCGGTCACGGTGGTGGGGTATCGGGCGGTCGAGTGTGGGGTCTTTTGAACCGCCAAGCCGCCAAGGACGCCAAGAAGAACACAAACATCTTGGCGTCTTATGGCGCCTTGGCGGTTCCCGCATTCCGGCAGGGGAATGCCCCCACGACCCCATTCATTCCTTGGGCCAGTCGGGGCACGCGAGCTCCATCGGGCCGTTGAACCAGCTCGCATAGGCCGCCTCGCCGGCCCTGTTGTACCGGCCGAGGTGCCGCTCGAAGTACTCGCCCCAGTGGGGCTTCCGGCCGTCGGCGTCGGTGAACCCGTACTCCCTCGCGAGATCCCACGAGCTGAACACGCGGCCGGACTTCGTCGCGACGCGCGGATCGGCGGCGAGCGCCGCGACGGCGCGGCCCACGTAGAACGGCGTCTCCGATTCGATGAAGTGCGGGTCCTTCTCGGCGGCGTCTCGCCAGTTCGCCTCCGTGACGCCGAAGTGGTCGAGCATGGCCTCCGAGCGCAGGAAGCCGGGCGTCACCGCGAGCGCCGTCATGGCGGGGTGGCGGCGCAGCTCCCAGGCCATGGCGAAGGCCAGGCGGATGACCGACATCTTCGCCAGGTCGTAGAAGAGGTTGCCGCGGTAGCCGAAGTGGTCCCCGTCGGTGATCTCGACGATGAGGCCGCGATCGCGCTCGAGCATGAGCGGCACCGCGTGGCGGCTCGTGATGATGTGCGAGGTGACGGCCCGCTCGAGCAGGAGCTTCCCGCTGGGCAGGGACAGCTTCCAGAACGGCTGGCCGAACTCGGTGAGCTCGTCGCCGCCCCACACGTCGTTGACCAGGACGTCGAGCCTCCCGTGCTCCTGCCGGATCCGGGCGCAGAGCGCCTCGACCTGCTCCTCGACGGTGTGGTCGACCTGCGCGGCGACGCCGCGCCCTCCTGCCGCGCCCACGAGCTCGGCGGTCTCTTCGATGGTCTCGGGGCGCCGGCCCGTGGCGGGCCGGCCGCGGACGCTGCGCCCTGTGCAATAGACCGTGGCGCCGGCCTCGCCGAGCGAGCACGCGATGGCGCGCCCCGCGCCGCGCGTGGCTCCGGCGACGAGGGCGATCTGTCCTTCGAGCGGTCTCATACGGTGTCTCCTTCTTGGGGACCGGCGTTGTCGGGGACGCGCGCGGGCTCCTGCGGCGCGTGCGCCCTTGTTTTCCGGCCTGCTCCGGTCGTCCTGCGACGCTACGGGCGAATTCTTGACATCTCCTGTCATGAATTGCGCGTAGCCTCTCGGGCGGGTCATTTCGGGGTCGGGAGCCACGGACGGTCATGCGCGCGGATCGGCTGCTCAGCTTGATGTTGCTCTTGCAGCGGGCGAAGAGCCGGCAGCTGACGGCCGAGGACCTGGCGCGCCGCCTGGAGGTCTCGGCGCGGACGATCTACCGGGACCTCGACGCGCTGTCGTCCGCGGGCGTGCCCGTCTATGCGCAGCGCGGCCCGAGCGGCGGGATCGCACTGGCGGAGGGGTGGCAGACGAGCCTGACCGGGCTGACGCGGCCCGAGGTGCAGGCGCTCGCGGCGGTCGCCGCGCCCGGGGCGCTGGCCGACATCGGGCTCTCGGCGGCGCTGGAGAGCGGGCTGATCAAGCTGTCGGCGGCGCTGCCGGCCGTGCACAGGTCGCTGGCCGAGCACGCGCGGCAGCGGCTCCACGTGGACGCGTCGGGGTGGTTCCAGGGCAGGGAGGTGGTGCCGCACCTCGACGTCCTGCGGGAGGGGGTCTGGCAGGATCGCAAGGTGTGGCTCGCGTACAGGGACTTCGACGGGGAGGCGAGCGAGCGGGTGGTGGAGCCGTATGGGCTCGTGATCAAGGCCGACCGCTGGTACCTCGTCGCCGGGACGGAGCGGGGGCCGAGCATCTTCCGGGGGGCGCGGGTGGCGGGCGCGCGGCTCCTCGAGGCGACGTTTGCGCGGCCGGAGGCGTTCGACCTGGCGGCGTGCTGGAAGGCCTTGAACCGGCGGTTCGCGGAGCAGAGGGCGAGCTACGTGGTGACGTTGCGCGTGACCGGGGAGGGGGAAGCGGCGCTCCGGCGGGTCCGGCCCGGCGGCGAGCACGAGCGGTGGGGGCGGGGAACGTGCGGGCGCGAGGGGACGAGCGTCGTGACGGTCGACTTCGAGCGGGAGTCGATCGCGGTCTCGCAGATCGTCGGGCTGGGCAGGGGCGTCGAGGTGCTCGAGCCGGCGGCGCTGCGGGCGCGGCTCCGGGAGATCGCGAAGGATCTACGAGCGGTCTACGGGGCGCGCGGCGCGGAGGCGCCTCAGCGCGCGGGCAGGAAGAGGTGAGCCGACACCGGAGGGATCGCGAACGTGCCCAGGCTCATTCCACGTCGGGGCACGAATACCCGATCTCCCAGTCCTGCACCTGGACTCCGCCGGCGCCGTCGCTCGTCGGATTCAGCGTCACCTGGAGCTCGAGGTAATCCGCTTGCGCTCCCGGCAGCGCGCCGAGATCGACGGCGCACGGAGGCGTCGAGGTGTCGTCGCACACCTG
Organism: Sorangium sp. KYC3313; assembly: GCF_052075895.1. Taxonomy (NCBI): domain Bacteria; kingdom Pseudomonadati; phylum Myxococcota; order Polyangiales; family Polyangiaceae; genus Sorangium; species Sorangium sp. KYC3313. The sequence goes on from NZ_CP197255.1 coordinate 7,658,512, forward strand.
GGTATCGGCCGGCGTCGCGTGCGCGGTCGCGGCGAGCGTCACGGCCGCTGCGCCGAGATCGGCGGTGTCGTCGGCCGAGCGCACGAAGAACTCGACGCTCGAGTCGCCGGGCGTGGTCGTCCTGTACGTGAGGTATTCCCACCGGGCGTCTCTACGACCCCTCGACCAGATCTCGCAGCTGCGTCAGCTCCTGATCCACCCATCCTCTCTGCTCGTCGAACGCCGCCTCGGAACACCCCGGCGGCCGCTGGATGGTGAAGAGGAGCAGGCTCCCGGGGCCGTGCCGCACGATGCGCATGGGCATCCGCAGCTCTCCGCTGCCTGCATCCGCGCAGTGCCAGACCACGTCCGTGGCCGGGTCCGCCTCGTAGCGGAAGCGCACGTCTCCCTGGGGGGAGCTCACGATCCAGCGCTCCCCCTCCTGGCGCAATCCCTGGCAGAAGCGCGTGCTCCAGCGGGGCAGGAGGCGGATGTCCGCGGCCAGACGGAACGCCGTGTCCAGGGGAGCGCGCGTCAGGGCGAGGGCCGTATATCGCGCGTCCCCGGGCTCGTGGCCCGGAAAGTAGCTCACCTCCAGGCGCTCCAGCAGCGCACGCATGCGCGGAAACAAGGCGGCTCCGTGAGGCGAGCCGCAGTGAGCGGCCAGCGCCTCCCCGTCTTGATAGCGGTCCAGGACCACATAGCGCCCGGGCGCGCCGTCCCTGAACAGGTCGTAGCTGAGCGTGCCCGGCTCGTGGGCCCGGACCTCCGCCGCGTGGGTCCTGAAGATCGCCTCGAACGCCGCCTCGGAACCCGCCTTGGCCTGCGCGCGCTTGATACCACCGATCATGAGTCCTCCTTCCGACGTCGCGGACGTTACGCGCCAGCGGGCCGGCCGACTTGGAGGATCTTGCGCTCGGTCGGTGGCTGTCCTCGGAGGCGCCGGACGCCCGACGTGCTGCCCCCGATCTCCCGGCGAAGCTCGTCGGTGAAATGGCTGCCCCAGAGCGCCGTCACGGCGGCCGGCTGGATATCGAGAGTCGGGGAAGCGAGGGGACAATCACTCCGGGAAGAACGTCTCGATCGTCAGCGCCGGCGTCCCGTCCGCGTGGACCCCGCCGAGCACCGCGAGCGTCCCGTTCGGCGCGGGCACCACGGCCGCGCCGCGCCGCGGCTCCCGCAGCGGCAGCTCCTCGACCTGCGCCGCCGCGACGTCGACGATGAAGCTCCGCGTCAGCCCGTCCTCGCCCGCCTCGGAGCCCACCGCGAGGAGGCGCCCGCCGGGCAGCGCGAACGCGGCGACGCCCCCGACGGCCGCGGTCAGCGCGGCGCCCTCGATCTCCACGGCCGCGCAAGTCGGGGCGCACCCCGGCGCGAGCCGGCGGGTCGGCGCCGGCGTCCCGTCCGCGTGGACCCCGCCGACGAGCGCGATCTCCCCGGGACCGGTCACCGCGGCGCCCGCCCCCTCGGAGGCATCCGGCGGAAACTGCTTCGGCAAGAACTCGGTCGCGCCGTCGCCGAGCACCTCCAGCCCCGCGCCGTCCGCGCTCCCGCCCGCGACGACCAGGCCCAGGCCTTCCACCCACACGGCCGCGGCGCCGGCCCGCGCGTGGCGGAGCTTCGCCACCGAGAGCGCCCCGTCCGCGCCGACGACGAGCACCTTGTCCGAAGGCGCGCCCGGCGCCCCCGCGCGCGTCGCGCCGATCACGAACGAGCGCCCGTCCGAGGCCTCGACCGTCCGGCCGCCCGCCACCTCCGCGAACGAGCCGAGCCCCTCGGGCAGCGACGCCTCGGCGCTCTGCCCCGCCGCGACGTCGGTCCAGCTCGCGCCCTCGTCGTCCAGCGTGAGCAGCAGGTCTCCACGGACGACGAGCGACCGCGCCGCCCGCGGGAGCGCGCCGCTGGAGGCGCTCCCGCCCCACGCCGCGAGGTCGTACGCGTCGAGCCGCGCCGGGTCGACGTCACCCGCCGCGGCGCCCCCGACCGCGGCTCCGCCGGTGAGGATCAGGTAACGCTCCGCGAGCGCCGCCCCGGGCGCGCCGGCGCGCGACGCCGCGAGCTCGCCCGGCGGCCGCGCCCACCGGCCGGTCCGCTGGGCGAAGAGCGGCAGGACGTCGCCCGTCACCGCGGCGAGGTAGATGCCCGCCGCGGAGCGCCCCCGCACCACGGTCGCGCCGCCCGCGTCGAGGCCACGCACATCGAACGTGTACGCCCGCGCCGCCGGGATCTCGCCGAAATCGAGCTCGCCGCCCGGCGGCGCCGCCGCCGACACGGTGACGTCTCCCTCGGCCGCCGTCGCGGTCACCTCGATCCGGGCGACGGGTGGATCTTCCTGGAACGCGGTCGCCTCGTGCCCCGGCACGACCTCGATCGTGAGCGTCCACGGCTCTTCCGCGCAGCCCAGGAGCGACAGGCCGAGCGCGGGCAGGACTCGGCGCAGGGGCGGGATCTTCATGCGGGCCGAGTCATAGCGCCTCGGGCGCGCGAAGGCCCGGCGGTTGCGTGTCGCCGCGCGGGCCCGCGGGCAGACCGAGATGGATGGGCCAGGTCCGTCGACCTCGACCTTCAGTCACATTCGTACTTCCACATGCAGAAGCCCTGTTCATCCGAGAGGCCCGGCCCGTGGAACATGCGCCAGCACTCCATGCCGCTCGGGCACGTGACGTTCTCGTCGCAGGGCAGCTCGCAGACCGAGTTGCACACCGGCGTGGCGGTTCCGCTCGGCGGCCGCGGGCAGTCCTCCGCCGTTTCGCACGCGTAGTTGCATTGCGCCGCCACATCGCACCACGTCGATCCATCGTCTTGTCGCTCGGCCACGTATGCCACCCTGCACATGCGCTCTTCACCGCTCGGTTCGGGATCCGGACAGACGTGGGGGAGGGCGAAGTTGCCCTCTTCCTCGGAGGAAACGCAGGCAGCCCACGGCCCTTCGGTGGCCCCCTCGACGGTGGTCGCCAGGTGGACTTCTACGATCGGATCGACATGGCGGTCGCCGCACGCCGCCTGTGCGGACGCGAAGGCCGCCGACAAGCCCAGAGCCCAGCGCTTCGTAGCCGTGATCTTCATTGGGTCCTCCATGCCGCGCGCCGACGCGCCCGGCGTCAAGATGGTCTGCGCTGAGGTCACGGAAGCTGCCCATTTCGGCTCACGGCAGCTCGACCTCCACGCCGAGAGACGCGCCCAGGAACGGGCGACCCCACGCGTCCGTCGCGCGGCCTGCGGCGTCGATCACGATGCGCGGCGCCGCGATGCCGGCGAGCAGGTGCTCGCTGATCCGCAGGTGTGGAGTCGGCGCGAACGAGAGCCCTGCGCGCAGGTACGTCGCGACCGCGTACGCGTCCTCCGACCTGCCGGCGTACCGGGGCGAGCGGCCTTCGCCCTCGACGTGCAGCCAGGCGGCGGCGAGCCCTGCGCCGGCCGATGGCAGCCACGCGGCGTCGGTGGGGCCGAGCGGGACGCGCACCCCCAGGGCGGCGAGCGCGATGCGCGTGTGCCGCGTGCCCTCTTTGCCCTCACGGCTCGCGCTGGCGAGCGGGATCTGGAGGAAGGCGGAGAGCCCCAGACGAGACCAGATCATCGCATACCCCGACACGTCCAGCATCGGTGTGGCGGGCACGCCGCCTGCGCTCCACAGGACCGCCGGCGCCGCCCCGACGCCGAACGTCACCGGTGCTCTCCGGGTCGCGCCTGGCCTGGAGGCCGGGGGAGGGGGCGCGCGGGGGGGGCCGTCGGCTCGCGAGCGCGCGGCGACGACGGGCGCGGGCCTGGCCGGCGGTGGCTCTTGCATGTCGACGGCGGCGCGAGCCTCGGGATCGGCCTCGACCTCGCCCTGCGACGGACGGGGCGACCGCACCTCCAGGAGGCTCGCGCGCAGGAGCTCCACCGCGCGAACCGCGACCGTGGCTGGATCGTCGGCCATCACGGCGCTCTGGACCGATGGGCCAGTCGCACCATGGGCGATCGAGACCTCGACGCCACCCGGCACCTCCGTCACCCGGATCTCCGCCGCCGCTCCGGCCTCGTGTGCGCTCGTCTCGACCGGCCCCTGGGAGGGCGGCTCGGCGCCGCCCCTCACGATCACGACGGTGAATCCGAGCGTGGCGAGCTCGGCATAGACGCGGGCCATGATGGGGTCGGACCGGCGATCGGCGATCAGGACGACCTTCGGGCGCGGTGGCTCCGGCGGCGCCGCGCGCGCTTCGGGTGCGATGAGGAGGCAGAGCCCGAGCGCCCAGGCTCCGCCGTGCGCCGCGCGAGCCGGCCTTCGAGACCGCACTCACTCCCCCTCGAGGAGATCCCTGGCGTGCGCGGCGTGCGGCCCCGCCGGATACCGCGCCAGGTAGCGGCGCGCGGCCTCGCGGGCCTCGCCGGCCGATCCCATCGACTCCCGGCATTCGATGACCCTCCCGAGCGCTTCCCGCGCAAAGGAGCCGCCCGGTTGCTCTTCGAGGTACACGAGGAACCAGCGCTCGGCCTCGGCGTACGATCGCCGCTGGTCGAACGCCATCCGGCCGAGGTGGAAGGCGGCCTTCGCCGCCTCGCAGGAGCCCGCGAACCGGCTCCGCGCCGCGGTGAGCGCCGCCGCGGCGCGATCTGGCTTCCCGGAGAAGCGCGCGACGTCCGCAAGCGTCAGCAGATCCGCCGCGCTCGCGCGGGCGACGAGCCCGTCGAAGCCCTCGGCCTCGGCCGCCGTCATGGCCTCCTGGTACCTGTCGCTGGCCACGAGATTGCGCCAGCTCGGCCGGCGGGGGGCGGCGTTCGCGGCCTTCACGACCCCCGCTCGCTCGCTCGCGCCGGTCGCCGCGGGGGCCGGCTCGGAGGCCGGCTGATCGATGCGCGTGGCGGACGGCGCAGGCGGCGCGGCGGCGCGCAGCTCCCCGCGCGTGAGCTCGAAGCGCTGCTCCTTGCAGAAGACCGAGAGCGTCTCTCCCGCAGCGACGGCGCGCCGCCCCCCCACGAGCGGCCCCGACACGGCGACCGATCCTTCCCGCAGCACCAGCGTGAGCTCCTCGCTCGCCGGGGACCAGCTCAGCTCGAAGCGCGTGCCGGTGACCAGCACGTCGAACGGGCCGACGTCGAAGCTCCAGGCGCTCGTCGCGGTGTGGGTCACCGTGGCCGTGAGCCGGCCGCCTTCCAGCAGAACGCGCGCACCATGTGCGTCGGCGGCCACCACGCGCGCCCGGGCGCCCGCGTCCAGCGCCAGGGAGGTGCCGTCCGAGAAGGCGACCGCCAGAGGAGCCTCCGCGCTGGCGGCGATCCACGCCCCGACCTGACCTTGCGCCGAGCCGACCGCGAACGAGAGCGACGGCGGCGGCGGGAGCAGCACGAGGAGCAGCGCCGCGCAGACCCCCGCCAGCGCCACGAGGGCCGCGGGCGCGATCCACCGAGGACGCGGGGGGCCGAGGCGCGCAGCCCCGGGACGGGAGGATCCGCCGCCCGCGATCTCCAGGAACCGTCGGCGCGCGCCGTCGAGATCCTGCGCCGCGAGCTCCTCATCCTGGGCCCGGCGGAGCTCATGAAGACGATCGAGCGAGGGACGATCGCTCATGACGCGCCTCCCTTCAGCCACTCCTCGAGGGCGGGTTGGTCCCGCGCCGCCTCGAGGAAGTGGACCTCCGCGCGGGCCAGCCTCCGCTTGATGGTCGCGAGCGAGACGCCGCACGCGCCGGCGACCTCCTGGAGATCCATGCCCTCGATGCGCCGCAGCGCGAACGCGATGCGCTCGTCGGCCGGGAGCCGCTCCAGCGCGCGGTAGGTCGCGCGCAGCGCCTCGCGGGCTTCACCTCCGTACGGGGGCTCCACGAGGGGTGGGAGCTCGTCGGGGGCGAAGAAGAGGAGCCATTTCCGTCGCGCGCGCCGCTGGATGCAGGTCCGCGCCGTGAACACGGCGACCGAGGTGATCCACGCCTTCAGCGCTGCCGGATCGCGCAGGGTGTCGAGGGAGGAAAGCGCGCGGACGAAGGCGTCGTGATGCGCGTCGGAGAGGTCGCGGCTCCCGCCGAGCAGCCGGCCGAGGACGCGGAGCACGTGCCCGGAGAAGCGCTCGTGGAAGGCGGAGAGCGCGGCAGGATGCCTCGCGCGGAGGCCCTCCACGAGCGCCTCGTCGCTCGTGTAGGCGACCACGCCGAGCCTTCGCGGGGGGGCGAGCGCGCCGGCGCGCATCACCATGATCGTGGGGCTCCGCTGGGAATGACCGAACGCCTCCTGCCGCCTCGTGACCCGATCGGCCCCCTTGAGTCACGGCAGCGCCGCGAGACGGCTCACCGCGGACGAAGCCCGCGGGGATCGGCCGGTGATCGCGCGCCCGGCGCCAGCCGAGAACTTTCCCCGCGCGCGCCGCCGATGCGAGGCTGTCCGGCCCCGCCGAAGCGCGCGCTCGCCCGAGAGCGCTCGTTCTACGACCGGACTTATCTGGACGATGTAGGATAAAGTAGCACACGAAAGTTGTGGGTCGCCGGCCGGGCAGGGTAGACGGGGCGAGGAGGACGCATGAGGCGCAGCAAGGGCGAGAGCATGGACACCGGGGCGGTGCGGAACCTCGAGGAGATCCAGGAAGAGGATCCCGGAGCTCGCCCGTCACGCGCGGGCGCGCTGGTGCTGGCCTCGCTCGGCGGGGCGTGCATCGTCTTCGCGGCGGTGGCGCTCCTGCGTGCCCCGCACCGCGAGCGGCCGGTCACCGCCGATCCGCTCGGCGATCTGGTCGCGCGCGCCCACCCGGCCGGCGTGAAGCCGGCCCCGCGCCCTGCCACGATCGGGGAGGACGTGACCTTCCCCGCGGTCCTCTCGGACGCGGAGCACCCGACGACCGCGCTCGAGGCCGTGCGCGATCCGCGGGCGGCCAGGGCGGCCGCCTCCGCCGAGGCGCCCGCCGCGGAGCCGGTCCCGCCGCCTGCCGCGGACCGGCTGCCCGTGGTCCCGCTGCCGGCGCAGCACGTGCTCGGGCGTCCCGGAGGCGAGGCCGCCCCGAACGACACGCTCACCGCGATGGCCCGCCACGTGTCGCGCGAGGAGGGTCCCGAGACGGAGCGGGGAGGGCCCGGCAGCTACCAGCTCCAGGTGAGCTCGTTCAAGGACCCCACCGACGCCGAGAACTTCGCGGCGGCCCTGCGCCGGCGCGGGCACAAGGCGTACGTCGAGCCGGCGTACGTCAAGGGCCGCGGCCTCTGGCACCGGGTGCGCGTGGGCCCCTTCAAGTACAAGCGCTCGGCCGTGATCTACCGGCAGGAGTTCGAGGCCAAGGAGCGCCTCGTGACGTTCATCGTCGACCCGCCCAAGACCACGGTCAAAGTGGCGGACAGCCCCGGGGACGACGCGTAGATCAGGGGCTCTGGAGAGCCCTCCTCCGCCGGCGTGTGCGCCCCTGCTACCGGCGCGCCGCCCCCGGGAGCGCCGCGGCCGGCGTGAGCGCGCAGGACAGGACCCCCTTGGCCCCGGCGAGCTGCCCGGCGAGCTCGGACAGCTCCTGCCCGCGGCCCTTCAGCACCATCACCTGGAGCAGCCGGGCCGCGTCGAGGCGGACCAGCAGGCTGGAGACCAGAGACCCCGCGCGCCGCTCCTCCAGCTCGGAGATCCGCTGCACGAGCTCCCGCACCTCGGGCTCGTAGACGAGCGTCAGCGTGGCTGCCACCTCGGCCCCCTCGTCCAGCGCGGCGCGCGTCAGGTCCGCGCGGACCAGATCCCGCAGCGCCTCCGAGCGGTTCTCGTAGCCCTGCGCGGTGATGCGCCGATCGAACTCGGCCAGCAGCGCGCGATCCATCGCCACGCCGAAGCGGACCAGGTCGCTCATCGCTCGCCCCCGTTCAGCTCTTGCGCCGCTCGAGGTGCCGCCTCGCGGCGTCCTTCACCGGCGACGTCACGTTCTTGCTCTTCGCGATGCCCCGGAGATCGGACTCGCGCAGGTGCTGGACCAGCCGCGTCGCGACGAGCACCGGCGTCCTCGGGTTCTCCACGAGGTTCCGCTTCACCGTGTAGCTCTTCAGCCACTCGGGCGTCGTCGAGATGATCCGCAGCACCTCGTCCGAGATGTTCCGGTTGCGGCTGATGAGGACGACCTCCTCCTCCTGCATCTGGGGGCTGCGCACGGCGGCGCTGGCCACGAGGCGGTTCGAGTCGCGCACGAGCAGCATGCGCTCCTCGCGCGAGCCGAGCATCGCCCGCCGGATCCGCTGCGACATGGTCATGTCGGCGAGCCGCTTGTAGAGCGGGACGTACTGCTCCTTGATCTCCTCCTTGCCCTCCTCGTCCTCGACGTGGGTGTCGACCGGCTCGTCCGCCGCGAGCGCCTCCGCGAGCGCCTGCGTCTCGCTGAACAGCACGTCGTCCGGCGTGGGCTCGGGCGACGGCTCCGCGATGAGCTCGTCCTTGATCGCGATGCTGACCTCGCGCCACGCCGGGATGCCCGTGAGCTCGACCCCGTTGCGGGCGGCGAGATCGACGAGGCGGTCGGCGGTCGACATCCGCGTGTTCTTGTTGAGGTAGAGCCGCTCGATGACGCGCGGGTTCTTGAGCAGCCGCTCCTCGTTGACGGCGATGAGCTCCGTCACCGCCTCGCCCCCGGCCCGCGCGAGCTCCTCGAGCGTCTCCGGGGCGACGCCCGGCATCGCGAGGAGCCTCTCGACGACCGGGAGGCGGTCCGCGTACACGCGGGCCAGCCGATCGATGACCGGCGGCTGCAGATCCGCGCCGAGCGCGCCCTGGAGCAGCGGCTCGGGGAGCGCCGCCAGCGTCTTCTCCGCGGTCTCGCGGGCCGGCTCCTCCTCGCGCGACGCGAGCAGCACGAGCACCGTCACGACCTCGCCCGGCCTGAGCCCGGGGGCGATGCCGCGCGCCGCCATCTCCCTGAGCTTCTGCGGCGCGCCCGGCTGCGCCAGCTTCTGCGCGGGCGCCGAGAGGGCGCTGACGTCGATCGGCGCGGTCATCGAGGCGCCCTCGCCAGCGCGGCCCCATGTGGCGCCAGCGGCTCAAGCAGAGCGAGCAGAGCTAGCAGAGCGAGCGGAGCAACGGGCATACGGTCCTCCCGGCGGGCATTGCTGCCCTGCGATCTGCGGACTATCCTGAGGCCGCTGTGTGCCTGAAAGGCGCGGCGATCGTCAACGGAGAACGAACGGCGCGCGCCCTGCGCGCCGCCTGCCGGAATGAAACCCGAGGTCCCGGGGGGCAGGGGACCGGCAGGTCCGTCACACCCAGCACACCGAAGAGGAGCGCGACATGGGGATTTTCGATTTCGTGAAGAGCGGCGTCCGCGAGATGATGATCGCGCGCCCGGACGCGGCGAAGCATCTCATCGTCTACAAGCACCCGGACCAGAACATCCCCTTCTGGTCGCAGCTGACGGTCGACAGCGATGAGTGTGCCCTCTTCTTCAAGGACGGCAGGTACATGGGTTACCTGCCCACAGGGCGCCACACCCTGCAGACCCAGAACATCCCGTTCCTGAACAACCTCGTCAACAAGTTCACGGGCGGGGACGTCTTCATCGCCGAGATCTTCTTCGTCAAGACGCAGCCGGTCCGCGGCGTGCCGTTCGGCGGGCCGCTGGAGTCGATGGAGGACCCCACCCTTTACGAGTTCGTGACGCCGCGCATCTTCGGTGAGTTCTCGCTCGTCGTGGTCGATCCGGTGCGGTTCGTCGTCGGGTACCACGGGCAGTGCGGCGGCAGCGGCGACAACGACGTCGTCCTGAGCTGGATCAAGGGCAAGTTCTTCATGAGCGTGAAGACCGTGATCGGCCAGGTCTGCGCGCAGCAGCAGAAGAGCCTGCTCAACCTCGGCGGCATGAGCATGGAGCTCGGCGCCCGCATCGTGCAATCCGCGCCGAACCTCGAGGAGATCGGCTGCAAGATCCTCGAGATCGGCAACTTCAACATCAACTTCTCGGCCGAGGACCAGAAGCTCCTCCGCGAGGCGAACAAGGCGCGCGGCGAGGCGCGCCGCGGCATCGGGGTCGCGCAGGACACCGCCCGCGCGAAGCAGTTCGAGCTCGATCAGCGGTTCCAGCAGGACGCTCGGTACGTGCAGCAGCTGGCGGGCAACTGGCAGAACTACGCCGCCGGCCAGGCGATGATGGGCGCCGGCCAGGGCATGGCGCAGGGCGGCGACGGCAGCGGCGTCGCGGGGCTGGGCGCCCAGGTGGCGATCGGCGCCGGCCTGGCGCAGGCGATGAACCCCGCGCTCGCGGCGCAGGGCCAGCCTCAGTTCGTGCCGCCGCACATGCAGCAGCCGGGGGCGCCGCAGGGCTACCCGGGCGCACCGCAGGGCTACCCGGGGGCGCCGCAAGGCTACCCGGGGGCGCCGCAGGGCTACCCGGGCGCGCCGCAGGCTGCCCCCGCCGCAGCGCCGTCGATCGAGCAGCGCCTGGAGCGCCTCGGGGAGCTCAAGAGCAAGGGCCTCATCACCGACGAGGAGTTCCAGGCCCGCAAGGCGAAGATTCTGGAAGAGATCTGAGTCCTTACCAGGCGGCGCCGGCCGCCGCGCGCGGCGATCCGCGGGGGGGCGCTCCACCGCGGTCGCCAAACTGGCGCCATCTGATCCGAACCACTGAGCGCGCTTTCGGCTAGACTCGATGGGGTGCCAGTGACGCTCCGCATGGCCGGGGATGCTCAGCCCGAGATGACCGCCGGCGAGTCCGAGGCTGCCGAGCTGTTCCATCGGGAAGACATCCCTCGGCTGCACGGAGACGAATCATTTGCTCAGCCTCCGGCGCGCAGCGATGTGCCTCCGGCGCGCAGCGATGTGCCTCCGGCGCGCAGCGACCTGCCGCCAGCGCGCAGCGACCTGCCGCCGCGCAGCGACGCGCCGCCGCGCAGCGAGTTGCCGCTTCGCAGCGACGTGCCACTTCGCAGCGACGTGCCGCCGCGCGGGGGGGACACACTGCCAGCGCGCGTCGACGCGCGCCCGGCGCTCCCGCCGCTGCCGGCGCTCCCACCCCTGCCGGCGCGCTTCGACGGGCCGGCGCGCCGGGGGAAGGTGAAGCAGACGCCGCGCGCGCGGCGCTGCCCGACCTGCAAGCAGACCTTCTCCGGCGACTCCCGCTTCTGCCCGTTCGACGGCGATCCGCTCGCCGACGCGCCCGACTGGAATCCATCGGCCGATCCGATGCTCGGGCGCACCATCGACGGCCGCTACGAGGTGCAGGCGGTCGTGGGTGAAGGGGGGATGGGGACGGTGTACGAGGTGCGCCACAAGTCGCTCGGCCGCCTCTTCGCCCTGAAGGTGCTCCGGCGCGACATCGCGCAGGACGCCGAGCTCGTCGCCCGCTTCATCCAGGAGGCCAAGGCGGCCGCGGCGATCGGCCACCCCAACATCGTCGCGGTGAGCGATTTCGGCGCGATCGAGGTCGAGACGGGGCAGGCAGAGCTGCCGTTCTTCGTCATGGAGTTCCTCTCCGGGACCTCCCTCGCGTCGCTGCTGCGCACCGAGAAGACGCTGCCGGCCGACAGGGTCGGGCAGATCATGCTCCAGTGCGCCGCCGCGCTCGGGGCCGCCCACTCCGCGGGCGTCATCCACCGCGACCTGAAGCCCGACAACGTGTACCTCGTCCGCAACGGCGATCAGGAGTTCGTCAAGCTGCTCGATTTCGGCGTGGCGAAGGTGACCGGCGGCAAGCGGCTCACGCGCATCGGCATGGTGTTCGGGACGCCGCACTACATGAGCCCCGAGCAGGCGGAGGGGAAGCGCATCGACGCCCGCGCCGACATCTATGCGCTCGGCGTCCTCATGTACGAGTGCTTCGCTGGGCGCGTCCCCTTCGAGGCGGACACGTACATGGGCGTGCTGACCAAGCACATGTACATGTCGCCCGAGCCGCTCGAGCAGGTGATGCCCGACGCCGCCGCGCTCGGCGCGTTCGGCCCGATCGTCATGCGCTGCCTCGCGAAGAACCCCGAGGAGCGCTTCTCCTCGATGGCGGACCTCGTCGAGGCCATCGAGCTCGCGCTCGATCCGCCGGGCCGCGGGGCCTCCGTCGCGCCCCCGGGCGAGCTGCCTCGCCACGAGTCGATACGGCCGCGCGCGCACGAGTCGATACGGCCGCGCGCGCACGAGTCGATACGGCCGCGCGCGCACGAGGAGGTGCTCGCCCCGGTCCAGGCGCCCGCGGAGCCGTCCGAGCCGCTCTCGATGGCCGCGCGCGTGGCGATCGCGCTCGCGGCGGTCCTCGTGCCCATCGCCATCGCGCTCGGCGTCCGCGCCTTGCGCGTCTCGGCGCCCGAGGAGCCGCCCGAGGCCGCCGCCGCCGACGCTCCCGGCGGCGCCCTCCAGGCGGAGACGGCGCCCGCCAGGGCGATCGACGAGCCGCCCGCCGCGACCGCGGCCGCGACGGCGGCGCCCGCGCCGCCCGCGCCGACCGCGCAGGAGCCGCCCCGCACCCAGGGCACGGCCGCCCCGATCCCGGCGAAGCCGACCGCGACGACGGGCCGCCCCGCGGCGACCGCGGCGCCCACGGCCTCCGTGGTAAGGCCGCAAGCAACCGGCGATATCGTCGATCCCTGGAAGCGCTGATCGCGCGATCGGCGCGCGACGAAACCTGGCCTTCCCAGCCGTCCTGTGTGCACGATGGACGAGGTCGATCACCGGACCCGCGGCCGCGGGACAAGCGATCGACGGCAGCGGCGACGCTCAGGGCGGAGCGCTTGACAGCGTCCGTTCGGGCTCGCCATCCTTCGCGAGGCGGAAACCTCTAGTGGCCAAGCAACAGCTCCTCCTGGTCGACGCGGATCCGCGCAGCGTTCGGGTCCTCGAGGTCAGCCTGAAAAAGGCCGGTTACAGCGTGACCACCGCGAAGGACGGAGCGGACGCTCTCGCGAAGCTCGAGGTCTCCACGCCGGACCTCGTCCTCAGCGACACGCGCCTCCCCAACGTGGACGGATATGCCCTCGTCCGCAAGATGAAGGAGCACGCCGACTGGGCCTCGATCCCGGTCGTCTTCCTCACGAGCCAGCGGTCCATCGAGGACAAGATCCGCGGGCTGGAGCTCGGCGTCGAGGACTACCTGACCAAGCCGATCTTCGTGCGCGAGCTCATCGCGCGCGTGACGCTGCTCCTCGCGCGGCGGACGCGCGAGGGGATCACGACGCGCCACTTCTCGACGACGGGGCGGACCAGGTTCTCCGGGTCGATCCTCGACATGAACGTCGTGGATCTGCTGCAGACGTTCGAGGTGAGCCGGAAGAGCGGGATCGTCCACCTGTCGCACGCCGACAACGAGGCGCAGGTCTATTTCCGCGAGGGCAAGGTCGTCGACGCGACGCTCGGCCGGCTCTGCGGCGAGGAGGCCGTCTACCGCGCGCTCCTGTGGAACGAGGGGACGTTCGAGGTCGAGTTCTGCAAGGTCGACAACCCCGACGGGATCGAGACGTCGACGCAGGGCCTCCTCATGGAGGGCATGCGCCGCGTCGACGAGTGGGGCCGGCTCCTCGAGGCGCTGCCGTCGCTCGCGACCGTCTTCGAGGTCGACAGCGAAGAGCTCCTGGAGCGGTTGAACGAGATCCCCGACGAGCTGAACGGGATCCTGCGCCTGTTCGACGGCAAGCGCACGCTGATGCAGGTGGTCGACGCGTCCCCGTTCGAGGATCTCTCGACGCTCTCGACCATCTCGAAGCTCTACTTCGAGGGGCTGCTGGTGCCCGCCGCCGCGCTCCCCCCCGACGACGTGGTGCCGAGCGAGCCGGAGGCGGCGTTCCACGACGAGTTCTCGCCGCTCTCGTCGCCGTCGAGCGCGCGGCGCTCCAACTACCCCGAGGGGAGCCCGGGGAACGCCGGCTCCGACGACCTCGAGGACGCCGTGGTGGTCCCGGCGCCGCTCTCGACCCGGGTCTCTCCGGCGGTGCTCCCGCGCTCCCGGCCCGGTCACGAGCTGCACGCGCCGGCGGGGGACCCCGACGCGGAGTCCCCCGGGCGCCCCGTGACGACCCGCAGCGCGGTGCACGGGCCAGGGGCGGTCGGCCGAGCGGCCAGCGCGAGCGCCGCCGTGGCGCGCTCCGCGCCGTCGGAGCCGCCGCGGAGCGCCGTGTCGGCCGCGACGGCGCGCTCCGGCGCGGCGGGTGGCCGCGCGCCGTCGGAGCCGCCGAGGAACGCCGCGGTGCGGCCCGGGGCCGCGGATGGCCGCGCGCCGTCGGAGCCGCCGAGGAGCGCCGCGGCGTGGCCCGGCGCCGCGGGGGGCCGCGCGCCGTCGGAGCCGCCGCGGATCACCGTGTCGGCCGCGGCGGCGCGCTCCGGCGCGACAGGGGGCCGCGCGCCGTCGGATCCGCCGCGGAGCGCCGCGGCGTGGCCCGGGGCCGCGGGTGGCCGCGCGCCGTCGGATCCGCCGCGGAACGCCGCGGTGCGGCCCGGGGGCGCGGGGGGCCGCGCGCCGTCGGATCCGCCGCGGAACGCCGCGTCGTCTGCCGAGGCCGCCCGGGTTACGCGGTCGCGCGCCGAGGTCGAGCTCGACAAGGACACCACGCTCGCGAGCAGCGATGAGGCCCCGCTCACGCGACCGCTCGTGACGCCGCGCAGCTTCGCGCAGAAGCAGCGCTCCACGAGGAGCGACAGGCCCGCGGCCGCTCCCGCCGAGCAGCGCGTTCGCTCCACGCCCCCCGAGGCGCCCGCTGCGGCGCCTCCCGAGCCCGCGGCGCCGCCCGTGCCTGCGGCAGCGCCGCCTGCGCTCGCGGCGGCAGCGGGCGTCGCGCCGCCCGCCGGAGAGGAGCGCACCCCGGCGGCGTCGACGAGCCCCACGCTGCGCCCCCGCCCGCCGAGCGACGCGCCGCCGCCCGTCGCCGTCCCGCGCGCGGCGGAGCGCGCGCAGGCGCCGCAGCCCGTCGAAGCGAAGGCCGGGGAGGCGCGCCCGAACGAGGCCTCCCCGCCGCCGCTGCCGGTGCCGGACGCCGCCCCGGCGGCGAGCCTCGCGGCGGCGCCGGACGACGCGCCTCCTGGCGACCCCGGGCCGATCAGCGAGAGCGAGCGCTTCTTCCTCGGCGGCGGGGTGGACGCGCCGGAGGGGATGGCGGCGCAGGAGCATCCCTCGGCCGAGGACGCCGATACGACCGCCGGCGCGGTCGAGGCCACGCTCTTCGGGCCCCGCCACGAGGAGCGCCGGGCCCGCATCGCGCGGATCGTCGCCGGCCTGGTCACGGCGCTCGCGCTCGGGGCCGCCGGCGTGTGGCTGGTCGGCCAGACGGGGCGCCCCGTGCCCGCGGCGCCGGTCCATGCGCCCTTGCCGGAGGAGGGGCCGGCGGGGCAGCACACCGCGGCGGTGCCCGCAGCGGCGCTGGCCGCGTCGGAGCCGGACGGAGAGCCGGCGGCCGCCGCCGCGGCGGGGCTCTCCGCAGCGACCCCCGCCGACGCCCCGGCGGGCCAGCCGGCCGCGCCGGCGGCCCCGAGCGCGAGCGCGCGGGCGAAGCCTGCCGCGGCGAGCCCCGCGCCGGCCGGAGCGCCTTCCGAGCACGCTTCGCGCGCGCCGACCACCCACGCGGCGCCGCCGAGCGCGGCGGCGACCGCGGGCCAGACCGCCGCGCCGGCGCGGGAGCCGGCGCCGTCGGCTGCCCCGCCCGCGTCCGCGCCTGCCGCGCCCGCGTCCGCGCCTGCCGCGCCCGCGCCTGCCGCGCCGGACGAGGAGGGGGGGCCCCTCTCGACGCGCGTGATGCGCGCCCTGGAGTCGGGGCAGACCGGCAAGGCGGTGCAGCTCGCGCAGCAGCTCACCGCCGCCTCCCCGGGGAGCGCCGCGGCGTGGCACCTGCGCGGCGCCGCAGAGCAGGCGGCCGGGCGCGGCGGGCGGGCGTCGTTCCGCAAGTGCGCCGAGCTCTCCTCGCCCGAGTCCTCGCTCGGCGCCGAGTGCCGCGCGCTCGCCGGCATGCCGTGAGCGTGCGGTCCGCGCTCAGCGCGACCGCGACCTGAGCCGGGGATCGAGGGCCAGGGCCGCCACGTCGAGCGCCACGGTGACGAGCACGATGGCGGCCGCGGAGAAGAGCACCGTCCCGACGATGAGCGGGCCGTCCCGGTTCTGGAGCGCCTCGACCGCCATGCTCCCGACGCCGGGCCAGCGGAAGAGCTTCTCCGTGACGATCGCGCCGCCCGCCAGCGCCCCGAGGTCGAGCGCGGCGAGCGTGGCGAGCGGCAAGAGCGCGTTGCGCAGCGCATGAACGACGAGCGCGCGCAGGCGAGAGGCGCCCTTGGCCCGCGCGGTGCGGATGAAGTCCTGGCGGAGCAGCGTCCGGAGCTCCTCGCGGACGATGCGCGCGTAGAGGGCGCTGCCGAACACGCCGAGCGTCAGCGCCGGCAGGACGAGGGACCGCAGGTGATCGGCCGCCGTGGCGCCGTACCCGTCGTACGGCAAGAGCCGGAGCTCGTAGGCGAGCACGTACTGGAGCGCGGGGCCGATCACGAAGGTCGGCGCGCTCGCGCCGAGCAGCGTGGCGCCGAGCGCCGCGTCCTCCCAGGCCGTCCCCCGGCGGACCGCCGCGACGATCCCGAGCGAGAGGCCGAGCAGGAGCTGCACCAGCAGGGCGGCCAGCGCGAGCTCGACGGATCGCGGCACCTTCGCCTCGAGCAGATCCACGACCGGCTTGCGGTAATGGAAGCTGTAGCCGAGGTCGACGTGCAGGCCGAGCGGCCCCGCCGCGCAGCTGCGGTGCTCCGGATCGGCGCGCGCGCCCGCGTGGGCGCCAGGGGCGCTGTCGTCGCCGACCCCCGCGGGGCCGAGGTGGACGAGCCGCCGGACGAACCGCGCGAACTGCACGGGGACCGGGCGATCTAGCCCGTGGATGGCCCGCGCGCGCTCGAGGTCCGCCGCCGAGGCCTGCGGTCCGACGAGCATCCGCGCGGCGTCTCCCGGGAGCAGGTACGCTATCCCGAACGAGACGGCGGTGACCCCCGCAATGACGATCGCGGCCCAGCCGAGGCGCCGGAGCAGGCGCGCGAGCGCGGAGCCCACCGCGGAGGCGCGGCCCGGGCGGGGCGTGGAGGCACGGCGCGCGCGTGTGGTGCTCATCGGGGGAGGGCCGCGCGCGCCAGCAGCGCGCGGAGCGGCGTCGCGGTTCGTGGCGCGGCCGAGCGCGGCCCTCCGCCGGCCCCGGGCCGCGCGGACGGGTCGAGCCAGACCTCATGCAAGCGGGACGTGAGCGCGGCGGCGCCCTCGTGGCCGCGCACGTAGGGGTGCCAGAGCTCGAGCTGCCGCGCCGTGTACGTGGGCACCCACGGCGCGCGATCGCGGACGATGCGCTCGGCGCGGTCGTAGAGCGCGAGGCGCCTCGCGCGATCCTGCTCGGCGTGGGCGGCGTCGAGCGTGCGATCGAGCTCCTCGTCGCTGAAGAAGGCGTAGTTCTGCGAGCCCTCGTCGCGGATGGCGCGCGTGGAGAGCGTCGGCTCGAAGACGCTCGCCGGGTCGGGGAAATCGGCCTGCCACCCGACCCAGCCCATGGGGACGGCGCGGCGCCGCGAGGCCTCGGCGAGGTAGGTCGCCCAGCTGACGAGCCGCAGGCGGACGCGGAGGCCGATCCTGGCGAGCTGCTGCTGGACGATCTCGCCGATCGCCTGCTCCAGCGTGTCCGGGACCGCGATGTAGTCGATGACGCCCGGGTAGCCGCCCCTCCCCGTCGCCGGGTCGTACGGGTAGCCGGCCTCGGCCATCTGCGCGAGCGCGCGCGGGAGATCGTGCTGCCGCATCGGCGCCTCGCGCGGGGGGCCCGGGATCGACGGCGGCAGCACCCGGTCGAGCGCGAGCAGATCGGGGCGCACCTTCTCCAGCACGGTGGGGTCGAGGGCGAACGCGACAGCGCGCCGGACCGCGAGCTGGTCGAACGGCGCGAGCTCGGTGTTGAGGAAGACGGCGTTGGTCCTGTTCCGCGTCACCCAGCGCCTCTGCCCCTCCCACCCGGGCGCGGCGCGGTAGGCCGCCGCGTCGATCGCGGTCAGATCGCGCAGGACGTCGAGCTCGCCCTCCTCGAACTTGTAGCGCTGGGTCGTCGCGCGCACGCCGGTCTGCCACGCGATGGCGTCGAGGTACGGCAGGCCCGGGCGGAAGTACCCCTCGTGGCGGGCGAGCCCGATGCTGCCGTCCTGGTCCCACCGCGCGACGCGGAACGGGCCGGCGCCGCACGGCGGCGGAGGGCTCGCCGCGTCGACCGCGGCCCCGGACGAGGGGCACACCGGCGCCATGAACGCGAGCGTCATGAGGGGCAGGAACGTCGCGTCCGGCGCGCGCAGATCGATCGCGACGGCGTGATCGCCGAGCACCCGCACGCCGGCGAGGTGCGGCGCCGCGCCCGCGTGGTACTCGGCGAAGCCCTCGATCATGTCGTACTGGCTCGCGCCCGGGCTCGGCGTCCTCGGGTGGAGCGTCCGCTCGATCGAGCGCTTCACGTCGGCGGCGCGGAGCTCCGCGCCGTCGTGGAACCGCACGCCCTCGCGCAGCGTGAAGACGTACGTCCGCCCGCCGCGCTCCACCTCGATCGCGCGCGCGAGATCGGGCGTGATGCGGCCGCCCTGGTCCCACGTGACGAGGCGGGCGAAGACGAGCTCCGCGACGGTGCTCGAGAGCTCGTCGTACGCGATCGCCGGATCGAGCGCGCGCGCGTTGACCGTGGTCGCGAGGCGCAGCGTCCCGCCGCGCACGGGCGCGCCGGGCGCCGGCTCGCCGCCGAGGGGCGCGCGGACGCCGCCCGTCGAGCCGCCCGAGAGCAGGAGCAGCGCCGCGCCCGCGACGAGCAGATCGACCGGCAGGCGACGGCCGCGCGGGAGCGCCGCGCCGGCCGGATCGAGCGCGTCGCGGAGCCCCTCGCTCGCGCGGTGGAAGCCGAGCACGGCGAGCACGATGGCGAAGCCTGGCGCGGCCACGAGGAGCGGCCTCGCCCCGAGGTACGGCTCGGCCTCGTGCAGCATGCGGCCCCAGCTCGCGGTCGGCGGCTGCGCGCCGACGCCCAGGTAGCCGAGGGCGGCCTCCGCGAGGATCATCTGCCCGGCGCTGATGGTCGCGAGCGCGAGCAGCGTCCCGCCCACGTTCGGCAGGACGTGCCGCCGGACGATGTGCAGCGGCCCCGCGCCGAGCGCGCGCGCGGAGGCCACGAAATCGCGCTGCGTGAGCTCCGCCGTCTTGGCCCGGACGACCCGCGCCGCCCCGGTCCACCCCGTGAGGCCGAGCACGAGCAGGATCGTCCCCACGTCCGCGCGCCCCACGGCGACGCCGATCGCGGTCACGAACAGGAGGTACGGCAGGGCGAGGATCACGTCGACGAGCCGCATGAGCGCGCCGTCGAGCGCGTCCGCCCGCGTGCCGGCGGCCATGCCGGCCGTGACGCCGACGAGCGCGCCGAGCCCCGTGGCGAGGGCGGTCGACGCGAGCGCGATGCCGAGCGAGAGCCGCGCGCCGTGCGCGAGGCGCGCGAGCAGGTCGCGGAAGAGCGGGTCCGTCCCGAGCCAGTGGGCGGCCGACGGCCCGGGCGGCGCTCCGGAGGCGTCGCGGGCGAGGGTGAAGTCGCTCGCGTTCGGGTCGTGGGTGATGACGGCCGGCCCCACCGCGGCGAATAGCGAGAGCAGCGCGACGATCCCGAGGCCGAGCAGCGCCGAGCGGTCCCCGAGGAACCGCCGCGCCGCGTCCTCGCCGAGGACGGCGCGCCCCGCGCGCCGGGCCGCTCGCGCCGCGCCGCGCGAGAGCCGAGCCCAGCGCGCCGTCACCGTCACCGCTTCCCTTCGAGGAACTGCGTCACGAGCGCGACGAACTCCCCCGGCCGCTCCTCGTGGGGCGAGTGCCCGGCGTCCATGATCTCGAGCATCGCGCCGGAGATCTCGCGGGCGAGCCGCTGCGCGCTCGGCGCCGGGAAGATGCGATCGTCGCGCCCCCACACGACGAGGGTCGGCGCCGTGATCCGGGTGAGGCGCGCGACGACGGGGCGCGCGTCGAGCACCGCGCGCAGCACCGCGTGGGCGCTCTCGCGCGCCGAGGGGGCGTTGAAGAGATCGTAGTGCCGGTCGACGCGCGACAGCGGCACGGCCGCGTCCGCCCGGAACACGTCGTCGCGGAAGTACGACCGGAACGAGCCGCGGCCGTGGAGCTGCTTGAAGACGATGCCGCCCACGACAGGCAGGAGCGGGAGCTTCATCTTGAAGCTCATCGGGAACGGGTAACAGAGCGCGTCCTCCAGGACGAGCCGCTGCACGAGCTCCGGGTGGTTCGCGGCGAGCGTGATCGCGACGGCGGCGCCCATCGCGTGGCCGACGAGGTGCGCGCGGCCGACGCCGAAGGCGGCGATGAGGTCGGCCACGGCCTCGGCGAACGTCTCGATGCCGTAAGCGTACCGCGCCGGGCTCGGCTTCTCGCTCTCGCCGAAGCCCGGCAGGTCCGGGGCGATGACGTGGAACCGCTGGGCCAGCGTGTCGATCACGTCATCGAACTCCAGGTGGCTGACGAGGAAGTTGTGGATCAGCAGCAGCGCCGGGCCGTTGCCCGCGCCGGCGACCAGGACCCGCATCCTGACCCCGCGGGCGGTGACATCCCTGATGACGCGTTCGACGGGTCGGGGGGCGGCGGGAGAGGCCGAGCCCCGACCCTCGCTGGCGAGGGCTTTGGCCATGGTGGCGGCGAGACTATCAGCCCTTTTGTCTGAAATGACCGATGTGTGTCAGGGTACGGGGCATGCCGCTGCACGAGCCCCGCAGGGTGTCGGGCGCCCCCCTGCTCGCACCCATTGCACCGAGCGTCGCCTTTTTCCCACCCCGGCCCCCGACCCGCGTCGAGCCGACGCGTCGTCCCGACGGACGAAAAATGTCCGAGGGTTGTCAAGAACCCCGGCAAAGCACCGCGTCTCGCGACAGCCACACAATAATCGTAGTCGCGTCAATTGACTGTATTCCATTCAGTGGAATAGAGTCGCCCGCGTCGGTTGGGTAGGGCCTCCGGCAATCGATGGGAGGACCGGTGCAGAGGATCCCTGAGGAGGTGCTTGATCGCATCGAGCGGGAGCACGCCCAGGGGATCACATCGAGCGATATCCTCGAGCTGTTCGCGGCTCATGGCATCAAGTTCAGCGAGGCGACGCTCCGGAAGTATGTGCAGCTCGGCTTGCTCCCTCGCAGCGTGCGGGTGGGGCGCAAGGGCAAGCACCAGGGCTCGCAGGGGATGTATCCGGCCACGGTAGTCCGCCAGGTTCAGCGCATCAAAGAGATGATGGCCCAGGACTACACCATCGAAGAGATCCAGCGTGAATTCCTGTTCGTGAGAGGTGATATCGAGGAGCTCGAGCGCACGATGGCCAAGGTCTTCAATGCGCTCAGGGATGCTGCCAAGGAGAGGCGAAGCGAGACGAGCGGCAGGGCGATAGCCCAGGACCTCGCGAGCGCAGAGTCGCTCGCGCGGGAGCTCGTCGCCAAGCTGGGATTGATAGAAGAGCGCTTGATGGCGCAAGCGCGGCTCACGAAACAGGCGGCTTCGTCCTGAGGGGCCGAGTCGCGGGGCTTTCGTCGTCGTGAAGTACATGGGGCCGCGGGCGCGGCCCCGCCTGGGTTTGATGCGATCGACGGGACGGGCATCGGCTCGTTTCGTCGCGATTTTTTAGGGACGGCATCCGGCTTTACGTCGGGCTTAAGGAGCGGATCCCTCTGCGCTCGAGCTGGGACTCGGACGTACGGGGAGAGACGCGCGCGCTTGAGAGCGGAGACGCTACCAAACGGAGGCAGCGCATGGCGACGGTGTCTGACAGCGAGCTCGAGATCTTCGGCCTGGACGGTGCGGATGCGGCGGAGGGCGATCGCGGCCCAGCGGGCTCGACGGAGCCCATCGTGGAGGGCGCGCTCGCGCTCCAGGCCGATCCCGCGGAGTCGGGGAACGCCATCACGCGCGAGCAGCGCAGGTCGCGGCGAAAGCGCGAGATCCGGGCGCGGACGATCAGCGTCAAGCGCATGACCAAGCGCGAGCTCGAGATCGGCCGGATGCTCTACCCCGAGACCGACTACTACAAGCCGCGGGCCCGCGCCGAGTGCGTCGACGGCCCGAGGCCGTGCCCGTACGTCTCGTGCCAGCACCACCTCTATCTCGACGTCTCCGCCAGGACGGGCGCCATCAAGCTGAACTTCCCCGATCTCGAGGTCTGGGACATGAACGAGACGTGCGCGCTCGACGTCGCGGATCGCGGCGGCACGACGCTCGAGGACGTCGGGGCGATCATGAACCTGACCCGCGAGCGGATCCGCCAAGTCGAGGTCAAGGCGCTCGCGAAGCTAGAGGCGCTGAAGGACATGATGGCGCTGCGCGATT
This sequence comes from Sorangium sp. KYC3313, assembly GCF_052075895.1. Lineage (NCBI taxonomy): Bacteria > Pseudomonadati > Myxococcota > Polyangiales > Polyangiaceae > Sorangium > Sorangium sp. KYC3313. The sequence continues at coordinate 7,680,710 of NZ_CP197255.1, forward strand.
ACGTCGACGAGGGTCCGGTCGGCAAGCGCCGGCTCCCCGTGCTGACCCAGCCGGATGACGACGAGGACGAGGACGAGGTCGACGAGGACGAGGCCACGGCCGCGGACGGCGACGCCGAGGAGGAGGGCCCCGAGGAGCCCCGCGCCGGGCGCCCGGCCGAGATCGAGGACGCCGGCGACTTCGACGGCGGGGAGTGATCAGTCGGGCCGGGCCTCGACGGTCACGATAGCGTCTGCGCCGAGCGCGCCCGCCAGGAAGGCGCGCCACGCGGCCAGCGTGATCTTCGCGGCGGCCGCGCGGGAGGCGCGGCCGTTGAACAGGTGGATGAGCCGGCGCCTGGGCTCCGCGAGCGCGTCGCGCTCCCGCCGGGCGAGGTGGGCCTCGGCGCGGCCGAGATCGGCGTCGGTCACCCGCTGCGCCAGGCCGGCGAGGAGCTCCTTCACGCGGGCCGAGGCCTCGCTCAGCTCGCCGGCCTCTGCCCTGATCTCGACGGCGAGCGCCGCGGCGCGCGCCCCGCCGAGGACGCGCGCGCTCGCGCGGGCCGCGAGCGGCCGCTTCGCCGGCGCCGCGCCGGCTGGAGCCGGGGACGCCGTGCTCGCCGCGGGAGAGAGCGCGGCCGCGAGCAGCCCGCCTTCGCCGTTGAGGGCGGAGACCGTGAGCTCGGCGAGCTCGCGCGCCGTGGGAGAGGCCTCGCGCGCCGCAGGGAGCCGCGCGCCGACGACGGCCTGCGACAGGGCCGCCCCGGCCGGCAGGCGGGCGTCGTGGTGACCGAGCCGGGGCACCACCGCGCCGTCCGGCGAGCCGCACCCGCGCGGGGTGAGCCGCGGCGCGAGCCAGCGCTCGGCGGCCTCCGCCGCGGCGGCCGCCTGGGAAGCGTCGGCGTTCGCGAGGACGGCGAGCCGGAGCGGGCCGGTCGCGAGGGCCTGCCAGCGGAGCTGCACGGTCTCGAGCGCGCCGCTCGCCACCCGGTCCCAGACGCCGAACGGCTCGATCCAGGACGGGTGGTCGGGCGCGATCGCGGAGGCGAAGGCCTCGAGCGCCGCGGCCCGCCCTCCGGAGAGGTGCTCCAGGTGCTGGAGCGCCGCGGCGCGCGCCAGCGTGAGCGCCTCGGGGCGCAGCGTGGTCGCCGCGACCGCGCGCGCGGCGGCGTTCGCCACGCGGCGCCCGAGCTCGGCCGGGGTCTCGCGCTCGTCGCGGAACGGCGCGTGCGCGATCACGCCGACGGCATCCGCCGTGACCCACGGCTCGATCGTGACGTCGAGCTCGCGCCGCCGGGTCTGCACGGCGGCGAGCGCGGCGAGCGCCGTCGCGCCGGCGTCGTACAGCCCTTCCTCGGCGACGCCGCACGGGCTCCCGAGCAGGACCCAGACCTCGCCTTGCCCGCGCTCGACCAGCGCCCGCCGCTCCAGGGAGGGCTGGGCTCCCGGCGCGAGCGCGCGCGAGAGCTCGGCCTCGAAGCGCTGAGCGCCGGCCTGGCCCGGCGCCGCGGGTTTCGGCGGGTCGGCGCTCGGAGGGAGGCCGAGCGCCGTCGCCCACCGCTCCGGCTGCGCGCCCGGGGCGCTCCCGGAGAGCGCCCACCACGAGGCGCGCGCGCCGGCGTCGCGAGGGTCCTGCGCGGTGAGGACCTGACGCGTGGCGACGTCGGGGGTCGTCGGCGCCGCGAGGCCGCGGCGGATCTCCTGCCGCGCCACCGCGGCCGCGAGCGCCGCCGAGGCCTCGACGGGCGGGGCCGTGGGCAGATCGGCGGCCTCGATGGTCACGCTCACGCAGCCGCCGCGCGGGCGGGCGACCCCGAGCACCTCGACGGCGCGAAAGGGGGAGGGGAGCGCCGAGAGGCGCGCGCGGAGCGGGGACCCCGGCGCGCCGAGCCGCTCCGCCGCGGCGACGGCCGCCTGGGGGCTCGCGACGCGCGCGGCGACGGTCACGCGGGCGGCCCGCCGCCCCAGCTGGTTCGTCGTGTACACGCCGACCGTGTCCGCCGCCGGCCAGGGATCCGCGGGCGGGGCGCCCGCCGGCCAGGCGTCGACGCCCTCCGCCGCGCGCGCCGCCTCTTCGCAGAACGCGGCCGGGCCGACGGCGGCGATCGAGGTGCGCCCGGCGTGCAGCGCCGCGGCGCGCCACCCCTCGAGCTCCCGCGCGCCCGCGGGCGTCGCCAGATCGACCACGGGCTCGGCGCCCGCGAGGCCCAGCTGGCCGGTGCAGGCCGCGATCGGCGAGAGCTCCGGCGCGTCGAGCGGGCTCGACCGGAGCGCCTGCGTCCGCTCCGCGGCCCGGGCGACCTCCGGGCTGCCCGCCGCGATGGGCTGCGCGAACGCCGCCGACAGCGCCCGCAGGAACGGCGCGACGCGCGCCGCGTCCCTGACGAGCAGGCGCACGCGGAAGGCGCTGCGGTCGATGCGCGCGTCCACGTCGAAGCCGGCCGCGAGCAGGCGCGCCTCGACCACGCTGGCGAGCGCCGTCGTCGCGACCGAGCCGAGATCGGTCGCGACCGAGACGACGAGCGCGGGCGCGGGATCGCCGTCGCGCGAGACGAGCGCGAGCCGCGGCCGGGCGTCGAGGTGGCGCACCTCGATGCGCCCGACGCTGCCCTCGGGCGTCGAGGCGAGGGCGTGCCCCCGCGCCGGCGAGCCGCCGGGCGCCGCGCCGCCGCAGGCCGCGAGCAGGACGAGCGGCGAGAGGAGCGCGGGCCTCAGGGAGCGCATGCGTCGTCGGAGGGCAGCGGCGCGCCTTCCAGCTGGAAATCGGCGGGGCAACGCGGGGCGATCTTGAAGCCGTAGAAGTAGGTGAGCACGCCGGTGACGGACCGGAAGGCGGCGCCGTCCGCGAGCGGCGGCCCCTCGCGCTCGAGATCGTAGAGCTCGTTCGAGAGGCGCGGGACGTCGGCGGGGCGCACGCCGGCCCCGACGTCGATCGACGCGGCGTAGCGGCCGTCGCGGCTCGAGGGGTCGCCGGCGATCCTGACGCCCTCGACCCGCACAAGCATGCCGATGTACGGGCGCGCCGACGCGTAGCCCCTCAGGTCGTCGAGCGGCACGCGGATCGGGACGGCGGGGCGGTCCTCGAAGCGGAAGCTCATGGTCCCGCCGATCTCGGGCAAGCTGCGGCAGCCGCCGAAGCGGCCGGCGGAGGGGCCGAGGAACTCGGTGAGCTCGCCGAGCACGTCGACGACGTCGCCGGGGATGAGCCGCAGATCCGGGGGGTCGAACGCGGGCTGGAAGACCGTCATCCCCGAGTAGGGGACCGGCTCGTCGGCGCTGTCTTGCACGTAGTGGTTGCCGCGCGCGCCCTCGCCGGTCTCGTCGAAGCTGTCGATGGCGACGAGGGTGGCACCGGTGACGTGGGCGCGGCGAGCGGGCGGCGCGGCGCAGCGCCGGCTCTCTTCGTCCTCCGGGTCGAGCCACCCGGCGTCACCGACGATCTCGGCGACGCGCGCGCCGCCGCCGCGCTCGTCGGCGAGGGGGATCACGGGGGCATCTCCGTCGCCGCCGCCGCACGCGCCGAGCAGCGGGGCGGCGGCCGCGATGAGCGGAAGCGCGGAGGAGGTGCGGGGCAGGCGAGCCATCCTCCCCGGCTCATACCACAGGGCCGACGGCCGCCGAGCCCCCTTCGGGGGAGGGAAACGTCACGCCGCGAGGCTGACGCTGGACAGCATCGCCTCCAGGCGGCTCTGGATCTTGTGGCGCTTCGAGTACACCGTCTTCACGCTGATCCTCATCCGCGCCGCGATCTGCTCCGGGGGCAGGCCCTCGGCGAAGTAGAGCGCGACGAACTCGCGGTCCTTGATGGAGAAGGCGTGGAGCACCCGCCCCACGAGCGCGGCGCGCTCGCGGCGCTCGGCCTGCTCCTGCGGCGAGGGGCGCTCGCAGGGGAGCTCGACCGCCGCGTCGTCGAGCGGGGCGCAGCGCGGCGCGCGCCTCCTCGAGCGCAGGTGGTCGTACGCGCAGTGGACGGCGAGCGTGCCGATCCAGGAGCTCAGCCGCGCGCCGCGGCCCGCGTCGAAGGTCCTCAGCTTGCGCATGTCGTTCGAGAGCAGCTGCACGAGCAGCGTGGCGTGGATGTCGCGAATGTCGTCCTGCGCGACCACAGCGGAGAAGCGGGCGATCACGCCGCTGATGCAGCGGTGGACGAGCCGATCGTAGCGGGCGTGGAAGGCGCGCCAGGCGCGCTCGTCCCCCGCGATCATCGCCTCCACCAGCGCACCTTCGGCGAGATCGCCGAGGTCTTCCGGGCGTCCGCTGTCGCAGAGAAGCAAGTCCTTGGGCATGCCTGGCTCCTGTGCACCCGACGTGCCAGCGAGGACCGACGCGCGGAGGCGTGGCGCCGCTGCGCGGCGTCCTCGCCCGGCGGCGGCCGTCGTCGCGCGATCCGCCGCGCAGCGCCGGCGCGACGCGCGATCTCCGGAGCCGCGGAGCTCGGGCGACGAGCGCGCGTCGCAGGGGTCATCGCGGCGGCGGCGGGTCGTCGCGGACCTGCGCGCGCCCGACGCGCTGTTAACGCGGGTTCACGCGGCCGGCGCCGTTCTGTGAGACCCGGCGCGCATGGGCTCGGCGCGCGGGCCTGTTTCGGGTTATGGACGGATCGTGCTCTCCGGTCGTGCCCTGGCCCTCGCGGTCCTCGCGTGGTCGCTCCTCAAGGTCGCGGTGCGCCGTCTCTTCGGCGACGGCCCGAGCGGGCTCGCGCTCTTCCGCGAGAACTACGACGCCGATGGCCTGCCGCCGCTCTCGCCCGCCGAGCGCGCGGCCCTGCCCCGCTTCTCCCGCTGCATCGCGTGCGGGCGCTGCGATCTCGGGGAGGCCGAGCGCATCGGGGCCTCCAGGGGGGCCTACCGCGGCCTCATGACCGTGGTGCTCGCGTCGTCGCGGAGCATGCCGGACTTCGACGCCGCCGCGCTCGCGCTCGCGCACGTGCCGGAGGAGGTGCTCGCCGAGAAGGAGAGGGTCTGCCCGACCGGCGTGCCGTTCCGCGAGCTGGCCGGGTTCGTGCGGGCCAAGGCCAGGCCCCAGGCGGCGCCGTCCGCGGACGGGGCGGGGAGCGGCGAGCCCTCGGCGCTGGCCCTGGTCGCCGCGGTGACCTCGCCCGCGGCCGACCTCGACCCCTCGTCGGCCGATCGCGCCGCGCCCGAGGCGACGTGATGACGCTCCGTGGACGCCGCGGCGTGGCGAGGACGCTCGCCTTCCTCCTCCTCTCTTTCACCCCCGCCTGCTCCGCTCACCAGCCTGCAGCGCCCCGCACGGGAGCCGACGCGCCGATCGCGCGCGGCGTCGCGCCGAGCACCCCGCCGGCGCCCCCGCGGCACCAGGCCGAGGACGACGATCCGGACATCGACGGCGTCTCCACGCCGATCGCGCCCGAGAGCGCGCGGAGCGCGGCGAAGGGGACGGCGATCCAGCACGGGCGCGCCACCTACTACGCCGACAAGTTCAACGGCCGCCGCACCGCGAGCGGCGAGCGCTACAACCCGCGCGCGCTCACGGCCGCGCACCGGACGCTGCCCTTCGGCGCCGTGGTCGACGTGGTCCGCCGGGACGGCCGCCGCGTGCGCGTGCGGATCAACGACCGCGGCCCGTTCAAGCGCGGGAGGATCATCGATCTGTCGCGCAAGGCCGCCGAGCGGATCGGGCTCATCCGGGACGGCGTCACCCAGGTGACGCTCGAGCTCATCTGGAAGCCGGCGCGGCGGCCGCGCTGACGCGCGCCGCCGCGGCTACTGGACGAGACTGAGCCGCGGGGCCGCGGCGAAGGCCGCGAGGTGGCCGCTCTCCTCGGCCACGTAGACGTCGCACCGCTCGTCCACCCGCAGGAGATCCGGGATGAGGTCCGTCGGCACCTTGCCGAGCAGCGCGCCGTCGCGCGGCCGGACGACGTGCACCTCGCTCTGCGGCACGAACAGCGCGCCCGAGCGGAGCACCGGCTCGAGGCGCCGCGGCCTGTCGCCCTCGACGCCGCCCGCGATGACGTGCCGGTACCGGACCGCGCCGTCGTGCGCGCCGACCCCGACGATCTCGCCTGCCTCGCTGTTCACGACGACCACATCGTCCACCATGAGGCACGAGGCCGTCGCCGCGCACGCGGTCAGGTCGAAGCGCGTCGCCCCGGTGCGGCGATCGAGCCCCACGAGCCCCGTGCCGCGCCGCCCGTGGGTCACCACGCACACCGTCTCGGGCCCGAGCAGCGGCGCGCCGACCGGCGCCACGTGCTTCGGCAGATCGACCGTCCACCGCGCCTCGCCGGACCACGGGTCGAGGTGGTGCAGCCGCGCCCCGCCGCGGCCGACGAAGGCGCCGTCGCCCGCCAGCGCGAAGAGCGCGTCGTGATCGACCGCCACCGGCGACGCGAACGGGAGCCGGTCGCAGAAGCGCCACACGACCTCGCCGCTCAGCACGTCGAGCGCCGCGAGGGCCGGCTCGCCGCTGCCCACGAGGACGAGCTTGCCCGCGCGGCGGAGCCGGAAGTTCTCGCCGCGCCGCGCGGCGTAGCGCCAGCGCACCTCGCCGGAGTAGAGGTCCACGGCCGCGAGGTGGCGCGTCCCCTCGCTCACGATGAGCATCCGCGGCAGCCCGGGGGCGCTCACCACCGCGCCCGAGGCGTTCGCGCCCACGCGCGGCGAGAGCCGCGTCGACCAGGCGACCTCGCCGCTCGACAGATCGTGCAGCTGCAGCGTGCCGTCGGGCAGGAGCCGCCCGAGGCCGACCGGCGTCATCACCGAGACCGCGCGCGGCGCAGGCTTGCGCCACAGGCACTCGCCGGTGCGCCGATCGATGCACGTCAGCTCGCGCGTCGAGCCCACCACCAGCACGTCGCCGCAGAGGAAGGTGGCGCGGAGATCGAGCGACGGGATCGCCGCGATCCACCGGGCCGTGAAGCGCAGGCGCGTCCGCCCGAACGTGTCCTCGGCGGCGGCCTGCGGGCGCGCCGCCGCCGCCGCGAAGGCGCGGTACGTCTCCGGGGCCACGTTGATCTTCGCGTCGTTGCGCGTGAGCTCGCGGAGCCGCTCGGCGAGCTCGCGGACGCGCGCCCGGAACTCGAACAGGCGCAGGTTCGACGCCTGCCCGCGATCGCGGCGCACCAGGCTGCGCGCCAGCGCCCGCCCGAACGCGACCACGCCCTGGGCGAGCGCCGCCACGTCGACGGCCGGGAAGGTCCAGGTCTGCGCCCGCTCCTCGGCGGCCGCGAACGAGGGTACGCGGCCGGCGCCGGGCGCGCGGGGATCCGCGGAGGGGACGCGGCCCACGCGGGGCACGCCGAGCGTGAGCGACAGCGCCCCCTCGCTGTGCAGCCGGACGCCGAGGATCGCGCCGCCGACGGTCAGCCGCCGGTGGTAGGGCTGGCGCCGCGCCCACGCGTCGAGCGACTCGAGCGACAGCGACGCGAGCTGCTCGGCGAACGGGAAGACGAAGACGTCGGGCAGCTCCCGCGCCTCCTCGCCCACGAGCACGCGGATCTTGCCCCGGAAGAGGAGCGAGAACAGGTCGGCCCGGAGCACGGCCGGCTGCGTGAGTGCCGCGCCCTGCGACGTGCGCAGGAGCGCCTCGGCCGCGATGGCGATCGGGATCTCGCCGGTCGGCTCGACGCCCACGATCGCGGGCTCTCCCCCCGCCTCGTCGGGCGAGAACGGCAGGGAGGCCGCGAGGCACCGCCGCGCGGCCGGGAGCCGCAGCTCGCCGAGCCCGCCGAGCTCCGCGTCGTTGTCGGCGACGGCGTCGCGGCGCGCGCCCCTGTGCGAGGCGAACCGGTCGATGGCCGCGAGGAGGCGCGCGCAGAGCGCTTCGCCGTCGAAGCGCCGCTCGTGCAGGGCGACCTCGGGCACGTCCCCGCCCTGGAAGACGGTGACGAGGAGGTCGCGGCCCACGCGCTCCAGCCCGAGCTCCCAGGGGTCGGGCTCGAGGCACAGGCGCACGACCGCGCGCGCGCGGCGTCCGGAGGCGAGCTCCGCCGCGGCCTCGGCGAGCTCGCAGAGCAGCGGCAGCGCTTCAGCCTCGGCGCGTAGCGGCAGCGCCGCTCCATCGAGCGGAGGAGGCGCGTTGCGCGCCCCCTCCAGGACGAAGTCGAGCACATCGTGCAGCGACGTGCGCTCGGGCTCCGGTGAGCAACGGGTGTTGTCGGCGACAAGTGACAGTCCGGGCATCCGCCGACGGATGCTAGGCAGTGCGCGGCCCGGTCCTAAGTTTTGTGCGCGGATCGCCGCGGAGTGGACAAGCACGTGCCACCTGGCTAGACGGTGCCGGCGCCGGGCGCGCCGCGGCCCGAGGCGCCCTGCGACGCGAAAACGCCCCGAGGACGGTGACGTGCGCCCCGCAGAATGGTTGGCAATCGAACCGGACGTGCGACACTGCGCACTCCGAGCGCCATGCCTGCCGAGAGACCGCCCCATTTCTCGATGCTCCGGTCGTTCGCGCTCGCCGACTTCGTCACGCTGGCGAACGCGGCGAGCGGCACGCTGAGCATCCTGCTTTGCCTGAACTACGTGGCCGAGCGCGAGCGCATCCATATCTGGGTGGCCTTCGGGCTCCTGCCGTTCGCGCTGGCGTGCGACGTCCTCGACGGCACGATCGCGCGCTGGCGTCGCAAGCACTCGCCGCTCGGGGCCGATCTCGACTCCCTCGCCGACGTGGTCTCGTTCGGCGTCGCGCCCGCGGTGCTCGGCTACGCGCTCGGCCTGCGCGGGCCGTGGGACGCCGCCGCCCTCGTCTACTTCGTCGCGTGCGGGATCAGCCGCCTCGCGCGGTACAACGTGACGGCGGCCGAGCTGTCGGACGAGCGAGGAAAGGTGCGCTACTACGAGGGGACGCCGATCCCCACGAGCCTGCTCATCGTGCTGCTCTTCGGGGTGCTCTTCGCCACGGGGCGCGTGCACGAGCAGCTGTGGCTCGGGTCCATCGCGCTCGGCCCCTGGGCGTTCCACCCGCTCAGCCTGGTCTATGTCGTGAGCGGCAGCGCCATGGTCAGCGGCACGTTGAGGATACCGAAGCCGTAACGGGTGAGGGGCGGGCGCGCGGCGCCGCGCGAGCGTTCAGGTTCGGCGCGCCACACACCCTTGCCACTCCCTGGGCGTCCAGGCAGGCTCCGGTCATGGGTCAGCCCGCCGAGAAGCAACCCCGCGCCACGTACGCGGACCTCGAAGCCGTCCCGTCGAACAAGGTGGCGGAGCTCGTCCGCGGCACCCTGCACGTGTTCCCCCGGCCGGCGCCGCGACATGCGCGAGCCGCGTCCAGGCTTGGGGGGAAGCTGTCCGGCCCCTTCGACCTGGGCGAAGGCGGGCCGGGCGGCTGGACCATCCTGGTCGAGCCTGAGCTGCACTTCCCCGACCCGCACGCGGCCGGTGAGTTCGACGCGCTCGTGCCCGACCTCGCCGGCTGGCGGATCGAGCGTATGCCCGAGCTGCCCGAGACGGCCTTCTTCCCGGTCGCTCCCGACTGGATCTGCGAGATCCTGAGCCCGTCGACCGAGGACGTCGATCGCACGGAGAAGATGCCCCTCTATGCGCGCGAAGGCGTGCTCCACGCGTGGCTCGTCGATCCGATCCGGCGCACCCTCGAGGTCTTCTCGCTCGTCGCGGGCAGGGGCTGGGAGCCCGGCCCCGTCCACCGCGACGCGGCGCGGGTCCGGGTCGTGCCCTTCGAGGCCATCGAGATCGATCTCTCGGTGCTCTGGTCGAAGTAGCGGAGGCGAGCCCCGGGTCCGGCGGCCCGCGCACGGTCGCTCTCGATCACGGGCACCCGGCGGCGATAGACTGTCCGGATGCGGCCCTGCCGGAGCTGTGGAGCCTCGCTGGAGGCAAGTCGTGATGGGATCGCATGCCCGCGCTGCGGCGCTGACGCCCCCGGCGTCGCAGGCGTGGCTGCGCCGCCGGGCGCGCGCGCGCCCGCGCCGGGGCCATCCCGGGCGACGAAGGCGCTCCTCGCCGCGGCGATGGCCGCGGTCGGGATCGGCTTCGCGGTGATGTTCTTCGCGCGCGTCGACCCGCCGAAGGAGCCCGCGCCGCGCGCGCGCCCGCTCTCCACCCAGCTCGACGCCCTCTGCTTCGTGGACGCGAACGGCGACGACGCGCCCGACCCGGTGCTGTGGCAGGACGGCAAGACCCGCGGGCGCGTGGTGGCCGTCGACGGGCGCAGCGGGCAGGGGATCTGGGCCTCGCTGGAGATCGAGGAGCCGGACGCGCTCGCCTGCGCGGACCCGAACACGGTGCTCGCGGGCGGGGGCGACGCCGCGGTGCGCGCGCTGGACGCCCGCACCGGCAAGGCGCGCTGGGTGGCGGACCTCCCCGGGGTCCCCGACGAGATCGCGGGGGGCGACGGCTGCGCGACCGTGGTGATGAAGGACGGCACGGCGACCGGGATCAAGCTCGAAGGGGGCGCGGCGGCCGACTGCCCGACGGCGCCGCCTCCGTCGGCGATCACGGGGCAGTTCTGGGAGCGCAAGAAGAACCCCCAGGTGGTCCAGGCCGGCGGCGTGGAGGTCGTGCTCAGCGCGCCGGCCGGGGGCCCGCCGCGGCTCACCGTCGAGGGGCGGCGCGGCGGCGAGTCGCTCTGGAAGAAGGAGCTGGCCGCGCGCGCGCCGCTCTCCGGCGGGCGGCCCGACCTGTTCCTCGTCGCGAGCGGCGGCGCCGCCGTCGTCGTCGGCGTCGACGTGGTGAACGGCGCCGAGCCGCGGATCATCGCCCTCGATCCGGTGTCCGGGGCCGCGCGGTACGAGCGCGCCGCGGCCTACCTCGGCGACCGGCTCACGGCGGCGAAGGCGTCCGGCCCCTACGTCTATGTCGTCAGCGGCGCCGCGGTGAGCGGCGCTGCGCTGCGCGCGATCGACCCGGCGACCGGAGAGACCGCGTGGCGCGCGACCACGCCGCCGGCGCCGTCGCCGTGAGCCGGTCGCCGGCGTGGCCCGCGGCGCGCCCTCAGCAGAGGCAGCCCACGAACGTGCCCGAGAACAGCGGTCGCTCCATCACGGCGGCGCCGCACGTCGGGCACGTATCGCCGAGCTTGAGCTCGCGGGGCTGCGGCGCCGGCTTCGCCGGCTGCGCGGAAGGGGATGGCCCCGCGACGGCGAGCGGCTGGAACTCCACAATCGACACGCGCGAGAACCCCTGCCTCGGCGTGGCGCTGCGCTGCGGCGACGTCAGGAGATCCTGCTTGCTGCGGACCGGCAGGATGGGCCGCGACATGTTGATGTACGCGAGCTCGATCGTGTAGAGCGCCGGATCGAGCATGCGCGGGTCCTCCGGCTGGACGATCCCGTGCTGGAAGGCCTCGATCAGCATGTCGACGTCCGTCCTCGCGTTGCGGTTGCGCGCGGCGTCGACCAGGAAGAGGCCATTGCCGTAGTAGGCGGCGTTGAGCCAGAAGCCGGTGCCCGCGGTGTGGTAGCCGCCGGTCGCCCACTTGTACCCGCGCAGCGAGCGCACGTGGGTCGTCAGCGCGTTCGCGAGCGCGTACGACGTCATGCCGAGGGGCAAGAGGCTCACGAGCGCCGCCGGGTGGAAGTTCAGGCAATCGCTGCAACAGACAGGCACCGTCGGCACGAGCGCCTGCGCGGGATCGATGCAGACCTGGACTTCCGATTCGCTGCGATAGCAGCCGGTAAAACACGAATGCCGCTCGACGGCGGCCAGGAGCGCGGCGGGAAGTGCCATGCGGGGAACTATACCGTCCACGAGGGCGCATGGCTGCCACGAGGCGCAGCGCCGCCGCCGTTGCCCGAGGCGCGCGGGCCGCGGCGAGCCCAGGTGTTCACGACGTTCGCGCGCACGTGGCCACGTGGTCGCGTCTCGCATCTCGCCTGCTCGCATGATCGCGAGCAGACGAGCGCAATTGCGTCCTTCGTGCGCCTGTCACAGGATCGCCGCGTGCCGATCGCCGTACACCCTGGGCGCTTGCTCCGCTGCCGGTGCGTCCTCGATGGAGATCGCGCGGAGCGGCGCGGGCTCCGGTCCAGCGCGGGCGTCAGCGCCTCGTGGCCACCGGAGTGCCGCGCGGACGCGCAGGCGGCGTGACGGGGCGGGAGCGTTCGCTGCTCGTTGCGCTCGCCGGCGCGCTCTCGGCGCTGCTCCCGGCGCTCGCGCTCTCGGGGTTCACGGTCGACGACGCCCTGATCACGGCGCGTTATGCGCACCACCTCGCCCGGGGGCTGGGCTACCGCTTCAACGCGGCCGGGCCGGTGACCGACGGCGTGACGCCGCTCGGGTGGGCGTTCGTGCTGGCGCCGTTCGCGGCCGGCGGGCCGCTCGCCGCCCTCGCGGCCGCGAAGGCGCTCGGCGCCCTCGCGTGGACGCTCGCCGCCGGCGTCCTGGCGCTCGCGATCGATCGGGTGTCCGCTCGTCCCATCCGGTTCGCGGCGCTCGCGCTCGTGCCGGCGTCGGCGCCGCTCGCCGCCTGGAGCGTGGCGGGCATGGAGACGGGCGTCGTCGCGGCGCTCGGGGCGCTCGCCGTCGCGCTGCCGTCGCTCGGCCGCGCGCTCGCCGGCGCGGCCTGCGCCGGGGCCGCGGCGGCGCTCCGGCCGGAGCTCCTGCCGTTCGCGCTCGTCGTCGCGCTCTCGGCCCAGGCGGCCCCGCGCCGCGACGCCGCGGGGGGCGCGCGGCCGCGGCCCGCGTGGGCGCGAGCGCTCGCCGCGCTCGCGCTCGCGGGCCTCCCGTTCGTCGCCGTGGCCCTGGCGCGCCTCTCGATCTTCGGGCGGGCCGCGCCGCTCGCGGCGCTCGCGAAGGCGCCGGACGCGGCGCTCGGGGCCCGGTACGCGCTCGCGTGTTTCCTCCTGACCGGGCCGGTGGCGCTGATCGCGCCGGCCGCGTGGCGCGCGCTCCCCGCGTGGCCGCGCGGGCTGCTCGCGGCGGTCGCGGTGCACTTCCTCGCGGTCGCGGCGGCGGGCGGCGACTGGATGCCGCTCTCGCGGCTCGTCGTCCCGGCGCTGCCCGCCGTGGTGCTCGCGGCGGCCCACGTCGCCTCGGTGGCGGATGCGCGCGCCACGGCGGTCCGGCTCGCGCTCGCGCTCGCGGGGGAGCTCTTCGTGATGGTCCGGGTCGGGCCGACCGCCGCGCGGGTGGGCAGCGACCGGCTGCGCGTCGTCGAGGAGCTCCGCGGCGCGCTCGCCGGGGCGGAGGTCGTCGCTGCGCTCGACATCGGCTGGCTCGGGGCGGCGACGGGCGCGACCCTCGTCGATCTCGCGGGGGTCACGGATCCGGCGATCGCGGCGCTGCCCGGCGGGCACACCACGAAGCGGATCCCCGGGGCGCTGCTCGACGCGCGCCGGGTGGACGCGCTGGTGCTGCTGCTCGCCGAGGGCGAGGCGCCCGCGTCGCCGTGGCCCGCGTCGCGGTTCGCGCGCGGGGTGGAGCAGCGCGTCGCGCGCCTGCCCGGCGCAGGCGACGCGTTCGCCCCCGTGGCGGTGAGCGGCGTGCCGCACCTCCGCTACGTGGTGCTGCGGCGGCGCGCAGGCGACGCGGGCGCAGGCAAAGCGCCCGTGGAGCCACAGGCGGATTGATCCCTCCTGAACAGGGCAGAATTCGAACCGCCAAGGGCGCCAAGGACGCCAAGATTTTTTCATTTCTTGGCGTCCTTGGCGTCCTTGGCGGTTCATCTCTCGGTCGATGGCGCTCTCGCCGCGCCTGCGGTGCGCGACGACACGTCGGTGAGCCGGCGAGGTGCGCCGGCGTGTGCGCCGCGCCGACGCGAGCGCCTGCGCCGCGACATGCGTCCCCGGGAGGTGGCTCGGCCAGGGGATCGGCCGCGGTGAGCCGGCGCGCACGCCGCGCGGCGTCGAGCGAAGTGACAGTGGACGGACGGCGCGCGCCGCTGGCACGCTGTGCAATAGCGGTAGAGCGCCCGCCAGGAGCGCGTCAGCTCGATGCAGGCAGGAGAGGTCGTCGACGACCGGTTCGAGATCGAGGAGCACGCCGCCTCGGGCGGGACGGCGCGCGTGTACCGCGCGCGCGACCTCCGGTCCGGCGAGCTCGTCGCGCTCAAGCTCCTCCAGACCGCCGCGACCGCGTCGCTGAGCGCGCTCGCGCGCGAGCATCTCGCCCTCGCGACGCTCGCGATCCCCGGCGTCGCCCGTTACGTCGCGCACGGAGCGACGGGCGGGGGCCGGCTCTACCTCGCGATGGAGTGGCTCGACGGCGAGACCCTCTCGGAGCGGCTCGATCGCGGCCCGCTCACCCTCGCCGAGGGCCTCACGCTCGCCGCGGGCATCGCCGGCACGCTCGCCGCCGTCCACCAGCTCGGGTTCGTGCACTGCGACGTGAAGCCGGGCAACCTCATCCTCGAGGGCGGCGACCTCCAGCGCGTCCGGCTCATCGACTTCGGCGTCGCGCGCTTCTCCGGGGATGACGAGGAGGAGTTCCCGACGCTCGGCGACATCCGCGGCACGCCCCAGTACATGGCCCCGGAGCAGGCCCGCGGCGAGCCGCAGATCGACGCGCGCGCCGACGTGTTCGCGCTCGGCAGCGTGCTCTTCGAGTGCCTCACCGGGCGCGCCGCGTTCGGCGGCAGCGACCCGCTCTCGGTCCTCATGAAGGTCCTCCTCGAGGAGCCGCCGCGGCTCAGGGAGCTCCGCGACGACGTCCCGGCCTGGCTCGATCGGCTCGTCGCGCGGATGCTGTCGAAGGCGCGGGAGTCCCGGCCGCGCGACGCGGGCGTCGTCGCGGCGGCGCTCGCCTCGGGGGCGCTGGATTCACGCCACGACGCGGGCCCGCCGTCGCTCCAGCCCCCGTCGTCCCACCCGCCGGCGCGGCGCGGCCGCGAGATCACGACCAGCGAGCGGAAGGTCATGTGCCTCCTCCTCGCCCGGGAGGGCCAGTCTGACGCGGAGGCGACGCTCTCCGACGTCGAGGACGAGGCGAAGGCGCGGGCGATCCGCGAGATCGTCGAGCGCCACCGCGGCCGGGTCGAGCTCCTGGAGGCGCGGTGGCTGCTCGTGACGCTCTCGGGATCGGCCGCGCCCACCGACCTCGCGGCGCAGGCGGCCCGCTGCGCCCTCTCGCTCAGGGAGCTGCTCGGCGGCGCCCGCCTCTCGCTCGTCATCGGCCGGGCCGAGGTCGCCGCGCGGCTGCCGGTCGGCGCGGTGATCGATCGCCTCGTGCAGCTCGTCCAGGGCAGCCGAGAGCCCCTCCATCCGGCGGCGATCCGCATCGACGACACGACCGCCGGCCTGCTCGGCGCGCGGTTCGACGCCACCCGGGACGCGTCGGGGTGCTGGCTCCACGGCGCGCGCGAGGAGCCCCAGACGCAGCCCTCGCTCCTCGGCCGGCCGGCGCCCTACGTCGGGCGCGAGCGCGAGCTCGGGCTGATCGAGGCCGAGATCGACGCCTGCGCCCGCGGGGCGGCGCCGGGCGCGGTGCTGGTGACGGGCGCGGTGGGGTCGGGCAAATCGCGCCTCTGTTACGAGCTCGTCCGCGCGCTCGGGGCGCGCAGCGAGCCCCTCGCGGTGTGGCTCGGCCAGGCGGACCCGATGAGCGCCGGCTCCGCCTTCGGCCTGCTCCAGCGCGCGCTCCGCCGCGGGCTCGGCCTGCGCGACGGCGAGCCGCTCGACTCGAAGCGGCGCAAGATCCGCGCGCGCGTCGAGCGCCGCTGCGGCGCCGCGGCGGCCGCGCGCATCGCGCCGTTCCTCGGCGAGCTCGCGGGCGCGCCGTTCCCAGACGACGACGACGTGCAGCTCAGGGCGGCGCGGCGGCACCCGCTCCTGATGAGCGACCAGCTGCGCCTCGCGTGGGAGGATTTCCTCGACGCCGAGTGCGCCGCGCAGCCGGTGCTCCTCGTGCTCGACGACCTCCACTGGGGCGACCTGCCGACCGTGACGCTGGTCGAGGCCGCGCTGCGCAACCTGAAGGGCAGGCGGTTCGCGGTGCTCGCGCTGGCGCGTCCCTCCGTGCACGAGCTCTTCCCGGGGCTCTGGGGGCCTCACCTCGTCCGGGAGGTCCGCCTCGCTCCGCTCGCGGCGTCGGGCGCGGAGCGGCTCGTGCGGGAGGCGCTCGGCGCCCGGGCGAGCGCGGAGCTCGTGAGGACGCTCGTCGAGCGCGCCGACGGCAACGTGTTCTACCTGGAGGAGCAGATCCGCGCCGCCGCCCGCGGCCGGGCCGCGGCGCCGCCGGAGACGGTGCTCGCGATGGTGCAGGCCGGGCTCGACGCGCTCGACCCGGAGGCGCGCCGCGTGCTGCGCGCCGCGAGCGTCTTCGGCGAGGCGTTCTCCGAGGCGGGGGTCGCCGCGCTCGTGGGCCGGTCGGAGGTCGCGCGCGAGGTCGACGAGCTCGTGCGGCACGAGGCGATCGTGCGGATCGGTCCGCGGAGCGCGGCCGGCGACGCCGCGCTCCGGTTCCGCCACGCGCTCATCCGCGAGGCCGCCTACGGCATGCTGACCGAGGGCGACCGGCGGCTCGGCCACGCGCTCGCGGGCGGCTTCCTCGCGCAGCGCGGCGAGGCCGACCCCATGGCGCTCGCCGAGCACTTCGAGCGCGGCGGCGAGCCCGCGCGCGCGGCCACGGCGTACCTCGCGGCCGCGCGGCAGGCGCTGCGAGGCAACGACCTCGGCGCCGTGCTGGCGCGCGCGGCGCGCGGCGTCGCGTGTGATCCGGCGCCCGCCACCGTGGGCGAGCTCCGCCTGCTCGAGAGCCAGGCGCACTTCTGGCGCGGCGATCTCGCGCTCGCCGAGGAGCGCGCCGCGGTCTCCGCGGAGCACCTCGCGGAGGGATCCGCCGCCTGGTTCGCCGCGCTGACCCGGATCATCATCGCCGCGGGCGCCACGGGCGGCCTCGAGCGCGTCGAGCGCTGGGCCGCCGTCGCGCGCGGCACGCCTGCGCCCCTCGAGGACGGGAGCTCCGCCAAGAGCGCCTGCCTGAGCTCCGCCGCGCTCATGCTGATCTTCGGCGGCCGCTATGCGCTGGCCGACGCGCTGCTCGAGAGCGCGGAGCGCGCGATCGAGGGCGCCCCGGCGCCGGATCTCGAGGCCGTGGCGAACCTCCACGAGGCGCGCGCGATCCGCGCGCACGCGGGCGGTGACCCCGGCGCGAGCCTCGCGGGCATCGCGGCGGCGCTCGCGGCGTTCGAGCAGGCCGGCGACGTGCGGCGGGCGTGCATGGCGCGCATGAACCTCGGCTACTCGTACGGCCAGGTGGGTCAGCTCGAGGAGGCCGAGGCGGCGCTGCGCCAGGCGCTCGCCGAGTCGGAGCGCATGGAGCTGCGCGGCACCACGGCGTACGTCCTCCAGAACCTCGGCCTGGTGCTCTCCTACCGCGGCCGGCTCGACGAGGCGAGATCGGTCGAGGAGACCGCGTGCGCGATGCTGGAGCGCCACGGCGACGTGCGCATGGAGGGCTGCGCGCGCGTCTACCTCGCGAGCATCCTGCTCCTCGCGGGCGATCCCGAGGCGGCGGCGCGCGAGGCGCGGGCCGCGGACGCCATCCTCGAGCGGGCCCCGCCGATGCGCGCCTACGCCGTCGCGGTGCTCGGGCGCGCGCTGCTCCACCTCGGCAGCCCCGGCGACGCGCTCGCCGCCGCCGAGCGCGCGCGCGCGCTGCTCGACGAGGTGGGCGTGGAGGAGGGCGAGTCGGTGGTGCGCCTGGTCTACGCCGAGGCGCTGTCGGTCTGCGGGCGCGGCGCCGAGGCCGCGGAGGCGATCGCCGAGGCGCGCGATCGCCTGCTCGCGCGCGCCGAGAAGATCAGCGACGGCGCGTTCCGGGCGCACTTCCTGGAGCGGGCCGTGGACAACGCGCGCACGCTCGAGCTCGCGCGGGCGTGGCTCGGCGAGGCGGCGGAGTAGCCGAGTTCGCCATGACGATGCTCGTCCAGACGTCGCGGGGCGACGCGTACACGGAAGCGGAGCTCGGCGCGATGTTCGGCCGCGCGGGGTTCTCGCGGACGGAGTTTCATCCGCTGCCGCCCTCGACGCAGCACCTGGCCATTTCCTACCGCTAGCGAGCGGGCGGCGCGGCCTTCCGAATGCGAGCGGGCGGGCGGAGCGACGTCCCGTCGGAGGGCGGTCGGCCAGGTCGTTTACACTGGGCGGCGGCGATGAGGAGCCGCCCTTTCATCACGCTGCGCCTCCCCAGGGTCGTTCATCCGGGCGAGACGTTCGACGTCGGGCTCTCGCTCGAGAGCGCCGCGAAGACGCCCATCAACTTCGTGCGCGTGGCCCTGCGGCACACGCACGAGCAGCTGGTTCCGGGCGAGGGGAGCTTCGAGGTTCGTGACCTGCTCCTCCTCAGCGAGGAGGTGGCCGGGGAGGGGCGGCTCGGCGAGGGGATTCACCGCTACCGGGTCTCGTTCGCGCTGCCTGGTGATCTCCCGCCGACGTTCGCCGGCGCCTTCCAGGCGTGCCGGTGCGAGGTCCGCGCGCACGTCTCCATTCCGTGGTGGCTCGACGCCCGGGAGAGCCAGGAGGTCCTCGTCCGGCCCAGGTCTGCTCGGCGGCCGGAAGACGGGCCGTTCATCGACGCGAGCCACCGGGGGCGCGGCGCCTTCGTCGAGGTGTCGCTGCCGGGCCGGACCCTCACCCCGGGCGCGATCGTGACCGGGGCCGTCGCCTTCGGGGGGCTCCCGGGGCGCTACCCCTTCGGGCTCCGCGTCGCGCTGGTCGGCAATGGGGTGGAGCAGGTGAACGCGCGCAGCGCTTCGTACGAGAGCTGCCCGAACGTCTTCTTTCAGGATGTCACAGGGATCGCCGAGGGAACGGAGGTGCCTTTCCGCATCTCTCTGCCGGGCGATCTCGCGCCGTCCTTCAGCCTCCGCGAGGTTGCCCTGGAGTACGCGCTGGAGGTGACGATCGAGCACCTGGCGGGCGGGGAGCTGGTGCGACATCGCGTGCCGGTGGTCGTCGGCCTGTTCGAGCCGCGGACCGGGCGCGATGGAAAGCGGCCCCGGGTCGGCGCGGATCGCTGGCGCGCTGTCTGGGCGCGCGCGGGGCGGCGGGTGGGGCTCTCGCTGGAGCGGGGGCTGCGGCTCCGCGGCGTGCGCGCGGGCTGCACGGTCGAGGTGGCCTCTGCCGTGAAGGGGTTGAGGGCCGGCCTTGGCGCGACGGTGCGGTTCGCGGAGCCCTGGGGGTTGCGCCTCGACGTTCAGTGGCGGCGCGTGCTGGAGCTCGATGGGCTGGAGATGGGGGACGAGGGATTCGACCGGCGCTTCCGGGCGGTGGGACGGGAGGAAGCGCAGGTGCTGGCCGTGCTCGGGCCCGCGCTCCGGCGCGCCCTGCGTGCGTTCCATCGGGCCGACGTGGACGACAGGGAGGCCTGGGTGTGGAGCGCCGCGGAGGCGTCGGACGAGCAGGCGCTCGACGCGTTCCTGGCGCAGGTCGACGCGCTGGCGCAGGCGCTCGCGGCGGCCGGCGCGGCGCTGCCGCCGCCGGCGGCGATGGCGGCGTGGCTGCCCGCATGGCGCCGCTTCGCGGAGGAGAGCGACGGGGCGCTCCGGGTCGGTTCGATGCGGCTCTCGGGGACGCTCGAGGGGGCACGGTTCGAGCTGGAGACGCTGTTCAAGGGGGCCGTTCCTGCGAGGACGCGGGTCTCGTTGCGGCTGGATCCGCCGATCGAGGGCGCGGCCAGGCCGAGGAACGCGGCGGAGCAGGGGATCGGCGCGGCGATCCTGGAGCAGGCGGCGCGCATCGGGGGGGTTGCGGACGCGGAGGAGGGGGTCGCGGTGGCGCCGGGCGCGATCGCGGTGGTGATCGGGGCGCCGCTCGCGGATCCGGCGGCGGCGCGAGAGGTGCTGCGGCCCATGCTGGCGCTCGCGCGGCAGATGCGGGGGGAGGGGCGGGGCGGGCCGTACCGGTGAGGGGGAGCGAGGGCGGGGGCTCGTCGGCGGGGCAAGCGGGGAGGTCGCGATCTGGGCGGCGGCTCGTCGGCGGGTAATGGTCAAGGTGCCAGTCGGTTGATCAACGTGAGCAGTTTGCGATAGCGGCTGTCCGATGAGGAGCTCGATGACGCCGAGGCTTCGGTCAGAGGAGAGCACGAGGCCCACGCCGCGAGGGGACGAAGCCCCGCCGGAGTCGTCGCTCTCCGCCACCTCTCCGCGGCCTTCGACCGTGACAGGTACGAGCTGTTCAAGGGAATGGAGGAATGCTAGAGCAGCACGTGCCCAACTTCCTCCACGAAGACTCAGAAGCATTGCTCTTCCTGCCCGGCGCAGGCGGTGACACGACAATGTGGAAGCCGGTCAGTGACGGCCTCTCGCACCGAGGTCGGCGGAGATTTTTCAGCTGGCCGGGGCTTGGTGGGGCAGCTGCAGACCCGGCGGTGCGTGGGATGTCCGACCTCGTCGAGCGCGTCGTGAACGAGATCACCGGTCCGGTGGTGCTTTTTGCGCAGTCGATGGGCGGGCTGATCGCATTGCGTGCGGCAATGGCGCGGCCGGAGCGTGTTCGAGCGATGGTTCTTTCCGTGACGTCCGGGGGCATTGATGTCCGTACGTTGGGCGCGGTCGATTGGCGTCCACAGTTCGAGCAGCGTAACCCCGGTGCGCCACGCTGGTTCTTGGACGCGCGGGACGATCTCTCCCCGCGGCTGCATGAGATCTCTACGTCGGTGTTGCTGCTTTGGGGGGATGCTGATCCGATCAGCCCGGTGGCTGTGGGTCGTCGGCTCGCGGAGTTGCTGCCACGAGCCGAGTTGATCGTCGTCCCGGGCGGCACGCATGATCTGGTTTCCGAGCGCGCGGGCGAAGTTTCTCCGCATATCGAGCGGCACCTCGAACGAGCGCTGAAGTCCCCGGCGGGGTGACGCGCCGTTCGGCAAAATGATAATTGCCGGTTCGCGCAGGAGTCAGACCATGCCGGCCTGGGACGCCGGCAGTGGAGGCGGGGTCGACGCCGGCATCAGAGGAGAGCACGAAGCCCACACCGCGAGGGGACAGCAGAGCCGCGCAAGAGGACGCCGGTGCTGCGCAGCGGGAGCGGCGATCACGCGCAGGCGTCGAGCCATGGTCGTGCAGGGGGGCCGATCGGGGTTGCGCGGGCGCCGCTGGGGGCGCGCAGGAAGGGGCCAGGGCTGCGCAGGAGCCGCAAGATTTTGCGAAAGGACACCAAAATGGCTGCGCAGGAGGGCCGAAGGAACCGCGCAGTAAGGCCGACAGGGCCGCGCAGGAGGGCGCCGGGGCTGCGCAGGAGGGCCGAAGGGACCGCGCAGGAGCCGCAAGATTGTGCGAAAGGACACCAAAGTGGGTGCGCAGGAGGGCCGAAGGAACCGCGCAGTAAGGCCGACAGGGCCGCGCAGGAGGGCGCCGGGGCTGCGCAGGAGGGCCGAAGGGACCGCGCAGCAAGTCCGACAGGGTGTGAACGACCGGGGGCTGTTCGGCAGGGCAGGCCGACCGAAGAAGCGCTCGTGGCGGCTGCGCTCGATGCCGAAGTCGATTGAGGTCTCTCGCCACGGCGGAAGCCTAACAGCGCGCATGCCCCGCCCGGCGAGCGCCGTGCGGCGCGGACCAGGACTTCGCGCGGCGTGTCCGCGCTCCCGGCACCCGTCCGCCGATGGCGCAGCACCCGGCTGAGCCTCAATCCTCAGTCCCAGCGGTCGAGCTTGTAGGTAACCCGCCCGTTCTTCGTGGTGACGCGGAAGAGGTAATCCCACGTGCCGGCGCTCTTCCGGAGCTTGATGCCGCAGGCTGATGCCTCCTTGGCTCCCGCGATGGTCGCGTTCTTCGCGTACGCCTCCATGGTGGCGCGGATGCCGTGGTACTCGCTTCGCAGGTCTTCCGGGAAGAAGCCGCCGCTGCGCTCGTGGTTCACGTCCCGCGCGCCGTCGAGGAGGAAGAAGACCGACTGGCCCTGGTGCGGGTACTTGTCCGGGCCGTCCCACATCGTCGGCTGGAGCGCGATCGCCGTGACGTCCTGGAACTGCCCCGCCTTCAAGTTCCACGCGCTCGCCGGCGAGCCCTTGACGTACATGTACCAGCTCACCTGGTTCCGCTTCTCTTCGCGATCCCACTGGAGGATGGGCGGCGAATCAGGGTTCGCGGCCGTCACCAGCGCTGCGTACGACGCGTTCTGCTCGGGCACGAAGAACTCGATGCGCTCCGCGTCCGCGAGCACGGTCCGCTGGAACTTCTCCCAGGTCATGACGACCGGCGGCTGCTCCACGGACGCTGCGGCCGTGGAGATCTTGGCCTTTAGGTGACCGAAGACGCCGCCGCTCCGCTCCTGGGGCGCGCCCGCCTTCGGCTTCCACAGCGCCTGGATGTCTTCGAGCTTCGCGAACCGGCGTTCCAGCGCGCCGGCCGAGCCGAGCTTCTGCACGATGGCCTCGGCCTGCGCGATATTGCCGGCGCTCGGCGCCGCCTGGGGGCGCTGGTAGAGGAGCGGGTGCATCTTGGCGTCGAACTTCGCCTTGATGTCGGAGAAGCCGAGCCCGGCCTGGATATCCTCCAGGAGGGTGCCGATCATGCCGCTGCGCACGTGGCAGAACCCGGCCGGTGCGGTCGCCGCGGCGAGCCATGTGAGGTTGTCGCGGGTGACGGGATTCCTCGTCGCCGCGCGCGCCTCGTGCAGATCGACCAGCCACTTGGCCACGCCGATGCACTTCTCCGATCGGTAGAGGTTCCCGGTGGTCAGGAGGGTGTGCGCCTGCCTCACGACCTCGAGCGGGAACTCGGCGAGCCCTCGGCAGAGGGTGCCGTAGTCCTGGAGCTTCTCGGCCACGACCTGCGAGGTGGTCTGCACGGCGGACGGCTTGAAGACGAGCTCCCGCCCGGGCGCGACGGCCATGTGCTTCCAGGAGAAGGGCGGCTTCTGGCTCTTGTTGCTCGGCATCCCCCACGTGCGCTCCTCGGAGAGGAAGACGCCGGTCACCTTCGCGCGCGCGACGAGGAGCGCCATGGCCTCGACGGAGGCCCGGAAGAACGGTGGCGCTGCTTCGGGGGCCCACGCGATCGACGTTGCGGTCCCATCGGGGGCGACCTTCACCAGCCCGCCGAAGCGCTCGACGAAGCGGCGGCACGCGCTGCATGTGTAGTGCTGGCGCCGATCCGCGCGGAGCCCGTCGAGGAACGCGTCGAAGAGGCCGGCGGCGTCCGTCGTGAAGAGGCGCGCGCCGCCGGCGGTCACCTCGCCGAAGCGGGCGCGGATGGCTTCGAGGAAGGCCGGGTACCGTTCGTCGTCGATCGGCTCAGCCTGAGTCGTCGTGATCGCGTCGGACATCGCGTGCTCCTTGAAGGGCGTCCCTCGGGTGAGAAGACGCCAATATCGCCCGGACGCGCGGCCTGGCGCCAAGGATTTGCGGCGCCGCGGAGGATCGGCGCCGCGGCCGCACCGCCGCCGGCGCCCTCGATCGCCGGCTCCAGCGGCAGCGCGACGCACGACCCGGCCGCCCGCGTGCTCCAGCACCGCCTCCAGCGCGTACTCCAGGCAGACCTCCTGGTCGCTGAAGGCGGGCGCGAGATCGCCCGGCACCTCGATGCGGAAAGGCACCTCCTGCGACGCGCTCCGAGCGCGCCCCGGATAAGATGGCCGCACCGACCGCCCATGAAAGACATCCTGTCTGCTCGCCTGGAGTCAGGCGCCTTCTCCGCCGACGCGGTCGAACTGTACGAGCTCACCGGGCGCGAGGTCATCTCGCAGCTGTTCGAGTTCCAGCTCCACATCGGGTGCAAGAGCCCGGAGGGGCTCGACGAGGAGGCGCTGCTCGCGGAGCCCGCCGCCCTGGTGTTCCTCCGGGGCGACCGCGAGGAGCGGCGGCTGTTCGGCGAGATCGCGGTCGTGCGCGACGCGCTCCTCACCGAGGCGGCGCACATGGCGTACACCCTCACGTTCGTGCCGCGCGCCTTCCGCATGACGCTCACCGAGACGTCGGAGATCTTCATGGACCTCTCGGTCCCGGAGATCCTCAAGAAGAAGCTCGAGCGCGCGGGCCTGTGCGAGGGCGACGACTTCGAGCTCCGCCTGGTCGGGTCGTATCCGCCCCGCGAGTACGTTGTGCAGTACAGGGAGACGGATCTCCAGTTCGCCTCGCGCCTGGCCGAGCACCTCGGCATCTCGTTCTTCTTCGAGCACCGGGACGACCGCGACGTCATCGTCTTCACCGACGCGAACAGCGGCTTTCCGCCCATCCCCGGCGGCGGTCGCGCGTACTTCCATCCCCGGGGCGAGCACGTCGGCGTCCACCGGATCGAGGGCACGACGCGCAAGGTCCCGGGCCGCTACGTGGTCAAGGACTACAACTACCGCACGCCGCACGTGCCGCTCATGGCGGCCGCGGCGGTCTCCGACGCGGCCGGCGGCGGCATCGTCGAGTACGGGGCGCACTTCAAGACGCCCGACGAGGGCGAGCGCATCGCGGCCATCCGGGCCGAGGAGCTGCGCGCTGGCCGCAAGGTCTTCGAGGGGGCGAGCGACGTGCAGGCCCTCGGCGCCGGGGCGCGGGTCACGCTCGAGGGGCACCCGCGCGGCGACATCGAGCTCTTGCTCGTCGAGGTGCGCCACAGGCTGCAGCAGGCGACGATGAACATGGGGACGGGCGGCGAGCGCGCCTATGCGAACGAGCTGCGGGCGATCCCCTTCGCCACGACCTACCGCCCGCCGCGCGTCACCCCCAAGCCCAGGGTGCACGGGGCCATCACGGGGGTCATCGACGCGGCCGAGAAGGGCCAGTACGCCGAGATCGACGAGGCCGGCCGCTACCGCGTGCGCTTCCAGTTCGACACGAGCGGCGCCGAGGACGGCAAGGCCTCCAGGCTGGTCCGCATGGCCCAGCCCCATGCGGGCGCGGGGTACGGGTTCCACTTCCCGCTCCGGAGCGGCGTCGAGGTCCTCCTCACGTGCATCGACGGCGACCCGGACCGGCCCATCATCACCGGCGCGGTGCCCAACCCGCAGACCCCGAGCACGGTCGGGGCGAAGAACGGGCGGCGGAACGTCATCCGCACGGGCGGCGGCAACGAGATCAACATCGACGACACCGAGGGGGAGGAGCGCATCAAGCTGTCGACGCCGTTCGGGGGCGCCTCGTTCCAGCTCGGCTCGCCGAACACGCCCGAGGCGGGCGCGGCGCTCACGACGACCGAGGCCTTCACGGCGGTCGGCGCCGCCGGCGTCAACACGCTCACCTCGGTGAGCACCACGCTCACGGACGTGGCGTCCCTCTGGGCCTCGTCCAGCATCACCCAGTTCGCCAGCGGCGCATCGAGCATCGGGAGCGCGCTGTTCGGCGATAAAGGCGTGAAGATATTCAACGGGATCGCGAGCGCCGCGAAGGGCGCGCTCGACGGCTTCAAGAAGTGGGACGCCTACCAGCAAGCCCAGGCGGACGAAGCGGCCGTCGTCGAGGAGGAGCGCATGAAGAGAGCGCTCGCGGAGGCCCAGACGAAGGATCCCTATCCCGAGCTCGATCCGCCCATGAGGTTCGATCGTTACGGCGTCCCGAGGTCGATGACGAAGGAGGAATGGGAAACGGAGCGGCCCGCGTACGCGAAGGCGATCGAGGCGACCAAGCGCTTCACCGAGGCGAAGAAGCAGGCCGAGGATCTGAAGAAAACGCTCGCCGAAGAGGACCTGACACGGCGGCAATGGGCCGCGGGGGTCGATGTGGCCTCGGAGCTCGGCAAGGGCGCGAAGGGGCTCGTCGATGGCTACAAAGCACGCCAGGACCTCATCAACAACAGCGCGCAGCGGGCCGGGAAGGCCGCGGACGCCGCGAGCGTGGCCACGGCGAAGAGCATGGCCGCGGCGGCCACCTCCTTCGCCGGCGTGGCCCGCGTCGCGGGCGTGGTGCCCGGCATCGGCTCCCCCCATTTTCTCGGCGGCGCGGTCAACTCGGCCGTGCTGATCGGCATGGCCGACGCCTTCGTCGGCGGCACCGCGAGCGCCGCCCTGTCCTCGGGCGGACAGGCCATCGTCGCCGGGGGTACGGCGGCGATGCTGAAGTCGCCGGTCACCGTCTCGATCGGCTCCGGTGCCAGCACGCTCATCACAGCCGGCGCGAGGATCGATCTCAAATCCGGGATTTACGCATCGAGCTCCAAAGGGCTGACCAAGATCCAGAGTGGCGGAGCCATGCGGCTCAAGGCGTCTTCAGCCCTCGACGTGAGCGCAAAAGACACCCGAATCAAGTCCAGCGACACGATGAACATTGAAGCCACCGGAAAGACGACCATAAGATCTTCCGCCAATCTGGAAGAGGCTGGCGCCAACATCCACCTCAAAGCAAACGCCAAAGCGGAGGTCAGAGGTGGAAGCTCCGTGGAGGTCAAGGGCGGCGACTGGGGAATGACAGCAGTGGCCAGCAAGGTCACCGTAGGCAACGGCGCCGATGGCCTCGAGGTCACCAGCGGGATGACCGAGATCCGCAAGGGCGCATCCAAGTGCACCGTCACCGCGGGCGTCGCCAGGCTGGCAAAGGGGAGTAACAGCGTCCAATGCTCGTCGTCGAAGGTGACCGTGAACGGTAAACGGATCGATCTCGGCTAGGAGCCGCGGGGAACGGCCATTGCTGGAAACCAGAGCTACCAGCGCGAGAGGATATACCAGATAGGAGAGATAATGCATGCGATCAGGACTAGCCCGACGATCACCAGGACGCCGTTACCCAGCAGGCGATCCCATCTGTGCTGCGCCTCCGTCGTTGCCTTCGCGGATCGCTCGCGCGCTGCCTGCTGCGCGATGAAGGTGCCGGGGTCATACACAGGCGCCTGAGGCGGCGGCCGCATGCTCCGCATGCGCTTTATCCTGTTGACCCTGCCCCGCAGCCCGCTCTCGAAGAGCAAGGTCCCTCGGGCATCGAACTTCCATGCACGTCCCTTCGTACCGAAGAGCCAGAACGCACCATCAGGACACACGGCGATAGGCGTCTGTGGTGACCTGGGTTGGCCATCGCGCTCCGTGCACAAGACGACGCTCTGTTCACCTGCCACGCCGATCCGAATGACCTCATCGCGCCTGACCACATAAGCGTTTCCAGCAGCGTCGACGCCGAACGGTCGACGATCGAACTCCGGAGGGGCCGACGAGAGCGTCAGGCGGAACATCTCGCGCCCGCTGGCATCGACACGGGCGAATTGGTCACGATACAGGCAGTAAACCGAGCCGTCCGGCCCGCATTGGATACACGTGAGCCCCAATATGCCATCCACCGGTCTGACGCCACCCAAAGCGCCTCCGTGCCACACTGGGATTTCCATCCCGCTCGCTGAAAAACGCTGAATCCTATCAGCCTTCGAGATCAACAATGTCCCGTCTCGATCGCACGATAGGCGATTGCAATCGAGCAGCTCGTCGTCGCGCGCCTGAGCGAGCACGCCAGCTCCTTCTTCGACCGGTGTGCCGCTCGTGGGAGACAGCCAGGCCCAGGCCAACCTGTCACGACTCGTCACGAGGAGGTTGCTCTCCGGAGAGAGCACGAGGCCATCAGCCATCGGTCGACCGCGCTGAAGCCAGCGGACGTTCATCGATGGATCCATGGACCAAACGATGTTATGCCGCTTTGGCATGCCCGATGGCGTCGTGTCCAGCTGACTCACTGCGCAGTAGAGATTGCCCTCGACATCGACAGCCGCACGAGGCGGATCTTCCCAGTCGAACAGCCCCGCCGCGACGGCCTCCGCGGCAGGGGCGCCGTCCGTGATCGACGGATCGAAGCAAAGAAACCAGCTCGCCGCCACCTTCCTCCGCCCGCGGAACACGATGTCGTCCGGCACGTGCACGCTCGCGTTGCAGAACCTGCACACGCACGCGCGCGTCACGCCATCGAACGGCACCGGCGATCCGCACTGCGGGCAGGGAAACGTCGCCGCCTCGGCCGCACCTTCCGACGCCATGGCGGCTGGATCCGGGTCTTCGCCGACCAGGTGCGTGATGCTCGGGAGCGCTCCGGCGAGCTCTGCGGGGACCGTTCGCACCCAGGTCCGCTTCGCGCACCGCGCGCACGTGACCGTCGCCTGCTCCCGCACCTCCCGGATGTCCTCGACGGGAATGTCCTTGTCGCAGCCCTGGCAGGAGGGCGCGCGCCGCGTGTAGGCAGCCGAGAGCTTGCCCGCGGACGTGGACCGCCCCTCCTTCAGCAGCATCTTCGGGCCGTCGTGGATCGGATGGCGGAGCAGCGCCTTCCAGAGATCATCGGCGAGCGCCGCGGGCCTTCCGCAGCTCGCGCAGCCCACCTCGCGGGCCAGCGTGTTCACCGGCATCGGCAGCCGGCAGGTGCCGCACTCCGTCTCCACCTTCACCGCGACGCAGATCATCGGTCTCTTCGTCTCCCCGATGCCTCTCGATCACCAGAGAGGCTCCCTCGGGCGTGCTCCGGCGAAAGCGAACCGGACGCGAGGCTATCGTGCCCGTTCTCGCGGGTCCAGCGCGGGGCCTGCCGGCCCGAGCGCGTCCAGGTGTCGCGCTGTCCCTCGATCCGAGCCTCGTGACTGCGGACGGCCGCCGCGCAGCGTGTGCGGCTGGTCGGCGAGGCGGGCCGGCATGTCTGGACATGATCGCGTGCTGAGCCTGAGGGTTGGCGCGGGACGTCGAGCGGAGCGCCGCGTTGACTCCCGGCGCCGGTCCTCGCGGCGGCCGCCGATCGCCACGGCGACCGTCGCGGCGATGAACACGATCTGCAGTCCGCGGCACGCGCGGCGTCACCGGGCTGCCGCCCAGGGTGAGCCCCGCGCGCGCCGCATGCACGTTCGCAGGGAACATCGCCACGAGCAGCACCGTCAGCCCCGCAGCGGGCGCGGCGAGGCCTGTCGTTCTCGGCGGGAGGAGCATCGGTCCGGAGTCTATCCGGACGCAGCGAATGCCCGGCGAGGGCTCACCGCGCGAGAGCCGAGACTCTCCCAGTGTGCGCCTGCGCGCGCGGTCAGCCGAGCTGCCGCCTTACCGTCCGATGCGCGCGCGGATGGCGGCGCGCGTCTCCGCCGAGAGCGTGTCGAGGTAGGAGTCGGACAGGGCGTGGAGCACTTCGTCCGGCAACGCCAGCAACACCTGCTCGGGCGGCAGCCCGGCCACGCGCTGCTCGGGCGGCAGCCCCGCCACGCGCTGCTCGGGCGGCAGCCCGGCCATGCGCTGCTCGGGCGGCAGCCCGGCCATGCGCTGCTCGGGCGGCAGCCCGGCCATGCGCTGCTCCGGGGCGTACGCCGACAGCACCCGCTCGGGAGGGAGGGTGGCCAGGAGCTTGCGGACAACCTCGTCGAAGCCCTCCAATTCATGAATTTCCATGGCGATCTCCTCGGCTCCAAGCTGCTGCGAGAGCCATCTTCGGGCCTCCACGGTCCGGGCCTCGCCGTGCCCGAACAAGCGTAGCAGATCGTCGTCCTCTGCCTCCGCCGCTGCGTCGATCTCGACGATGAGCAGCGCGAACGCCCCGCCCTCGACCCGCCAGTAGCCGCCGCCGAGGTCGCCCCATTCCATGCCGAGCTCGGCCACATCCGCGTCGAGCGACCTGGTGCGCGACGGGACGAGCAGCACGCCGCACAGGTCGCTCCGCCGCTCGATCCGTTCCGGCTCGT
This sequence comes from Sorangium sp. KYC3313, assembly GCF_052075895.1. Taxonomy (NCBI): domain Bacteria; kingdom Pseudomonadati; phylum Myxococcota; order Polyangiales; family Polyangiaceae; genus Sorangium; species Sorangium sp. KYC3313. The sequence goes on from NZ_CP197255.1 coordinate 7,710,091, forward strand.
CGGCGCAGTACAGGTGCAGGTAGCTGCACAGCCGGTCGAGGTTGCGCCTTCGGTAAGGCCGGCCGATGCTCTTGAACTCGACGATGGTGTCCCTGGGCAAGAGGTCCCAGAGCTTCTTCAGCGTGCCCGCGGGCTCGCTCGGCCCCGCGCTCCGGCGCAGCAACAGGTAATCGGCGCGGAGCGGCTCGTTCGAGAGCGGCACCTCGCTGCGCACCTCGAACCGGCGCGAGCCCCGTTGGTTGAGCAATGCGACGAGCAGCACGTGCCACGCCGTCCGGGTCGAGCCCATCGTGCGCCGTCTACAGGCCTGTCCGGATCGGGGCCAACAATCCGTGCTGCCAGCCCGACGAGGCGCGGTTCGGCGGGATCGTGATCGAGGCGATCCGCGAGACGACGTAGGAGATCAACCGAGCCCTCAGCGCGCCCTGGCGACGGCGCGGAGCGCCTCGACCGCGCGCCGGATGCCCTTGGCCACCTCGGTCCAGGCTTCGTCCTGGTTCTGCCAGGACGTGACCGGCTTGCCATCGGCCGGAAGCGCCTTGAGCCGGGCGAAGGGGGCGCCGTGCCAGTCGGTCTGCCGGAGGAGGACCGGAATGACGCGGGCCTGACCGGCGTCGTGCCGCTCGAGGGCGCGCTTCATCTCCCTGTCAAAGCAGTAATCGGAGGCGAGGAAATCGGCGCTCACGAGGAGCAGGATCACGTCCGCGTCTTCGAGGTTCCTGTCGATCTGGCCTGCCCAGTCGTCGCCGGCCGCGATACGGCGGTCGTGCCAGCCCCGGACCAGGCCGTCGCGCTCGAGGAGGGCGAGGTGCTTCTCCAGGTCGTTGCGGAGCCCCTCGTCCTCGTGGGAATAGCTGAAGAAGAGGCGGACTGGGTTGGTCGTCGAGACGCTCTCCCTGGCCGTCGAGGCGTGGAGCGCTGGCGCCGCGGGGAGCAGCGGATCGTCGTCCGGGATGCGCAGGCCGGGCACCAGGGCGTCGAGCTCGCCCGGCTCGAAGCGGCAGAGGTTCGCGGCGTGCCAGAAGCCGCCCGCGACGTTGCCGCCGAGCTTGTAGCGGCCGTCGGGGCGGAAGGCGACCCAGCCCTCGGGGAGCTTGAGGAGCACGGCGAGGCAAGCGCCGGTCTGCACGTCCCAGAAGCGGACGGTGCCGTCGGTGGAGCTGGAGAGCAGCGTCTCGCCATCCGGCATGAAGGCCAGGTTCACGATCTCGCCGGTGTGCCCCTGGAGGACGCGCGCCATCTCGTCGGCGGACACGCGCCAGAGGAGAACGCTGCCGTCGTCGGACCCCGATGCGAGCCAGCTACCGTCGGGGCCGAAAGCCAGGCCCATCACCGGGCCGGCGTGGCCGCGCAGCACGCGTGGCTCGCCGCCCTCGGCGAGGGGCCAGAGCCGCACGGTCGTGTCGTCCGATGCCGAGGCCAGCGTCGATCCATCAGGGCTGAACGCCACGCTCCGCACGATGTGGCCATGACCCTCCAGCACGCGCGCCGCTCCTTCGCCGTCCACCTTCCACAGCCGGATGGTTCGATCGACCGATCCTGAGGCCAGCGTCGACCCATCAGGGCTGAACGCCACGCTGCTGATTGTATCGTCGTGGCCGTCCAGCACGCGAAGCGGCTCCCCCGTCTCGGTGTGCCAGAGCCGCACTGTCCTGTCGAGCGAGCCTGACGCGATCACGCCACCGTCATGGCGGAAGGCGATATCTGTGATGTCGTAATAATGCCCGCTCAACACGCGCGCGGTGCGGCCTGCGCCGAGTCTCCGGAGCCGGACCGTGTGGTCGCGCTGTGCGAACGCCAGCGTCGTGCCGTCAGGGCTGAAGGCCAGCTTCGCGGAGGAGATGCCGCTATCCATCAGCGGCGGCAGCGCGGTCCACGTCGACATCCGCCAGAGATGAGCGCCAAAGTCCTCGGAGGCGAGCGCGAGCGTCGTGCCATCGCTGCTCAATGCCATCGCCATGGACACGTTCGGCTGTCCTTTCAGCACGCGCAAGGCGCCGCCAGTCGACACGTGCCACAGCCGCACCGCGCTGTCCTTCGAGCCAGAGGCGAGCGTCGCGCCGTCAGGGCTGAACGCGACGCTCGTCACGCCACCCGAGTGGCCCTCGAGCGCGTGGTACGCGACGCCTGATCGATTCCACAGCTGCACGGTCCCGTCGCCCGAGCCAGAGGCGAGCGTCGCGCCGTCGGGGCTGAACGCGACGCTCCTCACATACCGCGCGTGGCCCTTCAGCATGTGCAGCACCTCGGCCGTCGATACGCGCCAGAGGCCGACGTCGTAGTCCAAGGAGCCGGAGGCCAGCATCTCGCCATCGGGGCTGAACGCGACGCTGAGCACGCCAGCCCGGTGGCCGCTCAAGATGCGGAGCGTCTCGCCCGTCGCGACCTTCCAGAGCCGGATGATGGTGTCGTGGGCTCCGGAGGCCAGCGTCTCGCCGTCAGGGCTGAACTTGACGGCCATCACTCCATCCAGATGGCCGAGGAGCACGGCGATCTGCTGGAAGGTGGCCACCTGCCAGAGCCGGACGGTGCGGTCAGAAGAGCCGGAAGCCAGCGTCTCGCCATCAGGGCTGAACGTCACGCTGTTCACGTGTCGAGAGTGCCCCATGAGCACGCAGAGCACGTTGCCAGTCGACACGTCCCACAGCCGGACGGTGCAGTCGGCCGAGCTGGACGCGAGCGTATCCCCGTCAGGGCTGAAGGCGACGCTCGTGACCCGGTCGGTATGGCCGTCCAGCCTGCGCAGCGCGCTCCCGGTCGCCATGTCCCACACCACGATCCCGTGGGAGTGACCCGATGCGAGCAGGGTCCCATCGGGGCTGATCGCCACGGCGTTGCACCGGCTCCCTCGCACCCAGGCCGGCTCGAACCTCGCTGCCTCCGGCGTCGCCGCGCCGAACGTGTCGCACCCGTCGAACCGCGCCCCCCGCGCCCCCACGAGCTTCGCCCCGCGCAGCCTTGTCGAGGCGAGCGTCGCCCCCGTCAGATCCGCGCCCACAAGGCGCCCCCGGATCGCCGTGGCCCCCGTCAGATCCGCCCCGGTGAGGTTCGCCCCGGTGAGGTCCGCGCCGTCGAGCAGCGCCCTCGCCATCAGCGCACCGCTCAGGTTCGCCCTTACGAGCTTGGCTTCCCGTAGATCTGCCCCCCGCAAGTCGCACCCGCTGAGATCCTTCCCCGAGAGGTCCTGCCCCCGCAGGTCCGCCCCCGCGAGGTTCATCCGCTCGCTCACCCCGAGCCCCATCCGCCCGTCGATCCGCAGCGCGTTCGCCGCCGCCACCGTCCCCCACGCCCCGCCGAGCGCCGCGCGTACCCACGCCTCCGCCGCCGTCCGGCCCGCGAGCGCCCCGAAGAAATCGGCCATCAGGTCGCTCAGCTCGCGCTGATCGAGCGCCGCCGCCTGGCCGGCGCGCTGCACCTCGTCGGCAGCCTCCCGCGCCACGAGCCACTCGAGCACCGACTGGTGGATGAACCGGAAGTTCTCCTGGTCGTCCCACACGAGCAGCGTCCCCGACCCGATCTGGTGCGCCGTCACCCCCAGGTCGAGCTCGTGCCGTCCGAGCGCCTGCAGCGCCGCGATGAGCTCCGCCGGCAGCTCGCGCACGTTCACGCTCTGCTCCGTCCGCTGCCACAGCCGCGTCGCGAGCTCCGTCACCGCCCGCCACCGCTGCGCCACCGACAGCCCCGGCTGCGCGCCCTTCGGGTGCGCGCGCTCGTACTCCCAGACGAGCCACCGATCCAGCAGCAGCTTGTACAGGCCCGCCGAGGTGATCTCCCCGTCGCCCGACTTCGCCTTCCGCAGCTGCGCTTCTTCGATCTCGGCGATGAACCCCAGCATCCGCGGGTTCGCCGACAGGCCGAGCAGGTCCTTCACGTCCGCGAGCAGCCGCATGCGCGCGTCGGCCGCCTCCTCGCCGCCGAGCCGGTTGAGGAGGAACCTGCGGATCTGCGCCTCGGTGAACGGCAAGAGCCGCGCGAGCCGGTAGCCGGGCAAGAGCGCGGCCTTCTCCGCGAGCGCGGACCTCACCTGCTGCTCCGAGATGAAGTGCTGGCTCCGGCTCGTGACCACCACCTTCGCCGCCTTGCCCTGCGCCGCCTGGATCAGCGTGTCGAAGTGCTCGACCGCGCGGTCGTACGTCACGCGGAAGGCGAGCTCGTCGAAGCCGTCGAACAGGAGCGCGATCCGCCCCTCGGCCAGCATGTGCCGGAACGCGGGCAGATCGATCTTGCCGAGCCCGGCGAGCGCGAGGTGCTGCGCGATGAGCGCGTTCAGGTCGCGCGCCTTCTCCAGCGCGCGCATCTCGATGAGCACCGGCGTCAGCGGGCCGCCCGCCTTGCCCAGCCGCCGCGCGAGCTCGTGCAGGAGGAACGTCTTGCCCGTGCCGAAGTCGCCGAGCACCAGCACGAACCGGTTGTGCTCCGAGTCGAGCAGCGCTGCGAGCGCATCGAGCGCGCGCTCGTGCAGCACCTCCTCCTGGCCCGTCGTGAGCGCGACGCGCTGGTCGACGTAGAGCGCCGGCGGATACGTGGGGTCCCGCTCGAGGCTCGCGTTCTGCCACGCCAGGTAGCCGCGGAAGTCGATGAGCCCCTGGTACTCGAGGAACCGCACGAGGCGAACGCGCCGCGCGCTCGCGTAACGCACGAGCTCCTCCGGCGCGGGCTCGCCGCCGTAGACCAGCGTGGACACGAGGCCCGGATCCTCGCGCCGGTACGAGGCGTCGATGCTCTCGATGAACGCGGAGACCGCCTCGGTCGAGATGCCGCTCTCGAGCGCCGCGAGCGGGGCGATCCGGACGATGCCGCCCTCGTTGACCGAGACGCGAAGGTAGACGCCGAAGGGGAGGGGCGCGTCGAACCACTCGATCTTCACGCCCTCGGGCTCGCGCAGCCTGCACACGCGCTCGACCCGCGAGAGGAAATCGTCGCTGCGCCCTTCCCCCGGCAGGAGGATGTCTTCGCCGTGCTGCTCTGCGTGGCCGCCCCGCACCCGCGCCGGGAAGCGACGCAGCCGCGGGCCTCGGCCGGCGTGCTCGGCGCGCATTGGCGCAAGGAAGCGCCTCAAGAACGCGACGAGGAACTCCGCTGACGCGCGGCACGCGAACGCGCGGAAGCTGTCGTCCTTGTCGTGGTCGGCGTGATCCGAGACCGCCTTCGCGATGATCGACCGCCTCCCGAGGCGCTCCGCGACGTGACCGATCGCCGCGGCCTCCATCTCGACGCCGAGCACCTTCCGCCCGATCGGCTTCAGCCGCTCGAGCAGCCCCGCGTCCTCCTGCACCGCCTTGCCCGTGGCGATCGGGCCGATGTGCACGCGGAACGGCCGGGCCGGCGGCGGGCCGTCCGGGTGGAGCAGGCGATCCCGGCGGACCTGCGCCACGCCCGCCTCCGTGAGCTCGAGGCCGCCGTCGCCGATGCGGAGCACGCCCGCCGCCTCCAGCTCGCCGATGCGCTCGGTCCAGCCCGGGCACCGCGCTGCGCGCTCCGGCCGCGAGACGGGCGGCGGTCCCCCCTCCACCTGGCTCTCGTAGAGCGCGTGCCGGAGCCACCACGCCTGCGACGGCTTCGACGGCGGGCGCTCGGCCGCGAACGCCGCCTGCCGCTCGAACTCGCGCGCGAAGAGCGCTGCATCCATGTTCCACGTGCGCTCGAGGTTGTACGTCTCGATGTCGTGGAAGAACGCGCCCTCGCCGCCGCCGTGGGCGACGCGCTTGCCCTCGTCGTAGCTGTAGACCCGGTCGGCGACGATGACGTCGCCGAGCGACACCTCGCCGCGCTTGCCGGCGCAGATGCCGCACATCGCGAGGCACCCCGGATCGAGCTCCTCGATGAGCCCCTGCGCCCTCGCCGCCGCCGCGCTCTCGCCCATCCGCCCCGACCACGCCGCGGCGACGCGGAGCGGCTCGCCGCGGTCGTTCGGGAGGTCGCGGACGAAGTACGGGAACCCGCCCGGATCCCGCGCCTCCCGCCAGCCGTCGCGCTCGCCCTCGCCGAGCGCGAGCACCGCCTCGAGCTCGTCCTGCAGCGCGGTGACGATCAGCGCGTCGACGCGCCCTGTAACGATGTCTGCCGGCACAGGTCCACTCTAACAACAAGCGCTCACGCTCCGAGCTTGGTCCACGTCGAGACCTGGCCGAGCGCGGGTGACCAGACCCTGACTGGGTCCCGACCTGACCGGGCGCCGGTGAGCAGATCCTGAATGGGCCCAGACCTGGCGGTCCCCTCGTTTTCGAGGTCCGGCCCAGGTCGAGACCTCCAGCGAGGCTCCCCGGAGGAGCCTCCGGCCAGATCGGAGCCTGGCCGCCCGCCGTTCCGGCCTTCGCTTCTTCCTGGACGACCGCCCTCCCGGAAGGCTTTCATCCCGCCATGGCGAGGCTCGTCGAGGCGCTGAACCGATTCTTCGGGCGGGTCGAGATCCTCGCCCTCGGCCTCGAGAACGAGCGCAGCGCCGCCGAGGCCGCTCTCGCGAAGGGCATGCCCCTCGAGGCCCGCGAGCACGCCCGCACCATCCTCTCCGTGCTGCCCGACTCGGCCGTCGGGCTGGCGCTCTGGGCCGACGCGGCAGAGGACGCGTGGCTCGACCAGGAGGTCGTCGCCTCGCTCACGGATCTCGCGAAGCGCGTCCCGTGGCGCGCCGACGTGTGGCTCCGCCTCGGCCGCGCGGGGCAGCGCATCGGCTGGGACGGCGCGCGCGACGCGCTCGAGCGGGCCACGTCGGCGCCGGAGGAGCGCGACGCGGCGCGCCTCGCGCTGCTCGATCTCTCGGACCTCGACCTCGCCGCGGGCGACCCGGCCCGCGCGCAGCGCTGGCTCGACCGCATCCCGGCGCCGCTCACGACCGTGCCCGACCGCGACGTGGCCCTCCGCCGCGCCGAGTGCGCGCTCGCGTACGGCGATCTCGACGGCGCGCGCGCCGCCGCGGAGATCCTCGGCGAGCCCACCGCGATCGAGGGGCGCGCCGCCCTCGTGCTCGCCCGGCTCGCGCTGGCCGAGGCGAGCGCCGCGGCGGGCTTCCCCGCGGCGGGCTCCTCCGCGGCGGCCCTGCCGCCCGCCGTGGTGGGGCGGGCGCTCGACCTCGGGCTGCGGGCGCTCGTGCTCGACGTCCCCGGCGCTGCCGAGCTCTGCGCCGCCCTGGTCGCCGCCTCCCGCGACGTGCTCGTCGTCGACCGCGTGCGCCGCGTCGTCCGCGCCGCGGGCGCGCTCGACGAGCCGACCTGGGCCGCCGCGTTCGCCTTCGCCGAGGGGCGGCGCGACGACGCGCGGCAGGCGCTCGCGCGCGGGCTCTCCGCGGGCGACCGCGCCGCCGCGGCGGCGCTGCTCCGCATGGCCGTCGAGACGCGCGACCTCGGCGCGCTCGACGCGCTCGCCGCGCGTGGCAACGCCAAGGACGACGGCAAGGAGCCGCGCGGCGCGGCCGCGCCCCCGCTCCCGCCCGACCTCGTCCGGCTGCGCGACGCCGCGGCGATGGCGTCGGCGGGGGAGGGGAGCGGCGCGCTCGACGCGCTCGACGCGGTGACCGGCGAGGGCGCGGCGTGGGCCGACGACATGCGCCGCGCGATCGCGCAGGCGTGGGTGCCCCCCGCGGGCGGCCCCGCCGGGGCCCGCGCCGCCGCCGCGTGGGGCGACGTGCTGCGCGAGCTCGCGCGCACGGCCAAGCTCCTCGACCGGCTCGACCTGCTCGCGGCGATCGAGGCCCTCGCGGTGGAGCGGGAGCGGCCGCTCCGCGCGGCCGTGGTGGGCGAGTTCAACGCGGGCAAGAGCACGTTCCTGAACGCGCTGCTCGGCGAGGACGTGGCGCCGACCGGCGTCCTGCCGACGACCGCGACGCTCCACTGGGTCGCCTGGGCGCCCGATCCGTTCGCGCGCGTCGTCGTGCGCGGCGGCCAGGACCGCGTCGTGCCGCACGCGGCGCTGAAGGACACGCTGCGCGCGCTCGCGGCGGCCGGGGACAAGGTCGCGCGGGTGTTCATCTACGCGCCCATCGAGCGGCTCAAGCGCGTCGAGATCCTCGACACGCCCGGCTTCAACGCGCCCGACCCCGATCACATCGCCGAGGCGCGGCGGGCGTTCGACGAGGCCCACGTCGCCGTCTGGCTGCTCGACGCGCCCCAGGCGATGAAGGAGTCGGAGCGGCGGGTGCTCTCCGAGATCAGCGCGCTCGGCGTGCCCGTGCAGATCCTCGCGAACAAGGCCGACCGGCTCAAGCCCGACGCCCTGGAGACGGTGCTCGCGCACGTGCGCGACAGCCTCGCGGCGAGCTCCATCGCCTCGCTCACGCCGCCGATCGCGTTCTCGGCGCGGCTCTCGCTGAAGGGGCGCCTCGGCGACGAGGCGGCGCTCGCGGCGTCGGGGTGGGCCGAGGTCGAGGCGCTCTTCGCCGAGCAGATCGTCGACGCGAGCGACGCGCTCCGCGAGCGCGCGCTCCGCCGCAAGGCGGGCCGCATCGCGGCCGAGCTCGCCCAGGCGGCGTCGGCGCGCGCGGCCGAGGACCGCGAGGCCGGGCGGAGGGCGCGCGCCGAGGCCGACCGGCTCCGCGCGAGCGCGGCGTACCTGCGGCGCGAGCGGCGCGCGCTCGCCGCGGCGATCGACAAGGCGCTCGAGCCGGCGCGCCGGGAGCTCGCGTCCGACCTGCGCCCCATCGCGGCGCTGCCCGAGGAGCGCAAGCGCACCGACGCGAGCGTCCGCGCCTACGTGCAGGAGCGGCTCGTGGCGCGGCTGAGCTGGCCGCTCTCCGCCGAGATCGCGAGGGCGGCGCGGGCCGGCGCGGAGCCGGCGGCGCGCGGCGTGCGCGGCGCGAGCGGCGCCGACGAGGGGGGCGCCGCGCCGTCGCCGCGGGCGGCGGCCCACGTGCGCGCCGTCCTGATGGGCATGGTGGCGGTGCACGACGCGCCCGACGAGCTCGCGGCGCGCCCGATCGAGGGCGTGGTCGAGGCCGCGATCGACGCGTTCGCGATGGCGCTGTCGGCCGAGGCGGAGGCGCCGGTGCCGCCGCCCGCGTCGGCGGCGGTCGAGCTGCGCGCGCAGGCGCTCCGGGCCGCCTTCGAGGCGCCCGCCACGCCGGCTGACGCCTGAGGCGCGAGGCGTCGGCGGCTCGGGAAGAACGGCCGCCATCGAGGCGCCCGTCACGCCGGCCAGCGCCCGAGGCGCGAGGCGTCAGCGGCTCAGGAAGAAGGCGAGCACCCCGAGCGCCAGCCCGATCACCAGCGCCAGCGGCACCACGAGCTTGACCATCCACAGGTCCGTCGGGCGCGCGGGCGGGCGGCGGTCGCGCCGGACCGGCGCCGGCGCGATCTCGATGACGTTCTCGGCCGAGGGCCGCGAGGGCGGCCGCGGCGGCGCGGCGGCGGCGGTCGCGCCGGCGCCGCGCGGCGCCTCCGGCCCCGGGGACGGCGCGCGGGCGCCCGCGGCGGGGAGGAGCGGCCCGAAGTCCTTGCGATCGTGGATCACGACGTCGCTCGCCGGCGGATCGCTCGTCGGCGCGACGAGCCGCCGCACCGCCGGGAGCGTGCGCGAGAGGTCGTCCGACGTCGCTCCGGCCGGCGCCTCGCGCGGGAGGGCGATGCCGGGGAGCGTCGCGGCGAGCGACAGGATCGCGGTCGACGGCGGCCCGTCCGTCAACGACGCCTCGCGGAACACGGACTTCGCCAGCACCTCGCCCCGCTGCGCCGGCGGCGGCAGATCGCCCTCGCGCAGCGGCGGCGCGGCCGTCATGGAGCTCCGGAGCGACGGCGGCATCGCCACTTCGAGGGTCGGCGCGTCCTCGGGCGCGCTCGTCCGGGCGGCAGGGAGCAGCGCGGAAGGCAGGTGGGGGAGGAGCCGCTCGAGCTCGTCGCGCAGCTCGGCCGCGCTCTGCTGGCGCTGGTTCGGCCACTTCGCGAGCGCGGTGAGGATGATCGCCTCGAGGGCAGGGTGGATCTGCGGCAGGAACTGGCTCGGCGCGGGCGGCGGCTTCCGGAGGTGATCCATCGCCACCTCCCACGCGACGGCCGTCGGCGGGAAGGGGAGCCGGCCCGTGACGAGCAGGAACAGGAGCACCCCGCACGCGTACACGTCGCTGCGCCCGTCGATGACGTCGCCGCGGCACTGCTCCGGGGACATGTACGCGGGCGTGCCGACGACCACGCCGACCGTGGTGACCGAGCCCCAGACGCTGATGGGCGCGCTGTTCGGCCCATCCTCCTCGCCGCGGGTGTTCCTCTCGACCATCTTCGCGATCCCGAAGTCGAGCACCTTCACGCGCTCGACCGACGGATCCGCCGGATCCCGCATGACCATCACGTTCTCGGGCTTGAGATCGCGGTGCACGATGCCCCGCGCGTGGGCGGCGGCGAGGGCGTCGGTGATGCCGATCAGGAACCGCGCGGCGCGGGCCTCGGAGAAGCGGCGCTCGGCGAGCAGGACCTCGAACAGGTCCTGCCCGGCGACGAGCTCCATCACGATGTACGGCAGGTGCCCTTCCACGCCGGAGTCGAGGATCTGCACCGTGTTCGGGTGGTGGAGGCGCGACGCCGCCTTCGCCTCCCGGTAGAAGCGGGTGACGAACGTCTCGTCGCCGAGCAGCTGCGGGTGCATGATCTTGATGGCGACGTCGCGCGGCGCCGCGTCCTGCTCGCCGCGGTAGACCGCCGCCATCGCGCCCTCGCCGATGAACCCGGTGACGCGGAAGCGCCCTGCGATCGTCTTGCCGATGAGTTGCGGGCCCGCGCTCATGAGCGAGACTTCACCATAAAGTCCACGGAAAGAGCTACCCCGGCCTTCGTGATCTACGGCTTCGCCGGCGCGGGGCGGGGCTCGCCCTTCGCCCCGAGGATCGCCTCGAGGATCGGCCGCGACCCCTGCACGGCGGTGCGCTGCGAGTAGAAATGGAGCCCGCGCAGGCCGCCGAGCTCCTCGCCGCCGCCGGCGCGGCCCGGGCCGCCGTGGATCGTCTGAGGGAGGACGGTGCCCGGGCCGGGCGCCTGATCGGCGATCTTCTCGCTGCCGAGCAGGACACGGCCGTGGTACGGCGCGACGCCGATCAGCACCTCCGCCGCGAAGGCGCGGTCGTCGCTGTAAACGGAGCAAACGAGGCTCCCGCGGCCCCGGCGCAGGAGCGCCACGGCGTGCGCCGCGCCGCCGTCGTACGGGAAGAGCGTGGCGACGGGGCCGAAGACCTCGTGCTCGTGGGCGGCGGGCGCGCCGTCGGGGCCGCTCGCGACGAGCAGCGTCGGCGGCACGAAGTACCCCTTGCCCGGGGGCACCCCGATCGCCTCGAAGGGCGCGGCGCCGCCGAGCGCCACCGCAGCGCCCGCCGCGAGGCGCTCGATGCCCGCGCGCACGCCGCGGAGCTGATCGGACGTCGTCAGCGGACCCACCGTGACGCCGTCCTGCGCGGGATCGCCGACGCGCGCGTCGCGGAGGCGGTCGACGAGGTCGTCGCGGACGGCGTCGAGGACGGCCGCGGGCGCGAAGACGCGGCGGATCGCCGTGCACTTCTGGCCGGCCTTCTGGGTGATGTCGCGCGCGACGTCGCGCAGGAACATCGCGTACGTCTCGGAGCCGGGGACGGCGTCGGGGCCGAGGACGGCGCCGTTCAGGCTGTCGGCCTCGACGTTCACGCGGACGCCCTCCCGCACGAGGCCCGGCGAGAGCCGGAGCGCGGCGCCGGTGGCGCTGGAGCCGGTGAAGGCGAGGACGTCCTCGCCGCCGAGGTGCGCGAGGAGATCGCCCGGCGGGCCGGCGACGAAGGAGAGCGCGCCGCGCGGCAGCGGGGCGCGCTCGGTGAAGATCTTCATCAGCCGGAGCGCGACGAGCGCGGTGCTGGTCGCGGGCTTCGTGATGACGGGCATGCCCGCGAGGAGCGCGCAGGCGGCCTTCTCCGCGAGCCCCCACGCGGGGAAGTTGAAGGCGTTGATGTGCACCGCGACGCCGGGGCGCGGGACGAGGATGTGCTGGCCGAAGAAGCGCGGCGAGCGACCGAGCTGGACGCCGTCGCCGTCCGTGAGCAGCCGCGCGTCGCCGAGCTGGGCGCCGAGGTCGGCGTAGTAGGCGAGCGTGCCGATCGCGCCGTCGATGTCGAACTTGGCGTCGCCGCGGGTGTTGCCGCCGTTCCGGATGGCGACGTCGATGAGCGCGTCGCGCTCGGCGTGCGCGGCGCGCGACATGGCGCGGAGCAGCTCGCCGCGCTGCGCGAACGTGAGCGCGCGCAGCGCGGGCCCGCCCTCGGCGCGCGCGAACGCCACCGCGGCCGCGAGGTCGAGGCCGTCCGTGCTCGTCTCGGCGAGCGGCTCCTCGGTCGCGGGGTTGACGAGCACGTGCGGCGCGCCCTGGCCGGCGCGCCACTGACCCTGGACGTAGCTCTCGAGCCGCTCCATCGGGCGCGTAGCCTACTCGCGCGGTCGCTCGGCACAACCCCCGCGCCGGGTGGCGCGCGGCGTCGCGGCCGCGCTCGGCGCGCGCACGTCCTGCGCGCACCTCATTTGCACGAGGCGGACGCGAGCAGCGCGGTGATCTTCGCCTTCACCACCTCGAACTCCTTCACCGCGAGATCGAGCTCGGCCTCGCGCTGCCTGCGGCCGGACTCGACCAGATCGAAGCTCGTCGCGGTGCCGGCCTCGAACGCGACCTGCGTGAGGCGCGCGGTCTCGCGCGCGAGGTCGCGCGACTGCTCGGCGACCGCGCGCGACTGCTCGGCGACGGCGACGCCCCGGACCGCCTGCGTCGTCTCGAGCCCCGCGGTGCGCTCCACCGCCCCGAGGCGAACCCGCTGCTGCTCGACCACGGCCCGGTTGATCTCGAGATCGCCGTAGCGCGCCCCGCCGTCCCAGAGGGGGACGGTGAGCACGGCGCCGATGGACCACCCCCAGGACCGCGGCCGGCGGGTGGACTCGTCCCCGAGCGAGGTCTGAGCGCTCAGCGTGCTCGACAGATCGACGTACGGGGCGAACGCGAGCTTCGCGTCGGTGAGGTTGCGCTCCGCGATCTCGAGCTCGGCCCGGGCGGCGCGGACGTCGGCGCGCTGATCCGAGCGCGCCTCGGCGCACTGCGACTGCACCTCCGCCGCGATCGCGTTCAGCGAGAAGCCCTGCGGGACGCCGACCTCGCCGCGCTCGCCCAGCACGGCCCCGAGCGCCTCCCGCGCCTTGCGCAGCGCCTCGTCGCCGGACACGAGCGTCGCGCGGGCGAGCGCGACGTCCTGCTCCGCGCGGACGACATCGAGCTTCGTGCCGGTGCCGAGCCGCTCGCGCCGCCGGGTCAGCTCGAGCCGCTCGAGCGCGCTGCGCAGGCCGACCCGGTTGATCTCGCTGACCCGCTCGGCCGTGACGATCGAGACGACGGCGTCCGCCACGGCGCCGACGGTGATGCGACGTCGATCCTCCAGGCTCAGCCTGGCGACGTCCACCGAGCGCCTGGCGGTGCCGATGCCGTACCAGGCACGCGGGGCGAGGACGGGCTGACGGAGCGTGAGCGACGCCGTGAGGGTCGTCGGAGCAATCTCGATATCCTGGCGCGCGTCCGACGGATCCTCGGGGGGGGGCACGAAGCCCGACGGGAGACGCTCGGCGCTGCCGCCCGCCAGCTTGTGATTCACATCACCGCGCGCGTCGAGGCTCGGGAGCGCCGCCGCGAGCGCCCGCCGCGCGACCCCCTCGGCGCGGGCGACCTCCTGCACGGCGATGGCGAAGTCGACCGACCGCTGCTCGATCATCGCGCGCGCGTCGTTCCAGCTCGCCAGCGTGCGCGCCGGCGGGGGGACCGGCGCGAGCGCCGGGTCGTTCACCTCGATGCGCTGCGGCATCGGCGCCGGCGCGGCGGCCGCCGTCGGGGGTGTCGTCGTCGGGGCCGCCGCGGGCGCCTGCTGGCCCGGCCGCGGCTGAGCCTGCTGACCCGGTCGACCCTGGGGAGGCGCCGGCTGCGCGAGGGCGACGCCTTGGCAGAGGGCGAGGACGGCGAGGTGGCTGACAGCGACCATGCGGAGCCGGCGATGGGGCATGCGCGTTCGATGCGCCGGACAGGGCGCGACGACAAGCCCGAAGCGGGCAGGGGCGCGCTCCCGCCCTGTGCGCGTGTGCGAAACCGTGGGCGCGGCGAGCCCGCGCCGTGGGTCACGGTCGTGGCGACGAAACGCGGATGCGCCACTATTCTGGACCACCGATGCCAAGCCGGTTGCCCCCGATCGACATCTGCCTCGGCTGCGGGACGCGGCGGCGATGCGGCCCCGCGGACCCCTGCGCTCGTTGCGGCGAGCCGCCTCACCGCGCCGTGTGGCGGCGGTCCGAGCCGCGGGGCGCGTCGCCGAGGATCGAGCTGTTCCTGAGCGCGATCACGAGCGGGCTGCTGCTCGCGTACACGTCGCTCTACGGGTTGCTCCTCTCGGGCCTGGCCGGGGCCGCGGACGACTCCCTGCCGGCCGCGGCGCTGTTCGCGGCGAGCGTCCTGCTCGGCGCGAGGCTCGCGCGGTGGATCGTGCGGTCGCTGTTCGATCTCTGGGGCACGACGTGGGCTTACTGCTCGGCCGACGGCGCCCGCCGGGGGACCGTGCGCACGCTCCTCGGGTGGTACGGCGCCGGCGAGGGCGTGAGCCTGACGGGGTTCCACCCGACGAGCGCGGGCTCGACGCTCTTCTGTTCCTCGGACGCGATCGAGGCGGGGCTCCCCGTCGTCGCCGCGAACCTCTCGCGCATCGCGGGGGCGAAGGGCGGCGACGCGTTCTCGCCGTTCGAGGTGCTGATGCTCAGCGCCTTCACGGGCCTCGTCGCGCGCGGCGAGGCGACCATCAGCAGGGCCACGGCGGTGCGCTGGCGGAAGGGCTGGCTCGGCGCCCCGCGGCGCGGCGCGCCGAAGCCGGTGCTCACGATCGAGCGCTGCGGCGATCGCGAGGAGGGCAGCGCGATCGAGCGCGCGATCCTCTCGGCGCTGCAAGCGAAGGCGGACGGCCTCGCGCGCCTCGCGGAGCCCTCGCCGCCGGGGGGCTACCGCGACGCCGCGTGGCGGCCGCCGCCCGCGCGGCTCTGCATCGAGGAGGTGCTGTGCCCCCGCGCGCTCGCGCTGGCGGCGAGGGCGCTCCGGAAGGAGCCCCGCGGCGGCGCGCCGGTCGCGGTCGCCGCGGCGCTCGACGAGTTCGGCAAGCGCGACCCCGCCCGGATGAGCCACCTCCGCGTGCTGCTCGCGGAGCAGCGCCGCCGCGCGCTGTCGGCGTGAGCGGCCGCGCGGCGTCGGCGTGAGCGGCGTCGGCGTGAGCGGCGCCGCGGCGCTCAGCGCCAGACGCCGATGCCGGCGCTCACGCTGTCATAGCGAGGCGCGAAATCCATCGACACCTGCAGCGTCAAGGCGGTGTCTGGGATCAGGCCCCAGAGGTTCGTCGAGAGCACGCGGACGTCCGCGCCGAACGTGAAGTGCTGCCGGCCGACGCGCCCGCTCTCCAGGCGGCTGAAGCGGTTCGGCTCGTAGCTGAAGCGGTTCGGCTCGTAGTAGCTGCCGAACCGCGTGTGCACGCGGCCCGGGATCGGCTCCGTCTCGATCCCGAACCGCGGCGAGAAGCTCACGTGCGCGCCCGAGCTGCCCACCGCCGACGGTCCGTGCTCGCTCCCGGGCTGCTTCTGCGCCAGGAAGCGCTCCAGGCTCACCCCGTTCGACACCGGGCCCGTGACGAGGAGCTCCGCCGTGATGAGCAGGTGCTCGCGCGGCCAGTTCCAGTAGCGCGCGCGCCGCTCCGCCTCGAGGACGGCCGGCCCCGCGGCGAGCTCGCGCTCGTCGGCGGCGCGCTCGCGCGCCCTCTCTGTCGCGAAGACGCGCTCGCGCCGCGCGCGCTCCTCCGGGTCGTCGATGGCGCCGAGCTCGCGCTCCCTCCGCTCTTCCCGCGCGGCCTGCCTGCGCGCGATCGCCTGGCGGAGCTCCCGCTCCTGGACGTGCGGGTCGATCCACGCCGGGTTGAGCGGGCGCGGGCCGACCTGCACGGCGAGGCCGACCTCGAGCTCCCAGGGGAGGACGACCTCGTTCGGCAGGATCAGCCCGCCGGCGCGGCGGACCTGCCCGTCCATCACCACGCCCTCGCCGAGCAAGCGGCCGCCGTTCACCGGGAAGCGGAACGTGGCGCCGAGCCGGTAGGACGCCCAGTCGGGGCGCACGAGCACCCCGAGCTCCGGGGAGATGCCCGCCATGGTCAGGTCGGTCTGCTCGGCCTGGAGGTTGAGCGTCACCGCGCGCGCGCCGGCGCCCAGCACGAGCGTGTCGCCGAGCAGGCGGACCCCGCCGAGGAAATGGTACTTGCCGATCACGACCGTGGTCTCGGCGCCGGCCTCGTCCGTCAGGGAGTACCGCTGCAGCTCGGCGTTGACCCCGACGCCGAAGTCGCCCGCCTGGAGCTGGCCGCCGAGGGTCAGGTACACGAAATTCGAGTAATCGAGATCGATGTCGCCGCTGTTGTCGAAATCGTTGTTCTCGAAGAGCTCGATGGGCAGCGAGATCGACGCGGCCACGTCCCACTCGAACCAGCGCATGCTGAACGGCTCGCGGAGCGCGGGCGCCGCGGCGTTGGCGACCATGCCGGCGATCCCCTCGGCGTAGCCGGCGTAGGCGCCGGCGATCCCGGTCACGCGCAGCGGCGCCAGGATGGGCCCCTGGAAGAGGTCGATGGTGTAGGCGTTGTCCTGGAGCGGCTGAGCCAGCGCGGCCCCCGGCGGGCCGAGGACGACGGCCACCGCGGAGAGCGCCGCAGCGGATCGGCGGGCGATGATGCGGAGCGCCGCGGTCCTGTCGGTCACCTCGCGCTGCTCCCGTCCAACAGCATCTCGTCGCGCCCGCGGCGAGGTGATAGCACTGGCCCGCACGGAAGGGACCGTGGAAGCGGAGCCCGACCGGCGGCGGCCGCGCACCCCTGCTCGCTCGAGGAATCGCAGCTCCCATGCCCGCTCAAGCTCCCGCGCCCATCGCTCCCGCCCCGGCCGTGCCGGGGACCGGGGCGGGAGCGCGCCCTCTCGGAGCGCGGCGCCGCCCTGGCGGGCCTCGCGCCCGCGGCCGGCGCATCGCCCTGGTCGCGTACTACAGCTTCGCCGCGCTCATCATCGCCTCGTGCACCCTCCAGCTGATCCGGCAGGTCTTCTTTCTGTCGGCCGCGCCGTCGCCCTACGCGAGCTGCGAGGAGGGCCTCCTGGCGCTCGTCCGGGCCGTCGAGCGCGCCAGGGAGGCCGCCCCCGGGACCGACGGGGAGGACGCCGCCCTCGCCCGGTTCAGGAGCACGCTCGCTCCGGCGTGGACCTACCGGGACGGAGTGGCCGCCTCGTGCCGGGGCTCGGCGGACAACGAGCGCGCTCTCGACGCCATCGAGCGGCTCCGCTATGCGGAGGAACACGCAGCGCGGCGCGAGGCAGGCGATCTGGCTCCGCTGCGGCGGCGGGTCCGGGCGATCGTCGATGGCCAGCTTGGGCCCGCGTCCCTGAGATAATACCCCGACGCGGCGATCACGCAGGACGATATGACCGACATGACCGTTCCTTCTCCCCCTGCCGCAGTGGCGGGTGAAGCGCAGACCGGCGACAAGCCCCAGCCGCCGCCTACCTTCGATGTGCTCCCCCTGTCGTCCGAGCTGCGCGAGACCCTCGCGGAGATTGGCTACGTCCACCCGACGCCGGTGCAGCTCGCCGTCTGGGAGCCGGTGACGCGCGGGCGCGACGCGGTCGTGCAGGCGCGCACCGGCACCGGCAAGACGGCGGCCTTCGGGCTCCCGATCGTCGATCACGCCGTGAAGCGCTCGCTCGCGCAGGCGCAGGTGCTGGCGCTGTGCCCGACGCGGGAGCTCGCGCTCCAGGTCTCGGCGGAGGTCGAGCGCCTCGGCAAGCGCAAGGGCATCAAGGTGGTCGCCGTCTACGGCGGCGCGCCGATGCAGCGGCAGATCGACGCGCTCGCCGCGGGCGCGCAGGTCATCGTCGGCACGCCGGGCCGCGTGCTCGACCACCTGCGCCGCGGGACCATCGTCGCCAAGCACATCCGGCTGCTCGTGCTCGACGAGTGCGACGAGATGCTCTCGATGGGCTTCGAGCGCGAGCTCACCGCGATCCTCGCCGAGCTCCCGCCGGAGCGGCAGACGCTGCTGTTCTCGGCGACGCTCCCGCCCGACATCGAGCGCATCGCGCGCAGCAAGCTGCGCTCGCCCGAGTTCATCACCCTCTCGGGCGACGCCGTCGGCGCGCTCCAGATCCAGCACTACGTCTACCTGATCACGGGCGACAAGCTGACGTCCCTCATCCGCATCATCGAGGTCGAGAACCCCGAGAGCGCGGTCGTCTTCTGCAACACCAAGGACGAGACCGAGGCGGTCGCCGGGGCGCTGAAGCGCCAGGGCTACGACGCCGACTGGCTGAACGGCGATCTGCCGCAGTCCGATCGCGAGAAGGTGATGAGCGCGACGCGCGAGGGGCGCCTGCGCTTCCTCGTCGCCACCGACGTGGCCGCGCGCGGCATCGACATCTCGCACCTCACGCACGTCATCAACTACGATTTCCCGCAGGACGCCGAGGCGTACGTGCACCGCACCGGCCGCACCGGCCGCGCGGGCCGCACCGGCACGGCGATCGCGCTGATCACGCCGCAGGACGTCGGGCCGCTCTACATCCTCCGGCTGACGTACAAGATCCGCCCGCTCGAGAAGCAGCTCCCCACGGAGGGGGAGCTCAAGACGCGCGCCGAGGCCGATCTCGTCGCGATGCTCGCCGAGGCGTTCCTGTCGAAGGGCACGCACCGCGACGATCTCTCGCTCGCGCGCCGGCTGCTCACGCACGACCAGGCCGAGGCGATCGTGGCGGGCCTCCTGCGCGATCACCTCGGCGCGCGGCCGACGGCGCAGGAGGAGGCGAGCGCCGCGCGGCGCGCCCAGCAGCCGCAGCGCGCGGCGGCGCGCGAGAGCGAGGGGCGCGGCCCGGATCCCTCGACCAAGCCCGAGCCCGCGGCGCGCGGACGGGCGGCGCGGGACGCGATCCCCCGCGCGGCCGACTCGGCCGAGCCGCGCTCGCCCGAGACGGAGCGCAGCGAGCGCGAGCGCGAACGCGAACGCGAGCTGGCGCGCGAGGGCGATCGGGACCGCGGGCGGGAGCGCGATCGGCGATCGCTGCGCCTCCGCCGGGACGAGGGGCGGCGAGGCCCGCGCGGCGCGGACGCGCCCGGGGGGGAAGAGCCGCGCCGGCCCGAGGGGGCGCGGGCGCGCGACGACGGCCCCGTCTCGGTCGAGCCGCTCACGCGGCCGGAGCCGCTGATGCGGATCGAGCCGCCGCGAGGCGAGGGCGGGTCGGGCCGCGGCCCGGCGGAGCGCCTGCGCGATCGGCCCGCTGCGACGCTGCTGTCGGCGCGCCGCGGCGCTGGCGCCGCTGGCGCCGCGCCGGGCAGGCCTCAGGGCGGCGCGTCGGGACAGCCGTTCTCGCGCCACGCCGACTTCACCATGTGGCAGCCGCCCGAGGAGGAGGGCGATGACGAGCCGATCCTCGGCGAGCCTCCGTCTCCGGCGCCCGGCTCGCCGGTGTCGCGCGGCGGCGAGCGCGAGCGTGAGCGCGGCGCCCTGCCGCCGGCCACCGGCGAGGCCGCGGTCGAGATCGAGAGCGGCGAGGCGGGCGAAGCGCCGCGCGCCGAGCCCTCGCGCGACGAGGCGGACGGAGAGTTCGTCGAGGTCTTCATCAACCTCGGCCGCCGCGACGGCGCGCGCGCGGCGGATTTCCAGCGCGCGCTCATCGAGCGGGCCGGGATGTCCAAGGGGGACATCCGGCGCATCCGGGTGCGCGAGCGCAACGCGTTCGTCAGCGTCCCGAAGGCCGAGCTCGCGCGGGTCGTGGCGACCCTGAACGGCGCGACGATCGCGGGCAAGGAGGCGCGCGCGGAGCAGGCCCGGGAGCGCACGTCAAGCGCCGAAGAGGTGGCGGAGGACGCCTGAGCGCGGGTCGCGCGGAGCGACGCAAGAGCGTCTGTCCGCCGCCACATGGCGGCGGAGCGGGCTCCACGCGGGCGTTTCAAGCGGTTCCGCGCGGCGCACGACACCGCCCGGCGGCGCAGGTCGATGGTACGTCGGTGGGGGCTTGCGTGCGACGTCGTCCAGGCGTCGCCGCTCGGCGCGCAACGCGCTAGCCAAGCTCGCCCACTGGTCGTATCACGGAAGGGATGGGGCGCAGTGGAGCGGAGGACATCGACCGGCTTCGACGGGATATCGATCGAGCGCTTGCTGACAAGCTCGATGCGGACAGGGTGCTCCCGCTGCTCGCGCGCCTGGCCCGCGCGACGGCGCCCGGGAGCGAGCCGTGGCTCTACGCGCACCGCCACCTCGCGGAGATGGGCGTGGAGCACGATCCGTGGCGCGCCGCGCTCTTCGCGCGCCGCGTGCTGCAGTTCCACGAGGAGGACGACGGCGCCTGGGCGGTGCTGGGCCTGGCGCAGTCGCTGCTCGGCAACTACCGCTACGCCGCGCGCGCCTACGAGCGCGCGCTGGCCATCGCGCCCGAGAACCCGTGGTACGCGCACAACCTGGGGCACCTCTACGACGTCGCGCTGAACCGCCCGCACGACGCCTTGCCGCTCCTGGCGCAGGCCACCGAGGCGCAGACAGGCGAGGCCGACATCGCCGCGAGCTACGCGCACGCGCTCGCCCGATGCGGCAAGCTGGTGCTCGCCAAGAAGATCTTGAAGCGCGCCATCCGTCACGGGGCGACCGCGGACCAGATGGCGCTGTGGCGCTGGCTCGACGCGGGCGCCCCGACCACGGGCGAGAGCGGCCCAGACCCACAGCGCCCGGCCGAGGCGAAGCGCAAGGCCAAGCGGCGGCGCGCTCGCGAGCGTCAGAGCCTCGGCGATTGAGGTTGATCACGCCATCCGCGCCGGTGACCGGCGCGCGTCGCATGGGGGGAACCTCACGTGAGCTTGGACCCTCTCCATCCGTACATCCGAGGAGCGGAGGCAGGGGGTGCGCGCCGGGCGAGCTCGGCTGCGCTGCGGCGCGGCATGAGCTGCTGCTGGCGTGGCCGATCGTGACGCGGGGCACGGGCGCGGTTGTACGGGCACGGGCTACCTCGGCTGGGCGACGGTGGATGCCGTCGCCACAAGCGACACGCATGACTGACGCGAAGCTTGACGGTGGGTTGCCCGGTTGGCGATAAGCTGTGTTTCTCGACTGGTGCTGGACACCGTCCCCGCTTGGGACAGGGGCACCCTGCGAGGAGAAGAAATGAGCGTCACGAGCGTGCAAAGGACGGACAGGACGGCGAAGAGCCACGCGCTCTCCGCGGCCGCCTCGTCTCGCCCGCGCGGCTCATCCTCCCGGCGCGCGCATCTGGAGCAATCCTGCAAGGGGATTCGTCGCGCCGCGCACCGGAGGGACGCGCTGCCTGGCGCCACGCACGGCGCGCGCGGGCTTACGACGGGGAGTTCGCGATGAGCGAAGAAGCTCTGCGGCAAGAGATTGCGAGGCTCACGGAGCGCGTCGCGACGCTCGAGCAGCAGATCGAGGGGCAAGAGCGCGCGGCGAAGGAGCAGGCCGCGCAGCTCGACCTTGCGACGCGCGAGGCGCGCGAGCGCGGCGAGCAGCTGGCCCGAGCGGACGAGGAGCTGCGGCGACAGGCTGGCATCTTCAAGCTCGTGCTCGACAGCATGGCGGACGGCGTCGCCGTCGTTGACGACAGGGGCGAGCTCCTGATGCGCAACCCGGCCGCGGAGCACATGCTCGGCCGCGCGCCGCTCGACCTCACCTCGGCGGACGACGTGGGGCCCGGCGACGCCACGCTGTTCTTCCCCGATCGCGCGACCCCCTGGCCGATGTCCGAGCACCCGCTGTCGCGCGCGCTGCGCGGCGAGACGGTCGATCAGATCGAGCTCTTCGCGAGGAAGTCCGCCGAGCAGGAAGCGCGGGCCGCCCGCCGATCCAACGGCATGGCGGGCGGCGCGATGCCGACCCTCGCGCCCACCGCGGGGCCGCAGGGGGACGACGTCGAGCCGCGGTCGGTCCGCGTGCCGCCGGTGTTCTCCGAGCCGCGCATCGAGACCAGCCCGGTGTCCGGCCTGTTCCTGACGGTCAGCGCCAGCCCGATGCGGGGCAAGGACGGGGCGATCTCCGGCGCCGTCGCCGTGTTCCGCGACGCGACCGAGAAGAAGCGCCTCATCGAGGATCTCGAGGCGAAGAACCGCGACCTCGTGGAGAGCGAGAGCGCCAAGAGCGAGCTCGTCGAGCGGCTCCGTTACGCGATCGACGAGATCTCGACGCCCATCCTCGAGCTGTGGGACGACGTCCTCGCGCTGCCGATCATCGGCGTCGTCGACTCGCGCAGGAGCGCCCAGATCATGGAGCGGCTGCTCGACGAGATCGTCCGCCGCCAGTCGCGCTACGTCATCATCGACGTGACGGGCGTCGAGGTGATCGACACGCGGACGGCCGACCATTTCATGAAGCTGATGAAGGCGGTCGAGCTGCTCGGCGCGCGGTGTCGGATCACCGGGGTCAGGCCCGCCGTCGCGCAGACGATGGTGGAGCTCGGCATCAACCTCGGCACCGTGCGCGCCGCGCGCAACCTCAAGCACGCGCTGCGCGAGAGCATGGCGCTCGCCGGCCAGAAGCCGACGCCCGCGTCCCTCATGGGGACCCGCCGCGGCGCGGCCAAAGACAACGAGAAGCAGACAGGACAGCCGTTCACACCTGGCGGCCCTCGGGCCGCCTTCGATCCGTCGGGCAGCGGTGCAATGACCACGACACAGCTGCAGCTCAGCGCGAGGAAGGAGACGTCCACTTGATGCAAGCGGGTAGGGTCCCCATCGTGGGCCTCTTCGGGAACTTAATCGTCTCGGTGCAGGGCGGGCTCACCGACGGCCAGGTGGAGCAGCTGCGCGACGACGTGACCGGGTCGATCGAAGCGCGATCGCCCCGCGGCCTCATCGTCGACCTCTCCGGTGTCGAGATTCTCGATAGCTATCTCACCCGCGCCATCCGTGACATCGCGCTCACGGCCCGGCTGATGGGCGTCCGGACGGCGGTGTGCGGCTTGCGGCCCGCGGTCGCGATCGCGCTCGTGGAGATGGATCTCGAGATCCCTGGCGTGGTGACGGCGCTCAACCTGGAGCGCGCCGTCGAGATGCTCGCGCCGTCCGCAGAGGACGACATGATGCCGCCGGAGCTCACGAACGAGGTGTCGCATGAAGATCCCTCCTCGTGACGGACCGCCCTCCAGCGGCGGCGCCACGGGGCCGCCGTCGAGCCGGTCCAGCGGACCGGTGTCGACGCGCTTGCCGGGTACGCCGCAGTCGGCGCGCGGCCCCGTGCCGTCGTCTCCGCAGATCGTCGGCCGCTCGATCACCGATCAGATCGAGACGGTGCTGGCGCAGTTCCTCTCGCCTGCGGTGAGGAAGAGCGTCATCGACTGCGGGATCCGGCAGGCGAAGGTCGATCCGCTGGTCGCGCGCGAGGGTGATCTCCGGCGCCTCCTCGTCGAGGTCAAGCGCGGGGTGAAGCTGTTCGTCCGCGACCAGGCGCAGCTCGATCGGTGCATCTCCGAGCTCGGTGAGCTCGACCACGCTGCCCCCGCGCCGCGCGAGATCACCATCGATGTGCGCAACGAGGAGGACGTGCTGCGCGCGCGGTCGGCCGGCCGCGAGCTCTGCATCGAGCACCTCGTCAGCGACGTCCTGCAGACGAAGATCGTCACGGCGATCTCCGAGCTCGGGCGCAACATCGTCAGGTACGCGGGCAGCGGGCAGGTCGTCGTCCGCTCGCTCACCTCGCCGATGCGCGCGATCGAGATCGTCGCGCAGGACAACGGGCCTGGGATCACGAACCTGCCGGAGATCCTGAGCGGCAAGTACCGCTCGCGTCACGGTATGGGCGCGGGCCTCCGCGGCACGAAGGCGCTCATGGATGCGTTCGACGTCAAGACGGCGCCCGGCGCGGGGACGACCGTGACGGTCAGGAAGTACCTCGGATGACGGTCGCCATCGGGACCGCGTGCTGCGTCGCCGCCGGCGAGGAGATCGCCGGCGACGAGGTGGTGGTGGTTCGACATTCCCCGTGGGTGCTGATCGGCCTCGCCGACGGGCTCGGTCACGGTCCCCACGCCGCGCAAGCGGCTTCCGCGTTCTGCCGCTACGTGGAGGACCACGCGTCGATGCCGATCGAGGATCTCTTGACCGGGGCAGGGGAGCAGCTCGCGTCGACGCGCGGGGCCGCGGCTGCGCTCCTGCGCATCGACGAGAGCGTGGGCGAGCTAGAGTTCTCGGGCGTCGGCAACATCGCGATGAAGGCGATCACGCGGACGGCCATGCCGAGCTTCTGCTCGGCGGGGATCCTCGGGCGGCGCGTGCGGCGGCTCCGCAGCTTTCGCTTCCCCATATCGCCTGGCGATGTCGTCCTGCTCCACTCCGACGGGATCTCCAGCGGCTTCGATCTCGGCGCGTTCCGCGACTTCGATCCCGAGGAGATGGCGCGCCGGATCGTCGACGCCCACAAGAAGTCGTTCGATGACGCCACGTGCGTCGTCGCCGTGGTCCGCGACAGGGGCGCGGCGTGACGCAGCGGTCCCCGCCCGCGTTCAGCATCCCCGTCACGCGCGAGGAGGATCGCTTCGCCTGCGCGGCCGAGGGCGCGCACATCGCGCGCTGGGCTGGGCTCTCGGAGCGCGCCCAGCACGAGCTCGCGATCGCGATCGCCGAGCTCGTGTCGAACGCGGTGCGCCACGGCGGCGGCGGGAGCATCTGCATCCGCGCGATCCGCGACGATACGCAGGCGGGCGGCGGTCGGTGGGGCGTCGAGGTGATCGTGCGCGACTCCGGCCCAGGCCTGGACCCGAAGCTGGCACTGATCGAGGACGTCGGGCCGAAGAGCGATCGCGGCCCGTCCTCGTCGAGCTCTGCGCGGCTGACGCCGAGGATGCCCGGTCAGGGGCTCGGCGTCGGGCTCGGCGCCGTGCATCGGCTGATGAGCTCCGTCATCATCCGTTCGTCACCCGGCATCAGCACCGAGATCATCGCCGTCAAGTGGAAGTAAGCGCCGCCCCGCGCGCCCATGCGGCGCGGCGGTCGTGGCGCGGAGCGCCTCGCCCGATCAGTTGAGCTCTTTCTCGGTCCGCTCGTTCTGCTCGGCTTCGAGGAACGTCGCGGTGATCTCGCGCTCGAGCGCCAGGTTGATCTCGCGCTCCAGCGCCTCGACGCTGCCCGCGAGGCGGGCGACGTTGAGGGCGTAGACGAAGACCCGCGCGCACGGGTGGACCTCGGCGCTGCCGCGGAGGCCCCGCTCGCGCTCGTCGGCGTTGAGGCCGTCCAGGAGGACCAGCGCGCGGGGATCGACGCCTTCGGCCACGAGCTCCATCCCGGGCACGTCGGAGATGTAGAGCTCCGCGCCCTCGACGTAGCGCCGGAGCACGGGGTTGAGCGCGGCGACCGTCTTCTGGGCCAGCGTCACGAAGCCGTCGCGGCTCGGCGCCCAGGGGGGCATGCCGAGCTCGACGTCGAGCTCGCGGGAGCGCAGGAAGGCCTGCGTCGCGCCGCGGACATCGCCCCGCTCGTCGCGGATGAGGCCGAGGTAGTAGTGGGCCTCGGCGTGCCGCGGGTCCTTCAGCGCCGCCTCCTCGATGAGGGCGGCGGCCTTGTCGGCCTGGCCGATCTCGTAGAACGCGCGGCCCACGAGGAAGGTGTGGTTCGGGTTGTCGTAGGGGCCCTCGGGGATCCTCGCCGCGACCTGGGCCGCCTCGTCGAGATCCCCCTTGCCGAGGAGCGCGTCGAACTTCAGGAGGAGCGCGTCGATGATCTCCTCGTCGACCTCGGCCAGATCGAGCGCCTGGTCGCACATCTCGATCGCCTGGTCGAAATCGCCGAGCGGGTGGATGTACACCTCGGCGGCGTTGAGCATCGCCTCCAGGTAGGTGTCATCGAGGGCGATCGCCTGGCGGTACGCCTCGATCGCCTCCTCGCCCTCGCCCTCGAGGGCCGCGACGAAGCCGAGCAGGTTGTGAGCCTCCGGCGAGTTCGGATCTAGCTCGAGCGCCCGCCGGGCCGACGCCTCTGCTCCGCGCGTGTCCCCGCGCTGGACGAGATCCCACCCGCGGTCGAGGTGCGCCGAGAACTGGTCCATGGCGGCTCCACAAGTGTGCGAAGGGGAGCCCCGAGTCAAGAGGGAGCCCTGTCAAAGCAACCATTCAAGCTGTTCCGAGCACGGCTCGCCCGGATTTCCAGCAACTGGCGGAGGCAGGACGGCAGACGGCCAGGTCCGCCGGGCCGGTCCAGGCGAGGCGAGGCTCCGGCGCGCGCTCGTACCACGCGTCGCGGCGAGCCCGCTCCGGCCGCTCCCTCGCGGCCCGCTCCATGGGGAGCGCACGGTGTTGTTGCGTCCTCGTCGCGCGGCCGCGCGCGCCGCGCGCGCCGCCCGCTCACTCGTGGATGGACACGAGCGTGCCGCGGTTCTCCGGCGTGGCCCAGACCCCGTGCCAGCCGCGCGGGAGCCTGGGCTCGCTCCAGAAGAAGACCTTCTTCGCGTCGAGCGGCGAGAGGTTCACGCAGCCGTGGCTCATCTCCCGGCCGAAGTTTCCGTGCCAGAAGGCGCCGTGGAGGGCGTACGAGCCGTCGTAGTACGCGACGAACGGCACGTCCTCGATGCTGTACGGCAGATCGCCCGCGACCGTGCCGTCGCCATCCATCGTGGTCGCGATGTGCTTCTCGCGGATGCGGAACACCCCCGTGGGCGTGGCGTGGTTCTTCTTCTTGTCCTTCGAGCGCCGCCCCGGCGAGACGAGCGCCGCGAAGACGGGCTTGTCGCCCTCGATCGCGACCAGCGTCTTGCGCGACAGGTTCACGTCGATCCACTTCTCGCCCGGCGCGAGATCCGGCGGCGGGGCGCCGAGATCGGTGTACGTCCCGTCGGCGCCCTTCATCCACCAGCCCTCGGTGGTCTTCCGGTACACCGTCGACCTGTGGGTGTGGCTCTCGCCCGTGAGGCCGAACGCCGCGAAGCGCTCGAGCGAGCCGGCCACGGAGACGGACTTCTTCTCGGCGTCGAACTGGTACTTGCTCGCCGACTTCGCGAGGATGAAGCCGACCGACTTCGCGCCCTCGGGGAAGTCGATGCCCTGCGAGGCCGGCGGCTTGATGATGTACATGCGGTCGCTCGGCGCGACGAGGCCCGCGGTCGTCTTGTACCAGCTGCGGCCGTTCCAGCCGAAGGTCTTGTCGACCGCGACGAAGAAGCCCTTGACCATCCGCTTCGCGACCGTCGAGTCGGCGTCCTTGTCGAGATCGGCGAGCGTGACGTTGAGCGGCCTGCCCTTCTCGTCGACGTTCTCCCACCAGGGCTTCTCGGGCTCCTCCTCGACCGGCGCCGGCGCGATGCCGAGCGACGCGGCCGCGGCGACGGCCGCCGCCTTGTCCTCGACTGCAGCCGGATCCGCGGCGACGGCGGCCACCGGCGCGGAGCTCGCGGCGGCCTCGGCGCTCGCCGCGGCGCGAGCGGCAGCCGCCGCGGCGACCTCCTTCTCGGTCTCCTCGTACAGCGCCTCGGCGCGCCGCTTCTCCTCTTCCTTCCGCTTGCGCTTCGAGGACTCGAGGTACGGCTCGTAGCGCGTCATCTCGTCCTTCGAGGGGACGGAGCGGTAGAGCGGCGTGCCGTGGGTCGTGTTGAAGGCGTACTTGTACGGGAGGACCTCGTCGAGGTTCGGCGGCGTGATGCCGAGGCGGACCTGCGGGTTCGACAGGTCCGTCGTGGCCGACCTCCCGCAGACGTAGCCGCCGTCGAGGAGGCGGTACCAGCCCTTGGCGCAGCTCCCGCCCTTGATCGGCTTCGGATCGACCGGCACCTTGCCGCCGAGCCGGATGTAGCCGAGCCGCTGCTTGGAGAACTCCATCGTCGGATAGACCGACGCTTGCGGCATGATCGAGCCGAGCAGCGGCCCCGTGTACGGCTTGTCGGGCGCGGGCGGCTCCGGGGCCTCCGAGGGCGCGGCGGTCGGGGCCTCCCTGGGCGCCTCGGCGGACGCGGCGGCGCGCGCCGAGGACGCGGGCGCGGGGCGGGGGAGGGACGACGTCCGCTCGGGCAACGAGCCGCCCTCGGTGGAGGGGCCGGGGGGGGCCTCGCCCTGGCAGCCGCTCGCCCACGCCGCGGTGCCGGCGAAGGCCGCCGCGGCGATGAACCCGAGCGCGCTGGACACGAGCGAGGTGCGCGCGACGCCGCCGCCGCCGGCGCGTCCGGCTCCCGGCGCCGGTTGCGGGTTCCGCAGGTCGTCGGTGCGGACATTGCCGCTGCCGTGCGATCGTGCGGGGTCCTTCTGCCCGCGGGGGCGGGGGGCCTGAGAGCGGTTCATCGCATCCACAGCGTTGGGCGAGGACCGGTCTTCCCGATCCTCGCGGTCTGATGATCGACCCGTAGGGTCGGGTCGGCTCGGCGGTCTTAGTACCTGGTCACTCACGTGTCGATCCACTTCTCTGCGGAGCGCGCGCCCCTCGAGCCGACGACGGCGGAAGGCGGGGCAGGCGGCATCGCATGACCATCGCTTGAGCGAACGACGTGCCACGAAGCCGCGGCGCGCGGCGCGGGCGCGCTCCGGGGCATGGATGCCGTTCGGACGGCTGCTGCTAGGGTACCGCCGTGGCGGAACGGACCCCGGGGCGTGGCTTGAACAACACGACGGAGGCCCAGCGCGTGGGCCGTGGCACCGCGGTCGTCCCGCTCGTCCGCGCCGCCTCCAGGCGGGCGCTCGTCACCGCGGCCGTCGTCGCGGCGCTCCTGCACCTGCCCCTGCTCCCGACCCCGCTGTTCGCGTGGCTCGACGCGATGTTCGCGCTCCGGGGCGAGCTGGCCGACTACGACGCCGGCGAGACGATCGTGCCGATCGATCTCGATCTCCTCGCGGACGACCCCAGCGCGGTCGCGGCGGCGCCCTCCGCGAGCGGCGGCGAGGGGGCGCCTTCCGGGGCGGGCGCCGCAGCGCCGGCGACGTCGTCGCCCGCGACGCCGCCCGCCGCGTCGGCGAGCGCCTCGCCGGAGGCGCCGGACGCGGGGGCGCGCGGTACACCCGCGCCGCGCCGGAAGCCGCCGGGCGACGCAGGACCGGACGCGTCCGGCGACGGGGGCACGGAGAACGAGGGCGACCCCCCGAACCTGCGGACCCCGCTGAGCGCCGCGGGCGCGCCGGGCAAGCTCGCGTCGAAGGACCCGAACGTCCAGGTGCTCATCGCCGGCGACCGGCTCCGCAACCACGAGCTCGGCGCGTGGTTCGGCCGGATCCTGACGACCATCCCCCAGTGGCAGTCCTTCTTCAGCGACACCGCCGTCGACCCGATCCGGGACATCGACCACCTCCTCATCGCCGGGCCGCAGCTCCGCGACTCCAGCAAGGTCGTCGCCGTCATGGACTACCGGGCGCCCGAGGAGACCATGCGCGCGGCCGTCGACGTCATCGTGCAGCGGTCGAACGGCGCGTGGATCGAGGACGCCCCCATCCCCGCCGCCCGGGCCACCGCGGACCGCAGCAAGCGCATCTTCGCGATGGTCCCGGACCGGCGGTTGCTCGTGGTCCTTCCCGCTGCTGAAGAAGATCAGCTATCCAAGTTGAAGTCCATGAAAGGATTCAACAAATCTTCAGCGGCGGGCATCGTCGTCTCGATGCTCACGCCCGCGAACGCGTTCCGCGGGGTCCAGGCGGTCCCGCGCAGCCTCGCCTGGATGCGCCTCACCGTCACGCCGACCAAGGACGGGGGCGCGGACCTCGCCCTCACGGCGGGCGATGAATCCGCTGAAGATGCGCTGGTTCACGCGCAGGAGCTCACGAAGACCTTGAACGCGATCCGGACCATCGACCTGGGGATCACGAGGATCGATGTGGTGGATGAGATCGCCTTCAACACCGACGGGAAGGTCATCTGGTCGAAGCTCCACGTCACGAACCGGCAGCTCAAGCTGATCATGGGCTTCGTGGAGAAGGCGCTCCTGGAGCAGGGCGGCGCGCGGAAGCCGTAGCGCGCGGGGCGAGAGCGCCTGCGCCGGGGCGAAGGCAGCCGTGCCGGGGCGAAGGCGGCCGCGCGGGGGCGAAGGCGGCCGCGCCGGGGCCACGGGGCCGCGCCGGGGCCACGGGGCCGCGCCGGGGCGGAGCGCGGCCCGGGCCGCGCGGAACACTAGCCAAAGCGGCGGCGTTCAGTTAATCCGACCAGCCCGCGCCGATGACGCCCGAACACTCTCCGTACGCCGTGCTCGATGAGCTTGCCGGACACCCCCGCGGCGACGACCTCGCGCGGGTCGTTCACACCGCGGCCTTTGCCGCAGCGGACGAGCGGCGGACGACCCTGGAGGGCGGCCTCGCGGAGCTCGTCGACCGGGCGGGCCTGTCGGTCGCCGACGCGGAGACCCGGTTCGGCAACGTGGTCCGGGCGCTCGAGCGCGGCACGAGCGAGGGCGCGGGGAGCGCGACCCGTGTGCTCCTGGCCACGCTGCTCGCGCGCGGGGTCGCGCTCTCGCCGCCCGACGGGCCGGAGGCGGAGGGCCGGGTCGCCGAGGCGCTCGTCTGGCTGGCGACGTACACCTCCGTCGACGCGCTCACCGCGCTGGACGCCGCGCTGGGCGAGCGCGCCGCGGGCCTCTGGCGGTCGATCGCCGCGCTGGTCCGGCGCGCCGACCAGGGCGCGCTGCCGCAGCTCGGCCGGGCGGGCGCGATCATCGCCGCGGCGGCGCTGCGGGGGAGCGCCTCGCCCGACGCGCGCGCCGAGGCCGCGGCGCTGGTGGACGACGTGCGCGATCCGATCGTGCGCTCGCTGCTGCGCGACGCGCTCTCCCCCGGCAGGCGGCCGAGCCGCGCGCCGGGCGCCAGTGGGGCCGCGGAGGGGGGCGCCGGGGCCACCGGGGACGAGAGGTGGGCGCCGGAGCGCGACGGAGGGGCGACGGCGCGGCTCGCGGGCGAGCTGTCTCCGCCGCCGCGCGGGCCGGTGGCGCTCGTGCTGCTGGCGGCGACGGGGATCCTGCTCGTGATGCATGTCCTCCGGCTCGCCGGGCGGTTCCTTCTGCGGTACCGCCGGCCCGCCGCGCTCGAGGTCGGCCCGAAGGGCGTGACCGTCCGGAGCCGGACCGAGCTGTTCGGCCGGACGCTGAAGGAGCGGGAGACGTACATCCCGGTCGAGGCGCTCCTCCGGGCGACGCGCGAGGTGCGCTACCCGCGGCTCGCCCTCTACGCGGGGCTCGTCGCGCTGGGGCTGGGGACGTACCTGGGCGTGTCGCTGCTCGTCGACGGCGCGCGCGCGGGCTCCCCGGAGCTGCTCGGCATGGGCGCGCTCGTCTTCGCCTTCGGCGCGGCGCTCGACTTCGGGCTGTCGCACATGGAGACGGCGACGCGCGGCCGCTGC
This sequence comes from Sorangium sp. KYC3313, assembly GCF_052075895.1. NCBI lineage: Bacteria > Pseudomonadati > Myxococcota > Polyangiales > Polyangiaceae > Sorangium > Sorangium sp. KYC3313. The sequence continues at coordinate 7,741,387 of NZ_CP197255.1, forward strand.
CGCGTGGTGCTCGTCCCACGGAAGGGCGCAGGGGTCGCGCTCGCGGGGATCGAGCGCGACGCTGCGGACCTCGCGCTGGGCAAGCTGCCGCGCGCCTGAAACTTGGCCGGATCGCGCCGCCTTCGCTAGGCCGATCGGGCGAGGTGATGGCGATGCGCTCGAAGACCGAAGCGATGGCGGGGCTCAGGCGGATGCTGCACGACATGCTGACCGCGCGGGAGGGCGGAGAGAGCGCTCCCCGCCTGGCGCGGGTGAAGGGCTGCGTCGACGGCGCGATGCGCGCGCTGCTCGACAGCGGGCAGGCGACACGGCAAGAGCTCCTCGATCTCGTGGCCGCGGAGCGCGCGCGCGTGAACGGCCCGGCGACGGCGGAGATCCGCGCGGTGTCGCTGAGCGCCTGACGGCGCGGCGGCGCCGATCACGGCTGCGGGCAGCCCTGGTTCGTGGCGAAATCCCAGCAGGCGCCGCTCACCCCGGCCGCGCCGTCGCTTCCGGGGGAGCCACCGAGGCCGGCGGAACCGCCGTTGCCAGCCGTGCCTCCAGTGAACGGCACCTCGGCGGCCGCGGGGCTCGGCGTGAGCTTGTAGGCGATGCCCACCGCGTGCCCGCCCCGGCCGCCGCCGCCAGGGCCGCCATCGCCGCCCGCACCGCCCTTGCCACCCATGCAACCCGCGAGCGAGCCGGAGCCGGAGACGCGGCTCCCCCCCTTGCCCCCCATGCCGCCCTCGCCGCCGGGGCTTCCACCTCCGCCCTCACCTCCATGGCCCGCCTTGCCGACGGCGATGGTCACATCGGTCAGCGCCAGCTTGGTCCCCAGGCTGAGGATCCCGATGCTCGACCCGCCGGCCTTGCCACCGCCGCCTCCCGTTCCACCGCAGCCGCCGGCCCCGCCGCCGCCGCCGCTGGCGCCCGCGCCGTCGATGTAGCTACCCCCGCCGGACATGCAGAAACGCCCTGCTTTCGCGCCGCCGCCTCCGCCTCCGCCTTGACCGCGCGTCCCGCCGACGCCTGTGCCGCCGTCACCTCCGGTGATGCCGGCCAGCGTCAGCGTGGTGCCGTTGCCAGCCGTGCCAGCGCCGCCAGAGGCGCCCCTCGCGCCGCTCGCGCCGTCCCTGCACTCCACCGTCTCTCCCGTCTCTCCCATCTGCCCGTGTCCGATGCCGCCGATGCCGGATGCGGGCGGGGAGGCCGCACCAGGCGCGCCGTCGCTACCGGTCTGCCCGCGCCCTTCATCCACAGCGGGCTGTCCACCCAGGCCGCCGGCGCCGCCGCTCGTCTCGCCATCCGCGCACGTCGTTACGCCGGGCTGGCCGCTGTAGACCGCCACGAGGCACGCGCTCGAGACGTCCTCCAGCGCGTCCGCGCCATCCTGCACGACCTCCGGCGTCTCGCCGCTCGCGCCGTTCACCCCGTTCCCTGCGATCACGTCGACCTGCTCGAGCTGCGCGTCGATGTCCGCGACCGCCACGCCGATCGACGAGCCGCCCGGAGCCGTCGCGTTGGCCGCGCTGATCGTGAAGCTCCGCACCCGTGTCCCGCCCGCGTCCTCCGTCAGCGTGAGCGCCACCTTGTTCCCGGGCCCCTCGATGGCGCTCCGCGCCGCCGGGCTCCACGTCCAGCCCGCGTCGCAGTCGAAGCCGCCGATCACCTCGACGGCCGCCCGGACCGTGACACTCTCCTCGAACACGCCGCTCGAGCACGCCAGCACCCGCTTGCCGTTCGCGTTCGCGAGCGCCTCCGAGAGCGACGCGTACGGCCTGGTCTTCGTCCCGTCTCCTCCGGACGCCGCGCCCGCGCTCGCGAACACCGCGCACCGGTCCACCACCGTGCTCGCATCCTGGGTCGGGTCCGGTTCGCACGTGGGGCCAGGGCCTTCGCCGCCGCCCGTCGTTTCGGGGGGGGGGCAGTACCTGGAGTCTTTCTTGCAGTCCTCGGCGTAGGACAGCGGCCAGCACCCGGCGAGGTGCAGCGCCGCGATGGCCGACGCGGCGGGGAGCAGCCACAGAGAGAGCGGGACGCCGATGCGCCGCCGCGCGGGCGCGCCGGCCTGGTCCTGCGCGCCATCGGATGGCGCAGGGGATGCGTTGCTCACCGCGTTGCTGCTCGTTCGTTCCGTCGCTCTCATCGTCCCAAGCCTTTCCTGTGACGCTTCGCTCTGCCTGCAGATCCTCGCAGAAGACGCTCCCGCGCCCTGGCCGCGTCGACCCAGGAGCATACCCAGTCGGCGGATCGCCTGCTCAACGGCGAACCGTCGGCCGAGTGCTCCTGGGGGACGCCGCACGCGGCGATCCCGTCGTCTCACGGCCCGGGCGCTCGCGCTCCGGCGCGCGCTTCAGGGGGTGACGAGCGCCACGTCTCCCTTCGTGGCCTGTCCGCCGACGCGCCACCAGTTCGCGATGAGCAGCCGCCCGTCCACCTCCACGATGCGCGAGAAGGCGCCCGCGAACCCCTCCTGCTCGATCTCCTGGATGAGCCAGCTGTGGCCGTCGCCGCTCTTCGTCCCGATCGCGAGCCGCAGGGTCCCGCTCGTCGCGTCCTGGTAGCTGATGCGCACCTCCCCGGCCGCCGTCACGAACACGTTCGCGTCGTCGCCGATGAGGTGCTGCCCGTCCTCGAAGGGGACGCCCTCGATCCCGAGCCCGTCGTCCGCCACCTCGGAGGGCTCGACCTCCGTGCCTCCCTTCACCCGCGCGTACCGCAGCCCCTCCGAGCGGCCGTCCGCGTAGGCGAGGTGCCAGTCGCCGGCGCGATCGATGAACAGCGACGTCCCCATGCCCACGTCGCCCGTGTCCGCCCCGTCCGGCGCCGCGCCGTCCACGATGCGGGTCTCCCACGCACCCGTCGACCTCGACGCGATCACCACGTCGCCGTGGATGCGATCGTAGAACGCCAGGCCGAACCCGCCCGCGTTGTCGGGCGCCATCGCGATGTAGTCGCCGATCGCCTCGGGGTACGTCTCGAGCCGGTTGCCGTCGGAGGTCGCGGCGCACGCCGGCGAGCCGCCGTCGTCGATGCACGCCTGCCCGGAGGCGCACCCCGGCTCGCAGTCGCCGGCCGCGAGCGGCGTCGCGCAGCGCCCCGTGCTCCGGACGCATTTGGCCCCGGCGCCGCAGAGGAACGCGCGGCACGGCGTCGCCTCGTCCTTCGCCACGTCCTCGAACCGCCACGCGCCCTCCCCGGGCGTGGCGCTCTCGCCGGTCGCGATCCGGACGCTCGACGTGACCGCGCCGCCCTCGCCCGGCTCCATCGCGAGGTAGGCGATGACGGGCAACCCCTTCACGAAGAGCAGCTTCGCGTAGCGGCCGATGTCGCTGCTCGGCGCCTGCTGCACGAAGCTCACCGCCCACGTGTCGCTCCGCCGCTGCGCGAACTTGAGCGCGCGGTTCGTGCGGTCGTAGTAGGCCACCGCCGGCTCGCCGTCCGGCCCCACCGCGATCGACGTCCAGAGGCCGACGTCGTCGCCGGGGTCGGTCTGGCCCCCGCGGAACCCGCTCACGTCGAACCGGGCCGGGTCGACCGCGGGCTCCGCGGGCACCCCGTCGATCGCCTCCCACGCGACCGCCTCGCCGTCCCACGTGCCGACCACGAGGTCGCCCCACGCGAACGCGTTGCGCCAGTCGGCCTCGGCGTAGCCGGCGACCCAGACCGTGCGCTTGTCGGCGGCGACCGCGACCGAGGTGTACGCGCCGATGAGGCCGTGCTCCAGCGTCATGCAGTCGGGCGCGACGCACCCCGGCTCCACCTCCTCCGGCTCCTCGCTGCACGAGCATCCGGCGTGCGAGCCGAGGAGCGCCATGACGGCGACCCCGGCCAGCGCGCCCTTCACGCCCCGCGCGCCGCGCTGCGCGGGGCGCCGAGGCGACGCGCCCCGGTCGCCGCGCCGCGCGAGCCGCAAGGCCGCCGCCGCGACGGCGAGGCCGAGCCAGCGGACGCCCGACGGCGTCTCGCCGGCGCCGCCAGCCATGACGCAGCCGCAGCCCGCCGACGGGTCGACGGGGACCCGGCCGCGGAGGAGCGCCTGCCGCGCCGTGCCGAGGTTCCCCTCCTCGTCCACGGCCTCGACCTCGATCTCGACGGCGTCACCGACGTCCACCGACGTCGTCTCCGCCGCCGTCGACCACGGGGACCACGCGCCGTCGTCGAGCCGCACGCGCACCTTCGCGCGCGCGGCGTCCGAGACCCGATCGCGCACCTCGAGCGGCGCCCGGCCGTCCACCGCGGCGCCGACGGAGATGACCGGCGGATCGACGTCGACCACCATCTCGACGGTCGCCGGCGTGGGATCGAGCGACAGGGGAGCGCCCGCGATCCGCGATCGCACCGAGATCACGTGACGCCCCGGGAGCCGCAGCCAGTCGTCGCGCAGGTCGACGATGCGCTCGCGCGTGAACGGGCGCCACACGCCGCTGTCGATGCGGTACGAGTACTCGACGGCCCGCGTGCCGTCGTCGAGCGGCGAGCTCATGACGAGCCGCGCCGTCGGCCCGTTGTCGCGGGTCATCGTGGGCAGGCGGAGCCCCTCGGCGCGCACCTCCTTGCGGCTCAGCTCGGCCTGCGTGTCGCTGCTCGGCGAGCGCTGCTGCGCCGTCATTCCGAAGGCCGCGAAGATGCCGAGGTAGTTGTCCTGCCCCTTCGTGAGCTTCCGCAGGCCGGGGGAGCCCGCGCCCTCGGCCGACTCCGGGATCACCAGCGAGAGCCCGAGCGCCGAGAGCGCCCCGTCGAGATCGATCGCCGGGATGCCGCCGCCGATCAGCTGCCCGAGCTGGCCGCTGAGGAGGCCGCCCAGCGCCTCCGCGATGTTCTCGGGGTTCTCCCGGAGCAGCCCGTGGTTCGTCACCTCGCCGTTCTCGACCCTGAGCGCCTCGATCACCGGCGTGAGCCCCTCGGGGGTGACCGAGAGGTTCATGGGCACATCCACGTCGAACGTCGCCGTCATGAACCGGATGAACCTGTCGAGCGACCAGACGTAGAAATCGAAGCTCGCCCGGTCCAGCTGGATGCGGATCAGCGGGTCGTCGCTTCCGTTCGTGCCATTGCCAAAGGTGAGCCGAGGGGGCGCCTGCGGACGGATGACGACCGCGACCTGCTGCGACTCGCGCTGCAGCGCGAGATCCTTTGCGGAGGGGGCCAGCAGCCCCAGCGTGCCCGAGTTGAGGAGAGGCACCGTCTCCGTGGAGATCCCGAGACAGAGCAACCCGCTGTTGTAGAGACCGTTCATGGCGTAATTCGCGAAGCGCTCGGAGATCGCGAGACCGACGTGGGGGCCGGGAAGGTCCGCTGGCCAGTCGGAGACGGTGTTGGCGACGAGCTCATCGGGAATCGGGATGCCCGCCGGGAGCGCCATGTTCGACAGCGGCACACATTTCGATGTCGGCACCGGCTCGGCGCCGCCGTAGAGGCCAAGGGTGAGCCCGTTGCCGACCGGGTTGAGGTCGCCCCACGCGAGATCGGAGCCGTCGTCCCGTTCGCTCGTGCCGCCGCCGGCGAGCAGGAGGTCGAACCCGCCCTGCGTGCCGGGGGAGATGCTCGCGAGCAACCGGCCGAGATCGATGTGGCCCTCGACGCCGAGCAGGATCGAGGCGCACTCGTCGTTCGCGTGCGTGCCGTAGCGGCAGACGCCGCCGATGTCGTTCGTGCCGTCGGGGCAGGCCGGGTCCTGCGTCGGATCCGCCTTCAGACAGAGCTGCTGGTCGAGCTGGGCCTTCAGCGTGTCAGCGAGCGAGCCGGTCAGGAGGGGGAGGACGATGGGACGCAGGAAATCGAGGATGTCGCCGGCGATGGAGCCGCCGCAGTTGAGCCGCAACCTCGACTCGAGCTGATCCTTGCCGATGTCGAGCCGGACGATCTTAACGCGCGAGTAGCCCTGCCGCGAGTGCTGCGGATTGACGTCGATCTCGACGGAGAGCTCGACGTCGAGGTTGATGTTCGTGAAGGTCTGGTCGTCGGGCGGGCACGCGTCGTTGCCGTTGAGGGTCGCGATGACCGTGCTGTCCGTGACGAGCAGGTTGACCAGGATCGGGAGGTTCTGCAGGCGCACGGGCAGAGGTCCCCGGATGCGCAGGTTATGCGGCGTCCTCGGCTCGATCTGAAGCGCCGCACTCCCCACGTCGATCTCCGCCGTGCACATGGGCGGGCTGGCGTTCGGGTCGGCGCCGCCGGGACATACCGTGTAGCCGGTCCCGGAAGACCTGGGGATGGAGAACGTGATCACGCCGCCGTCCCCACCCCCGAGCAGCGCGCGCCCTAGGACACCCAGGTTCTGCTCGAGGAACTCGACGCCCGACTGCGTGAGCCGCGCCGCGCCGGCGTTCTCGATGCGATCCGCGGGCTTGAAGCCGGCGGGGAGGGGGGTCATTCCACAGCCGGCGCACCCGCCGCCCGAAGCGGCGCATCCGGCGATGATGAGGAGAGCAAGGATGGCGGAGAAATGCTTGATGAGGCGGGGCATAAGGAACCCTCCAGGGGAGCACGACCCGCAGCGCCACGCCCGCTGGGCGCGGGCTTCAGGACGCCGCGACAGATCGTACGCTCCCCGGAGAGCCCCCCGCAAGCGCTACTGCGGACAGGGACCGGTAATCTTGACCGCGCTCGCGGCATACTCGCCGCCAAGCGCATAGGCGTCGGCGCAGTCGTCCGTCGCGGCCGAGTTCGTCGCGCTGCACCAGTCACCCTTCAGCACGATCTTGCCGCTCTCGTCGCGCTTGCACGTATTGGGGATCTCACCGGTGCCGTACTCTCCGATATCGCCCGAGAGCACGACGCAAAGGCTCTGATCGAGCCCGGGGATGATCACCCGATCGACCTCTTCCAGCGTGATGAACGCGGTGAGCTTGCCCCCGTTGATGAACGCAGGGGGATCGCCTTCCGGGCCGGGGAGGCAGGCCTCCATCGGATCGAGCCCCGCGCGGTTGTACCGTCCGATGCAGTTGTTGTCCGCCGACACCTTCGCGTCGGTGAGCTGCACCTGGTGCATCGGCAGGACGATCGGCTCGGCGGCCGCGTCTCCCGCGCCCGTGTCCAGGAAGATCGGGACGTTCAGGATGTCGGCCGCGCCGCTCCATGCGCCGTCGGTCAGCGGGGCGTCGAGCTCCATCGGCGCGATCTCGAACTCGCCTGCAGACGTGTTGGCGAAGCAGTAGCCCGCGCGCGGGTCGCTCGTGGGCATCGCGCCGCCGGTGCGCAGCTTGCCGGTCGCCGTGTCGAACTCGAGCAACCAGGAAAAGGTCCCGGTGCCATTCAAGTTGCACACGGGCAGATTCATCGTCAGGCCCTCGGCGACGAGGCGGGCGATAAAGCCGACCGCGAGCACGTCGGGCTTCGTGATCGTCAGCTGCGCCATCCGCAGACCGAACTTGGTCGCGCCCTGATTGTCGTGGACGGCAATGCAGTCGGAAGCGACAGCCGTGCAGACCGGGTTCGTCGGCGAACAGTCGCCAGGAGCCCCGCCGCCGGTCCCCCCTGCCGAGCTCGAGCTCGTCTCGCCGGCGTCGTCGCCCCCGCACCCCGCCCCCGCCGCCGCGCCCATCAGCGCGGACATACCTAGTACGCAAAAAACCTTCAAAAACCGCATCTCTTGCCTCCTCTGGTGTTGCAAGGTGCGGAGTATAGGCGGCGGAAATGCGATGACCACGCGGTCGAGGTGACGCCGCACCGCGTCGCTATCGCCACATTCACGTCACGCTCCGATGAGCGCGACGCCCTGCAGAGCTCGGCGTGACGCCTAGCGGCGCTCGTAGCGGTCGCCGAGCCGGGCGCCGACGGGGAGCGCGCGCAGCAGGCGAATCATGGTCCACACCGTGCCAGCCAGCTTGCGCAGCTTCGAGGTGCCGACGCGCTCGTTGTACTCGATGGGCATCTCCACCACGCGATAGCCGCACTTCGCAGGGAAGAGCAGCGTGTCGATGGGCAACGCGTCGCCCTCACCGTCGAAATCGAACGCGCGAATCACCGAGCAGCGGTAGGCGCGCATTCCGCTGTGGACGTCAGTTGTCGGGATACCATGCATCGCGTGTGTCATGGCGGCAAAGGCGCGGTTGGCGATGTAGTTCGGGACCGGCATGGCCGCCGGCCTCATGCGGGTGCGCGCGCAGTTCACCACGTCGGCGCCCTCCTCCTCGATGAGGCGCCTGAGCACGGGGATGTTCTCGGCCGGATAGGTGAAGTCGCAATCGAGGTAGATGAGCAGATCGCTCCGGGCGGCGGCGCTGTACATGAGGAGCTCCATGGCCGGCCCGTGGCCGCGGGGCGGCACCTGCCGGAGCACGCGCGCCCCGAGGCCGGCCGCGATCTCGGGGGTCCTGTCCCGCGTGGAGCTGTCGACGCAGAGGATCTCCGCGTCGGGCGCCGCCTTCCTGATCTCGCCGATCATGGCGCCGACGCTCTCCTCTTCATCCATGGTCAGCATGCCGACGGTGAGCCGCATCCGGCGCGGGCGCGGCGGCTTCCTGGCGACGATCACGTGCTGGAACGCGAGGAGGCCGGGCGCGCGGTCGGCGACCACGTCCTCCAGCGGGCGGACGAGCGCGTGATACGCCTTGTAGGGGAGCGAGCTGGCGAGATCGCCGGGGTCGTCTCCCGCGCCGAGGCCGCGGAGGATGAGCCCCTTGGCGGCCCGGACGAGCATCGGGTTCTGCTCGACGCGGAGCACCTCGAGCCCGGCGCGCTCGATGAGCCGGACCGCCGACGCGCGGGTGAAGAAGCGGAGGTGCGTGTCGTCCAGGATGCCGCTCGGCTCGTAGTCGAACCGGCCGGCGAGGAGGCCGAGGCGCACCGGCCAGGCCGCGACGTTGGGGAGCGAGACGATGACGTGGCCGTCCTCCTCGAGGTGGGGCAGGAAGCGGCAGAGCGCGGCGAGCGGGTCGGCGGTGTGCTCGAGGACGTCGGCGAACAGGAGCAGGTCGAAGCGCCGGTCGCCGAGCGCCTCGCGCACGGCGGCGTCGCTCGTGATGTCGGCGGCGAGGACCTCGTCGAGCGCCGCGCCGGCGCGCGCGAGCGAGCCGCGCGCGATGTCGATCCCGGTCACGCGCGCGCCCGTGCGCTTGACGGCGGCGCCGTTGAGCCCGATCCCGCAGCCGACGTCGAGCACCGTCCGCGGCCGGCCGGCGACGGCGACGAGGGCCCGGTTCACCTCTTCGACCGCGTACTTGCGCCCGGCGAAGACGTCCGGCGCGGCGCGGCGCGGCGCGCGCCGACCGGGTGCGTCCCCCTGATCGAGAGCGCGCGGCCCGCGGTCATCGCGGCCTTCCCAGTCTTCCCCGTCTCCTCGCGCGTGGCCGGGCTCGGCGTTCACGCGCGGCTACTTAGCACGCTTCTCCCAGGCGGCGTTGAATTCGCGGATCGTCTCCTCGGTCTTCGGGTTGTGGAGCATCTTCCGCAAGATCGCGGGAGGCACGGTCACGATGTGCGCGCCGGCGTCGAGCGCCTCGTTCACGTCCATGAGGTGGCGGATCGAGCCGACGATGATCTCGGCGCCCAGCCGCTCGCGCTCGAGCCTCGCGCGCGTGCGCTCGATGACCGGGGTCGCGGCGTAGCCCATGTCGCGGATGCGCCCGCTGAAGATCGAGACGTACGCGCCGCCGGCGAGCGCCGCGAGGTACGCCTGGTTGAAGCTCATCACGCACGTGACGTTGGTGCGCACGCCGCGCTTCGCGAGGGCGTGCGTCACCTTGAGGCCGACGTCGCTGAACGGCACCTTGACGCAGATCCGCTCGGGCGCCCACGCGTGATAGCCGCGTGCCTCATCGAGCATCGCCGCCTCGTCCTCGCTCGTCAGCTCGACCGACACGGGCCCCGCCGACGCCGCGAGCACCTCGCGGATGCGCCGCTCGAGATCGACGCAACCCGCGTCGCGCGCGAGGATGAGCGGGTTCGTGGTCACGCCGGCGAGCACTCCCCAGGAGAAGAGCTCCTTGATCTCGGCCGGGTTCGAGCTGTCGAGGAAGAACATGGAGCGCTCCAGCGGGCTCGCTCGAGCCCCGGCGCGGTCTAGGCCAGTTCGATGCAATAGAGAAGGGGGATAGCGAAGGGGAACAGCGAAGAGCAGAAGGGGAGAAGAGAGGAGGGGAGGAGGGGAGAACGAGACACCGTCCACGCTGCGCGGCGCGCCGCGCCGCCCTGCGGTGACGTTCGCGGCGCGGCCTGTGTGAACGACGTTGCAAAGACGGAGAGTCCGCGCTTCAGTTCCGGTTGTCGGAGATGTCTCTCCGATGGAACGTTTCTCCACGGTCATGCGTCGATGAGCAGCGGACGATCGTCGAGGGAACCGGTGGCACCCAGCCCGCTGCTCGCGGCTTGCTCGCCGGCGGGGCTCTACGTCGCCGCGCCTGGCGGCCAGCTCGTCGATTGCAACGACGTGCTCGCCCGGCTGCTCGGCTATGGCTCGCGGGAGGAGGCGCTCGCGGCGGCCGAGCTCCACCTCGGCGGGGGCGCGGCGGGCGCGAGACCGCCGCCGGCCGGCGTGGTCGAGGGCTTCCTCACCCGCCGCGATGGATCGGCGGTCCGGGTGATGAGGACCGAGACCGTCGCGGAAGCGCGCGGCGAGCGGCTCGTTGTCGGGGCCATCGTCGATCTCTCCTCCGCGCGCTGCACCGACGATCGCCGGCGCGAGCTCTCGGAAGGGCTCGGCCAGGCGCAGAAGATGGAAGCGGTGGGGCGGCTCGCGGGCGGGATCGCCCACGATTACAACAACCTGCTCGCGATCATCCTGAACTACACGAGCCTGGTGATAGAGGAGCTCGACGAGCAGAGCCCGGTGCAGAAGGATCTCGCCGAGATCAAGCGCGCCGCGCAGCGGGCCGCGTCGCTGACGCGGCAGCTGCTCACGGTGAGCCGGCGGGGGCTCGCGCAGCCGGTCGTGCTGGATCTGCGGGACGTCGTGCGCGGCATGGACGGCGCGCTCCGCGCCGCCGTCGGCGGCAGCATCGATCTGGCGATCGCGCTCGGCCCGTCGGCCTGCCGGGTGCTGGCGGACGCGGGGCAGCTCGAGCAGGTGGTGATGAACCTCGCGCTGAACGCGCGCGACGCGATGCAAGGCGGCGGCCGGCTGTCGATCGAGACGCGCGCGGTCCGCGTCGGCGCTGCGGGGAGCCTGCGCGACGCGCACCCGGCGGTCCCGCCCGGCCGGTACGCGCGCCTCGTCGTGAGCGACACCGGCTGCGGGATGTGCGACGACGTGCGGACGCGCGCCTTCGAGCCGTTCTTCACGACGAAGCCGAGGGGGAAGGGGACCGGCCTCGGGCTCGCCACCGTGTACGGGATCGTCAAGCAGTGGCACGGCCACATCGAGCTCGCCTCCCAGCCCGGGGAGGGCACGCGCGTCGAGATCTACCTGCCGCTCGCCGCGCGCGGGGCGTCCTCGCGGCGAGCGCGCGCGGGACATCCGCGCCGCGCCGCGCCGCGCCCGGGCGAGGGAGGGACGGTGCTCGTCACCGACGACGAGGACGCGGTGGTCACGCTCGCGAGCCGGATCCTCGGGCAGAACGGCTACACGACGCTGACGGCGCGCGGGCCGCGCGAGGCGCTGCGCGTCTGCGAGGCGCAGCGCGGGCGCGTCGACCTCCTGCTCACCGACGTGCTGATGCCCGAGATGTCCGGCGGCGAGCTCGCCGCGCGCCTCGTGAAGCTCAGGCCGGACATGAAGGTGCTCTTCATGTCCGGCTACACGGGCGACGCCCTCGACGGCCCGTTCGCCGTCCGCCCGGGCGCCGCGGTGCTGGGGAAGCCCTTCACGGCCGAGTCGCTGCTCCGCGCCGTCCGCAGGGCGCTCGAGGGGGCCGCGTAGGCGGGACGTGCCGGCCTTGGTGGCTACGGCGCCTCACCTCGCTTGATGCCGTACGCGCGGATCTTCTTGTGGAGGTTCGTGCGCTCGACGCCGAGCAGAACGGCCGCGCGCGAGATGTTCCAGTCGAGGCTGGCCAGCACCTCGACGATGTAGCGGCGCTCGGACCGATCGCGGAACTCGCGGAGCGTGAGGCGAGGGCGCCCCGGCTCGTGGCGGGCCGCGCCCGCGGGCGGCTCGGCCGCGCCGGGGGCGTGGGGCGCCGGCGCGCCGTCGCCGGCGGCCCCCTGCGCGTCGTCCTCGAACGGGTTCTCGTGCGGATCCTCCGGGAGATCGGCGATCGTGACGACATCGCCCGAGAGGATCGCGGCGCGCTCGATCACGTTCTTGAGCTCGCGGACGTTGCCCGGCCAGCTCCGGCGCTCGAGCGCGGCGTAGACCACCGGATCGATGGCCTTCTGCTTGAGGCCGTTCTCGTTGCAGAACGCCGCCATGAACGCGTCGGCGAGCGCGCGCAGGTCCTCCATGCGGTCGCGCAGCGCCGGGCTCTTGATGGGGAACACGGCGAGGCGGAAGAAGAGATCCTCGCGGAAGCGCAGCGCGGCGACCTCGCGCGAGAGGTCCTTGTTCGTCGCGGCGAGCACGCGGACGTCGACGTGCCGGCTGTGCTCGCTGCCGACGCGGCAGATCTCGCCCGACTGCAGCGCGCGCAGCACCTTGGCCTGGGCGGCGAGGTCCATGTCGCCGATCTCGTCGAGGAACAGCGTGCCGCCGTGGGCCTGCTCGAAGAAGCCCCGCTTCGGCCCGCTCGCCCCGGTGAACGCGCCGCGCTCGTGGCCGAAGAGCTCGCTCTCGATGAGCTCGCGCGGGATCGCGGCGCAGTTGACCCGGACGAAGGGGCCCCGCGCCCGCGGCGACAGCCGGTGGATGGCGCGGCTGACGAGCTCCTTGCCCGTGCCGCTCTCGCCCGTGATGAGCACGCTCGCCTTCGTGGGCGCGACGCGGTCGATCTCCTTGAACAGCCGCTGCATCGCCGCGCTCTGGCCGATCATCTCGTAGCGCGCCTGCACCTGCGCCTTGAGATCCTCGACCTCTCGAGCGAGCCGTGAGTTCTGCAGCGCGTTCTTCACGCCCACGAGGACGCGCTCGCGGTTCAGCGGCTTCTCGAAGAAGTCGCTGGCGCCGAGCTTGATGGCCTTCACCGCGTCGTTGACGGTCGCGTGGCCGCTGATCACGATCACCGGGAGCTCGCGGGTGGCGTCGTCCTGGCGCACGCGCTGGAGGAGGTCGAGGCCGTTCATGCCGGGCAGGAGCAGGTCGACCAGGGCGAGGTCGACGGGGCTGTCGCCGTGCGCGAGCAGCTCCAGCGCCGCCTCGGCGCTCGGGGCCTCCGCGACCTGGTAGCCCTCGCCCTGCAGCACCAGCGCGAGGGTGCGGCGAATGTTGCGCTCGTCGTCCACCACGAGCACGGTGGGCGCGGCGGCGCCTCCGGGCGGGGCGGTGGCCGCTGGGGCGGACGGCGGAGAGGAAGCGGGCATGGGTCGACCATACCCCAGCTCAGCCGTGCGCCACGATGCGGGGAGCGAAGGAGCACAGGCCCGGCCCCGCGGCGGAAGCCCTGGCGCGCCGGCGCCGGATTGGGTACGAGGCCTGCTCGATGAGACCCTCCGCCGCTGTCCTCGCCCTCGCCGGGTGCCTCGCTGCCCTCGGAGGGCTCGTGGGCTGCGATTTCGAGCTCAACGACGGCCGCACCGCGACCCTCACGTACACCGAGGACGCGCGCGCCGCGTACAACGAGGCGCTGGCCGCCTTCCAGGCCAAGGACTGGGAGGACGCCCGCGCCCTCTTCGGCGAGGTGAAGCGGCTCTTCCCTTACAGCCGCTACGCCCGGCTCGCCGATCTCAGGATCGCGGACCTCGATTTCGAGCAGGGAAAGTACCCGGAGGCGATCTCGGAGTACCGCGCGTTCATCCAGGAGCACCGGACGGATCGGAACGTCGAGTACGCGAAGTACCGGATGGCGAAGGCGCTCTACCTGGACATCGACGACACGGTGTTCCTGCCGCCGGCCGAGGAGCGCGATCAGGCGACCACGCTCGAGGCCTACAAGGAGATCCGGACGTTCCTCCGGCAGTACCCGCGCAGCCGGTACCGCGAGGACGCGGCCTACATGCTCGAGGTCGTGACGGGGCGGCTCGTGCGCCACGAGCTCTACGTCGCGCGCTACTACCTCAAGGAAGACGCGTTCGACGCGGCCCTCGCCCGGATCGACTACGCGCTGCGGACCTTCCCGGGCTCCGGGCTCGACCCGGAGGCGCTCGTCCTCAAGGGCGAGACGCTCCTCAAGATGAAGAAGCCCGACGAGGCGCGCGCCGTGTTCGAGTCGGTCATCCGGGACTGGGGCGGCCCGTTCGCCGTGACCGCGCGCCGGTTCCTCGACGAGATGGGCGGGCCGCGCGGCACGCCTGCCAAGAAGGCGGCGTCGGGCCGCGCCCCCGCGGGGCCGCAGCTGTGACGCAGGCCGTCGGACGGCCGTCCTCCGGCGCGCGCTACGTGCTGGAGCAGGCCGACGCCGGAGATGCGCAAGGGGAGTTCGTGTACCGGGGCGTCGTGCGGCTCCCGGACGCGGACGTCCCGGTCGAGGTGCGGGTCGCCGAGGCGACCGGCGCGGCCTCGGCGACGGTGGACGCCGCGGCCGTCCCGCACGGCGGGCCGCATCCCGAGGAGCTCTCCAGGACGGCGGCGGCCCTCGTCCGGAGCGCGACCAAGTCAGCGGACGCCCATGCGCGGCGGCCGCCGCGGAAGATCGTTCGCTGGCGCGGCTAGGCGGAGGCGGCGGGGGCACGCGCCGCGGTCCGGGCGCCTGGCGCCTCGGGCGACTGGCGCGCCCAGGGCCGTCGTCTCCCGGCCGGGAGCCATGCTAGAAGCGTCCCACCATGTCCGAGAAAGTACCGATGACGCCCGAGGGACAAGCGCGGCTCCGCGAAGAGATGCGACGGCTGAAAGAGATCGACCTGCCGCAGGTCGTCAAGGACATCGGGACGGCCCGGGAGCACGGCGATCTCTCCGAGAACGCCGAGTACCACGCCGCCAAGGAGCGGCAGGGCATGATCGTCGCCCGCATCAGCTACCTCGAGCAGACGCTCTCGCGCGCCGAGGTGATCGATCCGTCGAAGCTGAGCGGCAGCAAGGTCCAGTTCGGCGCCAAGGTCAAGCTCGCGAACGTGGACACGGACGAGGAGCAGAGCTTCCAGATCGTCGGGCCCGAGGAGGCCGATCTCAAGGTCGGGCGCATCTCCATCGCCTCGCCGCTCGCGCGCGCGCTGCTCGGCCATGAGGTCGGCGAGGAGGTCCGCGTGAACATGCCCGCCGGGCCGCGCACGTACGAGATCCTCGAAGTCTCCTACGCATGACCGAGCGCAACGGGGCCGCTCCGATGCGCCCGCGGGGCCATGGGGGCGCCAGCCGGCCTCCCGGGGGGCCCGCGCCCTCCGGGCGGCCCCTCCCGGGGAGCCGGCCTGACACGACGGCTGCCGGGGAGGGGATCGCCGGCGTCGTGCCTGGGTCGGCCGGCCACCGGGCCCCGGCGGCGCCGCGCCCGCAGGCCGGGCCGGCGCGCCCGTCCACGCCGGCGCCCGCGCCGAGCCGCGCCACGTTCCCGAGCGGGAACTCCGACGCGCCTCCGAGGAAGCTGGAGACGGAGATCGGGTGGCGCATGGCGGACGCCTACCTCGCGATCGCGGCGCTCGCGCTCGCCGAGCTCCTGGTCGTCGGCGTGTGGCGGTGGCGAGAGCTGCTCGGGCCCTACGAGCTCGGCCGCGCCCTGCGCGACCTCCTGCCGCTCGCGCTCTCGGCCGCGGCGCCGTGCGCCGCCGTCCTCGGCGCGGTGCTCGAGATCGTCATGCGCGCCGAGCGCAAGGCGTTCCGCGCCGCGGCCGCGCTGATCGCGGGCGCGTTCGGCGGCGCGGTGGCCTTCGGGGTCTCGACGGGGCGCATGCTCGAGGGCGGCCGGCGCGCGCCCTTCATCGCGGCGCTCGCGCTCGTCGCCGCCGCGGCGACGTTCGCTGCGGCGCCGCGCGCCGCGCGCGCCCTGAAGCGAGCGCGCGCCGCGGCCGCCGGCAGGTGGCTCCTCCTCGCGGCGATCTGCGCGATCGTCCTGCTCGAGGTCGCGAACGTGCGCGTCCTGCCGCGCCTCTACGCCGCCTTCCACCTGGGGCTCGCGGCGCTCACCCTCGCGGCGGCGACCTTCGCGACGCCGGCGCTGCCCGCGCGCGCGGCGCGCCTGGAGGACGCGCACGGGCGGCGCTCGCCCAGGCTGGTGCGCGCGGCGCTCGCGCTCGTCCTCTTCGCGTTCGGCGCGGCGCTCGCGCCCGGCGCCGCGGACAGGCTCGCGCTGGCGGACAACATCCGGCTGATCTACGCGACGCACAGCCCGCTGCTCGGCCACGTGGTCGAGCTCGCCGCCGTGCTGTCGCCGCCCGAGCCGCTCGACGCCGCGCCGCTCGACGAGCGCGCGAGCGGGCACGCCATCGATCTGCGGGGGCGCGACGTCGTGCTGATCAGCGTCGACGCCCTGCGCGCCGACCACGTGGGGGCGTACGGCTACGACAGGAAGATCACCCCGAACCTCGATCGCCTCGCGGCCGAGGGCGTGCGCTTCGACGCGGCGTACACGCCGACGCCGCACACGTCGTACGCGGTGTCGTCGCTCATGACGGGCAAGTACATCCGCCCGCTCGTGCTGCAAGGGCTCGGGGACGACTCCGAGACCTTCGCGCAGCACCTCCGCCGCTACGGCTACAAGACGGCGGGCTTCTACCCGCCGGCGGTGTTCTTCATCGACGGCGAGCGCTTCGGCGCGCTGCGCGACCGGGCGCTCGACTTCGAGTACCGGAAGGTCGAGTTCGCGAGCGCAGAGCTCCGGCTGGAGCAGGTGCGGAGCTACCTCGCCGGGCTCGGGCCGGAGCAGCGCGCGTTCATGTGGGTGCACCTCTTCGAGCCGCACGAGCCGTACGAGGCGCACCCGGAGCACCCGCTCGGCGACCGCGACATCGACCGCTACGACGCGGAGATCGCCGTGGCGGACGCGGGGGTGGGGGCGATCGTGGACGAGGTCCGCAAGGGGCGCCCTGACGCCGTCGTGATCGTCACGGCCGATCACGGCGAGGAGTTCGGCGAGCACGGCGGTCGCTACCACGGCACGACCGTGTACGAGGAGCAGGCGCGCGTGCCGCTCGTCGTGAGCGCGCCCGGCCTGCTCTCGCCGCGCGTGGTCCGGGCGCCGGTGCAGCTCGTCGATCTCCTGCCGACGGTGCTCGCGGGGCTCGGCATCCCGAGGCCGGCGCGCGTGCGCGGCGCGGACCTCGGGCCGCTGCTCGCCTCCGGCGACGAGGCGGCGGAGCAGGGCACGGCGGCCCCGCCGGGCGGGCCGCCCTCGCTCCCGGGCTTCGCGTTTGCCGAGACGGACGCGCAGACGCTGCTCGCCAAGGGCACGCTGCGGCTCGTCTGCGCGCGCAAGATCGGCGCGTGCGCGCTCTACGACGTGGCGGTCGATCCGCGCCAGCAGGAGGACATCTCCGCGCTGCGCCCTGCGGAGCTCGGCGCGATGCGGTCGGAGCTGCGCGCGGTCGAGGCGTCGCACGGGCGTTACGAGGTCCGCGGCCTCCGGCAGGAGGGCAAGGGCTGGCCCGACGCGCTCCGCCGCGGCATCGCGGGCGACGCCGACGCGGTCGTCGAGGTCGCGGCGCTGCTCGACGACGCGGACGTGGCCATCCGGCGCAAGGCGGGCGAGGTGCTGTTCGATCTGCGCCGCTCCGAGGCGGCGCCCTCGCTGCGCCTCGCGCTCGTGCGCGACGAGGACGACGAGGTGCGGCGCTGGGCGGCGCTGACCCTCACGCGGCTCGGCGAGGGCGCGCCGCTCACGCGCGATCTCGTCGTCGATCCCGATCGCAAGTGGCGGCGCCTCGCGGCGCTCGCGCTGGCGGAGTCGGGCGATCGCCGCGGCGACGACGTGCTCGTGGCGTGGCTGCGGCAGGTGGTCCGCGGCGCCGAGCAGGACGGCGGCGCCGACGCGGGCGAGGTGACCTCGTTCGAGCGGGCGCGCGAGATCGTGGACGCGCTCGCCAAGATCCGGGTGAAGGCGGCGCTGCCGCCGCTCATCGCGGCGCTCGGCGACGTGCGGCTCCGCCCGTACGCCGCGGCCGCGCTCGCGGCGATCGGCGAGGACGCCGCGCGGCCGGCGCTCGCGGAGCGGCTGAGCCAGGAGCCGTACCAGACCGCGCGGGTCGCGATCGCGGAGGCCCTCGTGAAGCTCGGCGCCGGCCCCGAGCTCCGGGCGCCGCTCCTGCGCATGCTCGGCACGCCCGATCCGCTGCCGGGGGGGCTCGGGCTCGCGCTGCGGGCCGACATCCTCGACCTGCTCGGCGGGCCGCGCGAGCGCGATCTCGGCCGCCTGCGCCGCTTCGCGAAGAGCGGGGTGGGCCTCGGCGTCGTGATCCCGAAGGCCGGCAACGGCAAGGGCGTGCGCGTCCTCTGCCGCGCGCGGACCGACGACGGCCGCCCGGGCGAGGTGCGGTTCGGCAGGCCCACGCGTAGCTGGCGCCCGCCGAAGCGGGACGGCGCGTCGCTCGTCCCGGCCAGCGCGCCGGAGCTCGATCCGGAGCGCGCGGTCACGCTCGCGATCCCGCCGGGGAGCGAGCCGACCGAGGCGTTCGCGACGCTGCCGCCCGCGGCGGGCGCGAAGGCCGGCAATTACGGCGATTTCGTGGTGTACGCGACCCAGAACGTCGAGGTGTCCGCGTGCGCGGTCGTCCCGCTCAGCGACGAGATCCCGCCCCCGCCCCCTGCGCCCTGGTCGCCCGAGGAGGCCGGGGCGCCGCCGCGCTCGGACGACGAAGCGCCCGCCGCTCACCGGCCAGATTGACGCCGCAGGCCGCGAGACTAGAGTCCGCCGCGTGTCGGACAAGGACCGAGAGCAGGCCGAAGAGAAATCCGCGCGGAGCGACGGCGATGTCGTCACGCGGAGCGATGGCGACGAGGACGGGGCCGCGGAGGCGGCCCCGGCGAGGCCGCCGCGCGGCGCTCCGGTGAAGGACGCCGGCGGCGACGACGGCGACGGCGACGGCGAGGCCGCGCAGCGCGTGGCCGATGCGCTCGGCGTCGGGGAGGGGGACGAGGCTCCCGCGCCGGAGGCGGCGGGCGAAGAGGCGGCCGAGGCGGTGCCGAACCGCGCGGCCCGCCGTCGCGACGAGGCCACGGCGCGCCGTCGCAAGAAGAAGGCGACCGGCGAGGAGCTGCCCAGGGACAAGAACGCCCGCGCGAAGGAGCTGCTCGCTCGCCGCAGGGAGCAGGCCGAGGGGCGCCGCCCGGTCCAGCTGCTGCCGGGCGAGATGGTCGAGGACGCGCTCAGCCGGATGAGCAGCGGCGCTGGCCGGTGGATCAAGACGAACTTCCACATCGTCCAGTGGGGCGTGCTGGCGGCGTTCGTCGCGACCGGCGGCGTGCTGTTCTACCTGTCGCGGGCCGAGAAGAAGGACGCCGTCTCTTCGTCGGCGCTCGTCGCGGCCGTCGCCGCGGACCGGGGCAGGGTGCTCGCCGAGGACACGCGCAGCGAGGAGGAGAAGGAGCTCGACGTCACGAGGACCTTCAAGACCGCGGACGAGCGGTCGGCCACCGCGCTCGCCGAGTACAACAAGGTCATCGACGAGCACGCCGGCACCGGGGCGGCGACGCTGGCGAAGCTCGGGCAGGCCGGGGTGCTGCTCGACAAGAAGGACTACGCGCACGCGCTGGACGCGTACAGCGTCGTGGTCTCGTCGCCGCTGGCCGGGGCCGATCCCGACGTGAAGGGGCGCGCCATCGAGGGCATCGCCTTCGCCCGAGAGGGCAAGGGGGATCTCGACGGCGCGCTCGCGTCGTTCAAGGAGCTCGAGGCGATCGACATGAAGGGCTACAAGGAGCTCGCGCTGTACCACCAGGCGCGGCTCCAGCTGGCCAAGGGCGACACCGACAAGGCGAAGCAGCTGCTCAAGAGCGCGCACGAGAAGCTCCAGGCGCCGTCGACGGAGGGCCGCCCGTTCCAGTTCCTCGAGGCGGTCGTCGAGGAGATGCTGCGCAAGATCGATCCGGCCGCCGTGCCGCCTCGCGCCGCGTTCGGCGGTCCGAAGGGCCAGTCGATGACGCCGGAGGAGATCGAGCAGCTGCTCCGCCGGGCGCGTGAGAACGCGGAGAAGAAGGCGGGCGATGCGCCGCACTAGCCGCGCAGCGGGCGTCGCGCTCGTCTGGCTGGGGCTCGCGCCGCTGAGCGGCTGCGGCAACCTGGGCGTCGCTGCGGCGCCCGATGCGCCGCTCTGGCTGCACCACCCGGGCGGCGCCCTCGGCATCACCATGCGCCGCGAGCTCACCGCCGAGACGCGCAAGGTCGGCGAGGCCTACGAGCGCGGCCGCCCCGAGATCGACGTGGCGCACCGGCGCGTCTTCGTCGGATCGAGCGACCACGGGCTGTACGCGCTGCGCGCGGACACGAGCGACGTCCTCTGGCGCTTCGAGACGCTCGGCCCGGTGCAGTGCGAGCCGCTCTACGACGCCGCGTCGGACGCGGTCTATTTCGGCTCGGACGACGGCGCGCTCTACAAGGTGCGCGCGTCCGACGGCGCGCTGCTCTACCGCTTCATGACCAACGCGAGGGTCGCGCGGCGGCCGGTGTTGCGCGACGGCGTGCTCTACGTGACGAACTCGAACGACACGCTGATCGCGCTCGACGCGGCGACGGGGGCGATGCGCTGGCACCAGCACAGGACGCCGGCGGGCGGGATGGAGATCTCCGGGCACGCGGGGCCGGCGCTCGGCTGGGACAAGGTCTACACCGCGTTCTCGGACGGGGTCGTGATGGCCTACGACCTCAAGGACGGGTCCGAGCAGTGGGCGCTCGTCGACCTGGCTGCCGAGGCCGAGCAGAGCGCGGGCGGCCAGACGCCGAAGTACCTCGACACGGACACCACGCCGGTCCTCGGGAAGATCGCCTCGGGCGATGTGGTCTTCGTGGCGGGGTATGCGGGCGGGGTCTTCGCGCTCGACGCCGAGAACGGGACCCGGGCCTGGATGAACGAGGCGGCGGTCGGCGTGACCGAGCTTCTCCTGTGGGAGCAGCCTGCGCATCAGCCTCGGAGCGGAGGCGGCCCGATCGTGCCCGCGCGGAAGGTGCTGCTTGCGTCCTCCGGCATGACCGGCCTGTGGGCGCTCGATCCGGAGGATGGCCGCACGATCTGGCGCCGGGACCTGCCTGACGGCGGCATCTCGGCCCCCGTGCCGTTCTCGGGGGCGCTGCTGGTGACGACCACGCGCTACGGGATCTTCCTGTTCTCTCCGCTGGACGGGGCCGTGATCGACGGCATCGAGACCGGCGGCGGCATCGCGATGACGCCCGCGGCGTACGGCCGGCGTGCGTTCGTCCTGACGAACGGCGGCTCGCTGCTGAGCCTCGACGTCGAGACGCCCCCGATTCCGAAGGGCTGAACACACGCACAGGCCGAGGCGCGGCGGCTCGATGCTGGCGGGCCGAAGGGCGCGCAGGGCGTTGCGGACGACGCCTTGAGGCGCGTTGCGGGGCTCCGGCGTGGTGCCTCCGGCCAGGTCTCGTGGCGGGCAGAGCCAGCCGACCGACCCAGGTTGCGGCGGGCGAGGCCGACCGACCCAGGTTGCGGCGACGGCGAGGCCGACCGACCCAGGTTGCGGCGACGGCGAGGCCGACCGACCCGGGTTGCGGCGACGGCGAGGCCGACCGACCCGGGTTGCGGCGACGGCGAGGCCGACCGACCCGGGTTGCGGCCCGATCGGCCCTCAGATGCATGAATTTACTCGTGAAATCGAGCCGATCTCCCCTGCCCGTCGCACCGACCTTGGATCGCATAAGAAACATTATGTCAACTCGAGAGCCTGGCCGGGTTTCCGGGCCTCATGGCTGGCCCCCAGCGCAGCCAGGCGCACCCCGGCCGAGCGGTCGCACGCCCTGAACCGCGCCCCATCGACGGGCCACCGCGCCCGTCCCGCGACGGCCCCGAGCGAACGGCCCGCCGGGCTCAGCGCTCGTCGCCCACGTCGCCCACGTCCAGCGCTTCAGGGCGTTGCGGCGGAATCGCCGCCCACAGGACGACCTCGCCGGCTCGGGTCAGCGGGCTCCCGGAGGCCTCCTGCTCGCTCCACCACGCGCGGACCTTCGCCGGCGCGCCCTCGCCGAGCGGCTCGAAGCCCTTCTTCGCGTAGAAAGCCTGGGCCCAGCTGGCCTTCTCCCTCGAGCGCACCACGACCTGCTCCATGCCGAGCTCGCGCGCTCGATCCTGGAGCTCCGCGAGCAGCCGCGTCCCGATGCCGCATCGCTGGTGGTCCGGGTGCACCGAGAGCTCCTCCAGGACTGCGATCCCAGGCGCCTCGTCGCGCCACGCCAGGTAGCCGGCCACCTCGTCGTCCGCCTCCGCCACGCGCACGTCGTGCCGCCGCGTCAGCGCGGCGAGATCGGCGAGCGTCCGCGCCTCGATCTCCGCCGCCCCGGGGCCAGCCTCGCGGTGCATCTCCGTACATGCCTGCTCCAGCGCCACGAGCGCCGGCAGCTGGGCCTCCTGCAGTCCTGTCACGCGGATCCGCTCCGGGGCTGTCCGTTCGTCATGCATCCCGCGAGGCTACCGTCGATGCACGGGATGCCCCACTTCTTGCCGAACGTGTCCCCGCGGCGCCGCGGCAGCTCAGCTGCGCAGCTGGAGCAGCCGCGCGATCGTCTCGCCGTCCCCGGGGCTCAGCGGGACGAGGATCCCGAGCGCTGCGCCCCGGGGCGGAGCGTTCCTTCCGTCCATCGGGACGAGCCGGAGCTCCCCGGCGCTCGAGATGCCGATCACCGCGATCCGCAGCGCCGGCAGCGGCTCGATCTGCGACGCGGGCAGCCGCGGCGGCGGCGCCTGCCATTCCCCTTCGTACGGCGGATCGTTCCACGACGAGTGCTCCGACGAGGCCCCACGATCGTCCGAGGGGGCTCCTTGCGACCAGGACGCCGCCTCCTCCGCGCCCTGGCCCTGCATCGCGCCCGAGGGCTCCCTCGCCAAGGTCGGATCTCCGTGCCGATCCGCAGAGGCGATGCCGGCGTCGGCTTCATCCGGCTCGGCCTCGGTCCAGTCGCCGCGGTCGTCGGACGCGTGGCCCTCCTCCGGTGCGGCGGCGGGCGGCTTGCCGTCGCCCGCCAGCTGCTCCAGGACGAGCATCGGCGTCTCCTCGTCCAGATCCTCGATCCGGAGCTCCATCAGCACCCGCTGCTCCTGCGGGGTCAGGGCGCGGCGCGCGGTGCCCTCCTCGTCCGTGCTCGGCCAGAGGCCCGGGCGCCGCTCTGTCGCCTCCTGCGAAGAGCCCGCGCCGAGCGGGACCGCCGGCCGCCGCGCCAACGCCGCGGCCATGGCCGTCGGCGTCGGCACCGTCGCGCGCTGATCCGCCGGAGGATCCGCGTCGGCCGGCAGCTGCTCCCCGCTGGCGCTCTCGCGCGCGGCGTCCGACGCGCCCTGCCCCGGCTCCTGGCCAGCGAGCGCACCCGCGGCCGGGAGCTTGACCGCCGGGACCTCCTCGGTCACCGCGGTGGTCGACGACACCCTCCCGTGGGGCGACGCCGCGAAGCCGGTGATCGCACGCGCGTTCGCCGGGACGGCGCGGCCAGGCGATCCGGCCGTCGAGGCGGCCGCACCCGGCGGGGCGCCGGTCTTCGTCGCCGCGGCAGGGCGCGCCGGGAGCCCTGGCGCGTGGCTCGGCGTGCGCGCCGCGGGCGACAGCTGGGTCGGGGTCACCTCGCGCAGGGCCGCTGCGCTCACCGGCGCGGGGGCGCGCCCCGGCACCACCGACGCCGGCCTGCCCAGCCCCGCCGGGGGCCTGGGCACGGCGCTGTCGCGGAACGTCGCCGCCGCGGACGTGATCGGCCCTGCCGGCACATCGCCGGCAGGCGCGCGGACCGAAGGCGCCCGCATCGCGGCGGGCGGCGCGCTCGTGCCCGCGCCGCCGCGCTCGGCTCGTCCTGCCTCCACGCCCGGCGGATGCGACGGTCGCGCCAGCGCCCCCGGCGAGCTCGGCCTGGGCGGCGCCGCGCTCGCCGTCGCGGGAGGCGGAGGCGCGCCGGACGCCTTGGGAGGCGTGCTCGCGGCCGCAGTCGGCGGCGCGCTCGCGGTCGTGGGCTGCGAGGCCGTGGCCGTATCCGCCTCGGGCGCCGCGATCTTCTGCGCCACCTCCGCGGCGGCCTTGAAGAGCTCGAGGGCGCGCAGGTCGGCGTTGGCATCCGAGGCCTGCTCCGCGGCGCGGCGCAGCCACCTCAGGGCCTCGTCGCGCTCGCCGCGCCCCCACAGCGCGGTCGCGGTCGACAGCGCCCAGTGCACGTCTTCGTTGTCTTCGTCGTGCGGCGGCGGGATCGGGCGCAAATTGGCTTCCATGAGGCCTCGTCGAGCAGGTCGCTCACCGTGTATCACGACTCCAGCGCCCGCGTCTTCAACGCGAGTTGGCGCACTTTTCGCACCTTTACGCGCACTTTTACACGCGTCTTTACACGCAACGAATCATTCCCTTTCGCCGCGCTCGGTTCGCATCGGTTCGCATCGGTTCCCATCCGTTCCGATCTCCGCGCGCGCCACATCGAGCGCCCTGGCGGCGCTCGCCGCGTCCTCTCTTCGGGCCGCGCTCGCCTACCCTCTGCTGCGATGCGTCCCTCCGAGGCGCCTTCGCCCCCGAGCTTGAGGTCCGTATCCGCTTCGTGGCACCCTGGCTTTGCGGGACCTCCTTCGTGACGTGCAGGCGCGATGGCGCTGCGTCGCTCCGGCAGACGTCGAGGCTACGGGCCTCCACGAACGTAACGGTGGCACTCGAGCCCTACCCCTCCAAACTCCGCCTCCCCATCTAGTAGGACCACCGCGTGCAGATCCTGTCGGACCTCAAGCCTGGAGACACGCTGGGCCGCTACGAGCTCCTCATGCCGGTCGCCCGTGGAGGGATGGCGGCCGTCTGGGCGGCGCGCCTCGTGGGATCCCGCGGCTTCCAGAAGATCGTCGCCATCAAGACGATGCTGCCGGAGTTCGGCGACGACCCGGCCTTCGAGGCGATGTTCCTCGACGAGGCGCGCCTCGCGTCCCGCATCCGGCACCCCCACGCGGTCGAGATCGTCGAGCTCGGCGACGAGAACGGCGTGCTCTACATCGTGATGGAGTGGGTCGACGGCGACACGATCGCCACGCTGAACAAGCAGGTGAAATCGACCGGGGGCGTCGGCGTCCCCCTGCCGATCCTCCTGCGCATCGCCTCGAGCATCTGCGCCGGCCTGCACGCCGCGCACGAGCTGCGCGACGACGAGGGCAGGCTCGTCGACCTCGTGCACCGCGACATCTCCCCGCAGAACGTGATGGTGTCGTTCGACGGCATCGTGAAGATCGTCGACTTCGGCGTCGCCAAGGCCACGGGCCGCCTGCACGAGACGCACGTCGCCGGCCAGCTCAAGGGCAAGATCCCGTACCTCTCGCCGGAGCAGCTCACGTCGGGCAAGGTCGACCGGCGCGCCGACATCTTCTCGCTCGGGGTCCTGCTCTACACGACCCTCAGCGGCTACCACCCGTTCCGCGGCAAGACGGACGCGAAGACGATGGAGAACATCATTCGCTTCGCCCCCGTCCCCATCCGCGAGCTCGTGCCGGACGTCCCCTTCGATCTCGAGCTGGCGATCGAGCGCGCGCTGGCCAAGGATCCGGCGGACCGCTGGAACGACTGCGCGTCGTTCCAGCGAACGCTCGACCAGATCGCGATCTCTCTCGGCGCCGCGGTCACGGACGGCGACGTCGGCCGCTTCGTCCGCGAGACGCTCGGGGACGCCGTGGCAGAGCGCCGGAAGAAGCTCGCGACGGCGATCCAGCTCGCGGACAGCCGCTTGTCGTCGCGGGGGGAGCTCCGCTCCACGTCCGGGCGGCGAGGCGAGCCGCGCAGCAGCAAGCGGCCGCCCGCCGGGAACACGCCGCTGCCGGCCACGTTCGCCGGCATCCTCCCCGTCTCTCTCGACGAGCCGCCGCCCAAGTCCTCCTTCCCGCCGCCCTCCAGCCGCAAGCTGCCGGTCAAGTCCGCGCCTCCGGCCCTGATGACGCCGGCGCCCCGCCGGCGGCGGCGGTGGCCCCGCCGCATCTTCCTGGCCCTGGTCGTGGTCCTGCTGCTCGTCTCGGGGGCGGCGCTCGCCGCCCGCGCGGGCCTCCTGCCCGTGCCCGGCGAGGTCCACGACGCCCTTCGCGACGTGCGCGCGCTCCTTCGCGGCGCGCGCGAGCTGCTCCGCGGCGTCCTCGAGCGGCTGAGCGCGCTCCTGGCAGACTAGCGCGGACTAGCTCCGCGCGGCCGTCACTTGATGCCGGCGGACGGCTCCGGCAGGCAGACGCCGAGCGCGCAGAGCAGCAGGTTGACGTCGCCTGCGGCGCAGTACACCTGCCGCGCGCAGTAGTCGTCGTAACCGCAGAGCTGATGGCAGGACGCCTCGTTCCCGAGCGCCCCGGTGAACGTCATGCAGGACCAGCCGCTCGACAGCCAGAGCCCCTCGGGCCGCTTCGTGTCGAAGAGGCACGCGTCGGCGCGCGTCTCCGGGTCGAACACCTCCGCGGTGCAGGCGTCGCCTCCGGACAGCTTGCCCCGCGCGGCGGACATCGTGTTGAGCAGGTAGGTCACGTCGCACGCCTGATCCGAGGCCGAGTCCCGCGCGATCCGGGCGCGCAGCTCGTCCTTCCTCGCCGCGTAGGATCGGACCGCGCGGATCGCGCCCGTGACCTGGTTGTTCCCGCCGTCGGGCTTCGTCCCCTCGGCGAGCGCCGCCAGCACCTTCTCGACCAGCTGCTCCGTCTCCGGATCGGCCCCCGCGGAGCCGTCCTTCGCGTAGCCGAGCCGGATGGTCGAGGGCGGCGTGCGCGACGTGCACGGCTTCGCGTGCGCCCAGAGCTCCTCGCTCACGATGGGCGGCCGCTTCGTGAGCGGCTGCTTGCAGACGCCCACCGATCCGGGAGGCAGCGAGCCGGAGGCCCGCGGCGTCGGCTGCCCAGGACCTTCGTTGACGTACTCGGTCGACGCGCAACCCGCGGCGCCCGCGGTGACGGACAGCGCGAGCAGCCAGCCCACCGAGAGAGCTGCGACGCAGCGATGCGGAGCGTTTCCCACGGCCGCACGGTAGCAGAGCCGGCGCGCGAGCAGAAATTCTCGCACCGAGGCGCGCCTCGGCCGGCGGCCGCCGCTCGATGCATCCCGCCGCCCCCGCCCCGCCGAGCGCCTCCGCCGGAGCCGCCCGCGGCCGGGAGGAGGGCTCCTCCCGGCGCGCGGCATCCCCGCGGCGGCCTCCGCCGCCGGGCAGCTCGGGGCCTCACAGGCCGAGGCTCGACTGCGCGATCAGGTCGTCGACCACGGCGTGGAAGCTCTTCGTCCGGGCGTAGACCGCGAGCTGGCGATCCGCGCTCGTCCCTTCGTGGAGGATCCTCCGGACCCGCTCGAGCTCGCCCTGCGACCCGAAGATCTCCGCCGACTCCTGCACGAACTCGAGGAGCTCGCCGACGAGGTGGCGGACGGGGACCTGCTCCTGCTTCCCGAAGTCGATGAGCTGCCCGTCGAGGCCGTAGCGCACGGCGCGCCACTTGTTCTCCTCGATGAGCTCCTGCCGGTACTCGCGGAACCCGAGGTTGCGCCGGTAGAGGAGGTAGAGCTTGCCCATGACCGCCTGGACGAGCGCGGCCAGCGCCACGGTGTCGTCGAGGCGCGTGGTCATGTCGCAGATCCTCACCTCGACCGTGTCGAAGAACGGGTGCGGGCGGACGTCCCACCAGATCTTCTTCGCGTTGTCGATGCAGCCCGTCTTCACGAGCAGATCGACGAAGCGCTGGAAGTGGCCGTACGACTCGAAGAGCCCCGGGATCCCGGTGCGCGGGAAGCGCTTGAAGATCTCGCTGCGCGTGCTCTTCAGCCCCGAGGGGCGGCCGAGCCAGAACGGCGAGCTCGTGGAGAGCGCGAGGATGTGCGGCAGGAAGTAGCGGACCTGGTTCGCGAGGGCCATCGCCACCTCGCGGTCCTTGACGCCGACGTGGACGTGCAGCCCGAAGATTAGGTTGGCGCGGGCGACGTCCTGCAGGTCCTCCACGATGCACCGGTAGCGCTCGCCGTCGGTGATGTCCTGCTTCTTCCAGTCGCTGAACGGGTGCGTCCCGGCCGCGACGATCCGCATCCCCCCTCGTCGCGCGAGCGCGTTCAGGCTGCCGCGCAGCTCGACGAGCTCTCCCCTCGCCTGCCGGATGTCCCGGCAGACGCCGGTGCCCGTCTCCACGACCGACTGGTGCATCTCGGGGCGGGCCCGGCCGCGCAGCCGCTCGTGGCCCGGCCCCCCCTCGAGCAGCTGGCTCACGTACGACCGCAGCTCGCGCGTCTCCGCGTCGACGATCTGGAACTCCTCCTCGATGCCCAGCGTGAACTGGCCGTCGAGGAGCCCCTCGACGGCGGTCATGACGAGGCCCCGAGCCGGACCTTGCCCACGGAGGGCCGGACGAGCCTCGACCACGCGTAGCCGTCCCGCGTCCGCCGGTCGCCTCTCGAGCACTCCACGGCGAGCGAGACCATCCAGTCGACGGCGATGTTGAAGTACCGCTCCCGCAGGTGCTCGATGTGCATGTCCGGCGCCGGGTTCGTGAAATCGATCGCGTACGGCACGCCGTCGCGGATCGCGAACTCGATCGAGTTCATGTCGTAGCCGAGCGCCTGGTTGATCTTGATCGCGTCCTCGATGACGCGGTCGTGCAGCGCCTTCGGGAGCCACCGCTCGTCCTCGTGCTGCACGTAGCAGCCGCGGAGCCCCGTGGGGCCGATCGCCCTGGGGTCGTACTGGATCGGGAGGATGCGATCCTTCCCGACGCAGATGCAGCGGACGTAGTCGTCGAAGTCGATGAACTCCTGCAGGGTCATGACGTTCTGCCCCGAGGCGTTGTAGGCGGCGAGCAGCTCCTCCTGGCTCCGCACCACCGACACGTCCTTCCACCCCCCGCCGTCCGCGGGCTTGAGGATGGCCGGGAAGCGCACGTAGTCGATGATCGCCTCCCAGTTGAGCGGATACTCGAGGTTGCGGAGGCTGCGCTCCTTGACGATCGCCGGGATGTAGTCGCGCTGGGGCAGCATGACGGTGCGCGGCGTCGCGACGCCGATCTGCGACGCCAGCGAGTAGCCGAAGAACTTGTCGTCCGCGCTCCACCAGAACGGGTCGTTGATCACGAACGCCCCGCCGAGCGCGGCGGCCTTCAGGTAGAAGCGGTAGTGCTTCACCTCCTGGCTGATCCGGTCGATGAGCACCCGGTACGGGCTCTCGAACCGCTCGGGCGTCCCGCCGAGCTTCGCGATCTCCGCCCGGACGCCCGGCACCTTGTTGCACCTCTCGAGGAAGGCCTGGGGGAACGACTGTTCCCAGCCGACGAGGATGCCGATCTTCTCCGCCATACGTTGCTTGCTCCTCCACTCCGCTTACGCGCGGCTGGCGCCGCTGACGCACAGCGTAGCGCGGACACATGGGAATTTTGCGCTGTAAGTGTGTCGATGAGTCAGGTTGCCACACGGTCCAACAGCTCTGTTCGCACGCTCGCCTGGTGCGTTCGTGATGGCGCTTGCAACCGCGGCAAACGAGCGACGCGGACGCGAACGAACGCGGACGCGGATCGCGAGGGTGGCGGCGGGACCGATGCGGACCCGTGCGGCGGCGCGCGGCGAAAGCCCGGAGATCCAGGGGCAGGCGCGGGCTCGATCAGCCAGGGACGGAGGCCGCGAGAAATAAATCTTGACGGACTCCGTTCGGCGAGTACAGTCGCGCACCTCTCCGACGGGGCGGGTAGCTCAGCGGCAGAGCGTCGGCCTTACAAGCCGATGGTCGCAGGTTCGACCCCTGTCCCGCCCACTTCCTGGGTTTAGGGGCCTGGGTGATCCGTAGTGATGTCAGTCTGGGGTGGTAGTTAAGTTGGTTATAACGCCGGCCTGTCACGCCGGAGGCCGCGGGTTCGAGTCCCGTCCACCCCGCCAGCTTTCTTCCCTGTCATCTGAGTCGATGCTCGCCTGAGCCTCCCTCGGTTGGCCTGCATCGCTCGGTGCAGGCCAGGCGAGGAGGTCTGGCTCGTGGCGAGCTTGCTCATGGGAAGCAAAGCCGAGCCGGCTCGGCGCTCGCCGAGCGGTCGTATCCCTGACGTCTGGGGTGGTAGTTAAGTTGGTTATAACGCCGGCCTGTCACGCCGGAGGCCGCGGGTTCGAGTCCCGTCCACCCCGCCAACGCTTCTTGAATCTCCGCCGCGCCGCCGTCCGCCGTCGCACTTCTGACAGGCCGGGCGCTTCGGGCGTGGCGCGCGCGGCGTTGCGCCTCAGTCGTCGCGCTGCGAGAGCGTGAGCAGCGCCTTGACCTTCGCGTACGAGATGTAGGGGTTGTCCTCGGCGCCCCCGAGATCGTCGGCGTCCTCGCCCGCGCCCTGGGCCCGCACCGGGATCCAGAGATAATCCGGGTGGAGCTCCTTGCCGTTGATCCCGTTCACGATCGAGGGGTTCTTGATCCACTCGCCGCCCAGGATGGTGAGGTTCTCGTCGAGCTCGAGCACGTAGTGCAGCTCCGACACGGAGAGCGGGACGGTGCGCTGCTCGGGCGGCGTGAGCAGCGTCTCGCCGGTGACCGAATCGGAGATCATCCAGAAGCGCGCGGCGACGCGGACGAAGCGCGTCGCGCCCGGGTTGAACCTGTAATTGTAGCAGTCGGCGCCCGCATACGCGCCGCCGCACAGGAGCCGCGCGGCCTGCCGGACGTCCACCTCCTCGATGACATCGATCGAGAACTGCTTGACGGGGAAGCTCCACACCTCGACGTCCCAGGTGTGGTCGACGACGAACATGAGCTTCTGTCGCTGGGTCGAGTCGCCGTGGAGCGGCTTGGCTCCGACCCCGAGCAGCCCGGTCATGGCCACGTGCATCGTGGCCGGGTTCAGGTCGCGGCAGGCGGGGTCGATGGGCCTGCCGTAGACGTCGCGCATCGTCCGATCCGCCCGCGTCTCGCAGCGGCGCCCCGCGAAGGTCACCGAGTCGCTGAAGTAGAGCTCGCTCATCAGCGCCTCGATGTCCGCCATGCGGAACAGGACGCAGCCGGTCTCCGCCGCGGCGCACTCGGTCACCTTCGCGCCGGAGAGCTTCACCCGGACGTCGCGGCGCGGCCCGGCCCCCTCGGCGGCGACGTAGGCCGACCACCCGTTGCAGTGCCCCCACCAGTACTCCGGGTAGACACCCTGGTAGAGCCCGTGATGCTGTAGCTCCCAGCGCGTGGCCGGGCCGGCCACGACCACCGTCGGCTGGATATAGGGAGGATTGCGCAGGTAGGGAGGCCTCCTCAGGTCGTCCATGCTCCACGAGGCGATGGCCCCGAGCGTCTCCATCTGCCCCGAGTGGAACAGGACATCGTATTTCTCGACGGGAGAGATGTTGTCCGGGTCGGAGATCCGGTCGGAGTAGTTCTTGTTGGTCGAGTTCCAGCGATCGGCGATGCCGTTCTGCCGCTGCGGCCACCAGTTCGAGGCGAACGCGGTCGACTGCGCCTCGCCTTCCCGGAGCGTCGAGTTGAGCTGGAGCAGGGAGCCCCGGAGCTCGGGGTGCAGGAGCGAGGGCTGGTTGGCGCTGTCGAGCGCCTCGCGGCCGTCGGTTCGAGGGATGAGGAGCTGGTGCGCGCCGCCGAGGATCTGGCCGGTCTCGGGCGAGAAGCCGAGCACATACGGCAGCTCTCCGCCTTCCATGAAGCGGAAGGTCGAGACGTTCAGGCTGCTCGCCGCGGCGGCGACGCTCTCTCCCGGCGCAGGGTCGAGCTCCACGCAGCCCTGAACCAGGAGCACCGAGCTCACGACGCTCGCCCTCATCCACGTCTTCATCGCCGAACCCCCCGGAGACCGACGCCCGCCGATCTCTCGCGCGTGCTCTGCAGAGGGCGCGCCACCGAGCCCGGCGTTAAAGAGCGCAGCCATTGCACGGAGCGGCGGCCGGACGATTCACCGTGCGCCGATGCGCCAGAGCACGACCTTCACGGTGTCGATGAGGATGGATATATCGAACCAGAGCGAGAAGCTCTTCATATAATAGAGATCATACTGGAGCTTCTCCAGCGCGTCCTCGGCGGACGCGCCGTAACGGCAGCGCACCTGTGCGTGCCCCGTCACTCCCGGCTTCACGAAGAGCCGCTGCCGGAAGAAGGGGATTTGTTTCTCCAGAGCGTCGATGAACTCGGGGCGCTCGGGCCGCGGCCCCACCATGCTCATCTCGCCGACGAGCACATTCCAGAGCTGCGGCAGCTCGTCGAGCCGCGTCTTCCGGATGAACCGCCCGACGCGGGTCACGCGCGGATCGTTCTCCGTCGCCCACGCCGCCCCGTCCTTCTCGGCGTCGGTCCTCATCGAGCGGAACTTGTGGATCCTGAACGGCTTCCCGAGAGCGCCTGTCCGGATCTGCGAATAGAGCGCCGGCCCCCTGGAGTCGAGCTTCACGAGGGCGGCCGTGAGCGCCATCAGCGGAAGCGCGAGGACGAGCCCGGCGGTCGCGCACGCGACGTCGAAGATCCGCTTCGCGATCAGCGTCCGCCGCCGCACGCTGAACCCGTGAGAGAAGATGATCTGGCTCGGCTTCAGCTCGCGCACGCAGATCTTGCCGGTCACCCGCTCGTAGAAATCCATGCCCTCCTCGATCTCGACGCCGCGGAGCTTCAGATCGAGCAACTCTTCCAGGGGGAAGGCGGCGCGGCGATCGGACGTCGCCACGATCACCACCGCGACGCCGCGCTGCTCGACGAGGCGGCGGAGGTCACGGTACCTCCCCGCGATCTCGGGCTCGTCGATCGGCTCCTCGTCTCGGACGAGCCGGCCGGCGAGGCGCAGCCCGAGGACCTGTCCATCCTTCCGGATGAGGGCCGCGCACGAGCGGGCGAGCTCGCCAGAGCCCAGCACGACCGCGCGCTTCGAGAAGCTCTCGCTCCTCATCACCCGATCACACGCCGCGCGCCACGCCGGGAGCACGAGCGCCGCCGCCCCGAGCGACGTCAGGATCACCCGGTCGCTGATCTCCGCGTCCGGCACGAGCCAGAACGCGAGCCACAGCACCGCCGCCGCCAGGCCGAGCGCCCGGAACGTCGTCAGGACCAGCGCCCGTGCCCTGGGAGGCTCAGGCCCGTAGAGGCCGTGATAATAGAGCGACGCCAGCGCCACCAACGAGATGCTCGCTGTACGTCCGAAGCGCTCCCCATCGAGCGTGTGCTCCCAGCCCACGAGCACGCCCGGCGCGCAGCACACCAGGAGCGAGAGCAGGCTGGCCTCGACAAACCACACCATCGCCCGGCGCGGCGACCGGAACAGCTCCAGCATCGTTCCTCCACTCGTCGGCCCCGGGCGGTCGCACATCACGGCGCGTCGCCTCTGACGGGGCACCTACGGTTGTAGTTGGACCTACACTAGAGCAGACCGGGGCAGATCGCCAGATGCCTCCGACGAATCTCATTTCATGACGGCGGACTGAGCCGCCGCGCGCGAGGCCGGGCGCGGCGAATTTGGCGCTTTCGCGGCCAGGTTGCGCCGATGACGTGCGGGCTGTCGTGGGGAGTCGCGGCGCGAGAACGCCGTCGACGGATTGCCTACGTCGAGTCCTTAGCGTCACGCGGACCGCGGCTGAGCCGCCACGCGCCACGCGCCACGCGCCATGCCCGCTGCGTGCCGCCCGGTGCACGGTCGTCTCGCCGGCTCTCCGGCGGCTGAGCCGTCGCGCGGGTGGACGCGCCGCCCCCTGCGGGGGAGCGATTGGCGTGTCGAGGGGGCTTATCGCGCGTCGCGCGTCGCGCGCGGGCCGGCTTGCGCGGCGCGCGCGGGCGGGGCCTCGCCGGACGTGTCGCCGCCGCCGTCGGGCTCGCGGCCTGGCTCGGGCGCCTGCCAGCGGCCGGAGGGCATCCCCTGGATCATCGCGCCGCGGCGCTCGTCGTCCCATGCGCCGTCGGGATCGCGGCGGAGCGTCCGGTGTCGATCCGTCGATAGCGTCCCCGAGATCCCGGCGCTGAAGATGCTCCTCAGCGAGCCGCCGGCCTCGCCTGCGCTCGGCGCCGGATCGAGCGCGGCGCGCGTGTACTCCAGATCGACGCCGCCGCTCAGCGCGAGCCCGCGCCAGAGGGGATAGGAGATCTCCGCGCCCGCGAGCGCGGTGGTGGTGGACAGCGACCCTTCCCTGGAGGGCGCCGCCGCGCCGGGGGTGAGGTGGAGCGGCGGATTGGCGGCGACGGGGGCGCTGCCGGTCGAGAAGCGGGCGACCCCGGTCACGAGGAGGTCGCGGGTCGCGCCGCCCCGGGCGGGCCGAAAGCTCGCTTCGAGGGACGCCTCGTGCTCGTGTCCGAATCCGATCCTCGGCCCGAGCGACGTGTAGGCATAGGCATAACCCGCTGTCAGCCGATAGCGCTGCTCCACGTAGGTGAGCCCGAGCCGCGCCGCCGGCGCGATCACCGCGTCGCGCGACGACAGCACGGGCGGCGGGCTCGCGACGGTCACGCCGCCGGCGACCCGCGTCGAGACGTTCCGCGTGAGCTCGTGAGACTCGGAGAGGAGCGCGGCGCCGGCGTGGACGCGGGCCGCGCCGCGCGTGAGATCGGTGTCGAGCAGCGCGTGATGGTACTGGGTGACCTCGTACCGGAGCTCGGGCGTCAGCGTGTCCAGCGCGCCGAGGTCGAACGAGGTGCTCACCTCGGCGCGCCCCGTGTGCGCGTCGATCCCGACCGCGGCAGGGTCGTCGGCCGAGAGCGCGCCCGCCTGCTCGTAGCCGACGCCGACGCGCACCGAGGAGCGCCGCGACGCCGTGATGGAGAGGGCCGGCGCGGCGGAGAGCGTGTATTGCAGGCGATCGCCGGACACGAACGGATCGCGCGCGGCGAGCGCGTCGTCGGCGCGCACGCCGAGGCGCGTCGCGAGGTAGCCGGCCGCGGCCATGGAGAGATCCGCGAGCGGCGAGAGCGCCCAGCCCGCTCCCCCGCCGAGCCGCGCCGAGGCGCTGTCGGAGGGCGTGAGTCGAGCCGAGTCGAGCGAGACCTGAAATACCCGCTCGTAGCTTCCATCGACGCTCAGTCCATAACGAGACACCTCGCCCCGGAGAGAGCCCTCGAGCGAGCCCACGACGCCAGCCATCAGCGCTCCCGAGCCCACGTCCCCGACGTTCGACGCCACGCTCTGCTCCACCGCCGCCCGCGCCGTCACGTCGGAGTCCCACATCGGCAAGACGAACGAGAACACGCGCCCCCTCGCTGTCGAGCGGCAGGCCCCGCGGCACGGAGCGACCCGAATCGGCCGCCCTCCCCTCCCCGGCAGCACGCCCGGCGCCCGGAGCGTCCCACGTTCGGAGATGTTTGCAACATTACAAATCTGGCCTCGGCGTGCGTGTGCCACCGCGCGCCGCGCGAGGGGCTGCGCGGCGCCGCCGGGGACGCTCCGGAGAGCGGGCCAGGCCGTGCAAGGCGCGCGCTCGCGGTGTGGACGTGCGCCGACAGGGCAGGACGTACCCCGGAGTCCATCGCTGCCCCGCTGAGGGCGGACCCATGGAATGTAACAAATGTTACACCATGAAGGCTGGCGTGGACGTGGGCATGAACGAGGCGGGCTGGCCGAGGCCGCCGCGCGTCCTCTGGGTGACGCGCATCTTTCCGAACCGGGTCGAGCCGCTGTCGTGCGCGTTCCAGCGGCAGCAGCTCGCGGCGCTGTCGCGCCGGTGCGCGGTGGAGGTCCTCGCGGCGATCCCGTACCACCCGGGCGTATCGCTCCTGGGCGATCGCACACGCCCGGGCCGGCTGGTGGCGGTGCCCGCGCGCGACGAGATCGACGGCGTCCCGGTGGTCCACGCGCGCGCGCCGTACCTCCCCGGGGCGGGCCGGGTGCTGGCGCCCGTGAACGCGCCGCTCTACCTGGCGGGGCTCCTGCCCTACGTCCCGCGGCTGCGGGGGCGGTTCGACGTCGTGCTGGGGGCGTGGCTCTACCCCGACGCCTGCGCCGCGGCGCTGCTCGCCCGGATGCTCGGCCTCCCGTACGCGGTGAAGGCCCACGGCACGGACGTGAACGTCGTGGCGCGCTGGCGCTCGGTGCGGCCGCTCGTCGGCAGCGCGCTCCGGTCCGCCGCATGCGTCATCGGCGTGAGCCGGCCGATGGTCGAGGCGCTCGTGGCGCTCGGCGCGCCGAAGGAGCGCGCGGTCCTCGTCCGCAACGGGGTCGACCGCGCGCTCTTCCGCCCTGCCGACCGGCGCGCCGCCCGGCGCGAGCTCGGGCTCCCGGCGCGCGGGCGCATCGTCACCTTCGTCGGGCACGTCAGCCGGGAGAAAGGGATCCACGAGCTGCTGCGCGCGTTCGAGGCGCTCGGACGGGACGGCGGCGACGGAAGCGAGCCTGTCCATCTCGTGATCGTCGGCGACGGTCCGGAGCGGGCTGCGGTCGAGCAGGCCGCCGCGCGGCGCGATCGCGAGCCCGCCGATCTGAGCGACGGGCGCGGCCGGATCATCGCTGTCGGAGCGAGGCCGCTCTCCGCGGTTGCCCGCCACCTCGCCGCGACGGATCTTCTGGCCCTTCCGAGCTGGGCGGAAGGAACGCCGAACGTGGTGCTCGAGGCGCTCGCGGCTGCGCGTCCAGTGGTGGCCACGCGCGTCGGGGGCATCCCGGATGTGGTGACGCCGGGGCGCACCGGCCTTCTCGTCCCGTCGCGCGACGCCGGGGCGCTCGGCCGGGCGCTCCGCGAGGCGCTCGCGCGCGCCTGGGACGAGGACGCGTTCGCCGAGGCGGCGCCGCCGTCGTGGGAGGAGAGCGCCGAGGCGCTGCAGCGGCTGCTCGCGCGGGCGGCGTTCGGGGACGACGGGCGGGCCGCCGCCTAACTCTATTGCGGGAAGTTGCTCCAGATCAGCAGAAAAACCGCCAAGCCCCCAGGGACGCCAAGGGGAGAGGGGGCCGTCCGGGCATCCCCCCTATCCCCTTGGCGCCCTTGGCGGCTTGGCGGTTCGCTTCCCCGGCCGACTTCCCGCGGTAGAGCAGGGGTGGATCACCACGAGATCGACCAGGTGCAGCGCGGCGCCCCGCGGTGCCTGCAGGCCGTATGCTCGACCGCGCTGCGCCGGCTGCCGAGGAGCGCGAGGCCCGCCTCGACCCAGCCCGAGATGCCATGGCTGCACATGTAGAGCGGCAGGCCGCCGCCCGAGAGCGTGGCCCTCCCCGCGGCGTCGCCGGTGGCCGTCACGCTGAAGTCGCCGTACTTGAAGTAGGTCTTGTACATGAGGCCGAAGCGCTTGAAGAGCACCGACGGCGAGCCCACCACCGCCATCGTCTTGTAGGTCGTCGTCAGGTCCTTCCGGGCGATCTCCGCGCCGAAGAAGCGCATCTTCTCCATCCTGCCGCCGAAGAGCCCGTGCAGGAGCGCGCAGTCGATCTCGAGGAGCGGCGCCATGTCGTGCCAGGCCAGAGGCATCGGCGGATCGTCGAGGTAGCGGGCCGCCTGCGGCGAGAGCTGACGGCTCAGATCCGCCACGGCCCGCTCGCCATAGCGCTGCCGCAGGGCCTCGGCGCGGGAGCCGAGCAGGGTGCCCTTCACGAGATTCCCCTCGCGGAGGACCCGAGGATCGCCAAGGAACTGGGAGGAGTCTGGCGTCGGCATGCTGCAGCGCGCTCCTGTCTTCGTCCAGTATAGCGACAGATCCACGCGGAGGTGCGGCGGATTCGCGTCATGTGCCCTCGAGCCTCGATGCGCGTGTCCTCCGAGGTTCCGAGGTGTCCGAGTCTTCCGGGGCCGCGGACGGGCGCGCAGGCGAGGGCTCACTCCGCTCGGTATTTCGATTGCCCTCGCTATTTCGACGTCGCCGCCGTCCTG
This sequence comes from Sorangium sp. KYC3313, assembly GCF_052075895.1. Taxonomy (NCBI): domain Bacteria; kingdom Pseudomonadati; phylum Myxococcota; order Polyangiales; family Polyangiaceae; genus Sorangium; species Sorangium sp. KYC3313. The sequence goes on from NZ_CP197255.1 coordinate 7,779,083, forward strand.
CCCCGCGAAGCGCGAGCGTCACCTCGGCCGCGATGACGTCGCCTTACCAGGTGAATGGTATGCAGTATCACCACCGGCGCGACGTGCATGGCGTCGTCGATGTTGGTCATGTGACACGGACGCACACTGCTCATTCCTCGTGACGCGCGGCGCGCACGCAAATACTCGGCACGACGCGTGCTGTTCAGCGTGGGTCAACGCTGGCCGGCGCGGCTGTTCGCGCCCAGCGATACCGGGAACCAGCATGCGACCGATTCACCACATCCTCACCGCAGCGGTGCTCTCTCTGGGCCTTGTCGGGGCGCCGGGGCGCGCCGCCGCGCAGCCCGTCACCGGTCACCCGCGACTCTGGCTCACGAACGAACACCTCCCGAGGCTGCGCGGGTGGGCCGCGGACAGCCGAAACCGCATGTACAGGGAAGCCATGTTGCCCGCGCTCCGGGGTGCGATCGCAGCTTACGAAGGCCGGTTCTACCCGAATGGGCGGCCGAACCCGACGTGGCCGGACGGCGGCACCAACGCCTACGAGCAGTATCCGACCGAGGCGTATGCCGAGTTTTTCGCATTCATGTCGCTCATCGATGCCGACGCCGCGGCCCGCCCCACCCACGCCGTCAGGGCGCGCAACCTCTTGATGGTCGCCATCGAGGAGGCGAGCAAGGGGAGAGCCGACGGCCAGCCCTTCCGCCGCCCGGGGTTCGCGACCGGCGATCGCTCGCGCTGGTGGGGTGAAGGGTTCCCGCTGACGGTCGATTGGATCTACAACGCGACCGACAGCGGCGGCCGTCCGGTGCTCTCCGCCGGCGACAAGGCCAAGATCCGGCAGGTCTTTCTCAGGTGGATTGACGACAACCTCCACGCCTCGACGGCGGGCAACGAGCACCCCCACCCCGTCGGCGTCATGAACGATCCGGCGCTGCTCCGCGATCCGCTCCAGCTCAGGTGGGCTGCGAACAACTACTATCTCGGCCATCTGCGCAATGTCACGCTGATGTCGCTCTCGATGGACGACGCGGACGACCCTCCGCTCGATCCGAGCGCGCCGGCGGGGACGCTCGGCAACACGCTGCGCAGCTATCGCGCGGACGCGACGGGCGCGTGGCTCTACCAGGCCTTCGCCATCTTCGAGGCCTCCGAGACCGCGGCCAAGCAGCTCGGGGTCCCTTCCGACGGGCTCGGCGTGGCCAGCGGCGGCCTGCCCGTGGAGGGCTTCCTCTACGGCAGCGGCGGCGTCGCGACCCTCCACCAGGCGCTGCTGGGGCTCTATACGGCCGGCTACGGCACCCAGGCCCAGTCAGGACCTCAGATCGGGCTGCTGCGCAGCGGAACCTGGGACCGCTTCACGGACGGGTTCCTGCACTCGATCGCGCCGGGCCCGGTCACGTACCCGTCGAGGAGCGACCTCGGGCCGGTCTACGAGATGGCGAACTACGGCGACACGCTGCAGATCTGGGTCGAGCCGCGCTTCGCCGAGCTGTTCGGCTCGCTCGGCGTCTTCGACCAGCTCACGGGCAACACCGCGCGCTTGCAGAGGTCGCGCTGGATCGTGGCCAACACGATCGCGGGCGGCGCGCCCGAGCTCTACGCGCGCACGTCGAAGATCTGGGGCTCACCCGCCCCGAGCCGGGCGATCCTGAGCTTCATGCTCTTCGACCCGGCCGCGCCGCTCCCGGCGGATCCGCGCCCGGCGATGCCCACCGCCTTCTTCGAGCGGGCGCAGGGGCGCGGCTCCCTCCGCGCGCGCTCGGACTGGACGGCGGGCGCGACGTGGTTCACCTGGCGGTGCGGCTGGGTCACCATCAACCACCAGATCGGCGACTGCAATCAGATCGAGCTCTACCGGAAGGGAGAGTGGCTGACGAAGGAGCACACGAGTTACTCGAACAACCTGATCGGCGCCACGACCGACTACCACAACACCCTCTCCCTGCAGAACGACAAGCCGTCGAACATGCGCTGGTTCGAGAAGGAGATCGTCGCGCGAGGCGGCCAGTGGCGCGAGGGGCGCGCCGCCGGCGATCCGAAAACGCGCATGACCCGGGGCGCCGGCTACGTGTTCGCCGAGGGGATCGCGACGGATCTGTACAACACCCGCGAGAACGTCTGGACGCCCACGGACGCCGCCCGCGACATCGTCCATGCGAGCCGGTCGGTCGTCTGGCTGCAGCCGGATCACGTGGTCGTCTACGACCGCGCGACGTCGCGCACCGCCGGCCGGTTCAAGCGGTTCAACCTGATGACCACGTCGGCGCCGCGGATCGCCGACCGGACGGCCAGCGCCGTGACCCCGCGGGGGCAGACGCTGTTCATCCAGAGCCTCTTGCCGCGGAGCGCCCGCATGACGGCCGTGCCGGTCGAGAACGTCGACAAGCCGGCGGCGATGGAGCCGACGACCCACCGCCTCGTCGTGGAGGATCAGACCGCTCCGACGGACGTCCGCTTCCTGCACGTGCTGCAAGGCGCGGACGCGGGCGCGGCGATGGATGCGGCGACGCGGATCGACAGCGCGCAGGGCTCCGGCTTCGACGGCGCGCTCGTGGCAGGCACGGTCGTCCTCTTCCGCTCGGATCTGCGCTCGGAACCGCGACCGAGCTCGGGGCCGCTGACCTATCAGGTGCCTCGGGCGACGCGCAGGCACGTGATCACCGGCCTCCTGCCGAAGGCCGGCTACGACGTGGCCGTCGTCTCCCGGGAGCCGGAGCTCAAGGTGCGCATCACGCCGGGCGGGCGCTACGCGACGGACGACTCGGGCGTGCTCTCGTTCGACACGCCGTAGCGCGCGGCGCGCGGTCGGCGCCGGTGCGATGAACGGCGCGGCGCTCCCTTCAGGGCTTCGGGGCGAACACCCGGTCGAGCTCCTCCTTTCCGAACACCGGCGCCCAGGGCAGGAGCTCGTACTGCGCCAGCCCCTTCTCCGTGAAGGGATCGCCGTCCCGGATCCGATCCAGCGTCGCCCCGGCCGCCTCGTCGGGCACCCGGAGCAGGAGCGCCCCGCCGTGGCGGGGATCGAGCGGCCCTGACACGAGCACGAGTCCCTGCTCGATGAGCCCCTTCAGATAGGCGCGGTGGGCGTCGACGGCCGGGAGCACCTCGTCGAGCGGTCGCCTGTAACGAATGATCGCAATCGCGTACATGATGTCGTGAGTCCTCGCGCCGCAATCTACCAGAGCACAGCGCGCCCGGTCGGAGAGTCTGTTCGCGCCAGGGCGCCCTCCGGCCGAGCCTCCGGCGGCAATCGCGCGGTCCCCCTTTCCCTTCGCGCTCCCGTCTGGCAGTGTGCGCGCCCTCCGCTGGAGACACCTGTATGGCGAGACCCCCGAAAGCAGCACCTGCTCCCGTCCTCCCGTCCTCGCCGGCCGCCGCGCTCGCGGCGTACGGCCGCGTTGAGCCGAAGCTCCTCGAGCTCGGCCCCGACGATCTCGTGACCGTCTACGTCGAGGTCCCCAGGGCCGTGAGCTCCGTGCTCTCCGCCCTGCCCCACCTGCGCGAGCTCCGCGACGAGATCGTCCGGGATCTCCCGAACCATCCGATCGCGATGCTGGACGAGCTCGAGGACTACGCCCTCGCGGCCTGGTACGCCGATCTTCTCTACAGCACGCCCGCGAGCGAGCTCGACGCGAAGAAGCTCACCGAAGAAGCCGGCACGCTGCGCGAGGGGCTCCTCGTCGCGGCCGAGGCGCTCGGTTACAGGAACCTGCTCGACAAGCAGCGCGTCGCCGACATCCGCAAGGGCAAGGGGCACGCGGATCTCGCGAGCGATCTCATCGCCCTGGCCGAGCTCTTCCGCGGCTCCTGGGACAAGGTCCGCGCCAAGACGGCGGTCGAGGACGAGGAGCTCGAGCGCGCCGCGGATCTCGGCGTGCGCCTCCTCGCCGCGCTCGCCGCGAAGCCCGGCAAGGGCTCGTCCGCGGCGCCGAAGATCACCGACGCCGGCGATCGCCGCGCCCGCGCGATCTCGCTGGTCGCGAAGGCGTACGAGGAGTGCCGCCGCGCCGTCGCGTACCTGCGCTGGCACGAGGGCGGCGACGGCGACCTCGCCCCGTCGCTGCTGCAGAAGCCGCGCGGCCGGCGTCCGAACGCCGAGAAGGCCGCGGCGGCCGCGAGCAGCGCCTCGTCCGAGGCGCCCGCCAAGGCGCCCGACGAGGAGGTGTCCGCGGCAGAGGGCGGCGAGCTCTCGTCCCCCGAGCCGGCGAACGACGCCGCGCCGGTCGTGGGCGCCTGATCTCCCGCGCCTCGCGGGCTTGAAGCGAGCGCGCGGGCGAGCGCGCAGCAGAGACGAGGCGCGGGCAGCGCGGAGGCTCCTCTGGGCCTCCGGCTGCCACGCGCCCTCCCCTGCCTCGGCGCGCCTCGCCGACCTCGATCTGCCGGCCTCGAGTCCCGGCTCCGGCTACCGGCTCCGGCTCGACTCCTCGATGAGCTCGACCTTGTAGCCGTCCGGATCCTCGACGAACGCGATCACGGTCTTGCCGTGCTTCATCGGGCCTGGCTCGCGCGTGATCTTCCCGCCCGCCGCCCGGATGCGGTCGCAGGCCCCGCGGATGTCCTCGACCCCGAGCGCGATGTGCCCGTACGCCGTGCCGAGCTCGTACTTGTCCACGCCCCAGTTGTGCGTGAGCTCGATCTCGGCGTGCTCGGGGTTCTTCCCGTAGCCGAGGAAGCAGAGCGTGAACTTGCCCTCCGGGTAGTCCTGCCGCGACAGGAGCTGCATCCCGAGCACGTCCCTGTAGAAGCCGATCGAGCGCTCGAGATCGCCGACCCGAAGCATCGTGTGCAAGATCCTCATGCCGATTCCCGTCTCCTTCCTCCGGCCCTGGCGCCCGCGCGGCGCTCAGCCGTAACGCACCGAGATGAGCTCCATCTCCGCCTCGCCCGCCGGGCGGCGGACCGTGATCACGTCCCCCGCGCGCCTGCCGAGGAGCGACCGGCCGACCGGAGAGCGCCAGCTGATGCGCCCTGCCGCGCTGTCGATCTCGTCCTCGCCCACGATCTGGTACGTGCGGCGCGCGCCGTCCTCGTCCTCGATCTCGACCGTCGCGCCGAAGAAGACCTTGTCGCCGCGCTGCTCGGACGGATCGACCACGACGGCCTTCTCCAGCCGCTTCGTCAGGTAGTGCATCCGCCGGTCGATCTCGCGCAGCTTCTTCTTGCCGTAGATGTACTCGGCGTTCTCGGAGCGGTCGCCCTGCGCCGCCGCGTCGGCGACCTCCTGGACGATGCGAGGCCGCTCCACGGAGCGGAGCCGCGCGAGCTCTTCGGACAGCCTCCTCGCCCCGCTGGGCGTGATGTAAGCCGGGTCGGACATGGTCGATCGCGGGCGAGCCTACGCCGCGCCGCTCGCCAGTTCAACGCCGTGGATCCCGGCGCGGGGGCCCCGCCGAGGACCCGCCTCGGATGCCCCGATCTTCATGGATCTCCACGAGATTCTCCACATGTTGCGGACGGCTGTTGACGCGCCGCGGCGACATGCTAGGCGAATGCAGAACTGTGCCGCAGCTGCGCGGAAGACCGGGAAGGGAACCGGCTGCCAGCGCCTCCCTGCCGCGGCAACGAGGAGGTCTCCCATGTCGAACGCTCAAACCCACCAGAACCGCTACAAGGCCGACCTCCGCGAGATCCGCTTCCTCCTCTTCGAGCAATTCCGGCTGGACGAGCTGCTCGGCAGCGCGCCCTACGACGCGTGGGGGCGCGACGAGGTCGGGATGGTCGTCGACGAGGCGTACAAGTTCGCGTGCGATGTCTTCGGCCCGCTCAACGCGGTCGGCGATCGGGTCGGCTGTCGCATCGAGGGGGGGCAGGTCAAGACCCCGCCGGGGTTCAAGGACGCGTGGGACAAGCTGTATGAGGCCGGGTGGAAGTCGGTCTCGGTCTCGCCCACCTACGACGGTCAGGGCGGTCCCTTCACGCTCTACACGGTGGTGGAGGAGTTCCTCTGCGGCGCGAACGCGGCGCTCAACATGTACCCAGGGCTGACGTACGGCGCGGCCGAGGTGATCGAGCACTTCGGGACGCCGAGGCAGCGCGACCTCTTCCTGAAGCGGATGTACGGCGGGCAGTGGAGCGGGACGATGTGCCTGACCGAGCCCCAGGCCGGGTCGGACGTCGGCTCGTCGCGGACGAGCGCGGTGAAGCAGAAGGACGGCAAGTACCTCATCCGCGGCACGAAGATCTTCATCTCCGGCGGCGACCAGGACCTCACCGAGAACGTGGTGCACCTCGTGCTCGCCCGCGTCGAGGGCGCGCCCCCCGGCACGAAGGGGCTCAGCCTCTTCGTCGTGCCCAAGGTCCGGGTGAACGACGACGGCTCGCTCGGCGGGCCGAACGACGTCGTCGTCGGCAACATCGAGCACAAGATGGGCATCAACGGGTCGTCGACGTGCGTGCTCAACTTCGGCGAGAGCGACGCCTGCCTCGGGGAGCTCGTCGGCACCGTCGAGCACCAGGGCATGCCGCAGATGTTCCGGATGATGAACGGCGCGCGCATCTCCGTGGGCCTGCAGGGCGTGTCGGTCGCGTCCTCGGCGTACCTGAACGCGCTCGAGTACGCGAAGGATCGCAAGCAGGGCTCGTCGATCCTCCAGTGGAAGGACGCGACCGCGCCGCGCGTGCCGGTCATCGATCACCCGGACGTGCGGCGGATGCTGCTCGACATGAAGAGCCGCGTGGAGGGCATCCGCGCGCTCATCATCAAGCTCGCGCGCCACCAGGACGCGGTCGCCGTCTACCAGGGCAAGGACGACCGCGCGGCCGCCTACAACCAGGGCCAGGTCGACCTGCTCGTGCCGCTCGTGAAGGCCTACTCGTCCGACCAGGCGTTCCGCGTCTGCGAGACGGCGATCCAGACCTTCGGGGGCGCCGGGTACACGAAGGACTACCCGGTCGAGCAGTACTGCCGCGACGCGAAGGTCTTCTCGATCTACGAGGGCACGAACCACATCCAGGCGATGGACCTCGTCGGGCGGAAGCTCGGCCAGGGCGGCGGGGTCAACCTGCAGGCCTTCCTGAACGACGTGGCCGAGTTCGTGAAGGCCAACGAGAAGCACCCCGTCCTCGCCGCGAGCATCAAGGAGCTCCGCGAGGCGCACGAGGCCGTCGCCGGCACCGCGATGCGGCTGCTCTCGTGGTTCCAGCTGGGCAAGATGCCGATGGTGCCGCTCGCGGCGAACCGCTTCCTCGAGATGATGAGCGAGCTCGCGATCGGCTGGCTCCTGCTCGACGGCGCGGTCATCGCGCTCAAGGCGATGGAGGGCCTGCCGGCCGGCGACGCCGGCGCGAAGGACCGCGCCTTCTACGAGGGCAAGAAGCACGCTGCCCTCTACTTCGCGGCCAACGTGCTGCCGCACGCGAAGTTCTCCGCCGAGATCCTCGGGCGCGAGGACTCGTCCGCGCTCGACATCCCGGCCGACGCCTTCGCGACCGTCTGACCTCCCTCCCCGCGCCGGCCCCGCCTCCGGGCGGGGCGCGGCGCGGGCTCACGCGGGGACCGTGAGCCGCTCGGCCAGGTCCCGGACGGGCACGGGCATCGTCGGGTCGCGCGAGACGGCCATGATCTCGGCGCGGAGCGCGCGGACCTCCGTCAACCGGAGCCACGAGAGCGCGAGCCGCGTCATGCTCGGCAGGCCTCTCGCGAGCACCACGCGGACGACGTCGGCCGCGGGGAACGAGAAGGCCACCTCCTCGGGGGGCAGGCCCGCGGCCGTCGCCGCCGCCTCGATGCTCGCGTCGAAGTCGTCCCGCTTCGTTTCCAGCACCTCGAAGAAGGCCCGCTCGCGCTCGGGCGCGATGGCCTGAGCCGCCCCACCGCCTTCGGGCGCGAAGACCCAGGCGCCCGAGCCGTCCAGCCCCACCCGGGCGCCGGACTCCAGCGTGACGAGCGGCAGGAAGCGACCGCCTTCGATCGGCTCACCGCCGCCGGCCTCGATCCGCTCGCGCACGAGGTCCCTCAGCTCCGCGCTCATGGGCCGATGTTCGCACGGAATACCCGGCGATGGGCAACTGGGGGTGGGGCCAACTGAGCCGACACGCCCCGCGCCGGCAGGCGCGGGGCGGCCGCGCGCTCACGCGCGCCGTGGCCTCGTCTCCTCCCCACCCGGGTGATCCCTCCCCCACCCGGGCGACGCCCGCGCCCGCGCCCGCGCCCGCCAACGAGCGCGCGCGTGACGGGGCAGGCGCGGCGATCGCGCCGGGCGGCACGCGCAGGTCGCTTTGCTTGGAAAACGCGCAGGGCTGACCGGAATAGGAATAGTATGAGGATTCGATTCAAGGTTGATGCATGGGTAGTGGGGTTCATTCCGGTCGCGATGGCGTTGAGCGGCTGCGTCGAGCAGCCGGATAACATCATCGGGATCGGGAACCCCGAAGACGAGCTGTCCGACGAGGCCTGCACTCCGAGCAAGCACGAGACGGTCCCCTCGAAGTGCGGGGTGTGGGTCTCGAGCACCCTGGGGGACGACAGCAACGCGGGGATCCAGAGGGCGCCCCTGAGGACGATCTCGGAGGCGTTCCAGGTCTCCCCGGACAAGGGAAGGCGCATCTATATCTGCGCCCAGACGTTCGACGAGGCGGTGATCGTGCCGGGGGGACACCGGCTCTTCGGCGGGCTCGACTGCGACGACCGCTGGCGCTGGATAGGCGACAAGAAGAAGACCACGCTCACCGCTCCCGAAGGCGAGACGCCGCTCTCGTTCGATAACGGCGAAGGCGCGGCGGTGATCGAGGATTTCCACGTGATCGCGCGCTCCATCCCGGTGACCCACACCGAGCTCGCAGGCAGATCCGCGATCGCCGCGAACAGCTCGGGGGTCCCTGTCCATTTCACGCGGTGCATCCTCGAGGCGGGCGACGGGGCGCCGGGGGCGAACGGCGGGGCGTTCGTGGACGGCGCTGCCGGGAAAGGGATGATCGGCAACTTCGGCAACGCCGCGTGCTCGGCCACGACGGTCTCCGGCGGGCTCCCCGTGAACAACACCTGCGGTACGCCCGACGATCGGTCGGACGACTCGCGCGGCGGCACGGGAGGGACGGGGGGCCTGGAGTCCGGGGGGGATGGAAGCAGCGGGGTTCCGGGCGATGTGATGAACGGCGGCAAGGGCGAGACCAGCACCCAGCGCTGCACCGCGGGACAGGCGGGCGCGGACGGGGTGGACGGGAGTCCGGGCGCCGGCGCGACGGGCTTCGGCGATCTGTTCCTGGATGGGTATACGGGCCCGCTCGCCGGCGACGGGACGCCGGGCAGGCGGGGCCAGGGCGGCGGAGGAGGCGGCGGCGCGAAGGGCGGCACCGGCGCGCAGATGTGTCCTTTCGAGGCCTCTGCGGCCGGCGCCGGCGGAGGCGCCGGGGGCGCGGGCGGGTGCGGCGGGCTCGGCGGCCGCGGCGGAGGCGCCGGCGGGGTGAGCATCGCCCTCTTCGTGGGGAGCGCGTCTATCACCTTGAACGACGTGGTCCTGAAGACGGGCCGCGGCGGCAATGGCGGTGCTGGGGGCGAGGGCCAGCCGGGCGGCGAGGGCGGCGAGCACGGGGCAGCCGGGACCCGAGGCGACGCCGACGGGCTGAACGCCGCCTGCCCTGGCGGTCGCGGTGGCCGGGGCGGCCAGGGCGGCCGGGGCGGCGGCGGGCTCGGCGGCCACTCGATCGCCATCGCGTACGCGGGCATCGAGCCTTCGCTCACGAACACGACCATCGAGCTGGGTGAGGCCGGGATCGGAGGGCGCGGGGCCAGCCGGACCTACGACGGAGCCGACGGCGTGGCGGCAGAGATCTACGATATCGAGCAGCGTTTCCGGCAGTAGCGCGGCGTGAGGTCCGCGCCGCGACAGCGCCCGGCTCTACGCCGGCGCCGCCGGCGCGGGCCAACTCCGATCCTCCTGCATGCAGCGGAGCTGCGTCACGCGCCGTCCCTCGGCGGTGGTCACCACGATCTCCCGAACGGGCGTGTCGCGCCGCGCGCGTCGGCTCAGCTTCTCGACCACCAGGAAGCCCTCCCGCGCGCCCGCGAGGTGGAGGAACTCGTCGAACAGCGCGATGTGCGCGTGCGCGCCCTCGTCGGCCGTCGCGATGCGCCGCTGGGTGGTGACGCCGATCGCCAGCGCGCCGCCCCGGGCCCGCACGACCATCGCAGGATCGAGCCCACGCTGGCTCTCATCAGGCACCGTCCAGATGTCCGCGACCCCCGCCTCGGTGAGGCGCCGCTTCATGTAGTAGAAGGAAGATTCGAGCGTGTTGTTCCGGTACGGGATCGCCTTCGACTCGATCGGATCGACGTGATTCCGCCAGAACGCGATCAGCGCGCGCGCCCAGCGCCCGCCGTCGAGCCGGCGATCCTGGAACGGCCAGTCCTCCGCCATCGCCTGCGCGCACACGCCGCGCAGCGCATGCTCGTCGATCCCGCGCGTCGCCAGGCAGGGCGCGCAGTGCATGTAGGCCGTTCCTCTATCGAGGAGCGCGCCGCACATCGAGCAGATGTCGTTGCCGTAGCCGGGGCCCATGTACCGGAGCCAGCCGGCGCTGAGCTCCTTGTGAGCCGCGCGGCGCTCCTCGTTCCGCTCGAGCTCCCGCAGTCCGTCCCGGAGGGCCTTCGAGGCCGCGCGCCGCTCGTCATCTCGCTGCTTCATCCGCTGTCCTCCAGCGTGAGCCCGTCCGCGCCGGCTCGGGCAGTGTAACGCCCGAGCCTCCGCCACGCTTCGCAAGGCGGTGGGATCCGCCCATGCGCGATCCTGCACACCAGCTCGGCCAGCGTGCCGCCGCGGGTTATTGACGCTGACTTTCATTTACGGCTACGGTCCCGGTCGACGAGATGTCACGATTTGCCCCGTTTCTTGCGCTCCCGCTGGTCTTCAATGTGGGCTGCGGCTCGGAGTCCGCTCCGGACGATCCTCTGGCTGGCATCACGCTGATCGGCGACGACCTCACCGACGTGCCGCTGCGCGACGCTTCTGCGGAGCAGGTAGCGCGGTTCAAGGACGGCGACGCGCTCTTCGATTTCGTCTTTCGCGAGCGCGATGGCCTCGGGCCGCTCTACATCCGCGCGGCGTGCGCCGGCTGTCACGACGGCGCCGCGCGCGGCCCGGGCGCGGTCCAGAAGATGGCGCTCGTCGAGGACGACGGCGTGACGCCGGCGGCGGATCAGGGGGGGCTCCCCTACGGACACACGTTGCGGCCCTACGCCGTCGGGGGGGCGACGACGCTCTCGCAGCCCGAGATCGAGGCGACGATCAAGGTCTCGAAGCGCCTCGGCCCGCCGGTGTTCGGGCGCGGCTACATGGAGGCGGTCGACGACGCCGAGATCGTGCGGGTCGCGACCGAGCAGGCCGCGCGCGGCGACGCCATCCGCGGGCGCATCAACCGCGTGGTGTTCCACTCGAAGAAGAGCGGGGACGCGTCGTTCAACGCCTTCGTCGAGGGCGACGAGAACCTCATCGGCCGCTTCGGGTTCAAGGCGCGCGTCGCCACGCTCGACGACTTCACGGCCGACGCCTACCAGGGCGACATGGGCATCACCTCGCCGCTCCGGCCGGACGAGCTGCCGAACCCCGACGGGCTCACGGACGACGCCAAGCCGGGCGAGGACGTGGACCTCGACACGGTGAACGCCGTCGCCGACTACATGCGCTTGCTCGAGATCCCGAGGCGCGCGCCCGCGGACGCGCGCGGCCAGGCGCTCTTCGCCGAGGCCGACTGCGCCGCCTGCCATGTCCCCTCGCTGAGGACGCGCGCCGACTACCCGATCGCGCAGCTCGCGGACATCGACGCTCTGGTCTACACGGATTTCCTCCTGCACGACCTCGGCCCTGATCTCGCCGACGGGCTGGCCGACGAGTCGGCCAGCTCCGTCGCCTGGCGGACGGCGCCGCTCATCGGCGTGCGTCACAGCACCTCGTACCTCCACGACGGCCGCGCCAGGACCATCGAGCAGGCCATCTTGCTCCACGACGGCCCCGGCTCGGAGGCCGCCGCTTCGGTCGCCGCGTTCCGCGCGCTCTCCTACGAGGATCGCGGGGCGCTCATCGACTTCGTGCGCTCGCTCTGATCGACGTCCACCGAGGCGCACACGCACCAGTCCACATCGCGCGCTCGCCCCACGCGAGCGGTGACAAGGAGCTCGAAGATCATGCATATCCCCGCCCGCTTGCGGTCCGGTCTGGCCATCGCCGCCGCCGCCGCCCTCTCGCTTCCTGCGTGCGGAAGCGACAACGAGGCGCTGCTCACCGACGCGGAGCACGAGCGGCATGCCGTGTCCGACGTGAAGGCCTTCATCCAGGGCAACATCGACCAGTTCGCCGCCGCCACGGCCGCGCTCCAGGCGGCCGCGCCCGCGCCGGACGCCGACGGATGGAGCGCGACGAGCGACAAGGAGGCCGTCGATGCCATGAAGGCCGAGTGGAAGAAGGCGCGGCACGCCTACGAGAGCATCGAAGGAGCCATCGCGGTCGTCTTCCCGGATCTCGACTACTCGACGGATGCCCGCTACGACGCGTTCATCGAGGTCGAGGCCGACGACAACCTCTTCGACGGTGAGGGGGTGACCGGCGTGCACGCCATCGAGCGCATCCTCTGGGCCGACGCGATCCCGGAGCCCGTCCTCGCCTTCGAGTCTGAGCTCGACAACTACAGCGAGGCTGCCTTCCCTGCCACCGAGGCCGAGGCCGCGTCGTTCAAGGACGAGCTCTGCGCGCGCCTCGCGGCCGACGCGGCGAAGATGCAATCGGATTTCGGCTCGCTCGCGCTCGACGCGCCGTCCGCCTACCGCGGGGTCATCGCCTCGATCGCCGAGCAGGTGGAGAAGACGAGCAAGGCGGCGACCGGAGAGGAGGAGTCGCGCTACGCCCAGTACACGCTCGCCGACATGCGCGCGAACGTCGCGGCCGGCGTGGCGACCTACAAGGCCTTCCAGCCGTGGATCCTGACCAAGGGCGCCGAAGGCGCGGAGGTCGACACGGCGGTGCGCGACGGCTTCGAGCGGCTGTCGAGCGCGTACGACGCGATCGCGGGCGACGCGCTGCCGCCGCTTCCGGAGGGGTGGAGCGAGGCGGAGCCGACCGACGAGCAGCTCGCGACGCCGTTCGGGGAGCTGTTCTCGCTCGTGGAGCACGAGAGCGACGACGCGACCCCGGGCACGCTCGCCAGCGACATGACGAGGTCCGCCGATCTGCTCCGGATCAAGACGCTCCCGTAGAGCGGGGCGCATCGAAGCAGCGCCCCGCTCTAACGCGGCGCGCGCGGCGCGCTCGGCCGCATCAGCCGCCGGCGTTCCACCGCACGAGCACGCACGTGACGTTGTCGGGGCCGCCGTGCTGGTTGGCGCGGTCGATGAGGGACCGCGCCGTCGCGGCGAGGTCGCTCTCCTGCGCGAGCAGCTCGGCGATCTCCAGCTCGGAGACCGGGCCCGAGAGCCCGTCCGAGCAGATCAGCAGGAGATCTCCGGCCTCGGGCCGCTCGACGCGCGTGGCCACGTCGACCGTCTTCCCCATCCCGAGCGCGCGCGTCACGACGTTGCGGGCGAGCAGCGGATCCACATCGTCAGGCAGCTGCTCGCCGGTGTTCAGGTGCTCGTTCCAGAGCGAGTGATCCTCGGTGAGCCGCTCGAGCCGGCGCTTTCGGTAGCGGTAGACCCGGCTGTCGCCGACGTGCGCGATGCACGCCGAGCTCCCGTCGACGTAGACGCCCGCGAACGTCGTCCCCATGCCGTAGCAGAGCGGGTCGCGCTGCCCGACCTCGAAGATGCGCTCGTTGGCGCGCCAGATGGACGAGACCAGGCGCAGCTCGAGGGGCGTCACCTCCTCGTCGTACCCCGTCGGCTGGGTGATCTCGCCCTCGCCGTCCTTGCAGCACGAGCGCACGATGTCGACCGCCATCCGTGACGCGACCTCCCCACCGGCGGCGCCGCCGATGCCGTCCGCGACGACGAAGAGGCCGAGATCCAGATCGACCGCGAAGCTGTCCTCGTTGTGCTCGCGCTGGTGGCCAACGTGGCTGTCACCGGCGGCTTCGATGTGGAGCGGGGGGTTCACAGAGCTTCCTCGTCGGCGGGAGGCGTGTCGTGCCGGGAGCATCCAGCGGCGGGACGCCTCGCGCAAGTCAGGAAGGAGCTCAATTCGAGTGAAGAGCGCCGGCCTGCTCGGGTTACGCACGTGACGCGCGTGACGCGCGTCACGTGCGCAGCGCGGCGGTCGCTGGCGACTGGAGAGGCGGATGGGCGCCGTGCGGCTCGCTGCGCTGCCCGGCAGGGGGCGGGACGCTGGCCGTGAGGGCCTCGAAGCGGCCGCTCTTCCAGGTCACGAGGCCCCCCGAGAGGCGCGCGGCGCTGCCCGCCACCGGCTCGGACCTCAGCCAGACCAGGGGGCGCGCGGCGAAGATCGGCTTGGTGCAGGCCACGTCCTCGAAGGCGGCGGACCACGAGCCGGTGTTGCCGAAGAACAGCCCGCCCTCCCAGGTGCCCTCGGGCGTGTGCGTGTGGCCGAAGACGACCGCTCTGGCGCGATGGGCGCGGGCGACGTGGCGCGCGGCGCGACTGACGCGCTGCCACGTCGCGTCGAGCGGGAGCTTCGGCACGAGGCGCTCGTAGACGATGAGCGCCGCCGGCGCGACGAGCGCCGCCGGCGCGAGCCAGAGCGGAGCGAGCAGCAGCCACACGAGCGCCACCGCGACCGCGAGCAGCGCCAGCGCGGCCCGGTCGAGCCACAGCTCGCGCGCGACGAGCCCCAGCCGATCCTCGGCCGGGGGCGCGAACAGGCGGGCGTGACGGGCGACGGCGCGGAGCGGGGCGCCCGTCTCCTGCGCCGCGGCGGCGAGGCACTCGCGCAGGCGAGCGCGCCGCTCCGGCTCGCGCCGGCGCACGAGCTCGAGGAGTGTGCGGAGCGCGCCGAGCGCCCACGCCCCCGCGAGCGAGCGGCTGGAGAACATGTAGTAACGCGCCCAGTGCGCGAAGTACCCGAACGCGGACAGCATGAACGAGGCGTCCACGTGCGGGTTGAAGTAGCCCATCCGCGACACGAGCAGCCGGCACACGAGCGAGCCCATGGTGGGCTGGATCTCGCCCGGGTTACGCCCGAACGGGACCATCGGATAGCGGTAGCTGCAATACGCGTCGTACTGGTTGCCGTGCTCCACGATGATGCCGTCGGGCGTCTTGTGGAACCACGCGCGAAACACGACGCGCGCGCCCAGCGTCGCGCGCGCGTGCGGGGCGCTGGAGGGTGGCGCGTCGCTCTGCGCGGCGAGCGCCGCATCGACGACGCGGGCCCGGACCAGGTCGCGCACCTCGGGCAACGTGAGCTGGACGTCGTGGTTGCCGGAGATGAACACGACGGTGTGCCCGTCCGCGACGACGCGACCGAGCGCCTCGATGAACACAGGGTGGTCCGCGAGGATCGCCTCTATCGCCGGGACCGCGTGCTCCGCGCTGCGGGGGAGATCGTGAAAGACGCTCTGCTGGTCGATCACGCGCGGCGCATCGAAGTCGAACACATCGCCGTTGAGCACGAGCGTGAGCTCATCGCGCCCCGCGCCGCGCGCCGTGCCCTGCCTCATCTCGTCCCGGAGCGCGTCCAGCATCGCCGCGACCTCGCTGTCGGGGGAGTAAGGAGCCTGACGGTAGCGCATCCACAGGCCGTCACCCGGCTCGAGCTCGCAAAGATGGATATCTGAGATCGCCACCGTATGGAGCATTCGATAAGGTGACACACGCGCCCGTCCACGGCCGTCAGGGAACGGTCACGGCCGGGGGTCGGGTGATGGCGGAGGCGCATGCGGGCGCGGCGCAGCGTGACGTGCCGCGGCGCTGCGATCGCCCCGGACTGCGAGGTATTGACGTCTGCGCGTCTGGGCGGCTGTCGGGATTTGTGGTGTCTTGGGCGTTGTGTCGCTCGTGGTCGTGGTCGTTGCACCACGCCGCCGCCGCTTGCTCGCTAGGGCTTTCCCTTGCGCTTGACGATCACGAACTGCACGCGGCGGTTCTTCTGGCGCCCTGTCTTGACGCGGTTGTCCCCGAGCGGCTGCTCGAAGCCGTAGCCCTTGGCGACGAGCTTCTCCCGGGGCACCCCGGCGGACACGAGCCACGAGAGGACCGCGTCCGCGCGCTGCTGCGACAGGCGGAGGTTGTACTCCTCGGTCCCGTTGTCGTCGGTGTGGCCTTGCACCTCGACGAGCTCGATGTCCGGGTTCTGCTGGATGGCGTCGCGCACCTCGTACAGGATCTCGTCGGAGATGGGATCGACCGTCTCGGCGCGCGACTTGCCGTAGACGACGAACTGCACCGGCTTGGACGTCCTGATCTCGTCGGCGTTGACGCGAACGAACCTGGGGCAGCCGTTCTGTCGTGGATCAGGGTCGGAGGGCCCCCGCTCGTTCGGGCAGGCGTCCGCGGCGCCGCGTACGCCGTCTCCATCCGGATCGTCCGGGCAGCCGTTCTGCTTCGGGTCCCGGTTCGCCGGCCCCTTGACGCTGGGGCAGGCGTCCGAGGCGTCGGCGATGCCGTCGCCGTCCGCGTCGCCAGGGCAGCCGACCTTCTTCGGGTCGTCGCTCGCCCCGCCGCGCACGCTGGGGCAGGCGTCGATGCCGTCGTGGAAGCCGTCGTCGTCCGAGTCCTCGGGGCAGCCGTTCTCCGTGGCGTCGGCGCTGCGGGCGCCCGGGGTGTTCGGGCACGCGTCGTCGATGTCGAGCACCGTGTCCCCGTCGCGATCCGCCGGAGGGCAGCCGTCCTTCGCGCGATCGGGCGAAGGATCGCCCTTCACGTCGGGGCACGCGTCGATGTCGTCGTTGATGCCGTCGTCGTCCCTGTCGCCCGCGACGGCGCCGGCCTGAGCGCGCTCACGGGCCGGCTTCGGGAGCGGCGTCCAGCCGACCATGCCGACCGCGCGGACCGGCGGTGTGCCGATGGCGTTCGTGAGGCCCGGGCCGACCGCGGCGCCGAACGTGAGGCCGTCGAGGACGCGCAGCTTGGCGCCGAGGAGCAGCTCGGCGTTGACGCTGGCCCCGTCGCGCTGCACGGGCGTGCTCGAGAGCAGGAGCTCGTCGCCGAGCGGCGCGCCGCCGTACGCCTCGGCGCCGAGCTGGAGGAGATCGTCGGCGATCAGGAGCCCCGCGGCGCCGCCGAACGTGAACAGCTGCGGCCGGTTGGGGCCGCCCCCGAGCTCGACGCCGCCGCTCGCGCTCCACAGGAAGCCGAGCGACGAGCCCGCCGAGCCGACGCGCCCGCCGAGGCTCGCGTGGACGGCGCCGCGGGCCTCCGCGTCGCCGGTGTACTGCGCCGGCGAGCCGGTGGGCGCGAACAGGTAGCCGCCGATCCCGAGCTGGAACGGGCCTGCGTCTTCCCCGAGCACGCGGAAGCGCGCGCCGAAGCGGAGGTCGCCGAGCTCGGGCGCCGTCAGCTCGGTGAACACGACGCCGGGGATGCCTGGATCGTCGCCCCCTTGCGCGACGGCGAGGGGTGCGTCGATCGAGAGCAGCAGGCGATCCCACAGCGCGAGCGATGCGTCGAGGCGAAGGAACGCCTGCGAGGAGACGAGGTCGACGGGGTTGTCGCCGCTGGAATGGATGGGGCGGTGAGCGAAATCGAGCCCCACGTAGGCGCGCGGCGCGAGGTGGCCGGGGGCGGCCGGAGAGGGCACGCTGAAGAAGGCGTCGCCGGCGGGCGCGGGCTCGAACCGGTCGAGGGAGAAGCCGCCGGTGGATTGACCGCGCGAGGCGCCGGCGAGCGTCATGAGGACGGCTGTGGACGCGACCGCTGCGACGGAGGAAGACCTCATCGGCCGGGCACGATAGCGGGGGGGTGAGGTGGGGGGCAACATGCCGTCGAGCGCGCTGGGCAACAACGTCAGGCGCGAAGCACGGCGTCAGACACGGAGCGCAGGCCGGCGGCGGCGGAGGATGGCGCCGCCGAGGGCGACGAGGAGGAGCGTCCAGCGGCCTTGATCGTCCGCCCAGGCGCCTGCCGCGCGGCAGGAGCAGCTCGGGGCGCTCGCGATCGGGAGCTCGTCGACGCGGATGCACTCGCCGGCGAGGTTGCAGACATGCGGTGCCACGCAGTCGTCGAGCGTCCTGCAGGAGGTCCTGCAGGCGCTGCCGTCGCAGCGGTATGGCGTGCAGTCGGTGTCGGCGCCGGCGGGGACCCGCACGGTGTGGTCGCCGTCGCAGAGCGGGGCGTCCAGGGGAACGCATGCGCCCGCTGCGCAGATGAAGTCGGCGATGCAGTCGGCGTCGGAGGTGCAGCGGTCCATGCACGACGTGCTGTTGGCGCAGCGGTACCCGCCACTCTCTCCGCCGCAGCGCTCTTCCGCCGGGTCGTAGCTGCCCTTCCCGTTGCACAGGAAGTGCGTCAGGATGGCGGGGCCGACCGCGCAATCGCCGCCAGGGCAGCCGCACTCCGGATCCTTGAAGCGCGTATCCTGCTTCGGGAACGAGCAGGTCCTGTCGTCCTTGCCCGTGCAGACGCCGGCACAGTCGCCGTCGCCGTTGCCGCCGTCACGGCACGTCGGATGACCCGGCAGGGGCTGCTCCGGCGCATCAGGGGAACCGAGCGGGGAGCATTTGCCGTTGCGGTTCAGGAGGGTGCACGCCTCGCATGCCCCCTCGCACGGGCCGTCGCAGCAAACACCGTCGGCGCAGTGCCCCGGTTCGGTGCCGCCCGACAGACCGAGGCACTGCGCGTCGTCGGTGCAAGGAGCGCCAAGCGGATACTTCTGCCGGCACACCCCCGATCCCGGCGGTCTGCTCGGAGCGCCCTCCGTACCGCCAGCGCCAGCATCGCCACCCACGCCGCCGGCGCCCGCAGCGCCGCCAGCTCCGTTCACGCCCCCTGCCCCGGCGCCCGCAGCGCCGCCGGCTCCGCCCGCGCCTCCAGCGCCGCCGGTCCCCCTACCGCCAGCGCCAGCATCGCCGCCCACGCCGCCGGCGCCCGCAGCGCCGCCGGTCCCGCTCACGCCCCCTGCCCCGGCGCCCCCGGCGCCGCCCCCGCCTCCAGTGCCCTCGCCGGTGCTGTAGTCACACCACCCGGTGGAATCGCACGGCAGGTCCGGGGTGCAGTAATCTCTGCAGCGATTACCGATGCAGGTGCCCGGTGCGCAGTCTCTTGTCAATGCGTTCGAGACGGCATGGCCCATGCCGTCGCATTCGTTGTGCACCTCGATGCCGTGACCCACGACATTCGTCTTGCAGTGGATGAGCAAGGGCTTGCCCGCCTTCGCGGGACCGCAGGTTCCGCTGGGGCTATGATCCTGCTTTCCCTCCTGCGTACACGAATCGCACTCTGCGTCGCAGGCTTGATCGCAGCAGACGCCTTCGGCGCAGAACCCGGAGCGGCACTCCTCCGGCAGAGCGCATGAATCACCCGGGCCTTTGAGCAGGATCTCCGCCTTGGCGCCCTCTGTCCCGCTGCCGCCGCCGGCGACGAGCACGCCCCTTCCCGAGGTGATGGAGTCGCCGCCGTTGACCAGGACAGCGACGTGCCGCGCGCGGCTCACCCCCATGGGCGTGGCCAGCGACGAGAAGGTCCTGCGCTGGCTGACGTAGAGCTCGGCGCTGCTGGTCAGCGCCGCGGCGGCGCTCGCGCCGCCCGCGATCAGCACGTCGCCGGAGGGCAGCAGCGTCGCGCTGTGATGCACGCGCTCGGTGCTCATCGAGGGGAGCGCCCGCTGCTCCGTGGCGCCGCTCGTGAACAGCTCGGCGGTGCTCAGATAAGCGTTGCCGCTCGTCGCGTTGACGCCGCCGGCGAGCAGCACGACGGACGGCGTGACCACGGGATCCGCCCCCGGGTTGAGCAGGGTCGCCGTGTGGAACGCGCGATCGCTCCGCATGTTGAACGGCACCGCGGCCGTGCTCCCTGTCCCGCCCGGCGCTGGCGTGTAGATCTCCATGAACTGCGCCGCCAGCGAGGAGCTCACGAGGCCGCCCGTGATCAGGACCGTGCCGTTGTTGAGCAGCACGGACGCGTGCCCCCGACGCGGGCGCTGCATGGTGCCGGGCGCGCTGAGCGAGCCCGTGGAGGGGTCGTAGAGCACGAACGAGTTCAGCGGCGTGGCCCCGAGGGTCGGCGCGCCGCCGGCGATGAGTACGCGGCCGTCGTCGAGCAGCGTCGCCGTGTGATCGAACCGGGCCGTTGACAGGGAGGGGCCGCTCGTGAAGGTGCCCGCCGTGGGCACGTAGAGCTCGGTCGAGGTCTCCGCGACGGCGGCCGAGGTGATGTTGAAGCGAGGCGCGCCGCTTCCGATCATCAGCACGCGGCCGTCGTCGAGCAGCGTCGCCGTGTGACCGCCTCGCCGCGCGGCCATGTCGCCGGTCCGCGCGAACACGCGGCGTAACGGCTCATAGAGCTCGGCGGACCGGAGCGGCGCGTTCGCGTCGTCGAAGCCGCCCGCGACGAGCACCTCGCTCCCCGGGTCGCTCGGGTCGAGGAGCGTGGCCGTAGGCCGCGCGCGTGCCTCGCTCATGTCGCCCGTCTGCTGCCAGTACGGGTCGACCACCGCGGGGTAGCGCACGCCCGCGCCACCCCAGGAGACCTTCACCGTGCACGCAGGCGCGCCCGGCGGGGTGACGGGACGCCGCCACGGCGCGCGCGGGCTCTCGTCGACGGCACAGCCCTCGACCGACAGGTTCGCCGCGACGCGCGCGCCCCCCGCATCCAGCACGTAGGGCGGCGCGATCCGCAGGCGCGGCACGCCCGCGGTATCGAGGAACTCGAGCGTCCGCGCGACGAGGCGGAGCCCCGCAGCCCCCGTGACGTCGACGCGGTAGCGGAGCTCCTCCATCGCCGGGGCGCGCTCGTAAAAAGCGAGATCCTCGATGCCGTGGCGATCGACGCGGTGGAGCAAATCCCCCCCCGAAGGCGCGGCGCCGGCGCGGATCGCGATGCCGTCGGCCACGGCGACGAGCGCGTCCGAGGCGCCCTCGAGAGAGAAGGCGAGCCGCAGGCCGGAGCCGTCGTCGGTGATGCGCGTGGGCGCGCTTGCGCGCGCCGCGAGCTCGACGGTCGTGGTGCGCTGGCCGGCGCTCGGGGCCGGGAGCACCGGACGGAGGTCGCCGCCGGGCGTGACATCGAAGCGTCGCGCCGGGTCGGGCCGCCCGACGAAGACCGCGTCGAACGCGGGCACACGCGCGCCGATCGCCTTGACCCGGACGGCTGCTGCCTCGGAGTACAGGGGCGCCGCGACGATCGGAGCGGCGGGCGGATCGATGGGGGTCGAAGGATCGCTCGAGCACGCAGCGAGGAAGAAGACCGCCGGCATGGCGGTGAGGGGCCGCATCGATCGCCGCGGCGTGGCGGCTCGTGGGAGCTTGGGTCTGGGCACGTGCCGGGTCCTTGTGTCAGGGGTCGATCCGTGCGCAACGCGGAGACCGCCGGATGCGCGCGGCCACGATACCAGAGAACGTCGTTGCGCCTGCAACCTGGGCGAAACATCGGGTCCGCGAGCGCCAAGCGCCTGGGTGGGACATGAGCCCACATGAGCTTTGACGCGTCGCCGCTGCGTGCGCCACTCGAAGCGAGCGCTGCCCCGGCGTGTTTGCTTGTCAGGTGCGAGACGAGGGGTGTACGAAGATAGGAGTACCCTGCTCGGGAGCGTGTTCAATGCGGCGAGGTGGCCTTCTTCTGCTTGTTACTGCGACGGCGATTCAAGCGGCGTGCAGCTCGGATGACGGCGGCGGCGGAGGCGGCACCGGGACGTCGAGCGCCACGACGTCGAGCACCACGACGTCGAGCGGCGGCTCGGGAGGCGCCGGGGCGGCCGGCGAAGGGGGCATGGGCGGCGACGGAGGCGCGGGCGGTCAGGGAGGCGCAGGCGCAGGCGCCGGCACCGCATCGGGCGGCGGGGGCGCCGGCGGTGATGGAGGAACGGGCGGGGCCACCACCAGTGCCACATCGGGCAGTGGAGGCTCGGGGGGCAGCGAGCCCACGTACGGCTATTGCTTACCGGGGTGCAGCGTGCCCGCTGACTGCTGTCAACCGGGTGAGGCGAACTGCCCGAGCATTTACTACACCTGCGATGTTGCCCGCGGGGTTTGTGGGCCGGCGCAATGCACGATGCCAAGCGATTGCGTGGCGCTTGGTCTTCCGGAGCGCAGCCGGTGCGTATCGGTCGAGGGGGTGAATAAATGCGTGCTTCCGTGCACACCGGCAACCGAAGCCGCGGATTGCCCCGGAGATTCTAAATGCATCGGCGTTGACGACAGGGCGGCCAATTATTGCAGGGTCGCCGAATGCACCGAGGACGAGGACTGCTCCGGCTTCGGGAATCATTGCATCAATTCGTCATGTCGTTGCACGGGTGCCGCGGGGGAATGCTCTCAGGGGGACGTATGCGCGAAGTAGCCGAAAGCCCCGGCGCGCTGAAGCGGCGCATGCGTCGAATATATTTTCTGCTGTTCTTGATGCTGCCTATGTGCCTGCTCTTGCCGAAGCAGGCGTGGGCACAGTCATGCAGTAGTGATGGCGGAGACTGTGACTTTGACGGTGTTCGCAACGGTCGCGACAATTGCCGAAACAAGTACAATCCAGATCAAGAGGATAGAGACGGCGATCTCATAGGCGATGCTTGCGATCCTGACAACGACAACGATGGGGTGAACGACGTAGACACGAACGGTGGCCCGCTCGACAATTGCCCCTTCGTGCAAAATGGCCCGCTGGCTCCAACGCCGGCCGATACCTCGGATGACCAACTGGACAGCGACGCCGATGGCATCGGCGATGCCTGCGACAACTGTCCGCACACCCGGAGCGCGGACCAGAGGGACTTCGATCGTGATGGCGACGGCGACATCTGCGACGACGACGCCGACGGCGATGGCGTCGAGGACGACGTCGACGGCAACGGCGTCATCGACGAGGGTGACGACAACTGCTGGCTCCTGGCCAACGCTGACCAGCACGACCTCGACGGCGACTTGCGAGGCGACGCCTGCGACGACGACGCCGACGGCGATGGCGTCGAGGACGACGTCAACGACAACGGCGTCATCGACGAGGGCGACGACAACTGCTGGCTCCTGGCCAACGCTGACCAGCACGACCTCGACGGCGACTTGCGAGGCGACGCCTGCGACGACGACGCCGACGGCGATGGCGTCGAGGACGACGTCAACGGCAACGGCGTCATCGACGCGGGCGACGACAATTGCTGGCTCTTGGCCAACGCCGACCAGCACGACCTGGACGGTGACCTGCAAGGCGACGCCTGCGACGACGACGCCGACGGCGATGGCGTCGAGGACGACGTTGACGGCAACGGCGTCATCGACGAGGGCGACGACAACTGCTGGCTTCTGGCCAACGCTGACCAGCACGACCTGGACGGTGATCTGCAAGGCGACGCCTGCGACGACGACGCCGACGGCGACGGCGCTATCGACGACCGCAACGGCAACGGGGTCATCGACGCGGGCGACGACAACTGCTGGCTCCTGGCCAACGCCGACCAGCACGACCTCGACGGCGACCTGCAAGGCGACGCCTGCGACGCCGACGCCGACGGCGACGGCGTGACCGACGACGTCAACGGCAACGGGGTCATCGACGCGGGCGACGACAACTGCTGGCTCCTGGCCAACGCCGACCAGCACGACCTCGACGGCGACCTGCAAGGCGACGCCTGCGACGCCGACGCCGACGGCGACGGCGTGATCGACGACGTCAACGGCAACGGGGTCATCGACGCGGGCGACGACAACTGCTGGCTCCTGGCCAACGCCGACCAGGCCGACTTCGACCACGACCGGCAGGGCGACGCCTGCGACCCCGACGACGACAACGATGGCGCCATCGACGACGTCAACGGCAACGGGGTCATCGACGCGGGCGACGACAACTGCTGGTTCCTGGCGAACACCGACCAGGCCGACTTCGACCACGACCTGCAAGGCGACGCCTGCGACGACGACGACGACAACGACGGCGCCGTCGACGACGTGAACGGCAACGGCGTCATCGACGCGGGCGACGACAACTGCTGGTTCCTGGCGAACGCCGATCAAGCCGACTTCGACGGCGACCTGCGAGGCGATGCCTGCGACCCCGACGACGACAACGATGGCGCCGTCGACGATCGCAATGGCAACGGGGTCATCGACGCGGGCGACGACAACTGCTGGTTCCTGGCGAACGCCGACCAGGCCGACTTCGACGGCGACCTGCGAGGCGACGCCTGCGACGACGACGACGACAACGACGGCGCCGTCGACGACGTGAACGGCAACGGCGTCATCGACGCGGGCGACGACAACTGCTGGTTCCTGGCGAACGCCGATCAAGCCGACTTCGACGGCGACCTGCGAGGCGATGCCTGCGACCCCGACGACGACAACGACGGCGTGAACGACGTGGACGGGGCAGGCGCGGCACTCGACAACTGCCACTTCGTGCCCAATGGGCCGCTGAACCCGAGCTCCCCGCCGTTTGACAACCAGCTCGACACCGATCGCGATCGCCAAGGAAACGCCTGCGACCCCGATGACGACAACGATGGCGTGAACGACGTGGACGAGGCCGGCGATCCGCTCGACAACTGCCCCCTTCGGTTCAATCCCCTGCAAGGCGATACCGACGGCGACGGGGTCGGAGACGAGTGCGATCGCGACGCGGACAACGACGGCATCGACAACCAGCTGGAGATCTTCTGGACCACGAGCCCGTTCAACGCCGATCACGACGGGGATACGATCCCCGATACGATCGAGGTGTGCCCCAATGGCGTGACCTGCACGGCATGGGACGACGATACGGGCGGCGCGCCTGACGGGATCATCGACGGGCTCCTCATCTGCATCGACGGCGCCGCTGGATTGCGTTGTTACATCGCTGTTGCGGTGGACACCGACGACGACCGCCTGCCCGACAGCCTGAAGGTGTGCGCGGAGGACGATACGCCGTGCTTCCGGCCGAGCGTCGACACGAACCTCGACGGCGTCCCTGACGCCGTCGCAGTGTGCGGAGCGAACGAGTGCCATGAGCTCACGCCGGACGACACGACGCCGGACGCGTTGACCTCGTGCTCGGGTGCCTGCTACTTCAGCACACCGGTCGACTCGGACAACGATGGTGAGTACGACGCGCGGGATACGGACAGCGACGATGATCACATCGACGATGTCGATGAGGCCGGGGACCCGAGCGCGACGCCGTTCCCGGCAGACACGGACCGGTTCGAGTCGACCCGGGACAATATCCCCGACTACCGCGACAAGGATTCAGACAACGATTCGATCCCGGATGGCAGCATCGATATGACGACCGGGGGCGTGGTGCTCGACAACTGTCGTACGACGCCCAACGTGGATCAGGAAGACATCGACGAGAACGGCATCGGGGACGCGTGCGACGCAGGCGACATCGACCTGGATGGCGTCGAGAACCGCAGCGACAACTGCCTTCGCATCCCCAACCCCCTGCAGGAGAACAACGATGGCGACAGCGCTGGGGACGCCTGCGACGAGGATGACGACAACGACGGGGTGAACGACGTCGACGCGAGCGGCGATCCGCTCGATAACTGCCCCTTCGCGCCGAACGGGCCAGCTCTGCCCGCGCCGCCGGCGCCGCGGGACAACCAGACCGACACCGATCATGACGGCCAAGGCGACGCCTGCGATACGGATGACGACGGCGATGGGATAGACGACGCGGACGCGAACGGCGATCCGCTCGACAACTGCCGTCTCGTGCAGAACCGCGAGCAGGAGAACGCAGACGGGGATGCTCGAGGCGACGCCTGTGACAACTGCCCTGATGATCCGAACGACGATCAGGCGGACAGCGATGAGAACGGGGTCGGAGACGCCTGCGACTCGACGGCCGCGGAGGGCGGCGGCGCAGGCGGTGGCGGCGGCGCAGGCGGCGCAGGCGGCGATGGCGGATCCGCCGGCGGCCCGGTGGACGCGAGCGGCGGCGGCGGCGCGGCGGGCGGCGATGAAGGCGGCGGTGACGCGTCCGTGCCGAAGTTCGAAGGCGGCTGCGATTGCAGGATGAGCAACGGGTCGAGCTCGCGCGCCGGCTGGGGGCTCGGGCTCGGGCTCGTGCTGCTCCTGCGGCGCCGTCACAAGCCGCGCGTGGGGCCGGCGAGCCGGGCCCCACGCGCGGCCTGAGCGGATCCACGGACCTCCCAAGAATCAGCGGGGCTTGGCACCGGCGTTCCCGCCGGTGCAGCCGCGCCGCGACGCGCCGGCGTCGAGCGGCGCTCGCTCAGATGGGGGAAATCTCGCATCACAGGCGTGCACCGAGCACGCCGGGGCGTGTCAGAACTCGTGACGCAGGCTCGCCCCGGGCGAGATCATCAAGACGAAATCGCCCATGAGCGAGTCCGGCTCGTACGTGCCGATCCCGTCGCTCGCCGCCGCCAGCTCGATCGTCCTGTCCCACTTCGGCTTGCTGAGGCCGATCAGGAGAAGCAGCTTCAGGCTACCGGACACCTCCCACCGCTCTCCGAGCCGCAGGCCGAGCCGTACCTCAGGATCCGCGTAGAAGTACGTTGCCGACGCGAAGTCGACCATCGGGGACGTGTTGAACCACTCCCCGCCCGTCGTCCTGAACCTGCCGGTCCGCTCATCGCGGACCTCGCCGACGAGCACCCCCGCGCCCAGCCGGAGCAGCGCCGGGAAGTCCTCGCCGAAGTGGTACCCGAACGTCGCGCCGGCAAGGAAGCCGCCCAGGCGGAGCGTGTCGCTCGCCGTGCCGTCGAGCGGATCCCGGTAGCCGACCGGCCTGAGCGTCGCCGAGCGCTCGTCGATCTGCTGCGCCGCGAACAGGCCGCCGAGCTCGAGCCCGACGCCGATCCCCGAGCCGAGCTCGTAACCCCCGTGGATCATGCCGAGCCCGCCGAGGCCGAGCGAGCTGGAGCAACCCGAATCGCAGCCGTCCGTGATCGCCCCGCCCAGCGTCGGCGCCAGCAGGAACGACGCGCTCACGTCGAGCGTGATCTTCGGCGGCTTGCGCCAGATGTCGGCGTCCTCGTCGCGCTCGAGCCGCATGTCGAGGCTCTGGCGCTGGCCCTTCTGCAGCGTCACCGTGCGCGTCCCGGTGACGAACCCGTTGGCCTTCACCTCGACCCGGTGCGTGCCGGCCTTGAGCCGGCCGAGCCAGACGCCGTTGCCCACGTTGACCGAGTTGATCCACACGCTCGCGCCGGGCGGCGTGGGGTCGATCCGCAGCGACGCGTCGAGATCCTCGGCGAGCAGCGACAGCGTCGTGAGCTCCTGCGGCTTCACGGGCGCCGCCGTCGGCTGCGTCCCGAGCTTCCCCGCGCCGCGCAGCGCGACCATGTGGTCGCCGACCGACAGCGCGCCGATCCACGGGGTCTGCCCCACGACGACGTTGTCCACGAGCACGTCGACCGTCTTGCCGGCGCGCTCCACCACGCGCAGCCGGCCGGAGCGGGTCAGCCTGCGGAGCTTCGCGTTCACCGTGACGGTCTGCCCCCCGGCGACGTCGACGCGCGTCTCCACCGGCTCGTAGCCTTCCTTGAAGACGCGGACGACGTGCGGGCCCGCCGCCACGCGGATCGGCTTGACGGGCGGGTACTGCCCGCGCTCCTCGCCGCTCACCACGATGGACGCCCCGGGCTCCGCGTTCGTGATGTCGAGCGTCCCCACGAGCGCCCGCAGCTCCGCGATCTCCCGCTGCGCGGCCGCGCGCTCGGCGGCCGACATGGTGAAATCGCGGAGGAAGGTCTCGAACATCTCGAGCGCCTCGTCGTAGCGCTGGAGCTTGCGCAGCGCGATCGCGGCGTTGTTCGTGGCCGCGCGCGTCGGGAAGAGCTTGCGCGAGAGGAGGAACTCCGCGAGCGCAGGGCCCCACGCCTCCTCGCGCAGCAGCGTGAGCCCCTTCTCGAAGTGGAGCCGCGCCACCTGCCGGTCCGTCTCGGAGACGGGCGCCTCCTCGGCCGGCACCGCAGCCCCGGTGGCCGGCGCGGCGCCTTCCCTGGCCGGCGCGCCGGCTTCCGCGGCGGGCGCGGCACCCTCCTTGACCGGCGTGGCGGCGTCCGTGGCCGGCGGCGCCGGCTGCGCGAGCGCCGGTCCGGCGGCGACCGCGACCGCGACCGCGGCCGAGAGCGCGCGCAGCCGCGGCGCTGCGCGGGGACGCCGCGCGAGGGAGAGAGGACGAGAGCCGCCGCGCCGCGTACGCAGATCCATTCGATCGAGCACCGTACTCAGCCTGTCGTTCCGCTGCTACTTTCCGAACTCGTCGGTGTTGTCGATGATCCCCTTGGGGGTCGTGGGCGCGGGCGGCGGCGCGGTCGAGGCGCTCTTCGCCGACGTCGCAGGACCGCCCTTCCCCGACGTCGGCGTGAGCTCGACCTTCGGCGGCAGCGCGCCGGTGTCGGTCACCACGACGTCGGCCATCGCCTCGCCTCCCCCCTTCTTGAAGACGCGCACCCTGTGCACGCTCCCGGGCGGCCCGGTGATGTCGAGGATCCCGTTGCGCGTCGTCACGCGCTTGCCTTCGACCTCGACCGAGGCGTCGGCGGGCAGGATGACGACCTGAACGCGCTTCGGCTGCGGCTCGACCGCCGCGACCACCTCCGGCGTCGTCGGCGTCGCGGCCGGCGGCGCCGTCGGGGCGGTCGACGTCAGCGCGGTCGACGTCGGCGTGGCCGCCGCAGGCGGGAGCGTCTCGACGGTCGCCTTCGTCTCCGGCTGCACGACCGGCTCCGGCGACGGCCGGCTGATGAAGTACACGCCCGCCGCGATGACCGCGGCGGCGAGCGCGGCGCCGGCCACCACCGGCACCCGCGGCACGCCGGGCTGCGTGCCGCGGTGCGACTGCGTGAGCGCCCCCGTCGTGGCAGCGCCAGCGTGGTTGGCGGCCGGAATGATCGCCGCCGGCGGCCCGCTCTGGAGCGGGGGAGGCGCGAACGACGAGTAGCCTCCGCGGTGCTCCTGCGGGACCGCGGGGTACCCGCCGCTCTGGTTCGCCGGCGCGGTCGCGGCGTACGCGCCGCCCTGGTTCGCCGGCGAGATCGCGGGGTACCCGCCGCTCTGGTTCGCCGGCGAGGCCGCTGCGTACGCGCCGCTCTGGTTCGCGGGCGGCGCGTTCATCGCGAGCCGCGGCGCGGACTGGCGGTGCACGGCCTCCGGCAGCGGCACGAGCATGCTCTCGTGGATGCCCCAGCCGTACGGAAGGAGCGGCCGGATGGCGCCGAACATCTCCTGCGCGCTCTGGTAGCGCTGCCCGGGGGATTGCAGGAGGCATCGATGCACGATCGCCGCGATCTCGGGCGCCACCCACGGGGCGAAATCCTGCACCTGCGGCGGAGGATCCGAGCAGATCGCGATGATCAGCTCACCGAGCGCGGTGATGTGATGGTACGGCGTCCGCCCGGTCAGCAGCTGGTAGAGCACGGCGCCGAGCGACCAGATGTCGGTGCGGTGGTCGATCTCTTTCTGGCCGCGCGCCTGCTCGGGCGACATGTAGAGCGGCGAGCCGATCAGGTTCCCGGTGCGCGTCAGATCGGCGCTCTCGGTCTCGTTCGCCCGGTCCATCTTCACCTTGGCGATCCCGAAATCGAGCAGCTTGACGAGGATCTCGCCGGCGTCGCGGCGCGCGAGGAACAGGTTGTGCGGCTTGATGTCGCGGTGGACGACGCTCGCCTCGTGCGCCTTCTGGAGCCCGATGCACGACTGCGCGACGATGCGCAGCGCGAGGTCGGGCGCGAGCGGGCCGACGCGCTTGATGAGCTCGTGGACGTCCTCGCCCGCGAGGAACTCCATCGCGAGGAACGGCAGGTTCGAGCCGCGATCGACGCCGGCGTCGAGCACCTGGGTGATGTGTTGTGTGTCGATCGCGCCCGCCGCGCGCGCCTCGCGCTGGAAGCGGCTCACGACCTTGGGGTCGCGGGTGAGATCCGCCGAGCTGATCACCTTCACGGCGCAGCGCCGGCCGGTCCCCGTGTGCTCGGCCTCGTAGACCGAGCCCATGGCGCCCTCGCCGAGGAGCTTGCGAATCTGATATTTGCCGTCGATGATCGTGCCGATCACAGCGTTAGCGCCACTCTAAGGGATCGCTCGCGGCGTAGCAACGCCCGTGAAGGCGGCGCATGCCGCCGGCGCGGACTCGCTGGACTCGGGTGCAGTTCCGCGCAATTTCGGGGGCCGCGCCGCGCTCCCGAGGCGCAGCGCGTCTCACCTCACCATCCTCGCTGGCCGTCCCGCCGCCATCATCCATCCCGCGCGGGCCTCGGGGGCACGGCGGCGTGGCGCCGTCCCCCCTGCGTCCGCGACCCGCGCTGGCGGCGACGACCTCACCTCACATGGGTCGCCCCCGCCGGCGCAGGCCCAGCCTCTGCCGTTGGGCCGCTCGAGCGCTGCCGTCACGCTCCCGCCGTCCGCTGGCCGCCGAGGTGGTGAGCCCGCTGCGGCGCTGGCGGAGCTCGCGGGGGAGAGCGGCGACGAGGGGCCGACCCGAGATCGGTCATCGAGCGCGAGCGACTCACGCTCTCCCGTGGCGGCCTGCGCGCGGCGCTGGGCCTGTTTCCTCCGAGCCCCGCGCCGTCTCCGCGGCCGGCGTCAGCGGTCGAGGCCCGAGGCCCCGCAGTTACCAGCCGAACCCGTTGCCGCCGCAGGGGCCGCCCGCAAACCCGACGTTGCCGCCGCAGGGGCCGCCCGCAAACCCGACGTTGCCGCCGCAGGGGCCGCCCGCAAACCCGACGTTGCCGCCGCAGGGGCCGCCCGCAAACCCGCCACCGCAGGGGCCCACGAACCCGGCGTTGCCGCAGCCCCCCGAGAACCCGTTGCCGCCACAGACGCCCCCCGTGAAACCGCCATTGCAGGGACCCTGGAACCCGCCGCCGCAGGGGCCGGCCGAGAACCCGCCGTTGAGCGGGCCGCCGATGCCCGGATTGCAGGGGTTGCGGGGCCGGTTGCAGCAGCAGGGGGAACCGAAGTTGTTGCACGGGAAGCAGTCGGGAACGAACGCGGTGTTGAAGGTGGTGCAACTCGAGACGAGCGCGGCAGGCACGCCGAAGCCGCCGAAGCCGCCGAAGCCGCCGAGGCCGCCGAAGCCGCCGAGGCCGCCGAGGCCGCCGCCCACGCCCGGCACGCCACCGACGCCCGGCACGCCACCCGGCACGCCCACGGGCCCCTGGCCGACAGGCCCCTGGCCGACAGGCCCCTGGCCGACAGGCCCCTGCCCCATCTGGCCGATCGGCGCCTGCAGGCCGGGGCTCGCCGGTCCCTGCACGCCGACCGGCCCCTGGCCGAGGTCCATGGGGCCCTGCGCGCCGATCGGCCCGCCCTTGCCGCCGTACGGCCCCTGATACCCGCCCCTCGCCGACGCGCCGGCCTCGAGCGCCGCGGTGGTCGAATCGACCTGCTCTACCTCGTCGACGCCGGCCTCGTCGAGATCCGCGTCGCTCACCGCATCAACGGCGCACCCCGTGCCCAGCGCCGCCATCACCACCGCGAGCCCCAGCACCTTGCCATGAATCGAGAGCATGTGTTGTCCTCCTCAATATCCCGTGATGGCCGGAAGGTCCGAGCCACCCTGGGCTCATCGAAGAGCAGGCTGTGTGCCTCAGTCCTCGTGTGCAGACACTGCCGCTGCGAGCTCGTGTCACCGGCCTTGAGGCATCCGCAAAAAGGCATTCTCTGGATCGACGCCGGCCTTGGTTTTCCGGGTTCTCAACGCGGAGACCGGCGGGACGGCCCCCGATCGGAGCGCGGTTCGCCCGCGGGTCGCGCGCCCCATGCTGGAGATGGCGAACTCAACGCCTCGGGGGCAGGCGCCGCGCGCAGCGCGCAGCGCCTCTCTCTCGGGCTTTCGAGCAGAGCACCTGCGCTCCCGCCCGCGCCGCGGCCGTCGTGAACGAGAGGCGTCGAGGCCCGCTCGCGACGGCGCGCGGCGCCTCCCCGCCGCTCGTCTGACCGGGCCGCAACCCGCGCACGACGTCGGACCCTCTGCGCCTGACGTGCTCAGGCTGCGCCGTTTGTGCCCCAATGGAGGCACGACACGATTCGATCGCCTCGGGCCGTAATCGTCTGCCTCCGCCACCGCAACTTCGCGGCGGGCGCTCGAAACGAGCCGCGTCAGCGAGATCCTGCGCCCATGGACCACCCGATGCGCGTACGTGGGCTCATGTGGTCAAATCTGTGTGGATGGATTCACCTGGCGCCCTGGTGGTCGACGCCCTCGTCTCGCTCGGCGCCTTCCGGCGGCGTGATGTCCTTGCAGCAGCGGAATCCAAGGTGGTAGTTCGCGTGGCTGCCCCTGCTCATGAGGCGCGTCGCGTGCCAGTCGGGGGCGCGGAAGCGGCAATCGTCGGCGTGGACCTCCATCGACGAGAACGCGAACCAGCTGCCCTTCATCTCGGTGAAGCCCCGATCGCCGTGCCGCGCGAGCTCCTCGGGCAGGATGGGCAGGCTCATGTGCTCGGCCACGTTGCCGTGCAGATCGAAGACACCGAGGCTGCTCCGGCATGCGGGGAACGCGCCGGCCGGATACGTGTTGGAGCCGCAGCGGTCCCACCCGCCGCCTGGACAGCCCGGCGTGCGGGAGCTCCCCGTCCCGCAGAGCGCGTGGTTCTTCGCGGGGCCGTAGCTCCACACCTTCTCGCGCAGGAGGTTGTGGTGCCAGCTCGCCTCGTTCCGGGGGCGCGCCCACTCGTACTCGACGTCCGGATCCCGGAGGGCGCCGGCGCACGCCCCCTCCCACTCGTGCGCGTCGCAGATCCGTTTCCCGACCGCCCTGCACAGGAGCGCCGCCTCGCGGGCCCGGACGTGCACCACGGGGTACTCGCAGGGCACGTTCGGGAACTCGAGCTGATCGATGCACGCGGGGGCGTCCGCCGCGGTCTGACCGCGCGTGGGATCGAAGAGCGGCACCATCCCCGGCGCGCCGCAGGCCGGCTCGCGCGCCGGCTCGATGCCCGAGAGCGCTCGAATGCGGCGGCACTCGGATCGTGACATCGGGTGCCGCGTCAGCGCGGGGTTGCCCTGGCCGAGCACCGTC
The DNA here is from genome assembly GCF_052075895.1 of Sorangium sp. KYC3313. Lineage (NCBI taxonomy): Bacteria > Pseudomonadati > Myxococcota > Polyangiales > Polyangiaceae > Sorangium > Sorangium sp. KYC3313. The sequence continues at coordinate 7,812,000 of NZ_CP197255.1, forward strand.
GACGCCGCGAAGATCGCCTCGACCTGCCGCATCGCCTCGTCGGGGAGCGCGAGCTCGCGCCGCATCCGCGCGAACAGCCGGAGGCGCTGCTCTTCCAGCGTGCCGGGCTCGGCGTCCTCGTCATCCGCCGCGAGCGTCACGCGCTCTGGCAGCGCCGTCGGCGCGCGCTCTGGCAGCGCGCTCGCCGCGCTCGCCACGAGCGGCGCCGCGCTGCGCGCCGCCGTCGCGGGCGCCCCGGCCCACACGGCCACAGCCGCGCTGGTCCACACGGCCGCCCCCGCGCCGGCAGCGCCCGCGGCGACGAGGGCCGCGGCCCTGCCACGCCGGCGCGCAGGCGCCGCGCGCGCGCCGGTCGAGAGCGCGGGCGGCGGGCCGCTCGACGCGGGTGATCGCAGGGCGCAGGCCGGCTCTATCGGCGTCTCGGTGCAGGACATCAGCGCGCGAGCTCGCGCTTACTGCTACGAGCATCCATGGATTCCGGCAACTTTCGGGGCGCGCGCGGTCCGAGCGGCTCCTTGACGGTCCTGCCCGGGGCACGTCAAATGAGGCATGGCGCGAAGGGCGGCCCTCCGAGTCCTCTACCTGGCGCTCTTGCCGGCGCTCGTCCTGCTCGCGCTGGTCATCACCCCGGCCCTCGTCGTCTCCAGCGTCGTGAGCCAAGGCCGCGTGTGGCGGCCGGAGACATGGAAGAAGATCTCCTACGGGAGCCGCTACTTCCGCTCGTCGTTCCGGGGGAGGCTCGGCGAGGTCGTCGACGTCATCGACGTCGTCCGCGATCGCCTGATCCTGCTGTTCGTGCTCCTCGCCGCGGCCTGCGGCGCCGGCGGGCTCGCCGTGTACGCCCTCGAGATCGGCGTCCCCGCCTGGCTCTCCGCGTGGCTGGACGGGTCGTTCCTCTCCTTCCTCGCGTCGTGGTTCCCCGCGGGCGGCAGGCTCTCCTTCGGCGGCGGGGCCGCGCTCGTCCTGGCCGTGTGCACGGCGCTCGCCGCGCTCGCGCTCGGGGTCTCGCTCTATGCCTGGCTCGCGTCCGCCCTGGGCGAGGCGACCCGCGTGATCCTGCGGTATGGCGGCGCGGCGACGCTCTTCCCCGATCCTGGCGACGCGATCCCCGGCGGGCGGCTCGTCCTCTGCCAGATCTCCGATCTCCACATCACGGCGGGCGGCCGCGAGCCGTACGAGATCGAGGAGGGCTCCGCCGCGTGGCCGGAAGGGGCCCCTCGCCCCGACACCGCCGAGCTGACAGGCCGGCTCCAGCGGCTCGTGGCGGAGATCGCCGCCATGAAGCCGCCGCTCGTCGCGCTGACGGGCGACATGACCGATCTCGGGGAAGAGGCGCAGTGGGACCAGCTCGAGGCGGCGCTCTCCGGCATCCCGGCCTCCTCGCAGGTGCTCATGGTGCCTGGCAACCACGATGTCGCCATCAACGTCGGCACGTCGCCCGACCCCTACCTCACGAAGCGGGCGGAGCGCGAGCAGCGCTTCATCGAGGTGCTCACCCGCGTGGAGCGCGGCCCCTTCCAGCCTCCCCTCCACCTCCCGGCCCGCAAGCGCGCGCGGCGGCGGCTGCGCGCGATCGCCGGCCTGTATCCGAGGCGGATCGAGCTCGAGGGCGGAATCCGGATCTTCGGCCTCAACTCCAACCGTTACCGGTCGCGGTTCGTGGGGTCGAGCGCGATCGGGCAGATCGGCGGCGCTCAGCTGCGGCGCCTCGCCCGCGCGCTCCGGCGGGGGTCCGGCCCGGTCATCGTGCTGCTCCACCACCACGTGGCGCGCCTCGCGGGGCCGATCTCGCTCAACGACACGTTCATGATCGCCATGGATGGCCCGCGCCTCCTCGAGATGCTCGCGGCGTACCAGCAGAAGAACCCGAAGAAGAACAGCGCGCTCGTGCTCCACGGGCACAAGCACCTCGCGTTCTTCGGCCACTACCGCTCGAAGAGCGGCGGTCGCGTCAGCGTGTACGCGCACCCCTCGTCGACGCTCGGCCACGAGACCGACGGCCACCTCGACGGCGTCGCCAGGTTCGCGGCGATCCGCCTGACGGACGACGGTATCTGGCGCGTCGAGACCCACCCGCTCCGCCCCGCGCGCTCCGCCGCGCCGGCGCCGGCCCCCGCCGAGGCCGAGGTGTCTTGAGCGACCCGACCCGGGTCGGGTCAGCCCGCCCGTGCGCGTGGACGCGGATGCCCGCGCGCCTTGCGGAGCCCGGGGGAGACCCCGGCCGATGAGGATGTAGCGCAGCGCGTTCTCGGCCGCGTTCGCGATCAGGAAGGGCGCGCGATCCATGGCCTCGGACAGCGTGCATGGAGCCTCGAGGATCGACGAGAACGAGTCGATGCCGCACGCGTAGTTCACGCGCGCATCCTCGTCGATGGTCCCTGCCAGAGCGATTTGCGTCGTTCGATGACATGAAGATCGCCCGCTTGGAGGAAGGCATAGTCCGTGCCCCATCCTGCAACCGTGCTGGCGAGACAGGCTGCTCGCACGCCGCGATCACGGCCGCGGATGCGCCCGACCCAAGCCCGGCGCGGCGCCGTCCACGTTCGGCGCCAGGGTCCGCCTCGTCGACGACCTTGCCCACCAGAGCCGGCGCTCTCAGCCACTTCCACACACCGGGCGTCGCGCACGGAGCTGTGGTGAGAGAGGAGACCACACTTCAAGAAATGCTGGGTCGCGGCAACTCATTGCCGGACCGCGTTGGCGGAAAGCATCATTTCTGCTCCGTGCGTCGTCCGGCTGCCATGTTGGTCAGCTATGCTTGCCGGATGGCGAGCACCGGGAGCGAGCTTCACGGCCGTGTCTGCTCCGGGTGCCTCACGCAGAATCGACGGCTTTGGCGCCGGCGACACGCGCCCGGCCGCGCTTCATGGAGGGTTCGACTTATGAGACTGCCCACGATGGCCATTGTGTTGCTGACAGTGGGTGCGTTCGGCGTTGGATGTGGGGGCAATGGTGCCAGCGACGGGAGCTCCCAGAGCGGCGGCCCGGGGAGCGGGGGCTCTGGCCAAGGGAGCTCCCAGAGCACGAGCGGCGATTTCGGATCGGGCGGTCCGGGCGCAAGCGGCACCTCGGGGCAAGGCGGCTCCTCGAGCAACGGCAGCTCCTCGGGCCAAGGTGGGGCGTGCGCCACCCAGTCGGCCAGCGCCGACCTCCAGCCCGTGTACCTCGCCTTCGCGTTCGACGTGTCCGGTAGCATGGGCATGGGCGACGAGCCCTGGTACGACAAGGAGCTCAAGTGGGATCCCGTCGTGGCGGCGACGAAGCAGTTCTTCGGTGATCCCCTGTCCGAGGGCATCAACGCGTCGCTCAGGTTCTTTCCGAGCGACGACGAGGACCGCGATGAGAAGTGCTCGGCCGAGACCTACGAGACACCGGAGGTCCCGATGACGCCGCTGCCCTCTCCGCGCTTCGAGGAGGCGATCACCGCCGTCACCCCGGCCACCAGCGCCGACTGGCGCGGCGGCACGCCGACGCTGTTCGTCATGCAGGGGACGATCTCGTACGTCGAAGACCAGCGGCGGGCCAGGCCCGGCAGGTACGCCATCGTCCTCGTCACGGACGGCTATCCTGCGGGCTGCGGCACGGAGTCCAACAGGATCCAGCGCGTGTCGGACGCCGCGGCCGGCGCGCTCGAGGACGGCGTCCCGACGTACGTCATCGGCGTCGACAACCCGCCGATCGAGGGCGCGCCTCACGACCTCGACAACCTGCACCAGATCGCCGACGCGGGCGGGACGGAGCGAGCCTACCTGATCGACACGGGCAATCCCGGGGCGACCTCGGCTGCCTTCAAGGCGGCGATCGACGCGATCCGCGGCGCCTCGGTCTCCTGCACGGTCGAGATCCCGCCCGCTCCCGACGGGCGGAGCTTCGACGCGCAGCGGGTCCGCGTGACGTACCAGAGCGGCGGAGGTAACCCGACGGCGCTCTCCTACGACCAGGAGTGCGCGAGCGAGAACGCCTGGCGTTACGACAGCGCCGCGAACCCGACCCAGATCGTGCTCTGCGACAGCACGTGCGCCACGATCCAGTCGGACCCCGAAGCGGCCCTGGGGGTCGACTTCACCTGCGAAGACGTGATCGTGATACCGCAGTGAAACGCGGACGACGCGCAGCACCTGCGCTCGGCGTCGTCCGTCTCGGCGGTTCTTGACACCCTGCGACATTCCCGCCCACGATGCCTCGGTGACACCGCGCTCGCCGAAGTCGCCCGCCGCCCTCGCTGTCCCGCGATCCGCTGCCCGCCCGCCCGCCGTCCTCACCATCGCGCTGTCGCTGCTGGCTGGCGCGTGCCAGGGCTCGTCGACGAGCACGAGCCCGCCCTCGGAGAAGACCGCCGGCCCCGGCGCCGCGGCGCCGGCGAGCGCTGCGCCCGCCGCGCCGGCCGCCGCATACAAGGTCGGCATGGTGCTGGTCGGCCCCTACAACGACAAAGGGTGGAACCAGGCCCATCACGACGGCATCCGGTCGGTGCTCGCCAAGATGCCGGACGTCGGCTTCGAGTATGTCGACAAGGTGAACCCGTCCGACCGCCCGAACGTGAAGGGTTCCCAGGTCGCGGACGACCTCATCTCCCGGGGCGCGCGGTTCGTCGTGTACAACTCCGACGATTACAAGGACGACGCCCTCGAGACCGCGCGCAAGCACCCGGAGGTCACGGTCATCCACATCTCCGGCGATTACGCCTGGAAGGAGGGCAAGAACCACAAGCCTCAGCCCAACCTGGGCAACCTCATGGGGCGTATCGAGACGGCCCAGCACATCGCCGGGTGCGCCGCGGCGCTCGGCACCGAGACGGGCAAGATCGGGGTTGTCGGCCCGCTCGTGAACGACGAGACCCGCCGGCTGGTCACCGCGGCGTACCTCGGCGCGCGGTACTGCTGGGAGAAGTACCAGAAGAAGAAGCCGGAGGACCTCACGTTCAAGGTCACGTGGATCGGCTTCTGGTTCAACATCCCGGGCGTCACCCTCGACCCCACCAAGGTGTCCGACGACTTCATCGGCGGCGGCTTCGACGTGCTGATGACCGGGCTCGACACGCCCGAGGCCGCGCTGCAGGCCAAGAAGGCGAGCGGCGCGGGCAAGAAGGTCAAGTACGTCCATTACGACCACAGGGCCGGCTGCGACCTGGCGCCGGAGATCTGCCTCGGCGTCGCGTACTACAACTGGGCGCCGCTCTACCGCGACGCGATCGAGAAGGCGCGCGCGGGCAAGTACGCGAGCGAGTTCGTCTGGCGAGGGCCGGACTTCCGCGACCTGAACGGCGCGTCGTCGGTCGTCGGCTTCGGGCCTGGCGCCGCGCTGGGAGAGGCGCAGGCGCCGCTCGGCGCGTTCGTCATCGAGCTGGCCAACGGGCTCGACCTCTTCAAGGGGCCGCTCAAGTTCCAGGACGGCACCGAGTTCCTGAAGGACGGCGAGGCCGCGACGCCCCAGCAGATCTGGTATCTGCCGCAGCTCGTCCGGGGGATCACCGGGCCGAGCAAGTAGCCGTCTCCGGGCCGTGATCCATGCGGATCGAGATCGAGCGCGTCGCGAAGCGGTTCGGCCCGGTCAAGGCCAACGACGGCGTGTCGCTGACGATCCAGGCTGGCGCCGTCCACGGGCTGCTCGGCGAGAACGGCGCCGGCAAGAGCACGCTCCTCCGGATCCTGGGCGGGCTCCTCCGCCCGGACGCGGGCCGATTGCTCTTCGACGGCCGCCCGGTGGCGCTCGCGAGCCCGGCGGACGCGCTCGCCGCCGGCGTCGGCGTGCTCCACCAGGAGCCGCTCGATTTCCCGCCGCTCACCGTCCTGGAGAGCTACCTGGTCGCCCGGCCCCGCGCGGCCGGCGCGGGCGGCGGCGCCGCGGGCGTCTTCCTCCCCCGGCGCGCGGCGCGCGAGGAGCTGCTCGCGCTCGCGGCGCGCTTCGGTTTTTCCGTCGACCCGGACGAGCACGTCGCCCGGCTCACCCTCGGGGAGCGCCAGCAGATCGAGCTCTTGCGGCTCCTCGCGCTGGGCGCCCGAGCGCTGCTCCTGGACGAGCCCACGACGGGGATCTCCGGGGCGCAGCAGGAGGCCCTGTTCTCCGCGCTGCGGCGGCTCAAGGCGGGCGGCAAGGCGATCGTCCTCGTGTCGCACAAGCTCTCCGACGTCGAGGCGCTCTGCGATCGCGTGACGGTGCTGCGGCACGGCAAGGTGGCGGGAGAGGCGGAGATGCCGGCTGGGGCCGATCGCCTCGTCGCGCTGATGTTCGGCGAGGCGCTTGCGCCTCAGGAGCGGTCCCCCGAGGAGGACGGCGGCGCGCCGCTCGCGCCCCTGGAGCGCCTGCCCGAGCCGAGCGGCGGCGCGGCGCTCGCCCTCGAGGGCGTGGCGTTCGGCGATCACCGGCTCGACGTGCGCATCGCCCACCTGGCCGTCCGCCGCGGCGAGGTGATCGGGCTCGCGGGCCTCGAGGGGAGCGGCCAGCGCCTCCTGCTGCGCGCCTGCGCGGGGCTGCTCCGGGCGCGGCGGGGACGCGTCGTCGTGGGCGGGGCCGACCTGACCGGCCGCCCCTACCCGGCCTTCCTGCGCGCCGGCGTGGGCTACCTGCCCGCCGATCGCCGTCGCGAGGGCCTCATCGGGGGCCTCTCCATCGAGGAGCACGTCGCGCTGCGCGCGCCGCGGCCCGGCCTCTTCCTGCGCCCGCGGGAGATCCGCCGCGCCGCCGAGCGGGCGATCGAGGCGCTCCGGATCCGGGGCCGGCCCGACACGCCCGTCGAACGGCTCTCCGGCGGCAACCAGCAGCGCACCCAGCTCGCGCTCCTCCCCGCGGGCCTCGCGCTGCTCCTCCTGGAGCAGCCGACCCGGGGGCTCGACCTCGCGTCGGCGCGCTGGGTCTGGGAGCAGCTCCTCGCGCGGTGCCGTGCGGGCGCGGCGCTCCTGTTCGCGTCGTCCGACCTCGACGAGCTGATGCGCTACAGCGACCGCATCCTCGTGTTCAGCGGCGGGCGCGTCTCGCCGCCCGTCGGCGTCGCCGACCTCACGCTGGACCGGCTCGGGCGGATGATCGGCGGCGAGCTCGACGACGCCGCCCTGCCCTCGGCGGCTGGTGCGCCTGCGCTGCCCCCGCCGCCTGCGGGGTCCGACCGATGAGCTCCGAACCGAGCGCCCCCGCCGAGCCCGCCGCGCGCCGCGGGGCCTTCTCCCTCCTCCTTCGCCTCGCGCCGCTCGCCCTGGCGTTCGCGCTCGTGTCGGGCCTCTGCGCGCTCCTCGGCGCCTCGCCGGCGGCGGTGGCCGCGGGCCTGTGGCAGGGCGCGTTCGGCTCCGCGGATCGCGCCGCGCGGGTGCTCGTCACGCTGGCGCCGCTGCTCCTCTGCGGGAGCGGCCTGCTTTTTACATTTCGCGCCGGGCTGTACCACCTCGGCGTCGAGGGGCAGCTCGTCCTGGGCGCCGTCTGCGCCACGGGCGCGGCGCGCGCACTGTGGCCGCACCTCCCGGCGGGTGCCGTGGTCGCGCTCTGCGTCGGCGCGGGCGCGATCGGCGGGGTGCTCTGGGGCGCCCTCACGGGCGCGCTGCACACGCGGGTCCGGGTGAGCGAGATCTTCGCGGGCCTCGGCATGAACTTCGTGGCCCAGGGGCTGGTCCTGTACCTCGTCTTCGGCCCCTGGAAGCGCCCTGGCGTCGCGTCCATGGCCGGCACCGAGCCGCTCGACGGCGCGCTCCGGCTCTCCACGCTGGGCGGCACCGATCTCAGCCCCGTCGCGCTCCTGCTCGGGGTCCTCTCGCTCCTCGGGACGGCCGTCGTGCTCGGGCGGACCCACCTCGGGCTCCGGCTGCGGGCGGTGGGGCTGAGCCCGCCGGCCGCGGAGGTGCTCGGCGTGCTCGCGGCGCGGCAGGTGCTGCTCGCGTTCGCGGTCTCCGGCGCGCTCGCCGGCGTCGCCGGCGCGCTGCAGGTGCTCGGCACGTTCCACCGGCTCATCCCGAGCATCTCGAGCAACCTCGGCTTCCTCTCGCTGCTCGTGGTGATGCTCGCCGGGCGGCGCGCCGCGCTCGTCGCGCCGATCGCCCTCTTCTTCAGCGCGCTCAACGTCGGCAGCCTGGAGCTCCCGATGACCCTCGGGCTGGAGTCCTCGCTGTCGGGCGTGCTCCAGGGCGCGCTCGTCCTGCTCGCGCTCCTCTCCCCCAGGGCGGCGCGCGGCGGCGGCCGGCCGGAGGTGGCGTGATGGGACGAGGCCCGAAGGGACGACGCCGATGGGGGCAGGCCTGATGGAAGGACACCTCGGAGGGAAGGAGCAGCCCTCATGAGCGACGGCGGCGCCGAGCTCCTCTCGCTGCTCGCGACCGCGCTCGCGGCGTCGACGCCGCTCGTCTACGCGGCGGTCGGCGAGACGCTGACCGAGCGGGCCGGGGTCATCAACCTCTCGGCCGAGGGCGCGATGATGCTCTCGGCGATGGTCGGCTTCGCGGCCGCCCTGTCGACCGGGAGCGTCCTCGCCGGCTTCGCCGCCGCGGCCGCGACCGGGGCGCTCGTCGCGCTCGTCGTGGCGATCGGCGGGATCTACCTCGGCCGCTCCCAGATCGCGGTCGGCTTCGTCCTGGCGATGCTCTGCGCGGATCTCTCGTCGGTGCTCGGCGGCCCGTACGTGCGCGTCCCCGGGCCGACGGTTCCGGCGGCGTCGATCCCGGTGCTGCGGGACGTGCCGCTCGTGGGGCCGCTGCTGTTCCAGAGCGATCCCCTGGTGTATGGCAGCTACGTCCTCGTCGCCTGCGCGTGGCTCTTCCTTTATCGCACGCGCGCGGGGCTCCTCCTCCGCGCTGTGGGCGAGCAGCCGGCGGCGGCGCACGCGCGCGGGGCGCATGTGACGCGGGTGCGCACGGCGGCGACGCTCGTGGGCGGGGCGCTCGTGGGCATCGCCGGCGCGGCGTACTCGCTCGATTTCAAGGCGGGATGGAGCCACCGCCACACGGCGGGTTACGGCTGGATCGCGCTGTCGATCGTGATCTTCGGCGGCTTCCATCCGGTGCGGGCGGCGCTCGGCGCATACCTCTTCGGCGTGCTGTCGTCGGCGGCGAGCCTCGGCCAGAGCGCCCTCCCCTCGGTGCCGACGCAGGTCTTCAGCGTGGCGCCGTTCGCGCTGATGATCGCGGTCCTCGGGCTCACCTCGAGCGGGCTCTTGGAGCGCGCCTCCGCGCTGCTGCCGAGCGCCGCGCGCCGCCCGCTCCTGCGCGCGTTCGACGCGACGCCTCCCGCGGCGCTCGGGCAGCCCTACCCGGCGGACGACGGGGCGGAGGAGCGGCCGCGCGGCGTGGATCAGCGGGCGAGATAGCAGACCTCGAGCCAGGGGCGGTCGCTCTGGAGCGGGTGATCGCTCGAGCGGTACGACGTGCGCCCGTCCGGCCCTTCCTCGAGGAGGAAGCCGTAGTTCGGGGTCGCGCCGTCGACCCACGCCTGGACGAGCCCGGTCAGATCGGCGCTCATGGCGTAGGGGCTGACATAGGTGAGCTCCGCCGCGGCGGCCTTGTCGTAGCTCGCGGCGAAGCTCTGCCAGGTCACGGTGTCTTCGCGCCACGGCGCGGTGATCCGGTGAGCGCGCACGGTCTGGTCGCTCGATCCGAAGGCGACGACGCCGAACTCTGCCGACGTGACGGTGGCCCCGGCGGGGACGCCGTCGAGCCCGAACCGGTAGAGCGCCTGCTTGCGCGCGCCGCTGGAGTCGCCCGAGTAGTTGTAAGGAATGTGGCCGTCGCTGTAGCCGGGGAAGGCTTCCCAGATATCGGCGTCCTCGACCGCGCCGAAGGCGCCTCGCTGCAGGGTGACGCACACGTCTTTGCACGCGTCCCCGAGGCCGTCGCCATCGCTGTCGAGCTGGTCTGGATTCGCGGCAGCGGGACAGTTGTCGCAGGCGTCGCCGATCCCGTCGAGGTCGCTGTCGGTCTGGTCCCAGTTGGCGACGCTGGCGCAGTTGTCGAACGCATCGCAGAACGAATCGCCGTCGCTATCGCCGAGCGGACACGGATCGCAGGCGTCGCCGATCCCGTCTCCGTCCGCGTCGGCCTGGTCCGGGTTGTCGCGGTTGGCGCAGTTGTCGCAGCCCGCGCCCAGGCCCGGGGCGATGTCGTCGCCGTCGTCGCTCGAGAGCGACGACAGCCCCATCTCGTAGCCGTCGCAGACGTCGCGATCCGCGCAGGGGATCGGGCCGGAGACCGCATCGTACAGGCAGAGGAGCGACGCGCCTTCGGTCGCCTCGACGTACACGCGGGCGAAGCCGACGGCCGTCGACCCGCCGCCGACGACATCGACCTGGAGATCATTGCACGCCGCGGGATTGTAGAGGGCGAGGACGTCGGGCTCGGTGAACGTCCTCTGGAGCGTCTCCGTCGTGCAATCGCAGCCGTTGGTGCTCGCGACCGTGTCGAGGTGGACCCCATTCAGGTACAGCGAGAACGCGCCGGCGCCGCAGTCGGCGTGGTTGATGGTGTACGTGATCGCGGTCGGTGCCCCGAATGCCGTCCCGGGGATCCCTGCGAGCACGAGGAGAGAGAGGCAAGCGCGAGCAGCGCTCGTATGGAAGTATCGCATGATTCTTCTTATATTCTTAGTTTAGACAACATACAATGACCCCGAGAGGTTTTTGGGGTTCGCCGGTGCGCGCGCGTGTCACGTGTCGCGTGTCGCGCAGTGAACAGCGGGGTACACGATGCGCAGTAAACAGCGGGATACGCGTCGTGGGGTGAACAGCCGGATACGCGACAGGCGGTGAACGACGGGGTACACGACGCGCAGTGAACAGCGGGATACGCGACACGTAGTGAACAGCGGGGTACACGACACGTAGTAAACAGCGAGGTACGCGACACGTAGTGAACAGCGGGATACACGACGCGCAGTGAACGATAGGGCACGCGCCGCGTGGTGAACGGCGCGGTACGCGACGCGGGTTACGCATCCGGCGGTCGACGCATCGGGGGCGGGCGGTTGGGCGGCGCCTTGGCGCCATCGCCGTCCGCATTCGTGGTGACGCCGGTCGTGGTGGTGCCGTTTTCGAGGGGACGTTGCGGGCGTTCCGGCGGCTTACGACATTGACGATTTCTTGCGGCGCTCCGCCGCGAGCGGCGTGTACGGCCGGGACGCTTGCGCGCAACGGGCGGCTGGGTTAAGCGTTACGATCGGGCGAACATCGGCGTTCGCCCAGATTTGGCCAGGAGGAGAGGCAGCCAGGAGAAGGACCTTCACCGCCGTTGCTCTGGGACAGCTCCGAAAGCTGGACGCGCCGTGAGAGACCCGGTGGTCGGCGGCGGCGCGGGGCAAGGCGGCGGAGATGGCGTCGGGCACGGCGGAGCCAGGCCCGGTGGAGGCCGGCGCGGAGCTCGACACACCGTAGGGCCACGAGGGCGGGCGACGTCCGGGCCGACCGGGGATGATCCGGACCAGGCAGGCGCAACCTGCGGGTCGGGCGAGCCCGCATCCGTATGCTGCAGCAGCAGGTAGTCGGCGCGCAGCAGCTCGGTCGACAGCGGCACCTCACGAACCGGCGTGGGCCTCGCTGGGCGAGCTGCGCCTCGAACAGCACGTGCCAGGCCGTCCGGGTCGAGCCCACGAAGCGTCTCTAACGGACTGGGCAGGCGGGGACAAGTATCGACGCTGCCTGCGCGTCCAAAGCTCCGCGAGCAACGTGTCGTGCTGCTCGCCCGCGCGAGCCCGGAGCACCGTGCGGCATCGCGCGAGCTCAGGAGCGGAAATCCTGATCCAGGCCGGCGATCAGGTCGTTCCGAGCGATGCTGTGCCATGCGCTGCGCATCGCCTCGATATGCCGGCGCCGGATGGCGGAGTCCGGGGCGATGGCCGCGAGGCGGCGATGGGTCCAGCCGATGGAGAAGGGCTCCGGGATACGCTGATATAGCGCGAGGGCTTCCTCGTAGCGAGCACGGGCAGCGCCGGCATCACTGTGGGCTTGCGCGATGTCACCGAGGCTTCGGATGCAGTTGGCCTCACCGAGCACATCCCCCACCTGCCTGTAGAGCGGCAGCGCTTCTTGGTAGCGCGCTCTCGCTTCATTGTGCTGCGTACACGCCAGCGCGATGTCACCAAGGCTCCGAATGCAGTTGGCCTCGCCGGGCACAGACCCGACCTGCCGGTAAAGCGGCAGTGCTTGCTGATAGCGCGTTCTCGCTTCGTCGTGCTGCGAACGCGCCAGCGCGATGTCTCCAAGGCTTCGGATGCAGCTGGCCTCGCCGAGCACATCTCCTACCTGCCGGTGGAGCGGCAGCGCTTCCTGGTAGCGCGCTCTCGCCTCGTCGTGCTGCGAATGCGAAAGCGCGATATCTCCAAGGCTCTGGGTACACAGCGCCGCTCGCCGCTCGTCCCCGGCGCGCTGCGCCACCTCCAGCGCTCGACCGAGAGGCATCGGCGCCGAATGCCCGGAGAAGCGCGCGAAATGCGTCAACGCCACCGCCGCTTCGATCCATCGACCCGCGGCGGCTTCCTCGAGCCCGCGCCGGATCACCCCATCCAGATTCGCTGCCTCCGGCGCGAGCCGCGCCGTCGCCTCCGTGCCACCAGGGGTTCCCGGCACGGGCCCGAACGTGCGCGCGAGCTCCCCGTAGTGAGCCATCGCCTGCCCGAGATCCTCGGCAGCCGGCGGGTGCGCCGCCTTCACGTACTCGCGAACTGGCGAGAGCATCTTCAATCGGCCGCCCTCGAAGTAGGCCAGCCTCATGTGGGCCAGCACGCGCGCCGCCGCCGGCCCGGCGTCCGGAATGACCGCAGCGAGATCCCGCTGCGCGACCCCGTCCGGGAGCACCGCGAGCACCGCGAGCAACCTCCTCGCTTCGGAAGTCATCCTCGGCGACCCGATCGACAGCTCCAGCGAGGCATTCCAGCTCCGGAGCCGATCGCGCGCTCCGCCCTCACGCTCCAGCACCGCCGTCCGGCGCGCCTCCCACTCCTCCTTCAGGTTGACCAGATCGTTGCCCTGCGCCGCGTGCGCGAGCAGCTCGATCGCCAGCGGAACGCCTTCCTGCAAGGAGAGGAGCGTGGAGAGCGCAGGCTTGCCCCGGTGCTCCTCGCCCGCGATCGCGCAGAACATCGCCTCGGTCTCGGCAGGCCCGAGCGGCCAGAGCTCGATCGGCGAGCTCCAGGCCACGCGCCCCGGCCGGCCCGCGCCTCGCACCGAGGCGACGAGGGCCAGCTGCGGCATCGCGGCGAGCTCCGCGAGCAGCGCCTCGGTCGCGGCTCGATCGTCGCCGTTCCAGGGCGTCTCAAGGTTGTCCAGCGCAAGCATCGCGGGCCCTGCGGTGAGGGACGAAAGCGCCCGCTGTCGCAGATCCGGCCCGGGTGCGACGCGCAGCGCATCGGCCAGCGCCGCAGCGGCAGACGCCGCGTCCGGCGCGGCGTCGAGCCGTACGAAGAAGCGCCGCTCCCCGAATACGCGCGCGACGTTCCCCAAGGGCCAGGGGCTCTCGCCCACGGGGATGGCCGCCGCGAGCGCCGACGTGGTGTACCTCGCGGGCACGACGTCCGACGTGCGCTCCGTGATCCTGTCGTCTCGTCCAGGCAAGCTCTCCTTTCCCTCGGAGCAGCCGGGCGCGGGAGGTCCCGACGCGGGCGCCCCGACGGCGCCGGACGGCGGGGCGCAGGACGCCGGGGCCGCGAGCGCAGCGCCGGCCTCGCTCTCCTCGAGCTGCGCGTCGCCGTTCGTGATCCTCTTCGCCGTCAGCAAGTCAGCGCCCGCGGACTACGACTATCCCGCGACCCGTGACGCGCTGTCGGGGTGGGCCGACGGCTCGAAATACCGCTTCATCGAGTACAGCCATCGCGGCCAGCGCATGCTGGGCGCGAGCGCTCCGGACGCGGCCCGCGCCGAGGCGCTCGCGGCGCGCCTGCGGGAGCGCGTCAAGGGGGCGTCGCCCGCCGTCGCCTGCTTCAGCCCCGCAGAGATCCTCCGCGATGTGAGGCTGGCGAGCGCGCCGTGAACGGGCGGCAAGCGCCGCTCGATGGGCGCTCCTTTACGTCCCGCATCGCAGCCTCCTCCGGCTTCACCCACCGCGCGCACACGCCTAGCGACACCGGACGGCCCTCGTGTACCATCGCTCCGGACGGCACCCGAGGCGGATCCACGACATGTCCGACGTGTCTCATCGGACCTGATCCCATGGTCGACCCAAAGCAGCAGCCACCGTCGCCGGGCAGGGACGAGGAGAGGGTGACCCGTACGCCGCCGCCGCCCAGGCTGCCGGACACCGCGCCTGCGACAGGCCACGCAGGTGCGCCCGGGGAGGAGCGCCGTCAGGACGCCACCCGCGTCGCGAGCGATCAGAGCACCGTCCGCCGCGTGCGCATCGCGGTCGCCGCCGAGACGCGCTCGCCCGCCTCGGCGGACGACGCGACCCGCTTCGCTGGCCACGCCCCGCCGAGCGCCAGGTCCGCGCCGAGCACGCAGTTCGGCCCTTACCGGCTGCTCGGGAAGCTCGGGCAAGGAGGGATGGGCGTCGTCTACCGCGGCAAGCACGCAGAGACCGGCCAGACGGCGGCGATCAAGACCATCTTCAGCGCGAGCGAGCTCACCATCGCGAGCATCCGGCGCGAGATCTACGCGCTGGGCCGCCTCAGCCACCCCGGTATCGTGCGGATCGTGGACCAGGGCGTCTCGGATGGACTGCCCTGGTACGCGATGGAGCTCCTCGAAGGCCGCACCCTCCAGACCTGCATCCAGGAGATCTGGCACGAGGTGCGATCCGCCGAGACGGCGCCGGTGAGCGCGCCCGCTGCGCAGCCCGCGAGCGCCGCCCCGCGCTCGCTGGCGCCGCGCGACGCGATCCGCCCCATGCTCACGCTGCTCCGCCGGCTCTGCGCGCCCCTCGCGTACCTTCACGGCCAGGGGCTCGTGCACCGCGATCTCAAGCCGGCCAACGTCTTCCTGCGCGACGGCGACCTGCCCGTGCTCGTGGATCTCGGCATCGCCGGGAGCTTCGGCGGCGCAGAGGGCCGCGAGGAGCTCGCGGTCGACCGGGAGGTCATGGGGACGCTCGCGTACATGGCCCCCGAGCAGATCCTGGGCAAGCTGACCGACGCGCGCTCCGATCTCTATGCGCTCGGCTGCATCCTCTACCAGTGCCTCACCGGCAGCACGCCGTTCCCTGGAATCCCCGACTCGGAGCTCGACAGGTACCACCTCAAGGCCGCGCCGCAGCCGCCGTCCAGCCTCGCGCCCCATGTGCCGCCGGAGCTCGACGCGCTCGTCCTGCGGCTGCTCGCGAAGGAGCCACGCGACCGGCTGGGCTACGCGGTGGACGTGGCGCGCGCGCTCGAGGCGCTCGGCGCCGACCGGCACGATCCGGTGCCGCTGCCCCGGCCATCGCCGTACCTGTACCGGCCCCAGCTGACCGGGCGCGACGCGACCCTGCGCCGCCTGGGGCGGGAGGTCGACGCGCTCGTCGACCGGCGGCGCGGAGGCAAGGTGCTCGTGGGCGGCGAGAGCGGCGCCGGCAAGACGCGCCTCATCATGGAGGTCGCGCGCGACGCCAAGGCGCGCGGCGCCGCCGTGATGACCGGGCGCTGCGTGGCGATCGGCGCCGACGACGGCGCCGTCAAGGCCGCGCCGCTGCACCTGTTCCGGTCGTGCCTGATCGAGGCCGCCGATCGCTGCCGCGCCCTCGGGACCGCGGAGACCGAGCGCATCTTCGGCGAGCGCGGCAGGGCGCTGGAGCCCTACGAGGCGTCCCTCGCCGACCTCCCCTACGCCGTGCAGCGCCCGCCGCTGCCGCCGTTGCCCGCGCAGGCGGCGCGCGCGCGGCTCTTCCGGTGCATGCGCGAGGTCCTGTTCGCCATGGCCGAGGCCGCGCCGCTCCTCCTCCTGCTCGACGATCTGCAATGGGCCGATGAGCTGTCGCTCGGCCTCCTGGACGAGCTGTCCCCCGGGTCCCTGAAGGCCGCGGGCGTGCTCGTCCTCGGGGCCTACAGGATGGACGAGCCGCGCCCCGAGCTCGACGCGATCGCGCGCGCCCCGGAGGTCGTCAGCGTGGAGCTCGGCCGGCTCTCCCAGGCGAGCGCCGGCGCCATGGCCCGCGAGATGCTTGCGCTGCCCGAGTCGCCGAGGCACTTCGATGAGCTGCTGTTCCGGCACTCGGCCGGCAATCCGTTCTTCATCGCCGAGTACCTGCACATGGCGATCGACGCGGGGCTCCTCGCCCGCGACGCGACGGGCACGTGGCAGACGGAGGCGCTCGAGCAGGCGATGGCGATGCCCATGCCACGCTCGCTGGAGAGCCTGATCCGGCGGCGCCTGCTCGCCTTGCACCCGGCCAGCGCGGAGCTCGTGCAGATCGCCGCGGTGCTCGGCCGCGAGCTCGACGGCGCGCTGCTCCTCGGCACGGCCGGCATCGGCGAGGAGGCGTGGATGGAGGCGCTCCGGGAGCTCCGCGTGCGCCAGATCTTCGAGGAGGCCGGCGAGGGGCGGCTCCGCTTCGTCCACGACAAGATCCGGGAGATCGCCTACAAGCAGATCCCGGAGGGGCGCCTGCGCGAGCTGCACCGGCGCGCCGCCGAGCGGATCGAGGCGACCCTCTCCGAGGGCGCCGCCGACCGCGCCCCGGTGCTCGCGCACCACTTCTCGAGGGCCGGGGTGCACGACAAGGCGATCGCGCACCTGACGGAGGCCGGCGATCGCGCGCGCTCCGTCTACGCGAACAGCGACGCGATCGCGCTCTACCGCGCGGCGATCGCCGAGGTGAGCCGGCGCGCGGAGGCGCCGGGAGCGCCGGGCGTGGACGACGACGCGCGGCGCGCGGCCCTCGAGGAGCGCATCGGCGACGTGCTCGCCATCACGGGCAAGCAGGACGACGCGCGGCGGGCCTACGTCGAGGCGCTCTCGCGGCTCGACCCGGCCGCGCGGGTCGACCGGGCCCGGCTGCACCGCAAGCGCGGCAAGACCTGGGCGACGCACCTCCAGCACGGGCAGGCGCTCGCCGCCTACGCCGAGGCCGACGCGAGCCTCGGCCCCGACGAGCCCACCGCGAGCCGCTCGGAGGCGTGGTGGCACGAGTGGATGCAGGCGAAGATCGACCGGCTCGAGGTCTACTACTTCATGGGTCAGCTCGACGCGCTGAGGGCGCAGGTCGAGGCGATCCAGCCGATGGTCGTGCGGTACGCGGGGCCCGTCCGGCAGGCGCAGTTCTTCTACGGCCTCATGCTGATGCAGATCCGCAGCGAGCGATACCAGGCCTCGGAGCTCGCCGTGCGGCACGTCCGCTCATACATCGCGGCCAGCGAGGCCACGGGCGATCCGCAGCTCATCGCGTCCGCGCACTTCTCGGGCGGCTTCGTCAATCTCTGGCACGGCGCGCTCGACACCGCCGAGGCGTACCTCGTGAGCTCGCTGAGCGCCGCAGAGCGGATGGGCAACGTGATCGTGCAGTCGCGCGCGCTCACCTACAGGACGATGATCCGCCGGCTGCGCCGCCAGCGTGCCGAGGTGCGGTCCATGGCGCTGCGGAGCCTGGAGGTCGCCGCGCTGGGGCACATGCGCGACTACATGGGGGCCGCCGAGGCCCACCTGGCCTGGTGCGCGTGGTCCGAGGGGCAGCCGGAGGAGGAGATCGTGCGCCGCGCCGGCGCGGCCCTGCACTCCTGGACGGAGCTGGCGACGCCGTTCCCGTTCGAGTGGACAGCGCGCCTCGTGCTCCTCGCGGTGCACCTCGGGCGCGATCGCCTCGCCGCGGCCGTGGAGCAGGCCGAGGCGCTCCACGACGTGAAGCAGCACCGCTTCCCGGGCGCGCTCGATGAGCGGCTCGATCGGGTCGTCGCCGTGGCCCGCGGCGGCGGGCCGCCCGAGCTGAGCCGGGCTGCCCTCGAGGCGCTCGTCGCCTCCGCCCGGGAGCACGGCTACCTCTGACGCAGCGAGCGCGCCCGCTGCCCCTCCGTTCGGCCTATGCTGCGGGCCTGCGAGCGAGAGGAGGAGCGATGATCCTGATCGTCGGAGCAACAGGGGTTCTGGGTGCAGAGATCTGCCGGCGTCTCCGCGAGGCCGGGCGCGCGGTGCGAGGTCTCTACCGGGAGGGATCGGACCCGGCGAAGGTGGCCCGGCTCCGGGAGATGGGGGTCGAGCTCGTGCGCGGCGATCTGAAGGACCGCGCGTCGCTCGATCGGGCGTGCCAGGGGGTCAGGGTCGTGATCGAGACGGCCAGCTCGACGCTGTCGCGGCAAGATGGCGACTCGATCGAGAGCGTGGACCGGGACGGCTCGCTCGCGCTGGTCGCCGCGGCGAAGGGGGCGTCCGTCGAGCACTTCATCTACATCTCTTTCCCGGAGATCGCCGACGAGTTCCCCTTGCAGGAGGCGAAGCGCGCGGTGGAGCGGGAGCTCCGGGCGAGCGGCCTGCCCTTCACGATCCTGCAGCCCACCTTCTTCATGGAGATCTGGCTGAGCCCGGCGCTCGGGTTCGACGTGGAGGCGGCCACGGCGCGCATCTTCGGCGCCGGAGACGGCCCGATCAGCTGGATCGCGCTCGGCGACGTGGCCGACGCGGCGATCGCCTGCATCGACAACCCGCGTGCGCTGGGCCGCTCCTTCGAGCTGGGTGGCCCGGAGGCGCTCAGCCACAACCAGGTGATCGCGGTGTTCGAGGAGCTGACCGGCCGCGCCTTCTCCGTCGAGCGCGTCGGCGAGGCCGATCTGCGGGAGCGCCGCGCCGCGGCGCGGGATCCGAAGCGCAGCGTCGACTCGCTGGCGCAGTCGTTCGACGCGCTGATGCTCCACTGCGTGGAGGGCAAGGTCATCGACATGCGCCCGGTCCTGTCGGCGCTGCCCATCGCGCTCACGCCGCTCCGCGCATACGCCGCGCGGTCGCTCGGGCGCCCGAGCGCGTGAGCGGTCAGCCGTCGGCCGGCCCTTCGCCGCGCCGCCGGTGCTCGTACTCGCGGGCGAGGACGAGGAGCAGCTCGTCCTGATCGTCGAGCCCCAGCGCCGCCGCGTAGCCGTCGAGGTAGGCCGGGAGCGGGCGGCGGGCGATCTCGGTGAAATACCACTCCAGCAGCGCTTGCCGCGTCAGGCCGAGGTCCTCGAGCGCGGGCGCCTCGACGCCCGCCGCGGAGAGGACCTCCTGCTTGCGAAGGGCTCGCGCGGCGAGCTCGCCGTAGCGGCCCGTCATGCGCAGGTGGTCGGCCAGGAGCCGCTCCACCTCGATCCCGAAGACGGCCTGCGCCCACCGCAGCCGCGCCTCCCGCTGGACGAGCAGCGTGAGGCCCTCGACGTCGAGCGCCTGCTCCGTGAGCCAGGCGAGCGTGCTCTCCGGCGTGAGCAGCCCCCGCTCCCGCCGGACCTGCGCGAGGATCTCCTCGAAGAGCTCGACGGGGACCTCGACCCCGTGGCGCCGCGCCTCGCTCAGGGCGAGCGCCCGCGCGAGGGCCCCCTGGACGGCGTTCGTGTAGGAGAGCGGCCCTTCCAGCCGGAGCTCGTCAAGGAGCAGCTCCGGCTGCAGCCCGCGCTGCGCGCGCCGTGATCGCGCGCCCGCCGCCTCGGCTTCCGGGCGCGGGGCCGGCGTGGCCCCGGCGCGGGTGCTCTGCGTGGCGGCCACGCTGCCGCGGCCGGCGCGCCGGCACGCCTGGTCCCAGACGTCGGTATAGGCGAAGTGGTACGTCACCCTGAGCGGGCCGGGGTCGCGCGCGCGCAGCGCCGCGATCGCCTCCAGCATCGCGACGGCGTCGCGCCGCTTCTGATCCACGCGCCCGTCCGGCAAGAAGCGCCGGAGGGCGTCGAGCTCCTCGGGGCTCGCGCCGGCCGTGGCGCCCTCCGCGAGCAGCCGCGCGAAGCTGCGCTGCGCGTAGAACGTGCGCTTGGCCAGCGAGACGAGCCCCACGGCGGTCTCCTCCCGGAGGATCGACGCCGCGACCGCGGCGGCGAGCGTGGCGCGGATGTTCACCATCGCGTCGGAGAGCGGCCGGTAGCCGTCCTCGGCGGCGGCGTGGGCGATCGCGACCTCGTCGTCGTCGGTCAGCGCGCCGCTCTGGAACGCCTCGAACACGGCGCCGACGCCGGTCATGCCGAACGGGTGGAGCTCGGCGGCCCGCAGCGCGCCCATGCTGGCGCTGCCGAAGACGTGGACGCCGTGCGCCATGGCCCAGAGGATCTCCTTGTGCCAGACCGAGGGCAGGCGCTCGAAGTAGCCGTCGACGATCCCGATGGCCCACGGCTTCTCGAGCGTGGCCCGGTACACGTCGCCCTGCGCGACCGGCGGCAGGAACACGGCGCTGTCGAGCAGCGCAGCGCCGTCCGTGGCCGAGAGCGTGGGGCCCGTGAAGACGATGACGCTCACGCGGTGGCCGCGCTCCTCGCCGCGGCCGCCGCGCGTGCGGCGGCGCGCGCCCGGGCTCGGGGCCCTGGGACGAAGCCGGGCACGTCGTCGATCGACTCCAGACCCGGGATGATCACCCGGACGACGGAGATGCCGAGCCCGGGCTTGCTCACATCGACGACGACGACGCGCTCGACGCCGGCGCGCCGGAGGCACGCGAGCTCCGCGGCGACGTCATCGTCGAAGGTCTCGCCCTCGAGCGACGGGACGTCGTGGAAGCCGCGGAGCGGGCCGCGGACGCCGGCGATCTGCTCGCGGGCGCGCTGGATGGCGTCGGCGTGGCGCGCCCGCTCGAAGCGATCGCGGTCGCCGTCGTCGCGGGAGCCGGCGATGAACGTGAGCCGGCTCTGCGCGGCCTCGGTGAGCGCCCGGAGCAGCGCGACGCTCCGGCTCGGGTGACAGCCCATCCCCTCGGTCGCGTAGAGGCGGCGGAACGGATCGGGCGCGCGATCGACGATCAGGCAGAGGAACGCGGGGAGGCCGACGTCGGTCGTGGTCTCCCAGACGCCCACGGCGACGCCGGCGGCCTCATAGAGGTCGAGGACGTGGCGGCACCCGGGGTCGTCGACCGTCGCGAGATCGAGCCGGGAGCCAGGGATCTCGGCCTCGCCGCCGGCGCGGAAGAGCGTGGTCGCGTCGCGCTCGACGACCTCGCAGATGCCGTGGCTCACGGCCTCGAGCAGGTGATTGCCGGAGGCGAGGCCGTTCGAGCTCATCACGAACGAGCCGCTGCCCGCCGGCAGCGGCAGCGTGTAGTTCGTGTGCACCATCTCGTAAGGGACCCACACGGCCTCGTCGCGGAGGAGATCGCGCCCCTCGATCCAGAGCACCCGGTGGTGCTCGCGCGCGGCGCCGACCGAGAGGCGCGGCAGCGCGGAGACGTCGACCACGGCAGCGGCGCGCGCGAGATCCCGGTGGCTCGCGAGCCGGAGCGGCAGGTCGACGTGCTCGGCGTGGTACGACTCGATCGACTCCATGAGGCCGGACGCCCGCGCCGCGTCGAGCGTGAGCCCTTTGCCCTGGGAGACCGCGAGCGAGGCTGCGTTGGGCCGGCACACCATGACGACGGGCAGGCCGATGACGTCGAGGCCGGTGACGTCGGCGACCCGGGTGATGCCGAACGCGGACAGGTGGGGCGCGACGCGCGCGATGGTCTCGGCGGGCGGGACGAGCCGGTGCGTGCCCTCCCGGAACCCCTTGGCGGCGCGGACCGCGGCCCGCTCCGACGCGGGGCCCGCTGCCGCGCTCACTGGCCCTTGTCGCCCGCGACGAGGTGCTCGATGGCCGCCTGCGCGTCCTTGACGCTCTGCTCCGCGGCATGGAGCGTCTGCTTGGCCGCGATCAGCGCCTCGCCCGGTTCGCCGAGCTCGCGCGCCAGCGCGGCCGCCGTGGCGTGGGTGGCCGCCTGGTCGGCCCACTCGGAGGACGCCAGGAGGTCCTGCATGGGATCCGGCCCCTCCTGTCTCCACGTCGCGGGCTCGAACGGCGTCACCCGGCGCAGGCTCGCCAGGTTGACCAGGTAGCAGGCCTGGTTGCCCGGTCGGGGCCGGATCCAGCCCAGCGCGACGCCCTGCTTGAGGAGCTCCATCGCCCGGTCGTAACAGTGCCCGCAGTTCTCCGAGGTCAGCTCGTTCTCGGGCCGGATGTAGTCCTCCCGGCGCAGGTAATAGAGCTTGCCGTTGTCCGCCGCGAGGATGACGTCCTCGTACTTATGCTCGCCTCGCGGCGCCTTGGGACAGCGCTCGCCATGCTGTTGGTCGGCCATCTGGACTCCTGTTCGACAGCGCGTCTGGACCCGAGAAACCGGCCCGTGCATATCACGCTGTCGCGACGGCTTTCAACGTCCGGGAGCCATGCGGCGGGTCTGCGCGCTCGCGCGGGGCCGCGGCGAGGCGAGCAGGCCCGGCGGCCCAGACGCAGCCGGGGAGCCCGGCGGGCCGGGAGGGTGCAGGATCAGCTGATCCCCATGGGCGCGCCGCCTTCGGCGACGAACCGATCGGCGATGTCCACGAGGAGCGCGTCCGTGGCGGGCTTGCTCTTCACGGTGACCTGCGTCTCGTCGGGGAGGAGCACGAACGAACCGACCACCTTGCCGTCGAGCCGCACCTCGTGGCTGCCGCCGGGCGGAGCGGGCGCGACCTCGTAGACCTTGCCGTCGCGTGCCTTGATCTTCATGCCCTAGCGGTAGCACGCAGCGGCGGCGCGCGGGGGGCACCGCGCCGCGCGAGCCCAGCCCGCCGCCTCGGGCAAGAGCCCCTCCACCGCGGGCGGATTGCGCGGTAGGATGCGGCTGCGCGCTGAGCGCGAGGAGTGTTCACCGTGCCGAGATCCGACGATCGCTGATGCTGACGCCAGCGCCTGGCCAGCCCCCCGAAGCCGGCGGCGGATGGATCGTCCTCGGCGTCCTGAACGAGATCCTCCTCAAGCTCGCCGACCAGCCGGACCTCCGGTCGCTGTGGGAAGAGGTCTGCGCGAGCGCGCGCTGGATCGTCCCGTCCCAGCGGCTCTGCGTCGTGCTCGCCAACGACGGCGGCGGCGCCAGGATCGCGGCGAGATACCAGCGCGGCACCTTCGAGTACGGGGCGCCCGAGGGCGGCGGCGTCGTCGTGGACGCCTGGATGGTCGCGGCGCTGGAGGCACAGCGCCCCGCGTGGTTCAGGGGGCCGTGGGACGAGGCGCGCGAGGCGGATCGCGCGCGCGCGTGGCTCCTCGCGGACGACCCCGACGTCGTCTTCCACGTGCCGATCCAGGTCTACAAGAAGACCATCGGCACGATGCTCTTCGCCCTGGAAGACCAGCGCCAGATCGACCGGAAGGCGCTGGCGAGCGCGACCACGTACGCGCTGTACGTCGGGGCCACGTACACGACGCTCAGGAACTCGCTCGACCTCGCCGCCGCGAGCGCGCAGCTGCGCGAGCAGAACGACGAGCTCGAGCGGGTCCAGATCGAGCTCCGCCTGCAGCTCGATCGGGTCCGCGCGGCGCACGAGGCGATGCTCGAGATGTCGACGCCGATCATCCAGGTGTGGGACGGCGTGCTCACGCTGCCCGTGATCGGCACGATCGACAGCGCGAGGGCGGCCCGCATGATGGAAGAGGTGCTCGGCGCGGTCGTCCGGCACGGCGCCCGCTTCATGATCGTGGACCTCACCGGCGCGCAGGCGACGGACACCTCGACCATCGATCACCTGCTGCGGATCTTCGCGGCGACGAGGCTGCTCGGCAGCCGGTGCATCGTCTCCGGCGTCCCGACGGCGATGGTCGGGCGCATCCTGGAGTCCGGCGGCAGCCTCGACGGGATCCCGGTGTTCAGCACGCTGAAGAGCGCGCTCGAGCACGCGGTGGGCGCGATCCGGCAGCAGGCGCAGCCGGCGCGCCGGTAGCCGCCGCAGCCGGAGGAGCGCCCGGACCGGAGCGGTGAAGGCCGCGCGCCGCCCGCTGTGATACGCCCGCGATCCCACACAGGAGCGTGACGGATGAAGCTCGCGATGATCGGACTCGGCAGGATGGGCGCCAACATGGCGCGCCGGCTCATGCGCGGCGGCCACGAGGTCGTCGCGTTCGATCTGAACCAGGACAGCGTGAAGCGGCTCGGCGAGGAGGGCGCGGCGGTGGCCTCCTCCCTGGGCGACGCGGTGGCGCAGCTCGCGTCGCCGCGCGTGGTCTGGGTCATGCTGCCCGCGGGCGCGCCGACCGAGCGCGTCGTGGAGGAGCTCGGCGAGCAGCTCGGCGCGGGCGACGTGATCATCGACGGGGGCAACACCTACTTCAAGGACGACGTCCGCCGCGCCAGGGCGCTCGCCCCGAAGGGCATCCGCTACGTCGACGCGGGCACGAGCGGCGGCGTGTGGGGGATCGACCGCGGCTACTGCCTGATGGTGGGCGGCGCCCCCGAGGCGTTCGCCCTGGTGCAGCCGATCCTGCGGACGCTCGCGCCGGGGCCGGGGGACATCCCGCGCACGCCGGGCAGGCAGGAGGCCCAGGGCGGCGCGCAGAGCACGTCGGAGGAGGGCTACCTGCACTGCGGCCCGGTCGGCGCCGGGCACTTCGTGAAGATGGTCCACAACGGCATCGAGTACGGCCTCATGCAGGCCTACGCGGAGGGGTTCGACATCCTCAAGAACGCGGCGGGGGAGCGCCTGCCCGAGGAGCACCGGTACGCGCTCGACCTCGGCGAGATCGCCGAGGTGTGGCGTCGAGGCAGCGTGGTGGGGTCGTGGCTGCTCGACCTCACCGCGATCGCCCTCGCCGAGAGCCCGGAGCTCACCGGCTACAGCGGCTTCGTGCAGGACTCCGGCGAGGGTCGCTGGACCGTGATGGCGGCGATCGAGGAGGCCGTCCCCGCCGAGGTGCTGTCGTCGGCGCTCTACGCGCGCTTCCGCTCACGCCACGATCACACCTTCGCCGAGAAGGTCCTCTCCGCGATGCGGCACAAGTTCGGCGGGCACCTGGAGCGCCCGACGGGGGGTTGAGCGGCGTCCCTGCTTGCCGATCGAGCGAGGCTCCGGGAGCGCTCCATGCGCGCCCGTGCGCGCGGCGCCGCGAGGGAGAACCTCATCCTCCTGAAGAGGCTCACAAGTGGGCGATATACCAATGAAATTGTTGGATTTTTAGCTCGTAGATCAAAGGATCTCCGACGAGTCGCGCTCGTCGGGCTGCGCGCGCTGGCCGGCGGCGAGGAGCGCCTCGGCGAGGAGCATCGCGTCGACCGGCCAGAGCTCGGGTGGACGCCGGTGCTTCGCCCCGGCCTCGGGGAGCGGGCGGCAGCTGAGCACGAGGCGGCGGAAGCGGTCCGGGACGGCGTCCCGGCCGTGCGCCGCGCCGAGCAGCGCGCCGGCGATCGCGGCGTTCGTGTCGGTGTCGCCGCCGGCCATCACCGTGTCGACGAGGCCCCGCTCGAGCGACGGCGCGTGGAGGAGCTGGTGGAAGGCGTTCTGCAGGGCGATGAGGACCCAGCCGGCCTGGTGCGAGAAGCTCCGGGGCGGGGCGCTGCGCGCGGCCGTGAGCGCGGCGACGACCGCGCGCTCCCCGCTCCGCTCCGCCTCGTCGAGGGCGGCGGCGCAGGCGCCCTCGACGCCGGCGCCGCCCACCGCCGCGGCGATGGCCGCGACGAACGCGGCGGAGGCGGCGCAGCAGACCGGGTGGGGGTGCGTCAGCGCGCTGTCGTCGCGCGCCCAGGCCGCGGCCTCCCGCGGGCGGCCCGCGCCGAGGACGCCGAGCGGCGCCGCGCGCATCACCGAGCCGTTCGCCTCGCTGCTCAGGCTCGCGGCGGCGCGGGCGCGCTCGCGGCGCGCGCCGGGCAGCGGCGCGCCCGCGGCGGCCCTGAGCGCGGCCGCCGTGGTGTTGCCGATGTCGAACGGGCCGGAGCCGTACCAGTGCACGTAAGCGTCGAGCGCGGCCTCCGCGACGAAGCCGCGCTTGCGGACGATCGAGCGCGCGAGCATGAGCGCCATCTCGGAGTCGTCGGTCGGCTGCCCGGCCAGCGTGCCCCACGTCCCGCCGTCGGCGAGGTCGCGGACGCCGTCCGGGTAGAGCGGCGCGATCGCCTCCGCGGTGCGGAACTCGACGAGCGCGCCGAGCGCGTCGCCCGCGAGCTGGCCGAGCAGGCAGCCCTGCGCGCGCGCGAGCGTGCCAGCGCCCTCGACGAGCAGGCTGTGCGAGGGGCGCAGGAGCCCGTACGTGCCCTGCGGCGGCGGGATGCGGCCGTGGATGACGGCGTTCCAGGGGCGGCGCGCGAGCTCGCGCACGACCGCGGGGGCCCCGCCGAAGAGGCGGCAGACCTCGCCGTCGCCCTGCGCGGTGTACGCGATGGGCGCGCCGTCGTCGTCGACGAGCTCGCCGCCCGCGGCGCGCACGAGCGCGTGCCCGGCGGCGTAGTCCCAGCTGCGGGGCCGGCTGAGCGAGACCGCGGCGACGCCCTCGCCGGCCGCGGCCAGGGCGAGCCGGTAGGCGAGGCTCGGGAGGGCGAGGAACCGCGCGGGGGCGACGCAGCGGGCGTTGCGGGCGGGGAGGTAATCCGCCGACTGCGACAGCAGCACGACGGCGTAGCGATCGAGCGCGCCGCCGGCGAGCGACGGCGAGACGGCGGCGCCGTTGCGCCGGATCGGCCCGGCGCCCTCGGCCCAGGCGATGAGATCGCCGTCGTCGTCGGGGTAGGCGTATGCGAAGACGACGCCGAGCACCGGGGTGCCCTCGCGGAGGAGGCCGATGGAGACCGAGGCGCCGCGGTAGCCGTGCAGGAAGGACGCGGTGCCGTCGTGCGGATCGACGACCCAGCGGTGCGACGGGTCCACGCCGTCCAGGGCGCCGGTCTCCTCCCCGAGGAACGCGTACGGGGTGGCCCGGGCGAGCGCGTCGCGCAGCAGGAGCTCGACCTCCACGTCGACGTCGGCGTTCGTCCCGGCGCCGCGTGGGCCGCCCGGGCGGTGGAACTCCGCGCGGAGGAGCGCGCCCGCGCGGCGCGCCGCGTCGACGGCCAGCGCGAGCTCAGCGTCGTAGCCCATGCCGTTCCCCTGGTTCCACGCGAGGCACCCTACCCCAGGTCGGCGCGCTGGCGGTGGCCGGCGTCGAGATCACCCGGGGGAGGCGCGGCGCCGTAGCCGCGCACATCGGCGACGGCCGCGTCGACCTGGGCGACGATGGTGCGGGCGTGGTCGAGGAACGCCGCGCCGGCCGGCAGGAGCCGCATGCCGCGCGCGGTGCGCTCGAACAGCGGCGCGCCGAGCTCGTCCTCCAGCCCACGGATCTGCCGGCTGAGAGGCGGCTGCGCGATGTGGAGCCGGCGCGCGGCGCGGCCGACGTGGCCCTCCTCGGCGACGGCGATGAAGTAACGGATCTGCGAGAGGCTCACGCGTCCGATTCTAGCCCGAACGCTGCGCGCCAGGAGCGGCGCGCGAGGGCCCGAGATCAAAACGGTATTGGATGGCCGCTCGCTGCGCGCGCATACGCCTCGCATGAACGTGGACATCCTCAGGCCTCACGCGTGCGAGGCGATGCGGCGCGCAGGGCGCGCCGCGGCGGCGACGCTCTCGGCCGTCGGAGCGCGGCTCCAGCCCTTCGTGACGACGGCGGACATCGATCAGTGGGTGCGTGAGGACACGGCGCGGCGCGGCGGCCG
Organism: Sorangium sp. KYC3313; assembly: GCF_052075895.1. Taxonomy (NCBI): domain Bacteria; kingdom Pseudomonadati; phylum Myxococcota; order Polyangiales; family Polyangiaceae; genus Sorangium; species Sorangium sp. KYC3313. The sequence goes on from NZ_CP197255.1 coordinate 7,839,419, forward strand.
CCCGAGTCAGCTCGGCTACAAGGGCTTCCCTGCAGCGGTGTGCACGAGCCGGAACCACGTCGTGTGCCACGGCATCCCGCGGCGCGACGAGGTGCTCCTGCCGGGCGACATCGTCAACGTCGACGTGACCACGGAGCTCGACGGCTACCACGGCGACACCTCCGCGACGTTCTTCATCGGGGACCCGAGCCCCGAGGCGCTGCACGTGGTGGACGTCGCCAGGCGCTGCCGGGACGCGGGCATCGCGGTCGTGCGCGACGGGGCGCGGCTCGGCGACATCGGCGCGGCGATCGAGGAGATCGCGCGCGCGGAGGGGTGCGGCGTGGTCCGCGAGGTCGGTGGGCACGGCATCGGACGGAGGATGCACCTGCCGCCGCACGTCGCGCACACCGGGGTGCGCGGGGCGGGCATGCGGCTCCGCGCCGGGATGGCCATCACGATCGAGCCGATGGTCAACCTGGGCTCGCACCGCATCCGCACGCTCGACGACGGGTGGACCATGGTCACGGAGGACGGCAGCCTCTCGGCGCAGTTCGAGCACACCGTGCTCGTCACGCGGGACGGCTGCGAGATCCTGACGCTCTGCTGACGCTCCGAGGGCCGCCCACGGGGCCTGCGCCCGCGCGCTCGCAGGCCGAGGATCCGGGGAAATGCTAGGATGAGGGTCCATGCGGCAGGCGCTCGAGCACGGCTACGCGTTCGATCCCGACGACCCGCGCGCCCCCTCCGAGGCGGCGTGGGAGCGCATGACCGACGAGGAGCGCGCGCGGGTCGTGGACATGCTTCCGTCCGAGTTCGAGCTCGAGCCGCCCGAGGGCGATCCGCACCGCGTGGCCGCGGCGCAGGTGATCGCGACGCTCGACGCGTATTTCCGCCGGAGCGGGCGGAGGATCTACCTGTCCTCGAACCTCGCGGTGTTCTACCCGGACGAGCCGGCCTTCGCGCCGGATCTGCTCGCTGTCCTCGACGTGGAGCCTGGCGAGCGGATGAAATGGGTCGTCGGCGCGGAGGGCAAGGGGCTCGATCTGGTCCTGGAGGTGGCCTATGCGGGCAACCTGGCGAAGGATTTCGAGATCAACGTCGAGCGGTATGCCCGGCTCGGCATCTCCGAGTACTTCATCTTCGACCGGCGCCGGCTGAGCCTCCGCGGGTACCGGCTCCCGCCGGCCGACGCGGCGCGCAGGGCGCGGAGCTACCAGCCCGTCCTGCCCCAGGCAGGCCGGTTCGCGTCGCAGGTGCTCGGGCTGGAGCTCGCGGTGGAGGGCTCGAAGCTGCGCTTCTTCAGCGGGACGGCGAAGCTGGAAGAGGCGGATGAGCTGATCGCGCGGCTCGGCGTGATGCTGGACGACGTGCTCGCGCGCAAGGACGATGCGGAGCTGCGCGCCGCGGGCGAGGCCAGCCGCGCCGAGGAGGCCGAGCTTCGCGCCGCGGCAGAGGCCAGGCGCGCGTCGGACCTGGAGCGCCAGCTCGCCGAGGCGCTGGCCGAGATCGAGCGCCTCCGCCGCAGCTGACCGCGCCCGCGCCGTGCGCGAACGCGGGGGCGTCACACCCCCTTGGTCACCCAGGCCCAGACGAACTCGCACTCCATCGGTGATGCGCCGCTCTCGTCGGTCACCGTGACGGCGACCGCCACGTCCCCTTTCGGCTGGTCCAGGAAGGACTGGCGTTGCTCGGGCGTGAGGGTCGCGACCGCGCGGAGGCCGCCCTGGGCGCGGCGCTTGTAGTCGATCTTCATGCTGCGCAGGAGCGGCAGCTTGTCGTCCGGCAGGTTGACGGCGACGACGAAGCCGGTCGCCGTCTCGGCCAGGAGCCCCGCCGCGGCGGCGTGCACCCCGCCGATGTGGTTCCGCACCCTGCGCCCGTTGGCGAGCCGCAGCGCTACCCGATCCGAGCTCACCTCGTCGAACTGGATCCCGGCGGTCCCGGTGAACGGCACCATGCGCTGGAACAGCACGGACTGCGCGCGCGTGCGCAGGAAGGACGGGAGCGTCTGGAGCGGCGCGAGCGAGCGGGAGATGAAGTTCAGCTGGGACATGGATCCTCCAAAGGACCGCGAGCTTAGCGCATGCCGGCCCGGCGCCTCGTCAGGCCGTGGGCGGCGCGGCTCCCCCGTCAGCGCCGCCGCCGCTGGGGCTTGTTCACCGCGACCGCGGCCTCGTCTTCCGCCCGCTCCGCCAGCTCCGCCGTGGAGCGCGCGGTGTCCGCCTCGACACGCAGCTTGCCCTGGCGATCCCCCTCCTTCGCCGCGCCGATGCGCTGGCGCGGGGCCGCCGCAGGGCGCCAGTCCTTGCCGATCGCCCTCGCCATGGCCACCTCGTGCCTGCGGCGATGCTGCTCGTGCCACCACTGCATGCGCTCGGCCTCCTCGGCCCAGTCGTCCTCGTGCGCGGTGAACGCGACCAGCCCGTGGATGGCGACGCCGATGGCCCAGCCCAGCGGGATGATCGCCGCCCAGAGCACGACGCCGAGCGGAAAGGCGAGCGTGAGGAGCGCCGCGTTGACGATGAGATAGACGCCGAGGTGCCGGTAGAAATCGCGGCGCTTGCGCCGGAGCCACGCGGCGCGCTCGGCGGCGGTCGCCGCGCTCGACCCCCGCTCCATGCCGTCGCGCCCGTCGCGCTCGCGCGCGCGAAGCGCGCGGCTTGCCTCGCGCAGCGCCTCGGGGCCCACGCCCACCTCCTCCGCCGCGGCGAGCAGGTCGTCGAAGCCGAGGCGCGCGTCGCCCCGCGGGGCGCGCGCCACGCCTCCATCGGCGGAGGCCTGGCGCTCGATCGCCTGCGCCAGGACGTCGCGGATCTCCTCGGTCGAGAACCGCTGCGCCGCGGTCTCGCCGCCGCGAGGCGCCTCGCTCCGCTGCGCGCCGGGCGCCTGCGCGGGCGGCGTGGACGTCGCTGCGGCAGGCGCGGCGGGCGCCTCGCCCCTCCCTGCCGCCTCGAGCGCGCGCACGAGATCGTCCATGGACGCGAACCGATCGTCGGGGCGCTTCGACAGCGCGCGCAGCACGACCGCGCTCACCGCGGGCGGCACGGCGGCGGCGTCGAGCAGGGCGCGGTCGACCTCGTCGGTGAGGATCGACGCGACGACGGCGAGCATGTCGCCGGCGCCGCGCCAGGGCAGCCTGCCGGTGAGGAGCTCGAAGGCGAGCACGCCCCACGCGAACTGGTCCGCGCGCCCGTCGAGCTCGGCGCCGCGGATCTGCTCCGGGGCCATGTAGACCGGCGTCCCGAGCTTGACGCCGAGCGCGGTCAGCGTCGGCAGCGCGGGGGCCTCGGTGGACGCGTTCGGATCGGCGTCGCCGGCGGCGCGGCGCGCGATGCCGAAGTCGAGCACCTTGATCACCCCGTCGTCCCGGACCATCACGTTCTCCGGCTTGATGTCCCGGTGGACGAGCCCCCGCCGGTGCGCCGCCGCGAGCGCGCGGGCGACGTCGGCGAGCCAGGCGACCCGCGTCGAGGCCGGCGCGTCGGCGCCGCTGATGGCGCTGCGCAGGGTGCGGCCCGGGACGAGCTCCATCACGATGAACGGCGTCCCCTCGAGCTCGCCGACGTCGAAGATCGAGACGGCGTTCGGGTGGTCGAGCGCTGCGGCGGCGCGCGCCTCGCGAAGCAGGCGCGCGCCGGCGTCCTCGTCCACGGCGCCGCCCGCGATCACCTTGACCGCGACGCGCCGCCCGAGCCGCGCGTCGTGCGCCCGGTAGACGCAGCCCATCCCCCCCTGCCCGATGGCGGCCTCGATCGTGTACCGCTCGAACGAATCGCCCGGCTTCAGCATTGCCGGCCGGGAGACTAATGGATCCGCGCGAGCTTGGACAGGCGGCCCTCGGCCGGGAACGGCGCGCGCGCGGCGTCGATCCGCGGCCGCTTGGCGCCCCGTTGGCCATGGAGGGCCCGGGGCGTGGCGTCAACTCCGCGCATCGCGGCGCCGCGGCTTGTGTAAGGTGGCGCCATGTCATCGCATCGAACGATGCTGCTCGGCGTCGCGGTCGGGGCAGCGGGCGGTCTCACGGCGAACGCTGTCGCGGCAGGGCACCCGTCGCTCACCTGGATCGTCGATCACATCACCTACCCGGTGGGTCAGATCTTCCTGCGCCTGCTGTTCATGCTCGTGCTCCCGATCTTGTTCTCGGCGCTCGTGATGGGCGTCTGCGAGCTTGATCTGAAGCACGTCGGTCGGCTCGGCCTGCGGACGCTGGGCTACACGGCCGTCGTCTCGAGCATCGCGGTGCTGATCGGCCTCGTCCTGGTGAACCTGATCCGCCCGGGTGACGGCCTGCCCGAGGCGGTCCGGAGCCTCGCGCACGGCGGGGGGATCAAGGCGGCGACCGCGCCGGTCGACACCTCGCCGGTGGGGATGATCATCGCGATGGTGCCTGACAACGTCGTCAAGGCGGCGGCAGGGGGCGACGTGCTCGCGGTGATCACGTTCTCGCTGCTCTTCGGCATCGCGCTGTCGCTCACCCAGACCGACGCGGCGGCGCGGCTCCGCGAGTGCATCCAGGGGCTGCTCGACGTCTCGATGCGGCTCATCGAGGGGGTGCTCCGGTTCGCGGCGATCGGCGTGGGCGCGCTGCTCTTCACGATCACGTCCCGCATGGGCATCGGCATCATGCAGCAGCTGGCGGCGTACGTGCTCACGGTGCTGCTCGGCCTCGGCCTGCACATGTTCGTTGTCTATTCGCTCTCGGTCCGTTTCCTTGGCGGGATGTCGCCGGTCGCGTTCTTTCGCGGGAGCCGGACGGCGATCGTGACGGCGTTCTCGACCGCCTCGTCGAACGCGACGCTGCCGACCGCGCTGAAGGTGGCCGAGGAGGAGCTGAAGCTGCCGCCGTCCGTGTCGCGCTTCGTGCTGACCGCCGGCGCCGCGATGAACCAGAACGGGACGGCGCTGTTCGAGGGGGTGACCGTGCTCTTCCTGGCCCAGGTCTACGGCGTCTCGCTGAGCTTCGGGCAGCAGGCGACCGTGATGCTCATCTCGGTGCTCGGGGGGATCGGCACGGCGGGCATCCCGGCCGGCTCGCTGCCCGTCATCGCGATGATCCTCGGGATGCTCGGCATCCCGCCCGAGGGGCTCGGCCTGGTCCTCGGGGTGGATCGGTTCCTCGACATGTGCCGGACGGTGATCAACGTGGTGGGGGACCTGGCAGCGGCGGTGTTCGTGTCGCGGGATCAGCACCCGAAGCCGCAGGAAACCGCCGGCGCGTGACGGGACGGGACGGGGCGAGCGCCCACGCGCGACGCTTCGCGGAAGGCTGTTCCGTCGCGGTCGAGGTGCGCGGAAACGGCGAGTCGGCGGACGGTACCGCCCTCCGTCACTCCAGGGTGAACGTCGCTCCCGTCACCGGATCACGCAGCAAGATCGGCACGTCCTCGCCGGCGCTCTTCAAGCGCGCTCGCGCCTCCTTGATCGCCTCGTCCACGGCTGCCTCCGCTGCCTCCCGCGCGGCCTCCCCTGCCCCCTCGCCGCTCGCGCCGAGCTGGGCGGCCCGCTGGTCCTCCTCGGCCCGCTGCGCCCGCTCGCGGTTCGCCTCGGTATCGAGGGCGTCGCTCGTCTCACCGACGGGCACCACCTTCACGAGGAAGTCACCCACCCGCAGGCTCATCGGATCCGGCTTCTTCGGGTCGCTCACGGTGTCTGTCCTCCAGCCACGCATGAGCTTGCCTCGGTTCCGCGCGATCCACCACCCCGACCGCCGCGCAGATCGCGCGGCGCACGCGCACGCCCGTCAGGAGAACGACCGGTGCTCCGGCCGGTAACGAGCGCTGGCTGTCGTCGTGGCATAGGAAGAGCGGTAGTCCGTCGCGAGCCAGACCAGGCCGACGGCCACGCCCGACACGAGATAGAAGCTCCTCGCCGCGGGCTCCTCATCGAAGCCGAACAGCCACGGCGCCGCGACGAGGAGCACGGCGACCGTGGCCTCGATCGCTCCGTGGACAGGGAACGGGATGAGCTTCGCGGCGCCCAGCGGGAACGCGGTGAGCAGCGTCATCCCGAGATGCGCGGCGCCCAGGATGTAGCAGAGCGTCTCGGGGAGCCCGCCGAAGCCGAACAGCGAAGGGGCCAGCAGGAACAGGGCCGCAACCGCATAGTCCACAAACCCATGAGCTCGAGGCGACAGCATCTTCATGACCGACTCCTTGCAAAATCGATGTCCGGATTGATTGCCTTCGTCGGTCCGGAAAATTGCAAGGGGTATGCCGCCCAGAGGCTCGCGGGAGAGGGCTTGTCCTCCCGGCGACCTCGGCGGCCATTCGATCATCCATCGGCCGGGAAAGGAAGATCAGCGAGCGTGCGCCTGGAGGCGCCGGGCGCTTCGACGGCCGAACCCGCGCCACATTTCCGCCCGGGGGCTCGGCCACGAACGCTCTTCGTGTGGCACATTGCCCCGCCGTGCGTCACTTCGCGGCGGAGATCAGGAGCTCTGGATCGACGCGTGTCTCGAAGAGATTCATGCGCCAGTCGAGGTGCGGTCCGTTCGTGCGGCCGGTCATCCCGACGGTCGCGATGACCTGCCCCTGCTTGACCTCGTCGTTCACCTTCACGGCGAAGCCGTGGAGATGGATGAACGTGGAGGTCAGTCCCTGCCCGTGATCGATGATCACGGTGTGACCGCTCAGCGGGAGGTCCTTCTCGACGAGCACGACCTTGCCGCAGGCAGGCGCGCGCACCGGCGTACCGACGGGCACCGCGATGTCCACGCCCCAGTGGATCCCGCCGTCCGTGCCGTTGAGCAGGCGCGGCTGGCCGTACCGTGAGGAGATGGGGCCCTTGGACGGCCAGATGAAGCCGTTCTTGTAGCAGTTCCTCTTCGTGTACTTGCTCCGGATCGCGTCGAGCTTCTTCTCGGTCTGCGTGAGCTTCACGCGCGTCGCCATGTCGAGCTTGACCATGTTCTCCGGCAGGCGGTCGACCTTGTCGACCTCGAACTTGCGAGGCTCCACGTCGAAGAGCTTCTCGATCACCTGCCCGTCGTCGAACGTGATGGTCAGCTTCTCCTGCGCTGGCGCGTTGCGCGAGAAGGCGATCAGGAACTCCCCTTCGTCGCTGACGGTCACGCGATGGCCGGGGAACGCCATGCGGCGCAGCTTGCCGTTCAGCTTGGCGCGCAGGAGCCCTCCCTGGACGGCGCGCCCTTCCACCGAGAGGCGGCTGTCGTCGGCAGCGGGCGGCCCGGCGTCGGCCGCCGCCGCTGCGGCATCGGCGGTGTCGGCCGCGGCGGGAACGGCGCTGGCGTCGGGCGCCTCGGCCGGCGCGCTGCTCGCGGAGGCGACCGGGGCGGCGGAGGCCATCGGCGCCGGATCGGCGGAGGCCTGGGCGCCCGTGGTGGACGAGCTCGAAGAAGGAGCCCCGCGATCGCAGGCAGCGATCGTGAGCAAGCTTACAACGATGACGGCAACGCGCATGGTGTCGATCGTGCCAGAGTTTCCGCACACCGACGAGAGAATGTCGAAGCGCGTCATTCGGGCATGGTCCGGTCGCAAACGACCTGTGCGCCTTGCAGACGACCTGTGCGCCTCGGTGCGGCGCCCTCCCCCCCGTTGGCGCGCGACGAGCGCCAACGAGCACCCGGCTCGCGACGCCGCGCGCATCAGGCGATGCGCGGCGTGACGTGGCGGATCGAGCGCGGCGGCAGCGCGGTGAGGATCAGTTATCGAGGCGAGGGGTGTCGTGCCGCGGCTGCGACCGCGCCGGGGGCTGCGCCTGCGCGGAGGACTGCGCCTGCGGCCGAGCATGCCCCTGGGGGTGTGGACGGCCCTGTCCCTGAGGCCGGCCCTGTCCCTGAGGCCGCGCTTGCCCCTGGGGGTGTGGACGGCCCTGTCCCTGAGGGCGGCCCTGTCCCTGAGGCCGCGCTTGCCCCTGGGGGTGTGGACGGCCCTGTCCCTGAGGGCGGCCCTGTCCCTGCGGCCGCGCTTGCCCCTGCGCCTGCGATGCGGGCCTGGGATCGATCTGGAAGAAGGGAACCCCGGGGTCGGCGAGGAGGGGGAGGCGCTTCTGGATGAGGCGCTCGATGTCGGCGAGGTAAGCGCGCTCCTCGCTGTCGCAGAACGAGAGCGCCACCCCGGACGCCCCGGCGCGCGCCGTGCGGCCGATGCGGTGCACGTAGCTCTCCGGGATGTTCGGGAGGTCGTAGTTGATCACGTGCGAGATGTCGTCGATGTCGATGCCGCGCGCCGCGATGTCGGTCGCGACGAGCACGCTCGTCGTCCCCTGCTTGAAGCTCGCGAGCGCCCGCTCGCGCGCGCCCTGGGACTTGTTCCCGTGGATGGCGACCGCCTCGATGCGCGCACGGCTGAGCTGCTGGACCACGCGGTTGGCGCCGTGCTTCGTGCGGGTGAACACGATCGCCCGGCGGAGCGCGGGATCCTTGAGCACGTGCTCCAGCATCGCGCGCTTGTCGGACCGCTCGACGAAGACCACCCGCTGGTCGATGTTCTCGGCCGTCGTGGCGATCCGCGCGACCTCGACGCGCACCGGGCTGCGCAGGATGCTGTTCGCGAGCTTCAGGATGTCCGGCGGCATCGTCGCCGAGAACAGGAGCGTCTGCCGGCGCTCGGGCAGCATCGCGAGCACGCGCCGGATGTCGTGGATGAACCCCATGTCCAGCATCCGATCGGCCTCGTCGAGGACGAGCGTGTCGAGCCGACCGAACGGGGCGATGCCCTGCGAGCAGAGATCGAGCAGCCGACCCGGCGTCGCCACGAGCACGTCGACGCCGCGGCGCAGCGCCTCCATCTGGGGGCGCTGCCCCACCCCGCCGAAGACGACCGCGGTCCGCAGGCCGAGGTTCTTGCCGTACGTGGTGAAGCTCTCGGCGACCTGCGCCGCGAGCTCCCGCGTCGGGGTGAGCACGAGCACGCGGAGCCCGCCCTGCTTCGGCCCGCCGCTCTGCGCGAGGCGCTGCAGGATCGGCAGCGCGAACGCGGCGGTCTTGCCCGTGCCTGTCTGCGCGCACCCGAGGAGGTCGTTGCCCTCCAGAATGGGCGGGATGGCCTGCTGCTGGATGGGCGTCGGGGCGCTGTACCCCTCGGCCTCGACGGCGCGGAGAAGCGGTTCGATGAGCTTGAGATCGGCAAATTGCATGGACATCGGGCTGGAATCGGGCTGGAGCACAGCCCCTCCTGAGCAAGGGCGGAAAGTACGCCGCGGCACCGCGCCCTCCTTGTGGAGAGGGTTCGATCACGGAGAGCTGCCGCCTCGCGCCGCCTTGAGCGGAGGCTGCGAGGACCAATGACAGCGACCGAGCACCGCGACCCGTGCCAGGTCAGTCCGAGGCGGCGACTCTAGTACGGCGTGGTGAGGAAGTCGAGCCGCGACCGCGAGCGGACCGCGAGCCGTCGCGCTTTGTTCGCGCTGCTCGCGCTGCTTCGCGTCCGGTTCCAGTTCCGGTGCCGGCGTTGCCCTGGCCGCGCCACGCTTCCCGCTGTCGTTGCCCGTTGCGCCGCCGCCGGAGCCGCGATCGCATCGCTCCGCTCGCGGTGCGCGGAGCGGCCTCCGCGCGCGCGGCGCACCATGCTAGACCGTCGCCCGAGCGGAGGGCCCGCTTCTCGTGCGCTCGCGCTCGCAGGTCGCCCCGCGTCGTCCGCGACCTCCAGCGTCTTCCCGTCCCTTCGAAGCAGTTCAGCACGCCATGGCCGAAACCGCCGAAGCCTCGAAAACGCCGGCTCAGGTCGGGCACTCCGCTCCGGAGCGCCCCGTCCCTCGGTTGCCCCGATCCCGGCTTCGGCGCTGGGTTCTCGGTGCCGTCGCCGTCCCGATGCTCTCCGGGGCCGGGTTATGGATCGCGGTGCACCGCATTCCATGGATGGGCCCGCTCGTCGCGAACGGGCTGCGTTCGGTGATCGGGGCGGAGAACGTGACGGCGCTCGAGGAGACCGCCTACGCCCTGGAGGATCGCGTCCACCAGCTCTGGCGCAAGGACGAGCCGCCGAAGACGTACTGGGAGGTGCCCGAGCAGCCGGGCCCGGCCGCGGCCGCCTCGCCGCCTTCGGCCGCGACGCCGAGCCCGGCCGCGGGGGGCACCGGCGCGGCGGCGTTCCGGCCGACGGACGTCGGCCCCTCGCACGCGGCCTGGTCGGCTCCCGGCGACGGGCGGTGGGTGCCCATCGCGGATCACGCCCATCCGAGCGACGCGCCGCGCCTCCACAAGACGCTGCTCCACCCGGATCCGAACCGCTCCTGGGCGGAGCTGTTCATCGTGGCGGTGGATCTCGCGCGGGTCGATGTGCACCTCATGGCCGGCTCCCGCGAGCCGGCGGCGACGACCGAGGAGGGCAAGCCCTACGAGCGGCCCGCGAAGATCCCCGAGGCGGACCACGAGCGGCTGCTCGCGGCGTTCAACGGCGGCTTCATGACCGAGCACGGCCGGTGGGGGATGCGGGTCGACGGCGTGACGCTCGTGCGCCCCCGGGACCAGGGCTGCACGCTCGCGCGGCGCCGCGACGGGCGGCTGCAGATCGCGCCATGGCCCCGGCTTTCGGCGGGAGAGAGCGACATGCAGTGGTGGCGGCAGACGCCGAGCTGCATGGTCGACGAGGGCGAGCTTCACCCGCTGCTCCGCGCGCCGCAGGTCCGCAACTGGGGCGCCACGCTGGACGGCAACACGGTGATCCGCCGCTCCGCGGTGGGGCTCGACCGCGACGGCAAGGTCCTCTACGTCGGGATCAGCAATCACACGACGGCGCCCGCCATCGCGCTCGGGATGCAGCACGCCGGCGCCTCGACGGTGGCGCAGCTCGACGTGAACTGGTCGTACCCGAAGTTCCTCCTCTACGAGCCGGGTGAGGGCGGCGCCCTCGCGCCGGTCGCGCTGGCGAGCGGCTTCGAGTTCTCGGAAGACGAGTACATCCGCAAGCGCTCCCTGCGCGATTTCTTCTACCTGACCCGCAAGACCCCGGCGCCCTCGACCGCGACCCCGTGACCACGTGATGCCGCGCGGCGGCCGGCGGTCCGCTCCGGACCGGGGCTCGCGCCCGCGCGTGTACGCGCGCCTGCGCATGTAGGTCCGGGGCGAGAGTTTTCTTGCCACACGGGCGAGCCCGTCGAGCCGCATTGCATCGAGCGAGCACCTTTTGCCACGGGACAAGGACTCTCACGCATCGCGACGCATTGCGATCAGCCCACCTCAATTTTCAGCCAAATTTCATCGAGACCGCTGATCTCCGCGATTGACAGCGCGAGGGAGCTCGATAGGTAAACGACACCTCACGGCGGAACACCATGCGTTTCTATGCAGACCTCCATGTGCACTCGAAGTACTCCCGCGCGACGAGCAGCGATTGTGATCTCGCGCATCTGAGCTACTGGGCTCAGCGCAAGGGCATCGCGGTGCTGGGCACGGGGGACTTCACCCATCCAGCGTGGATGGCCGAGCTCCGCGAGCACCTCGTGCCGGCCGAGCCCGGGCTCTTCCGCCTGCGGGACGATCTCGGCCGCGCGGTCTCGGAGCGGCTCCCCGGGGCCTGCCGCGGAGCGACGCGCTTCGTCCTCTCCGTGGAGATCTCGACGATCTACAAGAAGGGAGATCGGACGCGGAAGATCCATCACCTCCTCTACGCGCCCAGCTTCGACGCGGCGGAGCGCATCGTCCGCGCGCTCGCCAAGATCGGCAACCTGACCGCCGACGGGCGGCCCATCCTCGGGCTCGATTCGCGCAATCTGCTCGAGATCGTGCTGGAGGCCGGCGAGGGCTCCTACCTCGTGCCCGCGCACATCTGGACTCCCTGGTTCTCGGTGCTGGGCTCCAAGGCCGGCTTCGACGCGGTCGAGGCGTGTTATGGCGATCTCGCGCCGCACATCTTCGCGCTCGAGACCGGGCTCTCGTCCGATCCTGCGATGAACTGGCGGATCTCCGGGCTCGATCGGTACCGGCTCGTCTCGAGCTCGGACGCGCACTCGCCCGCGAAGCTCGGGCGCGAGGCCACGGCCTTCGACGCCCCGCTCGACTACTTCGCGATCCGGCGCGCCCTGGAGACCGGTGAGGGCTTCGGGGGCACGGTGGAGTTCTTCCCGGAAGAGGGCAAATACCACCTCGACGGCCACCGCAAGTGCAATGTCGTGCTCTCGCCGGCGGAGACGCGGGCGCTCTCCCTCGCCTGCCCCGTGTGCGGGCACCCGGTCACGGTGGGCGTGCTGCACCGGGTCGAGGAGCTCGCCGATCGCGACGAGGGCGTGCGCCCCGAGGGCGCGAGCGAGTTCCGCAACCTGGTGCCGCTGCCCGAGGTGCTGGCCGAGCTCCACGGCGTGGGCGCCTCCAGCAAGGTGGTGCAGCGGAGCTACGACGGGGTGCTGTCGCGCATCGGCCCCGAGCTGTTCCTCCTCGGCGACGCCCCGCTCGACGAGATCGAGCGCGCCGGCACGCCCCTGCTCGCCGAGGCGATCGCGCGGATGCGCGAAGGGCGCGTGATCCGCGACGCGGGCTACGACGGCGAGTACGGCGCGATCCGGGTCTTCCAGCCGGAGGAGCTCGCGCAGCGCCGCGGGGGCGGGCTCCTCTTCCAGCCGGAGGCCGCGGCGCCGCGGCCGCCTCCCTCGGGGGCGCGCGCTCCTGCGGCGTCACGCCCCCCTCCGCGCAGCGGCCGGGCCGGCGCGGCGCCTCGCCCGGCGCCGGCCGGCGAGGTGTCCCGCGGCGCGCTGCCTGCGGGCGGCGCGGCGCCGCTCGACGCGCTCGACCCGGAGCAGCGGGCCGCGGCGGAGATCACGGACGGCGCGCTGCTCCTCCTCGCGGGGCCAGGCACGGGCAAGACCCGCACGCTCACGCACCGGATCGCGCATCTCGTCCTCGATCTCGGGGTGCCGCCGGAGCAGTGCCTCGCGATCACCTTCACCCGCCGCGCCGTCGACGAGCTGCGGGAGCGGCTCGGCGCGCTGCTCGGCGAGGCCGGCGGCCGCGTGCCCGCCATGACCTTCCACGCGCTCGGCCTCTCCCTGCTCCGCGAGCACGCGCAGGGCGCGGGGGCCGCGCCGCCCGCGATCGCCGGCGAGAGCGAGCGGACGGCGCTGCTCGCCGCGGCGCTCGGCGTCCCGGACCGGCGGGCGGCCAGGTTGCTCGCCGACATCGCCGCGCTGAAGCGGCGCTGCCCGCGCCACGCCGACGCGCACGGGTCGCCGGCCGCAGGCGGCGAGATCGACCGCCACGTCGACCGCGCGTGGAAGGTGTACGAGGACGAGCTCGCCGCGCGCGGGCTCCTCGACCTCGACGACCTGATCGGGCACGCCGTCCTGCTCCTGGAGCAGCAGAGCGGAGCGCTCGCCGCGGCGCGCGAGCGGGCCCGGTACCTCTCCATCGACGAGTACCAGGACATCGACGAGCGCCAGTACCGGCTGGTGCGCGCGCTCGTCGCTCCCGGCGGGAACGTCTGCGCCATCGGCGATCCCGATCAGGCGATCTACGGATTCCGCGGCGCGGACGTGGGCTTCTTCTTCCGTTTCCAGCGAGATTTCCCGGCGGCGCGCGTGGTGCGCTTGAAGCGGAACTACCGCTCGTCGCGCCCCATCGTCGAGGCGGCGCTCCAGGTGATCGCGCCCTCGCCGACGCTCGGCGCGCGGGAGCTCCTGCCGAGCGCGGGCGGCCTCGAGCTCGTGGCGGTCCACGAGTCGCCGACGGAAGCCGCCGAAGCCGAGCGCGTGGTCCACACGATCGAGCGGATGCTCGGCGGGTCCACGTTCTTCTCGATGGATAGCGGGCGGGTAAGCGATCCTGCCGGCAGCGGCGACTATTCCTTCTCGGATTTCGCGGTGCTCTACCGGACCGAGGCGCAGTCCGAGCGGCTCCGGGAGGCGTTCGCCCGCTCGGGGATGCCGTTCCAGCGGCGCTCGGATCGCCGCCTCGCCGAGCGCGCGGGCTCGGCGGCGCTCGCGCGGGCGCTCGCCGGCACGCCGCCGGGGCCGCTCGCGGCGCGCCTCAAGACGGCCGCGGCGCGCCTCCGCGAGGAGGTGGCGCAGCCCGGTCTCGCCGGCGCTCCGCCCGCGGCGGGCGCGGCCGAGGACGGCGCGGCGGGCGCGGCGTGTCTGCGCGAGGCCGACGTGGACGCGGCGCTGGAGCTGCACCTCACGCTCGCGGAGCGCTGCGGCGGCGATCTCGATCGCTTCTCGATCGAGCTCGCGGTGTGCTCCGAGATCGACGCGTGGGATCCGCGGGCCGACCGCATCTCGCTGCTGACGCTGCACGCGGCCAAGGGGCTCGAGTTCCGGGTGGTCTTCCTCGTGGGGTGCGAGGACGGCCTGCTCCCGCTCCGGTTCCCCGGCAAGGACGAGACGGACGTCGGCGAGGAGCGCCGGCTCTTTTATGTGGGCATGACGCGGGCGCGAGAGCGGTTGTTCCTCACCCGCGCCATGCAGCGCGCGCGGCACGGCAAGGTGGTTGAGACCGAGGTGTCGCCGTTCGTGCGCGAGGTGGAGGAGCGCCTGCTCCTGCGGGTCGGCCCGTCGCCCGAGGCGCAGAGGGGATCACGCGCCGGGGCCGATCGTCAGATGAAGCTATTTTAGCGCGGCGCGCCGCCGAGCCGCTTCTGGGCCGCGCATGCCGCCTTGTCCTGCGTCCGCACGCACTGGTCTGCGTAGAAGGTCCGAGCCCGCTCCCTGTCCTTGCGCTCCAGGAGCGGGCCGAACGCGTCACACGCCTTCTTCTCGCCCCATTGAGTGCAGGCCCTCTCGTAGAGCGAGTAGGCCCGCTCCGGATCGGCGGTCACGCCGTCGCCGCGCTGCCAGATCTCGGCGGCCCGCACGCAGCCGCCCGTGCCGCACACCTTCTCGTAGAGCGCCGCGGCGCGCGCCATGTCCTTCGGAATGCCGCTCCCCTTCTCGTACATCCCGGCGAGGCTCAAGCACGCCTCGGCCCCGAACCCCTTCTCCGGACAGCCCCTCTCGAAGAACGAATACGCCTTCGCGACGTCCTTCGGAACGCCGTCGCCCTGCGCGTAGACCGAGCCGGCGGCGTTGCAGGCGCGCATGTCCCCCAGGCTGCAACCGTGGCTGTACGCCACGATCGCCTTCACCCCGTCCTTCGGCGCCCCCTGCCCCTTGCGCAGGATGTCCCCGAGATCGACGCAGTCCTCGGACTGGCCGCCCTGGCACGCGCGCTGGAGCACGCCCACGGCGACCCCCACGTCCTTCGCCGCGAGCTTCCCCTCGACCAGCAGCTTGCCCAGCGCGCTGCAGCTCGGCCCGTACCCGAGATCGCAGCCGCGCCGGAGGAACCCGACCGCGCGCGTCGGGTCCTTCGGGAGGACCGCCTGCGGGCCTTCGCTGAGGTACCACTCGGCCACGCTGAAGCACGCCCAGCCGTCGCCCATCTCGCACGCCTTGTCGGCGAACTCTCGCACCTTGGCCCGCCCCGCGGCGTCCGGGGGGACCTTGGCGCTCTTCATGTCGCGCAGGAGCTGCTTCGCCCTCGCGTAGCAGGCCTGCGCGACGCCGGCGCCGCACGCCTTCTCGAACAGCTCCGCCGCCCTCGCGTCATCGCGCGGAAAATCCTTGCCGCTCAGGTACTGAATCCCGAGGTGATAGCAGCTGCCGACATCGCCCTTCCCGCACTCCGCCGCGCAGGATCGGGCGTCGGTGGGCTCGCACAGGCGCGCGGGCGCGAGCGCAGGCGGGGAGCACTTCGCCCCGCTCGGCACCGTCCCGAGCGGGCACAGGCTCGACAGCTTCGGGAACTCGTCTTCCGCCTGCTTCACCGGCGCCTCGGCCGCCGCCGCCTTCTTCGCGAGCAGCGGGACGAGCTCGAGGCGCAGCGGCGCATGGCAGCGCTCCGTCGGCGCCTGCGCGTCAGGCTTCGCGGCCCGGCAGGCGTCGAGCTCCCCTTCCTTGCTCGTGGTGCCGCCCTGGCTCGCCGTCGCTGCCGCCCCGACCGCCCCGAAGAGCTGATCCACCGTCCGCGCCGTGCCCCGGCTGCCTGGCGCCATCGCGAAGGCCCCGAGGAGCGCGGCCCGCACGAAGTGCGTCGCGCCCTCGCAGCTGCCCGAGAGATCCTGCACGGAGGAGGAGGCCACCGTGGTCGCCAGCTTCCCCGTCGGCACGAGCGCCACGTCGATCGCGGCCGAGCCGCCGCCCTCGATCGCGGTGCTCAGCGCCGGGGCCCCGAAGGGGACGTTCGCCTGCATCTCCGCAGAGTTTGTTAATTGTATTACTTTTTCTGCCCGGCTCACGCCAGCGAAGGAGTAGCTCCCTTGGAGCTTGCACTGCGTGAGGAGCTTCAGCGTCGTGCAGTCGTAGGAGACGACGGCGATGCCGTCTTTCATCGCGAGACCGAGATCGGAGCGGCGTGTCGTGAGCCAGTCGACGATGAGCGGCTCCGCGTGGCCGATGGCCGGACACCCGCCGCCGGTCGTGCTGGCGGTGCTCTCCGGCGAGACAGTGGGCCGGGGAGGATGCACGACCACCTCGGGTTCCAGGCCCGGTCCACAGGCCATCGCTCCGAGCGAGAGCCCAACCACGCACAAATCGAACGCGCGCTTCATCGGGCCGACAGAACCATGAGCCATGGGGTCTGGTCAATACGGCGAGCGCGACCGCGGGCGGCATACGACCGGCCGCGCGGACCCGGGCTATGCTCGGCGCGCCCCCGCGCCCGGAGCCGCCATGAGCACGTCCAGGTCCCAGGAGAAACCGCGAGAGAGCCTGAGCCTGGTGACTACCCTGCTCGATCAAGGACCTGCTGCTTCGCGCGCCGCGCTACGCGCTACGCGCTACGCGCTACGCCGATCGATGAGACGCGCGTTCTGATCAGGAGAGCGCCGCTCTAGATGTCGAAGTCGAGGATGCTGTCCAGCTCGGAGCCGCCGACGGCGGGCGTGCCATGGGGCGGCGACGCGACGCGCAGCCTCGGGGCCTCGAGCGCGACGCGCTGGCCGCCGGGGACGCTCTTCGTGAGGAACACCGAGCCGCCGACCACGCTCCCCTGCCCCAGCACCGTCTTGCCGCCGAGGACCGTGGCGTTCGCGTAGATGGTGACGTTGTCTTCCACCGTGGGGTGGCGCTTCAGGCCGCGCGCGCCCCGCGAGTGCTGCGGCAAGGACAGGGCGCCGAGCGTCACGCCCTGGTAGAGCTTGACGTGCTCGCCGATGTCGGTCGTCTCGCCGATCACGACGCCGGTGGCGTGATCGATGAAGAAGCTGCCACCGATGTTGGCGCCTGGGTGGATGTCGGCGCCCGTCCTCGTGTGCGCCCACTCGCTCATGATCCGGGGCATGAGCGGCACGCCGAGCAGGTACAGCTCGTGCGCGACCCGGTGCACCGTCACGGCGAGGAGACCCGGATAGGCCAGGATGATCTCGTCCATCGAGGCCGCCGCCGGATCGCCGTCGTAGGCCGCCTGCACGTCGAGCAGAAGGCGCCGCCGGACCTCCGGCAGCCGGGCGATGAACACCCGCGCCACGTCGCGCCCCCGCTGCCGGCACCTCGGGACGTCGAGGCGGCCCGCGTCGACGGTCTCGTCCTGGAAGCACAGACAGCGCTCGATCTGTCGCTCCAGCTTGTCCCGCAGCGTCGAGACCAGGGTGCCCACGTGGTAGAGCAGGTCCTCGTCCGACAGGTCCTGCCGCCCGTGATAGCCCGGGTAGAAGATCTGGAGCAGGAGATCGATGATCTCGGTGATCTCCTGGCGCGACGGGGTGAAGCGCTTGTTGATGTGATGCCCGCGCGCATCCTCCCGGTAGCTCGCGATCAGCGCGTCGACGATGCCGTGCAGGTCGGCCGACGCCTCGGAGGGGGAAGCATCACACTTCTTGCTCACGTCGACCTCACGAGGCCTTCATGGCCTCGACCTCGGAGAACATTCCCTCGAAGAGGGGCCCGGAGAGGTACCGCTCGCCGGCGTCCGGGAGGATGACCACGATGGTCTTTCCTTCCCACCTGGGATCCTTCGCGAGCCGGCTCGCCGCGGCCATGGCCGCGCCGCAGGAGATGCCGCAGAGGATGCCTTCCTCCGACGCGAGGCGCCGCGACATGGTGATGGACTCGTCGTTCGAGACCGTCTCGACCTGGTCCACGAAGGAGAGGTCCAGGTTTTTGGGGACGAAGCCGGCGCCGATGCCCTGGATCTTGTGCGGGGACGGGGTGAGCGGCTGGCCGGCGAGCGCCTGCGAGATGACCGGCGAGTTGACCGGCTCGACCGCGACGGTGTGGAGGGCGCGGCCGCGGCCGCGCTCGAAGTAGCGGCTGACCCCGGTGAGCGTGCCGCCGGTGCCCACGCCCGAGACGAGGACGTCGACGTTGCCGCCGGTGTCGTCCCAGATCTCGGGGCCGGTGGTGGTCTCGTGGATCGCGGGGTTCGCCGGGTTTTCGAACTGCCGCATCAGCACGTACCGGCCGGGGTCGGAGGCGGCCAGCTCCTCGGCCTTGGCGATGGCGCCGTTCATCCCCTTGGGGCCCGGCGTCAGGAGCAGCTTGGCCCCGAGGGCGATGAGCACCTTGCGCCGCTCCATGCTCATCGTCTCGGGCATGCTGAGCACGCACTCGATCCCCCTCGAGGCGGCGGCGAAGGCCAGCGCGATGCCGGTGTTGCCGCTGGTCGCCTCGACGATCGACTTGCCAGGGCCGAGCACGCCTCGCTGCTCGGCGTCCCAGACCATGGCCGCGCCGATGCGGCACTTGACCGAGTACGCCGGGTTGCGCCCCTCGATCTTCGCCAGCACGGTCGCGCGCGCGCCTTCGATCACGCGGCGGATGCGAACGAGCGGCGTGCGGCCGATGCTCTGGGTGTTGTCGTCGTAGACGCGGGGGAAGCTGGTCATAGGGGGCCCGTGCGGGTGAGTGGGGAGGAAAGAGGAGATCCAGAGGCGCCCCGCGCTGTCAAGGTCCACGTGAGCCGCACCTGGGTCGCGCCGTATTTCCAGAGCGCAGCGCGGCGTCGTCCGTCGCTGACGTCGGGGCGACGCCCGCCGCGCCAGCTCGCCCGGCGGGAGCGCGCCGCGCTCAGCGCGCCCCCTCGCCGGCGAACCGTTGGACGTCCAACGGTCGACGCGCAGGGACCGGCGAGACACCCCGGCGCATGGAGGTCAGTCGGGCCAATCCATGAGAGATTTTGCCGGAGCGCGTCATTTCTGATCTGCTGGCGCTTGAACATTCACGTCGTACCACGCCGTGCCACGTCGGAGCACCGGCGGCTCAGAGGTGCTCACGAGCCGCTCACGAATTCCGGAACCAAGGGGCTACGCGCGCAAGCAAGGTGCTTCCCTGGGCATGGGCGCATGGTCAAACGATGAACCACCATGGGACTACGTCGGACCAGGTCCGGGTTCCTTGACGCCTGCGCATGCGAACCTATCGTGTAGAATTTTAGCGCTTGCCATGAGTGGCATAGGCCTCGCATCATCGCTGACATGTTCCCCGCTGAGCCCCCTTGCGTGGAGGTCCAACTGCCCCATGACGAGGATGAGCCCACTTTAATTTTCCGTCGTCCGCCGGCGTCGATTGGGGGCATGGCGATGCCGTTCGAATCGCCGGCTCCGGTCATGGCATCTCCGACGCGGCGCTCCACGTCGCGCTTGATCGCCTTGAGCGCGGGTGCGGGCCTTGGCTTCGCGGCGGTGGTGGGCGGGCTCGTCTCGATGCAGCTCGGCGCGGCGGGCTTCGATCTCCGCGCGGGCTCGGCGCTCCAGCCTGCCGCGGCCGCCGCGGCCATCCTGCGGTCGACGGGGGTGGCGGCGCGGGTCGAGGCGAAGGCCGAAGCGGCCGCGCCGCTCCCGGCGACGCCAGCGACGGCGGCGCCGGCCCTCGCTGCCGCGGATCGCGCCGACGCGACGCTCGATCGAACGGCGGTGATCCCCATCCCTGACGGGATCATCACCATCCCCGCCTCGTTCGCCTCGGCAGATGGGGCGTACGATCTGGTGATCCACTTCCACGGGGTCAACGACGTCGTGCAGGCGGGCATCGATCGCGCCCGGCTCAACGCGGTTGTGATGATCATCAACCTGGGCATCAGCTCTGGCGCGTACGAGACCCAGTTCTCGATCCGCTCCTATCTACCGGCGTTGATGGCGAAGGCGCAGGCGGCGCTCGAGGCCCGTGGGCTGCGCGGCGCCCGGCTCCGGCGCGTCGCGCTCTCGGCGTTCAGCGCCGGGTACGGCGCGGTTCGCGGGCTCCTGAACCAGCCGGGGTTCACGGACAAGGTGGACGCCGTGCTCCTCCTGGACGGCATTCACACCGGCTACATGCCGCTCGACCACAGCCTGGACATGGAGCGCCTCAAGCCGTTCAGCCGCTTCGCCGAGCTGGCGGCCGCCGGCAAGAAGCTGATGTCGATCACCCATTCGGAGATCACCCCGAACGGCGACTACGCCGGTACTCACGAGAGCACGGACGCTCTCCTCAAGCTCACGGGCGCGCAGCGCTCCCCGGGCGCGGGCGCGGACGAGCAGGCGATCTACGACCTGAGCGGAGAGGCGAGCGAGGCGAAGCTCCGGTTCGCCCCCCTGTCCGAGGCGCACAGGGGCGCGTTCCATGTCCGCGGCTATCCGGGCACCCAGAAGCCAGATCACGTGAGACACCTCACCCGCATGGCGGAGACCGCCTTGCCTGATCTGGTGCGCTACTGGGGCGAGCCGCCCGCGCAATGACGGGTCGCGTGTCGGCGGAGCGCGAGCCGCCGGTACGGAGAAGCGTATTACGGCGACCGGGGCGTCTTCATTTGAGAATTCGTCGCGGGGCGACCTTGGGCGTATAGATTGCGAGCGCTGGTGAGAAAGGCGGCCAGCGGATCTCGCTGATCTGCGATTGGCCCTGGCTCCTGCGATCGTCCTCTGCTACCGCGCAGCGCGATGGGTCAACCGGACCTGTTCGCCAAACGAACGTTCGCCGAAGAGACGGAGCGCCTCACTGGAGGCGCCATCACCTGGCAGGATCCACCGGAGATCCGGCTCGAGAAGGTGCAGTGTGATGGCCTGCTCCTGATCCACCGCCCGGCTCTCCTGGTGGAGCTGGCAGCGCCTTGGCCCGAGGCGCGTGGCCACGAGGAGGTGATGGTCGAGCTGAAGCTCGCCGGGGATCACGTGGACCGGAAGGCGATAGAGCTCTCGACGAGTTCGGCCGGTGGGTAGCTGGACGCCGGCCCCTCGAGTGGGTGCTGGCCATGCTAGAGTACCTGGCGATGTCAGCGACGACCCGAGAGGAGCTCCTGTGGAGGTTCGGCAAGGCCGAGGACCCGGAGGTGGAGGCCCGGCGGCAGCGCATCCTCGAGGTGCTGCTCGAAGCGAGCCCGCAGGTCCAGGAGCGGCTCATCGAGAAGGGCATCGAGAAGGGCATCGGCAAGGGACGTCTGGCCGAGGCACGCGCCGCCCTGCGACGTGTGCTCGCCCGCCGGCAGCTCGCGCTGAGCCCGTTGGACGACGCTCGCATCGAGGCGTGCGTCGAGCTGGCGACCCTGGAGCGGTGGCATGACCAGGCCATCACCGCGACGAGCGTCTCCGAGGCACTGCAGTAGCTCGGTCCGGCACGGGGCGTACCCCTGTCGCTCGCGCCTCGCGGCAGCGCTTGACCTGTCCACGCCGTCCGGAACGATCATCCGACGATCGCAGCGGCGGCAACGCGCGGCACCCTCGTCGTAGCGTGCGTTCTATCGCCGATTTCCGAGAATCCGTCCTTCCTTGATCTAAACCCACCCTCGCGCTCCTGCGCACATGTTCATTCCAGACGCCGTTGCAGGCGTGGGAACTCGGATATCGCGTATCGCGCGGGCGCCTGTGCGCCAGGATCCGAGCATTTCGCTGCGCAGTGCCGTCGTTGGCGCGCAAGGGTGAGGATGCGTGCGTGGCAGATCGCCGCATTCTGGGGCGCGCATGCCGAGCTCAGCCGGCTGTGCCACGGCCTGGGAACGGGAAACCACCGGAAGGCGACGATGCCATTGCGGTATCGGAATTGCTTTTGCCACCAAAAGCGACGGTGGCACGATGATGGCCGGACAAAGACAGGCACAAGGCGCGGCGCGGCGGACTCAAGCGATGCGACCGGCAACCCTGACCGCCCGTCGCAAACGCGGGGTAACGGCGGCTGACGTGGACAGCCAGCGCTCGTCCGCGGCGACGGGAGAGGCCGACACCACCCCAGCGATCCCGCGCCCGACGCTGACCTACGCGGATGCGCTCGAGGGCGCCCGGAAAGGGCCGTTCCCGGGCGAGATCGAGCCCCAGCTCGCGACGCTCGTCACCGGGCCACCCCCGGGTGAGGGGTGGCTCTACGAGGTCAAGCTCGATGGTTATCGCATGCTCGCGAAGCTCCGCGGGGGGCGCGTGACGCTCCTGACCCGCCGCGGCCAGGACTGGACCGAGCGGTTCGCGGGCGTGCGCGACGACCTCGCCCGGCTGCCTGCGCGGGAGGCCGTGCTGGACGGCGAGATCGTCGTCGTGAGGCCGGACGGCGTGACCGACTTCCAGGCCCTCCAGAACGCGCTCAGCGACGGGAATGGCAGGCGCGAGGGGCGCCTGATGTACTTCGTCTTCGACCTGCTCTACCTCGACGGCCGCGATCTCCGCGGGTGCACACAGGTCACCCGCAAGCGGGCGCTCGAGGCGCTGCTCGCGGAAGCGCCCGAGGAAGGGCACCTGCGCTACACGGAGCACGTCGCGGAGGACGGCTCCGCCGTCGTCCGGCACGCGTGCGAGCTCGGGATCGAGGGCGTCATCGCGAAGCGCCCGGAGGCTCCCTACCGGAGCGGGCGCGGCGACAGCTGGCTCAAGGTGAAGTGCGGCCGGCGCCAGGAGTTCGTGATCGTCGGCTTCACCGAGCCGTCCGGCGCCCGGAAAGGGCTGGGGGCGATCCTCGTCGGCGTGAACAGGTCAGGCAAGCTCGCCTACGCCGGCAAGGTGGGCACGGGCTTCACGAGCAAGACGCTGACGACCCTGCGCAGCCGCCTCGACGCGATCGTACGCGCCGCGCCGGCCTGTTCCGGGGCGCCGCGCATGCGGGGCGCGCGCTGGGTCGAGCCCAGGCTCGTCGCGGAGGTCCGCTTCTCCGAGTGGACGCGCGACGGACGGCTGCGACACCCCTCCTTCGAAGGGCTCCGCGAGGACCGCACCCCGGAGTCGGTCACCGTCGAGCGCGAACAGCCGCCGCCGCAATCGCCGCCCGGCGAGGCAGCGGGCGCGCCGCCGAGCAGAGCGGCCGGCGCGGCGTCGAGGAGGGCCGCGACCACGGCGGGGGGCAAGGCCCCGCGCGGGGGCCGGAGCAGGCGCGGCGCGGCGCGGGTCGAAATCGCCGGGGTGCCGCTGACGAACCCCGACAAGGTGCTCTATCCCGCGCAGGGGATCACGAAGCTCGCGCTGGCCCGGTATTACGAGCAGATCGCCGAGCACATGCTGACCCACGCCGAGAAGCGGCTGCTCACGCTGGTCCGCTGCCCCGCAGGCCAGGGCAAGCCCTGCTTCTTTCAAAGGCACGAGGCCGAGGGGCTGTCCGACGCGATCCAGCGGATGGCCGTCGAGGAGGACGACGGCGAGCGCACCTATCTCTATATCGAGACCACCGAAGGGCTCGTGTCGCTCGTCCAGATGGGGGCGCTCGAGGTGCACCTCTGGGGGAGCCGCGTGGACCGGCTCGAGCAGCCCGACAGGATGGTGTTCGACCTCGATCCAGCGCCGGAGCTCCCGTGGGAGCGCGTGGCGGACGCGGCGAGGACGGCGCGGCGCCTCCTTTCGTCGCTCGGGCTGCGGAGCTTCGTCAAGACGACCGGCGGCAAAGGCCTGCACGTCGTGGTCCCGATAGCGCCACGCAGGGGCTGGGACGAGGTGAAGGCGTTCACGAAGGCCGTGGCCGACGCGCTCGTGCGCTCCGATCCGGCGCGGTACACCGCGACGATGTCGAAGGCGAAGCGCGCCGGCAAGGTCTTCGTCGACACCCTGCGGAACGGGCGCGGCGCCACCGCGGTGGCGCCCTACTCGACGCGGGCGCGCCCCGGCGCGGCCGTCGCGACACCGCTCTCGTGGGACGAGCTCGACGCGCCGCTCGATCCCGCCTCGTTCACCACCGACACCGTGCCGCAGCGCCTCGCCGCGATCCGGGACCCATGGGCAGAGCTCACGAGCGTGCGCCAGTCGATCACCAGCGCGATGCTGAAACACGTCGGGCTCTGATCTTCTTCCCGACGCCCCCGACAAACCCAGGAGCCGGAGAGCTCGCCGAACCGAAGAAGAGCGACACCAGCGACACAACGAATGCCTTTCACTGACGTTCCGTTCAGCATGGTCGTAATGAGGCAGAAAGGCGCCGTGCGCTTGGTTGACGGTGCTGCACGCGCGCTGCATCGTCCTCCGAGTGACCATGACCAAGGATCGGGACTCCAGCGCCCTTTCGGAAATTGCAGAGCGACTCCACCAGTTCGACGGTGAACCGCTGCGGGTCGAGTTCCTGGCGCGCGGCATCGACGCGCTCACCCAGGTCGCGGAGCGGCTCGATCAGAGCGAGCTTGGCGAGGTGGTCGCGTCGCCCAGCAACGCGGATGCCCTGGTGACGGCGCTCACGCAGCCGAGCGCCGTCGGCCTCTTCTCCGCCGCGGATCCGCTCACGCCGGCCCGCCTCCGCGGCCTGCAGGCGAGGGACGCGCTCCTCGCGGCCGAAGGGGGCACGCTCACCGCCGAGGAGGTCGGCGAGAGGCTCCGCCTCCCGCCCCAGACGATCGAAGCGCGGCGCGCCGCCGGAAGGCTGCTGGCCGTCAGCATCGGCGCTCGTGGCCACCTCTACCCCGCATGGCAGTTCGCGGACGAGGGCCTGCTGCCGGGGATGGAAGAGATCCTGGCCCTGCTCGAAGAGCACCCCCCGCTGGCGAAGGTCCGCTTCTTCCTCTCCGGCAACCTCCGCCTCGACGGCGAGCGGCCGCTCGACTGGCTCCGCCGCGGCGAGCTGGACCCCGTGCGGCTCGCCGCGCGCACCTTCGGTGAGCAAGGCGCGGCCTGAGAACGCGCCGCGATGACGACGCCGCTCGGGGCGCATCCGGACCCGCCCCTCGACCTCGCGACGTCGCCGCTCCCCATCGGGATCTACCGGCGGAGCTGGTTCCGGATCCACTGGCTCACGCGCGATCCGCTGCACTTCGGTCGCTCGGGCGACAACCGATTCGACGCGCCGGACGGCGAGTTCGGCGTGCTGTACGCCGGGAAGGACCCGCGCTGCGCCTTCATCGAGGTGTTCGGCCACGCGACCGGCGTGCGCTTCGTGGAGCAGAGCGAGCTCGCCGCGCGGGGGCTCGCGCGCATCGCGCCGCGGCGGCCGCTGCGGCTCGTGAACCTCACGGGAGAGGGGCTCGCGCGCCTCGGGGCCGACGCCCGCCTGACCTCGGGGGAGTCGTATCGGACCGCCCACCGCTGGGCGCGCGCGATCCACGACCACCCGAGGCGACCCGACGGCATCGCGTACGCCGCGCGCCACGACCCGACCCGCGTCTGCGCCGCCCTCTTCGAGCGCGTCAGCGCGGAGCTCGAGGTGATCCGGCTCGGCTCCCTCGCGGATCCGGCGCACGCCCCGCTCCTCGCCGGACTTCTTGATACCTACAAGTTCGGGCTCGTCTGAGCCTGGACGAGCGGGCGGCGGCGCGGCGCCGCGGCGGCTGACGCCGCCCCGCCGAGCGCGATGGCGGAGCAGGGCGCGCGTGCGGGCTCCGCGCGCGCGCGCCGGCACGACCGGTGCTTCTCCCCGAAGCAGGCGCGCCGCCGCGGCGCCGCGATGGGCGGAGATCGCGGGACGCACGGCCGGGAGGCGGGGGTCCGATGAAAATCAAGAATCTGCGGCTGGAAACAGGCTATCTCGTGGAGCCTATCCCGCTCCAGAAGGGGATCTCGGTTCATCAGATCCAGATCACCACGGTGGGCGAACAGGGGTCGTCTCGGGTCCGGATCTCGCTCGATCCCAACCGCTGCACGGTGGACAGCTTCGGCGAGGCCAAGGCGTGCACGCGGGTGGCGCCGGTCCAGATCGAGGCGGACGTGGAGCTCCTCGAGGAGTGCGACCAAAAGCAGCTGCTCGCCCTCAAGTTCGAGGGGGGCCAAGGGCCAGCGGTCCGGCTCGCGCTCCTGCCCCTGTGCGGCACGGGCAAGGAGGCCATCGTCGCGCGGCTCCTGATCTTCGGGGAGACCGGGGAGATCATGGCCATCGTGCCGATGCAAGGATCGTCGGCCGGCTGCCTGATGGCGTGAGCGAGCCCGGCGCGGCAGCACCGCCGCGCCGGGCTCCCCGGGCGCCCTGCCGACCTCAGGGACCTGGACAGGGGCGGTACACGAGGCCGTACTCGAGCCGGACCTGGACGTCGGTCGTGTCGTTGGTCAGCACCCCGGAGCTCGAGGGCGCAAACCGGTTCGTGACATAGAGGCTCGTCTTGATGTTGAGCGGCCGCACGGTGCCGCACTCGGACCAGACCGTGGTCGTGAAGTTGTCCGTGCGCGAGAAGTTGCTCGTGAACGGCCCGATCATGCTCCACGTGAGCGGCCCCGAGGTGAGCGGCGACCCCGAGAAATAATACGATGTCTCGTGGAGCCCCTGGACGCCGCCCTCCAGGTCGGCGAACCCCCGGTACGTGGCGTCGAAGACCGCGACTTGCCACCCCGGATCGAACCGCAGATCCACGGCCAGCTGGCAGAACGCGCGGTTCGTGGCGCGGCCGATGCCCGGGCCGGCGTGCGCCTCGAACTGGTCGAAGATGACGGTCAACGCCTTCTGATCAGGCGAGATCACCCCCGCAGCGGAGCCGACAGGGCAGCCGCTGCCAGCATAGGTGAAGTTCGCGATCCGCGTATTCTGCGCCAGCGCAGGAAAGGCGAAGAAAAACGCCGAACAAAAGCCGAACGCCCATCGCAGGAACATCGTCCCCCCCTTTCGCCGTCAGGCGACATCACGTCGCCGTGCGTCGTCGCCGGCGCGCGCGTCACCGCTGTCGCACGCCGGCCGACATGTCGTGACGAGCATGCAATGGCGGCGCGCTCCGCGCAACCCGCGCGGGGCCCCCTCCCCCGGCGCGGCGCCGCAGACTGGCCGGAATCCATCGAATGATGTGAGGCCTGTGGGGCTCACGGACATCCGGCCAGAGCCGGAGTGCAGGCGAAGCAGGCGAAACGAAGGAGAGGCCTGTCACGGCGGCGCGGCGACGCGGAACACCGGGACGAGATTCACGCGCTCGTCCCAGGACGGATGGCGCTTGTAGAAGAAATCGAGCCGGGCCTTCGCGTCCTTCGCAAACGCAGGATCGCGCAGGCGCGCATTGAACTCGTTGCGCAGCGCCGGATCCGCGGCGAGCATGCTGCGCGCCTCCTCCTCGGCGACGTAGGCCTCCATGTACTCCTTGCGCTCGAAGGAGGCGTTGAAGAAGCCCCAGGCGACGAGGGAGTCGGGCGCGAGCGGCTCGAGGAGGTGCAGGACGAGGGGCGCCCGCGGCTGCGCGATGGGAACGAACAGCGAGCCGGCCGGTAGATCCTGCCGCTCCGGCCGGAAGGCGCCCTGGAGCTTCACGCGCGTCCGCCCCTCGAAGGGCCGCTCGAACGTCACCGCGCCGGCCCGGAACGCCTCGACGGCGAAGCCGGGGCGCGCCTCGGGGAGGATCTGGTAACGCACGCCGTGCAGGCGAAGCTTGTCGGCCACCCAGGCCGCGTGCGCCGCCGGGATGACGTAGCCGGCCTCGGGCGCGGTGACCGTCAGGTCCGGCTGGATGCGGTCGAACAGCGGCACGCGCCAGATCTCCGGGCGGGACTCGTCGTAACGGGTCCACGTGCCGCCCGAGATCTCCGAGGCGCGCCTCTCGTACGCGAAGCCGCGGAACGGGAAGATGCGCGAGGCCGGCCCCGCGCGGTGCGTGAGGGCGAAGGGGACGCCGGCGAGGCGCGCGCTCGCGGCGTCCGCGCGCTCGGCCGCGGTGCGGAGGGCGCCCGCGCCGGAGCCGGAGGAGACGCGCTCGAAGAGCGCCCCGAGGAGGTCGTGCACCGCGCGCACGCGCTCGGCGTGGGTGGCCCAGCTGTGCGTCTCGACGAGCACCCCGATGCGGTTGCGGGCAGCGCTGTAGGACTGCGAGAAGCGCGGCGGCCCCGGCTCGGTGGAGATCCCCGACGAGGGGTCGTCGTCCTCGCGGAAGGCCGGGTAGAACGGGAGCGGCAGGTGACCGAGCGCGGAGAGGCGCGCCTGGAGCTCCCCCGAGAGGGCGCGCGCCGCGGCGTCGAGCCCGCCGGGGTGAGGCACCGAGGGCTCCACGACCACCGCGATGTCGTGCTGGAACTTCGCGCCGTCCGTCGTGTGCAGGTCGACCTGGACCACCGGATCCCAGGCGTCGAGGAGCGCCAGCATCGCCCGCATCTCGGGCGCCTCGGCCTTCATGGTATCGCGGTTCAGGTTGAGGTTCTGCGCGGTGGCGCGGAAGCCCATCTCCTCGGGGCCGCGCTGGTTGGGCCGCTGGTTTCGACGGAACCGCTCGTGGCCGTCGACGTTGAAGACCGGCACGAACACCGCCGTGGCCGCCGCGAGGGCGCCGGGCGCCAACGCGCCGTCGAGCAGCTCGCGGAGCGCCCAGAAGCCGCCGTCCTTGCCGTCGATCTCGCCGGCGTGGATGCCGCCCTGGAACAGGATCACCGGGCGCCGCCTCGCGCGCGCCGCCGCAGGGTCGAGCGTGCCGTCGTCGGAGGCGGCGATCGCGAGCATGGGCCTTCCCTCGGGCGTCGTGCCGAAACGGACGCAGCGGGCGCGGCCCGGATAGGCCTGCTCGAAATCGCGGCATAGCCGCTCGACCTCGGCATAACGACCCGTGCGCCGGAAGCCGGTCCGCTCGGCCTCGGTGACGAGCGAGGGCGCCTCGGGAAGCGCAGACGGCGCTGGCCCGCCGCCGGCCGGCGCGCCGCGCGCCGGGGCCTGGCGGGGCGCGAGCAGCGCGGCCAGCGCGATCCCGAGGGAGATGTGGCGGCAGCCGAGGGAAACGAGGCGGCGGGGGGCCGCGATGCAGGGGCGAGACATCGGGGGAGTCGAGCAAATTCCGTGTCGAACGGCAATGGCGTGATCCCTGGCCATAAGCAGGCCAAGCGCGATGCCGGCCAGTCGAGCCGGACGCTGATCACCCGCGAACGCGCGAACATCGGGAACCATGGTGCAATGCCCGCTTCGCGAAGAGCTCGGCAGATCGCCATCGCGCGCGGGTCGGGCCAGCGAGCCTCCCCGAGGCGCGATCGCCACCACGCGCTCCGGCGAGTGGACGTGGTACCGATGCTCCACGGCGCCCGATGCCGCCTCGGTGACCCGCTCGTACAGATCGCCGAAGTAGAGCGTCTCCTTTTCCGGGGTGGTCTTGCGGATCCGCTGCCGGTCGCCGTCGTAGCCGAACGTGATGGTGCTCGCGCCCTGCGTGATCTGCTCCGGCAGGTCGAACGGCATATAGCGCACCGTCATGCCACCCGGGCACGCGATCTGCGCGATCTGATTGCCGACGGCGTCGGCAGATGGACCGCCGCATGTGAGCCCGATGCGACCGGACAGGCAGTGCATCAGTCGGATTTGACGCGCTTGTATGGGGCGCCAATGACGCCAGCCGGTGTCCTTACCAGCATCGGCTGCTTTGTGAATGGATTGGTTATCGTGCGTTCGTAAAATGTGAACATCTGCCCAAACAATTTTTCACCTTTGATCCAATCGATCAGCCACGCATGGAGGCTCCAGGGTGTCTCAGTGAGGCCGCTTTCGTCCAGTGTGAGCACGGCGCCTGTCTCCTCGTCGATGCAAGACCAAATGGAGTCGCCCCAGTCACACAAAGCGAGCACCTTTTCTGGTAATCCGGCGCTCTCCGGGCCACTCCACAGAACGTGCCGAAGCTCCACGATAGACCGACCATTGTCATCCAAACGTCCGCCGGGAAGACCAATGAGACCATCACCTGGACCGAAGCCACCGTTACCGACGTCCATCAGCACCCGCCTGTGGAGTGGATGCAGCTGGAAGCCCAGCACGGACTCAGCCTGGGCCACGGCGTATGGCGCTGCTGGGGGCGCTAGCTCAGGGCAGTCCCGGTCCGCGTAGTCCGTGCGCGTCCTCACGTCCTTGGCGCGCTGTTTTAATGCGTGGATAAGCCCGTCTTGGCTCATCGAGATGTCGACCTCAGAACTCATATGTATACTTTCCGACTGTAGCACCTAAACCACGGAGAAAGTCGGCGCACCCTCCCGGGCCACTGCAGATGATGGTGGACGTGGCTCCCCTCGTCGGGGTCAAGCCCAGCTCTCCGGCACCAGCAATCGCCGTCTTCTCAGCGTGAAAGCCTGGCATCGGGGGCGCGGGGACCAGCCCTAGCCGATGGGCCTCGGCAATCTGAGCGGCTGACAGATCACTTGCGCCGCCTGCGACGAGTGTTGGCCCTTCTGCGGTTTCTAGGACAGTGACCGTCCGGCTGAAGTTCATCGGCGCGCGCTCGACGCTCGCGACTTGCTGCGCGAGTGTGCGTGTCGCCGCTGGTCCTCTAACGACTCCAGCCACCGCCGAGCCCTCTGCCGCCGCGCCCAGCCCTCTTCCCGCACCGAACACCGTCGCCGCGCCGAGGAGGATCGCCTTCACCCCCGCCGAGCCCGCGGCTCGGTAATCGCCCCGATCGATGGCGAGCGCCGTGTCGGCCCCGTTGCGCCCAATCTGGTAGAGCGGGTTGACGGCGTTGAGCGCGCCGACAACGCCGTCTTCGTCGTAGCCGTCCCACATCGCGCCGGCGAACTCGTAGCCGCTGTACATCCCGAGCGTCAGCGCGTTCAGGACGAGCATCCGCCCGATCCCTGCTCCGAGGTCGCGCGTCCCCTCCGCGGCGCCCAGCAGCGTCTGCCCGACGACGGTGCCTGGGCCGCCGACGCCCGAGTGCTCCGGCGAGACGGTCACCGGCTGCGGCACGTACCCGGACGAGCTTCCGGTCGTGCCCACGTCGATAGGCGCCGTCGTGGCGCCGACCTCCACGGCCTCGCGCGGCCCTTCTTCAGGCTCGTTTGCTTTCGGCGGCGAGTAGAAGATCTCCACGGCGTAGTGTTCCGGGTGCACCACCGAGTAGACCGGCAGGATCGGCGCCTCCACCGGCTCTTCCTGGAATCCACTCGGGTCCACGTGATTGAGCGGGCTGTTGCGCACGTAGCTGTACGGATTCCAGCTCTGCCCGAAGGACGGGATCGCAATGATCGGGTCCGTCGTCAAGAACCGCCCGATCCTGGGATCGTAGATCCTGCCCTTCATGTTCACGAGCCCGAGCTCGTCGTCGCTCTCGTGCCCGGTGAACCCCTGCGTCGTCTCGCTCGGGAACGACGCAGGCGGGCGCTCGCCCCACACGGGGTTCCTGCGCTGCCCGAACGGGTCGTAGCTCCGCCGTTCGATCACAGCGCCGTCCTCGTCGGTGAGCGCATCGATCGAGCCGAGGTGATCGACATGCACGTAGCGCGTGCCGTCGTCCGAGCCTCCCCGGGTCACGATCGCCACCACGCGCTCCGGCGAGTGGACGTGGTACCGGTGCTCCACGGCGCCTGACGCCGCCTCGGTGACCCGCTCGTACAGATCGCCGAAGTAGAGCGTCTCCTTTTCCGGCGTGGTCTTGCGGATCCGCTGGTGGTCGCCGTCGTAGACGAACGTGATGGTGCTCGCGCCCTGCGTGATCTGCTCCGGCAGATCGAACGGCGTATAGCGCACCGTGGTGCCGCCGGGCCGCGCCGTCTGATTGCCGACAGCGTCGTGCGCGAAGGTGTCCGTACCCGCGCCGGTGATCGCATGCGGGTGCAGCGGGTCGTCATACGAGAGGTCACCGACGTCCGACTTGAAGGTGAGATTGCCGTTCGGGTGGTAGTCGTAGCGGAGCGCGCAGGGCGCCGACGCGCTCTCGAAATCGCCGAAGTACGCGCAGGTCAGCCGATGGATCGGGTCGTACCGGAAGCGCTCCGTCGTGTTCTCGGGCTGGAGCGCGTCGGCGCGGTGCGTGAGATTCAGGAGATCGTCGAACCCGTAGTCCAGGTCTTGCACCTCGCCCGCAGCGCTCTGCGTCGCCATGTGCCTCAGGCGCTGCTTGTCCGCGAAGTAGCTCCGCTCCGTGACGGCGCCGTTGCCGAACACCTCCTCCCGGAAGCGCCCCGCGTCGTCCACGTCCGTCAAGCGCCAGTAGGCGAGGTTCGTTCCGCTGTCGCGCACGGCGAGCACATGGCCGTGCGCGTCGCGATCGTGGGCCACGACGAACGGCGCCGCGCCGGCAGGCGCCGGATACGTGACCGTCTCGACGCGACCGAGGTCGTCATAGCCGAGCCTGGCCTCCAGGGGAGAGCGCTCGCCGTCGATGCGGAGCGCGATCGTGTCGAGCTGGCCACGGCCCGTGTACCCGTACGTCTTCTCTCCATCCGGGCTCGCAAGCGAGTGGAGCTTGCCGACGCCGTGCGCCGCGGTGTCCCATGTCCACGTGGTCGTCAAGCTCTCCGTGCCGTCCTGGTCCACGCGTGAGCGGGGTCGACCGAGCGCGTCGTACGCCCACGTGACCTTTCGCTCGAGCGCATCGGTCGACGAAATCAGCTCGCCGAACCCGTCATGGATCGAGACCGTCGTGCCCCGATCGGGATCGTCGAGCTGACGGACGCGGCCGAATGCATCGCGCGTCGTGCGCATCACCGCATCGCCCGGATCGGTGACCGTGTGCAGCAATCCGAAGGGACCGTACGCGTAACGGGTGATCCCGTCGGCGGCGTCGGTGATGGTCTTGATGCGCCCCAGCGGGTCCTGCTCGGTCACCGTCACATGATCGAGCGGGTCGGTGACGCGCACCTGCAGGCCATCGTACGCCGTCGTCGTGACCGCGTTCCACGGCGTCGTATGGCGCACCTCGCGGCCTACGGCATCGTACTCGTAGCGATCGTACAGGATTGCGCTCTCGGGCGTGTCCTCCCTGACCGGCACCGAGCGCCGCGCGATGTGCTCGCCCAGCGCGTCGTACCCGATCTCCTGCATGATGCGCGTCGCGTCGCCCGAGCCGTCCGACGGCTGCGGTTCGGGCCCGTATCCCAGCCATCGGATCGGGCGGCCGAGGCTGTCGAACTCCACCGTATCGTCGGCCCCACCGGTCGTGATGCTCTGCTGCCTCACCCGCCACGCATCCTGCTCCGGGCCACCATCCTTGCTGCGAGCGAGGGGGACGGTCGTCGTCGTGCCGTCCGGGCGCCTCTCGACGCCGAGTCGCCCGAATCCGTCGTGTGCCCACGTCGTCACGAGCTGATTCGGATCGACCCGCTTGAGGAGCACGCCGAGCGCGTCGTCGAACTCCACCAGCATGGTGTGCCCGGCCGCATTCACGTGCTTCTCGGGGAAGATGCCCTCCTCGTCGAAGTCCATGCTGGATGTGCGCTTGTGCCCGAAGGCGTCCTCCGCCGTGACGCCTGTAATGTTCCCGAAGTCGTCGCGCGCGTAGGTGAGCTTCAGCTTCGTGTCCGGCAGGCCGTCGTCGCTCTCGGTGGACTCGGTCTCCACCTCCCCGTGGATCGTTGTCCTTCGCGTGAGGGTCCGGCACTGCGACACCCCCGCCGCCGCGCTGCACTCCTTCTGCGTCTCCAGCTGGCCGAGGACCCAGCGCTCGGTGTCGTTCTTGAACGACCGCGTGACCTCGAGCGTCAGGTCGACGCCCTCCGTCGAGACCTCCTCGGCGCGCACGTTGCCGAACGCGTCGAAGTCCGTCACCTTCGATATCGAGTCGCGCAGCAGCGTCGCTCCGTCGCCACCGCGCTCGATCTCCCGCACGTACGCCTCGATCGCGGTCGCGTCACCGCTCGGGGGCGGATAGACCCCTTGCGCTCGCCTCACCCGGCGCTCGGCGGGCAGCGTGAAGTACGTGGCGCCGTCGCTGGTCGGCACGAGCGTCCGCGTCACGTCGCGGAACGAGAGCTCGATCTGCTCCGGCCTCGGCTGGCTCGCCAGCCCCGGAGCGCCGTGCCACGTCCGCTGAACGCTCCCCGCGAAGGGAAAGACCTGGAGCTCGTCGTCGAAGGTGACGTGGTCGTACACGTCGATCGTCACGGCGCCCGTATCCAGATCGGTGACGATCCGCTCGCCGAACCCGAGAAAGCCGCGACCCAGCCGGTGGTAGCGCCCGTCGCGGTAGCCGACCTCGAAGCGCCTTGCTCGATCCGCGCCGTTGTTGAGCGCATACGCGCTGACCACCCGGCGAGGGCCCACGACGCAGCGCCGCGGATAGCCGCAGTCGTCCGCCGCGCCGGACCGCGCGACGTAGAGCGCGCTCCTCCGGTCCGGATCCTCTTCCGCGCCTCCGCTCGTGACCGGCGCATCGGTCAGATGGCCGTACGAGATGCTCACGTTGGGCACGAAGCCCGGCTCGGTCGGCTCGTGCGCGTTCATCCCGTCGGAGACCGCGACCAGGAGATCCTGGTCGGCCGAGAGGTTCTGGAAGACGTTGAACACGCGGCCGAGCGACAGGATCACGTCCTGGGCCCCGTCCCCGTTGAGATCGCCGGTGCGCGGCCCGCGCGGATCGGCGAGCGTGATCGCGTCACCGAGCTTGGCCTCGAAAGGAACCCCTGCGTCGACGAGCTTGAACGGCGGCCCCGCCAGGTCGCCCGTCGCTTGCAGGACGGCCCAGGACGGGAGGACATCGGAGCCACCCAGCAGCATGCCTGGTGGGACGGGCATGAGCAGATCCTGCCGTCCATCGCCGTTGAAGTCGAGCGGCACCGCGAGGCGGAAAAGCGCGTCCTGATCCGGGACCCCGAGCACATCGCCGAAGCTGAACGCGTTGACGGTCCGGAAGGGCGACATCACGAACGTCGGCCCCGTGTTGAGGTAGGTGGTGAGCTCACGACTACTGAAGCCGGATTCGACGGCATCGGGCAGGCCGTCGCCGTTGACGTCGAGAAAGACGACGCGGCCCCCGGGCCGCACGACAGGGAGCTTGGTGTCGACGACCTCCCAGCGTCCTTCGCCCCGGCGCATGATGGCCTCGTAGCTTTCTCCGATGAGGACCGCCCCGGCACCAAACGCCTTCACGGAGGGCACGATGAGATCGATCTTGCTGTCGGCGTCGATGTCGAGCGTGTGGAGCTCGATCGCGCAGGGAGTGCCGGTGAGCAGCTCGATCGACTCGCCCGTGGGGTCGAATCTCGCGGGCGTCGCGCCGCGCGCGGGCCTCCAGAGGTGGACGGTCCACACCGCGGAGAGCGGGTCCGGTACCAGCTCCTCGGTGTGGTCCTGGCACTGGATCAGATCCGGCACCGCGTCGCCGTCGAGATCGGCGAGGTGCACCGAGGCGCCGGGGCGTCTCAGGCTCGGCGGCGCAGGCGTGACCCCGAGCGGGAACGGCCGGCGGATGCCCGTGTCATGCAGCGCGAAGGTCCGGTCCGGCTGGGACAGGAGCACGTGCGATGTGGTCCTGGTGTCGAAGACGTCGTGGAGAAAGACGTCCATCTGCCCATCGTCGTTGTAATCGAGCACCGTCCCGAGCTCGGGCTGAAGAAGGGCCGGGTCGGACGGTCCATCCGGATCGGCGACGAACAGCCAATCCTGGAGGAAGGCGAGCTCCGGCGCCGCGAGAAAGGACGGCGACGCACGGGGCCCGAGGTTGCGCGCCACCTGCCACGCGGTGATCGGATGCGACGGCGTGCTGGACCCCGCGACGATGTCCGGAAGCACGAGGTCGTCGAGGCCGTCGGCGTCGATGTCGAACACCATCGGGCTCGTCTTCTCGGAGACCGGCTTGTCGATGTCCGTCGTGAGCCGCTCGAATCCGGGTTTTCCGCGGCTGTACTGAAACCGTGTCGGAGGCTTGCAGCCCCCGTCGCTCGCGCACTCCTCGACCTGGGTCAGGAGCGTCCGGCTGGTCGTCGGGCTCAGCTCGTAGCGAAAACCGTAGCTCCGGACCAGCGCGTCGCCCGGACCGAGCATCTGGATCTCCTCCAGGCGAAGCGAGCGCTGGAGCGCCATGCCGCGCGAGTAGCCCGTGCGAACCGCGGCCGAGTCCTTGGTCCCGTACACGAAGCGCACCGCCCGGGAAGGCTCGAGCGACGGCGTGCCCGCGAAGCTCGTGTAGCGGATCTCGTCGATCGCGTACTCGGCGGCATGACCGTCCGCGGCCTCGGCGAGGCAGTACGCGTACGACATGGCGTTGCCGCGGCCGTCACGGGCCTCGTTCGCGAGCCACGCGCGCGGGACGCCGCCCCGCGCGAGCGGCTTGCTGCCATCGTTGCGCCCGTACTCGACGACGCGGCCGGTGGGCAGATGGGCTTCGAAGAAGAGAGCCTCGGCAGGCGCCCCGCGTTCCGGAGGGTAGTGACCGACCACCTTGACGAAGGTATCCGGGAATGTCCGGTACTCGATGGTTCCCGGCCCCTCTCCCACGGGGACGAGGCGCTGGCCGTCGAGGCAGAGCGCGTCGTCTCCGTCGTACCGCACGCCGCGGATCTCCCCATCTTGCGCGAGGCTCTTCGGACATCGTGTGATCGCGGACAGCCCGGTGAGGGAGAAACCGTTGCCGAGCACGCCGTCGCCGCCGTCGCTGCGGTAGACGATCTGGAGCCCAGGACCCATGCCCGCGCGCGACGGCGGGGAGGCCAGGTCCATGGTGTACACGGCCTCTCCGGTGCTCGTGATGGAAAACGCCCCGGGGACGGTGCCGGCGGCGACGGTCTCGACCTCCGGCGCGGGGCGGGCCGTGGCAGGGCTGTGCGCACGCGGTGTCCGGCAGGCGACGAGGCCAGGTGGCTCCGGAAGCGGCTCGCCGAAGGTGCACTGGCACCCGCCCGACGCGAGCACGCAAGCGAGAAACATCCAGAGCGGGATCAACGCCCTGCGCGACCAACGCGGAACTGGCGACATCGCAGCCTCCCCGGCGAACAGCAGTGCCACGGCGCTGCATCGCGCGTCAAGCGCTGCGCTCATGCCGAACCGCGCCATCCATGCCGAGGTCGAGGGATTCGTGACTGCATCCGTGCCGATTCGGTGTGCGCGCGGCGGGCGACACAGCTGCCCTCGTCGAGCAGCGATTGGCCGTCCATGATGAGGACGGGGTCATCCGGGCGTGAAAGCGCGTGCGACGGCGTGCGCGCTGCCTCGACGTCGAACGCGGCTATCGGCTGAGCCTCGCTTAACCCGAGATTGGGTGGATGGAGTCGATATGGGAGCTCAGCGCGCACGACGGCGTGACCGGGACGCTCCACGGCAGCCCGGGCGCGGCGGCGACATTTAGCTGGTGGGCGTCGTGCCGTTCAGCGCGGCGCCGGGCACCGCGGGCACTGCCGCGCCGTTCAGCGCGGCGGGCGACGCCGGCTCCGTCGGCCCAGCCGGGGCCTCGTCCGCCGGTGCCGCGGCGGCATCGCTGGACGACGCCGCGCGGCCCGTGCGGCCCTTGTAGAGGGACGGGGCGATCGCATCAGCGTCCCCCTCGTCCCAGCGCAGGTACGTGACGGCGCGGCGGGCCTGGTCGTAGGCGTGGACGAGCAGCGAGAACGTCCGCGCCCTCCTGTCCGCGGCCTCGGTCGGCCCGGGACCTTTGCCGTGCTCCCTCACGCCGAGGGCCGCGAGGATCTGCGGCCCGATCTCCCCGGCGCGCTTCACTTCCTCCTCGGTCGCCGCCGTCCTGCCGGCGACCTCCGACCAGCTCGCGGTGAAGAGCGCCGAGAGGGCGACGAGGTCATTGGCCGTGTCGATGTACCCTTGTCCGGCGCGGATCTCCGCGACCGTGTCCCCGTCGAGCAGGCCGCGGCGGGCCAGCGCCTCGGCGTCGCTCAGCAGGTTCTCGCGCAGCGGGGCCGCCTCCGCGAGCAGCGGCTTCAGCGCGTTCTCGGCGCCGCCGCTCGACAGCCACGCGAGGTGCGCGTACCAGGCCGCGAGCGCGTAGGTCTCGAGCCGGTCGAGCGACGCGAGCTCGTGCGTCGGCAGGCGCTCCGCGATGGCGGAGCGCAGCGCGAGGAGGCCGGGCAATACGCCCAGCACCTGGGAGACCACACGGGGAATATCGAGGTTGATGGCGATGAGCCGATCGGGGCTGAGCGCCTCGATCTCGGGCAGGGTCTCGTCGAACGCCGCCGCCGCCTGGGGCGGGGCCGCGGGCTTCCTGGGAGCGGGCTTCTTCTTGAGCGGAGAAGGCTTCGTCATGAGGGAATGACCTCTCGTTGTTCGTCGTCGCGGAGCAGCGGAGAACAGGTATGGTGCGCTCCTCACCCCCGCGCGCTGGACGTGTCGAGAACGTCAGGCGCACACCGGACGTTCCGGGCAGGGATAATCACCCCCACCAAGCCGTCAATCGACCTCACGGCTGATTTTCTGACGCCGTGGCTGGTGCCGCGAAGGCTGCGGGGAGCCTCTCCCCGGACCGTGTCCGGTGCCGCGAAGGCTGCGGGGAGCTTCCCCCCGAACCGTGGCTGGTGCCGCGAAGGCTGCGGGGAGCCTCTCCCCGACCGTGTCCGGTGCCAGGAACGCTGCGGGGAGCCTCTCCCCGGACCGTGTCCGGTGCCACGAAGGCTGCCGGCAGCCTCTCCCGGACCGTGTCCGGTGCCGCGAAGGCTGCGAGGGAGCCTCTCCCGGACCGTGTCCGGTGCCACGAAAGCTGCGGGGGAGCCTCTCCCGGACCGTGTCCGGTGCCACGAAGGCTGCCGGCAGCCTCTCCCGGACCGTGTCCGGTGCCACGAAGGTTGCGGGGAGCTTCCCCCGGACCGTATCCGGTGCCACGAAGGCTGCGGGGAGCCTCCCCCGGACCGTATCCGGTGCCACGAAGGCTGCCAGACTGCCCGGTTTCTCCTAAGCTCCGGCAGAGATGAGCGCGCTCCCTTCCCGCCGTGCGCTGACCCTGGGCGCGGCCCTGATCGGCGCTGCGGCGCTCCTCACCCCGCTCGGCATCGCCTCACTACGCCACGCTTCGGAGGAGCGGGTCGATGACCCCGCAGCGGCGGCGCCCGCGCCCCCCGGTGCAGCGACGGCGCTCGCGGATGGCGGGGACGGCCCTCTGGACGGCGGCGCCGGCCTCCTGGACGGCAACGTCGGCGAGCCTGCGGACGGCGACGCCGGCCTCCTGGACGGCGGCTGGGAGGCGGGCGGCGCCCGGTTCGAGCTGCCCGCGTGGTCCGCCTCGTCGCGCGCGGCCACCTACGGTGGGCTCTCGGCCGACGCTTGCGACAGGGAGATGAAGCGCCGCGGGATCCCGCACGCCCCGGCGCGCGGTGCCCCGCTGGTCGACCGGCCGATCAGGATCACCGGCCCGCTGCGCGGGGTCACGTTCCGCGGCGACGGCGTGGCGAAGCCCAGGTCGGCCTCCCCGTTCGACATCGCCGACTGTCGGCTGGTCCTCGCGCTCGACGATCTCGCCGCCTTCCTGGCGACGCACGGGATCGTCGAGGTCGTGCACTTCAGCATGCACCGGCCCGGTCCAGCCGGCGCTGTGGCGCCGACGAAGGCGGCCGCGAAGCCGCCGGCAGGCAAGAAGGCCCCCAAGGCCGCCGGCAAGGCGGTGAAGCCGGGTGAGCGCGCCGCGAAGAAGCCGGCGGCGGCGCCCGGGCGCCCCAACCAGCACGCCATCGGGCTCGCCATCGACGTCGCTGCCTTCGTGAAGGCCGACGGGACTCGGCTCGACGTGAAGGCCGACTGGCTCGGCGCCATCGGCGCGCCGCCGTGCGGCCCCGGCTCGGAGCCGAAGGCGCCCAGCCCCCACGCGATCGAGCTGCGGGAGATCGTCTGTTCCATTTCGACGAGCGGACTGTTCAACGTCGTCCTCACGCCCAACGCGAACGAGGCGCACGCGGATCACTTCCATTTCGATATCAAGCGACACGCACACTACTTTCTGCTGGAGTGAGCGGGCGTCACGGCGCGCGTCGCTCCGAAGCACTGGACGGATCGAGCGCCCGCCGGAAGCGAAAGGCCCGCACATACCGCTGACCAGCGGGCCGCATTGCGTTATCGAGAGACATTTTTCCACGGGCAATTGCATCCTTGATGCCGTTCCTGCTGGTTGACGCCGCGCGGCTGGCGCAACTACCGTGCACGCGGAATGAGGGACGGGGACAAAGCCACCAGGGGAGCGTCCGTTGTGGCTGTTGCGCTCTGCGCGTGGTGCGCAACCACATCGACCGCGTGCACGTACTCCGATGCCTGCTGGGAGACGCGCACGTGCGCTCCGGATCCGGAGCCGCCGCCCGGACCGTGCGAGGGAGAGCCCGGCACGGCACCGGCACTCGACGAGTGCGGGGTGTTCGTCAGCGAGCACGGCGACGACGACCACCAGGGGACGAAGGACGCGCCGGTGAAGACGCTCCAGCGCGCGGTCGGGCTGGCCACGACCGGGCGAGGCGGCGGCGAGGCGCCGACCCGGCGCGTGTACGCTTGCGGTGAGGTGTTCGACGAGGCGATCTCCCTCCCCTCGGGCGTCGATCTCTGGGGCGGCCGACGCTGCGACGGAGGCGGCTGGTCGTTCGGCGGGCCCGCTCAGCGGACGACCATCGCGCCGCCCGGGGGGGTCCCGCTGCGCGTCATCGAGGGAGACGACGCGACATCGACGATCTCCGGCGTTCGCGTCGTGGCGGCGGACGCCTCGGCGATCGACGGCAGGTCGTCGATCGCGGTGATCCTGAGCTACGGCGCCAGGGTGAAGCTCGTATCGAGCGTGGTCATCGCGGGCAACGGCAAGGACGGGGAGCCCGGCGAGGACGCGCCGAGCGTCCGCGCGCAGAGCGGGCAGTTCGGGAACGACGGGGCGGACGCCTGCACGGCGGACGCCGCGACGGGCGCCCTCCCGGTCGTGACCGCGTGCGGCGAGGGCATCGAGTCGACGGGCGGGTACGGGGGCGACGGCGGGATCGAGCGGGGCGGCGACGGCGCTTCGGGACAGACCGAGCCCACACCGAACCCCGAGAGCAAGGGCCTCGGAGGAGCCGGCGCCGGCAGCACGGCGTGCAGCGGCGGGAAAGATGGCGTGCCCGGCGCGGACCGTGGCCGCGCCAGCGGCGCGGCCGGCATTGGCTATCTCACCGACGACGGGTGGATCGGCGTCCGCGGTGACGACGGGGAGCCGGGCGGCGTCGGCCAAGCCGGGGGCGGCGGGGGCGGAAGCAAGTCGCGCGACGGCGTGACTCCCCCCGTGTGCCCGGCCTCCCGACCCCAGACCGGGGCAGCCGGCGGCTCGGGGGGCGGCGGCGGCTGCGGTGGCCTGGGCGGCAAGGGCGGCGGCTACGGCGGCGCGAGCATCGGCATCGTGGCGCTGGAGGGCACGGAGCTCACGATCGAGGCCACCGAGGTGATCATGGGCCGCGGCGGGAACGGGGGGACCGGCGGAACGGGCCAACCGGGCGGCTTCGGCAAGCACGGCGGGTACGGTGGCAAGGGGTTCGTGCCCGGGATGTGGGACGCCTGCCATGGCGGCTACGGCGGCAACGGCGGTCGCGGGGGCGACGCTGGCGGCGGGCTCGGCGGCCCGTCCATCGGCATCGCCTACGTGGTCCCCAACCTGGTCCTCCGGCCCGGCACCGTGATCACGGTCGGAGCGGCTGGCGACGGCGGTCTCGCGGGGAACGCCGGCACGAACGATGAGGCTGGCAAAGGCGGCTTCGGTCCTTCGGCGCAAACCCAGGCGTTCAGCGGGCCGAACGAGCTGCCCCGTTAGCTTTGGAGAGCGTGCGTCCCAAGGGACGCTTCCGGTGAGGCATGCCCATGCGCGTGAAATCCGTGTTCCTTCCGTTCGTCGTCCTGCCGCTCGCCATGGCCGGTTGCGGGAACGCACCGGAAGCGAGCGAGCCGGGCGGCGCACCGCCGTGCGACGCTCGGTCCTCCTGCCCGGGCGATGCCGTCCCGGAGTCGGCGTGCCTCGAGGAGCTCGCCGCGCATCGCGCCCTCGACGGCTGCGGGGTGTTCCTCAACAGCGAGATCCTCGGCGGCAACGACGCGAACCCCGGCACGAAGGACCGGCCGGTTCGCTCGATCCAGCGGGGGATCGAGCTCGCTCGCACCGGGCGCGGTCGCGTGTTCGTGACCACCGATACCTTCGTAGGGGCGATCAGGCTCCCTTCCGGCGTGGACATCCATGGCGGCTTCGACTTCCTCGAATGGAGGCGCCGGAGCAGCGACGACGACGGCCGCATCAGTTCCGAGGTGGATGAGCGGATCGCGGTGATCGTCGAGCCGGCGCGCCCCGGCGACACGGGGGCCGCGGACGGGGTCTCGACGCTCGATCACGTGAGGATCCTGAGCGGGGCCCCCATCGGGGTGCTCGTTCAGTCCAACACCGCGGTGGAGATCGTCCGCAGCGAGATCAGGGCGTTCTATTACGGCACTGCGGGCCACGACGGGGAGGCGTGGCCGAGCCGAGCAGCGGCCGGCCCCGATGGCATGCTCGGTGAGAACGCGTGCTCCGCCGCCGCGATCCCCGGGGGCGCGGCGGTGACGAACCCGTGTGACGACGGAACGTCGAGCACCGGCGGCAAAGGCGGTGATGGGCTGCCCGCGCGGGCCGAGGACGGAGACACCGGCGAACCGGTGCCGGCGGCCGACCCGACCTCGGGCCTCGGCGGGGGCGCGGAGCGCGAGGGGAGCGCCTGCGAGAACGGCCAGTCCGGGCTCTCCGGGTCCCGGGGAACGGTGGGGGCGGCCGGCCAGGGCATCGGGCGCCTCACCGAGACGGGCTGGGAGGGTGACAAGGGGACGGACGGCGGTTGGGGCACGCCGGGCCAGGGCGGAGGTGGGGGCGGCGGCCGGCGCGGCGGGCTCGCCGTGTGCACGGCGGCGGACAAGGGAGGGGCCGGCGGCGGCTCTGGAGGCGCTGGCGGCTGTGGCGGCCGAGGGGGTCGAGCCGGCGAGAACGGCTCGCCGTCGATCGGCATCGCCGCGCTGCACGCCAGGGTGACGGTCCGGGACAGCGTCATCAAGGCGCCCGCCGGCGGGCGGGGAGGCGACGGAGGGCCGCCCCAGCAAGGCGGCCAAGCCGGACGAGGCGGGTACGGCGGCTACGGCGGCGACGGCGCGTGGGCGTGCCGCGGTGGCAGCGGCGGCGACGGCGGCGACGGTGGCTACGGCGGCCCCGGGCGCGGCGGCGACGTGTTCGGGATCGCCTACCTCGACGAGGACCAGCTCGCGCTGGAGGGGGTCACCTTCGAGCTGGGCCTGCCGGGCCCAGGCGGCACGAGCTGGAGCCATGACGGCACCATGACGACGGGAGAGGATGGCGTCGCCGTGGAGACGCTGCGCTTCCCGGAGTAGGCAGTGTCGCGAGCGAGCTCCTATGCTGGCGGGCGCCTCGTCACTTCGGCGTATCAGGAGCAGATTCGGTGCCGCGACGATCGAAGATCTTCCAAAGAGACTCGATCATCGTCCGCAGCTCTTGTGGTGGCTGGTGCGTAGTCGTCCATTCCAGCACCAAGCCGCCCAACCTTCGGACGGAGTCACAGTCAGCCTGCCGCACGACCAGCGTCGTCGCCACCTCTCTAGATAGAATCGCATCGAAGGCGTCTCCCATCGCGCACAGAGTCCCTGACCATTCACTCCTCGGGAGCTCGGATGCCGACGCACCGACGTCGAGCGACTCCACGATCGCAGAGAGACAGTTAAGCCCATCGGAGAGCGCCTGCGCCACTTGCCGCTCACGCGTCATCTCCCGTCCCCAATTTGCCAAGCTGATATCGACAAAGTCAAGATCGAATTGGATTTATGGTAGTGCAGTCGTCTCCATTTGAATGCTGATAAGGGGATGTTCACGTGGGTTTGCTGGTCCGACCGCAGCCGGTCGGTGCCTCACCGCGACCGAAAGAGGTTCTGCGCCGATCTCGATGAGCTACGGACTCGCAGGCTCATCGACCCTCTCGCCGAGTCTGCGCTTTATCCAGGTTGAAGCACCTCGACGTACTCTAATCGACCCGTCTGCTTCACGCACAAAGTC
Organism: Sorangium sp. KYC3313; assembly: GCF_052075895.1. Classification (NCBI taxonomy): domain Bacteria; kingdom Pseudomonadati; phylum Myxococcota; order Polyangiales; family Polyangiaceae; genus Sorangium; species Sorangium sp. KYC3313. The sequence goes on from NZ_CP197255.1 coordinate 7,883,214, forward strand.
AGGCGCAAGGACGATTGTGGACTTGGTTGGTCGGAATGCAGCAGGATCGGAGCGTGGTCCGGCATCTGGCCCGGCATACCATCCGATCTCTCCGCTAGGGAGCTTTCGTCCGATGATGATGCCGTCACCATCGTTCGGCCAATCGTCGGGTTTATGGATGCCGATCGTTCCATCCACCTCTTGAACGATCACAGCCTCGGGTAGGCTGTCCAGACGACCGTGATAGTTCCTGATCTCTTCGGCGATGATCTCTTGGACGGTCGGTTCGACGCTGGAAGCTGGAGGCTCGCGCTCGGGGGGCTCGGGAACGCTGGACGGCGCGGCCTCTGGCTCCGCCGTGTCAATGGCCATGCAGACGTCCAGCTTTGCCCTGGTCGCGGCCAGGGCGCTTCGTTCGGCCTCGCACCCATCGTCCGAAGGCGTCGCGCCTGGAGACGTGGGTGATCCACTGGCATCCGCTGCGACACCTGGCGCATCCTGTGGTACGGCGCGTCCGAGGAAGACACCAAGGATGCCAGCCCCAGCAATGATGACGACCCCGAAGGCGTGAGAACTTGTCATGACGCATTCTCACTGCGGCGGATTCGACGGTTGATCGAGCTTCCCTCCGAACATGAACTGCACGCCAGGGCTCGCAGGCTTTCCGTTGATTGTGATCGTCCCATCCGGTTCACGCTTCCAGACGGGTCGCGGAGGGACCGGAGGATCCCAGGGGCGGAATGCGTCGGGATCCGTGCGTGGTCCGGCGTCTGGCCCTGCATAATATCCGATCCGTCCGCTGGGCAACTTGCGCGCGACGATGTACCCATCGCCATGATCCAGCCATTCGTCAGGTTTGTAGACACCGGTTCTCCCATCGTAGTGCTGGACGATCACGGCCTCGGAATAGCTGTCCAAGAGCCGTCGATTCCGACGGATCTCTTCGACCTTCGACATGCGCTGGTCGAACGGCTGGGATTCCGGAGGATCGGGCTCGGATGGCTTGGCGGCGCCAGATGGCCCGGCCTCGGGAACCCGCGAACGAAGAGCCATGCAGACTTCCAGTTGTGCGCTGGTCGAGGCGAGAACGGCGCGTTCCTCTCTGCAGCCACGGCCTGGAGGTGCCGCAGTCGAACTCGGGGGCGATGCGCTCGGAGACGCTTGTGCGCCTGGCGCGTCGCACATAGAGACCCGTCCAATGAAGGCGCCAGCGACACCGGCAATGAGCGCGAACACGAGGCAGCTGCAAGTTGTCATCGCGCCACTCGCTACCACGCGCAGCCTGGGGGCACGGGCCGACAAGCCGCGTGATCTTGATTCGGCCACTCCTGAGGAATGATGCCGATGTCGCATGGCGTCAGCCAGTTGTTCGGATCTGGCGCAGGGCATACCTGTATCCCGTCGGCCGCCAAATCCTCCGCGCTAATGAGTATCTCCTCCATGAACAGGAGCGTCAACTCGTCAGCACCGACGCCGTTGCACGCGGGCGTGAACATGAGTTGGTCCGTAGCGTAGCAAAACACGACGCAGTTGATCGGCGGATCCGTATGACAGAATGGCTTGGCGAAATCTTGACTGGGCTGCGTTTCTTGACTGTTTTGCGAGCTATCAGGAGTGCATTTCGACGTCTCTGCTCCAATCGAGCAAAGGGCGAACGTCAACGTGATGAACCGAGGAATGTGCGAAGCGAACTGTCTCATGCGAATCTCCTGTGGGTCAAGCTCACGCCTCGCCCCTCGCGGCAGGTTCGGTGACGAGCGGCAACGTTGGGCCCCCGCGGCGCGCGTAGAAACCGCATTCGCTCTCACAAAAGAGCAAGCCCGCCGCCGTATGTCTTCCCGATGCGGCGAGACCCTTCTCACCAGCGCGTGGCGTCAATGGGTGATCAGGAGCACAAGTTCTGTCCGTGCGCCAGTTGGGGCGGCCGGCCAGGGCATCGGGCGCATCACCGAGGCGACAAGGCGGCAAAGGGCAGCAGCGGCATGCCGGGTCAGGGCGGATGCCCGGCAGCGGCCCGCTCCATGTCCCGGCACGGCGTATGCCGGCGCTGCAAAACCCACATTGGACGCGAAGCTCGCTTCGCGGCACCCCCTCCCCCGAGCACCCCCTCTCAGCTGTGCAATCTGGACAGACGCGGCACTTCGTGCGAACTCTTGATGAAGAACATGTCGGTCACGTGTCGCAGCCATGTTCGCGTCCTTTCTGCTGGCGAGGTCCACTGGCAAGAATGGACCCCCTCCCGGAACGGCGGCGCGGACCAGCGCCCCGTGGTCCTGGTACACGGCCTCTCCGACAGCTGTCGGACCTGGAACCGCCTCGCCCCCGCGCTCGCGGCGGCAGGGCGCCGGGTCGTCGCGCTCGACCTGCCCGGCCATGGCGACTCGGCTCGGCCCGACGCGCCCTATACGGTCGCGTGGTACGCGGGCGTGGTCGCTGAATGGATCCGTGCCCTCCGGCTCGGCGATTTCGATCTGGTGGGGCACTCGTTCGGCGGCAGCATTGCAATGTGCGTGGCCACCGAGCGGCCAGGGCGCATCCACCGCGTCGGGCTGGTCGCCGCGGGCGGCATCGGGACCGAGGTCGCGCTTCCGCTGCGCCTCGCCGCCGTGACCGGGCTGATCGAGCTCGCCGCGCCGGTGCTCATGGGCGTCGGCACGCACGCGGGGGTGCTGGTGCTCGGCGGCGATTTCAGCGCGGAAGAGCGCAGGCACCTCGCCCGGATGAACGCGCGGCCCGGCACGGCGCGCGCCCTGTCGCGCACGCTCCGCCACGCGATCGATCTGCGCGGCCAGCGCCATCACCTCATGGACATCGCGCATCGGCTCCCCGAGATACCGCCGCTCGCCGTCTACTGGGGCGAGCGCGATCAGGTGATCCCGGCGCGCCACGCGGCGGACATCGACCGCTACATCGAGGGCGCGGCCGTGCGGCGCTTCGCCAGGGCGGGGCACTACCCGCACCGGGAAGCGGTGAGCGATCTCGCCCCCGATCTCCTCCGGTTCCTCGACGAGCCGCGGCCCGCGCCGCGCCTGCGCACCGGGGCGCGCGCCCCGCGCGCATCCGCCGCGGCCGCCCGCGCGCCGCAGGCCAGCCGCCCGCCGCCCGTTCCCTGTTGACGCCGCGCCCCCCGGTGCGGTTCTCTCGGGCGCCGGTGCAACTCGAATGTGAGACATGCGGCGCCTCGCTGCGCGTCGACGCGGACCAGCGGACCGCGGTGTGCCCCTACTGCGCCTCGCCGTCGGTCGTGGAGCGGCCGCCCTCCCAGGATCGGCCGTCGCCGCACTTCGTCGTCGGGTTCACGACGACCCGAGAGAGCGCGCAGGGCGCGGTCAAGGCGTGGCTGGGAAAGCGGAGCTTCTTCGTGCAGTCGAGCGTCAAGACGGCGACGATCGACGCGATCCGCGGCGTCTACACGCCCGCCTACCTGTACTCGGCGATGGCGCAGACGCGCTACGCGGCGCAGATCGGCGAGAACTACCAGCAGACCGAGACGTACACGACGACCGACGACAAGGGGAACAGCGTCACCCGGACGCGCGTCGTCACAAGGACCGAGCACCGGCACCTCGAAGGCCAGCATGCGACCTACGTCATGGACGTGCTCGTCGTGGCGTCCCGCGCCGTCCCGAACGCCGAGCTCGAGGCGATCGAGCCGTTCGACCTCCGCACGATGCGGCGCTACACGCCCGCGGTGCTCAGCGGCTGGATCGCCGAGGAGCCGACGATGACCCAGGCCGAGTGCTACGGCCTGGCGCGGCGGGAGGCGCTGGAGAAGATCGGCCGCGACCTGTCGGGCTTCATGCCCGGGGACAGCCACCACGGCCTGACGCACGAGACGCACCTCGACCGCGAGACGCTCGAGCTGCTCTATGTGCCCCTCTGGGTGCTCGCCCTCCGGCACGACCCGCAGAAGCCGCCCTTCCGGGTCCTCATCAACGGCCAGACCGGCGCGATCCACGGCAAGGCCCCCCTCTCCTGGATCAAGATCGCCCTCGCCGTCGTGCTCGTGATCGCGCTGATCGCGGCGCCCTTCGTCCTCGCCGCGGCGCGCGACAGGGGCCGCGATCCGGCCGAGCGGCGCGGCGCCGCGCGGCCGCCCGCCCCCGCCGCCGCCCCTGCGCCGGCCGAGCGCCTCCGCCCCGGGAGCAGCCCCACACCGACCGGAGGGACGCGATGAGCGCGAGCATGGACGTCGCCTCGGCCACCACGAGCGCCGCGGGGCCGTGCTGCGCGCGCTGCCAGGGGCCGCTGGAGCCGGGGGACCTGCGCTGCGCCGTCTGCGGCCTCGCCGCGCCGCAGGGCCACACCCCGGCCCCGCAGGCGGTGCAGGTGCTGCGGTGCACCGAGTGCGGCGCCGCGGTCTCGTACTCGGCCGAGGCGCAGGCGCCGAAGTGCCGCTTCTGCGGCGCCGTCACGCGGATCGAGCAGCCGGTCGACCCGATCGATCAGGCCGACTGGCTGCTCCCGTTCGGGGTGCCCCCCGATCAGGCCGATCAGGCGCTGCGGCGGTGGATGTCGACGCTCGGCTTCTTCCGGCCGTCGGATCTCTCGCGCGCGGCGACCGTCGAGGGGCTGCGCCCGATCTGGTGGGCGGGCTGGCTCGTCAGCGCAGACGCCGTGGTGAGCTGGACGGCGGACTCGAACGCGGGCGCCCGGCTGAGCAGCTGGGCCCCGCACGCCGGACAGACGCGGCTGCCGTTCCGGAACCTGCTCCTGTCGGCGTCACGCGGGCTCTCGCTCGACGAGGCCCGGGAGCTCGCGCCGTACTTCCGGCTCGACCTGGCGGTGCCCGCCGCGCACCGGACACAGCAGCAGCTCGGCCCGCCCGACGCGGTGCTGGAGCAGTTCGACGCGCAGCGCTCGGCGGCGCGCAAGATCGTCAGCGAGCGGATCGCCGCCAGCGCGGAGGACGCCCTGACGCGAGGCGTGATCCCGGGGTCCACGTTCCGCAACGTGCACGTGGCGGTGCTCCTGCACGCGCTCGAGACGCGCCGGCTGGCGCTGCCATCGTACGTGCTCGCCTACCGCTACAAGGGGCGCAGCTACCGCGCCGTCGTCCACGGCCAGGACTCGAGCCACGTCACAGGCACGGCGCCGATCGCGTGGGGCAAGGTGGCGCTGGTGGTCGCCGGCGCGCTCGTGCTCGTCGCGCTCGTGATCGGGGCGCTCGTGCTCGCGCGCGCGGCGTAGCTTCGCCCGGCCGCTGTGGCGGAACGCCTCGAGCGCACGCTCGGTGCGGCACGGCAGAGCCATGATCCGCGCCCTCCACCGCGCGCTCCGGCCATGGTCCGGATCTGGCACTGAGGCCGGAGCTCGAGGGCGAGTACTGGGACGACGAAGGCACGGCCGGGCTCCGGTTCCTCGTCGAGGCGGTCAAGGCGTACGTCACCGGGACGACGCCGAAGACCGACGCCGCCCAGCACGGCGCGGTGCCGCTGAACGGCGGGCAGCCCGGCGATGCCCGGGTGTCCGCGCGATAGCGATCCACGCCGCGGATCGAGCGGGACGGAGCGTGGCGCACCCCTTGCTCTTGCTCGAGGAGGCTGCACCGCGCTCCGCTCCACCGGAGCGGAGCGCGGCGCGAGGACCCGTCAGCAGCGAGGTTGGGCATGGGGATCTTCACGATGTCTCGTCGAGCTCAGAGGGTCGTGGTCGCGGCGGCGGCGGTCGTCGTCATCGTGGGGCTGCGCCACGCGGAGCCGTTCCTCGTGCCGGTGCTGTTCGGCGTCGCGCTCGCGGCGATCTCGTCACCCATCGCGACCTGGGTGACCCGCCGCGGGCTGCCCGCGGCCCTCGGGGCGCTGGCAGCGCTCGTGGTCGATCTGGCGATCCTGGTCTTCGTCGGGGCGGTGGTCACCATCGCCGGGGTGGAGCTGGAGGAGAAGGTGCCGGTCTACCTGGTCCGGATGTCCTCGATGACCGACGCGCTCGCCATGACGCTCACGGAGCGCGGCTTCCCGGTGAACCCGGCGTTCCTCTCGCGCACGCTGCACACGGCGTCGCTGGTCCCCCTCCTCGGCGGGGCCGCGGTGACGGTCGCCAGCGCGGCGTCGAGCCTCGGGGTGGTGCTCCTCGTCGTGTTCTTCGCGCTCTGCGAGGGCGCCGGCGCGGGCGCGAAGGTGCGGCGGCTGCTCTCGACCCCTGCGCGCGGGCTCGAGCACGTCGATCGCATCGTGCGGGAGGTGAAGAAGTACCTCGTGGTGAAGACGCTGACGAGCCTGCTCGTCGCCGTCCTCGCCTATGTGCTCCTGATCGTCCTGGGCGTGGACCTGGCGCTCCTCCTGGCGTCGAGCCTGTTCGTCCTGCACTTCATCCCGAACATCGGCGCGGCGGTCGCGACGATCCCGGCCGTGCTCGCCGCGCTGGCCAGCCAGGGCCCGGGCACCGCGGCCCTCGTGGCCATCGGGTACCTGCTGATCAACCTGCTGGTGGGCAACGTGCTCGAGCCGCGCGTGCTCGGGCGGACCCTGGGCCTGTCGCCGCTCGCCGTCCTGATCGGCATGCTCTTCTGGGGCTGGCTCTGGGGGCCGGCGGGCGCGCTGCTGTCGGTGCCCATCATGATGGTCGCGAAGATCACGCTGGAGAACGTGGATGGGCTCTCGTGGGTCGCGCGCATCATGGAGCCCGCGCCCGAGGAGCCAGAGACGGCGCCCGCCAGCGGCGAGTCGGCGCCAGGCTCGCTGCTGCGGCCGAGCGTCGCGGAAGCGCGGAGACCCGGGTAGCGATAGGTGGCCTCGTGCACCAGGTCTTCGTTTGAAGATCAGCCCATGTCCACGAGCGTCATCACGAGCATGAAACCGTGTCCGCGATCGGAGTCGGAGAGCGAGCAGGCGCCGCCGGCGAGCCCCGATTTTCGCGCGCTCTTCGAGGGGCTCCCGGGGTGTTACCTCGTGCTCCGCCCGGACTTCACCGTCATCGCCGTGAGCGACGCCTACGTTCAGGCCACGAGCACCCGGCGCGAGGAGCTCCTGGGCCGCGACATCTTCGATGCCTTCCCGGACAATCCGGACGATCCACACGCGACCGGCACGAGGAACCTGCGCGCCTCGCTCGAGCGTGTGCTCGAGACGCGCGCCCCCGACAGCATGGCCGTGCAGAAATACGATATCCAGCGCCCCGGAGCGGAGGAAGGCGGCTTCGAGGAGCGGTACTGGAGCCCCATGAACTCGCCCGTCGTGGGGCCGGACGGCGACGTCGCGTACATCATCCACCGCGTCGAGGACGTGACCGAGTTCGTCCGCCTGAAGCAGCGTGGGATCGAGCAGACCCGGCGCACGGAGGAGCTGAAGACGCGGGCGGAGCGGGTCGAGGCCGAGGTCTTCCTCCGGGCGCAGGAGATCCAGCGCGCGAACGAGCAGCTCCGCGTGGCGAACGAGCAGCTCAACCGGCTCGACGAGCTGAAGACCAGGTTCTTCTCGAACCTGAGCCACGAGTTCCGGACGCCGCTCACGCTCATGCTCTGCCCGATCGACGAGCTGCTGACGATCGCGCCCGGCAGCCTGACCGGCAGGCAGCGCGAGCTCGTCGAGCTCGCGCGCCGCAATGCGCGGCGGCTCCTCAAGCTGGTGAACAACCTGCTCGACTTCGCCCGGCTCGAGGCCGCCGGGATGCAGGTCACCTACGAGGCGCTCGACCTCTCGGCGCTGACCACCGAGGTGGCGAGCGCGTTCCGCGGGCCCGTGGAGCGGGCGGGGCTCCGGCTCGTCGTCGACTGCCCGGCGCTCCCGGAGCGCGTCTACGTCGATCGCGAGATGTGGGAGAAGATCGTCCTCAACCTGGTCTCGAACGCGTTCAAGTTCACGTTCGAGGGCGAGATCGCGATCTCGCTCCGGTGGTGCGGCGACCACGTGCGCCTCGAGGTCAGCGATACGGGGATAGGGATCGACGCCGAGGAGCTCCCCCGGATCTTCGAGCGCTTCCACCGGATCCAGGGGGCGCGCGGGCGGAGCCACGAGGGCTCCGGCATCGGCCTCGCGTTCGTGCGGGAGCTGGTCAGCTTCCACATGGGCGACGTCCATGCGGCGAGCGAGGTCGGTCGGGGCAGCACGTTCACCGTCCGCATCCCCGCCGGATCAGCGCGCGTGGCCGCGGAGCGCGTCGGCGCCGAGCGGGAGCTCGGCATGACGGCCGTGACGGTCCAGGCGTTCGTGGAGGAAGCGTCGCAGTGGGTCTCCGGGCCCGCGCCGTCGGCGGAGCTGCCGCTGGAGCCACCGGCGAGCGCAGGACCCGCGCGCCCGGCGGAGGGCCCGGCTGGCCACGTCCTGCTCGTCGAGGACAACCGCGACATGCGGAGCTACCTCCGGGACCTCCTCGCGACGCGGTGGACCGTCGAGGCCGTCGAGAACGGCGAGGCGGCGCTCTGCGCCGCGCGCGCGCGCGTGCCCGATCTCGTGCTCACCGACGTCATGATGCCCGGGCTCGACGGGTTCGGCCTCCTCGAGGCGCTGCGCGCCGATCCGACGACGCGGCTCGTCCCCGTGGTGCTCCTCTCGGCCCGATCCGGGGAAGCGTCGCGCGTGCATGGCGCCGAGGCGGGCGCGGACGATTACCTCGTCAAGCCGTTCTCGGTCCGCGAGCTGCTCGCGCGGGTCGGCGGGCGCATCGAGATCGCCAGGCTGCGCCGCCAGGTCGACGAGGACGTCGAGCGCCTCCGCGAGAGCGAGCAGCGCTTCCGCTCCCTCGCCGACTGCGCCCCCATGATGATCTGGATGTGCGGGCCCTCCGGCGGGTGCGAGTACGTCAATACCGCGTGGCTGCGCTTCACGGGGCGCTCCCTCGCCGAGGAGCTGGGAGACGGCTGGCTCGACGCGATCCACGCGGACGAGCGCCCGCTCGTCGCGAGCGTGTGCGCCGAGTCGATCGAGACGCGCGAGCCGTTCATGCTGGAATGCCAGATGCTCCGCCGGGACGGCGAGAGCCGGTGGGTCGTGACGCAGGGCGCCCCGCGCTTCGGCGCCGCCGGAGCGTTCCTGGGGTTCGTCGGCTCGTCGCTGGACATCACCGAGCGCAAGCGCGTCGAGGACGCGCTGGCCGACGCGGATCGCCGGAAGGACGAGTTCCTGGCCATGCTCGGGCACGAGCTGCGCAACCCCATGGCGCCGATCTGCGTGGCCGTGGAGCTCCTCCGGCGACGGAGCCGCGGCGGGCCGCCGGACCGGCACGTCGAGGTGATCGCGCGGCAAACGAGGACCTTGATGCGCCTCGTGGACGATCTGCTCGACGTGTCGCGCATCACCCGGAGCAAGATCGAGCTCCGCAAGGAGCGGGTCGACGTCAAGGCCGCCGTGACGCGCGCCGTGGAGTCGACGCGCGAGCAGATCGAGGCGCGGCGGCACCAGATCCGGCTCGTGCTGCCGGCGGCCGCCGTCCACGTCCTCGCGGACGCCGTCCGCCTCGAGCAGATCCTCGTCAACCTGCTCACCAACGCGTGCAAGTACACGGATATCGGGGGCCACATCGGGGTGACGGTCGAGCAGCGCGGCGACCGGGTGGAGCTGCGCGTCCGCGACGACGGGATCGGGATCGCCAGGGAGGTGCTGCCCCATGTCTTCGAGCTGTTCCATCAGGCGGATCGCAGCCTCGATCGGGCGCCCGGCGGCCTCGGTCTCGGGCTGACCATCGTCCGCGATCTGGTCGCCCTCCACGGCGGGAGCATCGAAGCGACGAGCCCGGGGCCAGGGCAAGGCAGCGAGTTCATCGTGCGCCTGCCCGTCGCGGCGGACGAGCGCGTACCCGCGGCGGCGGACGAGCGTGTGCCCGCGGCGGCGGACGAGCGTGTGCCCGCCGCGGCCGTCGGGGCGACGTCCGCGCCCTCGAAGAACGCGGAGCTGCCGTCTCCGGCGGCGAGAAAGCTCCGCGTCCTGATCGTCGAGGACAACGTGGACGCGGCGAGCACCCTCGCCGACGCCTTGCTGGCCCTCGGGCAAGAGGTGTGGATCGCCGGCGACGGCCCGCGCGCGTTGAAGGCTGCGGCGGAGCATCGGCCCGATCTCGTGCTCCTCGACATCGGGCTTCCAGGAATGGACGGCTACGAGGTGGCGCGGCGCCTCAGGGAGGCCGAGCTGTGCTCGGGCGCGCTCGTCGCGCTCACGGGGTACGGGCAGGCGTCGGACCGCCGCCGCGCCGAGGCGGCAGGGTTCGACGCCCACTTCGTCAAGCCGATGTCGCTGGATGCGCTCGCCGGGGTCGTCGACGCTGCCGCGGCGTCCGGAGCCTGTCAGGGCGCCGCGGACGGCGCCGGCGCGAGCCCGAAGACGCGCTCGTGACGGGCGCTCACGTGGCAGCCCATGCACGAGGCGACCCGGCCGGCGGAGGTCACCTCGCCCGCGGGCGTGACCGTGCCGTAGACCCAGCCCGCGTCGGTGCCGGGCGTGTCCGGCGCGAGCTTGAGCACCACGTAGGCGCCGGCGAGGCGCGACGCGCGGTAGACGCGATCGCCGTCGCGCAGGATGGGGTCGAAGTGATCCGCGGCGTCCGGCGGGGTGGCGCCGGCGCCCGGGAGTGCGGCCGCCGCGCCGTCGTCCACCAGCTCCGGGACAAAGCTCTCCTTGACCAGGACCTGCCCGACCGGCTGGGCGACGGGCGCCTGTCCCTCGGCGAGCGGATAGCGATCGCGGTGCTTGGCGAACACCGAGTAGAGCTTGCGGGCGTGGCCGCCGTCCTCGGCGGCGCTCATGCGGACGCGGCCGGGCAGCGGCATCCGGCACAGCCAGGGCGCCCAGCGGAGCTCGTCGTCGACGCGCCCCCAGGGCTTGTAGTCGCGAAAGGCGGCGGCGATGAGCGGGGCGAGGCGGGGGTCGATCTCGGCCTCGGCGGTGCCCGTCGCGGGCGGCGAGCCTGGCGCATCCGCGGAGGAGGAGGCGGCGGGGGCCGGACGGGGCGTCGCGCTGTCGGCGGCCGGGGCGACGGACTCGTCCAGGGGGTGGCTGCACCCGGACGGGAGCGCGAGGAGCAGGAGCAGGGCGAGGCGCATGGAGCGGATCGTACGATCGGAGCGCCGGAAAGGTCTGCCGGGAAGCACAGTCCCGCGCGACGCGCGATCGCCGGGAACGCTGGCGTCCTCGCACGCGCCGCAGCGCGCCCGCCGGCGGCCGTGCTCATGGCGCGGACGGAGCAGGCCCGGCCGGCGGCGGCGCGGCGCGGGTCGGCTGGCAGCGAGGACAGAAGTAGGTCGACCGCATCATCGTCCCCTGCCGGCGCATCTGGATCGCGGCGCCGCAGTCGTAGCAGGCGTACCCCTCGCGGCCGTACACGCTGACCGGCCTCCTGCGGTCTCCGCCGGCGCGCGTCGTGCGAGTGGCCGCGTAGTGCGCGGTCGGCCCACGGTACACGCCGGGGGGATCCCGCGGCTCGACGTTGCTTTGCAGGAGGTGGCGGCCGACGTCGAGCATCGCGGAGAGCTCCTCGTCGGAGTACGCCCGGACCGGGGCAAAGGGATCGAGCCGCGTCCGGAAGAGGAGCTCGCTCTTGTAGATGTTGCCGATGCCGGCGACGACGCGCTGGTCCATGACGGCGACGCCGAGCGGCGCCTCGTCGAGGACGCGCAGGCGGCGGAGCGCCTCGGCGGCGTCGAAGGCGCCGCCCAGCAGATCCGGGCCGAGGCCGCCGAGGAGGCGGTCGCCGCGCAGGGCGCTCGCGCGGAGCAGGCGCGCGACGGGCGCGCGGAAGCAGACGGCGACATAGCCCGGGACCGCGAGGATGGCCGTCGCCGTCGCCTCGGACCGCTTCCAGCGCTCGCCCTCGCGGTAGAGGTGCCAGGCCCCGCTCATGCGCAGGTGGGTGTGGAGGACGGTCCCCTCGTCGAAGAAGATGAGGAGGTTCTTGCCGCGCGCCTCCACGCGCTCGACGCGGCGGCCGACGAGCCGGCGGCACGGCTGGTCGCTCCGGGGCAGCTCCAGCGCGACGACGCGCGCGCCCGCGAGCGCGGGGCCGAGGGCGGCGGCGATGCGGAAGAGGGTGTCGCCTTCAGGCATGGGCGATGTCCGGAGGCTCTGGCGCTGGCCGGCCGGATCGCAAGGGGCACGAGCGGAAGAGTCAGGGCCTCACCGCATCGCCAGCCTCGTTTCGCGCTTGCCTGAACATGGATGCTCCCCTCCTCGAATCGCGGCAGTCGAGCGTCGCGACCCTGGAGAGCCCCTCGATGTCTCACCTGACCTGGTGCCCCGTCGTCCTGCTGGCAGCGTCGCTCTGCGCGCCGTGCCAGGAGCGAGCCTCGCGGACGTCAAGGAGGTCGTGGGTAGCGCAAGCGGCCGTCTCCCGGGGCGCGGGCGGCTCCGCCGCGCTCAGGCCGTTCGATCCGCGCGCGGGCTGATCACATACCCCTTCCGCGCCAGCGCGTGGCGGAACCCGGCTTGCAGGTCCCGGTGCGTCGCGAGCTTGCCGAGCTCGATGCCGAGCTCGATGACGGTGCGGGCGATGCTGGGCGAGGCGCCGACGACGCTGCACTCGGCGCCGAGGAGCCCCGCGGCGCGCGTGGCCTGGAGCAGGTGGTTGGCCACCGCGCTGTCGACCGACGTGACGCCCGTGATATCGACGATGACGAACTCGGCGTGGTGCCGCTCGACCGCGGCGACGAGCGACTCGACGAGCTGGGCGCCGCGCGAGCTGTCCATCTGGCCGACGAGCGGGACGACGAGGATGCCCGGGTGGATGGGGATGCTCGGCGTCGAGAGCTCCTGGATGAGCTCGATCAGCCGCCGCTGGGTCTCCAGGAGGATCGACTCCTGGCGCTGCGCGTCCTCGATCTTCTTGCGATCGGTGATGTCCTCGATGAGCCCGAGGAGATAACGGCCCTTGCCCGTGGCGTCCTCCATGGGGATGAACCGGGCGCGGCCGATGCGGTCCCCGAAGCGCTTCGAGGGGACGCGGAGCTCAGGGACCTCGACCGGCACGCCCCCCGCGAGGACGTCACGGCTCTCGGCGTCGATCTTCGCGGCCAGCGCCTGCGGCAACAGGTCGCTGGCGCGCAGGCCAATCAGCTCTCCTGGCGCGTGGCCATGGAACTCCTCGAAGCTCCTGTTCACCCGCACGTAGCGGAGCTCCGCCGCATCCTTGACGAAGAGCATGAGCGGGAGGTGCTCGACGATGCCGTCGAGGAGGAGGCGCGCGCTCTCGAGCGACGCCGCCGTCGCCCGGCGCTCGGTGACGTCGTCGTAGACCACGGCGGCGCACCGATCTCCCACGGGGAATGACCACGTCGTCATGACGCGCGTGCCCTCTTCCTGGGGGAGGATCACCTCGCTCTCGTCCGTCCCGCCGCCGCGGATCAGCTCGGCCAGGCGCTGAGGAATGCCGATCTGCCGCAGGCTGGGGGCGCTCTCGTCCATCGTCCGGCCGAGCATCGACGCGGTGGGCCTGCTGGCGATCCGCTCGGCGGCGCGGTTCATGTAGACGTACCGGAGCGACCGGTCGTCCTCCGGGGCCTCGAGGGCGAGGAAGGTGCAGCCGAGGTGCATGGACTCGACCACCTGCGCGCACCGGCGCTGGTGCTCCTGGGCGCGGCGCTCCCCTCCATCGACGAGGCGGAGCAGCGCGCAGCGGCCGCCGCCGATCGTGCAGGCGAGCCCGCGAAGCACCCACCGCGGCGCGCCGCGGCCCTCGTCCGGGAGGTCGATCTCGGCTCGATCGACCTCGCCCGAGAGGATCGCCTGGATCCGGGCGACGTCGGCGGCCGCGGGCGCCAGCGACAGGAGCACGCGATCGCCCTCCGGCGACAGCGGCAGGCTCGGCGCCCCGAACCCCGAGAGGAGCCGATCGAGCCGCTCGTTCTTGCACAGGACGGCGCCCCGCGCGTCGATGACGAGCGCGGGGTCGTCCAGGGCCTCGATCAGGAGACGTGGATCGATGTGAAGCGCCTCTGCGCGATCTTCGGCTGTCGTGTGCACGCACCCACCCCGTGAGCTCGACGCGAGGAGGCGAGGGCCGAGCGCGGCCCCCGCTGCTGAACGGTCCTCACCGGGCGCATCATCGCTCCGTTCTCGCGCTTCTGCACCCTCCGGCTGAGCAGAGTCGCCGAAAAAGGGAGACGGCGTTCGCGCCGGAGGCGCTCTCCGGTGCCGGAGCGAGCCCGAGCGGCGCTGGAGCCGCGCGCGGGAATCGTCAGCTGGCGGTCACGCTGTCGCGCTTCTCCTGAGGCGGCTGCGGCGCCATGCGCCGGATACAGTAGCTCAGGGCAGCCCGCAGATCGCGCTGCGTCGAGATCGTCGAGAGATCGAGCCCCAGCGCGACCATCGTCTGCGCGACGTTCGGCTTGATGCCGGCGACGATGCCTTCGGCGCCGAGCAGGCGGATCGCCGCCACGAGCTCGATGAGGTGGCTCGCCACCTTCGTGTCCACCATGTCGACCCCGGTCAGATCGAGGATCGCGAAATGGGCTTGTTTCTCCGTGATGCGCGCGAGCAGCGCATCCATCACCTCGGCCGTCCGCATGCTGTCGACCACGCCGATCATGGGGAGCGTCAGCACGCCGTTCCACACCTCGATGATCGGCGTGGAGAGGTTGCGGATCACCTCCTGCTGCTTCTCGATCTGAGAGAGCCTGGCCCGCAGCTCTTCCTGCGTGCGCTTCACCGCGGTGACGTCGAGCGAGAACCCGAGCACCGCGTCGACCTCGTCGCGCCCGTTGAGCACGGGGACGACCCAGCTCTCCCAGTGGACGCCGTGCGCCGTGTTGTGGTCATGGGCCATCGCGCCGGCGAGCGCTCCCCGCAAGATGAGGCGGTCTTTCTCGGGATAGAGCTCGAGCAGGTTCTTCCCGAGGAGCTCGCCCCTCGCGAGCCCGGCGGCGTCGAGCCCCTTGCCGTCGTGGTAGATGACGGTCCCCTCGGTGTCGATCGCCCAGATGACGACCTGGAGGTTGTCTGCCAGCCCGTCGAGGAGCCGCTCCTTGAGGCCCGGCTCTGCAGGGCTGCGCTTGCCGTCGGCGTCGGCCTGCCGCAGCGACCCGTGGATCGTGCCCCCTTCGGGCGCCCGGCGCGCGTTGCACGTCAGACGCCGGTAAGCGCCCTGGGCGTCCATCAGGCGCACATCGACCTGCACCGGCTCTGTCTGCTCCTTCAGCCGGCTCCATGCAGCGGCGAAGTCGGCGCGATCCTCCGCATGGACGAGCGCCGTGAGCGAATTGCCATGCGCTGTCCCGGCCCCCAGCGCCTGACGGAGCGCGCCGCTCGCGTGCAGCACATCCCCATCGATCCCCGCGATGAAGAGCATCTCTGGACAGGTTGTAAGGAATGTATGCAGCAGCGCCGAAGTGGCGTCCATTTCGCTCGCCATCGTCTCCCTCCCGTATGTCCACCCTCAACGAGATGGCTTGTATCAGAAGCGCATCGCGGTTGGGAAGCCGCGCTCGCAACCTGGTGATGCTGGTGCGATGAACGACGGATCGCGTCCAGCGTCGAGGCCGGCGCCTGCGGGTCGGTCGTGCGCCCCAGCCCTTGAGATCCATCTCGGAGCGCTGCGTCTCCAGGATGGACAGGGCCATCCGGTCACGAGACACCGTGCGGCCGGGAGCGCCGGCCTCGCATCTCCGGGGCTGCGGATGAGCTCTCGTGGATTGCCGCGGTCAGCGGCGCGGCCGCACCTTGAACCAGAGCTCGAGGTCCACGCGGCCGTCCTTCGGCTCGTCCGTGACGTAGCGCTCGTGGGAGGTGAAGTCGTCGGGCGCGAGGCTGCTCTCCCTGAACCAGCACGAATAGATGCTGCGATACGCCTCCGGGATCCCGGACACCTCGCCGGCATAGCGGAAGACGGCGTAGCGGCCCTCGCTCATCCGGCCGCGGAAGAGCGGTGGCGGCAGCGGGACGGCCTCCGGACAGGGCACGCAGGCGTGGTATCGGCACAGCTCGGGGGCCGTGATCTGCGGGCTGTCGTGCGGCACACCCCAGGCATCCACGGCGTCTTCGCAGATCCCGAGCTGCCGGGCGGCGGCGATGAGGTCCGACCAGACGCGCTCGAGGGCCGAGACGTCGTACCCGCCCGGGCTGGCGAGGCATGCGAAGTCGAGCCCGCTCGTGGTCTCGAAGCGGACCCGCGCGCTCCACGCCGCCGCCTCGCGGCGCCGCTCGTCGACCCCGCGCTCGGGCGGGAGCGTGTAGAGATCTTCCGGCCGAAAGTCCTTCCCGTAGAGCGACGTCAGCTTCCCGATCGCGACGGGGAGGCCGCGCTCCGGGCTCCGCACCTGCGACGGGCTGCAGCCGAAGTGCGCCGCGAACGCCTTCGAGAAGTTCGACGCGGACGAGTACCCGGACGAGAGCGCCACATCCATGATGCTGCGGTCCGGCTCGTACGCGAGCCGCAGCGCCGACTGCTCGAGCCGCCTCCGGGTGATGAACCGCCCGATCGGCTCGCCGACCGCCGCGTGGAAGACCCGGTGGAAATGGAACTCGCTGAGGCGCGCCGCGCGCGCGACGTCCGCGACCGTGATGGGCCTCTCGAGGTTCGCGGCGATGAAGCGGAGCGCGCGCTCGATCTCGGACCGGTGGGCGGACTCCGTCACGACGACCTCCGCGGGGCGGCGATCGCGACTGCGAGCGACGTGCCCGGAGCGCGCGGGCCTTCGAATCGCATGCCCGCATTCTAGAACGGCCCCGGCCGGAGAGGCACCGTCCGGTGCCCCGAGGTCAGCCCAGCCGCGTGGCAAGGACCGCCTCCGGCGCCTGGAGGTCGGCGCCACGCACGCCACGGCAAGCCCCTGCTCGGCCTCGGCCTCAGCCATCGACGGCGCGCTACGAGCGATCCACTCGGATCGACGCTCGCACGACGCCCATGCGCCCTTCATCACGATGGTCGCCCGCCACGCCGGCCCACCGCTTCCATCGGCTGCCCGGGGCGGCGGACCTCAGTTGGTTCTCATGTGCTCGAGGTTCAGCGCCTTCAGCAGCGCGATCGCCTGCGGCATCTCGGCCGGCAAGGTGATCGCTTCATCAAGGAATCTACCGATTTCCTCGTCGGAGATGGACGTGCTCTTCGAGGCGTCGAGCCTTGCGCTGCTGCCCTCGTGCTTGCCGGTGTTGTACAGCGGGTAGAGCCCGCCGTGGACCGGCTCCCCGTGGGTCGAGAAGAGGTCCTCGAAGCGCAGGCGTCCAGCCGAGACGAGCTCTAGAGCATCAAGGCCGGAGAGGTACACAGGCAGGGCGTGCGCCGGCTCAATGACGAGCAGGTGGGTGACGAGGAACAGGAGGAACGCGTCGAGCCCCACGTGGTCGAAAGCACCCTCCGCGTGGCTCCGGTGGATCGTAAGGCGGAAGTCGCCGCCAGCGAAACGGCTTTTGATCTCCGCCACCCGGTTTGAGACGGTGGTCTCGTCGCGCAGGAGCTCGTCGGGGCGCTCGTAGATCTCTAGCATCAGGGCCGCGAGCTTGGCCTCCGCCTCGCTCCCGGGCGGCGCGAAGGACTTCAAGCTCAAGACGATGTCCTGGTAACTCGGATCGGCCGGCGTGCCGGACTTCGCGAGGTGGATCCGGGTGGTGCCGCCGGCGACGTACTGAATGAAGAACTCGTACCTGCCGCAGCGCACCGTCGCCCACTCCTCGCTGACAGTTTTACGCTCGCTTGGCTCTTGCCGGTTCAACTGCTTGTGCTCTTCCCGGTTGATGCAATTGCAGGCGAGCGCCGCCATCCAGTCGTCACGCGTGCGGATGATGATGTCCTCCCGGAATCGCCGCCCCGAGTTGCTGGAGGAGTCGCTGAGCCGTTTGCGCTGCTCATCGTAGCTCGCGACGATGTCGGGCAGGCGCTTGCGGAATGTCGTCAGCGCAGCGGAGCGCTCACGGCGTCGCTCGCTCTGGAGCATGAGCTGGAATCGAACGATCGGGGAGGCTCCCAGCAGCTCCGAAAGCAGCTCCGAATCGAGCGTCTCGGCCTGGTGGATGAGCCATTCGCGCTCCCGATCCGGCGGGGAGCGCGCAGACCGCGGCGTCGCCAACGGTGGGGCGGGCAGCGGCGGGAGCGGGGACTGCGGGTGGGGGCCGGGGCCGGGGGGGCCGGAGCTGGGGATGACGACGATGTCGCCTTTGATCTCGGCGGGGGGTGACGTCGAATGGAACGCCAATGTTGGCGTGCTACTCTGCGTTGTCCGGCGCCTTTTCCGGGGCGGCTCCGGGACGCGCTGCTCCCGGGGCGGCTCCGGGACGCGCTGCTGCCGGGGCGGCTTTGGGACCGGGGGCCTGATCACGAGGCGCTCCCTCGACAGCGTCCCGTGGGGAACGGAATTAATGATCGAGGTCGTTTCTCCTGGCTTGCCGCCCTGGGAGTTCCCCCGAACGAAGAACTTCATCCCTCCGCCGATCGCCATCGAGCAGTAGCCCGTCGCTCCGAGCGGGGTGCTCGAGAAATTGCTGCCCGGGGAAGGGCGACCGGACCTCGTGGTCGTGGTCGAATGAGGGGCCCCCTCCGGGGGTCGCAGATCGGAGCCGCCCGGGACCTCGGGCATCCCGCTGCCGAGGATCGGGGGGGGCAGCAGCGGCGGAAGCGCCGTGCGGCAGCTCGCGCAGGTTGCCGTGGGCCCCGCATGCGCCGCGCAGTACGCCGTCGTATGACCGCAGCTGCAGGTGAGCCGCACAGACGAACGATCGGCACATCCGCCTTGTTGGCAGTACATGGGATGGGCCCTCCGGAGGGTGCACGCTACGGCGAAACGGGCGCCGTAGCGCGGCGAACTTCCCTCCACTCCTGCTCCGTCAACCGGTGGACGAGCGCCTCGACGCGGAGATCCGGCGGCAGGTCGTCGTCCTCGAGGAGCCGCAGCACCGCCGGATGTTCGTCGAAGCGCGGGCCGACATCGAACATCAGCTCGACGAAGCTGGCGATGGACGACATCCAGGTGAGCCCATGGCCGCGCGCCCGCTCCACACCGGAACGGACGTGCGCGAGGATCTCGCCCTCCGAAAGCGGAGCCGTCGCGTCCGGGTAGCGCCGGCGCACCTCCTCCACAACGAGGTTGCAGAACCGGCTCTCGACGTCGGTTCGGAGGATCTCCATCTGACGCCTGGAAATGACGAGCATCGATCTCCAGGCTAGCCCCGTATGCTCGCGGCTGTCAAAGAGACCTGGAGGAGCGGTTCCCCAGAGGCCGGCTGAAGAACGTGCGGGAGCGGCTTCGCACGGTCGCCCTGGCGCGCCTCGCCGCTCCGGAGCAGGGCGCGCCGGAGCGGGCGCCACCGCCCTCCGAGCCCTCCCAGGGTGGACGAGCCGCCGCCGCCGGCGCTCCTCGATCCGTGGCAGACCCGGGCGCTCGCCTGCGTGCCCGGCGCCTACACAGAGTGCCTGGGCGACCGGAGCACCTGCATGCCCTCGCCGGAGCAGCCCGGAGGATTCCTGACGTGCATCTTCCACGAGGGCGACGTGACGTGCGAGGAGCCCTACCTGGTCAAGCACGTCTTCTACGGCGGCGCCGAGGACACGCGCGGCTGCTCCGAGTGCGGCTGCGGGGAGCCGGAGGGCGCGTCGTGCACCATCATGGCCTCTGTCTACAGCGACGGCGCATGCGGGGAGGCGCTCGCGTCGATCGTCGTGAGCTCGACGACGCCGTTCTGCGGGGTCACACCGCCCGGCGTCGCCCTCGGCAGCAAGTCGGCGGAGGTCGTGGCCGTGGACCCCGGCGGCTGCGCCCCGAGCGGCGGCGAGCCGATCGGCGAGCTGCTGCCGGCCGAGCCGTCGACCTTCTGCTGCCAGGCATAAGGCCCGCGAGAAGAACAGGCGATCATCGCCTCGCGCTCGGCAACAGTTCCACCCGATTCTCCAGCTTGGCATCACAGGCGGATTACGGTTCAGGGACATAAGGATCTTCGAGCGAAGCATCGATGGGCTCCTGTCGATATCGGAGATGAACGCTTGGACCAGCGTTCCCGGACATGGAACCCTCTGGGCGGCCCA
This sequence comes from Sorangium sp. KYC3313, assembly GCF_052075895.1. Lineage (NCBI taxonomy): Bacteria > Pseudomonadati > Myxococcota > Polyangiales > Polyangiaceae > Sorangium > Sorangium sp. KYC3313. The sequence goes on from NZ_CP197255.1 coordinate 7,903,062, forward strand.
CGTCGAATCGCGCCTCGGGATCGTCGTCGATCTGGAGCCCGACAAGGGAGACAAGGGAGAAGAGCGCGACCGGATCCGTGGGTACGGGCAGCTCTGATCGGCCGCGCCAGGGACGCCGCTCGCCTCGTCGCTCTCGCTCAGGCGGGTTGCGGAGCGATGCTCAGGGCGTCTCGCCCTCGCCCTCTCCGCCTCGCTTCGCGTCGTCCGCGATGGCCTCCGGCTCCTCCTTCAGCGCCTCCTCGACGGCTTGGGCCGAGGCGGCCCGCGAGAGCAGGCGCGGCGTGACCGACTCGAAATCGTCGCCGTGGAAGTAGTAACCCACCTTCCGGAGCGCCGGGTGCCGCCGCAGGAGCAGCGTCCACAGCCGATCTCTCGCGTCCTCGGCCGCGGTCTTTTCCTTCTTCTTGACCTCCACCCGGGCTCCGGCCGGGGTCAGGTTCTCGAGCAGCCACTCGCTCGTCCGCCGGAGCTTCTCGATCTCCTCCCTCGTGAACGGGTGGAGCCCCTTGAGCTCGGCCGCGTGCTGCGTGAACAGCGCCGCGAGCTCCATGCCGTCCCGCGCCATATCGTACTTCCCCGAGCCGGCCCGGATCTGCGCGACACGCTCCCTGTCGAGGAGGCCACGCCGGGCGAAGAGCTCCGCCTGGGTCAGGAGATCCTCGCGCGGCCCGCCGATCTCCTTCAGCGCCTTCTCGATCTCCTTCGGGCCCGCCGCCCGGGGCAGCGCCTCGCGCGCGGCGAACAGGAGCGCCCGCGCGAGGTCCGGCAGCTCCAGGAGCTCGTCGACCGCGATCCTGGGCAGGTGCTCGCGCACGGCTTTCACCTGCTCCCTCGTGCCGAGCACCGCCGCGACGCCGCGCTTCACGTTGACCAGCGCGAGGCGCGGATCGGCGCGGCACGCCTGCACCTCCCCGGGCGGGAGCCCCGCCCCGATCGGCTGGTAGTGCCTGTACAGGGCCTGGTAGCTCCGGGCCCCCTCCTCTCCCCTGGTCTTCGCCGGGGATTTCTCAGGTTGAACTCTGGGTTTCGCCATGGTCGCCGAAGCTACCAGGCTCAGCCAAGACCCTGGAAGCCCTCCGGCGCTGGACCTCGAGGCACGAAATCAGGCACCCCTGCCTGCGCGGGAAGGCATGCGACCGCTGCCGGAGGCAAATTTGTATCCCAGACCACGCCATGCCCCTCCTCTCGCAGCCCATCGTGGGTGCCAGCTCACACCAGAGGCCGGCAGAACAGCCTGATCTCCCTGATTTTTTGCTTCCGGCCGCGCTCCCGGACCCACGTCTGTCTGCTTTCTTACTCCTGGATGCTGCCTTGCAGGCCCTGGTTCACGGCGCCCGGCCTCCTGGCGCCCCTGCGGAGACGATGGATCCGCCCTGGTGCCTCCGCGCACCCCGGCGCGCGACGTGGTCTTGCTAGGCGCGCGCCGCCGGCCGGAAGCGGGCGAGCACGGAAAGGGGCACCTCGGGCAGCGGAGGAGGCACGGGCTCGCCGAGCGCCAGGAGATTCAGCGTCTCCTCGGTGAAGTGCCCCGTGAACTGGCGCCGCCGCGCGGCCAGCCACGCTGCGACGGAGGCGGCGCTCTCTTCACGCGCCGCCTGGATGTCGGCGATCTCGTCGGCGTCGATCGGCGCCGTGGCGATGAAATCCTGGACCGTCTTGAGGACCTCGTGGAACCGCGCGAGCTCGGTCTGGATGCCCTCGTCGACGAGCGCGGCCCACGTGGCCTGATAGGCGGGTACCGGCGCCTCGGCGAGGTGCTCGATGCACCGGACGCACGCCTTGGCGCGCCACGTCCGGCTCGGGCGCTCGACGGGCGCGCCGAGGTAGTCCTCGAGCTCCTCGCGGTCGTCGGCGTCGGCCACCCTCGCGGCGGCCGAGAGCGCCCGCGGCTGCCACCGGCTCGCGAACCGGTCGAGCTCGGACACGAGCTCGGGCAGGTCGGGGTCGCGCAGGGGCCGCAAGGCGCGCCATCGACGCCACTCGCCGAACGAGCGCTCTCCCCTCACGACGCTCGCGCAGTGAACGCCTTGGGTGTGAATCTCCGGCGTGTAGTCCGCGAGGAGCGCGCGCGTCTGGATCTCCGGAAGACGCACGACGTAAAGGAACGCGCAGAGGCGCGTGAGCTGCTCGCGCGCCGACAGGCTGAGCGCGGGCAATTCGAGGTCGCAAAGCGGGGTGCTCGGCGCGGGCAAAGAGGGCATGTCCCGAGAAAGATACACAGGACGTTCCGCTCCGCAAAGCCGGGTACGTGCTCGCCCCGGCGACCCCTCCGCGCTTCGGGCGCCCCCTCGTTGCCTCCTGGTTCCCCCTGTCGAGCACGTCGATCGGCGACGCGTCGCCGGACGCCGATCGAGCTGGCTCGGCATCGACAGGACCGCTCCCGGCATGCGAGCGCCGCCGCCAGCGATCGCCGGATGCCCTGGACAACGGGTCCGCGGCGCGTCCGGTCGAGCGCTCGGCCTGTCAAGCCCGAGCACGCACCATCACGCGATGGTAACATCCGCCGGAGCCATGGATCCCAAGGGAACCAGCAGGAGGACGGGGCCGCTGTTCAGCCCCGAGATGCGCACCTCGCAGCGGGCCGTCTTCCAGCTCGCGGATCGTCTCACGGAAGCAGGGTGGAAGGTGGACTCGTCCTCGATCTACCCCGATACGGGCGAGGATGTTCGGGTCGAGATCTTCGAAACCGGAGGCGCGTGCACCGGGCTCTCGCTCGACCTCCAGGTGAAGGGACACAAGAGCATAGAACGGTTCCACGTGGAGAGCGATCCCGCTCACCTGCACTATCCCCTCGACGTCAAGCACCTCGTTGGCTGGGAGAAAAAGACAAGACCCGTCGCGATCATCGTCTGGGATATCCGTGAGCGGTGCGGGTACTGGGCTCTCGCCAGAGACGCCTGCGAGCTGCTAGACAAAGACAAACGGAGCCGCGGATGGCGCGGGCAGCAGGAGGCGACGCTCCTCATCCCCAGAGCGAATGTCACCGACGACGAGGGGCTCACCAGACTGCGAGCGGCAGTCGCGCGGGATGAGCTCCCCAAGCTAGTCCGACCAGACGAAGAGGTCGCCTTCGAGCTGTCGCTTCAGCTAGACGATAGCCCGGAGGGACGCGCCAAGGTAGACGAGCTCACCAGGTTCTGGGAAGGTGGCGGAGCGGTGGCGATCGAGAGCCGATTCATCTCCGACCTGGACATGCGCCACGACGGTCTCCGCGCGGCCTTCGGTGAAGACTACTGGAAGCGCTCCACCGAGGTCCAGCTCTTCTCGGTTCCTGGGCGTGAATTCGCGCCAGTTCGAGTCGAAGCCGAGTCACCGGCGGGGACTGCGCAGCTTCCGTACATCGAGCTGCGGCTCGTGCGCTCCGGCCATCGATACCGGACCTTGAGCAACGAGCACCAGCGCGCAGCGGTCACCTTGACGCTCACGATGAGTGACGAGGACGCGCAGCACGCCGAGGTGAGCCTCGAGCTCGCGCTGAACGGAAGGGACGTCGTCGAGGCCACGGCTGCGGTGTGGTTCGTCCTCGTGGCGACGGAGCCCGGCGGCAATCTGCGACTCGAGCGGCTCGACAAGAAGACGGATGCGTGCCTCGTGCCGTTCCGTGTATCCGTGCCGGAAGAAGAACGCTCCGCGCTGCGACGGGTGCACGAGCTCCTGGAGAGGCTTTGCTGGCTTCAAGGACGTGTACGGAGGCACGGTAATTTCAAATTCATATTCCCCCCGCCCAAGCAACAACTCGAAAGGGCGCGCAAGCTGCTCCGGGTCGTGGCCGGCGGCGAGCATGAGATTGAGATGATGTACACCGCGAACATTCGCGCCAAGGGAGCAAGAACACTCGTGATCGATGCGGCCGAGGGCCCGGCCACCTTCGTCGTTGATGGCAAGATCGATAACGAGGACACCATCGAGATCTTCGGAGTTCGTGTGCCTATCGGGCCCGTACGGTGTGTGATCGCGGACGTACCGCGCTTCGTGGAGGCATACAACAGCGCCCTGCAGCAAGCGCTGGCGTCGCAGCAAGCCACGTTTCAGGTGAAGATCCTGTGCCGCGGGCGCTACCTCCACTGGATCCCTGAGGGGAGCGTCGAGGATCGCCTCGACGCCCTGGCGAAGGAGCAATCAGGGTACTTCACGGCGGATCAAGCAGGGTCGGTCGGCTGTTTCGCCGACTACCTGGACTACCTCGAACAGCGCCAGAAGGTGCAGACGGTAGCGGAGGGCGTGTACCGCATGGTCAACTTCCCACCGGTCTCCGACGTGGAAGATCTGGTCGTCGTCTGGCTCCAGAGCGGTAAAACAGCTGTCTTTTCCCACCACACCGCGCTCGTACTCCACGCGCTCTCCGATATCCTCCCCCCACGCATTCACGCGACGGTTCCGCCGGACTGGACGCCAGCGGCGTCGTTGCCGGATCACGTCGTCCTGCACCGCGCGACGCTGGCCGAGTCGGACGTCTCCTGGCACGACGTCGTGCCTGTCACGACACCCATCCGCACCCTCCGGGACTGCACGGACGCTGGGCTCGATCCCGACCTCCTGGACCAGGCGTACCGCGAGGGGATCGAGCGAGGCATGTTCTCCGCCGACGAGCTGCCCCCGAGCACGACGTTCGCCGCAGAATGAAGACGCGAGGCTATCGAACCGCCGAGCAGTTCCGGCAGGCGCTCGAGCAGCGGATCCGCACGGAGGCGCAGCGCGCGGGCATGCTCGTCGTGCGCGTCCGTCAAATACTGGTCTTCGAGCGGTTCACAGCGCGGCTGGTGTCGGCCTTCGGATCGCGCGTGGTGCTCAAAGGAGGCTTCGCGCTGGAGCTGCGCCTCCGTGGGGCGCGAGCGACGCGCGACGTGGATCTGCGCATCTCAGGAGATCCCAGCGCGCTGCTCGCCGAGCTGCAGGCCGCAGGTCGGATAGACCTCGGCGATTTCATGACATTCGAGATCCGGCGTGATTCGCAGCACGCGGTGATCGCAACGACGAGCCCTTACCAGGGGTACCGCTTTCGGAGCGAGGCACGGCTGGCTGGAAAGGTCTACGGCGAGCCCTTTCACGTGGACGTCGTCTCCGGCGGGCTCATGCCAAGACCTCCTGACCGCATCGCCGCGGGGGAGTTCTTCGGTTTCGCAGGGATACCTCCGTTCGAGGTCGCCGTCTATGCGCGAGAGGTGCACATCGCTGAGAAGCTGCACGCGTACACGTATCCGTACCCAGTGACCAATTCCCGGGTCCGCGATCTGCCCGATCTTGGGCTGCTCGCGCGGAGTGGCCCGTACGATGCGGTGGCGCTTCATGACACGATCGCCGCCGTCTTCGCTCATCGTGCGACCCACCCGATGCCGCTGGCGCTGCCGAGGCCGCCGACTGCGTGGGACGCTGTCTACGCGAATCTCGCTCAAGAGAGCACGCTTCCGTGGCCAACCCTCGACGTGCTTTTCCAGGCGGTCGAGAAGTTCTTGCAGCCGGTGCTGGCGGGCAGGGCCGGCGTGTGGAGCGCTGAAACCTGGGACTGGATTCCGGCAGAGGTCGATCCGGCTCCTCGTTGACCTGCAGCTTCTCCATCGACGCGTCGCCGAGAGTCGCTGGCGCGACAGCGTCGTCAGCGGCGCACCAGCGCCTCGCTCCCCGCCAGCGCGCCGCCCAGGGTCCCCCATCGCCCCGCGAGCTGCCGGCCCGCGATCGCATAGCTGACCACGCCGACCTGCTGGCTCGGCGACCAGCCCACGACGAGCTGATCGCCCGAGCGGATGCCAACCCCCTTCAGCGCGCCGGTGCTCAGCGCCCACGTGACGGCGTACGTCTCGCCCGTGGGCACGATGACGACCGTGCCCTTGCGAGCGCCGTCGATGATCCGGTAGCTGCCGACCAGCCCTTCAGGGCCCTCCAGCTCCTCGGAGATCACCTGGCCGGGCCGGTCCGTGGCGATCCACTGCCCGCGGAGGCGGCCGCCGTCGATGCGGTAGGCGGCCGCGCCGTAGGGGCCGCCGCTCGCCCATCCCACGGCGAGCGTCTGCCCCTGCACGAACGCGATCCCCTCGTAGCCCGCGCCCTTCGTGATGATCCAGGCGATGCGGTACGTGTCGCCGCTCCGGGAGAGGAGGACGTTGCCCGAGTAGCTGCCCTGCCCGCCCGGGTTGCGCGACGATACGATGTCGTACGTGCCGGCGAGATCGGCCTCGCTGCTCGCCGCGGCGCTCGATGGCCTGGCCGTCGACGCCGGCGCCCCGCCCGCGGGCGCATCGCCCCCGCCGTGCAGCGGCGCCGGCGGCGCGCTGCCGACGGCGCGGTCCGCCGCGCGGAGCCGCTGGAAGGCCACGAAGCCGCCGACGATGAGCGCGGCGACGGCGATCAGCGCGCCGCCTGCGATCGCGAGCAGCAGGCCCCAGGGCGCCCTGCGCGGGGGCAGCGCCGGCACCGGGACGAGCGTGCCGCCGGCCATGCCGCCGACGTCGGTGCGGTAAACCCCCGGCTGGGTCGGCGCGGTGGTCGGCCCGGAAGGGCCGGAATAGACGAGGGGTGCGGGCATGGATGGCACGGCCGGCAGCGGCGCGGACCTGTGGGCGGCCGCGGCCAGCACGGGATCGAGCGCCGCCATGGCCTGCGCCGCGTCGGCGAAGCGAGCGCGGACGTCGCGGGCGAGGCACCGGGCGAACCAGGTGTCGAAGCCGGGGGGGATCAGGTGCGCGCACCCGAGCTGCGCGGCGCGGGCGGACGGCGGATCCAGCGGGCCGAACAGCACCTCGCGCATGAGCGACATGACCGAGGCGCTCTGCCCCCGGCTCGGCTCGACCCAGTAGACGCGCGCGGTGAGCAGGTAGAACGCGAGCAGCCCGAGCGCCCACACGTCCGACGCCGGGACGACCTGCGCGGCGAGCTCGGTCTGCTCGGGCGCCATCCAGAGCGGCGTCCCGACCGAGGCGGTGACCGACGTCGTCGCCCGCGCCTCGGCCACGATCTTCGCGACGCCGAAGTCGAGCACCTTCACCTTGAAGCGGACGTTCTGCTGCCGCGGCCGCGCGATGAAGATGTTCTCGGGCTTGAGATCGCGGTGGACGACGCCCGCGCGGTGCGCCGCGCCGAGCGCGTGGCACAGCTGCCCCATCAGCTCGCGCACCTCGTCGGGCGGCAGCGCGCCGCGCTGCGCCATCACGGCCGAAAGGTCGGCCCCGTCGAGCAGCTCCATCGCCAGCCAGGGCGTCTGCGTCGTGGGATCGACCCCCGCGGCGACGACCTCGACGACGTGATCGCTCTCGATCCGCGCCCCTACCCTCGCCTCCTGCTCGAAGCGCTCGCGGAAGCGCGGGTCCTGCGCGAGCTGCGCGTGCATCAGCTTCACCGCGCGCGGCTTGCCCGTCGAGAGCTGCTCGGCGACGAACACGGCGCCCATGCCCCCCTGGCTCAGGGGGCGGACGACGCGGAAATCGCCCCCGAGGACGGTGCCGGGGGCGAGCGGTGCGGCTGTCGTGGGGTCGACCATGGCGAACGGGAACCCTCCAGGCAACGTCGGGGGATGCGCGACGCGCTCCGGTAGCGTACCCAAAGACGCGCAATCCAGGGGCTCCGCAGAGCGCGCCGCGCGCCAGGGGCGGACCCCGGCGCGCGGGCAGCGGTCAGCGGCGCGGCGTCATGCCCGGCAGGTAGGCCTTCGTGGGCGCATCCTCGAGCGTCTCGATGCGCTCGGCCGTCACGATCCCGCTCTTCGGGTTCGCCGCGGAGCCTTGGCCTCGCCCTTGGAAAGTCACTCCATATGTGCCCGTGACCCTCACCATCGCTCCAGGGCTCGGCAGCGGGTTCGGGAGGTCTGCCCCCGTGAACTCGTCGGCGAGGCGGACGCTCTTCGCCTGGCCCTTCGGGGCCTTATCGATCGCCTCGATCATCGTATAGATCTGGGCGAAATTCGACGCCCATCCCATGACGTCGATGACCCGCGTCTTCTCGCCCTTCGCGTCGGCGATGGCGAACAAGGGAAGCGGCGACTTGCAATCGATCGGATCCGCCTTTCCCGTCCGGTGCACCGCGCACAGCGGCGCCTCCTCGAAATTGGTCCGGACGACGTATCCAACCACCGAAATGGGCTTGCTGGTCACCTCGTCGGAATGAACGCGGCTCCGGAGGTGATGCATGAGACCCCGGACCGTGTACGCGTCGCCGATCTTCACGGGCCCCGTCCATAACGCAGGGATCGCGGGGAGCGACGGCGCCGGCCCTGCGTACGCCGGCCGGGGTTGATAAGGCCCCGGAGGCTCGCCGCACGCCGAAGCGCCCGCGGCTGAGGCTCCGGCGCCCGCGGGCGCCGCGCTCTTCGAGGCCTGCGAGGCGCTCGGCGCGCCGCCGGACGCGGCGCTCGCGTCGCCGGCCGCCGGGACCGTACCCCCGAGCTTCTGAATGAGCGCCGCCGACGTCGCACAGTTGGTCTTGAAGGCTTTCGCGCCAGAGCCGAGGCAACGGCGCGCATAGAACGCGCGGAGGTTCGTCACGCTCTCCGAAACCCTCGGGGGCGCGAGCAGCGCGTAGGACGACCCCAGGCTGAAGAGGGTTACGTCCGCCTCGATGCCCTCGGGGGCGACGGCCTTCGCCGCCTCGAGCTCCGCGACCATCTCCGCCAGGTTTCCTCTGTCTTGATGCGCCGACGCGAGCATCGTGTGTGCCGCAAAGAGCGAGCTGTCGCCCGGCTTCGCCCGCCGGACAGCCTCGCGCAGCACCGCCTCCGCCTCCGCGAGTTGACCGAGGCGTTGATAAAGATCGGCCAAGGGGAGGTAATGGCGCAGCGCGTCCGGCTCCCGCCGGATCGCCTCGGTGTAGCGCTCGATCGCCCCGCGTTCGTCGTCGGTCCACAGGAGGACGTGTCCGATCCGCTCATGGCAGTCGGCGAGCCAGGGATCGATCTCGACGCACGTCAGGTAGGCCCTCTTCGCGTCCTCGAAGGAGCCGGCCTTGCGCTTCGCCAGGGCTTCTTGCGCATAGCCGAGCTCCACCCAGTAGGTCGCGAACCTGGGCGCGAGCGCCGTCGCGCGGCGCATCGTCGAGACGGCGTCGGCCCACCGGTCGCTCTTCTTGAGGGCCTTCGCCAGCTCGAAGAAAATACGGTGGTCGGTCGGGTCGAGCTTTGTGGCCTCCTCGTATTTGGCGATCGCGCCATTGATATCGACGGGCGCCATCCGGTCTGCCTCGCGCGCGAGGCGCTGCGCGGGGGTGAGCGGCCGGTCGCACGGGGTGGTGGACGCGCCGGGCGGATTGGCTGCGGACGCAGGGGGCCCCTGGGGTTGCCCCGGCGCGGCCGCGGAGGAGGTCGCGCCGGTCGCTGTTGCGGGTGGTGGAGGAGGTGCGCCGCACCCCGTCGCGGCCAGGGCGACGAGGAGGCAGCTCACGGCGTGCCCAAGGGTGCTGGGGGGGCTCCCCGGCTTGATACGCGTCTTCATCATGCTCTCCGCCTTTCTTACGCCCAGGGGCGCGCCTCCTGGAAGCCCCTGTTCGGACGTAGACGCGAACCACAAAAGCCCGCAGGCTGTGGAGTGAACGAGCCAGGCGTCGAAGCCCGGGGAGGAGCAGGGCGCCCGGCGGGGCCGCCAGCCCCAGCCCCCGGCGCGGGCGGCGCTCAGCCCCCGCCGCTCTCGATCCGCACCAGGATCTGGTTCGTCACGCTCAGACGGACGGGATAGGTCTTGAGCCCCTCCCCGCCGCTCAGGGCCTCTCCGGTCTCCAGGTCGAACTTCTGGGCGTGCAGCGGGCAGATGAGCGTGCAGCCGCCGAGCAGCCCGTCGACCAGCGGGCCGCCCCGGTGCGGGCAGCTCGCCTGCGTGGCGAACACGCGGCCATCCCGCGCGACGAACACCGCGATGCGCTCCGATCCGACCTCGAACGCGCGCCCCTCGCCCGGCGGGATCGCCGAGAGAGGGCCCAGGGTGATCTCCATCTCTCGCCCCCTCATGGCACGACCGGCAGGACCGATCGGAACTGGTTCGTCTTCTGGATGCCGACGCGCTCCACGAAGCCGTACGTCCGCTCCAGGTACCTGGCGTTCTCGCGGTAGTACTGGATGAAGCGGCCCATGAGCCGGAGCACGTCCTCGTGCGCGTCGACCACGCAGAGCACGTCGCCCTTGCGCACGTGGGCGCCGGCCGCGCCGCCCACGTAGATCTCCCACTTGCCACCCTCCACCGCGACGGCCCCGACGTCCTTTCAACACGAGCTTTCGCTTCTTCTGCATGGCTCAGATCTCCGCCAGGCCGAGGTCGATCGTCGCGAGCCCGCGCGCGCCTTCGGGCGCGCCCACGCACAGCTCGATCACGCTCTCCGGGTGGATGTCCTCCACGATCACGAGGGGCACGTGGATCGCCCCCTTGGCGCCGATCGGGAAATAGCGCATCGGATGGCCGTCGCGCTTGAGGAGCAGGTAGATGAGCTCGGACGTGGAGTTGCCCGCGCGCAGGTAGATGAGCTGAGCGCGCTTGTCCCGCGGGACGGTGTACCCGACCGCCGGACGAAGGGGCACCGGCTGCTCCAGGCCCTGCCCCTCGAACGAGTAGACACCCTGTATGAACCTCGGTGTTTCCAATGTGGCCTCCCGGGCGGAACATCGGCCCCTCGGACGGGCGAGCGCGCCGTACGCCGCCCGGCGCGCCGCGCTGGCGCCGCATGAAGGTCATACAGCGAGGACAGTTTCGAGGGTTCGTTGCCCGGCGGCGCGATCCCGTGTAGGTCGAATTTCCAAGGTGTTTCGATCGTCACCGTCCTCTTCACCCCGCCCGGCCGGCGCCGCGGAGCTCGTCGTCGTCGGGGCCGGCTCGGCGGGCGCCGTGATCGCGGCGCGCGTCACGGAGCGCGCGGATCGCGAGGTCCTGCTGCTCGAGGCGGGCCCGGACTACCCGGACCCGGAGGGCCTGCCTGCCGATCTGCGGGACGGCACCCGCAACTCGTGGCTCGCGCACGACTGGGGCTATCGCCACCGGCCGACGCCCGGGCAGATCATGTTCCTCTTCCCGCGCGGCAAGGTGGTCGGCGGCTCGTCGGCCGTGAACACGTGCATCGCGATCCGCGGCCAGCCTTACGACTACGACGAGTGGGCGGCGCTCGGCCTGCCCGAGTGGAGCTTCGACGCCTGCCTGCCCTATTTCAAGCGCCTCGAGGACGATCTCGACTTCGGCGAGCCCTGGCACGGCAAGGGCGGCCCGGTGCCGATCCGCCGCGCCCGGCGCGAGGAGCTCGTGCCGTGGCAGGCGGCGTTCGTCGACGGGTGCAGGGCGCTCGGTTACCCCGAGTGCGCGGACACCAACGATCCGCGCGCGCCCGGCGGCGTCGGGCCGCACGCGATGAACAAGATCGACGGACAGCGCATGAGCGCGGCGCGCTGCTACCTGACCGCCGAGGTGCGCCGGCGCGAGAACCTGCGGCTCCGGCCGCGCACGACGGTGCGGCGGGTGCTCGTGCGGAACCGCCGGGTCGAGGGGGTCGAGATCGAGACAGACGGGCGCGTCGAGGTCGTCGCGACGCGGAAGGTGGTGCTGAGCGCCGGCGCGATCGCGACGCCGGGGATCCTCCTGCGCAGCGGGATCGGGCCGCGGGCCGAGCTCGCGCGCCTCGGGGTCGCGCTCGTGTCTGACGTGCCCGCCGTGGGGGCGCGGCTGCTCGACCATCCGGGGGCCGCCATCGGCCTGTGGCCGCGCCGCCGCGGCCTGATCGACGTCCTGCGCCAGCCGCTCGTCCAGACGATGCTCCGCACCACGTCGCGCGGGAGCCAGTACCCGAACGACGTGATGCTCCAGCCGGGCTCGTTCTTCCCGCTGCACCCGCGCCTCACGGTGCCGGCGTTCGCGATCGCGTGCTGCATCGGCAAGCCGCGCGGCGTCGGCCGCATCGAGCACGTGAGCGCCGACCCGCACGCGCGGCCCCGCATCGCCTCGAACATGCTCGTCGACCGCGACGACCTGTCGCGCGCGGTCGACGCGCTGGAGCTCGCGTACGAGATCGCCCGCACCGCGCCGATGCGCGAGCTCGGCTGGTTCGTCTGGCCGATGGAGCGCACGCTGAGGCGGCGCGAGGCGCTGGAGCGGTGGATCTACAGGAGCTGCGGCTCGGGCTACCACCCGTGCGGGACGGCCCCGATGGGGCCCGAGGGGGACCTCTCGGCGGCGGTCGACGGGCGCGGGCGGGTCCGCGGCGTCGAGGGCCTTGTCGTCGCGGACGCGAGCATCATGCCGACCATCCCGAGCGTGAACACGAACCTGACAGCGCTGATGATCGGCGAGCGGTTCGGCGAGTGGCTCCGCGACGGCGCGGTGTAGCCACCGCTCCGGCGCGAGAGACCCCCTCGCCGGCCGCGGGAGCCCAGATCTGAGCTCGCTCGCTACGTCGTGGGGCCCAGGAGTCGCAGGGCACCGAGCCCGACCGCTGTCAACAGCGTGGCCTCGATCAGCTTGAACGCCGCGATCAAGCGGAGCACGAGGCGGCCTCCAGGGCGGGAAGCAGGGGCACGGACCATTCGTCGTCCTCCTGACTAACTTTGCGCGGACCGAGCCCTATGCCGACGTCATTCGCCAGAGCGTCGCGGTCCGATGCTCGGTTCACCGGGGCCGACAGTGAGGACGATGATCGCCAAGATGCTGCGCGCGCTCAGGTTGCTCCTGGCTGTCAGCCTGCTTGCGATTGTCGTCATAGCCTTGGAGCGTCTGGTCCGCCCGACGGTGGCGGCCGAGGTCGTCGCGAGCCTCCGCCTCGCGCCCGGCCGACGGGTCGCGCTTGCCGCCCTCCTCACGGCGGCAAATTATGCGGTCTTCAGCGGGTACGAATGGCTGGCGGTCCGCTATGCAGGAGAGCGGCTCTCCTTCAGGCGGGCGGCCTTCGCTTCCTTCGTCGCGTATGGGATCAGCCAGAGCCTGGGCGTGTCGCTCTTGACCGGCGGTGCGGTGCGATGGCGCCTTTACTCCAAATGGGGAGTCTCGCCACGGGCGGTGGCCAGGATTGTTGCCTTCAACCTCCTGTCCTACTGGACGGGCATGGCCGTTCTGGCGGGGCTGCTGTCTCTCGCTGTGCCCGTCACCCGGCTCTCGGTGGTCTCGGTGTGGCAGCGGCTCATCGGGGGAGTCCTCCTCGTGCTCGTCGCCGTCTACGTGGGGCTCTGCGCGCGAGGACGCCCGCTGCGCCTACGGAGCCTCACGCTGGCGCCGCCCGCGCCCCGGTTCGCCCTGGCCGGGATCGCGTTCGGTGTCATCGACTGGGCTCTGGCCGGCTCGGTCCTCGCCGCGATGGCCGGCGATGTGCTTTCGATCTCGATTCCGCGCGTCCTCACTGCCTTTCTGCTCGCGCAGCTCGCGGGCATCGCGAGCCAGGTGCCAGGGGGCATCGGCGTCTTCGAATCGGTCTCGCTCCTGCTCCTCACGGGTTCAGGCGCTGCGTCCGCCCCCGCCCTCGCGGGGCGGCTGATCGCCTACCGTGCTCTTTACTACCTCGTGCCGCTCGCCCTCGCGCTGCTCGCGTGGCTCCTGCGCGAGCTGCAGGAGCGCGGCCGCGCTCTCTCCACGATGGCCGTCGCCGGCCTGCAGGTCTTGTGTGACTTTTCCCCATCGATCGCCGCGGCAGGCACGTTCCTCGCGGGAGCGGCGCTCGTCCTGACGAACGCCTATCCCGGCGGCGCCGCCTTCGGCCGGCTCAGCCACTTCATCCCCGACACCCTTCTCGAGCTCTCGCGCCTGCTCGGGAGCGTCGCGGGAGCGGCGCTCCTGTTCCTCGCTCGGGGCATCCAGCGCCGGCTGGCCGGGGCCTTCCATTTGACCGTCGTCCTGCTCGTCGTGGCGACCCTCCTGGGCGCCGCCCGGGGGCACCCGCCCTGGCACGCGGCCGGCGTAGCCTGTCTGCTCGCCCTCTTCGTGACCTTGCGGGCCCGCTTCTACCGGCGGTCGTCGCTGTTCGACGACGCCTTCTCCCCGGCCTGGAGCGCGGCGATCTCGCTGGTGATCATCGGCGGTGTGAGCCTCACCGTCTTCTCTCGGCGTCACGCCGCCTACTCGGCACAAACACTCTGGCAGTTCCTGACCGCCAGCGACGCCCCCCGGGCGCTCAGGGCCTCGGTGGCCGCATTGGCGACCGCGATGCTCCTCGCCTGGGCGAAGCTCATGCGACCACCTCCGGTCCGGGCGCGCGCGGCGAGCCCGAGCGACCTCGCGCGCGCGGAACGGCTCATCGGCGCCGCTCGAGATACCCTCGCCTGCCTGGCGCGCCTCGGGGACAAGTCGCTCCTCTTCAGCGAGAGCGGCAGGTCCTTCTTGATGTTCAGCGTCCAGCGGCGCAGCTGGATCTGCCTTGGCGATCCGATCGGGCCCGGCGACGAGGCGGCGGAGCTGCTCCGGCGCTTCCGGGAGCTCTGCGACGAGTACGACGCCTGGCCGGTCTTCTACCAGGTCCGACCAGAATGGCTCTTCCGCTACGTTGATCTGGGCCTCCGGCTCGTCAAGATCGGGGAGACGGCGCGGGTGGATCTCGGCGCCTTCTCGCTGGAGGGTCATGAACGCAAAGCGCTTCGCCAGATCCAGCGCAAGTTCGATCGCCCGCCTTACCAGTTCGAGCTGGTCGCCCCGGCGAACGTCCCGCTGATCCTCCCCGCGCTGAAGGTGACCTCCGATCTGTGGCTCCGCGCCAAGGAAACGCGCGAGAAGCGATTCTCGAACGGCTGTTTCAGCCCGAGCTATCTCGAGCGCTCACCCATCGCGCTCCTCCGCGACGAGAGCCACATCCTCGCCTTCTGCAATGTCCTCATGGTCGTCGAGGAGCTGTCCATCGACCTCATGAGACACCGGCCCGATTCGCCCCGCGGGGTGATGGATTATATTCTTCTACAGCTGCTGCTTTGGGGGCAGCGCGAAGGATACCGCTGGTTCGACTTTGGAGTCGCGCCCCTGTCCGGCGTCGAGCAGCACCGGGGCGCGCCCGCGTGGACCCGCATCGCGCACATCATGTTCGAGACCGAGAGGCCCTATCACTTCAAGGGACTGCGAGAGTACAAGGAGAAATTTGGACCCGTCTGGTCTCCCCGCTATCTCGCCTATCCGCCGGGGCTGAATCTCCCGCAGGTGATCTCGGACCTCATCGTGCTCCAGTCCGGGGGCGTCAAGGGGGTGCTAGGCCGTTGAGCCGCTTCGAGCGGCCCCCGCTCCGAGACTTTGCCGTGGCGGCGCTGGGGGAGAGTTGAGCGCGGAAGCGGGCCGCCCGTTCGGCCGGGTCAAGGTGTCACTGGATCGCCTCCAGTGCGTGCAATTTGTGTTCGGGGCTCACCATGGCGGGTTCGCCCGTCAGCTCGATCTCCGCCCAGTGCACCTTGCCGGTGAAGCGGTTGTCCCCGCTACCTGCGAAGTCGGGGCACAACGGGCCGCCAGTCTTCTTGCCGACCATCAGGAAGGCGTCCACGTTGAAGATAATCGGATTGGTCTTATCGATATGGCCCGGCATCTTTGTCTTGTCGAGCGGGTCCTCACCGATGTCCGGCTTTGTGGCGAGTCCGAGGTTGTAGTCGCCGGACTCGCCGGACTCGCGGATGAACTTCACCGTGCCGCCCTGGCCCGTCTCGTCGCCTGTGTAGGTAAACTCCATGCGGACCACCCAGGGGAAGCCGGTGTGCGTCAGCTCCTCTGCGGCCTGGGCGTAGTACCGTTCGAGTCCAAGGTAGTTGTAGACGTAAGTGAGCTTTCCGTCTTTGGCATAGAGGGCAAAGCCGCCGAAATCGTTGCCCCGGGCGAGGATCACGCCGTTCGCTTTTTCCCCGGGGGTGATCTCTGCCGTGATCTTGAATGAGCGGTTGAAGTTGTTGATCACGCACGGGTCGGAGACGAAACTGCCGTCGACGTACCTCTGCTTCGCGCCGACCGGGGGGGGCGACTGTTCTAGGCGCTCTGTCTTTTCGTCGTTGAGGGGAAAGACGTTATATCGGGCCGCAGTGATCTCAAAAAGGTTCTTCAGCTGCGCTAGCCTTTCGGGCTCCTCGTCGGCGAGGTTCTTTGCCTGGGTCCAGTCCACCTTATGCGGCGACTTCTTCCCGTCCGGAGATGGCCATCCGTACGTGTAGTAGAGCTCCCACGTATCCTTTTCGTAGTTCGAATTGGATTGCCAGTCCCAGGGCTTCGAGTGGAGGGTGACGGCGGTCCAGCCTTCATGGTAGATGCCACGGTTGCCAAACATCTCGAAGTACTGGGTCGTGCGGAACTCGGGCGCATTCTGCTCTTTGAACGTCCGGAGGAAGCTCGTACCCTCGATGGGCATCTGCAGCACTCCGTCGACGCTCAACGGCTCCGGCAATCCGGCCGCTTCGAGGATCGTCGGAAGCACATCGATCACGTAAGTGAATTGGTGTCGCAGCCCCCTGTCGCCCCTGTCGTCCTTGCCGATGTGGCCTGGCCAATGGACGATCATGCCGTTGCGCGTGCCGCCGAAGAAGCTGGCAACTTGCTTGGTCCACTTGTACGGCGTGCACATGGCCTGGGCCCAGCCGATGGCATAGTGATTGTACGCTTCCTTGGTGCCGAACTTGTCTATGTTGTCCTGGATGATTTTCTCCTGATCCATCTGGATGCCGTTGAAGCCGATCATCTCGTTGAAGGTGCCCATAAAGGTGCCTTCGGCGGAAGCGCCGTTGTCGCCGAGAATGTAAATGATCAGCGTGTTATCCATGAGATCGAGGTTCTCGAGCGTGTCGATCACCCTGCCGACCTCCTCGTCGGTCTGTTGGAGGAAAGAGGCGTAGAGTTCCATCTCGCGGCGCAGGGGACCCCTCATGTCGGCGAACATTTCATCGTCCCACTTTGGAACGTCTTCGTTGACCGCCGCCTCCGCGTCCTCTGGAATGACGCCAAGCGATCTTTGATTTTTGCAAATCGTTTCGCGCAGCTCGTCCCAGCCTTTGGCGAAGTCCTTGTTGTCCTTGTACCTGTCAAGCCATTCGTCCGGGATCTGGTGGGGCGCATGGGTCGCGCCGGGAGCGAAATAGATGAAGAATGGCTTGTCCGGCGCCATGGCCTTCTGCTGCTCGATCCACTTGATGGTCTGGTTTGCCAGATCCGTGGTCAGGTGGTAGTCCCCGTGGTGAGGCGTTTCGATGTAGGTCGTTCCATCGTAGAGGGTGGGGTAAAACTGGTTGGTTTCGCCGGCCACGAAGCCATAGAACTTCTCGAAGCCCATGTAGATGGGCCAGTGGTCGAAGGGCCCCGATGGGCCGGTTTCCCAGACGGGCACCTCGTGGCACTTGCCGAAGTGAGCCGTCGAGTAGCCGTTGTACCTGAGGATCTTGGCGATCGAGGCGGCGGTGTTGGGGATCATCGAGGTGTAGCCAGGCGCGCCGGTATACAACTCGGTGATGCAACCCATGCCGACGGAGTGGGGGTTGCGGCCAGTCATTAAGGCGGCGCGCGTCGGGCTGCACAGGGCTGTCGTGTGGAAACGGGTGAATCTGAGTCCGTCTTTGGCGAGCCGCGTGGCTGTCGGGGTAGTAATGACCCCCCCGAAGGGCTCCGCGGCGCCGAAGCCGACATCGTCGAGCAGGATGAGGAGCACGTTGGGGGCTTTCGAGGGCGGTCTGATCGGCTCGATGGGAGGGAAGTGGGAAGCTGGGTCCTGGGCATTGTACATCACCGGGCCGACATAGGGCCGGTCCGGAATCGGCAGGATTTCGCGCTTGAGAAGGTCTCGATCTAACGGCATGGGTGACTCCTGTCTTGGGCAGCCAAGAAGAACCGACGTTCCGTGTGGGTGTCAACAAAGAATCATGTTATGTGGAGCGCGCAGCGTGTTGGGCGAGGCTTCGGGGCAGAGTTTACGCACAGGACAGAACCGTGACCGTGGGGGGCTGCACGTAGCCAATGCCGCCGAGCAGGCGCGCGTCGAGCTGGAGAAGAAGACGGCGGAGCTCAAGGCCAGGTTGAAGAAAGTCGTACGGGAGCCACATCATGAGATGTGCGGCTCGGGGTACGCTCCGCCGCTCCCTGCTGCTGAATGCCTCAACCGCGAAGGGCGCGCCTCACCCCCCGTGAACGATCGCGGCGATTCTGCCGAGATCGATGGCGGAGCGTCCATCCGCCGCCACCCTCCATCGCTTCAGGCGAATTTGCAACCGCGAAGGATGCGTCCGCTCGCTTATCTTGCCGTTCGTGGACAGCTCGCTGCCGTTTCTGGACAGGCGAATGGTCACGAGGCCCCCGGCGACGGGGAATCTCGCTCCTCGCCCCAATTGCGTTCGCGAGAATCCGGAGGCGCTCATGGCGGGGATGCAGCTTGACGTGCCCGGATGTTTCTTCTAGTAGCTGCCGCCGAAACGCTCGAATCCGCACGGAGAGGTTCAGAATGATGAAGGCATCCATTGCACCCGTATTGCTCGCTCTGCTCGCGGGCGGCTCGCTCGGCTGCGAGCCCAGCACCGGCAGCCAGAACGACGTCGGCGGCGGCGGGAGCGGCGGCGCGTGCATTCCTGAGGACGACGGCAACCCCTGCACGGAGGACGTCTGCGAAGGCGGAGCGCCCACGCACGAGCCCACGGTCGCGGGGACCGCCTTGCCCGATCAGGTGACCGGCGATTGCCAGCAGGCCGTGTGTGACGGCAATGGCGCCGTGACCCAGCAAAACGACGACGCCGACCTGCCCGACGACATGAACGCCTGTACCGACGACGCGTGCAGCGCGGGCGCGCCGTCGAACTCCCCGATTGCGGCGGGCGCCGCCTGCGGCCAGGGCCTCGTGTGTGACGGCAACGGCATGTGCGTCGGCTGCCACACGCCGGCCGACTGCGCGGGCACCGATGACGCGTGCAAGGTGCGCACGTGTGAGGACGGCGTGTGCGGCGTGAGCTTCACTCCCGCGAACACGCCCGCGGGCACGCAGATCCCCGGCGATTGCAGCGCGATCGTGTGTGACGGCGAAGGCGACACCACGACCATCGCCGACGACGCCGACCTTCCGCCCGACGACGCCGACCCCTGCAAGGTGCCCGCGTGCAGCGCCGGTCAGCCGGCCGTCGCCGACGCGCCGAACGGCACCGCCTGCGCGGACGGCGACGCGTGCACGCAGACGGACACCTGCCAGGCCGGCACGTGTGTCGGCGCGGATCCACGCGTCTGCGCAGTGAACGAGACCTGCACGGCCGGCGCGTGTGTCTGCCCGAGCGGCACGTACACCCCCGTCCTCACGACCGTCGCCATGGCGTCCCAGAACGGGGATACCGAGGTCGCGGACCTGGATGGAGACGGCAAGCTCGATCTGATCACCGTCGAGAGCACGCCGGGCGGCAACGGCAACGTCAGCGTGCGCCTCGGCCTGGGCGACGGCACGTTCGGCCCGCTGGTTCAATACGCCGTCGCGAGAAGCTACGGCGTCACCGCGGCGGACGTGAACCGCGACGGCAAGCCGGACATCGCGCTCGTCGGCGCCCAGACCAACAACGTGCACGTGATGCTGAACCAGGGCGACGGCACCCTCGCCGCCGCCGTGGGTTACCCGACGAACGCGTTCCCGTATTACATCGCGGCCGCGGACGTGAACAACGACGGCGCGGTCGACCTCGCCGTCGCGTACCTCAGCGACGACAACGTGAGCGTGTTCCTCAACCAGGGCGACGGGACGTTCGCGGAAAAGGTCGACTACCTGATACCGGGCCTTGGCGGCTCCGACGGGCTCACGGCCGGGGACCTCAACGCCGACGGCACACCCGACCTCGTGTTCTCGCGCGACAGCGCGGCCAACGTCCTCCTCAACCAGGGCGACGGCACGTTCGGCGCCGCGACGTCCTACCCCGTGGGCCCGGGCATTCGCGTCGTGGACATCGCCGATCTGAACGACGACGGGAGCCTCGATCTCGCGGCGGCCTACTTCAGCGGGAGCACCTCCGGCGTGAGCGTGCTCCTGAACCAGGGCGACGGCAGCTTCGCCGCCGCGGTCGACCATGCCGTGATCCTGGGCGCCATCGGCATCGCGGCCGGTGACATCGATGGCGATGGCGACCCGGACCTCGCCGTCGCCAGCCCGAGCACCAACACCTTGTCGGTGTACCTCAACCCGGGGGACGCTAGCTTCGGCGCGCCGACCACGTACTTCATGGCAAAGGGCGCCTACGGCATGACGGCGGGCGATCTGAACGCGGACGGCCGGTCGGACTTCCTCATCGGGGGCAGCGACCCCGTGCAGGTGTACCTCTCGACCTGCGCGCCCTGACGCGCCGCGCCCTCCACCGCGCCCGCGGGCGCTTCCAATTCCAACTCCACCACCGTGACCATCGCGGCGCTAGGTCTCGCGGGCTGCTCTCCGCGCGATGTTGTCGCTCCTGGGTGCCAGCGCTCGTGAACGTTCACGGCCGGCGTCGCGGCTGGAGGCGCGGAAGGCCCGCGGCCGCGCGCCCCGCGGACAGCGTCTCGGAGGGGCTCTCGCCGAATCGGCGCTTGTATTCGACGCTGAACCGCCCCGGGTGACCGAGCCCGAGCGCGGCCACGACGCCCGCGACCGACGCGCCGGCCGAGGGCTCGGCCAGGTGGCGGCGCGCGAGCTCGAACCGGCGCCGACGCAGGAAATCCATCGGGGGCATTCCCCGGCACGCCACGAAGGCTGCCCGCAGGGACCGCTCCGGCACGCCCGCCGCGGCGACGATGTCGGCCAGGGTGATGGGCTCCGCGGCGTGCGCGGCCATGTATTCTTCCGCCTTGCGGACGCACGCCGGGGCCACGCGCGGCTGGGGCGCATCGAGCATCGCCGATTGGCTGTGCCGGGTGTGTACCAGGAGGCTCGTGAAGAGCGCGCCGCGCAGCGCCGTGAGCAGCATCGGCGAGGCCCATGCCTGCTCGATCTCGCGGCGGAAGAGCTGCGCGATCTCGTGTACCGTGCGGCCCGGTCCGTTCTCGAGGTCGAGCGCCACATCGAAGCAGATCGGGCCGCGCAGCTCAGCGCCCGTGAGCGCGGTGAAATGGGCGTCGAGCGCTCCGCGATCGATCACGAGGGTCCGTCCGTGAAACTCCGCGTCGACATCGAGAACGCAAGATCGCCCTGGTGAGAACAGCGCGCCCCGCCGGTCCGGCACGACGCGGAAGGACTCGCCCGCGTGGTGACCGGCGCTCTCTCCTCCGGCCGAGAGAGACAGGACGTAGTGCTTCCCGATGTCCGGCAGGGAGGCCTGCCCTCCGCCGGTCCACTCGCCCATCACGACACGGGTCGCGCCGAAGGAGACGACCTCCAGCGCACAGCCGAAAGGTGCATCGCGCATGGGCTCGAGGGTCGCCTCCGCGTAAACGCGGCTGAAGACCTCCCGGGCCTCGCCGACGTCGCGGGTGCGCACGAGCTGGGCCCGCGCAATCCCCTCCCCCGGCGCCTGCACGGCGCGCCACGGCCCTTCACCCCGATGGCTCGTCCGGACAAAACGACGCGCATCCCCCGGCATGAGCCAAGGAAGCGCAAATGTCTCGGGGATGTCAAGTTTTTATGAGCCAACCAGGTAGGACCGGCCGCGCGCGCCCACGCACTCGGGACGCTTATAGCTTTCTGCCCATCGAAATGCAGCAAGTGCGAGAGCCCAGCATAGATGATGAGCACCCCAAACTCTCACCCTTGCAGCTTTCTCGATCACGGCCGCCCGACCGATGAGCAGCCGACCGTGATAGCAATCCACGAACAATCCGAGAAAGGAGGGGGAGGACATCGATCGCAGTCGTGCGGCGCAGAAGCTCCGCCCAAGGCCGGCAGCCACAGCCCCTGGTCGGGCCTGGGGCGAAGCCCCAGCGAGGCGCTCACCCCGGCGTATGCGCAGTGGAAGCAGGGGTTCCCCGAGGAAGGCGCGGCGCTCGCGCGCGAGGCGTGCCGGCACGCGGGGGACGGCGGGCACATGCGCCGCTTTTCCTCGAACCCCCGGAGCGCGCAGGTAAAAGGAGCCGGATCGGGCGGCCGTGCGAGGATGTGCGGCGTGACCACGTCGCCGCAGAAGCCACGCAAGGATCCGCGCCAGGAGCGCTCGCGCAGCACGGTCGACGCCATCCTCGAGGCCGCCGGTCAGCTGATCGAGCGCGACGAGGAGGCGAAGCAGGGCCGTGTATCGACGACGCACATCGCCGAGCGCGCCGGCGTCAGCGTGGGCTCGCTGTATCAGTACTTCCCCAACCGCGAGGCGCTGGTCGCGGCGCTCTTGCGCCGCTTCGTGCAGAAGCGCTTCGCCGAGATCCGCCGGGTGCTCGACGAGGTCGAGCCGCTCCCGCTGGAGGCGGCGTTGCACCGGCTGGCCGGCCGGCTGATCGAGCTCGAGCTGGCCCACGCGCGCGTGATGAGGGCGCTCATGAAGTGGTTCGTGCGGGTGGGCGACTTCGATCTGATCGCCGATGCCGACCGCGAGGCCGAGGCCGCGCTAGCCGAGCTCCTGGTGCGCATCCGGCCCAAGACCCGCGCGGTGGATCCGCAGCTCGGCGGCTTCTTCCTGTTCCACGCAATGCGAAACACCTTGGGCATGGCGGCCTTCCGCGAGGGCGACATGCTGCGCGCGCCGGCCGCACAGGCCGAGCTCACCCGGCTTTTGTACGGCTATTTGCGGCCCGACTGACGGCCGCTGGCGCGCGCGGGCGCGGCGCCGGGAATGCGAATGGGCGGCGCCGGTCGCGCTGCCTAGATCGAGGCGCATGCGTTCCTTCGAATGGGTCACGCGCGCCGAGCCGCACCGCGCGCGCCGGCGCCGTATCCTGCGCGAGCACCCCGAGATCCGCGCGCTGTTCGGCTACGACCGGCGCACCATCGCCGTCACCCTGGCGGTGGTGATCGCGCAGTTCGTCGTCGCCTGGCTGCTCGGCGTGCTCGCCGCGCGCTGGTGGGTGGTCACGCTCGCGGCGGCGACGTTCGGCGCGGTGCTCTCGCACTGGTGCGCGATGGCCATCCACGAGGCGGCGCACGATCTGACCGCTCGCCGCGCGCGCTCGAACAAGCTGCTGGCGCTGTTCGCCAACCTGCCGATGGTGCTGCCGGCGGCGATGAGCTTCCGCCGCTACCACCTCGCGCACCACGCGCTGCTCGGCGTGGCCGGCGAGGACACCGATCTGCCGCGTTCGCTCGAGGTGCGGCTGATCGGCACCGGCCGCGTGCGCAAGTTCCTGTGGCTGTTCTTCTACTTCGCGGCCTACCTGGGCCGCGCCGCGCGCTTCGCCAAGCTGCCGAACCGCGACGAGTGGATCAACCTGGCCATCCAGCTGCCCGCCGCATGGCTCTCGTGGCGCCTGCTCGGCGCGCCCGGCTTCGCCTACTTGCTGCTGTCGACCCTGATCGGCCACAGCCTGCACCCGGTGGCCGCCCACTTCGTGCACGAGCACTACGTGTACGCGCCCGGGCAGGAGACCTACAGCTACTACGGGCCGCTCAACCACGTGACGTTCAACGTGGGTTACCACGTCGAGCACCACGACTTCATGAACGTGCCCGGCTGGCGCCTGCCCGCGTTGCACCGCATCGCCAAGCGCCACTACGACACGCTGGTCTCGCACCGCTCGTGGACCTGGGTGCTGTGGCACTTCATCACAAACCCAGCCCTGGGCCCGCAAGCCCGCATCGTGCGCTCCCGCGCCGTCCATGATGGCGCCATGAGGCGATCGATCCAGGTTGGCGCCAGCGAATGACGAGCGCGGGGAAGCCGATCCAGAGGGCGTAGACGGAGCCCCCGCTCCCGGCGGGACGAGCACAGGACGGGCTGGACGAGGGGCACGAGGCGCCGCCCGCGGGAGCGCTCAAGGCATCGTCGCGCAGCCGCGACCGCGGAAGACGACCAGACCGTCGAGCTGGACGCCCACGACGTCAGGGCACCCATTGCAGTCAAAATCGGTGATGCCGACGCCGAAACCGTCGATGTCCTCGAACGTGCCAGGGAACGGCGCCGCCTGGGCCTCGAACGTGCCATCCGGCGTCTGGAGGAACGACCACATCTCGGCCGTGTTTCGGCTGACCGCGACGAGATCGCTCCGCCCATCGAGGTTCAGATCGGCGATCTGCAGGCCTCCTGAGACGAAATACTGGTGATCATCGATGGTGAGCAGCGGCTGCGGCGCCGTCAGGTGGCCGAGCTCGTCTTGCAGCAGGATCCAGACCCGCATCGGCCCGTCGGAGTACTCGTGCGTGACGGCGGCGACGTCCTGGCGTCCGTCGTTGTTCACGTCGCCCACCGCGACCGAGACGAACGAGACGCCTGAGCTCGGCGGCGTGGTCTCGAAGAAGACCTGCTGTCCGGTCGTGTCGAACCCGCGCTCGACGTCGTGCGGAAAGACGGCGATGCCCGCGCCCACGCCGGTCATCGCGATCACCGCGTCGGGGTGGCCGTCCCCGGTCACATCGCCGGTGACGATGCCGGACATGAACACGCCGGCCGGCAGCTCGTGGGCCAGCGCGAAGCCGCCGCCGCCGTCGCCCCGGTAGACGAGGATCTTGCTGTGATAGCCGAGCGCGACGATGTCGAGGACGCCATCCCCGTCATGGTCCACGGCGCTCGGGGAGAACGTGGTTGGCCCGGCGATCGTCCTCGGGGGCTCGAAGGCGCCGCCGCCCTGGTTGCGGAGGAAGGCGAGCCCTTCCTGCTGCGCGACGACGACGTCGAGCGCGCCGTCGCGGTCCGCGTCGAGCAGCAACGTGTCCTCGACCGAGTTGGCCGGCGTGGAAGGGGTGTGGATGACTGCGCCGTTCAGCTCCTGTACGCGCGGATGCGTCTGCACGTACAGCGCTTCGCGATCCGTGCTCACGAAGTCGAAGCGCCTGTCCCCGTCGATGTCGCCCAGCGACAGCTGACCCATGACCACGCCCGACGACTCCGCAGGATAGAGGAGGCCGGGCTTCAGGTAGTAGCCGCTGCCGTCGCTCGGCTCCTCGCCCGGGAACGGGCCCGCGCATCGATCGCCCGCGCCGCCGCCGTTCGGCTTCGGCACATCCGCGCCGCCGCCGTTCGGCACATCGACGACGCGCTCGCCCGTCCCCGGCCGGGCAACGGGCCTGTCCGGCGAGCCGACGTCAGCCGTCTCTTCGTCCCGCGGCGGACCGACCGGGGTGTGCTGGGGAGATGGCTCGGGAAGGACAACCGAGCTCTCGCACCCCGAGCTGAATCCGATGAGCAAACAACAAGCTACCACCATGCGTCCGCTGCTGTGTCGCGCACACCTCATAGGCTACCTCCGCAAGACAAGTGAAACCCACGAACCTGAACGTCTCCAGGACACGCCCGTCCCCACGCCATCGGCGGCTCGGCGGCTCGGCGGCTACGATGCAATGAACGGGCTGCGCATTCATGGGAGCAGGAAAATCGCAGCGCGTCGTCCGGGACGCGGCGGCGCGTTCTTGCCCGGCGCATCGCGCCGCCGAGCCGGTCACGACGTTCTCCCTGCCGGGAACGCGCTGTGGTGTAATTTTCCACTACGGCGCGCGTCCAGCTCCTTGAACCCCCGGAGCGACTCTTCCGCGAGGGCGCAACAAGGGACAGACACCTTGCTTTTTCGCGTCTTTGCGCTCCTGGCGCCTTTACGTTGACGTTCTCCCCGCTCGCGAGGCAGAGCCCTGTCAGGATATCTGACCTGCGGTATCAGCAGCTCATCCCCTGGCCGGCCAGCGAGACGCCGTATTGCTCGCGGATCATCCGCTTCGCCGCGCGGCGGATCGTGAGGGTCGTGAGCGCGCCCGCCCCCGGTTCGCCCGCGCGCCAGCGCGCCAGCGCGGCGGCTCGATCGGGTCGGACAGGTCGGAACGTCATCGTCCGCTTCCCACGTGTGGATTGCGGGCTGACAATTCCCTTATTTGTTGGCATTTCAGCAGAAAATTGAACGGGGAGACCGGGAGATTTTTGGGATTGTACTCCCCGTCTCCTCGCCTCCCCGTTCAATTCCCCCGAAAAATTCGAGAGCGCCGCAAATCCCCGGTCTGGCCGTGTCAGACGCTCCTCGTCTGCTGCGTCTTCCCGGGATGTGGGACTCGGTACCTCCTCTCCATGAAGGGGCATCGCCGTGGCGCCGAGGACTCCGAGGGGATCGCAGAAAATCGCTGTGCTCACCTTGCCCTCTGTGCTCACTGCACCTCCCTGCCCCGGATCCCGGGCACTCGATCGACGGGGCGAAAGGCACCTCCCGGAGGAGGCCCGAGGCTTGCTCTCTCCAGCGCAGGTGCGTCGATAGCACCGGGAGGGGCGCATGTGGACTTCGAAGACGGGGAGAACCAGCGGTAGGTCAACAAGCGGGAAAGGCGTCGTCCAGGGGCTCGCCGGGCTTCTCGGGATCGGCCTCTGTCTCGGCATCTCCAGCGCTTCCGCCGGCGACGCGACCCAGACCATCTCGCTTCAGGCCCGGGCGCAGGGTCGTGCCACGCCGCCGCGGCAGACCACGACCTTCACGCAGCGCGCCCCGCAGCGGGTCGCGACCGCCACCTACGTCGCGAACCCGCGGAGGGCACGCTGGATCATCGGGGGCGCGTCGACCCTGGGCGGCTTCTGGGTCGCGTCGGCCGTCCGCGGCGCCGCGCTTTCCCTCGGGCAGCCGGAGGTGCGGATCCGGCTGGTGCCGCAGTGCTCCCAGGGCACCTGCTTCGTCGTCCGGCGCTACGAACGCACCTCGGCGAACCCCGCCTCGCTGCTGATCCCCCTCGCGGGTCCGTGGATCCACCTCGGCACGGGGCGGCCGACGGCGGCCAGCGCGGTCGGGCTCTCCCTCCTCGGCGCCGGGCAAGCCGTCGGCCTGGGAATGCTGCTCGGCGGCATCGCGATGCCTTCGCAGGTGCGCGTGCCGCTGCAGCGCGGCCAGGTCCTCCAGGTGGGCGCGGCCCCGCTCGTCACCCCCGGCGGGCTCGGGCTCTCGATCAGCGGATCGCTGTAGGCGCGGCCGTCACCGGGCGAGACCCAGGATCGCCCCCACGCGCAGCCGCTCCTCGGGCGTGAACGAGCGCTCGAGCAGCGCCTCCTCCTCGGCGCGCCGCGCGTCGGGATCGGCCACCGTCGCCTCGATGTCCGCGCGCGCGCCGGCGAACGCGTCGAGGCGCTGCTGCCAGGCCGCCCGCTGCCGGTCCAGCTCCGCGAGCCGGTCCGCGGCCTCGGGGCCCACGGTCGCGACCCGGTGCGCGCGCAGCGCCTCGTCCGACGCGCCCGCGTCCCGGAGCGCCTGCTCCTCGGCCTGCTGCGCGAGCGGGCGCGTCGCCGCCTCCCGCGCCTCGCGGACGGCCTCCGGGAGCGCCGCCTCGACCTCCGCGATCCGCGCGTCGCGCTCCTCCGGCGAGAGGGCCTCGTCCGCGAGGATGCGGGACTCCTCGATCGCCGCCTCGATCTCCCGCTCCTCGTCGCCGAACAGCCGCGCCGCGGCCGCCTCGCCGAACCATGCGCGCCGGATCGCGCGCAGCGCGGCGAGGCGCGCCGCCGGATCGGCCTCCTGCTCGACGCTCGCCTCGCCGGCCGCCTCGCGGTAGCCGAGGTACCGGTCGAACAGCGCGATCGCCTGCTCCGCTCCGCGCCCCGCCGCCCGCTCCCGGATCGCCGCGACGACGCGGGCCCGGATCGCCGGCGCCGGCTCCTCGCCGGTGGCGCTCAGGAAGTAGTCGAACAGCCCGAGCAGCTCCGGGCCGACGACCAGATCGCCGCGCTCGTCGACGGTCACCGCGCCGTCGACGTCGGTGCCGCGGAGCGAGGGCGGCGCCGCGATCGTCGGCGGGCGCGGCGCCGCAGGGGGCCGCGCTACCGACAGCGCCTGCCGGACGCGCGTGGGGGCCGGCGCAACCGACAGCGCGGGCAGCGCCTCCTTCCGAGCGGGGCGCGCGGCCCCGCTCGATCGGCCCGAGGGCGCCGCCGGCCGGGTCCGCTCCCCCGAGACGAGGCGGCCCGCGCCGATCGCCGCGACGAGCGCCATGGCCACGAAGAGAGCTGTCCTGCGACGACGCGCCACGAAGAGCCCTCCAGGAGGCTAGAGGCCGACGGCCTTCAGCCGGCTCGCATGCGACCGGAACACGGACTTCGGGTTCGGGCCAGACAGGTTGATAAACCCGAAGAGCTGATTGACCTCGTCGAGGTGGTTCATCGCATAGTCGTCGCGGAGCACCTCCCCGAAATGGGAGCTGCACCTGCCCACCATCCCGTCGTTCGACTCCGAATACAGCGTGGAGATGAGCTTGAGCGTCAGGTCGGTCGGATCGACGAGGCTCGTGACGACCGCTGTCCCCGACCACGAGAAGAAGCGCACGCCGCCCTCCTCGGCGGGGCCCTGCCCGCACCGGCCGGCGGGCAGCCCGGCGGGGTAACGCGCGTTGAACTCGCGCATCCCGGTGGCGGAGAGCGACCTGACGGCGGCGATCGCGTCCTGGGGCGCCGTGTGCCCGCTGAGCAGGCTGAGCACCGCGCCGAGGCTGTTGGCGAGGAACGAGAGCGCCCCCTCCGCGAACCCGCCCTCCCGCAGGTTCTCCTGGAGGAAACTGGCGAGCTCGGCCCCCTGATGCGGAGACCCGATGGTGGTCACCGAGGCAATGAGATCCGGCCGCACCGCGGCGACATACCGGGCGTCGAGCCCGCCATGGCTGTGCCCGACCAGGTTGACCTTGCCGCTCCCCGTGCGCGCGACGATGTCCTCGACCTGCGCGAGCAGCGCCTCCCCCCGCGCCTCGGTGCTGTCGAACTGGGGCACCTCGGTGGCATACACCTCCGCTCCGCCGGAGCGCAGCGCAGACGCGATCCCACCGAAGTAGTCGATCACCCCGAACATCGCCTTGAAGCCGGCCATCCCGTGACAGAGCACGATCGGATACCGCGTCTGCGCATAGCTCTTCAACGCCAGCGCGCCCTCGCCGACCTCGGCGCGCTCGGCGTCCACCGGCTCGTCCATCGACGCGACGCATCCTTGCGAGAGCAGCACCACGACAGCTCCGGCCGTGCACCGCAATGCGTCAATCCACGTCCGGCGCCCGGCCCATCGTTTTCTCTCGACTCTCTCCCGATTTCGAGCGGGTGTGACGGCGGTGGGTCGTGCAGCGCGCGTGCTGGAGGAATGAGCTCGTCTGATCACCTGTCACCTCTGATAGAGTATTTGTTTAATTCGAATCAAGCAGAACTCACAGGCTCTCAGCGCCACAAGCACCTCGCGCATCCTGGACAATCGGAAGGCCGGTGTCCTCCCCTTCACGGGTCACGTCGGTCCAGGCGGCGCGACAGGGCATCAGCGCGGGGGCGCCCAATGCCCATGTCGCGGGGAGGGCCGGGGACACGCGGGCGGGCGAGGCGGAGGGCGCGCGCCCTCGGGGCGGCTAGGTCGCCGTGGCGCCGGAGACGATGCGCGCGTTCTCGGGCACCGCGGTCAGGAATCGCTCGCGCCGCCGCGGGTCCGCGATCCGCCGCGCCCGCGCGAGCAGGAGCTCCCTGGCCTCCGAGAGCACCGCGGACGCCTCGCCGTGGGCGCCGGACGCCGCGAGCGCCTCGGCGTAGGCGAGCCGCACGAGCGACTCGCCTTCTTCCAGGGATCCGAGCGCCGCGAGCTCGCCGAACGCCGCCCGCGCCGCGCCGAGCGCCGCCGCGACCTCGCCCGCGGCGAGCAGCGCCCGCGCGCGCACCGCCACGGCGGCCGCGCGCAGCCGGGGGGCCACGTGCAGCGCCGCCTCGGCCGCGCGCGCCTCCCGCTCGGCGGTCGCGGCGTCGCCGGAGAGGAGCGCGATCTTCGCGAGGTAGGTCCGCGCCACGCCCTCCATGCGGAGGTCGCCCCGCTGCTGGAACGCCTCCACCGCGCGCCGCTCGACGAGCTGCGCCTCGTCGAGCTTGCCGAGCTGCCCGAGCGCGTGGCCGAGGTTGTGGAGCGCCACCGTCTCGAGCTCGCGCAGCCCCATGCGGTCGGCGGCCTCCAGGGCGGCGCGCAGGACGGACTCGGCCGCCCCGAGCTCGCCGAGCTCGGCGTAGATGAAGCCGAGGTTCGCGCCGATCACGCACGCGCTGCGCCTGTCCCCGGCCTGCTCGAAGGCCGCGAGCGCCGCCTCCAGGCCCTCGAGGCACGCCTCGGGATCGCCGCCGGCCGAGGCGCGGATCGCGCGGAGCTGCTGCGCCATCGCGACGAGCTCGGCGTCCGGCGGCGGAGGCGCGCGGAGGTCCTCGTCGATGCGCGCGAGCAGCGCGCCGGCCTCGGCGTAGCGGCCGCCGAAGACGAGCTGCGCGCCGCACTCGCAGAAGCACGCGATCCGGGCGCGGCGCAGCGCGGCGGCTCCGGAGGACAGCGCTGCGGGCGCGGCGGAGGCCGGCGCCGGGGGCGCGGCGGAAGGCGGCCCCGCCGACGCCGCAGACGCCGGCGCCGGCGGCGCGCAGGACGGCGGCGCAGCGGACGCATAAGAGGGCGGCGCCGCCGACATCCCCTCGGCGACGGCGGCCCACCGCGCAACGCGGTCGACCGCACCGAGCTTCCCGGCCGCGGCGGCGATCTGGGTGACCGCCCGGAACCACCCGGCGCAGCCGGCGGGGAGCAGCTCGGCCGCGGACGCGCCCAGCTCCTCGGCCGCCGCGAGGTCGCCCGTCCAGACGTTGACCTCGGCCGCGACCAGCCGGAGCGCGCCGAGATCCTCGCCCTCGGCGCCGCACGCCTCGCCGCACGCGGCGCGCTCGAGCGCGGCGCGCAGGTCGTTCGCCTCGAGCGACTGCTCGGCCGCGCGGCGGTACCAGCGCACCGCGCGGCCGGGCTCTCCGCCGCGGCGGAAGTGCTCGGCCACGCCCCGCGGATCGGCGGAGGCGCTCCGCTCGAGCCACGCGCCCGCGAGCCGGTGGCCGAGGGCGCGGTCGCGCTCGGTCAGCATGGCGTACGCGGCCTCGCGGACGAGCGTGTGGCGGAAGACGTAATCGGCGGCGTCGGCGAGGCCCGCCGACGCCGAGGCCGGCGCGACGAGCTCGCGGTCGGCGAGCGCCGTCAGCCAGGCCTCCACGTCGGCGAGGCGCTCCTCGCCGCCGAGCAGCGCCGCGACGCCGCGCTTCGAGAAGCGATCGCCGAAGATGCTGGCCGCCCGGAGCACGCGCTTGCCCTCGTTGCCCTCGGCGTCGAGCCGCGCCTCCACCGTGCCGAGCACGGAGTCGGGCAGGAGCTCCTCCTTGCCGCTCGCGACCGCGCGGATGAGCTCTTCCAGGTAGAACGGGTTGCCGCCGGCGCGCTCGACGAGGCGCGCGACCACGCCCTCGGGCACAGGCTCGCCGAGCGCGGCGCGCACGAGCTCCGCGCTCGCGCGGCGCGGCAGCGGTCCGAGCTTGATCGTCTGCACCTCGCGCTCGGCCCACAGGCTCGGGAACAGCCGGTGGACGTCCGGGCGCGCGAGCGCGAGCAGGATGAGCGGGAGCTCGCGGAGGTTCCGCAGCGTCGCGTCGAGCAGGCGCACGGTGGCGGCGTCGCCCCAGTGGAGGTCCTCGAGCGCGAGGAGCACGGGGCGCGCTGCGCACTCGGCGGCGAGCCAGTCCTCCCAGGCGGCCCCCACGCCGTCGCTCATCCCGGTGGCGCTCTGGCGCGCCGCCCGCACCATGCGGGCGTGCTCCGGCGACGGCGCGCCGCTGATCTCGCCGAGGAACGCCGCCGCGCGATCGAGCGCCGGGCCGCCCAGGTGACGCCCGAGCCGCTGCTTCAGCTTGCGCTGCCGCGCCCACGCCGGGTCGCGCGCGCGGAGGCCGGCGGCCCGGCAGAGCACGTCCGCGATCATGCCGAACGGCGAGCCGGGAGAGCCCGAGTCGGCGCGGCCCCAGAAGATCTCGATCGGCTCGTCCCGCTGCCTCAGGGCGGCGAAGAGCTCCAGGCGGAGCCGGGACTTGCCGGCGCCGGGCGGCCCGAGGACGAGCACCGCGCTCGCGAGCGACTCGGAGATGCAGCCGGCGAGCACGCCGTGGAGCATCGAGAGCTCGCGGGCGCGGCCGACGCACGGGGTGCGCTTCCCCAGCAAGGCGGGGGCGATCTCGTCCACGGCGCGCTCGCCGTAAAGGAAGAGCGGCCCGCCCGGCGCCGAGGGCGCGGCGTGCGCGACGATGAAGCGCGGGCCGAGCATGTCGGCGGTCGCGCCGTCGATGCGCACCGCGCGCACCTCGCGTTCATCGAGCGCCGCGCGGAGCTCGGCGAGGCCGCGGTCGATCACGTCGCCCTCGGCGAGGCCCGCGGAGAAGACGCCCCGCCCCGTGATGACGCAGAGCGGTGCGGCCGGGAGCTCGGTGCGGAGGGCGAGCGCGCACTGGGCGGCGCGCTCGGCGCGATCCACGGCGCTGCCGGGGCCGGACATCATGACGATCTCCACGCCCGGGACGAGCTGCGTGAGCCTGCCGCCGTGGACCTCGACGAGCGAGCGGATCTCCGCGGCCCGCGCGCTCGACGTGGACGGCTGCGACCTGCTCGATCCGGGCGGCAGCTGCGACCTGCGCGAGGCGGGCGGCGGCGACCTGCC
This sequence comes from Sorangium sp. KYC3313, assembly GCF_052075895.1. Classification (NCBI taxonomy): domain Bacteria; kingdom Pseudomonadati; phylum Myxococcota; order Polyangiales; family Polyangiaceae; genus Sorangium; species Sorangium sp. KYC3313. Next base: position 7,935,414 of record NZ_CP197255.1, read on the forward strand.
CGATCCGGGCGGCGGCTCGCCAGGGGCCTCCTGGGGGGCCTGCGGGGCGGGCTGCGGCGCCCGGGCTGCGCCGTGGCCGGGCTCGCCGAGGAAGACGAGGCTCACGACGCGCTGCTCGCCCAGGGTGAGCGCGGCGCGGTCGCGCGGGGCGAGGCCGTGGGCCGGGGCGTCGGGCGGCGCGCCGCCCGCGAGCGTCGGCGCGTCGGGCGGCGCGGTCCACCCGCCCCGCATCGCGGCGATCCGGTCGAGCTCGGCCGCGACCTCGGCGCCGTCGCGCGGGCGGTCGCCGGGCTGCCTGGAGAGCATGCGCGCGACGAGCTCGTCGAGCGGCGCCGGCGCGTCCGCGCGCACGTCGCGGAGGCGGGGCGGCCTCATCAGCAGCACCCTGCTGAGCGCGGCCATGGGGCTCGCGCTCGCGAAGGCAGGCCGGCCGGCGAGGCACTCGAAGAGGACGCACCCGAGGGAGAACACGTCGCCGCGCGGGTCGGGCACGCTGTGCGCCTCGACCTGCTCCGGGGCCATGTACCCCGGCGTGCCGAGGACGCCGCCGGTGACGGTGACGCGCCCCGCGTCGCTGCTGGGCCGCGCGATGCCGAAGTCGACGAGCTTGACCCGCCCGGCGTCCCCGCCCGGGAGGAAGAGGTTGCTCGGCTTGATGTCGCGGTGGACGATGCCGCGCGCGTGCGCGAACGCGAGGGCGTCGGCGGCCCGGCGCACGAGCAGGAGCCCCTCGCTCGCCGGCAGGACGCGGCGCGCGAGGCGCGCGGCGAGGTCCTCGCCGTCGAGCCACTCCATGGCGAGGTAGCGATCGCCTTCCGGGGTGCCGCCGTGCGCGACGTAGCGCACGATGCCCGGGTGGACGAGCGCGGCGAGGAGGGCGGCCTCCCGCTCGAACCGCTCGATCTGGATCTCGTTCCTCAGCCGGACGATCTTGAGGGCGACCGCCGCGCCGCCGAGGCGGTCGTACGCCTTGTAGACGGTGCCCATCCCTCCGGAGGCGGCCTCGCCCTCGACGACGAAGCGCCCCGCGATGATCTCCGCGTGGCCCACTTCAGCGCAGGAACACGGTGATCGAGCCGGGGTTCGGCGTCCTCTCGACGGTGAGCTTGCCCGAGCTGCCGCGGATCTTGCCGCGGCAGCTCGGGAAGCTTCCGTCGCTGTCCGGCCTGTCGCACAGGCTCTCGCACGAGCCGGCGATCTGGATCGCGCACGTCTCGAGCGAGGGCCCGCAGGCGCGCGCGAGCGACGACGGCTCGGGGGGGAGGCACGCGTGGTAGCGGCGCTGCGGCGCGAAGATGTTGCCGTAGTAGGTGGCCTCGCGCCGCGGATAGGCCGCGCGCTCGACCTTGTCGGCCTGGAGCTCCTCGCGATCTCCGCGGACGGAGATGTTCACCTTGTGCCCGAGGTAATTGACGCGGGCGAGGACGCAGCCGCTGACCCAGGACCGGCACGCTTCGTCGCAGGCGCCGCCCTCCTCGCCCCAGCTCGCCGCGAGGCCGAGCTCCCCTGGGAAAGAGTACTCGTCGCCGTTCACGGCGACGGTGAAGCCTTCACCCGCGGGCAGCGCGCAGCCCGCGACGTACTTCAGCAGGGTGCGCGCGGCCGGGTCGCGGAGCGCCTCGGCCGTGAGCGGGTGGCCCGAGAGCGCCTCGGCCGTGAGCGCGTTCGACGTCAGCGCCTTCGACGCCAGCGCGTTCGACGTGAGCGCGTTCGACGTGAGCGAGTTCGACGTGAGCGCGTTCGCCGTCTGGGCGGCCTGGGACGCGGCGTCCCCGGCGTCCTCGGCCGGAGCGTCCGGATCGAGCGCCACCGCGCACGCGCTCGCGAAGAGCGCCGCGATGGCCAGGAGGAGTGCAGCTAGCTTCGGCGAATGCTCCATGGATAACACCCCCCTGGGATGCCCATGAGCGCATGGCCCACGAGCTCCCGAAACGACCGGCGCCGAGGCGCGGGCCAAGGGGTACGCGCATCGAACACCGGCGCGTGATCTTGTTCAGATGCACGAGCCGCGAAGAAGCCCACGAGTCGGAGCGGCCGATGGGGCCATCTCCGCTACAGAGACAAATGGAAAGATGTCACTGATACTCCGCCGGGCAAAGACCGACGCGCACGCAATGGTCTCTTTTTTTGTGTCGCGGCGCGATCGCTCTGTTGGCGTTGTTGCGGCGCTGTCGGCGCGAGACTCCTGCTCTGTCCAAGGCATCATGGACAGCGATGCTGGCACCGCGGACGGAGGCGTGATGGGGTGCGGTCGAAGTGCAATGGTGGCGACACGATGGCATGTCGCCGACAGCCGACCTCCTCGCCGGGACGCGCCCGGAGAGGCGCTCGGCGGGCTCGATCCATCCGAGCGGGCGACGGCCTGGGCCTGCGCCTTCCGGGCCCCGCCGTCCACTCCCTGAGCTCCCCCGGCGAGCCCGCTGGCCGCCGGGGCAGCCGGCAGGGAGGCGCCGGGGTCGTCCGAGCCGGCCGGTGCGTTGCGCCCCCCGGCCGTCCGCAGCGGTCGCGCGACGGAGGGCGGGGGCGTTGGGGGGGCGTTGGCGTTGGGGCGAAGGACGGCGGCTGGACGGGCTGCTCGGCGCGGTGCATCGGCGCCCTTGACGTCGCTGCGTGCTGATCATTACATGCCCCGGACCATGAAGGGCCATGCGCGCAATCTGATGACCGAGCGCGTTATCGCTTTGGAGCAGGGCACGCCGGTCATCGACATGTTGCAGCTGTTCGCCAACCATCGCCTGAGCGGCGCGCCGGTCATCGACGAGGGGCACCACATCGTCGGGTTCGTCAGCGAGACGGATCTCCTGGGCGTGCTCCTGCGCAAGGAGTCCGCGGGCATGACGGCTGCAGACGTGATGAGCACCCCGCCCATCTGCGTGGACGAGTTCATGCCCACGGACGAGGTGATGACCCTGCTGCGCGCGAACCGGATCCACCATCTGCCGGTGGTGCGCGAGGGGCGCCTCGTCGGCATCATCACGCCGCAGGACATCCTGCGCTATTTCGTGGAGTCCGTGATGCCGCTCCCGCCCAGCTCCGCCTGACCTATCCAGTTTCCGCTCGGGCGCTCTCCGCGCCTTACCGCCGGTCGAACTGGTACCGCGCCCGCTCCGCGCCCTCGATCTCCACCACGATGCGCTTCGGGCCGAGCCGCACGACCGCGTGCGCCGCGGCGGGGCGGCCCGGCGCGTCGTCGTCGAGGTTCTCGATCAGGCTCTGGAGCGTCACGTACGGGATACCGCGGATCACGTCGAGGTGGTTCCAGTGCAGGTGGCCGTTGAAGACGGCGAGCACGCCGTGCTCCTCGAAGAGCTTCCGCATCGCGCGTCGCTCGCGCACGAGGCAGATGTGCGGGCTCCCCTCGAACCAGCGGTTGCCCCGGAGATCCTGATCGGCCGCGCTGTGGTGCATCAGCACGATCTTGGGCAGCGGGGACGCCGCGAGGTCCTCTCCGAGCCAGGCGAGCTGCTCTGGCCCGAGCGAGATGTCGTGATCCTTGCGCTCGCGCGTGTGAAGGACCGTGAAGTGGAAGCCGCCGCGGTCGAAGGCGTAGTGGAGCCGCGTCGCCTCGGGTCTGCCCCAGGCGGACAGCAGCTCGGCCTCGCTCAGGTGGATCACGTCGTGGTTGCCGGCGACGTGGAAGAGCTCGGCCTTCAGGCCGCCGAGCGCGGCCATGCAGGCGCCGTAGCGCTCCCGGTCGGCCTCGGGCCCCTCGTCCTCGATGTCGTCGCCCAGGTTCACGACGAGATCGGGCCGCGTGATCTCGTTCATCCGCCTCACGAAGGCGCGGGTCAGCTCGGGCGCCTCGCCCGTGAGCTTGCGCAGCTTGCCCCCGAACGACGCCTCCGGGCCGAAGTGCAGGTCCGAGACGAGGGCGACGACGAGCTCCATGCGCGCCTCGCCGCTCAGCCCGACTTGGCGCCGGGCTCCGGCGCCTTGGAGCCGCCCAGGCACGGGGGAGAGCGGAAGTCCGCGCCCCCCTGCCGCTCCCACTCGTCCGGCGTCATCGCGCGGATCGTCAGGGCGTGCAGCCCGGAGCGGAACTCCTCGCGCACCAGCTCGTTGACCCGGCGGTGGCGATCGAGCGGGCTCAGCCCCCGGAATGCCTCGCTCACCACGAGCACCTTGAAGTGGGTCTCCGAGCCCACCGGCACGCTGTGCATGCGGCTCTCGTTCTCCACCTCGATGTGCACGGGATCGAGCGCGCGAACGAGCTTGCCGTGGATCGACTCCTGCTTCGTCCCTGTCGTCATGGCCGCGCGAAGCTTACCCTCCGCCGCGCCGCCGGTCACCCGTGGGGCGCGGCTTCTCGCCCGCAGAGGGATCGCCCGGCGCCCTCGCCAGCGGATGAGCCGCCCGGCGCGCCCGGCCGGGCGTCACTTCGCCTGGGGATCGGCGCGCGGCAGACCTCGCTCATCGAACAGGAGCGCGATGTCGACGTGGAACTGCGCTCTTCGAGAGGACGGCGGTGCTTGATGGGAGCTCGGCGGTGCTTGATGGTGGTGGGAGCTCGGCGGCGCGCGGTGGGAGCTCGGCGGCGCGCGGTGGGAGCTCGGCGGCGACGTGGAATGACGGCCGTGCGCCTCGCCGTCCTGCGAGCCCATCGCGAGCACCCCCCGCTGCGGGGGTGCCGCGCCCGGCTGCAGGCCGATGCTCGCCTCCCACGGCTGCGCGTCGCGCTGCTCCCACGGCTGCGCGTCGCGCTGCTCCCACGGCTGCGCGTCGCGCTGCTCCCACGGCTGCGCGTCGCGCTGCTCCCACGGCTGCGCGTCGCGCTGCTCCCACGGCTGCGCGTCGCGCTGCGCGGCAGGCGACGGAGGCACCTGCCGCGGAAGCGCATGCGTCGCCGGCGTGTCCCGACGTGGAACCACCCCGCCCTGCTGCCGCGAGCGCGGAACGGCCTGTTGCGACAGCGGCGCCGACGTCTCTCGCCGTGCAGACGTCGCGGCCGGCGCATCCCGACGCGCGTACGCCCCGGCTTGCTGCGAGCCGGCCACCGGCGTATCCCGCCGCGCGTATGCCTCGACCGGATGCGAGCCTGCCAGCGGCGTATCCCGCCGCACGTACGCTCCAGCCGCCGGCGATGCCTGCGCCGGCCTGGACGCGTCCCGGCGCGCAACCGCCGGGCCAGCGGCCGGCTGCGGCGGGAGCGGCGTCGGAGCGGGCAGCTCACGGCGCGCCCGCGACGAGGGCGGCCCCACCATGACCCCCAGGCGCTGCGGCACCGGCGCCTCGCGCGGGCGGTGCGCCGCCTCCCCCGGCGCCTCCGCGCGTGAGCGCTCCGGCCGCTGCGCAGCCACGGCAGCCGCCACGCGCTCGCGGTACGCGAGCTCCTGCGCTCCCGCGCTTCGCGGCTCCTGCGCGCCCGCGCTGCGCGGCCCCGAGCGCGGCAGCGGCGTCGCCTCGGGGTCGCGCCGGGACGCCGGGTCCGGCTTCATCACCCCGATGGTCAAGCGCTCCGACCGCGGCACCGACGCGCTCTCGTCCGCCGGCATCATCGAGTAGCGACCGGGCGTCTGCTGCCGCGAGCGCTGCTTGCGGCTCTCGCGCGCCGCCGTGGCCAGCAACGCCCCGAGCTCGTCTGCCACCATCGCCTCGTCGACCCGCACGAGCGTGCTGACCACGTCGCGCGCGATCTCCTCGAACGCCTCGGGAGCGAGCGCGTAAGTCGACGACGTGACCACGATGACCACCGGCCGACGCTCCTCCGCGAGCGCGGCGGCCATCGATACCGGGCACGCCTTGACGATGATCCCCACATCCATCGCCGCCGTCTGGCAGCGCTGGAGCAACGCCTGATCGCCGCCGATGAGAAGGGCCGTCGGGATCTGGGCGCGAAGCGTGGCGTCAGAGATTCGCGGCATCGGTCCAAGGATCCTAACCCCGCTACTGCACGCAGAGGTCAGGAAAATCCTGTCATCGGACATTCCACGTCATGTCTGGACAACGGGCTCAGCCGATGTGGGGTATTGCGCGCCGCCGGATCACATCACGGATGCGTAGGTGACGTGGGCAGCTCGGTGAGATGGCAGGCGGCCCAGTGCCCAGGGCGACGCTCCTCCAGCGGAGGGGCCTCGGCGCTGCACCGGTCCATCGTATACGGACAGCGTGTGTGAAAATGGCACCCTGACGGCGGGTTCAGCGGACTCGGCACTTCGCCGACGAGGGGCAGCCGGCGGCGCGTACGCTCGACGTCGGGATCCGGGATCGGGATCGCCGACAGCAAGGCCTGCGTGTACGGATGTTGCGGTGAACGGAAGAGCTCGTCCGGGCGAGCGCGCTCCACGATCCGGCCGAGGTACATCACCGCGATCTCGCTTGACAGGTGGCGTACCACGGCGAGGTCGTGCGCGACGAACACGTACGTGAGCGAGAGCTCGCGCTGGAGCGACGCGAGCAGGTTGACGATCTGGGCCTGGATGCTCACGTCGAGCGCGCTGACCGGCTCGTCCGCGATCACGAGCTTCGGCTTCAGGGCGAGCGCGCGGGCGATGCCGATCCTCTGCCGCTGGCCGCCGGAGAACTCGTGCGGATAGCGACGCATGTACGAGGGCGAGAGCCCCACGAGCTCCATGAGGCGCGCCACCTCGCGGAGCGCCTCGTCGCGCGACGAGACGAGGCCGTGGGTGGAGAGCGGCTCGGCGATGAGGTCGTGGACCGTCATGCGCGGGTTCAGGCTCGCGTACGGGTCCTGGAAGATCATCTGCATCTCGCGGCGCGCCTTCCGCAGCGCGCGCGGATCGAGCGTCAGGATCTCCCGGCCGTCGATCTTCACGCTCCCCGACGTGGGCGGGACGAGGCGGAGGATGCCCCGGCCCGTCGTCGACTTGCCGCAGCCGGACTCGCCGACGAGGCCGAGCGTCGCGCCGCGGCCGACGTCGAACGAGACGCCGTCGACCGCGCGCACCGTGCCGACCTGCCGCTGGAGCAGGCCGCGACGCACCGGGAAGTGGACCTTGAGATCGCGCACCGAGAGCAGCGGCGGGGGGGGTACAGCGGTGGTCATGGCGCTCGTCCTGCGACGTCCTCGACGTGGCACCGCACGACGTGCAGCGCCCTCCTGTTGCCCTCGCCCGAGACGACGCGCGGCGGCGGCGCCTCCTCCCGGCACGCCGCGATCGCGTGCGCGCAGCGCGGGTGGAACGGGCAGCCCGGCGGCAGGCGCGCGAGCGAGGGCGGCATCCCGGGGATGGGCACCAGCTCCCCGCCGCGCGCGTCGTCGAGCCGCGGGATCGAGCGCGACAGGCCGATGGTGTACGGGTGCCGGGCGGCGTGGAAGATGGCGCCGACGGGGCCCTCCTCGACGATGCGCCCGGCGTACATGACCGCGACGCGATCGGCCATCTTCGCCACGACGCCGAGGTCGTGCGTGATGAGGAGGACGGCCGCGCCGAGCGCCTCCTTCCGCTCCCCGATCAGGTCCAGGATCTGCGCCTGGATCGTGACGTCGAGCGCCGTCGTCGGCTCGTCGGCGATCAGCAGATCGGGGTCGCACAGGAGCGCCATCGCGATCATCACGCGCTGCCGCATCCCGCCCGAGAGCTGGTGCGGGTGGTCGTCGATCCGCGACGCCGCCGCAGGGATCCCGACCGCCTGCAGCATCTCGACGCTGCGCCGGCGCGCCTCGGCGCGGCCCATGCCGCGGTGGAGCTCCAGCACCTCGATGAGCTGCTCGCTCACCCGGAGGTAAGGGTTCAGCGACGTCATCGGGTCCTGGAAGATCATCGCGATCCGGTCGCCGCGGACGCGCTCCATCCGCGCCTCGCTCGCCTCCACGAGGTCCTCGACGACGCCGCCCTCGGACTCGAGCAGGATCTGGCCGCCGACGATCCTGCCCGGCGGGTCGGGGATGAGCCGCAGGAGGGAGAGGCTCGTCACGCTCTTGCCCGAGCCGGACTCGCCGACGATGCCGAGGACCTCGCCGCGATCGAGGCTGAAGGAGATGCCATCGACCGCGCGGACCACCCCCTCCTCGGTGAAGAAGTGGGTCTTCAGGTTCTTGACCTCGATCAGCATGGTTGCATGGTCCGTGCCGGCGCGCGCGTCCGGAGGAGGAGCGCGGCGCCCTTCAGTCCTTCCGGATGCGAGGATCCAGGGCGTCGCGGAGCCCGTCGCCGAGGAAGTTGAAGCAGATCAGCGTGAGCGCGAGCATCAGCGCCGGGAAGATGAGCTGCCAGGGGAAGAGGTCCATCGCGTCGGCGCCGGTGGACGCGAGCAGGCCCCAGCTCGACAGCGGCTCCTGCGTGCCGAGGCCGAGGAAGCTCAGGAACGCCTCGGTCATCATCACCTCGGGGATGGTGAGCGTCGTGTAGACGATGATCGGGCCGACCGCGTTCGGCACGAGGTGCCGGAAGATCAGCGCGGCGTGCCCGACGCCGATCGAGCGCGCCGACTCGATGAACGGCTGGCCGCGCAGCGCGATGACCTGGCCGCGGACGATGCGGGCCATGGTGAGCCAGGAGATGCCGCCGAGGGCCGCGAAGACGACGACGATCTGGAAGATGGGGAAGTAGCTCGGGTCCGACGGCTCCTTGACGAAGAGGCCGAGCGCGACCTTCCAGGCGCGGTAGAGGGCCGTCTGGTCGTTCGCGAAGAAGACCATCAGCAGGATGACGAGGATGAGGAACGGGAACGTGTAGAGCACGTCCACGATGCGCATCATGATCGCGTCGACCTTGCCGCCGAAGTACCCGGCGATCCCGCCCCAGCTCACGCCGATGACGAAGCTCACGAGCGTCGCGACGATGCCGACGGCGAACGAGATGCGCCCGCCGAAGAAGACGCGGGCCATCAGGTCGCGGCCGAAGTAGTCGGTGCCCATCCAGTGGGCGAGCGATGGGGGCTGCGCGCCGAGCTTGAGATCCGCCTTGTCGTACCGGTAGCTCGACAGCTCGGGGACGAGGACGCAGGCGAGGATCATCGCGATGAGCACGACGCCGCAGGCGACCGCGGCGCGGTTCTTCCGGAGCCGCCGCCACGCGTCGCGGCCGAGGCTCGATCCCTGCTCCAGCGCGTCGAGCCGCAGCGGGCCGGCCGGGCTCGGCGCCGCGCCGCCCGCGCCGCCAGGGGCGGCGGGCGGATCGCCGGGGGCGGCGGGCTGCGGGAGGGCGGCGTGGAGCATGGTCAGCGCAGCTCCACCCGCGGGTCGATGAAGGCGTACGCCACGTCGACGATCGCGTTGAAGAGCATGAGCAGGAAGCCGTAGACGAGCATGACCCCCATCACGAGGTTGTAGTCGCGGTTCGTGGCCGCCTCGACGAAGTAACGGCCCATGCCGGGGATGTTGAAGATCTTCTCGACGACGAGGGAGCCGACGAGCAGGCCGCTGAAGCCGGGGCCGAGGAAGCTCACGACCGGGAGCAGCCCGCCCCGGAGCGCGTGCTTCAGGACGACCTTGCGCTCGGAGAGCCCCTTGGCGCGGGCGGTGCGGATGAAATCCGAGCGGATCACCTCGAGCATCCCGCCGCGCGTCAGCCGGGCGATGTAGGCCGCGACCGGGAGCCCGGCGCAGATGACCGGCAGCACCATGTGCCGCCACGTCTCCCAGCGCGCCACCGGGAACCAGTAGAGCTTGAGCGAGAAGACGAGCATGAGCAGCGGGGCGAGCACGTACCGCGGCACGCTGAGGCCGACCATGGCGACCCCCATGGCCGCCGTGTCCTTCCAGGTGTTCTGGCGGATGGCGCCGATGATGCCGAGCGGGATGCCCGTCACGAGGGCGAAGAGCATCGCCCAGCACCCGAGCTGCATCGACACGGGCAGGCTGAGCGCGATGATCTCGTTGACGGTGCGGTTCGGGTACTTGAACGTCGGGCCCAGGTCGCCTCGGGTGACGAGCGCAAGGAGCCAGTCGCCGTACTGCTTCAGCACCGGATCGTTCAGGTGGTACTTGGCGTCGAGCTGCCGCTGGACCTCGACGGGCACGGCCCGCTCCTGGTCGAACGGGCCGCCCGGCACGATGCGCACCAGGACGAACACCAGGGTGGCGACGAGGAAGAGCGTGGGGATGATGGAGAGCAGCCGCTTGATGGCGTAGGAGCTCACGGCGCGCCGCCTCCCGGCCGCCCGGCCGCGCCGTTCGCCTCGTCATCCCGCCGCCTTCCGTGGATCCCGAGCGATGTCACGAGGTGCCTCCGTGCTGCCATCCTTCAGCGCGGCGACCGCCGCGATCGCCGCGAGCGCGCGCCGCGACCTCCCGCATATCACGGAACCGCCGGTCGACCGCGGCGTTTCGCGCGGCACGTCGCGCCGCGCGAAGCGCCGCGGTCGAGGCGGCCTGCGCGCTGTGTCCCGCGTTCATCCGCGCCTGTTCGCGGCTACCCCTTGAGCTTGCCCTGGTCGCGGAGCTTCACGAGCTCCGCGTAGCCGCCTTCGAGGACCCCGCCGACGAACACCATCGGGAACGTCGGAAAGCCGGACCAGAGCTTGATGGCGAGCCGCTCCTTCCACCTGGAGAGGTAACTCCCGTACTCCAGGTAGGTATATTTCACGCCCTCTCCGTCGAGCAGCTGGCGCGCCTTCTTCACGAAGGGATTCTGGGCCATCCCGACGAGGACCACCCGATCGCGGCTCACCGCCGCCGCGACCTCGTCGACGATGGACCGATGAAATCCGGCGATCTGCGACTTCACCGTGTCCGAGAGCTTCTCGGGAGCAAGCGTGGGACGTTCGGCCATGGAATGAGCACCTCCGCGCCGGGAGCGTAGCGGCCCGAAGACGACACGGTCAACGGCCGGATCGGCCGGAGACCGCTCGCGTACAGCGCACGTCCGCGCGCCTGAGAGAGAACCAGCGAGACCCGGAGCTCCCGCAGCGGGGCCGAACTCCCCAGCTCCTCCGCGCCTCGAATCGCGCCTCCGTGCGATGGTTCCGTCCGCTACGGGATGAGCAGCACCTTCCCCGTCGTCGCCCGCCCGGCGAGCGCGCGGTGCGCCTCCGCGGCCTCGGCGAGGGGGTACGTGGCGCCGATCGAGATCGTGAGCTCGCCGCGCGCGATCGCGCCGAGCACGTCGGCGGCGCGCTCGAGCAGCTCCTCGCGCGTCGCGGTGTAGTGGCCGAGGCTCGGCCGCGTGAGGTAGAGCGACCCCTTCTGGTTCAGGATCTGCGGGTCGAACGACGGCACCGGGCCGCTCGACTGGCCGAAGAGCACCATCGTGCCGCGCAGGCGGAGCGCGCCCAGGCCCTTCACGAACGTGTCGCTCCCGACGCCGTCGTAGACGACGTGGACGCCGGCGCCGCCCGTGAGCCGGCGCGCCTCGGCCTCGAAATCGGCCTTCGTGTACAGGATCACCTCGTCGGCGCCGGCGTCTCGCGCGAGGCGCGCCTTCTCCTCGGTCGAGACGGTGCCGATCACGCGCGCGCCGAGCCGCTTCGCCATCTGGCACAGGAGCAGGCCGACCCCGCCCGCGGCCGCGTGGATGAGGCACGTGTGGCCGGGGCCGAGCGGGAACGTGGAGCGCACGAGGTACTGCGCCGTGATGCCCTGGAGCATCGCGGCCGCCGCGCGCCTCGCGCCGACGCCCGCGGGCACGGGGACGAGCTTCGCGGCCGGGATCCGGACGTGCGTCGCGTACGAGCCGGGGCCGCCGGTCCACGCGACCTCGTCCCCTTCCCTCACCTCGGTGACGGACGGGCCCACCGCCTCGACGCGCCCCGCGCCCTCGAGGCCGAGCGGGATGGGCGGATCGAGCTTGTACTGGCCGCTCCGCTGGTAGATGTCGATGAAGTTCACGCCGGCGGCCTCGACGCGGACCACGGCTTCCCCTGGGCCCGGCGCGGGCGTGGGGAGCTCCTCCAGCGTCATCACCTCGGGGCCGCCTGCGGCTTTCGGTCGGATCGCGAGCATGCCGCCCATGTTGTCGAGGCGCGCTGGGCCGTCAAGCCACCGGCGCGATCATCGACCCGCATCGAAGCCGACGCGCATCGAACCCATTGCTGTCCCGCGCACGCCGTGGATGATGCCTCCATGGCTCTCCATCCTTCCGAGTCGCTCTCCGCGAGCAACGCCTCTCCCGCGTCGCCCTCGTCCGCGCCCCCGCCTGTGACCGCCGCCTCGGCCGGCCTAGGCCGAGCAGACGCGACGGTCGCGCCGTTTCCCGCGGACTTCCTGTGGGGCACGGCCACCGCGGCCTACCAGATCGAAGGCGCCGCCAGCGAGGATGGCCGGACGCCCTCCGTGTGGGACGTCTTCTCGAAGACCCCCGGGAAGGTCTTCGAAGGGCACACCGGAGACGTCGCCTGCGACCACTACCACCGTTACAAGGAGGATGTCGGGCTGCTCGCCGAGCTCGGGGTCAAGAGCTATCGCTTCAGCGTCTCGTGGACGCGGGTCCTCCCGGACGGCACCGGCAAGGTCAACCCGAAGGGGCTCGACTTCTACGATCGCCTCGTCGACGAGCTCCTCCGCGCGGGCATCGTGCCCATGTGCACGCTCTTCCACTGGGACTTCCCCCAGGCGCTCCAGGATCGCGGCGGGTTCCTCCAGCGCGACGTCGCCGACTGGTTCGCGGACTACACGACCGTCGTCGCCCGGCGGCTCGGCGATCGCGTGCCCTGGTGGGTGACGCAGAACGAGCCGCAGGCGTTCATCGGCAACGCGCTCCTCAACGGGGTCTTCGCCCCCGGGCTCAAGCTCCCTTACCGGGAGTACCTGACCGCCGCCCACAACCAGATGCGGGCGCACGGCAAGCAGGTGGACGCCCTGCGCGCCGCGGCCACGGCGGCGAAGATCGGCTACGTGCTCGCCACCCAGGTGCAGCGCCCGGCGACCGAGGATCCGGCGGACATCGAGGCGGCGCGCGAGGCGATCTTCTCGGTCTATGACAAGCACCCGTGGAACAACGCCTGGTGGATCTGTCCGGTGCTCGAGGGGCGGTATCCGGAGAGCGGCCTCCGGCTCTTCGGCGACGACATGCCCGAGTTCCCCGCCAGCGACTTCGACCAGATCAAGCGGCCGATCGACTACCTCGGGCTCAACATGTACTCGGCGGGCACGTGGCGGCAGGGCAAGGACGGCAGGCCGGAGCGCGTCGTCTCCCCGCCGGGCTACCCGCGCGGGACGCTCGACTGGCTGCAGATCGTCCCCAGCACGCTCTACTGGGGATCGAGGTACTTCTGGGAGCGGTACAAGCTGCCCATCGGGATCACCGAGCACGGCCTGGCGACGCGGGACCAGGTCTTCCTCGACGGCAAGGTCCACGACCCGAAGCGCATCGACGTCATGCACCGGTACCTGCTCGGCCTGGCGCGGGCGGTCCAGGAGGGCGTCCCGGTCGTGGGGTACTGGGCCTGGTCGCTCCTCGACAACTTCGAGTGGGCCGAGGGCTACAAGGATCGCTTCGGGCTGGTCTACGTCGATTACGCGACGCAGCGACGGATCCCGAAGGACTCGTTCTCCTGGTACCGAGAGGTCATCGCGACCGGCGGGCGCTCGCTCCTCGGGCCGACCGCCGTCGCGTGGGACAACGTGACCGGCTGATCTTGGTCAGCCGGGTTTGCGGCCGATCGCGATGTTCGCCGTCACCGGGACACGCACGGCCCCGCCTGGTTCGGCGAAGGGCTCGATGACGGCGCGCAGCGGGCCGCGTAGCCGAGCGCGCCCATCGCCGTCCAGCGCGACGTAGAGGGGCATGAAGCGCAGGATCTCGTCGAGATCCGCCATGAGCTGGTCCACCGAAGCGCCGCCCCATGCGCCGTCGACCGCGTGCACGGCGACCTCGCCGCACCCGGCCCCGAGCATCTCGGCCTTCAGGCCCTCCGGCGAGCACAGCACCGTCATGCCCTGGGGCGGCGGATGGATCGGCGCGTCCGGGAAGGTGCGGCGATAAGCCTCCACGAAGAGCGGCCCCGGGCCCGCCCCCTCCGGGCTCGACCAGGTCGCCACGATGATCCGGCCCCCGGGCCGGGTCGCGCGGACGAGCTCGGCCATGCCGCGGCGCCAGTCGGGAAACATCATGACGCCGAAGACGGAGCAGCTCACGTCGAAGGTCGCGTCCTCGACCTCCAGCGCCTGCCCGTCCATCACCCGCGCCTCGCTCCCTGCGAAGGGCTGCAGTCGCTCGCGCAGGCGCGCCGCCATGCCGCGCGAGATATCTGTCGCGAGCACGCGCGCGCCCGCCTCGGCCGCGGCCAAGGTCAGGGCGCCCGTCCCTGCGGCGACGTCGAGCAAGCGCTCGCCGTGCCCGATCCCGCCCGCGAGCGACAGCGCCGCGCGCGCGAAGCCCGACGTCAACGGCTCGGCCCAGCGCTCGTAGCTCGCCGCCAGGGCGGTCCAGCGCGCTTCGTCGCTGAAGTTGAGTGGTTCAACGCGGTTGGTCATCGGCCAATCCTCTCTTCATCGATCATGGGAGAGGAGCCTGTCACCGTCCCAGGAGCGCGTCACTGGCGGCGCTTTCGGTGGATCTGGCCTCTTTTTCGATCGCCGCACCTCTCCCGCGGCCACGCCACGCCGAGGGCGGCGCGCTCCGCAGGATTGTCGCTGGCGCCCTTTCGTGCTCCCCTGGTGATCGCGGAGGAGCCCCGTGGCATCGGTCGCTCCCTCGCCGGCGCGACGCGCAGCTCGGGGTCCTCCCCCCACGCTCCGCCGACCGCCGGCCCGTCAACGCAGTCGTGTGGAGGCTCCCATGTCGATCGCCGGTCCCCTCTTAGGAATCGTGATCACCCTCGTCGTGCTGGGCGTCATGGCCGTGGTGTTCGTCACCGTCTTTCTGCCCATGATGAAGAACGCGAACAAGATGCTCGCGGGCGCGAACGAGATGATCCAGGCCCAGACGGCGGCGGCCAACCTCCGCATGACGGGCCTGCCCGCGCAGGCCCGCGTGCTCGTCGTCCAGCCCACCGGCACGATGATCAACTACCAGCCGCAGTGCCGGGTCGACCTCGAGGTGTATCGCCCGAACGCGCCGCCGTACCGCGCGGCCATCCTCGCGGTCATCCATCAGATGGCGATCCCGCGCGTGCAGCCGGGCCTCGTCGTGCCGGTCAAGATCGACGCCGCCAACCCCAACAACATCGCGCTCGACGTCTAGAGCGGCGGTCACCCGCTTCGGATACGGGCCCATCTCGACGTTTTCGGTGCTCAGCGCCCTTTCGTGCGCTTGCGCGCCGAAAACGCCGATCTGGACCCGTCTCCTGTGCGGGTGACCGCCGCTCTGCGACGCTTGTACCTGGGGCGGGTGGGAGCGGTCGGATGCCGGGCTCAGGCCTGCGCGACGGCGCGGCGCGAGCCCGGGGGCCTCACAGCGGGACGTCGACGGGCACGAAGCAGGAGATGTTGGTCTCGATGCGGAAGTTCGACCCGTCGGTGTGCCGCTCCGCGTGGAAGATGTCCATCGCGTAGCTGTTGCCCGGGAAGATGCCGAGATCCTGGGCCTGGGCATCGAAGTCGATGACCCCGGTCTCCGGCCCGTGCATGCTGCCGAGATCGAGCGCGAGCTTGCCGTTGATGAAGATCCAGATGTCGTCGTCGCCCCGGAAGGTGAACGTCTGACCGGCGACGTAGCCGAACATCAGGTGGATCTCGGTGGTGAAGAGGAAGTTCTGTCGTTTGCCGTTGTTGGGCGGGGTGATCCCGAACCCCTCCTCCGGCGCCAGCGGGAAGAAATCCGCGCTGTCGAACACGTACTGCCCAGATCCGGGCGACGACTCCGCGAGCGCGAGCTCCTTGGTGAACGTCATGTTCACGCCCGCCGCGTCCCGGTACCACTGGTTGAAGCTGTCCTCGCTCGTGATGGTCTTCTGATTGCCGACCCCGTCCCTGCAGCCGAGCGGCGTCTCCATGTCCGCGAAGCAGCCCACGGAGTCGAGGAACTGCGGCTTCAGGTCGCCGTCGAGCGTCGGCTTGATGAGCTGGCGTCGGACGACGTCGCCCCTGAAGCTGGCCATCTCGAAGTCGGGGTGCGTCTCCTTGAAGTCACGATAGGTGACGTCGAGGACGCTCTTGCAATCGCTGCCGTCGGCGCCGCCGGCGCCGGTGGTCACGTTGCCCCCCGTGATGGTCCCGAAGTCGTCGCCGGTCGAGCTGCTAACGCCGCTCGTCGGCGTCCCGCTGCTGCTCGCGGGCGTCCCGCTGCTGCCGCCGGATCCGGAGGTGGGGCCGCTGCTCTCGTCGGGCGCCGAAGAGCACGCCAGGGCCATGGCTGCGAACGTCAGAAGAAAGAAAGAACGAGGGTACATTGTGCACTCCTAGAGAGCAGTAGCACAACCATATTTCGTGGCTTTTGTCAACCACGTCTCATGGCGATCGCGTGGTGAAGCGTTGCGGCAAGCGTTGCCGCAAGCTCGGGGAACATGCCTTGTTCGATGGACCAGGCGGTGGCTGCGGCGCGCCTCCCTCGCTCCCCGCGCTTTTCTTGCTTCTCTCGCTCGCGGGCCCTGGTTTCGCGTTGCGCACCTGTCGAATCCGGCCACCTCCCTGGGCGGGCTCCGGCTCAGACGAGGCGGTGTCCCCCGTCGATGCGCAGCACCTCGCCGGTGGTGAACCCGTTTCCCATGAGGAAGAGCGCGGCATGGGCGATGTCCGCGGGCGCGCCGACGCGCCCGACCGGGAGGCGGCGCGCGTGCTGCGCGAAGCGCTCCTGCTTGGCGCCGCCCGCGAGGGAGTCCCAGACCGGCGTGTCGACCCAGCCCGGCGACAGCGCGTTCACGCGCACCGGCGCGAGCTCCACGGCCAGGGCGCGCACGAGCGCCATGAGCGCGCCGTTCACCGCGGCCACGACCGCCCCGCCGGGCCCCGGCCGCTCGGCCGCGATCCCGGCCGTGAACGTGAGCGAGCCGCCCGGCTCGATCCGCGCGTGCTTGGCGACGTGGAGGGCCGCGACGAGCTTCGAGTCGATCACGCGGCGCGCCGCGGCGATGTCCAGCGCGCGAATCGGCTGGTAATGCCCCTCCACCGCCGTCACCACCACATGGCGCGCCGGCGGATGCTCGTTGAACAGACTCCGCACCTCGGCCTCCTGCGTCGCGTCGGCCGCGAAGGTGCGCACCCGGCGCGGCTCCCCGAGCTCGGCCGCGGCGCGCGCGAGGCGCTCGCGCGAGCGGCTCACGACGGTCAGAGACGCGCCGCGCTCGAGGCAGGCCCTGGCCACGCCGAGGCCGATGCCCGACGAGCCACCGATGACGACCACATGCTGATCTTCAAGGTGCATGATCGAGGCGTAGCGCGCGCGCGTCGGGCAAACCATGGGATGCTGTGGCATGCTCCATCCCATAAGCGGGATGATCTCCCTCGAGGACGTGCGGCTCTTCGCGGCCGTCGCTCACCACCTGAGCTTCGTGGAGGCGGCGCGGCGCACGGGGGTGCCCACGAGCACCGTGAGCCGCCGGGTGGCGCAGCTGGAGGAGGCGCTGGGGGTGCGGCTGCTCCAGCGCACCTCACGCCGGGTCGGCCTCACCGGCGAGGGCGCGCGGCTGATCGAGCGCGCCGGGCCGCTGCTCGACGAGCTCGGCTCCGTCCTCGACCGGGCCGCAGATCGAGAGGACGAGCCCGCGGGCAGGCTCCGCGTGACGGCGCCCGTGATGACGGGCGCGCAGCGGATCGCGCCGGCGCTGTTCTCCTTCGCCGCCCGGCACCCGCGCCTGTCGCTGGAGCTCACGCTCACGAACGCGGTCGTCCCCCTGGTCGAGGAGGGCATCGACCTCGCCTTCCGCGCCGGGCCCGTTCAGGACGCCGACCTCGTGGCGCGGCGGATGTGGTCGCTCCCGTACGCGCTGGCCGCGTCGCCGCGCCTCGTGAAGGACGCGCTCGAGGGCCGCTCGCGGCTCGCGCGCGCGTCGCTCGGGTCCGTGCCCGCGGTCCTGAGCCACCCGGGCGCCGCATGGCGCCTTTGCCGGCGGGACGGCTCCGTCGAGGAGGTCCGGCCGCGCGCGCAGTTCTGCGTGAACGACCCGCGGGTGGCGATCGCCGCCGCGGCGCAGGGGCTCGGCGTGGTCTGCGCGCCCCGCGAGGTGATCGAGCAGCAGGGCAAGGCGCTCGTCGAGCTCACGATCACGGGGCGCACGGTCGAGCCCCGCGAGCTCTTCGCGGTGTACCCGTCGCGGCGGCTGCTCTCCACGCGGGTGCGGATGGCGATCGACTGGGTGATGAAGCACCGCTGACCGCCACGGCGCGCGGCACCGCCGCGATCAGGGCACCTGGAGCTCGATCCGCTGCCAGTCGGCCGCGACCTCGATCTCGACGCCCCCGTCGATCGCGCGGTGCGACCTGGCCCCGACCACGGAGCGCGGCGCCGGCACGCCGTGGACGTGGATCGTCTCCACCGCGCGCGCGAGCGGCAGATCGCCCGTCGCGCTGCGCTCGAGCGCGAACGTGGCGCCGTCGAGGCCGCCCTCGATCCGGGTGACGCGCGACGCGCCGTGGCCGTCGCCCTCGTCCTCATAGAGGTGGCCGCTCACGCGCTCCGCCGCGTGGACGTGCCATGTGATCTCCTCCCAGCTCGCGCTCGTCGTGTGCATCCGAGGCGCGGTGAGCGCCACCGCGCCCCCGGCGCGCAGCCACACGGGGACCACCCCGAGCGGCGCATCGGCGATCACGTGGCGCCCGCCCTGGTCCACGCTCCCCGCGCGCTCCAGGTTCGCGAAGTCCATCCATGCGCCGGCGGGCAGGTACACCAGCCGCTTCGACTGCCCTGGCCGCACCACCGGCGCCACGAGCAGATCGCCGCCGAACAGGAGCTGATCGAACGCGTGGAGCGCCTCGGGGTCGCCCGGTGCCGCGAAGGACAGCGGCCGCAGGACGGGTATCCCCGTCTCCGCCGCCTCGTGCATGAGCGTGTACAGGGCCGGCAGGAGCCGGTAGCGCCGCTCGAGCGCCGCGCGCGCGAGGCCGAGGTACGGCTCGCCGAAGCGCCAGGGCTCCTGCGCCGGCCTGCCCCTCGCCGCGTGGTTGCGCATCAGCGGATAGAACAGCCCCGCCTGCATCCAGCGCACGAGCAGCTCGCCGTTCGCGCGCCCCGTGAAGCCCGGGATGTCCGCGCCCACGAACGGCACGCCCGAGAGGCCGAGGCCGATCAGCATCGGGATGGATGCCTCCAGGTGCGTGAAATTGCTGGCGAAGTCGCCGGTCCACACCGCGGCGTAGCGCTGGATGCCGGCGAAGGCGGCGCGCGTCAGCACGAAGGGGCGCCGCTCCGGCGCGTGGCGCGCGAGGCCCTCGTGGGCGGCCCGCGACATGCCGAGTCCGTAGACGTTGTGGACCTCGAGGTGGCGCCGGGCGCCGTGGCGCGCGTCGTCGGGGAGCGTGCTGCCCTCGATGGCGCCGAGACCCGCGGTGCGCCCGCCGCTCGGCGCCGGCAGGCCCCTGTCGGGGCGGACGGAGAAGCACGCCGGCTCGTTCATGTCGTTCCAGATGCCGGCGATGCCCGCGTCGACGAACGGCTTTTGCAGATCACCCCACCAGCGCTGCACCTCCTCGCGCGTGAGATCGGGAAAGACCGCCGGGTCGGGCCATACCTCTCCCACGAGCGGGCCGCCGCGAGGCAGCCGGACGAGGTAGTCTCGCGCTCTCGCCTCGTCGTAGACGGCATATCCCTCGTCGGCCTTGATCCCCGGGTCGACGATCGTCACCAGCTTGACGCCCTCGGCCGCGAGCTCGCGCGCGAGCCGCGCCGGGTCGGGGAAGCGCGAGCGGTCCCAGGTCCAGACCCGATAAGCATCCATGTAATCGATATCGAGGTGGACCACGTCGAGGGGGAGGCCGCGCGACCGGTAGCCGCGGACGACGCCGCGCACGTCGTCCTCGGTCTCATAGCCCCAGCGCGACTGGTGCGCCCCGAGGCTCCAGAGGGGCGGCATGGCCGGGCGACCGGTGAGCGCGGCGTAGCGCCGGAGGACGTCGGCCGGGTGCGGGCCGGCCAGGAGGTAGACGTCGAGCTCGGGGCCCCGCGACTCCCATTCGATGCGGGTCGGGTCGTTCAGGGCGATATCGACCTCCGAGCGCCACGGCTCGTCGAGGAAGAGGCCCCAGGCCACCCCGCCGCGGAGGGCGATGAAGAAGGGAATCGAGGCGTAGAGCGGGTCGGACTCCACGTGCGGCGGGAAAGCGTCGGTGTTCCAGAAGGTGAATCGCAGGCCGCGCTTGTCGAGCGGGCCGACCTTCTCGCCGAACCCGAGGTAGGCCTCGCCCGGCGGCGCCGCGAGCGAGAGCCTGGAGCGGAGCTCGTCCACGGGGAACGCCGGCCGGACCTGCCCCGAGACGGCCTCGCTGCGCGCGAGGGCGCGGCCCGCGGCGTCGCTGAAGGCCCATGTGCCCGACGCGAGCGAGACCTCGAGAGAGGCGCCCTCGGCGCTCACGTGGAGCGTGTCCCCCTCGCGGCGCGCGGAGAGCGGCAGCGCGCCGTCTGCCACCACGGCGAAGGAGTGTTTGGGCGGCTGCTCGGGGTGCGTGAAGCTGGTCACCGCGGACGAGGGGGCGTGGCGCACGCGCAGCACGCCGGGGCCTGGACAGCGGATCTCGACCGCGGCGCGGGCGCCCCAGAGGAGCACGTGCGTCGCGCCGATCGAGGCGTCGGTGAGGACGCTGCGCGCGCCCGTCATGGCCCCCCGAGCCGCCCCGGCGGCGGCAACTCCAGCACGGGCGGCGGCTCTCCGGCCGGCGCCTTCTGCCAGTCCGGGTCGATCCAGAGCCATTTGATGAGCTGCGTGTTCCGCGCGTTGGGGATGAACCCCCTCACCCACGGCTTCACCAGGGTCGGCTTCTCCTCGAAGTAGAGCGGTATCCTGCACATGCCGTCGAGCGCCCGCCGCTCGGCCGCCCGGAAGCGCCGGATGCTGTCCCTGGGATCGGCCGTCGCGGCCGCCTCGCCGACCGCCTCGTCGAACTCCGCGTCTGCCCAGCCGGTCCGGTTCTGGGGGCTCTGCGACAGGAACGTCCCGAGCCACGTCTGTGGATGGTTGTAGTCGGCCAGCCAGCCGAGCCGGATCACCTGGAAGTTGCCGTCGCGGAGGTCCTTGAGCATCACCCGCCACTCCTCGCTCCGCAGCGTCGCGGAGACCCCGAGGTGGCGCTTCCACATGTCCTGGATGGCCACGGCGACCTGCGCGTGCCCCTCCCCCGTGTTGTAGAGGATCTCGAGCGGCGGAAACCCCTTCGCCCGCAGCTCGTCTCCCTCGCGGGCGACCTCGTACCCGGCCTCGGCGAGCAGCGCGCGGGCGCGCGCCGGGTCGTGGCCGACCTCGGGGCTCGAGAACGGATCCACGCCACGCGCCCTGTCCTCCGCCGCCTGCTCGGCGTAGCCGGATCCGGTGATGTCGGGCACGTAGTGGGTCGCCGGCTTCCCGACCCGCGTGATCTTCTCGACGAGCTCCCGCTTGTCGATCGCGAGGTTCAGCGCCCACCGGACGCGCGGATCGTCGACCGGCGGCTTCCTCGTGTTGAGCTCGTAATACACCGTGGAGAGGAACTCGCTGCGCCGGAGATCCTTCTTCCCGGACAGCCAACCGCGGTGGTCGTACGGGAGCTCGCAGTTGTCTCCCAGGTAGTCGATGTCCCCCGCCTTGTAGAGCTGCAGGGTGGCGTTGTACTGGGCGATCTCCATCCAGACGATCCGGTGGATCCTGAGCGCGTCGTGGCCCCAGTACGCCGGGTTCCGGTTCATCGTGATCTCGTACCGGAACTTCCACTCGTCGAGCCGATAGGGCCCGTTGACCACCATGTTCTCGGGGCGAAACCAGAGCTCCGGCTCGCCGCGCGCCTCGAACGGCTCGACGACGTCGCGGCGCACCGGGAAGAGCGTGACGAAGCTCGTGAGATCGGTGAAGTACGGCGCCGGCTGCTCGAGCTCGACGTCGAGGGTCAGGTCGTCGCGGGCCCGCACGCCCACGGCGGTGTCGTCGTCCACGAGCGAAGACGTGGCGACGAACCCGGTCGCCCCGCCGGAGCCGGAAGGCGGCGCGGTGCGAGCGCCTTTGGCCGCGGCGGGGTCGTACGTCGGGAGGCTCGCGTGGGGCGCGACCAGCGCGTACGCGGCGGCCTCCACGGGCGCGAGCAGGCAGCCCGGGAGGAAGCCGCGGCCCGCCGGCCCCTCGATCTCGAACCAGCGATCGGCCGCGCCATTGCAGGCGACCGGCGGCCCGGCCGCGAGGAGCGCGACCTCGGTGCCCCGCCACCCGCCGCCCGGGGTGGCGTCGCGCGGCGCGGGCGGCGGGGCCGCGCCGGTCGCGTCGAACGAGAGCCGCTCGCCGGCGCCGGTCGCCTCGTCGGGCTCGGCGTACGTCACCGAGGTCACCCCCGTGGGCGGCGCCGGCAGGGGCGCCACCGCCGACGTCACCCGGGCGGGCGACTGGCCGAGCACGACGACGAACGCTCCTCCGGGCAGATCGAGCGCGGGCGGCGCGTCGGGGCGAGGCGCGCGGCGCAGCGTCGCGCCCTCGCGCAGCGCCTTGAGCTTGCCGAGGTTGAAGAGCTCGCCGTTCTTGAGGATGTGCAGGTTCGTCGCGGCGAGCGAGGCCGTCGACGGGCGCAGCACGCGCTTCCATGCGTACTCGAAGTCGTGCGCCGTCACCGGCTTGCCGTCCGACCAGCGCGCCTCCGGCCGCAGGTGGAACCGGAAGAACCGGTTGTCGTCGCTCCGCTCCCAGCGCGCCGCGACCCCCTGCGCCGCGTGGAGATCGCCGGGCGCGTAGCTGGTCAGCCCCTCGAACATCTGGTGGAGCAGCGTGATGCTCACGGAGTCCACGGCCTTGCCTGGATCGAGGTACTCCGGCTCGTCGCCGTTGTTGACGTAGAACGTCGTGACGTCCTTGCCGACGCGCGACGTCGTCCCGACGTACCCCTCGGTCTCGCCCGCGCAGGCCGCGAGCGGGCACGAGAGGGCCGCGAGCAGGAGCGCTCTATCGCGCCTCAGAGCCGCGGCCCTAATCGGCGAACCCCTTCGGGTTCTGCTCTTGCCAGCGCCAGCTGTCGCGGCACATGGTCTCGAGATCGCGCTCCGCGCGCCAGCCGAGCAGCTCGACCGCGCGCGCGGGATCCGCGTACACCGAGGCGACGTCCCCGGGGCGGCGCGCCACGATCTCGTGGGCGACGCGCCTCCCGCTGACCTTCTCGAACGCGGCCACCATCTCCAGCACCGAGTGTCCCCGCCCGGTGCCGAGGTTGACGGTGAAGCTGTCGCCGACGCTGAAGATGCGCTTCAGCGCGGCGAGGTGCCCGAGCGCGAGGTCGACCACGTGAATGTAGTCGCGCACGCCGGTGCCGTCCGGCGTCGGCCAGTCGCCCCCGAACACCCGGAGCTTGTCGCGCCGCCCCACGAGGACCTGCGTGATGAACGGCGTCAGGTTGTTCGGGATCCCGTTCGGATCCTCCCCGATGAGCCCACTCTCGTGGGCGCCAACGGGGTTGAAGTAGCGCAGCGACGCGAGCGACCAGCCCCCGGTGGCCGCCACGTCGCGCAGGATCTGCTCCACCATGAACTTGGACTGCCCGTAGGGGTTGGTCGGCCCGAGCCGGCTCCCCTCGTCGAGCGGCACGCGCTCGGGATCGCCGTACACGGTGGCGGACGAGCTGAACACCAGCTTCCGCGCGCCCCGCGCGTCGAGCGCCCTGAGCAGGCACACGGTCCCCGCGACGTTGTTCTCGTAGTACGAGAGCGGCTTCTCGACCGACTCGCCGACGGCCTTCAGCCCCGCGAAGTGGATGGTCGCGTCGATCGGGTGCTCGGCGAGCAGCCGATCCAGGAGCGCCGCGTCGCGGATGTCGCCCTGGATGAACGTCACCTGCTTCCCGGCGATCCGCTCCACCCGCTCCACCGCCGCCTTGCGGCTGTTGCAGAGGTTGTCGAGGATCACCACCCGGTAGCCCGCGTGGAGGAGCTCCACGCAGGTGTGCGAGCCGATGTAGCCCGCGCCTCCGGTGACCAGGATCGTCTTGCTCATGTCGTTCTCCCGAGAGGGTCTATGCCGCGCTCTCGTCGATGAGGCCACGGCACAGGCCGGCGCGTCAACGGGGGACCTCAGGGCGCAGCCGGCCCGCCCGGCGGGGCGCTGTCAGGGCGCGTCACGGCACGCCGAGCCGCCCCGGCGCCGGGAACTCGATCTCCGGAAACGCGGTCTCGTTCGACGGGTTGTCGCGCCAGCTCGGGTCGTTCCACAGCCACTTGACGAGCTGCACGCCGCGCGAGTTGCCCTTGAACCCCTTGACCCACGGCTTCACCAGCGTCGACTTCGTGTAGAAGTAGAGCGGCAGCTTGGGCATGCCGTCGAGGGCCCGCTTCTCCGCCTTGCGGAACGCCCGGATGCTCTCCTTCGGATCGGCCGTCGCCGCGGCGGCGCGCATCAGGTTGTCGAACTCCTGATCGGCCCATCCCGTCCGGTTCTGCGGGCTGTACGAGAGCAACGTGCCGAGCCACGTCGCCGGATGGTTGAACTCGCCGATCCAGCCGAACCGCACGACCTGGTAGTGCCCGTCGCGCACGTTCTTGAGCATCACCTTCCACTCCTCGTTCCGCAGCGTGGCGGACACGCCGAGGTGACGCTTCCACATGTCCTGGACCGCGACCGCGATCTGCTTGTGGCCCTCGCTCGTGTTGTAGAGGAGCTCGAGCGCCGGGAAGTTCTTCGCCCGGTACCCGTCGCCCTCCTGGATGACCTCGTACCCTGCCTCGGCGAGCATTGCGCGGGCGCGCTCCGGGTTGAACGCGACCTCCGGCGACGAGAACGGATCGACCCCGAGCTTCCTGTCCTCGGCGACCGCCTCGTCGTAGCCCGATCCGGTGTAGTCCGGGACGTAGTGCGTGGCCGGCGTCTGCCCCGCCCGCGTGACCTTCTCGACGAGCTGCCGCTTGTCGACAGCGAGGTTGAGCGCCCAGCGGACGCGGGCGTCGTCGACCGGCGGCTTCTTCGTGTTGAACTCGAACCAGTAGATGGAGAGGTACGGGTACCGCTGGAAATCGCGCTTGGTCGACAGCCAGTCCATGTGCTCGGCGGGGAGCGAGGTGTTGTCGCCCAGGTAGTCGAGATCCCCCGCCTTGTAGATGTTCATCGCGGCATTGTAGAGCTCGACCTCCAGCCACACGACGCGGTGGATCTTCAGCTTGTCGTGGTTCCAGTACATCGGATTCCGCTTCATCGTGATCTCGTAACGGAACTTCCACTCATCGAGCGTGTAAGGGCCGTTGACCACGATGTTCTCGGGGCGGAACCAGAGCTCGGGCTCGCCGCGCTTCTCGAACGCCTCGATCACGTCCTTGCGCACGGGGAAGAGCGTCACGTAGCTCGTGAGATCGGTGAAGTAGGGCGTGGGCTGTTCCAGCTGCACGTCGAGCGTATGGTCGTCGCTTGCCCGGACGCCGACAGCGCCGTCGTCCTCCACGAGGAGCGCGTCGGGCACGAAGCCCACGGGGGGCTCGCCCTGCGCGGCGCTGCCGGAGGGCGGCGCCGCGGCGTCGTACGTGGGGAGGCTCGTGTGCGGCGTGACGACGGCGTACGCCTCCGACCGGGGCGCGGCGCCCGCGCCCTCCTTGCCCGGGTTGCCGGCGTTGCCCGCGGGGGGGACGAGCGCGCAGCCCGGGAGGAAGCCGCGCGCGCCGCCCCGCTCGATCTCGAACCACCGGTCGGCGGCGCCGTTGCATTTGCACGGCGGGCCCACGCGGACGATGTCGACAACGGCGCCCTGCCAGCCGCCGCCGGGCGCCGAGCCGAGCGGCGCTGCGCCGCCAGCGGCCGCGCCGCCCCCTGCCGCGCCGCCCCCTGCTGGGCCGAACGAGAGCCGATCGCTCGCGCCGCCCTTCCCGTCGCCCTTCGCGAACGTCACGGCGGCGGAGCCCTCCGGCAGCGCCGCGAGGGGCGCGATCGCGGTGTCCACCTGGATCGGCGAGCGCGCAAGCACCACGACGAACGCCCCCTTCGGCAGATCGAGCGCGGACGGCGCGTCGGGCCGCGGGGCCGCGCGGAGCGGCGCGGCCTCGCGCAGCGCCTTGAGCTTGCCGAGGCTGAACAGCTCGCCGTTCTTGAGGACGTAGAGGTTCGTCGCGGCGAGCGACGCCGTGGAGGGGCGCAGCACCCGCTTCCACGCGTACTCGAAGTCGTGCGCCGTGACCGGCTTGCCGTCGGACCAGCGCGCCTCCGGCCGCAGGTGGAACCGGAAGAGCCGGTTGTCGTCGCTCTGCTCCCAGTGGGTCGCGACCCCCTGCACCGGGCGGAGGTCGCCGGCGCCGTAGGTCGTCAGCCCCTCGAACATCTGCTGCACGAGCGTGGAGCTCGCCGAGTCGTTGGATTTTCCTGGATCCAGGTACTCGGGCTCGCTGCCATTGTTGATGTAGATCGTCTCTGTGTCCTTGCCGACGCGCGCGGTCGTCCCGGCATACCCGCCTTCGCTCTCGCTGCACGCCGAGAGCGCGAGGATCGCGAGCCCGAGCGCCGCGGAGGCGCCGCGCGCCCCGCAACCGGCGCTCCCGCCGCCCCCCGCGCCGCCGGCACCTCGTCGCTCCGAAGCCCGTCGCATAGCGCGCGCGTAGCACGGCGCTCCGGAGGCAGGAAGACAGGGGTGGTTTCGTGTAAGGTCGCGCGCGCGTCATGCTGCACGATCGCGTGTCCTCCTCGCCGCGCGCTCTCCCGCTCTGCTCCGCGCTGCTCCTCGCGCTGCTCGCCGCCGGCTGCGGCGGCGCGGCCTCCCCGGGCGCCACGCCCCCGAAGGCCACCCAGTGCGATCCTGCGCACCTCGACGCGTGCGAGCGCGCCCTCGCCGCGGCGCTCGCGGAGGGCCGGCCGCCGCGCGAGCTCGCCCTCGGCTACGTCGCGGCCCGCGCCGCCCGCGACGCCGACGACCCGTGGGCGCTCTTGCTCCGCGACCTCGACCGGCGCGGCGGGACCGGGCCGCGGGCCGCGGTCATCGTCGAGGCGGGCGCTGAGGCCACGGCCGCGGCGCGGGCGCCTGTGGCCGCGGCGGAGGCGAAATGGATCCGCGCCGCGCCGCTGCCGCCCCCCGGGGCCCTCGCCGCCGACGCGCTGCTCCTCGCGCTTGGCGAGGCGCTCGGGTACGAGCACCTCGTCCATGCGCGCGCCCGCCACGGCGCCGTCCAGCTCTTTCCGGCCGATCCGCTCGCGCCGTTCATGGCCGGCCTCGCGCCGATCGCGCGCGGCGGCGCGTCGCTCTCGCGGATCGCGGACGACATCGCGCTCGCCGCGCTCGTCCGCCGCGCCTTCGGCGCCGCCGGCCGCTTCCGCTACGTCGAGGCCGCGGCCGCGGCCGACGCCCTCGCGGCCGCGGTGAAGGGGCGCGACCCGGACGACGAGCCGGTCCTGCGCGGCCGCTACGCGCTGCAGCTGCTCGCGACCGCCGGGGTCGCGCTCGAGGAGGCCGAGGACGACGCTCCCTTCGCGCCCTCGGCCCCGCGCCTCGACCCGCCGCCCGCGCCGGGCGACACGCCTTATGGCGACCTCCTCCGCGTGCGCACGGCCCGGGACGGCCGCGCCGCGTGGCGCGCCCGCGGCGCGGCCGTGCTGCGGGCCGTCCCCGCGGACCGGCGCGCCGCGCTCGACGACCTGCTCGGCAAGGCCCCCGGCTGCGGCCGGGACGTCGCGCCCCCCATGGAAGGCCCGCGCGACCTCGTGTTCGCCGCGGCGCTCGCCGGCGCCCTCGCCCCGGGCGACCCCGCCGCCGCGCCCGCCGCGCCCGCCGCGCCCGCGAGCACCGCGGCTCCGCCGGGACGGCGCCTCCCGCTCGACGCGTGGCTGCCGCGCTACGAGGCGCTCGTCCGCGCCGTCGAGCAAACGAGCACCGCGTGGGCCCACGCGCCCGCCCTGCTCCACGAGCGCGGCCCCACGCCCGCCGCGCGCCAGGCAGGCAGCGCGGGCAGCGCCGTCCACCGCCGCGCCACCGAGCTCGGCCTCGCGCACCTCGCCGCGCTGCGCGCCCTCGCGGAGGCCGAGCCGCGCCGCTACCGCGCGCTCGCGCTGATCCCCCTCGCCTACAGCCCCGGCGTGCTCGCCGACGAGCCCCTCCGCGACGCCATCGTCGACCTCACGCAGGTCGCCGTGCAGCGCCGCATGGCCGAGGCGCACGACCCGGAGGCCGTCCTCGGCGCGGCGCTCGCCGGCGTCTTCGCGGGCATGGCGTACCCGCCCGAGGTGCAGCCCCCGCACTTCCTCGCCCTCCAGGGCGCGCTCACCGCCAAGCTCCGTGGCGAGCTCACCGAGCAGGCTGGATGGGGCGTCGCCGGCCTCTACGCCGCCGACGCGCTGTACCGGCTCGCCTCCGGTCAGGCGCCGGATCTCGCGTTCTCGTCCGCGCAGATCGAGCGCGCGCTCGCGCCCGCCCCGGCGCTGCCCTACCCCGGCCTCGCGGCGCTCGCCGCGAGCCTCTCCCGCTACGCCGCGCTCGGCGCCGCCGGCGCGCTGGATCCGCAGGCGACCGGCGCGGCCGGGCTCCCCCCGGAGCGCAGGCAGGCGCGCGACGCGCTCCGGCGCGCCGTCGCGGGGCTCGCGGCGCGCGATGCCGGCGCCGGTGCCGGCGCGGCCGACGCCGCGGAGGCGCCGCCGCCCGAGCTCGTCGAGGACGTCGCCGCGCTGGCCGACGGTGTCCTCGCCGTGCTCCTCACCGAGCGCTCGCGCAAGCCGCCGCCGGCCGGGGCCGCCTGCGCCGCCGGGCGCGGGCCGAGCCCCGAGGGCCGCCGCGCCCTCGCGCGGCTCGGCGACGTCCGCCGGCGGATCCTGCTCGCGCCGCGGTACAGGCAGGGCGACGGCCCGTGGGCGCGCCGGGCGCGGCTCCTCGTGACGCTCCTCTCCGACGCCATCGATCTCCTCTCGGCGCCGCCGCGCGCCGCCGGCGCGCCGACGCGCGCCGCTCCGCCGCGCTTCACCCTCCCGGCCGCGGACGCCGAGGCCGCCGTCGCCGCGGGCCTCTCCGGCTGGGTCGACCATGACCTCGCCGACGCGCTCACCGGCGGCTACGCGCTCGCCCGCGCGCTCCTCGAGTCGTCCACCGCGGAGCGCTTCGCCGAGCGGAGCGGCGCCCCGCTCGGCCGGGTGCTCCGCGGGCTCTCCGCGGCGTTCCGCGACGATCCGGCGCGGAGCGGCGGCGTCGGACGAGGCCCCGCCGGCGGCGCGCTGCTCGACGCGCTCGCGTCGCTCCCCGCCGCGCGCGACGGCGGCGGCGATCTGCGGGGCCTGTTCGTCGGCTACGCCCGCGCGTTCTCCGCCCTCGGGCTGCGCGACCAGGCCGACCTCGCGCTGCTCGCCTCGCTCCTCGGCGCCGCCGTGCTGGGCGGGCCCCCGTCGCCGGACGCCATCGCGCTCGCGAACGACAGCGGCAGCCGGGTCGCCTGGGCGCTCTCGTACCTCGGCGAGATCGGGAAGGCCCGGGCCGGCATCGCCCCGGATCCGTCGGCGTACGCTGCCGCCATGAGCAAGGCGTCGGACGACGCCTGCCAGGCGGCCGACACCGGCGACGTGCTCGCCCTCGTCGGCGCCGTGCGCGACTTCGCCGGCGGCCGGCGCGCCGAGGCGCGCGACGCCCTCGACCGCGTCCTCGCCGCCGCCGACGCCCGCGGCCTGCGCGTGCCGCGCATGACCTACCGCTACGAGGAGAAGACAGCGACCCGCGTCTTCTCGCTCAGCTTCGACGTCTCGTACGGCGCCGGGCTCCTCGAAGGGGCGAACAGCTTCCAGCTCGGCCTCGGCCTCCGCACCCGCGGCGAGCCCGAGGGCTCCCTCGCCGCGGCGCTCGCGCCCGAGGGCTCGCCCCGGAGCGACGAGGACGCGGCGCGCGCCTACGTCAGCGCCGCGGCGCTCGCGGCCGCCTACCACTTCCTCGACGGCGACGCCGAGCGCGGCACCGCCGCGGCGCGCCGGGCGATCGCCGCGCTCTCGTTCGGCCTCCGGCTCGGGCGGCGGGCGCTGCGCCCGGACCAGCCGCTCGCCTGGGGCCGGGACGCCCGCGCGCTGCTGGCGATCGACGCCCAGCTCGCGGCCGAGGCGGGTCACCCCTTCCTCGCCGGCGACCTCTGGACGCTCGTCCGCGGCCTCCTGCCGCCGGACGCGGACGACGCCGCGGTCGCGGCGCTCCTCGCTCCGCTCCCGGCCGGCCTCGCCGCGGTCCAGGGGCTCGACCCGCTCGTCGCGAGGACCGCGCGCTCGCTCGCCGCGGTCGCCAGGCCGCTCGCGTGCACCGAGGCCAGGGTCGAGCTCGGCGGCTACGAGGAGCCCGCCTGCGACGCCTACCCGCTCGCGCTCTCGCTGCGCATCGCCGACGTCCTCGGCAAGCTGCCGCACCTCCAGCGACGGGCGCGCGCGGGCAGCGCGGCCGCGTGCCCTGCCCTGCGCAGCCTCGACGGCTTCCTCACGGCGGCGGAGCGGGGGACGTACGACCCCGACGCGTTCACGGCCGCCGTGGAGGCGCTGCGGCAGAGCGGCCGGCTCTACGACGCCGGCGTGATGCTGGCGCGGCAGCGCCGCGAGGGGCACTGCGGCCCCGTCGTGCTCGCGGCCGCGCGCGCGCTCGGCCGCGCTCCCTCGCTCGGCCCAGCCCTGCGCGCGGATCTGCTCAGCGTCGCGGTGCGCTGCGCGGCCGCGGCGCTCGACGCGAACGTCGTCGACGACCTGATGGCGCTCGACGGCGAGACGCGCGCCCTCCCCGACCTCGGCCGCAACCTGAAGGTCGTGCTCTTCGCGACGGAGCTCGCCGTGCGCGAGCAGCGCTGGGACGTCCTCTCACGGCTCTCGAAGCAGCCCGACTTCGTGGGTCGCTTCCGGGGCGAGGACGCCGGCGCGGCGGCGACCGCGCGCCTCATCGAGGCCGCGGCGGCCGTGCTCGCCGGCGAGCCTGCGCCGCGCGACGCCCCCGGAGACGGCGCGCGCGACGCGCCGTGCGGCGCGCCTCTCGCCGGCGATCGCGCCGCGCTGTGCGCCGAGATCCAGCGCCTGCGCCCGGGCGCGCTGCCCGAGCCGCAGCGCCGGCAGGCCGCGCGCGAGGCGCTCACGAGCCTGCTCGCGGCCGCGCGCGGACAGGCTCGCTAGCCTGCCCGCGCGCGCGGCGCCGAGCGCCTACTTCACGCTGGCGGGCTTCGTCTCGGCCGGCTTCGTGTCCGCGGGCTTCGCCGCGGCCGGCTTCGTATCCCCGGGCTTCGCCGCGGCGGGGGCAGGCGCGGCGGCGGCGGGCTGCGCTGCAGCCGGCGGCGCGGCGGCGGGCGCCGGTGCGGCGGCGGGCTTCGCATCCGCGGGCTTGGCGGCGGCCTTCGGGTCCACCGGCTTCGCGTCGGAGGCCTTCACGGCGCCCTTCGGCGCTGTCGCGGGCACGCCGGCCGGCTTGAGGCCCTTGGTGGCGACCGCGGCGCAGGCGAGCTCGACGCCGGTGTCCTTGCCGTCGAGCCGCATGATCTTGATCTCGACGCGGCGGTTCTTCTCCTTCGCCTCCTCGGTCTCGCCCGGATCGGTCGCGCAGTGCGCCCCGTAGCCGGCGGCCCGCACGCGGTTCTTCTCGACCCCGAGCGCGGTGAGCGCCTTCACCACCGCCTCGGCGCGCTTCTTCGTGAGCGTCACGGTGGCGGCGTCGTTGCCGACCTTCTCGGAGTAGGCCGCGACCTCGACGAACTGGATCTGCGGATGGTCCTTGAGGATCTGCGCGATGTTCGCGAGGAGCCCCTGCGAGGCGGGCTCGAACTCGGGCTTGCCGGCGACAAAGGCGATCTTCTCGTTGAGCTTCACCTCGTTGCCTTCCAGGGCGACCGGCGGGACGTCGGGACAACCGTCGTCGTCCTTGTAGCCGTTCTTGACCTCGGCCTCGGTCGGGCACTTGTCGGCGTCGGCCACGAGGCCGTCTCCGTCCGGGTCGGTCGACTTGCAGCCGTCCTTGGCGTCGGGCGGCAGGCCGTCCTCTTTCTCGGCCACGCACTTGTCGGTGCCATCGTCGAGCACCCCGTCCGCGTCCGCGTCAGGGGGCGGCGCAGGCGGCGCGGGCGGCGGCGGCGCGGGCGGTGGTGCCGGCGCCTTCGCGGTCTGCTGCTGGGGCTCGACCGCGCAGCCGGCGCTCGCCGCGAGCAGCGATACTGCGAATGCCATTCCAAGCCATCTCGTCGTTCGCATCTCCTGGGCTCCTCTCCTTGGCGTCGTTGACGGCGCCGAGCGCCAGCGTGTTTAGACGACTACGCCGCAAACTGCGAGATGGATTCGTACGGCGGCGCGCGCCGCTCCCCCTCGGCAGCACGTCGGCCCCCCCGCTCCGGAGGCGACGGCGAGCCGTCGAGTCCGGCTCGATCTCGGCGCGTCGTTCGCCTCTTGGCGCGAGCGACTAGAGTTTCCCCGACGGGAAATCCATCTCGTCGATCTTCGATTTCGGCGCTGCTTTCCTCGACTTGAGCATCTGTTCCTTGAGCATCTGCTCCGCGGGCAGCGACGAGGTGGGCTTCTGTGCGGGCGGCGGCGCCACCTTCGGGCGAGGCTTCGGCGCGGGGCGAGAGTTGCTCTCGTCCTTCCTGTCGAGCTTCTCGTCGACGGGCCCCGGCGCCGGTGTCTTCTCCGTCGGCGCGCGGAGCGCCTCGAGCGCGCGCTCGCGGGCCGCGGCGACCTCCGGCGCGTCGCGGCCCGCCGGGTCGAGCCGATCCGCCTCGTCGAGCTGGTCCAGGCACCGGCGGAAGGCCGCCTCGTCGCACGCGCGCAGCGCCTCGGCCCGCAGCGACCGCGCGCGCTCCAGCGCGTCGAGCGGCGACGGCGGCGCGACGGGCGGCGAGGGCCCGTCCGGCGGCGCGCTCGGCTGCGGCTCGGGCAGGGGCGCGATCACGGGCGCGTCGCTCGTCGACCGCAGGAGCCGGGCGACGACGAACGCGAGGAGGGCCAGCGCCGCGACCGCGGCGAGCTCGGCCATCCAGCGCTCCCGCATCCATCGCCGCATCCGCGACACGCGCTGCCGCACCCGGGCGGCGGGCACATGCTCCTCGGCGGCGATGCTCTCGAGCTTCTCGCCCTCCCCTTCGCGGGCCATCCACGACAGCGTCTGCCGGGCGTCGCGGCTCGCGGAGGCCTGCTCTTCGGCCCAGCGCGCCAGCTCGCGCGCCTCGACGGGCGGCGGTCCGACCGGCAGGTCGGGCAGCTCCGTCGCGGCCTCCCGCGCCGAGCGCCGGTGGTGGTCGGCCACCTTGTGGCGCGCGATCCCGAGGAGCCAGCGCCGGAGCTCCGTCGGGTCGGCCGGGCGCCCCGACGACGCGAGCGCGTCGCAGAGGACGGTCTGCACCACGTCGTCGACCTCGCCGCTCGGGACGCGCCGCCGCACGAAATCCTCGAGGGCTCGGCGGAGCCCTGGCTCTGCCAGGGGGTTCGTCGCGGGGGTGCGGTCCTCGGTGGTCATCGGCGTGCTCATCGACCCTGCATCGCGCCGCGGCCGCGGAGCGTGACGCGCCCGATCGAGAATACTGCAGGCCCCGGCCGGGCGTCACACTCTCCGGCGCGGCGCCGACGGTCGGGCATGCTCCTCAGGCCCCCTCTCGTGCTCGCCGCGGCGTTGCTCGCCGCTTCCCTCACCCACACGGTCCCCTCCCTGACCGCCGCCCAGGGCGGTGGCTCGCCGGTCACCGAGATCCGGATCGACAAGAGCGAGCGCACGCTCGATCTCGTCGCGGGCGGCAAGATCGTCCGGTCGTACCGGGTCGCCCTCGGGCCGGGCGGGCCGGGGCCGAAGCGCTACGAGGGCGACAGGCGCACCCCCGTCGGCACGTACCGCGTCGCGGGCCGCATCAACGGCCTGTTCCATCGGTTCCTGATCGTCAGCTACCCGAACGAGGAAGACCGCGCGCGCTTCGCCGAGCTCAAGCGGCGCGGCGAGGTCCCGCCGGGCCGCGGCGTCGGGCACAGCATCGGCATCCACGGCGTAGGAAGCGCGCAGCTCGCGGGCGTGCACAAGGAGAGCGACTGGACGCTCGGCTGCATCGCCCTCGACGACGACGAGATTGACGAGATCGCGCGGCGAACGCCGGACGGCGCCAAGATCGTGATCACCGACTGAGCGGGCGGTGCTAGGGTAGCCGGTCAAATCGACGGGCTGTCCGTCGAGGATGAGAGCGCGACGGCGAGGCCGGCGCCGCCCTCGCGCCTGCCCTGGAGATCGTGCATGTCTCGCCGTTACTGGCTGATGAAGAGCGAGCCACAGAAATATTCGTTCGCGCAGCTCGTGCGCGACGGCCAGACGATCTGGGACGGCGTCCGGAACTTCGAGGCCCGCAACAACATGCGGTCCATGAAGCAGGGGGATCTCGTGCTCTTCTATCACTCGAGCGAGGGCAAGGCGGTCGCGGGCGTGGCGCGCGTCAAGCGCGAAGCGTACCCGGATCCGACGGCCGACGCCGACGAGGACTGGAGCGTGGTGGACATCGAGCCGGTCGCGCCGCTCAAGGCGCAGGTGAGCCTCGACACGATCCGCGGCGACGAGGCGCTGGCCGAGATCTCGCTCCTGAAGCGGTCGCGGCTCAGCGTGGTGCCCGTCTCGAAGGAGCACTTCGATCGGGTGCTGAAGCTGGGCAAGACCAAGATCGCTTGACGCGCGGACCCGGGGAAACGACTAATCCCGTCGTGAACCTCCGCCCCGGAGCCCGACCCCTCGCCGTCTTCTTCCTCGGCAGCCTCCTCGCCAGCGCCGCGTGCGGCGGCCCGCCCACGCCGTCCCCGATCGAGGGGGAGCCGATCTGCCCCGATTTCGAGATCGGCGCGACGCGCGCGCACATGCGCGGGAGCTTTCGCTTCCCGGTCACGCTGACGGTGCGCGAGGGCAAGGAGCCGATCACCCGGACGACGCTCACCGGGCGCCGGTCCAAGGACGACCCGCCGAGCCGGATCCTCCTCTCCGACGAGGACGCCGAGTACGAGATCGAGTGGGCCCAGTGCGAGAACCAGCGCGCGCCCCGGACGCGCGTGGTGGCGCGCGAGTCGAAGGACGCCGCGGAGTACGCGTGCGGCAACGCGACCGTGTACAAGACCGACAAGCTCGTCACCCGGAAGGGCGACGCCGCCTCGCGCACGGTCCACTTCGCGGCGCCCCCGAAGCCGGAGTGCTGGGAGAGCGAGGTCCCCCCGGCGCCCCCGCCGCCCGCGCCTCCTGCGGCGCCCGACCAGCCGCCGCCGGACGCGGGCGCCGCGGCCGACGCGGGTGCCGCGGCCGACGCGGGCGCCGCGCCGGTGGACGCGAGCGCGCCCCGCGACGGGGGCTCAGGCGGCGCTGCGAAGCCTCGCCGCGCGGGGGCCGCGGACGCCGGCACGACGCCGCCCGGCCCCTAGTTCCGCCCGCCGGAGGTCCGGCCCGGGATCCGGAGAGAGATTCAACGCAAAGGCGCAAAGACGCAAAGACGCAAAAAAAGAACAGATTTTTGTAGTTTGCGTCGTTGCGTCAAATCTCCCTTCGTTTGCGAGACAGATCTCTGGCGGGATTTGTGGAACGCGGAACTAGGGCCTGTTCGTATAACCTCATGAGGCGATCGGTCGGCGCGCTTGGCCGCCGGCGACACCCTAGCTGCCCTGGCCCGTGCGCGACGCGAGCAAGGCTTCACAGGCCGCGCGAGGCCCCCCGGGAGAGGCGTCGTAGGGGAGCGGACTCGACACGGGAGGCACGCCGGGCGCCCATCCTTGAGGCAATGACGTCGAGATCCGGCCACGAGCTCCCTGGAGTGCCGCTTTTTCGCGCCCGCGATGCGGGCGATCTCGTGACCGATCAGGCGGCGCACGAGATCGTCGTTGCGCATCCCGAACACCGCATCATGGTCAGCGGGGCCGTGGGAGCGCCCGCCGTCCCGGCGCGCCTCCGCGGCCGCCCGGACCTCGGCGGCGCGCCGTCGCCGCGCCGCACACGACCGCTGTTCTCCGGAGATCCCGTTCCCTAGAACGTGGTCCACCGGCGCTTTCACCCCGGCGCTTCCACCGTCCTTCCAACGTCCCTTTCCGCCCCGGATCTACACACCGTCTCATGTCCGCTCCCCCCATGCCACCGCCTCCGGCGCCCCGCCCGTTTCCTTCCCCTGATTCCCCTGATTCACACGAAAGCTCCGGTGAAGCTCCCCGCGAGCCCTCTCCCCGCCTCGCGCCGCCCTCGCCGCGCGGCGGCGGGCTCGCGTCGCGCCTCGCCGAGCTCCAGGTGAAGCGGCCGGCGCTGCCGCTGCTCGTGACCGGGATCCTCACCGTCATCGCCCTCTTCCTGGCGACGCGGCTCCATGTGCTGACCGGGTTCGAGTCGCTGCTGCCGGCGTCGCGGCCCAGCGTGCAGGAGCTCGACCGGGTCGCGGCCAAGACGGCCGGCGTCTCCACGCTCTTCGTCGTGCTCCAGGGCGGCGAGGGCACGCCCACGGCCGCGCTCCAGCGGGCCGCGGACGCGCTCGTCCCGGAGATCGAGAAGATCGGCCCCCCGTGGGTCGGCAGCGTCGAGGACGGGGTGCACGAGGCCTACCGCTTCCTCTCGCCGCGCGCCGGGCTCTACGTCGACCGCGACAGGCTCACCAAGCTCAGGGACGACATCGAGGCGCGCTACGCCTACGAGGTCAACAAGGCGACGGGCGCGCTGCTCGATGACGACGAGCCGCCCCCCGAGATCAACGCCGGCTCGATCGAGCAG
Source organism: Sorangium sp. KYC3313 (assembly GCF_052075895.1). Taxonomy (NCBI): domain Bacteria; kingdom Pseudomonadati; phylum Myxococcota; order Polyangiales; family Polyangiaceae; genus Sorangium; species Sorangium sp. KYC3313. Next base: position 7,971,919 of record NZ_CP197255.1, read on the forward strand.
AGCCTCGGCCTCCAGGGGGTCGACACGGGGCGCTACCCCGACGGCTACTACCAGTCGAAGGACGGCAAGACCGTCGTCGTCGCCATCCGCTCGAAGGTGATGGCCAGCGATTTCGCCGCCGGCTCCGAGGCGATCCGGCGCGTGAGCGAGGTCGTCGAGCGCGTGCGCCCCGCCTCGTTCGACGCGGGGATCACCCACGGCCTCGCCGGCGATCTTCAGACCGGCATCGCCGAGTACGCGGCCATCAACGAGGACCTGACCGACGTCGGCGTCTCGGGCGCGGTCCTCATCGCCGCGGTCGTGTTCCTCTACTACCTGCGCCTGCGCACGCTCGTCGCCATGCTGATCACGATCGGCATCGGCGTCGCCTGGACGTTCGGCGCCACCCAGCTCGCGCTCGGCCACCTCAACATGGCGACCGGGTTCCTCTTCTCGATCGTCGCCGGCAACGGGATCAACTTCGGGATCATCTACATGGCGCGCTACCTCGAGGCGCGCCGCGGCGGCGCGAGCCTGCTCGAGGGCGTGCGCGTCGCCCACCGCGAGACCTGGCTGCCCACGCTCACGGCCGGCTGCGCGGCCGCGGCCGCCTACGGCTCGCTGCTCGTCACCGAGTTCCGCGGGTTCCACGACTTCGGCCTCATCGGCAGCGCCGGCATGGTGCTCTGCTGGATCGCCACGTTCGTCGCGCTGCCGAGCATCCTCGCGGTGATGGACCGGATCGTCCCCCTCGAGCAGGAGTCGCCGGGCTTGCTCGGCAGGCTGCGGCGGCGCGCCCAGGGCGGCATCGCGTTCGGCGCGCCGTTCGCGCGGCTCGCGTCGCGGAGCCCGGTCACGCTCACGCTCGCGGGTCTCGCCCTGGCCGCGGCCGGCCTCGTCGCCACGGTGAGCTACGTGCGCGCCGATCCGATGGAGTACAACCTCCAGAACCTCCGCAACGACGAGGGGGCCCGCGCGGCGCAGATCCGCCTGAGCTCGCTCGCGGAGGAGATCACCGGCTACGTCGGCACCGACGGCATGGCGATCCTCGTGGACCGGCCCGAGCAGGTCGAGCCGCTCCGCGCCGCGCTCTACGCGAGGCGCGACGCGGCGCCCGAGGGCGAGAAGCCGTTCAAGGAGATCTACGCGCTCCAGGATCTGGTCCCGCGGGATCAGGCGGAGAAGCTCCCGCTGCTCCAGGAGATCAAGGATCGCGTCCTCAGGGCGCGGAAGCGCGGCCTCGTGGGCGACGAGGACTGGCGCCGCATCCAGGCGGTCATCCCGCCGGACGATCTCGCGCCGTTCGGGATCGACGATCTGCCGGCGGGCGTGGCGCGCGCCTTCACCGAGACCGACGGGACGCGCGGGCGCATCGTGTACATCAGCCCGACCACGCCCGAGAGCGTGCACGACGCGCACTACCTCTTCCGGTGGGCGGACGCGTACCGCGAGACGCGGCTCCCCGACGGCAGCGTCGTCCGCGGCTCGGGGCGCGCGGTCATCTACGCGGACATGTGGGCGGCGGTCATCGACGACGTGCCGCCGGCGGTGCTCTTCTCGCTGGCCGCGACGGTCCTCGTCGTGCTCGTCGCCTTCCGCGGCGGCCGTCCGGCGTTCGCGGTGCTCGGCGCGCTGCTCGTCGGCGCCTCGTGGATGGCGGGGTTGCTCGTGCTGATGAACGTGAAGCTCAACTTCCTGAACTTCATCGCCTTGCCGCTGACGTTCGGCATCGGCGTCGACTACGCCGTGAACATCGTGCAGCGGTACGCGCGGGAGGGCGCCGGCGGCGCGCTGACCGCGGTGCGCGAGACGGGCGGCGCCGTGATCCTCTGCAGCCTCACGACGACGCTGGGCTACCTCGCCCTGGTCCGCTCGCAGAACTACGCGGTGCGGAGCCTGGGCGTCGCCGCGGTCATCGGCGAGCTCGCGTGCCTCTTCGCGGCCGTGCTGGTGTTGCCCGCGGCGCTCGTCTGGCGCGACCGGCGGCGCCCGAAGGGCGAGGAGGCCTTCCTCGCGGTCGGCCGCCCCACGACCTGAGGGCGTCCCGACGGACTCGATCCGTCGAAGACCCCCGGCGGCGGGCCCCTCGCGCTCACTCGATCCGTCGAAGACCCCCGGCGGCGGGCCCCTCGCGCTCACTCGATCCGTCGAAGACCCCCGGCGGCGGGCCCCTCGCGCTCACTCGATCCGTCGAAGACCCCCGGCGGCGGGTCTCTCGCGCTCACTCGAGCCGTCGAAGACCCCCGGCGGCGGGCCCCTCGCGCTCACTCGATCCGTCGACGACCCCCGGCGACAGGCCCCTCGCGCTCACTCGATCCGTTGAGGCCCCCCGGCGGCAGGCCCCTCCCGACGGTTGCGATCCGTCGAGGCCCCCCGTCGCCAGCCCACCTCGACGGATGCGATCCGTTACGGCCCCCGTCGCCAGCCCCTCCTCAACGGTTTCGATCCGTTCCAGACCCCCGTCACCACGCTCGTTCGAGGACATGGGGCGCTCGCGCCTCGACCTATCGCCGAGGTGCAAGCTCGACGCACAGGCAACCCCGCGCCCCCTGCGGGACCTCGCGATCGGCGAGCCCCACAGGGACGCCTTTTCTTGCCTTTTACCGCGCGACCCAGCAGATCACGCGATGCCATGGTCGGTCCGATGAGCGAACGAGAGCAACCCGCCGAGCTGACCGGCTCCACCGTGAGAGGCCGCGATGCTTGAGAGGCTGGAACTGCACGACACCGGACCGGCGCCCGCGATGGCGTTCGAGCTCGCGCCTCGGCTCAACCTCTTCGCAGGCGACAACGGACTCGGAAAGACCTTCGTGCTGGATGTCAGCTGGTTCGCGCTGACAAGCACGTGGCCCGGCTATCCCGCGGCACCGCGACGCGGCCCGGCGGTCCGGCCAGAGATCGTCCGGGAGACGCGTGACGGGGAGTCCGTGCATCGGATCTCGTCATCGTTCGACTTCGAGCAGCAAAATTGGCACACCGTCTACCCACGCGGGGCCTCCAGGCGCTCCGGCCTCATCTTCTACGCCCGCGTCGACGGCAGCTTCTCCGTGTGGGATCCGCTTCGACCTGCGGCGCATCTGCAGTTCCCACTCGGCGCGAGATCATCGGGACCCGTGCCTGGGTTTCACTTCGCGCCCAGCCAGATCTGGAACGGGCTCACCGCCGATGACCACGACGGCTCGGTGCTCTGCAACGGCCTGATCCGCGACTGGACGACATGGCAGCTCCGGCGAGACAGCACGTTCGATCTGCTGACGCGCGTGCTGGAGGTCCTGTCGCCGAGGCCTGGAGAGACCCTCCGACCCGGAGCGATCACGACCCGTGTATCGCTGCACGACGTGCGCGACATCCCCACCCTCGACATGCCGTACGGCAACGTCCCGGTGGTGCTCGCGTCCGCCGGGATGAAGCGGATCCTCTCCTTCGCCTACCTCCTGGTCTGGATGTGGCGCGAGCACGTCGAGGCGGCGAAGCTCCGGAACGCCGCGCCGGAGCGGAGCTTGGTGGTGCTCGTCGACGAGGTGGAGGCTCACCTGCACCCGCAGTGGCAGCGCGTGATCTTGCCTGCGCTGCTCCGGGTGTCCCGCGAGCTCGAGGCATCCATCGAGACGCAGCTCTTCATCACCACCCACGCGCCGATGGTCCTCGCCTCCGCCGAGCCGCACTTCGACGAGGCTCGCGACGCGCTCTTCCTGTTCGACCTCGACGGTGCCGAGGTCACCGTATCGAAGCCCGCGTGGAAGCCACGCGGGGATGCCTCGTCGTGGCTCACGTCCGACGTGTTCGACCTCGCGCAAGCGCGGTCCGTCGAGGCGGAGAAGGCGATCCTCGACGCCATGGCGGCGATGCGGCGGCCAGATCTGCCGATCGAGGACGCGAAGCGGATCCACGAGGAGCTGCACGACGTGCTCAAGGACACCGATCCCTTCTGGGCGCGGTGGCTCGTCAGGGCTCGGCAGGCCGGGCTTACGCCGTGATCCACGTGCACCTCCAGCCCGAGCCGGCGCGCTTCGACGCGCTGGTCCGGCAGCCCGGCCTGCGCGCCCTCGCCGCGAACCTGGAGCCCCTGCCCCCAACCTGGCGGGAGTGCCTGGACGATCTCCGGGACAGCTACCGCAGCATCTGCGCCTACCGGTGCGTGCTCGTTCCGCGAGGCACGGGGGCACGATCCGTCGATCACGTCGCGCCGAAGTCGAAGCGTCGCGAGCTCGCCTACGAGTGGAGCAACTACCGCTTCGTGTGCTCGCTCATGAACGCGCGCAAGCGCGACTTCGAGGACGTCCTCGACCCCATGGAGATCCCTGACGGGTGGTTCGTCCTGGAGATGTCCTTCCTTCAGGTGCTCCCAGCGGAAGGTCTTCACGGCGAGACGCGTGCGCGTGTTCAGGCGACCATCGAGCGACTGAAGCTCAACGACAAGGAGTGCCTCGCCGCACGGGAGCTGTACTACACGGCCTACCTTGACGGAGGGCTGACCCTGCAGCTGCTCCACGAATGGAGCCCGTTCGTCGCTCGAGAGGTGGTACGGCAGGGGCTGGCCAGGCGGGAATGAATTGCGGGCTCCGCACGTCTTGCGCGCAGCCCGTCACATCGGCACGAGCGCTCCTGCCGGCCAGCCGTGTTCTTCGTCGCGCGTCCGGCGGCCCGCGCCGTCACCACGCCGCGCGCAGATCCGCGCAGCAGCGGACGCCGGTCGAGTAGTCGAAATACGTGAAATCGTGCGACGCGACGCGCGCCATGCACCCCTCCCGGGTCGCGCGCGCGTAGAACCCGCCGACGAAGGTCCCGTCCGGGTCGTCGATCCACTCGTCCAGGTTGCCGACCATGTCGGCGATCGCGTCGTCCTCCCACGCGCTCGCGCACGTCGCGGTCTCGCCCGTCCGCCGCAGGAGCGGCGCCCCGGCGACGCGCACCAGGTTGAGCCGAGGGTCGCTGTGCCCGAGCGTCATGTCGCGGTGGAGCACGCCGGCCGGGTGGTGCTCGCGGAACACGTTGCACCGCCCGTCCGCGTACGTCGGCCCGTACGGGAACTGCTCGTCCCGCTCGCCGCGGCACGCCGTCCGCCACTCGTCGAGCGAGCAGAGCCGCTTGCCCGCGTTCCGGCACGCGAGCTCCGCCTGCGCGCCGGTCGTGTAGCCCTGCGGGAGCACGCCTTTGCGCGACACCGCGCGCGGCTCGAACTCGCGCTGCTTCTGCCAGCCGGGCAGGAGCGGCAGCTCCATGCGGCGGGCCTCGTCGTCCCCGAGCTGCAGCCGCATCTTCGACCACACGCGCTCGACGGACGCGGCCGCCTGGCGCGACGGAGGATAGAACGCCGAGATCTCGAGCCCCGTCTCCCTGTCGAGCAGCACCGCCTCGTAGCGATCGACGCAGAACCGGCGCGCGACCCGCACCATCTCCGGCGGACAGCGCGGCTCCGCCGGCGGCGCGAGCGCCCTCGGCCCCGGAGGCGCCCCCACGAGCGGCGGCGCCACGTCCGCCGCCCCGGCCCCGTCGTCCGCCGCGCTGGTTCCCGCGTCCGCCGCGCTCGGCCCCGCGTCCGCCGCGCCGCGCTCTCGCTCCGAGCGGCAGCCCGCGAGCCCCGTCCACGCGAGCGCCGCGGCGCTGACGTAGGCGAGCGCCGCGGCCGCGAGGCGGCGGCCGGCGCGGGGCCGCGCGGGGCGCTCGGCGGATCGCGCCGGCGTCGGGTCAGCGGATCGCGCCGGCATACGGGTCGATGGACGCGGGCTCGCGGCAGAAGAAGCGGCGGAGCACGAGGTAGTGATGGATCGGCAGCAGCCGCGTCTCCTCCTTCATCGACAGCCCCATCCGGCTGATCTCGGCGCCCGGGAACGGCGTCTTGGGATAGCAGCTGACGATCCCGGAGAGCGCCTCGTACTCGTCGAGCAGCCCGAGCACGTGCCCCACCTCGTGGGCGAGAACGGGCAGCGACCAGCCGGCCCGCATCGCGCTGAAGTACGGCGTCCTGCCGCACGTCGGCGAGAGCGGCACCGCGAGGTCGACGTGGAGCGCCCGCGCGCGCGCCTCGTCCGCCAGCACGAAGTCGAAGTCGTAGCGCACCGGCAGCCCGAAGGCGCGCGCGTCGCGGTTCCAGTACCCCTCGGCCTCGTCCGACCAGCGCGCGAGCAGCGCGCGGATCGCGGCCGGCGTCGCCCTCGCCGTGAACACGCCGGACCCCGGGCAGGCGTCCGTCGATCCCGAGCGCGCGTACGGCGTCCCGCGGCACGCGATCGCGCCCCCGAGCCGGGCGGAGAGCCCGCAGTCGGGCAGCTCGAGCCAGCCCGCGCCCTCCGGCGGGTCGACCGCGATGCGCACGTCGACCTCCCAGGCGCCGCCGCGCCGCCGCACGAGGTAGCTCATCGGGCCGAAGAAGAGGCCGTAGTGCGGCATCACCCCGGCGATCCGCCGCTCCCCCTCCGGCACGTCGCCGCGCGCCCCGGAGAAGACGCGGCGCGGCGCCGGCTGGCACAGGTACGCGTCCTTCGCGATCGCGTCGGCCAGGATGTCCCGGAACGTCGCTCCCCGCCCTTCGAGCACCGCGCCGCTCATCGCCTCGAGCTCGGCGGCGATCGCCTCGACCGGGAACTCGCGCCTGGAGACCGCATCACCCGCCGCATCACCCGCCGCGCCGGCCCCCGCGCGCGGAGCCCCCCCGCAGCCGGCCGCCCCCAGCGAGAGCGCCGCGAGCACGGGGAGCGCCCCGCGGCGCGGGGGGACGAGGACGCGCCACGGCGCCGGCGCGCCGCGCTGGACGCTTTGTCTTGCGCCTGCCATCCGAAGCGAGTTACGTCGCGCATGGAACGCTGCACGCTGGCCGCGCGCCCCAGCCGCAGAGGCTACGCCGGCGGACGCCGTGCACGCAGGGGGGGCTCGCGTGGGCGTGGAGGTCAACCCCGCTCACTTACGGGGAGTTGAATGAAGAATCAACGCGTCCGAACTGAAACCGTGGAGCCGGCCGGGCGTAGTGACGCGTAGCCGATGGGCTCCGCGCGGTCGAGAGGCCGGCGAGCCCCGACGGGCTCCAGCGCGCGGGCGCGCCATGCTGGCGAGGCGCGCGGTGGGCTCGGTGATCGCGACGAAGACGAGCGTGGAGGATCAGATGACGATCGACATGGGCAAGACGTTGGCGTTGACGGCGGTGTCGGGCATGGTGGCGGGCCTCGCGGGCTGCGCCTCGTCGCCTCCGCCCGCGCCCGAGACGGGCGCCGCCCCCGCGGCCGATGCGCCTCCGGCCGCGGCGCCGGAGAACGCCGCGAAGGCGTGCTGTGCCGGCAAGAACGAGTGCAAGGGCAAGGGCGGCTGCAAGAGCGACAGCCACGCGTGCGCCGGCCAGAACGAGTGCAAGGGCAAGGGCGGCTGCAAGCCGGCCGACTGCTCGTCGTAGACCCGGCGCGCCCGGCCCGGCGGAATCCGGCGGATCCACGCGGATCCGCCAGATCCGCTGGGCCGTCGGGCCATGCCACGCGGGTCCGCCGGCTCCGCTGGGCCGTGAGGCGCCGCGGCGCATCCCTCCACCCCTGAGCAAGGCTCGCGGTGAACCATGGTGAATCCCGAACGGATGCGGCTGGGACTCCCCGATCTCGGCGTCGGCGTCGGGCTGCGCATCCCGCACTACCGGCACATCTTCGAGCACCGGCCCCGGGTCGACTGGTTCGAGATCATCAGCGAGAACTTCATGGTGGACGGCGGCATGCCGATCGCCAACCTCGAGCGCTTCCTCTCGAGCTACCGCCTCGTCCAGCACGGCGTCTCGCTGTCGATCGGCAGCACGGATCCGCTCGATTTCGACTACCTGCGCCGGCTGAAGGCGCTGCTCGCCAGGGTGGGCTCGCCCTGGGTGAGCGATCACCTGTGCTGGACGGGCGCGCACGGCATCAACTTGCACGACCTGCTCCCCTTGCCGTACACCGACGAGGCCGTGCGGCACGTCGCGGCGCGCGCGCGGGTGGTGCAGGACTTCCTCGAGGTCCGGCTCGCGCTCGAGAACGTGTCGAGCTACCTGACCTTCACGGCCAGCCGGATGAGCGAGTGGGAGTTCCTCTCGGCGGTCGCTGAGGAGGCCGACTGCGGCATCCTGCTCGACGTCAACAACGTCTACGTCTCCTCCTACAACCACGGCTTCGATCCGGAGGCCTACATCGACGGCGTGCCGCACCACCGGATCGTGCAGTTTCACCTCGCCGGCCACGCGCACCAGGGCGCCTACATCCTCGACACCCACAGCGATCACGTGGTCGACGCCGTGTGGGCGCTCTACCGGCGCGCGGTCGCCCGCACCGGCGACGTCTCGACGCTGATCGAGTGGGACGACGACATCCCCTCGTTCGAGGTCCTCGCCGCCGAGGCGGAGAAGGCGCGGGCGATCCGGCAGGAGGTGGCGCGTGCGCGCGCCGCCTGACCCCGCGCCCCCGGCCGGCCTCGCCGCCCTGATGCGCCAGCTCACCCGCGTGTTCACGGCGGGCGCGCCGCTCCCGGACGACGCCGAGCTCGCCGGCCTGTGCCGCGAGCACGTGGCCGGGAGCGAGCGGCTCGCGCCCGCCGAGCAGGCCGACATCTACCGGCGGCAGTTCTGGCTGCGGCACAGGGACGCGCTCCGCGAGGACTACCCCGCGCTGGCGCACGTCCTCGGCGACGACGGCTTCGACGCGTTCGCGAGGGCCTACCTCGCGGCGCACCCGCCCGCGAGCTTCACGCTGCGCGACCTCGGGCGAGAGGTCGCCGATTTCGCGGGCGCGCACGAGGGGTTCCCCCCTGCCCTGCGGGATCTCGCGCGCGACGTGGCGCGGTACGAGCACGCCCTCGTCGATCTGTTCGACGGCGCCTCGCCCCCTCCGCTCGATCCGGCGAAGGTGACGGGCATGCCGGCGGACGGCTGGTCCACCGCCAGGATCGTCCTTCACCCGCTGCTCGCGCTGGTGCGGCTCGGCCATCCGGCGCACGTCCTCCGGAGCGAGCTCAAGCAGGGCCGGTCGCCCGCGCTGCCCGCGCCCCGCCCCGTCCGCCTCGCCGTGTTCCGCGGCGCGGATCTCACGATCCGCTTCGAGGAGCTCGAGCCGCCGGCGTTCGCCCTCCTCGAGGCGCTCGGGCGGGGCGTACCGCTCGTCCCGGCGTGCGAGGAGGTGGCGGCCGGAGCCCCCGGAGCCGGAGCGGAGGCCTCCGGCGAGGCGACGGGCGCCGGAGAGGGGGCGGGCGCGGCGCTGGCCGAACGGGTCGGCGTGTGGTTCCAGCAGTGGACGAGCTGGGGGCTCATCGTCGACGTCGTGCCGGGCGCCCGCGCCGAAGGCGGCTAAGATGACGCGGTGACCACCATCGTCCAGCGCACGCTCGAGATCCGCACGAGCGGCCGGGGTTTCGTCGATATCACGCGCGAGGTCGCGCGCGTCGTCGCCGGCGCGGGCGTCGACGTCGGCCTCTGCGCCGTGTTCCTGCAGCACACGTCCGCGAGCCTCATCGTCCAGGAGAACGCCGATCCGGCCGTCCTCCGCGACCTGGAGCGCTGGATGTCGCGCCTCGCCCCGGAGGGCCGCGAGTACGAGCACGACGACGAGGGCCCCGACGACATGCCGGGCCACCTCAGGAGCGCCGTCACCCGCTCGAGCGAGGTGATCCCGATCTCGGGCGGCCGCCTCGCGCTCGGGACCTGGCAGGCCCTGTATGTCTGGGAGCACCGTAGTTCTCCCCACGTGCGTCGTGTGGTACTGACCGTGACCGGCACCACAGCCGGGGGTTGAGTGGTATACTTTGCGGCGTTCGCGTACGGACGAGCCGTGGACGAGTGCTGGATGAGCCCTGGATGAGCTCGGCGCCCCTCGGGGCTGCTTGCCGCCGCGCGCGGCAGGGCCTGCTCGGTCGCCGGCGCGCCACGCGATCCCCCCACCTTATCAGCGGAACCAGCGGGAAGAGAGCGATGAGCCTTCAGACGACGTTCATGGGAATCTTCGACACTGCCCGGATCTGCTTTCCGACCGTGGTGGACGCGATGATGGGGCGTGTGACCCTCGAGCGCTGCGATGAGCGGCTGGACTGGTGGGCGCGCAAGGTGCTCGAGGACGCGGACGTGGATCTGGTGGTGCGCGGGCGCGAGAACGCCTCGGGCACACGGCCGTTCGTCGTGATGTCGAACCACCAGAGCCTCTTCGACATCCCGGTGGTGTTCCGCGCGATCCCCGGGCGGCTCCGGATGATCGCCAAGAAGGAGCTGTTCAACGTGCCGATCTTCGGCCAGGCGATGAAGGCGGCGGGGTTCATCCGGATCAACCGGAGCAACCACGTCCAGGCCAGCGCGAGCCTGCAGGTGGGCGCGTCCATGCTGCAGGACGGGACCCGGGTCTGGATCGCGCCGGAGGGGACGCGGAGCAAGACCGGCGCGCTCCTCCCGTTCAAGAGCGGCGGCTTCCGGATGGCGATCGAGACCAACACGCCCATCCTCCCGGTGGCGATCGACGGCACGCGGCACGTGCTCCGGGCCAAGGATTTCGTGGTGCAGGAGCACCACCGGGTGGTGGTCACGATCATGCCGCCGATCGATCCTGCGCCCTACGGCGCCGGGGGCCGCAACCGGCTCATGCGGGACGTGAGGGCGGCGATCGCTGGGGCGCTCGGCCACGATCCTGGGCTGGTCCACCGCGGCGCGGGCGTGGCGACGTCGCCGGCGTAGGGCGCCGGCCGGTCAGCTCGCGATCACTCCGCCCGCCGCTCCGACACCTGAGCGCCCGGCTGGACCGCGCTCTCCGGGGCCTCCGCCCGGGAGCGGTGCTCCTCCGGCGGAGACGGCCGGAGCGCCCAGGGGCTGCGCGCCGGCGCCGCCTCGCCGGCCGGAAGGTGCTCCGCCGTGAGCCAGCTCCAGAAGGCCTCGGCCCAGCGCGCGCCCCCCACCTCGTTCGGGTGGATCTTGTCCTTCTGGCGCGGAAGAGGGCCCGGCACCAGCGCGTCGGAGTCGAAGAAGCGGCACGGGGCCGAGTTCGTCCGGATCACGTCGATGATGCCGGTGTCCTTGCGCCAGAGCGGCGGCGACACCCACACGCACGGGCGACCGCCGATCGCCTTGACGATGCGGCGGATCGCGCCGGCGTGGGCCGGCGGGTTGACGTTCTCCACCTCGTTGGCGCCCAGGCTGATGATCACGAGGTCCGGCTGGTAGTTCGCGACGAGGAGCTCCATCCTGGAAGCCCACGTCACCGTGTACGAGCTGGTCTCGGCCTTCACCGCGTAGCGCACGCGGTGCTCCTGCATCCTGGGGCGGAGCGCCTGCGCGAAGCCCGCCACCGCGAACGAGTCGCCGACGTGGAGGACCGCCGTGTTGGGCGGAACCTCGAACGCGGGCGGCACGGCGGCCGTCGGCGCGGCGGCGGCCTCGGCCGGCGCGGAGGCCCCGGGCGGGCGGGCGGCGGCCGGCGCGGCGGCCTCGGCCGGCGCCGCGGGCGCCGGCGCGGCCTCGGGGGACGGCGGGGGCGCCGGTGCGGCGCCGCACGCCATGCCCGCCGCGGCAACCCCGGCGAGCGCCCATCTCCTGACCCGGATCTCCCTGCCCATGCTCGCTCCCGACGCCGCGCGCGGCCTGGAAGAAGGGGCGCGGCGCGCCCTCTGGCGCTCCGCGCGCGCCGCGCTCCTGCCTGGCCGCGCGCAACGCCGCGCACTCTAGGGCCGGCCGCGTCCGCACGGCAATCATTGAGCGAAGGGCCCGCACGGCTTATTACATGCGCATGAGCTTCCGTCTGTTTGGAGTCTCGGTCGACGTCCAGCTCGGGTTCTGGCTCTCCGCCGCGCTGCTCGGGTACGGGATCCTGGCCAGTCAGCAGTACCAGCTGTTCCTGGTCTGGATCTTCGTGGTCTTCCTGTCGGTCCTGATGCACGAGTTCGGCCACGCGCTCGCCATCCAGCGGTACCGGATCGAGCCGGAGATCACGCTCCACTTCATGGGCGGGACCACGACCTGGCGCTCGCTCCTGCCCCTCGGGCGGCTCCAGCACGTGCTGATCAGCCTGGCAGGCCCCTTCGCCGGCTTCCTCGTCGCCGGGGTCGTTCACCTCGTGCTCAACTATGTCCCGGCGCTCTACGCCCTCCCGACCCTGGTGCTGCGCGGGATGGAGATGCTCATCACGGTCAACCTGTGGTGGGGCGTCCTCAACCTGATCCCCGTGCTCCCGTTCGACGGCGGCCACGTGCTCGAGCACGCGCTCGGCCCGCGGCGGGCCCGGCTGACGGCAGCCATCTCGGGCATCGCCGCCGTGCTCCTCGCCATCTTCTTTCTGAGGGCGGGGTTCTTCTTCTTCTCCTTCATCCTCGCCATGTCCGCGTTCCAGAGCCTGCAGCGGTTCCGCAGCGAGCCGTCGGCGCCGTCGCCCTCCATGAATCGCCGGCGAGCAGAGTTCCAGGAGGAGCCGATGCCGCCCGAGACGGCCGTCCTGCTCCAGCGAGCGCGCCGGGCCGTGGAGGACGAGCGGACGGGCGAGGCGATGGCGCTCTCGGCGGAGGTGCTCGCGCAGTCGCCGGCGCCGCCGAAGCGCGCGCTGCGGGAGGCGCACGAGCTCATCGGCTGGTCGCACCTGCTCCTCGGCGACGAGAAGCGCGCGGGGGAAGCGCTCGCGCAGGCGCGCAAGCAGGGCGAGCCGGACCCGGCGCTGGTCGGGGCGGTGCACCTCGCGCTCGGGGAGCTGAAGCAGGCGCGGAAGGCGCTCGAGGCGGCCCGGGAGGCCGGCGACGACCGGAAGGAGGTCGCGGGCCCGCTGATCCGGGTGCTCGTGGAGCAGGGCGAGGTGGCGCGGGCCGCGGCCGTGGCGCTGGACATCGTGGAGCAGCTCTCGGAGGACGACGCGCGGCGGATGGCGGAGATCGCGTTCGAGCGCGGCGCGTTCGACTGGTCGGCGCGGCTCTACGAGGCGATCTTCCGCCGCGTGGGCCTCGGCCAGGACGCGTACGACGCGGCGCGCGCGAGCGCCAAGGACGGGAACCTCGACGGGGCGCTCGATCTGCTCCGGCGCGCGGTGGAGGCCGGGTTCTCGGATCGGGCGCGGGTGTGGTCGGACTCGGCGCTCGAGGCGCTCCGGGGCTCGGCGCTCGAGGCGCTGCTGCCGCGCCCGTGACCGGCTAGGCTCCGCCGCGTGCGCATCCAGGTGCCTTTCCTCCGCGTGGGGCCGATCGAGGTCCCTCCCCCCGCCTACCAGTCCGAGGGAGCCGTCGGGCTCGATCTCTGCGCGGCCATCGAGGCGTCGGTGACGCTCGCGCCCGGGGAGCGGAAGCTCGTGCCCACGGGCTACGCGGTCGCCCTCCCCGACGGCCACGAGGGGCAGGTGCGGCCGCGCTCGGGGCTCGCGCTTCACCACGGCGTCACCGTGCTGAACAGCCCCGGGACGATCGATCCGGACTACCGCGGGGAGATCCAGGTCGTCCTGATCAACCTCGGCGCCGCGCCGTTCACGGTGCACCGCGGCGATCGGATCGCCCAGCTCGTGATCTGCCCGGTCGCCCTCGCGGACGTGGTCCTGGTCCCGGCGCTCGCGCCGACGGCGCGCGGCGCGGGCGGCTACGGATCGACGGGCGTGCGGCGCGAGGAGCCGTAGAGAGGCGTCCCACCGCGTGTCGCCCAGGTCCCGCGGCCTCGCGGGCATGGGCTGCGCTAGCGGTCCGACGAGAACAGCCGGAACACCGCGATCCCGATGCCCAGGACCACGAGGCCCACCGCGACGTGGAAGAGCCCGATGGGGCCCACGCCGCCGATGGGGCCCACGCCGACGCGCTGGCCGCCGAAGAGCAGCGAGGCGGCCGCGAGATCGAGGACGGTGATGACGACGCCCGCGCCGGCGAGCCGCACCGGCAAGGCGAACATCGCCATGAGCTCCCCGGTGCTCAGGCTGGGGCGCGCGGGCGCGCGCTCCGTCATCGGGGGCGGCATCCTCGACGGCGCGTAGGACGGCCGCGCGAAGGGCGCGGGCGCGGGAGGAGACCAGTCGAGCGCGAGCGGCACCACCGGCTCGGTGGGGAGGCTGTGCGGCGGCAAGCGGCCGGCGCCGCGCTCCGGCAGGTGGAGCTCCCGGGCCGTCGCCTCCGCGAACGCCGCCGGCGCCGCGAGGCTGGCGCCCTGGACGAGATCCTGCGACCGCGTCGATCCCGGCGGCGAGGGCGATGCGGGCAACACCGAGGAGCGGACGCGGGCGGCGGCCGGCGCGTGGCTCCGGCTGGGCACCGCGATCGGCGGAGCGCTCCGCGGCAGCCCGAGCGCCTGCTCGACGTCGTCCCAGAACGCCCCGATGTCCCGGAAGCGCTCGCGCGGATCGACGGCCAGCGCCCGCCGGAAGGCGGCCTCCAGCGCGTCGGGCACGAAGATGCCCTCGCTCCTCGGCGTGGGGCGGCGCTTCTCGTCGAGCACCGTGCCCATCATCGCCACGTGATCCCCGCCGATGATCTCGCGGCCGGCGAGCGCCTCGACGACGGTCACGGCGAGCCCCCAGACGTCGGTCCAGGGGCCCGTCTTGCCGAAGCGCTTCGGCGCCCACTGCTCGGGCGCGCCGTAGGCGGGCGTGAACGCCGTCGAGAGGCCGCCCGACGTGGTGGCGGTCTGGCCGGCCATGACCGTCGCGGCGTCGCGGGCGCGGGCGATCCCGAAGTCGAGGATCTTGACGACCTCCGCGCCGTGGATCTGCGCGAGGAAGATGTTCGCCGGCTTGAGATCGCGGTGCACCACGCACGTGGGGCCGCTCGGCCCGGGGAAATGGTGCGCCGCCTCGAGCGCGCGCGCGACCGGCGCGAGCAGCCGGATCACCTCCTCCGGCGAGAGCTGCGGCGCTCCCACCGCCGCGCGGGTGGCGATGTGGCTCGCGAGCGTGCGGCCCTCGAGCCACTCCAGCGCGATGAACGGCACGAAGGCGCCGGTCGCGGCCGAGATCACGTCGTGGTGCAGCGGCCTGACGACGGCAGGGATCGCGGCCGACAGGCGGAACAGCAGCTCCGCTTCCTCGCGAAATTTTTCAAGAAACTGCACGCGCAGCTGCTCGGGCAGCGTCGCCGGGACCTTGAGGCATTTCAGCGCGACCGGCGCTCGAAAAGCCTCGTGGTACGCCCGATAGACGACGCCGAACCCACCCTCGGCGACGACCCGCTCTACCTTGAACGCCCCCTGGGTCGTGCCGACGATCCCGAACACATCATCGGCCATCCACCGAGGGTACACGAGCCCGACGAGGCTTCGAAAGGGCGCGGATGACCGGGCGATGCACAGGCCGTGCTCGCACCGCCGCCCACCTCCCCCAGGCCCCGAGGCGCCGCCCCCGCCCCGGCGCCGCCACACCCGGGCGCCACCGACCGTCCGCCCAGGCCACACTCGGTGGTCCGTTTTACGCCGCATCGCGCTAGGCTGGCGCCCATGCCGCCGCGTCGCCGCGAGGTCGATCGACCTCTTCGCAAAGAAGTTCGCCTGCTTGGACGCCTGCTCGGGGAAGTGTTGATCGAGCAGGAGGGAGAAGAGCTCTTCGCCATCGAAGAGCGCATCCGCACGCTCGCCATCCGCCGGCGGCGCGGCCCCAGCGACGGGCGCGCGCACGCGGCCGCGGAGCTCAGCAAGCTGCTCGCGGAGCTGCCCCACGATCGCCTCGAGCCCGTCATCCGCGCGTTCACCGTCTACTTCCGGCTCGTCAACCTCGCGGAGCAGCACCACCGCATCCGCCGCGCGCGCGCGTACGCGACGGATCCGGGCGCGCGGCCGCAGCGCGGCTCGATCGAGGCCGCGATGCACACGCTCAAGAAGGCCGGCGTGCCCGCGGAGCGCGTGCGCGCCGCGCTCAGGACGCTCGACGTGACGCTCACCCTCACCGCGCACCCGACCGAGGCCGCGCGGCGCACGGTGCTCGAGAAGCTCTACCGCATCGCGAAGAACCTCGAGGAGCGCGATCGCTGCCAGCTGACGCCCGACGAGTCGGCGCGCAAGCTGGCCGAGATCCGCGAGGAGATCACCGCGCTCTGGCAGACCGACGAGGTGCGCCGCGATCGCCCCACCGTCGGCGACGAGGTGAAGAACGTCGCCTGGTACATCGAGGAGATCCTCTGGGAGCTGCTCCCCGATCTGCCCACCGTGATCGGGCGCGCGTTCGAGGCCGCCTACGGCGAGCCGCTCGACGCGGAGATCGCGCCGCTCCGGATCCACTCGTGGGTCGGCGCCGACATGGACGGCAACCCGCTCGTCGTGCCCGCCGTGCTCGAGGATGCGCTGTTCGCCTACCGCATCCGCGGGCTGCGCCGGCTCGTCCGGGCGGTGCGCGATCTCGGCGGCGCGCTGTCGCAGTCGGTCCGGCACGTCACGCCGCCGCCCTGGCTGCTCGCCTCGATCGAGGAGGACGCCGCCGCGATGCCCGAGGTGGCCGCGCACTTCGGCCCGCGCACCGAGGGCGAGCCGTGGCGCCGCAAGCTGCACTTCATCGAGGCGCGCCTCACCGCCACGCTCGAGCACGCGGAGCACGGCCGCGCGGAGGCGCGCGCGCGCACCGGGCAGGGCCCCGCGCGCGAGGGGCGCGCCTTCGTGCGGCCGGAGGAGCCGACGCTCGCGGTCGCCTACCGCGAGCCCGCGGAGCTCGAGCGCGACCTCGCGGTCGTCGCCGACAGCCTGCGCGCCGCGCGCTGCGCGAGCTCGGGCGAGCGGCGCGCCCGGGCGCTGCTCTCGCAGGTGCGCGCGCTCGGGTTCGCGCTCGCGGAGCTCGAGATGCGCGCGCCGGCCGAGGACGCGCGCGCCGCGGCGGCCAGCGTCGCGGCGGGCCGCGTCGAGCCGGCGCAGATGACGCCCGAGGCGCGCCGCGTGTTCGAGGCGCTCCAGCGCATCGCCGCGGCGCAGCGCGACGGCGGCGAGTCGTCCTGCCGCACCCTCGTGCTGTCGATGACCCACAGCGAGGACGACGTCCTCGCCGCGCTCGCGAGCGCGAAGGCCGCCGGGCTGTGGGACGAGGCGCGCTCGTGCGCGCGGATCGACGTCGTGCCGCTGTTCGAGTCGCTCGCCGCGCTGAACGACAGCGCGAGGATCCTGCGCGCGCTGCTCGCGCACCCCGAGTACCGGCCGCACGTCCTCGCCCGCGGCGTGCAGGAGGTGATGATCGGCTACAGCGACTCCGGCAAGGAGGTCGGCCTGCTCGCGGCGAGCGCGGCGCTCCGGCGCGTGCAGGAGACGCTGCCGAAGATCGCCGCGGAGGCGGAGCTGCCGCTCCGCGTCTTCCACGGCCGCGGCGAGTCGGTGGCGCGCGGCGGCGGACCGGCGCACCAGGCGCTGCTCGCCCTGCCGGCCGGCAGCGTCGGCGGCCGCTACAAGGCGACCGAGCAGGGAGAGGCGCTCGACCACAAGTACGCGCGCCCCGAGCTCGCGATGCGCACGCTGGAGATCATGCTGAGCGGCGTGCTCCTTCACACGCTGGGGGCGCAGCCGCGGCCGCCCACCGCGTCGGAGCTGCGCTACGCCGCGGCGTTCGACGAGCTCGCCGAGACCGGCCGTCGCGCCTACCGCGCGCTCGTCTGGGAGGAGCCCAAGTTCGTGGAGTTCTTCACGGCCGTGACCCCGATCGACGAGATCGCGCGCCTGCCGCTCGGCTCGCGCCCGAGCAAGCGGCGCGCGGGCGGCCTGGAGTCGCTGCGCGCGATCCCGTGGGTCTTCGCGTGGACGCAGAACCGGGCCATCCTCCCGGGGTGGTACGGCGTCGGCAGCGGCCTGGAGGCGATGGGCCAGCGCCCCGAGGGCGCGGAGCTGCTGAAGGAGATGATGGCGTCGTGGCCGTTCTTCCGGGCGGTCATCGACAACGTCGAGATGGTGCTCGCGAAGGCCGACATGACGATCTTCGCGGGCTACGCGGAGCTCGCGCCGGCCGCCGCGCGCAAGGCGGTCGCGCCGCGGATCATCGCGGAATACAGGCGGACGCGGTCGTGGCTCAAGCGGCTCACGGGCAACCGGCGGCTGCTCGAGGGCAACCCGACGCTCCAGCGGTCCATCTCGCTGCGCAATCCTTACGTCGACCCCCTTTCATTCCTGCAAGTCGAGCTCCTGCGGGCGAGCCGCGGCGGGGACTCGGGGCGCGATCGCTCGCTCCTGCTCACGCTGAACGGCATCGCCGCCGGCATGCGCAACACGGGGTGAAACACGGCGGAAACAGCGCGCCTTCGACGCCACGCGCTCGACGCCGCGCGGCGCTGTCGTCCAACGCCGGGCGTCGTCAAACAACGATCGCGAACGTGTGACAATCGCTCAGCCAACCTCGTCGTCGCGTGGTAGAAGGCCGGCGCCATGACCAGCATCGTCGAGTTCGGACGTCCCGACACCCTCCCGGCATCGGACAAGCGCCTGCTGCTCGTCTTCGACGGCGGCAACGCCCCTGGCTACTCGTCGGTCGCCGTCGCGCTGACCGAGGAGGCGGCGCGGCGAGGCTACGAGGTGTGGGCCGCGACCGAGGGCTTCCGCTCGCTGACCGCGGACGCGCGCGCCCAGCCCCAGTTCGAGCGCCTCATCATGAGCCGCCGCCAGCGCTACGATCTGCTCGCGCAGGGCATCCCGGCGCGCTCGATGGGGCGACGCGTGCTCGACGCGGGCAGCGACTTCCGCAGCGAGCGCTACTCCGGCTTCCTCGATCGCGAGAAGCGCAAGCAGGCCGCCGCGACCTTCAAGGCGCAGGGGTTCACGCACCTCATCTGCGTCGGCGGCAACGGCACGTTCGAGGGCATCAAGGCGTGGCTCGACGAGTTCGAGGTGCGCCCGCAGGCCGGCTTCGTGAACGTCTCCATCGACAACGATCTGGAGGGCGATCGCGCGATCGGCTTCCTGTCCGGCGTGGAGACGGGCGCGACCATCGCGCGCGGGCTCTACGAGGACGCCTATACGCACAAGCGCATCTACATCCTCGAGATGATGGGCAACCGCAGCGGGCGGCACGCGCTGCACTGCGCGGTGGCTGCCCGGGCGCACCTCATCGTGCTCCCCTTCTTCCGCTTCCCGCAGGACGTGCTGAGCGAGCTCGCCGACGGCCTCAAGGGCGCCGACTACGCGCTCGTGATCGTCGCCGAGGGCTACGAGGCCGAGCGCCGCCGCAAGGAGCACCCCGGCATGTCGGCGAGCGACTACCTGAAGATGCAGCTCGAGGGCGCGGGGCTCCGTGACTCGCCGGACAAGCGCGTGATCGCGGAGCCGTTCAGCCGGTACATCCGCGGGATCCGCCCCGCCTTCCTCGACGTCTCGGCCGCCTTCCTCAAGGGGTCGCTGCTGCTCGCGGCCTTCGACGAGGGGCGCACCGAGGTGATGCCGTACGTGCTCGCCGCGAACGACGTCGGCGTGCTCGACTTCGCCTCCATACGCCGCGAGGACGGCGTGGAGCGGGCGTTCCTGCCGCTGCTCGACCGGCTCGACCTCAAGCGCTTCAAGACCTGGATCCTCGACCACTTCATCAGCCTCGGGGCGGCCCGACCGAGCCGCGCTCCGTCGCAAATCGGATGAGCGCCGCGCCCGCGCCGGCCGGGTGAGCCCCGCGCGCCGGATCAGCGCGGCGCCCTCGCAGGCTCACGCGACCGCTCGGGTCAGCGCGCCCGCGAGGTGCTCGCGCGCCCAGTCCTCGAAGCGGTGCCACCCGACCTCCGGGTAGGCGGCGTGGAGCGCCCCGAGGTCCACGCCGTGACCTCCGCGCGCGAGCCAGCGGAACATGGCCGCGAGGTCCTCGCCGCGCGTGCGCACCTCGGCGAGCGGCACCTCGGCGTAGCGGATTTCCCGGCCTGCCACGCGGGAAAGCGCCGAGACGGCCTCGGCGCCGGTGAGCTCGTCGGACGCGAGCTCGATCCGGTGCCCGAGGAAATCGCGCCGGCGCTCGAGCACGAGCGCCGCGAACCGCCCCACGTCGTCGGCCGCGATCTGCTGCAGCGGGCAGCCCGCCGGGAGCGGGGCGGCGTACACGCCGCGCCGGAGGCCGAGGAGCGCCGCGGGCGTGAGCAGGTTCTCCATCAGGCACACCGGGGCGAGGATCGTGCAAGGCACGCCGAGCGCGGTGATGTGCCGCTCGACGGTCGCCTTGCTCTCGAAATGGGGGACGCCCGTGCCCCGGTCGGCGCTCGCGACCGAGGTGTAGACGAGGTGCGCGCCGCCCGCGGCCCTCGCGCCCTCGGCGGCGGCGAGGCCGAGCCGCAGCTCCGCCTCGACGGCGAGCCCGCCCTCGATCGGCGAGCCCATGGCGAAGACCGCGTCGACGCCGGCCGCCGCGCGCGCGATCGAGCGGGGCTCGTCGGCGCTGCCCTGGACGACCTCGACGCCGAGCTCGATGAGCCGCGCCGCTGTGGGATCGCCAGGCCTGGCGGAGAACGCCCGCACGCGGTGCCCGCGGGCGAGCAAGGCCCGCGCGACCGCCCCTCCCGGCGCCACCGCCGCCCCCGTCACGAGCGCCCGCATGGTCCGCGCTATGGAGATCGGCGGCGGGCTTCGTAAGTCCCAGGGCGGGCCGCGCGAGCGCCGCCGCCCGGCGCGCGAGCGAGGCGCCTGCTCGCGTGCGTGGCGTCACACGCCGCGCGGCGCCGCGCTCGCCTGCGCGGTCAGGGCTGGCCGCTGATGACGTTCGCGATGGTGTAGGCGATCGCGGCGAGGGCGGCCGAGGCGGGGATCGTGAAGATCCAGGCCCAGACGATGCGCCCGGCGACGCCCCAGCGGACCGCGGAGATGCGCCCGCTCGTGGCGCCGACCCCGACGATCGCGCCCGTGATCGTGTGGGTCGTGCTCACGGGGATGCCGAGCGCCGTGGCGCTGAACAGCGTCGCCGCGCCGGCCGTCTCGGCCGCGAAGCCGCCCACCGGCTTCAGCTTCGTGATCTTCATGCCCATGGTCTTCACGATGCGCCAGCCGCCGGAGAGCGTGCCGAGGCCCATCGCCGCGTGGCAGACGAGCACGACCCAGAGCATCGGCTTCGGGTCCTTGCCGCCCTCCTGGAGGCCCGCGGAGATGAGGAGCGCCGTGATGATGCCCATCGTCTTCTGGGCGTCGTTGCCGCCGTGCCCGAGCGAGTAGGCGGCGGCGGAGAGCAGCTGCAGCCGCCGGAACCGGGAGCTCACCTTCCCGGTCGTCCACCCCCGCGCGAGCCGCCGGATGGCGTGCATGAGCGAGAACCCGATGACCGCGCCGAGCAAGGGCGACACCAGGATGAACGCCGCCGTCTTGCCGAAGACCGTCGCGTCGAGCACCGACAGCCGCCCCGCGCTCTTCACCGCGGCCCCGGCGAACGCGCCCATGAGCGCGTGCGACGACGACGACGGCAGCCCCCACCACCACGTGAGCAGGTTCCAGATGATCGCGCCGAGCAGGCCGCCCAGGATGACGTTCGGCGTGATGAACCCCGGCTCGACGCCCTTCGCGATGTTCCGCGCCACCGTGGGCTCGAACAGCGCGAACGCGATGAAGTTGAAGGCGGCGGCCCAGAGCACCGCGGTGCGCGGCGACAGGACGCGCGTCGAGACGACCGTGGCGATCGAGTTCGCGGCGTCGTGAAAGCCGTTGATGTAATCAAACGCCAGCGCGATGACGAGGATGACGAGGATGTAGGTCGTCATGCGTGCTCGAGCACGATGCCCTCGATGATGTTCGCGACGTCCTCGCAGCGGTCGGTCGCGTGCTCCAAGAGGTCATAGATGTCGCGCCACTTCATCACGAGGAGCGGGTCGTTCCCCTTCTTGAAGAGCGCCGCCAACCCGTTGCGGTAGTGCGCGTCCGCCGCGTTCTCGATCTTGTTGATCTCGACGCAGAGCTCGAGGAGGTGCGGCTGCTTCTTGAGGTCCCTGAGCGACTGGATGGCCGAGCTCATGACCGTGCACGCGTCGACGACATCCTGCGCGAGCAGGCGCGCGTCCGGCAGGATGCTGCTGATCTCGAAGAGCACGATCCTCACGCTCGCCGCCTCGATGCAGTCGAGCACGTCGTCGAGGCGGGTGATGAGCGCGTGGATCTCCTCGCGATCGAGCGGCGTGATCCACGTCTGGTGGAGGGCGGCCAGGCACTCGTGGGTGATCTTGTCGGCCTCGTCCTCGAGGTCGGAGATCCGCTGCACCAGGGCCGGGGCTTCGTCGAGCCGGTCGAGCATCTCCAGGAGGAGCTCGCTCGCTGCGACGCTCTGCCGCGCATGGTTGGCCAGCGCGTCGAAGAAGACTGCGTCACGGGTCAATCCCATGGGGCCGGGCGTTTACCTGTCTCACCGCATCACGTCAACGAGTCGTCATGGAACGGACAAAACCAGGTAATATAAGGTCCTTCGCCCACGTCGCGCGCGGCGTGAGCCCGGCACGCTGGTGACATGGGTATACGAAGCAAGCTCATCGCGTTCGCGGTGGGGATCGCGATCCTCGCGGCGTTGGTGTTCGACGGCTATGTCCTGAAGACGCTCGGGGCAGAGCTCTCGGCGTACACGGAGGACGACCTGGCGACGCGGACGGCGCTCGTCACCGAGGTCGCCACGAGATCAGGAGACCTCGCGGCCGAGGCGCCCGCCCTCGCGACGGCGCTGTCGAAGACCGCGGGAGCGCGCGTCACGCTCATCGATCCGCAGGGCGCGGTGCGGGGCGACTCGTCGGTCGCGCCGGAGGGGCTCGGCCAGCTCGACACGCACGCGACGCGCGACGAGGTCGCCGACGCGCGGCACCAGGGCACGGGGCGCAGCGAGCGCGTGAGCAAGACGACGCGGATGCGGATGCTCTACGCCGCGCAGCGGCTCGATCGCCCGGACGGGCCGTGGGTGGTGCGGGTCGCGTTCGAGCCGGTCGCGATCGACCGCAGCCTGTCCGCCGCCCGCACGCGCGTGGTGGAGGGCACCCTCCTGGCCCTCGCGCTCGCCGTCGCCGCGGCGCTCGCCGGGGCGCGCGCCCTCTCCGGGCGGCTCGTCTACCTGACGGACGTCGCGCGGGAGATGCGGGCCGACCTGGGCCGGCGCGCGCGCATGCAGGGGCACGACGAGATCGCCACGCTGGGCGGCGCGCTGGACGACCTCGCCGAGAGCCTGGAGGTGTCGCGGCGCGAGCTCGGGGGCGAGGGAGAGCGCTTCGGCGCGGTGCTCGAGTCGATGCGCGAGGGCGTGCTCGTCACGGACGAGAAGGGCGACATCACGCTGGTCAACCCGGCGCTCTCGCAGCTGCTCGGCATCCGCAGGGACCCGGTCGGCCGCCCGCCGCTCGAGGTGCTGCGCTCGTCGAGCCTGCACGAGCTGCTCGAGGAGGTCGCGCTCGCGCGCGCGGCGGCGACGCGCGAGATCGAGATCGCGCCCGCGGCGCCAGGCGTGGCCGGGCTTCCGGGGCGCCGGATCCTGCTCGTGAACGCCGCGCCGCTCGCGCTGCCGGCGCAGAGCCGCGGGGCGACGGGGGTCGTCGCCGTCTTCTTCGACGTGACGGAGCTCCGGCGCATCGAGGGCCTGCAGCGCAACTTCATCGCCAACGCGTCGCACGAGCTGCGCACGCCGGTCGCGTCGATCCGCGCGAGCAGCGAGACGCTGCTCGGCGGGGCGCTCGACGACCCGGAGGCGGCGCGCGATTTCGTCGAGGTGATCGACCGGAACGCGACCCGGCTGCACCGGCTCGTGGACGATCTGCTCGATCTGTCGCGCATCGAGGGCGGCGAGCGGCCGCTCTCGCCGGGCACGCTCGACCTCTCGGCGCAGGCCGAGGCGGCGGTGGCGCTCCTGCGCGGGCGCGCCATGGAGAGGGACACCGACGTGAAGATCGACGTGGCGCCGGGCACGCTCGTCGCGGCGGATCCGCGCGCGCTGGACCAGATCTTGACCAACCTCGTCGACAACGCGATCCATCACACGCCGAACGGCTCGCACGTGGTGGTGCGCGCGCGGGCCGCGAACGCGCGCGTCGTCCTGGAGGTCGAGGACGACGGTCCGGGCATCCCTGCGGTGCACCAGGCCCGCGTCTTCGATCGGTTCTACCGGGTGGATCCGGGCCGCTCTCGCGCGTCGGGCGGCACCGGGCTCGGCCTGTCCATCGCGAAGCACCTCGTCGAGGCGATGAGCGGCGACATCACGGTGACGACCGGCGCGGCCGGCGGCGCGCTCTTCCGGATCACGCTGCCGACCGGCGCCCAGAAGAAGTAGCAAGCAGGCTCGGCGGCGCTGGCCGGCCTCGCCGAGGGGGAGCGGGCGCTACGGCGCGCAGGCGGTGCGGCAGGAGTCGAACGAGCTCTGGCACGCCGCCGGATCGGCGAGCGCGGGCAGGCCGCCGTCCGCGGGGAACTTCGGCGTCAGGCAGGTCTGGAGGATCGACTGGCACTTCGCGGCGCACTCCGCGAGCTTGGTCGAGAGCGCCCCCGCGTCGGCCGTGGTGGTGGCGCCCCCGTCCTTCGGCGCGCCCGCGTCCACCTGCGCGCCCGCGTTCGGCTTCGGGGTCGCCGGGACGGCCGGGGTCGGGGCGGCCGTCGTGGTCGCTGGCGCGGCCGGGGTCGGCGTCGCCGCCGGCACCGTCCCGGTCGCTGCGGGCGGCGGCGCCGTCGCGGTCGGCGCTGTGGCTGTGACGGCGCCCGGCGCCGGGGCGACCTCCTCCGGCTCGTCGCTGGATTTGCATGCCGCGATCAGCAGCGCTGGCGAGGCGATCATCACGGCGAAGGCGGCGAGGAGCTTGTGAGCGCGCATCGGTGCTTCATGCTGCGCCTCCGCCGGGAACGCAACCCTTGCGCGCGCGGCCCGCGAGGCGCCGTGACGATGCGTGGCCCGCGAGGAGAGGCCGCGCGCGGGCAGGCGGAGAGGTCTCCGGCGGGAGGCTCGCTCTCCGCAGGAGGGCTATTCCGTCCTGAAGATCACGTGGAAGCCATAGCGGGTCTCCACGACGTCGCTGAGCTGCTGGATATCGAGCTCGAACGCCGCATCGGCGAAGGGCGGCAGGACGTCGGCGCGCTCCACGGTGCCGAGCGAGCCGCCGCGCGACGCCGCGCCGGCCTCCTCGCTGTACTGCGCCACCACCTCGCCGAAGTCGCCCCCGCCGCGGATCTCGTCGCGCGCCGCCATCGCGCGCAGGCACGCCGCCTCCCGTGTGCGCGTCGTGCCCTCGGCGCGATCGGCGCCGGCATAGCGGACGAGGATGTGCTTCACGCCGATCCGCGGCGGCTCGTCGGGGCGAGCCTGCCGCGGTGCGCTGGCGGCCGCGAGGCACGCCGCGGCGCTCGAGGCGCTCTCCTCGGCAGGGGCGGCGCTGTGCGGAGGGGCGTGCGCCGCCGCCTGAGGCGCGCTGCACGCGGCGGCGAGCGCCGCGCCGAAGACGGTGAGGAAGCCGAGAGGAGCGGATCGCTCGATCGGGCGCATCGACCGCGGAGCATATCCAGGCGTTCACGAGATCGGAACACTGGGTTTGCATCGCGCGTCGCATCGCTGGTAAGAAGGCAGCATGCAGCGCCTCCTCCTCTCGGCGGCCCTGGGTGCCGCGATGATCGCCGGTTGCAGCACTCAGTTCCGAGACAAACGCACGCCTTCCGGCGAGTTCTGCAGCGACATGCACGTCATTCCGGCGGGCCAGCTGCCCGATCGCGAGTACCATCGCCTTCAGCCGATCGCGAGCGATCCGACGGCCCGCACGGAGGCGGAGCGCCTCGAGTCGCTCCGCAAGGCCGCGTGCGGCGTCGGCGGCGACGCGGTCATCGAGGCGGTCAACGAGGAGATCCGCACCGAGGACGGCCGCTATGCCAGCGTCGCGAGCGGGACGGCGGTGATCTGGGTCCGCCGCACCGAGGGAGAGGCGAAGCCGTTGACGTTGCACCCGGCGGCGCCGCCCGCCGACTCGGCGGCGCCCGTCGAGCCGGAGGCGCCGCCGGCGGACCAGTCTGCTGCTCCTCCGGCTGCATCCGACGAGCCGTACGAGGACTCGCCCGCCCCTGCGACCTCGGCCAAGCCAGGCAAGCCGTGGGCGAAGCCCGCGTCGCCCACCCCGCTGTCGTCGGCCAAGCCGGCCTCCTCTGCCCCGCCGTCGTCGCTCCCCCCGTCGTCGTCGGCCAAGCCCGCCACGTCGTCGGCGCCCGTGAAGCCCGCGCCGAAGAAGTAAGCGCAACAGAAGACGTCGGCGTCGCGCGGTTCCTACCGCTGTGACGCTGACGTCCGGCTGCTCTCTCCTCCCCTGAAACGCTCGGAGCTCGGCTGTCTCGAGTTACGCCTGCGCTTCTCGGATGCGGGCTCGATCGCCATCGAGCCCCCTTCCGTCCATCTCCGCAGGCCCGAGGATCGACGCCCTCCTAGCGAGTCCCCCCGCCTCCGGGAGCAGGCGGCTGGCTCGACGAGGACGGCGCCGGTGCCGGCGGCGCGGGCGCGGGGGTACCGGATCGCGGCAGCACCCCCGTGTTGCTCGGGAGGCCGCCCGCGTTGCCGCGGTTCGGCAGGGGTGCCGCGCCGCCGGGCGCGCCGCCCGCCGGCGGAAGCGAGGATCCGCCGCTCGGCAGCACGTTCGACTTGAGGACCCCCTGCCCCGGCAGCGTGCCCTGACTGGGCAGCGTGCCCTGGGTCTTCTGCGGCAGCACCCCGCCGGACGGCAGGAGCTGCTCGCCCCCCTCGGGCGCGCCGGTGAGCGGCTTCGCCCCCGCGGCGCCGTAGCGGAGGATGCGGAAGACGACGCGCCGGTTCTTCGACGTCATGAACTGGCAATCGGGCGACAGCTGATCGTCGGGCCCCTGGCAGCCGGTGTCGTCGTAGATCGGCTGCGTGTGCCCGTAGCCGACCGCCTGCAGCCGCGCGGATTCGACGCCCTTCGCGATGAGGTACGCCATGACGCTCGCCACGCGGCGCTGGGACAGGGCCATGTTGTACAGGTCGGTCGCGCGCACGTCGGTGTGGCCCTCGATCCGCACCTCGCGGATGTCGGGGTTGTCGATCAGCACCTGCGCGACCGCTTCGAGCGTCGAGTTCGAGTCCTCGAGGATGATGTCCTTGTCGGTCGCGAAGTGGACCTGCTCGGTGATCACGATCTCGTCGCCCCGGATGAAGGCGAGCGGACAGCCGTCCTTCCCGTGCGGGCCGGCGGGCTTGTCGGGGCACCTGTCGTCGCGATCGAAGATGCCGTCACCGTCGGTGTCCAGGTCCGGACAGCCGAAGTTCTCGGGGCTCCCGGGCACGTCGGGGCAGCGGTCCGCGGCGCCGATGAGGCCGTCGCGATCCGGATCGTCTTTGTCGCGCTGCTGCAGGCGGTTGATCTCCTCCTGCTCCTGCGAGGTCTTCGGCTGCCACGTGATGACGTTGAAGAAGCGGATCGAGGGCGCGCCGAAGCCGCACGCCGCGCCGAAGCTCCCGCCGAAGGTGATCGTGATGCCGTGCTTGGTCTGCCAGCGCAGCCCGAGGAGCGCCTCCGCGGGGATCTGCCCCGGGTCGTCCGGGTAGCTCGTGAGCGAGGGGTACCCGTACACCTCGCCGATGACCGACAGGCCCCAGCTCTGGACGACGTACTGCTCGGCCGCCACGCCGAACTGCGCCATGTCGCCGACGCGCACGCCCGCGAACTGGTTGTCGGGCCGCAGCCAGATGCCAGCGTTCGCGGCGAGGAGCAGCCCGAAGTTGAACCGGTAGTCGCCGATGAGCGTCGCGCCGCCGCTCAGCGCGCCGTCGCTGGTGAACGCGTTCTGGTCGCCCGTGGGGAAGTTGAGGTTGCCCGCGATGGCCATCCCGAACCCCTCCTTGACCTGCTCCTTCCGGTTCAGGTACGGGAGCGAGATCTTCGTGGACAGGCGGAGATCGCCCACGGAGGAGCTCTTGACCGACCCCTCGGTGCCGAAGCGGCGGAGGTTGCCGCCCTCCTGGAAGAGGACGAGCGGCATGGCCATCGTGACGTCGAACACGTCGAAGAAGCCGATGCCCGCGAGCAAGGCGAGCTCGAGCCGCCCCGAGATGGCGTCGACGGCCTGCCTCGTGTCGTCGCCCGCGACGAGCAGCACGAGCGGGTCGGCCGCGATGTCGCTGTAAAGACCGACGGTCGGCGAGAGGTTCCCGATGACCTCGGACTTCTGGACCATCACGAGATCGCGCGGGGCCGCTGCCGGGCGGAAGACCTGGGCATCGAAGCGCCCCTCCTCGGCGAGCGCGGGGCGCCCGGCGAGGAGCGCGGACAGCGCGAGGAGCGGGGCGAGGAGTGGACGCGTTCTCACGAGGCACCTCCGCTGCGCCGGCGGCGCTTTCGCTCGAGCAGGGCCAGCGCCGCGAGGGCGACGAGCCCGGCGGCCCGCGGATCGGCGCCCTTCTGGCCGACGACCGAGACGCTGCAGATCTCGGCGAGGGTGCCGCCGCACGCGACGTTGTCGGGCATCGGGCCGAGCGCGCACTCCTTGGCGTCCGCCTCGTCGGTCCAGCGGCAATGCTCGTTGCCGAGGCAGTCGAGGTTCGTCTTGCAGGAGATGTCGCAGGTGTTCGTCGCGAGGTCGCACGTGTTGCCGCACGGGCACTGCGTGTCGGCGTAGCACTCGACGCACCTCTCGCCGTCGCAGTACGGGGTGTCCTCCCCGCAGGTCGCCATGCACCCCGGCGGGTCGCACTCGTGGGTCTCGCGGTTGCAGGTCGTGCCGGCGCACTGCTCGTCCGACGTGCAGCGCACGCACGCCGCGAGCTGGGAGAACTGGCCGAAGCAGAACGGCGTGTCGCCGCCGCAGCTGTCGCAGCGCGGCCCGCAGCGCCGGTCCTTGACGCACTCCTTGCACTCACCGCTCAGGCAGTACTGCCCCGCGGCGCAATCCATGTCGTTGCGGCACGCGGCGCACGCCGTCCCGACGGGCCCGGGGAGGCAGAACGGCACAGGGGGCGACTGCGGGTCGCTCGGGTCCTCGGGGTGCATGCAGTCGACGCAGCCCTCGCCGCAGCAGTTGGGCAGGGCGTTCGTCGGGAGCGGCCTGTCCACGCAGTGGCCCGTGGGCACGTGGCACACCTTGCCGTCGGGGCACTGCTCGTCGGTGAGGCACTCGACGCACATCGGGCTGCCGCCCGGCTCGACGGCGGCGCAGTCCATCTGCTTGCCGTTGATGCCGTTGGGACAGCAGTTGCACGAGTTGCCAGCGCACCGGTCGGAGGTGTCGCACAAGACGCACGTGTGATCGACGCAGATCTTGTCGCGCGGGCAGTCCGGGTCGATCTCGCACTCGTACTCTTCCTTGCACTCGTGCGTCTCGGGGTCGCAGACGAAGCCGTCTTGGCAGTCGGCGCTGGTGCGGCACTCGGCGCACTGAGACCTGCCCTCCAGGTTGATGCAGAACAGCGTGTCGCCCGTGCAGGCCGAGCAGGACTCGCCGCAGAATCGTGCGGTGTCACACGGGGCGCACAGGGCCGCCTCGTTGCAGTAGTAGCTTCCAGGACAGCCGTTGGTCCCGGCCTGGCCGGCGAACTGGCGATTGCACTGCTGGCACTGGTCGAGATCGGGGAACGACGGCGACCCGCTCATCGTCTGGAAGAACTGCGCGGGTTGGAAGATGGAATAGCCAGCCGCCTTGAGGCTCTCGCTGCCCTCGACCCGCGCGCCGAGCTCGAAGTCGTCGAACTCGCCGACGAAGTAGGACATCTCGAGCGCCGCGTGCTCGGCGATTTCGACGTAGAGGATCTCGAGCGGGTACAGGCCTGCCTTCACGAAGATGACGGTGTTCGTGAGACGCCATGTCGGAAGGCCGAGCCGCGCCGGACGGACCATGACGGGCTTCACGCCGTTGGACTTGTCCCAGAAGGTGAGGCTCACCGCATCGTCGGCGTAGAAACCGATATGAACGGGTCGACCCGCCATCTCCTCGGGGACGAGCAAGAACCCGCGGAGCCTGGAGCCGAACGGCTGGCTGGTGCCGTGGCTGTTCCAGGGGAAGTCGCACCCGCCCTCCTGGCACGTCGGCGACATCAGTCCGGTGAAGTCGCCGTAGCTCAGCGGGCCTCCTTCGATCGGGTCCTGGTCATCATCAAGGTCGCTGTTGTTGTTGCTGAGATCCAGGACGGTCCGAACGACGTATTCGCGATACTCTGCCTCGACAACCCCGTTCTTGCTGGTGATGAACGCATTGACCTTGTCGTTATAAGCCAGACGCTCGCCAGGGGCGTCCCTGGGGAGGGGCACGTAGAAATCCCTATCCACGTTGTCGGACAGGGCCGATGCGGCGCAGAGGCCGGTCCCCTCGACCTCCGGTAACGTGTCGATGGTGGGCTCATAGAGGGTGACGGGGCCGAATGGCTGCGATTGTGCGCGCGCCGGCGCCGGCAGCAGCCCGAGCAGGGCCGTGGCGACTAGAGCAGCTCGTCGAATGCGCATGGCTCGCTCGCGGGTCCTTTGCATCGCTCGCGGGTCCTCAGCACCCGAGCTCCGGAAGTACGAGCTCCAGGCTAGCCGCTCCGCGCCGTGATCTGCAAGAGGAAGGCTGCGAAAGCCCGCTCTGCATGTAGGCGACGGTCCTCTATCACCCCTACCGTCCCATGGTCCGATGCTGTCATGCGCGCGGGACGGCTGGCAAACCGCGCGGGCGATCGGCCGCACACGCCTGGAGCGGATGGTCGGGTGACGGGAACGGCACGAGGTCGACACCTGCGCGCGATCTTCGGCTCCCCAGAGCCGATGACGCGCCCGAGGCCCTCGCGCGATCTTGCTGCGTTGCGGCAAGATCGCGCGGAAAGATTGCTGACCGGGGCCCCCGCAGATCAGGGCACGGCCCGCTCGCGATCCTGGACGAAGCAGCATAAAAGGCTCGCTCCATGACCACGACCTCGGGCCTCGGTATCGTCACAGGCGCCTCGTCCGGCATCGGCGCGGAGATCGCCCGGCAGCTCTCGGCGCGCGGGCAGCCGGTGCTCGCCATCGGCAGGCGGGCGCACCGTCTGGAGGAGCTCTCCGCAAGGGCGAGCGCCGCTGGGCACGCGCCCATCCACCCTCTGGAGCTCGATATCACCAGCGAGGGCGCTGCCCTCCGCGTGCGGGATCGGGCGCGCGAGCTGGGCGGCGCGGCCTGGCTCGTCAACAACGCGGGAACGACGCGGTTCGGGCCCTTTCTGGACGGCGATCCCGCGGCGCTGGCGATGCTTGTGCGGCTCAACTGCGAGAGCGTCGTGGCGCTCTGCGCGGCGGTCGTCCCCGACCTGGTGGCCCGCGGCGGAGGGCGCGTGCTCAACGTCGCGTCGCTCGCCGCGTTCCAGCCGACCCCGGGACATGCGGTGTATGGAGCGACCAAGGCGTTCGTGCTCTCGCTGTCCGAGAGCCTGGCCGTCGAGCTCGACGGGACCGGCGTCACGGTGACCGCCCTGTGCCCGGGGCCGGTGACCACCGAGATCTTCGACGCGGGCGCGCCCGGCGTGCCGCGCAAGAAGATGCCGTTCGAGCTCACCGCCGAGGACTGCGCGGCCTACGGCATCGCGGCGGCGGATCGGGGCGACGTGGTCGCCGTCCCGACCGCGCTGAGCAAGGCGACGGCCCAGCTCTCCCGCTTCCTCCCTCGCGCGGCGATTCGCCGGCTCTCATCGCGGATCGGGCTCTCGGTCCTCGGCTACGGCGCCCCAACGCGAGGCGTCCGAGGCTAGCGAGAGAGCGCGCGCCGCGCCCCGCGGCGCTCGATCCGGTGACGGGGCGCCGGCGGCTCTGTCGCTGTGATAGCCTCTATTCCGGCGCCCGCGTGGCCGCTTCCGCAGGAGCGCTCGAGCGAGAAGAACGTCTCATGCAAACACAAGCGTATGTCCTTGGTTCCGTCGTCGGCCTGACCGTGTGCGCCAGCGGGTGCGCGGCGCTGCTCGGCCTCGATACGTTCGCCGATCAGTCGGCGGACAGCGCGGGCGCTGGAGGTGCGGGAGGCGCCGGCAGTGCTGGGGGCGCTGGGGACGAGGGTGAGCCCACGGCCTGCACACCGGACACGTCGGAAGCGTGCTACATGGGGCCGCCGAGCACCCGGAACAAGGGGGTATGCCGGGGAGGGATGCGCACCTGTGACACCGACGGGACCTGGGGCGTATGCGAGGGAGAGATCGTGCCCGGGGTGGAGCGCTGCGACGCGGCGGACGACGAGAACTGTGACGGCCTGGAGTGCGTCGTCTGGACGACCGCGTACAAGCAAACGGGCGACATCTACTTGATGGACATCGCAGGTGATGCCGAAGGGAACGTGTTCGCCAGCGGCGCGTTCATGAACACCATCACGATCGGCGACGATACACTCTCTTCCTCCAGCACCACCGATGTGCTGCTCCTCAAGCTGAACCCGGCGGGAGAGCCCCTGTGGGCCAAGAATTTCGGCGACTACTTGACGGACGAGGCGAACGTGCTCGTCGTCGACTCCAAGGGCAACCCGATCCTGGTTGGCACCAGCAGCGGAGGCATCGATTTCGGCAATGGCCAGCTTCCGGCGGGAACATTTATCGCGAAGCTCGATGCATCGGGCAAACCAGTCTGGAGCAAGGGCCTTCCAGGCGGTGGAATCGGCGCCGTCGCGATCGACGCAAACGATCGCATCATCGTCGCGGGAAAGTTCAGTCGATCGATAGACCTGGGCAGCGGGCCGATCCAGCCCGGCGACGACTCGGACGTCTTCGTGGCCAAGCTCGACGCTGCCACAGGGCTCGTGACCGCGCCGGGTTGCTGGGTGCGCACGTTCGTTGGCGATAACGCGACCATGCGCATCATCGACATCGCGGTCGACCGCTCGAACAACATCTTCATCGCCGGCTCGACGCTCGAAACCGCTGAGCTCGATCGGTTCACGATCGACAAAGGCAGCTTCGTCATGAAGACGACGCCGTCCGGAGCACCGGCCTGGATCAGGACGATGTACGCGCTCGAGCCGCTCCCGGCAAGCGTAGATGTCATGGGTATCACCGTGGATCCCTTGGGAAGGCCCGTGTTGGCTGGGTATCACAGCGGCGATGTGAAAATAGGTTCATCGACGATAACGTCGATCGACCGAGACGTCTTCGTGGTGCAATTCGAGGCGAACGGTGCGGCGGGATGGGTGCGTACCTTCGGCGGTGCAGAGGACCAGTGGGCCCGCGACATCGCGATGGATCCCTTCGGCAACGCCGTCATCGTCGGGAGCGCCACGGGCCAGATCGACTTCGGCAACGGCCCGCTCGCGGATCCCTCCGGCTTCGTCGCCAAGATCGGCCCCGACGCGGAGCTCGTATGGAAACGCCTCTTGGGCAAGGACACCGTCGGTTACGCCGTCGCCGTCACGCCGGACGGCGAGACGCTCGTTGCGGGCTGGACGAGCGCAAACGCCGCGGATTGGGGCGCGGGTCCTATCCCCGGCCTTGGAGACAACGACCGCCAACACCTCATCGTCGGCAAGCTCGGCCGATAGGGCCGCCGTCGCCCCGGCCGCCTGGCCTCAGCGTAGCGCCGGCGGCCCCGAGCCTCCAGCGTAGCGAAACGCCCCACTGTGACGCGAGCGTTGCCGTTCCCCGACGCCGAGCGAGCGAGGTCCTCGCCCTCCAGCCCGAGAATCCTCCCCCCCTCGAGGTGGCACCCACGTTGCTTTGCTCACCGAGCACCCCGACACGGGGCCGGAGGTCATTCGATGAGCAAGATTCTGCGTGGGATCGCGGCGGGCTACGGCGCGAAGAAGCTCGGCGGCGGGTGCTTCAGCACCATCCTCATCTTCGTCCTGCTCTGGTGGGCGCTCGGCCACTTCGGCATCTTCCGTTGAGCGCCGCCCGCGCGCCGCTCAGCGCGATCGGCCCTTCTTCCGCTGCGCCTTGCGGGCGAAGAACGCCCTCCGCGCGTCCGACGACGTCGCGCTCTGCCGCTTCTTCACCTTCGGCGGGAGCTTCGCGAGCGGCACATCGCCCACGACGTCGCTCCCGCCGCGCGGCCCGCCGAGGAGGCCGCGTGACGTGAGCGAGGCGCGCTGGTACGTGATGAGCTCGCCCGCCTTCTCGAACGAGTCCTCGCGGACGCAGACGAGGCCCGCCCGCACGAGCCCGCCGAGGAGGTGCTCGAAATCGCGCCGCTCCAGCGACCCGTCGGCGAACGCCTCGCGGTAGAGGCGGCCGGTCGGCTGCTCGCTCTCGCGAAGCGCCGCCAGGATCTTCGCGATCGCCTGCGCCTCGTCGCGGCTCGGCGCCCGGAACTCCCGCGCGGCGCAGGCGGCCGGCGCGCAGACGTCGCACAGGCCGCAGGGCTCGCCCGTGTCCTCCTGGTCGCCGAAATGGCGGACCAGGTGGAGCATGCGGCAGCCGTGTCCCTCGGTGAACCGCGCCATCTGCACGAGCTCGGCGAGCTTGTGGCGCCGCTGCGCCTCGTAGGGCCCGCGCCAGCCCGGCTCGCCCAGGGCGACGCCCCCGTCCGGATCCACGCGCGCGCCGCCGTGGATCCAGAGCTTCTCGAGGGCCTTGTCCGCCACCTCGGGATCGATGCCGAGATCGCCCAGGATCGCCTCCTTCGGGCGGGGCTCTTCCGACAGGACCTCTTCGATCCGCTGGAGCGTCGCCGGATCAGGGTAGTCGCGCTCGTGGAAGAACTCGTGCATTCGCCGGTCGACATATGAGTGCATCAGCACGGCCCGCGACGGGAGCCCGTCGCGGCCGGCGCGGCCGATCTCCTGGTAATACCCCTCGACGCTCCCGGGCAGCCCGGCGTGGACGACCGTGCGGACATCGGGCTTGTCGATGCCCATGCCGAAGGCGATCGTGGCGACGATGATCTCGGTGCTGCCGTCCAGAAAGGCCGCCTGGATCCGGTCGCGCACCGGGGCGGCGAGGCCCGCGTGGTACGCCTCGGCCGCGAGGTCCTCCGAGAGGCCCGCGGCGAGCGCCTCGGCGTCCTTCCGCGTCCCGGCGTAGACGATGGCCGGCGTCCGGCCCTCCTTCCCGAGCAGCGCGCGCACCCGGGCGAGGCGCTCTCCCGGGCTGACCTCGAGGATCTCGATACCCAGGTTGCTCCGCCTGAAGCCGTGAATGAACCGCGCCGCGGACGCGAGGCCGAGCTGCTCGACGATATCGTCCTGCACGACCGGCGTGGCGGTGGCGGTCAGCGCGATGACCGGCGCGGGCCGGAGCGCCGGGAGGCGCTGACCGAGCATCCGGTAATCAGGGCGGAAGTCGTGGCCCCATTTCGAGATGCAATGGGCCTCGTCGACGGCGACGAGCACGGGCTTCCGGCGGGCGAGCATCTCGGGGAACCCGGGCACGCGGAGCCGCTCGGGGGCGATGAAGAGGAAGTCGAGCGCGCCTTCGAGATAATCGATGCAGGCCTTCCGCGACTCGGCCCGGCTCCGGCCGGAGTGGATCCGCTCGGCGGCGAAGCCGCGCGCCCGGAGCTTCGAGGCCTGATCCTCCATGAGCGCGATGAGCGGGCTCACGACGAGCGTCGTGCCGCCTCGGGCGATGCCGGGGAGCTGGTAACAGAGCGATTTGCCGGCGCCGGTGGGCATGACGAGCAGCACGTCGCTCCCCGCGGCCGCCGTCCGGCAGACGGCCTCCTGGTAGGGGCGGAACGCGCTGAAGCCGAAGCCTTGGTGGAGCAGCTCGACGAGATCCTCTGGCCGGCGCGCTGGAGACGGGGCCACCGCCGGCGAGGACGCCGCGCCCGCCCCACGCGCCGCGGAGGGCCCGATGGCCGCCGCACGCGCGGGCGACGGCGCTGCCGCCACGGGTCGCGCCGGCGCCGCCGCCGCCGCCGTACGCGATCTCGCCTGCGCCCGAGCCGGCGGCGATGCCGCAGCCGCCGCCGCGACCGCCTGCAGCGTCCCAGCCGATGCAACCGGCCCGGCGCCTGCGCTGCTGCCCGGAGCGCGGCGAGGCGCCGCCTCGCGGCCTCGGCCGGTCCCCGGCGCAGCGGCCGCGGCGCGGCCCCCCTTCGCGCGCGACCGCGCCTCGCCGCGCTCCTGAAACGGCGACGCCCCGGCCTCCGGGGAAAGCGCGCCGTCCCCGGCCGCGCGCCGCCCCGCGCCCACCTCCGCCACCACCTGGCGCACGTACGACTCGATGCCCGCCATGAACGACGGCAGATCGCCCCCGCCCCGGGCCATGCGGGCGAGCTTCGCCTCCCAGGCGCCCGTCATCGCGGGGCTCTTCACGTCCGCGTGGACGACCTCGATCAGCCCGACGCCCTTGTCGGTCGCGTGCAGCAGCTTGCCCTTGCGCACGATGTACTCGCGCCGGAGGAGCGTCTCGATGATCGCGGCCCGCGTGGCCGGCGTGCCGAGGCCCGAGTCCTTCATCGCCTCGGAGAGCTCCTTCTCTTCGAGGCTGCGGCCCGCGGTCTCCATGGCGGTGAGCAGCGTGGCCTCGGTGAAGCGCGGCGGCGGACGCGTCTTCTTGGCCTGCGCCTCCGCGTCGAGCACGAGCTGCACCTGCCCCCTCGCGAGGCCCGGCGGGAGCCGCTGATCCGCGGTCTCGCGCTCGCCCTCGCCACCCTCCCCGTCGCGCGCATCGGGCCCGTCGCCGTCCGATTCGCCCTTCCTGCGCGGCCTCGCAGGCGGCTTGCCGAAGCCGATGTCGAGCACCTTCCACCCGACCTTCTCCACGACGCTGCCCGCGCTGTGGTAGCGGTCCACGATCGGCTCGCCGCCCCGCGCGCCCGCGCCGCCGCGCGTGGTGATCGCGGTGATGACGGTGGTGATCGAGGTGACGTGATCCTCGTGCCACGCCGAGAGGAGGCGCCGGCAGATGAGATCGAAGATCTTCTGCTCGTCGGTCGAGAGCTCCGCGCGTGAGGACCGAGCCCCCGTGGGGATGATGGCGTGGTGATCCCCGACCTTGCCGTCGTCGACGAAGCGCTTGCCGAGCGGCCGAGCCCCCGTCCCCGGGGCGAGCATCCCCCGATACGAGCCCTCGATCGCCTGCACCGCGGCGCCGAGCGTGGCCGCGACCTCCGTCGAGAGGTGCCGGCTGTCGGTGCGCGGATAGCTGATGAGCTTCCTGCGCTCGTACAGCGCCTGGGCCACCTCCAGGGTCTTCTGCGCAGAGAAGCCGTAAAGGCGGTTGGCGTGCCGCTGGAGCTCGGTCAGGTCGTAGAGCAGCGGCGGCGGGAGGCGGCGAGACTCCGACCGGACCGCCTCGATGCGCGCCTCGCCGCGCCGGGCCCGCTCGACGATGCGCCGCGCCTCTTCGCCGTCCGGCGGCAGGCGCCTCCGCGACGGCGCGGTCTCGGGCCGCTCGCCGGCGTTCGGCGGCCCGCCGGCGGCCGGCGGCTCGCCGGGGATTGGTTTGTCGTTGAAATACGTGCCCTTGTAGGACTCGTCGGCCGCGCCCGAGCCGTCCTCCCGGAGCGGGCAGAAGGTCGCGACGACCTCGAGGTACGGCTCGGGGACGAACCGCCGGATCGCGAGCTCGCGCTCGACGACCATGGACAGCGTCGGCGTCTGCACGCGGCCGACCGAGAGATCCTGGTCGAAGACCAGGCTGTAGGCGCGCGAGAGGTTCATGCCGACGAGCCAGTCCGCGCGGCTGCGCCCGCGCGCCGCGTCGGCGAGGCCGTCGTAGCCGCGCGCGTCCCGCAGCCGCCGGAGCCCGTCGCGGATGGCGTCGGGCGTGAGGGACGAGATCCAGAGCCGCTCGACCGGCTTCTTGCACCCGGCCGCCTCGTAGATGTACCGGAAGATGAGCTCGCCCTCGCGGCCGGCGTCCGTGGCGCAGACGACGCGCTCGACGTCGCGCCGGCCCAGGACCTTCCGGACGATCTCGAACTGGGCCCGCGTCCCGGGGAGGACGACGAGCGGAAACTGCCCGGGCAGCATCGGGAGGAGGTCGAGGCGCCAGCGCTTCCAGGCGGGGTCGATCTGGTGCGGCTCGGCGATGGCGACGAGGTGCCCGATCGCCCACGTGACGACGTAGCCGCCGCCCTCGAGGGAGCCCTCGGCGCGCTTCGAGGCCCCGAGCACCGCGGCGATGTCGCGGGCGACGGCGGGCTTCTCTGCGACCACGGCGATCATGCGGCGACCATGCGAGACATGCGAAAGGCGCGAAACGAGCGAGAGGCGTGAACACCGACGGCGGCGGGCGTCGCCCGCGCCTCACGCAGGTGCGTTGATAGCGCGAGCCGCGGGCGGGCGGTATGGGGAAGCGAGCGGGCAGAGAAGCCCGCGCCCGACCGGCGCCTCGACACGCCGGCGCCGAGCGGGTTCACGTCGTGCCTGGACGCTCGCCGCCGCGCGAGGGCGCGCGACGGCTCCGGGAGAGGGGCATCGAGATGCGAGACCTGAAGGGGATCGTCGAGGTGGAGCTGCTCGTCGAGGAGGGCGGCGCGCTCACGCCGACGCGGGAGTACGTCCATCGAGAGACGACCTATGTCGAGGGGCGGTCAGGCCAGCGCTATGCGCTGCGCGTGCGGAACCCGACGGGCGCGCGCGTCGAGGTGGTGCCCACGGTCGACGGCCTCGACGTGCAGAGCGGCAAGGACGCGTCGACGCGGTTCACCCGGGCGACACCCAAGCCCGCCGCCGTGCTGGTGATCCGCTACGAGCAGCGCGACGGGCTGAGGGCGCTCGGCATCGACGTGGACGGGCTGCACCAGCGCGAGACCGCCAGCCCCTTCCCCGCCGAGACCGGCTTCGCCAAGCCGCCGCCCGGCTGGAAGGGCTGAGCACCGGCGGAGCTCGCGGCAGACGGCTGCCGGTCAACGCGCGGTTGACACGGGAGCCGTCCTTGCTGTCAAGCACGTCAACCCGTGGTTGACGTCGCGGCGCCACGACGCGCCGCGACGAGGACGTCCACGCAACGAGCGCTGCGCAGCCCCCCGGCCACACACGTGAGCCGTCGGCAGGCGGGTCCGGGCAAATGGCATTGTCGTTGCTTGTCTCGCGGCGCGCGGAGGAGGCGCGGCGCCGGCCTGGTTCGGCGGCCGCCATCTCTCACGCGCGACCCGGACTGCGCGACGGGCCGGGATCGAGTCGCCTCGTGTGTGCATCCAGCGCAACGACGGTGAGCCGCGCCATGCGCGGTTGTCGCCGGCGGGAGCTCGGCGCCTTAAGCGCCCACACGAGCTCTCTCGATTCGAAAGGAATCATCTGATGAAGGCCGCTGTCCTCTCGTTCGTCCTCCTCGGTTGCACGGGTTGCACCTTCCTGGCCGGTTGCTCCGGCGCAGCGAGCTCGCCCGGGCCGAGCGACGAGGCGGCGGGACAGGGTGGCGCCGGAGGTAGCACTCCGGGCGCGGGCGGCCACGGCGGAGGGACTGCGGGCGCCCAGACCGGAGCCGGCGGCGCGCCGGGAGGCGGCGCGGATGCCGGCGGCTCCGCCACCACCGGCTCCGCGGGCGGCGCCGGCGGCTCGGGGTCCGTCGATGGCGTGGGTACGATCCTCAAGGTGACGAACCTCGACGCCGACGGCCCGGGATCGTTGCGCGAGGCGATCGAGACGAGGGGGCCGCGCACGATCGTGTTCGAGGTCGGCGGGATCATCGACCTGAACAGGACGCGCCTCGACATCACCGAGCCGTTCGTCACGATCGCCGGCCAGACAGCGCCCTCGCCGGGCGTCACGCTGATCCGCGGCGGGATGAAGATCCGCACGCACGATGTGCGGATCCAGCACCTCCGCTTCCGGATGGGCGACGCCGGGGCCGCGCCGGCGTCGGGGTTCGAGCCCGACGTCACGACGGACGGCGCCTCGGCGTACAACATCGTGATCGACCATTGCTCCGTGGCGTGGGGCGTCGACGAGAACCTGTCCGTCTCGGGCCCCCGCTTCGACGGTCCCGACGGCACCTCGCGCCGCGTCACCCTCAGCAACAACATCATCGCCGAAGGGCTCCTCGAATCCATCCACGAGAAGGGCTCTCATTCCATGGGCACCCTCGTGCACGACCACTGCACCGACGTCACCGTCGTCGGCAACCTCTACGCCCACAACAACGAACGAAGCCCCTGGTACAAGGGGTTCGCGACCGGGGCGATCGTGAACAACGTCGTCTACAACCCCGGCAGAATGTTCGTGAACAGCCAAGACGAGGTAGGGGGCTACCCGACGGCAGCGCCGACCTCGCGACCACTCGACGCCCCGACCGAGGACATCGAGGGCTGGCTCGATCGCCTCGCCGACGAGCTCGAGTAGCAACCGTCGCCCGCGCCGTCGCCGAACCCCGCTGCTCGTGGCCGCTCGTCGTGAACCGAGCGCAGGCCCTGAAGCGGTGCTCGCGATGACGTCGCCAGGATTCAGGTTACAGGAGGCATCATGTTGAGAGCATCATCAATCTATTCCGTCGTCGTGCTGGCAGCGCTGTCGGGCTGTACGTCGAGCGGTGAAGCCGGCAGCGGCAGCGGAGCGCCGGGCGCCGGCGATACCCCCGGGTACGGCGACGTCGGCGGTGGGGCCGGAGAGCCGGGCAGCGTGCCCGGAGACCTCGGCTCCGACGGCAGCGCCAGCAGCGCCGGCGACGGCGTGGACTGCGGGCGGCAGAACTTCGACGTCGAGCGCAAGCCGGCCAGCATCCTGCTGGTCCTCGATCGCTCGGCGTCGATGCAGGACGATCCGAACGGAGACGAGGGCACGCCGTCGAAATGGGATATCGTCGTGCCCGCCTTGCAGGAGGTGATCGCGGCGACGAACGAGGCGGCCTCCTGGGGCCTGAAGGTGTTCCCGCAGGGCGACAGGACGGGCAGCTGCACCGAGGAGAGCTTCCCGCGCGACATCCTGATCCCGATCGCGGCAAGCAACGCCCCCACGGTGAACCAGGCGATCTCGAGCACCACCCCCGAGGGCGACGGCACGCCGACGGGCGACGCCATCAACAAGGCGGTCGAGTACCTGCAGACGATCCAGAACGACGACCCGAAGTACATCCTGCTCGCGACCGACGGAGATCCGTCGTGCCCCAAGAGCGACTCGGACGAGCTCGCCGTGCAGGCGGTGACGGACGCGGCCGCCGCCGGCTTCCATACGTTCGTTGTCGGGATCGCGGCGCAGGCGAGCAAGATCAAGGCGCTCAACGGCCTCGCGGTCGCAGGGCTCGAGCCGCGCCAGGACCCGGATCCGGACGCGCCCAGGTTCTACCTCGCGGCCACGAAGGACCAGCTCGTGACATCGCTGCTGGCGATCACGGGAGAGGTCTCGACGTGCCTGTTCCCGCTCGCCGAGCCGCCGCCGAACCCGGACCATGTCGGGGTGTTCGTCGGGGAACAATCGATCATGCAAGACACCACAGGCACCGATGGATGGAACTACACGGGGCCAGACATGACGACGATCAAGCTGTACGGCGCTGCGTGTGAGCAGGTGGCGAGCAGCGGCGCCGGCTCCGTCAAGGTCATCTTCGGCTGCAAGGACGACCCGATCTTCTGAGCTGCAGGGCACATCCTGCCGGGCGCTGCGCTCGGCGGGCTCTGGACGCCGAACGTGGGCTCGCCGGCGCCCAAGGCACGCCCTCCCCCGGCGCTCCGCGGCGCAGATCACCTGCGCGTCAACCCGATCGTCAACCGGTGTCGACCCCTCGTTGACACGCCGACCCTGGCGCGCCTCCGCGCGATGCTCGATGTCCCGCCGCGCACCCTGGATCGCCGCTTGCATTCACCGCGACGAGCTCGACGCAGAAGCCAGCTGAACGGCGCGAAGCGCGAGTTCGTGGTTGCCCCCTCGACGGGTTGCGTCGAGAAGTCGACAGCGCCGTACAAGCGCTGCCGGGCCGCGGGTCGCCCATCATGATGCCGGAACGAGAGGTAACGAGATGAGATCTGGAATGAAGTCAGCTTTCACTTTGCTGTTCGTGCTCGGCGCCGTCGGAGCCATGCAGCTCGGCTGTTCAGACGACGCCGCGACTCCGGACGACGGCCAGGGAGGCAGCAGCTCGAGCAGCAGCAGCAGCAGCAGCGCCGCCGCGACCGGCGGGAGCACGAGCAGCGCTGGCGGCGCCGGCGGCGGCAGCACCGCCGCGAGCACCACGAGCGGCGCGACCACGAGCAGCGCCAGCACCACGAGCAGCGCCAGCACCACGGCCGCGAGCACCACGAGCAGCGCCAGCACCACGGCCGCGAGCACCACGAGCAGCGGCACGGGCGGAGAGGAGCCGCTCGGCGACGAGCTCCCGATGGTGATCCCGACGCCCACGAACGGCAACGGCGAGATCAGGACCCAGACGACGGTGCTCAAGAACGCCGCCCACGGCGGGCAGGACGTCTACGACTTCAACAACCAGAAGATCGGCGTGAACAACACGGCGGACTGCGACGACGGCGAGGGCCAGAAGACCGTGTTCGAGGTCGAGGACGGCGTCACCGTGAAGAACCTCATCATCGCCGGCGGCCTCCCCGGCGGCAACGGCATCGTCTGCAAGGGCGACTGCACGCTCGATCACGTCTACTGGGAGGACGTCTGCGAGGACGCGGCGACCAACAGCGCCGACGGGGCGACGATGCGCATCAACAGCTCCATCGCCCTGCACTCGGCCGACAAGATCTTCCAGCACAACGCCAAGGGCGGCTCCACCACCATCGTCACGAACTCGTACATCGCCGACTTCGGGAAGCTCTGGCGCTCGTGCGGCGACTGCACCGCGAACGGCGGGCCGCGCCACCTGATCATCGACAATGTCAGGGTGGACCGCGTGAAGACGACGGTCGCCGGCGCGAACCAGAACTACGGGGACACGGTCACGATCACGAACCTCTACGTCAAGGGGGGCTACGACGCGGGCGGCGACAAGCCGAAGATCTGCCAGGAGTACAGGGCCGTCACCGATCACATGGGCGAGTCCGAGAAGCTCCACGGTGGCGCGAGCCAGTGGAACACCCCCACGTGCCGCGTGAGCAAGAGCGACGTGAAGAGCTGGTGAGCGCGCGAGGGGCAGCGCGCGCCGGCGTCGCTGCCCCCTGCACCCCGCGCAGCGCCGCTACGCGCCCGCGTCGAGCTTCCGGCGCAGGTTGTCGCGCGCGCTCGCCTCGAGGCGGGCGTGGAAGTACGGCGAGAGGAAGATCTGCTCCGCCGCGAGCAGCTTCTCGAAGAAGCGCCGCCGGCCTATAGCGTAGAGCTCGGGCGGCACGGCGCTGTACTCCGCGGCGATCGCCCGGTCGTACGCGTCGAACGCCGCCGCGTCGCTGCCCAGGATGGCCATGTCGCAATCGAGGAAGAGGGCCTCCTCCTCGCCGACGTCCGCCGGCCCGAGGGCCCCGTGCCGCGCCGTGAGCAGGATGAGCCGCTCGATGAGGCCCTCGTCGAGCCCCTCGCCGGGCAGCCAGCGCGCCACCGCCTCGCGCGCGAGCTCCGCGCTGCGCGCCTCGTTGTCGTGGCGGCCGGGCACGTACACGGCGTCGTGGAAGAGCGCGGCCAGGAACACCTCCCGCGGCCTCCGCCAGCCGACGTCGCGGGCGACCTCGCCCACCCAGCGGAGCACCTCGCGCACGTGCGCCAGATCGTGGTACGCGCGCCCGGGCTCGCCGTAGGCCGCGCGCAGCGCGCCCCACAGCGGCTCGGGCAGGGCCAGGCCGTCCGGGGCCTCCGGCGGCGCGTCGCCCACGTTCCGCTCGGCGTGCGCCTCGCCCGCCGCGATCCCGCCGTCCGGCCTCACGCGAGCACCAGATCCTCGGGGCGGAACAGCTCCCCGTCGTACGTGGCGACGCTGCCCTTCTCCGTGGCCTTCGCGTGGTTCTTCGCGAGGTTGGCGCGCCCCTGGATCTCGCGATCCGTCAGGAAGCAGTCGACGTCGGCGACGCACAGCCCGGCCGAGATCGTCGGCGACCGCTCGACGCGGCGGTAGCGTCGGCGGGCGAGCCGCTCCTGGAGCGCGCGCAGGAAGTCCACCGCCCACGCGCGCGTCGCGTTGGGCAGCGTGATCATGTACTCGTCGCCGCCGAACCGGTACGCGTGCCCGTGCGCGAAGACGTGCGCCTCGATGCTCTCCATGAGCGGCGGGAGCACGTGGAGATCGACCGCGGTCTCGGTGTGCTGGACGTTGAACGCCTTGAAGTCGTCGATGTCGACGAACGCCACGGCGATCGAGGCGCCGCGCAGCGCGCAGCGCGCCCGGTAGTGCGCCAGATCGGGCAGGAAGAGCCCTGGCGCCTCGAGGATGTGGAACTTCTCGTCGTACTCGCGCGGGCGGAGCGGCGGCGCCTCCGGCATCACGGCCTCGGCGTGCCGGATCGACATGTAGTCGGTGAGCTGCGGGACCTTGAGCGCGCGCGTGGCCGCGAACCAGGGCGCGGCCATCAGCTGCTCCAGCCCGTGGACCTCGCGCCGGAGGTGCCGGATCGTCTCGGCGTTCACGGCCTTCTGCAGCGGCTCCTCGATCGCCGTGGCGCTGTCGCGCCGGAGGTCGATCAGGATGCGCTTGAGCAGCGGGCCCTGCGTGTCGTGGAGCTGCGCGTGCGGCGGGCGCAGCTCGAGCTGCCGCCCGAGGAGGCTCAGCTGTCCGATCAGCTCCGTCACCTCCGGCGGCTCGTAGCCGCGGAACTCCTGCCGGATCACGTCCGCCACGTCGCGGCGGAACGCATCCGTGAAGCGGGAGACGCACTGGGACAGGACCTTGGCCTCGGACTGCGAGAAC
The DNA here is from genome assembly GCF_052075895.1 of Sorangium sp. KYC3313. Classification (NCBI taxonomy): domain Bacteria; kingdom Pseudomonadati; phylum Myxococcota; order Polyangiales; family Polyangiaceae; genus Sorangium; species Sorangium sp. KYC3313. The sequence goes on from NZ_CP197255.1 coordinate 8,016,240, forward strand.
TCGAGCACCTCACGAGGATACCCTGGCGGCGGTGCGCCCAGCGCCCGGGACGCACCGCGCGCTGGAAATCCGCCGGAAATTCGGAGATGCTGCCCCGTCCCCCTCCCGCGCGATCCATGCACGACCCCACCCGGACGATCACGACCCTCCGAAGCGACGCGGTCGAGCTCCCGGACCTGCGCATCCTCGTCACCCCGCAGAAGAGCCCGCCGATCGAGGCCGCCCTCGGCGTCGCGCCGCTCGTGCTCGGAACGAGCGGCGAGTGCGACGTCATCATCCCCGACTCGCGCGTCTCGCGCCGCCACTGCCAGCTCCGGTTCTCGCCGCGCGGGGTCGTCCTCACCGACCTCGGCAGCAAGAACGGCACGTTCATCAACGACGTCCTGATCGTCGAGGGCTTCCTCACCCCGGGCGCCATCGCCTCCCTGGGCGGCGTGCCCCTCACCGTGCGCGTCGGCGGCGCCCCGGTCGTCGTCCCGCTCTCCACCTCGGCCAGCTTCGGCGAGGCTCTCGGCAGCAGCGTCCCCATGCGCGCGCTCTTCGCGCGCCTCGAGCGCGCCGCGGCCACCTCGGAGACGATCCTCCTGCTCGGCGAGTCCGGCACCGGCAAGGAGGTCCTCGCCCGCGCCATCCACGCGGCGAGCCCGCGCAGCGGCGGCCCCTTCGTCGTGTTCGACTGCAGCGCCGTCGCCCCGAGCCTCATCGAGGCCGAGCTCTTCGGCTACACGAAGGGCGCGTTCACGGGCGCCCAGGGCGCGCGCGCCGGCCTGCTCGAGGAGGCGAGCGGCGGCACGCTCTTCCTCGACGAGATCGGCGAGCTCCCGCTCGATCTCCAGCCGAAGCTCCTGCGCGCGCTCGAGGCCCGCCAGGCGCGGCGCATCGGCGCCGCCGCGTACACGTCCTTCGACGCCCGCGTCATCGCCGCCACGCACCGCGATCTCCAGGGCCGCGTCGCGTCGGGGGCGTTCCGCGAGGATCTCTACTACCGGCTCGCCGTCGTCGAGACCGTCGTGCCGCCGCTGCGCGAGCGCAAGGAGGACATCCCGCTGCTCGTCGAGCGCTTCCTCGCGGCGCAGGTGCCGCCGCGCTCGCTCGCCGACCTGCCGCCGAACGCGCTGGAGCTGCTCCGCGGGCACCACTGGCCGGGCAACGTGCGCGAGCTCCGCAACACCGTCGCGCGGCTCATGCTGTTCCCGCACCTCGCCGAGGAGGCGATCGTCAAGGTGGCGCCGCGGCCCGCCGATCTGGGCGTCGGCCAGTTCGCCGCGCTGCCGCTCCGCGAGGCGCGCGACATGGTCGTCGAGCAGTTCGAGCGCACGTATATCGCGATGAAGCTCCGGGAGAGCGGCGGCAACGTGGCGCGGGCCGCCGCGTCGATGGGCGTCTCCCGGCAGCTCGTCCACCGGCTGATGGAGCGCTACGGCATCCGCAGCAAGGACTGACGGGGCGCGACGCGCGCGGCTCGGCGTTCGCGGCATCGGGAGCCGAGAGCGGAAGCCTACGACTTGGTTGATGTTCTTGGGCTCACCACCAGGGCGAGCCCCTTCCTGTCGAGCAGCAAGCCGTCGCTCGTCGGGAAAGGCTTGCGCTTCCGCTCCCGCCAGGCGCGGAGCGCTGCGGCGCGCTGGTGCTGCGCCCAGGTCACGGGAACGGACTCCATGCAGCGCAGAAAGCGAGCGCGCCCGCCGGCGTCCATGGCGTCACGCAACATGAAGCGCCGGATGGGCTGCGACACGAGCAAGTAAGGTCCGAGGTGATACAGCGCCAGGAGGAGCAGGCAGGCCTCGCCGAGGCGCCGGAGGGCGGCATCGAGCTCCCGGGCGCGCTCCGCATCCAGGTCGATCGAGCGGATGTTCCAGTAGAGGCTCCGGTAACGCGCGGTGGAGCCGTGTACGAAACGGCTCGACTGCTGGTAGGCGTGCTCGATCTCCGAGAACAGAAAGGACGTTCCGGCGGCGTCGCCGAGCGCGGGCTGGAAGTGTGGAAGGCGCTGGATCTCCTTGAGCAGGTCGGCCCAGACGTCTCTCACGTCCTCCTCGGGGAGGACGGAACGCGCGACGAACAGGGAGGGGCGCGAGTCGAAGTAGCAGTGCCGGACGAGGTTCTCCAGGAGGCTCCGGGCGTGGACATGGGCAGTGCGCTCCACCCCGAGCGCGCCTGCATGCAAGATGGCGACGATGTCCGCCCGTGCCGCGTTCAAGAACGCCGGGACCGTCGCGAACCCGCCGCAGTGCCAGGCGAGCCAGTTCAGGTAGGCGAGGGTCTGCTGAGAGGCGGCCAGCTCGGATCCGGAGCGTCCGAGCCGACGCTCGACCTGCCGGCCGACCTCCGCGAGCAGCCTCTCGCGGGGCGAGTCGCGGCGCTGTCGCTTACTCGCCATGGGCCTTCTTCACGTCACTCCGGCGTGTCTCCGCGATCGCCCGGTCGGCAGGGCCGCGCAGCCCTTCGGACAGCAAGAGAATCGCGAATTTGCCAATATCGTCGGGCGCATGCTGCTCCACGTCTTTCATGAGCCGCTCTGCGAGGTGCTGGCGCGACTCGTGAGGCTTGTAGGGCAGCGGACGGGGCGCCCACATGAGTCGGAGCTGCGCGATGGAGTGCAGCGTCGGCAGCGAGATCACGTTCTCGGCAAGGGCCGAGATCGCAAGCCTGCGGAGAAGCGACTCGATCCTTTCTCGATGCGCGAGTCCTGCAACGAGAGATGCGCGACGGAGCAAATCCGCAGGCGCAGACATTTTTTGAAAATGAGTAGGACTTTTGTCCAGGTGAAGAAAAATTTGTTCGACGGTGTCTTCGATCGTCGACTTTGGCGGCGTGCCAACAAGTTGCTTGAACGACTTCGACAACATCGACTCGACACCGGCATTAGCTCGGGCAAGCTCGATCAGCTCTTTCCTCACGATCTCGCGCAACCCTTCGAACGACACGGGCTCCTGGTCCTCGGGGCTTTGCTGCCGCTTGAAATCGCGGAGTAGCTGGAGGACCTGCGCCAGCTCCTTCTGCCCGCCGAGGATCGCCTCCGCGGCATGGAAGTCCTCCGCGGAATGCTCTTCGACCAGGCTCAGCAGCGCTCGCGCTGCCCGTACTCCATCACTGCCCGTACGCTCAGGACTCGTCACGGCGCACCTCCAAGAAGACCCACCTCGTGCGCCACCGCTTCAAGCTCGTCGACGAGCCGCACGTGGTTGGGATCGCCGGAGAACGGCAGCGGCTCGTTCCGCTCGAACGAGTCACGGTAAGCGTCATCCCTGGAGATCACCGCGGAGAGGCAGCGAACCGCAGGCTTCTGCGCCGCGCACAAATCGCTAATCGCCTGCACGTACCGCTCTGCCTTGGCGCGCTGATCGACGTCGCTCGACGGCGGGAACATGCACAGCACGACCCCGGCGACCTTCGCCTTGATGTCCAGGACCTTCTTGTACTCCCTGAGCGCTTTCATCAGGAGCGGCAGCCCGTGCAGGGAGAACTGATCCGCCGTCATCGGGACCAGGATCTTGTCCGCCGCCTTGAGCGCCGCCAGGCTGACGCTGCTGATGCTCGGCGGGCAGTCGATGATGACGTGCTCGTACGCATCGCCGGCCCTGGGCAGCCATCTCTTGATCCGCGACACGACGATCTCTGCCGCGATCTCCTGCACCTCGAACATCCTCGCGCTCCCGCACACGAGGGTGAGCGAGCCTCCGCCGTCGCACGTCCGCACCGGCTGCAGGTAGTCGCTCACCTTTCGCAGCGGGCCGTGCGGCTTCCCGCTGACCACGTCGAAGTACCGCACGTCGCCGTGGAACAGATCGTGGAGGTTGCCTTCCCGGCGCTCCTTGTCCTCGCGCGTCCTCGCCCCGAATCGCTGGTCGTTGAGCAAGTACAGGCTGGCGTTGCACTGCGGGTCGGCGTCGATCAGAAGGACGCGTTTGCGGTGCCTTTCGGCGAGGAGCGCGGCCAGGTTGACGGCGATCGTCGTCTTGCCGACCCCTCCCTTGATGTTCTGCACCGCGAGGACGCTCTGTTTCGGCCGATCCGGCATGCCGGTGGGAGCATACGCCACAGCCGTACCGCTCGGAAGTTCCGGCGAAAATCAGGAGTATGTCCGAGAGCAGGGCGGCCGAGACCGCACGCCTCTCACGCAGAGCTCACCCGTGTGGGCCCACGTTGAGCAACACCACGGCATCTGCAGCAGGGGCTGACCGCGGCGCGGCGAGCGGCCTTCGGCTGCTCAGGTCGCGGGCGGTCATGCTCGAAGATCTTCGCGGAGCGAGCCCGATGCCGTCGTGCTTCCCGCGTGAGAGCCGTCGCTTGACGCACAGGATGGGGGAAAGTGTTGCAAAGCACACCAACATGGGCGCGCAGAAGGGCGTCGAGGCGGCTCAGGAGGGCCGCTGGCGCTGCACGGGAGGGCGCCGAGGCTGCTCGGAAGGACCGCTGGCGCTGCGCAGGAGGGTCGCCGGCGCTGCGCAGGAGCCGCGCGATTGTAATTCAGGACACTCCATGGAGCGCTCAGGAGGGGGCCGAGGCTGCGCAGGAGGGTCGCCGGCGCTGCGCAGGAGAAGGCCGAGGCTGCGCACGAGGGTCGCCGGCGCTGCGCAGGAGAAGGCCGAGGCTGCGCACGAGGGTCGCCGGCGCTGCGCAGGAGAAGGCCGAGGCTGCGCACGAGGGTCGCCGGCGCCGCGCAGGAGGAGGCCGAGGTTGCGCAGGAGGGTCGCCGGCGCTGCGCAGGAGGAGGCCGCAAGCAGCAGGTGACAGGCCTCGTGCGTGCGCTCAGAACACGCTGCGGAGCGAGAGCCCGGGGCCGCCCGGCGAGAACGAGAAGCTCGCGACCGGCGCGGCGGGCGCGACGGGATCGAGCTGGAAATAGAGCACCGCGCCCAGGCCGGCCGCGAGGAACCCCACGCCCGCGGAGATCGCGCCTGCCTTCCACGTGAGATCGATCGCCTCGACGTCCTCCGCCGGGCAGCCGGGCGCGCACCGCCTGCGGAGCTCGCTCCGGTCGAGGTGCCCCTTGACGCCGAGGAACGCGCCCACACCGAGCCCCACCACGCCGGCGCCGGCGAGCACGAGCGGCCAGCGCTGCCGCATGGGCGGCGCGTCGGCACCGGCCGCGGGGCGCGACGGCGCCGGCGCCGGCGCAGGGAAGCGCACCGCGATCGGCAGCGCCTTGTCGCCCGGCGGCACCGTGACCACCGTGACGACCCGCGTCCCCGCCGCGTCCTCGAACGTCAGCGTATGGCGCCCGGGATCGAGCTCGATCGGGTCCTTCGGGAGCGCGTCGACCAGCGGCGCGCCGTCGAGGAGCACCCGGACCCGGCCCGGAGCGTGGCCGTCCGCGGACGTGGCCGACAGCGCGACGCTGGGCATGTCGCGCTCGACCTGCTCGCTCCAGCTCTGGCAATCGCGGGCGAGCGTCGCCGGGCACGAGCTCACGCAGACGCGGAGCTCGGCGCGGGCGCGCAGCAGCGCCTTGTCGCGGAGGAGCTGCTGCGCCTGCTCGTACGAGGCCGCGCACGTCTCTCCCACGCCCTGCGCGCGGGCGCGTGAGCCCGAAAGGAGCGTGACGGCCGCGGCGAAGGCGGCGAGGAGGCGCCCGTTCATCGCAGCGCAGGCTACACGCTTCCGTCGTTCACAGGCACTCTCGCTTGATCCGCCGGATGCCGTTGGCGTCCAGATAGTAGGGAGGCACGCAGCGCGACCGCGGCCGCGCGCTGCGCGCGGGGGAAGCGGCGCGCACGCCCGCGGCGCGATCCGGCGCGGCAGCGCGCGCGGCCGGCTCCGGCGCCGCGGCGGCGCTCGCGGACGCCATCGGCGCGGCCGACTCCGGCGAGGCCGGCTCCGGCGAGGCCGCCGATGCCTCAGGCGAGGCCGACAAGGCCGCTGGCGGCTCCGGCGCCCCCACGCTCGCGGCGGGCGCCGCCACGGCCTGTGGCGAGGCGACCGACCGCGAGGACTCGCCGGCGCCGGCGCGCTCTTCCTGCGGCGCATCGGGCTCCGGACGCACGCTGCAGCTCCTGCCGAGGGCCACGACGAGCACCAGCGCGCTGGCCCCGAGCGCGAGCGTGGAGGCGCGGACGAGCTGCGCGCTCGCCAGCCGCGGCGGCGCCGCCGCGGCGACGGGCGTCGCCAGCGCCGACGCCACGGGCCGCGCCATGTCCTCGACCGTCCTCGTCATCGTCGGGACCGTCACCGAGGTCCGCAGCGCGCGCCCGCGGCTGCCAGACGGCTGCGCGAGGCGCGCCTCGACGTCCCGCGGCGGCGCGTCGTCCACGGCGGCGGGCCTCGGCGGCGGCGGCGCCGGGGCCGCGCTCCGCTGCGACGTCTCGATCGCGGCGAGGCTCTTCGCCCGCGCCTCGAGGAGCGCCCCCGCCGTCGCCTCGACCCACGCCCCGACAGCGCGCGGGCCCGCCGGCGGCAGCGCCTCCTCCAGCGCGGCCGCCATCTCCAGCGCGGTCGCGTAACGCCGGGAGGGATCCCTGTCGAGACCGCGGAGCACCACCTCGTCGAGCGCCTTCGGCACGTCGCCGTACACGCTCGGCGGCTGGACGACGCCCTCGAGGATCCGCCCGAAGATCTCCGCGTCGCACTCCCCCGTGAACAGCCGCCGTCCGGTGAGCACCTCCCAGAGGACCACGGCCGCGGCGTAGATGTCGGCGCGGCGGTTCAGCGGGGCTCCGCGCAGCTGCTCCGGCGCCATGTAGCTGAGCTTGCCCTTGAGCTGCCCGACGCGGCTCACCTGGCTCCTCACCGCCGCCCGCGCGATCCCGAAATCGAGAACGCGCGCGATGCCGTCCTCGCCGACGAGGAGGTTCTGCGGCGACACGTCGCGGTGGACGATCTGGAGCGCGGCGCCCTCCTCGTCGGTCGCCTCGTGCGCCGCGTGCAGGCCCGCGAGGGCGCCGGCGATGATGGCCGAGCCGATCGGCTGCGGCACCCGGGCCCCTCGCCGGCCGGCCTCGCGCAGCAGGCTCGAGAGCGATTCCCCCGCGATGTACTCCATGACCACGAAGAGCTCGTCGTCGGCCTGCACGCTGTCGAGCGTTGTGACGACGTTCGGGTGGCGGATGCGCACCGCGAGCCGCGCCTCGTCGAGGAGCATCGACGAGAACTCGGGATCCCTGGCGAACTGCGGGTGCAGGCGCTTGATCGCGACCGTGCGGGCAAAGCCATGCGCGCCCACGAGCCGCCCGAAATGGACGGACGCCATCCCCCCGGAGGCGATCACGCCATGGAGCGTGTACCGATCGAGGGTCCGCCGCTCGCGCTCCTGATCAGGTGCCATGGTGGCTCTGTTCTACAACATCTCGGCGGCGTTGCCGGGCGGTAACCTGCGCGCCGCGCTCGCGTGGTGTGTTGGAGCGGCGGCAGCGCGACCAGCCGGGTTGTCGTGAGGGCGGAGGGGGCCCGACGGGTAGGCTTGGCATGTCTTGCTCATCGATTGGAATGCTCGCAGCGCTCGCGCTCACCCGCGCCCGTCGACATTCACAACCGTTGTTGCGCGACCGCCGCGCGGCGCGGGGCCTCGTGAGGGTGGCAGCTCCTGGATCGGGGCACGCCCGCCGCGGTGGTGGTCGTCGAGCCTCCGGATCTCGTGCGCGCCCAAGCGCCAAGGGGCCGGTGGCGGCGCGGGAGGCCAACGTCTTGCGTTGCCATGGCCTTCGCGGTAAGGGGGCGGCAATGAGTGGTCCCGAACTCGGCCGCCTCATCGACGAGGTCGATCGCACGGTGGACGTCCAGTTCACCGCAGCCGGCGATCTCGATGAGCTGAACCGCCTGTATGCCAGCCTGCTCGGGCGCCGTGGGTCGCTCAATGCGCTGATGAAGCAGCTGCCCGGCGCGGCGCCCGAGGAGCGCAAGGCGCTCGGCCAGCGCCTCAACGCCGTCAAGGGCCGCGTGGAGCGCGCCCGCGAGGAGGCGACGGCGAGGATCAAGCGCGCTGCGCGCGATCGCGAGCTCTCCGCGCCGCCCCTCGATATCACCCTGCCCGGCCGCTGGCGCGCGCCAGGGCGGCCGCACCCGATCATGCGGACCCTCGACGAGATCGTCGATATCTTCGTCGGGCTCGGGTTCGACGTGGCCGAAGGGCCGCAGATCGAGCTCGCGCGCTACAACTTCGATCTCCTCGGGTTCCCGGCGGATCACCCGGCCATGGACATGCACGACACGTTCTACATGGCCGGCGATCCTGGCCAGAACGTGCTCCTCAGGACGCACACGAGCCCGGTCCAGGTGCGCGAGATGCTCTCCCACCCTCCCCCGGTGATGATCGTCGCGCCCGGCGTCGTGTATCGCCGCGACGACGACGCGAGCCACAGCCCCATGTTCGTGCAGATCGAGGGGCTCGTCGTCGACCGCGACGTGTCGCTCGCCGATCTGAAGGGCCTGCTCGAGGTCTACAGCCGCCGGATGTTCGGCGAGGCCACGAGGACGCGCTTCCGGCCGAGCTACTTCCCCTTCACCGAGCCCAGCGCGGAGCTCGACGTGTCCTGCCTCGTCTGTTTCGGCGAGAACCGCGCCTGCCCGCAGTGCAAGGGGACGGGCTGGCTGGAGGTCCTCGGGTGCGGCATGGTCCACCCGACGGTGCTCCGGAACGTCGGGATCGACCCGGAGGAATACACGGGGCTGGCGTTCGGCATCGGCGTGGATCGCACGGCCAACATGAAGTTCGCCGTCGACGATATCCGCGCCTTCTACGAGAACGACGTCCGCTTCCTCGGAAGCCTCTAGGCCACTGCCCCTCGCCCGCAGCCCCGATTCCCCATGTTGATATCCTACAAGTGGCTTCAAGAGATCCTCGGCGCCGATCCCGGCGTCGACGCGGTGACCTCGGCGCTTGGCCGCGGCGGGCTCGAGGTCGACCGCGTGACGCACGTCGGCGCCGCGCTGCGCTCCGTGGTCCTCGCGAGCGTCGTCGCGACGCGGCCGCACCCGGCGGGCAAGAAGGGCCTGACGGTGGTCCGCGTGGACGCGGGTGGTGCGGGCGGAGAAGGCGTCGAGGTCGCGTGCGGCGCGCCGGTCATCCCGGCGGCTCCGGCGCTCGTCTGTTATGCGCCCGTGGGGGCGCAGGTGCTCGACCGCAGCGGCGCGCTCGTGACGCTGACCGAGAAGGCGGTCGCCGGCTTCGCGTCGCCCGGCATGCTCTGCGCCGAGGACGAGCTCGGGCTCGGGTCGAGCCACGAGGGTCTGCTGACCGTGGAGGGCGGGCGTCCGGGGCAATCGCTGCTCGACTGGGAGCCTCGTCTCGAGGACTGGATCATCGAGCTGAGCGTCACCCCGAACCGGCCCGACGCGCTGGGGCACCTGGGCGTGGCGCGGGACGTGGCCGCGGTGCTCGGCCTACCGTTCCGCCCGCCCGCCGTCGCCGCGGCGCGAGCGAACGGCGCGAGCGGCGCCGGAGCGCCCGCGGCCGTGCCGACGCGCGCCGCCGTGGAGGTGCGCGACGGGGACCGCTGCCCCCGGTACGACGGGCAGGTGATCGAGGGCGTCGGCGTGGGCCCCTCGCCGCTCTGGGCGCGGGTGCGGCTCGGCCGCCTCGGCGTCCGGCCGATCACCAACATCGTCGACGCGACCAACCTGGTGATGCTCGAGCGGGGGCAGCCGCTCCACGCCTTCGATCTCGACACGCTGCGGCTCCCGATCGAGATCCGGAGGGCCAAGCCCGGCGAGGCGTTCGTCGCGCTCGACGGGCAGAAGCTGTCCCTGGACGAGGACGACCTGGTCATCGCCGACGCGGACCGCGTGGTGGCCCTGGCGGGCGTCATCGGCGGCGCGGACAGCGGCGTCACCGCGACGACGCGGCGGGTGTTCCTCGAGTCGGCGTACTTCGAGCCGCGCGGGATCCGCAGGTCGGCGCGCAGGTATGGCTTCCACACCGAGGCGTCGCACCGCTTCGAGCGGGAGGTGGACCTCTCGGGGGTCCCCCTGTCGCGCGACCGCGGGAGCGCGCTCATCTGCGAGCTCGCGGGCGGCGAGGCGGTGGGCGAGCCGATCGACGTGTACGTGGCGCCGCGCGCGCCGCGCCGCCTGACGCTGCGGCTCCCGCGGTACCAGCGGATCATCGGGGCCGAGGCGCCGGCGCAGGCGCGCGAGATCCTGGAGACGCTGGGGCTCTCGGTGCTGGAGCAGAAGGCCGACCGGCTCCTCGTCGAGGTGCCGGAGCACCGGCCCGACATCGCGGAGGAGATCGACCTCATCGAGGAGGTCGCGCGCATCGCCGGCTACGACCAGATCCCGAGCCGGCTCCCGCGCGTGGGGGCTGCGCCGGCGGGCGCCCGCGGCGATTACCGGCTGCGGCGCAGGGTGCGGCAGATCTGCACGGGGATCGGGCTGCACGAGGCGGTGACGTACTCGTTCCTGTCGCCCCAGGAGCTGAAGGCGGCGCGCTACGACGACGGGTCGCTCCTTCGGCTGCTCAACCCGCTCTCCGAGGAGAAGTCGGTGATGCGGCCGTCGCTGGTCCCTGGGCTGCTCACGGTGGTGCAGCGCTCGCAGCGGTACAACGTGCCGCGGGTGCGGCTGTTCGAGGTGAGCCAGGTGTTCCTGCCGTGGCAGGGCGAGGCGGGCGGCGCGGGCCAGCTGGCGCGGGTCGAGCGGCCGCCGGTGAACGAGCCGACGCGGCTCACGATCTTCCTCGCGGGGCCGCGCGACAGCTACCTGACGCGGCCCGAGGACGTCGATTTCTACGACGGCAAGGGCGCGGTCGAGGTGGTGATTGCGGAGCTCGCGGGCAGCGTGACGCCGGCGTTCGACCTCGCGGGCGAGGCGCCGCCGTGGGCGCACCCGAAGAAGGGCGCCCGCGTCCTGCTCGACGGCCGCGAGGTCGGGTACGTGGCGGAGCTGCACCCGGACGTGCGCGAGGCGCTGGAGATCACGAGCGGGGCCGTCGTGGCGGAGCTGGACCTCGCGGCGGTGGCGGCGGCGTACAAGGCGCCGGTGGCCGCGAAGCCGAGCCGGTTCCCGGCGATGCGGCACGACGTGGCGCTGCTCTTGCCGCTCGACGTGCCGGCGGGGGATGTGCTCGAGGTGCTGCGGACCACCGCGGGGGAGCGCTGCGAGAAGGTCGAGATGTTCGACCGGTACCGCGGCGAGGAGCTCCCCGCGGGGACGCACTCGCTGGGGTTCGCGCTGTGGTTCCGGTCGGCCGAGCGGACCTTGACGGACGAGGAAGTCGACAAGTGGACGAAGGCCGCGGTGGACGCGGCGAAGGCGCGGTTCGGGGCGCAGCAGCGCTGAGGGCCGGCGGCGGGCCTGAGAAGGGGTTTGCTGGAGGCACGTCCACCGCGAGACGAGTGCCACTCGTCTTTTGCTGGAGGCACGTCCACCGCGAGACGAGTGCCGCTCGTCTCCCGCGTGGAGGAGCAGGCTCACCCGGATGGGTTCACGGTGTCCCGGACGCCCCGGGCTCGGGCGCCGCATAGCGCCGTGGCCCGCGGCGCGACGGCTACGCGCGCCCTGCTGCCGCGACCGCGACCCGCCGCTCGATCCCCAGAAACAGCAGCGGCAGCGCCACAGTGAACACGATCGACAGCCCGGCGACGACCGGCATGCCATCGAGACGGTGGTCCGGCAGCTCGTGGAGCATCCTGGCCGCCGCGAACGCCGCGATCGCGGACGACATGTGTTGCACGGCCGACTGCATCGAGGTGAAGCGCGCCCGCTCGGCGGGGCGCGGCACCTTCGACGTCAGCGTGCTGTGCGAGACGTTGCGGAACGTCATGCCCAGCATGAAGACGATGAAGATGGCGAGCACCGGCAGCCCCGGCGTATACGAGACGAACCCCGCGTAGAGGACGCTCACGAGCACAACCGCCCCCACCGAGCCCGTCTGGAACGCGCCGAATCGGTCCACCAGGGGTCCCACGGCCCGCATCGAGGCGAAGCTCACCAGGCCTCCCACGAAGTAGAGCAGCCCGAGCCGCTCGCGCGGATACCCGAGGTTGTACTGCACGTAAGCCGAGATGTTGGGGATCACCAGGAACGACGCCATCGTCAGGATCGCCGACGTCGCGTACGAGAGCAGCACGATGGGCCGGCCGAGGAGCGCGCCGAGCTCGCCGAGCGCGCCGCCCGACGGCGGCGCGCCCGTCAGGTGATCTCGCAGCGACGGCAGGAGGAAGATCGCGAGCCCGGCGACGAGCAGCCCGAGCGCCGCGACCGCGAAGAACGGCAGCGGAAAGCCGCCGCGGCGCGCGAGCTCCAGCCCGGCGGGGACGCCGAGCACCGAGGCGACCGAGAACGAGCCCATCACGACGCCCATCGCCTTGCCGCGCCGCTCGGGCGGGATGACGTCGGCGACGATCGAGAACGAGACGGACGTCGCGGGCCCACCGAACGCCCCGGCGAGCACGCGCGCCGCCATGAGGCTCGGGAGCCCCGTGGCGAAGCCCCCGGCCGCCGTGCCGGCGACGAGGCCGAGCATCGCCACGGCGAGCGCGCTGCGCCGGTCGAAGCGATCGAGGAAGAACGCGCCGGCGAGGCCGGAGACCGCGGCCGCCGCCGTGTAGCTGCCGCCGATCAAGCCGACGCTGGACATCGGGATGCCGAGCGCGACCGCGAAGTCGGGCCCGAGCGGCATCACCATCACGAAGTCGAGGATGTTGATGAACTGGACCGCAGCGACAAGGAAGATGATGCTCGATTCGGAGCGCCGTTTGGACACGAGGGTCAACTCTAGTCGACTCCAGGCGCGCCGGCCCCGCCTCCGCACGAAAATGCGCCGCGCTCAGGCCCAGACGCGCCCCCTCACAGCTCCCCTGCTCTACCCGGCCCGCGCGGCGGCTCGCACGTCGCGCGCGTTGCTCCCGGCGCAACGCCACGTTGCGCGCTCGCGACCGTTGTCGCTCCATGAGGTCCACCTTACGATGAGACGATGAGCCCCATGGATCGCCGCACCGCCCTCGGCGCCCTCGCCGCAACGCCCGTCGTCGCCGCGTGCGACCCCTCCGCGCCCCCGCCCGGTCGCGCCGACGAGGCAGCGCTCGCCGCGGCGGACGTCGTCCGCGACGTCGCGCCGCTCGGGTTCCCCTGGGAGACGCTCGATCCCTTCCTGTTCTGCGTCCACCACGACGACGCGTACCCGGCCGGCGACGAGCGGATGGGGCCCGCCGCCTCGCTCGCGGGCCGCGCCATCGGGCGCGACTTCGCGGGCAAGGACGGCTGGCGCATGTACCACGGCGACGTGGTCCCCGGCTTCCCGCAGCACCCGCACCGCGGCTTCGAGACCGTGACCGTCGTTCGGCGCGGGCTCGTCGATCACGCGGACTCGCTCGGCGCGGCCGCGCGCTACGGCCGCGGCGACGTCCAGTGGCTCACGGCGGGGGGCGGCATCGTCCACGCGGAGATGTTCCCGCTCGTCGAGAAGGACGGGCCCAACCCGCTCGAGCTCTTCCAGATCTGGCTCAACCTGCCGCGCGCCGACAAGCTCGCCGAGCCGCGCTTCGTGATGATGTGGGGCGACACGATCCCCAGGCAGATCGCGCGCGACGCCGCGGGCAGGACGACCGAGATCACGATCGTCGCCGGCCGCCTCGGCGAGCTCCGCCCGCCGGCCCCGCCGCCGAGGTCGTGGGCGGCGCGCGCCGCGTCCGACGTGGCGATCTGGACGCTCAAGATGGCCCCGGGCGCGCGGTTCACGCTGCCGGCCGCCTCCCCCGGCGCGAACCGCGCGCTCTACTTCTTCCGCGGCGCCGAGCTGCGCGTCGGCGCCCGCCGCGTCCCCGCGGCCCACAGGATCACGCTCCGCGACGGCGCCGCCGCGCTGCTCGAGAACGGCCCCGACGAGGGCGAGATCCTGCTCCTCCAGGGCAAGCCCATCGGCGAGCCCGTCGCGCAGCAAGGCCCCTTCGTGATGACCTCGATGGCGGAGGTCCAGCAGGCCTTCCTCGACTACCGGCGGACCGGCTTCGGCGGATGGCCGTGGCCGAGCGACGGCCCCGTCCACGGGCGCGAGGAAGGCCGCTTCGCGCGCTACCCCGACGGCCGCATCGACAAGGCGGGCTGAGCCCCTCGCCTCCGCCTCCCGGCGCGCCGATCCCTCACCTCGCGTCGACCTCGGGCTCCTCGCTCCAGCAGTCGTTCGCGCTCGCGCGGTGCCGCGCGCGGTACTCCGAGGGGCTGACGCCCTCGGAGCGCCGGAGCTGCTCGGCGAAGCGCGACGCCGAGTCGTAGCCGCAGGCCGTCGCGACCTCCAGCACGCCGTGGCGCCCGGAGCGCAGGAGCGCCTTGGCGAGGTCGAGGCGCTCCTTCCACATCCTTCCACAGGAGGGCCCTGAACGAGCCCCCCTTCGCGCCGAGCGGCGCGCGCCCGCGGCGCTCATTGGTACGCCCGAAACGCTCACGCGCCGCGGCTTGCGCCGCTGCCGGCCAAGACACAAGGCCTCGCGCAGGCGGCGGGGCCACCCCCGGCCAGGGCGCGTCTCGACCAGGGAAGAGCCGATCGTTCAAGGCGCCTCCGTCGTTCCACCCGACCGGGAATCGAGAACCGCGAGACAACGAATCCCACGTCCACGCCGCTTCATCGGCCACGCGCAACGCACAACCATCGTCCGCGTCGTGCGAGGCAGATTCCCGCCCTCCGCAGATCCTGTCCTGACAAATGAACACGGGTCCAGCTTGAACGGCGCGTAAATGGCGGGTAACCGGCGCGTAACCGGCGCGTAACGGCACGCAATGGCACGCAACGGCGCGCGCTCGCGCTCCGCATGGGCGAGGAACGTCTTGGTCGACATCCACGGGACCTGCCGGCCCACACCGGCGACACGCCGTGAGTCGACAACGGACATCGATCTCTTGACAAGTGTTGCGCCCCCGACAATCATGCGGTCACCGTGGCCCGGCTGACACATGGTACCCTGTAATGCAGTGTCTTTCAGACCCAGATAGCGAGACGTCGCTGCACGAGCAGGTCGCGACGCTCCGCAGGCGCGTCGCGGAGCTCGAGCAGGCGCTGGCCGAGGCGCAGCGGCCGGGCTCAGCCGCGCGCGAGGCGCGGCCCGCCGCGCAGGAGCATGAGCTCCTGGCCAGCTTCTTCGCGGCGGAGGCCTCGGGGTACGCCGCGCTGCTCGACGCGATCCCGGCGA
This sequence comes from Sorangium sp. KYC3313, assembly GCF_052075895.1. Classification (NCBI taxonomy): domain Bacteria; kingdom Pseudomonadati; phylum Myxococcota; order Polyangiales; family Polyangiaceae; genus Sorangium; species Sorangium sp. KYC3313. The sequence goes on from NZ_CP197255.1 coordinate 8,031,299, forward strand.
TGGTGTTCTTCAAGGCTCGGGACCACCGGTACCTCGCCGTCAACAAGGCCTATTCGGAGCACTATCGCCTCTCGAGCGACAGGATCGTCGGGAAGCGCGACGAGGAGATATTCGTCGACGAGGTCGCGCGCAGCTACCGCGAGAACGACGAGATCATCATGTCCGAGGGGATCCCGCGGATCAACGTGGAGCTCCGGTGGAAGCTCGAGGACGGGAGCGACGGCTGGACGCTGGAGAACAACGTCCCGTTCCGCGACGCGAGCGGGCGTGTGATCGGGATGGTCGGGGTCGTGGTCGACATGACCGCACGGAAGAGGACGGAAGAGGCGCTGCGGAGCACCGAGTCCGATCTCCTCGCCATCCAGTCGCGCCTCCTCGAGACGATAGCCGCGCTCTCGACGCCGGTCCTGCCCATCGACCGCGGGGTCATCGTCGTGCCGCTCATCGGCCATCTCGACACGATGCGGGGCACCCAGCTCATGGCGGCGCTCCTGCAAGGCGTGGAGCGCCACGACGCCGAGCTCGTGATCGTCGATCTCACCGGCGTCCCGATGATCGACAGCGCCGTCGCGCTCCACCTCCTGCGCGCGGTGCAGGCCGTGGGCCTGCTCGGCGCCGAAAGCGTCCTGGTGGGGATGTCGGCCAGCACCGCCGCGGCGCTCGCGAGCCTCGGCGAGACGCTGGAGGGGATCGTCCTCCGGAGAGATCTCCGGGCCGGCGTGCGTTACGCGATGGCGCGGCGGAAGGAATTGACCGGCGCGCAGCCGATGGCGCGACGGTAGACGTCAGGCGACGCCGAGCGGCGCCGACAGACCTATCCCCCCCTCGCACCTTGTTCCACGCAGCGGGCGACCTCACGCCCTCTCGAAGTGCTCACGCACCCAGGTCTCGCTTGACCCTCCGGCGAGGCGCCGGCTAAGTTCCGTTCAGGCTTTTAGCGCTGCATTCCCGGCTGATGTAGAGACGGTCGGTTCACCACTTCACCACACCTCAGCGAGCTCGACGCACCCGGTGTCCCCTGCGCGTCGAAGTCCAGACCAGCGATGACGCCGCGTATCCGCCCGTTGCCCCTCGACCAGATCCGCCCCGCCACCACCGCCCTCCTCGTCATCGACATGCAGCGGGACTTCGTCGAGGAGGGCGCGCCCTGCGAGGCGCGCGGGGCGCTCGATATCGTACAGCGTGTCAACGCGCTCGCCGCGTGGGCGAGAGGGCACGGCCTGCCGGTCGTCTTCACCCAGGAGATGCACAGGGCCGATCGGTGCGACTTCGGCATCGAGCTGGAGTTCGAGCCGCTGCACTGCCTCGAGGGGTCCCGCGGCGCCGAGATGGTCGATGGGGTGCGGATCGAGCCGCAGGATCATCGGATCTTCACCAAGCGGCGCTACGACTGTTTTCTGGGCACCGACCTCGACCTGCTGCTCCGGTGCAAGCGGGTGGAGAACCTCATCTGCTGCGGCGTGTGCACGAACATCTGCGTGCTCAGCACCGTGCTCACCGCGAGGAACCTGGATTACCGCGTGCTGCTCCCGGTCGACGCCGTGGCCGGGACCTCACCGGAGCTCCACGACGCCGCGATCCTCTGCATGAGCAACGCCTTCGCCTACGTCACCGAGAGCGCCGCGGTGATGCAGCTCTTCGGCTGACGGATGCCCGGCGACCGAGCGCCGCGGGCCCTGTCGCGACAGTGCGAGCGACCACCGCCGCGCTGGCTCGCGCTCGGCCGCCCCGTTCCGGCCCCGGCCCGTCTCGCGCTCGGCGCGGCGAGCTTCCTCGCCACCCTCGCGGCGTACGCCTGGCTCGCGGGCCGCGACGGGGTGAACTCCGCCCTCGCCCCCACGCTCGCGAGCATCGGGCGGGCGACGGCCGACGCGCTCGGCTCGGCGGAGCTCTGGCTCGACGTCCGCTACAGCTTCCTCCGGGTCACTGCCGGGTTCGCGGCCGCCGCGCTCCTCGCGGTCCCGCTCGGCGTGCTCGCCGGCGCGTTCCGCTCGATCGCCGCGCTGATCGAGCCGCCGACCGAGTTCCTCCGCTATGTCCCCGTGCCGGCGCTGATCCCGCTCGTCATGATCGCGGCGGGCATCGGCGAGGGCGCGAAGGTCCTCCTCGTCTTCCTGGGGACCTTCTTCCAGCTGCTGCTCATGACCGCGGACGAGGTGCGGCGGGTCCCGGCGCCGCTGCTCCAGGTCAGCCAGAGCCTCGGAGCCACCCGGCGGGAGATCGTCTGGCGCGTGCTGGCCCCGGCCGCCCTCCCCGGCATCTGGAGCGCGCTGCGCATGTGCAACGGCTGGGCGTGGAGCTACGTCGTCGTCGCGGAGCTCGTGGCCGCGACCGAGGGCCTCGGCTTCCGCGTCCTCAGGTTCTATCGCTTCATCCAGACGCCCAGCATCTACGCGTACCTGGTGGTGCTGGGCGCGATCGGTCTGGGGCTCGACTGGGCGTTCGGCGCGGCGCACCGCCGGCTCTTCCGCTGGGCCAGGGGGCGCGACGCGTGACGCTCTCCGTGCGCGGCGTCAGCAAGGCGTACGCTGGCCGCCGCGGCGAGACCAGCGCCCTCTGCCCGCTCGACCTCGACGTCGGCGAGGGCGAGTTCGTGAGCCTCGTGGGCCCCTCCGGGTGCGGGAAATCGACGCTGCTGCACGTCGTCGCGGGGCTCGAGCCGGCGACCACCGGGACCGTCACGCTCGGCGGCGAACGCGTCCTCGGCCCCGGCGCCGAGCTCGGCGTCGTGTTCCAGCAACAGACGCTCTTCCCGTGGCTCAGCGTGCGGGAGAACGTCCGCTTCCCGCTGACGCTGGCCCGCCACCGCGGCCGGGCGCGGCAGGCCGGCGCCGAGCGAGAGGCGGACCGCGTCGAGCGCCTGCTGCGCCTCGTCGATCTGTGGGACTTCCGCGACAGCGCGCCCGCGGAGCTCAGCGGCGGCATGCAGCAGCGCGCCGCGCTGGCGCGGGCGCTCGCCGCGCAACCGGAGGTGCTGCTGATGGATGAGCCGTTCGGCGCCCTCGACGCCCAGACACGTGAGGAGATGCAGGGGCTCCTGCTCCATGTGATCCAACATCACCGGATCACGACGCTCTTCGTCACCCACGACGTGGATGAGGCCCTGATCCTGTCCGATCGCGTGGTGGTCTTCTCCGAGCGCCCCGGCCGCGTCGTGGCCACCTTCGACGTGCCGGTACCCCGGGCGGATCGCTCGCCCGACCTCAAGCTCGACGAGGCGTTGCTGCGCCTCAAACGGGATATTCTGTCGCTCCTGCGGGGGAAGGCCCGCCCCGAGGAGCAGCGCCGCCGCTTGCTCCTCGGGCTCACGAATACGCCGAGGGGAGAGGATCCATGAACCGAAGGACCGTCGTGCTAGAGCTCGGGGCAGCGCTCGCCTGCCTCCTCCTGTCGCCAGGCTGCTCGAAGAAGGACGAGCCAGCGCGCGAGACGCCCGCCGCCGCCGCGCCGGGCGAGAAGCCCGGGGCCGCGGCGAACGCGCCGGTGAAGCTGACCGTGGGACACGACCTGTGGATCGGCTATGCGGGCGTGTTCATCGCGAACGAGCTCGGGCTGTTCAAGCAGGCTGGCCTCGACGTCGAGCTCAAGCCGTTCTCGAACCCCGGGGACACGCTGCCGGCGCTGGCCGCGGGGAAGCTCGATATCGGCCTGACGACCCTGCAGAACCTGGCCGTGCTGAGCGGCAACGGCGACACGGACGTCGTGGCCATCGCGCTCATCGACAGCTCGAACGGCGCGGACGCGGTGGTGGCGAAGGAGGGGGTCGCGTCCATGGCCGATCTCAAGGGCAAGACGGTCGCGCTCACCCTCGGCGAGGTCAATCACATGCTGTTCCTCGCCGGCCTGAAGAAGTCCGGGCTCTCCGCGGACGACGTGAAGGTCACGAGCATGAGCGCGGACGACGCCGGGGCCGCGTTCGTGGCGGGGAAGGTCGACGCCGCGGTCACCTGGGAGCCGTGGATCACCAAGGCGACCAAGGGCGGCGGTCGCGTGATCTTCTCGAGCGCCAGCGTCCCCGACACCATCATGGACGCGGTGGCCGTGCGCCGATCGCGGCTCGCCGAGTCCGGCGACGCCTGCTCGAGGTTCATCGGCGCCATCGATCAGGGGGTGCGCGTCCTGCGCGGCGAGCCCGACAAGGCGATTCCCATCGTCGGCAAGTACTTGAGCGCTCCGCCCGAGGACGTGAAGGGCATGCTGGCCGGCGACAAGATCTACGACCTGGCCGACAACAAGCAGCTCTTCGGCACGGCGGAGAAGGCCGGCCCCGTGTACGCCTCGATGAAGGCGGTTGTCGACTTCGCGGTCGAGTCCAAGCTCGTCAAGAAGGCGCCGGCGCCGGAGTCGCTGCTCGACCCGAGGCTCGTCCGATGAGCCGCGACGAGGCGCTCATGGGGCGCGCGCTGGAGCTCGCGCGCGGCGCGCAGCGCGCGGGCGAGCCGCCGTTCGGCGCCCTTCTGGCCGCCCCCGACGGCACCGTCGTGGCCGAGGCGACCGACGAGGTGAACGCCCGGCGCGACTTCACGTGGCACGCCGAGGTCGGCGCCGTCCGCCGCGCGTGCGCGGCCGCCGGGCCGGACCTCACGGGCTACACGCTGTACACGACCGTGGAGCCCTGCCCGATGTGCTTCACCGCGGCCTGGCTCGCCCGGGTGAGCCGCGTCGTCTTCGGCTGCACGATGCAGGAGGTCACGGCGGCGACCGGCGGCGCGCAGCGCGAGCTGGCCGTCCCCGCGCGCTGGATGAACGAGCGCTCCGGCGCCCCCGTCGATCTCGTCGGCGGCGTGCTCGCCGACCGGTGCCTCGCGCTCTTCAGCCCGTCGTGACGCGCTCGCCGGCGTAGCGCCGGATGCGCTCCGGGCGCTCGCAGCCCGCGGTCCGTGTTGCTCCGGCAGCAGCCGCGCTGAATCGGTGCTCGATTCCCAGCAACGCGCGGGCAGAGCGCGCCGGAGATACGCCGAGATCCGCCGTCGAGGAGCGACATCGGGGCAACGGCGCCAGGGCACGCAGGTTGCAGAGTGCCGCGCGCCAGCACGACCATCGATCTCACACCGGCGACATCGGCGCGCCCAACCCTTTTCCGGAGTCTTTCATGACTGACCGTATCGCTCGTCTCGAGGCCTCGCCCTCCGTGGCTGTCAAGGAGAAGCTCGATTACCCCGTCATCGACACGGACATCCACACCAACGATTACTCGCCGGCGCTGGAGGATTTCGTCGCCACGTACGGCGGCGCCAAGCTCGTCGACGACCTGCGCAAGGCGCTGAGCTCCCGCCGCCGCAACGCCGAGAACAGCAGCGGCAAGGACTGGTACAGCCAGACGCCCGAGGAGCGGCAGCGCTTCCGCACCGTCAGGTCGCCGTGGTGGGCGCGGGTGACGCGCAACACGCTGGACGTGGCCACCTACCACCTGCCGGAGCTGCTCGCCGAGCGCCTCGAGGAGCAAGGGTCCGACTACTCGGTCCTGTTCCCGAACAACACCCTCGCGCCGCTCGCCGTGAAGGACCCGGGCGCGCGGCAGGCGCTCCAGCGCGCGATCAACCATTATCACGCGGAGCTGTTTCGCAAGTACAGCGACCGCCTCACCCCGGTCGCCGGCATCCCCCTGAACACGCCCGAGGAGGGGATCGAAGAGCTCGAGTTCGCCGTCAAGAAGCTGGGGCTCAAGGCGATCAACATCGCCGGCGGCGTGCGCCGCCCCATCAAGGCGATCGCGGAGAAGTACCCGCCGGAGCACCACCCGGAGATCGCGAAGTACGCGACGTACATCGACTTCTACGGCATCGACAGCGAGCACAACTACGATCCTTTCTGGGCGAAGGTGGTCGAGCTCGGCGTGCCTGTCCTCACCCACTATGGGAGCCAGGGCTGGACGGGGCGCTCGTCGATCAGCAATTACATGAACAACCACGTCGGCCACTTCGCCGACGGCTCGGAGGCGTTCGCCAAGGCGCTGTTCTTCGGCGGCGTCACCCGCCGCTTCCCCGGGCTGCGCATCGGCATGCTCGAGGGCGGGGCGGACTGGGGCGCGCGGGTCTACATCCACCTGGTCGACCGCTTCCAGAAGCGCGGCCCCGAGGGCCTCAAGCACTACGACCCCGCGGCGACCGATCGCGCGCTCTTCACCGAGCTCTTCCGGCGGTACGGCGCGGATCTCGCAAAGCTCGCAAACGGGCGCTCCATCGAGGGTGAGCAGCTGATCGCCGACACGCTGGGCGCCGGGTACACGAGCGACGCCCGCCAGCCTGCGCCGGAGTACCGCAACGACTTCGAGGCCGCGGGCATCGAGAAGATCGAGGACATCCGCGATCGCTGGGTGAACAACTTCTTCTTCGGATCCGAGTCGGACGACCGCACCATCGCGGCCGCGTTCAACCACAAGGCGAACCCGCTCGGCGTGAAGATCAACGCCATCTACTCCTCCGACGTCGGCCACTGGGACGTCCCCGACCTGACCGAGGCGCTCGCGGAGAGCTATCGCCTCGTGGAGGAGGGTGTCCTCAGCGCCGAGGACTTCAAGGCGTACGTGTTCGAGAACCCGTACAAGCTCTACACCGAGGCCAACGCGAGCTTCTTCAAGGGCACGCGGGTCGAGGAGAAGCTGAAGCGAAAGGCGGGCGCCGGCGACGAGCGGCGCGGCCCGCAGCCGGGCGCGAAGAGCGAGGGTCTACCCGGCAAGCCGGTCGAAATACGCGCGTAGCGCCGCCCCGTCGAGCCCCGCCCCGAGCGCGAACATCAGCGCGAGCCTCGCCTTGGGCCCCGAGAGCGCGCCCGCGGCGATCACCCCGAGATCCCGGAGCCGCCGCCCGCCGCCGGGCGCGCCGTACGTCGGCGTGACCCGCCCGCCGGGGCAGCGCGAGCTCAGCACCACCGGCGTGCCCGCCTGCACCAGCGCGCCGATCGCCCCCTCCCAGCTCCCGCAGACGTTCCCCGCGCCCGAGCCCTCGATCACGACCCCGCGCGCGCCGGCCTCCAGGATCGCGCGCAGCAGGAGATCGTCCATCCCGGATGCCATCTTGACGAGGTAGACCCGCGGCTCGGGCGGCGCGAGCGGCAGCGTCGGCGTCCTCGCGGGGCGCGCGTGGACGCGGACGCCCTCGCCGTCGACCCAGCCGAGCGGCCCCACGCCCGGCGAGGCGAACGTGCCGAGGGCGGTCGTGTGGGTCTTCATCACGCACCGGGCGGCGTGGAGCTCATCGTTCAGCGCGACGAGCACGCCGAGCCCCCGCGCCGAGGGCTCCACCGCGATCCGCGCGGCCGAGACGAGGTTGCGCGGGCCGTCGGTCCCCGCGGTGCTCGCGTCCCGCATCGCGCCGGTGAGCACCACCGGCGTGTCCCCGTCGAGCAGCAGATCCAGCGCGAACGCCGTCTCCTCGAGGGTGTCCGTGCCGTGGGTGACGACGACGCCGGTCACCTCGGGATCGGCCTGGAGATCGCGCACGGCGCGCGCGAGCGCCGCGATCCTGTCCGGGCCGAGGTTCCAGCTGCTCTCGAGGCAGAACTCGGTGACCGCGATCTCGGCGACGCGGCCGAGCGCGGGCACGTCGGCGACGAGCTCCTCCGCGCGGACGGCGGGCACGGCGGCGCCCGTCTTCGGATCGACGCGGCTCGCGATGGTGCCGCCGGTGGTGACGAGGTGAACGCGAGGCATGGATAGTTCCTGGCGTGAAGCCGGTCACCGCACGTGAGAGAGCGGGAGCCCCGCGACGGGCGCGCGGAACGTGAGGAGGTGGGGCATCGCCAGCGACCCCATGTAACACGTGCGGAGATCGGGGCCGCCGAACGCGATGCTCGTGGGCAGCTGAAGCGTGTTGCCCGCGCAGGCGCCGAGATCGGCCGGCTCGATGGTGCCGTTCCTCTGCTTCAGGGTCATCGCCTCGAGGACCGCGGGGCGCGGATCCTCGAAGACGGTCTGGTAGCTGCCGTCGGGGAAGACCACCCCGAGGCCGTTGCGACAGACGGCCACCACCCAGAGGTTGCCCTCGGCGTCGAAGGCGAAGCCATCCATGTACCCGCCGATGCCGAGGCTGTCGGGCCCGAACGGCTCGGGATCACCGAGGCTGCCGTCGTCGCCCACCGGGAACCGGAGGAGGCGGCCGGGGACGGTCTCGACGGCGTACAGGAACCGCTCGGCGGCGTCGAGGCGCACCTCGTTCGTCAAGCTGAGGCCGTCCGCCACGATCCGGGCGCCCTTCTCGTCGACGAGCGCGATGTACCCGTCGCGGAGGCTGCCCACGACCGCGGACCACCACGGGAGCTGCCGTGTCGTGACGGAGATCCAGAGGCGATCCCGCGAGTCGATGAAGCAGAAGTTCACGGCGCCGAGCGGCTTGCCGTCGATGGAGTCGAGGAGGACCTCGGACCGGCCGTCGCGGTGGAGCTTGTGGATCTTGCCGCCCGACATGCTGGCGACGATGAGGTTGCCCTGCCGATCCATCGCCATGCCGTTCGGCTCGGGCACCTCCGGGCCGAGGGTCGCCTGCCTGCCATCGGGCTCGATGCGCGTCGCGATGCCGCGAGCGTCCGAGGTCCAGAGGGTGCCGCCGGGCTCGGCGATCACGCACTCCGGCCGGACAAGGCCTTGCCCGACGTACTCGATCCGAGACAGCTCGAGGGTGAAACCCCTGACAGATGACATCCAACGACCTCCCGGCACGGCGCCGCGCCGCGCCCGCTCGACGCGCGCGAGCATAACACCCCCCTCGACGATGGGGACATCTCGAGCAGGCGCGCCGCCCCGGGCCGACAGGCTCGGGAACGAGACGCTCAGGAGCTCGCCTTGAGCGCGGTGAACTCGCCTGGATCGTGGATGGTGGGGGGATTGACCCCGCCGCCGATGAAGTCCTCCGTCCGGTCGTACATGCCGAAGTGGGTCACCGGCCCCGAACCGCCCTTTGCCGGGAAACCATCCGCGCCTGCCTTGACGCCGAGGGCGTTCATCAAGCTGCAGAAGTACTTGTTGATCGGCGCGTTGGCGAGCGACGGATCGGTCCCCGTCTCCTGGGAGATCGCGTCGACCTGGTTCGAGGTGCCTTCAGTACACGTGATCTCGCTGTTGCCGGTCGTGAGATCGGGCGAGCCGTCGTCGACGTTCACGGCCCAGCCGGTCTTGAAATAGCCGCCGGCGCTGCCGGCCTGGACGATCGGCAGGTTGTTGAGGTTGCGGGCGCAGCCGTCCGACACGTCCTGGAACCAGACGGCCGCGCAGCTGTCGAGGAGCGTCCCGTCGCCCTCCTCGATGCGGCTCAGCTGGTCGACGAGGTGGGCGAATTTCCTCGCATAGTAGTCGTCGATCGTGAGGAGCATGTCGATCGCGCCGGGGACGCAGGTGCCCGTCATGCCCGCGTTGTCCAGGCGATGCGAGAGGCTGGCGCTCTCGAGCGTCACGCCGAGCCCTCTGAAGGCGTAGTTCCCGGGGTATTTCAGGAAGATGACGGGGTTCGCGTTGCACGCCGCCGCGAGCACGGCGAGGTTCGAACAGAGGTCCGCTGCGTCCAGGGTGTCCGAGATGCGCTGCGTCAGTATGTCGTCGACGCTCGGGCGCGTGATCGCCAGGTTGACGTTTTCTTGCGTCGCACCGAGCGCCGTGGCGAGGGACGTGTCGCACTGCGCGGAAGCCACCACGTTCCCTGTCGAGTGGATGAGCTCCTTCCAGGCTGCGAGCTTCTGCTTGTCGGCACGGCTCATGTCGAACCGCTCGAGCCTCTGCAGATCGTCCTTCACGATGTCGAGGACGCTCTTGCCGCGCATCGCCGCGTAGGTGTCCGGAGACGGCGGCTTCCCCGCCTCGAAGATGCCCGTGAGGCTGCTGAAGACCTGCGACGCGTTGAGGCCCCTGAAGGGCGTCACGGCGGCGGAGTAAGAGATCGCCGACTGAGCGTTGTCATTCTGACCAGCCGTGTTCAAGAGCAACGGAGTCCCTTGCGGGCTGAGCTGTCGTGCGATGACGTGGTCCAGCGAGGGACCGGTCGGCTTGGCGTTGAACTTCGTCTCCGCGTCGAAGCTGAACGGGTCGTCGCTGTTGGGAGTGACCGGGTGGCAAGTGAAGTACGACCCGACCACCTGCGTGTGGGGATCGTTCCCCTGCCCCCGCTCCAGCGTCGCCGTCCACTCGTTCATCGCGCGGATGCCTCGGGGCATGAGGAGCTTGTCGACGTGAGGCGCCAGGTGCTTGAGCGTCGTCGACTGGAGGTCCGCGGCGGTGAGCGGGCCGTGCGACTTCTTCGGGAACCACCGCGTCGTGATGCAGCCATAGAGCGTGAACATCACGATCAGCCGCTTCGGCGGCGTGACCGGCTGCGCCATCACGGAACGGTCGAGGATCGAGCCGAGGAACGGCGCCGCGACGCAAGCTCCGCCCAGCCCTCGGAGGAAAATTCTTCGGTTCATGCGCTTTGACATGGTCGTATTTTTCCCGCCTCAATGAAGACAAACGCCCGGCTGCCACTCGGAACGCCCTCGGATGCCCGCGTTTGCCACGGCTCCATCCCCCATAATCTCCGCGGGTCCGTGAACGTATTTGGAATTCGCTCGGCCGGGCGCGATCGTCGAGCGGAAAGATGCCCCCCCGATCACCGCTCTCTCGCGCGGCGTGCGGGCGCCCCTGCGCGCGCTCGGCGTCAACCGGCCGCTCGAGCTCGTCACCCTCCCAGCACAGCACGCCGCGAGGCCCATTGCCTCGAGCCACGATCTTTTTCCATGAGATGTTCTCCGACCCTCCCGATCAGAGGTTTCAAACAAATTCTGACAATTCGCAGCCATGACCCGCAATGGGCCACACCCGTGAATCAGCCGGAGCGCTCCCGTCCGGCCCATCGCTTTTCTGGCTCACGACGCGTGAAGCCCCCTTTTCGCCGTCGCTGGCTGTGCAATGGATCTGCGCGTCGATGCCGCTCGTCTTTCTGCCCGGCGATCTCCGCTTCTTCCTCTGGGACGACACGGCCGTGGATCGGCTCGCGGCCCGGTCGCTCGGCGCGACGACCCCGGCGGAGGCGGTCGTGGTCTCCGAGGCGGGTCGGGCCGTGAGGAAGACCGGAGAGGCCGCGGCGCTCCTGGACGGCCTGTCCGCGCTCGCCAGCATGGCCCAGGACGACCTCGGGCGAGCGCCGCCGTCCGTCGCCGCGTGGAGCCTGGCGAGCAAGCTCGCCCTCGATCTCGTGGTGCGCGAGCGGGTCGTGCCCCGCGTCGTGCCCGCCGGCGCCGCAGGGGGGCGCACGGAGGCCCGCTGGGCGGTGTCGCTCGCCGCCCCGGAGGACGCCGCGCGCGTCGCGGCGCTCGCCCGCGCCATGCCGCCGGCCGCGCACGCGGTGCCGGCGGGCGCGCAGCAAGCCAGCGGCGACGGCGGGCGCCCCCGCGGGCCCCGCGCCGCGGAGGTCTGGTCGGCCGAGGCCCTGCTGCGCGCCTTCCTGGACGCCGCGGCCGACGCGCTCGCCCGCGACGGCGCCACGGATCGCCCGGCGCGCGCGCCGCGCTCCTCGCACACCCCCTGGGAGCGCCGGCTGGTGCTCGCCCTGACGGGGCCGCGGCGCGCCTTCGCCGCGGAAGGGCTCGCCGAGCGCGCGCTCGTGGCCGATCTCGACGCGTGGGTCCGGCCCGCGCTCGGCGCGTGCGACGCGCTGCGCGCCTGCTTCCGGCTGGAGCTGCCCCAGGGCGACCGCGGCTTCGTGCTCCGCTTCCTGCTGCAGGCGACCGACGATCCGAGCCTGCTCGTGCCCGCCGCCGACGTGTGGAAGACCCAGGGGCGCACGCTGAAGGCGCTCGGGCGCGCGTTCGCCGGCGCGGAGGAGGTCCTCCTCGGCGCGCTCGGCGCCGCCGCGCGGCGCTTCGCGCCGATCGCCCGGGCCCTCGGCGAGGCGCGGCCGGAGCGCGTGGACCTCGATCCCGCGGAGGCGTGGGACTTCCTCGCGCAGGCCGCGCCGGCGCTGGGCGAGGCCGGGTTCGGCGTGGTCGTGCCGGGCGAGCTCCTGGCCTCGGGGCAGCGCCGCCTGCGCCTCCGCATGCGCGTCGGCGCGGCGCGCCGCACCGCGGGCGTCGTCGCGGGCAGCGCCGGGCTCGGCCTCGACGAGGCGCTCGATTTCGCGTGGGAGGCGGCGCTCGGCGACGAGGCGCTCTCCGCGCGCGAGCTCGCCGCCCTCGCGCGGCAGAAATCGCCGCTCGTCCGGCACCGCGGGGCCTGGGTGGTCGTGGTCCCCGAGGAGCTCGCCGAGATTGCGCGGCGCCTCGAGGCCGGCGGCGGTCGCATCTCGGCGCGCGAGGCGCTGGAGGGCGCGCTCGCGGGCGAGACCCGCGTCGACGGCCTGGCCGTCCCCGTGGTCGCCGAGGGCGCGCTCGCGCGCACGATGGAGCGGCTCCGCTCGGGGGCCGAGCGCGCCGCCGCCCCGCCCGCGGGGTTCGTGGGGACGCTGCGCCCGTACCAGGCGCGCGGCGTCGCCTGGCTGCAGACGATGGCGAGCCTCGGCCTGGGCGCCTGCCTGGCCGACGACATGGGCCTCGGCAAGACCGTCCAGCTGCTGGCGTTCCTCGTCGGCCGGCGGGCGGCGGCGCCCGAGGACGCGCGCCCGACGCTGCTCGTCGCCCCGACGTCCGTCGTCGGCAACTGGGAGCGGGAAGCGGCGCGCTTCGCCCCTGCCCTGCCCGTCGTGCGGCACTACGGCGAGGGGCGCGCCCGCTCGGCCGAGGAGCTCGCGTCGCGGGCGTCCGGCGCGAGCGAGCGGCCCGCCGAGGGCGGCGACGGCGGCGCGCGCCGCGCGGGCGGCGGGCTCGTCCTGACCACGTACGGCCTGCTCCGCCGCGACGCCGCGGCGCTCGCCGGCGTGGACTGGGCCGCGGTCGTGCTGGACGAGGCGCAGAACATCAAGAACGCCTCGTCGCGCACCGCCCGCGCCGCGCGCGCGCTCCGCGCCCCGCACCGCGTCGCGCTGACCGGAACGCCCGTCGAGAACCGCCTCGCCGAGCTCTGGTCGATCCTCGAGTTCGCGAACCCCGGACTGCTCGGCCCGCTCGAGGCCTTCCGGCGCGCCTACGCGGTGCCCATCGAGCGCTACGGCGACCGGAAGGCCGCAGAGCGGCTCCGGCGCATCGCCGGGCCGTTCTTGCTGCGACGCCTCAAGAGCGACCCCGCCGTGCTTCAGGACCTTCCGCCGAAGGACGAGGCCAGGGTCTTCTGCACGCTCACGCGCGAGCAGGTGACGCTCTACCAGGCGGCGCTCGACGAGGCGATGCGCCGCATCGAGGAGGCCGAGGGCATCGAGCGGCGCGGGCTCGTGCTCTCGCTGCTGACGGTGCTCAAGCAGATCTGCAACCACCCGGCGCAGTGCCTCGGGGAGGCGGGGCCGCTCGCGGGCCGGTCCGGCAAGCTCGCGCGGCTCACCGAGATGCTCGAGGAGGCGCTCGCGGCGGGCGATCGCGCGCTCGTGTTCACGCAGTTCCGCGAGATGGGCGACCGGCTGGTCCGGCACCTCGCGCCTTCGCTCGACACGGAGGTCCTCTTCCTGCACGGCGGCACGCCGAGGCTCGCGCGCGACGAGATGGTGCGGCGGTTCCAGGACGATCCGCGGGGGCCGCGCGTGTTCGTGCTCTCGCTGAAGGCCGGCGGCGCGGGGCTCAACCTGACGGCGGCGAGCCACGTGTTCCACTTCGATCGCTGGTGGAACCCCGCGGTCGAGGACCAGGCGACGGACCGCGCGCACCGGATCGGGCAGCGGCGCGCGGTGCAGGTCCACAAGCTCGTCTGCGCGGGCACCATGGAGGAGAAGGTCGACCGGATGCTGGAGCAGAAGCGCGAGCTGGCGGCGCAGGTGGTGGGCCAGGGCGAGGCGTGGATCACCGAGCTCGACGACGCGGCGCTGCGCGAGCTGTTCGCGCTGTCGAGGGACGCCGTGACCGGCGCGGGCGAGCTGGACGATCGCGAGGAGCCGGAATGAGCCCGCCGGCGCGATGGACGCCGTTCCCCCGGGAGGCCGGGCCGAAGCCGCCGCCGCCGGCGCGAGGCATCCGGATGAAGCGGGCCGGCACGACCTGGTGGGGCAAGCGCTGGGTGGAGGCGCTGGAGCGGATGGCGCCCGACGACGCGGGCCGCCTCGCGCGCGGGCGCACCTACGCGCGCACGGGCCGGACGCACGATCTCACGGTGAAGCCCGGCCTCGTGACCGCGCGCGTGACCGGCTCGCAGCCGAGGCCGTACAAGGTGATCCTCACGATCGCGCGGCTCGACGACGCCACCTGGGCGAAGGCGATCGCCGCCATGGCGAAGCGGGCGAGCTTCGCGGCGGAGCTCCTCGCGGGCCAGATGCCGGAGGACATCGAGACCGCGTTCCAGAGCGCCGGGACGAGCTTGTTCCCGGAGCGGCCGGAGGACCTCACCACGGCCTGCTCGTGCCCCGACATGGCGAACCCCTGCAAGCACGTCGCGGCGACGCACTACGTGCTCGGGGAGGCGTTCGACAAGGACCCGTTCCTGCTGTTCGAGCTGCGCGGGCGCACGCGCGAGCAGGTGATCGAGGCGATCCGCGCAGCGCGGGGCGCTCCGGCGCGCGCCAGGCGGGCGGGCGCCGGGAAAGGCGCCCCCTGCGCCGGAGACGCGCCGGCGATCGCGACGGTGACGCCCGGCAAGATGGCGGCGAAGGACTACGACGCCTGGCGCGCGGCGCCGCCGGCGCTCGACGTGGCGCTGGCGCCGCCCGCGGCCCACGCGGCGCTCCTGTCGCAGCTCGGCGCGCCGCCGGGCTGGAGCGAGGAGCGCTCTCCGGCGGATCTCTTCGGGCCGCTCCTCCGGGCGGCGTCGGAGCGAGCGCGGGAGATCGCGATGGCGGAGGGCGCGCCGCGGGGGCGAGGGCGCGGCTGAGCCGGCGCGTCAGCAGTTCCGCGCGGCGGGGGCCCCCGCCCGGGACGCGGCGGCGCGCACGGCCGCCCGCTCCGACTCGGAGAGCACGACGTTCAGCTCGAGCACGTCGCAATCGCCGCTCCGCTCCACGTTCACGCTCACCTGGTCCAGGTCGATCCGCTCGTACTTCGAGATCACCTGGAGCAGCTCCTGCTTGAGCCGCGGCAGGTAGTCCGGCTCGCCCGTCGGGCGCACGCGCTCGCGCGCCACGATGATCTGCAGCCGCTCCTTCGCCACGGTCGCCGACTTCGGCTGCGACCTACGGAAATAGTCCATGATCGACATGGCAGAACTCCCTCAGACGGTCGCCGCCTGGCCACCGAAGATTCGGCTGAAGAACCCCTTCTTGGCCGGCTCCAGGAAGCGGTGGGGGCGCTCCGCGCCAAGGAAGCGCTGGACCACGTCGAGGTAGGCCTGCGCCGCGTCGCTCGTCGGATCGAGCACCACGGGCGTCCCGGCGTTCGACGCCTGGAGCACCGCCGTCGACTCCGGGATCACGCCGAGCAGCGGGATGCCGAGGAGCTCCAGCACGTCCTGGTGCGCCAGCATCTCGCCCTTGGCGACGCGCGCCGGCGCGTACCGCGTGAGCAGGAGGTGCGTCTTCACCGCCTCCTCGCCGAGCTCCGCCCTGCGGGTCTTCGCGTCCAGGAGGCCGAGCACGCGATCCGAGTCCCGCACCGAGGAGACCTCGGGGTTCGTCACCACGATCGCCTCGTCCGCGAAATACATCGCCATCTGGGCGCCCCACTCGATCCCCGCCGGCGAGTCGCAGAAGATGTACTCGAAGCCCGCGCCCCGCAGCTCGTCAAGGATGCGCCCGACGCCGTCGAGCGTGAGGGCGTCCTTGTCCCGCGTCTGCGACGCGGGGAGCACGTAGAGCGAATCGAGCCTCTTGTCGCGGATCACCGCCTGACGGAGCGTCGCCTCTCCGCGGATCACGTTGACGAAATCGTAGACCACGCGCCGCTCGCACCCCATCACGAGATCGAGGTTGCGGAGCCCCACGTCGAAATCGATGGCGATCGTCTTGCAACCGACGGCCGCGAGGCCGGACGCGAGGTTTGCGGTCGTGGTGGTCTTGCCGACTCCGCCTTTGCCCGAGGTGACGACGACTACCTTTGACACCAGAAACCTCCTTAAGATGGTTCGAGAGACGTGGCCTGTCCTACGGCCGAGCCCGCGCGGATGCCCGCCTCCCGGCGTTGAGGGGGCGGCGTCGACGTGATGAGAGCTCGGCGCCCACCCGATTCCATTGAGGCCGGGGACGCGCTCGACTGGGTACGTCATCGCGAACCGAACGAACAACTTTTTCGCGACGAAACTTGCAGCGTAACCCGGCCGGCGATCTGGATCCAAGTTACCTACATGTAGGTGCGCCCTCCGGTCGTGCGTTGCGCCGCCTCATCAGCCGCTGGGCGCCCTCCAGACGAAAGCCCGGGGGGCGGGCCGGCGGCGCTCGGGGGAGCCGCTCGCCGAGGTGGAACGCCCAGGCGTCCGGCGTCGAGCTCGAGCCGTTCGGCTCCCAGCCCGACCCGGCGCTCACCACGGGCGCGCTCAGCGAGCTCACGTAAGCCCTTCACCTCGCCTTCACGCCACTCCTCATCGGCGATTTTCCGTGCCTATTGACAGTCGCTTCGTCGACGTCGTATCTCAAAATTGCACACATGGGTTTCAGGACGCCCAAGACGCTGCAACGCGCCCGTCGAACCGACATGGTGCTGGTTTATCGCAGATGTCGGCCGCACTGTAGGGAGACCAGGATGCTTGTGGGATTCGCGTCCCAGATCGTGGCATCGTGCTCGCCGACCGCCGAGGAGGGAATGTCATGAAGATGACAGGACGACGCTGGATGACGGCCCTCGGGCTCATGCTGATGATGGCGGCGTGCGCAGCAGAGGACGCCCCCCAGTCGGACAAGCCAACCGAGGAGATCGCGCTGATCAAGCGAGACCGGACTCCGGTCACCGAGTTCACGCCAGAGGACATCGAGGAGACGGTCGACAAGCTCGCCAACGCGATCAACCGGAGTGGGCTCGAGCCGATTCAGATGGTGGTCCTGCTGAAGCACCTCTCCACCTTCTTCGAGCCGATCGCCACCGGCGCGAACCGAGCCATGGGGGAGCTCGAGGCCGTGGGGAACGTGCTCGGCCCCACCACGCAGGTGGTGACGGACGACGGGACGACGTCGCAGAGCCTCCAGAATCAACAGATCGCGAACGCGATAGAGGATGGCGCCCAGGGCATCGGCATATCGCCCTACGATTCCCTCAACGAGGTCTCCATCAGGAAAGCCGTGGAGAGCAAGCTCCACGTGGTGACGTTCGACACCGACCTGAAGGACTCGGGGCGCACGCTCTACGTCGGGGCCATCCAGAAGGAAGCCGGCGCCAAGGCGGCGCAGGCCCTCCTCGATAGCAAGATCGGAGGCTTGCCCCCCCCGCCAGGGACAGTGGTGCTCCACGGCGACACGTCAACGCAGTGGTACGACGGGTCCCAGCGAACGTTCGGCGCCATGGATGCGCTCGGGAAGACCGGTTACACGGTGCAGGTGGTCCAGGCCGCCTTCGTCAACGGCCAGGAAGACTTCGACGTCGGTCAGCTGAAGAGCCTGATCATGAGCGCGGACCCGCCTGTCGTGGGCATGATCGGCATGTTCAACATCTCGTATCGGTGCGTGATGGCCGCAGAAGCCGCCGGCAGGCCGGACATGCCCATCGTCACGTTCGACTTCGATCCGAAGACCGTCGAATACATGCAGAAGGAGCGCATCAAGGCGACGATCGTCCAGCGGCAGTACTACGAGGGGTACCTCGTGCCCTACATTCTCTACGGCATCGAGCACATCGGCCTCGAGGCGACGAAGGAGATCCTCCGTCCGCTGATGGTCGACGAGAACAAGATGCCCGACGAGCACCGGGTCAACATCGGCGTCGACGTGGTCCCGCAGGGCAAGTTCGACGAATACAACGATTTCCTCGACCAAATCGGCTCGATCCAGTAGCGGCGCCGTGGACGGCGGCGGGCTCGCGGCGAGGTTCCACCCCGGCGCCGCGGGGCCGCGGGGTAGACTGGGCTCATGACCGTCATCCGCTTCTATCGCTCCGGCGACGCTCACGGGTTCTTCTCCAACTTCTCGCGCCACCCGGTCACGCTCAAAGGCAAGGTGTGGCCCACGAGCGAGCACTACTTCCAGGCCCAGAAGTTCCCCGGCACCGAGCACGAGGAGGTGATCCGCAACGCCTCCGGCCCCGGCGAGGCGGCGCGCATGGGCCGGCAGCGGAGCCGCCCGCTGCGCCCCGACTGGGAGCAGGTCAAAGACGATGTCATGCGCGAGGTGGTGCTGGCGAAGTTCACCCAGCACGAGGATCTCCGGCGCGCCCTGCTCGACACCGGGGACGCGGAGCTGGTCGAGCACACGGCGAACGACGCCTACTGGGCCGACGGCGGCGACGGGAGCGGGCGGAACATGCTGGGCGTCATCCTGATGGAAGTCCGCGCGCAGCTTCGCCGCTGACGCGTCAGGGCTGTCGCGCGACCGCGGCTCCGCGCTCAGAACTGCGCCACGCCGAACGGCTGCGCGGAGACCGACGCGTCCGGCCCGCTCCCGGTCGGGTGGCTCTCGGCGACCCCGCTGATCGTGCCGGAGACCGCGCCGCTGCTCAGCGCGCCGCTCAGGTACACGGCGACCGCCTTGAACTCCGCGGGATCGACCTCGGTGACCTCGTACGAGCCCTGGAGCGCGGAGAGGTCGATCTTGTAGAAGAAGCTGGCAGCGTCGATCCGCGGAACCCTGAGCGTGACCGCGAACGACTCGTCGAACGCGCCGTCCTCGGTCGAGAAGGCCAGCGGGACGTCGATCTGCAGGTGATCCGAGCAATCCACGGCGAGCGCCGGCTCGGCGCCGCTCGAATCGCCCTCTGCCACCGTCGATCGCACGAAGCGCGCGGCGACGAGCTCGCCCACGGAGACGGTCGCCGTCGTGCTGCCGCCCTTCGCCCACGTGAGCGGGACGGAGCGCTCTCCGGAGATCGCCGTGAGCGCCTCTCGCGCCGAGAAGCCCAGCGGGGAGACGTCGTCTGCGCCGATGTCCTCCTTCTCCTCGTCACACCCGCCCTCGGATCCGTGGACTCCGCCGATCTGGCCGCCCTGCGGCCCGCTGCCCGCGCCGTCGACGCACCCGAAGAGCCCGACGCTCGTCGCCGCCACGATCACCCAAGAAAGCCAACGCCGCTCGCTCATGTTCAAGACCTCCTGCGGCCTACCTTGCGTTCGTCGTCGGCGCGACGCCAGGTCAGCTTCGCACATTTCGTAGGGCAAAAAGGCCTCCCCATGTGCGAATCTGCGATACGTGGACCATGAATTCCTTGCAAAAGAGCTGATCCGCGCCCTGCGTGGCCGGCGCTCGCAGCTGGCCTTCAGCCGCCGGCTCGGCTTCCGCACCAACGTCGTTTACACGTGGGAGTCCGGAAGGCGCTGGCCGACCGCGGCCACCTTCCTCGTCGCCGCGCGGCGCGCGGGGGTCGACGTCGCGGGGGCGGTGAGGCGCTTCTTCCCGTCGCTGCCCGCGTGGCTCGCGCGCGCCGATCCAGCGTCGGCCGAGGGCGTCGCGGCGCTCCTCTCGGAGATGCGCTCCATGTCGCCCATCGTCGATGTGGCGCGGCGCGCGGGCAGGAGCCGCTACGCGGTCGCGCGCTGGCTCTCGGGCGAGGCCGAGCCGCGGCTGCCCGACTTCCTGCGGATGGTCGAGGCCTGCTCGCTGCGCCTGCTCGATTTCGTGGCGCTCTTCGCCGACCCGGCGGCGCTCCCGGCGGCGAGCGCGGCGTGGCGCGCGCTCGAGGCCCAGCGCCGCGCCGTCTACGAGGAGCCGCTGCTCCCCGCCGTCCTGCTCGCGCTGGAGCTGCCGGCCTACCGGGCGCTGCCGCGCCACGAGCCGGGGTGGATCGCGCGTCGGCTCGGGTTTCCCGTCGAGGACGAGGCGCGCTGCCTGGATCGGCTCGCGGAGGCCGGCCAGATCCGGAGGAGCCGCGGGCGGTGGAGCGTCGCGCCGATCCGGACGGTGGACACGCGCCCGGATCCGGACGCGGAGCACCGGCTCAAGTGCTTCTGGGCCGGCGTCGGGCTGGCGCGGCTCACGCGCAAGGCCGAGGGGCGCTTCTCGTTCAACGTCTTCACGGTCTCCGCGGCCGATCTCGAGAAGCTCTCCGAGCTCCACGTGAGCTATTTCCAGAACATGCGCGCGGTGATCGCAGAATCACGCCCGCCCGAGCGCGTCGTCGCCGTGAACCTGCAGCTCTTCCCGCTCGACGGGGGTTGAGGCGGAGATGGCGCGAGGAGCGTGAGGCGACCCGGAAATCGGTGGCGGACCGGTCGAGTTGACATACGCTCACATGCGCCGATAGAGTGCGAGCGCGGCGAACCCTGGCCCGATGGTTCACGGGGGCGCGCGTCGTGCATGGGTGCCTCGGCGGGGGCCGGGCGTCGTCGCTGGAGTGGTCACGGGAACGGAGCGTCGCGGGGGGGTCGAGATCGCCCGCGTGGAGAGGTGGATGTCTGGGATGAATCGAACCATGCCGCGCCGCGCGTTCGTCCTGTCGGCGCTGCTGCTGTCCACCTGCGCCGCGGCGGGCTGTCGTTCGAAGAATGGCAGCGAGAACCCGTCCGCCGCTCCGGAGCGGGCGGCGGCGCCGGGGGGGTCGGCGCAGGCGGCGGCCGCCTCCGCGCAGCAGTCCTCGCCGAAGCGGGCCGCGGTGGTCACGATCGCGAGGGAGCAGCAGGCCACCTGGGTGCGCAACTTCAACCCCCTGCTCCCCGAGGGGAGCGCGCGCTTCCCGACGGTCGCCGGCATCTACGAGCCGCTGCTCGTCTACAACACGATGCGGAGCGATTACACGCCGTGGCTCGCGACGGGCTACGCGTGGAGCGACGCGAACAAGAAGCTCACCTTCACGACCCGCTCCGGCGTCAAGTGGTCGGACGGACAGGCGTTCACGGCGAGGGACGTCGCGTTCACGTTCGCGCTCCTCAAGAAGCACGCGGCGCTCGATCTCGCCGGGGTGTGGCGGTTCCTCGGCGCCGTGACGGCGATCGACGACACCACCGTCGAGTTCACGCTGCGGCGGCCCTATGTCCCCGGGCTCAGCTACATCGGCCACCAGCCGATCGTGCCGGAGCACGTGTGGAAGGACGTCGTCGATCCGGTCACGTTCGCGAACGAGAACCCCGTGGCGACAGGGCCCTTCACCGAGGTGAAGGTCTTCCAGAACCAGGTGTACGAGCTCGGCAAGAACCCGCGCTACTGGCAGGAGGGCAAGCCGGCGGTCGACGGGCTGCGCTTCCCGGCGTATCCGAGCAACGACCAGGTCACCCTGGCGCTCGTCAACGGCGAGATCGACTGGGCGGGCGCGTTCGTGCCGGACATCGAGCGGGTCTTCGTCGCCAAGGATCCGGCCCATCATCATTACTGGTTCCCGCTCGTCGGGGGCACCGCCACGCTGTACCCGAACGCCACGAAGAAGCCGTTCGACGACGTGCGCGTGCGCAAGGCCATCAGCATGGCGATCGACCGCGACCAGATCGTCAAGCTCGCCGCGGACAACTACACCCATGGCGCGGACGCGACGGGGCTGGACGACTCCTACGAGCGGTTTCGCAACGAGAAGGCGGTGCAGGCGGGCGACTGGGTGAAGTTCGATCCGCAGCGGGCGAACCAGATCCTCGACGAGGCGGGCTATCCGAGGGGCGCGGACGGGATCCGGACGAGGCTCGGCAAGCCGATGCACTTCGAGATCAACGTCGTCAGCGGCTGGTCCGACTGGGTCCGCGCGGTCCAGATCATCACGCAGAACCTGGAGAGCGTGGGCATCGCCGCGTCGATGAAGACCTACGACTTCAGCGCGTTTTACGCGGCGCTGCAGAAGGGCCTGTTCGATCTGTCGATGGGCTGG
The DNA here is from genome assembly GCF_052075895.1 of Sorangium sp. KYC3313. Classification (NCBI taxonomy): domain Bacteria; kingdom Pseudomonadati; phylum Myxococcota; order Polyangiales; family Polyangiaceae; genus Sorangium; species Sorangium sp. KYC3313. Next base: position 8,053,124 of record NZ_CP197255.1, read on the forward strand.
ACGAGCGTCGAGCCCACGCCGTACAATTTCTACCGCGATCTGATGAGCGCAGATCTCGTGAAGCCGCTCGGCGAGGTGGCGCCGCGCAACTGGCACCGTTTCGGCGCCAGGGAGGCCGACGTGCTGTTCCACGCGTTCGAGTCCGCGACGTCCCCTGCCGATCAGAAGCGCATCCTGGACGGCCTGCAGATGATCTTCGTGCAGGCCGCGCCGGTGATCCCGCTCTTCAACAACCCGTCGTGGGGCGAATACAGCACGAAGCGGTTCACCGGCTTCCCGACGATGGAGAACCCGTACGCGAAGCTGACGCCGAACAACCCGCCGGAGTACCTGCTCGTCCTGACCGAGCTCCGGCCGCGGTAGAGCGGCGGTCACCCGCTTCGGATACGGGCCCATCTCGACGTTTTCGGTGCTCAGCGCACCGGAGTGCGCTTCCGCGCCGAAAACGCCGATCTGGACCCGTCTCCTGTGCGGGAGACCGCCGCTCTGCGGCGGGTGTGCCAGCGGCGGGGGGAACCGGTCTAGAGACGCGTGACGACGAGCCCGTCGTTCTGCACCGAGATGCGGGCGGGCTTGCCGCGGTGCTCGTCGGGGATCTCGTCGGCCATGAGGTAGCGGCCGGCGATGGAGACGAACTCCGCCTCTAGGCTCATGCAGAAGATGCTCGCGTCCGCGTTGTTGTGGGCGCCGGCCATGGCGCGGCCGCGGAGCGGCGCATAGACATGGATGTTGTCGTTCGCGATGAGCTCCGCGCCCGAGCTGACCGGCGAGAGGACCACGAGGTCGCCGTGCGGCACGTAGATGACCTGCCCGCTGCGCACCGGCTGCCGCACGGTGAGCCCCGCCAGCGGCGGCTCCCCGGCCGCGTCCGGCGGCGGCGCGGCCTCCCTCTGGCGGCGGGCGGGCGCCGCCGCGCCGCGCTCCGCCGCGGCGGCCCCTGGCGCGCCGCGGTCCGGCGCGGGCCCTACCGCCACGGGGCCCGGCGTGGGGGTGCTCCCCTCGGCCGGCGCGGCCTGGCGAGACGAGCGCGTGAGCGGCGTCCGCAGCACGCCGAGGCCGGCGGCGACGGCCCGCTCGCGCTGGGCGTCCGTCGGGTTGCGCACGGCGATGGGCACGAGGTTGTGCTTCCTCAGCAGCCCCGCGAGGGCGCCGAGGTCGACGGGCTCGTCGCCGAGCTCCGCCAGGTCGAGCAGGATCGGCAGGTGCAGGAAGAAGTGCGGCATCTGCGAGATGTGGTCGGCGAGCTGACGCTCGACGGCCGAGACATCCGCCGTCTTGAGACAGAGCATCGTGATGGCGGGCATCGTGCCCTTGAGCGCAAACGCCTGCTGCTCCTGCCGCTTCTCCCCTCGCCTGCCCGACACCATCGCTGTCCTCGCTCGCAAAAAGGTGCTCCCGCCGCGGCACTGTAACCCGGATCCGGCGCCTCGCGCGGGAAAAACCGGTAGGCGTTCCGGGCCTCGCCGCGCGGCCGGCGCGTCGCTGCCTGCGGCCGGCGCGTCGCTGCCTGCGGCCGGCGCGTCGCTGCTTGGCTGGCCGCCTCGCGCGGTGCTAACGGTGGTTTGGCCATGCCGACCGCGCGCCGCGCCTCCGTACTGCGGCTCGATCCCCCGCCCGCCTCGTCCTCCGCCGCTTTCTCTTCCTTTCCCGCGTCCCCGCGCGCGACGCCCCGGCCGGTCGACGCGCTCGATCGCCACTTCGCGCTGGAGGTCCCGCGCGTTTTCTCCGAGGCGGAGCGCGCCGCGCTCGTCGCGGGTGTCCGCGCGGCCCGCGCCGAGTGGACTGCCGACTTCGGAGGCGAGCAGTTCTCGCTCGGGCGCGCCTTCTACACGCACCTGGAAGAGGGACGCTCCCGGGTCTATTTCGCCGACGCGGCGGCCTCCGACGCCCGCGTCGAGCGCCACCTCCCCGGGCTCCAGCGCCGGATGCGCGCGCTCGTCGCTGCGCTCACAGGCGGGCTCGTGCAGCCCCGGCGCAGCTTCTGCGGGCCAGGCGTCCACATCTTCCCCGCGGGGGAGAAGGTCGCGCGCGAGGGCGGCGTCGCCCACTTCGACACGGAGGGGCTCTCCGACTACCACCTTGCCCGCCGGCTCCGCGCGATCACCGTCGTCGTGATGCTGGAGCTCCCCGACGCGGACGGGGGGCTCAAGCTGTGGGACGTCCTCTACGACGGGCGAGACGACCCGGGCGGCGAGGCGCTCTCCGCGCGGAGCCTCGTCGCCTGCTACAGCCCTGGCGGCGCGCTGGTCATCGACAGCTACCGTTTGCACCAGATACAGCCGTTCCCGGGCGACCGCGACCGCATCTCCGCGACGGTGCACGCGGCCGAGATCGACAGCGGCCGCTGGGAGACGTGGTTCTAGCACCGCTGTGTCACAGCCGGAACCTCCCGGTCGCCGCGGCCGACGTGGCGCTGCTCCGTGGCGGCATCGCCTCCCTGCCCACGGCGGCGTGCTCGCGCCAGCGCACCGGCTGCGGACAGTGACAGCCTGGTCGCTCGGATAGCTCAAAGTGACCGTGCAGGTCACATCGATCCCATCGCCCACCCTCGAATCCCATCCACCCCGATCTGTTCCAAGCATCGCCCTGTGTCACGGGTGACGCGCAGATGAAGGCCTGCGCCGACGAATGCCGCCGCTGCGCCGCCGCGTGTCGTCAGGTCGCGCAGATGCGCCCGGGCGGGGCGGCCGGCGCGGGACACCAGAGCGTGCCCTGAGACCGGCCGGGGCGCCGCGCGGGGCGGCGCTGGTCGTTCGGCGGCTTCCTCGGCGCGGTCATGGGCGCGGCGCTCTTCCCGCCCGGCTCGGTGGCCGTGCGTGGCGCTACGTGGACGCCATCGCCTTGGTCCTCTTGTTCCGCTGGACCGCGGGTCGCCTCGGCGGTTTCGTGGCCTTCGATCATCCCGGCAAGGTCACGACCTTCTTCCTCGGCCAGCAGTACACGGACGGGCTCATCCGGCACAACCCCGGCCTCGAGGAGGCGCTGTACATGATCCCCGTCACGGCCGTGGTCGTCGCGCTGGGGCAGAGGTGACCCCTGGGTCACCGCGCCGCGACCACACCGGTCACAACTCAGGAGCACCGAGCCGCGCCTCGATGGACGAGAACTGATGCCACATGAGGAGATCGTCTGTGGCCCTGGAACGCACAACGAGGCGGCCGCTTCGCACCTCCACCGGGGCGATCGAACCTGGCACGGGAACTTCCATCCTCCCGGCGGCCTTGAAGCCCTGGCATGGCGCTTGCGCAGTCATGGGGTGTTGGCCCGGATCGGCCCGAGTAAGGAGCTCACCATGTTCATCCCTCCATCCATTCACGGTTCTCTCCTCCTTTTGTTCGCCTCCTCCGTAATCGCGGCGGGCTGCGTCGTCGACGCGTCGTCCGATGCGGGCGAGCCCGTCGGTGATACTTACCAGAGCTTCGATGAATGGAAGGCCAGCCTCCCGCGCGATCCGAACGACGGCGCTTATCTCGTCGACGGCGACATCGGCGTCCACGACGACGTGACCCTGAAGGAGCTCTCCGCCGAGGACCAGCAACCGGGGGCGCTCATCGTCAACACGCGCGGCGACGGGAGCGATGACCGCTGGAACGACGAGCAGAAGATGAACCTGACGTATTGCGTCTCTCCGCGCTTCGGCGACGATCATGACGCGGTGGTCGCCGCGACGCTGTCGGCCGGGTCCGCCTGGGCGAGCGCCGCCGCCGTCCGCTTCGTCTACGAGCCCGACCACGACGAGGCCTGCGAGTACGACGAGGAGCATCCCGTGCTGTTCGAGGTCGTCCCCGCCAGCGGCACCACGTACAACGGGCGAGCTTTCCTTCCGAGCATGGTCGCGCGGGGGTATCACCAGGTCTTCGTCGATCTAGAGAACATCGCGCGGGCCACCTCGAAGACGCTGACCGGGGTCCTCCGGCACGAGCTCGGGCACGTCCTCGGCTTCCGGCACGAGCACGCCCGGCCGGAGGGCAACGGCGCCTGCAGGGAACGTCCCGGTTGGCGGGCGCTCACGCCGTATGATCCGGGGTCGGTGATGCACTACAACGCGGAGAGCCGGTGCGAGGGCACCAACGGGGGAGACTACGTGCTGACCTGGCTCGACAAGGCAGGGGTGGCGGAGCTGTATGGCGAGCCTTGATGAGCTCCTCCGCGACGGGTGACCGCTGGCGGCCGGTCTCCACACCCCGCTCCGGCTCGACGCCGCGCCGGCCGCCCTGGTCGACGTGCACGATAGACGGCTCGCCCGGCGCCGTCCCCGCGGGGCTTGGCACGGGCGAGAGTTCTACGGTTTCCTACCCGCCACCGGGGCGCCGGAGATCTCACCGCATCGGACACTCCCTGGTCAGCTATGTGCTGAATCCGTTCGGCAGCTCGCTGGTCGCGACGGACCTCAACGGCGACGGCCACACGGACCTCGCCGTCGGGTACGGCAGTCGCGCGATCGCCCCTGAGTCAGGCGGCGTGAGCGCCTTGCTCAACCACGGCGACGGCACCTTCGACAACCCTGACGGGACCTTCGGCGCCGGCGAGCACTATGGCGCAGGCCATAACTCTCTCGCCACGGCGGATTTCGACGGGGATGGCAGGCCCGATGTCGCCATGATCGACACCGTGCAAACCGGACCCGGCGTGCGGGTGCTCTACAACCGCTGCCTCCCGTAGGGGCGCCGATCTCGCCGAGCTGGGGATTCGCGGAAGCCGCCGGCTCGCCCGTCTCCCGGTCGAGCGCCTTCCACACCTCCCCCATTCCGCCCGCGCCGACACGGCCCTCCAGGCGGTAGCGCTCCGCGAAGACCGTCGCTGGTTGCACGGGGCGAGTATCGGCGCGCCGGGTCGGGGTGTAAAGGTCGGGGGGGGCGTCTCGCCCTTCAACGCCTCGTGGACCTTCTCAGTACGGTATCCCCCGGTTCACGCGATTACACGATCTTCCGCAGGTAGTGGAACTTGGGATCCGTCAGATCGTCGGCCGTCAGCGCCCAGCCCTCGTCCCGCGGGATCAGGTAGATGACGTCCGACTTCACGCTGGCAAAGCTCACGTGACCGAGGTTCTGGAGGATGTGGCCGAACACGTCGCGGCGCCACAGGCGATCCTTGGGGATGTCGCAGACCGTGCGGAGCATCCGATCCGTGGGTGAGCCCTGGATCAGCAGGAACGCCATCGTGAAGGTCAGGTAGCGGGGCTGGCCGCGGTACGGGTCCGGCGTCCCCGACGGCCCCTTGCGCGCGCCCTCCTCCGTGATCATGCCGCGGGACCACATGCCGTAATCGTTGAGCGCCCGGGAGTCGTCGTCGAAGTAGTCCCAGCACCCCTTCTCGATGGCGTGCAGGTTGGACAGCAGCGCCATCTGCGCGCGGCGGTACTGGTACCACTTGTATTGCAGGCTCATCTTCTCGAACTGGACCTGGACGGCCTCGTGCAGCGCGCGCTGCAGCGTGCTCCCGGGGTCCATGCGCGCGCACACCTCCATCGCGAAGATCGAGTGCTCCACGGTCAGCCTCCGTATCCGCCCGAAGCCCGGTTCCACGAGCCGCTCCGGCTGAGCGCCGCGCCGAGGATCACGCCGGTGCCGAGCGCCACGACGACTGGCACCGTCCCGAAGCCGTCCGGGATCGGCGACCCCCCGCTCGACGCGGCGCCGCTCGAGAACGCCGTTGCGCGCTGCGCCGGCACGTACGATTTGCCGGGCCTCGGCGCGCTCGGCTCGACCGGCGCCGGGCGAGGGGGCGGCCCCCACGGATAGTCGATCCAGAACCACCCGTGCGACGCGGCGCGGCCGCCATAGTAATAGGGAGGCCAGTCCTCGGTCTCGTTCGCGGGCTTCGGCTCCGCCGGGTCGGCGGCGAAGACGTTCGCGGCCATCAACCCGACATCGAGCCGGCGCGACCGGAACGCAACGAGGTCGTCGTTGAGGTCGTCGGACTCGGTCGTGTCCCTCTCCGTGGGCACCACATAGAGCACGTGGCGAACCCCTCTGTCCCAGAGCGCATCGGCGGAAGGCAGCCTCGCGACATGCCGGTTGTCGAACTGCGTGGCGTCGTCCGAATAGGGCGAGAGCCGCTGTCGATCGAGGACGAACATCGTCGCTCGGGGGCCGGGAACCGAGCGGGCGAAGAGCGGCTGGTAGTACGCCGCCGCGGCGAGCGTCAGGTGCGCCTTGACGACGCCCCGCGGGTGCGGCCAGTTGTCGAACGTGAACACCGGGTCGAACGCCTCCGCCGCGCCCGCGGCAAAGGCCACCGACTCGGGGCCGTCGAGATCCACGATGACCGCGATGTCGCGGCGGAGGCCGCTGTCCGTCCGGGCGGCGAGGAGCAGCGACGCGAGCGCCTTGCCGCTCCGGTAGGCGCGGTCCATCGCCGGCGTGAAGATCGGCCGGAGCACGTCCCTGAGCGGCGTGATGGGCGCCGGATCCCCCTCGGCGACGAGCGTGGGCACGGCCGACGGCGACTCGAACAGCGCGGGCACGTAGTAGGCGCGCGCGCCCTCGTCCGCCGGCCTGAGGTCGGTGGACATCCTCGCGAGCGCGGCCCGATCGAACGGCTTCTTCGACTCGCCGTCGAACGTCACGCTCTCCTGCGCGGCGCCGAAGCTCCAGCCGAACGTCCGCTGCATGTCGAGCGCCCGCTTCCTCTGCACCGCTGTCTCATCGCCCGAGCACCCGTCCGCGGCGACGGCGATCGCGGCAGCCACGCCGACGAGCCCGACCGCGCCGAGCGCGGCCAAAATCGCGTTCCGCCGCGACGCGTCCTTCGGCGCGTCGGCCAGGCCCTTGTGCCACCAGCGCGCCCCGACGATCCCTGGCTTGTCGAGCACCTCGTCGCGCTCGAACGGCTCGTCCATCTTGCTCAAGCGGCGGCCTCCCCGGCGCCCTGCGGCGCGCGCTCGGCCGGCGCGGGCGGCGCGACACCGACCGCCCTGGCGTGGTCGCGCCGGAGCGCCTCGATGAACTCCGGCGTGAAGGTGCCGTCGATGCGCACCGAGTACCTGAAGTACGGGTCCGCCTCGACGCCGTGGTAATCGTGATCGTTGAACCAGTAGGCCCGGCCGGCGACCGCCGTCTTCCGCCGCGCTCGCTCGTCCCACAGGAACAGGCGCTTGTTGCCCGCGGGACAGAGCGTGATGAAGTGGTCGGGCTCGCTGTCCGGCGCTCTCCCCTTCCCCGGCGCGCTCCCCTCCCCCGGCGTCCCCTCCCCGTCGTGGTGCACCGTGCCGTGATCGTTGGCCTCGAGACCCATGATGTTGCAGCGCCCTATCGACGAGAACGGCAGGCGCTTCACGTAGGCGATCGTCCTCGGAAAGAACGACTTCGCCAGGCGGGTGAAGTCCTTGCCTTCACTCCGGCTCTTGTCGCCCCAGTACCGGTTCGGGATGAGCTCGACATAGACCTTCCAGGGGAAGTAGACCCCATGGCGGAACTTGAGCCACAGCATCTGCCGCCGCGAGAGCGGGATCTCGCGCTCCTCGCCGAACTCGAGCGCGGCGCGCGCGGAGCGCTCGATCGACGAGGGGTCGTCCGAGAGGCGCTGGAACGTGGCGAACTCCTCGTCGCCGAGGCCGCGGATCACCTCGCCGTAGTCGGCGAACGCCTCGCCGCGGCGCGACGGCGGCATGATGCCCATCGCGCGGTGGCTGCCGCCGGTATAATCGATCGGCACCTGCGTGAGCCCGAGGCAGATCTCCTCGTGGATCTCGCCGAGCGGGGCGAGGTCGAGGTACGGCTCGAGATCGATATAGGGTCGCGCGAAGATGCCGTGGATGCCGGAGTCACAAGGAGGTTCGACCATGGGTCCGCCGCCGGAGCCGGGGCGTCACAGCCCGGCAGGCCTACCCATATCACAAAGCCCGGCGCGCCCCGCAAACCCCGAAGCCCGCCTGCGCCTCGCGGCGGCGTGACGCGAGGCTTGGGCTTGTGAGGGCGCGGCGCGTTCTGTAGCGTGCGTCCCATGGACCTGTCCTACGTCATGGGGTTCGGGCTGGGCACCACGCTCGCTCTGCTCGCCCTGCTGCGCATCGGGCAGAGGGTCTTCTCACCGGCGCACACGGTCGCCCGCGATCTCACGGAGAGCAACGCCGCCCGCCGGCTGCTCACGGTGGGCCAGGTCCTCGCGGTGTTCCTCGTCGCCGCCAACGCGGTGAAGAACTGCCTCGAGGGGGAGGGCTTCGCGCGCGACCTCCTCTGGGTGAGCGCGTTCGCCGTCGTGGGCCTGCTCCTCGTGCAGGCGACCGGCCAGCTCGGGATCCGCCTTCTGCTCAGGGCGCGGCTCCCGGCCGAGATCGAGCGCGGCAACGCGGCCGCGGGGCTCGCGGCGGGCGCGCACTACGTGGCGACCGGGCTCATCACCTCGCGCGCGATCGCGGGCAAGGACCTCGGCGATCTCGCGATCTCGCTCGGCTTCTTCGTCCTCGCGCAGATCACGCTGCACGTGTTCATCTCGCTCTTCCGGGCGCTCACCACGTACGATGACGCCGAGCAGATCCAGGGAGAGAACCTCGCCGCCGCGCTGAGCTACGCCGGCGCCTCGATCGCGGTGGCCATCATCATCGCGCGGGCGCTCGAGGGCGACTTCGAGGGTCTCTTCATCTCGCTGAAGGGTTATGGCGGGGTGCTGCTCTATCTGTTCGCCCTCTACCCTGTGCGGCAGCTCCTCGTGCAGAGCGTGCTGCTCGGCGCGCCGCTCGCGCTGCGCGGCGGCCGCCTCGACGCGGGCATCGCGGCCGACCGCAACGAGGGGCTCGGCGCGCTCGAGGCGACGACCTACCTCGCGACCGCGATCGCCATCGCGCGCCTCCTATGACCTCCGCTGACCGCGCCTACGACGCCTTCGCCGCCAAGATCGTCGATACGGGCCTCATCACCGACCCCTGGTGCGACGGGGCCCCGCGCTTCCGCGAGGAGCCGGTGTTCGTCACCGCCGCCGAGCAGCGCGCCCTGTACCGCGCCGCCGAGGAGGTCGCGGCGGTCTACAACGAGCTTTGCCTGATCGTCGCGGACGAGCCGTCGCTGCTCGACGACTTCTTCTGTCTGACACCCTGTCAAAAGGCGATGTGGCTCTCGTCACAGCCGCTGTGGCACGGCATCGCGCGCGCCGACGTCTTCCTGACGGACGAGGGCCCGGCGATCGCCGAGCTGAACTGCGACACGCCGACGGGCGAGGCGGAGGCGGTCGTCCTGAGCGCGCTCGCGGCGCCGGATCACTCGGGCGCGCGCGACCCCAACGGCGAGCTCGGCGCCCGGTTCTGCGCGATGGTGGACGAGGTCGCCCGCGCGCTCCTCGGCGAGGCCGCGACGCGGCGCCTCGGCTTCGTCTATCCGACGGAGTTCACCGAGGACCTCTCGGTCATCCGCCTCTACCGGCGCTGGCTCACGGAGCGCGGGTATTCCGTGCTCCTCGGCTCGCCGTACAACCTCGGCCACGACGACCGCGGCCTGTCGCTCTTCGACGTCCCCTTCTCGGTCCTCTTGCGCCATTACAAGACGGACTGGTGGGGAGAGCGCTCGAGCGTGTGGACCGACGAGCAGATCCCCGACGCCGAGCCGCTCGCCGGCCCGCTCGGCGCCGTGCTGTCCGCCGCCGCCGACGGGCGCGCCGCGATCCTGAACCCGCTCGGGGCCGTACTGCCGCAGAACAAGCGCTCGATGGCGTTCATGTGGGAGCACCTCCATCGCTTCTCGCCGCACGCGCAGTCGGTGATCCAGCGTCACGTCCCGGTGACGTCGCGGCTGGAGACGGTGCACCCCGAGCTGCTCCTCGCGCAGCGCGAGGAGTGGGTCCTGAAGAGCGATTACGGCGCCGAGGGAGAAGAGGTGATCCTCGGGCGCCACACCCCCGACGAGGTCTGGCGCGCGTCCCTGGCCAAGGCCCGGGAGGGGCGCTGGATCGCGCAGCGATACTTCTCCGCCCTGGAGAACGCGCGGCGCGAGTCGGTCAACTACGGCATCTACCTGATCGCCGGCGAGGCCTGCGGCATCTACGCGCGCGTCCAGGCCGGGATGACGGACGCGGCGGCGCTGAGCGCGCCGGCCCTGGTGCGGTAGGCGCGTTCGCAGGGCGGACGCGCCCGCGGGCGGCTTACTGCGCGGGGCGGGCCGGAGCATCCATGGCGCGCACCGCGCGGAAGGCGTCGGCCGTGGCCTGCGTGTTCTGCGTCGTCACGATCTGGAGCCGGTCCCCGGCGCGCCGCGCCACGTGCACAAGGATGCCCTGCATGTCGGGCACGGGCTGGCCATCCGGGGTGACGACGCCCGTCAGCTCCCATGCCCAGCGGACGACCGCGATGTCCGGCGCGACGAAGCGTGTCTCGACACGCACGCTGGCGAGGCGGCTCTTTGCAAAAACGGTCTTGTGAATGCCGACGTGATTCGCCCGGATCTCCTCCCGCCCATGCCACCACATCCCGAAGATGTTCACGAAATCGGCGTCCTCCGCTTGAAGCGCTGCGAACGCATCCATGTCGTGCCGGTTCCAGGCGTCGTTGAAGGCGGCGACGAGCTGCTCCCCCAGCGCATGCTGCTCGCGGGCGTCGGGCGCCGCCGCCGCGATGGCCGGCGCTGGCGCCGCCGGCGCGACAGGCTGGGGCGTCGCGGGGGCGCACGCGAGGACCAGGAGCGGGAGCGCAGCCAGGGCGAGGGCTCTATGCATGGAACGCCCCTTACTGCGAACCGGCGCGGGGCGTCAACCGGCGGCGCGCTCGATCCTGACTGCGGGTCAACCCGCTGTCATCGCGGGCGGTCGATGTGCCTCGATCACGTGGAACAGGCATTGATCCGCTCGCGCCGTCATCGAGGGTCTGCGCTCGGTGGAATCGTAGGTTGCCAGGGCGGCCGCGGACAGGTACGCTTGGGTGTCCGCCGGGTCCGCTGCGCTCACTGCCCGGCGGCGCGCTCGAGGCGATGAGCTGCGCTTGCGATCACACGTTCTTGAAGGAGCTCGCGTTCACCGCGCACCGCAATGTCATCCTGACGTCATGACGTCGATCGCCGGACTGAGCCGACGCGCGTTGCGAGCCCGGTTCCTTGAGTCGAGGGCGTCCGCCTTCGTGGACAGCCGGCCGGTGCCCTTCGAATCGTTGTCGGTTCGCGCGATGAATTTCGGCCAGCATTGGCGCGACCCGACCCAGGTTGACGGATGGGGAGAGAGATGCATCGATTTGTCTTCAGGACGTGCGGAACCCTGGCCACGATGTGCCTGCTCACGCTCGTGGCGTGCGGTCACGACGAGGGCTCCGACGAGACGTCGACGTCGGGGAGCGGGGGCGCCGGCGGGTCTGGTGAGGGAGGCGGGGGCGGCGGCGCGACGGGCTGTCCAGAGCTCGTTGGCCGCGTCCCCATGCCGGAGCTCGGTCCATGGATGTATGGGCCGCATCCCGGACCGTGCGCCCAGACGGACACGGAGATGGGAGAGGAGATATCGTTCGTTTACGAATACGATGGCCAGCGTCTCGTCGGAGCGGTCGAGACGCTGTACAGCGAGACGCTGGGCAACGAGACCCGCACACACACCTTCGACTACGAGGGCGAGCGCATGGTCCGCATGACCCGGACCGGCGCGGCCGACACCCGTGTCCTCGAGATCGACTACAACGACGACACGCGGGCGATCACCTACGGGAACGCCGACTACTTCGTCCGATACGATCGCGATGACCAGGGTCGCTTCACGCAGCTGACGTTCGACCACTTCACGGACGCTCAGCCGACCATGACGACGGAGATCGTCTACGAGGGTTGTCGTCTCCTCCGCCGGGAGCAGGGGGTGAACCCGGGCGACGGCACGCCCAGCGCATCGCTGCCAGCCTTCACCTACGTCTTCGACGGCGATCTGCTGGTCGAGCGCCTCGCGGAGACATTGCACACGGTTTACGACTACAGCTGCTGGTGATCAGCTCGGCGGGTTCGCCGGCGCGTGGCCGCCGAGCGCGCGCACGTCGTCGGCCGTATCGACGTCGATCGCCCCGCCCTCCCAGTCGATCGCCGCGACGTCCTCGACGCGCAGCAGGCGGCCGGCGCCCTGGTCGCCCTGGAGGCGTGAAAGGGCGTCCCAGCGGGATCGGTCGAACACCGCCGGCGCGCCCACGACGCCGCTGAACCGCGACGCGGCGATCGGCGCGCCCGCGAGCCAGGCGTCCCGCAGCGCGGTGAGGTGCTCGACCGTGAGCAGGGGCTGGTCCGCGAGCGCGATCAGGAGCGCGTCGGCCTTCGAGGCCTCCGCCCACCGGACCGCGGCGCGGACCGAGGAGGCGATGCCCTCTTCCCAGCCATCGTTCGCGATGTGCGCCACCTCCAGATCGCCGAGCGCGCGCGCGACCGCACCGGCGCTGGCGCCGAGCACGACGCCGACCGGCCCGGATCGCGCCTCGACGCACGTGGTCGCCACGCGCCGGACGAGCGGCGCGCCGTCGAGCTCGACGAGCTGCTTCGGGCGACCGAGGCGACGTGAGCCGCCGGCGGCGAGCACGACCAGCGCCACGCGCGCGTGCAGCGGCCGGGCGCGGGCGCGGAGCTTTCCCCCCTGCGCCCGGCGCGCGACGGCCTGGAGCTCGCCCACGATGGAGAGCGCGATCTGCTCCGGCGTCTCGGCGCCGAGATCGAGGCCGATCGGCGCGTGGAGCCGCGGATCGTCGCCGGGGTGGCCGATCTCGGCGAGGAGATCGCGCGTGCGGCGCGCGGGCCCGAGCACGCCGATGTAGCGAGCGCGCGACGCGAGGGCGACGGCGAGCGCGTCGCGATCCGGCGTGACCTGATGGTGCATGATCACGACGTACGGCTCGGCCGCGGCGTCGATGAGCGCGTGGAGGCGATCCGCCGCGCCGCCGGTCGAGACGACGCGATCCGCCGCGCGGAACCGGGCGCCCTGGCGGATCGAGGGACCAGCGACCGTGACCCGGAACCCGACCGACGTCGCGAGCGTGACGATGGACGCCGCGTCGTGACCACCCCCGAGCACGAAGAGCTGCGGCGACGGCGAGATCTTCTCGACGAGCACGGTAATCCCCAGACCGTCGAGCTCCACGACGCCCGCCGGCCCCCGCGCGGTGGCCTCGATCGCGGAGCGCGCGGCCGGATCGGTCACCGGGTACGCGAGCGCGCACGGCGGACCGAACGCGAGGCGCGCGCCGACCCGGACCGCGCCGGCCGTCGAGCGGATCACCGTGACCAGCGTGCCGGCGGTCTCCTCGGCGAAGCAAGCCGAGGCGAACGCGAGCGCGTCGTGGGTCGCGCCGGCCGCGACGTGCTCGAGCAGGACATCGACCACGCCGTTGCAGCCGAGCCCCACCCCCCACGTCTCCCCGTCTTCGGTGGTCGAGTCGTACGTGACCACCACGGCGCCGTCGCGACACCGGTGCTCTCCGCGGAGCATCACGTCGCCCTCGAGGCAGCCGCCGCTCACACACCCGGATACCCAGCGATCGCCGGCGACCAGCATCCGCGCGCCCGGACGCCGGTACGACGACCCCGACACCCGCACGACCGTCGCGAGGAGAAACGGTGACCGCTCTGCCACCAATGTCGCCGCTTCGCGCACGATCCGCTCAAGCTCGTTCATGCGCTCCGCATCATTCACCCTTCGTGACGCGCCCGCCAGGGCGTTCGTCGTCGCTGGTGACTACCGAATCGACCTCCACGCCGCCCGTCCGCTCGCGGTCGGGGGTGCGAGCGTGACAGAGCGCCGGCGCCCCCGGGCCGATGACCGATGGTGAAGAAATGATAAGAACATGTGCAGTCGCTTGACGGCGCTCCGGCTCAAAAGTATGGCCTGAACGGCCATGAAGCTCGATGTCAACGGCGTTGTTCGTGACGTGGATGCCAGTCCGGAGATGCCCCTGCTCTGGGTGCTTCGCGATCTGCTGGGATTGACCGGCACCAAATACGGCTGTGGCATGGCCCAGTGCGGCGCCTGCACGGTCCACATCGACGGCAAACCCGCGCGGTCGTGCGTCCTGCCCGTGTCCAGCGTCGGCACGCGCAAGGTGACGACGATCGAGGGCCTGTCGCCCGACGGGTCGCACGTGGTGCAGCAGGCGTGGGCGCAGGCCGACGTCGTCCAGTGCGGGTACTGCCAGTCCGGGCAGATCATGACCGCGGTCGCCTTGCTCGAACAGAAGCCGGATCCGAGCGACGCCGACATCGACGCTGCGCTGTCAGGCAACGTGTGTCGCTGCGGGACGTACGTTCGCGTACGCGAAGCGGTGATCCTCGCGTCGAGGCTCAAGCGAGGTGGCAAGTGACCGTCTCCCGGCGTGACTTCTTGCAAGCGGCCGCGGGCTCGGCGGCCGGGCTCCTGATCAGCTTCTACGTCCCGCAGGGGGTCCGCGCCGCGCCGAAGGCGGCGCAGCCGGCGCCGCTCTCGCCGAACGCGTTCGTCCGCGTCGGCACCGACGAATCCGTGACCGTGGTGCTCGCGCACTCCGAGATGGGCCAGGGCATCTGGACCGGGCTCGCGATGCTGATCGCCGAGGAGCTCGAGTGCGACTGGTCGAAGGTGCGGTCGGAGCACGCGCCGGCCGCGCCGGTCTACGGCCATCCGGCGTTGCAGTTCCAGATGACCGGGGGGTCGACGACGACGAACAGCGAGTTCGAGCGCTATCGCACCGTCGGCGCGATGGCGAAGGACATGCTGCTGCGCGCGGCGGCCGCCCGGTGGAAGGTCTCGCCCGCGGCGTGCACGGCCGCGAACGGCGTCGTCACCCACGGCAAGGACAAGCTGACCTTTGGCCAGCTCGCCGAGGAGGCGATGAAGCTCGCCCCGCCGGCGAAGGTGAAGCTGAAGGACCCCAAGGACTGGAAGCTGATCGGCACCCTCGTGCGCCGCATCGACACGCCGGAGAAGATCACGGGCAAGGCGCAGTTCGGGCTCGACGTGCACTTCCCCGGGCTGCGCACCGCCGTGGTGCTCCGCCCGCCGGCGTTCGGCGCCAAGCTCGTCAAGTTCGACGCCGCCGACGCCCTCAAGGTGCCCGGCGTCGAGAAGGTCGTCCCCACCGCGAACGGCGTCGCCGTCGTCGCCGCGCATTTCTGGGCCGCCAAGCTCGGGCGCGACGCGCTCCGCGCCGAGTGGGCGCAGCCCGAGGGCGGCGGGGCCGACAGCGCCAAGCTGCTCGCCGAGTTCCACGCGAAGGCGCGGACGCCCGGCACCGTCGCCGCCAGCGTCGGCAAGGTGGAAGACGCGCTCGCCGCTGCCAAGTCCCGGCTCGAGGCGGAGTACGACGTGCCCTACCTCGCGCACGCGCCGATGGAACCGCTCAACTGTACGGTCAAGATCGACGGCGATCGCTGCGAGATCTGGACCGGCACGCAGTTCCAGACCGGCGACCAGATGGCCGCGGCGAAGATCCTCGGCACGACGCCCGACAAGGTCCAGATCCACACGACCTTCCTCGGCGGCGGCTTCGGGCGGCGCGCCAGCCCCATGGCCGATTTCGTCGGGGAGGCCGTGATCGTCGCGAAGGCCGCCGGCGTGCCGGTGAAGGTCGTGTGGACGCGGGAGGACGACATGCGCGGCGGCTTTTACCGCCCCGCCTTCGTCCACCGGATCCAGGTCGGCGTCGACGCGCGCGGCCTGCCGGCGGCGTGGGATCAGGTGGTCGTGGGCCAGTCGATCGTCGCCGGCACGCCGCTCGAGTCGTTCGTCACGAGGAACGGCGTCGACTTGAC
This sequence comes from Sorangium sp. KYC3313, assembly GCF_052075895.1. Taxonomy (NCBI): domain Bacteria; kingdom Pseudomonadati; phylum Myxococcota; order Polyangiales; family Polyangiaceae; genus Sorangium; species Sorangium sp. KYC3313. The sequence continues at coordinate 8,068,777 of NZ_CP197255.1, forward strand.
CTCGGTGGAAGGGATCGCCGAGTCGCCCTATGTCGAGCGGACGCCCGCGCTCCGCGTGTCGCTGCACTCGCCGAGGACGCCGGTCACCGTGCTGTGGTGGCGCTCGGTCGGCAACACCCACACGGCCTTCGCGGTGGAGAGCATGGTGGACGAGCTGGCGCACGCCGCAGGGCAGGACCCGCTCGCGTACCGCCTCGAGCTGCTCAAGGACAAGCCGCGGCACGCGAACGCGCTGAAGGTCGCCGCCGAGAAGGCCGGCTGGGGCACCGCGCCCGCGCCGGGAAGGGCGCGGGGGCTCGCGATGCACGAGTCGTTCGGCTCCATCATCGCCGAGGTCGCAGAGGTCTCGATCGAGGAGGGGCGCATCCGCGTCCACTCGGTCACCTGCAGCGTCGATTGCGGTACGGCGGTGAACCCGCTCGGCATCGAGGCGCAGATCCAGGGCAGCGTCGCTTTCGGCCTCACGGCCGCGCTCTACGGCAAGATCAACATCGCCGAGGGGAAGGTCCAGGAGAGCAACTTCCACGACTATCCCATGCTCCGGATGTTCGACATGCCGCGCATCGCCGTCCATCTCATCCCGAGCAAGGCCAAGATGGGCGGCATCGGGGAGCCCGCCACCGCGCCGATCGCGCCGGCCGTGGCGAACGCGGTGTTCGCGCTGACCAAGCAGCGGCTGCGCTCCCTTCCGTTTCGCCTCGCGTAGGAACTGACCATGATCCGATCCTCTCTTGTCCTCGCCTCTCTCCTCGCCGCGTGCGGGGGACAGACGCCCGGGGCCTCGCCCGCGCCCTCGCCGTCGCCGGTCAGCCGCGAGACCGCCCTCGCCGCGTTCGAGACCGTGCGCGGCGTGCTCCAGCACCCTCGCTGCCAGAACTGTCACCCCGCCGGCGACGTGCCGCTCCAGGGCGACGAGGGCCGCCTGCACACGCAGTTCGTGCTGCGCGGCCCGACAGGCCACGGCATGCCAGGCGCGGAGTGCACGACGTGCCATGGGCCGACCAACCCGCCGAACAGCTTTGGCACGCACGTGCCGCCGGGCGTCTCGAAGGGCTGGCACATGCCGCCGCCCGAGATGCCGATGGTGTTCGTCGGCGTCGCCCCGGGCGCCCTGTGCGAGCAGATCAAGGATCCGAAGCGCAATGGCGGCAAGGACATGGCGGCGTTGCGCGTCCACCTCGAGGATCCCCTCGTGACCTGGGGCTGGAACCCTGGCGCTGGCCGCACGCCCATCCCGACGCCGTACGCCGAGTTCGTCGCAGCATGGGAGACCTGGGCCCGCGCCGGCGCGCCCTGCCCTGGCGGATGAGCAGGTGCATCCACCGCGTGAACAGCGGCGGGCGCGGTGAATGCTGCACCTGCGCCGCGGCTGGCGTGTGCGTCGCGGCATAAGGCGCTCCTGAAGGCCGCGCCCCGGGCCCAGGTCAGCGTCGGCGGCGGCGCCTGTCTCGGTCCCTCCTCGGCGGCCGGAGGACACGCGACGAGCCTTGGCCCTGACGCCTCTGTCGACGAGGGCGGGCGTCAGTCGACGCTGACGCTGGTCACGGCGGTCCAGTCGTTGCGGCCGTCGGCCGAGACGAAGTGGAAGCGGAGCGTGTCCTCGTGGCGAGCGGTCGAGACGACGGCCGCGCAGGCGCCGACGAAGTCGTCCTCGCGGCAGGTGTCGCGGAGATCGCCGCCTTCGTCGAGCACGCCGACGCGGGCCGGGGCCGCGTTCTCCCGCAGGTACGGGGCGGCGATCAGCTCGGCCGGGGCCAGCGGTGCGGGGACGGGCGCGTCGAGGTCCCAGAGGCGAAGGTGCTTTGCGTCGGTGAGGTGGGCGTAGAGCCGCTCCACTTCCTTGCCAGCGTCCTCCTCGACGGCGAGGGCGAGAAGCAGGACGTGGTCGTCCTCGCGGGCGCGAGCGCGGGCCTTGAACGAGAGCGGCGCGCGCAGCGTGACGACGGCGGGGAAGCGGCCCTCCGGCGGGCGGAAGCGGACCAGGGTGCGGCCCAGCGGACGAGGAGGCGTGAGCCCCGCCGTGCCGCTCGGGTCATGGGGAAAGAGGAGGTACGCGGCGAGGAGGAGGACAGGCTCGGGCGCGCCGCGGAGGAGGCCGTCGTGACCGGACGCGAGCTCGAGGGCGGTGATGTCGAGGCGAAGGCGGAACGAGCGCACGCGCCTCGCGGGCGGCGCGGCGGCCGCAGGCGACGCGGGAGACGCCGGGCGAGGAGCGGAGGACGCGCCGCCCTTGCGGGACCTGCCTTTGCGCTTTCGGGCCATCGGGGGAGCCGGGAGATACCACGACCGGCGACCCTCGGGCGATCGGCCGCGCGCGGGGGCGGCGACGACGGCGGGCGGCGCCGCTACCGGCCGGCAGGGTCCTGGCAGTAGAACGCCTTCAGCTGCTCGTAGAGCTCCGGGTGCTTCGCCCTGAGCTTCCGCGGCTTCTCGAAGAAGGCCTCGGTGACGACGGCGAAGAACTCGGCCGGGTTCGTCGCGCCGTACGGGTCGATGACCGTGCGCTTGAGGCTCGCCTCGTCGCGGAGGAGGCGCTCGTACTCGCGGCCGAGGATGCGCACCCACGCCGCGTACATCGAGCGCTCGGGCAGCTCGGGCGCGCCGTCGGCCGGGCCTTCCTCCTGGTCGAGCTGGTGCGCGAACTCGTGGAGCACGAGGTTGTGACCGTCGCTCATGTCCGCCGCGCCCGCGAGCACGCCGTCCCACGCGAGCACGACCGCCCCCCGCGACCACGACTCTCCGAGCCGCGCGTGATCGCCCTCGACGACGACGCCCCCCTCCCGCACCTCCCGGCCGCGGGCCACGTAGGTGCTCGGGTAAACGAGGACGACCTCGAGCTCAGGGTAGTAGTCGGTCTCGCGGTGCAAGAGGAGGAGGCACGCCTGCGCCGCCACCGTGACCCGGATCTCGTCGGTGATCTCCAGGCCGCCGCACCCCTCGAACGGCTTCTCGTCCAGAAAGACCTGGATATGCCCGAGGAGCTCCTGCTGGTCCTCGGCCGGAAGGCGGCCGAAGCAGGGCACGTTCCGGTCGAGGATCTCGCGCCACGCAGGCGGAAAGGGCTCACGGCGGACGGCGTCGCGCCGCCGCTTCCTGAGAAAGGCCAGCATCGACGACCACCTTACCCGCTCGCGTGGCGCTGTCGGAAGCGCGGTGAGCGGTGCTCGAGGAGTGCCCGTACCGCAGCAACGGATCAGCAGCGGCTGCTGCCATGGCAGCAACGAGGGTCCACGGCGCTGCCCTGAGCAGGCGTGCCGCCTGCGGCGGTTCGTCAGAGCCGGCTCTGCGCCTACGCCCGCGCCGTCGCCTGCGCCGCGCCGGCCACGCGTACGCTCGACGCGGGCACCGCCTCCGGCGCCGATCCCGCCTGGCTCAAGCGCCGCTTCGCCTCGGCGACGACCTCGCTCGGCAGGGGGCCCTTCCTCGCGAACTCCAGGTTGTCGCGCAGGTGCTTCGGGTTCCGGGTCCCGACGATCGTGGTGCTGAGCCCCGGGTGCGACAGCGTGAAGCGCAGGGTGAACTCGATCCGGGTCAGGCCATCGAGCAGCTCGTCGAGCCTGGCCCGCTCCCACCGGTCCTGCATCGTGGTACCCGGCAGCATGTAATTCGTGCGCTGCCAGTCGGTGGGCGCGCCGCGCGCCACGCCGCCGCGGATGATGGTCCCGGCGCCAGCCTGGGCGGCCTTGCTGATCACCTCTTCGTGCTCGCGCTGCAGCGCGGAGTACGGGATCTGGAAGGCGTCGAAGACGCCGAGCTCGATCTGCTCGACCAGGTTGGGCAGCGTGCCCGAGACACCGAGGAAGCGCACCTTCCCCTCGCTCTTGAGCTTCAGCGCCTCTTCCAGGGCGCCGTCTTGCTCGAACTCCTGCCGGGTGAGGCTCCGGTGAAACTGCACCAGATCGAGGTGATCCGTCTTCAGCAGGCGCAAGCTGTTCTCCACGCCGTGCCGGATGTTCTGCGCCGTATGCACGTGCTCGCCCTGGGCACCGCCGACGACGCACCCGCATTTCGAGGCCAGGAAGTACTCGCGCCTGCGGTGCGAGAGGAAGCGTCCGATTCGCTCCTCGCTGCGACCGTAGTCGATGGACGTATCGATGAAGTTGATCCCGGCGTCCAGCACGTCGTTCAGAATGCGCTCCGCCTCCTGATCCGAGAGCTCAGGGCCCCGCGGGGCGCCTCGCAGCTCCATGGCGCCGAAACCGAGGGTGGTGACACGGACGCCGGTGCGTCCGAGCAGGCGAGTGGGCAAATCGGTCATGATCTTCCTCCGAGAGCGAACACGAGCTGGTCGCAGCGGCTGGCTGCGCCCTGAGGGATGTTTGTATTCCGCGCCACACACAAGACGCGTGATTCGCGGCAGCGCTGGGCGCACCCGCAATCTGCATCTGCAGAGTCTGCAAACCGTGAGCCAAGGGCGGGCCAGGCGGAACGCCTCTTGACGCCGCCGCCCCTCGCAGAAACCCTGGCTCCGCTTCCGTGACCCCGCGCCCCGCGACCCAGCCGGCCACGGTCTTCGCGCAGGCGCTCGGCATCGCGGTCGTGACCGCCTCGCAGCGCGACGGCATCGCGCCGGCCGAGGTGTGCGCGCGGGCCGGCGTCGACCCCGCGGTGCTCGGCCGCCCCGATGCGCGGGTGACGCACGACGAGCTCTGCCGCGCGTGGACCGCGCTCTCGGCTGCGGACGAGTCGTTCGGCCTGCGCGCCGCCGTGCTCGTCGACGCTGCGCCTCAGTCGCTCGTCGAGTACACGTTCGCGAGCGCGGGCGACGTGCGCGGCGCGGTGCGGGCGTTCCTGCGCTTCCAGCGGCTCATCCACGACGCGGCCGCGCACACGTTCGAGGAGGGGCCGGCCCACGTGACGTTCCGCTTCGCGCTCGCGCCCGGCCACACGGCCCCGAGCGCGGTGTGGGACTATCTCGCGGCGACCACCGTCCTGCGCTTCCGGCGCGCCGCCACGCCGCCCCGCGAGCCCACGGTCGTCCGCCTCGTGCGCCCGCCGCCCGCGGACGACGCGCTCGCGCGCAGCGTCTTCCGCGCGCCCATCCACTACGGCGAGCCGCGCGCCGAGGTCGAGTACCCGAGGGCGCTCCTCGACGCGCGGATGAGCACCACCGACCCGATGCTCTTCGCGCTCCTCGCCCAGCAGCTCGAGCGCGCGCTCGGCCTGCCCGCGGGCGAGCACCGCGTGCTGCCGCGGGCCGAGGAGGACGTGCTCGCGCGCGTGCGGCGCGAGCTGCGCACGGCGATCCCGCAGGGCGAGGCCACGCTCGACCACGTCGCGCGCGCCGTCGGCCAGAGCGCGCGCAGCCTCCAGCGCCGCCTGTCCGAGCGCGGGACGAGCTTCCAGGCGATCGTCGACGACGCGCGGCGCGCGATGGCCGAGGAGCTCCTCGCGGCGCACCGCGCGACCGTCACCGAGGCGGCGTTCGCGGTCGGGTTCACCGACGTCGCCGCGTTCACCCGCGCGTTCAAGCGCTGGAACGGCGTGCCGCCCGGCGCGTGGTCCCGCCGCCGCTGAGTCGCTCCGGCGTGGGCGCGGCCTCGAGCGACCCCCGGCGGCGCAGGCCCCGAGCCACCGAGACCGCCGACGTTCTCCCTCGCGACGCCCGCGACGCCCGCGACCACGGACACGAGCGAAATTTTTCCTACCCCTCTACACAACGCTTCGATAAGACCTTACACAGCGGCGGCGGGAGCTGCCCGTCGCGAAGCGCCCCATCGAGCGCCGCGTGCTCGTGCTAGGATGCGCCCGCTCGCCAAGAAAGGTGCATGATGTGGCTCGATCGGGTCATCAAATCGCTCTTACCTCGTGAAGAGCACTTCTTCGACTTGCTCGAGCGGGGCGCCGACTGCGCGCTGCAGAGCGCCAACGTCCTCTCGGAGTGCTGTACCGCCCGGAGCGCCAGCGAGAGGCAAGCCCTGGTCTCGCGGATCACCGACATCGAGCACGCCGCCGACGCGGTGATCCGCGACGTCTACGACGCTCTCAACAAGACGTTTGTCACGCCGCTCGATCGCTCCGACATCTACGCCCTGGCGACGGACCTCGAGAACGTCTCCGATCGCGTCCACTCCACGATGATGCGGGTCGTGGTCCACGCCATGGAGGATCTCCCGCCGGCGAGCCAGGTGCTCGCCGCCAAGATCCTGGAAGGATGCTCCGAGATTCATAGCGCCGTCAAGCTGCTCCGGGGGATGAAGCGGGTGGCGGAGATCAACCGACATTGCAAGGCCATCGCCAAGCTCGAGCACGACGGCGATCAGATATTCCGCTCGGCGATCGTCGAGCTCTTCAACACCGAGAAGGACGCCATCCACCTCATCAAGCACAAGGAGTTCCTCGAGGGGCTCGAGAACACGCTCGACGCCTGCGATGACGTCGCCAATGCGCTGGAGGCGCTGGTGATCAAAAACGCCTGAGGGGCGCGCAATGAACACTCTCCTCGTCACGCTGACCCTCGTGATCGTGGTCGCGCTCGTCTTCGACTACATCAACGGCTTCCATGACACGGCCAACGCCATCGCCACGGTGGTGAGCACCGGAGTCCTCCCCATCCGCACCGCCGTGCTGCTCGCGGCGCTGTTCAATTTCGGGGGTGCGCTCACCGGCACGGCGGTGGCGAGCACCATCGGGAAAGGGCTCATCGTCCCTTCGGCGGTGACCCAGGTGGTGGTGCTCAGCGCCCTCGTCGGCGCGATCTTCTGGAACCTCTTCACCTGGTATTTCGGTATCCCGTCGTCGTCGTCCCACGCCCTCGTGGGCGGGCTCGTGGGCGCGGGCGCCGGGCGGGCGGGCACCGCGGCCGTGCAGGGGGCGGGGCTCTTGAAGGTGGTCAAGAGCCTGATCATCAGCCCCGTCGTGGGCTTCGTGCTCTCCTTCCTCGGGATGATCGCCATCTTCTGGCTCGTCCGGCACACCCGGCCGGCGGTGGTCAATCGGCGCTTCCGGATCCTGCAGATGGTCTCCGCGGGCTTCATGGCGCTCTCGCACGGGAGCAACGACGCCCAGAAGACCATGGGCATCATCACCATGGCGCTGGTCGCGTACGGCGCGATCCCCGCGGGCCACGGCGACTTCCATGTGCCGCTCTGGGTCGTCTTCGCCTGCGCGACGGCCATGGCCCTCGGCACGGCGGCGGGCGGGGTGCGGATCATCAAGACCATGGGCACCAAGATCATCGACCTCAAGCCGATCCATGGCTTCGCTGCCGAGACCAGCGCGGCGGCGACCATCCTGACCTCGTCGTTCCTGGGGATGCCTGTGTCGACGACACACGTGATCACCGGTTGCATCATGGGCGCGGGCGCGAGCCAGCGGGTGAGCGCGGTGCGCTGGGGCGTGACCACGCGCATCCTCTGGGCGTGGGTGCTCACGATCCCGGTGAGCGCCGTCGTGGCCTGGGCCTGCTATCTCGGGCTCTCGTCGATCCTCGGCGGTTGAGCGTCGACGCGCCGCGCCGCGCCGCGCCGCCATCGCTGACCGCTGACCGCTGACCGCTGACCGCTTCCCAAGGAGGCCTCCGTGCACCGTCGCCATGCGCTCTGGATCCTGATGCTCTGCCTGGCTCCCCTGCTCGCCGCGTGCGGGCACCCCTGGAAGACCATGCGTGAGGCCGTGCCGAACCCGTTTTACGGCCAGGGGCGCTTCGGGGCCGTCCCGATCGTCTTCTACGGCGTCCAGGTCGGCGACGGCTCCGAGGCCGACTGGATGGCGGAGAAGGACGCCGAGCAGCAGCAGAGCTGGCAGGAGGACAAGGCGGCGATGAACGAGGAGTTCACGGAGGCGCTGATCGCGACGGCGGCGTCGGAGGGCGTCGCCATCGTCAGGGCGAGGAGCGCAGCCGACGCGCCGTTCTTCCTCCGCGCGAACGTGACGTTCTACGAGCCCGGCATCTTCGCGGTCGTGCTCAACAAGAACACGCGCCTCAAGGCGATGGTGCAGCTCACCGATCCGGCCGGGGGCGTGTTCGACGAGTTCTTGATCGACACCACGGTGCCAGCCTCGTTGACCAACCCATCGAGCGGAGGGCGCGCGCGGACCGCGGCGAGCCAGCTCGGGAAGCTCGCCGCGAGGTACATCATCCATCGCGTCCAGGGCGAGGACTGAGCGCTGCGGGGCGCCGCGCTCGCGAGGCGCGGTCAGCGCGCGATCTGCGCGAGCGTCGCCTCGGCCGACGGCGCGGCGAGCCCCAGCTCCGTCGCTCCGTAGCGCGCGAGCGCCCGGCGGTCTGCCGGCGAGAGCGGCCGCGCGCGGAGCGCCTTCGCCTCCGCGGCGGCGCCCTCACCGCAGGACGCCGGCACGCTCGATCCGTAGCGCAGCGCCCGGTGCGTCCGGATCATCGCGAGCACGTCGAGCGACGCGCCCGCGTAGTGCGCCACCTGATCGAGCAGGAACGCCGCCAGGGGCCGCGGCACGGGCACGCTGTCGAGCGCGTCGGTCAGGCGGAGCTCGTAGACGACACGCTGCTTCGACGGCAGGAACGTGGTCCGGTCGAACGTCGCGTCGCACGAGAGGAAGATCTGCGACGTCGGGACCAGCACACGGACGGACGGGGCCACGTCCCACGCGGCGATCGTGTGGTTCCACGTCGGCCAGAAGAGGCCGACCCCGCGGACGTCGAGCCGGCGCGCGAGCCCGGCGAAGAGCGCCGAGAGCTCGTCGCACTCCGCCGTCGCCGAGGGCCCGGCCGACGACGCGAGCGGAGGGCTCTGCCTCCACGCGGCCCAGATGTGCCAGGCGGTCGGGTTGCGATCGGTGATGCTCCAGCGCAGCCGGAACGGACCGCCGTCGCGCGTCATCTCGAAGAGCGTCCGGACGCGCACGTAGTCGCGGACCCGCCCGGCGCCGCACTCGAGCCCGTGCTCCGCGCAGAAGCGCTCGGCGTCGGGGCGCCGCGCGTCGGCGGCGCACGCGTCGATGCGCTCGCCGAGGCGGGCGGCGAAGTCGCGCATCGGCAGCGTGTCCGGGAGCGCCTGGCTCTCGGTGGCGGCGCAGGTCTCGGCGAACGCGGCGGCAGCGGGCGCGGTCAGCGCCGCGGCCAGCGCGAGCGCGAGCAGGTGATGCGGTCCGGGGAGCGAGCGGCGGTTCGGCATCCCCCTTCATCGCGCGGCGGCGGCAGAGTGTGACCGGATGCGGTCACGGCCGGGCGCCCCGACGCAGGTTGAGGCGCCCCGACCAGGTCGAGGTGGCCCGGCCGCGCTCACTCGATGGTCGACGCCGTGACCATGATCGGCGTGTCGTCGTGGTTCGAAATCTGCGGATAGGTCGGGTACCACGACCCGCCGATGTTGTTGGTGATCACCGACCGGTCGATGACGATGTTTCCGGAGTGATTGTTGCTCACGAAGAAGATGGCGCTCCCGTGGGCGTTCACCTCGTTTCGCTCGATCCGGGTCCCGCAGAGCGTGAGCGTCATCGTGGTGCCGTCGTTGTAGATGGCCCCGCCGCTGCCGCCGCCCGGCGTCCCGGCCATCGCGGGGTTGCCGCCGTTGCCGAGCGCGCGGTTGTGGGAGAACAGGCTGTTGATGACCGTCCAGGAGACGCCGATGCTGCTGATGCCACCGCCGTTCGCGCACTCGTTCCCGTAGCCTTCGGCGCCGCCGAAGGTGCTGTTCACCACGTGGAGCGGCAGGCCGTTGTACTGCATGAACGCCCGGATCCCGGCGCCGCCGATGTCGGGGCCGGTCGGATCACACGTGTTGTTGAAGAAGCGTGAGTTGACGACCTTCAGGCGCCCGCCTTGCGCGAAGATGGCTCCGCCGCCCTCGTCGTCATCGTTCGTCGAGTTGCCCCCGAGGAAGGTGAGGTTCTGGACCGTCAGGCGCGGGTGGTCCTGGTTGTCGCAGTTCGGCGTCGTCCAGACCTGCGCCTCGTCACAGGTGTTCATGTAGAGGATCCGCCGCTGCCCGCCGCCGCTCAAGGTCACGAGCCCGCCGCCGTCGATCACGATCTCGGGGCCGGTATCGTTGAAGATCTTCGCCGTCTCCTCGAGCGTGATGGTGATCGGCTCCGGCCCGCAGTCGAACGTGATGATGCCGCCGGCTGCGACGGCGCTGACGACAGCCTCCGAGGTGCAGCTCTCCGGCGTCCCGTCGCCGATCACCGTCGTCGGTGACGACGTGTCGGCGGCCTGAGCCTCGGCCGGAACAGCGCAGCTCCCCTCTGCGTTGCCTGCCGCGGGGCCATCGCCCTCATGCACCGGAGGCTCCGGGGTCGAGCCGCCCGAGCCCGGGCCGGCCCCCGAGGCGCTCGTCGCTCCGGCGCCGCCCGTGCCTGTCCCCCCGTCGCCCCCATCCGGGTCGTCCCCGCAAGCCGCAACCCCGGTCGCCATCGACAAGCACAAGATCAGTCCCAGCGATCGACGCATCACGCCCTCCTCGATCCGAAAGGTTTTGCTCAGCGGCGTGGACACCTCTCGGGCGGCCGCTCCTCGCGTGGCCAGTCGCCAGCATCATCGCAGAGTACCTCCGTCGTGCGGCGGTCCGCTCATCGATCCCACAGCGACCGAAGAGCCCATGGCACACCCGCGACACGGATGTCCCCCGAGATCAACCGCTGCGCCCTGTGAGGTTGGGCGCACACACCAGGCACACGCGTTGCAATGATGGCTCATCGGAGGGATGAGATGCGAAACACAGCGTGGATGGTCGCGGCGCTCCTGGTGGTCGGCTGCGGCGGGGCGGACTTGCCCGAGGGCTGGGAGGATGCGGAGGCGATCGAGGGCCTCACCCAGAGCGAGTGCAAGGCGGGCGCGTACGACGACACGGTGCAGGAGGCGCTCGTGGCGACGCCCGAGCGCGGCGCTGTTCACCTCGAGTACCGCGCCGCGCAGTTCCGATGCGATCAGGAGGTGGAAGGGTTCGTCCGGATCGCCGACAGCAGGGTGGATGTGCTCGTACAACCCGTGGACATGGACCCCGGGTCCGTGGCCGGGTGCGACTGCCGCTATGACATCGACATGGCCATCAAGGGCCTGAGCAAGGGGGTCTTTGCCGTCGAGCTGTACCGCCGCTGGGACAACATCAACGATCCGAACGATCCGAAGAAGATCGGCTCCACCGAGGTGCAGATCCCCTGAGGGCGGCCGCAAACCGAGGCGGAAGCCGTGGAGCTCCGCCGCACGGCGAGCGATGTGCACCCGAACCCCCGCCCTTGATCCGGGCGCCGAGGCCGCCGCTGCGCGGCCCACGACGCCAGGCGAGCCCGACGTGGTCCGCTTGCCACCTCGGGAGCGGCCATGCAAACTGGTCCGCACGCCATGGTCGAGCTGAACGATCAACAGATCGAGCGCTTCATCGCCGATGGATTCGTCCGGATCGACGCGGCGTTCCCGCGGGTCCTCGCCGACGAGGGCCGCGCCATCCTGTGGCGTGACACCGGGATGGATCCCCACGATCCGAAGACCTGGACGAAGCCGGTCGTTCGACTCGGGCTGTACGGCCAGCGGCCGTTCGCCGAGGCGGTGAACACGCCGGTGCTGCGGGCCGCGTTCGATCGGCTGGTCGGCCGCGGGCGCTGGCAACCGCTGAACACGCTGGGCACCTTCCCCGTGCGCTTCCCGTCTCCGGACGATCCTGGGGATGCCGGCTGGCACGTCGACATGAGCTTCGGCACCGAGAACCCCGACTTCATGTCATGGCGCGTGAACGTCGCGTCGCGCGGCCGCGCGCTGCTCATGCTGTTCCTCTTCTCGGACGTCGGCGAATCCGACGCGCCGACGCGCATCCGGGCGGGGTCCCATCTGGACATCGCGCGGCAGCTCGCGCCGGCAGGCGAGCCGGGGCTGACGTTGCGTGAGCTGGCCGCGAACGGCTTCGCCGAGACGGCCCAGCGACCGCAGGTGCTCGCGACCGGCGAGGCGGGAACGGCCTACCTGTGCCACCCGTTCCTGGTCCACGCAGCGCAGCCGCACCGCGGCACGCGCCCGCGCTTTTTGGCCCAGCCGCCCCTGCTTCCAACCGAACCGTTGCGGCTCGATCGCGAAGACGGCGAGAGCTCACCCGTCGAGCAAGCCATCCGCGCGGCGCTGCGCGGCGATCCGTGAGCATCGGACACGCCTCGACACACCGGCCGCGCGCGTCGAATCACCGTCAGCCCGCGGCCGCGCGCGCCCCCCGCGCGCGCCGCACCCGGTCGACCGCGACGGCGATCACGATGATCGCGCCCGTCGCGATCTCCTGCACCCAGCTCGGCAACCCGAGGTGGACGCCGCCGGTCCGGATGACCGTGATGAGCAGCGCCCCGATCACGCTCCCCGCGACGCTCCCCTCGCCGCCCGAGAGCGGCGCGCCGCCGATGACCACCGCCGCGATGACCTCGAGCTCCAGGCCGATCGAGTCGGTCGGGTCGCCCACCGTCAGCGTCGAGAACTCCATCACCCCCGCGACGCCGGCGAGGAGGCTCGACAGCGTGTACACCGCGAGCTTCACGCGCCCCGTGTCGATGCCGCACAGGCGCGCCGCGGCCTCGTTGCTGCCGACCGCGAACACGTGCCGCCCGAAGCGCGTGAACAGGAGCACGGCGAAGACCAGGATCGCCAGCGCCGCCGCAATCCACAGCCCGGGCGCGGTGAGATCGGACGACAGCAGCGCGTCGAGCCCGCGCGGATCCGCGTCGATCTTCTGCTCGGACGCGAGCCCCTTCGCGGCGCCGCGCAGCGCGCTCATCGTGCCCAGCGTCACGACGAAGGGCACCATCCGCGCCCGCCCCACGAGCGTCCCGACGAGGGCGCCCACGAGGCCCGCCGCCGCCGCGGCGACGAGCGCCGCCGGGAGCGCCGGCACCCCCGCGCGCAGGAGCTTCGCGAGGACGACCGTCGTGAACGCGACGAGCGAGCCCGTGGAGAGGTCGATCCCGCCGGTCGCGATGACGAGCGTCATGCCGACGGCGCAGATGCCGACCACCACCGTCTGCCGCGCCATCGTGAGCAGGTTCTGGCTGCGCAGGAACGTGTCGGGCGTCAGCGCCGCGAAGAGCGCGTAGACGAGCAGCAGCGCGACGAGCGGCCCCACCCACGGCGGACGCTTCTTCACGAGGATGCCTCCAGGAGGAGCGACGCCTCGGTCCATGACGACGCGGGCCGCGGCGGGTCGAGGGTCCCCCGGCGGAGGACCGCGATGCGATCGCAGGTCGTGACGAGCTCGTCGAGCTGGCTCGACACGAGCACGATCGCCTTGCCGGCGCGCGCCAGCTCCCGGAGCAGCGCCAGCACATGCGCCTTGCTCGCCACGTCGATGCCGCGGGTCGGCTCGTCGACGAGGAGCACGTCGAAGTCCTCGCGGAGCAGCCGCGCGATCTGGACCTTCTGCTGGTTGCCGCCCGAGAGCTCGCCGGCGCGCTGCTCCGGCCCGCGTGCGCGGATCGCGAGCTTCTCGATCCAGCGCGCGCCCTCCGAGAGGACCGATCTCGGCCTGGCGAGGCGCGGGGCGCGCGGCGAGAGCCAGACGTTCTCGGCGAGCGAGCGGCCGAGCATCAACCCTTCCCCGCCGCGATCCTCGCTCAGCAGGCCGATCCCGCGAGGAGCGCGCAGCGCGACCGTCCCGCCGCGCCTCGGATCGAGCCCCGCGAGGATGCGGAGGAGCTCCGTCCGCCCCGAGCCCACGAGGCCGGCGATGCCAAGGATCTCCCCCCGGCGCAGCGTCAGCGACGCGCGCTTCGGCCGCTTCACGCCGGAGACGCCGTCGGCCTCGAGCACCACCTCGCCGCCGTCCGGGCGCGCCGCCTCGGACACCGCGCTCGCGCGTGTGTCGGCGCTCGCGCGCGTGTCATCCAGCGTGCGGCCCAGCATCTCGCGGACGATCTGCGCCGGCTCGATCTCACGCGGATCGCCCTCTCCCGCGACGCGGCCGTCGCGGAGCACCGTGTAGCGATCGGCGTGCGCGCGCACGTCCGAGAGGAAGTGGGTCACGAGCAGCACCGCGAGGCCGGCGCCTCGCAGGGCGCCGACGCGTTCGAAGAGGCGCGCGGCGTCCGACTGGCTCAGGCTCGACGTCGGCTCATCGAGGACGAGGAGCCGCGCCGCGAGCCGCCCGTCCCCGCGGAGGCCACCCTGCGCGAGCGCCCGCGCGATCTCGACGAGCTGCTGATCGGCGACGCCGAGCTCCCCGGCGCGCGCGTCGAGCGGCACGCGGCCCGGATCGGCCGTGACGAGCGCGATCGCCGCCCGCGCCACGGCGCGTGCGCGCGAGCGGTCCCGGATCCCGAGCCGCGCGCGCGCGAGCGGCTCGATCCCGAGCACCACGTTGTCGACGACCGTGAGGTGCGCGCAGAGCGTCCGCTCCTGCGGCACCAGGACGACGCCCGCGCGGCGTGCCTCCTCGGCCGACGCCGGCGCGTACCGCGCCCCTCCGAGCAGGATCGCGCCCGCGTCCGCGCGCTCCATGCCGAGCAGGACGCGCGCCAGCGTGCTCTTGCCCGCGCCGTTCTCGCCGAGGAGCGCGTGGACGCTCGCGGGCGCTACCCGCAGCGAGACGCCGCGCAGCACCGGGTTCGGGCCGAACGCCTTCGCGAGGCCGGTCACCGCGAGGACGGGCGCGCGCTCTCCGCCCACGGGCCGCTCACTCCCCGAGCCACCTGGCGAGGTCGGGTCTCACGATCTCCTGCACCGCCGGGTCGTCGAGGTCCTGCCTCGTGACGACGCGCGAGCCCGTGTCGATGCGCGCCTCGACCTTCTCTCCGTGCAGGTGCGCCACCATCGTCTTGATCGCGACGTACCCCATGTTGAACGGGTTCTGCACGACGAGCGCCTCGATGTCCCCCTCGCGGAGCGCGCCGAGGAGCTTCTCGGACGCGTCGAAGCCGACGAACTTCACCTTCCTCGCGACGTTCGCCTTGCGGAGCGCCTGAAGCATCCCGAACGTCGTCGACTCGTTCGGCGTGAAGACCCCGGCGATGGCCCCTTCCGCCGCCTTCTGCGCGAGCAGCAGGCTCTCGCTCTTGTGGAACGCCGACTCCGTGGTGGCGCCGCCAACCTGGTTCTCGCTCGCGATGGTAATGCCGGGCATCGCGCGGACCGCGTCGAGGAACCCCTTCTCGCGGTGCTGCGTGCTCGCCGAGCCCTCCTGGTAACGGAGCACGACGACCTTGCCGCCCTCGCCGATCGCCTTGCCCAGGTGCTCACCGGCGAGCCTCCCGGCCGCCTCGTTGTCGGTCGCGACGAAGCTCACGTGATCGTCGCTGGCGAGATCGGAGTCGAACACGACCACCGGGATCTTCGCCTGCCTCGCCGCCCGCACCGGCGCCCTCAGCGCCGTGGCGTCGAGCGGCGCGAGCACGATGCCGGACACGCCCTGCGCGACGAAGCTCGAGACGACATCGACCTGCGCCTTGAGGTCGTCCTCCCGGAGCGGCCCTTTCCACACGACGTCGACGTCGAGCTCGCGCGAGGCCTTCACCGCGCCTGCGTGCACGCTCTTCCAGAACTCGTGTGTCGTCCCCTTCGGCACGACGGCGATGCGGAGGCGCGCGCCGCCCCTCGCGCCCGCGCCTGCATCCGTGGACGTCGTCGCCGATGACGACGTCTTGGAGCACGCGGCGAGGACGGCAATCGCGAACGCGCACACGACGACATGGACGCTCATGGGCGCGAGAGGATAGTCGACGGATCGCGCCCACGCTCGCGCGGGCGAGCATGTCGCCGGCGGAGATCCGTCCAACAAGCACCCTGGGAGTTCTCGGCTGCCCCCGGCGCGGGCAAGCTCATCCCGGCGCGACGCTCGCCTGCAGCTCGTCATTCACCCGGGTCGAACCGACGAGCGCGCGCGCCGGTCGACCCGGGTCGGACGGCGCCGCTCAGTCAGCTCGGCGGCGCCGACTTCAATTCAGAGGCCGAAGAGCTCCTGGAGAAACACGCCGCCCTTCCCGGCCCCTGCGTGCGTGAAGAACAGGCGCCCCGAATCGAAGTCGCCGCCCTCCGCGACCCACTCGGCCGCGTGGGCGCGCAGCCGGGCGAGGGCGCGCGGCGGGAACGCGAACGGCGAGCGCGAGCGGTAGACGAACGTGGCGTCGTAGTCGACGGGATAGCTGGTGAGCGTCAGGTAAAACCACCCTTTCCGCTCGAACACGAACGGCGACTCGGTATAACCGCTGTTGCGCATCGCCGTCTCCGGCCCGAGCGTGAGCGCCATGGCCGGCGGGCTCCAGTGGAAGAGATCCAGCGACGTGCGGTAGGCGACGCCGCTCAGCGGCGACTCGATCGACGCGCAGCGCGTATAGTACACAACCCATAGATCGCCGAGCCGGGCGAGCATCGGATCGCGGGCGACGCAGAACTCCTCGAAGAGCGTCCCTCCCTCGCGGCTCCAGGTGAATCCGTCGCGCGAGCGCGCGATCCGGAAGCCGGATCGGTCGGGGTCGTGCGTGCCCACGTGAAAGATCATGACCAGGCTGCCGTCCCGGTCCCGGACCATGTGCGGGGCCCAGATCCAGCGCTCGTCGGAGAGGGCGCGAATCGAGAAGCGCTCCGGCGCCAGCGTGAGGCTCGGCGAGACGGATTCCATCCAGCTCACCGGCCCAGGTCCAGGCGCGGTGGCGAGGACGAACTCGCGCTCGGCGTCCGGTCGATAAGGCTCGCGGTGAAAGATCCCGGTGAGGATCCAGCGGCCGTCGGCGAGCTGGATCATCGCGTGATCGTTCACATAGAACGGCCCCCCGGGGAGGCTCTCCGAGTCGAAGATCTTCACCGCGGGCCCCTGCGTGAGCTGAGGCGCGGGAGGCCCGGAGAAGAACCGCAGCGTGTACCCCCGCTCGCTCCACGGCGCCGGAGACTGTGTCGCGTCGATCTCGAGGACCGGGCGCCTTCCTGCGCCGCACTGCTCGGGGAGGAGGTCGATCCAGAGCGCGTCCTCGGCGAGCGACCGGACAGGGTTCGCCTGCATCTCGTGGAGCACGCCGACCTCCCGCCCGTCGAGCCTCACGCGCGCCGTCTGGGGGGCGTTCGCCGCGGAGTACGCGCGGAGCAGCAACAGGCCGCGCGCATCGGACGGGCATGCGACCTCGATCCGGGTGATCCCGCGGCCCTCGCTGGACCAGGATCGCCGCCAGAGCTCCAGCCGCTCGGCGTCGACAGCCGAACGCACGAGCCGTTGCCGCCCGGCCGCACGGACCTTCTGCTCACCGACCACCTGAAGATCCGAGAAGGCGTAAGAGAGGCCCAGCGAGCGCACCCGCAGCGGCGTGTAGGCGCCGGTCGGCCCGGCCTCCATGCCGAAGCGCAGACCGGAGCGGCTCACGATGGGATCGGCCACGTGCAGGCGGTACAGGGAATGGACGAACGTGGCGTTCCTCCATCCATCCTCGGGATCGACGACGAGGAAGCGGAGCAGCCCGCTGAAGGGGTTATGGTGCGCGCCCAGGAAATAGAAGCCTCCATTGAAGTAGTCCTCGGTGCCGGTCCCTATCTGCAGCGGGTGCGACATCCCGTCGGTCCGGATCATCTCGTCGCCCTCGAGGTACGTCCGATCGTTCGGCCGGCCGCCGCTGATCTCCTCGAGGAGCGCGACGAGCTGGAGCGGCTCATCGCTCTCGAAGAGGGGCATCGTCGTCTCGCGTCCGGGGGCCCTCTGATCGCGGTATTGCGCGATCAGCCGCACGCCTCGGCGGGCGGGCGCGAGGTCGACGGCCGCCTCGACACCCGCGATCTCCCGCCCGGGCGCGGCCTCGATCGAGAGCACCTCGCCTTCGGCCAGCGGGATCGGCAGGCGCGTCGCGAGCCTGCCCGTCCCTGCGGCGTCGGGCGTCCAGGCGGCGTGCAGCGCGCTCCGGAAGGTCGTCCATCCGCCGTCGGCGTCGGTGCCCGAGCTGGCGAGGCCGAAGAAGAACGACGCGGGGATCGGCGGCTGTCCGCCGATCCTCACCGACAGGTCGTTCAAGCGCCCCGCCGGGATGTGAACGTCGATCCCGGATACGGTCGCGGGGCCAGTCGCCAGGACGAGCGGCGCGCTGGCGCTCACGCTCTCCCGGCGCGGCGGGGCAGGCAGGGTGGCTGTCCATTCCTCCGTCATGAATCGCGAGAGCTCCTCGGGCGTCGGTCCCGACGCGGCCCCGGGGCCCTCGCGGTAGGTGATCTGGTAATAGATGGGAACGCCCCGGAAGCGGACCTTGGCCTCGCTCGACCAGGCGAAGGGGACGTAGCTGGTGTACGCGCCCGAGCTCGCGTCCACGTCGAGCACGAGAGGCGATCTCCAGGGGCCCCTGCCCCCGAAGAAATCGCCGGGCGACCCGCGGAACGCCGTGTGTCCGTCGACTTCGATCCAGATCTCCTGGTCCGGCCTCTCGAGCTCCGCGCGGGGGGCGGTCATCCAGATCCGCGCGATTCTCCCCTCCCCGCGGGCGTGAAACAGGACCCGGTGGTCCCCCTCGAGCGCGACCCCCGGGCGATATCCATCCTCGTTGCCCCCTGCAGGGTCATGCGTGGTCACGCTCCGTGTCATCCACCCGGGATGAAAGGAGAGGAGATCCTCCAGCACCGGCGTGATCGACGCGGCGCCCGGCGCGATGGCGAGCGACGCGCCGAGGAGATGGCGGGCCGCGCTCGAGACAATGCGGTCCAGGAGCGCGCGCGCGCCGCGCCCATCGAGACTTCCGGCGTTCATGATCGAAACCTAATGGCGCGGACAGCGCCAGGGGAGCGGGCTCGGCGAGGCACCTCGCTTGCACCGCCCCGAAGCGAGGACATGCGCGGCGCACCGATCGCGCACTCGAGGGGGGTAATTCATGCGCACCCGCCGCGATCGACGCTCTGTCGAAGGCTCGCCCAGCGTCGGGCCACGCGCATGCGCGCGAGGCCTCCTGCTCGCGCTCCTCTCTCTCACGCCGCTCGCGGGCGCCGGCGACGCGCCGCGCCGCGCGCTCGCCGCTCCCATGGAGCAACGGGGCGCCCCGGAAATGTCCCCTGGGCCGCGGCTAGAGCTCGATCGCGCAGCCTACGCCGAGCGGCTCCGCGCGATGTGGAGCGGCGCGTGCATCGCCAACTGGACAGGGCTTCGCACCGAGGGCGTCCGCATCGAGCGCCCCTTCTTCACCGACGCTGATTGGGGAAAGCCCCTGGGGCGCGACGGGGCGCCGATCGACTTCGTCCTCCTCGACCCCTGCCCGGCCGACGATGACACCGACATCGAGTATGTCTACCTCCACCTCATGACCGAGGCGGGGACGCTCTTCCTCTCCCCGGAGCGAATCCGAGACGGATGGCGCGCGCACATCAACGACTTCATCTGGGTCTCCAACCGGAGGGCGCGCGATCTCCTCGAGCGCGGGGTGCTGCCCCCCGCGACGAGCGATCCGGCGCTCAATCCGGACGCGCTCCAGATCGACGCCCAGCTCACCACGGAGATCTTCGGCGCCCTCGCGCCCGGCATGCCGGATCTGGCGCTGCGGATCGCCGACCTCCCCATCCGGACCACCGCGCGCGATCACGCCGCGCACGCCGCGCAGTTCCACGTTCTCCTCTTCTCGCTCGCGGCGACTGTCGATCTGGAGAAGCCGCGGCGACAGGAGATCGTGCGCATCGTCCGTGAGGCCAGGAGCTACCTGCCGGCGGAGTCCAAGGCCGCCGACGTCATCGACTTCGTGCTGTCCGCCTATCTATCGACCAGCGATCGCGACGACTGGGCGCGCACCCGCGATGCCATTGCGGATCGCTACCAGGAGCGGGCCCAGGCGTCGGGCTTCGTCTATCGAGGGTTCACGGAATCCGCGATCAACCTGGCGACAGCGACGCTGGCCCTCCTGTTCGGTGAGGGGAGCTTCCGCCGCACCGTCCAGATCGGCACCCTGTCCGGCTGGGATTCCGACAACGGCACGGCGACCATGGGCTCGCTCGTCGCGCTCATCGGCGGGATGGAGGAGCTGCGCCGCGCCTTCCCCGGCGCGCGCCTGTCCGACCGTTATCGTATCCACCGCACGCGCCCCACCCTGCCGGATCGGCTGCCGCAGGATCGCGAGGCCGAGGACACCTTCACGGATGTAGCGACGAGGATGGCCGCGCTGGTCGACCTCGCCGTGCATGAAGGGGGCGGCCAGGTCGAGCCGACCCGATGGGTCATCCCGCCTCGCCCCCGCGACGGCGCAGGACCCAGCGCGCGCGCCGCACCCGGGTCCGGGCCGCGGCCCCGCGCTCCTCGCTCGGCGAGATGACCTGACGTCCCACGTCTGGTACTTCGAGTCGAGGTCCCCCTGGGCGTCGAACAGCCAATCGCCATCCGGCGTGAGCAAGGAAGCCCCTTGCCAGAGCACGGCGGAATCTTGCCTCGAACCGGCGCGGACGTCGATACGCCGCCCGGGGAGATGCTCGAGTTCACGCCCAGCGGGCGGCGTGGAACCGTGGCAGTTCGATGCGTCGATGAATCTTTGAATGGGGTCGGTTTCCGAGAGGGCGACCCGCACGCGAGCCGCTCTGTCGATCAGCGCGTGCAGCATTGCTGTACGATAACACATCCATTCCCGCGCCTGGAGCGCGCGCCACGAGGGCGCCGCAGCCCAGCACCCACGGCGCGCAGATGTGAGATTTCACGCCGGCGACGATGCTGGCTGGGCGATCGGGATCGCATTGCGCGATGACGGCCACGACTCGACGCTGCGCCTTTTCGGACCGTATCCCGCGCAAAGATCAGCGTCATCGACTATACTCGTCACCGATCCCGGGGCTCCGGCAAGGCGCGTCAATAGAAAATTCCACGTTCGGAGACCTCTCGTTGCCAGATAACTTCGTGCCCGCGGACCGCGCTGGCACGCGTTCGAGGAGGAGTCGGCTCATGAGATTGCCTAGGATAGCCATTGCCTTGCCAATGGTGGCTTTGATCGGCGCAGGGTGCGGCGGAACCAACGACGGCAGCGAGGGCGGAACTGGCTCGCAGAGCAGCACCGGCAGCTCCGGCGCCGGCGCCGGCACCGGTACCAGCACCAGCACCGGCACCGGGAACGACGACTTCGGCAACGGAGACGACCTGGGCTCGAGCGGGAACTCGGGCTCGAGCAACGCCAGCAGCGGGGGCTCGACGGGCGCGGGGGAGGCGTGCGCCACCCAGTCGTCCCAGGCCGGGTTTCAACAGGTGTACCTCGTGTTCGCTTTCGACGTATCGGCCAGCATGACGGCGAGCGACGTGGAGTGGCGCAGGAAGGATCTCAAGTGGGATCCCGTCGTGGCCGCGACGAAGCAGTTCTTCGTGGATCCCGCGTCCACCGGGTTCCAGGCGTCGCTCACGTTCTTCCCTAGCTCGGCTCAGACGACTCAGGCGTGCCAGGCCGCCGACTACTCGACCCCGGATGTCCCGATGACGCCGCTGCCCTCCCCGGCGTTCGGCGAGGCGATCGACGTCATCGAGCCGGAGATCAGCGAGAGGCTCTCGTGGCGCACCAGCACGCCGACGGCGTTCGCGGTCGAAGGCACCGTCGCTTTCATCGAGGCGCAGCGCCAGCAGAACCCCGGGAAATATGCGATCGTGCTCGTGACCGACGGCTATCCGGAGGGGTGCCGGCAAGGCAACACGCTCGCGGACGTCGTGAGTAACGTCGAGGCCGCGCTCTCCAGCAACATCTCGACCTTCGTGATCGGGGTCGACAGTCCGCAGGGGCAAGGCGCGCCGCCCAGCCTCACGAACCTGCACGAGATCGCCGCTGCGGGCGGCACGGGAGAGGCGTCCATGCTGAACACCGGCGATCCCGCGCAGACGACGGCCGCGTTCAAGGCCGCGATCGAGAAGATCCGCGGCGCCGCGGTCTCGTGCACGATCCCGATCCCTCCGCCGCCCGACGGGAGGAGCTTCGACAAGCAAAAGGTCAACGTGACCTACACGAGCGCCACGACCAACATGCCGACGACCCTCACGTATGACCAGGCCTGCGCGGCCGCGGGCACATGGCGCTACGACGACCCTGCGAACCCGACGGCGATCGTCCTCTGCGACGATACGTGCGCCGTGGTCCAAGCCGACGTCGAGGTCTCCTTGGGCGTCGACTTCACCTGCGAGGACGTGCTCCAAGTGCCCCAGTGATCGACGGCGCTCGCTGACCGACACGGCTCTTCGCGAGGAGGCGCCGGCCAGCTGCTCGCCTCCCGATACGCACCCTGCGAGTGGGTTCACGATCCAGGATCGGGTCGTGAACCCGGCTCAGGCCAGAGAGACTGACGCAGACCTGGAGAGAGCGCGCCGGCCTCCGTACGAGATGCGGGCGCGCCCGAGCTCCTTCGGTCGAGGGAGCTCGTAGAGCTCAGCGCGCCGGCTCCGCGTCAACCACCACGGTCCAGGAAGTCCATCAGCCACTGCATCGCCGGCCGCATGGTGCCGTTCTCCTGCTGGAGGCCGGTGCCGGTCCTCCAGGTCTTGCCGACGATGTAACCCCACAGGGTGATCCCCGGGATCTTGGGGTGATTCCAGAACATGGTGAACTGCTCCTCCATGATCTGCTTCTGCCTGTTGTCGTTCGCTTCGCCGATGTCGTACTCCGTGATGTACACGGGCTTGCCCAGCTCGGCGAGCGAGTCGATGTATCCCTTGACCGTGTTGGTGTTGATCTTGAAGGCGTCGTGCGCCTGCGCGCCGAGGGCGTCGACCGGGGCGCCCGCGTCGATCACCTTCTTCGCGATGTCCTTGAAGTGCCTGTGCTCGTTCTCGTACTCGATGTTGTTGTAGTCGTTGAGGATCAGAACGGCGTTCGGGCAGAACTCGCGAGCCCACTTGAAGGAGTTGACGATCCAGTCCCAGCCGCTTGCGCCGTTGCCGCCGAGGCCGGCCGTGTACGAGGGCGTGGTGTGGGGCGGCGGCTCGTTGACGACGTCGATGTACTTCGTGTCCGGGTAGCGCTTGCAGAACTCCTCCATCCAGCTCCGCACGGCTTTCTTCTGC
This sequence comes from Sorangium sp. KYC3313, assembly GCF_052075895.1. Taxonomy (NCBI): domain Bacteria; kingdom Pseudomonadati; phylum Myxococcota; order Polyangiales; family Polyangiaceae; genus Sorangium; species Sorangium sp. KYC3313. The sequence continues at coordinate 8,091,618 of NZ_CP197255.1, forward strand.
TCGTCCGGCGAGAGGCTCCCGACCCAGGAGGGTTGCTGGCTGCCCCACACGAAGACGTGGTGCTTGAAGATGATCTTGTTGTCCTGCGCGTACTTGTAGGTCCTGTCGAGCGAGCTCCAGTTCTTGTTCCCGCGGGAGCTCTCGACCGAGCCCCACTTGCCCTCGTTCTCGGGCGTGATCTGGTTCCAGTACTTCGCGAAGCCGTCGCGCACGGCGCCGCTCGTCGTGATGTTGCCGACGAACTTCCCCTCGGGCTCGGATCCGCCGGTTCCGGTCGACGCGCTGCTCGACGCGCTGGTCGAAGCGTCCCCGCCGCCTACCCCCGTGGTCGCGCCGCCGGAGGTGGCGCTGGTCGTCGCGGGATCGCCCGAGCTGCTGCTGGTGGCAGGGCCGACGCCGGTCGTCGTGCTGGCGCTGGAGCTGCTGTTCGTGCCGTTGCCGGAGCTCGTGCTGGCGCTCCCCGCCCCGCCCGAGCCGCCCACGCCGTCGTCAACCCCGTCGCCCCCATCGCCACATCCAAGGAGGGTCGCCATGCCGAGCGCGATCCAGGCCGTGCTGCACAGCAATCGAGAAGAACGCTTCTTGTTCATGTTGGACTTCCGCAAATCGGACGATTGTCGTTGGTGAAGCTGGGAGCGAGAACGCCGAGGGGCAGCGGCACGAACGGCGGCGCCCACGCTCAGCGATACGCACGCCGTGCAACTCGCGACGGATGATTCCCGCCACACCTGGAAGTGATCACGACACGCGCGCGAAGCGTCCTACATCGCAAGTTCCTGGCTGACAGGAAACATGCATCGACAGCGCATATCACAATCATGAAGCAACTTTGCAGCTCAAGCGGCAGCCCGGCTCGGTGCCCCTGGCTTGCCCGCTAAAGGCCCGGTCCGTGAACACATCACGGAGTCGGTACGGTAGAGCGCGCACGGTCTCACCGGCGCCGGGGGACGGCCGTGCTCTTGCGCACGACGAGCTCGGTCTCGACCACGACCCGCGACCACGAGCGCTGGCCGCTCTCGATCTGCCCGAGCAGGACGTGGAGGCACCGGCGCCCGAGCTCGGAGAAGTCCTGGCGCACCGTGGTGAGCGGCGGCGTGAAGTAGGCCGCCTCCGGGATGTCGTCGAAGCCGACGACGCTGATGTCGCGCGGCGTCTCGCGCCCGCTCTCGTGGAGGAAGCGGAGGAGGCCGAGCGCCATCTGGTCGTTGGCCACGAACACGGCGGTGACGCCCGGCGTGCGCGTCAGCTGCGGGGCGAGCTCGTAGCCGGAGCGCGCGCTCCAGTCCCCCCGCAGGAGCGGCGGGATCTCTGCGCCGGCTGCCAGCAGCGCCGAGCGCCAGCCGTCGATGCGCTGGTCGGCCTCGAGCCAGTCGGTCGGGCCGGCGATGTGCCACACGGTCTTGTGGCCCAGATCGAGCATGTGGCGGGTCGCGGACACGGCGCCCCCGAGCTGGTCGACCGCGACCACCGGCACCGAATCGTCCGGACCGCCCTCGACCGCGACCACCGGCACATCGGAGGTGACGTGGCGGAGCGCGTCCACCGCCGACCGCTGCGGGGCGATCACGACGATGCCGTCGGCCCCCTGGTCGCGCAGCCGCTGCACGGCCTCCAGCACGGGCGCGCGGCTGAACGATTTCAAGCTGGCGATGCTCACGCCGTAACCCGCGTCGTGCGCCGCCTCCTCGAGCCCCAGGAGCGTCGACGCCGGACCGTAGAGCGTCGTGTCGAAGCTGACCACACCGAGCGTCCGCGACCGTCCGGTGACGAGCGCCTGCGCCACCGAGCTGGGCCGGTAGTCGAGCTGGCGGATCGCATCCAGCACCCGCTCCCTCGTGTCGCGGCGCACGTGGGGGCTGTCGTGCAGGACCCTCGAGACCGTCTGATACGAGACGCCAGCGAGCTTGGCCACGTCGACCATGACCGCGGCCCGCCGCCCGCCGCCCCTCTTGACGCGGCGCATCGGAAGAGATTTGTCAGCCATCGGCGCGGGAGGATAGTCGCGGACCGCTCGATTGGAACGGAGTTCTTCAATGTGAGCGTTCACAAACTGGTCGGAATTCTTCATTTCACTCGGCTTTCGCGTCACTTGGCGGGTGCGCGCCGAGGATCCTCGCCATCGGGATCGAGCGCGGCACCGACGCTGGTCGTTCGTCGTCGTAGATGCCATTCCCGGTGGGGCCGCGATCGATCCCGCATATTTCACGCCGGCTGTCATATCTGACCCATGCGAACGGCATGCCGACGTCTGCTGGCGGGCATGGCCAGCTCGACCAGGTCGGCAGCCCGGCCTCTCCTCCCCTGAGGGCGGCGCTCCGGAGGAGCGCTGCTGGCCCTCCGACTCAACCGGTTCAGAAATCGTTGGGCGCCGGTCGATTCCAGTTGACATGGCCCATGTGAACGCTCACAATTCGGGGGACATCCTTAAAACATTGCGCCGGCTGGGTCATCGTCGTACGCACCTGGGTGTCCGTCATCGATGGCAGCGCGATGAGAGACAGGGGGCCTGACCTGCTGCGCGGCGCGCTCGCCTCCCGCGCCGCAGCCAGCTGGGGTCGGCCGCGCGGCAGCGGCGGTTCGTGGAGGTGTTACGCGGCGCAGCGCCGGCTCGTCTACCGCAGCCCCAGACGTCAGGAAGGCACGTTTTCACAGAGCAGGGCGGACTCACAGGAGGGATCGTGTGAAGCTATCTTCTTTATTGGCCGCCACCTTGGGGCGTGCGCCCCGCAAAGCGCGGAGGTGGCTCGATGGCCGACGTCGCGCAGCCGGAGCCATGAAATCTTCCACTCGCGACAGCGGTCCGAACGCCGCGTGCAATCGATGGGAGGTGAAAATGTCCACTCACAGCGGGGTGGTCTCCCGGCTGTTGCAAGCGGCCGCGTGCACATCGCTCCTCGTTGCAGGGTGCGTGGGCGATATCGGCAGTGGATCGAGCACCTCGGGCTCCTCGGGCTCCTCGGGCGCCGGCGCGAACCCGACGGGCGGCGGCACGAGCTCCTCGGGCGGCGGAGACGCCGTGTGCAACCCGCGGCTCGAACGACGGGTCGTGCTGCTCGCCGACCTGCAGTTCATGAACGCCATCCGGGATCTCCTGGGGGACGAGGCCATCGAGGCGGAGCAGGCGCCGGACGCGCGGATGAAGCCGTTCGCCAAGAAGGGCTTTGTCGTGGGGACCTCCCTTGTGCATACGCGGCTCGCGAGGGCTGCCTACGCGGCCGAGAGCATCTCGGGGCGCTTCGAGCAGGTGACGGGGTGCGCCCCCAACGGAGACGACGCCTGCGCCAAGACGTTCCTGACGAAGTTCGCGCAACGGGCGTTCCGCCGGCCCGTGGACCAGGCGGAGCTCGACAACCTGTGGTCGGTCTATGCGCTCGGGAAGGAGACGAGCTACGAGCAGGGCGTCTCGCTCGCGGTCGAGGCGCTGATCGCGTCCCCCTCGTTCTCCTACCGCACCGAGCTCGGCGGCGACGCGGACGGCGACGTGGTGAAGCTCGCCGCGCACGAGGTCGCGAGCGAGCTCTCGTTCTTCTTGACAGACAGCGTGCCGGACGCGGAGCTCGCCGCCGCCGCCGACTCCGGGGCCCTGAACGATCCGGAGGAGCTGGCGCGCCAGACCGAGCGTCTCCTCGGGAAACCCGAGACGCGCAGCAGCCTGAACACCACGCTGATCGCGGCGTGGGGGCTCAGCAACCTCTTCGGCACGGTGAAGGATCCAGGGCTCTTCCCCGAGTACACCTCCGCGCTCCAGGCGAGCATGTTCCACGAGACCGAGCTGCTCGTGGACGACCTCCTGTGGAACCGCGGAGGGGACGTGTCGGAGCTGCTCACCACGAGGGAGACGTTCGTGAACGACGTGCTCGCGAAGGTCTACGGCGTGGAGCACACGGGATCGAGCCCGGAGGAGTTCACCAAGGTCGAGCTGCCGGCCGACGAGCGCGCCGGGATCCTCACGCAGCCCGGCCTGCTCGCGACGCTGGCCCGGACCGACAACACGAGCGTCGTGGCGCGCGGGCTCTTCGTGCGCGGCGCCCTTCTCTGCCTCGGGAAGATCCCGTCGCCCCCGGAGTCGCTCTCGGACGCGATCAAGGAGCTGCTCGAGGCCGACATGACCGAGCGCGAGCGCGCCGACGCGCGCGCTGCGAACTCCACCTGCGCCGCGTGTCACGCCCAGTTCGATGCGTTCGGCCTGCTGCTCGAGAACTACGATCCGGTCGGCCGGTACCGCGACACCCTCGACGGGGAGCCGATCGACGCGCGCGTCAACCTGGGCAACATCGCCGAGGTCGCGGGGAGCTACGCGAGCGCCGTCGAGTTCGCCGAGGCCGTCGCGCAGAACGACGGGTTCGCCGCCTGCATCACGCGGCACCTGCTGACCTACGGCACGGACGATGAGACGCTCCAGACCCGCGACTGTCAGGTCGAGCGCGTGATCGAGGCGCTGCCAGCGGGCCAGCGGACGCTGACCAACGTCGTGAAAGCCATCGTGACGTCGCCCGCGCTGACCGAGCGCGCCAAGGAGGAATGACCGTGGGCTACAACCTTTCTTACGGATGGTCTCGCCGCCGCTTCCTGCAAGGCATCGGCGCCGCCGCGGGTCTCATGACGGTGCTCAAGGGCCTCGAGTCGGCCGCCGAGGGCGCGGCGCCCCCGAGGCGCCTGCTGATCGTGCAGCGCCCCGTGGGCACCGTGTACGAGAACTACTGGCCGCAAGGGAACGGGACCAACTTCACGCTCTCCCGCATCCTGACGCCGTTCGAGGCGATGAAGGCCCGGATGGTCGTGATGCGCGACCTGAAGCTGCCGCACGAGGGGTCCGTCGGCGGCGGCCACGAGCGCGGGACGGTGCTGATGTGCACGGGGGCGCGGACCAAGCAGCTGTACCCGGGCAACGGCGGCGACGATCCGATGGCCGAGGCGCCGAGCATCGACCAGCTGCTCGTGAAGCAGTCGGCCGAGTTCCAGGGCACGCCCATCGCGTCGCTCCAGGTGTCCTGCGACAACCGCGCCGACACGCCCGAGGTGTCGACCCGCCACATGTCCTATTCGGGCGCGCGGGCGCCGATGAAGCCCTACTACCAGCCGCAAGAGGTGTACCGGCGGGTGTTCGGCACGCTGATGCCGGGCGGCCCGACGAGCGATAACCTGGATGCCCTGGCGCGGGCGCGCCTGCAAAAGAAGAGCGTGCTGGACTTCGCGATGAAGGACCTGAAGCGCCTTCAGAGCCTCGCGCCGAGCTCCCAGCGAGAGGCGCTGGAGGGGCACGCCGCCGCCATCCGCGAGGTGGAGGCGGAGTTCGACGCGGACCCGAGGGATCCCGCGACCTGCGGTATGCCCCAGGAGCCCGAGGTCATCCAGGTGAGCGGGCACATCGATCCCTACGGCAGCTCGCACGTCGTCTCGGAGCGCGACGACGTGAAGCACGCGCGCATCGGCACGCTGCATTTCGCCGTGATCAAGGCCGCGTTCCGCTGCGACCTGACGCGCATGGTCACGTTCCAGTGGTCCCCTGGCACGAACCACGTGAGCTTCGGCGAGCTGTGGCCGCCCAACTCCTCCATCTTCAAGGTGCACCACACCACGAGCCACGATCCCGATACGCCCGACACGCTCGAGTTCCTCACGCGGGTGGAGGAGTTCTACGCCCGCTACGTCGCCGGCTTCCTGAAGGAGCTCGCGGAGACCAAGGACGTGACCGGCGGGACGCTGCTCGACACCACGCTGGTCCCGTACATCACGGAGGTCGGCACGCGGCACCACAACTGGGACAAGATGGCGTGGGTGCTGTTCGGCGGCGAGGGCACCACGCTGCGCGGCGGGCAGGTGTGGACCAACGGCAACCGCGGCGGCCGCTCCACCAACGACCTGTGGATGGCGATCGCGCGCTCCTTCGGGGTCCCGGATCTCGTGATGGGGGACAACGACCAGCACACCACGGCGATCGAGGGGCTGTTCGGCTGAACGTGGGCCAGACGTAGGCGTCAATTAAGCTTCACGCCGCATCTTCTCACATCCGAACGTTTACGTTGGTGAACGATGGTGGGTGAAGGGGGCGGGTTTCGTGCCCTGAACGTGACCGACCGAGCTTGGTGAACGCCTGGGACACCGATCACGTTGATCGAGCGAGAAATGCGCCGCCAAGGCGCCAAGGACGCCAAGAACAAACCACACTCTTGGCGTCCTTGGCGCGCTTGGCGGTTCAAATTCCTGTTCTTTTCCGGGGTTTCCACCCGGTTGTCGCTCTGGGAAGCCTCGGGGATGGGATACGGCGGAGCTTGGCGTGGACGCCGCCTGCGAAAGGTGGTGAGGTGGACATGATGAAGTCGAGCTTCCACCTGCACCTCTTGAGCCTCATGACGCTCTGCGCCTGCGGCGAGGCGCCGGACAGCCCCGCGGCGGCGACCAACGGCGGCGGCACGTCGGAGAGCAGCACCTCCGCGTCCGGCGGCGCTGCCAGCAGCGGAGCAACAGGCAGCGGAGCTCCGGGCTCCGGCGGCGCAGGCGGCGCGGGCAGCGCGGCCGGGAGCGGCCCGACCGGCACGGGCGCCGGGGGGAGCTTCGTGCCCGGCGGCACAGGAGGAGGCGACTCCGCTTACGTCCTCGATTGCGGCGCGAACGGCGTGGCCATCGAGAGCGCGGGCCCACCGGAGAACCGCATCAACTACGTCATCGTGGGCGACGGCTACGACGCCACGACTGTGAACACCACGTACCTCGAGCACATCGAGGAGGCGATGGCCAAGCGCTTCAGCAGCCCGATCGGCGAGCCGTACGGCAGGTACCGCAAGTTCGTCAACATCTGCGCCGTCAAGCTGGTCAGCCGCTCGAACGGCATCCCTGGAGCGCTCGGCTGCACGGGCGACGACGAGAGCCGCCTCGCGGAGTGCGACACCCGCGCGGCGGATCAGGCGCTCAAGGCGAACCTCCCCGAGGAATTCGAGGTCGACTGGCACGCCATCGTCTTGAACAACGATCGTTGGTGGAACACGGGCTCGGCCTGGATGCTCTGGTCCGGCGGGCATGGGGAAGCCGCCGGAGCGGCCCTGCACGAAGGTGGCCACGGCTTCCATCAGCTCGCCGACGAGTATTGCGCCAAGGCGACGGGCTCTGCCTGCGGCGCGAACACGTGCAGCGGCAGCGGCACGGAGTACGTCGAGGTGAACACCACGGGCAACTGCACGACGACGGCGGGCAAATGGGACAAGTGGCTGGAGTACGACGCCGCCGACGCCACGGGCGTCCAGGGCACGTTCATCGGCAGCCGCTACGTGGACAGCGGACAGTACCGCCCGTCCTCGAACTCGATGATGAACAGCCTGTTCGGAGACAACAAGAACACGAGCTTCAACCCGGTCTCGCGCGAGAAGATGATCATGGACATCTGGATGCGCATCAAGCCGATCGACTCGGCCGATCCGCCGGCAGGGGCCGTCACGGATCCGGCGACGCTCGCGGTCAAGGTGATCGATCCCGACGTCATCAGCGTGGATTGGACGCTCGACGGCGAGGTGATCGCGACGGACGGCGGCCCCGTCTACAACGTCGCCGCGGCGGGCCTCGCTTCGGGCACCCACACCATCGTCGCCGAGGCCTACGACAACGCCGGCGAAGAGCTGGTGCGCTACCGCAGCGGCGAGTGCCTCGACCCTCCTCCCTCGACCAATCCCCGCTACTACGATCCCTGCTGGGGTCGCGACAACTGGCCCCGCTCGCGAGAGACGGTGACGTGGACCGTGACGATTCCATGAGGTCGGCGCGCAGGCGCTGGTCCGTCGCCGCGCTGCTGCTCCTCGGCGCGGCGCTTTACCTCGTGCATCGCTCTCGAGAGCCCGACGCGCGACCGCTGCCTTCCTCTCGGCACGAGGCGTCGCGAGAGGAGGCGCCGCGCCGTGAGTCGAACGAACGACCGGCATCGGCCGGCAGCACCGTGCTCGCCGCGGCGATCGACGACCTGCCCGTCATCGGGCCGAGCCCCGACGACCGCCACCACGGCCCCGCCCACCCCCACCCCATCACGCAGCGCCACGTCGAGATCCAGCATGAGAACGGCCTGATCGGGCTGCTCAACGACGCGATGAGCGCGCGGAACGGCGCGCGTATGCGGGAGCTCGTGCACGAATATCGTCGCACGCACCCCGGCGACCCGAACCATCTCCAGGACGGCTACGAGATCATCGCAAACTGCCTCGACGCGCCGGGCGAGGCGTCGAGAGCGGCGGCGGAGGGCTACTACGCCGAGCATCGCGCCTCGACCGTGAGGCGCTTCATGCGCAGGATCTGCCTCGAAGGCGGCTGAACCGCATCCACACAGGCGTTCGCCAAGCTCGTTCGCTCACGCTCAGGGCACGAAGCCCGCTCCAGCACCATCGGTCACCAACGTGAACGTTCACGTGGGCGTGATCGTGGTCGTGAGCGTTCACGTGGTCGTGGTCGCGGTCGTCGCGTGAGCCTGCGGACCATCGCCCCCTCCCGGCCTGACCGCACGAGAGTAGAGTTGCAGCCTGGTTCATCCTCCGGGACGGAGAAGCGTCGCGATCCGGTAGATTGTGATTGACAGTCACATTGTGAACGTTCACATTGAACGCGGGGCACATCCTTAACTGGCTTAGCCCGGCCAACGGGTCGTCATGCGCAAGGGAACATTCGTCATAGGGATCGATTTCGGCACCGACTCCGTTCGGGCGGTCGTCGCGGACGCGCGGAACGGCGAGCTCGCGGGGGCCTCGGTCGCGTCCTACCAGCGCTGGGCGCAGGGCCTCTATTGCGACCCGCGCGCGCACCGGTTCCGGCAGCATCCGCTCGACTACCTGCATGCCATGGAGGCGTCCATCCGCGCGGCGCTGGACCAGGCGGGCAGCGACGTCGCCGCGCACGTGCGCGGGATCGCGGTCGATACGACCGGATCCACGCCGGTCCTGGCCGACGCGAAGGGCAGGCCTCTCTCGCTCAGCCCACGCTTCGAGGAGGACCCGGACGCGATGTTCATCCTCTGGAAGGACCACACCGCGGTGGCCGAGGCGGCGCGGATCAACAGCGTCGCCCGGACCTGGGGCGGCGTGGACTACACGAAGTACGAGGGCGGGGTGTACTCGTCCGAGTGGTTCTGGGCCAAGGTGCTCCACGTCCTCGAGACCAATCCGGCGGTCGCGCGCGCGGCGGTCACCGTCCTGGAGCACTGCGACTGGATCCCCGCCGTCCTGACCGGCACCGACGACCTCCGGCAGATCAAGCGGAGCCGCTGCGCCGCCGGGCACAAGGCGATGTGGCACCCGGAGTTCGACGGTTATCCCTCGAACGATTTCCTGGCGAGGCTCCATCCGCGCCTGCCCGCGCTCAAGGCCACCCTCGGCTCGCAGACCTGGACCGCCGACGTGCCCTTCGGGACGATCTCGCCCGGGTGGGCCGCGACGCTCGGCGTCCCGGACGACGCCGTCGTCGCCGTCGGCGCCTTCGACGCGCACATGGGCGCGGTCGGCGGCAACATCCAGCCGAACCGCCTGCTCAAGGTCATGGGCACGAGCACGTGCGATATGCTCGTCGTCCCGAAGAGCGGCGCGCCGGAGGTCCTCGTCGCCGGGATCTGCGGCCAGGTCGACGGCTCGATCCTCCCGGGCGCGATCGGCTACGAAGCGGGGCAGTCCGCCTTCGGTGACGTCTTTGCCTGGTTCAAGCAGCTCCTCAGCTGGCCGCTCCTCGCCATCCTCCCTGCCCTGCCCGGCGACGGCAACTCGCTCCGGACGACGGTCGCCGACGTGACGCTCGCCGAAGCGGCGATCGAGCGGATCATCCCCGAGCTGGAGCGGGCAGCCGCGGAGATCCCGCCGGCGCGGAGCTCCGTGCTGGCGCTCGACTGGCTGAATGGGCGCAGGACCCCGGACGCGGACCAGCGGCTCAGGGGCGCCATCGTCGGCCTCGATCTGGGAACGGACGCGCCGCGGATCTACCGCGCGCTCGTGGAGGGGATCGCCTTCGGATCGCGCGCCATCGTCGAGCGCTTCCGCTCCGAGGGGCTCCGCATCGACGGCATCATCGGTGTCGGCGGCGTCGCGCGCAAGAGCCCCCTCACCATGCAGGTCCTCTCGGACGTGCTCGACATGACGGTCGAGGTCCGCGCCGGCGAGCAGCCGGTCGCGCTGGGCGCGGCGATGTTCGCCGCGACCGCCGCCGGCCTTCACGCCACCGTCGAGGACGCGCAGCGCGCGATGTCGCCTGGGACCGAGGCCCGGTATCTGCCGGATCCCACGCGCGCCAGGCTCTATGACGCGCTGTATCGGGATTACGTCGCGCTGGGATCGTTTGTGGAGAGGGAGTTGACGCAATGAGCGGGATCGCCATGCAGGATCTTCGAGAAGGCTTCGAGGTGTGGTTCTTGACCGGCAGTCAGGACCTCTACGGTGAGGAGGCGCTGAAGCAGGTCGCCGAACACGCGCGGGAGATCGCCGCGTACCTCGACGCATCGGGCAAGCTCCCCGTCAGGGTCGTCTGGAAGCCGACGCTCAAGAGCTCCGAGGCGATCCTCGCCGTCTGTCGCGAGGCCAACGCGTCGCCGCGGTGCGCCGGCGTGATCACGTGGATGCACACGTTCTCGCCCGCGAAGATGTGGATCGCGGGGCTCAAGCGCCTGGAGAAGCCGATCGCGCACCTGCACACGCAGTACGGCCGCGAGCTGCCCTGGGACAGCATCGACATGGACTTCATGAACCTGAACCAGTCGGCCCATGGGGACCGCGAGTTCGGGTACATCGGCGCTCGCCTGCGCATCGACCGGAGGGTCGTCGTCGGCCACTGGACGGACAGCGACGTCCTCGCCAAGCTCGACGTCTGGGCGCGCGCCGCCTGCGCCATCCTCGACGGGCGGCGGCTCAAGATCGCGCGCTTCGGCGGCATGAACATGCGAGAGGTGGCGGTCACCGGCGGCGACCGCGTCGAGGCGCAGGTCAAGTTCGGCTGGTCGGTGAACGGCTATGGCGTGGGCGATCTCGTGGGCCGCATCGCCGACGTCGACGAGCGCGAGGTCGATCGCCTGGTGGCGGAGTACGACGAGGCGTACACCATCGCTCCCGCCCTGAGGAGGGGCGGAGATCGACACGGCGATCTGCGGTACGCGGCGAGGCAGGAGGCGGCGATGCGCTCCTTCCTGAAGGAGGGCGGCTTCGGCGGCTTCACCACGACCTTCGAGGATCTGCACGGGCTCAAGCAGCTCCCCGGCCTCGCGGTGCAGCGGCTCATGGACGACGGCTACGGCTTCGGGGCGGAGGGCGACTGGAAGTCCTGCGGCCTCGTCCGCGCCCTGAAGGTCATGGCGACGGGCCTGCGCGGGGGCGTCTCCTTCATGGAGGACTACACGTATCACCTGGTCCCGGGGCGAGAGCGCGTCCTCGGCGCCCACATGCTGGAGATCTGTCCCTCGATCGCCGCCGGGAGGCCGTCGCTGGAGATCCACCCGCTCTCGATCGGCGGCAAGGGGGACCCGTGCCGGCTCGTCTTCGACGCCGGGGTCGGGCCCGCTGTGAACGTTGCCATGATCGACATGGGCGGCCGTATGCGGATCGTCGCCAACGAGCTCGAGTCGGTGGCGCCCGACAAGGCGATGCCGAAGCTGCCTGTGGCGCGCGCGGTGTGGATCCCGAAGCCCGATTTCAGGCTCGCCTGCGAGGCGTGGATCCTGGCTGGAGGCGCCCATCACTGTGCCCACAGCCGCGCCGTGACCATGGCGCACGTGGAGGACTTCGCCTCCATCGCCGGCGTCGAGCTGGTCCGCATCGGCGAAGGGACCGACATCCGCTCGCTCAAGAACGAGCTCCGCTGGAACGATCTCGCCTACCGGCTGGCGCACTGAGGGCCATGACGTGAGCGCGACCTATCGAGAGCTGCGCGAGCGCGCCTTCACGGCGAACATGGAGATCCCGCGCCGGGGGCTCGCGATCTACACGTTCGGCAACGTCTCGGCGTTCGATCGCGACAGGGGCGTCCTGGCGATCAAGCCGAGCGGCGTCCCTTACGAGCGGCTGTCGGCCGACGACATGGTCGTGGTCGATCTGGAGGGGAAGGTGGTGGAGGGACACCTCCGCCCCTCCTCGGACACCAGGACGCATATCGTTCTCTACTCGAGCTTCCGCGGGTTGGGCGGCGTGGTGCACACGCACTCGACCTACGCGACCGGCTGGGCGCAGACAGGGACCCCGATCCCGATCTACGGTACGACGCACGCGGATCACCTGGCCGAGGACGTACCCTGCACCGAGGTGATGCGGCCGGACGCCGTGGAGGGCGATTACGAGACGGAGACGGGCAAGCAGATCATCGAGTGCTTCAAGGATCGTAACCCGCTTCACACACCCATGGTGCTGGTGGCGGGACACGGCCCGTTCGCGTGGGGAGAGGACGCCGAGAAAGCGGTGTACAATGCGGCCGTGCTTGAGGAGATCGCGAGGATGGCCTTCATCACCCGCACGATCCACCCGGGCGCCGCGCGCCTGCCCGACGCGCTCGTGCGCAAGCACTTCGACCGGAAGCACGGGAAGCGGGCGTATTACGGGCAGAAGTGACGCCGGACGTCGGAGGACGACGGCGAGGATGAGCGAGGTGCCTCATGGAACGAGGCGATGGACGACGAGAGGAGAGGAGCTGCGCCATGAAGAGGAGAAACTTTGTCACCACGGGGATGGTGGCGCTGGCCGGGCTGGCGCTGATCCTGGTCGGGCCGGGCTGTCAAAAGGAAAATAAGCAGATCACGCTCGGGTTCTCCCAGATCGGCGCGGAGAGCGAGTGGCGGACCGCGAACACGAAGTCGATCGAGGAGTCCGCCAAGGCGGCCGGGATCGATCTCAAGCTCTCCGACGCGCAGCAGAAGCAGGAGAACCAGATCAAGGCCATCCGGTCGTTCATCGCCCAGAAGGTCGACGTCATCGCCTTCTCGCCCGTGGTCGAGACCGGCTGGGAGCCCGTCCTGCGCGAGGCCAAGGAGGCCAAGATCCCCGTCATCCTGACCGATCGCGCGGTGGACACGAAGGACGACAGCCTCTGGGTCAGCTTCATGGGGTCGGACTTCGTCGAGGAGGGCCGCCGCGCCGCGAAGTGGCTGGTCGAGAAGACGAAGGACCAGAAGGACCCGATCAACATCGTCGAGCTGCAGGGCACCGTCGGCTCGGCCCCCGCGATCGATCGCAAGAAGGGGTTCGAGGAGGTCATCAAGGACAAGCCCCAGTTCAAGATCATCCGATCCCAGACGGGCGACTTCACGCGCGCCAAGGGCAAGGAGGTCATGGAGGCCTTCCTCAAGGCGGAGGGCAAGAACATCAACGTCCTCTACGCCCACAACGACGACATGGCGATCGGCGCGATCCAGGCCATCGAGGAGGCGGGGCTCAAACCCGGCAAGGACATCCTCATCATCTCGATCGACGCGGTGAAGGGCGCGTTCGAGGCGATGATGGCCGGCAAGCTCAACGTGACGGTCGAGTGCAGCCCCCTCCTCGGGCCGCAGCTGATGAGCGCTGTGAAGGACCTGAAGGAGGGCAAGCAGCTGCCGAAGCGCATCGTCACCGAGGAGGGCGTCTTCCCGATGGAGACCGCCGCTCAGGAGTTCCCGAAGCGCAAGTACTGAGCGCGCGTAACGGTGGCGCCGGGGAGGACGTGAGCGATGCAGAGCGGAGCCGTGCCCGTGCTCGAGATGAAGCGGATCTCCAAGGGATTTCCTGGTGTGCAGGCGCTCTCGTCCGTCGATTTTCGCCTGCTGCCCGGGGAGGTGCACACGCTCATGGGGCAGAACGGCGCGGGCAAATCGACGCTGGTCAAGGTCCTGACCGGCGTCCACCCCCCGGATGACGGTCAGATCCTGCTCGAGGGCCGGGAGATCAGGCCCTCGAGCCCGCAGGACGCGCAGGCGCTCGGCATCAGCGCCGTGTTCCAGGAGGTGAACCTCTGCCCCAACCTCTCCGTGGCCGAGAACATCTTCCTCGGGCGCGAGGACGCCGGCGTCTTCGCGATCCGGTGGGGGGAGATGCGCCGGAAGGCGAGCGCCCTGCTCTCGGACCTCAACATCCACGTCGACGTCACCGCGCCGCTCTCGACCTTCTCGATCGCCGTGCAGCAGCTCGTCGCGATCGCCCGCGCGCTCTGCGCCAAGGCGAAGATCCTCGTCCTCGACGAGCCGACCTCGAGCCTGGCCGAGGACGAGGTGAAGACGCTCTTCGCGGTCATCCAGCGGCTCAAGGCGCAGGGGATGGCGATCCTGTTCATCTCGCACTTCCTCGACCAGGTGTTCGAGATCTCCGACCGGATCACGGTGCTGAGGAACGGTCAGCTGGTCAGCGAGACGCCGGCCGCCGAGCTGTCGCGCATGGAGCTCGTCACGCGGATGGTCGGGCGCGAGGTCGCGGAGGACGGCCCGGCCCGGGCCGAGCGCGCGCGGGCGACGATGCCGGCGGGCGGGCAGGCGCCCCTGTTGCGGGCGCGAGGGCTCGGCAAGAAGGGCTCGGTCAGCGATGTCGATCTCGATGTGCAGCGCGGCGAAGCGCTCGGCCTCGCCGGCCTCCTGGGCGCCGGAAAGACGGAGACGGTGCGGCTCTTGTTCGGGCTCGACGGGGCGGACCAGGGATCCATCGAGATCGACGGGGAGCCGGCGCGCATCGGCTCGCCGCTCGACGCGATCGCGCGCGGCCTCGGCTTCTGCCCCGAGGACCGGAAGGTCGAGGGGATCCTCGGCGACCTCTCGCTGCGCGAGAACATCGTCGTCGCCCTCCAGGCCAAGCGCGGCATCTTCCGCAACCTGTCCCGGGACGAGCAGGACGACATCGCCCGCCGCTACATCCAACGGCTCGGCATCGTGGCGGCCGACGCGGAGGTGCCCATCTCCAAGCTGAGCGGCGGCAACCAGCAGAAGGCGCTCCTGGCTCGCTGGCTGGCGACCGATCCGCGCATGCTCATCCTCGACGAGCCGACCCGCGGCATCGACGTGGCGGCCAAGGGCGAGATCATGGGCAAGGTCATGGAGCTCTGCGATCGGGGCATGGCGGTGGTGCTCGTCTCCTCGGAGATGGCCGAGGCGCTGCGCTACTCGGACCAGGTCGTCGTCCTGCGCGACCGGCGCAAGGTGGCGGAGCTCGCCACGGACAAGACCGACGAGCAGGCGGTCTACCAGATCATCGCGGGAGGTCAGCCGTGAGCGCGCCCGCCGCCTCCCTGCGCCGGCTCGCCAGCGGGAGCACGTTCTGGCCGCTGGCGATGCTCGGCTCCCTCCTGCTGTTCAACCTCCTCAGCAATCCGCAATTCTTCGCGATCACGGTCAAGGACGGCCACCTCTACGGCAGCGTCATCGACATCCTGAACCGCGCATCGCCGCTCATGATCATCGCCATGGGGCTCACCCTGGTGATCGCCACCCGCGGCATCGACATCTCCGTCGGCGCGGTCGTGGCCATCTCCGGCGCGGTCGCGGCGGTGCTGATCGGCGGCGAGCTCTCGCCGAGCGGCGGGACCGGCATGGCGGACGCGACGCGTGTCCCGCTGCCGATCGTCGTCTGGAGCGCGCTGGGCGTGGCGCTGGCGCTCGGCATGTGGAACGGCACGCTGGTGTCGATCTTCGGCATGCAGCCGATCATCGCGACCCTGATCCTGCTCGTCACGGGGCGAGGCATCGCCCAGCTCATCACGGGCGGCCAGATCATCACCATCTACTACAGCCCGTATCACGTCATCGGGAACGGCTTCCTCCTGGGGATCCCGGTCTCGCTGTTCATCGTGGCGGGCGTGAGCGCCGTCGTCTGGCTCTTGACCCGCAAGACCGCGCTCGGCATGTTCATCGAGGCGATCGGCGTGAACCCGGTCGCCTCGCGGCTGGCCGGGATCCGCGCGCGCACGATCACCTTCGCCTGTTACGCCGTGTGCGGCCTGTGCGCCGGCATCGCCGGGCTCATCGTGAGCTCGAACGTCAAGAGCGCCGACGGGAACAACGCGGGCCTCCTCTTCGAGCTCGACGCCATCCTGGCCGTGGTCCTGGGCGGAACATCGCTCTCCGGGGGCAAATTCACGCTGGCGGGGAGCGTCATCGGCGCCCTGATCATCCAGACGCTCACCACCACCATCTACTCAGCCGGCGTGCCCCCGGAGGTCAACCTGGTGGTGAAGGCGCTCGTCGTCTTCCTGATCACCATCCTGCAATCGCAGAAGGTCAGGGATCTCATCGCAAAGCAACGGACGAGGAGAGTGGTCACACCATGATCGACACCGCCGCCGTGACCGGACGGAGCGGCACCATCGCCGCGACCGGACGGAGCGGCACCACCGCCGCGACCGGGCGCTCCGTCCGGATCGACCCGAGGCACCTGCCGCTCGCGGTCACCAGCAGCCTGTTCGTGCTCATGTTCGCGGCCGGGTCGTACCTGTTCAACGGGTTCTTCTCGCTGCAGGTGTTCCTCAACTTCTTCATCGACAATGCGTTCCTCTTGATCACCGCCATCGGGATGACCTTCGTCATCCTCTCCGGCGGGATCGACCTCTCGGTCGGCTCGGTCATCGCGCTGACCACGATGGTCTCGGCGTCGCTCGTCGAGAAGCACGGCGTGAGCCCTGCCGTGGTCATCCCGCTCGTGCTGGCCATGGGGTCGGGCATCGGCCTCGTGATGGGGGTCGTCATCCAGTACTTCAAGGTGCAGCCCTTCATCGTCACGCTGGCGGGCATGTTCCTGGCGCGCGGGCTCTGTTACCTCATCAGCATCGACTCCATCACGATCCGCAACGGTTTCTACGTCGACGTCTCGTCGCACCGCATCCCGTTCCTGTTCGACACCTCGATCACCTGGAACGTGGTCATCGCGCTCGCGCTGTTCGCCGCGGCCATCTACGTCGCCCACTACACGAGCTTCGGCCGCACGGTCTATGCGATCGGCGGCAGCGAACAATCCGCCCTGCTCATGGGCCTGCCGGTGCCGCGGACCAAGGTGCTCATCTATACCTTGAGCGGGTTCTGCTCGGCGCTGGCGGGCATCGCCTTCACGTTCTACATGGTGTCCGGCTACGCGTTGCACGCCGGCGGAATGGAGATGGACGCCATCGCCGCCGTCGTCATCGGTGGGACCCTGCTGACCGGCGGCCATGGTACGGTCGTCGGCACCCTCTTCGGTGTGCTCATCTACGGCACAATCCAGACCCTCATCATGTTCGAGGGCACGCTCAGCTCCTGGTGGACCAAGATCGTCATCGGCCTGCTTCTCCTGGTCGCCTGCCTGCTCCAGCGGCTCTTCGAGCGGCGCGCCCGTACGGCCTGACAGGACGGGGATGAAGTGCGTTCCGCCAAGGTCCGTGTGGCTCCGATAGGCACTTTTGTGCCCGTTCATTGATCAATTCGGAAGCCCTCGGGAATTCAAGGATCCACAACAAGGAACTGAGAGGTCATCGTGCGCTCTTATGCAGCAGGGATTGTCACTTTCATTGGATTGATCGCGATGGGGTGCGGCTCGGACGAGCCCAATCCCAGCCAGGCGGGATCTAGCACCTCGTCCGGGCCAACCTCGACAAGCTCCGCGGGGCAGGGCGGATCCGGAGGTGGAACCGGCGGCGACGGCGGCGGCGGCGGCGACGGCGGCTCCGGGGGCACGGGTGGCTCTCCGAACGCCGGCGGCGGTGGGGCGGGCGGCGACGGCGACGCGGCCTTCGAGGTGACGACCTACCAGAACCCCGTTCTGCCCGGTGATCACCCGGACATGAACATCTACCGGGAAGGCGACGCCTTCTACCTGGTCGGGTCGAACTTCCACATGATGCCCGCCTTCGAGATCCTGCGCTCGACGGATCTCCTCCACTGGGAGCGCATGAACCGGGTGGTCCACTCCACCGCTCCCGCGCTGGAGGCGCAGCTCGGCCCGGGCCAGGGCACCTGGGGCGGCTTCATCGTCAAGGCCGGCGATGTGTACCGGGTCTATTACTCCATCGGGGCCACCCAGCATTTCTCCTCGGCGCCGAGCCTCGAGGGCCCGTGGTCAGAGCCCACCAAGGTCGACATCTTCCCCTACACGCCGCCCGGCAGCGAGACCTCGTACGAACGAGGGACCGGCTCCGACAATTCGGTGTTCGTCGATCCCGACAGCGGCAAGACGTACATGATCATCAAGAACGGCCTGTGCAAATGGGACGCGGATCACCCCAACGACTTCGGCATCAACCTGGTCACGGAGATCGATCCCGACACCGGGATGCTGCTGCCCGAGTCGAGCATCGACATGAGCTTCATCAACTGGGACCAGGAGACCGGCGGCTGCGGCGATTTCACGAATCCTGACTGGAGCAAGTGGGCCGAGGGGCCGACGATGGCCAAGCGCGGCGAATGGTACTACTACTTCGTCTCGACGCACACGGCCTGCGGCGGCCAGCTGCACGCCTGGGCTTCGAAGAAGCTGGTCGGCAGCACCGCCGAGGACTGGACGTGGCTCGGCTATGTCCTTACCGGCGAGGAGCCGTACGCCGGCGTCCAGCACACCACGTCGCCGATCGCGCTGGAGGACGGCTCGTGGTGGGCCTTTGCCCACTCGTACGACTGCAGCAACGTGGGCACCGACGACACCAAGACCTCGAAGAACGGCGACTGGCAGGGGCTTGGCCGCGAGGGGCTGCTGCTGGAGGTGACCTGGGTCGACCAAGAGGTGAACGGGAAGACGATCCCGGTCCCGCGATTCCCGACCAAGAAGGGCAATCTGTCCGCGCCCAAGCTGCCGCAGAGCGGCGTGCCCTTCCTGCTGCCCGTGAACGACGATTTCTCGTCGGCCACGATCAACTCCGCGTGGACCACCTACGGCGCGTCGGAGGAAAAGTACTCGGTGGCGGATCGTCCGGGGTGGCTGCGGATCACGCCGGGTACCGGAGAGACCGCGTGGGTCGTTCAAAAGGACGCGCTGCACTCGAGCAGCATGGTCGCGAGGGTCGAGTTCACGCCCGCGACCGACGGGGACGCGGCCGGCATCCGCGTGGGCAACGGCTACTGGCAGGACGAGCAGGTGCTTTCCTGCCCGACGTGGATGAACGACGGCGAGCAGTTCAGGCTCCCCGCCATCATGGACGTCTCGGTGGCGCGGGTCATGGAGGGCGAGGAAGACATGATTCGCTTCTCCTTCCGGTCGCGCTCGGTGCAGGCCCCGGCCGAGGCGGGGGCTGCGTACAGCGAGCTTGCCGAGCCGGTCGTCGTGGGCGCGTCGGTCCCCGCACCCTCCGGGAAAGCGGTCTGGCTGAAGCTGGTCCGCTCCGAGCACAAGGCTACGGGCTGGTTCAGCACGGATGGCGTCGAATGGACCCAGGTAGGCACCGAGGTCGACATCTCCACGCTCGACGGGTTCTATGCCATGGCTCACACCTGGATTGGCAACCAGGCCGGCATGTTCGCGACCAATAGCCGTGCCTACTTCGACCTGTTCACCTATCGTGACGGATTCACCCCGATCCCGGCCGCGGAGGCGGACCAGCAGTCCGGTGCCCAGGTCGTGTCGAGCACGTCGGCGGGGCCGGTGCTCGGTGATCTGGAGAACGGCGATTGGGCCATGTTCGGGAGCGTCGACCTCGGCAGCGGGGGTGTACAGTCGAAGGCGATCGCGCTGGAGGCCTCGAGCGCCGGGGACGGCGGCACCGTGGAGGTCTGGATCGATCCGCTGGCAGGCGGCTCGATGATCGGCACCTGCGCCCTCCCCGGTACCGACGGCTGGGAGAAGTGGACGACGACGACGTGCAACGTGGCGCCCACGTCGGGCACGCACGAGGTCTACTTGAAGGTGAAGGGCGGCCAGGGCGAGCTCGTGCGCCTCGCATCGCTGCGTTTCGTGCCCACCAACTGACCTGCCCGCCATGGGTGGCAAAGCCGCCGGCGGAGTCGCCGGCGGACCCTCCCTTCCCGGCCGGCCTGACGGCCGCGAGCAGCGAGGAAGCTGCGGCTGGACCTGAACCTCCAAGAAGTGTGGCGCGGCCCCGTACGCCCGCCGGAGCCGGCGCGCTCGGGGCCGACGGGCCTGCCGCTCTCGCCGTGGCAGGCGTGATCAGATCGGCGCGCTCGGGGAATCTCTGAGGCCGATCAGCGAGCCATTCCTCGTTGCAGCGAGGGGCTGTGCGGTCGTGTCCACGCCTGCTCACGCGCATCTCGCGCGTGAAGCCTCGCCGAAGCCCGGCGATCCGGGCGCGACGGCGGGAGCAGGCGCCGGCGCGCCGACCGGAGGAGGCGCCGGCGGCGGCTCGGCGACCGGAGGAGGCGCCGGCGGCGGCTCGGCGACCGGAGGAGGCGCCGGCGGCGGCTCGGCGACCGGAGGAGGCGCCGGCGGCTCGTCGACGGGAGATCCCGACCCGCCCCACCCGGAGGATCCTGAGAAGTACGTCGCGTTCGAGCCCACCCCCGACAGCTTCCCCATGGCCGCGGAGGGCAAGGCCGCGCCGCTTGTCGTGAGCTCGAGCGATTTCTCGGGCGTCATCCGGGTCGTGAACGATCTCAAGGCCGATATCGGCCGGGTCACCCGGATCGAACCGCAGGTCTCGCTCGACGAGATCCCGGCCACGGACGACGTGGTGATCATCGGGACCCTGGGCAGGAGCCCGCTCGTGGACCAGCTGGTGAGCGCCAACAAGCTCGACGTCACCGGGATCGAGGGCAAGTGGGAGACATCCCTCCTGCAGGTCGTGAGCGACCCGGCGCCGGGCGTTCGCCGCGCGTTCGTGATCGCCGGCAGCGACCAGCGCGGGACGATCTTCGGCGCGTACGACGTCTCGAGGAACATCGGCGTGTCGCCCTGGTACTACTGGGACGACGTCCCGGCGCACAGGCACCCCGCGCTGTACATCCTGCCGGGGCGCTACTCGCAGGGGGAGCCGAAGGTGAGGTACCGCGGCTTCTTCATCAACGACGAGAACCCCGCCCTGGGCACCTGGGCCCGCAACACGTTCGGCCCCGCGCCCAACGCGAGCCACCAGGACGGCTTCGACCACGAGCTCTACGCCAAGGTCTACGAGGTGATGCTCCGCCTCAAGGCGAACTACCTGTGGCCGGCCGTGTGGGGCAGGTCGCTCTTCGACGACGATCCCGAGAACCAGAAGCTGGCCGCCGAGTACGGGATCGTCATGGGGACTTCGCACGAGGCCCCGATGATGCGGGCGCAGGACGAGTGGAACCGCTATGGAAGCGGGCAGTTCAACTTCGACCAGAACACGGAGTTCCTGAAGAAGTACTGGACCGACGGCATCAAGCGGATGGGGAGCTACGAGAGCGTGGTGACCGTCGGGATGCGCGGCAACGGCGACCTCCCCATCGACAACGGCGGCAACATCGATCTGATGCAGCGGATCGTGAAGGCGCAGCGGGAGATCCTGGGCCAGGTCACGGGCAAGGACGTCACCACCATCCCGCAGGTCTGGACGCTCTACAAGGAGGTCCAGGCCTTCTGGGACGACGGCATGCGGGCGCCGGACGACGTGATCATCAACTGGTGCGACGACAACTGGGGCAACATGCGCGAGCTGCCCGATCTGTCCGCGCCGCCGCGGTCCGGCGGGTACGGGCTCTATTACCATTTCGACTATGTGGGCGGCGGCCGGAACTACAAGTGGGTGGACACCAACCTCCTCCCCAACATCTGGGAGCAGCTTCACCTGTCGTACCGCTATGGCGTCGATCGGCTCTGGATGGTGAACGTCGGCGACCTGAAGAACGAGGAGCACCCGCTCGAGTTCTTCCTGGACTACGCGTGGAACCCCGAGCGGTGGCCGATCGAGCGGCTCCCCGTGTGGGAGAGGAAGTGGGCGGCGCAGCAGTTCGGGCCGGAGCACGCGGCCGAGATCGCCGAGGTCCTGACCATGTACTCGAGGCTCCAGTCGCGCCGGAAGCCCGAGCTGCTCAACCGGCTCATCACGGTCAGGGCCGGCGCCAACATCGCCCAGGATCCGAACAACGCCATCGTCTATTCCGACGGCAGCCCGTTCAGCCTGACCAATTACAGCGAGGCGGAGCGGGTCGTCGCGGAGTGGCAGGCGCTCGCGGCCGAGGCGGAGCGCCTCAACCAGGAGCTGCCGGAGGAGTACCGGGACGCCTACTACCAGCTCGTGCTCTATCAGGTGAAGGCCAGCGCCAACCTGTACGAGCTCCGCCTGGCCGGGTTCAAGAACATCCTCTACGCCGCTCAGGGGCGCGCCGCGACCGGCGACATGGCCGCGGCCGCCGAGGCTCGGCTCGCCGACGACAAGGCGATGTCGCGCTACTACAACGAGACGCTGGCCGGCGGGAAGTGGAAGGGCTTCCAGACGCAGCCCAAGATCGGCTACGGCGGGAACTATCCGGACTCGGGCTGGCAGCAGCCGGAGAGGAACAACACCGTCCTGGAGGACTTCATCTGGCCGTCGCTCAAGCAGATCAACGTGCCGAACAGCGCGAGCATGGGCGTGGCCATCGACGGGTCCGACAAGTACTGGCCCGCTGAGCGGACGGCCGCGGTGCTGCCCGAGTTCAGCCCGTTCCAGACCCACCCGGCGCAGTACATCGAGGTCTTCAACCGCGGGCAGCAGGCCTTCGACTACCAGATCGCGGCGTCCGTGCCGTGGGTGAAGATCACGCCGAACAACGGCAAGATCGAGAAGGAGGTGCGCGCCCTCGTGAGCGTCGACTGGAGCGCTGCGCCCGAGGGGACGACGGAGGTGCCCATCACCGTGACAGGCCCGAGCGGCGGCAGCGTGGTCGTGCAAGCCATTGTCAAGAATCCGGCCGTGAACCTCGCAGAGCTCGAAGGGTTCGTGGAGAGCAACGGTTACGTCTCCATCGAGGCGGAGCATTTCACCCGGGCCGTGAGCGCGGATCCGATCTCCTGGCAGCTCATCCCGCACATCGGCCGGACGGAATCGGGCATGACGCCGTTCCCGGTCACCTCGGCGAGGCAGACGCCCGGCGGAGAGAGCCCGCGCCTCGAGTACAAGATGAACCTCTTCACGAGCGGGAAGGTGACGGTCTGGGCCTACCTGTCGCCGAGGAACAACGTGCGGCACTCCGACGGCCTGAAGTACGCCGTGTCGATCGACGACGGGCAGCCGCAGATCGTCAATACCACCACCGCGCTCAACGGCATTCCCATGAACAAGTCCTGGGAGAGGAACACGTCCGACAACGTGAACCTCACGTCGACCACGCACACCATCGCGCAGCCGGGCGAGCACGTGCTGAAGTTCTGGATGGTCGACCCGACCGTGGTGGTGCAGAAGCTCGTGGTGGACACGGGCGGGCTCAAGCCGAGCTACCTGGGACCCCCGGAGAGCTACCGCGCGACGAAGTAGCGAGGCGCGCGCAGCAAGCAGTACAGGCGCCGGGGAGACGCGGCGTATCAACCTGGATCGGGTCGCCGGCATTCTTGCCACACCGAGACACTTCGCGACGTCCGTCCACGGCGCGTCGGGTCCTGCCCGTGTCGCGAGCGCCGAGCCGCAGGCTTGGCATAGGGCTTGCGAGCCTTGCGATCGCCAGCAGAGGCCGACACGATCGAGGCCGCTCAACCCACCATGACCAATCGCTTCGACAGCCTGATCGCGCGCCTGCGCAGCGCATGGAAGCGGACCAAGCAGCCCACCGCCCCGCGCGCCTACCGCTGCCAGTGCGAAAGGCCGGTGTTCTTCCGCAACAGCGAATGCCTGGGCTGCAGGACGCCGCTCGGCTACGAGCCCGAGCGCGCCCAGGTCCTGCCGCTCGAAGCCGGTCCGACCGAGGGCGCCTGGCAGATCTGGCACGACACGGCGGACCCGCCGCGGCGCTACAGGCGCTGCGCCAACTTCGACCTGGCGTCGGGCTGCAACTGGCTGATCCCGGCGGCGGCGGAGGCGCCCGCGCTCTGCGCCGCGTGCCGGCTCAACCGCACCATTCCAGACCTCTCGGTCGCCGAGCACCAGGCGCTGTGGCGCCTGCTCGAGATGGCCAAACGACGGCTCGTGTCGCAGCTCCTGGCGCTGAACCTGCCGGTGAAGTCCAAGATCGGTGAGGATCCGGAGCGCGGCCTCTGCTTCGACTTCCTCGCCTCGCCGCCCGACGGGCCCAGGGTGATGACCGGCCACGCCGACGGCGTGATCACGCTGAACATCGAGGAGGCGGACGACGCCACGCGCGAGCGCACCCGCGCCGCGATGCGCGAGCCCTACCGCACGCTGCTCGGGCATTTCCGGCACGAGGTCGGCCATTACTACTGGGACCGCCTGGTGCGCGACAGCGGGTGGCTGGCGCCGTTCCGGGAGCTGTTCGGCGACGAGCAGCAGGATTACGCCGCCGCGCTGAAGGCCAACTACGAGCAGGGGCCGCCGCCCGACTGGCCCGAGCGCTTCGTCAGCGCCTACGCCAGCATGCACCCGTGGGAAGACTGGGCCGAGACCTGGGCCCATTATCTCCACATGGTCGACACCGTCGATACGGCGCTCAGCTTCGGCATCGACGCCGACGAGGTGGAGCTCGACGTCGAGCCATGGGGCGCGGACGCGCTGTGGCGGCCGGACGACCGAGGGGCCGAGACCTTCCTGGGCTTCTTGAACGCCTGGGTGGAGCTGACGGCCGTGCTCAACGAGATGTCGCGCAGCATGGGCCAGCATGACTTTTACCCGTTCGTGCTGCCGCGCCCCGCCGTGGCGAAGCTGCAGTTCATCCACCTCGTGGTGAACGGGGCCTCGCCGGCGGTGCGCTAGCCGGCGGAGCACTCACGGCGGGGCGCTCGCCCGCGCCTACCGCCCGTACAGGCGCTGGAGCCGCTTCACGAACTCCGGCGTGAACACGCCGTCCACGCGGATCGAGTACCGGAAGAACGGGTCCGGCTCGACCCCGTGGTAATCCATGTCGTTGAACCAGTAGATGGGCGCGCGGACGACCGTGCGCTCCTCCCCTGCCCTGTCGCAGACATAGAAGCGCTTGTCGCCGCGCGGGTCGAACGAGATGGACTGCGCCGCGCCGATCGCGCTCCCCGGCTCGGTGTCCCGGTGCGCGGGCGCGTGATCGTTCGCCTCGAGGCCGAAGATCACGCACCGCCCGATCTCGACGAACGGCAGGCCCCGGATGAACTCGACCGTCCGGGGGAACATCGCCTTGGCCTCCGCCGAGAAGTCCTTGCCTGCGCCCGAGTGCTTGTCTTCCCAGCGATCGTTCTCGAGCAGATGATAGCAGACCTTCCAGGGGAAATAGACGCCGTAGCGGTATTTCAGGTACAGCATCTGCGCCCGCGTGAGCGGGTGATCCGTCTCGTCCCCGAACGTGTACTCGCGCCGCCGGTCGGGATCGAAGGCGGACGGGTCGTCGCCGAGCGCGATGAAGTCGCAGAACTCGTCGCGCGAGAAGCCCCCGATGACCTGCCCGTAATCCACGTACGGGTCGTCGTGCACCCAGGGCGCGACCACGCCCATCCATTTCAGGCTGCCGCCGGTGTACGAGGGCTCGACCCGGCAGAGGCCGCGCACGATCTCGCGATCGAGCTCGGGGAAGCACGCCGCGTCGATCAGCGGCGACAGGTCGATGTACGGGCGGCCCCACAGGCCGCAGAGCTTGCTCATGCCGTCCTCGCTCCGAGCGGTACCCGCGCGCGACCATGCCGTCAAACGTGCGGGCGCCGTCCTCCACCAGGGCGCAGGTCGACGGGGCGTAGCCCGGCGCGAACGCCGCCGGGTGGAAGTACCTGCCGCCGATCACGAGCGTCCGGTCGGGCGCACGCGTGACCCAGCCGGCGGGCGGGCCGCGCTCGCGAACAGGTTGCCGAACCACCGCCGCGGTCCGCCGCCGAACGGCATGGACGCGCAGCGCGGGCGGGAAGCCGCGCTCGGGACCGAACGCCTCGGGGGCCTGCCAGAAGGATGGGCCGTGGCGCAGGCACCGAATTCGACTCCCGCCCGAATTGTTCAATCCACCGACATGCGCGTGACGTCTCGCATCGAGGCATAGGCGAGTATGCCTATACATCGAGTCAGCCGGCTTGGGTACGACGTCGTGGCAGTCACCTGCATCGGGCGAACGCGGCTTCTTCGATGCATGGTTGAATTGTCAATACAAGGAAATAAGTGGCTTTCGCCGCTTGAAACCTCGGCGCCAAGCGGACACTGGAGAAATAAAATGAGGTCGATACGTTCCTACGTTGCTACGAAACTGAGCGTTCTCGGTCTCCTGAGCATCGGCATCTGGGCCTGTGGTGAGGCCGATGACGGTGGTACGTCCTCGACCGGCGGAGGCGCCCCTGACGGGACCACCACCAGCAGCGCGGAGGCCACGGGCACGGGCGGTACGGCCACGAGCGGCGCCGGAGGCGCGGCAGCCGGCAGCACCTCGAGCAGCAGCAGCAGCAGCAGCAGCAGCAGTGCGAGCACCGCGGAGGCCAGCAGCTCGGCCAGCGGCGGAGAGACGGTCGGCACGGGCGGGGACCCGGCCGAGTGCGTCAAGGGCCAGACCAAGGGGAATCAAGTCGCGGTCATCGGCGAATCGTTCATCGCCGCGACGCACGGCATCACGCAGCAGATCGAGAAGCAGGCCAAGGCGAACGGCTCCCTCCCCCAGAACGACCGCTACATCGACAACTCGGTCAGCGGCACGACGCTGGCCAACGATCAGATCCCCAGCCAGTACCGCAAAGCCGCGGAGAACGGCATGATCAAGTACGTGCTGATGGATGGCGGCGGGAACGACTGCTTGCTGAGAGGGGACGGCGACGGGGCCCTCGCGGCGGCGAAGTCGCTGTTCGAGACCATGGAGAAGGACAACGTCGAAAAGGTGGTCTATTTCTTCTATCCAGACCCCATCGGAAACAACTTCTCGTCGCTCAAGAGCTGCCTCGACACGCTCCGGCCGAAGATGAAGGAGCTGTGCGACGGGCTCACGTCGCCGAAGTGCTACTGGCTGGACCTTCGTCCGACCTGGAACGGACACAACGACTATACGCAAGACGGAATCCACCCCACCTCTGCCGGTAGCATCGCCACCGGAGATGCAGTCTGGGAAGTGATGAAGGAGAACTGCGTCGCCCAGTAACGAGAGATCGGTCCACGGGCGACCCCACCGGCCGCAGCGCTCGCTCATGCCGTCCCCGCGCGGAGCGCCGAGAGGTACCTGCGCGCGACCAGGCCGTCGAAGGCGTGGACGCCGTCTTCCACCATGGCGTAGGTCGACGGCGTGTAGCCGGGCGCGCGGATCCCGCGCTGCTGCCGCTCGCAGATGGCGCGGTCTTCCCGGTTCACCGCGTCCCAGAAGGTGAACACGTCGCCCGGATCGAAGCCTTTCGTGAACGCCGCGGGGTGGAAGTACGTGTCGGCGATCACGAGCGTCCGGTCGGGCGCGCGCGGGGCGAGCCGGTACGTGAGCAGGTAGTCGGGCTGGAGGCTCGTGAGCAGGCCCGGGAAGAGCATGGCGTCGCGCACGCGCCGCCGCTCCGCCTCGGGCACGATGAGCGGCCGCGCGCCGGGCGCCGCGCTCGTCGAGACGGTGTCGGCGCCCGGCGCGAGGTCCATGACGCCGCCGAGCCACGGGCCCCCCCGGCCCCAGGACACGGCGTCGTCGCACGGGGTCAGCCGCTCCAGCGCGGGGTGCACGCGCGGGAAATGGTGAGACTCCTGGAAGTTCTCCGCGCAGAGCTTCCAGTTCGCGGCGACCTCGTACTCCACCCGCCTGCCCCGCCGGAGCGAGCGCAGCCCGGGGCGCGAGAGCCAGGGCGGCGCCTCGCCGATCGCGCTCTCGAGCGGCGGCGCGCCGGGATCGAGCGTCACGAAGAGGAAGCCGAAGAGGGCGCCGGCGCGCGCCGGGAGGAGCCCGTGCGCGCCGCGGTCGAAGCCAGGCGGCGCGTGGGGCGCGGCGCGCAGCGCGCCGGAGAGCTCGTAGGTCCAGCCGTGGTACGGGCACTCGAGGTGCGCGAGGCGGCCGCACGGGCCGTCGAGCAGCGTCGCCGCCCGGTGGCGGCAGACGTTGTGGAACGCGCGGATCTCCAGATCGGCGCCGCGGAGGACGACGACGCCCGCCGGCGTGAGGGGGGCGAGCAGCCACTCTCCTGGGCGGGCGATCTCGTCCTCGCGGCCGACGCAGAGCCAGGAGCGCCCGAAGATCTCGGCCTGCTCGAAGGCAAAGACGTCCTCGTCCCAGTACGCGCGCGCGGGCAGCGGCCGGGCGCTGGGGAGCGGCGCCAGCACCGCGTCGAGATCGGCGGGGGTGAGAGGGAGCTCCGGCAAGGCGGGCGATGCTACCAGAACGAGGGCGCGGATCGCGCCGCCCGGGAGTGGCTCAGGGGGCCGGCTGCGGATCAGCACCCGAGGATGCTGGCGTTGCCGCACGAGTAATAACACTCGTCGCAGTTCACGCATGTATCGTAGTCGAGATAGAGCCGCGCTCCGTCCGGATGTCTGTCCATGCACGCGGTGAAGCAGGCGTCGTCCCCGTCCTTGCAGGTCACGGCGCATCGAGCGAACAGGATGCAGTCGTCGTCGAGGATGCACGCATCGAGCTCATCGGCGCAGCTCCCCTGGGCCGCGCATCCGACGCACCCGCTCGTGTCGCTGCCGCACTCGTCGAGGTCGTCGCAGGTCAGGGTGGCGTTGCAATCGGCGAGGTCCGTGCCCTCCTCGCAGAGGCCGGTGCCCTCGGGCTCGTCGCAGACGCCGTTGTTCTTGGAAGCGCACGGCGCGCCTGCC
Organism: Sorangium sp. KYC3313; assembly: GCF_052075895.1. Taxonomy (NCBI): domain Bacteria; kingdom Pseudomonadati; phylum Myxococcota; order Polyangiales; family Polyangiaceae; genus Sorangium; species Sorangium sp. KYC3313. The sequence goes on from NZ_CP197255.1 coordinate 8,120,244, forward strand.
GCGCAGTCCGCGACGTCCGTGCCCTCCTCGCAAAGGCCGGTGCCCTCGGGCTCGTCGCAGACGCCGTCCAGCACGCGGTCGCACGGCGCGAGCTTGCAGTCGTCGACGTCCGTGCCCGCCGGACACCGGCCCGTGCCCTCGGGCTCGTCGCAGGTGCCGTCGCCGGTCGAGGGACAGGAAGAGAGGCAGTCGGCGGCATCGGTCCCGGCCGGGCATTTGCCGGTGCCCTGGGGCTCGTCGCAGATGCCATCACCCGCGCTGGGACATTGGCCCGTGGGTTCGAGACAGCCCAGGAGGGCCGCCGCAAGGACGTCGCAGACCTCCGCCAGGTGATGACCGTCCACGCACCGGCCCTCCAGCCGGACACAGTCGATGTACGCCGCGTGCTCGTCCTGGCAGCGCTCCTCGGCTCGCTTGGCGCTGGCCTCCTCGTCGGCCTCGCACAGGCCCTTTTTGTCGCCAGAGCAGTCCTCGCAGGCGCAGCGGGCCTCGCAGACCGTCCCGTAGACCGGCTGCTCGGTCTTGCCATCATCGCTCCCCGAGCTGGCGCAGGCCGCGAATAGACCGGCGATCGCTGCTGTGATCATCACGTGTCGGACACGCATGGGGTCTCCTCATCCTCTGGCTGAAATGAGAGGTCGTCCGCGGACGCGCAGGGCCCCGACGCGACGCGGCAAGGGCAAGACGACATGGCTGGCGCTGGAAGCACCAGGGCACCCTTCACCTGCGCACACGGCGCCCGACCGCCTTTCGTTTCGTCTGTGACTGGAAAATTCAACTCAAAGAAAACGGCTACCTATACCAGCTCCGACGGCTGCCGGTCAATCGTCGCGAGGCGGCGCTTGAGTCGACAGCGGGCGGGGGCAGCGGCCGCCGCTGCGCTCGTGGCGACAGGGGCGGAATGGCCAGAACTTCACGGAACTCGGGAGGTGCGCTCGATGCGCTCGGGCTTGCCAGCGAGCTGAGGAGCGGACGCCCGAAACCTCACGGACATCGTGAGGTGCGCTCCGGCTCGGGAAGGTGCTGAGGAGAAGAGAGACGCGCAGGTCGGCAAGGACGGCTCGCCGGACGGGTGGAACGGGTGAAAACGAGTGGAGAAGAGAGCGTCGCGACCTCCAAAACGCGCTCCACGAACGTTGAGCGGACGCGACAATCGCGCGCGCTCGGCCGTCGAAAAGCTGCTTCGCTCGTCGCTGGCCCCGGGGCGCGGATGAGCGTGGACGAGGTAGGATGCGGACTGCGCGGGCGCCCTCCGCCCGAAAGCGCCGTGAAGGAGTAAAGAGGCGTTGGCATCCGCGCCGTTTCGACAGAAGATGCGTGCGCGCGTATCGCGCTGCGGCTCCTTGCCTCCGACGGCCGGCGCCGCGTCACTGGACCCCTACCGGCTGGAGAGCAGCGGATGAAGATGCGATCTTTGGTGTGTCTCTTCGTTCTTGGACTGATGACGACGACGGCGTGCGGCGACGACGACTCGACGATCATCGGGACTGGGGGCGGCGGGGGTGCGGGCGGCGGCACCGGCGGTGAAGGCGCCACCTCGGCCAGCAGCACGACAGGAAACGGCGGCAGCGATGCCGGCACCGGCGGCACCGGCGGCGGCACCGGCGGCGGTGACACGGGCGGCGGCGGCGGCACCGGCGGCACCGGCGGCGCCGGCGGCACCGGCGGCGCCGGCGGCACCGGCGGCGGTGACACGGGCGGCGGCGGTGCGGGCGGCGCCGGCGGCACCGGCGGCGGCGACACGGGCGGCGGCGGCGCGGGCGGCGGCACCACCTCGAGCTCGGCCTCATCGAGCAGCGCCTCCTCGACCTCGGCCGCTGCCACCACCGGCGCTGGCGGCGACGGCGGCGGTAGCGTCTCCTCGACCTCGGCCGCTGCCACCACGGGCGCTGGCGGCGACGGCGGCGGCAGCGTCTCCTCGACCTCGGCCGTTGCCACCACGGGCGCCGGCGGCGACGGCGGCGGCAGCGTCACCTCCACGACCTCGGTCACCACGGGCGCTGGCGGCGACGGCGGCGGCAGCGTCACCTCCACGACCTCGGTCACCACGACCGCGGCCACCACGGGCGCTGGCGGCGACGGCGGCGGCAGCGTCACCTCCACGACGTCGATCACCACCACCAGCGCCGGCGGCGGCGAGCTCGGTGGCCCAGGCGCTGCCTGCGCCAGCGATGCGATGTGCGCGAGCGGCTTCTGCCTCGTGGAGAGCGAGTCTGGCTTGCCTTCCGGCTACTGTACCGCCGGCTGTGGGTCGGACGACGACTGTGGCGACGGCATCTGCATCCCGGTGGACGACACACTCTCCATCTGCATGGCCGCGTGTGCGACGTCGGCCGACTGCCGCGACGGCTATAGGTGCGACGACGGCTTCTGCTGGCTTGGCTGCACCAGCGACGATCAGTGCACGGAGGTGGGCTCGTGCCACGAGGCGTCCGGCGGCTGCTTCCTTCCGGACGGCAGCCCTTGCGAGACGGACGCCGAGTGCGGTGGCTTCCTCTGCATCACCGAGGCCGTGGACGGCTATCCGGGCGGCTTCTGCACGGGTCTCTGCGAGGATGACAGCGACTGCGACGGCGGCATCTGCAGCGCCTCAGGCTACTGCCTCATCGAGTGCGCCACGTCCGCGGACTGCCGCGACGGCTATGGGTGCACGGCGGGGCTCTGCGCTCCGGCCTGCACCAGCGACGCTCAGTGCACGGGCGACGGTGCAACCTGCCTTGTGGACCTGGGTCACTGCGTCCCGCCGCCCGGCGAAGGCGCCGACGGTGTCTCTTGCACGGCGGACGGCGACTGCGCCGGCCTCTTCTGCGTCCCCGAGGAGTGGGGCTGGCCCGGCGGCTACTGCTCGGGCTACTGTGACGCATCGAATCCCTGCGCCGGCGGCGGGGTCTGCGCATCGGACGACACCTGCAACAGCGCGTGCGCGACGACGGACGACTGCCGCAGCGGCTATACGTGCACGCCGGAGGGCTGCGTCCCGGCGCCGGCCGAGGGCGCCGACGGCGACCCTTGCACCGCCGACAGCCAGTGCATCGGCGGTCTCTGCTACACCCCCTGGCCCGGCGGCTCCTGCACGGGCTTCTGCGATACGGACGGCGACTGCGCCGAGGGCGGCGTCTGCGCATCGGACAGCACCTGCAACCACGCGTGCGCGACGGATGGCGACTGCCGCAGCGGCTATGTGTGCGAGGCGCAGGAGGGCTGCGTCCCGGAATGATGACCCGATGACGGGCAGGCTCGCAGGCGGGTCCGTACGACCTGACGACGGACCCCTGCGGCGCCCCTGAAGCGATGAACCTCCGCGTCGCCATGAGGCGACGACGAGGCCTCTCCCACGAAGCGCGGCGCGGCTGCTCCACCACTCCCGGCGCGGCCGCCGCGCGCGCCCCCTCCCCGCTCCACCAGCTCTCCACGAGGCGCCGCTCGGCGCTCAGCCCTGCCCGCGCGAGCGGCGGCGGCGCAGGCCCGCGAGCGCGACCAGCGCGAGCGCTGCCGCTGCCCCGGGGCCCTGGCCGGCGGCGGTCCGGCAGCCGCAGCCGTCGGCGCTGTCGGGCGCGACCCCGCCCGAGCTGGCCGCGGCCTCGGCGCTGCCCGTCGCCGCCGCGCTCCCGCTCGATCCGGCCGTGGCGCCCCTTCCCCCCTCGCCTGCGCTCCCGCCGTCGCCCGCCGCTGCCGCGCTCCCGCTCGATCCGGCCGTGGCGCCCCTTCCCCCCTCGCCTGCGCTCCCGCCGTCGCCCGCCGCCGCCGCGCTCCCGCTCGATCCGGCCGCGGCGCCACCCCCGGTGGCGCCGCCTCCGGCGCCGGTGGCGTTCCCTTCCTCTGCAGCCGCGCCCCCGGCGCTGCTCGCCGACGACGCGGTCGACGAGCCCTCCTCGCGGACGAGCGCGAGGTACGCCTCGGCGAAGCGCTCGCCGAGGAGCTGGTACGCGGCGGAGTCGAAGTGATACGCGTCGTCGGGCGCTCGCGCGGTGAAGTCGTCCGTGTCGACCCACGCGACCCGCGGGTCCTCCTCGGCCACGGTCACCTGCGCCGCGCGCACGGCGTCGATGTTCGCCTCCCTTCCGGCGGCGATGGGCCCGCCGTTCGCGGGGTAGAGGTTGTCGCTGACCCTGCCGAGCACGACCGGGAGCCCGGGGACGCCGAGGTCCGCGCGGATCGCCGCGATGAAGCCGCGCAGCGTGTCGCCGTAGGAGAACGCGGCCGACCACCCCGCCTCGTTCTCGCCTTGCATCCAGACGAGCGCGGCGATCTCGTACGCGTACCCCTCCGACTCGAGCCGCGCCAGGGCACCGTCGAGCCGCGTCACCTCCTCGGGATAGCGGAGGGCGCGGTCGCCCTCGTACGTCGCGGAGTCCAGATTGCCGAGGAGCGCGTGGTAGAGCTGCGACTTGTAGAGCACCTCGGGATCCGGCGCGAGCCCGCGCCCCCAGTGTTCGACGAGGTTGGTGCCCCCCTGCGCCATCTTCACGATCGCGATCCGGTGCTCCGGGTACGCCGCGGCGATCGCGCGGCCGAACGTGATCTCGGGCCCGTAGCGGCGGGCTTCGCCCTTCGGCTCAAGCGGCCCCCAGTCGGCGCTCGTCGCCGCGGCGTACGGCCCTCCCTCACGCGCGTCGGGGTTGTAGTGGTCGTACCAGACGTCCGGCTGGCTCTGGAGCTCGACCGGGAGCTGGCGGCCCACGCCGTAGCCGACCATGTTCGACTGGCCGGCGAGGACGAACACCTTCACCGGCTGCGCGAGCGCGGGAGCGGAGAGGGACAGCACGAAAGCCGCCAGGGCGATGCAAGACCGCTGCATGGCGCTGTGTATCCCCCGCGCGCGGTGGAAGGTCAACGCGGCGGGATCGCGATCGACCGGAGGGAGCGCGCGGCGCCTCGGCGCCGCGCCGATCGAGGAGAGCGCGCGGAGAGACCACGACGCACGAGGGTGGGAGCCTCGTTTGCCAGGCGCTCGCCTTGCGTCCTCAGGGCACCTATGGGGCGTTTGTGCGCCTGACAGACGCGCGGTACCGCCGAGCTCGCCTCGCGATCACGTCGTTTCGGGCGTCGACTGGTAGGCCGCGCTCGACGCCGCGTAGACCCCGTTGGTCGCATACGAGTAGCGGTGCGGCCGGACGTGGTGCTCCGCGTGGCGCGCGCACCAGAGCGCTGCGCCGCCCGTCTCTTGCCGGTGCTTCACGCACTCCGGGCAGGGCGGCTCGATCTCGGGGACCCGGCCGGCGGTCGCGTGATCCTTCGGCCGGACGATCCACACCGGGCAGCGCGCGAGCCGGGAGACGCGCTCGGCGACCGAGCCGAGGAGCAGCCGCTCGAGCCCGCGGTAGCCGTGCGAGCCGACGACCACGAGGTCGGCGTCCAGGTCGGCGGCGAGCTGGGCGATGTTCTCGGCCGCATCCCCGCGGCGGAAGTGGACGACGACGCGCTTCAGCCGCCCCCCGTCGAGCTTGTCGCCCATGGCGCTCACGCGCTCGCTCGCGCGCTGCTGGAGCAGCTGGAGCGCCACGTCGGGTTTGGTGGCCGCCATGGGCGCCCGCGCGAGCCCGATGCCGACCCAGCTCTCGGGCTCGACGTAGACCCCGTGCACCTCGGCGTTCTCGCGACAGCAAGCGGACTCGAGCGCCTGATCAAGCGCACGGTTGCTCGGCTCCGAGAAGTCGATCCCGACCACGACGATGAACCGATTCGTTGCGTTTGCGCTCGACATGACAGCCTCCTCACCCTCCATGCGAGGCCCCGACCAGCGGTCGCCTCGCTTTACCCATCTGCTCATCTACCCGTCTGTCGAACACTTTATTTTGCACGCCGCATGCCAGGCGTTCCGGGGGCCGGAGAGGAGGGGTTCGCGCGCGCTGGCTCCCTCGCGCGAGCGGGGCTCTTCCCGCGAGCTGGACGCTTCGCGCGAGCCGAGAGCGAGCTCCTCTCGCCGCGAGCGCTGTGGGCGGGCGCCTTGCGAGGCAGCCCGCGGCCGTTTGCGCCGCGGCGCAAACGGCGCGCGGAGGCGCAGACGTGACCGCGGCGTACCAGGGCCGCCGCCGCACGCCGGCGATCTCGCGTGCGTGGCACGAACGGTGCTCATCCCACAGCGCACCTCGAGCGAAGGACGCAGAGGCGAACGGGAGACGACGATGACAACCCTTGGACCTACCGGCGGAGAGCACCAGCTCCGGCACCACACGATCCGCAGCGCGCACATCGTTGGAGACGACGGCGAGGAATCGGTCGTGGCGACGGTCTACTGTCCGTTGCGGGAGCGCTCGATGACGGCGCGAGAGTGCGAGTCGTGCCATCGCTTCCATGCGCTGCACTTCGACAAGAGCTCGCGCACGACGTCGGTCGTCTGCCATGCCAGCCACGCGGCGCCGGGCACGGAGGAAGCGGATCCGCTGCGCAGCGCGGGCATCGACGTGGCCGTGAATCCGGAGGCGCCGCTCGCCGAGATCATGACCCAAAACGTCATCTGCATCCGATCGGAGGTCTCCCTCGACGACATCACGGCCCTGCTCGTCCGCCACGAGATCAGCGGGATGCCGGTCGTGGACGCGGCGGGCAGGCCGGTCGGCATGGTGTCGCGGGCCGACGTGCTCCGCGCGGCAGAGGAGCGCGGCGACACCGAGGAGTCGCGGCGGGTGGCCTCGCGGTCGGGCGAGGTCGCGCCGCTCGAGATGCGTCAGGGCTTCCATGTCTACGAGCCCGTCAGGGTCACCGCGCGCGACGTGATGACGCCCGTCGTGGTGCAGCTGCACGAGAGCGCCAGCATCCGGCAGGCCGCGTCGCTCATGGCCTACGAGGGCGTGCACCGGCTGCCGGTCATCTCGGACGACGGCAAGGTCGTCGGCATCGTGTCGTCGCTCGACGTGCTGCGGTGGTTCGGGCGGTGCTGCGGGTACCTGATCCCGCCGGCGCGCAAGCGGGCCTGAGGAGATGGCTCGCCGATGAAGCGTACGCGCCGCACGCCCGCTGCGTGTCGTAGCGCGAACGCCGATCCCGGCGGTCCGCATCTTGCAAACCCGCCTCGTGGCCCATCGTGGCAAACCGAGCTTGATCGAAGGGCGCCGGTTCGATCAGCTCGAATGGATCATCGCGGACGCCCAGCGCCAGGGGAGGCCCCATGAGCTCTTCGACCATTCGCATCCAGGACTGCATGACCCGGAGCCCTCACTCCATCGGCGCCGATCAGAAGGTCGGCCTCGCCCGCGCGCTCATGCGCGGACATCGCATCCGGCACCTGCCGGTGCTGAGCGGCGGCCGGCTGGTCGGCATCCTCTCCGAGCGGGACATCTACTGGATAGAGACGCTCAAGGAGCAAGAGGGGGATGAGCTCGTCGTCAGCGAGGCCATGTCGCCGTGCCCCTACGCCGTCGCGCCGAGCGCGCCGCTCTCCGAGGTGGTCCGCGAGATGGCCGAGCACAAGTACGGATCGGCGGTGGTGCTGAACGGCGCACAGGTCGTCGGCGTCTTCACGACGACCGACGCGCTCGCCGTGCTGGCCGCCGTGCTCACCGAGAAAGAGATGTCCTGACGGCGAACCGGTCGAGCTGGGCGCGCGCTGCCTGCCCGCGCGCGGTGACCCCCCATCGCGGCGTGGAGCCGCAGACCCGGATCGCGGAGCGCCGCGGGCACGAGCCTCGTGCCGCGCCCCACACGCCGGCGCGCGCCTCGCCGGGCGCGCGAGGTGCGCCCCAGGATCCTGCCATGATATAGAGCGGCCCGCCCGTCCATGAGCCCTCTTGATCACAACGACGTCGCCGTGAAGCCCTCCGCCCCCGTGCCCTCGCTCGACGATCCGCTCGACGAGGGATCCGGGGCGCCGGCCGCGCCTGCCTCGGCGTACGACGCGGCGCTCCGGGAGGCCGAGGAGCTGCGCAGGCGCCCCTATGTCGCCGCGGGCCCGGAGAACATCATCCGGCAGCACAGCAAAGGCCGGATGACGATCTGGGAGCGCATCCGGGTGCTCACGCCCGAGCCGCCACGGGTCGTCTTCGAGAACTGGGGGCCCAACCTGGACGGCGCCTCGCTGGTCACCGCGATCCTGCGCATCGGCAGCCGCGACGTGGCGCTGTACGGCCACGATTTCACGGTCCGCGCCGGGTCGATGGACGCGACGAACGGCCGCAAGCTCGCGCGGCTGTTCCAGCTCGCGGGAGAGCGGGGCATCCCGCTCGTCGGCCTCAACGACAGCGCCGGCGCCTACGTCCCCGCGGGCGTCGGCGGGCTCGACGGCTACGCCGAGGCGTTCGCGGCGCTGCGCAAGATCAGCGGCGTGATCCCGAGCATCATGTGCATGTTCGGGTTCAACGCGGGCGGCGGCTCCTACCTGCCGCGGCAGGGCAGCTTCGTCATCCAGCCGGGCGGCACGTTCTTCGGCCTGACCGGGGCGGCGGTCGTCAAATCGGTCCTCGGCGAGGTGGTCTCGCCCGACGACCTCGGCGGCCCGCGCGTCCACGGCGCCTCGGGGGTGGCCGATCTCACGGTGCCAGACGAGGTGGGCGCGCTGCGCACCACCGTCCGGCTGCTCGGTTACCTGCCGAGCAACAACCGCGAGAGCGCGCCTTTCCAGCGGACGAGCGATCCGGTGGGCCGGGAGACGACCGAGATCGACACGCTCCTCCGCAGGACGCTCTCGTCGCCGACGGGCTATAACACGCCGCTCGATATCAACATCATCATCCAGCGCATCTGCGATCACGGCGACTACTTCGAGGTGCAGCCGCAGCGCGCGCGCAACACGATCACCGCGTTCGGGCGGGTCGGCGGGCGCGTCGTCGGCTTCGTGGCGAACAACAGCGCGGTCGCGTCGGGGCAGATCGACGTGGCGGCCGCTTACAAGAACGCGCGCTTCATCCGCTTCTGCAACCTCTACAACATCCCGCTTCTTTTCATGGAAGACACCACCGGGTTCCTCCCGGGCAGGGAGCAAGAGGCGATGGGCATCGTGCAGGCCGGCCGGGCCATGCTCGACGCGATCATCGACGTGCGCACCCCGCGCATCCTGCTGCTCGTGCGCAACGCGTTCGGCGGTGCCTATGCCTCGTTCAACAACTACGCGACCGGCGCGGACGTCGTGCTCGCGCTCCCCACGACCCGCGTCGCGGTGATGGGCCCCGCCGGCAAGGAGTTCGTCTACAAGGACGAGCTCCGCAAGGTGCGCGCGCAGGCGAGCGCCAGGGAGAAGGCCGGCGTCAAGGAGCGGCTCGCCCGCGGCCTCGACGAGGCGAAGGCGAAGGCGGAGGCCCGCGACGAGGCCGCGGCGTGGCTGAAGGCGAGAGAGGCGGAGTTCAGCGCGCGGTACGAGCGGGAGCTCATGAACCCGCGCGAGGGGCTCAGCCTGGGCTCCATCTCGCGGCTCGTGATGCCGCGCGAGCTCCGCTCGGTGATCGCGGAGAACCTCGAGTTCCTGCTGCGGCACTACCAGCCAGGGCCGTTCACCGGTGTTCAGCGGGAGTTCCATTGATCATGGATGGATTCGATGCGAAGCGAGGTTACGACCGCAACCCGAGGGTGGTGCGCGACCGCAGGCTCGGCCGTTCGGGCTCGGCGTGGGCGCGCTCCTTCGCCGCCGACGACGTGCGGCCGCTGATCGTCTGCCGGGGCCCGATCCGGAAAGAGGCGATGGATGTCTTCGCCCAGATGGGGATCGAGCGCTACGGCATCCTCCTGTCGGAGAAGGACTCGATCGTCTACACGCACGCCCTGGCGCCGGAGCTTCGCTGCATCCACCCGGCGCACGTGCACCGCGTGAAGGACTATACGGGCGCCACCAAGGACGAGCGCGTCAAGCTGATGCAGGAGATCGTCGCGATCGCCCGTGCCGGCGGCTACACGCACGTGTTCGCGGGCTACGGCTTCATGGCCGAGGACGAGGAGTTCGTGCGCACGCTCGAGGAGGCGGGGCTCGTCTTCATCGGCCCGCGCTCGTCGGTGCAGCGCGCCGCCGGGCTCAAGGACGAGGCGAAGCGGACGGCGCTCGCGACCGCGGTCAGCGTGACGCCCGGCATCGACGACGCGACCCGGCGGATCGTGCTCCGCAAGTGGCCCGATCACGCGGCGCTGCGCGCGGCCGCGGCCGAGCGCGGGCTGTGCGGCCCGAAGGGCGCGGGCGCGCGGCTCTCCGACGAGGTCCCGCTCGCCGAGGCGGCGGACGCGCTGCTCGCGGCGGCGTACGCGCAGCGCGTGGATCTCTACACGACGGACGAGCTCTGCGTGGAGCTCGAGCGGGGCGCGGCCGAGCTGCTCGCTCGCCACCCGGGGCGGAGGATCCGGCTCAAGGCCATCGGCGGCGGCGGCGGCAAGGGGCAGCGGCTCCTCGCCGGCGTCGCGCCCGACGCGGCGCCCCTCGGGGCCGCGGCGCGGGCGCGGGCGGCCGAGGTCCCCGCGCTGGCGCGGGAGGTCCTCGCGGAGGTGAAGGCCGCGGGCGTCGGCGACAACAAGAACATCCTGCTCGAGCTCAACATCGAGGAGACGCGGCACAACGAGATCCAGCTGATCGGCAACGGCGCGTGGTGCGTCGCGCTGGGCGGGCGCGACTGCTCGCTGCAAATGCACGAGCAGAAGCTGCTCGAGGTGGCGATGACGCAGGAGGGGCTGCGCGAGGCGATCGAGCGGGCGCGCGCGGCCGGCGAGGCGCCGCGCGCGGCGTCGCTCGAGCGCGAGCTCGCGTCGCTCGCCCGGATGGAGGCCGAGGCGGAGCGGTTCGGGCAGGCGGTCGGGCTGAACTCGGCCTCGACGTTCGAGTGCATCGTCGAGGGGGATCACCACTACTTCATGGAGGTCAACACCCGGATCCAGGTCGAGCACCGGGTGTCGGAGCTCTGTTATGCCCTCCGCTTCGAGAACCCGGCTGATCCGGCCGACGCGTTCGAGGTGACCTCGCTCGTCGAGTGCATGGTCCTGCTCGCGCGCCACGGGGAGCGGCTGCCCCGGCCGATCCGCGTCCGGCGGGAAGGGTCCGCGGTGGAGGCGCGCCTCAACGCGACGAACGGCGCGCTGGAGCCCCACGCGGCCGGCGTCATCGTGTCCTGGAGCGATCCGCACCCGCACGAGATCCGCGACGATCAGGGCATCTGCGTGAAGAACCCCGACACGGGGGTGTTCATGCATTACCGGGTCGCCGGCGCCTACGACAGCAACATCGCGCTCCTCGTGACCTACGGCGCCTCGCGCGAGGAGGCCTACCAGCGGATCTGCGAGATCCTGCGCACGACCACGCTGCGCGGCAGCGATCTTCACACGAACCTCCTGTTCCATTACGGGCTCGTGCACTGGTTCCTCGCGCGGAGCGTGTGGACGAAGCCGACGACGCGCTTCGTGGTCCCCTACCTCACGCAGGTCGGCCTGCTCGCGGTGGAGCTCGGGGAGCTCGATTTCGACGCGATGTGGGCCGAGCTCGGCGCCCGTCACGAGCGCCGCCTCGCGGCGCGGGCCGGGGCCGCGGAGGCGGCGGGCGGAGGGGCGTTGAAGAAGGTCTTCACGCTGAAGGACACGCTGGTGCGCCGTCCCGTGGAGAAGATCTGCGCGGAGCCACACCTCCTGTCGGCGTGGCTCAGCCGGAACATGGGGTCGTTCGAGATCCGGTCGGGGCGGGTGCGCTGGCTCAAGAACCCGATCGAGGTGCTCGCGGACACGTACTGGCTGCTCAACATGACGCCGCAGCCGCAGGCGCCCGCGGCCCATGTGATCTGGGATCACGACCAGGAGGTGCTCTCGCGGGCGCTCGGTTTCTACCGGCGCGTCGGCGAGCGGATGGGCCAGGCGGGCAGCGCGCCTCCGTGGCCCGAGCTGCGAGCGCACCTGTCCGGGGATACCGCGCCTCACGGCTACGACGCCGAGCTCTGGCGGCGGGTTCGGGGCTCGCACCTCGGCTTCCAGGCGGGCCTGGAGCTCCTCGACGCGCTGGTCCTCGCGGGCGACGCCGCGCGCTTCTTCGAGCTCCGCGCGCGGGAGGACGGCACGGTCGCCATCCCGGAGCGCCTGCTCGATCGCGAGCTCTCGGCCCGCATGCGCAAGGTGCTCGCGCCGCCGCCCGCCATGCGGGCCAACGAGATCGTCGCGGTCACCGGCGGCATGTTCTACGCGCAGGAGGCGCCGGACCGGCCTCCGCTCGTGACGAAGGGCAGCCATTTCGCCGCCGGTGATCCGCTCTACGTGATCGAGGTCATGAAGATGTTCAACAAGGTGCTCGCGCCCTGCTCCGGCACCATCGAGGAGGTGCTCATCGACGGCGGCGAGGGGACGATCGTGCAGAAGGGCCAGCCGCTCTTCCGCGTGAAGCCCGACGAGGTGCTCGTGGAGGAGGACTCGGCCGAGCGCGTGCGCCGCCGGCGCGAGGCGACGCTGCGGTACGTGGACGCGATCTTCGACGCCGAGGGCCCGTGAGGCGGCCGCCTCGAAGCGCGCAGAAGCGCGCAACCACCGCTCGATGAGGTGGGAATTCTGCCGGTCGGGCTGCCTCACCTTGCCGTGGGCGCCCCAGCGGGCCGCGCGAAAGCCGCGCGAAGATCGAACGGCTCGGGCTGCACCATGTAGGAGGTGATTGTACGCTTCAATACCGGCGAGGAGGGCAACAATGTGGCCTACCTCCGCGGGGTGAGGTACCCTGATTGCCGAGCGCGCTCGCGCGATGGGATGACCGACGAACCGAAGGTCAAGGGGGTGGCGTTTCGCTCCGTGGTTGCGAGCTTTGGCAAGCTACGCGGCGAGCCTGTCCAGAAGCGCAGCCTGGATGAGATGTGTGAACCGCTGCGCGACGGCATCCGCTACGGCAGCCTCGTCTCCACCGGCTGGTACCCGATCGCCTGGTACAAGGACCTGTTCCAGGCCATCCGGCGCACCACCGGCGAAGGCAAGGAGCTCATCCACCAGATTGGCCGCCAGTGCACGCACGACGACATGAGCGGCATCTACAAGGTCATCGCGGGCCTCATCTCCCCTTCCACCCTCTTCTCCCTCGGCCAGCGCGTCTTCTCTAACTATTATTCGGCCGGCCACGTTCGTGTCCTCGAATCCCGCCGCGGCTTCACCCGCGCTCTCTGGATCGGCTGCCAAGGCTTCGACGAGAACATGTGGACCGAAGTCATCGGCTCCTGCGAGCAGCTCCTCGTGATCGGCGGCGCCGATCACGTCCGCCAGCGCATCATCGCCGGCGGCGGCGATAACGACGATCACCTCGAGTTGACCGCTCACTGGAGCTGAGGCTCCGTGCAGAGCGTCCGATGTCCTCAGGGCTTGACCTCGCAGCCGCCCCTCCGGCAGACTCCCGCGCCTCGAGCACTTATGCCGCACAGAATCTGCGTCGCCACGCCGTTCGCGCTGGCGTCCGCCGTGGTCCTCCAGGCCGGAGCCGTCCGTGCGTCGGGCGCGCTGGAGATCACCGGCGCTCCCACGAGCGCCAACGGGCTGAACGCACGGGCGCTCGCGCGGGGACCGGAGGCCGCGTTCTTCAACCCCGCGCTCCTGCCGTTCGCGCCCGCGACGACGCAAGCGGGCCTCTTCGTGCTCGTCACGCACGGCGACATCACCCTGGCCCCGCGCCCCCCGGGCATCGACGTGCCCGAGTCGGTGTACGATGGCCAGATCCGGAATCCGGACGGCTCGACCTCTCGCCTCACCCACCGGCCCATGCCGGGGTCGAAGCTCCCGAGCCCCCGGGACGACACGCGCGACCGGCAGATCAACAGCTACGCGACGCTCGGGCTCGTGCGGCCGCTCTGCGAGGACCGCCTCGTCCTGGGCTTCTACGCCCTCCTGCCGCTCAGGAGCTTCCAGGAGCAGCGGGCCTTCTTCGCCGACGAGCGCGCGCAGTACTTCTCGAATCGGCTGGAGTTCGAGCTGCTGGGAGATCGCTTGTCGGTCACCAGCCTGGCCGTGTCGATGGCTGGCCGGATCACCCGCTGGCTATCCGTGGGGGCGGGCGTCGACGTCACGATCGGCACCAGCGCGCGGACCGCCGTCCACGTGCCCGACGCGAGCGACCAGCGGGCCGCCCTCATCAACCCCGACGTGGAGGTCGAGAGCGTCTTCGCTCCTTACTTCGCCTTCGCGACCAGCCCCGCGCCCTGGCTGCGCCTCTCGGCCACGCTCCACCTCGCCGCGGCGTCGGACACCGACGGCGAGAACAGGATCCGCTTCTGGAATTACACCTATCCGGAGGGCGAGACCTCGGTCCCCCAGTCCTATCGCTTGACGCTCGGCCACCAGCCGACCCGCGTCGGCGTGGGGGCCTCGGTCATGGGCCCGCCAAGCGAGGACCGAGGGGGCGAGCGCGCCGCGCGCTCGAAGAGCCCGGCGCCGCCCGCCTGGGAGATCGGCGGGCACGCGCTCCTGACGCGGTGGTCAGAGTACCGCGATCGGCACGCCGAAAGCCCGCCCGACCCGTGGTCGAGCACGGTGTCCGTGGGGCTCGGCGGCGCGGTCGTGCTGGGGAGTCGCAGGGTCTCCGCGGACGTCGCCTTCACGCCGTCTCCCGTGCCGGACCAGACCGGCAGGACCAACTACGTCGACAACGCGCGCCTCGCGGTCAGCGCCTCGTTCGAGACGCCGGTGTCGCTCTTCGGCGCCGACTTCGGCGTGGGAGCGTTCCTGCACGGCCAGCTGCTCGTGCCACGGGAGGTGTCGAAGAGCGCGTCCGCCAGGAACCCCGTGATCGATGAGGTCCCAGACAACCTTGTCGACATCGTGAGCGGCGAGCCGCTCGACGGCGTCGAGGGGCTGCAGACGAACAACCCAGGTTATCCCGGCTTCTCCAGCGGCGGCTGGCTGGCCGGCGCCGGCTTCGTCCTGCGGCTGCCCGAGTGAGCAGCGCAGCGAAGCCGGCGTCCTCTCGATCGGACGCCCGGAGGCGCGCGGTCACGCGGGGCGCCGCGACCGCCGGGAGGTGGCTTTACTGGAAGAGCGTGTCGGCCCTCTCCTTGATCCAGGCGCAGTCCGCGCCGTCAGGGGTACGGACCATCACGAAGGTGCTGCTGCACTCCTCCGGATCGGGGTACGTCCTCGAGGCGGCCATGGTCGCCTTGAGGCTCGAAGGGTCCGTTTCGAGCACGCTCTGCTCCGACACGAACCCGAGCCGACCCTCGATGCGATCGGTCGCGACCGCCACGCCGTCGAGCTCGGTCCGCGCCCGCTCGGCCACGTACACCGACCCATCGATGAGCCCCTGGAGCTGAACCGTCATCCCCGGGTGTCCATCCTCGTCCTGATCGACGACGCGAGCGTCCGCCGGATCCGTGGGCAGCTCGTCCTGCGCCGGGTCGTCGAGCGCCGCGCCGATCACCTCGTGGAGGGGCCCGAGCTTGTAGCGGAGCCCCCCTTCGCTCGCCGCAAACGTGCCCTCGCGGGTCACCGGCGCGAGCGCCTCGCGGAAGCTGTCCGGGATGACGGCGTGCACGATCGCGTCCGGGTCCTCGGTGTAATGGTCGCAATACGTGCCCTGCAGCGAGATGGCGTCACCATTCTGCTGCTGCGTGATGAGCATCACGCTGACGATGCGCGTCTGGAACGGCGGGAGACCCTGCGCCTGGGTGAGCTGCGACCCGATGGCGCGGTACGCCCACGTGCCGGAGACATCGGTGACCTCCGGCGCAGCGGTCGGAGAGCAGCCCGGCGATTCCCCGCCCGCGCCTCCCGTCCCCCCGGCCCCCGTGCTCGTCGTCGCGCCCGTCGTCGTCGCGCCCGCGTCGACAGCAGGATCCGATCCGCAACCCAGGAGGGGCAAGACAAGCAATCCAACGAACAGGTTGTACCTCATTCAAAGCTCCATGCATCGCCGGCCCGGGCGTCGAGGCGGCCGTGAGGAGGGCCGCTTGCGGTCGTCCATGGCCAGCTCGTCTGCGTTCGGGCGACCGGCGCGGTTGTTAGCATGAGCGCGCGCGATGGACGCGCGTCGACGCGCCTGCTACTCATTTTTTCCGCCGTCGGGCCAGGGCAATGCGGGAGAGCCGAGCGATCCGCGTCGTCGGCGGCGCGCGCCTCTGTTCAGGCCTCCACGCGCCGAGGACGCTCCGCGCTCGCGAGTTCGCGGCGCAGCGGCCGACCCTCCCTGGAAAAGACGATGGTGCCGTCGTCCACCGGGCCGAGCTTCATCGCGAGCAGATCAAGGACGTAGTTCTGGCGGAAGTACCACGGCGCCTTCGTTCCCTGCTTGGGCAGGTGGTCCACCGAGCGCCGCACATAGCCCGACGTCAGGCCGAGCAGCGGCCGAGGATCGGGGACGGATTCGTCAGGACGCGGCAAGCACTGCCGGTAGCCATGACGATCCATGTAGTTGAGCAGCCGACAGACGTACGTCGAGGCCAGCTCGGCGCGGAGCGTCCACGAGGCGTTCGTGTAACCGAGGCAGAACGCGAAGTTCGGGACGCCGCCCAGCATCAACCCCTTGTAGATGAACGACCGGCCGGGATCGAGGACGTCACCGTCGACGGAGATGCGGATGCCGCCGCAAAACAGGAGCTCCAGGCCCGTCGCCGTCACGAGGATGTCCGCCTGGAGCTCCTTGCCCGACTCGAGCAGGACGCCGTTCTTCGTGAAGGTCCGGATGCTGTCGGTGACCACCGAGGCGCGCCCCTCCCTCACCGCACGGAAGAGATCGGCGTCCGGCACGAGGCAGAGGCGCTGATCCCATGGATCGTAGCGCGGGTTGAAGTGTGTATCGATGTCGAAGTCGGCGGGCAGATGCCGGGCGACGCCTTTGCGGAGCATCCGCCTGGCCAGCCGCGGCGCGCGCTGGCAGATCTGGTAGATGAGCAGGCTGAGCGCGACGTTCTTCCAGCGGGCGACGCGGTGGGCGATCCGCTCCGGCAGGTGCTCGCGGATCGCGTTCGCTATCGGGTCCTCCGAAGGCAGCGAGGCGATGTAGCTCGGTGAGCGCTGGAGCATCGTCACATGCGCTGCGTCGGCGGCCATCGCGGGCACAAGCGTCACGGCCGTGGCGCCGCTGCCAATGACGACGACGCGCTTGCCCCGGTAGTCGAGATCCTCCGGCCACCGCTGGGGGTGCACGAGCTGTCCCTGGAAGTCGTCGCGGCCAGGGAAGCTCGGCGTATACCCGCTCTCGTAGCGGTAGTAGCCGCTGCAGATATACAGGAAGCTGCAGGAGGTGCGGACGCGCTCCTCGCCTGGACCGACGTCCACCTCGACGGTCCAGCGCGCCTGCTCCGAGGACCACGACGCGGCTCGAACCCGGTGATTGAACCGGATGTGCCGGTCGATGCCGAGCTCCCGGGCCGTGTCGCGCACGTAGTCGCGGATCGACGGCCCGTCCGCGATCGCCTTGGCCTCCTTCCAGGGGCGGAAGGAATAGCCGAGCGTGAACATGTCCGAGTCCGAGCGGACGCCAGGGTAGCGGAACAGGTCCCAGGTACCGCCGATCGCGCTGCGCCCCTCGAGGATCGCGTACCGCTTGCCGGGGCAGCGCGTCTGGAGGTGGTAGGCGGCCCCGATGCCGGAGAGGCCGGCGCCTATGATCAGGACGTCGAAGTGTTCGGTGGACATGCTGGGTTCCCGGGGGCGAGCGCCGCGGCGCTCCAGGACCCGAGCATAGCGTGGCGGATCACGGCTGAGCTCGGCGCCACGCGCACATTTCGGGGCGCCGCGCGGCGCGACAGGGAGGAGGCGCGCCAGCCGGGGCGCCGCGCGGCGCGACAGGGAGGAGGCGCGCCAGCGGACTGCCGTGCGCTGGCGCGCGGGGGATCAGGCCGCAGGCGCGCCGCTCGCCGCCGGCGCGGGCATCCCTGCCGCCTCACCTTCGAGCGCGGGCTTCGCCGAGGCAGCGCCCGCCGGCCGGCGGGTGAAGAGCCCCGCGACGAACCCCACGAAGGCCAGGACGCCGACGATGAACAGGGTGTCTCCGACGAGCCGCATCCAGCGCAGCGCCTCGAGGACCGGCTGCTGCAGGAACTCCGCGCTCCGCGCGTACCACAGCCCGCGCTCGACGCTGGCCCACGCCTGCGCCAGCCCGATCGGCAGCAGGCTCAGGAGGATCATGAGGCCGAGGCCGCCGTTCATCCCCCAGAACGCCACCCGGAGCCGCGCCTCGTTCCACACCGCGTCGGGGCGCAGGCGGCGGAGCATCACCAGCACGAGGCCGAGCGACAGGAGCCCGTAGACGCCGAAGAGGGCGGCGTGCGCGTGCACGGGGGTCGTGTTGAGGCCCTGCATGTAATAGAGGGCGATCGGCGGGTTGATGAGGAAGCCGAACACCCCCGCGCCCACGAAGTTCCAGAACGCGACGGCGACGAAGAACTGGATGGGCCAGCGATAGGCCTGCATCCACCCGCTCCGGTGCTGCATCTGCCAGGTCTCGTGCGCCTCCATCCCCACGAGGACGAGCGGAACGACCTCCAGCGCGCTGAAGCTCGCGCCGACCGCCATCACCGAGACCGGCGTGCCGCTGAAGTAGAGGTGGTGGAACGTGCCGGGGATGCCCGAGATGAGGAAGATGCAGGTGGACAGGATCGCGGCCCGCGCCGCGCTGTCGGGCCGCACGAGCCCGAACCGGGTGAACAGGAACGCGATGGCCGCGGTGGCGAACACCTCCATGAACCCCTCGACCCACAGGTGGACGACCCACCAGCGCCAGTACTCCATGACCGACAGGTGCGTCTTCGCGCCGTAGAACAGCCCCACGCCGTAGAACATCCCGATCGCCACCGTCGCGCCGGTGAAGAGCAGCACGATGTGCCGGCTCATGTCGCGCCGCGAGAGCGCGGGCCAGAGCGCGCGCAGCATCAGGAAGAGCCAGAGCACGAGCCCGCCGAAGAGCGCTATCTGGAAGGCGCGGCCGAGGTCGACGTACTCGTACCCCTGGTGCCCGAACCAGAACGAGTGCTCGAGCGCGAAGAGCTGCTTCACCGCCAGCCACTCTCCGGCGAGCGAGCCGAAGACCACGAAAACGAGCGCCCCGAAGAGGACGTTCACGCCGAGCCGCTGCCCCCTCGGCTCGCGCCCGCCCACCGCCGGCGCGAGGAACAGCCCCGCCGCGAGGAACGCGGTCGCGATCCAGAAGACGCCGAGCTGGACGTGCCAGGTGCGCGTCACCGCGTACGGCAGGTAGTCCGCGACCGGCAGGCCGAAGACCTCGTGTCCTTCCACCGTGTAGTGCGCGGTCAGGGCCCCGAGCGCGACCTGGAGCACGAGAAGCGCGACCACGACGAGGCAGTACTTCCCGACGGCCCGCATCGACGGGGTGAGCACCCACCCCGAGAGCGGGTCGCGCTCCGGCGCAGCGACGGGCGGCTCCTCGGCGCGGCGGAACGCGTGGTACCAGACGAGCGCGCCGATCCCGGCGAGCAGCAGCACGACGCTCACGATCGACCAGACCACGTTGGCGGCCGTGGGGACGTTTCCGACGAGCGGCTCATGGGGCCAGTTGTTGGTGTAGCTGGCGCCGGTGCCAGGGCGCTCCGCGGCCGCGGCCCACGAGGTCCAGAAGAAGAACGCCGTCAGCTTGTCGCGCCGCCCGGCGTCGGGGACAGCGCCCGTGTGCAGCGCGTAGCTCTCGCGCAGGTCGGTGAGGCTCGGCTCGTCGCCGAAGAGCGCGCGGTAGTGCGCCGCGGTCTGCTCGATCGCCAGCGCGCGATCCTCGGAGACCGTGAGCGCGCCGGTCGCGGCGTCGTAGCCGTTGTGGCGCATCGTCTTCTGGAGCCGCGCCTTGAGCGCGGCCTGCGCCTCGTCCGGGAGCGCCGCGAACGCCGCGCCGTGCTC
Organism: Sorangium sp. KYC3313; assembly: GCF_052075895.1. Classification (NCBI taxonomy): domain Bacteria; kingdom Pseudomonadati; phylum Myxococcota; order Polyangiales; family Polyangiaceae; genus Sorangium; species Sorangium sp. KYC3313. The sequence continues at coordinate 8,139,936 of NZ_CP197255.1, forward strand.
TCGCTGGCTCCAGAGCGCGAGCTGCGCCTCGGCCTCGCGATGGAGCCAGTCGGCCGACCAGTCCGGCGCCTGGTAGGCGCCGTGCCCCCAGACGCTGCCGACCTGCTGTCCGCCGATGCTCTGATAGACCAGCTGCCCGTCCAGGATGTCGTCCTTCGTGAGCAGCACCCGGCCGGACGGCGTCTCGACCCGCTCCGGGATCGGCGGGGCCTTGCGGTACACCTCCCGCCCCATGAAGCCGAGTATCAAGAAGCCAGCGGTGATGACGGCGGCGAGCGCCAGCCAGAGTCGTCGCAGGTTATGCATAGCAACCTCGTTGTTCGCGTGAGCCCCGGCGCGCCCGCGCCTCCGCGGCGCGACCTCGGGAGCTCCGATCGTGACGCCCGGCCATGAAGCAGGCGGCGTGCCGCTGCCGCGCGCCCCTTCGTCTCGTGCCTCCTGGCGGGTGATGTTGCGATTTCCGCAACATCCGTGCGTTGTCAAATCAACAACTACGTTGTACAATCGACAACATGGTGAAGCCGAACCTGGAGGCGCTTCTGTCGGTCGCGCTCGATCTCACGACGTCGCTGGGCGCCGAGGATCGGTACCGGCGCCTGCTCGAGGCGGTGCGGCACGTGGTGCCGTGTGATGCGGCGTGCCTGATGCGGTACCAGGACGGCGTGCTGGTGCCGCTCGCGGCGCACGGGCTCGCGCCGGAGGCGCTGGGGCGCACGTTTTGCACGAAGGCGCACCCTCGGCTCGACATCCTCTGCCACGCCGAGGCGCCGGTGCGCTTCGCGCCGGACACCGAGCTGCCGGATCCGTTCGACGGGCTGCTCGCGTCGGACGCGACCGCGCTGGCGCACGTGCACGCGTGCCTCGGCTGGCCGCTGCGGGTCGAGGGCACGCTCATCGGGCTGCTGACGGCCGACGCGCGCGACCCGCGCGCCTTCGAGGGGGTCGACGCGGCGACGCTCTCCTGGCTGGGCGCGCTGGCCGGCGCGGCGGTGCGCACGAGCCAGCTCATCGACGCGCTCGAGCACAGCGCCGAGCGGCTCGGCCTGGTCGCCGACGATCTCCGGCGGGCGGCGGAGCGGGAGCGGGGCGCGAGCCTGCTCGGGACGAGCCCGGCGATGCAGCGGCTGCGCGACGAGATCGCGCTCGTGGGGCCGTCGGATCTCACGGTGTTGATCACGGGCGAGACGGGCGTGGGGAAAGAGCTCGTGGCGCGCGCCGTCCACGCGGCGTCGGGGCGGCGGGGCGAGCCGCTGCTCCACGTGAACTGCGCGGCGCTGCCCGAGTCGGTGGCGGAGAGCGAGCTGTTCGGGCACGTGCGCGGCGCGTTCACCGGGGCGGAGCAGAGCCGGCCGGGGAAGCTCGAGGTGGCGGACAAGGGCACGCTGCTCCTCGACGAGATCGGCGAGCTGCCGCTGTCGATCCAGCCGAAGCTGCTGCGGGCGCTGCAGGAGGGCGAGGTGCAGCGGGTCGGCGCCGATCGGTCGCTGCGCGTCAACGTGCGCGTCGTGGCGGCCACGAACCGCGATATCGAGCGGGAGGTGGCCGAGGGGCGCTTCCGGGCCGATCTGTTCCACCGGCTCAACGTCTACCGCCTCGCGGTGCCGCCGCTGCGCGAGCGGAGGAGCGATATCCCGCTGCTCGCCGGCCACTTCTGCGACGAGGCGCGCGCGCGGCTCGGCGTCGGGCCGGTGCGGCTGACGAAGGCGGCGCGCGAGCTGCTCGCGGGCGGCGCCTGGCCGGGGAACGTGCGTGAGCTGGAGAACACGGTGTTCCGGATGGTGCTGCAGGCGTCGCGGGGCGTGCCCCGCGGGGCGCCCGTGGTCGTCAAGCCGGCCCACCTCGGGGTCGACGTCGCCGCGGTGGCGGAGCCCGCGCCGCGCGAGGACGACGCGGAGAAGGCGCCCGCGGCGGCGCCGCTGAACGAGCAGGTCGACGCGTTCCAGCGCGGGCTCATCGAGCGGGCCGTGGCGCAGCACGACGGCAACTGGGCCGCCGCGGCGCGATCGCTCGGGATGCACCGCAGCAACCTGCACCACCTCGCGAAGCGGCTCGGGCTGCGCTGAGGCGAACGGGGACGGCGAAGGGCCGCCGTCGCGCCAGGGCATCCGGGTGGGGTATCCTCGTCCGCGCGCGCCGCTCCCCTACCCCGGCGCCGTCGCGGAGGCTGTCCCATGTTCAAACGCATCGCGCACGTCTGTCTCAACGTGAGGGATCTGCAGCGCTCGGTCGACTTCTACGGCAAGCTCGGGTTCGCCACCAAGTTCAGCTTCACCCGCGAAGGCGCGCCGTTCGGCGCTTACCTCGAGATCGCCGACGGCAACTATATGGAGATGTTCGAGGACCGGAACCTCGGCGAGGTGGTCAATACCGGGATCGCCCACTTCTGCCTGGAGACCGACGACATGGACGCCGTGATGGCGACGCTGAAGAGCCGCGGCGTCCCGTTCACCGAGAAGAAGCTCGGCTGCGACAACACGTACCAGATCTGGCTGGCGGACCCCGACGGCAACAAGTTCGAGGTGCACCAGTACACGCCGACCAGCACGCAGTACACCGGAGGGGTGATCGAGGCGGACTGGTAGGTAGCCGGCCACCGGGACGGCAACCGGGGTTGGATGGAGGGCCGCTCCCCCGTCTGCTCGTGGCGAGAGGCGAGGAGATCGGCGGGCTCATCGGTCCAGAGGAGCGGTGGACAGAGGAGCAGCCGAATGGCAACCCGAGTCCATGGACAACCGAATCCCAGGTCGCCGGTGGGTCCGGCGTGGGTTGGCTCAGGTGCTCTTGGTGGGCGCCGGCGCGGGCGCGCTGGCCTCCTGCTCGCCCAAGCGCGCCGAGGTCACACCGCAGCCAGCGCCCACCGACAGGATCCTCACCGGCGCCGACGCGCTGGGCGACTGGACGACGGACGCGCCCGGCGTGAAGCGCAAGATCACCGTCGCCGACCTCCCCGCGCCCAACGAGGGCGAGTCGGTGACCAACCGCCCGAGCAAGGCAGATCGTCCAGCCGGTGTGTTCCCCAAAGTCCCGTCGGGATTCACCGTCGCCGAGCTCGCCACGGGGCTGGAGAAGCCGCGCGTCGTGCAGGTGGCGCCGAACGGCGACGTGTTCGTGGCCGAGAGCGCGGCGGACCGGGTGCAGGTGCTCCGGGACACGGACGGCGACGGCAAGGCCGACGTCCGCAGCGTCTACGCCGGGGACCTGAACCGCCCCTTCGGCATCGCCTTCTATCCGAGCGGGACCGAGGCGCCGACGCACGTCTACATCGCGAATACGGACAGCGTGGTGCGGTTCCCTTACAAGGCGGGCGACACCAGGGCCAGCGGCCCGGCCGAGGCGCTGGTCACCAACATCCCCTCGGGCAAGGAGGCCGTGGGCGGCGGCGGCCACTGGACCCGCGATATCGCCTTCAGCAAGGACAACCAGCGAATGTTCGTGTCCGTGGGCTCCCGCTCCAACGTCGATGACGACGACGACGAGATCCGCCGCGCGTGCATCCTGGCCTTCACGCCCGACGGCAAGAGCGAGGCGCTCTATGCGTCAGGCATCCGCAACCCGGTCGGCCTGGCCATCGAGCCGGCGACGGGCGCGCTCTGGACCAGCGTGAACGAGCGCGACGAGCTGGGCGACAACCTGGTCCCCGATTACGTGACGCGCGTGCGAGAGGGCGGCTTCTACGGCTGGCCCTGGTACTACCTCGGCGGGCATCAGGATCCGCGGCACGAGGGCAAGCGCCCCGAGCTCCGGGACAAGGTCGTCGTGCCCGACGTGCTGATCCAGTCGCACTCGGCCTCCCTCGACCTCTGCTTCTACACGGGCCAGCAGTTCCCGGCCGACTACCAGGGACACATCTTCGCGGCGGAGCACGGCTCGTGGAACCGCTCGCGGCGCACCGGATACAAGGTGATTCGCATCCCGGTCAAGGACGGCAAGGCGGCGGGATATTACGAAGACTTCATGACCGGCTTCGTCACGAGCACCGGCGACGTGTGGGGTCGTCCGGTCGGCGTCGCGGTGGCCAAGGACGGCGCGCTGCTGGTGACCGACGACCAGAGCAACACCGTGTGGCGGGTGGCCTACGGCAAGTGAAACCACGATGCGGCGCGGCCGGGGGTCTTCCAGCGCGCTCAGCGCGGGCGGCGCTTCGGGCGACCGAGCAGCAACCCCAGCGCCGCGAGGAGGAAACCCGCCTGGGTGCCAGAGTCGCTCGCGTCGTTGCCCACGGCGCAGCTGCAGCCGGAGCTGGAGCTTTCTCCTCCTGTCGGGTCGCCGGTTCCCGCGCTGGCGTCCTGTCCGTTCGCCCCCCCGGACGCGGTGTCCATCGCGCCGCCGATGCCTGCGCTGCCGCCTGAGCCACTTACCATGACCCCGCCCGCGCCTCCGGCTCCGGCCTCGCCCCCCGCGCCTCCGGCCTCGCCACCTGCGCCTCCGGCTTCGCCCCCCGCGCCTCCGGTTCCGGCCGCGCCGCCTGCGCCTCCGGTGTCGCTGCCGCCGGGGACAGCGCCGGGACAAGCTGCCGTCTCTGGATCCTGACCACCGGCCTTGTCGAGGCCGAAATAGGCGGCGACGGCGGGGCCGTCGAACGGCACAGCGTGCCCGACGCCGTCCATCGAAAAGGCCTCATAGACCGTGTAGCCGCAAGAGCTCTTCCAGAACTGGCGCGTGGTTCCGCGCTTCGGCGTGTCGGTCCCACTCGGGGCTTCGCTCAACCCCAGGAGGTTCGTCCACTCTTTGATGTCTTCAGCCATGTTCTTGTAGCTGAGGATCGTGTCGGCGGTGCCATGCCAGTGCTGCAGGCGCGGGCGATGGCCGGTGTAACCTGGATAGTACGAACGAACGAGATCTCCCCACTGCTGCCCGGTCTTCGTGACGTTGCCGCCCCCGCAGGGCCCGCTCCACTGGGCCGAGCTCCCCGTCCCGGTGACGTCGTTGTAGCCCTCGGCCCAGCAGCCACACGGAACGCCCATGAGCGAGACGCCGGCCATGAACACGTCGGGGTACACACCGAGCAACGCCTCGGTCATGATGCCGCCCGATGACCCGCCGACCGAGTACACGCGGCCCGCATCGCCGCTGTACTTCGCGAGCGTGTATTTCACCATCTGGACGATGGCCCCCGTGTCGCCGCCGCCGCCGTGGGCGAGCGATCTCTTCGATCCCGCGTCCCAGCAGTTCTGCCCGGTGGCCTCCGGGAAGATCATGATGAAGCCACTGGTGTTCGCTATGGAAACCAGGCTCGACATCTCGCTGAACGTCCCCTGGCCATTTCCCTGGCAATGATGGGGAGCGACGACGATGGGCGGCTTGGTCGCCAGCTTGTCAGGCACGTAAATGTACATGTTGACGTAGCTGGGCAGGCCGTCCGCCCCCCATTCGCTCTGGTTGACCTTTTGCAGCGATGCCCCGCGCGCAGGCAGCGCGACGAGCAGCGCCAACGAGAGCGACGCGAGCCCGAGGACGTGACTTTTGAATTGGTCCATCGAACAGAGACTCCATGTCAACGACAACCTGGCATGCTGGCCAGTGCCGCCTTGTTTCGCGCACTCTAGAGCGACAAAACGGGGTGAAACCTCGAGAAACTCAGGAATTTCACAGGGAGGCGAGGAGTCGGGGAGCGAGAGACGGCGAGAAGGAGAGATTCTCTTTTCTTCCTCCCCGACTCCTCGCCTCCCTGTGAAATTCCCCGGGTTTCAACACGATTGGTGTTCTAGAACTGACTCAGGAACGTCCACACTTCCTGGGGCATCCACGACGTCTGCTGCCCTCCGTCGTTCGGCGACGGAGTATGACCGCCGTCGTAGTCACACCAGCGGGTGGGGTGCCCCGCGGAGCAGCCCTTGTAGTCCGAGCAGGCGTGGCCACCTCTGGGCGCCTTGGCCAGGGCCTCCACCATGCATCCATTTTGCTGGGCGAAGAAATCGCTGTTGGAGGTTTGTCCGGCTCCGCCGCTCTCCTGCTGACCGAGCGAAGACATGAAGGCGACCGGCTTGCAGCTCGCCGGCCGGGGAAGGCCGCCGCCGGAGTGGACCACCGCGGCGCGGTAAACGTCCGGACGCGCGCAGGCCAGCGTCCACGCCATGGCGCCCCCCTGGCTGAAGCCTTCGAGCTCGATGCGCGAGGTGTCGATGCAGAGATCGCCCGTGACCTGATCGAGGATGTCGTCGACGAAGGTCACATCGTCGTCGGCTGACCAGAACCCGCCGACAGCGTCGGGCGCGATGAAGATGGTGCTCCCTTCGGAGAGCGACCAGAGCCCGAAATACGAGGGCGCGACTTGGCCGCTGTTCCCCGTGGCCCCGTGGAAGGCGAGAATGAGCCGGTACGGGTGGCCGCTGTCGTAATCGTCGGGGACGTGCAGGGTGTACTTGCGGCTCTTCCCGCCGCTCTGCACGGTGCCGGCGCCGTTCTTAAGGGTGCGCGTCTTGCCGCAGCCTGCGGACTTCACCGCGTCACCTCCACCTCCGCCCCCGCCGGCCTCGCCTGTCCCGGCACCGCCCGCGCCGCCCGTTCCACCCGAGCCCGCTCCGTCGGCGCCGGCGGTCGCTCCGCCGCTACCGGCTGCTTCGCCGCTGCTCGTGCCACCGGAAGCGCTGCTTGACCCGGCGGTTGCGCCGGTCGACGCCCCGCTCGCGGCCGACACGCTCGAGCTGCCCGCGCCCGCAGCTTGTGCGGCGTCGCCGCTCTCTTCGCCGCACGCCAACATCGCGACGCTCGAGAGCAAACAGAAGACATGGAAGCGACCGACGGCCTTCTTTTCGTAGTGCACGATGCCCCTCTGGTTGCGTTAGGTCTGCGCGAAGCGCTCACTCGAGGCCGATGACGGCGGAGATTGGCAGGCAGGTGGTTGCCAGATGTTCCGCACGTGGAATGCGCCCTGATGTCATCCCAGCCGAGCCCAGCTGCTGCTCCTCCTTTCCCCCGGCATGCGCCTCGTCCGGAGCCACGGCGCGACCGTCAAGAGGACGCAGGGCCCGGTGCGCATGGCGGCCCATCCAGGGAAAGGCAAAAGAAGTTTCGGTGCGCCGAATGTGAACGCTCACATTGTCGGCGTCAATCACAATCTGGCGCGGCGAGCGTCGACGATCGTCGGCGAGCGCGAGGCCCCCTCCTGGCGGGGACCGGTGCTGGTGGCGAGGCGTGACCGCGCCTTCGAGCCTCACGCTCGCGTCTCCGACCGCAGCCGCACCGACGCGTTGCGGCGCGGGCCTGCCGGGCCGACGCCGCCCGAGGGGCGAGCGGCGGCGGAGCCAGGGCGCCGCGGCGCGGCGGCCACGGCGGGAGAGCGCGCAGGCGGCCGGCCGCCGGCCGCGTCACACTCACTCGGTCGAGGCTCCGCACGCGTGCTGCGGCGCGCTGACGTAGGCTTGACCGAGCTCGTTGAGCTCGCCGTCGTCGCCGAGCAAGCTCGCGTGCCGGACGTTGTCGGCGCGGCCCGAGAACCACGCGTACCTCGCGATCCGGGGCTCGTTCTCGAGGTACGCCAGCGCGTCGACCAGGAACTCCTTCTGCTCGCCGAGGGAGCCCGCGCTGTCGCACGCGAGCTCCGTGAGCCAGAGGGGCTTGTCGAACCGTGACTTGTACGTCTCGACGTGGTTGATGAGCCACTGGGCCTGGTTGTCGCCTTCTCCCTTGCAGCCGGTGTAGATGTGGATCCCGATGTAATCGACCCGGCACCCGCTGCACGCGGCGAAGAAGTCGTCCAGGTACTTGAATGGATCCGTCTCCTGGCAATCGCCGCCGCAGAAGTTCACGGCCGGCGACACGAGCGCGAGGCCGCGCGCGTCGGCCACCGCCTCGACGTGCGGCCAGAGCGCCGCGGCTTCGGCCGCGGAAAGGTCGGCCTGCGCCCCGAAGTTCGGCTCGTTGAACCCGAGCAGGAACCTCGCCCCCTCGGGGATCTCGGAGGCGATGCGGCCGGCGGCGGCGCCGTCGAGGTCGTTCCCGCCCCACACCATCGGTACGTACTCGACGCCGAGCGTCCTGTAATAATCGGGCCGGACCCCCTCGTCTGGCACATGGGTCCAGTTGTACCACCAGGACACCGCCGGTGAGAGGGCATCCATGTCGGCCTTCGAGTGATAGCCATACGCGAGGCCGCGCTTGCAGCCCATCGGCTGAGAGCCGCCGCTGCCGCTCGAGCTTGCTGCGCCGCTGCCGCTCGAGCTCGCCGCGCCGCTGCTGCTCGCGCTGCCCGCGCCGGCGCCGCTCGAGCTTGCTGCGCCGCTGCTGCTCGAGCTGCCCGCGCCGGCGCCGCTCGACCCCGACGACGCCTGTGCCTCGTCGTCGCTGCTCGAGCACGCCGGCACGCCGGCGAAGGACGCGATCGCGGCGATGAAGACCCACCGCACCGGAAGCTGACGGAGATTGTGCATGGTGTTCCTCGGTTTCATGGGGCTCACTCCGGCAGGCGCATCGAGAGCATGGCGTCGATCGAGCGGCGCGAGAGCCCGCCCGGCAGATCGGGGAGCATCTCGGCCGCGGCGGAGGGGATCCTCTCGGGGTGGATGACCGCGACCTGGATCGTGCGCTGCGCCTCATCGAGCAGGATCATGAAGTAGCGATCGCCGCTGGGCCGGCGCCACGTCGGGCAGCCGTCCGAGGGCCCGCCGGCCTCGATGACGGGCCCCTTGTCGTAGGCCTTTTGCGCGCACGCATCCACCACCTCGACATCCTCGGCGAACGCGTCGCGATCACAGCCGGTCCCGCAGACGCTGCCGCCGATGTGCCCCTCCTGGTACGAGCGGACACCGGTGCTCATGAACTCGCGGTTGCTGTACTCGTTGTTGTCCATCACGACCTCGAACACGTTGATCTCGCCGCAGCCGTCGCCGACGGTGCCCGTCTTCGAGTAGCAGTTGCAGAGCCCATTCCACTTGCGGCCGCCGTCGCGAATGAGCTCGGACGCGACGAACGCGACCCACGGGCCGGGGTGGCCCTGCCCATCGCCGTCGCATTTCTCGACGCCCGCGTCGTCGAACGTCATCGACGCCAGGAAGACGACGAGCTTCGAGCCCGCCCAGCCGAGGTGCATGATGCCCGGATCGTCGGGACAGTAATAATCCTTGCCGTCACCGCACGCGAAGGGCTTGTCCTGCGTGAAGTACGTGACGCAGTCCTTCTTCGTGAGGTCACCCGTGAAGTCGGCGGAGGTGGTCTGCCCTTCCGTGACGAGCAGGTTGGAGCCCGCGCCGACCTTCGCGTCCCACGACGAGACCATCTGCCATGCGGCAGGGTCGCTGCCGGGCTGATAGACGGCGAGCTGCTTCACGCGGATCGCCCTCATGATGAGGGTCATCTCTTCATCGAACGGGGCGAGCGTGTCGCTCGTCGTGTGATGCTCCGTCATGCAGCAGTGCCCGCCCCAGGTGTCGTCGCCATCCTTGTAGTCGCACCCCGGGTCGCCCGGCTCGCGGTCGATGCGGCGGGGCCACCAGCCGGGCGCGCCGATGTTCGTGAACGTCATCGTCCCGCCGCGCGTCGGCGTGCTCGGCTCAGGGACGTGGGGGCCGAGGCCTCCGCCGGCGCCCGTCGTGCTGGCGGACGGGCCTGCGCCGGCGCCCGCCGTGCTGGCGGACGAGCCCGCGCCGGCGCCTGTCGTGCCGGTGGACGGACCTCCGCTCGCCTGGCCCCCCTGGCCGCCCTGGCCGCCGCCATCACCTCCGTCACCGCAGGCGCACGCGAGGAGGACGAGAGCCGCGTGCACGATCAACGAGGAGCGCTTCATGCCCGTGACTGTCTCCGGAGCGCGCGCGTTCCGTGATGGAAAACAGAGGGTCGGAGCCGATAGGTCATCGAGAGGCCCACATGGGCGCCGCTCGGGCCCGACCCGAGCCGATCGAGCGCGGTCGAGCCACGACCGATCCCGGAGCGAGGTCGCTCGAGCAGACGTCCGCAGGGACCTCGACCTCGCGTCCGTGCTCCCCGAGAGCCCGCCTGACGCCACGTAGCGCCCTGGTGCGCCTCGACGCTGGCGCCTTCGACGAGCTCACGCTCCAGCGCCTCGGCGCCGACGGACTCAGACGCTCGTCGAGCTCGACGAACTCGCACGCTCGCACACAGGATTCATGAAAAAGAGATCGGCTCCAATCACCTCTCGCAAACCGGCCCGACGGGCGGCGGAGACGGCAAAGTCGACGCCGAACGTCTCCCGCGAGAGGGGCCATCCGCGCCCCCCTGCCCGGTCCATGCGGCCCGGGCGGCGAGGCCCATCATGCCGGGCTCATCGATCGCGCTGATTCGAGGACGTGCGATCATCGGACTTTTTACCTGCCAGAGTGCGCGCGGGACTATCGGTCTCGCGATCCACCTGGCTCGGACAGCAGGGGGAAGTGAGGACGGAATTCTTGTGCTGTGAATTTTCTTGCTGAGCAGGAGGCCTATGAACCAGCATGTCCGATGCGCCCTTTCGGCGTTGCTTGCGGCGGTGTCGGTGAGCGTGGCAGTGCCGGTCCGGGCGGGCGACCCTGACGAGCCGAACCAACGCCTACATCGGCGACCTGTGGGGCGGCAGGATCGAGATCCGAAAAGGAGCGAGCTTCGTCTCGCACAACGTCTATTTCGGTGCCAACGCCCCGCATGACCCTTTCCGCCCGATCGAGGCGCGGCCCGAGGTGGGCGGTGCGGCTCGCGGACGGCGAGCTCATTGCGGGAGAGATCGGGGTCCAGGCCGGCGACGTCATCGATTTCTACCGGGGGCGCCTCGAGACCAGCAGCTTCACGGGCGATCTCGCGAACCCCGCGCTCGGCACGCTGGTCGTGGGCGAGGTGTACCCCTCGACGAGCGTCGCCGGGAGCTACAGCCAGGGCTGGCTCGCGAGGCTGAGCGTGACCATCGCCGGGCCGAGCGCCGCGCCGCTCCTGTTCGTGGACGGGGACGTGACCCTCGACGGGGCCCTGGAGATCCACGTGGAGGACGGGGCCATGCCCTTCCAGGCCGGCGATACCGTCGCCGTGCTCGGCTGGAGCGGCGCCCTCCAGGGGACGTTCTCCGAGGTGAGGATCGATGTGCCGCTCCCCCCCGGGCTCGCCTGGGACACCTCCGCGCTGTACACGACCGGCGGGATCGCCGTCGTGCCTGGCTGATCGCGGCCTGGTTGATCACGGCCCGCGCCCGCCGGCGCGGCGCGCCTGGCCCAGGGAGCCCGTTCTCACTGGCTTCGTTTGCCCGGATGAGTATTCTCTCGCGCGGGTGTCGCGGCGGCGGAGCGCCGCGACAGGTCTTCATGGGACGGTCGGGCCGCCTTCCCCCCCTCGCGCGACGTCGCTCGCGCCCTCGCGGTCCCCCTTGCCCCGATCCCCCTCTCACGAGCTTGCCCCCGGAACCTGGGCCCCCGCGCGCCGCATCGCCGAGCGCGTCCTCGGCCCGATCGAACGCTTCCTGCACGTCGAGGCCGCCAGCGGGATCGTCCTGCTCATCGCGTCCGTCGCCGCCCTCGCATGGGCGAACTCGCCGTGGGGCGACGCCTACGAGCACCTCTGGCACGTCCCGATCACGATCGGCGCCGGCTCGCTGGTGTTCACGCAGCCCCTGCACTTCTGGATCAACGAGGGGCTCATGACGATCTTCTTCTTCGTCGTCGGCCTGGAGATCCGGCGGGAGATCCACGAAGGGGAGCTCTCGGATCTCAAGCGCGCGGCGCTCCCGGTCGCCGCGGCGTTGGGCGGCATGATCGCGCCTGCGCTCCTTTACCTGTCGCTCAACGCTTCGCCGGCCTCGCGGCACGGCTGGGGCGTCCCCACGGCGACCGACATCGCGTTCGCGGTGGGCGTCCTCGCCTTGCTCGGCAAGCGCGTGCCCCCTGCCCTGCGCGTGCTCCTGCTCGCGCTCGCGATCATCGACGACATCGGCGCCATCATCGTCATCGCGCTCTTCTACTCGTCGGGCGTCGCGTGGAGCGGGCTGCTCATCGCCGGCGGCGGGGCGCTGGGCGTGCTGGTGCTCCAGCGCTTCGGCGTCCGCCGTCCCGCGGCCTACGTGGTCCCCGGCGCCGTCGTCTGGTGGGGCATGCTCCGCGCCGGCATCCACCCCACGATCGCCGGCGTCGCCATCGGCCTCCTGACGCCGGTGCGCTCCTGGTTCGGCAGCCACGGGTTCCTCGCCGCGGCGCGCGACGTGGTGGACAGGGTCGCCGCGCTCACCCAGCGCGACGGCCACCGCGCGGACGACCTGCTGAACCCCCTCGGGCGGATCCGGCAGGCCCAGCGCGAGGCGCTGCCGCCCGTGGTCCGGCTCCAGGCGGCGCTCCACCCGTGGGTCGCGTACGCCATCATGCCGCTGTTCGCCTTCGCCAACGCCGGCGTCCGCATCGATGGCTCCTCGCTCGGCCACACGGCCTCGGGGACGATCCTGCTCGGCGTCATGCTGGGCCTGGTCGCCGGCAAGCCGATCGGCGTCTTCCTCGCGAGCTTCGCGATGGTCCGGCTCGGCGTCTGCGCCCTGCCGCGCGGCGTCGGCTGGCGCGGAATCGCGGTCGTGGGGTGCGTCGCGGGCATCGGCTTCACCATGGCGATCTTCATCGCGGGCCTCGCGTTCGGCGACGGCGCGAAGCTCGCCGCCGCCAAGCTCGGCGTCCTGCTCGCCTCTGCCGTGGCGGCCGTGGTGGGCCTCCTCGTCGGCAGGCTCGCGCTGCCCGGGACCCCCACGCACGGCGCGGCGCTGACGCTCGAGGAAGCCGAGACGTCGACGGAGCGATAGCCGCCGCGCCGCGAGCAGCGGCCGCGTCCGGCTTGCCTCCGGCGTGCCTCCGGCGTGATCAGGCGTCGCCCCCGTGGACCGAGCGCAGGAGGCGCCGCACCGCGCGCGCGTCGGGCAGCCGGTAGGCGGCGCAGCTGCTCTCGTTGCCGACGTGGATGGTGCACGCGGAGGGCGGGAGCGCCGCGAAGATGTCCTCGTCGGTGCGGTCGTCCCCGATGGCGATCACCACCGCCCTCGCGGGGACGTCGTCCAGGATGCGCGGCACGACCCTGCCCTTGTGCACCCCGCGCGGCCGGACCTCGAGCACCTTCGCGCCGGCGAGCAGCTCCAGGGCGTCCGCAGGGATGCGCTCCGCGAGCCGCGCGCGCAGCTCGCGCAGGTGCCCGCCCGCCAGCTCGGGCTCCACGGTGCGGTAGTGCCACGCCAGGGTCACCGTCTTCTCCTCGATGAAGCTGCCCGGGGTGCGCCGGGTGAAGTCCTCCAGGATCGCCCGCACCTCGCCCTTCCAGGCCGCCGCGTCGGACTCGAGCGCGACCCAGCCGTCGCTCGCGTTGGGCCGGGACCAGAAGCCGTGCTCGGCGTGCAGGTGGAGCGGCATCGCGCCGAGCCAGCGCTCGATGTCGGCGCGCGGGCGGCCGCTCACGATGTGGACGCGGTCGCGCTCGGACAGCGCCCTCAGCAGCGCGAGGAGCTCCTCGTCCGGCGCGGCGAGGTCGGGCACCGGCGCGAAGGGGACCAGCGTGCCGTCGTAGTCGAGGATCCACACGCGCTGCGGCGCGACGCGCACGCGCTCGACGACGCTCTCGGGCATCCCTCGGCGCGACGGCGCGGCGGCCCCCGCGGGCTCCGGCGTCGCCGCGCGGTCGAGCTCGTCGAGGAACGTCTGCGCCCAGGCGTGGACGTCGTGCGTCGCCACGCGGCGGCGCAGCGCCGCCATCCGGCGCCGCTGCTCGGCGGGCGGCATGGCGATCGCCTGCTTCACGGCGGCGGCGACCGAGCCGATGTCGTACGGGTTGACGGAGATCGCCTCCGCGAGCTCGGAGGACGCGCCCGCGAACTCGCTCAGGATCAGGGCGCCGTCGTCGTCGACCCGCGCGGCGACGTACTCCTTCGCGACGAGGTTCATGCCGTCGCGCAGCGGGGTCACGAGCATCACGTCGGCGGCGAGGTAGAGGGCGACCACCTGCTCGAACGGCAGCGAGCGGTGCATGTAGTGGATCGGCGTCGCGTACGTCGTACCGTACTGCCCGTTGATGCGGCCGACCATCTCGTGCACGATCCGCCGGAAGTCGGCATACGCGCCGGCCATCTCGCGCGTGGGCACGGCCAGCTGGAGGAAGCGGACCCGATCGCGCAGCTCCGGCTCGCGCTCGAGGAACCGCTGGATCGCGAGCAGCCGGCGCGGGATCCCCTTCGTGTAATCGAGCCGGTCGATCCCGAGCACGACCTTGCGGCCGCACGCCTCGGCGCGGATGCGCGCCGCCTCCTCCCGCACACCGGGGTGGCTCGCGAGCCGCTCGATCTCGGCGGCGTCGATGCTGATGGGGTGGACCCCCAGCGCGACCCTGCGCCCGTCGTGCTCGAGCTCCGCCTCGCCCGGCTCGACGCCGAGCACGTGCGCCGCGGACGCCGCGAAGTTCCTGCGGTAGGCCGCCGTGTGGAAGCCGATCAGGTCCGCGCCGAGCAGGCCCCGGACGATCTGCTCCCGCCACGGGAGGATGCGGAAGACCTCGGCGGCGGGAAACGGGACGTGGAGGAAGAAGCCGATCCGGGCCCCGGGGAGGCGCCGCCGGAGGAGCGCCGGGAGGAGCAGGAGCTGGTAGTCGTGCACCCAGATCGCGTCGCCCGGCGTGTACTGCGCGGCGACGACGTCGGCGAAGTGCTCGTTGACGCGCTGGTAGGCCTCCCAGTCGAGCTCCGCGTCGAGGTTCACCTTGTCGAGCAGGTAGTGGAGCAGGGGCCAGAGGACGCCGTTCGAGAAGCCGTCGTAGAAGCGGTGCTGCTCCGCGGCGCCGAGGTGCACGGGCACGGCGCGCATCCCGGCGAGCGCCACGTCGGCGTCCCTTCGCTGCTCCGGGGAGAGGCTCGTGACGCTGCCCGGCCAGCCTATCCAGACCGCGCAGCGCCGCTCGTGGGGGCCGCGCATGGCGGCGGCGAGGCCGCCCGCGGAGCGCGTGAGGCAGAGCGCGCCGCGGTCCACGCGCACGCTGATCGGGAGACGGTTGGAGACGATGAGCAGTCGGGCCATGGAACTCCCCTCCTTGGCGGCGACGAGGCGCCGCCCCCCGGGCGCGAGGCGCGGCCCCCCCTCATCCGCCGGGCGCGAGGCGCGCCGGCGCAGGGACGAGCCGCGCGCCACGAGCCGTCGGAAACGAACAGGCGCGACGCCCACCGCGGGATCGCCGCGGGCGAGCGGCCGAACGAATTCTTTGAACTCAAACCATGTCGCGCGGCGTCGCGCAAGCTGATCCGACACGCCGGGGGCGTCACGCGTCGATCGATCCCCGGCGTCGCAGCGCCGGAGCGTCGCAACGCGTCGAGCGGCGATGGACGGCAACGCGGGTCGTTCGTTGGGCCGACAGGTACGCGGGCAGGGCGCGGATCTCTGGTGGCAGCGACGCGGCGCGCCGCTGGAGGAAGAGCGCCCTCGGGGCGGCCGGTTCAGGCCGAGCACCCCGCTGAAATATTTTGATCTCAAACGATGAGCGAACTAGAAATTCTGTCATGAGCCTGTCCTTCTCCGGACCGAAGGGGTGGATCGAGCAGCGCTGGATCGTGGTTGCGCTCATGCGCGACAGCATCCAGCACCACCTCGAGGACGGGCGGCCGAGCGAGGAGTTCGCGACGATCCACGGCGCCGCCGGGGCGCTCGGCGGGCAACGCGTGGTGCTCCCTGCGCGAAAGCTCCACGACGAGCTCAGGCGCGCGCGGGCCGAGCTCGCGGGCCGACCGATCGACGACCTGGCGATCAGCGGCAAGACCCGCGCGGTCCTCGGCCTGCGCTGGCCGCCGCCGCCGGAGCTCGAGACGATGCTCGTCACGGAGTGGGGGGACTCGGTGCCGCTGCTCGGCGCGCCATGCGGCGACAGCCTCGACGACGTCTTCGGCCACCTGCTCGATGGCCTCTTGCGCATCACGGAGGGAGCATCCGAGTCGGATCACGTCGAGATCATGGATCTGTAAGCGCCGTCTCGCCGGAGCTCACTCCTTCGACAGATACGCGATCATGAAGCACATCTCCTGATTCGTCCCTTCCCCCCAGGGCACGTCCTGCGGCGGCAGGGAGAACTGCCCCTCGCTGTCCACCGTGTTGTCCCATGTACACTCGGTGACGAAGCGATCGCCCGACCCCCAGCGCATCGGCTCATCGAACATGTAGAGCGCCTGGTGGTGGAACTCGAACTCGCCGCGCGCGGCGCACTCGCGCGCTCCGCCGTCGCGCTCGATCCAGGCCCGGTAGGAGCGGCCGAGCACGTGCATGTGCGGCATGACGCCGTACACGAGCAGCGGCGGGCCCTCGTTCGGCGCGGCGCTCCGCTCGGTGTGCGCCTCGGCGCCCGCGGGGATCGTGAAAGGGACCGGGCCGAACACATCCATGTAGACCTCGGCGCGAGGCGCCTCGCGCGAGAGCTCCAGGCGGTAGCCGGACCGATCGCGCGCGTCCGAGTTTCTGCGCCCGAAATAGTGCATCTGCATCACGAGCTGCTCGCCGGGCTCGACGCGGACCCCGGCGCCCTCCGGCAGCCGCGTCACCCCGACGCCGGGCGCCCAGCTGTGGAGCAGCTGCCAGTCGAGCTCGATGACCGGATCGCGGCACGGGAATGCGCGCGTCCCCGGCGCGACGCCGTAACCGATGCCCGCGTCGCCGCCGAGATCCCGGTACACGGCCATGTGGTGCACCACGGCCGGATTGCCGACCTCCGCCTCGAACGCCGTGATCCAGGCCGGCTCGGAGAAGGGGTTGTCGACGATCGTGCAGAAGTACTCGTTGCCGTCGTCGTCGAGGGAGACGTCGTGCTCCTCGGGCATCTCGAGCGTGGCGTCGGGCGACGCGATCGTGTCCGCCCGGCCCCGCGGCGGCGGCGAATCGACCGGATTGCCGAGCGGAGCGCCGTCGCGCGCCCATGCGTCGAAGAGGAGGCGCTCCTCTTGACCGAGGCTCATCCTCTCCGCGCCTTCGTAGCTGCGGCAGCTCGGGTCCAGCACCGGCGGCGGCATGTCCCCCGCGCTCACCCGCAGCGACATGAGCGCGGCCAGCCGCTGCGCCGTCGCCGCGTCCGTCAGCGCCACCCCGCCGACGCCAGCGCCGTCGTGGCATGAGGCGCACGAGCGCTCCACGAGCGGCTGGATGTCCCGGAACCACGTCACCTCCGGCCCCGGCGGCGCGGGCGCCTCCCCGTCGCCCCCACACCCCACCGTCCCCACCGCCCCGAGCACGAACACCGCCGCGCTCCGTGCCCTGCGCACAGCTTCGCCCCTCGTCATCACACGCCTCCTGTCGTCGCGGTCGGCTCAGGAGCCGCATCCCCGCGAACGCCCCTGTCAATCGACCGTTTGAAACGATTGTTTAATAGCCAGTCAGCGGTGTGTCAAGGGCCGGGCTCGACGAGGACGGCGGCGGTCCTCGAGCGTCGACGACGTGAGAGCGGAGAGGCGCGTGTCGGCGCGCGTGTGTATGTCAGCGCACATCCAGCACGGGGCCGAGCCGCGCGCGCTCGGCTAGGATCGCCCGCATGCGCAACCCCCGCCTTCTCCTGCCGCTGGCGACGGCCCTGGTCCTGGGATCCTTGCAAGGTGCCGGCTGCTCCGGCGAGTCGCCCGCGGGCGCGACCGCTGGCGCGGGCGCGACCGCTGGCGCGGGCGCGACCGCTGGCGGGTCGTCGAGCCCCGAGGGGTCGCGCTGCGAGCCGTCGGGCGGCGGACCGCACTGGCTCCTCGAGGGCGAGACCGTGACGTTCCCCGTGACGTGCGCGACCGGCCTCGCGCTCCCCGACGGCGCGATCGAGGTCGGCCCGCTCCCCGACGGCGCCACCTACGACCCGGTCGCGCGCGAGGTGACGTTCTCACCCGGGCTCGACCAGGCCGCCGTCTACGAGATCGAGATCCGCGTCGCGCCGACGTCCGAGGTCGGGCGCGTGAAGATCGGCGTCGCCGACGACTGGGCCGATCCTTCGAACGTGCCTGTCGTCGATCCGGCCCGCTATCCCGAGGAGTACGGCCTGCCGGTGCTCTTCCTCTCGCCGACCCCCGAGGCGAAGGAGTACGCGCCGGCCACGGTCGTCTACCGCGGCCGCACGTACAACGCCGAGGCGGAGCTCCGCGGCGAGAGCTCGCTCGGGTATCCGAAGAACAGCTTCACCCTCAAGTTCCCGAAGGAAGACAAGTTCAACGAGCCCGACGAGGCCGGCGGGTTCACCGACCGCCGCAAGGTCGTGCTCGTCAGCACGTTCGACGACAACTCCTATGTCCGGCAGCGCCTTGCGTACGACCTCTGGAACCGCCTCGATCCGGAGCACATCCAGATCAAGACGTACAGCGCGGTGGTGTACCTCGACGGGCAGTACACGGGGCTCTACACCGTGGCCGATCACGTCGACGGCTACCTCATGGAGGACCACGGGTACTCGCAGGACGGCAACCTCTACAAGGCGGTCAGCCACGACGCGAACTTCGCGCTGACCGCGCACAACGGCGAGCCGAAGGAGACGCTGCACGACGGCTTCGAGAAGAAAGAGGGGACGCCGCCGGAGGGCGAGCCGGAGGCGTTCGCGGACCTGGAGGACCTCGTGAGCTTCGTCGCCACGTCCGAAGCGGCCGTGTTCGCCGCCGAGATCGGGTCGCGGATCGATCTGCGCGATTACGAGGACTGGTGGATCTTCGCCACGTTCATCATGGCCGACGACTCGGCCGGAAAGAACAGCTACCACTACCGCGATCCGGTCGCAGGCGGCGTGTTCCGCTACGCGCCGTGGGACTTCAACGCGAGCTTCGGCCAGACGTGGGAGACGGAGCGCCAGCCGGCCTCCGATCGCGTCGAGTACCTCGGCGTGAACCTCCTCTTCCAGCGCCTGCTGGAGGAGCCCTCGCTCGGCGATCCGCTGCGCGCCCGCTACGGAGAGGTCCTGCGCGGCGCGCTCGGCGACGCCGAGATCCAGGCGATCGTGGACGGCTACGTGGCGCGCATCGACGCGAGCGCGCGCCGGGACGAGGCGAGGTGGGGCGAGGCGTACCGGAGCTACGAGGGCTGGAGCTGGCGCGGCGACTTCACGACGTACGAGGAGGAGATCGCGTACCTGAAGGCGTGGATCTCGGAGCGGTGGCGGCACCAGGACGCGCTCTACTGAGCGGAGCGCCCGCCCGGCGCGGGGCCGCTGGCCGATCGTCGCGCGGCCGGAGCGGACATTGACATCGCCCGACATGGCGGCGTGAATGCTGCGCGTGGATCCCTCGCCTCCCCCCCCGTCCTGGTCGGGAGCGCCGCGCGCGCACCGGCCCGGCGGCCGCGGCGATCGCGCGGAGCCCGCGCTGACGGTCGCCTCGCCGGGCGCGCCGTCCGTGCCGCCGCCCTCCGCCGCCGCCGCGGCCGCCGCCGCCGCGGCCGCGGTCGCGCCCCGGCCGCGCGCCGCGTGGATGCGACCGGCCTCCCTCCTGGCCGGCAGCGCCGTCCTCCTGGGGGTCGACCTCGCGTTCGCGATCACCCCGCGCGTCTCGATGGCGCTGACCGCGCTGGAGACGCTGCTCGTGCCCGCCTGGGTCGTGGCCGTCGTCTCGCTGGAGCGCGCGCACCGGACGCTCACCGGCGCGCAGGCCGAGGCCAGCCGGCCCCGGCTCGCGCTGTTCCTTCTGGCGCTCGGCCTGCTGCTCGCGTGCATCGGCGAGAAGTGGCTCCTCGTCTGGCAGCCGGCGGGCGACACGGCGCATCGCGGCGTCGTGCTCTACCGCTCGTACACCGTGCTCGCGTTCTCGCTGGCCCTCGGCGGCCTGCTCGGGCGCCGGCCGCTCGAGCGGCTCATGGCCACCGCCGCGGAGCACCCGGCGCGGCTCATGGCCGTGTCGTTCGGGGTCGCCACGCTGATCGGCAGCTTCCTGCTCACGCTGCCGCAGTCGCTCCGGCACATCGAGGACGCCTCGTTCGTCGACGGCCTGTTCATGTCCGCGAGCGCGGTGTGCGTGACCGGGCTCGCCGTCCACGGCATCGCCGAGACGTACACGCCGTTCGGCCAGGCGGTCCTGATCCTGCTGGTCCAGATCGGCGGGCTCGGGATCATGGTGCTGTCGACGTTCTTCGCCATCCTCGCCGGCAGGCGGCTCAGGCTGCGCGACGCCGCCGTGATGGCCGAGCTCATCGACGCCGAGTCGTTCGCCCGCCTCCGCCGCAACGTGGCCGCGATCGTCCTGTTCACGCTCGGCGTCGAGCTCGTGGGGGCGATCGCGCTCCTGTTCAGCTTCCTGCCGTACCCCCAGATCGCCTCCGGGCCCGTGCCCGGCGAGCCCCTGTCCGGCGCCGGCGATCACCTCTGGGCGGCCGTCTTCCACGCCGTCAGCGCGTACTGCAACGCGGGCTTCTCGCTGTTCGGCGGGGGGCTGGTCCCGCTGGTCGGCACCCCCGCGGTCTCCGCCGTGGTGGGGGGGCTCGTGATCTTCGGCAGCCTGGGCTTCCCCGTCCACGACGAGCTCGTGCGCCGGCTCCGGCTGCGGCTCCGCGGCGAGCGGCCGCCGCGGCTGTCGCTGCACAGCCGGGTCGTGCTGCTCACGACCGCGGTGCTGCTCGTGGCCGGCGCGGCGGGCTTCCTGCTGCTCGAGTGGCGCCGGTCGATGGCCGGCCTGTCGTGGCCCGTCAAGGTGATGGCGAGCTTCTTCCAGTCGGCGATGACGCGCTCCGCGGGCCTGAGCACGATCGACTTCGGCCTCATGGGCCCGGCGGCGTTGATGCTCACCTCCATGATGATGTTCATCGGCGGCGCGCCGGGCTCGACCTCGGGCGGGGTCAAGGTCACGACCGTCGCGGCGCTGTTCGCGGCGCTGCGCGCCGAGCTGCGCGGCGACGAGGCGCCGCACCTGCTCGGGCGGACGCTCCCCGCGGCCACCGTGCGCCGCGCCCTCGGGGTCGCGTTCCTCAGCATGGTGCTCGTCTCGGTGTTCGTGCTGATCCTGCTCGCCCTGGAGCCGCACGACCCGATGCGCCTCGCGATGGAGGCGGTCAGCGCGTTCGCCACGGCCGGGCTGTCGGCGAACGTCACGCCGTCGCTGAGCGCGCCGGGCAAGGTGGTCGTCACGCTCGCGATGTTCATCGGCCGCATCGGGCCGCTGACCATGGCCCTGGCGCTCGCCAACCAGGCGAGGGCGCGGAGCTACCGGCTGCCCGAGGAGCGCGTCGGCATCGGCTGAGCGCGCGGCCGGCCGGCGGCCCGGCCCCGGCGCCCCGCCCGGCCCGCGGATCAGTGGCGCTTGCCGCGGATCCGTGAGACGTTCGCGGCGCGCGCCGCCTGGCGGCGCCGCGGGACCATGAGATCGAAGAGCGTCCTTGTCATCGGGCTCGGCCGGTTCGGCACGTCGATCGTCGAAACCCTCTGGAAGAACGGCGCGGAGGTGATCGCGATCGACAACAACCCCGAGGCGGTCGACGCGGTGAAGGACAAGACCTCGGCCGCCTTCGTCGGCGACGCGACGGTGCACAAGGTGCTCGAGGGGATCGGCGCCCAGTACGTGGACACCGCGATCGTGACGTTCGGCGAGCACTTCGAGCCGTCGGTGCTCTGCGTGGCCTCCCTGGTCCGGATGCGGGTGCGCGAGGTGATCGCCCGCGCCGCCACCGATCGCCAGGCCGACATCCTGCGCGCCGTGGGCGCGGCCCGGGTGATCCAGATCGAGACCGAGATGGGCCGCCGCATCGGCGCCGACATCACGATGCCGCTCGCCCAGGATCTGCTCGATCTGGCCAGCCACTACCGCGTGGTCCCCTGGAACGCGCACGGGCCGCTCGTCGGGCAGACGCTCGCCGGCTCGAAGATCCGCCAGCGGTACCGTATCAACGTGCTCGGCGTGCGGCCGCACACGAGCAAGCTGCCCGGCGACAAGCCGCGGCTCGAGGCGCCCACGCCGGACTACGTGATCCGGGATGGAGACACGCTGCTGCTCGTGGGCGACGGCGACGACGTGAGCCGGTTCGTGGCCGAGGTCGGGGGCTGATCGGCCTCCGTGTCCCGCGTCGCGGCGCCCCGAACAGGCCACCCGAGCACATCCCGGCCGCGCGTTCCGGCTTTTCCCCTCGTCCTCGATGTGCGAGAGCGCCAGGCACATGCGTTCTTTCAAAGCGCCCTCTGCGATGCGCCTCGCTGTCTCGGAAGCGCTGCTGCTCGCGGTCGCGATGACCGCCAGCGCGGCGCGCGCGCAGCCCGCCGACGAGCCTCCGCCCGAGGGAGACGTGGGCGGGGCCTCCGTTCCTCGCGGCGGAGCCGGCGCGGTCGTCGTCCCCCAGCCGGGCACGGCCCAGCCGGCGCAGCCCGCCGCCGTCAGCCCGCCGAAGCTGATCACGTACGCCCCGCCCGCGTATCCGGAAGAGGCCCAGCGCGCGGGCGTCGAGGGGAGCGTCATCCTCAAGCTCGACATCGACAAGACCGGGCGCGTCACCAAGGCCGAGGTCCAGACGCCGGGCGGGCACGGCTTCGACGAGGCCGCGCTCGCGGCCGCGCCCGGCCTCGTGTTCGAGCCGGCGCGGCGCCCGGACGGCACGCCGGCGCCGGCGCGCATCCTCTACCGGTACGCGTTCACGCTCACCCCCAAGCCCGCCGACGCGGCGGCGCCGGCCCCGCCCGCCGACGTCGAGACGGTCGTCGGGACCGTCCTGTCCGCGAGCACCGGCGAGGGGCTCCCGGACATCTCGGTCAGCCTCCTCCGGCCCGACGGCAGCCGCGAGGACGTGAAGACCGACCAGCGCGGCAAGTTCCGCTTCAAGAACCTCCCGCCCGGCAAGTACCGCGTCGGGGTCGCCGCCGCGGGGTTCGAGCCGTTCACGGCCGACGAAGACATCGCGGAGGGCGAGACGATCGAGGTGCGCTACCGCATCTCGCTCGCGGCGCCCAAGGACGGCACGGCGCCGGGCATCGAGGTGACCGTGCAGGGCGAGCGCCCGCCGCGCGAGGTGACCCGGAGGACGCTCGAGCGCCGCGAGATCGAC
The DNA here is from genome assembly GCF_052075895.1 of Sorangium sp. KYC3313. NCBI lineage: Bacteria > Pseudomonadati > Myxococcota > Polyangiales > Polyangiaceae > Sorangium > Sorangium sp. KYC3313. Next base: position 8,162,804 of record NZ_CP197255.1, read on the forward strand.
CGCATCCCGGGGACCGGCGGCGACGCGCTGCGCTCGCTGCAGAGCCTGCCCGGCGTCGCGCGCAGCGGGTTCGGGCTGCTCATCGTGCGCGGGTCCGCGCCGCAGGACACGCTCACGTTCATCGATCGCACCCCGGTGCCGATCATCTACCACTTCGGCGGCCTCTCCTCGGTCGTGCCGACCGAGATGCTCGAGAAGATCGACTTCTACCCGGGCAATTTCAGCGCCGTGTACGGCCGCGCCATGGGCGGCATCGTCGACGTCGGGCTCCGCTCGCCGAAGCAGGACGGCAAGTACCACGGCGTCGTCCAGCTCGATCTCATCGACGGGCGCGTGCTCCTCGAGGGGCCCGTCCCGTACCTCAAGGACTGGAAGTTCATCGCGGCGGGCCGGCGGAGCTGGGTCGACGCGTGGCTCGGGCCCGTGCTCAAGGAGGCGGGCTCCAGCGTGACGCAGGCGCCCGTCTACTACGACTACCAGTTCGTCCTCGAGGGCCGCCCCTCCGCCAGCGAGCGCGTGCGCGCGAGCTTCTACGGATCGGACGACGCCTTCAAGATCACCCTGGACAAGCCGCCGGAGGACGAGCCGGCGCTGACGGGCGACTTCGGGCTGCACACCGCCTTCCAGCGCTTCCAGCTCAGCTACGAGAACCGCCTGGGGAACCGGGACAGGATCCTCTGGTCGCTGGCCCTCGGCAGGGACGTCCTCGACTTCGGGGTCGCTCCCCTCTCCTTCAACATCACCTCGACCTCGCTCGACCTGCGGCTGGAGTACTCGCACCGGTTCGCCAGGTTCCTCACGATGAACGTCGGGACCGACCTTACGAGCGGCATCGCGACGGTCAACCTCCACGCGCCGACGAGGCAGCCTGCAGGCCACCCCTCGAACCAGCCGTTCTCGACGCTCCCCGCGCAGGACCAGTCGTTCGACGGCCCGTACTCCCGGCCGGCCGCCTACGCCGAGTTCGAGGTGGTCCCCTCGCCGCGCGCGCGGATCGTCCCCGGGGTGCGCGTCGACTACGCGCTCGACACGCGCACGCTCGACGTGAGCCCGAGGGTCAACGCGCGCTACGACATCCGGAGCGGCTTCCCGCGGACGACGGCGAAGGGCGGCGTGGGCCTCTACTACCAGGCGCCCCAGTTCCAGGAGAGCGTCGAGCCGTTCGGAACGGCGGATATCAAGTCGAACCGATCCATCCACTACGGCCTCGGGGTGGAGCAGGAGATCACGCCGCAGATCGACGTGACGGTGGACGGGTTCTACAAGCAGCTCGATCGGCAGGTCGTCTTCTCAGCTGAGAAGGACGGATATGCCAACGACGGCACCGGATACGCGGTGGGCGGCGAGGTGCTCTTGAAGTACAAGCCGGACGATCGCTTCTTCGGCTGGGCGGCGTACACCCTCTCGCGGTCGGTGCGCACGGACGGCCCCGGCGAGGAGGAGCACCCCACGCCGTGGGACCAGACGCACGTGCTGACCGTGCTCGGGAACCTGCAGCTCGGCCGGGGCTGGGAGGTCGGCGCGCGCTTCCGCCTCGTGTCGGGCAACCTGCAGACACCCTATGTCTGCGATCCGGAGCAGAAGGGGTGTAATCCGAACCGGGTGAACGCGATCTACCATGCTTCCTCGGGCAAGTACTCGCCCTTCCCGCTCGGGGGCGACTACAGCGAGAGGATGCCGCTGTTCCATCAGCTCGACATCCGCGCCGACAAGACGTGGCGATTCAAGACGTGGCAGCTCGGGCTCTACCTGGACGTGCAGAACGTCTACAACTACCAGGCTGCGGAGGGCATCAGCTACAACTTCAACTACACGAAGCGGGAGTACGTGACGGGGCTCCCCTTCCTGCCCACGCTCGGGCTGCGAGGAGACTTCTGATGAAACGGACCCGACTGCCCTCTCGCCGCGCGCTGCTCGCCGCGCTCTCGACCCTGGCCCTCGGCATCCCCTGCTGCTCGGGGAGCGACCTGGCTCCGTCGTCCGAGGTGGAGGGGCTCCGTGTCCTGGCCGTGACGGCGGACAGGCCGTACCCGGCGCGGGGCACGCCCGTGACGTTCCAGATGACGTACGCCGACGGGCTGGGCGACGCCGACGGCAACCCGCGGAAGGTCGAGGTCGCGTGGATCGGGGGCTGCGTGAACCCGCCTGTCGGAATAGACGCGCAGATCGGGTGCCTCCCGCAGTGGATCGGCACCTCCATTACGGCCATGGCCCCGCCGCAGGGAGGAGAAGGTGGCGGCGGCAACGGCGGCGCCAACGATGGCGGCGGCGGCGCCAGCGACGGCGGCGGCGGTGTCAGCGATGGCGGCGGCGGTGTCAGCGATGGCGGCGGCGGTGCCAGCGACGGCGGCGGCGGCAGCGCCGGCGGCGATGGCGGCCAGGAGGAGCAGACCGCTCTCTTCAAGCGACAGGAGCTCGAGCCGGGGCTGAGCGGCAAGCCCAACGCAGCGTCGTTCACGTGGACGCTGTCGAGCGACATCCTCAGGGGCAAGGGCGCAGGACACACCGCGACCGGAACGAAGTACTCGTCGGCCTACGTGCTGTTCGCCGTGTGCGCCGGCAAGATGCGACCCACGCCGGCGCTGTCGGCAGCGCTGACGGCGGTTCTGACAGGCGCTGACCCGTCCGCGGCGCTGGCAGGCGTCATGGGGATTCCACTGGAGTGCGTCGATGAAGACGGGAAGGTGCTCGGTCCGGACAGCTTCGTCGTGGGCTACACGCAGGTCTTTGTCTTCCAGGATTCGGATCAACGCGCCAACACGAACCCGCCCATCGACGAATTCACGCTGAAGCTGGACGATAAGGAGGTCGCGCTCGGCGAGAGCGGCCTGCCCCTCGTGGAACCGTGCATCCGGCCGGAAACGAAGGCCCAGGGATGCGGCCCGGCAGAGCCGGACGCCGACGACTGCACGACCTACGACATCGACGTGATCGTGCCGTCCGACGCCGCCGACGTGGACGTGGAGGCCACGGCGCTCGGGGGGCCGCCCGCGCGCGAGGCGCTCTGGGTCGACTACTACACGGACGGGGGCGGATTCGACGGGGCGAGGCGCCTCGTGAGCGACGCGGTGACGGGCCCCGGCGAGCGCCACGGGACCACCTGGACGCCGCCCTCGAAGCCGGGGCGCGTGTCGCTGTGGGCGGTCGTCCACGACACCCGGGGCGGATCGAGCGTGAAACAGCTGGAGGTCGAGGTGCGGGAGAAGGAGTAGTCATGCCGCCGCTCGATCTGCACGTCGCCCTGTTCGGCGCCTCCGGCGCAGGCAAGACGGTCCTCCTGGCGGCCTTCTACCGGGCGCAGACGCAGCCCTCGTTTCAGATCGAGCACGCCTACAAGATCCAGGCGGTCAACAAGGCGCAGGGCAACCAGCTCCTCGGGCGCTTCTACCGCCTCGAAGAGGGCAGGTTCCCTGACGGCAGCACGCGCTTCGACGCGTACGAGTTCGACTTCTTCCCGAGGGACCTGCCGGAGGCGGCGGTCCGCATCCACTGGTACGACTACCCCGGGCGCTGGTGGGAGGACGAGCCGATCGACGCGGAAGAGCGGGAGGCGATGCGCCAGGGCCTGCTCAAGCTCGGCATGAGCCACGTCGGGATCCTCCTTGCGGATGGCGCGAAGTACCGGAGCGAGGGGACCGGCTACATCCGGTGGCTCTTCGAGCACTTCGCCGACGAGTGCGACCGGCTGCGCCGGACCAGCGCCGCCACGGGCGACGAGGTGAGCTTCCCGCGCGAGTGGATCCTCGCCCTCAGCAAGGCCGACCTGTTCCCGCCGGAGTACAGCGCGAGCGACTTCGAGCGCGAGGTGTGCCGCGACGCCGACGATCAGCTCGCGAAGCTCTGCGCCGTGCTCCGCGCCGAGCGCGCGTTCGGGCACCGCTTCATGCTGCTCTCGTCGGTCGCCGCGCCGGTCGACGCCGACGCGCAGGTCGACCCGGGCACCTCGCTCGGCGTGCGCACGCTCGCGCCCGCGGTCCTTGTGAGCACCGTCGAGGGCGCGGTCCGCGAGGCGCAGGCCACGCGGAAGGAGAGATCGGCTGGTGAGACGTTCTTCCAGGGCCTGCGCGATCTGGTCACGTTCGTCGACTCGCTCGACGACTTCCTCCCGAAGCGATACCAGATCGTGAGCAAGATCCTGCGGTTCGTCTCGATCAAGGACTTCGCGACCACGCGGCTCGACAGGCTCCAGAAGACCCGCGAGGGCGCGATCCGGAGGGGCGACGCGTTCACGGCGGTCCTGAGCGCGATGGCCGCGGCCCTGCGCAACGACGAGGGGGCGCGGGCCTACCACCAGAACCAGTAGGACAGCCATGCTCGCGCCCGCGCCAGCGTCCGTCGTCGAGACCTCGCGCCTCCTCTGGAGGACGCGCGGCGAGCACTGGGACTACGAGTTCATCTGCGTGCCCGAGATCCCGGCCCTCCCCGCCTGGCTCACGGCGCTCGAGGCCATGATCGGCGACGCCGACGCGAGCGCCGGAGAGCTCCGTTATGGCCTGCTCGAGATCGACGAGCCCGGGCCGAGAGGCCCTCTCGTGTTTCCCTACGTGGCGACGCGGTTCCTCGATCCGGCGCGGAAGGACTGGACCGGAAGGCGGGTCCAGCACTTCGCCGTGTGGTTCCCGCCGATCCCGGAGGAGGCGATCGAGGCGCTGCCCGGGGCGATCCCCGCCGACTGGCACCTTCGCGTGCTCGAGGGCCTCGCGGGGACGTACGGCTCCGGCGAGGTGTTCGGGCTGCCCGAGGCGGCGGTCCGCGCGTCGAGGCGGGGTGTCCCGGAGAGCCGGGCGGCGCGCGCGATGGCGATCGTGAAGCGCACGCCCCCGGTGGCGCTGCTCGAAGGCGAAGCCGAGCCCGCGCGGTGGAAGCGGGCGCCGACCCTAAAAAAAAAGTGCCTGGATCCTCGGGACGCGGTGAGCCTGCAGGCGGCGGGAGCAGGCGATAGCGGCAAGCGCCCGGGACTCGGCTGCTTCGCGGTCGGTCTGCTGGTGATCCTCGCCGTCGGTCGGCTGATGATCGGATGGGCGGCGGGCTGAGGCGGCCTCGCGGCGCGCGCGCCGTGGGTGGTGGCCAGACCCGCCGGCGCCCACTATGCTCGCCCCGATCGCCGCGCCAGAGGCGGCGCGCCATCAACACATGACGGAGATCTGCTGTGAATGACCATCCCGCATTGACACCTGGCCGCGCCGCCGTGGTGACCGGCGCCGCCAGCGGCATCGGCCTCGCGGCCGCCGAGCGCTTCGCGCGCATGGGCCTGAAGGTCTGTCTCGCCGACCTGGACGGACCGGCGCTGCACGAGGCCGCCGCGCGCGTCGCCGCCGCCGCGCCCGGCGGCCAGGCCGGCGTGCGCGCGGTGCCGACCGACGTCGCCAGGCTCGAGGACGTGCATCGGTTGAAGCAGGCCGCCTACGACGCGTTCGGCGAAGTGGCGGTCCTGATGAACAACGCCGGAGTCGGCGGCGGCGGCAAGCCGTGGAGGGACATCGAGCGCTGGCGGCGGCTCATCGAGGTCAATCTGTGGGGCGTGATCCACGGCGTGCAGGCCTTCACCGAGGCGATGATCGCGCAGGGCACCCCCTGCGCCATCGTGAACACGGGCTCGAAGCAGGGCATCACCACCCCGCCCGGCGACGCTGCCTACAACGTCTCGAAGGCCGGCGTGAAGGTGCTGACAGAGCAGCTCGCCCACGAGCTGCGCAACGTGGCGGGCTGCAAGATCTCCGCCCACCTGCTGATCCCGGGCTACACGTTCACCGGGATGACCGCGCGAGGCCCGGAGAAGCCCGCGGAGGCATGGACCGCCGATCAGGTGGTGGATCGGATGATCGAAGGCATGGCCCGTGGCGACTTCTACCTGCTCTGTCCCGACAACGCGGTGACGCGCGAGATGGACGAGCGCCGGGTGCAGTGGGCGGCCGACGACCTGATCCGGAACCGACCTGCGCTGTCGCGCTGGCATCCAGAGTACGCCGAGGCGTTCGCCGCGTTCATGGCGGGCGCGGCGAAGCCCTGACGGTGCAGGCTGCCCGGAGCGCGGGCCGCGCGCAGGCGAGGCGGGTCGGCCCCGGGCAGCATAAAGATCCGTCGCTGTAACAGGAGAACTGCACAGGTTGTTTTCAGCCGCCCGAATTGAATGTTTCACTTCGCGTGATGGTCGGGCCCCTCACAACACAACAGCGCGGAGATCGTGGCCCGTCGCGCTGCTTCTCACTCGGATGCAGATCTCGCGTCGAGGTCCTCGACGAAGGGTCGCCCGCGGCCCAGTCTACCCGCCAGCCGTATGGTCTCGCTCCCTGCCCGCCCGCTTCAGACCCACTGGTGCAACGAGGGCACGGTAAAGATCTGGTGCCCCGCGCCGGCGCTGATGGTCACGTGTGTCACCGGGGTGCTGGTGGAGGCGGGCGCCGCGGCGATCGAGGAGGTGTTGTTGCGGCGGGTCGCCGCGGAGGGCCGAGTGCTGGTCTTCAATGACTGGGAGGCGATGACCGATTACGAGCACGTGACGCGCACGCGGCTGACCGCGGCGACGATTTCCGTCCTCCATGCGGTCGAGGGAGCTCACTTCCTGCTCCAATCCAGGGTGGTCATCTTCGGGGTTCAGATCGCGAATACCGCCATCCGGAAGCTGACCGTCCATCCGTCGCGCGCGGTGTTCGAGCGCGCGCTGGAGGACGCGTTCCGCCAGCGTGCGCCGGAGGGCGCGGGGTAGCTCTCGGGGCGGTCCGCACGGCTGGAGGGAAGCTACGATCCGGATTGATCTTTATCTGTCGGCGTCTACGCGCTCCGGCTCGCGCCACCGCGCCGAGCGCTCGCCGCGGGGATCCCCGTTGATTTGGGGCATATTTTTTGGCAGCCCGACGGATCGGTAGTAGGGTATCCCGCCATTTCCAGCGCACAGCAAGAATATCGGCGTATTGAAATTGCTTTGCGCGGGCCATGTTCTCGGGAGACCCACGTGAATACCGACATGACAAGTGCGTGGTTGACGGCGGCGCCGATGCGGCCCTCGTGGATGTCGGAACGTGAACCCGCGTGTCCGATTCACCGCCGGAGGAGATTGTTCATGAGCACCTGGAAGACGCCCAGCGCAACCCTTGTCATCTCTCTCTCGCTGGCCGGGGTCGCTGCGCCGGCCACGAGCAACGCGCAGCCGGCGGAGCCGGCTCAGCAGGCTGCGCCGGGCGCGGCCGCGCCGCCGCCCGTGGAGGAGCCCCGCCCTGCGCCTCCTCCGCCGGTCGAGCAGAAGAAGGCAGACGACAAGCCTCTCGTGCGTGTCTACGGGATCGTCAAGCCCACGGTCGTCGTGGGGAACGGCCTCGAGTCCTTCGGCAACCCGAACTACACCGCCCCGACGGCCGCGGTGAACCCGCTGTTCCTCGCCGATCCGGACGCCGTCGGCCTCACCTTTCAGGCGCAGCAGACGCGCCTTGGCGTGGCCGTCGGGGAGGGCACGCCCGTGAAGGGGCAGGTCGAGGTCGACTTCATCGATTTCGGCAAGTCCTCTCCGGCCCAGGGGACGAGCCTTCGCCTGCGTCAGGCGTTCCTGGATTGGACTCCCGCCGAAGGGCACAAGCTCACGCTCGGCCAGACCTGGGATCTGTTCTCGCCGCTGAACACGCACACGTACAACCTCGTGGGCGGGATGTTTCAGTCCGGAAACTCGGGCTTCGTGCGCCACCAGTTCATCTACCTGGCGAACCTCGGCAGCGTCGAGGTGGGCGCCGCGCTCGGTCTGGTCAGCCAGAACGTCACGGCCATCCTCAACAACGTCGAGTACTCGCGCACGCCGACCGTCTCGCTGCGCGCGAGCTATCGTGCCGAGAAGACCGCATGGGTGGGCGCCTCGGTGATCGGCACGCGGCTCGCTTTCGACGCGAACCTGCCGACCGAAGAGGGGCGGCTGGCGCTCGGCGGCAACCTGTTCGCCGAGATCACGGCCGGTTCGCTGAACGTGCGGGCCGAGGCGTACGGCGGGAAGAACCTCGCCAACCTGGGCCTCCTGACGCTCGGGCAAGGCTATCGCACGGACGACGTCGCCGAGGTAGGCGGCTGGGTGTCGGGGAAGGTCACGTTCGACAAGCACTCTTTGCACCTCGTCGCCGGGACCGCGATGGTGCTCAGCACCGACGAGATGCAGCTCGGCTACACGCCCGGAACACCCGCGGCGGGCGGCACGCCGGCCACCGCTCCCGCGCGCGTGGGCGCCAATGGTCCCGGCATCGAGCGCAACGTGACCCTGCGCGCGGGGTATGCCTTCGCGCCCCTGAAGGGGCTCTCGATCGTGCTCGAGCCTTCCCTGTTGCTCACGCGCCACAAGCTCGATCCGGCGGCCGCAGCGCAGCATGACGCCGACCGCACGGGCTGGGGCGTGGAGGCGGGCGGGCTCTACCAGTTCTGACAGCGCTGACGGCCCCCGCGAGGAGCGGTCAACGTCGCCCGCTCCGCCGGCGCTCGGGCGAGGGTGGAGCGAAGATCTCCGCGAGAAAATCGACGAACACGCGCACCTTCGGCAAGAGGTGCCGGTTCTTCGGGTACAGCGCGTGAATCGGCCAGGTCGTCGTCGGGAACTCGTCGAGCACGGTCACGAGCGTCCCCTCGGCCAGCGCGTCCTTCGCGAGGAAGTCGAACATCGCGATGATCCCGCTCCCGGCGATCGCGAGGTGCCTCAGGACATCCACGTCGTTCGCGTGGAACGGCCCGGAGATGGGCACCTCGAGCACGGCGTCGCCGTCTCCGGTCAGGAAGCGGAACCCTGTGGGCCGCCCGTCGCGCAGGTACCCGACGCAGTCGTGGTGCGCGAGATCGGCCGGCGTCGCGGGCGCGCCGCGCCGCGCGACGTAGGACGGCGCCGCGCAGTGGACGAGGCGGCTCGCGCCGAGCCGGCGCGCGACGAGGCTCGAGTCGCCGAGCGGGCCGATGCGCACGAGCAGGTCGAGCCCCTCGGCCACGGGGTCGACGTGCTGATCGCGCAGCGTCAGGTTGATCCGGACGTCGGGGTAGCGCGCCGCGAAGCGCGGCAGACCCGGCGCGATCACGTCCCGTCCGAGCGCCACCGGCGCGTCGACGCGCAGGAGCCCCACCGGCTTCTTGCTCGCGCGCGCGATCGCCTCGGTCGCCTCCCCGAGCTCCTCGACGATGCGGACGCAGCGCGCGTAGAAGGCCTGCCCGTCGTCCGTCAGGCGGAGCGACCGCGTCGTGCGCGCCAGCAGCGCCACGCCGAGCTCCTGCTCGAGGCGCATCACGCGCCGGCTCACCGCGGACGGCGTGACGCCGAGCCGGCGCGCGGCGCCCGAGAAGCTCCCGGTCTCGACGGTGGCGACGAGCAGCTCGATCGCGGCGAGCGAGATCATGATCTGTGCTGAAATAGCACAGGTGACGTTCCCTCGCGCGGACTACTGCGCCCGGAGGAATGGATCTACGGATGGGGTGTCCAGGGAGGATTGGAGGACACGCCATGAAGACCGTCATCATTCGGAAGAACGCTTCGGAGTCGGACGCGTGGACGCTCGCCGAGCGCCCCGCGCCCAGGCCCGGTCCGGGGCAGGTGCTGGTGCGCGTCCGCGCCGCGTCGCTCAACTACCGTGACCTCATGGTCGTGCGCGGCCGGTACGGCGGGGAGCGCAAGGACGGGCTTGTCCCGCTCAGTGACGCGGCGGGCGAGGTGGTTGCGATCGGAGCGGGCGTGCGCCGCTGGAAGGAGGGAGATCGCGTGATCTCGACGTTCTTCCCGACGTGGGCCTCGGGGCCGTTCCGCGGGGAGTACCGCGCCACGGCGCTCGGCGCGGGCGGGAACGACGGGGTGCTCGCGGAGCACGTGGTGTTCGGGGAGGACGCGATCGTCCGCGCGCCGGCGCACCTCGGGTTCAACGAGGCGGCGACGCTGACGTGCGCCGGGGTGACGGCGTGGACGGCGCTGTTCGAGTCGGGGCCGCGGCCGGCGCCTGGGGCGACGGTGCTTGTCCAGGGGACCGGCGGCGTGTCGCTGTTCGCCGCGCAGCTGGCGCGCGCGGCGGGGCTGCGCGTGATCGCCACGTCGTCCAGCGCGGCGAAGATCGAGCGGCTGCGCGCGCTCGGCGTGACCGAGGCGATCGACTACCGGAAGCAGCCGGAGTGGCACGAGGAAGTGCTGCGGCTGACGGGCGGCGAAGGGGTGGACCGGGTGATCGAGGTGGGCGGCGCGGGGACGCTGCCGCGATCGCTGCAGGCGGTGAAGACGGGGGGCGTGGTGAGCTTGATCGGGCTGCTCAGCGGGGTTGGGAGCCAGATCGATCCGATGCCGATCCTGTTCCGGGCGATCCGCGTCGAGGGGGCGGTGGTCGGGTCGAGGCAGTCGACCGTGGAGCTCGGGGCGGCGCTCGAGCTGCACGGGATCCGGCCGGTGGTCGATGAGGTCTTTCCGATCGAGCGGGCGAACGAGGCGCTCGCGAAGCTCGCGGCGGGGAAGCACTTCGGGAAGGTGGTGATCGGGATCGACTGAGGCGAAGCGGCGCCGAGGGGGCGGTGCTCGCGAGCGAGCGCGACGCACGGCCGCCCTCGGTGCGCCATCACCGCCCCAAGAAGAACAGGACGCACAGAGTGCAGCCTGCTGATCATCCGCTCTTCGAGCCAGAGTCGGACTGCAGGCACGCCTCCACCGTGTTGCAGATCCTCGACAGCTCCTCGCCGCCAAAGCTCTCGTCCATCCACACCTCCGGCGCGGGTTTCTACGCAGCGCAGAGGCTCCAAGACAGTATACGGATCGCCGAACGCCTACCCTCATGGCACGGCGGATCTGGAATCGCCTGTCGGATCCCGCTCTGCACGACGAGCTTGTCAAGGCGACGCGAGCGCTCATCGATCACACGCTTCCCTGGGTGTCCGTCGACACCAGGTTCCCCTGTGTTCGCCTCAGCGATGCCGCCGAAGAGCTGCTTTTCCTCATCGGAAAGCAGGTGCCGGGTGCCGAGGAAGTCAAGTAGGGACAAGGGCCGGCGAGGGGCGGGCCCGAAGCGCTGACCTACTCCGTATCTTTCCCCGTCAACAGGTACTCGAACCGGTCACACTCCGCCGCTACCTGCCGCACGTACGCCGCGAACTCCTCTCCCGACAACCCCGCCTTCGGTACCCACGATTCGCCCACGAGCCGCCCCCGGTCGTCGAGCCGGAACCCCACGAGCTGCGTCGACCGATTCCTGCGCCAAGCCCTCAAGGCGAGATTCTCCTGCCGCTGGACCTCGGCCCGCTGGGCGACCACGCCCACGACCCGAAAAGCGTCCCCCTCGTCGTCTACGCGCACCCGGTGGTGCCGCTCGTCGGCAAACCGTACCTCGATCTCGTCGCCGTCGATCGCGAAGCCCGCGCCCTTGCACAAGCGTGTCCACTCACGCGCCATCGGTCAACTCCTTCTCCAGGTCGCTCCGGAACGTTGCCAGCGGCTCGTCATGCCCCGGCAGGTGATGCTGCTCCAACCGATCGGCCTGCGCGGCGACCCGGCCGATGAGCGCAGCGATGCGCTCAGCGTCGTGCTCCTCGGCCGCGAGAAGCACGTCTTCCTCGACGGTCAGATCATACGACCCCTCCTCCTTGTCGATCACTCCGAGCCGGACGGGCAGCGCCGATACCTCTTCGGCGATCGCGTCCTGCCCCTCGTCGGGCGATACGCGGCCCACAGGACTGATACATCGGACCAGCGGCCGTTCGCCGAACGATTGCAGATAGAGCGCGAACGGCTGCTGGCGACGATCGAGCTGCACGGTGCCGAGGAGCACCCCCGTCGGCGCCGTCTCCTCCAGCGCGACGCGCAGCGTCCCGAATGGTCGGCTGCGCAGCCGATCGAAGCGCGCGAGCGCCGCCTGCGTGGCCGCTGGATCTACCGCCAGCCCTCGCCGCCCGCCCGACAGCGCGCTCCGCGGCACGGGGAACGCGCTCCGCAGCCTCGTGCGGATCGGCTCCACGTAACGCCGGCCACCGACGATCTCCTTCGCAACATCGAGCTTTCGCTGCTCCGCCTCGCCCTGTCCCAGCCCCTCGTGCATCAGGCGCAAAAATACGTTCATCCGCTCGAGGACGCGGTGGACCTGGAGTACCTCTACCGTGTCTTCCAGGTGCGGGTAGTACACCTGCAGCATGTCCTCGCCGCCGAGCTCCCCCGCAAGCCCAGACAGGCGACGATCCGTCTGTGAGAGCACGCGATCGATCCGGCCTATGCGCTGCTCCATCGCTGATGGGGTCCATGAGATCCCGTAGTGATGCACCGCCGAACAGAACGTATGCAGATCCTCCCCCTCCTGGAGCAGATCGGTGGTCACGAGCACCAACGGATATCCGGGCATGCGGAACTGTTTGACCAGCGTGCCGTTGACCTGCCCCGACATGCCGCCTACGGGCTGCTGCCGACGAAGCAGGTCCCCGAAGACGCGCGCCGTCTCGGAGGGTGGGCGCGTCCGCGCGTCCGGCGCGTTGACATCAAGGATAAGCTCGAAGTGATCCGCGACCGCGGCGAGCTCGTCGAAAGCCCCCCACGACCTCGTCGTGAGCGGCGCCGCCATCTGCCCCTCCAGCAGATCGAGGTACTCGTCGATGCGCGCCTTGTCGACCACAGTCGCGTCGTCCTCGGCGACCTCGTGCGCTCGCAGATCGAGGCTGCGAATGCGGCCGATCGTCATCACGTAGAGGTCGATGAGCGCGTGACCGAGGCGGGCTGTCGTGGCGAGAAGCTGGGCGCGTTGCTCCCGCTCCCGAAACGCGTCACGGAAGTCCCGGGCACGCGGCTCCGGCCAGAGCCGGGCACGCAGACGGGGCCGCTCGCGGAGCTCGGTCCAGAAGGTGGGGAGCTCGAGCCAGTCGCCTATCGCCGGAGGCTCTTTCGTATAAGGCTTCTTGGCCGCTGCCTCGTAGCGATCGTGCCAGATGACCCGCGCGGCTTCGCAGAGCGGCCCCTCCCGATCCTTGAGCAGCTCGATCGACGCTGCCTGCACCGCCTCGAAGCGGTCGCCGCGAGCGTGCTTCTTCGCCTTGCTGCTCAGGAAGCGCGCCGACCGCCGTCGCAGCTCGGCACGCAGCGCCTCGACCGGCATCCCGAGCGCCTCGGCCAGGACAGTTGTAACACCCTGGGGGCGGGCGCCGAGCAGCGCCATGACGTGGTTGTCCTCGAAGAACGTCGCGTAGGTCGCCCCGCGCTGCACGAAGCGCTGCTGGACGTTGGCGCCGCTGATCACCCCCTTCGGCCCATGGCCCCGGAAGAACCATGCAAAGAAGGTGTCGGTCCCGCCCCGATCCTCGTCGTCGCCCGTTGCGCCGGGCCGTCCTGGCACGCCGCCTCCGGGTGTGGGCGTCTCAGAACCAATATCGCGGGCCTGCACCTTCTCTGCCCGGTACTGCGCGTACATCTGATCTAGCTTCGGTCGAACCTCCGCCGGTAGCCGGCTGCGCAGCGTCTCGATGAGCCACATGTCGTAGCGATCATCGAGCTTCCGCTTCAGCTCCTTCACGGAGGCGACCCGCCGGACGAAGACCAGCGCCTTCCGCCCCCCGGTCCAGGCGCCGGCCAGGCTCTCCACAACCGCGTCCATCTTCGGGTGCGGCAGCTCCTGCCCGTCGAAGCGCTTGCGGTAGTCGCGGGCGAGCCCGTTCACCGAGCCGACGTCGATGCCCTCCCGCTCCTGCTGCTCTTCGGTCTGATCCGGATCGTCGAAGTTGCTCGCCTCCTCGTCGTCGCGCTTCACGCCCGCCGTCTGCAGGAAGCTCTCGAAGGACGCGAGCATGCCGATCTGGAACGACGCGTTGAATCGCTCGTCGCCGAGCACCTCGCTCACCTTCTTCTGCACCAGCGCCACGACGAGGCGTTGGCGGTCGTCCTCGACCCGGATGGGCTGGTCGTGCTGCGCCACGCCGCCGCGCCGCCACTCTCGCCGGTAGAGGTTCTTCGTGTGCTCTGCGCCGTTCACCTGGATGCTGGTGACGCGGCGCACGAGGACCTCGGCGGCGAGCTTCTTCTTCTCGTCCTCGCTCACCTCCGGATCCCGCAACCCCTCGAAGCCCTTGGCGTGCCCGAAGAGGTCGAGCTGGTTCCAGAGATGGGTGTACGTCTCTTCGATGGGTGTCGCCGAGAGGAACAACACCCGCTTTGCCCGGCACCCGTACCCGGGGAAGAGGCGCCGCCGGTCCGTCTTCTCCGACGGGTGGCCGAAGGCGAGGCCGAGGACGCGGTTGCGGGCAGCGGCCTGCTCGCGGAAGCCGTGCTTGAGGTTGTGGGCCTCATCGACGATCACCAGGTCGAAGACCGGCAACGCGCAGCACACGGCGCGGGCAAAGTTGTCCTTGAATGCCTCTTTTTTAACCCGCAGATCAAAGACCTCGGGGTCGACCCAGGACAGGTGCTTTCGGAACGAATCGCGCGCGCGTTGCCAGCTTTCCGTGTCGCCGGAGAGCGGGAGGCTGAAGCTGCTGAAGCGCCCGAAGAAGTCACGGTCGTCGTCGAGCCCGGTCTCGCGCACCAGATCGAGCAGGTTGCTGCAGGAGACGAGGGCGCGGGCCGGGCGCCCGTCGAGCGCCTTCACCCGCATGTCCGCGAAGCGGACGTTGTGGCGAACGAAGTTCCCGAGCTCCTTCATCCATTTCTGCTGGATGTTCTCGCGCGGCGAAAGCACGAGCACACGGAACGTGGGCTCGAAGTGGCGGAACAGGGCGAGCACCCCGAGCGCCACGTAGGTCTTGCCCATCCCGACCTCGTCGGCCAGGTACGCCACGCCGCGGCGACAGAGGATGTCATGCAGCGCCACGGCCCCCTCGAGCTGCTCCTGCGCGCGCTGCCCCCCGCCGATGCGGGCCCCGAAATCCAGAAGCTCAGCCGCCGTACGGAGGTCGATCATGTTCCCGCCTCGTGCGCTTTCTGGCGACGCAGGAACCGTTCGTCGAACCACGCGAGGAACGGGCCCATCTCGTCGGGCGCCTTTGCAATCAGCGCCTCGCGGATGGGACGAGCCCCCTCGAACAACCGCTCCAGCTCCTTGCCGTCGACCTCGTGCTCACGCCAGAAGTCGGGCCATCGCCCCCGCACCCCGGCGCAAAGCTGCCTGGCGCAGAGCACGATGACGTACCTGTCGACGGCATCGGCGTGTCCCTTCCCTTCGAGGACACGCACCAGCAGGCTCCCGAGCGAGTCGTACTTCTTGCCAAAGAGACGGTAGATCGCCTCGCGCTCGTTGCCTCTCTCGAGCGCCTCGTGCACCGCCCGCTCCAGGCAGCCGAAGGCGTGAAAGATGCCGGCGAAGCGGTCGAACAGGGTGTTCGCGTCAGCGACCAGACGGGCGGCCGCCACCAGGTCGGCGCCCTGACCCAGGAGCGCGAGTTCGGGGGCCCGCGCTTCCAGGAAGGCGGCCCGCTGCTCCACGGTGAGGAGCGACCAGTAGCGGAGGATGTCGGCTGCCGAGAGCTCCGTGAGCAGCGAGGGCTTGTGCGACATGCCCTCCTCCTGGACCAGGAGTACACCCGGCGTCACGGCCTCGCCGTGCACGGTCAGGAACGAGGCGCTCTTCAGCAGCACCGCGAGGCGACGCGCGTCGTCCTCGGGCAGCGAGCTCCACGCGCGGCCGGGCAGCGCGGTGAGGCGGAAGAGCTCCTCGCCCTGCGCCTCGACGCGCAGCCCCGGGGAGGGCTTCAGGTCATCCCAGTACACCTCGGCGGCGCCGGTGTCCCAGCGGTAGCGGACGCGCAGCCGCGTTCCGCCGGACGCCGCCGTGCCCTCGTCTTCGCCCGCAAACTGAAAGTGCACGGGGCGGCGCTCCTCGGCGTCGAGCCAGAAGTCGGGACGCCGCGGCGGGACCACCTCGACCAGGAAGCCGGTCTCCACGTTACCACCGGCCCCGTGGGCCGCGTTCGTCAGGTTGGCCGAGCCCACGAAGAGGATCTCCCGCTTCGGTTGCTGCGAGAAGAAGCGGTACACCTTGGCGTGGACCAGGCGGCTGTCCGCGTTCTTGATCTCGCCGCTGCGGAGCAGCTCTTTGGGCAGCCCTGCCCAGGTCACGCCCGGCAGGGCGCTCACCGATTCGTAGAGTTCCTGCCGGCAGAGCGCTTCGCCCCGGCGACCGCGCGGTAGATAGACGCGCACCGCGCGCGGTGAGAAGCGAGCGAGGAGATCTTCGAGAGGCTTCGCCTCGGCGGCATCGTCGAAGTACGGAGAGATCACCTCCAGGCACATGCCCCGGAGAGCGTTGCCCGTCACCTCGGCGAGGAAGTCTGGGACCGGCTGCTTCCCGTCGTAGAAGTGTGTATGGAGCACCCCCTCCTCGGAGCGGACCGCGCGCTGCTCCGTGCGCCGCAGGAAGGCCCTTATCTCCCGGAGCGCGATGTGCTCCTCCTGGGCTGGCACCTTCCGCTCCAGCCAACCGAGGAACCCGACGAGATCGTCGCGAAGCCGCGTCTTGCCCCCTTCGGGGATCTCTTCGAGATGGCACACCTCGACGTTCTCCCACCAGCCGGCGCGGGTCAGGTTGGCCGAGAGGCTCGCCACCAGCAGCGCCCGCGGCCGTTGCCCCTCCGCGTTCTGCTCCTTCTCCTCGACGAGCACGAAGACGTTCTTCGGGTGGAAGATCCCCGTCCGGTGCTGCACCGGGATCCGGCGCACATCGAGCTTTGCCCCGCCGGCGTCGCTCTGCTGCAGGCCGTTGGCGTCGTAGTACACCGCGATGTGCCCGGGCAGGCTGCGGAGCGCGTCCTCGAGCTGCACCAGGCGAACAGCCGTCGCGTGGCTCACCGGAATGTCGAGGAAGACGGGGAGCACCTCCTGTTCGAAGAAGCCCGGGTCGAAACGGAACGTGAGGAAGACGGCGCTCACGAGGCGCCGCCCGTTCATCCGGTCGCCGAAGTGGCGTGAGAGCACGGCGCGCGGGATCTCCGGCACGATCACCCCTCCTTGAGGGCGAGCGTCACCGCCCGCAGCGAATCGAGGAAGTAGGGGAAGCGCCAGAGATGGGGCAGCTCCTCGCGCGGCGGCAGGTTCCCGCCCTCGTCACGGAAGCGCACCACGAGCCGGCCGCCCTGCTCCTCGATCCACGGAATGGCCCCGGCGCGCGACTTCATCACATAGCGGTTCTGCTCGAGCAGGAGCTGGACCGCCGACGCATAATCGCCGGCGCCGAGCCGCTCCCCGAACCGCACCCAGCGCTCTCCCGCTGCAGCCTCACCGGAGGCGACGCCGATCTCGGCCTCCAACGCCTGCACGCCTTCCACGTCGATCGTCGTGACGCGCGGGCCCCAGCGCTCGCGCAGCGCCGCGACCACCTCGGCGGTGGCGGCCTCGCCTCGAGCCAGCAGGAACGAGAAGAGCAGCGAAGCGGGCGCCATCAAGGACTCCGCGTGACGGATCCGATCGAGCTTTTGTGCGAGCACGCTCCCCTCGCCCCGGCGGGTCCGCGCGGTCTTGACGAGCTGCCCGACCGCGGGCGGGCTCCAGGCAAAACCGGACCCGGCGAAGGGCGGATCGAGGAGCAGGCCCGCGAGCTCGCGCTGGCGGCCGTCGGTGCGATCCTCGGGGCCGCCATAGACCAGGCTGTCGCAGTAGAACGCGCGCTCCTTCGCGAGGATTCGGCGCTTGAGGACCCGGGCCACCCCGTCGACCAACCCCGCGTCCTTTCCCCGCAAATCGAGGCGCGTCGCTGGATTGCGGAGGATGTTGACGAGCGCGCGGCCGTCCCGGCCCGCGCCTTCCGCGAGCACGGGGAGGTACATCCGCTCGACGAAGTCCCGCGCTGCGGGCGTGAGCCGGGGAGGATCCGACTCGACCAGGCCCGAGGACCGCGCGGGGACGGTGTAGAGACCCCAGAGGCCGTAGATCTTCTGGTCGCTGAGGATCTGCCAGGACCGGTCGGCCGATAGGGTGATCTTCGGACCTTCGCTCAGGTTCCGGGTGACGCGCTCGACGCCGCGGAAGGAGAAGTCCTCGTTGACCGCGGCGCGGGCGTAGGCGGCGAGCTGCTCCCACTTGAGGAATGTGGCGAGCTCCGTGCCGCTGGCGCCGGCTTCGGCGACGCGCTCGACGAACCAGTAGCCGAGGATCAGCGTCGTGAAGTCGCGGACCGAGCTGCTCACGGTCGTGAGGTTGTGGATGACGTGGCGGCCGAGGCGGGTCCAGATGGCCTGGATACCGAGCGGGTCGCGAGAGCCCTTGACAGCGGCGCGCTCGTCGAGATCGGTGAGGAAAGGTGCCATGGTCCTCATCAGGGGAAGCGCACGGAAGCTCGGCGTCGGTCAGCGCGAAGCCGATGGAACGATCGTTTGGAGGCTGCGCGTCGTCGCGCAGCCTCGACCGGAGGACGAGGGTACCGTCGCCGTCACGAAGATTGCCAGGGCCGGCGCGGCCGCCGGTCGCGTTTTCCAGAAAGCCTTGAAACGACCATCGCCTGGACGCCCTTCACCTCGTCCAGCCGAGCGGCTAGTGTTGCGCCCCTTCGCCGCCATCCCCGGGCCAGCCGGCCGTGATGGTGGCACCACGCAGGGGAGCGCACGATGAGCAGCCTGACGCAAGCTACCACGACGCAGCCTGACGTACCCGACCGCGCCCGGTACTACACGGCCGCGCTCCGGGCGCTCCGCTTCGTCGAACGGCGCGCGCCCACCACCCGCCGCTTCGGCAGCGAGGCCGACGCGCGATGGGGCGCCTTCCGTGGCAGTCTCACCACCGCGGATCGACTCGACCTCCTGCTGCGCGACGCCGACGCGCACTGGCCCGCCGCGTTCGGCGCTCGCAACGTGTTCGCGCTCCGAGCGGCCGCCGAGGACGAGGCGTTCGGCGCCGGGTGGAGTCCGCTCGATCCCCTCGACGCCGAGGAGCTCTGGCGCAAGGTCCTCGCCGAAGCGCCGCCGGAGGGGGTCCGGGAGACCCTGCTCGCCGCCGCGTCGTCGTGGGATCTGCATCTCGACCCGCCCGAGGTCGGCACGATCGCGCCCACCGACAAGCTGCTCGTCGTGGGGCCGAGCGCGGTCGCCGCCGTCGTCACCGCGTTCGCGGCAGGCAAAGACCTCGATTGGGCCGACCAGGTCGTCTGCGTCGCCACGCCGCCTGCCCACCGGCAGCTCGCCGCCCTCGGGGCCGCGCTGCTCAATGAGACCAAGAAGCCCACCGCCCTCGCCTCGCCCGCCGGCAAGACCACGATCAGCGCGGGCCGCCGCCTCGTCCTCTCGAGCGACGCCGCGCCCGGGGACGCCACCTGGGCGCGCGCCGCCGCCGCGCCCTGACGGAGCTCGACATGCTCGCAACCTCACGAATCGAGCTGGTGGGAGAGTCGCCCCACGCCCACGAGGTGGAGGCGATCCAGTTCGCGATAAGCGAGCTGCCGAGCTCCGATCCGTACCGCGTCTGGGGCCTGGTCGAGCTCCTCGAGCCGACCACCGGGCGCCTCTACGAGATTGACCTCCTCGTGCTCGGGTACTCCGCGCTCTACCTCGTCGAGATCAAGAGCGGTCCCGGCAAATACGAGGGCGACGTCGTCGACTGGTACCGCACCCCGCCGGACGGGCTCCGACGCTGGATGGAGCCGCCGCTCCGCCTCGCGAACCTCAAAGCGAAGATCCTCAAGAGCCGCCTGCGCTCGAAGATGAAGAATCCGGACCGGGCTCCCCGGGTCGAGCCGCTGATCTTCCTCAGCAGCCCCGAGGCCGAGGTGCGCCTCGGGAGCGACGGCCGCCTCGCCGTCGTCGGTCGCAAAGAGCTCCTCGCCGCGCTCACCCGGCACGAGTTTCCCGGTGCCCCGCCGGGCTGGCGCGCCGAACGTATCGACCACCCGCTCGCCGCGGACATCGCCCAGGCGCTCGCCGCGATCGGCATCCGCAAGCGCAAGGGCAAGCTCTACGCGGGCGCGTACGAGCTCGGTCCGCTGCTCGACGACGGGATCTTCCAGGCAGGCGGCGCCGACGACGACGCGTCGGCTCCCTCGGGCTACCAGGACCGCCTCGCCACCCACCGCGACACCCCGGGCTTGAATCGCCGGGCGCGCGTCTACCTCGTCCCGCAGCAGACCACCGTCGCGCGCCGCCAGTCGCTTCGACGCGCGGCCGACCGCGAGTCCCAGCTCCTCTACAGCGTCCGCGAGCACCCGAACGTGCTCACCTTCGTCGACTACATCACCGACGCTCCGCTCGGCCCCACGGTCCTCTTCGACGCGTTCGAAGGCGGCGTGCCGCTCGACGCGTTCCTCCGCCAGAACGCCGATCTCCCGTTCCCCGAGCGGGTCACCCTGGTCGAGCAGATCGCCCGCGCGCTCGCCTACTGCCACAAGAAGGACGTCCGCCACGGCGCGCTCGGCCCGCACGCGGTGCTCGTACGCCGCGACTCGGCAGGCCTCCTGCAAACGTGCCTCTTCAACTTTCAGCTCGGGGCCGGCCAGCAGGTCCGCAGCACCGTCCACTGGTCGGCGCTCACCTCGACGCCCTGGGCGGTCTATCAAGCGCCCGAGCTGCGCGAAGAAGCCGGGGGGCCGACGCCCGTATCCGACGTCTTCAGCCTCGGCGCGCTCGCGTACTTCATCTTCACGGGGCGGCCTCCGGCGGCGAGCGTCATCGATCTCGACGCCCGCCTCGCCCGCGAGCACCACCTCGATCCGCGCACCGTCGACGACGACGTCGACACCAGGAACCTGGCCGAGGTGATCATCGCCGCGACCAAGCGCTCGGTCCCCTTGCGCTACGACGACGCCGGCGAGTGGATCGAGCTGCTCCTCGCAGAGATCACCCCCCGGGCACCCGTGCCAGAGGCGATCGAGCTCGACCCGCTCGAGGCCCGCGCACGGGACGTCCTCGCCGGCGGCCTCGTGGTGGAGGCCGTGCTCGGTTATGGCGCGAGCTCCCGCGCGCTCCAGGTCCTCCGCGCTTCGGACAGCCGGATCTATGCGCTCAAGGTCAGCCTCGCGCCCGAGCACGACGAGCGCCTCGTCGAGGAGGCCAGGATACTCCGCGAGCTCGAGCACCCGCGCATCGTCCGCGTCGTCGAGCAGCGCTCGATCGCCGATCGCGCGTGCCTGCTCCTCACGTTCGCGGGCGAGCAGACGCTCCAGCGCTTCCTTGCGCTCGAAGGCACCGTGTCGCTCGATTACGCCAGCCGCTTTGGCGAAGACCTGCTCTCGGCGCTCGAAGAGCTCGAGGACAAGAAGATCATCCACCGCGACATCAAGCCTGCCAACGTCGGTGTCGGCGGGCCGGGCAAGGGCGCGGTGCACCTCACCCTCTTCGACTTCTCGCTCGGCCTCGCGCCGCTCACCGAGCTCGGCGTGGGCACCGCGGCGTACCGCGACCCGTTCCTGCGCCAGCGCGGCGCCTGGGATCCGGCCGCCGATCGCTGGAGCGCAGCGGTCACCCTCCACGAGATGCTCACCGGCGTGCGGCCGACCGTGACCGAGAGCGCGTCGCCCGACGGCGCGGCCGTCCCCAGGACCACGCTGGCCGCGGAGCGGTTCGATCCGGCCGTCCGCGACCGACTCGTGGCCTTCTTCGAGAAGGCGCTCACCCCCGACGCCGAGCTGCGCTTCTCCTCGGCCCGCGAGATGCGGCGCGCCTGGGTGGCGATGGCGGGGTTCGACGCGCCCGCGGCCACGACCGTCGCGCCGGTCGCCGGCCCCTCCGCCGACGCCGCCGCCGGCGCGGCGCGGAGCCCCACCGCCGAGCAGGCCACCGCGGCCCCGGAGCCGGTAGAGCTCACGCCGGAGCAGCTGGCCGCGATCCGCCCCGAGACCCCGGTGGAAGCCCTCCCGCTCTCCGCCCGCGCGCGCAACGCGCTCGATCGGGCCGGGGTCCTGTCCGCCCGCGATCTGCTGGAGCTCCCCGACAACCGGATCTCGTCGGTGCGCGGCGTCGGCCGCCGCGTCGCGGTGGAGATCCTCGGCCTGCGCAACCGCGTGAAGGCGCTCGAGGCGCTCGCGTCCGTGGCGCCGACGCCGTTCTTCGCCGCCGGCTACCGCGGCGAAGACGTCCACCTCGCGACGACGAAGCTCGCGCCGGCGCTGGTGGCCGCGCTCGGCGACGCGGGGCTCCACGGCCTCCTCGCCGTCGCCGCGGCGCCGGCCGCGCAGGTCAACGCCGTCGTCCGGCGGGCCGGGTTCGAGACGGCGGAGCTCACCCAGCTCATCGAGCGGGAGAGCCGGGCCGCCGGCGATCGCACCCGCCCGCCGACGCTCGAGGCATGGATCGCCGCCCTCCTGCCCGCCACGAAGAAGCGGACGGCGTACCTGACGTCGCTCTACGGCCTCGCCGAGCCGTTCACGTCGCGCCTCGACGTCACGGTGCGCGAGGTCTCGGCCCACCACAAGGTCACGACTGCGAACATCTACCTCGCGCTCGGGGCGGCACGCGCGGCCTGGGCGAAGCACGGCGCCTTGGGCGAGCTGCGCGATCTCGGCCACGCCCTCCTCGACGAGACCGGCGGCGCCCTCCCGATCGCGCGCGCGGCCGAGGCGATCCTCGCGCGCCTCCCGCACGATCGGGCGGTCGCGGAGCCTCTTTCCCGCGCCCGTGCGGCGGCGCTCTTCCGGATCATCGATGAGGTCGAGCACGGGCATCCCGGCCGCCTGCAGGTGATGCGCCTTTCGGGTGGCTCGATCTGGGCGCTCGCCGACGAGGCGCTCAAGACCGTGGTGGAGGCGCTGGGGCGCGTCGCCGACGAGCTGGCGGGCCGGGCGATCCTCGCGTCGCCGGGCGAGGCGGCGCGCTGCTTTGCCGAGGTGGTCCGCGACACCCCGCTCGCGGCGCTGGCCGGAGAGCGGCTCGCCGAGATCGCTGCGGCGGCCAGCCGGTACGCGGCGCGCTCGACCCGCCTCGAGATCTACCCGCGGGATCTGCCGCCGGAGCGCGCCCTGGCCCTGAGCGCGGCGGTGCTGGTGAGCGGGCTGCCGCCGGAGGAGATCCAGAAGCGGGTCAGCGCGCGCTATCCGGACGCCGCGGCGTTGCCGGAGAGACCGGAGCTCGACGCGCTGCTGAAGGCGCACGACCTGGTCTGGAACGGGCCGGCGGGCTGCTATCTCCGGGCGGGCGAGGGCCAGCGCACCGGCCATGCGACGACGGGCGTGGCGCTGCCGCGGCTGCCGACGGCGCCGACGGGGCAGCCGCTCGCGATGGATGCGGAGGCGATCCACGCCCGCGCGTTCGACGAGAAGATCGCCCACGCGCTCGACCGCCGGCTGTTCCGGGTGCTGGGCGTGCTCGCGGACTCGGCGAGCCAGGCGGCGCTGATGCTGGCGCGCCGCGCGGGGACGGAGCCGACGTCGTTCGACACCGAGCTCATCGGAGCGATGAAGCGGCAGATGGAGAAGCTCGGGGTGAACCCGGCGGTGGTCCACGACGCTGATCGCCAGGGGCCAGCGGGGGCGACGTGGCCGAACCTGATCCACCTCGCGGAGCTGGCCGCGGCCGAGGTGGCCGATCGGCTGTTGCCGCCACGGAAGCCGCTGGTGCTGGTGTCGCCGGGGCTGCTCGCGCGCTACCGGCTCACGGGCTTCCTGAGCCGGCTGATCGAGGCCTCGAAGGAGCGCGACGCGGCGGCGATCTTCCTGCTCGTGCCGGCGCACGACGCGGGCGGAGTGCCGCTGATCAACCAGGAGCTCCCGATCCGCGGGATCCTGCCTTCGGACGGGCTGTGGGTCTCACCCTACTGGCTCACCAACAAACACAACGCCGCCGCCTGAGAGCGAACCGACCATGGCCGCCCGACGCAAGAGCACACAGAAGAACCCCACGGAGATTGAAGGGCAGAGCGATCCGAAGGCGCCGCTCGACAGTGCCCGATTGCTGACGGCAGCGAGGCCGGTGTTGAAGCAGCTCGCCGAGGATCTGCTCAAAAGGGCGAAAGGGTCGCAGGCCGTCACCGCGGCGCTCGAAGCGCGGCACAAGATCGAGCAAGAGCAGCGTCGGACAGCGGATCCGTTCGTCGTCTGGCAGACGAACCTGGTGGACCAGGTCGCGGCGGCGTGGCTGCTCTCGTGCGTCTTCGTCCGGACGCTGGAGGACCGGGGGCTCCTGGGCGGAGCGCGGCTCGCGGGGCCGGGCGCGGCGGATAGCCAGCGGATCTTCTTCGAACTGGCACCGTCACTCGGGGAGCGGGACTACCTGCTCACGGTCTTTCGCGAGCTCAGCCATTTCCCGGCGGCGCGGGACCTGTTCGATGCGAAGCACAACCCGGTGTGGCTGTTGACGCCTTCGGCGGAGGCGGCGAAGGCGCTGCTCGGGCTGTTCCGGTTGCCGGATCCGGAGGCGCCGACGTTTCGCTTCGGGCAGGAGGACACGCGGTTTCTCGGGGATCTGTACCAGGACCTGAACGAGGTGGTGCAGAAGCGGTATGCGTTGCTCCAGACGCCCAGGTTCGTGGAGTCGTTCATCCTGGATAGGACCCTGGAGCCGGCGATCGAACGGTTCGGGCTCAACGAGACAACGGTGATCGATCCGACCTGCGGGAGCGGGCACTTCCTGCTCGGAGCGTTCGATCGGCTCTACGAGCACCGGCTGCACGCGGAGCCGGGGCTGGGCGAGCGCGAGGCGGCGCGGAAGGCGCTCAATGCCGTGTATGGGGCGGATATCAACCCGTATGCGGTGGCGATCGCGCGGTTCCGGCTAACGCTGGCGTACCTGGAGAAGGCGGGGTTCAAGCGGCTCGCGGGGGCGCCGGCGTTGCCGCTGCATCTGGTGGTCGCGGATTCGTTGCTTCATAACGCGCAGGCGCCCCAGGCGAGCTTTCTGGAACTCGAGGGGCAGTCGGCGGAGCGTTGGGAAGGCCAGGCGTATGCGCTGGAGGACGAGGGGGCGGCGCGGGATGTGTTGCACCGTCGGTTTGCCACGGTGGTGGGGAACCCGCCGTACATCACGGTGAAGGATGCGGTGCTTCGGGAGCGGTACCGCGAGATGTATGAGTCTGCCGCGGGGAAATACTCGCTCGCTGCCCCATTTGCGCAACGCTTTTTCCAGCTGGCACGCGACGGCGGCAGCGTCGGGATGATCACGGCGAATTCGTTCATGAAGCGCGAGTTCGGGAACAAGCTCATCGAGAAGTATCTACCGACGGTGAACCTGGAGCTGATCGTGAACACCTCAGGGGCGTACATTCCCGGACATGGAACGCCAACGGTCCTTCTGTTCGGGACCGGCGAGGCAGCCCAGGGGACTGACGCCTTGACCGTGCTGGCGAAGCGCGGTGAGCCCACGACCCCAGAGGTCCCAGCGCAAGGCCTCGTTTGGCGGAGCATCGCGGATCATTGGAGCGAGATAGGCTTCGAGAACGACTATATTTCGGTAGCCCGAGTGGCGCGTTCAACGCTCGCGAAGCACCCGTGGAGTCTCGGAGGCGGCGGCGCGGCGGAGCTCAAGGAGTTGCTTGAGGAACGAGCCAAGGCGCGCCTGGGCGAAATCACAGACAACATAGGAATCGCGTCATTCACTCTCGAGGACGACGTCTACCTTCGACCAAGGGAAGCGTGGCTAAGGCTTAACGTTCCCGAGACGCGGCTCCGGGCCATGGTTATTGGAGAGGCGATTCGCGATTGGTCCATCGGCAAAGTTGACGACGCCTTCTTTCCCTACGACGATAACCTCTTGCCCATAAGGCCATCAGACCCAACCTTAACTGCTCTATGGCCCCACCGAACAAACCTGTCGAACAACATATTATTCGGCGGCAAGAGAAAAATCCAAAGTGGACTCAAATGGTACGAGTTCGGTCGACTGACTGCAGACAAGCTGCGTACCCCGCAAACAATCACATTCGCCTTCGTCGCCACGCACAACCACTTCGTCCTCGACCGCGGCGGCAAGGTCTTCAAGCAGTCAGCGCCCATCATCAAGCTCCCCGAGACCGCCACCGAGGACGACCACCTCGGGCTGCTGGCGTACCTCAACAGCTCGACGGCGTGCTTTTGGATGAAGCAATCGATGATGAACAAGGGTGGGAGCGGAATAGGCCGGGGTGTCCAGGATGAAGCCTGGGAGGCTCGATTTGAATTCGACGGCACCAAGCTCTCCACTCTCCCGCTCCAGATCGTCGAGCGCGGTTCGGACATCGCGCGCAAGATGGAGGAATACGCTGCGTCCCGCGAAGCCTGCATGCCGGCCCGCCGCATCGCCGAGTACACCCCGGGCGCCGGTCTCTCGCTCGCGGACACCCTTGCGAGCTCCGCCCAGCTCGCCGAGCTCACCCTCGCCGGCATGGTCTCCCTGCAAGAAGAGCTCGACTGGCTCGTCTACGAAGCCTTTGGTCTCCTCACCGAAGAGGATCTCGCGCTGCTCCTACCGGCCCGGGAAATCGGGGTCCCCGGCTTCCCCAGGCTCATCAACATGCGCCCCGAAGAGGTCCACCGCCGCGGCCTCTTCCCCGGTCATCGCCCGTTCGAGGTCGTCCTGGCTCGCGACACGCTGACTTCGGAGACCAAGACTTCCTGGTTCAGCCGCAACGGCTACCGCTCGCCCTCCGAGATCAAGGAGAATTACGCCCCCTCTTATCTGCGTCTCCTCGAAGCCAGGATCCAGATCATCGATCGGAATCCCATGATCCGCCTCCTGGAGCAGCCCGAGTACAAACGCCGCTGGACGGTGCGCGACTTCGAGGCCGAAACACGCGCGTCCGCGCGACTCTCCGTCGTCACCGCGCTGGAGCAGATCATCGCTGGCACGGTCGAGGTGCAACGCGCGACGGCTCTGGTGCAGAGCGCGCTGCGGAACGCCACCGCGCTTCGCGAGGTGGCGGAGCTCCTCGGCAAAGGCGATGGGATGCAGCAGGCGAGCAAGGAGATGCTCTTGCCGACCGCGGCGGTCCCCTTTCTCTCGGCCTACCGCTACACCGATCCTGGTCTCGAAAAGCGCGCTCTCTGGGAGCAAACCTGGAAGCTTCAGCGCGCCGAAGACGCAGGTGAGAAGGTCGGCGAGATTCCCGTCCCGCCCAAGTACGACTCCAAAGACTACCGCGATGCCACGACCTGGAGCCTCCGCGGCAAGCTCGACGTCCCCAAGGAGCGCTTCATCAGCTACCCCGGCTGCGAGAGCGATCAAGACGGCGAGCCAGTCTACGGCTGGGCCGGCTGGAACCACCTCCAGCAAGCCCAGGCGCTCGCCGCCCTCTACCAGAAGCGCAAGCAGGAGGAGGCCTGGGGCAAAGACCGCCTCACCCCGATGCTCGCGGGCTTGCTCGAGCTGCTCCCCTGGATCAAACAGTGGCACAACGAGCCCAGCGAGGAGTTCTCCGGCATGCGCCTCGGCGACTTCTTCGACGGCTTCCTCGACGGCGAGTGCCGCAGCCTCGGCATCACCCGCGACGATCTCCGCGCCTGGCGCCCGGAGGCCAAGCGGCGCGGCAAGGCCGCCGGCAAGCACAAGAAGGCCTCGGACGTGGACACCGAGAAGAGCGCGGCGGATGAGTAAGACGAGAAAGGCCTCGCATCCTCGGGCGCGGAAGACGCCCGTCGCGACGGCCTCGCACGCCTATGCCCTGGAGCAGCTCTACACCGATCAAGATCGCGACTGGGTCATCGACGCGATCCCCGCCGTGCTCGCCTGGGTGCCTGGGACGAGCAAGGCCAGGTCCACGCAGCCATTCGCGTTCTTGGTCGAGCACACCGTGGCAGGCGCCCCGATGCAGCTCGTGGCGATCGAGCTCCGCTGGAACGTCGCCAGCTTGCAGGCCCAGGACGCGACGGTCGCGGATCGGGCGCACAGGCTACGTACCGGAAGGACGGTACAGCGCGAGCATGTCACCGAGCTCGCGGCCTATGGCCTGACGTTCGTAGCGATGTCGGTGCTGATGCCGGGCACGAGGATCAAGCACATGCGCAAGGGCCTCCCGCCCGATATCCTGTTCGACGTCACGCCCGGAGCGGTTCGAGGCGTGGAGACCGCAGGGCGCTCCACAGGCGGGCGATCCAAGCTGATCGAGGTCCGAAACGGCGCTCCGGCCACGACGAACCCGGCCACGTCTCTCGGCAAGCTGTCGCAGCTGAAGGCGCGGAGCGACGTCGCCGAGGCGCACCTTTCGCTCTGGTGCGCCTCGCCGCGGATCGCGATCATGGAGCAGGTGAAACCATGACCCTGGTGACCGACGTGTACGAGCTCAACCTGGCGACGAGCGGCAAGCTCAAGCTGCGAGCGACCGCTCACCTGGCCGAAGGCGGCGCGGCCCCGACCTTCGAAGCCTGCGTGCTGCTCCATGAAGCGGCACGGATCGAGCGGCGCGCGGTCGATGCGCTGCCACGCTGCCCGCCTTCCACGCGCCTCGCCGCCTCGATCGAGGAATGCTGGTGCCTCGTCGAGGGACGCGACCCCCCGCGAGCCGGCGGCGCCTGGGGACACGTGCTCCAGGACCTGGGACGCGTCGACGGGACGACCGCGACAGCCATGCTCGCGCGCCTTCGTCCGCGCCACGAAGAGAGCGAGCGCCAGTTCAGGAAGCTCCTTGCAGGCTGCACCCACCTGGTCCGACTCCGGGGGAGCGGCGCGCTCGTCCCCCCGACGAAGGAGGAACAACGCGCGGTCCACCGCGATGTCGAGCGGGTCCTCGAAGCCTTCCCCGGCGCGATCAGCTTCTGGTGGGCGAGCTACCGGCTCCTCGAGGCGATGGGCGACAGGAAGGGAGCGTGGACGTCGCTCGGAAAAGCGCGGCGCCTCGATCCCGAGAATCGGCGCTTCGAGGCCATGAGCCTGCTGCTGGCGGCTCGATCGCTTCCGGAGGAGGCCGCCGACGAGATCCTCGGTCGCGTTCGCGGCTCGTCCGACGAGCTCGGGGCCGAGACGTATCTCATGTACGCGCTCGCGGAGATCGAGCTCGCGAAGAAGGCGACAGCCCCGAAGGAGCGATGGTTACGCGCCCTGGACGCGGCCAACGCCGGGCTCACCCAGGCGCCCTCCGAGGGGCTGCGAAAGAACCTCAAGGCGACTCAGCTCCTCGTCACCGCGCTCCTGGCCGGCAAGGAGCCGACGCTCGACATCCTGTACCTCGCCGGCCTCGGCGAGTCGGCCACCACGGCGCACTCGACGCGAAACGTGGTCGACCTCGTGACCCTGCTGGCGAGCCGCAACGTCGCGGCCCATGAGTCCGTCGCCCACGCAGCCTGAGTGCAACCGCGGCGAGGCGCAGCCCGGACACCAGAGCGCGCCCCCTGGGCGCGATGGTGGGCGTTCGTCGATGCCGCGCTCCTGGCCGGGACATGGTGCGCCGGCACGACCAGGGCATCGACCAAGGCCACCCGGCGCTGGCCGGGCTCGTGGTAAGGTCGGCCGCATGGCCGGCCGGCGCAAGAAAGGAGCCGAAGAGAGCCTCACCGCCGCGCTCGCACGGCTGCTCGAGATGACGCTGCTGCCCGACCTCCTGGAGCGGGCCAGGGTACCGGCCGTGGCCGCCGGGCTCGCCGAGCAGCACGCCCGCGAGGTGCACGCCCGGCGGACCGCGATCCCCCTGGCCGAGTGGACCACGCGCTGGCTGGAGCAGATCGGTGCCGCCTGGATCCTGTCCTGCGTGTTCCTGCGCACGCTGGAGGACCGCGGTCTCGTGCGGCATCGCCGCATTGCCGGGAAGGAGGCCGAGGACGCCGAGCGCCTGTTCTTCGAGATCGCGCCGTCGCTCACGGCCTGCGACTACCTGTTGACGGCCTTCCGCGAGGTTGCCCGGTACCCGGGCGTCGCGGACCTGCTGGGCCCCACAAGCAATCCAGCATTTCTCCTCTCCCTCTCCAACGACGCGGCCCGGGCCCTGCTCGATCTCTTTCGCGAGCGAGACGAAGGCGGGAACGGCCTGCGATGGCGCTTCGAGGGGACCGACACGCGGTTCCTGGGCGACCTCTATGAGGACCTCTCGGCCAGCGCACGGGCTCGGTACGCGTTGCTCTACACGCCGCAGTTCGTGGAGGAGTTCATCCTCGATTGGACCTTGGAGCCGGCGATCAAGGAGTACGGGCTGGAGGCGACGCACCTCATCGATCCGACGTGCGGCTCGGGCCACTTCGTGCTCGGCGCCTTCGAGCGGATCTGCGAGCACCGGATGCGGAAGCAGCCGGGGACCGCCGTGAAGGAGCATGTCTGGGCGGCGCTCGGGCAGGTCCACGGGGTGGACGTGAATCCGTATGCAGTGGCGATCACAAGGTTCCGCCTGACGCTGGCGTACCTGGAGAAGGCGGGAATCGAGAGCCTGGCGATGGTGCCGGCGAGCCTACCGTTCGAGGTGGTGGTAGCGGACTCGCTGCTCCACTCCTGGGCCAAGGAGACGACGGGGGAATCGCCCGGGATCGAGCCGCCGATGTTCGCGTGGGAGGCTCCAGAGGCGACGGCGCGCGTGTTCGGGCGGAGGTACCAGGCGGTGGTGGGGAATCCGCCGTACAGCACGTGCAATGATCCGGCCTTGCGAGAGGCCTACCGGGAGCGGTACGTGAGCGCGTCCTTGAGGTATGCGCTGTCGGCCCCCTTCACCGAGCGGTTCTTTCAGCTCGCGGTCGAGGGAGGGTATGTGGGGCTGATCAACGCAAACAGCTTCATGAAGCGGGAGTTCGGCAAGAAGCTAATCGAGCAGGTTTTGCCGCGGGTCGAGCTCACGCGCATCATCGACACATCGGGGGCCTACATCCCCGGCCACGGCACACCGACCGTGCTGCTGTTCGGACGCAACCGGGCGCCCGGGCCCGACCCGGTGATGGTGGTCAGCGGTCGGCGCGGCGAGCCGATCATGCCTTCGGATCCAGCGAGCGGGCGCGTCTGGAGCGCGATCGTCGCTCACGCGGACGATGTGGGGTACACCGACGACTACATCGCGGTGTTCCAGATGCGGCGCGACACGCTCTCCCGGCACCCCTGGAGCCTTGGCGCAGGCGCCTGGACCGAGATCCTGCGCGCCCTCGAGCAGGCTGCGACCAAGAAGCTGACAGAGCTCCTGAATCGTGCCAGCTCGGCCCCGAGATCGGGCACGGATGAGGTCTTTCTCCAGCCCCCTGATCTCCCGGCCCGCCTGAGATTGGAGGCTGAGGTCGTGCGCCCAGCAGCCCGCGGCGAGGACATCCGGAGCTGGGGCATCGCGCCATCGCAGGCGGCGATCCTCCCTGAGCTCCCGGGTTCCGGGGTGCGTCGGGCGTTCGATCCGCGCGCGCGCTGGGGGGAGTTCCTGTGGAGGTTTCGGAGCATCCTCGGGGAAAAATCCCGAGGGAGGTCCTCCGGCGCGCATCCCAACAACTGGTGGACGTGGCCATGGCGGCCCCACGCTCCAAGCTCGGAGCACAGGGTCGCGTTCCCCTTCGTTTCCACCCACAACCATTTTGTGCTCGTTCACGATGAGATCGTGATCACCGGCGGCGCGTCGATCCTGGAGCTATCCGAAGAGCTCGGGGAGGAGAAGCGCTTTGCCTTGCTCGGCTATCTCAACAGCTCCACCGCTTGTTACTGGATGAAGCAGGTCCTCCCCTCGAAGGTGCCAGTGGGCACGGTGATCGAGTCGTTCGGCATGCACCCCGAGGACAACCGCTACGAGTTCGCCCTGGGAACCCTCGGGAGCCTCCCCGTGCCTGGCTTTGTTCTGTGCCACGGGCCGGTCAACGAGCAGCTCGCCGATCTGAGCAGGCGCCTGGATCGCGCGGCGCGAGACATGGCGGAGCATGTACCGGCGCGTGTGCTTGCGCGGTGGGACCGCGCTTCGCGGGACGGCTTGATCGACGCGCTGGCCGCGGCGCAGCAGGAGAAGTTGCGTTTGCTCCGGGAGATGGTCCGGGACCAGGAGGATCTCGATTGGCTCGTCTACTCTGCGCTGGAGCTCGGTGGTGCGCAGTTCCAGCGGTCGAGCGGCACGGCGCTGCCGGAGCAACGTCCCTTCGCATGGCTCTCCAAGGAGCCTCCCGCCGCGCTCGATCCCGCGCTGACCGAGCTATGGGTGCGCCGCCGGGTTGCGACTCAAGCGTCCCCGCTCCTGGGGATGATCGAGCAGGCGCTGTACAAGCACCCCTTTCGGCATGGCGCCGGAAGCGGCGCGACAAGCTTCGGCGTCGAGGTCGCGGAGGCGGCAGACGGCTGGCTCGCGGATCGCGTCGAGGACGTCTTGCGCTCTTCTACGGCACCGCGTTCCATCGAGCCCGATGAAATCGCGATGGGGCTCGACCAGGTGGATGTCCGAGCGGTTTGCTCGCTCGGCGACTCGACCGTGGCGGAGCGCCTGGAGGGCGTTTTGTATCGCTACTCCGTGCCTTACCTGCCACCCCTCCGCTACACGGCTTCGGGTATGAAGAAGCGCGCCGCATGGACGCGTGCGTGGGAGGTGCAGCGCCGCGAAGACACGGGCGAGGCCCCCGATGGATCCGCCGGTTCACCCCCGGCCTACACTCCGCACGACTTTCGCGACGCGACGTTCTGGCAGCTCCGCGGCAAGCTGGACGTGCCCCGGGAGCGTTTCATCCTGTATCAAGGTGTGGGAAGGGCCGGCCACGATCGGTTCGGCTGGGCCGGCTGGAGTTGCCACGAGAGGGCGGCGGCGCTCATCGACCAGCACGAAACGTTGAAGGTGGCCCGGGAGGACGCAGCCCGGCTCGTTCCCCTCCTGTCCGGGGTCCTCGAGCTGATTCCCTGGATCGAACGGTGGGAGACGGTCAGAGGCAAGCGCGGTGACCCCTCCGCGCAAGCGTTGCGGCTCTTCGTCGAAACAGAGACGCAACGACTCGATCTCTCGCTGGAGGAAATTCGCGCTTGGCGTCCCACCGGCCCGGGACGTCATCGCAGAGCGCTCAACAAGCATCGTTCGGGAGCGAGCGGACACTCATGACGATCGAGCGCCTGGAAATCCGTGGTTTCACGGTCTTCGACACGGTCGATTTCAATTTTTCGCCTGGCATCAACGTCCTGATCGGGGAGAACGCGACGGGCAAGTCACACGCGCTCAAGCTGATGTACGCCGTCCTGCGGTCCACGCGGAAGAAGGCGCGCATCACCGACGACCTCCAACGGGAGCTCGCCGTCGGCCTCGCCTCGACGTTCAAGACCGCGGACGACAACCTGACGCCGCTGGTCCGGAGCGGCGCGAAGGGCGCTGACGTGATGCTCACGACCGATCAAGGTGAGCTCAAGGTCACGATCAACGAGCAGGGCGACGCGCGCGTGCCCCTCTCCACGATGAAAAAGGCGGCCGACCCCATGTTCATCCCGAGCCGGGAGTTTCTCGCGGCATTCGAGAGCTTCATCGCGGTGTATCAGGACCGGGTCCTGTCCTTTGACGAGACGTATTATGATCTCTGCCTGGCGCTCGCGAACCCGCTGCCGCGCATGAAGGCCAAGGCGGCGGCCGACGCCCTTCGCGCCAGGATGACGTCCCTGCCGACGGGGAAGATCACCCTTGAAAACGGCCGATTCTACGTCGACATGGGGGATGGCAAGCGCGAGGCCCACCTCCTCGCCGAAGGGTGGCGCAAGATCGCGCTCCTCTCTCACCTGGTCTCCAACGCGTCGATCAAGCAGGGCACGGTGCTGTTCTGGGATGAGCCGGAGGGCGGCCTCAACCCGAAGCTCGTGATCGAGCTCGTGCGCGCGCTCCGCGACCTCGCCGCGGCTGGCGTGCAGATCGTCCTGGCCACCCACGATTACCTCCTCGCCCATCAGCTCTCGCTCCGCGCCGAGCAAGGGAACCTGGAGCCGCCTGTCCGCTTCTTCTCCCTGCACCGGCCGTCCGTGAAGGAGCCGGTCACGGTCAAGTGGGCGGCCACGCTGGCGGAGATCGAGCACAACCCGATCCTGGCGGCGTATGCGCGGCACGCCGAGGAAGAGCAGGGCCTCGTGTCCGATCAGCTCCGGCACGAGCGGTCCGGAGGCGCGGGATGACCAAGTCGCTCACGGAAAAGTCTCTTCGCTTCGACTTCGATGACGACTGGAAGCTGTGCGGGACATGGGACGGCACGTCGGCATCCAAGTACGAGATTGTCCAGGGCAAGACCCCGGCGTGCGTCGACCTGGTGGCCATCGACAGCACGGGCAGCGTGTACCTCATCGAGGTGAAGGATCACGCCAAGCATCCTCGCGAGAACGAGAAGCCGCTGCCCGACGTGCTCCGTGACAAGGTGCACGACACCGTGATGGGCGTGATCACGGAAACTCGTCGCGGAGACAAGACGATGCTCAGCACACCGCTCGCGCATGCCCTCGTCAAGGGGGCGCGTGTGCGCGTCGTGCTCCATCTCGAGGAGCCTACTGGGCAGGTGCTCGCCACCAGACGGCAGCGCATGGCGCTGAATGGAAGCTTGCTGATGAAGCAGCACGAGAACGCCTTCAAATGGCTCAAGGCTCGGCTGCTGGTCGTCAATCGCTACAACTGCGAGACGTCTATCCCTGGCCTCGCCGTCCACCGACTCCAGAGCACGGTCGATTCCTCCCCTCCCCCCCGCACGCCCGTGAAAAGGCCGAGAAAGCCATGACCGAACCGACCCGCGTCCGCGATCTCTTCCTGCTGCCGAACCAGGTCCGCAAGGGCGACTTCGTCCTGAAGCTGACCGAGGGCATCGAGCAGCCGAAGGAGACGGCCTCGACCTACGTGGTCACGAAGGCCCTCGTCGCCTCCTTCGATCAAGCCCTGCGCCTCGTCGGCTCCGCGCTGCGCGACGGGCGCAGCCAGGCCGCGTACCTGCACGGGAGCTTCGGCAGCGGCAAATCGCACTTCATGGCCCTCCTGACGCTCCTGCTGCAGGGGCAAGAAGACGCTTGGCGGATCCCCACGCTCCATGCGCTGCGCGAGCCGCACGGCTTCATCGGGAAGAAGAAGCTCCTCCAGCTCCACTTCCACATGGTCGGACAGGACAGCATCGAGGCGGCCGTCTTCGGCCGTTATGTCGACCATGTCCGGCAGCACCACCCCGACGCCACCGTGCCCGGGCTCTTCGCCGACGAGCAGCTCTTTGCCGACGCCCGGCGGATGCTCGAGGAGCTCGGCGACGCGCGGTTCTTCGGCCCGATGAACGACGGCGTCGCACCCGGCGCCGGCTGGGGCGAGCTCAGCAAGGTCACGGTCTGGAGCCGCGAGCGCTTCGAGGAAGCGGCCACCTCCGCCGACCCCAGGGTGCGCGAGCAGCTCTTCAGCGCGCTCGTCAAGACCCGCTTCAAGGCCTACGCGCACGAGAGCCGCGCTTTCGTGGATCTCGACAGCGGCCTCGGCACGATGGCGCGCCACGCGGCCGGGCTCGGATACGAGGGGATCGTGCTCTTCCTCGACGAGCTCATCCTCTGGCTGGCCCACCGGGCCTCCGAGGCCGCCTGGCTGCACAACGAGACGCAGAAGATGGTCAAGCTGGTCGAGGCGCAGGAAGCGCAGCGGCCCATCCCGATCATCAGCTTCATCGCCCGGCAGCGGAACCTGGCCGAGATGGTGGGCGCCCAGTACGCAGGCGCCGAGACGGCGCGCCTGCACCGATCTCTCGAGCACTGGGAGGGCCGCTACGACACCATCGCGCTCGAGGACCGGGACCTGCCCGCGATCCTCGAAAAGCGCGTGCTCAAGCACAAGGACGACGCCGCGCGACGCCTTCTCGACGACGCCTTCGAGAAGCTCAAGCGCGCCTCGGGCGCGTCGTGGCAAACCCTGCTCGGTCGCGATGACGCCACGGCCTTCCGTTTGCTCTACCCGTTCAGCCCGGTCCTCGTCGAGGCGCTCGTCGCGCTCTCGAACTCGCTCCAGCGCGAGCGCACCGCGATCAAGCTCCTGCTCGAAATCCTCGTCGAGCATATCGAAGATCTCCGCCTCGGCGACGTGGTCGGCGTGGGAGATCTCTTCGATGTCCTGTCCGGCGGCGATGATCCGGCCGACGGCGTGATGAAGGCGCGGTTCGAGGCGGCGAAGCAGATCTACCGGTACCAGTTCCTCCCGATGATCCAGGAGGGCAACGGGACGACGACGCCGGATCGCTGCCAGCGGCTCCGGCCGGGGCACCCGGTGCGACTCGGCTGCTCGAACTGCCCGGAGAAGGCCTGTCGCCTCGACAACCGGCTGATCAAGACGCTGATCGTCGCGGCGCTCGTCCCCGAGATCGCGGCCTTCAAAGAGGTCACCGCGAGCAAGCTGGCGCAGCTCAACCACGGGACGCTGCGCGTGCCGATCCCGGGCGCCGAGGCGACCATCGTCGCCCAGAAGCTGCGCACGTGGGGCAGCACCGTGGGCCAGCTCCATGTCGGGACGCAGGCCGATCCGGTGGTGCGCCTGGTGCTCGAAGGCGTCGATCTGACACCGATCCTCCAACAAGCGCGCGAGCACGATACGCCGGGCGCGCGGCAGCGGGTAATTCGCGACCTGCTGTTCGAAGCGATGGGCGTCGACAAGGTCGCCGACTGGGGGAAGGACCGGGTGCAGATGTGGCGCGGGACGAAGCGCCCCGGACACGTGCGCTTCGGAAACGTGCGCAAGCTCGGCGACGAGCAGCTCCTCTGCCCCGCCGACGACGATTGGCGTCTGGTGGTCGACTATCCGTTCGACGAGAAAGACTTTGGCCCCAACGACGATCTCCGGGTCCTCGACGAGCTGGTGGAGAGGACCCACGGGACGTGGACGCTCGCGTGGATCCCGAGCTTCTTCTCGAGGTCGATCAACGACCTCCTGGGCGAGCTCGTGGTGATCGAGCACCTCCTCGAGAACAAGGAGACGGAGCGGCAGGCGGTGGCCCACCTCTCGGTCGAGAACCAGACGCGCGCGCTGCTCGACCTTCGCAACCTGCGCAGCCAGAAGACGTTGCGCCTGCTCGGCGCGCTGGAGCAGGCCTACGGCTTGAGCCGCGCGAAGGAAGGCGATCTCGACCCGAGTCGCAGCGTGGAAAACCACCTGCGCCTGCTCATGCCCGGCGCGACGCTCCAGCCGACCCTGGCGGCCAACCTGACGGACGCGCTCGACGCATACATCCCCGCGGTCCTCGCGGCGCGCTACCCGCGTCACCCGCACTTCGCCCCGTCGCTGACCGGCCCGCGGATCGCCAAGTTGGTGGAAAAGTTCGGCGAGATCATCGACGCCGAGGACAAGCGGATCGCCGCGGACCGGGATCTCCTTAAAGAGATGAGCGGCACGCTCTCGGAGCTCGGCCTCGTGCGCGTCACCGAGACGGCCGTCCATCTCGTCGAGGACCGGACCCTGCAGGAGCTCGAGAAGAAGCGGAGCCAGAAGGCGGTCGACGCACCGACGGTGGGCCAGATCCGGAGCTGGATCGACGAGAGCAACAAGATGGGTTTGCAGGTCGACGCCCTCGACCTCATCGTCCGCTGCTACGCGCGCTGGGCCGCGCGGACCCTGGTGCGCTTCGACAAGCCGTTCGAGCCCAAGGCCGGGCAGGAAATCCCGGATGACGTGGTGCTCGAGAAGCCGCCTCTCCCGGGGCACGCGGACTGGGCCAAGGCGCTCGTCGTCGCGGGGGACACGTTCGGGATCGCGCTGGCCGGCAAGGCGCTCCACGCGGACAACCTCAAGCGCTTCGAGTCGCTGCTCGCCGAGAAGCTCGCGGCGGTGGCCGCGTCGTCCGCGAGGCTGCCGGTCGCCCTCCGCGCGCGCCTGGTCGCGCTGGGAGAGCCGGAGACGGCGGACCGGCTGCGAACGGCGATCACCGCGGATCGGTTCTGCGCGAGCCTGCAGAAGAAGAGCGGCTTGGAGCAGGTGAACCTGCTCGCCGGGGCCACATTCGACACCAGCGCCAAAGCGGTCGGGCGGAGCATGGGCTCGGCCGCCGAGACGGTGAGTGTGCTCGACAACGCGCTGGTGTTCGGTGTTTTCGCGCAGCTTCAGGCCCGACGCGCGGAGCTGGTCGGAGCGCAGACGGTCAACGACAACGTGGCGCAGGCGCTGCGCCAAGACGAGGTCAACGAGGCGCTCGCGCCGCGGCTGCGCGCGCTTGCGGAGGAGGGGCAACGCCTGCTCGCGCCGCCTCTTGCCTTCAACATCAGCGGCGGAGGCGGCGGGCGCGGCGCAGCCAGCGGCGGGGGGGCGGCGGAAGTGATCCTCTTTCAGAAAACCTTGGAGGGGCAGGGCCGAGAGGCCGTTCTCGCGAGCTTGCGAGCCCTGCTCACCGAGGTGGAGGGCGCGCTTGACGCGGCGGGCGATAACGTGCGTGTGCTCGGAACGTTGACCCTCGCCGGGAAGAGGAAGGGATGAGCGACATCCCGAGCCTCACGCAGAGAGACATTGCCGAACAGATCGGCAAGCTCTATCGGTACGAGCGCAAGCGGCACCTGTTCGCGTTCTTCGGGACCGGGATCGAAGAACAGTTGACCTTCCCGAACATGCCGCCGCTCCGGGTCGTGCCGGTGCGGAGTGAGCTCGAGCTGCGCGAGCGCATGCCGGTGCTCGGCGACGAGGAAACGCGCATCGCGTTCCTGGTGCCGTGGGCGACGGAGATCCCGATCGATCTCGCCGGTCGCTTCGCCCAGAGCGGGAAGATCCTCCGGATCGGCACCGAAGCGCGCCTGATGACGCTCTTGGGGGCCAACGAAATCGAAGGGGAGGCCCGGAAGAGCGCTCTATCGACCTACCTGCTCACGACGTCGGCGCCCGCTCCCCTGAAGGTGCCCGCGGGGCGGCTGACCCTGGCGGCGATGTGGAACGCATGGCTCAGCGCGGTCTGGCGGATCGACGTGTCCGGCGGCCTCGGTCTCGACACGCTGCTCAGCTGGGCCGCGCTCGATCATCGAGGGGCGCATTTCGTCGAGGCGATGAGCGGGCCGACAGCGAAGGGCGTGCGGGACGAGCTCCTCGCGTACCTCAAGGCGCAGCTCGGCGAGGCGGGGCCGGTGGTGTGGAAGGCCTGGGAGCGCGGGCGAGGCACAACGCCCCTCGCGTACGCGCTGCTGTTCGAGACGCTGTCGTCGAGCGAGCATGCCGGGGTGAAGATGTGGGTGAACCTGGCGCCCCGGTCTGCGCTCGACGTGGCAAGCGACGGCGCCATGGCCGCGGTGGCCGGAGCGCTCGGGGCCTCGGCGGACGGGGCGCTCCGCCAGGTCGAGCAGAAGGCGGGCGCGACGGCGGCACGCGCGATCGTGCAGGCGGCCGACGCGCTCGTAGAGAACGCCGACGTACGCGAGGCGCTCGCCGGCGATCGCCGGTTGCCTTCGGCGTGGCGCGCTCGGCTTGCCGCGCTCGGCCGCGCGCTCGCAGAGGCGGCGGCGGCGCCATCGGCCGAGAGCGTCGGGCGCGCTGCGGCGGTCTGCAAGGGCCTCGAGGGGCACGCCTTCTACGCCGACACGGATCAGATGGTGATCATCGCGCGGGCCGAGATGGCCGTACGGCTCACGGCATGGCTCGCAGCGCGGCCGGACCGCGATCTCCAGGGACCACCGACGCCGCACGGCGACGCAGAGCTGCTCGCGCGCTGGTACGCCGCCGAGGGGGGCTACGTGGACTGGGCTCGTCGAAGCGCACGCGGGACTGCGGAGGACGGGTTCGGCAAGGGCGCAAACGCGGTCGTCGCGGCGGCCGATGAAGCGCGCCAGGAGCTGGATCGGCGCTTCGCCCGCTCGCTGTCGAGCTGGGTAGCTGCCGGGCGTCCCTCGGCGCAGGTGGTGCCGATCGACCACGCGGTGAAGCGGATCGCTGTCCGCTTCCTCGAAGACGACGCCTCGCGGCAGCTCCTCGTGTTGCTGATGGACGGCATGGCGTGGGCGCAGGCCGTAGAGCTCTTGCAATCGCTCAGCGCCCGCACGGTGCCCTGGGGGCCGTTGGCCTGGCACGGCTCGTCGAAGGGCAAGATCGGCGACGGCATCTATCCGGCCGTGCTGGCAAACCTTCCAACGATGACCGACGTGAGCCGCGCGGCGTTCTTCGGAGGAAAGGCCCTGCCGCCGGGCGCGGCGTGGAACACCTCGAAGGACGTGGAGCGCTGGGCCGAGCACCGCGACGTGAAGAAGCTCTTCGGCGGCACCGAAGTACCGAAGCTCCTCCTGCGTGGCGAAGGGCATACACTCGAGGGCTCAGCCTCACCGGAAGCGCTGAGCCTGGTCGCCGACAGGACCCGGCGGGTCGTGGCGATCGTGATCAACGCCATCGACTCTTCGCTCAAGGGCGATCCGCAGCAGCGTCACGCGTGGACGGTGGAGAGCATCAGGTCGCTGCCGGAGCTGCTCGAGCGCGCGCGCGAGGCGGGTCGCGCGGTGCTCCTGGCGAGCGACCACGGTCATGTGCCCGCGGACCGCCTCGTCTCGAAGGGGTCTTACAAGGACGCGGGGGCGCGCTGGCGCCCGTGGACCTCGGCCGACGAGGTGCTCGCACCGTACGAGGTCGGCTTTCGCGGCGACACGATCTGTAGCCCCAAAGGGGCCCATGGGGCCGTGCTCCTGGCGGACGACGCCTCGCGGTACGGTGGCGCGACGCACGCCGGGGAGCACGGCGGGGCAACGCTCGCCGAGGTGGTGACGCCATGCCTGCTCATCGGCTGCGAGGATCTCGGAGCGCCGACGCATAACGATCGGGCGCTCGATGTGGGCTCGGCGCATGTCCCGCCCTGGTGGTATCTCGAGGTCCGCATGCCGATCGTCGCGCCGGATGCAGCCCCCATCGAGAGCCCGGCCCGACCGAAGAAGCCGGCAAGCCAGGCACAACTCGTCCTCCCGGCGCTCGCCCCGCCGCCTCCGGCGCCGCCGCCCGCTCCGGCGGCCAGGCAGTCTGCCTTCGCGTCTTCGCCCATTCTAGCTTCGCTGCAGAAGGCTGCGAGCGACCGGAAGCAGATCATCGAAGCGGTCGAGTTCCTCCTGGAGCGCCAGGGGGTAGCGTCCGAAGCCGCCCTCGCGGCCGCTACGAACGTGGCCGTGTGGCGCATCGGAGGCGTGGTGTCGAAGCTCGGAGAGGTCCTCAACATCGATGGCTATCAGGTGATCCGACATGACGCGGCGGCGAAGACGATTCACCTCGATCGTGAGAAGCTCGCGCAGCAGTTCGAGGTGAAGCTGTGACCCCGAAGAGTCCCCTCAAACGACGCGAGATCGTCGATTCCCTGCGGCTCGGAGCCGTCCCGCGGCATGGGCTCGAGCTCTTCGCGGTCGGTCTCGACCCCTTCGAAAAGGTGATCGACGAGGAGCTCGAGGCATCGGCATCGGGACGCGGCAAGTTCAAGGCGGTGCGTGGCGAGTATGGGACGGGCAAGACGTTCTTCGCGAGCTGGCTCGAGCACCGGGCGCGGCAGCGCGGTTTCGCGACGACGCTCGTGCAGATCTCGGAGTCCGATACGCCGCTTTATCGGATGGAGACGGTCTATCGCAGGGCCATCGAGGGCCTTCAGACGAAGGAGTGGTCTATTGGCGCCTTTCGCTCGCTCGTCGACCGCTGGTTCTACAACCTCGAAGAAGAGGTGATCGCCCAGCCCGGCACCGACGCGAACGACGCCGAGGCGGTGAGCCAGGCGGTGGGCAAGCTGCTCGAGCAGCGGCTCGCGACGGTGAGCGCGACCCAGCCGCAGTTCGCTGCCGCGCTGCGCCGGTGCCACACGGCGCGGGTCAAGGAGGAGCACGCGATCGCCGAGGGCCTGGTCGCATGGCTGATGGGGCAGCCGAACGTCGCCGCCGACATCAAACGCGCGGCGGGCCTCAAGGGCGACGTGGATCATGACGGCGCCGCGGGCTTCCTCCGGGGCTTGCTCGAGTTGCTCAAGCAGACGGGGCGCGCAGGGCTCGTGCTCGTGCTCGACGAGGTGGAGACGATCCAGCGCGTGCGCGCCGACAGCCGCGAGAAGAGCCTGAACGCCTTACGACAGCTCATCGACGACCTGAGCGCCGGGCGCTTTCCGGGGCTCTACGTGCTCATCACCGGCACGCCTCAGTTCTTCGACGGGATGCAAGGGGTTCAGCGCTTGCCCCCACTCGCGCAGCGGCTCCAGACGGAGTTCGCAAAGGACCCGAAATTCGATAGCGCTCGCGCCGTGCAGATCCGGCTTCAGCCGTTCTCGTTCGAACGTCTTGTCGAGGTCGGTCGGCGGGTTCGCGATCTCTACCCATCGGACCACCCGGCGCGCATCGCCAAGCACGTGAATGACGCGCTTCTCGTAAGCCTTGCGCGCGGGGTCGCTGGCAAGCTCGGCGGCAAGGTGGGTATAGCTCCGCGCCTCTATTTGAAGCGCCTCGTGGGGCTGCTCGATCAGGTGGACGAGCACGCGGAGTTCGACCCGCTCGTTCACTACGAACTCGTCGTGGCCACGAACGAGATGAACGATGAAGAGCGTGACGCTGCCGAGGTCGTCCGGACGGTCGCCGACATCGCGCTCGATTTGGGAGGTGAAGACCGGAAGGGAGACCGCGGAGACGAGCTGGAATGAGCGCCTTCGATCGCCTCTCGAGCGCGCTTCAGTACCAGATCGCCAACACGCTGAGCTATCGCGCGCTGCGCCCCGTGCAGGAGGCCGCGATCGGCCCGGTGCTTGACGGGAAGAACGCAGTCGTCCTGGCGCCGACGGCAGGCGGAAAAACGGAGGCCGCGTTTTTTCCGCTCCTCGCCTCGATGGATACCGAGGACTGGCGCCCTGTGTCGGTTCTCTACCTCTCGCCGATCCGCGCGCTCCTCAACAACCAGGAGGAACGCGTGGCGAAGCTCGCTGGCCTCGTCGGGCGCCGCTCCTTCAAGTGGCACGGCGACACGACGCCGAGCGCGCGCAAAGCGTTCCTCCGCGACCCCGCCGACATCCTGTTGATCACGCCGGAGTCGCTGGAGGCGATGCTGATCAGCCCGCGCGTGCCGACCCGCGAGCTGTTCGCCGGTCTTCGTACGGTCGTCATCGACGAGGTCCACTCGTTCGCGGCCGATGACCGTGGGGCGCACCTCTCGTCGCTCATGGAGCGACTGACGCGCTACTGTGGTCGCGACGTGCAGAGGGTCGGCCTTTCGGCCACGGTTGGGAACCCCGGGGAGATCCTGCGCTGGATCCAGGGAAGCTCGCAGCGCGTGGCAGAGGTGGTCGACCCGAAGGGATCCAGGATCCCCCCTGATCTGGCGCTCGACTACGTGGCGACGCTCGAGAACGCGGCGATGGTGGTGAAGGCGCTGCACCCGGGCAAGAAGAGGCTGGTCTTCGTCGACTCGCGGCGCACTGCGGAGGGGCTCGGCCACATCCTGAAGCAGCTTGGGGTAACGGCGTTCGTCAGCCACGGATCGCTGTCGTTTCCGGAGCGCCGCGACGCGGAGCGAGCTTTTCAGGAGGGAAGGGACTGCGTCATCGTCGCGACGAGCGCGCTGGAGCTCGGTATCGACGTGGGCGATCTCGACCATGTGCTCCAGATTGACAGCCCTCCGAGCGTTGCAAGCTTCTTGCAGCGCATGGGCCGCACCGGACGGCGCGACGGAGTCGTACCTAACTGCACCTTTCTGGTGACGAAGGAGATGGCTGTCCTGCAGGCGGCAGCGATCATCCGGCTGTACCGGGAAGGCTTCGTCGAAGATGTCCGACCAAGCCGCCGTGCGACGCACATCCTCGCGCACCAGCTCATGGGTCTGAGCATCCAGGCAAGCGGCATCGGCCGGGGTGATTGGTGGGCATGGCTCGAAGGAGCCACTGCGTTCGACGGGATCAGGGCGGAGGAGCGGTCGGAGCTCGTCCAGCATATGCTGGATACGACGATCCTATCGGAGCAAGGTGGAAAGCTCTGGCTCGGAGTCGAGGGTGAGAAGCGCTACGGGCGCGCCAACTTCCGCGAGCTGTACGCGGTGTTCGATGTGCCGCGG
The DNA here is from genome assembly GCF_052075895.1 of Sorangium sp. KYC3313. Lineage (NCBI taxonomy): Bacteria > Pseudomonadati > Myxococcota > Polyangiales > Polyangiaceae > Sorangium > Sorangium sp. KYC3313. The sequence continues at coordinate 8,206,404 of NZ_CP197255.1, forward strand.
CTCGTGACGGTCCGTTCGAATACAGAAGAGATCGGGACGGTGGACGCGCTGTTCCTGATGACGCTCGACTCGGACCGGGAGCCGGCGAGCTTCACGCTTGCGGGGCGCGCCTGGGAGATCCTGTCGATCGACTGGAAGCGTGGAATTTGCGCGGTGAGGCCGGCGTCTGCTGGTCGGCCTCCTCGATGGGCGGGAGGGCCGCAGCACCTTCGGTACGAGCTGTGCCAGGCGATGCGGCGCGTCCTTTTGGAGGACGCAGAGGACACCAGCTGGTCTCCTCGTGCTCGGAACGTGCTTTCGATGATGCGAACGGAGCACACGTTTCTGCGGGCCGAAGCGGCGCCGGTGCTGGAGAGCCAGGAGGGGATCACATGGTGGACGTTCGCGGGCGGGGGAGCGAACCTGTTGCTGGCGCGGATGCTGGAAGCCGAGCTCGGCGGACAGTGCGTGAGTCGGAACCACTCGATCACGCTCAAGGGCGAGGCGGGCAAGAGCATCGTGCGAGTGCAGCAGGTGCTCGCGGCCATGCGGGCAGCGGGGCAACCGACCGAGGAGGATGCGCTGCGGCATGCGGAGGGGGCGGGGCGGAGCAGGGTTTCGAAGTTTCAACCGTGCTTACCAGATAGACTGATGCGCGAGCTTCTGGTGGCTGGGGTGCTGGACGTGAAGGGGGCACGGCGGAGTGTGGGGGGATCGGGAACGGAAACGACCGCGCCGTGTGTCAGCGAGTTGACATCTGTGTAGGCTCTATGCCTTAGAGCGGCTTGAGCTGCGCAAGAACCGCTCGCTGTATCCCAGTTCGAGCGGCGTCTCTCGATCGGTGCGAGATGATACCGGCGAGTACGTGCGGCTACGAATGAGCCGCGCCGGTGACGACGCGCTGACGGCCACGCGCCCGGAGCTGCACGATGTCGCCCGTGCGCCAGCGTCACCCGCGAGCGCGGCCCGCCCGACCGCCCTATCCACGTTAGGACCTGACCATAGCCGACAGATAGTGAGCATGCTGCTCGGCCCTCAGGGCGGCTGCTTTGAAAAATCACGGATATCGGCTTCCCCCGCGACGGGCAACTCCTGCCTCCGCTCAAGAACACCTCACCCATGCCGGCCGCTGGGCCGGCGCTCTCCCCGGCGCAGCGGAGGAAGCGCTCGTACCTTGGAGGCATCTCCACCGCGGCGACGGGTGCCACCCATCTTTTCTTGGAGCCACGTCCACCGGGAGACGAGTGCCACTCGTCTTTTGCTGGAGCCACGTCCACCGGAAGACGAGTCCCACTCGTCTTTTCTTGAAGCCACGTCCACCGGGAGACGAGTGCACCTCGTCTCCCGCGTGGAGGAGCCGGCTCACCCGGATGGGTTCACGGCGTCCCGCCCGCCCCGAGCGGTGGCGTCGAGACGGCTTCGGGCTTTGTCGCGGATGCTCTTCGACGGGGCTTCGCGAGGTCGTCGACCATCTCGACGTAGGGCGCCAGCAGGAACGCGGCCAGCGCCTCGCTCCCCGGGATCTCCGGGTCGGCGTGGCTCTCGATCTTCTGGATCAGGCTCCGCAGCGCATCCCGGGCGGCGCTCCACTGCGGCCGGCCATCGGTCGGCCCGCGCCCGCCCTCCTTGGCGGGTGGTGGCCTAATTTGAACATGAAGGCGGGAAGGCGGGAAGAAAAGATCAATGATCTTCCCGCCTTCCCGCCTTCATGTGAATCACTCCGGGGCAAATTAGGCCACCACCACACGCCGTGGTTTCGTTGCGGCGTGGCGGCCTGGCAACCCACGTTCCGGCGCGAGATGCGGGCATATCTCGGCGAAACGTCTCAGACAGCGAGGAGCTGAGCGCAATGCCCTGTCATGGTCCGCAACGGATTGCGCTGTTGCGCAACGCTTCCGCCGGCGCATCACCACCGCTTCATGGTCAGCTGGGCGAGAGCTCCTGCTCAACTGGTTCCGCGCACGGAGCGCCTTCGCCCATGGCGCCACCGAGGGATTCAACAATAAAGCGAGGATTACGACCAGACCTCTACGCGTCGTCTCCCTTCGGCCTGCGCGCGCCCATCAGCTCCACGAGCCCCTCGCCGCCGCGTGGACGGCCGAGCTCCAGGAACCGCATGACGGCATCGTAATCCTGCGGGTCGCGGTTCTGGCTCAGCTTGAACTTGCCTTCCAGCCGGGTCACGGAGATCTCGAACGCGACGATGCCGCCCAAGAGCTGGCGCACGACCGCCTCGGCGTCATCGGGGCTCCAGGGGTTGTCCCTCCCGGCCTCGTACTTGCTGGCCAGCCGCCGCAGCGAGCTCAGGACCTTCGCGGGCTCCTCGACGATGCTGGGTGTGCCATAGACATGGACAACCGCATAGTTCCAGGTCGGGACGCCGGGCCGCCTGTAAACGGAGGGGGATATGTACGCGTGCGGCCCCGTGAAGATGGCGAGCACCTCCCCCTGCTGCGCGAACGCCCGCCACTGCGGATTCGCCCGCGCCACATGGCCCTGGAGGAGCAGTCGTCCCTCGGGGTCCCGCTCGGCGAGGAGCGGCAGGTGCGTCGCACAGGGGACGTCGTTCTCCACAGTGACCAGCGTCGCGAAGCCGTGCTCGCCGATGAGCGCCAGCAGCTCCGACTCGTCCTGCTCGTGGAACGACCTGGGGATGTACATTCGGCGCACCTTAGCGTTCCAGTCTCGGCCGGACCAGGGGGCCCCGCCCATGCGAGCGTTGATCAGGGGGCCCCGCCCATGTGAGCGCTCCGGGGGTCGCCCTGCACCTGGGCCCGGCTCAGGCGGGAGAAGAGGGACAGGTAGGGTCGCAAGACCGTGCGCGACCAGCGCCGCGGGATCCAGAGAAACCCGGAGACCGCATGCCGCCGCGCCCCCCTCCGCCGCTTGGTCTCGTACCCGCCAGGCCCCAGCCAGAGCCTCCGGGCCCCGAGCTGATAGGCCCGGCGCACCGGCTCGTAGAAGGCGAGGTTGAAATACAGGGCCGACGCCGAGGCGCCGGTCTCCGCGCGCCCGACCCGGTAGAACCACAGATCCTCTTGCTTGTGCAGGAGCAGGGAGAACCCGACCGGCTCGGCGCCCTTCATGGCCACCACCGCCTCCGCCTCCGGGGAGACGTGCCGCTCGAGCGCAGCCCAGAACCAGGCCGGATTGCGGAAGTGCTCCTTGCCGTACTGGGAATACGTCACCTCGTAGAAGCGCTCGAAGTGGCCCCCCATCTCGCTGAGCCGGGAAACGCGCTCGAAGCGCACGCCCTCTCTCCGCGCCTGGGCCATCTCCTTCTTCAGCAGCCGCCGGGCGTCGCTCTTGAACTTGCCCAGGTAATCTTCGAGGCCTTCACCGGGGACGTCGACGAGGTTGTCGTGGAAGAGGAAGAGCTCCTGGAAGGACGCCCCCGTGAGCGCCTCGCGCAGCGCGACGTCCTCCTCGGGCACACCGTAGAAGTAGAGCGGACACTGCTCGCTCGCCGCGAGCTCCCGGAGCCCCTCGACGACCATTTTCCGGGCCCGCTCCGCGACAGGGGCCGGCTGCGGCGCGCAGAGGACGCCGCCCCGCAGGCTGAGCGGGCTCGCCACGACCACCGCGCCGTCGGCCCCGGCCCCCGAGAGCCACGCCAGCCGGCGGTAGGCATCCGCCACGGCGATCGCCAGCCCGCTCCAGCGGGCGCTGCCGGGGTTGAGGCGCTCGAGATCCGCCTTCCAGCTTGTGAAGAAGAACTTCTCCAGCGAGTAGTGGGGGTGGATCGTCTTGCTCCGCGTGATGAAGAACGGGCACAGCGCGATCGGGACCCCCTGCTGGCTGACGATGGCATACCGCAGGGACAGCTCCCCCCGGACCAGGAAGGCGAGATCCACGGCGTCCAGCATCCGGAGCCAGCGCCGGCCGAAGAACACGCCCGCTCCGGCCGTGAGCGCATCCAGCTCCGCGTCGCTCAGGTGGCTCACGGAGCCATGGAACGTCAGCGCGAGGGACATGGCCTAGAGGATCTCATCGTCGCTGCTCCACGGCCGGCCTGCGGAGTCGGGCTCGGGTCCGGACTCGGGTCCGGGCGAGCCGCCCGAGCTCCCCCGCAGCCGCACTGCGTAGTCCTGGAACGTCGCCATGCTGACGTAGAGCGGGATGAGCAGCTTTCGCCCGCTGGCATCCCACGTCACATCCCCGAGCATCTGGGCGCCCTGCCTGAGGTACAGGTGGAGCAGGGCCGGGAGCGGATGGTCCGGATCGGCCTTTCTCTGCTGCTGGACGAGGAGGCGAAAGGCCCTGCGCTGCGGCGGCAGCGACGGAGCGAGCGGCGGAGGCGCGCTCGCGTCGGGTCCGAGCGGGCGGCGGGGTCGCACCCTGCGGACGTCGGAGAGGTGATAACGGCGCAGGTAATCCACGACGAGCCGGCACGACTCCGGCGCGTGGTCCAGCAAGGCCACGGTCCCGAAGACGTTCTGGTACCTCGGGTGGGCGCTGCCGAACGCGCTGATCGACGCCAGCAGCGCGTCGATGATACCCCGGGTCCGCGGGTGCCCCCGGACGACCCAGAACCGCCCGTATTCCACGGCCGTATCGAAGAACGCCTCGGCCCCCAGCTCGAGCTCCCAGCCCGAGCTCACGTAGAGGCCCTCGACGCCGTGCCGAGCGAGCAGCTCGTCGCCCGGGCACAGCCGCAGCGCTCCCACCGGCCCGGTCGCGTCGAACGCGACCATCTGGATGGCCTGTCGGTCCTGGAGATCCAGGCCGTAGTTCCACGACTCGCCCTCGCCGAACGCCATGGCCCGGAGCTGGACGATGTGCTCGACGAACTCGGGATCGTCTTCGAGCCGGGCCGCGTGGACCGAGATCCCCCCGAGCTCGCAGAGCGGCGAGCCGCCCCGCCGCGAGGGAGACGCCGCCGGCGCTGGCGCGGTCGGCGTCAGGATGCGCGATAGATCTGTACTTGCCACAGCTGCGTCCGCTCCCGGTCGATGGTCTCCTGGTACTGGGAGGCCAGAGACTGGAATCCAGAGGTTTCGGGCCGCACGACGCGGAGGTGCCCCCGCGTGACGACGAGGGCGTCGCGGTCAAGGCCAGGCCGTACCTGCTGAAGGAACTGGTGCTCGAGGGGGCCCTTGAAGAACGTCGGCACATCCGACAGCGAGAGGAAATCGACCGCGTCGCCGGCGCCGCGGACCACCTCGAGGACATCGCCCTTCACGTAAGACACCTCGGTCTCGGCCAGGGCGCGGCGTGCCTGCGCGTAGATCGCTGGGTCGCACTCGATCGGGTTTCCCTCGGCGTACCGCAGCTCGCCAAAGAAGACGAGCTGCAGGAAATAGCTCTCGCGCGCCAGGAGCTGGGTGAAGAGCCTGTCGAAGATGCCCCGGTAGATGCCGTACGCGCTCCCCGGGAGGTTCTTCTTGGGGAACTCGCCCTTGTAGAGCAGCGAGTTGAGCACGGCGGCGTTGCCCAGCAGCAGCAGGACCGCGCGGAAGCGAGCGCGCGGAAACGAGGAGGCCAGGTAGGCCCGCTGCGCCTCGAGGTCCGTCGCCTCGAAGAGTCGCTGCCCCGCCCGGCCCGTCAGCAGGCGGTTGACCCTGGAGAGCTGCGCCATGGTCTTCTCGAAGCGACCGAGGTAGACGATGCGCGCCCAGCCGCTCGCCTCGAAGATCCGCTCCAGGGTGCTCCGCGCCCCGGCGGACAGCTCCAGCCGCTGGAAGCGCTCCCGCCGCTCGGCGGGCGTCATCGGCCGCGGCGGGTAGCCGAGGAAGCTGACGTACTCCTCGTGCTCCAGCGCGCGGAGGGCGGCGAGCCGCATCTCCGTCAAGGCGAGCTGCGGGCTGGAGATATCGACGCAGGTCAGCTTCCTCGGGGACCGGGCGAGCAGGGGGAGCACCCGCCCGCCCGAGCCCGCGATGGCGACGACGTGCCGGGCCCGCGCGGGCAGGACCGCGAGCTCGACCGAGGAGTCTTCATCGCCCAGCGAGTAGTTGAGCTGCTCGTCGAAGTAGGCCGCTGCCCTGGCGTCCGAGCTCATTTCATGAGACCGAGGAAGGCATAGCCCGGCGACTGCTCCTTCTGCAGCCGCTCGTACTCCGCATAGACCTCTTCCATCATGTTGCCCATCAGGCGCAGGCTGGTGGTCATGACGCGCTCGATGTCCTGCCAGTCCTGGTCGGTCGTACAGTTCTGGGCGATCATCCTGCGCACCTGCGCGGCGTGATCCTCGTCGATCTTCGAGTGCGCGACGAAGAACGTCATCTGCGCGGGCTTGAGATCGAGGCTCTCCTTCACCTTGTTGACGAGGGGCATGACGAAGTCGTACGAGCTCTCCGCCCAGTAGCTGTACCCGAGCCGGCGGACCGGGTTGCCGGTGGCGGAGACCCAGTAGAGGTAGGCGATCATCGCTTCGGTCATCGGCAGGGGCGGCGGGATCTTGAGCGCCTCCTTCGGCAGGCCGAGCGCGAGCAGGTCGTGCAGGGCCATGTGTTCGTGCCCCGTCTCCTCGGTCGCGTGCTCGAAGCAGAACTTCAGGTAGGGGATGCCGATGTCCAGCGCGCGGACCCCCACGAGGGCCTGGTTGCGCGCGTTGTGCAGCGTGTAGTGGTAGGTCTCCATCAGGTAGATGGCGTACAGCTGCTTGTCGATGCGCCCCTCCTGGATGGTCTTGATCAGCCGGGAGCGCGCGAACAGGTCCTCCCAGGCGGCCTTCAGCTTCCTGTCGAGCGCCGCGAACCTGGCCGTGGTGACGTCTTCATCCGTGTTCATGTGTTCTCCACTCCACGAAGAGAAGGGGCATTGCGAATCGAGGTGACATGAAGGGCCGCGCGCCGACCCGAGGGTCAGGGGGCTTGTACGTGGAGGTGGAACCGGGAACCATCCACGCCGGAGATCAGGGTGGCGCCGACGACGCGCCCGCCGTCGAAATCGCACTCCATGACGGTGCCGGGCGCCAGCCCGTGGACCGCGAGCGTCCCGCCCGACGCCGGCTCCAGCCGCAAGAGCGGCTGCTCGTTGACCATCACGATCAGCGTGCCGTCCTGCACCTGGACGCGGCCGTCGACGGGCGCGGGCAGCGGCTCGTAGGACGTGCCCGGCGGCACGAAGCCCGCCGGCAGACGGAAGCTGAAGGCGAAGCGCTGGAGGAGCGCGTCGTCACGGCGCGCCTCGCCGGCCATCCTGATCCCGCGGGCGCGCTGCGCCTCGACGAAATCGCGCGGGAACAGGCCGAGCACGAACTCGTTGACGAGGAGGTCGATGACCAGGTGTACGCGGGTGATCGGGCTGCGGTTGTGCGCGCTGTGGAACCGGGAGAAGTCGCCGTACCAGAGCTCTCCCTCCTTCCAGTCGCACCGCTCTCCATCGATGAAGAAGTCGACGTCCGGGTGGGTCACCACCGGGACGTGGAGCCTCAACATGCCCTCCTCGAACGAGACGAAATTGTCTCGGTGCCGGGCGATGATCCCGCCCGGCCCCAGGGACAGCAGGCGAACCAGCCGCTTCGGGCAGGCCAGGCCGTCGAGGATCTCGGCCAGGTAGGGCGCGCGCCGGAGCGCCTCGGTCGGCGCGTAGTCGTCGCTCGCCTGCTCGGCGAGCCGCTGGTGTCCGTCGCCGGCCCGGGCGCGCCCCCCGGGAGCGATGAGGCTGATGCTCTCCCAGGCGCGGTTCCCTTCGCCGGCGTACCCGGCGGAGACGCGCTCCAGGTCCTCCAGGAGCCGCAGCTCGGACTGCATCCGCGCGGCGTCGTAGCCGCGGGGCAAACGGATGATGGCGTCGCTCATCGGGTTCTCCATGCGTGCGGCTCAGGCCTGCGCCACCCCTCGGGTGCGCGCGTACACGAGGTTGCCGAGGCCGCCGATGCGGTACGCGAAGACGCACGAGAAGCCGTGGCCGGACAGCAGTCGATCGAAGTCCTGCCGGGCCGGCGCGTCCTCGTACCTCCTGCTGATGTTGGTCTCGAGATCGATGAGCCTGACGTGCTCCAGCGTCTGCGCGCCGCCCTGGAGCGCCCGCAGCTCGGCCCCCTGGATGTTCATGCGCAGGTAGCTGAAGTCCGACGCTCGCCAGCCGTACGGGAGCCCTCCGACGAGCCCGTCCAGGGTCGTGCAGGGCACCTTGATCTCCTGGTATCTCAGCGCGGTCGCGGTCTGCAGCGCGGTCGTCAGCCACCCGACCGGACGCTTGTACCAGGGCAGGGACCGCGCTTCCTCCCACTGCTCGGCGAAGTTCTCCGGCACCGGCCTGGAGAGCGACGACAGCGAGGTCATGTGCGTGCGGCAGAAGCTGACCTCGCCCGAGCGGTCCGCGACCGCGCAGCGCACCGCGTACGCGCGGGGGCGAACCGGGTCATCGATGAAGTCCGCGATCGGGCCGCACGTCGCGTTGAACGCGTCGACCCGGCGCTGGAGCTGCGCGAACTCGCGCTCGAGCGGCTCCACCATCACCACGCGGCGGAACCCGAGCGCCGCGTACATCGGCAGCTCCTGTCCGATGTGGCCGCCCAGGTGGAGCACGCCCGTGCGCGGGACCGCGAGGCGCTCGAAGAGGTACTGGTAAGCGCACAGCAGCGGATCGAAGGGCGCATGAGCCCCACGCTTGAGCGCCTCGGCCAGGAGTTGCTTTGGGACCCGCTTGTACTCAGTGTCGCCGAGCATCCGACGGCCATATACTCGAGACGGACTTTGAAGTCCATACGCAGAGACGCGTCCTTCTCAATCGAAGTCCTGTCGAAGTTCGGGCACAGTGTTCACATAAACTTACGAGCATCGTCGCCATGTCATGAAAAATCCGGTCACCCCGGACGTCGCGGCGATCGTCGTAGAGCGTCGATTGGGCCGCGGGTCCGCGCCTTGACACCACCGACCGAGCATGGTCTTCTCGCGCCGGCTCATCCCGCCGGAGCTCGCCGCGGCGGCCGTCCGCGCGATGCAGTACGCACCGGAGCGCGCGCTGGACGAGGCCTCGGCGGACCATGAAGCTCTACGATGCGAGTACCATCGACGCGGCCCCCTGGCCGGACACGGAGGAGGGGCGCAAGGCGCGCGGCTTCCTCGTCCCGCTCTTCCAGCGAGGCCCCCAGGCGTTCTTCGGTGATCGGAGCACGCTGCGGCTGCTCAGCGTCGATGATCTGCTGATCCCGCTGTCCATCAACGACGCCGACCAGGGCAACTCCTACTTCTTTTCGTTGTTCGCGCGCTACATCACCAGCCAGCGCGCCGCCATCGCCACGCTGGACTGGAGCCCGGCCCTGGCGTCCGGCGCGAGCAGCGCGCTCTTCGGCCTGGGCGCGCTGCTCAAGGCCACGCAGATCGACATGTGCATCCAGGTCGACAACTGGCCCTCGCTGCGCAACATGGCGCCGCCGCTCGGCGCGGGCCAGATCCGGCGGATCACGGACTTCCTCGCGGCGCGCTATCCGGAGCACGCGATCGTCTTTCCGGCGCTCAGCCCGGCCACGCACGCGCCGCTGCTCAACCGCCTCAAGGAGGAGGGCTATGCGTTCACGTACATGTCGTACACGCGCATGCTCCTGCCCTACGGGGTGGAGCTGAGCCGCAAGGTGCGCGAGAACCGCCGCCGGGACGCGCGGCTGCTGGCGGCCTCCGGCTACGAGGTGGTGGACGGCCGGGACATGCCCGGCTGCGCCCCGCGGCTGGCCGAGCTGTACCAGATGCTGAACCGCGAGAAGTACAGGACCAATCCGCCCATGTCGCCCGCGTTCTTCGAGGTGTGCCTGCGCGGGGAGATGGTCCGGCTCCGGCTGCTCGTGAAGGACGGCCGTATCGACACGTTCTACGGCTTCATGGTGAAGGGCGATGTCCTCTACTCTCCCGCGGCGGGGTACGATCTGGCCAGACCTCAAGAGGTGGGGCTGTACAGGATCCTCAACAGCCTGCTGATGCAGGAGGCGCTGGAGCGGGGCATCGCGATCGAGACGGGGGGCGGCGCCGACGGCTTCAAGGCGCTGCGAGGGGACCGGCCGGTCCCCCGCTACAACGCTTTCTACGTCCGTCACCTGCCCTCCCGGCGCCGCCTCGGCTGGCGTCTGCTGCAGCGGCTCGCGAACGACGTGCTGCTCAAGGTCACCCGCGGGATCCTGCGAGGGATCGACGAGGCCGTCGTCGGCTTCGATGGCATTCCCGAGACGTTCGCCCCGCCGTTCATGTCGCCCGGCGAGTCGGCGGAGCGGCTGCGCCGGGATCTCGACGCGCTGGAGCGCGAGGTGGACGCGGCGTCGGCGCTGGAGGGGAGCGCGCTGGCCGACCGCGTCTCGGCGCTCGCGAGGTCGCTGGAAGAATGGGCGTGCCCCCCGCGGCGGGCGGTGGCGCTGCGGCAGCGGCTGGAGGGGCTCTCGCGGCGCCGGGACGAGGAGAAGCGCTCGCGGCGGGCGTCCACGCGGGCCCAGCGGGCGACGGTGGCGCGCCAGCTGCTCGAGGGCGCGACAAGGCTGGGCGATGCGACCGTGGTGGTCCATCACCTGGGCGAGATCTCCCGGCAGCAGCTGCGCGCGCTCGCGGAGCAGCTGTGCAAGGCCGGCGCGTGCACCGCGGTGGCGCTCGCGGGCACGGAGGGTGGGACCGCGACGCTCGTCGCGGCGGCCACGCGAGGGCTCGTCGAGCGCGGCGTGGAGGCGAATCAGGTGCTGGCGCAGGCCGCGCCGGCCGTGGAGGGCAGCGCCGAGGGCGGACCGGAGGTGGCGTGGGCCGGCGGCTCGCGGCCCGAAGGTGCCGCCGCGGCGCTCGAGGCGGCGCGACGGTACCTCGAGGCGCGCCTCGGCGGCGCGGCGTAGCGGCGAGGCCGCCGGGCAGCGCCTCGTCGGCGTGGCGCGGGCTCTCCGGGTCGAAGCGCTGGCCGCCCGGCAGCGCGTTCCACGCGCGCGGGCCGTCCGGCGTCATCTCGACGACGAGGCGCTGCATGTCGGTGATCATCACGTCCCGCGTCCGATCGGTGAAGACCGCGGAGGGACTGCGACAGCTCCTGGGTCCCCCCGGTACGAGATGGCCACGTCCAAAGCGCTCGATCTGCTGGCTCGGACCCGGCAGCACTTCGAGACCCCCATCGAGATCACGGTGAACCATCTGGTCAGTCGCGAGTACATCGTCCACTTCCAGCAAGAAGCCGTGATCGAGCAGGCCAGGCGTACGAGCGGTGGCTCGGCGGCAGCCGTCCCACTGTGGGATCCATCCAGGCACGATGTCCTCACCCGGCGCGTGCTCGAAGCGCTCGATCGCGATCTGATCTCCGCCGGGCGCGCGCGGGAGTTGCTGCAGCTGACCGCCTGGGATGATTTGCCCACGAGCGCGTGAGCCAGAGCGTTCCCATGGTTCGGTACCTCCGTGAGCTCCCAGGCGACGTTGGCAGGATCATCGGGCTACACGCCCTCTTGCGGGTGCTGGTCGAGCGCGGCGCGCTCTCCGCGGCGCTCGCCTGGGCGGTTGCGGCTTCCCGTGACCTCGATCCTCCGCTCTGGTGGACGGGGTGGACCGCCTCGCTCCCACCGGCGAAGCCGTAGCACCGCACTCCGTCTTCCGGGCCCCGGAGGTCCAGACGCTGGAGAGGCTCGCTAGACGTCGAGCTTTTCCTGTCTGCCATCGTCATCCCGCCTCGAGGTCCAAATCGCGGGCTCGCGTTCTATTGCTGCGAACGCTGATAGGTATTCCCGAAGTCGTCCTGCACCACGACGGCGAGCCCGTCCACCGCCTCCACCTCGAGCCCTACTCCCGCAAAAGGTCCCGCGGACCCGACACGGCCTCGGTCGATTTCCCCCCGCCCCCTCCCGTTCAATTGGCATGGATCTCCAGGGAGCGAGGAGAACATCCCCTCTCCGCGGCCCGGCGACGCCCCCTCTCGCCGCCCCCTCGCTCCGGCAGCTCCGGCAGCTCCGACGGGCGCCTGGTCATGGCGCCGCAACAGCGGCTGTCCGCGCGGCGTCCGGGGACGAGAACCTCGGACATCATTTGCCGCGCCCGGGGTCGCCGATCCAGAGGCTGGGGGCGCCGGGTCGGCCGTAGACACGGAGCTCACGCCGCGAGAGCCGTCGCGCGTCGTCGTGGAGCGGGGCGCAGAGAGCGGGCGGTTCACTCGGCAAGGGGCGGTCCTCGATAGGCCTGGGAGTCCGAAGGGAGAACGTCGCGCTGGGCGCCGCATCAAGGACACCGCGGAGCGCTTGCACGAGATCGGTGAGCTGCGCCGTGACGACGACCGTGCGCGGCCGCCCTGCCGCATGGAAGATGTCGCTCACCTGCTCGTAGATCTCGAACTCCTCGCGTAGCCAGACGGAGGCATAACGGTCCGTACCGGACCCGAGCACGGGCACATGGAACGCATCCGCCAAGGCTCCGCCGACACGCTCGAACGTCTCGAGGGAGAACGGGCGGGACGGAGAGACCCGCCCAGCGGTGAAGACTCGTTCGAAGTATCTGGACCAGGATGCAGCGACGGGCGAGGGCGACAGCCCGATCTCTCTCGCGTCCACGTACAACGTGCCTTCTCGATCCAGGTAATAGTTGCTGTCGGTGTCCGTCGCATGGCCGACGTGCACGAGCCGCGCAGCCATCGGCCCCTCGATGGCTCGCAAGGCGAAACCGCGCTTGACGTGGGAATAGATCCCCCAGGAGAGCCCAGCGAAGGTCAATCCACCGCACGTCTTCTCGAACGCGGCGATCGGCTCGGACAGCTCCATCCCCGCCGCATGGAACAGCGCGGCGAGCTCTCCGGGCGAGCAGGTGTCGCCCGCGTCCCACCGGAGATCGATGGTCGCGTAATAGGCCAGCGTGCGGTCGGAGAGGTACGGGCGCAGCGCCTCGAGCGGGTTGGCATAGTCGAGCACCATGCGGCCGTCGTGGTAGAGCTGCTCCGCCTTGAGGACGCTCCCTGCGTGCTCCCGTGACACCTCGATCTCGAGGTCACGGCCCGATCGCTTGGCGTAGACGTATCCGGCCTGCCCCGGCTCCTCCGACAGGGTCCGAATGGCACCGCGCGCGCGCCGCTCCTCGGGAGAGAGCGGCCTCGGGGCCTCCTCCGGCGGGCGAGCATCCTCCAGCATTTCGAGCCCCGCCACGTCGACGCCGGCCTCCTCGGAGGCGGCGCCGCGAGCCGTCTCGATGCAACGGGCCACGTCCGCGAGCGAGCTCGTCCAGACGAAGGTCTCGCCTGCAAGATCGTCACGGAGAGGGTGACCATCGGCGATCACGCCCCCCGGATAGACCCAGAAGGTGTGCGACGTGTCGCTTGCTTCCACCACCGGCAGCGCGGCCAGCGCCTCCGCGAGCCGTGCGCCGAGGCGCGGGCGAAAGGCGGCACGGATGCGGTGCGCCTCGACCGGCTCACGATCGGCGAGCAACGCGAGCACCTCGATCAGCCCGCGAGCTGACGTGGCCGCAGGCGCGCCGCTCGCGTGCACCAGGGCGCCTCGCTCATCGGCGAGCAACGGGAAGGTCCGGCCCCCAAGGCTCGCCTGGCCGACGGGGACGGCGAGGATCGCGCCGGATCGGGCACGAAGCGGCGGGGCGCGCATCGCCGGATGGTCGACCCCGGGGAAGAGCCACAGATCCGCCTGTCCGGGCGCGCGCCGGGAACCGATGCCAGCGAGCTGCGCGTGGAGCTCGAAGAGAGCATCCCAGGCCGGCAGCCGCGCTCCAGCGAGATGGCGGCGGAGTTCGTCCAAGCTCATCGACGCGGGCGCGTCGCGGGGACCGAGATCGAGCGTGGCGAGCGCGCGCGCTGACAGGCTCTTCAGGAGCTCGTGCTGTTTGGGCTGGACGATCATGCGGTATCGTAGCCGGTCTTCAACGTGTAGCCCTCGGGAGGCTTGTAGTTCGCGCCGGGTCTGCCGCGGCCTCGACGAACGCCTCACGCCGCCGTGCGCTCACCCCTCCATCTCGCCCCGCTCGTTGATCTCCGGTGTGCGGGAGACCTTGTCCCCCCAGCTCGTATACCGCTTCGCGAGCTTGCCTTCCTTGGTGAGGATGCCGGCGCGCTTCAGCAGAGCGATGTCCTCCTCCACCGATGTCGCGGTGAGAGCCCGGGTCAGGGCGCCGTCCCGAGGAGCCGGGCGTTGACCGGATCAAGCAGGTCGAGGCACCTCCCGAGGTGGATCATGGCGCCCACGACGGCCGCGTCATCCTCCCCGTAGCGGCGGCGCGCCCACCACCATGCCTGCTGTGGTGCGTACTCCCAGAAATAGATCCCGTGCCCCGGCCAGTCGTCGTCGTTGGTGCTGGCAGTGCATTGAGGTTTGCCGGGGCCCCAGCCGTGCGGGATCAGAATGTAGGCTCCAGCCACAAGGTCATCGTCCTCCACGTCGTCGTCCGTCTCGCTGTCCTCGTCGGGGTGAGCCGGCGGCGGGTGCTCCGCGGACGTTCTCGATCTCGTTCCCCATCGGACGGGCGGAGGAGGATCGTGCATGCCGGCACCAGCGCAGCGACGATGCCCCCGTCAACACGAGCGCCCCACGGGATCCACCCACGCCTGCATGGTGCCCTCCTTGACGCGATGCGCCGTACGCACGCTCGCGAGCGGCGTCCACGCGGCCCTCTCAGGGTGTGAACGTAGGGGCATGCCGGACCCTTTCCCTTCGCGAGGTCGACCAATCCGTGACCGCGCACCGAGAGCTCTCCTGAGCAGAGCCTGCGCGCGTGCTTGGGGACCTCGACCGCGCCCTCCGGGCTCGCCACGCGTTCGTTCTCCGGTATAGGGTCACGCCGTCCGCACCATGAAGATCACCCGCCTCTCCCTCCGCGACTTCCGGGGCTTCAGGAGCCTCGACCTCGATTTTTCGCCGGACGTCACCGCGCTCGTCGGCGTCAACGGCGCCGGCAAGACGTCGATCCTCGACGCGCTCGCGCTCCTGCTCTCGTGCCTCGTGGAGAGCATCCGCTCGGAAGAGCCCGAAACCATCGCGCCAAGTGCGAGCGACGTCCGGATTGGAGCATCGACGGCGCAGCTCTCGCTGACCGCGGAGATCAGTGTGCAGCCTACCCAGTGGAGCATCGCGAAGACGTTGCCGGGGCACCCGCCTGGAGCGCCGAGCGCGCTCGACGCGCTGCATGAGCCCGTCGCGGCCGCGCAGGCCACGATCGCGCTCGGCTCCCCTTTCCTCCCGCTCGTCGTCTACTTCCCCACGAACCGGAGCGCGCTCGACATCCCGGAGCGGATCCGCACGCCCCACGCCTTCGATGCGGTGAGCGCCTACGACGGCGCACTCGAGGGCGGGGCGAGCAACTTCCGGGGCTTCTTCGAATGGTTTCGCCAGGAAGAAGACATCCTCAACGAGCAGCAGGTCCTCGAGATCTTGCACGAGGAGCAAGGCCTCGACGGTTCCTCCACGCCGTCGCCATTGCCGGTCGTCCGCAGGGCGATCGAGGCGCTCCTGCCCGGCGCGCGTAGGGTCCGTATCGAGCGGCGACCGCAGCGCATGACTGTCGAGCTGAACGGCACGCGCCTCGACGTCGCCCAGCTCTCGGACGGCGAGAAGTGCCTCCTCGCCATGGCGGGGGACCTCGCGCGGCGCATGGCGCTCGCGGCGCCGAAGATAGAGAACCCGCTCGAGCACCCCGCGGTCGTCCTGATCGACGAGATCGAGCTCCACCTCCATCCCGGGCTCCAGCGGGTGATCCTGCCGCGGCTCCAGAAGGTGTTCCCGCGGGCCCAGTTCATCATCACCACCCACTCTCCCCAGGTGCTCTCCTCGCTGCACGCGGCAAACGTCCGCGTCCTGGAGCGCTTCGAGCTCCGGACGCTCGACCGCGGCACATGGCGGCGCGACACCAACCGCATCCTGGAGGCGGCCTTCGGCGATCCAGGGCGGCCTCCCGAGGTGGCGGCCAAGCTGAACCTGTTGCGCGACGCCATCGATGCCGACCGCTTCGACGAGGCGCGCCAGCTCATCCGTGAGCTGTCCACCATGATCGAGGGGGACGACCCCGACGTCTTCTTCTACCAGCAGCTCCTGCCGCCTGAAGACACCACCGAGGCCGCTTCGTGAGGCACATCGTGAAGGGGGCCGAGCCGGCGACGGTCACGGAGACACGCACCGCATCGACGACCGACCTCTCCACGGTGGCTCGAGCTCGCACCGCGTTCGATCAGATCGACAAGGGTCGCGTACGCGCCGACCTCGCGCACGAGCAGGGCTGGCTCTGCGCCTTCTGCATGCGCCGTATCGCCCCTGACGCCGCCGACGCTCGCGGCGAGCGCACGATGAAGATCGCCCACCGCACGCCAATAGACGTCGATCCAGCGCAGGCCCTCTCGTGGAGGAACCTCCTGGGCTCGTGCGACGGCGGGCAGCGCTCGGGATGGCGGACGAGGAGCTGCGACGCCGCGCAGGGATCGACGGCGTTGACCGTCGACCCGACCGTGCAAGCCTCGTGCATTCAGCTTCGGTACGAGCGCCGCGACATCCACGAGGGGCTCTTCATCACATCGGATCACCCCGCTCTCAGCGCCGATGTCGACCAGACGCTCGGCCTGAACTCTGGAGACCTCCCCCTGCTGCGGGAGCAGGCGTGGAAGGCCTTTTGCGCTCTCCAGCAGAAGCACGCGCCGAAGCAGTACGGCCGCCCCGCGCGGGCCGCGTTCTTCCAGACGTGGATGAAGCAGCAGCCCGCGCGCCTCCCCGAGATGCTCGGCGTCATCGAGGAGCGGCTCCGGTGAGCACGCCAAAGGGTTGCCTTCACGCCAGCATGGACGCGATCCTGCTGCGGTGACCCCTGCCGACGTTTGCAAGCACCTCGTCGAGGCCCTCGAAGCCGATCTCGTCGGCCCCTTCGTGCCCGACAGCCGGCGAGCTGCTCGTCCGCACGGCGTCGCATGCGTACTTCGGGCAGGTCGTTAGCGCGCTGCGCCTGCCGGATCCGGAGCCCGACCCGCTGCGGCTGCGGCTGCGGCTGCGGCTGCGGGAGAAGGATGTGTGGAAGGCCGTCCAGAAGATCACGACGGCGGAGCAGCTCTCGATGATCGCCGGGCTCATGGAGCACGTCGCGAGCGCGATCCGCGGGGCTCCGGCGGAGAAGGTGCTCGCGGCGATCCGCGCCGAGAACGAGGCCACCACCACGACGTCGGAGCGCCCCTTGCGCAGCGCGGAGTACGACCGGATGCGCACCTCACGCGGTACTTCAGCAAGTTCCTCGCCGAGAGCTGGCCGTTCGGCGAGCCCCGTTCGCGCCTCTACTACGACAAGCGTGCGCTCGCCCCCGGGCCGCCGTACTGCAGCCTGCACGCGAAGTGCGTCGTCGTCGACAGCGCGAAGGCCTTATCCAGCGCGAACTTCACGCAGCGAGGCCAGGAGAGGAACATCGAGGTCGGCGTCCTGATCGAGGACCCGAGCTTCGCGAGCTACCTGGCTGGGCAGTGGCTCGGCTTGATCGACGCGCGAATTGTCGGCGAATTCACCAAGCTTAGCCTCGACCAGCTCTAGCGCAGCGCTGTCCCGGTCAGATGGAGACCTGCTAGCTGGCCGACGGGGTCGCAGGGCCGGAGGGGGGCCTCTCCACCGCGGAGACGAGTACCACTCGTCTTTTCTTGGAGCCACGTCCACCGGGAGACGAGTGCACTCGTCTTTTGCTGGAGCCACCGTCCACCGGGAGACGAGTGCCACCCGTCTTTTCTTGGAGCCACGTCCACCGGGAGACGAGTGCACCTCGTCTCCCGCGTGGAGGAGCCGGCTCACCCGGATGGGTTCACGGCGTCCCGCCCGCCCCGAGCGGTGGCGTCGAGACGGCTTCGGGCTTTGTCGCGGATGCTCTTCGACGGGGCTTCGCGAGGTCGTCGACCATCTCGACGTAGGGCGCCAGCAGGAACGCGGCGAGCGCCTCGCTCCCCGGGATGTCCGGGTCGGCGTGGCTCTCGATCTTCTGGATCAGGCTCCGCAGCGCATCCCGGGCGGCGCTCCACTGCGGCCGGCCATCGGTCGGCCCGCCGTCCTTGGCGAGCACCACGGTCGTGAAGCCGTAGGCCTCGCCGAAGCGCGCGTGGGCAGCGACGAGCTGCCGGTAGTGCCGGGTCCCGCCGAGCTGCTCGATCACCGCCTGGGCGCGCTCCTCCTCCAGCGTCTTCATCCGCTGCACCATCGCGGCCCACTGGACCCGCGGCCGGCGCGTGATGAAGCGAAGCCCCTCGGGCGCCGGAAAGAGCTGCCCGTACAGCCAGCGCGCGTCGGACGGCGACGGCGTCTGCCCATCCTCCGCGAGCCCGGCGGCTCCCGCGTTCCACTGCTCGAGCGCGCGCCATCGGTCGTCGCTGTCGGTGTTCGCCGCGCTCCGCTCGGCCTCGCTCGCCCCGGAATGGCGCTGGTCGGCCTGCGCGCTCGCCCGCAGGCCGCGGAACCCCTGGAGCTCCGTCGCGGCCGCCTCGAACCGCTTCCACGGTCTGTCGATGTGCGGCGGCAGCGCCGCGACGGGCTCGACCCCCTTGGGCAGCGGCGCGTCACCCTCTTTGCGCTTACCGCCCTTCGGCCGGAGCACCGCCGCGATCCGCGCGCTCATCTGATCTCGGAGACCGATCACGTCGTCCGCGACGAGCTCCTGGGGGAGAACCATGGTCGAAAACATCGGTGATTCACTCACGGGGGAAACCTCCTGTGATGTCTGATGGGTTCTGGCCTGCCGCCGCGGCGACACGCCGTGGTTTCGTTGCAGCGGGGCGGCATGGCAACCCACGTGCCGGCGCGAGATGCGTGAATGTCTCGGCGAAACGTCTCAGACAGCGAGGAGCTGAGCGCAATGCCCCGTCATGACCCGCAACGGATTGCGCTGTTGCGCAATGCTCCCGTCGGCACGTCGCGACCGCCTATCGAGCGCGATCCTATCACCGCGCACGCCTGTCGATGCCGCGGCCCCTCGCATCGAGCACGCCGCGTGATGGCGAGGAGTGCTACCCGACGAAGCGCGGGCCGTGCTGGCCGTCGAGAAGCTGCCGCTCGCTATTGCTGCGAGCGCTGATAGGTATTCCCGAGCTCGTCCTGCACCACGACGGCGAGCCCGTCCACCGCCTCCACCTCGAGCTCTTCGTCGAGCACCCGCGTTCGAAAGGCCCAGCCGTCGGGGAGCGTCAATGTCTCGCCGAGCTCCGCGAGCGACGCCTCGTCCTGCTGCACCTCCTGCACGCTGTACGACTGCATGTCGTAGACCGCGCCCTCCGGATCGACGAGCTCGTAGACCGTCTTGCCCGCGTCGTAGCCCCACGTCGTGTCGCGCCGCACGGTGCGTGTCTCGTAGGGCTTCGCCTTGCCCGCGGCCTCGGCGAGCGCGAGCGCGAGCGTGCCCGTCTTGCGCATCTCGATGCCGCCGAGCGTGCGCACCTCCGGGTCGAGCACCTTCGAGCCCTCGAAGCTGTCGATCATCCAGTGGCGCGGGCCGTTCAGGACCACCACGTCCGCCATCGTCTCGGCCTTCACCTCGGCCTCGTCGACCGCGGCCCACGCCGCCTGGGGGCATTCGTTCAGGCCCTGCGTGTTGTACACGTCGATCGTCACCGATCCCGCGACGAGATCCGCGTCGCCGAGCAGGATCTCGCAGTAGCGGCTCCCCCGCAGGGCCTCCGGCGCGGGCGCGGGCGTCTCGGCTTCGACGGGCTCGTCCTTTCCGCAGCCGGCCGCGGCGAGAAGGAGCGACAGGAAAAGGGCGAGCGACGACGGCGTGTTCATGGCGTGTACCTCGGGCAGAAGGCGATCGTGGAGCGCGCGGATCGCGCCCTCTTTCCCCTACTCCCGCAAAAGGTCCCGCGGACCCGACACGGCCTCGGTCGATTTCCCCCGCCCCCTCCCGTTGACAACGCCGGCCCGTGCACTCCACGTGGGCCGTTCAGTTGGACAAGAAAGCGCTTCGGTTCGCCAGAGCATAGGGTCCTGGCGCCGGCTCTCTCCCGCGAGCGCGAGGCAAACAGCCCGCTACTCCGCGAGCTGAGCGCGCAAAAGCGTGCAGCTGCTCACGGACTCGCCCTCCCGATGCGCAACTCCATCAACGTGGTGTCGCTCCACCGCGCCATCACCGGTGTGCTGCCCTCAGCCCATGTTGAGACCGAATGCGCCTTCGCAGACGCCGCACGCGCGCGCAACGTCGCTCCGGGTCGGCCCGTCGCCTGCGCGAGCAGCCGCCGGAGCCCCTCTTCGTTGCCGTAGAGAGACCGCAAGCCCGGCGATGCCCCGACCACGAAAAGGCCGGAGCAGACGCTTCCAACCTTCGCAGCATACACGGACACGCCCTTCAGCTCGGGCCACCCCGTGCTCGCGGAGCCCGCATCCCGCTCGAGGAGCTCGTCCACGACAGGCACCGGCGCGCCGATCAGGGCCACCTTGCCGAGCTCGGTGCGCGCCCAGGCAGACGCGGCGTTCGCCTTCTCCTGCACCTCGCCATCGCCACTGGCGCTCCTTTCCGCCATCACAGCAAGCTTCGATAAGGCTCGAAGCCAGCGTACCCGGGAGAGGAGATCGCCCGCAGGGACGGTTCGGTCGTCGAGCCCTTCGATCACCTTGCGCCGCGCCGAGTCGAGCGCGGCCTCGCGCTCCGGAGAGCTGCGGGCCGCCTTGGCCCCCCTCACCGCGCCGAACCGGCAGACGTCGTCGGGACAGGCGGCTCCCTGCACCTCGAACGCACGCGCCTTCAGCTCGCCGACATCCGGGGCATCGGAGAGCTCCGACGACCAGCGTTTGAGCAGCCCGACGGCATCCGCAGCGCGGTTCGCGTTGAGCGCCGCCTCGATCGCCTCGACGCGCGCTCGTTGCGCGCTTGCCCTGGCACGGCCAGCATGACTGCCGTCCCGCGCCGCGATCGCGTCCAGTTTCTCGAGACGCGCATCACCGGAGAGCCGCTCCGCCTCTGCGAAATGGAGCTCGTCGATGGCGCCCGCCACCTTCTCGGAAGGCTCCGTAGCTTCAAGAGCCTCCGCGACGAGCCGCGCACGGTCGAGATCTCCCGCGGCGACGGCTTGCTGCAGCTCCTCCGTGCTCGGTTTACCCCAATAACCGACCACGGGACAGAGCAGAAGCGCCGCAGCGCTGAGCCCCATCGCAAGCTTCGCGACGACGCCAAGCGGCCAGAAGCGGACGCCGGGGCGAAGCGCGCGAAGCAAACCTCCAACGGCTACGATCGCCACGGCCATGCCGGCCAACGAGGAAAATGCGATGATCCGGTTGACGGAGCGAAAATAACTGGTCGGGCCGAGCAGGGCCGACATGTACCAGCTGCCGCCGATGAGCAGCACGAACGACGCGAGCCCCCAGAGCATCAGACGGCGCTGGACAGGGCTCACGGCTGCCGGCGTCGAGGCCCCGGCGAGGCTCGCGCCGGACAGCACGACGGTCCCCTCGGTGCCACACATCTCGTAGTGCACGTCGCGCCGGATGACCCCGATGCGGAGAAGCTGCTGCGCCCGGATCCGCTCAATCCGAAGATCGAGCGCGGGCGTCTGCCTTCGCACCGCAACGTCGTCCTCCGGCGAGACTCTTCCTCCGGCGATGCTCCCCTCGCCCTCCACGGAGGCGAGCAGCACGAACGCCTCCAGGTCCGATGGCCCAAGAAACCGCTCCTCCAGCAGCTGCGGGTGTGCGTCAACAATGGGGCTGTCGGTGGAAATTTGTACGACAACGCGCACACTCTCTCGGTACGTCCACCAGACGAGCTGCTGGCCGCTCCCCGAGCAGCCCGCGCAGGTGATCGTCCCCTTCGACAAGCATCCGCCGCAGCTGACGGCGCCGCCGCCGCGACACACCGAGCAGTTGATGTACTTGCTTGATTTTTTGTAGTGCTTCAGGACCTTCCCGCTCCCGGAGCAGTTCCCGCAGGGTTGCTTGCCGCTACCCCTGCATGCTGGGCACGGGCCGATACCGCTGCCGCTGCATGATGCGCAGCGATCGACATGCTCCGTACGGGTACGCAGCTCCTCCATCGTACCGCTGAAAGGATCGAGCGACGCGGGATCCGCAGGGCTCGCGCTGCGCCTCCTGCGGTCGTGGGTGGGGATGCGCTGCGGAACGAGGTCGCGGCGGCTCACCGTCGTCGCGACGCGCGTGATCACCTCGTCGCGCTCGCTCACGGAGGTGACCAGTTCGTCGAGCCGTCGGGGAGCACCAAACACGGTGCGAGCCCACGCTCGCACCGCGGTCCGCACGTCGATGCTCGCGGCTGCGTTGCCCTGCTCCTCGTCCCGGTACGGCGTTGAAGCCATCCCGCGGAAGCGTACCTTGATTCAGGCGACCGGTGTAGAGCTCACGAGACCCCTACCACTCGCCGCCGCCTCCTCCACATCTGTACAGGCTACACGCTCGTCTCGCCAGCTACGTGGCCTTGACGCCGCGGCCTAGCCCCGACGATACTACGGTGTGGCTCCGCGGTCCCCCCTCGTCGCCCTCGGAACGGCCGTCATGGCGATCATCCAGAGCGCGATGTCCTCGAACACGCTCGTACCGAGCGCGCTCGCGCAGGCGCCTCGAAGGCCCGACGACGACGTCGACGGCGACGACCCGCTGCTGCTCGCCGCGCCCAGCATCGAACAGCCGATGTATCTCGCCCACAGATCCCATCGCTCACATCAGTCGCACCGATCACACAGCAGCCACTACTCCGGCGGCTACAAGTCGGGATGGAGGGGCTCGTACGAGGAGCCTGCGCCGGAGCCCCCGCCCCCGCCCCCGAAGCCGGCCGCGGTGTCGCTCGTGGCCTACCCTGGTGGGAGGATCTTCGTGGACGGGAAGCTCGTGGGCACAGACTCCACGGCGACGCTCATCCTGACGCCGGGCACGCACGACATCCGCGTAGAAAATCAGTTTGTAGGCGATACGAACACCAGCATCTCCCTGTCGGAGGGGCAAACCGGCATGGTCGTGATCCAGTGGTAGTCGTATGAAGACCATCGGTGCCGATGCTCGTGCTCCGTTCGCCTTCCGAGATGGACACATCGTAGTCGCCGTCGATCTCCGTGCCTACCGACTCGCGGCCGTCCAGAAGGCCGCCTACCGGATGGCCGCGAAGTGCACCGCCGTGATTGGCGAGATCCGTGATAACTCGCTCGACGTTACGCTCGCCTTCCCGCCTGCGACCGGCGAGCAGGCAGCGCTCGAAGCAGCGAGGCTCTTCTTTCAGGAGCTGCTTGATCAGGAGCTCCGGGAGAAGGTTGGAGAAGAGACGGCATCGCTCCGCACGCTCATCCTCGCGCATGCCTTCTCTCGCGCGCGCGTTCCTCCTCGGGGATGATATGCCGCACCCGACGTTCCAGCCGAGGCTGGCCTACGCACCACGGGCAGAATATCATCTCCTACCTCTCCGGCTCGGCTACCTTGACGGGAATACCTACATCGTAACCAACGACGTCGGGGAATACGTTCGCCTCGAGCGCGACGAGCTCGTCGCGCTCGTCGAGCGGAGGCTCGCACCGGACACGAATGCCTATAAGACCCTGAAATCACGCCACTTTCTCTACGAGGACGACTCCTCCGTCGCCTTTGATCTGCTGGCGCTGAAGTACAGGAGCCGCGCGGAACGCATCGCCGAGTTTACGGGGCTCCACATCTTCGTCGTCACGCTGCGGTGCGATCACTCATGTCAGTATTGCCAGGTTTCGAGGCAATCGGAGGACAGCGCCCAGTACGACATGACGGTAGCGCACGCCAACAAGGCGCTCGACCTTGTCTTTTGCAGCCCGAACGAGCGCATCAAGATCGAGCTCCAGGGGGGCGAGCCGCTCCTCAACTTCCCCCTCATCCGCCACATTGTGGAGCGCGCAAATGAGCTCAACCAACACCATCGGCGCGATCTCCAGTTCGTGATCACCTCCAACCTATCGCGCCTGTCCGACGACATATTATTGTTTTGCAACGAGCACGGCGTGTACCTGTCGACCTCGCTGGACGGGCCGGCCGACTTGCACGATTCCCAGCGGCCAACGCGCGGAGGCGGCAGCCACCAGAAGACGATCCAGGGGATTCTCAGGGCTCGTGAAGTCCTCGGACCGCACCGGGTCTCGGCGCTCATGACGACAACGCCGAGGAGCTTGCACCGCGCTCACGAGATTATCGATGAGTATGTGCGCCTCGGCTTCCATGGCATCTTTCTCCGGAGCTTGAGCCCGTACGGCTTCGCGACGCGGAGCCTCGTCAAGCGATACAGCGTTGAAGACTGGCTCGATTTTTATAAGCGCGGTCTCTCGCACATTCTACGAATCAATGCTGGAGGGCAGCTCTTGCGCGAGGACTACACGACCATCCTGCTTCAAAAGATGTTCTCTCCGCTCGGCTCGCCATACGTCGATCTACAGTCCCCTGCTGGCATCGGGATCGGGGCGCTCGTGTACAACTACGACGGGGCGGTGTACGCCTCGGATGAAGGTCGTATGCTGGCCGAGATGGGGGACCAGACCTTCCGCTTGGGGCATCTCGATCAGGATGACTACGAGGCCCTGATAACATCCGAAGCGCTCCTCTCGCCGCTGAGCGAGACCATGCTCGAGGGCATTCCCATGTGTACCGACTGTCCTTTCTTGCCCTACTGTGGCGCGGATCCCGTGTTCCACCGGGCGACGCAGGGCGACGCCGTCGGGCACAAGGCATTCAGCGCATTCTGTGCGAAGCAGATGGGCGTGCTACGGCACCTCATCGGGCTCCTCGAGACCGATGTCGAAGCGCGGGACATCCTGCTGCGATGGGTATGAGTTCATGCTCGTGAAGCTATCGGCGCCAGGCCTGCGGGCGTTGTCAGCGACGTCCCGCACGCCGCTCGTCGCGCGGATCTCGGAAGATTCTGCGCTTCCGGAGTCGGAGCGAGCGAGCAGTCTGCTTCTGCTCTCCGAGCAAGGATCCGAGCTACCGCAGGGGTTTCGAGGATACCTCCTGCGCCGGGCGATGCGGATTTCCGATCGTGAGGATGTTTATCTCCTCGGCTCGGAGCACCATTACCTGCGGAGCGGGGACGTCGTGCGGATTGACCCCACGCGGGGCTCGGTCTCGGCGCTCTACAGAGCGGCCTCCCGGTCGAACACGTTCCTCGTCACCGAGCGATGCGACAACTTTTGCGTGATGTGCTCTCAGCCGCCTAAAAGCCACGACGACAGCTGGCTCGTGGACGATCTCGAGCAGGCTATCCCATTGATCTCCTCGGAGGCCACGGAGATCGGGATCACGGGAGGCGAACCTGCTCTTCTCGGCGAGCGCCTCGTCCGGCTTCTCGTGCTTCTCCGCCAGTGCCTGCCCCGCACGAGCGTACATGTGCTTTCCAACGGACGGAGGTTCGCCGATGGCAGCTTTGCGCGTTGCATAGGTGACGTGAAGCATCCGGACCTGATGTTCGGGATCCCGCTCTACTCGGACCTACCCGAGGAGCACGATTATGTCGTCCAGGCCAAAGGAGCCTTCGACGAGACGGTGCGGGGGATCTTGAACCTGAAGCGGCGGCGTGTTCGCGTGGAGCTACGGTTCGTGATCCATCGCGAGACGGTCGTGCGGATGCCCGAGTTCGCGCGGTTCGTCGCGAGAAACCTGACTTTCGTGGATCACGTTGCGCTCATGGGCCTCGAGCCCGTGGGGTTCGCGAAGGCCAACATCGAGGCGCTGTGGATTGATCCGGTCGATTACCAGGGCGCGCTCGGCGAGGCCGTCATGACGCTGGAGCGGGCTGGGCTGTTGACGTCGATCTACAATCATCAGCTATGCGCTCTAGATCCGAGGCTTCATCGGTTTGCGCGAAAGAGCATTTCGGACTGGAAGAACGTCTATGTCGAGGCGTGTGACGCATGCCGTCGGAAGGACGACTGCGGCGGCTTCTTTGCGTCTGCAACGTTCAAGCGCAGCAGGGGCATCGTTGCGTACACTTGATGCGCGGGCTGACCTCGCTCAGGTGAGCAAGCAGCCCGCGCCGGGCATTCAGATGCGCGGCGCAGACGGGCACTCAGTCCATGGTAGCGAGCAGGAGCGAGCAGGAAATGTGCCCCGCGCGCAGCAGGGAATGTGCCCACGGGGCGAGCATCGTCGATGCGGTCAGCACGCGCGTGGGCGGAGCGCGTGGGCGACAGGCGCCCCGCTCTCGTCGACCGCGTGCTCCCTCGATCGGCTCCGCCTGGCCAGCGCGTCGTCATCGTAGATCGGGACCTTGAACGTGCGTAGCGTGCGCACGTCGCCGGCCCTCCCAGGCACGAGCTCGTTGGGGAGGTCGAGGACCTGTCGACCCGCGAACACGCGCCGATCGGCCTCCTTCTCTCCGCGACCCGACGACGCTCCCTCTCGCCCCTCGCCCCTCGCCCCTCGCCCCTCGCCCCTCGCCCCTCGCTCCGCCAGCTCCGACGGGCGCCTGTCATCGCGCCGCAACACCGGCTGTCCCGCGCGGCGGTCACCTGTAACGCCGCCGTACCACCTCGCCGGGAGACGCGCCGGCGATCCGCCGCCGCCGCGCCGCTCCCAACCATGGCACGGCGCATGCTCCTTGTCCCCGGCACGCAGCGCGGCGATCATGGCCGCTTGTGTCCACGCTCGGCGAGCTCGCCGTTGCCGTGAACGAAGGCTCGAAACTCTCTGGACGAGGAGATCACGATGAAGCGCTCTGCTGGTGCGCACGGGATGGTGATGGGCGTCGGGCTCCTCATGGCGGCTTGCGGGCCGGCGTCGGAGTCGGACATCGAAGTCGAGCTCGCCGGGCCGGGGCTCGAGGCGACGGCGATGAAGCCCGGTATCCCGGACACCAACGGGACCCCGAAGCTCGCGTGGCACACATGGAAGTACGCGGTGGTCACGGCGCTGCGGAGCCCGCTGCTCAAGGGCGACCAGATCCACCCGGACATCCTCGCCACCAAGATCCTCGACGCGGCGGCCCCCGGGGGCGTGGACGGCAAGGAGGTCTTCGCTCACACCGTCCGCTGCGCCGCCGCCGCCGGCACCGTCGTGCACCACGGCGAGGAGGTCTACCTGGGACGGGGGATGGTGAGCAGCGCGTCGGCCTGGACGGAGGAGGGGCTCTCCGATGCCGTGATCGGCAACGTGCTGGAGTGCGTGATCGCCTACGTCAACGACGTGACCGACGGCCTCAGCGTCCTGCTCACGGGCACCCACGTGACCGACGACGGGGATCCTCACGACGAGTACATTCACCGCGAGGCGCTCTGGTGCGCGGTCCCCTCGACCGCGGTCGGCGCCATGGTGTTCGTCTATGCGACGGCCCCGTTCATCGCCCAGTGCGATGTCGACCCTGAGTCGGCGCTGAAGCAGCGGTACTGCTACAAGGAGGGGGCCTGCGGCCTCAACTACATGGGGCCCCTGGCGGACAGCATCGATAACGGCACCTGCCAGCTCGTCGGGCCCCCGGAGCACGGCCAGTTCAGCTGCAACGGAAAGCCATGCACGATGACGTGGCTGAAGGACATCGAGCCCGACTGGTGCCGTGAGCCCGAGCGCGAGCGCACGATCGATCGCGCGCTGTTCCCCCGGTGAGCGCTGTGGGCCGCGGGGGCGGTCAGGGCGCGGCGGGGTCGGGCGCCTGGCCCGCGAGCCGCCGCGCCTCCGCGAGGCGGGCGCCCTCGGTCCGGGCGCGCAGCGGGTTCGCCCGGAGGGCCGCCTCCAGGGCCTCGGCCCCGCGCCGGGCGGCCTCCCGCCGGGCCGCCGCGCCGGGCGCGGCCGCGGCGCGCAGCAGCCAGAGCCCGCCCTGGGCCACGAGCGCCCGGTCGAACCGCGGGTGGAGCCCGAGCGCCGCGTCCGCATGCCGGAGCCCCTCCGCGATGTCGGCGGCGGCGTCCCCCCCGCGGTCCGCCCGGTGGGCGGCGCGGGCCTCGTGGATCTCGGCCAGCAGCGCGGGGAGCCGAGGATCGGCGCGCTGCCCGCCGAGCAGGGGGTCGAGCACGGCGAGCGCCGCGTCGAGCCGCGCCGCGTCCGGCCGGCCGCGCTGCGCGCTCCACCGGTAGGCGAGCAGCTCCACCTCGGCGCGCTGCAGACGGTCCGACACGTCCCAGGGCGCCACCGCGATCTGGCGATCGAGCGCCTCGCGCGCGATCCGGATCGAGGGCGACGGGTCCTCACCCCGCGCGACCCCGGCGCGCGCCTCGAGCACCGCCAGCATCGCCCGCAGCGACTCCGGGAAGGCGGTCGCGCCCGGCGCCACCTCCAGCGCGCTCGCCCGGACGCGCGCGAGCGCCGGGCCGGGATCCGCGCCCGCGTCGAGCGCATGCAGCGCGAGCGCGTGATCCAGCCAGACCCGCCAGTAGGGCGCCCAGCCCCAGGAAGGGTCCTTTTGATGCATCGCATCAATCACCCGGTGCGTCCGCTGGACCGCCTCCTCGGGGGAGCGGCCGGCGCGGACGAGGTGCTCTGCCTCGTAGACGCCGGTGACGAGCCGCGAGGTGCGCGCGCCGTCGAGGCCCGGGTCGAGCGCGAGGACCTGGTCGCAGCGGGCCCCCGCGCGCTCGAAGGAGCGGCTCGGGTCGCGGCCGTGCAGGGAGTCGTGGCGGCCGAGCTCGGCGTGGACGGAGCAGAGCTCGGCGAGGGCCCAGGCGAAGTCGGGCTCGCGCTGGAGCGCGGCCTCGTAGCCCTGGATGGCGCGCTCCAGGTCCGCGCGCTGGTCGCGGCCGAGCATGTCGGCGCGGTACGCCCGCGCGCGGGCGACCGCGGCGGCGACGTACCGGGCGAAGGCGTCGTCCGGGCTCCTGTCGAGCGCCGCCTCGGCGCGCGCGGTCGCGGCGCGCAGGGCGGCCTCGGCGTCCTCGCCCGGCTGCATGCCGCTCGCGGCCCACCAGGCGAAGCAGTTGTGGACCCAGGCGAGCTTGACCAGCGCCTCGGGGCTCCGCGGGCTCGCCTCGAGCGCCCGCTCGCAGGCCGCCCGCGCGCGCTCGAAGCTCGGGCCCATCGAGTCGCCGCGCTTGCCGGCGGCGTTCATGGTCTGGGTCCAGAGCTCGCACGCGGCGGCGTGGACCGAGGGGTCGGACCGGCCATGCTCGGCGGCGATCCGGTACGCCTCGGCGGCGCGGTCGAAGTAGCCCTTCATCCGGTCGAAGTCGAAGGCGGCGGCGTCGTGGCGGTGGCGGCTCCCGAGGGCGAAGAGCACGTCGCCCTCCAGCTTCTTCGCCTCGTGGAGCCACGGCGCCGCCGCGAACGCCTCCCTGGCCCTCTCCAGCGCCTCGTCGTGCCTGCCCTCGGCGAACGCGAGCAGCCCTTCCACGTAGGCGGGCGCCTCGATGGCGCCGCGCGCCGGCGCCTCGCCGGCGCCGCCCAGCGCCGCGCGGAGGTGCCGGACCGCCGGGGCCTTGTACTCGGCCTCGATCGCCGCGATCCGGGCCTCGCGCTGCGCCGGGTCGCGGATGCGGCGGGTCTCCTCCAGGGCGCGGCGGTAGAGCTCGGAGAGCGCCACGCCGGCGGCGTGGTCGAGCCCCGGCGATCGGTACCCGGCCCGCTCGGCCGCGCGGAGGTGGTCGAGCGCGGCGCGCGGCTCCTGGAGCGCGAGCAGGCCGCGGCCGAGCGCGTACTCGCCGGGGCCGCGGCCGACCTCGCCCGCGGTCGCCATCCGGGCCTCGACGGCCCCGAGCCGGGCGCGGACCACGTCGCGCTCGCGCTCGACGTCGTGGAGCGGCATCGCGTGGGCGGCGCGCAGGAAAAGCTCCATCTCCTTCACGGTCTCGCCGAGCTCGCGGGCGAGGTTGGCCTGCTCCGCGGCGGCGCGCCGGCCGCGGACGAGGAGGCCGGCGACGACCAGCGCCGCGAGCAGCAGCGCGGTCAC
The DNA here is from genome assembly GCF_052075895.1 of Sorangium sp. KYC3313. Lineage (NCBI taxonomy): Bacteria > Pseudomonadati > Myxococcota > Polyangiales > Polyangiaceae > Sorangium > Sorangium sp. KYC3313. The sequence goes on from NZ_CP197255.1 coordinate 8,236,025, forward strand.
GCCCGCGATCGCCGCCCGGTGCCGCCGCGCGTGCCGGGCCAGGCGGCGGCCGAGGGAGGCGCGGCGCGCGAGCACGGGATCGCCGTCCAGGAAGCGCTGCAGATCCTCGCCGAGCGCGCGCGCCGACTCGTAGCGGGCGCCGGGCTGCTTCTCGAGGCAGCGCATCACCACCGCCTCGAGATCCTGGGGGATGTCGCGGTCCAGGGTCCGGAGCGGCGGCGCGTCGGCCTCCAGCACCTGGCGGAGCACGTCCATCACGGTGCCCCCGGTGAACGGCGGGCGGCCGGCGAGCAGCGCGTAGAGCGTCGCGCCGAGGCCGTAGACGTCGGTCCGCCGATCGAGGGCGTGCACCCGCCCCGCGGCCTGCTCGGGCGCCATGTACGCGGGGGTTCCGAGCAGGGCGCCGGTCAGGGTGGGCCCGCTCTCCCCCGCCTCGCGCGCGATGCCGAAGTCCATGAGGTAGGGGCGGTAGGCGCCGTCCGTGCCCCGCTCCAGCATGACGTTGCTCGGCTTGACGTCGCGGTGCACGAGGCCGAGCCGGTGCGCCTCGTGGAGCGCGGCGGCGACGGCCCGGGCCACGCGGACCTTCTCCTCGAGGGTCAGGTCGCCGCGGGCGTCCTGGAGGGAGGGGCCGTCGATGCAGCGCATCACGAGGAACGGCACGTGATCGGCGACGCCTGCCTCGTGGACCTCGCAGACGTTCTCGTGGCGGAGCCGCGCCTGGGAGCGCGCCTCGCGCAGGAAGCTCCCGTCGAGCTGCGCGCCCGCCGAGAGGAGCTTGATGGCGACGCGCCGGCCGAGCCGGAGATCCCGGGCCCGGTAGACGACGCCCATGCCGCCGCGGCCGAGGAGGTGGAAGTCCTCGAAGCGGGCGTGGAGCGAGGGCGGGATCGGCGAGGGTGGGATCGACGAGGGCGCGGCGGGCATGGACCCGCGCGCGGCGGCGGAGCGCCGGCTCTCCTCGCCGAGGCCAAGATCGGAGGTGGCCTCGGGCGCGGCAGGCGAAGCCCCGGGCGCGGCGGGCGGCGCCCCGGGCGCGGCCGGGCCGGTGACGGTCGCGTCGTCGCGGCCGCGCCGCGGCCACGGCGGGGCGTCGACGCGGGGATCGTCGGCGTCCACGGGCGGGATCACCGGGCGCGGAGGCCGTGGCGCTGGAGCAGCCGGTGGACGAGCTGGCGGGAGACGCCCATCGCGTCGGCCGCGTGCGAGATGTTGCCCCCGTGCTGCCGGAGCTTCTCGGTGACGTAGGCGCGCTCCAGCTCCTCCAGCACGACCTCCCGCGCTTCGGGCAGCGGCAGCTCGAGGAGCCTGCGGAGGCGGGCGTCCCCGGGCCCTGCTGGCGACGCGCCGTCGGGCGCAGCGCCCGACGGAGCCGCTCCGGAGGGCGCCGCGCCCGAGGGATCGGGCCGCGTTGCTTCCGCGCTCAGGCTCCCCTGCGGCGCGGCGCCGATGACCTCGTGGAGCAGCTCGGGGAAGAGGACGAGCCGCGCGACGGTGTTCCGGAGCTCGCGCACGTTCCCCGGCCAGTCGTACGCCTCCAGCAGCGGGAGCGCGCCCGGCGGCAGGTCCGCGAGCGCGCGCGGCGGATCCCGCGCGACGAGGAAGCGCTCGACCAGGAGCGGGATGTCGTCCTTGCGCTCCCGGAGCGCGGGGACATGGACCTCCACCACCGAGAGCCGGAAGTAGAGATCGGCCCGGAACGAGCCGTCCTGGGCCTTCGCGCGCAGGTTCCGGTGCGTGGCCGCCACGATCCGCGCGTCGAAGGGGAGCCACTCGTTCGATCCGAGCCGCCGGATCTGCCGCCCCTCGATGGCGCGGAGGAGCTTCGGCTGGAGCTCGAGCGGGAGCTCGCCGATCTCGTCGATGAAGAGCGTGCCGCGGCCCGCCTGCTCGAGCAGGCCCGGCCGCGCCGCCGCGGCGCCCGTGAACGCGCCCCGGGCGTGGCCGAAGAGCTCGCTCTCCACGAGGTTCGGGGCGATGGCACCGCAGTCCACGACCACGAACGGGCCGTCCTTGCGGCGGCTTTGCGCGTGGATCGCCCGCGCCAGCACCTCCTTGCCGGTGCCGGACTCGCCCAGCAGGAGCAACGTCTCATCGGTCGGCGCCGCGCGCTCCAGCCGGGCGAACAGCGCGCGCATGGGGAGGCTCCGCCCCGCCGCCTCGCCGAACGCGTCCGCGGCGGAGAGCGGCAGGACAGCCGCGGGCCCCGCGGGGCCGACGACGATCTCGGAGCCGCCGACCGAGGCGGGGACGCCCGGCGGGAGGAAGGCCTCGCGGATCCGCACGTCGCGGATCAGCGTGCCGTTCTTGCTGCCCAGGTCGCGCAGGAGCACGCCCTGCTCGGTCAACCGGATCTCGCAGTGCCGGCGCGAGGCGCGTGGATCGGCGAGGACGAGATCGCAGTCGGCGCCCGCGCCCACGAGGAGGGGGCGCAGATCGAGCGGCGCGGTGAGCGTGCGCCGATCCGGGAGGGTGACGGTCACCGAGACGGCCGGGAGCCGGAGAGAGCGCCCCTCATCGAAGCTCGTGAGCGTGCAGGCCGCCCCGGGATCGTCGCCCATGATCGCCATGGTGCCCCTGGAGGGGGCCGCGTCAACCAGGAACCGGCGCGTCCGCGGGCCGCGCCCGCACCTGCAGGACCGCTGTCACGCCGCCGCGACAGCGCCCGTCGCGCGCGCGTGACAGCTGTCCCGGCGGCGTGTCGGCGCGGGGCGAAGCGCTCGCCGGAGACGCGCGGATCAGCCTGGAAACGCGGCGCTTCGCGCTGCTGACCGGTTCCGGCACATGCGTTGCGATGCGCCCCTCGAACGCGGCGAAACGCGGATTGAGGAGGATGCGGACATGACGTCTCGAAACAGCGGCGCGGGCAACGTGGATCACCAGGGGATCGCCGGCGCGCGCCGATCGGCGCGGCTCGGGCTCGTCGCGCTCGCCGTGCTGGCGAGCGCCGTCTCGGCGAGCCGCCCCGCGGCCGCGGTGAGCGCCGAGCCCGGGCTGCGCGAGATCCCGCTCGACACGACCGGCGCGACCTTCCGCGCCGAGGTGATCGGCGACGAGCACTTCGACTACCTCCGGATGGCGGACGGCACCGCCGTCGTGCTCAACGACCTCTCCGGCGACTACGAGGTCGCCGAGCTCGGCTCGGACGCGCGCGGCGCCCTCAGGCTCGTCCCCTCCGGGGTGCTGGTCCGCGATCTCCGCGGGCAGGGCGGCCCCGTGGATCCGGCGCTGCTCCAGCGCATCGACGACGAGGCGCTCGATACCCTCTGGGAGGCGGAGATCGCACATTCCCGGGGCGCGCTCTCGTTCGCGGCGCGTCCGACGGTGATCTCCGGGATCCGGCGCCCCCTGCTGACCATCCTGCTGGAGTTCACCCAGAGGGGCGGGCTCGCCACGCCAGGCGCGTTCACCGGCAACTTCGCCACCGACCTCGCGTACTGGAATCAGACGATGTACGGGAGCCTCCCGGGCTCGGTGAACCATTATTACGCCGACATGTCGCGCGGGAAGTTCTCCTTCACCCGCGCGAAGGAGACCCAGGGCACCGCCAACGACGGCATCGTCCGGATCAAGCTCCCGTTCGCGCACCCCAACAGCAAGAAGGATTTCTCCCTCCTCCAGCTGTACCTGAAGGAGGCGCTGGTGCTGGCGGATCCCTACGTCAACTTCGCCTCCTACGACACCAACGCGGACGGCAAGGTCCGCGGCGACGAGCTCAACGTGGTCTTCATCGTGGCCGGCTACGAGACCGCGAACACGAGCAAGACGCCCTCCATCTGGGCCCATGCGAAGGGCTTCGAGGACCCGATCACCCTCGACGGGAAGGTCCTCACCGGCTACGCCGCGCTCGGCGAACGGCAGGTCCACGCCGTCCGCGGCGTGCCCACCACGATGCCGGCCACGGTGGGTGTCATCGTCCACGAGCTCGGGCACGCGGCGGTCGGCCTCCCGGATCTCTACAAGGGCCCTACCCCGCTCGGGTCATGGTGCGTGATGGCGAGCGGGAGCTGGGGGAGCACGAGCGGCTCGCCCGCCGGCTCTGTGCCCGTGGCGATGGGCGCCTGGAGCCGGATCAAGGCCGGATTCCTGGCGCCGACGGTGATCGAGCCCGGGTCCCCGCCGCAGGACATTGCCATCGTCCGGACGGCCGGCGCGGAGTTCCTCGGGCAGGGCGTCGCGCCGACGATCTACAAGATCGAGACCTCGGATCCGGACCAGTACTTCCTGATCGACAACCGCCAGAACGAGGGATACGACCGCGGCCTTCAGCGCTGGTTCGACTTCGATGACGTCTCCGGCGGCGTGGCGATCTACCGCGTCGACGAGGCCAGGAAGGCGGGCGACGGGAAGATCGCGGTCATGGCGAGCAACCCGAGCTCGCCGAGCTCCCTCGCCAATCTCTACAACGAGGAGGGGGGCCGGACCTTCACGCCGCTCACCGACCCGAGCAGCGACGACGCGGACGGGCAGTTCACCGGGCTCTCGGTCACGGACTTCAACGTCTCCGGGCCGATCATGCTCGCGCACGTGAGCTATGTCCCCTTCGCCTGCAACGCGATCACCGCGTCCGTGGCGGAGCACGAGATCCACGGCCGCGCCCACAAGCAGATCGTCGACCTCGGGGACGACCAGATCTTCCTTGGATACCGCACCACGGGCGTACAGCAGGCGCTCGGGTTCGACGAGGACGAGATCGTCACGCTCCACGTGGAGGCGCCCGGGATGTGGAGCGCCGGGGAGTGCGACTGAGCGGAGCGACGACGTCCTTGTGCTGCCCGACGGTTTGTTAGCCGTACAAAGTGCCGCCTGCGGGTGCTGAAACACCCCTAACGGCCTGGCCGAACCCCGCTCGCATGAGGTCCGACATGCTGACCGTAAGCCGCCCGCCGTCCGCGGCCAAGAAAGCAGTGCGCCCGCGCGCCGTAGTCTCTAGGGTGTGATGTCGTGCTCGTCCGGCGGCGCTCGCCTGGGCAGGCCGGCGCCATCGGCATCGATCTCGTTCCGGCGGGTCCGAACGTACATCCTCATGCGTCCGCTGGTGCGATCACCCCTGCCGAAGGAGCAGCACACGATCCCCCGCCCGGGCAGCGAACCGGGCTGCACACTCCATCCCCTTTAAGCGCTGCGGTTGCCTGCCCGCGACCGTTCGGCGTATACTGCAGCATCATGCGGAGGTCACCGTGTACCTGAGGTCGTTCACGGCTCGAAGCATCAAGTGCTTCGCGGACGTGAGATTCGATTTTCCGGCCAGCAGCGAAGAGAGCTACGCGGGCTGGAATGTGATTTTGGGTGCCAATGCAACTGGAAAAACGACGCTGCTCCAGGCAATAGCCGTTGCGCTCGTGGGCCCGTCGCCGGCCATGCGCCTCGTATCACCGACGGCCTGGGTTCGACGGGACGAGCCCTACGGAGCACTCGAGGCGAGCTTTCTCCGCGGTGAGAACGATGTGGCCGACGGCGCTCCGCGCAAGGATCCTTATCGCGCGTCGTTCGCAGTAGTCGGCGATCAACCTACGACGCTCGATGGGCTAGAGTTTTCCGCGCCGCAGATCGTGCTCCGGGGGAATCCTAAGGACAAGGAACACCGCGGCCTACTCAGGGGTCCTTATGCGGCGAACAAGACTGGATGGCTGGTTTGCGCCTATGGCGCATTTCGACGCTTCACCGGCGGCGCAGAGGACGATCTAACCTACGAACCTGGGCGCGCTGGGCGCGTTGCATCGCTGTTCCGCGAGTCGGTAGCGCTGAAGCGCGACCTTGACTGGCTGCCCAGGCTTTATGCGAGATCACTCGATACACATGCCCCGGACGCGCCGCGTGCGCAGCAAGAGTATCAGATCGTGCGCAAGCTGCTCGATCAGCTCCTTCCGTCGCCCGTTCAAATTTCGGACGTAGACACCCAGAAGGTGTACTTCTCTGCCCCTGGCGCCACGCGCGTGGATCTCTTGGAACTCTCCGACGGCTATCGAAGCTTCCTCGCGCTCGTGATGGACCTGCTGCGCCAGATGACCGACGTCTTCGAGGGGGTGGCCGGCCTCGTCGAGCAGGGGGAGGGCGGCGCGCTCTCTGTACGCGCAGACGGTGTGGTGCTTGTCGACGAGGTGGATCTACACCTGCACCCAACCTGGCAGCGCGAGATTGGTCCACGGTTGCAACAGGTGTTTCCGCGCCTTCAGTTCATTGTATCCAGTCACAGCCCGTTCATCGCCCAGGCAGCCACGCGGGACGGGTTATTCGTGCTCCACGCCGGCTCCACGAACGCGCCAGTTCATGTAATCCGGCCGGCTCCTGCAGTTTCCGGGTGGACAGCGGATCAGATCCTTCTAAGCCCCCTCTTTGGTCTTACCGACACGCGCGACCCAGCAACCGAAGTCCTATTGAAAGAGCACGCGGTGCTGCGAGGGAAAGCCAAGTTCGAGAAGCTTGATGCTGCAGATCATAAGCGGCTGATTGAGATCGAGCAAGCGCTTGCGGAGCGGCTGACCGCACCCGGTGAACTGCGGAAAGAGGACGTGGACGCGGCGGTCAAACTCGCGGCCGACAAAGTGCGGAGAATGCTGGATGCTAAAGCTGGTCCGACGTCCAGTCGCTGAATTTCTTGACACTGAACACCAGCAGTCGCTCAAAAATCGTGTCGAATCGGCACAGAAGCTCGCCGCAGACGTCACGCTAACGAGCGTGCAGAAGAGCAGTCGTATCGGCAGCCAATGGGACAACTTTCGCGCGGGGAGAACCAGCAAAGGCACATTTGCAGAGCTGTGGCGTGAGCTCCGCAACATGAGCTTCGAGAAGTGCACATTCTGCGAGACGCCGTCACCAGGCACGGCGGAGCATCTTGAAGAGAAATCCAAGGCACCGGGTAGAGCGTTCGACTGGAACAATCTTCTCGCAGCGTGTGACACTTGCAATCGTACCCGCGAAAACAGCGGCATCTCAACGGCACCCATCGATCCTAGCGATGTCGAGCCCCTGGACTACTTCGGGTGGGACGAATACGGGGATCTCGCACCAGCGCCCGCGCACACAAAAATGGTCGAAGATCTCCGAACCATGTACGGGCTTCACCGTTTCGGCAATGAGAGACGTGATCGAATCTTGGTGCTTCGCACAATCCTGAGTGCCATTGTGGACGACGATGCGAAGAATGCCGAGACCGTGAACACGCTCCGCGTGCTCCTGAACGGATCCCGCGCATGGCTTGGGCCCGTTCGAGAGTACTTACTGAAGCCGCCAACGGATGAAGATGCGTTGCTCGTGCGCGGCATGCTGGAACTCCTGCCGGAAATTCGGACGCTAGTTGAACCATGGCTGCGTCCACCTCCGTGGGCTCCTTCGTGGTGGCGCTGATAACGCCGTGCGCGCGTCACTGCCGATGCGCCGTAATCTCACCACGCAAGCACGTCCATTGTGCTCGCGGTCCCGCGGAGCAGCAAGGGGTTAGCGCCGGCACGCTGTACTCCTGGAGCCGATTGGGCATGAAGTTCTGTGGCGCACCGACGACGACGGTAACGGAGGACGTCGGGCAAGGCTATACGAAAGAAACCGTCGGCCCGCACTCATCGCTTCTGTCCTTCCTCCCGGGCCTTGCGCCTCGCCTGCTCCTCCTCCGAGGTCCACTCGCTCCAGGACGAGCTTCAGGCCATCGCGCCGGAACGTCAGGATCGCGACGATCGGCGCCTCGGCCTCGTCGCCTCCGGCCGCGCCGTCGGGCGCCGACCGGTAGCAGACGATCGTTCCGCCGCCGCCGACCTTCGGCGGGCGCCGATCGGCGTCGATCGTCACGGGCGCCTCGATCTCGGGCCACCCGGATATCGGGTCCGCGAAGTCGAAGAAGCGCAGCTCGTACGGACACGCCCAGATGCACCCTTCGACGACGAGCATCGCGGCCGACGGCTCGAAGCGCATGTCCACCCAGCAGAAGCCGACCCCTTCCCTCGCCTCCTCCGGTAGGTGGTCGCGGCGCTTTCCGGTGTCGAGCTCCACCACGGTCTGGCCCTGGTAGTCCTCGCCGCACACCAGGTAGTCTCGCAGCGCGAGCCCTCTTCCTCGTTCTCCGGTCGGAAGACCGCCGCCTTCTCGGCCGCGCGGGCCGCTGATTCGTCCGTCATGGAACCTCCAGCTTACGCCTCCGGCCTGTACCTGTCGCGCGACTGACACAGTGCTTTCGTGCGGCGCGTCCCCTGTGCCTTCACCGGCGAACACCGCCTCCTTACGCTCCGGTCCATCCCCGACCGGAGCGATCTGCGATGACCGAGCTGCTGCCCCTCCTGACCTATTGCTTCGTGATGTCGAGCACCCCTGGGCCGAACAACATGATGCTCACCGCCTCGGGCGCCAACTTCGGCTACCGCGGATCGCTGCCGCATCTCCTGGGCATCGGCGTGGGCGGCGCGGTCCAGACCTTCGTCGCCTGCCTGGGCCTGGGCGCGCTCTTCGCCGCCTGCCCGGCGCTGCACGCCATGCTGCGTGTGACCGGCGCGCTGTACCTGCTGGTGCTGGCGTGGAAGCTGACCGGCGGCGCCGCGGTCAAGGGCGCCGAGGTGCCGCGGCCGCTGTCGTTCGCGCAGGGGGCGCTGTTCCAGGCCGTCAACCCGAAGAGCTGGGTCAAGGCGATCACGGTGGCCTCGGTGTTCATGCCGGCGGGCATGGGCGTGGCGAGCGGCGCCCTGCTCCTGTCCGTCGTCAGCCTCGCCATCACCTTTCCATGCACCTCGGCGTGGGCGCTGTTCGGCGTGGCGATCCGGCGATTCCTGACCGATCCGCGACGGCACCGGCTGTTCAATGGCATCATGGCCGGCGCGCTGGCGGTGCTGGCCCTCCTGTTCCTGCGTTGACCCATGTTCTCGCTCGACCGCGACTCCGCCGTTCCCCTGGCCGACCAGATCGAGGCGCGGCTGCGCGCGCTGATCGAGGGCGCGCAGCTACCGCCCGGCGCGCGGCTGACGTCGATCCGCCAGCTGGCCGGTCAGCTCGGCGTGAGCCCCAACACCGTGGTGACGGCCTACGATCGGCTGGTGGCGGCCGGGCTGGTCGAGTCGCGCGGCACGGCCGGGTTCTTCGTGTGCGAGGCGGCGTCGGCCATGCCGAGCGAGGCGTGGCTCGAGGCCGGCGAGGAGCAGGAGCCGGTGTGGCTGGCGCAGCAGTCGAACGACCAGCGCGCCGGCGTGCTGCTGGCGAGCAGCGGCGCCCTGCCGGCGAGCTGGCTGAGCGACGCCATCCCGGCGACCGTGCTCCAGCGGGCGCTCGCCCGGAGCGACGCCGGCATGGCGGCGCGCTGCCCGCCGCAGGGGCTGCCCGAGCTGCGCGAGCGCATCGCGACGCTGCTGCGCGCGCAGGGCATCGCGGCCGACGCGGGACGCGTGCTCACCACCTGGGGCGGCACGCACGCGATCGACCTGATCTGCCGGAGCACCCTCCAGCCGGGCGACGCGGTGCTGGTGGAAAACCCGGGCTATTTCCTGTTGTTTGGCCGCCTGCGGCAGGCGGGCTACCGCCTCGTCCCGGTGGCGCGAAGGCCGGACGGCGTGGATCTGGGGGCGCTGGAGGCTGCGTGCCGCGAGCACCGGCCCAGGCTGATGTTCCTGCAGAGCGTGCTGCACAACCCGACCGGCTGGGGCTCGAGCGCCGCCAACCTGCACCGCGTGCTGACGATCGCGCACCAGCACGGTGTCCTCATCGCCGAGGACGACGTGCACGGTCACTTCCACCCCGGGCACCCGACGCGGCTGGCGCAGCTCTCCGGGCTGGACGGGGTCGTCTATTATTCGAGCTTCTGCAAGGCGCTGAGCCCGGCGCTGCGCCTCGGCTACATCGCGGCCGAGCCAGGGCGGCTGAAGCCGCTCTTGCGCGAGAAGATCTACTCGGTGCTGACGACCGGCGCGCTGAACGAGCTCGTGCTCCTGGAGGTGCTGTCGGCCGGCAGGTGGCGCAAGCACATCGACCGGCTGCAGCAGAAGCTCGGCGCGGCGCGGAACGCGGCGGCGCGCCGGCTGCGCGACGCCGGCGTGCTGCTGGACCACCCGGGTGAAGGCGGGCTGTTCCTCTGGGGCGCGGCGCCGCGCGGGGTGGACATCGACGAGCTGGTGCAGGACGCGTACCTCAACAAGATCCTGCTGGCCCGCGGGGCGACGTTCATGGCGGATGGTGCGGGCGATCCGCATATCCGGTTCAATGTGGTGTTCAGCCAGAATGTGCAGGTGGCGGAGTATCTGGGGCAGCGGTTTGCGGCCGTGGCGAGCGCGCAGGGGGCGATGGCGAGGGCGGTAGTGGGGGTGTAGCGGGCAGAGGTGTTAATCAAGCTCGTTCGGTCGCCGAAGCCCGCCCCGTTCCAGCTTACACGACCATCTGATATGGTCTTCTGTTGCGCTCCATGGCGCCTCCCCGGCAGGGGACGGCTGCCCCGCCCCCAGCTCCTGACGAGGTCCTACATGTCTACCATCGGTCGTCGCCATCGTCGTTGTCTTGTCCCCTTCCTCTCCCTCGCCGCGGTCGCCGTCGCCGGCTGCGGTGCAGGGGCGGAGCCTGAACCCCCCGCCGCGGATGCGCTCGAGGAGGCGGCGATCGAGGTGAGCTCGGCGCCGCTGGGCAACCGCCACGCGAAGAAGAAGTGCCGCCGCCACGTCGGCGTCCACGCGGAGTGGTCGTCCGCGGCGCCGCTGCCAGAGGCGCGAGAGCGGCACATCGCCCTGCTCATGCCGGACGGCCAGGTGATGGTCGCCGGCGGCAGCGGCGATTACCCCTACCCCACGACGGTCGACTTCTACAATCCCGCCGCTGACACGTGGACGACCGGTGACACGCTGCCCTACCCCATGTCCCCCGTGGGCGCGGCGCTCCTTCAGGACGGCAGGGTGCTCTTCAGCCCGGGCGGGCTTGTCTACGATCCGGTCACGGGCACGACGGCGAGCGTCCCGCTCACGCCCGGCGAGGCGGCCCGTGGTTGGGAGTTCGCCTATACCGCGCTCACGCTCCTGCCGGACGGGCGGGTATTGCGCACCGGCGGCAGCGACGACGACAGCACCCTCAAGGAGGCCGTGCTCTACGATCCTGCCACGAACACGTGGTCCAGCGCAGGGTCGATGTCGGTGACCCGCTACCTGCATACGGCGACGCTGCTCCAGGACGGGCGCGTGCTCGTCGTCGGCGGCTACACGTTGAACGGCAACGAGATGCCCCAGGGCCGCACCAGCGTGGAGATCTACGATCCGGCCACGGGCGCCTGGACGGCGGCGGCGCCGACGAACCTGCCCCGCATGCAGCACAAGGCCACGCTCCTGCCGAGCGGGCGCGTGCTGGTGGTGGGCGGCGGCGGCAGGATCTACGGCGGCACCGAGGAGGAGTTAGAGGTCCTCGTCGATGCCGGCGAGACCGCCGAGATCTACGATCCCGCGAACGACACGTGGACGTTGACCGCGCCGCCGAGCTTCCTCCACACGTGGGCGTCCGCCGTCACGCCCCTGTCCCACGGCCGCGTGATGGCCGTCGGCAGCGACGGCGCGGAGATCTACAAGGAGGCGAACGGCAGCTGGACCGCGATCGACGAGCCGATCCAGAGGGGCTTCCACACCGCGACGACGCTGCAAGACGGCTCGGTCCTCATCGCGGGCGGGTATGACGCGACGTACTTCAGCAATCCGCCGACCCTCGCGAGCGTGGAACGCTACGGGGGCTGCAAGAAGAAGCATTGATGCGCACGCGCCGCCGCGCGCGGCTCGCCCTCGCGCGAGGAACGAGGCGGCCTACCTCACGCCTCGCGCTCGCGCCCGTCGCGGCCGTGCCAGCAGGAGACCTCCAGCCTGTCCCCCAGCGGGATCTCCACCGACCCGTAGCCGCTGTCCGCGCCGCGCACATGCTCCAGGTACGGCCGCAGGTCATCCGGCGCGATGTCGAGCTCGTCCGCGAGGCCGTGGGCGACCCGATCCTCGTGCGCGCCGGCCGGCGGCTCGTGCCCACGCCGCGCGCCGCGGATTCGTCGGCGTGGTGCGCCGCGGCAGCCCGCTCGCGTCCGGCAAGGTGACGCTGGCGCGGTTCGTCGAGCACGCCCACCTCGGCGTCTCCAGGCTGGGCAAGACCTGGGGCCCCACCGACAAGGCCCTCAAGAAGATCGACACATGAAAGATGCTGGGATCACGCAACTTTTCCAGAAGAGCCGGATCGCGGTTGTCTACGGTGTCCTCTCACCCCGGGGCAAGCCCGGCAGTTGGGGCTTGACGCCTCGGAGCGGTTGGATTTCCTTCTCCCCCCTCCCCCAGCAGCGTCATCACGTGGACGTCGCCAGCGATGTTCACGCCGAGCGCGTCCTCAGAGGATGCGAGCTCGAACACGAGGACAGCGATGAACTTGCGAATGCTAACGTCTCCCGTCGCATCGGCATGGTTTGCGGTCACGGTGATCGCCTGCGCGCCCACCAACCAAGGCACCCAGGTCGGCTCGCCCGATCCGGCGAGCTCCACGAACCCGGCCGGCAGCGCCGCTCCGGCCAGCAGCGCGAGCCCGAGCGGCGCGGCCCAGACGCCCGCCCCGGCGGAGCCCGCGCCCCTCGGTCCGCCGCTCAAGCCCGCTGCCAACGGAGCGTTCGCCACGGGGGAGTATCGCAACCTGTTCGCCGAGCTCGGACACAAGCCCGCCGAGATCGACGCCAAGATCGCGAAGGCTTACGAGCAGCTGTTCCACGGCGATCCCAAGGAGCAGGCCGTCCTGTTCCCGGCGGGAAAGAACGCGAACGGCCCCAAGGCGTACATCATGGACATCGGCAACGACGACGTCCGCTCCGAGGGGATGTCGTACGGCATGATGATCGCCGTGCAGGTCGATCGCAAAGACGACTTCGACGCCCTGTGGAACTGGGCCAAGTCCCACATGTACCGCGCGGATCCGAAGCACCCCGGCTTCGGCTATTTCTCGTGGCAGATGCGCCCGGACGGCACGGCCATGGATGAGAATCCGGCCCCGGACGCGGAGGAGTATTTCGCCACCGCGCTGCTGTTCGCGTCCAACCGCTGGGGGAACGGCAAGGGGATCTACGATTACAAGAAGGAAGCCTTCGCCATCCTCGACGCGATGAAGAACCGGAAGCCGATCACCGGGCCGGTCAACAAGGACAAGCGCAAGACGACGCTGCACTCGCTCTTCAACACCGAGCACAAGATGGTGCGGTTCACGCCCGACGCGGACAACTTCGCGAAGAACGGCGATCACACCGATCCGTCGTATCACCTGCCGGCGTTCTACGACCTCTGGGCGGCCTGGGGCCCCGAGGCGGATCGCGCGTTCTGGGCCGAGGCGGCCAAGGTGAGCCGCGATTACTTCGTCAAGGTGACCCATCCGAAGACCGGGCTCGCTCCGGATTACGCCAACTTCGATGGCACCCCCAAGGCTGCCTCCTGGGACGCGGGGACCGCCAACTTCCGTCAGGACGCGTTCCGCACCGCGATGAACTGGTCGATGGACGCGGCGTGGTGGGCGAAGGATCCGCGGCAGACCGAGCTGAGCGATCGCCTCCTCGCGTTCTTCGAGGCGCAGGGCCCCAAGTACAAGGGCAACTTCACCCTCGAGGGCAAGCCCATCGTCGACTACGACTCGCTCGGGCTCGTGGCGGCGAACGCCGTCGCGGCGCTGGCCGCCACCCATCCGCGGGCCTGGCGCTTCGTCGAGGAGCTGTATCAGCGCGAGGCGCCCACCGGCAAGTGGCGGTACTACGACGGCATGCTGTACACGATGTCGCTGCTGCACCTGAGCGGGAAATTCCGAATCATCACGCCGCAGGCCGCGGCGCCCGCGGCGGCAGCGAAGGCGCCGGCCGCGGCGCCGGCTGCCGCTGCGAAGAAGTAGCTCGGCAGGCGTGGGGCGCTCGGGATCACTTCGGTGATCGCGGGCGCCCGACACCGCCCCCCTCGCAAGGCCTGTCCCGCCGGGAGGTAGCGTTCCAGGACCTGCACCGCGTCGCAGCGGGCCTTGAATTGCGAGCACGTCGTTCAAGCGAGAGATGAACCGCCAAGACACCAAGGACGCCAAGATAAGATTCTCTTCTTGGCGCTCTTGGTGTCTTGGCGGTTCGAAATTCCGCGCTTTTCAGGCAGTTTCAGCCCGCTTGTCGCACTAGCCTGCGCCCCCCGGATCACCGGGCGACGCCGCGGAGCTCCAGCTCGCCTCCCGGCGAGCGCGCCGCGACCACGGTGATCGTCGCGGAAGCCGACGGCCCGAGCAGCTCGAGCGCCGAGAGCCCGGGGACCTCGGCCGCGGGCGCCGAGAGATCGGCCGGCCTCCGCCGCAAGGACGCATTGCCGTTCGCAGGCCGCTCCACCCACTCGATGAGCTCGCCGCGGACCGCGGGAAGCACGTACGGCCGGCCCCATTGCTCGATGCTCGCGGCCAGGGCGTCGTCGTCCGCAGGCGCGGTGATGTCCCCGATCCGCAGCTCGAACTGCTCGAACTTGGGCTCCGGATGAGACGGCGCCCATTCGAGATAAGCCACCACCCGCTCTCCGGCGCCGAGCATCGGGAAGGACTGCTTGCCTTCCCGGGAGCGCGGGACAGCGCGCCTCGTGCGCCGGTCATAGACCACGATGTCCGCGAGATCGCGCGCGTCCTCGTCGAAGCGGCCGTCGGGATCCTCGGAGAAATCAGCGAAGGCGACGTGCGTCGCCGAGATGTCCGGGAAACGCTGCTGCCCCGGGCCGGACGCGATCGGGACCGCCTCCGCCTGGCCGATCTCGTACAGGAAGATGTCCGTGTCGCCGCTCTCGTCCGCGGTCAGCCAGCCCGTCAGCACCACGGCGTCTCCCTCCACGCGCGGCTCGCCCGCGTGATCGAACGGGCCGCGGATCGTCTCCGTCTGGCCACCCCGGCGCACGCGCACCACGCGTGCACCATGGTCCGTGGCCTCCCAGACCACGACGTCGCCGGCGAGCGCAGGCCGGCGGGGCGCCTCGGCGGCCGGCGCGAGGAGGAGCTCCTCGCCCGTACCGAGATCACGCAGCCTCAAGGCGCCGCTCGCGTCGCCAGCCTCGCGCGGCGCGACGTAGGCCAGCAGGCAGCCGTCGATCGCGTAGGGGGGAGCTCCGGGCGCCTGCGGGGCACCTGTATCGACGTCCGAGGCGAAGACGGCGACGCCGTCGGCCGCGGAGGCGTCGCACGCGGCGGGCGAGGGCGGCGCGGCGGGGGCGCCGCCTCCGCCGTCCGGCGGGAGCGCCGGCGATTCGTCGACGACCGCAGGCGGTTCTCCGACCACCGCCCGCGATTCGTCGACGACCGCGGGCGAGCAGCCCGCGACGAGCAGCGCGAGCGCGAGCCGCCCGCTCCATCCACGGCGAGAGCTCGGTCCTCGATGGCAGGGGCGCGGGGAGATCGGAAAGACCGTTTCTCCTGCCGCGCGGCCCTGTCGGTGCTCCTTCTCGAGCCTCGATGTGTTCAGTGCTCCGGAACCGCTGCCCTTCATAAAGAGTCCTCCGATACTGCGTTTGCTTGCCTCTCTGTCAGCGGCGCCTTCGCGAGGGGGTTCACTCCGCTTTCCTCTGCGATCCGGAGGGGGCGCGCATGCCGAGGCGCGCCATGCGCTTCTTCAGACCGTGGCGCGTGATGCCGAGGCGCTCGGCCGCGCGGCTGATGTTCCCGCCGGTCTCCGCGAGCGCGCGCCGGATCGGCTCGCGCTCGTCGTCCTCGGCCAGCGCGTGGCGTGCCTCGCCCGAGCTCCCCCGCCCCGCGGCCGGCGGCGGGGCGGGTCCGGCCATCGGCGCTCGGACCGGCGGCGCGGGGCGCTCGGCGGCGTCGGGCGTCCGGCGCGCGCTCGCCCGCAGCGCGCTCGCCCGCATCCCCCGCGGGAGGTGCTCCAGCTCGACGCGGCGCACGCCCAGCGCGGCCAGGCGCTGGACCAGGTGCGCGAGCTCCCGCACGTTGCCGGGCCACGCGTAGGCATCGAGCGCCGCGAGCGCGCGCGGCGCGATCTCGATGGGGGCGCCCGCCCGAGCCAGGTACCCGGCGAGCAGCAGCGGCACGTCGCCCTCCCGGTCGCGGAGCGGCGGCAGGTGGATCTCGATGGCGTTCACCCGGAAGAGCAGGTCCTGCCGGAACGCCCGCTCGGCGACCGCCTGCGCGAGGTCCCGGTTCGTGGCCGCGACGATCCGCACGTCGAACGGCCGCTCGTCGTCGCTGCCCACCGGGCGATAGCGCCGTGACTCCAGCGCCCGCAGCAGCACCGCCTGCCGCGCGAGCGGCAGCTCCCCCAGCTCGTCGAGGAAGAGCGTGCCGCCCTCGGCCCGGGCGAGCAGTCCGGGGCGCGCGCGCTCGGCCCCCGTGAACGAGGCCCGCGCGTGGCCGAAGAGCTCCGCCTCGAAGAGCGCGTCGGGGACGGCGCCGCAGTTGACGGCGACGAGCTCGCGCGAACGACGCGGGCCGAGATCGTGGAGCGCGCGGGCGAAGAGCTCCTTGCCCGTGCCGGTCTCGCCCGCGAGGAGCACGGGCAGATCGCTGTCGATGGCCGCGTCGAGGCGCGCGAGCGCCCGGCCCAGCGCGGCGCTCTGGCCCAGGATGTCGGGGAAGCTCCTCCGCGGCTGGGCCGCGGGGACGACGGTCGTGTCGGCGCGCCGGAGATCGGGCGCGGGCTCCGCGAGCGAGGCGAGGCAGGCAGGCGCCGGGCCTTCGCGGCGGGGCTCTTCCGGCGCGCCGGGGCGGGCGAAGAGCCGCAGGAAGAGCCCAGCGAGCGACGCCCAGCGAGCGGCCCGCGCCTCCGTGACGGCGTCGAAGCACGCTGGGCGGAACCGGTGCTCGACCACGATGAGCGCGCGCGGAGGCCCGGGGAGCGCCGGACCTGGCGAGGTCGCGCTCGCCGCCAGGGCACGCGCGCCCGCCGAGGCGTGGCCCGCGCCGGCGCGCAGCACGAGCCGCGAGCCGCGGCCGCCCGGCGTCTCCACGTCGCGCTGGTAGTGGACGGGCGCGGCCTGGCTCAGGGCAAGCTGCGCCAGGTCGGGCGCGACGCGCCGGGCCGCCTCGGCGATCTCCAGCCCGTCGAGGTCGGCGCCCCAGGCCGCGACCACCCGCCCCTGCTCGTCGACCACGGCGAGCAGCGCGCGCTCGGCCCCCGACTGCTGCACGAGGGCACGCGCGAGCCCGACGGCGGCCTCCGCGGCGCCGTCCGCGGTCGCCACGGACGCGAGCCACGCCCAGAGCGCGCCGTCCTCTCCGCTCGCCGCCGCCATCATGCCTGGGCCAGCATACGCGCCGCCCGCCGCCGCCGGCGCGCCCTGCACTGCGGACGGTGCCCCATGCGCGCCGCCCGGCGCCGCCGCCGCGGCCGGCGCCCGCCGTGCGCCCGGCCGCGCCGAGCGCAGCACGTCGAGCGCCTGCGCCTCCACCTCCGCGAGCATCGCCGCGCGCGCCCGCCGCGCGGCCCGGATCGCCCCCCGCGCCGCCCGCCGGGGCTCCGCCGGCAGCCTGGTGAGGTGCGCCTGCGCCTCCGCCACCTGGGCCCGCGCATCCACCAGCGGGTCGTTCGACCGCACGCCCGGGTCCAGCGCCGCGAGCGCCGCGAGCGCCCGCCGCCCGTCGCCGTCGAGCAACGCCACGTTCGCCCGCGCGATCACCAGATCGGCCTGGATCGCCGCGGGGAGCGACGCAGCGAGCGCCCACGCCTCCTCGATGCAGCGCTCCGCCGCGCGCGCGTCGCCGCGGCGCACCTCGATGTCCGCGCGCGCCGACAGGCACCAGCCGCGCCCCGCCACCTGCCCCAGCGATCGCGCGAGGCGCATCGCCTCGTCGAGCGCGCCGAAGGCCTCCTCGTAGCGCGACGCCTTCCCGAGCGCGATCCCGAGGTTCATCAGGCACGAGCGCATGCCGGCGCGGTCCCCGAGGGTCCGCTTGACCGCGAGCGACGCCTCGAACGTCCGCACCGCGCCGTCCACCTGGCCGCGGTACAGGGCCACGATGCCCGCGTTGTGGTGGAGCCGCGCCACCTCTTCCACGTCGTCCACGCGCTCGCCTTCCACGTCGTCCACGCGCTCGCCACCCGGGGGCAGCTTCGCCTGCGCCCCCGCGAGCCACGCCTCCGCCTCGCCCCAGTCGGCGCGCATCAGCGCCACGAGCCCCAGCGTCGACAGCGCGAACGCCTCGGCCGCGCCGCCGCCGAGCCGCCGCGCCGCCGCGAGCGCCGCGAGCGCCTGCTCCTTCGCCGCCGTCGCGTCGCCATCCCGCGCGCGCTTCTCCGCGCGCCGCCGCAGCGCGAGCACGAGCACCCGCTCGTCGCGCTGCGCCGCCTCGTCGAGCCACGCCACGACCTGCGGGTGCGCCGCGCCCACGCCCGCGTCGCGCGTCAGCCGCTCGAGCCTGCAGAGGAGCGCCGGGGTCCTCCGGTCCGGGTCCTCGCCGAGCGCGAGCAGCGCCTGGATCTCCTCCGACCGCAGCCCGGCCTCGCGCGCCTGCGCCGCGGCCCGCTCGTGGAGCTCTGCGCGCCGGGCCTTCGTGCACGGCGCCGCCGCCGCCGAGAGGAGCGCCGACGCAGGCGCGCCGGGATCCGCGAGCAGGGCCGCGGCGACCTCCTCGGCGACCTCCGGCGTGGCGAGCGCCGCGGCGAGATCCCTCGCCAGGGCGGGAGCGGACAGCGTGGTGAGCGCGCCGGTCGCCGCCTCCCGCCGCGCGATCAGCGCGCCCGCGAGCAGCTCGCCGAGGGCTCGCTCGCCGGAGGCGCGCGGCTGCCCGCCGCCCCGCGCGTCCGCCCGGCCGCCGCGCCCGAACCCGAGAGCGCAGCGCGCCTCGGGCAGGGCGCCGCCCGCGATCGCGATCGCGGCGAGCGTCGCGCAGGCGCCGGCCGACAGCCCGCGCACGCGCTCGATCGCCGTGTCCTTCGTGAGCGGCACGCGGCCGAGCGACGCGAAGAGCCACCCCGGGTTCTTCCCCGACGCCACGGCGGCCTCTCGCACGCTCGCCTCGTCGTCCACGCCGAGCGCGCGGCACAGCGCGCCGAAGCTCGCGTCGCCGAGCGGCCCGAGCGCCACGCACGCCGCGCCCTCGGGCGCGCTCCGGGCCGTCGCGACCACCTCGATCGCCGCGCCGCCGGGCGCCGCCGGCCGGCACCGGTACGCGTCGAGCGCGGCGCGGAGCTCGGCCGGGGCCTGCTCCAGGTCGTCCAGCAAGAGCAGGAGCGGGGGCCCACCGCCGGGCGGCGTCACGAAGGGCGGCGCCTGCTCTGCGCCCCGGAAGAACGCGATGAGCCGCAGCACGAGCGGGTCGGCGTCGCGCGGGAACGCCACGCAGCGGGCGCTCCGCCCGGCGAGCAGCGCCCGCGTCACGAGCTCGCGGCCGAGGTGGCTCTTGCCGGCGCCGCTCGGCCCCGTGACGTAGCGCACGCGGCCTGGCGGTGACGGCGCCTGCTGCAGCGCCTCGAGCTCGCGCTCCCGCCCGATGGGCGCGGGCGGCGTCCCGACGGCGATGCCCGCCTCCGCGGCCGCCACGCCGAGCTGCCGGAGCACCTCGCGCGCCTCGGCAGGGCGGTCTCGCGGGTGCAGCGCGAGCAGCGCCTCGATCACCTCGGCCACGCTCGGCTGGACCCACGACGCGGCGTCACGCAGCGGTCGCCGCGCGCGAAAGGGCCCGGGCGGGCGGCCCGCGGCCGAGCACCACGCGAGCGCCCCCAGGCTGTAGAGGTCGGACGCGGCCGACGGCGCGCCCCCCGCGAGCAGCTCGGGCGCGGCGAACGCCGAGGTGAACGCGACGGCGCCGCCCGGCGCGCGCGCCCTCGACACCGCCGCCCCGAGGTCGAGGAGCACGGCCTCGGCGCCGCCCCCGCCGAGGGGCCGCATCCGGACGTGCGCCGGCTTGAGATCGCTGTGCACGAACCCCGCGTCGTGCAGGGCGGCGAGCGTCCTCGCGACGCCGGCGAGCACGCCCGCGAGCCGCGCCGGGCGTTCGCCGGCCGGGGCCCGCTGCACCCACGCCGCGGCGTCGTCGCCGGCCACGTACTCCTCGACGAGGAAGGGCGCTGCCGTCCGCTCGTCCCGCCCGAGATCGTGCGCCCGCACCACGCCGGGGACGCGCAGGCGCGCGAGCAGCGCGAACTCGCCGAGCAGGGTGTCCTCGCGGAAGGCGCCCTGTCGGAACACCTTCGCGACGAGCTCACGCCCCCGCGCCTCGCGGTCGATCACGCGCCCCACGACGCCCTGCGCCCCCTGCCCGAGGATCTCGCCGGGCTCGTACCGAGCATGGGCCACGAAGGGCTCGCGCCGCGGGGCGTGCATGGCCGAGAGGTTACTCGCGCGCGGCGCTCGCCGTCGCTCCGGCTGCGATGCGGGCGAGCAGGGGCTCGCCATACGCGGGCTCGCCGAGCAGCGCGAGCGCGCGGCGGAGGCGCGGCTCGGCGAAGCGCCCGAGACCGTCGAAGTGGCGCGCGGCATCGCCGGCGAGGGATGGGTCTGCGAGCCGCCGCGCCGCGCCGACGTCGGTCGACTCGATCTCGGGCGAGAGCACCTCGACGCGGAGCATCATGACGCGCACGACGTCGGCGGGCGCGGGATCGATGAGGATCGGGATCGAGGCGTCGGTCCACGCCTGAGGAGCGAGGTAGAGCACCCGGACGCCGGGCGTCCGGAACCACTGGCGCTTCCAGGTGTTCACCATGGCGACGGCCTCGTCGTGGTACAGGCCTGTCGCGTCGAGGGCGTCGATCATGCTCGCGCCGAGCGACGCGACGAACTCGTCGAGGGGCGGCGCTCCGTCGAGCGACGGGGCGCGCTCGACGAGCGTGCCGCCCGTGGCGATGCCCTGGGGGTGCGCGACGAACGCCCCCGCCGAGGCGCCGACGTTGAGGACGAAGACGGCGCCGATCGCCTCGTCGAGGGTATTCTCGGCGGAGATCGCCCCGCCGGTGCCGGCCGTCACGCGGACGGGCAGGTCGAAGTTGCCGAGCCCTCGATAGAACAGGAAGCGCTCGTGCTGGGGCGCCTCCGTCGCGCCGGGGACGCCTGCGACGCGGAGCGGGTTGGCGCCGACCTGGCGCGCGTGAGCCCACGTGAACCGATCGAGCGGCGCCTCGGGCAGAGGGACGTCGCTGTCGCGCCCGAGGATCTCGAACGTACTCCACTGGAGGAGGCCGTTCACGCTCGGGCCGTACATCTCTGAACACATCGGCGAGCCAAAGGGGAACTCGGGGTCGAACGCCGGGTCCGCGTACGTCGTCACGCCAGCAACGGTGTTGGGCGCGATGATGGGCGGGTAGAAGTCGCGGACGGCGGGGTACCACTGCGTGAAGATCCCTTTGCGGAACGCTATCTGGACGTGCGCGGTGAGCGGCTCCTCGGCGTAGAAGTAAGTGACCGGCGTCTCCATCTTCACGTTGACGTTCGTCGACATCGAGCCATCGAGCGAGCCGGCTTCGAGCCGATCATAGACGAAGGAAGGGAGGTCCTCCTCTTCGTGGTGCAGCCCCGGTTGAAGCGCGCCGTCGGAGCCGACGACCACGGTGTCGGTGCCCCATTCGTGGACGATGAAGCCCTTGCCGGGGTACGCGAGATCCGGCGCCGAAGGCACAGCGGGCGCGGCCTGCTGGTCGGAGGGGACACCATCGTGAGGCGCCGGACCGGGCGGATCGGGCGCCACGCCATCGTGAGGCGCTGGACCGGGCGGATCGGGCGGATCGGGCGCCACGCCGCCGGTCGAGCTGCCGCTGTCGGTCGTTCCGGAGCACGCGGCGATCAGGGTGGCGAGGAGGACGGAAAGCGTCAGGCGGTGGGATGTCGGTGCGGTTACCATGGTAAGATCTCCTGCCCGGCCCTGAAGCATCTCTCGGGCCATCACGCCAATCCGTTGAATTTCAATGGATTGCGAGCGTCGCACCGACGCCGTTACCAGGGGAGGTGGTAACCGGAACGGCGGGGTGACCAGGAGCTGGTAACGCCACCACCCAGACACGCGTGTTAACGTGCGCCGCATGCGGATCGCGCCTCAGATGGTCGTCACGCCGGCCATCGGCCTCGTCTTGGTGCTGCTCGAGAATCAGGCGGGCGGTTGAGTGAAACGCATGGCCACTTTGCCGATCGCCGACCGCTGGTTCGAGATCACGCGCGTCAGCGATGACATCACGCTGCTGATCGAGCCGCACGTGGTGCCGCTGATGCGCTGCAACATCTGGCATGTGCGCGGTCGCGATCGCGACCTGATGATCGACACGGGGATGGGCATCGTCAGCCTGCGGGAGGCCATAAAGCACCTGATCGACAAGCCGGTGACGGCGGTCGCGACCCACACCCACACCGATCATGTGGGCAGCCACCATGACTTCGAGCACACCTTGGTGCACGATCTCGAGGCGGAGAACCTGCGCTCACCGACCGACCGCGGCACCTTGCTGGCCTCGGTGATGGGCGCCGCGGAAATCCGCAAGCTGGGCGACGCTGGCTATCCGATCGAGGGCGATGTGATCACCGCCCTGCCCTACGCGGAGTACGACATGGCAAGCTACGCCCTGCATGACGCGCCGGTCACGGAGGTCGTCGCCGAAGGCGACATCGTGGATCTCGGCGACCGTCACTTCGAGGTGCTGCACCTGCCCGGTCACTCGCCGGGCAGCATCGGTCTGTGGGAGGCGGCGACCGGAACCTTGTTCTCGGGCGATGCGATCTATGACGGGCCGCTGCTGGATGAGATCGAGGGCGCAGACATTCCCGCCTACGTCCGCACCATGAAGCGGTTGCGGGAGCTCCCAGTGCAGATCGTGCGTGCAGGCCACGGCCCCAGCTTCGGCCGGGCACGGCTGATCGAGCTGGTCGATGCCTACCTGGCGAAGCGCGCCTAGCGTGCGCCGGCATGTGCCTGGGGCTGCGCGCCCTCAGTCGCCGCCGAGCCCCCCGCCGCCCTCCGTCCCCTCGCGGAGCACGCCCGCGTCGAGCGACCCTTATGCTTGCCAGGGCCCCACCGACTGCGTGCTGTCGTGCCCGGAGCCCGCGGGGTGTTGCGGGTGGCCGTGCGGGTGCCAGCACGCGATCCACCGCGACCATCGCGCCGCGCTCGAGGCGCATCGCCGTCGAAGAGGGCCACTTCCGCTCGGACCTCGACCTCTCGCAGTTCGCCTTCGAGGCCTATGCCATCGCGTCCGGCTCCCACGCGCTCAGCCGCTTGATGCGCGACGAGACGTCGGAGCGCCGGGCCCGCGCCGCCTTCGAGAGGCTCGTGACCGACGCCCGGCGTTCGCCCTGCCGCGCTGCCTGATCCGTCTCGCAATCCCCCGAGGAGGTCCCCCATGCAGGAAGCCAGTCAGGTCCATTCGTCGCCCCATAATAGAACGGCCGTTCGTGCTGATCCGCGACGTCGGCCACACTCGTGGAGCTGGCCCGCGCGGTCACCGTCGCGATGGACGAGGTCGGGCCCGTCCACGCCATCGTCGCGCACTCGATCGGGGGCGCCGCGACGACGTACGCGCTGTCCCGCGCGGCGTCCGTCCGGCCCGCGGGCGCTCCGGCGCCGAGGCTCGTGTTCATCGCGCCGCCGATCAGCGCGGTCCGCTACACCCAGCATTTCGCGAAGCTCCTCGGCATCGACGAGGCCGTCCGGCGCCGCATGGTCGCCCGCCTCGAGGCGCGCTACGGCGTGCCGCTCGCGGACCTCGACGCGCTCTCTGCGGCCCCGCGGATGAACGCGCCGCTGTTCGTCGTGCACGATCGCGACGATCGCGAGGTGTCGTTCGAGGCAGGCGCGGCGCTCGCCGCGTTCGTGGCCGGGGCTCGCGGCTGGTGCACGGCTGCCCCGCACATCATCCCTCGCCTCACCGCTCGTCACGCCGTCGATCGCGCCTTGATCGCGTCTCCCAGCAAGATCCCGGCGATGCGTCATCTGTTCCGGTGTGGTGCGCCATCGCGTACACTCGATCCCACGATGAAATCTCCTGGCTTGTTCCGGTTGATCGGGTTGCTCTTGGGCGCCGCGGCGGCTTGCGGCACGTCCTCGAATCCGCAGCAAATGGCGTCCGGGACCGGCGGGGCGGGCGGCAGCCAGCCCGACGGGTCCGGTGGAGCGAGCAGCACGGGCGGCGCGGGCGGCGCGGGCGGCCAGGCCGAGGCCACCTGGCCGACCGGTTGCGCAGAGCAGCCGGCGTCCATCAGGACCGAGGGCGCCATCGTCGAGCTCGCGTTCGAGCTCGTCCTCGGCGGCGCGCCGTTCCTGTTCGGCGAGCCGAACGTCGCGCCGGGCGGCAGCACGGTCACGCCGCTCAACATTCGCTTCTACGTCTCGCACGCGGCGCTGATCGGGGCGGACGGCGATCTCGTGCCCGTCGATATCGTCGGCCCGGAGGGCGCCGCCACCCCTTACGGGGTCCACTTCTACAACGCCGAAGACCCGGGCTCGGCCACGCTCCGGCTGCGCGCTCCGGCTGGCAGCTACGAAGGCGTCAGCTTCGTCTGGGGCTTGCACCAGGCCTGCAACGTCTCCCGGCCCGAAGCGAACGTCGCGCCTCTGTCGGAAGCCTCCCAGATGACGTGGCCGCACACCGGTTACCTCTTCCTGCGCTACGAGGGCAACGTGGCTCCGCCGGCCGAGGGAGAGGGTGGTTCCGGCGATCCGGACGGAGAGACGGCCACGGTTCCGCCGGCGGTCCACATGGGAGGCAACCTGCGCGAGGATCTCGCGCCCAGGGTCGAGGTACGAGGCGCGCTGTCCGTGCCCGCGAGCGGCTCGACGGGCAAGGTCGTCCGGGTCGTCATGGACGAGGTCTTCGGGGGCGCCACGGCGGACATCGACTTGACCGGGTATGTCCCGCCGCCCGGCCCCGTGGGAGACGAGCTGTACGCGGGTGAGCGCCTGCGGCGCGGCCTCCCCGATCTGACGGTGTTCGCCTTCGATCCGTGACGCCTGGCCTCAATCGTGGCGGGGCCATCGGCCTTTCGGCGCTGCTCCTCGCGGGCGGATGCGGCGACGACGGGCCGGCGGCCCCTGGACCTTGGCCGCCGCTCGTCACGGACGCCATCCCCGCCGGGTTTCCCGCGCGCACCGCGGCGGCCAGAGCGCCGGCCGACAACGCGCTCACCGAGGCGAGGGCCCAGCTCGGCAAGAGGCTCTTCTTCGACAAGCGCCTCTCTCGCACCGGCGAGATAGCGTGCGCGAGCTGCCACCGCCAGGAGCACGCCTTCGCCGATCCGGTCCCTGTCTCCCAGGGGGTCGACGGCCGCCTGGGAGAGCGGAACGCGCCCGCGCTGGTGAACCTGGCCTGGGGCGAGAGCTTCTTCTGGGATGGCCGCGCGGCCACCCTGGAAGAGCAGGCGGGGAAGCCCATCGAGAACCCCGACGAGATGGATCTACCGCTCGCCGAGGCCGTCGCTCGTGTCGCCGGCGATGACGTCTACGTGAAGGCGTTCAAGGATGCCTATGGCGGGCCTCCCGGCGAGGAGTCCTTGCGCAAGGCCATCGCCAGCTTCCTCCGTTCGATCGTCAGCGCCGACAGCCCTTACGACAGGCACCGGCGCGGGGACGACACGCGCTTCGGAGACGCCGAGCGCCGCGGCGAGGAGCTGTTCCTGACCGAGCGGGGCGGCTGCTTCCATTGCCACCCAACCGGAATGCTCACCAACGAAGGCTTCTTCAACAACGGCACCTACCTCGACGGCGGCGACGCCGGGCGGCAAAGGATCACCGGACGGACGGGAGACCTTGGCAAATTCAAGGTGCCCGGTCTGCGGAACATCGCGGCGAGCGCCCCCTATATGCACGACGGATCACTGGCGACGCTGGAGGAGGTGGTCGACCAGTACGATCGCGGCGGGCTGGGCCATTTCTCGACCGATCCGCAGATCGATGAGCTGGGGCTCTCCCCGGACGAGAAGGCCGATCTGGTGGCGTTCCTGCGGTCGCTGACCGATCCCGCCTTCCTCGACGATCCGCGGTACCGTCCGTGAGCGGCAAGCCAGGGGCATGGCGCCGTGTCCCCGGATGCCCTCTGTGCCGCCTGGTGGTGAACCCGCGGCCGGCCGACCCCGCCGAAGGCCCAGCATCGTCGACACCAGCGCGAGGCCAACGTGACCGGCCCCGAGGCGTGGCCAGGCAGCATCTCTGCGCAAGCGAGGCCGGAAATCGCGCCCATAGGAGCTCCGTGCCGTATCATGACCGCCCCCCTGCCCCATGCAGACCTCCCGAGCCACGTCCCGGCCGCCCCCGTCTCCCGATGCCTCCCTCGCGGAGGGCCGCTTCGCCCGCGTCCGTGGCCGTCGCTGGGTCATCCAGCGCGTCGAACGCGCGCCCGGGGAGGACACCGCCGTCCCCCTCGCGTGCGTCGAAGACGACGCGGCAGGCGCGCCCCTCGAGGTCCTGTGGGAGCGCGAGCTCGACGCCCAGCTCCTCGGCGAACACGCCTTCGCCAGCGCCCCGATCACGCGCTTCGACCGCCCCGAGCTCTTCGCCGCCTACCGCGATACACTCCGCTGGAGCTCGGTCACCTTGACCACGCCCGACCTCTTCCAGTCCCCGTACCGCGCCGGCATCGCCATCAAGGCGCACCAGCTCGCCCCCCTCCGCAAGGCGCTCCTCCTGCCGCGCGCCAACCTAACTCTGCCTTGGAAATAGCAAGCTAAGTGCTTGAATTTCCATGCCTGGTAGTGCGCCGCAGGCGCATCCCGTCTACTGCGGAAAGTTGCCCCGGATCAGCAGAAAAACCGCCAAGTCGCCAAGGACGCCAAGGGGAGAGGGGGGAAGGGGGCCGTCCCGGCATTCCCCCCTATTGCCCGGGTTTCTTGGCGCCCTTGGCGGCTTGGCGGCTCGCTTCCCCGGCCGACTTCCCGCAGTAAAGCTAAGATAGGCTCCATGCTGGTCTACAAGGAGAACAAGAAACACAAGCCGGGGTCCTTCGGCCTGGGACCACCACGCTGGTTTCCGGACTGGGATATGCCTTGCCCAGATGACCTCGCTCCCAGCCAGGCACAGCGTTTGCTTGAGGACTCGCTGGAAGGAGCGGACGACGCGCATCCGAACCGCAAGGCGCGTTACGCCATGGATGAAAAGGGTCGCTTCTTCAAGGGCTACTGTGAAGCCACAGCCGACGGGGCTGAACAGTGGCACGGCTACGAGGTGCGGGAGGCCCGGGTGCCTCGGGATGTGCCAGCGCGCATCCTCAAGAACTTCGTGAAACAGGGCCGGCTCACTCGGACGCGCTACAAGAAGCTGCTCGGAGGCGCCGCGTGACCCTCTTCGGTGACAGGAAGACCTTTGCGTTCGAGCTGCGCCCACTCGCGAAACCTCCGCCGGAAGCGGATCACAGCGCTGCAGCGACCTGGGCCGAGCTGCAGATCTGGGTGTGCGGACGGAACGTCACCCGGCATGTGCACGAGGACCGGTCCCCTCAGCTCTGCGAGGGACTTCACTGGCCGGTCATCTACCTGGCGCGCTGGCTTGCGCGGAGCTGGCCGAAGCTCTTCGAGCAGCAGGTCTGGCCCATCCCCGGGTCGTACCGGAACGCGCGGGACGTGTGCCGGGCGCTCGACACGCACCTCCTCCAGCTCGAGGAGGAGGCGGATCGGGGGACAGTGGATGACGACGAGATCGACCGATTCGCCGAGGAACGGGACGACTTCGTGCGTTCGCACGCGCTCGCCGCAGGGGCGGCCGGCGGCCTCTGCCCCGACATGTACTTCGCCCGCGACGGGGCGCGGCTCTCGATCGCCCTGCGAAGCGCGGCCGCTCCCCCTGACGTCCAGTTCCTCTACAGACCGCACCAGAGGGACATCGAGGCGCCGCTGTTCGTGGATGCCGTCCGGGGGCTGATCGGTTGGGCTCACGAGCAGATCCGGACGATCGATGAGCCGGTCTGCATCGAGGACAGGGAGCTCTTTTCCGCGTGGCTCTCGCGGGTCGAGAGCCCGGCGGCCGCCGAGGCGTCGCTCTTCGGTTACATGGGCATCGCCATGACGAAGCTCGGTGGCAGGTTCCACAGCGCTCTCGACAGGCTGCTACCAGCACCAGGAAAGGAGGTCGCCCGGTTGCTGGAGCTGACCCAGCTCTTCGAGCTGGAGGATTCCTGGTGGAAGGAGGGCGCCAGCTTCGACCCGTCCCGATCCGGCGTGGCCATGGTCTTTCGCGCCCTGGCGCCGACGCTGATGCCCAGCGATATCCTCGGTATCGTCCAGACGCTCCGCTCCTACCCGAGGATCGACCGGGCAGACGGGGCGCTCCTGGCAATGCGCGGCAAGCTCCCGCCGAGAACAGGGCGCGAAAGGGACTTCGATCACGGCTATGCTCTCGCCGCGGCGTTCCGCGAGCATCTCGGGAACGTGACCGGCAGGCTCGACGTCGAAGCCTGGCTTCAGGAAACTGGCATTTGCATCGAGGAGCTCCCGATCGCAGACCCTGACGTCGATGGTGGAGCCGTGTGGGACGACGCGCACGGGCCGGTCATCCTCGTGAACCCGGATTCGCCACGAGCGAAGACGCGATGGGGACGGCGCATGGTGCTCGCCCACGAGCTCTGCCATCTCCTCATTGACCGGGATGCCGCCATACCGCTCAAGATCATGAGCAGCGCGTGGGCCCCACCCCTGCTCGAGCGCCGCGCCAACGCCTTCGCGGCGGAGCTGCTCCTGCCCCGGGCCGGCATCGTGGATCAGATCGGCATCCCGTCGGCCCTGCCCGACGAAGCCACGCTGGAACACTTGATGGATATGTTCGAGGTCGGCGAGACCGTGTGCGTGGAGCACATCCAGAATCGTTTTCAGCTCGATGTGTGGGGACAGGCGTACCGGCCGCAGGCGCCCGTGCGCCCCGCGCGCCCCGCTCCGCCGAAGGGCCTCAAGGAGATGCTGCTCGCCATGCCCGATGTGGGAGAAGACGCCGACTTCGAGCGGCCGCTGGATCATGGGAGACCCGACGAGCCGTGGGACTCTTGATCGACACCAACGTCCTCTCGGAGCTGCGAAAGAAGCATGGCCCCCACCCGAACGTGGCCGCGTGGTTCGCGTCCGTGGACGAAAACGACATCTACCTCTCCGTCCTCGTGATCGGAGAGATCC
The DNA here is from genome assembly GCF_052075895.1 of Sorangium sp. KYC3313. Lineage (NCBI taxonomy): Bacteria > Pseudomonadati > Myxococcota > Polyangiales > Polyangiaceae > Sorangium > Sorangium sp. KYC3313. The sequence goes on from NZ_CP197255.1 coordinate 8,264,989, forward strand.
GCCGCGGGATAGAGAACCTCCGCCGCCGGGACGCGACCGCCGCGCACGCGCTGGAGGCATGGCTGATGCAGCTCGAAGCGGGATACGGGGCTCGCATCTTGCTCGTCACCCGGGACATCACTGACCGCTGGGGGAGGCTCTCGTCTCCAGATGTCCTGCCTGTCGTGGACGGGCTCCTCGCCGCCACCGCGCTGGTCCACGGCCATACGCTCGTCACGCGCAACACCCGGGATGTAGCGAGGACCGGGGTGCCGGTGCTCAACCCCTTCGAGCCGGCGAACCCCTCCCCGTGAGGTGCCAGTCGGGCCGGGACCGATGCCGGGACAGCGGCTCACCGCCCGCGCGGCCCTCGGCGCGGCTTCGAAGGAGGCGGCTCCGAGCGTCCGGCACGCCTTGACAGCCCCCCGCGCGCCCGCGTCTAGTAGTGACCACTAGCTTGGCCGCCCTCACGAGCACCGTCGGCTGGATCGATCTCTCCCCCGCCGCCCTCCGCACCATGCGCGCGGAGCTGGAGGGGCAAGAGAAGGGCGTGCTCGACGAGATGGGCGTCGGCGCGCTCCACGCCGGTTACGCCGACGCCTTCTTCCCGGGCACCTCGGTCCTGCAGACCCGCGCCCGCTACCTGCTCTTCGTCCCGTGGACCTACCTCTGGGTGGCGAGCCGCCGCTCGAGCCCGGAGAACGCCGGCGCCCTGAAGGAGAACGCCGATGCCTGGCTCATCAGCCGCCTCCGCGAGACCGAGAGGGGCAACGGGATCATCGGCGGCGAGGTCTATCCGCGCCCGCCCGTGCAGCCGCCCGACGTCGCTTACTGGACCGCGCTCCGCACCTTCCGCCTTTACGACGGCAGCGCCTCCCGCGCGCAGCTCCTCGCCCGCTGGGATCGGCGCCGGATCCTGCGCCGCGACGACATCCGCCGCGGCGACGAGGATCTCGATCAACCGCCGCTCGGCTGCTTCGACGTGCCGGGCGTGCCGAAGTGGTGGATGAACGAGGATCACGAGGTGCGCTTCTCGCTGGAGCCGGAAGAGGCCCAGTTCCTGCGCGATCGACTCGTGGCGTCCCAGCCCGGTTGCCTGCTCGGCATGGCAGCCTCGATGCTGAAGAAGAGCCGGCGGCCCACGAGCGACCGGCTCTGGGACGACGCCTTCATGCTCGATGCCGCCCGCGCGCTGGACGAGCGGAACGGCGGCCACGGAGAGAGGACGGCCTCGGTCGTCCAAGCCGTGGAGCGGACCCGGGGAGCGTCGGCGATCGCCGAGATGGTGCGCGCCATCTACGCGGCGCTCGTCGAGGGGCAACGGGAGATCGACCTGCGACGGGCCGGGCGGCCGACGCCCGACGATGTCTTCGGCTACCGGAATGGCCTGTACAAATGCTGGTCGGGTGACGGGAAGACGACCGTGGACGAGGCCGCGGCGCTCGACCTCGCGGGGCTGGCCGGCGACATCCACCTGCCCGGCGATCTCCGCTTGCTCCTCGAGCACGTTCAGTCCCGCCTTCAGGCCATCAAGAGGGCCAAGCAGGTCGATGCCCTGCTGCTCGACTCGAGCACGCGCGAGCTGTTCACCCGGATCGAGCGACGCCGGAAGCGGGCGCGCGCGCGCTTGCCGGAGCGAGACGGGCTCACACGGCGCGAGGGCTTCGACGCCGGGACGGTCAGGGCGCGCGGGCTGGACTTCCGGTACCAGGTCGCGCGGCAGCTGCTCCTGGACCTGCACGGAGGGCTCTTCGCATGAGCGACTCCGAGGGCGGCGAGCGGCGAGCGCGCGCGTCCTCCCTCGCGCTCCTGGACTGGCTCCGCCCGCCGGCGGGCTACGTCACCGATTGCGCGCTGGGGACGTCGTTTTCCCTGGACCTGATCACCTGCGTCGCCGCGCTGGTCGCGCTCGACGGCGCCGCGTGCGACACGGCGGACTTCAGCTTGACGGCTGCTCTGCGCGCGATGAACCGGCTCTCGGACAACGTCCGGGTGGTGGTGCAGCAGGGGTGCATCCACTGGCGCCCGGGCACCCATCCCGGCGTGCTCCCTCTCTTGGATCGCGTCGTCCGGCCTGTGAGCCTGCCGCTCACCGGGGGCTCGTTCCACCCCAAGGTCTGGGTCGTGCGACAGCGCCCCGCCGGCGAGGAGACGGGCGACGTGCGCTACGTGCTCGTGGTCGGATCCCGTAACCTGACCCGTGACGCGTCGTGGGATCTCGGCGTGGCGCTGGAGGGGTACGTCGGTAAGGCGGCGGGGCTCGATGGCCACGACGAGCTCGTGGACTTCGTGCGCTTCGTCTGTGAGGCGGGCGGGACCAGGAGCTTCGCCGAGCGCTTCCGCGATCTGGGCTCCGTGTCCTGGGCGCTGCCGCCCGGGGTGAGCGAGGCGCGCTTCGGGTTCCACGGGCGAAGGCGCATGGACTGGTCGGAGACGGCGCTGCTCTCGCTGCCGGAGGACGCCCGGCGCGTGCTCGTGCTCTCGCCGTTCCTGGACGCCGACAGCGTCAAGCAGGTCGCGGCGCGCTGGGGAGATGCCCCGGAGCGCCGGCTCGTGTCCGGGACCGAGGCGCTTGACCAGATCGCGCGCAGGCAGCAGCACGCGGCACTGGACAAGCTCGATCCGCGCTGCATGGAGATCGCCCGGGACGAGCCGGTCGTGCTTCGCAGCGAGCCAGCGGCGGAGGCGGCCGAGACGGCCGCCCGGGAAGATCCCGAGGTCGCCGAGGAGCCCCGCGGGCTGCACGCGAAGGTCGTCGCGGTGTGGCACCGGCGCCGCGCCCACGTGCTGATCGGCAGCGCCAACCTCACGCGCCCCGGCTGGCTCGGCGCCAGCGCCGAGGCCTGGCTGCTGCTCTCCGGCAACCCCACCCTGGCCGACGCGCTGTGGGACTGGTCCGCGGAGAGGTCCTGCGAGTATCACGCGCCGAGCAAGCCGGCGGCCGGCCCCGATACGGAGATCAAGGCCCTCGACGACGCCCATCGCTACGTGGCCGCGCGGCGCTACACGCTCCAGGAGCACGGTGCGGAGGAAGCGCGCCTCGAAGCCGATGCGCCCCCGCTGCCCCGGGCGCCGGGCCAGCTCGACCTGCGCATCGCGCGGCTGTCGCAGCCGAAGGTGACGTCGCCCTGGGCCCCGCAGGCGTGCGCCATGGCCATGCCGGCCTGCGATCCGGCGGAGCGAACCGCGTTCTTGATCTTCGCGCTGCGCGCGGGAGCCGGCCCGGAGGCGCTGGAGCGCGCCTGGGTGCAGCACGTCACGCTCGAGCCGAAGCTCGACGATCAGCGCGACGGCGCGCTGCTCCGCCGCGTGCTCGGCCCGCGGCAGTTCCTCGAATACCTGCGCGGCTACCTCGATCCGGCCGCGGGAGACGGCCCCGACGAGCCACCCGGCGAGGCGCACGCCGGCCCGTCCTACCGCGGGGATGGCTCGTCGAGCTCCCCCACGGAAGAGCTTCGCATCGAGACGATCCTGCGCGCTCTGGCAAGGAACCCGAAGGAGACGGTCGCCATCCTGGGCAAGGCCATCGAGCAGTACCGCGCGGCGGCGACGGACGAGGGCGATCCCCGGCTCAACGAGCTCTGGACGGCGTGGCAGGCCATCGAGGAGGCCTACGGCCGATGAGCACGACCAAGCGAAAGGCGTTTCAGCAAGCCACGGTCGATCACGCGCTCGCACGGCTCCGCGACCGCAAGGGCTCGCGGCGCTTCCTCGTCGCCGACGAGGTCGGGCTGGGCAAGACGCTGATCGCCCAGGGCGTGATCGAGGATCTGTGCGCGGACGCCAGCGCCGAGGGGCGGGTGCTCCGGGTCTTCTACGTGTGCTCGAGCCTCGGCATCGCCAGCCAGAACACGACACGACTGCTCGACGTGCTGCCGACCGAGGAGCAGCGGGAAGCGGCGGGGGTGCCGGTGGGTCGTTTGACGGAGATCCCCGGTCTCGAGGCGCCGCCGGACGCGCCCTTTCACCTCTATTCGCTGACCCCTGGAACCTCGTTCCAGGCAGGCACTGGCAGGCTGGCCGAGCGTGTCCTGATCGGGAAGGCGCTCGAGCAGATCTGGCCGGATCTCCCGGAATGCGATGGATTCGTCGACGCGATGCGAGGCCAGGCGGGCCTCGGATCCTGGCGCCACGCCTGGAACAAGATGCAATGGCCCGAGCGCGGAGTCGGCTACCTGAGCCGCTTCCGCGCTCATCTAGCGCAGGCGCTGAACCGCAGTCCGCATGCCTGGCGTGGAACCATCCAGAAGCTGCTCCGCGCCCGGTTCGAGGAGACAGTGCAACACCGCGACACCATCGAGCTCCTGCGCCGCGCCATGACGCTCGCCGTGGTCGAGCAGCTGGCCCCCGATCTGGTGATCTTCGACGAGTTCCAACGCTTCTTCGAGGTGCTCCCCATCGACGCAGACGACGAGACGGACGAGCAAGACGAAGACGACGATCGCATCGAGGAGGCCCACCATGTCGTCCGGACGATGCTGCGTCACGAGGCGGATCCAGCGGTGCGGCCCGCCGTCCTGCTGTTGTCGGCGACACCGTACCGGATGTATGCGCGTTTCCGCGACGGCGGCCGGCACCACGAGGAGCTCTTCGATTTGCTTCGCTTTCTGCACGGCGACTCGGCCGCGAAGGAGCTGCCGCAGCTGCAGGAAGATTTCCAGCTCTATCGAGAGCGCATCATCCGCGATCCGCCCGGCTCCGAGGCTGTGCACGCCGTGCGGCAGCGCATCGAGCAGAAGCTCAAGCGAGTGATGGCCCGCACCGAGCGGCGTGCCCTGATGCGCGCAGAGCTGTCACGCGAGCGGTCGGCGCCGAGGACAGCCCCGGTCGAAGCACGGGATCTCGCGGTCTTCCGGCACTTCGCAGCCTGCGTGCGCCCGGAGGATCACCACATGGTCGAGCCGCTCTGGTCCTCCATCCCTTACCCGATCCAGATGATGCGGCACGACTACGTTGCCAGCCGCCACGCGGACCTGACGCAGGCCACTGCCCCGTCGCCAGAGGTCCGCCTCAGTCGGAAGCGGCTTTGTGACTACTCGCACGCGGAGCACCCGAACCCGAAGCTCCGGGCGCTCCTCGACGCGATGCCGCAGCAGGTGCTCGCCCTGCCCTGGATGCCGCCTTCCCGTCCGTGGTGGCCGCTCGGCGGCATCTTCCGAGATGTGGCGGCCGGTGCTGCGAACCCCTCGAAGGCGCTGATCTTCTCGCGCTTTCGCGCTGTCCCGCGCGCGCTCGCGACGCTCCTCAGCTACGAGGCCGAGCGCGCCGCCTTCCAACCCGAGGGCGGTCGTCGTTTCGGTTACTGGATGCGCCACCGCTCGGACGCGCGCAAGGCGCGGAAGGGGCGAGCACGCGCCAAAGGTCGACAGGAGCTGCTCCGTCCGCCGCCGCCTGCGTTCACCTTCGGGGCCTCCAGAGGGCACGATCTCCGGCTGCTGCTGATGTTCTTGCCGCTGCCACGACTTGCGGAGCTGGGCGACCCGCTGACCTTCGAGGCGGCGCACGAGATGGTCCTAGCGACGGCGCGCGAGCGAGTCAGGGCGCGACTCGAAGAGATCCTCGACGTCGACGACGCGAGGGAGCGGCGTGAGCCGGCCTGGAAGTGGGCGCTGCACTTGGAGCGCACGGCGCCCACCTGGGAGGCGCTGCGAGAGGGCATCGAGCAAGCGGCGGACGAGCTGCGCGCAGAGCATCGCGGCGTGGCGACGGCGTGTGCGCACCTCCTCGAGGCGCCCTACGGCAAGATCGAGGGCGTACCTTCGCCGGCGGAGCTCGACGACCTCGCGGAGCACGCGCTCACGGCGCCGGGGATGGTGCTCTGGCGGGCCAGGACGAGGGTGTTCGGTGCGGCGCAGGATCCAGCCGCAAGCATCGCACGCGTGGCGCGAATCACGCTGGTCGCGCTGCGCACGTACCTGGACGCGCCCGAGTGGCACAGGATCCTGGCCGCCCAGGCCGCGCGGAGACCAGCGTGGAAGCGGCGGGCCGCGACGCAGCCGTACCCGGGCGCGCTCCGCCGGGCGGTGTGGGACGGGAACCTGGAGGCGGTCCTCGACGAGTACCTGGTGAGCTTGCAGGGCCTCGGGCACCGCTCACCGAGCGGTGAAGGCGACGAAAAGGCGCTCTCCGAGCTCGGGAACGTGCTCGCCATCCGCGGTGTGCGCCTCGAGGTCGACGGTCTCGGGCCGAAGCGGACCAAGCTGCCGTTGCGCTGCCACGCCGCGCTGCCCTTCGGCCTGACGTCGAGCGAGGCCAGCGCCGACTCCGGCGAGCGCCTCCGCAGCGACACCGTGCGCGAGGCGTTCAATTCGCCCTTCCGCCCGATGGCGCTGGTCACGACGTCGATCGGGCAAGAAGGGCTCGACTTTCACCGCTACTGCGGGCACGTCGTCCACTGGGATCTGCCGAGCAATCCGGTCGATCTCGAGCAGCGCGAAGGGCGGGTCGCCCGCTATGGTGGCCTCTCGGTGCGTCAGGCGCTCGCGGCCCGGATCGGGGAGCTCGCGCGGGATCGCAGCCCCTGGCACCTGCTCGCCGAGCGCTTTCGCGACCGGGAGTCGGCCGGGGGCCTCGTCCCCTGGTGGGACTTCGACGGAGCGAGGATCCGGCACACGATCGTGCGGCCAAGCTTCTCGGAGCAGGAGCGCCGCCTGGCCGAGCTCGAGGACGCCCTCGCGCTGTACCGCTACGCGCTGGGACAGCCCGATCAGGAGGCCCTCGTGCGGGCGCTGGAGCGGCGCATCGCAGGCGCCGATGACCACGAGCGAGAGCGGCTGAGGGAGTGGCTCCGCGAGGCGGCGCTGGATCTCTGCCCGCTCCTCCCCGAGCAGCGGCGCCCTTGTGACCAGCCCGATCTCCGCGATAGCGTCGAGATCATCAGGAGGAGCGCCCCGTGATGGATCCGGTGGATGTTCGGGATCGCCTCGTCGACGTGCTGCGTGACGACCTCATCGGCCCCACCGAGCCCGAAGAGGCCCTGGTTGAGTCGCCGTCCAGCTGGTACCTCACAGGCTTCCTCGTTCCATTCGAGGGCGGAGAGGCCGCGCGCTCCGATCCCGAGGCCGACGACGAGCTCGAAGCCCCTGGCGACAGCGGCGACGGGGACGACGCCACGCAGCCCGAGGAGGTCTCCAAGCGAAAGGTCCTCCTGCCTGCGTCCATCGGCATCAGCGTGCTGCTCGCGCCGGGTACGAGGACGATCGACGTCACGGCGCCCTGGGGCAACTCGGACGACGACGCGCCCACCCAGATCGAGGTGCGCTGCGTCACCCCGCACTGCGCCTGGTCGGGTGGACAGGTCGAGGTCCGCGGCCTGGCCAAAGGGATCGCGGGTCCGGAGGGCGGCCTCTCCACCGCGGAGATGGGTGCCACCCATCTTTTCCTGGAGCCACGTCCACCGGGAGATGGCTGCCACCCATCTTTTCTTGGAGCCACGTGCACCGGGAGACGAGTGCCACTCGTCTTTTGCTGGAGTCACGTCCACCGGGAGACGAGTGCACCTCGTCTCCCGCGTGGAGGAGCCGGCTCACCCGGATGGGTTCACGGCGTCCCGCCCGCCCCGAGCGGTGGCGTCGAGACGGCTTCGGGCTTTGTCGCGGAGGCTCTTCGACGGGGCTTCGCGAGGTCGTCGACCATCTCGACGTAGGGCGCCAGCAGGAACGCGGCGAGCGCCTCGCTCCCCGGGAACTCCGGGTCGGCGTGGCTCTCGATCTTCTGGATCATGCTCCGCAGCGCATCCCGGGCGGCGCTCCACTGCGGCCGGCCGGCCGTCGGCGCACCTTCCTTTGCGAGGACCACGTTCGTGAAGCCGTAAGCCTCGCCGAAGCGCGCGTGGGCCGCGACGAGCTGCCGGTGATGCCGGGTCCCGCCGAACCCCTCGATCACCCCCCGCGCGCGCTCCTTCTCCAGCGTCTTCATCCGCTGCGCCATCGCGGCCCACTGGACCCGGGGCCGCCGCGTGATGAAGCGAAGCCCCTCGGGCGCCGGAAAGAGCTGCGCATACAGCCAGCGCGCCTCGGTGGGCGATGGCGTCTCTCCATCCTCCGAGAGCCCGGCGGCGCCCGCGTTCCACTGCTCGAACGCGCGCCGTCGGTCGTCGCTGTCGGTGCTCGCCGCGCTCCGCTCGGCCTCGGTCGGCGCCGCATGGCGCTGGTCGGCCTGCGCGCTCGCCCGCGAGCCGCGGAACCCCTGGCGCTCCGTCGCGGCCGCATCGAATCGCTTCCACGGCCTGTCGACGTGCGGCGACAGCGCCGCGACGGGGCAATGCCCTGTCATGATCCGCAACGGATTGCGCTGTTGCGCAACGCTCCCGTCGGCGCATCACGACCGCTTGTGTGTCGCGGTGCCCGGGATCTCATGGACCGCCAGGATCACGGAGCTCCGGAAGAACTCCAGGCGCCGCGCCCGCCATCTCTCCACGAACGCTCAGGGCAGCCACCGGCAAACGTCGACGATCTCCCGGGCCACCGCGGCGACGCCCTGCGGTCCAGCGACGCGGGCGAACAACGGCGCCAGGTGCCCGAGGTCGTCCTTCGTCCAGTCGTCGAGGAGATCGGGCCGCGGCTTCCAGCCGAGCTCGTTCAGGAGTCTCTGGCAGACGCGGCGTGCGTGCGGCTCGGTCATCGACGCGGCCAGCGGGAGCAGCGCGAAGAGCGCCTCGTCCTCGTCGCTCGGTTGCTCCAGAGCGCGCTCGACCAGATCGCGCGCAATCGCCGGCGCGTGGTCCGGCGAGGCCACGGCGATCGCGACCAGGTCTGACCACGGGGCGCCGATCTCGCGTGACAGGTCGAGGACCGCATCGGCCCCGACAGCCCGGGTCCACGCAGCGGCGTTCCGCTCGAAGAGCAGGCGCGCGCCGTCGCTCGCCCGCAGATCGCCCGACAGCTGGGCCCAGGCGGCCTCGCGGACCGCGGCGGGCAGGTGCGCGAGCAGGGCGGATCGCGCCTCGATCCGGTCCGACGGCTCGGGCAGCGTTTCCACCAGCGCGAGCGCATCCTCCACGCGCCCCAGATCGCAGAGGCGCGCGGCGACGGCCTTCACCACCGGGAGGCGGAAGCCGGCCGCAGCCGCGCACGCCTGGACCAGCGCAGACGCGGCGCCGGCAGGTGCGTGCGGCGCGAGCGCGCAGATGCTCCAGCACGCGTCCGGCGGAAGCGCCTCGCTCTCGAGCAGCGACAGCGCCAGCCCCAGCGCCTCCGACACGCCCGCCTCCCGCTCCTCCGCGGGCAGCCCTGAAGCGAGGCGAGCGAGGACCAGGTGCCGATCCGAGGGGGGCAGCGCCTCGGACCATGCCCAGAGCCCGCGCACCGCCGCGGGAGACCATCGCGCGGCGGCCTCCGAGAGCAGCGGCAGCTCGTTGCTCCTCTCGTCGGCCGGGACCTCGGCAAACGCCTCGCGACCGAGGTCGCGCGCCTCGTCCTCGGGCAGCAGCGCCGCCAGGGACACGCGCGCGAGCCGGCTCTCCCTGGTCCGCTCGCGACCGAGCCGCGCCGCTGCCTCGCACGCGGCCGTCACGCGCGCCTGCCCGTCGAGCGCGTGCGCCAAGGCGGCGAGCGCGCCCCCCTCGGCGTGCTCCTCGCTGGCGGCCTCGAGCGCCCAGCCGAGCACGACGGCGCGCTCGGCGTCGGGCAGCTCGTGCGCCAGCCGGATCAGGGCACCGGCGCGCTCCGCGGCGTCGGCGATCGGCCGTCCAGCATCCAGGATGTCCTCGCCCACGCGCGGCATCTCGATGTGGGGTCCGGCGGAGCCCTCGCCGCCCTGGGCCCCTTCCTCTTCCTCCTCGTCCTCCTGCGCGGCCTGCGCAGCCAGCACACGCCGCGTCTCCTCGAAGCCAAGGATCTCCCGCACGGAGCTCGTGACGAGCAGGCAGCGGATCCGCGCGGCCAGCACCGCCACGACATCGCCTCCGGCCGCGGCATCGACCAGAAGGCTCGCCGCGCACGCCGCCGTCGCGTCCACGTCGGCGATGAACCCGGACGAGCCATCCGGGCGTGTCCTCCACACGTCGAGCCACGCCCTCGAGGCCAGCACGATCCGCTCTGCGAGGCTCGCGCCGACCCGCTCCAGGTGAGCGCGCCAGTTCCGGCATACGTAGTCGGAGACCGTACCCGACGCGAACGCGCGCTTCCCGTGGTCGGCGAACCGGTGATCGATCCCCGCGCGCTCATGCGGCGCGAGCCGCCCTTCGATGGCCTCGGCCCAGGCCGGGTGACGGAGCGCGAGGCCCGGCTCTCCGGCGGCGACGAGCAGTCCGCTCGGCTCGTTCCAGGCGCCGCCGTTCACCGTCGAGATCGCGAGGAGCTCCTCCACCTCGATCGGCGCGAGCGCGCCTGCAAGCCATGGCAATATGGGGCGGATCGTGCCGCCGGCGCAGAGATCCAGGACGCCCGGAGCTCCGGCGGGAGCGCTCGCGAGCGCCGTTCCCACAGCCGCGGCATCCCGCGCGAGTACCTCGATCAGCGCCTCCACGAGCAGCCGGTCCCCGCCGCTCACCCGTGCGACATCGTCCTTCACGCTGGCCGGCAGCTCGCCAAGCCTCCGCCCAATCGCCTCCGCGACCTCGTCGACCTCGATCGGCGGCAGCGCGACCACCTCCGTCCCCTCCCGGAGCCCTCGGAGCGCCTCGCTCGAGCGCGCCGACAGCACGGCGCGCACGCCGGGGCCGAGGTCTCGCAGGAATCGCTGCGCTGCATCGAGGGTCCAGGAGGCGCCCTCGTCAAACCCGTCGAGAATCACGATGAGCGGCCTGCTTCCGGGCGGGCGGCCCTCCTCGAGCATGATCGCGAGGTCGCGCCGCATCTCCTCGACCCCGTGCGCCCGTTCGCCGATGCGCCGCGGCGTCCTGAGGAACAGAGCCACGCGAGCATAGAGGAGGTTCAGCGCCGTGGACTCCAGCGCCGTACCGAACCGGCGGCTCACGGGGACGAACGCTACCTCGTACCGGCCCGCACGGGCCAGTTCCAGCGCCCACGCGCCCAGCAGCATCGACTTGCCGCGCCCGCTCGGCCCGAGCAGCGCCACGCGCGCACCGCCATGCTCCAGCCACGCTTCGAGGCCCGCCACGGCGCCAGCGCGCGCTCTCCCGCCGAGGGGGGCGCTGCGGCAGCGCTCGACCTCGCGCCAGAAGTCGAGGACGCCGCGCTCCGCCGCCGCCGGGCCAGCGGCCGGCGCATCCGGTGCTCGCGAAGGAGGGCTCATGTCCCTTCGAAGGGCGGTGTGCTCGAGGGAGCAGTCCTGAACGGCACGGAGCGTCCCGCTAGCCATACATTGCCGTTCCACGCCTTGCCATCCGAGCCGATGACACCGTTCTTCTTGCCAGTACCGCCGTTGTTCGCCGGGTGAAGGCCGAGCTCACGCAGGACCTGCGCGCAGAACTTGCATGGATCCATGAGCTTACCGCGCCTGTCCGTCGTCGTCATCTTGCCCTCCTTCACCTGTTTCTGCAGCTCCTTCCTGATCTCGATGTCTTCGGCCGCGGGGTCTTTCAATGTCTTACCGTTCTGCTTGCGGTCCTGCCGGATGTCCTTCGCCAGGTTGTTCAATGCATCGATCTCGGCGCAGTGGCCGGCGCTCGATGGCGCCGGCCCCGCCACCTTGCCGTCGTCGAACTTCTTGTGGGCATCGGCGACAGCGGTCTGGAGCGCGGGGTCGAGCGCGCCCCCGAACGTGCTCGATCCGTGGTGCGTCTTGCCGCCGGCGGTCTCGATCTCGGTCCCGGCCTTGGCCATGAGCCCGTCCGGATCGACGAGCCGCGTCGGCTGGTTCTCCGCGTAGGCGAAGCCGTTCAGACCGCCGAGGACCCCGATCGGATCGGCGCTGATATAGCGACCCGCCTCGGGATCGTAGTAGCGGTTGCGATTGTAGCAGAGGCCGATCTCCTCGTCCCAGTACTGCCCGCGAAAGCGGATCGGCGTCGACACCGGCGCCAACGCGTTGCGCGCGGGCTCAACCTTTCCCCAGGCGCTCCGCCGCAGCTCGCAAGCGACGGCGCCATCGGGGCCGACGAGCCGCTCCGGCGTGCCGATCTCGTCGTTCAGGTAATGATACCACTCGCCCTCCCCGGCGCGCTGCGCCCACGGCGCGCCGGCCTCGAAGACGTAGGTGCGCGCATCCACGGTCGGCACGGCGTGGGCAGCCGCGTCGCCGGTGACCTGCCGGATCTCGTGCACGAGCTCGGCGCCATCCCAGACGAACCTCGTCGCGCTCTCCGGCCGCAGCTCGCCGGTCGAGAGCCGCCGGGAGACCCGCTTGGCGACGCGCCGGGCGTCAGGATCGTACGAGAACTCCACGACGGTGCCATCGGCGCGCTCCACCGACTGCAAGAGCCCACGCGCGTCCCATGTGTATTGGGTGACCTCGAGCGCTCCGGCGGGGGTCCTGGCCCGCGTCTCCTTGAGGCGCGCGTCGTCGTCCCAGAGGAGCTCGGTGTCGCCCTTCCTGAGCAGACGATTGCCAGGACCGTACGAGCGATCCTTCTTGCCAGCCGCGACGTCGAACACGTTCCCGCAGGCGTCGTAGCGAAAGAGCTCGGCGCGCTCGTGCTCCGGGACGTTCGCCAGGATCTGGCTCGCAGGGTCGTACTCGAAGCGGCGCGTGCCGTACGCCTGGTCCCACGCCTCGACGAGCTCCGACGCAGGCGAGTATCGGTACGCCTGGTGCACCGTCACCGACGCCGGGGCCGGGCCCACCCATTCCGGTTCGTTCGGCCCGACGTGCACGCGGCTCGACGGCGCGCAGACGCGCCGTTCGACGAGGCGATCCATCAGGTCCCACGCGCTCTCGATCCGGCCGCCTCGCGGCAGCGCGCGGCAGACCTCACGCCCCGCGGCGTCGTAAGCGACCCGGACCTCGTCTCTTCCGTCGAGGATCACCTTCTCCGCGAGCCCGCCGACGTTGCGAATCCACCTGGCGGAGTGACCGAACGACGTGGTGCGTTCGACGACATCACCCATGAGATCGAAGGTGCGCCGGACGGTCGCGGCCTCGCCTCCCACGATCTGGGTCTCGGACACGACCCAGCCGACGGCGTTGCGCTCATACGTGAACGAACCGGCGGGGCTCTCGGCGGCGATCACGTCGCCGCGGTCGTCGTACGTGAACCTCTCGACGCTGCCGTCGTCGAAGGTGCGCGCGACGAGCTGCCCGGCGAGGTCGTACGTGTACTCCGTCCTCTCGCCCGCGGCGTTCTGGAAGGAGATGACCCGGCCATTGTAATCGTACTTGGTTCGAGACACGCGCCCGTCGAACCCACGCTCGCTGGTCACCATCCCCGCGGCGTCGAGCTCGATCCTGTGGCGCTCCCCGAGCGCGTTCTGGATCTCGACGAGGCGCCCCTCACGGTTGTACCGGAACCGTGTGATCTCTCCGTTCGGCTTGTGCACCTCGCAGAGCTTGTGGAAGCCGCCTCGCACGAACCGGGTCACCTGCTGGTTTGGCTGGAGGACCGCGGTGCAGTCCCCCATACCGTCGTATTCGTAGCGGGTCGTCCCGCCGTCGGGCCGGTGGACGCCGGTGAGGTTGCCGCGATTGTCATAGGTGTACGACAGCACCGCGCCGCTCGTGTCCCGGATCGAGCGGCACCGGCCCCAGTAATCGTAGGCGAGCTGCGTCTTGCCCCCGAGCGCGTCGGTCTTCTCGACCATGTTCCCGAGATCGTCATAGCGGTACGTCGTGCGGCCGCCGTTCGGCGCCACCGTCTCGATGAGCCGCCCGTGCGCGTCCTGGCGCACCTGGAACACCGCCCCGAGGGGGTCGGTCCAGATGAGCCCGTCGGGCGTCCGCCCGATCTCGGTGATGCCGCCCGCCGGATCGATCGCTCGGCGGATGTGCCCGTCCGGATCGCGCTCGATTTTCGTCATTCGACCGAGCGGATCGGTGATGGAGAGCTCGCGGCCGAGGCGATCCCGCTGCCAGACGGTCATGGCGCCGACCGGATCGACGAACGTCCTGAGGTGCCCGTGCTCGTCGTACGTCCGGCTGAACACGGCCCCGGCGCTCACGGCCTTGTCGAGCTTGCCGAAGCGATTCCCGAAGTAGCGATGAACCGTGATGGAGTCCGCGACTTCGACGTATCCGCCCTCTCCGAACTCCAGCTTGCAGTGGTAGATGCCTCTGGCGACGGTCCTCCCGTCGGCCAGGTGCGTCGGCGCGTCCTCCGCCAGGCTGCGGTCACGCCCATCGCCGTAAGCGCCCCATGTCTCGACGCAACGGCGCCGATCGTCGTAGCGGAATGAGAACGTGAGCCCTGTAGGGCTCGTATGGGAGGTGAGGAGGTGTTCCTGGTACGTGTAGCGCGTCGTGTATCCGTCGGCGTCGGTCGCGGACGTGAGATCTCCGGCGGCGTCGTAGCTGTACTGCGCGAAGGGCACCCAGACACCGCGCTCCCGCGCGTTCTTGATCTCGAACGCGCCGATGCGCCCGTCGGGCGCCCGCCGGACCCGGACGATCCGGCCGACGCTGTCGGTGATCTCGGTGAGCACGCCCTCGCGGTACGAGAGCCTGATCTCGTTGTTGTATCGGTCCTTGATCGCGGTGAGCCGGAACCGCTTCCCGGCCGCTTCGGCGAACACGTACCAGCGGCCGTCGCCTGTATCGAGGACGAAGCCGCGTTCCTCCCGGGCGAGGACCCATCCGTGGGGGCCCGCCACGCCGGCGCCCACGGGCATCGTGTCGAGATCGACCGGCCCATCGTCGGTCCAGACGCGGAGGATGCGCTGCCGCACCTCGATCTCCCACGCCAGCGAGTGGCTCCACCCGAACCCCAGCCCGACGTCGCGCTCGAACGCCGCGGTGGTGTAGGATCGCACGATCGAGAGCGGCAGCGGTCCCGGAAGCTCGAGGTCGACGGCGGGAATCGTGAACACCCGGCCCGTCACCACGTCGACCGGGTCGCCCTTCGCAGCCATTCCCGATTTCTTGCCGCCATGGTGGTTCGGGCAGCCGGCGCCGTCGCCGCCTGCGCTGCCACACCCGGACTTCCCACCGCCGCTGGCGTCCTTGCCGCCGTTGGATCCATTGCCGCCCTGTTTACCGCCAGAGCCGCTTCCTCCAGCGCCACCGCCCCCGCCACCGGCCCCGCCCCCTCCCATGATGAAGACGCCCGGGTTCATTCCAGGGATGGCGGGGATGTTCGGTACAGGCGCAGTGCGGGCCATGGTCGTCTCCCGGGTCTGGTGCGGCCTTGCCGCCGTGCGATCCCGGCGAAGGTACACCGCCTGGGGCCCGGATGCACCAACACGCTCGCGGCCCGGGGCAATGCGCATCGACGAGGAGGGGGATACCGATGAAGTTCAAGAAGAAGATAGGGGACGGCGGCCATTTCTTGTCGACTCGATAGCGTCTCGCCGCAATGGGAGCGAGGACGCCACCATCCGCTGTCGAGACGGGTCCTACGACCTGTTTGCGTCCGACTTCAGAGCTCGGCCAGGTCGACGAGACATCACGTACGCTTGGTGCGTTGATTACGCTTGGTGCGTTGATGACGAGAGCAGCCCCACCGCACAGCCGCACGGGGACGACGCGGCCGAGCAGCGCGAGGCGCGCGAGCCGGCCACGCAGGTCGACCACCTGCGCGGGCAACGCCTCGGCGGCCTCACCGCTGACGCGTCGACTCGCCGCGCGCGCACGGAGCTCACACGCGATCGCATCGAGACCGCGCGGCTCCGCCAGCGCGAGCCGCAGGAGCCACCGGTCCCAGTGCGAGAAGCCTTGTCGAGCTTGCCGAAGCGGTTCCCGAAGCAGCGATGAACCGTGATGGAGTCCGCGACTTCGACGTATCCATCCTCTCCGAACTCCAGCTTGCAGTGGTAGATGCCTCTGGCGACGGTCCTCCCGTCGGCCAGGTGGAACGGGCAGGGCGTCTCCGGATCGTCGCCGCCCGCTCACGCCCCCGATGGCTGCCGCTCGATCTGCTGGACGAGGCGCGTCAGCACGTTCCCCGGGCCAATCTCCCTGAACTCTTTCACCCCCTGCGCCATCAGGAAGCTCACGCTCTGCACCCACTGCACGGGACGGGTGATCTGCTGGACGAGCAGCGACTTGATGGTCGCTGATGGGTCCTTCGCCTCGTAGGGCCTCGCGGAGACATTGCTGATGACCGGGATCCGGAGTGCCTCGAACCTCATCGGAGCGAGGAAGTCGGCGAAGGCGCGCCCCGTCTCCTCGACGTAGCGCGAGTGAAATGCGGCGCTGACCGGCAATATCACGTACGTGCGCGCGCCAGCGTCCTCGAACACCGTGTGGCCTCGGGCGATGTCGGCGACTGGGCCAGAGATGACGATCTGCGAGGGAGAGTTGAAGTTCGCGACGTCGATCGTACCCAGCCCGTTCTCCGTGAGGACCTGCTTGATGCGACCTTCGTCCATCCCGATCACGGCGGCCATGCCTCCGCTCACGGACGCCGCCATCAGCTCGCCGCGCTTCTTCACGAGGCGCAGCCCGGTCAAGAGGTCGAAGGCGCCCGCCGCGAGCAGGGCGTTGTACTCGCCGAGGCTGTGGCCGGCCACGTAGTCCGGCCGCTGCCCTCGCGCGATCGCGTCGTAGTAGTGGAGCGCGTTCACGACGTAGAGCGCGGGCTGCGTGTACTGTGTCTCCTTCAGGCGCCCGCCGGGATCCTCGTGGCAGAGCGCGCGCATGGAGTAGCCGAGCAACGCGTCGACCTCCCGCTCGACCGCCGCGTACTCGGGCACCGAGTCGAAGAGCCCCGCGCCCATTCCGCGCTTCTGCGACCCCTGCCCAGGGAACATGAAGGCGACCGTCGCCCGCGGGCCAGCGTGCACGCCGTTCGTGGCGGCCGCACCGCTCGCCTCCGCGCGGAGCGGCCGCGGCCCGTCGCTCGGGGCGCGCGCCGGCGCGCCGGATGGCTCAGAACCCACGGCGCGATCGCTCGAGCTCGCACCCGCAGGCGCCGCAGGGCGCGAGGCCGCCTCGAAGCCCCGAGGCGACGGCCCGGCGGCGCGCGCGTCCGCGGCGGCGCCCGAAGGCGACGGCGCCTCGGCGCGCTCGTCCGTGCCGGGGCGCGGGGGGCGCGCGCCGAGCTCGGTGGCGGCAGCGGTGAAACGCTCGAAATCGCGGCCGAACGGGGACAGCACCGTGTGATGCGTGGATCGGGAGCCCCCCTTCGAGAGGATGTACTTCATGAACGTCGCCAGCGTGCCCGACGGACCAACGTCCACGTAGCGATAGGGTCCGCTCTCCTCGAGGCGCTTCATCGTCTCGAAGAAGCGGATCGGCTCACGGGCCACGGACCACGCATGGTCGGCCGTGAACGTGTCGATCGCCCTCGTGCGCGCGCAGCAGACCAGCGGCAGGCGCGCCGGACGGGCGCGCATCGATCGCGATCGCTCCTTGAAGAGCGCCTCCGCGGCGTCGAGCCACCGCGAGTGGAAGGCGAACGAGACCGCCAAACGCTGGAAGACGATGTCCTTCACGCGCAGGATCTTCTCGATCTCCGCTGCTCCCTGCATGGTGGCGGCCACGACGAAATGCGCGTCGAAATTGACCGCCGCCAGCTCGCCGTGACGGCTCAAGCCGGCGTCGTCGTACAGGCTCGTCGGCCCGAGCACCGCGATCATGGCCCCTCGCTCGCAGCAGGCCTCCAGGGACCGCGCGTGCCGGATCGTCATCTCCAGGGCTGCCTCGACGTCGAGGCAGCCGGCCACGCAGGCGGCGGCGACGGTCCCCAGGCTGGCGCCGATCACGACGTCCGGCACGACGCCGGCCTCGATCAGCGACTCCGCGAGCGCGTACTCCATCATGAGGAGCGCCGGGTGCGTGAGCAGCGTCCGATCGAACACGTCCCCCTTGCCGCGGCCCTCCTGGTAGAGCGCCTCGACGACCGAGCTCCCCGCGAGATCGCGCACCAGGACGTCCAGGCGGTCCATCCAGCGACGGAACGTCGGGTGCCGGGCGTAGAGCCCCTCGCCCATTCGAAAGTAATGCGAGCCCTGACCGGAGAACATGAAGGCTAACTTCGGCGTCGACAAGCTCGTGCTCCTTTCAAGAATTCGCGCCGAGACCGGCGCCGCTGGCGACAAACCCGGGGACGAAACGCTGCTTGAACTCGGCGCGCAGCAAGAGAACGCTGGCGATCGCCTGGAGCGTCGTGCTCGCGATCGACAGGTACCAGACGAGCTCGATGCGGAAGCCGGGCAGCGTGGACAGCCAGATCGCGGGCACGGCGAACGTCACCAGTCGCGCGCCGGAGCTGAGCAACGACGGTGTGGTGTTGCCCAACCCCTGGAAGATGCTCGAACACGTGAAGATGAGCCCCTGCGCGACGAAATTCCAGCACGCGAAGCGGAGGAACTGCGCGCCCACGGCGATGGAGTCCGCGTTCTTGGCGAAGCTGCCGATCAGGGCCTCGGCGCGCCAGCCGACGAACAGCGTCAGAAGGACCATCAGCGCGCTGATGATCGCCGCCGAGATGCTGAACGTGCTCCGCACGCGGTCGGCCAGCTTCGCGCCGAAGTTCTGGCCGGCGATGGGCCCCGCCGCGAAGGAGACCGCCATCGCCGGCAAGATGAGCCCCTGGATGAGGCGCGAGCCGGCTCCGTAGCCGGCTTGCGCCGCCGAGCCGAACTCGCGGAGCGTCCAGTAGACGATCGCGGAGTACACGAAGATGAGCGCGAACTCGCCTCCCGACGGGAGCCCGATCGCGAGGAGCTGCCGCCAGATGGGCAGGCGCGGCCGGAGGAGCGGCGCGGACACGCCGACGTAGCGCTCGAGCCGCCGGAAATAGGCCCACAGCGCGATGACCGCGACGACGAGCGAGAGCGTGCTCGCGAGACCCGCCCCGGCGACCCCCATCGGGCGGTGGGTCCCCCACCCCGCGATGAGGATCGGCGCGAGGATGGCGTTGAGGACGATCGTGAGGAGCTGAACGACGAGCGTCGGCTGGACGAGACCGGTGCCGCGGAGCGCTGAACCCATGGCGACGAGCGCGAACTGGAGCGCAAGGCCGGGCATGAACCAGAACAGGTACGTGCGTCCGGCCTCGACCGTCGCGGCGTCGGCGGCGACCGAGCGCATGTAAGGCGTCGTCGTCAGGTACCCTAGGACGAGCACGGCCAGGCCGCTGACCGCGGCCAGGGTGAGCGACTGATTGAAGACGACGTTGGCCTCGTCGCGGTCCTTCCGACCGACGGCCTGCGATATCATTGCCACCGTGCCGACGCCGAGGACCTGTGTCAGGGCGAGCACGAGGAACGTCGCGTTACCCGCCGCGCTGACGCCGGCGAGCGGCACATCGCCGAGCTCCCCGACGAAATACAGATCGATCATGTAGTAGAGCGTCTGGAAGATCATCCCCACCGCGATGGGCACCGCCATCGTCACGATGTGACGGGCTATCGAGCCCTGTGTCAGGTCCTTCATGAGATCTCCTCGCTAAGCGATGTGGAAGCTCGGCCCGCCGCGGCTCCGGCGAACGGCTTCGTCCCCTCGGCGCTCACGCCGTAGAGGCGGCGACACGTATCACGAATCCTCTCGAACGGATCCGCCTCGGAGAGCAGCGAGAAGTGATCGGTCGCGCTGGTGAGGTGCAGGGAGAAGCGCGGCAGGCGCCGCATCCACGCCTCGGCGCACCCCTTGTCCCGGAAGTAATCGTTCGTCCGCTCGACCATGGCCCCGGCGAAGCGGCTGGGATCGAAGTACACGCCGGCCGTCCTCCGCTGGAAGTAGTGGCACTCGACGGCGCCAGGCCGCGGCAGATCCGCGATCTCGTAGGATTCCGCGGCCCTCTCATTCGCCTCGGCGATGCGGTGGAAGCGCTCGATGGTCTCGCGCAGCTCGTCAGGCGAGTAAGGCAACCCTCTCTCCAGGCCATGCCGGACGAGGAGAGGCAAGACGTCTTCGGCGCTCGCTCCCTGGAGCGGCAGGGCACCGATGTCGGTGAAGCCGCCCAGCTTGTTGATCATCAGGATATTGGCGTAGACCATCGCGTAGCGCAGCTTCCGCGTGTCCTCGTCCTTCAAGAGATGAACCCCGCCGTGGAGGTACGGCGTGTCGATCATCACGAGGCTCCTCACGTCGTGACCCATTCGCTGGAGGTGCCGTGTCACCTCGTAGGCGATCAAGCCGCCTTCCGAGTACCCGCCGAGCTGAAACGCGGCGCCCGCGCCGCCCCGGGCGGCGAGCAGGATCTCGGCGTAGTACTTCGCCATCTCGGAGAGATCGTCGATCGGCTCCTCGTTCGCCTTCACCCCCCTCGACTGGACCGCGTAGAACGGCAGCGTCGGGCCGAGGCCCCGCGACAACCCGAGGTACGTCTGGACGGTGCCCAGCGACCCGTGGAACCAGAAGACGGGCGGCAGGTCCCCCTTGGACTGGAGCACCTCGAGCTCCTTGTACCTCCTCGGCAGGGTCCCTGCGCCGGCGCGCGCCCCGGCCTTGCCGCGCAACATCGCGCAGAGCGCGGCGATCGACGCGCAGCTCGTCACGTCCTCCAGCGACACATGAATGGAATACCGATCCTCAAGGGCGCCGATCATGTTCATCAAGAGGAGCGAGTCAATCCCGAGGTCGGCGAGCGGCCGCGCTGTGTCAATGGCGTCGATAGGGCGCTTCGAATACCCCGCGATGAGCTCGAGGATCGGGTCGAGCGCCCCGGACGCCGCCTCGCGCGAGCGGCCGCCGGCCGTGAACGGATACGCGGGGAGGGAGACCCGCCTCGATTGCGCTCGCTCGTGCACCTGGCTCCAGTCGACCGCGGCGCCGCGCACCCAAGCCTCCGCGAGCTCGGCGGCGCGGGAAGGGTCCGCCGGCGCGATCGTGCGCTCCTGGCCGGTGGTGAAGATCGATCGCGACTGGAGGCCCTCGTCGCCCGACGCGCTCGCGTAGACGTCGAGCTTCTCGATCGCCGCGCTCACCGAGGAGGCGACGAGGGCCAGCCGGCACGGCATCGCCTCACGCCCGGTTTGCAGGGTGAAGGCGACGTCGTGCAGGTCGGAGAGCGGCGTGCTCGCGAGGCGCGCCCGGAGGGTCCGCGCATAGGACCGGAGCGCCGCGTCGCTCCTCGCCGACAGGACGATCACGGCGCGCCCGGACGCGGCGGCGCCCAGCGCGCCCGGCGCGTGGGCGCTCGCTCGCTCCGGCTCGTGCTCCTCGACGACGGCGAAGACGTTCGTCCCGCTCATGCCCGTCGCCCCGACCATCCCGCACCGGCGTTCGCCGGCCGCCGACACCGTCCACGGCCGCGCGACGTCGCTGATGGTGAACGGGCATGTCGCGAGATCGATGTACTCGCTCGGCCGGCGATAGTTCGACGTGCCGGGGATCTGGCGGTGTCTCATGGCCAGGCATATCGCGATCAGGCTGACGACCCCGGACGCGGCGAAGGTGTGTCCGATCACCGGCTTGATCGATCCGAGGGCGAAGGGCCGGCGCCCCTCGGTCCGCTGGTCGAGCGCGTCGCGCAGCGCCTGCGCCTCGATGGGATCGCCGAGCGCGGAGCCCACGCTGTGCCCGAGCACGTACTGGATTCGCTCCGGGCCGATCTCCGCGCGGCGCAGGACGCTCTCGATGAGGCGCTGCTGCGAGAGGCCGCTCGGCGCCGTGATCCCGTTCGTCCTGCCGTCGTAGTTGACGCCGGTCGCCCTGATCACGGCGTGGATCGGGTCGCCGTCCGCCACGGCCTGCGACAGGCGCTTCAGCACCACCGCCGCCACCGCTTCGCCCGGGACCATGCCGCTGGCCCGCTCGTCGAACGCGTAGCACTCGCCCTCGGCCGAGAGCATGCCGCTCCGGGTCAGGGCCACGTACGTCGCCGGCGACGTGAGCACGTTCACCCCCCCGGCGAGCGCCATCGAGCACTCGCCGTGCAGCAGGCTCTGGCAGGCCGTGTGCACCGCGACGAGCCCGGAAGAGCACGCCGTATTGAGCGCCAGGTTGGGCCCGCGCAGGTCGAGCACGTACGAGATCCGCGCGGCCAGGATCCCGTTGTGAGCGCTCGTCGCGGGCCCCGGCGCCGCGTCCGGCGCGGGGAGGGCCTCCTCCACGCCGATGAAGACGCCGCAATCGGTCCCGCGCAGCCGCTCGCCCGCGTACCCCGCGTCCTCGAACGCGCGCCACGCCTCCTGGAGCATCAGCCGCTGGCGCGGCTCCATCCACTCTGCCTCGCGCGGCGAGATCTCGAAGAACAGCGGGTCGAAGTGGTCGAGCCCGCGGAGGAACGCGCCCCTGTTGCTGGCGATCCGATTGTCCGTCGCGCCAGGACCGCTGTAGTAGGGCCGCCAGTCCCAGCGTTCCTGCGGCACCTCCTGAATCTGCTTGTGGCCCTTCAGGAGCAGCTCCCACAGATCGTCGACGTCGTCTGCCCCCGCGGCGCGCACCGACATCCCGATGATCGCCACCGGCTCCTGCACCGAAGGCGACACGCGCGCGCCCAGGCGACGCGGGCCCTCGCGCGGGACGTCGGGTCGCGCGGCATGATGCGCGCCGTTCACGAGCGGGGCGCGCGCGATCGCCGCGCCGCGGCGGTCGTCCGCCTGGCGCGGCTCCGCGGGCTCAAGGGGCGCGTCGGCGCGCTGATACGCCGCCTCGATCGCGTCGCGGTGTTGCTCGACGAGGTGCGCGGCGAGCTTCTCGATCGTGCTGTAGCTGAAGAAGACGTTCGGCATCACCTCGAAGCCGAAATGCCTCGTGAGGAGCCGCGCGAGCTGCGCCAGGCCGATCGAGTCGAGGCCGATATCGGCGAAGCTCGCGTCCTCGTCCAGGCGCCCCGCGGGGAGCTTCAGCGCCCCCTCGACGCGCGCCTTCACCTCGGCGGCGACCCGCTCCCGCAGCGTCGCCGGCGACCGGGCGGCCAACCCAGGCGCAGCGGCGGCCAGCGGCGCGGCCGCGGCGCTGGCGCCCCGCTGCTCTCGTCGAGCGATCGACGCACCGACGCCCCCTTCCGCGCTCGGCGGCGAGCGGAGGGCCGCGCTGGTGCCCGCGTAGATGCGCGAGAGGAAGCCGTGCACGCGCCGCGGCTGCCCCGCCAGCACGAGCCGCGGGCTCACCCCCGCGCCCATCGCCCGCTCCCACGCCGCCAGCCCCTCGGCGCGCTCCAGGTAGCGCTGGCCGCTGGTCCGCAGGTACATCTCGATCCCCTCGGAGCCCACCGCTCCCATCCCCCCGTCGCGCCACAGCGGCCAGCACACCGCCACCGTCGCCCCGCTCCGCTCCCCGCGCCTCCGCAGCTGCTCGCGGTGCTGCGCGTACGCCACCTGGAAGCGGTTCGCGGTCGCGTAGTCGCACGACCCGCCGTCCCCCAGCACCGCCGCCGTCGACGAGAACAGGCACATGAAGTCCAGCGGCTGCCGCGCCGTCACCTCGTCGATCACGCGCGTCCCCTCCACCTTCGGCCGCGCGACCGCCGCCACCTGCTCCCAGCTCCTGTCCACCACCGCGCCGCTCGACTCAACCCCCGCCGCGTGCAGCACCCCGTGGATCGCTCCCCACCTCGCCTCGATGGCAGCCACCGCCCCGCTCATCTGCGCCGCGTCCGCCACGTCCGCCTCGAAGTACTCGGCCTCCGTCGCACCCGCCTCGCGCAGCCGCCCTAGCTGCGCCTCGATGCGCTCGTCTCGCCTCCGCCGTCCCACCAGCGCTATCCGACCCGCGCAGCGCCGCGCCAGGTGCTCGCCGAACACCTGGCCCAGACCTCCAGCCCCGCCCGTGATCACGTACACGCCGCCGTCCCGGAGCTGCGCCTGCGCCGCGCCGCTCGACGACGCGCGCCGGACCCCCAGGCGGTATCGCTCTGCCGCCTCGCAGCGGATCACCCCCGCCATCCACGCCTCACGCGCCACCGCGTCGGCCTCGACACCCTCCGCGCCCCCGAGCACCACCCCCACACTCAGCTCCGGCAGCGCAAAGGCCGCCGAGCGCTCCACCCCGATCAGCGACGCGTCGTAGCACCCGCTCACCTCGCCGTCGGCAACACGACCCGTCAGCACCAGGCGACGCAGCGGCGCGCCGCTGCCGCGCGCCCCTCGAAGCAGACCGTGCACGCCCTGCAGCCGCTCCAGCTCTCGGCCCCACGCGTACACCACACCGAGCGCTCGACCCGCGCTTCGCCGCGCGGCGTCTCGCCTCTCCATCTCCTCGAACAGCGACAGGAACCACGCCTCGCTCGCCTCCGGCACCGCGCTCCGCGCGCCGCCGTCCCACCCGAACGCGCCCCCCACGCTCACCCCGATCGCCTCGCACCCGGGCTCGTGCCTGCCCAGCGCCTCCACCACCGACGCCCGCCAGGCCTCGTCCCCTCCGACCACCAGCCAGCGCAGCCCCGGCTCGCCCGCGGCGCGCTCCTCCCTTCCGAGCCGCTCCCACACCTCCTCGTACTCCACGACCGCCGCGGCCTCGGGCGACGCCTCGACCGCCGGCGCCGCCGCCGCGGTCACGGCTCCCTCGCCCAGCGGCAGCCAGTGCCGCTCCCGCGCGAACGGGTACGCAGGCAAGCTGATTCGCCGCGGCTTGCGCTCGCCGTACAGCCGCTCCCAGTCCAGATCGAGGCCGCGCACCCAGAGCTCGGCGAGCTTCCGCAGCTTGCCGCGCTGGATCCACTTGCCGATCGTCTCCTCGAAGTCGTCGTCGTGCGCGACGACGCCGAGCGCGTCCTTCTCGAGCCGCGCTCGTCCGCGGATCACCTCGCCCGGCGCCGCCGATCCCGCGACGAACGCGCGCAGCTTCTCCTCTAGATCCGCGACGCTGCCGACGATCACCGCGAGGCGCTCATCCATGGCCTCGCGCCCCACCTGCAGCGTGTACGCGACGTCGCGCAGGTCCGCGTCGGTGAGCCCGCGCGAGCGGATGGCGGCGACGAGATCGCGCGCGCGCTCGACCACGGCGTCGCTCGATTTCGCGCTCAGCGCGATGAGCACCGGGGCGGCGGCGGGCGCGTTCGCGTCGCGGTCTCGACGCTCCGCCTCGGCATACTCCGCGACGATCACGTGCGCGTTCGCGCCGCCGGCGCCGAAGGACGAGATCCCGGCGATCCGCGGCGCTTCCACGGAGCGGCCGCCCACCGTGAGCGTCGGGCGCTTCCACTCGCCGAGCCGCCGCTGCACCACGAAGGGCGTCTCCTCGAACGCGATGTGCGGGTTCAGCTCGTCGACGTGCAGGCTCGGCGCGATCTGGCCGTGCTTCATCTGCAGGAGCACCTTCGTCAGCCCCGCGATCCCCGCCGCCGCCTCGCAGTGGCCGATGTTCGACTTCGCCGACGCGATCGCGCAGAACTGCACGTCCGGCGTCGACGCGCGGAATGCCTGCGTCAGCCCGGCGATCTCGATCGGATCGCCCAGCTCCGTCCCCGTCCCGTGCGCCTCGACGTAGCTCACCGCGCGGGCGTCGACCCCCGCCCTGGCGAGCGCGCTCAGGATGAGCTCCCGGTGCGCCGCAGGGTTCGGCACGAGATAGCCGTTCGTCTTGCCGCCGTGGTTGATGCTCGTGCCGAGGATCACGCCATAGATGGGGTCGCCGTCGGCCTCCGCGCGCGACAGGGGCTTGAGCAGCACCGCGCCCACCGCCTCCCCGGGCACCATCCCGTCGGCCCCGCGGCCGAAGCTCCTGCTGCGCCCCTGCTTGGAGAGCATCCCCGCCATGCACAGGAGCACATAGCTGCTCGGGTGCAGGTACAGGTTCACGCCGCCGGCGATCGCGAGCTCGCACTCGCCGCGGAGGAGGTGCTCGCACGCCTCGTGGATCGCCGTCAGCGACGACGAGCACATCGTGTCGATCGGCATGCTCGGGCCGCGGATGTTCAAGAAATACGAGACCCGGTTGGCCACCGAGCTGAACGACGTGTGCGGGAACGCGGCAGCCCCTCGCCGCCAGAGCTCCGGGCCGTACAGATCGAACCCCGTCTTCGTGATGCCGGCGAAGACGCCGACCCGCCCGCCGTGCCGGCGCGCGAGCGACTCGCGCGTGTACCCCGCGTCCTCGAGCACGTCCCAGCTCGCCTGCATGAACAGCCGCTCCTGGGGGTCGATCCCCTCCGCCTCGAGCGGCGAGATGTTGAAGAACATCGGGTCGAACTCGGCGAACCCGTCGAGGAAGCCGCCCCACCGGCAGTAGCTCTTGCCAGCCTCCACCGCGGCGCGCGGGTCCTCGCAGTAGAATCCCTCGATCGCCCACCGCTCGGGCGGTATCTCGACGACGCTGTCCTTGCCCGCCTTCAGGTTCTCCCAGTACTCGTCGATGGTGCGCGCCTGCGGGTACCGCCCGCTCAGGCCGATGATCGCGATCCTGCGATCGGCCGCCGCCGTCTCGACGCGCCCTCCGCGCGACACGCTCGGCCGGACGCGCGCGCCGGCGCGCCGCCCCGCGCGCACCGGCGGCGCCGCGACCGACGACGCGGGCGCCGTGGTCGACGGCGCGGCCGCCGCGGCGTCGCCGACGCCCGTGAGGCGGCGCAGCACGTCCCGCTTCGTTCGCAGGAGGTGGTCGACGAGCGCGTTGATCGTCTGGTGCTCGAAGAACAGCGTGCTGCTGATGTCCGGGATGGCCTCCTTCAGCGCGTCGGTGAGCTGCACGACCAGGATCGAGTCGATCCCGTAGCTCTCGAGCGACTCCGCCGGGTCGAGCTGCGCGACGTCGATCTTCAGCGCCTTCCCGACGAGGCCAAGGAGGTGCGCGACGGTCCTCTCGCGGAGGAGCTGTTCGCGCCCTCCGGCCGCCGGCGGCGTGGCGTCGACCGCGGGCGTCGCGGCGCGCTCGGTCGGCCGAGCGCGCCGTGACTCCGCGATCTCCGCGCCGGAGCGCGCCGGGCTCCGGGGGGGCTGCGCCGCCGGCAGGGGCTGCGCTGCCGGCATCGGCTCCGGGGGCCGCGGCCGACGGACGATGCCGTCGCTCTCGGCGGCGATCACCTGCTGCCCGATCTCCGCGGCGCGCTCGGTCGGAAAGAGCACCGAGCGGAAGCCCTCGTCCTCCAGCACGCGTCGCCAGGTTTGCGCGCTCAGCCCCGGCGTGCCGGGCATCCGCAGCGCGTCGTCCTCGTACCGCCACCAGCCCTCGAGCAACCCGAACGTCAGGTGCACGAGGAGCGCGTGGCTGGTGATCTCGTTCAGCACGAGGACGCCGTTCGGCTTCAGCATCGCCTTCACGTTGCGCAGCGTCCGGCGCACGTTCCTCGTCGCGTGGAGCACGTTCGCGGCGATCGCGACGTCGTAGGTGCCGATCTCGATCGACTGCTCCGACGGGTCGCGCTCGACGTCGAAGATCTGGCACTTCAGGTACGGCGCGCGCGTGGCGTAGTGCTCCTGGGCGTGGAACAGGAACGCCTTCGACAGATCCGTGTAGCGGTACACCTCGACGTGCTCGCGTCGGCTCCACAGCCTCTCGAACACGTGGGCGCTGGCGCTCCCGGTGCCGGCGCCGATCTCGACGATCCGGATGCGCGCCGCGGGGTCCCGCGCGATCCGGGCGTCGACGAAGGCGAGCACCTGATCGGCGAGCGCCGCGTTGAAGTAGTCGGCCGGGCCGTTGTTCTTGTAGACGTCCTCGACCAGCGCCATCGACGAGCGCGGGAAGATCACCTCGGTCGCGGGGATCGCGCCGGTGAGGATCCGCGGCAGCGCGCGCAGCGTGGCCTCGACCAGGCGCACCTGGGCGCGGAGGTTGGGCTCGGCCGACCACGCCACCTTCTCCTGCTCCCAGCGCCGCCATGCCTGCGCGGCGTCGACGTCGCTCCGCGCCGCGCCGCGAGCGCGGAGCAGCCGGAGGCTCTCGCGGAGCCACCGGTCGTAGAGAGGCGGCATGCCGATGGCCCTGCTCTTCTCGACGAGCGACGCGCCTCCCTCGTCCAGCAGGCCGAGATCGCGCAGATGGATCGAGAGGATCTCGCGCAGGTGCTCGTCGAGCTGCTCGAACATCCTCCGCGAGGCGCGGTCCGCGTCCAGGGCCGGCGGCGGCGCCTCGCGGAGCGACATGGCGCCGATCACGGACGGATCCCGCGGCGGGGGAGCCACGAGCCACGGCGTCTCCGCCTCGACCGAGCCCGACGTGCCCCCGCGCGCCACCTTGTTCAGCCCGAGCTTCTCGAACTTCATCAGCCCGAGCTGATCGAACGGGCCGGCGAGGAGCGCCTCGAGCGCGCTCGCCGCGTCCTCGGCGCCGATCGCGCTGATCCCCGCGAGCGCCATGCGGTTCTTGTACGACTGCGGCACGACGCCGGCGGCGCCGATCTCGCCCCACCAGCCCCAGTTCATCGTCTTCACCGCGAACGGCCGGCTCTTGCCGAGCTGGTGCGCGTACGCGTCCTCGAACGTGCCGCCGGCCGAATAGCCGCACTTGCCCGCGTCCTTCGAGAACGAGTTCATCCCTGAGAAGAACATCGCGAAGTCGAGCGGCTCGTTCCCGAAGACCTGCGCGAGCCGCACGCTCACGTCCACCTTCGCCCTCAGCACCTCCGCGAACTGCTCCGGCGTCGTGTTCGCCACGCTCTTGTCGAACGTCCCCACCGCCGAGTGCACAACC
Organism: Sorangium sp. KYC3313; assembly: GCF_052075895.1. Classification (NCBI taxonomy): domain Bacteria; kingdom Pseudomonadati; phylum Myxococcota; order Polyangiales; family Polyangiaceae; genus Sorangium; species Sorangium sp. KYC3313. The sequence goes on from NZ_CP197255.1 coordinate 8,293,420, forward strand.
CCGTGAATCGCTCCGTGCCGCGCCTTGATCCTCCCGTACGCCTGCTCCAGCGCCTCACGGTCCGCCGCATCCGCCTGCTCGTACTCAGGCCTCGGCCCAAGCTCCCCGAGCCGCTTCAGCTTCGACTCCAGCTCCTCCGTCGCCCCCCGTCGCCCTATCCACACCACCTGCGCCCGGTAACGGCGGATCAGGTGCTCGCTCAGCACCTCGCCGATACCGCCCGCTCCCCCGATCACCACGTACACTCCGCCCTCGCGGTAGCCTCCACCTCCGCTCGACGGCGACACCTCGCACGGCAGCAGCATCTGCCGGAACCACTCACCCCCGCGGTTCGCCAACGCGTCCCCCTCGCCCGCGGGCGCCAGCGTCAGCACCTCCGACCAGCCCGCTCCCTGCTCGCCCTCCAGATCCGCCACACGGACCTTCCACCTCGGGTACTCCTTGGCCAGCGTGCCCAGAAGACCGTGCACGCTCGCGTGCGTCGGCTCGATCTCCTCTCCCTTCCTCACCGCTTGCGCCCTGACCGTCACCGCCGTCAGCGCCAGCTCCCTCGACCCGTAGCCCCGCGCCAGCAGCGCCTTCACCAGCCGGAAGCAGCTCTCCACCCCCACCCGCTGCTCCTCCAGCACGCTCTCGCCCTCGATCGCCGTGTACCGGCTCCGCGGCGCGATCCACACAATCTCCCCCACCTCGCCGCCCGCGCCGAGCTGCTCCGCCAGCTGCTCGACGCTCGCCTCGTGCCCTCCCGCCACCGGCAGCCACGACGCGCCCAGCAGCGCTCGCTGCTCCTCGTCCCCACCCACCACCCACACCGCGCCCCGCGGCGCCTCCACACGCCCCACCGCCCGCGCTTCCACCGGCTCCCATACCGGCACCAGCCGCAGCGCCTGGCCGCCTCCGCTCCCCTCCGCTGCCGCCTCCACGGACGCGCGACGCGCCGGGGCGCCGTCGTGTACACGCGCGCTCACGCCGGACAGGCGCGCGCAGACGACGCCCTCCTCGTCGCACACGTCGATGTCGAACTGCCGCACGCGCTCGGTGCTGGCCGCGCTCACGCGGATCCACGCCCACATCCGCGGCGCGCTGGCCCGAACGACGTCGACGTCGCGCACCGAGAACAGGAGCGCTGCCTTCGGCGCCGATCCCGCTGCCCCGGGCCCCTCCGGCTCGCCCATGCTCACACAGGCGGTCCCCTGGAGCGCCCCGTCGAGGACGCTCGGATGGATCACGAACGCCGACGACGCTCGCTGCGCCTCGGGGAGCTCGAGCTCGACGAGCGCCTCGCGCGCGCCGAGGTGAGCGCGCCGAAGCACGCGGAACGCAGCCCCGTACGCGATGCCGGCCGCGTCGAACGCCTCGTAGCACCCGGCGCCGTCCACCTCGCCGGCCGCGCAGCGCGCGCGCAGCTCGCCGAGGTCGAGGCGCTGCGGTGCGCTCTTCTCGACGAGCGCCGCCTCGCCGCGGCAATGGACGATCTCCGAGCCCCCTTCGCCCTCGCTGTACACCTCGAACCGCGACGCGCCATGCTCGTCCGGCACATCGAGCGAGACGTGAAGCGCCGACCGCCCGTCCACGACCGTGAACGGCTGGAGCCACGCGACGTCGTGAAGCGCGACGTCGCCCGCGCCGTCCCCGCTCGAGAGCTCGAGCGCCGCGCGCACCATCTCGAGGTACGCAGCCCCCGGGAGCACGCCCCTCCCCTGGACGACGTGCTCCTTCAGGAAGAACTCGCTCCCCGTGAGCTCGCTCGTGAAGCGCTGCCCCGCGAAGTCCGACGTATTTCGATGAAGGAGCGGGTGCAGCGCCGCGACGGCGCCGTCGCTCGCCTGGAGGGCCGAAGCGGCGCCCATCGCGCCGCCCGCGGGCCAGTAGCGGTCCCGCGCGAACGGGTACGTGGGGAGCGGGACCCGCCTCGGCGCGCCGCCATCGTGGAGCCTCATCCAGTCGATGGCGAGCCCCTTGACCCACAACTCGAGCAGCCGGGCGTACTTCTTCTTGCCGATCCAAGCGTCGACCGCGCGCCGCAGGTCCTCGTCCTCGGCGAAGAGCGATATCCCGTCCTTGGCGCGCTTGATCTCGCCGCGATGGAGATCCTCGCTCGGCTCGCCCCCCGCGACGAAGCGGGCGAGCTTGCCGCACAGCTCCCTCACCGACGCCGCCGTGAACGCGAGGCGGTGGTCCATCGCCTCGCGCCCCACCTGCAGCGTGTACGCGAGGTCGGGCAGCTCGGCGTCGCCGTACTCGCTGCTGCGCACGGCGGCGAGGAGCTGCGCGGCCCTCGCCTCGAGCTGCGCCTCGGTCCGGGCGGACAGGACGACGGCGACCGGCGCGGGTGACGCCGCGCTCGCCCTTCCGAGGGCCGCGCGCTCGTCGACGTACTCCGCGACGATCACGTGCGCGTTCGCGCCGCCGGCGCCGAAGGACGAGATCCCGGCGATCCGCGGCGCCTCCACGGAGCGGCCGCCCACCGTGAGCGTCGGGCGCTTCCACTCGCCGAGCCGCCGCTGCACGACGAAGGGCGTCTTCTCGAACGCGATGTGCGGGTTCAGCTCCTCGACGTGCAGGCTCGGCGCGATCTGGCCGTGCTTCATCTGCAGGAGCACCTTCGTCAGCCCCGCGATCCCCGCCGCCGCCTCGCAGTGGCCGATGTTCGACTTCGCCGACGCGATCGCGCAGAACTGCACGTCCGGCGTCGACGCGCGGAACGCCTGCGTCAGCCCGGCGATCTCGATCGGATCGCCCAGCTCCGTCCCCGTCCCGTGCGCCTCGACGTAGCTCACCGCGCGGGCGTCGACCCCCGCCTTGCCGAGCGCGCTCAGGATCAGCGCCTTGTGCGCCGCCGGGTTCGGCACGGTGTACCCGTTCGTCTTGCCGCCGTGGTTGATGCTCGTGCCGAGGATGACTCCGTAGATGTGGTCGCCGTCGGCCTCCGCGCGCGACAGGCGCTTGAGCAGCACCGTGCCCACCCCCTCGCCGGGCACCATCCCGTCTCCGCCGACCCCGAAGCTCCTGCACCGCCCTCGCGGCGAGAGCATCCTGCCCAGGCAAAGCATCACGTACGAGCTCGGGTGCACGTACAGGTTCACGCCGCCAGCGATCGCGAGCTCGCACTCGTCGCGGAGGAGGTGCTCACACGCCTCGTGGATCGCCGTCAGCGACGACGAGCACATCGTGTCGACCGGCATGCTCGGGCCGTGCAGGTTCAGGAAGTACGAGACCCGGTTGGCCACCGAGCTGAACGACGTGCGAGGAAACGCCGCGATGCCTCGCTGCCAGAGCCCGGGGCCGTGCAGCTCGAAGCCGCCCCGCGTGATGCCGGCGAAGACACCGACCCGCCCGCCGTGCCGGCGCGCGAGCGACTCGCGCGTGTACCCCGCGTCCTCGAGCACGTCCCAGCTCGCCTGCATGAACAGCCGCTCTTGGGGATCGATCCCCTCCGCCTCGAGCGGTGAGATGTGGAAGAAGAGCGGATCGAACTCGGTGAACCCGTCGAGGAAGCCGCCCCACCGGCAATAGCTCTTGCCCCGGGTGACCGCCTCCTCGACGTCATCGCAATAGAAGCCGTCCAGCGACCATCGCTCGGGCGGTATCTCGACGACGCTGTCCTTGCCCGCCTTCAGGTTCTCCCAGTACTCATCGACGGTGCGCGCCTGCGGGTACCGTCCGCTCAGGCCGATGATCGCGATCCTGCGGTCGTCGAGGGCGTCGCGCGCCGGTCCGGCCGCCGGCGAGCCGTTCGCGCGCGGCGCGCTGCGCGCGCTCGCCAGGCTCGGAGGCGCAGGCCCCTCGGCGCCGTGCGCCGCTCGAGGCCCCTCGGCAGCCGACGCGGCCGCGGACGACGTGAGCCCGGTCAGCTGGCGCATCGCCTCGCGGTGCGTGCTCACCAGGTGATCGGCGAGCGCGTCGATCGTCTGGTGCTCGAAGAACAGCGTGCTGCCGACGTCCGGGATGGCCTCCTTCAGCGCGTCGATGAGCTGCATGACCAGGATCGAGTCGATCCCGTAGCGCTCTAGCGGCTCCGTCACGTCGATGAGCGCCGCGTTGACCCTCAGCGTCCGGCTGACCAACGCGCGCAGGTACGCCACGCTCTTGGCGCGGAGGAGCGACTCGTCGAGCTGCTCGTCCGGCGCGGCCGCGTCCGCCTCGACGCCGTGGCGCGCGCGTTCGGCAGGCAGGCGCTCCGGCTCGCCCCGAGCGGCGATCGCCGGCGGCAGCTGGTCCTCCGGCCGCGCGGGGTCCGTCGCCGGCGCGCTCGGACCGAGGGCTTGCGCCCCTGTGGTCTTGGTCAGCCCGAGCTGATCGAACGGGCCGGCGAGGAGCGCCTCGAGCGCGCTCATGGCATCCTCGGCGTCGATCACGCCGATCCCCGCGAGCGCGATGCGGTTCTTGTACGACTGCGGCACGACGCCGGCGGAGCCGACGTCGCCCCACCAGCCCCAGTTCATCGTCTTCACCGCGAACGGCCGGCTCTTGCCGAGCTGGTGCGCGTACGCGTCCTCGAACGTGCTGCCGGCCGAATAGCCACACTTGCCCGCGCCCTTGGCGAAGGCGTTGAGGCTCGAGAAGAACATCACGAAGTCGAGCGGCTCGTTCCCGAAGACCTGCGCGAGCCGCACGCTCACGTCCACCTTCGCCCTCAGCACCTCCGCGAACTGCTCCGGCGTCGTGTTCGCCACGCTCTTGTCGAACGTCCCCACCGCCGAGTGCACAACCCCGTGAATCGCTCCGTGCCGCGCCTTGATCCTCCCGTACGCCTGCTCCAGCGCCTCACGGTCCGCCGCATCCGCCTGCTCGTACTCAGGCCTCGGCCCAAGCTCCCCGAGCCGCTTCAGCTTCGACTCCAGCTCCTCCGTCGCCCCCCGTCGCCCTATCCACACCACCTGCGCCCGGTAACGGCGGATCAGGTGCTCGCTCAGCACCTCGCCGATACCGCCCGCTCCCCCGATCACCACGTACACTCCGCCCTCGCGGTAGCCTCCACCTCCGCTCGACGGCGACACCTCGCACGGCAGCAGCATCTGCCGGAACCACTCACCCCCGCGGTTCGCCCACGCGTCCCCCTCGCCCGCGGGCGCCAGCGTCAGCACCTCCGACCAGCCCGCTCCCTGCTCGCCCTCCAGATCCGCCACACGGACCTTCCACCTCGGGTACTCCTTGGCCACCGTGCCCAGAAGACCGTGCACGCCCGCGTGCGTCGGCTCGATCTCCTCTCCCTTCCTCACCGCTTGCGCCCTGACCGTCACCGCCGTCAGCGCCAGCTCCCTCGACCCGTAGCCCCGCGCCAGCAGCGCCTTCACCAGCCGGAAGCAGCTCTCCACCCCCGCGCGCTGCTCTTCCAGAACGCTCTCGCCCTCGATCGCCGTGTACCGGCTCCGCGGCGCGATCCACACAATCTCCCCCACCTCGCCGCCCGCGCCGAGCTGCTCCGCCAGCTGCTCGACGCTCGCCTCGTGCCCTCCCGCCACCGGCAGCCACGACGCGCCCAGCAGCGCTCGCTGCTCCTCGTCCCCACCCACCACCCACACCGCGCCCCGCGGCGCCTCCACACGCCCCACCGCCCGCGCTTCCACCGGCTCCCATACAGGCACCAGCCGCAGCGCCTGGCCGCCTCCGCTCCCCTCCGCTGCCGCCTCCACGGACGCGCGACGCGCGGGCGCCGCCTCCGCCGGAGCCACCTCGACCCGCGCCCGCTCCCCCGCGTGCCGCTGCGGCCCTGCGCCCCGCGCGCGGCGGTCGCCCGCCTCTTCGCGGCTCGCAGCCCGCGGCGTCGCCTCGCTCCAGTACCGGTCGCGCGCGAACGGGTACGTCGGCGCGCTCACCTTGGACCGCCGCGCGCCCGCGTGGAGCGAGCTCCAGTCCACGGCGTATCCCTCGACCCACCGCTCCGCCAGCCGGCGCAGCGCATCGCCGGGCGCGCCAACGGCGCCGTCGCCCCCGTCCGAACCGGAGGCACGCTCGGGCGCCTTGGCCTTCTTCACCTTGCCGCGAAAGCACCCCTCGACCCGCTCCTTGCCCGCCACGACGTCGCTCAGCCGGCTCGCGAGCGACTCCAGGTCGTCGGCGATGACGGCGAGCCGGTGCTCGAACGCCTCGCGCCCCACCTGGAACGTGTAGGCCAGGTCGGCCAAGCGCTCGTGCCGGGTGGTCCTGTCGGCCTCCGCCGCGGACAGCGCGTTCACGTGCGCGAGGACATCCGACACATACTGGAGGAGCTGATCGCCGGTCCTCGCCGAGATCGGGAGCAGCGATGGCCCGTCATCGGCGGTGCCGTGCCCGTCGCGCGGCGGCGGGACATACTCCTCGATCACGACGTGCGCGTTCGTCCCGCTGAAGCCGAACGAGCTGACCGCGGCCCGGCGGCGCTTTCCGCCCTCCACGACCCACGGGACAGCGCTCGTGTTGACGTAGAACGGGCTGTTCTCGAAATCGATGTGACGGTTCGGGATGCCGTAGTTGAGAAGGCCAGGCAGGAGGCGGTGCCTCAGCGCGAGCAGCACGTTGATGACGCCGGTGACCCCCGCGACCGTCACCGTGTGCCCGACGTTCGGCTTGACCGAGCCGATCGCGCAGAACCGGCGCCGATCGGTGAACCGCTGGAACGCCTCGGTGAGCGCGCGCAGCTCGATCGGATCGCCCAGCTTCGTCCCCGTCCCGTGCGCCTCGACGTACTGAATCTCGCCGGGATCGATCCCGAAGCGATTGTAGACATCGAGCTCGAGCTGACGCTGTGACGCGGCGCTCGGCGCCGTGATCCCGTTCGTGGCGCCGTCCTGGTTGATGCCGCTGCCGACGATGACGCCGTGGATGCGGTCGCCGTTCGCGATCGCGTCGTCCAGCCGCTCGAGGACCAAGACCGCGACGGCTTCGCCCGAGACCATGCCGTTTGCGCGGTCGTCGAACGTGAAGCACTTGCCGTCGGCGGACAGCATCTGCGCGCGGCCGGCGGCGACGCCGAAGTGCGGCGTGGCCTGGATGAACGCGCCGCCCGCGAGGATCACGTCCGTCTCGCGGCTCCACAGGCTCTGGCAGCCGATGTGGACCGCGACGAGCGAGCTCGAGCACGCGGTGTCGATCGCGATCGCCGGCCCCTTCAGGTTGAGGAAATAGGCGATCCGCGCCGGCAGGATCGAGCCCGCCGTACCCCAGAACGAGTGGCCAACCTTGTCCTCCTCAATGTAGCTCGCGTACTTGCCGTCGACGACGCCGGCGACGACCCCGGTGCGGCTTCCGTCGAGGCGCGCCAGCGTCAGCCCCGCGTCCTCCAGCGCCTTCCAGCTCTCCTGCAGGAAGATCCGCTGCTGCGGGTCCATGTGCTGCGCCTCCTGGCCCGAGATGCTGAAGAAGAGCGGATCGAAGCACTCGATGTCGTCGAGGTAGCTCCCCCACGGGTCCATCTCGACTCCGCGCTGCGCCGCCGGGAGCTCCAGCGATTGGAACAGACGCTTCCGCCCTTCGGGCAGCTGGGTGATCAGGCCCCTCATCTCCACGACGCATCGCCAGAGCTCGTCGATGTCCTTCGCGGCGCCGAAGCGCCCCGACATCCCGACGATCGCGATCGGCTGCTCGCCGCGCGCGCCGGCCCTGTCCGCGGGGCGCGCCGCCGGCCGCGCGCGCTTTGGCGCCTCCCGGCGCACGCTCGCCGTCTTCGGCCCAGGCACGGTGACGACCACCTTGCCGATGTTCCGGCGGTCCGCGAGGTACCGGTACGCGTCGCCGATGGCGTCGAAGTCGAACGTCTTGCCGACCACGATCCGGAGCTCCCCCCGCTCGACGAGCGAGAAGAGCTCCTCGCCGAGGTCCGCGGCGTGCTCGGGGACGTCGAGCAAGAGCTTCCGCAGATCGAGGCTGTGGAAGCTCTGGTTGTTCGACATCCTGCTGAGATCGATGCTCCGGGCCGATTTGAGCCCGGTCATCGCGATCTCGACGTAGCGCCCCCGCGGGCTCAGGCAGTTGATCCCCTTCTGGATGGCTTCGCCCGCGAGCGTGTTGATGACCGCGTCCACCCCCTTCCCCTTCGTGATCGCCATGACCTCGGCCTCGAAGTCGCGGCGGACGTAGTCGATGACGTGGGGCACCCCCATCGCGGTCAGGTAGCGGAGCTTCTCGTCGGAGCTGGCGGTCGCGATGATCGTCGCGCCGGCGCGCTGCGCGAGCTGCACGGCCACGAGCCCGGTGCCGCCGGTGGCGCTCTGGACGAGGATCGTCTCCCCCTTGGCCAGCCGCAGCCGGCGGAACGCCTCGACGATCGTGAGCCCCACCGTCAGGAACGAGGCCGCCTCTTCGAAGGACAGCCGCGCAGGCTTCGCGACGAGCTGCGACTCGTCCGCCACGATCAGGGTGGATTGAATCCCGAGCCGGACGCTCGCGGAGACGATCACCTCGTCGCCGGCCGCGAAGCGGGTCACCTTGCTGCCGACCGCCCGGACGATCCCCGACGCCTCGAAGCCAGGCGTGAACGGGTACGCGGGCATCGTGGGATAGAGCCCCTGCACGCACAGCAGGTCGCCGAAGTTGAGCGAGATCGCCACGGCGTCGACGTGGATCGCGTGCTCCTCCGGCGCGCCGACCTCGTCCTCGACGACGCGGATGTCCTCGATCGAGCCGGGGCCGTCGAGGACCACCCTCCGACGCCGGACGGTCTGCGTCGCGCCGGCCCTGTCCGCGGGGCGCGCCGGCGCGCCGTCGCTGCCGCTGGCGACAAGCTGTGCGTAGCGCGCCCTGAGCTCCGCCTCCGACAGCAGCCCGGACTGGTACTCGCGCAGCAGCGCTTCGATTTGGCTCTTCACTGTGCTCTCTCCACGTGGCTCGTAAGAATGCTCAGGCATGCGCGCGCCGACGGGCCGATCAGGCCCTGAGGCGATCCAAGGTCTGGTCGAGCGAGATCCGCCCCAGGGCCAGCTCTTCGGCGAGCGCCTCGACGGCACGCCTCTCCAGGACGGCGCCTCCGTTCGCCTGCGTTCCCGCCTGACGGCGCGCGAGGTCGTCCGGATGTTCGGCGCACAGATGGGCGGCCAGCCGTCGAATGTTCGGGAAGTCGAAGATGACGGTCGTCTTCAGCGACAGCCCCAGCGATGCGTTGATCCGGCGGACGAGATCGACCGCGACGATCGAGTCGACGCCGAGGTCCGACAGCGCGAGGCCGGGATCGAGGTCGTCGTCCGACAGCTTGAGGACGTCGCCGACCGCTCTGCGCACCTGCGCCTCGACGTACGCCGGCAGATCGCCCTGGGTGTCGCGCGCCTTGCGCGCGCCCGACGATCTCGTCGGCGGGCGAGCCGGGGCCGCGGGCGCCGCTCGCGGCCCCGGCTCCGCCCGCCGCACCCGCCCGTCGCTCTCCGCGAGGATCACGAGCTCCTGCGCGGCGGGCGACGCCGGGGCCGACGCCCAGGCCCGCCCGAAGCCTTCTTCGGCGAGGCAGCGCGTCCACTGGTCGCGCGAGAGCGCGGGGCTGCCCTCGAGCCGCACCTCCCGGTCCTCCGCGGCCCACCACCCGTCGAGGAGGCCGAACGTCAGCGTCGTGAACGGGCGCTTGCCGCCGATCTCGTTGAGGACGAGCAACCCGCTCCGCTTCATGCAGCGCTTCACGTTGCGGAGGGTGCTCGCGATGACCTTCGTCGCGTGCAGCACGTTGGCGGCGACGACGACATCGAAGCCGCCCTCCTCGAGCCCCTGCTCGACCGGCGCGCGCTCCACGTCGAAGGGCCGGACGCTCATGTACGGCGCGATCTCGGAGTATTTCGCCTGCGCGAGGCCAAGGAAGCTCCTGGAGACGTCGGTGTAGACGTACTCGACGCGATCGCGGTGCGCGGCGAGGCGCTCGAAGATGCCCTGGCTCGTCCCGCCGGTGCCGGCGCCGATCTCCAGGATCCTGACCTTCGCCGGCCCCGAGAGCGCCTCGCTCCGCGCCGTGACGGCGGCCTCGACGGCGTCGGCGACGAGGCCGTTGAGGAAGTCGGCGTAGGCGTTCTTCTTGTAGATGCCCTCGACGAGCGACGTGCTGGACCCCGGGAAGAGCACCTCCGTCGCGAGCACCTCGCCGCGCAACACCTGCGGGAGCGACCCGAGGCACGCGTCGGCGAGCGCCACGTGGGGGGCGAGCTCGGGATACCGCGACGTCACGTCTTCCGCGCGGCGAGGCGCGCCCGGAGAGGGCGCGTCGCTGCGCATGATCCTCACGATCTCCTCGAAGAGCGGCCGCTGCTTGTCCACGACCCCGGCGCGCGCCGCGAGCGCCTCCACCGGCGCCGCCTCTGCCCGCGGATCGCCGACGCCGGCCGCGCCCATCACCGCCCGGAGGCGGTCGACGACGTACTCGTTGAGGCACGCGTCCGCGGCGTCGAGCTCCCGGAGCTGCGCGGCGTCGACGTCGCGCGGCGCTCGGCCCGCGCCGACCGCCGCCTGGACCCGATCGAAGCACGAGGGCTGCGTCGCGTCGTACAGCTCCTCTCCGTCCGGGCGGATCCCCAGCGCGTCGCGCGTCGCAGGCGCCAGGTCGACGGCGAGGACCTGGGGGACCCGGTGCGCGATCACCGCCTCCTGCACGCGTATCCCGTCGCGCGGCTCGAGCGATCCGATGCCGAGGGAGGTCATCCGGCTCCGGTAGGCCTCGTTCGCGACGACGCCCACGGTGCCCCAGTACCCCCAGTCGATGGTGTGGACGGGGAACGAGCAGGCCATCGAAAGCGCCCGCGCGTACGCGTCCTTGAAGGTGCAGCCGGCCGCGTAGTTGCTCTGCCCCGCGCCCGCGTACACCGACTGCATCGACGAGTAGAAGCAGATCCAGTCGAGGTCCTCGCGCCCGAAGGCCTCGCCGAGCACGGCGCTCCCTTTGACCTTCGGATCCAGCGCCTCGCGGAAGCGCGGCTCGTCCATCTCGCGGAGGCTCCGGTCCCGGAGGACGATCGCCGAGTGGATCACGCCGTGAATCCGGCCGTGCTTCTCCTTGACGGCGTCGCGGGCTCGCGCGACGTCGGAGAGGCTCGTGAGGTCGACGGTCGCGTACGCGACCGTCCCGGGGCCGTCGGCGAGGCGGCTCAGCTGGTCGCGGATCGCCTCGTCCATCGGCCGCCGCCCCCACCAGACGACGTGCGCGCCGTACCGCCGGACGAGGTGCTCGGTCATCACCCGACCGAGCCCCCCCGCGCCCCCTGCGATGACGTAGACGCCGCCCTCGGTGAAGGCCGGCCGCTCGTCGCGCGGCAGGACCAGCGGCGCGATCTCGCGCTCGTAGCGCGCGCCCGCCCTGTACGCGACCGGGAGCGGCGAGCCCGCCGCCTCGCGCTGGAGCAGCTCCGCGATCTGCCGGGCCGCGCCTGGCCCGGACATGTCCGCCTTGCCGATGTCGACGTGGCGCACGCTCCAGTGCGGGTACTCCCGGGCGAGCGACTGTGTGAGCCCTGGCAACGCGCCGCCGCCGGCGTTGAGCTCCGCCTGCAGCGGCAGCGACTCGCCGTCCTGCGTGAGCACCGTGACGTCCAGCGAGGCCTGGTCGTACCCCTGCTCGATGAGCGCCTTGATCGTCCGCAGCCAGGGGATGACCGTGCGCTCCTGCTCCTCCTCGACGTACGCCGTGTCCAGGCGATAGTCACGGTCGCCGAGCAGCGCCGCGAGGAAGTACACGCGCCCCACGCGCCCGACGTCGCGCAGGACGCGCGCGATGGCGCCTGGATCGCGGACGTCGATGATCCACCCCTGCTCGCCGGTCCGCTCCGTGCGGTCGCCCAGGCACACATTGACGCTGCCCGGCGCGAGCTCGCTCAGGGCGTCCTCGAGGCGAAAGCCGTTCTGCCGGTGGATGATCAGCGCGCGGGCGCCCTCGCGCGCCGGCGCGGCCGGCGCGAGCCCCCTGCGGCGCCATCGCCCGACGTACGTGAGCTGCCGCGGAGGCGCGGCCTTCACCGGGCGCACGACGAAGTCGCGCAGCGCCGCGAGCGGCGCGCCAGCGCCGTCGACGACGACGATGTCGAACCGCCCGGGCGCGAGCCTGCGCGCGTGCACGAACGCGCGCCCCTCGATCGGCCCCAGGAGCTCGACCCGCCCGATGGAGTACGGCAGGTAGACCTCGCCATCCCCCTGCGGCGCGACGTCGCTCGCCGCGATGCCGGCGACGCTCTGGAGCGCGGCGTCGGCGACGCACGGCGTCCATGCGTACCGCCGCGGGTCGTCCTGCGCCTCGCGCGGCGGCTCGACGAGCCCCAGGCTCTCGCTCGTGGAGCCCCAGAGGCGACGGAGCCCGCGGAAGTACGGCCCGTAGTCGACGCCGTTCGCGCGGTGCTTCTCGTAGAAGCCGTCGTGGCCCGCGTCGTCGCCCCACCGCGGCGTCAGCGTGCGCATGAGCGCCTGGACGTCGATCGCCGGCGTGTCGGTGTCGACCTCGTCGAAGGCGACGAGCCCCTGCGCATGGACCTGCTGCGCTCCCTCCACGACGGCGCGGATCTCGAACCGGAGCTGGCCGCCGTGCGGCTCGAGCTGCGCGAGCAGCGTCCGCCCGCCGTCGGGTACGTCCACCGGCTTCATCCAGACGACGTCCTTCAGGACGGCGCGGCGCTCCGCGTGCACGCGCTGCGCGGCCTCCATCGCCATCTCGATCATCGCGACGCCCGGGAGGACGCGGCGGCCCTGCACGCGGTGGTGCGCGACGAGCGGGTCGCTGGCCTCGAGCTCGGCCTCGAAGACGACCCTGGGCGCCTCCCCGAGGCTGGCCGCCGGCAGCATGCGCTGCAGCAGGCCGCCGGCGACCTCGCGGCCGGCCGCGCGGCTCGCGGGCCGCTGCACGGGCAGCCCGCATCGCTTTCGCTCAAACGAGTACGTCGGGAGCGAGATCCGGCGCGGCCGGCGCCCACCAGGCGCCCCCGAGCCGGACAGGAGATCCCAGTCGAGATCGAGCCCCTTGGCCCAGAACGCCGCCAGCTTGTCGAGCCGCCCCGCGCCGATCCACTTGGCGACGACGGCGCCCTTCACGTCCTCGTCGGCGAGGAGGTCGAGGCCGTCCTCGCTCGCGTGCCCCGCGCGGTAGCCCCCTTGTTCCCGCGAGAGAAAGTGCCTCATCTCGGCCGCGAGGCCGCCCAGGTCCGCCGCGACGAACGCTACGCGGTACGGCATCGGCTCACGCCCGGTTTGCAGGGTGAACGCCACGTCGGCGAGCTCGATCGCGGATCCCTCTCCCGCCGCCGCGCGCGCGATGACGTCGAGCATGGCGCCGACGACCGCGTGGAGCCGCTCCTCGGTGCGCGCCGACATCGGGACGATCACCGCCGCGCCGCGCGCGCTCCGCGCGTCCGCCAGAGGCGCGTCGTCCTCCGTCCACTCCTCGATGATGACGTGCGCGTTCGCGCCGCCAGCGCCGAAGGAGCTGACGCCGGCGACGCGCGGGCGCGGCTCGCCGTGGATCGTCGGGGCCCGCCACGGGGCGAGCTCGCGCTGCACGACGAACGGCGTGCTCGCGAAGTCGATGTACGGGTTGAGCTCAGCGGCGTGCAGCGAGGGGGCGAGCGTCCGGTGCTTCATCTGGAGGAGCACCTTGCAAACGCCGGCGATGCCGGCCGCCGACTCGCAGTGGCCGATGTTCGACTTCGCGGAGCCGATCGCGCAGTACTGCTTGTCGTCGCTCGCGCGCCCGAACGCGCGGACCAGCCCGGCGATCTCGATCGGATCGCCGAGGCTCGTGCCTGTCCCGTGCGCCTCGATGTAGCTGATCTCCCGCGGATCGACGCCCGCCTCGCGGATCGCGAGCGCGATCGTCGACGCCTGCGCGACCGGGCTCGGGACCGTGTACCCGCTCGCCTTGCCGCCGTGGCTCAGCGCCGATCCCTTGATGACCCCGTAGATGTGATCGCGGTCGGCGCGCGCGCGCTCGAGCGGCTTCAACAGGACGCAGCCGACGCCCTCGCCAGGGACGTACCCTTCGCCCCCCTTGCCGAAGCTCTCGCAGCGCCCCCGGGTCGAGATGATCCGCGCCTGGCTGAGGACGGCGTACTTGTTGGGGTGGATGCTGACGTTCACGCCGCCCGCGAGGGCGAGCCCGCACTCGCCGCTCCTCAGCGCGCGGCACGCGAGGTGGATCGCCGTGAGCGACGACGAGCACATGGTGTCGAGGGCGATGCTCGGCCCGTGGAGATCGAGGACGTAGGAGACGCGATTCGCGACGCCGGCGATGTTCCCGGCCACGCCGAAGATGCGACGGTCCTCCTCGACCTCGAAGCCGTAGAGCTGGTACTCCGAGTACATGACGCCCACGTAGACGCCGACGCGCTCCTCGGGGCGCAGGCTCTCGGCCCGCCCCGCGCCGAGCGCGGCGCGCGTGTACCCCCCGTCTTCCAGCGTCTCCCATGCGGCCTGCAGGAACAGCCGCTCCTGCGGATCCATCATCCCCGCCTCGAGCGGCGAGATCTTGAAGAAGAGCGGATCGAACTCGTCGACGCCGTCGATGAACCCGCCCCACTTGCAGTGCACCTTGCCGGCGGCCGACGTGTCGGGGTCGTAGTACCGGTCCGCGTCCCAGCGAGACGCCGGGACCTCGGTGATGCAGTCGCGCCCGGCGCGCAGGTTGTCCCAGAACTCGTCGACGCTGCGCGCGCGCGGGAACCGGCCGCTCATCCCGATGATGGCGATGTCCAGCGGGCCGCTGCCCCCTCGCCTCTCCGCGGCGGCGCGGACCGGCGAGGGCGCGCTCCGCGCCGAGGCCGCCGCCCCCGCGTCGCCTGCCGCCGGCTCGCGCGCGCCTGCGGCCGCGGCCGCGTCGGGGAGGCGCCGCGCGCGCTCCAGCGAGGCGCCGTGCTCGGCGACGAGGTACTCCGCCAGCGCGTCGAGCGTCCGGTACTCGTAGAAGAGCGTCTTCGGCAGCGGGCCGAGATCCACCTCCAGCGCGGCGGTCAGCGCCAGGACGTTGGCCGAGTCGATCCCGAACGCGTCGAGCGGGGCGCGGGGATCCAGCCGCTCAGGAGGGAGCCGGAAGACCCGCGAGAGCGCGTCGCTCAGGTACCGGACGGCGTGACGCCTCAGCGGCTCGTCCCCGGCGCGCGTCGCCTCGGCCGGGCCTCTGTCGGGCGCCGCGCGGGCCGCCGCCGGCGCGCCCGCGTTCTCCGCGCGGACTGCCGGCGCCGGCCGGGAAGCGAACATCTGTCGGCCGCCGTCGATCGCGCACACGATCCGCTGGCTCTCGGCCCCGCGGATCGACTGCTCGAACGCCTGGAGCCCGTCGCCCTGAGAGAGCGGGATCATGCCGGTCTTCTCCTTCAGGGCGAGCTCGTCGCGGGCGTCGATCCGCATCCCTCCGTCGCGCCACAGAGGCCACGCGATGGACACCGTCTTTCCGCTGCGCTCGCCGCGCGCGACGCGCGCGTCTCGGAGCGCCGCGTACGCGTCGAGGAAGCCGTTCGCCGCCGCGTAATCCGCCTGGCCAACGTTCCCCCATGCGGCCGCGACGGACGAGAAGAACGCGACGAACTCGAGCGGGGAGCGCCGCGTCGCCTCGTCGATCGCCTCGGCCCCGAGGACCTTGGCCGCGAGGACCTCCTCGGCCTGGCGCCCCGTCTTGTGCAGGAGGAGCGCGTCCCTGGTCACGCCGGCGCAGTGGAGGACCCCCGTCAGCGGCCCGAAGCGCTCCTCGATCGCGCGGACGGCGCGCTCCACGTCGCCCCTGGCGCTCACGTCGCAGGGCACGAGCTCGACGCGCGAGGCGGGAGCGCCGAGCGCTGCGAGCTCGCGGCGCTGCGCCTCGGAGGGGGCGGTTCGTCCGCTCAGGATGACCGTGGTGCCTTCGACGCTCGCGATGTAACGCGCGAAGATCTTTCCCAGGCCGCCGAGGCCGCCCGTGATCCAGTAGACGCCGCCGGGTCGAAACACGGTGCCCTCCACGGCGCCGGGCTCGACCTCCTCGTGGACTCGCACCTCCCGCCGGCCCTCGCTCGTGTAGCGGACGTCGACGTCGTCGTCGGTCGAGGCGATCTCGTCTCGCACGGCGCGAGCGGCGCGCGCGGGGTCGAGGGCGCTGGCGACCGTGATCACCTTGACCCGGAGATCGCGGCTCTCGCGCCTCGCCGACTTCAGCAGCGCGGACAGCGGCGCGTACACCACCTCCGGCTCGCGCTCGTCCACGATCACGGCGAGCTGCCGCGCCTCCGGCGCCCGTCGCGTCAGCGTGTCCCTGACGATACCGAGCGCGTGCAGGAAGGCGCGGGTCGCGCTCTCCGCGAGCGAGCCGCCCTCGGGCCGCGGCAGCCGCTCGCGCGAGGCGAGCGGGAGCGACCGCTCGATGGCGGCCACGACGTCGTCCGACAACCCCCCCGCGAGCAGGAGCACGCTCGACCCATGCGCCGCGCTCTCGACCCGCTCGGGCGCGACGGAGGCGGCCGCCTTCTCCCGCCAGGCCGCGGTCCCGTGGACCACGGCGGCGCGGGGCGCGGGGAGCTCCCGCGCCTCGCCGGACGTCGTGATCGCGTGGCGGCTCCGCTCGAACGGGTACATCGGAGCGGCGACGCGGCGCCTCGCGCGCCCCTCGTGCAATCGCGTCCAGTCCACGTCGGCACCTCGGACCCACGCCTCGGCGATCCGGCCGAGGGCCCGCGCGCTCCCGGCGTCCTCGGCGCGCGGCACCACCGCGGCGACCGCGCCCGGCCCGGCGCTCCCCGAGCAGACGCCCTCGCGCGCGCCGCGGCCCGCGCAGAGGTCGCGCAGCGCGTCGCGCAGCTCCGCGGCGCTCGCCGCCACGAATGCGACGCGGTGCTGCATCGCCGACCGCCCCGTCTGGAGCGTGTACGCGAGATCCGCGAGGGCGGCGCTGTGCTCGCCGCCATCCCTCTCCAGATGCGCGAGGAGGTCGGCGCAGTACCGGTCCAGCGCCGACTTGGTCTTCGCCGAGAGCGGGACGATCTCGCTCCGCGGCGTCGACTCCGCCGCCGCCCTCGCGCCGGCGTCGTGGCCGCGTACGACCATGAACGCGTTCGTCCCGCCGATCCCGAACGAGTGGATGCCGGCGACGCGCCGCCCCTCCGGCGCGGGCCAGGCCACCGGCTCGCGGAGTATCACGAAGGGCGTGCTCTCCAGTCGCAGGCCCGGGTGGATCGTCTGCACGTTGGCGCACGGCGGAATCCGGCCGCGCCGGATGGCCAGGAGCACCTTGGTGAGCGAGCAGATACCCGACGCGGACTCGAGGTGGCCCAGGTTCGCCTTCGACCCCAGCGCGCAGCGCGGCGCCGCCGCGTCGGTGCGACCGAGCGCCTTCGCGAGCGCCTGCACCTCGATCGGATCCCCCACCGGAGAGCCGGTGCCGTGCGCCTCGACGTACGTCAGCGCCTCGGCGTCGACGCCGGCGTCGGCGAGGCCGCGCCCGATGACGTCGGTCAAGGCGTTCAGGTTCGGGCTGTACCTCCCGCCGCCGCGTCCGGAGTGGTTGACCGCGCTGCCGGCGATGACGCCGTAGATGCGATCGCCATCGGCCACCGCCCTCTCCAGCGGCTTCAGCAGCGCGACGCCGACCCCCTCGCCCGGAACGTAGCCGTTCGCCGCGGCGTCGAACGTCTTCTCGGAGCCGTCGGGAGACATGACGCCGAGACCAGCGAGCAGCAGGTACTTGCTGCGGTGGAGGCTCAGGTTGACCCCCCCCGCGAACGCCGCGTCGCACTCGCCATGGGACAGCGCGACGCGCGCCAGGTGGAGGGCGACCATCGAGCTGGCGCACGCGGCCTCGACCGTCATGCTCGGGCCGCGCAGGTTCAGGTGGTACGAGATCCTGTTCGCGAGCTCGTGCGCGTAGCTCCCCGCGCTCGCGTACTCGCCCGTCTTCGCCAGACGCTCGGCGGCTATCCACGTGTAGTCGTCGTTCATGACGCCGACGTAGACGCCGGTCCGGCACCGCTGCAGCGAGTCGACGCTGGCGCCGGCGTCCTCCATGGCGTGCCAGGCGGTCTCGAGGACGAGCCGGAGCTGCGGGTCGAGCGCGTCAGCCTCCACGGGCGTGACCTGGAAGAAGAGCGAGTCGAACGCGTCGACGTCGTCGAGGACGCCGCCGAAGCACGGCGGCGAGGGCGCCCCGGCGGCCCGCGCTGGCGCCGCGTCGGGGCCCGCGAAGCGCCCCCAGTGATCGGACGGCAGCTCGCGCGTGCAGATCCGCCCCTCGACCACGACATCCCAGAAGTCCTCCAGCGTCGAAGCGCCGGGGTACCGGCCGGCCAGACCGACGACCGCGATGTCGCGCGCGGCGCGCCGGGCGTCGCCTAGCGCTGCGCCCGGGCGCCCGGCGCCGGTGACCTCGACGGGCGCGCTCCGCGCCACGCCGTTGACGCGCGCCGCGCCGGCGCCCCGCGCAACGATGGGGTCCGCCGGCGCGCCCGCGCCGCTCGGTCTCGCGACGAGCGCGCGCGAGGGCGCGAAGTGGGCGCGCTCGTGCTCGTACAGGTACCCGATCAGCGCGTTCAGCGTCTGGTACTCGAAGAGCAACGTCGGATACAGGTCGTGCCCGCACCGCTTCTCCAGCGCGCGCACCAGGCGGAGGAGGTGCGTCGAGTCCAGCCCGGCGTCGAAGAAGAGGGCGTCGGGATCGAGCGGCGGCGTACCCGGCCCCTTCAGGCCGACGAGCTGCTCCTCGACGAACCGGGCGACGCTCGACGCGAAGAGCTTCGCGTCGTCCTCCGCTTCGCCTGCCGGCTCCGCTTCGGCGCCCGCGGCGACGGGCTCCGTCGCGATCAGCTTCTCGACGTCGATCTCCTGCCGCACGCGCTTGTACGAGAGCCGATCGAGCTCCGCGAGGACCGCCCCGTCCTCGCCGTAGATCGTCAGGTCCGACGCGGTGACCTCGCGCGGCGCGGCGCCGCGCTTGACGTCCAGCTTGTCGGCGTGCCTGCTGTACACGAAGATCTGCGACGAGAACGGCCGGTGCAAGCGCACGCGCCGGATGGCGAACGGGATGTACGGCCGAACGTCTCGGTAGTCGGCCGCTGATCCTCCGGCGAGCTTGTAGGAGCTCCCCGCGAACGTCGCGCCGTCGAGGAACGCCGGGTGGGCGTGGAACATCTCCCGGAGCGCCTCCGCCTCGTCGCCGAGCGACAGGCGCATCAGCTCCTCGTCGCCCCGCTGGTACACGTCGCCCAGCGTCTGCATGAACGGCCCGTGGACGACCCCCACCTCGCGGACGCCGCGGTAGATCTCGTCGACGCTCCAGCGCCGCTCCGCCGTGCGGATGAACGCGGCGCAGTCGAAGCCCCGCGCGGCCCGCGGCTCCTCGTCGGTGCACCTGAGGAGGCACTCCGCGTTCTCGTCGACCCGATCCGACACCCCGCCTGCGCTGGACACGCGCACGCTCGAGATCTCGACCCTCCATTCGCCCTGCTGGAGCGGCGTGAACGAGGCGTGGATCCTCCGCGCGAACTCCCTCGCGGTGGCGATGGGCACCTTGAACAGCACGTTGACGAGCTCGAAGCGGTCGTGCCCGACGACGTGGGCGCCCAGCCTGTACACCACGTCGATCAGCGTGACGCCGGGGACGATGTGGACCCCATAGACGCGATGATCGCGCACGATGGGGTTATCGTTGTCGAACTCGATCTCGAATGTTTCGTTCGCGCGGACGGTCATGGACGGCTCTTCGATTGGCTGGCTTCGAGCGACGGAGCGCGCGTCGCGACGTCGCGCTCGATCCTCTTGACGGCAAAGTACTTCGGCATCGCCCTCTGGGCGGTCACGCTGCCCGGGGCGTCCGCGGCGACGCGCGCCGCGAAAGCGCTGTCCGCGCCGCCCGACACGCCGGGCGACGGCCTCGGAGCCGCCGCGTCCGGCCAGTAGCGCTTCCGCTCGAAGACGACCGGCGCGCCGCGCGGCTCCATCGTCGCCCGCCGCTCCTCGGGTATCCCCTCGTCGCTGACGATGACATGGGCGTTGTGGCCGCCCAGGCCGAACGCGCTGACGCCGGCGCGATGAACGCCGTCGACCCCCGCCCACTCCTCGTTCCGGAGCACGGGATAGAGCGGCGACTGCTCGAAGTCGAACCGCGGATTCGGCCGGCTGCAATGCAGCGTCGGCGGGAGGCGCCGGTGGACGATCGACAGGAGCACCTTGACCAGCCCCGCCGCGCCGGCGGCGCTCAGGAGGTGTCCGAGGTTGCTCTTGACGCTCCCGACACCGCACACGTGGCGCGACTCTCTCCCGAGGACGTTCGTCAGGCTGCGGAGCTCGATCGGATCGCCGATCAGCGTGCCGGTGCCGTGCGCTTCGACGTAGCTGATCGTGCGGGCGTCGACCCCGGCTGCGGCGATGGCGCGCTCGATCAGCTCCTGTTGGCGGCGCGGGTTCGGCGTCGTGATCCCCATGGTGTGGCCATCGCAGTTGATCGCCGAGCCGTCGATCACGCCGTATACCTTGTCTCCGTCGCGCAGGGCGGCCGAGAGCGGCTTCAGTATCACGACGCCGCAGCCTTCACCGATGCCGATCCCGTCCGCGGTCTCGTCGAACGTCTTGCAGCGCCCCTCCGAGGACAGGATCTTCGCGCTGCTGAGGAGGACGAACGGCCCTTCGTCCAGGAGGATATCGACGCCGCCCGCGACCGCGAGCGCCGACTCGCCGCGCTCGATGCTCTGCACCGCCAGGTGCACCGCAGTCAGCGCGCTGGCGCAGGCCGTGTCGACGACGACGTTCGGCCCGGCGAAGTTGTAGGAGTGCGAGAGGTGGGCGGAGATGAAGTTCTGCCCCACGCCGATGACAGCCTTGCTGTCGAGCCGGCCATGCTTGCTCGCATAGTTGCTGCTGCGGGTGCCGCAGAAGACGCCGACCCGCTGATCCCACAGGTCCGTCTTGCCGTATCCGGCGTCGGCAAGGGCCTCTGCGCACACCTCCAGCCACTGACGCGCCAGCGGATCGACGCCGATCGCGATCGACTCCTGGATCCCGAAATACGACGGGTCGAACGACTCGATGTCTTCCAGGAAGCCACCCCATTTGCTGACGCTCCGCCCCGGCTCGCGCTCAGGATCGCCGTGGTAGCGCTCGGCGTCCCACCGCGACGCCGGGACGGGGCCAATCGCGTCCTTTCCTTCGCACAGGTTCGTCCAGAATTGCTGGATGTCGGGCGCCCCCGGGAAGTGGCACGCCATTCCGACGATCGCCACCTTGTCCGCCCGCCCCTCCGTAACGCGGCCAGCTGCACCCTGCGCGTCCGCTGAACGCCGGTCGAGCTGCCGCTCCGTGACGCGGCCGGCCGCGCCCTGCGCGTCCGCGAAATGCCGGTCGAGCTGATCGCGGTACGTGCGTACGAGGTACGCGGCGAGGCGCTCGATGCTGGGGTTCTCGATGACGACGGTGGGATCGACCTTGATGCCGGGGAGGCCTGCGTCGATCTGCCGGATCATCTGCGCCAGCATGATTGAGTCGACGCCGTACTGATCGAAGGACCGGGCCGCGTCGACGTCGGCGTACTTGACCTTGAGCTCCTGGCTGACGAGCCGCCGGAGCCACTCGTTCACGGCAGACGCGGTATCCGTCGAGGAACCGGCGTGACGCGCGATCGCCTCGCGCGGCGCGCCCGAAGGCGCGCGGCGGCTCGCCTCGGCGGCGTGGCCGCCGGGATCCGCGGGGCGCTCGGGGGGCGCGCCGGCCTGCCCCATCGCGGGCGCGGCGCGGCGCAGGAGCGCGCGCGCATCGAAGCGCGCCTCGTCGATCACGAGCGGCATGACGATGGGGCCGAGGCGCCGCGCGAGGATCTCGTCGAGGAAACGCAACCCCTCGTCGTCGGCGCAGGTCAAGAGGCCGGTGCTCCGGTACGCCGCGCTGCTCGCGGCGCCCATCCCCGTGTCCTTCCAGCTCGGCCATTGGATGCTCGCGCAATGCGCCACCTTGGGCCCGAAGCCCGCCGCAGCGATGTAGTCGAGGTACGCGTTCGCCATCGCGTATTCGCTCTGGCCGACGGCCAGGCGCGGCACCGCCGCGGCGACCGACGAGAAGAGCAGGACGAAGCGCAGCGGCACGTCGGCGAAGACCTGGCGCAGCACGTCGACGCCGCGGACCTTCGGCGCGGAGACGCCCTCGATCCCGGCGCGCGTCTTGCGGACGAAGGCCGGATTCGTGAAATCGGTGTTCCCGGCGCAGTGAATGACCCCGAGCGCCTCGCCCATCTCGCGTCGAACGCGGGCGACCTCGCTCGCCATCCGCGCCTCATCGGTGAGCGGCGTCGTGCTCACGCGCACCTGCGCGCCGCGCGCCTCGAGGTACAGGATGTCCTCGATCTTCCGCTTGCAGATCTCATCGCTGCCGGACGTGAGGTACGCGTCCCACGCAGCGCGCTCCGGGAGCGCTTCGCGCCCCATGAGGACGAGCTTCCGGACCCCGCGCGCGTCGACGAAATGCTTCGCGCACAGCATGCCGATCCCGCGCGTGCCGCCGGTGATCCAGAGGACCTCATCGGGCGGGTACTGCGCCGGGCGCTTCGCGCCGGGCTCGCGCGCGCGCGCCACCTCGTCCGCGCGCTCCAGCGCGGCCTCGTAGCGGACGCCGTCGCGGTAGCAGACCTCGCCCGCCTCGCTGGCAGCGCCGAGCTCTGCGACCACCTGCGCGACGAGGTCGCGCCGCTCGCCGTCGAGCGCGGCGTCGGTGTCGACGTGCCGCGAGAGGACCTTGCTGTACTCGCTCTGGAGCATGCGATAGAGCCCGCTCCGCTTGGCCCCCGCGAGCCGCACCGGCCCACCGCGGAAGCGTTCGAGGCCTGACGTCACCTGGAGGACGACGAGCGGCGCGGCGCGACGCGCGTCCGCTCGGCCGACCAGCTCCTGGAGCCACGCGATCCAGTCGAGGTCCTCGTCGCGGTGCCCGGCATCGAGCCCGGTGAGATCGACGCACCCCGCGTAGGCGTCCCACGGCGCCGCGCTTCCACGCACGGCCGCGTGGACGTCCTCGGGCATCACGACCTCGGAACGCGGCAGCCTGCGCAGCAGCTCTTCGGCCAGGGCTCGCGTCCCCGGTGTCGCCAGGATCGCGAAGCAGCGCCCGGCGAGGTCCACCTCCGCCGTCGCGGCCTGGGCGCGCGCCGGAAGCCACGTCTTCTCCACCAGGCACGTCGGGCGGGGCGCGGCGTCGCGCCGCCCCTCCGCCCCGGCACGCGCGAAACGGACCCTCTCGAACGGGTACGTGGGCAGAGGCACACGCCTGCGCGCGCCAGCGTGGCGGTGAAGCTCGGCCTCCCAGGACACGGCGCCGCCCGAGGCCCAGAACGCCGCGAGCTGCGCCGGCGTGCTCCCGGCGGGCCGCCCTTCGCGGCGCCCCGTCGCGCGCCCCGAGAAGCACCCCGGCGACCGCTCCGCACCGGCGAGGTACGCGGAGAGTCGCCCCCGCAGCTCCTCGAACGTCGCCGCCACGATCGCCAAGCGGCAATCCATCGCCGCGCGACCGATCTGCAACGTCCACGCGACGTCGGCGAGCGATGTGCCAGCCGCGGGCGTGAACACGAGGAGGCGTCGGGCGTATTCATCGAGCAGCTCCGGCCTCTTCGCCGAGAGCACCACGACCTGCTCTTCCGGCGGCGCGGACGCCCGCGGCGCCGCGACTTCGCGCCGGGCGAGCCCCTCGATCACGACATGCGCGTTGGTCCCGCTGAAGCCAAAGGCGCTCACCGCCGCGAACCGCGAACCGCCGGGGTTCTCGGGCCACGGGGCGGGGCGCGTGCTCACGTAGAACGGGCTGTCCGCAAGATCGATGTGCCGGTTGGGTCGCGTGAAGTTGATCGCGGGTGGGATGCAGCCGTGCTCCATGGCGAGGAGCACCTTGATGAGCCCGAGCACGCCGGACGCGGCCGTGGTGTGGCCGATGTTGGCCTTGAGCGACCCGATCGCGCAGAACTGGCGCACCTGGGTCGACGCCCTGAAGGCCTCCGTGAGCGCGTGGATCTCCACCGGATCGCCGAGCTTCGTCCCCGTGCCGTGGGCCTCCACGACCTGGAGCTGCTCCGGCGAGATCCCGGCCTTCTCGTAGACCTCGCGCTCCAGGCGGCTCTGGGCGAGGAAGCTCGGCGCGGTGATCCCGGACGTCTTGCCGTCCTGGTTCGTCCCGATCGCGCGGATGACCCCGTAGACGTGCGCGCCCTCGTCAATCGCCCTCGAGAGCGGCATCAGCACCACCACGCCGACGCCGTCTCCCACGACGATGCCATCTGCGCCATCATCGAAGGGGCGGCACCGCCCGCTGGGCGAGAGCATCCCGGCGTTGTGCATCATCACGAACGACGCAGGCTGCGAGTACAGGGTCACGCCTCCCGCGACCGCCATGTCGATGTCGCCGCTGCGAAGCTTCTGGCACGCCAGCTCGACGGCGACGAGCGACGACGAACACGCGGAGTTGACCGTGATGGCCGGCCCGGCAAAGTTCAGGTGGTACGCGATGCGCGACGACAGGATCGCGCCGTCGCTCCCCAGCATCGCGAGGTGCGACGTCCCGCGCGGCGCGCCGGTGCCCATCGATCCGATGAACGTCCCGACGCGGCGCCCGCTCAACGAGCGAGGGTCGTAGCCCGCGTCCTCGAGCGCAGCGTGGATCCCCTCGAGGACGAGGCGCTGCGAAGCGTCCATCTGGTCCGCCTCGACCGGAGAGATATCGAAGAAGAGCGAGTCGAAACAATCCGCGTCGTCGATGAAGCCGGCGTGGAGCGATGACGGGTCAACCCCCTGCTCGACGCACGCCTCCCGCCACTCGGGGTATCGCTCCTCGACGCGCTCGACGTGCTGTCGCCCCTCGACGATCACGTCCCAGAGCTCGCGCTTGTCGCGCGCCCCGGCGCAGCGGCACGACATCCCGACGATCGCGATGCCTTCGGCCGGCGCTGCGGCCTGCCGGGTTGTCGCGGCCTCCTGCACCCGCGCGGAGGGCGGCGCGAGCGCCGCCGCGGTGGCGCGCGCGGGCGGCGCGGCCACGACGATCTTCGAGGCCAGGTGCTCGGCGAGCGACTGGAGGTCGTGGAACTGGAACATCACGCTCGTCGGCTCGCGGAGATCGAACGCGGTGTTGATCGTCTGGAGCAGACGGACGGCGATGAGCGATCCGACCCCCATCGCCGAGAACGTCGTCGCCGCGGCCAGCTCGTCGCGCGTGAGCTGCAGCGCCTCCTCGAAGATCTGCTCGAGCCGCCGCCGGACGTGATCGACGGACGCCCCCTGCCGGGGCGCGCGTTCGTCCTCCGCGGCCGCCTCAGGGCGCGGAGACCCGGGCGCCTCTTGGAGCTCGGCGAGCGCCGCGGCGTACGGCGTCTTCTTGGCGATTTTCGACGCGTTGTGGGCGCGGAGCCGGTCCGCCGTCCAGCCGGGGTCCGCCTTCGTCAACCGGAGCAGGCAGTAGCTGATCCACTCCTCCCGCAGCGAGACAGCCATGTTGGCGAAGTTGCGGGACGAGCGCCGCGCCGCCTCCGGGAAATGCGCGATGTTCTTCTCCACGTCCGGATCGAAGACGTAGTTGGCGATCTGCGGGCTCAGGTCGACGATGTCGTCGACGACGAGCGAGCTCGCCGTGAGCACGTCGATCCACTCGTCCTGCGTCGATATCGCGATATCGACGTTCCCGTCGACGATCGCCCCGCGCAGGTTCGATACGAAGTCCATGAGCAGCACGCTCCCGTGCGGCGATAGCGCCGACGAGATGTTGCCGAAGACGCCGGTCTTGTCCGCGATATGGCAGGTGACCTCGAAGCCGAGGATCAGGTCGTACGTGTCCGGGAAACGATCCTTCGAGCTGTCGGCGTGGAACACCTGGACGCGCTCGGCGAGGCCGATGCGCCGGATCCGTCGGTTCGCCAGGTCGGCCTGAGCCCGCGTGATCGTGAACCCGTGTGCCTTGGCGTGCGGGTGACGCCTCGCCACCTCCACGAGGTCGGTCCCGCAACCGCACCCGATGTCGAGGACCCTCCGCACGGACTCGGACCGCTCGTTCCGGAAGATCACCCGCCGCATCTCGAGCTGCTTCTCGAGCACGAGCCGGTACTCGTCCGGAAATGCTTCGGGCGCGCTGAGGACACGTGTCATCGAGAATCCGGGGACCTCCCGTTCGAACGGGCAGAACGTCAGGTACTCCTCCCGGTAATCGTCCGATCGGCGCTGCGCGTCGAACGTGTAGTACTCGGCGGCCTTGTCGCCAGGCGCGGCAGCCTTGTCGCCAGGCGCGGCGGCCTTGTCGCCAGGCACGGCGTCCTGCGGTCGCGCGGGCGGCGCAGGGGCCTCCGGGGCGCCGCCCCGCTCGCCGTGCGAGACCGAGCGCCTCGCGAAGGGGTACGTCGGGAGCCCCGCAAGCCTCGTCGGCTTCGCGGCAGGGTAGAGCGCGGCGGTGTCCAGGACCCCGCCCGCTGCCCAGGCGCACGCGGCGTCGTGGAGCGGGTCGCCGTCGGCGCTCGGAGCCCGCGCGGCGCTCGAGGGGCTCGTCCAGATCGCGCGGTCGGAGAGCGCGCGACCGTCGGCAGCGTCGAGAACCACGTCGAGCTGCTCGATGAGCGCGCCCACCGACGGGGCGACGATCGCCAGCCGGCACGGCATGGCCTCGCGCCCGGTCTGGAGCGTGTAGGCCACCCCGTGGAGGTCCACGGCCGGGTGCTTCACGAGGTGCGCGCGGAGACGCTGCGCGTACTGGCGCAGCGCCGCGTCGCTCTTCGCCGACAGCGCGATCAGGGCGCGATCGGCGGCCCCGGCCGCGCGCTGCGGCTGCAGCGTTGCTCGGCTCGGCGCGTGCTCCTCGATCAACACGAAGGCGTTCGTCCCGCTCATCCCCGTCGCGCCCACGAGGCCGCGGCGCCGCCGCTCAGGACCCGAGCCGATCCAGGGCCGCTCGGCGTCGCTCACGAAGAAGGGGCTGCGCGCGATGTCGATGATGTACTCGTTCGCCCGGCGGTAGTTGCGCGTCGCCGGGATCGTCTCGTGCTTCATCGCAAGGCACATCGCCATCAGGCTCACGACGCCCGACGCCGCGAACGTGTGGCCGATCAGCGGCTTGATCGAGCCCAGCGCGCACCATTGCCGCTCGCCCGGCTCGGCGCGGAAGGCGTCGCGGAGCGCTTGCACCTCGACCGGATCGCCGAGCTGCGAGCCCACGCTGTGCCCGAGCACGTATTGGACGTCGGCCGGGCGGAGCTCCGCCTGCCGGAGGACGCGCTCGACGAGGTGTTGCTGCGAGACGCTGCTCGGCGCGGTGATCCCGTTGGTCTTGCCGTCGTAGTTCACCCCGGTGGCCTTGATGACGGCGTGGATCGGATCGCCGTCCGCAATGGCCCGCGAGAGCCGCTTCAGCACCACCGCGGCGACCGCCTCGCCCGGGACCATTCCGCTCGCTCGCTCGTCGAACGCATAGCACTCGCCGTCGGCCGACAGCATTCCGCTCTGGCTGAGCGCGATGTACGTCAGCGGTGAGGTGAGGACGTTCACCCCTCCGGCGAGCGCCATCGAGCACTCGTCGCGCAGAAGGCTCTGACACGCGGTGTGCACCGCCACGAGGCCCGACGAGCACGCGGTGTTCAGCGCGAGGTTCGGGCCGTGCAGATCGAGGACGTAGGAGATGCGCGCCGCCAGGATGCCGTTGTGGTGGCTGGTCGCGAGCCCGGGCGCGCCGTCGCCCGTATGTGCCATCTCCTCTACGCCGATGAAGACCCCGCAATTCGTGCCGCGCAGGCGCGCTCCGGCGTGGCCCGCGTCCTCGAACGCAGCCCACGCCGCCTCGAGCATCAGCCGCTGCCGCGGATCCATCCATTGCGCCTCGCGCGGGGAGATCTCGAAGAAGAGCGGATCGAACTCGTCGAGGCCGCGCAGGAAGGCCCCTCTGTTCGTGGCGATCCGGTTTGCCGGCGCGCCGGGGCCCTCGTAGTAGGCGTGAAAATCCCAGCGCTCCGAGGGGATCTCCTGGATCTGCTTGCGCCCCTCGAGCAGGAGCGCCCACAGGGCGTCGGCGTCATCTGCCCCGGCGACGCGCGCAGACATGCCGATGATCGCCACCTCCTCGCGCGCGGGCGAGAGGGCAGCCGCACGCGGCGCCGCGCGGCCCGACTGGAGAGCGCTCGGAGGCGCGTCGTCGAGCGCCGGGTGAGCTGGGAGAGCCTGCGCTGGCTCGCCGTTCGCTCGAGATCGATGCTCCAGCGCTTCGCGGTGCTGCCTCACGAGATGACCGGCGAGCTTTCTGATCGTGCTGTGGTTGAGGAGGGTATTCGGAAGGACGTCGAAGCCGAGTTGTGTCGTGAGAAGACGGGCGAACTGCGCCAGCGCGATTGAATCGAATCCGATGTCGGCAAAGCTCGTCTCCTCGTCAAGCCTGCCCGCCGGGATCTTCAGGACGGCCTCGGCGTGCACCTTCAGATCGTGCACGACACGCTCCGGAAGCGACGTCGAGCCTCGCTCGTGTCGCGCAGGAGCGCCGCCGTTGGAGAGGCCGGGTGCCGCCGCGGTCGAGATCGCCGGCGCCACCGCGCTGCGCAAGCCGGACGGCGCGCCATTGGCGGCGGAGGCGCGCGCGCCAGCGTAGATGCGCGAGAGGAAGGCGTGCACGCGGCGCGGCTGCCCCGCGAACACGAGCCGCGGGCTGACGGCCGCGCCCATCGCGCGCTCCCACGCCTCCAGCCCCTCATCGCTCTCCAAGTAACGCTGACCGCTGCTCCGCAGGTACACCCCCATGCCTTCTCGCTCGCTCGTGCCCATTCCCCCGGCGCGCCACAGCGGCCAGCACACCGCCACCGTCGCTCCGCTCCGCTCGCCTCTCTCTCTCAGCTCTTGCCGCATCTGCGCATACGCCACCTGGAACCGGTTCGCGCTCGCGTAGTCGCACGACCCTCCGTCCCCCAGCGACGCCGCCGTCGATGAGAACAGGCACATGAAGTCCAGCGGATGCCCCGCCGTCACCTCATCCACCACCCGCGTGCCCTCGATCTTCGGCCGCGTTATCTCCTCGACCTCTTCCCACCTCTTGTCCAACAACGTTCCACGCGACTCCACTCCTGCCGCGTGCAGAACGCCGTGGATTGAACCCCACCTCGACTCCAGCCCCGCCACCACGCCGCGCATCTGCGCCGCGTCCGAAACGTCCGCCTCGTAGTACTCCGCTTCCCTCGCTCCAGCGCCGCGAAGCCCCGACAGCACACCCTCGATCTGCTCGTCACGTCCACGGCGACCCACCAGCGCAAGCCGACCCGCGCAGCGCCGCGCCAAGTGCTCCGCGAACAGCCGCCCGAGCCCTCCGGCTCCACCGGTGATCACGTACACACCTCCGTCCCGCAGCGGCGCCTCGCTCCTCACGCTCGGCGGCGCTCGACGGACCCCGAGCCGCTGACGCTCTCCTCCCTCGTGACGGATCACTCCGCCGCTCCACACCTCCCGCGCCAGCGCGCCCGCCTCTATCCCCTCCGCGCCCGCCAGCACCACCCCCACGCTCAGCTCCGGCAAAACGAGCCCCAGCGACCGCTCCACGCCGATCAGCGCCGCGTCGTAGCACCCGCTCACCTCGCCTCGGACCTGACGACCCGTCAGCACGAGACGGCGCAGCAACGCTCCGCTCCCCTTCGCGCCTCGCACCAGCGCGTGCACGCCGCGCAGCCGCTCCAGCCCCCTACCCCACGCGTACACCACGCCGCACGGCCGGCCCCCACCACCACGCGCCGCCTCCCACGCCCCTAGCCGCTCGAACACCGACCGGAACCAGACCTCGCTCGCCTCGGGCACCGTGCACCGCGCGCTTCCCTCCCACCCGTACGCGCCGCCCACGCTCACCCCGAGCGCCTCGCTCCCGGGCTCCTCCCTCCTCAGCGCCTCCACCACCGACGCCCGCCACGCCTCGTCTCCGCCGACCACCAGCCAGCGCACGCCTTCCTGGCGCCGCTCACGCTCTTCCCACCCCAGCCGCTCCCAGACCTCCTCGTACTCCACCACCTCCGCAGCCTCGCCCGCCTCCACTCGCGACACCTCGGCCGTGCCGGACCCCTGCTCCAGCCGTCCGCCGCACGCCGCTGCGCACGACGCCTCGACCGGCGGCGCAGCTCCCGCCACGACCGCGCCCTCGCCCTGCGGCAGCCAGTAACGCTCCCGCTCGAACGGGTACGTCGGCAGGTGGATCCGCCGCGGCTTGCGCTCGCCGTACAGCCGCTCCCAGTCCACCTCCAACCCGCGCACCCAGAGCTCGCAAAGGCTGGCGAGCTTGCCTTGCCGCATCCACGTCGCGACCATCTCGTTGGCGCTCGCATCGGCGTTGAGCACCTTCATGCTGTCGCGCTCGCGTCGAACTTGGCCCGTGAAGGCGCCGTCCGTCTCCTCGGCGCCCGCGAGGAAGCGCTCGAGCTTCCGTTCGAGCTCCTCGACGTCACGCGCCAGGAAGGCGACCCGGTGGTCCATCGCGTCGCGACCGACCTGCAGCGTGTACGCGACGTCGACGAGGAGCGCCGGCCCCGGACGGACGCGCTTCGGCGCCCCGGCGCGCCTCGTCTCGGCGCTCTCCGCGCGGCTGGCGACGAGGTAGCGCGCGCACAGCGACTCCCGGTGCCGCTCGAACAGGTACGGGACGAGGGCGTCGATCGAGCCCGCCTCGCCGATGGCCTGCGCCGTGATGTGGATCCCGAGCGCGCGGTGGGCCTCATTGGCGAGCAGCCCGAGATCCGCCCCGTAGTCCGCGAAGCGCTCGTCGGCGCTGACGTCCGACGCCTGAATCGCCATCGTCGCGGCCACGACGCCGACGAGATCGCGCCGCAGCTGCTCCGCGACCTCATCGGGGACCGAGCCGGGCTGCGCGCCCGCGCTGGCCGTGACCTCGCGGAGGAACGCGAGGAGCTGCCCCGCGTAGGCGCGGAGGCGCGCCTCGCTGCGCGCCGAGAGCGGAACGATCTGGAGGGGCCGCTCTGCGGCGATCTCGTCGAGCGCGCCCCCTCCGCCCTCCGCGTGCTCCTCCACGATCACGTGCGCGTTGGCGCCGCCGAACCCGAAACCGCTGATGCCCGCGAGGCGCGGCGCGACGCCGCCGTCCGGCATGGCGGGACGCAGCCACGGCCGGCGCTCCTTGAGCAGGAAGAACGGACTCCCCTCGAGCTCGATGTACGGGTTCGTCTCCTCGCAATGCAGCGTCTTCGGCAGCTCGCCGTGGTGCATCGCCATCAGCACCTTGAAGATCCCCGCGATGCCGGCGGCGACCTCGAGGTGACCGACATTCGTCTTGACGCTGCCGAGCGCGCAGCGCTGGGCCTCGATCGCGCCCCCCTGCCTCTCGTACAGGGCGCCGAACGCCTTCTTCAGCGCGTTGATCTCGACCGGATCGCCGAGCGGAGTGCCGGTGCCATGGGTCTCGACGTACGTCACCGCGCGGACGTCCACGCCGGCCCTGGAGTACGCGTCGAAGAGGAGCTCGGCCTGCGCGCTCGCGTTCGGCGCCGTGAGCGACGCGGCGCGCCCGCCGTGGTTCACGTTCGTTCCCCGGATGACGCCGTAGATGGCGTCGCGATCCGCCTGCGCCTGCCGGAGGCGCTTCAGCAGCATCACGCCCACGCCCTCGCCCCGTACGTACCCGTCGGCGCGGCGGGAGAACGTCTTGCACCGGCCGTCGACGCTCAGCATCCCGGCCTTGCTGAAGCAGATGTGGAGCTCCGGGCTGTACATCACGTTGACGGCGCCGACGAACGCCTGATCGCAGACGCCCGCGTCGATCGCCTGCACCGCGCGGTGCACGGCGATCAGCGCGCTCGAGCACGCCGTCTCCACCGGCTCGCTCGGGCCGCGCAGGTTGAGGAAGAACGAGATCCGGTTCGGCGCCATCGACGGCACCGCGCCGGTCGCGCTGTACGCCTCGATCGGCTGCGACGCCGGCTGGCGATAGCTGCCCGGCCCGATCGCGAGGAACACCCCGGTGCGCGTGCCCGACAACGCCTTCGCCGAGTACCCGGCGTCCTCCATCGCGGACCACACGTGCTCCATGAGCAGGCGGTGCTGCGGGTCCATAAGCTCCGCCTCCTTCGGCGAGATCCCGAAGAACTGCGGGTCGAACGAGGCCAGCTCGTCGATGAAGCCGCCCCACTTCACGTTCGTCTTGTTCGCCTCGGCGTGCGGATCCCCGTAGATCGCGCGCCAATCCCAGCGATCCTCCGGGACGACCTCGATGCAGTCGCGCCCCTCGATCAGGTTGCTCCAGAACGCGTCGACGTCGCTGGCCTGCGGAAACCGGCCGCTGATCCCGATGATCGCTGTCCGGGCGGGGCGCGCGTCGCGCGCGTCCGCCCGGTCGACGACGGCTGCGGCCGACGCGTCGTGCGCGCCAGCCTGGTCGATGATCGCGGCGGGGCGCTCGATCGGCGGCTGCGCCGGCTCCGGCCGCGGCGCGCGGGCCGCGACCTCCACCCGGAACGTCCTCGCCAGCGCGCCGAGGTGGGTCGCGAGGAGGAACGTCTCGAGCGCGGCCAGCGACGGGTGCTCGAAGAAGACCGTCGGGAGGAGCTCGACGCCGAGCTCGGCGCTCAGCCGGTTGCTGAGCTCCGTCAGGCTGAGCGAGTCGAAGCCGAACGTGCTCAGCTCCACGTCGAGCTCGATGTCCGCCTCCTGGATCTTCAGCACGCGGGAGACGGCGCGGACCAGCGTGCGCTCCACGAGATCGCGGAGGCCGCTCGCCTCGCCGGCGCCGTCCGCGAAAGGCGCGGGCTGCTCGCTCGCCAGCGTGGCGCCCGCGGGCTCCGCGGCGACGCGGGCCGCGGCGTCGGCGGCCTCGCGCTCCGCCCCGATGACCTTGCTCCGCAGCTTCTCCGCGTGGCCGGAGAGGACCACCACCTGGGCCAGCGACGATCGCATCGCGACCTCGAACGCCCAGAGCCCGGCCGCCTCGTCGAGCGGCACGAGGCCGTACGCGCGCTCCACCATCCGTTCGTTGGCGTCGTCGACCTTCATCCCGCCGGAGCGCCACAGCGGCCAGCCGATCGACAGCGTCCGCCCGGAGCGCCGACCAGCCTTCACCAGCTCGTTCCGGCGGACGGCGAACTCATCGAGCAGCGCGTTGGCCGCGACGTAGTCGGCCTGCCCGGCGTTGCCCCACACCGCGGACGCCGACGAGAACAGGACCAGGAAGTCGAGGTCCTCGTCCCGCGTGGCCTCGTCGATCGCGAGGAGGCCGAGCGCCTTGGCGGCGAAGACGGCCTCGAGCTCAGCGGCGGTCTTCTTCGCGATCGTGCTGTCGCGAAGGACGCCCGCGCCGTGGAGGATTCCGGTCAGCCTCCCGTGGCGCTCCTTGATGTCGGCGAGCACCGTCCGCAGCCTCCGCTCGTCGGCGACGTCGGCGGGGAGGTAGTCGATCGTCGCGCCGGTCATCGCCCGCAGCGCATCGAGCCACGCGCGGCTCTCCTCGGAGAGCGGCGAGCGGCCGGTCAAGACGACCGTCGCCCCGGCGGTGCCGGCGATGTGGCGCGCGAAGATTCGCCCGAGGCCGCCAAGGCCGCCCGTCAGCCAGTACACGCCGCCAGCCTCGAACGTCGGCCGCAGCGCGGCCCCTCCGGCCAGCTCGATCTCGATGAACCGCCGGACCTCGCGGCGCTCGCTCCGGTCGTACCGGACCTCGACGTCGTCGTACGCGGCCTCGAGCTCGCGCGAGAGGAGCCGCGCGCGCGCCTCCGGGCCGAGCTCTGCGGGGACGAGCACGAGCTTGCCGCGGAGGTCGCGGTGCTCGCGGCGCATCGTCTTGAGCAACCCGGCGAGGGGCGCGTGCGCGAACGCCTCATCTCGCACCGACGCGAGCGCGACGACCTCGCGCGGGCCGCTCGGCCGCCCGCTCACGACGCGCTGGATCGCCTCGAGGGCCTGCCGCGCCGCCGCGACGACGCGCGCGTGCTCGACGGCGCCCCCGGCGTCGAGCACGCGCGGGAGGCGGACCGTCTGCGCCCGCTCCGAGACCAGCGCGGCCAGCTCGTCGCTCTCGCCAGCGAGGAGGACGAGCGCGTCTCGGCGCGCTGGCGCGCCTCGCTCGGCCGGACGCGGCGGGGCGAGCGGCTCCGCGAGCCACGTGGTCGTGCCGAAGAGCACGTCCGCGGCCGGCGCCTTGTCGTACCGCCGGCTCGCGAACTCGCGCATCGACACGCAGACGGCGCCCGCCTCGTCGACGATGTCGATATCGAACTTCAGGACGTTGCTCCGGGGCGACGCGCCCGGGCTCCACCGCGCGACGACGTACCCAGCGGCGGGGGTTTGCGTGTGGAGCACGAGCTCCTTCAGCGAGAACGGCACGTGCACGGAGCCTGCCGGCAAGCGCCCATCGCCGACGAGGAGCCCGACCGTCGACTGCAGCGCGGCGTCGGTCACGCCGGGGTGGAGCTCGAAGGGCGCGCCGGCCTGGATCGCCGGCGGAGCCAGGCGGAACCTCGCGAGCACCTCCGCGTCGCTCCGCCGGAGCTCCTCGATGCAGCGGAACGTCTCCCCGTACGTCAGCCCCTGCCGCTCGAAGAGCGCGTACAGGTCGGCGCCAGACAACGTCGACGCGCACCGCGCGCGGATCTCGTCGATATCGACGCGCGAGGCCGGCGCCGTCGCGCCGCCGCTCTCGGCGGTGACGACCTCGCCCTGCCCGTGGACGACCTCCGGCTCGCTCGCTCCGCCGCGCGCGCTGCGCACCGAGAAGCGCGTCTTGCCGGCCTTCGCGGCGATCTCGATCCGCACGGCGCGGGGGGTCCCGTTGACGACCACGGGGGCGAGCCACACCACGTTCCGCAGGCCGAGCACGCGAGCGCGCCCGCTGTGGACCGTGGCCGCTCTGGCCATCTCGAGATAGGCGGCGCCGGGGAGGACGGCCTCCCCGAGGACACGATGGTCATCGAGGAAGAACTCCCGCCCGTCCAGCAGCGTCTCGAACCTGTGACTGCTTTCCATGAGGCCGCTCGTCATACCGACACAATCCGGTGAACCAGGGGGTGGAGAGCGCGTGGCGTCGGCGCGGCGCGCTCGGAAGGCGGCCGCGGCTCGCGCGAGCCGTTCGCGGGCGAGAGGCGGGTCGCGGCGTGGAAGGGATAGGTCGGGAGCCGCGTCTTCACCGGCCGCGCGCCTGGAACCATCGCGCGCCAGTCGACCGCCTCCCCGCGCGCCCACCGGGCGGCCAGCTCGTCCGCGTCGCGATCGTCCGCGCCGAGCCCGGGCCCCGCGGCCGCATACGCGCGGAGCTTGCTCTCGAGCTCGTCGAGATCGCGGACGCAGAAGACCGCCCTGTGCCGCATCGCCTCGCGCCCTGTTTGCAGCGTGTACGCGACGCTCACGAGGTCGGGCGCCTCCGCGCCGGCGCGCCTGCCGTCGGCCAGGAACACCCGCAGGCTCTCCGCGTACGCGACGAGGTCGTCGACCCTTCGCGCGGAGAGCGGGACGATCGCGACGGCCCCGGTGGGCAGCGCCGCGTGTCCGGCGGCGGCCGCCTCGGGCACGTGCTCCTCGATCACGACATGGGCGTTCGTGCCGCTCATCCCGAAGGCGCTGATCGCGCCGATCCGCTTCGCCCCTCCGCGCGCGAGCCACGCGCGCGGACGGTCGTTGACGTAGAAGGCCCCCTTCTCAAAGTCGATGAACTCGTTGTTCTGCGCGTGGTTGGCCGACGGTGGGATCTGCCGGTGCCGTATCGCCATGAGCATCGCGACGAGGCTCACGAGGCCGGAGGCGGCGAACGTGTGGCCGAAGTTGGGCTTGACCGACCCCACCGCGCAGAAGCGCCGGGCGCTGGTGCGCCGGCCGAAGACATCCATCAAGCTGTTCACCTCCACGGGGTCGCCGAGCTTGGTCCCCGTGCCGTGCGCGATGATGTAGGTGATGTCCTCGACGTCGAGCGCGTGGTCCCGGTACATCTCCTCGAGGAGCGACGCCTGGGCGAGGCCGCTCGGCGCGGTGAGGCCGTTCGTCCTGCCGTCGTAGTTCACGCCGCTGGCCCTGATCACGCCGAGGACCGTGTCGCCGTCCGTGATGGCCTGAGAGAGCCGCTTCACGACCACGGCGACGGCCGCCTCGCCGGGCACGAGCCCGTTGGCGCGCTGGTCGAACGCGTAGCACTCGCCGTCGGCAGAGAGCATCCCGCCTTGACTGAGCGCGACGTACATCAGCGGCGAGGCGAGGACGTTCACCGCGCCGACGAGCGCCATCGAGCACTCGCCGCGTCGAACGCTCTGACACGCGGTGTGCAGCGCGACGAGCCCGGAGGAGCAAGCCGTGTTGATGGCCAGGTTCGGGCCGCGCAGGTCGAGGACGTAGGAGATGCGCGCGGCGAGGATGGCGTTGTGGTGGCTCGTCGCGAGCCCCTCCGTGCCGTCCTGCGCGCTCACCCCCTCCTCCACGCCGACGAAGACGCCGGCGCGCGTACCGCGGAGCGCGTCGCCGGCGTAGCCTGCGTCCTCGAACGCGCGCCACGCCTCCTGGAGCATCAGCCGCTGGCGCGGATCCATCGACTGCGCCTCGCGCGGCGAGATCTCGAAGAAGAGCGGGTCGAAGCGGTCGAGCCCCCGGATGAAGCCGCCCTTGTTCGTGACGATCCGGTTGCCCGGCGCGCCGGGGCCCGCGTAGTACGGGCGAGCGTCCCAGCGCTCGCCCGGGATCTCCTCGATATGCGTGCGGCCCTCGATCAGGAGCTGCCACAGCTCGTCGACGTCACCGGCCCCCGCGACGCGCGCCGACATCCCGATGATGGCCACGGGCTCGTCCGGCGACGACGGCGCGAGCGCCGGCTGGCTGGCTGAGGCTGCGCGCGCGCCGTGGAGGCGCTGCGCTTCTGGCTCGCGGCCGGGCTCGGCGGCGCCGGCCGCCGGACCGTCCGAGCTCCCGCGGGCGTCGCGCTCCGGCGCGCGGGCCGCGCCCGGGTCGGGCGGGGGTGCGGATTCATAGAGGCGCTCCAGCGCGTCGCGGTGCTGCTCGAGCAGATGACCACCGAGCTTGTCGAGCGTCGTGTAGCTGAAGAAGACGCTCGGCACGATCTCGAAGCCGAAATGCTTCGAAAGGAGGCGCGCGACGCGCGTGAGCCCGATCGAGTCGAATCCGATATCGGCGAAGCTCGTGTCCTCGCTCAGCCGCGACGCGGGGATCTTCAACACCGCCTCGACGCACGACTTCAGATCGCGCAGGACGCGCTCCGCGGTGGACGTCGACGGCGCGGCGGCAGGCCGGGCCGGGAGGTCCCTGCGCGGCGGCGCGCCGCGGGTGAGCTCACCGCCCGTGGACGCGCCGTCTGCGCGCGCGCCAGCGTAGATGCGCGAGAGGAAGGCGTGCACGCGGCGCGGCTGCCCCGCGAACACGAGCCGCGGGCTGACGGCCGCGCCCATCGCGCGCTCCCACGCCTCCAGCCCCTCATCGCTCTCCAAGTAACGCTGACCGCTGCTCCGCAGGTACACCCCCATGCCTTCTCGCTCGCTCGTGCCCATTCCCCCGGCGCGCCACAGCGGCCAGCACACCGCCACCGTCGCTCCGCTCCGCTCGCCTCTCTCTCTCAGCTCTTGCCGCATCTGCGCATACGCCACCTGGAACCGGTTCGCGCTCGCGTAGTCGCACGACCCTCCGTCCCCCAGCGACGCCGCCGTCGATGAGAACAGGCACATGAAGTCCAGCGGATGCCCCGCCGTCACCTCATCCACCACCCGCGTGCCCTCGATCTTCGGCCGCGTTATCTCCTCGACCTCTTCCCACCTCTTGTCCAACAATGTTCCACGCGACTCCACTCCTGCCGCGTGCAGAACGCCGTGGATTGAACCCCACCTCGACTCCAGCCCCGCCACCACGCCGCGCATCTGCGCCGCGTCCGAAACGTCCGCCTCGT
Organism: Sorangium sp. KYC3313; assembly: GCF_052075895.1. Taxonomy (NCBI): domain Bacteria; kingdom Pseudomonadati; phylum Myxococcota; order Polyangiales; family Polyangiaceae; genus Sorangium; species Sorangium sp. KYC3313. Next base: position 8,331,130 of record NZ_CP197255.1, read on the forward strand.
AGTACTCCGCTTCCCTCGCTCCAGCGCCGCGAAGCCCCGACAGCACACCCTCGATCTGCTCGTCACGTCCACGGCGACCCACCAGCGCAAGCCGACCCGCGCAGCGCCGCGCCAAGTGCTCCGCGAACAGCCGCCCGAGCCCTCCGGCTCCACCGGTGATCACGTACACACCTCCGTCCCGCAGCGGCGCCTCGCTCCTCACGCTCGGCGGCGCTCGACGGACCCCGAGCCGCTGACGCTCTCCTCCCTCGTGACGGATCACTCCGCCGCTCCACACCTCCCGCGCCAGCGCGCCCGCCTCTATCCCCTCCGCGCCCGCCAGCACCACCCCCACGCTCAGCTCCGGCAAAACGAGCCCCAGCGACCGCTCCACGCCGATCAGCGCCGCGTCGTAGCACCCGCTCACCTCGCCTCGGACCTGACGACCCGTCAGCACGAGACGGCGCAGCAACGCTCCGCTCCCCTTCGCGCCTCGCACCAGCGCGTGCACGCCGCGCAGCCGCTCCAGCCCCCTACCCCACGCGTACACCACGCCGCACGGCCGGCCCCCACCACCACGCGCCGCCTCCCACGCCCCTAGCCGCTCGAACACCGACCGGAACCAGACCTCGCTCGCCTCGGGCACCGTGCACCGCGCGCTTCCCTCCCACCCGTACGCGCCGCCCACGCTCACCCCGAGCGCCTCGCTCCCGGGCTCCTCCCTCCTCAGCGCCTCCACCACCGACGCCCGCCACGCCTCGTCTCCGCCGACCACCAGCCAGCGCACGCCTTCCTGGCGCCGCTCACGCTCTTCCCACCCCAGCCGCTCCCAGACCTCCTCGTACTCCACCACCTCCGCAGCCTCGCCCGCCTCCACTCGCGACACCTCGGCCGTGCCGGACCCCTGCTCCAGCCGTCCGCCGCACGCCGCTGCGCACGACGCCTCGACCGGCGGCACAGCTCCCGCCACGACCGCGCCCTCGCCCTGCGGCAGCCAGTAACGCTCCCGCTCGAACGGGTACGTCGGCAGGCTGATCCGCCGCGGCTTGCGCTCGCCGTACAGCCGCTCCCAGTCCACCTCCAGCCCGCTGACCCACAGCTCGAGGAGCTGCGCGTAGCGGCGCCGCTCGATCCACCTCGATACGACCTCGCGTAGCTCCTCGTTCGCCGCGAACGCCGATAGGTCCTTTCGCTTCCGCGCCGAACCTCGATAGATCCCCGGCGCGGTTGAGGGCGACGCGACGAACGCTCCCAGCGTCGCGACCAGCTCATCGAGGCTCGATGCCACGCACGCAAGGCGCTCCTCCATCGCCTCGCGCCCCGTCTGCAGCGTCCAGGCGATCCTCGCCAGATCGCCGTCGGTGCGGCGCTGAACCCGGATCGCGCGCAGGAGGTTCCGCGCCTGCTCCGTGAGCTGCGCCTCGGTACGCGCCGACAGGACGATGATCGCCGAGGGCTGCTCCCCATCGGCGGCCGGCTCTTCGGGCGCCGGGACGTACTCCTGGATCACGACGTGTGCGTTCGCGCCGCCCGCGCCGAACGACGAGATCCCCGCGATCCGCGGGAGCTCCTCGGTGCGGCCATCGACGACCTGGGTGAGACGCCCCCAGCTCTCGAGCTCCTGCTGCACCACGAAGGGCGTGCGATCGAAGTCGATGTTCGGGTTCGACATCCGCGCGTGCAGGCTCGGCACGAGCTGGCCGTGCTTCATCTGCAGGAGGACCTTCGTCACGCCGGCGATGCCCGCGGCGCTCTCGGCATGGCCGATGTTGCTCTTGAGCGAGCCGATCGCGCACCGGCGCGTGAGCGGCCCCGCGGCGCTCGCGCGGAATGCCTTGGTGAGGCCCGCGATCTCGATGGGATCGCCGAGCTCCGTGCCGGTCCCGTGCGCCTCGATATAGCTGACCGCGCGCGCGTCGATCCGGCCGCGGGCCAGCGCCATCGCGACCACCTCCGCCTGGGCATTCGGGTTGGGCACGGTGTACCCGTGTGTCCGCCCGCCGTGGTTGATCGCTGTCCCCTTGATGACACCGTAGATGTGATCGCCGTCCGCCTCGGCCCGCCGAAGGAGCTTGAGCAGCACAGCGCCCACCCCCTCCCCGGGCACGTACCCGTTGGCCCCCGCCCCGAAACTCCTGCACTTGCCGTCAGGCGACAGCATGCGGTGACTGCAGAGGATCACGTAGTTGGACGGGTGCAGGTAGAGATTGACGCCGCCCGCTATCGCGAGCTCGCACTCGCCGCGCTTCAGGTGCTCGCACGCCTCGTGGATCGCCGTCAGCGACGCCGAGCACATGGTGTCGACCGGGATGCTCGGGCCGCGGAGATCGAAGAGGTACGACACGCGGTTCGCGAGGGAGCTGAAGGACGTGTGCGGATAGGCGTCCTTTCCCGTCGCCCAGAGCGCAGGCCCGTAGAGGTCGAACCCGGTCTTCGTGATCCCCGCATACACGCCCACGCGGCCGCCGTGCCGCGACTGCAGCGTGCGCCGCGTATAGCCGGCGTCCTCGATGACCTCCCAGCAGATCTCGAGGAAGCTACGCTCCTGGGGATCCAGGCTCTCCGCTTCGCCCGGAGAGATCCCGAAGAAGAGCGGATCGAAATCCGCGAATCCCTCGAGGAAGCCGCCCCACTTGCTGTAGCTCTTCCCGTTCCCCGGCGACGACTCGGCCGCGCCGTCATAGAAACCCTCGATCGGCCAGCGGTCCGGGGGGACCTCCGTAATGCAGTCCTTCCCCGCGCGCAGGTTCTCCCAGAACTCGTCGAGGGTGCGCGCGTGCGGATAGCGGCCGGCCAGTCCGATGATCGCCACGTCGAGCTCCTGCGCAGGCGGCGCCGCCTCCGCCGGCGCGCGCTCGCCGGATCGGGCCTCCTGCGCGGCGCTCGACGGCCCCCGCGGCTCAGCGCGGGCGACATCGTCCGGCGCGCCGTCGCCCGGGCCTCCCGCCCAGCGCTGGCACGCCTCGCGGTGCTCCTCGGCGAGGTGCTGCGCCAGGCCCTCGAGCGTCCGGTGCTCGAAGAAGAGCGTCTTCGAGATCCCGCCGAAGATCGCCTCCAGCCGCTGATTGAGCTGGGTGATCATGATCGAGTCGAGGCCGTACGCCTCGAACGGCTCGGCGCCGTCGATGCGCTCCGCCTCGATCGTCGTGACGACGGCCAGGAGCTCCTTGAGGCGCGCCAGCGTCGCATGAAGGAGCGACGCGCCTTCCCTGGCGACACCGCCGGTCGGCTCGGGTCGGCGCGGCGCGCGCGGCGAGGAGGGCTCGAAGAACGCCTCGAGCTTGCCCTCGTCGCCGGTCAGCACGACGACGCGCGGGCTCTTCCGCGCGACGGCCGCGGAACAAGCCGCGAGGCCGTCGCGCGTATCCAGCTCCCGGAGGCCAGCGGCGTGCATCCTCGCCTTGCCGGCGTCGGTCATCTTCATCCCGCCGTCGGCCCACAGCGGCCAGGCGATCGCGAGGCTCGTCCCGTGTCGGCGCCCCTCCTCGACGAGCCCGCGGCGATACTCGACATAGGCGTCCATGAAGGCGTTCGCCGCGGCGTAGTCGGCTTGCCCCGGATTGCCGTACACGCCGGCGAACGCGGAGAAGCACACGAAGTGGTCGAGCGGAAGGTCGCGCGTCGCCTCGTCGAGGTGGACCAGGCCGGCGACCTTCGGGCGGAGGACGTCGTTCACCTCCTCCGGCGTCTTTCTCGGCAAGAGCGCGTCGCGCGTCGTCCCGGCCGCGTGGAGGACGCCCGTGAGCGCGCCGTGGCTCGCCCGTACGTGCTCGATGAGCCCGTCGACGTCCCGCGCGTCGCCCACGTCGCGTCGCTGGTCGTCCACGCGCGCGCCGAGCGACCGCAGCGCGTCGAGGCGGGCTCGCTGCTCGCCGCTCGGCGCGGATCGGTGGACGAGGACGAGCGTGGAACCTCGCGTGCTCTCCGCGATGGCCGTGGCGAAGAGGTAGCCGAGGCCGCCGAGGCCGCCGGTGATCAGGTAGACGCCGCCGTCCCGCCAAGGCGCCCTGATCGTCCTGGGATCGTCGAGACGCGCGGCCCGCTCGAGCCGCCGCACCCACCGGCGGCCGTCGCGGTAGAGGAGCTCCGGCTCGTCGACGTCGCGCGCGTCCTCAAGGAGCGCGCGCGGGAGCGCGTCGACCGCGCCTGCGTCGCCGAGCTCGAGCGTCTGCGTCGCGAGCCGCGGGTTCTCGCGGCTCGCCGTCTTCAGCAGCCCCGAGAGCCCGGCGAAGCACGCCTCGCGGCGATCACCGCCGGTCGCGACGACGAGCTGCACGAGCGACGATCGCCCTCCGCCCTCCTCGAGCGCGAGCCGCACGCTCCGGAGGGCCGCCACGGCCGCGCGCTCGTACCGCTCCGCGAGCGAGCCCTCCCGCGGCGCCACGACCTCGCAGCGCGCGCGCGGTAGTTGCTCGCGGAGCGCACGGAGAGCGGCCTCCGGGAGCTCGCCCGCGATGAGCACCCGGTGCGCCGCGAAGTCGACGTCGCGCATGCGCGCGCCGTCCCCGGCAGCGGGCTGCGCCCTCCAGGCGGGGAGCGCGAGGAGCGTCGTCGCGCGCTCCGCCTGCGTGGCCCCCTCCAGCGCCGACGCCGCGCCTGCCCGGCCGCGCGCCTTGACCCAGTACGCCTCGCGAGCGAACGGGTATGTCGGGAGCGGCACGCGCCGGTAGGCGCCGGGTGCGAAGAGGTCCGCGTAGTCGAGCGCGTACCCCTGGACGAACAGGTCGCCGACGACCTCGAGCCGCTCGATGTAGTCGCGCCCCGCGACCTCGCCCCGGCGGCACTCGAGGATGCACTGATTGCCATACCGCCTGAGCGAGGGGCGCTCCCGGCTCTCGTTGTCCTTGAAGTGCCCCGTCAGGACGCCCGGCGCGCTCTCGCTCTCGATCCACCTGCCCAGGGCGCCGACGAGCTCGTCGAGGCTCCGCGAGACGCACGCCAGGCGGTGTGCGAGGCGCTTCCGACCGACCATCAGCGTAAAACACACGTCGCCCAGGTCCGCGTGCGGGCGCGCTGCCACGTGGTCGAGCAGGTTGCGCACCTGGGTCCGGAGCTGCTCCTGCGTGCGCGCAGAGAGCACCAGCAGGTGGCCGGGACGCTCGACGCGCTGCGGGCGCACCGGGTCGGCCTCCTCGACGACGAGGTGCGCGTTCGTGCCGCTGAAGCCGAACGAGCTGACGGCCGCGCGGCGCTTCTTGCCCGCGTCGCAGCCCCACTCGGTGAGCGTCGTGTTCACGTAAAAGGGGCTCGCCTCGAAATCGATCGCGGGGTTCGGCTGGGCGTAGTGGGCGGCGGGCGGCAGCTGCCGATGCCGGAGCGCGAGGAGCACCTTGAACAGCCCTGCGATCCCTGCTGCGGCCGCCGTGTGGCCGATGTTTGCTTTGATCGAGTCGACGGCGCAGAAGCGCGTCCTCGCCGTGTCTTTGCGGAACGCGCTCGTCAGCGCGCGGAACTCGACCGGATCGCCGAGCTTCGTGCCGGTGCCGTGCGCCTCGACGAGCTGGATGCTCTCGGGGTGGATGCCGAACGTGTCGTACACCTGCCGCTCGAGCCGCTCCTGGGACAGAGCGCTCGGCGCGGTGATCCCGTTCGTGTTGCCGTCCTGGTTGATGCCAGAGCCGCAGATCACGCCGTGGATGTGATCGCCGTCGGCGATCGCGTCGCGCAGCCGCTTGAGGAGGACGACGCCCACGCCCTCGCCGGGGACGAAGCCGTCGGCCCTCGCGTCGAACGTGTAGCAACGGCCGGAGGGCGACAGCATCCCCGCGCGCCCCGCGAGGAGGTAGAACCCGGGCGTGGTCTGGATGAACGCGCCGCCCGCGAGCGCCAGCTCCGTCTCGTGGTTCCAGAGCCCCTGACAGGCGAGGTGGGTCGCGACGAGCGCGCTGGAGCAGGCCGTATCGACCGTGATCGCCGGCCCTTGCAGGTTCAGGTAGTACGAGATCCGCGCCGACAGGATTGACCCTGCGTTGCCCCACATCGCCTGCGGCGGCGCGTCCTCACCGAGCAGCGTCTGGTAGTCCGTCACGTTGTAGCCTACGTAGACCCCGCAGCGGCTCCCGCTCAGGCCGTCTCCCGCATAGCCGCCGTCTTCGAGGGCCTTCCACGCCTCCTCGAGGAAGAAGCGCTGCTGGGGATCCATCGTCGTCGCTTCGGTGACCGAGATATTGAAGAACAGCGGATCGAACCGGTCGATGCCGTTCAAGAGCCCGCCGTGGCGGCAGAAAGGCTCTCCCGTGGCGGTCTGCTCCGGCAGCCGCCAGCGCGTGACGGGGCGGACGAGATCCGCGCCGGCCGCGAGGTGCTTCCACAGCGCGTCGACATCCTCCGCCTCGGCGAAGCGGCCGCTCATGCCGATGACGGCGATCGGCTCACGCCGGTAGGCGGGCTCCGGTGACGGCGCGGGGCCCTGCGAGGACGCCGTCGACGCGGCGGCGCGCTCGCGCGCGTGGCTCGCCGCGCTCCCGGACGCGTCGGGCGTGCTCGCGAACGCTGCGATGGCAGCGGCGCCGTTCATCGAGGACGCGCGCCGCGGCTCGCTCGCAGCGGCACGGCCGCCGTCGTTCGCGGCCCGCCGCGCGCGGAGCTCGGGGCCCCACGCCGAGAGGATGTGCTCGGCCAAGCGCTGGATCGAGCTGAAATCGTAGAGGTGCGTCGTCTCGAGGCGGATGCCGAAAGCGCCGTTGAGCTGCTGGATCAGCCGCACGCCCGAGATCGAGTCGACCCCGTAATCGCCGAACGCATCGTGATATCCAATCTGGGAGATCGGCACGCGCAGGTTGATCGAAAGCTGCGCGGCGATCGCTCGCCGAACCTCATCGGCCAGCGCGTCGTCGCCCACATTGACGGGCTCTCGCGGCACCGGCGCCTGCGCCTCGGGGCGGCGCGCCTCCGTGCTCGGCGCGATCTTCTTCGCGTGCACCGACGCTGGGCGGATCACCCCATCGCTCCGCGCCATGATGATCTGCTGGCCCAGCGCCGACGCTTCGGCGGCCGGCCAGCGGACGCGATCGAACCCTTCCTCGGTCAAGAGCGCGTTCCAACCGTCGATCGACAGCGCCGGGCACCCCTCGATCCGCAGCTCCGGATCCTCGACCAGCCACCACCCCTCGGTGAGCCCGAAGGTCAGGTGGGCGAACAGGCTCTTTGCCACGATCTCGTTGATCAGCAGCGCGCCGTTGCGCTTGAGCGCCGCCTTCGTGTGGCGCACCGTCGTCCGGATGTCTTTCGTCGCGTGCAGGACGTTGGCCGCAATGACGATATCGTAGGTCCCGAGCGAGAGCCCCTGAGCCTCGAGCGGCTGCTGGATGTCGAGCAGCCGATACCGGAGGTAGGTCCGGCCCGCGCCATAGGCATCCTCGGCGTGCAGGAGGAACGCCTTCGAGACGTCGGTGTAGGTGTACGTCCCGACGAGGTCTTGGAGCGGCCTGAGCGCCTCGAAGACGACCTCGCTGGTGCCGCCGGTCCCCGCGCCGATCTCCAGGATATGCAGCGGCTCTGTGTGGCCGTACGTGCGCCGCGCCTCGATCAGCGACGCGACGCACTGCGCGAGCACGCCATTGAAATAATCCGCCTGCGGGTTGTTCTTGTAGACCGCCTCGACCCTCGACATCGACGCGCCGGGGAAGAGGACATCCGTCGCGCGGCGCCGCCCGGTGAGGATGTCCGGCAATGCCTCGAGCGTCGCCTGGATCAGGTCCGCTTGCTTGACCAGCCCCGCCTGCTCGACGCGCCCCTCCGTGCGATATCGCTCCCAGCGCGCCCAGAGCGCGTCGAGGTCGCCGACGGCCGCTCCCGCGGCCGGGTATCCGTGGCGGCGGAGGAGGCGCTCGGTCTCATCGAGCCAGCGCGCGTACAGCGGGCGGGCGCGCGCCGACTCGCGCCAGCCGTCGCCGGTGAGCCGCAGCCCGGTCCTGTCGAGCTGCCTCCACACGATCGCGAGCAGCAGCGTCGTGATCTCCTCGTACGCCGCGTCCTGCTCCGAGCTGGGGAGCGGCGGCGCGAGCACGGTTATTCGGCCCACATTGCCTCCATGGCGGGCGCCGTCTGCGCCGCCAGCGTCGTCTCCACGACCCCCATCGCTCTCATCGTCGGCCCCTCCTGCGGCGCCGGCGTCGTCTCCACGGCGGCGGCCGCCGAGCGCTCCGTCGCCCCGATCCGCTTCACGACCGCGAGCTGCCGGACGGGCAGCCGCAGCAGCGTCTCCACCGCGTCCATCCCCTCGTCAGGCTCGATCGACCCGATCCCCGCGCCCGCCATGCGTCTCCGATGTCCCTCGTCCGCGACGCTGCCGGTGCTGCCCCAGTAGCCCCAGTTCACGACCTTGACCGGGCACTTCCACGCCTGGCCCATGCGCTGCGCGAAGGCGTCGCTGAACGCGCAGCCAGCCGCGTAGTTGCTCTGCCCCGGCGCCTTGACGAACGTCTGCATCGAGGAAAAGAAGGCGACGAAGTCGAGGTCGTCCTCGCCGAACGTCTGCGCGAGCCGCACCGCGGTATCGACCTTCGCGCGGAGCCCCGCCTCGAACTGCCGCTCTTCCATGCGGGCGAGGCTCCGGTCGCTCAGGACGAGCGGGCCGTGCACGACACCGTGGATCCGGTCGAAGCGGGACAGCACGTCGCGGCGGGCGCGCGCGAGGGCCGACGCATCGGCCGCGTCGGCCTGGATGTACACCGGCCGGGGGCCGAGCCGGGAGATGCGATCCGCCTTGGCGTCGATCGTGGCGTCGAGGGCGCGGCGGCCGAGCCACACCACGTTCGCGTGGTACTCGCGGACGAGGTGCTCGGTCAGCGCCTCCCCGAGCCCGCCGGCCCCGCCGATCACCACGTAGACGCCGCCGCGACGGAAGGCGGCCGACGCCTGCTCGACGGGGACCTCGAACGGCAAGAGCCTCTGCCGGTACCATCGGCCGTCGCGCCACGCGGACGCGTCGCCGTCGGGGTCCGCCTCGAGGTGCAGTGAGTCGATGAGGATGCGGGCCGCCCGGTCCACGGCGAGCGGCAGGTCCACGAGCCGGACCGACCAGCTCCGCAGCTCCTTGGCGAGCGACCCGATCAGGCCGTGCACGCTCGCGTGCGTGGGGTACACGGGCTCGCCGTGGACGCCTTGCGTCTGCCAGGTCACGACGTCGATCCGGAGCGGTCTCCCGCCGTACCCCAGCGCGAGGAGCGCCTTGATCCACCGGAACCCGAAGAGCGCCCCCGCGGACTGCGCGGCGATGTGCTCCTCCGCCGCGACGGAGCTCGCGCTCTCCTCCGGGAGCAGCCAGATCACCGTGTCGATCGGAGCCGCGCGCAGCGCCTCGACGAGCTCATCGACCGACGCGTCGCGCGGCGCGTCCACGAAGCGGGCGCGCGGCGCGCGCGCCGCGAGCGCATCTCGGAGCGGGCCGGGCCGGGCACCGAGGACGGCGATCCCACGCTCGGGTCCGAGCCCGGCGCCTCGATCCGGCGCCTGCTCCACGATCTCCCAGCGCGGCGCGAGCGTCTCGAGCGGCGTTACGCGGCCCGCCACCGGCGGCGCCACCTCCGGCGCGGCGCCGCTGTCGACCCAGCACCTCTGCCTCGAGAGCGGATAGGTCGGCAGCCGCACACGCTGCGGCGTGGCTCCGTCGCCGTACGGCTCGCTCCACGCGCAGGCGCCGCCGTCGACCCAGCGCGCGAGAAGCTCCGTCGGTGTGGCGCCGCCCGCTGTCTCCCGCCGCGCCGCCCCCCCCGGACGAGCGTTCTTCGCCCGCCCGCGCGTCAGGTTCGGCGAGAGCGGGCCGCCGTCGAGGAACGCGCGGAGGCCGCTGCGCAGCGCGTCCAGCGAGCTGGCGGCGATGCCGAGCCGCTCCTCGAGGTGCGCGCGCCCCACGCGAAGCGTGTACGCGATGTCCAGGAGGTCGTCGTCGGTCCAACGCGGCGACGAGAGCGCATCTCGAAGCCGGCCGGAGAGCGTCCGGAGCTGCGCCTCGGTCTTGGCCGAGAGGACGACGAGCGCCGGGCTGCTCGGCGTGACGCGCCGTCCGGGCCGCCGCGTCGGGGCGACGTACTCCTCAATCACGAGGTGCGCGTTCGTCCCGCTGAAGCCGAACGAGCTGACCGCCGCGCGCCGCGGGGAAGCACCGTCCCGCTCCCAGGGCCTCACCTCGGTGTTGACGTAAAATGGCGAATCCTCGAACGAGAAATGGCTGTTGGGTCGGGTGAAGTGCAGCGTGGGGACGAGCCGCCCGTGCTGCATGCAGGCGAGCACCTTGTGGACACCGGCGACGCCTGCCGCGGCGGTGGTGTGCCCCACGTTGCTCTTCACTGAGCCGAGCGCACAACGGTGCCCGTCGCGCGCTCCGAAGGCGGCCGACAGCGCCGCGAGCTCGATCGGATCGCCGAGCTTCGTGCCGGTGCCGTGGGTCTCCACGTACGAAATGGTCCGGGGATCGATCCCGAAGCGCGCGTAGACGTCTTTCAGGAGCGCGGTCTGGCTCTGCACGCTCGGCGCGGTGATGCCGTTCGTCTTGCCGTCCTGGTTGACGCCAGAGCCGATGATGACGCCGTGAATGAAGTCGCCGTCGCGCTCGGCGTCCGGCAGGCGCTTGAGCACGACGACGCCGACGCCCTCGCCTGGAACGAAGCCGTTCGCCGTCTCGTCGAACGTCTTGCAGCGTCCGTCGGGCGACAGCATTCCGGCCTCGCACATCGCGATATAGGCGTCCGGAGTCAGGTAGAGGGTGACCCCGCCCGCGAGCGCCATCTCTATCTCCCCCGCCCGCAGCGCCTGGACGGCCAGGTGAATCGCGACGAGCGACGACGAGCACGCCGTATCAACAGGAATCGCAGGTCCTTTCAGGTTCAGGTGATATGCGACCCTCCCGGCACCGATCGCGGCGCTGTTCGCGGTCGCGCTCCTGCGTCCGCTCTGCGCGACGATCTGCGTGTACTCGCTCCCCATGATGCCGAGGTAGACGCCGCAGCGCGCGCCGTCCAAGCGCGACGGCGAATACCCCGCATCCTCGAAGGCTTTGTAGCTCTCTTCGAGGAACAGGCGGTGCTGCGGGTCCATCAGATCGGCCTCCGCCGGGCTGATGTTGAAGAACAGCGGATCGAAGCGGTCGACGTCCTCGAGCGCCGCGAGCCACTTGCAGTACACCTTCCCCGTGGAGGGCACGGCGGGGTCGTAGTAGCGCTCCACGCTCCATCGCGACGCGGGCACCTCTGCCACGGCGTCGAGGCCCCTGGCGAGGTTGCTCCAGTATTCGTCGAGATCTCCTGCTCTCGGGTACCGCCCCGACGCGCCGATCACCGCGATCCTGCACGCGGCCTCGCCCGGTCCCGCCGCGATGACGCGCTCGCGGACCGCGACGCCCGCGACCGCGTCGGACGCGCGGCGCGCTTCGACCTCAAAGCTGGCCTCGGGCTCATGGCGCGCCGCGACCTGGCGCTCTGCGGCGTCTTCGCGCGCACGCCGCGCCGCGGCCTCGCGCTCGGCTGCGCCTTCGCGTTCACGCCGCGCCGTGCTCTCGTGCGCGCCGGCGCGCTCCGCCGCGGAGATACCGTCGACGGCGGCTCGCACAGCGGTCGCGTCGAGCGTCGCGAGGTGCTCGGCGAGCTGGTGAATCGTCGGGTGGTCGAACAGGACCGTCGCCTTCAGATCCAGGTGAAATGTCGCGTTGATCCGGCGCACCCACTCGACGCTGATGACGGAGTCGACGCCGTGATCGACGAAGAGCCTGTCCGGATCGATGTCGGACGCGTCCGCGTACAGCGCGGCGGCGAGCGTCTGCGTCAGCCCCGCCACCAGCTCCTCCACCGGGCGCGGCGCGACCTCAGGGATCGAGATCTCATGCTGGGCGCCACGCGCGGGCGGCGCCGGGCTCGCGGGCGCTTCGGGGACCTCAGGCGCTGGCCCGGGCGCGGCTCGCAGGTCCGCGCGGGCCGACGTCATCAGGCCCGACACGTGCGCCGATAGCCGGGTGAGCGTCGGGTGGTCGTAGAGCGTCGACGCGGTGAGGGGGACATCGAGCTCGCGCTCGATCGACCGCGCCCACTCTACGCCGATGACCGAGTCCAGCCCAAGGTCGTTGAAGACAGCGTCCTGATCGAGGTCCGCTTCGTCCGTGCACAGGGCGCGCGCAAGGCTGGCGCGCAACCGACCGGCCAGCGGCTCTCCGCCGGACGCAGGCGGCTCGTCCGAAGCGCGGCGAGCCACGGCGGCGGAAGCAGGCTCCGCGCGGAGCGGGCTCAGCGAGATGGCGACGGGCGCGCTGCGCGCCGCGGAGGACGCGGCGGTGTCCATGGCAGCGGGCGGAACGAGCGCCACGAGCGAGATCGGCGCCGCGTCGGCTCGGATCTCCGCGGCGCGCTCCTTGGGCGCGCTCCGGGCGATCGGCGGGCTCGCCGCGTCGGAGCGGACCGCCGCGTCCGCGCCAGCCAGCGCGATCGAGGTAGGAGGTGAAGCCGGCCGGCTCGGCGCCGCCGCCGGAGGGGCCGCGCTCGGCGCCGGCCACGGGCCCCAGTACCTCTTCATCGCGAACGGGTACGGCGGCAGGCTCACGCGTCGCGGCCGGACGCCGGCCGGCGGCACCTGGTCCCAGTCGAACGTGAGCCCCTTGACCCAGAGCTCGACGAGCCTGGAGAGCTTCCCTCGCTCGAGCCACGCGCGAACGAGGCCGCGGAAATCGTCGTCTTGCGCGAAGACGGACACGAGCTCACCGCGGCCCTCCGCCACGCCTCGAACCCAGTCACCGAGGTCGGGCGGCTCCGAGCACGCGCGCTCGAGGCGCTCGAGGAGCGACGACATCGTCGTCACCGTCGTCGCCATCCGCTCCTGCATCGGCTCGCGGCCGACCTGGAGCGTGTACGCGATCGACGGCAGATCGCGCTGCGTGTACCCCTCGCGCCGGATCGCCGCGAGGAGGTTGCGCGCCTGCGCGCGGAGCTGCGCCTCGGTCGCCGCCGAAAGGACGATGACCACCGGGGCGTCGCTGACGGACGTCGGCGCGTCGTCGAGCTCTACGTGCTCTTCGATGATCAAGTGCGCGTTGGATCCGCCCGCCCCGAATGCAGAGATCGCCGCGATCCGGGGGGCTTCGCGCTCGACGCCGTCGACGCGCAGGCGCGGCCGCCGCCACGCTTCGAGCTCTTGCTGCACGCGGAACGGAGTGCTGCCGAAATCGATGTAAGGGTTCAGCGTTCGCGAGTGCAGGCTCGGGACGAGCTGACGGTGCTTGAGCTGGAGCAGCACCTTCGTCACGCCAGCGATGCCCGCCGCGCTCTCGCAGTGACCGATGTTCGACTTCACCGAGCCGATCGCGCACGTCTGCACGATCGCCTCGCCGCTCGCCCGTTGGAACGCCTTGCTCAGCCCGGCGATCTCGATCGGGTCGCCGAGGCTCGTCCCCGTCCCGTGCGCTTCGACGTAGCTGATCGCGCGGGGATCGACCCGCGCCTTCTCGATCGCTGCGAGGATCAGGTCGGTCTGCGCCGTGGGGTTTGGCACGGTGTAGCCGTTCGTCTTGCCGCCGTGATTGATGCTGGTCCCCTTGATCACGCCATAGATGTGGTCGCGGTCGGCGATCGCACGGGAGAGCGGCTTGAGCAGCACCGCGCCGACCCCCTCGCCGGGGACGTAGCCGTCTCCGCCTGCGCCGAAGCTCTCGCACCGCCCCGTGCTGGAGACGAACTGCCCCTGGCTGAGGCCGAGGTATTTGTTCGGGTGAATCGACGCGTTCACGCCGCCCGCGAGCGCCAGCTCGCATTCGCCCTGCTGGAGGCTCTGGCAGGCGAGGTGGATCGCGGTGAGCGACGACGAGCACATCGTGCTCATCGTCAGGCTCGGCCCGTGGAAGTCGCAGAAGTACGAGACGCGGTTCGCGATCGACGACAAGGTGCCGCCGGGGATGTAGGGCTGGGCGACCTCCGCCGACGGCGTGCTGTACAGGTGATACTCCTCGTACATCACGCCGGCGAACACGCCCACGCGGCCGCGGACCGCGGGCCCGCTCAGCGCATCGCGCGTGTAGCCCGCGTCCTCGAGCGTCTGGTACGCGCACAGGAGAAAGAGCCGCTCCTGCGGGTCCATGAGCTGCGCTTCGCGCGGCGAGATGTTGAAGAAGAGCGGATCAAACTGGTCGATCCCCTCCAGGAAGCCACCCCATTTGCTGTAGCTCTTTCCGGGCTTCCCTCGCTCCGCGTCGAAATAGGCGCGGTGGTCCCACCGGTCGCGCGGGATCTCGGTAATGCAGTCCTTGCCCGACCTCAGGTTCTCCCAGAACTCCCCGAGATCGTTCGCCTGCGGGTAGCGGCCGCTCAGGCCAATGATCGCAATGGCCGCCTCGCGCGCCTCGCCGGCGCGGCCGCGCGACGGGAGGCGGCGCGCACGGCGGCGCGCCGGCCCTGCTCCGGCGGAGACCGCCGTCGCCGGCGCGGCCGGGGCGCTCGCCCCGCCGAGCAGTGAGCCCAGCGTCGCCGCGTGGTGCTCGACGAAGTAGTCCGCCAGCTCGCGGACCGTCTTCGCCTCGAACAGGAGCGTCTTCGACAGCGGACCGAACACCGCCTCGAGCCGATCCGTGAGCTCGACCGCCATCACCGATTCGATGCCGTACGTCTCGAACGACGCCGCCGCGTCGATCCGCTCGACCGGAAGCTTGATCACCGGGGCGAGGAGCTTCTTCACCTGCCTCAGCGCCTCTTCGCGGATCGCCGGAGTGGACGCGTTCGCCGGCGATGCGGCCGCAAGATCGCCGGGCGACGGCCGGCTGGAGCGGGCGAGGAGCGCGTCGCGGAGCGCGCGCGCGTCGCCGAACAGGACCACCACGTGGCTCGGGTGCCCGGGATCGCGGATGCATCGCGCCAGCGCTGCGAGCCCGGCGGCGGTGCCGAGAGGGGTGAGCCCATCGCGCCGGAGCCTGGCCTCGACGGTGGAGTCGACGTGCATCCCGCCCTCGGCCCACAGCGGCCAGCCGATCGAGATGGTTCGGCCCGAGCGGGCGCCCCGCTCCACCTGCTCGGCGCGACGCCTCGCGTAGGCGTCCATGAAAGCGTTCGCCGCCGCGTAGTCGGACTGGCCAACGTTCCCCATCGCCCCTGCGACGGACGAGAAGCAGACGAAGCAGTCGAGGGGCTCGCCTCGTGTGGCCTCGTCGAGGTTGGCGATCCCCGCCACCTTCGCGGCGAACACCCGGCGCAGCTCGTCGTCCGTCTTCCGCACGAGGAAGCTGTCCTCGACGACGCCGGCGGCGTGGACGACTCCGTCGAGCTGGCCGTACGTCGCCCGGACATGGCGGACGAGATCCTCGACGGCGGCGCGGTCGGCGACGTCGACGCTCCGGTACTCGACCCGCGCGCCGAGGGCGCGGAGCTCGGCGAGCTTCGACTGGCCGTCCGAGCTCGCGACAGGCGACCGGCCCGTGACGACCAGCGCCGCGCCGCGGCTCGCGCGCGCGATCGACGTCGCCACGACGAGCCCGAGCCCACCCAGGCCGCCGGTGATCCAGTACACCCCGCCGTCGCGCCAGGGGGGAGCCGCCTCGTCGCTGGCGTCGAGGCGAGCGAGCTCCACGAGCCGCCGCACCTCGCGGCGCTCGCCTCGGTACCGGATCTCGTCCGCGTCGAGGCGCGCTGCCTCGTCGTCGAGCACGTCGAACCACCCGTTCGCCAACGCCGGCTCGCCGATCGTGATGTGCTGTGTGACGAGGTGCGGGTTCTCCCGGCTCGCCGATTTCAACATCGCGCTGAGGCCGGCGTAGAGCGCGCCTTCCTCGGGGTCACTCGACGCGACGACGACCTGCAGCAGGCGACGCCGGGCAGGCGCGCGCACCAGGAGCGCGCGGAGGACCCCGAGCAGCGCAGCGGCAACACGCTCGTACCTCTCGGCGAGCGAGCCGGTGCCCGGCGCGACGAAGTGAAGCTCGCCTCCACGCAGCTGCCGCTCGAGCGCCGCTCGCTGCTCCGAGCCGAGCGCGCCGACGACAAAGAGCCTCCGGTCCCCGTCGGCGATGGCCGCGTCGGCGCGCGCGACGCGCGCGGGCTCCTCCGCCCATCGCGGCTCGAGGAGCATCGTCTCTGTGCGCGGCGCGTCGCTCATCAGGCGCAGGGTCAGCCCATCGAGCTGCGCACGGACCTCGCCGAGCTCGTCGCATAGGCTGATGTCGATCGCCCTGACGTCGTCGTCGGGGCTGCTCCCGTCGCGGAAGCGGAGCCAGGCGTACGCGCGCTGCGGCGTCGGGCCGTGGAGCGACAGCACCGCGAGCCCTGAGGGGAGCGCGGGACGGCGCGCTCGCTCGCTCGCTCCTCCAGCGGGGGGCGCGAGGCCGATCGCGGCCTGGATCGCGCCGTCGACGATGCTCGGGTGGATCTGAAACTCCGCCGCCGCGCCGGCGACGCACTCCGGGATCGCCAGCCGGGCGAGCACCTGCGGGCGCCCCGCGGCGTCGCTCCCGACGCGGAGCTCCTCGATGCTCCGATGCGCGGGGCCGTACTCGAGCCCGGCCGCCCCGAGCGCCTCGTACACGCGCTCGGGCGCGAGCTCGGCGCGCGAGCACGCCTCGCGCAGGCGCGAGAGGTCGAGCGCCGGTGGACGTGCGGCAGCGACGACGCGCGCGAGGCCGCGGCAGTACACGACGTCCGCGTCGTCGCCGGGTCCGCCGTGGATCTCGAACTCCGCCTCCGTCTCGCTGCTGGCGATCACGTCGATCTGCACCGTGCGACCCCCCTGGGCCACGGCCAGCGGCCGGAGCCACGCGACGCCCGCGAGCGTGACCGCGCGATCCGTGTCCAGGCTCCTTTTGGCGGCCGCCAGCGCCATCTCGAGGTGGCAGGCGCCGGGCAGCACCGCGTCGCGCCGGACGCGGTGATCGCGGAGGAAAGGCTCGTCGCCCGTGAACGTCGAGACGAACTTCGACTCGAACGCCGTCGACACGTTCTCGTGCAGGAGCGGGTGCAGGCGCGCCGCGCCCGAGGGCCGCGCAGCAGGCCGGGTCTCCACCCAGCAGCGCTCGTTCGCGAAGGGGTACTTCGGCAGCCGGACGCGCCCCGGCCCCCCGGCCGGGTAGAGCCTCTCCCAGTCGAAGGGGAGGCCCTTCACCCAGAGCCCTGCGATCCGGTCGTAGTGCCGCCTGGAGACCCAGCTCGCGAGCAGCTCGCGGCCTTCGTCGTCCGACTTGAAGAACGCGATCGCCGCCTTGCTCGTCTCGACCGACCCTCTTGTCCAGTCGCGTTCATCGGGCGGCTCGGCGCACAGCATCTCGAGGCGCTCGACGAGCGCCGCGAGGCTGGCCACCGTGGTCGCGGCGCGCTCCTCCATCGGCTCGCGACCGACCTGGAGGGTGTACGCGATCGACGGCAGATCGGCCTCGGTGTAGCCCTCACGGCGGATCGCCGCGACGAGGTTGCGCGCCTGCGCGCGGAGCTGCGCTTCGCTCTTCGCCGACAGGACGATCACCACCGGTAGCTCGACCGGCGGCGCCGGCGCCTCGTCGCGCGCGACGTACTCCTCGATGATCACGTGGGCGTTCGAGCCACCCGCGCCGAACGCCGACACCCCCGCGAGCCGCGGGACTTCGCGCTCGACGCCGTCGATGCGGAGGCGCGGCCGCGGCCACGCTGCGAGCTCCTGCTGGACGCGGAACGGAGTGCGGTCGAAATCGATGTGCGGGTTCAAGGTCCGCGCGTGCAGGCTCGGGGCGAGCTGGCGATGCTCGAGCTGGAGGAGCACCTTCGTCACGCCGGCGATGCCGGCCGCGCTCTCGCCATGGCCGATGTTCGACTTCACCGAGCCGATCGCGCACGTTTGCACGAGCGCCTCGCCGCTCGCCCGTTGGAACGCCTTGCTCAGCCCGGCGATCTCGATCGGGTCGCCGAGGCTCGTCCCCGTCCCGTGCGCCTCGATGTAGCTGATCGCGCGCGGATCGATGCCCGCCCTCTGCAGGGCGTCGGTGATTACCTCGCTCTGCGCGTTCGGGTTCGGGACGGTGTAGCCGTTCGTCCTGCCGCCGTGGTTGACGCTGGTCCCCTTGATCACGCCATAGATGTGATCGCGGTCGGCGATGGCGCGGGAGAGCGGCTTGAGCAGCACCGCGCCGACCCCTTCGCTAGGAACGTAGCCGTCTCCTCCCTCGCCGAAGCTCTCGCACCGCCCCGCGCTCGAAACGAACTGCCCCTGGCTCAAGGCGAGGTATTTGTTCGGGTGAACGGAGACGTTCACCCCGCCGGCGATCGCCAGATCGCACTCGCCTTCGAGGATGCTGCGGCAGGCGAAGTGGATCGCGGTGAGCGCCGACGAACACATCGTGTCCACCGCCACGCTCGGCCCGTGGAAGTTGCAGAAGAACGAAACGCGATTCGCGATCGACGATGGGCGGCCGCTCGGCACCAGCGGCTGCTCGGCGCCTTGTGAAGGGACGCCGTAGAGCTGGTATTCCTCGTACATCACCCCGACGAACACGCCCACACGGCGGCGCACCGCGGACCCGCTCAGCGAATCGCGCGTGTAACCGGCATCCTCGAGCGTCTCGTACGCGCACTGCAGGAAGAGCCGCTCCTGCGGGTCGATGAGCTGCGCCTCGCGCGGCGAGACGTGGAAGAAGAGCGGATCGAACCGGTCCACACCGTCGATGAATCCGCCCCACTTGCTGTAGCTCTTTCCGATCCGCCCTTTCTGCGCGTCGAAATAGGCGCGGTAGTCCCAGCGGTCGGGCGGGATCTCGGTGATGCAGTCCTTGCCCGACCTCAGGTTCTCCCAGAACTCCCCGAGATCGTTCGCCTGCGGGTAACGGCCGCTCACGCCGATGATCGCGATGTCATACGGGCCGGCGCCACGAGCGGATACGCCAGGCGGCGCCGCAATGGGCGGCGCTGCGACGGGCGGCGCTGCAACGGGCGGCGTTGCTACAGGCGGCGCCGCGACGGGCGGCGCAGCGACGGGCGGCGCAGCGACAGGCGAATCGACGCTGGCAGAGACGGCCTTGCGCACGGCCACAACCGGACGGCCGAGGGGACGCGCGCTGCGCGGAGGCGCGCTGACAGGACGGTCGAGCGCGCTAGGAGCGCTTTTCCCGAGGATCCGGGACAGCGCGGCGCGGTGGTTCTCGAGGAAGTGCCGCGCGATAGCGTCGATCGTGTCGAACTCGAAGAACAGGGTCTTCGACAGCGGGCCGAAGTGCTTCTCCAGCGCGCTCGTCAGGTGCATGACGACGACCGAGTCGATCCCGTACCGCTCGAGAGGTGTGTCGGCGTCGACCCGATCGAGCGGCAGCTTGAGCGCCGATGCGACCTGCTTCCGGAAGTAATCGACGACCTCGGCCTCGACGAGCTCGACGGCACCGCCTGACGGGGGCGTCGCGGCGATTTGCGCGGCCGCCGGCGCGGCGGCTCGCTCTGAGCGGAGGCGAGCGCGGACGGCGCGGAGGCGGTCCAGCGCCTCCGCGCGCGTCAGCTTCTGCTCCTTGATCAGCGAGAACAGCGCGGCGATCTCGTCCCGCGCATCCGCGTCGTGCGACCCCTGCGTCATGCTACGAGCCACTCCCGGAACTCGTCCTCCGACAGGACGCCTTCCACCATCGTTTCGAAGAGCTCCATGTAAAATCTGGAGTCGTCGTCCGCGTCCGTGAGCGCCTCTCGTGACGCCTCGGTCGCAAAGACCCCGACATGTGCCAGGCCGCTCGCCATGGTCCGGTAGAACGCCGCGATCCCGTGCTCGGTCGCGAGCGGGATCACACCATGCGTCTGGCGCAGCCGCTGCACTGTCGAAGCGTCCATCTGCATGCCGCCGCTCTCCCACAGCGGCCAGTCGATCGCCACCGTCCGGCCCTGGCGACGGCCAGCCCGCACAAGCTCGCTGCGCTGCTCCGCAAACCGCGCCATGAACGCGTTCGCCGCCGCGTAGTCCGCCTGCCCCACATTCCCCACGAGCCCCGCTACCGACGAAAACACCACCATGTGGTCCAGCGGCAGATGCTTCGTCGCCTCGTCCAGGTGCACGAGGCCACGCACCTTCGGCCCCAGCACGCTGCGCCACTGCGCCTCCGTCTTGTTCACCACGAAGCTGTCCTGGAGCACCCCCGCCGCGTGCACTAGCCCGTTCAGCCCTCCGTGCTCCGACTGCAGCTGCTCCACCGCTCGCGACACCGCTGCTCCGTCGCTCACGTCGAGCTGCATGTACTCCACGCGCGAACCTCGACCGCGCAGCGACTCCACCGCAGCTTGCTTCGTGCCGCTCAGCCGCGAGCGCCCCGTCAGGATCAGCGTCGCTCCAGCCGCTCGGTCGATGATCTCCTTCGCGAACAGGAGCCCAAGCCCGCCCGCTCCCCCCGTGATCAGGTACACGCCGTCTTGCTTCCACGGCACCTCGACCCCGGCTGCTCGCGACTCCACCACAGGTTCCAGCGCCGGCGTCTGCCGCTCCCCACCCTGGTAGCGGATCTCTACATCGCCCCTCGCTGCCGCGTTCTCCTCGAGCTTGTCCAGCAGCGTCGCGCTGTCTTCTAGCTCCAGCACCTGACCCACGAGCTTCGGGTTCTCCTGGCTCGCGCTCTTCAGCAGCCCGGACACCGCACCGAGCCGCTCGCCTCGCTCACCCCGCGACAGCGCTATCTGCAGCAGCACCTCACCCCGGGGTCGCTCCCGCAGGATCGTCTGCACCGTCGCCATCACCTGCTCGACGACCTGCTCGAACTCCTCCGCCACGCCGGCGCCGGCGCCGGCGCCGGCGCGCAGCGTCGTAATCTGGGCTCCCGGCAGCCGCTCGCTCAGCGCTGCGACCTGCGAACCGTAGGCGCTGTCCAGCAGCACCCACCGCTGCACATGCCCGCTCTGCGGCGGCTGCTCCACCGGGCTGTGCCGCCAGCGCCGCTGCAAGAGCTCTACCCCGCTCCGGTGCTGCGCCCGGCTCGCGAAGCCGGCAAGCCGCACGCACACAACGCCCGCGTCGTCGCACAGCTCCAGCGTCAGCTTCCCGCCTCCCTCGCCTCCACGCTCCTCGCGGATCACCACGTACCCGGACGGCGGGCTCGCTCCGAACACCTCCACCGCGTCCAGCGCAAACGGCAGCCTCAGCGTCTGACCATCGCCCAGCGCTATCGTCGCTTGCAGCGCGCTATCCAGCACCGACGGGTGAAGCACATACTCCTCCCGCCCGGACATCGCGCTCGCTGGCAGTTGCACACGCGCCAGCGCAAAGCGCTCTCCGCCTGTCTCCTCCCCGCGCCACACGCTCACCAGCCCTCGATGCGACGGCCCGTAGTGCAGGCCCATCGCATCGAACGCCGCGTAACACGACGCACCGCTCCGCTCTTGCTCGCACCGCGAACGCAGCTCGCTCACGTCAACCCGCGGCGCTGGCTGCTTCTCCACGAGCCGCGCGTAGCCCTGCGAGTGCACCACACGCTCGCCCGACACGCCCGCTCCCCCTGAGTAGATCTCGTAGCGCAGCGTCCAGCCCTCGGCTGGCTCAGACCCCTCCGCGTTCTCGACCTGCACGTGCACACGCACGGCCTCCGCACCTCGCTGCACGATCGGCTGCGACCACACCACGTGATGTAGCTCGATCCCGTGCTCGCCTACCTCCCCCTCGCCTCCCACCGCCTCCTGCACCGCTCGCCGCGCCATCTCCAGGTACGCGACCCCAGGCAGCACCCGCTCCTCCTCCACCACGTGATCGGCAAAGAACGGCTCTTGCCCCGTGAACTCCGACGTGAACCGCTCCTCCGACAGGCTCGAGGTGTTTGCATGCACCAGCGGGTGAATACGCCCCGCTCCCGCCGCCTCCGACCTCCCTCTCGACGACGGCAGCCAGTATCGCTCCCTCTCGAACGGATACGTCGGCAGCGACACGCGCCTCGCCCTGCGCCCCGCGTGCACTCGCGACCAGTCGAAAGCAAGCCCCTTGACCCACAGCTCCAAGAGCCGCGCGTACTTGCCGCGCAATGCCCACTTGCCGATCGCCTCCTGCAGCTCTTCGTCCGACCCGAGCAGCGAGAGCATCTCCTTCTCTCGCTTCACCTCCCCTTGCCAGAACTCATCGATCTTGCCCCCGCCGCGCTCGTACGCCGACAGCTTCGACTTCACCTCGTCCAGGTTGGAGGCGATGAACCCGAGGCGGTGCTCCATCGCCTCTCGCCCCGTCTGCAGCGTGTACGCGATGTCCTCCAGATCCCCTTCCCCGTACGCTCCCAGCTCCAGCGCTCGTCTCAGCCGGCTCGCCTGCCGACGCAGCGCCTCCGCGCTCCGCGCCGACAGCACCACGGCCACCGCGCCTCGTCCCGCTCCGCTCGCGAGCGCACCCCGCTCGCCCGCGCGCTCCACGTACTCCTCGAGCACCACGGAGGCGTTGGCGCCGCCCGCCCCGAACGACGAGACCCCGGCGATGCGCGGATGCTCTCGCTCCTTCCCGTCCACCTTCACCACCGGCCGCCGCCACGCCGACAGCTCGCGCTGCACGAAGAACGGGCTGTTCTCGAAGTCGATGTGCGGGTTGAGCCGCTCCGAATGCAGCGACGGGACCAGCGCCCCGTGCTTCATCTGCAGCACCACCTTCGTCACACCCGCTATCCCAGCCGCGCTCTCGCAGTGCCCGATGTTCGACTTCACAGACCCGATCGCGCAGTACCCTCGCTCCTCCGTCCCACGACGGAACGCCTGCGTCAGGCCCGCCAGCTCGA
Source organism: Sorangium sp. KYC3313 (assembly GCF_052075895.1). NCBI lineage: Bacteria > Pseudomonadati > Myxococcota > Polyangiales > Polyangiaceae > Sorangium > Sorangium sp. KYC3313. The sequence goes on from NZ_CP197255.1 coordinate 8,353,739, forward strand.
TGGGATCACCGAGCGGCGTGCCCGTCCCATGCGCCTCCACATAGCTCACGGCACGCGCATCGACGTTGGCCCTCTCGAGCACCGCCGCGATCACCTCGCTCTGCGCCGCCGGATTCGGCACGGTGTAGCCGTTCGTCTTGCCACCGTGGTTGATGCTCGTCCCCTTGACCACGGCGTAGATGTGATCACCATCGTCAATCGCTCGCTGAAGCGGCTTGAGCAGCACCGCACCGACCCCCTCGGCCGGCACGTAGCCGTCCCCGCCTTCCCCGAAGCTCTCGCAGCGACCCCGGCTCGACACGAACTGAGCCTGGCTCAGCGCCAGGTATTTGTTCGGGTGAATCGAGACGTTCACCCCGCCGGCGATCGCCAGTTCGCATTCGCCTTCAAGGATGCTGCGGCAGGCGAAGTGGATCGCGGTGAGCGACGACGAGCACATCGTGTCCACTGCCACGCTCGGCCCCTGGAAGTTGCAGAAGTAAGAGACACGATTCGCGATCGACGATGGGCTGACGCTCGGCATCAGCAGCTGCTCCGTGTCCTGCGAAGGGAGGCCATAGAGCAGGTACTCTTCGTACATCACGCCGACGAACACCCCTACACGGCCACGCACCGCAGGCCCACGCAGCGCGTCTCGCGTGTAGCCGGCGTCCTCGATCGTCTCGTACGCGCACTCAAGGAAGAGCCGCTCCTGCGGGTCCATGATCTGCGCCTCGCGCGGCGAGATGTTGAAGAAGAGCGGATCGAACCGGTCGACGCCGTCGATGAAGCCGCCCCAGCGGCTATAGGTCTTCCCCGGCTTCCCCCTCTGCGGATCGAAGAACTCCTCCAAGCTCCAGCGGTCCTCCGGGATCTCGGTGATGCAATCCCGGCCGGACTTGAGGTTCTCCCAGAACGCTTCGAGGTCGTCGGCGCCGGGGTATCTCCCGCTCACGCCAATGATCGCGATATCGTGCGGCCGAAGCGGGCGCGCGACAGCGCCTCCGCGCGGCTGCGTGACGAGGCGGTCCCTGCGCGGAGCGCTCGCCGATGCCGGCTCCTGCGGCCGGCGCGCGGCGCTCTTCGCCGGCTCGTCGTCGCCGCCGAGCACCTCGATGAGCCGACGGCGATGCGCCTCCGCGAAATACCGGCTCAGCGACCGGATGTCCTGGTGCTCGAAGAAGAGCGTCTTCGATAGCGGGCCGAACGTCTTCTCAAGCTCCCGCGTCAGCTCCATCACCATCACCGACTCGATCCCGTAGCGGTCGAGCGGCGCGTCCGCGTCTATCCGTTCCAGCGGCACCTTCAAGCTCGACGACAGCACCTTTCGGAGCAGCTGCGCTGCCTTCGCCTCCATGACGTCGGACGCGACGGCGGTCGGGCCCGCGTCGTGCGAGGCGTCGCCCTCGCCGGCAGTCGCGTGGGTGGCCACGAGCTGCGAGCGCCACTTCGCCACATCACCTGCGACGACGCCGACGTGCGCGAGGCCGCTCGCCATGGTCCGGTAGAACGCCGCGATCCCGTGCTCGGTCGCGAGCGGGGTCACGCCGTATGTCTGGCGCAGCCGCCGCACGGTCGAGGCGTCCACCTGCATGCCGCCGCTCTCCCACAGCGGCCAGTCGATCGACACCGTCCGGCCCTGGCGACGGCCAGCGCGCACAAGCTCGCTGCGCTGCTCCGCAAACCGCGCCATGAACGCGTTCGCCGCCGCGTAGTCCGCCTGCCCCACATTCCCCACGAGCCCCGCTACCGACGAAAACACCACCATGTGGTCCAGCGGCAGATGCTTCGTCGCCTCGTCCAGGTGCACGAGGCCACGCACCTTCGGCCCCAGCACGCTGCGCCACTGCGCCTCCGTCTTGTTCACCACGAAGCTGTCCTGGAGCACCCCCGCCGCGTGCACTAGCCCGTTCAGCCCTCCGTGCTCCGACTGCAGCTGCTCCACCGCTCGCGACACCGCTGCTCCGTCGCTCACGTCGAGCTGCATGTACTCCACGCGCGAACCTCGGCCGCGCAGCGACTCCACCGCCGCTTGCTTCGTGCCGCTCAGCCGCGAGCGCCCCGTCAGGATCAGCGTCGCTCCAGGCGCTCGGTCGATGATCTCCTTCGCAAACAGAAGCCCAAGGCCCCCCGCTCCCCCCGTGATCAGGTACACGCCGTCTTGCTTCCACGGCACCTCGACCGCTGCTGCTCGCGACTCCACCACAGGTTCCAGCGCCGGCGTCTGCCGCTCCCCACCCTGGTAGCGGATCTCTACATCACCTCTCGCCGCCGCGTTCTCCTCGAGCTTGTCCAGCAACGTCGCGCTGTCTTCAAGCTCCAGCACCTGACCCACGAGCTTCGGGTTCTCCTGGCTCGCGCTCTTCAGCAGCCCGGACACCGCACCGAGCCGCTCGCCTCGCTCACCCCGCGACAGCGCCACCTGCAGCAGCACCTCGCCCCGGGGTCGCTCCCGCAGGATCGTCTGCACCGTCGTCATCACCTGCTCGACGACCTGCTCGAACTCCTCCGCCACGCCGCCGCCGGCGCGCAGCGTCGTGACCTGTGCTCCCGGCAGCCGCTCGCTCAGCGCTGCGACCTGCGAGCCGTAGGCGCTGTCCAGCAGCACCCATCGCTGCACGTCCCCAGAACGCCCGCTCTGCGCCGAATGCTCCACCGGGCTGTGCCGCCAGCGCCGCTGCAAGAGCTCTACCCCGCTCCGGTGCTGCGCCCGGCTCGCGAAGCCGGCCAGCCGCACGCACACAACACCCCCATCGTCGCACAGCTCCAGCGTCAGCTTCTCGCCTCCACGCTCCTCGCGGATCACCACGTACCCGGACGACGGGCTCGCTCCGAACACCTGCACCGCGTCCAGCGCGAACGGCAGCCTCAGCGTCTGACCATCGCTCAGCGCTATCGTCGCTTGCAGCGCGCTGTCCAGCACCGACGGGTGAAGCACATACTCCTCCCGCCCCGACACCGCGCTCGCAGGCAGCTGCACACGCGCCAGCGCGAAGCGCTCTCCGCCTGTCCCCTCGCCGCGCCACACGCTCACCAGCCCTCGATGCGACGGCCCGTAGTGCAGGCCCATCGCGTCGAACGCCCCGTAACACGACGCACCGCTCCGCTCTTGCTCGCACCGCGAACGCAGCTCGCTCACGTCAACCCGCGGCGCTGGCTGCTTCTCCACCAGCCGCGCGTAGCCCTGCGAGTGCACCACCCGCTCGCCCGACACGCCCGCTCCCCCAGAGTAGATCTCGTAGCGCAGCGTCCAGCCCTCGGCTGGCTCAGACCCCTCCGCGCTCTCGACCTGCACGTGCACACGCACGGCCTCCGCACCTCGCTGCACGATCGGCTGCGACCACACCACGTGATGCAGCTCGATCCCGTGCTCGCCTATCTCCCCCTCGCCTCCCACCGCCTCCTGCACCGCACGCCGCGCCATCTCCAGGTACGCGACCCCAGGCAGCACCCGCTCCTCGTCCACCACGTGGTCCGCAAAGAACGGCTCCTGCCCCGTGAACTCCGACGTGAACCGCTCCTCCGACAGGCTCGAGGTGTTTGCATGCACCAGCGGGTGAATACGCCCCGCACCCGCTCCCGCCGCCCCAGACCTCCCCCTCGACGACGGCAGCCAGTATCGCTCCCTCTCGAACGGATACGTCGGCAGCGACACTCGCCTCGCCCTGCGCCCCGCGTGCACTCGCGACCAGTCGAAAGCAAGCCCCTTGACCCACAGCTCCAAGAGCCGCGCGTACTTGCCGCGCAATGCCCACTTGCCGATCGCCTCCTGCAGCTCTTCGTCCGACCCGAGCAGCGAGAGCATCTCCTTCTCTCGCTTCACCTCCCCTTGCCAGAACTCCTCGAGCTCACCTGCGCCTCCCTCGTACGCCGACAGCTTCGACTTCACCTCGTCCAGGTTGGAGGCGATGAACCCGAGACGGTGCTCCATCGCCTCTCGCCCCGTCTGCAGCGTGTACGCGATGTCCTCCAGATCCCCTTCCCCGTACTCCCCCCGCTCCAGCGCTCGTCTCAGCCGGCTCGCCTGCCGACGCAGCGCCTCCGCGCTCCGCGCCGACAGCACCACCGCCACCGCCCCTCGTCCCGCTCCGCTCGCGAGCGCACCCCGCTCGCCCGCGCGCTCCACGTACTCCTCGAGCACCACGTGCGCATTGGCCCCGCCCGCTCCGAACGACGAGACCCCGGCGATGCGCGGATGCTCTCGCTCTTTCCCATCCACCTTCACCACCGGCCGCCGCCACGCCGACAGCTCGCGCTGCACGAAGAACGGGCTGTCCTCGAAGTTGATGTGCGGGTTGAGCCGCTCCGAATGCAGCGACGGGACCAGCACCCCGTGCTTCATCTGCAGCACCACCTTCGTCACACCCGCTATCCCAGCCGCGCTCTCGCAGTGCCCGATGTTCGACTTCACCGACCCGATCGCGCAGTACCCTCGCTCCTCCGTCCGACGACGGAACGCCTGCGTCAGGCCCGCCAGCTCGATCGGATCGCCGAGCTCCGTCCCCGTCCCATGCGCTTCCACGTAGCTCACGGCACGCGGCTCGATCTTGGCTTCCGTGAGCGCCTGCGCGACGAGCTGCGCCTGCGCCATGGGGCTCGGCACGGTGTAGCCGTTCGTCTTGCCGCCGTGGTTGATGCTCGTCCCCTTGACCACGGCGTAGACGTGATCACCGTCGTCAATCGCTCGCTGCAGCGGCTTGAGCAGCACCGCCCCGACCCCCTCGGCTGGCACGTAGCCGTCCCCGCCTTCCCCGAAGCTCTCGCAGCGACCCCGGCTCGACGCGAACTGCCCCTGGCTCAGCGCCAGATATTTGTTCGGATGAATCGAGACGTTCACCCCGCCGGCGATCGCCAGATCGCACCCGCCGTGGAGCAGGCTCTGGCAGGCGAGGTGAATCGCGGTAAGCGACGACGAGCACATCGTGTCCACCGCCATGCTCGGCCCGTGGCAATCGAGAAAATAGGAGACGCGGTTGGCGATTGACGAAGGATTGCCGTTGAGCGCAAACGGCTGACCCAGGACTTGCGCCTGCGCGCCGAAGAGCTGGTATTCCTCGTACATCACGCCGACGAATACGCCCACGGTGCCGGGCGGGCCGCCGGCCGCGGCGGGCTTCTTCAGCGCGTCGCGCGTGTAGCCGGCGTCCTCGATCGTCTCGTACGCGCACTCAAGGAAGAGCCGCTCCTGCGGGTCCATGATCTGCGCTTCACGCGGCGAGATGTTGAAGAAGAGCGGGTCGAACCGGTCGACGCCGTCGATGAAGCCGCCCCAGCGGCTATAGATCTTCCCCGGCTTCCCCCTCTGCGGATCGAAGAACTCCTCCAAGCTCCAGCGGTCCTCCGGGATCTCGGTGATGCAATCCCGGCCGGACTTGAGGTTCTCCCAGAACGCTTCGAGGTCGTCGGCGCCGGGGTATCTCCCGCTCACGCCAATGATCGCGATATCGTGCGGCCGAAGCGGGCGCGCGACAGCGCCTCCGCGCGGCTGCGTGACGAGGCGGTCCCTGCGCGGAGCGCTCGCCGATGCCGGCTCCTGCGGCCGGCGCGCGGCGCTCTTCGCCGGCTCGTCGTCGCCGCCGAGCACCTCGATGAGCCGACGGCGATGCGCCTCCGCGAAATACCGGCTCAGCGACCGGATGTCCTGGTGCTCGAAGAAGAGCGTCTTCGATAGCGGACCGAACGTCTTCTCAAGCTCCCGCGTCAGCTCCATCACCATCACCGACTCGATCCCATAGCGGTCGAGCGGCGCGTCCGCGTCTATCCGTTCCAGCGGCACCTTCAAGCTCGACGACAGCACCTTTCGGAGCAGCTGCGCTGCCTTCGCCTCCATGACGTCGGACGCGACGGCGGTCGGGCCCGCGTCGTGCGAGGCGTCGCCCTCGCCGGCAGTCGCGTGGGTGGCCACGAGCTGCGAGCGCCACTTCGCCACATCACCTGCGACGACGCCGACGTGCGCGAGGCCGCTCGCCATGGTCCGGTAGAACGCCGCGATCCCGTGCTCGGTCGCGAGCGGGATCACACCATGCGTCTGGCGCAGCCGCTGCACGGTCGAAGCGTCCACCTGCATGCCGCCGCTCTCCCACAGCGGCCAGTCGATCGACACCGTCCGGCCCTGGCGACGGCCAGCGCGCACAAGCTCGCTGCGCTGCTCCGCAAACCGCGCCATGAACGCGTTCGCCGCCGCGTAGTCCGCCTGCCCCACATTCCCCACGAGCCCCGCTACCGACGAAAACACCACCATGTGGTCCAGCGGCAGATGCTTCGTCGCCTCGTCCAGGTGCACGAGGCCACGCACCTTCGGCCCCAGCACGCTGCGCCACTGCGCCTCCGTCTTGTTCACCACGAAGCTGTCCTGGAGCACCCCCGCCGCGTGCACTAGCCCGTTCAGCCCTCCGTGCTCCGACTGCAGCTGCTCCACCGCTCGCGACACCGCTGCTCCGTCGCTCACGTCGAGCTGCATGTACTCCACGCGCGAACCTCGACCGCGCAGCGACTCCACCGCCGCTTGCTTCGTGCCGCTCAGCCGCGAGCGCCCCGTCAGGATCAGCGTCGCTCCAGGCGCTCGGTCGATGATCTCCTTCGCAAACAGAAGCCCAAGGCCCCCCGCTCCCCCCGTGATCAGGTACACGCCGTCTTGCTTCCACGGCACCTCGGCCGCTGCTGCTCGCGACTCCACCACAGGTTCCAGCGCCGGCGTCTGCCGCTCCCCACCCTGGTAGCGGATCTCTACATCGCCTCTCGCCGCCGCGTTCTCCTCGAGCTTGTCCAGCAGCGTCGCGCTGTCTTCAAGCTCCAGCACCTGACCCACGAGCTTCGGGTTCTCCTGGCTCGCGCTCTTCAGCAGCCCGGACACCGCACCCAGCCGCTCGCCTCGCTCACCCCGCGACAGCGCCACCTGCAGCAGCACCTCGCCCCGGGGTCGCTCCCGCAGGATCGTCTGCACCGTCGTCATCACCTGCTCGACGACCTGCTCGAACTCCTCCGCCACGCCGCCGCCGGCGCGCAGCGTCGTGACCTGTGCTCCCGGCAGCCGCTCGCTCAGCGCTGCGACCTGCGAGCCGTAGGCGCTGTCCAGCAGCACCCATCGCTGCACGTCCCCAGAACGCCCGCTCTGCGCCGAATGCTCCACCGGGCTGTGCCGCCAGCGCCGCTGCAAGAGCTCTACCCCGCTCCGGTGCTGCGCCCGGCTCGCGAAGCCGGCCAGCCGCACGCACACAACACCCCCGTCGTCGCACAGCTCCAGCGTCAGCTTCCCGCCTCCCTCGCCTCCACGCTCCTCGCGGATCACCACGTACCCGGACGACGGGCTCGCTCCGAACACCTGCATCGCGTCCAGCGCGAACGGCAGCCTCAGCGTCTGACCATCGCTCAGCGCTATCGTCGCTTGCAGCGCGCTGTCCAGCACCGACGGGTGAAGCACATACTCCTCCCGCCCCGACACCGCGCTCGCAGGCAGCTGCACACGCGCCAGCGCGAAGCGCTCTCCGCCTGTCCCCTCGCCGCGCCACACGCTCACCAGCCCTCGATGCGACGGCCCGTAGTGCAGGCCCATCGCGTCGAACGCCGCATAACACGACGCACCGCTCCGCTCTTGCTCGCACCGCGAACGCAGCTCGCTCACGTCAACCCGCAGCGCTGGCTGCTTCTCCACCAGCCGCGCGTAGCCCTGCGAGTGCACCACACGCTCGCCCGACACGCCCGCTCCCCCAGAGTAGATCTCGTAGCGCAGCGTCCAGCCCTCGGCTGGCTCAGACCCCTCCGCGCTCTCGACCTGCACGTGCACACGCACGGCCTCCGCACCTCGCTGCACGATCGGCTGCGACCACACCACGTGATGTAGCTCGATCCCGTGCTCGCCTACCTCCCCCTCGCCTCCCACCGCCTCCTGCACCGCTCGCCGCGCCATCTCCAGGTACGCGACCCCAGGCAGCACCCGCTCCTCGTCCACCACGTGGTCCGCAAAGAACGGCTCCTGCCCCGTGAACTCCGACGTGAACCGCTCCTCCGACAGGCTCGATGTGTTTGCGTGCACCAGCGGGTGAATACGCCCCGCCACCGACACCTCGGACCTCCCCCTCGACGACGGCAGCCAGTATCGCTCCCTCTCGAACGGATACGTCGGCAGCGACACTCGCCTCGCCCTGCGCCCCGCGTGCACTCGCGACCAGTCGAAAGCAAGCCCCTTGACCCACAGCTCCAAGAGCCGCGCGTACTTGCCGCGCAATGCCCACTTGCCGATCGCCTCCTGCAGCTCTTCGTCCGACCCGAGCAGCGAGAGCATCTCCTTCTCTCGCTTCACCTCCCCTTGCCAGAACTCCTCGAGCTCACCTGCCCCTCGCTCGTACGCCGACAGCTTCGACTTCACCTCGTCCAGGTTGGAGGCGATGAACCCGAGACGGTGCTCCATCGCCTCTCGCCCCGTCTGCAGCGTGTACGCGATGTCCTCCAGATCCCCTTCCCCGTACTCCCCCCGCTCCAGCGCTCGTCTCAGCCGGCTCGCCTGCCGACGCAGCGCCTCCGCGCTCCGCGCCGACAGCACCACCGCCACCGCCCCTCGTCCCGCTCCGCTCGCGAGCGCACCCCGCTCGCCCGCGCGCTCCACGTACTCCTCGAGCACCACGTGCGCATTGGCCCCGCCCGCTCCGAACGACGAGACCCCGGCGATGCGCGGATGCTCTCGCTCTTTCCCGTCCACCTTCACCACCGGCCGCCGCCACGCCGACAGCTCGCGCTGCACGAAGAACGGGCTGTCCTCGAAGTCGATGTGCGGGTTGAGCCGCTCCGAATGCAGCGACGGGACCAGCACCCCGTGCTTCATCTGCAGCACCACCTTCGTCACACCCGCTATCCCAGCCGCGCTCTCGCAGTGCCCGATGTTCGACTTCACCGACCCGATCGCGCAGTATTCTCGATCCTCCGTCCAGGCTCGGAACGCCTGCGTCAGGCCCGCCAGCTCGATCGGATCGCCGAGCTCCGTCCCCGTCCCATGCGCCTCCACGTAGCTCACCGCGCGCGCGTCGACCCCCGCCCTGGCGAGCGCGCTCAGGATCAGCTCGCGCTGCGCCACCGGATTCGGCACGGTGTAGCCGTTCGTCTTGCCACCGTGGTTGATGCTCGTCCCCTTCACCACGGCGTAGATGTGATCACCGTCGTCAATCGCTCGCTGCAGCGGCTTGAGCAGCACCGCCCCGACGCACTCGCCGGGGACGAAGCCGTCCCCGCCTTCGCCGAAGCTCTTGCAGTGCCCGGTCCGGGAGAGCATCCGCTGCGCGGACAGCCCGACGTACGTGGACGGGTGCACGTAAAGATTCACGCCGCCGGCGATCGCGATCTCGCACTCGTCGCGCAGCAGGTGCTCGCACGCCTCGTGGATCGCCGTCAGCGACGACGAGCACATCGTGTCGATCGGCATGCTCGGGCCGCGCAGGTTCAACAGATAGGAGACGCGATTGGCCACCGAGCCGAACGACGTGTGCGGAAAGCTCTGTCGGTCGTGGAGGCGCATCTCCGGGCCGTGGAGATCGAAGCCGGTCTTCGTGATCCCGGCGAAGACGCCGACCCGCCCCCCGTGCCGCGACGCGATCAGATCGCGCGTGTAGCCGGCGTCCTCGAGCACGCTCCAGCAGCACTCGATGAAGAGCCGCTCCTGCGGATCGATGTTCATCGACTCGCGTGGCGAGACATTGAAGAAGAGCGGATCGAAGTCGGCGAAGCCGTCGATGAAACCGCCCCACTTGCCGTAGCTCTTCCCCTCCATCACCGCCTGTTCGGGGTCGGGCTCGTAAAAACCGTCGAGCGACCAGCGATCGGCGGGTATCTCGCGAGTGCAGCTCCGCCCGGCCTTGAGGTGGTCCCAGAGCTCGCCGACGTCGTCCGCCTGCGGGTACCGCCCGCTGAGGCCGATGATCGCGATGGGGCCGCGCCCCGGCCGCGCCCCGGCAGCCTCCCCGCTTCGCGGCAGAGGCGCCTCGTCGCGTCGCGCTCCCTCGTCCAGCGGGGCGATGGCGCCGCCCGGCTCGATCGCGTGGACCGGAGCGTCGGCGAGGCGATCCATTCCGGTCCAGCGCGCGCACGCGGCGGCGTGACGCGCGCTCAGATGGCCGGCGAGCGCGGCGAGCGTCTGGTACTCGAACCAGAGCGTCTTCGAGATGTCGCCGAACGCCTTCGACAGCGCCTCGTTGAGGCGCATGATGAGGAGCGAGTCGATCCCATACAGCTCCAGCGACTCCTCTGGATCGATCTGGCTCGACGGCAGCTTCGTGACGTCAGCAAAGAGCCCGCGGAGCCTGCGCAGCGTCTTCTCTTCGAGGAGCCGCGGATCGATCGCCGCGGCGTCGCGCGTTGCGGTGATCGGCGCCGCCTCGCGCATCGCCTGCGCGGCCGTCGCCGCGGCGGTCCGCGTCGCCTGAGCGGGCGCCGGACCCGTCGCCACCCCCATGGCCTGCAGCCGATCGAGCCCCCCCGCGAGGACGACGACGCGCGCACGGCTCGACGTGAGCGCCTCGTGAAACGCGGCGAGCCCTTGCGCCGCGGAGAGCGGCGCGAGCCCGGCTCGATCGAGCGCCTCGGCGGTGACGGGATCCACGTGCATCCCGCCGTCCGCCCACAGGGGCCACGCGATCGCGATCGTCCGCCCGCGGCGCTCCCCGTCCGCGACCAGCCGATCGCGGTAGGCAGCGTACCCGTCCAGAAAGCCGTTCGCCGCCGCGTAGTCCGCCTGCCCGACGTTTCCGAAGACGCCAGCGATCGAGGAGAAGATCGCGAAGAAGTCGAGCGGGAGGCGAGCGGTCGCGCGATCGAGGTGGACGACCCCACGCACCTTCGGCGCGAGCACGGCATGCAGGTCGCTCGTCGGCTTTCGAACGATGAAGCCGTCGCGGAGCACGCCTGCCGCGTGAATGACGCCGCTCAGACGGCCGTATCGCTCGAGGATGTCTCGAACGCGCCCCTCCACCGCGGCGACGTCCGCGACGTCCATGGTCAGGTACTCGACGCGCGCCCGCCGCCGCTCGCCCGCCGCGCGCAGTGCATCGAGCGCGGCGCGCAGCTCGCCGGTGAGCGGCGAGCGTCCCGCGAGGAGCACCGTCGCCCCGTCGGCGTGCTCGACGATGTCGCGCGCGACGATCCGCCCGATGCCGCCGCCTCCGCCGGCGATCAGGTACACGCCATCGCTCTTCCAGCCGGCCTGCGCGCCCGGCGCCCGAGCGCCGTCGTCCGGCGCCGGTGCGAGCGCGGCCACGGTCGCGACGTACCGGCCGCCCTCGCGATAGCGAATCACCCGATCGTCGCTCGCCGCCGCGTCGCTCCGCAGCCTCGCTGCCAGCTCGTCGGCCCGCATCGGCGAGGCGATCTGGACGAGCTGCGCGACGAGGTCGGGGTTCTCCCGGCTCGCCGTCTTCAGCAGACCGGAGACCCCCGCGAGCGCCTCCGCCCCCTCGCCCTGGTGGCTCACCACGACCTGGAGCAGCGCTCGCCCGTCGAGCCGATCGCGCAGGAGCTCGCGGACGCGCTCGAACACCTGCTCGACACGCCCCGCGAAGCGATCTGCCAGCGTGCCGCCGTGGACTCGCAGCGCCTCGATCTCGGTCCCGGGGCAGGCGCTCGCCAGCGCGCGCGCCGCGTCTTCGTACGCCGGCTCCGCGAGGACGCAGCGCCTCGCGAACCGCGCCGCGGCGCGGTCGCCCTCGCGCGCATCGCCGGCCGACTCCTTCGCGTCCCAGCGTGGCTCGAAGAGGAGCGGGGCAGACGCCGTGCCGCCGGGCAACGGGAACCAATACCGCTCCCTCGCGAACGGATAGGTCGGAATGCTCAGGCGGGCGGGCGTACGATCCTGATACAGCGCATCCCACGCGATCGTCGTTCCTTGCACCCAGAGCTCGCCCAGCTCGCTCAGCCGCTCCTCGCGCGCGCGGGCACCGAGCAGCCGGCCCGTGGCTGCATCGCTCGCGGACGCCGCCCCCGTCTCGCCGCGGCGCTTCGCCTGCCCCATGAAGACCCCGGGAGCGCGGACACCTCGCGCCAGCTCGCCGAGGACGTCGACGATCCGGCGCCGGCCGTCGGCGACGAACGCCGCCCGGTGGGCCATCGCCTCTCGCCCGATCTGGAGCGTGTAGGCAAGGGCGGTCAGGTCGAGCGCCGGCTGCCGTTCAAGCCATCGCGCGAGCTTCGCCGCGTACGCCTCGAGGCGCTCCGGCCTCTTCGCCGAGAGGACGATCAGCACCGGCAGACCCGCCTCCGCGACCGTCACCTCGCCCGAGCGCGGCGGCGCCTCCTCGATCACGACGTGCGCGTTCGTCCCGCTGAAGCCGAACGAGTTGACCGCAGCGCGCCGCGGCGACCCCGCCCGCCGCGCCCACGGACGGAGCTCGGTGTTGACGTAGAAAGGGCTTCCCTCGAAGGTGATGTGCTCGTTCCGCGTCGCGTAGTGGATCGTCGGCGGCAGCCGTTCGTGTCGAAGCGCGAGCAGGACCTTGAGCACGCCGGCGACGCCGGCGCCGGCGAGCCCGTGACCGATGTTGCTCTTCACCGAGCCGAGCGCGCAGTACTCCCGCTCGTCGGTGTACGCTCGGAACGACTCGGTCAGCGCCTGCACCTCGATCGGGTCGCCTAGCTTGGTGCCGGTGCCGTGCGCCTCCACGAGGGAGATGGTCTCGGGGTCGATCCCGAAATGGTCGTACACCTGCTTCTGCAGCGCGGCTTGGGAGGTCACGCTGGGCGCGGTGATGCCGTTGGTCCGCCCATCCTGGTTCAGCGCCCATCCACGAAGGACCCCGGCGATGATGTCCCCGTCCCGCACCGCGTCGGCGAGCCGCTTCAAGAGGACGACGCCGACGCACTCCGCCGGCACGAAGCCGTCGGCGCGCGCGTCGAACGTGAAGCAGCGCCCGCGCGGGGAGAGCATCCCCGCGCCGCTGCCGATGATATGGGTCTCCGGCCGCACGGCGACGCTCACGCCGCCCGCGAGGGCGAGGTCGCTCCGCCCGAGCAGCAGCGAGTCGCACGCCTCGACGATCGCGACGAGCGACGACGAGCAGGCCGTGTCAATCGCGAGACACGGCCCCTTCAGGTTCAAGCAGTACGAGATCCGCGCAGCGAGGATCGACGACGAGCTGCCCATCAGCCAGTGCAGCGTGAGATCGGTGCCGTCGCCCACCCGGACGTAGTCGCCCGGCATGCAGCCAACGTAGACCCCGCAGCGGCTCCCCGAGAGCCGCTGCGGATCGATCCCCGCCGACTCGATGCAGCTCCAGCAGTGCTCGAGGAACAGCCGCTGCTGGGGATCCATCAGCTCGGCTTCCGTCGGCGTGATGCCGAAGAACAGCGGGTCGAACCGATCCACGTCGTCCAGCACGCCCATCCACTTGCTGTAGGTCTTGCGCGGGGCATCCGGCCTCGGGTCGTAGTGCTCCGCGATCGCCCAGCGATCCGGCGGGATCTCCGTTACGCAGTCGACGCCGCGCGCGATGTTCTCCCAGAACTCGTCCAGGCCCCTCGCCTTCGGAAACGCCCCCGACATCCCGATAACCGCGATGCCCTCATGCTCAGGTGCCGGGCGCGGGGCGCGCGCCTCGGGCTCGCGCGCGGGACGCGCTGCAATGTCGCCCCCGAGAGCGGGGCGCTCTCGCTCGATCGCGACAGGTCTCCCCGCGGCTGCACGCGCATCGAGCTCGCCCGAGAGGTGCGCCGCGAGCCGTCGAACGGTGGAATGGTCGTAGAGGCGCGTCGCCGGCAGGGACACGCCGTACGCCTTGTTGATCGCCCGTGTCCACTCGACGCCCACGATCGAGTCGAGCCCCAGATCCACGAACGGACGGTCCACATCGACGTCGCCGGGATCCATGTAGAGCGCGTCCGCAAGGCTCTTTGCGAGCTCGCCGTGGAGCGCGTCGAGCTCGCTCGATCGCGCCGCCCCGGCGCGCGCGTCGCCAGGTCGCCCTTCAGCATCGTCGCGCGAGAGATGCAGCGCATCCTCCCCGCCATGCTGCACCGACGGACCGGCGCCCACTCCGCCGAGCATCGGCGAAAGGTGCCGGGCCAGGCGGCCAATCGTGGGGTGGTCGTACACGCACGTCGCCGGCAGCGACAATCCGTACGCCTTGTTGATCACCCGTATCCACTCGACGCCGACGATCGAGTCGAGACCGAGCTCCGTGAAGGGACGATCCGGATCGATCTCCGCACGGTCCGTGTAGAGCGCCTCGGCCAGGCTGCTCGTCAGCCCCTCTTCCAGCGCCCCGAGGTCGTGCGCTCGCGCGCGTCCAGCCTCGGCCGCGCCGCCGCGCGGGCGGCGGTGCGCGACCGCCGATACTTCCTCCGTGCGCGGGGCGATCGACGACAGGTGGGCCGCGAGGCGGCGGATCGTGGGGTGGTCGTACACGCACGTCGCTGGCAGCGACAGCCCGTACGTCGTGTTGATCACCCGTACCCACTCGACGCCGACGATCGAGTCGAGACCGAGATCCATGAAAGGACGGTCGGGCTCGACGTCCGCCCGGTCCATGAAGAGCGCCTCGGCCAGGCTCCCCGTGAGCTCCTGCTCCAACGCGGCGAGCGTTCGCGCGCCGGCTGCGATATCCACGGGCGACGCGCGCCGGTCGCGTGCGGTCGCCGTCGTTCCTGGCATGTGGCCTCCCACGCCGCGCTCGGTCGCGCGGGGGGTCACCCGCTCGACGCCCGCGATGGCCGACGAGGCCGCCCCGCCGGCTGGTGAACCCCCCCCGTACGGCGCGGCTCCCATGGCCGACCCGGCGACGACCGCCGCCTGGTTCACGGCGGCGCCCACGGGCGAGAGCGACACCGTATGTTCGACGCCCGACGACACTGCGGGTGCCGCGAACCGCTCTTCCCCGGGCGCTCGCAGCGCGATGCCGCTTGGCTTCTCGATCGCGGCCGGGCCAGGCGGCGCCACGGTGAGCGAGACCTCGGGCGCGGGGGCGACCAGACGCCGCGTCACCCAGTACCTGCGCCGCTCGAACGGGAACAACGGCAGCGCGATCGTACGGGGGGCGGCGCCGGCGTACAGGCCGCGCCACGGGATCGACTGGCCGCGGACCCAGAGCTCCGCGAGCGACGACAGCGCCCGGCCGCCGATGTGCGCCTCGACGACCGCCGCGTCCACCGGCGCGCCCTTCGCCGTCCGCACATTCCCTCGGAAGCAACCGGCAGGGTCGACGCCCGCGACAAACGCTCGCAGCTGCTCGGACAGCGCCGCGGAGTCCTCCGCGATCAGCGCGAGTCGCTCCTCGAACTCCTCGCGCGTCGTCTGCAGGGAGTACGCGAGCTCCGAGAGCGCAACCGGCGCCTCGACCACTCTCGCCCCGATGTGCTCGAGGAGCGCCTCCGCCCAGACGCGCAGCCGCGCCGGCGTGGGGGCCGACAGCGCGACGAGGTGAGGGCCGGGGGCCGGCGCGCTCGCCTCGGGCGGCGGCGCGGGGTGCTCCTCGACGACGACGTGCGCGTACGCGCCCCCGTACCCGAACGCGCTCACGCCTGCGCGCCTCCGCGGCGCACCGTCGCCCGGCTCGCCCGCGGGCCATGCGCGGGTGCTCGTCGGGAAGTAGAACGACGTTCCGTCGAGCGAGATCCGCGAATTGAGCGCGTCGAAGTGGAGGTTTCCGGGGATCGCCCCGTGCTTCAGGGACAGGAGCACCTTGATGAGCCCGGCGACGCCGGCCGCGGCCTCGAGGTGGCCGATGTTGGTCTTGAGCGCGCCCAGCGCGCACGTTCCGGGCCGCGCTCGCCGCTCGCCGCCCTGCTCTCTCAGCGCTTCGAACGCCTGCTTGAGCCCGAGGAACTCGATGGGATCGCCGAGCGACGTGCCGGTCCCGTGCGTCTCGATGTAGCCGACGGTGTCGGGGTGCACACCGGCGTCGCGGTACGCGTCGATCAGGAGCTGGCGCTGCTGCGCCGGGCTCGTAACGGTCAACCCGCGCGTTCGGCCGCCGTGGTTGATCGCTCCCCCCTTGATGACACCGTAGATGTAGTCGCCGTCGCGGAGCGCATCGCGGAGCGGCTTCAGGAGGACCGCGCCGGCGCCCTCGCCACGCAAGTAGCCGTTGGCCCGAGCGTCGAACGTCCTGCACACGCCGTCCTTCGACAGCATCCCGGCGCTCCTGAAGGCCAAGAAGCGGCTCTCCGTCCAGCAGAGGTTGGCGCCGCCCGCGAACGCCGCCTCACATTCCCCCGCACGGATCGCCCTCGCAGCCAGGTGCACGGCCACGAGCGAGCTGGAGCACGCCGTGTCGACCGTGACGCTCGGCCCGCGGAAATCGAAGAAAAACGAGACGCGGTTGGAGAGGATCGAGCCAGAGGTCCCGGTCGAGCCGTAGAGGCTGGCGTTGTACGCGTCGTGCTCGTGCAGGAGCTCCGCGTAGTCGTCGTTGCACACCCCCATGAAGACGCCGACCTTCCGTCCCTCCAGCGACGACGGCTTGACGCGCGCGTCCTCGAGCGTGTGCCAGAGGACCTCGAGCAGCATTCGCTGCTGCGGGTCCATGAGCTCGGCCTCCTTCGGCGAGATCTTGAAGAACGCGGCGTCGAAGCAGTCGGCGTCCTCCACGAAGCCACCGCGGAACTCGCCCGCGAGCGCCGCGTCGCTCCACCGCCCGGGCGGCACTGCCGTGATCGCGCACCGGCCGCTGCGCAGGTTCTCCCAGAGCTGCTCGGGCCCGCGAGCCTGCGGGAATCGGCCCCCCACGCCGACGACGGCGACATCCGACCCGCCGAGGTCCGGGCTCTTCTTCTCATCTTTCATGCGATGAGCCTCCCGTCGAACCGCCGGACGAGCAGCGGCTCGATCGTCGGCGGCGCCGGCACGTCACGCTCCACGAAGCGCCGGTGGAGCAGCGCCGTCGAGAGAAGGAACAGAAATGTTTGGTTCTCCGCCTGGCTGATCGACTCGGCCGGCTTCGAGAGCATCCGCTCGACGAACGCCGCGCAGAATTTCACATCCAGTACGCCGATCTTCTCGAGCTCGGCCTTGGATCGGATCACGGAGAGGTAGTCCGGCTGGCGCTTCAGGAACGCGCTCGCGTCCGGCGCGCGGTAAGGCTGCTTCGGCTTCTTCAGAATTCGCTCGGGCAGCTTGGCGGCGAACGCCTTCTTGAGCAGGTATTTCTCGTCGAAGCCGTCGTCGAACGCGAGGCTCGTCGCGCACCCCAGCGCGACGACGTCCGGATCCAGGAACGGGCAGCGATTCTCCACGCCGTGCGCGAGGCTCATCCGGTCGCCCTGGGTCGACAGCAGATATCCTGCCAGCAACGTCTTGAATTCCAGCCACTGCGCCTTCTGGACGCGCGAGAGCGGCGCGTACCGCTCGTGCGGCGCCGCGACGTGCTCGGTCAGGGGCCGGAGCGCGTCGTGCCGTCCCGCCAGCAACCTCGCCGAGAGCTGCGAATTGAGGAATCGCAGCTCATGCGAGAAGAAATCGGTGGGCGGATCGCGCGAGAGCCGCTCGAAGAGCGCGGCGAGCGCCGCGAGGTTCCGCTCGTCGAACTGCCGCAGATACGGATACAGGCGCGAGAGCTTGCGCCGCCGCGCGGCGGGCTCCATCTCCGCCCACTCGGCGCGGAGCAGCGTCTCTCTGAAGATGTCGTAGCCGAGGAACGCCTCGTCCGCGCCCTCGCCGGTCAGCACCACCTTGATGCCGTGGTCCTTCACCAGCCGGGACAGGAGAAACATCGGCACGAACGCGGTCCGGAACACCGGGACCTCGGCGTGCCAGAGCGCCTCGGGGAAGGCGTCTACGATCTCCTGGCTCCCGATCCGGATCGAAGCGTGCTCCGTCCCGAGGAAGGACGACATCAGCTCCTGGTCGCCCGATTCATCGAACTCGTCCTCTTCGAAGCGGATCGAGAAGCTCTTCGTTCTACCGGTCGAGTTCTCCGCGATCAACGTCGCGACGATCGCAGAGTCGATCCCCCCGCTCAGGTAGGTGCCGACCTCGACGTCGCTGCGCAATCGGAGCCGCACGCTCTTCGAGAGCGCGTCGCGCACCTGCGCCGCGGCCTCCGGCTCGGAGAGGCCGGGCGGGGGGCGATCGATCCTCAGCGGCGCGTAGTGAACGATGTCGAACGAGCTCCCCGTGACCTGCGCGTACGCGCCGGCCGGGACCTGCCTCACCGAGCGGAACCCGCATTGATCCTCCAGCGGCGTCCAGATGCGGAAGATCGACGCGAGCTGTCCAGGGTCGAGCTCGAAGCGGAACGGCTCGTACTCCAGGAAGCACTTCAGCTCCGAGCCGAAGACGACCCCTTCCGCGTCGCGCACGTAGTAGAGCGGCCGCTTGCCGAACCGATCCCTCGCCAGCACCAGCGTTCTGTCGCGCCGATCGTAGATACAGAACGCGAACGCGCCGTTCAGACGCGTGAACGCCGCCGGGCCCCACGCGATCCATGCGTGGAGCAGCACCTCCGTGTCGGAGCTCGAGGCGAACCGGTGGCCGGCGGCGACCAGCTCCGCTCCGAGCTCCTTGTAGTTGTAGATCTCGCCGTTGAAGACGATCCAGTACCGACCCGTCGGATCGCCGATCGGCTGCTGGCCGCCGGCGAGATCCACGATGCTGAGGCGCGCGTTGCCGATCGCGACGGAGTCGTCGAAGTAGTACCCCATCTCGTCGGGGCCGCGGTGGCGGAGGCGCGCCAGCATTCGCACCACGCAATCACGGCGCGCCTCCGGCGAGAGCTCTTCCTGGAACAAACCTGCTATCCCGCACATGCAACGCCCTCGCCGTGGAATGCGCTGAACTCGGCCTGTCGATCGATGAAGAACCCGAACTTCGTAAGGCTATTCCCGTACCCGACCTCGACGAACCGACGGCACCCGAGCGCAGCGAGCTTCTTGATCCCACGCTCCCACTGCACGGGGTGGCTGATGTGGCGCGCCAGGCCG
This sequence comes from Sorangium sp. KYC3313, assembly GCF_052075895.1. Taxonomy (NCBI): domain Bacteria; kingdom Pseudomonadati; phylum Myxococcota; order Polyangiales; family Polyangiaceae; genus Sorangium; species Sorangium sp. KYC3313. The sequence goes on from NZ_CP197255.1 coordinate 8,372,606, forward strand.
TCGCGCAGCGCTTCGGGCTCGTCGGGCAGCCAGTCCCCCGTGACGTTGTCCAGCACCGGCGCCGCGCGGGGCCCGAAGCGGACGCCCGCCAGCACCTCGGCGAATCTCACCTGCGCGTCCTCCAGCATCGGGCAGTGCCATGCGCCGCTGACCGGCAGCCGGACGATCTTCTTCGGCCGGTGCGCTCGCAGCTCCTCCTCGGCGAGCGCGATCGCCGGCACGGCGCCGGAGATCGAGTACTGCCCGACGCAGTTGTAGTTCGCGATGAACACGAGATGCCCCCGCGAGCGCAGGTCGGCCAGTACCTGCTCGAGCACCGCTTCGCGGAGCCCGATCACTGCGCACATCGCGCCGGGGCGACGCTCCACGCACTCGTCCATGAGGCGCGCGCGCTCGACGAGCGCCGCGATCGTCTGCTCGTACGTGAGCATCCCCGCGGCGTACATGGCCGACCACTGACCGACGCTGTACCCGGCGAAATACTCAGGGGTCGCCGCATCACGCTCCCGGAGCATGTCGAGCAAGACCGCGCTGACCAACACGGTCATCAGCGAGCTGAACCGGTTCTGATCGAGGATCCCGACGTCGCCTTCCTGGATCCTCCGCAAGACGTCGGTGCGCGTCGAATCGCAGATCACGCCGTATCGCTCGGCGAACCGGGGGTGCCCCATCACTCCCGAACACATGGCCGGATCTTGCGCCCCTTGCCCGGGGAACAGGAGCGCCTTCATCCCCGGAGCGCGTTCTGACGCGCGCGCTCGTCCATTGCACCGGACACGAGCGAGACGATCCCGGACAGCGAGACCACCACGTTGGACAGGAGCTCTTCATCCGTGAATCTCAGGCCGAACTCACGCTCGATAAACTGGATGAGCTCGACGTAGGCCTGAGAATCCATCAAGCCGAGCTGGAACAGATCGCTGTCTGCCTCGATTCCGCTTTCACCGTCGAATTCGATCAACAGTCGCTCAGACAGATACCTCTTGACAATCGCTTCCATAGAGATGAGCTCCGGGCGTTGACCGTCCGCTGAAGCAGCTCATGGACCAATCCGCCGTAGGCAGCCGTGTCGAACCGCGGACCATATCCGCGCCTGTTGCCTTGTCAAGGGTGGAGCAAAGTATGCGCGACGCCCGCCTGGGTCATTGGAATAGCTCTTTTCTGTTTCAGCTTCTTCAGCTTCTGTTTCAGCTTCTGTTTCAGCTTCTGTTTCAGCTTCTGTTTGCTTCTTCCTTGCCGGCTCAATTCATGACAATTCCAATACCACTGCATCAAGGGGTCGTGAGCACGAGCGGATGCGCATTGAGGCGTGACAGACGGTCGAAGACAGGTAACGAGGCATCCGCACATTTCACTTGACGCCCTACAGAACCTGTTAAGCAGACCGGAGCGGAGAAGCATCACCATCGACGACAGTACCCCTCCCCGTCGGCCAGCTCCCGGGGGGGCCAAGGCGCGCGAGGGAGTGGACATGGTCACCGGCCTGGGTCAGCAGGGTGCGGAGACGTTCTGGGATCCGCTCGATCTGTGGGTTCAAGGTACCGGCGTTCTCGCTCCAACCGCGCGTTGCTCTCGTGCAGCGTCTCGACCTCGCCGGCGAGCGCGTCCCGCTCGCTGCACCCACGCAGGTTATCGCGACGCGCGCGCGCGTCAAGCCGAGGTAAGCGCTCAGACAGCTTTGCTCGACCTCGGCGCGACGTCGTTGCGTACCGGTTGCGCGCTCCTTGGGTACGGTTGGGTACGGCGCACTCGTCACTCGTCATGTAACTCGTCACCTACGACGCCGGCGCGCCGTCAGCCCACGCCCTCCGCCCGTCCCCTCAGCGTGCTGACCACCCCAGTGAATCTACACTGAAATTTTTCACACACACCTGACGCGCACATCGACGGCGAAACGATGCGTGTGGCATGCATAAGGCGAGGGACTCCTTATATCCCATGGACAAGTGATTTCCACGCCGGCCTCCCCTCTTGCGCCCGTCGATGCAGCGTGGTATCTGCCACGGGCGTCGCGAACGAATGAGTCGCTGACGATATCAAGATTTCGCGGAGAGGGCTCGAACCTGCCCTGATTGAAGGGGTTGTACGTGCGTTTTCGCATCTCGAGGCAATCGTTCTCGATACGACGACTCCCTGCGATCCGTGGCCTACGTCGAACGGCGGCAGCTCCTCGATGATCAACGCGAAATCCCTGGGCGATCGCTCGTTCAAGGCGGATTATGGCGTGGAATATGCCTACGTCGCAGGGGCGATGTATAAGGGAATCGCGTCCAAGGAGCTCGTCGTCGCGATGGGCAAGGCGGGCTTCATCGCTTACCTCGGGACGGGCGGGCTCGACGAGCGCGAGATCGAGGCGTCCATTCGCTCGATCCAGTCCGTGATCGCGGGGAGAGCGTATGGAATGAACCTGCTCTCGAACCTCGAGTCGCCGGAGCTGGAAGAGCGCACGATCGATCTCTATCTGCGGCACGGAGTGCGGTGCGTCGAGGCCGCGGCCTACATGCGGGTCACGCCGGCGCTCGTGCGGTACCGGCTCCAGGGGCTCGCGAGCGGCGCGGGGCGGACCCTGGTCGCGCCCCGGCGCGTCCTCGCCAAGGTGTCGCGGCCCGAGGTGGCTGCGGCCTTCATGCAGCCCGCTCCGGAGGCGGTGGTCCGACAGCTCGTCGAGTCGGGGAAGCTCACCGAGCAGGACGCCGCGCTCGCTCCTCTCGTGCCGATGGCGGACGACGTCTGCGTGGAGGCGGACTCGGGGGGCCACACCGATCAGGGCGTCGCGTTCGCGCTGCTGCCGGCGATGCTCGTGCTCCGCGACGAGATGATGACGAGGTACCGCTACGAGAAGCGTATCCGCGTCGGAGCGGCGGGCGGGATAGGCACGCCTCACGCGGCCGCGGCGGCCTTCGTCATGGGCGCCGACTTCATCCTCACGGGCTCGATCAACCAGTGTACGCGCGAAGCGGGCACGAGCGAGCCGGTGAAGGCGCTGCTCCAGCAGTTGAACGTGCAGGACACGACGTACGCGCCGGCCGGCGACATGTTCGAGCTCGGGTCGAAGATTCAAGTCGTGCGGCGCGGGCTGTTCTTCCCGGCGCGGGCGAACAAGCTCCACGAGCTCTACATGCGACACGGCTCGCTGGAGGAGATCGACGCGAAGACCCGGCAGCAGATCCAGGAGAAGTACTTCCGGCGATCGTTCGACGCGGTCTGGAGCGAGACGAGGAGCTACTACGCGAGGACCTACCCGCACAGGCTCGCGGAGATCGAGCGCAGCCCGAAGCAGAAGATGGCCGCGGTGTTTCGGTGGTACTTCGCCCACACGACGCGCCTCGCCCTGGAGGGCGTCGAGGACCAGCGTCTCGATTACCAGATCCACTGCGGCCCCGCGCTGGGCGCGTTCAACCAATGGACGAAGGGGACCGCGATCGAGCCGTGGCAGAACCGCTATGTCGCCGACATCGCTCGACGCATCATGGAAGGGACTGCTGATCTGTTGAACGCACGGTTCGGCGCGATGAAGGAAGCCGCCGAGCCTCCTCAATCTGTGAGCTCATAATCATGAACCGGCAAGAAATATTCGATTTGATCGCCCGCCATGCGCGCGAGGTGCTGCCCGAGCTGGAGCAGCACCGGTTCCAGGACAGCGACCGGTTGCAGGATCTGGGAGCCAACTCCGTGGACCGCGCCGAGATCGTCATGCTGACGCTCGAGTCGCTGTCGCTCAAGATCCCGCGGGTCGAGACGTTCGGTCCAAGCAACATCGGCGAGCTTGCGGATCTGTTGCATGCGAAGCTCCGGGGAGCCTGAAGCGGCCATCACGGGCGTCGGCGTCACCTCGGCGATCGGGCAGACGCGCGACGCGTTCGCGCGTGCCCTTCTGCGCGGCGAGTCGGCCTTCGGGGTGATGCAGCGACCCGGGCGCCAGAAGGGCACTGCGTTCCTGGGGGCCGAGATCGCCTCGCTCCAGGCTCCGGAGGGTATGGCGCCGCAGACGCTGCGCAAAGCGTCGTTCTCCGCCCGGGTCGCCCTCGCGACATTGCACGAGGCATGGCGCGACGCGCGCCTCGACGACGTCGATCCGCGGCGCATCGGCCTCGTCGTCGGCGGCTCGAACGTGCAGCAGCGCGACCTCGTCCTGGCGCACGAGGAGTACGCGGGCCGGGCAGACTTCCTCCGGCCGACCTACGGCGTGTCGTTCATGGACACGGATCTGTGCGGCTTCTGCACCGAGCAGTTCGGTATCCGGGGGCTCGCGTACACCGCGGGCGGCGCGTCCGCGAGCGGGCAGCTCGCGATCATCCAAGCGATCCAGGCGGTGCAGGCCGGCCACGTCGACGTGTGCATCGCCCTCGGCGCGCTGATGGATATCTCTTTCTGGGAGTGCCAAGGGCTCGCGAGCCTCGGCGCGATGGGCTCCGAGCGCCACGCCGCCGCCCCCGAGCGGGCGTGTCGCCCGTTCGACCGCGCTCGCGACGGGTTCATCTACGGCGAGTGCTGCGGCGCGGTGGTCGTCGAGGCGCTGCCGCGCGCCGCGCGCCGCGGCGTCAGACCCTACGCCTGGCTGTCGGGCTGGGGGATCGCGATGGACGCCAACCGGAACCCGGATCCGTCGCTCGACGGCGAGGTCGAGGCGATCCGCAGGGCGCTGCGATGCGCCGGGTGCGCGCCCGCTGACATCGACTACGTGAACCCGCACGGCACGGGCTCGGTGGTGGGCGACGAGACGGAGCTCGAGGCGCTCCGCGCCTGCGGGCTGTCCCACGCTCGCCTGAACGCGACCAAATCGCTGGTGGGCCACGGGCTGAGCGCCGCGGGCGCGGTCGAGGTGATCGCGACGCTCCTTCAGATGCAGGAAGGTCGGCTGCACCCGTCAAGAAATCTCGACGACCCGATCGACCCGTCATTCAACTGGGTGCGCGGAGAGGCCGTCGCGCACACGATGAAGACCGCGCTCACGCTGAGCATGGGCTTCGGCGGGATCAACACAGCCTTGTGTCTGCGCAAGTACAGCGGATGACCTAAGGAGCGGCGGCATGATGGCAGTAGGAATCGAAGCGATAAACGCGTTCTGCGGGACGGCGTGCCTCGACGTTGCGCAGCTCGCGCGACACCGGAAGCTGGATGCGGGCCGCTTCCAGGGGCTCCTGATGATGGAGAAGACGGTCGCCCTGCCCTACGAGGATCCTGTGACGTTCGGCGCGAACGCCGCGCGGCCGATCGTCGACGCGCTCTCCACCGCGGAGAAGGATCGTATCGAGATGCTGATCACGTGCACGGAGTCGGGCATCGACTTCGGCAAGTCGATCAGCACGTACCTGCACCATCACCTGAGGCTGAGTCGCAACTGCCGTCTCTTCGAGATCAAGCAGGCCTGCTACTCCGGAACCGCTGGGCTCCAGGCGGCCGTGAGCTTCGTGCTCTCGCAGGTGTCGCCCGGGGCGAAGGCGCTGGTCGTGGCGACGGACATCTCGCGCTACATGGTGGCCGAGGGCGCGGACGCGCCGGCGCCGGAGGCGGCGTTCGCGGAGCCGAGCGCCGGCGCCGGCGCCGTCGCGCTCCTCGTCAGCGATCGCCCGCGCGTCTTCCAGCTTGACGTTGGGGCCAGCGGTTACTACGGCTACGAGGTGATGGATACGTGCCGTCCGGCTCCCGACATCGAGGCTGGCGACGCCGATCTATCGCTGCTCTCGTACCTCGACTGCTGCGAGAACGCATTCCTCGAATACAAGAAGAGGGTCCGCGACGTCGATTACGTGCGCTCGTTCGGATACCTGGCGTTCCACACGCCGTTCGGCGGGATGGTGAAGGGCGCGCACCGCACCATGATGCGCAAGATGGCGCGGGCGAAGCCGGCGGAGATCGAGGAGGACTTCGCGCGGCGCGTGAGCCCGGGGCTCGTCTACTGCCAGCGCGTCGGCAACATCATGGGCGCCACGTCGCTGCTGTCGCTCGTGAGCACGATCGCCCACGGCGACTTCCAGGCACCGGAGCGCATCGGGTATTTCTCGTACGGCTCGGGGTGCTGTTCCGAGTTCCTGAGCGGCGTCGTACGCCGCGAGGGGCAGGAAGCCGTGCGCGAGCTCCGCATCGGCCGGCAGCTCGACGACCGTCACCCGTTGTCGATCGCAGAGTACGATTACCTGATCCGCGGAAATAGCCAGCTCCGGTTCGGCACGCGGGACGTCGAGGTGCGCGAGGCAGGCCTGCCGGCGGCGAAGCCGGTCCGCGAAGGGGAGCGCCGTCTGAAGCTCCGGGCGGTAGCGAACTTCCACCGCGAGTACGAGTGGACGCCGTGACCGCCGTCCCTCCCTACCAGACGCTGCGCGTCAGGAACCAGGACGGGATCTGCTTCATGCAGATCCACCGACCCGAGGCGCAGAACACGATCGACGATCGGCTGATCGACGAATGTTCCGACGTGCTCGATCGCTGCGAGGACGCCGCGACCATCGTGGTGATCGAGGGGCTCCCGGAGACGTTCTGCTTCGGCGCCGACTTCTCGGCGATACGGGCGGCGCAGGGCGTAATGCGCGGCCCCGAGCCGCTGTACGACCTCTGGATGCGGCTCACCACCGGCCCGTACGTCGTGATCTCGCACGTGCGCGGGAAGGCGAACGCCGGCGGCATCGGCTTCGTCGCGGCGAGCGACATCGTGGTCGCCGACGCGACAGCGACGTTCAGCCTCTCCGAGCTCCTCTTCGGGTTGATCCCGGCCTGCGTCATGCCGTTCCTTGTGCGCCGCGTGGGCTTCCAGAAGGCGCACTATATGACCCTCATGACTCATCCGCTCGACGTGTCACAAGCCGCGGCGTACGGTCTCGTCGACGCGTACGACGCGAACAGCGACGCGCTCCTCCGGCGGCACCTCTCGCGCCTCCGGAGGTTGAGCAAGACCGCGGTAGCCCGCTACAAGCGGTTCTCGTCAGCCCTCGGCGGCGCCGTCGCCGCGAGCCGGCCGCTGGCGCTCGCGACGAACAAGGAGGTGTTCTCCGATCCGCGCAACATCGAGGGCATCATGCGCTACGTCGATGAGGGGATCTTCCCCTGGGAGCGCCCCTAACATGGCAACGCCCGTCGTTCACCTCACGACCGTCGAGCCTTCCATCGTGCAGATCAAGATGGAAGATCGCACGTACAAGAACACGTTCTCCGAGGGGATCTGCGCCGGGCTGGTGGACGCGTTCCGTCGCGTGGCGTCCGATCCGGACTGCAAGGTCGTCGTCGTCACCGGGTACGACACCTACTTCTGCTCGGGAGGCACGCAGGAGGGGCTCCTGAGCCTCTCCGGTGGGCAGGGGAAGTTCACCGACACGCCGATCTACCACCTCCCGCTCGCCTGCGAGGTGCCGGTGATCTCCGCCATGCAAGGGCACGGGATCGGCGGCGGCTTCGCGCTCGGCCTGTTCGCCGACTTCGTCGTCCTCAGCCGCGAGAGCGTCTACACCGCCAACTTCATGAAATACGGATTCACGCCCGGCTTCGGCTCGACGCTCATCTTGCGCGAGAAGCTGGGCCTCCCGCTGGCGCAGGAGATGCTCATGACGGCGGGGAGCTACCGGGGCGCCGAGCTGGCCCAGCGGGGCGTGTCGTTCCCGGTCGTGCCGAGGGCGGAGGTGCTGCCGCACGCGTACCAGCTCGCGCGACAGCTCGCGGAGAAGCCGCGCCGCTCGCTCGTCATCCTGAAGAGCCACCTGGTCGCCGATCTCCGAGCGCGGCTCCCCGTGGTCGCCGACATGGAGGTCGCCATGCATGAGCAGACCTTTCATCACCCCGAGGTCCGGGAGCGGATCAAGTCCCGCTTCGGAGCGTAGCGCCCGGCGAGCCCCGCGATCGTTAGGTCATCGAGGACGAGATGCACGTGAGAATCGTCGACAGGCCCGGCGCGGGCGAGCGGGAAGACGCGATCGACATCTCGATCGAACGCCCCGCGGGAAAGGAGACCTTCGCCGCCTCGGCGAACGCCGCGCTCGCCGGCGCCGAGCTCGACGCACGGCTCGCCTGGTACTTCGCGGAGTATCCCCAGACCACGGCGCTGCCGCCCGACGATCGCGGCGTCGCGAGCGCCATCGCCGACGTAGGGCGGGCGATGGGCGAGCGCCTCGCGAAGGGCGAGGAGCGCCCCGCCGCGCTCGCCTCGGCGATCGGGGAGCGCGAGCCGCGCCGCGTCGGCGTCCTCATCGAGTCGTCGCGCGCCTCGTTCCTCGCGGCGCCGTGGGAGCTCATGGTGCTGCCGGGCGCCGACCAGCCGTGGTCGACGCTGGCGGCGCACTTCGTCCGCCGCTTTCATCGCGGAGGGCGCTCGGAGGACGATTCTCAGATCGCCTACGAGCTGGGCGTGACGCCGCCGGAGCCGGAGGCGGTGGCCGCGTTGAAGGCGCAGATGCGGGGCGACGCGCCGGCGCCGCAACCCCCGCCCGACGCGCCCTTGCGGATCCTCCACGTCGTGTCGAGGGCTCTCCGCGATCTCCTGCCGTTCACCTCGAGCCACGCGCTCGAGTGGGCCGCGGAGTCGCTCGGCGCCGAGGGGGCCGTCGACTACGAGATCTTCCCCGCGGGCTGGGCCGAGCTCCAGGCGCGCCTCGTCGATCGCCGGCGCCCGGTGCACGTCCTCCACTACGATGGGCCGATCGTCCTCGACGGCGGCATCGCCAGCGTGCTCCTCGGCGGGCCCGACGGCCCGTTCGAGCGCGTGGCGGTGGCGGAGCTCGCCTGGGCGCTCGTGCGCAGCAAGGTGGCGGCGCTCGCGGTCGACACCCGCGGAGCCTTCGACGGCGCCCACCCCGTCGCTGTGCCCGCGGCGGTGAGCGCCGTCGCGAGCGCCGCGCGCGACGCGTCCCTCGGCAACGTCATCGCCGCGGCGTACGCGGCCGATCCGTGGACGAGCGGACGATGCTTCCAGGAAGTCTACACGCGCCTGGCCGCGGGCCTCACGCTCGGCGAGGCGGTGGTCGACGCCCGGCGCGCGCTCTGCGAGCGCGCGGAGGCATCGCGCTTCACGTCGGAGCCGCGCCCGTTCCACGCCTGGCCCCTGCTCGTCCACTACGGCGGGCAGTCCGTCTCGTTCTTCGCGCAGGCGCAGGCGCGCGCGAGCCTCGAAGAATCGCAGGCGCTCGCGCGCGCACGGCGCCGTCTGCTCGGCTTTCACGCGACGCTCCTGCCGCCCCTCCTCCGGCACGCCGGCGACGGCGTCGCGGTCGCCGCGCTCGGCGCCATCGCCCGGGGCCGGCGCGCGATCGCGCTGACGGGCGAGCCCGGCGCCGGCAAGTCTCACGCCGCGCACCGCGTCGCGCTGTACCTCGCGCAGCGCGACGCGGTCGACTTCGCCTTCTACTTCGACTTTGGCGCCGAACCGTACTCGGTGGACGACATACTCGAGATGATCGCGCCGGTCCTCGGGCTCGCGCCAGATCGAAAGGCCGAGACGAGGGTCGCGCTCGCGAAGCTCCGCTGCTGCTTCGCGCTCGACGACGTGGATCGCGCCGCCCATCGCGCCAACGGTGCGCCGGGGGCAGCCGCCGGCCCGTTGCTCGAGTTCGTCCGCGAGCTCCTCGCGGCCGGACACGTCGTGGTCACGATCGGGGCGACCAAGGCCGCCGCTGTCGCGCCGGACTTCGTCGAGCTCCCGGTGGCTCCGCTCTCCGCCGACGAGCAGCAGGCGCTGGCGGCCGACGAGCTCCGCGCGCGCGACCTCCAGGGCCGGGACCGCGACGCGGACTGGCCCGCGCTCCTCGCGGCGACGCGAGGCCACCCGTTCCTCCTCGAGCGCGCGGTCCGCCTCCTGCGCGACGGCTCGGTGAGGGGCGTCGCCGACGGGGTACGATCGCGCGTCCCGACGGGGCACGCCCCGGTCGAGGCGTTCTACGGGTGGCAGTGGGCTGAGATGCCGCAGCCCTGGAGGAGCCTGCTCCTCGCGTGCGCGCAGGTCGACGGCCTGCTCCTCGAGATCCTGATGGTGGCCGTCGATCAAAAGACGCCCTTCGCGCCGGCGAAGAGGCTCCTGGCGCGGCTGGGCGACGAGTCCGCCGTCTTCTCCCAGGGGCTCGCGCTGTGGGAGCGGCGTGGGTTCCTCGTGCGACTCCCGCACGGCCGGATGATCGACCCGCGGTGCCGCGCCTTCCTGGAGCTCGCCGGCCGAAGCGAGCGCTGGGACGGCGGCTCGGCCGACGCGGAGCTCGAGCTCAGCCAGACGCTCTGCGAGGGGCTGCGGATCCTGAGCGCGCACCTGCAGGGCCGGGCCAACCCCGCGCTCACGCACTATCTCCTGATGAACCGGCGGCACTGGGTCGCGCATTTCGAGCGCCTCTGGTTCGCGGGCGACCTCCGCGGCTTCCTCGGCGTGATGCACGCGTTCAACCAGCTCTTGCGCCAGGCCCAGCTCGGAGCGGAGAGCGCCGCGTGGTCGCTCCGCCTCGTGCAGCGGTCGCCTGTGCCCGACGTGGACGGCGAGGCGCCGCCGGAGGCTTCGCTGGCCTGGCTGGTCGTCGCGCTACAGGCGCTCGGCGCGAGCGGCGCCGCTGCCGACCGGGCGCTGTGCGAGGGGGCCGCCGCCTGGCAACGGTGGCTCGACGCGCTGCCGGAGCCCATCGAGCTGCGCCGCGCGCGCCAGTTCCAGCAGGTCGCCACCTTCCTCGACGCGCTCTACCGCGCCCGGCAGGACTGGGCGACGGCCATCGCCGTCGACGAGAAGGCTCACCGCTTCTACAAGCGCATCGGGGCGTGGCCGGCCGCCGTTCAGGCGCTCAGGTCGCTCGCGCGCTGTCACGTCGAGCTCGGCGACGCGGGGGCGGCGCTGCGTCTCGAGGACGAGATCCTCCACGACATCCCGTACGCGGACGCGCCGCCCGGGTTCCAGGCGCAGCAGCTCTTCGACGTCGCCGTGGCGCGCGCCGCGCGGGGCGCCTTCGCCGGCGCGCAGTCGGCGCTGGACCGACTGAAGGCGATGGATGACGCGAAGCGGTTCGGCGACTCGCTCGAGGCGCTGCAGGCCGACGTGCGCTATGAGCAGGGGAGCTACGCCGACGCTCTGCGCGACTACTGCGCGCTGTGGACGCGCGCCCTAGAGACGCAGCAGGCGCCGTTCGTCGAGCGCCTGCGGACGCGGCTCCTCGATCTGCGCGGCAAGCTCGGCGAAAAGGAGTTCGAGCGGCGCATCGAGCGCGAGCTGCCCGAGGGGATCGCTCGCCCCTAGGGCACCGCCACGCCGAAGGAGATATCGATATGGGAACGGAGTTGATCGAGAGAGGCTCGCTGCGGATCGTCCATGTCACCTCGACGGACAAGCCCATCCGCGCACGGCAGGACGCGCTCGACGTGATGGTGGGGCACGGCTACACCGACGTGGCCGGCATCGCGATCGACGAGACCTGCTTCGACCCCGACTTCTTCCGCCTGAAGACCGGGATCGCAGGTGAGCTCCTGCAGATCTTCGTCAACTACCGTATCCGCGTCGCGATCCTCGGCGATTTCTCGAAATACCCCGGCGACACCCTTCACGCCTTCATCGCCGAGTGCAATCGAGGGCAACACATCTTCTTCGTCCATGACGTGGAAGAGGCGATTCGATATTTCAGCCACCACGCATGAAAGGGTCCGGGCCGATGACGCTTGCGGACAATCTGGTAAATTACGACGCCTCCGCGCTGGCGGAGGCGATCCGGCAGCGGAGCCTCTCCGCCGCTGACGTCGTCGAGGCGTGCTATGCGCGCATCGAGCGGCTGAACGGCGCGGTCAACGCGATCGTAACGCTGGACAAGGAGCGCGCCCGCGCGCGAGCACGCGCGGCCGACCTCGCGCTCGCGCGCGGCGAGGCCGTCGGACCGCTGCACGGCGTCCCGGTGACAGTGAAGGACGCCCTGCACACCGCCGGCCTCCGGACCACCGCCGGCCACGAGCGGCTCCGCGATTTCGTCCCGGAGCGCGACGCAGCTGCCATCGACCGGATCCAGGAGGCCGGCGCGATCGTGATCGGCAAGACGAACTGCTCGACCTTGTGCGGCGACCTGCAGACGAGCAACCCCATCTTCGGGACCACGAACAACCCGTGGGAGAACACGCGGACGTCGGGCGGCAGCTCCGGCGGCGAGGCCGCGGCGGTGGCGCTCGGGCTCTCCGCGCTCGGCATCGGGACCGACACGGGCGGGAGCATCCGCGTGCCCGCGAGCTACTGCGGCGTCTACGGCTTCAAGCCGTCGCTGCGGAAGGTGCCGTCGGACGGGCCGGCGTTTCCGCTCGACGCCGCCCCTCGCCGGGAAGATCACCTGACGGTGATCGGGCCGATCGCGCGCTCGGTGCGCGATCTCATGCTCTGCTACGATGTGCTCTCCGGCGAGTCATGCTCGGCCGCGACGAGCGCTCCACCGCCCCGCGTCGCGTGGACGCACGAGTTCGCCTTCCCCATGGACGACGCGGTAACGGCGGAGCTCGAGAGGGCGTTCGACGCGCTGCGCGGGAGCGCGGCGCAGGTCGAGAAGGTCGCCTCTCCGTTCGATCTCTGGAAGACGAACCTGAGCTATTTCATGCTGAACATGTACGAATTCAAGACGAAGGAGACCGACGCGGCGTTCTATCGCTTGTTCTGGATGTTCGAGTGGATGCGCTCGGCGTTCCGCGGCGGGCTCGATGGCAGCTACGCCAGGCTCAAGGCGGAGCAGCGCGAGCTGTCGGGGCGCTTCGAGAGCTTCATTGAAGCATACGATTGTTGGGTGGTCCCCGCGACTCCGTCGGTCGCCATCCGCCATCAAAAGACTGGCCGCTCCGTCCCCATGACGGTGAACGGGAAAGAGAAGAAGGTCGAATACTGGAACGCGGTCGGTGGATTCGCCTTCTTCGTGAATCTGCTCGGCAACCCGAGCGTCGTGATCCCTGTCGGCAGGAGCAAGGACGGGTTGCCCGTAGGCGTGCAGGTCGTCGGGAAGCACGGACAGGACGCGAGCCTCCTGCGCGCCGCGCGGTTCATCGCCGACACGATCGGCCAGCTCCGCACGGCGTGACCGACCCGGCGCTCTTCAGGTTGATTTCCTTCCGCGCTGGCGATGGAGTAGGATCGGCCCCGGATGGCCGACATTCATCGATGCATGGGATGATCAGGTAAAAATGGTGAATGGATTCGACAGGGATCGGAAGGCGCATCTGCTCCGCTCCCGAGGTGCCGAATGATCCGGACCGTGCGCACGACCCGCTATGTAGCCCCGCTCCGTGAGGGCGGGTCGGTGCCGGCCATCGTCGAGGCGGACGACGATGGCCTCTACGTGGTGAAGCTCCGCGGCGCCGGCCAGGGGCCGAAGGCCCTGATCGCGGAGCTCGTCGCGGGGCAGATCGGGCGAGCCCTCGGGCTGCCAGTGCCGGAGATCGTCCTCATCGAGCTCGACGTGGAGTTCGGGCGCACCGAGCCGGACCCCGAGATCGCTAAGATACTCTCGGCGAGCGCCGGCCTGAACGTCGCGCTCGACTACCTCCCCGGGTCGCTCGCGTTCCAGCCGTTCACCGGCGGAAAGCTCGATCCGGCGCTCGCGTCGGCCGTGGTCTGGTTCGACGCCTTCGTCAGCAACATGGACCGCACTCCCCGCAACCCGAACCTGCTCCTCTGGCACAGGAAGCTCTGGCTCATCGATCACGGCGCGGCGCTGTACGTCCATCACGCCTGGAGCGAGGGCGTCGATCCCCTGGCCGAGGCCCACGATCGCTTCCCGCAGATCGAGAGCCACATACTGCTCCCCTATGCGACCGACATCGCGGCTGCGGACGCCGTGCAGAGCGCCCTGCTCACGCCCGAGAAGATCGCGGGCATCGTCGCGGAGATCCCGGATGCGTGGCTGGTCGATCGGGCGCCCTCGACGGACCCCGAGGAGAGCCGCGCGGCCTACGCCGACTATCTGAACCGCCGCCTCGCTCCGCCGCGGGGATTCGTGGAGGAGGCGCTCGATGCTCGGGCTAGGCGCTAGCCCTCCGGGCCGACTCGGGGCCCGCGAGGCCTTCGCCTATGCGGTGCTCCGCGTGGTCCCGCGCATCGAGCGCGGCGAGCGCGTCAACGTCGGGGTGGTGCTCCACTGTCGCTCCCGGGGCTTCCTCGACGTGCGCTGCGAGCCTGACGAGCGCCGCCTGCTCGCCCTGGCGCCGGACCTCGATCTACCGGCGGTGCGCCAGCACCTGGAGTTTGTGCGCCTGGTGTGCGCCGGCGATCCGGCCTCGGGCTATGTCGCCGGGCTCCCTCAGGAGGAGCGGTTTGGGTGGCTGGTCTCCCCGTCGAGTACCATCGTGCAGCCGTCGCCCTCCCACACCGGGCTGTGCGCCGATCCTGCCGAGACCCTGGGGTGGCTGCTCGATCGCCTCGTGCGGGTCTGAGGACCTGCGCGGATCCCTGGATCGACGGCAGCTGGTGCAGCTTATCATATGCCTTCACCAGAGAGAGGAGACCCTTCGATGGGTGGAATGAGTCCACCTTGCTCTTCTGGTGTGAGCTCTGGACGCAGAGCTTGAGCAGACGAGGTTTCGCATCGGCCGGTGGACGCTGTCCATCTGAGATCGACTCACCATCGCGAGCGTCGGGGGCCGAAGCGGGAGCCTCCATGGTTGGCCCGGGCAGTGCATATCCGTGCTGGCGGCAGGAGGTTCCGCTTTCATGGTGGCGTTCCCGCCCAGGGATGCAGCCGTTGGCGCATGGGTTCGCGCGCTCCGGCGCTCCATCCCCATGACCATGGTCTGCCCGGACGCCACGGGAGATGCCTCTTGCGAGGCGTTCACAGGAAGCTGTCCGATCGGAGGGGACTGAGAGCACCCCGCCCCCGAAGACAGCACGGCAAGAAGCGCGATGGTGCAACGCCACGGAACCGTTTCTCTCACCATGGTGATGCCCCCTTTCGGGCGGGGGGGACCCACGGTCGAGCGGGAAGAGCGGGAAGGGCTCACCGAGCGCCAGCGTGCCCGGCGAATGCGCCGTCGCTCCTCGGCCGCAAGTCGCCTTGCGCGCGAGCTCCCGGCCTCGGCGGGGTGGACCTGCCCGGCCTCATCGCTCCCCGCAGGGCTCGCTGTCGCCCGCCACGACCGGTGGCGGCCACGCCAGGCTTCCCGCGTGCCGGGCACCGCGAGTCTCGACGACCCTGGGCTACATGCACCTGTCGCCGAGCGCGAAGCGGACCGCGATCGCGCTGCTCGACGGGCCGCCTGCCGGGGCGGTCCGTGGAGAAAACCTGGAACAGGCGGGGATGCTGGTCGGAAAGGTCAGCAGTTCCGCGTAGTTACTTGGTGGGTCGACAGGGACTCGAACCCTGGACCTACGGATTAAAAGTCCGCAGCTCTACCGACTGAGCTATCGACCCGATTCAGCGGCCGGCGAAGCTAGCAGAAGCCCCCGCCAGGTTCCACCTTTCCGTTCCCGCCGCCTCCTTGCTCTCCGCCCTCCCCGTCCTCTCCCCGGTCCCGTCCCCCTCCTCCCCCTTCGGCCCCTGCCCCTCCTCCCGCCTCTCCCCTCGCTTCCCGCTCACCGCCGCCTTCCTCGCGCCCTCGCCTCGCGCTATGAGGTCGCGCCATGTCGTCGTCACGCCCTTCCGCCGCCTCCAAGGAATCGTTCGCTTCGCTCTTCGAGCAGTCCGAAGGAGCTGGCAAGCAGCGCCGCCGCCAGTACCACACGGGGGAGACCGTCGAGGTGACCGTGGTCGCGATCGCTCGCGAGGCGGTCTTCGCGGATCTTGGCGGCAAGCAGGAGGGCATGTTCGAGCGCCCGGCGCTCGCCGACGGCGACGGCAACCTCCGGGTCGCGGTCGGCTCGCGGATCTCGGCCGTGGTATCCGGCGTCGACGCTGGCACCGGTCAGGTGCGCCTCACGCCGGTCGTCGTGCGCGCGAACGACGGCGGCGACGGCGCGACGTCGCTCGCGGCCTCCGCGCCTGCCGCGGGCGGCGCGCCGCTGCTCGTCGAGGGAGCGCGGGTCAAGGGCAAGGTGACGGGCATCGAGCGTTACGGCGTCTTCGTCCAGATCGCAGGCACCTCGGGCCGCTCGGGCCGCGGCCTCGTCCCGACGGCGGAGACGGCGACGCCTCGCTCCGCCGACCTGAAGAAGCACTTCACGGTGGGGCAGGACGTCGAGGCGAAGATCCTCAACGTGGACGAGTCCGGCAAGATCCGCCTCTCGATCTCCGCGCTCCGCGTCGACGAGGAGCGCGGCCAGTTCGAGTCGTACGCCAAGGGCGAGCGCTCCGGCGGCGGCAACGACAAGGGCGCGAAGCCTTCGCCTCGCAACTTCGGCACGCTGGGTGACCTGCTCGCGAAGAAGGTCAAGCGCTAGCGCTTCTTCCCCCTCCCGTCTCCCTCTCCAGCTTCGGCTTCTCGTCGCCCGCTGGCTCGCTGGCCCCGCGCGCCTTCGTACCTCGGGCCTGGGTGTCCCTGCCTCCGCCTTCGCGTCGATGCCTTCCCTCGCTCGAGCCTCCGCCCCCGCGTCGCAGCCCGCACCGCAGCGCTCTCCGCGCACGCGCGCTCGCCCCCGCGTCGGCTCCCGCACCACGGCGCCCTCCCGCTCGCCCTCCGGCGCCCTGCGCCGCGCTCTCGCCGTCGCCTCCGCCTTCGCCGTCGCCTCCCCGCTCGCCTTTTCGGCTGCGGCCTGCTCTCCGTCCCAGGACCCGCCCGGCAGGGCCACCGACGATCGCCGCTCCGGCTCCGCTCACGCGACCGCCCCGCTCGCCACCGGTGCCGCCCTCGCGGGCCCGGGTCTCCCCTCGCCCGAACCGCTGGCCCCCTCTCCTGGGTCCGCCGCGCCGGACGCCGTGTCTCCTGCGTCGCTCGCGTCATCGGCCGCCGCATCGCCCTCCTCGAAGGAGGCCACGCTCCCGGGCCGGGGCGCGAAGATCGCCAGCATCGCGATGCGCACCTGGATCTACGTCGCTCCCGACGAGCGCTCGACGAAGCTCGGTTACCTGCGCGCCGGCGCGGTCGTCGATCGGGCCGAGCTCCCTGCGGGCACCGACGGATGTGCCGGCGGCTGGTACCGGATCGCGCCACGCGGTTACGTCTGCGTGGGCAAGGGCGCGTCGCTCGCGCTCGAGCACCAGGTGGTCGCCGCCGCCGTGCGCGGCCCGCGCCGTGGCGCGCCGGTGCCTTATCACTACGTCATGTCGCGCTCGCCCCCGCCGCACCTCTACTTCCGGCTCCCGACCGTCGAGGATCAGCGCCGCGTCGAGGGGTCCAAGCTCGGCGTCCACCTCGCCCGCGCCGCTGTCGCGCCCTCGTCGTTGCCGCTCGATCCCGTGCCGGAGTTCCTCCTCGCCGGCCGGGATCTCCCCAAGCCGTACGGCGCCGAGGAGAAGCTCCACTACTCGGTGCATACGGGCCGCACCAAGGAGAGCTCCGCCTTCGGCCTGATCACGACCTTCGAGTGGACCAACCGCCGCTTCGGCCTCACGACCGAGCTCGACCTCATCCCGCTCGATCGCACCCGCCCCGCGCGCCTCAGCGCGATGCGCGGCGTGATCATCAAGGATCTCGACGCCGAGGGCGCCGAGGGCCCCGCGAGCGCCACCGACACGGCATCCCCGGCCGCCGCGGCGTCATCGGCATCCCCCACGCCCTCGGCCGCCCCGACGCCCGCCGCCGCTCCACCGGCCGACACGGCGAGCTTCTCCATCGCCGAGCTGCCTGCCGACGAGCTGCCTCCCCCGCCGCCCGGCACCGATCCCCGCCCCGATCCCGCCTTGAAGGGCGCCCCTGCCTTCGTCCGCGTCCACGGCACCACGCGGCAGCGCCTCTCCGCGTCGGGCCGCGCGCTCGTCAACGCGGGCCTCGCGCCGCACCGCTCGGGCTGGGTGCTCACCGGCCGCACGCGTGGCGGCGCCAAGGGGCTGCTCGAGACCACCGAGGGCTCATGGCTCGCCGCCGACCACCTCGTCATCGCCGAGCTGCGCAAGGACCCTCAGGGGTTCGCGCGCGGCGGCAAGAAGTGGATCGACATCTCGATCCGCCGCCAGATGCTCGTCGCTTACGAGGGCACGCGCCCCGTGTTCGCGGCGCTCATCTCCAGCGGTCGCAGCGGCATGGCCGATCCCGAGGAGACCGACGCCACCGTCCGTGGCTCGTTCTACATCCACGCGAAGCACGTCTCGACCACGATGGACGGCGATGACGAGGCGTCCGAGGCGGCGTTCGACCTGCGTGACGTGCCGTACACCCAGTACTTCCACGGGGGTTACGCGCTGCATGGCGCGTACTGGCACGACGAGTTCGGCAAGGCGCGCAGCCACGGCTGCATCAACCTGGCCCCTGCCGACGCGGCCTGGCTCTTCGAGTGGACCGAGCCCGCCGTCCCGCCCGAGTGGCACGGAGCGATGAACATCGAGGGCGGCGGCACGCTCGTTTATGTGCACGGCTGACGGCTCCGCGCACGGCTGACGGCTCCGTGCACGGCTGACGGCTCCGTGCACGGCTGACGGCTCCGCGCACGGCTGACGGCTCCGCGCACGGCCGACGGCTCCGGCCTTCCCCGACCCCCCTCACGACAGCCGGACGACCGGCCCAGCTCGCCAGGTGCATCTGACAAGCTGGGCGGTGACCCGCTACCCGACCGCTGCTGGCCCGCCCGTCCGTCCCGTTACTGGCAGGACGCCGGCATCTGCGCGCCGACCAGGAGGCCGCGCAGGGTCGAGAGCGCTTGCCGCCCCTGCGGCGAGTTCGCCAGGCCGTCGCACGCCGAGGCGGCCGCGAGGTAGCCGCCCTGCTGCTCGGGCGGGGCCGACTTCGCGTTCTGGCGCAGCGCCGCGCAGCACTTGCGGATCCCGCTCGGATCGCTCGTGCCGACCACCTTCTTTCCAGCGTCCGCGTCCGCCGTGTCGGCGTCCGCCGCATCCGCCCCGGCGTCCTCTTCGGGCACGATCTGCGTCGTGGGGGTCGGCGTCGGGGCCGGCGTCGGCTCGACGGGCGCCGAGGGCACCGGCGGAACGTCGTCCTCTTCCTTCTTGGGGCACCCGCTGGTGACCAGAGCCACTGCAAGGGGGAACATCAGCGCCCCCAGAACCGTGAAGAGCCGTGTAGGTTTCATCTCACCTCAAGTATCCGATTCGCGTTTGCGTGGGAACTTCTGTTCGACGAGGAACGCCCCGATCGCAACCAACTTCCCCGAGCGCACGCGGTCATGAGGCCCACCGGCTGCACCCCTCGGCGCTCCGAGCGGCCAGAGTATGGGCGTCACGAGCCCGCTCGCAAGATCGCGAACGCCGCCGACGGGCGCGCTTCAGGTGCTCCCCGACCTCGGTAGCAGGCGCGTGCGTCACCGCGAACACGGCGAGCGCGACGAACGCGAGGCACGCGGCGAACGCGGCGAACGCCGGCGCGCGCAGGGGCGGAATCGCTCGCAGCGCTCGGCGACCGCCGCCGATCAGCGTGGGCCTGGGCGCGCGGCGGGCCCAAGCACGCGCGCGTGTGCATGTCCAAATCTCGAAAGGACACGCCGACCGGCCGGCGCAGGCGCGACTCCAGCGCTCGACCGATACGGCTGAAGCGGGAGCAACCATGAAGTACACGCAGCACGAGGAGTGGACGAACGAACCGCGAGCCGCCGCCACCAGCCCCGGAGAGGACACATCGGTCTCGTTCTCGGTGGACGCGCCCTCGCTGGACGCGCCCTCGCTGGATACGCCGGCGATCACGGAGGATGCCGCCGTCTCGATCCCGCCCGCGGCGCACGCCGCGAGCGAGGAGCGCGACGCGTCCTCGGGGCAGATCGACCTCACCGCGCTGAAGGCCGGCGAGGAGGGCGCCCGCCCCCAGGTCCTCGACCTCTTGCCGATCTTCCCGTTCGGCGAGCCGTCCGCACCCGCGCCCGAGGCGCCGGCGCTCGACGTGCCGGCGCGCGCGTGGCGCGCCCGCTCGATCGCCGTCCTGCTCGCAGGCGCCGCCGCGATCGCGGCCCTCACGGCGGGCATCTCTGCCCCGGATGCCGCCGCCACCGGCCCTCGCGCGGCGGCCGGCCTCGCCGCCGCCGCCCGCGCGGTCGAGGCGCGGCTCCCGCGCATCGAGGCGCACGCCGAGCGCGCGCCGGTCGCGCCTCCTGCCGAGCGCAGCAGCTCTGGCGACGCGCCCGACGGCGTCGCCGCCTCGCAGCGCGCGCCCGAGCGCCGCGCGCGGGCCACGGGCGCAGCCGCGCCGACGCGCGCCAAGCCGGGCCCTGCGGCGCCGAGCACGACCGACCGCCGCGCTCCCACCGACCCGTGCCGCGGCGACCTCCTCTGCGCGATGCGCCGCGCCACGGGCGACTGATCCACCGCCGAGCCCCTCGGCAGATCCGCCGCGGCCCGGGTCGGGCTCGCGCCGTCGGGCTCGCGCCCGGCAGGACCCCGCTCAGGCGGCGCGCCGGGCCTGCGCCCGGACCTGCTCAGGCGGAGGCCGGGCTCGGACCGGACGGGCACCCCGCGTGCGCCGCGATCGAATCGAGCAAGCGGTTCAGATCGAACGGCTTTGCGACCGACGCGCACGCGCCCACCTCGCGGGCCCAGGTGCCGGCGTCCACCGCGGCCGTCATCACGAGGATGGGCGCGCGCGGACCAGGACACGACGCGTACGCGCGGGCGAACCCCCAACCGTCCATCACCGGCATGCGCATGTCGAGCAGGATGAGATTCGGCCGGTTGCGCTCCAGCAGCGCGAGCGCGGCCTCGCCGTCGCTCGCCGAGAGGACGTCATAGCCCTCCTCCTCCAGCGTGATCTCGAGCATTTCCCGGATCTCCTGGTCGTCGTCCACGATCAGGATCTGCTTGCGCCGTGTCACGCGGCTCCTTTCGGTTTGCAGCTTGGCCCGAGGCTCGGCGCTCGCCGTCCCCTCCACTCCGGTTCCACAGTACCCGTCTGCCACGATATCCCCCCACACGGGCGCTTCCGATGCGCGAACACCACTCAGGCAAACGATGTCACGCCCGCGTCCCATGTCGCACGCGACGAGCGCAATATCGACTGCGGAGCCCGTTCGGGTCAGAAGCTCACGGCCGCGAGCGCGCCCCGGACGGCGAGGGCGGCGCGAGATCGCCCGCGATCTCCATCCTGGGCAGAAGCGAGGCGTCGATCTCGGTTCTCTCTCCGCGCGCGAGCTGCTCGATCACGCCTGCTGCGCGGGTGATGTCGTCGACGAGCAGCGGGATCGCCAGCCCGCCCATGCCATCCGGCGTGCCCGCGAGCCGCGCGCGCGCCTTGTCGAGCAGGCGCAGCGCCCCCGGCGGGCTCCGCATCCTCGTGAGCTTGTGCAGGGCCGCGGCGACGAGGATGAGCCCCTGGAGAAACGTCTTCCTCACGGGGTCCGTCTCGTCTCGCCACCCGGACTCCCACAGCTCGTGCGCCTCGAAGAACCGCCCCGCGCGGTAAGCCTCCAGCCCGCGTTGGACGATCGCTTCGAGCGCGGCGTCGGTGGAGGAGCTCATGGCGCGGAGCGACAGCGGACAGCGGAGCGTACCACGCGCCCCGGACGCCCGCGCTCCGGCGCTCCGGTGCTACGCTCGGCGCGTGCAGCGGTGGATCCTCGTCGCGGTGATTGCAGGGCTCCACCTCCTGGCGTTCGCGATCGGCATCGTCCTGCGCCGCCGCAGGCGACGGCGACGCCTGCAGGCCGACGAGGCGCGCGCCGTCGCCGCGCACGCCGACGCCGCGCGCGCCCGCGCCGCCCGCCCGCGCTGACGCCGCGCGCCCGAGCCGAGCCCACGCGCACTCACGCCACCCGCCGCCCCCTCAGCGCGCGAGCAGGCTGCGCAGCCGATCGAGCGCCGCCGCGTGCGCCCGCACCGAGAGCCGGCCGCCGACGTCGTCGTACTCCTCCGAGAGCACGCGCGCGTTCTCGTAGATCTCCCCGATGAGGCTCTGCTTCGCGTACGGCAAGAGCAGCTCGGCCTCCACCATCGACTGCTCGAAGAACGCGATGATCGCCTCCCGCAGCGCCGCCACGTCGTCCGGGATCTTCGCCGACAGCTGCGTCGCCTCGGGGAACTCGAGGCGCAGCGCGTCCCGCTCCTCCTCGGAGAGCCGGTCCACCTTGTTCAGCAGGAGCCGGCTCGGCACCTCGCTGGCGCCGATCTCGGAGAGCACGCCGCGCGTCACCGCGAGCTGATCGCGGAACGTCGGATCCGACGCGTCGGCCACGTAGAGCAGGAGCGACGCCTCGAGCGCCTCGTCCAGCGTCGAGCGGAAGCTCGCCACGAGATCGTGCGGCAGCTTCTTGATGAAGCCGACCGTGTCCGAGACGAGGATCCGCGGGCGCACCTCCGGGTGGAGCGCGCGCACCGTCGTGTCGAGCGTCGCGAAGAGCTTGTCGGCGACGAGCACCTCGCTGCCCGTCAGCGCCCGCATCAGCGACGACTTCCCCGCGTTCGTGTAGCCGACCAGCGCGACGCGGCGCTGCCCTTGCCGGAGCGCGCGGCGCGTCGACTGCTCGCGCTGGACCGCGGCGAGCTCCTCCTTCAGCTCCGCGATGCGATCGCGGATCTTGCGCCGATCGAGCTCGAGCGCGCTCTCGCCGGCGCCCTTGCCGCCGATCCCGCCGCGCTGCCGGTCGCCGCCGCCGCCCGTCTCCCGGAGCCGCGGCGCGACGTAGTTGAGCCGCGCGATCTCGACCTCGAGCTTCGCCTCCCGGCTCCGCGCGTGGCGGTGGAAGATCTCGATGATCACGCCCGCCCGGTCGAGCACCTGCGCGCCCGTCGCCCGCTCCAGGTTGCGCGCCTGGCTCGGCGAGATGTCGTGGTCGACCGCCACGACCGTCGCCAGGCGCGCCGCCTGCCCGGCGCCGCCCGCGCGCGGCTCCGCGCCGCCGTCGCCCGCGTCGTCGCCGTCGTCTCCGCCGAGCTCGACCTCGTCCTCGTCGCCCTCACCGCTCTCTGCGGCCCGGCGCGCGCGCGCCTTGTTCTTTCGCTCCGGCGCGCCCGAGGGCACGACGCCGCTGCCGCCCGTGAGCTCGGCGAGCTCCCTGAGCTTGCCCTCCCCGAGCACCGCGGCCGCCGCGAGCGCGCTGCGCCGCTGCGACACGGTCGCGATCACATCGAAGCCGAGCGTGTGCACGAGGCGGCCGAGCTCGGCCAGATCGGCGGCGTGCTCCACATCATCGACGCCGGGGAGCTGCACCCCGACGAGCACAGCGAGGGAACGTTCTTGGTTGGTCGTGGTCATACGGTCGTGTGCGAAGGCGGGAGCTTCGCCTCATCCACCCCCGCGACGCAAGCCGCCGCGCGCTCGCCGTGCCTCGCTGCGTCGCCTCGGACGAACCCGCCGGGCTCGCTCCGGCGATCCGCCGAGCTCGCCCCGACGCGGACCACGAGGGCAGGCAGGCACAGCCCGACGCCGGCAGCGGGCGTGGCCCTCCGAGCGCGCCCGAGGCACGCGCGTCACGTCCCGAGGCCCACGGGCGGCGTCACCTCGATCGCGCCGCCTCGCCGTGCAGCCGCGCGCTCTCGATGGCCAGCGACGCGAAGCGCCCGAGCTCCGCGGCCACGCCCGTGTCGTCTTGCCGGAGCTCGCGCTCCACGGTCCAGAGGCTCAGCAGGCCGAGCTTGCGGCCGCGCGCCGCGAGCGGCACGAGGATCGCCGAGCGGGCGCCGAGCTCTCGCAGCGCCGAGAGGTGCTCCGGCCCGCGGGCGATCCGCTGCAGCCACGGATCGGTGACCAGCGGGATCAGCGTGGCCTCCCTGCGGGCCGTCGCCTCGGCCAGCGAGGCGGCGTCGCCGAGCAGCAGCGGCGGGTGCTTGAGCAGCCTCGGCAGGAGCGCCCGCGCCTCGGGCAGGCGCGCGGACGCGACGAGCCGCGGGGCGCCGCCGTCGTCGAGATCGAGCGCGCAGAGGTCCGCGAAGCGCTCGCCGCCGAGGCGCACCACCTGCTCGATCGTCCCGTCGTGATCGAGCGACTCCGCCATCAGCGCGCTCGCGTCGTTCAGGATCTGCCGCGCGCGCTCGGCCTTCCTGAGCTCGGTCACGTCCTCGACCGTCATCACGGCCGCGGTGATGCGCCCCTCGGCGTCACGCACGGGGGCCACGCTGAAGCTCCCGAGGCGGCGCTCTCCGTCCGCGCGGACGAACTCCATCTCGTCGCGGGAGACCGTCTCGCCGCCGTGCAGCGCCCGGTGGAGCAGCCAGCGCGCGCGCTGGTCGTCGTCGGTCTCGTTGAGCAGCGTCCGCAGCGGCGCGTTGCTCGGGGTCTCCTCGGGGCCGCGGACGATCTCCGCGAACCGCCGGTTGTTGAGCGCGACGGCGCCCGACGTCCCCTCCGCGACGACCACGCCGACCGGGAGCCGCTGGATCGTCGCCTCGAACCGGCCGCGCTCCGCGGCGAGCTGCTCGCGTAGCTGGGCCTGGGTCGCGAGCGCGGCCGCGCGCTCGGCCGCCTTCTTGAAGAGCAGCCGGTCCCCCTCGGAGAACTCCGGCACGCGGCGGGAGCTCACGACCGTGACGCCGACGAGGCGGCCCTCCGAGAGCATCGGCACGCCGTAGAGCGCGTGGAGCGCGTCGCTCGGGCGCTCGCTCTGCGCCCCCGACTCCGGCCCCGCCGCGCCGCCCCCGGCGTCGGTGGCCAGCGGATCCGGCGCCGCCGAGCGCAGCGCCACCGGGCGCCGCTCGCGGACCACGCGCCCGACGAAGCCCTCCGCCAGCCTGTAGGCGCGCAGGCCCCACAGCGCCTCATCGACGCCGATGCCGGCGCGGATCCGCAGCACCTCGCCCTCGAGCAGCAGCATCACCGCCCAGTCGACCGACCGCGCCGACTCGACGAGCACCTCGACGAGCCGCCGCAGCAGCCGATCGATGTGCACGTTGCCCATGCCCTCGGCCGAGACGCGATCGAGCGCGCCGAGCGCGCGCTCGCGGAGCGCGGCGCTCCGCGTCGCCGGATCGATGATCACCTGATCGAGCACCTCGTGCAGGATCGTCATCTCGACCCACGACGGCCGCGTGCCTGTCCGCTCGAGCATCCGGAGCACGCAGCGGCGCAGCACCGAGTACTGGGCGGCCACGTCCTCCAGCTCGAACCCGTCGCGGAGCTTGTCGAGCACGCGGAAGCCGAGCAGCGGCTCGGGGAACTCGACCGACACCGACTCGACGCCGCTCCACGCGTCCTGCTCCTGGTCGCCCGGCGGCGCGGCCGCGGCGGCCACGGCCGCCTCGAGGCGCTCGGCGAGGCGCGCGAAGATGGAGGGCAGCTCCTCGCGCAGCGCGATGTAGCCGGGGGACTGCTCGCCCGGCGCACGGCGACGCTCGGCGCGCTCCCACGCCTCCAGGATCTCCGCGCTGTGAGCGCGCAGGAAGACGGCGAGCGGCGATCTGGGAAGGTCTCTAGGGGCCATTCACGCGCTGGCCGGAGCCGCGGCTCCCTCAGTCTACGCCAGCCCACGAGGACGTAGATCCAGAAACGAACCGGCGGCGGCTTGCCCGTCCGGCGCCCCCGCGGACGGCGCCGAGTCGGTCCGCCCTCTCCGTCCGTACCCCTCTCCCTGCGCCACGCGAGCGCCCTTCCATAAGCGGTTATGTCGCGCTCGCCTGCACGCCTGCGCCATCGCGCTCGCCTGCGTCGCCGCGCCAGCGAGCGCGACAGCGCCGCCGCGCGCTCGCGAGGCCCGCCGCGAGCGCGAGCCAGATCGCGCCGCTGGCGGGCGGCGCGGCGTCCTCGCCCCGCCCCGCGCCTGCCGCGTCGATCTTGCACCCGCACCCGTCCGGCGCCTCCGTTGGCGGCGGCTCGGATCCCCCGCCGCCGCTGCCGGTCGCTGCGGCGCCGTCGCACTGCTGAGAGCCGATGGTGAGCGCCGTCGCACCCCACAGCGGAGCGCAGGTCGATGTCGCGCCGCTCTCCGGCGCGCACTCGATCGGCCCGCAGAGCCCGTCGAGGTGCAGCAGCGCGGAGAAGCTCTCGCCCTCGTCGATCGATCGGCCCACCGTGAAGCCGTCGGCGAACTCGTCGCCGCAGGCGAAGAGCGCCGCGGCGGTCCAGGTCAAGCACCGCGCGCCGACGTCCGAGATCTTCTCGAACTCGAGCGACGCGGCCGGCGCGCGCCAGATTCCGTCCTGGGGCCCGCCCACGATCACGGTCGCGCCGTCCGGCGAGAGCGCGAAGCCGAGGAGGTCGCCGGCGCTCTCGAAGGCGGTGGTGAAGCTGCGCCCTCCGTCCTTCGAGACGAGCAGCGCGTCGGTCGGATCGCCGTCGAGCCGCACGTAGACGACGTCGGGGTCGACGGGATCGACCGCGCCCAGGAACGGCAGGCGCATGTCGTCGCTCCCCGGGATGTCGAGCCGCTCCCAGGTCGCGCCGCGATCGTCGGTGCGCTGGAGGGCCCCGGCGTAGTCGGGCGCGCCGTAGCGGCCACTCACGTAGACGCGCGCGCGGTCCGAGGGGGCAGCGTCGACCGTGTGGGCGAGGAAGTCCTCGGGCAGATCGACGCCCGCCTGCGTCCAGCTGTCCGCGTTGTCGCTCGTCTCCCAGAGCTGGGTCAGGAACTGACCCGCCCCGAGCCCCATGCTGACGACGAGCACGGCACGGGAAGGGTCCTCGCGATCGGCCGAGAGATCGATGACGTAGCGGTTCATCAGATCGCCCTGGGCGAACGACCAGTCGCAGCCGCCGTTCTTCGACGCGCTGAGGCCGTCGAAGACCCCGGCGACGATCGTCCCGTCGGCGAGGACGGCGAGCATCGGATCCTCGTTCCCGCCGAAGCCGACGACCGGCTCGCAGATCCAGCGCCAGCGCTCGCCGCCGTCGTGCGTGGCGAGCAGGCCGTAGGTCGCGCGGACCATGAGGCGCGACGGGTCGCTCGGGTGCGACGCGATCAAGCCCGCGGCCGGGAAGCGGCCGTTGGCCGAGGCCGGCGCGGAGAGCGCCGTGACCGAGAGCAGCGCCGCGACCGAGAGCAGCGGCGCCGCGCAGGACGAGAGGGGGCCGCGCCGCCGCGCGCCTGGCCCGCCGTGGGGGTGACGTGTCGGCACTGGGAGGGCTCGCACGGAGCGTTCTGTAGGGGCTCGCACGAGGGGTGAGCCTAGTGGACGTCGAACTCGAATACCGCCTCGTCGACGAGGGACGAGGTCAGGGCCCGGCATTGCACGTCCCAGAGGCCCCCCATCCCGAAGGGCACGTCGGCGACCTCGTACAGGCCGGGCTCGATCTCCGCGCCCTCGTGCACAGACCCGTGCCCCATGCCCGTCATGCTGGCGTAGCAGCGGAGCTTCATCCGCTGCGCCGGGTCCCGCGAGTCGGTCCAGGTGAGCCGCACGTGGAAGGTGTTGAAGCCTCGCTTGATCGGCTCGGTCGACTCCACAGCGAACTCGATGCGCCCGTTCGCGCCGACGTCCAGCCGGTGGCCGTCGTCCGGCTCCACGTCCCGGGATCCGCAGCCCACCGGCGAGAGGACGGCGAGCGCCGCGACGAGGGCGGCGCAGGCGCCCGCCCAGCGGCGCCTGGGAGGTGACTTCGGCGAAGGCTGTTCACGAGGTTCAATCACGTCTTCCCCACACGTAGCGAAGGCCTGCGGACAGGGCGGCGAACGCGCCCTCGTTGCGGCCGATCCCGGAGATCGGCACGTCCACCTGGAGGTTGCCGACGGCGGTCCAGCGCGCGCCGACGTCGTGGGCCAGCACGGCGAGCAGCGCCGTCCGCGCGCGCTCCTTCCCCATGGGATTGCGCGGGCCCGGGCCAGGCTCATCCTCGCGCGGCGCGCCCTCGCGCTCGTGGAGCGCGCCCACGGTGAGCGAGGCGCCGGAGGGCCACGAGGGCCCCGCGGCGGCGAGGATCTGCACGCGGGGCGCGGACCGCGCCGCGTCGCCGTCGGGGAGACGGTAGCTGGTGCGGACGCTTATCGAGGCGGCGAGCAGCGCGTGGAACGAGCCCCACGACTTCTCGAAGACCATCCCCGGCCGGATCTCGGCCACCCCGAGGCCGGTCGTGTCGGCGCCCGTGATGTCGGCGCCCATCACGCGGGCGCCGGTCGCGCCGCTCACGCCGGCGTCGAGCGGCGCCGTCCCGGTGCTCGGGCCGCGCCCGGTCGGGAGCGTCACGCCGAGCGTGAACGCGGCGGACGGGATCCACGGCGACGCCGCGCCCTCGATGAGGTCGATCCTGGCCGCCGCGCCCAGGTCACCCGGCCCGCCGCCGGACGACGCGGCGCCGAGCCCCACCCCGCTCCAGGTGACCATCATCGGGACGGAGACGGCGAGCTGGAGGTGATCCCCGGCCCGCACCAGCCACCCGGCCTCGGCCCTCAGCTCGCGGTGGTAGACGCCCTCGCCGGACGCGTCGAAGCCTCCGTCCACCGCCCACGCCCCGAGCTGCTCGGTGAGCCGGACGGAGAAGCTCGCCGCGGCGCGCTCCGAGGGAGCGAGCCACTGGGCCATGCCGTGCCCCGCACCGCAGCAGGCCGACGCGTGCGCGGCCCTCGGGTGCGCCGCGAGCGACAGCAGGAGCACCACTCCGGAGACGGCTCTGGCCAGCACGGCCGCACCTATAGGCGCGGCTCCTGCCCCGCGCCAATGCGACACGTTGTCGCGCGGAGGGCGCCTGATCTCGGTCGGGCCGCACCTTCACGCGGCGCGCCGAGCCGCTTCCGTTCCGCGCGCAGCGCCTCGCGACCGCGCGCGGGGCTCGGCGGCGGCGCGGTTGCTCAGCTGGCGAGGGCCTGGCGGTAGACCTGGACGTAGCGGCGCGCGGGGCGGTCCCAGCCGAGGTCGAGGCGCATGATGCGGCGCTGGACCGCGGGCCAGCGGGGCGACGTGAGGGCCGCGAGGGCGCGCTGCACGCCGCCGAGCAGCGACGTGGCCGTCGGCTTGTCGAACAGGAACCCCGTGCCGGTCTCCAGGGCGGCGTCGATGTCGACGATCGTGTCGACGAGGCCGCCGGTCCTGCACGCCACCGGGGCAGCGCCGTAGCGTTGCGCGTACAGCTGCACGAGGCCGCACGGCTCGAAGCGCGACGGCACGACCACGAGGTCGGCCGCGGCCATGAGCCGGTGCACAACGGCCTCGCTCACCCCGCCGAGGAACTTCGCCCGCTCGGGCGCCTTGGCCGCGGCGGCGGAGAGCTTCTCCATGAGCTCGGCGTCGCCCTCGCCGGCCACGACGACGCTGACGTCGCCCTTCAGGATCTTCGGCATGGCGTTCGCGAGCAGGTCGCTGCCCTTCTGCGCGACCACCCTGCCGATGGACACGAGGAGCGGGCGATCCGGCCGGATCTCGAGCCCGAGCTCCTGGAGGAGCGCGCTCTTGCAGCGGCCCTTGTTGCTCACGTCCTCCGCGTCGTAGCGGGCGATGATGGCCGGATCGGTCATCGGGTTCCAGACGGCGTAGTCGATGCCGTTGACGATGCCGGACAGCTGGTTCGCCCGGGTGCGGAGCACGCCGTCGAGGCGCTCGCCTTGCTTCGGCGTGAGGATCTCGTTCGCGTAGGTGGTCGAGACGGTGGTGAGCGCGTCCGCGGCCAGGATGCCGCCCTTGAGGAAGTTGAGCTGGCCGTAGAACTCGAGCCGCTCGGGCCGGAAGTGGTCGTCGTCGAGGCCGAGGTACGGGAGCGCGTCCTTCGGGAAGAGGCCCTGGTGCGCGACGTTGTGGAGGGTCAGCACGGTCCGGCCAGGCGCGGACGGCTGGTGGCGGAGCAGGTACGGCACCATGGCCGTCGGCCAGTCGTGGGCGTGGACGATATCGAACGGCGAGCCCGACCGGGCGCGCTGGCGGACGAGCTCCACGACGGCGCGGGAGAACAGGGAGAACCGGCGCGCGTTGTCCTCGTAGTCGCGCCCCTCCTCGCCGTAGATGCCGGGCCGATCGTGGAAGCCTGGTACGTCGAGGACGACGAGCTCCACGCCCGTGCTGAGCCGCCCGTCGAAGAGCGTCACCTGGATCGGCCCGCCCGGCGACACCTTCGCATCGACCTCGAGCGGCATTGGGGTGAGGCGGCGCGCCATCATCAGTCCGCTCGAGTCGAGCGCCTGGTAGCGCGGCAGCGCGATCGTCACCTTGTGCCCGAGCAACCGGAGCGCCTTCGAGAGCGACGACACGACGTCGGCCAGGCCGCCGACCTTGACGATGGGCGCGATCTCGGACGCAGCGAAGAGGATGTCCATGCGGGCGCCGTGTGTAGCACGAACCGGGGCGCGCACAGCGCGGCTTCCGAACCCACAGGCGGGCGCTCGCACGGCCGGCGGCACGCCCTCGCGATCCCCTCGCGAGGTCCCTCCTCCTCGTGCACGACCTCCCCTGCCCGCGGGACCCACGGTCGAAGAGCGCCGCGAGCCCCGGCGCCATGCCGGCGGCACGCGCTGAACCGGCGCCGCAGGCAGCGCTGGCTGCTCGACCTCACCCGGAAGGTCCGATCGCACTCAACATTGCATGCTGGATTACTTTTTCTCGTGCTCCAGCAGGCAGATCTGTATGATTTTTCACTTCGGGATCGGCCCGCGCAGGCACATCTGCATGCTGCGCTACCTCCAGGTGCCTTCTTCCTGGGGCCTGCATGGCGCAGACGCGCCGTCCTGGCCTGTGTATCGTTTCTCCATGAGCAGCACCCTTAATTTTCGCAGGCTTTCCTTGCTCTTCGCCCTCCTCGCCACCGGCGTCGCCGTGAACTGTGGCGGCAAGAACGACGGCGACGGTTCGTCCCAGGGCTCCGGCGGCATCGGTGGCCATGGCGGCGGCGGCGCGGGCGGCGCCGACCCCGGCCCCGCTTCGAGCTCCGGCTCCGGAGAAGGCGGCTCCGGGCTCGACTTCGCCGGCTCGCACGGCTCGAGCGGCACGGGCGGCGGCGGCGGCGGCGCATGCCAGCAGCTCGACATCACGTTCGAGCCGCAGACGCCGACCGTGATGATCGTCGTCGATCGCTCGGGCAGCATGTACGGCAGCGGCTTCTGGGATCCGCTCAAGACCGCGGTGCTCAGCGTCGTCGACAGGCTGCAGGACAGGGTGCGGTTCGGCTTCCTGACGTTCACCGGGACCGCCAACCAGCAGTGCCCGCTGCTCGCGGGGGCCGACGGCATCGCCCTCAACCACCACGCCGCCATCGCGGCCGCCTACGAAGAGGCCTCCACCGTGCCGCCGGGCAAGCTCGAGACGCCCACCGCCATGACGTTCAACGAGACGGTCGTCCCGGAGCTCCTCGCGTTCCCGGAGCCCGGCCCCAAGTACATCCTGTTCGTCACCGACGGCGAGCCCGATCGCTGCGACGACGTGCGGGCCGAGTGCGCGCGCGACGACGTCGTCGGCGCGGTGCAGGACGCCTACGAGCAGGGCATCGGCACGTTCGTCTTCGGCCTCGGGTCGGGCGCGCTCGCGCAGCACCTGCAGGACGTGGCGAACGCCGGCGCGGGCCAGCCGGTCGAGCGGCCCGGGAGCGGCACGGACGCGGACTGCTTCGTCGGCGCAGGCACGTACGCCGACGCCGGCGGCACCGCCACGTACTACACGCCGGATCCCACCGACGCGTCCTCCCTGGAGGACGAGCTCGACGCGGCCATCGCCGGCGTCAAGAGCTGCACGTTCGACCTCCAGGGCTCGATCGAGGTCGACCTCCGCAACGCGTCGCTCGGCCAGGTGCTCCTCGACGGCACGCCCGTGCCCTACGACGCGCAGAACGGCTGGACGATGGAGAGCGCCACCCAGCTCACCCTCGTCGGCGACGCCTGCGAGCAGCTCAAGGACGCGCGGGAGATCTCGTTCGACTTCCCCTGCGAGATCCTCGTCCCCCAGTAAACCCGGCGAACGGCGCGCGGGCGCGCGCCGCCCCTTTTCCGCGCCGCAGGCCGGCGCTTTTGCTAAAGGCGAAGGCCGGCTCGACCCATGACCAGGATCAGCGCGCGAGAGCTCGCCGGCACGAGCGGCCCCTTCGGCCGCGGCACGCCGGTGGTGCGCCCCGCGGAGGTGCCGGAGGGGTCGGTCGTCACCGTGCTGCGCGTGCCGCCGGAATCGGCCGGCATGCGGCTCGACCGGTTCGTGCAGACCCAGCTCAAGCGGACGAGCCGCACGCGCGCCGCCGAGATCGTCTCCCGCGGCGCCTACTCGCCCGAGGCGCGGCGCCTGCGCGGCAGCGATCGCGTCCGGCCGGAGCAGTGCATCCTCCTCTGGCGCGAGCCGTGGGACGAGCAGGCGCCCGACACCCCGATCCCGGTCCTCCACGAGGACGACGCGCTGCTCGCCATCGACAAGCCGGCGGGCCTGCCGGTGCACCCCACGGCGCGGTACCACAAGAGCACCGTGATCAAGATGATGGAGGCCGCGCGCCCCGACGAGCGGCTGTTCCTGGCCCACCGGCTCGACCGGGAGACGAGCGGCGTGCTGCTGCTCTGCCGCACGCCCGAGGCCGACCGGACCGTGAAGGCGCAGTTCGAGGAGCGGACCGGCGTCGTCAAGCGCTACGCCGCGATCGCCTGGGGCTGGCCCGAGCGCGATACGTTCCGGGTCGAGCTGCCGCTCGAGCTCGACGACGCGAGCCGCTACAAGGTCAAGATGCGGGTCGCGCCGCCGGGCCGCGGCCTCGCGTCGGCCACCGCGTGCGAGGTGCTGGGCCGCCGCGCCGATCCCCTCACCGGCCGGCGCTACGCGCTCGTCCGCTGCACGCTCGAGACCGGCCGGCAGCACCAGATCCGCGTCCACCTCGCGGCGAGCGGCCTTCCGCTCGTCGGCGACAAGCTCTACGGCCCGGACGAGGGCATGTTCGCGCGCGGCGCCGACGGCGTGCTCACCGACGACGACCGCCGCGCGCTCGAGCTCGACCGTCACGCCCTCCACGCCGCGCTCCTGGAGCTCACGCACCCGATGACAGGCGAACGCGTGCGCATCGAGGCGCCGCTCTCGGACGATCTGCGCACCTTCTGGGACGCGATCGACGCGTGATCCACGCGGAATGCGGCGGGATCCATCGCGGGCCACCCCTCCGCTCGTGTGTGTGGAGGGTGACGCTTGCGGGACGCGATGACACCGGTGGGCGAGGCGGCGCCTGCGGGCGCGCCATGGACGCTGCAGACCGGAGCCCCGCGCGAGCGCGCTCGAGCGCCTGCGGATCTTGTGCCGAAGTGCCGACTTACGTACGATGGCCGAGATGACGCGTGCGCGAGACGACCTCGAGGCGCTGCGGGATCCAGCGCGCCGGTCCACACCGCTCGAGGCCGAGAGCACCGCCCAGAGCACGACATCCGGGCCGGTGCCTGGTCCGGGAGAGACGAGGCGGGACGCGGCGGCGCCGTCTCCAGGAGAGCCGGCCGGCGCCGGAGCGCCGCGGCAGGCAGGCCCGGAGCGGGCCGCAGCGGCCTCGCCCGGCGCCGCGCCGCTGCAGGCCGACCCGCGGGCCCGGGGCGACGAGAGCCTGGATCGGGAGCGCTACGAGCGGTACGCGATGCCGGCGAGCGACCTGCCCGCGGCCAACGTGCAGGCCTTTCGCGGCGACGCGAGCGGGGTGCTCGCGATCGTCCGGCGCGCGGTGCAGTCCGTCACGCGCGATCCGGCGCGCCACCGGCGCCGGCTGCCGAAGTCCCGCTTCGACGCGATCCGCAGCTTGCCGGAGCTCGCGATGGCGCTCGACTACGCGGTGACGCGGATGCAGCCCGAGAGCGCGCCGCCGATCGAGGTCGTCGAGCAGCTCGATCTGCTCTACGGGGCGCTGCGCCCGACGCTCGCCACGGCCGAGGTGTACTTCCCGCGCAGCATCGTCCCGGAGACCTTCGGCATCGTCCGGCGCGCGCTCGTCGCCGGCGATCCCGCGAGCGCGACCGCCACCATCACCAACCTCATCCTGGACCGGTGGAGCCACGTGCAGAGCCGGATCCCGATCACCAGGGAGGAGCTGACCCAGCTGAACAGCACCGCGAAGTGGCTGCTCAGCAACACCCGCCCGCCGGAGCGGCTCGACTCGAGGGACATCCGCGATCGGCTGTGGTCGCTCCTGCGCGAGCGCTACGAGCAGCTGCGGGCGATCGCCCAGGAGGTCTCGGGCGACGACTCGCGGGAGTACGCGCCCGAGCGGCTCGCGGCCGATTGATCCGGCGCGCGGAGCCGC
The DNA here is from genome assembly GCF_052075895.1 of Sorangium sp. KYC3313. Lineage (NCBI taxonomy): Bacteria > Pseudomonadati > Myxococcota > Polyangiales > Polyangiaceae > Sorangium > Sorangium sp. KYC3313. The sequence goes on from NZ_CP197255.1 coordinate 8,406,554, forward strand.
CCCGGCGCGGCGCGGAGGCCCGGCCAGGTCCGGACGGACATCCGGGGGGCGCGGCGGGTGTACCGCCCCGCAGGCCCGATCTACGCTGCCGCCATGCAGGAGCTCCGCAAGACGACCTGTAACCGCGACTGCCCCGACGCCTGCGGCATCGTGGCCACCGTGGAGGACGGCCGCGTCGTGCGCCTCGGCGGCGACCCGGACCACCCGATCACGCGGGGCTTCCTCTGCTACCGCACGTCGCGCTTCCTGGAGACCCAGTACTCGCCCGAGCGGCTGACGACGCCGCTGCTCCGCAAGGGCGGCGAGCTCACGCCCGTGTCGTGGGAGGAAGCGCTCGACACCGCGGCCGAGCAGCTCCTCACGATCCGGCGCGAGTCGGGCCCGGCCGCGATCTTCCATTACCGGAGCGGCGGCTCGCTCGGGATGCTCACGGGGATCGCCGACGCGTTCTTCGCGCGGTTCGGGCCGGTCACGGTCAAGCGCGGCGACATCTGCTCCGGCGCGGGCGACGCCGCGCAGCTCGCCGATTTCGGGGAGGAGGACAGCCATGACCTCGCCGATCTGCTCAATGCCCGGCACATCCTCCTCTGGGGCAAGAACGTCTTCACCTCGAGCCCTCACACGCTCCCGGTGCTGCGCGAGGCGAAGGCGCGCGGCGCGGAGCTCGTGCTCATCGATCCGGTGCACCACAGGACGGCGTCGCTCTGCGGCGCGTTCTACCAGCCGCGCCCCGGCGGCGACTTCGCGCTCGCGATGGCCGTCGCCCGCGTGCTCTTCGACGAGGGGTGGGCCGATCCGCGCGCCGCGGACTACTGCGATCACCTCGACGCCTTCCGCGCGCTCGCGCGCCGGAGCTCGGTCGCCGCGTGGTGCCGCGAGGCCGACGTGCCCGAGCGCGCGGCCCTGGACCTCGCGCGCCGCCTCGCCGAGAGGCCCACGGCGATCCTCGTGGGCTGGGGCATGGGCCGGCGCACCACGGGCGGCGCGATCGTGCGCGCCCTCGACGCGCTGGGGGCCGTGAGCGGGAACCTCGGCGTCCCGGGCGGCGGCGTCTCGTTCTATTTCAAGCGGCGCGGCGCGTTCGACCTCTCGCCCTTCGAGGGCGAGCGCCCGGCGCCCCGCACCGTCTGCGAGCCCCTGCTCGGGCGCGAGGTGCTCGGGATGAGCGACCCGCCGATCCGCGCCGTCTGGGTGACCGCGGGCAACCCGGTCGCCATGCTGCCCGAGTCCGACACCGTCGCGGAGGCGCTCCGGACGCGCGAGCTCGTCGTCGTGGTCGACTCCTTCCTCACGGACACGGCGCGGGTCGCCCACCTCGTGCTGCCCACGACGACGCTCCTCGAGGCGGACGACGTGGTCGGCGCGTACGGCCACCATTACCTCGGCGTCGCCACGCCCGTGGTCCCGCCCCCGGCCGGGGTGAAGGCCGATCTCGAGATCATGCAGGCCCTAGCGCGGCGCGTGGGCCTCGGCGGCGCGCTCGACGGCAGCGCCCGCGACTGGAAGCGGCGGGTCACCGAGCCCAGGCTCGCGCCGCTCGGCGTCACGCTCGAGACGCTGGAGCGCGGGCCGGTGCGCAACCCGCTGGCGCCGAAGGTGCTGTTCGAGGACCGCAAGTTCCCGACCCCGAGCGGCCGGGTCAACCTCATCACCGAGGCGCCCGAGGAGCGCGTGGATCCCGGCGCGAGCGAATTCCCGCTGCTGCTCATGGCGCTCTCCACCGAGAAGTCCCAGTCGTCGCAGTGGGCGCGACCCCAGCACGGTCCGGCCGTCGTCACGGTCCACCCGGACGCGGCCGGCGGCGTGCCCGACGGCGGCGCCTGCCGGATCACGTCGCGCGTCGGCGCCATGACGGCGCTGCTCCGCCACGATCCTGCCCAGCGCCGCGACGTCGCGCTCCTCCCGAAGGGAGGCCACCTCCGGGACGGCCGCTGCGCCAACGCGCTGATCGCCGCGCGCATCACGGACATCGGCGAGGGCGGCGCGCTCTACGAGGAGCGGGTGCGCGTCGAGCCGATCGACCCGCCGGCGCCCCTGCCCTAGCGCGCGGCGGACGCGGTCGCGCGGTCGCGCGCGCGGCGGACGGAGCTCACGGCGCGGGCGCGACGAGGCGCGGGCTCCGGTAGGGCCACGCCGTACCCGCGAGATCTGCTGGCCCGCTCGGCCGGCGGTCTCTTACGCTCGCGCGATGGCGAGAGAGCTGCCTGCAAGGTTCGGGATCACACCGCACGCGGCGCGCCGCATGGCGAACCGGCAGATCGCGCTCGGCGGGGTGATGGCGGTGCTGGGCGCGGGCGTGAGCGCGACGGGGCTCGGCAGCGTCGCGGCCGGGCTGCCGTTCGGGATGGCCGGCGCGCTCATCACAGCGATCGGGCTCCGCACCCGCGCGATGAGCGTCGCCGTGCAGGTCGTCAACAAGGCGCACAACCTCGCGGCGTCCGGCCAGCGCGAGGACGCCGCCGAGCTGCTCGACTACGCGGAAGCGACGTGCCGCTCGCGCTACGTCCTGCGCGTCATCGACGTCCAGCGCGCGCTCGCCGCCATGCAGCGCGGCGATCTCGCGGGCGCGCTCGTCCGCGCCGACGCCGCGGTGACCCGCCGCACCGACCCGCTCGCCTTTCACCTGGAGCACGCGACGATCGCCGCGGCGCGCTCGCTGAGGGCCCTGCTCCGCGCCTCGACGGGCGATCGCGACGGCGCCGCGGCCGACATCGAGACCGTGCGCGCGAGCGCCCTCGCGTCGCCCGAGGTGCTCGCCCGCGCGGAGCTCGCGGCCGCGGTGCTCCTGGAGCGCTCGGGCGACAGGGAGGCGCTGCGGGCGCACCTGCTCCGCGAGCGCAGCCTCCTCGTCGAGCACACGCGCCCGCGCGAGCGCGCCCTCGTCCGGGCGTACCAGCGCATGCTGAAGGCGAAGGCGAGCTCGGTCTACCGCACCGGCGCGAAGCGGGAGCCGGAGGCCGGAGGCGAGCTCTCGGCGGCGGACTGGGCGGCGCGCATCTCGCCCGAGGCGGCGCCGTTCATGCGCGCCCCCGCGCTGGCGGCGGGCGGGGTGGAGGAGCTGTCGCGCGCGGAGGTGGACCGCACCGACGCCTCCGCGCGCGCCGCGGCGGAGGGGCGCGCCGGGAGCAACCGCCAGCCGGTGGCGAAGGCGGCACGCCGCATGTTGCTTCTGTGGTTGGCCCTGGTGATGGTGTTCCTGGGGGTGTGGCAGCTCTTGAACTCCGATCAGGCGCCGACGGTGGCGCCCGAGGTCGAGCGTCTGCCAGCGGAGCCGATCTTCGGACCGCTCGCGATCGTCCTGGCGTTTCCCATCCTCTTCATCGTGATGCTCGTCGGCGCGGTGCTGGTGAACGCGGTGCGCACGCGCAAGCTCTCGCAGCGCTTCGTGGCCGCCAAGGTCGCGATCGCGAAGGGCGAGGCGCAGCGCGGGAAGGCCGAGCTCGAGGCCCTCACGCGGACCAGGGCGCCCGCGGCCGCGGCGCAGGCGTACCTCGCGCTCGCCGAGCTGTCGGACCGGCAAGGGGAGCTGCTCGCGGCGCTCGCGGCGTGCGAGGCGGGGCTCGCGCGGCTGAACACCGAGGCGGCGCGCGCGATGGCGGCGGACATCCTGCTGCCTGCGCTCCTGGCCGAGCGCGCGTTCGTGTTCGCGGCGATGGGCCGGAGCGCCGACGCGCGCGCCGAGATGGCGCTGCTCGCGGAGCGGTATGCGTCGTACCCGTTCCTGGAGAGGGCCAGGCTGCGGGTGGCGCTGGCGCTGCGGGCGCGGGAGGGCGACATCGCCGGGGCGGCGCGCCTCACCGAGCGGGACGCGGACCTGCCGCTCAACGCGCGCGACGAGCTGCTCGCCGACGTGTGCCGCGCGGCGGCGAGCCCGGGCACCGCGGGCGCTGGCGAGGTGGAGCGGCTCCGCGAGGAGCTCCGGCTCGACGCCGCGAGCCGGCGCTGGCTCTCGGCGATCGCGCCGGCGGCGCTCGCGGCGTTCGAACGCCTGAGCGAGCAAGGCGACGCCGAGGCGCTCGCCGGGGCCGAGGCCCTCGCGGAGACCGAGGCGCTCGCGGAGGCCGAGGCCCTCGCGGAGCGCGCCGGGGTACGCCCGCGGGACGCCGGGGCGGCGTGAGCGCCGCGGCCCCGCTCAATCTTCTCGAGCAGGCGCCCGCATCGGCTCCCTCGGCCTGGTCCGCTCGGGGGGCGCGGCGGCCGAGCCCTCCACGGCGTCGCCGATCTCGCGCGCCACGTCCTCCACGGTGCGCAGGCTGATCCTCCCGGCGAGCACCAGGGTCGCGCCGATCTCGCTGCAGTCGATGGGATCCAGCCGCACCGGCGACGCGAACGCGTTGACGGCCGCCATCTGCCCGGCGGCGTAATCGAGGCGCGCGCCGAACACGAGGTCGCCGTACCGGGTATAGGAGACCAACCCGAGCGACGCGTGGGCGCCGCTCATCCGCTCGAAGAAGAGCTTCGACTCGGCGGACATGGGGCCTCGCAGGCTCGACAGCGCGTTGAAATCGGAGGCGACGCCGCCCACGAGGCTGAGGTCGCGCGTGAGGAACACCTCGGCGCCGAGCCCGACGTTGACGATGGGCGCCGCCGCCTCGACGATGTCGAGGCGGCCCCGCGCCCGGCTCGTCACCGCGCCCCCGGCGATCGCGATCTCCTCACGATCGGCGGAGATCCGCGCGAACTCGCGCTGGCCCATGTAGAAGAAGCCGTCGAGCTCCAGCCGCAGCCTGCTCCACTCCGCGCTCGCGCCGACCGCGACGCGGGCTGGAGAGGGGGCCACGAACTCCCCTTCACCGGCCCAGTAGCGCGCCGCCGCCGTCCCGTCGGCGCGCGTGTCGACGTAGCTCGCGTCCAGGGAGCCGACGGCGTGAACGCTGGGCGTCCGCAGGCTGATCCCGGCCGAGAACACCCGGTTCAGCCGGTACGTGACGCCGAGGTGCGCGAGCAGGTCCCATGAGTCGCCCGAGAGCGCGGCCTGGTAGGTCGCGCTGCTCGCCGAGCCCGCGCCGGTGTCCTCCACGAGGCTGGCGACGCCGAGCGAGCTCGTGTAGCGGGTGCGCACGAGCGAGAGCGAGGCGCCCACGGCGAGGCGCGAGGTGGCGCTGTAGCTCCACGAAGGACCGGCGCTGAAGCGACCCCACGCGTAGCGGAGCGTCTGCGCCTGGCTCACGCGCCGCGAGGCGGACTCCCCCGAGAATCGCAGCGCGTCGAACCCGAACTCGTTCTCCTCCGTCTTGCCGAGGCAGGCGGCGACGACCTGGCGGCCGACCGGCACCCGCGTCGAATCCGCGCCTCGTGCGCCGGGCTTCCAGTTGAAGAAGTAGCATGTCGCGTCAGGCAGGCTGTCCAGCCCATGATCGCTCACCGACGTGCGATCGAGCCGGAGATCGCCGTACAGGCCGGGGTCGACCGGCCCTGGCTGGTGCCACCGTTGCAGTGTGCGGTGCGCGTAGCGGAAGAACGCCGACGAGAACGCGATGTTCCGGTCCTCGATGCGGACGATCGTGGCCGGGTTCAGGAAGGGCGCGGCGCCGTCGACGCCCAGCACGACCCCCGTGCCCCCCAGCAGCGCCGATCGCCCGCCGAGGAGCGCGGATTCGTACCTTCCCTGCGCGCGCGCCGCGCCTCCGCCGAGCGTCCCGAGCAGCGCGCTGGCGAGGCCGAGCAGCGCTCGGCGCGCTCCGGAGCTGCGAACCAGGGCGCGCGGGCTCGGCATGGCAGGCGCCAGCATGGATCACAGCCCCGTCGCCGCAATGGCGGCGGCGCCCGCCCGCGCACGGCCCCCTCCCGAGGCGGCGTGCTCCTGCCCGATCCTCGCCCGCCGTGCCGCGTGTCCCTGCGACGCCGCCCCGCGGTCGCTCTTGAGTCGCCGCTGGAGGGGGCGAGAAGTAAACTGCAAGGGATGTCTCCCCCGCTTCGCAGAGATGGGTCCGCCGTGCCCGCGCCGCCCCTCGCCCCGCTCATGGCCGTTGATCTCGAGGACGAGCGCCTGAAACGCTTGAACGCGCTCGGGCACTTTCTGGACAACTCCATCCGTATCCCTGGAATCGATTATCGGGTCGGCTACGACGCCGTGATCGGGTTGATCCCGGGGGTCGGCGATCTCATCGGTTTCGCGCTCTCGATTTACATCGTGCTCGCGGCGACGCGTTACCGTCTCCCTGCCTCCGCGGTGCTGCGCATGGTGCTCAACGTGGGTCTCGAGACGCTGCTCGGCACGGTCCCTCTCGTCGGCGATCTCTTCGACGCGACCTACAAGGCGAACGCGCGCAACCTCGACCTGCTGCGCGCCCACCTCGCAGCGCGGACGCAGGGCGGCGCGCCGCCCTCCGATCTTCGTTTCTACGCCGGCCTGTTCCTGGCGCTGGCGGGCATCCTCGCCCTGACAGCTCTCATGCTCTTCTCGCTGACAAGAGCGCTACAATCTCTCTTCGGCTCCTGACGCCCCCCCAAGTCTTCCCCGCAACGGCGGCCCCCAAGTCTTCCCCGCAACGGCCGCCCCCCAAGTCTTCTCCGCAACGGCCGCCCCCCAAGTCTTCTCCGCAACGGCCGCCGCCCGAGCGGGGTGCACCCGCACAGGAGACGGGCCCAGATCGGCGTTTTCGGCGCACAGGCGTACTCTTGTACGCCGAGCACCGAAAACGCCGAGGTGGGCCCGTATCCGAAGCGGGTGCGCCCCGCTCAGTTGCGGGAGCTGATGAAGAGGCGGAGCACATGCCAGAACAGCAGGGCGACCGACGCGAAGAGCTCGAGCGCGGCGCCGACGTACCGATCCTCGGGGAAGTGGTGCAGGATGTTCGACGTGTCGTACAGGATGGCGGCCCCAGCGAACGCGACCATGGCGACGCTGAAGAAGGTGCCGAGCTGGAAGCCGAACAGCGCGCCTGCCGCGATGAGGACGAGCGCGCAGATGGCGCCCCAGCGCAGGAGAGCCCCAAGGAACGAGAAATCCTTGCGGGTCACGAACGCGATCGCGGTGAGCCCGGCGAAGCCGGCCATCGTGGCGAGCCCAGCGCTCTGGATCGCGCCAGGAGCGACCATGTCCGCGATGTAGAGCAGCGGCACGAAGACGATCGCCTGGGCGAGCACGAAGCCGCCGAGCGCGGCGTACTGCGCCGGCTTCGATACCGACGTGTGCGCCGCGCGGCTGGCCAGCCAGCTCACGAGCATGAACGCCCCGAGAACCAGCAGCCAGCTCGTGCCCATCATCGCCCTGGCGATGACCGAGGCGACGCCGGTCTTGAACAGCGCGACCTCGATCGCAGCGAAGAGGATGATCGCACCGAACAGGTGGTTGTACGTTCGAACGATGAAGCGCTCGCGCGACTCGGCACCGGCGCGGAGCACCGACGAGCGGCTCCCGTATCCTACGTAGTTCTGGTCCATGTTCCCTCTCTGGTAGGCCTCGACTCTAGCACGTGAAGCACGCCGCATGCCCGCGGCGAGGCGGCCGGGGGACGAGGCGCTGCGCCACGACGCCGTGAGCGCCGGCGCCTGTGCAGGGGCCCTCCCCCGATCGCCGGCTCCCGGGAAAGCCGGCCGGCCCGCAGGCCCCCCACGGCACCGCTCAGGGCCCCCTGGAGCCCGCGGCGCACGCCGCACGAGGATGGAAATGCGGACGTCGCGCGCTGCGTCCTGTCGAAGTCGCCCTGGAAGAAGGGATTAAATCCCCTTCGGGATCTTGTCGAGGTCCACCTGGGAGAGCGCATGCCGGATCAGCGCGCTCCTGTTGGCCTTGGTCATCCCGCGCGCCTTGAGCGAGCTGACCATCTCGTCCAGCCGCTCGAGATCCTCGGTGTACATCGAGATACAGATGACCTTGTAGTGCTGCGGTCTGTCGGGCGCCGGCGCAGCACCCGGCTCGGATGCGGCGCCGCTCGTCCGGGCCTTCCCGCGCACGCGAGGCGCTTCCGCGGACGTATAGAACGCCCCGGACAAAACACCTTCCACTTCGTCGCGATTGAGCAGCGCCCGCGCGGCGCCCCCGAGATCGCCTTCGCTTTTCATTGCTTCCTCCAGCTCCCCTGCCCGGTCGAGGCTCCGCGACTGCGGGCCCATCATTCAGCGAAACCCCGCATCCGCGGGTCCCTTCACGCCCCCGCCGCCGCAGCGCCCGACCGCTCTGTGGCCGCGTCCCCCCGGTCGACGCTCCGCGCTGTCCCGTCGCGCGCTGCCCCTGCCTCGGAGCCCACCGTGCTGCGCGCGCGGCTCTCGATGATGCGGTCGACCACCGCGAGGTAGTCGTCCGCGGCAGGGGTTCCCGACGCGTACTCGAAGATCGTCTGCCCTTGCGCGGGCGCCTCCTTGACCTTGATCGCCTGCCGGATCGGCGCGAGGCAGCGCTCCCCGAAGTGCTGCTTCATCGTGCTCACCGCCTCGCGCGCGATCTTCGCGCGGCCGTCGTAGAAGGTCGGCAGCACGCCCCAGATCTGCACCGGGTGATGCAGCAGCGCGTTCACGTTCTTCACCGTCTTGATCACCTGCCGGACGCCGACGAGCGACAGGTAGTCGCACGCGACCGGGACGAGCACGCTGTCGGCGAACACCAGCGCGTTCTGGTTCATCAACGACAGGCTCGGCGAGCAATCGAGCACCACGTAATCGTACTCGGCCGCCGCTGCGGAGAGGCGATCCGAGAGCACGCGGTCGCGGTTCTGGCGCCCTGCCAGGTAGAGCTCTGCGGCGGCGAGCGTCTCGTTGGACGGCAGGAGATCCAGGTTCGGACGCACCGTCTTGGTCGCGTCCGCGACCCGGAGCCCCATCACGAGCACGTGATAGAGCGACCGCTCCGCGCCCGCGCCGAGCGAGACAGAGACGTTCCCCTGCGCGTCGGTGTCGACGAGGAGCACCCGCTTGTCGCACGCCGCGAGCCCGGCCGCCACGCTCACGGCCGTCGTCGTCTTGCCCGTACCGCCCTTGTGGTTGAACACGGCCAGGCAGCGGGGCACCCCGGCCGGGCGCTGCGGCGGCTGCGCCGGCCGCTTCGCGCCCCCCGCCGGCGACAGGGGCACCGCGACCGCGCCCTGCCCTTTGGGCTCCGCCGGGCGAGCGGCAGACGCGACCGGCGCAACGGCCGGCGCGGCCCGCCCCGCCGCCTCGCCCTGGGCGCTCGCCCGAGCCGCCGGCGGCGCCGGCTCGCCTGCCGCCACGGCGGAGCGCGACCCGCCTCCTGCCAGCGGCGCCTCGTCACCGGTCGGCGTTGCTCCCTCGGCCGGCGCCGCGGCCGCCGCCGCGATCTCGCCGAGCCGCACCCCCTTCGCCTCACGGACCAGCTGCGTCCGGCACCCCAGCGAGCACGCGTAGTGCCGGCGCCCGGCGACGTAGAGCACCTGGGACACGAGATCCGGCGGAAACCGCTTCGCGCACGCGTCGCACGTGGCGAGCGCGGCGCCGTCCTGCCCGCCGACTTGGCTCTTTTCCAGGCATTTCTGCGAGCAGAAGAAGGAGAAGCCGCCGTCCTTCTCCTCCATCTGGTACCGGAACTGGACCTCGAATCCGGTCCCGCACACGCTGCACGTCTCGCTGATTCCGCCCACAGCTCGCTCCTTCGCGCCGCGCACAGCGCACAGCGCTTTGCCCAGGCGCAGCGCTGACCATCATCACAGTCAAGGCGCAAAGGTCAACTTTTCTGCGAGCGCGACGCACCCTTCCGGCGCGAGGGAGCGGGAGCGCGCGTCCCGGGAGGGAGGCGCGAGGCCGGTTCAGCGACGGGACCCCGGCGCCAGGCCAGCTCAGTGACGGAAGTGCCGGGCCCCGGTGAACACCATCGCGATCCCCGCCGCGTCCGCCGCGGCGATGACCTCCGCGTCCTTCACGCTGCCGCCTGGCTGCGCGACCGCCGTGATCCCGTGCTCCGCGGCGAGCACCACGTTGTCCGGGAACGGGAAGAATGCGTCCGACGCGAGGACGCTCCCGCGAGCCCGCTCGCCCGCCTTGCTGCAGGCGATGCGTACGCTCTCGACCCGCGACATCTGTCCGGCGCCGATCCCGACCGTCCTCCCCGGGATCGCGAGCACAATCGCGTTGGATTTCACGTGCTTGCAGACGCGCCAGCCGAGATCGAGCGCCTCGAGCTCCTTCTCCGTCGGCGCACGCTTCGTCACGACCCGACCGCCGCGCACCTCGCCGGCCGCCGAGGCATCTCGCTCCTGGACCACCAGGCCGCCGCCGACGCGCTTGAATGTCAGCTCCCGGTGTTCCGCGGGCAGGAGCGCGCCGGTCGCGAGCAGCCGGAGGTTCTTCTTGGTCCGGAGCACCTCCAGCGCCTCTGGCGTGTAGGCGGGGGCGACCACGCACTCCAGGAACGTCTCGACGAGCACCTCGGCGGCGGCGCGGTCGACCTCGCGGTTCAGGGCCACGATCCCACCGAAGGCGCTCACGGCGTCCGCGTCGCGCGCCGTCCGGTAGGCGGCCGCGAGGCTGTCGCCGGTCGCGACGCCGCACGGGTTCGTGTGCTTCACGACGACCGCGGCAGGCAGCGCGAGCTCGCGCACCGCCTCGAACGCGGCGTCCACGTCGACGAGGTTGTTGAACGAGAGCTCCTTGCCGCCCGCGCCCAGCGACTCCGCCAGCGCGAGCGACCCCGCGGCCGCGCCCCGCTCGCGATAGAACGCGCCGGACTGGTGCGGGTTCTCGCCGTACCGGAGCGGATAGGCCCGCTCGAGGGCGAGCGTGAGGAAGCGCGGATAAGCCTCGCGCTCCGCGGCGTTCGGCTCACCCTCCTCGGGGAGCGAGGAGAGGTAACCGGACACCATCCCGTCGTAGGCCGCCGTGTGCGCAAACGCCTTGGTGGCGAGGCGGCGGCGGGTGGCGCTCGACACCTCACCTTGCCTGTCGATCTCGGCGAGCACAGCATCGTAGTCGGCCGGATCGACCACCACCGCGACGCGCGCGTGGTTCTTGGCCGCGCTCCGCACCATCGACGGCCCGCCGATATCGATGTTCTCGATGATCTCGGGGTGCGTGACCCCCGGCTTCCGGACGGTCGCCTCGAAGGGATAGAGATTGCACACGACGAGATCGATCGGCGCCCCGCCGAGCCGCGCGAGGTCCTCGTCGTCGATCGCGCCGCGCATCAGGATGCCGCCGTGCACCCGCGGATGGAGCGTCTTCACCCGGCCATCCATGACCTCGGGAGAGCCGGTATAGGCCTCCACCCCGATGACCGGCACGCCGGCGTCCGCGAGCGCCCGCTGCGTCCCCCCGGTCGATAGGATCTCCACGCCCTTCTCCGCGAGCCGCCTGGCCAGCGGGAGCAATCCCGTCTTGTCGGATACCGAAATCAGTGCGCGTCGAATCATTGCGACGCACAGCTAGTGCGTCTCTGCGGCGACCGCCAGCCTATCCGACGGCGCCGCGCTCACGCGCCGGGCGGCGCGGCCGGCGTCGGCTCGCCCGCCGCGGCCGGCGGCGCCTTGACCGGCGCCGCCTCGGTGACGAGCTCGCCGTCCCGGTACTCCAGGACGCCCTTCGGCGGCCCGAAGATCGCATAGGCGTCGGGCAGGATGAGCGCCTCACGGAGCACGTCGTCGACGTGCTCGACGAGCACGAGCCGCAGCGCCTTCAGCACGCGCCGCGGCACGTCCCGGAGATCCTTCCGGTTCTCCTTCGGCAGGATGACGGTCGCGATGCCGCCGCGATGGGCCGCGAGCAGCTTCTCCTTGAGCCCGCCGATCGGCATCACGCGGCCGCGCAGGGTGATCTCGCCCGTCATCGCGAGATCCCTCCGGACAGGCACCCTCATGAGCGCGCTGACGAGCGCGGTCACCATCGTGACGCCGGCGCTGGGGCCGTCCTTGCGGACGAAATCGGGGAAGTGAATGTGGACGTCGACCTTCTGATAGACGTCCGGCTCGAGCCCGAGGCGATCGAGGCGCGAGCGGACATAGCTCATCGCCGCGTGCCCGCTCTCCTCCATCCCCTTCTCGAGCAGCCCGGTGATCACGAGCTTGCCCTTGCCCGGCACCACCGTCGCCTCGGCCGGGAGCAGATCGCCCCCGACGTTCGTCACGGCGAGGCCGTTCACGAGGCCCACCTCGTCGCGCTCCTCGCGCCGGCCGAGCCGGTACTTGGGGACGCCGAGGTACTTCGGGATGCTCTTCGCGACGACCTCGATCGGCTTCTCCTTGCCGTCGGACACCACCCGCCTCGCCACCTTGCGGCAGACGCTCGCGATCTCGCGCTCCAGCGAGCGCACGCCGCTCTCCTTCGTGTAATGGTGGATGATCGTCCGGAGCGCGCCCTCCGTGAAGTCGAGCGACACGTCCTCGAGGCCGCACTCCTTCCGCTGCCGGGGCACGAGGTACTTCACGGCGATGTTCAGCTTCTCGAACTCCGTGTAGCCCGAGAGCTGGATGACCTCCATGCGGTCCTGGAGCGGCACCGGGATGCCAGAGAGCGTGTTCGCCGTCGTGATGAACATCACGTCGGAGAGGTCGTAATCGAGATCGAGGTAGTGGTCGTTGAACGTGTGGTTCTGCTCCGGATCGAGCACCTCGAGCAGCGCAGCCGCCGGATCCCCGCGGAAGTCGGTCGACATCTTGTCGACCTCGTCGAGCAGGAACACGGGGTTGTTCGTCCCGACCTTCTTGAGCGACTGGATCAGCTTGCCGGGCAGCGCGCCGATGTACGTCCGCCGGTGGCCGCGGATCTCCGCCTCGTCGCGCACGCCGCCGAGCGACAGCCTCACGAACTTGCGCCCCGTCGCGCGCGCGATCGACTTCGCCAGGCTCGTCTTCCCGACGCCGGGCGGCCCAACGAAGCAGAGCACCGGGCCCTTGAGCTTCTTCGTGAGCGCCTGGACCGCCAGGTACTCGAGGATCCGCTCCTTGATCTTCTTGAGGCCGTAGTGGTCCTCATCGAGGATCCGCTCGGCCTCGACGAGGTCATAACGCTCCTCGCTCTTGTCGTACCAGGGGAGCTCCAGGATCCAATCGATGTAGTTGCGCACCACGGTCGCCTCGGCGCTCGTGGGGTGCATCATCTTCAGCTTCTTGAGCTCCTTCTTGACCTTCGCGGCGGCCTCCTTGCTCATCCGCTTGGTCTTGAGGGCCTCTTCGATCTCCTGGATCTCGTTCTTGAACTCGTCGCGCTCGCCGCCGCCCAGCTCCTTCTGGATGGCCTGCATCTGCTCGTTGAGGTAGTACTCCTTCTGCGTCTTCTCCATCTGCTTCTTGACGCGACTCCGGATCTTCTTCTCCACCTGGAGAATCTCGATCTCGGCCTGCATCAGCTCGATGAGACGCTCGAGCCGCTTCTGCGGCTCCTCCATCTCGAGCAGCGCCTGCCGGTCGGTCAGCTTGATGGTCGGCAGGTTGGCGATGATGGTGTCGGCCAGCCGCGAGGCCTCGTCGATGGCCTGCACCGCCATCAGGACCTCGGGCTGGATCTTCTTGTTGAGCTTGACGTACATCTCGAACGTCGACTGGACCGAGCGCATCAGCGCCTCGACCTCGACGCTCGCGACCGAGCTCTCGACGATCTCGTCGTATTCGATCAGGAAGTACGCATCGCTCTGGACGTAGCGGCGGATGCGCGCCCGGCGCTTGCCCTCGATGAGGACCTTGACGGTGCCGTCCGGGAGGCGGAGCAGCTGCATGATCGCGCCGACCGAGCCGACGCCGAAGATGTCGTCCGGCGTCGGATCGTTCGTCTTCGCGTTGCGCTGCGCGGCGAGGAAGATCTCCTTGCCGCGGTTCATCGCCTCGTCGAGGGCGGCGATGCTGCGCTCGCGCCCGACGAACAGCTGCGAGACCATGTGTGGAAAGACGATGATGTCGCGAAGCGGGAGCAACGGGACGATCCCGCGCTCGGGTGCGTTCTTGCCGCGATCACTGTCGTTCTTGAAGAACATCCGCCGTCTTTCCGGGAGTCTCGGGAGGTCGGGGCACCCCCACCTCGGTTGTCAAAAATACCTTGATCTGATGCTGAACTTCCGCCGGCTCGCCCCGCTGCCCGCCAGGAACACGCGGCGCCGGCACGCCCGGGGGGGAGCCTGCGGGGGCGAGGGCGCAGCTCGGGCCGCGCCTTGCGCCCCGGCCCGATGCCCCCCGGAGGCGAGCGCTACGCGAGCTCCGCCTCCTTCGTGTACACGATGAGCGGAGGCTCGTGCTTCACGATCACGTCCTCGCTGACGACGACCTCCTTGATCCCCGTGCGGGACGGGACGTCGTACATGATGTCGATCATCGCCGACTCGACGATGGCGCGAAGACCGCGGGCGCCGCTGTTCCTCTCGAGGGCCTGGCGAGCCACCGCAACGAGCGCGCCGCGGGTGAACTTGAGCTTCACGCCGTCCATCTCGAACAGCTTCTGGTACTGCTTGACCAGGCTGTTCTTCGGCTTCGTGAGGATGTCGATGAGCGCCTCCTCGTTGAGCTCGTGGAGCGTCGCCACCATCGGCAGACGTCCGATGAACTCCGGGATGAGCCCGAACTTGAGGAGGTCCTCCGGCTGGACGACGCTGAGCAGGTCGCCCAGCTTGAAGTCCTTCTTCGCCTTGATGTCCGCGCCGAAGCCGAGGGTGTTCTGGCCGATGCGCCGCTGGATGATCTGATCGAGCCCGACGAACGCGCCGCCGCAGATGAACAGGATGTTCGTCGTGTCGACCTGCAGGAAATCCTGCTGCGGGTGCTTGCGCCCGCCCTTCGGGGGGACATTGGCGATCGTCCCCTCGATGATCTTGAGCAGCGCCTGCTGCACGCCCTCTCCGGAGACGTCGCGGGTGATGCTCGGGTTGTCGCTCTTCCGGCTGATCTTGTCGATCTCGTCGATGTAGACGATGCCGCGCTGCGCGCGCTCGACGTCGTGATCCGCGTTCTGCAGGAGCTGGACGATGATGTTCTCGACGTCCTCGCCGACGTAGCCGGCCTCGGTCAGCGTCGTCGCGTCCGCGATCGCGAAGGGGACGTTGATGATCTTGGCGAGCGTCTGCGCGAGCAGGGTCTTGCCGGACCCCGTCGGCCCCAGCAGGAGGATGTTCGACTTGGACAGCTCCACGTCGTCCGAAGAGACCCGGCTGTCGATGCGCTTGTAGTGGTTGTGCACCGCCACAGCGAGGATCTTCTTGGCGCGGTTCTGGCCGACGACATACTCGTCCAAGGTCGCTTTGATGTCGGCGGGCTTGGGCACCGGGGTCGACCCCGCGTACGGCTCGTCCTTCTCGACCTCCTCCGCGATGATGTCATTGCACAGCCCGATGCACTCATCGCAGATGTACACCGTGGGGCCCGCGATGAGCTTCTTCACCTCTTTCTGCGACTTGCCGCAGAAAGAGCAGCTTAGATTGCCATTCGAGTGATCGTCCCGCCTTCGCTCCACTTCGACCCTCAGTGCGGTCTGCCGACGCTACCGCTTCAATGAGAGATGGGGTCCCGCCGCGGCGGCGGCCCCTCCAACTTGCCGCGGGAACGGCTTCCACCGTCCCCTGGATTTTCAGCGATGCGCAGCCAAACGCCGCGCTCGGATTCTAGTGCGGTGCCCGTACCGTCGCAAGCTAACGGGGGTGGTCTCCAGCCTGTGGCCGAAGTCAGGGAATCACCCGATGGCGCCCCGCAGCCGGCCGCCGACACCCCCGCGCATCGCGCGAAAAGCGCGAAATGCAGCGGATCGAGCGAGCGCAGCGCGGCGCATGAGGCGCCGGGCCCGCGTGCTCCGCTGCTGCGCGCCCGCGCGCAATGCCCCGTCCGCCAGGGCGGCCGGGCACGGCGGGGCGTCGCGACGCCGCGCCGCGCCGCGGCCCGGGGCGACGCCGCGCCGGCCATCCTCCCGAGCACGCCCGCCGGACGCGGCGGCGCGGCCACCTACTTGTTCCGCTTCGGGAAGACCTCGTCGATCAGGCCGTACTCCTTGGCCTGCGTCGCGCTCAGGTAGAAGTCGCGCTCGATGTCCTTCGCCAGCTCGTCCCGGTTCTTGCCGGTCGCGTCGACGAGGATGTCGATCAGCGTCTCCTTGATCTTCTTGATCTCGCGCGCCTGGATCTCGATGTCCGTCGCCTGGCCGCGCGCGCCGCCGAGCGGCTGGTGGATCATCATCCGCGCGTGCGGCAGCGCGAAGCGCCGACCCTTGCGGCCGGCGCCGAGCAGGACGGCGCCCATCGACGCGGCCTGGCCGATGCACATCGTCGACACCGGGCAACGCACGTACTGCATCGTGTCGTACATCGCGAGCCCCGACGTCACCACGCCGCCCGGGCTGTTGATGTAGACCTGGATCTCCTTCTCGGGATCCTCGCTCTCCAGGAAGAGGAACTGCGCGATCACGGCGTTCGCGACGAAGTCGTCGATCTCCGTGCCGATGAAGACGATGCGATCCTTGAGGAGACGGCTGAAGATGTTCCACTCCCGCTCGCCGCGGTGGGTCACCTCGGTGACCGTCGGGAGGATGTAGGCCTTCTCGCGTTCGAGAAACTCGATGGCTTGGGTGCGGGTTTCGACTCGTCGGGTCATCCGGTGCTCCGGGGGGTTCGCTGCCGCGCGGCAGGGGCTCTACTCCTGGGCCAGACTGCGTCCGATCGCAAGACCGAACGCGCCCGAGGTTACCGGAAATATCGGCCGTGCGCCGCGCGGCGCACGGAACACGCGGCGCGCCGCGGCCCGCTCGATCCAGCCGCGCGCGCGCCCGACGTCCATCGAGAGCGCGAGAGGCGCGACCTGGACAAACGGCGCACGCCGGCGCAGCAGAGCCGAGGCGCCGGCGTGCGGTGCAGAAGTCCGGCCATTCCGCGCCGGACCGCCGCTGGGCGAAGCTAGCTCGCGTCGGCGACCTTCGCCGCAGCCTCGATGATGTCGAGGATCTTGTCCTCGAGGATCATCCCGGCGAAGAGCTCGCGCTTCTGGGGCTCGCGGTACTCCGCCTTGATCTTCGCCACGTTCTTGCCGGTCTGCTCGGCGAGCTCCTCGTAGCCCTTCTCGAGGTCGGCCTCGGTGATCCTGACCGCCTTCGCCTTCGCGATCTCGGCCATGACCAGGCCCGCGCGCACCTTCATCTCGGCGTCGAGCCGCACGCGGGCGCGGAACTCCGGCGTCGGATCGACGCGCTGCCCCTGCCTCCGCGCCGTCGCGAGCAGCTCGCGCTCGGCGAGCTGCGCCTGCTGATCGACGAGCGACGGCGGGACCGGGATCGGGTTCGCCTTGCAGAGCTCCACCACGAGCTGCTCGGCGACGGCGTCGCTCGCCCGCTGCGTCAGCTCCTTCTCGATCTTCTTGCGGAGCGACTCGCGGAGCGCGGACAGGCTCTCGTCGCCGCAGTCCTTCGCGAACTCATCGTCCACCTCCGGGAAGATGCGCTCCCGCAGATCCTTCAGCGTGATGTGGAAGGTCGCCTGCTTGCCCCGCAGATCCGCGTTGGAGTGCTGCTCGGAGAACGTGACCTGGACGTCCTTCGACTGGCCGGGCGTCATCCCGGCGAGGGCGTCCTCGATCTCCTTGAAGACCTGGCCGCTGCCGAGCTCGGTCTCGATCTCCTGCTCCTTGGTGTCGCGCAGCGCGCCGCCGACCTCGAGGGTGAACGCGATCGTCGCGACATCCCCCTTCGCCGCGGGGCGCTCCGGCTCGGGCGCCTGCAGCGTCGAGTGCTCGCGCCGGAGGGCGGTGATCTCGGCGTCGATCATCTCGTCCGTCGGCGTGGTCGAGGGGCGCTTCACCTCGAAGCCCTCCCACGTCACCTCGGCGATGTCGGGGCGGACCTCGAAGCGGGCCTTGTAGGAGAACGCGTCGTCAGGGCGGAGCTCGGTGGGCGCGATCGCCGGCTGGGACAGGGGCTGCACCTGCTTGTCGGCGAGCGCCTGGTTCAGCGTGGCGTCGACGAGCCGCTGGGCGACATCGGCGTGGATGCGGCCGCCGTAGAGGTGCGCGAGCACCTGGCGCGGCGCCTTGCCAGGCCGGTAGCCCCGGACCCGGGCCGTCCGCTGGAGCGCCGTATAGGCCTTGTCGACCTCGCTCCGGACCCGGTCCGCGGGGACCTCCACCTGAAACTCCATCAGCACGGGAGAAAGCTTTTCGACGTTGACTTGCATGGCGTTTTTTTCGAAGGGCGGCACTCGTGCCACGCGTCGCTGGGGGGGTCAAGACGAGCGACAGGACGCTGCTTTAAAAAAAGGAGCCCCGGCGGAGAGGCGGCCGCCGGGGCTCGGATCCCGGGAGGGATCGTGCAAGCTGATGTGCCGCGCCGCGCGGCGCCGGCGCTGGTGATGCGACGGAGAAGCAGCGCCGAGCGCGACCGCGAGGACGTGCGAGGACGTTGACGCCATCCCGCGCGCCGCGCCGCCGCGCCGCCGCGCTCAGTCGTCGTCCGAGACGTCGAAGGGGTCCTTGTCGAAGTCGAGCTCGGCGTCGAAGGACCCCTCCTCCTCGACGATGTCCTCGAGCGAGAAGCCCACACGGCTCGGGCGGAGAATCTCCCGCTCGAACTCTGAAAAGCTCTGATACGACCTGGGAAGCGGCATTTGTCCTCCTCACATGTGCCGAGGCGACGTCGGTGCGTCGGTCTGCTCGGCGAAGCTGGGCACCACGTCCGTGATCAAAGGGCGGTCGACGTCGGCCCGCGACTCGAGGTCGAGGGCGGACGACGGCGCGAGCCGATCGCCGACCTGCGTTGAAGCGAAGGCGAAAGCACGAGGACCTGCGCAGGAGCGAGCGGCGCAGGGCCGCGCCCATCGCCCCAGAAGGCGCGAGCAAGGACCCGATCGACGGGCCCCGGGTCGCAGCAGGCGAGCAGCGCCCCGCCGAGGCCGAAGCTGCGGCCGCGCCTCGAGGCTCGACCGCGTGCCCATGCCTTCGCCGTTCGGCCACCTTTGCCTACATCAAGCGACATGTGGGCACTGTAGATTCCCCTGCCGTTCAGGCCAACAATCTGGCGAGCGAACGGTGGGATGGCGGCGAGCGGGTCACGCCGCCCCGCGCGGGTCACGCCGCCGGGGGGGGCCGCAGCCCGGCGTCCGGGGCGCGTGACCTGGGCGCCGCGGCCCAGCGGGCGCAGCGGGCGGGCGTCCCGGGACGCCCGCGGCGGCAGCGCGCTGGGCCGGCCGCAGGACGGACCCGCACGCTCGGTCGAACGTTTGTGTCGAGACGCCCGCTTCTCTCGACGTGCCGATGGGGGTCGTGTAAGCAGCCTGGTCGGACGCGACACAGCACGATGCCATCGCCCAACGAGGGGGGCGCGCCCGGCAAGCCCGGCTCCGCCCCCAAGCCTTCGCCTGTCATCTTCGCCGTCGCCAACCAGAAGGGGGGCGTCGGCAAGACCACGACCTCGGTCAACCTGGCCGCGAGCTTCGCCGCGGCAGAGTGCCGTACGCTGCTCGTCGACTGCGATCCGCAGGGGAACGCGTCGAGCGGCGTCGGCGTGCGGCGCGGGAGCTTCGAGCTGTCCCTCTACGACGTCCTGATCGGGCGGGCGGCGCTGAAGGACGCGATCGTCCCGACCGAGGTGCCGCTCCTCGGCGTGGTGCCCGCGACCCAGGACCTCGTCGCGGCGGAGCTCGAGCTGGTCGACGCGGACGACCGCGCGGTGCGGCTGCGCAACGCCCTGCGCCCGCAGCTCGCGGGCTACGACTACGTCGTGCTCGATTGCCCGCCGTCGCTCGGGCTCCTCACGCTGAACGCGCTCACCGCGGCGCACCGGGTGCTCGTGCCGCTCCAGTGCGAGTACTACGCGCTCGAGGGGCTGACGCACCTGATGGCGACCATCGACCGGGTGCGGAGCGCCTTCAACCCGGAGCTCGCGGTCGAGGGCGTCGTCCTCACGATGTACGACGGGCGCAATTCGCTCACCCACCAGGTGGCCGACGAGGTGAGGGCGCACTTCCGCGTCTTCGACGCGATCATCCCGCGCAACGTGAAGCTCAGCGAGGCGCCGTCGCACGGCAAGCCGGCGCTGCTCTACGACGCGCAGTCGAAGGGGGCGCAGGGCTACCTGAGCCTCGCGCGCGAGATCCTGGACGGCCCGCCCGCCGCGGCAGACACGAAGAAGCGGCCGCGCGGGGGCGCCGCCGAGGCGGAGCCGCCGGCCGAGCCTTCGCCCCCGCAGAACCCCGGAGAGCGCGCGAGGGACGCACGACCCAGATCATGAATGCCGATCAGAAAGGGGCGCGGCGCGCGCTCGGACGGGGGCTCGACGCCCTGCTCCCGGCGGCGCCGCCGGCGACAGCGACTGCGGCCGAGGGGCGCAGCGTGTTCGTGTGCGCGATCGAGAAGATCGTCCCGCAGAAGGGGCAGCCGCGGCAGCACTTCGACGAGACCGAGCTGGAGGAGCTCACCGGCAGCATCCGCGAGCACGGGCTCATCGAGCCGCTCATCGTGCGCAGGACGCAGGCGGGGAACGACGCCTTCGAGCTCATCGCGGGCGAGCGGCGGTGGCGCGCCGCGCAGCGCGCGGGGCTCAGGGAGGTGCTCGTCGTCGTCAAGGACGTCTCCCCCAAGGAGGCGTTCGAGCTCGCGCTCGTCGAGAACGTGCAGCGAGCCGACCTCAACCCGATCGAGATCGCCGAGGCGTTCGATCGGCTGCTGCGCGAGCACAGCTACACGCACCAGACCCTCGCCGAGCGCGTCGGCAAGGACCGCACGACGATCGTCAACTCGCTCCGGCTGCTCCGGCTGCCGCCGCGGATCCGCACCATGGTCATCTCGCGCGAGCTCAGCGAGGGCCACGCGCGCGCGCTGCTCGGCGCGCCCAGCGACAAGGTGATGGCCGACGTCGCGGAGCGGACCGTCCACGGCAAGCTCCCCGTCCGCAAGGTCGAGGCGCTGATCAAGGCGGCGAAGGAGAGGGAGCTCCGGGCCGCCGAGGGCGAGGAGCCGGGCGAGAAGAAGCGCGGCGGGAAGTCGCCCGCGATCAAGGACCTGGAGGCGCGGCTCGCGCGGCGGCTCGGGACCCGCGTCGAGGTGCGCGACGCGGGCGGCCACGGCGAGCTCGGCATCACCTACGGCTCGCTCGACGAGCTCGACAGGATCATCGCGCTGCTCGGCGCGTGAGCCTGCGCGGCGCGCCTCACTTCACCTGGCGCTGAGCTCCTTGACCTTGGCGCGGGCGCGCTTGCCGATCTCGGTGTCGCCGCCGTGCTTCCCGGCCTCGGTGAGCGCGGCGATCGCGCTCTGCGGCTTGCGCTCGGCCAGGAACGACAGGCCGAGGTAGTAGTGCGCGGCCGCGAACCGCGGGTCCACCTTGATCGCCGCCTGGTAGTCGGCGCGCGCCCCCGGCTCGTCGCCGAGCTCGTGGCGGCACGTCCCGCGGCGCACGTGGAACTCGGCCTCCGGCTTCAGCTGGATGGCGCGGTCGAACGCCGCCACGCAGTCGGCGTAGGCCTTCGCCGGCCCGAGCATCCGCCCGATCGTCGCGATCGTCGCCACGTCGTCGCCGGTCGCCGCGAGCGCCTTCTTGAGCTCGGCCGCGGCCCGGTCGAGCGCCTTCGCCTCGAACAGCATCGCGCCGTAGGCGAAGCGCGTGGCGGCCGTGTCCTCCGCCTTGAGCGCCGCCTCGTAGTGCTTGCTCGCGCTCGCGACGTCGCCCTTCAGCCCGTACGCGTAGCCCAGGTTCTGGTGGAGCGCGGCCCGGCCCGGCGCCTGCTCGATCGCCTTCGAGAGGACCGCGATCGCCTCGTCCGGCCGCGGCGGCTCGTCCAGGTAGAGCGCGGCCAGGTTCAGCGCGGCGGCCTCGAGCTTGGGATCGCTCGCGAGCGCCTTCTTGTACGACGCCTCGGCGCCGGCGCGATCGTCCGTCTTCTCGCTCGCGAGGCCGAGGTAGTAGTGCGCCTCGGCGCTGCCCGGCTCGTGCTCGATCGCCTGGAGGAGGTGCTGCTTCGCCTCCTCGTACTTCTCGTTCTTGATGTACGCGATGCCCCGGTCCAGCGCCGTCGACGACGCGCCCTTCGAGGCCGCCGCGCCGCTGCCCTCGGGCGGATCGGCCAGGAGCGGGTCGCGCTGGGGCTCCTGCGCTCCACCACACGAAAGGGCGCACGCCGCGACGCACGCGGCGAGCGCCATAGCCGAAAGGACCCGCTGCGCGGCGGGCCTCGCCGTCGTCGTCGCCGTCGTCGTCCACAGCGCGCGCGTAAACCACCTCTCGTTCATCCGACACTCCCTTCGCCGTCCAGACCCTGGAGGACCGCGTGCAGCCGCTCCTCCACCTCTTGCGTCCGCTTGCCGCTCGCGACCTTCGTCCCGTCCGCCTCGCTCACGTAGAACACGTCGGCCACGCGCGTCCCCTCCGTGTTGATCTTGGCGACCGAGATCGAGAGGCCGAGCTGGTAGAGCGCGTCCGAGATCGCGAACAGGAGGCCGGGGCGATCGCGCGTGAGGACCTCGATCACCGTGTGGTGCGAGGCGCGCTCGTCGATGGATATCTGCGTCCGGACCTTCGGCGTCGGGCGCTCGCGCAGCGCGCCGCCCCGGCGCTTCTTGGCGAGCTCGGCGCCGGAGAGCTGCCCCGAGAGCACCGCCTGGATGTCGGTCACGAGCTTCGGGATGGCGCGCGCCACCCCCCCTACCCCTTCGCCGCGGTCGCGCACCCAGAACAGGTCGACGGCCTGCAGGCGCACGCCCGCCGGCGGGGACGAGCCCGCCCTCCCGCGGATCACGCCGCCGTCGTCCATCCCCTCGTCGTCGCACGCGCGCGAGTGGATCTGCGCCGCGTGGACCTCGAGGCGCGAGGCCGCGAGCGCGGCCGTGATCGCCGCGAGCAAGCCGGGGCGATCCGGCGCCACGACGCAGACCTCCGCGGCCTCCGGGTGGCGCGACGGGACGAGCGCGACCGAGACGCTGTTGCCGCCGGACCGCTGCTGCCGGGCGAGCTCCGAGTGCGCGGCGATCGCGGCCGGGCTGTTCGCGAGCAGGTAGCGCTCGGGCATCGACGCGAGGTAGCGGGCCAGGAAGTCCCGCTGCGCGCGCCGCTCGGCCTCGCTCGCGGCCGGGAGGTCCTCGAGGGCGCCGACCGTACCGCTGATCGCGCGGGTCATGCGCTGGTCGTCGAGGTCGAACGCCCCCGCGTCCTCGCGCGCGCCGCGCAGGGCCCTGTCCGCGGAGAGGTAGAGCTCGTCGAGCATGCGCGCCTTCCACGACGTCATCGACGTGGGGCTCGTGGTCGAGATGTCGGCGACCGTGAGCAGGTAGAGATCGCGCAGCCCCTCGCGGCCGTGCACCTCCTGGCAGAACTCCGAGATCGTCGCGGGGTCGTCGAGATCGCGCCGGGTCGCGATGAGGTACATCACGAGGTGCTTCAGCACGAGGTGGCACGCCTCGTCGATGTCCTCCTGAGGGAAGCCGAGCCGCGCCAGGATCTTCCGGGCCATCTCGGCGCCGCGCCCGCTGTGATCGGTGCCCCCGATCGCCTTGCCCACGTCGTGCAGGAGCGTGGCGAAGAACAGCATCGTCGGCCGCGTCGCCTCGGCGGCGAGCCGGCACGCGAGCCCGAACTCGCCCGCGAGCTCGCCCCGCACGAGCGCCGCCAGCCGGTCGACCGCGGCGACCGAGTGAACGTCGACCGTGTACACGTGGTAGACGTCGTGGTGGACGCGCCCGACGACCGGCAAGAACTCCGGGATCATCGCGAGCAGCAGGCCGAGGTCGTGCAGCTCGCGGACGACCGAGCCGCTCTGCAGCTGCGTCTCCTTGCACGTGGCGACGAGGGTCCGGAACCGCTCGGCGGCCTCGAGGCTCTCGCGGAGCGCCGCGCAGAACGCCGGATCGCCGGCGGCGCGGACGATCGCGCCGCGCGCGTAGGGCAAGAGCGGCACGCCGCGCTCGACGGCCTCGGAGACGAGCCGCAGCGCGATCGCCGGATCGGTCCTCAGCAGATCCGGATCGCTCATCGTGATGCAGCCGTCGAAGAGGCGGACCCCGGCGCCGAGGTCCTCGTCGCGGCGGCGGCGCCGCGTCAGCGTCGGCGTGGCGCGCGAGACGATCATGTCGAGGGAGCGCGAGATGGCCCGGGCGCTCCGGTAGTAGTCGCTCATCATCCGCTCGATCGCCTCGGGCGACACGGCGGCCTCGTCGGGGGGCGGCGCGCTCTTCCGGCCGGCGTCGGCCGGACCGGCGCCCTTGCTGTAGCCGAGCGCGCCCGCGCAGAGCTCCTGCTCGTCGAACGTCAGCCGGTCGGTCCTCCGCCCGGAGTGGGCGTGGAGCAGGTTGCGGATGCGCCAGAGCATCTCCGCGGCGCTCCGGATCTCCTCCGCCTCGCGGGCGACGAGCGCGCCGAAGCGGACGAGCGCGTCGAACTCGCCGACGCCGTAGCGCGCCTTCGCGGCCCAGCGGGCGACGTCGAGATCGCGCAGCCCGCCCGCGCCGTTCTTCACGTCCGGCTCCAGGAGGTAGACCGAGCCGCCGAAGCGCTCGTGCCGCTGCGAGATCTCCTTCCCGAGCCGCTCGATGAAGCGGGGCAGCTCCGAGTGCGCGAAGATGCCCGACGAGGCGCGCTGCCAGAGCGACTCCGACAGCGACGCGTCGCCGACGACGTGCCGCCAGTCGAGCAGGCCCGTCGCGGTGGGCAGGTCCTCGCGCGCGCCGTCGATGAGGTCGTCGATGGTGACGACCTGGTGCCCCACGGCGACCCCCATGTCCCAGAGCGGGTAGAGCAGCGCGTCCGCGATGGCGCTGGCGCGCTGGGCGTTGCGGGCGAGGATGCGCAGATCGAGGTCGCTCCGCAGCGCGACGGCGCCGCGGCCGTAGCCGCCGACCCCGGCGATCGCGACCGAGTCCCACTCCTTGCGGCTGGGCCCGCCGGACTCGCGCAGCAGGTGGAAGAGGCGCGCCAGGAGATCGTCGAGCAGGCGCGCGTGGCGCCGCCCCAGGGCGACCCCGACGGCGGCCGGGTCCGCTGCCGGCGTGGGGCCGCTCGGCACGGCGCGATCGAGCTCGGCGCGCTCGCGCGCGTAGGCGGCGCGGAGCTCGACGAGCCCGCTGGGCCTGGACGTGGGGGAGAGGTCGACGCTCATGCGGTGTCGTTCTGCTTTCTCAGGCGCCCGGGGCGCGGAAGGCGGTGACGTGCGCGTTCACCTTGACCGGCGTGAGGCCGGCGCCGCAGAGGCGCGGCGCCTCGCTCGCGGCGGAGAACAGGAGCCCGCCCGGGCCGAGCTCGGCCGCGAGGCGGCGCGCCACCGCGTCGCCGGCGGGCTCTGCGAGATACAGGAGCACGTTCTTGAAGAAGATGATCTGGAACCCGCCGCTCGGCACGGCGTGCACCAGATCGCAGACCTCGAAGGACACGACGTCGCGGAGCTGCTGGCCGACGTGCAGCGCGCCGCCCTTCTCTTCACAGTAGCGCTGAACGAAGGACGGGGGGAGCTGGTCGACGGCCTCGGCGGAGTAGGCGGCCTCGCGCGCCGCCTCGATCGCCGGAGCGGCGCGGTCGACCCCGAGCACGCTGAAGCGGCGGCCCGCGCTCGCGAGCACCATCGCCAGGGTATAGGCCTCCTCGCCGGTGCTGCACCCGGCCGAGAGGCCGGCGATGGGCAGGTCGGGCGGGAGCCTGGGCAGCACCGAGGTGGCGATGGCCTCCCAGATGATCGGGTCGCGGTAGAAGCGCGTCTCGCCGACGCGGAGCGCGCTGACGATCTCCTCGATGGCCTCCCTGTCGTCCCGCAGCCGCTCGGCGGCCGCGAGCGGCGACACGCCGTGGCGCGCGGCCACGGCGCTGAGCACGGCGAGGACGCGCTCGCGCACCCAGCCCGGGGCGGCGGGGCTGCGGCCCAGGCCGAACCGGCGCTGCAGCTCGGCGAGCGCGAGGTCGACGGCCCGCTGGGCGGACCGCGCCACAGGACCTCCTCCCGCTCTCGACGATCGGGCCATGGAAGATCGCCGCGATCAGCCGAGGAAGCCGGCTTTCCTGGCCTGGGCTCCCTTGCCGCCGCCGTCGAGGGCGATGGCGAACACGTCCTTCAGCGCGAGCACGAACGTCTCGCCCTTGGAGCTGCGCGCCTTGAGGAGCCCGCCCGCGCTCGACACGGCCTCGATCTTGGTCACCGGGAGCGACACGCCGTCGTGCGCGGCATAGAGCGTGAGCATGCGCCCTTCAGGGAGCTCGGCCCAGCCGTCTTTGTCGGTCTTCGCCTCTGCCGTCTCGAGGGCTGCCTTGAGTAGGTCGTCGGTCATGAGCAACGTTTCCGTCCCGCGCCCTGCCGCGTCAAGCACGTGCTCGCCCTTACGGTGCTACAAGGCGATCGGCGTCCTGGGGGGCCCCCTCCGTGGTACCGTACTGCGCGGATGTCGAGAAGGCCGCCCAGCCAGGTCTCCCCCGAGCGCGCGGCCCCCCCGGAGGCGCAGCAGGTGGGCAACATGCCGCCGGGGTGGCAGCCGGAGGATCACCTCTTCGTCGACGACATCAAGAAATCGTTCGGGGCGACGAAGGTGCTGCACGGCATCACGATGCACCTCCGGCGGACCGAGACGGCGGTGATCATCGGCGGGTCGGGCGCGGGCAAGACCACGCTGCTCCGGCTGCTCATCGGGCTGGAGCGGCCGACCACCGGTCACATCTGGGTCGACGGCGTGGACATGGGCGCGCTCGACGATTTCGAGATGAACCGGATGCGCCAGCGGTTCGGCATGGTGTTCCAGTACGCGGCGCTGCTCGACTCGCTGACGATCTTCGACAACGTGGCGTTCCCGCTGCGCGAGCACCGGAAGCACATGTCGAAGCGGGACATCCGCGACAAGGTCGTGGGCATGCTGAACTCGCTCGGCCTCGAGAACAAGGAGGACCGGATGCCGTCGGAGCTGTCCGGCGGGCAGCGCAAGCGCGTGGGCCTGGCGCGCGCGCTGATGCTCGAGCCCGAGATCCTCATCTACGACGAGCCGACCAGCGGGCTCGATCCGCTGACGAGCCGGATGGTCGACGACCTGATCGAGGAGACGCGGTCGCGCTTCAAGGTGACGAGCGTCGTGATCTCGCACGACATGGCGAGCACGTTCCGCATCGCGCACCAGGCGTTCCTCGTGATCCAGGGGCGCGTCGTCGCGTCGGGGACGCCGGACGAGCTGGCGCACGGCGACAACGAGCAGGCGCGCCAGTTCATCGCGGCGTCGGGGGTGGCGACGGACGAGGTGTCGCGGGTGAACCGGCCTGCGCTGGCGGACGGCGCGGGCGGGCGGGTGATCGAGTTCAGGAAGGCGGCGGAGTAGCGGGGGGGGGGCGCGGGGCGCCCAGTCCGTGGTGGGCGGGGGCGCGGGACGGGAGGGCCTGTCGGGCTGCTCGGGCCTACGCTCTTCGTTCCCGGGACGAGAGCCTCGACGGCGCTCTACAGGCGGAGCACCGCGACGCGACGGCCGCGGGGCGTCGTGGCCTCGCTGAACCGGGGCGCGGTCCGGGCGAGCGGACGCGGGCAGGCGCGCGCCCAGGCGGTGAGGGCCGCCGAGAGGAGGCCCTCATCGCCCTCGAGGGAGAACGGCGGCGGCTGGAGCTCGGGCGGCAGCGCGATCTGCGCCGCGCGCGTGAGCTCGCGCAGGACGGCACGCTGCGCGGAGCCGTAGTCGTCGCCGGCGGCGCTTCCCTCCTCGCAGGAGAAGAGGACGGCGGCGTGTCGACCCGAGGCGGTGAGCCGCTCGGCAACGGCGCGGAGGGCGGTCGTCTTGCCCGTCTGCCTCGGGGCGTGGACGACGAAGTACCCCATCTGCTCGACGAGCCCCGGGGCTTGGGGCAGGCGGCTCTCGGCCGGGATCATGTAGTGCAGATCGGGGCGGCACGGCCCGGTCGTGTTGAAGCGGCGCTTCACCCGCGCGAGCGTTGGGGGGCCAGCGGCGGTGAGGACGCAAGGGCACGGCGGCCGAGCACGGTCGTCGCGACTCGAGCGAGAAGGAGAAACGAATGGATCGGTGGTTCTGGATCGGCCTCGGCGGCGCCGCGGGGACCCTCGCCCGCTACGGGCTGTCGACGTGGTGCCAGCAGCGCCTCGGCGCCGAGTTTCCGTATGGGACGCTCGCGGTCAACGTGATCGGGTCGTTCTTGCTCGGCGCCATCGGAGAGGTCGCCGCGACGACGGCGCTCCTGTCGCCGACGCTCCGCCTCAGCCTGAGCACCGGCGTCATGGGCGGCTTCACCACGTACTCGAGCTTCAACAACGAGACGATCCGGCTCATCGAGTACAAGTCGTGGGCGGCGGGGCTCGCCAACATCGCGATCACGCTGGTCGCTTGCCTGCTCGCCGGCGTCCTCGGGATGGTCGTCGCGAGGCGGCTCGTGGCGGGCTGAAGGCGTGGAGACGGGCCGTGGACAGCGTCGGCGACAGGCGGCGCCGCCCGTGTTCCTGGGGGATGAGGCTCAGCCGTCGGCGCCGAGGATCGGCGTCGTCTCTCCCTGCGCCGGCGCTCCGCCTGCGGCCGGCGCTCCGCCCGCGGCGGGCGGGGGCGTCTCTGCGCCGGATGAGGGCTTTTCTCCGGCGGGCGAGGGCTTCTCTCCGGCGGGCGATGGCTTCTTGCCGGAGCTGCCGGAGCGGGCCTCGAACATCCATGCGGCCTTGTTCAGCTCGGGGACCAGGATCGTTCCGTCGACCCGGCGCGCCGCGCGGAAGGCGCGGAGGATCTTCTCGATCACGACCGCGACCCGCCCGTCCTGCAGATCGAGCGCGCGCTGTGTCACCCGTCGCCCCGCGGCGATCTGGACGCCGGCGACGCCGCGCACCCGCTGCGCCGTGGCCCGGAGCGCGGCCGCGCACTCGGCGCCGACGCCGTAGTCCTCGAGGAGCCTCGCGTCCTGTGCCGGATCGGCCCGTCGGGTCTCGTCGATGAAGCTCGCGAGCGCCTCGAGGCCCTTGGCGAGGCCCTCGGGGGAGTCCGCGCGCCCGACGACGGCGTCGACCCGCGCCATGCGGCGGGCGCCGAGCGCGTTGCGCAGGCCGCCGTAGCAGAGATCGCGCTCGCCGATGCCGTCGCGCATCGCGCTCCGCTCCTGCACCTCGAGCGCGGCCCTCGCGCCGGCCGCCTCGGTCGCCGCCGCGTCGTGCGACCGCTTCATCGCCTGGAGCCTGCCCGCCTCGGCGACGAGCAGCGGCAAGAGCGCCGTGGGCATGCGCACCTTGCCGCGCTGCACCTCGGACAGCGAGCCCAGGATCCGCCGCGCCGAGGCGACGAAGTGCGGGACGTCGTCGATGAGGCTCTGCGAGTCGATGCGCGTCCCCTCGGTGACGAGGTCCTCCTCGGGGATGCCCGCGTAGGTGCGCGCGGCGAACGCGCCATCCGCGGGGCCGAGCTCCCGCGCGAGGGCGTCGAGGCTGATGGTGGTGGATGAAACGGTCGGTACCTCGGCCGGCGATGCCGCCGGCGCGGGCTTCTTGGTCTTGGTGGTGGCCATGAAAGGAGAAGCTATGAGAAAGCGTCAACGCGAGGAAAGGGAGCACCTCCAGAGGGCACGATCACGTCGCGACGATCCAGTCCGAACGAATGCTTGGGGGCCGGGAAAGCGGCGCAGGATCGGTCACTGTGGCGCGCTCGGCGGGACGCGACGCGCGCGCCAGGCGAGATCAACGGCGCCACGAGGGCAGCCGGCGCGCGCGAGACCGGCGGGGGAACGCGCGCAACCCCGGTCGCGCCAGCGCACCACGGGCGCGGGGCGCGCGCACGGCGCGGGGCGACGCGCGCACAGGCCGCTCGGACGCGCGCACGACGCGGACGCAGCATGCGGCAAGCTCGTCTCCCTCGCGCGCCAGAGATCCCGGGCACGCGCACGACGCGCCGGGAACGCGCGCACAACGCATCGCGTCATCCATCTCCCCTACCCCCATGGCCGGCGATCGCCGCGCCGCAGGCTCGCCGCGTCCAGTACGGCGGGTGGGATCTCCTGCCGGGGGATCTGCCTCGCGAGAGAAAAGAGAATTCAACGCAAAGGCGCAAAGGCGCAAAGACGCAAAACTGCATGAAATTCTTCTTTGCGCCTTTGCGCCTTTGCGCCTTTGCGCCTTTGCGTTGAACGCTGTCTCCCGCTCCCCGGCCGGACTCCTGGTGGGTGGAACCAGGGAAACTCAGGACGGGCGCGCTGCAGCGCGGACCAGCTCGTCCCACGCGGGCACGCCGAGGCCGCCGAGGGGTTCGGCGAGCGCCGCGGCGCGCTGCGCGGCGGAGCGGGCGTCACCGGCGCCGGCGCTCGCGAGGCGCCGCGCGAACTCACGGTGCGCCGCCACGGCAATTGCGCGGCTCATGTGGTCCTCCGCGGTGTCGCCGAGGAGCGCCTCGGCCTGATCGACGACGTCCCGCGCCGCTGCAAGCCAAGGCTCGCCTTGGGGCTGGACCGCGATCCAGAGGAGCGCAACGGCCGCCCGCGCGCGCATGCGCGAGCGGAAGTCCAGGCCAGAGAGCCCCCACGCGGAGACGTGGCGGAGAGCGCGCTCGAACCACGTCGACGCGCCCTGAGCCCCCTGCGTGCTCCACGCGAGGATACCCGATGCGAGCGCGTGGAAGGCTCCTGCCCGGCTGCCACCTTCCGGCTCGCTCTCATGGGACGAAAGCGACGATGCATTCATCGGACGCGCGAGGAGCTTCGACGCTTCTTCTTCGTCCCCGCGGAGGATCTCGATGAGCGCGGCGGTTATTTCACAACGGTCAGCGAGACTCGCGTCGTCGTCGAACAAGGATACGCTCGCATCACCGACCCCGGAGAGGAGCGACGCGAGGCCAAGGCGCGCGGCGTCTATCTCACCTCTCGCAAAGAGGACGTCGATGTGCACGATCAGCGAGATGTCGTCGGGGAACGCTATCAGCCGCGGGGACGGGGGGAGCGTTCCGGAACCGAGCAGCGCCTCCGCCGCCCCCACCTGGCCGCGCTCGGCCAGCCGGAGGACGCGCGAGAGGAGGCGCGCGCTCGATGGCTGGCTCACGGATGCGAGCGCCCGATCGAGCTCCTCTGCCGCGGTGAGATGACCCAGACACCATTGCACGAGCGCGTTTGCGCGCAGCGCACGAGCTGTCACGTCGGGTGACAAGCGCGCGGGGAGGCCATCTCCGCCGCGCTCGAATCCGACCAGCGAGAGCGCCCGAGCTCCGTGCCCGGAAGCCTCGGCCGCTCGGCCCGTGACGGCGAGCGCCATGGAGAGACCCGAGAGCGCGTGGGCCGTGAGCTCTGCGTCGTCGCCATCCGCGCGAGAGATGAGCTCGGCGTAAAGCTCCTCGGCCTCGCTGAATCGCCGCGTGGCAAGCTTCCAGCCGGCAAGGCGCAGCTTGCGCCGTGCGACAAGCGGCGGCGGGATGTCATCCATCCCGCGCAGCTCGTACTCACTGGGGTCGCTGATCTCGCGCGCGGCGACCGCGGAACGGAGATCTTCCACCCAGGGCCGGACCACGAGATCGCCGCCGAAAAGCGCGAGCGGCGGCACAGCGCGCAGAAGCTGCAGCGCGACCTCGACGCGCGCCGCCGCGCCCTCCGAAGCCGTCGCCACGACGGAAGCGGCCGCGGGCGCCGCGCCCACAAAGGACCTCGATCCCGGCTCGTAGGCCTCCAGGCCGTCGTCACGCGCGCTGCCGCGCTCGTCGATGACGTACTCCCCGCTCCGGATCGACCAGACATCCGGCGCCGTGCTCGCGAACACGGGCGCGAGCGCGGCCGGCAGCATCACGACGACCTCGCCTCGGGACGGGCCCAGGACGTTGCGCTTCTCGTTCCACAGCGAAAAGAAGCGCGCCCACGACGCCGTGTCCGCATAGGCCGCGCGCGACGCGTCGACGAAGTGGATCGCGCCGCGGAGCGCCTCGGGCGGGTCGAGCAGCGGGAGCAGGACGCGATCCGCGAGCTCGCCGTCGGTGAGCGGCGTGTCCTCCGTCCGCCCGCTGTACGGCTCCAGCCGCACGAGGCGGACTTCGGGTCGCCCGAGCCGCGGGAGCTCGGCGGTGAGTTCCGCAACCAGCGCATCCGCCGCGCGAGGGCTGGCGCACCGCGCGAGGTACAGATGGAACCGCCGCGAGAGCGCGAGCGCCCGGACGAGCCGCGAGCGCTCCCCGCCCGCGGCGCCGGTCATGCGCCCTTCTCCGGCTCGGTGCCCTCCGCGTCGGCGGTAGGACCGGCGAGCTCCTGCATCCCCGCCACCGACGGGTGGACGTCGACCCACTCGTCATCGTTCAGGTAGCGCAGGATGACGTTGTTCTGCAGCAGGTGGTCGGCGGCCTCGCGCTCCTGCTCGCTGTTCGTGATGAGGCGCTTCGTGCGGTTCACCGTGGCGAGCCACGGGATCGCGCCGCTGTCGTAGACGATGCTCCGGTAGGCGTTCCCCGCGCGGTGGAGCTCCCGCTCGAGCGTCTTCGCGTCCACGGGGAACGTCTCGAGCTCGAGCAGCGTCTGGAGCAGCCGCACGATCTCGCGCGGGTAGCCGCCCGACCACAGGGCGATGGCGCGGAGCCGGTCCCGGAGCGCCGATTCGCCGAAGAGCTCGCGGAGCGCGTCCTCGTCGATGCGCTTCTTCACGAGCTCCGCGATGACCTCGACGCCCTCGGGGTGGAGCCTGCCCTCGGCGTCCCGGACCTTGATCATCGGCAGGAACGATACGGGCGGCTCGACCATGCGCCGCGCGAGCGCCGGCGGGATCGTGTAGAGCACGTGCACCGGGAGCTGGAGGTAAGGCGCGCCGGTCGAGAAGATGCGCTCGGCGCTCTCGAGCACCGGCTTCCAGGTGAGGCTCGTGCCCCGGAGCTTCTCCAGCGAATCGAAGAGGATCACGACGCCGGAGCGCCCGAGCTTGCGCGCGCGCCAGTCGAGCTCCCGGAGCTCGTCGTGCACGAAGCGGACGAACGTGGAGAGGTGCCTGGCCACGATCTCGCGGACCCGGTGGCGTACGGTCGGGTTGGTCTTGAGGTTGAGCTCGACCCCGGTCTTCGCCCCCGCCTCCACGCCCGCGGTGAGCTTTCCGATCTCCACATCGGTCCGCGAGAGCCACGCCCAGAGCCGCCGGTGAGGCCCGTCCGTCAACGCGCTCGTCGCGTCCTCGCCCTCCGCGGCCAGGATGGCGCGCTCGGTGTGGAGCAGCACCAGCGCGAGCACGTCCGAGATGTCGATCTCCACGGTGAGGTCGAGGACGTCATCCGCATCGATCAGGACCGTGAGGAGGTTGCGCCGCTTCGGATCGGAGAGCCTGGCCGCCAGGCGCTGGATCTCGGTGCTCTTCCCCGTGCCGCGGAGGCCGGTGAAGAGCTGGCAGACAGGCGTCCTGGAGAGCTCGATCTGGCGCGCGAGCTTGTTCGTCCAGTGAGCCCCGCGGACGCCGCGGACGTCGATGTCCACGTTGCGCTCATCGCCCGGCGACAGCGGCTCGTCGGGGTTGCAGCGGTTGTAGAGCTCCTGGAGGCGCTCGAACTCCATCGCCGGGAAGGTAGCCGACGGCACCCTGCTCGGCAGGAAATTCGGGTACCCCGCCGCGGCCATGCTCGCGACGCCCCGGTCGACACCCCGGGTCACGTGATGAGCCCGCGCTCCCGGCTCGCCTCGTCCAGTCGCACGAAGCTCGCTCCCCTCCGCGCAAGCTCCTCCACGAACGCCCCCAGCGCCTCGAGCCGCCTGCCCAGCGCGAGCCGGAGCTCCGGCTGGTACGGCGCGAGCGCCTCGAGGCCGTCGCTCCGGTCGAGGAAGTCCATCCCGTGCAGCTCCAGGTTGACGAGCGCCTCCCCGGCGCACGCGCGCGCCAGGAGCCGCGCGCCCGCCGCGCCCGCGAGCGCCACGCTCGTCCCGATGACCGGCAGCCGGAGCCCCGGCGTCACCTGGATCGGCAGCTCGACGAAGCGCCGGCCGCCGCGCCGGTACCACGGTCGCCCCGGCCGGTACGGCCGGCGCGGCGCCGCGAGCACGCGCGGGGTGTCCAGGATCGACGACGACCCCCTGCCCTTCACCCGCTGCGCGCCCATCGCGAGCGCCTTCGCGGCGTAGTACGGCGGGCACGGGAACACCGAGGAGTCGAACGCGACCCCCACGGCGTCGAGCGCGTCGAACAGCGCGTCGCTCACCGTGTACCCGGGCGCGCGGAAGCCCGTCGGACGCCGGCCGACCGCCTCCGCGATGGCCTCGGCGCCCAGCAGGACCTCCCGCGCGATCGCGGCGCGCGGGAGCCGCGAGAGGTCGTAGCGGTGCCCGTACGAGTGGTTCTCGACCGCGTGGCCGGCGTCGCTCAGCGCGCGCAAGGCCGCGGCGCTCTCGGGGCGCGCGAGGTCGCGGCCGATCGCGAACAGCGTGACGGGGATGCCGTGGGAGGCAGCGAAATCAGCGATGCGCGGGAGCGCCGTGTCGTAGACGGCGCTCAGCGCGACCGCCGCCCCGGAGCGATCCGGGACGGCGAGCCCGTGGATGGCGAAGTAGTTCGGGACCTCGTCGAGGTCGATCGAGACGGCGGCGAGGCGCCCCCCCATCGGACCGCGTCAGCTCGCGGCCATCTTCGCCACCTCGGCGGCGAAGTCGTCCTCTTTCTTGTCGAGGCCCTCGCCGCGCTCGAACCGCGCGAAGCGCGTGAGCTTGAGCTCGCCGCCGGCCGCCTTCGCCGCCGCCTGGAGGAGCTTCTCGATCGTCTGCCCCGACTCGCCGCGCGACACCGCCTCCTGCGACTCCTGCTCGAGCAGCGCGATGTCCGAGTACCACTTGTTGAACTTACCCTCGATGATCTTCGGCCACGCCGCCTGCGGCTTCGGCTTCGGATCCTCGCGCAGCTGCGCCTCGAAGATCTCCTGCTGCTTGGCCTTCAGCTCCGCCGAGACCTCGTCGCGATGGAGGACGATCGGGCTCATCGCCGCGGCCTGCATCGCCGTCTCGTCGATGAACCTCTGCACCGCAGGGTGCTCCGCCACCGCCTGGCTCGACGCTTCGAGCGCCACGATCACGCCGATCTTGCCGCCGAGGTGCACGTACGCGTGCACGACGCCGTGCTTGCCCGCCGGGATCGACACGCGATCCCACCGGCGCACCGCGACCTTCTCGCCGATGCGCGCGGTCAGCTCGGTGGCCGTGTCGGCGATCGACTTGCCGCCGATGGAGAGCTGAGCCGCCTCCGCGCCGTCGGGCGCCTTCTCGACCGCCGCGAGCACGTCGCCGACGAACTGCCGGAACGCGTCGTTGCGGGCGGCGAAGTCGGTCTGGATG
Source organism: Sorangium sp. KYC3313 (assembly GCF_052075895.1). NCBI lineage: Bacteria > Pseudomonadati > Myxococcota > Polyangiales > Polyangiaceae > Sorangium > Sorangium sp. KYC3313. The sequence goes on from NZ_CP197255.1 coordinate 8,441,570, forward strand.
TTGACCTCGACCATCGTCGCGCTCCGCCGGTCGGCCGCGACCACCGCGCGGACCTCGCCCTCGGTGGCGGACGCGCCGGCCCGCTTGGCGCTCTTCGCGAGACCCTTCTTCAGGATGATCTCGACCGCCTTCTCCATGTCGCCCTCGGCCTCCGCGAGGGCGCTCTTGCAGTCGCTCATCCCCGCCTGGGTACGCTCACGAAGCTCCTTGATCGCCTGCGCATTGATGCCGGCCATGGCTCTTTCTCCTTCAACCTGGAACCTAGATTAGGAAGAGGCCGCGCCGAGCGGCCCCCGTTCACCACACGTCCGACTGCTCTTGCACGAACGGCCCGAGCGAGGGCGGGCCGAACCGCAAAGGCACAGAAGGCGCAGAGGCGTGAAATTTTCATTTCTGTCCCTGCGCCCTCTCTGCTCTCTCGCGGCTGCCACACCGCCCAGGCGAGCGGCGACATCGTCGTCACCACGCCGCCCGGGCGCCGGACCGCTCCGTCGCGCTACGACGCCTGCTGCTGGCGCGGGCCGCCGCCGCGGCCGCCGCGGCCGCCCTGGTAGACGTTGATCTCGTCGCGCTGGCCGCGACCGCCGCCCGCCGCCTGCTGCCCGCCCTCGCCGTGATCCTTGCGGCGCTGCGCGCCCTCGACGCACGCGTCCGCGACGCGGGCCGTGATCAGCCGGATCGAGCGGATGGCGTCGTCGTTGCCAGGGATCACGAAGTCGACGAGATCCGGGTCGCAGTTCGTGTCCGTGATGGCCACGACCGGGACGTTCAGCTTGCGCGCCTCGCTGATCGCGATGGACTCCTGGTGCGGATCGATCACGAAGATCGCCGCCGGGAGGCCGCCCATCCCCTTGAGGCCGCCCAGGTACTTCTCGAGCCGCTCGCGCTCCTTCTCGAGGCGGACGACCTCCTTCTTGAGCAGCTGCTCGTAGGTGCCGTCCTCCTTCATGCGCTCGAGGGTGCGCAGGCGATCGAGGCCCTGCTTGATCGTCCGGAAGTTCGTCAGGGTGCCGCCGAGCCAGCGGTTCGTGACGAAGTACATGCCCGACCGGCGGGCCTCCTCCTGCACGATGTCCTGCGCCTGGCGCTTCGTGCCGACGAACAGCACGTGGCCGCCGCGGCCGACGGCGTCGGTCAGGAAGTCGTACGCGCGCTTGAAGAGCCGCGTCGTCTGGTCGAGATCGATGATGTGGATGCCGTTGCGCGCGCCGTAGATGAACGGCCGCATCTTCGGGTTCCAGCGCTTCGTCTGGTGGCCGAAGTGCACGCCCGCGTCGAGCAGCGAGCGGAGCGGGAGCGGGAAATCCCCCGGCTGGGGGGCGGCGGCCTGCATGGTGTCGGCCGCGGGGACGGATGCGGAGAAGCTGGTATCGGTCACGGCAGTGCCCTTTCGGTTGGTCCGCCGCTCCCCCTCCCGCGACCAACCCCATGCGCGGACAGGAGCGTCCGTGCTGCTGGGGCACCGGGCCGCGGAATGCCGTGGGTGCCAGGAGAGCGTGTGGATTTGGTTCAGCGGCAGCGAAGGCGAGGATTCAGCCTCCGCTGTCCCCCTCGTCACGAGACCGCGAGAAGGGGGCGGTTTGCTACCCCGATGCGCCTCGCTTGTCAAGCGACGAAGCCGCCACCTCGGCGTGCACAATTTCCGTGTGTTTGCGTGTGTCTTCGCGCGGCTCTCCGCGCAGGCGTACACTCGCCTCGTGCGAACCGCATCACGAGGCTTTCTTACCGCACGCTTCGCTCCGGTCTGCGCAGGGCTCGCGATCGTCTCTGCGTGCATCGCCTCGGCGCCGGAGGGCATCCGCCGGCAGACCGACGGCGATGGCGGCGATTTCGGCGTGGACCCGCAGACCACGTCGACGTCATCGTCGGCCGGCGCAGGGCTGCCCGGCGGCGATCCGCACGCGCTGCTCGGCGCGGACCCGACCCACGGGCCGTTCAACGGAGGCCAGCGCGTCCTGCTCCACGGCAACGGCTTCAGCTCCCAGGTCCGCGTCTGGTTCGGCGACGTCGAGGTCGATCCGTCCGCGATCGTGCCGATCGATCCCAGCCGGGTCCAGGTGGCGGCCCCGCCGGGCGCGGCGGGCCCGGTGGAGCTCGCCGCGCAGAACGGCGACGACACGTCGACCCGGCGAACGCTGCCGGGCGGCTACGTGTACGACGCGCTCTATGCGTCCCCGTCGAGCGGGCCGATCTCCGGCGGGACGACCATCGAGCTCGTCGGCCAGGGCACGCGCTGGAACGAGACGACGGTCGCGAAGATCGATCAGAAGCCGTGCACGTCGCTCGCCGTCCAGGAGCCGACGCGGCTCCTGTGCACGGTGCCCCAGGGCACGCCGGGCGCGAAGACGATCTCGGTGACGACCGGCGGCGAGCGGATCCTCGTGCTGGACGGCTACACGTACGAGGACAGCGAGAACGGCTACAAGGGCGGGCTCAGCGGCGCGCCGCTCGCCGGGCGGCTGAAGGTGCTCGTCTACAACAACTTCACGGGGGATCCGATCCCGGGAGCGAGCGTCGTCGTCGGCACCGACACGACCTCCCCGATCGAGGTCGACGCGTCCGGCGTCGCCGTGATCGAGGACGCGTCGCTCGATTCGCCGCGCACCGTCACCGTGGCCGCGACGTGCCATAGCCCGATCTCGTTCGTCGACGTGCCGGTCGACACGGTGACCGTCTACCTGGATCCGGTGCTCACCCCCGCGTGCGGCGCGTCCGGCGATCCGCCCCCGCCAGTCGGCGGCAAGGTCGGCAGCGCGGGGGCGATCGAGGGCGAGCTCGTCTGGGACACGTCGCTGGACCCCGGGAGCGTCGCGTGGGGCAACATCCCGAGCCCGCGCCGCGAGACCGAGCGAAAGGCGGCGTACCTGTTCACGACGGGCGCCGATCCTCTCGCGACCTTCAGGCTGCCGTCCGAGTTCCAGGCGCTCACGCCGGAGACGTCGGGCAAGCTCGGGCACGGGTTCACGATGTACATCGCGCCCGGCAACCGCACGATCTACGCGCTGGCGGGCCTCGAGGATCGCTCGACGACCCCGCCGCGGTTCACGGCGTACGCCATGGGCGTGGTCCGCGGGATCCCCGTGCTCCCGAACCAGTGGACGAGGGAGGTGTTCGTGCGGATCAACCAGCCGCTCGACCACGCGCTCTCGATGGACGTCAGGGCACCGGCGAAGGGGCCGAAGGGGCCGGATCGGATCCAGGCGAACGTGTCGCTGATGATCGGCAACGACGGGTTCGCGACGCTCCCGATCGGCGCACAGAGCCCGCTGATCCCGTTCGACGGGGGGCTGACGTTCGTGGGCGTGCCGCCGCTCGCCCGCGACCTGCTCGGCGCGAGCTACCACTCGTCCGCGCGCGCGGTGACCGGCCAGGCGGGGCTGGCGCCGCTGTCCGTCGTCGGGCGGGTCCTCTCGACCAGCACGAGCGAGCCCGTGCGCATCGGCGACTTCGTGGGGGTGCCGACGCTCGAGGCGCCCGCGCAGAACGGCGCCTGGGATGGGTCCCACCTCGCGACCTCGTTCGGCGCAGGGGCGCCCGTCGATCTCAGCGTCTACGACATCGCGAGCGGAAACGGCCTCATCCGGTGGACCGTGGCCGTGCCGGCAGGGTCGCACGCCGTCGAGGTGCCGGACCTCCGGCAGCTCGGGCTGGAGCACGGCGCGCTGCCGCCGGGGCCGCTCACGATCGGGGTGTACGGGGCGCGGATCGACGGCTTCGATTACGGCAAGCTCGTGTACCGGCAGCTCAAGCCGGCAGGGATGGCGGCCTATTCCCTCGACAGCTTCAACGCGCACCTGTGATGAGCGCCCCGCCCCACCCGACGCGAGCGCGCAGGCCGGCGCGCGCACGGAAGCCAGGACGCCGCGCCCGATCGCGGCACGCCGCAGCCGCCGCCCTCGTCGCCGTCGCCGCGGGGCTCGGGCTCGCGCCGAGCTGCTTCGACAGCGGCACGCGGTGGGGGGAGCGGCCGGAGGCGCCGCCGCCCTGCACGGCCGGCGACGTGCGCTGCGGCGCGGAGCTCGCGCGCTGCGAGGAGACCGGCGCAGGGCTGGCCTGGGTGACGCTCGACGACTGCGCCGCTCGAGGGCTCGTCTGCGCGTCGGTCGAGCTCGGCTGCCGGCCCTGCGTGCCCGCCGCGCACTCGTGCCGCGAGCAGGACGTCGTCGTCTGCGACGCGGACGGCCGCTTCGGCCGCGTGATCGACACGTGCGACACGGAGGCCGGCGAGGCGTGCCGGAGCGGGAGCTGCCAGCAGCTCTGCGCCGTCGCGGAGCTCGAGCGGAGCAACGTGGGGTGCGAGTACTGGGCGGTCGATCTGGACAACGCGCGGATCGACGCGACAGGAAACGCGGCGGCGCAGCAGTTCGCGGTGGTGGTCTCGAACCCGCAGCCGGACGTGCCGAACGAGATCCGCATCTTCCAGGACGACGGCGCGCCGGGCGACGAGCCCGCCCCGGTGGAGATCGCGAGCGGGCTCATCGCGCCGCTCTATCTCCAGGTGTTCAAGCTCGGGCCGCGCGAGGTCGATGGCAGCCCGGAGGGCGAGTACAACACGGGCACGCACACGGCGCTGACGCGGCACGCGTACAAGATCACGTCGAAGTTCCCCATCGTCGCCTACCAGTTCAACCCGCTGGAGAACGCCAACGTGTTCTCCAACGACGCCTCGCTGCTGAAGCCGCGCGAGGCGCTGACGTACAGCCCGGGCGCGATGGCGACGGCGTACGTCGTCACAGGGTGGCCGCAGACCATCGCGGTCACGGACGATCCGGACACGAACTTCGATCCGCAGAACCCGATCGACCTTCGGGCGTTCCTGACCATCGTCGGGACGCGCGAGAACACGACCGTGCAGGTGACGACGACGGCGAAGGTCGTCGGGGGCGGGCCCGTCCCGGAGACGCCCGAGGGCGGGTCGATCGAGGTCAAGCTCGGCGCGTTCGACGTGCTCAACCTGGAGAGCGGGGGGTTCAACGCGGACTTCACCGGATCGATCGTGAAGGCCGATCAGCCGATCGCGGTCTTCACCGGGAGCGAGGCCTCGGACGCGCCGCACTTCGAGGTGCTCGCGGATCGCCGCTGCTGCGCCGACCACCTGGAGGATCAGCTCGATCCGACCCGGACCGCCGGCAAGCGGTTCGCGGTGCCGCACACGCCGAGCCGGTCGCTGACCGTCAAGAAGGCCGGCGCGCGGATCGAGGCCGTGCCCGAGCCGGAGTACGTCAGGATGGTGGCGGCCAGCGGCAAGGGCGCCGTGATCGAGACGACCCTGCCGCCGCCGGACGATCGGATCACGCTGTCGGCGCTGGGCCAGTTCCGCGAGGTGACGGCGTGGGGCGACTTCATGATCGAGAGCTCCGCGCCGATCATCGTGTCGCAGATCATGGCCAGCCAGAACGCGACGGGGGTCAAGCAGGGGCTGCCAGGCGGAGACCCGAGCCTCACCATCCTGCCGCCCATCGAGCAGTTCCGGCCGGACTACGTGTTCCTGACGCCGGACAAGTACGCGTTCGACTTCATCTCGGTCGTCGCGCCGCGGTCGGCCGTCGTGCGGCTCGACGACGCGACGCTCGGGCCGGACGAGTGCGAGATCGCGCCCGCGGACGGGCTCACGGAGGCGCAGCGCGGGGGCGGCTCGCCGTCGTTCGTCGTCTACCGCTGCCAGCTGAGCTTCGCGGCGATCGATCCGGCGCGGCAGGCGCCGGACAACGTGCTGCCGGGGATGCAGCGCGACGGCGTGCACTGGCTCACGGCCTCCGCGCCCGTGGGGCTGCTCGTGACGGGGTTCGACTCGTTCGTGAGCTACGGGTACGCGGGCGGCACCGAGCTCCGCGAGATCGCGCCGCCGGACTGAGCCGCCGCGGTCAGCCGCCGCCGCCGAGGAGCCCCTTCAGCTTGGCCACGAGCCGCAGCGCGTCGAGCGGCGCGAGCCGATCGACGTCCACGGCGCGGAGGGTCTCGATGACGGCCGACTGCTCTGGCGGCACCGCCGCCTGCGCGGGGGCGAACAGGTCGAGCTGCGCGGCGCCGCCGCGCGTGCGGCCGCGGAGGGAGGCGTGCTTGCCGCCCGGCAGCGCGGCGCCCGACTCCAGCGTCGCGAGGATCGCGCGGGCGCGCGCGAGCACCCCCTCGGGGACCCCCGCGAGCCGCGCGACCGCCACGCCGTAGCTGCGGCTCGCGGGGCCCGCCTCCAGCTTGTGGAGGAAGATCACGTCGTCGCCGTGCTCGCGCGCGGCGACGGAGTAGTTCGCGATGCCCGGCGCGCGCGCCGAGAGCTCCGTCAGCTCGTGGTAGTGCGTCGCGAACAGGGCGCGGCAGCCGATCGCGTCGAACAGGTGCTCCGCCACGGCCCACGCGATCGCGAGGCCGTCGTACGTGCTCGTGCCGCGGCCGATCTCGTCGAGGATCACGAGCGATCTCCGCGTCGCGTCGCGGAGGATCTCGGCGGTCTCCCGCATCTCCACCATGAACGTGCTCTCGCCGCGCGCGACGTTGTCGCTCGCGCCCACCCGCGAGAGGATCCGGTCGACGAGGCCGATCTCCGCCTCGCGCGCCGGGACGTAGCTGCCCATCTGCGCGAGGACCACGATCAGGGCCACCTGGCGCATGAGCGTCGATTTGCCCGCCATGTTGGGGCCCGTGATCAGCCAGAGCCGCTCGCCCGAGAGATCGAGGCGGGTGTCGTTCGGCACGAAGTGCCCCGCGGCCGCGTAGCGCTCGACCACCGGGTGGCGGCCGTCGCGGATCGCGAGCGCCTCGCCCGCCGTGACGTGCGGCCTCACGTAGTCGTTGCGGTGGGCGACGTCCGCGAGGGCGGCGGCGACGTCCCACGCCGCGAGCTTGCGCGCGAGCGCGCGGAGGCGGCCCTCGCTCTTCGCGACGAGGGCCCGCAGCCGGTCGAAGAGCGCGGTCTCCCGCTCCAGCGCGCGCGCCCCGGCGTGCTCGATCTTGTCGGCGAGCTCGTCGAGCTCGTCGCTCGTGTAGCGCTCGCCGGTCGCGACGGTCTGCTTGCGGCGGAAGGTCTCCGGGACCTTGGCGATGTGCGCGCGCGTCACCTCGATGTACCAGCCGAAGACGCGCGTGTACTTGACCCGGAGCGAGGGCGCGGCCGTCTGCGTGCGCAGCTTCGCCTCGAGCGCGAGGATGAGCTCCGTCGCGTTCTTCTCCACGCCGCGCGCGTCGTCGAGCTCCTTGTCGTACCCCTCGCGGAAGATGCCGCCCTCGCGCGTGTTCGGGGGCGGCCGCTCGATCAGCGCGGCGGTGAGCTCGGCGCACACGTCGGCGACGACATCCAGCGCCGCCGCCTCGGCGAGGAGCGGCTCGGCGCTCGATCCGACCGCAGCGGCGTCGTTGCCCCGCGCGGCGGCGCCGTCGTCGCTCCGCGCCGCCGCCTTGCCGAGGTCGGGGATCGACCGGACCGCGGCGATCGCCGCCGGGGCCGCCGTGAGGCCGTCGCGCAGGAGGCCGAGGTCGCGCGGCGTGGCCTCGCCGAGGAGCGCGCGGACGCTGAGGCGCTCGAGGTCGCCGACGCCGCCGAGCGCCTGCCGCAGCTCGCCGCGGGCGCGCGGGTGCGAGACGAAGAGCTCCACCTCGTCGAGGCGCCGGCGGATGCCCGCCAGGTCGGCGAGCGGCGAGAGCAGGCGGCGGCGCAGGAGCCGGGCGCCGCCCGGGGTGACCGTGCAGTCGATGACGTCGAGCAGGGTGCCGCGGCGGCCGCCGTCCGCGGCGCGCACGAGCTCCAGGTGCGCCTGGGCCGTCTCGTCGATGCGCAGCGTGCCCGAGGTGTCGTGCGGGGCGATGCGGCGCACCGGGATGCGCGCGCCGGGGCTGCAGCGGCGCGCGAAGCGCAGCGCCCGCGCCGCGGCGCGCACCGCCGGGAGCGGGTGCTCGGCCAGCGCCGCCGCCGAGATCGGCTCGATCGCGGCGTCGTCGAGGATCGACGCGACCTGCGCACTGTCGAGCTCCTCGTCGTCGCGCAGCGCCGCCCGGCAGGCGAGCGAGGCCGCGGCCGCGCGGACGTCCGGGAGGTCCCGGGCGATGAGCGCCTCGCGCGGGTCCGCCCGGGCGAGCTCCGCGAGGAGCGTCGCGGCGTCCGGGACCGACGTGGCCGAGAGCTCGCCGGTGGAGAGATCCAGCAGCGAGAGGCCGTAGGGGCCCCCCGCTCCGAGGGCGTCGCCGCGGGGCGCGCCGCCGCCGTCGACCGCCGCCAGGTAGTGGTTGGCGCGCGCGTCGAGCTGCTCGGTCTCGGTGACGAGCCCCGGCGTGACGACGCGCACGACCTGCCGCGGCACGAGCCCCTTGATCTTCGACGGATCACCGCACTGCTCGCAGATCGCCACCTTGTGGCCGAGCGCGAGCAGCCGCGCGATGTACCCGTGCGCCGCATGGTGCGGGACGCCGGCCATCGGGGACTCGTCGGGCTCGCCCTTGTTGCGGCTGGTGAGCGTCAGGTTCAGCGCGCGCGACACGAGGACCGCGTCGTCGTTGAACATCTCGTAGAAGTCGCCCATCCGGAAGAAGAGGATGGCGTCGGGGTGGAGCGCCTTCGCATCCTCGTACTGGCGCATCACCGGCGTCAGCTTCTTCCTGGCCACAGGCTGCTCGGACGGCTGCATCGCCGGCGTCTTAGTCTCGACCGCCGGGGAGGTCCACGCGTCAATCGCGCGTTTGTTCCGCTGTTTTCGTGGAAATATCGGCGCCGAGACCGCAATGCCGCTGGGCCGGCAGGCGGCTCAGCGGTACCGGCGCGCCACGGCGACGTCGCGTGAGCTCAGCAGGAACAGGCCCTGGACCGAGCCGTCGGTGACGGCGAGCTGGCCCGTGGCCGGAACGAGCTGGATGGACTGCGGCTGGAGCTCCGGTGTGTCGCTGATCTCCGCGAGGTCCAGGGCGAGCGGCGTGAACGCGCCCTGGGTGGTGAAGCGGAACTGCATGTCCTGCTCGGGCACGCCGCCCGTGACCGCGAACCGGAACATCGGGTTGAGGAACGCTCCCACGTCACCGTCGGTGACGCGCCCGTCGCGCGGCGTGTGGACGACGCGCCCGTTGAACCGCGAGAGGCGCGTGTCGCACGAGTTGCGGCAATAGCCGCCCGCAGGATCGGCGATCACGTGGTGCAGGAAGCCGGCGCCGTTGCTCCGGACGACCCACTGGCCTCCGGCGCGGATGCCGAGCTGCACCGAGCCGGCGAAGCAGCACGCCGCGAACTCGACCTCATTCCTGGGCTCGAGCTCGAGGTGGTCCTCGTAGGCCTCGACGACGCGGAGCGCCGGGCGCGACGTGATGACGCTGCCGTACTTCGCGTTGCAGGTGTCGAACGAGCAGACGGCCGGGTCGACGCTCTTCCAGTAGGTGGCGTCTTCGTCCGGGAGCTCCGACGTGATCTGCGCGAAGTCGGCGAGCTGCTCGGCGCGGGTCTCGGCCTCGCCCTCCGGGACGCCCGCGGCCTTGAGCTGCGCCGTCACGCTGGTCAGGCTCTGCACGCCGCGGCGGCAGAAGCGGGCGTCGGTGCCCCTCAGGTGGAGGTTCTCGTCGAAGGCGATGGAGGCCCGGGTGATCGACGTGAGCACCCCCTCGTACGTCACGGTCCACGTCTCGTTGGCGATGTGCACCCGCGGGTCCTCGAGGTTCATCGTCAGCGCGTGCTGCGGCCCGCCGGACCTCAGCACGAGCCCCCGCTCGTCGAGCTCGCTTTCAGCGCTGTCGCTCGACGCGATCGCCTCGCGCTGCACCCCCACCGCGAGCGCGAGGTCAGGCGCGGCCCCCTCGGACGGGAACGTGGCGCGCATCTTCGGGCTCTCGCCGGAGAGCGGCACGACCGCGCCGCTGCGATCGTAGAGGATCGGCAGGCCCTGCACGCCGGGCTCGATCTGGCCGGAGCCGTCGCTCGCCACGATGTAGGTCTCCGAGCGGACAGCGTGCGGGAGGACGACGTTGCACGACGCCTCGCCGCTCGTCTCGAGCGGCGGACCGCTCGGCGAAGCGTCCGCGCCGCAGCCCGCGCGGGCGCTCTGGCGCTCGGGTCCGCGGCAGGCCGCGTCGAGGTCGTCGATGTCGACGATCGCGACCTGCCCGTTCGTGAGCGCCATGTACGCGAACGTGCCCCGGAGCTTCAGCGGGCCGGCGCCGGAGTCGCGATCGGTCGACGTGCGGTACAGCGTCTCGAGGTCGCACGACGTGACGCTGCTGTCGCACGTCCTGAGCTCCGGGAGGGGGCTGCACCGGATCCCCCTCGGCACCACGCCCGTCGCCGGGAGGCTCCTCGGGACCTCGCGCTGCACGATCGCGAGATCGCGGACAGGCGCCGGCAGGCGGATGCGGTCGGGCGGCTGGAACGGGTTCCAGTCCGGGTTCTCGCGAGAGAGCGGCGACCGGCTGGACGCGTCCTCGCCGACGTCGTCGCTGACGTCGAAGACCATCACGCTGCCGTCGCCGGCGTCGACCGCGTAGAGGTAGCGGTTGAACTCGGGGGGCGACGCCTGGCTCACCGCGAGGCGCCTCGTCGTGACGACGCGCCCGGGGTCGAGCGTCGACGCGGGCAGCAGCGGGGGCTGCTCGCGCGGCTCGCAGGGCGTCGGGAGGTCGACGACGTGGATCACAGGCGCGTCGAGATCGGCGATGAACAGCCGGTCGCCGGAGAGCGCGAGCCCCGCGGGCCGGGGCTTGTCGAAGGCCTGCTCCGGGCTGGCCGCGACCGCCGGCCGAGAGCACGACACGTCGTCGGGCGACACGTCGCCGGGCGGCGGCTCGTCGGGCGGCGCGGCCGGCGGGAGCGAGACCTGGAGAGGGACCCACCGCTCCACCTTGCACTCCTTGAAGCCGCCGTCCTTGTAGTCCTCGTGCTCGAGGAGCGTCTGCGCGTCGATCACGACGAAGCCGCCGAGATCGGGCAGGGTCACGAGGAGCTTCTGCCGGCCGCCGCCCTCCATGGCGAGGCTCCCGTTCGAGGTGGCGCAGACGTCGTCCACGAACGCGCCGGGGTCACCAGGCGGGGTCGGCTTGACGTCGTACGGGGGGAGGCCGGCGTCACACGAGCTGCGCACGTTGCCGTCGGCATCCGGCGGGTCGGCGAGGAGCAGCATCTCGCCCGGCGCCGAGGGGAGCGAGCAGGCCGGCCAGGAGCTGAGCGACGGGACCGGGCAGCCCTCGCGCGGCAGCACCTTCGCCGACGGGAGCGCGTAGATCCCCGCGCGCCCCGGCTCGGCGACGGCGACGAACGACGCGGTCCCGCCCGGCGTCGCGACGATGTCGACCGGCTGCGCGCCGACCGGGAGGAAGCTCGGGGCGGGCGTGCCCGTGTCCCGATCGACGATCAGCGAGGACTCGGTCGTCAGATCGACGACCGCGACCTCGCCGCGCGCGGTCTGCGTGACGAGGCCGTAGAGGTGCGGGAGCGTGGCCCTGCCCCCGTCCTTGGCGTCGACCTCGTAGTCGGTGGACGACTCGACGGTGCCGGACGAGCAGTCCGTGATCGGCAGCGAGCGCATCACGCCCGGCTTGTCGGGATCCGGCCGGTCGATGGCGAGGCAGACGAAGGCGCTGCGGCCGGACTGCGCCAGGGCCTCGACGGGGACCGGCGTCGCCTCCGCGGCGCACCCGGCGAGCGCCAGGGCGGAGGTGGAGGCGACGAGCGCGAGGCGCGGCTTCATTGGGACTCCCGGGGCGGGACAGGCGTGCCCACCGTGAGGATCATCGTTCCGAACGTGTTCGTCTTGCGCATGTCGAGGTTGACAACGCCGAGGTAGGAGTCGGTGAAATGCGCGATGTACATGAGGGAATAGGGGTCGCAGCCGGCGCTGCCCTGCTCGCATGCGCAGCGCTCCTTCTCGTCGCCGCACGCGGACCCCGTGTCGAACGCGAGCGCCTGCGGCCCACGCCCGGTCTTGATGACGGCGTCGACTTCGCGCGCTTCCGGGTCGTAGGAGAACGCGAGCCCAGCGTCGAACGCGAGCGCGAAGATCCTCCGGCGAGGCACGCCTTCCAGGTCGATCACCTCACCGATCTCGATCCGAGACGGGTAGGCCCCGAGCACGACGGCGTCGTGGAACGCGATCGTGTCGAACACCGAGGCCCGCTTCGCCGCGGGGACGTCCGAGTCCCTCTTGACCAGCGTCGTCGTCAGCTCGCCGATGAGCAGCGAGTTCGGGCCGCGATGCGCCACGTACACCGGGATCGGGATCTCCACGCACCGCTCGAGGCACTCGGCCACGTCTGCGTCATCCGCGCAGCCGTCCTCGCACGCCTTCCGCTCGCTCGCGTCGAACGCGATCCCGCGGGAGTTGGTGCCGCTCGCGAGCGCGGTGATCCGCGTCGGGGTCGACTCGTACAGGCGCGGCGCCCCGCCTGAAGCGGCGTCCTGATAGCGGAGCAGGCCGAGCTCCGGCGCCGCGAGGTACGTGACCGCGAACGCCGGCTGGTCGTCGATCGCCCACCCGCTCTGCTGCAGCGCCCCGAGCACGCTCGGGCGCGGCACGGCCGCGAGCTCCGTCGGCCCGAAGGCGAGATCCGTGAGGACGTGCGCGAGCTGCGGCCGCTCGCTCGCTTCCCAGCGGTTCACGATGACGCTCGCGGCGTTCTCCGTCTGGTGCGAGACGACGATGCTCGTCCCGTCCGGGCCGGCGGCGATCCCGAACGGCTCCAGCGGCAGCTTGCGCCGGATGAGCTCCCGGCCCGGGTCCTCCCCGATGCGGTGATCTCGGCTGCAGCGCCCGCCCGACGCGCTCGCGCCGCAGTCCAGCTGGAAGCAGGCGTCACCCTCGCAGCGCGGCGCGCCGGCGTCGTCGGACCGGTCGTCGGCGACGTCGAAGAAGGTCACCGAGGGGTCGCCGCGCACGGGCACGAACAGGCGCGCCTGCCGCTCCGCGCCGGGGTCGGCGCCCTCGCCGCTGAGCGGCCTGTGCACGAGGAGGAGGTTGGACGCGAACGCGCCGATCACGGCCGAGCTCCGGACGACCTCGTCATCGCCCTCGAGGGCGGAGATGTCGAGCGGCCCGCACGGCCCCGGGTAGAGCGACGGCGCAGCGTTTGTCGCCAGCCCCACGTTCTTGCACGCACCGCGCACGCTGGCGTTCTGCCCGCCGGGAGCGAGCTCCGACTGGAGCGTGAGCGCCCGCTTGCGCAGCCGCTGGAGATCCAGCGCCTGGACCGTGCCGCCGTTGAACTGGAGATCGAAGTCCGAGTTCGCGACGTAGAGGACCCGTCCCCCGGGAGACGCCGCCAGCCCCGTCGGGTAATAGAGCCCCTCGACCGGCGGCGGGAGGCCCTCGCCCTCGACGAAGCAGCCCGCGACCCCGAGCCCGCCCACGATCGAGGCCGCGAGGACGACGCCAACGATGCGAGGTGTCTGGAGAAGTGTGCGGGCGAGCTTCATGCGGGCGCGGAGACTAGTCAGCACCAGGAGCACTGGCAACCCGCTCCGCTCGGTGGGTTCGTTTGCGGCGGACACGCGCGGGCGCGCGGCGCTCCCGGCGGGCCTCATGGCGAACGAGCGGCAGGCGCCGCTGCGAAGGCCCTCGCTCCTCGCGCGCACCTGCCGCAGCGCAGCACGCCCGCGCGGCCTGCCCCGGGTGAGCGCACAGCCCGCCAGGCGCAGCCTCTTCCTGGCGAGGCGCGCTGCTCTGGGCGAGGCGCTCTGCAGCGGTCGCCCGTCACGGGGCGGGCAGCCCTGCGGCGGGGTGAGGTGGCGCTCCCCGCGCCGGGTGGTGCCCAAGGTGCGCCCCTGCAGTGTGAGCTCCGCAGGTCAAGTTCGACCAGGATCGATCGCCGTCGTCCGTCCCCCTGCACGTTGATCTCGGAGACGCGGCGCGCCTTTGCTACGTTGGTCGCCGGGACATGGCCGATCTCGCAGCCGCCCTTGTCATGGGAATCGCCCTTCTTGGGCTGATCTATTGGTATTTTCGCTCGAACAACGGCGACCGGGCCCGTCCTCGCGCGGCGACGGCGCTGACGCAGGGGGGCCCAGGAGCCCAAGCCCTCGACGAGGGGGAGGGAGATCTCGAAGATTCAACGACGAGGCCAGGCACAGCAGGGATGCGGGGCGACACGCCCGCGGGCGAGAGCGCCCACGCGAACACCGCAGGAGGTCACGGCCGCACCGAGCGGGTCTCGAGCGCCGACTGGAAGCGCTCGAACGGCCCATCGCGCTGCGACGACGACGACGCGTTCGACGATGACGACGACCTCACGCTGATCACGCTGGCGCCGCCGGAGGTGCTGCAGAGCACGATCAAGCGCGCGAGCGTCCCGTCGTACGGCGGCGACGACGACGACGATGATGATGATGACGACGGGCACGAGCGCGAGGAGCCGTCCGCCGTCCCCATCATCTACGACGACGAGGCAGCCGTCGACGAGCCGACCAGCTCGTCGCCGCTCCTGCTCATCAGCGCCGTCGGCCAGACAGACCCCGGTCAGAAACGCAAGAAGAACGAGGACTGCTACCTCTGCCTGGACGAGCACTACCTGTTCGCCGTGGCGGACGGCATGGGCGGCCACGCGGGCGGCGACGTCGCCAGCCGCCTCGCGGTCGACACGATCGCGCGCGCGTTCAAGGATCAGTCGTTCGTGGAGAGCGACGCGGAGAGCCCCTACCCCGACGTCCCTCGTCGCGGCAGCGAGCTCGCGGTCGCGATCCAGCAAGCGAACCAGGCGATCTACGAGCGGGCCCACGCCGAGCGGAGCCTCACGGGCATGGGCACGACCCTCGTCAGCGCGCGGTTCTCGCCCAACAAGCAGCGCCTCTACATCGGCCACGTGGGCGACAGCCGCTGTTATCGCCTGCGCGACAACGAGCTGACGCAGCTCACCACCGATCACACGATGGGCGCCGCGGGGATCACCGGGCCGATGGCGAACCACCTGAGCCGGGCGATCGGAATCTCCCCCGCAGTCAAGGTCGATCTGATCATCGCCCGGCCCCACCCCGGCGACGTCTACCTCCTCTGCTCCGACGGCCTCTCGAAGATGACGAGCCACGAGGCGATCCGCGACATCCTGCTCGCCGAGCCCGATCCCGAGAAGGCGTCGCAGGCGCTCATCGAGAAGGCGAACGCGGGGGGCGGGCGGGACAACATCACCGTCATCCTCGTCCGCGTCAGCGACCCCAAGGACCTCGCGCGGCTCGCCTCGCGCGCTGGCGCCAGCGCCGGCGCCAGCGCTGGCTGACCGCTCGCCGGCCCCTTCCCCCCTCGCCCCCTCCCTCCCCTCCAGCGAGATCGACCGCGCACGGCGCTGACCGAGAGGTCCGCGCGGCCGGCGGAGCATGCCTGCCGCGCGCAGGCCATTGCAGACAGCGTGTCTGCATTGCCACCAACCCCGACGGATTCTCATGCTCCGCGCGGGGCCAGCTGCGCGCATACGGACGAGTGGTCACGCTCGCCACGGATCCGGATCCCGCTCGCGCGTAATCGCGATTTCGCGGCCATTACCATTCAAGCGCTTCGATTATCACATCAATTGACGCCAGCCGGGATCGCGAAGAGAAACGACGTGAGCTCTTGACGTGCTTTGCCTCGAGAGCGCTTCATGGCGGCCACGGATGGCTCGTCCAGCGGAGCCGCCGACCGGGGATATGGCACGCTCCTTTCTCTGCATGATCGTCTTCGCCTCTCTGCTGCTCAGCGCGCCGTCGCGCGCGGCGGAGCCGGCACGCCGCGCGCTGCGGCTGCGCTACAGCGAGGATGCGCAAGCGGCCTCGTGCCCTGGAGAGCGCGCGCTGCGCGAGCGGATCCGGCTGCGCGTCGGGTACGACCCGTTCCGCGAGGACGCGACCGAGGAGGTCGCCGTCGCGATCAGGCCTCACGGCACCCACGTCGTCGCGACGACGACCTACCGGAACGCCGACGGGCGGGTCTCCGGCCGAGGCTTTGACCTCTCGCACGGAGACGGCGCCTGCGAGCAGCTCACCCAGACCGTCGCGGTCGCGATCTCCTTCACGCTGACGCCGTTCGCGAGCGACGAGCAAGCGCCCGCCGCGCCGCCTCGCCCGGAGATCGCGCCGGCGCGCCCGGAGCCCGCGAGCAGGCCCGGCGAGCCGTGGAGCTCGGCGCGGGTCGGCGTGGGCGCGATAGCGGGGCTCGGGGTGCCCGAGGGGCTGTTCGGCGGCGCCTCCTTGCTCGTCAGGGTTCGCTGGTCACAGAGCCTCTCCTTCTCGCTGGAGAGCCGGGGCACGTTCGTCGTCTCGACGCCGAGCGCGCTGCCGAGCGCGCTCGGACACGGCGAGGTGTCGAGCCCGGACGCCCCGAGCCCCGGCGGGAGCACGAAAGCGCGATCGCCGTACCCGCGCACGCACACGAGCGGCGCCTTCGCTCCGTGCCTTCACACGGTCGACCTGCTCGTCACCTGCGCGCTCGTCGAGATGGGCGTCGCGCAGGTCGGCGATCGGGCCGCCCCCGCCACCGACGTGTCCCTGCTGTTCATGGCGCTCGGGCTCCGCGGCGGGATCGAGATCGCGCTCAACGACACGCTCTCGTTCTATACCCACGCCGAGGTCCTCGCCGCGCTCGGGCTCGTCGACCACCCGCTCGCCGGCGCGCTGAGATCTCCGCGTCCGAGCGCTTCCCTCGGCGCCGGGCTGCTCGCGGGGTTCTGAGCGCACGGAGGGCCCCGCGCGGGCAGGAGGGTGGTGCGGACGGCGCGGCGGCGCGGATCCTGGCTGGAATTTTCGAGCGCCGCGTCCCGATCGCGCCGCTCATGGCGGCGCTACGCTGCGGAGCAGCACGACGATGGCGCGCGATTCGGGCTTCGGCCCAGGTCGCCCGCCGGCGCTCCGCGCCGCGCAGGGCGCCTTCTCGCTGGCATGAGGACGCGAGGTTCGCGTAGCCTATCCGGACGGTGCTCCCGGAGTTCACCGACCCGACCGACCGCTTCATGATCGAAGCCCGCAGCCGAAGCGGCGGAATGGGTGATATTTTCAAGGGCACGGATCAGAGCACCGGCGCCGCGGTCGCGCTCAAGGTCCTGCGCGCCGCCGCATCGCCCCAGGAGCGCGCCCGCTTCGCGCGCGAGATCTCGATCCTCGCCGATCTGCGGCACCCCAACATCGTTCAGTACGTCGCGCACGGCACCTGGCTCGACGGGCGCCTGTTCTTCGCGATGGAGTGGCTGGACGGCGAGGATCTAGGGCAGCGCCAGCGGCGCGCGCCGCTCGGCCTGCGCGACTCGGTCGAGGTCGTCCGGCGCAGCGCCGCCGCGATGGCCGCCATCCACGCCCGCGGCGTCGTCCACCGCGACCTCAAGCTCTCCAACATCTTCCTCGTCCGCGGCAAGGGCACCGCGATCAAGCTGATCGACTTCGGCGTCGTGAAGCTCGCGGTCCCGGACGACTGCCCGACCGAGCGCGGCACGATCATCGGCACCCCGCATTTCATGGCGCCCGAGCAAGCGCGCGGCGAGGCGGTCGACGCGCGGGCCGACGTGTACTCGCTGGGCGCCGTCCTGTTCCGCCTGATCACGGGCAGGAACGTGTTCGAGACCGAGAACGCGATCGCCCTGCTCAGCCGCCTCGCGGTCGAGGATCCCCCGCGCTCGCAGCAGATCCGCTTCGACGTGCCCGAGGCCCTCGACGAGGTGCTCGCGCGCGCCATCGCCCGCGATCGCGAGCAGCGGTACGAGAACGGCGGCGAGCTGGCGCGCGCGCTCGCGCGGGTCGGGGAGCTGAACAACGATCCCCCCGCGACCGACAGGTCCGCCTCGATCGTCCGGCACGCGGCCGCGCAGGAGGTCATGCCGGGGCCCGCCGGGCCGGGCGACGAGCGGCCGCAGGTGCGGCTCGCCAGCAGCGAGCGGCGCGTGATCGCGTGCGCGCTCTTCGAGCTGGGCGCCGGCCCGCTCCGCCCCGCGGTGGACGCCGCGCTCCGCGAGGTCCTCGGCGACGACCCGCGGTTCGAGCCGCTCCCCGACGGGAGGCTCGTCGCGGCGCTCGGGGTGGAGCGCTCGCGGGGCGACGAGGCGGCGCGCGCCGCGCGGGCGGCGCTGACCGTGGCCCGCTCGACGCCGGGCGCGCGGGCCTCGGTCGCGGTCGGGCACGCCGTCCGCGGCAGGGCGAGCCTCGCCGGCGAGGCGCTCGAGCGCGCCGCACAGCAGCTGGAGTACGCGGCGCCCGGCGCGGTCCGGATCGACGCCCACGCGACCGCGGCGCTGGAGGGGCGGTTCGTGGTCCAGGAGGACGCGCGCGGCGGCGTGATCATCCACGAGGACGCGGCCGGCTTCGACGCGCGCAAGCTCGCCGGGCTCCCCGCGGCGCTCCTCGGGCGCGAGCGCGAGCTCGCCAGGCTCCAGGGCATCTTCAGCGAGATCGCCGAGGACGGCGCGCCGCGCGCGGCGATCGTGACGGGCCCCGCCGGCATCGGCAAGAGCCGCGTCCGCGCGGAGCTGATCCAGCACCTCGAGACGGCGCCGCACGCGCCGATCGTCCTGCTCTGCCGCGGCGACGCGATGAGCCAGGGCGCTGGCCTCACGACGCTGGGCCGCGCCCTGCGCGCGCTCATGGGCATCCGCGACGGCGAGCGCCTCGAGGACCAGGTGCAGAAGGTGAGCGCCCACGTGGCGATGCGCCTGGCCCGCCCGCTCCGCTTCCTCGCCGGCTTCATCGGGGAGCTCGCCGGCGTGCCCTTCCCCGACGAGGGCAACGAGCCGCTGCGCGCGGCCCGCGAGAGCCCGCAGCTCATGGAATCGCGCACGCGGATGGCGGTGGAGGCGTTCTTCCGCTCGAAGTCCGAGACCGCGCCGCAGATCCTGGTCATCGAGGACATGCACTGGGCCGACAGCACCACGGTCGAGCTCGTCGATTGGCTGCTCGGCTGCGCCGATCTCCGCTTCGGGGTCTTCGCCTTCGCGCGGCCCGAGCTCTCCGCCCGGTTCCCGTCGCTGTGGGAGCACCGCGACGTGACCCGCGTGACGCTCCCGCCGCTGTCTCCGGAGGCCGCCGATCGGCTCGTGGCGAGCGCCCTCCCGCAGGCCGACGCGGCCACGCGCGGCGCCATCGTCCAGCGCGCCGGCGGCTACGGGCTCTTCCTGGAGGAGCTCATCCGGTCCGCCGCGGAGGGGCGCGACGGCGTGCCGCTCGGCGTGCAGGCCCTGGTGCAGGCCCGCGTCGATCGCATGTCGAGCGGGGTGCGCGGGGCGCTGCGCGCCGCGTCCGTCTTCGGCCAGGTCTTCTGGACGGCGGGCGTCGCGGCGCTGCTCGAGCGCGCTGTGGGCGCGGAGCTCGCCGAGCTGGAGGCGGGCGAGATGATCGCGCGCCAGCTGGAGCCGCGGGCTCCGGGGCAGGTGCAGTGGGCGTTCCGGCAGGCGGTCGTGCGCGACGCGGCGTACGCGTCGATCCTCGAGGAAGACCGCGCCGCGCTCCACCTCGCCGCGGCCGCGTGGCTCGAGTCCGCGGGCATCGATCCGGGGCTGATCGCGCGCCACGCCGAGGCGGGCGGCGACAAGGCGCGGGCCGCGCTGCTCTACGCGCGCGCGACGCGGGACCCGGCGGCGAGCGGCGCGGAGCTCGACGAGGCGCTCGACCGCGCGACGCGCGGGCTCGCCTGCGGGGCCGAGGGGACGACGCGCGCGGCGCTCCTGGTGCGCCGGGGGGAGCTCCTCGAGCTCCTCGGCCGCCTCGACGAGGCGCTCGACGCGGCGGAGCAGGCGTCGCGCCTCGCGCTGCCCGGCTCGGATCTGTGGGGCGAGGCGCAGCTCGTCGCGGTGACCTGCATGATCGAGGCGGGCCAGAGCGCCGAGGGCGACGCGCGCGCCGCGTCCGCGCTCTCTCCGCAGTTCGCGGCGGCGCTCTCGCGGTCGATCCGCGCGAAGCTCCTCGCGGCGCGCGTCCGCGCCCTCGCGGCGCTGGGCCGGCCCGCCGAGGCGCTCCGCGCCGCGTACGCGGCGATGGAGGCCGCGCGCGGGAGCGGCTCGACCGACGCGCTCCTCTACGCCCGCGAGGCCCACCTGGCCGCGCTGATGCACGTCGGCGATCTGGCCGCCGCCGCCTCTCTGGGCGCGTCGCTCGTCGCGGACGCCGACGAGGCCGGCGACGCCGTCATCGCGGCGAGGGCCCGCGTGAACACCGGCTCGGCGCTGAACCAGCTCGGCCTGTTCGAGGAGGCGCAGGCGCTGCTCGAGCGCGCGCTGCTCGACGCGCGGAGCCGGAAGCTCCGGGCGATCGAGGGGTTCGCGCTCCACAACCTCGGGATGTCGTGCGCGCGGCTCGGCAACATCGAGGAGGGCGTCGCGCTCGAGCGCCAGGCGAGCGAGATCGCCGACGCGTGCCAGATCTCCCGCCTCAGGATCGTCGGCCGGCTGTACGAGGCGCTCTTCCTCGTCTGGCGCGGCGCCCCAGGTGACCACGCGACCGCCCACGGCGTCGCGCGCTGGCTCTGCGAGGAGGCGGCGCACCACGCGGCCGCGTTGCAGGCGATGGCGAGCTTCGCGATGGCCCGCGTCCAGCTGGCGCGCCGCGAGCTCGGGGCCGCGGTCGACGCGGCGCGCGAGGCCTCGCGCCACCTCGCGGGTGGGCCCATCGAGGAGTGGAGCGACGCGATCCGCGTCACGCTCGTGGAGGCTCTCCTCGCGATCGGGGACGAGCGCGAGGCGAACGCCGCGCTCGACGCCGCGTTCTCCGCCCTGGCCGCGCGCGTCGAGGCCCTGCGAGATCCCCGCCAGCGCGACGCGTTCCTTCGGGGGAACGACGACGTCGGGCGTCTGATCGCCCTCGCTCGAGAGCGCCTCGGCCGGTCGCTGCCCTCGACGTCGCGGCCGCCGCACGCGGCGGACCCGTCCGCCCAGCGGGCCGGGGCGCCGTCGCGGAGCAAGGTCGCGAAGACCACCGGCGCCTCGGTACGGAAGGAGCGCGCCGAGGCGCCGAGCAACAACGATCCGGCGGCGCACCGGGGCGCGAGCCCTGCGCAGAGCAAGGACGCGCACCCGGAGGGCGCGGCGGCGGCAGCGCACGAGAAGGGCGCGCCACGTTCTTGACGTTGGGTGGCCGGGTAGCTAAGGCCATCCGCGATGCGAAACAACGCTCCTGAGCGGCTCGTCGCGCGCTGTTCCACGTTCTCCACCCCTGCGCGTCCGGCCGGCGCGAGCCAGGGTGCTGCGCTGGCAGCCCGCTCGACCTCGGGCCGGTGGCTCACGGCGCGCGTCCTGCCGCTGCTCGCGGCCGCGGCGCTCGGCAGCGCGGCGCTGCTGTCGCCCGCGCCCGCGTCGGCGCAGTCGAAGATCGCCGTCGTCGACGTGCGCCGCGCCATGCTGGAGACCGAGGAAGGGCTCCGCGTCCAGGCGACGCTCAAGAAGCTGTTCGACAGCCGCCAGGTGGAGCTCGACACGAAGCGCCGCGCGCTCGACGACGAGCGGGACAAGCTCGACAAGGAGGCGCAGGCGGGCAAGACGCCGAAGGACGTGCTCCAGCGCAGGTTCGAGACCTGGCAGCGCCAGGCGGCCGAGTTCCAGGCGACGACGCTCGACGCCCAGCGCGAGATGCAGCGCAAGGAGAGCGAGCTCACGACGCCGATGCTGCAGAAGGTGCTCGGCCTCCTCCGGCGCCTCGCGGCGCAGGAGGGTTACGACCTCATCCTCGACAAGTCGGCCGTGCCCTACTACCGCGCCGATCTCGAGCTCACCGATCGCGCGATCCAGATGTACAACAGCGGGCAGGCCGGCGAGGCGCCGCCCGCGAAGGGCGCGCCGCCGGCCAAGGGCGCGCCGCCCGCCGCCCCGGCGAAGCCGGCCGCGCCCGCCAAGAAGTAGCCGCGCACGTCGCACGAGGGGCGCCGCGTGGCTCACGCCGCGCGGCGCGATGTCCTCCGGGCCGAGCACCGCGCCCCTCCTCGCGCTCGGCTCGGCTCGCCGACGTCCGCGCGCCGTTTACCCTGTGCGCCGGCGAGGCCGCGTCCAGCGGCCCGGGGCGCCGGAGGCGCGCGCCGCGATCGGCCGCCAGGCCTGGATCGCCTCCTCCTGCGCCACCACGAAGTCGTGCGGATCGAAGCGCACGAAGTGCCCGGTGCGGAGGATCAGCTCGCGCTGGAGCAGCCGGCGCTCTCCCGGGGTGACCCGCCCCGTGTCCAGCTCGTCGAGCACGACCTCGGGCGTGTAGGGGCGCCCGCGGCGGTAGCGCGCGCTCATGTCCCAGCCCTGGCAGCGCTCGCGCCAGAAGGCCCGCCAGCGCGCGGCGTCCACCGTGGGCTGCTCCGTCATCTCCGGCGCCGGCGCCTCGGGCAGGTCGTTGGGATCGCTCACCAGCTGCGCGAGCTTGAGCTCTCGAGGCTCGCCCACGTCGGGCTCGGGCGGATCGGCGACGAAGATCTCCTCGTCCTCCACCGCGACCTCCTCCCACATCCCCGCGCCGGTGATCCGCTCCAGCGCGTAGGCCGCGGCGAGCTTCACGTCCCCGTCCACGTCGCGCTCGAGCAGGTCGATGAGCAGCGGCGCCGCGGCGGCCGCTCCAGCCCAGCCCACGGCGAAGATCAGGCCGCGGCGCGGCGCCTCGGCGACGCGCGAGGCGAGCAGCCGCGCGTCGGCCTCGTCGCCGGCGAGCGCGAGCAGGAGCGCCGCGCCGTCCGCGCCGTCGGCCTCGTCCAGCGCGCCGCGCAGCGCGGGCGGGGCGTGCGGGTGATCCGAGAGCGCCATGGCCGTCCAGGCGGCCTCGCGCAGCGCCGGGTCCGGCGCCGCGGTCGACGCGAGCGCCCGCTGGATCAGCTCGGGCAAGCGGGGGCACGGCGTGCAGCCGAGGTGGTGGAGCGCGCACGCCGCCACGGGGGCCTCGTCGTCCGACGCCGCCGCGACGAGCTCGTCCTCGGTCGCGAAGCCGCGGTAGGCGAGGACGTCGATCGCCATCGCGCGGACCAGCGGCTCGCCCTCGCGGAGCAGGCTGCGGAGCGCGAGCGGCAGGTGCTCGTGCGGGACCAGCTTCAAGGCAGCGCCGAGCGCGTCGATGAACGCCCTGTCCTTGCCGCTCCGGAGCAGCGCGAGCTCGGCCGCGGCGAGCGCGTCGCGGCCGGCGAAGCAGCCGAGCACCATCGCGCCCGCGAACGCGACGCTCGCGTCCTTCACGGGCGCGTCGGCCACGAGCCGCGGCACGTGCTCGAGCGCCGGCGCCCCGATCGCCGCGATCACGTCGATGGCCGCGAGCATGCGCCGCTCGAGGATCAGCGCCCCGCGGAAGGGATCGCCGAGAAGCGGCGCCCGCTGCATGCCGACCATCGCGACCTCCTCGAAGCACTCGCGGGCGCGGGCGCGGAGGAAGGCGAGATCGTCGATCGCGTCGCCGATCTCGGGCGCGAAGCCCGGCGGCACGGGGCGCGCAGCTCCCTCGTCCGGGCGCGCCGCGGGCGGCCGCACCTCCGCCGCCGCGGGGAGCGCGCCGGGCGCGGGCGCCTGCTGCTTCAGCGCCTCGACGGCGGCCGTGAGCTCCTCGAACGTCCGCGGCCGCGGGATCGGCGGCGGCGGCTTCGCGACGAGCTCGGCCGGGGGCGGCTCCGGGACCTTGATGAGCGGCGCGAGCGACGCCCGCTGGACCGCGTGCAGCCGCGGCCGGTCGCGGCTCGCCAGCATCGGCGGCAGGTCGAGCGGCGGCGCCGGCGGCACGAGGGCGAGCCGCGCCGCGGCTTGCTCGAGCCAGCCGCGCGCGCCCCGGAGCAGCTCGTCCACCGCCGCAAAGCCGGCGTCGAGCCCGAGCGCCTGCCCGATCTGCGCGGCGATGTCGTCGGTCTCCGCCAGGGCGGCACGCACCGCGCCGAGGGGTTCGGCGCGGCCGTCGAAGGCGTCGTAGATCGCGCCGAGGGCCCGCTCCAGGGCGCGCGCGGGCCCGGTCAGGTCGGTCACCGGTTCGACGTCGTGCTCGAGCGACAGCGCTGCGCGGCGGAGCGCGGCGTGCGCGTTCTCGAGCTTGTCGTGGGCGAGCACGTCCGTGCCGGCGGGCGCGGAGGGCTGCCCCTCCTGACCGCCGGGCGCGACGAAGGGCAGGTATGAGAAGGACACGCGCCATGAATACACCTGCGCGAAGGGGGCCCCAAGACGCGCGCTGAGGTAGCCTGCCCGGACGATGAAGGATGCTCCGCAGAGCGCGCAGAACGTCGACGACGTCGAGGTGTACGCGACGCTGGCCGCCCAGCTCGCAGACCCGAGCGCCGACCGCGCGGCGCTCCTCGCGGCGCACGGGCTCGACGAGGCCGGCTGGGAGGCGCTCGACGACGCCTGGCAGGCGCGGCTCTCCGAGGCGGACGACGACGACGGCGAGGAGGTGGGCGTGCCGCCGCTCGTCGTCGCCTTCGCCGAGACGTTCGCGAGGGTGCAGCGCGCCCGAGCGAAGAGCGAGCTGTCGTTCGAGCGCTTCCTCGAGGCCGCGCGCGGGTTGAAGCGGGGCACCGACATGGCGACGGTGCTGAGCCGCCTGGACCTGACGCTCGAGGACTACCTGAGCGCGCAGCAGCGATGGACCGCGGCGATGCTCGAGGACGACGCGCTCATGGCGCGGTTTCAGCGGGCGATGAGGTAACCGGGACGGCCGCGGGGCGACATCGACCGGGCCGCCGCAGCGCGCCGCCCGACGGTGACGAGGGGGTATGTTCGTGGACATGGTGGGGCGCGACGAGGAGGTCCGATCGATCCGGCTCGAGGAGCTCGCCGCCGTGGCCGGGGCCCTCGAGGCGGGCCTGCCGCGCGACGAGGTGCTCGCGGACGCGGGGCTCTCGGCCGCCGCGTGGGAGGCGGCGCGGGAGCGGTGGATGTCCAGGCTCGCCGCGCAGGCCGCGCGCGGGCAGCTGCGATCGAGTCGCCGGTACCTGGAGCTCGTCGCCGCGCAGAAGCGCCGCGCCGAGGAGAAGGCGCGGGGCGCGCGCAGGAAGCTGGAAGGGCCGATGCCGGTGGCGCCTGCCGCGCGCATCGCCCCGCTGCAGGGGGCGCCTCTGGATGGGGCGACGCCGCCGCCCGCCGCGGGCGTGAGCGACGAGGGGGCTGCGCGATCTCCCTGGGCCAGGCTGAATGCCGCCGCGCCGCGGCCCGGGGTCGTGCAGCCTTCGCCGTTGCCGCCGGCCGTGCCTTCGCCGTTGCCGCCGGCCGTGCCTTCGCCGTTGCCGCCGGCCGTGCCTTCGCCGTTGCCGCCGGCCGTGCCTTCGCCGTTGCCGCCGGCCGTGCCTTCCGCGTCGCTGCTGCCGGCGGTGCCGTCGCCGCTGCCCATGCCAAGGCTGGAGCGGCCATCGACTGCGCCGCGAGCCCGCATGACGCTCCTCGGCACGACGCCTCTCCCGGGCCGGGATGCGCTGCCGTTCCGTCAAGACGTGTCGAGCGCGCCCGCGGTCGAGGGCACGACTGCGTCACCGGCAGACAGCCCGGAGATGGACACGACGGCCATCGGCACGGTCGGCGCGCTAGGGGCCGACAGAGCCTTGCCCTTTTCAGGCACGGCCCCGTTACCTCCGCTCGATGCCGCTCTGCCCTTCTCGCGACCGGCCCCGTTGCCTCCGCTCGATGCCGCTCTGCCCTTCTCGCGACCGGCCCCTGTGCCTCCGGCCGACAACGCCTTGCCCTTCTCGCGCCCGGCCTCCTCGCCGCCGGCCGCCAATCGCCTGCCGTTCTCGCGACCGACCCCCTCGCCGCCCGCCGACAACGCCCTGCCCTTCGCTCGTCCGGGCCAATCCCCCGCGCCATCGCGGCCCGCCAGGGGGGATATCGCTCCGCAACCGCCCCAGATCCCGACGGGGAGCTGGGCCCTTCCCTTCCTTCAGCCAAGCGCCGCCGAGCCATCCGCGAGCCCCACGCCCGCGGAGCCCACCGCACAAGCGCACGCCGGCATGGAGGACGACGAGACGATGCGCCGCGTGGCGCGCATCTCCCTCGCGCGGTACGCGCGCCTGTGCGCCGACCTGCGCGACCATCCGAATCACATCCCGCAGATCCAGAGCCACTATGGGTTGACCCCGCAGAGCTGGATCGCGCTCCACAGGATCTGGCATGAGCGCCTCGAGGCCGATCCGGCGCTCAAGGCGCAGTGGCAAGCGCTCATCGACCAGAGCGCGCAGGGCTGAGGACACCCGCGCTCGAGTCGGGCGCCGTTCAGCGCCGGCGTCGAGACGAGTCGAGGCTCGCCGCGCGCCGGTCCATTTTGATTGACATCGGCCATGTGAACGTTCACATTTGACCACCAGGGACATCCTTTCGCTTCGCCCTGGAAGCCTGCGCTCGGGACCTCGCCTGTACCAGTTCGGGGGCGAAGCGCCGCCCGAGCGGCCATGCTCAAGGGCTCTGGACCAACAGGTAAGGTGAACATGCGTCGCTCACGTACATTGGCGAGAACGGCTTGTTGCGGGTTCGCGCTCACCACGGTCGGGCTCGTCGCGAGCCCCTCCGCGCTGGCCGATTACCCCATCGCCTCGCACCGCTACCTCGCCGACCCGGCCTCGCTGGTGCACGACGGGCGCGTCTATCTCTACGGCTCGAACGACGACGACAACGTCAAGGCGGACGGCTCGGACGACGGCTACAAGATGGCCTCGTTCGTGGCCATCTCGAGCAGCGACATGAAGAACTGGACCGACCACGGGGAAGTGATCCGCGTGCCCCGCGACGCCTCCTGGGCGGCCAACACGTGGGCCCCCTCGCTCGTGGAGCGCAACGGCAACATCTACATGTACTTCGCCAACAACGGATCAGGTATCGGCGTCGCCAAGAGCGACAGCCCGACCGGACCGTTCAGAGACGCGAAGGGCAGCGCCCTGATCACCTCGAGCACCCCCGGCGCCTCGGGCCAGAACATCTGGCTCTTCGATCCGGGGGTCTTCATCGATGACGACGGCCAGGCGTACCTCTACTTCGGCGGCAACGGCGAGCAGAACGCGCGCGTCATCAAGCTGAACAACGACATGGTGAGCGTCTCGGGCTCGGCCATCGCGATGACGGTCCCGTACTTCTTCGAGGCCGCCTGGATGCACAAGCGGAACGGCGTTTACTATCTGTCGTACTCGACGAACCCCGCGAACGGCATGCGGATCGACTACCTCACGAGCTCGAGCCCCACCTCCGGCTTCACCCACCGCGGCACGGTGGGGCCCCAGCCGCCGAAGAACAACAACAACAACAACCACGCGGCAATCTTCGAGTTCGGCGGCTCCTGGTACCACGCCTACCACAATCGCTCCGTCGCCAACGACGCCGGCGAGCCCCCGGGCTATCGCCGGAACCTCGGGATCGAGTCGTTCACCTACAAGGAGGACGGGTCGATCGTGCCAGTGACCTACACGACGGACGGGCTCAAGCAGGTCAAGAACCTCGACCCCTACGCGCGCGTCGAAGCCGAGACCTTCAACGCGCAGCGCGGCATCGAGACCGAGCGCTGCGAGGAGGGCGGGATGGACCTCTCGCTCATCAACAACGGAGACTGGGTGCGCCTCCGCGGGGTCGACTTCGGCGAAGGGGCGGAGAGCTTCAGCGCGCGCGTCGCGAGCGGCGCGGAGGGGGGCAGCATCGAGCTCCGCCTGGATGCGCGCGACGGCAAGCTCGTGGGCACCTGCGCGGTCGGGGCGACGGGGGGCTGGCAGAAGTGGAGCGACGTGTCGTGTGCGGTCGACGGCGCCGCAGGCGTGCACGATCTCTATCTCGTCTTCACCGGCGGCGGGTCGAACCTCTTCAACATGAACTTCTGGCAGTTCTCGCCCGTCGGGGGCGAGGGCGCCGGCGGGGGTGGCACGGGGGGAAGCACGAGCGGCGGCGGTGGCGACGGCAGCGTCAGCAGCGTCAGCGCCAGCAGCGGCGGTGACGTCGGCGCCGGCTCCGGCTCCGGAGGAGCGCCCTCGACGGGTGCGGCCACGGGTGGAGGGTCCCCCAGCTCAACGTCAGCCGCCCAGGCGTCGTCGGGGGGCACCTCCGGCGAGGAGTCGGGCGAGCCGGCTGGTTGTAGCTGCCGCTCGGCGAGCCGCGCGCCGTCCGGGGGTGCCCTCGCGCTGACGGCGCTGCTCGCGGCGTCCCTGGGGCTCCGGCAGCGCGGCCGGAGGGGGCGTCGTCCGGGAGTGACGAGCTGAATCGGTAACCCAGGCGGCGATGGCCACATCGCCGCGGACGCGCGGGGTCAGCCCTCTTCGGGTCCGGGCCCGATCTCCGAGAACCAATCATCGAGCTCGGCGAGCGTCCTGGCCCAGGCCACGAGCGCGGCTTCACCTCCCAGACGCAGGAGGAGCGTGTCCAGGCACGAGCCGTTGTCATAACGTCGATCGTACGTGAAGAGAGGCGTGATCTCGGCGATCGTGGGGCGCCACGCGTCGGGTGAGGCGCGCTCTCGCCACACGTCGCACAGGCTCTCTTCTGACATCCACGGGAACATGCGGCAGAGCGAGCCGTCGGACTCCTCGGGGGGCTCGTGGAGCGCCTCTTTCACCGTGTCGGCGACGACGGCGGACAAGCTCTCCCTCGCTTCCGGGGAGAGCGACGGGAACACGGTCGCCCACGCAGACAGCCTGTTCGATGCTCGAGCAGCGCCGCGCACGAGCTCCGCGAAGCGAGCCGCGTGCTCCTCGCTCTTCAGCGCCTTCCCTACCATCCCGAGCATTCCAGACGCTTCCTCGTCCTCCAGGTCCGGACGCACGAGGCGCTCCACGTCGAAAAACGAGCCCAGAGCGAGCGCGATCTCCAACTCGGCCTGATGCCGGTCGTCGTCCCGTTCCATCGCGGCACAAAAGCTGGTCGCAAGGTCTCTGTCGCCGAGCTCCACTGCACGGAGAGAGAGCGCCGCGAGCGCATCGTCAATCTGAGAGCCCATGCACGGCAACACCTTCTGGTGAATGTAACGGAGCTCCTCCAGCGTCGCCGATTCCGCCCAGTTCTCGATGGCGCGGCCCTCGCCGCGAAAGGCCTCTGGCGGCTCCGAGAAGAACATGCGTGCCAGCTCCGCGCGGACGTCCGCCGTGACGAAGGAGACGAGCTCGGAGGCGACGTAGTTGCGGTCGGAGACGTCCGTCCGCTCTTTCACCTCCGCGAGGGGAGCATCCTGCACCTCGGCCGCGAGCCACGGAGGCAACTGCCCGCAGCGGAGCGGCCCGAGCGAATCCGCGGATCCTCGCGATTCGCCTTGCCAGCGACGGACGAGCGCTCGGGCCTCGTCGGGAACACATCGGTTCCATTCACTCTCGGGAATATGAAAGAGAAAGCGCTGCGCCGTGAGCGGAAACCGTTCGGAGGACAGCAGCCATCCCATGGCTCGTTGAACGATCGCGCTGGCTCCCGCCGAGGTCCCCAGGAGCCGCTCCGTCAACACTTCGAGGCGATCTCCGAGCTCCGGTAAGGCGGAGATCTGCGCGTCCACGTCTTCGAGTCGCTCAGCGCGGCGCTCCTCGGGGTAGAGCGGCGCCAGCAGGGCAGCCCAGAACGCACGGCGCTCTGGATGGATCCCGGCGAGGCGCCTGGCCGCCAGCAGCAGAACCTCCTCCCGCGCGGGGAAGCGCAACCGCTCGGCGATACGCCGGAGCGCGCCGATCACGAGCGCTTTCACGACACGACGCCATTTCAACTCGCGCAATACGAAGCCTCTGCGGTCTCGCGCGTATGCCGAGGGGGTCTCGGTCGCGCCGGCGGCCTCGATCCCTGCGACGGCGCGTTCTGCTTCGTGCAGAAATGGTGTTGGCCATACCACATCCGCCTCGGACACGGCGGGCCGGACCGCCCTCCACAGCCGCAGCCTGTCTTTCTCGCTCAGCGGCCTGGCGAGTTCGATGCCTGCGCCCGGTCGAAAGATCCCCTCGTGGATGGCACCGCCAACCACGTCCGGGAGAGCGTGCACGAACGAAGTGATGAGCTGCTCGAAGATAGTTCGCAACCGCAGCGCCTGCACCATGCAACGGCCGCGCGAGGCTTCCGACGTCGCTTCGCCGAACGCTGCGTGGCTTCGCCGCCACGCGGCGACGACGAGCGCACGAAAGCCGAACGCACCGCCATCCAGGGGTTCCCAGGCGGCGCGCATCGGCTCGGCGATCACGCGATCGAGCTCTTCCGCCGTGGCATCGTGTCGCAGGAAGTGCATCGCCCCGTATCGAATGACGTATTCCGATCGAGCGACAGGGGCGATGCTCCCTTCGGAGTAGCTATCGAGAGTCGCCCGGACATGTGCGGTCAAGAGCGCCTGACCACGGGCATCGCCCAGATGGCTCGAGCGCAGAGCGAGATCTTTCCCGAGACTTCGATGCAGGAACGCGGCGCCATGGGTTGTGTGACAGAGCCATGGCTCGAGCTTCCGCAACGTGGCAGACACTCGGGTCTCGGCCTGATCGCCGCCCACGATCTGGACCAGCTCTGCCTCCGCTATCGGCCCGCTGGCAGCGCTCAAGACGCACACGGTATCCGCGTCGACGTCACCGGGCAACGCCGCGACGGAGCGCTCCGACGGCATCTCCAGGACGACATCAGACCAATCGTTCAACCAATGAAGGGCCTCACCCCATCGGGCGGCCGTGACACCGGGGTCGTTGTCCGCAGACACCCACACGCGGACGTTCCCGGGCAGGCCCGTTGACCATCCGATGCGCGGCCATACCGCCGGATCGTCGTTCTCGTGGACGCCGTCGAGGACGAGCAGCAGCGGCATGTCGGGGTTCTCGTCACCGTCGAGGATCGGTCGGATGTCATCTGCCACGCGCGGGGCGAGCGCGCGCTCGGATGCCTTTCTGGACGTCAATGCTCGGAGCCGCGCATGCAGCGCGGCGACCCATATCGAGGGATCCGCCATGCCGCTGTGGACCGAGATCGGGATGAACGCCACGCGGGCCAGCCCTCTCCGCATGAGATGAAGACAGAACGCGCCGAGCAGAGCGCTCCTGCCAGAGCCCGCAGGAGCCCTGATCAAGGCCCGCTCACCAGGGCGGGAGCCCGCCCAGAGCTCTTCCAGCGCTGACCACGGGCCCTGTTCGGGCGAGGCGGGAGGACGCGGCTCGCGGTGGAGCCAGGCCGCGACCGCCGGAGAGGCGAGAAGGGCCCGCGTGACGTGCCAGACCGCGTCCGGCGCGCGCTCTAGCCCGGTGAGCAAACCTGAAAACGCAGCCTCTTCGCCGATGCCTGTCATTTTTTCTTCCGGTTTCGGGTCGGATCGGTGCTGACGTCCTCAGGCGGTGCGAACTTCGGATCCGGCGGCGGCGGCGGCTTGTCCGGTCGCCTGTAATTGCCGTGCTCGTCCAGGAATGCGTTCGGATCGCGCGAGTTCTTCTGCTGCGAGCCGTCCGGGTTCAGCTTGGGGACGACATTGGTCGCGGATGGATTCTCTCGCGCCACGTTCTTCCCCGGATCGTTCCTGTCCGGCTCGTAGACGCCATCTTTCTTGTGATCCCACGTTTTCCCATTGTATATGACACCGCCCTTGGCATCATCCGCAGTGAGCCTAGCTCTCTTCTTGGCCTCGTCGGACACATCCTTATTCGGGTCAGCATTGATATTCTCCGGGTGGATGCCCAGCTCACGGAAGACCTGCGCGCAGAACGGGCAAGGCTTCTCCGACGATGCCTTGGGTTTCTGTTTGTTCGAATGTGCCTCAATCTTCGCGCCGCGGCGGTATTCCTCACGCAGCTCGTTCCGGATCCGGGCATTTCGCTCGGCCTCGGACATCTTCGCCCACTTCTCGCAATCCCTGCCGTTCGCATCTTTGCCAAGGCGCTGCCGGATGTCCTTTGCCTGCTGGTTCAACCCGTCGATCTCGGCGCACCTGCCCGCCTTGCTGGACGGGTTCGGCTTGACCTTGCCGCCGGCGTCCAGGTTTCGAGGATCGCTTTCCGGCTTGTCAGGGTCCCTGAATTTCTCGCGGGCGTTCGATACCGCGTCCCTCAGCGCCGGGTCGAGGTCGTCGTCGCTCTGGACGGTCGAGCTCTTCCCCTGGATGTCCGGCAGCGGATTGCCGTTCGCGTCCTTCCGCCCCGTGGTGGTCGAGAACATCAACCCCGTCGGGTCCACCATCTTCGTGGGCCGATTCCCCGCATAGGAGAACCCGTTCTGCCCGCCGAGCAGCCCGACCGGGTCGACGCTGATGTACCGTCCTACCGCGGGGTCGTAGTAGCGATAGCGGTTGTACGCGAGACCCGTCTCGTCGTCGTAGTACTGCCCGAGGAACCGTAGCGGCGTCTCCGTGCGCGCGCCTTCCCGCGGGCGCGCGGCGCCCCACACCGTGCGGTCGAGCTCGCAGGCGACATGCCCGGCGGCGTCGAGCAGGCGTTCCGGCCTGCCGACAGGGTCGTTCAGGTAATAGTACCACTCGGCCGACACGGCGTCGCCTTCGCCGCTCCTGGCGTCCTTCTGCGCCCACGGCGCCGACGTCTCCTCGTCGGTGCAGTACGTCCTCTCCTGGGTGACCCGGGCGCCCTCCGGGCCCCGCTCGCTCTTGATCTCATGAACGAGCGTGTCGCCGTCCCAGATGAACCGCGTCGTGGAGAGCGTGTCCATGCGCCCGCCTTCGTCTCGCCTGACCACGCGCTTCTCGAGGCGTCGGGCAAAGGGATCGTAGACATGCTCGATCCGGACGCCATCGGGGCGCACCACCGCGCTCAGAAGACCCGCGCCGTTCCATTCATAGCTCGTCGTGGCTTCCTGACCGCTCGGCATGACCACACGGCGCTTGATCAGCCTCCCGTCGCCGTCCCACACGTAGGACACGGGGCCGCGCCGAAGCAGCACGTTGCCGCGCCCGTACTCGCGCTCCGGCGCGCCGGGGCCGAGCTCTCGCACGTTGCCCTCCGCGTCGTACCGGAAGTGCTCGCCCTGCCCGTGGACGTCGGTGCGCGCCAGCACCTGCCCGCGCGGATCGTGCTCCCATCGCTCGGCGCCCGAGCGATCGTCGTCGACCGCGGCCACATCGCCCTGCGGCGTGTAGTGAACCGCTTGTCGGAGGGTGAGGTCGTGGGGGAGCGCCCCGATCCAGTCGGGCTGACCTGCAGCAACCACAGGGCCTGCGACGCCGCGAGACACGGTGCGCTGGACCATGCGGTCGAGCCCGTCATAGACGACATCCACACGCCCGCCGCCGGGCAAATAGCGAGCGGTCTCTCGCCCGAGCGCGTCGCGGACGACGCCGAGCTGCTCGTTGCCGTCGAGCGTCACCCGGAGCGCGCGGCCGGCGACGTCGCGCACCCAGGTCTGGTGGTGTCCGCGGGAGGTCTTTCGCTCGATGACATTGCCCATCAAGTCATGTTTCCTCTCCACCGAGAACGTCTCGCCGCCGCCCACCTGCCGCTCGCACGTCACCCAGCCCAGGAGATTGCGCTCGAAGAAGATGTCGCCGGAGGGGCCGTGCGCGGCGATGATGTAATCCAGCTCGTCGTACTCGAACGTCTCGACGCCGCCGTCGGGGTACTGGTGCTCCACGACGCGACCGACGAGATCGTACACATACCCGGTCTTCTCGCCGAGGCCGTTCTCGAACTGCACCACACGCCCCATGGCGTCGTAACGATAACGAAGGGTGCGGCCGTCGAAGGTGACCTCCTCCGAGACGAGCCTGGCGGCGTTCAGGCGGATGCGGTGCACCTCTCCGTGGCTGTTGTGCACCTCGACGAGGCGCCCCTCGCGGTTGTATCGATATTTGCTGATCCGCCCGTCGGGCTCTCGCGTCTCGACGATGCGGTTGTACCCCGCATGGCGGTGCGTGGTGGTGTGGCCGTTCGGGTGCCAGATCGACGTGCAGTTTCCGGACGCGTCGTACTCGTAGCGCGTCACGCCGCCGTCCGGCGTTCGCTCGGATCGGAGGCGGCCGGCGTCGTCGTGGGCGTACGTGACCATCGCCCCCGACGCGTCGAGCATGCTCTGGCGCCGGCCCCAGTAGTCGTACGTGTACTGCGTCACCGCGCCCGTGGGATCGGTCCGCTCGATGAGGTTTCCGTGATCGTCGTACCTGTACAGCGTCTGCCCGCCGTTCGGCGCGACGGTCCGCGTGGTGAGCCCGCGGCGATCGAAGTGCACCTCGAAGGTGGCGCCGATGGCGTCGCGCCACACGAGCCCGCCCGTGAGGCGCCCGGTCTCGATGACGCCCCCGGCAGGATCGACCGCCCTCCGGATGTGCCCGTCGGCGTCCCGCTCGAACGTGGTCACCCGGCCGAGAGCATCCGTGATCCGGAGCTCTCGCCCGCGGGCGTCCCGCTCCCAGCGGGTCGTCGCCCCCGTCGCATCGGTGAACGACAGCAGGTTTCCCCACGCGTCGTACGTGCGGCAGAAGACGCCGGCGGCCGTGACCGCCTTGTCGACGCTCCCGAAGTCGTTTCCGAAGAAGCGCTCGACCGAGATCGAGTCGGCCGCCTCCACATAGTTGTGAGGCCCGTACTCGAGCTTCGTGTGAAAGATTCCCTTGGCGGCCGTGATCCCGTCGGCGAGCACCGCCGGGACGTCGGCGGCGAGGCTCTCGTCCTCGCGCCCCGGGTACGCGCCCCAGGTCTCGACGCACCGCCCTTCCCCGTCATAGACGAAGTAGAAGCAAAGGCCCGTCGGGTGCTCCTGGCACGTCAGGAGATGATCCGTATACGTGTACCTTGTCGCCGCGCCCATCGCGTCCTCGGCGAGCACCAGGTCCCCCGCGTCGTCATAACGGTACCGCGCGAACGGGACCAGCTGGCCCCGGTGCGCCGCGTTCTTCACCTCGAACGACGCGATGCGCCCTTCCCTCGTGGAGCGGACCTCGACCTTGCGACCGACCGAGTCGACGATCTGCGCCAGGACGCCTTCCTTGTAGAAGAACGAGATGCGGTTGTCGTGAGAGTCGGTCTCCGCCGACAGGAGGTAGCGGTCTCGCCAGGCGTGCTCGAAGACGAGCCACCGGCCGTCGCCCCGATCGAGCACGAAGCCGGTCTGGCCGCGGACGAGCAGCCACCCGGAGGGGCCCACCGCCGACTCGCCGACGCGCATCGGCGTGAAGTCGACGTACATGCCGTTCCCGGTCCAGAGCCTCGTCCGGCCGCGGTGCACCTCCACCTCCCACGCGTACGAGTGGTACCAGCCGCGCCCGAGCCCGACGTCGCGGTCGCGCGCGGCGCTCGTGTAGCTGCGGGTCAGCGTCAGCGGCAGCGGGCCCGGCAAGTGCACGTCGGTGACGGGGATCGTGAAGACACGCCCTGTCACGATGTCGACAGGGTCTCCCTTGGAGCCTTTGCCGCTCCCCTTCTTGCCATGATGGTTGGGGCACGCCCCGCCGTTCTGGCCGGAGCCGCAGGCGCCTTTGCCGCCCCCGGACGCGTCGTCGCCCCCGTTCTTGCCGTTCGCGCCTTGCTTGTCCTTGCCCGCGCCGCCCCCGCGGCCGCCGGCCCCGCCGCCGTCACCGCCGCCGCCGAGAACGAAGACTCCGGGGTTCATCCCCGGGATGGCCGGGATGTTGGGGACAGGTGCCGTTCGCATCGCTGTTTCGACGCTCCCTGAGTGAAAGCTATGACAGCCGTGCCTTCCAGCGGGCACGCCGCGCGTGCCGTCAATTCAACCGCAAGAGCCTCCCGACGATCCGGAACAGCCCCCGCGACGCGGCGCTGATGCGGCTGCCCACGACCTCGATGTCGCCGTCCTGGCGAATGCGGACCGCGCCTCGGCCGGAGCGGAGCAGCAGCTCCTGCTCCGCCTCGATGGCGACGGTTGTCGCCTTGAGGTGGAGCGTATGCGGCCGCTGCGTCGTCAGGGCCGCGACGATCAGCGGGGGCTCGCCCTCGCAGAGCTCGACGAGCACGGCGTCGCCGCGGGCGCGGGCGTCGGCGATCACCTCGGGATCGACGTCGGGCGCGATCTGGGCGTCGACGGGCCCCTCCGCGCCACGGACGTGGATCGACGCCTTCCGCCCCGCGATCGACGCGACGCGCGCTGTCCGCATGGCGGCGCCGAGCGGCTGCGCCGTCCGCGCCGGGAGCGGCGCCGCGGCCGGCTCGGCGAGCACGTCGTCGAGGGTCACGCGCGGCGACTCGGACGCCTCCTCCGCCATGGTCCCGGCGTCCGGCTCCTCCAGCGAGAGCGACGCAGAAGCCGCCCGCGATCCACCGTCGAACTGGGCCGCCATCAGACCTCCGAGACCTTCTTCGGCAGCTGGATCTTCGGCGCCAGGATGGTCACGAGCGGGGACGTGATGGTGACGCCGGCGCCGTCGATCACCACCTCGCTGGCGCCGCACTTGAAGACGATGGCGCCCTTCGCCTCCACCTTGTGGAAGGCCCCGATGAACGTCGCGGGCCCCACGGCCTGCACCACGTGCGATCCCTTGAGCTTGTCGACGACCGCGCCGCCCACCATCGCGGTGCGCGAGCCGGTCACCGTCTCGCTCTCGCCCCCGTTGCTGAGGACGACCAGGCCCGTCGCCTTCTCGGTCTTCGAGCCCGTGACGCTCTCGGCGTAGCTGCCGAACGCCACCTGCACTGTCGCGGCGCCGACGTCGATCGTCTTCTTGCCGGTCACGTTGTTGTCGATGTCCTGGATCGCGCCCAGGACCTTCATCGAGCCCACGTCCTCCTTGTGGGTGCCCGTGACCTTGGCGGTCGTGTGCCCGGGCCCCTTCTCGCGGTCGGTCGCGTCGACGCCATCGACGGCGCCGTCCGGCCCGCCGACGTTGGCCGTCGACCCGCCGCCGCCGCCGCCCCCGTCCATGCCGAGGGCCGAGGCGAGCGCCTCCGGCTTCACGAAGACCTTCCCGGCGAGGCTGCTCTGCGCCACGTTCGACGCGATCGAGGCGAGCATGTTGGGCGCCGCGGCGCCCGGCGCGCCGCCGGCGGCGCCGCCCCCGCCCCCACCGCCGCCCATCGAGGCCGCGAGCTGGCTCGCGCCGGGAATGCCCGACGCGTTCGCGATCATTCCGGGCATGCGGCTCATGTCCCCGCCGGCGACAGCCTGCATCGCGCCCGCGACCCCCGCCGCCTTCTGGGTCAGCCCGTTGATGGGCGCCATCACCTGGTTGATGGCGCCGTCGACCTGCCCCTGGACCGCCGCGATCGCGTTGTTGGCCATCACGCTCGCGAACTGCACCGCCGCCTGGGCCGCGAGCGCGAGCATCGCCTCGAGGGGGTTGCCGTCCATCTCGAACTGGTTGCCGCCCACGGTGGTCGTCGCGTTGCCCTTCGCCGTCAGCGCCGACACCGCGTTCACCTCGACGTTGCGGTTGCCTCCGACGCTGATCGTCTGGTTCGCGCCCACCGTGTTCTGCGAGCCCTTCGTGATCTTCGTCGTCTGGTTGCCGCCGACCTCGAGCGACGCGTTGTTCCCGACGACCGACGTCTCGTTGTTGCCGATGTTCCGCTTGGCGTTGTTCGCCGCGACCGTCTTCATGTCGCGCTGGGCGTGCACCATGATCTCCTCGGAGCCCGCCTTGTCCTCGAAGCGGATCTCGTTGGCTCCGCCGCCGCCCGGCGTGCTCGCGGTCTGGATCGCCGTGCGGGTCTTGCCCTCCGGCAGCGCGTACGGCGGCATGGTGACGCCGTTGTAGAGGCGCCCGGTCACGATCGGCCGATCGGGGTTCCCCTCGAGGAACTCGACGATCACCTCCCAGCCGATGCGCGGGAGCATCATCGAGCCGGAGGTCTGGAGCTGCGCGACCCGCATCCAGCACGACGCCTTGTCGTCGATGATGTCGCTGCGATCCCAGTGGAACTTCACCTTGCAGCGACCGAGCTCGTCGGTGTGGATCGCCTCGGTCTGGGAGCCGGCGGGCGCCACCACCGTCGCGGTCTGCGGCCCCTCGATGAGCGGGATCGGCGTGATGCGCCGCGGCCTGTACTTCACGGAAGCCGGCACGAGGCGCGCCCGCGCCCTGGAGCGCGGCGTCGCGCGCTCGCCGCCGAGCGCGTCGTCCTCCTCGTGGACGTAGGTGTGCTTCACCGCGAAGAGGAAGTACTCGCCGTCGAGCTCGCCGGCGTCCGTGATCGTGAGCTTCTGGCCGACCGCGAGGCGCGAGCAGACGGTGTCGATCTCGATCGTGCGCCGCTCGACCTGCTCCTCTTCCAGCCGAATCTGCGCGAGCCGCTGCCCCTCGCTCGGCTCGAAGTAGCCGCCCGGGTAGTCGTAGCGCTCCAGCGCGTCGTTCTCGCCCGACGCCGCGGTCGCCGTGAGATCGAGCTTCGGCCGTTTGAAGTCGAAATCGCGGAGGACGAACTTGCCGGAGCGCACCCGCTCGAGCTCGCGGATCGAGTAGATGGCGTCGCGCTCGTCGGCCGCGCTGAGCCCGGTGCGCCGGCGGAACGGCAGCGCGGGGTCGCCCGCGATCGGCCCGGCGACGGTGCTGTCGTCGTCGAAGACGAGGAGCTCGCCGTCGGCGTCCACCTCGACGAAGCTGTAGACGCCCTCGTGCTCCATGAGCCGCGAGATGAACGCGAGCGCGCTCTCCTGGTACTGCACGCAGTACTCGCGCTTCGGACAGTCGCCGCTCAGCCGCCACGCGACGCGGGTGATCCCGTGATCCTCGAGGACCTTCGCCACGATCTCCTTGGCGCTCATGTCCTGGAAGATCCGCGAGCCTATGCTGCGCGCGAGGAGCGCGAGCGAGGAGACGACGCGGACGGCGTAGCGGACGCCCAGCAGCCCCTCGACGCCGAGCTCGGTGGTGCCGATCGACGTCGCGGCCTCCACCGTGCCCGCGATGACGCGCGGCGCCTCCCCGGGCGCGCCGAAGGAGAGCGCCGCGGGCTTGCCGATCATCGCCTCGAGCTCCTGGTACGTGTGGAGGTACACCTCGACGTCGAGGACGAGCGGCCTGCCGGCCTCGTGGATCGACTCGAAGCGGAGCACCCGGGCCGCGGGGACCTCGTCGATCGTGAAGTGCGCAATCATCTCGCGTGCCACGTTCGCCTCCTCCTCAGTTGTCGAGCACCAGCGCGGCGGTGTCGGAGACGTCGCCGTCGAGCTTCGCGGAGACGCCGATGATCGCGACGCTCGCGGGCGTCAGCGAGAGGATCGACGCGCCCATGACCAGCGTGAGCGCGCCGGTCGCCTCGAAGACGGCGTTGTTCGCCTTGACGAGCTGCGCGCCCCCCGCGAGCTCGGTGTACGTGCCGAGCGAGCTCTCCACGCGGTTCCCGTTCGCCACGTTGACGATCGCGCCGCCGACCTTCACGTTCATCGATCCGCCGACCTGGACGCCGCGGCCCGACTTGACCGCGATCACCTTCGCGCCGGTGGCCGTCTCGCTCCGGTCGCCCTGGACCGTCACCGAGCGGTGCCCCAGCGCGAGCTCGACGAGCGCCGCGCCGACCTCGTGGTTGAAGCCGGCCAGGGTCTGATCCGTGACCGAGCCGACCACGAGATCGATCTGGTTGCCGGACACCGTGAGCGAGCTGTTGCCGGTGACGTCGCGCTTGTGATCCCCGCCGATCTTCATGTCGCGGTTCCCGCCGATCGAGAGCGAGTGATCGCCGCCCATGTCGTCGACGTGGAAGGTCTCGATCTTCATCGACTGGTTGCCCGAGACCGAGAGCGTCTGGTTCGACCCGATGCTGGTCGTCATGCTGTCCGTGACGTTCGTCGTCTGGTCCGCGCCGATCTTCTTCTTGTGGTTGTTGCCGATCGACTCGGTCGCGTTGTTCTTCACCTCGGTGGACATGTCCTTCGAGGCGTTGATGAACATCTCCTCGCCGCCCTTCGCGTCCGACATCCGGAGCTCGTTGGTGCTGCCCCCGCCCGGCGTCGTCGCGGTCTGGAGGGAGCTCTTCCCCGCCTCCTTCGGGAGCGCGTAGGGCGGCGGCGTGAGCGCGTTGTACATGCGGCCCATCACGAACGGCCGGTCCGCGTCGCCTTCTACGTGGCGCACGGTGACCTCCCATCCGACGCGCGGCAGCAGCATCGATCCGCCCGTCGGCACCTGGCTCGTGCGGATCCAGCGGCTCGAGGTGTCGTCCTTCTTTCCGGAGCGATCCCAGTGGAAGGAGACCTTCACCTGCCCGCCCGCGTCGGTGTGGATCTCCTGCCCCGAGGGCCCGGTGGTCATCGCGGTCTGCGTGCCCGGGATCACCTGCTCGCGGGCGCGCCGCGGGGGCCGGTAGCGCGTGGTCCCGGTCGGCACGCCCCAGAACTCGCAGCTCGACCGGAGGTCGCGCGCGCCGTCCTCCGCGCCCGCGCGGCCGGAGAGCTCGAAGCTCCGCGGCCGGCTGCCGGCGATGCGCGCGCGTATGACGAGGTACTCCTGGTTGAGCGGGTCGTAGGGGTGGCCGTCGACCGAGAAGCGCCGGCCCGGGAGCAGCGCGAGCGAGCCGGTCTCGCCGTGCACGACGTCGCGCTCCGCCTGTACCGAGTCGAGCAGCACCTTGGCGAGCCGCTCCGCGACGCTCGCGTCGGCGGTGCGCGCCGGGTGCTCGTAGATCTCGAGCACGTGCTCCCCGGGATCGCTCCCCTCGGCCGACGCCTCCGGCTTCGTCGAGGGCTTCTCCGGGTCGTAGTCGCGGACGAACACCTTGTCGCTCCGCACGGAGACCTCCCGCGAGAGGCGGACGACGCGATCCGCGAAGCCCTCGACGCCGAAGTCCTGGAAGAACGGCAGCGACGTCGCGCCCTCGATGTCCTCGAGGCCGGTCGGCGAGTCGCCGAAGACGAGGATGTCCTCGTCGTCCTTCATGTGGATCGCGAAGTAGATCCCCTCCTCGGCGAGGAGGCGGTGCACGAAATCGAGGTCCCGCTCGCGGTACTGGACCGTGTAGACCCGCGTCGGGTGGGGCTCGGTCACGCGCCAGTCCTGCTGGCCCGCGGGCACGCCCGCGCCCTCGAGGACCTCCTTCACGATGTCGACCGCGCTCTTGTCCTGGAAGATCCGGCAGTCGGAGCGCTGCCCGAGGTTCCAGAGCGCCGGCGCGACCTCGATCCGCAGCGTGGGCACGTCGTCGGGGTCGGGCACGAGCTCGGCGAGGACGATGGTCCCGGCGAAAGAGCGCGTCTGCGTGTCGTCGCTGCGCGACAGCGTGAACACAGCGCGCTTGCCGAGGACCTCCTTCGGCCTCGGCAGCGCCGCCTCGTCGTCGAGCAGCTCGCACTCGAGGCGGGTGAGCTCCGAGAGCTGCTCCGTGAGCTCGAAGCGCAGCACCCGGTAGATCTTGCCCTCCACGCTGAGGGAGGAGATCGCGAGGACATGATGATCAGCCACTCTTCACCTCTCTCTTCACGTCACGAGCGCTCATGGGCCCTCACGATCCGAGCTTCATCGACGCGCCCATCTTGACGACGAGCGCGCCCTTGACCGCGATCTTCGACCCCTTGATCACGACGGGCCCGCCGCCGAGCTTGAGCTCACTGCCGCCGCCCTTGAAGACGCCGACGGCGCCGAGGAGGGTGATGAGCGGCGCCTGCACCACGAGATCGCCGTCCAGCTTCTGGTAATGGAGGCCGCCGACCATGTTGGTGACGCCGAGCGCCACGTGAGAGAGCGAGCCCTTCGTGAGGTGGAGCTCCGCCGCCAGCGAGGTCTGGTCCTTGTTGGCCGTGATCTGCTCTCCGTGGCTGCCATTGATGATCTGCGCCTTCACGGCGCCCACCGTCTCCGTCATCCCGCCGAGGACGTTGTCGTTGATCGAGCCCAGGCTGCCGGAGAGCTGCAGCGCGCCGACCTTGCGGCTCATGTCCCCGGTGATGGAGTGCCTGACGCCGTTCGAGATCGTGATCTGGTTGCCGCTCACCGTGTAGGAGCGGTTGCCGGTGACCTTCTCGACGTAGTTGCTGATCGCGTTGGTCGTGTCGTTGCCGCCGATCGAGATGCTCTGGTTGCCGGTGATCTTGTGCGAGAGCACCGCGCCGACGTCGAGCGATTGATTGCCGGCGACGGAGGTCGAGTCGTCGACCTTCACCGAGCGGGAGCCGTTCACGCTGATGTGCTGCTCCTCGTTGACCGTCACCTCCTCGACCTTGTCGTTCTTGATGGTGACGTTGAGGTCCTTCTGGGCGTGGATGCCGAACCCCTGGCTCCCCGCGGTGTCGGACATGCCGATCTGGTTGTGGCCGCCAGCGCCCGGCGACGACATGCTCTTGAGCGTGCCGGACGCCTTGGCGGCGGGGAGCGCGTCGGGCGGCGTCTTCTCCGCGTTGTACGTGCGCCCGAGCACGAGCGGCCGGTCCGGATCGCCGTCGAGGAACGCGACCGAGACCTCCCAGCCGACGCGGGGGAGGATCATCGAGCCGCCCATCGCGATCTGCGAGACGCGCAGCCAGCAGCTGGAGGTGTGGTCCTGCTGGCCCTGCCGGTCCCAGAAGAAGCGGACCTTGATGCGGCCGTACTTGTCGACGTGGATCGCCTGCTCCTGGGTGCTCGACCCGGTGACGACCGCCGTCTGGATGCCGCGGATGCGCGGCCGCCGCGCGCGGCGCTCGGCCGCGAAGGGCGCGCCCTTGGGGACGCCGCGGAAGTGGTTCTCGACGTCGTAGTTCGCCACGCCGCCGGTGAGCGTCTGGTTGCCGCGCGAGACGAGGCGGGTGACCACGAACTCGCCGTTCAGGCACGGCTCCGCGGCGCCCTCGACGGCGAACGACTCGCCCACCTTGAGCCCGGCCGCGCGGCTCTCGCCCTCGCACACGTCGGCGTCGGCGGAGAGCTCGCGCATGCGGGCCTCGGCGCGGCGGGCGCCCACGCTCCCCTTCGTGAAGCCGGCGGGGTACTCGAAATAGGGCAGCGCGATGGCCTCCTTGCGGGGCAGCGCGGACTCCGGCTTCACGTCGGGCTTCTCGAAATCGTGGTCCCGGAGGTGGACGAGGCTCGTGCGCAGCGCGCGCGTCCTCGTGAACTTGGCGAGCGGCAGGCTCCCGGGCAGGCCGCCCTGTGCCATGCGGAAGCTCACCGGCAGCCCCTCCTCCACCTCGAAGGCGGCGGGGTCGTCGGTGATGATCATCGTGTGCCCGGCGGCCTCGTGCCGGAAGTAGTAAAAGAGGCCGTTGTCCTCGAGGAGCCGCGAGACGAAGTTGAGGTGCGACTCGCGGTACTGGACGATGAACTCGCGCGGCTCGTACTCCTTCGCGATCCGCCACTCGACCTTGTCGCCGAAGCCGGCGTCCTCGAAGACCGACTGCGCGACCTGGACGATCGTCTTCTCCTGGAAGATGCGGCACCCCTCGCGGTGCGCGAGCGCGGCCAGCGCGGGTCGCAGGCGGACGTCGAACTGGCGGCTCTCGCCCACGATGTGCGCGAAGCCGGCGCGGTCCACGATGCCGTCGTACAGCCGCTCCTGGCCCGACGTGTCGACGACGCGCAG
Source organism: Sorangium sp. KYC3313 (assembly GCF_052075895.1). Taxonomy (NCBI): domain Bacteria; kingdom Pseudomonadati; phylum Myxococcota; order Polyangiales; family Polyangiaceae; genus Sorangium; species Sorangium sp. KYC3313. The sequence goes on from NZ_CP197255.1 coordinate 8,484,670, forward strand.
GCAGAGGCGGCTGCGCAGGCAGTCCTCGACCCGGAACGAGGCGTCCAGCGTCGCGAAGCGCACCTCGACCGTGTAGGGCGTGGAGATCGCCTCGACGGCCTCGAAGCGGGTCACGGCGACGTCCGCGGGGAGCTTGTCGCCCTCCAGGGAGAAGGTGGCGAAGGTAGCGGCCATTGGGGGCATGGTAGGCGATCGGCGGACGGCGCCAAGCCCCGGCGCTGGAATGCGACGCGGTGCCGACGCAGGGAGAGGGGCGTGGGGGGCGGATCGTGCGGACCTCGGGGCGGCGCGTGCACGGGCCGCTCCTCCCGAAGCGACCTTCACCCTTGCGCAAGCTATGCGCTGACCGTCAATCGCGGGTGCGGTAGCGGGCGAGATCTTGGGCCGTAGCCTCGCCGGTGTAGAAGCCATTCGTGACCCACACCGCGCGCAGCCCCGACTCCTTGACGAGCCCGCGGAAGAGCGGCACGTCGCTGGTGCTCGGCGCGGGCACGCCGAGGGCGGGCTTGCCGTTAAGAGTACGCACGGTGTGGTTGTGGAGGACGACCCAATACTCCCAGCCGGCGGCCACGTCGCGGCGGACCTCGTCGAAGCCATAGAACGCCTTGGGCGGGAACATCGAGTCGCTCGCCCCGAAGTAAATCTTGAGCTGGGGCCGGCCGCCGACCTCGCGGAGCAGGATCGACGCGATGAACGCGGTGGGCTGAGTGAGCTCCGAATAGCGCGCGTCCTGGGCCGCGAACAGGGCTGCCTCGAGGCAGCGGATAGGCCGGACGCGACCTGCGTCGCCGTACATCAGCGCGGCGTTCTCGTCCTCGCGGCGCCATAGCTCGCGCTCGGCGTCGTCGCGCGGCTGGGGAGAATCGGCGACCGGACGCTCGAGGTCACCGCCGGCCGCCGCGATCGCCTCACGATATGCCAGGTACCCGGGCGCGCTCGGAAGCACCTCCTCGAACAGCACCGGAGCGGCCGGCACCTCCCATACCTGCAACACCGCGTTGCCCTCGCGATGCACCACCATCGGCGCGCCGGGCAGCACGCACCTCGGCGGCGGTGCCTCGGCGGTGCCCGCGACGGCGGCGGGCGAGGGCAGCTGGGGGCCTCCGCAGGCGGCGAGGAGGAGCAACTGGAAGAGCGTACATCGCGGGCTCACGGCCGGGATCGTGGCACGGAAGGAGGCCGCGCGCGCGGCGATCCGAGTTTGTGTCAAGGCGATCTCTTCGTCGAACGCTTCGCCTTCAATGGCGCCGCCTCACTGGAAAAGCGACGCTACTATCAACAACCGATCATGCATTGAAGGGGCCGCCTCTACTCCACAGCCTGCGGGCGCGCCGAAGCCGTGCCCTCGCTCGATGCGTATAAATGAACCCCTATGGCCGGGTATCGAACACGACTTCAGCCGTGTGCGCCCGTGTGCCCCTGCGCCGGTGCGGCCTGAGAGTGAACCGGTATCCGAAAGCGCCGATCACTCGATCACGATAGGCCGCGCCGGGACCACCGCGCGCGGCAGCTCCTCCTGCGCCACCCGGGCCTGCGCCTCGGGCGCCGTCACCTTGCCGGCGAGCGCGAAGCGCACCGGGATCTCCACCAGCGTCGCGAGCCGGCTCGCCTCCAGGGAAGCGCGCAGCGCGAGGACACCGTTCACCTGCCGCACGCCCCCGAGCGGCGCGGCCAGCGACACCCCTGGCGGAAGCGGGACGCGCACGTCGACCTCGACCGGGCGGCCCAGCGTGTGGCGCAGCGAGACCGCGAGCTTCCCCGTCGTTCCCGCGCGCGGGCGCTTCGGCCAGGAGATCTCCGCCTGCACGGGGCTCGCCGCCGGGGCCGGCGGCCGGCTCCAGCGCCGCAGCGCCGGGCGCTCCAGGCGCGCCACGACCGCGGGCCCCGCTGCCTCGACCGTCACCTCGGTCGCGCCCGCGTCGAGCGGCACCACGAGCCGCCCCGACGGCCCGACCTGCACGTCGCGGCGCGCGCCGCCCGACGTGACCGTGACCCGTGCCACCCCTCGGCCCTCGCCCCCGTGGGCCAGGAGCGCGCGCACCACCGCGCGCGTGCTGGCCGGCGCGCCGTAGCCGCCGCGCACGTCGCGCTGCACGCCCACCCAGCCGAGGAGCTTCGCGGGTGGCGCCGCGCTCCGGCCGAGCCCGGCGGCGCGGAGGAGCGCCGCGTAGACCACAGCGCGCGCGCTCCGATCCTCGGCCTGACCCGGCGGCAAGGTGACGCCGCCGGTCGGGAGCAGCGCCACCCAGGCGCGCAGCCGGTCCGCCACGTTCGCGGCCAGCGCCGCCCGGTGCGGCCGCTCCGCGAGCGCGAGCAGGACCCGGGCGAGCGCCACGCGATCGCCGCTCCGGATCACCTCGTCCAGCGTCCTCGTGACGAGCGCGTCCCAGCACGCGTTCACCGCGCCCCCGGCCGGCGAGGGCTCGACCTCGAGCGCGTCGAGCGCCGCCGCGGGCTGCAGGGGCTCGGGCGGGCAGCGCACGTCGATCTTCGGCAGCTCCTCCGCCACGGACGCGGGCGCGAAGGTGCGCGCCCGGAGCGCCGGAGGCCAGGAGACCAGGTCCTTCTTGCTGCCCTTGTACGCGAGCAGCCGGCCCACGGCGCGGCGGCCGATGTCCTCCGCGCGCGCGGCGAGCGGCGCGCCCTCGCCCCCCCGCGCCGCGGCCCAGCGGCGCACGAGCGCCGCGACCTCCACCGCGTCCGCCATCGCCCCGGCAGACGAGAGCCGGTCGGGATCCATCGCCTCGAGCGCCGCGGCGAGCGCGCCCGCGAGGCCGCGCTCGACGACGAGCCGCGGGCGGCCGGTGGGCTGGTAGCGCTGCGGGTCCGCCGCGACGCGCAGCGTGGCCGTGGCGCCGCCCTCGACGACCCGGGCGATGTTCAGGTCGGTGGGCTCGCCCGCCGGGCGGACGTCCCACGCGTGCACGAGCGCGTCGCCCGGGGTCCCCTGCGCCTTCAGGGCGACCGCGAGCTCCGCCCGCCCCGCGCGCAGCGCCCGCACCCGCGCGCGCACCGGGGCCGCGCCCCCCGCGGGCACGTCGACCGCCACCGCCCGGCGCCGCGGGTCCACGAGCGCGGCCACGCCGCGCGCCGTGAGCTCCACGCTCGCGCGGAGCGGCCTCGGCGAGCGGTTCCGGACCGAGATCTCGACGTCGACCTCGTCGCCCTCGACCCACGCGGCGCCGGCCTCCACGCGCGCCGAGAGCGGCTGCGCGGTGGGCACGTCGAGCGTGGCCGTGGCCGGCGTGGCGCCGTCCGGCACGCCCACGAAGACGAGCCGGAAGGTCGTCTCGACGTCGCCGAGCGGGACGCGCATCCGCAGCCGGCCATCCTTGTCGGTGCGCTGGGGCGGCGACCAGAAGAACACGCCCCGCGGCGCGCCGGACGAGGTGCGGTGGGATCCGCCCAGCTTGCCGTGGCCTTGACCGAACCCGGCGCCGCCCGCGCCCACGCCGGAGAGGCCGAGGCCGCCCTGGCCGATCCCCTCGCCCAGGGACGTGCCCGTGAGCTCCTCCAGGAGGCTCTCCCACGCCGACACCGTGGCGTCGCCGACCTCCATGTCGAACTTCGCGTCGACGAGGCGATCCTCGCCGACCGCCCTGGCGTACGGCGTGCCCGAGCGCAGCACGCGCTCGAACGGATCGCGCACGTCGTCGCCCGTGCCGATCCGGCCGTCGGGCCCGGGCGCGTGCAGGGCGAAGCCGCGCCGCACCGTGAGGAACGGCGCGGGCGGCGCGGTCGTCGGGGTGAACTGGATCGTTCCGCCCCAGGGATCGAGCAGGAGCGACTCCTCGAGCTGCGCGTCGCGCACCAGGCGGCGGAGCAGCGCGTTCGGATCGCGGAGCGCCGGCTCGTCCGGGTCGAGCAGGCGCTCGCGCCGGAACGCGCGCGCCGCGGCGAGGACGCGGAAGAGCTTGAGGCGGGTGACGCGGCGAGCGACGTGATCGAACGTGACCTGCGGGTCCACCGCCAGGAGGTCCGCGAGCGAGAGCGGCTCGCCGCCGGGCGTCTCGGGGGGCGCATCCATGGCGGCGGTGACCAGGGTCATCAGCTCGGGGTTCCACGCATGGGCGCCGCCCGGCCCGCGGCGGCGCACGTCGCGCAGTCGCTCCGGGTCGCTGGTGGCCTCGAAGACCGCCCCCTCGAGCGAGCGAAGCACCTGGCCGAACGCCTCGTCGAGCGCCGCCCGCGCGGAGCCGGCCGGATCGTTCGCCGGCGCGATCGCCTCGCGCGCCCGCGCGCCGAGCTCCGCGCGCCGGAGCGGATCGAGCGCGGGATCGCCCTGGAGGAAGGCGCCGCAGCGCTCGGGCTCGACCATGCCCTGGCAGAGCCGCGCGCGCGTGTCGAGCGCCGCGAGGCCGCCGACGCTGCCCCCGCCGTGCAGGTCCACGACGACGGCCGCGACGGTCCCGGGCAGGCCGCGGTTGCCCCCGTCGGTGAGCGCGAGGTCCACGTCGATGGCGCCGCGCGGGGCGGCGCGACCCCCGGTCATGCGGGCCTCGAGCCGAGGGAGCACGCGCGGCGTGACGAGCACCGCGCCGCCCGCCTGCCGCGCGGCGGCGCGCGGCCGGGGAGCGGCGGCGCTGAGCGTCCAGACGCCGGCCGCGCCCTCGGGCAGGCCGAGCGCGCCGCCCTCCGGGCCGCCGGCGATCCAGGCGCTCGCCGCGCGGGCCGAGTTGCCGGCCTGGACGATCACGCTCCAGCCGGCGCCGTCCGCTGCGCTGCCGCCCTCCGGCCGCCGGCCCGCGCGCGGACCCGCGCCGCCGGCGTCGATCACGCGGAGCGCGAGCGCGTCGCCGGCGCGGGCGAGGAGCCGCTCGGGCCGGAGCAGCGCCGTGGCGTCGCGATCGACGGAGACGCACAGCGCGAACGGCTCGCGCCGCGACGCGAGCGCCGGGAGCTCGCCCGCGGGCCGCACGCGCACCGCCGCCGCGACGCCGCCCGCGCACGGCCCGACGTTGCGGAAGGCCCCGAGCTCGACGGGCGCGTCCCAGGTCACCTCGGCCTCGCCGTACGCGTCGGTGGTCACGGCGGCCTGGAGCCCGTCGCCCTCGACGGTGAAGGTGCCCTGCACCGGCTTCCGCCGCGCATCGCGGACGCGCAGGAGCATGCGCTGAGCGACGCCCGGAACGATGGCGCCCGCCTCCGGGAGCAGCGCCGCCTCGGAGGTGGGGCTCTCCACGGAGACGGTGGCCTCGCGCTCGAGCTCGTGCCCCTCGAACGTCGCGCGCGCGACGACGCGCAGCGTGGTCCCCGCGCCCTGCACCACGGTGGTGGGCGCCACGGCCGCGCCGCGGACCTCGCCGGCCGCGTCGGTGCGCGCGGGCGTCGTGAGCTTCTCCCATGCGGCCCAGTCCTCGGGCGGGCTCGTGCCCTTCGGCCCGGTCCAGGTCCGCACCGGCAGCCCGGCCACGGGCTGCCCGGCGCCATCGCGGATCCGGATCACGTAGCTTGCGCGATCCCCGGCGCGCAGGTCCTGCTCGGACCACTCGGCCAGCATCTGCGGGGCGCCGGGCGTCTCTTCGCGCGGCGAGAGGGAGATCTCGGCGGCGTTCGACGAGGCCCCCGCCGCGCTCCGCGCGCGGGCGCGGAGGATCCAGCGCCAGGCGGGCTCGTCGATCCAGGGGACGGGCACGCGCGTCATGGCGACGCCGGCCGCGTCGGTCGTGACCACGGCCGTGTGCCGGGCGACGCCGCCCTCGAGCAGGCTGACCTCCACGGGGACCCGAGGGGCCGGCTGCCCCGAGGCCTGGCTCTGCACCGTGATCCACGCCGACATCGCGCTGCCCGGCACCACGCGCGTGTCAGGGACGTGCAGGTCGACCTGGAGCGGCGCGAGTCGGTGCACGGTGAGCGTCCGCGTCCGCTGCCGGTCTCCGGCGCGGACACCGAGCAGCAGCCGGAGCTCGCGCTCGGGCCCCTCCGGGATCGGGACGTCGAGGTGAGCGCGCCCCTTCGCGTCGGTGGTGACCCGCACGGGCGGCGGGACGGCGCTGACCTTGCCGAGGTGCTCGGGATCCCACGTCGCCTCCACGGTGGCCGCCTCGAGCGGCCGGAGCGTGATCGCGGTGGGGAAGCCGAGCGCGAGGACCTGGACCGGCAGGGTGGCGCCGGGCGCGCCGCGGTCGGGCGCGTGAAGGAAGAGGTCGAGGCCGCGGGCGACCGCGTCGCGGCCATCCGTGGCCGCGTCGGAGGTCGCGGCGGCGCCGAGGGCGGCGACGAGGAGGAGGCCGGCGAGCGGAAGGGAAGGCCTGGGCATGGTGCCTTTCGACACCGCCAAGGGGAGCAGGTTCCTGCGCTGCACGGCCGCCCGGACCGCGCCCGACCCGAACATGACGGCGACGAGGAGCGCGCTGCCCAGCAGCTCTCCCATCACCGGTCAGAGCCAGGCGGGGCCGCGCATGCGCTACGCCAACGCCGTGGGTTCGAGGTTCTCCGGCTTCTCGGCGAGCTCGTCCGGCGTGAGCCGGGCGTAGATCTCGACGAGGTTGCCGTCAGGGTCCTCGAGCCACAGTTCGTGGAGCGGCGTGCCACGCCAAGTCGTGCGCGGCGGCTTGCTCACCGTCAACCCGGCGGCCGTCGCGAGCTCGTAGGACCGAACGACCGCCGCCTTGCCAGCGACGGCAATACCGAGGTGGTAGAGCGTGTCTCGGTGCAGCTCCTTGCCGTCGGAGACGACGAGCACGAAGTTCGTGTGCAGCTCCGGCCGAACGAACGTCGAGTAGCGATGCGTCCACTCCTTCGGCTCGGTGCCGAGGAGCCAAGCGTAGAAACGCGTGCTCTTCGCGAGATCCTTCACGCGCACGCTGGCGTGGAACTCCTGCGCCTGTGGCCCCTCGGGGAGGTCGAGCAGCGCGTCGAGCACCTCGAGCCTCGCCAGGATCTGGTCCCGCGCGGTCCGGAACCGCGTCAGCATCTCCTCGCGTGGGATCGACGGATCCTTGCTCGCCGGATCCTGAATGGGCCAGTGCAGCCGGCGCGCCTTGCCGAGGAAGACCGGGCAGACCTCCTCGGCGCAGAGCGTGATGACCGTGCCCACGGTGGCGGCGTCGATCGTCTGCACAGACTTCGAGTGGTGCGTCGTCAGGTCGACCCCGACCTCGCGCATCACCTCGATCGCGTACGGGTTCACCTTCGACGGCTCACTCCCCGCGCTCTGCACGGCGATGCGCGCGCCGAAGAGCTTGCGAGCAAGGCCCTCGGCCATCTGGCTGCGCGCCGAGTTGGCGACGCAAAGAAAAAGGATCGTCTTGCCGATGTTCATCGTGGTCAGGCCTTGCTCTCGGGAGTGCTCGGGCCGGCGCATGCGGGCGGCGCGACATCGAGCGGGGTGTTGGGGAAGAAGCGCCTCTGCACCCACAGGGCGACGTTCACGAGGCCGATGAGGACGGGCACCTCGACGAGAGGACCGATGACCGCCGCGAACGCCGCACCACTGTGAATGCCGAAGCTCGCGATCGCGACAGCGATGGCCAGCTCGAAGTTGTTCGACGCGGCCGTGAACGAGAGCGTCGCCGACTGCTTGTAGTCCGCGCCGACGCGCTTGCTCATGAAGAACGACACCGCGAACATCAGCACGAAGTAGATGAGCAGCGGCACCGCGATGCGAAGAACGTCGAGCGGCAGCTGCACGATGGTCTCGCCCTTCAGCGAGAACATCACCACGATGGTGAACAGCAGGGAGACGAGCGTGATGGGGCCGATGCGAGGCACGAACGCCTTCTCGTACCAGTCACGCCCCTTCGTGCGCACGAGCACCCGTCGCGTGAGGAACCCGGCGGCGAACGGAACACCGAGGTAGATGGCCACGCTCGTCGCGATCTCGCCGATGGTGATGTTCACGACGGCTCCCTCGAGTCCGAGCCAGGTCGGCAGGAGCGTGGCGAAGAAGTACGCGTAGACCGAGAAGAACAGGACCTGGAAGATCGAGTTGAAGGCCACGAGCCCGGCGCAGTACTCGGTGTCGCCCTTGGCGAGATCGTTCCAGACGATGACCATCGCGATGCAGCGCGCGAGCCCGATGAGGATGAGGCCGAGCATGTACTCTGGCTTGTCGCGCAGGAACACCACCGCGAGCCCGAACATCAGCAGCGGACCAATGATCCAGTTCTGGACCAGCGACAGAGTGAGCACCCGCTTGTTGCGGAAGACCTTGCCGAGCTCCTCGTAGCGGACCTTGGCGAGCGGCGGGTACATCATCAGGATCAGCCCGGCCGCGATAGGGATCGACGTCGTGCCGACGCTCATGTCGTTGAGCGCAGTCGTGAACCCGGGCGCGAGGAAGCCGAGGGCGACGCCCAGGCCCATCGCGAGGAAGATCCAGAGCGTCAGGTAGCGGTCGAGGAAGGAGAGATTGCCGAGCAGGCCGGCTTTTGCGTTGGTCATGCGAGTTCAGTTCCTTGTGGTCGTGCGAGGCGTCGTGTCCGTGCCTGGAAGCGACGCGAGCCACGACGCGATGCGAGCTCGGAGGCTCTCGCGCACCTCGATGACGCGTGCGAGCTTCTCCTCGTGCGAGCCGGTGAACGCGGACGGCTGCTGAGACAGGTTGTAGCGCTCGACGGTGCCGCCCTGCTTCTGGAGCCAGTCGACGTCGCCGGCGAAGCGGGCCAGCTCGGGATCGACGCTCGGTCCACAGACGCCGGTGGAACAGCACATGGCGGGGTCGGACACGCGGATGGTCACGGACATCGGAGCTTCCTTTCGGTAATCGTCGATGTACGATAGTCTAGACGTGCGACGGCGCTCAGAGCCCCCCGACGAGGGCCTTCAGACGCCGGAGCGCCCGGGGCTCGATGCAGTAACAGACGCGAGGGCCGTCGACGTCGCCGCGGATGAGGCCGGCCTCCTTGAGCACCTTCAGGTGCTGCGAGACCGTCGACTGGGCGAGCGGCAGCTCGTCCACGATGTCGCCGCAGATGCAGGCGTTCTTTCGGATCAGGATACGCACGATCTTCACGCGCGCCGGGTGTCCGAGCGCCTTCGACAGGCTGGCCAGCTCCTCGTCGGCCTCGTCGCCCTCGATCGGCCGGAGGTCTGCCTGCTCGCGCGCAGGAGGACAGCAGCGGTCGGCCGCCTCGGGCTTCGCTTTCATCGTAATGCAGCGATAGGTGACGATGCTCCCTCTGTCAATCGGCGGATTTCACGCCTGGTGTCGCCGTGAGGCGCTCGAGCGTCGCGTCGAGGAGGGGACAGCCCGGAGCGGGGTGGCCTCGGGCGAGGCCAGGCCGCGCGAAGCGGAGCGCGCGGGCAAGCAGCGAGCGCTGGGCCAGGCACGGGTCTGGTCGATGGTTCGGTCGGTCATCTCGGGCCTCCTGCCTGGAGGACGGGGATCCGAGCGGATGGACGCAGGAGATCGACTTGGCGCTCGTCGAGCGGGGCGCGAGGCCGGCGCGGGCGCGGCGCCATCGGGGGGCAGTGTGGCTCATGTGTTCCGTGAGAGCGCGGACCATCACCCCCCGGCACCGTCCTCCCGCGGCAGAGACCACCACCGCAACCGACCCATTCCTAAGGAACGCGCCGCTGCGGTTCGTTGTCACGCGCCAGCGCCAGCAGGCGGGCGGGACCGGCCGGCTCCTCGGTCACCCAAGGCACGATCGCCACCCTCTTCGCGTGAAGGGTGCGCACGACTTCGATCTGCTCGAGCTCGGCGGCAACACGCTGCTTCAGGCACGGGTCTGCCGAGTCGGTGGCCGCCAGGCTGCCGTTGATGACCCATCCGAACGGCTCGATCTGAGCACGACGCAGATCCGCTTGGAGGCGGGCCGCTTCGGAGACGGGCGTCGTTTCGGCGAGCGTCACCAGAAGAATTTTCGTGTAGTCGGGATCCCGCAGCCTCATGAGCGGTGTGACGAGGCGCATGGACACCTGCTTCGGCTCCGCACCGGTTCCGATGACCTGCCGGTGATAAGAGCCCGTCGTGTCGAGGAGGAGGAGCGTGTGCCCGGTGGGAGCGGTGTCGAGGACGACAAAGTTCGAGCGAGCCTGGGAGACGATCCTCGAGAACGCCGTGAAGACGGCGACCTCCTCGTAGCACGGCGAGCGAAGATCCTCGGCGAGCAAGGCTCTGCCGGCATCATCGAGGCTCGCGCCGCGCGTTGCCATCACGCGGTCCACGTAAGCCTTCGCCTCGGTGGCCGGATCGATGCGGCTGATCGTCAGGTTCTCGATCTGCCCATCGAGTGTCGAGGCGATGTGGGCCGCCGGATCGGTGGTGCTCAGGTGCACGTGGTGACCGCGCGAGGCCAGCTCGGCAGCGATCGAGGCAGCGATCGTCGTCTTTCCCACACCGCCCTTTCCCATCACCATCACGAGCCCTCGGCCGGGCATCGCGATCTCGTCGATGAGGGACGAGAGACGCGGGAGCGATGGCCTCGCGATCGGGGAAACGGAATGTGACAGGGCTTCGGCTGCGCGATCGTCGAGGAGCGCGCGGAGCGCCGGGAGGCCGACCATGTTGAACGCGCGCAGAGGGATGCGCAACGTGGGCAGTCCCTGCAATCGAGGAGGCAGCGCGCGGAGCGCCGCTCGCCCGCGCTCCGTGAGCGCAGCAGCGACGGGATCGGCCTGATCGGCAGCCTCGAATACCGCGTTGATGGCGAGCTGTTGGTTCTTGATGCCGATGGCCATCAGCTCACCCGACGTCCGCTCGGCCTCGCGTAGAGCAGCTCGATCAGGCCGCGTCACCAGGACGATCGTTGTGCGAGCGCTGTCGGCCAGCGCGCCCATCGCCGCGGCGAATCGCGCCTCCTGCATCCTCAGCCCCGTGTGCGGACCGAGACACGAGGCTCCCTGCGCGGTCGACTGGAGGAAGCTGGTCCAGGCGCGTGGCAGGCTGAGGAGCCGCAACGTGTGTCCGGTGGGCGCGGTGTCGAACAGCACGTGGTCAAACGCCGCGGGCGCCTGGTCGCCGGCGAGCAGCTCGGCAAACTCATCGAATGCGGCGATCTCGACGGTGCACGCGCCGGCGAGCTGCTCGCGCAGCTCGGCGAGCTGTCCCTCCGTCCAGAGTTCGCGATACGGCGAGATGACGCGCTCGCGGTAGGCGCTGGCTGCCCGCTCGGGATCGATGTTGAGGGCCCAGAGTCGGTCGACACCGGGGACCTTGGTCGGTCGGTTCGAGAGCGCGACGCCGAGCATCTCGTCGAGGTTCGACGCCGGGTCGGTGCTGACCAGGAGGATTCGCTTCCCTGCATCCGCCAGGCGGATCGCTGTCGCACACGCGAGAGCCGTCTTGCCGACGCCCCCCTTTCCGGTGAAGAAGAGGAAGCGACCCGGCTGGTCCAGGAAGATCGTCATCGATGTGGCCTCCGTCAGATTTGTGCCGGGCACGGCTTGGCACCGATACCCGACAGCCGAGCCTGAACGAGCTCCTCCACGGGCGGCTGGTCGTACCTCGTCAGGCAGGTCGTCCTGTTCATGCGCGCCGAGTGGCGAAGGTAGCACGCCGCACCGCGATGCCTCACGGTTCGGATGCCAGTCGCCTACCCAGCGTCTGCGCCTCGGATGTAGTCGTCTCGGCCGCGAGGAGGCGCTGCGCGCGTCGACCGGCTCCTCGGCTCGACGTCGAGCGGACGCGCGCACGCGGGCGGCGCGCTCGCCGTCACCCCGGCGCCACGACCACCATCGCCGCGCGCTCTCCGCCGTCGCTCCCGGCGAGGGAGACCGCGCACGGGTGCGGCGCGAAGCCCCGCGCGAACGCCTCCGACGCGATGGCGAGGTGCAGCGGCATGGCCGCGGCGCCGAGCGCCCCGATCCGCTGGGCGGGGCACTCCAGCTGCTGCGGATCGCAGAAGAGCTGCTGCGTGCGCACCGACGCGGCCTGGAGCTCGAAATGGCGGAAGGTCTCGAAGGTGATGTCGGTGAGCACCCAGCCGGCGCGCAGCCCGCGCTCGGCCAGCGGCGCGAGCGCGGCGCGGAGCGCGGCGGTGAGGCCCGTGGCCTGGAACGCGGACTCGTCGTTGTCCGGGCGGGCCCGCTCGTGCGCGGTGGAGAGGCCGACGATCTGCCCGAGCTCACGAAGGAGCGCGCGCCGCGCGACGTCGGGGCGCACGAGGACCACGAAGGCCGCGCACTCGCCGGGGACGAGGGCGTCGAGGTTGTCCGGCCGGAAGAGCCGGCCCGCGGCGTCGAGCGCGGCGATGCGCGCGGGATCGTAGTCGGTGTGCACGCCGCCGAGCAGCGCCGCGTCGATCGCGCCTCGCGCGAGCGCGTCGCACAGCTCCGGCAGCAAGTACCCCGGCGCGGCGGGGCCGCGCGTCGAGACCTTGACCGCGATCTCCGGCGCGCCCCCGTACGATTGCGCCCGCGCGGCGAGCTCGGCGGCGACCCGCTGCGCCGGGGCCTCGCCGCCCGGCGGCCGCTGCCCGAGGTGCTCGTCGAGGCACAGGCCCATCTGCATGCGCAGCCCCCGCGCCGCGGGGCCGAGCTTCTCGAGCGCCTCGCCGAGCGCGCGCTCCGCGAGCAGAACGGCGCGCGCCGCGCCCGTGACCCGCGGATCGAGCGTGGGCAGGAAGCACATTGTGACGGGCTCGCCCTGCCCGTCCACGAGCGGCGACTCGCGCATCGCGGCGGCCGAGGCGCGGTGCGAGAACGCGGTGTCGATCGAGCGCAGCCCGACGGGCGTGACCGCGCCCGCGGCCACCATGACGGCGAGGGGCCTCACGCTCGCCCCCGCTCGCGCACGATCACGCGCGCGTCCTTCATCCGCCGGGGCGCCTTGACGTGCGCGCGCCAGACCATCTCGACGGCCACCGGCTTCTGCGGGCCGGTGGCGTAGAGGTCGACGAGCACGGTGTCGAGGTGGGGCGCGAAGGCGACAGGCGCGCGGTCCTTCACGTGGAACTCGATCTCGACCTGCACCTTCGGGAGCTCGAAGCTGAGCGCCCCCTCGGGCGTGAGGTTGAGCGCCCGCACCGGCTCGCCGCCCGCGAGCGGCGGATCCGCGATGAGGCCCGGCGAGGCGCAGAGGTTGAAGCGGTGGTCGAAGTCCTCGGGTAGCAGCGGCGCGCGGTTCTCCCGCCACGCGGCGTCGTACGTCCCGGCATACGCGCGGCGCGGCTCCCAGTGCCGGCCGACGGCCCCGATCCCCGCGGGCGGCGGCGCGCTCTTCGCGGTCCGGATCGGGTACGAGGGATCCTCGATGGCCGGCGCCGGCTGGTGGGTGAGCGAGGCCGGCGCGCGCGTGACGCCCGTGCCGATCGGGTTGCGCGGCTCCTCGAGGGGCGCCGCGGGATCGTCGTCGTCCCGCCCGCCCCAGGCGTGGTCGTAGCGCATGTCGATCTGCTCGATGGGCGCCGGCGCGGTGAGGGCGGCGCCCTTGTCCACCCAGAGCCGCTTGCCGAACACGACGAGCGATTTCCTGAGCGGGCCCACCTCGACGCGCACGTCGAAGGACGGCACGGGCTTGCCGTTCGGCGCGTACGCCGTGGCCACGAAGATCACGTCGGTCGCCGGCTTGAACAGGCAGACGTCGGCGGGGTATGCGACGCTCTCGGGCTTCTTCTCCTCCCAGGGCAGGTCAGCGAGGCGGACCCCGCGCGTGCGCTCGGGGGGCGCGAGCTCGAGGCTGCCGTCGTCCTGGAGCTCGAAGCTCGCCTTGACGATCGTGACCAGCTGCTCGCCGTCCCGGTCGACGAGCAGCTGTGGATGCGCGGCGAAGTCCGTCTTGTTGTCGAGCGGGGGCTGGCTCATCGCGGGCGCATTATCGACAGGATCGGAGGCGATGTCTCTCCGAGTTCGACGGAGGCGCGCGGCGCGCGCGATCACCCGGCCGCGGCCACCTCGGCGGCGTACGCGTCGAGGCCGTGGCCGCGGAGCGCCGCCTCGACGAGGGCGATCGGCTCGGCGCAGGCCGGGTCGTCCTCACCCGCGCCGGCGACGACCACCGGCAACGCCCGGGCCACGACGAGCCGCACGGCGCGATCGCGGAGCGCGTGCGACAGCGGCAGCGCCCCGAGCAGGCGGTGGCCGTGCAAGGCCGCGCGGAGATAAAACCGCTCCCGGTCGGGCGCGCGCACGGGCGCGAGGAGCAGCGCGCCGAGCAGGTCGGGCTCGCCGAGCGCCCGGGTCGCGTCCGCGATCCACTGCATGGCCCTCCGCGCGAGGTCGCGCTCGCTGCGCCAGGCGGCGTCCTCACGCGCCCGCCGCGCCGCGCGGCCGTGGAGCGCGGCGAGCCAGGGCGCGAGCGCCGCCGGATCCAGCGGTTCGGGCCGCTCGAAGCGCGCGATCGCCGCGTCGGTGAGGCCCTCGGCCTCGAGCGCGGCGGCGAGCGAGAAGAGGCCCGCGGCGACGTCGGGCGGGGGCGCAGCCGCGGCGAGGCGCCGCGACCAGGCGACGAACTCGGCGCGGGACGCGGTCGCGCCGGGCGCCACCTGCGCGCGGCCCGGCAGCCGGGCGATATCGATGCGCTCGTCCAGATCGCCCCGCGTGACGAGCCGCGGATCGAGCAGCGGCGCGCCGCCGGGGCGGCCCACGCTGGCAAGCACACAGGCGCACTCCACGGCGACCGAGACGCGCACCGACTCGCCGTCATCGACGAAGCTGGTCGGGAAGGTGCGGCACCCGAGCGGCTTGGCCTCGGGCCCGCCCTTCGCGTGGAGCGAGCAGCGCCCCTCGCCCTCGAGGTAGGCGCACCGGCCGTCCCGCATCGCCACGACGGAGGCCGCGCACGGCCACGTCCCGCGCTCCGGCGTGAAGACCCGCTCGTGGCGCGCGCCCCCGCTCAGCACGTCGGGCCGCAATGCCCGCGCCCGCGCGGCCTCCTCGGGATCGAAGAGGATCGAGGCGTAGATCCGGCAGCAGCTCCCGCGGCCGTCGCAGTGCAGGCTGAAGTCGGGCAGCACCTCCAGCGGGCGCTCGCGGGGATCGCGCTCCCCCGAATCAGGCGTGGATGCCGCGGGCGCCGCGGGCGCCGCGGCACTCCAGGGCCCCGCGTCCTCGCCGGCGTCATCCGCTCCCAGCAGCCCCGCGGCTTGGAGCTCCGCGAAGAACGCCTGCGCCGCGGGCACACGCGCGTGCGCGCCCTCGCGGGCCGCCGCGATGACGATGCCCTCGACGTCGCGCGTCCCGTCGGCCGCGGAGAGCAGGACCCACTCCCGTGGGCCGAGCTGGAGCAGCTGCCCGGTGCGGACATCGTGGAGGATGACGCGCTCCTCCTCGCCGACCAGGTGGCGCCGCGCGAGCACGTGGGCGGCGAGGCGAGGGCGCGCCGGCGGCGTGCTCGGGCTCACCCGAGCCACGCTATCCGACGCCGGCAGCGGCGCGCCATCGAAACGAGGCGGGGCGGCGCCGGCCGCCGCCGCCGCGCTCTCCCCGGGCGGAGCGCGACGGCCGCGGCCACGCCGTCAACGCACGCACTTCACCCACGCGGCCGTGAAATGGTTCCACTTGCCGCTCTCTCCGGCGTTGAACCCGGTGAAGCCGTCGTCGAAGTTGAGCGCCCAGGCCGCCGAGGCGTTCCCCACGGCCGCGTGGGAGCTCCAGTACCAGTCGTTGCTGCGGGCGCCGTACTGCGTGTCGGGGAACATCGCGCGGTTGATCGACGGCGCCACCTGCGCCTCGTCGACCAGCGTCGCGAGCTCCCGGATGCTGGGCAAGCGCCACGTGTGGCCGTTGAGATCGAGCGTCGCGCAGTAGCTCTCCGCCTCGGCCCAGGCGAGCGTGGCCGGCGAATACCCCTGCTGCCAGACGAGGCCTGTGTACCTGTCCATCACCTCACCGGGCGACACGACGGCGTACTGGTCGGGCGGGGCCACGGCCGGGCTGCTCGGCGCCTCCCCCTCGCCGTTGCCTCGCACGCAGCGCAGGCTCGCCGCGGTCGCCTTGGAGTAGGCGTTGCTGACGATCCCGTCGCTCAGGTTGAAGGCCCAGGCATCGTCGCGCCCCGCGCCGGCGCCGGCCTGCCGGATGGTGAGGATCCAGTCGGACGACGTCTTGTGAAAGCCCCCGCGCGCCCCCGGGAACGCGCCCCTGTCGATGGCCGGGCTCCGGGTGAAGTCGACGATCGACGTCATCTCGATGCGCGTCGGAAGGCGCCAGTCGGAGAACCCGCCGAGCGTCAGGTCGTCGCAATAGCCGATCGCCTGCTCCCACGTGTACGCCTCGGAAGGAGGGGTCTCTTGCCACTCGAGGCACGTGACGTTGTCGCGCACCACACCGCCCCCCACATCGGTATAACTCGCGGGGTTGGGCAGGCCGCTGCCCGCCGGGTTGGGCATGGGCCAGCACGCCCACTTGTGCGTCCCGCAGGCAGCGGCCCTGCTGCATCGTTCGGGCGCTCCGCCCGCGCCGCCGCTGCCCGGGCCACCGCCCTCCCCGGCCGCTCCGCCGTCCCCCGGCGCGCCGCCGCTCGCGGTATTCTCCGCTCCGCCGTCCCCCGGCGCGCCGCCGCTCGCGGCGCTCTCCGCGCCGCCGACCCCGGCGCCCGTCTCCGAGGCTCCGCCTGTCGCGAGCGCGCCGCCCGTCCCCCACCCGCCGCTCCCCGCGATCGCATCGCGGTCGCCGCCCTCCTGACCGCACGCCGCGGCCGCGAGCACCACGCCGAGCGCGACCCCCGTCCGGGCACGCGCCGCTGGGGCGGACATCACCCGGGTCGCGTCGACGACCCACCGCTCGCTTCGATTCACAGGCAGCTCCGCGCGCTCAAGCCAATGTCGCAAGACAAATACGTTGGAACCGCACCAACCTATCACACGCTGCGCACAGCACCCGCCGATCGTAGTTGACACCGAAAATGTGAACGTTCACAGTGCATTCCTGCGGGTGTCCTTTGTCCTCCACATCCATTCCGATGGTGGAGACCAAGGAGTGGTTCGGCCTCCAGGACGCGGAGGGTAGACCCCAGCCACCGGGGCGCACTTGCGGGAAGAACGCGCCGCCAGCTTTCCGGCAGATCACGGGGACAATGGCCGGGTAAGGGCGACGCCACGCGTGATGTCAACACGTTCTTGAAAGTCAATCAGCAAGGAGACCAGCCGTGAAAGAGACGATGTCCTGGGGCAAGGGTTGGGCGGCCGTGGCGCCCTTCCTGTTGGCGCTGCTCGCGATGACGGGGTGCAACGAGAAGAGCGAGGGGACGGGGGCCGCGCCCGCCGAGGGCGGCGGCGCGAAGCCGAAGATCGTCAAGCTCGCCTTCGTCACCAACAACGCGTCCGAGTTCTGGAAGATCGCTCAGGCGGGCGTCCGGAAATATGAGCAAGAGAGCAAGGTCCAGGTCGACGTGAAGATGCCGTCGAACGGCACCACGGAGGAGCAGAACCAGATCCTCGAGAACCTTTCGAGTCAGGGCTACGACGCCATCGCCGTGAGCGCCATCGCGCCGGCCGACCAGGTCCCGGTGCTCAACAAGGTGGCCGAGAAGAGCAAGCTCATCACCTTCGACTCGGACGCCCCGGCGTCGAGCCGCCTGCTCTACATCGGCACCAACAACCACGAGGCCGGCAAGGCGCTCGGCGCCCATATCGTGAAGCTCCTCCCGGACGGCGGCAAGATGGCCGTGTTCGTCGGCACGCTCTCCGCGGACAACGCGAAGCAGCGCCTGCAGGGCATCCAGGACGCGATCGCCGGCAAGAACATCGAGATCGTCGACAAGCGGGAGGACAACACCGACCGCGCGAAGGCGCGCTCCAACGTGGAGGACATCATCAACGCGCACCCGGACCTGAAGCTCGTCGCGGGCCTGTGGTCCTACAACGGCCCCGCCATCGCCGCGGCCATCGAGGCGCTCGGGAAGAAGGGCAAGGTCCTCGCGGCGGTGTTCGACGAGGAAGAGGAGACGCTCACGGCCATCGAGAACGGCACGATCTCGGCCACGGTCGTCCAGAAGCCGTTTCAGTTCGGTTACCTGGCGAGCAAGTGGGCGCATGAGCTCTCGGTCAAGCCCGACACGGCGAAGGCGCAGATCCCGGCCAACAAGAGCATCGACACCGGCATCGACGTGATCGAGAAGACCAACGTGGCGACCTTCAAACAGCAGCTCGCCGAAATGAAGAAGTGAGCGTGGCGGCGTCCTCTCCGGATCTGCTCGCGATGCGCGCGATCACCAAGCGGTTTGCCGGCGTGGTCGCGCTCCAGGGCGTCTCTCTTTCGCTGAAGCCGGGAGAGGTGCTCGCCCTCATGGGCGAGAACGGCGCCGGCAAGAGCACGCTCATGAAGATCCTCGGGGGCGCCCTGCAGCCCGACGAAGGCGAGATCCGCATCGAGGGGAAGAGCGTCGCGCTCGAGAGCGTGCGCGCCGCCAAGCGCCTCGGCATCGCGCTCATCCATCAGGAGCTCATGCTGGCGCCGAACCTGGACATCGCGGCCAACATCTTCCTCGGCAACGAAGGCGGCGCGACGGGGCTGCTCCTCCGCCCGCTGCCGAAGGGCGACATGGCCGCCCGCGCCAGAGAGCTGCTCCTGCGCGTGGGCTTGCGGCTCCCGCCCTCGACCCCGGTGTCCGCGTTGACCGCCGGTCAGATGCAGATGGTCGAGATCGCCAAGGCGCTCGCCCTGAGCGCGCGCATCCTCATCATGGACGAGCCGACTTCGTCGCTCACGAGCGGTGAGTCCGAGCACCTCTTCGGGATCATCCGCAAGCTCCGGGCGGACGGCATCGGCGTCGTCTACATCTCGCACCGCATGGACGAGGTCATGATGCTGGCGGACCGGGTGACGGTCCTGCGCGACGGCCGCCACGTCGGGGACCTCACGCGCGCGGGAGCGACGCGCGAACGGATCGTCGCCATGATGGTGGGCCGCGAGCTCAGCGCGCACTACTTCCCGGAGAAACGGCCCCGCAAATCGACCGAGCCCGTGCTGGTGGTCGAAGGGCTCGTCGTGCCCGGCGCGCCCGCGCAGATCTCGTTTTCGGCCGGACGCGGGGAGATCCTCGGCTTCGCCGGCCTGGTCGGCTCGGGCCGCACGGAGCTCATGCAGACGATCTTCGGGGTGACGAAGGCGCTCGGGGGGCGCATGACGCTCGAAGGCAAGGAGTTTGCTCCCCGAAAGCCCAGGGACGCCATCGACCGCGGCGTCTACCTGGCGCCGGAGGATCGCAAGCGCCACGGCCTCGTGCTGCCGCTCAGCGTCGCAGAGAACACCTCCCTGCCCGACATCGGCAACTACAGCCGCTGGGGCTTCCTGAACAGGGAGACGGAGCGCCGGGTCGCCGAGTCGGAGGTGGAGCGCTTGAGGACGAAGACGCCCGGCATCCGTCAGCCCGTCGTGAACCTCTCCGGCGGAAACCAGCAGAAGGTGGTGCTCGGGAAATGGCTGGCCATGAACCCGCGCGTGCTCATCCTGGACGAGCCGACGCGGGGCGTCGACGTCGGCGCCAAGGCCGAGATCTACCGCCACATGGCCGCCCTCGCGGATGAGGGCATCACGATCTTGATGGTCAGCTCGGACATGGAAGAGATCATCGGAATGAGCGATCGCGTCGCCGTCATGCACGAGCGGCGCATCAAGGGCATATTGCCGCGGGAACGGCTCAGCCAGGAGCGGATCGCGACCTTGATGACGGGCCACGCCGACAAGGAGGATCTGTCGTGAGGCGCGAGCTTGGGATGACCATCGCGCTCGTCGTGATGTGTCTGGGCCTCTACATCTCGAACCCGGATTTTCTCGGGCAGTCGAACTCGATCAACACCCTGCGGCAGATCTCGATGCTCGGGATCTTCGCGATCGGCATCGGGTTCGTCATCATCGCCGGCGGCATCGATCTGTCGATCGGGTCCGTGATCGGCCTGACGGGCGTCCTCATCGCCAAGCTCTCGTCGACCCAGCTCGGCGGCCTGGGTTACCCGTTGTGGATCGGCATTCCTGTGGCGCTCGGCGTGGCGCTGCTGTTCGGCCTCGGCCAGGGCTTGTTGATCACGCGGCTCAAGCTGCAGCCGTTCATCGTCACGCTCGGCGGCATGCTGTTCTTGCGCGGCGTCTCGCAGACCATCGCCGGGGGGGGCACGCTGAGCCTCGGTGGCTCGCCGCTGCTCACCCTCGCGAACGGCGGGCTGCTCAAGAGCGGGAGCGACGCGCTCGTCCCGTATCCGCTGCTGATGTTCCTCGCCGTGAGCGGCGTGGCGGCCTACGCGCTGCACTTCACGGTGTTCGGCCGTTACGTTTACGCGATTGGCGGCAACCGCGACGCGGCCGAGTACTCCGGCATCAACGTGAAGCGGGTGGAGACGTCTACCTATGTGATCTCGGCGGGCCTCGGCGGCGTGGCCGGCGTCTGTTACGCGTCGTACATCGGACAGATGTCGCAGCAGGTCGGCATCGCGTACGAGATGTACGCGATCGCCGCGGCCGTGCTCGGCGGCTGCTCGCTCCGCGGGGGTGAAGGCACGGTGCTCGGCATCATCATCGGCTCCGCGGTGATGCGCGTCATCGACAACGGCATCAACATGTTTCAGCTGCCGTACCAGGACGCTGACCGCATTCAACGCATCTGGCGCCTGGACCCGAACTGGACCTTCATCATCATCGGCGGCGTGATCCTCGTCGCCGTGATCCTCGACCAGATCGTGCACATGGTGCAGGCGAAACGGCGCATCCGGCATGCCTCCGCGGGCGCCGCCGAGGCGGCGCCGATCCTGCAGGCGGCCGCGGCGGTCAGCGCAGCGGAGCCGCCCGTCGCGAGAGCGCCCGATCGCGAAGGCGCCTGAGCTTCCCGGCGATGGGGACGAACCGGCGAGCCGCCAGGAGCGCCCCGCCCTGACCAACAGAGAAGTTGTCGCCTCCTCAGCCCGGCGGTCCGGCCCGAGCGGCGCCGGCGTTCGTGACCCCTGTCGCCCGCCCCGTGCCGGCGCCATGACGGGTTCATGTCAACGCACACGAAGAAGACGTCTATCGGCCTGTCCGGCAACAGCAGGCCGAAGAACAAGAACAAGCGACATCACTGGAAGCGCTACCGCGGCCAGGGCAAGTCCCACCACGGGTGATCGCCGTCACGGCGAGGTGAGCCGGCGAGCGCAGCCGGCCGCCCGGCCCACGAGCGCGGCGGCCGCGATCACGCCGCGCGCCCGCAGCGTATCCGGGGGTGAGCGCGCCTCCGGCGGCGCGACAAACGCCTCGAGCCAGGCCTCGGCCGGCGGCCGCGCCAGCACCCCGCCGAGGTCGAACAGTGAGAGATCCGAGACCCCGGCCGCCACCGCGGCGGCCACGTCCTCGCGGAGCTCGGCGACCGAGCGGTAGACCGGCTCGTCGCCGAGCGCGCCTTTGCCCACGGCGCCCAGCGAGGCGGCCGCCCTCGGACCGAACCGCCGGGCGGCGGCGTGGCACCCCCAGGCGAGCAGCGCGAGCGCGTCCTCCCGGCCGAGCGCGCCGCGCGAATACCCCTCGAACAGCGACGTGTACAGCATCGCGCCGACGCGCCCCCACGGCGGCGCGGACACGGGCGTCCCGAGCTGCCGCTCCCAGCCGCGTTCCGGCCCGTCGCGCCCGTCGGCCAAGACGAGCGGCACGATCGCGGCCGAGGTCGCCGCCCCGCGCGCGTGCACCGCGCCCGCCAGCTCCGCGTACGCGCGCTGCGCATCGCTCCACCGCGGGCTCCCCCGGGCTCCCCGCGGCCCACCGCCGAGCAGATCGAGCGCGCCGCGCCCCCCCGCGAGCGCCCGCCGCACCGCCTCGATCGGCGGCTCGAGATCGAACACGACCTCCGCCGCGGGCAGGCGCCGCGCGTCGAGCGCGTCCAGCAGCCGCGCGACGAACGCGCCGAACGCCGCCGCATTGCCGGCGCTCGCCCAGCGCCCGTCCTCGTCCGCGATCATCGGCCACACCGCGACCGCCACCCCCGCGTCCGCGCACGCCGCCGCGAGATCCGGCAGCCCCGCTGCGGTCTCCGGCCGCACCGCGATCGAGAGCTCCAGCGCATACCGCCGCAGCAGCGCGAGCGTCCCGGGCGCCCGCACCACCTCGAGCGGCAGCAGCTCGCTCCAGATCCGGCGGCGGGGCGTCATGCCCGCCGCCCGCGCCGCGGCGCCGCCTGCGCTCGGCCGCCGCCCTCGCCGCCCGCGCGGCGGCGCCGCCGTTTCCTTCCGAACGCCCCAGAGCCCTCGCTACACTCGCGCGTCATGAAGATCCTCTATGGCGTCGTCGGCGAAGGGATGGGGCACGCCATGCGCTCGCGCGTCGTGATCGAACACCTGCTCGCGCAGGGACACGAGCTCGAGATCATGGCGTCGGGCAGGGCGACCGACTTCCTGTCCAAGCGCTTCGCGGGGGTGAACCGCATCCACGGGCTCCACATGATCTACGAGGAGAACCGGGTGCGGCGCGGCAAGACGCTCTGGTCCAACGTGCTCTCCGGCGCGACGGGCACGCCGAAGAACATCGCCGCGTACTTCGAGCTCATCAAGGACTTTCGCCCCGAGCTCACCGTCAGCGACTTCGAGTCGTGGACGTACCTCTACGCCAAGCTCCACCGGCTGCCGATCCTCTCGGTCGACAACATGCAGATCATCAACCGGTGCACCCACGACGCGGAGATCCTCGCCGGCCACGAGGCGGGTTTCCAGCTCACGCGCGCGTTCGTGAAGAGCAAGCTGCCGTTCTGCAACCATTACGTCATCGCCACGTTCTTCCGCCCGCCGGTCCGCAAGCAGGAGACGACGCTGGTCCCGCCGATCCTCCGCCCCGAGATCATCGCCGCGAACCGCCGCCCCGGCGAGCACCTGCTCGTCTACCAGACCGCCGAGGGGAACGACGCGCTGTCGGCGACGCTCGCGAAGACCGGGCTCGAGTGCCGCATCTACGGGATGCGCCGGAACATCACGGAGGAGCAGGTCGAGGGCAACCTCCGCTACCGCCCCTTCAGCGAGGAGGGCTTCATCGACGACCTCGCCTCGTGCCGCGCCGTCATCGCCGGCGGCGGGTTCACGCTGATGGGGGAGGCGGTCTACCTGCGCAAGCCGATGCTCGCCGTCCCCCTCGGCCGCCAGTTCGAGCAGGTGCTCAACGCCCGCTACCTCGAGCGCGAGGGGTTCGGCCGCGGCGCCGATTCGCTCGACGACCCGGCCGTCGTCGCGGATTTCGTGAAGGCCATCCCGGCCTGTGAAGAGAAGCTCGCGGGCTACTCCCAGGACGGCAACCGGCGGCTGCTCGAGGTGATGGACGGCCTGCTCGATCGCGCGCACGCCGGCGTGCTCTGAGCGCGGCGGCCGGCGCGCCGCGCTCCGCCGGGATCCCTCCCCTGCTTCGGCCTGAAGCCCGCTACCGCGCGCTGCGGCTCCTGACGCCCTGGCGCTGGCTCCACGACGCCGACGCCGTCTCCTCGATCCGGATGAGCACGGCGGTGATGTTGTCGCGGCCACCGTTCTCGTTGGCGCAATCGATGAGCTTGCCGCACGCGTCGGCGAGCACGGCGTTGTCCTCGACGATGCGCGCGATCTCGCGATCGTCCACGAGCCCGTGGAGGCCGTCGGAGCAGAGGAGGAACACGTCGCCCGCCTCGACGCGCTCCGCGCGCAGGTCGATGTCGACGCTGGGGCCGATGCCGAGCGCCCGCGTGATCACGTTGCGGGGCAGGTAGGCGAGGTCGCGCTCGGTGAGGTCGGGCCGCTCGAGGAGCGCGTCCGCGATGAGCGAGTGGTCGCGGGTCAGCTGCGAGATATCGCCGTTGCGGAGGAGGTAGCAGCGGCTGTCGCCGGCGTGGGCGACGTAGAACTTCCGCTCCCGCGGCGAGAACGCCGCGGCGACGACCGTGGTCCCCATCCCGCGGTAGAACCGCGAGTCGTCGGCGTGCGCGAAGATGCGCGCGTTCGCGTACGTCACGGCGGCGCGCAGCCTGTCGCCGGTCGACGCCTTGCGCCGCTTGCCGTTCGCCTCGCGGAAGTAGCCGGCGATGGCGCTCGCGGCGATCCGGCTCGCGACCTCGCCGGCCTCGTGCCCGCCCATGCCATCCGCGACGACGTAGACGTTGAACTCGGGGAGGAGGATGTATCGGTCCTCGTTGTGGACCCGCTCCCTGCCGACGTCGGACAGACCTGCCGCGGTGGCGCGCATTCGCCCCGAGTCTAGACGACGCTTGGCCCCCCAGGGAACTGGGTTAATCTCCCCGCCATGTCCGACCTCGTGATCGACAACCCGTATACCCTCGAGGAAGCCGTCCGCCGGCCTCTTGCAGACGAGGCGGCAGCCGACCGGCTCCTCGACACCGCGACCGCCGCCGCGCGCCGCTTCTCGCGCACATCCGTCGCCGAGCGCGCCGCCCTGTGCCAGCGCGCGGTCGAGCACATCGAGGCCAACACCCCGTCGATCGCCGCCGACATCACCCGCATGATGGGCAAGCCCCTGCGCCAATCCCGCAATGAAGTCGCGGGGATGGCCAAGCGAGCCCGGCACATGATCTCGATCGCCGAGGGCGCGCTCGCCGAGGTCATCCTGCCGGAGCTCCCCGGGCTCGAGCGGCGGATCGTGCGCGCTCCGCTCGGTGTGGTCTTCAATCTCCCCGCCTGGAATTATCCGCTCCTCACCGCCGTGAACGTGGTCATCCCCGCGGTGCTCTCGGGCAATGTGGTGCTGCTCAAGCACTCGCCGCGCTCGCCGCTCTGCGGAGAGCACTTCGCGACGGCATTCGCGGAGGCCGGCGCGCCGCCCGGCCTCGTCCAGGCCTTCCACTGCGACCACGCCACGTCGGAGCGCATCGCGTCGGACCCGCGGGTCAACTTCGTCGGTTTCACCGGTTCCGTCGAAGGCGGACGCCGGATCTATGCGGCCACATCGAAGAAGGTGGCCGTCGACGCTGGCCTCGAGCTCGGCGGGAAGGACGGCGCCTACGTCGCGGCCGACGCGGACCTGGAGAAGGCCGTGGACGGGATCGTCGACGGCGCCTGTTACAACGCCGGACAGAGCTGCTGCGCTGTCGAGCGCGCGTATGTGCACCGCGACCTCTATCCGAAGTTCGTGGAGGCCGCGCTGGAGCTGATGAAGCGTTACGTCCTCGGCGATCCGACCGACGAGCGGACGAACCTGGGTCCGATGGCGCAGCCTCACGCGCCGGCGTTCCTGGAGGCGCAGGTGAAGCAGGCGCTCTCCCGGGGGGCGAAGGCGCTCTGCGGCGGTCGCGCGACCCAGGTCGACGGCCGCGGGCGCTTCTTCGAGCCGACGCTCCTCGTGGACACGGCGCCCGATCTCGACGTGATGCGCATCGAGTCGTTCGGGCCGGTGCTGCCCATCGTGCCGGTCTCGTCCGACGAGGAGGCGCTCGCGCTGATGAACGACAGCGATCTCGGGCTCACCGCGTCGATCTGGACGCGCGACCGCGAGCGCGCCGCGCGGCTCGCGCGCGAGCTCGACGTCGGCACGGTCTACATGAACCAGTGTGACACCCTGGATCCGGCGCTCCCGTGGACGGGCGCGAAGAACAGCGGCAAGGGCGCGACGCTCTCGACGCTCGGGTTCCTGCACCTGACGCGGCCGAAATCGATCAACTTCAAGATCGGCTGAAGGCCCAGGCGCGCGGCGCTAGCACCGCGCCGCGCGCAGCCCGCGAGCAGATGAGCTCGAATGAGTCTGCTTGCGCCACAGGCGAAGTGCGGTATCCCGAGGCGATGGAAACTCAAGAGATCTATCGCGGGCGCCTCATCGATCATGTTCAGCTCGTCGTGGCTGACCTCGCGGCGAGCAAGAAGTTCTATGGGGCCGTCTTCGAGACGATCGGGATCCCGATCGCAGGCGAGGCCGACGATTACTTCTGGGCCGACGAGCTCTTCATCTCGAGCGTGGACTCGCCGTCCGCGGCCGGCGTGACCACCGGCCGGACGCACCTCGCGTTCCAGGCGAGCGACCGCGCGACGGTCGATCGGTTCCACGCCGCCGCGGTCGCCGCGGGCGGCAAGGACAACGGCGCTCCGGGCGAGCGCCCGTACCACCCCGGCTACTACGCGGCGTTCGTGCTCGACCCGGATGGGAACAACATCGAGGTCGTCCACCACGGCACGGCGAACAGGTCGTCGGACGCGGTAAAAATCACGTTCTGACCGCGAGGATGCGGCGGGAGCATTGAAGAACCGACAGAGAGTGGATTGAAATAGGCACGAGCGCCAGCGCACCACCGCTGCTCCTCCGGCGCTTCTTTCCCTGCGTGCCTCTCGGCGTCTACTCGTCTCTCCTCAGACGGACTGCCCGGCTGGCGCACCGTCGATGCAGATCCGCTTCCTGGCGACGGGCCTCGGCGCGACGTCGTTCAGGACCACCCCGAGGATGCGGCGATCGCCGAGCTGCTCGGCGGCCCTCGTCAGCGACGACGCCCGGGTCAGCGAGGCGCGCGCGACGAGAACGATGCCGTCGGAGGCGTCCTCGATGACGTTGGCGTCGCCCGAGCCAAGGACCGGAGGGCCGTCGATGACGACGTAATCGTGGTAGCGCCGCAGCGTGCGCATCGCGGCCTCGAAGTGGACCGAGTGGAGCGCCGCGGGGTAGCTCGCCTCGAACGATGGCTCCGCGAGCACCGAGAGCGACTGGCTGACGGCGATGACGCCGAGCGGGCGGATCTCGCCGGCCATCCGCCGCCGGAGCTGCTCCGAGAAGCTCGCATGCGCGGGCAGCCGCAGGCCGAGCGTCGCCGCGACGCGGGGGCACGCGAGGTGGCCGTCGACGAGCAGCACCCGGGCGCGCTCGGCCTCGGCGAGCGTCATCGCGAGGCGGATCGCGAGCGCGGTCTTGCCCTCGGCCCGGCCGGGGCTCACCACCGCGACCACGAGCGGCTCGCCCGCCCGCCGCTGATCGAGCCGGTGCCGGAGGACCCGGAGCGCCGCGAGCGCGGGCGCGGGCGCGCCCCGGAGCAGCTCGAACACGCCGTGCCCCTCGGGATCGAGGTCCGCGCCGATGATCACCACCTCGGGCCCGTCGAGCGCGGGGCTGCCGGCGCGCGCGAACGAACGAACGCCCACGCGGGCGAGCGGCGCCTCGGGCGCGCTCCAGGATGACCGGTCGACCACCTCGCAGTCACCGAGGTCGAGGCCGTCCCGGAGCGTGTCCTCCGGGGCGGCGCCGTCCGGAGCGGCCTCTTCCGGCGCGCCGGGCGGCTCCGTGCCGGGCCTGGCCGCGCCGGGCGGCTCCGTGCCGTACCCGGGCCCGCCGGGCGGCTCTGCGCCGTACCCCGGCTCGCCGGGCGGCTCTGCGTAGTACGCGGGCACGATCGTGCGCTCGCGGAGCGGCGGGCGCGCCGGGAGCTCCGGCATCGCGGCCAGCAGGGCCGGGCCGCCGAGCGCGTGGATGTCGCCGCCGTCGTAGAGCGTGTCGTTGAGCAGCACCCGGGCCCCGGCGACGCCGAGCGCGAAGAAGAACGTCACCGCGGCGCCCGCGAAGAAGACGCGGCCCCGCCCCCGGTCAGGGCGGCTCGGCAGGTAGGCCTGGTCGAGGACATCGAGCTCGGTCTCACTCTTGTTCTCGGCGGCGTCCGCGGACAGGTCGGCGGCCCGCTCGTTGGCCTGAACGGCCTTCAGGTACTCGCGCGCCCGCTCCAGATCGAGGCGGAGCCGGTGCCACTCGGTCTCGAGCTCGATCACGCGCTCCTCGGCGCCCCCGTCGGCCGTCCACGGCGGCGCGCGCGGCGCCTCGCCCCTGGCCGCGCTCTCCGCCGGCGCGCGCGGCGCCTCGCTCGCCGGCGCCCTGCCGCCTCCTGCGCGCGCGCGCAGGCCCGCGATCTGCCGGAGGAGCGCGGTCCGCTCCGCCGCGAGCGCCGCGCGCCGCGACGGCGTGAGCGCGCGCGCCTCGCGCGCCTCGCGCGCCTCGCGCGCCTCGCCGATCGACGCCTCGGTGACGCCCGCGCGCACGAGCCCGAGCGCGCTCTCGGCCGCGGTGAGCTGGCCCTTCGCCGCCTCGACGCGGCGCTTCGCGGCAACGGCGTCCGGGTGGATCGGGGTCACGGTCGTGAGCTTCTCGGCGAGCGCCGCCTCGGCTGCCGCGACCGCGGCGACGGCGGCGGTGCGGGCCCGCTGCGCCTCGACGACGCTCTGGGGCAGCGGCTGCCCCGGCGCCGCCGCCGGCGAGCGCCCGGCCCCGAGCAGCGCCTCGACCCGCGCGAGCTGCCGCTCGAGCGCCGCGAGCTGCGGGTCGACCGGGCGAGCAGGCTGCGCTGACGACAGAGCGCGCGCTCCAGCCGCGGGCACGCCGGGCGGGCCGAGCGGCTGGGGCGCCGGCGCATACGGAGAGTCGTTGAGCCCCCACTGGAACTGCGGATTCCTGGCGAGGAACGTCGCCAGCGCGCGGCTCGCCGCGTCGACCTTGGAGCTGGCCTCGGCGAGCTCTTTCCGCAGGAAATCGCGGGTCATCGTCGCCGTGCCGAGGCTGTCGCGGCGGTAGTCGTCGAGCAGGATCTGCGTGAGGCGGGCGGCGACCTGCTGCGCCACGTGCGGATCGTCGTGGGTGAACGAGACGACGTACGTATCGCTGCTCTGCGCGCGGAAGCCGACGTGGGTCTTCATCTCCTCGACGGCCTCGACCATCGAGCGGGCGGTCTTCTCCGGGTAGAGCCCGAACGCCTCGACGACGCCGGCGAGCGTCCCGCGCGCGGTGAGCGCGTCCTTGAGCTTCGACCCGAGGCGCGCCGCGCGCGCGGTGCTGCTCTGGGGATCGCGGCCGGTCTGGATGGTGTCGCGGTAGAGGATCGTGGCCTCGCTCCGCCACACCCGCTTCGTGGCGAGCGCCAGGGCGAGGGAGATCGCGAGTCCGACGGCCATCATCGCGGCCGCTCCGCGCCAGTACATCCGTACCCGGCCGAGGACGCTTATCGCGCGATCCAGGCGCTCCCGGGGTGTGCTCTCCGTGCTCAGGCTGGCCATGGTGTTCCTCGCCCCGCGGGCAGCGCGTCCGGCTCCGCGCGGCGCGGCGGGCGCGCGCGGAGGCGCTCCGCTCCCGCACGGCAAGGCGCGTGCTCGCGGGCGCGTCACCCCGGGACGCAGCCGGCTCGGCGCCACCACGCGCTGACCGCGTGGGAGAGGGCCGACGCCGGCGAACGCCACGGACATTCCGCGTCCGGCGAGCGCGGCTCGCCTCGCGGACGCTCCCAGGAAGGTGGGCGCTCGTCGCGACCGCCCCGCGTCGAGGGAGGCGGGCTCGCCGGCGCGGCGAGCCCTGGTCCTCGTCACAGGCGCTGCGAGTAGTACTCGATGATGAGCTGAACCGCGATGGGGAACGGGATGCTCGTCTCGTCCGGCAGCGCGGCCACGCGCGCCTGCCGGGCGTCCTTGTCGACCGCGAGCCACGTGGGGGCTTCCATGTCCGTCCTCGCGAGGCCCTCCACGACGGTCCGGTGGTCACGGCGCTTCTCGCTCACGCTCACCGTCTCTCCGGTGGTGACGCGGTAGGACGGGATATCGACGCGTTTTCCGTTGATGAGCACGTGCCCGTGCGCCACCAGCTGTCGCGCGGCCGGGATGGTGCGCGCGAAGCCCGCGCGGAAGATGACGTTGTCGAGCCGCCGCTCGAGCAGCTCGATGAGCTTCGTCCCGGCGGCGAGATCGCTCCTGCGCGCCTCGAGCATGAGCGTCTTCAGCTGCGTGTCGGTGAGGCCGTAGTTGAGCCTGACCTTCTGCTTCTCGCGGAGCCGCAGGGCGAACTCGCTGAGCTTCTTGCGGGCCTGTCCGTGCTGCCCAGGGGGGTAAGGCCTCCGCTCCGTCTTCTTGGCCGACAGCCCGGGGAGCTCGACCCCGAGCGCGCGCATGACCTTGACGCGAGGTCCGGTGTAACGGCTCATGCCCGGGCCCTCCCCAGGGACGCGCGCGCGTCGCGATGGTGGAGCGCGGCGCCGCAGGGCGCCGGTGCGTCAACGTAGTCCTGGATGTTCATCGAGCGTCTCTGTCCTTGTTCATGGGTCTTGCTGTTCCTTGTGATGGAGGTGTACCCGACGGTGCCATCGGGGGCTCACACGCGCCGGAGGTGGCGGAGGATCGGGAACTGCGCTTTGCGGAAGAAGCGCGCGAGTCCATTCGTGGTCCGGAAGCGGGCGCCGAGCGGCTCGGGATAGTCGCTATCGCCGAGGACGCGCAGCCATGGAAACGTCTCGACGACGCCTCCCTCTCGGTGGAGCTCCACGTGACGCGCGCCCCTCGCCGCGGTGGGACGGAGCTGGAGGCACGGGCTCGCGTCGAGCAGGAGCTCCACGTCCTTGGCGAGGCGCAGGGAGACCTGGGTCAAGAAGGCGCCGATCCGCTCGGGGCCGAGGTGGGAGAAGAGGCCGAGGCCGAGGATCAACGTGGGCCAGTCCTGCGCGTCGGCGAGCTGATCGATCCAGCGATCGCAGCCGGGGGACGCCGTGGCCAGCGCGTACCGTGGCGTCTGCGGGGCGCGCCGGGACTTCCACGCGACCACGCGGGGAACGTCGATGTCGATCCAGTGGAGCTGCCCGTTGTCGACGCGCGAGAACCGGGTGCACGGCCCGGAGAAGAGCCCGATGGCCAGCCCGTCCGGGTGACGGCGGAAGAAGTCGTCCACGACGTCGTCGACCAGCCGCGTGCGGGTCGCGAGGGGGCGGAGCTCCTGTTCCGTGAAGCCAGCGCGCTCGACCTCGAGCACGCGGGCGAGCTGGCGCGCTTCCTCGTCGTGGAGCCCGAGGTCGGGAAACGCGTCGGAGGCGTACGCGCACGCGGCGACTCCCGCGAGCTCGCGTCGAGCAAACGAAGGGGCAGCGTCGATACTGAAAATCATTTTCATTTTCGTTACAGGGACGTGCGCCCTGTGTCAAGCAGCCGCGGCCGCGACCCCACCCAGGTTGAGCTGCGACCCCACCCAGGGGGTCCGTTCGGGAGGGGTCGGCCCGGCGTGGGTGGCGGCCCGCCGGGCTGGTGGGGCGACTGGTTCGGAGGGCCGCCGCTCCGCGCCGATCGCGGCGGGGTGCGCTACCTCGTGCTCGACGTGCTCGCCGACCGAGCTCGGCTCGCTCATGAAGATGCTGCGCCACGCGATGCGCCGGGGGCGCATCACGCCCGCCGTGCTCGCGCGCACCGTGAAGGGGCTCGACAAGACGGCGGCCGAGATCGAGGAGCTGCTCGCCGACGATCCGGAGGGGCGCGCCGGCCGGCGCCCGTGACCCTCGCCGCCGTGGGATCAGGGCGCGACGCGCTCAGGCACGCTCTCGAAGCAGAACACCCGCCAGGCGTGTGGCTGGCCAGGACGCACGAGCTCCGTCACGGCGCCGCTCGTGAACTCCGCGACGACACCGCGCCAGAACGCGAGAGCGCCCCGGTTCCCCTCGGCGACGCGCACGGTCCACTTCCCGGGAACAGCGTTCCATAGGAGGCACGCCGCCTGGCGGCCCACGCCAGAGCGGCGATAGCGGCGAAGGACGAAGAACTCGGCCACATCGAGGGTGTCCGGGTCCTCCACCGCCGGCGAGCCGCGCGCCGCCAGGACAAACCCAGCGACGCGCCCGCCGCATCGAATGAGGAACGCGAACCGCCGCTCCCGCTCCGACCAGTAGAGAGGGAGCTTGGGGTAGCCGAAGCGCCCGTCCTGCCCCAGCTCGACAGCGGGGAACACGTCGCTGAGATCGTGAATGTACAGCTCGAGAAGGTTGGACAGGATCTCGGCATCCGCCTGCGTCGCCGCGTCCAGAGAGACCGTCTGCGCATCTGCCATATCCAGTCCTTCCAGTCCTCCCGTCCGCCAGCGCGCGCTCGGGCGCTCCTCGGCGGCGCGCAGCGCCTCGTCACACGCATCGATTCACGACGACAGACACGTTCGCTCGCCAGCCGCGCGCCCCGCGACGCGGCGACCTGTGCCCTCGGCTCAGCCGAGGAAGCCGCGCGCGCGGGCGATCGCCTCGATCGCCGGCCTCCGCCGCTCCAGCTCCTCGACGTCCTTGACGGGAAGGAACCGGGCCGCGAGGCCCTCGCGCGGGACGCGGACGAACCGGGCCGGCAGGCCGAACGTGACCTCGTTCAGGATGCGCTCGAACTGGATCGCCTTGCGGTCGTCCACCTTCTTCTCGACCTCCACATAGATCCAGTCCAGCGCGAGCGCGTCGAGCGCCTCGGCGCTCGCCAGGAAGGTGTTGGTGTTGAAGACGGGCACGACCTTCGGATCGAACCCGATCGGCAGCCGGAAGTCCTCTGCCATCACCGGTCGGCCGTTCCACCGCAGCGGCCCGCCGCCCTTGTCGCCGCCCTTGTCGACCACCTCGACGGAGAGGGGCCCGCCGTGGCCGAGGTGCCAGCCCAGGAGGACCGGATCGACGGTCGCGCCGAGGTTGTCGAGGTTGGCGATCCAGACGATCTTCCCGCCGCGAGCGATGAAGCGGCCGAGGAGGCCGCTCTCGCGGAGGGCGTCCGGGAGGTCGCCGTGGCCGGTGGCGTAGACGCTCGGCGCGCCCGCATCGTCCAGGAACAGCCCGCCTTCCGGGGTCAGGCGCAGCGAGACATGCTGCTCGAACGTGGCGCAGAGATCGCCCGGCTCGTCGAGCCGCGGGCCGAGCGCCTCGCGGATCGGTCCGTTCGTCGCCTCGCTCGTCATCAGCCACAGCGGGACCGGGACCCCTGTCGTGCGCCGGAGGTGATCGCTCTCGGCGAGGCGCAGATCGAGGAAGGTCCGACCGGGCAGCACCTCGACGAGCGCCTTGACCACGCCGCCCATCCGGGTGGCCATCCCGCCGGCGAGGACGCAGAGGGCGACCTCGCCCCGGCGCAGCGCGGCCAGGCCCGCCTCGCGGCAGCGGGCGCGCTCGGGCGTGCCCTCGGCGGGCAGGTCGGCGATATCGCCGGGCACGGGCGGCTCGACCGTGCCCTGGAGGCGGTTGCGGGCGTCCCGGTCCTTGCCGATGGACGCGGCCCACCGGGCGACGCGATCGGGGTCGAACCCGCGAGCCCGGAGGCGAGCGAGGAGCGGGCCAGGAAGCGCGGCGATCTGCTGGGTGAGGGAAGACACGGTATCCTCAAAAGACCACGAGGTGCTGCGCGTGGCAACGGCATCGTGCAGCCGGTCACGCCATTCAGAATGGGCGCGCCGCCTGCTTGAGAGGCATCTCGCGCCTGCGCACACACCCGAGCTCCGGATGGCGCTGAATGCGTCGTACGAGGCTCCCTGATGCCGCGTCGCTCGCCTGAAGATCGCCAGTTCCACGCCGAGAATGGACCCTCTCCAGGAAATCACGCGGACCTGGGAGCCCCGGTCCGGCTTCCGTCAGCGGCCGGCCGACTCCAGGAACAGCTCCTCCACCGCCGCCGCGGTCGCCGCGCGCTGGAGCCAGCGTCCCAGGACGTCCACGTCCGTCTCGCCGAGGATCCGGCCCCGCGCCTCCTCGCTCGCCGGGACGCCGCGCGCGTTCAGCAGCATCAGGATCGCCGCCGACAGCTGCCCCACCGCCTGCTCTGCCCGCGCCTGCTCCTGCTCTGCCCGCGCCTGCTCCTGCTCGATCCGGGCCTCGGCGGCCTCGATCATCCCCTCCAGCTTGCCCACCAGCTCGCTGGCGGTGACCAGCTCAGCGGTGTCCGCGTAAAAGCGGAGGCGCCCCGCCTCCACCGCCAGATCCAGATCGAGGACCTCCGATCGGTACCGCCCTGCGCGCGAGGGGATGCTCTCGTAGCGCCGCACGCCGGTGGGCGGTAGCCGGTGCGCTTTGAGGTGCCCGCGCGGGATGTCGTAGATGAAGTACTCACGGATCCCGAGGGTCGCGTAGCGCACGACGTTGTCGACGAAGTCCTTGCGCCAGTTGCCGGCGTAGTGCACCTCGATCGCGAGGTCGATCCCCTTGCCTTCGGCGCTGACCATCCAGCAGAGGCGCGGGGTGGGATCGACGTCGGTCACCGCGATCACGTCGGGCGTGAAGCCCTTCTCGCCCGGATAGTAGACCTTCATCTCGGCGCCGATGTAGATGCGCCGCCCGCGCCGGCCGAACCAGGCGCGGAGCGTGTCGCGGGCTTCCACCTTGGCGTCGAAGTGCGGATCCCCTTCGGCCATGGCCAGGCGCTCGTCGATCTCCTCCTGGGACATGGAGTCGACGAGCGCCGCGATCGCCTGCTGGCGCTGAGCGGGCGACATCGCGGCCCACTCGGCCTCCGTCGGGGCGCGCGGCGCCTCGGCCGGGATGGGCGCCGCAGCGGGGTCGACGGGCTTGCGGATGGGAGCCGACATCCCGCCCAGCATACCACCATTCCAGGGCGCTCCCGCCGGACGACCTGCCAGGCCGCGCCGCGGCCGGCCCAGGGGCCCCGGAGCTCGCGGGCGCGCTCACCCGAGGAACCGGAGCAGGACGTTGAGCAGCACGAGCACCAGGGACATCCCGCCGCACACGAGCGCGACCTCCCTCCCGGACACGCGCACCACGACGCGGCTGTCCTCGGCCCGCGCGGCGCCGTAGAGCGCGGCGGAGGCGCCGAACACCATGTAGAGGACGTCCTTGTAGGCCCACGAGAGGAAGAAGATGCCGATCAGCGCGCCGCACAGGCTCACGAAGATCGCCGGCGCGAACCGCCTCGTGGGGCCGACATCGACGTCGCCCAGCCAGATCGACAGCGGCACCTTGATCGACGCGTACAGGGCGAGCGCGAACAGGCACATCCCGAGCAGGCCCGTCTCGGCCGCGGCGAGGAGATAGGAGTTGTGGGCGGTCAAGCCGAGCGACGACTCGTCGCCAAACTGCCCTGCGCCGACGCCGATCCCCTTCGTCCGGCGGATCAGCTCGAACGCCTCCCGGAGCAGCTCGACGCGCTCGCCCGAGCTCTCGCTCGCCTCGTCGCCGCTCCGGCCCCCGAGCAGGAGCATGGGCGGCCCGACGAAGCAGGCGGCGATGACGCCGAGGGTCCCGCTCCGCCGGATGAAGCTGATGCCGAGGACCGCCAGGTACACGATGACGCCCGAGCGCGAGCGCGACAGGACGACCATCGCGCCGATCGCCGCGATGACGGCCGTCACGGGGAGCGCGCGGAGCGCCCCGGCCACGCGCGAGATCAGCCGATCCGTGAGCAGGACGGGCAGCGCCAGCGCGCGGCGCGCCCCGCAGGCCCGCGCCGGCCCTGGCGCAGCGCCGCCGGCCGACGGGGGCGGGCCTCCGCGGACGGACCTGCGCGGCCGGCGCGGGCCGGAGCGCCGCTCGGCGAGCGCGATCGCGAGCGGGATCGACATTCCGGCCATCAGCGAGAGCTCGTTGGGATCGGCGAGCGAGCCGCGGTAGCGGACGCGGCCATCGATCGTCGACGTGCCGAGCGGCCCAGGGCGCTCGCACCGGTAGTTGCCATCGGGCACGGGCGCCTCGATGCGGCAGTCGAGGTTGGTCTCGCAGGGGCGCCCATCCGGCTCGAGCTCGCCCTTGCCTTCCCAGTCGTCGGGCGCTGCGATCATGCAGCCGTGGGGCTGGAACGCCTGCACGATCGCGACCACGGTCGTGAGGACGGCGCAGCCGACGAGCGTGATCGCGAGCGCCCGCAGCCCTCGCGGCGAGGCGGCGGCGACGGCGACGGCGACGAAGATGCCCGCGACGGTCGCGAGCTGCATGCCGCGCTCCTCGAGCGCGGCCGGGCGCTTCAGCGCGGTGGTCAGCGCCGCCCAGGCGAGGAACGCGAGCGCATAGACGACCTGAGGCGCGAGCGCCGGCTTGAGCCGCCGCCACACGACGTCGAGGGCGACGCAGAGAAGGGTGATCCCGAACGCCGCGTGCACGAGCGGAATCCCCGAGAGCGCGGGGATGAACTCCTGCGGCTTGATGATGACGAGCGCGCACAGCGCGCACACGACCCACGCTGCCATGGTGTGGCGCGCCGTTCGCGTGGCGCGCGCCGCGCGCGGGCGGCCCGCGCCGCGCCCTCGTGACGGCCGCGCAGAGGCGCCCTGCGCGGGCGCGATGAGGCGCGGCGCGCATTCCCCCCTTCCGCGCGACGGATCTAGCACCGCGGCTCCGAGCGGCACGCGGGAAGAGCGCCAGTGCGCGCGCGCGGAGCAGGCGCGGAGCGCGGCCGCGGGATCGGCGCTTGCTGGAGCGCCATCCCATCAAGGAGGCTGGAAACCGCATGTGCTCCCGCTGTGTCCGGATTGCCCTGCTCTGCTCCGCGCTCACGGTCCTCATGGCGCTCCCGGGCTGCGGCGCGCGCGCCCCGCGGGTCGATTTCGATGCGGAGCGCCGCGCGACGAGCGCCTATGCCGTCGGCCCCGGCGACGTGCTGGAGGTGCGCGCCTGGAAGAACGAGGCGCTGAGCCAGCGCGTCACGGTGCGGCCCGACGGGTTCATCACGATCCCGCTCATCGGCGACGTCCTGGCGTCGGGGCGCACCGTCATGGGCGTCGCCGAGGACATCGCGACGCAGGCCGCCAAATTCTACCATGAGAAGCCGGTCGTCAGCGTCGAGGTGGCGGAGCTCCACAGCTACCGGGTCTACGTGATGGGCGAGGTGTCGCGCCCCGGCGAGTTCACGCCGAGGGGGCAGATCACCGTGCTCCAGGCGCTCGCCCTCGCGGGCGGATTCACGCGCTTCGCCGATCCCGACGAGGTGGTGATCGTCCGGCGCGACGCGATCGGCGAGCGCAGGATTCCGTTCGTGTTCGATGAGGTCGTCGGGAAAGGCGATCTCCGCGGGGACCTGCCGCTGCAAACGAACGATACCGTGGTGGTGCCGTAGAAGGCCCGCATCGGGGACACGTCTTCCGGGAGCAGGCTTGTCCGCGTGCGGCTGCGGCGCGCGCGGGCGGGCAGCGCTCACGTCGCAGAGAGCCCCCTGCGCTTCGACGGGCGTCCTCCCCTGCCCCGACGGACATCGCTGGATGATCGCCGCACCGAGTTCTGGCATCCTGGGAACGATGCGCCCCGAGGCCACGCCGCTCGTCGCCGTCGTGACCCTCGCGTTGCCGGTGCTCGTCGCGGCGTGTGCCCCCGCGAGCCCCGGCCCTCCGGGCCCCGCCGGCAAGGCCGCGGCGCCGCCAGGCACGCCAGCCCTCGCGGTGACCAGCGTGCCCTCTGGCCCGGGAGGCCCCGGGCCAGCCGGCGCCGCGTCCTCGGGGGCGGCGCGGGCCGATGGCGCGCAGGGCGCCGCGCCCTCCCCCGCTTCAACCGAGCCGGCCCCCGCCATCTCGGCCGACGAGGCCGAGGCGATCCTGTTCCCGGGCGACGCCCCCGCCCACCGGGACGCCATCGACGCCTGCCGGCGCGGGAACGCCGGGACGGCGGCCACGCCCAGCCCGGGGCACGAGCGCATCCGCTGCCTGCTCGCGCTCCGCTACCAGGGCGACCCGCAGGCCGCAGCGAGCGCGACCGCGCTCTTCGACCAGAACGGCAGCGTCGCCGGGCTGGAGCGGGAGCACATGATGGATGGCGGTTACCGCGGCATGCTCCACCTCGTCCCGGAGCTGCCGGTGCGCGCCGAGCGCCGCCACCTCGAGTGGACGGTCGCGGCCATCGCCGACTTCGACGCCTTCGTCGCGGATCTCGCGGCCGGGGCCAGCTCGCCCGTGCGCTATCGACACCGCGCACTCGCGCTCAAGTACTTCCGGTCCGTGCGGGCGCGGACGCCCTCCGCGTACGCCTCGGGCTGGACGGTCGCGTACAACCTCTCCGGCTCGCTCCACCGCGCCGCGGACGACGTGCGGGAGACGCTCTTCCACGAGCTCTTCCACCTGAACGACGGCGCGCACGGCGAGTGGTCCCAGGCGGCGCTCTCGCCGATCTACGACGGGATCGTCGCGCGCTGCGGGACGAGGATCACCTGCCTCACGCCGTACTCGCCGAACGAGACCCTCGTGAAGGGCGGCACGTACTACTCGTTCCAGCCTGGAAACGGCGTGGTGGAGTACGCCGCCGAGCTGGCGATCCGCTACTACCGCGAGCAGCGCGCGGCGCTCCGCGGCAAGCGGCTCGCGAAGGCGCCGTTCAAGTGCGGCCCGCCGGAGAACGCGCGGGCGTGGTCGCTGCTCGCGGGAGAGTTCTTCGGCGGCGCAGACCGGGTGGCGCCCTGCCGGGAAGGTCCTCCGGCAGCGCCCTGAGCCACACCGCAGCACGCGCTCTCGTCGTCCCACGCAACGCGCCTTGCCTAGACGCTCGAGTGGACGCTCGAGCAGCCCTGGACAGCGAGGCGGCGGGGGCCTCGGAGGGCCCGCGGCGATCGAGCGCGGCGGGTTCGGCGCCGGGCCTCCGGGCGGCTACGCTATCCTCGGCGCACGCCATGTCCGACGGCGATCTCGTGTTCGCATCCATGCCCGCCGGGCTCATCGCCTTCGCCTCGTCGTGCGGAGTTCCGCAGGAAGATCTCCTCCGGGCCGCCGGCGTCGCGCCCGAGGTCCTCGCCGCGCCCGACGAGCTCGTGCCGTATGCATCGCTCTTCTCGCTGTGGGAGCTCCTTCTCCAGCGCCTCCCCGGCGAGCCGCTCGGGCTGCGTTACGCGCGCTGCATCCCGGTGTCGGTCGTCGGCATCGTGGGGCACGTCCTTCGCCACAGCGAGACCCTGCGGCAGGGCGTCGCCGTCTATGGCCGCTTCTGCCGGCTGATGGACCCGCACCTCCGCGTCACCCTCGAGGAGCACGGCGGCGTCGCCCGCCTCGCGCTCGAGCATGAGCCGCGCGTCATCGCCATGGCCGAGCCGATCGAGATGATGATCGCGACGCTCGCGCGCTTCATCGCGCTCTACCTCGGCGCCTCGGCGCGGCCGATCGAGGCGCTGTTCCGCCATCCTCGACGGCACCCGCCGTCGCTCTACGAGGAGACGATCGGGGCCCCTGCCCGCTTCGAGGCGGGCGCGATGGGCCTCGTCTACGAGGCGCGTTTGCTCGACGCGCCCGTGGTCGGCGCGGACCCGTCGGTCCGCGATTACCTCGTCCGCCACGCCGAGCAGCTCCTCGCCGCGCGCGCCGCGCCCGCCGGCGCCGCGGCGCTCGACGCGCGCGTGCGCGCCCGCATCGACGAGCGGCTCGACCGCGGCGACGTGGACCAGGAGGGGATCGCGCGCTCTCTTGGCATGAGCACGCGCTCGCTCCAGCGCGCGCTCAAGGACATCGGCACCTCGTTCACGGCGCAGCTCGACGAGGCCCGGCGGGAGAAGGCGCTCGATCTCGTCCGCCGGCCTGACCTCGCGCTCCAGGAGATCGCGTTCCTGCTCGGTTATGGCGAGCCGCGCCACTTCTACCGCAGCTTCCGTCGCTGGACGGGCACGACACCGGGAGAGTACCGGCGCGCGCGCGCCCGGTAGCTTCGTGGGTCAGAAATCCCGACGAGCGCCGCGGAGCGAGGGATGCACCTGGGCGACGTGACGCTACGGCCCCTCTGCGTGCTCGTATGCCGGATGCCGTTCGTGCGCCGCGCGGCGGAGTCCGCGCGCGGGAGCCCGGCGCATCCGCGAAATACGGCGACGGGCGCCTCCCGCTATTCAGCCTGCGCCGGGCGTACCAGGACACCGGCGGACCACACGCCGCTCAGGCCGTCGCTGTTCGTGGCGCGAGCCGTGATCAAGCACGCAGCGTGAGCCGTCGGCGGCTGCCAGTCGTACATATGATAGTAAGTGAGCCCAGTTAACGTGATGGGGCCACCACAGCTGTCGGTGACCTCGACGGTCCCAGGAGACGAATTGCCCCATTCGACGCGCAAGAGCAGCTCGACGGGACTGGACGTCGTGATGGGCTCTTGGCAGGTACCGTCCGTGGAGGAGTATGGGGCGACGTGGCAGTTCCCTTCGGGCCACTGCAGAATCAGGGTCATCATCGGCCTGGCGATGAATCGGCCGTCGATGATCACGGCGCCCTGGGCCTGGCTCTCCTCGAAGATCATGATCGAGAACGTCTCGCTCGCGGAGAGCTCGCCGTCAGTCACGCTCACGCTCACCTCACAGGTGCCGGCAGCGGGCTTGGTGAAGTCGGTCACGAACGCCGTGGGCGCCGAGAACATCCCATCGGCGCAGTCGCTGGTCCACTCGACGGCGAGCGCATCGTCGTCCAGATCGACGGCCGAGATGGAGAGCTGCGCCGGCTGATTCACCACGGTCGAGAGCGGGTAGGTCAGGCTCAGCACGATCGGGCTGTGCCCGATGTCGTCTGACTCCGCGAGATCGAGGATCCGGAGGTTGGCTTGCGTCGCTGCGCCGCCCTGGATCTCGACCGAGACTGGAGCGCTGGAGCCGACGAGCTGGTCTCCGACGAAGGCGTTGCCCACGATCTGGTACGAGCCCTCGGGCAAGAGAAGGGTGCCGATGAAGTTGCCGTCGGGATCGCGCGTGAGCTCGGCCTCGGGGCCGCTCTGAACGATCACGGTGACCCGCGTGATGTCGCCCGCGGTCGTGGGCGCTGCCTGGACGCTCAGGCGCGCGATTCCCAGGCGGGAGCCGTCGGCTTCTCCCGCATCGAGGGGGTCGCCGTGCTGCGCGCAGCCGCTGACCGGCAGCAGCCCGGCGCAAAGGACCAGACCCATCGCTGACAGAACGCTCGTCCTCATCTTGCCGATTGCCATATCAACATGTCCTCCAGAAGAATTCACGAGACGCGAGCACACATGGAGCCCGCTGCTGAGGCGCGTGGTCGAGTCAGATGCGCCTGGAAGCTCGAACATTCACACCTCTCATCGTCTGGCTCGCTTTCGGCCCGCTGGCGCTGGTTCTCGCCTGCTCCGGTCCTGTGCCACCTCGGCCGCCATCGGAGCGCGTTGCGCGGACCAACGACTCCGCGTCGCGGCTTGACGCTGAAACCACGGCGCTCGCTTGACAACCCATGGGGGGATTTGCTCCGCTCGTCGTGGGCGTCGCGCCTGGCCGCGGTCGGCAACGCCGCGCCGATCGCCGTGCGGAGCGACGATCTGGCGGCGCTGCCCGACGGCGGCTGGAAGTGGCAGGTCCTCCGTGCAAAGGCGGTCCGCGACGGCGAGCCGCCGACCCACCTGGGCGCGTTCACCGCCTCGGTGTCGCCGCTGTTCCGCGGCCAGGGCGTGAGCGCGCTCGTGCTCGCCGGCTTCAAGGCGCTGGCGCGGCGATCGGGCCTCGCCGGCGTGCTCGCCCCGGTGCGCCCCCCGTCCAAGGCCTCCTGCCCAGGCATCGACATCGAGGAGTTCCTCGATCGCGCCCGCGAGGACGGCTTGCCCACCGACCCGTGGGTCCGAACGCATGTCCGCGTCGGGGGCCGGATCGCCGGGACTCCCCGTTGCGCCCTCGTGGTCGACCTGGAGCTCGATTTCTGGGAGGTCTGGCTCGGCAGGCCTATCCTGCCTTCCGAGCGGTCTTTCGAGATCCCCGGCGGCCTTGCCCCCGTGTACGTCCAGGGCCGGCGCGGACGTTATGAGGAGCCAGCCGTCTGGGTGGTTCACTCGCTCTGACATCGAGCTGCTGGACCCTGGCGATGTGGATTTCGGGCCCTATGGCCGCCCAGCACAGGCCTCGTCGCTGTCCCATCGGGGGTGCACCAGCCGCTCGGCGGTCGCAACCGTGCCTCGCGCGTCGGTCACCACCCCCACTGATCCGGAGCAACAGTACCGGCGCGCCCGCGCCCGGTAGCTCCGGTGTCAGGAATCCCGCCGCAAACACCGGTCGATGACGAGCGGCGTCCGCCGGCAGCCCCGTTCCGGCTGCGGACGCCGTGATGGCAGCAGACCATCCCGTCGTGCGGGTTCAGGCTCTTCAATGACCGACGACGGAGAGAGCCATCAGCACGCAAGCGAGAAGGAGCGCCGAGCAGATGGGCAACACGATCCAGAAACCGAGGTACGGAGTGGAAGGGCGACGGACGCGAACGACACGGATGACAAGGACGTAGAGCGCAGAAGTCAGCGTGAAGGCAAACGCCAGCGGTCTGAGCAGCTTCGTCCCCTCGATCGAAAAGACGTAGAGGGAGAACAGAGTTGGCAGCGCGAGCAAAAGGACGATGAGGATCTTGAGGAGCATGCCGGACGCTCGTCTTGTCGGTCAGGGTTTCAGGTCCACAGCAGCAGTCGCTTGGCGCGGGATCTGCGTCCGGTTTGCCTGGGCATGTGACGAGGGCAGGCGAGCTGAACGAGGGCCCCGTCCTTGCCACCCTCGCAGGCGTCTTCGACGTGAAACCATCGTCGTTCGACGAGGCAGTACGCCGTGCGGCGGCGCATGAAGCGTACGAGTCCCCGGGCGGAGACGGCAGCGGTCGCGGAAGCGGGATCTATCTGTAGTCCGCCTTTCCTGACCAACCAACATGTCACGCCATGCGCACCGAATAGATCGGCGGCAGGTTATTGGCGACGGTCGCCCAACCCTCTCCGCCGTCATCGCTCACGTAGAGATTGCCCGTGGTGGTGCCGAATGCCACAGTGCCGTCCTTGTTGGCGAGCGCGTGGCGGTATATGACGTCGTAGGCTTGCTCTTGGGGCAAACCCCGGCGGAGTTGCTCCCAGGTCTCACCGCCGTCCTTCGTGCGAGCCACGAAGAGCGCGCCGTCGACGGTGATTCGCTGCATGTCCGACTTCCCGGGGACGACCCACGCCGTGCGCCCGTCCCTCGCGTCCGCTGTAATGGGGAAGCCGAAATGCACGCCTTGCTCTGGGCGGCTCACCTTGCGCCAGCTCCTTGCGCCGTCGCTGCTGTAGTAGATCCCAACGTGGTTCTGTTGCCAGACATGGTCGGGATCGCCCTCGCATTGCTCGATGTAATGCGTATCGTGGCCCCACTCGGCGTCTGGTTCGGGCGTGTGATCGAGCCGCATGCCGTTGTTGCGCGGTTGCCAGGTCTCTCCACCGTCCGTTGTTTCGATGACGCCCGCCGTGGACACGGCGACGAGCATTCGCTTCGGGTTACGCGGGTCCACCACGATGGAGTGAATGCCCGGGGCGAACTCGCCTCCCTCGGAGGCCGGTGTGCCAAACCATTTCGTCTCGCCTTTGCCCTCGCCTGTGAACAGGTCGCCGCCGCGTGACTCGTGGTTCCAGAGCGGCCGGTTGAGCTCGAAGGAGCCGCCGCCGTCGCGGCTGACGAACAAGCCACCCGGAATGGTGCCCACGTAGACCGCGCCACCCGGGCCGAAGCCGATGATCCAGAGCTTTTGCACCGTGGCCGGGCGCGTGACGATCTTCATGCCGACGCCGAACTCGCTGCCGGCGTCTTCGTACATGTCCTGGCCGATGTAGCGAGCGCCCTCGGGATATTTGATCTGGGCGGGGTTGTCATTCCAGGTCTCGCCTTCATCCGTCGAGACGGACAGCTTGGCCCCCCAATGGCCGAAGCCGAGAAGCGCCCAGAGTTTGCCCGTGTAGGGATCGCGCGCGACATAGTTGACGCCGCCGCCGGCATGGCCCGCGAGGCGCGGCTTCCACGAGCCGTTCTGTTTTTCGACGACAAAGGTGCCTTTTCGCGTGCCTACCAGGATACGGCTTGCCATTTACCCTCCGCTCAACGCTTGCAGAATGTGGACCTCGTCGTCGGCAGCGACGGCGTCTGTGAGTCCCTTGCGGTCGCGGATCATCTGCTTGCCGACGAAAATGTTGACGTGCGTCCGCAAGCGGCCGCGCTCGTCGCAAATGTAGAAGCCGATGCCGGGCGCGAGCCGCTCCAGGGCCGCTACGACCTCACCCGCTGTCGACGCCTCGACGATCAGGTGCTGACCTTCGAGGTGCGGGAAGAAGGTGTAGAGGTGGCGCGTCAGGTGGACAGACGGCATGGTGGGCTTTCCGTACTCCCGAGGTTACCACGCGTCAATTGGTTTCACAAGAGCGAGCCGGGCCACCTGATGCCCACCTTCTGAGGCATCTCCTGTCCTCCTGTCCTCTTGTCCTATCCGGGCGCCTCGTCAATGCGGCTTGCTACCGTCGGCGCGACCGCTCTCTCCCCTCCCGTGCTGGCACCAGGCCGAGCAGCCGGCCGATCGCCTCGTGAACGATTCCGGCTGCGTGTTCCCGCAGCTGCTGCAGGGCGAGGGCGGCCCCTTCGATGAGCGGGTAATCTACTCGTATAGCGTCGCTCTTCCAGGACGGCGGCGAAGCACCGGAGCGGCTGACCGGACGGCCGGCTCTGCCCCAGAGCTGCTGGCCCAGACTGGCGATGTGGATTTCGGGCCCTATGGCCGCCCAGCACAGGCCTCGTCGCCGTCCCATCGGGGGTGCACCAGCCGCTCGGCGGTCGCAACCGTGCCTCGCGCGTCGGTCACCACCCCCCTGATCCGGAGCGGTTGGCCGATGGCACAAGCTGGCTCGCGAAGCACGGCCGGCCATCCGATGAACTCGCACCGGCCGTCCTCGAGCTCCTCGAGCGCGATCCTCCCCCGGCTGGTCGTCGCCGAGGACGGATCGCCGATCACGGTCGTCGTGACCTCGAGCTCTGCGCCCTCGGGCTCCAGGCCGAGCGTCCGGACGCTGGTCCACACGTGCCAGCCGCCCTGCGCGCCGTGGGCGAGCTCGACCTCCTGGCCGTCGGCGAGCGGCTCGAACTGCCACTCGCCGGTGCCGAGCTCGGCGATGCCCTGCGCCGGCAGCTCGTCCCCGCCGCCACAGCCAGGGGCGAGCGCGAGGAGCACGGCGAAACCGGCGGCGGAGGGCGAGCAGGCCACGGCACGGGCTCCTACGAGCGCCGGCGGCGGCGCGCGGCCACCAGCAGCCCGAGCAACGCGCCGCTGAGGCCGACGGCGCTGCCTGCATGGCCGCCGGCGTTGCAGCCTCCAGAGGCGGCCGCGACGGCGGGGGGCGGCACATCGACAGGTCGACCACCCGGCAGCGAATCGGGCAGCTGCGGCACGCGCCGGTCGTAGAAGGACGCGGGGACGGGCTCGTCGGGAAGCACGCAGGTCGTCGCGCGGCTGCCGTCGGCGGCGATCGTGCCTACCGCCACATAGCCGGTCGAACAGCGGCAGGTCGGCGTCATGTTC
Organism: Sorangium sp. KYC3313; assembly: GCF_052075895.1. Lineage (NCBI taxonomy): Bacteria > Pseudomonadati > Myxococcota > Polyangiales > Polyangiaceae > Sorangium > Sorangium sp. KYC3313. Next base: position 8,529,352 of record NZ_CP197255.1, read on the forward strand.
ATGGACACGCACTCGCCGTTCGCGCCGCAATCGAACGTCGCGCAAGGATCCGCGAGCGGCGGCGCGTCAGGGAGCGCCCGGTCACCCGGGTTGAGGAACGACATGCGGAGGTCCTGGCAGGTCACCGTCGGCCGACCCGACGGATCGAACGTGGTGCGCGCGGTCGTACCGGGCACGCACGCGCAGGCGGCGACGGGCTGGGTGCCGCCTACGCCCTCGACGACGCGGCACAGGCCGCCTGCGCCGCACGCCGCGAAGTCGCACGGCGACGCGGCGCCGGCGGCCTCGGCGCCCGGCGCGACGCACAGGTCGCGGTCATCGACGTAGCGCGGGAGCAGGCGGGTGTTCGACACCACGGGACCGTCGGTGCGCCGGAAGATCGGATCGACAGTCATCTCCTCGGGCGACAGGCGGGTATAGAGCCGGGTGATGGTCGCGTTGCCCTCCAGCAGCGGCAGCAGCGCGTCGCGCGCAGCCACCTGCTGCTCGTCCGAGCTCATCGTGTTGCGGACCTGCTCGGCGATGCCGGCCGTCGGTCCGCTCATCTCCGTGACGAAGCCGCGACCGCCGGCCTCGTCGACGCCGCGCGCGACGAGCGCCGTCCAGTTCGTCTGCACCGGCCACTGGTTCGCGCTCCAGACGATCTGGTTGTCGTCGATCTCGACGTCCGGCCAGTTGGCCGGCCCATAGCGCCGGTCGCCGAGGATCATCACGGTGATGCCCATCTCCGGCTCGGCGGCGATCGCCGTCAGCCGGATCGGGATCGACGGCGACCCCGAGGGTAGCGTGAAGCGGAACGGCTGGATGTCGGTGACCGCCGCGTCCGGCTGGAGCCGCAGCGCGAGGAACTTCATCCCCTCGCTCGTATAGATGCCGATGTAGGGCGCCATCGCGTCGTTGACGCGGAAGTTGTTGTCGCGAAGCCAGCCGATGAGCGCCGCCGGATCGGTCGACTCGACCACGGCCACGTCGTACGGCCCGACCTCTTCCCGGATGTGCACCGTGACGTCGCCGTCGTCGGTGCCGCCCGCGGTGGGCCCGCCTCCCGCCGCTTCGGGGAAGGCGGGATAGCAGCTCGGGTCGCTGGGCCACTGGAACTGCGGGCCCGTCGCTGAATCGAGGGCGGTGAGCGCAAGCTGCGGGAACACGGCGAGGCTCTCCACCGCCGGCACCTCGGCGAGCGGAACCACCCAGGCGAAGTCCGGCGCCGCGCCCGCATACTGGATCTGCGTCACCATCGTGACCGAGCCGTCCTGGTTCGTCGCGAACAGGATCCGCTCCGCGGTCTGATCCACCGGCTGTCGTCCGCAAAAGAACCCGCCGCACGCCTCAGCGGGTCGTGGCGCAGTCATCAGCGCCGCCGCCGCCATCACCGGAGCCACCCATAGCTTGCGCATGGTCCACATCCTCCTCGCCCGACCGATCGGGCGGGCGCCCCCAGGCAAACACAGCGCCATGTACAAGAAAAGGCGATTCCTGGGTACGACCACGCCGAGGAGAGGAACGGCCTTGCGTGGACAAGGCGAGCTTGCCCTCGCGGAGCCCGCTTTCGAGAGCGCATCCGCTCGTCCTTCGGGACCGCCTCCGGAGATAGCATCGATTCATGACAAGCGTACTCGCGATCATCAGCGCCGCCGCGCTCGCAGGCCTGGAGAAGCAACACGGGGCGTGCGAGCCAGGGAGCGTCCTGCCCCTCGATCGCTATCTGAGCCGACACCGCGCCCTCGAGCCCCTCGCCGGGGGCGGCACGCTCTACCTGGCCACGGTGCGCCAGCCCGGAGAGCGCCTCTGGCTCGTGGCCGCGCTCCGCTTCCCCCAGGCGGAGGCCGAGATGTGGACGGCGGAGGCGAACATCGCGCCCATCACCGACATCACCGATCTGGTCGGCAGCCTGCGCTTCTCGAGCGGCAAGGGCCTGACGGCGGCGCCCGGGAAGCTCGCGATGTCGCTCCAGACGCCCCGCGCCCTCACCGAGGACGACCAGGTATTGCTCGAAGCGCGCGTCAGCCCGAGCGCGCGCGCGGCGTACGAGGCCGCCAAGCGGGACGCGCTGCCGCCCAGGAGGGCCGAGAAGTCCGCGATGAAGCCCACGAAGAAGGGCCAGCCGGACGCGATCGCCGCGCAGGCGCCCGTGGACGACCTCGATCTCGTCGCCGCGCTCGCGAACATCGGCGACTGGCGGCGCCTGTCGAAGGGCGGCAAGGAACGCGTGCTCGCCGAGCTCGTGGAGCGCCTCGCCGCGGAGGCTTCCGGACCGCGCTTCGAGCTCGCCGCGCCGCACGTGGGCAGCGATGGCCTAGGCGTCCTGCGCGACACCGAGGCGGGGCACGAGCTCGTGGTCGTGCCGGGCGGCGTCGCGCGCGTGGGCTTCGCGCCCGACGACATGTTCACCTGCTGGGCAGCGGCCGACCTCGGCGACGTGGACGACGCGGCGTTCCAGGACGGCTTCCGCTCGGCGCGGCCCCCGCGCTGGTTCCGCCTTCCGCCGTTCCTTGTCGCGCGCCGCGGCGCTCCGTGCACGGAGGACGGGCGCGACGGCACCCTCGCCGAGGCCGCCCGGCGTGGCTACCGCGAGATCCGTGAGGTGGAGTGGGAATGGTGCGCCCAGGAGGGCGGCGCCGTCTCGTTCGTGGGGATGGCGCGGGGCGCGCCCGACTTCTCGCCGAACCAGGAGCCCGCGCCCCTCGATCCCACCGGCTTCGGGCTCCACGAGCTCATCGACGAGCCCTGCCGCATGGCCGACGCCTTCCACCCGACCTGGGACGCCGCGCTCGAGACGGGCGACTTCCCGCCGGGCGCGGGCGACGCCCCGCGCGCCCTCCGGCTCGCGCACACCCAGTGGCAGTCCCGCGAGGAGCTGATCGCCTGGCACCGCGCGGCGCGGGCCTGCGAGTCGGAGCACACGCAGGGCACCCTCCGCCTCGTGCGCGACCTGCCCTGCAAGGACGAGGCGCTCGATCTGCTCGCCCGGGTCGCTCTGCCCACCGAGGCGCCCATCGCTCGCCTGCTCGAGGCGCTCGGCGGCAAGACGCCCGACAGGAAGCGCGCGCTCCGCGTCCTCGACGATCTCGCCACCGACCCGGCCGGTGCGCCCGAAGCTCCCGCGCTCCTCGCCCACCTCGTGAAGGGCGACCCGGCGTGGGATCCGAAGGTGCACCTCCACGCCCTCCGGCTCGGCGTCCGCCTGGCCGAGGACCGGGGAGCGCGCGAGGAGCGCCCCGGAGCGCGCGCCGCCGCGCGCGCGGCCCTCGCCAGCCACGAGCCCACGCTCGCAGCGCGGCTCGGGGACGCGGCGCCGAACGTCCGCGCGCACGCCCTCTACGCCCTCTCCCACGTCGCGCCGTCGAGCGCGACGCGGGCGGCCGTGCTCGATCTCGCGCGGCGTGAGAAGCAGGAGCCGGCGCGCATGGCCGCCTTCCTCTGCCTCGGCGCGTGGCTGGCGCGCGAGCAGGACACCGAAGCGCAGGAGCTGCTCGCGGGCGCCGTGAAGGGACGCTCGGCTCCCCTCGCCTCGGTCGCCGCGCTCGCGCTCGCGCTCGGCGCCCCGCTCGAGCGACTGCCCGGAGGAGGGCTCCTGCGCCTCTGTCAGGCGCTCGCCCTGAAGCCCAAGGCGGCCGACGCCTTGCCCTTCTGGGATGGAAACCTCCGTGAGCGAGCCTTCGCGATCCTCCGGGAGGCGAGCGAGGCGACCCGCGAAGAGGCCGCGCGCTCCCTGCTCGAGCCGCTCGAGGGCCCGGACGCCCCCTCCGCGAGGATCGTGGCGCTCGGGCTGTCGCTCCTGTTCCCGCGCCGGGCGGACGAGAGCGAGACGGTCCGCCCCGAGGCGCTCTCGCCCATGGCGCGGCGCCTGCTCGAGCTCACCGCCGAGCGCGAGGTCGACGCCCCCGTCGACTTCGAGTCCTACGCGGTGCCCCGGTCCCTCGCCCTGCGCCGCGCGCTGATCGGCCTCGGCCCCCGGCTCCCGAGCGATCGGCCGGTGCGCCTCCGCTTCGGCGACGAGGAGGTCGAGCTGCCCCTCTGGCGGGCCAGCGAACGCATCCACATCGAGGACGACGGCCGAGCCAGGGAAGCGCTGAAGAAGCTCGCCGCCGGCTTCTCGCCGCTCGCTCGGCTCGCGCTCTGCCTCGACCCCCGCCCGCTCCGCGACCTCGACCTTCCCAGCGCGCCCAAAGGCCAGCTGAAGCTCATCGCCGACGCGGTGGCCCAGGACAGAGAGGGGACCGTGGCGCTCGCCCAGGCCGAGGTCGCGCGCCTCGACGACCTGCGCGCGCGCGGCGCCGAGGTCAAATACTCGACCGTGCTCCGGCTCTTCGCCTGCCTCGTCGAGCGTGGAAAAGAGCTTGATCCGAGCCTCCTCGGCCATCTCGATCTCACGCTGAAGGAGTCCGAGTCGCTGCCCGAGGAGGTGTGGCGCGCGCTGCCACGGGCGACGGCGCACGAGCTGCTCGAGCGCACCGCCACGGCGTTCCTCGACGAAGAGCTCGTCGATCTGCAGACCCTGCGCACCAGGTCGCGCGGCGAGAAGGTCGTCGACGCGGCGCTCCTGCTCGAGAGCTTGCGCGGGCTCAAGCTCGGCCTCCTGCTCATGGCCCCCTTCGGCGCCCGCTGGAAGGCCGAGGAGATCGAGCCCACGCTCGAGGCCTGGCCGGAGGCGAGATCGTTCGTGGCCGCCTTCAGCGTCGATTACGCCAAGGTGAACAGCGTCCGCGCCGCCGTCGACTTCATCATCGCTCAGCGCCCGAAGCTGGGAGTTTGAGCGCCGGACGGCGGCGACGGCTTCGTCGACACCTCGTTCCGAACCTGACAGATCCTCTCATTGGTTGGCATCATAAAAGAAGATGAACAGGGAGGCGGGGAGACGGGGAGATTCATGGGATTCTACTCCCCGTCTCCCCGCCTCCCTGTGAATTCTCCCGGAGAGGAACCAGCAGGGTCGGGTTCAGTCGATGACGGTCCAGGTGGCCTTGGCGGTGCAGCCGTAGGCGTCGAGCGCGCCGGGGTGCGAGAGGGGGAAAAGCTTGGTCTGGCCCTTGGCGAGCGGCCCGGTCACCGAGCGGGTGTAGGGCCCGGGATCGCCGTAGTAGTGCGTGACGGTGAAGGTGATCTTCGCATCCGCCGGAACGCCGAAGAGCGAGGTGTTCTTGATCGCCGCGTTCGGGTTGAAGATGCTGGGAAAGGTGATCGAGCACGAGAGGTTCACGGTCTTCGTGACCGGGCCGCCGCCGTCATCCCCCCCGGGGCCGATGATCGCCTCTGCGCCCTCCCCCACGACCTCGGCGGCGTCGCTCGCGCCCTCATCGGCGCTGTCGCCGTCGAGCGGCTCGGCGATGCAGCCGATGAGCGAGAAGGAAGAGATGAGCGAGCAGAGGAGCAGGTTCTTGAGCTTCATGGTTGTGTATCCTTGGGTCGAGGTTCACGCTCACGAGATCGCGTCTCGGCGGCCTCTGGCGATACCGAGTCGCCTGGGCGGCCCTCGTCGCTGTCTCGCGGCGTCGCATCCCGATAGAGCAATCCGCAGGCCAGGTTGTCGGGGCGCTTCGGGCCACTGCCCGGCGCGCCCTGGATCCGCGGGGATGAAGGCCTTTCTCGTGGTTTTCGCGCTCCACCGCGCAGCGCCGGGGGGCGGGTGCGCGGCGCGGTGGAGGTCGGAGCCCCCACGCCGACGGCGCAAGCCTCCACCGCCTCGCAAGGTCACCGCCCTCCGAGCACGGCTCGCTTCAGGGTTCGGCGAGCGTTGTGCGGGCCATCGGCACCGCGTAGCATCCGCTCTCGTGCTTCCCACGCTCTCTGGTCACCGGCCGCCGGTCCAATGCTGATCATCCAGCGCCACCAGAAGGCGGCGTTCGCCGCCCTGCAGAGGGACCGCTTCCTGGACCAGACCGCCGCTTACCTCCGGCGCTGGCATGGCCCCGCCTGCGAGGCGCTGAGCGACGCCGAGCTCCGCGCTTTCATCGAGGAGGGAGTGATCCGCGCCGGCCGCTACGGCGTCACCCTCGAGCATCACGTGGTCCAGTTCATCGACTGGATGCTCGACGTCGACCCCGGATTCGACGCCGATCCCGCCCACCCTCGCACTTAGAACAGCAATATATCTTGCAAAACGAGAGTTTCTCACGATGACACATCGCACTACCATGGCGTACACTGAACCGGAAAAAGCCGAGGCACGGCGTCACGCGCTAACCCATGCTGTGGAGCTGCTTACGACCCGTCGGGCGGCTGCGGCAGTAGTGCCACGCGACCATGTACGCACCATCAAGGCTTACCTCCTGAAGAAGAAAGACGATCGCTCCGCCATCGCTGATAGCTGCGACGATCGGGCCATCACACTTTGGGAGGGACTGTGGGAAGCAACGATCGGTGCGCGCCGTCCCGGAGACCTAGTGGTCGCGTACCTTGCTGGCCCCGAACCACTGAACGACTTCAGAGCCTTGGTCGAACTTGGCGTTCACCCGAACAACATCTTCGCATTCGAGGCGGAGAAAGGCGTGTTCAACGATGCGCTCACACGCATTCGAGACTCAGAATTCCCCCTGCTCAAACTGCACTTCGGCACGCTTGAGCGATACCTGCAGTCGGTCCCACGGCGCTTCGATATCATATACGTCGACGCGTGCGGCCCACTGCCGAGCCGTAGCCAGCGCACACTGAGCCTTATCGCCACCATTTTCAGGTACCAGAGACTGGCTTCGCCCGGCGTCCTCATTACGAACTTCGCACAGCCAGACCTGTCGATCACAGAAGACCTTGACGCATACTCAGAACTGATAGCAGCATACCTGTGGCCAAAGGCATTCCTTGAATCCGGAAAACCCGACTGGAACCTCGATGACGGCGCCGAATCGCATGGCCTGATTTGTCGCAATGATGAGAATTTGAAGGAGTCGTTTTTTCATCGCGTTAGGAACAATTTTGAGTGGCATTATTCTCAGTTTATTACCCGCGTCCTCTTTGACCTCGGATCCTTTATATCCGCACTCGTTCGGCTAACAAACTCCGAGATCTGGAGCACATTCTTTACGAAGCAGCCGCGGGACGTTGCTAAGATTGCGGAGCCACTTAGAACTATCGACGAGGACGGCGCCTTTGCTACCGATCCGTCCATGCACGCTTTAGCATGGACGCTGACCGCTCTGCCGGATAAGGAACCGCTGTCAGGCGACTATCCTCCGCTGGTGGCTGATGGTGCCCTGCGAAAAATATTTCGCACGCAATTGGCCGGCTTGCCGCTTCCGACTTATGATGCAATGACTTCTGTGTACGCATATGAAGCACTAAGATCAAGACACGACGGCGCAGCGGCATTTGCCAACGATGCGTTCGTGAAGATGCTCGTCGATTTTGGCCGATGGCGGGAAAGGCATCTATTTTGCGACGCACCGACGCGAGAACTTGCACTATTTCCAGTCCTAGCTCAATACGCATATCCCATGCATTGCAATGTCCTGGAAACACAACGCAGGACGTATATTGCACAGGGAAAGAGAACGCGAATGTTTATGGACGTCATGCCATTCGACGAGTGTCGCTATCTATATGATTGGCTACCAAGTCTCCATACCATGGAAGGCTCGGCAGCCAACTCGAGCCATGAACTCGTGTTCAGACTTGCACTCGACGGACTCGCAAAGCAGAAGCTGAGGCATTCTAGCGAGTACTTGTATGGTGCAAACGTTGTCGGGGTCATCGGGGACGACTTTGTCGAGTCGTTGTTTCGCCCGAGAGAAGGGCTGAAGGCCCCTGAAGCACTCGCTCTCGAAGAATTGGACGATCAGATTGGCTCGAGTGAGGACGCTGGTTCAGACGAGGGCGTTGGTTCGGACGAGGATGTCGGCTCAGGCGAGGGACCCTAACAAGGACTTACAGGCAGCACTACGCGCCACGCCTGCAAGCCCCGGCCGTTAGCTGGACATGGCGATACACGACGCAGAGCTTACGACATGATATAGGACATGCGAACACCGTCGCCGCCTTCGAGAGGTTTCATGTGCATCGGACAGCGCTTGCGTTTCATGTGGCACTCTGCTAGGTGTACTTCGGCTTGATCGCTGAGCACGACTTCGGTCAGCGTATATGAAGACGCGCCCGCACTCGCGGACACAGGGAGAGCATAATGCCGCCGACGGTTACGGAACTCGCGCTCGTCGTTGAGGATCTCATTAGCCAGCGAGTAACTAGCAACACGTTTAGCCGCCGCGGCCCTTTCAGCGGTGCTGGGGTCACACTCAAGCGGGAAGGACCACTTGGAAGGTGGGTGTTCCGCGGTGAGCTTGCCGTCACCCACGGAGACGCAGGCATTCACCCAGTGGCTCTTGCCGATTATAAAATCCAGAGGGTTATTAAGGGGACGATACAGGCTCGCGCGCCTTCCGGGGGGTTGAGGTGCGGCTCAGTTAAAGACGTCGTTATCGAACGTTCCATACAGAAAACTCCGACGCGGCTCATCGAAGTCACGGTCAAGCTCCGCCTCTGCCCGTTCGTAGTTTGCACGAGCGAAGACCGTAGATATCTTCACGTTGGCGACGAAGAGTTCGAAGTCTCCGCCGAAGCGGCCAGCGACCTTGCATCTCCTGACGAAGACGTGAGGCTTAGGGCGCTTCAACAGGTGGTCGACGGACGCTGGGCAATGGACGATCTGCTCGACGCTGGGGGGAACTCCCGCCAGTGGAACCTCGACGCGCTTCTTGGCGCGGCGATTTTCGGCAACACTCTGTACGACCGCGAGACGGGCTACTACACAATGCCCGCACTCGCGGAGGACGCATAGAAACATCGTCATCACCGTCGTTCAGCCGCTCATCATGACCTCCTGGGACGGCAAAGCCTAGTCATGACAAGTAGGTTGCGTTACGTTGGAGACTGCCCGCTGAAGTATTCAGCGTGGACCTTATGTGTGTGTGTGTGAGTTCATCCTGCCGAGAGCCAGCTAACAAGCAGTTGAAGCTGATGAGCGGCTCTGGACCGACTCGTTCGTGAGGCGCGCATGGTGCCCGTCACCGAGGCGGCGCGGAGAAGACTTGCATTGGCCATCGCACGCGCCAAGTGATCGAGTTCGTGCCGGCACAGTTCAAAATCATTGAGGAGCAGCGGGCAGGGGCGCTCAGCGCCTAGCCATCGTCTACACGATCCTCAGCATCGTCACCGTCGACCCTGGCGAGAGCCGCACGGGCCCGTGCCCATGGCGATGGCCAGGCGCTTACGCCCTGCCCGCCGTTGCGCGCCCCATGCGGGTGCTAGGGTGGCGCTCATGTCGAACGCGCTCCGAGCGGCGCTCCTGAGCCTCTTCGGCAGCCTCGCCTCCGGCTGTGCCTCGCCGGGCCTGTCCGCCGCGACGTCGACGCCCGAAGCGCCCGCAGATCTCGTGATCACGGCCGGCGTCGTCCGGACCATGGCCCCCGGGAACCCGCGCGCCGAGGCGGTCGCCGTGCGCGGCGAGCGGATCGTCTTCGTGGGCAGCGCGGCCGGCGCGAAGGCCTTCGTCGGGCCGGGGACGCGCGTCGAAGAGCTGCCGGGGCGCGCGGTCGTGCCCGGGCTCGTCGACGGGCATGCCCACCTCTACGGGCTCGGGGTCGCGCTGGAGACGCTGAGCGTGCGCGGCGCCAGGAGCGTGGAGGACGCGGCGGCGATCGTGGCCGAGGCGGCGAAGGCCCGCCCGAGGGCCGAGTGGATCACCGGGCGCGGCTGGGACCAGAACCTCTGGCCGGGCGCCGCGTTCCCCACGCACGCCCCGCTCGACGCGGCGGCGCCGGAGCACCCGGTGGCGTTGCGCCGCGTCGATGGGCACGCGCTCTGGGCGAACGCGGCGGCGATGCGCGTGGCCGGGGTCGGCCGAGGCACGCAGGATCCGCCGGGCGGGCGCATCCTGCGCGACGCCGCGGGCGAGCCGACGGGTGTCTTCATCGACAGCGCGATGGGCCTCATCGAGGCCAAGGTCCCGGTCGACCCGCCCGCCGTGCGCGAGCGGCGCATCCTGCGCGCGGCCGACGAGGCGCTCTCGTCCGGGCTCACGGGCGTGCACGAGATGGGCGTCGACGACGAGACCGTGGCCGTCTACCGCGCGCTCGCCGCCGCCGGGCGGCTGCCGATCCGCGTTACCGCGTACCTCGCGGGCGATGGGAACCTCGAGGGGCTGAAGGCGCGCGCGCCCGACGCGGACCCGACAGGCACCGCGATGTTCGTGCTGCGCGGGGTCAAGCTGTTCGCCGACGGCGCGCTCGGCTCGCGCGGCGCGGCGCTGCTCGCGCCGTACGCGGACGAGCCCTCGACGAGCGGTCTCCTGCTGATGGATCGCGAGGCCCTCGCGCGCGCGGCCCGGCTCGTCGCGGACGCGGGCTTCCAGCTCGCGGTGCACGCGATCGGCGACCGCGCCAACCGCGCCGTGCTCGACGCGTTCGAGGCGCTCGGCCCGGGGCGGGCGGCGGCGCTGCGGTTCCGGGTGGAGCACGCGCAGATCCTCTCGCCCGACGATCTGCCGCGCTTCGCGGCGCTCGGGGTGATCGCCTCGATGCAGCCGACCCACGCGACGAGCGACATGCCGTGGGCGCCCGCGCGGCTCGGCGCCCATCGCCTGAAGGGCGCGTATGCCTGGCGGTCGCTCTTGTCGTCGGGCGCCCGCCTCGTGTTCGGCTCGGATTTCCCTGTGGAGGACGCCTCACCGCTGCTCGGCCTCTACGCGGCCGTGACCCGACAGGATCTCTCGGGCCAGCCCCCGGGCGGGTGGATGCCCGAGGAGCGGCTCGACCTCGACGAGGCGCTGCTGGCGTTCACCGCGGCGCCCGCGTACGCGGCCTTCGCCGAGGGCCAGCGGGGCCGGATCGCGCCTGGCTACGTGGCCGATCTGACCGTCCTCGGCCGCGATCTCTCGCCCGATCGCTCGCTCGTCGACACGAAAGTCGACATGGTGGTCGTGGGCGGCCGCGTGGCGCGCGCGCCGGCGCCGCGGTGAGCGGCGCCCTCGTGCTGCGCGCTGCGCTTCGTCCGGACCGCCATGAGACCTCACGGCCGACGCATGCAAACGATGAACGACAGGAGGAATGAGCACCTATGCTTGCACGCTACCAGATCGTCCGCGGCCACCGTCGGGAGGACGATCCGCTGCCAGAAGGCAAGCGGTACGACACGCGCAAACACACGCACCACGTCCTGAGGCCCACCCCGGAAATCGTCGAAGAGTTCCTGTCGGATCCCTCGCAAGCTGGCTTCAAGAGGTTTCGCGCCACCTACCTTGCGGTGCTCGATGAGCGGTTTGCGGAGCAACGGGAGCGCTTCGATGCGCTGGCGGAGGAGGCCCGGCAAGGTGACGTCTTCCTGGGTTGCAACTGCCCCACGGCGCACCAGCCGGACGTCCGGCACTGCCACACATGGCTGGCGCTGGAGTACTTCGCCCGCAAGTACCCGGACCTGGACGTGAGGCTCGATGCGCGGTGAGCGGCGTTCACCCATGCCCACGGCGAGCGGGGCCGCTCGCGCGCCGCGCTTTCCCCGAGTGCGGCGAGGGACCCGCGGTTCAGCGCCGCATCCGTGAGCAACAGTCGTCCGCCTCGGGAGCGGCGACCGCGGGCCGCGCGCCGCTCGAGTCGGACAGGTCCTCCTGCTCGTCGGGGTAGCGGATGCGCTCGTCGCCGGCCTTGGCGCCCAGCCCGGTGCTGCGCCCCTTGGGCTCTTCCCATTCCTCCTGGCGCCCGAGCGCGGTAAGATCGAGGAAACAGTACGAGCCGCCCGTCGACTCCGTGCCGCGCCCGTAGGTCGAGTAGGTGTGGTACACGCGCTCGCCGTCGCGCAGGAAGCAGCTCAGCCCGTGCAGGTCGAAGGGCTGCTTGCCCCCCAGATAATAAGCGGATCCCGCCTGCTCGTGCTCGGCGGGCGTTCGGTAGTTGTACTCCACGGGCGCGACCGACTCGTCCAGCGTGACGTGGTAGTCGTGGTTGAAGCGGCTGCCCGCCGACGAGTACCAGGGAACGGGCCAGCCCATCCGCGCCTTGAACGGCGCGATCTTCTCCCACGGAGCGCGCGAGATGAGCGCGAACGTGGTGCCGACGTTGTGCCAGTGCCGCAGGTGGCCCTTCGAGATCTGATCGGCGTAACCCGAGCAGCTCGGGCAGCCGCGATCCTTGGGTGTGCCGTCGTCCTCGAACAGCCACATGAAATGATAGACGATGAGCTGCTGCCGGCCCTCGAACAGATCGAGCAGGCGCAGCTTGCCGTGGGCGCCCGAGAACTCGTACGGCTCGGTCACCTCGACCATCGGCAGGCGCCGGCGATCCGCATTGAGCCGATCGCGCGCTCTCGTGAGCTCCTTCTCGCGGGCGAGCAGCGCCTTGCGCGCCTCCAGCCACTCGGCGCGCGACACGACGCGGGGCAGTTCGATCCGGGTCATAGGGACATCTCCATGGTCATCGGGAATGGGCCTCGCCCGATGCGGGCGCTGCCGCGGAACGGGTTCGGAAGGTCGACTGCTGAAGCGCGCGGAACTCATCGCTGCATCCATCAAAAAACGTCGCCGGCCGCCACCATGCCTATGGCATGAGTATTGCTTAAGCACACCGACCGCGGCCCAGACGAGCTCTCGGCGGTCGAGCGCGGCGAAGCCGGCCAGCCGCGACGGGGTGGTCACGGTGGCCTTGGTCGGGCGGACACCGCGCGGCGCCGCTCCGCCTGGCGCCGTCCGTCGCAACATTGGCGCCCGACGCCGCTGCCGCAGCGGCGCGCCGAGCCCATCCTTGCGTCGATCCCGGTGAGGCGCCGCGCGCCCCCGGGATCGAGCCCCCCGCCGAGGTACGCCATGAGCCAGTTGCCCCGAGGCCCGCGCAGCCGACTTCTTACGACCTACAAGTTCCTCACCCGTCCGTTCGAGTTCCTCACGCATTGCGCCGCCACCTACGGCGATGTCTTCAACGTCCCCGTGGTCAGCGGCGACGTCGTGATCGCCGGAGGCCCCAGGACGGTGCAGGACGTGTTGACGGCGCCGCCCGAGACCTTCCTTCCCTTCGCCACCAAGGCGATCGCGCCGCTCGTGGGGGAGCACTCGCTGCTCATGCTCTCGGACGAGCGCCACAGGCGCGAGCGGAAGCTGCTGACGCCGCCGTTCCACGGCGATCGCATGCGCGCCTACGCGGCGGCGATGGCGGACACCGCCGCGCGCCGGCTCACCGAGGCGGCGCGCGCGCCCCGCGCCATCGCCCAGGAGCTCACGCAGGCGATCTCGCTCGACGTCATCATCCGCGCCGTCTTCGGCGTGGAGGAGCCGTCTCGAACGAGCGCGTTCGCTCGGGCCGTCGTCGCCATGACCGACGCGCTGACCCCGGCGCTGACCTTCCTGCCGCCCTTGCAGCGGGAGCTCGGCGGCGTCGGCCCCTACGCGCGCTTCCGCCGGCGCGTCGGCGACCTGGACGCCCTGTTCCGGGCGCAGATCGAGCGGGCGCGCGCGGCGCCGGGCGACGACATCCTGAGCCTCATGGTCTCGGCCCGCTACGACGACGGATCGCGCATGAGCGATCAGGCCATCTTCGACGAGCTCCGGACGCTGCTGTTCGCCGGGCACGAGACCACGGCGCTCGCCCTCGCGTGGGCCCTCGATCACGTGCACCGCCACCCCGGCGTCCTCGCGCGCCTCCGCGACGAGATCGACGCCCTCGGCCCGGAGCCCGACCCCGAGCGCCTCGCTGCCCTGCCCTACCTGGACGCCGTGTGCAAGGAGGCGCTGCGCGTCTATCCGATCGTCACCGAGTCGCCGCGCCTCCTGGCGCAGCCGTTCCGCCTCGGCGAGCACGAGCTCCTGCCGGGAACGGGGGTGGCGCCCTGCATCCTGCTCGTGCACCACCACCCCGAGCTCTACCCCGAGCCGTCCCGGTTCAGGCCAGAGCGCTTCCTAGAGCGAAAGTTCTCCCCGTTCGAGTACCTGCCTTTCGGGGGCGGACACCGCCGCTGCATCGGCGCGGCCTTCGCGATGTTCGAGATGAAGATCGTGCTCGGCGTGGCGCTGTCAGCATGGGAGTTCCGCCTGCTCGACGAGCGTCCGCCCCGCCCCGTGCGCCGCAACCTGACGCTGAGCCCCTCGGGCGGCGTCCCGCTCGTCATGCGCGCCCGGGGCCGCAGCCGCCTTTACGTCGCCGCCTGATCCTGGCGCGAGGAGGCGCAGGGGAAGCCCCAGCACGGGAATGCGCCGCCGTGGATGCCACGACACGGCGGACATGGAGGAGAGAGAGAAGATCACGACTTAAAACCTCCGCGCTCCCGGCGCTTCGGCGATCGTCAGGGGTGGATCTGGAATAGAGGGGCTCCCCCGCTTGCCGCATCGCCCCCATGCTGAGACGCCTCCTCCGCTCGACCGCCGCCTCCTCTCCCTGTGCATCTCTCTCTGGACCGGTCGTGCCGATCGGCGCGGCCGCGGGCGCCCCTCGGCAGCGCGCTCCAGGCCCATCGCGTCACGCGCGGCCGCTCACCCGCCTCGGATGGGCTGCCGCGCTGCTCCTGGCGGCCCCCTCGTGCGAATCGGTCACCCCCTCGGGTTCGCCGCGCCCCTCCGCGGCGGCGCAAGCCCGGCTGGAGCTGCACGTGGGCGATGCCGACGTCTGGGCCTTCAGCGCGCGCGTCCAGGGCGCCCTCGCCGGAGCGGGCACGCTGGAGGGCTGCGCGATCCGGGTGGGCGGCGACGTGTTCCCCGCGGCGATCGAGCAGCAGCGGTTCTTCGCGGACGTCCCGCTGCTCGAGGGCGAGAACGAGATCGTCGCGCGCTGCCGGGAGGCGAGCGCGGGCGACCTGGACTCTCCGCCCGTCACCTACCGCGTCCGGCTGGAGGACACGCCGCGCGCCCGCGCCCGCGCCGCGCTGGCCGGCGGCAAGCTCGTCCTCGACGCGACGAGCAGCGAGCCCAGCGAGCGCTCCCGCGCCGAGATCGTCGCCTTCGACTGGCTCCGGCTGCGCGGCGGCGCGGCGCCGGAGCCGCTCGGGCAGGGCGCTCGCCTCGAGCTGCCGGCGCCCGACGCCAGCGATCAGGCGCTCTACGAGCTCAGGGTGCGCGACGAGCGCGGCCGAGGCGACGCCGCGCGCGTCGCGCCGCCGCTCGAAGCCGCCTCCGGCAGGGCCGCGCCGGCGTGGCTCGACGACGCCGTCCTCTACGGCGTCGTGCCGCCGTTCTTCGGCGATCCGCCGCTCCGGAGCGTCCGCGCCGCCCTCCCCGCGATCGAGCGGCTCGGCGTCACGGCCATCTGGTTATCTCCCCTCTTCGCCGCGCCCGAGGGCGACTTCGGGTATGCCGTCACCGATTACTTCAGCGTGCGCCCCGACTACGGGACCGAGCAAGATCTCCGCGAGCTCGTGGACGACGCGCACCGGCGCGGCCTGCGCGTGCTGCTCGATCTCGTGCCCAACCACACCTCGGCCGAGCACCCGTATTTCCGGGAAGCCGAGCGGCGCATGCGCCGCGCGCACAGCTTCGCCTTCTACGATCGCGACGAAGGAGGCGAACCGACGCATTACTTCGACTGGAAGCACCTGCCGAACCTGAACTACGACAGCGCCGAGGTGGCGCGCTGGATGCTCGAGGCGTCGCTGCACTGGGTGCGCCGGTTCGACATCGATGGCTATCGCGTCGACGCCGCGTGGGGCATCAAGCAGCGGCGGGGCGCGCTCTGGTCCCCCTGGGCCGCCGAGCTCCGGCGCGTGAGCCCGCACGTCGCGCTGATCGCCGAGGCCTCGGCGCGCGATCCGTACTACCTGCAGAACGGGTTCGACGCGGCGTATGACTGGACCGAGGAGCTCGGACACTGGGCCTGGAAGGACGTGTTCGGCGCGCCGCGGGGCATCGCGGCCCGGCTCGGCGCGGCGCTCGCCGCCACCGCGGCGCGCGCCGAGCGCCCCGAACGCACGCTCAGGTTCCTCAACAACAACGACACCGGCGCGCGCTTCGTCACCCGCCACGGGCCGGGGCTGACGCGCGTCGCCGCGGCGGCGCTGCTGACCCTGCCGGGGATCCCGTGCGTCTACACGTTCGACGAGCTCGGCGCCGAGTACGAGCCTTACGGCGGCCTCGCCCCTGTCTCACGGCCCCCGCGCGGCCAGCTGGCGCAGCATTACGAGCGGCTGATCCGGCTCCGGCGCGGCGTCGCGGCGCTCCGGTCGCCGGGGCACCACACGGTGCACGCCGGGGGGCCGGACGACGAGGTCTTCGCCTATGTCAGGCACGGCGACGACGCGTCCCGCTTCGCGCTCGTGGTCCTGAACTTCAGCGAGCGATCGGTGAGGAAGCGGCTCACCGTCCCGGAGCCGTTCGCCACCCACGCGCGAGGCGGCCTGCGCGACGCGCTGAGCGGCGGCGGCGCGCACCTCCGGGCCGGCGCCCTCGCGCTGGACCTCGCGCCCTGGGACGTCCGCGTCCTCGTGCCGCGGTAGGACGAAGGTCGTGCGCAGGGGGACGATCATCGATCCCGAGAGCGCCGATCCGCGCTCCTCGCGCCCCGCCGCGCCGGGCCACAAAAAACAGAGCGCCCATTCGACGGCGGGGGGGGAAGCCGTCACGGGCGCTCTGCCGTGGATACCTAGCAGGACACGGGCCAGGCTTCTCCGTACTTATTTCAAGGGCTTACCTATCAGGAAGTCCCTGAAGCTTTCGATCCTGCGATCGCCGCTTGCAGACCTGACGCATGCGCCCGCGCCGCGGCCCCAGGGCCGAGGTGCGCACCGCGCTCCGCGCGAAGCATGGTTCACCTCGCGACCAGCCCGCCTCGGCGAGCCGGACGTGGTCCGGCGGCCGAGGAAGGCGATGCCGCGCTCCAGCATGAACTCCGGTCCGGAGACAGGCCTTGCGCCATGGCGGCGAATCAGCGCTTGAGCCCGGTCTGCGCGAGCCCCTCCACGAAGTACCGCTGCGCGAACAGGAAGAGCACGACGAGCGGCAACATCGCGAGGGAGGCGCCCGCCATGAGCACGGCCGGCTCGCCGCCGTAGGCGTTCTGGGTGCCGGCGATCATCTGCTGGATGTTCATCTTCTGCGGAGAGGTGATGTAGACGAGCGGCCCGAAGTAGTCGTTCCAGGCGGCCTTGAGCCCGAGGACCGCGAGCGTCGCGACCGCCGGCCCGGCGAGGGGGAAGACCACCCGCGTGAACGTCTGGAAAGGGTTCGCGCCGTCCAGCGTCGCGGCCTCGATGAGCTCGTCCGGAATGCTCGCGAAGTACTGCCGCATCAGGAAGATCGCGACCGCGCTGCCCGTCGCGCCCGGTACGATGAGCGGATAGTAGGTGTCGATCCAGCCGATCCGGGCGAAGCCCACGAACTGCGGGATCAACGTGACCACGCCGGGCAGCATCATCGTCGACAGGAGCGCGGCGAAGATCGCGTCGCGCCCCGGAAAACGGAGCTTCGCAAAGGCGTAGCCGGCGAACGAGGCGGTGAGGAGGCCGCCGAGGGTCGAGGGGACGGCGATGAGGAGCGTGTTCCATGTGCCGCGGAGGATGTCGATCTCGGCGAAGGCTTGCCGGTAGTTGGCGAGCGTCGGACGGGCCGGGATCCAGCGGATCGGGACCGCGTAGATCTCGTCCGCCGGCTTCACGCTGGTGCTGATCATGAACGCGAAGGGCGCGAGCACGAAGACGGCCACCAGCGCGAGGACCGCATAGGAGAGGAGCCGGAGCGCGCGGCGCCCTCGGGACCTCCGGCCGCTACTCATCGTGCACCCAGCGCCGGGCGAGGCGGAACTGGAGCACGGTCACGATCATCACGAGCGCGCCGAGCACCCAGGCCATCGCCGACGCGTAACCCATCTGGAAGTACTGAAAGCCGGTGAGGTAGAGATAGAGCATGAACGTCGCCGAGCGGAACTCCGGGCCGCCGCGCGTCATCACGTAGACCTGATCGAAGCTCTGCAGCCCGCCGATGACGCTGGTGACGGCGATGAAGAACGTCATCGGACTGATGGCCGGCAGGGTGACGTGCCGGAAGCGCTGCCAGGCGTTCGCCCCGTCGAGCTCCGCGGCCTCGAGGAGCGATCGCGGCACGCCCTGGAGCGCGGCCAGGAAGAGGACCATGTTGTAGCCGAGCCCGCTCCAGATCCCCATCACGACGAGCGCGGGCTTGACCAGGTGCGGGCTCGAGAGCCACGCGGGCGGGTCGGCGACGCCGAGGGCGCGGAGGTACGTGTTGATGAGCCCGTAATCCGCGTTGTAGATCCACTTCCAGAGCAGCGCCGCGGCCACGATCGAGCACACCGAGGGGATGAAATAGACGGTGCGGAAGAACCCCTCGAGCCTGAGCTTCTGGTTCAACAGGAGCGCGAGCAAGAGGGAGATGGCGATGCCGACCGGGATGCCGAGGAGGTAAAAGGCCGTGTTGGCGAGCGTCCGCCAGGCGAAGAAATCCCTGGCGAAGAGGCGAGCGTAGTTATCGAGGCCGACCCAGCGCGGCGGCGTGAGCACCTCGAAGCGGGTGAAGCTCAGATAGAGCGACGCCAGCATCGGGCCGAGCGCGAACACGACGAAGCCGAGCACGGGAACCGCCACGAACGCACAACCCCAGCGCGCCTCGGCGCGGGCGCGCGGTATCTGCTTCTTCAACGCGCTGCCTCCGGTCCGGGGTTGTTCTCCCGCATGGTTTGCTCGACGACCGGCGCGAGGGCCGGGAGCAGCTCGCGCGCGGGCCGCTCGCCGCGCCAGACCTCGGGGATGAAGCTCGCGAAGACCTCGTGCCAGAAGGCGTTGGGCAGCTCGGTCTCGGGGCTCGGACGGCTCGTCTCGGCGGCGCGCAGGAAGACCTCGGCGTGGGCCGGCCGCTGCCCGGGCTGGAGGAAGGCGGCGGTCGCGGCGACCGATCGCTGATTGGGCACCTGGAGCCCGGATCGGGCCAGCTCGCCTTGTCCCTCGGGGCCGGCCAGGTACTCGATCAACGTGAACGCCTCGGCGATGCGCCGGCTCGCGGCGCTGACGGCGAGCCCCACGGAGCCCGACCAGCTCACCGAGGTCATGCCCGGCTCCGGGACCGGCACGGGCGCGACATCCCAGTCGAAGCGCATCCGGCGATAGCGCGGGACCATCCAGCGACCATCGATGTGCATGGCGACGAGCCCGGCCTCGAAGAGCTCGCTCTGCCCGGCGCCGCCGCTGCGGGCGAGGTTGGGCGTCACGTGATGGCGGAGGGCCAGATCCGCGCACCACTGCACCGCGTCCATCGACACGTCGGAGTCCATGAGCCACCGGCGCCGCTCGGCGTCCACGATCTCGCCGCCCGCGGACCACACCGCGGCTTCATAGGGATATCCGGTGATCCCCCAGTGCCGGACATACCCTTCGCGGTACGTGAGCGCGCGAAAGGCAGCGATGGCCTGGTCCCAAGTCATCGGCACCTCGGGATCCGGCGCGGGGACGCCGCGGCGGCGGAGCACGTCCTTGTTGTAGTAGAGCACCGTGGGGCCGATGTCCTTCGGCAGCGCGTAGAGGCTGCCCTCGTGGAGGACGCGGCCATTCCAGCGATAGCGGTCCAGGGCGGTCGGCCAGATGTCGGCGAGGTCGAGGGTCCGACTCTCCTGCACGAGACCGTCGATGTCGCGCAGGGCGCCCTGCCTGACCATCTCGCCGAACGCGCCGTCGGGCACGTAGAAGACATCGGGCGCGCGCTTCGCCACGATCATCAGCCGGAGCTTGTTGAGGTAGTCGTGGCCGACGCCGGGCACCTGCGTGTACTCGACGTGGATCTCCGGGTGGATCCGCTCGAAGGCGGCGAGCGCCGACCGCATGATGGCCCGCTCCTCCGGCATCCCCCAGCCGACGAAGGTGATGGTGGTGCGCGCGACGTGCGCGGGGGGTTCGGCCTTCGGGGCGCACCCGGCGGTCGGGATGGACGCGCACCAGACGGCGAGCCAGAGCGCGCGACGGGCCATCTCAGACCCGCTCCTCCGTGCGCGGATCGAACAGGTGGACGTGCTCCGGCGCGGCGGCCAGCGCCACGCGCGCGCCGACGGCCGGCGTCGTGCCGCGATCCAGCCAGCGGCATACGATCGCGGCGTCGCCGACGCGCAGGTGGACGTACGACTCGAACCCCATCGCTTCGACGACCTCGACATCGCCCTTCACGCCGAGCGAGGCGCCGGCGGGCGCGGGGCCGAGGTGCTCGGGCCGGACGCCGGCGATCACCCGGCCCTCGCGGTGCTCCGGTGTCCTCGGCAGCGCGAGCCGCACGCTCGGCGCCGAGAGCACCGAGGTCGGGCCGTCGAGGCGGAGCTCGGCGGGGATCAGGTTCATCGGGGGGGCGCCGATGAACGTCGCGACGAAGACGCTCGCCGGCCGGTCGTAGAGCTGCTGCGGGCTGTCGTGCTGGAGGAGCGCGCCCCCGCGGAGGACGGCGATCCGCTCCCCGAGGGTGAGCGCCTCCGTCTGATCGTGGGTCACGTACACGAGCGTCGTCCCGAGGCGACGGTGCAGGCGGCGGAGCTCGGCGCGCATCGAGCTGCGCAGCGCGGCGTCGAGGTTCGAGAGCGGCTCGTCCATGAGCAGCACGCCCGGCTCGCGCACGATGGCGCGCCCGATGGCGACGCGCTGCTGCTGGCCGCCCGAGAGAGCCCGCGGCTTGCGATCGAGGAGGTGATCGATCGCCAGCGCGCGCGCCGTGGCCTCCACGCGGCGCTTCACCTCGTCGCGCGGCACGCGGCGGAGCGCGAGCGAGAACGCCATGTTCTCGAAGCACGTCATGTGCGGGTAGAGCGCGTAGCTCTGGAAGACCATGGCGACGTCGCGCTGCTTCGGAGGCACGTCGTTGACCACGCGGCCGCCGATGGAGAGCGTCCCGCCGTCGACGTCCTCGAGGCCCGCGATCATCCGGAGCGTGGTCGACTTGCCGCACCCGGAAGGCCCGACGAGCACGAGGAGCTCGCCGTCCTCGATGCGCAGCGACAGGTCCTCCACGATGGGCGCGCTCCCCTGGTAGCGCTTGTACACATGCTCGAACGCGATCGCGGCCACGCTTCCGCCTCCTCGGCGCCGCTGCTCGTGAACCGCGGCGTGGGCGAGATCAAGCTGCCGGGCGAGCGCCGCCTCCGCGTCGCCGGGCGAGCGCCCAGCCGAACGCCGGGCCGATGCTCTCGGCCAGAGCCGCGACGTCGTCACCGCGCGCGACGAGCTTCTCGGTGATCACGCTGCCAGTGTAGCCGGCCCCGCGGGTGACCAGGACGCGCGTCAGCGCCAGCTTTGTGGCCGGGGGTCACGCTCCGCGACGTAGCGCGCGAGCGCGTCGTCGAGCGATGGCAACAGGAGCCCGCGGCCGCTCCCGAGCGCGCTGTACCGCGGGCGCGGCGCGGCCAGGCCGAGCGCGTGGCTCGGGCAGCGCACGAGCCGCGCCGCGGGGACGCGCGCGAGCGCCGCGCTGCGCGAGGCGAGCTCCGCCCAGCTCGTGGCGTCCCGGTTGGCGAGGTGCCAGATGCCGCGCTCGCCGTCGATCAACAGATCGAGGGTCGCGTGCACGAGATCCGGGACGTAGGTCGGCGAGACGATCACGTCGTCGGCCGCGTGGAAGCTCCGGCCCTCGCCGAGGGCGCGCAGCGCGGCGCCGACGAAGTCCGCTTCGTCCCAGGGACAGAAGAACGCGGCGGTGCGCACCACGAGCGCCTCCGGGAGGATCGCCAGGACGTTCCACTCCGCCGTCGCCTTGCTGCGGCCGTAGACGTTGAGCGGCCGCGCGGGATCGGTCTCCACGTACGGCGAGCGCTGCGCGCCGTCGAAGACCAGATCGGCCGAGAAGGTGACGAGCCGCGCGTCACGCCGGCGACACGCGCTCGCGAGCACGGCGGGCCCCAGCGCGTTCTCGCGCTCGCAGCGGTGCGGCTCGCGCTCGGCCTCGTCGACACGCACGAACCCCGCCGTGTTGACGACGGCCCACGGGGCGAACCGATCGAGGGCGCGCTCGACCGACGCGGGATCGGCGATGTCCATCTCGTCGCGCCCGATCGAGCGATGGGGCAGGCCGCGCAGCGCGCACAGGCGCGCGAACGCGCGGCCGAGCGTCCCCTTCGCGCCGGTGATCAGGATGGGCGGGCCGGCGGCGGCGGCCTCGGGCGCGGGCGCGACGGCCGCGACCGGACCGTACGTCAGCCGCTCCGGGCGCCGCCACCAGCCCGGCGGAGTGAGCACGGGATGATCGAAGCGTACGCCGCGCGCGAGCGCGGAGACCAGCCGCGCGAGCGCCGTCGACCGCGGCTCGGGGCCGCGCACATCGAACACGCCCGGCTCGTAGTGCCCGCGCTCCTCGGTGACGAGGCAGCTCCAGTCGAAGCAGCCGAGCAGCGACCACGCGGTGACCGCGCGCACGTCCGCGCCCGCCGCGCGCGCCGCCTCTGCGGCGCGGAACGCCTCGACCAGCCAGCGGAGCTGCTCCTCGCGCGGCCCGCCGAGGTGCACCTCGCTGATCGCCACGGGCCGGCGGTAGCGATCCCAGACCTCCTGGAGCCGCGCGCGGTGCCCGTCGATGCCTCCGGCGACCGCGCGCACCGCCTCGACATCGGCATACGCGTGCTCGCCATTTCCGCCGTGCGACCAGGCGGGGTAAGCGCTCAGCCGCTCGTCGAGGAATCGCTCGCTCGTGATGTAGTAGTTGATGCCGAGGACGTCCGGCGGACATGGCTCCTCGACGAACCACGCGAGCTCGGCAGGCGAGGCGCCCCACCCGAGGAGCAGCGGAGACAGCGGGTGATCGCCGTCCACGCGCCCCGTGAGCAGATCGAAGCTGAGCCAGCGCCGGTGATTCTCGTGCTCGGCCTGGTAGGCGAGCAGCGGCGTGCTCGTCGTCTTGCCGACGTCCTCCGTCTGGATCAGCCGCGCCCGGGGGATCACCTCCCGGATGGCGCGCATGGCGAGCGCGATCGCGCGGCACTCGACGAGAAGCGCGCGCACGAACGTGCGCGGATCGCGGCCGTGCGGGTACCAATGCCCGTAGAGGCCCGAGAAGCGGGCCGTCGTGAGCGGCTCGTTCACCGGCGTCCAGTCGGTGACCCACGGATAGCGCTCGGCCGCCGCGTGGGCGAAGCGGGCGAGGCCCTCCGGGAAGCCCGGATCGACGAGGCTCGTGTAACGCGGGCCGCTGCCGTGGTGGACGAGCCCGATGATGGGCCGCACGTCGAGCGCCCGAAGCCGCTCGAGCCGCGCGTCGGCCCAGCCGAAGTCCAGGCGGTCCGGCCGATCGGGCGCCGTCCGCTCCCAGAGCACGGGCATGCGCAGCGCCTGGATCCCGAGCGCGGCGAAGTGATCGAGATCATCGAGGCGGCGCGCGTGCCCGCTCCGCTCGAGCTGGTGATGATACACGTCGCCGACGCGGTTGACCGTGCACTCCACGCCGCCCCAGATCTCGAGGAGCGCCCTCGCCTCTCCCGCCATGGTCAAGCCGCCTTGGCCGCGGCGAGCTGTCGGTTCGGCACGCCGGCCAGCTTGGCATAGAGGGTGAGCGCCTGCGCCACCACCTGGTCCATGTTGTAGTAGCGATAGGTCCCGAGCCGCCCGGCGAAGTGGACGCCGGGCGTCTCCTTGGCGAGCTCCTCGTACCTGCGGTAGAGGGCCGCGTTCTCCGGCCGCGGCACGGGGTAATACGGATCGCCCTCGCCCTTCGGGATCTCGTAAACGATGGTCGTCTTCGGGTGCACCTGGCCCGTGAGGTACTTGAACTCGGTGACCCGGGTATAGGGGTTCTCGTTCGGATAGTTGATGACCGGCGCGTCCTGGTACCTCTCCTGATCCTTGGTCTCGAAGTGGAACTCGAGGGATCGATACGGCAGCTTTCCGAAGCGATGGTCGAAGAAGGCGTCGACGGGGCCGGTGAAGATCACCTCGCGATGAGGGATCTCGCTCTGCATCTCGCGAAACGAGGCGTTGAGCAGGATCTTGATGTTCGGGTGATCGACCATCCGCTCGAACATGCGCGTGAAGCCGCGGAGCGGCATGGCCTGGTAGGTGTCGGTGAAGTACCGTTCGTCGCGATTGCTCCGCACCGGCACCCGCGCGGTCACGGCGGCGTCGAGCTCGGACGGGTCGAGTCCCCACTGCTTCCGGGTGTAGTGCTTGAAGAACTTCTCGTAGAGCTCGACGCCGACCTTGCTGACGATCACGTCCTCGCTGGTACGGATCTGCTCGCGTCGCACGGCCCGGGAGGCGAGGAACGCCTCCACCTCGGGCGCGCTCAGGCGCAGGCCGTAGAGCTGGTTGATGGTGTCGAGGTTGATGGGGATGGGGACGAGCTGCCCGTCCACCCAGGCGCGCACGCGGTGCTGGTACGGGCGCCACTCGGTGAACTGCGAGAGGTACTCGAAGACCTCCCGCGAGCTCGTGTGGAAGACGTGGGGGCCGTACCTGTGCACCAGGACGCCGGCGGCGTCGTGGTGATCGTAGGCGTTGCCGCCGATGTGGGGGCGGACATCGCAGAGCACCACCCTCTTGCCCGAGCCGCGCGCGAGCCGCTCGGCGAGCACGCAGCCGGCGAAGCCGGCGCCGACGATGAGATAGTCAAACATCGGCGCCCTGGCGCGCCGCCGGGCGCCGGCCCACCCTCAGCACGCCGTCGAGGAGCCGCTCGATCTTCGACCATGTCGCGTCCCACGATCCCTGCGCGAGCAGCGCGTCGGCCCGCGAGAGCCGCGCGGCGTGGTCCTCGGCGAGGTATGCCTCGACGGCGGCCACGAAATCGCCCGCGGTGTCCGCGATGCGCGCGAGGCCGAGCTCGCCGTAGGGCCGGACGACATCGCGGATCGACGTGGAGACGACGGGCTTGCCGCCCGCGAGGTACTCCGGCGTCTTGGTGGGGCTGATGAAGCGCGTGGCCTCGTTGCGCGCGAACGGGAGGAGCGCCACGTCCCAGCCCGCGAGGTAGGCGGGCAGCTCCTCGTAGGTCTTCTTGCCGAGATAGTGAATGTTGGGCGCGCGCGGCAGGCTCGCTGGATCGATCTTCACGACCGGACCGACGAAGACGAGGTGCCACCCGGGCCGGGCGGCGGCCACGCCGGCGATGAGATCGAGATCCATGCGCTCGTCGATGACGCCGAAGTAACCGAGCCGCGGGCCCGAGATCGTGGCCTGATCGGCGGGCGGCGCGAGCGGCCGGCGCGCCGCCGAGAAGTGGGCGATGTCGACGCTGCTCGGGAGCAGGTGCACGTTCGCGTGCAGCGCCCTCTTGGACTCGTAGAGGCTGCGCCCTCCCGTGAAGACGACGTCGGCGCGGCGGAGCAGCTCGGCCTCGTGATGCTTGAGCGCGGGCGGCGCGCCGGCGAACGCGGAGAGCTCGTCCATGCAGTCGTACACGACCGCGCTGGCCGCGAGGTGCCGCGAGAACAGGAGCGCCATCGGCGTGTAGTACCAGAGCACGTGATCGTCGATGCCGAAGCGATCGAGCATGTGGTCGACGAGATCGCGCTGCAGCGCGTGGATCCGCGCGTCGTCGAGGCCTGGCGGCAGGTGCGGCGTGACGACGCGCACGCCGTGGCGATCGACGGGCGCGGCCTCGATCCGCGGCGGCCCGTCGCTCCACACCGGCTCCTCGAAGAAGAACACGCGTCGCGTGCGCGCGCAGCGCGAGAGGAGGTGCTGCGGGCGCTGGAAGACGAAGCTCCAGCGCAGGTGCGAGAAGCAGACGACGTCCGGCCGCCGTTTCGGGCTCATGCTTGTCCTCCTCGATAGCGGCCGCGGCGCGGCTGATGTGCACGAGCGTGCCGCCCGGGAGGGGCAATACAAGGAGCGTACCTGACAGGAAGTACGTGTCACGAACAGCAGAGCTCGCGAGCGGGTGCTCACGCCATCGGGATGAGCACCCTCGGGGTGAACCCGGATCGGGCGTCGTACGCCCGCGCAACGCGCTCGGCCACGGCGCGACCGGATCCGCGCTTCGCGAGGATCACCACCGCGCCGCCGAAGCCTCCGTCCGATGTGGCGAGGCTCCGTTTGAACATCACTCCTGTCCGGCGATCACCCCGTTCGCGAGGATGCCTTCTTGGCGCGGGCCGGCGCGCTCCACGAGCTCCATCGGGTCGGGGTGCACCCGCCCGGCGGCCCGGCCGCGCGTGGCGGCGGCGATGGCGTCGATCGGGAATTTCGGCGTCCGATCGGCGTAGAGCAGCCCGTTGGCCTCCTGGTAGGTATCGGTGAGCTGCGTGTAGCAGAAGCCGGCGAGCAGCGGTGTCGCGCGCACGACGGCGAGGAGGCGCTCGTACGCCCGCTCCAGCGCCGCTGGGCTGTCGGCGGAGGTGTATCCCCACGTGCCGGGGCGGCGGAGCGCGATGCCGCCCATCTCCGAGAGCACGATCGGGTGCTCCAGCTTGCGCGACTGGCCGTCGAGCACGAGCACGCGGCCGCCGGGGCGCTCGCGCCGGAAGAGCCGCGGGCGAGACTCGCCGCCGTCGTAGCGCTGGGCGATCCGGGCCGGATCCGGATCGTAGTCATGAATACCGATGATGTCGGTGGCCACGGCCTCCCAGCCGTCGTTGCCGATCACCGGGCGCGTCGGGTCGAGCGTCTTCGTGAGGTGATAGAGCGCCTTGACCGCGTGCCGCTCGCGCGCGCTGTCCGGCAGGTTGGGCACGCCCCAGGACTCGTTGAAGGGCACCCAGGCGATGACGCACGGATGGCTGAAATCACGGCTGATCGCCTCCGTCCACTCGCGCGTCAGTCGCTCGATCGAGAGGGGCGTGAAGCGGTAAGCGCTCGGCATCTCCTCCCACACGAGCAAGCCCAGCCGATCGGCCCAGTAGAGATAGCGCGGGTCCTCGATCTTCTGGTGCTTGCGTGCGCCGTTGAACCCCATGGCGCGCGTGAGCTCGATGTCGCGCCGGAGCGCGTCGTCGTCGGGCGCGGTCATCCCGGTCTCGGGCCAGTAGCCCTGATCGAGCACCATGCGGAGCACGATGGGCCGCCCGTTGAGCAGCACGCGGTCGCCCTGCACCGCGATGGACCGGAGCGCGGTGTAGCTGCGCACGCGATCGATCGTCTCGCCGTCGCGGGTGACGAGCTCGATCTCGGCGTCGATGAGCGTGGGTGACTCCGGGCTCCAGAGCAGCTGGTTGCGCGAGTCGTCGATGCCCGGATCGGAGAGCGCGATCCGGCGGTGGACCTCGCCGAGCACGACGGCGTAGCTGTCCTCGGCGAGCAGCGCGCCGTTCGCGGTGAGGCGCAGGCGCAGCCGCAGTCCGTCCCGGCGCTCGCCGTCGATCCGGGCGTAGAAATCGAGCTCCCATCGGTCGAGGCTCGACTGCCAGCGGAGCGCCGCGATCGAGCTCGCGGGCACGCGCTCCATCCACACCGTCTGCCAGATGCCGGTCGTGCGCGGGTACCAGATGGAGTGCGGTTCGGGCTGCCAGTCCTGCTTGCCGCGCGGCTTGGCGAGGTCGAGCGGGTCGTCCTCTGCGCGCACGACGATCTCGACGGTGCGCGCCGAGCCGACGAGGTCGGTGATGTCGACGCTGAAGGGGGTGTAGCCGCCGGCGTGATGCGCCGCGCGGCTCCCCGCGATCCAGACGGTCGCGTCGTAGTCGACGGCTCCGAAGTGCAGCATCAGCCGCTCTCCATCGCGGAGCTCCGGCACCGCGACGGTGCGCCGGTACCAGACGGCGCGGAAGAGGCCGCGCGCGCATACGCTGCTCCGCGCGGTCTCCGGCGCGAAGGGGACCTCGATGAAGCCCTCCCAGCCGACGTCGGCCGGCCCGCGGAAGCGCGCCTCGGGATCGAGCGCGAAGCTCCACGTACCGTTGAGTGATTCCCACCCGGCGCGCCGGAGCTGCGGCCGCGGGTAGCCATGCGCGCGCCCGCCGGCGAGGGAGAGGTCTGCTCCGGGAGACGGCTCGACAGCGACGGACGGGTAGCTCATCCTTCGAGGTGCTTCCTTTGCTGTAGGCAGGGCAAACCTTACAGCGCCTCAGGCGTCACGCCATGGTGCCAGCGCGGGTTTTGATCCGCGTGGTGGCGCAGATTTCATCGACGCACGAACACCGGACAATAACCGTCTGTCCATGAATCCGGGAATTCCTGCGCTCCGAGCGGGCCCAGCGGCAAGCGGGCAAGTAACCTCGAGCGGTAGGCTGGATCTGACAGGGAAGCTCGTCGCCGCGAGCTGGTCGAGCCTCACTCGGCGTAGACGGCCACCGTCGCGGTGCACGAGGCGTTGCCGACGCAGCCGGCGCGGAAGGTGTAGTAATCCGAGAGCTCCGCGACGTGCGTCGTCTTCGGCATCTCGGAGCAGCCGATCGTCTCGGCGGAGTCCACCGCGACCTGCACGCCGTTGCGATCGAAGAGGCGGATGTACGACATCCCCGAGCGGCTCGCCCCGTAGAGCACCGCCGCGCAGGTGCCGAAGGAGATCGTCTCTCGAGGTTGAAATTGGCCGTGTTCACGGTGGCGTTGTTGGTCGCGCTCCGGCTGAAGGAGAAGACCGATATCGCCTCCTCCGCCTCGCCCTGCTCCTCTTCGCTGAGCGCCTCGGCCGCGCAACCGGCAGAGAGCGTCATCGTCAGGGCCGAAAGGACTCGCTCAAACTAGCCGGTGTTCATGGTCTTCCTTCGCTGCCTTTCTCTGGGGTCGCCGCAGGCGCGTGAGCGGATCTCGCGGGCGCGCGTGCGGGGGCTCGGTCCATTCCTGCGCGGGCGGAGCCCGCGGTCGCGCCAGGCGACACCACCTCGAGAGGTGTCGCGTGGCCTGCGCGGTAGCTCGATCGGATTCAGCGTACCGCCGAGCACAGCCGTAGCAAAGCCCTTGCCGGGCACGCGGAGAGCCCCTGCACCCCATTTTTGCGCGGCGCTCGACCCATCCTGGGGGGACGCGAGGCGCGCGCTGGCGCTCGGCCCCGCCAGGAGTGGAGGCTCTTCCCTCCACCTCGGCGCCGGGCGGCGCGCTCAGCCGGGCGTGGCGATCTCGTCGTAGCCGCGGCCGCTGAACTGAAGAAGGCAGACGCCGTGGCCGAAGGGATCGGCCAGGCGGAGCATGCGCCCCCACGCCGCCTCCTCGATCTCGGCTTCGGGGACAGCGCCTGCCTCCTGCGCGCGGCGCGCGGCGGCCTCGAGATCGTCGACCACGAAGTCGAGGTGGACCGGCGTCCAGTGACGCCGGTAGTCGCGCGGGGACGCACCGGCGGCTGGCTCGCTGCCGGCCGGCTTCACCAGGAGGTAGATGGGGGCCGCCGCGCCGAGCAGCTCGACCCCGGAGGCCCCCAAGCGCCGCCCGACGCGCAGGCCGAACGCGCGCGTGTAGAACGCGATGGCAGGATCGAGCGCCGGAACATCGATGTTGACGAGCAGGTCGGACATGCGATGAGTCTGCAGGGCGCGTCGCCCCCAAGCCAGGGCGCTTCGCTGCTGCTCGAGGGGGCACTCGGCGTGAACCGGGAGCGCTCGGGTCAGAGCGTCTCGAGGTAAGCGACGAGATCGTCGATCTGGGCCGGCGTGAGCGCCGAGGTGACGCCGTGCCGGTCCCCGCCGCCGCACGGGCCAAAGCGGTCGTGGAGCGTCGCGGCGCAGCCGTCGTGCATGTACGGAGCGCGCGCCGCGAGCCCGCGCAGCGAGGGCACCTGGAAGGGCTTGCCCGTGCCCACGTCGACGGTCTCGTTGTTCGTGAGCGTCTCGCCGGAATGGCACGTCGCGCACGCCAGGGTCGGGTCGTTGAAGAGCGCCTCGCCGCGCGCGACGGCGTCCTCGTCCGCCGGCTTCGACCGGGGCAGGGCATTGATCGCGTCGAGCCACGCCGCGAAGGCGTCTCTGTACTCGAGGCTCGGATCCGGACGACCCAGCCGCTTCTCGAAGACTTCCGTCATGAAGGCGCTGAAGTCCGCCAGGTTGCCGTCCCAGTTCAGCGGCGCCGTCGCGAGGACGCCGCCTGCGACGGATTGCGTACGGCGCGGTCCGATGGGATTGAAGTTCCACACGCGTCCATCCTCCTGCCCCTCCGGGTGGCAGGACGCGCAGGCGAGGGACAAGTCTCCAGCGACGCCGCCGTGGAAGAACTTGTGGGCATCGTCGCGCCGGCTCTCACCGGGAAGCTCGAGCGCGCCGAGCCTCTTGCCGCTGAGGGCCGCGAGGCGTACGAAGCGCGGCGGCTCCCGTATCTGCACGATCAGGTTCTTCTCTCCGTCGTAGCCGACCGCGATGGGCTGGCCCACGCCCTCGACAGTGAGGATGCGCTGGTCAGGGGCGAGCGAGCAGGTGTCGAGCGCGTCGTGCTGCTCCAGCGTCTTCAGCGGCGTCTCGACGATCTCGTGGTCGCCCGCCTGTACGATCGCCGCGGTGAGCCCATCCGGCGATACCGCGATATCAACCGGGAGCCGCCCCATTCCGATGCCACCCACGCCAGGTGTGGGCCGCGCAGGGTTCGACGAATGGGCCTCGCTGGGCTGCGGGCGCATGAGGGCCACCGCCGCATGGATCCAGCGCCGGTGGCAATCGTTCGTGACGTAGCCGCCGTGTACCGTGTTGCTGACGGGCGTGACGACGCCGCGCTGGTGCACCATGGCCACGCCGCCCCCGGGCAGCGGGACCGTCCTCCACGCCACCGCCGGCTCGAACTCGCGCTCGACGCCGCTGAACGTGCTCTGGATGTACGCCGGCGGCTTGAACCGCTCGGCCACGGTCCCGTCCTTCGCGACCACCAGGAGCTCGGCGGACCGGAAGCGGCTCACGAGGAGCGAGTCCCCCTCGACGACCACGTCGCGCAGGTCGCGGTCGAGGCGGAGCTCGCGGACCGGCGGGGCAGCGATGTCCGAGGAGAGCGTCACGAGCTCGCCGCCCGCGCACGCCACGTGGAGCAGGTCTGTCGCGGCGTCATAGGCAATCCCCCGGGGCGCGGGGCAAACGGGCCTGCGGTGCATCTCCCCGGTCGCGAGATCGATCGTGACCACCGCGCCCCCGCGGCGGAGCGCCACATGAACGGAGCCAGCCGGCCCCTCGGCCACGCGCCCGGGCTCGTCGTCCTTCTCCAGAGGGAGGATGGTGTCCACCTCGAAGGCGACGAGGTCGACGATGGAGATCCTGTCGCGGTCCGGATCCGCAGCAATGGCGCGCGCCTTGTCGGCGGTCACGAGGAGCGTCCCGCCGCTGATCGGAGGAGGCGGCACCGCGGAGAACTTCGGGCCCAGATCTGGCTTCTGGGGCCCCGTGGGCGGTGCGTTCTCATCCCAGGGGAGTTCGTTATAGCCGTCGAGCACCCTGCACCCGGCGATAGCCGCAATTATGGCGACGAGCGTGGTGAGCCCCGCTCCGGATAGATTTTTCATTGCGCCTCCTGCGACCGGCGCGGCTGTGCAAGAAGGCTGCCGGGTTCGTGGGGCGAGCCTCTGACGACAACACCTCTCCTCGAAATGAGCGAGATCGCTGCGGGCGTGCCGAGCTCAGGGGGCGCATCCCTGCAGCAGGATCCGCAGTTGCCGCCCAGGGCACAGCCTTCCGGCTGCCGGAATCCTGCCGGAAGACGCAAAATGTATACGCTGAAACGGCGAGGTGTTGCCGCCGTTCCACACGCGGCGTTCAGGCCGGCAGCTCGTCCTTCATGGCGGACAGGGAGCGTATCGCGTGGCCAAGGCGACCGGAAGGGCCCCTCCCCTCAAGCCATCATCGCGCTCTGGGCCGCTCCGTCCGGGCGCCCCGCCAGCAGCAACCTCGACGCCGGCCGCACGATCTCCTCGATCGCGCGCGCAGCCGCCTCGCCGCGCGCCGCGGCGCCGAACCGCCCGTGCGCCGCGAGCTGCGCGCCTCCCGCGCTGTCGCCTCCCCCGAGCTCCGCGCGCCCGAGCCCCGCGAACACCTCTTCCACCGCCGCGCGCACCCGCTCGCCGCCCGCGCGGACCGCCCACGCCACCGTGCCCCACGCGAGCTCCGCGTGCCGCGCCTCGTCCGCCGCGATGATGGCGAGCGCGCTCCGCACCGCCGGGTCCTCCGCGGCGCCGAGCTCCTCGGCCGCGACCACCGCCGCGATGGTCTCTCCGATGCACCCCTCCTTCGCGGCACGCGCCGCGATCGACGCGAGATCTGCCTCGACCTCCACCCGCCCGTCGAAGGGAAACGCGCCCGGCGCGATCGCCTCGCCCGCATAGGCGCTCGCGAGGGCAAAGCAGAGGCGCGCGTGGCGGGCCTCGTCGAGCGCCGCGCGGTGCGCCTCCTCCACGAGATCGGCCGGCGCGCCCGCGGCGAGCAGCTCGAGCGCGAAGCGGCCGAACGAGGCCACGGACGCGTGCTCGAAGAGCGCGTCGCGCGTCCACGCCGCGGCCAGCGCCGCCCGCAGATCCGCGCTGAGATGATCGATCCGCGGCGCGACGGCCTCCGCCGCGCCCCACCCGGCGCTGCCGCGGGCGCGGACGAACGGCGCTGTCCGCGCCGCCTCCTCGACGAGGTACGGGCGCCCCTCGCACATCGGGATGAAGTACGCCTGATAGCAGCACTGGCCGTCCTGCAAGGCTCCATCGCTCTTGACGCTGTGCGATCCGAAGCCGGACTGATTGAGGATCTCCTGCGCCTCCGGCCGCGAGGGGCACGCGACAGGCTCGCTCCCGCCGGCACCTCCGCCGCCCCCGGCTCCCCCCTCGCCGCCGGCATCTCCGATGTCGCTCGCATCGTCCTGCGGCCACGCGAAGCAGGCCACCTTGGAGACGGGCTCGGGATCCTCGGGACAGCTGCTATAGGTAGTGGTGCAGCCGGCCGCGCCCGCCGCAGCGGGGAGCGCGAGCAGGGCGAAGAGGCGATGGGCGAGCGTGCGGCGGAAGGCATGTGCGGTGTTCATCGGGGACCTCGTGGATGAAGAGCAGGTCTGGACGCGCTTGCACGGCGCATGCCTCCCCCGAATTCAGGTCAACTTCGAGCTCCCGCGCCGGCAGAGTATGGTCGGGCAGTCATGGGGGAGGCGGGCCCGAAGGCGGGGCCCCTC
Organism: Sorangium sp. KYC3313; assembly: GCF_052075895.1. NCBI lineage: Bacteria > Pseudomonadati > Myxococcota > Polyangiales > Polyangiaceae > Sorangium > Sorangium sp. KYC3313. The sequence continues at coordinate 8,562,196 of NZ_CP197255.1, forward strand.
CTGAAGCAGGCCCCTCCACTCCTGTTCATGCAGCGTCGCCAGACTGGCGGGGAGAGCCGCGGACTCCCGGGCAACCTGGCCAGCTCCCTTCGCCCACGCCACGCTCACGCAGCTTTACGCCCTCTCGCGGATAGGGCACGTCCCTTTCCATGGAGGAGCCTCGAACCCCGACCGACGCGCAGCCCCCCGCCCCCGAGGCCGAACCGCCGGAGTCGCTCGAGGCGCTCGTGCCGAAGCGCAGGCTCTGGCCGGTCTTCGCGGTGCTCGGCCTCGTGATCGCGGCGGCGGGCCTCCTCGCCTTCCGTTCGATGACGGCGACCGATCCGCTGCGCATCCTCGTGGCGATCGATCTCGACGGGACCTGGTGGGAGGGGTCGCAGCCCGCGGCGAGGCTCGCCGACGAGCTCGGCGAGCACCTCGCGGAGCTCGGGTTCGATCCCGTGAAGGGCGGCGACCCGAAGGTGATGAAGGCGCTCGAGAGCGCCAAGGACCCGAAGGAGGCCGCGAAGGCGCTCGGCGCCGGCTTCATCATCGAGGCGCGCCTCGCGCCCGAGATCGTGGAGCACCCCGTCAAGGAGGGGTATTTCGAGCTCCGGGTCGACGCGCCGGTGACGCTCACGTTCCTCGACAAGGGCACGTCGACCGAGCGACGGATCGGCGGCTACTCCGGGGCGACGAAGAAGGACCGCGCGATGGCGCTGCTCGCGAACTCCATGGCTTCCCAGGCGCTCGACGCGGTGATCGCGCAGCTCATGGACCACCCCTCGGTGCGCGAGATCACGGAGGGATCGGACATCAAGCTGCTGGAGCGGCTGGCGTCGGCGCGCAGGTTCGTGAAGGACCGCGCCGCGAACCTCGACCGGGCCGCCGGCGCGTACGCCGCCCGCGCGAAGGAGATCGAGGCCGAGGAGCAGGGGCGCGTGACCTTCCTGTCGCCCCAGGCGGCGGAGGACCTGCTCGTGGGCACGGCCGAGGGCGGCTATTTCGTCAAGACGGCCGATGTCTCGGTGTTCCACTCGGTGAGGTCCAGGGACCTCGCCCGCAGCGAGGCGCTGGAGACGGTCGAGTGGCGGCCGCTCGATCGGCCGGCCGTCCCGACGACGGATCCCGGCGCGGTCAAGCCGATGTGGAGGGGTTATCACGTGTACTCGTATCCGTCGTCGCAGGGCGACGGCGACCGGGTCGCGCTGGTGGAGGACTTCTTCGGCTGGGCGAAGACGATCACGGTCGTCGACCGATCCGGGCAGAGCAAGCGCGTGCGCGTCGATCCGGAGCACCGCTTCGTCGACCCGAAGCTCGCCCCCGGCGGCAGGTTCGTGGCGGTCTACGATCGCCCGGAGGCGGGCGCGCAGGCCGATCTGATGGTGCTCGACACCGACGGCGGCAAGGAGGTGTTCGGCCTCCACACCGAGAATGAGTCGCTCGGCGGGTTCGCGTGGCTCGACGAGACGAGGCTCGCGTTCGTCTACGTGCCCGACGCGTCGGAGGGCGACGCGCCGCACCTCGCGGTGGTCGACGTGGGCAAGCAGCCGCTGTCGATCGAGCGCCCGTTCCGCGCGAAGCCCGGGGAGGACCTGCGCAACCCGGCGGCATCGAGCGACGGGACGAAGATCGTGTGCGTCGTCGACGGCGACGAGCCGGGGATCGCGGTCATCGACACGGCGACGTGGCGCCGGAAGGTGTACGCGGCCCCGAACGGGGCTTCGTGGCCCGCGTTCTCGCCCGACGCCGCGCGCGTCGCGTTCGAGACGCGGGGCGCGGGCGGTACGGACATCGCGGTGCTGGCGCTCTCCACGGGCGAGATCAAGAAGCTGACGGTGAGCTCCGCGACGGAGCGGGTGCCGCGGTTCTCCGCCGATGGGAAGCGCGTGCTGTTCGAGGTGCGGTACCGCGACCCGGTGTTCCCGCAGAAGCGGTCGATCTCGCGCATCGCGAGCGCGGCGGTCGAGCCGTGAGCGCGCCCCTCCTCCCTCCGCAGCACGGCGCCGGCGCCCCGCCGCCGGACGCCGCCGCTCCTCCCGACGAGGAGAGCGCCGCGACCGCGATGTTCTACCGCATGTCGGCCGAGCGCCTCCGCGCGCGCTGCCTGTGGAGCGGCCTCGCGCTCGCGCTGTCGGCGCTGGTGCCGTACGAGGTCGCCTACGGCCACGGGATCTTCGTGTGGAGCGTGCTCCCCGAGCTCGCGCCCGCCGCCCAGGTCGCCGCGCTCGCGCCCGCGCTCGCCGGCCTGTGGCTGCTCTTCCTCGGCGCGCGCACCGAGCGGCGCGCGGGCCTGCTCGTCGAGCGGCCGACGTCGCGCGCCATCGCCGTGCTCGCCGCGTTCGTGGCCGTGAACGTCGCCATGTGGATCGGCCGCCGGAGCTCGGCGTGGGACATGCTGCCGCTGCCGGACAGCCTGGTGACGCGGCCGGCCCCGTTCCTCGCGGTCTTCGCGTTCACCGCGGCGGGCGTGGTGCTGCGCTTCCACGCGCGGACGCGCAGGGGCGGCAGCGCGCTGCTCATCGCGTCGCTCGCCGCGGCGCTCGTCTTCTACTTCTGGCCGTCCCGCGGCGAGATCCCCGCGCAGACGATCGCGCGCGCGGCCGTGCTCGTTGCGACGCTGCCCGACGTCCGCTTCCAGCTCGGCTACGGCATGGTCCTGCTCTTCGTGCTCGGCCCGCTCGCGATCGCCCTGCTGGGGCTCGCGTACGCGCGCAGCGTGCCCCGGCGCGAGCACCCGGGCCTCGCCATCGCGGCCGTGTGGGCCATGCCCGGCCTCATGCTGCTCTTCGTGTACCGCGCGTTCCTCTCGGGCGGCTGGGGCGTCGAGGCGGGCACCGTCGCCTTCTTCGCGCTCCTGCTCGCCGCGGTCGTGGCGGCGCTCGCCTCCGCGATCGAGGTGCTCGCGCTCGGCGTGATGGTGCCCGAAGCCGAGCTGGAGCCAGGCATCGGGGCCAGCGCGGGCGGCGCCCGGCCGATCGTCGCGGCAGGCGCGGCCGCGGCCTCGGTCGCCGCGCTGCTGGGCGCCCTGCTCGTGCTCGGCCGCCCCGCGCCGAAGGGCGTCGACTGGAGGCTCGGCGCGTCCACGGCCGAATGGGACAGGGTGTACGGCGAGCTCTTGCCGAGCTGGGAGCGCGCGCGCATCGCCCGCGACGCGCACGCGCGCAGCGGACGCGCGCAGGGCACGGGCGCGGAGGCGCAGGTGCTGACCAGGGCGCGCAGCCGCGAGATGCTCGCGGTCGCCAGGGCGCAGCCCGACGGGAAGGACGTCTCCGCGGCGCTCGCGACGCTGGCCGCTCAGGTGGACGATCTCGAGCTCTCCGGCCGCGCGTTCGGCCGGCTCGTCGCCGAAACCAACGACGCGGCGCGACGCGCCGGGCTCGGGTACTACCTCGACGCGGCCGTCAATCTCAGTGTCTCGGCCGACGGCGCCGCGCGGCGCTTCTACACCACGCCTTACCGGGTCAAGGAGGTCCACGCCTACCGCGTCGGCGACGAGCGCTTCGCGACGCTCCTCGTGGAGCCGATGACGGACGAGCGCCGTGTCCACCTCGGCTTCTCGCGCGACCAGGATCCCTTCGCGCTCGTCCTCGACTCCGAGGTCCGGTCCTATGCCGAGCGGTTCGACCACGAGGGCGCGACGTGTTACGCGGCGGCGGACGGCGCGGCCGGCGCTCACGCCGGCGCTCACGCCGGCGCCCTCGCGCGCTGCGACGCCGCGCTCGCGAAGCTGCGCGAGCGCCTGGGCTCCACGCTCGCGCGGGCCGTGCTCGCCGGCACCGAGCGGCACGAGCTCCAGCACCAGATCGACGGCCCTCACCTGCCCCTCTCGCCCGCGGTGACCGAGCTGCTCGCCGGCTTCTCCGACGAGGCGCAGGACCGCGTGAGCCGCGAGCTCTCCGCGTACATCGCCGAGATGACGGCCGGCGACGCGCCGCCGCAGCTCACGCTCGTGCACCTGTTCCCCTTCGGCGTCGTGGCGCGCGGCGGCGCCGAGCACCGGGTGGCCACGCTCGTCCTCGAGACGCTCTCCGGGAAGAAGCTGCGCTTCGGTGCGCGGGAGGTCGATCCCGAGACGTACGCGCAGGCGTTCGAGGAGCAGGTCAGCCGCGGCGACGACGAGCTGCGCGAGGCCGCGCGGCGGGGCTACCGCGAGCACTTCGGGGTGGACCTGCAGGAGCCCTTGCGGGAGTGACCGCCCCCCTCGCCTGCAAGCGCCGCCGCGGCAGCCAGCCCCGCTCGCCTGCACGCCTCAGGGCAGGACGCGCGTCTCCCGCGCCGCCGACAGCGCCGCGCCGCCGGCCCACGGCTCCACCCGGTCTCCCAGCGAGGCGCGCACCTTCGCGACCTCGTCCCGCGTGATGGCGGGCGCGCTGTTCCCCCAGCTCGACCGGACGTAGGTGAGCACCAGCGCGACGTCCTCGTCCGACAGCGTGACGCCGAGGTTCGGCATCACGTCGTTGTAGAGCGCGCCGTTCACCTCCATAGGGCCGGCGGCGCCGAGCAGCGTGATCCGGATCGGCGTCTCCTTGTCCTCGAGCAGCCATGACGAGCCGGTGAGGGGCGGATAGCGGCCCGGCTTCCCCTCCCCCCTGGCCTGGTGACAGTTGGCGCACGAGCGATAATAGATCTTGCCGCCCTGGGCGAGGTCCTCGTCCGGGACGCCGGAGGCCGCCACGCCGCCCGTCGGCGCCCGGGCGTCCAGCTTCCGGAGGACCATCCACGGCAGCGCGAGCACGCCGAACGCCACGATCAGCATGATCACCACGACGTGCGCCGTGCTCTGCGCTCCGTCTCGAGCGTCGTCGCGCTTGCTTGTTGGACCCACGGGGTGCTCCTCCGCCGCAGGTGAAGCGCACACGTCCGCGGCCGTCAAGGATCCCCTGACGCCCGCGGACGCGCCTCGGCTCGGCGCGACTACGCGGTCGCCGCAGCGACGGCGACCCCGGCGCCCTCGCTCCTCGCGGCGGCGGCGCGCGGCGCCCTCTTGCGGGTGACGCTGCGCCGGCCGTCGACGCTGACGGGCGCGTCCCCGTCCACCGTCACGCGGCGCACCACGCGGACCTGATCGCCGTAGTCGTTGATCGCGTAGTGCTGCGTGGCGCGGTTGTCCCAGACCGCCACGTCGCCTGCGGCCCAGCGCCAGCGGACGGTATTCTCGAGGCGCGTGACGTGCTCCTGGAGCACCTGGAAGAGGTGCGCCGAGTCGTGGGACGAGACGCCGAGCAGCCGCTTGACGAAGTGGCCGAGCACGAGCGACCGCTCCCCGGTCTCCGGGGTGCGCGACAGGCTTGGCGCCGAACAGCGTGGTGAGCGCCTCCTGCGAGCCGTCGTCGAGGTGATGCTGGCCCCTGAAGAAGATGACCTTGTATCGCAGCCAGGCTTTCCGGATCTCGCTCACGGTCGCGGCGTCGAGATCGCCGCTGAGGCGCACGCCGCGCACCTCCGCGCCGATCCGGCCGGCGACGGGGACGATCTCGAGGACGTTGTTGCTCTGGTTCTGTGTAGCGCTCATGCGGAGTTCTCCTCGTGGCAGAGAAAAGCGATAAAGATGCTGGCGCGCCAGGTGCTGCGTCACGAGCACGCGGTCAGCAGCGCCTGCTGCCGAGGCCGCACCGCGCCCGCCGCGACCGCGCGAGCATGGCGCCGGAGCGGCGCAAGAGCGCGGTGGACAGGCCCTGCCGGGTGTCCAGGCCGTGAGCGATCCAGCGCGGGACACGCGGTGTACAGCAAGAGTGGACCATTCGATAGGTTCACCTTTTCTTCAGCGGGCGCCCTGCCCTCATCGGGCTCTGTCGGCCCTACCGCTTCTGTCCGGCCGATCGTCGATTGATCGACGTTCACATCCCTGCAAAGCAGACGACCGGTGACCGGATGAAGCGCGCGGCGCGCGGGCGATGCGCGACGCGGCATGGCGAAGGCGTGACTCCACGCTCCCAAGCGCTCCTCTCCTGTGGCAGACTGGGCGCATGCTTTTTCATGTCGTGAGGAACGGTTCACTCGTCGGCGCGCTGCTGCTCGCGGCGGGATGCAGCTCGGGCGGCGGGCAGGCGCAGCCCGAGGGCGAAGGGGGGTCAAGCGCCACGGTGGGCAGCGGCGGATCGGGCGCGCAAACGAGCGGCGCGGGGGGCGCGGGGGGCGCGGGGGGCGCGGGCTGCGCAGAGTTCGCGATGCCCGCCGACGTGGACTGCGCTGCGCCGCTCGACGGCGTGCTGCCGGTGGACCTGCGCTGTACGGGGCTCTACGGGGACTTCGATCGGCGCGAGCTCGCGTGCGGTGTGCTCGAGTACAAGCCTGCCGTGGAGCTCTGGAGCGACGGCGCCAGGAAGCGGCGCTTCGTGTCGATCCCGAAGGGGCAGCAGGTGGACACGAGCAATCCGGACGCGTTCATCTACCCCGAGGGGACGCAGTTCTGGAAGGAGTTCAGCGTGACGGGCGCGGGCGGCGCGCAGCGCCTCGCGGAGACTCGCCTCCTGCGCAAGATGGCCGCCGGCTGGGTCTACACGAGCTATGTGTGGTCCGAGGACGAGAAGCAGGCGATCCAGATGCAGAACGACTTCGGCGTGACCGATCTCTACGGCACCGGCCACACGGTGCCGAACCGCGATCAGTGCAAGGAGTGCCACGTCGGACGCGCCGATTACGTCCTCGGCTGGGACGCGCTGATGCTCGGCTCTGGCGCCCAGGGGATCTCGGCCGAGACGCTGGTCGAGCTCGGCGTGATCGCGGACGCGAGCAATCTCGCCCTCACGATTCCTGGCAATGAGGTGGAGCGCCAGGCGCTCGGCTACCTGCACGCCAACTGCGGCGTGAGCTGTCACAACGACCTGCCCGAGGCGGCGGCTCACGATACGGGCCTGTACCTGCGGCTCGAGGCGAGCGAGCTCGGCGACGTGATGGCCACGGACGCCGCCCGGACGGCCATCAACAAGCGCCCCGCGGAAAACGCGAAGTACGAGGGGCTGCCGAACCCCGACCCCGCCAACTGGTACGACATCCGGCCGGGGGACCCGTCGCGCAGCTTGCTTGTCGCCCGTCAGGTGCTCCGCGGCTTCGAAGGGCAGATGCCGCGCATCGGGACACACAAGGTCGACGAGACGGGCGTGGAGGTGGTCTCGCGCTGGATCCAGGAGATGAAGGAAACCTACCCGCCGCCCGGACCCTAGAATAGCGATCACGTTGATCGAGCGAGGAATAAACCGCCAAGCGCGCCAAGGACGCCAAGAACAAACCAGAATCTTGGCGTCCTTGGCGCGCTTGGCGGTTCAAACTCCTGTGCTACCCCTCCCATTTCCCTGGTTTCTTGGCGCCCTTGGCGCCATGGCGGCTTTCTGCCGATCCGGGGCAACTTCCCGCTGCAATGTTAGGATGTGGGAGAGCGCGGCGCGAAGCGTGGTGAACGCCTATGCCACGAGGCGAGCAACGGGATCGATGTGCGGGGTGCCAGGAGGAGGCGGAGCGCCCCCGGGCATGCTCTGACGCCTCGGGGTGCGGGGCGGAGGCGCGGATAGCGCCCCCCGAGCCCCGAATGTCGTCAGGCCGGCAGCTCGGATTCCCGCCGGCCTCAGGCGTTCGCCAGGATCACGTCGGTCCCGGGGCGCCGTCCGCGATCCATTTACGCAAGATCTCGAGCTGCGCCGGGCTGACGGTCGGCCCCCCCGTGCTGGGCGGCATCACGCCCGTGATGCACTGCGCCGTGGAGGACTGCTGGCAACCCGCGGCCCCCGCCTTGTCGGCGGCCTTGAGGTAGAGCCAGCTGTGGTCGGGATCGCCCGGGACGACGAGCTTGTACTGGCCGCCGTCGCGGGAGGGCACGTTGACCAGACCGTCGACGATCTCCTTGGAGCTGAGGCGGCCACCGAGCGACAGCCCCGCGTTGGGGCCCGACTCGGCGTGGCAGCCGCTGCACAGGTTTGTCGCGCTCTCGAAGATGGGCCTCACCTTCTCGTGGAAGTACCCGGACTCCTCCGGCAAAGGCGCATTGGGATCCCTGACATCCTCGGGGTCCAGGTTCTCCTTGATGATCTTGATCTCGGTATCCATCTCGCGACACTGCGCGACGAGATCGTCCTTCAGCTTCTGATCCGTCGGCGACATCCCCTTGGCCCGCCGGTACTTCTCCCACACGTTGTCGATCCAGCCGTGGAGCTTCCAGAACATGTAGTTGTCGATGTTCGCGCTGGTGTTGTTCACACCGTGCGTCGTGTTGCCCGGCCGCGCCCACTTGGCGTGCAGAACGAAGTGGAGCCCCACCCACGGCATGTTGGTCGCCCCCGCCAGCTTCTGCCCGACGTTGCACTGAAGCCAGAAGCCGAGCTCGCCTTCGTCCTTGAACCTCGCGAGGTTCTCGGGCTTGTCGATCTCATCACCGATTTTCCCGGCTTCGAGGGCGGCCGCGTCCCAGTTCTTCCACGCGGAGCGCCACTGGGACGGCACATCTTCCGCCTTGGTCGGGAACTTGGTGAAGCCCGTGAACTGCTCTTTATGATTGGGCCAGAGCTGCTGCAGCGCCTGGATCATGTGGCGGTGAAACACGAGGAACTGATAGCCGTCGCCGGCGGTCTGACAGTTCTGATCCTTCGGGACCAGCTGCTTGAATTTGCAGATGCCCACCTTGCTTCCGGCGCCCCCGAAGTTGCAGGCGCGGATCGCGTGCCACTCGACGTGAGCGTCCTGCCACCTGTTTTCATACATCCAGTCCAGGACCTGGGGCTGCACCGTCGTATCGACGATGTCCGGGCTGTTGTTGCCGGGCGGAAAGAACTCCGCCGGGCCATCCTTCATGTTGGGATCCGAGTCGCTCGGGTGGGGCATGTACCCGCTCACGCAGTGGTCGTACGCAGGATGGTCGTCCGGACCGCCGCCGACGCCGGCGCCTCCAGAGCCCGAGACCGAGCCCGAGCCCGACTCCGCGCCCGTGCTCGCCTGCGAGCCCGCGCCGGTGCCCGCGCCAGAGCCTGAGTTCACGCTCGACTGCGAGCCCGCGCCGCCCGTCCCGCCCGTCACGTCGGGTCCTCCCGCGCCGCCTTCCGACGCGCCGCTCAACGAGTTGCCATCGTCACCGGCGCACGCGCTGAGCAGCAACGCGGCCAGCGCGGCCAGCGTGGCCAGGCCCCGCCGGGACGTACGGAGGTCGGTTGCAGAACCCTGGTTCAGGTCGATAAATCGCATGTCGCTCTCTCAGGCTCTCAGGCCGTTAGGCTCAGTCCGTCAGGCGCAACCCGCCTCGCCTCGGGCAGGTAACACCACTCTATCAGCGCCACGCGAGCTTCGTCAACGATGTTAACGAACATACTGTGCTCGTGGATTTATAAACCTTGTGAACGCTCACAGGCAGTCTGTGCAGTGAGGGCGGCCCTTTCGACGCGTGGTGACTCGGTAGCCAGGCCGTGGGCTTCAGATGTCGAGTCGAGCGAGGCGACTCGACAGCGCCTGTGTCTCAGCGGACGTGGATATCCGGCTTCGGCGGCGCAGCCATCCCCTCCCCGATATGGAAGCTCGGGTGAGGCGGCTGGTTGTACGCGCCGTTTTGCCACGAGATGGCAACGCGGTACTGCGGATCGTGCATCAAGGTGTAGATCCGGTTCGTCGCGACCTGGTTCGTGGTGAAGATGCGGATGGAATCGCCGCAGCGGAAGATCACCTCTTCACGCCAGTCGCCCAGGATGTCGGCGCTGAGCGTCGGCGTGCTCTTCGTGCCGTTGTTCGAGGTACACCCGGCGGCCGTGAAGTTCCCCCCCTGGCCGTCGGCCTGGCGGATGCCGTTGCCGTCGAGGAGCTCCCGGCTCAGGTCCGCGTCCCACCAGATGAGGAAGTTGCTCGACGCAGGGCGGCTCCCGACGCCCCCGCCGTCCGAGCCGCGCAGCAGCTCGCTGTTGTTGACCCACGCCTCGCTGCCGGGGCTGCGCGGGTCGACGTCCGCCGCCACACCCCGGCCGGGGCCCTCCTCGCCGCCGTTGCCTGGCCCCTTCCAGAGGACCTCGCACGTGCGGGCGTCGCGCATGGCGTAGGCGGGCGACTCGCTGCCCTCGTACGGCTGGAACACCTCGAGGCCAGGGCGCGACGGGATGTGATCCGTGACGTGCAGCGCGTCGCCGTGAGCATAGAAGTCCACCGCGCAGAGGCCCTTGCCGTCGTTGTCGAACGTCGCGCCGCCGTTGATGATCTCCTGCTGCGGGTCGTCGTCCACGTTCGCGACGCTGATGGAGTGGCAGCCCTTGCCGCCGAACGCCTCGTTGGCGCGGCTCGAGCTGGAGTCGAACGTCCAGAGGTTCGAGAGCGCGCCGTCGCGGTAGTTCCAGGCCGAGAGCGTCGTGCGCGCGTAATAGCCGCGCCCGAACACCACACTCGGGCGCCCCGTGTCGTCGAGGAACGCGATCGTGCCGACGAAGCGGTCGACGCGGTTGCCGTAGCACTCGTTGTTGCCCCAGCTGCACACGTCGCCGCGCCCGACCTTGAACTCGGTCGTGGCGAGCTCCGCGCCGGTGTCGCCGGCGAACACGGTGAGGTACTCCGGGCCGGTGAGGATATAGCCGTCGTTGTTGCGGTAATCCTTGGAATCGTCATCGCCGGCCGCGGGCCCCTTGCTCAGGTACTCGCCCCTCCCGTCGCGCGTCCCCGGCGCCGTCTTGACGGCCACCTCCGCCTTCCCGTCGCCGTCGAGATCGTACACGAGGAACGGCGAGTAATGCGCTCCGGCCCGGATGTTCACGCCGAGATCGATGCGCCAGAGCCGCTTGCCGTCGAGCGAGTAAGCGTCGAGGTAGGTCTTGCCGGTGCGGCCGGCCTTCGAGTTGTCCTGGAGGTTCGACGGATCCCACTTGAGGATGATCTCGTACCGCCCGTCGCCGTCCACGTCTCCCACGCTGCCATCGCCGCTCGAGTACGTGTAGCCGTCCCCTGCGGGCGGCGGTGTCGTCGGGATGGACAGGGCTCCATCCTTCCATACGGGCGCGGACTCCGACTCGCCTTGCTCGACGCCGCCGACGACGGGGCGCACGGTGTAGACCGAGCTCGGAGAGCCGCCGCGGTCCACGAGGTTCGTGGAGTCCGTGAGCGGCGCGGCGTTGACCTTGACGCCGTCGCGGTAGACGTTGAACGCGATGTCGTCGGGGTCGTAGCCGAACAGGCGAAAGCCCACGTACGTGCCGCCGTCCGTGGGCACGGCCACGACACCGCGGTCGAGGTCTTCCATCTGCGCGAACCCCGTCGGCCCGCCGGCGCCCGCGCCGCCGCTGCCAGTCGCGGCGCTCGTCCCGGCGCCGCCGCTGCCGGACGCGGCGCTCGTCCCGGCGCCGCCGCTGCCGGACGCGGCGCTCGTCCCGGCGCCGCTGCCGCTGCCGCTGGACGCCGCGCCGGTCGCGCCGCTGCCGGTCCCGGCGCCGTCCCCGCCGGCCCCGTCCGAGCCGGCTCCGGGTTCACCGCTCGATCCGCATGCCAGGTGAGCGGTAGCGAGCGAAAAGCAGATCAAGAAAATAGGTCGTCTCATGCATACCTCGCGCGGCCCCTCATCGTCCGGTCGGCGCCTCGCCTCCCGGCCGTGAGCGGAATGGTGGCCTCGTTTCTCACCCAGGTTGTGAGAGCAGGACGAAGTCAGTCACGAGAATTGCACGGGACGCACGATTTCTCGGGCATTGAAAATTTACCGCCATGCGCCTGAGGACAACGGGCTCGACTGGCCCGAGCCCCTTCCGGGTAGCAGGTGCTCGCGCTCGAACGGCTCGCCGCGAGAACGGTTGTGGTGGGGATGGGGATGGCGCTCGCGGCGCTTCTACAGCGGTCTCGTCGGTGATCTTGATATCGAGGTAGAGGCTGCTCTTGACCTGCTCGGCGAGCGAGCGGCCACCGACGATCCAGTCCCCGGGATCGACGTACGGAGAGGGCGGTCGCGCGGGGCCCGGGCGGCGCGCCGCCGGCTCACGCCGACGCGATCCCCCCCGTCGGGCCCGTGGCGCCCCGCGGCTCGCCCTCTCCCCCGAGCGCCACGCGCGCCCGCGGGAGGTACCGCCCGCCCTCCAGCGACGTCAGCCGCTTGATGAGCCCCTCGCGCACCGCGCAGCGCAGGTCCCAGAGCTTGCCCGCCTCGGAGGACGAGACCAGCGCGCGGAGCGCGATCGTCTGCGCCGTCGCGTCGACCACGACGAGGCCCGCGACCTTCCCGTCCCAGTTCGCGTCGGCGGCGCACAGCCGCGCGACCTCCGCGCGCATCTCGTCGATCGGGACCGTGTAGTCCGCGTGGATAAAGACCGTGCCGAGCAGATCCGGCGACACCTTCGTCCAGTTCTGGAACGGCTTCTCGAGGAAGTAGGTGATCGGCAACACGAGCCGGCGCAGATCCCAGACCTTCACGACCACGAACGTCAGCGTGATCTCCTCGATCCAGCCCCACTCCCCCTCGACGATCACGGTGTCGCCGATGCGGATCGGCTGTGAAAAGGAGAGCTGCAGGCCGGCGAGCAGCGTGGAGATCGACTTCTGCGCCGCGAAGCCGACGACCACGCCGGCGATGCCGGCGGAGGCGAGCAGCGAGACCCCGACCTTCCGGACCACGTCGAACTGGAGGAGCACCAGCGCGACAGCCACCACGCCCACGAGCACGCTGGCGATGCGCCGCAGCATGGCGACGCGGGTCTTGCTGCCCCGGACGAGCGCCGCGTCCGCGGTGCTCGCGGTCACGCGCTCGGTCACCGTGTCGCCGGCGAAGCGCACGAAGCGCGTCGCGAGCCACGCCGTGGCGGCGATGAGGAGGGTCTGGAGGAGCGTGTCGACGACCTCCTGCGCGGGGGCGGCCAGGCGCAGCGGCCTGACGAGGCCGCTCGCGAGCGCCAGCATCAAGAGCGCGCGCAGCGGCGTCTGGATCCCGTCGAGGAGCCGGTCGTCCCACTGCACCTCCGTCCGCCGCACGAACCTGCTGACGGCGACGGAGACGAGGCGGCCGAGCAGCAGGCCGCCGAGCGACGACGCGGCGATCGCCGTCGCGAGGCCGAGCCACTGCCAGGCGGCGAGCCCCAGGAAGCGCACCCGGGAGAGCACCGCCGGCAGCCGCTCGGCGATCGGCCCCGGACCGAACGCCTCGTGGAGCTCGGGCACGGCCGCGACCGTCGATCGCGAGACGAGCCAGATCCGCGCGCCGCCCGGGCCGCCCGCGCGGCTCAGGACGATCGGGATCGCGGTATCCCCGAGCGGGATGCGCCCGATCTCGTCGCGGCCGGGCCCGTCGGCCGGATCGCCCTCGGGCTCGTCCGAGAGCTCCTCCCACACGTTCCAGAGCCGCTGATCGAGCACGAACGTGAGCTGCGCGGCGAGCTCGGGCCCGCGCTCCGCCTGCGCGGCGCGCGGGATGGCGGACAGGTCGAGCGCGTACGCCGCGACATCGTGGCGCCCCTCGCGCGAGGCGTCGACGAGGAGCCGCAGGGCGCGCCGGGGCGTCGAGCGGTCCGCGTCCGCAGGCGCCGGCGGCAGGCCGTCCTGCGGCCCCGCGGCGGCGCGCGTCGAGATCATGAGCACGGCGACCAGCAGCGCGAGCAGCGCCGCCGTCGCGATCCCCGTTCGGGTTCGCTTCACTTCGTCAATCTCCGGGAACTGGTACCGAGCGCACGGCGGCGGGACACGTGCTCGTCCCGGGCCGAATCGGCCGGGATGCTTCGCGCAGATTGCTTTGAAGTCAAACAAACTCGAGCGTGGCGCGCGCCGGCGCCGGTCCGCCGGGACGGCGGCTCACGCCGGATGCCGATCTCCGCCGACCGCGGTCACCCCGGCCGCGCGCCGCCGCCGACCGCGATCCGGCACCGCTCGACGTCTTCCCAGAACGTCGGATACGTCTTCGCCACGCAGGCCGGATCCTCGATGGTGATCCCCGGCCGGCACAGCCCCAGGATCGCGAAGCTCATCGCCATGCGGTGGTCGCTGTAGCTGCGCACGAGCGCGGGCGTCAGCGGCCGAGGCTCGATGCGGAGCCAGTCGTCGCCGTGGGTCACCTCCTGGCCCAGGCGGCGGAGCTCCGCGACCGTGGCGGCGAGGCGGTCCGTCTCCTTGATCCGGATGTTCGCCACGTTCCGGATCGTCGTCGGCCCCTCGAGGAGCGGAGCGATCGCGGCCAGCGTCATCACGGTGTCCGAGATGTGGTGCATGTCGACGTCGATGCCGCGCAGGCGCCCGTCGCTGCGCACGGTGGTGGCATCGGCCTGCCGGCTCACGCGCGCGCCGGCCTGCTCCAGGAGCTCGACGAACCGGTAGTCTCCCTGCAACGCCCCCTCGGCGAGGCCGGGCACGGTGATGGATCCGCGCGCGGCCGCGGCGAGCGCGAACGGATAGCTCGCGGACGACGCGTCGGGCTCGATCGGGTACGCCCGCGGGCGGTACCCCGCGGCGGGATGGACCGTGAACCCGCCCGCGGCCTCGTCGATGCGACCGCCGAAATCCGCGACCATGCGCCGCGTGATCTCGACGTAGGGGCGACTGACCAGCTCGCCGGCCACGCGCAGGTCGATGGCGGCGTCCGCGAAGGGGCCTGCCATCATCACCGCAGAGAAGTACTGGCTGGAGCGATCGCCGCGCATCGTCAGCGTGCCGCCCTTCAGCCGGCCGCCCCGGATCCGGAGCGGCGGACACCCGGTCGCGCACGCCACGTCCGCCCCGAGCTGCCTGAGGCCGTCGACCAGATCGGCGATCGGCCGCTTGGCCATGTGCTCGTCGCCGACCAGCACCACCTCCCCCGGCACGAGGCACGCGAGCGCCGCGAGGAACCGCACCGTGGTGCCGCTGTTCCCGACGAACAGCTCGCGCCCCGGCGCGCGCAGCCGGCCCCGCCCTCCCTTCACCACCAGCGTGTGCGGCCCGGCGTCCTCGATCCCGATCCCCAGCGCTTCCAGGGCGGACCGCATGTGCCGCGTGTCGTCGCTGTGAAGCACCCCCTCCAGCGTGCTCTCACCGTCGGCGAGCGCAGCCAGCACGAGCGCGCGGTTCGTGATGCTCTTCGAGCCAGGGACCCGCCAGATCAGATCCGGCGGCGAGGACAGCGGGGTGATGGGCAGAGGACCGGCAGGGATCATGGGGGCGGCGGACTATAGCGGGGCGCTTCTTCGTGCGCCACGGGCTCACCGCGTCGAACTCCGCCTGATGGTCTGTCTGGACGGCGATCATCAGGCCGCCTCGCCGTGCATGACGCGCCATGATCCGACGCGCGCGACAGCGCCGCGCCTTGGTCGCGAACACCCCAGCTCAGGACGAACGCGGGTTGACAGTGATGCTCACGAGCGCGCACGCGAGAGCGCCCGGGGCGTCACGTGACGAACAGTGACCATGGAATAACTGGGGGGGTCTCTGTCAAAAACAATTCACACACCGCTCTCCTCGCCCCAATCGCCGACCGCTGCCCACGACATGGTCGCGGTCGAGCGCGCCAGCCCGAACCGCCCAGTCCGATCGAGCGCGATGACGCCCCCTGTGGTGTCGAGGCGCTCCGCCAGGTGCGCGATGATCCCGCTCGACGCGTCGACCGCGCCGACGCCGGCGCGCATCCGCTCCACGGCCGAGTGCGCCACGGCGAGCCGGATCATCCCCTCGCCGTGGCCGGTCGTCGACACGGCCCCGGCCTCGTCGTCAGCGTACGTCCCTGCCCCGATGAGGGGCGAGTCCCCCACCCGCCCGACCCGCTTGTTGACCGTGCCGCCCGTGCTCGTCGCCGCGGCGGTGAGCCCGCCCTCGTCGAGCGCCACCGCGCCGACCGTGTTGCCCGCCCAGGAGGTCGCGCGGATGCCTTGCTGGGCCGCCGCGAGCGCCTCCCGGGCCGCCTGCGTGATGAGCGCCGCCTCGCCCACGGGCGTGAACCCCTTCATCCGCGCGAACCGCGCGGCGCCGTGCGCGGCGTACAGCACGTGCCGGCCGTCCTCCAGCGCCGCGCGCGCGATCGCGATCGGCTCGGCGAACTCCGAGAGCGCGCAGACCGCGCCGGCCCTGAGCCCGCGGCCCTCCATGATCGACGCGTCGAGCTCGACGTGGCCCTCCTCGTTGAGGCACGCGCCCGTGCCCGCGTTGAAGAGCGGATCGTCCTCGAGGACGCGCACCGCGCGCTCGACCGCGTCGAGCGCGCTCCCTCCCTCGGAGAGCACGCGCGCTCCCTCGCGCGCCGCGCGGAGGCACCCCGCCGCATGCAGCGGCCGCCGCTCCGGAGCGACGTTGCCCGCGCCGCCGTGGACCAGGACGGTGCGCCGCCCGCCGCGCCCGCCCAGAGAATGGATGACGTGCTTCACGACCGTGGCACCCTACCGCGGCGCGCGCCGGGAGGTCCACGCCCACCCGACGCTCACTCGGGCGGGAGCGCGCTCCGCTTGGCCTTGAGATCGTAGGCCATGCCGCACGGCAGCGCCGCGAGCACCGGCGCGACGCTGAGCTCGCCGGCGACGAGGTCCTCGCACCGAGACCCCGCCGTGGACACGAACTCGAAGGACATCGTCGCCTTGAACCCCGCGACGTCATCCCCTCTGCCGCCGAGCTGCCCGAGCGCCCGGTCGCGGCGCTCGAGGGAGCACGGCGGCCCCGGCGGCGCGTCGCCGGCGCGCATGTCCACCACCACGCGCCCGCCGATCGAGAAGCTCACGTCGTCGTCGTCGATGACGCCTGCGATCACGCTTGCGCCGTTGTTCCAGTACAGGGCGCCGTCGCCGCGCGCGAGCTCGACGTCGAACTCCCACAGGCGCTTCGCGCCGAGCGCCCCCTCCCCGCACGTGTTCGCCGTCTGTGTCCCCACCACGTGGAACGCGCCGAGCGCGGTCCCCCGCTCCGGCGCCTCCAGATCTCCGAAGGCGTCGGCGCACGCTGGAAGCAGGGGCAACGCCGGCAGCATCGCGAGCAGCAGCATCCGCATCGAGCCCGCGTACCAGACGGGCACGGCGCAGGACAAAAAAGCGCTCGTGGGCAATGGAAATAAAAACGGGTCGGGTGCTTCGCTCGCACCCGACCCGTCCCGTGGGCCTCTACCGGAGGCCTTCTGGACCCCGCTTGATCCCGCCTGTGCGGCGCCACCCCTGTCCCATCGCGACGAGCGTTCAGCCCCGGAGCGCCGGTGAGAATCGTTGCCGGAAGACCTGAGTCTTCCTCGATTCCCTCTCTGCCGGCTTCGCGGAGGTCGCGATGGCAGTCAACAGGTTATCGAGCGCCGGACCTGGCCGAGCGCGGTAGCGTTTTGCAAGGCCCCGATGACCCTGCGTCCACGCTCCACGAGGGTCAGCCGTTCCCAGCCTCCGGTATAGAAGAGCCACTGGTACTGTGCATGGTGTCCATCCCTCCTCCGGCTTGCCGGCACCCCGCGCCGGATCGAAAGAGATCGTCCGGCATGGCAAGGGTGTTCGATTGCGGATCAGCGGAGAGCCCGCCGATCTGGTGTCGACCCCGGCACCGTGGTGCTCCACGGCAGGACCATCCTGGAGCTGATGCTCCGTCCGAGGCCGAGGACCAGCGTATCACCGCTGTTCAGGCGAGCAAGGGGCTCACGCACCGAAACATCGAAAGCGACTCTCTTCCATTCCATCCATGTCCACCCGCGGTCCGCAGGGCCCCACCGCTCCCACCGCGTCTCGCAGCGCAGCCGGGCAGGCGGCGTTCGTCGTTCCACATCGCACGCACGTCACACGTCGCACGCCGCACGCGGCCAGGCAGGCGTCACCGGACGTTCAACCAGGCAGGGCGAGGTGCAAGGCGCGTCTCTGCAGGACGAGGCGCAGCGTGCTCCAGCGAGACGACGTGCCGGACGCAAACGCGTGGCTGCCGGAACTGGTCCGGTGGAACAACGTCGAGGACGTCGCGCGGCGGATCAGCGCGCCATGACCGGGCCTCGCGCGTGTCAGACGTGCGCGAACCAGCTCGCCTCCTCGCCCTCCGGCAGCGCCGTGGCGAGGACCGCGAGCATCGCGTCGATCTCTTCCTTCGTGTGGACCCCGCTGCGCAGGATGGCCGCCGGGCCGTCGACCCCGGGCACCACGACCGACTCCACCGCGAGCGCTGTGTCGACTCCATAGCCGTAGGACGCCAGCGTCACGACCGCGGTGGCTTCGCGGTCGTCGAGCAGCCGACGGATCGTCAACGTGCGGCGCACGCGCTCGCTGTCCTCGGCCCACGACGCGAGCCACGCGCGCGCCGCCTCGTCGAGACCGACGAGCACGAGCTGCGCGGGAGGCAGCGCGTCAGGATCGGCCGCGGCGACGGCGGCGCGGTGGAAGCCCCGCACCTCCCGGCACCAGAGCGGCGGCGTGCCGTCGACCCGGACGAGAAAACCGTAGGGACCGCGGGCCCCCTCTCGCTCCGAGCCCCCCGAAGAAGCGGAAGAGAAACTGTCGTTCGACACGAAGGGAGACGATACACGAGCTCTGCTCGGCGGAGGAAGCCCGCTCAATTGCGCAGCACGTCGAGACGACACGGCTCCGCCCCGGTCACACCTGTCACACGCACGCCGCCTGGGTACGCTCGCCGATGCCCATGGCGGCAACAACGAGAACGCCACACTCCCGGGATTTCGGCTAAGGTGGCGCCGCCTCCCCCGTGGAGCCCGTCCGGGACGGGGTGCGTCCTGCACCTACGGCGTCGCCCCGGCCGACGGGCTCCAGCCCGCAGCGACGGGTCGGGGCGGCAGCAGCGCCCGACGCCGGGCGCGCTGCCGCGGAAGGCCGGCGAAGAGGCCCGCCGGCGCGTCCCGCGTCACCTCGATCCCGATCCGAACCGCAGGCAATGAAGCTCACGTCACAACAAGTCATCGAGATCGTCATCGCGCTCTGCGCCTATTTCGGCGTCGCGTTCGCGCTCAACTGGTTCGCCCCGTCGCGGCTCCGCGTGCTCGCGCGGTACAGCACGGTCGCCGCGGGCGTCGCGCTCTTCTTCTATGGTCTGGACCGGTACATCGACGAGCACGCCCGCGCCGTGGACATGGCGAAGGTGGCGATCGCGATGGGCGCCGCGCTCTGCGTCTTCTACGAGACGCACCGCGAGGGGATGCGCCGGCCGATCGCGGAGCGCTGGAAGCGGTTCGCCGGCGTGGCGCTCGGTGTCGCCGCCATCATCGCGTACTTCAACGGCTTCCGCTTCGGCTATCCCAAGTACTACCATCGCTGGGATCAGTTCCATTATTACATGGGGGCCAAGTACTTCCCGGAGATGGGGTACGACGGCCTCTACAAATGCGCGCTGATCGCGCAGGACGAGCTGGGGCTCGTCACGTACACGAACGAGGACACCGGGCGGCAAGTCAAGCTGGACATGTCGAAGGAGGTGCGCCACCCGGACAAGAAGATCCGGAACCTCGGTGGCGACAACCTCCTCATGCCGGCGAGCGAGGTGCTCAGCACGCCCGAGATGTGCAAGGCGCACTTCGCACCGGAGCGCTGGGACGCGTTCAAGGCCGACGTGCAGTTCTTCCGGACTGCCTCGGACAAGGGCTACTGGGAGGACATGCAGAAGGACCACGGCTACAACCCGCCGCCGGTCTGGACGATCATGGGTAAGTTCTGGGCGGACCTCCAGCCGGCCAGCACCCGCTACCTCCAGTTCCTCGCCAGCTTCGATATTTTCTATCTGCTCGGGATGTTCGCCGCCCTCTACTGGGCCTTCGGATGGCGGGTCTTCGCCGTCGCGGCGATCTTCTGGGGCTGCCAGTCGTCGGCGCCTTTCTACTGGACGGGCGGCGCGTTCCTCCGGCAGGACTGGCTCTTCTACCTGGTCCTCTCGGCCTGCCTCATCCGGAAGCGCTACTTCAAGCTCGCGGGCGCGAGCATGGTCTACGCGGGCCTCCTGCGCATCTTCCCGGGCCTGCCCGTGATCGGCTGGCTCACCCTCGCCGGGATTCACCTCGCCCGCCACAAGCGCATGGCGAGGTCGCACGTGCAGGTGCTGATCGGCGGCGTGCTCGCGGCCGCCGTGCTCATTCCGGTGAGCATGAAGGTCTCGGGCACGGACTCGTACCGGCAGTTCTACGAGCACACGCTCAAGGTGCACGACCAGACGCCGCTGACGAACCACATGGGCCTCCGCGTGCTCGTCGGTCACGAGCCCGGTACGGGCGTCGAGTCCGGCCGCATGAAGTACACGAAGGACACGAAGCTCGTCGATCCGTTCGAGGTCTGGAAACGGATGCGCAACGAGCGCTACGCGAAATACCGCTGGGTCGCCTACGGGATCATCGCCGCGAGCCTGGCGGGCTTCGTCTACGTGTGCCGGCGGGTCCGCTCGCTGTGGGTGGCCCAGTGCCTCGCCCAGATCTTCGTCATCCTGCTCTCGCAGCTCACCTGTTATTACTATTCATTCATGATCTTGAGCGCGCCGCTCACCCGGGTGAAGCGCCAGATCGAGGTGCCCCTGTTCGGCCTGGCGGCGCTCAGCCAGTTCATCTGGATCACGTTCAACTACAACGACGACAAGTACACGGTGCTCACCGCTGTCTCACTCGCCTTCTGCTATTACCTGCTCTGGATCTTCTCGGGTAAGACGATGCCGTGGGCGCGGCAGCCCGAACCGGCGAGCGAGGACAGCGGAAAGCCGACGGCCCAGCAGGCCTGAGGCGCTCGCCTCCTGCTGGGCGCCACGGCAGTGTCTTCATGCCTGGAAATAGATGATGATAGAAGCAGAGCGAGAGCATCCCGACGAGCGAAGCGACCTCCAGGAAAGCGAGGCCCGGCCGAGCGATCCTGGGGCGGCGGCCGACCGGGGGAACACGCCGGCCCCGCCGCGCGGCGACGACCGGGCGGTCCACGCTTTCCGGAAGGTCCCGCGGACGGGCGTCATCTATGTGACGACCGAGGCCGCGCGCCTGGGGTTCAAGGCGGGCGCCGACGAGGGGACGGACGGCTGGTGCAACCTCGGGCAGGGCCAGCCGGAGACGGGCCCGCTCCCGGGCGCGCCCGCGCGCTGCGCGGCGGTGCCGATCTCCGGAGACGACCAGGAATACGCGCCCGTGGCCGGCCTCTGGGAGCTGCGCGAGGCGATCGCGTCGCTCTACAACCGCGCGTACCGGCGGGGCATGCCGTCGCGCTACACGGCCGAGAACGTGGCGGTGTCGGGCGGGGGTCGCATCGCCCTCACCCGCGCCGCGGCGGCGCTCGGGCAGATCAACCTCGGCCACTTCCTCCCCGATTACACCGCGTACGAGGAGCTGCTCGACGTCTTCCGGCTGTTCTCGCCGATCCCGATCCTGCTCGAGGGAGAGCGCGGCTACTCGTTCTCCGTCGGCGACCTGCGCCGCGAGATCCTGGGCCGCGGCCTGAGCGCGATCCTCGCCTCGAACCCCTGCAACCCGACCGGGAAGCACGTGCGCGGCGAGGAGCTCGCCGCCTGGGTCCGCACCGCGAAGGAGCTCGATTGCGCGCTCCTGCTCGACGAGTTCTACTCCCACTACATCTACGGGATGGGCGACGTGGCCCCGATGGAGAGCGCCGCGCGCTACGTCGAGGAGGTCGACCGCGATCCGGTCGTGATCTTCGACGGCCTGACCAAGAACTGGCGCTACCCCGGCTGGCGCGTCACGTGGACGCTGGGGCCGCGCGAGGTCATCGAGGCGGTGGCGAGCGCCGGCAGCTTCCTCGACGGCGGCGGCTCCAAGCCGATGCAGCGCGCCGCGGCAGAGCTGCTCACCATCGAGCACACCCGCGCAGAGACGACGGCCATCCACCGGACGTTCTCGCACAAGCGTGGGATCATGCTCGAGGGGCTGCGCAGGATCGGCGTCACGGTCGACGCGGAGCCCGAGGGCACGTTCTACGTGTGGGGCTCGGTCGCGGATCTGCCCCCGGGGCTCTCCGACGGCTACGCCTTCTTCCGGGCGGCCCTCGGGGAGCGGATCATCGTCGTGCCGGGCGAGTTCTTCGACGTCAACCCCGGCAAGCGCCGGGCGGGGCGGCCGTCGCGGTTCCGCCACCACGTCCGCTTTTCTTTCGGCCCGAGCGAGGACGTCCTCGTCCGGGCGCTCGGGCGGCTCGAACGCATGGTAGGCGAGCGTCGCCGGGCCTGACACCGGCGGCGCCGCGCAGGGGAGCGGGAAGACGGGGCCGAGCGCCAGGTCTTGTCGCGCTGCACGTCTTCCGACATGGTGGGGGAGCGCGTGGCCAAAGATCCGTGGAGTGATTGGAACGACGACGACCCCGGTAACTTCCAGCCGGGCGATACGATCGGCCCCTACGAGCTGCTGTTCCCGGCAGCCGTGGGCGGCATGGCCGCCGTGTGGGCTGCGCGGCTCAGGCGGCCCAACGGCTCCGTCCAGATCGTCGCCGTCAAGCTGCTGTCGGACGCGATGCGCGGGGATGACGACGCGCGGGCGATGTTCCTCGACGAGGCGTGCACCGCGTCGCGGATCCTCCACCCGAACGTCGTGCACATCCTCGCGTACGGCGAGGTCCGCGACCGGCCGTACCTGGCGATGGAGTGGATCGACGGCGCCCCGATCGCGAAGATCTTCTCGAACCAGAAGGCGAAGCGCGCGCTCCTGCCGCTCGGCTGGGTGCTCCACGTGATGATCGACGCGTGCGCCGGGCTGCACGCGGCGCACGAGGTCCGCGACGACACGGGCGAGCTCCTCAACCTGATCCACCGCGACGTCACGCCCGAGAACGTGATGGTGACGTTCGACGGCATGGTCAAGGTCGTCGACTTCGGCGTCGCGAAGACGCGGGCGCGCGCGCAGACCAGCCGCGTCGGCGCGATCAAGGGCAAGACCGGGTATTTCTCGCCCGAGCAGGTCATGGGTGGGGCGCTCGACCGCCGCAGCGATCTCTTCTCGATGGGCGTGCTGCTCTACCTGCTCGTGACGGGCCACACGCCGTTCCGCGGCAAGGGCCCGCTGGAGGCGATGCAGCAGATCGCCAACCGCAACCCGCAGCCGCCGCGCGAGATCATGCCCGAGGTCCACCCGGAGCTCGACCGCATCATCATGCGGGCGCTCGCCAAGAACCCGAACGAGCGGTACCAGACGGCCGCCGAGCTGCGCCGCGATCTCGAGCAGGTGAGCGCCGCGGTCCGCGAGAGCTACACCGACAAACAGGTGGGCCAGCTCGTCCGCGATCTGCTCCCCGGGGTCGCCGAGGCGCGCAAGGAGCGGATCGATCAGGCGCTCGACGAGCTCGACCGGATCCTCGCCGAGCGCGCCCACCCTCAGAAGCCGCAGGCCTCGCGCCCCGAGGACGCGACCGAGGTGATGCTGCGGCGCATCTCCATGCTGCCGATCCTGCAGGACGGCCCGGAGGCGACGGAGGGCGGGGGCGCGGCCGACGCGGCGCCGCCCTCGTCCCCGGCAGGCCCCGCGAGCTCGCGCATGTCGGGGCCGGCAAGCTCGCGCATGTCGGGGCCGGCCAGCTCGCGCATGTCGGGGCCGGCAAGCTCGCGCATGTCGGGGCCGGCAAGCTCGCGCATGCCGGCGCCGACGAGCCCGCGCCGCGCGAACGCCGACCCGATGCGCAAGTCGAATCCGGACGCGACGCGCAAATCGACCCCGGATGCGACCCGCAAGTCGAACCCCGACGGCGCAGGCTCGCCGCTCGATTTCCCGGCGGGGCTTTCGCCGCTGCCGCTGCTCCCGCCGCCGCTGCACGTGGGGCCGCCGGTGCCCCCGGGGCCGGCGGCTTACGCCGGTCCGGCGGCGCACGCGAGCGGCCCCACGGGCGCTGTCGCGTCCGCGCCCGAGCGCCGCGCGTCCCCTCCCGCGAAGGGGTCCTTCGTCCGCGTGGCGTTGCTCGCGCTGATCGTCCTGGGCGTGGTCGCGGCCGTTGCGTTCGTGCTGCTCGCGCGTTCCGGCCGCATGCGGCTCGGCGGTGCGGCGGTGCCCTCCGCCAGCCCCAGCGCGTCCGCGCCGACGGTGCAAGCGCCCGATGCCGGCGCCGATGTCGCGGCGAAGCCGGACGCGGCAGCGACGGCGTCGACGATCGCAAGCGACGCCGTCGCGGACGCCGCGGCCCCGACCGACGCAGCCGCGGCCGAGCTGATCGCCGACGCGGCCGCCCCCGTCGACGCGGCCGCCCCGGCCGACGCGGCCGCGGATGCCGCGGTGCCCGCCGATGCAGCCACCCCTCTCCCGAGCGGGCAGCCGGCGTACGTCCCCGGCGCCGCACCCGCGCCGGGGGCGCCGTACCCGGGCTCCTCGGTCACCCCTGCGCCGCGCGTCCCAGGGCCCCTGCCCACGCCGTCCGTCACCGGGTGGCCACGGCCCGCGAGCCAGCCCGGGCTGCCGGCGACTCCGCCCGCCTCCACGCTGCCGCGCGGGCCCGTCCCCGGCCAGGCGCCGCCGCGGCCGCGCCCCGCTGCGCCCCCCCTCGACCTGGCGCCGCGGTAGCGCCTTCGGACCGGGCGCGGCTGCCTCCCCCGCAGCCCGCGCGGCCGGCGCATCGCGCTCAGTCGTCCGTCGGCTCCTCGGGCTGCGCCTCGTCGGGCGGCGGGGGCGGGGTGGCGCGGGCCGCAGCTTTCTTCAGCGACGACTCCGCGAGCGACACCAGCATGGCGAGGTTCACCGGCTTCGAGAGCAGGAAGATCGCGTGCCGTCGCAGCGCGCGGATACGAGCCTGCTGCGACTCATCGGCCGTCACGACGAAGACGGGCGTGTCCCGGTTCAGCGCTCCCTTGGCCGAGAGCGACTCGAGCACGCTGAAGCCGTCGATCAGCGGCATGTGCAGGTCGAGCACCACGAGATCGAACTTGCGCGCCGAGAGCCGGCGCAGCGCCGGCGCCCCGCCGTTCGCCTCCTCGACGTCGCCCAGCGTGCGGAGCGAACGCGCAAACATGGCTCGGATCGCGGCGTCGTCGTCGATGACGAGGATGCACGTCACAGCGTCATGGTCGCACGGACGCAGAAGCGCTGGAAGCCCGCCGCCGGCCCCCGCATCGCCCGGAGCGCGCGTACGCAAGCGTGCGCAGCGCCGGTCTCCAACTCGCGGCGTCGCCTCCAACCCCGCGGCTGCTCCGCGCCCCCGCGTCCGCCTGCGCACGGCGTGACCGCGCGCGCCACGCGATCGGAGCGACGAGCGCCCGGCGCGCGCAACGCAGACGGACGCGTCGGCAGCGCAGATCCCGTGTTCGGCGGTCCCGGCCGAGACATGGACGCCACGTACGGGCTGCGGTACACGCGGAGCTGGACGTCATCGACCCCGCGCACCGCAAAGGAACGATCCCATGGGCAAGTTCACCCTCACACACGAGATCAACTGCAACCTCGAGACGTTCTGGAAGCTGTTCCTGGACAAGACATTCAACGAGGAGCTCTACAGGAAGGAGCTCGGTTTCCCCGAGTTCACGATCACGGAGCAGGTCGAGACGGCGACGGAGATCATCCGGAGGTCGGCCGGGAAGCCGAAGATGAATTTGCCCGGCCCCGTCGAGAAGCTGCTCGGCTCCGGGTTCCGCTACACCGAAGAGGGCAGGCTGAACAAGGCGACGAACGTGTGGACCTTCAAGCTGACGCCAAGCACCCTGGCCGACAAGATGCGCAACGAGGGCGTGGTGCGCGCCGAGGCCATCGGCGACAACAAGGTGCGTCGGATCGCCGAGATCACGATCGAAGCGAAGGTGTTCGGCGTCGGCGGCATGCTCGAGAACAGCGCCGAGAAGGAGCTGCGGCAAGGGTGGGAGGTCAGCGCGGTCTTCATGAACAAGTGGATCGCCCAGGGCAAAACGGCCTAGCCGGGCCGGCGGCGATCGGCCGCTCCCTGCCGCGCACCCCCCGGGGCGCCTGACGCCGGCGCTGCCCGACGAACGGACGGCGACGCCGACGAGAGCGGGACGACAGGGGGACGAGAGGGGATCGCGAGCGGCCGCCTCGCGGCCTCCATCCCGCGAACGAGCGAGGGCGCGCCCCTGCACGTCCAGGGTCAAAGCGGGAGATCTGCGGCTCCGGCTCTTGCTGCGATGGCGTACGGGAACCAGGGCCACGGCATGGAGCACGTCGTCATCATCGGTGCCGGCTTCGGCGGCCTCTACGCGGCGCGGGCGCTCCGGCGCGAGCCGGTACGGGTGACCGTGATCGACCGGCACAACCATCACACGTTCCAGCCCCTCCTGTATCAGGTCGCGACGGCGGGCCTGAGCGCGAGCGACATCGCCACGCCCATCCGCCACGTGCTGCGCAAGCAGAAGAACACGAGGGTGATCCTCGCCGAGGTGAAGGCGATCGATCCCGTCCACAAGCGGGTGATCTTCGAGGACGGCGAGCTCGGCTACGACAAGCTGATCGTCGCGGCCGGGGCGTCGCACTCGTACTTCGGGAACGACGCGTGGGAGGCCGTCGCGCCCGGGCTCAAGACCGTCGAGGACGCGCTCGAGATTCGCCGGCGCGTCCTCCTCGCCTTCGAGGCGGCCGAGCGCGAGCAGGATCCGGCGCGGCGGAGCGCCTGGATGACGTTCGTGGTGGTGGGCGCGGGCCCGACGGGCGTCGAGCTCGCCGGCGCCCTCTCGGAGCTCGCGAGGCACACGCTCGTGCGCGAGTTCCGGCACATCGATCCGAGCAAGGCCCGCATCCTCCTGCTGGAAGGGGCCGGGCAGGTGCTGCCGTCGTACGTGCCGGAGCTCGGCGAGAAGGCGCGACAGCAGCTGGCCGCGCTCAACGTGGAGGTGCGGACGAACTGCCGCGTCACCGACATCGACGAGGAGGGGGTCTCGATCGGCGACAAGCGGATCGAAGCCAGGACCGTGCTCTGGGGGGCCGGCGTGGCGGCGTCCCCCCTCGCCCGCACCCTCGGAGCGCCGCTCGACCGGGCAGGGCGCGTGCTGGTGGCGCCGGACCTGACGGTGCCGGGTCACGAGGACATCTACGTCATCGGCGACCTCGCGTCGCTGAAGCAGGAGGACGGGACGCCCGTGCCCGGCGTGGCGCCCGCGGCGATCCAGGGAGGGCGCCACGCCGCGCGCTGCATCGCGCGCACCCTGCGGGGGCTGCCGCGGCTGCCGTTCCGGTACAACGACCGGGGATCCCTGTCGACGATCGGGCGCGCCGCGGCGGTCGCCGACTTCGGCAGGCTGAAGCTCTCCGGGTTCCTGGCGTGGCTCGCGTGGCTGTTCGTGCATATCCTCTTCCTGATCGGCTTCCGTAACCGCTTCCTGGTGCTGTTCTCGTGGGCCCTGTCCTACGTGACCTACGAGCGCGCCTCGCGGTTGATCACGGGCGCGGTCCCGCCGCTCCTGGAGGACCACCGCGCGCCGGAGCTCGAGGCGCGCATGGACGGTGGCGCCGTGAGGAGGCACCAGCCGATGGAGCCCGCGCGCACGCGCGCATAGCCGCCGCCCGAGAACACACACGCCGCCCGCCGGCGTACTGCGCTCGTCTGGACCTCGGCGACGGAGCTGCGTTAGCGTCATTGAACCATGACGACCCATCCCGGACAGGGCGCCCCGACGCACCCGTGGCGAGCGCTCCTCGCCAGCGCAGCACCTCTCGCCGCACTCCTGCTCAGCGCCCCCTCCGCCTTCGCGCAGGCGCCTCCTGCTGCGTCCTCGCCGCGCGCAGCCGGCGCCGAGCCGCAGCCCGCGCCCTACGGGGCCCCTGCGCCGTACGGCGCGCCTGCCCCGTATGGGCAGCAGCCCGGCTACTACCCGCCTCCGGGATACGCGCCGCCTCCGGGATACGCCCCGCCGCCGGGATACGCGCCGCCTCCGGGGTACGCCCCGCCTCCGGG
Organism: Sorangium sp. KYC3313; assembly: GCF_052075895.1. Lineage (NCBI taxonomy): Bacteria > Pseudomonadati > Myxococcota > Polyangiales > Polyangiaceae > Sorangium > Sorangium sp. KYC3313. The sequence continues at coordinate 8,589,801 of NZ_CP197255.1, forward strand.
GTACGCCCCGCCGCCGGGATACGCCTCGCCTTCCGGCTCGTATCCGGTCGGCCCGAGGATCATGAACTACGAGGAAGGGCAGGCCGTCCCGGAGGGTTACCGCGTCGAGGAGAGGGCGCGCCGCGGCCTGGTCATCGGCGGCGCCGTGACGTTCGGCGTCACCTACATCCTCTCGGCGATGGTCGGGCTCGTGGCGGAGAGCGCTGACAGGGCGAGCGGCGGAAGCGGCGAGAGCTACCTCCCGCTCTACATCCCGCTCGCCGGCCCCTTCATCACCGTCAGCACCGCCGACGCGAAGGGCGGCGGCGTCTTCGTCCTCATGGTCGACGGGCTGGCCCAGGTCGCCGGGGCCGCGATGTTCATCGGCGGCCTCGCCGCGCCGGAGAAGAAGCTCGTCCGCAACGACGTCGCCCTGTCGGTGAAGCCGATCGTCACGGGCGACACCGTCGGGCTCGGCGTCTCCGGCTCGCTCTGAGCGCGCGCAGCTCGCGGCCCGGGGTCACGGCACGACGGGCGGCGTCTCATCCATCGTCTTGACGGCGCGCTTGGCCCTGCGGCGCACGTCGACGTGCAGCGACTCGTCGAAGTTGATGGCCGAGAACGCCGCCCGCGCCTCGATGTTCTTGCCGAGCGCGGCGTACGCCTCGGCCTCGTTCCACCGCAGCTTCCAGTCGCGCTTCGCGAGGTCCGAGAGCTTCGCGGCATCGGCGATGATGTCCGGGTACCGCTGCTGCTTCCCGAGCTCGGTCCAGTACTCGGCCCGGAGGTCGTCGTCCCCGGGCGCGAGCGCGACGGCCGCCGCGAAGCCCGCGAGCGCGTCGTCGATCCGACCTGCGACCAGCTCGGCGCGGGCGAGCGAGCGGCGCGCGCCCGCGCTCTCGGGGTGAGCCGCGACGAAGGCGGCGAGCGCGGGGACCGCCTCGTTGACCTTCTGGATGTCCGCGGGATCGCTCGGCCAGAAACGGAGCGAGAGCGCCGCGAGGTCGCCCGGGTCGCTCTCCAGCGCGCGCTCGACCGCGGCGGGCACCTCCTCGCCGCGGCCCGCCTGGGACAGGCACTTGGCGAGCTCGACCCAGGCGCCCGACGAGGACGGCGCCGTCGCGACGAAGACCTCGGCCGCGGCGAGCGCCTCGTCGGTGCGCCCGAGCGATCGGAGCGCGGCGATCCGCGCGAGGTGCGCGCGCTCGCCGCTCGCCCCTTCGCCCGAGGCGGCGACGGCGCGCTCCGCTGCGGCCAGCGCGACGTCGTGGCGGAGCTCGCGCTCGTGGTAGGCGAGCTGCTCGAGATAGAAGGCGCCGTCGCGGGGCGCCGCGTCCCAGTGGCCCGCGAGGTACTCGAGCACCGCGTCGGAGCGCACGTAGACGAGCGAGGCAGCGTCGCGCGGGTTCTCGTAGATCGGCAGGAGGACCCCGAGCTGGACCATCGCGTCCAGCGCCGGCTGGCAGTCCGGCTTCGCCTCGAGCGCGAGCACCATCTCGTCGAGGGCGGCGTCCTTCTTCTGCATCGCCAGGTGCACTTGCCCGACCGCCACGTGGTAGTCGGCGTCCCCCTGGAACGTCTTTCGGATCGCCTGGAAGCTCTTCAGCGCCGCGGGGTGATCGCCCATGTTCGCCTGCGCCGAGGCGAGGTTCAGCCGCGCGGCGTGATCGTCGGGATCCATCGTGATGATGCGCTTGAGCGCCGAGATCGCCTTCTCGTAATCGCGCTCGCCGAACGCCTTCTGCGCGCGCTCCCAGACCGGAGCCTTGTCGAGGAACGCCTCGAACTGCGAGACGAGCGTGCTGTTCTGCTTGCGCCAGACGCCGCTCTTGCCGGGCTCGGAGTTCGTGAGGAAGTCTTTGATCCACTTGCGGGCGGCGTCGATGCTGAGCCCCTTGTCCGCCAGCCCTTCGAACTCCCCCCGAGGCACCGGCATGCGCGCGGGGATCCCCTGCCGGCGCGCCGTGGTCTCATCCAGGCCGATCAGCACCCAGTCGCTTTGCTCGCTCATGATCCAAGGACGGTAGCCGCCGTGCCCCGCCGGGATCAAGCGACGTCTCGGCGCGTCGGGCGCGCTCGCGCGCGCAGCGGCGCTTCAGGAATAGAACCAGGCCAGCAAGACGAACGCCATGAAGGCCGCCGCCGCGACGGCGAGCGCGAGCGCGCGCGGCACGCCGAGGAGCATCGGCCGGAGGCTGGCCTGAAACGCGACAGCGTCCGCGGCGGAGGGCGGGCCGATCGCGTCGCCCGCAGCGTCACGCCGGACGGCGAGCGCGGCGGATGGCGCGCCTGGCGCGTCGCTCCTCGCGGGGGCGGCGCCCATGAACGGCTGGGCCGCGCGCGCGTCCCCGGGCGTCGGCGTGAGACGATGCTGGGCCGCGCTCGCGTCGCCGGGCGCCGGCGTGAGCCGATGCGGGGGCGCGCCGAAATCCGAGGGCCGCGACGCGGCCGGTGACGCCAGGTGCTCGAGGCCGAGCTGGGCGAGGATGGCCCGCTGCTCGTTGCCCCACACGGAAGGCAGCACCGTCGTCTCGGACGCGAGCGTGAGCGGCGCGGACATCACCTTGTGCATCGCCCGCTCGAGCGCGAGCGCCTCGTCGAGGCGGTGCGTCGCGCGCTCCGGGGCGGCGCTCGCGGAGAGGCGCAGCGCCTCGGTGGCCATCTCGGAGAGGTGAGCAGCCACCTTGGCCAGCGCCAGCTTGCGCTCGGCGTGGGCGACCGCGAAGCGCGCCTCCTCGCGGAGCCGGAGCGCCTCGGTCGTGAGGCGGTCGACCTCCGCGTGCAGCGGCCTCGCCCCTCCCGGCACGCCCTGCGCCGTGAGCGGTGTGTCGGCGTCGTGATCCACGGAGAACGTGGCCACGGGAGAGATCGAGGGCGTCGCCTCGTTCTCGGACGTCGCGCGCAGCGCGTTCCCCGACACCGGCAGCGGCTCGCTGTCCTGATCGGTGAGGGATCCGTACGAGGGCAGGCTGCTGCGGCGCCGTCCTCCGCCCGAGCTGGAAGACCCGGGGTCCGCGCGCCCCCTGCCGTTGCTGCCGACGACGACCGTCGCCTCGTCGGCCGTCTCGGAGGCCATCGGTCCGCGCCGGCCGGGGTCGCCGTCCGCGGCGCCCGCCTCGCGCGGCGTGAGGCCGGTCGGCGACGGGGACAGCGTCGCGCGGCGCGACTCGACGTCGGTCGCGTCGTCGTTCTGAGCGCGCGCGCCCCCGCTGCCGCGGAGCCGACCGGGGGCGTTCGCCCCCCTGCCCCGCGGATCGGCCGAGGGCCGGCGCGGGATCGCCTCGGCTGTCGAGAGCGAGGGGCGCGGCGCCTTGGCGCCCCCGGCGAAGCCGCCGGTGACGGCGCGCTCGAACCAGCGCATCTGTCTCATCGCGTTGCGCCGCACGAAGCGCCCGAGCGCCTCCTCGTTCCCCTCGTGGTACCCGTGGCTGTGCAGCCAGCCCTCCAGCCGAGCGAGGATCTCGTCCGCGCTCTGGAAGCGCGACGGCGGGTCCCTCTCGAGGCAGCGCATCACGATCGACACGAGCTCCTTGTCGATCTTCGGCCGGAGCTCCCGCAGGTCGGCCGCGGGCTGCGTCGACATGCTCTGCAAGAGCTCGTAGTCGCTCGTCGACGGCCACGGGTGCTTGCCGGTGAAGAGCTCGAACAGCACGACGCCGAGCGAGAACAGGTCGGAGCGCCTGTCGGCGGCGCCCCCGCGGGCCTGCTCCGGCGCCATGTACGTCGTCACGCGCCGGCGCGCCCCGACGGCCGTCGTCATCACGCGGAGCGACGATTTGGCGAGCCCGAAATCGGCGATCTTCACCTCGCCCTGGAACCCGACGAGCACGTTGCCCGGCGTCAGATCGCGGTGCACGAGGTTGAGCAGCGCGCCGGCAGGCGAGCGGAGCTCGTGCGCCGCGCTGAGCCCGCGGCAGAGCGTCGCGCCGACGTGGACGACGAGCCGCTCGGAGAACATCTCGCCGGTGTCGAAGACGGTCTTCATGAGCCGCGCGAGGCTCACGCCCTGCACGAGCTCGACGGCGAAGTACCACCCCTGCTCGTCCGTCCCCCAGCCGGCGACCTCGACCACGTTCGGGTGCTTGAGCGCCGCGGTCGTGCGCACCTCGTCGAGGAACCGGGTGGAGACGTTCTGATCCTCGGCGAAGTGCGGGTGCAGCCGCTTGACGGCGAGCAGCTCCCCAGGCCGGTGCGGACCTGCCGACCTGCAGAGATCAACGCGGGTGGTGGCCCCGGACGCGATCTCGGCAAGGAACTGGAACGAGAGCGCAACCGGCGCGGGCTCGGGGAGCCGAGACATGCACGGGGAAGTCTAGCGGGCGACGGCCCCCACCGGAAAGAGCCTCAGACGCCCGCGCGCACCGCGGCGATCGCGGCGGCGACCCCGGAGGGGGTGGCCTTGAGGTGCATGTCCAGGTGGTCATCCTTGGTCTTGAGCGCACGGACACCGAGCACCGGCGCGCAGATGCGCAGCGCCCGTACGGCCGTCGGATTCCCGCCGAGGGCCGGGATTTTGAGGAGATCCAGGGTAATCCTGTCCCCCTTGGCGTCGATCAGCGCGGCGGGCCGCTTGGGCATGAAGGAGACGAGATCGCCCGGCTTGTTCAGGTCGATCGCCCCCGAGCCGATCAGCCCGGCGATCGGCGAGGCCTCGTCACCCATGACCTGCAGCTTGAGGTCGGCGATCCGCAGGCCGACCTGGATCGCGTCCGCGCGCACGTCGAGCTCCTCGGCGAAGGCCGTGAACGAGGCCCGGATCGGGGCGCCCATGATCTTCACCGTCAGGGCGAGGCGCAGGCCCGGGGGCGCGGCCTCGATCACGATGTCCTTCGGCGCGCGCTTGCCGCCGCTGAGCTCTCGCGCCAGATAGCGCAGCGCATCGATCGGGACGCCGAACCGCAGGCGGAGCGCGCCGCGGAGCGCCCTCGCGATCTCCTCGGGGTGCGCCTTGAGATAGTCACCTGCGTGGCGAAGCAAGACCTTCGGATCGAGCGTGGGCATCGTTGGGGCGGCTACGATTGCCCGGAGTCGGGCCAGCGCGCAAGGGGCGAGCGGTCCGCCGGGAGGCCCTCGACGACCGGAGGTCGCTGTTCGAACGGGGGCGACTCGGTCACACTCGGTCCCGATGCAGACCAGGATCCTACTTGTCATGGCGACAACAGCGCTCGCGATCGGCTGCGGATCGGCCGACGCGACGCTCGAGTGGACGCCGAACGGAGGCGGGGGCGGTGGCCAGGGAGGCGGTGAGGATGGCCGGGGCAGCGAGGGCGGCGGCCAGAACAGCGGCGGGGGCCAGGATGATGCCGGCGGGGGTAAGGGCAATGGCGGCGTCGGCGGCGCGCCGAGCGGCGAGGACCGCGGTTCGGGCGGCAGCGGGGCGCCGGGAGCCTTCTGCGACCCACCTCCGGTGTGCGACGCGGCGCCGCCCGATCCGGGCGAGGAGCTCGCGTGGAATCACCCATCTTCGTACGTCATCGCCGGCGCTGGGAGCCCCAACCACCGCGGACGCGACCTCTACCTGACGCCGGACGACCCGCAGTGGATCATCGGAAAGTTCGCCTACGGGATCACGGACAAGGACCTGAAGGACGAGCGGGTCGACATCTATCTGCTCCGCGGCTGCGGCGGCGCGTGGGAGCGCCTCGGCTCGGCGACCACGACGGAAGCGGACTCGGCGCACCGCGCGGTCGAGGGTGTCAGCGACGACGGCGGCCGCGTCTACTTCGAGATCCCCGCCGCGCAGCGGCTCGGTCCGGGCCGGCACCGGGTCCACCTGGTCGTCCGCGGCGACCTCTCGAGCACCGACCTCTTCATCGAGGTCGTCCCGCGGGGCGCGCCGATGTTCGTCAGCGACGTCGATGGGACGCTCACGGGCACGGAGACCGAGGAGTTCACCTCGCTCCTCCTCGGCGAGCTGCCCGACGTGCATGCGCACGCGGCGGCGGCGTTCCACCGGCTCACGTCGAAGGGCTACCGCCCGATGTACCTGACCGCGCGGCCGGAGTGGCTCGTCCAGCGCACGCGCGATTTCCTCGAGGCGTACGGCTTCCCGCCTGGCATCGTGCACACCACGCTGAGCCTGACCGGCGCGACGGGCGACGGCGCCGTGGAGTACAAGACGGCGGAGCTGGAGCGGCTGTTCGACGGAAGGGAGATGCTGCCCGCGTGGGCCTTCGGCAACACGGCGACGGACGCCGAGGCCTACGACAACGGCGGCGTGATGCCGCTCCCGCGGCGCGTGTTCTACCGGTTCGACGATGAGGCGCACGGCGGCCGTCGCATCGACGGCTACGACGAGCTGTTCGCCGAGCTCGACGCGCTCCCCAGCCTCTGCGATTGATCCGCCCCGCCGGCGCGCCGCCCCGTCAGCCGGACGCCTGCTCGGTCCGGGCGTCGCTCGCCGGCGCGTCCGAGGCGGCCGGGGCGCCAGCCGGCGCTTCGACGCGACCGCCGATCGAGCGGAGGAGCTCGCTCACCGCGGCGTGGGCGCGCTCGCGCAGCTCGTTGACCCGCGCGCCCTCGCGGCCCTCCGGGCGCACGGCGATCGGCGCGCCGACCCGGACGCGGATGATCCGCAGGGTGCCGTCGCCGGTGTCGAGGGCGCCCTTCTTCATGAGGAGGTGCGTGCCGTCGATGGCGACCGGCACCACGGGCACGCCGGCGCGGACGGCCGCATAGAAGCCGCCGTTCTTGAACTGCCGGAGGATGCCGTCCTCGCTCCGCGTCCCCTCGGGGAAGACGAGCAGCGGCTTGCCGCTCTTGAGCACCTCCTCGAACCGCGAGATCGCCTCGACCGCGGCGCGGGAGCCGACCGTGCGATCGACCGGCACGTGGCCCGCGAGCCGGAGGTGCCAGCCGAGGAATGGGATCTTCATGAGGGAGCGCTTGGCGGCCCACTTGAAATCGCCCGGCAGCACGGCGCCGAGGGCGAGGATATCAAGCAGGCTCTGGTGGTTGGAGCAGTAGACGAACACCCCGGGAGGGACGTTCTCGAGCCCGCTCGCCTGGATCTCGATATCGAGCCCTCGCGCGCTGGCCTGACACCATCGTCGCATCGCCCACAGGCTCGCCGAGCGCTGCGGCGTGAGGGGGCCCAGCGTCAGAGACACGGTGCCGTACGCCATGGTCCTGAGGGTGAAAGGAACCCACTGGCGCGTCGCCAGCCATGCGCTCCTGAGATCCATACTACAGCGCTTACCACTCTCCATATCGGGCGAAAACGCGTAGCGTCTTGCGCAGCGGCGCTGCGTGCAAGCGGCGTTACTCGGCTCCGGATCGCCGCTTCGCGGCGCGGGGCTACGGCGCGAGCGGCGGCGTGAGCAGCCCCCAGCCGACCGTGGCCGGCCGCCCGGCGCGCTCGAACTTGACCGTGTACAGGCCTGTCTCCTCGGCGCTCTGCACGACGGCGGGGCGCAGCGCGCCGACCCATTCGGCCCAGACGCTCGCCCCGACCTTGAGCCGCGGCTTGACGGGGAGCGGACGGAGCGCCGACTCGTCGGCGAGCAGCGCGGCGCCACCATAACCGAGGGCAAACCACCGCGCGGAGCTGCTGGAGTGCGACGTAAGGACGGCGCCTGGCTCGGCCGGAGGACCGCCGAGCCGCGACACGAGCAGCACGTGGCGCCACGTCTCGCCGTCCTTCCATGCGGCGAAGTTGCCGGGGGCGAGGCCCGCCGTCTGCACGACGAAGCGAACGCCCTTGAGCTGCGCGAGCGGGGTCCGCGGGTCCATGTCGGTGTAGCGGACCTCGATCTTGTCCTTCACGAAGCGGGTAAGGACGGCGTGCTTCATGACGCCGTTCCACTCCGTGAGCAGCGGGTCGTGGGGTCGGAGGCGGGGCGCGTCGGGCACGGGGATGACGTAGCCCGGGTGAACCTTGTACGACGGTCCGCCCCTCCCCTCGACGATGAGGTCGTCGCCGTCGAAGCCGACCACCGTCGCCGCGTACAGCACGAGCGTGGACCCGAGCTTGGCCCCGGCGAGCATCCGGTCCGAGAAGGTGAACACGCGGCGGCCTGGCTCGAGCTTGATCGGGTACGGGGGGAGGCCGAGCGGGTTCGACGCGTGCGCCGCGCCGGTCGGCGTCGAGGTCTCCGCGAACGCAGGCCGCGGCAGCGCAGCGACGGGCGGGCTCTGAGAGGGCATCGGCGTCGGGGTCGACGCCGGCGCCGACTCGCACGCGGCCGCGAAGCTCGCTGCCAGGAGGCAAGCGAGCGCCGCGAGCGCGCCGCGGGAGCGCGGCGCTCGGGGCCCGAGGCATCGCATCGCGCGGCGATCGCGATCCTTCGCGGTGGCGCGACGCAGCCTGCGGGACCCGGCCCCGAGGCCGCCGGGACGTCGGTCAGCCATCGCGGGCGAGCATGGACCGCGAGACGGACGACGGCGAGCAGAAAGGGACAGCAGAGCGACCCGGCGAAGCGTCGGCGGTCAGGCCTGACCGCCCGCGTCAGGGCCGAGCAAGGAGGGCGCCGCGGTGCGGCGGAGCACCTCGCTCCTCGCGACGTGCTCGGCCCCTCTGCGCTACCCTGCGGCGCGATGAAGCGCGCGTTCAGCGTCGATGAGCTCAAGCAGACCGCGCCGCGCCTCGCCGTGGAGCGCCGCGCCGTGCGCTTCCAGGACGTCGACGCGGCCGGGATCGTCTTCTATCCGCGGGTCCTCGAGTATTTCAGCGACGCGTACATGATCGCGCTGAAGGAGCGAGGGATCGATCTTCCTGCGATGATCGCGGGCGGCACGATCAAGCTGCCGCTCGTCCACGCCGAGGCGGATTACCTCCTGCCGCTCCGGTTCGGTGACACCGTCGAGGTCGAGGTGCTCGCGCCGAAGCTCGGCGACACGTCGTTCACGGTGGGCTACCGCGTGACGATGACGACGGCGGGCCGGGTCGCCGCCATCGGACAGACCGTGCACGTGTGCATCGACGGCGCGCGCTTCACGCCGTGCCCGCTCCCGGACGATCTGCGCAGCGCGCTCGCCTAACCGCGCCGAGCGGCGGCCGCCGGACGGCGCGCCGGGCGCTAGCGTGGTGGGAACGGGGCGAGCGCGGCCGCGAGCTGCGCAGCCGCGCCGGCGCGATCGAGCTTGCCGGCCGCGGTGAGCGGCAGCGCCGCGACGGCGCAGAGGCGCCGCGGGCGCTTGTGTGGGGCGAGCCGCGACGCGACGGCGGCCGCGAGATCGCCGAGCCATGCGGGGGAGAGTGCGGCGCCGCCCGCCTCTCCGGGCGCGGCCTGGTCGGGGACGATCGCCGCGGCGACGACCTGGCCCCAGCGATCGTCAGGCACGCCGAACACCACCGCGCCGGCGACGCCCTCGCAGGACGCGAGGACCTGCTCCACCTCGGCGGGGTAGACGTTCTCTCCGCCGGTCACGATGAGATCGCTGCGGCGCGCCGCGACGTGCAGCCGCCCTCCGGCGTCGAGCGCGCCGAGATCGCCGGTGCCGAACCACCCGGCGCCGTCGACCGAGAGCTCCGGCGCGCGGTCGGGCCCGCGGTAGTAGCCGCGGAACAGCACCGGGCCGCGGATCTCGATGCGGCCCACGCCGTCGCTGCCAGCGCCCTCGATGCGAAGCTCGACGCCGGCGATCGGGGAGCCGGAGCCCGGCTCTCTCGCGCGCGGATCGCGCGGGCGCTGCACGGTGACCTGCGAGCACGCCTCGGTGAGGCCGTACGTGGTGAGCGCGGGGACCCCGCGGCGCGCGCACTCGTCGAGCGCCAGCGCCGGAGCGCCCGCGCCGCCGACGAGCACCGCGCGGAGCCGGGTGAGGACGTTGTCGCGATCGGCCTCCAGCAGCGCGAGCAGCATCGTCGGCACCACGGAGAGCAGCGTCGCGCGGTCGCGGACGATCGAGGCGAGCACCGAGGCGGGCTCGAAGCGAGGCGCGAGGATGACAGCGCGGCGCGCGAGCAAGCAGCGGGTCACGATCGAGAGGCCACCGACGTGGCAGAGCGGAAGGCAGAGCAGCCAGCGATCGTCGTCGCGCACGCCGAGGTTGGCCGCGCTCCCCTCGGCGGCGGCGAGGAACGCGCGGCGCGAGAGCACCGCGCCCTTGGGACGCCCGGTGGTGCCCGAGGTGTAGACGATCGCCAGATCGCCGGAAGCGTCCGGCGGCGGGACGCGCGCGGCCTCGGCGGCGCGCGCCCCGCGCTCGCGGAGCGCGCTTATCTCCGGCGCGGCGTCGTCGAGCAGGGCGGCGAGCGCAGGCTCGCGCAGCACGAGGTCGGGGCGCGCGTCGTCGATCAGGAGGCCCGCCTCGCCGGCCGTGAGCCGGGGATGGATCGGGACGAGGACGGCGCCGAGCGCGAGCAGCGCGTGGATGACGACCACGGTCCCGAGCGCGTTCGGGGCGACGAGCGCCACGCGGGCTCCCGGTCCTACCCCCGCGCGGGCGAGCCGGGCAGATACGGCCGCGACCGCGGGCGCCAGCTCGCCGAAGCGGAGGGCGCCGCCGGGGCCGACGCCGAGGGCGGGGACGTCGATCGCGCGCGGCGCGCCGTCCTCGACGCCGCCGAGGACGATCGCTGTCCGGGCGGCGATCGCGGGATCGCGCGCGGCATCGAGGAGGCTCAGCCCGTCCATGGCCGGATGCCGAGGCCGGGCTGATCGCTGGCCGCGACCAGGCCGCCCTCGCGGAGCTGCGGGATCCGGATCGCGGGCCACGCCTCCAGGCCGGCGTGCGCGTCGAGGCCGCACGCGAGCGGCGCGCGCGGCAAGGCGAGCGCGAGCTCACACGAGGCGGCGAGCGCGATGGGCCCGTCGAAGAGGTGCGTCACCACGGCGTCGATGCCGCGCGCCTGCGCCCTGCAGCCGAGCGCGTGCGCGCGCAGCAGGCCGAGCATCGCGGGCTTCAGGATGAACGCGGCGCAGCCCTCCGCTTCGAGCAGGCGCTCCGGCATGCCCTCGACCGCGAGCGACTCGTCGGCCGCCCACGGGACCTCGCGCGCGCCGAGGTGGTGGAGGAGCTCCGGCGCGACCGGCTGCTCGACGAAGCGCGGGCCGAGCGGCGCGAGGAGCGCGAGCCGGCGGGGCGCCTCGTCGAGCGACCATGCCGCGTTGGCGTCGAGCCGGAGCTCGACGCCCGGGTGCTCCCGCCGCAGCGCGCGCAGCGCCTCGAGGTCGCGCGCGAAGCCGTCGTCCCCGCGCGAGCGGAGCTTCACCTTGATCGCGCGGACGCCGCGCGCGGCGAGCACGCGAGCGCGATCGAGCATCTCCGGCAGCGCCACCGCGGTCGTGAGCAGCCCGTTGACCTGGACCTCGGCGTAGCGCCCGCGTCCGCCGAGGCACGCCGACATCGAGAGGCCGAGGCGCTGGCTCAGCAGATCGAGCAACGCCGTCTCCAGGGCGAAGCGCGCCGCCGGGAGATCGCAGAGCCGCGATGACAGCGGCGCGAGCGCGCGCAGGATCGCCGTCGCCGTCGCCGTCGGCGGAGCGCCCTCGGCCGGCACGTCGATCGCGCCGAGCGCCCCCGGCAGCTCGGCGAGCGCGCGCTGGTCCTCGTCCGCCGTGTCGGGTGAGAAGCCGGGGAGCGGCGTGGCCTCACCCAGGCCGACGCGCCCCTCGTCGTCGGTGAGCGACAGCACGAGGCCCCGGCGCGCGCCATCAAGGACCCGGGACGCGAGGCGGGCATCGACGACGCGCATGATCCCTACAGCTGGGCCGCGAGGCCGAGCGAGAAGAGCAGCGCGTACGCAAGCAGCAGCTTCGCCGTCCCGGCGAGGCAGTCGTTGAGCGGCCGGCCGTCGGTCGTCGCCAGCACCCGGAGCAGGCGCACCGCGCGAGGGAACGTCGCGAACACGAGGAGCGTCCACCGCCGGCCCTCGCCGGCGGCGAGCGCGACCGGCACCGCGTAGGCGGCGGCGAAGAGCATCGCGTACTCGATGACGCCCGCGCGGCGCCCGAGCCGGACGGCGAGCGTGCGCTTGCCGGCGACGACGTCCGTCTCGCGATCGCGGACGTTGTTGACGACGAGCACGGCGGTGGCGATGGCGCCGATCGGCACGGCCGCCGCCCACGCGAGCGGCGGGACCGAGCCGAGCTGGACGAACGCCGTAGCGCAGACGGCGACGAGGCCGAAGAACACGAACACGAAGAGGTCGCCGAGGCCGTGATAGCCGAGCGGGTACGGCCCACCGGTGTACGCGACGCCGGCGAGGATCGAGACGACGCCGATCACCACGATGGGCCACCCGCCCACGAACGCCAGGTACACCCCGAACGGCAGCGTGAGCGCTATCGTGACGAGCAGCCCGGCGCGCACCTGGCGCGGGGTGAGCAGCCCCGCCTGCACGGCGCGCGTGGGGCCGAGCCGCTCGTGCGTGTCGGCGCCCTTCTCGTGATCGAAGACGTCGTTCGCGAAGTTCGTCGCGATCTGGATGAGCATCGCGCCGGCGAGCGCCGCGAGCGCCGGACCGAGCCGCATCCCGCCGAGCGCGTAGGCGACGGCCGTCCCGACCATCACCGGCGCGAGCGCCGCGGTGAGCGTCGCCGGCCGGGACGCGAGGAGCCACGCCCGGAGCGAGCCGGGGCGCACGCCCCCCGGGGCCGCTGCGCCCGCCGCGCCCGTCGCGCCCGCCGCCTGAGGCGCCGCCGCGGCGCTCACGATCCTCTCCCCGGCTCGCGGGGTCCGCGCGCCCTCGCGGCGGCGCGAGCGCTCCCGCGCTGCGCGGCGCCCTCGCGGGATGCGCCTCGCGCGACGTCGTCGGGTGCGGGACTCGTGTTCGCGTTGACCTGGCTCATGATCGTGGATCCCTCTCGGCAAGCTCGGGGTTCTCGGCGCGCGCGCCGCTCATGGAGACTGCAGATCGGCCGCCGCGCCGTCCGCGGCCGGCGCGCTGACCAGGGCTGCGACGTCGCGACGAACGTCGGACCAGAGCCGCGCAACGCGGGCGGCGCCGTCGTGGGGCGGCACCACCGCCTCGATCAGCGTCGCGCCCGTCCGCTGGTACGCCGCGGCGAGCGCGCGGGCGAGATCCCCGGCGGTGCCGGCGCGCTCGTAGGCGAGCCCGAACATCGCCGCCGCCGGCGCGAAATCGAGGTGCTGCGGCATCGTGAAGCACCGCTCGAGCAGCGCGGCGCCGCGCCTGGCGATGGGGAGGTGCTCGAAGATGCGGCCGCCGTCGTTCTGGACCACCACGATGACGAGCGGCGCCCGGCCGTCGCCCGCTGCCTTCGCGGCGAGGAGCAGCCCGGTCAGATCGTGCAGCAGGCTGAGATCGCCGAGCAGCAACGTGACCGGCGCGGCGGCCGCGGCGCGCGCGCCGGCCGCCGCCGACACGAGGCCGTCGATCCCGCTCGCCCCGCGCTGGTGCAGCACGCGCAACGCGCGCGCCGACGGCGGGCAGTACGTGTCGAGGTCGCGCACCGGCATGCTGTTGCCGATCGCGAGCAGCGAGCCCGCGGGGCACGCGCTGGCCACCATCCGGGCGATGGCGCCCTCCGTCAGCTCGTCCCCGGCGCAGGCCCGCGCGGCGTGCGCCGCCGCGATCTCGCCGGCGCGCGCGAACGTCGCGGCCCAGTCCCGCCGCCCGCGCCCCAGGCTCAGCCCCGCCCCGGCGAGTCGCGCCGCCAGCGCCTCGCACACCTCCACGGGCTCACCCATGACGAGGGCAGCCGCGGCGCTCGTCGGATCGTTCCAGCCGTGCGAGGAGACGACGACGCGGCGGGCGCTCGTGTGCTCGGCGATGTAGGTCGCGTAACCGGCCGATGTCGGCGGGGCGCCGAGCTCGAGGATGACGTCGGGCGCGTTCGCCGCGCGGAACTCGGGCGCGCGGAGGAAAGAATCGAACGACGCCGGCATCACGACGCCCTCGGCGAGGCCGCCGAAGCAGATCTGGCTCGTGCCCTCGGCGAGCACCGGGAAGCCTGTGGCGCGCGAGAGCGCGAGCACCGCGCGGCGCGCGCGCGCGTCGTCCTCCCGGCTCTGGGCGGGGCCGCACACGATGAGCCCCCGCTCCGCGCGCGCGCAGCGCGCGGCGAGCTCCTCGATCGCGCGCCCATCGACCCCGGCGCGGGCCGGCACGACCCGCGTGCCGGCGCGGCGCATCAGCGCCTCCCACTCTCCCTGCCACGGCTCGGGCCCGGCCGCGTCGACCGGCTCGAGCGGCTTGCGGAAGCGCGCGTTGATGTGGACCGGGCCCGGCGTCGGCGACAGCGCGCGCGTGACCGCCTGGGCCGCGATGCGCGTCACCGCGCGCATCGCGAGGGGCGACGGATCCGGCAGCCCGAGCTCGGCGAAGTGACGGACGTGGTCGCCGAAGAGCTTGGTCTGATCGATGGTCTGCGCGGCCGCGGCGTCGGCGAGCTCCCACGGGCGGTCGGCCGTGATCGCGATGAGCGGGGTGAAGCTCAGGTGCGCCTCGATGATCGCCGGGAGCGCGTGCGCGCCGGCGGTGCCCGAGGTGCAGACGAAGACGCTGGGCCGGCCAGTGACGCGCGCCTGCCCCAGCGCGAAGAACGCGGCGGCGCGCTCGTCGACGACGCTCGCGCAGCGCACCTCCTCGCTCTCCATCGCCGCGATCGCGAGCGGCGTGGAGCGCGAGCCGGGGCAGAGGACCAGGTCGCGCACCCCGGCCTGCGCGAGCGCGCGGACGAACAGCTGCGCCCAGGCAGAGTGGAGGTTCGACCCGCCCATCACCGCCCCCCGAGGCCCTCTCTGGCGCGCACCTCAGGCCCCCTCGGGCGTCGCGACGAAGAGGCACACGACGCCCATCGTGAGCGGCTCCACGCGGAGCACGCGCAGCCCCGCGCCGCGCATCAGCTCCGCGAACTCGTCCGGAGGCGGGAACCTCGCGATCGAGTCCTGCAGGTACCGGTACTCGTCCTTGCCGGAGATCGCGCCGCCCACGTACGGGACGACCGTGTGGATGTGGAAGCGCGCGAGCTTGCCCATGAGCCCGCTGCGCGGCTCGCTGAGCTCGAGGATCGCGATGCGCCCCCCGGGCCGCGTGACGCGCGCCATCTCGCGGAGCGCCCGCGCGCGATCCGGGACGTTGCGGATCCCGAACGCCATCGAGATGGCGTCGACGCTCGCGTCGCCGAGCTGGAGCTGCTGCGCGTCGCCGACCTCGAGCTCGATCCGCCCGGCGAGCCCCGCGGCCTCCACCTTCCGGCGGCCGACGCCGAGCATCCCCTGCGACGGATCGACCCCGATGACCTTCACCTCGTGCGCCCGCGCGATCGCGATCGCGAGATCGGCGGTGCCGGTCGCGAGATCGAGCACCGTCGCGCCGGGCGAGAGCTCGAGCGAACGCAACGCGCGCCGCCGCCAGCCCTGATCGAGCCCCAGCGAGATGACCCGGTTCAGGAGGTCGTACCGCTCCGCGATGCCGTCGAACATCTCGCCCGTGCCGAAGCGGCGCCCGCCGCGCGGCGCCTGATCCTGGCTCGCCTCGCTCATGTCCCGCTCCCCGCCTGGTGCGCCGCGCGCGGCGCCTCGGCTCGCTCTACGGAAAACCGCTTGCCTTCGCTGGACGCCGGCCCGGCGGCCTCCCCGCCCGCTGTGGACGAGACGCCGGGCGCGCGCTTCCGCTCGTGGAGCCGCATGTGGCCTCGCTGGATGCCCTCGCTCGCGAGCGCGCGCAGCGCCGCCAGGTTGGACGCCAGCCCGACGGACGCCAGCACCACCGCGAGCTCGCGCGCGCTCGTCGCGCCCACGAGCTGCAGCGCGGCGCGCACGCCCGCGTGCACCTCGGTCGCGCCGCCCACCGTGCCGACGGCGAGCGGCAGCTCCGCCCGCCCCACGAGCCCGCCGGGGATGCGCTCCCACGTGCTGAGCGGCCGGTATCGGCCCCCGATCGCCGCATACGCGTGCGCGCCCGCCTCGATGGCGCGGAAGTCCTGCCCGAGCGCCACCGCGGCCGCGTCGAGCCCGTTCATGAAGCCCTTGTTGTGGGTCGTCGCCCTGTACGGATCGAGCTCCGCGAAGCGGCTCGCCCGCGCGACGCCGCTCGCCACGTCCGCGCCCCCGAGCGCGTCGTCCGTCACGGTGGCCGTCACCCGGACGAGGCGGCGGACGGTCAGGTTGGAGAGGATCCGCAGGCCCAGCGTCCCGCCGGCGATGCGCTGCACGAGCGGCGCCACCGCCTCTGCCACGGTGTCGACCAGGTTCGCGCCCATGGCGTCGCCGACCTCGACGTAGAGGTGCACGACGAGCACGCCGAGCTCCGCCGAGAGGACGCGCACCTCGAGATCGCGGCAGCCGCCGCCGCGCGCCACCATCCTGGGGATGGCCGCGTCCCCGGCCGCGAGCAGGCTCGCGCGGGCCGCCTCCAGCCGGCCCGCGGCCGCCTCCGCGTCCGGCACGTCGTCGAGCTGGACCTGGGCGGTCATGATCGGCGGGTCCGCCTCGCCGGAGAAGCCGCCCGACCGCCGGACCATGCGCGCCGCGTTCGACGCGGCGGCGATGACGCTCGGCTCCTCCACCGCCATCGGCACCAGCACGTCGCGCTGGTTCACGCGGAAGTTCAGCGCCAGGCCGAGCGGGAGCGCGTGCGTCGCGATGACGTTCTCGCACATCCGATCGGCCACCGCCGTCGGCAGCCCTCCCCCGCTGGCGAGGTGCGCGAGCGCCTCCTCGTCGAGCAGACCGAGCGCCTGGATCGCGCGGAGCCGCTCCTCGAGGCACCGCTTGTAGAAGCCGCTGATCCGGCTGGACACGTGTTGGCTCATCGGGTGTCTCCGCGCGCCGCGCGCGCTCGCGAGCGGCGCGCGCGCTCCGCGCACTGCATCAAGGGGTTCGTCATCGCCGCTCACCGCTTCCGCCGGGGCGTCGACATCGCGACCCCCTCCAGCGCCGCCTTCGCCGGGCTCTCCGGGAGCGGCTCGATGCTCCGCACCGCGTCCCCGCAGAGCCGGGACGCGAGCTCCAGGCAGTCGTCCACGACGCGCTCCTCGACCATGATCTGCGCGATGCGCCGGCCGAGCTCCGGCTCGACGGCCGTGTCCTCCGACGCGCAGTGCGCCTCGAGGGCGGGCGTGAGCTCGCGGTCGCGCTCCATGGCGAGGAGCAGCGGGTACGTCATCTTGCCTTCGCGCAGGTCCGTGAGCAGCGCCTTGCCGGTCGCCTCCGGGTCGCCGGCGAAGTCGAGGACGTCGTCGACGAGCTGGAACGCGACCCCGAGGCTCGTCCCGAAGCTCTCGAGCGCCTTGCAGAGCGGCTCGCTCACGCCGCCCGCGCGCGCCCCCGCGAACATCGCCCAGCGGAACAGCGACGCCGTCTTGCCGTCGACGATCTGGAAGTACTCGCTCGAGCTCGTGCGCACGCGGCCCCGCGACGCGAGCTGGAGCGCCTCGGCCACGACCATCTCCTTGATCACGAGGAGCACCCGCTCGAGCACGTCGGCCATGCCGACCGCCTGGATCTTGGAGAGCGCGTCGAGCAGGAGGTAGTCGCCGCCGAAGATCGAGGCGGCGTTGCCGTAGATGACCCGCGCCGCGTCCGCGCCGCGCCGGCGGTCGCCGAGATCGACGACGTCGTCGTGCAGCAGCGTCGCGTTGTGGACGAGCTCGACCGCGACCGCGAACGTCCGCGCGGCGTCGTTGAAGCCGCCCCCGATGTGGGAGGCCAGCGCGACGCAGATGGGCCGCAGCCGCTTGCCGTTCAGGCCGAGCAAGTGCCGGGCGCTCCTGTGCGCCGGCGTCTCCCCGTCCAGCCCGACCTTCGCGATCTCGCGCTCGATGTCGCCGAGGTCCCCGTCGAGCAGGCGCCTCAGCTCCGCGAGGCGCGCAGCGAGCGCGTCGAGCCCTCGCCCAGCGCACATGCCTCCGAGGCTCGAGACGACATCGCTCCGCTGGACCGCCCCAGTAAACGTTGTAGTCGCAGTCATCCCATCTCCACCTGGAAGCACGAGCGCACGCTGCGCCCCGCACCGCGCGGGGCCCCCCGTGACGATCGAGCTCTCCGAAATCACGGTCCCGCTAGGCACCTCGCCGGGAACGCACGGCGCGGATGGGGAACCGGACCAGATCCCCGAACCGCGAGAAATCCACGGTCCTGCTCTTGATGAACCCGTCGAGCGCCGCCTGCGCGACGATCACGAACGAGAGGAGCCGCTCCACCCGATCGAGGCTGAACCGGGCGGCGTCGGTGGGGGGCAGGCCCTCGAGCAGCGCCGAAGCCCGCTCGAGGCGCTCCCTCACGGAGTCGGCGATCAGCCGCTCGCGCTCGGCGAACACTTTGGAAATCATCTTCCAGAAGTCCGTCTCGGCCTCGAAGAACTCCTTCCGCTCGCCCGGTTTCCATACTCTTCGTACTACACCCCACCTTTGCAATTCTGTCAGCGACATACTCATTGCGCCGGAAGAAACCTGCAGCCGTTCGCCGATCTCGGCGGCGGAGAGGGCTCCGCCTTCGATGAACAGGACGGTCCAGATCCGCCCGAGCACCCGGCGAAAGCCCCAGTGCTCGATGACGTCGCCGATCGCGTCCGCCGCGAGCAGCTCCGCCTGGCGATGGATGTCGCTTGCGTGGCTCATGAAAGTTTCAAAATTCTTTGAAAGAACTGTGTGGGTCTACTTGCGCCGGCGTCAAGACATTCCCGACCGTTCTCGCCACGCAGCGCGGACGAGCGGGTCGGTTCTCGGTTGGTGGGCTGGCGCGGGCGCGCGGGTCACTTCTTGGGCCGCGCGCGCCCGCGCGGCCTGTCGAGCGCTCTCGACGGCGCTAGCTCACGCCCGGATCCGGGCCATGAGATCCTGGTTTTGCCGGAGCAGCGCCTCGGGCATGCGCGAGCCGAACGACTCCAGGAACGCCTCGCGATCGCGCGCCTCCTCCGCCCACGCATCGCGATCGATGGCGAAGAGCTCGCGCATTGCCTCGTCGTTCACGCCGAGGCCGCTCGTGTCGAGCTCGCCGTCGGTGGGCATGATCCCGACGGCGGTGTCGTGTCCCTTCGCCTCGCCGCGCACGCGCGCGACGATCCAGCGGAGGACGCGGAGGTTCTCGCCGAAGCCTGGCCAGAGGAGCGCGCCCGCCTCGCTCTGGCGGAACCAGTTCACGTGGAAGATCTTCGGGAACGCCGCGCGGTTCTCGCCGAGCTCGATCCAGTGTCGGAAGTAATCGCCCATGTTGTATCCGCAGAAGGGGCGCATCGCCATCGGGTCGCGGCGGACGACCCCGACCTTCCCGGTGGCCGCCGCGGTCGTCTCCGAGGCCATCGTCGCGCCCAGATAGACGCCGTGGGCCCAGCCGCGCGCCTCGCAGACGAGCGGCGCGAGCCGCGCGCGCCGTCCGCCGAAGACGATGGCCGAGATGGGCACGCCCGCTGCGGCGTCGAACTCCGTCGAGATGGACGGGCACTGGCGGGCCGGCGCGGTGAACCGGCTGTTCGGATGCGCCGCGGGCTCCCCGCTGTCAGGCGTCCACCGGCGTCCTTTCCAGTCGGTGAGCACCGGCGGCACCGGACCGTCGAAGCCTTCCCACCACGGCGTCCCCTCCGGCGTGAGCGCCACGTTCGTGAAGATCGAGTTCCGGGCCAGCGTCGCCAGGGCGTTCGGGTTCGTCTTCGAGCTCGTCCCCGGCGCCACGCCGAAGAAGCCGGCCTCGGGGTTGATCGCCCAGAGCCGGCCATCCCGGCCGATCCGCAGCCAGGCGATGTCGTCGCCGACGGTCCACACCTTCCACCCCTTCTGGGACGCCGGCGGCACCAGCATGGCGAGGTTCGTCTTCCCGCAGGCGCTCGGGAACGCCGCGCAGACGTACGTCACCCGCCCTCCCGGGTCCTCCAGGCCGAGGATGAGCATGTGCTCCGCGAACCACCCTTCGTCGCGCGCCATCGTGCTCGCGATGCGCAGCGCGAAACACTTCTTCCCGAGCAGCGCGTTGCCCCCATACCCGGAGCCGACGCTCCAGATGAGCCGCTCCGCCGGGAAATGGCAGACGAAGCGGCGCTCGGGGCTCAGGTCCCCGAGCGCGTGCAGCCCCCTGCAGAAGTCCTCGGAGCTGCCCAGCGCATCGAGCGCGACCTGGCCCATACGGGTCATGATCCGCATGCTCGCCACGACATAAGGGCTGTCGGTGATCTCGATTCCGACCTTCGACGAGGGCGATCCCACGGGCCCCATCAGGTACGGGACGACGAACATCGTCCGCCCCTTCATCGCCCCGTCAAACAGCCGTCCGACCCGCTGCGAGGCCTCGTCCGGCGACATCCAGTTGTTCGTCGGGCCCGCGTCTTCCTTGTCGCGAGTGCAGATGAACGTGAGGTGCTCAGTCCGGGCGACGTCGGTCGGGTCGCTCCGGTGAAGATAGCAGTTGGGGTACCTCTCCCCGTCGAGCGCGAGGAGCGTACCGTCGCTCAGCATCCCCTGGATCAGCGTTCGGTTCTCCGCCTCGGAGCCGTCACAGAAAACGACCCGATCGGGCCGCGTCTGATGGGCGACCTCGTCCACCCACGCTGAAAGTTTCCGGTTTTGCATACGGCTGCGAGCCTAGCCTGAGCGAGAACCTCCGCCAAGCGACAGTACAATTGTAGTATTTCGTCAAATCTGGACGATCTGCAGGGGGCGTGGCGTGGCAGCCGGCCGGCGTTCACGCTCAGTTCACGCGAGGCGAACGCAGGGACGTTCGGCTATGCTGGAGACGTGCAGCGTGTCGTCGACCTCCCTGATCGGGGCAGACTGATCGTCGCCACCGACTTCCAGGGCAATCTCGCGGATTTCGAGCGAATCGCCGAGATCTTCGAGCAGGCGGCGACCGGCCGTGACGGCGCGGTCCTCGTGATCACGGGCGACCTGATCCACGGGCCCGAGCTCGACGAGGGTGAATGGCCCGACTACCTGGGCTCGTTCTACCGGGGCGATTCCGTGACCTTGCTGAAAAAGGCGAGGAGTCTCGCGGAACGCCACCCTGGCCGGGTTCACTACCTGCTCGGAAACCACGAGCACGCGCACGTGGGAGGTCCGGTGGTGGCGAAATTCTTCCCGGACGAGGCGCTGCGGCTCGAAGATCTCCTCGGCCCGGAGGACACGCTGGCGATGCGAAGCTGGTTCCGCGGGTGGCCGTTCGTGGCGACCGCGCGCGCGGCCCGGCTGGTCATGCTCCACGCGGCGCCGCACGCCCGCATTCAGAGCCGGCAAGATCTCGATCGGCTCCCGCTCGACGGGTTCCTCGACGTACAGCTCTCGGAGATGAGCCTGCACGGGACGCTCGGCGCGCTGCTCTGGGCGCGGAGCACATCGAGCGACCGCGCCCATGCCTTCCTCCGCGCGATCGACCCGGACGCTCGCGTGGCGATCTACGGGCACGACGTCGCGCGCGAGGGGTATGCCACCGAGCGCGAGCCGCTGCTCTGCCTGTCGACGAGCTTCGGTTGCTACGACGGCGACAAGCTCTACCTGGAGTGGGATCTCGCCGAGCCCGCGGAGAGCGCGGCCGACGTCGCCTGGCGTGGGCTCCGGTCGCTGTACCCCGACGCGCCGCGCGTCCACAGCGACCCCTGATCGTCCCGACGAGAACGTCGCCAGGGCGCTAGCGACCGAGCTCCTCGACGAGGGCCGCGACGCCCTGGTCGATCTCGGCGTCGGTGAGGTAAGGCGCGGGGCCGATGCGGAGCACGTCGCGCCGGGCGTCGACGAGCACGCGCCGGGCGCGGAGGCGCTCCACGACGTCGCCCGCTCGCGCTGAGCGCACGCCGACGAAGCCGCCCCGGCGCTCGGGCTCGCGGGGCGAGACGACGTCGCCGCCGCGGCCCGCGGCGTCGAGGAGGTCGAGGATGCGCCCGGTCTGCCGGAGCGATATCGCGCGCAGCCGGGGGACGGTGAGTCCGAAGCGATCCCAGTGCTCGATCACCGCGGCGGCGCGGTAGAGCGCGGAGGGGTCGAACGTGGAGCCCGCGAATCGCGCGCCCCCGGGCGCGTACGCGACGCCGCCGCTGCTGCCCGCGAGCGAGCCGAAGTCGGCGAACCAGCCGGTGAAGACCGGGCGCAGCCCGCAGCCGTGCGGGACGCGCATCCAGCAGATCCCCTCGCCCATCGCCGCGTACTTGTAGCCCCCCGCGACCGCGAAGACGTGAGGCGCCGCGCTGCCCCACGCGAGCGGGACGACGTTGAACGCGTGGTAGACGTCCACGAGCGGGACGGCGCCGATCTCGGCCGCGCGCGCGACGATCTCGTCGAGCCGCGGCACCACCGTCGCGCTCTCGAAGAGCACGGCCGAGATCGCGAGCATCGAGGTGCCCGGCCGGAGCGCGGCGAGCAGCCGCTCGGCGAGCGCGTGGCGCGGCTCGACGCTCACCCAGTCGATCTCGACGCCCTCCTCGGCGAGGCGGGCGAGCTGGCGCCTGAGCGAGTGGAACTCGCCCTGCGTTGTGACGATCCGGAGCCGCTCGCGCCGAGGGAGCGACGTGATCAGGCGGTAGACGAGCTCGTGCGTGTTCTGGCCGAAGGCGATGGCGTCGCCGCGCTCGAAGCCCATCCGCTCCAGGATCGCCGCGCCGACCGCCGCGAGCCTCGGCAACACCGCGGCGTCCCACTTGCCGTCGACGAGCCGCGCGGCGTCGTCGAAGCATGCGGCGAGCGCGTCGCGCGCCACATCCGGCCAGGCCTGGTGCGAGTGCCCCGTGAGCAGGACGCGCGGCGCCGCGCCCCCCGCCGGCGCGAGGAAGCGCGAGTACGCCGCGCGAAACGCGTCGAGGTCGAGAGAGAAGCCCTGTTCCACGTCTCCTTGCATTCCAGCTCTTCGGTCGCGGCGTCGCGGCGAACACGCAGGGCGACGAGGCCCCGCACGCGCTGCCGCTTAACCCACTTCGATGCCCACTTCCACCCAGTCGGTCCGTGGGGTGCGGTGCGTTGCGCAGGATGCGTGGATTGCGTCCTCGACGCGCGTGGCGCGGCTGGAGCGCTCTGCCACCTGCCCCACGCGCGCGCCGACAGCCCAGGCGGCCGGACGCGAGAGGACCCGCTTCTGCACGAGATCGAGCATCAACAGGGCAGGCTCCTCGCCCCGTCATGACGTGCTCGCCGGGGCGAGGCGGCGGCGCGCGCGGCGGGGGCGCGCCTCCGGCCGGTCCGATCATCGTAGGGGGAGGTAGCTCTCTCGGAGCCATGTGGAGCGGCACGCGCTCCGGATCGAGGTGGGAGGTTCCATGACGGGCGAGGATTGCTGCGGCGCGGGAGGGGGGCCGGCGCGTCAGCGCGCTAGACTGCGCAACCTGCCGATGCGACCACGCGCGGAATACCTCGAAGGGCTCGTCGACCTCACGTCCCACGACGACCCGAACGTCCGGCGCGCGCTCTTCCGGCAGACGATCGCCTCGCTGGCGCTCGTCGATGCGCTCGATGGATCGACCCCGCTCGACTCCCTCAGCCCGGATGGCCTGCTCCGGAGCGTCCAGACCGCCATGGCCGACGGGCTGCTCGACGATCTGAGCTGGCTCGCGCCGGCCGCGGCGAGCGTGGCGCTCTACGAGATCGCCGGGGCGCTCCCGCTCGGGCCGGAGCGGCGCGAGCTGGGCAGGCGCGTCCTGGGACAGCTCTACGCCGGCAACGCGGCGACGTTCGTCGCGCTCGCGACGCGCATGGCGGCCGGCTCGGCCCGCGGCCTGTCCGGGGCAGGGATCCGCGCCCGCGTGATGCTCTCGCTCTGGCTCCCCGCCGGCACCGACGTCCCGGTCGAACCGCTCGCGCTCCTGCTCGCTTCGCGGCGCGAGCTGTCGCGCGACTGGATCGCCGCGCCATCGACCGGCTCGCTCCCGGAGCGGCGCCTCGCCGCGCGCCTGCTCGAGCGCGCTGCCCGCGAGGCGACCCGCCGGGCCATGCAGGGCGACGACCTCCCGCTCCGGCTGTTCCGCAACGTCGGCGACGGGCGCCGGCGCGACCTCGACCGCAGCGCCGACGGGATCGCGCTCGCATGGCAGACGCTCCTCGCCGATCGCGAGCCGCTCGTGTGGCGCCACGTCGCCGCGGCGCGAGGGCTGCTCGCCGGGGTGCTGCCCGACTTCGCCGAGGAGGTGCGCGCGCTGCTCGCCCAGGATCTCTCCCCCACCGAGTGGCGGCGCGGCGCGGCGTCGCTGGCCGCGAGCATCGCCGTGGATCCGGACGGCGCGCTCGGACGCGCGATCGAGCTCCTCCGGAGCCCGCTGCTCGCCGCGGACCCGGGAATCGCCACGGCGATGGCCTGGGGGCTCCCCGTCGCGGCCGACGCGGAGCCCGAGGCCGCCGACGCGCTGCTCGACGAGATCGCGCGCACGTCCCCGATGGCGACGGCCGAGGCGATCGTCGAGCTCCGGCGCGAGCTGCGCGGCGTGATGAGCCGCGGCGAGCCGTTCGGCGCCCGCGCCGCGGCGCGCTGCGCCCGCGCGCTCGAGGACGCGCTCGAGGCCCCGCCCAGCGCGCACGTCCGCGATGACGGGCTCGCGGCGCTGGCGCGCGTCATCCACCGCGACCTCTCGATGGACGGCGCCGGGGTGGCGCTGCTGCGGGGCGCGCTCGACGGCGCCGTCGCGGCGTTCGTCGAGACCGGCCCGCGCGACGCGCGCGGCCGCGCGCTCGAGGCCTACGCCCTCGCGACCGAGGTGGTGGGCGCGCTCGAGGAGATCGAGCTCTGCGAGCACGACGACGCGCAGAGCACCGCGGGGCGCAGGGCCGCGGTGGGGCTCGTGCGCGAGCTGGACGCCGAGCTGCTCGGCTCCGGCCTGCTGAAGAGCCTCCTGCTCCTGAACCGGCGGCCGAGCGAGGACGCGACCGGGGTCGCGTCCCTGGACGATCTCGACGAGCGGCTCGCTCGCTGGCTGCTCCGCGCCGAGGGGTCCGCCGCCCGGGCGAGCACCTCGCCGCCCCTGCACGTCACCGTGCACCAGCGCAACCTGCGCGCGCTCATCCACCTGATCGACGGCGAGAGCACCGACTTCGGCAGCGAGCCAGAGCTCAAGGCGCGGGTGCTCGCCCGCTGGACGGGCGCCATCGGCGTGCTGCTCGACCGGCTGCGCGCCGAGCGCGGCTCGTCGCTCCGCCGCGCCATCGCCGCCTCGGTCGCCCGCGGCCTCGACGCGCTCGTGCGCGAAGGCGCCGCCGACGCGGCCGACATCTTCTTGCACGCGGCGATGCGCGGCGGCGACCCCGACGACCTCGACGTGCTCGGTCAGGCGAGCATGCACCCGGACGTCGCCCAGCTGCTGCGCGCCTACGCGCGGTTCGCGCGCGGCGGGCGCGACGGCGGCGCGCGCGCGCCGGAGGGCGACGCCGCGGCGTCGCGCCGGTCGCCCCGACAAGCCGGCGTCGACGCGGAGCTCGCCGAGGCCGAGCGCGCGCGCGTGGCGCTCGAGCGCATCGCCGCCCTCGAGGCGCTCGTCACGGCGCTCCCTGCGGGCGCGTCGCAGCGCACGGAGATCGTGCGGGGCGCGCTCGCCCGCCTCGCGCGCGCGCTCGGAGCGATGAACGCGGCCCGCGCGCTCAGCGCGCTGACCGGCGCGGGTGACGGCGACGCGGACGCCTCGCCGCTCGCCGCCCTGGAGGAGGCCCTGACACGCCTCGCGCAGCTGACCGCGGGCGCGCGCCGGCGCTGCGGGGAGCACCCTGCCTCCGCGCCCTCCGGCGCGACCGAGCCGCTGCGCCTCGCCATCGAGGTCGCGCTGCAGGAGGAAGGCGACGCGGAGCCGAGCGTCGCCGCGCCGATCGAGGCGCTCGTCTCGGCCGCGCGCGCGAGCGTCCCGAGCGCGCTCGCCGATGTGATCGCCCTCGTCATGCCGCGCGTCCTGCTGCTCCCCGTCCGGCGGCAGAGCGCGCCGAGCGGGGTCGCCCTGCCCGAGCAGCCGCTGCCCGCGTGGCTGCCGAGCCGGCGCACGCTCGGCGGCTTCTACGTGCACCGCCAGCTCGGCGGCGGCTCGCTGGGGACGGTGTTCGTCGTCACCCGCACCGAGGAGCGACACGATCCGTCGGCGGAGCGCTTCGCCCTCAAGGTGCCGGAGTACGATCACACGGCGGCCAGGAGCGTCTCGGAAGCCGACTTCCTCCGCCTCTTTCGAGAGGAGGCGGGCGCGCTGCTCTCCCTGCCCGATCACCCGAACATCGCCCGCTTCGTCACGTTCGACGCGGGCGCCCGCCCCAAGCCGATCCTCGTGATGGAGCTCATCGAGGGCATCCGCTGCGACAAGCTGCTCGACGCTCGAGGCCTCACCTCGCGGAGCGCGGTGGCGCTGCTCGACGGCATCCTCGCCGGGCTGGAAGCCATGCACGCCGTCGGCGTCGGGCACCTCGACATCAAGCCGACGAACGTGATCCTGCGCGGGGGACGCGAGCCCGTGCTCGTCGATTTCGGCCTCGCCGGCCGCCACATCCGCCCCGGCTGCGCCACCGGTTGCTACGGCGCCCCGGAGATCTGGGGCGTCGTCCCCGCCGGGGTCACGCCCACCCCGCTCACGGCCGACGTCTACAGCTTCGGCTGCCTCGCCTACGAGATCCTCACCGGCAAGACGCTGTTCGACGCGCCCACCGAGGTCGCGCTCATCACGGCGCACGTCACGCACGACGGGCTCCCTGCGCCGATCAAGCGCATCGCCGACGATCCGAGGACCGCAGACATCGCGGCGTTCATGTATGCCTGTTTACGACACAACCCGAACGATCGCGCGAACGCTTCCTCGCTGAGGGAAATGCTGCTGCGGATCACCGGCCAGCTCGCTGACCTGAGATGGCCCCTCGACGACGAGCGGGCTGCCAGGCCCAACGCTGGTGGGCACCGGAAAGTCCATGCAGGAAATTCCTGATGCGCTTTTCCTCTGAATCCTGTCGGCTCAAAGAAGGATTTAAGCAGTAGGTTGTCTCTCGGCGGCGCGTTCGGGGGGGCCGCGTATCAGGCCGCCATGGCCCCCGGGTCAGCGCTGCTCGATCCCCATCGACGTCTCGGCGCACCCCGGCGGCCAATCTTTCTCGATCGCGGCTGAGCGCTGGAGTCGCGCCTCGCGATGCTCTAAGGGCGGCGTCGTTGATCTCCGCGCTGAAACCGCCTCGCGACGAAGCCGAGCTCCGGTGCCGGGCGGCCGCGCTCGCCGGCCTGACGCTCGCCGATCTCGCACGCGCGCTCGGTTGCGCCGTGCCCCGCGGCGGTGTGCGCACGAAGGGCGCCGCCGGCGCGCTCGTCGAGCGCGCGCTCGGCGCGACGGCCGGCTCGACGTCGAGGCCCGATTTTCCCCACCTCGGGATCGAGCTCAAGACGATCCCCGTCGAGGTCACCGGGGCGCCGCAGGAGTCGACGTTCGTCTGCTCGATCTCGCTGTCGGACGCCGATCGTGCGGAGTGGGAGACGTCGCGCGCTCGCGCGAAGCTCGCCTGTGTGCTCTGGGTCCCGATCATCGCGGCTCCGGGCCTGCCGAGCGAGGAGCGACGGCTGGGCGCCCCGCGGCTCTGGCGGCCGACGGACGCGCAGGAGCGCATCTTGCGCGCCGATTTCGAGGACCTGATGGGGCTCATCGGCATCGGCGCCGTCGAGGCGCTCACCGCGCACGCGGGGCGCTGGCTCCAGGTGCGGCCGAAGGCCGCGAGCGGGCGCTCGCGGACGCTCGCGTTCGGACGCGACGGGGAGATGATCGCCGCGCTGCCGCGCGGCTTCTACCTGCGCCCCAGCTTCACCGGCGCGATCCTCGGCGATCCGGCCGCGATCCCGGCGTGACCGGAGAGCCCCCGCCGCGAACGGGCGGCCCGGCGCGCGTCACTTGCAGGGGACGACCTTCTTGGAGCCGTCCGGCATCGTGGCGGTGCATGTCTCCAGCGAGAGATCGTCGTTCACGGTCGGCGTGACGGTGCGCGGCGGCGCCGGCGCATCCACGGCAGCCCCCCCAGTTTCTGTGGGGCGCGTGCGCCCTCGCCCGCCCGCGCCGGCGCGCGGCGGCTTGCCAGCGCTGGCGCTCGGCGACGTCGTCCCCGCTGCGGACGGCCCGCTCCCCGCGTCCGCCGCTGCCTCGGTCGAGCTGACGCCCGCATCCGATGCGCCTGCGTCCACCTCGCTCGCGCTCGCCGCGCTCGCGCCCGCGTCAGCGGCCGATGCGGCGGCCGCAGGGACAGCGACCGTCGGGATCGCGGCGGCCGTGTCTGGCGCCTGAGGCGCCGTCTCCGTCGGCGCGCCGGGGGCCGCGGTGGCGCCTGACGAGGGCGCGTCCGCCGGAGCGGTCGCCTCGCTCCCTCCCACGGCGAAGCGGCTGCGCTGGAACTGGAGCGCGCCCCACGCGCCGACGAGGACGGCGACGGCCCCGACCCCCACGTAGAGCAGCGTGCGCCCGCGGCGCGGGGCCTCTTCCTCCACCGGAGGCGCAGAGCTGCCCGTGCGCGCGCCCCTGTCGCTCACCGACGGCCCGCCGCTGCTCGCGCGCGAGGCGCGCGAGGTCCGCGTCATGGCCGCCCGTGAGGCCGGCGGAGGCAGATCGAGCTCCACGGCGTGCTGGCGAAGGATCCCGCCGATGGTCGTGCGCGTGCCCGGAGCGGCGAACGGCGCGAGCGCCTGAACGAACTCCGCGATCGACTGGTAGCGATCCTCCGGCTCGCGCGCGATCGATTTCTCGATCACCTCGACGAGGCCCTCCGGCACCTCGGGGCGGAGATCCTGGAGCGCCTCGGGCGGCGACGTGTAGATCTTCGCGCACAGCTCGGGGAAGCTGTCGGCCACGTACGGCGGCCTGCCGCCGATGATCTCGAAGAGGCACACGCCGAGCGCGTAAATGTCGGTGCGAGGATCGACGCTCTTCGAGGAGCGCATCTGCTCGGGGGACATGTAGAGCGCGGACCCGAGGATCGTGGTCGTCTGCGTGAGCGAGACGTTGCCGGTGTCGCCGGTGAGGATCTTCGAGACGCCGAAGTCGAGCACCTTGATGAGCGGGGCGCCGTCCGGGCGCTTCGTCAGGAACAGGTTCGCCGGCTTCAGATCGCGGTGGACGATCCCGAGCGCGTGCGCCTCCGCGAGCGCTTCGCACGCCTGGACGATGTGATCGATGCACTCGCCGATCGCGAGCGTGCCCGCCTCGGCGGCGTGGCCCGCGAGGTCCATGCCGTCGAGCAGCTCCATCACCATGTACGGCTCGCCGCTGTCGAGGGCGGCCACGTCGAGCACGCGCACGACGTGGTGCGTCTGCAGCTTGGCGACCGTGCGCGCCTCGCGCATGAACCGCTCCGACGCCTCGGTGTACGACATGAACTCCGGGAGCAGGAACTTGATGGCGACACGCGTATCGAGATCGAGGTGCAGCGCCTCGACCACGAGGCCCATGCCTCCACGGCCGATCGTGCGCTCGACGCGGTACTTGCGCGCAATGACGGTGCCAGGCGCAATCGTGTAGACGTTGTCAGCCTTCGGTTCCCCCGGGCCGAGCGGAAACGCAGCCGTCTCCGGGCCGACCGAGACTTCTCCTTCGGTCGAGTCCGGCTCACCAGAGGAGGGCGCCATCGAGCTAAGGTATACACGTCGCGCTTCTCCGAAGCGATTCCCCTCACGCCGCAGGAATGCAAAGAGCTGCGAAAAACCGCCTCCCAGGTGGGACGCGGGCGCGGCACAGGCGGAATCAAGCGCAGCCCAGGGCCAGCCTGCGCGCCTCACGCACCGCCGCACCGCGGACGACGCGCTCCTTGGGTCCGAGATTGTGAGCGCCGATGACCGCCAGGCCGTTCCTTCAGGTTCGGCTCAGCGGTCGGCCCGCGCTCGTGGCCTCTCGATGCCGGTTGACAGCGAGCTCAACGGGTGCGCGCCGGCGGAGTCCGGGATCGGCGCATGTTCGCCGTCGAGGAGGTCCGGTGCGGTCCCTCGGTGCCGTGCGCCGGGGTTTGCCGCGTCGCCTTGAGGTTGCCGAGATCGGCCTCGATCTCGACGCCGAGCGCGCGGCAGCGACGGATGAGCCGCTCCAGATCGACCCCCGCCTCGATCAGCAAGCCCGACGGGGGCGACGGATCGACGAACATCTCGGCCGCCGGCCTCCGCGTGCGGAGCAGCTCGCGGATCTCGGGATCCTCGATCCAGAGGAAGCCGGAGGCGCCGACGAAGCTCGCCTTGCCGATGACGACGCTCGCCTGGATGAGCATGCGCGAGATGGTGTCCGGCAGCGGCGCGACCGCCTCGATGCGAGAGCGCAGGGCGTCGCTGTCGAGGCCCACCGACAGCGCGCGCGCGATCGACGGCGGCGTGAGCAGGAGATCGACCTGATCGCCGACGCGGCCGATCTCGGCGAACGACGAGAGCCCGAGCACGGCAGCGACCTTGGCGCTCAGGCCGACGCGCAGCGCGTGCGCCTCGACGAACTTGCTCTTGCTGTTGTCCGAGCTCGGCGCGGAGCCCGCGAGGAGCGCCCGCCCGCGCGGCGTCAGCCGGAGCGCCAGCTCCGCGCTGGCCACGTCCTCGGCCCCGCCGAGATCGATGATCCCGAGCGCCGGCAGCGACTCCAGCGCGATCCGCCGCGTGATGTCGGGGACCTCCGGCGCCTCGACCGAGGCGCGCTCGGCCCAGCGACGGACCAGCCGCTCGACCCCGGCGATGCGCTCGTCCGCCGCCAGGTAGCCCTGCAGCGACTGCCAGGGGACCCAGCGGCCCTCGCCGAGGTCGTGCAGCGCGTCGAGCACCATCTCGCGGAGCGCGCCGATGGGGCTCGCGTCGCGGTTGTCCGAAGCGACCCGGAGCACCTCCCGCTCGGCGCGCGCTTCATCCCACGCGCCGCCGCGGCGCCACGTCGTGAACAGGAGCGGCGTCAGCTCCTGCACCTGGAGCGAGCCGGGCGGCGTCGCCGGCGACGCGGCCGAGGCGTCCCAGAGCCCGACGGCGCGCGACAGCGCTGCGACGAGCGCGACGCCCTCGACGTCCCGCCCGAAGCGCTGCGCGAGCCGGACGAGCAGCGACCGCGGCGTCCCGACGCCGGGGCGCACGTCGCTGCCGGGCTCGCGCACGCAGTACGCGAGCGCCAGCGCGAGCATCCCGGGATCCGAGGCGAAGCGAGCGCGCCGCGGGGCGTGATCCTCCTCCAGGACGAAAGACCGGATCTGCTCGCGCCGCTTCTCGCGCATCCGGCGGCGATCCGCGCCGACGATGGCGGCCACCTCGGTCGGCACGACGTGCCGGTTCGGATGGATCGGGATGAGGAAGGCGCGGCGCTCGAGCGCGAAGCCCGCGCCGCGGCGGCTCGCCGTCACCCCGCTCGCGCTGCGCAGGCGCATCGGCTCCCGCTCCAGATCGAGCAGCTCCTGCGTGTCCACCTCGCCGCCGACGGCCTCGATGGACTCGAGCAGGCGGCGCTCGACGGGCGCGAGGCGATCGATCTCCTCGCGGAGCCGCTCCGGAGCGCTCAGCGTCTCCCACGCGTTCTCGAGGGACAGCGCGATGGGCGGCGTGGCCGGGCGGCCGAGGTAGTGCGTCGCGATCGCGCTCATCGTCTCGAAGGGCGCCTGCGCGAGCAGCGCCCGGATCGCCCGGGGGTCCTCGCTCTCCCAGCTCTTCAGCTGGACGAGGAACGCCGCCGGGAGCACGAGCTCGATGCCCTCGTCGGTCTTGCGCGCGTAGACGACGCCACGGGCGATGAGCGGCTCGAGCCCGGCGGGGAGCGAGGGGACGACGAGCACGCCGCCCGCCTCGGCGATGCGATGGAGCAGCTCGCGGCTGGCGGTCGGGAGCCGCGACGGGTCGCGCACGTCGGGGAGGCCGACCAGCGCCCGCGCCGCCTGAGAAGGCGCGTCGATGCGCTTCGCGGCGTCGATGCGGATCCCCATGCGTGTGATGAGGCCCTTGAGCTCCGACTCTGGGAGGGCGCGGAGGATGGCGTCGAGCCGCCTCGGCGACTCGTCGAGCTCAGCCTCATCACTGCTCGCCATGCCTCCCGATTCGCGTGTCACCCGACCTTGCTCCTCATCTGCAGGATGCCCCCGCCCCGACTGTCGTCCGTTGGTCGTGGTCATGCGCTCGACTTGATCTCCCGGATATCCGATGACCCGCGTTAACCAACGGAATAGTCAGCCTCCTACCGTACACCAGGATGCTCGTCCAGCTTCAAGAAATCGAGCACTTTCCTCCTCCGAACACAATTTTCTCCCATCGCAATTTCGCTCGCTGGCACCGCGGCGCCTCCTTTTCGTCTGTTCTTTGTGTGTTCGCGTCTGCTCGCGTCTGTTCACCCCGCTGTGGTTCGCGTCGTCCTCCCACGTTCCTCCCACGTTCCTCGCACGCTCACCCGCTGTTCGCCCGATTCACCTCAGGCATCTCAGCCACGCATCTCGCGCGCTCGTCTCGTGTACCGCGACCGCACGAAACCGCACGCAATCACACGCGCTCGTACGCAATCGCATGCGGCCGCGGGACAGCGCTCGCCGTGCCGTGGTGCGCCACGCGCGCCTTCGCCTCACGCGACGCTCGCCACGATTTGCCCCTCGCTCGACGTTGGCGACGTCCGCGACGTCGGCCGCACGACGCCCTCCGCACGACGCCCGCCGCGCGATTCCGCCTCGGCGTGGCTGGCCCCGTCGCGTGGATTCCGTCGCACGCCACGCTCATGACGCCCCGATGCCGCGCGCCTGCCGTCCTCGTCAGGCGGAGCCGACCGGCTCGCTGGATCGCTCACGAGGAAGGCTCGGCGACGAGCCGCGCTTGCCTTCCCGCGGGCCCACGTGGGAACGTCGCATACCTCCTTGATTTCCTGCCCCTGTTCGAGGCGCACCATGCTGTGCTCCACACCGCACGCCCGAAGCAACGAGCCCTCCCCCCCGCGCGCACGCCCGCAGATCGACGCCATCAGGCGACTCCTGAGTGACTCGGCGCCGTTTGCGCCCATGGCGTCGAGTGGAGACCCATCTTGATTCTGCGCGACCCAGTCCACGGCTTGATCGAGTTCGAGAGCGGTGAAGCGGCCATCGTTCCGCGCTTGCTCGGCGCTCGGGAGGTGCAGCGGCTGCGGCGCATCCGTCAGCTCGGGCTGACGTCGCTCGCCTTCCCAGGCGCCGAGCACACCCGCTTCTCGCACGCGCTCGGGGCCGCCCACGTGATGCGCCTCCTGATCGCGAGGCTCCGTCAAATCGATCGCGACCTTCCGTTCTGGCAGAGAGTGACCAGCGACCGCGCGCGCGACGCGATCGCCGCAGCGTTCCTGCACGATCTCGGCCACGGCCCGCTGTCGCACCTCTTCGAGGAGGCCATGCCGGGGGCGCTCCACCACGAGCGCTGGACCGAGCGCATCCTGCTCGACCCGTCCTCGGACGTGCACCAGGTGCTCGTGCGCCAGGATCCCTACCTCCCGCGGCGGGTCGCCGACCTCATCGGCGGACGGCACGAGCTGCCGTACCTCGCCAAGGCGGTGAGCGGCACATTTGACGTCGATCGCTGCGACTACCTGCTGCGCGACGCGCATGCGACGGGCGTCAGGTACGGCGAGTACGACCTGCCATGGCTGCTCCGCAGCCTCAGGTTCAGCGACGTCCAGGTGGAGATGCCCGGCGGCGGCGCCGCGTCTGCCCCGCCAGCGCCCGCGCTCGCCATCGACGGGACGAAGGGGATGAGCGCGATAGAGTCGTTCCTGCTCGCCCGCTTCTTCATGTTTCAGCAGGTCTATTTCCACAAGACGACGCGCAGCGCGGAGTGGATGATCGGCGCCATCCTGCGGCGCGTCGTCACCCGCCTCGCCGCCGGGGACCGGATCCCCGAGGTCCCCACGGCCGTCGCCGCGATGGCCGTCGGCGAGATGCCCACCCTGGAGCAGTACCTCGAGCTCGACGATCAGGTCCTGCTCGGGGCCATCCATGCCTGGGAAGCGGCGCCCGATCCCGTGCTGTCCGATCTCGCCCGCCGCCTGCGCGTGCGCTCGCTCTTCAAGTCGGTCGAGCTGTTCCCGGAGCCCGGCGAGTCGCCGGCCGAGCACGACGCCCGGCGCGCGGCGGCGCTCGAGACCGTGCGCGAGATCGCGCAGAGCGCCGGGCTCGACCCGGAGGTGTACGTCGGCGTCGACGTCGCCGAGGACACGCCCTACGCCGAGGACGCGTCGCTCATGGTCGTCTACGCCAAAGGGCGCCCGCGGCGCCCCGCCGAGGTGTCCTTCTTGCTGGATCGGCTGCGCAACGAGACGATGACACGCACCCGGCTCCTCTTCGCGCCCGAGCTGCGGGATACGGTGCGGGAGGCGCTGATACGCTGATGACCACCAGGAACAAGGCAGCCCGTGGATCGTCCGAG
Organism: Sorangium sp. KYC3313; assembly: GCF_052075895.1. NCBI lineage: Bacteria > Pseudomonadati > Myxococcota > Polyangiales > Polyangiaceae > Sorangium > Sorangium sp. KYC3313. Next base: position 8,623,887 of record NZ_CP197255.1, read on the forward strand.
CCCACGCGCCGCGCCCTCACCAGAGCGGTCGCCGGCGTCGCAGCGCTCGCGGTGCTCGCGGGGGCGTCCACGGCGCATGCGGAAGGCGACGGCGCGTACGGCCGGCTGGACGGAGACCTCGATCTGCGCGCGGGCGCGGGCGCGTCGTTCGCGGACGGCGGTCCGGCGCTCTGCGCGCGCGGCGCCGCGGTGTACCTCTCGACCGCAGGCGTGTACGCGCACTACACCGACGCGCTCGGCGCAGAGGGAGCGCCCGTCGCGCGCTCGATCGCGACCGGCGTCTTCATCCAGCCGCTCTTCCTCGCCCGCTATGCGAGCGATCTCGAGCGCAGCGCCCCCTGGCTCGACCTCTTCATCGATTCGGTGGCGCTCGGCGTGGGCTCGTTCTGGGAAGCGCCGCCCGGAGCCGGGCTCGCCGCGGAGCCCGGGCTGGAGCTCTCGCTGTCGCTCGACGTGCCGCTCCTGGGAGACGCCACAGGCCCGTTCCTCGGCCTGCGGGGTGCGCTCCGCTTTCGCGGGCCGGAGCTCTCGGGCGACGACGGCCCGCGCGACGCGCAGCGGGCGCTCCTCTCGGTCACGCTCGGCTGGCATCACGTCCTCCGCGCGCACCTCGTCGACGCAGGCGACCGCGCCCCCGCCCAGGGGGCGGCGCAGCGCGGCGTGGTCGGCGCGAGGACCCGTTGAGCGCCGCGCTCGGCGAGCTGCGCGCGGCGCTGGTGGCCGCGTTCCGCGCCGGGCTGACAGAGCTCGACCCAGCTGGGCTCGTCGAGCGCGCGCTCGACGTCGAGGCCGGAGCGCACCACGGCCGCGTGTTCGTGATCGCGGCGGGGAAGGCGGCGCCCGGCATGGCCCAGGGGGCGCTCCGCCGCTGGGGTGACAGGATCGCCGGAGGGCTCGTCATCACCGTCGCGGCCCCGGCGCTCGCCGCGCGCGATGCGACGACATCGCTGGCCGACCCCGGGGAGGCCGCGCTGCGCCCGCTGCGCGTGATGCGGGCGGCGCACCCCGTCCCCGACGCGCGCAGCGTGGACGCGGCCGAAGCGGCCCTCGCCGTCGCGGCCGCGCTCGGGCCCGAGGATCTGTTGGTCGCCCTCCTCTCCGGAGGCGCCTCGGCGCTGCTCGCCGCGCCGCCTCCGGGCGTGTCCCTCGCGGACAAGCAGGCCGTCGTCGCCGAGCTCCTGGAAGCAGGCGCGCCGATCCAGGACGTCAACCTCGTTCGCCGCCACCTGTCGCGGATCAAGGGTGGGCGGCTCGCGGCGGCAGCGGCCCCGGCGCGCGTGCTGACGCTGCTCATGAGCGACGTCGTGGGTGGACTCCCGCACGACGTCGGCTCTGGCCCCACCGTCCCGGACCCGACGCGCGTGGAGGAGGCGCTCGCCGCGCTCGCTCGCTGGGCCCCTCGGTTCGCGCGGCTCACGCCCGCCTTCAGCGAGTCGCTGAAGCCAGCGGACGCGCGGCGTCTGGAAGCGCGCGTGCTCGCCGATCCGGACACGCTCGCGGAGCGCGTGGCGGCGGCCCTCGCCGACAGGGCAGGGCTCCGCGCCACCGCCGCCCCCGCCGAGGACGGCGACGCGCGCGCGATCGTGGAACGTCGCCTCGCGCTCGCGCGCACCCTCGCTCCCGGCGAGGCGGCCGTGATCCCGTGCGAACCGACGCTGGCGCTGTCGGCCCACCGCGGGGCCGGCGGCCGCGCAGGATGGATCGCGCTCGCTGCCCTGCGCGGCTTGCCACCGGACGTCGCGCTCCTCTGCGCGGCCTCCGACGGCGTCGACGGCAGCTCCGGCGCCGCGGGAGCGGCCGTTGCCCGCGCGGCAGCCGCCGCGATGGACGACCGCACGATCGACTCCGCGCTCGCGCGCTTCGACGACGCCGTCGTTCACCGCGCGCTCGGCACGCGTGTCGAGACGGGCCCGACAGGTCACAACCTCACGGACTTGCACATCGTCGCGCGAGACTTCCTCCGAGGCGCGCGCGTGCGCTGACGCCGCAGCGCGCGCTGCGGCGCGGCAGCGCCCTCACTGCGGCTCGGTGACCGCGGCCGTGGTGTCGCCCATCGCTTCGCGCACGGCGAGCGCGAGCGCGCAGCTGTTCGCCTGCCGCTGCCGCGCATCGAGCACGCTCCCCTCGACCGAGGGCGTCCCCCCGATGAGATTGCCGCTCGCTTCGCGGCGCACCCGCAGGATGGGCTTGCCGTCCGACAGCCGCCACACCCCGACCCGCGCCATGTGCGGCACCCCGAGCAACGCCTCGGTGCTCGCCGCTCCCTCGGCCGGCTCGTCGAGGACGAGGAGGTAATACTGCGCCCGCGTGAGGAGCTCCGCCGCGAGCGGAACATCGTCGCGCATCGTGTCCTCGAAGCTGGACTCCAGCAGCCGCAAGCGGAGCTCGCTCGAGGCATCCTGTGCGTCACGCACCCACTCGTCCGAGAGGACGTGCATCGTCCTGTAGGCGACGCGCAGGTTGAAGGGCTGCGCGGGCCTGGAGCAGCGCTCCGCCTCGTTGCAGTACTCGCCCGTCGGGCAGTCCCGCGTGCGCTTGCACTCCGCGCCGGCCAGCGGGTTCGGGTTCGGCACACGCAAGAGACATGCAGTGAACGCGTCGCGCAGCGACTGCTGCGCGTTCTTCCGGACGGCATCGACGCCCGTGGCCTCGTCCACCCGGAGGCGCAGGTAAATACCCGCAAGCTCACGGAAATTCCACGTCTTGAGCGCCTCCCGATCCACGAGATCGGCGCCGGCGCTCCGCGCCAGATCGAGCGTCCAGCCCTCCACGCGCTCGCGCATGGGGAACCAGCGCGGGCCGAGCTCGACGGCGACCGCGCGCTGGCGCGCCATCAGCTTCTGGCGCGCGCTCTCCATCTGCCCCTGGGACCACTTCCAGTGGAGGATCGCCGAGACCGCCAGGACGAGGGCCGTGTAACCCCAGAACTTCGCCGGGGGCCAGCGCATCTTGGAGCGCGCCTCGCGCGCCTTGTAGACCGACGGCAGGCCGCGCTCGCGGGGCGGCTGTTCAGAGGACATAGCAGAGGCTCCACGCAGGAGGCCCCAGCCCGATCACCCGAGCAAGGCAGCCTCCTCCACACGAGCCGCGTAGAGGGGAAGACCGCGCCGAGCGCGCCGCTGGAGCCACCACGTTCCATGGTGACCGAGGCCGCCGGGAGTCGCCCGGCGTACCCCATCCTTCTGTGCTCGATAGGTCAAGAAGCGGGGATCACTGCGACTTCGGGAGCTTGCTGACCATGAAGCTGACGTTCGGGTAACCGGCGAACGCCGCCGTCTGGAACACGCTCTTCACGACCAGCGCGGGCACGTTCTGATCGACCTGGAGGATGCACACGCCGGGGAACGGCTTGTTCGGCTGCACCTGCTTCCACAGCTCGCGCTTGTTCTTGAGCAGGTTGAAGAGCTCGTCGATCTTCTGAAGCCGCCCGAGCTCCTCGATCGCGCGGGTCGACCCGGCCAGGGCGCCGTCGACGAGGATCTGGTTGCCGTTCACGGCGACCATCGGCGCGTCGATGACGTCCTCGACGTTCTCCGCCTTCGGGAGCTTGACGTTCTTGTCGACGGCGATCTCGCCTGACGCCGAGAAGGACATCAGGAGGAAGATCACGGTCACGACGAGGAAGTCGATGAAGCTCACGAGGTTGAGCCCCGCGTTCGGGCTGCGAGCGCCGTGTCCGGACACCTTGTTCCACACGAACCGGAGCGGCACGCCCTTCATCAGCCGGCGGCCCGGCTGGTGGATCACGTGGGCGTGGGGGTTCTTGTGGTGCTTCGGATTGAACCTATCCATGTGCGCGCTCCTGCCTCAGCGGACCGAGAACGTCATGTTGAACACGGGGACCTGCTTGTTCCCATCGGGCAGCCGCATCTCGCGCTTGGGCGCGTAGAGCGCGTCGAGCACCGCGACGATCTCCTTGAAGGGCGTCCGGTTGTCGGTGTGGAGGATGGCCTGGTCGAGCTTCTTGTCGCTCGGATCCCGGTGGCCGCCGTGGGTCTTCCACTCCTCCTCGATCCGCTTCGCCAGCTCGGGGTAGCGGACGATCTTCGAGCTCGCGTCGCCGATCTCGACGGGCGACTTGTTCACCTTGACCTCGTTGACCACCGTCGCGCCCTGCTTCCACACGAGCCCGAACTCGCTCTCGCCGATGTGGAGGTTCAGCACCTTCTCCGGCGTCTGCGGGGTGAGCTCCTTGTTCGGGTCCGGAGGGCCAGGGACCTGGGCGTCCGCGTTCATGCGCGAGTTGGTGACCCAGACCGCCGTGATCAACAGGAATGCAATCGTGACCATCAGCAGGTCGATGAACGGGATCATGTTGATATCGCTGTTCGTCGACCGCTTCTTGCCACCACCGTCGCCGACGTCTACGCCGCCCATATTGCCTTCCCAACGTGAGCCTGAGCTCACCTATCCAAGTTGTTCCGGGGAACGCCCTGCCCGCAGCTCGCGGTGGGGCACCATGCTGGGTCTGACTTCGTCGCTCTTCCGAAGTTCCCGGGGCCCCGGCGGCGGAAGCCGCCGTCCGGGGCTTCGAGGCACGAGAGCGGGCCCAGGCGACATCGCGCGCGGAGGGCGCTCGACGACCCGGGCCCGCCGAGGACCATCAGGCAGCCGCCTGACCCACTGCTGCGACATTCACCTTCTGACGGTTCGCGACGACGAGGTTGAGGATCTGCACCGACGCCTCGTTGATGTCGTCCTCGATGTGCTGCGTCTTGCCGTTCAGCACGGCGAAGCCGATGAGGCCGATGATGGCCACGCCGAGGCCGAAGGCGGTGCAGTTCATGGCCTCGGAGATCCCGAGCGCGAGCACGCGGGCCTTCTGGCTGGGGTCGACCGACTCGCCGGCGACGGAGCCGAACGACTTGATGAGGCCCGTCACGGTCCCGAGGAGGCCGGAGAGCATCGCGAGGTTCGCGAGCAGCGCGAGGTACGAGGTGCGCGCCGAGATCTTCGGCAGCTCGCGGAGAGCCGCCTCGTCCATCGCCGCCTGGACCTCCTCGTCGGGACGGTTCACCTTGACAAGGCCGGCCTGGACGATGCGGGCGAGCGGGGCGTTCGCCGCCGAACACATCTTCACGGCCTTGGCAACGTCACCCGCCAGGATGCACTTCTGCATGGTGGCGAGAAAGACGTCCTTGTTGATGGACGAGCCGAACAGGTAGAGGGCGCGTTCGACGATGATGCCGATCGTGAGGATCGACCAGAACAGGATGGGCCACATACCCCACCCACCCTCTTTGAAAGCTTCATACGCTCCGTGCATTGCTTCTGTCCTCCAGTTCGCCTCGCGTCCCCGGGATGAGGTTTCGCGCAACTCGATCGGTTCCCTTTGTCAGACTCGTGTTGCCGAGGGGCGGCAGTCTTTCACTCACACGTAAAGACGGATGAGAGGCCTATTTTGCTTGGCGGCGCTGGCCGTGGACGGCGTGCTGCTGTCGCTCTCTGGCGAGATGCCCACGGGACGCTAGCCGAGCGGCGCCGACCTCTGCAAGAGTCCTGATCGTCTCTTCTGGTGCCGGCGCGCGGCGCCGTCCCAGCTCTCCCACCTGTCGTCCAAGACTGACTTCGCGTCGTCGCGCCAGGGGCCCTTTCATGGCTCTGGGCGCGGCTCCCCGTTCACCGCAGAGCGTGCCGCCTTGTGGCCGAGCTACGCCGACGCGCCCGGGGGACTCGCGCATCTTCGCGATTGAGACCCGGCGCCGTCAAGAGAGATTTGGCCACACGTGAGCGCTCTGATACGGGCAAAACTTTACAACAATCGCGGGGTTATGTCATGATCGGCCGGGAGCGATGCGGGCCGACCAGCGGCAATGCCGCGAATTTCAGGGGGCGCAGCGCTCGCATGACCACCGCCGGCCCGACCGCGCGCCGCGGCAGTGCGCGCCGCGTCACCCGGGAGCGAGCGCAGCGGCTCATCCGCCCGGACGACGCGGCGATGGCAGAGCACGGTAGCCCGCTCAGGCGCCGGCAGCCGGAGCGACTCAGGGGTCTCCGGACTTACCTGTCCGGCCTCGGCGCGGACGGCGCCCCTCCGCGCGGCCGGGGCGAGCTCGCCGTGAGACACGCTGGTTCTTGCGGCGATTTTCGGCGATCTCGGCCTCGCGGCTCGGGGCGCGCCGGCATCGCCGAGCTTGCACACGGGATCGGGCGGCAGTTATAGTCGCCGCGCCTGGAGATTGTCGGGCTTCTGACGACGCTGAGAAAGGGACTTCGAGGATGCGTCATCTGCTGATGTTGGCGGCCGAGGGTGGTGGCGAAGGTGGGATGTGGGAGGCCATCAAGCACAATCCGACCTTCCTGATCGCGAACCTGGTCGTCTCCGCGGTCGTGGTGACCATCATCATCGAACGAACCGCGTTCCAGCTGGGACGCTACCGCGTGAACTCCAAGGAGTTCTTCGCGCAGGTCAAGAAGCTGGTGGCGGCCGGCAACATCGACCGCGCGATCAAGCTCTGCGACGCGAGCGACTACCCGATCCTGCAGCTCGTCAAGGCCGGCCTGACCCACGCGAACAAGGGGGCCGACGAGATCGACGCCGCCCTCAGCGAGAAGCTGTCCGAGCTGAAGCCGGCCGTGGAGAAGCGCATCGGCGCCCTGTGGTCGCTCGCGAACATCGCGACGCTGATCGGCCTCATCGGGACGGTCTCCGGCCTGATCAACACGTTCGCCTCCATCGCCGCCCAGGGCCTCTCGCAGGCCGACAAGCAGCGGATGCTCTCGAACGGCATCGCGGAGGCCATGTACAACACGGCGTTCGGCCTCGCCATCGCGGTCGTGTGCATGATCGCGCACGTGCTGCTCCACACCCGCTCCAAGAACATCCAGCACGATCTCGAGTCGACGACCGAGCGCGTCTTCAACCTGCTCACGATCAGCAGCAAGCCCGGCTACTAGCCCATGGCGGACCCGCAAGACGTCCCGCTCAGCTCGGCGCAGCGATCGAAGATCCGGCGCCTATCGCAGCCCAAGGAGCCCGATGCCGGGGAGGAGGCCGGCGAGCTCAACGTCGTTCCGTACCTCGACATCATCACGAACATCCTCATCTTCGTGCTCGCCAGCGTGTCGGTGACATTCGTGTCGTCGATCGACACGACCCCGCCATCCATCGGCGGCGGCAAGGTGCGCAGCGAGCTCTCGAGCAAGGCGTTGAACCTCTCCGCGTTCATCACCAGCCAGGGGATCTCGCTGAAGACGTCGAGCGGCAACATCGCGACCGGCTGCCAGGACGTGGGCGGCGGGGTCACGGTGCCGAAGGCGAACGACAGCTATGACTACCCCGCGCTCACGGCGTGCGCGAAGCGCCTCAAGAACGCCCGCCCCGAGTTCAAAGAGGAGACGCAGGTGACGATCACGGCGAACCCGGGCATCGACTACAAGACGATCATCGACGTCATGGATGCGCTGAGGAGCGACGACGGGGAGGTGCTGTTCCCGGAGGTCCACTTCGGGGTGGCCCGATGAGCGCCGAGCAGCGACCTGCCCCGCGGCCGAGGGCGAGCGTCGTCCGCTACAAAGCGGCCCTCCGGAAGGCGATCCGAAGGAACCGGCGGGAGCCCGAGATCGACTTCCTGAACATCACGGCGATGCTCGACCTGATGACGATCATCCTCGTCTTCTTGCTGAAGAGCGTGGGATCGTCGGCGGCATCCATCCCGCAGTCGAAGGACCTCACCCTGCCGAAGTCGGTGATGCAGGCCGAGCCCTCCCAGGAGGGTGTCGTCGTCATCGTCTCGAAGTCGCAGATCCTGGTCGGCGAGGATCCGACCCCGATCGTCGTGCTGCCCAACCGCGAGCAGCTCGCGCAGTCGGGCGTCGACGCCAAATACAAGCGCAGCGGCCCGAACGATCTCTACATCGTGCCGCTGGCGAACGCGCTATCCCACGCGCGCGAGACGGACAAGGCCATTCGCGCAGCGAAAGGGCTCGATCCGTCGTCGTCGGAGGCGATCATCGTCGCCGACGCAACCACGCCGTACCGCCTCCTGATCGAGGTCCTGTTCACCCTGGGGCAGAGCGAGTTCGGCAAGTACCACCTGATGGTCCTGAGCGGCGGCCGCAAGCCGTAGCCCCCTCCCCCGCCCTTGCGGTGCCGGAAGGCCCCGCGAGGGCCACGCCGAGCACCAGCATGGATCTACCCGTGCCCCCCAGTGAGGGCGCGCTCCCCTGCGCGCCCTCATGAATCGGCCGGTGCTCCCCGACCGGCGCGCTCCCCCTGCGCGCCGTCGCCCTTTCAGTCCACCGCGAACAGCTCTTCCAGGTCGGCCTTGGTGAGCTTCTTCGCGCCGCCCGCGTCCTCGCTGAGGACGGAGGCGACGAGCTGGCGCTTCTTGTCCTTGAGCAGCAGGATCTTCTCCTCGATCGTCCCCTCCGCGATGAGCCGATAGGCCGTCACCACCTTCGTCTGCCCGATGCGGTGGGCGCGGTCGGTGGCCTGCTGCTCGACCGCCGGGTTCCACCACGGATCGAAGTGGATGACCGTGTCGGCCGCGGTGAGGTTCAGGCCCGTGCCGCCCGCCTTGAGGCTGATGAGGAAGACCGGCACGCTCGGATCGCTCTGGAAGCGCTCGACGCGCTCCGCCCGGTCCTTCGTGGAGCCGTCGAGGTACTCGTAGGCGACACCATCCTCCTTCATCGCCTTCTCGATGAGCCTCAGCATCATCACGAACTGGCTGAAGACGAGGACCTTGTGCCCGCCCTCGACGGCGTTCGAGATGAGCTCCCGGACCGCGACGAGCTTGCCCGAGTCGTCGTCGCCGAACTCCCGCGGCAAGCCGAGCAGCCGCGGGTCGCAGGCCGCCTGCCGGAGGCGGGTGAGGCCGGCGAGGATCTGCAGCTGGCTCTTCGCGAGGCCGACGCGCTCGACCTCGCCGAGAACCTGCGCCCGCACCTCGCGCGCGACCTGCATGTAGAGCGCCCGCTGCTCGCCGGTGAGATCGCAGATCTGATCCATCTCGATCTTCTCGGGAAGATCCTTGGCGACCTCCTGCTTCGTGCGGCGCAGGATGAACGGGTGGATGGCGGCGCGGAGCCGCTGCGCGGTCTTGTAGTCGCCCGCCTCGATCGGGCGCGAGAAGCGGGCCTCGAACTTGTCGAGCGAGCCGAGCAGGCCCGGCGAGACGAAGTCGAAGATGGACCAGATCTCCGAGAGCCGGTTCTCGATGGGCGTGCCCGTCAGCGCGAGCCGGCGCTTCGCGCGGAGCCGCTTGGCCGCCGCGGCGGTGGCGCTCATCGGGTTCTTGATGTGCTGCGCCTCGTCGAGGATGGCGTAGCTCAGGTCGAGCTGCGCGAGGAAATCCTCGTCGCGACGGAGGAGCGCATAGCTCGTGATCACCACCTCCGCGGCCTTCACCTCGTCGATCTGATCCTTGCGATCGGCGCCGTGCCAGAGGGCGACCGACAGCGAGGGCGCGAACCGGGCGAGCTCGCGCTCCCAGTTCGTGACGACGCTCGTCGGGGCGACGATCAGCGCGCGCATGTGCTTCTCCTCCTGCTTGACGGCGAGCAGGAGGGCGAGCGTCTGGACCGTCTTGCCGAGGCCCATGTCGTCGGCGAGCACGCCGCCCGAGCCGATGTCATGGATGAACTTGAGCCACGAGAGGCCGGCCTCCTGGTAGGGACGGAGCGTCGCCTTCAGGTTCCTGGGCCGCTTGGTGCTGCCGATCTCGTCGATGTTGCTGAGCTTCTGGAACAGCTCGCGCGCGGAGGCGGTCACGTTCGATCCGCTCGCGTGCTGGAGGAGCTCGTGCACCCGCCCGGCCTGCGCGAGCGGCAGCCGGCCGTTCTTGCCGGCCGCCATCATCAGCTCGACCTCACGATCGAGCATCGCGCGCACGGCGTCGGGGTCGAACGCGGCGAACGACCCGTCCTCGAGGCGGACGTAGCGCTTGCCCTCGGCGAGACAGCGGCGCAGCTCGTCGCGATCGACGCCGACGCCCTCGCTCTCGAAGCTGAGCTTGACGTTCAGCCAGTCCATCCCCGAGGTGACCTTGGCGAAGACGCCGATCGGCCTGCCGCGCACCTGCGTGTCGACGAGATCCTCGGGGACGAAGAGGTCCCAGTCGTCGGGGAGCTCGGCGAGCCCCTCGGTCCAGAAGGTGAGCGCCTGGTCGCCGTTCGCGATGAAGCCCTGGCCCGTCTCGTCCGGCTTGAGCCCGAGGGCGAGCAGCTTGCTCGCCGCCTCCTGCTGCGCGGCGATGTCCACGCGGATGCAGCGGGCGCGCTTCATCCCCTCCTCGGGCGGCTGCACGAGCACCGGGGGCGACATGCCGTCGGCGCGCACCGCGACCTCGGCGTCGCCGTAGGCGGCGGTCAGCGTGACGCGCGCCTCGATGAGCGAGCCGCCCGCGCGCATGCGGAACGTGGGCACGAGATCGACGACCTCGGCGATCTGGTTCAGGTCGGGCAGCTCCGCGCCGACCTCGAGCGCGATCTTGGGCAGCCCCTGCATGATGATGCGGGCCAGCTCGCTCATCGGCTCGCCGATGGTCGGCGAGCGGAGCAGGCGGCGCATCGCCGCGGGGGAGACGCGCTTGTCGATGCGGCGCGCGAGCCCCTCCTGCGTGTCGATGTGCCAGCCCGGCCAGCCCTCGAACCACCCGCCCTGCAGCAGCGAGAAGCGGCGCTTGTCGTTCCCCCGCTCGAAGCTCGTCTTCACGATGATGGTGTCGCCACCGACGGTCTCGAGATCGAAGCGCGGCCGCAGGCTGTCGTCGCCGAAGCGGAGCTGCATCAGGGCCGGCTCGAGCAGCACGCGCTGGCCCTCGAGCAGCGGGAGCAGCTCGGCCACGTCCTCGCCGCGGATGTCGACGGCCGGGTGGCGCGGGTTGCCGCTCTCGAACCGGGCGAGCAGCCGGAGCGCGTCGCGATCCGGCGTCGGATAGAGCGCCTGCCAGGCGAGCGCCGCGGAGGGCAGCACCGGGACGCGCGCCTCGGCGTCGAGGACGGTGACGGTCAGCGCCCCTTGCCGCACGTGGAGGCGGAACTCCACGCGCCGTGCCCCGGTGACGCCCTCGGGCGGAAGCCAGGCGCCGATCCCGGTCTGCTTGGCCGTCGCGTCCAGGATCGGCGCCGCGAGGGCGACGGGTGAGCCCGGCGGCCCGTGGGAGCCGACGACGGTCGGGACGGGCGCCGCCGGCGTGATCGCCAGGCGCCCGCGGCGGTCGCGACGGCGCACGCGCTTCAGGGCGTCACCGCCGGCGTGGGCGGTCTGCGGGACGAGCGCCGGGATCGGCGGCTCGCGCCGCGGCTGCGCGCCGCGCGCCTGGTCGCGGATGCTGATGAGCAGCGCCGCGACGTGCTTGCAGTGCTGCCCGGCCTTCTGGAACGCCGGACAGGAACATTGCGACTGGATGCCATCGGGCGATAGCTCGACCTTGACCGGATACGGCTCTGAGTCGGCGGCGCGGACGGTGCCGCTCGCCATCGTCTCGTTGATGGAGATGTCCTCGACGACACGGCGGCGGAAGTACTCCAGCCCGCGGAGGAAGGTGCGGGCGCCAAGCAGCCTTCGCAGGCCACGATCGCTGAGGGTGGAGAGTGCGTCGGAGATCGGAGGCGGCACGTCGTGGGCTCGGGATACGGGTGCGGCGGCAATTCGCCGGGATGGGTCGGGTGAACGGGATCTCTTGGCAAATCCCGCTGGGTGAAGAACCGGCATCAGATGAAGAACGGCAAGAACACGATGATCACGGCGGGGAGCATCTTGATGAGCACGTGGATCGCGGGGCCGGCCACGTCCTTGAGCGGATCGCCGATCGTGTCGCCGACGACGGCGGCACCATAGGTGGGGTTGTCCGCCCGCGCCCCCGTCTCGTCGACAAGGTAGCGCCCACCGTGCGCGCCGGTCGCGATGTACTGCCTCGCATTGTCCCAGATCGCCCCGGTATTCCCCAAGAAGAGCGACCCGAGGACGCCTGCGACCGTCCCGGCCATGATCAAGGCCGCGACTGAATCGGCCGCGACCAGAGGATTATCTTCCGTCCTTGCAAAGCGCAAGGCAAGTCCCACGACGACGGGCACCACCGCGGAGACGAGGGCCGGCGCGATCATGTGGCGCAGCGCTGCCCGAGAGACCATCTCGACGCAGGGCTCGTGGTCGCCGACGAAACCCGGCGGGCGGGCGCGGGCCTGGCGCCTCACCTCGTCGAGGACGCGTCGGCCCGCCTGGAGGACGTTGCGGATGCAGCGGCCGGCCAGCCAGAAGACAAGGAGGATCCCGACCAGGGCGCCGAGATAGACCTCGGGCCGGTCGAGGCGCAGGACCATCGCGGTCGTCTCGCCGCGGATCGGCGCGCTCGACGTCAGCGCGCGGCGCCGGGACTCATCGAGGTAGCCAGCGACGAGCAGCAGCGAGGCGAGCGCGGCCACGCCGGCCGTGTACGCCTTCGTGAGCGCCTTGGTCGTGTTGCCGACGGCATCGAGCACGAGGGTGCGGCCACGCACGTCCGGCCGCTCGCGGGCGACGGTCACGGCGACGATGCCGCCCGCGTTGTCCACGATGGGGCCGAACGCATCCATGGCGAGGACGTACCCCGAGGTGCCCAGCATCCCCATCGTCGCGACCGCGGTGCCGAACAGGCCGCCCCCGGCGAGCCCGGAGCGCGCGCCGAGCAGGTAGGAGCCGAAGGTGGCGCCGACGACGACCAGGAGCGGGAGCACCGAGCTCTCGAGACCGATGGCGAGCCCGCGCAGCACCACCATCGCGGAGCCGCTGCGGGCCGCCTCGGCGAGCTCGCGCACCGGGCGGTGCCGCTGCTCCGTGTAGTACTGCGTGACGTGCAGCACGCCGATGCCGGTGACGATGCCGATGACGCCGCAGGCGAAGAAGATGACCCAGTGGGCGCCGAGCAGCCACTTGGCGGCCCCGGCGATGCCGACTGCGTGGAGGGTGGCCGTGACGTAGAGCCCTCGCACGAGGGCGTTGAAGGCGTCCTCGCGGTCGTCGGTCTTGACGACCATCACGCCGAAGAGCGTCGCGATGAGGCCGAACGCGCGGCTGACGAGCGGGAAGAGCACGACGGCGAGGGCGCTCGGGAGCCCGACGTTGTTGCGGAAGAGCATCGCGCCGACCACCATGGCGCCCGCGTTCTCGGTGACGGTGGAGGCGAAGACGCCGGCCGCGCGCCCGGCGCAGTCGCCGACGGTATCGCCTGCCAGGTCGACGATCGTGGCCGGGTTCTGGAGGTCGTCCTCGTCGAGCCCGACCTCCGCGCCGGCGAGGTCCGCGCCGAGGTCGGCCGCCTTGGAGAAGGTGCCGCCGCCGAGCTGCGCCATCAGGGCGGCGAAGGAGGCGCCGAGCGGGTAACCGGCGATGACCCAGGGGATGGTCGGGGCGAGCGCGAGCGCCTCGGCCGGCTCGGCGCCGAGGCCGCCACGGAACGCGAGGACCGCGGCGAACAGGCCGCCGAGGCCGAGCAGGCTCATGCTCGCGACGAAGAGCCCCGACACGGCGCCGCCGCGGAGGGCGATCTGCAGGGCGAGATCGAGCGAGCGGCGGGCGCCGCTCGCGGCGCGTACGCTGGTGCGGGGCGCGATCCAGGTGGCGACGCGGCCGGTCGCGACCGCGCTGGCGGCCCCGACAGCGAACGAGAGCGTGAGCCAGACACCGAGCTCCAGCGCCGGCACCGGGTTGTTCTCCCCGGCGCGCCGGAGGAGGCCGTAAGCGAGGAAGATGGCGCCTCCGAGCATCGCGGAGACCGCGCCGATCACGCTGCTCTGGCGGCGAAAGTACGCCTCCGCGACCCCCTGGATGATCGCAGCGACGCGCTGCATCTCGGGCTCGACCGCAGGGCGTGCGATGATCCAGCGAGCGAGGTAAGCCGCAAAGGCGAGCCCGAGCAGGCCGCCGCTGAGGATGAGCGCAAGCTCCGTCATGACGGGCGGACCGGGCGCGCAACGTGGACGCGCTGCCTCGGCCGGTGAGGAACGATGCGGGTGATTGCCGCGGTGTCGACAAGGGCGCCGCAGGAACCCGCGCTGCAGCGGCGCACGCCTTCCCTACTCCGGCCAGGAGGGCCGCGCAAGCGAAGAAGACGCGCGCGGCTAGGTCATTTCAGGTCCTTCGCGTCGCGTCCGACCACGTGGTCCAGCCGGGTCTTCGCGACGAGCGCGCCGACACGCGCGTTGATCTGCTGGAGCCGCGCGCGCGTCACCTCGCCCTCGGCGTCGACCACGTCGACGCTCGTGGCCCGCCCTGCGCGGAACAGCTCGGATCGGACGCGCATCGACTCCGCGGCCGCCGCGAGCTGGCGCTCTGCAGACTCGATGCTGCTCGTGGCCTTGCTCAGCTCGGAATACGCCGAGACCACCTCGAGGCGGAGGGCGTCGCGCAGCGCGGCCTTCTGCTCCGCGATCTGCGTGGTGCGGGCGTTCGCCTCGGCGGAGGCGGCCGCGGTGGCGAAGATGTCGTTGACGACCCACGTGGCGCGGACGCCGGCGGCCCACGTCAGATCGAACCTCTCCTGCGTCGGAATAACGCGCTGGTTGGGGTTCGCGTAGGTGAGATCGGCGAACGCGTCCACGCGAGGGAAGTAGCCGGTCCTCGTGACCGCCTCGACCTTCTCGAGCGAGTACTGCGTCTCGTCGAGCGCGCGGATCTCGAGGCGCTTCTGAAGCGCCTCCTGGACCAGCGCCGGGAGCGCCTCGGCGGGCGGCTTCGGAGGCGCGCTGCCCATCACGTCGATCCCCAGCGTGAGCGGCCTGTCCTGCGCGGCGCCGAGCGCGATCCGGATCTGGTCGTCCGCGACCAGGAGCGCGGCCTGCGCCTCGTTGAGCACCTGCTCCGCGCCGGCCACCTGGGCCTCGAGCCGGAGCACGTCGGCGCGCGAGAGCAGACCCACCTCGAAGGTGCGGCGCGCGTCCTCGACGTGCGCCTTCGCCTGAGACACCGCCTCACCAGCGACGACGACCTGCCCCTTCACGCGGACCCAGTTGAAGAATGCGACCTTCGCGTCGGCCGCGGCCTGCAGCGTCTCCGCCTGGAGCTCGAGCTTCTTCGCGCTCTCCGCGTGGGACGCAGCGGCGTATCCCTGCGAGAGGCGGAACACGTAATCCGAGATGGGGACGGCGAGGTTCGCCGTGAGCGAGTAGCTGTTGGGCGGCGGTGGCGCCATGAACTGCCCGAGCGCGCCCATGATGGCCTGTTGCTCGGGGGGCAGATCCGTCCCCGGGGGCTCTCTCTCGATCTCTGACAGGCGGGTGTAGGTGGCCGTCACCGTGAGCCGCGGAAAGAAATTGACCATCGCCTGGTCGACCTTCGCGGCCGCCGCGCGGAGATCGGCCTGCTTGGCGCGGAGCGACGCGCGCGTCCGCAGCGCAGCCTTCGCGACGTCGTCCGGCGTCAGCCCTCCCGGCTGCGGCGCGAGCGCCGTGGCGAGCGGATCGGCCTTCGGCGCGGCCGGCTGGGCCGCAGCGATGGAAGCGCCCGGGGGCTGCGGTTGGCCCGCGGCAGGAGGCGCCGGCGCGGGCGGCGGGGTGGCCGGCTGCGGAGCCACCGGTCGGGGAGCGGCCGGCTGCCCCGCGGCCGGTGAGGCGATGAGCCCGAGGGCGAGCAGCCCGGCGAGCGTCGAAGCCAGCGAGATGCTGCGTCGAGACGAGGGTGCGGTGCTTTTCATGACCGGTCGGTCACTTATGGGCGGTGAGAGCACCCGTCAAGTCACAGGCGATCCCGCGCATCGCGTCTCGGCGATGGCTCGCCTCGCCGTCTGCGAAGGTGACCGGGCAGCCCGCGCTCCCGGCCCACGGGATGCTTGCGCCCCAAGGCCCGCGTCATGGGCTGGCCGCGCCGGACACCGTCCGGGACCACGCCGGCCCCGATGGTCTGGTGCGCTCGTCATGCCGTGCCGCAATGGGCCACGACAGCAGGGACGTCGTCACCGATGCGCATCACGGGACCCGCGCCAGACGCGCCACTCAACCCCGCTCACGCGCGTTGTGGACGGCAGGAATACGTCGCTCTCTCCGCGGCAACACATATTGCCGCGCGCGATCGGATGGAAGAACATCGAATGAAGTGGCCGCCATCTTGCTTGGCGGCGGACCGGAGGCCCTCATGCATAGACTGCTTGCGTCGCGCCGCAGCTTCTCCCCGTTCCTCGCCATCCTTGTGATCGCATCACCCTTTGCCGCCTGCGCTCCGTGGGAGCTCGGTGAGGACGACACCCCCGACATCGACGATCCTGGGAGCGTCGCGGTCGCGGCGGAGCCGCCGCCCGCCATCAGCGGCGGAACGCTCGCCGTGAGCAAGAGCGCCCTCCGGGCGGTGGCCGCGGATCCGGATCGCGACCGGGTCTGGATCGTCGATCTCCAGGCGCAGAAGCTGACCGCGGAGATCGCCCTGCAGAAGGGCGACGAGCCGGGCAGGGTCGTCGAGGACGACGCGGGTCGCTTCCACGTCGCGCTCCGCCGCGGCGGCGCGATCGTGACCATCGACGCGGACAGCGGGACGGTCGTCGACCGGCGCGACGTATGCCCGGCCCCGCGGGGGGTCGCCTACGATGCGCAGACCGACGCGCTCCATGTCGCGTGCCTCGGCGGCGAGCTCGTCACGCTCCCGGCCGGTCCCGGCGCGGCGACGCGCCGCCTGAAGCTCGATCGCGACCTGCGCGACGTGGTCGTGGACGGGGACCGGCTCCTGGTCAGCAAGTTCCGGTCTGCCGAGCTGCTCACCATCGGGGCGGACGGCATCGTGATGGAGCAAAAAAAGCTCCCGAAGTTCAACCTGTTCGGGCAGGAGTTCGCGCCGACCGTCGCCTGGCGGACGATCAAGCTGCCGACAGGCGGTATCGCGATGGTCCACCAGCGCGCCTTGATCGCGCCCGTCGAGATCGTGGAGGGGGGCTACAGCTCCGGCGGATGCGATGGGAGCGTCGTCCACGGCACGGTCTCGGAGGTCGGGACACCCGACTCCGACGGCCAGCCGAACCTGGCCGCTGCCCTCCCCTCCGCGACCCTGCCGGTCGATGTCGCGGTTTCCGATGACGGTCTCTCGTATGCGGTCGTCGCGGCCGGCAGGAGCGAGATCCTCATGACCAGCCGCGCGAACTTGAACATGACGATGGATGCCCCCGAAGGAACCTGCGTCGAGGCGGATCAGCGCGTGGTCGTGGAAGGCGAGCCCACGGCCGTCGCGTTCGCCGGCGGCTCCGTGGTGGTGCAGACCCGCGAGCCGGCGGGCATCCAGGTCCTCGGGGCTCCCAACGCCGCCGGCAACCGCGTCGCCAAGGTCATCACGCTCCCCGGGGAGAGCCGCAGGGACACCGGCCACGAGATGTTCCACCGGAACGCTGCCGGCCCGATGGCGTGTGCGTCGTGCCATCCGGAGGGAGGCGAGGACAGCCATACCTGGCACTTCAACCCCATCGGACCGCGGCGCACCCAGTTCGTCAGCGGCGGGATCCTCAACACGGCCCCGTTCCACTGGGACGGCGATATGTCGGGGATCGAAGCCATCATGGACGAGGTCTTCGAGCGGCGCATGGGCGGCATGCACCAGGGGCCGCGCCGGGTGAAGGTCCTCGCCCGGTGGATCGACAGCCTCCCCGCCCCGCCGGTGTCGTCGGCGCCCGACGCGGAGGCCGTCGCGCGCGGCGAGGCCCTCTTCCACGACAAGGCCGTCGACTGCGCGACCTGCCACGCGGGCGCTCAGCTCACGACCAACGACTCGTTCGACGTCGGTACGGGCAAGCCTTTCCAGGTGCCGTCGCTGGTCCGCATCGGCGTGCGCGCGCCGTTCATGCACGACGGATGCGCGCCGACGCTGAAGGACCGGTTCACCAACCCCGCCTGCGGCGGCGGCGACCGGCACGGCAAGACGTCCCAGCTCTCGGACGCCCAGATCGACGATCTGGTCGCCTACCTCGAGACCCTCTGACCCCTTCCGGCGGGATTTTCCGCCGATGAGCCCGCCCGATCGCGCCCCTTCACCGCGAATGATGTAACGAGCGCCGAGCCGCGATATGCTGGCGCGGCGTGAACGTCGCCGAAAAAGTCGCCACCCTCGAAGCGCTCCTCCACCGGGTGCAGCGGAACGCCGCTGCGCCTCGCACCCGGGCGCAGCTCGCGGCCTCCGCCGAGCTCGTCCCGCATCGCGGCGAGGCGCCCGGCGCCATCGCCAACGACACGGCGGGCGCGGCCTCGCCCGGCCCCAGGTTCAGCTCGACGGAAACGTCGCCGGCGAACGAAGCACGGCCGGCAGCGGCGGCCAGCGCGGTCGCCGCGAGTGGACCGTCCGCGCCGCGCGCCATCGAGCCCGTCCTGGACGACGTCGGTGGCATCGACGCCTTCAGCCCGGCGGCCGCGAAGGCATCGCAGGCCGCGGCGGCCAGCGCCGCGAAGCAGCCCGCAGCGGCCGCGAAGGCACCGCAGCAATCTCCAGCGAAGACGCCGCAACAGCCGCCGGTGAAGACGGCAGCGGCGGCCACGCCCGCAGCGAGCGGGGCCAAGGCCGCGGCCTTCAAGCCGGCCACGGCGACGCCGGCGCGCACCCCTGCGCCGCCTCCCAGCTCACCCGGGAAGCCGGGCGCGAGGCCCGCCGCCTCGCTCGATCTCCCGCGGGCAGACGCCGGCCCCCCCGCCGGTGCTCAGGAGACCTTCCGCCCTCCCGCGGAGGCGGCCGAGCCGAAGCCGAGAGAGGCAGCCAGGACCGCGGCCAAGGTCACGGCGCCTGCGGCCAGGTCAGCTGCCCTGGGCAAGGACGCGCCCGCTGCAGGCCCGGCGGTGCCCCCGGCCCGGGGCTCCAGCCCGCGCGCAGAGACGAAGCCGTTCTTCCCTCACGAGGACGTCGCTGCGCGGCCGAAGGTGGCGGAGAGCGACAACGAGCTCTCGTTCGCAGGGCTCCTCCCCGACGAGCCGGAACCCGGCCAGAAGCCCGCTGCAGCGCTGAAGCTCCCGGCCGAGCGCAGGGCGGCGCCGGATGCCGAAGCGCGCGCGGAGCGCAGATCCCGGCCCGACCGCGCGGAGGTGCACGCCACGACCGCGTCGGCCGCCGCGGACGACGCCTCCACGCTCGAGGCGGCCACCGCCCGTGGGCCGTCCTCTTCTGGTGAGCCGGTCACCCCCAAGGCGCCGGATCCGATCGCCGTCGCCACGCGGCGCGCGATGGGGGAGCCTGCCACCGAGCGAGAGTTCAGCCGCGAGATGGTCGACGACGAGCCGACCGTGATCCGCGGCATGCTCGAGGACGAGCCCACCGTCATTCGTTCTCGCCCCGAGGGCCTCGAAGACGAGGAGACGGCGGTCCGCTCCGCGCGGTCCGAAGCGCAGGCCATCGCGCGATCGGTCGCGGAAGAGGCCGGCGATGCGTCGCCTGGAACGCTGCCCAGAGACGCGGGCGACGAAGCGGATCGCAGGTCCAGGCCGAAGGCGGCCGACCGCGACCTTCTCCCGAAGGTCATCACCAAGGACCCGCCCCTCCCGGCCGACAAGGACGTGAAGCCTTCCGACCACGTCACGGCGCGGCCCGCCGCGGACGCCGGAATCACCGTGCGACCGCCGCCGCGCCCGCGCTCCCGCGTGGGCATCGTGATCGCCGCCGTGGCGCTCCTCGTGGGCGGCGCAGCGGTCGCGTACCGGCTCAGCGTGTCTGACCCCGAGCCCGCGCCCCTCCCCAACGTCGACACGTCTCCGGGAGCGACCCAGGGCGCGACCGCGCAGCCGCCGGCCACCGCGCCGACGCCGACCGCCGCGCCCACCGAGACGGCGCCCGCTGCACCGTCCGCGGCCGAGACCGCGACGCCGGCAGCGAGCGCTGCGCCCGAAGCGAGCGCTGCGCCCGAAGCGAGCGCTGCGCCCGAAGCGAGCGCTGCACCCGAGGCGAGCGCTGCGCCGGCCGCAGGCAAGGCCGAGGATCTGCCGCCGAGCCGGGGCCACCTGATGGTCAATTCACCGGAGCGCGCGTCGGTGTATGTGAACGGCTCGCTCGCCGGAAGCACCGGAGAGGCGCTCGACGTGCCTTGCGGGACGCGTTACGTGCGGCTCGGCAAGCTGACGACGGAGAAGACGTCGAACCCCGCGTGGCTCTCCGCCGGCCAGGCGGTCATCGTCGGTTGCCGCAAGCAAACGGTCGTGTCGATCACGCCCTCCGCGGCGAGCCCGACGCCCGACCGCACCACGAAACGGAAAGGCAGCCCCGCCGGCACCGCCACCCCGGACGATGAGGGCGCTGCGCCCGCGCCCGCTGAAGAGACCGCGCCGGCGCCTGATCCCGCTCCGTAGAAACCCGCGCCCCCGGCCGGTCCGGTCGGGGCCTGCTCCCTCGGGGTCGCGACATGCCCCATGCAGAGGGGCAGGAGCGCGGTGTTAGGCTCCGCGCCCGATGGATTCCGAGACGACTCCCCTTCCCCACGAGGCCGGCGCCGCAGCTGGCGACGCGGCGTCGTCGGCGTCCGTCAGGGTAGCGAACTCCGGTCCCTTCCCGCTGCGCAGCCCGGCAGGGGGAGCGCCCCTCGACGACGTGGCGGCGACAGAGCTCAGCACCCTCGCGACGATCGTCGCCGGAGCGCGGGCGGCGCAGATCGCCTGGGCCGAGGTCCCGATCAGGGAGCGCGCCGAGCGCATCGCGCGCGTCAAGAAGCGCCTGCTCGCGCGGGCCGAGGAGATCGCGACGCTCGTGCACCGCGAGTGCGGCAAGCCGATCGAGGAGGCCGCTCTCGCTGAAGTGCTGCCGAACGCGGATCTCATCGACTACTGGACCCGGTCCATCGAGGAGCTCCTCGACGACTCCCCCGTCGCGCTCGACCCGCTCGCCTACCCCGGCAAGGTCGGGCGCATCCAGAGGGATCCGCGCGGCGTCGTCGCGCTCATCACGCCCTGGAACTACCCTGTCGCGATCCCGCTGCGCACGATCGTGCCGGCGCTGCTCGCGGGCAACGCCGTCGTCTTCAAGCCGAGCGAGGTCACGCCGCGCTCCGGCGCGCTCGTCACGTCGCTGTTCGACGGGCTGCTCCCGGACGGCGCCCTCGCCGTCGCGCAGGGCGGCGGCGACGTCGGCGCCGCGCTCGTCGGGGCCGGCGTCGATCTCGTCGTCTTCACGGGCAGCGTCGCCACCGGCAAGAAGATCGCCGTCGCGTGCGCCGAGCGCCTCATCCCGACGTCCCTGGAGCTCGGCGGGAAGGACAGCGCCATCGTGCTCGGCGACTGCGATCTGGAGCGCGCCGCGCGCGGCGTCCTCTGGGGCGCCTTCACGAACGCCGGACAGAACTGCGCCTCCATCGAGCGCGTCTACGTCGAGCAGGCGATCGCGGACCGCTTCATCGCGCGCATCGTCGCGCTCACGGGGCAGCTCCGGGCCGGCATCGACGTCGGCGTGATGACGACGGCGCGGCAGGCGGAGATCGTGCGCCATCAGCTCGAGGCGGCCGTCGAGGGCGGGGCAGAGATCCTCGCCGGCGGCGCGCCGGAAGAGGGCTCGCTCGCCTTCCCACCGACGGTCCTCAAGGTGGAGCGCGAGGACACGCCGCTGCTCCGGGAGGAGACCTTCGGCCCCGTTCTCCCCATCATCGTGGTGAAGGACGCCGAGGAGGCGATCGCGCGCACCAACGCGTCCCGCTTCGCGCTCACGACCAGCCTCTGGACCCGCGGCTACGAGCGGGCCCGCGCGCTCGCGCGACGGCTGCGCTCCGGCGTGGTGACGATCAACAACCACGGCTTCACGGGCGCGCTCCCGGCCGCGCCGTGGACGGGGGCGGGAGACAGCGGCTACGGCGTCACGAGCAGCCCACACGCGCTCGCGGAGCTCACGCGGCCGCGCTTCTTGCTCGAGGACCGCAGCAGGGCGAAGAGCGAGCTGTGGTGGTACCCTTATACGCCCGCGCTCCGGACGGTCGCCTTCGCGATGGCGCGGGCGCGCGGTGGAGCCGGATGGTTCGGCCGCGTCAGCGCCCTCGTCGAGCTCGTCGCCGCGCTCGCGAGGCGCCTGCTCGGTCGCTGATCCAGAGACCCATCGAACGAACGCATGCGCCCTCTGATCCTCCTCTCCAACGATGACGGCTACTCCGCGCCGGGTCTGACCGCGGTGCGGGACGAGCTCGCCCGGCACGCCGACGTGGTGGTGTGCGCCCCCGCGGTCAACCAGAGCGCGACGAGCCACTCCCTGAGCCTGCACCGCGTCCTCCGGCTGCTGGAGGCTGCGCCCGGCGTGTTCGCGGTCGACGGGACGCCCGCCGACTGCATCTACGTCGCCCTTCACGCCGGCACGCGCGTGCTGCCGCGGCGCCCCGATCTGGTCGTGTCGGGCATGAACCACGGGCTCAACCTGGGCGCCGACATTTTCTACTCGGGCACCGTGGCCGCCGCGCGCGAAGGAGCGCTCCGCGGCGTCCCCTCGATCGCGCTCTCCGCCGATGCAGGCGCGTCGCTCCCGGCCGCAGCGGCGCTCGGCGTCGAGCTCGCCCTCGCCCTCCACCGCGCCGCCGGGCAGCAGGGACGCCGGCCAGCGCCGCTGCTCAATGTCAACATCCCTGCGGGCAGCAGCTGGCCCGTGCGGGCCACGCGCATGGGCGCGCGCTTGTACACCGAAGAGGTGATCTTTCGCCGGGATCCGCGCGGGCACGAGTACCTCTGGATCGGCGGCGCGGGCGTACGCCACGACCTCGTCCCCGGCTCGGACACCGAGGCCTACGACGCAGGGGCCGTCAGCGTCACCCCGCTGACCCTCGACCTCTTCGCCGCGCAGCACGAGGGCATCGCAGGCCTCCTCGCCGCGGAGCTCAACGACGGCCACGTCGCCTGACGTAGCTCGCGTCGCGACGCGTGGAGCGCTTTCCGGCTCGAATGCGCTCGCCTACGCTCGGCGTCATGTTCAATCACGACGCCCTGCCCTCCGAGCACGCGCTCCGTTATCTCAAGGCGCACCTCCGGAACGTCCCGGATTTTCCGAAGCCCGGCATCCTCTTCAAGGACATCACGCCGCTCCTCGCGGATCCGCGGGCGCTCCACATCACGCTGGATCTCCTCGCCCAGCGCTTCGTCGGCGAGCACGTCGACGTCGTGGTCGGCGTCGAGTCCCGGGGCTTCATCTTCGGCGGCGCGCTGTCGGCCCGGCTCAACGCCAGCTTCGTGCCCGTGCGCAAGCCAGGCAAGCTCCCGGCCGCGACCGATCGCGTGGCGTACGCGCTCGAATACGGCAAGGCAGAGCTCGAGATGCACAAGGGCTCGATCAGGCCGGGGGCCAGGGTCCTCATCGTGGACGACCTGCTCGCGACCGGCGGCACGGCCGCGGCCGCGGCCGAGCTCGCGCGCAAGCAGGGCGGCGAGGTCGCCGGCTTCGCCTTCGTCGTCGAGCTCGATTTCCTCGGCGGTCGTGCGCTCCTCGCGGAGCGCGCCGGCGACGCGGCGCCGGTCTTCTCGATCGTGCACTTCGCCGCGGGCGAGTGAGCGTTCACTCCTGGCCCACGCCGACCTGCAGCTTGCGCGCGACGGTGCGGCTCGCGGTCGTCGCCCGGGTCGGCCCGCCGACGGGGAACGTGATGACGACCGCGCCTGTCCCGCCCTTGGTGATGCCCCCGCCGTGCGCGCCCACCAGCTTACCCAGGCTCGCCGCATCGAGCGAGGCGCCCGCGCCGCGCAAGGCGTCGATCGGCCCCACCCCTGGCAGCGCGGCGAGCGCCCCTCGATCGACCGCCGACATCTCGGCGAAGAGGCCGGACGTATAGACGAGCGCCGTCGCCGCCGCGGCCGGATCCGAGCCGCGGAACCAGGCGCCGGCGTCGTGGTAGGGCAGGTGCGCGCAGCGCGCGTACAGGGCGCCCAGCGCCGCGGCGGCCGCGTCGGCCATGCGGTCGCCGAGCGCGACGAAGCGCGCCCGGTGCGCGGGATCGAAGTATGCCCGCGCGTATCCGCCGGAGAAACGCGCGGTGATCGCGCGCCACGACGGAGAGCGCTTCGCCTCCTCCGCGTCGAACCCGGGGACGATCTCCACGACCCCGTCGGTGATCGCGGCGAGCTCGGCGTCGGCGCCCGACGTCAGCTTGCCCTGCGCGATGAGCGCGCCGAGCCCCACGGACTCGGCGGTCAGAGCGGCCGGTTCCCCTGCGCCGGCGGCGACCTCCGCTGCAGCGGCGCCGCGCGGCATCGCCAGCCAGAGCTCGGCGACCCAGCCCGCGAGCTCGAAGGGCCCCATGGAAGCACCGGCGTAGATCCGCTTGCGCGCGGCCTCGCAGGTGCGCGCGTTCCGCGCCGCATCCTGGCCGGCGGTCGTCTCCGGCTCTGTGGGCGAGGCGGCCGGGGCCTCCCGCGATCGGAGCATGCGCGACGCGAAGAGCGCGCCGACGACCACCAGCGCGAGCACGCCGACGGGGATCACGAGGTGCCGCGCTGGCCGGCCCCGGGCGGCCGGCGCAGGCGGCGCGAGCGAGCTCACCGCGCGGTGCGCCAGAGCGAGCCGCCGCGCGAGGTCGGACGCCTTACGCGTGCGCAGCTCTTGTGGCAGAAGCGGCCATTGCTCGACCAGCTGCTCCAGATCGATGGCCACGGGAGCGCCGCGCCCACGCAGCGCGATCTGGCGTCCCTGCACGCTCACCGAGCCCGATGTTCCAAACAGGCCCAGGGCCTCCTGTACAGCCGCCTCGATCTCCCGCGCGCTGGGGTCGTCCACGCTCGCAGGGTAGCCGGATTTGCCGCCGGCATGCCGCCGCTTCTTCACGCCGCCCGGCCGTCACGGTCGCAGGCGCGAGCGGCGATGGAAATGCCGCCGAGGGCCGGCGGACATGGCACATTCCCGCGCGTGCAGAAGACGCGCGTCTACCTGTCGCCGGGCATGTTCGGCTTCGCGACCCTCGCCTCCCTCGAGTATTTCGAGCACTTCATCCGCGCGATCGAGGAGCGGTTCCGCGATCGCGGCCGCATCGTCGAGATCCACGTCTGCGAGGTCCACCCGACCGCCTCCATCCTCCGTCGGGCGGCGAAGCTCGCCCGCCTCGTGGACGAGAGCGCCGGGGACGACGACGGCCCCATCCACATCGTAGGCCACTCGACCGGAGGCCTGGACGCTCGCCTGGTCGCTTCGCCGACGGCGCGGCTCCCCGGGAACGCTCACCGCCGGCTCGGCTGGACGAGCCGGCTGCGGTCCGTCACCACCATCAACACGCCGCATTTCGGCACCCCGCTCGCCGCCTTCTTCGCCACGGTGAGCGGCCAGCGCCTGCTCTACGCCGTCACCGCGCTGACGGTGGCCGGCCTCAAGCTCGGCGCGCCGCCGCTCGCGGCCGCGTCGGCGCTGGTCGCCGCGTTCGGCCGGGCGCAGCTCGGCTTCTTCGAGATCGAGCTCATCGATCGCGCGGTCGAGAGCTTCATCCGCGTGCTCGACGACGCCTCGAGCCGCGAGCTGCGCGCCTGGCTGAAGCTCTTGCGCGACGACCAGGGCGCCATCGTCCAGCTCATGCCCGAGGCGATGGATCTGCTCCACGCCGGCCTCGAGGACCGCGCGGGCTTGCGGTACCAGAGCGTCGCGACGTACGCGCCGCGCAACGCCGTCCGCGACTGGGTATCGGCGCTCCGGTCGCCGTGGGGAGCGATGTCGGCCGCCATCTTCACCGCGCTGTCGAACATCACCGCCCGCCTGAACGAGCACTACCCTTGTCGCTCCCATGACGGCTCGATCGAGCAGAAGCTCGCGCGCGTGCTCGGGGAGCTGCCGCCGCTGGACGCCAACGACGGCGTGGTCCCGCTGGCCTCGCAGGTCTGGGGGGAGCTCATCTGGGCCGGCAAGGCCGACCACCTGGACATCGTCGGCCATTTTCCGGGCAAGGGCGGGCACATCGACTGGCTGGCGAGCGGAGCCCGCTTCAACCGCCTGCGCTTCGACGCGGTGCTCGACCGCATCGTGACCGGGATGGTGGCCGGCGAGCAGGGCGGCCTGACAGAGCGCGCGGCGGCGCCGCCGCGCCCGCTCGCGGAGGCGCGTGCATCGGAGCGCGGCGTGGACGTGGGGCAGAGCGGCGCCTCGACGAGCTCGGGCGGCGAGCCCGCCGCGTGAGCCGCGGCGGCGCGGCGCGCGCGCTCGATCGGATCACGGCGGAGCTCGTCGAGTGCCGGCGCTGCCCGCGGCTCGTGGCGTGGCGCGAGGACGTCGCGCGAGAGAAGCGGCGCGCTTACCGGGACCAGACGTACTGGGGCCGCCCTGTGCCGAGCTTCGGCGATCCGGACGCGCCGCTCGTGATCGTCGGGCTCGCCCCGGCGGCGCACGGCGGGAACCGCACCGGCCGCATGTTCACGGGCGATCGGTCGGGTGACTTCCTCTACGCGGCGCTCTATCGAGCGGGGCTCGCCTCGCAGCCGACGAGCACCGCGCGCGACGATGGGCTCTCGCTCCGGGGCGTGTTCATCACCGCCCCCTGCCATTGCGCTCCCCCGGACAACAAGCCCACGATCGCCGAGCTCGCGGCGTGCCGCGGGTGGATCGACCGAGAGCTCGCGGCGCTGCATCGGGCGCGCGTCTACCTCGCGCTCGGCAAGATCGGCTATGACGCCGTCGCCGCGCTCGCCCGCTCGCGCGGCGCGTCCGCGGGGGATCGCGCGGAAGCTCACCCACGCCTCCCACCGTTCGCGCACGGCGTCGAGGCGGCGATCCCCGATCCGCGCGGCGGCGCCGGGGCGGCGCTGCTCTTCGGCAGCTACCACGTCAGCCAGCAGAACACCCAGACGGGGCGGCTCACCGGCGACATGTTCGACGAGGTCCTGCGCCGCGCCGCCAGCGCGGCGGGGCTTCGCGCCCCCGAGCGATCTGGACGTTAGTCCTGCTTCGACAGGAGCTTCTGCAGATCGCCCGACTGGAACATCTCCGTCAGGATGTCGGAGCCGCCGATGAACTTCCCGTCCACGTAGACCTGCGGGATCGTCGGCCACTGCGAGTAGTCCTTGATCCCTTGGCGCAGCGAGGGATCGGACAGCACGTTGACGTCCTTGAAGTCCACGCCGCACTTTTTCAGGATGTCGACGGCACGCGCCGAGAACCCGCATTGCGGGAAGGTCTTGGTGCCCTTCATGAAGAGGACGACGCGGTTGCTCTCGACGGTATCCTTGATCGCCTGGTGGATGTCGCTCATGGCTCGTTCCTGATCTCCCGCCGCGAGCGGGATCGCCCATTGTTCAATCTACACAGAAGCGGCGCGCGGCTGCCGGGCCGCACGCCGTGGCGTGCCGGCGGGGCTCGCGACGGGACCGCGCTGGGCTCGCCAAGCGGACCACGGACCGCCCCGCCCCGCGCGCGGTTGTGAACGGGGTTTCTGGTGTCGCCCTCCGCCCGCGTCAACTGGGCTGGAGCGCCGCAGGGGTCCCATGGAGGGCTGCGGGGACCGGTGTATGTATCCTCGGGCGGGTGCGCCGACGGCTTGGTGCGTCTTCGCGAGGGAATTGGGGGCGGTAGGCAGCGCCGGCCAGGCTCAGCGCATCCATCGGGGGCTCGACGGCCGCGGCGATGCGGGGACACGGCGGGCGATCGACACCGCGCGCCCGCCCGCGAACACGGAGACGTCGAACGCTGGTGGTCGACAACGTGCTCCAGGGCCTGTGACCGCAGGCCGCGGCGACGCCGCGTTCCGCTCGCTGGACGCGCCTCGCGCCATCTGCACCGCAGCGTCTGGCCTCGCGCCGCCAAGTCGTTGTAGAACACGCCCCCACCTCGGCCGTCTTACCGACCGTGACGCGGCGGTGAGCCGCCGCGGGTGCGGCGAGCGTCCCACTGTCGCGGCCTCACCCGCACAACCCTGAAGGAGCCTCGTATGCGCTTGCACGTCCTCATCCCCGCGGCCCTGCTCGGCCTCGCGCCCCTCGCCTGCGGCGGCAGCGACCCGGAGCCGAACAACCCGTCGCAGATGCAGAACCAGTACGGGGCGTCAACCCAGTACCCCCCCGGACAATACCCGCCCGGACAGTACGGTCAGCCCACCCAGCCGGGCCAGTACGGCCAACCCACCCAGCCGGGCCAGTACCCGCCGCCGGCCACCACGACCCCCGCCCCGACGCAGACGACGCCGACCGCGACGGGCACGAGCACCGGCCAGGCGACCCCGATCGCGCCTGCCGCGGTCAGCGCAGCGACCCCGATCCTCACCGCCATGGCGGCCTCCGAGGTCCAGGGCATGCAGCCGGAGGGCGGCGCGTTCGCCGGGCAGTTCCAGGACGGCCAGACGCTCGAGCAGCCGTTCAATATCCAGCCGGGCAAGTGTTACTCGGTGATCGGCGTCGGCCTCGGCGTCCAGGAGCTCAACCTGCAGATCGTCGCGCAGCCCGCGCCGATGCTGCCGCCCGTGGTGCTCTCCCAGGACAACACGACGGGGCCGAACGCCACGCTCGGTGGCAAAGGCTCTTGCTTCAAGAATCCGCTCCCCGTGGGCGGCCCCGCGAAGGCCATCATGACGGTCCGGGGCAGCGGCCTCGCCGTCGCCCAGATCTACGTGAAGTAGCCGCGTCCCTGCGGGCCGGCGCCGTCTGCCTCACGCATCGAGGCGCGGCGCCACCGCGCGCGCCTCGGGACGTCCGCTGTCCTGCGATCGTCCGCTGCCGCCACGCGGCCCTGGCACCACCGCCTCGCGGCACAGCCCGCGACGACGCTCCTGTGTGACCCCGCTCACCCCGAGCTCTGCTCGGCAGCGTCGGTGGCCGACGGACCGGGCTCACCCGGAATGCCGTCGTACGTTTGCCCCTCCACTGTTCGCCGGGGGAGATGCAAGGTACACTCCAAGGGTGAGCTTGCCTTGGAAGTACTCGGCTCCCTGGATCGCCATCGTCGGACTGGCGTCCTGCTCTTTTCGTATGGCCGATGAGTCGGCGGAAAGCCCCGGGTTGCCCGGGGACGCCGCTCACCCCGCCGTCTTGGCGTTCGAGGAGGACGGGACGCTGCAGCTCGTGCCAGGGGAGCTGCGGACGGTCTGGGTCATGGGACGACCGCCGGCGCCCTACGAGGTGAGCTTCACCCTCCTCGGCGAAGCTGCAGGTGCATGGGTCGACCGCACGACGGCCGTCACGGACGAAAATGGCAGGGCCTCGGTTCAGCTCCATGCGTCGACCCTGGGAAGCACGTTTCGGCTCCGTGCCGCGACGAAGGGCGGGCCGTCCGCGGAGCTCGGTGTTTCGGTGAGCGCGGAGGGCTTCGGCACGCTCCGCGTCATCCCGGTCTACGAGGGGACGCGCGTCGCGAAGGACTGGACGGCGAGCGTCGTCGCGGAGGCCACCTGCGAGGAGATCGCAGCCGCTGCGCCCGAAGCCCCCGTGGGCGCGCTCGTGGCGCACGGCGATCCAGACGAACCGGTGGTCGTCGAGGGCGCGCCTGTGGGGCCGAGCCTTACCGTCGCTCTGCACAGCGGTCGGATCATGTGGGGTTGCGTGAGCGAACGAGAGCTGCAGGCCGGCTCCGCGCGCGACGTCCGGGTCCCGATCAAGGACCTGCCGATCGATATGGCGGCGACGCGCCTCGACACGAAGCTGACCCTCGTGACGGCGGAGGGGCTGACCGCGATGCTCGAAGCAGCGACCGAGCAGCTGCTCGACGCATCCTTGCCTGCCGGCGCGGAAGCCGCATCCCTGCTCGACGCCATGCAGCGTGCGGCGCCGCCGGACCAGGCGCCCGCGTTTGCCGCGCAGCGGATCGAGCGTGACTGGGACGCTGCAGCACAGGCGCACCTCGCCGCGCTCCCGCTCCCCCTGCGCGACATGTGTCGTGGATGGGCGCGTACCGGGCTCGCGGGGACGCCGCTCGCGCTCGACGGCCAGCTGAGCGGCGTGGCAGACATGCAGGGACGCGCGCTCTTCGAGGCGAGCTGGCTCGGCAGCGTGACCTCTGACAACGCGGGTGTACCACCAGCACATTTCATGTCGTGGACGGCGGATCCCGGCGACGTGCTCCGGCTCGCGGGGACGCTGACGTGGTCACCGACCCGAACCATCGGCGGAGTGACCGGGCTCGGGGTCGCAGCGGAGACGGACGCGGAGTCCGTCCCCGCGGCGCTCGCCGCTGCCGCTGAGTGCCAAACGCTCGGCGAGCTGCTCGGCGGCTACTCCGACTGCACAGGCGACTGCATGGCGATGCTGTGCGCTGGCGGGCTCAAGCTCCTGTGGCGCGCTGGCACCGAGGCATCGGAGACGGCCGGGATGGTCGGCGAGATCGTCGTGAACGCTTCAGGCCCTGCGCAGCTCGACAGCTCCGCCGCGCCGATCGCATGGACGGCCGACTGGCTCGGGACCATCCGCTACGGAGAAGGCGACGAGGTCGGCGTCGAGGGACGGGTGAACGCCGTTTCGCCGGAGGCCGTCACCCACTAGCGGATCATCTGGCGGCGTCCTTCGGCTCGCAGCGCAACCGCCACCTCCGGCCCGTTGCGCGCTCGGTCGCGGCGAGCGGGATCGCGCTGGCGCCAACGTCGCTCTGCTTCTCGGGTGCCTTCGAGAAGGCGCCCTGCAGCCTCACCGCCATCGCCTCGACGCACGCGCTGCCTGGATCCAGGCGAAGCCGGAACTCGGCGCCGTCGACGGAGGGAGAGCCTCCGCCGACATCGAAGCTCGACGAGCCCTCCAGGCTCGTGTCGAGGAGCCAGCCATCCTGACCCGGCGCGCAGCGCTCGATCCGTGTATCCGCGAGGTCCTTGCGGCCGAGCGGTACGGCCTCGCCGAGCGCGCCGGTCTCGCGATCGATCGGGAGCACGTGCCAGGAGCCGGCGCGCACTCCAGGGTCGGGAGCCGCCGAGATGAGCAGGCCGACGCCGCCGCCCAGCGCACGCCGGACCAGGCGCGGAGGATCCACGCCGTAGCCCGTGCGGCCAGGGCGATAGTAGGTCGCCAGCTGCCGCGCGATCCCGAGGTCGGCGCGCCACAGCGCCACGACGTCATACGAGCCGCCGGGCGTCACGAAGAACCACGTCTCGCCGAGCCGCACGGCGCCGCTCGGAAACGGCCGGAGGAAATGGCCGGCGCGGCCTGCGCTGTCGCGCAACGGAAGGATCGGCAGCCCTTCAGAGGCTGCGAACAGGCTGCATCCGGCGCCCCGACACACGTGGGTCAGCGCGGCCCGTCCGCCAGGATCGAGGTACGCGCCCCAGGACGCCGCCCCCTGAGCCACCACCCCGAGCGCCTCGGCGGCCGACGCCTCATCCGACCAAGGCGACGCGCTCACGCCGCTGGAACGCACCCCGCCATCCGGGTCGAAGCGATCGTCGAAGCGGAGGAGCCAGCGCCCGGCGCGCGCCCAGTCTGCGCCTCGCTTGCCCCATGCGTAGGCGCGCATCGTCACGATGTCGTACGGAGCCCCGTTGTCGAGGCCGATCTCGTCGGCCCCGCGCTTGGGCGGCGGCGTGTTGCGGAAAGGAGCCCACGGCGACGTCGGTGTCTCCGTCGACGCCGAGCGCGTGACCGACGAGGCCGGGCGCGCTCGCTCGGCGCGCGCAGAAGGCGCGGCGAGAGGCTTGTCCGGCAGCGGTGGCGTCGAGGAGCCGAGGGCCTCGCAGCGCATCGCGATCGGGCTCCCCGCGCGGAGCGGCGTCTGGAGCACCGGCGGCGGCTTCGCCTCGGCGAGATCGTCCGGCAGCGCCGTCTTGCCCCAGCCGACCCGGATCCAGCCCCTGAAGACGCAGCCGACGGGGCCGCACGCGCGCGTCCTCGACACCGAGGTGCCGTCGTCCCGCTCCGGCAGATCGAGCGAGCGCCAGGTCATGCCGCCGTCCGTCGACTCGGCGGCGCGCTCGCCTTCTCCGAGGGAGAACGCGAACCGCCCAGACAGCAGCGCGCCCGTGCCGTCCTGGCGCGGCGCCCCCGCGGTCACCTTCCCGCTCTTCGCGTCGATCCGAACGCCCACGATCGGGCCGCCTGCCTCCACCCAGCCGCCGATGACGCCGGGCTCGCGCTCCTCGAACCCTTCGATCCACATGCCGCGCTGCAGATCGCGCGCGGTGCTGCGCGGCTTGGGCGGGAGGATCAGCGGGACGGTCGTCACGTCGCTCCCCTTGAGCAGCGTGAGCTGCCCCGACGCGTCCAGGCGAGGCGGCGAGAGGACGGCGATGCGGCCGTCGGACAGCGCGACGACGCGCTCGATGCCGACGTCTCGCGCGGGCGCGCGGACGTGGATCTCGCGGGCGCGCCCGTCGGCGGCGACGACGCAGTACGCACGCCCGGCGCGCACCGCGCTGTCCTCGCTGCAGGAGCCGCGGATCACCAGCGCGCCGTTGCCGCTCGCGACCACGAAGCGGGGCTCGTCGAAGCGCATCAGCCGGCGCATGCCGAGCGGCGGCTGGAAAGCGTACAGGGTCGTCGGCCCCTCGCGCTCGCCGCACACGAACCCGAACGACGCCCCCGCGCGGATCGCATGGCAGGCCGCCTCTCGCTCCGGATAGGCGTCGGGCGCGACGTCGATGACCGCCCCGTCGCGCAGCGAGACGCGCGCCAGGGCGCCGCCCCGAGCCACCACCGCCGTCGTGCTCGAGTCGGGCCACCCGTCCTCGACCGCGGCGCGGAGCGGGCGCCTCCCGAGAGGCCCCTGGGCGCGCGCCGGCGGCTCCTGCACGTCGTCGGAGGCCTCCAGCGTGCGGTACGTCACGCCGCCGCGCGCATCGACGGCGTAGAGCCCGCTCGCGGTCATGACGGCAGGATCGCCGCCGACGACGGCGACAGAGGTCGGCCGCGCGTCGATCTCGACCTCACGCCAGGTGGCCCCGGCGTCGAACGTGACGAGCAGGCCGCGCAGATCGGCCTCGACCAGGGCGCGCCATCCGTCAGCGAACGCGATCTGGCCGTACGTGCTCGCCGGTGGGAGCGGGCCGAGCGGCATCGCCGCGCCCGTCTGCGCGTCGATCGCGAGGAGCCGGTGGCTGTGCGAGAGCCGCGCGTAGAGGCGATCGAACCCCGCGAGGATCTCGTTCGCCTCCGACGGCAGCTGGACGAGCGGCTCGAGCGGGGCGAGCCACGCCTGGGCCCGCCAGAGCTGCGCGCTGCCGCGGTTCGAGGCGTGGAACAGGTACCCGCCGCCCAGGCGCGTCGGCAGCTTGAGCGAGGTGACCTGACCTGACGGCAACAGGTCGGCGGCGCGCTCGAGCGACCCATCGTCGTGCGCGATGACGCGCATGCGATCGATGAGCACCCGCCTGGCCCCCGCCTCGCTGGCCACCACGCCGCGCTCTCCGACGAGATCCGGGAGCAGCCGCGATGGAGTGACCATGGTCACGAGCGCCCCCTGCGAGGATCGCCCGCCCGGAGCCGGGCGAGACGCTTGCCCGGAAGCGCTGCGATCGCTCGACGCCGGTCCTCCGGAGGGCGCCATCGCCGCCTGTCCACCGCACCCTGCCGCGCTCGCGCAAAGGAGCAGCGCCATCGCGGAGCGCCGCGCCGCGCCCGGCATCCGCCGAAGAACCGGCGCGCGCAGCCGCCCGTCGGGCTCACTCATGACGGACGATGCTAGCGCGGCGATCCAGGCGCCGCACCGTCCTTGCGGGCGCCCACGCCAAGGTTCAGCCGCGGCTCGCGCCGTGCGTGTCTGCAGCGGCTGGCTCACGCCGGTCGCGCATCGCACGCCCACCGCCGGAGCAGCCGCTGCACGCGCGGCTCCGGCGGTGAGGATCTCCGCTCACCGATCGGACGACGGCCGACGCGCGTTCACTTGCCCTTTGCGGAGCACTGCATCGCGCACATCAGATCGCCGACCGCGCACCCGCAGCCGCCGCGCTTCGCGGGGGCTGGAGCGGCCGGCGCCGGGGCGGCCGCAGCAGGCGCCTGCTTGCCTGCGGTGCTGCCACCGGTGCTCGGTCGCGTCGAGGGCTTCGTGCTCGGACGGGCCCCTGCTGCCGTCGGCGCGGCGCTCGGCGCGGCGCTCGCGACCGGCTCTGCCGTCGCGGACGCCGACGCCGTGGCCGACGCGGTGGGCTCGGGCGCCGGCGCCGTGTCGAGGGGCGCCGGCGTCGCCGGCGCGGCGGCCGTGGTCGGCGCGGTCTCGACCGCGGTGGGAACCGGCGCGCTGCCGCCGCCCTTCATCAGGAAGAAGACACCTGCGATCGCGATGCCCGCGATCGCGATGCCCGCGGCGATGATCAACGGGGCGCGGTTCTTGGAAGGGGCCTCGCCGACGTTCGGCGGCGCGACCGACGGCGCTCGCGCCGTGGTCACGATCGGCGCGCTGAGCTGGAACAGGCCGCCATCGTTGGCGACGATGCTCGCGACGGGCGACGGCGCTCGGACGCCAGCGCCCGACGCGAGGGCCTTCAGGTCGATGAGGCCGGAGTCGTCCGAAGCGCTGACGGCCGCCCGCGCCGGGGCCGGAGCGGCGGCCTTCGCCGTGAGGGCGCTCAGCGAGAACAGCATCGAGTTCTCGTCGCGCTGGCCAGGCGCGGCGCCGCTCTTGAAGAGCGGAGCGCTCGTGGCCACGTCGTCGGAGCTGGGCCGGTGCGCCTCGACGCCCGGGCTCGCGCCGAAGAGATCCTGCGTCGGACGCGCCGGATCGCGACGCACCGCCGCTGCTCGAGGAGGGGCCGCCGCGACCGACTCGACGCCCGGGGAGGTCTGCCCGAGGGCCGCTCCCCCGCTGGGCACGGACGTCGACGGCACCGGCGCCGCCTCCTGCGCGGCCACGGAGGCAGGAGCGCTGCCTGCATGCAGGGCCGCGACGATCATGTCGATCTGGCCGAGCGGCTGCCAGTCGGCCATGCCGTCCGCCCAGACGTACGTCTCGGCGTTGATCACCCCCGACTGGTAGCTCGTGACGATCTCGGCCAGCGCCATCGAGCGCTGATCGCCGTCCGCCACGTTGACCAGGTACGTCGTCCCGTCATTCGGAACGCTCGTGCCGGAGACCGGATCGGCGACCCCGCCGTTGGTCGTCACGCCCGAGCTGTTCACGAGGATCGTCGCGCCGCATTTGCGGCACTTGATCTTGACGGTTCTGCCTTGGACCTTCTCGTCCGAGACGGTGTATTTCGACTGACAGGACTGGCAGGTGATCTTCATTGGGGGCTGGCCCGCTGGGGTGTAGTGCCGGCGAGGCGTCGCGTAGAGTTTACCTTGATGCCGCGCCGGTGGCCCGCTCTCTGACGTGCCAGTCGCGCGTCTGATCTCGCAGCTCCGCTTTACGATAGCCGAGGTCGTCGTCCCTTCGTAAAGCACAAAGGGACGGACCGCCGACGGGACCGTTGTCGGGGCGCGGCGCAGCAGCGCGCAGGTCGGGCTCCGGAGTGCGACCAGCCCCCTGGCGGCGCGGCTCAGGAGCCCATCCGCGCTGGGAGGCGCCTCACACTCGACCCGCCCGCGCGCCCCGTAATTGCTGCGGTACTGCGAAGCTGCCGTGTGGCGGTGTGAGCTCGCGGCGCCGCCTCGCGGCGCAGAGCGGCAAGGAGGCTCCGTCAGGCGTCGCCGCGCGCGGAACCGAGCTCTTCCAGGACGGGCTCGTCGGTGACGACCGGCACCTCGTCGACCGGGTCTTGCGGCTCGGCGCTCTCGCTGTGCCCCTGGGCCTCGTGGCTCCCCACGTGCTCCCCGTACGCCTGCAGCTTCGAGTACAGGCCGCGGCGGCTGATCCCGAGCACGCGGGCGGCGCGCTGTTTGTTGCCGCGCACCGCCTCGAGGGTCAGCAGGATGAGCTTGCGCTCCGCGTCCGCCAGGCGCGTGCCGACCGGAAGGCGCAGCACGAGCGGGTGCTCGGCCGCTTCGCCGGTGTCCCGCGACGGCTCGGCCTCGTGCGTGCCCGCCTCCCCAGGCCTCCGCGGCATCGAGGCTGGGCTGATGGAGGACGGCACAGGCTGCGCGCCGACGTGCGACGGCACGGGCTCGGAGGGGACCACCAGGTCGGCGGCATGAACGATCGGCACCGAGAGCGGCTCGGCCGGCTCGGCAGGGACGACCGGCGCCGCCACCCTCGCCGACGGGATGCTGTCATAGGAACGCCGGCCCGAGCGCCGCTCGATCCGGCCCTGGCCGAGCTGGACGTCGTTGGCCGAGACCAGCTCGTTCGAGGCGAAGAGCGCCGTCTGCTCGATGACGTTGCGCAGCTCGCGGACGTTGCCCGGCCAGTCGTGCTCGGTCAGCCGCTCGACGGCGGCGTCCGAGAGGCGGCGGGCCGGGGTGCCGTAGCGCTTGGCGAACTTCAGCAGGAAGCGCTCGGCGATGGGCAGGATGTCCTCCCTGCGCTCGCGCAGCGGGGGCAGCGTCACCGTGAACACGTTGAGCCGGTAGTAGAGGTCCTCGCGGAAGACGCAGTCGTCCACGAGGTCGAGCAGGTCCTTGTTCGTGGCGGCGACGACGCGGACGTCGGCCTCGATCTCCTTGCGGCCGCCGACGCGCGTGAACCGGTACGTCTCGAGCACGCGGAGGAGGCTGACCTGCACGGCGGCGTCCATCGTGCCCACCTCGTCGAGGAAGACGGTGCCGCCCGCCGCCGCCTCGAACTTGCCCTCCGCGGCGGCGAACGCGCCGGTGAACGAGCCCTTCTCGTGGCCGAAGAGCTCGCTGCCGATGAGCTCGCGCGGGATCGCGCCCGTGTGGACCGGCACGAACGGACCCCCGCGGCGGCGGCTCCGGTTGTGGATGGCACGCGCGACGAGCTCCTTGCCCGTGCCGCTCTCGCCGACGATGAGCACGGGGGCCATCGTCGCGGCGACGCGATCGATGCGGGTGAAGACCTCCCGCATCCGCGGCGAACCGCCGATCATCCCCTCGAACACGAGCTGCCCATGGAGGGGATCGTCGTCGTCGAACTCGGTCGGCGGCGACGAGAGGAGCTCGCGCACGAGCAGCACGAGGCGCGCCGGATCGAGCGGCTTCTGGAGGTAGTCGGCCGCTCCCAGCTTGAGCGCGTCGACGGCGCTCGTGATCGACGCCGCGCCGGTGACCATGACCACGTGGGGCGGCGGCGCCTTCGGCTCGGGCCCCTCGAGCTCGCCGGGCGAGAGCCGGCGCATCAGATCGACCCCCGTCATGCCTGGCAGGTTGAGATCCGTGACGAGCACGTCAGCCGGCGTCCGCTGGTGGATCTCGAGCGCTTGCTCGCCGCTCGACGCAACGACGACGTCGAGCCCTTCGTGGCGCAGCACCGCCTCGAGGATGGCCGCCTGGTCGGGCTCGTCCTCGACGAGGAGCACACGGCCGTGATGGCTGTGGCTCCGATGCGGCGAGCGCGCTTGTCCGCGCGGAATTGCAGCTGAAACTGCGTTCGGTCCCAAAGCTTCCCTCCCAGCTCGGCGGACGGACGGCTCGGCCCCGTGCGAGTTGAAACGTGCCGTTAAACTTGTACCTCGCGGGGGCCTCGTATCAACTCGGGAGTTGCCTCCTTCTCGGGTGCAAAGTCCCCCTCACATACCGTCTGCGACATGCCGTGCCTGCCCGACGGATGTGGCGCCCCTGGCTCACTGACGCCTGTGGTGACACGCCGCCGCGCGCCTCACCAGCGCTCGATGATGCCGCATGCGATGCGATCGGCCAGCGCCATGCACGTAAGCATCGGATTCACGGCGGGACTTCCAGGAAAGATGCTCGTGTCAGCGACGTACACATTGTCCAGATCGTGGCAGCGCCCCTCCTCATCGACCACCCCGTCCCGCGGGCGCCTCGACATCCGCGCCGTACCGAAGGCGTGATTCGCCGCGGTGATCGTGTCGCGCCCGTCGAGCCGTTTGCTCTTCAGGATCTCGGCTTCTTTCGGCGACGTCAGCTCGTCGGGCACGCCGTGCAGCCCGGGCAGTATCGACGAGGCCCCCGCCGCCCAGCAGATGTCGGACAAGATGCCGAGACCGCGCTGGATCTTCTCGACGTCGCGCGGCGCGTAGTCGAATCGCACATCAGGGTCCCAGCTGCCGCGCTTCGGACGCACCGTCCCCCGCGACTGCTCGGCTGCGATGATGACGTCGAACGGCGCCATCCGGTTGTATGTCCGGAGATGGCGCTGGTAGTCGTGCCCGAGGCCGGGAAACCGCGCGGCGAGCACGGCCGGAGGTGACCAGAGGACCTCCAGCTTGATCCCTTGCTCGATGAAGTGGAGCGAGTGATAGCCCTGGGTCGCGCCCTCCCATGGATCGATGGGCTCCGGGAACACCGCCATGATGGCGAGCCCCGGGTGGAGCTGCAGCTCGTTGCCCACGTAGCCGCTCGAGCCGGCGGCGCCGCTGCGGAGCAGGATGAGCGGGGTCGCCATGCAGCCGGCCGCGAGCACGACGAGCTCCGCCCGTATCTCGACGGGCGCCCCCTCGCGCCAGGTGAAGGGCTCGATCGTGCGCCCGCGCATCCCGGCGGCGCGCCTGCCGGAGAGCAGCAGGCGCTCGGCGCGCACGCTGGTGAAGACGCGCGCGCCCGCCCGGATCGCGGCGGGGACGTACGAGACGTCGGTCGACATCTTTGCGCGGTTGCGACACCCCGTGAAGCATTCGCCCGAGCCGCGGCAGCCGCGCACGTTGCGGTGGGTCGGCTCGCTCGACAGCCCCAGCGCGTCGCAGCCGCGCTTGAAGCGCAGGTTGCGCTCGCCCTGCACCTCCATCGGCGTGGGCGAGACGCCGAGCAGGCGCTCGACGCGATCGTAGTGGGGCAGCAGCGCGTCCAGGGTGAGCGAGGACGCGCCGGTCCGCTCTGCCCACTTGTCGAACACCCAGGCGGGCGAGCGCGCGCAGATGGCCGAGTTGACGACCGAGCCACCCCCGAGCGCGATCGCCTGCATGGTCGGGATGAGCATGCGCCCGCGGGCGGCGCGCATCCCGCCCTCGCGCAGCGTGCGCGCGAGCGACTCGCCCGCCTCCTGGCGGAAATCCTCCACCCCGAACGGCGGCCCCTCCTCGACGAGGATCACGTCGCGCCCCGCCTCGGCGAGCTCCTTGGCGACGACCGCGCCGCCCGGACCCGAGCCGACGACGAGCACCTCGCACGACGCCCGCACCTCGCCCTCGTAGTCGGCGAACACCTTCACCTGCGAGCGCGGCTCGCCGGGCGCGAGCGGCTCCACCGCGCCCCTCGCTCGGAGCGTCGCGTCGGAGAGCGAGCGCCGCTCGCGGCCCGCGGCGCGAGGCGGCTCCGGGAGGACGGGGAGCTTCACGCCGTCACCCCCGGCGCGAGCGACGGGGGCGCCGCGGCGGCGGGCTCCCCCGCCGCTCTCCCGGCGGCGCGGCGCTCGAAGGGCGTGGCGCAGCAGGCGACGCCGATCGCGCCGGCGACCTTCTCGTTCGCGAGATACCCCATCGAGAGCATCGTCCGCAGCGAGAGGAACGTCACCCGCCGGAGGTAGATGCAGCTCTGCGCCATCGACGCGAGCACCGCGATGCGATCGGCCTGCGGGAGGCGCGTGAAGCGCGCGCGGCGCGGCCCGAAGACCCAGGGCGAGAGCTCGACGAAGTGGAACAGCAGCCGCAGGTAGGGCCGGAGAGGCCGCGGTGTGCGCGCGACGTAGCGGTCCACGTACTCGACCAGCCCGGCCTCCGTGCCGGAGACCGGGATCGGGCCCCCGGCCGGGAACAGGGCGTCAGCGCAGGCCGCCACGATGGCCCGCTCCTTCACGGACAGCGCGGAAGGGGGCGCACCGGGGGCCGACGCCCTGCGCACGAGGAAGACGGCGGCGAGGGCGAGCGCCGCCAGGAGAACGACGGGACCGATCACGGGCAGGTGCGCAACGAGCTCGCTCATCACTCGACTCCTTCCTTGTCAGCACGGGAAGCCGCCGCCGTGGCTGCCTCGACAGCGTAGCCCTACAGTCAGAGTGCGCAATTTCGTTCGCACTGCGTCCGGGTGTTCGCACACCATCCTGTCCCGATTTACGCAGCTCGACGTTGTGGCTGTGACAATCGGGGTATGGTCGGCACCCGATGAGCGGCGACCCCGTGACGGCAGTGGAGAGGAGCGAGGAAGTGGGGCACGACGAGTCCCTCGAAGGCGACGAGCTGTCGGGAGCCGAGCGCCACAGCGCACCGGCGCGCGATCTTCGAACCTGGCTCGCTGGCGCTCCCCTCCCCGCCTCGCTGGCGCTCACGCTCGGGCTGCTCGCGCCGATGGTGATCACGATCGCGGCTGCGCTCCGCGTCGCGAGCTTCACGATCGACGACGCGTACATCTCGTTCCGGTACGCGGAGAACCTCGCGAACGGAAACGGGCTCGTTTACAACGTGGGCGAGCGCGTCGAGGGCTACACGAACTTCCTCTGGACGGTGCTCCTCGCCGCGGCGGTGAAGCTCGGCGCGGCGCCGGCGGCGGCGTCGAAGGTGCTCGGCGCCGCGTGCGCCGCAGGTGCGCTCGTCCCGACCTACCTCCTCTCCCGGCGGCTGCGTCCGTTCTCGAACGTGCCCTGCCTCGCGACGTGGCTGCTCGCGATGAGCGTCCTC
The DNA here is from genome assembly GCF_052075895.1 of Sorangium sp. KYC3313. NCBI lineage: Bacteria > Pseudomonadati > Myxococcota > Polyangiales > Polyangiaceae > Sorangium > Sorangium sp. KYC3313. Next base: position 8,664,140 of record NZ_CP197255.1, read on the forward strand.
TTCTCCGGCTACGCGGTGTTCGGGCTGGAGACGCCGCTGTTCCTCCTGCTCACGCTCGCCGGGACCGAGCTCTTCTTCCGCGAAGAAGACGCCGCCAGCGACGACAGCGGCGCTCGACCCGCGCGCGTCTTCTCCTGGTTCCCCTGGTTCCCCTGGTTCCCCTGGTCCGGCGCGGTGTTCGCGCTCGCCGCGCTCACCCGCCCGGAGGCGCCGCTGTTCCTCGGGCTGCTCGTCGTCTGGCACTCGGAGCAGGCGCTCTCGCGCCGGAGCGTGCTGCGCCTGGTCGCGTTCGCGCTCCCGGTCGCCGCGCACCTCGTGTGGCGGCACAGCTACTACGGCGCGTGGCTCCCGAACACGCTCGCCGCGAAGACGGGCGACTTCGCGCAGCAGATCCAGGGCGGGGGCGACTACGTCCGCAAGTACGCGCAGCACGCCGGCGCCTTCCTGTGGCTCGGGATCCTCTCGGTCGCCTCATCCATCGTCCACCGGCGCCGGAGCGGCCTCGCGATCGCGTCGATCGCGCTGCTGTTCGGCGTGTACGTCGTCGCGGTGGGCGGCGACTGGATGCCTTACTTCCGGTTCCTCGCGCCCGCGGAGCCGTTCGCGTTCCTGCTCGCCGACGACGCGGTCCGCGCGATCGCCGCGCGCCGCGAGCGCGTCGCGTCGCTCGCGATCGCGGCGTTCGGCGCGATCACGATCGCGACCCGCGCCGGCGAGCTCGTGCGGGCCCAGCGGAACCTCCTCGTCAACGACAAGGGCTTCTGGGACGACGCCGCAGGGCGCTCCGCGGAGTGGCTCGTCAAGAACGCGGAGCCTGGCCCCATCGCGCTCGCCGACATCGGCTACGTCGGTTACCGCACCGGCTTCCCGGTCGTGGACATGCTCGGGCTGCTCAGCCCCGAGGTCTCCCGCCTGCCGGGCGCATACACGCACAAGGTCGGGGCCGGCTACACCGACGCGATCTTCGCGAAGAACCCGCGTTACTTCTTGCTCATCTCCGCCGGGATCGACTGCAAGACCCCGACGGTGCCCTCCTCCCGCGCCTCGTACGACGACCCCAGGTTCAAGGCGGACTACAGGCTCCGCCAGGTCATCGCGCTCCGGAAGGGCGGCGCCTGGTGCATCTACGGGAAGGACTCGTATCCCTGACGATCGCGCCGACGAAGCGCGCGCATCGCCGGAGCGCGCGCCGCATCTCGCGCTCCGCCTCGCGGCCGCTTCGCTCCGCGCCTCACGTCCGCGCCGGCGCTCCTCCTCGCTCCGCTTCCGCGTCGGCCGCGCGGGCCGCCCAGAAGGCGCGCACGTCCTCGATGCGGTCGGTCCGGCGTGCGTCGGGCAAGCTGTCGAGCAGCACGCGGCCGTAGCCGCGCGTGCGGATCCTCCGGTCCAGGATCGCGACGATGCCGCGATCGGTGCGCGCGCGGATCAGCCGGCCGAAGCCCTGCTTCAAGGTGATCGCGGCCTGAGGCACGCTGTACGCGATGAACGGGTTGCCGCCGCCCTGCTCGATCGCCGTGCACCGGGCCGCGACGACCGGATCGGTCGGCACCGCGAACGGGAGCTTCTCGATGATCACGAGGCGCAGGGCCTCGCCGGGGACGTCCACCCCTTCCCAGAAGCTCATCGTCGCGACGAGCACCGCGTGCCGCTCCGCGCGGAAGCGGCGGAGCAGCGCGCCCTTCGGCGCGTCCCCCTGCACGAGCAGCGGAGCCTGCCGCCCCGGAGCACCGCCGTCCGCCCGGGCCACCGCCGCGGCGCGCCCGAGCCGGACGCGGAGGGCCGCGGCGAGCGCGTTCATGGCGCGGATCGACGTGCAGAGGAGGAACGCGCCGCCGCCCGTGATGCCGATGAGCTCGGCCGCGCGATCGGCGGCTCGCTCGACGAACGCCGCGTCGGTCGCCTCGGGGAGGTCGCGCGGCGTGTAGAGCAGCGCGGCGGTCGGGTAGTCGAAGGGCGAAGGGACCTCGAGCTCGTCGACAGGGACCGACACGTCCTCGTCGAGGCCCATCCGCGAGCGGAGGAAGCGGAACCCCGCCCCGGCGGAGCCGCCCGTCGTCAGCGTGGCGCTCGTCAGCACCACGGCGCCGATCCGCTCGAAGACGTGCTCGCGCAGCATGTCCCCGAGATCGACCGGCGACGCGCCGAACGAGACGGCGCGGCCGCGCACCTCGACCCACGTGACCTGGTTCGTCGCGGGGTCGACGATCCGCGCCGCGTCGTCCCGCAGCTGCGCGGCGCGGTTGCCGACGAGCTGCACCGCCTCGCTGATCGCGTTCGCGCTCCCGTACGCCGCGAGCGCCTCGAGGTGGTCGTCGAGGCGGTGGTACGCGTCGAGCAGCTCGCCGGACCAGGCGTCCCTCGCGAGCGGGCTCCGGGCTTCGCCGCGATCCCCGCTCCCGGCGGCGCCGCCCAGCGAGGCGAGCCGATCGAAGAGCGCGTCCGCGGACTCGCGCACCACGGCCGTGATCGCCGTCCCCTCGCCCCGCCCGAGGATGCGATCGGCGAGGCCCGACGCGATGAAGGCCCGATCGGCGTCGCGCAGCATCGAGTCGACCCGCGCGCGAGAGACGCGGACGCCGAAGAAGCCCGTCGCGATGTCCTCGAGCTGGTGCGCCTCGTCGAAGATGACCGCGTCGTACGGCGGGAGCGCGCCGGCGCCGGCGAAGCCGCGGCGCGCTCCGGCGATCTTCAGCGCGAGATCCGCGAAGAAGAGGTGGTGGTTGACGACGAGGAGGCGCGCCGCCTCGCTGTCGCGCTTCATCCGCGTGACGAAGCACCTCTCGAAGTACTCGCACGAGGCGCCGAGGCGCGTCTCGCTCGACGACGCGACCTCTCGCCAGAGCGGATCCCCCTCGGCGAGGTGGGCGAGCTCCGCGACGTCGCCCATCTCGGTCTCCTGCGCCCACGCCTCGATCAGCGGCAGCGAGCGCCCCGCGATCCCGGCGCCCGCGCCAGGGCTGGTCCGGAGCTCGCTGAAGCGCCGCAGGCACAGGTAGTTGCCGAGCCCCTTCACCAGCGCCGCGCGCGGATCCAGCCGGAGGTGCTCGGCCACGAGCGGCAGGTCCTTCGTGTAGATCTGGTCCTCGAGCGCCTTCGTCGCGGTCGAGACGACGACCTTGCGACCGCTCAGGATCGCGGGCACCAGGTAGGCGAGCGTCTTGCCCGTCCCGGTGCCCGCCTCGCAGAGGAGGATGCGGTCCTCCGCGAGCGCCCGCTCGACGGCGCTCGCCATCGCCACCTGCCCCTGTCGGTCCTCGTACCCGTCCAGGCCGCGCGCGAACGGGCCCGACGGCCCGAGCAGGCTCGCGGCGCGGTCGAAGGGCATCGCGTACCGCTCAGCGCGGCAGAGCAGCCTTCTCCAGCGAGAGGGCGAACCCCACCTCGCTGACGGCGAGCTCGAGCGACGCCACGCGCTTCTCGAAGTGGACCTCGCACCACGTATCGAGCGTCCGCTCGGCGTCGCCGGGGTCGCGGACGTGGCGGAGGGCGGCCTCGACCTCGGTGTAGCCACGCGCCACGGCAGGCTCGGCCATCCCGCGCGCCCGCTCGAAGAGCTGCTCGTCCGCCACCCCCGGGAAGTCGTTGCGCTGGGCGCGCACGACGAACCCGACCCGCAGCGGCTCGGCGCCCACGACGATCCCCGAGTCCATGAGGAGGTTCTCCCGCACCCGCTCCGCGACCTGCACGGCGTCGCCCCGGGTGCGGTAGACCTCGAATCCGGCCTGGAGCAGGGCCTTCTTTATCTCCGCGGGTGTCGGCATCTTCCGCTGGTTTCCGGCTACCCCCAGCTATCAGCAGGAACATCCATCGCAAAATTGCGGGTGCCTCGTCAAGCCGACAGCGCCGACCACGTGTGGCGCTCTGGCGCGCCGGCGCGCCCCTGTGGGCTCAGGAGCTCGATCGCGGCGACCTCGAGGGGCCTCCTTCCAGGCCCCCCAGGCCGTCGATGCCCTTCCGATCCTCCAGACCATCGAGGAAACACACCCCGACGATCGATCCATCGGGCTCGTCCTGGACCCACATTATCCTACCTGGACGTGGGCTTCTACCGTCGAGCCAGACCGTTAGCTCGGTACCGGGATCGAGTGAATTTTCTATCACCACCCTGAGCCCGCCGACGCTCACGTTCAGCGTCCAGCCGGCGACGGCGCGCTCGCCGGTCTCCAGGCGTACCCGTTCGCTCAGCTCGCGGCGCGGGCTCCTGCGACGGTTGGCCAGGAGCTCAGGTGGAATCTGGAGTGACGGGGGTGTGAGGGTTCTGCGTCGAATCACGAAAGAAAATTACAAGCACACGCCGTGCCCGGGGACAGAAATGTGGGCTCCGGTCGATATTCAGCATGGACGGGAGCTGCGTCCTGCGCGGTGCACGAGGATGCGCCCCTTACGGCGGCCGCTCAGTGCGCCTCGGCGTGATCGGGCTGGTGGCCGGAGCCGTCGCTCGGCTCCTCGAAGACGGAGACGGGCTCGAGCAGGGACAGCTGCTCGCGCTTGATGCCTACGCCCTTGTCGGAGAAGAAGAGGTCGTTCTCCTGAAGCCGCGAACGCACACGGGCGATGAACAGGATAGGCATGCCCGCCTGCGTGTAACCAAGCTGCACGAGCGTGCCCTTCGGCCAGTTGCCGCCGTCGAACGCGAGCTCCTTGCGAAGCGTGTAGAACCCTTCGGCGGGGAGGCGCTGCAGGGAGTCCGCCCACGTCGTGCCCCGGAACGCGACGGCAGGGCCGTGGAAGTGCCAGCGGTTGTGAACGTTGTGGTCGGGCGTCGTGACCGTCGGCAGACCGTTGTCCGAGTGGTTGTGGAAGGAGACGATGGTGCCAGCAGGCACCTTGTCCTCGTGTCCGGGGAGCGGCTTTGTCGTCAGGTAGAGGCCGCAATCGGGGAGGTGTGACTTCGAGCTTGCCATGGCATGTGCCCCTAGCCTCGCTCCCGACCGCCGTAAAGACACGCCGTCGACGCCGTGCTATGCCGCGCCAGGCCAAGGCGGGAGGCCGCTCGAAGAGCGAGCGGCGCACGCCCCGGGAGCGAGCCCTTCGTGAACAGACTGAGCCAAATCTTCGGCGCCGCCATCGTCATCGCGATCGCCGTCGTCTTCATCGTCCAGTTCCGCCCGAGCACGGGCCCCGTGCAGTCGACCGGGAACACCTGTGCGGTCGAGGTCCGAGGCAGCTGCATCTCCTCGATCGACTTCAACGCGTCGAAGAACCTGCTCGCGATGCGGAGCGCCGACGAAAACCGCCTCCGGGCGATGGGTTACCGGCGGCTCACGGCGGAGGGGCTCTACGAGCGGTGGCTCCTCAACGAGGACGCGAAGCGCCTCGGGATCACCGTCTCGGACGACGAGCTCACGAACGAGCTCGTGGCTGGCAGGGTGCGTGTCTCGCTCCCGGCAGACAAGATCCGCCAGGTCGGTTACGCCCTCAGCCTCCGGGAAGACCTCATTCGCTACCTGGACGTCCGCAACCGGCAAACGAAGAAATTCGACAACAAGCAGTACGAGAAGCAGATCCGGAACATCACGAAGATGAGCCCCACGGACTTCCGCGAATACCAGCGGAAGGAGCTCATCGCCGCCCGGATGCGCGAGCTCATCCGGGCGCGGGTCCGGGTCGGCGAGAATGAGGCGTTCGAGCAGTTCTCGCGCGAGAAATCCACGAGGTCGCTCGCCTACGTGCGCTTCGACCGGCGCTTCTACAGCGACCTCATCGTGGACATGTCGGAGAAGGCGATCCAGGCCTGGGCCGACAACAACAAAGAAGAGCTCGACAAGGCCTGGGAGGGGCGGAAGGCGCAGTATCAGCCCGAGTGCCGCGTCGCTCGAGTCCTCGCGGTCGAGGTGAAGCCCGAGGAGGCCGAGCAGGGGCCGGAGGCGGGCAAGGCCGCCGCGAAGGCGCGGATCGAGGGCGCGGTCCAGCGCCTCAAGAAGGGCGAGAGCTTCGCCGACGTGGCCCGCAGCGCGAGCGACGATCCGAGCGCGGCGCGCGGCGGCGAGCTGGGATGCGTGGCCAAGGGGCGCCTGAGCAAGCCTGTCGAGGACAAGCTCTTCGAGATGAAGGCGGGCGATGTGTCGGACCTCATCGAGACCGAGGACGGCTTCCACGTGATCAAGCTCGAGCAGATCGCGAAGGACGCCGAGGCCGAGAAGATCGGCCGGCAAGAGACGGCGCGCGACCTCTACATCGCCCACGAGTCGGAGCGGCTCGCGGCCGAGGCCGCGAAGCAGGTGCTCGCCGCCGCCGCGGGCGGCAAGTCGCTGGAGGACGCGCTCGCCGCGTACATGGCCCAGCTCACGCCGGCGAATGCGAAGGAGAAGGAGAAGGCGAGCGCGAAGGAGGGTGGCCAGGCCGAGGCCGGGGAGGCGCGAGCTCCTTACACGATCGCGACGCACCCGAACCGGCCCACCGTCGAGACGAGCCTGCCGTTCAACGTCTCCGGCTCGCCCATCGCCGACGCGAGGGACAGCACCGAGGCCGCGCGCATCGCCTTCCAGCTCGACAAGCCGGGCGACCTGCCCAAGGACGTCGTGGCGCTGGCGAACGGTTATGCGGTGATCCAGCTCAAGGAGAAGACCTCTGCGAGCCAGGAGCAGTGGGACAAGGATCGCGAGTTCTACACGTCGGCCATGCGCGCCGCGAAGCAGAACGACGCGCTCATCGGGTACGTTCGCCGGCTGAAGTCGACGATCGGCAGCGAGGTGAAGTACGACCAGTACCTCCTCAAGGAGTCCAAGCCAGCCGAGGACGGCTCCGGCGAGCCGCCGCTGCCGCTCGAAGACGAGGGGGAATGACGTCGCTCCCGCTGCGTGACGCGCGCGACGTCGTCCTCTCGAACGGCCTCAAGGTCGTCCTCGTCCCGCAACCGCACGTCCACCGGGCGGTCGCCTCGCTCTACCTGCGCGTCGGCTCGCGGTTCGAGAGCCAGCAGAACAACGGGATCTCCCACTTCCTGGAGCACATGGTGTTCCGGGGGACGCCGACGCTGCCGACCGCGCACGCGCAGGCGCTCGCCTTCGAGCGCCTCGGGGGGACGCTCTACGCGGCGACCCACGTCGACCACGGCGTGATGAGCATCTCCGTGCCGCCGACGAACCTGGAGCCGGTGCTCGCCCTGCTCGGCGAGGTGACCACGTCGCCCCGCTTCACCGCGATCGAGGTCGAGCGCGGCATCGTGCGCGAGGAGATCCTCGAGGACCTCGACGACGAGGGGCGCGACATCGACGCGGACAACAACGCGCGCGCGCTCATGTACGAGCGACACCCGCTCGGGTTCACCATCACGGGCGACATCGAGGCGCTCGATCGCTTCGACGAGCCGATGCTGCGCGCCCACCACGCCCGGCACTACACGACGGCGAACGCGGTGCTCTGCCTTGCGGGGCGGCTCGATCCCGAGGCGTGCGCGCGGGCCGTCGAGCGGTACTTCGGCGCCATGCCGCGCGGCGAGCAGGTGCCCGCCGCGCCGCCGCCCAACGGGCAGAAGAAGCCGAGGTTCCGCTTCATCGAGAACCAGTCGAGCCAGACCGATCTGCGGATCGCGTTCCGTGGCGTGAGCGAGCGCGATCCGCGCGAGCCCGCCGTGGAGATGCTGCTCCGCGTCCTCGACGACGGCATGTCGACGCGGCTGTACGAGCGGATCTGCGATCGGCTGGGCCTCTGCTACGACGTGTCGGGGATGTTCGAGGCCTACGAGGACGACGGGGTCGTCGACATCGCCGCGGGCGTCCAGCACGACCGCGCGACCGTGGTGGTCCGGGAGATCTTCGCGTTGCTCCGCGAGCTCGCCGAGGTCGGCCCGCGCGAGGACGAGCTCGCCAAGGCGCGCGACCGCCACCTCTGGTCGGTGGAGGCGATGCTCGACGACGCCGAGGCGACCGCCGGCTTCCATGGGCTCGCCGCGCTCGCCGACATCACGCGCACCCCGGAGGCGCGGCACGAGGAGCTCGCCCGCGTCAGCGTCGCCGACGTGCGCGACGCCGCGCGCGCGCTGTTCCGGCCGGAGCGCCTCACCGTGGTGGCCGTGGGCCTGCTCCGCTCCTCGGAAGAGGCGAAGCTGGAGAAGGCCGTCCGCGCGTTCGGCTGACCCAGCGCGAGCCAGGCGCCGCGGCGCACCACGACAGCGGCGATCGCAGAAGAAGCGGAAGGAGCCCCGGAAGGAGGCGGCCGTTGACGGGCGCCCCCGGCGCGCAGGGCTGGCCACGGCCGCCCGCTGCACGGGGGCCTGCCCCGCCGCGCGGACCGGGGGTGCCCTGGCACACATGTCAGCCGGGCCTTCGCGGCGAACCGAGCGCGTCCAGGGCCTCGTTCAAACTATTTGCATCTATGTGCATCAACACATATACAGGAGCCATGGTCTCGGTCGCAGAGACGCCGGCTCAACCGGAGGAGGCGGTCGCGCGGTGCGAGCTGTACCGGCTGCTGGCGGATCCGGTGCGGGTGCGGCTCCTCGGCCTGGCCGCGGCGGAGGAGCTCGCCGTCGGAGAGCTGGCCGAGCTGCTCCGCGAGGGCCAGCCGAAGATCTCGCGCCACGCGGCCGCGCTCCGCGAGGCGGGGATCCTGCTCGCCAGGCGCCAGGGGACGTGGACGCTGCTCCGCCTGGATCCGCGCGCGACGACCGATCCCGTGGTCGACGACGCGGTGCGCGCGGGCCAGCGCGCGTGCGCGGCGGACGGGACGCTCGCGCGCGTCGAGGAGGTGCTGGCCGCGCGCGACGCCGAGACGCGCGAGTTCTTCGCGCGCGGCGGGCGGCCGTTGCGCCCGGGGCCGCCGGCCGAGCTCGCCGCCTACCTCGCGGCGCTCGCGCCGCTCCTGCCCCATCGGCGGTTGGCGGTCGACGCGGGCACCGGCGACGGGGCGCTGCTCGAGGTGCTGTCGCCCGTCTTCGATCGCGTCGTCGCGCTCGATCGCGCGAGCGCGCAGCTGCAGCTCGCCGGGGAGCGCCTGCGGCGGCGCAGCCTCGAGAACGTCGAGCTGGTGTGCGGCGAGATCGACGGGCCCGAGGTGATCCGGGCCGTGGCGCGCGCGCTCGGCGGCGATCCTCCGGAGGCCGGCGAGGCCCTCTCCGGGGGCGCCGACGTGGTCTTCGCGGCGCGCGTGCTGCACCACGCGCCTCAGCCGGCAAAGGCGATGCGCGCGCTCGTCGAGCTCGCCCGCCCGGCCGCGCCCGGCCGCGGCGACGGCGCTCACGCCCGCGGGGGCGCGGTGTGCGTGCTCGATTACGAGGCGCACCACGATCAGGCCCTCCGGGAGCAGGAGGCGGACATCTGGCTCGGCTTCTCGCCGGGCGACCTCCGAGGCCTCGCCGAGGAGGCCGGGCTCTCCGGCGTCGAGCTCCGGCGGCTGCCGTCCGCGTGGCAGGGCGAAGGCCCGGATCGACACCTGGTTTGGCAGCTGCTCGTCGGCTGGCGCGGCGCGCGCACAAGCGCATTCACCGAAAAGGCAAAGGGACACCATGACTGCTGAGAAGAAGCTCTCGTACAAGGTCGCCGACATCACGCTCGCGGACTGGGGTCGCAAGGAGATCCGCATCGCCGAGAAGGAGATGCCCGGGCTGATGGCGCTCAGGGCGGAGTACGGCCCGACGCAGCCGCTCAAGGGCGCGCGCGTCGCCGGCTGCCTCCACATGACGATCCAGACCGCGGTGCTGATCGAGACGCTGGTGGCCCTCGGCGCGGAGGTCACCTGGACGAGCTGCAACATCTACTCGACGCAGGACCACGCGGCGGCGGCGATCGCGGCGGCCGGCATCCCGGTCTTCGCGTGGAAGGGCGAGACCCTCGAGGAGTACGACTGGTGCATCGAGCAGCAGCTCTACGCCTTCAAGGGCGGCAAGGGGCCCAACATGATCCTCGACGACGGCGGCGATCTCACGATCGTCGCCCACGAGAAGCACCCGGAGCTCTTCACCGGCGCCGACCCGATCCGCGGGCTCTCCGAGGAGACGACGACCGGCGTGCACCGGCTCTACGAGATGCACCGCGCGGGCAAGCTGAAGGTGCCCGCGATCAACGTCAACGACTCGGTGACCAAGAGCAAGTTCGACAACCTCTACGGTTGCCGCGAGTCGCTGGGCGACGGGATCAAGCGGGCCACCGACGTGATGTTCGCCGGCAAGGTCGCCGTCGTGTGCGGCTACGGCGACGTCGGCAAGGGGTGCGCGCAGTCGCTGCGCGGCCTGGGGGCGCGCGTGATCATCACCGAGATCGACCCGATCTGCGCGCTGCAGGCGGCGATGGAGGGCTACGAGGTGAAGCGCCTCGAGACCGTCGCCCCGGTCGGCGACATCTTCGTCACGGCGACCGGCTGCGCCGACGTCGTCCGGGCGGAGCACATGATCGCGATGAAGGACGAGGCGATCCTCTGCAACATCGGGCACTTCGACTCGGAGATCCAGATCGCGTGGCTCGAGAAGAACCCCGAGATCAAGGAGGAGAACATCAAGCCGCAGGTCGATCACTTCGTCTTCCCGGACGGCAAGCGGCTGATCGTCCTCGCGCGCGGCCGGCTCGTGAACCTCGGGTGCGCCACCGGCCACCCGTCGTTCGTGATGTCGACCTCGTTCTCCAACCAGGTCCTCGCGCAGATCGCCCTGTGGACCGAGAAGCATGCGATCGGCGTCCACCTGCTGCCGAAGAAGCTCGACGAGAAGGTCGCGGCGCTGCACTTGCCGAAGCTCGGGGTCGAGCTGACCCAGCTCACGACGGAGCAGGCGAAGTACCTGGGCGTCCCCGCCGAGGGCCCCTTCAAGGCCGAGAACTACCGCTACTGAGCGTCGGGCTTTCGGCGCCTCCGCCGCTGGGGTAGGCGGCCGATCGATGGATCCTCGCCACAGCAAGGACGAAGCCCAGCGCACCCTCGACACCTACGCCTCGACCTGGGGCGAGGATCTCGCCCTCCGCGTCTACACATCGCGCCTGCTCGGCGCCGATCCGTCGCTCGTCCTCCACGGCGGCGGGAACACGAGCGTCAAGAGCACGGCGGTCGACCTGCTCGGCGATCGCGTCGACGTGCTCTTCATCAAGGGCAGCGGGTGGGACCTCGCGACCATCGAGCCGCGCGGCTTCCCGGCGTGCCGCCTCGCGCCGCTCCAGCGCGCGTGCGCGCTCGAGGCGATGACCGACGAGCAGATGGTCGCGCTGCTGCGCGGCCAGATGCTGGATCCGGCGAGCCCGACGCCGTCGGTCGAGGCGCTGCTGCACGCGATCATCCCCGCGAAGTTCGTCGATCACACGCACGCGGACGCGGTGCTCGCGGTCATCGATCAGCCCGGCTCGGCCGAGGTCGTCCGGGCGATCTACGGGGACGGCGCGCTCTTCGTGCCGTACGTCATGCCAGGCTTCGCGCTCGCCCGCCGCGTCGCCGAGCTCGTCCGGGAGCGCCTCGCGCAAGGGGCGCTCCCGTCGCTGATGATCCTCGACAAGCACGGCGTCTTCACGTGGGGAGACACCGCCGAGGAGAGCTACACGCGCATGATCGACGCCGTGACGCGCGCCGAGCACTACATCGCCGAGCGCAGCGTGATCGTCTCGCACCCCACGGTCGTGGCGGATCCGGACCTCCGGGCCGCCATCGGGCCGGTCGTCCGCGGAGCGCTCGCCCGCGCGTCGGGGCGCCCCTGGGTCTGCACGCTCCGCACCGGCCTGGAGCTGCTCGCGTTCTGCGCGCGCGACGATCTGGCCAGGGTCTCGCAGATCGGCTGCGCCACGCCGGACCACGTCATCCGCACCAAGGCGCGGCCGCTCGTCATCCACGGCCACGACATCACCGACACGGCGCGCTTCCGCGCGACCGTCGAGCAGGCCATCGCGAGGTACGTGGACGAGTACCACGAGTACTTCCGCCGCTCCTGCGCGGCGCGGGGCGTCGCCCGCGACGAGCTCGACCCGTTCCCGCGGGTGCTGCTGTTCCCCGGGGCGGGCGCGCTGTGCGTGGGCGGCTCCCGCGCCGAGGCGGAGATCGTCGCGGACGTCTATGCCCACACCGTCTCCGTGATCGAGGCCGCCGAGGCGCTCGGCGGGTACCAGCCGGTCCCGGAGCTCGACCTCTTCGACATGGAGTACTGGAGCCTCGAGCAGGCGAAGCTGAAGCTCGGCGCAGGCCAGCGGGGCCCGCTCGATCGGCGGATCGCGCTGATCACGGGCGCCGCCTCGGGGATCGGGCACGCGACCGCGGCGGCGTTCCTCGCCGCGGGGGCGCACGTGGTGCTGGCCGATCGCGATGAGGAGTCGCTCGAGAGGGCCGCCGCCGAGCTCGGGGGCCGCTACCGCGGCCGCTGCATGAAGGTCGCCTGCGACGTGCGCAGCGAGGCCAGCGTGCACCGCGCGTTCGCGCAGAGCGCGGCGCACCTCGGCGGCGTCGACATCGTCGTCTCGAACGCAGGCCGCGCGTTCTCGGGCTCCCTCCACACGTCCGAGGGGCACGAGGCCCTGTGCGCGTCGCTCGAGCTGAACCTGCTCGGCCACCAGAACGTCGCCCGCGCGGCGGCGCGGGTGCTGCTCGCGCAGGGCTCAGGCGGCGCGATCCTGTTCAACGCGTCGAAGAGCGCGTTCAACCAGGGGCCCGATTTCGGCCCCTACGGCGTCGCCAAGGCGGCGCTCGTCTCGCTGATGCGCCAGTACGCCGTGGACCTCGGACCTCAGGGCATCCGGGCCAACGCCGTGAACGCCGACCGGATCCGCACCGCGCTCTTCGGCGCCGGCTTGCTGGAGGCGCGCGCCCGCGCCCGCAACGTCTCGGTCGACGACTACTTCCGCGACAACCTGCTCCGGCGCGAGACCACCGCGGCGGACGTGGCGCAGGCGTTCCTTTACCTCGCGACCGCCGAGGCCACGACGGGCTGCGTCGTGACCGTCGACGGCGGGAACGCCGCCGCTTTCCCCCGCTGAGCCGGTCGGCTCAGAGCCCCTGCGCGCTCGCCCCGCCGCCGCCGCCCTCGCCGAGCGCGGCCCCGTCGAGGGGCTTCTGGGCGTCGAGCCGGATCTTCTTCCAGTCCCCCGAGCGGAACTTCCACACCATGGTCGCGGCGAGGAGGACCACGTACACGACGCCGGCGCCCCAGATGCCCATCAGGCCGAAGCCGAGCGTGATGCCGAGCAGCCACGCCAGCGGGACGAGGCAGGTGAAGTGCAGGATGAGCTCCACGACCATGACGAACAGCGTGTTGCCCGCGCCGAAGAGCGCCTGCGTGAGGATCATGCCGACCGCGACGAGCGGCGTGCAGATGCCCATGATCTGGAGCGGCCGGAGCGCCGCGGCCTGGACGAGCTCGCTGCTGCTGGCGAACGCGAGGATCTGCGGCGCGAAGATCGCCTCGAGCAGGCCGACGACGCCGAAGATCGCGAGCCCCAGCCGGACGCTGGCCCAGCCGAAGCGCGCGGCCTTGTCGCCGTCCTTCTCGCCGAGCGACTGCGCGACCAGCGTCGCCGTCGACGTGCCGAAGGCGAGGCAGGCGGTGAACGTGAGCTTCAGGATCCCGACGATCACCGTGGTCGCGGCGCCGTACACCGGCTCCGCGCGGCCGCCGGGGCAGAGCGGCGAGACGACCCCCGCCGGCGTGACCTGGTCGAGCTTGCTGGCGATCGCGTAGAAGAGCGCGAAGCCCGTCATGATCGCGACGGTCGCGACGGCGCTCGGGATCGACAGCCTGAGGATGGACCAGACGAGCGGGGCCGAGAGCTTGCTCGTGGCGAACGGGCGGTAGCGGCGCCGGTACTCCGGCAGGAGCGCGTACGCGAGCATGATCGCGAGGCCGACGTAGGTCGAGATGAAGCCGGCCATGCCGGCGCCGGCGATGCCGTACTTCGGGATGCCGAGCGAGGCGTTGCCGAAGATGAGCAGGAGGCAGAGCACGATGTTCAGCCCGTTCATCGCGAGGGCCGAGACCAGGTGGATGTGCGTCTTGCCGATCCCGTCGAAGAACGCCTTCAGCGCGAACGTCGCCGCCATCGACGTCACGCCGAGCAGGCGCCAGCCGAGGTAATCGAGCGCCGCCTGCCGCGCGTCGGGCACCTTGATGATGACGGACAGGATGTACGGCATCGTCAGGTACCCGATCGCGGAGAACACGACGCCGGCGACGATCGCGAAGAACAGGGCGTTCGCGAGGACCGCGCCAGCGTCCCCGGGGCGATTCTCGGCGAAGCGGCGCGCCGTGAACGCCTGCGTGCCGACCGAGATCGCGCTGAGCGAGCCACCGAACAGCCACAGGACGATCAGCGACGGCAAGAGCGCCGCGTGCGCGTTCGAGGACTCGGGGCACGGCAGGTGCGCGAAGAAGACGATGTCGACCTCGTTGACGATGCTCTGGGTGAGCATCGCCGCCACGGTCGGCAGCGCGAGCCGCAGGATGGCGCGATGGGGTGGGCCCGAAGTTACGGCGTTCGAGCCCGGCGCGGACGGGGCGATCTGAGCCATCGCAGGCTGCGCGGTATACAACGCCGCGGCCCATGCGCGAGCGAAATGCGCCGCGCGACGCGCGGCTACTCCGCTTTCGCGACCCGGGACCGGCGCTTGTGACGGCGCCGCTTCGCTTCGCTGCGATCCTCGTGCGCTCCTTTCGAGGCCGTGTCAGCCTCGCCACGCGCGGGTGTCGGCGCGGCCGACGCGCGCGCCGCAGACGAGGACGATCGCTCGCGCGCCTTGGGCTCGCGCTTCGCGACCTCGCGGGAGGCGCGATCCGCCGCGCCGCGCGCCGCAGGTTTGTCGGCCTTCGGCGCCGGCGCGCGCGCGGTCCTCGCCGAGGCGCGCCGGGCGACCTCGTCCCTCGCGGGCGGCTTCGCCGCGTCGCTCTTCGCGACGGCGACCTGCGCAGGCGACACGACCGCCGCAGGCTGCGCGGCTCCCTCTCGGGGCGCGGCGGCATCGGGGCCGTCGGCGGGCACAGCCGCGAGGGCCGAAGGCGTGGCGCTCCCCTGCCCTGCCGCGCCAGGCCCTGCCGCGCTGGCCGCTGCGAGGGCCGCCGCGACGGACGCCGGCGCGTAGGAAGCTGCCGCGAGCGACGGCGCCTCCGCGGCCGCTGCCGGCGCCTCCGCGGCTGCCGCCGACGCCTCCGCAGCGATCCCCGGCGCGGCGGGCTGCGCCGCGTCACCCGACGTCGCGGCCGCCTCGCCCGCAGCGCCGACGAGCGCAGCGACCGCGGGGACACGGGCCACCAGCTCGCGCCCCTTGCCGACGACCAGCACGCCCGCGAGCGTCATCGCGGCGGCGACCGCGGCGAACCCCAGCGCGCGGCGGCGGGCGCGCGCGCGAGCAGGTCGCCCCAGCGCCTCCAGGATGGCCTTTCGCATCTCGGCGGCGCTCTGGAAGCGGACGCTCGGGTGACGGGCCAGCGCGCGCATCACCAGATCGTCGACGAAGGTCGGGATCTGCCGGGTCGGCGCGCGCTCGCGGAGGCGCTCGGGGCTGCCCTTGATCTTCGCGTCGATCAGCGCGACGAGGCTCTGCTCGACGAACGGCAGGCGCCCCGTGAGCATCTCGTAGAGGACGCAGCCGAGCGCGTAGAGATCGGCGCGCCCGTCGATGCGCCCCGACGCGGCCTGCTCGGGGGCCATGTACTCGGGCGTCCCGACGATCGCGACCGCGGCCCGGGCCGGCCCTTCGCCGGCGCCCGTCTCGTCCGCGACGCCATAGGCCTCGCCGCGATCCTCGGAGAGGCGCTTCGCGAGCCCGAAATCGAGCAGCTTCAGGCCGGCGTCCGCGAGGGAGAGCGCCCCCTCGGCGCCGCGCGGGCGCGTCATGAAGAGGTTCTCGGGCTTGATGTCCCGGTGAACGAGCCCCTCGGCATGCGCGAGCTCGAGCGCGCTCAGCACCTTGACGGCCATCGCGAGCGCGTCCCTCCAGTCGATCGCGCCGCCGCGGACGAGCAGGGCGTCGAGCGTCTCGCCCTCCAGGAGGTCCATGGCGCAGAACAGCCGGCCGTCCGCGGCCATGCCGAAATCGTGGACCTTCACGAGGTGCTCGTGGGAGAGGCGCGAGAGGACGCGGGCCTCACGGCGGAAGCGGCTCGCGATCACGTCGGTCGCCGAGTGCTCCGCCGAGACGACCTTGAGCGCCACGCGGCGCCCCAGATCGACGTGCTCCGCCTCGTGGACGGTGCTGCTCGCGCCCGTCCCGATCTCGCGCAGCAGCCGGTAGCGCGTCCCGGGCAGCGCGCCGTCGTCCACGCGCTCGGCGGAGGCCATGGCCTCGGCGCGCGGGCTCACCGGCGTCACGGCCGTGGCGCGACGGGCCTTGGCGGCGGCGACGAGGGCCGCGAACTCGCCGCGCGAGCGCCCCGGCTCGCCAGGGAACAGGCGCTGCATCAGGTGCGCGGCCCGCGCGCGCACGCCGCGCTCGCCGCCGGGCAGGGCCACCGCCGCCCCGAGGAGCGCGGCGAGGTCGCGCGCGGCGGCGCGGCTCGACGGGTACCGGGCCTCGCGGTCGAAGGCCGTGAGCCGCCCGATGGCGGCGTCGAGCGCCGACGGGGCCCCGAGCGACAGCGCGATCGGCGGCGGATCGTTCTGGTTGCGCGCGACCGCGGCCATGTGCGTCTGCGCGTCGCCCTGGAGGAACCGGCGCCCCGCGCACAGCTCCCAGAGCATGATCCCGAGCGCGTAGAGATCGACCCGCGCGTCGCCCGGGTCGCCGTTGGCGACCTCCGGCGCGACGTAGCCCGGCTTCGCGAAGACGACGCCCGCGACCGTGTGGCAGCGCCGGTTCTGCCCGCGGGCGGTGCCGAAATCGATGATCTTCACGTCGCCGGCGAAGCCGAGCATCACGTTCTGCGGCGACAGATCGCGGTGGACGATGGCGAGCGCGGCGCCCGACGGGTCCCTGCGCTCGTGCACGTGGGCGAGCGCCTCGGCGATCATCGTCGCGATCGCGACCGCCTCCGCCCAGTCGAAGCGGTGCCCGAGCTGCACCGCGCGGGCCCGGACCTCGCCGAGGCTCCGGCCCTCGACGTGCTCGACCACCGCGTAAGGCTCCCCCGTCGCGGGGTCGACGTCCGCCTCGATGACCTGCGCGACGCCGGAGTGCTGGAGCTGCGCCTGCACCCGCGCTTCGTCCAGGAAGCGGGCGATGTAGCTCGGGTCGGACGCGTGCTCGCGGCGGATGATCTTCACGACGACGGGGCGCTCGGCGCCTTCCAGCCCGGTCGTGGAGGCGAGGAACACCTCCCCCATGCCTCCCCGAGCGATGCGCCGCAGGAGCACGTAACGGCCGAGCGGCCGGGGAACATCGTCCGCAGCGAAGCCGCTCCTGGTGGGCTCGTGCGAGGGCGGAGGAACCGGGCGAGGCACGGTCGCGGAGGAGTTCGCCATGGAGCGAACCTACCGGATGTAGGACAAGGTGGGCCAAGTTCGCGCGAACCGCTGCGCGACGCGGAAACCTGCCGTGCTCCTGCTGACGCGGGCCGCTCGAACCACCGTTTCGACACAGGGGATCTCCAACTTATCCACAGGGATATCCACACCCTGTCGACAAGTGGCGTCCTCCGGGCGGTACCCTGGAGAAGCGTCGGGATCCGTCCAGGAAGACCTCGAAGTGTCGCATTCCTGCGGGGATCCGGGCCATTGCTCTCCCTGCATGCCTCGGCTAATCCTTGCGAGGGATGTCGCGACACGCTGTCCAGCGCCTGATGACCGTGCTGACGTTCGCGTTGGCGCTGGTCCTGCCGCTGACAGCGCGCGCTGCGATCGTCCCGGTGTGCGAGGACGACCGGATGACGATCGTCGCCCCGCCGGACGAGCCGTCGTGCACGGTCCTGACCAGCGTCGACGATGCGACGGGCGAGACGAGGGACGCGCCGATCTGCGATCCCCGCGGAGCTTCCTCGGTCGCTCCGCCCCGCACCCTCCCGATCACCGACGCGCGGATCGACGCGGCGCCGGGCTGCGCCAGGAGCGATGGCGGGCCGATGGTCGGGCCGAACTCGCGGCACCCCGGCCCTGTGAGCGAGCTCTCCAGCGCCCCGCAGCAGGCGTTGCTCCTTCCTGACCTCGTCCTCCCTGCCCCGTGCGCGCCGCTCTCGCGCTTCTCGTTCGCGGCGGTCTCCGGAGGACCGCGTCCCGGCGTCGCGCAGGGCGTTTACCACCCGCCTCGATGAGGCGAGCTCGCCGGCAGCCCGCACGCGATCGCGCCGCGTGGTCTCTCGCAGACCACAGCTCTTGGCGCGAGGGCGGCGCTGCCGCGAGCTCCGGAGCGCTTGCCGGTCTGACCCGAGCCTCCTAGGCGCTGGTCCGGTCCCACGTCGCGCAGGCTCGCCCTCCCGAGGGCGACGTGCCAGCCGCGATCGAGGCCGGTCGCAGGCGCCGGCGTGAGGGTTGAGAGCGGCCCTGGCGCTCCGCCGGGGGCTGCGCCGCGCGCACGCGGCGGCGGCTCCGTCGGCCCGGGGTGGCTCGCCGCCCCGGGAGGTCACGATTGGCGATCTTGTCGCGGGCGCTGCACCCGGTGCCGCGCCCGCGTTGAAGGAGGGGCCCGCCTGGCGGAACCCCACCACGTTGAGAGAGGAAATATCATGAACAAGGGAACAGCCATCGTCGGCTTTCTTCTCTGCTTCATCGCAGGGATGGGGCTGATGTGGAGCATCGATCGGAGCGCCGGCTCGCGCGGGCATGAGATCTCGGCGGCCTTCGAGGACGGTCAGCCGTGGACCGACGAGGACGCGGCGGTCCCGGTGTCGTCGAAGGACCCCATGTGGGGCACGCGGGCGGCGCCGGTGACGATGGTCGTCTTCAGCGACTTCGAGTGTCCGTTCTGCAGCAAGGTCGAGACGACGATCAACCAGCTCAAGGACAAGTACGGTCCCGAGAAGCTGCGCATCCTCTGGAAGAACAACCCGCTCCCCTTCCACAAGAACGCGCGCCCGGCGGCGCTCGCGGCCGAGACCGTGTTCCGCCTCGGCGGCTCGAAGGCGTTCTGGAAGTTCCACGAGCTCGCCTTCCAGAACCAGAAGAGCCTCACGCCCGAGAACTTCGAGAAGTGGGCCGGCGACGCCGGCGTCGACAGGGCGAAGTTCAAGGCGGCGTTCGATCGGCAGGAGTACATGGCCAAGATCGACGCCGACATGGCGGTCGGCAAGACCTCGGGCGTCACCGGCACGCCCGCCTCGATCATCAACGGCGTGTTCCTGAGCGGCGCTCAGCCGATCGACAAGTTCACGTCCGTCATCGACGAGCAGCTCAAGGCCGCGCAGGCGGCGGTCGCCGCCGGGACCAAGCCCGACAAGGTGTACGCGAAGCTCGCCGCGGAGAACAAGGCGAAGGCGCCGCCCCAGAAGGACCGCGAGCGCCCGCAGGAGGACGACAAGACCGTCTGGAAGGTGCCCGTCGGCGACGCGCCGGCGAAGGGCCCGGCCACGGCGCTGGTCACCATCGTCGAGTGGTCCGACTTCCAGTGCCCGTTCTGCAGCAAGGTCGTCCCGACCCTCGACGAGATCATCAAGACCTACGGGGACAAGGTCCGGCTCGTCTGGAAGAACAACCCGCTCCCGTTCCACCAGCGCGCCGAGCCCGCGGCTGAGCTCGCCATGGAGGCCCGCGCGCAGAAGGGCGAGAAGGGCTTCTGGGACGCGTACTACCTGCTCTGGAAGAACCAGCAGAAGCTCAACGACGACGACCTGCTCGGCTACGCCAAGGAGCTCGGGCTCGACGTCGAGAAGGTGAAGGCCGCGATCGCCACCAAGAAGTTCGGCGCGTCCATCGCCGCCGATCAGGAGCTCGCGGACGACCTGCAGGCGTCCGGGACCCCGCACTTCTTCATCAACGGCCGCCGGCTCGTCGGCGCGCAGCCGATCGACAAGTTCAAGACGATCATCGACGAGGAGATCAAGAAGTCGGAGGCGCTGCTCGCCAAGGGCGTCGCCGCCAAGGACCTCTACGCCGAGATCATCAAGGACGGCAAGGAGCCGCCGCCGCCCGAGCGCAAGGAGGTCTCCGCGCCGGCGCCGAACAGCCCGTGGAAGGGCGGCGAGAGGGCCAAGGTCGTGATGCAGGTCTTCTCGGACTTCGAGTGCCCGTTCTGCAAGCGCGTCGAGGACACGGTCTCCCAGATCTCGAAGACCTACGGCGACAAGCTGAAGATCGTGTGGCGCCACCGGCCGCTGCCGATGCACAAGAACGCGCCGCTCGCGTCCGAGGCCGCGCAGGAGGCCTACACGCAGAAGGGCAACGCCGGGTTCTGGGCGTACCACGAGGTGCTCTTCAAGAATCAGGGGCAGCCGGACGCCTTCTCGCGCGCCTCGCTCGAGAAGTACGCCGAGGAGCAGGGCCTCGACATGACGAAGTTCAAGAAGGCGCTCGACGCGAACACCCACAAGGCGTTCGTGGACTCCGAGAACTCCGTGGCGGACAAGGCGGGCATCAGCGGGACGCCGGCGTTCGTCGTGAACGGCTACTTCATCAGCGGCGCGCAGCCGTTCTCGAAGTTCAAGAAGCTCATCGACAAGGCCATGAAGGAGGCCGGCGAGACCGCGCCCGCCGGGCTGCCCGTCAAGAGGCCGGCGCCCGCCACGCAGCCGGCCGCGGCCCCCGCCGCGCCGAAGTGAACCGCCGCTGCGCGGTTCGCTCTCTCCCCTTCCCCTGACCCTCCCTGAAGCCCACCCGACGGGCGGCTCCCGCTGAGCGGCTGAGCCGCCCGCCTCCCCGCGCGACGCGGGCTCAGCCTCCTTCTGCGCGCGTCGCCCGTGAGGCGTCGGCGCGCCGCTCCCGCGGGAGGCGGCGCCGCGGGCCGCCCGCCAGCCGCCGCCGCCCGCTCCATGGTTGCGGCGTCAGCCGGTGGTGCGGAACCGCGAGCGTCCCTCGGAGATCCACCACGCGCGGTAGCGCTCCTGGGCGGCCTCCCGCTCCTGCCGCGGCAGGTCCTCGTAGTAGCCGAAGTACTCCTTGGTGACGCCCTTCAGCTCGTCGATCGCCGCGCGGCGGATGGCAGGCTTCTCGTGCGTGAGCGCGTCGATGACCCACTCGATGCGATGGCGCTCGCCGTTCCTCGACCACCACGACAGCCACCTGCGCGCGTCCCGGCCGAGATCGTCCCGCGTGACGACGACCAGCGCCCGCGCTGCCGCCTCGACGATCGCCTCGTGAGGATCGGTGAGCGCGCTGATGAGCGCCGGCACGCTGGCTCCCGAGCGGATCTCGGTCATCGTCTCGATGGCCGCGAGCCGCCGCGCGGACGCCTCCTCGCGGTCGCGCGCGATGTGGTCGAGCCCCTGCAGGATCGGGCCGCCCGCGGGCGGCGCCGCGATCAGCGAGGCGGCCGACTGGATCGCGATCCGCCGCACGGCGATGCTGTCGTCGAAGAGCCGTGGGAGCAGCGCGTTGGCGGCCTCCGGGTACCGCAGCTCGCCGAGCACGTGCGTGGCCCAGAGGCGCACCTCGGGGTCGGGCGAGGAGCTCCGCACGGTCATGAAGGGCAGCGCCGGGCGCCGGATCGCGACGATGAGCTCGAGCAGCGGCCCGCACTGGGAGGCGGGGGGCGAGGTGGCGACGATCGCGGCGCCCTCCGGGCCGGCGAGCTGCTCGCGGAAGCGCTGGCGATCGACCCGGAGCGGACCGGGAAACCGCGCGGCGACGACCGAGATCGCCGTGTCGCCGTTGCGCACGAGCTCGGCGAACGCCCTCGCGCCGGCCTCGCCGCCCGCGAGCACATGTTGAAGGAGCGAGGTGTATTCCGCGCGCAAGTCGCCGGCCGGCGACGGCGAGACCGCGGCGCGCCGCTCGGACGGGGGCCTCGCGTACGCCGTGGCGGTATCGACGGCGACAGGCGTGCGGCGGCGCCACGAGGGCCGCCCCGCGGCCGGCGACGGGCCGAGCTCCCGGTGCTCTTCTGCGCCCGGCGTGATCGAGCTGTCGAGCATCCACGGAGGCCGTGAGTACCGCTTCGTCCGCGCCTCTTCCGGCTCGCCGAGATCGAGGTCCTCCGACGCCGAAGGGACCGGCGCCGCGGGGATCTCGAGGTCGGGGATCTCGTCGATGATCGCCGGCGACGACGACGCCGCGGCGCGCGGCGCGGGAAGCGGCGTGACCGCCGGCATCATCGGCGCCGTGACCGCCGGCATCATCGGCGCCGTGACGGCCGTGCCGGACACGACGGCCGCGTCCACCTCGAGGCCCGACCGGAACTGCGGCTCGGAGCCCATGCGCTGCGCGTGCGGCGTCGGGGCCGGCGGGATCGTCGAGCTGAAGGCCATCGCGTGCCCGACACCGTCGTCCGGCCGCACGGGCTCGGTCTCCACGCCGGTGCCGCGAAGGCCGAAGGCCCGCGCGACGGCGTCGATCCCGGAAGCGCCGTCCTCCGTGGTCCAGCCGCCCTGCGGCCGCACGGCTTGCGGCGCGACGTCGGAGGGGTCGGCGGGCGGGGGCTCCCCCGCGTCGCGGTCTGCGTCCGCCGCAGGCAGCTGCGCGCCCGCGGCGGCGACGTGCGAGCCGTGCGCGTCCGAACGGACCATGCTGCTCAGCTCCATGAGCGCGGCGCGGGTGCGCAGGGAGAGCGGTCCCTCCGTTGCCTGCTCGTCCATCGGCGCAGCGTCGCCCTCCGGAGGCGCGGCGGCGTCCTCCGGAGGTGCGGGCGCAGGAGGCTGCGGCGCGGGCGCGGGATGCTTCGGCGTGGCGGCCTCGTGGGGCGCCGGGCCGTCGCTTTGCTGGGCTCCGCCGCTGCGGTTCTGCTTCTTCCGCAGGATGAGCCGCTCCAGCACGGTCGCCGCGATGCCGGCGAGCGCGATGAGGTCTCCGATGCTCGAGAGCTCGACCGAGGTGGCGCCGTCGTCGCCGTAGACGAGCGCGACGACGCGGCCGCGCACGACGATCGGGACGACCGCCACGGCGGCCGCATGGACCTTCCTGCCGAGCTCGCGCTGGAGCTCGGCGTCAGGCGCGCTGCCCACGACGGCGGTGACGACCGGCGCGCGGAGCGCGCGCGCCCTGGCGAGGGCGCTCGGACGTTCGAAGGGCACGGTGATCTTCGTGACGCGCTCGCGCTCGGCGCCTGGACCTGAAGCGTTGCGGCCTTCAGCGCGCTCGCCGTGCACCGTGAACAGGACCGTGTACTCGAAGTACTGTTGAGCGAAGTCGAAGAGGACCCCGAGCACCTCTTCGCTCGATCCGACGGCGGCGAGCGCCTGCTCGGCCATGGCCAGCGTGAAGGGGCCCTTCCGCCTCTGCGCAGCGGGCGCAGACCGTCCCGCCTCGCGCATGGAGGTCTTCGCCGCCGGTGCGCTCGAGGAGAGCTCGCGTCGCTCCGCCGGAGCTGCCGCAGGTGCCGACACCGCGGGTGCCGACACCGCGGGTGCCGGCGTCGCAGGCGCTGACGGCACGGGTACCGGCGCCTCAGGTGTCGATACAGCGGGTACCGATGCCGCCGCTGCCGACGCCGTGGATGCGGATCCGTGGGGCTGCTGCTGGAGCGCCGCAGCGGCTCGCGGCAGCGGCTCTTGCTGAGGCCGGTGTGCAGCAGAGGCCCGCTTCAGCCAGCCCGTCAGGAGCTGAGTGCCCGGCGCTGGCGAACGCACGCTCGACAGCGCCGACGCGGGCGAGGCCGCTGCTTTCGGGGCCGGCTCCGGGATTTCGACGGGCGGCCCCGGGGCTTCCACGGGCGGCGACGTGCGCACGGCCTCCGATGGCGCCAGCGGCGAAAGGTGCGGCGCGAGCTGCTCGGAGCGCGGTGTCGGCACCGCCGGCTCGATCGCCGGCTCTTCCCGCAACGCGGCCGCCTGGCCGGTATGCGCGGCCGCCACGCCAGCAGCCGGCGTGGCGCGCGGTGAAGCGACCGCCTCGACCCGAGGCATGTGCGCCTCGGGATAGCGGAGCAAGGAGAGATCGAGCGGATACGCAGCGACGACCGTCGGCTCGTCATCCATCTCGTGGAGCGGCGGCTTCCTCGGCGTGGGCACCGCCTCGTTGAGCGCGACGTCCGCGACGACCGTGTCCTCGTCGTAGATCGAGGTCAGCGATTCGACCGTCGGCGCATCCTCGATGCTGGGTCGCTTTTGCTGGGTCTCAGCGGCATCCTCGGGCTCATCGACGCTGGCCAGCGACGCCGCCTCGACTCCTGGAGGTGACGTGGGGCGGACGCCTGCCGGTGAATCCACATCGGCGCCAGGGGGCGAGGCGGCAGCGAGCTCGGCCGATGGATCCGCGACGACCTCGTCAGGCGAACTCGTGTCGATCTGCGCGGACGCGCTGGCGTCGACCGCCGCGTGTGGAGCCGCGTCGGCGCCCGCAGGTGAGGCGGGCGCCGGCGCCGGCGGGACCGCGGCGGCGACCGGAGGGCCAGGCTCGTTCGCCGGGTTCGACTCGCTCGGGCTCGGCTCGGCGCGCGCGTCGAGCTGCTTCACCAGCCGCGACAACCGCCGCTCCAGGGCCACGCCGTAGTGCTCGGCGAGCGCCTGGCGGATGCGCACCAGCGGCGCGGCGAGCTGCCGCAGGCTGACCCCCAGCGCGAAGCTCAGCTCCTCCGCCACGGGCAACGCGAGGGGCTCTGCCGTGGCGATGACGAGCGTCGCCTCGCGCTGCGGGGCTCCCGTCGCTGCCACGTCGAGGCCCGCGCGTACGTCGAGGGGGAACACGCGGTGCTGGACCGCAAGATCGACGGGGATCGTCCGGAGCACCTCGGGCGACGCGGGCCGCAGCCGGCCCACGGCGGGCGGGAGCCCGAGGCTCTCCGCGAGCAGCGCCGTGAGCTCTCGCTCACGCACCGCACCCAGCTCCAGCACATTCGTGGCGAGATCGCCGCCGTGGAGCACTTGGCGGGCGATCGCCTCCTCGACCACCCGCATCGAGGTAACCCCATGCTGCACGAGGAGAGAGCTCAGCGTCGGCATCGAGGCGCATTCATCGGTGGGCAGTGGAAGTTGGAGCACGCTCGCGACGTGCGACCCCGTCCATCCTAGACGAAGTCTTCATCGGACACGATCCGCGCGTTGCGAGCCCAGGTAGGATCTCATCCGTCATCGCCGCTGGCGCTCGCCGCACGGCCGCGACCCGTCGTTTCGGGCGAACCGGGGGGAGAGCCCCGCCGAACGTCGCCGAGAGAGCACGTGAATCGCAGCCCCGTCGCGGAGAGCCCCGAGGCCGGCTCCGTCGAGCCGCCGTCCGCGCGCTCGGACGACGGCTCGACGATCAGCCCGCCCCCGTGCGCACCGAGGATGCCACGCGCGATCGCGAGCCCGAGGCCCAGCCGCTCTCGACGGCGCGGCGCGACAGGGTCGGCGGGGATCGCCGCCCGCTCGCCGAACGGATCGAGCAGCCGGGCGAGCGGCTCGGGCCCGACGGGGCCGGCCTCGTCGATGACGGTCACCACCGCGTCACCGCCAGAGATCGAGACACGCATCTGCACGGGGCGATCGCGCGAGCGCAGGATGGCGAAGCCGAGCACGTACTCGATCGCCACGCGGAGCAGCTCCGGATCCCCCTCCACGGGCGCGCCCTCGTCGGGCTCGGCATCGAAGGAGATGCGCACGCCACGCGCCGTGGCCGCCTCCTCGAGATGCCCCGCCGCGCGGCGGGCGAGCTCGCCAGCATCGCACGAGGCGATCGCCATGGGACGGCTCGCGTCCGCGCGGAGCCAGATGGAGTTGTCGAACTCGTCGAGCAGCCGCTTCAGCCGCTCGCCCGCGCCGCGCACGCGCTCCAGCATGTCCCGCGGCGCCGCCCCGAGATCCTTCTGGTAACGCAGGAGATAGTGGACCCCCGCCAGCATGGTCGCCAGCTCGCCCCGAAGATCGTGGCCCACACGCGCGAAGAACTCGTCATCCATCCACATAAACGCCTGCTCCGAATATGCAGCAGCGCGGACCGCGAGCATCAGACGAGCAAGCCAACTGTCGTCGGGGCTGCCCCGAAACGGCGGTCGCCGGAGGCTGGGGGGTGAGCCGCGCAGAGACCCCCATCTGCGCTGGACAGTTGATGGTTGCGGATAAGCGACCTGGGCACAAGGTGTACCTGGGGTTCGGGTTCCGCCTCCACCAGCGCGGGGGGGCCTTTCCAGAAACGCCGGCGGGAGGTCGTTGCTCTTCGCTGCTCTCCTTCCATGTTCCATGGTCCATGTTCCATGGGTCCATGGTCATGCTTCCGCGCATCGCGCATTGAAGCCCGAGCACCTGGGGAGCGCTGTCAGCCGAGCCGCGAGCGGGGGAGCATGTCCGAGGCAGAGCGCAGAGAGTTCACCGAGCATCACGACGAGCAGGGAGACGAGGATACCCTGGTGCTCGAGCGGCGGCGCCGGGTCCTCATCGTCGATGATGATCCCGATTTCCTCGTCATGGCGGAGGCGGCGCTCGCTGCGCACGGCTTCCTGGTGGAGCGGGCAGCCGGCGGGTTGCGTGGCGTGTTCCTCGCGACGCAGGACGTGCCGGATGTGATCCTGTGTGACCTGAGGATGCCCGGCATCGACGGCTTCGTCGTCGCCGAGGCGCTGCGCGCCGATCCGGCGACCCAGCACGTCGCCATCTTCGCGTGCACTGGCCGGCGCGATCTCGAGGCCCGCGCCGCCCTCAACGCCTCGGCGTTCGACGGCGTGCTCGTGAAGCCAGTCGACTGGGACAGCGCCGCTCGCTTGCTCCACGAGATCGTCGGCGTCCGCCGACCCTACGGACCTACCTAGGCCCCATCAGGAGCAGCCTGAAACCCCTTCAGGGCAAATGCAGGATAACCCCTGCGCGGGAGGGGAAATGCCCGGCATTGTGCCCGCAATCAGGTATACAAACATGACGTGACCCGAGCGGATCGCCCCCCTACATGACCCTGCGTGAGAGGTCGGCCGAGCGATGCCGGAGCCCCTCACGATCGATCGGGCGGCGCGGCGCGCCGAGGAATGGAAAGGTTCACTGGGATGGAAGTGAAGTCTGATGACACCGCGGTCTCGCCGCTCGTCCTGGTCGTGGACGACTTCCAGGACAACCGGGAGATGTTCGCGGAGTACTTGTCCTTCTCCGGGTTCCGCGTGGCCGAGGCGGCGACGGGGCGCGAGGCGCTCGATCGCGCCTTCGAGCT
Source organism: Sorangium sp. KYC3313 (assembly GCF_052075895.1). Taxonomy (NCBI): domain Bacteria; kingdom Pseudomonadati; phylum Myxococcota; order Polyangiales; family Polyangiaceae; genus Sorangium; species Sorangium sp. KYC3313. The sequence goes on from NZ_CP197255.1 coordinate 8,691,097, forward strand.
GATCCCGGACCTCATCCTGATGGACCTCTCGCTCCCCGAGATCGACGGCTGGGAGGCGACGCGCCACCTCAAGAACGATCCTCGCACCATGAGGATCCCCATCGTCGCCCTCACGGGTCACACGCTCGCGGGGCACTCGCGCGAGGCGAAGGACGCGGGGTGCGACGCCTTCCTGACGAAGCCGTGTATGCCGGACACGCTCGTGCTCGAGATTCGCCGCCTCCTGTCGCGCGGCAGCGCGTCATCGCAGCCGGAAAGCGCGCCCTGACGCGCCGCGACCGCCCTCTCCACGGAACCGGCGAAACCTGCACAGCGCGCATGAGCTCGCGAGATCCGCGAGGCGCGCGCCCTCCGCGAGACCGCGAATCGCGCACCTGCGCTCCCGCGCTGCCAGGACTGGACTGCGGCACCACCTGACTATTCTCGGTGCGGTCTTTCTGGCTAACTGAGAGCTTGAGAGGCACGAGGGGACAAGAATGGCGGGGGTGACGAGAAAAAAAGCCGGGAAAAACGCGACGGACGGCGCGGACGCAGCGCACGGCCGCACGCTCCGCGGGCGCACCACGGCGGCGCCCCTGCGCGCTCCGAAGCGGGGCTCGACGTCCGCTGCGGCGAGCGGGCCTCGATCCGCGGGACCGGCGACCCTGCGCGCCAGGGCGCCCAGGCGATCGAAGGCGGACGCGGAGCGGCTCGCCCCACGGGGCGACGCGGCCAAGCGCGAGCGGCTCGTCGAGGAGCAGGGCCAGCCCCTCGAGCGCCGCGCGGAGGCGGCGGAGCGCATCCTGCGCGAGACCGTATCCACCATCTCTCACGACCTCAGGAACTCGCTGAGCGTGATCGTCGTGAGCGCCCGCATGCTGATGCGATCCGTCCCTCAGGAGGGCCCGGGCAGGCGGCAGCTCGAGGCGATCACCCGCGCAGCGGACGAGATCAACCAGCTCGCGCAGGACCTGGTCGACGCCATGAGCATCGAGAACGGCTCGCTGAAGGTGGGCAAAGGCGCGCACGAGGTCGAGCCGATCCTCGACAAGGCGATCGAGCTCGTGGCGCCCACGGTCGCGCTGAAGCCGCTCGAGATCGCGAAGGAGCTGCCGCACGAGCTGCCGCCCATCGCGTGCGATCGGGAGCGCATCGTCCAGGTCATCGCCACCCTGCTCGGCAACGCCATGCGCTTCACGCCGAAGGGCGGACGCATCACGGTGCGCGCCGAGCCGTCGGGCACCGACGCGCGATTCTCGATCTCCGATACCGGACCTGGCATCTCCCCGGAGCAACAACCGCTGCTCTTCGCTCGCCACGCGCCCCCTCGAAGGCCCATGGGACAAGGGATGGGGCTCGCGGCGTTCGTCACCAAGGGCATCGTGGAGGCCCACGGCGGTACGATCTGGGTCGAGAGCTCGCCCGGCCAGGGCAGCACGTTCTTCTTCACCATCCCCGCCGCCGGGCTCTCGGTGCGCACAGCCACCTGAAGGGCACGAGGGTCACCGGGGCGCGCCCCGAACGCTGCGCGCGATCAGGCGGGCTCCCCGTGACACGGAGCGCGCGCAGCGGGCGCGCGCGGCGTCAGGCCGGTCCGAGCGCCGAGAGCCAGCGGCGGAGGATCGCGCGACCCTCGGACAGCTTTCGAAGCGACGACCACTCGTTGCGCTGGTGCGCCTGGGCGTTCTCGCCGGGGCCGAAGTTGACCGCGGGCACCCCGAGCTCCGCGAAGCGGGCCACGTCGGTCCACGCCTGCTTCGGCTCGACCGCGGCGACGCCCGCCTCGCGCAGCGCGACGACGAGCGGGTGCGACGCGTGCGGCGGCGCCGACGGGCTGAGGTCGCGCCAGGCGATCTCGGCGCGGCCGTCCACGAGCGCCTCGATGGTCCGCTGCGCCTCCTGGATCGACGTCCCAGGCGGGAAGCGGTGGTTCAGGTTCATCGTGAACTCGTCCGGAACGACGTTCCGCCCGCGCCCGCCCTGCGCCATCGTCGCCGTCGTCACGGCGCGGTAGACGAACCCGTCGATCTCGACCTCGCGCGGCGCGAGCGCGGCGAGCTCGCACAGGAGCGGGCCTGCCTTGTAGATGGCGTTCTCCCCTTGCCACGGCCGCGCGCTGTGCGCCGTCCGCCCGCGGAACGTCAGCCCCGCGTGGAGCGACCCGCTCGCGCCGAGGCTCAGCCGGTTGTCGCTCGGCTCGAGGCACACCGCGAGATCGAGCGCGCGGAGGTCCGGCTCGCGCTCGATGACCAGCGCGAGCTCGTTCTCCAGGTACGGGCCCTCCTCTCGCGCGTAGAACACGAGCGTCAGATCCACGCCCGCGATCGCCTCCCGCGCGCCCTCGACGAGGTCGAGCATCAGCGCGAGCCCCGACTTCATGTCGCTCGCGCCGGGGCCGTAGAGGCGATCCCCCTCGATCCGCGGCGGCCCGTCGTGCGAGGTGCGCACCACGTCGAGGTGCCCGGCCAGCGCGATCTTCGGGCCGCCCGTGCCCTGCGTCACCTGCACGACGAGCGAGTCGCCGTGGCGGCGCACCGGCGCGGCGAGCCGAGCCCGACCGAGCCGCTCCGCCACCGCGCAGCACAGCTCCTGCTCTTCGCCCGTGGGCGACGGGACGGAGCAGAGCCAGAGCAGCGTGTCCGCGAGATCGGCCGCGGCCGCCGCGTCCGCGTCGGCGCGCGCGCTCACACCGGCACCGCGAAATCTCGCAGCGCCGCGTTCAGCGACACCTTGCGGTCCGTCGCCTCGCTCCGCTTGCCGATGATGAGCGCGCAGGGGATCGAGAACTCCCCTGCGGGGAAGCGCTTCGGCCGCGTTCCCGGGATCACCACGCTGCGCGCGGGCACCCGGCCGCGGTGCTCGACGACCTCCGGCCCCGTGACGTCGAGGATCGCCGTCGACGCGGTGAGGACCACGCCGGCGCCGAGCACCGCCTCCTCCTCGACCACGACGCCCTCCACCACGATCACGCGGGAGCCCACGAAGACGCCGTCCTCGATGATCACCGGCCGCGCCCCCGGCGGCTCGAGCACCCCGCCGATGCCGACGCCCCCGGCGAGGTGCACCCCTCGCCCGATCTGCGCGCAGCTGCCGACCGTCGCCCAGGTGTCGACCATCGACCCCGAGCCGACCCACGCGCCGATGTTCACATAGCCGGGCATCACGATCGCGCCCTGCTCGAGGAACGCGCCGTAGCGCACCGTCCCCGGCGGGACGACGCGCACGCCCGCCTTGTCGAGGCCGCGCTTGAGCGGGATCTTGTCGTGGAACTCGAAGGGGCCGACATCCATCACGCTCATGCCGCGGAGCGAGAAATAGAGCAGGATCGCCTCCTTGATCCACGCGTGCGTCACCCACCTGTGCGGGGCGCCCTCGCCGGTGGACGCCGCGCCTTCGCCGCCCGCCTGCGCGGTCTTGTCGGGCTCGGCGACGCGGAGCAGGCCTTGATCGAGGCACTCGATCGTGCGGAGGACCGCGGCCTCGTGCGCGGGCGAGCGGAGGAGCTCGCGGTCGCGGAATGCCGCCTCAACGAGGGACTTCATGGATTCTTCGGTGGCCATGGCGCCGCCTTTAGCACGGCCGAGCCAGCACCGGCACCGGGGTCAGAACGTCATGGTGACGACGCGCCCGCCCGTCCCCTCGACGAGCTCGATGCGCGCGCGGCGCGCGACGACGCGGGCCACGGCGGCCGCCCGCTCGCCGCCGTCGCGCAGCACCACGTCGAGGGCGACCGCCGGCGCCCCCTCGCGCGGGCCGCGCTCGGCGATGCGCACCATCGAGCGCCCGTCCGAGAGGCGGGACACGGTGAGGTGTGGGCTCGCCACGCCCGCGGCGCTGACCATGCCGACAGCGAGCTCCATGAGCCCGCTCACGGCGCGCACGTCGCCCTCCACCTCGTTGGCGCGGCCATCGGAGGAGGCGATCGAGATGCCGACCACGGGCCGCCCCTCGGCCGGGGCGGCGCTCCAGTTGCGGAGCACGTCGATGAGATCGAGCGGCGTCGGGCGCAGCTCGAGGGTCGCGATCACGAGCTCGGACAGGCGAAGCGCGCCGCTCAGCTCCCGGGCCGTCCTGCGCACCGACGCCTCGAGCCCGAGGCGCTGCCGCGCGTCGATGCCGCGCTCGGAGCCGCCGCGATCCGCGCGGCCGCGGCCAGAGCCGCGCGCCGGCGAGGCGCCCGCCGCGGCGCGGGACAGCTCGTCCGTGAGGCGCGCAACCTCGACCCCCGCGTGGCCGAGCACCGCGCAGGCAGCGTCGGCCGCCGCGGCGTCAGCCGCCGCGGCGGAGTCTGTGTCGACGAAGCCGTCGCGGACCGCCGCGGACAGGCTGTCGAGGGCAACGACGAGCGCCGCGCACCCCTCGCACACCTCCGGCAGCGCGAGCGCGACCCCACGCGGCCCGACGCGGCGCGAGCCGAGCAGGTGCGCGAAGCTCTCGATGCCTGCCGCGCCGTCCCGCGCCGCGCCGAGCGCAGCGGCGAGCCGCTCGCCGAGCATCAGGCCGTCGCGCTCGGGGCGACCTCGTAACCCGCGAAGAAGTAGGCGATCTCCCGCGCGGCGGTCGCCGGCTTGTCGGACCCGTGGACCGCGTTCTCGCCCACGTTCGCCCCGTAGAGCTTGCGGATCGTCCCCTCCGCCGCCTTGGCCGGGTCCGTCGCGCCGATGACCTCGCGGTACTTCGCCACCGCGTCCTCGCGCTCGAGCGCCATCACCAGGATGGGGCTGCGCGACATGAACGTCACGAGCTCGTCGAAGAAGCCGCGCCCCCGGTGCTCCGCGTAGAAGCCCTCGGCCTCCGCGCGGGTAAGGTGGACGCGCTTCATCGCTTTGACCGTGAAGCCCTCCTGCTCGAGGCGGGCGACGATCGCGCCGGCCGTGTTCTTTTCCATCGCATCAGGCTTGATGATTGAGAGAGTTCGCTCGAGGGCCATGGGCGGCCCAGTTAGGCGAAAACGCCGAGCATTGCAAGCACCACGCATTCCGTCCTGGGAGTCCGCCGCCCGCCTCGCTGCACGATCCGCCGCCCGGCCGCGCTTCCGTCATCGCTGTCCATCCCGCCGCGCCGCTCCAGGCTGCTCTCCCGGCCGCGCCCCAGGTTGCGGATCGGCCGCGTCCGATCCGCCTGACGTCTGTCTCGCCTCTCCGCGCTCTCCTCGCGCTCGCGCTGCACCTCGTCCTGGTCGCAATTCCATCTCGCGAGGGCGACGCGCGACACGCGCGATCGCCATCAAGCTGTCACAATGCGCTGCTACATACATCCGCCATGCCGAGCCATGTGCTCATCGTGGAGGACGAGCGCGACCTGCAGCGCGTTCTCACCTACAATTTCCGTCAGGCCGGGTTCGATGTGGTGTCCGCCGGGAGCGGGGAGACAGCGCTCCGCGCGTTCAAGGAGGAGCGGTTCGATCTCGTCCTGCTCGACCTGATGCTCCCGGACATGTCGGGCACGGAGATCTGCCGCCGCCTCAAGCAGAACCCGCAGACCTCGGCGGTGCCCGTCATCATGGTCACGGCCAAGGGCGAGGAGATCGACCGGATCGTCGGCTTCGAGCTCGGGGCCGACGACTACGTCGTCAAGCCGTTCAGCGTGCGCGAGCTCATCCTGCGTGCGCGGGCGATCCTCAAGCGCTCGGAGAGCCCGGCGTCGGCGCCGGAGAAGTTCGACTTCGGCGTCTTGCGGGTCGACCGCGCCGCGCACCGGGCCTGGGTGCAGGAGGCCGAGATCGCGCTGACCGCGCTCGAGTTCCGCCTGCTCATGATGCTCTACGATCGCCGCGGGCGCGTGCTGTCGCGCGATCTCCTGCTCGACGAGGTGTGGGGCTCGCACGTCGACGTCACCGCGCGCAACGTCGACACCCACGTGAAGCGCGTCCGCGAGAAGCTCGGGGCGGCGGGCGATTACATCGAGACCGTGCGCGGCGTCGGCTACCGGTTCCGCGCCGAGCCCGAGATCGCCTAGAGGGCCCATGCGCTTGCCGAGGGGGCTGGGCATCGGCGCGAAGCTCGCGGCGGGGACGGCGCTCGCCCTCCTCGTCGCTGGCGTCCCGATCGAACACCTCGCCGCGCGCGATATGGAAGCGGCGCTGCTCGCGGAGCACAGCCCGCGCGCCGCCGTCGACGCCGCCCTCCTTCGCTCGCGGCGCACCCTGCTGCTCGGCATGGGCACCGTGATCGTCGTCGCCGTCTCGGTCGGCGCCGCCACGGCCTTCTTCGTCACGCGCCCGATCCGGAGGCTGACCCGCTTCGCGCAGGCGATGTCCGAGGGCGACCTGTCGACGCGCGCCCCGCTGCGCGGCTCGGGCGAGCTCCGCCAGCTCGCGCGCGCGCTGAACCACCTCACGAGCGAGCTCTCCCGCTCGTCCGCCGAGGTACGGACGGAGCGCGCCCTGCTCGCGGGCATCCTCGACGGGATGAGCGAGGGCGTCCTCGTGCTCGATCGCGACGGGAGGATCCTCCTCGCCAACCGGGCGCTCCGCGCGATGGCCTCCCTCGGCGAGAGCGCGCTCGGTCGATCCGTCATCGAGTCGATCCGCAACGCGCGGCTCACCGAGGCGATCCAGCTCGCCGGCAAGCGGGACGAGCCGGTCGACGTCGAGGTCGAGCTCGGGCGGGCGCTGCCGAGGCGGCTGCTCGTGCGCGTGTCGCGCCGGAAGGGCCCGGAGCGGCTCGGGCACGATGAGTGCGAGGCCATCGCCGCGTGGGGCGCGGATCACGACGGCGCGTCCGCCGAGCCGGGGCTCATCGCCGTGTTCCACGACGTCACCGACCTCCGCCGGCTGGAGACGATCCGGACCGACTTCGTCGCCAACGTGTCCCACGAGCTGCGCACCCCGGTCACCGCGATCAGCACCGCCGCCGAGACGCTGCAGCTCGGCGCGCTGAAGGACCCCCACGAGGCCGCCGAGTTCGTCGACGTCATCGATCGGCACGCGAAGCGCCTCCGCCACCTCGTCGACGACCTGCTCGACCTCTCGAGGATCGAGGCGAAAAACCTCCGCCTCGCGCTGTCAGAGCTCGACATCGCCCCCGCCATCGAGCACGTCACGCAGCTGCTCGCCGAGGCGGCGCGCCGGCGCAGGGTCACGCTGACGGTCGACGCCTCCGCGCTCCCGCCCGCTCGGTGCGACCGCCGCGCGATCGAGCAGGTGCTCATGAACCTGCTCGACAACGCCATCAAGTACGCGGGCGAGGGAGCTCACGTCACGGTGAAGGCGCGCTCGGCCGATCAGCAGGTGACGATCGCCGTCGCCGACGACGGCCCCGGTATTCCGCCTCACCACCTGGGCCGCATCTTCGAGCGGTTCTACCGGGTCGACGCCGGCCGCTCACGCGATCTGGGCGGCACCGGGCTCGGCCTCGCCATCGTGAAGCACCTGGTCGAGCTGATGAACGGCTCGATCGAGGTCGAGAGCGCCATCGGCCGCGGCACCCAGTTCACCGTCCGCCTGGCGCGCGCCGGTTGATCCACGCGAACCACGCAAAACTGGGAAAGCGCGGTGCTCGCTGTTCCACCTTGCCGTCACGGAGCTGTCACAAACCTCGATTACGCCTTGCTGTGCATGGCTCGAATTCTGCTCACCCTGGCGATGTTCCTCCTGACCGCGGCGTGCGGTCGCTCCGATGCCCCCCAAGACACCGGCTCGCTCCCCGGCGCGAAGAAGGACACCGCGCCGCAGCCGACCGCTGACGGGGACATCACCTTGACGGGCGCGGGTGCGACGTTCCCGTACCCTCTTTACACAAAGTGGATCGCTGAGTTCCAGAAGGCCAACTCCAAGGTCAAGATCAACTACCAGTCCATCGGCTCCGGGGGTGGGATCCGGCAGATCACGGAGCGGACCGTCGACTTCGGCGCCTCCGATGCTCCGATGAACGAGGAGCAGCTCGGGAAGGCCGCTGGCATCCTTCACCTGCCGACCTGCCTGGGCGCGGTCGTGCTGACCTACAACCTCGAGGGTGTCCCGTCTGGCCTGAAGCTCACGCCGGAGGCGGCCGCGCACATCTTCCTGGGCAAGATCAAGAAGTGGAACGACCCGGCCCTCCAGAAGGAGAACCCGGACATGAAGCTCCCCGACAAGGAGATCGCGACGATCCACCGCTCGGACGGCAGCGGAACGACCAAGATCTTCGTCGACTACCTGAGCGCGGTCAGCCCGGAGTGGAAGAGCGGACCAGGGGCCGGGACAAGCGTCAACTGGCCTGGCGGCCTCGGCGCCAAGGGCAACGACGGCGTCTCCGCCCTCATCACGAGCACGCCCGCCTCGATCGGCTACATCGAGCTCGCGTACGCGATGCAGAACAAGCTCACGTTCGCATCGCTCAAGAACAAGAGCGGGAAGTTCATCACCCCGTCGCTGGAGAGCACGACCGCCGCCGGCGCCGGCGCCGCCGCCAAGATGCCGGACGACCTCCGGATCTCGCTCGTGGATGCCGAGGGCGAGGACGCATACCCCATCGCCGGCTTCACGTATCTCCTCGTCTACCAGGAGCAGAAGGACCTCGCGAAGGGCAAGGTGCTCGGCAACTTCGTCAAGTGGGCGATGCAAGACGGCCAGAAGTTCACGAACGATCTCCACTACGCCCCGCTGCCCGCGGCGGTCGTCGAGAAGGTCAACAAGAAGCTCGCCGCGTTGGTCGGCCCTGACGGCAAGCCCCTGCTCGCCCCATGACCCCAGGAATGCGCGTCAGCCGCGCGAACCGCGCCCCGCCGTGCGCGGCTGGCGTGCGCGCAGGAGCGCAGGATAGGTCCATGAGCACCGTAGAAGTCCCGATGCAACAAGCCGCCTCGCCCGCGCCACACAGCGATGCGCCACGGGGCACGCGCGGAGCCGATCGAGCGTTCCGCGCCATCCTGACGATGTTCGGCCTGACGGTGCTCGCGGTGCCAGCGCTGATGGCGCTGGAGCTCATCCGATCGTCGCGGCTCGCCATCGACAAGTTCGGGCTGGGGTTCCTCGGCGGGACCGTGTGGGACCCTGCGCGCGAGGAGTTCGGCGCGCTCCCGTTCGTCTACGGCACCGTCGTCACGTCGCTGATCGCCATCGTGATCGCCGTCCCCGTCTCGCTCGGTCTCGCGATCTTCCTGTCGGATCTGGCCCCCCACCGGATCCGCAAGCCGCTCGGGTTCATGGTCGAGCTCCTCGCGGCGATCCCGAGCGTCGTCTACGGCTTCTGGGGCATCGCCGTGCTCCGCCCCTGGCTCCGGGACACCGTCGAGCCGGTCATCATCGAGTACTTCGGCTACATCCCCCTCTTCGAGGGCCCGCCGCTCGGCTTCGGCATGTTCGCCGCGGGCGTCATCCTCGCCATCATGATCGTCCCCACGATCACGTCGGTGTCGCGCGAGGTGATGCAGGCGGTCCCCCAGCTGCACCGCGAGGCGGCGGTCGGCCTCGGCGCGTGCGCGTGGGACACGATCCGCTACGCGGTCCTCCCGTCGGCCCGCTCGGGCATCATCGGGGCCATCATCCTCGGGCTGAACCGGGCGCTCGGCGAGACGATGGCCGTCACGATGATGATCGGCAATGTCCCGAAGGTGAGCGCGTCGATCTTCCACCCCGGCTATTCGATGGCGAGCGTCATCGCCAACGAGTTCGTCGAGGCGACCAGCGACATGTACGTATCGGCGCTGTCCAAGATCGCGCTGCTCCTCTTCGGGGTCGCCCTCCTCCTCAACCTCTTCGCCCGGTGGCTCGTGAGCTCGACCAAGAGCCAGCTGGAGAAGCGCGCATGAACAGCGACACCCCTGTCCCCGTGGCGAGCCCCGCGAGCGCCCCCCGGCGCACGCTGCTCGAGCCCGCGCCCGGCGAGACGCTGCGCCGCATACGCAGCTACTTCTTCGAAGGGCTCTGCGTCTCGAGCGCCGTCGTCGTGCTGGTCCCCCTGTTTCTCATCCTCATCTACGTCGTCAGCAAGGGCCTTAGCGGGCTGTCCCTCGACTTCTTCACCCAGCTGCCGAAGCCCGTCGGCGACGAGCGGAGCGGCATGGGCAACGCGGTCGTCGGCACGCTCATCCTCGTCGCCATCGGCTGCGGCATCGGGTTGCCGACGGGCATCCTCGCCGGCATCTACCTGGCCGAGATCGGGCGCGGCAAGCTCGCGGCCGCCATCCGGTTCATCGCCGACGTGCTCGGCGGCGTCCCCTCGATCACCATCGGCGTGTTCGTCTACGCCCTCGTGGTGGTCACGATGAAGCGCTTCTCGGCGCTCGCGGGCGGCATCGCGCTCGCCATCGTGATGCTCCCGACGGTGACCCGCACGACGGAGGAGCTGCTCAAGCTGGTGCCCGCCCACCTCCGCGAGGCGTCGCTCGCCCTCGGCGTGCCGGAGTGGCGCACGAGCCTCCTCGTCGTGCTCCGGACCGCCTCGCCCGGGATCGGTACCGGCGTGATGCTCGCCGTGGCCCGCATCGCCGGGGAGACCGCGCCGGTGCTCCTCACCGCGCTCGGCTCATCGTACTGGAGCTTCGCCATCGACCGCCCCATCGCCTCGCTGCCGGTGCAGATCTGGCGGAACGCTACCTCGCCCTACCCGAAGTGGCAGCAGGAGGCGTGGACCGGCGCCCTCGTGCTGATCGTCATCGTCTTCCTCCTCAACCTGCTCGCGCGCATCGCCACGTCGCGGAGCGTCAAGGCGCGCTAAAGGCACTCGATGAGCTCGTTTGGCTCACTGCACGACAAAATACGTTCCGGGGAGCGCCGCAGCGGGCTCGACCCCGATGGCATCGACAGCCGCTCCAGGGGGCCAGAGGACGAGGCGCCGCCACCCAAGATCAGCGTCACCCGGCTCAACGCCTATTTTCATGAGTTCCACGCCATCCACGACATCACGCTGAACATCCCCGACGGCCAGGTCACCGCGGTCATCGGCCCGTCCGGGTGCGGGAAGTCGACGTTCCTGCGCTGTCTCAACCGGATGCACGAGCAGGTGCCCGGGGCCTCGGCGAAGGGCTCCGTCATGATCGACGGCGTGAACATCTACGACAGAGCCGTCGACCCGGTGCGGCTGCGGCGCCGCGTCGGCATGGTGTTCCAGAAGCCCAACCCGTTTCCAACGATGTCCATCCGCGAGAACGTCCTCGCCGGGCACAAGCTGAACGGCGTCTCCGTCAAGGATCCCACTGGCCTCGTCGAGAAGTGCCTGCGCCAGGTGGCGCTCTGGGACGAGGTGAAGGACAAGCTCGATCAGTCCGGGCTATCCCTCTCGGGCGGCCAGCAGCAGCGGCTCTGCATCGCCCGCGTCCTCGCGGTGGAGCCGGAGGTGATCCTGCTCGACGAGCCGTGCTCAGCGCTCGATCCCATCGCGACCGCGCGCGTCGAGGAGCTCATCGACGAGCTGAAAGAGCGATATACTTGCGTGCTCGTAACACACAACATGCAGCAGGCCGCGCGGTGCTCTGACTATACCGCCTTCTTCTACATGGGGGATTTGGTGGAGTTCGACAGGACCCAGACCATCTTCACCAACCCCAAGGAGAGCAAGACGGAAGACTACGTCACCGGGAAGTTCGGCTGATGGAAGCGGGGGATAGGGTCATGCCGACGTCGCACACGAGCAAGGTCTACGAGCACGAGCTACGCACGCTTCGCGAGAAGCTGCTGCTCATGGGCAGCCTCGTCGAGGAGATGATCCAGAAAGGCTCGACCGCGCTCGCGACGCGCGACACGGGCCTCGCCAAGGCGACGATCCGGCTCGATCGCCGGATCAACCGCCTCGAGTGCGAGGTCGACGAGCTCTGTATGAGGATCCTCGCGACGCGCCAGCCCGTCGCGTCCGACCTGCGCTTCGTCACCACGGCGCTCAAGATCGTCACCGATCTGGAGCGGGTCGGCGACCTCATGGTGAACGTCTGCGAGCGCGTGCAGGAGCTCAACGAGGAGCCGTCGCTCGCGCCGGTGGCGGATCTGCAAGGCCTCGCGGGTGAGGCGATCGAGGTGGTGCACGAGGCGCTGGACGCGCTGGTCGCCCGCGACTGCGAGCGAGCGAACCAGCTGCTCACGCGCGATGACGTGATCGACGAGCACTACGCCCGCATCTTCCAGGAGGTGCTCCTCGTCATGAGCCGCGACCCGAGCACGGTGTACAGGGCCACACGCATCCAGTCGATCGCCAAGTACCTGGAGCGCATCGCCGATCACGCGATGAACATCGCCGAATCGGTCGTCTTCCTCGTCAAGGGGACGGACATCCGGCACCACAACCGCCTGAAGGAGAACGACCCGCTCTCCTCGCCTCCACCGGCCGGGCTTCGCGTGCGCTAGGCGCCAGCGCCGCCCGGCCGGCGCTTGCGCTAGGCGCCAGCGCTGGCCGGAGGCGCCGTCCCGCCGTGGCCGTCGGGCTCCTCGTCGCCGTGCGTCTGCCCGTGGGGCGCCTCGTGCCCGTGCTCGCCGGCGCAGCGGGCGTCCTCCCATCCGACCCAGTAGGGGCCGTCCGGCCCGTGCTCACGCTTCCAGATCGGCAGGCGCTCCTTGATGCGGTCGATGAGCAGGCGGCACCCGCGGAACGCCTCTCCCCGGTGCGGCGCGCTCGCGGCGCAGGCGACGGCGACATCGCCGACGTGGAGCGCGCCCACCCGGTGCGTCGCGGCGACGCGCACGCCAGGGAGCTCTGCGGCGATCTCCGACAGGATCCGCTGGAGCTCCGCCTCGGCCATCGTCCCGTAGGCCTCGTACTCCAGCAGCGTGACCGAGCGGCCCTCGTTGACGTCGCGCACCACGCCCAGGAACGTGGCGATGCCGCCCGCGCCAGGGTGAGACACCGCGGCGATGAGCTCGTCGAGGCCGAGCGGCTCGGCGCGGATCCGGCTCACGGCGCGCTCCGCTGGAAATGGCCGGAGCGGCCCCCGCTCTTCTCGAGGAGCTTGATGTCCGAGATCACCATCTCGCGATCGATCCCCTTGAGCATGTCGTAGATCGTCAAGCACGCGGCGCTCACCGCGACCATGGCCTCCATCTCGACCCCCGTGCGATCCACCGCCTCCGCGGCGGCGGTCACCCGGATCGTCGCGGAGGGCTCGTCCACGTCGAGCGAGACCGAGACGTGCGTGAGCGCGATGCCGTGGCAGAGCGGGATGAGCTCCGGCGTGCGCTTCGCCGCCATGATCCCGGCGATCCGCGCGGCGGCCAGCACGTCGCCCTTCGGGGCGCCGTCGCGCGCGACCCGGGCGATCGTCTCGGGGCGCATCATGACGGCGCCGGACGCGACCGCGCGGCGGTGCGTGACGGGCTTGCCTTCGACAGGCACCATGCGGGCCTCGCCGCTCGGAGAGAGGTGAGTCGAGAGCGCTTCGCCCTCGCCGGGTCGATCAGGGGTTCGCGGCATCGCCCCGGAATCTGACACGGCAGCCGTGAGGACCGGAAGCCGAACGTGATCCGGCCCCGCGCGGATCCGCCCGCTCCGTCAGCCGCCGATCGCGCGGATCGACACCGCGGAGGCCGTCTCTTCGGTGCAGCCCTTCCAGACCTTGCCGTCCGGCTTGAGGCGCCACGCCTCGTCCAGGCGCAGGCGGATCGCCGCCCGATCGCCGATCTTCGCCTCGCGCGAGGCGTCGACGCCATCGTCGGTGGCGAGGCACGGCCGGAGCACGCCCGTCGAGGAGACGCGCAGCCGATCACAGCTCTCGCAGAACGTGTCGCTCGTGCCCGTGATGAAGCCCACGCGGAGCGACGGGTCGCGGCGAGCGCGGACGTACCTGGCCGGGCCGAGGCCGGGCTCGGCGGCCGCCTCCTCCGGGAGGAGGTGGTCGGCGAGGCGCGCCCTCATCTCGGCCGCGGTGACGAGGTGCTTGCCGACGAGCCGAGCGCCCTCGGCGATCGGCATCACCTCGAGGAAGCGCGGCACCATCCGGCGCTCCCAGGCCCACAGCGCGAGCCGCTCGATCTCGTCGTCGTTCACGCCGCGGAGGACCACCGTGTTCAGCTTGATCGGCGAGAAGCCCGCCGCGATCGCGGCGTCGATGCCGTCGAGCACCCGGGCGAGCTCGCCGCCCCGGGTCATCTCGCCGAAGCGCCCAGGATCGAGGGTGTCGATCGAGACGTTCAGCCGGTGCAGCCCGGCGGCGCGCAGCGCCCCGGCGAGCCGCGCGAGCTGCGACGCGTTCGTCGTGAGGGCCAGATCCTCGAAGCCGAGCGCGGCGAGGCACCCGACGATCGACACGATCTCGGGGTGGAGCAGCGGCTCGCCGCCGGTCAGGCGCACCCGCCGGACGCCGGCGTCGCGCAGCGCCTCGAACATGGTGCGCCAGGCGGCCGTCATGAGCTTGCCGTCGGCATAGCCGTCGTGCCGCGACGGGCGGCAGTAGGTGCACGCGAAGTCGCACCGATCCGTGACCGAGATGCGCGCGCTCCGCGGCGCGGGCCCCGCGAGCTCGCCAGCTGCCCCGCGGGCGCCGTCGCGGTACGGGATCACGGCGGCGCGTCGGCCAGCGTCGCCGCCGCCGACGAGCGGCAGCGATCGCCGCCGCTGAGCCGACGCGTCGCCCGTAGTGCGCGCAGGATCGAGGCCGCCGGTAGAAAAAGGCATGGCGGGTCCTCTCGCTAGCCGCCCGCGACCGGCGGGATCAGCGCGACCTCGTCACCGAAACCTACAGGATCGCTCGGCGTCGCATAGACGCCGTTCACCGCCACCCGGATGGAGCCCTTGTAGGGGCCGAGCCCCGGATAACGAGCACAGACGTGCTCCAGGAGCTCCGCTGCGGTGCAGGGGCCAGCCAGCGGCAGCGCCACTTCTCCGGCACCCAGCACATCCCTCGCGCCAGCGAATGCAAGCACGCGTACCGCTGCATCCATCACCGCAACCTAGCATCGCTCCGCGGACCCGACACGACGAACTGCCGCCAAGCGACCTCGGGCTGCCCAGGCGCCTGGCACCTGGCGCCTGGCGCCTGGCGCCTGGCGCCTGGCGAGATTCGAGTCTACCGAGCCCGGTCGGCACGGCTATCATCGGGCGGCTCACCGTCATGTCGGAAGAAGGCTTTTTACCGGGCACGATCCTGGCCGGTCGCTATCAGGTCCGCCGAGAACTGGGCCGCGGCGGCATGGGGGTCGTCTATCTCTGCCGCGATCTCGTGATCGACGAGCGCGTGGCCGTGAAGCTGCTCGACCGGCCAGGCGCGGCGGCCCGCCCCGAGGACGCCTGGTGGTTCCAGGAGGAAGCCCGGGCGCTCGCCGGGCTCTCCCATCCGGCGCTCGTCAAGGCCCGCGACTTCGGGGCGCTCACCAACGGGACGCCGTACCTCGTCATGGACGCCGTCCCAGGTCGATCGCTCCACGAGTGGCTCTACCTCGCGCGGCTCGAGGACCCGCTGCCCTGGCCGATCATCTGGAGCGTCATCGACCAGGTGCTCGGCGCGCTGGCGCACGCGCACGCGCGCGGCGTGATCCACGGGGACCTGAAGCCGTCCAACGTCCTCGTCGATCTGCAGCACGGGGGCGAGCCGCCGCTCGTGCACGTGCTCGACCTCGGGCTGGCCTGGCTCATCCAGGACCGGGTCGATCACCGGCTCGACGGCTCCAGGGAGAGCGAGCCCACGGTGCGCTGGGGCGCGGGCACCCCGGGCTGGATGGCGCCCGAGCAGATCCGCTTCGCGGCGCCCCACGTCGGACCGCCGACGGACCTCTACGCGCTCGGCTGCATCCTCTACGCCCTGCTCGCCGGCGGCGAGGTCTACGACGGCAACAACGACGAGCTCCTCCAGCAGCACCGGAGCGCGCCGATCCCGGACCTGCCGCTCCCATCGGCGGTGCCGGGCGACGTCGCGAAGTTCGCGAAGCGGCTGCTCGCGAAGCGGCCCTGGCACCGCTTCGACTTCGCGGGCGACGCGCGGCGGGTGTGGAAGCGGTTCGAGCCGCACAACAACGCGAACGCGACGGCGACGCCGCTGCCGATCGCCCTCTTGACGAGCGGCCGTCTGCCCCCGAGCCGCAAGGAGCTGCTCACGCCCGAGCTCATCGAGCCTCCAGACGACGACCCGCCGCCGTCCGTGACGACCACCGGGCTGCTCGCGCTCCGGCCGAGCCCGTTCGTCGCGCGGACCGGGGAGCGGGGGCGGCTCATGGAGGTCGTGGCCGAGATGGTCGACGCGCCGAAGGCGATGCACCGGTTCGTCCTGCTCGCGGGCGAGGCCGGCGTCGGCAAGAGCCGGCTGGCCGAGTGGCTCTGCGAGGAGGTCCACGAGCGGGCGCTCATGGTGCCGCTCCGCGCGCGCTACCGGCGCATCGCGGCGCCGCTCGACGGCGTGCTCGGCGCGGTGACCCAGCACTACCGGCTGGAGCGGGCCGAGCGCGAGATCGTCGAGAAGGTGCTGATGAACCTCTGGGAGGTCCCGCCGGAGGACGAGGTCGGCAAGACGTGGGTCGCGGCGACCGCCGAGTGGATCAAGCCGTCGCCCCCGGGGAGCGAGGCGGTCGGCCCGACGGGGAAGCGCTTCCGCCTGGATCGCCCCGAGCTCCGCTGGCTGATCATCCGCAAGACGCTGGAGAGGATCGGCCGGGACAGGCCGGTGCTGCTCTGGCTCGACGACCTGCACTACGCCTCGTCGACCACGTTCGAGGGGCTCCTCACGCTCCACCGCGACGCGCCGAACCTCGGCCTCCTCGTCGTGGCGACCGTCAGGAGCGAGGCGGTCGAGTGCGATCCGGTGGCGGCGAGGCGGATCGAGGGGGCGCTCGCGGCCTACGTCGGGGAGCGGCTCGACGTCGCCCCGCTGAACCCCACGCAGACGCACGCGCTGCTCCGGGAGACGCTCCCGCTCGACGACGCGGCGGCCGAGGCGGCGACGGCCCGCAGCAAGGGGAACCCGCTCTTCGCGCTGCAGCTGCTGCACGCGTGGGCGGGCGGCGGGCACCTCCAGCTCCGCGCGGGCAAGTACTTCGTGCCGAGGGCGTCGATGGCCGTGCAGGCGGCGACGACCGCCGACCTCTGGGAAGAGCGCCTCGCGGCGCTGCCCGAGGAGCTCCGCACCGGCGCGCGCGCCGCCGCCGCGCTCGGCGGCGACATCCGGCGCGAGATCCTGCGCGCGCTGCTCACCTCGCTCGATATCTCGGCGGACCGGGCGATCGCGTCCATGCAGCGCGCCCAGATCCTCCTCGCCGTGGGCGATCGCCTGCGCTGGCCGCACGCGCTGCTCCAGGAGCACCTCCTCTCGCAGCTCTTCCTCGAGCCGGACGCGGCCCGCGTGTTCCGCGCCGCCGCCGCCGCCCTCGGGGCGCACCCGGCCGCGTCGAGCCGCCGCATCCTCCGGCACCGGGTGGTCAGCCTCCTGCGCGCCGGCGACACCGACGAGGCCGCGGCGCTCATGCACGCGCACGTGGCGGCGCACTGGCAGAGCTCGCGCGACATCGCGGCGACGCTCCGCGATCTCGCCGTGCTCGACGGCAAGCTGCCCGGCGGGAGCGACTCGCGCCCGGGGCTCCGGGGCGGGGTGGACGCGCGGCCCGTGCTGACGGGGACGCGCCTCGGGACGCAGCTGCGCTTCCGCGCCGAGGCGCTGCGGCTGGCGGGGAGGCTCGACGAGGCGCGGCGCGACGCGGAGGACGCGCGGCGCATCTTCGAGCAAGCCGGCGACCGCGAGAACCAGGCGCACTGCCTGCGCCTGCTCGGGCACATCGCGTCGGACCTCGGCGCGGAGGCGCAGGGCCGGCGGCTCGTGGCGCGGGCGCACGCGATCTTCGACGAGATCGGCCACGGCCACGGGCAGGCGCAGTGCGAGGTGCTGCTCGGCGAGATCGACTACCTGCTCGGCGAGCACGCGCGGGCGCGGGCGGTGCTCGCGTCCGGGGCGTCGCGGTTCATGGAGGTCGGCGATCGGCTCGGCCGGGCGCAGTGCCTGCTGCTGCAGAGCATGGTCGAGCAGGCCGGGGCGACCTCGGAGGCGGCGCGCGCGCTGCTCACGACCGCGCACGCCGACTTCGACGCCATCGGCTACCGGCTCGGGCTCGCGCAGTGCGACCTCGCGCTGTCGCACTCGGACCACCGCGCCGGCAACTTCGAGGCGGCGCGCTCGGGCGCGCTCGCGGCGCGGCAGAGCTTCCGCGACGTCGCGAACCCGCGCGGCGAGGCCGGGTGCGAGCGCCTCCTCTCGATGGTTGCGCTCGACGCGGGCGCGCCGGAGCTCGCCGAGGAGCACGCGCTCGCCGCCGGCAGGCTCTTCGAGCGGCTCGGGGATCCGTGGGGCCTGGTGGAGGCGCGGCTGCTCTTCGCACAGATCGCGCTCCACCGCGGGGAGGCGGAGCTCGCTCGCGAGCACCTGATGGCGTGCGAGGCGGTGGCGCTCGCGGAGGCGGAGCCCCGGCAGCACCGGCACCTGACGCTCGCCTGGCTCGCGTACCACGAGGGGCGCTTCCACGAGGCGGCGCGCGAGCTCGACGCGGCGCGCGCGGCCTTCAAGGACAGCCGCACCGGCGACCACACGCCGCAGCTCCTCGAGCGCTTCGCGCGGATGGGCTGGCCCAAGCCGGCGGGGACGCGGATCAGCGGCTGGATGCGCACGCTCGAGAACACCTGAGGCGGGAGGCCGTCGATAGCTGACGCTCTCACCGGATGCGTCGCCGAGCGGGGCTCACCCGCACAGGAGACGGGTCCAGATCGGCGTTTTCGGCGCGCAGGCGCACTCCCGTGCGCTGAGCACCGAAAACGCCGAGATGGGCCCGTATCCGAAGCGGGTGAGCCCCGCTCAAAGAGGGAGCCAGAAGTCGGGGCCGAAGAGTCGGCGCGCGTCCTCGATGGTGCGGAGGGCGCGCGGCAGATCGAGCCTCGCCTGGTGCTCGGCCAGCTGCACGACGTAGGGGATCCAGAGCGGCCTGCAGACGACGAGCGCGGCGAGGTGGAACTCCGCCGCCTCGGTCTGGCCGAGATCCATCGCCACGCGCGCCAGGAGGCTGTGCACCGGGACGGGCGACCCGAGCGGCGCGATGGCCGTGGCGCAGCGCCGCACGCTCTCCGCGGCCTCCTCGCTGGGGTGCCGCCGGAACTCCTGGAACGTCTCCTCGAGCTCGTGCTCGTCGCTCACCTGCTCCGGCAAGTGCTGCGCGACGAGCGCCTTCCAGTGATCGACGAACGGCAGACCGGCGAGGGCGCTCGAGCTGTCGGCGTGGGCAAGGAGCATATCGGCCTCCTTCCAGTCGCCAGCCTCTCGGGCGAACTCGAGCCCCGAGACGACCCGAGCCTCCTCGTGGAGCCCAGGCTCCTTCGTCAGGAGCCAGCGCTGCCAGTAGAGCGCGCCCCGGAAGGCCACGCGCGCGAGCGGCTCTTTGTCGTCCGCACGCATCTGCAGCGCCATGTCCAGGAGCGCCCCCTTGTGCCGCTGCACGTCGTCGACAACGAGGCTCGCTGGCCAAGCGCAGAGCCCGCACGCCTCCGAGATCATCGCACCCCCCTCGCACCGCCCGAGAGCTGCCTGCCGACAGGCAACGCAGAAGGACCCCCCGCGATACAGACCAACGCTACCACGGCGCCCGCAGCATGCGAGAGGTCGCCGCCAGCGGATGGCAGGCAGACAACATCGACGAAGGCAACGGCGCTCGAATGCCGACCGGGGGGTGGCCCGGACCGCAAGCCTGCTCGGCAGCCGCTGCCTCGTCTCCGGCATCTCCTCCGGGGTCGCGCAGGCCATCGTGACGCTCGGCAGCGACGCGCGGACGCTCGAGACCTTCGGCGCGCTGGAGGACGCCCTGCGCCACGCGCTGGCCATGTCCGGCGCCCGGCTGCCGAGCGCGCGCCGCAAGGCGCGGTAGCGGCGGCCTCGCTACGCGTCGTCGGCCGCGAGCTCGTCGTGGAGCTCCCGGGCGCGCGCCGCGTGGCGCGCCGCCGCGGCGCCCTCGCCCATCGCGGCGGCGTGCGCCGCGGCGCGGTCGTGCGCCGCCGCGGCCGCCCGCAGATCGCCGCCCCGCTCGTAGTGGTGGGCGAGGAGGGCGGCCCCCTCGTCGCGCGCCTCCACGCTCGACGCGCGGTGCTCGATCCAGTCGGCGACGAGCAGGTGGATCCGCCGGCGGATCTTGAGGCTCAGCATCTCGTAGGCGACCTCGCACGTCGCCTGCTCCACGAACACGTACTCGCGCTCGCCGGGGAACGACGCGGGGGAGCGGAGCCGGATCAGCTGGCGCTCGCAGAGGCGCGCGAGCAGCTCGGCGGTGGACGCGCTCCCCCCGTGGCGCACCGAGAACGGCGGATCGAGATCCTGGAGCTCCGCGAGGATGCGCTCGCTCGACATCGGCGAGCGCGCCTGCGGGGCGTCGTTCCGGAGCCGCTCGACAGCGCCCTCCCAGAAGGTCCGACCGACGACCGCGGCCTGCGCGAGGAGGCCGCGCGCGCCTTCGTCGAGGCGGTCGAGGCGCGCCTGGACCACGCCGTGCACCGCCGGCGGCAGGCTCAGCGCGCCGAGCGCGTCGTCACGGACGTGCCACGCGCCGTCCTGGGCCTCGATGACGCCGGCGTCCACGAGGAGGTGGAGGGTCTCCTCCACGGTTCGCGGGTTGCCCTCGGAGCGCTCGGCGATCGCGCGCACGAGCTCGTGGTCGAGCGCGGCGGCGCCGCGGAGCCGATCCCGGATCATCTCCTCCGCGTGCCGCCGCGCGAGCGGCGACGCGTCGACGCGGACGTACGCTTCCTTCCCGACGCCCCAGTCCGGGCGGCGCTCGTAGAGCTCGGGGCGCGCGGTGCACACCATGCAGAGCGGCAGCCCCTCGGCGTTCGCCACGAGCTCCTCGACGAGGTCGAGCGTCGCGTCGTCGGCCCACTGGAGGTCGTCGCACACGATCACCATCGGCGTCCGCTCGAGCGCAAAGGCGACGAGCAGCGCGAGCGCGGAGGCGATCCGGCGCCTCGCCAGCACGCTGCCGCGCGCCGCGGCCTCGAGGAGCCCGGCGGGCGCAGGCCGCGCGCCCAGGATGGCCGCCAGCCGGGCGAGGATCTCCTCGAGGTCGCTCCCCCCGCTCGGCCTCGACAGCGAGGGGGACGGATCGAGCTCGTCGTCGTCCTCGTACCGCGCCGCCCCGGCTCCCCTGCGCCCGCTGACGGTCGAGCTGATCGGCCCTCGGAGCGGGACGGACGACGCGCGGGCCACGATGGGCGACGCGCCCCCGAGCGCGGCGGCCCTGGCCCCCGCGCCGGCGGCCTCCCGCTCGGCGCGGACGCGGGCGCGCGCGGCGCGCAGCCGGATCCAGCGCAGGCCGCGGCGCAGCTTGCGCAGGATGACCTGGGCCGGATCGGCCTCGTGGATCCCGAACCAGCGGCGGAGCAGCGCGCCGGCCAGGCCATAGCTCGAATCCTGCGCGAGCGCCGAGCACTGCGCCGACAGCACGAGCAGCCCCCCGGGCGGCGCGAGCGCGTACCCGCGCTCCGAGGAGGGCGCGCCGCCCCCGGCGCCGCCGTCGCGGAGGCCCGCGAAGAGCTCTGCGAGCATCCGCGTCCGTCCCACGCCGGGCGCGCCGACCAGCGTGATGAGGCGCGGCCGCCGCTCGTGGAAGGCGGTCTCGACGAGATCACACAGGCGCTGCATCTCCGCGCCGCGCCCGACGAGGCGCGTCGAGAGCCCATGGAAATCGGGCGGCACGAGCGCGTGGTGGAGCGGCGCCTCGCCGAGCACGCGGTAGATCGGCGGCGCCGCGCCGTGCGCGGTCGGCGCCGGCGACGCTGGCGACGCCGGCGGCGCCCGGACCGCGCCGGCGCTCGCGGCCGCGTCGAGCGGCTCGACGTGGAAGCGCCCGAGGACGAGGCGGTGGGTGTCGCGGCCGATCACGATCGCGCCGCGCGGCGCGAGCTGCTGCAGGTGCCCCGCGCCGTCGACCGCGTCGCCGATGACGGCGAGATCTTGCCGCGCCGAGCCCCCGACGCCGACGAAGGCCCGCCCCGTCGCGATCCCGAACCGCACCGAGAGGCGGACCGACCGCGCAGCGCGCGGCAGCGTGAGGCGCGGGATCGCGGCCTGCGCGCCGAGCGCCGCGACGATCGCTCGCTCGGCGTCGCTGTCGGTCGAGCGAGGGACGCCGAAGACCGCCATGACGCGCCCGCCGATCGGCCGCTCGACGATCCCGTGCACCTGCTCGACCTGCTCGGCGAGCACCTGATAGCAGCGGTCGACGACGTCCTTGACGTCCTCGGGATCGAGCCGCGACGAGAGCGCGGTCGCCTCGGACAGATCGGCGAACAGGACGGTGCAGACCCGGTGCTCACCGCCCTCGAACGGCAGCGCGGCACGGGTCCGCGGCGAGCCGCGATCGGAGCTCACGCTCCCCCTCATCCCGCTGCTGTCCGGCGCCCGCCACGGCGTCGACGACGGCGGCAGCGACGGCGGCGGTACGGACAGCGCCGGCGGCGGCGGCAGCGGCGGCAGGTGGACGGCGGCGAGGTCGAGCAGCCCGTCATCCGCGTCGTCGTCCGCGTCGCTCGAGCCGAAGGCGGGCGCGCGCAGGGTGTCGCGCGCCACGACGACGACGCTGGAGCGGTGGGCGGCCTCCAGGGCGGCCCACATCTCGCCGAGGTTGTGGAACCGCTGCGCGGGGTTGATCGCGAGCGCGCGGCCGAGCACCGCCTCGACGTCGGCGTTCGCGTTCACCCCGCGGGCGCGGAAGCTCGGCCGGATCGCCTCGTCGCTCGAGGCGACGAAGAGCTGGATGACGTCGCCGCCCGAGAGGGCGGGCTGACCGCTCGCGACCTCGACGAGGATGAGGGCCATCGCATAGACGTCGGTCCACGGCCCCGTCGCGCCGAACCGCGGGCTGAACTGCTCCGGCGCGCCGTACTGCGGCGTGAAGGCGCGGAACGTTCGTCCCGTCTGGACGAGCGCCTCTGCGAACGTCGGCGTCTCGGAGAAGACCTTGGCGAGCCCGAAGTCGAGCACCTTCATGCGATCGCCGAGCAGGAACAGATTGGCCGGCTTGACGTCGCGGTGAGACACGTTCTCGTCGTGGGCGACGGCGAGGGCGGAGGCGACGGGCGCGAGGAGCCGGATCGCGTCGCCGAGGCTCCTCGGCGGGAGCTTCTCGGCGCTGCGGCGCTTGAGATCCTGCTCGAGCGTCTCGCCCTCCAGCCACTCCATGACGATGTACGGCGTCCATGGCCCCTGCGGGGCGGCGGCGGCGCCGATGTCGAGCGCCTGGACGATGCCCATCGTCCGGCGGGAGAGCTGGTGGAGCAGGCGCGCTTCCTCGCGGAACTTGGCGAGGAAGCCGTCCTGCTGGTCAGGGCTTAGACCCGCGGGGATCTTGAGACATTTGACCGCGACCGGCGAATCGAAGCCGAGGTGCCGGGCCCGGTAGACGACGCCGAACGCTCCCTCGCCCGCCAGCGCCTCGACGGCGAACTGGCCGTCGATGATCGACCCCACCCAGCCGAACGGGTCGCTGGCCTGCATCGTTGCCTAGGCTACCTGTTGCGCCGAACCCCGAGCAAGAGAAGCAGCGGCCGCGGGCGAGGGGATGTGCGAGGCGGGGCGCGCGTGGGGCCCCGCCGAACGCGCGGCTCCAAGGGCCATGACGGCCGCGGCGGGCGACTGGCATGGATCCCTCTCCGCTGGCCGGGTCGCGGAGGCAGGAGATGCGAGCTCGACAGCACCGCTCCCCCTACATGCGCGCCATGGAGATGAGCAGCCGCCCCGCGCTGCCGGGCGCGCGCCGCATCGGTTCACCGTCGACCGCCGCGGACGGCGGCGCCATCCTGAACGCATGAACTTCCTGCTTCATCGCCACCTCGCCACGCGCGATCTCGGCTCGGCCGCCGCGGGCGCGGCGGCGATGCTCCCGGACCTCTGGCGCATGGCCGACCGGCGCGTCAGGCCCTCCCGCGCGCCCGATCGCCCCGCTGCCCCGCCGCCCCGCCTCGCCGAGGTGCTGGCCGGCATCGACCACCACGTCGCCGTCGACCGCTGGTTCCACGCCGCCCCCGTCTTCGTCGAGGGCGAACGCCGCCTCGCCGCCGCGTTGCGCGCCGCCTCGCTCGGCGCGCCGCGGCTCGCGCTCTTCGCCCACGTGCTCTGGGAGATGTGCCTCGACGGCGCGCTCGTCCGCAGGACCGGCCTCGCGCCCCTCCTCGACGACCTCCGCGCCGGCCTCGACGCCATCGACGGCGCCCCGACCGAGACCGCGGCCTCGATCCACCACTTCCAGCAGCGCGCCCCCTCCCCCGCCGGCGCCCTCGCCGATCGGGCCGCCTTCGAGTCGCGGCTCCGTCGCATCTGCGACGAGCTCATCCGCGGCCCCTGGATCGCCGGCTACCAGGACGGCGCCGGCCTCGTGCTTCGCCTCGCAGGCGTGCGCGCGCGCTTCGGTATGCCCCCCTTCACCCCGGACCAGCACGCCCGTCTGGCCGCGCTCCTCGACGCCCTCGCCGCCTCCGCAGACGAGGCGCTGACCGACCTCCTCCACACCGCGCCGAAGCACTGAAGCGCCCGCCGCTCCCCTTCATCCAGACGGCGATCGCCTCCCCTATTTATTCATGCACGATGATCGTCGTGCCCTCGCCCAGCTCCTCGCCTGTGTTGATCGCGTGCCATCCGGGCGGCACCGGGGGATCGGTCCACAGGAACACCCGGTGGGCGTCGATGGGCGACAGGTTGATGCAGCCGTGGCTGCGCGGCGTGCCGAAAACGTCGTGCCAGTACGCGGTGTGGAGCGCGTAGCCGCTCGCGAAATACTGGATGTACGGCACGTCCCGGAGGGCGTAGGTCCCCTCGCCGCGGCGCCGCGTCACGCCGTACTCCCCGTCACCCTTCCGCGGGGCCACCTTCTCGCCCGCCGCGGGCTTCGCCGCCGCGCTCGCGCCGGGCTTCTTCGGGGAGCGCTCCTTCGAGGTGCCGCCCTTCTCCGGCCTCGCCCCGCGCGAGGCCGACGGCGCGTCGGCGGTCGTCTCCGCGCGGCCGCCGACGCTCGACGACTCGTTCGAGTCCATCGTCGCCGTGATGTGCTTGTTGCGGATGCGGAAGACGCCGCGCACCGTCGCGGTCGTGGTCTTGGGATCGGCCACCCCGGCCTGGCCGGTCGAGACCAGCGTGGCGTAGATCGGGCGCTTGCCCTCCCAGAGGACGAGCGTCTGGTGCGTGATCGACACCTCGATCCACTTCTCGCCCTTCTCGGCGACCTGCGGCCACGCGGACGGCGCGACCGCGAGCCCGACGTCCAGCTGGCTCACGTACCGCTGATCCCGGGTGCGGTAGTACTTCACGCCCTCGATCCGGCGCATCCTGCCGGTCAGCGGGACGATGTCCCGGAACGGCAGCTCCTTGCCCGGCGTCGCCTTGTCGCCCTGGATCTGGACGTCGCGAGCGCCCCGCGCGCGGACGAAGGCGAGCGGCAGCGTGAGCGCGTCGGTCAGCTCGACGCCGTGCCAGGGAGAGCCGGTGTCGGGCTTGATCTTCGTCGCAGGCGCGAGCCGCAGATCCGTCGTGATCGCGAACCGCCGGCTCAGCGACTCCGGTCCGGTCGCGAACGATCCGATCAGCGAGAGCCCGGTGAAGCGCCGCGCGCGATCGGCGAAGACCGCGTAGTCCGGGACCTTGAAGTCGCTGATGTTGCGGATGAGGCGCTTGCCGCCCTCGAGCCAGAACGGGATCGGGTCGCCGTCCCCCTCCCCGCCGAGCAGCGCGCCCTCGCCGAGCTCGAGCGAGTTCTTCCCCAGACCGAGCTCGCCGAGCTGCTTGCCAGGGAGCGGCACGCCGCGCGCGTCGATCGCCACGTCGTTCGCGCCGAGGATGACCCGCTGCACCGTCGCCTTGTTCTCCTCGAACCACGACAGGTGCTCGTCGAGCTTGAACTCCGATTTGCGCTGCTCCTCGGCGGTGGGGACGCGCAGGTAGAGCGGCAGCACCGCGCGGACGAAGGCGTACCGGTACGGGAGCGCGGTCCTCAGGTTCGGCCCGGGGCCGGCGGCCTTGAGGATCGGGTCGTTCAGGTCGAGCGTCGCGTCCTCGCCCACGCAGAGATAGCCATGGGGCTCGATCGCATACCAGCCGCCCGGACAGCCCGCGGTGCCGGCGGGCTCGGCGGAGCGGGGCACCCTGGAGCCGACGCGCAGGTACCCGAGCTTCTTCGACGTGTCGCGCGGCTCCTTGTAGACGGTCGCCACGAAGGCCGTCACGCCGAGCAGCGGCTTGTCGCTCGGCGGCCACGCGGGCGCCGAGGGCTCCGCGGGCGCGGCCTGCCCGTCGGTCGCCGCGAGCGCCGCGGGGGCCGCGTCGGCGCCCGCGTCGTCGGCCGGGCCCGCCGCCCCCGCGTCCGCGGGCTTGCGACAGCCGCACGCCGCCGCCGTGAGCGCCGCGAGGTGAGCGAGACAGAGAGCGAGGCGCGCCGCGCGCCGCGCACCGTGAGGCTTCCCGGAGGACAGCAGGGCGCCCATGCGGGCGTACTTGCCAAAATCGGCGCGCGACGAAAAGCCCAAAACACGCGGTGGGCGCGCGCAACTAGGCCAGGAGGCCCGGCAGCGCCCCCGTGCAGTACGCGGGGTTGCCGAACGTCGACACGTCCACGCCCATCGCGTTGCACAGCGCGACGAGCAGGTTGTTGTGGGGATCTCCGGCATAGCGCAAAAATCTGCCGGTCCTGAGCGCCCCGCCGGCGCCCCCCGCGATCACGTACGGCATGTCGCGCCGCGAGTGGCTCTGCCCCTCCGAGATGTCCGTGCACCAGAGGACGAGCGTGTT
The DNA here is from genome assembly GCF_052075895.1 of Sorangium sp. KYC3313. NCBI lineage: Bacteria > Pseudomonadati > Myxococcota > Polyangiales > Polyangiaceae > Sorangium > Sorangium sp. KYC3313. The sequence goes on from NZ_CP197255.1 coordinate 8,717,701, forward strand.
GTCGAGGAGCGTGCCCGTGCCCTCCTGGACGGCGTCGAGCTTCTCGAGCAGGTACGCGAGCTGCTCCGCCTGCCAGCGCCCGATGTCGACGAGCTGCCGCTGCTTCTCCGCGTCGCCGATGTTCGAGTGCGAGAGCGCGTGGTGCGTCTCCGACTGGCCGAGCCACGTGAACACCTTGCCCGCCTGGGTCGCGCTCCACTGGATGGACGCGACCCGCGTGAGATCGCAGGCGAGCGCCATCGCGAGCAGGTCGGTCTGCAGCCGCCCGATCGCCGGGAAGTTGTCGTTTGCGTAGACGTCGAGCGGCTCGCCCAGCGCCGGCAGGGCGCACGCGCCGCCGAGGAGCGCCGGCACGTCGAGCCGCTGCTCGATGTCGTTCAGCGCGTCGAGGTGCTGCTCCAGCTTCCGCCGGTCCTCGCCCCCCAGCTCGCGCGCGAGGGCGCCGTAGTCCTCCATGACGCCGCCGAGCACCCGGCGGCGCAGGACGCGCCGCCGCGCGAGCTCCGCCGGGTCGGCGCTGAGGTCCAGGAACAGGCGGTCGAACGCCGCGCGCGGATCGTCCTCGGGCGGGACCGGCTGGCCCGGGCCGAGGTACGAGAGGCGCGACGAGACGTTGGCGTACTGGACCTGGACGCCGAGCTCGAGCGACGAGAGCTTCGTGCGATCCCCGAGCCTCGCGGCGAGGAACTGGTCGACCGAGACGCCCCCGCCCCAGCCGACCCGCGCGGCCGGGTTGCAGGCGTACGGGAAGAGGGTCCCCTCCTGGAGCTCCGTCCCCGTGAGCGCCTGGCCGATGCCCTGCTGGTGAGAGTCGCCCGGCCCGTGGTGGGCGGACTCCATGTCGATGCCCTCGACGACGAGCAGCTTGTCCCGGTAGGGAGAGAGCGGCGCGAGGATCTCTCCGAGCTCGAACGACGTCTCGGTCCCGGCCGGCTGCCAGGCCTCCTTCACCGTGCCGAGGCCGGTGAAGAAGACGACGAAGCGCTTCGGGAAATCGACGGCGCTCGCCGAGCCGGCCATGGCGTCGAGGAAGGGGAGCGCGAGGGCGAGCCCGCCGGCCCCGCGCAGGAAGGCGCGACGACCGAGGCGCCCCCTCGACGCCCGGCGCTGCGCGGCGCCGCTCACGGCGCCCCCCCTGCGTCCGGCGCCGCGCGGCGGTAGCGGAACGCGTCCGTCTGGGTCAGCGCCACGAGCAGCGCCTTGATGTTGTACCCGCTCTCGGCGAACGCCGCCTGGATCTGGCGCATGCTGCACTCGTCCTCCGCCTGCTCGGCGCGGCCGTAGCCGAAGCGGAACCACTGCGTCGCGACGCACTGGCGCACCTCGTCGCTCTCCGCGAGGCGGTGCGCGAGCTCCACCGCCCCGTCGAAGGGCCCATCGACATCCCGGCTCCCCACGATCTCGCCGCTCGCGTCCACCGGCACGCCCTGGTCGACCTCGCGGTAGCGGCCGATCCCGTCGTAGCGCTCGAACCCGAAGCCGATCGGATCCATGAGCCGGTGGCAACCGGCGCAGCCCGGGTCCTCCGCGTGCCGCTCGAACTGCCGGCGGGTCGGGATCCCTTCCCGCACCGGCGGCGGCTGGATGTCCACGTCGGGCGGCGGCGGCGGCAGGATCTGGCAGAGCAGCCGCTCCCGGACGAACTTGCCGCGGTGGACGGGCGAGGACTGATCCGGCTTCGCGAGCACCGCGAGCACGCTGGCGTGGGTGAGGAAGCCGGCGCGCTGCGCGGGATCGAGCGGCACGACCGAGAGCTCGCCGGGCCCCCCCGCGCCGCCCGCCGCTCCCAGCCCGTAGAACGCGCGGAGCTCGGCGTTCATCAGCGAGTAGGGCGCCGTCAGCAGGGTCGCCACGTCGCCGGCGCCGTCCTCGAACACGACGTGATCGAGGAACGCCTCGGTCTCCGCCCGGAGGAGCGCCGGGAGCCCGGCGTGGAAGCCGGGGTAGACCGCCGGGTCCTTGGTGAGGGTGTCGATGTTCGACAGCTGCAGCCACTGCGCGTGGAAGTTCGCGACGGCGGCGCGGGCGCGCGGATCCTCGAGCATGCGGCGGGCCTGCGCGGCGATCTGCGCCGCGGAGCGGAGCTCCCCCGCGTCGGCCGCTGCGAACAGCGCGTCGTCGGGCATCGAGCTCCAGAGCAGGTACGAGAGCCGCGAGGCGATCTCGTGATCCGAGAGCGCCACCACGCCCTCGCCGGCCGGATCCGGCATGCCGTGCTCGACGCGGTAAAGGAAGTGCGGCGACTGGAGCATCGCCTGGATCACGAGCTCGACGCCGGTCGAGAAGCCGTGTTCGTCGTTCCCGAAGGCGAAGAGCCGCGCGAGCCGCTCGCTCTCCGCGGGCGCGAGGGGACGGCGGAACGCGCGCTTGCCGAGGCGCTCGATGAGCTCCGCGGCGCACGCGTCGGGCCCCTGCACCGCCGGGTCGCACCCCGGAAGGAGCTTCCCGAGATCCTTCGCGGCCCGCGCCGCGATCGCCTCGGAGGCCTTCATGAGCTGCTCGGCGAGGAGCTGCGTGACCCCGAGCGCCGCCGCCTGGTTGTTGAACCCGAGCGCCTCCTCCTCGACCACGAAGGCGTCGGCCGGCGCGCTGTCGTCGCCGAGGAGATCGCGGATCGTGTTATTGTACTCGAAGCGCGTCATCCGCCGGAGCGGCGACGCGCCCGGCCGGATCTCCGCGCAGCGCGGCGCCTCGCCTTCCGCTCCCCCCGCGGCCCCGCCGCCGCGCCCGCCGGAGCACGCGGCGGCCGCCGCCACGACGATCGCGAGCCCGAGAGAGCCGCCGGGGCCGCGCGCCGCGCGGCGGTGCCGTCCTCTTGACCGATCCATCTGCCCTCTCCCCATGGGGGACACGCTGGCCTGCGATGCGGTGCGTCGCGGCGCCGCGTATCGAGCAACGACATGTCTCACATCGCGAGGGCCCGTCAAGGCGCCGAGGACAAGGAAGACGAGGCTCGTCGAACCCCGCGAGTCCGATCGTAGCGGAGTCTCGTAGCTATACTGCGCGTCATCGGAAATGTCGCTCGGCCCTCTAGAAAGACGCTGGATCCAGCCGCGACATCGCCTGTAGGCTCGCGCGCGTGCAAGCTTCGTTTGACGCCGCTGCCGGCAAAAGGCCCGCGCGGAAGCCGACCAGATTCACAACGCTGTCCCTCTCTTTGAGCCTCTGCGGGAGGATCCTCCTCGGGCTCTCCGCCGCGACGGTCACGACGTTCGCGCTCTCGCCCATCGCGCTCGCCGCCCCCAAGGGGTCGAAGTCGATCGCGATCCGCATCGAGGGGCCGAACGCAGACGCCATCCGCGAAGACATCGTGTCCCTCGTCCCGGAGACGCTGACGGTCGTGGACGACGACGCGTTCTCGAAGTCGCTGCGCAGCGCCGGCCAGACCAAGCCGGTGGGCGACGCGCTGGTGATGAAGGCCCAGCGGAAGAAGGCCATCGACCGCATCCGCAAGGCGGGCAAGGCCGCGAAGGCGGAGGGGGTGATCTACGGCGTCTCGCGGACGAACAAGAAGAAGAAGAAAGAAGTCTACCTCGTCTACGTCGACGAGAACGCCGGCGACCTCGCGGTGGACAGCGCGGTGCCGCTGAGCGGCTCGCGGGACGACCGCAGGAAGGCGCTGGAAGAGCTGCTCGGCCCGACGCTCTCGCAGATCGCGCCGGCGGCCACGGTCGACGAGGACAAGCCGAAGGACGGCGACGGCGGCGGCGGCGGCGATAAGGACGGCGACGGCGACGAGAAGAGCAGCGACGACGGCGAGAAGGACGGCGACGACGGCGACAAGGGCGGGAAGCGCAAGCCCCACGACCCCCGCTCGGCGCTCTTCTCGATCGAGGCCGGCGTCGAGTTTGCCGGCCGCTGGTTCGACTACTCCGATCCGGTCACGCAGAACCTCCGGCCCTACGACGTCTTCGGTCAGCCCGCGCTGTCGATCTCCGGCGAGGTGTACCCGCTCGCGTCGACGGACATCCCGGTGCTCAAGGGCCTCGGCATCACCGCGGGGTTCATGATGGCGCCCGGCCTCAACTCGGCGGTGGGCGACGGCGACCCGCTCGGCACGACCTACCAGCGCATCAACCTGGGGCTGCGGGAGCGGCTGTCGATCGGCGAGTCGTCCGTGCTCGGCATCTCCGCCGGGCTCCGGCTCCTGACCTTCGAGGTCGACGCGCCGGATTCCCTGGCCAGCACGGTGCCGAACGTCTCCTACACGCTGATCCGGGCCGGCCTCGACGCGCGGGTGCCGGTCGGCCCGGTCGCGCTGGCGCTCGGCGCCGACTACCTCTTCCCGCTCTCGTCAGGCCAGGTCTACGAACGGTTCGAGGGGGCGAGCGTGCAGGGTATCGGCGCGATGGCCGGGGTGCTCGTGCCCGTCACGACCGGCGTCGAGGCGCGGCTCCTGCTGGAGTACGCGCGGTTCTTCTCGTCGTTCGAGCCCGCGGTCGGCGACCGGTACGTGGCCGGCGGGGCGATCGACCAGTACCTTGGGGTGCGGCTCGCCGGAGCCTATGTTTACTGAGCGAGAGAGAGGTAGCACGTGACGTACATCGCTTTCCTTGGCGGGCGCACCGCGCTCGCCGCCGCCGTGATGAGCGGCGCCGCGTTGATCATCAGCTGCGCGGGGACCCTCGAGGACAAGGACCAGTACCTGGCCGGCGGCGACGGGCCTGGCGGTGGGAGCGGCCAGGGCAACGGCGCGACGACCGGCAGCGGCGACGCTGCGGCCACCAGCGGCGGCGACGCTGCGGCCACCAGCGGCGGCGACGCTGCGGCCACCAGCGGCGGCGACGCTGCGGCCACCAGCGGCGGCGACGCTGCGACCACCAGCGCGAGCAGCGGCGGTGGGACCGGATGCGCGGAAGCGCAGGCGCTCGTGATGGCGAAGTGCGCCACCGCGGGCTGCCACGATGGGCGAGCGAACCTGGGGGGCCTCGATCTGTCGGCGGGCTGGGAGACCAGGGTCGCGGGCCAGGCGTCAGACTGCGGCGGCAACGGCACGGTGATCGTGCCGGGCGATCCGGACGCCAGCGTGCTCTACATGAAGCTCTCGGACCCCCCGCCGTGCGACAGCCGGATGCCGCTCGGCCCGGAGCTCAGCGCCGACGAGAAGAAGTGTCTCTACGACTACATCGCGGCGCTCCCGCCCTGAGGTAGCGAAGGAGCGTCTGGCCGCTACAGCGGCGCGGGCGGCGCGGTCGTCACCTCGATGAGATCGCCTCGTTGGCGCCCTCGTGGCCAGACGCTACGCTCGCCGCGATGCTGCGCCGGCGCTCGTTCTGGATCGCCGCGGCCGCCGTCGCCTACACCGCCTTCGCCGCGCTCCGGGCGTCCGGCGGCCACGGGCCCGCGTGGCTCGCCCTGCTCGGGCTGCCGGCGTTGCTCGCGCTTGGCCTCCGCTGGGTAGAGCGGCCGCCGCGGGGAGAGGACCGGATCGAGCCTGCGGCCCGCGGCGCGGCCGCCGTCTGCCTCACCGGCGCCGCGATGCTCGCCGCCGCGCGGAGCGGCCCCGCCGGGCTCGCGCTGATCGCGCTCGGCAACCTCGGCGCCGCGGCCGCGGCGATGGCCGCCCTGGTCGGGCTCGCGCGCATCGCGGGCCTCGGCGGCCTGCTCGAGCCTCCGCCGAGCACGCGGCGCCTCGACGCGGCGGCGTTCGCGTCGCTCTTCTGGACCGTGGCGGTCGCCCTGCCCGCCGTCTCCGCGGTGGCGCCCGAGCGCGCGGCGGATCTCGATCCGCTGCTCATCCACTACGCCACCTCCGCCGCGTCGCTCGGCTCGCTCACGGTGACGCTCGTGGCGATCGCGCGCGTCCGCATCGCGCGGCGGCTCGAGCTCGGCGTGGCCGACAGGGTCGAGGCCGCGCTGCTGCTCACGGCGACCGCGCTGGCGGTCGGCCTCGCGGCGGCCTTCGTCGGCGTCGCGCCCCCCGAGTCGATCCTGCCGGTCACGAGCGCCGCCGCGGCGGTCTGCGTCGCGTTCTGCACCGTGGCCGCGGACGCGGCGCAGGTCTCCCGCGCGCTCCGCGGCACGCTCGCCGTCGCGACGCTCGCGACCCCGCCGGCGCTGCTCGCGGTCTACGCCGTGCACCAGGCGCCGCGCGGCGATCTCGGGCTCCGCGGCGCGCCGCAGTCCTCCGTCGGCGTCGCCGTGTTCGGCGCGTGCGCGCTCTGCGCGCTCGCGGGGCTCGCGGCGCCGGCGCTCGCGCGCCGGTTCGCGCCGGAGGGGGCGCGCTGGCTCGGGGCCTTCGACGCCGCGACGCGCGCGGCGATGAACCCGGAGCCGGAGGCGGCGCTCGAAGCGGCCCTCTCCGCGCTGCGCGAGGCGTCGGACGCCGGCGTCGCCGGGCAGGCCCCGCCGGCGCTCTACCTGCTCTCGCCGCCGGAGCAGGTGACCGTCGATCGCGCCGGTTACAAGCACACCGAGCCGGCGGAGGTGCCGGCGCGCCTCATCGAGCTCGCCCAGCTCGAGCCGGAGCGCGTCCTGCGCGTCGAGGCCGCCGAGGCCGTCGAGGTCCGGCGGCCGGAGGTGCGCCCGCTGCTCGCCTGGCTCGCGGAGCGCGACGTCGGCGTGGTCGCCCTGGTGAACGACGCGGAGGGCCCGATCGGGGCCCTCGCCATCCCGCGGGCCCGGCGCGCGTCGCCGATGACGCTGGAGGAGGTGAGCGGCCTGCGCGCGGTCGCCGACCGGCTCGGGGCGGTGATCGCGGTCTCGGCGACGCTGTCGGGGTCGCGCGGCCGCGAGGTCGCCGCCCGCCGCGAGGCGGAGGAGCGCGCGCGCGAGGTGAGCCGGCTCGAGCGCGCCGTGGCGCAGGGCGCGGGGCGGTTCCGCGCGATCGCGGCGCTGCTCGCGCGGCCGGCGCGGGCCGCCGCCTACAGCCCCGCCGCCCGCTCGGCGCTCGAGCAGCTCGAGCGGCTCGGCGTGGCCGGCGGCCCGGTCACGCTGCTGACGGCGCCCGGGATCGACGCGGTGGCGTGGGGCGCGGTCGTCCACCTGACCTCGCCGCGCGCGGGCGGCCCGCTGGCGATCGTCGACGGCGCGGCGCCCGTCCCCGAGGGGTTCGCGCAGGCGTTCGCGCAGGCGCGGGCCGCTGCGCCGGCGCGCGACGAGGCGGCTGCGTTCGAGGGCTCCGCGGGGACGCCGAGCGCGCTCGCGCTGTGGCGCGATCCGGACAGCTCGCCCATCGAGGCGGCGCGGGGGGGCACGCTGCTCGTGCTCGACGCCCAGGCCTTGCCGTCCGAGGTGCAGAGCTACCTCGGCGCGGCGCTGCCGGACGACGTGGGGCTCGTCGTGGCGGTGCCTCAGACCGTGGACGCGCTCGCGGCGACCGGTCAGCTGAGCGAGCGGCTCGCGGACCGGCTCGGCGACCGGGCCGTCGCGCTGCCCTCGCTGTCGTCGCGCGCCGAGGATCTCCGTGCGCTCGCGCTCGATCACCTCGCGCGCATCGGCGTCCGCCTGCGGGGCCGGCCGTTCGGCCTGGATCTGCGCGCGCTGCAGGCGGTGCTCGACCACCCGTGGCCCGGCAACGACGCCGAGATGGGCGCGGTCCTGCTCCGCGCGGCGCTCGTGGCCAAGGGCGACGTCATCGGCGAGAAGGATCTCGCGGCGATCGGCTTCGCCCCGCCGCCCGGGCCCGCCGGCGGGGCGGACAGCGTCCGCGGCGAGGCGCGCCGCGCCCGGCGGCGGCGCGCGGACCCGAGGGGGTAGGCTACACCTCGGGCGGGGCCCGCCGCGCTGCCCTGGGCGGCACGCCGGGGCGGAGCTGCGCGGGCTGCAGCATGCCCTTCCGGAGGAAGTGATCGAGCATGTGCTGGCAGCTGGGACAGGGGTCCACGGGATCGCCGGCGTCGAAGTACCTGGACGCCGCTGCCTGGATCGCGATGCCGGCGTCGGGGATCTCGCGCAGCGCCCGTCGCGTCCCTGCTTCGTCCAGGGAGCCGGGCCGGAGCGCGTGCTGCCGCTCCCATGAAGCAAGGTAATCGCTGAGCGCCGCGGGCGCCGAGCACCGTCCTGGCTCGACGGGGATCCGCGCCGGCTCTCCCCTGGAGAGCGCGTCGATCCATCCGCGGTACCACGCGGTGAAGCTGTCGTGGGTCGGGACGACGCCGAGGCCTGCCGCGCGCAGATCCGCCCAGACGCTGCCGGCGCGCGGGCCGCGGATCACGAGCACGGAGAAGTAGCCGCAGCCCATGTGCGCGAGCGCGACGGTCCCGCGGACGACCTCGTCGGACTGGAGCGCGGCGCGCTGGGGGGCGGTCAGCGTCCGTGGATCGGGCCGGTACGCCCTCGTGTGGGGGAATTCGCCGGTGAGGCTCTCGATCTGTCCAGGGCCGTCGAGCGGCAGGAGCCCGTGGTACGGGCCGGCGCCGGAGCTGCCGACGTGGGTCAGGAAGGCGGCGTAGTCGGCGGGGATGCGTGCGCCGCACGACGCCTCGATGCGCTCGATGTCTCGCCGGGTGAGCGGCGGGTGGAGCCGGTATCCGTGCGCGCGGGCGCCGAAGCGGTTGAGCCACGGATCGTGATCGCGGTGGAGGTGGTCGAGCGCCGCGGCGGCGCCCGCGAGGAAGCCCTCGACGACCGCGACGGGAGCGGGATGGTGGAGCCCCTCGGCGCGCAGGCGCTCGAGCGACCACGCCGCGGCGGCGCTCTCCGGGTGCGCCCTGGCGTAGGCCGCGAGCCTGTCGTACGCGGAGGCGTCGCCGTCGCGCGCGGCGCGGTGGTAGGCGTGGATCGGGAAGGCGGTCGGGTGCGCCGGCTGCGCCTCGAGGACGGCCTCGAGGTGGCGCAGGCCCTCGTCGGTGCGGCCGGCCTCGCAGAGCATGGCGCCGAGGTCGCAGCGGGCCGAGACGTCCTCGGGATCGAGGCGAGCTGCGGCCTCGAACGCGCCCTGGGCCGCGTCGATCTCGCCGCGCTCGCGGAGGGCGTAGGCCAGGCTCACGGCGGTCGCGAACGTCGGATCGAGCTCGAACGCCCGGCGGGCGAGCTGCACGGCGTCGTCGAGGCGGCCGAGCTTGCGGAGGATCATCCCGGAGACCCAGGCGACCTGCGGGTGGTCCGGGTGGCTCGCGCGGAGCGCGTCGAGGACGGGCAGCGTCTTTTCCAGGGCGCCGCGGGCCTTCGTGTCGGGGTGCTCGTCCGGGTAGCGGCTCAGGAGCTTGACGAGGCGGTAGACCGCGGCGTCGACCTCCATGCGCGCCACGTTCTTCGGGGTGAGCTCCGGGGCGCCCTTTCGCGGCGTGGGTTTCTGCTTGCGCCGCCCGGTCCTGGACATGCCGAGACGGTAGTCTGCCGACGCGGGGGCACCAAGGAGCGACGGAGGCCTGCGGCGCATCGCGCGCGCCGGGAGAGGTCTGCCTCGAGGTGGCCGGGACCGCCCTCCACTCGAGCGAGCTCTCTCGGATCCTGGAGCCGGCCGGCGGCGGGGCGGCCTGGGAGCCGGCGCCGCGTGGGGGGACGCCCGCCGGCGTGCTCCGCCGCGTGGGGGGACGCCCGCCGGCGTGCTCCGCCGCGTGGGGGGACGCGCCTCGGGGAGCCGCCGCCGCGTCGCCGACGCGCCCCGGGGAGCCGCCGCCGCGTCGCCGACGCGCCCCGGGGACACGGCAACGGCGGGGGGACCGCCGCCGCGTCGTCACGGCGCGGCCGAGCACGTAGAGGAACCGCCGGCGGGTTGCAGTCGGCACGCCCGTCGCCGAGCATGCCCGCATGGCGCGAACGGCCCCTTTTCCGAATGCGATGGTGATCCCCGGCATGAACCCCGGCGTCTTCATCCTCGGCGGCGGCGGGGGCGGCGGAGGTGGAAACGGTCGCGGCGGAAATGGCCGCGGCGACGGCCAGGGCGGTGATGGAAAGAACGGCGGCAACGGCGCGCGCGGCGGCGGCAAGGACGCTGGCAGCTGCGGGCCGGGCAGCGGCGGCGGCTGCCCCAACCCCACGCACGGCAGCGCCGGCGGCACGCACGCGGGCGATCCGGTCGATCCGATCACCGGGCGCGTCACCACGGTGGCGGTCGTCGACCTCGCGCTGCCCGGCGCGATCCCGCTCGTGATCAAGCGCAGCTACAGCTCGGCGCTCGCCGAGGAGGATTGCGGCCTAGGCTTCGGCTGGACGCACTCGCTCGCGTGGCAGGTCGAGGAGGGGCGCCGCGGTCTGCGGGTGCTGGAGCCGCACGCGGCGGCGACGGAGCTGCCGCGGAAGCTCGATCAGGGCGAATCGGCGCGGCTGCCGTGCGGGGTGCTGACGCGGTACCCTTGGGGCTACGCGCTCGCGGCGGATGGGCTGGCCTACCTGTTCGCCGAGCCGCGGGGCAACCGCTGGCTGCTGAGCCGGATCGTCGACGTCCACGACAACGCCATCGCTCTCGCCTACGACGACGGCCTCCTCGTGCAGGTCATCGACAGCGTGGGCCGCCTCGTGCGCGTGCGGCGGCACGGCGACGGTCACATCGCCGCCTTCGAGGTCAAGAACGCCTTCGCGCACGGTCGATGGGAGACGCGGCGGCGGTACGCGTTCGACACGCGCGGCGATCTCGTCGCGGCCGAGGACCCCGCGGGGCACGCGCACCGCTTCGCCTACGACGAGGACCATCGCCTGGTGCGGCGGGAGGAGCCCGGCGGGCTCGTCGCCGAGTTTCGCTACAAGGACAGGCGCTGCACCGAGGCGTGGTGCCATCGCGAGGACCGACGCGCTCGGCGGCGCCGCGCGTTACGAGCGCGACGCGCGCGGCGATGTGGTGGCCGTCTACGACGACATGGGCTTCGTCGTCGGATTCGCCTACGACACGCGCGGCCTGCTGATCGGCGCGACCCTGCCGAACGGTGGTGAGACGCGGATGGAGTACGACGCGCTCGCGAACCGCGTCCGCGTCGCCGAGCCAGACGGTGCCGAGCGGCGCATCCGCTACGACTTCCTCGGCCGGGTGATGGGTTTCGCTGACGAACGCGGGCACGAGACCCGCTTCGCCTACGACGCCTGCGGGAGGCTCGCGGCCGTGTTCGGGCCGGGCGGCGCCGTGACGCGCTACGACTTCGACGCCGACGGCAACCTGGCGAGGATCGCCGACGCCGACGGGCGCACGACCACGCTGCGCTGGGGCGGCTTCCACGTCGTCACCGAGCTCGTGAGGCCCGACGGGAGCACGGTGCGGTACCGCTACGACCGCGAGCAGGACCTGGTGCGCATCGTCAACGAGGCCGGCGAGGAGCACCGGATCGAGCGCGACGCCGAGGGGCGCATCACCGGCGAGCGGACCTTCGACGGGCGGGAGATCCGGTACAGGCTCGATCTGCTGGGCAGGATCGTCCGGAGGGAGTGCGGTCTCGAGCGCGTCGACCTGGAGTACGATCCGCTCGGCAGGCTCGTGAAGCGGAGCACCTCCGACGGGCGCGAGGACGTGTTCGAGTACGATCCGCTCGGCCGGATCGAGCGCGCGGTCAGCGGCGACATCGAGTGCGAGTACACCTACGACCGGCGGGGGCGGGTAATGACCGAGGTGATGCGGCCGGGCGCCGACGTGCTCGCGGCGTTCGCGTGGACCTACGACGCGATGGGCAAGGCCACCTCCGTGCGCGGGCCGGGGGGCGAGATTGGCGTGCAGCGCGACGTCAGGGGGCGGCCTGTGGCCGTACAGATCGGCGGGGAGAGCGCACCGCTGCGCCTCGCCTACGATGCGCGCGGCTTCGAGGTCGAGCGGCTGTTGCCAGGCGGCGCCACGATCGCGACCGACGTCAGCGCAGAGGGGTTGATGGAGCGGCAGCGCGTGCTCGGCAGACCCACGGCTCCGCGCGTCCGTCCGGGTGAGCCCGCGTGGGTCGGACCGCTGCCGTCGCGCGAGATGTGGCGTAAGACATATGCGTGGTCGCCCGCGGGGCTGCTCCGCGCCGACAAGGATCTCGGCGGTAAGATGGGAGAGCTGCTCCGCGATACGAACGGCCGCGTCGTCGAGCGGCGCAAGGGTGGCAAGGTCGCGGAGCGGTTCCGCTTCATCGCGACGGGAGAGGTGGAGCCAGCTGGCGAGCGGCGAACGTACGCGCCCGGGGGGAAGTTGACGGTGCGCGCGACGGAGCAAGACACCGTACGGTACGACTACAGCGAGCGCGGCGATGTGGTGCGGAAGCGCGTGAGCGAGCTGGACGGCGAGGGGGAGGTGCGGCGCGAGCTCGTGTGGACCTACGACTGGAACGGCGACGGGCGGCTCATGGCGGCGCGAACCCCGGAGGGGAGGACGATCTCGTTCGCTTATGATGCCTTCGGACGGAGGATCGAAAAGCGCGTGGCGCGGCTCGGACAGGTCGAGAGCGTGACCCGGTACGCCTTTCGCAGCGACGTGATGGTGCATGAGCGCACGCAGCGTGCGCGCGACGGGGAGTCCCCCGTCGTGGAAGAGCGGAGCTACGTCACGCTTCCGGACAGCGTGCTGCCGCTCGCGCAGCGGGAGGGCGCGGCAGGAGCGCTCAGGTACTTCGTGCATGGCGTGAACGGGTTTCCGGAGGCGCTGTTCGAGGGAGACGGCAGCGTCGCGGCGGAGATCGAGGCAGGACTCTACGGCGATGTGCCGGCGGAGCTGGCGGGGATCACGCCGCTCAGGCTTCCAGGGCAGTACGCGGACGAGGAGACCGGGCTCCACTACAACGGGCACCGGTACTACGACCCGGAGACCGGGGAGTACCTCAGCCCGGAGCCGATCGGGATCGAGGGGAGCCTCAATCCGTATGCGTATGTCGACAACTACCCGATGGATTGGGTGGATGTCGACGGGCGCCTTCGCTGTGTCCTCACCCGCCGCAACGGCACACAGGTCGTGAGGAGCAGCGGAGGCAGCGAGGAATCAATTCACCCTGCGGTCGCAGCGGCCTTACCGAGGACGAACGCTCGACAGCCAGGTGATCCAAGACCGCCGGAAGGGTGCGCCGAGCCGCAAGCCCTCTCTGAACACCTCAGAGACTGGGAACGCCGGACCGGCCGCTCGTGCGCCCCTGGAGATCCCAACTGGCAGAGGAATCTCAACAGCGCGCTCCGCGAGGTCGACACCATCCGCTCGGAAACCGGATCGAACGACGCTGTGCCGGCGTGCCCGAACTGCTCTCAGCTCATTCCCCGACTCTGGACGATGGCCGGGCGACCACCACCGAGCGAACGCGTGATTGGTGGAGGCACAAACGCGAGCCAAAGCTATGCGTCCCATCCGACCAGCCACCTCAGCCGTCCAAACGCACACGGTGCCATGAATCTGGGAATTTGGAACGTAGACAACGGCCAGTTTTCGAGGCGACGATGACCTCCCGCAAGGCGTTCCACCGTGGCTTCGACACCATCAAGCTGCCGGCGAGCCTCGTGCTGCGGCTTGACCGCCGCGACGAACACATCGAGTTGCGCATCGACGGCGTCCGCGTCACGGAGCGCCCGGTCGGGCGGGGTAGCCGGGTGTCGTTCGATCGGAGCTTTTCCAGGGCGCACATCGCTGAAGTCGTATTCGAGCACCGCCTCGCCAAGCTCCGCGCCGAGGGGTTCGCCGCTGGCGGTCAATCCATCACGAGTGCGTCCCCCCAGGAAGACATGCTCGCCGCAGCTCAGCTGATCGGCGCACAGCTCGAGCGGCGCGGCGACCCGACGGGTACGCTGATCGCGTTCCAGGTCGAGCGGCTTCGTCATGATGGGGACGATGCGCGTGCCATGGCTTGCGAGCTCCTCGAGTCGACGAAGGAGATGACCTTCGGCCCGATCCCCGACTTCCGCGAACCACTGACGTGCGTCGACGATGGTCACGATGGCCTCGTCGGGTGGGTCTACGACGACGACGCCACCCTCGACGAGGAGCTCCGGCCGGAGCTCGAGCAAATCGGCCGCGACTCGCTCGGCTTCTCGCCGGACGACCGCGGCATCTCGCTCGGCGTCGTCGGTCTGCACCGCTTACGTCGGCTCCTGGCGAGCCCCGCCGGACGCTCGCTCCGGTCTCTTCGCCTCATGACCTTCGGCACGCTCGGTCCGTTTCTCGACGTGCTCAACACGTACGGGTGCGCATCGGCGGTCGCATCGCTCGTCGCCCGCGGGGCCAGCGCGGCCATCGGCGCCGCGCTGGCCGACCTTCGGGGGCTGGGCGCGCCGGAGCGGATGGTCGGGGCGTTGCTCGCTCAGCCTGCGCCGGCTCTGCGTTACCTGACGGTATTTCGTGGCGACGATGACGTGCGGGGAGCCCTCGCGCCGCTCGGTCCAGGAAAGCTCCCGGCGCTCGAGCACCTCGGGCTCTGGTATCGCCCCACGCGCCCTGACAGGCTCCGTGTACTCGCAGCACATCCTCTGATCCAAAGACTTCAGTCGCTCGAGATCTGGTCGGCGGATGACGCCAGGAGGTTCCCTTTCGAGGATCTCCTCGCCCTGCGCCCAGCCCTCTCTCACCTCGCGCGGCTCCTCCTCGGAGGACACCTCGTCCCCTCACACGTTCGGGAGAGATTCGCCGATTGGCCCGCCGTCGAATTTGTGAGCCACGACCGCCGTGAGGTCATCGCGCTCGACATCGCCGCCCTCGGCTGGGCACGGGCGATCCGATGATTCCACGCTGAGCTTGAGGGGCGGGCCAGCCCGGCCATAAGCTCGCCCGCGGGGCGGGCCGCGCGCAGGCGCGGAGCGCCGAGCACGGACCGGGGGTGGGCATCCGCTGCCGCCCTCTCTCGCGCGGCTCCCTCATCGGGCACCGGAGCTCCCGGCCCCCTCAGCCGGACGTCCGGCGGGAGCGCGACGGGTCACGAGGCCGCTCAGTAGAAGCGGTAGCCGAGGCTCGCCGGCGCCGCGAAGACCCAGCCGTCGAGGCCCTTCATGACCGTCGGCGAGACGCTCAGCAGGAGCGCGCCCGACGTCCAGCCCGCGCTCGGCAGGTCCGCGAGCACCAGCGACACGTCGACGCTCCCGCCGAACGCGAGCGTCTCCACGAGCGCGCTCTCGGGGAGGCTGCCCTCGCGCGCGTTCACGGCGACCTCGCTCCGACCGTAGTTGAGGTGGACCACCTCGGAGGGGATCTCCCCCTTGATCCCGGTGACCTTCGCCACCTGCCCCACCGGGCCCACGAGCCCTGAAAGGCCGAGCCAGAGACGCCCGAGGCGCATCGAGACGGAGGGGCCGCCGACAACGAGGTAACCGCCGCCGAACCGGTAGCCGCCCAGCACACGCGCGCCAAGGTGCAGATCCTCGGAGAGCGCAACCCCGATGAACGCCTCCCCGCCGGCAAACGGACCGAGCGCCGGATCGAAGCTGGCATGGCAGACCTCGTCGTCGCAGGGCGCGATGAGCTCACCCTCCGGGATGTTGTAGCTGTACGAGTACGCGCTCAGATCGCCGAAGCTGCCGGCGTCCATCAGGCCGAGCAACGCGCCGCCGGCCACCCCGGCCTCGATCACGAAGCTCCCGGTGTGCCTCGGCGAAGATCCAGCGCTCGGCTCCGGCGCCTCGGCCGCGGGAGGTGCCGCGGGCGGCGCATCGGTCTCCGGCCCCGCGGCAGCCTTCCCCCGCCCCGCAGCGCGCTTCCCAGCCTCCGCCGCAGCCGCGCCCTTCCCCGGCCCCGCAGCGCCCTTCCCCGGCCCCGCGGCGCCGTCCCCGGCCCCCGCGCTCCCCTTCTCCGGCGCCGCCACCGGCGCCGCCGGCGAGGGCGCTTCCGCCGCGGGCGCAGGCTGCGCAGCGGCCGAGGCGTCCTTGGCGAGCGCCGGCACAGCCACGGTCTTCCGCTCGCCCCGCTTGATCGAGACCGACTTCTCCCACGGCTTTCTGCCAGGTGCGCTCGCGCTCACCTTGTGCTGGCCAGGATCGATCGGCCTCGCCTGGCCCCAGAGCGCGCCGTCGAGCGGCGCCCCATCCAGCATCACCTCGAGCCCCTCGATCGCGGCCGCCCGCGGCACGCTCAGCGTCAGCCGCGGGAGCGACAGCTCCAGCCTCGCTCCCCTCGCCTTCGCGTCGGCCTCCAGGCGCTTGTTGCCCTCCTTGCGGGCCGCCGCGCCGAGATCGATGTACTCGGACCACGCCGTCGCGATCTTGCCCTGCTTCTCGTGGCACATCGCCAGCGCGAGGAGCGTCGCCGACCTCGGGCTCAGCCTGTAGCTCTCCTCGAGCTTCGGGCAGGCCTCCGCGACCTTGCCCTTCTTCATCAGGCTCTTGCCCTCGTCGAGCAGCGCCTCCGCCTGCGCGAACGCGACGCCCGGGCTCACCGCGAGCGCGAGCGCGAACGCGACGCCGGCAAGGCGCGCGCAGGCGCGCCCGGCGCGCGGCCACGCATCGAGGCAGGAGCCGCGGCGCCGCGCGCGCCAGGGGGAAGCAAGCAACTTGTCGGAAGTCTCAGCGTCTTGCCGGTTCAAACGGTTCGTCGCTCCCAGGGCGATGCCCGTGAGGTGATGTCGAAGGCGCGAGCGCGTGGCAGGCGCGCCTCTCCAAGGAGGACGGAGCGTACCACGCCCCGTTTGAGCCGAGCAAAGCCGCGCGCGGGGCGTCGCGATGACAGGACGGGCGCGTGGCAGGCGCGGGTCAGCCGGCCGCAGAGCGCTCGTCGAGCAGCTTGATGCCGGCGGCGACCTCGCTGGCGAACGACTCGGCGAGCGCCCGGGCCTGGCCGAACCGCGGCGGGACCTCCCGGGCGGCGCGGGCGAGCGCCGCGACGGCGAGGTCGTGGGGCTGGCGCAGGAGGACGCGGTACGCGAGGCTCCGGCCAGGAGGCGTGGCGACGACCGCGAGCGTCGAGGCCGACCACGCGAACGGCGGATCCTTCCGCGCGGCGGTCGCGAGATCCGTGAGCGGCGTGCGCGTCATCCAGAGGGAGAGCGCCTCGGCGAAGTCCGGCGGGGCGAGCCCCGGGACGCCGTGGCCCATGTCCGCGAGGCCGACGCGCCGGGTCTCGACCTGGACGCCGCGCAGCTGCCGCCACCGGAGCAGCCGCGGGGGCGGGCGCTGGCCGCGGAAGCTCGCGCGGCCCGTCCACCAGGCGACGAGCGCGTCCGTGCGAAAGCAGTCGAGCACCCGCGCGAACGTCGCGTGCCGCGAGAGCGCGGACCCGACGTCCGCCGGCGCGGGCACGAGCTCGCAGAGGTCGCGCACGCTCGCGAGCAGGCGGGGATAGCGGCTGCGCGTGAGCACGCTGGCGAGCTCGTGGTTCGTGAGCTGGAGCAGGTCGTTCAGCGCGGCCAGGAGCGCCCACTCGGCCGCGCCGAGCTCCGGGAGCACGTCGATCGGGGCGATGAGGCGGGCGACGCGGACGCGGACCAGATCGATGCGCGAGCCGAGGTCGCGATCGATCGCCGGCGCGCCGTCGCCGAGGAGGAGCGCGAGCCGGACGCCGAAGGGGCGCACCGGGCGCAGCGGACCGCCGAGGACGAGCGGGGCGAGCACGTTCGCCTGGAGCTCGGAGAGCCGCTCGGCGATCGCTTCAGGCTGGGTCATTGGGGCGTCCGGCCAGGGCCCGGCGGCAGCACCCTCGGCTCGGCCAGCGCCTCGGACGGGGCGAGGTCGCGCAGCGGCCGGATGCCGACGCCGCCGAGCACGACCTCGGGCAGCTCGGTGGCCAGCGCCGCCGTGAGGCCCGCGGACGACACGGCCACCGCCGACCATTGCTGGGCCTCGAGCAGCGCCGTCTCGAGGGGGACGAACGCCTCCTCCGACACGCCGATCGCCCCCCCGTCGCGC
Source organism: Sorangium sp. KYC3313 (assembly GCF_052075895.1). NCBI lineage: Bacteria > Pseudomonadati > Myxococcota > Polyangiales > Polyangiaceae > Sorangium > Sorangium sp. KYC3313. The sequence continues at coordinate 8,735,344 of NZ_CP197255.1, forward strand.
CCGATGAACAGCGCCTGCCCGGCGGGGGCGCCCAGCGCGCGGAACAGCACGCCGGGCGCGACCGCAGGGACCGCGTCGTACCCGGCGGGGATGTAGAGGCCCGGATGGACCTCCCGGAAGAACTCGCCGACCGGGATCCCCTCGATGCCTGTGGGGTGCCGGAGGAACGCGCCTGCGGCGGTGAAGGCGATGCGGGCGCGGCGCAGGGTCTCGGGGCCGAGCGCGTAGGCGACGTGCCGCAGGAGCGGCATCTCCTGCGGCCGGATCCACGAGGCCGTGACCGACCGCCACGGCTCGGAGCTCGGGACGAGGCGGAGCGAGAGCACGACCGACGCGGGGCGCAGCGCGTCGCCCTCCGCCACCTTCGCCGCGACGGGCTCGCGGCCGAGCTCCACCCGGGCGAACGCCGCGACGTCGCCCATCGCCGGAAGCTTCGCGATCTCCAGCGCCTCGCGGCCCCCGCCCCGGAAGAGCACGAGGCCCGCCTCGCCGAACACCGGGCAGGCGCGGAGGTTGACCGGGTGCCGGAACCCCACCTCCACCGCCGCGCCCGGCGCGACCGGGACGAAATACCCGAGCCCCGGCGTGCTCGTGAGCAGCGGGACCATCCGGGCAGGGATGGCCGGCACGCGGAAGAGGTACCGGAGCACCGGGGCGTCATCGAAGCTCGACTCCGGCGGCCACTCGCACAGGCCGACCTCGGCCTCGACGCTGCTCCGGGAGAAGTAGCGGATCAGCGCCGGGCCGAGCCCCGACTCCGCGAGCAGCCAGCGCGGGCCCGGGTCCCGCCCGGCGGACGGATCGAGGTGCGGCTCGAGCCGGAGCAGCAGCGTGCGCACGTCGACGCGCCGCTCGACCTCGTACGTCTGCGAGAAGGCGTTGTGGTAGAGCGAGAGCGCCGCGTCGCTGGGCAGGATCTGCGGGACGTCGTACCCGAACGGCGCGGCCGCGTCGCGGTACTGGACGAAGTGCCGGCTCGTGCCGGTGAAGCTGTAGCCGCCCGCGAGCCGCGCGATCTCGGCGACACGGTCGAGCCGATCGCTGCTCTCGGCCGCGAACAGGAGGGTGACCTCCCGCGCCCCCAGCTTCGAGCGCACGATCTCGACGACGAGCGAGCGGAGGATGTCCGCGAGCGAGCCCTGCCGCGTGTAGAGCGCCAGGAAGGCGACGAGCCGATCGAGCGACGGCAGGAGGACGAGCCCCTTGGCGCCGAGCGCGACCCCCTTGGCGTCGAGCCCGAGGCCGGGCGTGCGCAGCCGGGTCTGGTGAACGGCGACGCGATCGAGCATCGAAATGGCTCCCGCCGCTCGAGCCTGACGAAACTGACGTGACTGACGTAACTGACGTAACTGACGTGACTGACGTGACGTCGAAGGAGCAGCGGAGCCGACGACCGTAGGAGGAGCCGCCGGATCCGTCAAGAGAGGCCCGCCGCGCGCGCCACGACGTCGCCGGCCGGATCGCCGCGTCCGCGACGCTGCCGGGTTCCCGTGACCGCGAGACTGGAACTGCCATGAGCGACGGCGTAGTCTCTTTCGCGAATGCGCCCCGTCGGAACACCGCAGGCCCACGCGGCCCGGCGCCATGAGATCGCCTCTCCGCTGCGCCGGAGCCCCCCCTCGGCGCACATCCCACGGACCACGTCGGCCAGCGCATGAGCTCCGCGCACATCGAGTCCGCACGGCCGCTCGTCGCAGGCCGGTTCCACATCGAGCACGAGGTCGGCCGCGGTGGGATCGGCACCGTGCACCGCGCCTTCGACGTGCAGACAGAGCGGTACGTCGCGCTGAAGATCATCACGGCGGTCGGCGTCGACGCCGAGGGCCAAGCCCGGCTCTCCCGCGAGGGGCAGATCCTCTCCGAGCTCGATCACCCGGGGATCGTGAGGGTCGTTGCGTTCGGGACGCTCGAGGCGAGCGCGGTCGACGCGGAGGGGCGGCGGATCGAGGAGGGCGCGACCTTCATCGCGATGGAGTGGCTCGACGGCGAGGATCTGGCGGCGCGCCAGAAGCGCTCCCCGCTCTCGCTGCGCGAGGGGATCGAGGTCGGGCGGCAGGTCGCGAGCGCGCTCGCGGCCGCGCACGCCGCGGGCGTCGTCCACCGCGACATCAAGCCGTCCAACATCCTCCTCCTGCGCGGCTCGCCGGGCGCCCCGCTCCGCACCAAGCTCGTGGACTTCGGCGTGGCGGCGTCGAAGGAGCTCGTGCTCACGACGGACGCGGGCGGCCTCGTCGGCACGCCGGCGTACATCTCGCCGGAGCAGGCGCGCGGCGACGCGACGGTGGACGCGCGCAGCGATCTCTACTCGCTCGGCGCGACGCTGTTCGAGCTGGTCGCCGGCCGGCCCCCGCACATGGGGCCGACCTCGATCGCGACCCTCGTCCGCCTGGCGACGACGCCCGCGCCGCGCCTCTCGGAGTTCCTGCTCGACGTGGTCCCGGCGCTCGACGACCTGATCCACGCGCTCCTGCTCGCCGACCGGGAGCTCCGGCCGAGCTCGGCGCGCGAGGTGGCGGACAGGCTCGCGGCGCTCGCCGACGAGCCGTACCTGCCCACCCCGTCGCCGCTGCGCGTGAGCGACAACCCGCCGGGCGCGATGGGGACGCGCCTCGTGACCACGATCGTGGCGCTGCACGTGGCGACCGGCGAGGAGCGCCAGCGGGAGCTCGAAGCGCTGCGTCGCCGCGGGGCCGACGCGCTGCCGCTCGGCACGGACTCGATCGCCGCCCACCTCGGCGTGCGGCAGGCCCACGGCGACGAGGCGTCCCGCGCCCTCGAGGTCGGGCTCGCGCTCGGCGGCCGCGGCGGCCGCGTCGGCGTCGCCTCCGGCCGCATGCGCGTCGACAGGACACGCGCGGCCGGCGAGGTCGTCGACCGCGCGGTCGCGCTCGCGCGCGAGGCGGGCCCCGGCAGGGTCCTCGCGGACGCCACCACGGTGGAGCTGTCCCGCGGGCGCTTCACGGGCGAGCCGCTGGAGAGCGGCGCCGTGCGGGTGCTCGCGCGCGCGCCGAAGCGGCCCGACGCGCAGACGCCGTTCGTGGGGCGGGACGCCGAGCTCATCACGACCGTCGCGGCGTTCGAGCGCTGCGTGGAGGACGGGACGCCGGTCGTGATGAGCATCTCGGGGCCGCCGGGGATCGGCAAGAGCCGGCTCGCGCGCGAGTTCGTCGCCCGCATCGTGGATCGACCGGATCCGCCGCGGCTCATCCAGCTGCGCTGCGAGTCGTTCGGCCGCGCGCAGGCGCTCGGCGTCGCCACGGACGCGCTGCGGGTCCTCATGGGCCTGCCGAAGGGCGCGTCGCTGGAGCAGGCCGAGGACGCGGTGCGCGCGCGGCGGCCGCTCCACGGCGACGGCGGGCTCCTCGCGCGCCTGCTGGCGAACCAGCCGTTCCCCGACGGCGTCGACCTGCGCGGCGCGCGCGACGCGCTCTACCTCTCGATGACCGACATCGCCGTCGACGCGGCGTCGAGCGAGCCGTGCGCGCTGCTCGTCGAGGACGCGCAGTGGGCCGACCCGGAGAGCGTCGCGTGGCTCGATCACCTCCTCGGGCGGGCGACCGGGAGGGCGCTGTTCATCCTGCTCATGGTGCGCCCCGCGTTCTGGCGCGACCAGGGCCAGCGCTTCGCCGGCCGCGACCACGTGCGCGTGGAGCTGCGCCCCATCGCGCGCCGGGCCACGCGCGAGATCGCGCGGGCGGTCTTCAGCGCGGCCCCGGCCGCGCGGCCGTTCGAGGACGCGACGCTCGACCGCGTCGCGCAGCAGGCGGCCGGCTCGCCGCTCTTCGCCGAGGAGCTCGCGCGGGTCATCGCCTCAGGCAAGGACGCCGCCACGGCGCCGACCATCGAGGCGGCCATCCAGGTGAGCCTCGACGCGCTCGACGAGCCCACCCGGGAGGCCGTGGTGCGCATGAGCGTCTTCGGCCTGTCGGTGTGGGACGTGGGCCTCGCCGAGGTCGGGGTGGCAGAGCCCGCGACGGCGCTGAAGAAGCTCATCGCCGCGGAGCTCCTCGTCGCGCAGCCCGCGTCGCGCTTCCCGGCCGCGCGCGAGTTCCTGTTCAAGCACGCGCTCGTCCGCGACGTCGCGTACGCCTCCGTCGGCGACGAGCTCCGCAAGCGGCTGCACGCCGCGGCGGCGCGCTGGCTCGATCGGCTCGGCGAGGACAGCGCGACGGTGGCGCAGCACTTCGACCTCGGCGGCGAGCACGAGGAGGCCGCGATCCGCTGGGAGGCCGCCGCGCGGCGCGCCCTGGCGACGAACTCGCTCCGCGACGCGGTCACCATGGCCGATCGCGCGCTCGTGTTCTCCCCCGACAAGCCGACGGCGTTCGCGCGCGCGGTCCTCCTCGAGGAGGCGTACTCGCGGCTCGACGCGCGCTCGCCCGAGCGCGACTCGGCGATCCGGGCGATGTGGGAGAACGTCTTCGACGAGGCGAGCGAGCTGCGCACGCTGACGGCCCGCGCGCGCTACGACCACGCGTGCGGCTCCGGGATCGACCTGGAGGAGCGGCTGACGGCGCTGCGCGACCGCGCCCGGTCGATCGATCTCGTCGAGGAGGAGGCGCAGTGCTCGGCGACGCTGGCGCAGGTCCACGCGTTCGCCGGGCAGCTGGCGATGGCGGAGCAGGAGGCCGCGCACCTGCTCGACCTGGCGGCGCGGCGGAACCTCGTCTGGGCGGCGGTCGACGCGTGGCAGACGCGCGCGGTCGCCCACCAGACGCGCGGCGAGCCGGCCGCCGCGCTGGGGGCGCGCCGGAACGCGGCGCGGGCCGCGCGCCGCGCCGGGCTGCAGGAGCGCGAGGCGATGCTGACGATGAACGTCGGCTTCGCGCTGACGACCATCGGCGCCCGGGAGGAGGCGCTCCAGGAGATCGAGGGAGGCATCGCCAGGGCGCAGGCGATCGGCAGCTCCGGGGCGGCGCGGCACGGGCAGATGATCCTGCTCTGCTGGGCGGCGACGTTCGGCCCCGAGCCCCGGCTCGACGCCGTGCTCGCGGAGCCGCGCGCGAGCGCGGACGAGGCCGCGGGGAGCATGTGGGTCGTGCGCGACCGCGTGACGCTGGGCATCCTGTTCTACCGGGGCTGCGAGCTCTTGCGCCTCGAGTCGTCGGGCCTGGCGCGGGCGCGCTCGCTGCTGAAGAAGGCCACCGACGCGTACCGCGTCACCGACAACCGCGACGTCCTGCCCGTGGCGCTCGGGTTCTGCGCCGAGGCGGAGCGCCGCTTCGGCAACGCCGAGCAGGCCCGCGAGATCGCGCGGGAGGCGGCGGCCCTGGTCGAGGCGGGCGCGCCGAGCCTGCTCAACGAGGCGCCGATCTACCTCGCGCTCCACGACGCCTGCGTGGACATGGGTGATCTGGAGGGCGCGCGGGCCGCGATGGAGCGGGCGATGCCCCCGCTCCTGCGCCGGCTGAAGGGCCTCGAGGGGACGCCCTACGCCAGCTCGTTCCTGCTCAACCTGCCGCAGAACTCGGCGCTGCTCGCGGCCGCCGAGGCCTACGGCTGCGTGCCGCCGGAGCTCGAGGTGATGCTGAGCGGCCGGCCGTAACGCCCCGCGCGGCGCTCCGGCGCCCCCTGGCGCGGCCTCTGGCGGTCAGGCCGAGCCCGCGGCGCTGCCGGTCACTTCCGCGGCGCGGCGCCGCCGCCCGCCTTGGGGGACGTCGACGGCACCTGGCGGAGGTTGATGGTCAGCACCTCGTCGCGCGTGAACACCACGAAGCGCGCCTCCGGGGTGTACCCGTCGGCCGTGACCCGGACGCGGTGCCCGGTGCCATCCCGGCTGAACCTCGCGAAGAACGGGTTGCTGGGGAGCTCCACGTCGTCGAGGTAAATCTTCGCGTCCAGCGGCGTGGCGATGATCCGGAGCTCGACGAGGTTGGCGACCGGGGGCGCGTAGGTCGGAGGAGAAGGGGTCGCGGGCTCGTCCCTGGCCTCCGTCCGAGCATCGCTCTCCACCTCGGTCGCCGTGGGTCGGAGCGTGAGGACCGCCCACGCGCCGCCGATCAGCAGCACCGAGAGCACGGCGATCCCCGCGCTCCAGAGCGCCTTTCGCCGGGTCGACTTGGTGTTGGCGACCATGATCGTGGGGATCGTCTGGCGGTTCGAGATGCTGTCCTCGCGCGACGGGTCGTCGCCCAGCATCTGGTCCCCGCCCGGCGCGGAGAACTGCTGGGACATCTGCGAGAGCGGCATGCGCTGAGACCACGGCACGGCGCCGCGCTCCTCGAGCACGGGCAGGATCTCGAACTCCTCCCCGCCCTCGGCCGCGCCGGCGTGGAGCCGCCCCAGCTGGTCGCTGATCGCGGACCTCACCTCGGCGCGGCGGTGCGCGAAGGTCTCACCGATGAGGCGACCGATCTCGGCCGAGGAGGGGCGGCGGCCCATCGTCGCCAGGTACGCCTCGACGTCGTCACGCATCTGGGCCGCCGTCGCGTACCGCTCCTCGGGCGCCATCGCGAGCGCGCGCGAGCAGATCCGCTCGAGGGCGTCAGGCGCCGCGGGCCACCGCTCGCGCAGCTTCGGGATCTCGCCGAACGTGAGCCGCTGGAGGATCTGCACGTCGGAGAGATCCCCCCAGAAGCGCTCGCCCACGACGAGCTCCCAGAAGATGAGGCCCATCGAGAAGATGTCCGCGCGGCGGTCGACCATCGTCGCGAGGGCCTGCTCCGGCGCCATGTACCGGATCTTCCCCTTCACGACGCCGGTGCTGGTGTCCGCGTCCCGCGTCGCCCACTTCGCGATGCCGAAGTCGACGACCTTCGCCTGCCCGTCGTAGGTGACGAAGATGTTGTGCGGGCTGATGTCGCGGTGGACCACCTGGAGCGGCTGGCCGTTGAAATCCATGAGGTCGTGCGCGTAGTGGAGCCCGGCGAGCGCGTCGGCGAGGATCGCCAGGTAGACCGCGCGGTGACGCGACGGGTCGATCTTCCTGCAGATCCGATCGAGGGAGTGCCCTTCCAGGTACTCCATCACGATGTAGTACTGCTCGTCGATCTGGCCGCACTCGTACGTCTGCACGACGTTCGGGTGATTCAGCCGCGCGGCGAGCCTCGCCTCGTCGAGGAACATCGCGTTGACCTCGGGCTCGGTCGCGATCCCCGGCTTGAGCCGCTTGATCACGACCAGCTTCTCGAACCCGAGCGGGCCGCGATGCGCAGCGAGGAAGACCTCGGCCATCCCTCCCTGCCCAAGCTTTGCGATCAGCCTGTATCTCCCGAAGCCTCTCGCGGACTGCACGGGGAGCCGGACGATCATCGATGACGAGGTCACAGCACCTGATCGTTCGTAAGGATTGCTGACTCGTCAAGCAGACTCATGGAGATGTGCATCCCTCCGGCACAGCGGAGCCCCGGGGCGAGGAGCGCGCGCGCGCTCCCCGAATGCCCCGGGTGCTCCGATTATTGGGGTGAATTCCGCTACTTAGGCCCTGCTGCCGCGCGGGATCACCCCTCGCCGATGGCGATCCCGAGCGCCTGACGCAGCGCGAAATACTGATCGCTCGTCGAGAAGACGATCAGCTCCTTGAGCCTGTCCTGGGGCGGGAGATCCCCGGGCTGCTGCGGCTCGGCGGCGATGATCTTCTTCGCGATCTCGAGATCGCCCGAGAGGAGCAGGCCGGTGCGCGCCGCGGTGATGTCGACGCACTGGACCCACCGCTTGATGTTGGCCTTCGCGCCCTCCGCAAGGAACTTCTTGACCACCATGCGGAGCCCCTCGAGCTGCATCGGCTGCATGAACCCGCGGAGCGTCTGCGCGGTCGCCGTGATCTGCTTCTCGATGTCCGGCGGGACCGACGTGTCGGGCGCGACGAGCTTGATCCCGGCGAAGAGGAGCACCGTCAGCTCGGTGACCGTCGGGAACAGCGTCTTGATGTAGTGCTCGCCGCGGTACATCGCGAGGTGCTTGCCGACGATGAACGTGAGCTCCTGCGGCGAGAACCCGGTCAGCACGGTCTGACCCGCGACGGACGCCGGCTGCTCGTTCGCCACCGCGACGAGCGCGCCGGGCACGTCGCTCCGCACGTAGAGCCGCGGCGCCGGCAGGCCGAGGACGTTGGCCGCCCACCCGAAGGTCCGGGCGAACGTCACCGTCGAGGTCGCCGGATCCTGCAGGAAGCGCTGATCGAGGACCGGCAGCTCACGGCGCTGCTTGAGCGTCTCGATCTTCGCCCTGAGCGCGGCCCCCGCGATCATCTCGAAGATCTTGCCGACGTAGAGGTTCTCCTCCTCGTGGAACAGGTTTCTGATCCACTGCTCGTTGTCGAGCCGGCTCTTCGCCTGGATGAGCCCCTGCGGGCGGTAGTCCTCGAAGTACTGCTGCTCGTCGGGATCGGCCTTGCGGAGGAACGACAGCGCCGCTGCGACGCACCAGGCCTGGTCGTAGCGCTTGCCGTCCACGTACAGGCGGTAGAGCCGCTTGTACGGGTCGATCTTCATCGGATCGATCTTGACCATCGCCTGGAACTCGCCGGTCGCCAGATCGAACTGCTCCGACTGCTCGTAGAGCTCCGCGAGGATCAGGTGCTCCGTCGCGTCCTCGGGCTTGAGCCGCGACGCCATGCGGAACGTCTCGAGGGCGGCCGTCCTGTCGCCGAGCCGATCGCGGTAGATGAGCCCGAGCGCGTGCCAGAGGCTGTACTCGAGGTCCGTGTTCCCCTTGCCGGCGACCCTGTGCAGCATCTTGCGGTACGCCCGCTCGAGCTGCTTCCACTCCTTCTGCGCCGTGAGGATCTTGTTGATGCGCTCGAAGGCCTCGAGGGAGTGCGGGTTCAGGTCCAGCGTGTCGTTGAACAGCTCCACCGCGCGCGCCGGGTCGTCCAGCTTGTCGCGGTAGATCTGCGCCATCGTGTAGAGGTAACGGCTCTTCCGATCCGGCTGCGGCTCCAGCTCCGCGATGCGCTGGAGGCAGTCCACCATCCGCTCCCACTGCCCCGTGCGCTGGTAGAGCTGGAGCAGCTTGTGGAGCAGCACGTGGTTCTGCGGCTCCAGGTCGAGCGCCTCCTCCAGGGCCTCCACGCCCTTCGGGATGTTGTTCTCCCTGTCGACCCAGATGTCGCCGATGTCGTTCAACATCTTGAACCGCTCGGCGCCGTCCATGATGTTGTCGAGGATCAGCCGCTTGTAGTGGCAGACCTGCTTCCAGTCCTTGAGCGCCTCGTAGACGGCGACCATCGCCTCGAGCGTCGGCCGGTGCGCGGGATCGGCCCCGAGCGCCTTCTCGAAGTTGTTGACCGCCTGCTTCGACTGCCCCTGCGCCTGCTTGATGCAACCGAGCTTGTAGTAGACGGTCGCGCGCTCCTCGGTCTCGGCCTCGTCGAGGCTGGTGAGCACCTTCTGGTAGTTCGTCAGCGCGCTCGCCCAGTCGCCGAGCTTGAAGCTGACATCCGCCAGGCCCCGGATCGTCTCCTGGTCGGTCAGATCGAGGTTGTGCGCAGCCGTGTACGCCTTGAGCGAGGCGTCGTCCTTGCCGAGCCGATCGAGGACCCGCCCGAAGGTCCGCTGCAGCCGGTGCTGCTCTGACCTATCGCGCTTGCCGCTCTTCCTGACGAGCATCTCCGCGAGCGGCTCGGCCTGGGCCCACCGCTCCGTGGAGACGTACTCGTTGAGCAGCGGCATCGCGGCGTCCTCGTTGTCGGGGTCGCTCTGGAGCGCCATCTCGTACGCCTGCACCGCGAGCGCGTGCTCGCCGAGCATGTCGTCCCGGAGCTTGCCGAGCTCGACGAGCAGCCGCGCCTTGGCGCGGGGCGCGTCGGTGTTCATCTGCTCCTGATCGAGGTAACGCGCCGCCCGGTCCCAGTCGGCCGCGTCGATCGCGATCACCCGCAGCGCAGCCAGCGTCGGCACGTGCGACGGATCGAGATCGAGCGCCATCTCGAAGCGCTCCTGGGCCTGGACCCGCTCCCCGAGCTTCTCGTCGAGCTGCCTGCCGATCCGGAAGTACATCTCGACGCGCTGCTTGCCGTCGGCCGTCAGGTCGGCGACGCGCGTCATGTACTCGATGGCCTTCGCCGAGTTGTCCTGCTTCTCGTAGAGCTTCGCCAGCGCCTCCAGGGCCGGGATGTGCGTGTCCTGGATGTCGACGATGTTCAGGTACGCGTCGATGGCGCGGTCGAGGTCCTCGATCTCCTCTGCGTAGACCTTGGCCGTGTGGGCCCAGAGCTCGATCTTCTTCTGCCGGTCCTCCGCCGCGTTGATGTGGCGATCGTAGGTGCTGATGAGATCGTGCCACTGGCGCAGCCGGCGATAGCAGCGCTCCAGGGCCTCGAGCGCGGGCTCGTGGCTCGGGTCGATCTCGACCACCTGCTCGAGGCGCGCGGCCGACAGATCGGGCTTCAGGAACTGCTCCTCCTGGAGGGTCGCGATCTTCATCAGCACGTCGATGCGCTCGCGCTCCGTGGTGACCACGTCGAGCTGCATCTCGAGGACGCGCACGAGATCGGGCCACTGGTGCGTCGCCGTGTAGACGCGCTCGAGCCCCCGCATCGCGAGGAGGTTCGAGGCGTCGATGTCCAGCACCTCGCGGTAGACGGCGCCGGCCTTCTCGATCAGGCCGAGCTTGGACTCGTAGAGGCCGGCGGTGCGCAGCTTCACGGCCGCGACGACGTCGGACTCGTTCACGGCCCGCGCCTTGCGGAGCAGGACGTCGACGAGATCGTTCGGCTGATCGCGATCCGTGTAGATGCGCTCCAGCGCCTCGAGGGCCGGCAGGTGCAGCGGATCCACGTCGAGGGCGCGCCGGTAGAAGCTGAGCCCCTGCTCGACCTCGCCCATGTGCCTCTCGAGGACCTCGCCGAGCTCGGTCAGGACCTCCTTCCGATCGACGTCGGTCACCGCGACGTTGAGGGCGCTCGTCAGCATCTGCCCCTGCTGCTGCCACTGGCCGGTCTTCTTGAAGAAGTTCGCCATCTGGCGCAGCACGGCGACGTTGTTCGGGTCGTGCGCGAGGATCTGCTGGTAGTACGGCTGGGCGTACTCGGGGTGGCCGAGGTCCTCCGCGTACCACTTGGCGAGGCGCAGGCAGAGCGTGATCTTCTGGAGCGGGGCCGTCTGCTGCTGCAGCCACCCGTTCACCGTCTGCACGAGCTCGGGCCAGCGGTTCGTCGCCTGCGCCATGCGCTCGAGGTAGCGGACCGTGTCCATGTCGGAGAAGTCCATCTCGAACGCCGTGAGCAGCGCGTCGAAGGCCTGCGGCTTGTCCTCGAGCTGCTCCTCGAAGACCCGGGCCACCTTGCGGAGGATGTCGGTCTTGTCGGAGACCTCCTCGCGCGACTCGAGCCGCGCGAGGTAGAGCTCGATGAGCGGCTCGCTCCGCCGGGCCGCATCGTGCAGCTCCTCGAGCGCCGCGAAGGCCTGGTCGTGCGTCGGCTCGAGCTCCAGGACCTTCTCGTACGCGAGCGTGCCCCGGTCCTTCTCCTCGACCTGGTGCTCCCAGATCTGCGCCACCTCGAGGTACTCGCGCACCTTGTCCGCGGGTGACTCGTAGGCCGCCGCCCGGCCCATCTTCACGTCGATGACCTCGACCCAGCGCCCCTCGGCCCGGAGCAGGTTCTCCAGGGCGGCCATCGCCTCGAAGTCCTTCGGGTCGACCTCGAGCAGCTTCCTCCAGGCGTCGATGGCGTCGTACGCCTGCCCGAGGACGTGCTGGTAGGTCGTCCCGAGCTCGCGGTACAGCGCGATCACGTTCTCGGCCGGCAGCACGTCCCGCGCCCGATCCACCGTCTGGTGGAGCGAGCTCACGATCTGCTCGGGCTCGTTGCGCAGCCGCCAGATCGCCGCGATGGCGTAGAGCGCCTCGAGGTTCGCGTAGTCGATGTCGAGGACGCGCTGGTAGTCGTCGAGCGACGAGTCGTCGCGGCCGAGCTGCTCGTGGAACAGCTTGGCGCGGCGGAGCAGCACGGCGACGCGCGACTCATCGTCGATCGCGATGTCGTAGTGCCGCTCGAGGACGTCGCAGAGCTCGGACCACTGCCCCACCCGCTCGTAGAGGTTGGACAGCGCCCCGAGCGCCTCCGGATCCTCGCCCCGGAGGTCGAGGACGCGCTTCCAGGTCTCGACCGCGCCCTGGACGTCGTTCAGCCGATCGGCGAGCAGGTGCGCCATCTTGGCGCGGATGTCGGCCTCCTGGCTGTCGCCCATCGCGTTCTCGAGCTCCCGCTCCAGCACGACCTTGAGCTGGGTCCAGGCGCCCTTGGCCGTGTAGATGCGCTCGAGGGCGCTGATCGCCTGCTCGTTCGTCGTCTCGAGCTCGTCGAAGATGCGCCGGAACGCGCGGATGGCGTCGTCGAGCTGACCGAGCCGCTCCTCGTAGGTCTGCCCGAGCCGGAGGTACAGGTCGACGAGCTCCGGGCGATCCTCGGTCGCGCGCACCCGCTGCTCGAGCACGCTCGCGAGCTCCGGGTACTGCTCGAGCTGCGTGTAGATCCGATCGAGGTTCGAGAGCGCCTCGGCCTCGAGCGGCTCGATGCCGAGCACGTACCGGTACGTCTCCTCGGCCTTGGCGACGTCGCTGAGGTCGGTCTCGAAGACCCGCGCGAGCCGCTTGCCGATGCCGGTCTGGACGTCCTTGTCGCTGTGGATGCCCAGCACGTCGGCGTACGCGTTGGCGAGCATCTCCCAGCCGCCGTCCACCGAGCCGGCGAGCCGCTCGACCTCCTCGAGCGTCTTCTCGTCGCCCGGGTACTCCTTCAACGCCCGCATGAAGACGGCGAGGGCGCCGTCCGGCGAGATGAGGCGCTCCTCCTGGAGCTCCCCCAGCCGGTAGTACATCGCCTGCCGCTCCTGCGCCTCGGTGAGGTGGGTGAGCTCCGCCTCGAGCACGCCGCCGAGCTTCTCCCACTCCGCCGCCGCCTGGTAGAGCGGCTCCAGGATGGCGCCGATCTCGATCTGCTTGATCCCGGCCGCGAAGAGCCCCTCGAGGGCCTCGAGCGTGGGCGAGTGCTCGGGCGCCGCCGTGAGCACCTCGCGGTACGCGCCGATGGCCGCGGGCAGGTCGTTGAGGCGCGTTTGATAGACCACGCCGAGCCGGTACTTGAACTCGAGGATCTCGTCCGGCGACTGCGCGATCTCCGACTCGCGCGACAGGATGGTGACGAGATCGCCCCACCGCTCGGTCGCGGTGAACAGGCGATCGAGCGACGCGATCGCGGTCTGGTTCTCCGGCTCGACCTCGAGCACGCGCCGGTAGCGCGCGACGGCGCTGTCGATGTCGTCGAGCTGCGTCTCGAAGATCTGCGCGAGCCGGAGCCCGAGCTCCACGAAGCGCGCCGGCTCCTCGCCGAGCCGGCCGAGCTCCGTGTCGTACAGCGCGGCGACCTGCGGCCAGCGGTTCACCATCATCGCGAGCCGCTCCAGGTTCGAGAGCGACTCCTCGTTGCCGATGTCGCACGTCACCGCCCGCGCGTACGTCTCGAACGCGGTGACGTGGTCGCTCAGCATCTCCTCCGAGAGGCGCGCGACGCGGTGGAGCAGATCCACCTTCTCGTACGGGTCCTCGGCGACCTTGACCCGGACCTCGAGCACGCTGATCAGCTTCTGCCACTCGCCGGAGGCGTCGTAGATCGGCTCGAGCACCAGCGCGGCGCCGAGCGGCTCGCGGCTGCCGTCCTTGATCTGCTCGAGCGCCTGCAGCGTCGGCTCGTGATCGGGCATCTGCTGCAAGAGATCGCGGTAGAGCTCGATCGCGCGGGACACGTCGTCGAGGTGCTTCTCGTAGAGCTCCGCGATCCGGTACTGGTAGCTGATGCCCTCCGCCGGGTCCGCGGTGATCTCCGCCTCGTGCTGGAGCACGCTGAGCAGCTCGAGCCAGTTCTGCGACGTCTGGTAGAGCACGTCGAGCCGCCCGAGCGCCTGGAGGTCGTCCGGATCGATCTCGAGCACGCGCTGGTACGTGTCGATCGCGCTCGCGACGTTGCCGAGCTCGCGCTCGTACACCGCGCCGATCTGGTAGTAGATGCGCTTCTTCTCGTTCGAATCGAGGACGAGATCGGCCTTCTTCGCGTAGACCGAGAGGAGCTCCTGCCAGCGTGAGAGGCTGAGGTAGAGCTTCGTCAGCGCGTCGATCGCCCGCAGATCCTCGGCGTCGAGCTCGAGCACCTTGCCGTAGACGGCGATGGCCTGATCGTGCCGCTCGAGCACCTCCTCCTCGAGGCTCGCGGCCTGGAAGAGGGCGAGCTTTTTCTCGCTCAGGTCGTCGAGGATGTCCGCCTTCTGCTGGAGGATCTGCGACAGCTCGTTGTAGCGCTCCGAGGTCCTGAACAGCCGCTCGAGCGACTCGGCCGCGTGCAGGTTGCGCGGATCGATCTCGAGCACGCGCCGGTAGTGCCCGACGGCGCTGTCCATGTCGCCGAGGTCTCCCTCGTAGATCCGCGCGCTCATCGTGTAGAGCGAGCTCGCGAGCTCCGCGTCGGTCTGCTGCGCCGCCAGCGTCTCGAACACGCGCGCCAGGTCGGCGAAGCGGCCGGTCGCGCGCGCGAGCCGGTCGAGCCCCTCCTGCGTCGACTCCGACGCCGGATCCTGGCTCAGCGCCCGCGCGTAGGTGTCGAAGGCCGAGCTGAGGTCGCCGCCCGCGTCCTCGTAGAGCACGGCGATCTGGTGGAGCAGCTCGACCCGACGGGTCACGTCGTCGCTGCGCCGCACCTGCACCTCGTGCACCCCGATGAGCTTCTGGAAGTCGCCCGACTGGCGGTACAGCGGCTCGAGGATCTCCGCGATCGCGAGCTCGTGCTCGGCGACCTTCCCGAGGCGCTCGAGCGCCCCGAGCGCCTCGACGTTGGTCGGCTCGCGCTCGAGCACCTGCCGGTAGATGTCGATCGCCGAGTCGACGAGCCGCATCCGCGACTCCCGCAGCGCGGCGAGCCGGAGCATCAGCCGGATCTGCGCCTCCTCCTCGACCGCGATGCCGAGCTGCGCCTCGAGGTTGTCCGCCAGCTCTTCCCACATGCCCTGGCGGCTGAAGAGCCCGTCGAGCGCCGCCAGCGCCACCATGCTCGTGTTGTCGATGGAGAGGACCTCGCGGTAGGCGGCGATCGCCTCCTCCGGCTGCCCGAGCCGCTGCTCGTAGACCTCGGCCATCTGCGCATAGAGGCCCTCGCGCTCGGTCGGCTCGTGCACGAGCTCGATGCGGCGCCGGTAGACGCCGATGAGGTCGCCCCAGCGCTCGGTGCGCCGGTAGAGCTCGTCCATCGCCTCCAGCGCCTCCGAGTCGGCGGGATCGATCGAGAGCACGCGGAGGTAGCCGTTCGCCGCCTCCTCGACCTTGCCGAGCCGCTCGTGGATG
Organism: Sorangium sp. KYC3313; assembly: GCF_052075895.1. Lineage (NCBI taxonomy): Bacteria > Pseudomonadati > Myxococcota > Polyangiales > Polyangiaceae > Sorangium > Sorangium sp. KYC3313. The sequence continues at coordinate 8,750,614 of NZ_CP197255.1, forward strand.
CTCCCGAGGCGCATCCAGTACTCGCGGCTCAGCCGCGCGTCGCTCAGCGAATCGGCGATCTCGCTGAAGATGACGTCGAGCCTGTCCCAGGCGCCCGCCTGCGCGGCGAGCGACTCGAGCTCCGCCCGCGTCTCGGCGTGCGACGGATCGTCCTTGAGGGCCCGCGACTGCGCGTCGAACGCGCGGCCCAGGTCGCTCAGGCTCTCGGCCGCCGTGCGCGCCACCTTCCGGAGCAGCGCCACGCGCGTCGCCGTGTCGCCCTCGGCCGCGGCGAGGATCTCGAGCGCCTGGATCAGCTTCTCCCAGTCGCCGCGCCCCTCGTAGATCTCCTGCAGGATGGCCGCCGCCTCGGCCCGCAGGGACTCGTTCGAGAGCAGCGCCTCGAGCGCGAGGCGCGCCGCGTCGTTGCCCGGATCGAGGATCAGGATTTCCTTGTAGTTCTCGAGCGCTCCGGCCGCATCGTTCAGGTGCTTCTCGAGGGTGCTCCCGAGCCGGAACTTGAGGTCGATGAGCGCCTGCTCGTCGAGCGGAGAGTCGATCCGCTTGCGGAGCACGTCGACGTAGGACTCCCAGTCCTGCTGCTCGCGGTAGAGCTTGTCGAGCGCCGCGAGCGCCTGCGGGTCCGTCGGCTCGTCGTCGAGCACCTGGCGGTACGTCCCGATCGCCTGCGCCGCGTCGCGCAGCTCCCCTTCGTAGAGCTCCGCGATCGCATAGAGGATCTGCTTGCGCTCCTCCGGCTCGGTGACGATGCCGAGCTTCTTCTCGTAGATGCCGAGCAGCTCGCCGAACCGGCCCGTCTCGCGGTAGAGCCGCTCCAGCGCGCCGATCGCGGCCTGGTTCTCGCCGTCCGCCTCGTACACGGCGCGGAACTGCGAGAGCGCCTCGTCGATGCGCTTCACCTCGTCGAGCAAGACCCGCCCGAGCCGGAGCCGGAGATCGACCCCGAGCGCGATGTCCCCCTCGCCCTCGGCGCGCTCGATCGCCGACGAGTAGGACTGGATCAGGGCGTCCCACCCCTCCGTCGAGCGCGCGGCGCGCTCGACGTCATCGATGCACTGCTCGTCCTGCGGGGCGATCTGGAAGGCCGAGAGGTAACGCTCGAACGCCCGCTGCGGCTCCTTGAGGCGCGTCTCGTAGAGCGCCGCGACCTGCCTGTAGAGGTCGAGCCGGGAGACGTCGTCCTGGTCGTGCGAGAGCTTCACCTCGATGGCGCCGGCGAGCCCCTTCGAGTTGTTCGCCTGCGTGTAGATCGGGATGAGCGCCTCGGCCGCGGCGAGGTGCGAGCCGTCGATCGAGAGCACCTTCTCGTAGGCGCGCGCCGCGCGATCCGCCTTCTGCTTCTGGACCATCCAGAGCTCGGCGATCTTGACCAGCAGGCTGATCTTGGCCGCGTCGTCGGTCTCCTTGGCCTCCTGCGACTCGAGGACCCGGATGAACTCGTCCCACTTGCCGCTCTCGGCGTAGAACACCTCGAGATCGTCCCAGCGCTGCAGCTGGAGGTACGCCTTCTTGAGCGCCTCCTGGGCCTTGCGGTCCTGGGGGTTCAGCGCGATCACCTCTTGCCAGGCCTTGACGGCCGCCTCGTCGTCCTTCAGGCGCTCGCCGTAGAGCTGCGCGAGCTTGCTGAGGAGCGCGAGCTTCTGGGTGCTGTCGAAGGTCGTGTCGACCTGCTTCTGCAGCACCCTCGCGAACGCCTGGTAGTCCTTGTTCTTCTCGTAGAGCCCGGCCAGCGCGTTCAGCGCCTCGGGGTTCTCCGGATCGTTCGCGAGGACCTCGTCCCAGAGCTCGATGCAGAAGTCGACCTTCTTCACCCGCTCCGACGCGAGCTTCGCGATCTCGAGGTACTTCGCGGCGCGATCGCCGCCCTCCGGGAGCGCCGCGGCCTCGCGGCGGAGCAGCCCGATGAGCTTCTCCCAGTCGCGCCGCTTCTCGTAGCTCTGGCGGAGGAAGTCGATCGCCTGCGCGTGCTCGCCGTCGATCGCGAGGATCGCCTCGTAGCACTTCACCGCCTCGGCCGCGTTCGAGAACTTGCCCGAGTAGAGCTCCGCCGCCTTCGCGTAGTTGTCGATCTTCTCGGCAGGATCCGAGACCGCCTCGGCGATCTCGATCAGCGTCTTGACGTACTCGTTGTACCGCTTGGCCTGCTCCTGCTTCTGGGCCTTGGCCTTGAGCTCCTCGACGCGGCCTGCGACCTCCGCCCCGGGAGGAGGCGGCGCTGTCGGCCGCCGGCCGACCTCCGAATCCGCAGGCCTGCTCTCGGCGGGAGCCCGCGCGGGAGGCGGCGGCTCGATGTCGGCCACCGAGGACCTCGCGTCGCGCTCGTCCACCGACGAGGCGCCCACAGGACCGCTTGCGGGCGCGCTCGCCCTGCCGCTCACCGGGGCCGGCGCGCTCAACGGAGCCGGCGCGCTGACGGGCGCAGGCGCGCTGACGGGCGCAGGCGCGCTCGTGGGGAGCGGCGTGGCGTCCGCGGGCGCGACGGCCACGGGCGCAGGCACGACCGGCGCGACGACGACAGGCGCTGGCGCGACGACGACGGGCGCAGGCGCAACGACGACAGGCGCAGGCGCGGCAGCGGACGGCGGAGGCGCGGACGGCGCGACAGGAGCGGCCGTGAGGCGCTCGCCGATCTGCGCTTCGAACGCGCTCACGCTCGGGTGCGTCGGGGCGACCGCCGAGAGCCTCTCGAACCAGCTCCTGGCCCGGATGAGGTTGCCGAGCTGGCGCCAGGCGATGCCGCCCGCCTGCGCGATCATGTACGGGGAGCTGCCGTTCTGGTTGGCAGCGCTCTCCGCCAGCAACGCGACGCGCTCCCAGTTGCCCTCCTTCGTCCCCCAGAGCTCGCGCAGGTAGGCGAACGCAGCCTCGTTCGAGGGATCGAACCGGAGCGATTCCTCGAGGAGCTTCGATCCGATCTCGACGTTCTGGTGCCGCGTGGCCCAGCGGACGCCGAACTTGAACGCCGCCTCTCCGCGCGCCACGCCGGCGCGCCCGTCGAGGATGCGTCGCTGCGTCTCCACGATCGCCTGCGGCCGCTCGGCCTCGACGAGGAGCCCCTCGAACATCGCCGCGGCCTGCTTGTCGGAAGGCGCCGTCTCGTACGCCCTTCGGAGCAGGTCCTCGAGCTGACCGCGATCGAAGCGCTTCGCGAGGCGCGCCGCGCGGAGCAGCAGCCGCTTGCGCTCGTCGGCGCTCGCGACCGCGTCGGCCGCGTCCACCAGCTCCGCCATGCGCGCCGACCACGACGACTGGTCGACCTGCATGTCGAAGAGGCAGGCCCGCGCCTCCTCGCTCGTCCCGCCGGACGCGGCGAGGCCTTTCGCGTACATCTCCGTCGCGCGCTCGAAATCGCCCGCGTCGCAGAGCACGTCGCCGAGCTCCACGCGGAGCTCGGCGGCCGTGGTCCCCTCGGGGGCGTTCCTCAGCTCGAGCTCCAGGAGCTTCTGGACCATGTTGGTCTTGCCGAGGTCCCAGTAGATGGAACGAGCCGACTCCAGCGCCTCGAGCAGCGCTGGATTCAGCTTGTACGCGTCCTGGAAGTGCTTCAGCGCCTTGACGGCCTGAAGGAACTTCTCCTCGAGCAGCCGCCCGAGCTTCAGGTGATATGCCGCCTTCCGGGTCGCGTCCCCTTCGGCCGCAATCCCCTTCTCGAGCTCCTCGACGAGCCCTTGCCAGTCATGAACCGACTCGAGATGATTGAGACGCTGCGCAAGATCCATTGATTATCGACCCTCGGCCCCGACCTTCGAACGAATTGAAACGCTTAGGTGCCCCGTGCCGCGCGCGGCATCACGGCTATTGACCGCCGAGCCGCGCGACGAGCGTGTTCGCCGTCTCGCACTCGGTCTTGAAGCTCGCCGCCTTCGACCCCTTGCAGGCGCGCGTGGTGAACCCCTTGAGCATCTGGATTGCCTCCTGCTTGCGCGGCGGATCCAGGGTCGCGTAGGTGCTCCCGAGACTCCAGAGAATCTGTACCGACTCGGGACCATCCGTGGGCGCCACCGCCTTGGCGGCCTCGAGCTCGGACACCATCTCCGCCGTGGACCCCCGGTCCTGGTAGACCGACGCGAGCAGGCTGTGGACGCCGAAGAGGTACTTGTCCCCCGGCTTCGCGAACGACTTCGCCTCCTTGAGCACCTGCTCGGCCTCCTTCGTGTACCCGAGACGGGTGTACAGGTCGGCGAGCGCCGCGTAGTAGCGGATTTCGCCCGGATTGTGCTCGATCGCCTTGGTGAGGTTCTCGAGCGCCTTCTGCTCGTCGTCCGTCCAGAGGTAGACGTTCCCGAGCTGGGAGTAGCAATCCGCGAAGTTGGGGTCGTTCTCGATACACTTCTGGTACGGCTCTTTGGCCTCTTCGTACGAGATCGTCTTCTTCTTCGCCTGCTGCTCGAGCGCCCAGCCCCGTTCGAACCAGTAGTTGGCGAACTTCGGGGCGATCTGCGTGGCGCGAGCCAGCGTCGATGCGACCTTGTCCCACGACTCCGACTTCTTGTGTGCCATCGCCAGCTTGAAGAAGATGCGGTGGTTGTTCGGGTCGAGCTTGGTCGCCTGCTCGTACTTGTTGGCCGCACCGTCGGGGTTGACGGCGACCTCCTTGTCGGCCTGATTCGCCAGGATGACGGCCTCCTGGCGATGGCGGCTGCAGCCCAGGCCTGCCGCGCTCGCCGCGACCAGGCCAACCATCAAGAATGCCCCAAGCTTCATCTCGCTCACCTTTCGAATGGCCCCGGCATCGCCGGCCTCTGAGTGACCTGGGCGTCGCGTCGCCCCTCTTCAAAACGTCCCGGAGTCGGCTGCGCCGCTCCTTCCAGCGTCTCGGAGTCGGCTGCGCCGCTCCTTCCAGCGTCTCGGAGTCGGCTGCGCCGCTCCGTCAGCAATCTGGGAGACGGGCTGCCCCGCTCCGTGTGGCACCGTCACAAGCGTCCCGAGGTGGCGCGCGTCGAACCTCGCGCGGCGACGCGAGAATAGGCGGAGGCAACCGCGGAAGTCCAGGGCTTCAGACCCCGCGCATGCGCCTCGCTGCAGCGCCTCCACGCGGGGCCCCCGCCCTCCCCCCGCGCGGCGGGCGCGAGCTGGCCACCCCACGGCGCTCGCCGCAGGCCGCTGCCCACGCCCGGCGCCGGCCGCAGCCAGCGCTGAAACGAAAAACGCCCCGCACTTCGCGTGCGGGGCGTTCGCTCGAACCGAGCTGTGAGGCGGGCTCAGCCGCCGGGGCTGAGCATGATCGGGTAGACGACGGTGACGATACCGCCCTCGGGCTGCGGGAACGACAGGCCGTAGAACGCCCGAACGACGCAGGAAACCACGCCGTTGTCGGGCAGATCCGAACCGCCGTTACCCACGTTGGAGACCGCGCCGTCGCGACCGATGACGAAGCGCACCGCGACACGGCCCTGCAGATTCGGGTTGTTCCTGAGCCCGTTCTCGTAGCAGAGCCGGAATCGACCGAAGTTCTGGCGGACGATACGCTGGATGACCTCGGGGGGCAGACGGCCGCTCACACTGGTCGCACCCATACGCACCTGCGGCGGCTTGGTGCGATGCGACCCGCCGAGGCGGCCATGGCCGGAGCCGAAGCCCTGGCCGGTGCCGGTGCCGGCGCCGTGCCCGATGGTGCCGATCGAGCCGAGGCCGATGCCCTCGCCGCGCCCGCCGCCGCCCTCGCCGATGCCGGAGAGGCCGAGGCCGCCAGCGCCGAACGAGTCGCCGATCTGATCACCCCACATGTTGCCGCGGGCGCTCAGCGGATCGTTCCCGAGCGAATCGTCGCGTCCCCACGGCGCGGTCGGCGCGTTCGGATCGCCGCCGGCGCCGGCGTTCAGCAGCCCGATCATGCCGAACTCCGCGGCGTCGCGGAGCGCGGCCTGGCGGGCGATGTGCGGATCCGGGTTGTCGGCGGGCCCCTGGACGCCGTAGCGGTTGCCGGTGGCCTTGGTGTTCGGGTTGCCCATCGAACCCTCCTCACCCTTGGCGCGTGTACCGGTGCCGCCCTCCTTGTTGTCCGCCGCGTTGTCGGCGATCTGCTCGGTCTCCTTCTCCTCCATCTCCTTCTCGGCGGCCGCCGCGAGGTACTGCTGGATGAGGAACTGCTGGTCAGCGGAGATCCCGTCCTCGCCCGTATCGCCGAGGGGCGGCATGAAGAAGGCCATCGCCGCGAGCAGCCCGAGGTGAACCGCCATCGAGAGGCCCGTGTACAGCAGGCTCTGCGTGTCCAGCTGGAGGTGGCCGGCCACGACCTTGCCTGCGTTCACGGCGGACACCTGGAAGATGATGCCGTCGAGCTCGACCTTCGCCTTCCCGCCCGACGGAAGCGCCATCTGATAGGCGCCAGAGAGCTCGGAGCACGGCTGCGTGAGGCCCTGATCGATCGCCTGCTGCACCGTCATCTTCGGCCTACCCGGGATCTCGATGGTCCCGGTCGCGCGGGGCAGGAGCACCACGGAGACCGAGCCGGAGCGATCCGCGAGGAGGATGGGCGCCCGCGTCGTGCCGAGCTTCTCCGAGGGGATGAAGTAGTCGCACTTGAAGTTCTTCCCCGCCTCCTCACCCACGTAGAAGGAGCGCGGCGGCGTGAGGTGCTCGACGTGGAGCACCGCGGCATCCCACAGAATCATGACCTCGACCGAGGCCGCCGGGACCTCGGTCTCGTCGCTCGGCACGTCCGGCCCGTTCTTCACGAGCGTGTACGTGTAGGAGCCCTCGGGCGCGTCCGGGGGAACCTCGTCGACGGCCGGCGCCGACTGCGCGAACGGGTTGTTGTAGGAGAACGGGTCCGCCCCGCCAGCGGAGGCTGCGGCGAACGGGTTCCCAGGCGGCGCGGCCGCGAACGGATTCCCGGGCGCCGCAGCGCCGAACGGGTTCCCACCAGGCGCCGCCGCAAACGGGTTGGCGGGAACCGGCTTCGCAGGGCCCGCGGCCGCGGCGACCGCCACCGGCTCCGCGCGCTCCAGCATGATCTTCGTGCCGCCGATCTGGAGCTGGTCGCCTGGGCTGATCTTGCACTTGTTGACGCGCGCCCCGTTCACCATCGTGCCCGGCTCGTTGCCGAGATCGATGAGCGTGATGTCCTGCGGGGAGGCGACCTCGATGACCGCGTGCATGCGCGAGGCAAGCTCGTCATCGACACGCAGATGGCTCTTCGCGTCCTTGCCTACCTTGACGATATCCTGGGTGATCGTCTCCCGGCGGACGAGCGCCTCGTTTTGGTAGAGCGCAAATGTGAGAGCGACCCTTTGCTTGCCTTCCATCTCCGCCAGCCTTCCCTATGCGCCGCGCGGCGCACGCCCCCAGCACCGGGGGGTAAATCGATAGGGCAGGTGCCAAACCTGCCCGTCACATCAGAGGTTCTCGACCGACTTGAGCATCTCCGGAACGAACGAGGTGCGGGGCCTGATCAGCGTCGTCCGGACAGGGCCGGGCCGCACGCGGATGGTGGCGTCGTTGGGGCCGAACCCGCCGGCGTTCAGCGGATCGTCCGAGAACTCGTACCCGTACCCCTCGTCCTTCTTCCCACCGCCAGGAGCCGCTCCCTGCGCGAACGCCGATGAGGCGACCACGCTCGTAAGAACGGCAGCCACGACTCCCGCACCCAATCGGGTCAACCCTCTCATTCCAGCCTCCTCACAATGTTTCGACTCGGTTACAGTGCCATTGTACCGCCTTCCGCGGCGGCCGGTCAACCAGCTTCGCATGCTATCGAGGCGTCGGAGAGCACGACCCACACACGCCTCGACAACCGATTCCACCCAAGGTTCCCAGAACGCGGCGACGAAGACGAAAAGAGCGAGCCCCCTTCTCCTTGATGCAGCTTCGTGCAGCGAGAGAAGAGGGCTCCAGGTGCCGCTGTCTGTCGCACCACCACGCAGTCCGACCCGCCCGTCGAGCTCGCCCGGAATACTACCGTATCCCTCGCTCACCCTCCTTGCGACCCGGACCGCTCGAGACGTCCGCTGTGGCGGGGCGCATCTTCGTGTGCGACGGGCTCATCCGCGTCGTTCGGTTCGCTGCGGCGTACCTTTGCACGCCGCACTCACCTGCCCAGCGACTGAGCCCGTGTCACACGAACCTGCACCCCGCCATCGACAGCGCGCAGGACGAGGGTCCGTTACTGGGCAGGAGCCGGGGCCGGGGTCGTCGCATCGCCCCCTTCGCCCTCGCTCCCGGCAGCTGCCTCCTGCTCGGCTTCCTTCGTCTTCATGTCGGCCTCGGCCGCCTTCCGCTCGGCCTCGGTCTGCTTGTTGAAGGCGATGATCTGGTCGATCTCGCTCATACGCTCCTTCGACCGCTTCACCGCGTCGGCGAACTCGGCGCTAGCGCCCGCCTTCTGGATGAACTGGCCGAACAGCCCCTTCGCCGACATGAGGGCGCCCTCGGCCCCCTTGCCGCCCGACTTCGCCTTGTACTCCTGGGTCAGGATCGCCTCGTTGTAGTAGGTCTCGGCGCGCTCGGGGGCGACCTTCTTGGCGGCTTCGAGCTCAGCGCTGGCGGCGGCCACCATGCTGTCGAAGTTCGCGTCGTCGATCTGACCGCGCAGGGCGAGCGCGAGGCCCAGATGAGCGTCGTAGTCGTTCGGACGCATCTTCAGGGCCGCGCGGTACGCCTCGTCCGCCTGCTGGAACCCGCGGAACTGGAGGTTCACCGCCGCGTAGTTCATCTGCGCCTCGTAGAAGCTCGGATCGAGCCTCCTCGCGAGGTTGAACTCCTGGACGGCGCCGTTCAGGTTCGCGAGCTCGACCTGGATCATCCCCGCGGTGTTGTGGATCGGCGCGTAGTTGGGGTTCTTGCGGATGGCCTGGGAGCAGACCAGCGCCGCGAGCTCCAGCGCCTGGGTGTCGACCTTCTTCTGCTTGCTGACGTTGGTCGCGACCGCCTTGCCCGTCTTCCTGCCCGCCTTCTGCTTCGCCGTCTCCAGGTAGTAGATCGCGAGCTGGTTGAACGCGGGCATGAAGGCGTCATCGACGGCCAGTGCGCTCTGGATGTACCGCTTCGCGCGCTGGAAGTCGTTGGGGCCATCGTTGTCCGCAACCTGGTTGCCGCGCTTCATGTACAGGAGCGCGAGGTGCACGAGCGCCTCGACGTTCTTGTACTGAGCATCGACGACGGCGGCCTGGCGCATCTCGCTGATCGCCGCGTCGAGGTTCCTCTCGCCCGACTCCGCGAGGTTGTAGAGCGCCACCTGGACCCGCGCGGGGTGGAACTTCGGGTTCTTCTGAAGCGCTTGCGTGAAGTGCTTCTTCGCCTCCGAGTCCTTCTTGCAACGCTGGTACGAGAGCCCCGCGTTGTAGATGGCCTCGGCGAACGTCGCGTCCCCTTGCTGGTCCGCCGCGTCCAGGAACAGCTGGGCCGTCGAGCTGCAAGTCGCCTCGGACCAATCCCCAGCCTTGTCGTGCTGGACCATGGCGTCCATGGCGGTCTTGAACTTGTTGGCCGCCTCGACCGACACGGCCTGACCCTTGCTGTCCGTGATCGTCTTGCCCGTCGTCGGGTCCTTTGCCCCGTGCGCCGCACCGCCGGTGCTGCCGCCGCCACAACCCGTCGCGGCCAGAAGGAGCACCGCAACCGCTGCCAATGAGGTGATGCTTCTCATGTTTCGCTCCATCACTTCCTGGGTCGGGTCGTGGCCCGATCGAGCGCCGAGCCTTCCTTGGACGCGCCAGCCGCCTTCTTATCCTCGCCCGCCTTCTTGTCCTCGCCCTCTTCCTTGTCCTTGCTCGCAGCCGGCTTGTCGGTTGCGGTCAGCGCTTCTCGGAAAGGGGTCCCGTCGAGGTTCAGCGGCGCAGGGCGTTCGCTCATGCCGGAGTTGACCCGCGACGGCGAGCCACGGAATTCGTCGATGAGGTGGTACTCGGCGCCGTAGTTCTTCGACAGCCACACCTCGCAGGTACGCGAGTAGTCGTCGAAGTACTGGTACTTCACGGACAGGTCGAGGCAGGTCTTGAACGCGCCCTTCGCCATCTGCTTCTGCGGCTCGCTCGCCTCGTCGAGGCGCGAGTAGTACTCACCCCGGATCTCGTCGTACGAGACGTCGGTGCCCGGGACCATGCCGTGCCCCTTCCATTCCTTCGGGATGGGCGCGGCACGGAACTCGGCGACGAACTTGCCCCACATCTGACCGACGCGCGCGCCGGCCGCGATGACCCACTTCGGCGGAGGCGTCGGCTCCAGCTTGAGGATCTTCTGGTACTCGACGTCAGCCGCCTCGATCGCCGGGCGCTTCTTCTTCACCCAGTCGGCGACCTTGGTGTTGATGTGCTTGAGGACGTCCTCGCGGTTCCCGGAGCCCTTGTACTCGGGGAACTTGATCTTATCGACGTCCTTCCGCTTCTGCTCGGCGAAGTGGAAGTAGGCCTCGCCGACCGCGGTCAGCACCTTGCCGAGCCGGCGCAGCTTCTCCGGCTCCTCGCCGCCGATCGCGTCGAGCTTCTTGAGCGCGGCCGCCGGGTCCTTCCAGTAGCCGCGGACCTTGTTGTACTCGCCGTTCGCCGGGGTCACGCTCTTCGTCTGCAGCAGGACGCGCGCGTACATCGCGTGCGCCTGCACCTGGACGTCGAACGTCGCGTTGCGATCGATCTGCGGCATCGCCGTCGACAGCCGCCGGCGCGCCTGATCCCAGTCCTCGCGATCGATGTAGTGCGCGCCGATCGCAAACGCGATCTGCGCGGTCTGCGCCGGCTTCGCCTTGCCGTAGTTCTTGTTGAAGAGGTCGGCGTCCTTGATCGCCTGGTCCTCCTGACCGAGGCCGAGCCGCAGCACGACCGCGTCCTGGAGCGCCTCGGCGGCCTTGTCCCCCTTCGGGTTCTCGCGGGCGTAGCGCTCGTACCAGTTCGCCGCCTCGTCGTAGACCGCGATCGCCTGGTAGTTGCCGCCGATCTCGTAGATCGACGTCTTCGCCAGCTCGGTGTTGTGGAGGCCGTACCGCGGGTCGAGCAGGATCTTGCGGGCCGAGATCGACTTGGCGATGAGGCGGGCGGCCTGGAACGCCTTGGCCGCGTTGTAGAGGATCTCCTCGCTCTTCTCGCACGCGGGCTGCTTCGCCTCGCAGGCGGCCTCGCCGTACTTCTTCCACATGTCCATGTACGCGCCGGCGGCCTTCTCATAGTTCTTGAGGGCCTCGACGCCGCCGGCCGCGTCAGCAGCCTCGACGAGCTTCTGCGCGCGCAGGCGCTCGATGTCGCGCTGGATGCGGATCAGGATGCCGCACTGCTCGGCGTTCTCCTTCTCCTTGCCGCCCTTGCAGTAGAGGTCGATGAACTTGGGCACATCCGCGGCCATGTCGTCGTAACAAGACGGACGCGGCGGATCCATGTTCGCGCCGAGGACGTTGAGCGACTCGAGGTAGAGCTGAGACGCGTAGATGCCGACCTCCTTGTCGGCGTGGTTCAGCGCCACGTCGCGGAACGCGAGCGCGGCCTCCTCCCAGTGCTGCGCCTCGAAGTACGTGCGGCCGCGCGCGTACTTCACCTCGACGTACTGCTCCTGGGCCTCCTTGTCGTTGGCCGCGGGCTTGATGTAGCAGACGTACCGGTTGAAGGCGGTGATCATGCCCTTCTGGCTGTCACTGAAGTCCTTCGGCTGGAACTTCGCCTTCTCCGCCTTCTTGTCGCCCTTCTTGCCCGTCCCCCCGTCGGGGAGGTTGCCGGACCCCTTCTTGTCGGAGCCGTCCTTGTGGGTCTCGGTGTAGATGTTCTGGTAGCAGAGCACCGAGGCGTACGCGGCCTCAGCCGCCTGCGGGCCGTTCGGATCCTCGGCCACGACCGAGTCGAACGCAGGACCGCACTTGGCCCAGTCCTTCTGGAAGTACAGAAGGTCGGCCATCGCGTACTTGATCTTGAAGATGTTCGGCCAGTCCTCCTTCAGGATGCGGGGGAACTCGAACTTGGCGAACTGCTCCTGCTTGAAGTTGTTGACGACCTTGTCGTAGAGCTGCGCGGCGAGCTGCATCGTCTTCTTGTCGCCGGTGCCGCGCACGCCGCCCGAGCCCACCGCCTCGAGGTGCCAGGCCATCGCCGTCTCGGTCAGCAGACCGGCGGTGATGTTCGAGCACTTCAGCTTGGCGTCCGCCGGGTGCCCCTCGCCCTGGAACTTGTTGTGGACGTCGAGCTGGCGCCCGAGCTCACCCATGATCTGGTCCTTGTTGCCAGACTTCATGGCGAGCGTCGCCTCCGCGATGTGCCCCTGGTAGACGCAGTACCTCGGGCCCCGATCGCGGGTCATCAGGTCGGTGTAGAGCTCGATGCCCTCCTTGTAGTGACCGGTGTCGAGGTAGTTCTGCCCGAGGTCGTCCATCATCTTGAACGTCTTCTCGGAGCTGCCGCTCGCGTCGCCGCTGAGCGGACGGAGGAAGTCGTGCGACTTGCGCGGGTCGCCCGCGAGCGCGTAGACGGGGATGATGTCGCGCCGCGCCGAGACCGCGAGCTGCGCCGCGTTCGGCATCTGCTGGAACTGCTGCCCGTACTCGATCGTCTTCTTGAACTCGCTGATGGCGCGGGCGAAGTCGCCCTTGTTCCAGTAGACGTACCCGAGCTTGTAGTGGGCGTAGCCCCAGACCTTGTTCTCGGGCGGCGGGTACTGGGTGACCTTGACGTACGACTGCTCCGCCAGGTCCCACTTGGACGGGTCGCCCTGCGCCTCGTTGAAGAAGAGCTCACCGAAGGCGAGGTACGCGTTCGGGATGTACTTCGAGTTCGGCCAGTTCTTGATGAGCTCGAAGTAGACCTTGCGTGCGTTCTCGAGCTGCTGCGCCTGCTCGTACTCGTACGCGAGGTAGTAGAGGACCTCGTCCGTGCAGCCCGTGCTCTTCGCGGGGTCGGCCGCGTTGGTGCTCTGGCAGTACTTCGGATACTGCGTCTTCAGGTCCGTGTAGTACTTGATCGCCTGCTTCCGCGCGAGGACGAGGATCTTGTCGGCCTTGCCGATCTCGGCCCGGAGCCCGGCGACCGCCTTCGGGTTCTTCCGCTTGGCCTCGTCCGCCTTGATCTGCCCCTCGGTCTTGTCGCGGAACGCCGCCGACTCGAGCTCGACGTAGCCCTCGGCGAGGCGCCGCATCAGCTTCGGCCGGTCCGGAGCGTTCTTCGGCGTCGAGGAGTACAGTCCCTCGAGCCCCTGGATCTCCGTCACCAGCAGGCTCCTCACCTTCGGGGCGAGGCGATTTCGCCGCTCGTCGCGCTGCGCCGAGGCCTGTGAAGCCGTCGGATTGGTCGGCTTCGTCAAGTCCTCGCGCTTCTTCAGCTGGATCCCCTGCGGGGCAGACTTGAAGCTGACCTGCGGCTTCTTGCCCGCCGACACCTGGAGCTTGCCGCCCGGACAGGCGGCGATCGCATCCTTCGCCGGCTGCGTGATGCACGCGTCGGCCGCCGACGCGGGGCTCGTTGTGACCGCGCACGCCGCCACGGCCAACGTACCCGCCGCCGCGCGGAGCGCATGCAGTACACCGAACTTCGACTGCTTCATCTCCATCTCCGTCCCTCCGCCACGGACCCCCGTGAGGAAGCGCTGCCTGCCCCGCGACCTCCGGCCGCGGGGCCAACCATGATGAAATCGCTCACTTGCTGCACTTCGACGTCACGACCTGCCGGTAGAAGCCGAGCTCGTCGCGCCAGTACTCGCCGTCGAACGGCCAGAGCACGTGCTCGTCGTCGGGCTTGACGACGCCGTACGTGAGCGCGTCCTCCTTCGACAGCTGGCCGCTGACGACCTGCTGATCGAGCTTGTTCCTTTCGGCCGCGGTGATGTCGATGAGGATCTTCGACGAGTCGCGGAGGTGCTCGTTGAGCTCGTCGAGGTTGCGCTGGTAGCGCTCCCGGCCGAGCGTGCCGGCGTTCCGGATCGCGAGGCTCCTCGCGAACTCGAGCGCGTCGGTCACGTCGCTGCCGACCGGGGAGTTGCGGAAGTTGACGGGCGCCTTCTTGAACCGATCCGCCTCCTCATCGAGGATGCGCACGTACTCCATGTTGCGGCGGAGCTGACGGTCGGAGAGCGCGTTCTCGACGATCGGCCGGACCCTCGGCGGGATGTCGCCCTTGCCGGCGCCCACGTCCTTCAGGAACTGGAAGAAGCGCTCCTCGTTCCCCTCCCCCTGGTACCGCACCAGGATCGACTCGAGGTCCTTCTTGATCGGCTCGTACTTCTTCTTCATCTTCGCGACGATCGTGGTCGCGTCGCCGTACTGGCAGATCGTGAACGAGACGACGGCCTTCAGGATGTCGGCCTCGGGATAGAACGAGTTCGGGAAGTACGGCGACTCGATCGTGTGGATGTTGCCGAGCGCCTGCGGGTACAGCCCGGCCATGAAGTACGCCCAGGACTGCTCGAAGAGGCTGTCCAGCCAGTACTCGCTCGCGACATCGACGCGGTTCCAGTACTTGACGGCGGCCGAGAGCTTCGCGGCGTCGATCGTCGGAACGTTGTTGTCGTCGAGGCGGACCGAGGCCGAGTAATAGGTGCGCGCCATCGAGAGGAACGCGAGGTCGCGCATGCGCGCCTCGTCCTCGAGGCCCTCGACGCCCTCGTCGATCGCCTGGACGATACGCTGGAACGACTTGACAGCCGGCACCGACTTGCGCAGCTGCACGTACGAGATGCCGCTGAAGAACTGGGCCTGGACGTAGTACTTGCTGTTCGGGTCGACCTTGGCGAAGAGGCTGATGGCCTCCTCGTAGTTCCGGTTCCGGTACTTGTAGCGGCCGAGCAGGTAGTTGAGCTGCCAGTAGAGGTCGCGCTGCTGGGGGTTGTTGAACCGCGCGATCTGCTCGGTCTTGTACTTGCCGACGCGCTCGATGATGTCCGCCGGCTCCGGGAGCTGCGTCGCGAGCTTGGACAGCCAGAGCAGCGTCTCGTTGAACTTGAGGTGGTTCGGCTTGTCGGCGATCTGCGAGAAGATCGCGTAGCTCGCCTGGTAGAACTGCAGGCGGTAGAGCGCGATCGCGAGGTGGTACTGGGCGATCTGCTTGTTGCCATCGTCATCGCCGGTGTCGCCGTCGACGACGCGCTTCAGCTGCCTCGCGGCGTCGCTCCACCGCTCGCTGTCGAAGAGCCGCTTGCCCTGCGCCGCCTCCTCCGTCATCTGGCCCGCGGTCACGGGGCCGGCATCCTCGTCGAGGTTGACCTCTTTGCTGGGCTTCTTGTCGCCCTTGGCGTCCGCCTTTTCAGCCGCGACGGGCTTACCTTTGCCGGGCTGCGCATGCCCCACGGCGGGGGCTAGCAACAGGGCAGAAGCTACAAGGCAGATACTCGCCACCCGGTTCCGCATCGTCGTTCCTCGCTTTCGGCGACGTAAAGATCGTGGCCCCTTCGCCCCGTTCGCGGCTCCACACACGGAGAACGCGCGCCGTAGACCCCCGAGGCAGCTCGGTCAGGAACCAAAAAGTTCAATGAGAATCAACGGATACTTGCGTGTGGCGGGGGATGGTAGGATTGTGGCGCGCAGCTTGTCAAGCGATGCCGGGCGAGGGGCGCCCTCTTGTATTCCCGTCCTGAGACACCGGGCGCCGGGTCGACCTTGGGGTTGCGCACTGCGTAGGAGTCGACGGTGGAATTATCGAACGGAGGCGCGCCCGCTTCCTTATGACGCGATCGTCGCGCCCTCGCCGCGCTGCCCCCTCCGCCGCCGCCCGGACGACGGTCTGACCGTCCGCTGCCAAGGGACCAGCGCGCGCAGGGTCGAACGGCTCGCACCGGCGGCGCCCGCCCACCTCGGCGGCGTGGACGGGCGCGCCCCATCCGGCTGTTGACGCTCGAGGCGCGCTTCGTCTAGGGTCCAACCGCTGACGTTGTGCCTTTGAGCACCTCGACTTGAGCGTTTTCTTGCCTCCCGTCCGCGCGCCTCTGCCGAAGCGGTGGCGCGCACCGCCGCCGAAGGAGCACGTTCTGATGACCCGTTCCATTCTGTCCGGCCTGCTCGGCCTGCTCAGCGTCGTCGCAATGGCGAGCCTGCCCTCCGCGTGCGAGAGCGGCGGCGTCGGCGACCCGTGTCTGCCTGAAGACGAGTACGATTCGCAGTTCGCTGGCTTCAAGGTGACGGAAGAGAACATCGAATCGCGATCCTTCCAGTGCCAGACGCGGATCTGCCTGGTGAACCACTTCCAGGGGCGCGTGAGCTGCCCGCTCGGCCAGGAGGCGCCCGCGACGTGTACGCCCGGGCAGGGCGGGTGCACCACTTGCGAGGAGTCGGGGACGTACGCGCCCGACTGCGAACCGTCGAGGCCGGACGGTGGCGCGAGCCAGTGCCTCAGCGGCATGTGCGACCCCGCGGGCGCCTTCTGTCGCTGCGGCGCCGACGCGGACTGCCCCGGCAACGGCTGGAAGTGCGAGGAGGGCGTCTGCAAGCTGTACCTCTGCCGCGACGGCTTCACCGGCTGCCAGGACCCGACCAAGTCGGCGGCAGAGAACGAGGGCAAAGCCTGCTGCGTGCCGGGGACCGACGACCAGGTCGCGTCGCCCGTGTGCGGCCAGTGCGCCGCCAACTCGAACCGGAACGCCCAGCAGGCGGTGTACTGCTCGTGCCGGTGCGGCGTGGCCGACGGCGAGCCGGACGACCCGAACTTCAACTTCTGCGAGTGCCCGCAGGGCTTCACCTGCTCGGAGATCCGGCCGAACGTCGGCCTCGGGGACCCGAACATCACCGGCAAGTACTGCATCAAGCAGAACACGGGGTTCGAGAACGAGGGGGCCTGCGGCGACGTGCAGGGCCGCGCCAACTCGGACCAGTGCGAAGGCTTCTAGGCGTCGGGTGACCGGCCGTCGCGGTTCGCGAAGCCCTCGCCCGACGACGGCCGATCTGGCCGGCACCTCCCTCTCCCTCCCTCCCAGCGACGATTCGGGCTCACGCGACGGGCGCACCGCCACGCGCAGCGCGCCGGCGGCTTCGGCGACGAGCCGGACCGCGATCGGGCCCGCTGGCGCTCCGGCGGCCGACGCGCGGCGAGCGCTCGGTGCGCGCGCGGAGGACGCGGTGGTCGCTCACCTCGCCGCGCAGGGCGTGGAGATCGTCGCGCGCAACGCGCGGGTCGGGCGGCTGGAGATCGACGTGATCGCGCGCGACGGCCCCGTCATCGTGATCATCGAGGTGCGGACGCGCGGCGCCGGCTCGTACGTCCGCGCCCTCGACAGCATCGACGCGAGCAAGCGCGCCCGCGTGCGGCGGGCGGGCGAGCGGCTCTGGCGCGCCACGTTCTCGCGCGTGCGCGGCGTGGAGCGGATGCGCTTCGACGCCGCGTCCGTGACGTTCCTCCCGAGCGGAGAAGCGAGCGTCGAGATCATCAAGGCCGCCTTCTAGCGCGGTGCTCGCGCGCTGCGGATACGGGCCCATCTCGACGTTTTCGGTACTCGGCGTACTCAAGTACGCCTCCGTGCCGAAGACGCCGATCTGGACCCGTCTCCTGTGCGCGCGAGCACCGCGCCGCGACGGTAGGGGCCGGAGGGACCCGGTGCACGCGGCCTGATGTTTTCTTATTTTTGGCTTGATTTCGGGCTGGATTCGGACCGCGCGCTCGTCGATCGACCGCGCGCGGGCTCGATCACGCGTCGAGCTGCTCCTGCATCTCGCTGCGCAGGCGCTTCAGCTGGGAGAGGCCCTCGGGGTCGATTTCCATCGTCCCCTTCTGGGCGCGCGCCCCCGCCTCGAGCTTCTCGAGGATCGCATCCATCTTCGCGATCTTGCCCTGCTGGCGCGCCCTCAGGTCCTCGACCATCTTCTCAAACGCCTCGAAGAAGTGCTGGAGCTCGTCGCCCTTCCGGAGCTTCTCGCGCACGATCAGCTTGCCCTCGCCGACCTGACGGAGCAGCCGCTTCATCTTGAAGATCGGCCCGGCGATCTTGTGCGTGAAGACGATGCCCGCGATGCCGACGCCGAGGACGAGCAACGACAGGAGCGCGACGATGAGGCGCAGCAGCATCTGCTGGTTGTTCGCGACGTCGGCGGCCTGCCGCTCGAGCGCCTCCGCCCGCTGCTGCAGCGTGGCCGCGTCCCGCTCGAGCCGCGACTGCTCGTCCTTGAGCTTGCTCTCGTCGCGCTGCGCCGCCTCGCCGAACGTCTTCGCGAGCTCGGGGTCGTCCTTGTACTCCTTCGCGATGTTCATCGCGACGACCTCGCTGACCCGACGGCTCTGGACGAGCACCTCCTGGCCGCGCTTGACGGTCTCCTGACCCTGCCGGACGATCTCTTGCCCCTGCTGCACGGCGCTGCGGCTCTGCTCGATGATCTTCGAGCTCGCGTTCCAGAGGAGGATCCCGAGCGCCACGGAGAGCGCAAGGCTGATCCCCACGAGGAACCCCGTGTATTTCAGCTGAAAGTTCTGGTCGAGCAGGTAGTTCCGCGCGCTCCGCTGGTAGCGCGCTCTGACCTCCGGCGCGGAGGTCTGCGGGGCCGTGCTGGAAGCGTCGCTCATGGGATCCTCGAAGCTGGCTGGAGATGACAACGGTCGTGAGGCACTGGAAAAGCCAATATCGAGCGGCGAAGGTGCGTCACAACGAGGCGACGACCTTGTGGAAGGTCTCGACCGCGTTCTCGACGCACATCTTCATCAGGATGTTCTCGCTCTGGACGTCTTTCTTCGGGGTGCCGCTCTGCGTGAGCTTCGGCGCGAACTCACCCTGGAGCGACTTGGACGGATAGGTCCACATGCTGACGCGGACCACCTGGGTGAGGTTGCCGCCCTGGTACACGGCGGGCTCGACCGTGGCGAGGAGATAGAAACCCTTCAGCTTCTTGCCGTTCAGAATCTTCTTGCCTTGCGCCACCGTCTCGCCCTTGGGGGCGACCGCGTAGCCGGCCTTCGCGAGGAGCTTCGACTGTATCGCGGCGCGCACGAGCGGCTCGATCTCGGACTCGGGGCGGCCGCTCTTGTTCGTGATCTCGATGGCGACATAGTACTTCGTGTCCGCGCCCGGAGGCGGCGGCGCCGCCGAGCCGCCCCCACCGCCGGCGGACAGCGCCGCGATCGACTTCTGCATCTGCGACTTGACGGCCGGCGTCTGCTCGCGGCCCTCGGCGCGCTCCAGGCACGCGAGCCCCGCGGGCTTGCCGAGCTTGCCGAGCGCCGCGGCCGCCGCGACCTTGACGGACGCGTTGCTGTCCGTGAGCGCGTCGCAGAGCGGCCTCGTGGCGGCGTCGTCTCCCGACGCGCCGAGCGCGAGCGCCGCCTGCGTGCGGACGCGATAGTCCTCGTTGGTCCTGAGCTGGTCGGCGAGGTAGCTCGTGCGCTGATCCGCGTAGAGCCTCGTGGGTATCAGCGAGAGTACAAGCGTCACAACCAGCAACACGAGCACTGAAAAGGGCCGACGCATTCCACGTTCGACGATACACGAGCGCATCGCCGCCGTGGCGATCGGATCAGCGGGTCTACGCCCGAAATTTGGTGCGCACACGCTCGCACTTTTGCCTTGCATTCGCTCGCTCCTCGCTGCGACCAGACTGGACGGTTTGACGCGGCCTGCCCGCGGCGCTTCAACGCGTGAACCATGTTGGGCTCACGGCGAACACGGCTTCACCATCCGCTTGTCTACCCACCGCTGCCGCCATCGACCCGACGCGCTGCCGCGAGCTCGCGTGCACGTCCGCTCACGTCCGCTTACGTCCGCACTCGCCGCTTGCTCGCTCGGTCGCACCGCGGGCGCCGGGCGAGCGCGAGCTCGGCACGGCTTCAGATCGGCTTCCCCTTGCCCATGCCGCGTCGGCGTGACGGATAATGCGCGACCATGACGAGGAGCTCGCCGGAGGCCTTCGGGAGATGCGCGAACTGAGACGATGCCTGCCGTGGGCGCTCCTCGCGGCCACGGCGCTCGCCGCGGCGCCCGCGGCGCACGCGCAGACGCAAGGTGCGCCGCTCCGCATCCATGTGCGCGGAAGCGCGCAGATCGAGGCGGTCGCATGGACCGAGCCCGACGGGTTCGTCGTGCGCGGAAGCGTGGTCGACGACGCGCGGAGCGCGATCGCGGGGGCGCCGCTCTCCATCGATGCCCTCACGAGCGCCGGCGCCCCCGCGGTCCTGCCGGCGGTCGACGGGTGCGCGGCCGACGGCGCGGCGCGCGCACGCGAGCCCCGCCCCTCGCAAGGCGGCTACGTGATCGCGACGGACGAGCGCGGCGGGTTCTGCCTCCGCGGGCGCGCGCCGCTCGCGGACGCGACGCTGCGCATCCGGTTCGCAGGGGGAAAGCTCTACGACGCGGTCGAGGCGAAGATCCCGATCGAGGCGCACGCGGCCCCGCTCGCGCCGGTGATCCTCCGGTTCGATCCGCCGGTCGACGCGGTCGATCTCGATCGCCCGACGGTGAACGTCACCGTGGCGCTCCGGCTCGATCGCAGCGGCGCGCGCGGCGTCGGGAGCGGCGCGCCGCTCGAGCGCGAGCGCCAACCGATCGTGCTCGAGGACGAGCGCGGCGCGCGGCTCGCGGAGGCTCCGACCGGCGGCGACGGCCGCGCGCGCTTCGAGCTCCCGACCGAGCGCCTCGACGGCGCCGGACAGGGCGTGCTGCGCGCGCGCTTCGATGGCACCGCCACGCTCGCGAAGGCGAGCGTCAGCCAGAGCGTCGTCCGGTACGCGCAGGTCACGCTTGCTCTGTCGCATCCTGTCGAGCCGGCGCGCGCGGAGGACGGCGTGCCGATCGATCTCGAGGTGCGCTCGTCCCGCGGCCCGGTCGAGGGCGGCGTGGTCGAGGCGCTGCGCGCGGGCGAGCCCGTCGGGGCGGCCACCGTGACCGGCGGCAAGGCGCGGGTGATCGCCGCGTTCACCGCCGAGCGAGCGGGGACGGTCCCGATCTCGCTCCGCTACGTGCCCGCCGCTCCGTGGTGGATCCCCGGCGCGGAGCTCGCGATCGATGTGCCCGTCGCGGGCCCCGGGGCGTGGCGGCAGATCGCGCTCGGCGCCGCCGTCCTCGCCATCGCGGGCTGGGTGCTCGGCGGCTGGCGGCGGGCGCCGAAGCGCGCCGCGACGGCGCGCGCGGGCGACGAGCGGCCCGTCGCGCCGCCCGGTCGCGCCGGCGTGCGCGTCATGGGTCCGCTTGAGGGCGCGACCGGCTGGCGCGGCGCCGTCGCCGACGCGCATGACGGAACGCCCATCGCGCGCGCCGAGCTCGTGATCGTCGTCCCCGCCTTCGACGGCAGCGGCGTCATCGCCCGCGCGCTGACCGACGACGTCGGCGAGTTCTCGATCGAGGCGCCGTACCGGAGCGACGCGAGGCTCGTGGTCCGCGCGCCGATGCACAGCAGCCATGAGCAGGCGCTCCCGTCGCCGAGCAAGCTGGGCATCGCGCTGGTCACGCGGCGCCGCGCCGTCCTCGATCGCCTCGTCCGCTGGGCGCGGCGCCAGGGAGCGCCCTTCGAGGGGCCGCCGGAGCCGACGCCCGGGCACGTGCGCCGGGCGGCGAGCAGGGTTCAGCAGCGCGAGGTCGAGCTCTGGGCGAGCCGGATCGAGCACGCCGCCTTCGGCCCCGATCCCGTGGACGAGCGGATCGAGCAGGACCTCGGGGCGTCGGAGCCCAAGCCGGGCGCCTCGCCGCTGGCCCCGTGAGCCAGGCGACGGGGCCCGCGGAGCGCCGGCCCCGTCGCCGCGCCGATCTGCCGTTTCGCTGGTCGGATCGCGCCCCCGCGCGACCGCACGTTGACGTATGGGGTGCGTCCCATATAGTCGGCTCCCTCGCCGGAGAACGCCAACGTGGAAATCGCCCTAATTATCGTCGGCCTCGTCGTGATGGCGGCGATCGTCTACTTCGTCACGAAGAAGGCGCCGCCACCGGAGATCGCAGCGCCCCCCGAACCGAAGAAGCTCCAGGAGAAGGCGAAGCAGCCCTCCGAGAAGCCGGCGGACAAGCCGACCGAGAAGCCGCGTGCTCCGAAGAAGCCTCCGGCGGAGGAAGCTCCTCCGGCGAAGGCGAAGGAGCCCGCGCCGCAGGAGGAGCCGCCCGCGGCGGCGCCCGCCCCTGTCGAGGCGCCCGTCGCGCCGCCGCCCGCCATCGCGCCGGCGGCGCCCGAGCCCGCCGTCGCGGAGGCGCCCGTCGCGCCCGCGATCGAGGCGCCGGCCGTCAAGCCGGCCGCCAGGCCAGCGCGGGAGACCGCGCCTCCGGCCGCGCGCAAGCGAGACATCGAGGGGCTCCGCAAAGGCCTCACGAAGGTGCGGGAGAGCGAGGGGTTCTTCGGCCGGCTGAAGGCGCTGTTCGCCGGCAAGAAGGAGATCGATCCCAACGTCGTCGAGCAGATCGAAGAGGTGCTGCTCACCTCGGACGTCGGCGTGAAGACGACAGAGCTCCTCCTCGACGAGATCCGGTCGGCGCTCAGCAGGAACGAGCTCGCCGACACCGACAAGGTCTGGGACGCGCTGCGCGAGCACGCGAAGCGGATCCTGCGCGTCGGCGCGGGCGGCGGGCTGCCGCTGAAGGCGCAGCCCACCGTGGTGATGGTGGTCGGCGTGAACGGCGTGGGAAAGACGACCACGATCGGCAAGCTCGCGACGCAGCTCAAGGCCGAGGGCCGGACGGTGGTGCTCGCGGCGGGCGACACGTTCCGGGCGGCGGCGGTGCAGCAGCTCAACGTCTGGGGCAAGCGCGTGGGCTGCGAGGTCGTGCGCGGCAAGGACGGCGCGAACCCCGGCGCGGTGATCTTCGACGCGATCCAGAAGGCGAAGGACACCGGCGCCGACGTGGTGCTCGCCGACACCGCCGGGAGGCTGCACACGAAGACGAACCTCATGGAGGAGCTGTCCCGGGTCGCGCGCACCATGAACAAGGCGCTCGAGGGTGCGCCTCACGAGACGCTGCTCGTGCTCGACGCGACGAACGGCCAGAACGCCATGCAGCAGGCCGCGCTCTTCAAGGAGGCGCTGCCCATCACCGGCATCGTGCTGACGAAGCTCGACGGCACCGCCAAGGGCGGCGTCATCCTCGGCATCTGCGCCGAGCACGGGCTGCCCGTCCGGTACGTCGGCATCGGCGAGCGCGCGGAAGACCTCCGCGAGTTCGAGCCCGACGAGTTCGTCGAGGCGATGCTCGGCCGCGCCAGCGGCTCCGAAGACGCGGCCGCCTGACGCGCGCTCCGCGGCGTGAGCGCCGGCGGCGCTCGATCTCTCCTCACCACCCAATCGCGCGGCTCGACACCGGTCCAACCAACGGGCGATGGCTCCGATGTCTCGGCCACGCCGCGCCTCTGCCGCTGAACCCGTCAGGGGTCACCATCGTCGCGCCCTCGGCGCAAGCACACCGGCGATCCGAGCCCGCGGTGATTGTGCAGCGAGTCTGCCGCTCGCCGCGTGCCCACCCGGCGGGTCCCCTCCGCGACGCCGCCGGTCGTCCGTGGCAAAAGGATTTGGTTGTTGATCCTTTTATTTTCGACGTGATATAGTCCGTCGGGCTTGGCGGTTGACCGAATTATTTAATGAATTCGAGTAGTTAGGAAGCTGTACTACCTGGGCGATCGATCGCTCGCATCGCACGGACTTCGGAAGGGATGGCGATGAACCAGGCTCGCGTGGGGCTTCTCGTTGCGGCTGCGCTGGTCGCGATGCCGCTTACGGCATCAGCTCAGCCAAAAGGGCAACCCAAGGAAATCAACCTCGACGAGCCAGAGACTCCTGCCGAGGGCACGGAGCCGGTGGAGGCGCCCGCGGCCCCTGCCGAGGGCGGCGAGACGACGGGGCTTGGGGACATCTGTGCGATCGACCCGACGGCGTGTCCTACGATCAATTTGGAGAAGGAGGCCGCGAAGGATCTCAAGAACGAGACCTACGCGGTGCAGCAGATCTACGCGCTGCGCTACCACCGCTTCGAGGTGAACCCGTACTTCGGGCTGACGATGAACGATCAGTTCGTCGGCCACAACGGGCCGGGGCTCGCGGTCAACTGGTACCTCACCAACGTCCTCGCGATCGGGGTCAACGGCAACTGGTACGGCGCGCTCAACACGCCGTCGGACTTCAACTTCCAGACGAGCAGGGCGGCGCGTGTCGGCGAGCCGATCACCGAGTATCAGTGGAACGCGAATGCGAACTTCACGTACGTCCCCGCGTACGGCAAGTTCGCCGGGTTCAGCGACTTCATCTTCCACTACGACTTCTTCGTGCTGGGCGGTGTCGGCGCGATCTCGACGAGGCCGATGGCCGTCGTCGATCCCGACAACCGCACCTTCGACTGGAAGCCGAAGCTCTCGTTCCACGTCGGCGGTGGCCTCCGCATCTTCTTCAACCGCTGGTTTGCGGCGATGTTCGAGGTCAGCGACTACATCTTCTTCGACGAGCTCGAGAACCCCAGCGTCGACACAATCAACCCTCAGGACAAGAGCACCTGGCTCGCCGAGGGGAAGAGCTTCACCAACAACGTCCAGGCGCAGGTCGGGCTGTCGGTCTTCCTGCCGTTCTCCTGGGAATACCGGCTGCCGAAGTGAGGATTTTGGACGCGGGGACGCGCAGACGCCGAGCGCGAGACATAGGATGATTCAGCCAAAGACGGGGACAGGCATGATGCGTCGATTCGTCCAGAGCCTCTGCACCGTGGTGGCAGGGCTTACCGGCTGTGCACTTCTGATGACGGCTGCGCCCGCGGAGGCGCAGGAGATTCAGCTCACGGGCCCTCTGGCCGGCGCGCCGGCCGTGCGGAAGCTCCGGCTCCACCGTGACGGGCGGTTCGAGGTGGCTCCAGGCGCATCGTTCACGCTGCTGGACGAGTACCGGCGAACGATCATGCCGGGCCTGCGGCTCACCTACCACTTCACGGACTGGCTCGGCTTCGGCGCCTGGGGCGGGTACGGGTTTCAGTACAACGCCGGGTTGACGGACGAGCTCCAGCGCGTCGCGATCGACGGGCGTAACTGCGACGCCCAACCGTTCACGAAGGCGTGCCAGCTGACCAGCGTCAACCTGACCAAGGGCGACCTGACCAAGGATCAGCTCGGACAGATCCAGTGGGTCGCAGCGCCCCAGGTCACGGTCGTTCCCTTCCGCGGAAAGCTGGCGCTGTTCGCCGAGCTCTTCGTTGACACCGACGTGAGCTTCTTCGCGGGAGCCGCGGCGATCGGCGTGAAGGAGCGCAAGGAGTGCGGCACGACCAACCAGAACGCCTGCTCGGATACCTTCGGGCTCGAGAGCCGCATGGCCTTCGCGCCGACGTTCGGCCTCGGCTGGAACTTCTACCCGTCGGACTTCATCGGCTTCGGCGCGGAGTGGCGCGCCCTGCCGTTCGCATGGAATACTTCGGGCTTCGACAACCACGGGCTCGGAACGGACGAGGCGTTCCCTGACCGCAAGGTGGACGACAAGGACCGCGAATTCCACTTCACGAGCATGGTCACCGTGAGCCTGAGTATTCAATTCCCCACCGGCATCAAGACGACGGAGTAGACGGCTGCGCCGGCTCGCGGTGACCGAGCCGGTCCGCCCGGGATAGCTCGGGCGGGAAGCACCCTCTGCAGGGAGCCACTCTAGCGGGGTGCAGGTTCGTGTGATACGGGCTCAGCCGCTAGGCAGGCGCGTGCGGCATACGAGAGGTTGCCGCTGCGCGCCGAACGACGTGGGTGAGCCGGTAGCGCACGAAGATGCGCCCCGCTATAGATCGGGCGACGTTCGCCGGGTAGCTCGGACCGGGCGGCGGGGACAGCCACCAGAGGTCAGCGTTGGGTATTTTCGATTTTCTCCGCAAAAGCAATCCCCCTGCCGGGGGCGCCCCCTCCGACAGGAAGGTGGCCGGGCCTGCGAAGGTCGTCGCGGACAAGCGCGCTCAGACGTACGACCGCCTCGACGCCATCCAGTCGCTCGCCGCGATGAAGAGCGCGGATGCGGCGGCGGCGCTCCTCAGGCGCTTCACGTTTTCGATCGACCCCTCCATCACGGATCAAGAGGAGAAGGATCTGGCTTTCCGGGGGATCGTCGATGCGGGCAAGGACGCGGTGCCGGCCGTGGTCGAGTTCTGCATCAAGGCCGAGGCGCTCACCTGGCCGCTCAAGATCCTGCGGGCGCTGCTCGACGACACCGGGTACCGGACCGAGCTCGTCCAGCTGCTCGACCGCTTCGACACGGAGTATGCGCGCAACGTCGAGCCGAAGCAGCAGCTCATCATGGCGCTGGGCGACATCAAGGGCGACGACGTGCGGGTGGGGGTCGAGCGGTTCCTCGACGACGTCAACGAGACGGTCCGCTTCCACGCCGTGCAGACCATCTTTTCCCAGGGCGATGAGGCGAGCGTGCCAGCGCTGGTGAAGATGCTCGCGACCGAGGAGTCGGTCCGGGTGAAGAACAAGGTCGCCGAGGGGCTGATGACCCGGGGCTGGACGGTGCCGGCCGAGCTGCGGAGCAGCGCGAGCCAGGCGCTCCAGGACTCGAACGGCTTCAGCGTAGGCTCGGACGGCAAGCTCCGGAAGGGCGCCGGATACAGCTGACCCGGCGCGCATCGCGACAAGTCCGTTCGTCCTGCGATCGGGTTGACAGCATCACCGCGCGTGGACGAAACTCCACGCCATGCTTGTTCAGCCCTCGGCGGTAGCTGAGAGCGAAGCCGCGCAGACCGGCCCGCACAACATGACGAAAGCGAGCGCCGTCTGTGATTGAGCACCGCTCATGGATGGCGGAGCTTCCGTCACGACATCGTCCCCGGCGCCCCAGCGACGCGCGCCCAGGCACGCTCGTGGGGAGCGCCCGTCGCGTCCCCCTCCGTCGCCTCCCCCTGTCACGCGCGCTGGCCGCGGCGTGCCTGCTGCCTTGCGCGCTCGCCGCGCGCAGCGCGGCCGCAGCCGACTTCGAGGTCGAGTCGACGACCGGCGTCCAGGCCTACGAGGTCGCGGGCCCCTGGGGCGACACGAACATCGAGCGGCGGCGGCTCCTTCAGACGCTGGGGCTCGCCGTCTACAACCTCCAGGGCGACTCCGCCCCAGGCGGGGCCGACTACTCGGCGACCGTGCGGCTCCGGCTCGACGCGGACTTCGGGATGAATGGCCACCTCGACGGCGCGCAGCGGGGCGGCGAGACCGACTACAGCATCGATGGCGGCTCGCGCTACATCCCGGGGCTGCGCGAGGCGCCCCTCGATCTGATGTACGCGTACGTCGAAGGGCGGAACGTCGCCAGCGGGTGGCTCGGCTTCCGGGTCGGCCGCCAGTACGTGAGCGACGTGCTCGGGTGGTGGTCGTTCGACGGCGCGCTCGTCCGGGTGACGACGCCCTACTACGTTCAGCTCGAGGCGTACGGCGGGCTCGAGCAGCGCGGCGGCCTGCCGCTCTCCACATCGCGCTTCGAGCGGCAGGGGATCTGGCGCGGCAGCCACCGGGGATTCGGTGACGACCGGACTCAACCCGGAAGCGCGGCCGATTTCCCGTCGTACCAGGAGGCCGATCTGGCGCCGGCGTTCGGCGTCGCGCTCGAGAGCGCCGGCCCGAGCTACATCCACGGTCGCCTGACCTACCGCCGCGTTTACAACCTGGGAACCTCCGTCACCCAGCAGTTCCCGGATCCGGACGGAGGCGTCCGGACGTCCGACGGGTCGCGCATCTCGCAGGATCGGCTCGGGTACGCCGCCAACATCAACAAGCCGGACCTTGGCGGCATCAAGGGCGGAGTGACGTACGACTTCTACAACCAGCTCGTCGGCTCGTTCTACGGCGGCCTGGAGGTGTACGCCGGGAGCCGCGTCACGCTGGGGGCGGACGTCGACTACTTCGTTCCGACGTTCGACGCTGACTCGATCTGGAACTGGTTCACCCACGATCCCATCACCACGATCACCGGACGGGCGGCGGTGGACATCACCCGCGAGCTCGACGTCGCGGCCTGGGGCGGCACGCGGATGTGGATCGCCGAAGGCAACCCGGAGGAGTTCGGCGCTGGCCAGTGCGAGGCGGTGGAGCGACCAGGCTGCGTCGGCGCGACGTCGCTCGACCCGAATGACGGCGATCTCCGCGACTACGCGCGCGACGAGAAGAACCGGGCCACGACGATCTCGACCGATGTGCTCGCGAACCTCGCGGGCCGCTACCGCACGCGCACGACGTCGGTCGAGCTCCGCGGGATGCTGCAGACGGGGGAGCGCGGGCGGCGGACGGGGGCCGATCTCTCGGGAGAGAAGCGGCTGAGCGGTCAGCGCTACGCGCTCGGAGCGCGGATGTCGCTGTACGACTGGGAGGATCCGCTCAGGCCGGACCGGGGCGCGACGTCGTTCGGATATGTCCTCGGGGCCGGGTATCGGCCGGGCGAGGCCGCGGATTTCAAGATCGAGTGGGAGCACGACATGAACCGGCTTGTGGGCCAGCGCTTCCGGGTCGTCGGCCTCGTGAACCTGCGGGTGGCGCCGTGAGCGAGGATCGCATGGACGCAAGACAGGACGGACGCCGCCGCGCTCGGCGAGACGAGGCGAGGTTCGTCCCTGGGTGGGTCGCGATCGTCGCATGCCTGGGCGCGCTGGCGCTCGCGATCGTGGGCCCCGAGGCGGCTGCCCAGGCGAAGCCGCCGGCGGCAGCGGGAGACGACAGCGCCGAGGCGGCGGATGACGACGCCGAGGAAGGCGACGCCGAGGGAGAGGCGCCCGCCAAGGCGCCGCGCGGCGCGTACACGTCGGGCCTCCACCCGATGCCCGCCGACGCGGAGGTGCCGCTGGCGTGGATGCCGCCTGGGACGAGCGCGACCCCGGTCCCGAGCGACGAGATCTACCCCCCGCAGACGCTGACGATCCGCTTCAACCACAAGAAGCACGTCAAGGGGCTCAAGCAGACGTGCAAATCGTGCCACGGCGCGGCCTACACGAGCGGCGCGGTGACGGACCGGCTGCTGCCGAAGCCGAGCGAGACGTGCGACAACTGTCATGATGTCGATCACTCCGACCTCACCCAGGTGAAGGCGGGGACGAACGAGAACGGACAGTGTGCGTACTGCCATATCGGGGAGAACGCTGGCGCCGACGGAAAGGTGGCGCCGCTCGTGCTGCCGCACGCGAACCTCCGCTTCCCTCACGCGAAGCACGTGAACCGGAACATCAAGTGCAGCCAGTGCCACGGCCGCGTCGACCGGATCGAGCTCGCTACCCGTGATCAGCTGCCTCGCATGGCCGGCTGCTTCACGTGCCACAACATGAGCGGCGCGGCCCAGGGTGAGGCGAAGAGCGACTGCGACGTCTGCCACCTGACGCGCCCCGACGGGCGGCTCGTGACGGCGTTCGCCACGGGCGATCTGCTGCCGCCCGCGTGGCTGCACAGCGCGGGGCACACGCCCGACTGGCTCGAGCGGCACAAGCAGGTCGCCGCGAACGACAGCGCCTTCTGCGGGTCATGCCACAGCGCGAACTACTGCACCGACTGCCACGACGGGAAGATCCGTCCGCGCAACGTCCACCCGAACGACTTCCTCTCGATGCACCCGCAAGCGGCCCGGCAGGACAATCCTCGCTGCGTGAGCTGCCATCAGGAGCAGACGTTCTGTGCGGACTGTCACCGGCGGACGGGCGTGGCGCGCGAGGCGCCGAGCGCAGCGCGGCCCGCGGGGCGCCGCTTCCACCCCCCGCCGGCGGAGTGGACCACGGCGCCGCGGAGCGCGAAGCACCACGCCTGGGAAGCAGAGCGAAACCTGAATGCGTGCGTTTCCTGCCACACCGAGCGGGACTGCGCGACCTGCCACGCGACGCGCGGGGCGTCAGGCGGGCAAGGGCTGAACCCGCACCCGCTCGGGTTCGAGAGCAAGTGCAAGACGGCGTTCTCCCGGAACCCGCGTCCGTGCCTGGTGTGCCATCAGTCGAGCGACAGGTTCGTGCAGCGGTGCCAATGAAAAGTCAAAATCCGTCAGTATATTCCTTGCCCTGGCCTTCCGGCGACGGGTATAGCGAAGTGCGCGCGGCTTCCCTAACGATCGCCGCGAACGCCAAGGAGAACGGGCGTGAAGGAGCTGATCAAGTACCTGATCGACAACCTCTATCTCGATTTCCAGGGGGAAATCACGCTGGAGACAGTGCGGGGCTTCCTCCGCGAAGACGACGGACGGGAGGCACGCCAACTTTTGTCGAAGCTCATCGAGGAGAAAGGGGTAGACGACATGCTGATCACGCTGGCCGACTGTCTCAAGGAGCACATCCAGTCCGGGGTGAACGAGAAGGTCGTCCGCGAGCAGCTCTCGCTCTACTCAGAGAGCTGAGCACGCTGGCTCGCGCCACACGCCTTGCCCCCCTCCCCCTCTGTCTGCAGGCGGCCCTCGTGACGGCCGGCTGCGACGTGGGGGAGGCCACGCTCCAGCCGATCGACGCCCCTCCTGTCCAGCTGATCGAGGCGCGCGCCACGACCAGCCTCGACCAGAACTACCAGCCCGTCCGCACCGCGCTCGATCCCGCCGGCACGACCGAGGTCCTGTCGACCGCGAGCTTCGTGCTGAAGTTCGATCGTTACCTGCTGCCGAGCTCGGTGAGCGCCACGGTCGGCGCCGAATCCGTGTGCGTCTCGGGCGATCTGGCCACGGTCCAGACCTACGCGGACTGCATCAATCCGATCGCCCTGGCGCCCACGTACAACCCTGTCCAGCGGGAGGTCATCTTCCGCCAGATCGAGGGCATGCCGGGCCTGGTTCCCGGGACCCGGTATGCGCTGACGGTCTTCAAGCCGGCGGACGAGGCCGCGCCGTCCGGCGTCCGCGCGTTCGACGGCGCGCCCCTCGGCGGCAACACGCGCATCGAGTTCTCCGTCGCGGCGACGAACCCGCCTCAGGCGATGCCGGAGCGCCCGCCGAGCGGCGACTTCTTCTGCCAGCGAGACCTCGAGTGCGTCGCGGCCACGGCAGCTTGCCAGGGCGACGCTCCCACGGATCCGACGTGCGTCGCCTGCGTGAGGGGCGCCGCGTACTACCTCTTCTACGGCTGCTTCGGGTGCCACAACGGCGGGAGCGCCGCCGCAGGGCTGGACCTGAACCTGGGCACGGCGTTCAACCAGCTCGATCCGCTGTTCAAGACCGCGATCGGGCGCACCGCGCACCAGACCCAGATGGGCGAGAAGGCGCACGTGGCGGAGGCATCCCCGGAGCGCTTCGGCAGGGCCATGCCGCTCATCGACCCGGGAAACCCGGGGAACAGCTACCTGCTCTACAAGCTCCTCATCGGGCAGAGCGCGCTCGACCCCTCCTTGCCCGCCGATGCGGCGGAGAAGCTCCGCCAGGAGACCGAGCGGCTGCAGGGGGCGTTCGTGGTGGGGATGCCGATGCCGCCCCCGCCTTCAAACCCCATATTCTGGTTCCACCCCCAGACGCCGGAGGATCAGTACACAACGCCCTACGTGGACGGCATGGATATCCTGTCCGCGTGGATCCTCAACGGCGCCGCGCCGCGAGACTGCTCCGCCCCGGCTGCCTCGCCCTGACGGCGCTTGCGCGGCGTCACATCACGCGATTCCGCCCGGCCTTCTTCGCATGATAGAGCCGCTCGTCGGCGCGGCGGTAGAGCTCCATCGGCGAGACCGGCGCGTCCGGGGTGACGCCGGCGACCCCGAAGCTCGCGGTGACGGCGACCTCGCCCTCCTCGAAGCGGAACGGCGTGCGCTCCACGAGCGCGCGCAGCTTCTCGGCCACCAGGCGGGCGCCGTCGACGGCGATCTCCGGCACGAGCAGGGCGAACTCCTCCCCGCCGACGCGCGCGAGGATGTCGTCGCGGCGGACGTTCGCAGCAGCGAGCGCGGCCATCTGGCGGAGCACGGCGTCGCCCGTGAGGTGCCCGCGGGTGTCGTTGATGTTCTTGAAGTGATCGATGTCGAACATGATGAGCGCGAGGTGGCGATGGTAGCGGCAGGCCCGCGACACCTCGCGCTCCAGCGCGACCTCGAAGGAGCGCTTGTTGTGGACCTGCGTCAGACCGTCGAAGGTCATCAGCCGGTAGATCTCCTCGTGATACGAGAGCTCGACGTTCCCACCCTGGATGAACTTGAAGATCGTCCGGCCGATCTTCACCTGGTCACCGTCCTTGAGGGCGCGCTCATCGACGGAGACGTCGTTCACGTAGGTGCCATTGGTCGAGCCGAGATCGCGGACAACGTAGCTCATCCCCGTCCAGGAGATGCGCGCATGACGCCGGCTCACCGCGTCGTCGTCGAGCGGGATATCGGTCTGTATCGCGCGCCCACACTCGATCGCCCCGGTCCCCAGCGCGATGCGGCGCCCGAGCTCGGTGCCGTAGATCACCACCAGGCACGCGGTGCCCGGCGCCACCGGCAGCACCGGCGGGGCGATCGCGGTGCAGGTGACGAGCGTCTGCCGATGATCGTTCTCTTGCTTCGCCACGCTAGGGGACCCAAGTACACCAGAGCCGACGTGCCAGGGCAACGCGCGTCGCGCGTCGGACATGGTAGGCTTCGGCCATGAAACACTGCGGTTTCGCGCAGATGTGTGTCGCTGCCACGATGGTCGCCGGGCTCGCCGTTCCTCTGAGCGGGTGTGGCACGAGCTCGCCCCCGATCGACGAGGGCGACGCCGCGCCCGCGCCGCAACAACCCGAGACCGTCACGAGCTTTCCGGACGCGCCGCCGCTCCCGGGCGAGACCGAGTGCAAGGTCGTCGTCAGGACGGGGATCCCCGTCAGTTCGGCGCAACACGTGGCTACGTGCGCGCCTGTCCAGTACGCGACCAACCCGCCGAGCGGCGGAGATCACTGGGGCCTGTGGGCCGAGTACAAGCGCTTCGAGGCGGAGGTCCCGCGCGAGATGTACGTCCACAACCTCGAGCACGGCGCGATCGTCCTCGCGTACCGGTGCGCCTCGTCCGGCTGCGCAGAGGTGAAGGCGGTGCTCGACGAGGTGCGCGCCGAGGCCACCTCCGATCCGAAGTGCCTCCTGGTGCCGGGAGGGCCGGAGGCGCGGCTCGTGATGACGCCCGACAGCGCGCTGGACACCCCGGTCGCGGCCGCGGCCTGGGGCGCGACGTACACCGCGACGTGCCTCGACAAA
Source organism: Sorangium sp. KYC3313 (assembly GCF_052075895.1). Taxonomy (NCBI): domain Bacteria; kingdom Pseudomonadati; phylum Myxococcota; order Polyangiales; family Polyangiaceae; genus Sorangium; species Sorangium sp. KYC3313. The sequence goes on from NZ_CP197255.1 coordinate 8,783,477, forward strand.
GCGTCGCTCGCGCGCTTCGTGGCGGACCACTACGGCAAGGGCCCGGAAGACACCTGCAGCGACGCGGGGGCCGTCGATATCGATCTGCCAGACGGCGGCGCGCCGATCTGCGGCGAGGGATCAGGCGGCGGCGGCGGAGGCGGCGGGGCAGGCGCGGCGGGGGGCGCTCCGCCGGATCCGTAACCGGGTTGACAGGTGGCTCCTCGCCCGGGAGCATTCTGGGATGAGCGAGCCGTCGACCGTGCCACCTCGGTTGGCAGAGCGCTTCCGGCTGCTGGACGTCGCGGGGTCCGGCGGGTCGGCCGAGGTCTGGAGGGCCGTCGATCAGGAACGCGGCGGCATGGTGGCGCTCAAGCTCGAGCCGCGCGAGCGCGGAGCGTCCGCGGCGCAGCGCGCCTCTGCGCGGCGGGCGCTCGGCCGCGAGGCGCTGCACGCGGCGCTGGCGCTCTCGCCGCGGCTGCCGGAGCTCGTCGACGTCGGATGGCTCGCGGCGGCGTCTGGCGTCGCGCGCGCCGAGGGCGCCCCCGGCGAGGAGGGGCGCGCGTTCGTCGCGATGCGCTGGATCGAAGGGAGAGCCGTCGCCGACGCCCTGCGCGGGCTGCCCGCTGGCGAGCGCACGGCGCTCGCGCTCGCCGCCGCGCGCGACGCGGGCGAGGCGCTCGCCGACCTGCACGGCATCGGCCTGGCGCACGGAGATCTCAAGCCGGAGAACCTGATCCTGACGCCGGAGGGGCGGATCGCGGTGATCGACCTGGGGCTCGCCTGCTCGATCCACGAGACGTCCGTGGACGGGGCGACGCTGCGGTACATCGCGCGCGGGGACGCCGAGCTCGGAGACGCGCGGGCGAGGGATCTGCTCGCGCTGGGGACGCTGCTCGCCGAGATCGCCTTCCCCGGCGTGGCGGACGCGGACGATCCCATCGGCGCGGCGCGGGCCGCGGCGGCCGCGGAGCGCGCGGCCTGGCCGCCGCTCGACGCGATCTGCCGGGCGCTCCTCTCGCCCTCCCCCGCGGCGCGCCCGTCGTCCGCGTGGGTCACCGAGTCGGCCCGCGCCGCGATCGCCGGCGCGCAGCGCGCGCGGCCCCCGTTCGCCGCCCCCCCCGCGGGGCGCGCCGGCTGCGATGCGGGGGTGCCCGGCGCAGAGCGCGATCGACAGGACCGCGACGCGCGCCGCGTGCGCGCCGCTTACCTGCGCCTGCGGCGACACGAGCTCGAGGCGGCGCTCGGGGTGCGCGACGATGTCGCCCCCTGGCTCGTGGACGCGTTCGCGGTGGTCGAGCGGGTGCGCGCGCTCTCCGGCGCGTCGCTCCGCGCGGGCGACGGCGCGGCGCGCGTGGGTCCGCCGCAGAGCGACGCGGCGTGGCTGGGGCGGCTCGGGCCGGACCGCGTCGCGCGGTGGCTCACCGCGCTCGCGGGGACGAGCGCGGCGGCGTGGCCGATGGGGCCGCTCGCGTCTGCGCCGGAGAGGGCGCTCGCGGACGCGCTCGTCGCGCTCGCGCGGCAGGTCCCGCCGCGCGCCTGGACGTTCGCGGACGTCGAGGCGGCCGTGCTGGGAACCCCGGGGAGCGGCGCGCGGCGGAGGGCGAGCGCGGCGCCGGAGGACCGCGGAGCGGCGGAGGGCGCCGCCGACGCGCACGCCATCGGCGCGGCGGAGGCGGCGGCGCTGGCGCTCGCGATCGCGCGGGTGCCGCCGGATCCGCTCGCGCTCGAGGCGATCGAGCAGCGCGACGACGCGCCGGCCAGCCTGGTCGTCGCGGCGGCCAACGCGCTCCGGCTGCACGGCGACGCCGGGCGCGCGCGGAGCTTGATGCTGCGCTCGTGCGTTCGAGGCGCGACGGAGGCCGCGGCGCTCGCGGCGGAGGTGCTGCGGCGCGCCGGCGATCGCGCCCTCGCGGAGGAGCGCGCGCGCGCCGCGATCGACGCCGGCGCGGACCCGGAGGGGCGCGCGCGCGCGGTGCTCGCGCGCGTCGCGATCGACGCGGGGGCGCTGGAGGCGGCCGACGCGCTCGCCGGGGAGGCGGCCACGGCGCCGCTCTGCGAGGTGCGCGCGCTGCTCGCCGTGCTGCGCGGCGACACCGCGCGGGCGCTGTCGGAGGTGGCGCGCGGCGAGGCGCTCGCGAGCTCCGTCGAGGAGCTGGCGCGGATGGCCGCCGTGCGCGGTTACGCGTGGCACGCGAGCGATCCGGAGCGCGCGCACGCGTCGTTCAGCGCCGCGGTCGACTACGCGGTCCGCGCCGGCGCGGTGGTCGAGGAGGCGACCTACCGGACCGGCGAGGCGGCGGCGGCGGTGGATCTCGGCGATCTCGACGGCGCGATCGCGACCTCGACCCGCGCGGCGCTGCTCTGGGAGCACCTCGGCCGGCCGGCGCAGGGCGCCCGGGCGCTGCTCGCCTGCGCCGCCGCCTACGCCACCGCGGGCCTGGTGCACGAGACCTGCCGGACCGCCGAGGACGCCATCGCGCGGGCCCGCGACGCGGGCGACGCGAAGGCGGAGGCGTACGCGCTCTGGGCCATCGCCGACGTGGTCGCCGCGCGAGACGACGGCGTCGTGAGCGCGGACGTCGGATCGCACGTCGACCCGCGCGCGGCGGCGGCGCGCGCGGCGGCGCTCCTCGCCGGAGGCTCCGCGGACGACACGCTGCGGGCGGCCGCGCGGCTCCTCCGCCACGGCGCGGGCGAGCTCGATGGAGCCCGCGTCGAGGAGCTCGACGAGCTCGCGAACGGCCCGGAGCCCGCGGCGGCCTCGCGGCTCGACTGGTGGGGAGCGCGCGCCGCGATCGCGCTCGCCGCGGACGGCGTCGGCGCCGCGACCGCGCTCGCCGCGGACGGCGTCGGCGCCGCGACCGCGCTCGCCGCGGACGACGCGCCGCTCGGCCCGGCGGGCGCGTCGGCGTGGCGCGGCCGCAGCGACCGCATCCTCGCCGCGATCGCCGCGCTCGCGGGCGCCCGCGCCCCGATCGCGGCGCGCGGTCCGGCGCTGGCCGCGGCGCACGCGCTGGCCGTCAGGGCCGGGCAGACGGACGTCGCGCACCGGGTGCTCGCGGCGCTCGCCGACGCCGCGCGCGAGCTCTGCGGGCGCACCGCGGGCGCAGGCTCGGCGGGCGCCTCCGCTGCCTCGCCAGGGGCGTCGGCGCTCTCCGGCGCGGTGCGGTCGCTCCCGTGGGTCGTCCGCGCGCGGGCGCTGCCGGAGAGCGGGCTTCGGCCCGAGCAGGCGCGCGATCTGGAGGCCCTCGTCGGCGCGCTCGGCGAGCGCGAGCGGCTCGCGCCGCTGCTCGACCGGGTCGTCGACGCGCTCGTGCTCTGGACGGGGGTCGAGCGGGGGCTCCTGCTCCTGCGCGCCCCGAACGGGCGCCTCGTCCCGCGAGCCGCGCGCAACCTGGCGCGCTCGCGCCTCGGCGCGGAGCAGCTCGCGCTGTCGGAGACGCTCGCGCGCCGCGCCCTGGAGGCGCGCGAGCCGGTGGTCGCGGTCGACGCGGCCGGGGAGCTGCCGAGCGTGCACCACAGCGTGCACGCGCTGAAGCTGCGGAGCGTGCTGGCCGTCCCGCTCGTCGCGCGCGGCGAGGCGCTCGGCGTCGTCTACCTCGACGACCGCGTGCGCCGCGGCGCGTTCGGCGCGCAGGAGCTGCGGTGGGCGCGCGCCATCGCGTCGGTCGCGGCGCTGGCGATCTCCGACGCGCGCGCGCAGGTCGAGCTGCGCCGCGCCGCGCGCCGCGCGGAGCGCGCCTCGTCGCGCCTCGCCGAGGAGCTCGCGCGGCGCGAGGCGGAGCTCGACGCCGCGGCGATCGAGCTCGCCAGGGCGCGCGGCGGCCGCGACACCCGCTACCGGTACGACGCCATCATCGGCGAGAGCGAGCCTCTGCGCGCGATGCTGCGCCTCGTCGATCGGGTGACCGCCTCCGAGGTGCCGGTGCTCGTGTGCGGCGAGTCCGGCAGCGGCAAGGAGCTCGTGGCGCGGGCCATCCACCACAACGGCCCGCGCGCCGCGCACGCCTTCGTGAGCGAGAACTGCGGCGCGATCCCCGAAGGGCTCCTCGAGTCGGCGCTCTTCGGGCACGTGCGCGGCGCGTTCACGGGCGCGGATCGCCCGCGCGCCGGGCTCTTCGAGGTGGCCGATCGGGGCACGCTGTTCCTCGACGAGATCGGCGAGATGAGCCTCGCGATGCAGACGAAGCTGCTGCGGGTCATCGAGGACGGCCTCGTGAGGCCGATCGGCTCGGAGCGGGCGCGCAAGGTCGACGTGCGCGTCATCGCCGCGACCCACCGGGATCTGGAGGCGCTCGTCCGGGCCCGCGCATTCCGGGAGGATCTGCTCTACAGGCTGAACATCATCACGATCCGGGTGCCGCCGCTGCGCGAGCGCGCGACGGACGTGCCGCTCATCGTCCAGCACTTCGTCGAGAAGCACAGCCGCGGCCCGGTCCGGGTCACGCGCGGGGCGATGGAGCGGCTCTCGGCCTGCGCGTGGCCGGGCAACGTGCGCCAGCTGGAGAACGAGATCCGGCGGGCGATCGTCCTCTGCGACGGGACCATCGATCGGGAGCACCTTTCACCGGAGATCGCGCACGGCGGCAACGCGGCGCCCCTCGAGCTCGGCCTCAACGTCCGGGCGAGGATCGACGCGCTGGAGACGGAGCTCGTGCGCGACGCGCTCGAGCGCACGCGCGGGAACCAGACGCAGGCCGCCAAGCTGCTGGGCCTGTCCAGGTTCGGCCTTCAGAAGATGATCAAGCGGCTCTCCATCGAGGCGTGAGGCGGGCCCGAGCGGGTCACCTCGACTTCACGAGGGCGCCCGCGTCGCGCAGGATCGCGTCGATCCCGTCGTCGTTCGCCTCGTAGTAGCCGCGGATCACGCCCTGCTGGTCGACCAGCACGAGGCGCTCGCCATGGAAGATGCTGAAGAGGCCAGGGCTCGACTCCTTCTTGCCCATGGCGATCTTGAAGCCGTCGAGGACCGTCGATTCTATCTGATCGAGGGGGCCTGTCAGGAACGTCCAGCGCTCGAGCGGGAGCCGCTGCGACGCCGCGTAGGCCGCGAGCACCGCCGGGGTGTCGTTCTCCGGATCGACGGTGAATGTCACGAGGTGGAGCGCGTCACCGAGATCGCGGCCTCGGCGCTCGATCTCGCTCATGCGCTGCGTGAGCTTGGGACAGACGGTCGGGCAGGTCGTGAAGATGAAGTCCGCGATCCACACGCGGCCCCGGAGCTGCTCCAGCCCGAACCGCGCGCCCCGCTGATCCGTGAGCTCGAAGGCGGGCAGAGGGATGCGGATCGCGGGCGTCTCCGCGGCCTGGCCGTGGAGCGCGCGCCCGGCGACCCCGATGGTGACGAGCGCCACGAGCCCGACCAGCGCGAGGAGCGCGGCCCAGAACACCGGCGTGCCCACGAGCCCGCCGCGCCGGGGCCTCCCCGCGTCGCCGCGATCGGACGGAAGTGATTGGCCGGTCGGCTCCGCAGGCGGCAGAGCGCCGCTCGCGTGGCGCGTGGGCTCCGTTGAGACCATCCGGTGACGCTTAAGGGCCTGTCTCCCGTGAGTCAAGGCGACGAGGCGCCGCTCAGGCGCCGATCATCAGCGCAGCGAAGAGGAGCACCAGGTACACCATGGAGGCGAAGAAGACCTGACGGGCCCAGCGAGCGCCGGTGCCCGCGCGGAGACCGTAGGCGCCGAGCCCGAAGAACGCGCCGCCGAGGAGGACCGCGGCGCCGAGGTAGACAGGGCCCGCCACGCCGAGCGGGACGAACAGCACCGAGGACACCACGAGCAGCGCGAGGTAGCCGACGATGTGGCGCCGGGTCGTGAGATCGCCCTTCTCGAGCGGCAGCACCTTGAGCCCTGCGCGCTGGTACTCGTCCTGACGGAAGAGCGAAATCGCGAGGAAATGCGGGATCTGCCACAGGAACATGACAGCGAAGAGCAGGAAGCCGGGCGCGTCGATCTGCCCTGTGACGCTCGTCCACCCGAGCAGCGGCGGGATGGCGCCGGGGATCGCGCCGATCGGCAGCGACAGCGTCGTCCTGCGCTTGAGCGGGGTATAGACGAGGACGTAGCTGAGCAGCGCCGCCGCGGCGAGCACGCCCGTGATCGCGTTCACCCCGACGAACAGCACCGGAATCGAGGCCGCCGAGAGCGCGATCCCGAACCAGAGCGCCAGCTCCGGCGAAAGCCGCCGCGCCGGCAAGGGACGGCTCCGCGTCCGCTCCATCAGCAGATCGGTGTCGCGCTCGATGTACATGTTGAGCGCGTTGGCGCCGGACACGACGAGGACCGTCCCCAGCAACGCCAGCGCAAGCTGCGCCGGCGGCACCGCCGCGCGCTCGATCGCGGCCTCTCCCGCCAGCCCGGCGCGGAGATAGCGGCTCGCGACCCACATGCCGCCGAGCATCGTCGCGACCACCATCCTCGTGATGCGCGGCTTGGTGAGGCTCACGAGATCGGCCGCTCCCTTGAGCAGCGGGCGCGCGCTCGTGGGGACCGCACAGCCGCCGCCCTCGGACGGCTCGGCCTGGCGAACGTAAGGGACCGGGGCGCGCTCGGCGGCCTGCTCGACGCTCATGGTCACGCGCTCACCTCGCTGTTGTGCCCGGCGCCCGCGCCGCGCGCTCGCGCGACATCCCCGAAGATCCCTCGTCTCGGGACAGCCACACTGAAAAACTGCGTCATCACCGGAGCGCGGGAGGCGGGAGAAAACAGCATCGGGGCCGGGAGACTAGCGCGCACAACACGTCTCGGGGAGTCGAGTTCGTCAGTTGTCGCCCGCCTCCCTTTAGGGCACGAGTCGCCTTGCGGCAACCGTCGTGGCGTGCTCATCCGTTCTTTGCGCGTCGAGCGAGCCTGGAAAGGTCGCTCCCCCGCGCCGCTCGCCGCCAGCCGGGCGGCCCGGGGCGGGGCGACGCCTGCCGCAGGCGCTGCCATGGACCTCACCAAAGGCCCTTGAGCTCGTCCCTGTTTTCCGCCGGCTCAGGCTCGGTGCCGGCGTACGTGAACGTGACCTGGGCGGGCTTGTCGTCCGCGACCGTGACGTCGGCCGTCTTCAGGCCATGGTGGGGGTGCCACGCCTCGAGCTTGTACTTGCCGGCAGGGACCTTCTCGATCGTGAACGAGCCGTCATCGCCGCTCACGGCGAAGAACGGGTGATCCGTCACCACGACAAAGCCGCGCATCCACGGGTGGACGTCGCAGGTGAGCTTGATGATACCGTCCTTCCACGCCTTCGTGAGCGGCGCGGCGCCGCCCGGCTGCGCCTGGTTGAACAGCGTCTCAGAGCCCTTGTAGGTGTGCACGTTGTGCAGCGTCCGGTCGCTGTTCTTGATGTCGACCTGCTGCTCGGAGACCACGCCCTGGATGCGCGGCACATACATGCAGTCCTGCTGGTCGACCACCGCGTGCGCGTCGGGCGCCTTCCAGCTGCCCGGCACGCCTCCGACCGCGATGCGGACGAAGGTGTCCTTGAGCTTGCCATCGTTGACGACAACAGCGTTGTACAGGACATCTTTGTCCTGGCAGACCGGGGCGTCCTTGCGCGCGGTGGGGACCTTCATCTCGACCGGCTTGCCGGTGAACCTGACGACCCCCTTGATGATCCCCTTGCCCGCGGGGGCAGCCGGGGCGGCCTCCTGCGCTGTGGCCCTGGGCGCTTCGGACCCGTGCGGGGCCGCGGCGGGCTTCTCGACCGAGGCCACCGGGGGCGCCGCCGTGGTGGCGGTCGCGGCCGTACCGCCGCTGGGCCTCGAGGGCTCCTCGGGGCACCCTGCGAGCGCCAGCGCGGTGAGCGCGAGAGCAGAGAGCGAGGCGAGATCGCGACGATGCATGAGGACTCTCCCGCGCCCGCGGCGCGCCACGCGAGCCTGGTTCGCGCCCCTCCGAGCCTGACCTGGCCTTTTAAGGAGGGACCGTCTGGACCGGGCGGCGGCTCCCCCCGCGTCCTTCTGGCGAGCAGCGGGTGGAATGCCGCGCGCTGTTCTTCCGCACAGCGAGGGCGTGCTTAACGAGTGTCGTCGCTCGCGTCAACCTGACGCGCCGCCGGTGGTGTCCGGTTTCCCGGCGCCCGGGAGCGAGCTCGATGTGCGCTCGCGCTCGTTCGCGAGCATGGCCGCCCAGAAGCCGCGCTCGTCGCGGGCCACGAGCGCGATGCAGAGCGCGGCGATCACCAGCGACAGCGCGCCGAGCGGCACCTCCGGGGCGCTGCCCGCGACGAGCAGCAGCGCGAGCGCGCCGCCCAGCGCCGGCAGCCGCGGCGGGGCGACGAGCGCGAGCGCGACGATCACCACCGAGAGCGCGGCGACGAAGAGCTGTATCGAGAGCGGCACGACCGGAGCGGGGCGGGTGAGCAGCCGGTCGAGCGCGCGGCGGACGAGCGCCTCGACCATGGATGCGTCGTCGGCGGCGCCCGCGAGCGCCGCCCGCGTGGCGAACAGCGCCGACGCGAGCGCCACCAGCGAGAACGGGCTCACGAGGCGCGGCCGCGGCGGCTCGGCGCCACGCGGCCGCGCCTCGCGGCCCGCGCCGAGCGCGACCGTCGCCGCGAGGACGGCCAGCGCATCGAGGGCGAACGCGGCGGTCGCGACAGAGCTCGTCGCGCCGGCGAGCGCCTTCGACCCGCGGTCGTTCGCCCAGACGGCCAGGAGGACGCCGGCGAGCCGCACGAGCGCGGAGGCGCCGACGAGCCCGAGCGCGGCCGCGACCGGCCGCACGAACGGGACGCGGAGCGCCTCCCACGCGCTGCCGAGCGCGAGGATCGCGGCGCTCACGCCGATGAGCGCGGCGGACAGATCGGGCACGCGCTGCACGGTCGCGTGCAGCACGACCAGGATGACGAAGCTGCCCGCGACGATCGCGCCGATCCGCAGCGCGTACGGGACGCGGCTCCGCACGACCGCGCTGATCAGCGCCATCGCGACGACGATGGCGCCGATCGCGAAGAGCTGCGAGGCGCCGGCGCCGGCGAGCTCGATCGTGTGGACAGCGCGCTCGATGCCCACCGCCAGGCCGACCATCGCCGGCGCGACCATGCGGCCGAGGATCATCGCGAGCAGGGCGAGGACGGCGAGCGGCCGGATCAGCGCGAGCACTGGCAGGCCGGCGAGCGGAGGCCGCCCGGCGCCGGAGGACCGGCGCTCTGCGGGCGGAGGCCCGCCGCCCTCCTCGCGACGAGGCGAGGCAGCGGTGTCCGGCGCGGCGGAGGGAGGAGGGCCTTCGGGTGGAAGATCGATGGTGAGGAGCATGAAAGAAGAGCGCCCGTCGCTCAGCCCTTGTCCCAGGCGCGGGGGGCGTCGAGATCCGTGAAGACCGCGGCGGTCGCCGAGGCGTCGATCAGGTCCTGCATCCGCTGGCCGCCCGCCTCCTCGACGATGCGATCGTCGTACTCGTCGGCGAGCACGGACAGATCCCGGAGGGCGACCAGGATCTCGTCGGCGTCGAGCGTCTCGCCGCCGAGGAGCGTGTGGACGATGACCACACACGAGCCCTGCGCGACGTAACCGAAGGCGCCGAAGCGGATGCGCGCGTTCAGGCGGAGCAGCTTCATCGCGAGGTCCGGCGTCATCTCGACGCCGCGGGCGAGCTGCGCGACGAGCCGCACGAGCGCGCGATCGGGCGACCAGGGAAGGACATGAAGGTAGACGTACGCGGTCCCCTGGCGAACGACGTAGAACTGCGGCTCGACTCGGGTGAACGCCGGGGAATCCGCGAGCGCCGCCTCGATGCGCGCGTTGGTCACTCGAACGGCCTCGTCGGAATCCTTCGGCATGACGCGGAGGATACATCGCTGCGGTCCCGGTGCAGAGCCGGGACCTAACGCCTGAGCGGAAGCAGCGGACCTGGCGGCGCCGGCGCCCCCTCGTCGCCCGGGACGGGCCGCGGCCCCTTGCGCACAGGCGCCGGCTCGATCGGGGCGGCGCCGGAGGGCGCCTTCAGCAGGAACGGGCGGGCGTTGCGGGTCGAGCACGCGTCGTACGGATCCCGGTGGAACTCCCAGTGCAAGTACACGTTGCCGTCCGGCGAGACGATCGCGTCCGGCGCCTTGCCGAACGGCGACGCGCGGTGCACCGAGTTCAGCGCGACGATGTCGAAGGCCGTCATCCCGCTCGGCCTCGTGACCCCGAGGCGCACGACGCTGCCGCTGTCCTTGTTCAGGACGATCTCCACGTGCGTGATCCGGTTCTGGTTGAACGCGTGCCCGGAGGGCAAGCTGTCGAGCGACGCCAGGAACTCCTCCGCGAAGATCGGGTGGAGCCGGTTGTGGATCATGTTGATGTACGTCGCGAACGGCACCCGCGCGGCGTTGAGCGAGGTCTGGTTGCCGGGCTTGACCGAGGGATCGTAGTTCTCGATCGCGGCACGCCATTTCTTCCACTTGTCCGTCGTCTCCCACGAGCCCCGGTGCGCGCTCTTGCGGGAGGCGCCGTCCGAGGCCCGCTCCGCCCTGAGCTTCTCGTTGCCGACGGCCGCCTGCACGCCGGCCATGTCCAGGTTGAGGTTGGGCCCGCTGGGGAGCCCCGGCGCGCCGAGGCCGATCGAGCCGACACGGACCGGGGTCTGGTAAGGCTGCGGCGTCGCCTTCTTGCCGGCCACGCGGCTCTTGCCGTCGCCGCCCGGGTTCGCCGGATTGAGGGTGTAGCCGCCGCGCGCGCCGTCGATCACCTCGGGCGACGCAGGGCCGGAGCCGCCCGCGGCGCCCTTCTCCGGCGGCGGAAGCGCGGGAGATACCTGCGCGACGCGAGCGCCGCCGCTCGCGCCCGGCACGCTCGGGGGGGGCGCCGCCCGGGAGGCCTGCGCGGCCTGCGCCGGCGACGCCGGGCTGTGGTGCTCCGCGCTCTCGCTCTCGGGGTTCCCCTCGCCGGGCGCGTGCTTCTCGTTGCCGGCGCGCTCCTCGCTGTGGCCGCTGTGATCGTGGTCGCTGTCGCCGACCCTGTCCGTCGGCGCCTTCGGCCCCGACGGCGTCCCGGGCGTCGGCTCGGGATCGTCCTGATCCTTCGAGCGGATCTGCGCCATGGTCTCCTCGTCGACCTTGTTGGCGTCGTCCGCGATCCGGTTCGCCTCGGGGTTGTCCTGCTGGTCCTTCTGGACGTGCTGGCGGACGGCGATCCGTCGATCCGCGGGCGGCAGCGGCGGCGGCGGCGCCGGCTGGACCGGTACGATCTTGGCCACCTCTTCCTTGGGCGGCTCGGGCTTTGGCGGCGCGGGCGGCGGCGCCTTCGCCTGGCGCGGCGGCTCAGCCTTCGGCGGCTTCCGCGGCGGGATCGCCGCCGCCTTGGTCGGCTCGGGCTTCGGCTGCTGCGGATCGGGCGTGCCGTCCTTGTCCGGCTCGCTGTCCGACGGCAGCTCGGGCGGCGCGAGCGGGGCGGGGGGCGGCGTGAGCGTCGCGCCGTCGGTCAAGATCTCGAACGTCGTGTCGCCCGGCCGGAGGCCATCCCTCACCGCGTGGATCATCTGGCGGAGCTGGGCGCGATCCTCGATGACCTGCGCCACCTCGACGGCGCCGCCGCCGCCCGCCATGTGCGCCACGATCGCCGCGCAGATCCACAGGGCGAGCGGGATGTGGGCGTCACGCGACACGGCGCTCAACGCCTCCGCGCTGCAGAGGCCGCACCGCGCGACATGGCGCAGGCGTAACAGCAGCGAAAGACGGTCACCGGTGGCACCTCCAGACTCCGCGTGAACGACCTGCTCGAACAGTGCGCCGATGCGCCAAACGTACCCCGGAAGCGGTTCGAACCTAGCATCCAGGGATCAGCGCAGCAACGGTCGGCTCGCGCGCCGGCGCCCCGGCCGCGCCCGCCCTCGGCGAGGCGCCCTGCGCCGTCGCGCCGGCGCGCCGGCGCCACGAGTCAGAGCTTGATGATCGCGTCCCAGTGATCCGCGATCTCCTGCGCCGTCCAGACGCCGCCCTCGTCCTTGAACTTCCCGGGGCTCTGGACGACCTTGTAAATATACATCTGCGCACCGGCGACGGCGAGGACGTTGCCGGTCTTGTCGGCGCACAGGTCGGACGCGAGGAACAGCGCCGCAGGCGCCACGTGCGCCGGCGTGAGCGTGTCACCCGCCGATTGGAACATGGGCAGATCCTCCGTCAACCGGGTCTTGGCGATGGGCGCGATCGCGTTGACGGTGATCCGTTGCTTCTGCAGCTCGATCGCGGCGGTGCGGGTGAGGCCGTAGATGCCGGCCTTGGCAGCCGCGTAGTTGGCCTGCCCGAAGTTGCCGAGCATCCCGGAGACGCTCGTGGTGTTGACGATCCGCCCTCCCCCGCCCTGCGCGACCATCTGCTTCGCGGCGGCCTGCGTGCAAAGGAACGTCCCCTTCAGGTGAACGGCGATGACGGCGTCCCACATGCCCTCATCCATCTTGAGGAGCGTCTTGTCGCGGACGATTCCCGCGTTGTTCACCAGGATGTCGACCCGGCCGAACGCGTCGACAGCGGTCTTCACGATCTTCGCCGCGCCCTCGAGGGTCGCCACGCTGTCGAAGCTCGGCGCGGCCTGCCCGCCCGCGGCCTTGATCTCCTCCGCGACCTGCGCCGCCATCGCGTCGCTCGAGCCCGACCCGTCGCGCGTCCCGCCGAGGTCGTTGACGACGACCTTCGCGCCCTCCCGGGCGAAGAGCAGCGCTTCCTCGCGGCCGATCCCGCCGCCGGCTCCCGTGATGATCGCGACCTTTCCGTCGAGCAAGCCCATCGCAGATTCCTCCTGATCCGCGCGCCGGCGCGGTGCGCCGTGCCGTTTTCGCGCGGAGCTTCGCACGGCGGGCCTCGGCCCGGGCACACATTCGTGCGCGCAGGCGCGCGCAACGCAATCGAGCGAGGGCCGAGCGAGCGCCGAGCGCGCGCCGAGCGACGGCGCGCGCGAGCGGGCCCGTCCGGCGAGGGCGACGGCCGCGCGCCCGAGCGCCCGCGCCGCTTCCTTGGCCGATCGAGCGCGGCAGTGATAACGCCGCCTTCGATGCAACTGCCCAGCCGCCTTTCCACGTCGACCCTGGGAGACCTGCTCGGCGCGCTGCACCGCGAGAAGACCACCGGGCTCCTGGAGCTCTGCGAGCTCCGGACGCCGAGCGGCTCGACGGTGCCGGGCCGCCAGCACCGGATTCAGCTCTTCTCCGGCCTCGTGACGGCCGTCGAGACGCCGCTCCGGGTGCCCCGCCTCGGCGAGATCCTCGCGAACGAGGGCTCCGCGCCCGAGCCGTCGATCCAGCGGCTCGCCGCGCTCGTCGCCGCGCACCGGGGGCGCCGGACCGGCGAGGTGCTCGTGGCGGCGGGGCTCATCCCGGCGAGCGCGGTCGACCGCGCGCTCCGGATCCAGCTCCGCGCGCGCCTCGAGGCGCTGTTCCGCATCGAGGAGGCGACCATCTGCTTCCACACGGCGAGGCCCCTCGCCGGGTCGCTGCGGCAGACCGGCCCGCTCCCGCCGAGCGACTTCCTCCACGGCCGCCCGCGCGCGCGGGATCGGCAGCGGCGCGCCGGCTCGTCGTCGCGCGCCGCGGACAGCGGGCCGGCGGGCGCGCCGCCGCGGAGCGCGCCGCCGCGCGCCGCGCGCGTGGACGAGCCGCGCCGACGGGCGCTCGAGGTGCTGGGCCTGCGCGAGGGCGCGACCGAGGCCGAGATCCGCCGCGCCTTCCGCCGCCTGGCCGCGACCCTGCACCCCGACCGCGCCGCCGCGCTGGCCGGCGACGGCGCCCTGCGCACCGCGCGGTTCGCCGAGCTCTCGGCCGCGTACCACCTGCTCGTCGCCTGACCGCCTACGCTCGGCCCACGAGGCGCTCGATCAGGAACGACGCCACGGTGATCGGCTTGGTTCCCGGGCCGAAGCCGGCGTCGAAGCCGAGCTCGACGGCCAGGTTGTGATCGATGCGCGGGCCGCCGAGCAGCAGGATCACCTTGTCCCGGAAGCCCTGGCGCGTCGCCAGGTCGACGAGCGCCGCCGCGTTCTCCTTGTGGCAGTTCCGCTGGGTGATCACCTGCGAGACCAGGATCGCGTCCGCGCCGAGCGCCTTGGCCTTCTCGCAGAGCTCGGCGTTCTCGACCTGCGCGCCGAGGTTGTGGGCGTCGAAGCACTTGAAGCTCTCGAGCCCCTTCTCGCCAGCGAACCCCTTGTAGTTCAGGATCGCGTCGATGCCGACCGTGTGCGCGTCGCTGCCGGTGCACGCCCCGACGACCACGATCTTCCGGCCGAGCTTCTTCGCCTGCGCCTCGATGTCGTCCCGGGTGAGCGGCTGGGCGGCGAGCTCCTGGACCTCGATGTCCGAGAGGTCGACCCCGTGCTGGGAGTGCCCGTAAACGACGAAATACGTGTGCTCCCGGCTGGCCTGCTCCATCGCCGTGACCAGCGGCTCGCGCAGGCCGTGCGACTCGGCAAAGCGCTTCGCCGCCTCGCGCGCGCGGTCGCCCGGCAGGACGCGGAGCGTGAACGACATCTGGACCATCCCGTCCCCCTCGCGGTCGCCATACGCACGCAGGATGTTTCGCGGTGTCATGCTCACCTCTGTCTACAGCCAGGGGGCCGAAAGAGCCCATCCATCGTGACAGTATCGCCATGCGGCGCCACGCGGCCAGCGCGATCGAGGGGGCGAGAGCGCGCTTCTTCCATGCTTCCGCTGCCGCGCTTCAGCCGTGCTTCGGCATGCTCCGGCATGATCCGGCCCACAGAAGATGCCAAGTCAGGAAGAATGTCTTCCGGCGCGCTGACGCTCCGGCCCTCTCGGAGGGTTGTCCCGGGAATCCCGTCCTTCGCTGCGCGCCCGAAGGCCGAAGGCCCCCCGACCGGGACGGCGCAGCAGGCCGGGGCTACGACCGCTCCAGGACCTCGAGGATCGGGTTCAGGTACTCCGGGTGGCGCGCGACGACCCCCGAGTACCCCTTCCCTCCGGTGCGCGTGCGCTTGACGTCGCCGAACGCGCCGCGCCCGATGGCGTCCCAGACGGTCTCCTGCTCGACCTCCCGCAGCAGCCCGTGCGCCTTGTCGAGGACCTCCCGGGCGCGCCGCTCGACGATGCCGCCCGGCTTCCACTGGATCTCGTCGCCGAGGTGCCGCGCCGCCGTGAAGATGTAGCGGGCGCTCTTCAGCGAGAGATACCGGTCCATGAGGAGCGGCGTGTGGACCGCCTCGCTGAACATCCCGAGCAGCTCGATCGACTGGCCGGTCGTGATCCCGACCAGGTTGAACATCGCGTCGTGGACGTGGCTGTGGAAGATGTCGCCTGTCTTGAACTTGGTGGGCGGCATCCACTTGATCGGGTGCCGGTCGAAGATCTGCCGGACGAGCTGGGCCTGGGCGAGCTCGAAGAGGAGGCTGTCCTCGAGCCAGGGGTCGATCTCGAAGGCGTGGCCGAGGCCCATCTGCTCCTCGCGGAGGCCCGCGCGCCGCGCGAACGCCTCGTTGATGAACTGCGACGCGAGCACCGTATGGGCCTTCTCGACCGCGTCGGCGGTCGTGAGGTAGTTGTCCTCTCCCGTGTTGATGACGATGCCGCTCCTCGCGATGACCCTGCGGGAGAAATACTGATCGATGAACGTCCGCTGCATGTTGATGTCGCGGAACAGGATCCCGTACATCGCGTCGTTGAGCAGCATGTCGAGCCGCTCCACCGCCGCCATCCAGGCGATCTCGCTCATGCAGAGGCCGGACGAGTAGTTCGTCTGCGCGAGGTAGGTGCCGGTGTCGCGGGTCGCCTCGTCGGCGGCCCGGCGGATGATCCTGAAGTTCTCCTGGGTCGCGTACGTGCCGCCGTATCCCTCGGTGGTCGGCCCCTCCGGGACGTAGTCGAGGAGCGACTGGGCGGTCGCGCGGATCACGGCGACGATGTCGGCGCCAGCGAACCCGGCGGCCTTGGCCTGCACGGCGTCGTCGTAGATGTTGCCCGTCGCGACGATGACGTACTTGAGCGGCGCGACGCCGACCCGGTGCGCCGCCTTGTTGGCCTCGCGCTCGTCGCGGGCCCGGTCGATCCTGGCGATCGCCTCCCGCGTCGCGGCCTCGAGCGCGCCGCGCGCCTCGGCCGCGGAGGGCCCCGCGCCGAGGTCGGCCGCCTCGCTGAACGCCAGCATCTCCGCGGCCTCCTGCACCGAGCCGGCGCCCTCGCAGAGCGCCCGGCCGAGGTGGTACGCGACGCCGCGGCCGGCTTGCCCCGCCCGGTGGATGCGATCGACCAGCGCGTTCACGAGCGGCGTCCCCTCGGCGTCGGCGCCGACGACGCCGTAGGCGCGGGCGACGGTGCGCTCGACGCCGACCGTGGTGTGACGGTCGATGAAGCGCTGCACCTCGTCGGCGATGTTGGCGGCGAACGCGCGGCACGCCTCCACCTTTTCCTGCTCCACGGGGACAGTCGTCATGAATTTCTCCGGGGCAAACGCTCTTAGCGCACTCTCACCGCGGCCGGTACTCCGGCGCAGGATCCATGGCGGAGCATGGAACAGCCGGCCTCGCGGGACTCGGCGGCGGCCGATGACGGCACGGCGCGGGACGACGGCGCTCCGTGGCGACGCCGGCGGCGGGCGGCCTCACGCGTGCGCGGCGCGGCGGGCGGCGCTAGACGACGGGGGTCATGGGTAAGCTCATCCTGCTCTTCACGGCGCTCCCGATCCTGGAGCTCTGGCTCCTCCTGTCGATCGGCGACGTCATCGGCTTCTGGCCTACCGTGGCGATCGCGCTCGGGACGGCGGTCCTCGGCGCAGCGCTCGCGAAGCGCGCGGGGCTCAAGGTGCTCGCCTCCTGGCGCGGCGCGATGGCCACGGGGCGCGTCCCGGACGAGGGGCTCACGGGAGGGCTCCTCGTGCTCCTCGGGGCGGCGCTGCTCGTCACGCCGGGGGTGCTGACCGACGTGGCAGGGCTCCTGCTCCTGCTCCCGCCGGTGCGCCGCCGCATCGCGGCGGTGGTGCGGGAGCGGTTCGAGCGGCGGGTGGCCGCGGCGAGCGCCGCCGGCATCGGCGTTGGCGGCCCCGGCAACGGCGCGTTCTTCAGCATGAGGGTCATCGACCTGGGCGGCGGACCGTTCGGTCCGCGCGCCGAGGGGCGCGCCGGCGCGTCCCGCGGGCAACCGGCGTCATGGCAGGTCATCGACGTCGATGCGGAGGTGACCGAGGGCGCCGGGGAGGATGAAGCCGGCGGGCCCGCGCGGACGACGCGACGACTGCCCGGCTGACACCCCGATGTCACCGATGCCCCGGGGAACGCATGCGCGCTCGCGCTGCCCGGAGCACCTGCGACTCTCACCCACGACACCCGAACACCGGCGCCTGGAGCTCGGCGAGACACGCGAGCAACGACGCAGGACAACGATTCACGTCCGAGCTGCACGACTGAAACGACAAAGAAACAGAGCGCATTGTAGGCTCAATGCGTCGTCGGCGCAGCCCGGCATCCCAGGAGAAATGACATGAAGATCTGAACCTGCCCAACATGACGCAACAACGCACAACGACACCAACGCAGCAACCTCTATGAAAGATCCAACTCGAACCTCGATCCCATCGACCCGGCCGCGCCGCCCCGGCGGCAGCGCGAAGAACGACCCTGGCGCGTCGTCCAGCCCCGAACAGCGCCGACACGCTCGCCTGAACGCCCGGCGGGCGGTGCTCC
The DNA here is from genome assembly GCF_052075895.1 of Sorangium sp. KYC3313. Classification (NCBI taxonomy): domain Bacteria; kingdom Pseudomonadati; phylum Myxococcota; order Polyangiales; family Polyangiaceae; genus Sorangium; species Sorangium sp. KYC3313. The sequence goes on from NZ_CP197255.1 coordinate 8,801,040, forward strand.
AGCGGCCCCGCCGCACGCCCTCGCGGAGGGTGCCGAGATGAGCCGCATCAAGTCGATGGCCGGCTGGCTCCTCGGGTACGTCGATCCACGGGAGCCGCTCGGCAGCTCGCTCATCAACGCTCTTTCCCGGCTCCCCATCCACCTCGCCGCGGACGCCGTATGCCTCCGGAGGAACGCGGACTCCGGCGCCCTCGAGGTGCTCCTGACGCGGCGCGGAGCGTCGGCGGCGGGCCCTGGAGAGTGGTGCTGCCCCGGCAGCGTCCTCTCGCCGGGCGAGCAGCCCGAGCACGTCCTCCACCGGGTCGGGATGACGATCTCCGACTTCACGTTCGTCGGCGACTACTTCTCGGCCGCCGCGCGCGGCTGGATGCTCTCCCGGGTCCATCAGGCGAAGCTCGCCGAGGTCCCGGCGACGGGCACCTGGTGGCCAGTCGAGCAGCTGCCGAACAACCTGGTACCCAAGCACCGGGAGCTGGTCATCCCGATGGCGATCAAGGCCTTCCACGCCCAGCGCGCGAAGCGCTCGCAGAAGGTCGCCAGCGCGCCCCTCATGTGAGGCGCCGCGCGGGGCCCCGCGCCGCCGCGGCGCAGTCGACGGCGCCCCGCTCAAGGCACATCTCGCACGCTCGCTTGGAGAGGCGCCCGCAAGATCACAGGAGATGTGCGATCATCCCCCTTCAGGGTACGGCCATCTCCAGAGCCAGCAGCTCGATGGAGCGCTGCGGTCGTCCGTCTATGCTGCTCCGGGCGAGCGCGGCGCGTGACCGGCGCCTGACTGTCCAAGGACAGAGCATGTAGCGCCCGGACACACCAGGAAAGGAAGCGTGGGGGGGCCGCGCCGTCGGTCCGCTCGCTCCCTGCACGGCCAGCCGCTATGGTTCGCGCGCCGCTTGCGTTACGCTGCGTGGTACGGCTGTGGATCCCCGCGGCGGCGCTCTCCGCGGGTGATTCCGCACGGACATGGAAGACATGACGGTCGACAAGACAGCTCTCATCGTGGGAGGAACGGGCCTCGTCGGCGGCCACTGCCTGCGCCTCCTCCTGCAACAGCCAGCGTACACGAAGGTCGTCGCCCTGCTCCGCCGCCCGGCCCCGATCGACGATGCGCGGCTCTCCCAGCGCATCGTCGACTTCGACCGGCTCGAAGGCGCGGACTTCGCCGGCGTGAGCGACGTGTTCTGTGCGCTCGGGACGACGATCGCCAAGGCCGGCTCCGAAGAGGCCTTCTACGAGATCGATTATCGCTACCCCATCACCGTCGCCAGGCTCGCCGAGAAGGCCGGGGTGAAGCAGTTCGTCCTGGTCTCCTCCGTGGGCGCCGACCCGCGCTCGACCAGCTTCTACCTGCGCGTGAAGGGCGAGCTCGAGCAGGAGCTCTCGGCGGCGAGCTTCGCGGCGGTCCACGTGCTCAGGCCGAGCCTGCTCCTCGGCGAGCGGGGCGAGGTCAGGAAGGGCGAGGCCATCGGCGTCGCGGCGGCGCAGACGCTCCGGTTCACGATGAAGGGCGGCCTGCGCAGGTACCGGCCCATCGACGCGAGGACCGTCGCCGGCGCGATGGTCGCCGCCGCGCTCGACGGGCGCAGCGGTCGCCACGTCTATCACTTCGACGACATGGAGGGGCTCGCCAAGGGCATCGGCGTCGTCCAGGCCTGATCACCGCCATGGCGCCGCCACCCACCGGGCGACGCAAGCGCGCGAAAATGCTAGGGCTCGCGGCAGGCACGGCGCTCGCTCGATGACGCCGCCATGGTCCTCGCTGAACGCCCCTCGCCGATCGTGACCGAGCGCCTCGCCCCCTCCCCGCTGCGCCCGCCGGAGAGCCCGCCGCCGTCGCTCGACGCCGTGCTCGCGGAGCGGTTCGGCATCGCCGCGTTCCGGCCGTGGCAGCGCGAGGCGATCGAGGCCCTGCTCGGGGGCGCGGGCCGCGTCCTCGTGGTCGCCCCGACCGGCGGCGGCAAGTCGCTCTGCTACCAGCTCCCGGCCGTCGCCCTGCCCGGCACGGCGCTCGTCCTGAGCCCGCTCATCTCCCTGATGGAAGACCAGGTCCGCGCCCTCGAGGCGCGCGGCATCCCGGCGACGTTCATCGCGTCCAGCCTCGCGCGCGAGGAGAACGGCCGCCGCCTCGCCGCCCTCCGCCGCGGCGAGTACAAGCTCGTCTACGCCGCGCCCGAGCGCCTCGCCCTCGACGGGTTCCTCGAGGCGCTCGCCGCGAGCCGCCTCTCGCTCGTCGCCGTCGACGAGGCGCACTGCATCGTCCAGTGGGGGCACGACTTCCGGCCCGACTACCTGCGCATCGGCGCCGCGCTCGCGCGGCTCCGGCCGCCCCGGGTCCTCGCTTGCACCGCGACGGCGACCCCCGGCGCGCGCGACGAGATCATCCGCCGGCTCGGCTGGCCGCTGCCCGCGGGCGACGGCGTCGGCGATGCGGCGAGCGGGCGCGGGCGGGGCCCCGAGGAGCCGCCGCCCACGGTGATCCTGCGCGGCTTCGCCCGGCCCAACCTCCACCTGCAGGTCTCCGCGGTCGACGGCCCGCGCGAGGCGGGGCGCCGCACGGCGCGCGCGCTGCTGGAAGCCCTCGGCGATCCCGGGCGGCCCCGCGGGGCGGGCATCGTCTACGCGGCCACCCGCAAGGGAGCCGAGCGCCTCGCCGAGGCGCTCCGCGACGCCGGCTGGAACGCGGAAGCGTACCACGCCGGGCTCGCCCCCGAGTCCCGCGCCCGCCTCTCGGCGGGCTTCGCCGATCGCAGCCTCTCCGTGGTCGTGGCCACGAACGCCTTCGGCATGGGGATCGACCGCCCCGACGTCCGCCTCGTCGTGCACGCGCAGCCGCCGTCGTCGATCGAGGCGTACTACCAGGAGGTCGGCCGCGCCGGGCGGGACGGCGCCCCGGCCCGCGGCCTGCTCTTGTTCGCGCCCGTGGACATCGCGCTGCGCCGCCGGCTCTGCCAGCTCGGCGAGGGGGGCGTCGAGGCGAGCGCCGACGACGCCGCGCGCGCCTGGGGGCTGTTCCGCGAGCTGCTCCGCTACGTCGACGCCGCGACGTGCCGGCACGACTTCATCCTCCGCTACTTCGGCGACGAGGCCGAGTCGCTCGGCGGCTGCGGCCACTGCGACGTCTGCCTGGAGGTCGACGCCCTCGAGGCGAGCGACCCGGCCGCGCTCGCCCGCGACAACGACCTCGTGCGCCGCGCGCTCGCCGGCGTCGCGCGGGTGAAGGGCGGCGCCGGGATGCAGGCGGTCGCGTCGATGCTCGTCGGCGAGTCGAACGAGCGCGTCCGCCGCATGGGGCTCGACCGGCTCTCGACGTTCGGCGTCCTCGAGGGCAAGAGCCACGACGAGGCGATGTCGATCCTTCGCGCGCTGCTCGCCAACGCGTGGATCGATCTCACGACCGGCGAGTTCCCCGTCCCCCTCATCACGCCGGCGGGCTGGCGCGTGATGCGCGGAGACGTGCCCGCGCGGGTGCGGCTCCCGGCCCCCGCCGCGCGCCGACGGCCGCGCCGCGGGGCGCCGGGCCCGTCGCCCGCTCCGCGCCCGCCGGCGGCCGCGCCCTCCACGCGGGCGCGCGCGCAGCCGGCCCCGCAGGCGTTCTCGTCCGCAGCGACCCGCGACGACGCGGCGCGCCCCGCGCCGGGCGCCCCCCTCCCCGCCTCGCGCGCGGAAGCGGAGCCCGGCGTCGAGCTCGAGGAGCGCGACGTGCCGCTGTTCGAGGCGCTCCGCGCCCACAGGGCCGCGCTCGCCAAGGAGAAGTCGCTGCCCGCCTACGTCATCGCGCACGACCGGACGCTCCGGGAAATCGCGCGGATCCGGCCCGCGTCGCTCGACGATCTCGCGCTCGCGCGCGGCATGGGGCAGGCGAAGATCTCGAGCTACGGGGAGGGCATCCTCCGCGTCGTCCGGGAGTTCTCGGGCCCCTGATCGGCCCGGGACCTCAGGCGAGACCCGCGACGCGGAGCTCCGCGATGAGCTGGCCATCCAGGCTGACGAAGGTCGTCAGGCGCCCCTCGACGTTGATGAACACGTCGAGCATCAGGCCCGCGCCGAGCTCCAGGACATGGAGGTCCCCCTTGAGGACCACCGTCGGGGCCTCGCCTCCCCTCGGCGGCCGCCTGGGTTCCCTCTCCATGGCCTTCTTCGAGTTCATGCCCGCCTCCGCCCACCGGCCCGTCCGCTCCCAGGACCGTCGCCGCACGCCGCGCGGTCGACCCGGAGGCGACCGCACGGGCGAGGCAGCCCGCCCCCCGGCCACCACGTCAAGCGCGTTCCATGCCGCGCTCGCATGGCTGGAGTGATCCTTCCCTTCACGCAGCCCCCATTCTCGCCCGCTCCTCACCCGACTCACCCGACCGGCGATGCCTTCATTTCATGGGATCGGTCTCACAGGAAGGCACGAAGTTCAGCGAGGATCGGACTTTTCTTCCCGGCTTCCCGTCCTCCCGATCGAGCCGGGCAACCCCGGTCGAGCTGGGGAGCCACGATCCATCACCTCTCCCTGGCCCAGGACGAAAGCGACGCTGCTGCGCCCACCGAGACCCGGCCCGAGGCGAGCACCGGCCCCAGCGCTGGCTGCTCCACGAGCAGCGCCTCGACCCGCAGCAGCGCCGGCAGGTAGACGACCTCCCGCGCGAGGCCGCCGCCCCGGTGGACACGCGCCGCGATGCGCAGGGCGTCCCCCGTGGAGCGCGCGCCGCGCGCCTCGAGCAGCCGCGCGGTCTCGACGAAGCCCGCGCCGCGCTCGACGCTCCGCGCGGCGAGGTGGCGCAGCCCGAGCTCGATCCGGCGGGCGCCGACCAGGTACCCCGCGGCGCGCTCGAGCGCGAGCGCCCAGCCCTCCTGATCGTCGCCCCCGTTCGCGGTCCCGATCGCGAAGATCCCGAGCGGGAGCGCCGCGGCGCGCACGCTGGGCGCCGCGTGCCCCTCGATCTCGTGGAGCACCGTGCGCTCGACGTCGTCGCGCGTGAGCATGCGCCCCCGCGCGACCTGGATCACCCCGTCGCCCGTCGCGGCGAGCGGCGCGATGTCGGCGATCACGACCCGGAGGGGCAGGCGCCACGCCCCGATCTCGCGGCGCATCCGCGACACGAGCGACCGGGGCGAGCGCGCGTCATCGCTCCGCACCCGCTCCCTGTCGCTCGACGCGGCGCCCGCCTCCTGCTCGACCCAGGCCGCGGCGAGCGCGTCCGCCTGCTCGTCGAACGCGTCGCGCGCGGCGTAGCGGCGGCGCGCGGCGGCCCAGCACCCGGCCCCGCCCGCGGCCTCGCAGATCGCGGCCTCCGCGGCGAGCTCGCTCGCGCGGCCGGCGTAGACCGCGCCGAGCTCCCCTTGCCCCGCGAGCCGCTCGGCCGCCGCCTCCATCGCCTTCCGGAGATCGCCGTGGTCCTGCGCGGGCGCGTAGGCGAACCGCGGGAGCTCCCCGCCGCTCCGAGCCCAGGAGGAGGCGAGCCGCGCGAGCTCCTCGACGAGGTTCACCGGCGTGCTCGACCCGACGACGCGGATCCGCCGCGCCGCGGCGCCGAGGAGCCGATCCGCGTCCGGCACCCACGCCGGAGGTGCCGGCCGCTCGGCCGATCTAGCTCGAGGACGCCGCTTCACGGCCCGCCGCTCCTTCCAAGTACGCCCCCGTCCCGCACGCCCCCGCCCCGCGAGCGCGCCGCGCGCCCGGCGCCGCCCGCCTCAGAGCAGGTTCGCCGCGAGCTCCGCGAGCTCGCTGCGCTCGCCCTTGGCGAGCACCACGTGACCCGCGATGCGCTCGCGCTTGAACCGCTCCGCCACCACGAGCAGGCCGTTCGACGCGTGGTCCACGTACGGGTTGTCGATCTGCTGAGGGTCGCCGGTCAGCACGATCTTCGTCCCCTCGCCGCACCGCGTGATGATCGTCTTCACCTCGTGCGGGGTGAGGTTCTGGGCCTCGTCCACGATGAGGTACTGGTGCGGCAGGCTGCGCCCCCGGATGTAGGTCAGCGGCTCGACCTGGATCTGCCCGCTCTCCAGGAGCTCCACGAAGCCGCGCGCGTCGCGCCCCGGCTTCGAGCCGCCGTTCGAGAACAGGAACTCGAGGTTGTCGAAGATCGGCTGCATCCACGGGTTCAGCTTCTCGTCCACGTCGCCCGGAAGGAAGCCCAGATCGCGCCCGAGCGGCATGATCGGCCGGCTCACGAGCAGCCGGCTGTAGGCGTTGTCCTCGGTCGTCCGCTTGAGCGCCGCCGCGAGCGCAAGGAGCGTCTTGCCCGTCCCGGCCTTGCCGATCAGCGTGATCAGCCGGACCGAATCGTCGAGCAGGAGGTCCAGCGCAAACGCCTGCTCCTTGTTGCGCGGCCGGACCCCCATCACCCCCTCCCGCCCGACGCGGAGCGCGACGATCTGCCCGCGCGCCGCGTCGAACCGGCCGAGCGCCGTGTGGCTCGGCGCCCCCGCGTCGCGGAGCAGCACCGCAGAATTCGGCAATAAATCCGCGAGGTTGGCGCCGGCGAGAAAGCCGCTCTGGAAGAACGCGTCGACCTCGGCGCCGGGCACCTCGAGCTCCACCACCGACTGCTCGATGGCCGGGTCGTGCACCCGCTGGTTCTCGTACGTCTCCGCCGGGATCCCGAGCGCGTCGGCGCGGATCCGGAGGTTCGTGTCCATCGTCACGAAGATGGTCGGCCGATCCTTGTGCCGATCGCGGATGTCGATCGCCGTCTGCAGGATGGCGCTGTCCTGCGATCCGGACTCCAGCCCCACGAGCAGCTCCGGCCGCCGCTCCGGGATCGCGATCCGCAGCGTGCCGCCGCTCTCGAGCAGCACCCCGGTCGCGAGCGTCCCGGCGCCGCGGACCTCGTCGAGCAGCCGGGCGATCGTCCTCGCGTTGCGCCCGCGCTCGGAGCCCTCCCGCTTGAACTGATCGATCTCCTCGATCGCGTAGATCGGGATGATGACGTCGTTGTCTTCGAACTTGAAGATCGCGTGGGGATCGTGGAGCACGATGTTCGCGTCGAGAACGTAGTTCTTCTTCATGGGGGGAGCGCGACGGCGTAGCCGCCTGCGGCGACGGGCGCAAGGGAGTGTTGAGTCGCCCGCCCGAGGATGCCGTCACCCGCTGATCGGCAGGAGCCCGGACATCGGGAGAGATACCGAGCTTCAACTCGGCCGGATCGGAAACATCGCCCACGTCGTCCGCGCTTTGTTCCAGGCGGCCCGCCGCGATCACAGATCGATCCGGTAGTCCTTGATCTTATAGAGCAGCGCCCGGTGGCTGATCTCCAGCACCTCGGCCGCCTTGGTCCGGTTGCCCTTCGTCTTCTGGAGCGCGCGCCGGATGAGGATCTCCTCGATGACGCGGGACGTCTTCTTGATCGACAGCTCGCCGCTCGTCAGCTGCATCTGGATCGGATCGCGCGCCTCGCGGATCCGCTCGGGCAGGTCGGCCTCGCCGATGCGCTCGCCCTCGCAGAGCACCATGGCGCGCTCGACGGTGTTCTCCAGCTCCCGCACGTTGCCCGGCCAGCGGTACTCCAGGAGCAGCCGCCGCGCCTCGGGCTCGAAGCCGCGGATGTTGATGCCGAACCGCGCGTTGTTCCTCGCGAGGAAGTGATCCATGAGGATCGGGATGTCCTCCCGGCGCTCGCGGAGCGGAGGGATCGCGATCGGGAGCACGTTGATCCGGTAGAAGAGGTCCTCGCGGAACCGGCCGGCCTGCGTCTCGGCCATCAGGTCGCGGTGGGTCGCCGCGAGGATGCGGACGTCGATCTTGATGTCCTTGCTGTCCCCCAGCCGGCGGAGCGTCTCCTCCTGGAGCACCCGGAGCAGCTTCACCTGCAGCGCGAGCGGCAGCTCGCCGATCTCGTCGAGCAGCAGCGTGCCGTGGTTCGCCTGCTCGAACAGCCCCGCCCTGTCGTTCACCGCGTCGGTGAACGCGCCCCGCTTGTACCCGAAGAGCTCGCTCTCCAGCAGGTTCTCCGGGATGGCGCCGCAGTTGACCGCGACGAACGGACCGCCGCGGCGGCTCGACCGCCGGTGGATCGCCCGGGCCACGAGCTCCTTGCCGACGCCGCTCTCGCCCGTGATGAGCGCCGTGGTCTTGTAGTCGGCGACCTTCGCGATCGTCTTGAAGATCACCTGCATCGGCGGGCTCTTCGCGAGGATCTCCTCGAAGAGGTTCTCCCGCCGGATCTCCTGGCGCAGGACGCGGTTCTCCCGGCGGAGCGCCTCCCGCTCCTCGGCCTTGCGGAGCGTCAGCAGCACCTCCTCGGCCTTGAACGGCTTCTGGAGGTAATCGTAGGCGCCCGCCTTCATCGCCTCGATCGCCAGGTCGACGTTGCCGTAGGCGCTCATCACGATGACCGTGGCCTCGTTGCCCTTGGCCTTCAGCGTCGCCAGCAGATCGAGCCCGCCCATCCTTGGCATCCGGACGTCGGTCAGGATGACGTCGGGCCCGAACGTCTCGACCATCGCGAGCGCCTCCTCGCCGCTCGAGACCGCCTCGACCTCGTAGCCATCCCGCTTGAGGAAGGTGCGCACCACGAGGCGCAGGTTTTCTTCGTCGTCAACGACTAGGACACGGCGCATACACCCTGAAAACTTTTCCTACACCGGCGCGCAGCACTCCGCAACGAGTTGCGTCTTTGCTCCTGCCGCAGCCTGTCATCCGCGGTGTTTGGGAGTCGGGCGCAGCGCGCGCGGGCCCCCGGCGGGCGAGCTCTGCGAACGTCGCCGCGCACCACGCGAACACCCCTGCGCGACGCGGAACGCGCGTGCGCGGCGACGGCGCTTCGCGGCGCTCGCGGCACGCCAGGACGACGCGGTGGTGGCAGTTGACGCGGCCCGCGCAGGCTGCTCTTTAGCGGCGACACGCGCAGGGAACCAGCTGGGGCCCGAGAGGCCTCGATCCTGCACGCCGGAGCGGCTTTCGCGGACAGGACCGCGCCCCCCTTAATTCGATCGCGTGAGGAGCCAGGGCATGAGGATGAAGGATCGTCTGGTCGACCAAGCAAAGAAGCTCACCTCGTCGGGCGTGGTCGTCCGTGTCGTCAGCAACGATCGCGTGATGCGGCTCGCCACGGGGGTCATGGACGCGAAGAACCGCCTGCGCGCCGCCCGGGAGCGGGCCGCGGAGGCCTGGGACATCCTGCTCAACGGGCACGCGCTCCCGAACATCGATCCCGCGCTCGACGACGAGGCCGGCGTCCACGTGGCGACGCCGTCCCGCGCGGCGGCCCGCCAGCCGGCCGCGGGCGGCGCGGGCGGCGCGGGGCTGTCGGTCGTGGAGGAGACGGCGAGCAGCGACGCGCCGCGCGAGCGCGGCGGGCTGGCGAGCCGCCCGCACGTGAACGGCGTGGGCGCGAACGGCGCGGGCCCGAACGGCGCCGGCACCTACGTGGCCGCGGCGGCCGAGCAGAAGCTCGCGACCCAGATGGCGGCGCGGACGTCGCTGTCGCGGATCGGCGGGCGCGACGTGTTCGAGAAGGCGTACAAGTTCATGACCGCGGACAACGCCCGCGCCATGGGCGTCTACCCCTTCTTCCGCCCGCTCGACTTCAACAACGGCCCCGAGGCGCAGCTCGAGGGCCGGACCGTGGTCATGCTCGGCTCGAACAACTACCTCGGGCTGACGACCCACCCGAAGGTGCGGGAAGCCGCGCGGAACGCCATCGACAAATACGGCACCAGCATGACCGGCTCGCGGCTCGTGAACGGGTCGATGCGCCTCCACAACGAGCTCGAGCAGAAGCTCGCCGCCTTCCACGGCAAGGAGGCGGGGCTCGTGTTCACGACGGGCTATCAGGTGAACATCGCGACCATCTCGGCGCTCCTCAGCAACAAGCGGAGCGTCGCGATGATCGACAAGGACGATCACGCGTCCATCTACGACGGCGTGCGGCTCGCGCAGGCGGCCGGCGCCCGGATGGTGCGCTACAAGCACAGCGATCCCGCCGCCCTCGACAGCGCGCTCTCCGAGATCGCCGACACCGAGGGCGCCCTCGTGATCACCGACGGCGTCTTCAGCGCCCAGGGCGAGATCGCGAGTCTGCCCGGGATCGTCGAGGTGGTGAAGAAGCACAAGGCGCGGCTCCTCGTCGACGACGCTCACGCGCTCGGCGTCATCGGCCCGGGGGGCCGCGGCACCGCCGCGCACTTCGGCCTCGAGAAGGAGGTCGACCTCATCGGCGGCACGTTCTCGAAGTCGCTCGCCTCGATCGGCGGCTGGCTCGTCGGTGAGCGGAAGGTGCTCGATTATATTCAGCATTTTGCCTACAGCTTCCTCTTCGCGGCGAGCGCCGCGCCGCCCTGCGTGGCCGCCGCCATGGCCTCGCTCGAGGTCATGCAGGAGGAGCCCTGGCGCCAGGAGAAGCTCCGCGAGAACTTCACGTACATGCGCACGGAGCTGCAGCGGCTCGGCTTCGAGCTCGGCAAGACCGAGACGGCCGTCATCCCCATCTACATCCGCGACGATCTCAAGACCGTGATGATGTGGAAGTCGCTCCTCGACGACTACTCGCTCTACGTGAACCCGTTCATCACGCCCGGCGTCCCGCCCAAGCAGCAGGTCCTGCGCACGAGCTACATGGCGACCCACGAGCGCAAGCACCTCGATCACGCGCTCGAGGCGTTCGAGAAGGTCGGCAAGAAGTTCGGCGTCATCTGAGCCGGTGAGCCGGTGAGCCGGTGAGCCGAGAGGAGCGCCCTCCGGGCCCGCTCCCGCGCTCGACGCGGATCGACGCGCGCCCGCCAAATTCGGCATTTTCGCCGCGCGGCGGGCGTGGTCAGCTGAGCGGTCATGGATCTTCGACCGTTCATGCAGGGTGTCGCCGGGGCGCTGGGACCTGCGCTCCGCTCTTTCTTCCTGACCGCCGCGGCCATGTCGCTCCTGGCCCTCGTCCTCGCGGCCTCGTCGTACGCCATCGCGGCCGACGGCTCGGCGCTGCGCGGGGCGCTGGCGGCCGTCGCGGCGCTCGCGCTCTCCGCCGTGATCGGCTTCACGCTGTCGTGGAAGCGGGCGCTCGGCACGGGCATCCTGCAGATCGTGCGGGCGAAGCGCCTCGGCGGGACGCTCGTGACCGCCGTGTTCGAGCGGCTGCTCGGCGTCTCCGAGCAGGCCGAGGCGGGCGCCCGCGGCGGGCGGGTGGCGCAGGCGGTGGAGCGCGTCCCGCTCAACGAGGCGGTGAAGCGCCTGCGCCTCGCCGTGATCCACAGGCTGCAGGCGGCGCCGGCAGGGGGCGGCGTGCGGGGGTTCCTGCGGCGCAGGATCGAGGCGAAGCTGCTCGGGACCATCGAGACGCTGACGCTGGCGCGCTTCCGCAACGAGGCCAACCAGGGAGGCGGCATCGACCTGCTGAAGGTGCGGGACGAGCTCGCCCAGGGCGTCGACGGCCTCGTCACGGACCAGATCGAGGGGACGCTGCTGAAGATGACGCTGCTCCTCGTCGGGGCCGCCGCGCTGGCGTCGCTCGGGGCGGCCGCGGGCATCCAGTACATCCCCTTGTGATCCCCCTCTCAAACCAGGTGGCGTCTCTTCAACCGCCAAGCGCGCCGAGGGCGGGCCACGCCGTCGCGCGCCGCTCGGGGGCCTTCCGTGCACATCGGCTTTGCCTAATTGCTCTCCATTACGCTAGTGTCAGCCGACTGCCGTTACGTTTCATGTTGCTCTCACGTTTCATGTTGCTCTCACGTTTCATGTTGCTTTCACCTCATGCTGTGCAGAGGAGGCAATTCGATGATGGAGAACGATATGGGGAGATGTTGCTCGGCGCTCGCTTGCGTCGTGGGGTTGCTCGCGTCGCCGGCCGCCTGGGCTCAGGATCCCGCGCCGCCCCCGGCTGATCCGGGCGCAGCGGCCGCGGCCGCGCCGGCGCCCGCGGCGGAGCCCGCCGCGCCGGCGCCGATCCCGAGCTGGTTCCGCTTCGACGCAGACAACCTTGGTCTCCAGCTCTGGGCCGGCGCCTCGCACCAGATCGGCCCCATCAGCCTCTCGAGCGACATCTACCTCACCACGCTGGGAACCGCGGAGTTCGACATCGGCCCCGCGTTCACGATGGGTCCTGTCACCATCAACCCGATGGTGGGCTTCTCGTTCAACTTCGTGACGATGGAGCCGGCGGCGCTGGTCGCCCCGCAGCTGTTCACCTTCATCGACTCACAGCCCGTTTATTTCGAGTCGTGGATCCTGGGGTCATTCTCCAGCATGTTCAACGAGAGCGTCCAGAACTACGTCTACACGCGGGACTTCCTGCTCTACTACCCCATCGCCGACTTCGGCATCGGCCCGCACCTCGAGGCCACGATCGATCTCAACGAGGTCGCGCTCGCGGACGACCCGTTGACCGCCGGTGCGGACGTCGACGAGAGCGGCCTCGCCAGCCTGCAGGTCGGCGGCGTGATCGGGCTGAACTACGGCACGGGAAACAAGCTGCTCCTTTACCTCGGCTACGAGACGCAGGAGGAGAGCCAGATCGGCGGGAACAAGCTCGCTGGCCGGTTCACGTTCGTCCACAACTTCTGACGACGCGCGGCGCGCGTCGACGCCCGCCGGCGCGGTGGGGGCGCACGCCCTCGCCGCGTTCCGTCTTCCGGTCGAGCTTCCCGCCGGCCGGGCGCGCTGGTACCGCAGCGCCATGGCCAGACCGATCTCGTTCTTCACGACCGCGCTGTGCACGTTGCTGGGGCTCGGGTGTCAGGCCCGGGACGGCGCCCCGCCGGCCGCGCCGGCCCCGAGCGCGTCCGTGTGCCTGCCCGCCGACTGCGGCCCCCTCTCGGGGCCCGTCTGCGACGATGGCTCCAGCGGCGCCCCGCAGTGCCTGCGCGCCCAGGACGGGGCGTGCCGGTGGGTGCGCGTCTGTCAGGGCCCGGAGCCGGCCGCCGGGACGGCGACCCCTGGGCCGAGCGAGCCCGCCACGCCGGACACTCAGCAGCCGGACCCGCCCCCGGCCACGGCGCTCGCCGACGCGAACGCCGCGTTCGCGCAGCGCCTCTACGGCAAGCTCGCCGCCACGAAAGACAAGCTCTTCTTCTCGCCGGCGAGCATCTCGACCGCGCTGGCCATGACCTACGCCGGCGCCCGCGGCGAGACCGCGGCTCAGATGGCGAAGACGCTCGAGTTCACCCTCCCGCCCGAGGCGCTCCACCCCGCGTTCGCCGGGCTCCTCAAGGAGCTGGCGCTGGCGACCGGGCCCAAGGGGCCCGAGCTCCGGATCGCCAACCGGCTGTGGGGCCAGGCCGGGCTGCCGATCGAGCCCGCGTTCCAGAGCACCACCCAGCAGCACTACGGGGCCGGGATCGAGCTCGTCGACTTCAAGGGTGGGAGCGAGCCGGCGCGGGGGCGCATCAATCAATGGGTCGAACAACAGACGAGCGGGAAGATCAAGGACCTGATGCCCGCCGGCAGCATCACCGGTCTCACGCGGCTCGTGCTCACGAACGCCGTCTACTTCAAGGGGAAGTGGGCGACGCCGTTCGACAAGCAGGCCACCAAGAGCGAGCCGTTCACGGTCAAGCCCGGGACGGCGCCGGCCGTGCCGATGATGCGCAAGACGCTCCTGGCGGGCTTTGGAAAGGCCGCTGACGCGTCGGTGCTGGAGCTCGCGTACGAGGCGCAGAGCCCCGAGCGCCGGCTGGCCATGGTCGTCGTCCTGCCCGCGCAGGTGGACGGGCTGGCGAAGGTGGAGCAGCGCCTGGCGGCGGGGGGGCTCGCGGCGTACGTGGAGGCGCTCCATCCGGCGCGGGTCGACGTGGCGCTCCCGCGCTTCAAGATGACCGCCGAGCTCGAGCTGTCGGCGACCCTGAGCGCGCTGGGCATGCCGCTCGCGTTCGACGAGAAGAAGGCCGACTTCACCGGGATCACGAGGGCGGAGCCGCTGTTCATCTCCCAGGTGCGCCACAAGGCGTTCGTGGAGGTCAACGAGGAAGGGACCGAAGCCGCCGCGGCCACGGGCGTCGTCGTGGCGACACGGTCGGCCCCGGCGCAGCCCCAGGTGTTCCGCGCGGATCACCCGTTCGTGTTCCTGATCCGCGACGTGGCGACTGGCGCCGTGCTGTTCATGGGCCGCGTGACCGACCCGCGATGACGTTCCTCCCGGCGGAGGGGGCCGAAAGTCCGCGCGGAGCCCCAGAACCGCCGTACGATGAGCCGTTTTGCCGGGCCTTCACGGGCTCCGCGACCCCCCCAAACCTCAAGGAGCGAGCGATGAAGAACGAAGACGCCGCGAAGGTGCTGCATGCCGTCCGTGACCTGACCCCCGCGATCGCCTCACGGAGCGCGGAGATCGAGGAGGCGCGGCGCCTCCCGGCGGATCTCCTCGGCCAGCTCAAGGCGGCGGGTTGCTTCCGGATGTTCCTGCCGAGGAGCCACGGCGGCCACGAGGTCGATCTGCGCACGGGGATGGACGTCCTCGAGGCGCTCGCCCGGGCGGACGGGGCCACCGGCTGGACCGTGATGATCGGCTCGGAGAGCCCGCACCTCTTCGCGCTCCTGACGCGCGAGCGCTTCGACGCCATCTACGCCGGCGGGCCGGACGTGATCATCGGCGGCGGCTTCAACGCGCAGGGGGAAGCCCACGCGACGGACGGCGGCTACCGGGTCACCGGGCGCTGGAGCTTCGCGAGCGGCTGCGAGCACGCCAGCTGGCTGTTCGGGAACTGCGTGATCATGGACGGCGGCCGCCCGCGGATGGGCCAGGCGGGCGAGGCGGGCGAGGCGCGCGAGGCGCGCGAGGCGCCAGAGATGCGGGGCATGCTGTTCCCGGCGAGCGAGGCGCGCATCATCGACACCTGGTCCGTGCTCGGCCTGCGCGGCACGGGGAGCCACGACATCGCGCTGGAAGGGGCCTTCTGCCCCGAGGCGAACGCCTTCGATATCTTCCGGGGCCAGCCGTCGGTGGCCGGGCCGGGCTTCGTCGCGCCGGTCCTGCACTTCGTGCTCCACATGGGGGCCGTGGCCGTGGGGATCGCCCAGGGGGCGCTCGACGACGTCGTGACGCTCGCGAGCTCGGGCAAGAAGCGGCTGTATGCGCGCGCCCAGCTGGCGGACTCCCCGCTGTTCCAGGTGAACCTCGGCCGCGCCGAGACGAGCGTCCGCGCGGCGCGCGCCCTGCTGCGCGACACGGGGGACGAGCTCTGGGATGCGTGCGTGAACAACCCTGGCGCCGCCCTGGCGATGGCGCCGCGGATCTCGGGCGCCCTGGCCTGGGTGACGGAGGTGACGGCCCGGGCCGTGGACGCCTGCTATCAGGCGGGCGGAGGCGGCGTCGCCCGGAACGCCTCGCCCGTGCAACGGCGGTTCCGGGACATTCACACCTTCTCGCAGCACGCCGCCGCCGCAGAGGGCTGGTTCGGCCAGGTCGGCGCCGCGCTCCTGGGGCAGCCGACGGGCTTCTGGACCTGAACCTGAGATGGGCGTTCCGGGGCGTTCCCGCCCCGGGCCGCGGTGCGCGACCTGGTCGCGTCGCGGCGCGCCGCCGCGGTATACGTGATCGTGGTGCGCCCCGCCCCGCTCGCTCCGCTGGTCCTCGCCGCCGTCTCGTTCGTCGCCTGCGCCGGTGCCCCGCGTCAGGCGGACGCTCCCGCGCCGCCGCGGCCCAGGGCGGGCGCCTGCCCTGCTCGTCCGGCCTGCGACGCGCCGCCGCCGGCCGCCCTGCCGCGCGGGTTCAGGCACACCCGCTCGCGCCTCGTCGCGGCCGGGTGGCCGCGCCACCGCGGGCGCGACCTCTTCGCCCGCGCCGACGGGCCCCAGTGGGCCATCGCGAAGCTCGCTTACGGGCCGCAGGACGACGATCTCGAGGACGAGGACGTCGAGGCCTACCTGCTCCGCGGCTGCAGCGGCGCCTGGGAGCGGCTCGGCACCTTCCGGACGAGCGACGACGACCACCCGCACCCGACCACGGAGGGGATCCCGGACACCGGCGGGCGCGTCTACATCGACCTCGCCGCGGGGCGGCGCCTCGAGGTCGGCCGGCACCGCGTCCACCTCGCCGTGGCCGGCGACGCCACGAGCGCGGATCTGTTCATCGAGGTCCTCCCGTCCGGCGCGCAGGTGGCCGTGACCGACGTCGACGGGACGCTCACGTCGAGCGAGGTGGCGGTCGTGGGCGAGCTCGTCGGCGGCGGCCCGCCGGCCGCCCACCCCGGCGCGGCGGAGGCGATGCGCGCCCTCGCCGACAGCGGGATCTACCTTTTCTATGTGACCGCGCGCCCCGAGTGGCTCGTGGGCAGCACGAGGGTCTGGCTGCGAGAGCAGGGCTTCCCGCCGGGCATCCTCCACACCACCATCGGCGTCACCGGCGCGTTCGGCGGCGCGGCGGCCGAGTACAAGACGATCGAGCTCGGATGGCTCAAGGCGCGCACGGGCATCGTGCCCTCCTTCGGCTTCGGCAACATGCCGAGCGACGTGGCGACGTACACGGCCGCCGGGATCCCCGCCTCGCGGTGCTACTATTACAAGCTCGGCGGCGATCTCCGCGGCGGCGTGCCCCACGACGACTACCGGGGCCTCGCCCCGGCGCTCTTCAGCCCACAGGCCGCCTGCGCGCCCTGAGGGAAGCGCCCGCGACGCGGGCCTGCGCGCCACGCGCCCGCCAGCGGCGGGCGCGCCCGGATGAGGGAGCGCCCCCGCCGCCGATCACTGCGGGATGTCGAGCACGTCCTCGCAGGTGAAGTCGACGCCCAGGGACGCCTCGGGATCGGACTGAATCGCGCCGCACACGCTCTCGCAGAGCTCGATCTGCGTCGGGTTCGACGGATTGTCGTAGCGCCAGGCGTCGGCGCTCGCGCACGCCTGATCGTACGCGACGGCCTTCGGCTGGCCCCCTCCGCTCGTGTACGTCACGCGCACCCGCTGCTTGTCGAACGTCCGCCCGTCGGGAGCGGCCGGGATCGCGACCGTGCACGACACCGCGGCGCCGCGGATCTCGTCGATCGCCGCCCTGAACGCGGTCGCGGTCGCGTCGGGGTTGCCGGTCTCGATGATGAACGCCTTCCCCGTGCCGCCCGCCACCGCGATGTCGCGCAGGTTGTCGACGTTCCCCGGCTCGTCGTCTGGCGGGTTCGCCACCCCGATCACGTAGGTCGGGACGTTGTCCTGGCGCGCCCCCTCGACGCGCTCGACGACGGCCTCGACGCTGTCCGCGTCTCCGCCGCAGCGCTGCGGGTAGCCGTCGGTCACGAGCACGAGCGCGTACTTCCCGGGGTTCTCCTGGCGCTGCGCCTCGATGAACGTGACCGTCCCGTCGACCACGAACGCCGTCGGCGTGCTCGTGCCCCAGTCGTTTTCGGTCGCAGGCGTGACGTCGTCAATCGCCTTGCCGAACGCCGCGGAGGGCAGCGGCGTCATCCCGACGTCCGGCGTGCGGTAGGTCCTGGCGTCGCACATCCGCCGCTCGCCGGGGAAGAACGTGAGCGAGGCCGTGAGCCCCGCGGACGCCGGATCCGTGAAGAACTGCTTGGTCGCGGCGACGACGGGATCCCACTTGAGCTCCTTGCTGTGCGAGGGCCTGTCGTTCATCCCCATGCTGCCCGACACGTCGAACGCGACAGCCAGGTACACGGGCTGGAGCCCGGCCTGGGCCGATTGCGTGGCGCACGCCTCGCCGGCCCCGGTCGAAGGGCCTGCGCCGCTGCTGGGGCCGCCCGAGCCGGCGCCGCTGCCCGAGGTCACCCCCCCTGAACCGAAGCCGCCGTCGTCGCCTCCGGTCCCATTGCCCGAGCTGTTCCCGGCGCCCGAGCCGCTCTGATTGAGATTCTCGTCACCACCGCCGCCGCACGCCGCGCTGGCGAGGGCGACCGTGAACAAAGCAATGCTCATCGCAGGCAATCTCATGGCCTGACTCCTTTTTAAGCAAGCTCCGGCGCCGCGCGCCGGTAGATCAAGCAGACCACCACACGAGACCTCAGGAGCCGGCGCATCGCCGGACCACGCTCCTGAGAACTCGCCACCCATGCCCAGTATAAGCCATCGCGCAGCGCATTGCGAGACGCGCCTTCTCAAAGTTCGTATCAGTTTCGTGAAATCGCGTCGGTTCGCGTCGGTTCGCGCTGGTTCGCGCTGGTTCGCGCGCCCTCAACGCAACTCACCGGTGTGGCCGCACGCCTGTGCGCCCGTGTGACCTGCGTGCGCACACGGGCGCGCGCCGGTGCTACGGTTCGCGCCTGATGGTCCGCGCAGTGTGTTTCGATCTGATGGACACCGTCCTCTACGACCCGTACCGGGAGGCGCTCGCCGCGGCGATCCGGTCCGCCGCGCCCGCCGCGCCCGCCGCGCCCCCCGAGATTGCGAGGCACCGCGACCCCACGTGCTGGCCTGCGTTCGAGATCGGCGAGATCGATGAGGCCGAGTTCGCTCGCCGGTTCTTTCGTGAAGGCGCCGAGGGGCTCTCGTTCGACCTCGACGCGTTCAACCGGGTGCGCCGCGCGGGATATCGCTTCTTGCCCGGCGTGCGCGAGATCGTCGCGTCGCTCGAGGGCCGCGCGCTCAGGTTCGTGGCGAGCAATTACCCCGTGTGGGTCGAGGAGGTGCGCGAGGCGTTCGCGCTCGACGTCCTGTTCGAGGGGGTCTATTCGAGCCATCACCTGGGCGTGCGCAAGCCGGCGCGCGCGTTCTTCGATCGGCTCATGACGCGCATCGGGGTCGGCGCGGGCGAGTGCCTGTTCGTCGACGATCGCGCCGAGAACTGCGCGGCGGCGGCCGCGGTCGGGATGCGCGCGCACGTGTTCGACGGGCCCGCGGGGCTGCGCGCGCGGCTGGCCGGCGAGGGGCTGCTCGGCGCGTGACGGGCTCGCCCCGCGCCGCCCCGCGCGTCAGACCGCCGCGCAGAGCGGGCACGACGCGCCCGCGTGCGGCGCGTCGCCGCGATGGAGATCGAGGATGGCGCGGGAGATCTGCGCGAGCTCGCGCCGCACCTCGCGGCGCATCCCCTTCACGCGCGGGATGGCCATCGCGTCGTAGGCCGTGGTCTGGTGCCGCATCCAGGCGATCACGGCCGACTCGGCGCGCTGCGCGACCGGGATCCGCTCGGTGCGGGCGACGGTGCCGCTGCCGACCGGCGTGGCGTGCAGCGCCACCTTGGTCGCGAGCGCCCGCGCGAGCGCCGCGTAGCGCGGCGAGAACCGGAGGAACGCGGCCACCGCCGCCTCGAACTCGCGCACGTACTCCTCCTGGTCGCGCTCCCTCCGCCGGGCGTCCGCCTCCCGCTTCTTCGCGTACGCGGGCGTGCTGCGCTCGGCCTCGAGCGCCGCGCGGGCGGCCTCGATGGTGGCGGCCGGCGCCCAGAGACCCCGGGAGAACGTCTTCCTGCCGCGCTTCTCGACGACCATCCAGGACGGGCCCGCGAGCTTCACCCTGCGGGTGAGCCCGGCGTCGCCCGGGGGCAGGCACACCCAGCCTTCGGGCGGCGAGAGCAGCGCGCCGTCGGGCGCGCGGAAGCGGCGGGGATCCGGGGTCGGGGCAAGGGTCAGGCACTCGGGCATGGCAAACCGCCGGCGTGCTAGGCCAGGTCATGCCGAGCGTCCAGAAGACGCCGGCCGGCGCCGTCGCCCCGCGCCGGAGCGGCCCCACTGGAGGATGGTACGCTCCGCGCCAGCGAGGGGCGCTCACCGGTGCTCGCCCCGGCGCGGCCAACAGGACAGGAGGACAGCGTGTCGGACGACGATCGCACGAGGTGGGACGCCCGCTACCGCGAGGGCGGCGGCGATCCGGGGGAGCCGTCCGCCGCGCTCACGGCGCTCGATCCGCTCCTGCCCCGGCGCGGGCGCGCGCTCGACCTGGCGGGCGGCGCGGGTCGTCACGCCCTGTGGCTCGCGCGGCGCGGGCTCGACGTGACGCTGGCCGACATCTCCGAGGTCGGGCTCGGCATCGCGCGGACCGCCGCGGCGAGAGAAGGGCTCGCGCTGCGCACGGTGGCGCTCGACGTGGAGCGCGACCCGCTGCCTGCCGGGCCGTGGGACCTCCTCCTGATCTTCTACTTCCTCGAGCGCAGGCTCGCGGCCTGCGCGGCGGAGCTCGCCCCGGGCGGCCGCCTCGTCGTCGTGCACCCGACGCGGTCGAACCTGCTGCGGCACGCGCACCCGAGCGCGCGCTGGCTGCTCGATGACGGCGAGCTGCCGGGGCTCCTCGGCGAGGCGCTCGAGGTGGTCCATTACGAGGAAGGGTGGCTCGAGGAAGGGCACCACGAGGCTCGCCTCGTCGCGCGGCGTCGGGGCGTCGCGGCGCCTCCTCCGTGACGGCGGCCCGCCACCGGTGTCGCGCGACGACCACGACGCACGAGCTCCGCCCTGGCGGGCGCCGGCGCTCGTACGTCGCGCTGCGCGGGTCCCCAGGCTTGCCGCGACGCGAAGATCGCGCTTTGCTCGCGCCATGCGCTTCGCTCGCCTCGCGCCTCCCGATCAGGATCGCCCAGCCTTCTTCGCCCGCCTCGACGGCGCAGCCGCGCTCGTCCTGGACGCTCCGCCCTGGCTCGGCGGCAAGACCACGGGAGAGGCCGTGGCGTGGACCGACATCGATCTCGCCTGCCCCGTGGCCCCCACGAAGATCGTGTGTGTGGGGCGCAATTACGCCGCGCACGCGCAGGAGCTGGGCAACGACGTCCCGGTCGAGCCGCTCCTCTTCCTCAAGCCGCCCTCCGCGCTGATCGGTCCTGGCCAGTCCATCGTGCTCCCTCCGGAGAGCCAGCGGGTCGAGCACGAGGCGGAGCTCGGCGTGATCATCGGCCGCCGCGCCCAGGCCGTGCGGGCGGAGGACGCGCTGGATCACGTGCTCGGGTACGCCTGCCTGGGCGACATCACCGCGCGGGATCTGCAACGGAAGGACGTGCAATTCACGCGAGCCAAGGGGTTCGACACGTTCTGCCCCGTCGGGCCGTGGATCGAGACGGCGCTCGATCCCGCGGCGCTCCGCGTGCGGGCGGTCGTGAACTCCCAGGTGCGGCAGGACGGGATGACGGCGCAGATGATCTGGGGAGTGCCCGAGCTGGTCGCGTACATCAGCCGGGTGATGACCCTGGAGCCTGGCGACGTCATCGCGACCGGGACGCCCCAGGGCGTGGGGCCGCTCGTGTCCGGCGATGAGCTCGTCATCGATATCGCCGGCGCCACGGCCGAGGCGCGCGGGATCGGCGCGCTGCGGCTGTCCGTGGCCGCGCGGGGCGACGGCCCGAGCGGGCGGTAGCCCGGCGAGCGGCCCGGGGGCGGGCCGGGATCGACGCTCGAGCCCCGGCGCTCACCTCATCGACACGCTCACATCAGCCCTTCCGCTGCCCTGATATCCTTCCACGAACATCGAGACCTCGCTCAAGCTCCCCATGTTCATCCCCAGACTCTGCCATGCGTCAAAGTGGTTGGCGACGGAGATGGTTCCGCTCGTGCGCTTCTGCTTACGAACGCTCCAGAACTGATATGGGGGATTGATGCCATCAATCCCAATCACGTCGGATTGCTGGGTTTTGTAGATGTCATAGACGCCTCCGTCGCTCGCAACGGTGCCCATGGTTCCTGGTGCGCCAGGGGGACGCCAGGTGCCCCAGCCATCAATGATATAATATTCCACGGCCGGGCTCTTCGTCCATCCATAGACACCCAGGTAGGCATTGCCGTTTGGCTGAAAGTCCGCCTCGTAGGTCACGATCTGATTCCGTGACCCGGGCCTCAGACCTTTGCGGCCCAGCAGACTGTTGATGTCGCTCCATTCCACGCTGAAGCCGTCCGATGTGTTCGTCAGGCATCCGGTCCCCTGGTCCTTCCAGATTTCGTAGATGAAGCCGCAGTGGCTGCCGGTTTCATTGCCGCAGACCGCCGGTTCGGATGTCGTGCACGTGTCGGGTGCGCCGCCGGCCCCACCCTCCCCGCCGGCGCCGCCGGCCCCGCCGCCGCCCGTCCCCGGGCTGCTGCTCGACGACGAGCCCCCGCCGCCGCCGCCGGCACCACCACCGCCGCCGCCGGCCTCGCCGCTGCCCGTCCCCGAGCTGCTGCGCGACGACGAGTCCCCGCCGCCGCCGCCGGCCTCGCCGCTGCCCGTCCCCGAGCTGCTGCGCGACGACGAGCCCCCGCCGCCGGCACCACCGCCGCCCGTCCCCGAGCTGCTGCTCGACGACGACGAGCTGCTCGACGAGGAGTCCAGGACGTCGAGGTCCTCGCCCACAACGCGCTCGACGTTGCACGACAGCAGGCCGCATGAGACCGAAGCGGATACGTAGACAAGCAAGGGAGCGACGCGCATCGAAGGGTTCTCCATGATGGACCGGCCGAGCCTCAGACTTCTTCTCTCGATGGATCCATGAACCCATCGAGCCGTCTGCGGCCCCTTCGATCCAGCGGTCAAGACTCGAGTGTTCCAGCGAGCGCGCCCATGTTCCCGGTGTTCATGGATGCACCCGCAGTGCCTGCGCCGACCACAGGCCTGGCGATCACGACGTTTGTCGAAGAGACACTCACTTGCGAATACCCCATGCAATGGGGATGGGCATCACTTCAGAGAGAGCGAGAGCACCCCGGACGCGCAGCCGCAAGAAGCAAGTGATCCCCGCAATAGCCTCACTCGGAGTCGGCCCTTGTGCGATCCTGCAACCGACTGCGGCGCCCGGCGGAGAGGTCCGGACCGCCAAGGGCGGCTTGGAATATTCTTATGGCCACGAGGCGAAAGTCAAGGGTCCTTACAGCTTCATCGCGACAGTTTCGCTGTGCCGTGCCTTGCAAGATACAGCCACGCTGCGCGCACGGGTTCAATCATGGACCTCTGTGGCCCCTCGATTCGTTCACTCTCCTGGAAAAGCGACGACAGCGCGATCCGGGCGGTCACGACGGCGGAGGCGAAGGTACCGAGGGCGGAACGGCCGCGTCTGGGCTGCGCAGTACCGGTGCGTTGTCAACCGGAAAGCGCGCCATGCGAGGCACCTTGATTCGCTGGTAAGGCCCGTTGACCCCTTGAGACCAACGGCAGCATTGCGATCTCGGGTGATATTTTCTCGCAAATGGGCCAAAACTTGCAGATTCCTGCGTATTGACCCTGCGCAGCAGGCGTGAGTAGCATGCCCCCGTGTGGTTCATTGCGCATGTGCGCTCGATTCTCCTCACGCTTGGGGCCGCAACCGGCTTCACGAGCTCGGCCGGCGCTGGCAGCAGCCATGCGAAGGTGAAACCGAGCGCCACGGATATCCGCGTCGTGCCCATGACAACGAGCGAACGGGCGGGGGTGCTCCTCGAAGGAGCATGGTGAGGCGGGGGCGAGGTCATGCGTTCTAAATCCATGGGTCGCGGTCGAGGGGTCTTTCGTGCGCTGGCGTCCGTCGCGCTCGGTCTGGCCGGAGCGGCCGGCAACACGGGGTGCTACTCCGACAGCTGCGCGGACAGCTACTGGTGCGAGGTTCCGCCGCCGGAGCCGTCTCCTTGTGACGGGGATCCGACGACGGCGCCGGCGCTCGACCTGTGCGGCGTGTTCGTCAGCGAGGAGGGCGACGACGACAGCCCCGGCACGAAGGGCGCGCCGGTGAGGACGCTGCAACACGCGATCGGGCTCGCCGCGCACGGACGAGACCACGGCGAGGCGCCGACCCGGCGCGTGTACGCGTGCGGCGGGTCGTTCGAGGAGGCCATCTCGCTCCCCCAGGGTGTCGACCTCTGGGGCGGCCGTCTGTGCGCCGGCGGCGACTGGTCCTACGGAGGGCCGCTCGACGAGCAGAGCGCGTTGACCGTCATCGCTCCGCCGGTGGGGATCCCGGTGCGGGTCCTCGCGGGGGACGACGCGGTCATCGCGGGGGACGACGCGACGTCGGTGATCTTCGGCGTGCGCGTCGAGGCGGCCGACGCCTCCGCGAGCGACAACAAGTCGTCGATCGCGATGATCCTGGAGCAGAGGGCCAGGGCGATCGTGCGGTCGAGCGTGATCCTCGCGGGCGATGGCAAGGATGGAGACCCCGGCGAGGACGCGCCGAGCTTCCGCGCGAAGGCCGGCGTGGTCGGGAACAACGGCGCGGACGCCTGCACCGCGGACGCCGCGCGGGGCGCCCTTCCGGTCGTGACCCTGTGCGACGACGGGATCGAGTCGACGGGTGGCGAGGGGGCTCGTGGAAGCGTCGAGACGGGCAGCGACGGGACGCCAGGACAGCCGGAGGCGGTCGGGACTTCGGAGGAGCGCGGCCTGGCTGGCAACGGCGCGTCCGGCATGGCGTGCACCGATGGGCAGAAGGGAGCCAACGGCGCCGATGCGGAGCGCGGCGCCGGAGCGGCGGGAGCTGGCCTTCTGGACATCTACGGATGGGTCGGCGTCCGCGGTAAAGACGGGGAGAAGGGCGGCGTCGGCCAGGGCGGCGGCGGGGGTGGCGGTGGAAAAGGGCGCGACCGCATGAACGTCCCCACGAACGCGTGTCCGGCGGATCGGCCCCAGGGCGGGGCGGCCGGCGGATCAGGCGGCAGCGGCGGGTGCGGGGGCAAGGGGGGCAAGGGAGGCGACTACGGCGGCGCGAGCATCGCCATCGTGGCCTTGAAGGGGAGCGACCTCACGGTCGATGCCAGCA
Organism: Sorangium sp. KYC3313; assembly: GCF_052075895.1. NCBI lineage: Bacteria > Pseudomonadati > Myxococcota > Polyangiales > Polyangiaceae > Sorangium > Sorangium sp. KYC3313. Next base: position 8,825,504 of record NZ_CP197255.1, read on the forward strand.
CGGTCCTCGGCGCCAAGGGCGGCAACGGCGGGGTCGGCGGAACGGGCCAGTGGGGCGGCCTCGGCTGGGACGGCGGCAAAGGTGGACGCGGTGCTCTGACCAACACGTCGCGAGGGTGCGACGGCGGCCTTGGCGGCGCCGGCGGTCGCGGGGGCGACGCCGGCGGCGGTCACGGTGGCCACTCGTTCGGCATCGCCTCGGTGGGCGCCTCCGTGGCCATCTTGGAGCTCGCGACGGTCTTGCCCGGACAAGCCGGCAAGGGAGGGTCCGGTGGCAATGCCTCCGCGGAAACCAAGTACGGCACGGGGAACGATGGGACTGCGTGGTTCTGGTACAGGTTCGATGAGCAAGCTCCGGAACCGCCTCGATGAACCGCCCTGTGCCGGCGGCGCACGTCAGGAGAGCTTCATGAGAAAGAGCACCGCTGCTGCCTTCGTCCTTCTGCTGTCGCCGTGGGCGACCGGCTGCGGAACCGCTCCCGGCGTGAACGACCCTGGCGTGACGCCTTGTGAAGGCACCTCGTGCGAGGACGAGCCGCCCCCGGAGTCGGTGTGCATCGAGCACGTCGCCGCCGATATCCTCGACGACGGCTGCGGCGTGTTCCTCGCCGGAAACGTCGGCCACGGCGACGACAGGAACCCCGGCACGAAGGCGAAGCCGGTGTACACCGTCGAGCGCGCCATCGAGCTCGCGCGCACCCGACGAGGGCGCGTGTTCCTCTGCAACGAGGGATTCATCCCGAGTCAGTTCAGGGTGCCCTCCGGCGTGGATCTTCTCGGGGGCTTCCACTGCCTGAAATGGGAGCGCGATCCCGCGCGCCCGTGGACCCTGTTCAATCGCGTGACGGTCGACGGCCCCCTGGTGATCGTCGAGCCGGCGGGGCCCGAGGACAGCGGCGCCGCGGACGGGGTGTCGACGCTCGCCGACCTCCACTTCATCGCGAGGGGTCCGATCGGCGTGCTCGCTCAGTCCAACACGGCAGTGGAGATCCTGCGGAGCGAGATCGGCGCTGACGGCGGCGTGCCAGGCCTCGACGGCGCGATGTGGCCTCGTTACAGCCCACCGGCCGGACCGGATGGCATGTACGCCGCGGAGGCGTGCTCGGCGGCCGTCGTCGCCGGCGGGCCTGCGAACGTGAACGAGTGCGAGAGCGGGCTCACGAGCATCGGCGGCAAGGGAGGGGACGGGCTGCCCGACAGCGCCGGGGATGGAGGCGACGGGGAGCCCGCTTCAGGGCTGGACCCTTCGCCCTCCGGGCTCGGTGGCACCGGAGAGCACGGCGGCGTCTGGTGCCGCATCGGCTCCGACGGGGTCGGTGGGTTTCCTGGGACGCGGGGGGTTCCCGGCACGGGCATCGGGCGCCTCACCGAGACCGGGTGGGAGGGTGGCACGGGGAGCGAGGGGACGTGGGGAACGCCGGGCCAGGGTGGCGGCGGCGGCGGCGGTCGCCTGGGCGGGCTCGCCGCATGCGGCGCGGCTTCCAAGGGAGGCGCAGGAGGAGGCTCGGGCGGGGCCGGCGGTTGCGGAGGCCGGGGGGGTCGCGGGGGAGCGAACGGACATCCGGCCATCGGCGTCCTCGCGCTTCACGCCCGGGTGACCGTGCGCGACAGCGTGATCACGACCGTCTCCGGCGGCAAGGGCGGCGACGGCGGGCCACCCCAGGAAGGCGCCAGAGGTGGTCGAGGCGCGCCGGGCGCCGCCGAGTTGGACGCCTTTCAGGGCTGCAGGGGCGGCAGCGGCGGCGAAGGAGGGCCCGGCGGCTACGGCGGCCCGGGGCGCGGCGGCGACTCGATCGGCGTCGCCTACCTCGACGAGGACCAGCTCACGCTCGAGGGCGTCACCTTCGAGATCGGACCCGCGGGCCATGGCGGCATCAGCCGGAACGATGATGGCAGCACGACGGCGGCGGAGGGCGGCAACTCCGTCAAGACGCTGCGGTTTCCTGAATCGCTGGATTGACGCTCGCCGCGGCGAGCGCGCCGGCTCGGACCAGGGAGCGTCACCGCGGACCAGGACAGCCGGACGCCCGCAGGAACGTCCGAGTCACACTGCCGCGGCCCTGAGGCCCTCGATCCTCTACCCCGCGGCGCGCGGTCTCCTCCGGGGCCATGGGACGCGACGTCCTGGGCGACGTGCACGAGCTCGGTCGGGTAGACAGCAACGGCACCGAGGTCACCGACATGCGCCCGCCAGGTGCGCTATCCTCGCAGCATCATGGAACGCGCACCCGACTGGCTCTCCCTGTGCACCGATGGCATCGACCTGGCAGCGCAAGATGCGGCAGCCCTCGAGACCCACCTGCTGAAGAGCTCGAACGACATCGAAGCGCGCGCCAAGTTGCTCGGGTTCTATTTCACGGACCCGAACGACGACGCTCAGCAGCGACGCGCAGACCACATTCACTGGCTGATCGCACATCGCCCAGAAATTCACCTCATGGCTTTCGCGCGCATCCACCCGGAATATTACCCTGATGCCTACAGCGAGGGGAAACGCCTCTGGTTGAGCACGGTATCCAACAGCCCCAACGATCTCGCTGTCCTCAGGAACGCCGGCAGCTTTCTTGCGTCCGGAGATCCAGACATAGCCGAAGAGCTGTACAAGCGAGGAGCCGCGATCGACCCGGGCACGTCGGACTGGCGACAGCTCCTAGGAGCGCTGCACTTCACGTCCAGCCGTCAATCCACATCGAGCGAAGAACGCACACGACTTGCGCGAGAGGCGCTCGCCGAATACGAAGCGGCGCTCACACTTGAGCGCTGCACGCTTGAATCGCTCGGAATCCTCATGAACATCGCAGATGCGGCGGTCATGTCTGAGAACTACGAGCGAGCGACCGAAGCCGCAGAGCGACTGCTTGCCGATGCCACGGATCACGCCGACACATTTCAGTATGGGAATGCCGTACATTACGCGCACATCACCCTGGGAAAGGTCGCGTTAGCACGCAACGATCCGACCAACGCAGCAGAACACCTCCGGGCCGCAGGCGAGGTCCGCGGCTCGCCACAACTCAACACATTTGGGCCCGATTTCGAGCTCGCATCCCGATTGCTCTCCGTGGGGCAGAGAGACGCTGTTGTCGATTACATCGAGGGTTGCAAGAAGTTCTGGGAGAGCGGCGCATCACGGCTCGACAAATGGACGCTCGCCATCGAACGCGGCGAAACACCAGATTTCTCAAAGCGCTGAACGACGGCTTGAATGGTGAACCACCCCGCCCGCGAGGCACCGTCGAGCATCGGCGCGATGCCCCTGCTGGCGCAGGCGGCCGCGCCTGCTGTGTCGGTCGCTGGTCGACCGCGCGCCAAGGATCTGGACCGAGCTACTCTTTGCCGGCAGCGCGCCCGAACTCGGGCAAGTCAATGGCGGACGCCAGGGAAGGGCTACAGCTCTAAGAGCACCTAACAAAAGCCCGTTCACCCCGCTTGCTTGAGGGAAGCCGATGGTGCGGCAGAATACAGCGTGGGCAAGCTGTTGGTGCCGGACGAACTCTGGGAACGAATCGTACCTCTATTGCCGAAAACGGAGCCGAAGCCGCAGGGGGGCCGGCCGCGTACGCCTGATCGGATCGCGCTGACCGGTATCTTGTTCGTGCTCAAGACCGGGATCCCTTGGGAGTATCTCCCGCAAGAGCTCGGCTGCAGCGGCATGACGTGCTGGCGCAGGTTGCGCGACTGGCAGCAGGCTGGCGTCTGGGATCGGCTCCACGAGGTCTTGCTCGATGAGCTCGGCGAAGCCGATAGGATCAACTGGGAGCGTGCTGCGCTGGATGCCTCGCTGGTTCCGGCAAAAAGGGGGGTGAAAAAACTGGCCCGAACCCCACGGATCGCGGCCGGCCGGGCACGAAATATCACCTTCTGGTCGATCAGAATGGTATCCCGCTCGCCGTCGAGATGACGCCGGCGAACGTCCATGACTCGAGGATGTTCACTCCTATGGTGGACGCGGTGCCGCCGATCGCGCGTCCTTGCGGCCGACCGCGGCGCCGCCCCAAGAAACTGCATGCCGATAAGGCCTACGACGACCCGGCCCTGCGGTTGGCTTGTCATCTGCGCCACATCGTGCCCCGCATCGCTCGCAAGGGCATCGAGTCGTCGGAGAAACTCGGCCGTTACCGCTGGGTCGTCGAACGGACGATCGCTTGGCTCCGGCGCTTCCGGCGCTTGACCGTGCGGTATGAGCGCCGTGCCGACATTCACCGAGCGTTCCTCCTGCTCGCCGTATGCCTGATCTGCCTCAACTATATCCCGACGGGCTTTTGTTAGGCGCTCTAAGTTTCACCGTGCATTTCGCCACGTCTATACGATATTCATCGGTCACAATCCTTGAGGCATTTTCCGTTTTCCTCGTTACACTCGTGCATGCAATTCTTATCTCCCGTCGGACAGCGTGCTATGCAATCCCTATTGATCCTGTCGCAACGCTGTTTGCACTTCTCAACCGGATCGCCATTCGCCCCATTCACCCACCGGCACGGGCCGCACGACTGCGCTCCCGAGCCGAGGTGCACCCCATTGGCATACTCACATCGCTCCTTGGCTTCGTCCAGGCTCGCATGATCGCCCTGGTAGAGCGAGGTGCAGGCGCCAGTCTCTCCCCAGTTCTTGCACTGAATCGAGCCAGCCTTCCACGTGACCGTGCACTCGGCGAGCTGGGAGCCGCCGCTGCACGGGTCCTCGTCGTAGCCGGTGTGATTCTGCGGCTCCAGCGGGACATACCCGAAGCCTCCGACCCCGCCGGTAGGGGTGATGATGCCCCCGCCGGCCCCTTCCGTTCCATGCCCCCGGACGTAGCACTCTCCCATGTCGAAGTTGCACCCCGTGAGACCGAGCACCAGAAGAACGATCCGCCTCTTCATTTTGACTCTCCCCCGAACCTCCAGATAGGCCCAGCCGTGACCATCAGGACCATGCTGCCGGGAAGGACACGGCTGCTCCCGCCGGCCCAGTCCACGTTGAGGCTCGTGGACGCCCCGAGGCGCCCGGCGAAGTACCAGTCGGACTGGGCGCGGCCGCCCGGAGCGACCCCCATCACGCGGTCGCAGATCACGGCGCCGCACACCTGCATCATGTAGATCGACAGCGACGGCCCGAGGCTGACGCTGCCCGTCTTCGTGGTGTACCCGAAGGTGACCGCCGTCCGATCGTAGACCCCGACGCCTGCCCCTGGAACGACGCTGAGCACGTTGTGGACTTCAATCCGGAAGTCGCCCGTCCTGCGCCACAGCCACCCGATGAAGGGGCTCACGGCGAGCCTGGGCTCGGTCCCGACCTGGATCCCACCGACGCTGACACCGCCGCTGAACTCGAGCGCCAGCGCCGGAGCGGGGGCGGCGACGAGACCACAGGCGCAGAGCAGGCCGACCTTGCCGTGGAAGCGCATCGACATGGTGAAGGCTCCTGGCCGAGCCGCGACACGCGGTGTGGGGACACCCGCCATTGTTCTCGGTGGGATCTGAGCGTCAATTAGAAACTCGGTGAGTGATCCGAAGAGACAGAAGTCGACCCGTCCAGGGCGTACGCTGGTGTGCTGGCGGTGATGTGATTGGGAGTCTTCGTCAGCCGAGTGGCTCGCCGGTTGGGCCGGCTCGGGGCCATTCCGGTAGGGATTCGTGACGGGCGGGCTTGGGGCGCCTCTTCCTCGTCCCCGTCGTCAGCCGGCCCGTCGTCTTCCGGCTCGCCCGCACGAGATCCGCCGCGTCGCGCTCGGCGGCGCGCTGGATGCGGCTCGACCAGAGGACGCGGCGAGCGAGCTTGCCGGGGGAATACATCGTACTGTCGCCGAGCGACTTGGCCTCTCGGCGCAGCTCGGCCTCGCGGTCAGGGCTCAGCGTGTACTCTGCCGCTCCGCGGGATGAGCGGGCCAGGCCCTCCGCGTCGCTCGAAGCTCGCGCCGCGCAGGAGGCGGCCGTGGCTGCGCAGGAGAGCCGCCGGCGCCGCGCAGGACGAGGCCGTGGCTGCGCAGGAGAGCCGCCGGCGCCGCGCAGGACGAGGCCGTGGCTGCGCAGGAGAGCCGCCGGCGCCGCGCAGGACGAGGCCGTGGCTGCGCAGGAGAGCCGCCGGCGCCGCGCAGGACGAGGCCGTGGCTGCGCAGGAGAGCCGCCGGCGCCGCGCAGGACGAGGCCGTGGCTGCGCAGGAGAGCCGCCGGCGCCGCGCAGGACGAGGCCGTGGCTGCGCAGGAGAGCCGCCGGCGCCGCGCAGGACGAGGCCGTGGCTGCGCAGGAGGCCGCCGTGGCTGCGCAGGAGGCGGCATTCGGTGAGAAAGGACACACAATCGACGTGCAGGAGGCCGCCTGAGCTGCGAGGGAGCCGTGCAACACCGACCGAGGTTGGGCGGAACGTTCACGTCCATGCTCGTGCCGTCGACGATCACGACCAGGACCACGACCCGCTCGGCGCTACGCCACCAGCGACGACCGACCGCCTCGATGGCGCGGCGCTACCTGCCGAGAGGGCGCTCGCTCAGACCCCCGCGCCCTCCCGGAGCACGATCGTCACGTGCGACAGCCCTGTCCCGCCGAGGAGCATCGCCTTCACCAGGAACTCGACCATCGTGTCGAGGCACTCGGCTGGCGAGAAACCCGCCCTCCCCGCCCCGAGCAGCGGCAGCGCCATGCTCCGGAGCTTCATCGTGTCCGCGTGATAAAAGCACCCTTCCAGGAGCCGCAGGATGAGATCGCGCGTCGGCCTGTAGGTGGCCACGTGATCCCAGTCGAGCGTGATCGCGTGGAACACGAACCGCGCGTTCAACCTGCCAGCGGAGCTGACCACCACCCCGCCATGCCGCACGGGAACGTACTTGCGCGTCTCCATGTGGCACACGCCGCCGCTCGCGTGGTTCAGGGCCAGCGCCACGCCGCCCGACATGGTGAGCTGCCCGTCGTCCGCGCTCACGAGCGCGTCGGCCGAGACGCCCGCGATGTTCGCGCGAACGATCGAGAGCGTCCTGTCCCCGTGGAACTGGAAGGCCGTGACCGGCCCCGCAGGGCCGCCCGACAGGAGGGCGGGCCGGAAGCGCTTGTACTGCTCCATGTACACGCGGAGCGTCAGATCGTGCGGATCCCCCCAGCGGGTGCTCTGGGCGCCCACGAGGGCGGTGTCGATCTCGTCGAAGGACTGGAAGCGGTCCTTCGGGTCCTTGGCCAGGCAGCGCTCCAGGACGGCCTGCACGTCCTCGTCGAGCTCGGGACGGAGCGCCCGCGGCCGGGCCGGGATGTCCTGCCGGTGCGCGAGCAGGAGCGGCAGGAGCTCCTGCTCCTCGAACGGCCGCTGGCCCGTGGCCGCGTGGTAGAACGACGCGCCGTAGCTGTAGATGTCCGCGCGCGTGTCGCTCTCCTGCGGGCTCCACGCCTGCTCGGGCGCCATGTAGAACGGCGTCCCCAGCACGGTGCCCATCGCGGTGAGGGGCTGCTCCCGGAGCGCCGAGGGCCCCGTCGTGGCGGTCAGGCGCGCGAGGCCGAAGTCGGCGACCTTCAGCTCCCCTGACGGCGCGATCAGCATGTTCGACGGCTTCAGATCGCGGTGCATCACGCCGAGCTCGGCCGCGGCGGCCATCCCCCGCGCCGCATGGAGCATGTAGCGCCGCAGATCGTCGAGCGGCAGCGGCCCGTCCTGGAGCCGCGCGGACAGCGACGGGCCGCCCACGTACTCCATCACCATGAACGGCGATCGGCTCGAAAGGAAGCCGAAGTCGTAGCAGCCCACCACGTGCGGCGACTTGATGAGCGCCGAGATGCGCGCCTCGCGCAGCATCCGCTCCCCGGCGTTCGGATCCGTGTGCCCGGTGAGCACCTTGATCGCCACGACCCGCGCGAGCGCGAGGTGGCGCGCGCGGAAGACGGCGCCCATCGAGCCCACGCCGAGCAGCCCCTCCACGCTGTACCGGCCCGCGAGCTCCTTGCCCAGCGTCGACGCGTCGATCATGAACGGACCATCGCTTGCACCAGCGAGGATGTTCGGAACCCCGGGCGCCGCGGTCAAGGGGCACGGCGCGCGACGCGGATCAGACGGCGTACGCGGCGGGAGCGCCGTCCTGCGCGCGCTGGCGCGGCGCCTCGCGCAGCCTCGCGATCTCGGCCTCGACGCGGGCCCTGAGGCGCGGATCGTCGGCGAGGCGCCTGGCCCAGAGCCGCTTCATGCGCACCCACACGGTGCGCCGGATCACGCGGTCGCCGGGCGCCGCGGCGCTCCCGCTGCGCTCGGTCGCGACGATCAGCCGGGCATAGTCGGCCGCGTGCAGCGGGCCCCAGACGGCCTCCCACGCGCCGACGTAGGCCGCGTCGAACTTGTCGCGGAGCGCCCGCTCGCGGCGCCTGGCCTCCTCCGTCATCGAGTCCCGCCACCGCCGCTCGGCCGCTGCCCAGCGCGCCTCCGACAGGCCGTGCGCCCTGAGCACCTCGGCGCGGGGGACCGGCTTCTCGGCGAGCTCCGCCGTGACGATGGCGCACCGCTCGAGGCTCACCTCGTCGCCGTCGCCGAGCGGCGGGAGCGACGCGGAGGGAGATCCGTCCTCGCGCCGGAGGACGTGAAAGAAGCGGGACGCGGCGGGTCGCTCGGGCTCGCGCGCGAGGACGCCCGAGGCCGGGGCGGCGTACGACGATGACTCGACGGGCGGCGGCAACACCTCGGCGGGCGGCGGCGGAGCCTCCTCCAGCGCGAGGGTCGCGAGCCCCAGGGACGGGCCGGGCGGCGGTGAAACGAGCGCGCCAGACCAGGGCGCGCCGGGGATCGGCGCCCCGAGCTCGAGGCGCGGCGCGGGCCTCGGGTCGAAGAAGAACGGGATCGCGGGCCGCTCGCCGGCGCGCACCTCCTCCTCGCTCGACAGCGCGAGCGTCGCGCTCGCGCCGGCGTCGATCTGCGGTCGCGCTGGCTCGGGCCGGCCCTGCCGCGCCGATCCCGGCGCGGGCGCGAACGGAAGCGCCGGCGCGCGCACCGCCGCCTCGCCCTGCTCGTCCGAGAGCGCGACGGTCTGCAGCGGCGACGGGCGCTGGATCAGGTCGATGAGCTCGATCTCGTCGTCCGAGAGGTGGATGGTGCGCCCCGGATCCCCGTCCCGCTGGCGCGCCTGGCCAGGCGCGCCGGGCGCGTCCTCGATGTGCACGATCCCTCGCGGGCCGGTCGGGAGCGGAGCCGGAGCCGCTCCCGCGGCGCCCGGGGCCCGCCCGGGGCGCAGGTCAGGCCACGCGAGCTCCTCGCCGTCGACGGCGACGCCGGCCGCGATCCGCACGGGCGCGAGGGCGTGGCCGTCGGGGACGGGGACGATCCGACGCCACACGACCGTGCAGCGCTGCTCGGCGCCGTCGATCCGGAGCGTGTCCGCGTTGAGCTCGATGACGTCGCCCCCCGCCGCAGGAGGCGCGGCGAGCCCCTGGATCCGCGCCATACCGCGCGCCCGGGGCAGGCGCATCTCCAGCCGGCGAGCGGCCGGGTGCAGGTTCTCGAGCACGATCCACTCGTCGCCGCGCAGGTAGTCGATCCGCTGGTCCGGGGGCGCCGCCTGGAAGTACGACCAGTCGAAACCAGCGGGGATCTCCGCGTTCGGGCCCTCGAGCGTCTCGCGCCGGGTCTTGCCGAGCAGCCGCTTGCGCACCGGCCAGGCGCGCGCGATCGGGCCGAGCCCCGCGGGCCGCGCGGGGTCCTGGGGATCGAGGACCCTGGGCTCGCCGTCGCCCGCGTCGATGCCAAAGGGGTTCTCCCAGCCGTTCGCGCCGCGCGCCGCCTTCTCGTACACGAGGGGCATCCGCTGGAACGGCTTCTCGTCGCGGACGAGGAGGCGTTTGTCGAGCGCGCAGCCGCCCGCGCCGAAGACCGCGAGCCGCACCGGCAAGCACTCGACATGCGCCCCGTCAGGGGCGTGCGCGTCGCCCGTGAAGAGCACGTCCGCGCGGCCCAGGTAGGGCGCGAGATCGCCGGTGAACCGCACGCTCCGCGCGGGGTTCTTGCCGTGATGCACCTCGGCGCGGAGGATCTCCTGCGGCTCCGTCCGCCACATGGCCGCGCCGGGCGTGAACGCGAAGCTCGCCTTGACGAGGATCGTGATGTAGCGCTGTCCCTGCGTGCGCCACGAGACGGCGGCGGCCTCCGCGCCCGGGAGCGACGCCACGGCGTCGGGCGGCAGCGCGCTCACGACCGCGTCCTTTTGTAGAAGCACCTCGCCATCGCTCGCATCGCGTCACGCATCGCTCTGCGACAAGTGAACCCGCTCCACGTGACCATCGCGTTGCAATCGCGTGATCCGCGTGTGGAGCCGGCGCGGCGGCGAGGGCGTGGGCGGGCGTGGGCGGACGTGGACCGGAGCCGCCGCTCACCCGCCGCACGGGTTCGCCCGGCACGCCCGGACGAAGCCGATCTCGCTCTGCCCCGCCTCGATCTGTTCGATCCACCAGCCGAGCCCCGGGTAAGCGGCCCGGATGAGCGCCGCCGTCTCCGCGAAGCGCGCCGTGTCTCCCCGCGCGGCGTAGATCTCGGCGCGGAGCGCGTGGGCCTCCGGCTCGTAGACGCCGCGGAGCACGTCGAGGATGGCCGGGTCCACGTCGCCGAGCGGCCGCGGCCCGTACATCAGGTAACGCAGGATGCGGTCGAAGCGGAGCGGGTCGCCCGGCTCCACGCGGCTCGTGACCACCGCGCCGCTCTCCGGAGGGAGGCTCGTCCAGCGGCCCCAGGAGCCCACGCGGGCGGCCTCGGGCGCGAGGCGCCCGAGCTCGCGCTGCTCCTCGGGGCTCGGCGCCGCGAGCTCGATCGGCACCGGCGCGCTCTCCGCGCGGTCCGGCGGCCCGACGTAGACGATCGCCAGCGTGTACTGCCCGGGCTCGAGCCCCGCCGGGAGGTACGACGAGACGTCGATGAGCATGCGCCTGCACTCGCCCGGGCACAGGCGGAACACCGGCGTGCCGTGCTCAGGGAGCACGATCGGCGAGGGCTCGGTCCGCACGACCTCCTCGCCGGTGTCCGCCCGCGCGAGGCGGACGCCGATGGAGCCTGCGTTGCCCGCCCAGCTCGGGCGCGGCAACCGCAGGATGCAGGCCCCAGGGCGGTCGGCGCACAGCGTGATGGCCACGTGCAGGGGAAAGCCGAGCACATAGCGGCGATCGTGATCGAGCGAGCGGAGCACCAGCCCAGGCGGGTCGACCGGGTCCCCGGCGCTCCGCGTGTGTTCATCGGACATGACAACCCCTCATCTCCATCGAAGTCCCCTGTTGTTCTCGAGGCGCACGCGCCGGGTCTCCTTCACGTGGCGCCCGCACAGGTCGTTGCCAACCCGCCCGTCGGTCCCAGGGATGAGCTGCTGGTCGGCGTCCACCATCCAGTGGGACCGATAGTTCATGCAGCACGTCGTCCGGCGCGGCTGCCGGTAATCGAAGTAGCCGCACTTGTGCGGCATCCCGAAGGCGTGCGTGAGCTCGTGGACGATGGTGTGGAGCGTGGCTTGCTCGTAGCCGCGCCGGGGCCGCGCGGCCTCGGGGTCCCACCACGCCCTGTGATGGGTGAAGAGGATGGTCCTGCCGGCGAAGTACCTCGCCGGCCCGATGTCGATCGTGGGGCTCATGCCGGCGACGTAGGAGGCCCCTGGGCCCCGCACGTCGGCCTCGACGCTCGCGGGGATGCCGTAGCCCGGGGGCTCCCACGCCCCGTCCCTGCGGCGGGCCCGCGGGAAGAAGAAGAGGCGCCGCTCGTACGCGTGCGCCAGGGACCCGTCGCCCGCCGTGAACTGGCGCTGGATGTCGTGCGGCGCCAGCCAGAGGCGGGTCCGCGGCGGGTCGTCGAGGACGGCCGCGCTCGCGGCCGAGAAGCTGATCTGCCAGCCGTCCCAGCGAAACGTGACGTAGCTCGCGTCCGGGTGGGTGCCAGGGATCTCCACGTACTCGCCGCGCCGCTCGCCCTCGCCGCCGTCCAGGATCGTGACGCTCCCGGAGAACAGCAGCTCGCCCCGGACCTCGGGCACCGGGTGCGGCTCGAGCGCGGCGATCAGGCAGAACCAGCCAGGGTCCCCGGCATGCTCGAAGTGCTCGCTCACGAAGCGCGAGGCCATCTCGCCGAGCGCGTCCGCGTCGAGCGCCAGGTGCTGCAGGTCCTGGATCACGCGCGCCTCGGCGAAATCGAGCTGGGTGAAGACCGGCTCGAAGTGCTCCGGCGCCAGCTCCACGGGCAGCGGGGGCGCGCTCTCCATCCGGATGTACTCGACGTCGATCCGGCGCCAGAGCGTCATGATCCCGGTCTCGTCGCCGGTCGCCTCGGCGACGCCGGCGGCGTCGAGCGCGGCGCTCACGATCAGGTTGTCCCCGGCGACATCGGACATGTGGCGCCGGACCTTGCTCCTCCTCCCGACGATCGCCGTGCTCGCGCTGGTCTCCGTGATGTCGGAGAGCGCGTAGCCCTCCACCTCTTCCCAGCCAGGCGCCCTGTCCTGCGTTCCCTCGTTGTCGTCTTCGACCGGCCCCACATAGTCCCCCGCGGCGTCGTAATCGTTCTCGTCGAGGGTGGGAGCCCAGTCCGGGTGCACCTCCGGCCACTCATTCGAGGGATCGTCGGGATCGCGCGCGCTCCAGCGAATCCGGGCTCCCTCTGGCAGCTCGCCCTCGGAGCTCGTCACCTCGACGGTGATCTCGACGAGCTGCGTATTCTTTGCCCACTGCCCATCGAGATCTCGATTGATGTAGACGCGTCCCCGGTTATCGAGGCTCTTGTAACCAGGCTTGTATCCAGCCGCCCGCGTCGTCCCCGGCGGCGCCGTGCTGTCGTGAAAGCCCGGCAGATACAGGCCCTTGATGTCGACAATCCGCACCGAGATCATCGGGGCAGAGCATTGCAAATGCCGCGCTCAGCTCGGCCGCCTCCGGGCCTCTCATCCGTCGCGGCGCCTGCCCTCCGCTTGTCGCTTTCTCCCGGCGCGCGTTCGTGCGTAGACTCCGCGCCCTCATGAGCTTCGAGCCAGTTGCAGGGTTTCGCTTCGGCGCCGTCAGCGCCGGGATCCGGAAAGACGGGCGCATCGACGTCGCGCTCGCGGTGGCCGATCAGCCGGCGATCGTGGCCGGCATGTTCACGCGGAATGTGGTGCGCGCGGCGCCCGTGGACATCGCGATGCAGCGCGTCCTGTCGGGGCGCGCGCGCGCCGTCGTCGCCAACAGCGGGTGCGCGAACGCCTGCACGGGCGAGGCAGGCTGGAAGGCGACGCTCGATACGACGCGCGCCGTCGCCGAGTCGATCGGCGCCTCGGAGGACGAGGTGCTCCCCGCCTCGACCGGCGTGATCGGCGCCGTCCTGCCCGCGCACCGGATCATCGAGCGTGTCCCCGAGCTGTCGGCCCGCCTGTCGCCGAAGGGCTACCTCGATTTCGCCCAGGCGATCTGCACGACCGACCGCTGGCCGAAGCTCGCGCAGCGCAAGCTCGGCGCCGGCGCGACGCTGCTCGGCATCGGCAAGGGCGCCGGGATGATCCACCCCGACGTGGGCCCGCCCCACGCGACGATGCTCGTCTTCCTGTTCACCGACGCCGTGCTCGACGCCGGCGAGGCGAGCGACGCGCTTGCGGCCTCGTGCGACGTGACGTTCAACGCGTGCAGCGTCGACGGGGACACCAGCACCAACGACACGGTGCTCCTCCTGTCCTCCGGCGCGTCCCAGCGCCGCGTCTCGCGCGACGAGCTCTCGGCGGGCCTCACCGAGGTCTGCGGCGAGCTCGCGCGCTCGATGGTGGCCGACGGCGAGGGCAGCACGCACGTCGCCGAGATCCGCGTCCGCGGGCTCGCGACGCGCGACGGTGCGCGCGCCGTCGCGCGCACGGTGGCCACGTCGATGCTCGTGAAGACCGCGCTGTTCGGCAAGGACGCGAACTGGGGGCGGCTGCTCGCCGCCGCGGGCCGCGCAGGCGTCCCCTTCGACCCGCGCGAGGCCCAGATCCTCGTCGGCGGGATCCCGATCGTGCGGAACGGCGCGCCGGTCGGGGCGGAAGCCGAGCTCAAGGCGAACGAGGTGCTCGCGCGCGACACCTACGTCATCGAGCTCGTGCTCGGCGGCGGCCCCGGCGACTTCGCTTACCTCACGAGCGATCTCGGACACGGCTACGTCGACGTGAACGCGGGGTACCGCTCCTGATCCTCGCGGGGTGACCGGCCGGGCTGCTCGCAGGGAGCGCCCCCGCGCCTTCGCCCCGACCGGAAGCGCCGGCCGCGGCCTTCCCCATCGCTCCCGGGCCCCGAGCGCCGGCTGTCCCCCGCCTCACCGCCGCGCGATCCCCGCGGATCAGTGAACCTCGCGCGACGAGCGCAGGTGAACGCAGGTTCACAAGCGGGTTCACCAAATGAGCGCCTCGTCGGGCTTCCCGGCGCTCCGCTCCCGCCGCCCCGTGGCACGCTGCGTGTTAGCGCGCGTCATGGTAGTCGTGCGGGAAGGCCGCGCCGGTGCCGGCCGCCGCTGGAGGACTTCGATGCTGCTTCATTCCCCCCTTGCGAAGATCCTGGGTCGAGGCGCGCTGTTCCTGATGATCACCGCGACCGCGACGGGCTGCGGCGGCTGTGGCGATGCGTCGCTCCAGTGCGACCCCGATGGCGAGAACTGTTTCCTCTGCGACGGCTACGGGTGTCGCCCGGCGGAGCCGGACATCGACACCGCCAGCAGCGGGGGTTCGGGCAGCGCGGGTCCGGCAGACCCGGGCCAGGGCGGCGCGGGCCAGGGCGGCGCGGGCCAGGGCGGCGCGGGCCAGGGCGGCGCGGAGGCCGAGTGCGACGCGGAGCTCACCACGTGTCCCTGCGACGGCGACAGCGCGTGCGCGGACGGCACGCGGTGCGTCGACGGGCTCTGCATCGCGGCGTGCGAGTTCAGCTACGAGTGCGGCGACGGCAGGGTGTGCGTGAACGGCGAGTGCAAAGGTGGCTGCTCCAGCGCCGCGCCCTGCGCGGAGCCCGGCACGCGCTGCGATCGCGGGGTCTGCGTCCCCGACCCCGCGAACCCCGAGTGCGGCGACGCGGCCCCGTGCGGGGGCGGCGCGATCTGCGTCGACGGCGCCTGCACCACCGGCTGCGCGACGCACGCGGACTGCGCGCCCGGTGAGGTGTGCAACGCGGCCACCGGCGCGTGCATGGACGACCCCTCGCCTCAGCCCGGCTGCGGCGCCAAGGCCTGCGCGGCGCAGGGCCAGGAGTGCATGGAGGACGGCTACTGCCACTACCCGTGCGAGAACACGCGGGCCTGCCAGCTCATCGACAGCCGCTTCGTCGGCTGCGAGGACGGGTTCTGCAAGACGCGGGAGGAGGTCGCGCCGGAGTGCTCGCTCGACGAGCCTTGCCCCGACGGCGAGCGCTGCATCTCGGGCAAGTGCCTCTGAGCTCCCGCACACCTTGACCGTCCGTCACGCGGCGGGTAATCGCCTCCAATGGTCTCCCGCTCTCCCGTCCATCGGCCCGCGCCGCTCTTCGCTCGGATCGCCCGCGCCGCCGCCGTGTCGCTCGCCCTCGCCGTGCCGAGCGTCGCCGCCGCCGAGACCCGGATCGCCGTCGTCGACGTGCAGCACGCCGTCATGCAGACGGAGGACGGCATCCGGGCGCAGGCCACG
Organism: Sorangium sp. KYC3313; assembly: GCF_052075895.1. Classification (NCBI taxonomy): domain Bacteria; kingdom Pseudomonadati; phylum Myxococcota; order Polyangiales; family Polyangiaceae; genus Sorangium; species Sorangium sp. KYC3313. Next base: position 8,841,054 of record NZ_CP197255.1, read on the forward strand.
CTGAAGAGGCTCTTCGACCGGCGGCAGCAGGAGCTCGACGCGAAGCAGACCGAGCTCCAGCGGGCGCGCGAGGACATCGAGAAGCAGTCGCGCGTGCTCTCGCGCGAGTCGCTCCAGAAGCGGATGGAGGACTGGCAGCGCCAGATGGTCGAGCTCCAGACCGTGTTCGTCGACTACAACAAGGAGCTCCAGAAGAAGCAGGGCGAGCTCACCGGGCCCATCCTCAAGAAGATGATGCTCATCGTCGGCAGGATCGCGAAGAGGTCGGGCTACGAGATCATCTTCGACAAGCAAGCGGCCCCGTACGTCCGCGCCGATCTCGATCTGACGGAGCAGGTCATCCAGCTCTACAACACCGGCGGCGGCGAGGACGACGCCGGCGGCGACAAGGCAGAGAAGAAGGACGACGCGAAGTAGCGCGCCGCCCGCGCGCTCCACACCGCGGAAAGGAGCCGGCCTTGCCCGAGCGAACCCAAGCGCCCGTCACGCTCGACATCCATCAGATCCTGTCGATCCTGCCGCACCGTTACCCCCTCGTGATGGTCGACCGGGTGACGGAGATCACCGCCAACAAGTGCATCCGCGGCTACAAGTGCGTCGCTTACAACGAGCCCTGGTTTCAGGGGCACTTCCCCCAGCGGCCGATCATGCCCGGGGTGCTGATCCTGGAGTCGCTCACGCAGCTCGGCGGCATCCTCGCCTATGCGTCGGATCCGTTCGACGCCACGTCGAACCTCATGTTCTTCCTCGGCATCGACAAGGCGAAGTTCCGCCACACCGTGACGCCCGGCGACCGGCTCGATCTCTACGCCGAGGTGCTGCACCACCGCTCGAACGTCTGGAAGCTGCGCGGCGAGGCGAGCGTCGACGGGACGCTCTGCGCCGAGGGAGAGATGCTCGCTTCCATCGTCGATCGCGAGCCCTGATCGGAGAGAGAGGGAGATCTCGTCATGAGCCCCAGCCCGTCGCCGTCGTTCCCCCGTGTCCTCGCGGCCCTCTGCGCCTCGCTCTCGCTCGCAGGCGGCTGCGGCGGCGCCGCGCCCGTCGCGCCCCCGGCGCCCGAGACGGGCGGCGGCCTCATCGGCTCGGCGGCGCCCGAGCTCGCGGCGGAGGTCGTGAGCGGCGAGGGGCCCTCCACGCTCAAGGACGCGCGCGGCAAGGTGGTGATCGTCGATTTCTGGGCGACCTACTGCCGCCCCTGCAGAAAGTCGTTCCCCAAGTACCAGGCGCTCGTCGACCGCTTCGGCGGCAATCTCGCCGTGCTCGCCGTCTCCCTCGATGCGCCCGAGGACGTCTCGGCGGAGCAGCTCGCGGGGTTCGCGGACGAGGCGGGCGTCAGGTTCAAGATCCTCTGGGACAAGGACCAGAGCGCGGAGAAGGCGTACAGGCCGCGGAGGATGCCGACCGCGTTCGTCGTCGATCGGGGCGGCGTCGTGCGCCATGTCCACGCGGGCTACGAGGACGGCGAGGAGGACAAGATCTCCCGGGAGGTCGAGGCGCTGCTCGGCCCGGCGGCCGCTCCGCCGCCTGCCGGCGGCGGCGGCCGATCCCCTTGAGGTCCCCGAGGAGGCGACGCGCGCCTTGACGACCCCCACCCTGATCCGGCGCGTCTCGGTCGAGGCGCTCGACATTCCGTTGCACGAGCCGTTCGGCATCGCCGGCGGCGCGCAGGAGCGCGCGGCGAACCTCCTCGTCACCGTGGAGCTCGCCGACGAGACGCTCGGCTTCGGCGAGGCGGCGCCGCTGCCCGCGTTCAACGGCGAGACGCAGGACGGGTCGCGCGCCGCCGCCCTCTCCTTGCGCGAGGCCGTGGTGGGCTCGGACGCGCGCGCGTGGCGCGCCGTCGCGCGCGCGCTCCGCGAGGCGTCCGGGGGCGGCGCGGGCGCGGCGCGCTGCGCGATCGAGACAGCGATCCTCGACGCGCTCACGAAGCGCGCGGGCATGCCGCTCTGGGCGTTCTTCGGCGGCTCCGGGACGGCGCTCACGACCGACATCACCATCACCACCGGCTCGCCGGAGCGCGCGGAGGAGGCCGCGCGGCGCGCCTCGGCCATGGGCTTCCGCGCGCTCAAGGTGAAGGTCGGCGGCCGCCTCGCCGCGTCGGACCCGGCGCGCATCGAGGCGATCCACGCGGCCGCGCCCGGGGCGTCGCTGATCCTCGACGGCAACGGCGGGCTCACGGCGGGCGAGGCGCTCGCGCTCGTCGCGCACGCGCGCCGGCTCGGCGCGGACGTCGCGCTGCTGGAGCAGCCGGTGCCGCGGGACGACTGGGACGGCATGAAGGAGGTCACGCGGCGCGCCGGCGTCGACGTGGCCGCCGACGAGAGCGCCGCCTCCGCGGAGGACGTCCTCCGCGTCGCGGCGGAGCGCGCGGCGACCGTGGTCAACATCAAGCTGATGAAGGGCGGCATCGCCGAGGCGCTCGACATCGCGGCGGTCGCCCGCGCCGCGGGGCTCGGGCTCATGATCGGCGGGATGGTCGAGTCGGTGCTCGCGATGACGGCGTCGGCGTGCCTGGCCGCCGGCCTCGGCGGGTTCTCGTTCGTCGATCTCGACACGCCGATGTTCCTCGCCGAGAACCCGTTCGACGGCGGCTTCGTCCAGCGAGGCCCGGCGCTCTCCCTCGAGGGGATCCGCGCCGGCCACGGCGTCACCCCGGAGCGCCGCTCTCCAGGGGCGGGCTAGCGGCCGCGTCGCCGACGGCGCCGATCCACGCCGGCACGCCCAGCTGGTCGAACGGGCCCCGCAGGTCGTCGGGCAGCGGCGCGGCGAGGCGCAGCGGCGCGCCCGTCTCGGGGTGGGCGACGGCGAGCTCGGCCGCGTGGAGCGCGAGGCGGTGCAGCGCATACCGCTCGCGGAACAGGCGGTTGTGCTCGCCCTTGCCGTAGTTCACGTCGCCGATGATCGGGTGGCTGATGTGCTTGAGGTGCCTCCGCACCTGGTGCAGGCGGCCCGTGCGCGGGCGCGCCTCGACGACGGCGTAGCGCTCGAGCGCGTGGAGGCGCTCGAAGTCGGTGACGGCCGGCACGCGCGGGCCCCCCTCGCGCCGCGGGATCGGGTGATCGATGCACCCGCGCTCGGGGGGGACGCCGCGGACGAGCGCCAGGTAGCGCTTCCGCGCGAGGCCCTGCTCGAACTGCGCGCAGAGCAGCGCCGCGGCGGCGGGGTCGAGCGCGACGAGCAGCACGCCGCTCGTCGCCCGGTCGAGGCGGTGGACCGGGTAGACCTTCCGGCCCAGCGCGCGCTCGGCGAGGTCGACGAAGACGACCGGCGCGTCGCCCCAGCCGCGGTGCACGAGCAGCCCGGACGGCTTCGCGAAGGCCGCGACGCGATCGTCCAGGTGGAGCAGGGAGAGCTGCATCGCGGCCGCGCTCATCCGGTCCCGAGCGCGAGGTACCGCGCGAGCCGCTGGTACAGGGCGGCCGCGAGCTCCGCGTCGTGCTCGCAGACCTCGGCGAAATCGTCCTTCCGGATCCGGATGAGCCGCGTCCGCGCCGCGGCGACGGGCAGGTCGCCCTTGCGCCGCGCGCCCACGAGCGACTCCGGGAAGAGCAGCCCGGAGGACCCGACGCGCCGCCCGTCCGGCAGATTCACGGCGCCGTCGAGCACCAGGTAAGCGACCAGATCGCTGGCGACGTCGCGCGGGATCCGATCCCCCGCGCCGAGCTCCACCTCGACGCCGGCCGCGAGCGCCCCGAGCACCGCCGCGGGGCTCATGCCGGAGAGGAGCGGGCACGCGGAGAGCACCGACAGATCGCGCGAGGACGGGCCGGCGTCGTCCGCGCGCTTGACGAAGCGCTCCTTGATGTCGATGACGATCACGCTCGCGTTGTCGTGGCCTCCCCGATCGCGCGCGTGGCCGAGGAGGCCGGCGGCGACCTCCTCGGGCCCGCCCTTCGAGCAGAAGCGGGAGAGCGACGCCTCGCTGTCGATCGCGTTGTGCACCCCGTCGGTGCAGAGGAGGATGCGGTCGCCGCGCGAGAGATCGACGAACACGGTGTCGACCGCGACGGTGCCCGCGAGCCCGATCGCGTTCACGAGCGGGTTCCGTTGCGGCTTCCTGGCCGGGGTCGGGTTGCCGGCCGCGCGGAGCGTATCGTAGAGGGCGTGGTCCTGGGTGAGCTGGACGGTGGTCGTCGGGCGAACCAGGTACGCGCGGCTGTCGCCCGCGTGGGCGAAGAACGCCCGGCTGTGCGCGAGCACGACGAAATCGAGCGTCGTGCCCATCCCCTGGTAGCTCGGCTCCGTGCGGCGCGCCTCCAGGATGGCCGCGTGCGCGGCCTCGCCCACGCGCCGGAGCAGCGCGAACACCTCGCGCCGCGCCTCGATGTTCGGGTCGGCCACGTACGCGTCGAGGAGGGCGGCGGCGGGCGGCCGGAGCACCTCGGCGCGCACCGTGTCGACGGCGATCTGAGCCGCGACCTCGCCCGCGGCGTGGCCGCCCATCCCGTCGGCGATGCCGAAGAGGGCGAGCTCGGGGCAACAGAGGATCCGGTCCTCATTGCTCGGGCGGACGAGGCCGACATCGGTCGATGCGGCGAACTCGATGCGATAGTCGAAGCGAGGGAGGATCCGGGACACCGCGCCCAGGATAGACACCGTGCGGGCGGCGTCAAAATGGCGCGTCTGTCGACGACCGCGCGGCGGCTCCGCGCCCGCTCGCCTGCGCCGGCCGGCGCTCGCTCCTCCCCCTGCCGCGAGCGCGCGCCACGTTGCCGCCCCGCTGCCCCCCTGGCGTGGCGGCGCGCAGCGGGGCCGCGCCCTGGCGGCCCCGCTGACGCGGGCCGGCGCGCCCTGCGCCCCCGGTCGAGGCGAGGCCGTGCCCCCGGCGGACACACCAGCGTGCAACGCGCACGGATCCACAGTTGGCCCGACTCTCGCGTCTTCGGGGAGCATGCAACTCATCGAGGTGGACGTCGGGCGCTTTCGGCTCGAATTCGGCGGAGGGCTCGGGCTGGAGGTCATCGTCCTGTTCAGCCGCTCGGTGGCCTTCTGGCGCTGGGGCGGCGAGCTCGTTGCGGAGGTCAGCGTCGGCGTGAGCTGAACCGGACAGCCGTCGTCTCTTCCCGAGCCCCGCCGGCCACAGCAGATTCGGGGCGCGCAGCGAAAGAGCCCCAGACGAAAAATTCCGGTAGGATTCGGCTCGACCGCATGAGGCCTCGCCGCTGTCTGATATCCACCACGCTCGCTCCCGCCGCGGCTCTGCCGGAGGCCTGCGCAGCGACTCCGCCGTTCACGCTCGAGCTCGGCGGTCCGACGCGGACTGCGGGGCGCGCGACCTCGCGCCGCTCGCGGAGCGCGCGATGACGGTAGAGCCGCGGATCGACGTCGCCACGATGCGGCGCGCGCTGTCCACCGCCGAGGCGGTGATGGCGCTGAACCCCCCCGAGTCGCCGATGAGCGAGGGGTACCGGCTGTTCCGGGTGTCAGGCGGTGACGTCGCGTGGCTGGACCTGCCCGCGAACAGCGGCGCATATGCCGTCTTCGGCTCGCACCCGCGCTGCGACGTGAAGTTCGCGTCGGGCGACGACGTCTGCGTGCGCCACCTGGTCGCCACCTGCTGCAACCTCCCCGACGGCGGCTTCGGGCTGCGGCTCATGGATCTGCAGACCTCGATCCCCTTCTTCGTGGACGACGACGTGCCGCGGCGGTCGATCGTCGTCAGCGGCCCGCTGCTCGTGCGCATCGGCAAGCACGTGGTCGGCGGGCTCCCGGTCGGGCCGCGCGCCTCGTCGAGGGTGCTCGAGGTGAGCTCGTGCGGGATGAGCGAGCCGCCGCGCGGCCTCGAGAGCGTCGCGGACAAGGCCGTCAGCGAGGGCGCCGCGCCGCCCGCGGCGACCGAGGGCATCACGACAAGCCACCGCTTCGCCCGCGGAGAGATCTCGCACATCACGTCCGTGCGCCCCGTCGCGCACATCGAGGAGATGGTCGCGCCGCGCGCGAAGAGCGGGTACGTGCGGCTCACGCTGCAATCGAGCGAGCGCAGCGCCGCGGTCGAGCTGCCCCAGCAAGCGCTCGACGACGGCGTGCTGCTCGGGCGCGCCGACAACTGCCTGGACCGCGGCCTGCGCGCCGTCCTGAGCACGCACATCTCGCGGACCCACCTGCTGCTCCTGCGGGACGGCACGGAGATCATGGCCCTCGACCTCTGCTCGACGAACGGGACGAGGTTCGCAGGCCAGAAGGTCCGCCGCGTGATGGTGCCCGCCGAGGGCCTCGCGCTCACGCTCGGCCCCGAGCTCACGCTGGTCTGGCACCCGCAGACCTGACACGCCGGCCGCGCCTCGCGGCGAGGCGCCTGGCGATCCCCGAGGTGCGGCACGTTCGGCCGAAGCACCGCGCTCCCCAGGCCGCGCCGCGAGGAGCGCGGCGCGCTACGCGCTACGCCAGAAGCTGGCGCGCGATGACGAGGCGCTGGATCTGGCTCGTGCCTTCGTAGATCTGGAGGACCTTCGCGTCGCGCATCATCTTCTCGACGGGGTACTCCTTCACGTAGCCGTTGCCGCCGAACACCTGCACGGCGTCCACGGCGGTCTGCATGGCGCTGTCAGCGCCGTAGGCCTTCGCGAAGCTCGAGACGATCGGGTCGCGCACCCCGTGATCGAGGTTCCACGCGGCCTTCTGGTAGAGCAGGCGCGTCCCCTCGACGCGGATCGCCATCTCCGCGAGCATCCACTGGATGAGCTGGTGGTTGCCGATCGGCTGGCCGAAGGTCTTGCGCTCCTTGGCGTAGGCCACGCACTCGTCGACGCAGCGCCGCATCAGGCCCGTCGCGGCCGCGCCGATGTCGGGGCGGGTCTGGTTGAAGGTCTCCATGGCGAGCTTGAAGCCCTGCCCCTCGGGCGCGAGCAGGTTTGCCTTCGGCACCTTCACATCGTCGAGGAACACCTGGGCGGTGTCGCTCGCCCGCTGGCCGAGCTTGTCCTCCTTCTTGCCGACGCGGACGCCGGGCGTGTCGCGGTCGACGATGAACGCCGCGATCCCCTTGTGCCGCAGCTCCGGGTTCGACGTCGCGAAGATCACGTAGTAGCGCGCGTAGCTCGCGTTCGTGATCCAGCACTTCTGCCCGTTCAGCACGTAGTCGTCCCCGTGCTTCGTGAAGCGCGTCTTGAGGCCCGCGACGTCGCTGCCCGCGTCCGGCTCGCTCGTGCAGTAGCTCGCCATGATCGGCTCGGCGGTGAGCATGCCGAGGTACTTCTTCTTCTGATCCTCGTTGCCGGCGAGCTTGATGGGGGTCAGCGCGAGGCCGTTCGCGAGGAAGCTCGTCTGGATCCCGGTACACCCGTACGAGAGCTCCTCGGCGAGGAGGGCGTTCTCGAGCTCGCCCATCCCCGGGCCGCCGTACTCGGCCGGGCAGGTCGGGTTGACGAGGCCGATGTTCCAGCCCTCCACGAAGACATCCATCGGGAAGTACGATTTCTGATCGCACTCGGCCGCGATCGGGAGGATGCGCTCCTTCGTGAAGCGACGCGCCGTATCGATGAGAGCCTTGTGCTCTTCGCTCACAGAGAAATCGACCACCTTGTGACCTCCGGCTAGTGGGGCGGGGACGGCGCTCACCGGGCCCGCCAGCTACGCGGGACGAGGGCCCGCGCCCCCGTCACTCCTTCATCCTGCGCCTGCGTCGCTCGAGCTCGGCGCGCACGGCGCGGCTGCCCAGAATGTAGCCGACGATCAGCCCAAGCATCAGCACCACGGGGATGTAGAGCGCGTGCTGCGGGGTCATCTCCCCCAGGTTCGGCATCAGCCCGCCCCCTGGCCCGCTCCAGCCCGTGCCTTCGCCACGGCGGCCTCGAGCGCGTCGATGCGCCGGTCGATCTGCTTCTGCCGGCGCCAGGAGACGAAGACGAGCGCGAAGAGGATGAGCCAGATCGCGGCGTACGCCTCGACCAGCAGCTTCTCTCCGCTCTGCATGTCGTTCCCCCCCTCGACGGGGCGGAAGGCCTGCGCTCGGTCGTCCGTCGTGGTGCTCGTCGGCTGCTGCAACGCCGCATGGGAGAACAAGGAATGATTGGATTTCATGTTGTCAGTCCTCTCCGATGCCGGCTTCGAGGGCCTCTTGCTCGAGCTCCGCGAGCCGCGCGGACGCGAGATCGACGCGGTAACGCGCCCACACGAGCGCGAGGGTGAGCAGGGTGAACGAGAGGAAGCCGAAGCCGAGCGCCATCTTCATGTCAGGGTGCCCGAGGCCGCCGCCTTTGCCCGTGATGACCGTGGGGTGGTTACCGCCCCACATCTTCACCGAATAATGGATGATCGGCAGGTTGGCCGCGCCGAGGACGCCCAGGGCCGCCGCGAACTTGCGCTCGGCGTCGCTGTCGCCGGTGAAGGCGCGGAGCACGACGTAAGCGATGTAGATAAGCACGCTGAGCAGCGAGGTCGTGAGGCGCGGATCCCACGTCCAGTACACGCCCCACGCCTTGGCGGCCCACAGCGGACCGGTGACGAGGACGATCAGCCCCATCGCCACGGCGACCTCGGCGCCGGCCTTCGCCAGCGAATCCCAGCGCTGGGTGCCGCGCGCGAGGTAACCGGCGGAGCCGATGAAGCAGACGGTCGCGCCGATGTACATCGCGTACCCGGCGGGGGCGTGGAAGTAGAAGATCTTCTGCACGATCCCCATCGTGGCCTCGGTCGGCACGACGTACGCCACGAAGTGGAGAGTGCCGATGACGGCGAGGGCCGACGCCGCGAGCAGGACGTAAAACGCGATGCTGGCGCCCGCGGACGCGCCGCTCGCCGCGCGCCGCGCCGCATCACCGTTCGCTGCCAAAGCCACCTTGTGCGGCGCCCGCTCGACGTTGACGTTGGCTCCCATGCTGTCGCGCACCGTACTGCCAAGAACGGTCGCGTTCAAGCCGGGGTGACGCGGAGCCGAGCGGCGCCCGAGCGACGCAGCGCGCGCCTCAGCGCGGCCGCCCCCTCGCTCAGGTGCCGTCCGGCGCGATGGCGTCCCAGCCGGTCGCCTTCGCGAGCCGCGACATCGCCATGTCGAGATCCATCGTCGCGTTCAGCTGGTTGAATCGGTTCGTGGCATATGCCTTGGCTGGATCGATGAGATCCTTCTCCGCCATCGTCCCGACGTCGATTCCTTGCTGCACCATCACGAGCCAGCGCTTCCCGTACCTGGCCGCCTTGGTGTAGGCGTCGAGCCGCTTCTGGGCCTCCACGACCTCGGCATAGGCGGTCTCGACCTCGGTCGCGACCCCGCCCATGGCGAAGCGCTGCGTCGCGGCCATCTCCTCGAGCTGCGCCTCGGCGGCGCGGATGCGCGCCGATTGCGGCAAGAGGTCGAGCTTCCACTGCAGCGCGAGCGCCGCGCTGTAGTGGAAGAAGTTGCCGGGGTCGCTGGTGAACGGGTTCAGCTGATCCGCGACCTCCGGGGCGGCGCTCACCCCGACCTGCAGGGCGATGCCGATGTCGGGGAACAGCTGCGCGCGCGCGAGCCGCACCTGCGCGGACCTCGCGTCGAAGCCCGCGCGCGCCTGCGCGAGCTCCGGCCGGTAGAGGCGCGCGGCGGTCAGGTAACGGGTGACGTGGCCGAGCCGGTGGTTCGGCGGGCGGATCGGGACGTCGGGGATGTCGAGATCCGCGACGCCCGTGTAGAAGCGCAGCCCCGCCAGCGCGACCGAGATGTACTTGTCGACCTCGGCCCCGCGCGCCTCGAGCTCGGCCCCGAAGGTCTGCAGCTTGAGCAGCTCGATGGGATCCCCCTCCTCGCGCTCGACCTGCTCCTCGAGGCGCCGGAGGGCCTTGTCCATCTCGGCCCTCACGTAGACGAGCAGGCTCCGCGAGTCGCGCGCGAGCTGGAGCCCGAAATAGGCCTTGCGGACGTCGAGCCGGACCGCGTCCCGCTCCTTCTCGACGCTCGCCTGGTTCACCCGGACGTTCGCCTCGGCGGCGTCCCGGAGGTTCGTGATCTTCCCGAACGTCCAGAGCGGGACGACGCCGTCGATGTTCACGCGCCAGCCGACCCCGAGGCTCGAGGTGAGCGAGACGTCGGTGTTCGGGCTGAAGACGTTGTTCCCGCGGACGGTCGGCGCGAGCGCGACGCCGCCCGTCAGCTTGAACTGCGAGAACGGGGCGTACCGGGCCTCGTCGAGCTGCGCGCGGACCTGGTCGAGCTTCGCGCGCGCGACGGCGACGTTCGGGTGATTGCGGTCGGCGAGCGCGAGCACGCCGGGGAGATCGTGGACCACCGCCGCTCGCCGCCCGGGAGCCCCGCCGGCGTCGGCGGCGGCGGCAGGGAGCGGCGCCAGCCGGACCGCGAGGGAAAAGGCGGCGGCAGCAAGGGCAGCTCGTGCAGCGCGTCGGGCCATTTTCGGCGCAACGTAGCACGAGCCGGGCGCGCGCTTCTGCGACGTGCGCCCGGCGCGACCGACGTGTCCGCGCGTCAGCCCGCGCCGCGCTTGCTCGGCCCCGCCCCGTCGCTCTCCCCCTGCGCCGCCTCGTCTCCGCGCGACGTGACCTTTTTCTTCAGCCTCCGGAAGTTCGAGCGATCCATCCCCGCCTGCCGCGCCGCCTCGCTGAGGTTGTTGCCCGTGCGCTCCAGCAGGCGCCCGACGTAGATCTGATCGAACGCGTCGACGGCGCGCTCCTTGGCCTCCGCGTAGGGGAGATCGCAGAGCTCGGCCGGCAAGACGAGCGCGTCCCTCGGAGGGCGAAGCGGCGGCCCGGAGCGCCCCGACACCGAGGGCGGCAGATCCGCGGGCAAGATCGCCTCGCCGCGCGCGGAGATCACGGCGTGCTCGATGGCGCTCTCGAGCTCGCGCGCGTTGCCCGGCCACGCGTGCTCGCGGAGAAGGCGCGCCGCCTCGGGGCCGATCCGCTTGACGTCGCGCCCGTGCCGGCGCGCGCACCGGTTCAGGAAGTGGCTCGCGAGCAGCGCGACGTCCTCCTTGCGCCGCCGGAGCGGCGGCAGCTCGACGACGATGACGCCGAGGCAGTACGCGAGATCCTCCCGGAGCTGGCCGGCGGAGGCGAGCTCGCGGAGCCCCTCGCACGTCGACGCGATCACGCGCACGTCGACGCGGCGCGGCTCGCCCCCCGCCCTCGCGCTCTCGCCGTGCGTGAGGACCCGGAGCAGCCTGGCCTGGGCCGCGGGCGGCAGCGCCGAGACCTCGTCGAGGAAGAGCGTGCCCTTGTCCGCCGCCTCGATCAGGCCCCCGCGGGCGCGCCCGTCCGGCGAGGCGTCGCCGCCTTCGCCGAAGAGCTCGCCCTCGGCCCGCGACCCTGGCAGCGCGCTGCAGTCGACGGCGACGAACGGCCGCGCGGCGCGCGGGCCGCGCCGGTGGACGGCGCGCGCGACGAGCTCCTTGCCCGTCCCGCGCTCGCCCACCAGCAGGAGGGGCGCGCCGACGGCCGCCACGCCGAGCGCCTTCCTGTAGGCGTCCTGCATCGCGGCGGAGCTCGTGATCACCTCGCCGAGCTGCTCGTGCTCGTCGACCCGCTCCTCGAGGGCCCGCGCGCGGCCCGCGAGCCGCCGGCGCTCGATCGCGCGCTCGATCGCGATCGAGACCGCGGCCTCCGCGTCGACGGGCTTCGTCACGAACCCGTACGCGCCGGCGCGCACGGCCGCGATCGCGGCGTCGAGGTCGGCGTGGCCGGCCATCACCACGACCTCGACGTCCGGGTACGTGGCCCTGATCCGGTCGAGCACCTCGGCGCCGCTCATGCGCGGCATGGCGAGGTCGAGCAGCACCGCCTCGACGCGGGTCGTCGCGAGCAGCCCGAGCGCCGCGGGGCCGTCCTCCGCGGTGAGGACGTCGAAGTCGCGCACGAGCGCGCGCGCCAGGCCGCGGCGCAGGGCCGGCTCGTCGTCGACGAGGAGGATACGGGCGCGATCTGCGGCGTTCACGAGGCGGGGCGGGACTACAGCGGCTTGCGTGGGGCGAAGGGCGGGATGTCGGTGCCCCGGCGCGTCTGCGGCTCCCTCGGCTCGTCCGTGACCGTGTGCGCCGTGTGCGCCGCGTGCGTCGCGGCGAAGGCGGGATCGCTGGAGCGGCGGAGCTTCCCCGGCGGCGGCGAGGACTGCGGCTCGCCGCCCGCCGCCGGCGTGTAGATCTGGCCGTGCTGCTGGAAGACGCAGATCCGGTTGCCGCCCTCGCGCTTCGCCTGGTTGAGCGCGCTCTCGGCGGCGCGGATCAGCCCGTCCTTGGAGCGGACGTCGCGCGAGGGGTAGAGCGCGACGCCGATCGAGACGCTGCACGGCCTCGCCTCTCCGCCGAACTCGACCGGGTTGCCGGCGGCCTCGCGCCAGATCCGCTCGGCCACCGTCAGCGACCCGGCGAAGTGGGTGCTCGGCAGGACGATGAGGAACTCCTCGCCGCCGTAGCGCGCGACCACGTCGACCTCCCGGACGGAGCGGCGGATCCCATCGGCCACGCGCCGGATCACGGCGTCGCCGAGCGTGCGCCCCCCGGTCTCGTTCATCGCCTTCAGCCGATCGATGTCGACGAGCACGCAGGCGAACGGCTCGTGGTAGCGCTCCGCGCGCTTGAACTCCTCGTTGAGCCGCGTGAAGAGGTACCGGTAGTTGTAGAGCCCCGTCATCTCGTCGTGGATGGAGAGCTGCTCCAGGTAGGCGCGCTGCGCCGCGACCTGGTCGTGCAGCCGCTTGATCCGGAGCATCGCGCCGACCCGCGCGAGGAGCTCCTCCTCCTCGAACGGCTTGCAGACGTAGTCGTCGGCGCCGATCTTGAGCCCCTCGACCCGGTTCGCCGTGTCGCTCTTCACGGTGACCAGCACGACGGGGAGGAACGACTCGGAGGTCATGCTCTTGAGCAGCCTGCACGCCTCGAGGCCGGTGAGCCGGGGCATCACGATGTCGAGGAGCACGAGATCGACCCCTCCCCGCCCGATCAGCTCGATCGCCTCCTGACCGTCGTCGACCGCCTCGACCTGGAAGCCGGCCTTCTGGAGGATGCTCACCAGCATCTGGCGCGCGAGGCGGTCGTCGTCCGCGACGACGATCCTGGCCGGTCGACCGCTCGGGAGCTCGATCGGCGCGGAGAGCGGAGCGCTTCGGAGTTCGTCGCTGTTCGGCACCGGCACATCCTCCCTTCGGCCGGGGCCGGGCGCAACGAGATCGCGCTGCGGCGGACGCCGCCTCGCCGCCGGTCGCGCGCGGTCGCGCGCAATCGCGAAGGCAATCGCAGGAGTTGCCCGGGCAAGTCGCCCCTGCATCGCCGATCTCGCGCGGGCTGCCGTCGCGCAGGTTTCGCGGTAAGGACCCGGCATGACTCAGGCGCGGTTCTGGAAGCTCGCGGCGCTCGCGCTGGCCTTCACGCTCGGCGTGATCCTGTGGGGCGCGTTCGTGCGCGCGACCGGCTCGGGCGCCGGCTGCGGCAGCCACTGGCCGACGTGCAACGGCGACGTCATCCCACGCTCTCCGAGCGCGGCGACCCTCATCGAGTTCACGCACCGCGCCACCTCGGGCGTCGCGTTCCTGCTCGTCGCGCTGCAGCTCGTCTGGGCCTTCGTCGCGTATCCGTCGGGCCACCCCGTGCGCGGCGGCGCGGCCGCGTCGATGCTGTTCATGATCACCGAGGCGGCGGTCGGCGCCGGGATCGTCCTGCTCGAGTACGTCGCCCACGACGCGTCGGCGGCCCGCGCGATCTGGATGGCCGTGCACCTCATCAACACGTTCCTGCTGGTGGGCGCCATGACCTGCACCCTCTACTGGGCGCGCGGGGGCCGGCGCGTGCGCTTGCGCGGCCAGGGGGTGACGGGCGCGCTGCTCGGCGTCGGGCTCGCGGGGGTCCTGGCGGTGGGCGTGACCGGGGCCATCGCCGCGCTCGGGGACACGCTCTTCGCCGCGGCGTCGCTCCGCGAGGGCCTGGCGCAGGATTTCTCGCCCGCGGCGCACTTCCTGCTGCAGCTGCGCGTGCTGCACCCGACCGTGGCGGCGGCCGTGGGCGTCTACCTCCTCTTCGCCCGCGGCGTCGTCGCTGCCCGGCGCCCCTCGCCCGAGGTCGCGCGGCTCTCGGCGGCGACCGGGGCGCTCGTGCTGCTGCAGATCGGCGCGGGGCTCCTCAACCTCTTCTTGCTCGCGCCGGTGTGGATGCAGCTCGTCCACCTCCTGCTCGCCGATCTCCTGTGGATGGTCCTCGTCACGTTCGCCGCGGCGGCGATGAGCGAGTCGGCCTCGGCGGCGGACGCGGGCCCGCCCGGGGAGAAGGCCCGTCTCCTGTGCGGGTGACCGCCGCTCAGCGACGCGTGTATCAGGGGCGGCTGAGCGCCGCTCTAGAGATCCGAGCTCTCCTCGTCGCTCCCGGGGTCCTGCGAGATCGTGCGGCGCTCCGAGCGCGTGCGCGCTCCCTCGGCCGGCGCCGCGGAGCGCTGCTCGGGGACGGACGGGGGGAAGTCGACCTGGAGCACCATCCCTTGATCGGTCTCGAGCACGCGGTAGGTCGCGTCGGCCTGGGTGCGCAGGTCGATCACCATGTCGAGATCGTTGCCCTGGCCGACGAGCTGCACCTGGGTCACCGGGGTCGCGAAGAACGACGTCACGAGCGGGAAGCGGTTCGTCTGGATCGCCCCCGCGCCCTTCAGCCGGTAGACGAGGCGTCCGGCGGCCTTCGACTCGGCGACGTCGACCTTGCCCCCGTGGATCTGCACGAACACGCGCGAGCCGCCGGTCGGGAGCATGCGGAAGCCGGGGAAGGTGGCGACCGGCCGCCCGGCGAGGCTCGCCTGCGCGTCCTTCTTGGGCTTGCGCGCGCGCCCGGGGCGCTGCGGCGCGCCGGCGCTGCCGCCGCGCGGCTTGTTGACCGCCGGCTTCTGCGGGGCCGCGGCCTTCTCCGGCGCCGCGGGGGCCTTCGGGGCCGGCTGGGCGGTGGCGCCCTGCGCGAGGGCCAGCGACGAGGCGAGGCCGAGGGCCAGCGAGAGGCTCAGCGAGAGGTGCCTGGAAGGTCGCATCCTGGCAGTACAGCACGACCGCCTGGCCCAGCAAAGACGGCAGCACGGTAAGCTCTGCGTGTGCCGGCCCGCGCTCCACGCTTCTCGCACGTCATCGGCGTCGACGACGCGCCGTTCGCCCGCGACCACCGCGGCGACGTGCAGGTCGTCGGGACGGTCTTTTCGGGGCTGCGCCTCGAGGGCGTCCTCTCCACCCGCGTGAGGCGCGACGGGCGGAACGCCACGCCCGCGATCGCCGCGATGATCCGCGGCTCCCGCTTCTACGCCCAGGCGCAGGTGGTCCTGCTCCAGGGCATCGCGGTGGCGGGCTTCAACGTCGTCGATCTCGCGGCGCTGCGCGAGGCCCTCGCCCTGCCGGTCGTTGTGGTGGCGCGGCGCCTCCCGGACCTCGACGCAATCCGCGACGCGCTGCTCTCGCGCGTCCGGGGAGGGCGCCGCAAGTGGGCGCTCATCCAGCGCGCCGGCCCGATGGAGCCGGTCGCGGGCGTGTACGTGCAGCGCGCCGGGATCTCGCTGGACGACGCGAGCGCGCTCATCGCGCGGCTCTCGGTGAACGGCCACCTCCCCGAGCCCCTGCGCGCCGCGCACCTCATCGCCGGCGGGCTGACCACCGGCGAGAGCCGCGGGCGCGCGTAACTGGACGCTGACGAGCCGCTGACGAGCCGCTGACGAGCCGCCGACGGGCCGCGCGTGTCAGAGCGCCTGCCGGCGCGGAGCGCTGGCGGCGCCCGCCTTCTCGGCCTTCTTCCCGCGGCCGGTCACCTTCGAGTAGATGACGTCGAGGTTGGCGTTGATGTCGAGATAGAACTGAGCGTCAGGGCTGTAGAAGAAGTTCCTGCGCTGTCCGTCCTCCCCGAGCTGCCTCGTCGTGTTGTTGTAGCCGAGCGTGAGGTCGACGACCTCGTAGACCGGGTAGCTCACGTTGAGATCGAACGCCGTCTGGGCGGCGTAGGTGGACCCCTGGGAGCCCTCGTACGGGGCGCAGCCGGTCGGGATCTTGGCGCATCCCTCCTCGAACTCGTGCTTGAACTGGCTGATGAGCCTGAAGCTCGTCGCCAGGGAGAGGTCCTTGTAGAGCGGCAGGCCGACCTCGAGGCCCGTGGTCAGGCTATCCATGGTCTGAGACGCCCCGGTCAGCTGGTCGTCAAACATCGGATCACCGCTCGCCGCCGTCCGGGGCCGCCGGAGGCCGGAGCTCACTGGCGTGTACGAGTCCGCGAACAGATGGGCGTAGGTCACGCCGAGCGTCGCCGTCACGTTGTTCAGCCCGTCGGCCTTCGAACCGAGCAGCTTGATCTTCTGGGTGATCTGCGGGCCAACCGACATGAGGAAGTACCTGCCGGAGTTCCAGCTGATCGGTGAGGTCGGCAGGAGCACCCGCAGCCGCATGGCCCCGTCCGTCTTGTACTCGCCTTGGTTCGCGCCGCCGCTCTCCCAGAGTTCGCGGCTGTATCGGGCGCTGAGCCCGATGTCCTTGAACTGCGGCTCACGGTAATCCGTCGTGGTGTCGCTGTTCGTGAGCTCGGTAACCCAGCCGATCTCGGCGGCCACCGACACCTTGTCCTTGGGCTGGTCGAGCACATAGAAGTTGGGCCGGAACGTGAAGTCCCAGCCGTAGACCTGGATGGCGGGGATATACCCCCCGCCAACGCCGAAGAGGGTCGTGCTACCGCCCTGGTTCCAGGTGAACGTCGTCCCGCGCCAGCGCAGCGTCGTCTCTTCGTCCTCCTCCTGGACGGAGTCGGCCGCAGTGGCCTGATTCCACTGCACCATCGGGGAGACCGCTGCGTCGGGCCGCGGTGTCACCGGGGCGGGCGGCGGCTCTGCTGGAGGGTCCGGCTGCGCGGGCGGCGCTGGCTGCGCGGGCGGAGCAGCGCCGGGCGGAGCAGCCACGCCCGGCGCAGCAGCAGCGCCGGGCGCAGCGGGAGCGCCGGGCGCCGCAGCGGGAGCGCCGGGCGCCGCAGCGGGAGCGCCGGGCGCTGCCGGCGCCGGGGCGGCCGGTGGCTCGGCCGGCTGGAGCGGCGTGGGATCGATCGGCGGAGCTGTCGGCGGCGCGGGCGGCGTCTGCGCGGACGCTACCGAGATGCTGCCCAGGACACCGGCAGCCACAAGCAACGATCGGAACGTCATCTCCACTCCCTCTCCTGGTCGCCTCGGCCCCTCACGCTCCACCGCGCGCTTGGCCAGACGTCGGCCACACTCCGCGCGCCCCCCGGCGGTCAGCGCGCCGGGGGACCTGCTCGGTCCGCCCCACGTGCAGAAAACGTACCCTGCCGCAAATCCAACCCAAGCATCTGAAATCATTCAATATATACGGCCACCGCCGCGCGCCCGTTACGGGGCTGACGCGCACCCCCGTTGCGAATGTGACGATGCCTGAAGTAAGCCAGCGGGCGATGGAGCCGATGTCCTTCCCGGGCGACAGGGATTCGCCCCTCTCGCCGCGATCTCCAGGAAGCCCCCGCGGCGACGACGGCGGGGGCCACCGGCCCACCGAGATCAACGCCCTCCTGGGCCGCGGTACGCACTTCGAAGGCAAGCTCTTCTTCGAGGGCCGCGTGCGCATCGACGGCAGCTTCCGCGGCGAGATCCGCGGCGAGGACGTGCTCGTGATCGGCGAAGGGGCGCTCGTGATCGGGGAGATCCACGTCGTGACGTGCATCGTCACGGGCGGCGAGGTCCAGGCGAGCATCCGCGCCCGCGATGCCATCGAGCTGTACGCTCCATCCAAGGTGACCGGCGCCCTGCACGCGCCCGCCATCTTCATCGACCGCGGCGTGCAGTTCGACGGCTCCTGCAAGATGGCCCCGCTCGACGAGGAGCCAGGCGAGCGGCCCCAGCGGCCGCCCACGGCGTCGTCCGAGCCCGACGCCGACGCTGCCGGACAGGCCGCGAGCGCCGCGAGCGCCGCGCCCACGACGCCCACGACGCCCACGACCGACGACAGCGGCGGCAGCGCGCAACGTGCAACGCGCGCGTGAGCGTTGAGCGCGCCGACGCCGACCGCTGAATTCCGACCTCGTCCGACGAAAGCATGTTTTCTGTAGTGCGCAGGCGTGCGGCCGCGTGCTGACGGAGGTACATCTAGCGAGGGGCTGCGGTCTCGCCGCCCGAGGCGCATGTCCGCGACGTGGGGGGGAGCCCGCGCTGACGGACGTCGCTCGAACAGGAGAGTCCATGAAGAAACTGTGGTCCCTGTCCTTGATCGCCTTCTCGCTCACCGTCCTCGCCCTCTCCCTCTCGCCGCGCGCCGCCCGCGCCGCCGACGCCGAGTCGGAGAAGCTCGCGTCGCTCGGGAAGGCGCTCCGGTACACGCTGAAGACCACCGGGCCCGTCGCCGCGATCGACACCGGGGGCGCGGCGATCCTCGTGAAAGCGCCCCTGCCGACGGTCCGGAAGATCGTCACCTCCTACGGCAACTACAAGACGTTCATCGGCCCCTTCGACCAGAGCCGCGTGCTCGGGAAGCGCAAGGGCACGAGCGAGGTCTATCTCCAGGTGCCGATCCTGAACGGCGCCGCGCACATCTGGACGGTCGCCGACATGTCGCCGCCCACCAAGGACGGCGCCGACGAGGTGATCTCCGGCCGCCACAAGCGCGGCAACGTCGCCGACTTCCGCGCCCGCTGGCGGCTCCGCGCCGTCGACGAGCACCACACGATCCTGAAGCTCGAGCTGTTCGTCGCCCCGAAGCTCCCTTTCCCGCCCTCGGTCGTGACGACACAGCTCGTCAAGGCAGCCGACAAGGCGGTGACCGCTGTGCGGAATCGCGCACAGTCCGAGTCCCCCCCCGGCGCCGGGGCGACGACCGCCGCCGCCACCGACGTTCCGCCGGGCACCGCGGCGAGCACGTCGGCCGCCGCGTCCGCTGGCGCCGCTCCCGCCGCGCGAGGCGACGACCAGAGCAGCGTGACGGCGGCCCCCGCCGTGCTGCCAGCGAGCGTGGCCGATCTGCCGCCGGCCGACGACACAAGCGTCCGCCGCGACAAGGACGTGGCGCACCGCTAGCTCTCCCGGCAACCGACGCAGCCGGCGCGACCGGCGCCACCGACGCGACCGACAGGGCGCCTCGCGACAGAGCGCCCAGCCACCCCTCCTCCCCTTCCCCTCCTTCCGTCCGCCCTTCCCCGCTCGGTCCACCGAGGCGACTCACGCCCTCGTCGTGACGCCCGGTCGCCTCCGATCGCCGCCGCCCACCGCCGAGCCTGTTGAAAACCCCGGAGCGCCCCGGGCGAGCTCCGGCGCGCGCTCGCTGGGTGCAATTCCGCAGATCTACGAAGGCTGCGGCCCGGATCGTCCAGGGTTTTCAACAGGTTTTTCAACACGCATTCCGATTTCCCCACAAGAATTCCCACATTCCGCGGAACTTTTTCAACAAGGCGCGCCCCCGGCGGAGGTTGCGAGAGGACGGATGCATGAAGTAAAGCGTCTGCCGTGAGGTACCCCTTGCTGGACGTGCATTCAGATGCGCCGGCGCCCTCTCAGCCTCCTGCCGTGGCCGGCGCCTGCGCTTCCCGGGAGCGGCGCTCGGCCGTCTCGCGGTGGTGAGCAGAACATCGCTCCTCATTGTCCCGACCGAGCGGCACGTTGAACGCGAGCTCGCCTCTCTCGATCTGCGCGACGCGCGCACCGCGGACCAGCAAATCCGCTCACGGTGGAGCTTCGTCTCCGAGGCGCTCGCCCTGCTGGCGCCGGACGCCGCCCTGGCGAGCCCTCACACCACCCGCCTCGCCACCCGGCTCGCCCTCGACGCTCTGCCGCCGGATCGGCTGCGGCAGCCGGCCGAGCCCGCCGCGCGCGTCGCGCTAGCGCACGCCCTCGACCGCGCCCTCGGGAGCTTCCGGCGCGCCGGGACCTCCCCGGCGGAGCTGCGGGCGCTCGGGACCCCGTCCGCGATCGCCATCGCCGAGGTCCTCGATCGGGCGGACGCCGCCCTGCGGGCAGCGCGCCTCGTCGACCCGCGCTGCGCGGGGTTCCTGCTCGCGCGGGCGCTCCGCTCGGCCGGCGCGTCCGCCGCGCTCCCGCTCCCGTGCAAGGTCGCGATCCGCGGCGCCGTGGCCTGGGAGCCGGACGATCTCGCCTGGGTCGAGGCGCTCCACGCCGCGGTCCGCGCCCGCGGCGGCGCGGGCGTCACCGTCGAGCTGCCCGCGCTGCCGGACGACGGCGCGGCGCCGGTCGCCGACGCCCTGGAGCGGCGCTGGGCCTCGCTCGAGGACGCGCCGGAGATCGCGTGGGTGCCCGACGGCGGAGCGGAGCCGCTCGCCGCCATCGCGGCGAGGACCCCGGAGGGCGAGGCGCGCGCCGCCGCCGCCGAGGTGGCCGCCGCGCTCGGCCGCGGGATCCCGCCCGAGCGGATCGCCGTCGTCGTGCCGGCGCTCGACGACGCCGCGCTCGAGCCCCTCCGCGCCGCGCTGGCCGACGCGGGCGTCCGCTCGTCGGAGCCGCGCGGCCGCGCCGCCGCGAGCTGCCCCGACGGGCGCGTCGCGCTCGCCATCCTGCGCCTCGCCGTCGGGCCGGTGCGCCGCGAGCAGGCGATCGAGATCCTCCGCGCCCCCGGGGTCCACGCCGGCGCCTGGATGGACCGCACGTCCGCCGCCGAGGCGGAGCGGCGCTCGACCGACCTCGCCCACCGGCTGCGCGACGTGCCGGTCGAGGTGGATCGCACGGGCCGGCTGCTCATCGACGGCCTCATCTCGGTCGTGGCGGCCCGCCGCGCGGACCGCCGCGCAGGGACGGCGCGGACGCCGCCGGCGCCACCGATGACAGCGCAGGAGGCGCTGAGCGACGCGGAGCTCGCCCTGGGCCTCTCGGTGCTGGGCGGCGCGCAGGGCGACGAGGACGGCGACGACGAGGCGTGGATGCCGCACGCGCTGGAGCGGCTGCTCGCCAGCGCCCGCTGGATCGGCGAGGCGGCGACGCGGCCCGAGATCGTGCGGCGCTTCCTGTCGCTCCTCGACAAGCTGGGCTTCGGCGAGCCCGGGATCGAGGAGCTCCGCGCCGCGCTGCGCGGCGAGCGGCGGAGCGGCGGCGCGCTCGAGGCGATGGGTGCGATGGGTGCGATGGGTCAAGGCGCGCGGGCCGCGCGCGCGATCCGCGAGCAGGCCGAGGCGCTCGCGCGGGCCGCGTACGACCTCGGCTGCGAGGAGCGCCCCGCCACCGCGGCCGAGATCTACGCGGAGCTCGAGCGGGCCGCGGCCGAGCAGGGCGCCGGGCCGCGCGGCGACGCCGGCCGCGCCGGCGCGGTGCGCATCGACGTCCCCGCGGGGTTCACGGCGCTCGAGCACGACGTGGTGGTGGTGACCGGGCTCGACGCGCGCGCCTACGGCGGCAGCCCGGGCGCGGACGAGACGCTGCTCGGCGAGGCGCTCCGCGGGAGGCTGCCGGCGCCGAGCCGCCCCGCGTCGGGGCGAGAGCGCCAGGCGGCCCAGCGCGCGGAGCTCGGCTGGGCGCTCGCCGGCGCCCGGCGCGTCGCCGTCTGCTACACGCGCGGGGTAGACGACAGCGAGCCGAACGAGCCGCACCCGCGCTTCGTCGCGGCCGCGGCGGCCGGCGCGCAGCAGCGGACGGAGCCCGCCTCGCGCGTCGCCCCGGACGCGGCGCCCCTCGGCCCGCGCGACGCGGAGCTCATCGCCCTCGCGGGCGGCGGGCGGCCGGCGGCGGACCTCGCGGAGCGGATCCGGATCGAGCGCGCCCGCGCGGACTTCTTCCTCGATCCGCGCGCGCCGATCGACCTCCACACGGGCCGCGTCCTCGTCGACCGCGATCCCGCGCTCGCCGCGCAGCTCAGGGCCGCGATCGGCGGGGCGCACCCCGGCAGGCCGATCGCCGTCACCCACATCGAGCGCGCCGTGGGCTGCGCCTTCGCGGCGTTCGCCCGCCGCGTCCTGCACGTGCGCCGCGCCGAGGATCTCGCCGAGTCGGCCGACGCGCGCGAGCGCGGCACGCTGATCCACCGCGCCCTGCAGGCCTCGTTCGAGGCGCTGCGCGAGCTCGGCCCGGAGCGCGATCCGGCCGAGCAGCTCGCGGCGGCGCGCGCCGCGGCCGAGGCGGCGCTCGGCGCCTCGGCGCCCATGGCCCCGCTCCGCCGCGAGGCGGTCGAGAAGGCGATCGCGGACGTGATGGAGGTCGTGGCCCGCACGCTCGACGGAGACGGGGAGGACGCGTCGCCGGAGCTCCGCTTCTTCCTGGCCGAGCGGCGCTTCGGCGCCGGAGAGCCGCCCCCGTGGCAGCCGCTCGAGCTCCCCCCGCTGTCCGACGAGGAGGGCGGCCCGAGCCTGTGGGTCGACGGCCAGATCGACAGGCTCGATCGATCGACCGACCAGCGCGTCGTGCGGGTCGTCGACTACAAGACCGGCAAGCTCCCCGACGCCAAGGAGCGGCGGCGGGCGCTCCAGCTGCCGCTGTACAGCGCCATCGCGGCGCGCGCGCTGGGCGCGGAGGAGGTGCGGGCCGTCTACATCGGCGTGCGCCAGCGCGGGCTCATCGAGCTGTGGCCGCGCACGGCGGACGAGCAGCGCGCGCTCGCCGAGGGCTGGGCCGAGGCCGCGCGCACCGCGCGGGCCGCGGTCGTCGCGCTCTGGGAGGGCAAGGCCGCGCCGCGGCCGGCGCTCTCGACGATGTGCGCGCGGTGCGACGCGCGCGACGTGTGCCGCCGCCCCGCGGTCGTGCCGAGCGACGAGGCCGCGGAGGAGGTCGCGTGAGCGCCGCCCCGCGCGGCGCGGCGCTCGCCGAGGGCGACGCGCTCATCTACGCCTTCCGCCGCAACGTCGTGGTCGCCGCGAGCGCCGGCACCGGCAAGACCCACCGCCTCACGGCGCTCTACGTGCTGCTCACGCTCGGCCTCACCTCCGTCGGCCTGCCCGACGCCGCGTCCGCCGCGCCGCCTGTGCCGCCGGACCGCATCGTCGCGACGACGTTCTCGCGCGCCGCGGCGCGGGAGATCGCCCACCGCGTCGAGCGATCGCTCCGCGAGATCGCCCGCTGGAACGGCGAGGCGGACATCCCCTTCGCCGACATCCTCCGGGCGCGGCAGGCGGCCGTCGCCGGCCTCGCCGGCGCGGGCGGCGGCGCGCCGCTGCCCGTCGCCGAGCTGCGCAAGCGCGCGGAGGAGGCGCTCGCCCGCCTCCCCGCCGCGCGCATCGACACGCTCCACGGCGTCGCCAAGCAGATCGTGGACCGGCACGCGATCGCGATGGGGCTCTCGCCCTCGGCCCGGATCCTCGACGAGGAGGAGGCGCAGGCGCTCAGCGACCTCGCCGTCGACGAGGCGCTGAGCCGCGCGCTCGCCGAGGGGGGCGAGCGCGCCGAGGCGGCGCGCGCGCTCATCGCCGCGACGGGCGGCGTCGAGGCCGCGCGGAGCGAGGTCACGCGGCTGCTCGACCGGCTCGACGAGGACGGCCTCGCGCCGCGCCGGCTCGCCGTGTCCGACCACGCTGCCGAGGCCAGCGCGCTCGCGCGGGAGCTCCGCCGCCTCGCCGCCGGGAGCGCCGCGCTCGGCAGCGCCGCCTTCCGCGCGCCGGCGGCGGCGCTCGTGGCGGCGCTCGGCCGCGAGGACGGCGGCGCGCCCTTCCCCGCGAGCGCGGCGAGCGCCCCGCTCATCGAGCTCCTCACGCAGCGCAAGCCGCACAAGAGCAAGTCGACGACGCCGGCCGACGAGGCGCTCATCGCCTTCCGCGAGGCGCTGCCGGGCGAGACCCACCGCGACAAGGCGCAGCAGCTGCTCGGCTTCCTCCGCGAGGCCCCGGCCCTGTCGCGCCGCGAGGCGCGGATCATCGAGCTGCTGGAGGAGATCCGCGAGCGGCTCTCGGCGATCCGCCGCACCGAGGGCGGCCTCGGGTTCGGGGATCTCCTGCGCGCCGCCCGCGACGGCCTGCGGGACGATCCGGCGATCGGCGCGGCGGTCCGCGGCTCGGTCGACGTGCTGCTCGTCGACGAGTTCCAGGACACGAGCGCGGTGCAGCGCGATCTCGTGTACCTCCTGCGCGAGCGGGACGACGCCGCCCTCGCGCGCCCGGCCGGCGCGGCCCCGACGGCGGCCAGCCTGTCCGGTCACGGCCTGTTCCTCGTCGGCGATCGCAAGCAGTCCATCTACGGGTTCCGCGGGGCCGACGTCTCCATCTTCTGCCGCGTCTGCGCGGAGCTCGCCGGCGCCGCCGCGGGCCGCGCGCTCGAGCTCGCGCCCGCGCTCTGGTCGCCGGATCCGAGCGCCGATTTCGTGGCGCTCCGCGAGAGCCGCCGGTCGACGCCCGAGCTGCTCGCGTTCATCAACGCCTTCTCCGCGCGGGATTTCGCCCAGGATCGCGGCGCGGGCGACGGCGACGCGGGCGCGCCCCCGGCCTCGCCGCGCGAGTTCGAGATCGCCTACAGCGCGGCCGAGCACCTCGTCGCGGCGCCGGGCAGGGCCGCGGAGGGCCCGACGGACGTCGTGCTCGTCAGCGACGGCGGCGGCGCTCCGGACGGGGTCGACGCCCTCGTCCGGGACGCGCGCGGGCAGCTTCGCGAGGCGCTGATCGCGGCCGCGTACATCGCGCGGCGCGTCCGCGGCGCGGGCGGCGACGGCGCCGCTGGCCGCGACGGCGCCGCTGGCCGCGACGGCGCCGCGACCGGCGATCTGCGCTTCCGCGACGTCGCCGTGCTCACCCGTCGGAGGAGCACGATCCCGCTCGTCGAGCTGGCGCTCGCGCGCCTCGAGATCCCGTACGTGGTGGCCGGCCGCGCGCTCTTCGACGCGGCCGAGGTCCGCGATCTGGCCGCGATCCTCCGCCTCCTGCTCGATCCGCGCGATCGCCTGGCCCTGGCGACCGTCCTCCGCGGCCCGGTGGTGGCGCTCTCCGACACGTCGCTGGCGCTGCTCGCGCCTCCCGGCCGCGGCCTCGCGGTCCCGTTGCTCGGCCGCTGGCCCGCCGCCGCGCCGGCGCAGGGGGCCTGGTCGCCCTCGCCCGACGACGCCGAGCTCGACGGCGGGCGCCCGCTCCCCGCCCTCGCGCGCCTCCCCGCGGGGGACCGCGAGCGGCTCGAGGCGTTCCGCGCCCGCTATGCCGGCCTGCGCCGCGCCGCGCTCCGCTCGACGCCGGGCGAGGCGATCCGCGCCGCGGTCACCGTCTTCGATCTCGACCGCGTCATCGCGGCGCTCCCTCGCGCGCAGGCCCGCCTCGGCAACGTCGACCGCCTGGTCTCCATCGCCCGCCGCCGGGGCGGCTCGCTCGCGAGCTTCGTCCGCTGGCTCGACCGCCGCATCCGCGACGAGGCGGACGAGCCCGAGGCCGCTGTCTTCTCGCCCGACGACGACGCCGTGCGGCTCACGACGATCCACGCCAGCAAGGGGCTCGATTTCCCGGCGGTCGTGCTCCTGGATCTCAACGCGGAGCCCCGCGCGGCTCAACCCGGCCTGAGCTACGTCCCCGCCGCGGGGGACCGGCCCGCCGCCCTGCTCGTGCGCCACTTCGCGCGGGTCGTCGACGGGCGGTCGCGGACCGGCTCGCTCCACGACGCCGGGGCGTCGGCGCGCGGGCCGTTGTTGCCCGTCAGCACGCCCGCGCTCCAGGCGGCGCGCGCCGAGGTGCGGGCGCGGGAGCGCGCCGAGCGGCAGCGGCTCACGTACGTCGCGATCACGCGCGCCCGCCGCGAGCTCGTGCTCGTCGGCGCCGAGGCGAAGCCGCGGAGCGGCTCGGCGTGGCTCACGCTGAAGGCGGCGGTCGACGCCGAGCCCCGGGCCGCGGCGGCAGCCGACGGCGAGCCCCGCAGCGCCGCGGCGGACCTCGGCATCGAGGCCTCCACGCTCGCCGGCGCCATCCGCGCGACGCTCGACGCCAGCGCGCTGCTCGCCGGGGCGAAGGCGCCCGCGCCCGGCACCGACGCGTACGCGCGCGCCGCGCCGGCCCCCCGGGCGCCGCCGGCGACGGGGCCCGCGCGCGCGCAGACCGTGCTGGTCGCGGCCGCGTCCCTCGCGGCGTTCCAGGCGTGCCCGCGCCGCTTCCGGCTGCGCCACCTCCTCGGGATCGGCGAGCCTGCCGGCGAGGGCCAGCTCGGCCTGTTCGACGTCGAGGGCCCGCCCGAGCTGCCGGGCGAGGAGCGCGTCGAGCTCGAGGACGGCGCGGACCCTCGCCCTCCTGGCCGCGCCGTGCACCGGGTGCTCCAGCGCTGGCCGCGCGCGCGCTGGGGTGAGCCGACCGAGGCCGAGGAGGTCGCCGCCCGCCTCGCCTTCGAGGGCTTCCCGCCGCACGGCCCGGACGTGCTGCGCACCGCGGAGCGCGTCGCGCGCTTCCTGGACGGCCCCTACGCGCGGCAGGTGCGCGGCGAGGAGGCATCGCTCCTCCGGGAGGAGGCGCTCGTGCTCGACGTCGAGCCCCAGGGCGCCGGACGGCGGCGCGGCGCGAGGCTCGCGCTCTCGCTCGCCATCGATCTCGCCGTCCTGCACCCGGGCGGCCTCGTCGACATCGTCGAGTACAAGCGCGCGCGCCCCCGGGCGGATCTCTCGCCGTACGAGCTCCGCCTGCGCGCGTGCGCGCTCGCGCTCAGGCGGCGCCACCCCGACCGCCCCGTCCGCGCAGGCGTGCTCTTCGTCGGCGCCGAGGTCGAGCCCGCGTGGCTCCCGGCCTCGGGCCCCATGGGGACGCTCACCGACGACGAGCACGCGCGGTTCGAGCGCGAGCTCGCCCGGCTGGCCGAGCGCTTCGCCGAGGCGAGGGCCGAGGATCGCTTCGACGGCGTCCCGGTCGAGGCGTGCCGCAAGCTGCGCTGCGGCTTCGTGCGGGCCTGCCACGGCTAGCGCCGCCGCGGCCCCCGAAGCCCATCGAGCGAAGACGGCGACGCCCCCCTCGACGACCTCGCTCCTACCGCGCCCCCGCCTGCTCCTCGATCTCCTCCTGCGACGCGCTCTGCGCCGGAGCGCGCCGCGGCGGCTCCAGCACGAGCGGCAGGATCTCCTCCATCGACGACACCATCGTGATCTGGATCTGATCCTTGACGTCCTGCGGCACGTCCTCGAGGTCGCGCCGGTTCTTCGCCGGGATGAGCACGTGCCGGATCCCGGCGCGGTGGGCCGCGAGCAGCTTCTCCTTGACGCCGCCGACCGGCATCACCCGCCCGCGCAGCGAGATCTCCCCCGTCATCGCGACGTCGCTGCGCACCGGCGCCCCGAGCAGCAGCGACGCCACCGCGGAGAACATCGTCACGCCCGCGCTCGGCCCGTCCTTCGGCGTGCCGTGCTGCGGGATGTGCACGTGCAGATCGATCTCCTTGAGCCACTCCGGATCGAGGTGCAGCCGATCGGCCTTGCTGCGCACGAAGCTCACCGCCGTGCTCGCCGACTCCTGCATCACGTTCCGCATGTTGCCGGTGAGCACCACGTTGCCCTTCCCCGGCATCTTCGTCGCCTCGATGAAGAGGATCTCGCCGCCGGCCGGCGTCCACGCGAGGCCGGTCGCGACCCCGGGCTGGAGCGTCCGCTCGGCGATCTCGGGGCGGTGCTTGTGCGGGCCGAGCACCTGCTCCACGTGCTCCGGCGTCGCCACCTCGTGCACGTCGTGGCCCTCGGCGACCTTCACCGCCGTCGCGCGGCACACCGCCGCGATCTGCCGCTCCAGGCCGCGCACCCCCGCCTCGCGCGTGTAGTGGTCGACGACCGCCTCGATGCCCGGCTCCGTGAACTCCAGGCGCTCGTCCGTGAGCCCGTGCGCCGACAGCTGCTTCGGCACCAGGAACTCCCGCGCGATCCCCAGCTTGTCCGTCCGCGTGTAGCCGGGCACCTCGATGACCTCCATGCGGTCGACGAGCGGCCCCGGGATCCCGTCCCAGTTGTTCGCGGTCGCGAGGAACATCACCTGCGACAGATCGAACGGCAGGTCGAGGTAGTGGTCCTGGAACGTCGAGTTCTGCTCCGGATCGAGCACCTCGAGGAGCGCCGCCGCCGGATCGCCCCGCAGGTCGACGCCCATCTTGTCGACCTCGTCGAGCACGAGCACCGGGTTCTTGGTCCCCGCCTTCTTCAGCGCCTGCAGGATGCGCCCGGGCAGCGCGCCCACGTACGTGCGCCGGTGCCCGCGGATCTCCGCCTCGTCGCGCACGCCGCCGAGCGCGATCCGCTCGTAGCGGCGCCCCATGCTGCGCGCGATCGACTTGCCGAGCGACGTCTTGCCGACGCCGGGCGGCCCGATGAAGAGCAGGATCGGCCCCTTCTTGTCCGTGCGAAGCTGCCGGATCGCCGAGTACTCGACGATCCGCTTCTTCACCTTCTCCAGCCCGAGGTGATCCTCGTCGAGGCAGCGCCGCACACTCTCGACGCTCAGCTTGTCCACCGTCGTCTTCGACCACGGCAGATCCGCGATCCACTCGAGGTACGTCTTGGTCACGTTGAACTCGGCCGACTGCTGCGCCATCGAGCGCAGCCGGCTGAGCTGCTTGCGGACGACCTTGTCGACCTCCGCCGGCACCTTGGCGCGCCGGATGCGCTCGCGGAGCTCCTCGATCTCGTCGTCGTCGCCGCCCTCGCCGAGCTCCTCCTTGATCGACTTCATCTGCTGCCGGAGGATGTACTCGCGCTGCGACTTGCCCATCTCCTCCTGCACCATGGAGGAGATCTCCTTCTTGACCCGCAGCACCTCGAGCTGGCGGCCGACCATCGCGAGCACGAGGCGCACGCGCGCCTTCACGTCGAACGCCTCGAGGATCTCCTGCTTGTCGCCGACCGAGGCCTGCGCCTGCGGGAAGTTCGAGGCGATCAGATCGGCGAGCGCGCCCGGCTCGCGCACGTTGTCGAGGATGCCCGCCGTGTCGCGCGGCAGGTTCGGCATCAGGCCGAGCACCTCGCGCGTCGCCTCGCGCAGGCCCGCGCCGAGCGCCTCGAGCTCCACATCGCGGACGAGCGACTCCGGGATGCGCTCGATCCGCGCGCGCATGTACGGCTCCAGTGAGAACGCCGACTTCACCCGGAAGCGGCCGAGCCCGTTCAGCACGACCGAGTAGTTGTTCGGGCCGAGCCGGATGACCTTCACCACGCGCGCGACGGTCCCGACGGAGTAGAGCTCCTTGAACGTCGGCTCGTCCACGTCGGGCGACCTCTGGCTGATCACGCCGACCAGCGCGCGCTCGCGGCCGAGGAGATCCTCGACGAGGCGCACGCTCCGCGGCCGACCGACGTTGATCGGCACGACCGACATCGGGAACAGCACCGAGTTGCGCAGCGGGAGGATCGGGACGCTATCCGCGTCGGGCGAGGGAGGCGTTCGCGAAGAAGGATCGCCGGTCGGCATGCAGACAACCCTAGTACAGCGCTCTTCTCGAAGCCATGACGCGGGCGCGCCGCTAGAAGTCCTTGATCTTCCAGACCCCGTGCTCGCGCGTGAAAGCGACCGTGCCGCCGGCGCCGTAGGCCATGGACGCGCTGTCCCCGGTCTCCTCGATGGTCGCGGTCGGCAGCGCCGCCTTGATCGCCTGGACGACCCGGTTGATCTGCTCCTTCTGCGGCCCCTCCCAGGCGCTCTTCAGCTTCTCGGGCGTGAGCTGCCCCGCGTCGGCCGCGGCCTTGACCGTCCCGGGCCGACCGCCAGGCTTCTGCGCCGCGTCAGCTCCCGCGCCGGGCGGCGCGGCTCCAGGTCCGGCGGGCTGCGCCGGGCTCTCGCCGCCGGCGCGCGCGGAGCCCGCCTCGCCGAGCGCGCCTGCCTCATCGGGCGCGGCGCCCGCGGGCTCGACGAGGCCTTCCCTCTCGGCGTCGGGAACGTAGCGCATGATCACGTCGTAGCGCCTCCGCTCGAAGGCCCGCAGGAACCCCACCAGCGCCTGCCGGGGCGTCGCCTGACCGTAGAGATCGACCGCCGCCGCGTCGAGCCGCCAGCGGCCGCCCTCGAAGACGAGCAGGAGCTCCTCGCCGTTCGGCATGGTGACCGTCGCGGTCACCACCGGATCGGCCGCGGGCCGCGCGATGGCGCGGGCGATCTCGAGCGCGTCGTCCGGGTTGTCCCGCACCGCGCGCCGGAAGGCCTCGAGCGACATCGACCGCTTGGCCTCGTCCGAGAGCAGCCGGTAGGCCGCGTCGACGCGCCCCTCCTGGAGCGCCTGCGCGTAGGCCCGGAGCGTGTCGCTCGGGCCCTGCTGTGCGTAGCTCGATCCGCACGCCGGGAGCGCGAGGGCGAGCAGGAGAAGCGCCGTGCGTTTCACGGATCGCGCCATAGCACACGCGGCGGCGAGCGCGCAGATGGCGCGGCGCGGCCCCCTGCGCTCGCCGGCGCCCCCGTCACTTCGCGCGCTTCAGCACCGCCCCGTCCTTCACCGGCGCGCCGTCGCTGCCGTCCGGCGATCCCTCGTTGATCCAGTAGACGGTCGCCTCGTCCACCGCGATGTCGCCCGGCCGCGCCTGCCCCGAGGCCAGCACCTCCTGCTCCCCGCCGCCCTTCGGCATGCGCACGACCGTCCCCGCGTCGCGCCGCGTCCAGTACACGTGCCCCTCGTCCACCGCGAGGCCGTTCAGCTGGCCCTGATCCGACGCGATCTCCTCGGGCGCGCCGACCTCCGCCCCGCTCAGGTCCGCCCGGAAGACGCTGCCGCCCTCGAAGCTCGCCCAGTAGACCGCCGCCGCGCTCCCCTCCCCGTCCACGTCGAGCGCGATCTCGCGCGGCGTGAGCTGCTCCGCGGCGATCGTCACCGAGGCCTCCCCCACGCGGCACGCCACCGCCCCGTCGGTCCTGCCCAGCGTGCCCTGGTACGTCCAGCACACGGTGTCCCCCGCGCTGGCCACGCGGTAGGGCGACGAGAACGCCGCGCCGGCCGGCGTCAGCTCCTCCGGCGCGCCGAGCTCGACGTCCGCGCCGCTGCCGCTCAGCTGCGCCCGGAACACGCCGCCTCCCCAGAGCTCGGTCCACGCGAGCGCGCCGCCCGAGAGCGCGAGCCCCTCGGGCTGCTCCAGATCCGCGAGCAGCACGCGCGGCTCGCCGCCCGCGAGCGGGACCACCCGCAGCGTGCCGTCCTCCGCGTTCGTCCAGAAGGCCACCTGCCGCGCCTCGTCGATCGCGAGATCCCGCGGCGAGGCCTGCGTCGCGCCGAGGATCAGCGGATCGCCGCCGCCGACGGGCGCCGTCTTCAGCTCCCCGTCCTCGTGGGCCATCCCCTCCCCGTCGAACGTGGCGCCCGCGATCCACGTCACGCCGCCCCCCGCCACCTGCAGCGACACCGGGTGGACCTGCGCCACAGCGATGGGGACCGGCGCCGACGCGTCGGGCCTCGTGGACTCGCCGCCCTGCAGCGCCGACCACGGGCCGCACGTCGGCAGATCCGTGCCCTTCCTGCGGCACTGCCCCTCGCCCGCCGCCGCGATCGCGAGCCCCGCGAGCTTGCCGCTCTGCGCCCGCCGGCACACCTCGACCGGCAGCCGGAGCACGTTGCCCTCCTCCACCCGGAAGCCCGCGTCGCTCTCCGCGTCGAGCGGCACGAAACACGCGCTCTCGCCGCAGATGCCGCCGCCCTGCGTGAGCAGCGCGACGTTCACGTCGCCGCTCGGCGCAGCGGCCCGGCACACGGTGCCGTCCGCGGCGAACGCCTCGAGATCGACCGGCGCCGACGCGGCGGCGGCGAAGCACCGCAGCGTGTCGAAGCAGAGCCCGTCGCCGTCGCCGGCCCCGCCGCCGAACACCGCCACGGCCTCGTAATCGGGCAGCGCGCGCGAGTCGACCTCGCGCGGCACGCACGAGCCCGCGACGCAGCTCTGGCCCTCGGGGCAGCTGTTCTTGACGAGCACGTTGCCCTCCGCGTCCCGCCGCGCGTTGCCCTGCTCGTCGCGCTCGACCTCGGCCGAGCCGTCGCACAGGAACTGGATGGGCATGTGCAGCGTCGCCGTGCGCCCCTCGGGCACGGTCGTCAGCACCTCGCGGAGCAGGCGCACCCCGTCCTTCCCGCCGCGGCTCGCGATGACGCGCACCCGGAGCGCCTGCGACGGGTCGTCGGGCGTGAGGAAGCCCAGCGTCGCCGGCAGGAGGATCGACCCCTCGCTCCCGAGCCGCTCGAACGTCTCGTCGTAGACGACGGACCCGTCGAGCGTCGCCTCGATCCGGACCGTATCGATGTCCTTCGGCAGCGACATGTCCGTCTGGAAGACGACCATGAGCTGCCCCTTCTCCCCGCCGCAGGCCGGAGCCCCCGCCGCCGCCGCCGCGAGCGAGAGCAACGCCGCCGCCGACATCGGTCCCGTCCGCTTCGCCCGCTTCGTCCGCTTCGTCCGCTTCATCCGCATCAACGTCTCCCTCCGAAGCCGAGCGGGACCGTGCCCAGGCTGCCCTGCTCCGCCGGCGTCCCCGGCTCGAAGAGCAGCGAGCCCGCGACGAGCGCGCCCGCGAAGATCGCCGCGCCGCCGCCGATCCAGAGCCACTTGCTCGCGCCGCCCCGCTGCGCGGCGCGCTCGAGCGACACGTCGATCCGGCGGCGCTCGTCGTCGCGGACCAGGATCTGCGCCTCGTGGGGCGCCATCCCCGGCGCCGTCACCCGCAGCGCGTGGGTCCCGCTCTGCACCGAGCCCTCCCAGCGGCCCTTGCCCACCACCTTGCCGTCGATCGCGATGAGATCGTCCTGCCCCGCCGCGATGGCGAGCCGCCCCCGGTGCACCGCCCGGTCGAGCCGCGCCTCGAGCACGACGCTGTCGCCGCCCACGACCTTCACCTGCCGGACGAAATCGACGAAGCCCGGCTTCGACACGCGGATGCGGCGCTCGCCGATGTCGACCCGCACCGGCGCGGCGAGCGGCGTCGTCCCGACCGGCTCGTCGTCCACGAACACCGCGGCCCCCGGCTCGCTCGCCGTGATCGCGAGGAGGGACACGAAGATCCCGGCGGCCTTGAGCAGATCGGCGATGTCCTGCCTGTCGCGCGCCGACAGCGCGGCGCCCCCCTCGGCCTCCAGCCGGCGCAGCGTCGCGAGCATCGACGCGTAGCGCCGCAGGTTCTTCTGGCAGAGCGCGACCTTCCAGAGCAGCCGGTGATCGCGCGACAGCTCGTAGGCGCGCTCGTACCGCGCGAGCGCGCCCGCGTAGTCGCCGTCGTCGAACAGCGCGGCGCCCGCCCCGTGCTCGGCCCTGGCCATCCCGGTCAGCGACTCCGCGAGCGGCGCCTCGGCGGGCGGCGTCGCCGCGGGCGCCGTGCGCGCCGGCTGGGCCGCGGCGACGCCCGCCGCGAGCCACACGCCGAGCGCGGCCGCGGTGGCGCGCCCCCAATGGCCCAGGTGCTTCCCTCGCATCGATGCTCCTTGCTGGCGGAGGCACGCCGCGATGGCCGCGCCCCGACTCTCCGACTCTCGAGCTCGGATCACCGCGATGTTACCCGATGCACGCGCCGCACGAGCAACTGTTGGAAACGTCTCGGACAAATCGCCTTTGCTCCGCTTGCGGTGGCGGGGATACCATCCGGCGCCCATGAGAGGCTTCATCACGGTGGGCGCGGCGCTCGCGGGCGCGCTGATCGGCATCGCCCTCGGCCCGTCGTCCGCGCGCGCGGAGGGGCCCGGCGCCGTCGCGCTCAGCCGGTTCGAGCCGACACCCGCGGGGGATCCGCTCTTCGGTGTGCCGTCGCCGTTCATCGGAGGGCACCTGGTCCCGCGCGGGCTCGCCCTGTTCGACCACGCGGAGGACCTGCTCACGCTCGGAGGCGGCGCCTCGCCGGAGCGGACGATCGTCGGCAGCCAGTCGCTCCTCCACGTCGGCGGCTCCCTCTCGCTGTGGGATCGGCTGCTCGTCTCGGCGTCGCTGCCGCTCGCGCTCGCCCAGAGCGGCGACGGCGCCGCGGCGGCGGCCGGCGCGGGCGCCCCGGAGGCGCCGTCTTCCCCGGAGCTCGGCGATCTGCGCCTCGGCGTGCGCGTCCGGCTGCTCGGCGACGAGGGCGACCCCTTCCAGCTCGGCACGAGCGCGTCCCTGCACCTGCCCACGGGCAGCTCGGACGCGTACGTCGGCGAGGGCGCGGTCCGCGTCACGCCGCAGCTCCTGCTCGGCGGGCGCATCGCGCGCGTCGTGTGGAGCGTCGCGGCCGGCGCGGTGATGCGGAGCTCCGAGAGCCCCTCAACGCTCGCTTATGGCGGCGGCGCGGGCGTGCTCCTCTGGGACGAGCGGCTGCAGCTCGGCGCGGAGGTGGTCGCCGAGACGATGCTCCAGGGCGGCTCCCTGTCGCTCACCGCGCGCGAGCGGGTCGAGGTGGAGAGGACGACGAGCGCGGAGCTCCTGCTCGGCGCGCGGTTCCGCCCGTTCCACCCGTTCCGCCCGTTCCGCCCCCTCGCCGGCCTCGTCGTCGGGGCGGCCGCCGGGCCGGGCATCGGCGACGCGATCGGCACGCCGTCGTTCCGCGCGATGGGGACGGTGGCGTGGGCTCCCCCGGCGCCGCCGCCCGCCGGCGCGGCGGCGGACGCGAACGCGGATCCGGACATGGACGGCATCCCCGGCGCGCGGGACGCGTGCCCGTACGCGCACGGCCCGGCCAGCGCCGACGCGAAGAGGAACGGCTGCCCCGTCGAGGACGAGGACGAGGACGGCGTCGCCGATCAGGACGACCTCTGCCCCCACGCGGCCGCGGGCTCCGGGGGCGGCGACCCGTCGCGGCGCGGCTGCCCCGAGCCGGCGCAAGGCGAGCAGGGGCCGGCCGCGGGCGGCGCGGGGCGATGACGGCGACGAGCGCGATCGGGCCATGGGACGCGGCCCCGCGCGGCGAGAGAGGGTGAAGAGGATGAAGCGAACCGTCATGATCACCGCGCTCGGCGTCACGCTGGCGCTCGCCGCGGCGCCGCGGAGCGCGGCCGCGCAGTGCTCCGCCGCCGGCCCGCTGCAGGACCTCATCGATGGCCTCGCCTTCCGGTGGGACATCGGCATGGACGGGGTGATCGGCGACGGGACGAACGACGCCTTCGACACCGGCATGGCGCTGCGGGTGGACGGGACCAGCTTCCCCTCCTCGCCCCGGGCCGAGGAGATGGACGGGCGGCAGCTCGTCCACGGGCCGGCGCTGATGGGCGAGCTCGAGGTCACCCGGAAGATCTACGTGCCGACGGACGAGGGCTGGGCGCGCTTCCTGGAGATCCTCCGCAACCCCACCACCGGCGAGCGGACGGCGGTCGTGCGGATCGAGACCAACGTCGGATCCGACAACGGCACCACCATCACGCAGTCGTACACGGGCGATCTGGCGTTCACGCCGGCGGATCGATGGCTCGCCACGGACGACGCCGACGACATGGCGGGGGACCCGAGCCTCCATTTCAATTTCTTCGGGCCTTCCGCGGCGATCGTGCCGGGGAGCGTCGGGATGACCACCTTCGACTGCGCGGCGACGCAGGGGCCCGTCGTCGAGTTCACCCTGAAGCTGCCGCCCGGGGGGACGCGGATCGTCATGCACTTCGGCGGCCAGCGCGCGAGCCGGGCCGACTCCCACGCGGGCGCGGCCCACCTCGACGCGCTCCCGGCGCCGGCGCTCGCCGGGATGTCGGCGCGCGAGCGGTCCTACGTCGTCAACTGGGACGCGGACGGCGACGGCGACGGCGACGGCGACGGCGTGAAGGACCTCGACGACAACTGCCCCTCCGTCCCGAACCCCGACCAGTCCGATCTCGACCGCGACGGCGAGGGCGACGCGTGCGACGGCGACGACGACGGCGACGGCGTCCTCGACGGCGACGACAACTGCCCGCTCACGCCGAACGCCGATCAGT
Source organism: Sorangium sp. KYC3313 (assembly GCF_052075895.1). Classification (NCBI taxonomy): domain Bacteria; kingdom Pseudomonadati; phylum Myxococcota; order Polyangiales; family Polyangiaceae; genus Sorangium; species Sorangium sp. KYC3313. The sequence goes on from NZ_CP197255.1 coordinate 8,876,637, forward strand.
CGGACCTCGAGGGCGACGGCGCGGGCGACGCCTGCGATCCCGACGACGACGGCGACGGCGTGCCCGATGACATCGACAACTGCCCGTCGGCGCCCAACGCGGGGCAGGAGAACAACAAGGACGAGTCGCCGCCGGACGAGCGCGGCGACGCGTGCGACGACGACGACGACAACGACCGCCTGGGCGACGAGGTCGACAACTGCCCGCTCGTCCCCAACCCCGATCAGGCCGACGCCGACGCGGACGGCCGGGGCGACGCGTGCGACCTGAACGCGCTGGACAGGGACGACGACGGCGTGGAGGACGGCGTGGACAACTGCCTCTCCATCCCGAACCCCGACCAGTCCGATCTCGACCGCGACGGCGAGGGCGACGCGTGCGACGGCGACGACGACGGCGACGGCGCGCCCGACGACGGCGACAACTGCCCGCTCACGGCGAACCCGAGCCAGCGCGACGGCGACGACGACGGCTACGGCGACCGGTGCGACGACGACGACGACGGCGACGGCGTACCCGACGCCGACGACAACTGCCCGCTCCTCCCGAACGAAGGGCAGGAGGACGCGAACGGCGACCACGTCGGCGACGCGTGCGACTGCAGCGCGCCGGCGAAGCCCGACGGCACCCCCTGCGACGACGGCGACCCCTGCACCCGGAACGACGCGTGCGACGGCGGCGTCTGCAAGGGCGGCGATCCGGTCGCGTGCGCGCCCTCCGGGAACGTCTGCACCTCCGCGCAGTGCCACCCGAGGCACGGCGAGTGCGCGCTCTTCCCCAACGAGGGCGCCCGCTGCCCCGGCGGCACCTGCGTGGCCGGCGGCTGCGTGCCCGACGACGCCGGCAGCGGAGGCGGCGGCGCGGGCGGCAAAGACGGTGCGGGCGGCGGCGACGCAGGCTCGGGCGGCGGCGGCGACGCGGGCTCGGGCGGTGGCGACGCCGGTGCGGGCGGCGGCGGCGCCGGTGCGGGCGGCGGCGAAGACGGCTCTGGCGGCGAGGGCCTCACCCCCAGGCCGCTGCGCGGCGACCCCCGGGCGCACGGCAACGGCTGCGGGCTCGCGGCGGGCGCCGGCGGGCCGGCGGGCTCGGCAGCGGCGTGGCTCGCCGCTGCGGCGCTCCTCGCGCGGTGGCGGCGGCGGCGCGGGTGACGCGCGCCGACGGCCGCGTCACTCCACGGCCGTGCTGACAGGGGCGCCTCCGGCGGCGGCGCCCCCCTCCCCCGCTGCCGCCGGCTGGCGAGGCCCCTCCGCGCCGGCGCTCCCGGCCTTGCCGCCGGCGTAGCGCCTGCCGGCTCGCTCGGACGCCTTCAGGACGGGGCCGCGGATCGTCTCGATGGCTTCCGCCGGAGCGCTGGAGATCTCCAGGTTGGAGAGCACCGCGGCGACGACGCGGAGCCATTGATTGCGCGCCGCCAGGATCGTCGCGTTCACGACCGGCGCGGTCTTCTCCTTGGCGGCGAGCGCGTCCCGCCGGTGCTCGATCGTCGAGAGCTCCTTGCCCGACGCGATCCACCGCTGCACGGTGTGGAGCAGCGTCGTCTTGCCGGGCGCCGGGATCGCCTTGAGGAACGCGGCGATCGAGGGCTCCTCGTCGAGGAGCCGGGCGATCCGCGCCGTGTTGCCCGACTCCGCGGTGGGCGACGCCTTGATGATGGCGAGCCCGGTCGGGAACAGGCTGGCCTGGGCCTGATCACACGCCTCCGCCCGCCCGACGTCCGGCGGCTCCTCCGCCAGACAGTGCTCGCGGTGCGCGTCGATGCCGTACGAGACCGCCTTGGCCAGGTGATCGTGGCGCTCGTCGACCCTCGAGATCTCTTCGTTGAAGGCCGTCATCCCGGCCGACACGCCCGTCTTGGTCGGGCGAACCGCCAGCACGGCGCCGTGGACCTCGGCCACCTTGTCGTGCAGCCCGGCGATCTCCGGGATCGACAGGAACAGCCGCTTCCGCTGGGCATCCTCGATCCACGGAGCGACGAGGGCGACCATCTCTTCAATCATCAGGTGTTTCAACATGGGACAGACCTCCACGTGGGGGACAGCGTGTCGTGCCAGGGAAGCGCCGGTCTCGTGTCCTGTCGATGACACCCGATTACAGGAGCAACCGCGGAGCGCGCAGCGCGGCCCCGGGGCGCGCCTCGGGGTGACCGACGCGACGTGACGGCCCTCACCGGCGCCCGTCATGGGCCGAGGCTCACAAAAGCCGGAGGAAGGCGCCCCCGATCTGGCGCGGAGCATAATTTTGAAGGAAAGCCCAGGTGTGGACCTGGGCTCCGCGAGCCTGGCAAGGTCCTGGGGAGGTCGCGACCTTGCCGGCGCGTCGAGCTCCTGCGCTCGGGCAGATCGCGACCTGGGCGAGCGCCTGACGACGTGCGTCAGCTCAGGTCGCGTTCTCGGCGGGACACCGGAGCTCGAGCGTCCTCCCAGATCGCGACCTGCCGGAACGCCGGACGACGAGCGTCAGCCCAGGTCACGTCCTTGACGGCGGGTCGCTGTCGACCGCTTTCCCAGATCGCGACCTGCCGGAACGCCGGACGACGAGCGTCAGCCCAGGTCACGCTCTCGACGGCACATCGATGTCGAGCGCTCGCCCAGATCGCGACCTGCCGGAACGCCGGACGGCGAGCCCTCGGGTGGATGGAGGGGGACTCCGGCCAAAGGTAAGGTCTTTTGAACCGCCAAGAGACGCCCAAAGACGCCAATTTTTGTGTTTTTCTTGGCGTTTCTTGGCGTTTCTTGGCGTTTCTTGGCGTCTCTTGGCGGTTCCATCCTCACGGCTTCGCGGAGCCCGACGCCGACCACGGCCCGCACGTCGGCAGGCCCACGGTCTTCTGGACGCACGCGGCCGTCACCGGCGACGTCACGACGGCCGCGATCTTGCCGGCGGCCACCTGATCACAGACGGCGGTCGGCAGCTGGATCCGCCCGTCCTCCGCCACCCGGAAGCCATCGGCGCTGCCGGCGTCGAGCGCCACAAGGCAACGGTCGGCGTCATCGCAGATCCCGTCGCCCGCGGCGGTCTCCAGCGCCACGTTCAGCGGGACCCCGGCCTCGCCCGCGATCGAGCACGCCGCGTCGACCTCCGCCGGCGTCGTGCCCTGGAAGCAGGCCGTCACGTCGAAGCAATCGCCGTCGCCGTCGCCGTCACCGCCGCCATAGACGTCCCCGGGCGCGTAGTCGGGGAGCGCACCCGCGTCGACCTCGCTCGACGCGCACGCCCCCGCCACGCAGGTCTGCCCCTCCGAGCAGTGCTTGTTCACCACGCCGCCGCTCTCGTCGCTCTCGCCCGAGTCGTCGCAGAGGAAGTTGAGCGGCAGCGTCAGCAGCGCGACGCGGTTCTTCGGGATCCTCGTGGCCGCCTCGCGCAGGATGCGTATCGCGCCGAGCTCGTCCCCGATGAGGGCGCTGACCTTGATCCGGATCGAGTCGCCCCCGCCGCTCGAGGAGTAGAAGCCGATCGTCGCCGGCAGGCGCGCGGCGGCGTCGGGCTTGCCGAGCCGCTCGTAGGTCGCCGAGAACTTGGGGGTGCCGCCCTCGAACACCTGCACCTGGAGGGCGCTGAAGTCCTCGGGCATGGCGAGATCCGTCGAGACGGCGAGCATGATCTCGTCCGGCGGAGAGCACCCTCCTAGCGCGACAGCGACGAGCGCGGCGAGCGCCGCCCGGGCGGCGGCGCTCATCGGCCACCCCCGAAGGGGATCGTGAACGTGGCGCCGCCCTTCCGGGCCAGGGAGACCGAGCCGGGCGACGTGCGGCCGTCGACCGGCGGCTCCGGGCCGAAGACCCCCGTGGCGACCAGGACCGCGCCCGCGACCACCAGCACGCCGCCGCCGATCCAGAGCCAGGTCTCGACGTTCCCTTGCCTGGGCTGCGGGACCAGCGTGACCTGCACGCGGCGCGTCTGGTCGTCCTGGATCATCACCTCGGACTGGTGCGTCACCATGCCGGACGCCGTGACGCGGAGCGCGTGACCGCCGCTCGGCACAGGGCCGTCGTAGCCGCCGCGGCCGACCACGCGACCGTCGATGGAGATGACGGCGTCCGGCGGCGCCGTGACGATGAGCCGCCCTTGATGGACCTCTTTCTCCAGCGTGGCCGTCACCGTGACCTCGCCGCCGCCCGTCACCTGCTGGGAGACCTCGACGTCCTTGAAGCCCTTCTTGGTCACCCGGATCTTCCGGGTGCCGACGTCGAGCAGCACGGGCTCGCTCAGCGGCGTCCGGCCGACCTCCTCGCCGTCGACGAAGACCGTGGCCCCCGCCTCGCTGGCCTTCAGATCGAGCCGGCTCACGTAGGCCTTCGTCGCCTCGATGAGCGCGGCGGCGTCCTGGCGATCCTGCTCCCCGAGCTGGGGGCCGGCGTCCCTGAGGAGCCTCTCGACCGTCCCGAGGAGGCGCGCGTAGCGCTTCAGGTTCTTCTGGCAGAGGGCGATGTTCCAGAGCAGCCGCGGGTCGCCGGAGAGCTCGAAGGAACGCTCGAACTTGATGATGGCGTTGCGGTAGTCGCCGTCGTTGAAGAGGATCCGCGCCGCCTCGTACTCGGCCTTGGCCTCGCCGGTGAGCGTCGCGGACAGCGGCCCCTGGACGGCAGGCGCGCCCGCGGCGGGCGCCGGCTGCGCCCCCGCGGGCGCCGGCTGCGCCCCCGCGGGCGCCGGCTGCGCTCCCGCGGGCGCGAGGGCCGTCAGCACGGCGCCGCCGAGCGCGACCGCGGCGCCGGTACGCCGGCCCCTGCGGCTCCACAGCGGGAGCCGTTCGCTTCCTGGCCAACTCATCTGGGCTTACCTTTGTCGTTCAGCACATCGAAGATGCTCCCCGGCTGCGCGGCAGTCGCGGTCGCGGTCGCGGTCGGCGCGGCGGTCGCGGTCGGTGGGGCCGAGGGCGCGGCGGTGGGCTTCGGCCGAGGGCCCGTGGCGACCGGCGTCGCGCTCGCCGGCGCCTTCGGCCCGGCGGTCGGCCGCGGCGCCGCGGTGGCCACCGGCGCGGCGGTCGCCACCGGGGACACGGTCGCCGACGGCGCAACGGTCGCCGGCGGCTGCGGCTCCGCGGTCACCTCCGGAGGCGCGACCGGTGGGGGCGGGGCCGGCGTCGCGGGCGCCGAGGGCTCGGCGGAGGCGGTCGCCGTCGCGGCGGACAGGTCGGCGGGAGGAGCGTCCGCGCCGCCATGGAACGTGACGAAGCGCAGGACCCCGCCGATCACCACGGCGGCGCCCACCACGGCCAGCGCGAGCACGACGCCGCTCCGCGAGCGCGCCCCGGGCGCGGCGCCCCCGGCCGTCCAGCCGGGCGCGGTGCCCGCCGGGCCAGCCGTGTGGCCGGCCGCACCGCCCGCCGTCGCGCCCGCGGGCGGCGCCGCGCTGTGCCGCGCGGTCGCCGCGGGGACGCCGCTCACGCGCTCCTGCGACGTCTGCCAGGGGGGCGGCGTGCTCATGCGCTCGCGCACGGAGCTCGCCCGGTCCCGGAAGGAGACCGCGGGGACGAGCCCCAGCGTCCGCTCGATCCGCTCCAGCGAGGCCAGCGCGAGCGGAGGCCCGAAATCGACGATGGCGCCCGCGAGCTCGGCGACCGACTTGAAGCGCTTCGTGACGTCCCTCTCGAGGCAGCGCAGGATCGCCGCCTCGAGGCCCGGCGGCAGGTCGCTCCGGAACGTGGTCGGGGGCGGCGGCGGCTCGGTGTTGATCATCAGGATGAGCTCGGACAGCGAGCTCGCGTCGAAGGGGACACGCGCCGTGACCAGCTGGTAGAGGATGGCGCCGAGCGACCAGATGTCGGCGCGCGCGTCGACCGAGCGCGCCGAGCGCATCTGCTCGGGCGCCATGTAGAGGGGCGAGCCGAGCACCATCGCCGTCTTCGTCAGCCCGAGCTCCGGCTCGGCCCCGGCCGTCGACGGGTCCGCGAGCGCCTTCGAGATGCCGAAGTCGAGCACCTTCACCATGCCGCTGCCGTCCGCCGCGCGCGTGAGGAAGAGGTTCGCCGGCTTGAGATCGCGGTGGATGATGCCGGCCGCGTGCGCCTCCGCGATGGCCTCGCAGGCCTCGAGCACGTAGCCCACGGCCTCCTCCAGCTCGAGCGGGCCGCGCCGCCGCAGCGTCTCCTGGAGGTCGCTGCCGTCCAGGTACTCCATCACCATGAACGGCGCGCCCGTCTCGAGCGTCCCGACGTCGAGCACGCGCGCGACGTGCTCGCTCTTCAGGCGCACCGCCGCGCGCGCCTCGCGCACGAAGCGCTCCACCATCTCGTCGTTGGCGCCGGGATGGAGCAGCTTGATGGCGACCCGCTGGTGGAGCTGCTCGTGCAACGCGGCGACGACGACGCCCATGCCCCCTTGCCCGAGGATGCGCTCGACCCGGTATTTCCCCGATAGAATTTGACCTTCGGTGACCGGTGAGCTCACGGACGCTCCCGCGCTGGGGCTGCCTCCAGGGCGCCACCACCGCCACGTTATCCAGGGGGCCACCTTATGCGATCCGGCGCTCGCGTCCAAGGCCATTGCCGGGTCGCCCCGTCACGTCATCGGGATCACGCCGCTTCCCTTGCCGCCGAGGGCGACTACCCTACGCGCCATGCCCCGCATCGCCAACGTCGAGCGCAAGACGCGCGAGACCGACATCCGCATCGAGATCGATCTCGACGGCCAGGGCCGCTCGGAGATCAAGACGCCGCTCCCCTTCCTCACGCACATGCTCGATCAGATCGCCCGCCACGGCCTGTTCGATCTCGCGATCCTCGCCGAGGGCGACGTCGAGATCGACGGCCACCACACGACCGAGGACTGCGGCATCACCCTCGGCACGGCCGTGCAGAAGGCGCTCGGCGACAAGGCGGGCATCGCCCGCTACGGCGAGGCGACGCTCCCCATGGATGAGGCGCTCGCGCAGTGCGCGCTGGACCTCTCCGGCAGGCCCTACTTCGTCTGGCGCGTGCCGCTGCCCAAGGCGAAGCTCGGCACCTGGGACGTCGAGCTCGCCCCGGTGTTCTTCGAGGGCTTCGCGCGCGGCGTCGGCGCGAACCTCCACGTCCGCCTCATCGAGGGGGACAACCTGCACCACATCGTCGAGATCTGCTTCAAGTCGTTCGCCAAGGCGCTGATGAAGGCGACCCGGATCGAGCCGCGCGTCGCCGGCATCCCGTCCACCAAGGGGAGCCTCTGAGCCATGCAAGCCGTCGCGCTCGTCGATTTCGGGATGGGCAACCTGCGCTCCGTGGAGCGGGCGCTCCAGAAGGCCGCCGAGGACGCCGGCGCGCCGTGCGCGGTGACGCGCACGGGCGACCCGGAGATCATCGGCCGGGCCGACAAGGTGGTGGTGCCCGGCCAGGGCGCGTTCCGCGACTGCGCCGCGGCGCTGCAGCGCGGCATCGGCGAGGCGCTGCGCGGGCAGATCCGGAAGGGGACGCCCTACCTCGGCATCTGCCTCGGCATGCAGGCGCTCTTCGACGGGAGCGAGGAGGCGGAGGGCGCGCGCGGGCTCGGCGTGTTCCCCGGCACCGTCGAGCGCCTCACCCCGCAGCCGAGCGCGGCCGGAGCGGACGCGGCTCCCGGCGAGCCCTGGGTCGGGATCAAGATCCCCCACATGGGCTGGAACCGCATCGCGTTCGCGCGCGAGGTGCGGGGCCCGCTCGCGGTGTTCGCGGGCGAGCGCCCCTTCGTCTACTTCGTCCACAGCTACCACGCCGTCCCGCTCGACCCCGCGCTTGTCGCGGCGACGACGGAGCACGGCCCGCACCGCATCACCGCCGCGATCGAGCGGGACAACGTCACAGCGACGCAGTTCCACCCCGAGAAGAGCCAGGCCGCCGGCCTGCGCCTGCTCGCCCGCTTCCTGAACGGCTGACCCGCCCGCGCGTCAGTGCGGGCGCAGCAGGCGCTGGTGCACCTGCTTGACCTGCGCGAGCTTGAGGTGCGCGCCCAGGGGAAGCTCGGGCGCGCGCGCCGCGCCCACGCCTCGCCCGCGCCGCGCCCGGCGCGGGCGCGAGGGGGGAACCGGCGCGGAGATCGGCGAGGAGCGCCGCGCCGCCCTCCCCCGCTGCGGCCGCCGCGGGGCGAGCGGGAGATCGACGATGAAGGCCGCGCCGCAGCCGAGCTCGCTCTCGACCCGGATCGCGCCGCCGTGCGCGCGCGCCGCGACGTGCGCGATGTACAGGCCGAGCCCCAGGCCGCCGAAGCGCTCCACCGGGACGGCCCGCTCGAAGCGCGCGAAGATCCGCGCCTGGTCCTCCCGCGCGATCCCCATGCCGCGGTCGCGCACGATGAGCCGCGCCCGCGCGCGCGTCGCGCGCACCTCGATAGAAATCGGCTTGCCCTCGCCGAAGGTGAGCGCGTTCTTGATCAGGTGGAACGCCATGCGCTCGAGGTGAGACCGGTCCCACCAGCCGATCACCGGGCCCTCGGCCGCGACCGAGATGACGCCGCACGCGGCCGGCCGGTGCGCGACCGCCGTCGAGATCACCTCGCGGATGAGCCCGACGAGATCGACCGGCTCGCGCGCCGGGGCGCCGCGGGCCAGGCCGCCGTGCCTCGCCTGGAACATGTCGTCGCAGAGCCGGGCGAGACGGCCGAGCTGACGGTCGAAGACGATCAACATCGCCGCCGCCCACGCCGGGGTCTTCTCCGGCTCCTGCTGGCTCATCCGCTTCGTCAGCTGGAGCTGCAGGAGGAGCGATGTCACGGGCGTCCTGATCTCGTGCGCGGCGAGCACGAGGAAATCCTCCCGGATCCGGGCGGTGTCGTCGCGGATCGGGACAGCGGGGAGAGGAGGGTCGAAGTCGTCCAAAAACGCGGTCATGGCAGAGCCTGCTGGGCGGAGTTGTGGTGTGCCTCCGCGCCCGCGAAAGCACGGAGTGTGCCGCCCCAGGATGGCCCGCAGATTGCCACTTCTGGCGGCAGGAGAGCGCCCCATCTGCCGAGCGGACGCGCGTCAAGGCGTCGCATCGCGCCGTCCACTGCGCAAAAAACCAGCGAAGGTGAGCCGAGCCGCCTGGGCCGTTCTGCAGCGGGCGGCGCCTCGGGTCACGCCGGAGCGCCGCCAGGCCGCTGCGGTACACGGGTCAGGGTGCGCCCCTGCTTGCGGGGCAGGGTCCGCGGAGCAGCTTTGTCCGCATGCAACACCAGAGTGGAGAGCAACACCAGAGTGGAGAGCAACACCAGAGTGGAGAGCAACACCGGAGTATGGAGCCGGGGGCCAGGGCTCAGGTACGCGGATCCATGAGCGAGCTGCACGCGCTCCTCAGGGAGTTCGACACCGCCATGCTCGTCACGATGACGCCGGAAGGGCTGATGCGGGGGCGACCGATGGAGATCCAGGAGCCGGCCGAGCTGATGGATTGCGATCTCTGGTTCGTGACGGAGGACGAGGCGGCGAAGACAGGCGAGATCGCCCGCGAGCACCAGGTGGCCGTCTGCTGCTACAGGCCGCGGGATCGCGCGTACATCTCGATCTCGGCGCGCGCGACGATCGAGAGGGACGAGGAGAAGATCCGGAGCCTCTGGAAGCCCTCGTGGAAGGCGTGGCTGCCGGCCGGCCCCACCCACCCGCACGCCGCCCTCCTGAAGCTCTATGTCGAGCGCGCCGAGTACTGGGAGCCCGAGGGCGGGCGGCTGCGGGTCCTCTACGAGAAGGCCAAGGCGCTCGTCCAGCGGCGGTCGGCGGAAGACAAGCTGAACCCGCCGAAGCACATCTGAGCCGCGCCGCGCCTGCGGCGGCGATCGAGCAGGCGTGACCCGGAGCGAGAGGGCCCTTGGAACCTCGGATGGATCAGCCAGGCGGCGGCGTGGCGTCGGCCGCGCGCTCCCCGCCAGGGGCGCTGCTCTCGAGCGCCGCGCAGATCTCGGCAAAGCCGTCAAAGGGTGTGCACGGTATCCCGTCGCGGGAGCAGAGCACGTCGAGGGCGCTGTCCCGCACCGCGAACACGCGATCGCAGCGCCGCGCCGCGGGGTAGTCCAGCCGGCCGTCGCCGATGTAGACCGTGGAGGTCTCGCCGGTGGCCGCCTTCAGCTGGTCGAGCACGCGGATCTTGAAGTCCTCGCCGGGGCCGAGCGGCACCGTCTCGGGCACGGTCACGCGCCAGCGCCCATCGAAGACCGCATCGAAGCAAGAGAACGCGGTGCCCGGCGGCAGGAACTCGCGGATGTAGAACGGCAGGCCGTGGCTGATCACGTGGAACTCCCACGCGCGGCGGGCGCACAGGGCCAGAAGATCCCCGAAGCCCGACCGCAGCTCGGCGTGCGGGCGCAGCGCGGCGAGGAGCTCGGCGGCCGGGCGATCCACGTCGGCGTAGCCGCGGCGGAGGAGCTCGAACGGCGTGATCTCGCCGCGGGCGGCAGGCGCGAGCAGCACCTGCCGCCAGTCATAGCGAAGGTGGGCGTCCCAGATCCGATTCGTCAGGTCGTCGCAGGTGATGGTGCCGTCGAAGTCGCAAAGAATGAGCACGACCGCTCATTTGCACGCCGCCACGCCGGACGCCACCGCCGTGCTGCCCTGAGCCGACCAGCGCCCGTCCATGACCGCGGCCGCCGATCGCGCCAGGGGCCGCGGCCGTCACAGCGCGACAGGGAACGGGTTGCGCTCGCTGAACCCGGTCTGGTGAAAGTAGGGATAGGGCAGCTTCGCCTTGCTCGCAGCATCCAGCTTCGCGATGTGCTCCGGCGCGAGGTTCCAGCCGACGGCCCCGAGGTTCTGTCGGAGCTGCTCCTCGTTACGAGCGCCGACGATCACGTTCGCGACGCTCGGCCGCTGCAGCAGCCAGTTGAGCGCGATCTGCGGGACGGTCTTGCCCGTCTCCTTCGCCACCTCGTCGAGCGCGTCGACCACACGATAGAGGTACTCGTCGTCGATCTGCGGGCCCCCCTCGACAGACAGCTTGTTCCGGAGCCGGCTGACCTCCGGCAACGGCTGCCCGCGCCGGATCTTCCCCGTGAGCCGCCCCCAGCCCAGCGGGCTCCAGACCACCGCGCCGACCTTCTGATCGAGCGCCAGCGGCATCAGCTCCCACTCGTAGTCGCGCGCCACCAGCGAATAATACGCCTGGTGCGCCACGTACCGGGAGAGGCCATATTTCTCCGACACCGCGAGCGACTTCATCAGGTGCCAGCCGGAGAAGTTCGAACACCCGAGGTAGCGGATCTTCCCCGCTCGCACGAGATCGTCCAGCGTGCCGAGCGTCTCCTCGAGCGGCGTGACCGCGTCGAAGCCGTGCAGCTGAAAGAGATCGATGTAATCCGTCTGCAGCCGGCGCAGGCTCCCCTCGATCGACCGGATCAGGTGGTACCGCGACGAGCCGACGTCGTTGGGGCCCTTGCCGCTCCGGAACGTCGCCTTGGTGGAGAGGATGACCTTGTCGCGCCTGCCCTTGATCGCGTGGCCGAGGATCTCCTCGGCGAGCCCGTCGGAGTAGATGTCGGCCGAGTCGAACATGTTCATCCCGGCCTCGAGCGAGACGTCGACCAGCCGGGTCGCCTCGGCCACGTCGCTCGCGCCCCACCCCCGGAAGAACTCGTTGGAGCCACCGAACGTCCCCGTCCCGAGGCTCAGCACCGGTACCTTGAACCCTGACCCGCCGAGCTGCCTGAACTCCATGAATCGCCTCCGCGCCAAATGGGGACAACCTCTGAGCGCAGGGGGAGGAGCGCCGGACATCAGGCTCTCGCCCCCTTGCCGCGGTCGTGGAGGGGTAGGAACTCCAAAGCGATCCGGAAGTCAAGCACCGCCGTGGCCAGCGCGCGGCGCTGCAGGGAGCGCCGCAGCGGCCCGCCAGCACGGCCCGTCTGGCGCGCTCCGCGATCACAGCCCGAGATCGAACCGGAACGCCCGCAGCGCCTCCGCGCTCGCAGAGCACCGGAGGCGCTCGTCACGAGGCATCTGCCCGAGCGTGCGGGTGTGCCCGGCCGGGATGAACATCGGCTCCCAGTGGATGCCCTCGTCTCCCCGCTGCTCGACGGCGATCTCGCCGGGGACGCTGCCCGTGTAGACACGCAGCGTCCGGCCGTCGCAATAACACACCTTCTGGACCACGTGCGCCGCGCGCGACTGCCCCGGTGGGATGAGGGAGCAAATCCGGTCCTGCAGCCGCTCCCAGAACGGCATCACGAGCGGGCCCGGGAAGCCGTTCAGGTGCTCGATGAAGAGGCCGCCGTGCTCGACGAAGAGCGGCACGAGGGAGAGCCGGTAGGCGGCGAGGGCCTCCTCGCGTACGACGGTGTCGAGATCCGAGGAGAGGATCTGGGGCACGTCGAGCCGGAGGACGCGGAGCGGCGTCGGGGCGTCCTTCCATACATAGGTCATGTCCGCGAGCTTGCGGTGGTTCGAGGAGACGAAATAGACCGTGACCATCGCCCTCACCCGTCCCCTCGCCCGTCCAGAGCGTCGAGCAGGGCCACGACGCTCTTCGTCTTGTCGTTCGGGTCGAGCTCGATCACGTCGATGTGCCAGTCCTCGAGCAGCGCCGGCTGGACGAGCCCGGCGCCGAAGGTCGCCCAGTAACCGCGGCGGTTCGACGCGCGCCTCGCGAGCTGCGGGCTGCCCTCGATGCGCATCTGCTCCATGCGGTACCAGATGTACCGGATGTCGACGTCGCCGAAGCTGTAGCCGAGGAAGAGGAAGCTGTTGCTGAGCAGATCGGCCCGCAGGCGCTGATCGGGCGCCGCCTCGAGCCGGAGGCGGCTGAAGTACTGCGATTCGGTGAGCACCACCGTCTCGGGCCAGTCGAGATCTCCATGAAACTTGATGACGTGGCACGCCCCCTGCGCCGGGCACCGCGCGAAGTCGTCGAACCTGGCGAGCGCCACGGCCTCTTTTCCTGCGTCCCGCAGCGCCTCCTCGATGTGGTGCTCGAAGTTGGTCGTGTAGATGGTCGAGAAGTCGCGGCGCGCCAGGGCCTTGTGCTGGCACGAGCTCCTGCGCCGCTCGTCGACCTCGCGCGCGTGGAAGCGCGCGCGCATCTCGGCGATGAAGCTGTCGAGGCCGCCCGCGCACTCGCGGGCGAAGAAGCCGGCGAGCTGCGGGGGCAGGCCGTGCAGCTCGAAGAGCGCTGGCTCGAACCCGAGCGCGGCGCCCATCCACCCCATCAGCTCCTTCCACATCGGCAGCCGGAGCGGGGCAGAGAAGCCCGCGCCCAGAAAGGGAATGAGGCGACGTTCCCGGTACGCCTGCCGGAGCGGGATCGCCGCTTGCTCGAGCGTGAGTACAGCCATCTTCAGCGAGCGATGGTATCTGCCCGACGACCTCGCGCAACCAGCGCCCGCCGGGCCGGAACGCCTCGCCCCGAGCGGATGGCGGCCGGGCGCGCACGGACAGAAGCCGCGATGCAGCGGGACGCACGCGGCAGAGCTCGGCGCTGCGGAGGAGGGCGCCGGTCGCACCTCGCTCCCCACGGCGGCAGAGCGGCGTCGAGCGGGCCCTCTCGCGAGGCGAAATGTCAGTAGAATCCCGCGCATGGAGATCCTTGAAATGGCCGCCTGGCGTCCGCTGCGCGCGGTGCGGTCCGCGCCGGTCGAGCGCCTCGGAGCGCGGCGCTGATGCAGATCGCAGCGTCTGCCGTGGCGACGTGGACGGGGGCATGCCTCGTGATCGGGGGCTGCACGGCGATCGCGGGCGTGGACAAGCCGTACCACCTGGCGGACGGCGGAAGCGGAGGCGGCGCCGAGACGTGCGCGCCGGAGGAGGTGCGGTGCGCGCAGAACAGGCCGCAGACGTGCGACGAGGCCGGAGCGTGGCAGGAGGAAGCCGAGTGCCCGGCGGAGGCGCCCCTGTGTGACGGCGGGCGCTGCGTCGTCCCCCGGAGCTGCGCCAAGATGGACGCGATCTGCGGGCCGCGCGGAGACGAGGGCTGCTGCGGGAGCCTGGCGGTGCCCGGAGGCACGTTCGATCGGGGCGACGCCGAGCCGCGCCTGGCGACGGTGAGCGACTTCCGGCTGGATCGGTTCGAGGTGACGGTGGGGCGGTTCCGCGCGTTCCTGTCGGAGTACCCGGCGAGCTGGCCCGTGGTGGGGGCAGGAGCGCACCCGAAGATTCCGGACAGCGGGTGGCGCGCCGCGTGGGACGCCAACTTGCCCGTGGACCGGGCGGCGCTGTCGGCGTCGCTGCACTGCGAGGATCCCTATTTTTCATGGACCGACGAGGTGGGCGAGCACGAGCTCCTGCCCGTGGCCTGCGTGAGCTGGTACGTGGCGTTCGCGTTCTGCGCGTGGGACGGCGGCCGGCTGCCCACGTCAGCAGAGCGGCGCCACGCGGCCGCCGGCGGGGACGAGCAGCGCGCGTATCCATGGTCGAGCCCGGAGAGCGCGCCGGAGCCCGACGAGAGCTACGCGGTGTACGGTTGCGGCCTCGACGGGTCGTGCGAGATCGCGGACCTCCAGCCGGGCGGGTCGAGGTCGCCGCGGGGCGACGGGCGGTGGGGACACGCGGATCTGGGGGGAAACGTGTGGGAGTGGGTGCTGGATTCGTTCGCGGCGGACGACCCGATCGCGTGCGATGACTGCGCCGTCCTCACCCCCGACACGAACCACATGATCTGGGGCGGGGGCTGGCGCAGCGGGAAGGAGACATTGCGCACCTCCGCCTTCCAGGAGCGCCCGCCGGAGGGCCACTTCGCCGGCGCGGGGCTGCGGTGCGCACGAGCGCGGTGATGCGCGCAGCTGGGCATCGCGGCGTCGCGGCCGCCGCTCCGCGCGGCGCGCGCCGCCCTTCGGGGGTCCCTGGAACCTTGACGCGACAGCCGCCGCGCGCGACCCTCCCGCCGTGTCGGGCACGCTCGCGGACGGAACGATCTTCGCGCACCGCTATCGCGTGGCGCGCCTCCTCGCCGTGGGCGCGATGGGGTCCGTCTACGAGGTGGTGCACATCGAGACGAACCGCCGCCGGGCGCTGAAGGTGATGCACGCGTACCTCTTCCAGAGCGAGGAGATGCGCAGCCGCTTCAAGCGCGAAGCGCAGATCACGGCGGACATCGAGAGCGAGTACATCGTCGACGTCTTCGACGCGGGCATCGACGAGGCGACAGGCATGCCGTTCCTCGTGATGGAGCTGCTCCGCGGCGAGGAGCTCGGCCAGCGCCTCAAGCGCCTCGGCAGGCTGCCTCCCGGCGAGGTCGCGACGTACCTCCAGCAGACCGCGTCGGCCCTCGACCGGACCCACGCGGCGTCCATCATCCACCGGGATCTCAAGCCGGAGAACCTGTTCGTCACCCAGCGGGACGACGGGACGCCCCGCATGAAGATCCTCGACTTCGGCGTGGCGAAGCTGCTCGCCGAGGGCGGGACGGCGGCCGGCATCACGCGGAGCCTCGGGACGCCCATCTACATGGCGCCCGAGCAGTTCCGCACCGACACGAAGCTCACCAGCGCCGTCGACGTCTACGCGCTCGGGATGATCGCGTACACGCTGCTCGTGGGGGCGCCGTACTGGAGCCCGGAGGCGCTCAGCGCGAACGACGTGATCGCGTTCGCGCTCGTGGCCGTCCAGGGGCCGCAGGAGCCGCCGGTCCACCGGGCGATGTCGCAGCGGGTGGTGCTGCCGCAGGGCTTCGATGGCTGGTTCGCTCGGGCCACGGCCGTCGATCCAGCGGCGCGGTTCCGCCTCGCGAGCGATGCGGCGCAGGCGCTCTCCGAGCTGCTCGGCCTCGCCCCGGCCAGCAGCGGGCGTTCGCCCCGCCCGACCACGCCGCCCTGGGCCCTGGCGAGCCCCGCGGCGCACGCGCTCGCCACGCCGGCGCCCGCGCTCACCGCGCTCGCCGCGCCCGCGCTCACCGCGCCCTCGATCATGCCGCCGGTGGCGACGAGCGTCGGCCCGATGGGGCCGGAGCACCCGTCTCGCTCCCCGGTCGCGCCCCTCGCGGCGACCATGGAGACGTCGGTGACGTCCGTCCCTTCAGGGAACATCACGCCGATCGCGCCAAACCGAGCCCCGCTCGTCGCCGCCGCGGTCGTCCTCGGGCTCGGGGTGCTTGGCGCAGGGACCTGGCTCCTGATCCACGCCGGGACCCAGGCCGATCCGGCCGTGGCCGCGCCGCCTTCGGCCCCTGCGCCGGACGCCGCCTCGGCGAGCGCCGCAGCCACCGCTGCGCCGGACGCCGCCTCGGCGAGCGCCGCAGCCACCGCTGCGCCGAGCGCGACGCCGCCGGCAGCGCCGCCCGCGCCGCCGCCCAGCGCCTCCGCGCCAGCGCTCGCCGCGGAGCCCACCCAGCCCGCGACCAGCGCGAGGCCGGCCGCGCGCGGGGCGGCGGGCGCTCCCCCGAAGGCGACGCCGAGGCCCGCTTCGACCGGGCGAACAGGCGCCGCCGCTCGCCCCAAAGTCCCTTTGCTCGGACGAGATTGAGACCGATGTCCGCCGCGCCGCCGGTCCGACCCTCGCCGGCAGCGGTTGACACCTTCGCCCGTGGATGCCCCAGAACATGACACGTCGCCTGCGCCGGATGGCTCCTCTCGCTCTCGTCCTCTGGCCGCTCGCCGCCGCGACGCCCGCCGCGGCGCAGGACAGCGCGGCCGCGGAGGCCCTCTTCGACCGGGGCCTCGCCGAGATGGAGGCGGGCCGGTACGAGACGGGCTGCGACGCGATCGCCGAGAGCCATCGGATCGAGCCCAAGCCGGGGGCGCTCTTCACGCTGGCCGTCTGCGAGTCGAGGTGGGGCCGCGTCGCGAGCGCGTTCGCGCACTTCGGGGAGTACCTCGCGCTCCACGAGCAGCTGACGCCGGAGCAGAAGCGCCGGCAAGGCGAGCGGCCCAAGGTCGCCAAGGAGGAGCGCGAGAAGCTGGCCCCGCTCGTGCCGGAGCTCGCGCTCTCCCTCCCGCCCGGAGCCCCCGCGGGGACGGCGGTGAAGCGCGACGGCCGCGCGGTGGACAGCGCCGCGCTGGGCGCGAGCGTGCCGGTGGATCCGGGAGAGCACGTCGTGTCGACGCAGGCGCCGGGAGGGCCTGTCCAGGAGACGCGGATCCACCTCGCTCACGGCGAGAAGAAGCGCGTCGAGCTGCGGGTGAGCAGCGCGCCGGCGCCGTCCGCCGAGGGCCTTTCAGGCCGGCGGGCGGCCGTCTACGCGGCCGGCGGCGTCGGCGTCGCGGGGCTCGTGCTCGGCGGGGTGACGGGCGCGCTCACGCTCGGCAAGAAGAGCGCCGTCCGCGACCACTGCGGCAGCGGGATCGGCCTGAGCGACCCGACGGCCTGCGACCCGACGGGCCTGGACGCGGCGGAGAGCGCGAGCACCACAGGGCTCGTGAGCACGATCGGCTTCGGCGTGGGGCTGGCCGGGCTCGGGGCGGCGGCGGTCCTCTACCTGACCGAGCCGAAGCAGAGCGACATGACCGCCGGCGCGCCGTCAAGGCGGATCCGCGCAGGGGTGCTCGCGGCAGGCCCGGAGGGGGTCGTGCTCGGGGCGAGCGGGTCGTGGTGACGCGGCGGCGCCGCGGGCCGTCGCCGCCCTCGCCGCCTCTACCCGCCGGCGCGGAGGCGCGCTAGACCCGCCGCGTGCAGCTCATCCCCGCCATCGATCTCCTCGGAGGCCAGGCCGTGCGCCTCCATCAAGGGCGCTACGATCAGGTCACCGTCTACGACCAGGACCCGGCGGCGCTCGCCGCGCGCCTCCGCCGCGCCTGCGCTCGGCTGCACGTGGTCGACCTGGAAGGGGCCCGCGCCGGCCTGCCCGTCCAGGCCGACGCCGTCCGCGCCGTCATCGCGGCCTTCGGCGCGGAGGGCGGCAGCGTGCAGGTGGGCGGCGGCATCCGCTCCGCCGCCGCGGCCGAGAGCTACCTCGCGCTGGGCGCCGATCGCATCGTGCTCGGGACCGCCGCGGTGAACGACCCCGCGCTCGTGCGCGACCTCGCCGGCCGCTTCCCGGGGCGCGTCGTGGTCGCCGTCGACGCCAAGGACGGGCGCGTGGCCGTGCAGGGCTGGGAGCAGGTCTCCTCCGTCACCGCCCTCGACGTCGCCCGCGCGCTCGCCGGCGCCCCCGTCGCGGCGCTCCTCTACACCGACGTCTCCCGCGACGGCACGCAGGTCGGCCCCAACCTGGAAGCCACCCGCGAGCTCGCCGCCGCGTGCGGCTTCCCCGTCCTGGCCTCCGGCGGCGTCGGATCGCTCGCTCACCTGCGCGCGCTCGCGCAGATCCCCGGCGTCAGCGGCGTCATCGTGGGCCGCGCGCTCTACGAGGGGGCCTTCACGCTCGCCGAGGCGATCGAGGCGGCGAGCGCCTGACGGCGTGTGTGGGTTTTCGTGTACGATCCCCCCGACAATGCACGAGCGCGACGACCCACGGCCCTCCACACGCGAAGTCGCGGCGGAGGAGTTCCTGTTCCACCTGCACCGGGGCAGCGAGCTCCTGCAGGACAACCGGGTCCACGCCGCGAAGGCAGAGCTCGAGCGCGCGCTGTCGCTCCAGCCGAGCGATCCCAAGGGGCAAGACCTGCTCGGGATCGTCTACTTCCGGCTGGGGCTCTATCCGCGGGCGATCGCGATCTATGAGCGGTTGATCCAGGCCCACCCGGATGCGGTCGAGCCGCGCATCAACCTCGCGCTCTCGTACCTCAAGACCGGGCAGCCGGCGCAGGCGCGGGCCGAGCTCGAGAAGGCGCTCGAGCAGAACCCGAAGCACCAGCGCGCGTGGGGCTACCTGGGGCTCGCGTTCCAGCGCATGGGCGACTACGAGCGCGCGAGCCACGCGTTCGCGGCGGGCGGCCACGACGCGATGGCGCGCCGCCTGCTCGACATGACGAGCGGCGCCGCGAGCCGCTACGCGATGGAGCCGCCCGACACCGAGGATCAGCCGCCGATCGAGGCCAAGGCCGAGGTGCAGCGCGCCGCAGGCGAGGCGGTGCAGGCGCTCGATCGCGTCAGCGCGGGCTTCCGGCACGACTCGGATCTGCCGCGCATCCCGTCAGGGACATGGTCGGCCATCGAGCCTGGCCGCGAGACGATGCCGACCATCCCGGCGCCGCCGTCGTTCAAGAGCCTCGGGGCGGACGGCCGCGCGGGGGGCGCGACGAGCCCGCCCGGCGCGGGCAAGGCTCCCGGTCCGAGGGTCGGCGCGGCGCCGACGGTCCCGTCGATGCCGGCGGTGCAGGCGCCGCTGGGAGGGGGCGTGGCCCCGACCGTGCGCCGCAGCACGGTGGCGCCCGAGGAGCCCTCCGCGACGGGCCGCTTCGCGATCGCCGTCCCCGCGGCGGCGGACGCGGCGGCGGCGAGCAAGAAGGCGGCGGGGCGGCCGTCGTCGTCCTCGCTGCCGCCTCCCACGGCGGCGCCGGCCGCGCCGCCGCCGGCCGCGCCGCCGCCGCTGGAGACGCTCTCGGCGCTCGCGCGCGAGCGGCTGCTGGTCTTCCCGCGCGAGGCCGCGGTCACGCGGCACCCGACCGGCGTCGTGCTCGTGCAGTCGTCGAAGGGCTTCGTCGCCCGGCTCGACGCGCTGCGCACCATGAGCGTGCACTCCGGGACCGCCACGCACGTGCTGAAGCGGCAGGCGCGCGGGCGCATCTTCGACGAGCCGCTCGGCGGGCCGAGCACGCCCTTCATCGAGATCGGCGGGCGCTGCGAGCTCGTGCTCGGCGCGCCGGAGGGGCGGCGGCTCCACCCGGTGACGCTCGGGGAAGAGTCCATCTACCTGCGCGAGGACGTCCTCGCCGGCTTCGATCTGCCGATCGGCTACGAGAACGGCCGCCTGCCGGCCGGCGAGGGCGAGGCGATCGCGATGGTGCAGCTCCGCGGCCGCGGCCACATGGTCCTGTCGGTGCCCGAGCGCGCCGCCGCGCTGGAGATCACCCCGTCGCGGCCGACGTCGATGCGCGCGACCGCGGTGCTCGGGTGGATGGGCCGGCTCCTGCCGCGCACGCTGCCCGCCTCCGAGGCGCCCGGAGGGATACAGGGCTTCGTGACGTTCGGCGGAGAGGGGATGGTTCTGGTCGATGGTCGCTAGCGCGGGCACGTCCCTGCGGGGCATCAAGGCGCAGCGGCGGCGCACGCTCTGGGAAGACGCGCGGAACCTCCCGAACCTGCTCACGTTCGCCCGGATCCTCATGATCCCGGCCGTCCTCTTGCTGCTGTCGAGGGGCGCGCCGCGGGACTGCTTCTGGGCCGCGGGCGTCTACTCGCTCGCGGCGATCACCGACATGCTCGACGGCTACCTGGCGCGGCGGCAGGGCCTCGTGAGCGTGCTCGGCAAGTTCCTCGATCCGCTCGCCGACAAGCTCATCGTGGCCGCGACGCTCGTGTGGCTCGTGCCGATGGGCCGGATCCCGGCGTGGGCGGTGGTGCTGCTCATCTCGCGCGAGATCACGATCACGGCGCTCCGCTCCATCGCCTCGACCGAGGGGCTCGTCATCGCGGCGGGCGACGGCGGGAAGATCAAGACAGCGCTGCAGATGATCGGGATCGTCTGCCTGATCCTCGGCTACCCGTACCACATCCACCTCGGCGTCGACTTCGGAGAGGTCGACGTGGTGCACGTCGGACGGCTGCTCATCTATCTATCGCTCGTCTTCTCGATCACGAGCGCCGCGCAGTACATGGGCCTGTTCATCGACGCCATCGACGCCAAGAACCGGCCGGCCCCTCCGCAGTAGATGGGCAATAGGCAAGCCCGCCTGGTTCTGCTAGACCAGCGCGCGTGAAAGCCCCGAAGACATCGCGCAACGCCTTGCGCCCCGCGCTCCTCCTGGCCGCGCTCGCCGCGGCGCTCGTCGCCTCCGCCGCGAGCTGCAGCCGGCAGCAAGAGGGCGAGCCCTGCGAAATCGCGAACGGCAACGATGACTGCGCCGATGGCCTCGAGTGCATGGGCATCGGTCAGCAGCAGCAACAACATCGTTGCTGCAGACCGGATGTGATCACGCAGGTCTGCGATCCCAACCAGAATCCGACGACGAGCGGCACGGGCGGCAGCGGCGGTGGCACCGGCGGCAGCGGCGGTGGCACCGGCGGCAACGGAACGGCCGGGGGCGGCGGTACAGGCGAGGGCGGAAGCGGGGGCGGTACGGGTGGCGCCGGTGGTACCGGCGGAGGCGGGGGCGGCGCGGGTGGCGGCACCGGCGGCGCGGGTGGCGGCACCGGCGGCGCGGGCGGCACCGGCGGCGCGGGTGCCACCGGCGGCGCGGGCGGGCGCTAGCGCAGCGAAGACAGCCCCCGCATCCCACCCACAGAAGCGACAGGCGCGAGCGCTCCACGCCTCGCGCTTGCGTGGAGGGCAGACGCCACGGCGGCGCGCGTCGATGCGCCGCGCCGCGCGACGCCAGCAGCCTCAGGCCCTCAGGCCGTCACTTCAGCCCAGCGCGCGACGCGCACGCGCACGCCGCCTGAGCACGGCAGCTCCGGCGAGCGCGACCCCGGCGAGCGCCGTCCACGGCGCGACGGGCGCGCTCGGCTCGCCGGCGCGGCAAGCGCACCCCACGACCTCCGGCTCGGGATCCTCGACCGGATCGGTCGGATCCGGCGTCGCGCCGCCCGTGGAGCCGGCGGGCTCCGGCTCGACGGGCTCCGTCGGATCGACCGGCGGCTCCACCCCGAGATCGTCGCTCTCCACCGTCACGGACGAGGACGGACAGTTCTTGTGACCGATCACCAGGTAGTACGTCCGCGTGGGATCGAACGGCGGATCGGAGGTCTCGTCGATGACGAGCTCACCGCTCGTCTCCGTGATCCCCTCGACGCTGTAATCGTAGTTCGTGGCCTCCGGCAGGATCTCGCCCAGCGTGAAGCCGACGTGCCGGCCGGCCCTCACGTAGATGCTCCACTCGACGTCGTTGCCGCGGTCGGGCTCGAGCTCCACGGTGAAGCGGACGCCCTTCGCGGCCCGATCCGGCTTGCTCTTGAAGTGAAAGAGGCTCTGCAGGCTGAGCTGCGAGCGGTAATCCGCGCACGACGCCCCCGAGCCGAAGACCAGCGAGTCGATCCCGAACATGTTGGTCGTCTGCGACTTGCCCCCGCTCAGATCGAGCACCTCCTCGCAGTCGTCGAGTCCCCGGCTCTCGATCAGCGCGTCGACGGCGCCGGCGTCCGCCTCCGTGAGCTCGCCGGCGGTCACCAGCTTGCCGGTCGCCCTCTTCAGCGCCTTGGCGAAATCGCCGAACGAGGCGTTGGGGGTCAGCAGCGTCACGGTGCCCCAGACGAGCTTGTCACCCACCTTGGCCCCGAATTTCTCGCGCAACGACCACGCGAGGCTGCCGATCAGCTCGCCGTCCTCGTGCACCTCGCCCACCAGATCGCCGGGGCACGTCTTGGTGTCCTTCGCGAGGTCGCGCGCCATGCCGAAGGGCGCCAGCGTCGCCTCGCCGAGCGTGGAGTCGCCGTTCACGGTGCAGGCGAAATAGTCCGCGATGCCCTCATCGATGCTGCCGGCCCAGGGGGAGAGGCCATATTCGTTGATCGCGAACTGGCCCCCATTGTAGCCGACCGCGTTGGCGGAGACGTAATGGGTGAACTCGTGGAGGAACACGTCGGAGTCGTCCGAGAAGTCGAAGAACGAGCCCTGGCCGATGGCGATGAGGTTCGGCGCGCTGAAGGGCTCGCCCACGCCCTCTCCCGAGAAGAAGGCGTTGTCCATCGGCCGGCCCGCCTCCAGCATGTTGGCGACCGCGACGAGCTTCCAGCCAGGCGCCCCCATGTCGATCTGGTGGGTCGACACGAAGTAATCGCGCATCCGGGTGAGGTGGTAATAGATGCCGACCTGCGCGAACTGGTCGTGCGCATCCTCCGCGCTCGTGGGCGGGTCGTAGAGGAAGTCCTCCCCCGCGTTCGGCCCGACGCTCTGCTCCAGGGTGAGCGGGACACCGGCGGTGAGGTTGCCATCCACGTAATTCACCACCTTGAAGTTGCCGTTCCAGCCGCTCAAGGTCTGGGGGTCCGCCGCGTCGAGGCTGCTGAGCTCGAGATCCTGGACCTCGGGCGTGACCGCCGAGCTGATGGGGTAAACGCGCCCTCGCGCGTGCACGGCCAGCGAGCGCCTGTGGACGACCTTGCCGGCGTGCGCGTCGACGAGGTAGCGCTCCCCGCCGCGATCCGACCGGACATCGACGACCCAGACGAGCTTGCCGCCCGTCTCCGCCTCGGGAAACACCGCGAGCGCCGCGCTCGGCCGCTCCGCGAGCGTCATCCCGTAGGTCGCCTCGACCGCGCGCCGCGCGGCCTCCTCCACATGAGTCGGCGTCGTCGCGACCGACAAGCCCCGCGCCACGTCGAGCACCACGACCTCCGCGCGGTTGTCCCGGGTGAGATCGATCGCCACCGCGGCGCCGAGCACGGGCAGTCCGGCGTGGACCTGCGCAAACCGGACAGTGCGGTGATCGCCGTCCACGAGCTCGCTCTGGTAACGCAGCGAGACGCCCTGGAGGCGGAGGTCTGAAGCGGCGTGCTTCAGAGCCGCCTCCGCCGCGCCCCGCGCGCCATCCGTGCCGCGGAAGGACAGCGCCGCTCCTGGCGAGCCCTGCCGTAGCGTGTGCCACTCCGACGCGGCGGCGGGCCCCGCAGCGGCCAAGGCTGCGAGTGCGGTCAACGGAAGCAAGAGCGGCAGTCGTCTCATGGGTTCATCTCTCCGGCTGAATTTCTGCTGGCTTTCTGCAAGCAGCGCTCGCGTGAGGCGCGGCAGGGCCGGACCGACGAGCGCGACCAACGTAACGAGTTGCGTTGGCTCATCAAGGAGAAGCGACGCGACGTCCTCGCGGAAAATCAAGGAGTTGTGGCCGCGATTGCCTCGTTACGTGACCTCCCTGGTCAACCTGCGTGGTATGTCTCCGGCACCTTCAACGCAGGCTGCCGTGGCTCTCTCTGAAACAAACACCTCCATTGGATTCCCGGCGACGTTCGCCCCGAGCGACATCGTCTCCGCCTGTTCCCCGCGCCCCGCCGGTCCCTCCGGTGCGCCGCTGCCCCGACGGGTTCGCGTCGGCGGCCGCGTGCTCGAGGTCGCGGAGGGCGCGATCGTCGTCGGCGACGCGTTCAGCGCGCTGCGCGTCGCGCTCGAGGGCACGCCCGCGCCGTCGCTCGAGGTCGGCGATCTCGCGATCGTCGAGGGCGCGCCGGCGCCGGTCAACTGCGCGCTCGCGTCCGCGCGGCTCGTCGAGCGGATCGCGCCCCGGAGGCCGCCGCGGGCGCGCGCCGGCGCCGCGGCGCCGCCGTCGAGCGAGACGGAGCGCGCGCTCCATCGCGGGCGCGGCGCGGCGCTCGCGCAGCGCGCGGCGGCGCTCGCCGCGGTGCGGGCGCTGTTCGCCGAGCGCGGCTTCCTCGAGGTGGAGACGCCGAGCATGGTCCCCTCCCCCGGGCTCGATCTGCACCTCGACGCGTTCGCGGTGCAGGCGGCGCGCCCGACGTTCCTGATCACGAGCCCGGAGTACCAGATGAAGCGGCTGCTCTCGGGGGGCGTCCCGCGCTGCTTCCAGCTCGCGCGCTGCTTCCGGCGCGGGGAGCTCGGGGACAGGCACAACCCGGAGTTCACGATGCTCGAATGGTACCGCGCCTTCGCCGGCGTGGACGAGGTGATGGCCGACACCGAGGCGATCGTGCAGCGCGTCGCGGGCGCGCTGGGCGGGGAGGGCACGATCTCGACGTCCGGCAACCAGGTACGTTTGGAGCGGCCGTTCCCGCGCATCTCGATCGGCGAGGCGTTCGCGCGCTGGGCGGGCGTGCCCGCGGACGACGCGATCGCGCTCGCGTCGAGCGACGAAGAGCGGTTCTTCCGCCTGCTCGTGGACGCGGTGGAGCCGGCGATCGCCGCGCTGCCCCACCCGGTGTTCCTTGTCGATTTCCCCGCGCCGCTCGCGTCGCTCGCGCGGCTCAAGCCGAGCGATCCGCGGGTCTGCGAGCGGTTCGAGCTGTATGTCGCGGGCGTCGAGCTCTGCAACGGCTTCGGCGAGCTGACCGACCCGGTCGAGCAGCGCGCGCGGCTCCTCGCCGATCAGGCGGCGCGGGCCGCCCAGGGCAAGCCGGTCTATCCGATCGACGAGCGCTTCCTCGACGCGCTCGAGGAGGGGATGCCGCCCGCGGCGGGCAACGCGCTCGGGGTCGATCGCCTCGTCGCGCTGTGCCTCGGCGCCGCGTCGATCGGCGACGTCCTCGCGTTCCCGCACGGCTGGCTGTGACCGGCGCGGGGGTCCCCGACGGCGACGCGCGCCTCTCCCCGGAGGTCCTGTCGCAGCTCGCCCGCAAGTACCTCACGCTCGCGGAGCTCCGGCGCGCGCGGGCGGCCGGGGAGCCGATCCCCGGCAAGGAGGTGTTCCGCGCGCTCGCGGGGGAGTTCCCCGGCGCGCTGAACGAGCTCGACAACCTGCCCTTCGACGAGATCGAGCGGCGCCGCGACGCGCTCTCACGGGCCCTCGCCGGGGGCCCGGAGGAGCGCTGGATGGCCTGGATGCACGGCTATCACGCGCTGATGCGGGCGGCGCTCTACGTGAAGATCCGCGTCGCACGGCGGGAGGAGCTGTCCGACGCCGCCGCGGCGGCGCTCGCGGAGCGGGCGGCGAGGCACGCCGGCGCGCCGATCGACGCGGCGTTCGTGATCGCGGTCAAGGCGCCGCCGGACGGCCGGCTGAACCGCCTCGTCCTCGGCCGGCTCGCGGCGACGTTCGGCACGTCGATGGCGGAGATCCGGGGGACGATCTTCCCGCGGCGGCGGGCGGAGGGAGGCTGACGCGCGGCGCGCTCGGCCGAGCGCCCCCGTGACGACCGCCGGCCATCGGCTAAGCTCCGCGCCCGATGGAACGTCTCTTCTTCCTGCTCTCGGGCGTTTACGGGTTCCTCGCGGTGGCGCTCGGCGCCTTCGGCGCCCACGGGCTCAAGGCGACGCTCGACGCGGAGCCGGACGGCGCGCTGCGCCTCTCCTGGTGGCAAACGGGCGCCCAGTACCACCTCGCCCACGCGCTCGCGCTGGCGCTCGCCGCCCACCTCGCCGCGCGCACCGGCGGCGTTGCGGCGACGGTCGCCGGCTTCTGCTTCGCGGGCGGCGTGCTCTTCTTCTCCGGCAGCCTCTACGTGATGACCGTGACCGGCGTCCGCGTCCTCGGCATGGTCACGCCGTTCGGCGGGCTGCTCCTGCTCGCGGGCTGGGGCGCGGTGGCCGTGGCCGCGCTCGGGCTCGCGAAGGGCTGAGGCGCCCGGCAGCGGGCGCCGCCGCGCCTACGTCGTCCTGCGCGCGAAGAGCCGGCCGAACCGCGCCGACGCGCGCTCGCGGAGGGATGCCATGCGGGACCGGACCCGCCCCCAGCGCTCGCTGCGCGCGAGATCGTCGAGCAGCGAGTACGAGACCGGCGTGACGATCAGGGTGAGCAGCAGGCTCAGGGACTGGCCGCCGATGACCACCACGGCGATGGTCTGGCGCTCCTCGGCCCCGGGCCCCGTGCCCAGCCAGAGCGGGAGCATGCCCGCGACCAGGGCCAGCGTGGTCATCAGGATGGGCCGCAGCCGATCGCGGTTCGCCTGGAGGATCGCCTCCTCGCGCGGCACGCCCTCGCTCCGGAGCTTGTTCATGTGGTCGACCTGGAGGATCGAGTTCTTCTTCACCACGCCGAACAGCACGAGGAAGCCGAGCGCAGAGTACAGGTTCAGCGTGTTCCCGGTCGCCCACAGGCTGAGCAGCGCGAACGGCACCGACAGCGGCAGCGAGAGCAGGATCGTCGCCGGGTGCACCAGGCTCTCGAACTGCGACGCCAGGATCATGTACATGAGCACGATCGACAGGAGGAACGCCCAGATGAACTCGCCGAACGTGCGCTCGAGCTCCGCGCCGCGGCCGCGCACGCTGGTCGTGTACGCCGCGGGCATGTCCATCTCCCGGGCGGCGCCGCGCAGCGCCTCCAGCCGGTCGGCCAGCGCGTAGCCGGGGGCGACGCCGGCGCGCAGGCTCGAGACCCGCTGGCGATCGAGCCGGTCGATGCGCGACGGGCTCCTCGCCTCCTCGATGCGCACCAGGTTGTCGAGGCGCACAAGGTCGCCCCGGAGCAGCGGCGTCCCGGCCGAGGGCACCGCCACGCCGCCGGCGCCGCCCGGCGACGGCGCGGCCGGCGCGCGCGCCGTCCGGGGCACGTACAGGCGGCGGACGGCCGCCACCCGATCGCGATCCTCCTCGATGAGGCGCAGCTGCACGTCGTAGTTCTCGTTCTCGGCCTCGTCCCGGAAGCGCGAGACCGCCTGATCTCCGCCCACCATCAGGCGCAGCGCGGTCGCGATGTCCTGCGTCCGGACCCCGAGCTGCGCCGCGCGCTCGCGCTCGATGAGCACCCGGAGCTCCGGCCGGTCGATCTTCAGCGTCACGTCGGCGTCCACGATGCCGCCGAGCTGCGCGGAGCGCTCGCGGAGCTCGTTCGCATAACGCTCGAGCTGCTCGATGTCGGGGCCCTGGATCGCGAAGTCGATCTCGAAGTTCCCGCCGCCGATGTTGAACGACGGCACGTTGCGCACCGAGATCCGGAGATCGGAGTACTTGCGCAGCTTGCGCCGCACCTCCTGCATGACGTCCTTCTGCGAGTAGTTGTCCTTGAAGGCGCGCCATGGATGGCCGTAGAGCGTCTCCCGGAGCAGCCGCGTCAGGGAGAACGTGCGCTCGTCGTGCGGGGCGATCCGCACGAAGGCCTCGCCCGCGCTGACGCCGCCCACGAAGCCGCCGCCCGCGGTGGCGAGCACGCTCCGCACCCCGCGCACCCCGCGGACGTCGTCGCCGATCTGCCGCATCACGTCGTCCATCGCGCCGATGCTCGCGCTGAGCGGGGCCGTGACGCGGATCTCGAACTGCGCGTCGTCCGCGCCCGAGGGGATGTACTCCTGCTTCACGAGCCCGTAGAGCGGCACGGCCGACGCCATCACCAGCGCGCCCGAGACGGCGACGAGCGCCCGGTGCCGCATCGCGAACGCGAGGGCGCGCGTGTACCCGGCCTCCAGCCTCCCGTAAAAGCCCTCCCGCGTCGCCGCCTCGCCCCCGCCGCCCGGCCCCCCCGCCTCGCCCGCCCCGTGCGCGCGGGCGCCCTCCTCGCGGAGCAGGCGCGCGCTCATCATCGGGGTCAGCGTGAAGCTGACGAGCAGGCTCACGAGGATCGCGACCGTGGCCGTGATCCCGAACTGGAACAGGAACCGCCCCGAGATCGACGACATGAACGACACGGGGACGAAGATGACGACGAGCGACAGCGTCGTCGCGAGCACGGCGAGCCCGATCTCCTGCGTCGCGGCCCTGGCGGCCTCGAAGGAGTCCATCTTCTTCTCCTCGACGAAGCGGAAGATGTTCTCGAGGACGACGATGGCGTCGTCGATGACGATGCCCACCATCAGCACGAGGGCCAGCATCGTCACGCTGTTCAGCGTGAAGTCGAGCAGCCACATCATGCCGAACGTCGCGACGACCGACGTCGGGATGGCGACGCCCGCGATGATCGTGGACCGCCACGACCGCATGAAGAGCAGGACGACCGCGCACGCCAGGATGCTGCCGAGGACGAGGTGCACGTTGATCTCGTGCAGCGCCGTGTAGATGTAGCCCGACTGATCGCGGATCACCTCGAGCCGCACGTCCTCGGGCATCTGCTCGGAGAGCTTCGCCAGGTTGGCCTTCACGGCCTCGATCACCGCGACGGTGTTGGCGCCCGACTGCCGCACGACGTCGAGGACGACGGTGGGCTTGCCGTCGAGGCGGGCCAGCGAGCGCTGCTCGTAGGTGCCGTCCTCGGCGCGGCCGATGTCGCGCACCCGGACGGGCCGCCCGTCGACGGTGGCGACGACCAGATCGTTGAACGCGCCCGCGTCCTCGATGCGGCCCATCGTGCGCAGCGTCCGCTCCTCCTCCTTCCCCGTGACGTTCCCCGCGGGGATGTTCGCGTTCTGCTGCACGATCGCGTCGCGGACGGCGGTGATCGGCAGGCCGTACGCGGCGAGGCGGTCGGCGTTCAGCCAGATCTTGATGGCGCGCTGCTGCCCCCCCACGACGCGCACCTCGCCGACGCCCGACGACCGCTCGAGCTGGACCCGCACGAGCTTGTCGGCCACCTCGGTGAGCTCCCGGATCGAGCGATCGGCCGAGAGGGCGATCGACATGACCGGGGTCGAGTCGTTGTCCTGCTTCGCGATGACGGGCGGGTCGGTGCCCACCGGGAGCCGGCGCAGCGCCGCCTGCACGCGATCGCGGACGTCCTGCGCCGCCGAGTCGATGTCCCGGTCGAGGTTGAACGTGGCGATGACGACGGAGGTGCCGCTCGTCGAGATCGAGCGGAGCTCGGCGATCCCCTCGACGGTGTTGACCGCCGCCTCGATCTCCTCGGAGATCTCCGACTCGACGTCCTCGGGCGCGCCGCCGGGGAGCGTGGTGCGGACCGAGACCGTCGGCAGGTCCACGGCGGGGAAGCGATCCACGCCGAGCTTGAAGTACGCCACGGCGCCGACCACCACGAGGGCGAGCGTCAGCATGGCGGCGAACACGGGCCGCTGGATGCAGATCCTGGCGAGCGCTTGCACCCTAGCCCCCCTCCACCACGCGCACCGGCTGCCCCTGCTGGAGCGACCCGGGCCGGGCGACGACGGACTCCCCCGCCGCGACGCCGGACACGATCTCGATCCGATCCCCCGACGTCTTTCCGGTGGTGACCTGCTTCTCCTTCGCCTTGCCGTCCTCGACCGTGATGACCTTCGCGAGGCCGGCGAACCGGACGACGGCGGTCGCCGGCACGGTCGGCACGGGCCTCGAGCTCACGACGATCTGCGCGCTGACGAGGCTGCCCGGCCGCAGGTGGCCGGGGTTCTTGATGTCGCTCTCCACGAGCAGGGTGCGGCTCTGCGGATCGAGCGCGGGCGCGAGGCGCGCGACCGTCCCCGGATAGGTGGCGCTGTCTCCCTGGAGGGTCACGCGCACGGGCTGGCCCGCGCGCACGCTGGCCGCCTCGAGCTCGGGGATGGCCACGCGCAGCCTCAGCGGGTCGATCCGGACGACGTCCACGATCGGCGCCCCGGCGGCGAGGTACTGGCCGACGTTCGCTCTCCGCACCTGGACGACGCCATCGAGCGGCGACCGCACCAGGGTGTCGGCGAGCTGCTGCCGCGCCATGCGCAGCTCGGAGCGCCGCTGGCGGACGGCGGCCTCGCGGATGCGCACCTCCTCCCGCGCCGACTGCACGGCGGTCTCCGCGCGGACCGCCGCCGCCTCGGCCGCGTCGAGGTCCATGCCCGACATCAGCCCTTCCCTGGCGAGCCCCCGCGCCCGGACCTGGTTGGCCTGCGCTTCCTTGAGCGTCGCGAGGGCCTGCCTCACGACCGCCGTGCCCTCGATATCGAGCTCGCTGTCAGGCCCGTCCGGGGGCAAGCCGAGCTGCGCGCGGCTCTGCGCCAGCGCGGCCGTGGCCTGCTCGATGCGCAGCTCGTAGTCCCGCGCCTCCAGCCGAGCGACGACCTGATCTCGCTGGACCGGGCTCGCCAGGTCGACCGAGATCGAGGCGAGGCGCCCGGCCACCTTGGCCCCGAGCGTCACCTGCTCGTCGGCGTCGAGGGTCCCCGAGATGTCGATGGCCTGCTCCATGACGAGCTCCGTCACGGGGGCGAGCGTCACCTCCTTGACGCTGGCCGCAGGCTTCTCCGCCTTCGCGCCGCCGGGCTGGGACGCTCCCTGATTGCACGCGAGGCAGTGCAGAGCGACCGCGAACGCGACCGCCGATGCCCAGAGCCCCCTTGGCGGGCCGGAGGCGCGGTGACGGGAGTTTTCGGGCTGGCGAAGCTCGGAAAGGACGGTCCACATGGCGGCGGCCTCAGATGACCAGGAACGCCCCCCCGAGCGCGTGTTCGCCGCAGGATATTGGACGCATCAGGGTTGGAGCGCAACGTGCGCGTGGGCACGCCGCGGCGGTGTCCGCTTCGCGAAAGTGGCTGGGATCGGGCTCTCGACGTGTCGGATCGCTCTGCCGTCCTATCGGATCGCGCTCCCGGCATGTCCGATCGCGCTGCCGTCAGGTCGATTCAGGCGCAGGCGCTGCCGGTGTCTCGATCAACGTGATCGGTGTGCTAGTTCCGCCCGCCAGGGATCCGGAGAGAGAATTCAACGCAAAGGCGCAAAGGCGCAAAGGCGCAAAGGCGCAAACGAAAGAACAATCGTCGTGCATTCTTGCGTCTTGGCATCTTGGCGTTGAATGCTCTCCGCTGGCGAGGCGAGAAGGCTGGGTCGTCGCCCTCACATCGCTGCTCCCGCGGCAGCGGACATCGCCTGTCCCGGCGCGGCCGCGGCCACGGGCAGGAGCGGCACGCCGTCGCGGTAGATGACGACGTTCCCGAGCGCGGCCGGCACCCGCGGCCCCGGCGTGACGATGCCGACCAGGTTCAGCGGGTCGCACGCCGAGAGCTGCACGATCTCGCCGGACAGGGGCTCTCGCCGGACGGCGCGGAGCGCGTCGAGCGCCTCGGGCAGCGCGAAATGCTCGCCCACGAAGCCGGCGACGAGGTGCCCTCCCCGGAGCTGACCCGCCATCTCGAGCCGCCGGTAGACCCGGAGGAGGTCGCGCCACGCGGGCGGCCGCGGCTCGCGCGCGAGCAGCTCGCGACAGACCACGCCGTAGCGGCGCAGGTACTGGTGCGCGAGCGCCTCGACGGCGTCGGGGCCCTCGGCGCCGTCGCCGGCAGCGGGCGCGAACGCGTCCGGGCGCGATCGAAGGAGCGACCACCTGCCCGACGCGACGGGGCCGCCCCGGCGCGCCCCGCCGCGCAGGCGGCCCGCGCCCAGCGCGACGGCCGCGCCGCCGAGCAGCGAGCGCAGCGCCGCGAAGCCGTCGCCGGTCACGAGGCCCGCGGCGACGAGCTCCCAGAGCGCCTCCTCGACCTCGTCCCGGGAGCGGCCCGCGCCGCCCACGCCGACGGCGAGGTCGTCGAAGAACGACGCGCCCGCGCGCGTCAGGAACGACAGCACGCCCTGCGCCGCCTCGGAGAGCGACGCCGGCGGCGGCGCGCCCTCGGCCTCCCGCGGCGCGAGGAGCCACGGGAGATCGCGGCGCAGCGCGAGCGTGATCGGCGCAGCGCGCGTCGGCGCCGCCGCGTCGCGCGGGACCACGCGGCCCCACGCCACCTCGCCGGACAGGCAGAGCGCGTCGAGCAGCCCCTCGTCGTAGCCGGCCACGCGCGCGGGCAGCACCGCCTGCTCCCACGCGCCGGCGGCGAGCTCGAAGCCCTGCAGCTGCTCGATCACCCGCCCGAGGCCCCCCGGCCCGCGCGCCTGCGTGCCCGGCCGCACGCCCTGCCACGCCAGGAGGAACCGGAGGAGCTCCGCCGCGGTCGCGGGCTCGATCGCCTTGCGCAGGCCGGTGACGGTGCGGCGGTGGATGCGGGCGAGGAGACGGCGATCGCACCACTCCGTCGACAGATCGCCCGCGCCGCCCGCGGCGGGCTGCGCCGGCCGCGAGGGCGCGCTCGGCAGGAAGCGCCCGCGCAGCGCGCCGCCGGCGAGCTCGATCCGCGCGAGCGCGGACAGCGCCTCGGACGCGGGCACGTCGAGCCGCGACGCGAGATCCTCGGTCGAGATCGGCCCCGCGGCGCTCAGGAAGCCGCGGACGAGCGCCGTGATCGCGGCGCCGCGATCGACCGCCCCGGCGGCCCCGCGCACGGCGGGCGGCACCGCGACGTCGGGCGCAAACACCGCCTCCGGCCAGATCACCTCGACGAGCGGCCTCCGCTCGGTCGCCACCCAGCGCGGCGCGCGCGGCGCGCCGGCCCCCGCGCCCGGAGCAGCGCCCACCTCGGCCGCGCGCCCCGCGGCGCAGAGCGCCTCGAAGTGCCTCGCGAGGCCGCTCCGGATCCCCTCCTCCGCGGGGAGCGCGACCCGGTCGAGCAGGAGCTCGTGCAGCTCGTCCGCGTCGCGCACGTCCGGCCGCGCCTCGGCGACCACCTCGGCGACGAGCGCCGGATCGAGCCCGCCCAGCCGCTCGACGACCTCCGCCGGGAGCCCGCGCCGCACCCGGACCGCCCTCGCGCGGCGCTCCTCCAGCGGGGCGTCGTCGAGGAACGCGTAGGGGTTCGCGTTCAGGATCTCGTGCGAGAAGACGCTCGGCTCCGGCGTGTCGAGCGCGACGACGCGGATCGCCCCGCTGCGCAGGCCGACGAGCAGCGCGCGCAGCCCCTCGACATCCATCAGCTCGGTCAGGCAGTCGCGCAGCGCCTCGCGGACGAGCGGGTGATCCGGCGGCTCGACGTGCGCGAAGAGCCCGTGGTTGTCCTGGCAGCCCTGCTGCTCGGGGAAGATCGAGAGCAGGAGGTCGTCGGCGCGCATGCGCTGGAGCGCCGGCGGCACCCGGCGGCCCCCGCGGAACCGGAGCAGCGCGAGCGCGCGGGACGCGGCCCAGC
Organism: Sorangium sp. KYC3313; assembly: GCF_052075895.1. Taxonomy (NCBI): domain Bacteria; kingdom Pseudomonadati; phylum Myxococcota; order Polyangiales; family Polyangiaceae; genus Sorangium; species Sorangium sp. KYC3313. The sequence goes on from NZ_CP197255.1 coordinate 8,909,874, forward strand.
GGAAGCGCGTGCGGAACATCGGGCCCTGGAGAGCCGCCTGGACGAGCACCTCCTCGAGGCCCTCGGGGCGGACCAGATCGAGCACCTCGTCGATCGGGAGCCCGTGCTCCGCCGACAGCGAGAGCAGCACGCCGTCGTCGGTCGCCGCCGCCTGGAGCTCGAAGTCGAACGAGCGGCAGAAGCGCTTGCGCAGCGCGAGCCCGAGCGCGCGGTTCACGCGGCCGCCGAGCGGCGTGTGGACGACGATCTGCTGCCCCCCGGCCTCGTCGAAGAAGCGCTCGACAACGACGGTCGCGCCGCCCGGGACCGCGCCGAGCGCCGCGCGCCCCGCCTCGATGTAGTCGCGCACGAGCAGCGCCCCGCGCGCGTCGAGCGCGCACGCCTCCATGAGCCAGCGCGCCGCCCGGGACCGCGCCGCCCGCGCCTCCTCGCCGCCCTGGCCCCGCTCGGCCGCCGGCCGCGCCCCATCGGCCCGCTCCTCGTCGAGGCGCGCCGCGACCTCGGCGCGGAGCGCGGCGACCTCGGCCGAGAGCTCCGGCGTGCGTGCCGGCGCCTCCCCGAGCCAGAACGGCACCGTCGGCGCGGCGCCGTGGGCGTCCTCGACCCACATCTGGCCGCCCTCCAGCCGGAGCACCCGCCAGGAGGTGTTGCCCAGCAGGAAGACGTCGCCCCCGGACGACTCGATCGCGAAATCCTCGTCGAGCGTGCCGACCTTGGTGCCGTCGGGCTGGAGCACCACGTCGACGGCCGCGATGTCGGGGATCGCCCCGCCCGAGGTGAGCGCCGCGAGCCGCGCGCCGCGCCGCCCGCGCAGCCGGCCGCCGATCGCGTCGCGGTAGACGAGCGACCCGGCCCGCTGCCGCGCGCCACGGGCCGCGGACGCGCCGTCGTCCGCCGCGGCGGCGCCGCCCGAGACCATGGCCACCACCGCGTCGAAGTCGCGGCGCGAGAGGCCTTCGTAAGGCGCGGCCCTTCGGACGAGCGCGTAGAGCCCCTCTTCGTCCCGCTCTTCGCACGCGCACGCGGCGATGATCTGCTGCGCGAGCACGTCGAGCGGCCCCTCGCGCGACGCCATCCGATCGAGCTCGCCGCGGCGCGCCGCGCGCACGATCGCCGCGCACTCGACGAGCTGGTCGCGCGTCAGCGGGAAGAGCCGCCCGCGCGGCGTCGCGGCGAGGGCGTGGCCCGAGCGGCCGATGCGCTGGAGGGCCACGTTGATCGACCGCGGCGAGCCGACGAGGCAGGCGAGGTCGACCGCGCCGACGTCGATGCCGAGCTCGAGCGACGCGGTCGCGACGACGACCCGGAGCTCCCCGGCCTTGAGGCGCCGCTCCGCCGAGAGGCGCCGGGCCCGCGAGAGGCTGCCGTGGTGGGCCGCCACGACGTCCTCGCCGAGCCGCGCGCCGAGCGCGTGCGCGACCCGCTCGACGAGGCGGCGCGTGTTGACGAACACCAGCGTCGACCGCGCCCCCTCCGCGAGCGCCGCGATGCGGTCGTAGATCTCGGTCCACTGCTCGTGCGTGCAGACCGCGCCGAGCTCGTCGCGGGGCACCTCGATGGCGAGATCGAGATCCCGCCGCTGCCCGACGTCGACGATCTGGGGCAGCTCGCGCGCGCCGGCGACGAGCCGGGCGGCGATCTCGATGGGGCGGACCGTGGCGCTGAGGCCCACGCGCTGCGGCCGGGCGCCGCCCTGGCCGATCACGAGGTCCTCGAGCCGCTCGAGCGAGAGCGCGAGGTGGGCGCCGCGCTTGTCGCCGGCGATCGCGTGGACCTCGTCGAGGATCACCGTGCGCACCCCGGAGAGCGCGCGCCGCCCCGACGCGCTGGTCAGCAGGATGAACGCGGACTCCGGCGTCGTGACGAGCACGTGCGGCGGCCGGGCCGCCATGGCGCGCCGCTCCGCCGCAGGGCTGTCGCCGGTCCGGACGAGGGCCCGGATGCCCGGCGCGGGCAGGCCCGCCGCCTCCATGGCCGCCGAGATCTCGGCGATCGGCTGCTCGAGGTTGCGGTGGACATCGTGGGAGAGCGCCTTCAGCGGCGAGATGTAAAGGACGTCCGTGCGGTCCTCGAGGGCGCCACGCGCCGCGTCGCGGACGAGCCGGTCGAGGCAGAAGAGGAAGGCCGCGAGCGTCTTGCCGGCGCCGGTCGGCGCGCTGATCAGCGCGTCGCGGCCGGCCGCGATGACCGGCCAGGCGCGCTCCTGCGCGGGGGCGGGGGCGCCGAAGCGGTCACGAAACCACCGGTCGACGACGGGGTGAAACATCGCGTCGAGGGTAGCCCGCCGGGGGGAGAGGCGGAAGCGAGAGGGGCGGGCGGTTGGCGTGGGGGAGCGGTGCTGGGCGAGGGCCCGCGGCGACCTGGGCGAGCGCTCGACGAAAGAAATCGACAGACGCCTGTCGGGTTCTCTGGGCGGCGCGCTTCGCCTCCAACATCCGGCTCGTCGCGTTCGACATGAACGAGCTCGCGACGTCGGCTGGCCTGGACGCCGTCGTCGGCCTGGACGAGCTGAGCTTCAAGAAAGCGATGCTCTGCGGGCAATTCACCCTGCGCGATCGCTCCTGAGCCGGCTGCACCGCTCCTCCCGCTTGCATGAGGCGTCCCGGAGATCCCTCGTCTGGGCGCTCGCTTCATTGAGCCTCCAGCTGACGTCGTCGAATCCTCGGATTCGAACGCAAAGGCGCAAAGGCGCAAAGGCGCAAAAAGGCGAGGAGAATGACCGAGGAGGGCTCCGGCTCTGGGCGCATCCGAAGGATAGTGGAGCGCTGCACGCCCCGCCGTGGCGGAGCGCGGGGGGTACGGACCGGTGGCCTGGGTAACGGTTCAGACCGGGAGCCTGGGTAGCACCCGGACGGACCGGGAGCTTAGGTGACACATGTCGTAGAGGACTGGCGACGGAGGAGCGCTGGTGCCTTGGAAAGAGACATGTTCAGTGGACGAGAGGCTTCGGTTCATCGCGCAGGTCAACGAGTCGGACGAGACGTTCGCGGAGCTGTGCCGGCGGTTCGGCATCAGCCGGAAGACGGGGTACAAGTGGGTGGAGCGCTACGAGCAGGCCGGACCGAGCGGGCTGGAGGAGCGGCGGCCCGTGGCGCGCTCGTTCCCGCATGCGACGCCAGCGGCGCTCATCGACGCGCTGATCGAGCTGCGGAAGGAGCGCCCCACGTGGGGGCCGAAGAAGCTGCGTGCGCGGCTGGAGAGCCTGGGCGTCGAGGGGCTGCCAGCAACGAGCACCATCGGCGAGTTGCTCAAGAAGCACGGGCTGATCCGGCCCCGTCGGCGCCGCGTGGTGACGCCGACGACCGCGATGCCGTCGCCGCTGGCTCCAGCCGAGCAGCCGAATGACACGTGGTGCGCCGATTTCAAAGGGCACTTCGCGCTCGGCGACAGGACGCGCTGCCACCCGCTGACGTTGACGGACCAGGCGTCGCGGTACCTGCTCAAGTGCGAGGGCGTGGCGAAGCCGGACGAGGCCTCGGTGCGGCCGCACTTCGAGCGCGCGTTCCGCGAGTTCGGGCTGCCGCACCGCATCCGCTCCGATAACGGCCCGCCGTTCGCCACGATTGGCATCGGTGGGCTCTCGGCACTCTCGGTCAGCTGGATCAAGCTCGGCATTCATCCCGAGCGGATCGAGCCCGGTAAGCCGCAGCAGAACGGCCGTCACGAGCGAATGCACAAGACGTTGAAGGCGGAGGCGACATCGCCGCCAGAAGCCAACTTGGCAGCGCAGCAGCGCGTCTTCGACCGGTTTCGGCACGAGTACAATGATCAGCGTCCGCACGAGGCGCTCGGCCAGAGGACGCCGGCTTCGCGCTACACGCCCTCGCGCCGCTCGATGCCGAGCAAGCCCTCGTCGCCGGAGTACCCGGACACGATGGCCGTTCGACGCCTGGACGAGCAAGGACGGATGCTGTTCGGGGGCGCGCAGACCAACGTCTCCACACTGCTCGCCGGCGAGCCCGTGGGGCTGACTCCGATCGCCGATGACGTCTGGGAGCTGTACTACGGCCCGGTCCTGCTCGCGCAGGTCACCCTCAAGAACAAGGAGCTGAAGCTGGCCAGGGCGCGGTGACCTGCGCGAACTCACGCCGGATCGTGAGGAGAGGCTCGTGTGTACCGCGACCACGGGGAGCGGTTCGTGTATAGATCCAGGCGGTCCGAGAAAGTGCGGCGAGCGTGTCGCGTCGACGAGGATCCGGTCCCTGTTTCCAGTCCTCCCGGAGCAGGGGTCCGTGGCTCAAGGAAGTGTCACCGCAGCTCCCGGTCAGAAGTGTTACCAGGGCTCCGCTCGTACACTATGCAGCCCCGCCGCCTCTCCTATGCAGCCCCGCCGCCTCTCCTATGCAGCCCCGCCGCCTCTCCTATGCAACCCCGCCGCCCCTCCTGCGCAGCTCCGCGCCCCTCCAATGCAGCCCCGCCGCCTCTCCTATGCAACGCGGCCGCCCCTCCTGCGCAGCTCCGCGCCCCTCCAATGCAGCCCCGCCGCCTCTCCTATGCAACGCGGCCGCCCCTCCTGCGCAGCTCCGCGCCCCTCCAATGCAGCCCCGCCGTCCCTCCTGCACGCCCATTTCAGTGTCCCGCATCACGATTGTGCGGCTCCAGCGCAGCCCCGCCGCCCTCCTGCGCCCCCATGCTTGTGTCCTGCGCAACCATGAATCAGCGCCTGCGTCGCCCCGACCCCCTCCTGCGCGTCCCATTCCGTGTCCTGCGCAACACTTCCCCCCTCCTGCGCCCCTCTCAGCGCCCGCCGCGGCCTCGCCGGGCCGCGCGATCCGCGTCTTCCTCGCCGAGCTCCTCCGATTCGGCCTCGTCCGCGTCGAGCGGCGCGATTCGCCGCCTCCGCGGCGCGTCTTCACCCGGCGCCGGCGGCGGCGGCGGAGCGCTCCCGCGGATCTCCTGCGCGATCCGCGAGAGCACCGTCGCGACCCCCTCCTCGACGGCGTGCCCGAGGTCCGCCGCGCTCTGCTCGAGGCGCTGCTTGCGCTCGAGGCGCTCGACCCTGCGCTGCTCCTGCAGCCGCCGATGCTGCTCTTTCCGCGCCTGCTCCGCGCTGCGCTCGAGCTCCCGGCGGATCTGCCGCGGGGACACGTCGCTGGAGAGCGCGCCGAGCGCGTGGAAGGCGAGCCCCAGGCCGCACCCGAGCAGCGGCCAGAAGAACCACCATGGCCCGTCCGTGAGCGCGTTCACCGCGAAGAGGAACGCGTTCACGAGGAGTAACGAGAACAGGTGCGAGCGGAACCCCTTGCGCCGGCGCGCGAGGATGGCCTCGCGCGCCTCCTCCTCGCCCCGGACATGCTCGATGTCGCGCGACGCGGCCTCGATCGCGCCCCGGGAGAGGCCGATCTCCTCGGCCGCCGCGACCAGCTCGTCATGGCTCACGCCGCGCGCCTGCGTGTCCCGAAGGGCGCGCTCCAGGATGGCCCGCACCTCGGCCTCGGTGTAATGCCGCCCGCCCTGCTTGCCCGGTTTCGCCATCGCTCTCCTCGCGACCGCGCGGAGCATACGCTTGACCGCGTGCGGCCGCGCCGCTTCCATGAAGGCAAGGACCCCATGAGCAGCGAGACCGCCTCACAACGCGTGGGGACCACGATCCGCAACAAGTGGACGCTGGAGCGGCTGCTCGGCGCGGGCGGCATGGCCGCCGTCTACGTCGGCGTCCACCGGATCGGCCGCCGGGACGCGCTCAAGATCCTGCACCCGCAGGCCGCGAAGTCGAAGGAGATCTGCGACCGGTTCGAGCGCGAGGCCCAGGCCGCGAACCGCTTCCGCCACCCGGGCGCCGTCGAGATCCGCGACATCGACGTCGCCGAGGACGGGGCGCCGTTCCTGGTGATGGAGCTCCTCGAGGGCGAGTCGCTCGCCGAGCGCGAGCGCCGCCTCGGCGGCCTCCCGCTGGCCGAGGTGCTCCGCTTCACCGCGCAGGTGCTCGACACGCTCGCCGCGGCGCACGCGCAGGGGATCATCCACCGCGACATCAAGCCGCCCAACCTGTACGTCGTCGGCGACGGCGCAGCGGACACGCCCGCGCACGGCGGCGTCCCGCGCATCAAGGTCCTCGATTTCGGGCTCGCGCGGATCCGCCAGGACTCCAGCCTCCAGGGGGAGCTCACGCGGATGGGCCTGGTGCTCGGCACGACGCCCTACATGCCGCCGGAGCAGGCGAAGGGCCGCGACATCGACACCCGCGCCGACCTCTTCGCGGTCGGCGCCACCATGTTCCGGCTGATCGCCGGCCGCCATGTCCACGAGGCGAGCACCGACTTCGACCTCCTCCTGAAGATGGGCAGGGAGCCGGCGCCGCCGCTCGCGCAGCGCGCGCCGCACGCGCCGCGCGATGTGTGCCTCGTCGTCGATCGCGCGCTCGCCTTCGACCGCGACCAGCGCTACCCCGACGCGCGCCAGATGCTGGAGGACGTGCGCGCCCTCCTGCGCAGCGAGCCGCCGCCGCGCGCGTCGCGGTTCGCGCACGCGCTCGCTCCGGACGCGATCACGCTGCGAGAGCAGCCGTCGCCCCGGGGCGCCGCGGACGAGGGCGGGCCCCCCACGATCCCGGTGCACCCCGCGAGCGTGTCGATCTCCCTCGATGGCATCGCCGTCGACTGGAGCGACGAGCCGCCCGTGAGCGGCGCCTCCATCACCAAGGAGTGGGTGCGCCCCGAGGCCGCGAAGGAGGACTCGATCGCCGTCGACTGGAGCGACGAGCCGCTGGACGCGGGCGAGCCCGCCTCGCGCCCGGCGCGGCGCTGACCTGGCGGCGGGCGGGTCCGCCTGCCGGGGCGAAAGCGCCGCTGCCGCCCGAGCAAGACGGGAGCCGCTCGGCTAGGATGCGCCGGCCATGCTCGGCGAAGCGAAGCGGATCTACCTGGCCACGCGGAAGAAGCACGATCAGCTCTTCAACACCTACCTGATGCGCCCGCTCGCCGGCGGCGTGGTCGCGCTCCTCGCGCGGACCGCGATCACGCCGAACCAGGTGACGCTGCTCAACCTCGCCGTGTTCGTCGTCGCGGCGGCGCTGCTCGTCGCGCTGCCCACGGCGGCGGGGGGCCTCGTCGCCGTCGCCGTGCTCGAGCTGAGCTACCTGCTCGACTGCGCCGACGGGATGCTGGCGCGCCACAAGCAGCTCGCGTCGAAGGAGGGCCACCTCTTCGACTTCTTCACGGACGAGCTCAAGGCGGTGCTCCTCTCGGGCGCCCTCTCGATGCGCCTCTTCAGCGCCGGCGGCCTCGGGCTGGACGGCGCCCGGTGGCCCGGCGGAGACCCGCGCTTCCTGCTCGCCGGCGTCGTCGGGGTCGCGGTGATCGCCTCGGCGATCTCGCTGACGAACTTCGTCCGCCGCCCGGAGATCAGCGGCAAGGAGACCTCGGTCTCCGCCTATTACGAGACCGCCACGGAGGAGCGGCCCCGGTCGCCCGCCGCCCGGGCGGCGGCGCTCGTGATGACGTTCCTGCGCTTCCTGAACCACTATCCGAGCCACATCTGGGCATTCGCGCTCGCGGACCGGCTCGACGTGTTCTTCTGGATGTATGTGCTGATCAACCTCCTCTACCTGGCGAAGGGCTGGCTCGGGCTGCTGCTGAGGTTCGGACGGTCATAGCCCCTCATCGCCCCCCGCCGCAGGGCCATGTCACAGGGCGAAGGCGTCGATGCGACCCACCCTGCGTTCCTGTGTGTGTGATGACCGAGCAGCGTGATTCGCACCGACGGACTGGTGGAGATCCTGGGCCCGGTTGCGGTATGAACGCCCGATGGAGATCCAAGATCTGTCCGACTTCCTGCGCGCCGATCCTCGCTTCACCACCCGTCGCAAGTGGCTGATCCTGAGCGAGTTCGTATACACCTCCACGGGTGAGAAGGTGGAAGAAGGCTTCCGCTACTTCACCTGCCCGATCGGAGCGCTCACCGCCGCCCTGGAGAGGCGGGACTTCGCCGCCATCGCGAAGCTCCCCTTCGCCTTGGATGAGGACGGCGAGCCGGACACCTCCGCGGTGCGCCTGGATCTCGCCTACACCGCGTCCGGTGCGCTCGCCGCCTTCCAGCCCGTGGAGTTTCGTGACCACGTGCCCACGTGCCTATCGGCGCCCCTGATCCTCGAGCGCGCCGAAGCCCAGGCGCTCCGCGACATCCTGCGAGAGCTCGACCAGTCCGCCTAGCGAGGCGCCGCTTCGTCGTCCAGGCCGTCTCCGAGGTGAGGCGCCGAGAGCCCGCCTCCAGCCGACCGCCGAAAACTGGCCCTCCTCCCCCCTCCTGTGCATACGGTCGGCGCGCCATGGACACGCCGCCTCGAACGCGCGCCGCAGCCTCGCTCGCGGCGAACCGCCATGCGCTCGCGCTCCTCGCGCTCGCCGCGCTTCTCTCGGCCTGCGGCCGCTCCGGGAGCGCCGCCGACGCGCCCGTCGAGCTCCCCGGCGCCGCCGGAAGCCAGAAGGCCCAGGGCGCCTCCGCCGCCGCCCTCGCCTCCCCCGCCGCCCTCGCCTCCTCCGCCCCGGCCGAGGACGAGCCGCCGCCCGGCTTGCCCGAGGGCCCGCCCATCGTCTCGCTCGGCGGCGTCGCCACCCCGCCGGCGCCGATCCCCGAGGGCCGCCCGCGGCTCGCCAGCACCTCGATGCTCACCCGCGTCCTTGCGCGGCCCAGCGCCGACGCGAAGCCCGTCGGCTTCCTGCGCGCCGGCGCGGTCGTGGAGATGGATCCCGAGCCCGCAGGCACGTCCGGCTGCCCCGGGGGCTTCCGCAAGGTCAAGCCGTTCGGCTACGTGTGCGTCGGCCCCGACGCGACGCTCGACCTCGACGACGAGATCGTCCGCGCCACGGCCCGCCGCCCCGACGTCACCCACAAGCTCCCGTACATGTACGGGACCGTCACGCGCGGCGGCCCGGCCTACGCGCGCCTCCCGACCGAGGACGATCTCGCGCGCTTCGAGCCGAGCCTCAAGAAGCACCTCGATCGCTGGGCCAAGGACGAGGAGAGCGGCGCCACCTACGGCCTCGACGTCTGGCTCAAATGGAGCGCCGAGCCCGCCCCGCCCGCGCTCGACGCCCTCGCGCAGCGCATCACCGATCGCGAGATCCCCTGGTACCTGCGCGACGGCCGGCGCGCCCCCAACCTCTCCGGCCTCATCAAGACCGGCGACGCCGTGAAGATCGACGAGGTCTCGCGGCGCAACGGGATGGCCTTCCTCGAGTCGTTCCTCCACGAGGGCCGGCGCTACAACGTCACCACCGATCTGCGCGTCGTCCCGGCCGACAGGTTCCGCCCCATCCGCGGCTCCGAGTTCCACGGCGTCGAGATCGGCAAGGACGTCGACTTCCCGTTCGCGCTCGTGCGCCGCGCCGGGGGCAAGCGATGGCGCGTCGTGGGCAAGAAGCTCGTCGACGGCGGAGAGCTCGAGTGGCGCTCCGCCGTGCCCCTCACCGGCAAACAGCAGTTCTTCGGCGGCAAGCTGCACTACGAGACGAAGGACGGCGACTGGGTCGACGACCGCCACGCCGGCCGCATCGACCCTGCCAAGAAGATGCCTGCCTGGGGCAAGAACGGCGAGAAGTGGCTCGACGTCAACATCACGAAGCAGGTGCTCGTCGCCTACGAGGGCACGAAGCCCGTCTATGCGACGCTGATCTCGAGCGGCGAGGCGGGGCTCGATGACCACAAGTCCAGCACCGCGACCAAGCGCGGGATCTTCCGTATCCACACGAAGTTCGTCACGAGCACCATGGACTCGGACGCCGTCGGTGAGGAGTTCGAGCTGCGCGACGTGCCTTACGTTCAGTATTTCGAGGAGGGGTATGCGCTGCACGGCGCGTACTGGCACGACAAGTTCGGCCGGCCCAAGAGCCACGGCTGCATCAACCTGTCTCCAGAGGACGCCCGCCGCCTGTTCTTCTGGACCGAGCCGGCCGTCCCGCCGGGATGGCACGGCGCAGCGCGCTCGCTGACCGGCACCGTGGTGTTCGTCCACCCCTGAGCCGCGCGGCGCCTCTGCCGTGGAGCGCCCGGCAGCCCCTTTGCTCAGGGAGGGCAAGGGCAGCACGAACGCTCGGCGCGCGCATGCGAGAGGAGTAGGACAGATCGATCGAGGGTCACAGTCCGTGCGACTGCCGGCTCGAACGGCGCCGGGGTCGTGGTAGCGTCCCGCCCATGCAGCTTGCCGTCGTGGGAACAGGGTATGTCGGCCTCGTCGCCGGCGCGGGGTTCGCGGATTTCGGGAATGACGTGGCGTGCGTCGACGTGTCCGCTGCCAAGATCGAGATGCTGAAGCGCGGAGAGGTGCCGATCTACGAGCCCGGCCTCGACGTGCTGATCGCGAAGAACACCCGCGACGGCAGGCTCCGGTTCTCCACCGACGTCGCCAGCGCCATCCGCGACGCCGAGATCGTCTTCATCGCCGTCGGTACGCCCCAGGCGGACGACGGCTCCGCCGACCTCTCCGCCGTCGAGGCCGTCGGCGAGACGATCGGCAAAAACTTGAACAATTTCAAGGTGATCGCCACGAAGAGCACGGTCCCCGTCGGGACGGCGGACCGGCTCCGGCAGATCATCGGCGCGAACGCCACCCAGCCGTTCGCTGTCGCGTCGAACCCGGAGTTCCTCAAGGAGGGTGACGCGGTCAACGACTTCATGAAGCCCGACCGCGTGATCATCGGCTCGGACGACCCGAAGGCCCGCGAGATCCTGCGCCACCTCTACAACCCGTTCGTGCGGGCGAGCGACCGCATCCAGCTCATGGACGCGCGCTCGGCCGAGCTCACCAAGTACGCCGCCAACGCGCTGCTCGCGTCGCGCATCTCGTTCATGAACGACCTGGCCGTGCTCGCGGAGAAGCTCGGCGCGGACATCGAGCTCGTGCGCAAGGGCGTCGGGGCCGACCCGCGCATCGGCACGAAGTTCCTGTTCGCCGGCCCGGGGTTCGGCGGGTCGTGCTTCCCCAAGGACCTCTCGGCCATCCTCTACACCGCGGGCTCCGTCGGGCACGATCTGGAGATCGTCCGGGCGACCGAGCGGATCAACGCGCGGCAGAAGCAGCTGCTCGCCAGCAAGGTGAGCGCCCACTTCGACGGCGCGCTGAAGGGGAAGACGATCGCGGTCTGGGGGCTCGCGTTCAAGCCGCAGACGGACGACATCCGCGAGGCGCCGGCGCTCACGCTCATCGACGCGCTGCTCGAGGCGGGCGCGACGGTCCAGGCGCACGACCCGCAGGCGATGCCGAACGTGCGCGCCATCTACGGGAGCCGCATCCTCCTGAGCGACGGCATGTACGGCGCGGCCGAGGGCGCGGACGCGCTGGTCGTCGTCACCGAGTGGCACGAGTACCGGCGCCCGGACTTCCACCGGCTGAAGCGCATCCTGAGCTCCCCGACGCTCTTCGACGGGCGCAACATCTGGGAGCCGGACGAGCTCCGCGGCATGGGGTTCGCCTACACGGGCATCGGCAGGAAGTAGCGCGCGACGCCGGTGGCGCGGCACGCCACGCCGGCGGCGCCGCGCCCCTCAGGCGTCGTCGTGGTCTGGCGGCGGCGCCTGGCGGCGGGTGCTCGGCGCTTCCTCGCCGACGTACCGCGGCGAGCTCACGGGCGTGTGGTTGCGGTTGCCCGGCAGCTCCTCGCCGAGGTGCCGCGTCCCGTTCGCGGGCGTGTGCCGCCGGCTGCTCGGCGGCTCCTCGCCGAGGTGGCGCGCGGCCATCGGCGTCGGCATCGACATCCGCCGGCTGCTCGGCGGCTCCTCGCCGGTGTGCCGGTCCCAGCGCCGCTCGAGCATCTTCCGATCGACGCCGATGAGCCGCGCCGCGGCCGCCTTGTTGCCGCCGCAGCTCTCGATCGCGTGGTGCAGGACGGCGCGCTCGATCACGCGGAGCTTCGATCCCAGCCGCTCGGGCAGCGCGAGCAGGGCGCGCGCCAGCCGGTCGATCTCCGCGGTGGCGTCCACGACCGGCCGCTCGCGCGCGAGCTCCTCGAGCGTGGGGACGTCGATGAGATCGTCGTCCGCGAGCAGCCCCAGCCGCTCGACGACGTTCCGGAGCTCACGCACGTTGCCGGGCCAGGGCCGCCGGACCAGCCACGCGATCGCGTCGTCGGTGTAACGCAGCTTGCGCGGGAGCTCCGCGCTGAACGCGAGCAGGAGCTCGATGAGATCGGCGTCGCGCTCGGCCAGCGACGGGACGTGCACCGTGACGACGTTGAGCCGGTAGAAGAGGTCCTCCCGGAAGCGCCCCTCGCTGATGCGCTTCTCCAGGTCGACGTGGGTCGCGGCGAGGACGCGGGCGCGCAGCGGGATCTCCGACTCGGCGCCGAGGGGGCGGAAGCGGCGATCCTCGACGACGCGGAGGAGCTTCGCCTGGAGCTCGCCGGGCATCTCGGCGATCTCGTCGAGCAGGATGGTGCCCGCGCCCGCGAGCTCGAGCTGGCCGCGCATGCGCTTCTCGGCGCCGGTGAAGGCGCCGCGCTCGTGCCCGAAGATGAGCGACTCGATGAGCGTCCCCGGCAGCGCCGAGCAGTTCACCGCGATGAACGGCTCGCCGCGGCGCGAGCTCATCTCGTGCAGCGCGCGGGCGACCATCTCCTTGCCGCTGCCGGTCTCGCCGCGGATGAGCACCGTCTTGCTCGACTCGGCGACCCGCTCGATGATCCGGCGGACGCGCTCCATCCCCGCGGAGGAGCCGAGGAGCGCCTTCGTGCCGAACGTGCGGTCGACCCGCTCGCGGAGCCGCACCACCTCGCCCTTCAGGAGCAGCCGCTCGCGCTGCCCCTCGATGATCGGCAGGAGCATCTCCGGGCAGAGCTCGTCCTTCAGCACGTAGTCCTGCGCGCCGAGCCGCATGGCCTCCCGGATCTCGGAGAGCTCGCTGACCGACGTGACCATCAGCGCCGGCGTGCTCCGCCCCGAGGCCCGCACCCGCCGCAGGATCTCCAGGCCGCCGCGGTCGCGCGGATCGTCCGACAGGCGCACGTCGAGGAGCAGGAGGTCCGGCGCGCTCCGCTCCACGACCGCCATCGCGTCGTCCAGGCCGACCGCCTCGAGCACCTCGACCTCGTCGAGCGCGGCCAGGATCTGCCGCAGCGTGCGGCGGCCGCTCCGCTGATCATCGACGATCAGGATCTTCACGCGACCTCGTCCTCCGCGGTCATGGAGACGTCGGCGGCGGGGATCGAGATCACGAACCGCGTCGTGCCGTCGCGCCGCTCCGGCTCGATCAGCCACCCGTGGGCCCGGACGATGCGGTGCGTGATGGCGAGCCCGAGCCCGGTCCCGCGGGGCTTCGTCGTGTACCAGGGCGCGAAGAGGCGCGACGCGTCCCCCGAGATGCCGGGCCCCGTGTCCCACACGACGAGCTCGGCGCCGCTCTCGGTGGTCTCCCAGACGACCCCGATCGTCCCCTTGTCGCCGGCCGCGTCGAGGCCGTTCGAGAGGAGGTTGACGAGCACCTGCGTGGCCTGATCGGGATCGCAGCGGAGCCTCGATCCAGCGCTCACGCGCGCCTCGATCCGCCGCTTGCCGAGCTGATCGCGCAGGAGCATCTCCGCCCGGCTGACGAGCTCCTCGACCGCGAGGCGGCGGCGCTCGAGCTTCCTGTGCGTCACCCGGCGCAGCCCCATCACGAGGCGCTCGAGGCGCTCGACCTCCTCGCAGCCGATGTCGACCTCCTCGGCGTCCAGGCTCTGGTTCTTCGATCCGCGCTTGAACACGGAGCGGAAGAAGTTGATCGGGTAGCGCACCTCGTGGGTGATCTCGGCCGCGAGCGTCTCGATGAGCGCCGCGCGCTCGTCGCGCCACGCGGCGGCCTGCTCCCGCCGCCGCCGCTCCAGCTCCGCATAGCTGTGGGCGTGCGCCATGGCGAGCGCGGCCTGGTTGCCGATCGTGCGGAGCAGGTCGAGGTCCTCGCTCGTGAACAGGGCGCCGCCGCGCTTCTTGCCCACCTCGAGGACGCCGAGCAGCCGGCCGCGGAACATGACGGTCAGCGAGAGCTCGCTCGCGCTTGCGTCGGGCGGCTCGACCTCGATGACCCGCTCGCCGCTCGACTCGTCCGCCCTCGGCGCCGGTTCGCCCGGGGCGGCGCCGGCGCTGCCCGCGCCCGCGCCGTCAGCCGCGTCGACCGCGATGCGACGGAAGGTGACGCGCTCGCAGGAGAGCCAGCGCGCCACCGTGCGCTCGACCGCGAAGGCGACCTCGTCGGGATCGGCGACGAGCGTCAGCTCCTCGCTGAGCTGCTCGACGGTGGGCTTGTACTCCGCGCGCGCCGGGAAGAGCTTCCGATCGCCGGCGCCGAGCGCGAACACGACGAGCGCCGCGCTGACGACGGAGGCCGGCGCCGCGACCTTGATGGCGCCGAGCAGCGGGAGGCCGGCGTACCCCGCGCACGCGGAGCAGAGGATCACCGTGAGCGCGACCATCATGCAGGCGATGATGACGCGCGTGAGCGGGCGCGACAGGAGCGCGCGGCTCCCCCAGAGGTCGTAGCGGATGAACGCGACGACGCTCGAGACGGGCGTGAGGGCGAGCGCGGGGATCGCGAACCACGCGAGCGTCGACGCCGGGGCACCGAGCATCGCGAGCATGAAGCCGAGGGCGATCACCACGTGCGGCGGCGCCATCGCGAGGAGCAGCGCGCGCAGCGTGCGGCGGCGATCGCCCTCCGCCGCGGCGAAGCGGAGGATCAGCGTGGTCGCGAAGAAGAAGAACGACGCCACGAACAGGATCGCGCAGACGCTCCGGAGCGCGACGGTGGTCCAGCCCATGGCGTGCGAGGCGAGCAGGGCGGCGGCGAGCAAGCCGCCGAGCCCGTGGGCGATCCGCGCGAAGACGGGGTAGCGCGCGATGAGCGGGACGTCGTCCGGCAGCCGCAGCGCCAGCGTGAAGAAGCTCATCGGGACGAGCGCGTAGGCGACGTGGAAGAACGGGACGAGGTGGCGCGAGCTGTGGTAGTCGAACAGCGCGAACAGGAAGAGCGCGGCGAACAGCGCGGCGCTCGCGAAGGCGCGGGCGAGCTTGCCGCGGGGGCTCGCGCTGAGGGCGATGAGCGCGGCGCCCACGTAGAGCGAGGCGACGACCACCAGCCCGCCGGCGTAGAACCACCAGGCGAGCGCGTCGAAGGGGACGAGGGAGAGCTCGACGTCGCGCAGCCCCTCCGCCGTCTCGACGCGGGCGTGCACCGAGCGGCGCCCCTCGCTCGCCGCCCGCTCGACCGCGGCGTCCCAGGCGCCGGCGCGGTAGCGCCCCGCGGTGCTCTCGAGGCGCCAGCCGTCGACCTCGACGACGCGATCCGGGTACCGGAGGCCCTTCTGGAAGCCCTCCCAGGACGGCAGGCCCACGCTCGAGACAACGCCGTCCGGATCGACGAGCACGCCAGGGAACGGGCGCTCGTACCAGCTCAGAGCGCTCCTCATCCCCGAGCCGCCCAGCACGAGCGCCGCGAGGACGACCACCGCGAGGAGCCAACGGCGATTCTCGATAGCTGGCATCGGGAGAGCCGACGGCGCGTAAATTGCGCCGCCAGCCACTCACGATACGCTGGAACTCCGGGTGAACCAACGGGGCTCGCGCGCCGGACGGAGCGCGACGCGCCCGTCACCCGCGATCCCGGCGCCCCAGCGGCGCTACTACGCAATTATCATTACGTTTTCCCCGCGGAGATGAGAGCGGGATCACCCCGCGGCGGGACGGCAGCGCGCTCAGGCGGCGCCCTCGTGCGCGTCGCCGTCCTTGGCGTCCGCGAACACGACGTCCGCCAGCGCTCCGAAGCGCGACTCGACGTCGGCGACGGCGGCGGGGTCGGTCGCCGATCGCTCGAGCCGGTCGAGCAGAACGGTGATTTCGTCCCGCACGCGCGGCGAAGGCGGCGGCGCCGCGCGGCTCGCGGCGAGGGCGCGGACGAGGAGCGAGAGCTGCCGCAGCACGGCGCCGGCGCCGTGGGCGCGCCGGCGCCGCGGGTCGCCCGCGGTGAGGCGAGCGTGGCGCACGAGCGCGCAGACGCCGTGGCAGAGGCTCGGGTCGGCGAGCAGCGCCCGGACCGCCCAGCGCGCGAGGCGGCGCGAGTACAGGCGGCGGGCGAGCGGCCCCTCGGCGCGGGCGTCGTGCCAGACGCGCGCGGCGCCGTCCTCGCCGACGGACACCAGCGCGAGCGCGATGGGATCTCCGGCGGCGAGGCAGGCTCGACCGGCGTCGATCCGGCCGTAGCCGTGCTTGGCGTTGTGGCCGTCGCGATCGCGCCCGTCGGGGAGCACGTCCCACGCGTCGGCGATCGGCTCGGCCGACGCGGGCGCCGCGGGAGGCACCGGGGCGAGCGTGCGCATCACGAGGGCGTCGAGCTCGGGCAGGCGGAGCGACGGGTTCTGCGACAGGACGAGGAGCAGCGAGCCCGCGGCGAGGGCCGAGGCCCCGCTCGACTCGGCATGGCAGAGCCGCTCGAGCGCGGGGGTCGCGCTGGACGCGGACGGCAGCGGGCAGGTGATGTCGTCGCCCGGCGCGAGCCACCGCACGGCCGGGCCGCGGTTGGCGAAGGGGCGGCTGCGCCCCCGCCGGTCCCGCCAGAGGAACCACCCGTCGCCGCGGGCGCCCGGGCCGACGCAGAACACGCGCGGGTCGCTCGCGGGCTCGCCGAACCCGAGCGAGAAGCTCGCGTGCAGCGACTCGGGCGGGCTCGAGGCCTCACGGCCCGTGGGGAACACGACAGGGCAGCCCCGGCCGCGGCGCCCGAGGCGGGCGGCGAACTCGAGCGCGTCGTCGAGCATGGGCGTCGTCGAGCCCTCGACGTACGCGGCGCACACCACGACGTCGGCGCCGTCGCTGACCGCCCGGACGATCGCGACCGGCAGGGCGAGGACGCACGATCCAGGCTTCGGGATCAGGTAGAGCCGGGGCGACGCGTCCGGCGCGACGCCGCGGAACCCGCCGGGGTGACGGCCCCCGACGGCCCACGCGACCATGAACGCGCCGTGCGCCTGGCTGCGCGGCGGCTGCTCCATCATGACGAGCACCTCGCGCTCGAGGCCGAGCTCGTCGGCCGTCCACGCGTCGTCGTCGATGACCCCGAGGCGCGTCCCGGCGCCGCCCCCGCAGCGGCGGCGATCGACGCCGATCCCGCCGCCCTCGTCGCGCAGGAACCAGCGGCCGGGGGTGACGGGCTCGTCCTCGACCGACGCGCGGCGCGCGGTCCAGCCCTCGGGGCGCGCCGCGGCGCCCGCGGCCGCGTCGAAGCGCGGGGCGACGGCGGCGCTCGGGCGCCGGGCCGACGCGACGTAGCGCACCGGCAGCGCCGCGGCCGAGAGCGCCGCGGCGACGTCGGCGCGCCGCCCGCGGTCGGGGGACCGGACGCGGAGCCAGAAGATGGGCGTCCGTTCGATGACGCGCTCGACCGCGACGCCAGACCAGCGCGCCCCCAGCGCCGCGGCGACCACGTCGGGCGCGACGGGGCACCGCGAGGCGACGACGAGGTCGAGGGGACCGTCGTCGTCGTCACCGGCGGCGGTGGGGACCGGGGCATAGCCGAAGTCCCACGGCGGGCGCCGCGGGCGCGCCCTGGGCGTGGCGGACGACGCTGGAGGCGGCGCGCTCTTGCGACCGGGCGCCGGACGCGCGCGCGCGGACCCCTCCTCCGGAGCGCCCGCCCCCCCTCGCGCGGCCGCGCCGCGGCCGCGGCTCATGCCAGCACGGCCCTGGCCCAGGCGTTGAGCGCGTGGGCGCGGTTGGCGAAGCCGGGGCTCTCGGCCTCGCACCGCGCGAGCTCCTGCGCTTGCCCCGCCCTCCCCTCCGCCCAGGCCGCGACGCGCCGAGCGCCGAGCGCCGCGGCGCGGCGCCGCGCGGCGCGGAAGCACCGGCGCTCGCCGTCGAGCATCGCCGCGAGCACGCCGGACTCGAGGACCATCCGGCGGACGGGGAGCAGCGACGAGGGCGCGTCGGGGATCGGCGGCTCGCTCTGCGCCTTCGGCGTCACCGCGATCCCCCAGGGCGGCGTGCCGAGCGGTCCGTACGCGACCGCGCCGCGGTGGCGCGGCTCCGGGGCGCGCTCCCTATCGCGCTCCTCGGCCCGGGGCTCGCCGTGCGCGCGCGATCGGAGCTCCGAGGCCAGGACGACGGCCCAGGCGCCGCCTCGCTGGTAGTCGTCCTGCCAGTCCATAACGTCGTCGTGGAGCTGCAGCCCGAGCCACACCGACGACAGCAGCCGCGCGAGCACCTCGCGCCGCTCGGCCGTCCAGCCGGCGGCGTGCGCGAGGGCGATCGACGCCGGGAAGCCGACGCTCTGCTTGCCGAGGGAGAGCGCGTAATAGCGGCTGAAGCCGGCGGGCCCGCCGCTCGCCAGGAGGCTGCGCTCGGTCTCGATGGCGAACAGCGTCGCGTCGTCCGCGCGCGCGAAATCGATGGCCGGGTCGTCGACCCCTGGCGCGACGCGGCGGAGCGCCTCGTCGCGCGCCCGCCGAGCGTGCGCCAGGATGGCCTCGAGCTGCCAGGTCGGGCGGACCTGCTTGTCCTTGATGCGATCGGTGCCGAACGCCTCGATGACGGCGAGCAGGTGCGCGAGGAGCGCGTCCTGCACCGTGGCCCCGCGGACGCCCGGCATGGCCTCCGCGAGCAGCGCGGGCGCGGCCAGCGTGATCTCGTTGCTGAACACGGCGCTCCAGGGCACGTCACGCGACGGCGACAGGCCGAGCGTGTAGGCCAGCCCCTGCGCGTCGGCGTGCAGCATCCCCGGGAGGGTCCGCCAGAACGCCTTGTAGAGCTCGTCCACCCACAGGGCGTCATCCATGCGCGGGCACCTCCCTCGCCCGGCGCGGCGCGCCGGGCTCGGCGCTCGCGGTGCGCGGCGCGCTCCGGGCGCCGGTAGATGGCACCGAGGCAGAGCCGCGCCGGTGAGACGTACGCCGATGGCGGTGCAACCCCGCCTGTCGCCTGCGCCGCAGCATCAATAGACGTTCGACTCCTTCCAGGGCGACAGGCACACGTTGAAGCGCTCCTCGACCACGATCGCGCGCCACTGGAGCACCTGGGAGGCGCTCAGCCCGTCGAAGAAGCCGCCGATCCAGGAGCGGATGCGGCCGTTGAGCTGCGCGCGGATCCTGGCCGCGTCCACCGGCTCCTCATCTGCCTCGGGCGCGACGACGTAGAGGGCGAGCAGCTGCTTGAACTCGTCGAAGTGCTCCTGGTTTCGGAGCAGGGAGATGTAGAGCGCGCGCAGCTGTGCGTGCGGGTCGATCGAATTCACCGTTTGCATGGGCCTCCGCCGCCGGTCCACCGCCGGCGTCGGACGGCACATTGCACGTCACGGGCCGCCGTGAGCCAGCGCGTAAGCCATTGAAATTACTCGATCGCCAGCGGCGGCCGGAGCGGCGCGATACCCGAAACCGACCATCATCTGCCCGAATCCGACCGCTCCGCTCGACGCGATGTCGCCTTTCCACGGAGGTGGACATAGACATGTCCAGCGCTGCACGTGCCCGACTCGACACCAGCCGGGATCGCAAAAGACGAACCGGCACAGGTCGTTCATTTCATACGCAGCCGAATCGATCAGTGGAACTGGATCACTTCCCGCCGCCGAAGCTCGGGCTGCCCCCACCGCTCGGAATGAAGATGACGCCGCCGCCGCCCCCACCGCAGTCGCTGAGCGCGATGAGAATGAGGAGGACGACGATCAGGACGACGACGATGACGACGACCCTGCCGGCGCCGGCGCCCGTCCCGTCGCCGAACGAGGGGCTCGGCGGGGGTGGCAGGTGGAAGGCGGCGGCGAGCTCCTTCCCTGGAAGCGGTGAGCAGAACGACACGCTCACCTCGGTCGGGGCCTGCTCGACGCTGACCTTGCCGCCCTCGCCCTGGTACTCCGTGGCCTGCACGGCCTCGCCGATCTCGACCTTCCAGTAGAACTCGCCGATGACGTATTCCACCTCGGCGTGGACGCTCTGCTTGAGCGCATACGTCCGCCCTTGGTAGCTCGCCGTCGAGCCCATCGGCTGGACCTCGCCGGGCGAGAGAGGCGTCACGAGCTGCCACGCCCCGTCCTCTTCCATGAGCCACAGGTAGCCAATGCTCGGTCCGCCGTAGAGCAGGTACTCGCGCCAGCGGTAACGCTCGCCCTCGACGGTGCAGCCCCGGATGACGAAGCCGATGCAGAGCACGCGCATGCCGCGGAGCTGTCCCTCGGCGCCGAGCGGGACGTACGGCTCCATGGGCGGCCTGGGGACCTGGCCGAGCGCGACGAGCGCGCCCTTCGTGAGGTCGCTCGCCGTACCGCAGTACCGGCAGACGATGCGCTCCGTCGTGCCGGGCGCGGCGAGCGGCAGGTTGCCGCCGCAGCTCGGGCACGCGACGGCCGACACCTGCGCCGTGGGCTGGTCCACAGGGGCCCCGGTGTCGAGCTTCATGATGGCCGGGTCGATCTGCCGGCCCAGGTAGAGCTTGGGCGGGATCGTCCGCCCGTCGCCGTAGTCGAGCGTCCCGAACTCGCCCCTCGGCCCCGCGATGTCGACGAAGCCCGTCACCACGCCCGGCGCGGCGACGTGGGGCATCTCTCCTTCGGCCGAGATCACGCGCCGGCGGCCGACCTCGACGACGGTGAACATGCCGTGCCCCTCGAGGTGGACACGGCCGCCCGGCTGGAGGGAGCTCCACTGCGGCAGCCCGTTCAGCGGGAGCGGCGCCTCGGTGGTGGCGTACCAGCGCCCCTGGGCGAACGCGACCCACGTCCAGCGGCCGCTGGCCGGGAACGCGACGAAGATCTCCTGCCAGGGCGCGCCCGGTGCGCTGGCCCGATCGAGCTGGACGCGGCCGTCGACCACGAACGGCTCGTTGCCCCAGCGCCCGGTGACGCCGAGCTGGAGAGGCGTGGGGATCTCGACCAAGTCGGCGACGCGCCCGACGGCGCGGAGGTCCCGATCGGTGCGCGCGACGACGAACTTGCAGTGCTTGCACACCTGCGCCATCGCGCCCGCGAAGCGAAACGTGATCGGCGCGCCGCAGGAGGGGCACGCGGCAGCTCGGTCGAAGGGCGTGCTCACGCGAGCACCATACTAGAGGCCTCGACGACGGAAGAGGAAGCGTTTCGGGCGCGCCGGCGCGCCCGAACAGGCTGTGGTCCAGCGCGAGCGGTGCTAGGACCGCGCCGATGCCGGCCACCGAGGAGAGCCCTGCGGGAGCTCGGGGCGCCCCTCCCGGGGACGCCCTGGCGCCCTTCCCTGCGGCGCAGCCGCTGCCCCGGCTCGTGCACCCGGCGCTCCTCGCGAGCGTGTTCGTCATCGCCACGTCGGGGCTCGTCTACGAGCTCATCACCGGCACGCTCGCGAGCTACGTCCTCGGCGACTCGGTGACGCAGTTCAGCTTCGTCATCGGCCTTTACCTGTTCGCGATGGGGATCGGCTCGTACCTCTCCCAGTACATCGAGAGCCGGCTCCTCGAGCGCTTCGTCGAGATCGAGCTCGGCCTCGCGCTCGTCGGCGGGCTCTCCGCGCCGATGCTCTTCCGGGTCTACACCGCGCTCGGGTCGTTCCGCGCGCTGCTCTACTCGCTCGTGCTGCTCATCGGGATGCTCGTGGGGCTCGAGATCCCGCTGCTCATCCGGCTGCTCAACTTCTCGCTGGATCTCAAGCGGCTCGTCGCGCGCGTGCTCACGCTCGACTACATCGGCGCGCTGGCCGCGAGCCTGCTCTTCCCCTCGCTCCTCCTGCCGCGCCTCGGGATCCACCAGACGAGCCTGTTCTTCGGCGTGCTCAACGCGGCCGTCGCGCTCACGAGCACGTTCCTGTTTCCGCTCGATCGCGCCGTCGTCGTCCGGCTGCGGGCGCTCTGCCTGATCGTGATCGCCGGGCTCGGGGTCGCCTTCGCGCTCGTCTCGCGGTTCGTCGAGCGCTCGGAGGCGCTCTATTTCGGGGCGCCCATCGTCTACGCGGCGCAGTCGCCGTACCAGCGCCTCGTCATCACGAGGAGCACGCGCACGACGCGCCTCTTCCTCAACGGCAACCTCCAGTTCTCGTCGGACGACGAGCACCGGTACCACGAGGTGCTCGTGCACCCGGCCGTCGCCGCGCTCGGGCGCGAGCCGCGGCGCGCGCTGATCCTCGGCGGCGGCGACGGGCTCGCCGCGCGCGAGCTGCTCCGTTACCCGTCGGTCGAGCAGATCTTGCTCGTCGACCTCGACGGCGCGGTCACCGGCGCCTTCCGCGATCTGCCGCTCGCCGCGGACCTGAACCAGGGCTCGCTGCGCGACCCGCGCGTGGCCGTCCGCAACGAGGACGCGTTCAAGTACCTCGAGGAGTCGACCGAGTCGTTCGATCTCGCGATCGTCGACTTCCCCGATCCCGGCAACTACGCCGTCGGCAAGCTGTACACCGACGCCTTCTATCACCTGCTCCGGCAGCGGCTCTCCGTGCGCGGGCTCGCCGTCGTCCAGGCGACGTCGCCCCACTACGCGCGCGAGTCGTTCTGGAGCGTCGTGACGACGCTCGAGGCGGCCGGCTTCAAGACCGCGCCGCTCCACGTCTACGTGCCGAGCTTCGGCGAGTGGGGCTTCATCCTGGCGGGCGGCGAGGGGCTCGCCGCGCCCGGCGCCCTCCGGATCGATCCGTCGAGCCTCCGCTACCTCGACTCGAGCGGCCTGCCGGAGCTCTTCCGGTTCCCCCGTGATCTCGGCCGCGTCGAGGCGCCGATCAACCGGCTGAACGACCAGAAGCTCGTCTCCGTGTACACGCGCGAGTGGGCCGAGTGGACCCGGTGATCCGGTGAACCGCCGCGGCTTCCTGAGCTCCGTGGCCGCGGGCTGGGTCGTGCACACGGCCTCGCCGGGGCGCGCGCCGCTCGCCGGCGAGATCGTCGGCGCGGCCCACGGCGCGGGCCACCTGCTCCGCGGCGGGCCGCGGCGAGCGGCGAGCGGCCCCGCCGAGCGCGCGGACGTCGTGATCGTCGGCGGCGGGGTGAGCGGGTTGTCGGCCGCGTGGCGGCTCGCCGGCGCCGGGCTCGATCTGCGGGTCCTCGAGCTCGAGCCGAGGCCGGGCGGCACGAGCGCGTGGGGCGACGACGGCGTCGTGCCGTACCCGTGGGGCGCGCACTACCTCGCCGCGCCGAACGTCGAGGCGCGCGCGACGCTGCGGCTGCTCGAGCAGATGGGCGTCGTCACCGGGTGGGACGCGGCGGGGCGCCCCGTGTTCGATCCGCGGCGGCTGTGCCACGCGCCGGGCGAGCGGCTGTTCTACGAGGGCGCGTGGCACAGCGGCCTCGCGCCGGTCGACGCGCTCTCGAGCGAGGCGCTGGACGAGCTCGAGAGGTTCCACGCGCTCGAGGAGGAGCTCACGGAGCTCACCGGCAGCGACGGGCTCCCGGCGTTCCAGATCCCGCTCGATCGCTCCTCCCGCGACCCCGAGCTCCTCCGGCTCGACCGGATGAGCATGGCGGCGTGGCTCGATCGCGAGGGGTACCGCACGCCGTTCCTGCGCTGGTACGTGCGCTACGCGATGCTCGACGACTTCGGCGGCGCGCCCGAGGAGATCTCGGCCTGGGCGGGGCTGCACTACTTCGCGGGGCGCAAGGCGCGCGCGCCCGAGCTCGCGGGCAGCCGCTACCTCGTCTGGCCCGAGGGCAACGGCCGGCTCGTGAAGGCGCTGATCGAGCGCGCGGCGCCGCGCGTGTCGCTCGGCGCGCTCGTCACGTCGGTGCGCCCGCAGCCGAGCGGCCGCGTCGAGATCGACTACGTCGACGTGCAGCGCGGCGAGGCGCGCCGCGTCGAGGCCCGCGCGGCGATCCTCGCGGCGCCCGCGTTCGTCGTGCGCCGGATCTTCGCGGGCAGCGCGGCGGGCGAGCTGCCGGAGCGGGTCGCGTCGGCGTGGCTCGTGGCGAACCTGCACGTCGAGCGGCCCATCGACCCCAACCACGCGTGGGATTCCGTACTCTACGGCGCGGAGGGGCTCGGCTACGTCGATGCCCGCCACCAGCTCACCGATCTCGCGGCGGCGACGACGCAGCGGTCGCGCCTCGCGACGCCGGTGCAGCGCACCGTGCTGACGTACTACCGCGCCTTCGGCGGGCCGGACGTCGCCGCCGCGCGCGCGGCGCTGCTCCGCGCGCCGTGGGCGTCGCTCGCCGACGGCGTGCTGCGCGATCTCGCGCCGGCGCACCCGCACCTGCGCGACGACGTCGAGCGGATGGACGTCATGATCTGGGGGCACGCGATGCCGCGCCCGCGCCCCGGCTTCCTCGGCCCGCGGCCGTTCGAGCCGCGCTGCGCGCTGTCCGAGCGCGTCGCCTGGGCCCACGTCGATCAGCCGGGGATGGCGCTCTTCGAGGAGGCGCACGCCTGCGGCGTGCGCGCCGCCGAGACGATCGCGGCCTCGGCGGGGATCGCGATCGGCGAGAGCTGGCTCTGAGCTCGAGCGCCCGTCGCCTCGGCGCGCGCCGCGCGGAACCCCACGTCCTCTCCCATCTTTCAAGAGCAAAGTGCGTCCGGCGAGCGAGCGCCTCCGGAACTGTGCTTTGCCCCTGCCGCCGGCCGCTTCCAGCGGCCACAGAGCGGCCGCTGTGGGAGATCCGGCCCAGGATTTCAGCTTTGCCCTCGCCTTGAACTTGCGCTGCCCCCCTGCTCCGCGTCTACTCTCTGCCCATGTTGCGGACCCGGTTTGCCGGGATGACGGATACCGGGCTCCTCCGGGACCACAATGAGGACAGCCTCCTCGTCAGCGAGGAGTACCGTGTCGTGGCCGTGGCGGATGGAATGGGCGGGCACCGCTCGGGCGACGTCGCGAGCCAGCTAGCCGTGAGCACCCTCTCGGACTTCCTGTCCGTGACGTTGGGGAGGGACGCCACCTGGCCCTTCCCTGCCGATCCGAACCTGACCGAGGAGGAGAACTACGTCGTCACCGGCCTCAGGCTGGCGAACCGGCGCATCTTCGAGCGCTCGCTCAAGACGCTCGCCGACTTCGGCATGGGCACGACGATCGTGGCGGCGATGTTCACCAAGGACGCCGAGCACGTGACGGTGGGTCACGTCGGGGACAGCCGCTGCTATCGCTTGCGCGACAGCCAGATCACGCAGCTCACCCGCGATCACTCGCTCGTCAGCGACGCGGCGCACATGGCGCCGTGGATGACCGAGGAGGAGGTCAGGCAGCTGCCGGCCAACGTCATCACGCGCGCGCTCGGCATCCGCGAGGACGTCCTCGTCGATCTCGTGACGGACGAGACGCGGCACGGTGACGTGTACCTCCTCTGCTCGGACGGCCTGTCCGGGCTGGTGAGCGACGATCAGATCCTCGAGCTCGTGATGTCCAGCGGCTCGCTGGACGCTGCGTGCAAGGCGCTCATCGATCGGGCGAACTACTTCGGCGGCACCGACAACATCACGGTCGTCCTCGCCCGCGTCGAAGAGGTGCCCGACGGCAAGCGCCCCTTCAACGACGAGCCCACCCAGGAAAGCCGCTAGCCCGGCGGCGCCGCGCCGCTCTGCGGCCGCGCGCGAGCTCCCGACACCCCCGCCGCGCAGGCCTCACCTCCTGCGCGGCGCGCTCTCGCCCGGAGCAGCGAGCGAGCGCCCTCGGGCCGGGCAGCTCGGCGCCACGATCCCGTCGAGCGCAGCGCCGCCATCACCCGCGCGCGCACGACGCCCCGGACGCCCCCGCGCCGATGCGTCGGCTACAGGACGAAGTGATCCATGAGCTGAAGGACCTCCAGGTTCAGCCCCTTCAGCGCGGCGCACTCCCGCTCCACCTCGGCCTGGAAGACCGGCTTGATGTGGTAGAGCATCGTCGGCAGATCCCTCGGCGCGCGGAACTTCTGGAGCTCGAGGGCGAGCGTCTGCGGCGTGTGGTGGCCGCTCACCGTGGCGAGGCGCTGCTCCCGGTTGGGGAAGCTGACCTCCATCAGCAGCGCGCGGAGGTCCTGCTGCTGGTTCAGCACCTCCCACAGCCGCTCCGTGGGCCCGGTGTCGCCGCTGTACGCGATCGCGCCGCCGTCCCCTTCGATCACGAACGCCGACGCGTCGATCGTGTGCGTCACGTGGACCGCGCGCACGAGCCGCCCGGCGACCGGCGTGGGGCGCTCCGGCTTGAGCTCGAGGTACTGGATGGTCGGCTGCCCGGCGCTCGGGATCACCGCGAAATCGGGCCAGAGCACGTTGTTGAAGAAGTGCTTCTTGAGCGTGCGCAGCGTCTCGCGCGTGCCCGCGATCACGAGCGGCGGGCACCCGAGCTGGCAGCGGTTGTCCGCGATCGTGGCCAGGTCGCGGATGTGATCGAGGTGCGCGTGGCTCACCAGGCACGCCTCGATCCGCGCCTGGTCCTTCACCTCGAGCCCGCTGGTCAGCGAGCCGGCGTCGATCGCGAGGACGTCGTCCACGACGAACGCGCACGTGCGATGCCTGGGGGTCTCCCCGCCGTGGCAGCCGATGACACGGAGCTCCACTGGTTCAGCTCTCTCCGCCGAACTTCTGCGGCATGTCCAGGAACTCGATGAAATCCCGGAACCTGCGCATGTCGGTCACCATGATCGCCGCGGGTCCAGGCGGCCCGTACGAGAGGAGCTTCAGCCGGCGGAGCCGCTTCATCACCTCGTCCACCGTCTCTCGCTCGACGTCGACCTCGCGCGCGATGTCCTCGGGAGAGGAGCGGACGCGTATGCCTTCGGGCGTCTCCTCGCCGAAGGCCTCGGCGTGGCGCGCGAGCGCGAGCATCACGCGCGCCTTCGGGTCACGGTGCATGAGGATCTCGACCAGCGAGTTCGCCGCGTCGAGCCGCTTCGCCAGCTTCTTGAGGAGACGGAGCGCTATCTCGACGTCGCGCTGCAGCATGACCTCGAGCTTCCGCGCGTCGATCACGACGCAGCGGGACGGCTCGCTCACGGTGGCCGTCGCGTTCCGGGGCTTGCCGTTCAAGATCGCCATCTCGCCGACGAACTCGCCGGGCCCGAGCACCGCGAGCACCTTGTCCTCGCCGGCGACCGATTTCGTGATCCGCACGGCGCCCGACTGGATGACGAACATGACGTCGCCGGAGTCCCCCTCACGAAAGAGCACGTCGCCCGGCACATACTCGCGGCCATAGCGGGCGAACGACGACTCCGACATTGCCCGGGAGTCTAGCGCCCCACGTGACCGCGGGTCAAAAACCCGGGCAAGAGCGCTGGCGCTCACAAAACTCGAGGGGCCCCCCGAGCCAGCATGCTTTGGAGGACCCCTCGGCCCGCTTCGTCGGGGCAGCGCGCCCGGCGGGCCGGCGCCGCGCGGAGGCGGCGGCAGCCCGGGAGCGGCGCGGACAGGCGATCAACCCATGTCGAAGTCGCCCATGCCGCCCATGCCGCCCATGCCGCCCATGCCGCCCATACCCCCCATGCCGCCCATGCCGCCGGGAGCCCCGCCGGCCGCGGCCTTCTCCTTCTTGGGCTTCTCGGCGACGAGGGCCTCGGTCGTGAGCATCAGCGCGGCGACGCTGGCCGCGTTGGAGAGCGCGTGCCGCACGACCTTGGCCGGGTCGATGACGCCGCCGGCGAGCAGGTCCTCGTACGAGTCGGTCGCGGCGTTGTAGCCGAACGTCGGCGCGCCCGACCGGACCTTCTCCGCGACCACCGTCCCGTCGACCCCCGCGTTCTGGGCGATCTGGCGGAGCGGCGCCTCCACGGCGCGGCGCACGAGCCTCACGCCGACGTCGCGGTCGTCGTTGAACTTGAGCGACTCCAGCGAGGCGGCCGCCCGGAAGAGGGCCACGCCGCCGCCGACCACGATGCCTTCCTCGACGGCCGCGCGGGTCGCGTGCAGCGCGTCCTCGACGCGCGCCTTCTTCTCCTTCATCTCGGTCTCGGTCGCCGCGCCGACCTTCACCACGGCGACGCCGCCGGCGAGCTTCGCGAGCCGCTCCTGGAGCTTCTCGCGATCGTAGTCGCTCGCCGTGTCCGCGATCTGCTTGCGGATCGCCTCGATGCGGCCCTTGATGGCGCCCTTGTCGCCCTGGCCGTCGACGATGACCGTGTTGTCCTTGTCGATCTCGACCCGCTTGGCCGTCCCGAGGTCGCGCACCGTGGCGCTCTCGAGCTTCTGGCCGAGGTCCTCCATGAACGGCGTCGCGCCCGTGAGGATGGCGATGTCCTTCAGCATGTCCTTGCGGCGATCGCCGAAGCCGGGCGCCTTCACGGCGGCGACCTTGATCGTGCCGCGCAGCTTGTTCACGACGAGCGTGGCGAGCGCCTCACCCTCGACGTCCTCGGAGAGGATGAGCAGCTCGCGCCCCTGCTTCACCACCTGCTCGAGCAGCGGCAGGAGGTCGGCCATGGCCGAGATCTTCTTCTCGTGCACGAGGATGAGCGGGTTCGTGAGCACCGCGGTCATCTTCTCGGGGTCGGTCACGAAGTAGGGCGAGAGGTAGCCGCGGTCGAACTGCATGCCGTCGACGGTCTCGAGCTCCGTCGTCATGCGCTTGTTCTCCTCGACCGTGATCACGCCCTCCTTGCCGACCTTCTCCATGGCGTCGGCGAGGATCTGGCCGATCTCCTTGTCGCCGTTGGCGCTGACCGTGGCGACCTGGGCGATCTGGTCCTTGTCCTTGGTCGGCTTGGCGGCCTTCTGCACGGCCTCGATGACCTTCGCGACCGCCGCGTCGATGCCGCGCTTCAGATCCATCGGGCTGTGGCCGGCCTCGACGAGCTTGAGGCCCTCGCCGAAGATCGCCTGCGCCAGCACCGTCGCCGTCGTCGTGCCGTCGCCGGCCTTGTCGCTGGTCTTCGAGGCGACCTCGCGCACCATCTGGGCGCCCATGTTCTCGAGCTTGCTGGCGAGCTCGACCTCCTTGGCGACCGTGACGCCGTCCTTCGTCACGACCGGGGAGCCCCAGCTCTTCTCGATGACGACGTTCCGCCCCTTCGGCCCGAGGGTCACCTTGACCGCATCGGCGAGCGTGTTCACGCCCTTGAGGATCGCGGCGCGGGCGCCGCGGCTAAAAACGATCTGCTTGGCAGCCATCTCTCAATCCCCTCGCGGCCGCGCGGGCCGCGTGTACTAACGCTTGCGTTCGGTAGCCTCAGACCTGGTTCACGTCGCGGCGGGCTCGGTCACGGCGAGCACGTCGTCCTCGCGGATGAGCACGTGCTCCTCGCCGTCGAGCTTCACCTCGGTGCCGCTGTACTTGCCGAACAGCACCTTGTCCCCGACCTTCACATCGAGCGGGCGAACCTTGCCGTCCTTCAGGACCTTGCCGTTGCCCACCGCGACGACGCGCCCCTCGATCGGCTTCTCCTTCGCGGCGTCGGGGATGATGATGCCCCCCTTGGTCTTCGTCTCGCTCTCGACGCGCTTGACGACAATCCGATCCTGCAGCGGCCTGATTTTCATGCTGGCTCCCTCGTCCTCGGCTTGTTGACTGACCATCGGCTCGCCGGAGGTCCCGTTCGCCCCCCCGCTGGGGCGTTCCGCCCGCGCGACGAGAGCTAAGTGCCCGAGATCGCAGTCTCTTGGCACTCTCCTAGGCCGGTGGCTAAACCGCGGCCGAAAGTAAATCAGTCACCCGGCGCGTCAAGGGCACGCAGCAGGGAGCCGCGACTTTTCCGGAGCCGAGAGTCCCGAACGGCGAAGCCGAGATGTCGGGAGAAGCGACGGCGAGGGCGCGGTCGCGACCCCGTGGAGCCTCCTCGGGGACGAGCCCCCGACAGCACGTGGACAATCTGGACGGATCATGGCGAGAGCACGACGACGCGCGACGGCAGCAACGGACGGCATGCAACGAGGGCGGAGCGGGTTGAGCGAGGGGTTGGGCAGGGGGGAGGCCTTCCTCACCCCATGAAGCGCTCGAACCATGCGAAATATGGGCGATTTCTGGCGGCGGGCATTTTTCTTCGGCGGGTCCGATTTTGATCGCTTGACAATCCAGGCAGCCCAAGTAGATTCCGCGGCCCGTGGCGCTGATGAACACGGCGCTGACCCCTTGGGGGATCGTCTAACGGCAGGACGCAAGATTCTGGCTCTTGCTATCAAGGTTCGAATCCTTGTCCCCCAGCCAGGCCGCTCAGCTCAGCTGTCGGCTTTCTCCGCAGAACAAGGTCCCATCGTCTAGCGGTTAGGACATCGGCCTCTCACGCCGGTAACGCGGGTTCGATTCCCGCTGGGATCGCCACTTCACCCCCTCGCCTCGTTTCCTGCTGCTTCCGTCTATGTCGTGCGTCGAGCACGACGCGAAGCGCAGCGTCGTTCGACGAGCACGCGAGCACGCAGATCAGCGAGGACGTCCTGCTCCGTTCACGTTGCGCTACCCTCTGGCGCATTCGTCCGAGGCGAGGTGCCCCGCGCGGCGGCCGCCGGCCCCGTGGCTCCTCGGCTCGGACGGCGGCGCTTTCTCCTCGCGCCCGTGCTGTCAGCCTGAGCCGCGGCGCCCGTCCGCCGGCCGCCGGGGCTTCTCGGAGGGCACGGCCGACGCGACGAGGAACCCTTCGGCGCGGTGCGGGGCGAGCCCGCAACGCGCGTTCATGCGCTTGGCGATCTCGTCGCCGGCCTTGACGAGCGCGTAGAACCACCGGATCCCGAAGCGATCGTGCCCTTCCCGGAGCGCCGCCGCCTGCAGGGGGGCCCCGAGCCCCCGCCCGCGGTGGTCCTCGCGCAGGCAGGTGCAGATCGGCATGGCCGTCCACGAGGGCGCCTCGCCCACGTCGGAGATCCAGAGCGGCGGGGCGCCCAGCAGCCCGAGCTGGGCGAGCGCCTCGCGCCCGCCGATCTCGGCAGGCTGTGGCCGCGTCACGACGCACAGGGTGGTGCAGCCGATCAGCGCCCCCGCGCCGTCGCGCAGCCCGAACGTCAAGGAGCGCCCCTCGCCGCCGCGCAGGTACCACCCCGGGAGCGGCGCGTGGCCGCTCTCGGCCTGAAGCTCCTGGATCGCGCGGATCGACGCCTCGTCGTCGTCCGGCGACACCCTGGACAGGCGCAGGCCCGGCGGGAATGTGCGAAACCGGCTGAGCCCCTGCACCGCGGCGCGCACCTCGCCGGCCGGGGCGCCCATCACCGAGAGGTCCTCGTCCACGGAGAGCCCCGCCTGGCGCAGCGACGCGGCGAGCGCGGCGAGCTCCGGCCGGGGGGCGTGCAGGATCACGCGCTCGAAGCAGCGCACGAGCGCCTCGCGCCGATCCGGCGGCGTCCGCTGGGCGTGCAGCAGGATCAGCGAGCGACCGTCGGTTGTGATGCCGTCCTGCTCGCCGATCCAGTCGCGGGCGGCGTACAGGATCCGCTGAGCGCGGTAGTCCGCGGCTTCACCGAAACAACCCGGTCCGTCCGCAGGACCGGGGCCGCGCTGCTGCGGGGCGTCGTCGCGATCGAGGTCGAAGGCAAGCATCATGGCGGCATCCCTCCTGTCGAGAAGCAACGGCGGCTGCCACGAATGGCGGCCCCTGGAGGAGCCGCCACCCGGCGCGGGACGCCCGCGCCCAGCGCCCGAGCGAGCCCCTGCCGCGCCGCGCAGGTCCACCGGCGAGATGGCCTGACGCGGCGGTGCGCGAATGCGGGAGAGCTCCGCTCCACCAGCGGCTGTTCAGCCCGCGTGTCGAGACTTCAACTTATCCCTGCTCGGCGATCGCGCAAGCGGCGACATGCCATGATCCGGGCGGCGCTCCAGCCGGGACACGCACGCTCACGCATGCTTACAAGCAACCGGAATCACTAGCAAATCAGACCAACATCCGCTGTCGACCTCAAGGCACATTGCCACCCGACGGGGCCGCGGCGTGGACATAGAACGACCTAGCCTGGAGAGACCCATGGCCCCGGGCACCCGCGCGTCGGGGGCGGACCGGCGAGGCGCGTCGGACCAGGGTGCTCGCACGCGGTGGCCTTCGGCGGTTGAGGACGATCGCGCGCCCTGGTAGGTTGGCGTCCAGTATTGCGCGATGACCACCGCCCTTGTCACCGACTCCGACGACGACGCGCCCGTGACGCCCCGCCCGTTTCTCAAATGGGCGGGCGGCAAGGGCCAGCTGCTCCGGCAGTTCCAGCCGCTCCTCCCCGCGTCCTACGGGCGCTACTTCGAGCCCTTCATGGGGGGGGCCGCGCTCTTTTTCTGCCTGCAGCCGAAGCGCGCGACGCTGACGGACGTCAACGCCGAGCTCATCGACTGCTACCGGGCGGTGCGCGATCGGGTCGACGAGGTGATCGCCGCGCTGGGCGGCCACGCCTACGAGGAGGCGCACTACTACAGGGTTCGCGACGTCGATCCCGCCTCGCTCACCCTGCCCGAGCGCGCCGCGCGGACCATCTTCCTGAACAAGACGGGGTTCAACGGGCTCTACCGGGTCAACAGCGCCGGCCGCTTCAACGTGCCTTTCGGCCGCTACGTCAAGCCGTCCATCTGCAACCCGCCCCAGCTGCGGGCCTGCTCGGCGGCGCTGCAGGGCGTCGAGATCGAGGTCCGCGACTTCGAGCGCGTGCTCGACCACGCCCAGGAAGGTGACTTCGTGTACCTGGACCCGCCGTACTCGCCGGTCTCGCCGACCGCGAACTTCACGTCCTACAGCGCGGGCGGCTTCGGCTTCCGCGACCAGGAGCGCCTCGCCGCCCTCTTCGCGGAGCTCGACGGGCGAGGCGTCCAGGTGATGCTCTCGAACTCCGATGTTCCGGAGATCCCGCCGCTCTACAAGCGGTTCAAGATCGACCGCGTCGCGGCGCTCCGGAGCATCAACGCGAAGAGCGACGCCAGAGGCCGCGTGGGGGAGATCGTGATCCGGAACTACGGGGCCAGACGGAGCCGCAAGGCGGCGCCCGCAGACAAGGCGGGCTGAGCCCGGCGCCGCCGCGCGGCGCGCCGCTCAATCGACGGTCTTCCCCTCGTGCTTCTTCGGATCGGGGGCCGCGCGCTCCTCGGCGTACGCCATCGCCACCTCGATCTCCTCGTGGATCTCGCGCGAGGTGACCTTGTTCCCCGAGGGATCGACCGCCTCCCACACGAAGCCACGGACCTCGCCCGGGCGCTCGGGTATCCAGCGGACCCGCAAGGTCCAGCCGTGCAACTCGGCCGTATAACCACCTTCCTCGTGATCCCGCTGCCATGCAGAGACGGTCGGGTGCTTCACCATCGCGACGTCTCCGGCGCAGAAGGTCGAGAGGACAGAAGAACTGTTCCCGAATGGCCGCGCTCCCCCCCCGAGCAACGCCGCCGTCCGGGAACACGGGGAAGATAGCAGGCGCCCGGCGCGCGGCGATCAGGCAGGCGTGTGTTCCTCATGCGGATGCACCTTACCCGAATCCCAGCGCGCGCCGAAAGGTCCTCGCCTTCCGATGGGGCCGTCAGCGCGAGCAGCGTGAACAGCACAAACACCATCGCGCGGACGGGCGGCGCCTGCGACGCGCACCCCATGCTACGAAGCATGCATGGGGGCAGGAATCGTCGTCTTCTTCGGGCTCGCGCTCGTCGCCTATCTCCTGGTTGCCCCGCTCGTCGCCTTCGTGTTCGCCGTCCGGGCCAACCGGCGCAACGAGGACCTGCAGCTTCGGATCCACGCGCTGGAGCACCGGGTGGCCGAGCTCTCCGGGCAGCGCGGCCGCGCAGCGCTCACCGCAGCGGCGGAGAGCCCGCGAAGCACACACGGCCTGGAGCAAGAGCCGATGGCCCAGGGCGCGATCCCGCCCCCAGCGGCGGGGCAACCCGCGCTCGACCCCGAGGGCGCAGGTGCGCCGCCCGCGCTCGACGCGGCGACCGCCGGCGCGCCGCCGGCGGTCGCGTCCACGGCGTTCGCCGCCGCGTTCGCCGCCGCGGAGGCCGCGGCGCCCCCCGCGGTCGCGTTCCCGGATCCCGCCGCTCCTCCAGCGCCTCGCCCCGCGGCGACGCTCGACGCGAGCGCGTTCGGCGCCGGCTCGCCCGCGCACCGCGAAGCCCCGGAGCGACCCTCCATCGAGGAGCGGCTCGGCCTCACCTGGCTCACCCGCGCAGGCGCGACCACCTTCTTGCTCGGCGCGCTCTTCTTCTTCAAGTACGCCTCGGACAACGCCTGGATCGGGCCGTTCGGGCGCGTCGCGATCGGCGCCGCGACCGGGGCCGCGCTCCTCGCGATCGCCGAGGTGCTCCGCGAGCGCGCGCAGCGTCGCTTCGTCCACACGCTCCTCGGACTCGGCCTCTCGGTCCTGATCGCGTCGGTGTGGGCGAGCGCCGCGCTGTACGAGCTCGTCCCGATCCCCGCGGCGTTCGCGGCGGACACGGTGCTCCTCCTGCTCGGCGCCGGCCTCGCGCTCCGCCACCGCGGCGAGGCCATCCTGATCCTCAGCCTCGTCGCCGGCTTCCTCAACCCCGTCGTGCTGTCGGCGGGGCAGGACAGGCCGCTCGTGCTGTTCGGCTACCTCCTGCTCATGACGAGCGTCGCCCACGCCGTCGCGGCGAGGCTCGGCTTCCGCGTCGCGCCGTGGCTCGCGATCGCAGGCCATACGGCGCTGTTCTGGGGCTGGTACGCCACGCACTTCGACGCCGGCGCCGCCCCGGCCAGCGGAGACCCGGACGCGGCGCCCTGGCTCGACTCGCCCGCGCAGGCGCTCCCGGGGCCCTACTTCCCGCTCGCCGCGCGCGCGGCGCCCCTCGCGTTCGTCGCGCTCGCCGCGGCGCAGGGCATCCTGCGCGCGCTGTGGCTGCGCCGCGCGCCCGCCCCGAGCCCCGACCGAAGCGCCGCGCCGACCGGCGGGGCAGCGACCGGCGTCCTCCGCGTCGCGGCGCGCGCGGACGCCACGGCGACCAGCATCGCCGCGCTCGTGCTCGCCCACGCGGGCGCGACCGCGCTGCTCTTCGACGCGCCGCGCGCGCTCACGGCCGCCGCCATCGCGCTCGCGCTCGCGTCGCTGGTCGCCCTGCGCGCGCCGGAGGAGGGCGCCTGGCTGCTGGCGCCGATGGGCGCCGCCTTCCTCGCCTTCGCCGCGACGTTCGCGGACGCGCCTGCCGCGCACCGGACGACGCTCGTCGCGCTCGTCGCGGCCTGGACGCTCGTCTACCTCGCGGGGTGGCTCCGCGGCGCCGGGCTCACAGGTCAGCTCGATCGGAAGACCGCCATCGCGTGCTCCGCCGGCGCGGCGCTCTTCGCCTGCACGGCGGGCATGCTGCTGATCGAGGACGATGCGGCGCTCTTCGCGCTCGCGCTCGCGGGCGCGGCCGCCCTCGCGGCGTGGACGGCCGCGCGCGCCGCGCTCCCCGCCCTGCTCCTCGCCGCGGCGCTCGTCTCGGCAGGCGCGCTCGCGGCGGCCGCGCGCTTCGCGATCGCGCCGGCGGACGCGGGCGCCTCGGCGGCCGCCGGGGCCGTCGACGCCGTGAGCGCCGTCAACGCAGGGTTCCTCGGCGCATCGGCGCTCGTCATGCTGGTGTTCCTCGGCGCCGCGGGCGCCTCGGCGCGGCGCACGCGCGAGCCCGGCGCGCCGGCGCCCTCGTGGTCCGACGCGCTCGCCGCGTGCGTGGCGACGCTCGGGTTCGTCGCGGCCGCGCTCGGCGCCACGCCGGAGGACGCGCCGACGCTCCGCGCGCTGCTCACCGCGGGCGCCGGCGCCCTGGACCTGGCGCTCGGCGCCGCGCTCCTCCGCGCCGGCGTGACCCGCGCCGGCGCCGCGCCCCCCGCCGATCGCATCGCCCTGCTCCTCGGACAGGCGCTCGCCCTGTTCGCCGCGGCCGTCGCGTTCGGGCTCGGCGGCGCGACGGTCACCGTGGTCTGGAGCATCCTCGCGGCCGTGGCGGCCGCGATCGCCGCGCGCACCGGCGAGCGCGCCTGGCTCGCGGTCACCCTGCTGCTCTTCTCCGCCGCCCTCGCGCGGGCGCTCGTCGTCGATCGGGCCGAGGCCCAGGCGCTCGTGACGACCTGGTTCGCGACGCACGGCCGCGACGGGACCATGGCGGTTCCCGTCCTGCTCAACGCGAGGACCTATGCGTTCGCGGGCGTGAGCGCCGCCCTGCTCGCCGCGGGGCGGCTGCTGTCGCGCGCGGCGCTCGCCCGCCCCCCGGACGCCGCGCGCGCCGAGCTGCGCGGCGCCGCGGCCGCGGCGCTGGGCGCAGGGTATGCCCTGCTCATCACGACCGTCGTCCTCGAGGTGCGGAGCGCGATCACCGCGCTCCCCGCCGCCCCCCCTGCCCCGCTCGACGCGGCCGAGTTCGCCGAGCTCACCGTGCAGCACCGCGCCGTCCTCGAGGGCCAGCAAGGCAGCCTCGCGATGGCGACCACGCTCGTGCTCGCCCTCGCGGCGATCGCGCTGCTCACCGCGGGGTTCGCGGCGCGCGACGCCTTCCATCGCTACGCCGGGCTCTCCCTGTTCGCCGTCACCATCGCGAAGCTCGTGACCTGGGACGTCTGGCACGTCGAGCGCATCTACCAGATCGCCCTCTTCACGGGCGTCGGGGCGCTGCTCGTCGGCGGAGGGTTCCTCTACGCGCGGTTCGGCCGGCGCCTCGTGACGCTCCTGCGCGCCGGATCGCGGGGCGCGGCCGGGCCGCTCGCGCTGCTCGCGGCGATGACCCTCGCGCGGCCCTCCGAGGCGCAGACCGGCGCGGCGCTCCCGATCGAGAAGCACGCGCTCGTCCGGCCCATCGAGGGCGTGGACGCCGCCGGAGACCACCGGGTCGACGTCGATCTCGACCTCTACCGCGAGAGCCGCGCGGAAGAGCTGCTCGCCGACGTCCGCATCGCCGGCCCCGACGGCGCCGAGGTGCCCTACGTGATCCGCGAGCCAGGCGCCGCGCACGCCTCCGGGCGGATCGCGGCCACGATGCTCGATCCGGGGGTCGACGCCGCCGGCGTGGCGCACGCGACCTGGGCGCTCGACGCGCCCGGCACGCGCCACTGCCGCGTCGAGCTCAGCGTCACCGGCGGCAGCTTCCTCCGCGAGGCCCGGGTCGAGACCGGCGCGGATCCGAGGGCGCTCAGCGAGGTCGCGCGCGGCGCCTACGTGTACCGCATCCCCCAGGGCACGGAGACGGTCGAGCACCTGTCGGTCCGCTATCCCCTCTCGCGCGCCGCCCTCGTCCGGATCCGCCTTGTCCCCGAGGGCGCCCCGGCGCGCGACGCGGCCGCGGACGTCCGGATCACGGGCGGCGCCGTCTCGTGCGAGCCGCAGGCCCCCACCGAGTCCCCCGCGCTGCTGCCGCTCGCGATCGTCGAGACGCAGCGGGACAGCGAGGCGAAGACGACGCTCGTCACCCTCGACGCCGGCGCCGACGGCGCGCCGCTGGAGGCCGTCCTCCTCGACGTCGCCACGCCGGAGTTCAGCCGCCGCGTCGACGTCGCCTCGACCACGTACCGCGCGGTCTGGCCGGCCGTGGGGAGCGGCATGATCCACCGCATCCGTCCGCACGGTGCGTCAGGGCCCTCGCTCGCGTCGACGCGGATCCCGCTGAGCCCCACCCGGAAGCGCTTCCTCCGGCTCACGATCCACGACGGCGACTCGGCGCCGCTCTCCCTCTCGGGCGCGCAAGGCGAGGTGCGGGCGCGCGAGATCGTGCTCCGCGCCGCGCGGCCGGGGCCGCACTGGCTCTACGTCGGCGACGCGCTCGGCAAGCGCCCGAGCTACGATCTGGTCGACCTGCTCGACCCCACCGCGCGCGAGCGTCCCCCCGCCGCGAGGCTCCGCGCCGCAGCGGCAAACC
Organism: Sorangium sp. KYC3313; assembly: GCF_052075895.1. Lineage (NCBI taxonomy): Bacteria > Pseudomonadati > Myxococcota > Polyangiales > Polyangiaceae > Sorangium > Sorangium sp. KYC3313. The sequence goes on from NZ_CP197255.1 coordinate 8,947,388, forward strand.
CGGGGCTCGGCGCCGCCCCGGTCGCGCGCGACCTTCCGTTCACCGAGCGGCACCGCGCGCCGATCGGGGGCGCGCTGGCCGTCGGGTTGCTCGCGCTCTCGCTGTGGGCCGCGCGGCTCCTCCAGCGAGGCGAGCGAGGCGAGCGAGGCGCGCCGCCCGACGACCCCACGCCGCCGCGGCAGCGAACAGAAGACAGCGAGCCCAGGCCGTGATGTGCTCGCATGTTGCCGCGGGTCGCCGGGAACGCGGCGCTCCGGCGGTCCGGACGAACCATCGAGGTGGATGCACCATGAGAGGCGGGCGCTTCGTCTACTTGGGTCTCTGCGCGAGCGTCGGGGCGGCGCTCTGGGCCTCGGGCGCGTGCTCCGCGACGGCGCGCGACCGGCAGGCGCCTGGCGAGGGCGGCGGCGGAGGCGCGACCAGCGCCACGACCGCGGAGGCGGGCGCCGGCGGACGGGTGGAGTCGACGGGCTCCTGGGCCGATTTCGGCGACGGCGGCGCGCCGGCGGAGGAGGGCCCGTCGCCCGACGAGGACGGCGACGGGTTCACCATCGAGGACGGCGACTGCAACGACGGCGACCCGAACGTCAACCCAGGCGCCGTCGAGGTCGTGATCACGGAGCCCGACCAGAGCGGCGCGGTGCCCGAGCCGGCCGACGAGGACTGCGATGGCGTGATCGACAACGCCCCGCCGGCCTGCGACAGGAACATCGCTCCTGCCGATTTCGACGCCATCCACGGGGCCCACGCGATCGACCTCTGCGCCAGGGCGTCGCCCGGGGACAGGAAGTGGGGCGTGCTGAGCGCGCAGTACGTGCGCGGCGACGGCTCGCCCGCGGAGCCCTCGCCCGCGGTGGGCGTGCTCGATTCCTTCGGCCCCAACGTGCGCCCGCAGGGCGGGTCCCGCCTGCTCGTCCTGTCCTCGGGTCGCGCCCGGATCGCCCGGTGGCCGGGCTCGTGCAACGCGGATAGCTGCAAGAACTACGGGCCGGGCGAGGCGCCGCCCGGCTTCCCGCAAGGCAGTTCCGAGTGCGGTCCCTCGGCGAACATCAACGACGACATCGCCCTCGAGCTCGTCCTCCGCACGCCGACGAACGCGACAGGCTACGAGTTCGCGTTCAAGTTCTACACCTTCGAATACCCCGAGTTCGTCGAGGACTGCTTCAACGACCAGTTCGTCGCCCTGGCGACGCCGGCCCCGCCAGGGTCGCTCAACGGCAATCTCTCGTTCGATAGCCTTGGCAACCCCGTCAGCGTCAAACTCAGCTTCTTCGAGGTCTGCGAGGCGTGCCCGCTCGGGACGGACGAGCTCGAGGGCACCGGCTTCGGGCTCTGGAACGACGCCGGCGCGACCGGCTGGCTGCGCACGCGGGCCCCGGTGACCGGCGGCGAGGAGCTCAAGCTGCGGTTCATGATCTTCGACACCGGCGACGAAAGGCTCGACTCGACCGCGCTCGTCGACGGCTTCAAGTGGGTCGCGAACGGCGGCACCGTCCCGCTCGAGACCGCGCCCGTCGAGGATCCCCGGTAGCGCCCCGGCGTCCGGACGCCCCGAGCCCTCCGGCTCACGCGCGCCGGCCGCGGCGCGGCGCGAGGTGGACCGCGCGCCGTGACCGGCGCGATCCCGTATTTTACGGCCGGGATTGTTGCGCAAATCGATACGATACCGCGATGCTGCTCCCTTCCTTGGAGAACCTCGCCTGCTTCGAGGCCGCGGCGCGGACGCTGAACTTCCGGACCGCAGCGCGCGCCGTCGCGCTCAGCCCCGCCGCGTTCGGCCAGCGCATCCGGCAGATCGAGGAGCAGGTCGGCGCTCCGCTGTTCGAGCGCACCACGCGCCGGGTGCAGCTGACGCCGCGCGGGCTCGCCTTGCTGCCGCGCGCCCGCCAGTGCCTGGCGCTCGCCGAGGACTGCCTCCGCAGCGCGATGGGCCCCGCGCCCGCGCCGGTCGAGCTGACGCTCGGCACGCGGTTCGAGCTCGGGATGTCGTGGATCGTCCCCCAGCTCGGCGCGCTGACGCGGCGGCGCCCCGAGCTGACGCTCCACCTCTACTTCGGCGCCTCCGACGACCTGCTGAAGCGCCTCTACGACCGCAGCGTCGATTGCGTCGTCACCAGCGCGCGCTGGAGCGCCACGACCCTGGCGGCGGAGACGCTGCACGAGGAGCGCTACGCGTTCGTCGCCTCCCCCAAGCTGCTCCGGCGCGAGGCGTTCGCCCGCCCGGAGCACGCGTCGCGGCACTGCCTGCTCGACATCGACCCGACCATGCCGCTGTTCCGGTACCTCGCGGATCAGGCGGGCGGCGCCGGCTGCTTCGCGTTCGCGCGGCACCGCTGGGTGGGGCTCGGCGCCGCCATCAAGGCGCTGGTGCTCGCCGGCGAGGGCGTCGCCGTGCTGCCGCGCCACATGGTCGCCGCCGAGCTCCGCGGCGGCAAGCTGAAGCGGCTCCTGCCGTCCGCGCCCCTCGCGCGCGATCACTTCCGGCTCATCTACCGGCGCGACGACCCGCGGAGCTCGCTCTACGCGAAGCTCGCCGAGTCGCTGCGCGCGGTGCCGATCCAGTGAGGCGCGCGCTCGCCAGCGCCGCGCGGAGCGGGCTGAACGGCGTAGACTCCCGGCCGAGGACCATGAGCGAGCTCCCCGGCGCCGGCGCGCGCCTCCCCGCGACGCCGATCACGGCGCAGGACATCAACGGCGGACCGGACCCGGAGCGCCGCGCCCCCTTCGTCATCACGGCGCCCGGCGTGTACGCCCTCGTGGAAGACGTCGACTGGGTGGCGCCGGACGCGAACGCGCGGGCCATCACGATCGCGAGCGATGACGTCACCCTCGACCTGCGCGGCAGGACGCTGCGGCAGATCGACCCTCCGGCGCCCGTCGTCGCCCCCGGCCCGGGCGCGAGGCCTTGCCGGGGCGAGGTCGTCTCCGGGAACGTGGGCGTGTTCGCCGAGGGGAGGACGCGGCTCGTCATCAGGAACGGCAGCGTGCTCGGGATCCAGGGGGTGGGGATCGCCGCCAGGGCGTGCAGCCAGCTGGATCTGCTCGATCTGTCGGTCCGGCGGTGCGGCGGCGACGGCGTGTTCGACACGGGCTTCCTGTGCCGCAACGGCGGGATCTTCGTGATGGGCGCCCGGGACGCGGCCGGCGGCGTCGCCTTCGCAGCAGGGATCCGGATGATCAACTGCGTGTGCTCGGAGAACACGAGCCGGCTCGACTTCGTCGTGACGCTGGGCGCGCTCGTCCTGTTCTGCGACGACGTGCAGGTCAAAGGGTGCGTGTTCAACCGCACGGCGAACACCAGCGCCCAGCCGAGCGGCGTGCAGTTCAACGTCGTCGGCGCCGACTTCGTCATCTGCCGCAACGTGCTCGTGGAGGACTGCGAGGCGCACGACAACACGTCGGGCGGAGAGCCGGCCGGCTTCTTCGCGTGGGGAGAGAACTACAAATTCCTGCGCTGCAGGGCGAACCGGAACTTCACGCTCACCGGGAACCGCGCGTGCGGATTCAACATCTCGACCACGAGCAACCTGGAGATGGTCGAGTGCGAGGCGGACGGGAACTACAACGCGAACCCGGCCGCGTCCGCCGATGCGGTCAAGGACTTCTCCGCGCTCGGCTTTCGCATCGGCAGGGCGGTGTACCGCGGGCTGATCGAGGGCTGCCGCGCGCTCGGCAACCACGGCGCGAGCGCGAACGCGCCCGCCGGCGGCTTCGCGCTCCACTCGACCCGCCACGTGGTGCTGAGGCGCTGCGTGGCCGTGGGGAACAGGAACGCGAGCGGGACCGCCGAGGACGACGGGCTCGCGGCCGGGTTCATCGCCTCGACGCCGCTCGCGGATCCGCAGGGCGGCCTCGTGGGCGGCGAGGGCAACGCGTTCGTCGACTGCATCGCCGACGGCAACACGGTCCACCGCACGCCCCTGTTCGTGCAGCCGCCGGCCCCGCCCGTCGACGCCGGTCCGTCGCGCGGCGATCCGCAGAAGGGCGCGGGGTTCCTGCTCGACAGGCAGCGCGACGCGCGGATCATCGGCTGCCAGTCCGCGAACAACGACGGCAAAGGGATCTGGCTGAGGGCCTGTGCGCGCGCGCTGGTCGAGGGAAACACGCTGTCGAGGAACACGCTTTACGGCATCCAGGACGAGGATCCCGCGGGGCTCAGCGCCTTCACCGGCAACCGGGCGCACCTCAACGGGTCCCGGCACCGCCACAACTACGTCGGCCTGCCGCCGGGCACGCCGGTCCGCAAGTGGACGCTCGGCTCCCCTCCCCTCGACGGCCCTTCGGACGGGATAGCCAACCTCAGCACCCGGCTGCCCTGAGCGCCGCGAGCGCCTCGCGCCGCCGCGCGGCGATCACCGGCCACGGGCGAGCCCGCCCAGCGAGCGGCTTTCGTGATGCCGGCCTCGCCGCCTCTCCGCCTCGCTGGCACGCGCGTCAGCGATTCCCGTCCTGCGCCTGCTCGACACGCGCCCGGATGGCTGCGACGGCGCGCGCCGAGCCGTCCAGGTTCTCCGCGTTGAGGAGGCTCTTCGGAAGCGGCAGCTTCGGCCGGAGGTACACCTCGAGGGACAGGCGCATCGACTGGGCGTCGATCTTCTCGAGCCGCCAGGTGGCCTGGAGATCTTGTACATTGCCGGAGATGAAGCGGGATGAGTACGTCTCGACGCCATCCTCGACGACCGGCTTCTGGATCTCGATGCGCGCCCACATCGTGACCGCGCCCGAAAGGGCCGAGACCTCCATGTAGAGATCCCACCCGCCCGCGGGCGTGCGCCCGAGCAGGCGGCACTTCTTGTAGTGCGGCATGAACTCCGGATAACGCTCGAACGAGAGCACCGCGGCGCGCACGCGCTCCAGCGAGCCCTTCACGACCACCGTCGACCGTCCACGCGCGAATCCGGTGCTTCCGATCGGGACTGCCATGCTCGTGATCCCGGTCGTATCGGGCGCCGGCTGCGCGCGCTCGGCCTGCTCGCCGTCGCTCGTGGCAGCCGGCAGGACATCGCCTCTGTCGCGCTGTGCCGGCAGGCGCGGTACATCCAGGTTGATCCCCCGTTCCCCCGTGCTGCACGCGGTGGCCGCGAGGGCGAGTCCCCCGGCGAGCGCGCGCGAGATCGGTGCGCCATGGCCGGTCGTGGTCGAGCGAGTTCTCCGCATGACGGCCCAGCTTGCCAGCGACGTGCCGGCCGCCCCCATCGCCCCGATGATACCGCGCGACACATCCGCTCGGGCCGCCCCCCACGCTGCCACCGAGAACGGATCACCCGCCCATCGAGCGCGGAAAACACGAGCTCCCTCCGGACTCTCCACGGGTGCTCGGAAGGCCCCCTGTCTCCTCCTTCCCGCTGCTATCGGCTAGGATTCGCCTGAGAGGTAGGCTGTCAAGCTGGGAATGGGGATGCCGGTCGGGCGGCCGAACTGCCAGTCCGCCGACTCGACCCCGACGCCGCCGATGTCGAGGTGGATGAACGGCAGCGCCCCCCCCTTGAGCCCCGAGGCGATGTCGAGGAACGCGAAGGGGAACTGGTGCCCGCGCGGCGTGTTCACCGAGGCGAGGCGGTTCGAGGACACCACGTCCTCGGCGCTCGATCGGGGCGCCACGAACGCGTAGTCCTCGCGCCGCGGCCGGGCGCGCTCCATCGGCTCGCCCCAGCGCTCCGCGAGGACGTCGAGCCTGTCGAGCTCCGGCCGCGCGGCGGAGTTGCCGATCGCGCCGGTATAAGGCCCGTGGGCGCGGTAGACGTGCCCGGTCAGCGTCGCGACCGAGAACACGATAGGGTCGGCCGCGCCGCTCATGGCGAGCTCCCGCCCGAGCGCGAGCAGGTCAGCCAGGATGAGGCGGCCCTCGGCGTCGGTGTTGCCGATCCGAACGCGCACGCCGGCGCGGCTGCGGATGATCTCGTCGCTCACATAGGACTCCTCGCCGATGCTGTTGCGCACGAGCCCGAGGAGCCCGACGATGCGCACGCCCTCCAGGCCGAGCGCCGCGGCCGCGCGCACGAGGCCGGCGACCGCGCCGGCGCCGCCCTTGTCCCGGGACATGCCGGCCATGTGCCCGTCGGTCTTCAGATCGACGCCGCCCGTGTCGTAGGTGACGCCCTTGCCCGCGAGCAGCACCGTTCGCCGGATCTCCCCGCGAGGCCTGTAGTCGAGCCGCACGACGCACGGCCGGTGCCGCTCGACGACCCGCGACGCCCGCGAGACCGCGCTGATGAGCGGATAGTCATCGACGTTGCGCTCGATCTTGACGAGCACCCCCGTCCTGGCGAACGCCGCCTCGCACATCTCGGCGACGCGGCGGGGCGCCATCCGCTCCGGCTCGGTGCCCGTGATGTCGCGGCAGAGCGCCCGACCGACCTCGATGGCCGCGATCTCGCGGGCGCGGGCCTCCGACAGCCCGAGCACCGCGACCGACTCGGCCGAGCGCGGGGCCATCTCCGCCTCCCGCGCCTCGAGCGGCGTCCACTGGCTCCCGAGCGCGGCGAGCGCGCCCACCTCCACGGCCCGCGCGAACCGCGGCGCGGCGCCCACCGGAGCGCGCAAGACGAGCAGCGGCCGGCTCGCCCCCGCGTCCACCGCCCGCGCGAAGCCGGCCGCCGCGGCCTCCGCGACGGAGCGGACGTCATCGATGTCCTCCGAGAGAGGCCCCATCGGCGCGAGCACCAGGCGCCCGCCAGGCACCCCCGGCGCCGGCAGGACGAGCGGAGCACTCTTGCCCTCGAGCGCGGAGTCGACGCGCGCCGCCGCCTCGACCACCGCGCCCACGGCGGACCCGAGCCCCCCCGCGTACTTCGCGATGGGCGATGGCGCGACGAGGACGACAGCATCACACGCCGCGATCGCCGCGTTCGACTCCGCGAGGGCGTTGGCGGGCAGCCCCGCCAGGGAGGTGACATGGACCATGGCGGCGAATGATGTCACATGGGTCAGCATTTTTGCAGCACCCGTCGCCGCCGATAGGGCACCGACAGGGCACCGACATGCGCCCCGAAGAGCAGGCCTGGCGCGCGGGCATGTCGCGAAAGGCCTGGCGCACGCGCCGCGCTCGGCGCGCTCGGCGCGCGCCAGGCCCGCGCGGCGAGCGGCCCAGTGCGCTCGTCCGCCCCTGCGGTCACGCGCGCGGCGGCCGGCGTCGAGCTCCGCGCCGCTTCAGGAGAAGAGCACGACGCTGCGGATCGACTCGCCTTCGTGCATGAGGTCGAAGGAGTGGTTGATGTCGTCGAGCGGCATCGTGTGGGTGATCAGCTCGTCGATCTTGATCTTGCCCTCCATGTACCAGTCGACGATCTTGGGAACGTCGGTGCGCCCCTTGGCGCCGCCGAACGCGGTGCCCTTCCAGACGCGCCCGGTGACGAGCTGGAAGGGGCGCGTGGCGATCTCCTCGCCGGCCCCCGCGACGCCGATGATGATGCTCGTTCCCCAGCCCTTGTGGCAGCACTCGAGCGCCTGGCGCATCACCTTGACGTTGCCGATGCACTCGAAGCTGAAATCGGCGCCGCCCCGGGTCAGATCGACGAGGTAGGGCACGAGATCCCCCGCCACCTCGCTCGGGTTGACGAAGTGGGTCATGCCGAATTTCTCGGCCAGCGCGCGGCGCTTCGGGTTGATGTCGACGCCGACGATGATGTCGGCGCCGGCCATCCGGGCGCCCTGGATCACGTTCAGCCCGATGCCGCCGAGGCCGAAGACCACGACGTTGTCGCCGGGCTTCACCTGCGCGGTGTTGATGACGGCGCCGATACCCGTCGTCACGCCGCAGCCGATATAACAGACCTTGTCGAACGGCGCGTCCTCGCGGATCCTGGCGACGGCGATCTCGGGCAGGACGGTGAAGCTCGAGAAGGTCGACGTGCCCATGTAATGGTGAATCCGCTCCTTGCCGATCGAGAATCGGCTCGTTCCGTCCGGCATGAGCCCGCGCCCCTGCGTGGCGCGGATGGCCTGGCAGAGGTTGGTTTTTCCGCTCGTACAATAAGAGCACTGCCGGCACTCGGGCGTGTAGAGGGGAATCACGTGATCGCCCTTCTTGAGGCTCTTCACGGACGGCCCGACGTCGACGACGACGCCCGCGCCCTCATGGCCGAGGATCGCGGGGAAGAGTCCCTCCGGATCCTTGCCCGAGAGCGTGTAAGCGTCGGTATGACAGACGCCCGTCGCCTTGATCTCGATGAGGACCTCGCCCTCGCGAGGGCCCTCCACCTGGACGTCCTCGACCGTCAGCTTCTCGCCGGCCTTGTGGGCCACGGCTGCGCGCGCTTTCATGATCGGTGGTTCTCCTCCCGCAAGCGGGGCGTTCGGGGCCCGAGCGGCGCCCGAGCCCCTCCAATAGCCGGGCGGGGAAGCAGGTTTCAAGGGGAACCCCGCTGGCGCCGCCCCGCCTCGCCCGCCGTCCAGCCTGCCCGCATTGCGCCGCCCGGCCTGCCCGCATGCGCAGCCCGCTCGCTGCCCGCGCCGCCACCCGAGGATGGCGTTCGCGTGACAGCACGCGTACGATCACCCCGCTGTCCTTATGAACACACTCCGTTGCCCACCGGGTCTCCGCGCGCTCATCACGACAGCCGCGCTGGTCCTCGTCGCCTGCACCGGCGAGAGCCCGCCTGCTGGCGAGGCGGCCGGCAAGGGCGCTGGCGGCGCCGGCGGCGGCGGCGGCGGCGAGAGCGCCTCCTCCGAGGGTGGCCACGGAGGACAGGGAGGCGCGCCGAGCGACACCGTGGCGTGTGTCGACGAGTGCCCCACGGAGAGCGCTGGTATCACGCTCGGCTGCAAGAAGCGCTTCATGTTCGGAATGAACTACGCGTGGCACAACTTCGCCGGCGACTTCGGCGGCATCGCCGCGTGGGACAAGCGCGGCGTCGCGGCCGAGGCGGAGACGCACGCGAAGAACCTCGCCGACATCCGTGCTCACGGGGCGAGCGTCGTGCGGTGGTGGATGCTGCCGGAGATCCGGGGCGAGAGCGTCGTCTTCGACACGAGCGAGAACCCGACCGGCCTCGGCGGGACGGCGCGGCGCGACGTCCAGAAGGCGCTCGAGCTCGCGGAGCAGGCGGACGTCAACCTGGTGTTCTGCCTGTTCTCGTTCGACAACTTCCACCCGACCCGGCTCGACGCCGACGTGAAGACCATCGGTATCACCTCCATCGTGAAGGACACAAAGCGGCGCGCGAAGCTGATAGACAAGGTCGTCCGGCCGATCGCCAGGGCCGTGGCGCAGAGCCCCTACCGGCACCGGATGGTCGCGTGGGACGTGATCAACGAGCCCGAGCTGGCCATGACCGGACCGAGCCCGGACGACGGCCCTCGCTACGAACCCGACTCCCAGGTGGACCCGGTCGAGCACGCGCAGATGGCGGCGTTCCTCGGCGAGGCCATCCAGGCGCTGCGCGCGGAGAGCACGGCGCTCGTCACGATCGGCTCGGCGTCGATGAAGTGGGCGCGGTCCTGGCGCAACACCGACGTCGATTTCTACACATTTCATATCAACGACCGGGTCAACCTGTACTGGCCATACAACCAGTCGCCCAAGGACTACGGCATCACGGACAAGCCCGTCATCATGGGAGATTTCCCCATCGCCGGCCTGGCGACGGCCGCTTTGCCGACGCTCCTGGAGAGCTGGTACAGCCACGGATACGCCGGCGCGATCAGCTGGGCCTACAGCGACGCGACCACGGCCGAGCTCGAGACGATCAAGGCCTTCGCCGAGGCGAAGGGCTGCGGCGTGACGTACTGAGAGCCCCTCTCACGACAGCCAGTAGTCGACGAGAGACGCGCCCGTCACGTCGTGGGCGACCCCGGCCGCGATCGCCCACTGGGCCAGCGCGCGGCCGAGCGCCGCCATGGTCGTGAAGCGCCCGTCAGGGTCCTTGGCCAGGCCGCGCTCGATGATCTCCCAGAGCCGCGGGTGCAGCTCGAGGGCCTCCGGGCGCGGCGGGGCGGCGCGCAGCACGTCGTGCACGATGGAGATGCTGCTCGGGCCGCCGAACGGGCGACGGCTGCTCACGAGCTCGTAGAGCACGACGCACGCGCTCCACACGTCGGCGCGCGCGTCCGACTCCTGCCCGCCGCGGACCTGCTCGGGCGCCATGTAGGCCGGGCTCCCGACCAGCGTCTCCCTCCGCTCGTCGCCCGCCGCGCGCACCGCGGTGAACGCGATCCCGAAGTCGATCAGCTTGGGGACCGTGCGGCGGCCCTCGCGCACGAGGACGATGTTCGCCGGCTTCACGTCCCGGTGCACGACCCCCGCGCCGTGCGCCGCGCCGAGCGCGCCGATCACGGGAAGGAGCAGCTGGACCGCGGAGATGGGCGACATCGCGCCCGACTCGGCGAGCGCCTGGGCGAGCGACCGGCCCTGGAGGAGCTCCATCACCGCGAACGGCTCTCCCTCCTCCGTGAAGCAGAGATCGAAGATCCGCACGGCGGCGCGGTGCGACACCCGCGCCGTCGCCTGCGCCTCCCGGGTCAGCCGCGAGGCGGCCTCGGGGACGGCGCAGTCGTGACGGATGAGCTTCAGCGCGACATCGAGGTTCAAGGAGAGATTCCGCGCCTTCCACACGGCGCCCATGCTGCCCTCTCCGAGGAGCTCAGTGAGGCGATAGCGCCCCCCGAGGACGTCGCCTGGGGCGTAGCGCCGCAGCGCGGCGGAGCACGGGTCGTTCGCAGGAACCGCCAGGGCGGCAGCGGGGGGGGGCGCGCCGGCAAGGCCGGTCCGCAGCGTGGCGGGCGGTACGCTCGCCGGGGTGGCCGGAGCGTCGCTCGGCGCCTCCAGCGGCGCGACGTCCCCGCCGTGACGGAAGGCCGAGCCGGACGGCCGCGACAGGCGGCCCGACGTCCGGAGGTCGACGGGCTCGAACGGAGGGCGGTGAGAGGAAGGCCAGCGCGGAGACCGCGGCGAGCGGTACGCACGCTGAGAGGCTCGGCCCCCGCTCGGGGGGCGGGAGCGATTCGACGCGGGATCCATCGAGCCGCCATGTGGCGTCGTGGAGCTGTCAGTTCGGTGGCTGTCCATGTCCTTGCCAACGTGTGCTGCAAGGAGCAGGCCGATGAAAATCGCCGCAGATCCGCCTCTTTCCCGCCCGGTCGCGGCGCCGGGATTGCGGTGTGGAGGCATCAGATCCGGCGCCCGCGGCCATCGGCCCGCCCCGGGGGCTGCGCGCCGTCCGCCGCGACCGGCGCGCGCGTCTTCCGCGACCGCGACGCGTCGTCCGCCGGCGCGGTTCCGGGACGAGCGCGCGACCGATCCGTCGGCGCAACGGTCGTCGCACGACGCATTCCCTGCACGCCACACCGGCGCTCGACGGGTACATCGACAGCGGATGTCGGTCAGGATCGCCCGATAGCCAGCGAGGCCCCCACGGGGGCGCGCGCCGGGGTCGCCGCGGCGCGGTCGCCCCTCGCGCCGCTCAGCGGGCGGAGCCGGGCACGACGCGCCCCTTGAACGCGATCGGCACCTCGAGGGCCCTGGCCGCCTCGACGAGCAGCGCGTGCTCGCTCTCGTGGATCACGCCGTCGGCGGCCACGAGGCGGACGGCCAGCTCGATCGCGGCCTCGCGCATCCGCACGTCGGGCAGGCGGACGCGCAGCGCCGCGAAGCGGCCGCTCCTGCCCTCCTCGCGCACCGAGCGCTCGATGATGGAGAGGAGCGACTCGACGAGGTCGGCCCCGATGCGCCCCTCGCTCATGGCCGTCACGTGCCGCGCGAGCTCGGCGCGCTCGGCCTCGTTGATGGATCCGTCAGCGTAGGCTGCGAGGAACATGATCTCGACCATCGCCTCGAGCCTGTTGATCTCGAGGTGACGAAACGAAAGCTGCGTTTCTTCCATCATGAGGTCCTCAGGATAGCGTATCACGGCCGCGCTCGACACAGCGCCCCTGAGCCCGCTCAGTAACGGCGCTCGCCGCGCGGTGACGGCGCTCGCCGCGCGGCAACGGCGCTCGCCGCGCGGCAACGGCGCTCGCCGCTCAGTAACGGCGCTCGCCGCGCGGCGACGGCTTCCAGGAGCGCGCGGCGAAAGTTCTCGTCGAGCGCGACGCCGGTCGGTGCTCAACTCTCCCCACCATGAGCACCACCACCCCGACCGACCTCTTCCTGTCGCTGACGCCGCACAAGGTGATCGAGGCCGTCGAGGCCGCGGGCGTCCACTGCAACCGCGTCTGCTACCCGCTGAACTCGTTCGAGAACCGCGTCTACGAGGTCGAGCGCGAGGATCGCACCCGGGTCATCGCTAAATTCTACCGGCCGGGGCGCTGGACGCGGGAGCAGATCCTCGAGGAGCACCGGTTCCTCGCGGAGCTCGCGGACGCCGAGATCCCCGTCTGCCCGACGCGCCCGTTCCCCGACGGCGAGACGCTCAAGCAGATCGACCACATCCCGTACTGCCTCTTCGAGCGCATGGGCGGCCGCGCCCCCGACGAGCTCGGCGACGAGCTGTTCGTGCGCCTCGGCAGGCTCGCCGCCCGCATCCACAACGTGGGCGCGGCCAGCGCCGCCGAGCACCGCGTCCGGCTCTCCGCCGACACCTACGCGCGCGAGGACCTCGGCTGGCTCGTCGAGCGCAAGCTCATCCCCGCCGCCGTCGAGCGGCGGTACCTCGCGGCCGCGCGCGCCGTCGCGGACGCGGCCGAGGAGCGCCTGCGCGGCGTCGACGTGCACCGCATCCACGGCGATCTGCACCCGGGCAACCTGCTCCTGCGCGACGGCGCGCTCCGCGTGCTCGACTTCGACGACATGGTCGTCGGCCCCGCCGTGCAGGACCTGTGGCTCCTCCTCCCCGGCCGCGACGAGGCCGCCCGGCAGCAGCGCGAGCTCTTCATCGAGGGCTACGAGGAGCTCCGCCGCTTCGACCGCTCGACCCTCGGGCTGATCGAGCCGCTCCGAGGGCTCCGCATGATCCACTACGCGGCGTGGATCGCGCGGCGATGGCACGACCCCATCTTCCCGAGGACCTTTCCGCACTTCGGCACGGAGGCGTACTGGCGCGAGGAGGCGAGCGCGCTCGAGGAGGTGCTCCAGCTGACGCGCGACGGAGACACGGGCGGCCCCGGCGGCGCCGCGGACGAGCCGCCGCCGAGCGGGGGCAAGTACTTCTGGGACCTGAACTGACCAGCGGGGCGCAGCCGCGCGCCGTGTCGATCAGAGGCGCTTCAGCACCAGGATCAGCCGCCACGCCGCGGCGTGCTCGAACGGGACGTCGACGTTGAAGTCGCCGAGCGTCGCCACCAGCGAGAGCTCCGGCACCCGCTCCGCGATGCGCCGCCACCCGGCGAGGTCCGGGACGTACCACGTCGCCTCCTGCCGGATCGACGAGAGCTCCCTCGGCGCGCCGCCGTTGCGCCGGGCCGAGCACACCACCTCGAGGGTCACGGGCACGACGCGATCGGGCGTCGACCGCTCGATGTGGATGCGGAACCGCGCGTCGATCGACTGCTCGCCGCGCAGCTCGGTCCACTCCGTCCTGTTCACGCCGGACGGCGTGAGATCGGCGGGGTGGGTCGCCTCGATGACGTGGACGCCGCCCGGCAGGAGGAGCGAGGCGGCGAGCCGGAGGTGGCGCTCGAGCGCCGCCGGCGTGGCCAGCTGGTGGATCGCCGAGAGCGGCACGAACGAGAGATCGACCGGCGCGACGTCCGGGCGCTCGTCGAGCTCCGCGCACGAGAAGCGGATGCCCGCCCCGGCGCCGCGGGCGCACGCGGCGCGCTCCGCAAAGGCGATCATCGCCGCCGAGCCGTCCGCGCCGGCGCAGCCGACGCCGAGCTCCGCGAACGCCTCCAGGTGCCGCGCGGGCCCGCAGGCCCACGAGAGGACGCGCTGCACCGGGCGGCCGCCGAAGCGGCGCGCGCACGCGAGCAGGAAATTGCGCTCGGCGGCGTAGTCGCGGTAGCCGAACGCCGCGTCGTAGAGCGCAGGCTCGCCCGGAAGCGGCGCCTCGCCCCGCGCCGGCGCCTCGCCGCGCGCGGGCGCCTCGCCGCGCGCGGGCGCGTCGCCGCGCGCCGGCGCCTCGCCGGCCGAGGCGCGCGCCTGGGCGACCCGCTTCGTGTAGATCATGAGATCGTCGCCCGGCGCGTAGAAGTCGGCGAGGACCGCGACCCGCGTGAACTGCACCGCGTCGTAGAAGCGCACCGCCGCGCCGTGCCCCTCCCGGCTGCCCGTCTCCACGCGCACGAGGCCGCCGCCCTCGCGCGCGATCTCGCTCTCCATCGTGGCCACGAGCCCCCGCGCCACCCCCGACCGGGCGAAATCGGGCGAGGTCGCGATCCAGTACAGGTCGTACGTGGACTGCGTCATCGGCGTGCGGCCGTAGCAGAGGTACCCGAGGAGCCGCGGCGCCCCGTCGCCGCCCTGGAAGCTCAGCACGAACCGGTAGCCATGACCGTCCGTCGAAGGCTGGCCGAGCGCCACGTCGACGAGCTCCAGCGCCACCGCGCGCTCGTCGTCGGTGAACGCCGGGACCGACTCGAGCAGCGCGGCGATGAGCGGCCGATCTTCCGCGCGGAGGCCGCGCCGGGTGATCACGGCGCCTCGGGCGCGGCGGCGAGGGCGCCGCCGGCGGCGGAGCGCGCCGCGGCGCGGGCGAGCGCCGGCGCGCGGCCCCGCGCGCGGAGCAGATCGTCGTGGCGCGCGCCGCGGGCGAGCGCCGCGCGGAGGATCTCCCAGACGACGTCGGCGTACGACAGGCCGGCGCGCGCCGCCGCCCGCGCGAAGCCGGCGTCCGGCGAGAGATCGCAGTTCGGGTTGACGTCGATGACGTGCGGCGCGCCGCGCTCGTCGAGCCGCACGTCCACGCGGCCGTAGTCGCGCAGCCCGAGCACCTCGAACGCGCGGCGGCCCGCGGCGACGACCCGGCGCAGCTCGAGCGGCCGCAGCACCGCCGCCGAGGAGGGCGTCCCGATCGACGCGGCGGTCTCCGGGCGCCACTTCGACTCGTACGTGACCACGTGCGGGTGCCCGTCCGGCAGGCCCTGAAACGTGACCTCGCCGGGCGGCAGCACGCGCGGCGTCGGCCACCCGAGCAGCGAGACCGAGATCTCCCGCCCGTGCACGTAGCGCTGCACCACCACCGGCTGGCGGCACTGCGCGACGACCGCGGCGACCTGATCGCGGAGCGCCCTGCGATCGTGGACGACCGAGCCACGATCGATGCCCATCGAGCCGTCCTCGCGCTCCGGCTTGACGATGACCGGGAACGCGACCTCCGGGATACGATCCGGGCCTTCGACCCGCACCGTCGCCGGCACCCGCACGCCGGCGCGCGCGAGGATCCGGTTCGCCTCGGCCTTGTGCAGGCAGCTCCGGAGCGCGACGTGATCGCTGCCCGTGAAGCGGAGATCGAGCCCCGCGAGCAGCCACGCGCACATGACCTCGTGGCGGCTGTCGCCGTCGAGCGCCTCGCACAGGTTGAAGATCACGTCCGGGCGATGGTCGCCGATGGCCGCGAGCACCTCGCTCGGCCGGAGCACGGGCCGGTGCGCCACGCGCACGCCCGGGGCCGCGGCGAGGGCCGCGAGCACGCTCTCCGCGACCACCGCGCTGCCGTCCTCGCGACCGAGCCGGAGCCGCCCGCTCCCCACCCGCTGCGCGAGTGGCGGCTCGTCGACGGCTTCCTCCGGATCTCTGTTGGACAGGATCAGTATCCGAGGCTCAGGCACCGCGCGCCTCCGGGCCTACGCGGGGCAGGAGAGCCCGCGACGGCTGCGCCGGGCTCAGGGAGCGGCCGGAGAGCGGTCTGGCGATTGGCGAAGGCGGAGAGGGTGGCCTGTCGAGAGACACGCGAACGAAACGAAGTCCACGCATGCAAGTGGCCACACTTCACCAGCTTGCCCGGCAATCGCAAGGGGAGATTTGGCCATTCTGGACGGAAAGGAAGGCGCGACGCGCCGCGGCTCAACGCCCCCGCGCCGGATCGGATCCGGCGCGCGTGGCCGGAAAACGAGCTTTCCGAGCACAACGTATCTCGGACAACAGGCTCTTCACACGCCGGCCACACGCGCGGGCTCGTCGCAGACGAGAGGAGACGGCTGGGCTGCAGGGGGAAGGGTCGAGTCCGGCGGCGAGCGGAGAGAGCGCCGGACGCGCACGCGGCGGGCGGTCGGCCTGCCGCCGAGGACGCCTGAAAAGGACTTCCCTTTCCGGCGTCCTCGAGCCTCCGCCGGTCAGGCGGCCTGGCCTTCGGGGCGCGGCCTGCGATCGGCCGGGAAACAGGCCTGGATCTCGTCCATGCCGAGCGTCTCCTTCTCGAGGAGCGCCCTGACGAGCGCCTCGATCTCGCCGCGCCGGGACCTCACGATCTCGATGGCGCGCGAGAGCTGCGCTTCCGTGAGCGCCCGCGCCGTCTCGTCGACCCGGTCGAGCAGGGCCGGGCTCCGCGAGGGGTGCCCGTCGCCGACGCAGATGGGGCCGAGGTGGCTCATGCCGAGCTCCGCGACCATCTTCCACGCGATCGTCGAGGCGCGCTGGATGTCGTCCGAGGCGCCCGCCGTCATCGTCCCGAGGACGACCATCTCGGCGGCGCGGCCGCCCATCAGCATGCAGATCTGATCCTCGAGGTACTCTTTCCGGTACATCAGCCGATCCTTCTCGGGCAGCGCCTGGGTGACGCCGAGCGCGCGGCCCCGCGGCAGGATCGACACCTTGTGCACGGGATCGCAGCTCGGCGCGAGGAGCCCGACCGCGACGTGCCCGGCCTCGTGGACGGCGGTCGCATAGCGCTCGTCCTCGTCGACGAGCACCCCCTTGCGCTCGAGCCCCATGAGCACCCGGTCGCGCGCGCGGTCGATGTGCGTCGGGTCCACCGCGTCGGCGCCCTCGCGGGCCGCGAGGATGGCCGCCTCGTTCAGGAGGTTGGCCAGGTCGGCGCCCGAGAAGCCCGGCGTGCCTCGGGCGATGTAGCTGAGATCGACCTCCCCCTGGAGCGGGATCGGCCCGGCGTGGACGTTGAGGATCTCCTCGCGGCCGCGCACGTCGGGGAGCGGCACGGTGACCTTGCGGTCGAAGCGCCCCGGCCGGAGCAGCGCCGGGTCGAGCATGTCGACGCGGTTGGTCGACGCGATGACCACGATGCCGGTCTCGTGGTCAAAGCCGTCCATCTCGACGAGCAGCTGGTTCAGCGTCTGGTCGTGCTCCGCGGAGGCGGAGTCGCCGTGCCCCTTCGCGCGAGCCCGCCCCACGGCGTCGATCTCGTCGATGAAGACGATGCACGGCGCGGACTTGCGCGCCTCGGCGAAGAGCGCGCGGACGCGGGAGGCACCCACGCCGACGAACATCTCCTGGAAGCTCGACCCCGACGCCGAGAGGAACCGCACGCCCGCCTCGCACGCGACGGCGCGCGCGAGCAGCGTCTTGCCGGTCCCGGGCTCGCCCGTCAGCAGCACGCCGCGCGGCGGGCGGCCGCCGAGGCGCGCGAAGCGATCGGGGCTCTTCAGGAACTCGACCGTCTCGGCGAGCTCCTGCTTGACCTCGTGCATCCCCGCGACGTCGGCGAAGCGCACCGCCGCCCGCGCGGCCCCGGTCTTCACGTCGGAGAAGACCTTCGGGCTGCGCCGCCGGCTCACCGTGAAGAGCGCGAAGCCGACCGCGGTCAGCACGATCACCGGGAGCACCGCGGACGCCGCGCGCGACGGATCCTCCCGGGGGGCGAAGTCGACCGAGGCGCCGGCGCCCGCGAACCGGGAGACCAGTTCCTGCCGGAGCGTCGGCTCGTCGACGACGGCCGTCACCGCGACGCCGCCCGCCTGACGCACGAGGAAGTGATCTCCGCTCACCTCGACCGCGGTCGCCTGCCCCGCCTGCGCGATCTGGAGGAGCTCGGTGTACGTCGCCGTGCGCTGCACAGACGACTCGCGCGCCGCGCGCAGCGCGAGCCCGAGCGTGACCGCGAGCACCACCCCCATGAACCCAAGCACCCAGAGCCGGCGCCCCGCGGGCCCCAGCCGCTTACTCACCTGCAAGAACCAGGAATTCACTGCTGCGCCACCTTACTGCCCCGGCGTCGGGCCGGAGCGGATCTCAGGTCTAGCAAGGATACGGACCTCAGGAAGTTCCTTCTGCAATCATTCTGACGATCTGAGCCGTAGAAACCTGTGAAAGGATGGCAGCCCCGCAAAACGGAATACGGAGAACGGCCAGCGGCAGGACAAACGCCGATTCGATGTCGAGGGGATTGGGAGGATCGATGGACGAGCCCGCCGCTCGCGGATTGACGAGCTCGCCTGATAGCCCCGTTCTCGGGATGAGGTCGCCGGTGGAGCAGGAAGCGGGAGAGAGGGGCAGAGAGGGGCTGTCTGCGCGTTACGCCCCGGCGGCTCGCGCGGTATCGGGCGCGAGCGGCAGCGAGAAGCGGAATGTCGTCGCGCCGCCGGGGCTGCTCTCGACGGAGATGCTGCCCCCGTGGGCCTCCACGAGGGCCTTCGTGATGTAGAGGCCGAGACCGACGCCGCGGACGCTGCGCGGAACGGCATCGGGCGCGCGCGAGAAGCGCTTGAACAGGTACGGGAGCGACGCCTCCGGGATACCGCCGCCCCAGTTGGTCACCGCGACGTGCGCGCTGCCCGGCCCGGCGTCGACCGCGACCACGATGTCGCCCTCGGGCCGACCGTACTTGGCCGCGTTGGAGAGCAGGTTGGTGACGATCTGCTCGAGCCGCCCTGGGTCCGCCAGGACGGCGGGCACATCGCCGTTCACCTCCAGGCGCAGGGCGTGGCCCGCGGTCACCTCGGCCGACTTCTCGAGGATCTCGCCGAGCTGCGCGCGCAGATTCACCGGCGAACGATCCAGCGTGAGCTGCCGCGCATCGATCCGCGACGCGTCGAGGAGGTCGTCGATCATGCGGCGCAGCCGCTCGATGGACGAGGTGATCCTGTCGAGCTGTTTTCGGCAGTCCGCGACGGGCCGCTCGCCGGCCGCGCGGCCCAGGAGCTGGCTCGCGGTCGCGATGACCTGGATGGGCTGGCGGAGATCGTGAGCGATGACGCCGATCCACTCCTGGCGCTGCCGCTCCATCTCCTTGAACGCCGAGATGTCATGAAAGACGGCGACGGCGCCCTGGAGCTCCCCGTCGTCCGAGCGCACCTGAGCCGCGTTGACCAGCACCGGGACGAGGCCCCGGTCGGCGCGCCGCAAGAGCCCTTCGGCGCCCGTCACGACCTCCCCGCGCTGAAGGGCCCGGAACAGCGGGCGTTCGTCCCAGGCGAGGGGCTCTCCCGCCGGCGTCCTGTGCTCGAAACACAGCCGGTTGCCCCAGGGATCGGGATCGTCCTCGACGCGCGACGCGTACTGGAGCGCGAGCTTGTTGCAGCTGATGAGCCGCCCCTTGGCGTCGACCAGGATCGCCGCTTCAGGCAGCTGCTCGATGACCGCCTCGAGCTGCGAGCGGATGCGCCGCTCCGCCTCGTGCGCGCTCGCGACCTCGGCCTCCATCGCCTTGCGGCGCCCGATGTCGCGGCAGATCGTCGAGACGCCGGTGGCGCGGCCCGACGCGTCCACGATCGACGACACCGTGACCTCGATGTCGATGCTCTCGCCGCCCTTGGTCCGGCTCACGGCCTCGAAGCGCTCGACGCGCTCGCCGCGGCGCAGGCGCGCGAGGACGGCCTCCGCCTCGCCGGCGCGATCGGGCAGGCACAGGAGGGGCAGCTTCTTCCCGATCGCCTCGCCGGCGCAGTAGCCGTAAAGGCGCTCCGCCGCCGGGTTCCAGCTCAGGATGGTCCCGTCGAGGGAGGTGCCGATCACGGCGTCGTCCGAGGCCTGCGCGACGGTCGCGAGGAAGGCGCGCGCCTCCTCGGCGCGCTGCCGCGCCTCGTCGAGGAGGTTCATGCGCGCCGCGCTGACCCAGAGCATGGCCCCGAGCAGGAGCGTCGTGATGGCGGAGGCGAGCGATAACGACGCCGCGATGGGGTATGCTCCGCGAGCCGCGCCGAACAGGAAGAGGCGGCCGCTCACGAGCGGAACGAGGACGACGTAGGGCAGGAAGCGCCGCAGCAGGAGGCCTCCGGACTTGCTGGCCGTCAGCGTGGCGAGCGCAGTGCAATCGGGCCGCGCCGTGAGGAGCCCGGCGCAGAGGGCGAGGAACGCGATCGCCCCGTGGAGCGCCATCCCCGTGAACGGAAATAGCGGCGGCAGCCCGTAAAAGTAGCCGACGCCGAACACGTAGCCGGTCAGCGCCGTCAGCGCGAGCGCCGCGGCCAGGAGCGCGCTCCATTCCGAGAACAGGCACGCTCGCCGCGTCTCCACGCGGAGCGAGAGGAGCGAAAGGCCGATCAGGACACAGCAGAGCGCGACGTTCGGCGGCGGCCTGCCGGGGAACTTGCCCGGGAAATCCACGCGCCCCGCGAACACCACGCGATCGATGCCGAGATCCCAGTCGAAGATGTACTGCGCGAGGACCACGAGGCCGAGCGCGACGACGACGGCGGCGCACGCCTGTCCCAGCCGGCGGAGCGGCGCCGGACACGCTCGCACGCCCAGCGCCCAGAGCGAGACCCCCGCCAGGACGAGGGCGACGGCGGTGTTGGGCACCATGAGCGGCAGGCCGTCCGCGATGGCGACGAGGGCGGTCGCCCCGATCCACCAGCCGAGCAGCGTCACGCACCCAACGGCGAACGAGCAGGTCGCTGCGATGACGACACCACGCCGCGCGCTGCTCGAAGGCGCCATCGCCTCGGCGTCTCTCATCGGGTCCTCCCGACCCGAGCATAGTGCCGGGACGGCGCGGCTTCACAGGCGCGATTCAAGCGCGCACATGGGTCGGCGCACACGCTGTCCAACCCAGATGGATCAGGGCGCTCCAGCGCGTGCCGACATCATCCGCCCGGCGGGACGCAGCAGGGCAGCGCGGCTCAGATCGGCCGCGTGAGAGCGAGCGGCGACCCCCTCGCGCGGACCGCGCGAGGGCGCGCCCGTAGGCTCAGCGCTTCGTCCCGAAGACCGCCGCGTCGACGGAGAGCCTCCCCGGCCCGACGAGGAGGAGCGCAACCGAGATGCCGAGGTAGACCGCCGCCGCCTCGTAGGAGGGTCCGCCCATCGCGACGAACGGATCGCCGTTCGAGACGTGAACCGCGACCGCGACGGCCATGGTGGCGGCGAGGCCCAGCGACGCGACCGGCGTCAGGAGGCCGAGGATCCAGGCAAGGCCGCCCCCGAACTCCGAGAGCGCGGCCAGCCCTTGCAAGAACCCCGGAACGGGCGCGGTGGGCCCCATCCAGCTGAAGGGGGCCTGGATCTTCCCCCAGCCGTGAAACATGAACGCGACGCCGATAACGACGCGCAGCGCGAGCAGCCCGACCGAGGCCGAGAACGGCACGTCGGTTACCCGCAGGAATCTCTTGAGCATCTGGATCACTCCTCTCGGCTCGGTAGTAAGGAGGAACGCCCGGGACAGCAAGCGCGTACGCGAGGGCCGGCGCCGCCGGACCCGAGGCGCCGGGCCCCCGCGGCCCGGCACGGCGCGCCGGCCCGCGCCTCACGCGCTCGTCTGGGCCTCCAGGTCGTGGCGGTGCGCGGCGGCCGCGCGCTCGTCGCGGAGGGCCTCGAGGCACCGCCGCTTGATCGCCGCGAACTCGCCGGAGCCCACGATCGCCGCGGTCCTCGGCCTCTCGAACGGCACCGCGATCTCCGCGCCGACCCGGCAGGGGCGGCGGGTCATGAGGGCGATGCGGTCGGACAGGAAGATGGCCTCGTCGATGTCGTGCGTGACGAACAGCACCGTCGTGCGCACCTGGCGGAAGACGTCGAGCAAGAGCTCCTGCATCGAGAGCCTGGTCTGGGCGTCCAGCGCGCTGAACGGCTCGTCCATCAGCACGACGCGCGGCTCCGTGATCAGCACGCGCGCGATCTCCACGCGCTGCTGCATGCCGCCGGAGAGCTGCGCCGGATAGGCGTCCTCGAACCCCGACAGCCCGACCAGCGAAAGCAGGCGCCGGGACGCCTCCCGGCGCTCGCGCTCGGGGACGCCGCGCACCTTGAGGCCGAAGCCGACGTTGTTCAGCACCGTCTTCCAGGGGAGCAGCGAGCTCTGCTGGAAGACCATGCCGCGCGCCGGCCCCGGCCCCTCGACCCGCTCGCCGCCGACGACGATGCTGCCGCGCTCCGGCGCCACGTACCCGGCGACGGCGTTCAGGATCGTCGACTTCCCGCACCCGGACGGGCCGAGGAGGCTCACGAGCTCGCCGCCCTCGACGCGGAGGTCGAGATCCCGCACCGCCTCGACGCGGCGGGCGCCCGTCCCGAGGGCCACGGACAGGCCGCGGATCTCCACGGCGCCCCCCGGGCTCTCCCGGCGCGCCGCGCGGCTCGCGTCGAGCGTCATCGGCCCTTCTCCTGGGGCTCTTGCCACGGGGTGAGCCACGCGCCGGCCCGCAGGACGAGCGCGCTGCTGAGCATGCCGAGCAGGCCGATGAGCAGCATGCCGAGGACGATGTCCGGATAGCGCTGCAAGTTGTACGACTCCCAGGTGAAGTAGCCGATGCCGTACTGCCCCCCGATCATCTCGGCGGTCACGAGGCAGAACCAGGACGTCCCCATGCCGATGCTCATCCCCGTGACGATGCTCGGCAGCGCGCCCGGCAGGACGACCTCGAGGAACAGGCGGAGCGGGCGCGCGCCCAGGCTGCGGGAGCTCGCGATGAGCCGCGGATCGAGGGCGCCCACGCCGTGGATCGTCGCGATCAGGATCGGGAACAGCGCCCCCATGTACGTGATGAAGATCATGCTCAGCTCGGCCGACGGGAACATCAGGATCGCGAGCGGGAGCCAGGCGACGCCGGGGATGGGGCGCAGGATCTCGAGCGGCGGCAGCAGGGTGTCCTCGGCGAGCCGCGACCTGCCGATGAGGAGCCCGAGCACGACCCCCGTGGCGCCCGCGGCGGCGAACCCCGCGAGGACGCGGAACACGCTGTTCCCGAGGTGCTGCCAGAGCTTCGGCGAGGCGAAGAGCTCCCGCGCCGCGGCGAGGACGTCGGTCGGCGCGGGCACGTTGAGGAACGTGACGACGCCGAGATCCGCGCGCGCCATCGACGCCCACTGCCAGAGGCCGACGCACGCCGCCACGGACAGGGCGCGCAGGAAGGCGCGGCGGAGGTCGCGGCGCGTCGTCGCCGGCGCGGGGGACGGCGCGCCCCGCCGGGCCGCGCTCGCCGGGGCGGGCGCGAAGGCCGCGCCGCCGGTGAGCTCCGCCCCGGCCGGCGCGCTGCGCTCGGAGATCATCGTCATGGCGCCGCCGCCGTGAGCTTCGCGCGCTCGGCCCGCAGGGCCGCGAAATCGACGACCGCCGCGCCGTTCTCCGCGGCCCACCGCTCCGCGTCGTCCTTCGCCAGGAACGCCGACAGGCCGCCGTCCGGGCGCCTCGCGTACCACGCGCGATCGGCCAGGAGCTTCACCCCGCTCACGCGATCGTGCACGAACACCGCGCGGATCTCCTTGCCCTCGGTCGTCAGCTGCCCGAGCGCGACGAGCGCCGTGCCCGGGCTGGCGTACGCGCGCACCTTCGGCTCGCCCGCGACCCAGATCTGCGCGACGAGCGTCGGCTCGGCGATCGGCTCCCCGGACAGCGCGTCCTTCCCGGACAGCGGGAGCTTCGCGTAGCTCGCGAGCCGCGCCTCGTAGTCGAGCCCGAGCTCCGCCGCCGCGCGCCGGATGTACCGGTCGTCCACGAACGCGCCGACGTCGAGGGTCGTGTCCGTGCGCTTCAGCAGCGTGAGCGTGTCGACCGCCACCTCGAGCGCGCGGCGGACCTCGGGCTTGATCGTGAAGTCCCGCGTCTGGATGCCGAGCGGGCCGTGGAACATGTAGGCGACCTCGGCGTCCACCCCGGTCACCTTCTCGATGAGCTCGCTGTGCTTCTCGGGCTCCTCCGCGAACAGGCGGTCGGCCTCGAGCGCCGCCTTGAGGAAGGCCACGACGATCTCCGGGTATTTCTCCGCGTACGCCTCGCGCACCAGCACGCCGTGCGCCGTCGGCACCTTCACGCTGGAGCCGTCGTAGATCTTCCGGGCGAAGCCGCGGAAGGGGAACAGCTCGGCGAACGGGACGAAATCCGCGTGTGCGTCGATCTTGTTCGCCTTGAGCGACGAGCCGCCCACCTCCGGCGACTGCGAGACGAGCGTCACGTCCCTGTCCGGGTCCCAGCCGAGATCGCGGACCGCCCGGAGCAGCATGCCGTGGGCCGACGACCCGAACGGCACCGAGATCTGCTTGCCCTTGAGGTCCTTCAGGCCCTGGGCCGGGGAGTCGCTCGGCACGACGATCCCGTTGCCGCTCCCCAGCGCGCTGCCGGAGAGCGTGGCGATGAAGCGGCTGCGGCTCCCCTGCTTCTGGAACGCCACGCCGTTCAGCACGCCGGGGAAGTCGGCCATCGCGCCGATATCGAGCTTCTCGGCCACCATCTCGGTCGTCAGCGGCGGCCCCGAGGTGAAGTCCTTCCACTCGATCTCGTAGGTGACGTCCTTGTACTTGCCGTCCCTCGGCAGGTGCTTCTCGAGCAGCTTGAGCTCCCGGATGAGCAGCCCGCCGGTGGCGCAATTGATGGTCGTGTCCTGCGTCCCGATCGCGATCCGGATCGTCTGCTTCGCCTCGGGCTTGCACGACAGCCCGGCGACGACCGCCGCGAGGAAGCTGAGGAAGGCGAGCGCGCGGAGTGCCCTGGTCATCGGTTCAATCCCTCGCAAAGGTCCCATGTCGTTCATTGCCTCGTCCGATCCCCGCCCGGATGGCCTCGAGCGCGCGGCCCGCCGCCTTCCGCACCTCGACGTCGGCGTCGCCGAGCAGCCGGCGGAGCGGCGCCTCCGCGGCCGCCGCCTCGATCTCGCCGAGCGCCTGCGCGGCCGCCTTGCGCAGATCCGCGAGGTCGCTCCCGAGCAACCCGACCAGGTCCTCCGTGGCCGAGGCGGCCCGGAGCCGCCCGAGCGCGAGCGCCGCCTCCTTCCGGACCTGCCAGGCGCCGTCGTCGAGCGCGGTCCGGAGGTGCGGCGCCGCGAGGGCGTGCGCCGAGCGGCCGAGCACGACGGCAGCCTCGACCCGCACCCGCCAGTCCGGATCGGAGAGCAGCCCCACGAGGTCCTGGACGAGCGCGGGTTCGCCCGGCGCGCCGAGCGACTCGAGCGCGCCGATCGCCACCTGCCGCACCCGCGCGTCGGGATCGCGCAGGCTCGGGCGGAGCGCCGGCGCAGCCTCGGGCCGCCGCAGGTAGGCCAGGGAGAGGACCGCCTCGCGCCGCACCTCGGGATCCGGGTCGCCGAGCGCCCCTTCGAGGGGCGCGAGCGCCCGCGGGTCGCGGATCTCGCGGAGCGCCACGATCACCGAGGTGCGGACGAACGGGCGCGGGTGCCCCAGCGCGTCGATGAGGTGCGTGGCGGCGTCCGCCCCGCGGATCTCGCGGAGCGCCGTGGCGGCCGCCTCCCGCACGCGGGCGTCCTCGTCGTCGAGCGCCCCGACGACGGCGGGCACCGCGCGGGCATCGCCGAGATCCTCGAGGTGCCCGAGCGCGAGCGCCCGCACCGTCGGATCCTCGTCGCGGACCGCCGCGATGAGGGGGTGGAGGATCTCCGGATCCGAGAGATCCTCTATCTGCGTCAGCGCCAGCTGGCGCGCGCCGGGGTCGGGATCCCCGAGGATGCCCTCGAGATCCTGCGCGAGCGAAGGCTGTGTCATGTCGTCTCTGCCGTGGTGTCGCTATCGGATGAGAAAGGGGATCTTCACGGTGATGGCCTCTTTGGGGCAATCGATCTCGCACGCGAGGCAATACCAGCACTCGTCGTAGGCCATGCGGGCCTTCTTCGTCTCGGGATCGATCGCGAGGCAATCGACCGGGCACGAGTCGATGCAGATGCGGCAGCCCTTGATGCACGACGCCTCGTCGACGACGACGGGCAGATCGAGCCGCACGGCGGCCTCGGCGTGGCCCACGGACCTGGCGCGCTGCGCCTTGACGGATTCGCGGTTGAGCAGGTGACCCATCGATTGATTGACCTCGTGTTCTCGCGTTCTCGCGCGCTCGTCAGGCCGACGCGCGCTGCTCTTCGGCCGGGATGCGCAGCCTGTGGTAGGCCGCGCGCTCGCCGTCGTCGATCGGGAAGAGATAAGGCTCCACCGGCCTCTTGAAGGCGACCATCTCGCCGCGCTCGTCCTTCTTCAGGTTCACGTGCGTGAACCAATTGCGGTCGTCCATCTCGGGGTAATCGAGCCGGTGGTGGTAGAGGCCCCAGCGGCTCTCGGTCCGGTACAGCGACGCGCGCGCCGCCATCTCCGCGCAGTCGCGGATGAAATGGCACTCCATCACCCGCATGAGCTCGTGGGGGCTCTCCGCGGTGACCTCCTCGAGCTCCTCCTTCGCCCGCAGGAAGTACTCGAGCCCGAGCGTCATCTTGTTCCCCGTCTTGGGCGGCTGGAGATAATCGTTCACCAGGCGCCGCACCTTGTATTCGTACTGGTGCGGCGCCACGCCGCTTCGTCGCGAGAGGGGGGCGAGGATGCGCTCCCGCTCGGCGTCGACCGCGGCGGCGAGCGGCTCGACCGCGGGCGCGCGCTCGAGGTAATCGAGCGCGCTCTGGGCGCAGATCTTCCCGTAGGTGAGCGCGCCGAGCAGGTAGTTGTGCGGCACGCACGCCATGTCGCCGGCGGCGTAGAGCCCGGGCACCGTGGTCTCGCCCTTCTCGTTGACCCAGACGCCCGACGCGCTGTGCCCGCTGCACAGGCCGATCTCGGAGATGTGCATCTCGACGAGATCGCTCGCGTAGCTGTGCCCCCTCCCCTCGTGGAAGCGCCCGCGGCTCGGGCGCTCCGTCTGGTGCAGGACCCGCTCGACCTCGGTGATCGTCTCCGGGGCGAGGTGGGTGAGCTTCAGGTACACGGGGCCGTTCGCGGAGTGGAGCTCCCGGTAGAACTCGAGCATCATCTGCCCGCTCCAGTAATCGCTCTCGATGAAGCGGTGCCCGCGCGCGTTGACCGTGTGCCCGCCGAGCGGGCCTGTCACGTACGCGCACGCCGGACCGTTGTAGTCCTTGATGAGCGGGTTCACCTGGAAGCACTCGATGCCCGAGAGCTCGGCGCCCGCGTGGTACGCCATCGAGTAGCCGTCTCCCGCGTTCGACGGGTTCTCGTACGTCCCGTGGAGGTAGCCCGACGCCGGCAGCCCGAGCCGCCCCGAGGCGCCGCAGCACAGGATGACCGCCCTCGCCTTGATGATCTCGAGTTGTCCTTCCCGGGTGTCGAAGCCGATCACCCCGGCGACGTGGCCGTCGGTCACGAGGATCCGCGTCGCCATCACGCGGTTGACGACCTTCACGCCGGCGCGCTTGACCATGCGCGTCAGGATCTTCTTGAGATCGTAGCCCTCGGGCATCGGGAGGACGTAGCTCCCGTTGTGGTGGACCTTCTTGACGTCGAAATCGCCCGATCGCGTCTTCTGGAACTTCACGCCCCAGGAGTCGAGCTCCTGGATCATCGCGAAGCTGTTGCGCGCATATTCATAGACGGCGCGCTGGTTCACGATGCCGTCGTTGGCCACCGTGATCTCCTTCACGTACTGCTCCGGCGTCGCGTGCCCTGGGATGATGGCGTTGTTCAGCCCATCCATGCCTATCGCGATGGCGCCGCTCCGCTTGATATGCGCCTTCTCGAGGAGGACCACCCTCCCCCGGGGCAACCGCTGTTGCGCCTCCACCGCTGCAGTGGAGCCTGCGCTGCCGCCGCCCACGACGACGACGTCCGCCTCTGTCACGCGAATGTCCATTACAAGCCCTCAAGGTTTCAGGCGCGCGCACACGACGACCCCACCGCCTCTCGGCCCAATGGCCAGCGGCCAGCGGCCGGGGTCGGACGCCCGGCGTCTCTCATCACAGACGCGGTATCCGTTTTAACAGACGGACTGTGCTTCGGCAACAGCTTTGTTGCTGCTGGCGCAGCACAGGCCTGGTGTCGGGCGCCGTGGGAGGGCGCCTTGCAAGCGAGACGTCAGGGCCGGGGTCTGGCGGCGCCGCCATCGCGGATGTGCGGCGCGCGGGCGGGCTCGCCCACGGCGGGGATCCCCGAGCCACCCAGAAAGATTCGCCTTTCCACCCTGGTTGTCTCCCCGGAGACGCGGGCGGGACGCTACCATGCGGGTCAACCCGTAGTCCTCCCATGGATCGGGGGAACCGAGCGCGGACCTCATTCATCACCGGTCACCCGATTCACCGCGCCCGGCGCCTCCCAGCCAGGGCGCCCGCGCGCCGCTTCGCTGCATGGCCAAGCACCCGTCCCAGCTCGCCGACCTAGAGATCCAGCGCCGCCTCGGCGCTGGCGGCATGGCGGAGGTCTTCCTCGCCAAGAAGCGGGGCGCCGAGGGGACGTACAAGCTCCTCGTCGTCAAGCGCATCCTCCCCGCGCACGGGGCCTCGCGGCGCTTCCGCGCGATGTTCGTGGAGGAGGCCCACCTCGCCACGCGCCTGAACCACCCGAACATCGTCCAGGTCTACGAGTTCTCCGACCACGGCGAGGACGGGCTGCTCCTCTCGATGGAGTACGTCGAGGGCTTCGACCTCGGCAAGCTGATGCGGGCCGCCCAGCAGAAGGAGTCGCGGATCCCGCCGCTCGTGTCGGCGTTCATCGTCTCCGAGGCGGCGAAGGGGCTGCACTACGCCCACGAGCGCAAGGACGAGGGCGGCATGCCGCTCGCCATCGTCCACCGCGACGTCTCGCCGCAGAACATCCTGCTCTCGCTCGAGGGCGTCGTGAAGATCGCCGACTTCGGCATCGCCAGCGCCAACCTCTTCCGCGAGGAGCCCGGCGTGCTGAAGGGCAAGTTCGGGTACATGTCGCCCGAGCAGGCGCGCGGCGAGCGAGTCGACCGGCGCAGCGACATCTACGCCCTCGGCGTCGTGCTCTACGAGCTGCTCGCCATGCGCTCGCCGTACGGCAAGCTCGACGACGAGGCGCTGCTCCAGGCCGTGAAGGAGGGCCGGTTCGACCCCCCGTCGTCGCACGCGCGCGACATCCCCGCGGAGCTCGAGGCGATCGTGATGCGCGCCATGGAGCGCGAGCCCGAGGCCCGCTTCCAGACCGCGCGCGACCTGGCCGGGGCGGTCGCGCGCGCGCTGCTCGCGAGGCAGGAGCTCGTCGACAACGCCTCGGTCGAGCAGACCGTGGCCCACCTGCTCGGCCGCGACCGCGCGGAGGAGGCGCGCGAGGGCGCCGCGCGGCGCATGGAGGGCGCGGAGGGCGCGGAGGGCGCGGAGGAGCTGCCCGCGGACGGCGGCTCGGTGGCGCAGCCGCAGACGCTCGCGGCGGTGCCGGCCGCGCGCACCGGCGGCGACGCCGAGGGCACGGGCGCGCCGCGCGCCGTGCGCGAGGTGCGCCACGTCGCCGTGGTCACGCTGCGCATCGAGGGCGTCGACGCGCTGCTCGGGGCGCAGGGCCGGCTCGCCGGCAAGCGCAGCGGGCGCTCGATCCGCACGACCCTCGACGCGATCGCCTTCAAGCACGGGGCGATCTGGTCGTGGGAGTCGCACGCGAGCGCGCGCGCGGTGGTCGGGCTGCTCGCGAACCCCTCGCGCGCCGCCGCCGACGCCGCCTCGCTGGCGGTCGACGTGCACGAGGCGCTCGCGGGCGCGTCGGAGGATCTGCCCGTCGAGCTCCGCGCCGCGATCGGCATCGTCCGCGGCATCGCGTACGGCGAGCGCGACGAGCAGGGGCACCTCATCAACCACGCCCTCAAGGAGCCCGCGAACTTCCTCGCCGAGCGCATCGGCAGCCGCACCCCGTTCGGCAAGACCTGGGTCGCGGGCGGCGTCTACCGCCTCGTCCGGCGGGACTTCCGCTGGGGCGACGCGCCCTCGCTCGACCTCGACGACGCCCGCGGCTACCCGGTCCCGCACCAGATGCGGCTCTACGCGCTCCAGCGCCCGCTCACCCGCGAGGAGCGCATGGCGGAGATCGCGCTCTCGCCGAACGACCTCGTGGGGCGCGACGCGGAGCGGGCCGATCTGCACGCGGCCTACCACCGGGCGATCTCGCCGCCCGTGAAGGGCAGCGTCGAGCCGCCCGCGCGCTTCGGCGGGAGCGAGCCGCCGGGGAGCCGGCAGAGCAGGCCCCCGAGCATCTCGAGCAGGCCCTCGAGCCCGCCGGTCGGCGCGCTCCGCGGCCAGTCCGTGGCGCGCGTCATCGCCGGCGAGATGGGCATCGGCAAGAGCGCGCTCATCGCCACGTTCCTCTCGGAGCTCCCCGGCGACGCGCGCGTGCTCCACGTCGAGTGCTCGCCCGTGAAGAGCGAGCTGCCGCTCGCCACGGTCTGCGACGTGCTCCGCGACGTCACCGGGATGGGGCTCGACCACGCGATCGACGACGCCTCCCACGTGATCCGCGCCCTGCTCGGGCCCATCGCGCGCTCGCCGCTCGGCGCGCGCATCGTCACGCGGCTCGCCGAGCTCGTCACGGGCAAGCAGCTCGAGCCCCCCGAGGAGGAAGCGGGCGCCTACGGCCGCGACGTGGTGGTGCGGGGCGTGAAGTACCTGCTCGGCTCGCTGGCGCGCCACCAGCCGCTCGTCGTCGTCATCGACGGCCTCCAGTGGGCCGACCGGCCGAGCCTGGAGCTCCTCTCGGAGCTCCTGAAGCAGCGCGCGGAGCGGCTCCCGGTGCTCGTGCTGCTCCTCACGCGCCCCGAGGAGCGCGTGACCCCGTTCATCGAGGGGCTCGTGCGGATCGAGCTCCGCGGGCTCAGCGCCGAGGAGCAGATGCGCCTCGTCGAGGCCCGCCTCGGCGTGCGCGACGGGGTGGCGGCCGTCTGCGGCGAGCTCGTGCCGCGCGTCGCCGGCAACCCGTTCTTCCTGCTCGAGATGATCGACGCGCTCCTCGAGCGGGGCACGCTGGAGATCGTCGAGCACCCGGGCGGGCGGCACGAGCTCGTGCGCCACGACCGGACGGGGGATCGCGGCGAGCCGCTGCCCTCGACGCTGGAGCAGCTCATCGGCGACCGCCTGCGCGAGCTGCCGCCGGCGGAGCACGACGTCGTGAACTGGCTGGCGGTCGCGGGGGGGCCGCTGCTCAAGGACGACATCCTGAACCTGACGCGGCTCGCCGACGACGAGGCGGTGACGCGCCTCTGCGCGCGCGGCCTGTGCGATCGCCGCGCCGGGGCGGTGGACTTCCGGCACCCGCTCGTGCGCGACGTGGCCTACCTCGCGCTCGACGGCGCGAGCCGCGTGCGCATGCACCGGCGGCTCGGCGAGCACCTCTCGACGACGCCGCTCTCGCAGGGGCTCTCGGCGGCGATCGTGGCGCAGCACCTCGCGCGGGGCGAGGCGCCCGGGCCGGCGGCGGAGCTCTACCTCGACGCCGCGCGGGCCGCGCGCGCGGGGCACCAGGCGCAGCTGTCGCGGCGGTACTACGAGCGCGCGCTGTCGCTCCTGCCGGCCGGCGACACGCGGCGGATGATCGCGCACGAGGCGCTGGAGGCGATCTTCCGCCACCTCGGCCGCCGCCGCGACCGGCGGCGGCACCTCGCGGCGCTGCGCCAGCTCGCGAAGGAGAGCGGCCAGGCGCGCTGGGCGGCGCTCGCCCTCGTGCGCACCGCGCGGTTCGACCTCGACGACGGCTACCTCGCCCGCGGCCTGCCGGTGGCGCAGCGCGCGGCCGAGATCGCGCGCATCGCGCGCCGCCCCGCGCTCGAGGTCGAGGCGCTCACGATCCTGTCGGAGGTGCTGCGCGAGCTCGGCGACGTCCAGGGCGCGATCAGCGCCGCGGATCGCGCGCTCCGCGTGACGCAGGCGGGCGGGCTGACGCCGCGGGCGCGCGCGGAGGTGCTGCGCACGAAGGGGGTGCTCCTGCGCCGGGTCGGCCGCGTGCAGGAGGCGGTGGAGGCCCACGCCGAGGCGATCGCGGTGTTCCGCGCGGTGGGGGCGCGCCGCAGCGAGGCGCGCGCGAAGAACTCGCTCGCGGTGGCGATGTTCGTGCTCGAGCGCTTCGAGGACGCGATCGCGGTCGGGCTCTCGTCGATCTCCATCGATCTCGCGATCGGCGGCCGGTTCCAGATCGCCAAAACGTTGAGCAACATCGGCCACGCCTACGCGAAGCTCGGGGACGTACCGCGGAGCCTGGCGTACATGAAGCGGGCGCGCGAGGCCCACGAGCGCTATGACGATCAGGATGCGCGGGCCGACACGCTCCTCTGCTCGGCGGGGATCCTCCTCGAGGCGGGCGATGTCGACGCCGCGCACACGCTGTGCGCCGATGCGGGCGCGCTCATCGCGGTGACCGGCAGCGTCTACGACATGATCCACGAGCGCAACGTCCGCGGCCTGCTGGCGAGGGCGCGAGGCGATATCCAGGGCGCGATCGCGAACGCCTCCGAGGCGCGGCAGCTCGCCGAGTCGCAGGGGCTCATGAGCTACCACGCCCACGCGACGGCGATCGAGGCGGCGTCGCGGGTGGACGCGGGCGAGGTCCACTCCGGGGTGCTGCTCGCGCGGACGGCGCTCGGCGCGGTCGAGGCGGGCAGCTCGGAGTACGGCATCGAGGTGCGCGACCTCTGCTGCGAGGCGCTGCAGAAGGGCGCGCCGGCGAGCTCGACGGACGCGTACCACCGCGCGGCGGCGCACGTGCGGCGGGTGGCGGGCTACATCCGCGACGCGCGGCTCAGGGCGCTGTTCCTGGAGCGCACCGTGGTGCGGCGGGTCCTCGCCGCGGAGGCGGACGGTCCGGCGGCGGGGCACGACCCGCTCCGCCGCGGGGAGATGGCATGACGGGAACGGGCGCGAGGACCGGGGCGAAGCAGCGGCGCAAGGTGGCGGTGATCCTCTCGGGCGGCGGCGCTCGGGGGGCGTACGAGGTCGGGGTCCTGTCGTACGTGCTCGACGCGTTCGCACGCCTGCGCGGGGCGCCGCCGCGCATCGACATCCTGTGCGGGACGTCGGTGGGCGCGGTGAACGCGTGTTACCTGGCGGCGCACCTCGACGATCCGACGCTGGGGGTGCGGCGCCTCGTCAACCTGTGGACGCAGCTGAAGCTGGAGACGGTGCTCGGCTTCGGGGTCCGGCAGGCGATCTCGATGCCGAAGCTCCTGTTCGGGGGCGGGTCAGAGGGGGTGGGCCTGTTCGACGTCTCGCCGATGCAGCGGCTCGTCGAGCGGGAGATCCCGTGGCGCGCGATCGCGCGCACGCTGCGCCACGGCTACCTCTCGGCGGTGAGCGTGTCGGCGACGGAGATCGGGACGGGCCGGACGGTGATCTTCATGCAGACGGGCCCGGACGGGGCGCTGCCGACGACGGCGCCGCCGCGGACGATCATCCGGGGGGCGCTGATCGGCCCGCAGCACGCGCTCGCGTCGGCGGCGATCCCGATCCTGTTCCCGCCGGTGCGGATCGGCCGCGATCTGTACATGGACGGGGGCGTGCGGCAGAACACGCCGATCGCGCCGGCGCTCCGGCTGGGGGCGACGCACGTCCTGGCGATCGGGCTGTCGCGCGAGGTGCGGAGCATCGACGCGGGGGACAGCGGCAAGCCGCCCGGGATGGCGCTCGTGCTCGGCAAGGTGCTGAACGCGTTCCTGCTCGACCACATCCAGACGGATTTCGAGGTGCTGACGCGGGTGAACCACATGATCGAGGACGGGGAGCAGGCGTTCGGCCCGGATTTCCTGCAATCGATCAACGGGGCCGCGGCGCAGCGCGGGGCGCTGCCGTACCGGCGGGTGGAGACGCTGGTGGTGCGGCCGAGCACGGATCTCGGGCGCCTGGCGGCGGAGCACGTGCGGGCGGGCAAGCTGCAGGGCGGGCCGGCGATGATGCGGCGGCTGCTCTCGCTGGTGGACGTCGGCGCGGCGAACGACGCGGATCTCGCGAGCTATCTCCTGTTCGACGGCTCGTTCACGCGGAAGCTGATCGAGCTGGGGCGCGCGGACGCGGAGGCGAGGCGGCACGACGTCGCGGACTTCTTCGGGAGCGCGGCGGAGGAGGCGGAGCCCAGGCTGTCGGACAGCGCGGAGTGGTCGATCCCGCCGCCGGTGGGGCCGGGGAGATCCGTGTAGCGCGGAGGAGGCGGAGGTTCGTTCGGTCGCGCTCAGGGCCCCAAGCCCGCCCCCCTCCCCCTGGCGTTCACCAACGTGAACGTGGTCGTGGTCGTGGTCGTCGACGACATGATCGTAGACGTGAACGTTCCGCCATCGCGGCCCCGGCGGCCCCTCAACGGCCCGGACCCATTGTGACCCCCTGGCGGCGCCCCCTTCCAGCGGACTCGATCCGTTGCGCCCCCCCTGCCGACGCCCCTCCCAGCGGACTCGATCCGTTGCGACCCCCCTGGCGGCGCCCCCTTCCAACGAACTCGATCCGTTGCGCCCCCCCTGCCGACGCCCCTCCCCGCGGACTCGATCCGTTGCGACCTCGCTGGCGACGCCCCTCCCAAGGGACTCGATCCGCTGGGACCCCCCTCGCGACGCCCCCTTCCAACGGATCCGGTCCGCTGGGACCCCCCTGGCGACGCCCCCTTCCAACGGATCCGGTCCGCCGCCACCCCCTGGCGGCGCCCCCGCCCAACGGATCCGGTCCGCTTCGAGCCCCCAGCGCCGAAGGCAAAGTATCTCGGAGACAACGATCTCAACGCGCTCGTCGACGATATCGCCCTTGTGCATGCTGGAGCTGGGCGTTCTGTGGGGTCGCCCGAAGGGCTTCGGGTTCGAGATGACCGGGCGCTGGACGATCCTGAGCTACGAGTACATGGGCGAGAGCAGCAACGCCAGCAGCGGGTCCGTCAACCTGACGGCCCACTTCTTCCTCTGAGGAGGAGAAGAAGGAGCCGGGCCCGGACTCGAACGGTTCAGGGCTCCCCGGGGCGCCCCTTCGATCGGCGTTCGATCTCATCCGCGGTCGATTCCAGCGCCGCACGCAGATCGAGCACCGCGCGCTCCAGCTCTTCGACGCGCCGGCGGCTCGCCGTGAGCTCCGCCGTAAGCGTCGCCTCCGCCTGCTGCCAGGAGCCCTTCCTGCTCGGCCACGATGCGCGCCAGCGCGTCGGCCTGGGATTCGAGCTGTGCCTTCTGCGCCGCGAGGTCCTCCGCGCGTGCCGCCGCCAGCTCCATCGCCGGGCGCAGCGCGTCGGCCTCTTCCGCGTCGAGATCCTCAAACAGACGAGAGAGCTCCGCGCGCTCGGGGTCCGTCAACGTCCCCCGCGCCTCGGCCGCGCGGAGCGCCTGGAAACGCCGGCTCTTCTCGTCGTTCCACCGCACCCCAGGAGAATGCCACGCCGAGTGCGGCGCGCCGACCCGGCCAGTTCCGCCCGGCCGAGCGCCCCTCAGCGCTCCTTGTCCTTCTTGCCGCTCCCCTTCTCGCTCTTCTTCTTGGCGTCGTCGCCCTTCTTCTTCGCTTGCTTCTCGTTCTTCTCGGGCTTCTCGGGCTTCGACTTCGACGCCACCTTCTTCGACTCGCCGCGGCCGAGCGCGATCTCCAGGCGATCGCCGCGCGCCTTCGCCTTGTAGGCGGGCACGCCGTCCTTGAACTGCAGGGTGACCTCCGCGCCGTGCGCGGTGTTGACCACGCGCACCGACGCGATGCGCTTGTCCTTGCGGGCGAGGCCGCTGCCCGACGACAGCGCCCGCCGATCGGGCAGCGAGACCGTGAAGCCCATCGCGCCGGCCGCGCCGTTCAGCTGCTCGATCGGGCCGTCCATCTTCAGCTTCAGGACGATGGGGTTCCGCACCGACCCCTGCCCCCACTCCCGCGACCCCGCCTGGTCGCCGTCGTCCGCCACTTCCACCTCGTCGTCGTCGCCCGGGCCGCCCGGGACCGCCGCGCCCGGCGCGAGCGCGCCGCCGGCCAGCGCGCTCGGATCCGCCGGCGGCGTCGGCGGCACAGGCTCCGTCGTCGACAGCGGCGTCGCGCCGAACAGCGGGACGTTCGCCGTGAGCGCGCCGCCCGGCGCGCCAGCCGGCCCCGCGGCCGCCGCGAGGGCAGGCGCGCCGGAGGACGCCGACGCCGGCAGGGCCGGCGCGCCCGCGGCCGACTCGGCCCCGGTCGAGGGCGCGTCGCCGCCCCGCAGGCCCAAGAGGCGCGCCGCCCCGAACACCACGAGCACCGCCGCCAGCCCGAGGAAGCTGCCGACCGCGGCCGCCTTCTTGTTGAAGCGCGGCGGCTCCCCGCCCTCGCCCGCCGCCTCCTCGGGCTCCTCGCGCACCAGCCGGCGCCCGCCGGACTTCAGCGCGCCGGCCGGCGGCGGCGCCGTCTTGCGGCGCGGGGCGCCGTCCTTGCCGGACCCGTCGCCGTCGCCGTCGCCGGCGCGCGCGGCGCGCCGCGCCTTGATCCTCGCCACGAGACCCGCCATCGCCGTGGCCGCGCGCGCCCCGGCGCCGGCGAGCGCGGGCGCGATCTTGCCCGCCACCGCCTTGCCCGCCATCGCGGCCTTCTCGCCGACGTCGCGCAGCCGGCCCGGCTGCGCGTCGGCAGCCTCCTCGGCGCCCGCCTCCCCGGCCGCGCTCCCCGCGGAAGACGGCGCTCCGTCGTCCGTGGAGGGCGGGGCCGCCTCGGCGCCCGCGCGCGCTTCCCGGGCCGAGAGCGCCGGCGACACGTCGCTGTCGTGATCGTCGTCCGCGTGGGCCGCCGCGCCGCCGCTCGCGCCGCCGCTCGCGCCCGAAAAGGCGCGCTCGCCCCGAGGCTCGGCCGGCGGCGCCGTGGACGGCCGCGCCATCGCGCGCTCGCCTTGATGATCGCGCGCCGGAACCGTCGGCGCCGTGGAAGGCCGCGCGGCCGCGCGCTCGCCCTGGTGATCGCGCGCCGGGACGGTCGGCGCCGACGACGGTCGCCCAGCCGCGCGCTCGCCCGGCGGCGGCGACGACGCCCGCGCCGGCGCGCCGGCGTCGTGGGAAGAGCGCGCCGGGGCCGGGGGGAGCGCCTCGGGCGACGAGGGCCGCGGCCGCGGCGCCCTGGCCGCGCGGGGCGCCTCGTAGGCCAGCGTGACCACGAGCTGCGGCACGCTCGTCACCGGGTCGACCTCGACCTTCACGTGATCGATGTACGCCTCGCGGCGCGTGCCCTGATCGACCTCCTCCAGCTCGAGGGAGCGACCCACCTTGAGGAACTCCAGGTTGGAGCCGACCTCCAGGTCGTCGAGCCCGCCGCCGCGCACGCGCGCCTTCATGGGCGAGCCCAGGCCCTCGATGTGGAGCCGCACGCGGGCGCCCCGCTGCGCGGCCCCGAGCGACGCGGCGGCGGCCTGGACGGTGAGCGCCGGCGCGGGGCCCGCGGCGCCCGGGTCGATCGACGAGCACATCGCGCGCACCGCCTCCTCCGACCCGGCGTCGAGGCCGGTGAAGCGCAGGCCGAACTCGCCGCCGCGCGCCTGCTCGGCGCGCCAGCAGACCTCGCCCTCGACGACCAGCTCCTTGCCGAGCCCGTCGAACCTGCAGATCAGGGCGTCGCCGACCCGCGGCAGGTACGCCGTGCGCAGGCGCATCCCCTCGGGAGACATGTCGATCGACTCGGCCTCGAAGCCGCCGCCCGCCGTCTCGCCGACCGCGACGAGCGCCTCGACGCGGACCCGCTGCCCGGCGCCAGCGCGCCGCTCGCCGCCGCCCTCGCGCTCCCTGTCCAAGGATTCCGGCGCCTTGCGAACGCCCTCTCCCTCTGCGCCTCGACCGTTCATACGCCCATACCTCCGCCGCGAAGCCGCGTCCGCAATCGCGGGCCCTCCGCGGTGCAGAGCGCCCATTGGCCGGCAGTACGGCGTAAACCCCGCGCTGGCCAAGTTTTGGAGGCTCCGGCCATGCGCCACGCGCCACGTGAACACGCGCCGCCGTGATGCGCAGCGTTGCGACGCTGGGAAGCGACGCGGCGCGGGGGAGCGACGGAGCAACGAGGGCGGAGGCGGTGCGCGATGGGCGGCAGGCGGTGGCAGGCGATGACAGGCGGTGATCCAGCGCTCGCTTCGCCTGGCGCTCGGGGGGGCAAACGTGGGAAACTCTCGCGATGGGCAAGGACGAGCCCCCGCAGAACCAGGACACGCCCGCGCCCGCCGCGAATCAGGATGTCGTCTTCATCCATAGCCCCGTCGAGCAGGGGGAAGGCTTCCGGGTGATCCGGAGCCGGGAGGACCGGCTCGAGATCGGCGAGCTGCGGCCCACCGAGCACGGGCGCCCGCTGAACGGGGAGCTCGTGAAGCTGACGCAGCGGTCCGAGCACGCGCGGCTCTTCGACGTGGAGGTGCTCCTCCCGGCGGCGCGCGAGTCGCCCCGGTCAGGCCCCGCGCAGGTCGCGACCGACGCCTACCGCTCGAACTGGGAGGCGATCTTCGGCCCGCGAGAGGCGAACAAGCTCGCCAACTGAGCGCCTGCGATCGCGGGCCGTCAGCGAGGGGCCATGGCGGCGAGCTGCCGCGCCTGGCCGGTCTTCCGGAGCGCGTACGCGATCCCGCGCTGGAGCGTCCCCTGGACGACGGTCTCGCGGAGGTCGATGCCGAGGCTGACCAGCGTCTGCGACACGTGGCCCCGGATCCCGGTGATCACCGCCTCGGCGCCGAGCAGCCGCAGCGCGGTCGCGGCACGGACGAGCGTCGCGGCGACGCTGCTGTCCACGCCCTTCACGCCCGTGATGTCCAGGATGACGACCTGCGCCGACGTGTCCGCGACGCCGCGCAGCGCCGTCTCGAGCGCCTCGTCCGCCCGCTCCGCGTCCAGGGTCCCGATGAGCGGCATGACCATGATCCGGTCGGTGATCGGGATGAGCGGCGTCGACAGCTCGGCGAGCCGCTCGCGCTGCACCCGGATGAGGTCCTCCTGGAGGGCGGCGCGCGCCCGCTCGGCGCTCTCCCGCTCGACGAGCTCCGCCTCCAGCTGCACCTTCGCCGCGGAGAGCTCCGCGGTGCGGGTGGCGACGGCCGCCTCGAGCGCGTCGTTGGCCCTGCGGAGCTCGTCGCTCGCGGCCTGGACGCGCGCGTAGAGCAGCGCGTTCTTCACGGCGATGGCGGCCTGCGCGGCGACGAGCTCGAGCACGTCGAGGCGGGCGGGCGAGAACACCTCGGGCGCGGCGTTGTTCTCCAGATAGAGGACGCCCGAGATCTCCCCCTGGCTCACCATGGGCAGCGCGAGCACCGATCGCGGCTTGCGCGCCGCGACGTAGGGGTCGCCGTCGAACCGCCCGTCCTGCGCGGCGTCGGCCACGACGACGGCGCTCCCGGTGCGCATCGCGAGCTCGACCACCCGGGCTGCGGCGGCGCCGCTCTCGCGCACGGGCGTGGACGGGCCGACGCGCACCTCGCCCTCGTCCTCGGCGACGGCCTCCACGCGCGGCCCGCCCTCGTGATCCAGGATCAGCGCGCCCCGCTGGGCGCCGACGCTCTCGATGGCGAGCCGGAGCAGCCGCGTCATCACGCGGCCGAGGTCGATCTCGCGCGCCACCGCCTGCGCGGCGCGGATGAGCGCCGCCGCGTCGAGCAGCGCCACGCGCCGCGCGACCGTGTCGGTCGTCGACGAGGCGACCGAGGTCAGGCTCGACAGGACGCTCGCGGACGCGGGCTGGCCCGCCGCCGCGCGGGGGAGCAGCTCGACGTACGCCTCCTCCATCTGCCGCAGCTTGGCCGTGGCGCCCCAGCGCGCGTAGGCCTGGTAGGCCTCGACGAGGCACGAGCGCGCGAGCCACGGCATGCGCCTCGCCGCGAGGAACCTGCCGCAGAGCTCGCTGACGAGCGCGCGGT
Source organism: Sorangium sp. KYC3313 (assembly GCF_052075895.1). Lineage (NCBI taxonomy): Bacteria > Pseudomonadati > Myxococcota > Polyangiales > Polyangiaceae > Sorangium > Sorangium sp. KYC3313. Next base: position 8,987,016 of record NZ_CP197255.1, read on the forward strand.
AGCGCACGTACCCCGCCTGCTCCGCCGCGTCGCTCGCCTGCTGGTAGAGCTCGAGGATCGGCTCCAGCGCCTCCCCGGCGACGCGCGCGCGCTCCGCCCGGACGAGCAGCTCCAGGTGCCGGAGCTCGGGGCAGTCCCGCGCGAGGACGGAGAGCTTGTCGTGGCTCGACGCGAGCATCTCGGCCAGCGCGCCGCCCTCCTCCCCGCTCGCCCGAGGGCCGAGCGCCAGGAGGGTGAGGCAGGTGTAGAGCGGCAGATCGACGATGCCGATGTACTGGCCCGTCAGGGCGCGGGCCCGCTCGTGCGCGCGGCGCGCCATCCGCAGCGCGCCCTCGTGATCGCCGTAGAGGTACGCGAGCGCGAGCTTGTTCGTGTAGTAGAAGCCAGCGACGATCGCGAAGGCCACCCCATCGAGCTTCGGCACGAAGGCGTCCTCGTCGAAGCCGGCGTCGCTCAGCGTGCCGCGGTCCAGCGTGCGCCCCTCGAGGTTCTGGATCACCTGCAGCGCGACGGTCTGGACCGCCGTCGACAGCGCGTCCTTCGTGCGGGAGGTGAAGCGCAGGAACCCGCCGACGTCCTCGCGCACGCGCCGGAGCTCGCCTTCCAGGCTGAGCTTCATCTGGGCGACGATGTTGGAGGCCGCCGACGCGAACATGAAGTCGCCGGTCTCCATCCCGGCGACCCGCGCCCGCTGGAGGACCTCGAGCGCCTCGCGCTGCGGCCTCGAGTGGTTCATGACGACCCCGTAGTTGAAGTCGACCTTCGCCCTGATGGCATCGATCCGGTACCTGTCGTTCAGGGCGACGCCCATCCGCACGATCCTGTAGCCCTCGTGCGGCTGGCCCCAGAACGCGGCCAGGTAGAAGCCGTGGAGCGCGTACGCCACGCTGGCCATCGGCGAGATCCCGTGCCGGAGCGACAGGTTCGTCATCCTGACGGCGAGGAGCTGGGCCAGCGGCGGGTTGACGATGTACGCCGAGGGCGAGCCGTAGCCGAGCATCTCCACCACGACCCTGACGCGCGGATCGGCGAGCTCCGGGCCCGCGCAGACGTCCTCGCCCCGCCGGGCGCCGAAGCCGCGCTCGGCCTCGGCGAGCTCCGCGCGGAGCGCGGCGGCGAGCGCCTCGCCCTCGGTGGGCACCTCCATGCCGAAGAGGCGCAGGCCCTGGAGCGCCACCGCGAGCGAGTCCCACCAGCGGTGCTGCGCGTTGTAGAGGACCATCCGCATGCAGTAAACGCGCGCGCGCTCCGCGTCCGAGGCGGCGCGCTCGAGGAGGGCGTCGAAGAGCGCCTCCGCCTCGTCGCAGCGGCCGCTCAGGTACGCGCACTCGGCCTTCGCGGCATAAATGTCGAAGATGTCGAAGATGTCGAAGACGCCGGAGGCGAGGCCCGCCTCGCCGGCCCATGGATCCGGGCCGAGCGCGGACGCCGCGGCGCTCAGGTAGCCGAACGCGGCGTCGTACGCGGTCGCCGCCTGCGCGCGCCGCCCCGCGGCCAGGTTGAGCCGCACGAGCTCGCCGCGCTCCGCCTCGCCCTCGATCAGGCCCGCGGCGAGGTTCAGGTGGCCGACGACGACGAACAGATCCTCGTCGCTCGGGTCCTCGCCGAGGCTCGCCGCGAGCAACCGGCCGATGCGGTGGTGCAGCCGCTTCCGCTCCTGCTCGTCGATGAGCGCGTACGCCGCCTGCTGGACGCGATCGTGCAGGAACCGGTACGACACGCGGAACGAGGGGTCCTCGAGCAGCCTGCCCGCGACCGCCGCGTCGCCGGCGTGGACGAAGCGGTACTCGGGATCGAGGGGCACGACGAGGCCCTCCCGCAGGGCCCCCCAGAGGGCCGCGGCCACCTCGCCCGGGGGCTGCTCGGCGACGAGCGCGAGCGTCCGGAGGTCGAAGCGGTGGCCCACGCAGGCGGCGAGCCGGAGGGCGCGCTGCGCGCCGGGCGCGAGCCGCCGGATCTTCGCGGCCATCAGCTCGACGACGCCCTCCGCGCCCTCCGCGCTCCGGGCGCGCTCGAGGCTCCACGCCCACGCCCCCGCGGCCGGATCGAAGCGCACGATCCCCTCGCCGGCGAGGGCGTGCAGGAGCTGATGGATGAAGAACGGGTTGCCCGCGGTCCTCTCCAGGATGAGCGCCGCGAAGGCGTCCGTCTCCTCGAGGCGGCAGCGCAGGGCGTCGGCGAGGAGCCGGCGGATGTCCTCGATCTCGAGCGGCCCGAGCCACACCTCGGAGGCCGACGCGCCCGCCGCGCGCAGGCCGCGGATGAGCCTCGCCAGCGGGTGGGCGTCGTCGACCTCCTGGTCGCGGTAGGCGCCGATCACGAGCGTCCCGCGGGCGTCGGGATCGGTCATCAGGAGCTCGAGGAGCTTCAGCGAGGCGGGGTCGGCCCACTGGAGGTCGTCGATGAAGAGCACGAGGAGGTGCTCCTCCGTGACGGCGCGGACGAAGGCCTGGAACGCCACGCTGAAGCGGTTCTTCGACTCGGTCGGCCCGAGCGGCTGGGCGGGGGGCTGGGGGCCGATGATGCGCTCGAACTCGGGGATCACGTCGATGACGACCTGCCCGATCGAGCCGAGCGCGGCGCTCAGCCGCGCCTTCCAGCGCGCCGCGGGCTCCTCGCCCTCCGACAGGATGCGCTCGCACAGCTCGCCGAACGCCTGCGCGATGGCCGCGTAGGGGGTGCGCTGCTTGAGCTGGCCGAACTTCCCCGAGACGAAGTACCCGGGCCGCCGCGCGAGCACCTTGTAGACCTCGCGGACGAGGGCGGACTTGCCGACGCCGGCGTGGCCGGAGATGAGGAACAGCTCGACGGCGCCGGCCGCCGCGCGCTCGCACGCGGCCACGACGGCCTGCGTCTCGGCCTCGCGCCCGTAGAGCTTCTCCGGCAGCCAGAGCCGGCCGCCCGCGTCACGCTCGCCGAGCGGGAAAGGATCGACGCGGCCGTCGGCCTCGTACCTCCGGAGGCACTCCTCGAGATCGGCGCGCAGCGCCTCGGCGCACGGGTACCGATCGTCGGCGGCCTTGGAGAGGAGCTTCATGACGAGATCGGAGACGACGCGCGGGATCTCGGCCGACGCGGCGTGCGGCGGCGTCGGCGTCCTGGCCAGGTGGCAGTGCACGAGCTCCATGGCGCTCGGCGCGGTGAACGGAGGCGCGCCCGTGAGCAGCTCGTAGAGGGTGACGCCCAGGGAGTAGAGGTCCGTCCGGCAGTCGAGGCTGCGGTTCATCCAGCCCGTCTGCTCGGGTGACATGTACGGAAGGGTCCCCTCCACGGCGCCCGGGTTCTCGGCCCTCGGCGCCTCCTGCGACAGGCGCGTCGCGATCCCGAAGTCGGAGAGCTTGACCACCAGCGGCTCGAGGCGGACGAGGATGTTGTGCGGCTTGACGTCCTTGTGAATGATGCCCGCGTGGTGCAGCGACGCGAGGGCGTCCGCGACGTGCATGCCGATCCGCAGGGTCGTGCCCAGGCCGAGCCTCTCGCTCCGCAAAACGATGTCGAGCGACGCGCCGCCGAAGTCCTCCAGGACGAGCACGGGCCCCCCGTCGCTCTCCTCGACGTCGAGGACGCGGAGGACGCCCGGGTGCGCGATCTCGCGCGTGATCACCTGCTCGTGGCGGAGCCTCGCGATCGCGCGCGGCGACGCCCGCCCGGCGCTCGGTCCCTTCAGCACGACGGGCTGCCCGTCCGACGCGCGGCGCGCGCGGCGCACGGTGATCATCGTCCCCTCGTGGAGGATGGCCTCCGCGGCGTAGCCCTGCGGCAAGCTCGCCAATCCGATGACATGAACCGCCCCGAGTGTCGTCATGCGTACAGGTTACGACCGATACGGAACCTGTCGTGACAGCGTTCGACGCCGCGTCGGGAGCCGCCGCGGCCGAAATCAGTAATCCAGCTCACATTTCATCGATATTCCTCAATCGTTACCTTGTCTCGAGCTCCTCCGGTGCGCGGGCGTGCGGAATCTTGAGCCGCGGCGGACCGCTGGAGAACACTGCTGAGCGTGTTTCCGACGCGCCGGTCGACCGTCCCGCCCTTGACAGCGGTGGCGCCCTTCACGCAAAGGCGGGGCGTGCAGGCGCTACCGCTGGCGGCGACCGACGACGAGGCGCTCGCGCGCGCCGCCGCGCAGGGGCACCCGGGCGCCGCGCCGATCCTCTGGCAGCGGTTCGCGCCGCTCGTGCGCCGGATCCTGACGCGCACCCTCGGGCCGAGCGACGAGGTCGACGATCATGTGCAGGACACATTCCTGCGCTTCTTCCGCGTGGCGAAGGACCTCAGGGACCCTTCGCTGCTCTCGAGCTTCATCGTCGGCATCGCGGTGCGCGTGGCGCGCGCCGAGCTGCGGCGCAGGCGCGTGCGGCGCTGGCTCCAGCTGTCGCCCTCGGGTGAGCTCCCGGACCTGGGGGGCGCGCAGCAGGATCCGCAGGGGCGCGCGGCGCTCACGCGGCTCTACCGCATCCTCGACCAGGTCGACGACAGGTCCCGGACGCTCTTCGTGCTGCGGTTCATCGAGGGGCTCGAGCTCACCGAGATCGCCGCCGCGCTCGGCTGCTCCCTGGCCACGACGAAGCGCCACCTCGCGCGCGCGTCCCACCGGATCCTCACCGCCGCGGAGCGCGATCCCGCGCTCTCGGCCTACCTCACCAACGCCCCGCAGGACCTCGATCGGCCCGGGACCCTCCCCGCCGACGGAGGAGATCGCGATGAATGAAGCGGAGAAGCTGAGCCGGCTCGCGGACCTCGCGCGGAGCGGCGTCCCCGCGGACGTCGACGCGGCGCACGACGCCGCCGAGCGCGCCCGCTTCGTGGAGGCGGTGAGCCGCGGCGCGGGCCGCGCGGGAGCCCTGGGCCGCGCGGGCGCGTGGCTGCGCGCCTCGCCCCTGTGGAGCGCGCTCTCCGGGCGGCCGCGGTGGAGCTTCGCGCTCGCCGGCGCGGCGGCGCTCGCGCTCGCGCTCGTCACGCTCTGGCCGGCGCGGCCGCTCGACTACGCCGTCGAGGGCGCGCCTTCCGCCGCGGGCCGGTACATCGCCGCGACGGCCGGCGAAGAGGCGCGGCTCCGCTTCACGGACGGCACCTCCGTCGCGCTCTCGCCGGGCAGCGCGATGCGCGTGGTCGACGTCGACGCGGCCGGGGCGCGCATGCTGCTCGAGGACGGCCGCGCGTCGCTGCGCGTCACGCGGCGGCCGAAGGCGCGCTGGTCCGTCGAGGCGGGGCCGTTCGCGGTGCTGGTCACCGGCACGGCGTTCGACGTGTCCTGGAGCCGCGGCGACGGCACGCTGCGCGTCGATCTGCACGAGGGGAGCGTGACCGTGCGCGGGCCGCTCGCGCCCGACGGGCTGCCGCTCCGCGCCGGGCAGCGGCTCGTGGCGCGGATGCGCGAGGGCGACGTGCAGATCTCGAGCGGCGACGCCGCGAGCGCGGCGGACCCGGCGCCGAAGGCGCTGCCGCCCGCGGGCACGGCGGCGCAGCCCGGGGGGGAGAAGACCATCGGACCTGGCGGCGCTGGGGACGGCGACGCCGGGGTCGTACGGCCGGAGGGCTCGCGGGCAGAGGGGGCGCCCGCGAGCTCTCCGACGGACGGTCCGGGGCCGGCGGCGCCGGCCGGCGCGGCGGCGGCGCCGAGCTGGGCCCAGCGCGTGGCGGCGGGGGATTTCCGGGCGGTCCTGGCCGAGGCGGAGCAGCGCGGCCTCGGGGGGGTGCTCGAGCGGGGCTCGCTGGACGACCTTGTCGCCCTCGGGGACGCGGCGCGGTACACGCGGCGCGGCGACGTGGCGCAGCGCACGCTCTCGGCGACGCGCAAGCGGTTCCCGGGGACGAGCCAGGGCAAGGCGGCGGCCTTCCTGCTCGGCCGCCTGATCGACGACGGCGGCGCGCCCGAGGCGGCCGTCGCCTGGTACGACACGTACCTCGCCGAGTCGCCGGGCGGCCCGTTCGCGGCCGAGGCGCTCGGCCGCAAGATGGTGGCGGTCGAGCGCACGGCCGGCCGGGCGGCGGCGCGCCCCATCGCGGAGCTCTACCTGAAGCGCCACCCGCGCGGCGCGCACGAGCCCGTGGCGCGCGATCTCCTCACGCCGTGACGCCCGAGGTGCTAGTTCGAGCGGCTCAGCGGGTACTTGTAGAAGTTCTGCGCCCACTCGATGGTCCAGATCGTCGGCTCCACGTACACGTTCTTGTCCGCGCCGAGGATCATGCCCCGCTTCATCTTCGCCATCGCCGCCAGGAAGACCTTGCGATCGTCCTCCATGCGCGGCCGCATCACGGTCGACGGGGGATACAGCTCCTTGACCTGGGCCACCGTCGCCGCGTCGTTGATCCACCCGTCGACCCCGTGCTCGCCCTTCGGGAGGCGCGAGCCGCCGGCGTCCAGCCAGTCGCGCAGATCGTTGTTGCCTCGGTTCATGCCGTCCGCATGGCAACCGATGCAGGAGCTGCCGGTGTTCAGGCGGCGGTCCTGGGTGGCGAAGCCCAGCGTGCTGTTGATCTGCGCGTCCGAGGCGTTCTTCTGGAGGCGCGGATCGCGCACGATGTTGACGAACGCGTCGACGCGGCGCTGGTTGATGCCGCCCCAGAGGGAGTACCCCTGAAGGCCGTTCGGCAGATCCCAGATCACCTCCTCCGCCGACTGCTGGAGGCCGTCGGTCCCGGTGTAGTAGCGGCAGTTCAGGTAGCTGCCGCCGGCGTAGCTCGGCGCCCCGTCGCACCCCGGCGGCTCCGTGCCGTTCGGCTGAGCCAGCGTCGCGATGAAGCTGTAGTTGCTCGCCGAGCCGCCGGCCCCGCTGATGAACTTGGGGATCGGGTGGGCCCAGAAGGGGAACCGGATCTGGCCTGTCTCGTACGCCTGCTCGATGGTGGTCACGCCGTCGAGCTGCCCGGAGAAGACGTCCCACGTCTTCCAGTAATACCCGCCGCTCTTCGTCCTGGCCCTGTAGTACATGCGGGAATCGACGGTGATGGCCTGCTTCGTGAGCATGTACTCGTACGACTTGATCCCCGCGTCCTTGATGACGCCGAGCTCGGCCTCGAGATCCTGCGCGTACCAGGGGATCGCCATGATGGCGTTGTAGACGTCCGGGCGTGTCAGCGTGTAGACGAGCTGGCTCGCCTCGATGTAATCCGTCTTGAAGCCGTTGACGTTGGGCGGCAGCACCTGGCTGTCCGTGGCGCCCTCCACGTTGCCGGCGAGGACGCGCCCCCAGACGAGCCGGGCGAAGCTCGGATCCACCTGGACCGTCGAGGTGTATCTGTAGCGCTCCCTGAACGTGACGTCGGAGCCGACGGGCTCACCCAGGTAGTTGACGGAGGTCCTCCCGAAGAAGACGTCGTCGTCCGATCCGCCGAAGTGGAGCTTCGTGACCCCCTTGTTGTAGCCCCAGTAGTTGCGGGTATCGAAGCGGTAGACCATGCCCTTGCCGTTGATGTCCACCGGGTTGACGATCGTGGGGGCCCAGCGCGCGGTCGAGTTCAGGGCCTTCGACAGCCCCACGCGGGCCACGTTGAGCTCCTCTGCGCTGACGCCCGCGTTGTGGAGCTCGTGCAGCGAGGCGTACTTGATGAACTCCGCGTCCGCCGCGGCGACGGTGGCCTTGTCCGTCGCGATCCACGCCTTCACCTGGTCCTCGGTGACCTTCTCGCCGGCCGCGACGGGGCGCGGGGTGGCCGGCAGGGTCGGCGCGACGGCGTTCGCCCACGCCGTGACGGCGTTGAGCATCTGCGTGTTCGCGTCTCTGCAGCTCGTTCCGAAGCAGTTGTGCCGGTCGATGCCCATCCGGACCACGAGCTTGGAGTCCGCCGGCTTCTTGAAGTTGACGCGCGTGAGCGCGTACTCGTGGGCCAGCGCCGGATCGACGTCGGAGTGCATCGGCGCCTGGGCCTTGCCCGTCGAGCTGTGGCAGCCAGAGCAGTTGGCGGTCAAGAGCGGATAGACCGTCGTCTTGAAGGCCTCCAGCGACGCGGCCATGTTGAAGTTCATCTCCTTCGGAAGGCAGACGGCCTCGACGTTCTTGCCGCCCTTCCCGTCCGGGATCTGGCTGTAGCCGAGCGTGCAGCCCGACGCCGGGTTGACCCCCGTGTCGGCGTCGCCGCCGCCGGAGCCGCCGGAGCCGCCGGAGCCGCCCGAGCCGCCAGCACCGCCCGAGCCGCCCGAACCACCGACGCCGGTGCTCGCGCTGCTGGAGCTGCTGCTTGAGCTGCTGGAGCTGGTCGAGCTGCTGGAGCTCGTCGAGCCACCGGCGCCGCCGGAGCCGCCCGAACCACCGACGCCGGTGCTCGCGCTGCTGGAGCTGCTGCTCGCGCTGCTTGAGCTGCCCCCCACGACCTTGAACGTGAACTTCTGGTTATCGCCGTTCGCCCAGCTGTACTGCTGGAGGCCGGCGCCCTCTGCCGTCGACCGCCCGATGACGTCGAGCGCCTTGTTGCTGTTTCGGGCCATGATCCGCTGGGCGTTGTTGCCGACGTCCACGAACGAAAATTGCTGGCTCGTGGCGTTGCCGCAGCTGGATTGGACGACGCTGGCGCCGTTCGCCGTCGATCCACCGTTGATCCCGAGGCAGAGGCCGCTGTTCACGTTCCGCAGCCGGAAGTATCCACTCCCCGCGGACTCCGCCCGGAACTGCTGTCGCGTGGAGCCGTTGCACGTGGCGATCTGCGCAGCCGCCGAGCTCGCCGTGCTGCCCCCGCGTATCTCGACGCACTTGTTGCTCTGCACGCCGACGAGCGTGTAGACCGCGTTCGGGTCGATCGTGAGGCTCTCCTCGAGCGCGTCGCCTTGCTCGCTGCCGGTGTCGTCCAGACCAGCGATGCATGAGACGGCGAGAAGGCTCGTCGCGGAGGCAAGCAAGGCGCTCCTTGATGCGAATCTCATGTTGTTCTCCTCTATCAAGTAAGAAGTACGGTCTATCTACAGCTCGACGCTGCCCTTGCGCTGGTCAGGGGCTCTCGACACGCAATGCGCGACGAAGGCTCCGGAGGGACGGCCGCGGTGGTCATCGGTCATCGCCCCCCCAGGGGATCTCGATCGCGAGGTGCGGAGCTGGAGGACTCGTTCGACAGGCGGTCAGGCACCGCTAAGAGGATTACTCTTGTCTCGTATCGTGTTGCGAGTCAAGCCAATCATGCGTCTCGCCGCGTCATTTGCATGTTCGTTTGCGTGGTAGCTCGCGTGAGCGTTCACATGCTCGAACCCACGATCGCTTGCGTGCTCGTTTGCGTGCTCGTTTGCGTGATCGTTTGCGTGATCGTTTGCGCGATCGCTTGCGTGATCGTTTATAGATCCGCGCAAATACGAACAAATTTGCGCATTTCCGCGCCGGATTCCCGCCCCCCGATCCGCTTCACTTGGCCGTGCGCTTGTCCATCTCGTTCACTTTACCGGCATTTATGAACGACTATTTACGAAGCCACCCACGACAGTTGATGGCCAATGGCCTGTGCTGCAATGTCCCACATCGACCGAGACATTTGGCCTCTCGCGCCCTTTTCGCCCGTGCCACTGAACGGGTCGAGTCTCGCCTGAACGAGAGTTGCCGCGGCACCCCTGGATCATCGGATGACCAGGGATTCGCCATGCGTTGATTCCTGCACAAATCCAGGCAGGTTGCTCCCCCGAAGCGGTGCCCGGAGGGGCACGGGGCGGATCGCCAAGGGCCCAGGGCAAGGAGAGAGCGTCAGGCGATGGTCAACGTTGACAATTTGAGAACAATTTGTCAAGTTCAGGCCTTGACGGTCTGCACGCCGATCACAAAGCTCGTCCGGCGCGTGAGCGAGCCACCCTGGCCGAGCGCGCTCCACCAGGAGGAGCCCGCGCCTCCTCCGGCGACCAGGCGCGAATTCGTCGCCTTCAAGGTCGTGTTCTGTCTCGCCAGGCACCGCGCCTGGCAGGAGGTCGTCCCCTCATGAACGATTCACGGCGTCGCAAAGGGCTGCGGCTCGAGCGGGCGCGCGCTTCAACCCAGTTCAAGGACGGCAAGTTCGAGAACCCGTCGGGCGCCGGCCCCACCATGACCAAGGGCTCGACGCTGCCCGTGCTCGGCGAGTTCTTCTTCCGCCGCGGCCGGCGGGAGCCGCCCGCGCCGTTGCCCGTCGTGCGGCCCCACGAGACCTGGACCCGGCAGAGCGACACCGGACTGCGGGTCACCTGGCTCGGCCACAGCACCGTCCTCCTCGAGCTCGATGGCCGCCGGGTCCTCACCGATCCGGTGTTCGGCGAGCGCGCCTCGCCGGTCTCCTTTGCCGGCCCGCTGCGCTTCCACCCGGTCCCGGCCGCGCTCGACGAGCTGCCGCCGCTCGACGCGGTCCTGCTCTCCCACGACCACTTCGATCACCTCTGCGCGCCGACGATCGAGGCGCTGGCCCGCACGCGCGTCCCCATCGTCACGCCCCTCGGCGTGGGCGCGCTCCTCGAGGCGCTCGGCGTCGACCCGGCGCGGATCACCGAGCTCGACTGGCACGAGCGCGCGGAGATCGGCGGCGTTCGCTTCACCGCGACGCCCTCTCAGCACTTCTCGGGCCGCGGGCCGACGAGCCGCAACGCGACGCTCTGGGCTTCCTGGGTCATCGAGGCGGAGCGGCGCAAGGTCTTCTTCTCCGGCGACACCGGGCTGTTCCCCGGGTTCGAGGACATCGGCAGGCGACACGGCCCCTTCGACCTGGTGATGCTCGAGGTCGGCGCGTATCACCCTGCGTGGGGGACCATCCACCTCGGCCCCGAGAACGCGCTGACCGCGTTCGAGATGCTCGGCGGCGGCACGCTCCTGCCCGTCCACTGGGGCACCTTCAACCTCGCGCTCCACGACTGGGACGAGCCGGCCGAGACGCTGCTCTCCCTGGCCACCGAGCGCGGCGCGCGCGTCGTGACCCCCCGGATCGGCGCCGCGTTCGAGCCCGAGCGCGTCGGGGCGCCGACCCCGTGGTGGCGGGCGGTCGCGGGCCCGCGGTGACGGACGGCGGCCAGCCCCGCTCCGCCGGAAGGCCGCGCCGCGCCTCGCGCGGTCACGCCGCCCGGGGCCTCGTCTCGGGCGAGGACGGCGTGAGCTGCTCGACGGTGTAGGCGTACTCGTAGGTCTTGCGGAACTCGCGCCAGCTCCGGAGCTGCGGCATCCACTCGTCGTCCCGCAGCGCGCTGAGCAGGAGCAGGATGCGCGACTCGGAGGACAGCCGTATCACGGCGTCGCGCGTCTCCTGCGCAGCCATGCAGAGCTCGAGATCGGTCGCCGTGCGGATCCCATGCGCCTTCAGCCTCGAAAGGATGCTCGACGGCGCGTTCCGGGCCGGCTCGGCCTCGTCTCGCGCGTGGAGATACAGGATCGCCTGATCCACGAGGTCGACAAGGCGCGGGGCCGGGATGCGCGTGCGCAGGATGAGCTCGATCAGGTTGTGGTGCGCGAGGTTCTCGATGTTCTCGATGCCCTCCTCGAGCAGGCGCGCCTTGTCGTAGAGCGTGATGCCCTCGAGATGGGTCAGCGGGTCGCGGTCCTTCAGGGTCGGGACGAAGAACGTGACCATGCGTGTCTTGAGCAGGTCATGGAGAACGGCGAGCCCGGTGTCCGGGACGATGCCAATGAAGAAGGCGAGCAGGAGCAGGTGCCAGGGCGCGTTGTCGATGGGCGCCGCGCCGCCCGAGGGCGAGGCGCCCTCGAACGTCTTGCTCATGACCCAGGCCAGGATCGTGGCGATGATGATGCGCACGGAGATGTGGCTGTACGCCTTGGGCCCGAGGTCCGCCCGCACATAGCGGCGGAATACCATGTTGAGCGCAAAGAAATACGTGCCGAGGAACGCGAACGTGAAGGCGGTCCGGTTGGGGATGAACAGGGAGTGAAGCTCGACCGGCTTGTCCCCCAGCGTCTCCGCCACGGACGCCACCGTCGGCAGCGCCGAGATCACCCAGCCGACCGAGAGGAGGAACGTGCTGAGGATGATCGGGACGAAGAACAGCGGACCGCGCCGGGTGTCCAGCGCGTCCTTCATCAGCGGAGAATAGGCCCGCTCCGCCTCGTCGATCGTGCGGAGCGCGGGGTCGAGCCGCAGCACGTCGCGGTGGAACTGCTCCTTCACCACGTTCCGGCGCTGCTCCGCGAACAGAAAGAACAGGAGCGCGGGGAGCGTCGCCGCGGCGCCGATGAACAGCGCAAAGAGGAGCAGCAACGCCAAGCTGCGCATCGATAACGTGAAGATCTCGTGAAGGCGCTTCTCGGCCTGCAAGAGGACCGTGGCGGCGGGGATGCCGAAGCCCACCAGGCACACCCCCAGCATGCCGATCGCGCGCCAGAACTGGTCGCGCAGCATCAACGCGGTGCTGCGATGGCGATGCCGGGCCCAGCGCTCCAGCGACGGGAACACGGTGAACGCGATCATCCCGACGCCGACCGTGCCGAAGGCCAGGCGGGCCCAGCCGTCCAGGGTGACCATGAACAGCGACGTGAGCCCCCCGAGGACCAGCACCCCCGCGATGGCGGCGGCGTCGAGGCTCGGCTCTTCGGACTGGACCGGGGCGCGCTTCTCCACATAACCACGCTCGAGCCAGACGCTCAGATCCAGCCCCTGCGCCGCCGTCTCCGTCGTGCGCACCACGTCGAAAGGCGCCACGACGAGATCGCTGCCGTCGCGCCGGATGCAGATCCGGCGAGCCGTCTTGTTGACGAGCTCGATCTCCTCGGCGGGCGGCGCCTGCCGTACGTCCCCTCGCCCGCTGGGCGGCCGCCGCGCCCGCTCTGGCCTGGAAGGGGGCTGCCCTGGCTCCGGCGAGGCCTCCTGATGGCCTGACTGCCCCTGCCGCCCCCCGGTCGTCGGGCTCACGAGCACGAGCGGACCGCCGTCGCGCTTCGAATCCGAGCCGCTGTGTTGGCGCGACGGCAGCTGCTGCAGATCCTCGATCTCCCCATCTGCCATGGCGTTTCCCCTCGATCGGCGCGGTCGCCCCCTGATCCCTGCGGCGGCGCCTCGACGGCAGGTTGGGGTCCAGTCGAGCTTATGCCCATCGACGCTCCTCCGCGAGAGCGCGCCGCATCGTGGAGGTCCTCCCGGTCGTGGCCCGTCCGGACGGACGCTGCGGGATCGCCGTGGCTCGGCTCCTCGGATATCTCGCCGGGCCCCGTGCCCCCTTCCACTTCCCCTTCCCCTTCCCCTGGCCCCACCCGTTCGCGGCGATGCGCCTCCACCCCCGCGTGCGATCTGATAGAGCCCTGGCGCGTGCGCTCTCTCCCTCTCCTGCTCTGGCTCCTCCTCGCGTCGGCGCCCGCCGCGGCGCGGGCCGACGCGGCGCCGCCCGGCGCACCCTCACGGAAGGCGGAGGCGGCCGCGTCACGGGTGGTGATCGTCGAGGCCGGCGTGAGCGACCCGCTCGTGCTCGAGGCGGCGACGCGGCTGCGGGCAGAGCTCGGCGCGGCCGGGTTCGAGGTGGTGCGCGTCGTGAGAGCGCCCGAGGGCGATCTGCGCGCAGGGCTGGAGCGCGCCGCGAAGGAGGCGGACGCGTTCGCGGCCGTGACGATCGCCCGCTCGCGGACGGGCGCGACCGCCGACCTCTGGATCGTCGATCGGGTGACGCAAAAGACGGTTGTGCGCGCCGTGGAGGCGGCCGGCGCGGCGGCGCCGTCGGTGATGGCCGTGCGCGCGGTCGAGCTCCTGCAGGCGAGCCTGCTGGAGGCGAGCCTGCAGGAGCCGCGCGGGCGCGCCGCGGAGGACGGCGGCGCCGCCGTTCCCGACGACGTGCGGCGATGGATGGCGCCCGTCCGGCGGCGGGCCGGGATGCCCCCTGCGCCGGAGCGGGCCGGGATGCTCGCGGGCGTGGGCGTGGAAGCCGGCTTCGTGGCGCTCCTGAGCGCAGACGGCGTCGGGCCGGCGCTGGGGCCCGCGCTGCGGCTGTCGTACGGGACGGGCGCGGACGGCCGCGGCGGCGCGCTGCCCGCGGGGCTCGCGGCGCGGCTGACGTTCGCTGGGCCGACGCTGGGGCCTGCGCTCGATGGCGAGCACGGCACGGTGTCCGTCCGTCACGAGATGGCCTTTCTGGAGGCGGTATGGGCGCTGGACACGGGCGGCGCGATCTCGCCTGTGCTCTCGGCCGGCGTGGGCGGAATTCACCTGTTCGTCAGCGGTGATCCCCTGCCGCCGCTGCGGAGCGCGACGGGCGATGTCTGGTCGGTCGCCGCGGCCGTGGGCGGGGGCGCCGGGCTGCACCTGACCGACCGCGCGGCCCTCCTGGTGGATGCACACGCGATCTTCGCCGAGCCCCGCGCCGTCGTGACGCTCGGCGGCGAGCGGCTCGGCGCCGCGGGGAGACCGACGTTCGCCGGGTTCCTTGGGCTGCTCGTGCGGCTCTGAGCGGGACCGCGCCCGGGTGGCCCGGCGGGGGGCAGCGAACGCCGGCACAAGGCGGTTTGCCAATGTTGGAGAGGCGCCGATTCCGGTACCGTCTGTGAATCAGTCGATGGCGCGCCCGATGGGGGCGCGGCCTCCTGGTTCGGGTGACAGCGATGAGAGTGCGAAGAATTGCGGCGGCTTTGCTCACCACGGTCGCCTTTTCGACGGGATTTCTCGGCTGCTCTGACGATTCCGACGACGGCGCGGGAGGCACATCGACGAGCGACGGCGCGGGCGCCGGCAGCAGCGGTGCGGGCGCGGCGGGCCATGGCGGCTCCGGCGACGGCGGCTCCGGCGACGGTGGCTCCGGCGACGGCGGCTCCGACGGCAACGACGGCGGCTCCAGCGCCCAGAGCGGCGCCGGGGGCGACGGCGGCTCCGGTGACGGCGGCTCCGGCGACGGCGGCTCCGGCGAAGGGCGGGGGCTCGGCGCCCGGTGCGAGAAGGACGCGGACTGCGGCCGGCGCGGCCTCTGCTTCACGGAGTCAGGCGACGAGTTCCTCGGCGGCGGCCCGGCGGGCGGGTACTGCACGACAACGTGCACGGGAGACAGCGATTGTGAGGGCGAAGGCAGCGCGTGCTTCGACGGCCTCTGTCTTCTCGGCTGCGCCGCGGGCGAGCCCCCGCTCGAGAGCCTCGTCGACGAGCTCGATCCGACGAAGTGCCGCGGCCGCGAGGAGCTGCGCTGCGAGGACATCGACGATGTGTCCGTGTGCATGCCGAACTGCGGATCGGACAGCCAGTGCGGCGGCCGGGCGTGCGATCCCCGCTGGAACATTTGCGTCGACGAGCCCACGCAAGGGCTGCCGGCAGGCGCCGCGTGCGCGCTCGAAGCCGACGGCCCGGATCCCTGCGCGGCGTGGTGCATCGACATCGGCGCCGACGTCGGCGTGTGCGCCGGGCTGTGCGGGATCGGCGGGGACGTCGCCAACGAGGACTGCGGAGGGCTGGAGAACGGCCTCTGCAGGTATCCCCTGGCGGAAGATCCCGGGGTTGGTGACCTCGGTCTGTGCGCGCCCGCGTGCGACAGCCACAGCGACTGCCTGCTGCCGCACGCCTCGTGTGTGTTCTTCGGCGTGGAGACCAACGGATTCTGCCTCTTCGACGTGACGAAGTGCTCGAAGGGCCAGAGGGTCTGCGCGAAGGGAGAGATCTGCACCGCGACGCCTGAAGGCCGCTTGTGCCTCGACGAGCATTACCCCCTGGAGGACCCGAGCACAGGCGGTGCGGGTGGTGGCGGCGGCGCCGGTGGAACGGGCGGCGCGGATGGCACCGGTGGCGCCGATGCCACGGGCGGCGCCGATGCCGCGGGTGGCGCAGGCGGCACGGATGCCGCAAGCGGCGCAGGCAGCACGAGCGGCGTGGGTGGCGCAGGCAGCACGAGTGGCGCGGGCGGCACGGATGGTACCGGCGGCACGGATGCCTCGGGCGGCGCAGGCGGCACGATTGGCGCGGGCGGCACGGATGCCTCGGGCGGCGCAGGCGGCACGATTGGCGCGGGCGGCACGATTGGCACCGGCGGCACGGATGCCTCGGGTGGCGCAGGCGGCACGATTGGCGCAGGCGGCACGAATGGCGCAGGCGGCTCCCTCGATGGGTCGTCGGTATCTGCCGGGGGCGCCGAGTAGCGGGAAGCGCGATCAGGGCGCTGGCCGCTCCTGTCCAAGCAGCAGCGTCGTCGCTTCGGGCGCTCGCCAGTCCCTCGCGCCCGTGAAGCGGAGGGACATCCTGCCGTCCGCCTCCACCAGGAAGGTGTCGGGCAACGTCGAGACCCCGAACCGCTGCTGCACCGCGGGGGATCCGGCCCGCACGACGCCGGGAGGGACCTCGCCCCCGAAGAAGGCGCGCACGACCTCCCAGTTCTCGTCGACGCTCACGGCCACGACCTGGAGCCTCCCGGCCCTCTCCAGCTGCTGGCCGAGCTCCAGCAAGCGCGGGAGCTCGGCGCGGCAGGGGGCGCACCAGGTGGCCCAGAAGTGGAGCAGCACAGGCCGGCCGCGCAAGGCGGCGGCGCGAAGCGAGGTCCCGTCCGGCTGCTCGAAGGCAGCGTCGGGCGCGCGCTGGCCGTCGTGGAGCCGCTCGACCGCGAAAGGGCGGCCTGGCCGCCCGGCGTCACGGCGGCGCTCCACGGCCCAGTAGAGCCCCATCGCGATCGCCTGGACGAGGATCAGGACGCCCGCGGCGGCGGCGATCGTGCGGAGGCGGGAGCGCGCGCTCACCGGCTACTCCGCCGCAGGCGACAGGGCCGGGCCGGCGCGCCGCGGAGGCTCGGAGGCGCCCGCCTCGCCGGCGGCGTCCGCGCGGAGCCTCCCGCCGACCACGCTGTAGAGCGCCGGCAGGACGAGCAGCGTGAGCAGCGTGGAGGAGATCACGCCGCCGATCACGACGGTCGCGAGCGGGCGCTGGACCTCGGCGCCGACGCCCGTGTTCAGCGCCATCGGCACGAAGCCCAGGGAGGCGACGAGCGCCGTCATGAGGACCGGGCGGAGGCGCCGCTCGGCCGCGAGCTCGATGGCGTCCCGCACCGGCATCCCGGCCGCGGTGAGCTGCCGGATGGTCGAGACGAGCACCATGTCCCCGAGCACCGCGACGCCCGACAGCGCCACGAACCCGACGCCCGCGGAGATGCTGAACGGCAGATCGCGAAGCCAGAGCGCGACGACGCCGCCGATCGCGGCGAACGGGACGCCCGTGAAGACGCGGACCGCATCCAGGAGCCGCCCGTACGTGAAGTAGAGCAGGAGCAAGATCAGCCCGAGCGCGATGGGCACGACGACGAGCAGGCGCGCCTGCGCCCGCTCGAGGTGCTCGAACTGCCCGCCGAAGCGGACGTAATAGCCGGGCGGGAGCTCGACCTCCCGATCGAGCCCCGCCCTCGCCTCCTCGACGAAGGTGCCCACGTCGCGGCCGCGGACGTTCGCCTGCACAACGATCCGGCGCTTGGCCCACTCGCGGTTGATCGCGGCCGGCCCCTCGGTCGTCCGGATCTTCGCGAGCCGCGCGAGGGGGATGCGCTCCCCGCCGGCCGCGGTGACCAGGATGCGGCCGATGGAGGCGGGGTCCTCCCGGTAGCGATCGTCGATGCGCAGCACCACGGGGAAGCGGCGCTCGCCCTCCTGGAGCTGCCCCACTTCCCGCGCGCCGAGCGCCTCGACGACATCCAGGACGTCGGCGGCCGCGATGCCATGGCGAGCGATGGCCGCGCGGTCGACCTCGATCTCGAGGACGGGCTGGCCCGTCACCTGCTCGGTCACGACGTCCGCGGCGCCGGGGATCTTCTTGAGGGCGGCCTCGATCTCGCGCGCCTTCTGCTTGAGCGTGTCGAAGTCGTCGCCGAACAGCTTCACCCCGAGATCGGCCCGGATCCCCGCGACCATCTCGTTGACCCGCATCTCGATCGGCTGCGTGTAGATGACGCGCATGCCCGGCATCCCCGCGAGCTCGGATTCCATCGCCTGGACGAGCTCGTCCTGCGTGGCGGCGCGCTTCCATGCCTCCCGCGGCTTGAGCGTGATGAACATGTCGGACAGCTCGAGCCCCATCGGGTCCGTCGCCACCTCCGCCGTGCCCGTGCGCGTCCAGACGCGCTCGATCTCGTCCGGGAACCTCTCCAGCAGGACCCGCTCGAGCCGGGTGCCGTAGCGGATCGACTCGCCCGCCGAGACCCCCGAGAGCCGCACGGTGTTGGCGACGAGGGTGCCCTCACGGAGCCGCGGCACGAACTCGGCGCCGAGCCGCGTCGCGAGGAAGGCCGCGTTGCCGAGGAGCAGCGCGGCCCCGGCGAGCACCGCCCAGCGCCACCGCAGCGCGAGCTGCAGCGCGGGCCGGTAGGCCCGCTTGAGGAGGCGCACGAGCACGTTCTCGCGCTCCTTCATGCGGCGCGGCAGGAGCAGGCTCGCGAGCGCCGGCATGAGCGTGAGCGACAGGATCATCGAGCCGATGAGCGCGAAGATCACGGTGAGCGCCATCGGCCGGAACAGCTTCCCCTCCGCCCCCTCGAGCGCGAGGATCGGCAGGTAGACGATCATGATGATGAGCTCGCCGAACATCGTCGGCCTGCGGACCTCGATCGAGGCGTCGCGCACGACCTCTGTCGTGCTCCGGTCGCTCGTGTCCTCCGAGAGCCGCCGGACCGAGTTCTCGACCATGATCACCGAGCTGTCGACGACGAGGCCGAAGTCGATCGCGCCGAGGCTCATCAGGCTCCCCGCGACGCCCGCGCGCAGCATGAGGTCGAACGCGAAGAGCATCGACAGGGGGATGGCCGAGGCCACGATGAGCCCGGCGCGGAGGTTGCCGAGGAAGACGAAGAGCACCGCGACGACGAGGAGCGCGCCCTCGAGCAGGTTCTTCCTTACGGTGCCGAGCACCCTGTCGATGAGCTCGGTGCGGTCGTACACGACGGCGACGTCGACCCCCGGCGGCAGGCTCTTCTCGACCTCCGAAAGGCGCGCCTTGAGCCGCGTCGTGACGTCGTGGCTGTTCTCGCCCATCAGCATGAAGCCGAGGCCGAGCACGACCTCCCCCTTGCCGTCGGCGGTGACCGCGCCCCGCCGGATCTCGCGGCCCTCGACCACCCGGGCGACGTCGCGCACCCGGATGGGCGCGCCGCCCTTGGCCGCGACAACGATGTCCTCGATGTCGCTCACGCGCGTGGCGATGCCGATGCCCTGGATCAGGCTGGATTCGCCGGCCTGGTCCAGGTTGCCCCCGCCCACGTTGGCGTTGTTGCGCTCCAGGGCTTCCGAGAGGTCGTGGAGGGAGAGCCCCCGGGCGGTGAGCTCCGCCGGGTCGACGAGCACCTGGATCTGCCGCTCATCGCCGCCCCACGCGTTGACCTCGGCCACGCCGCGCACCGAGCGGAGCTGCGGAGCGATGACCCAGTCGTGGACCATCCGCAGCTCGCTCAGCGACTTGCCCTTGCCCGTGACCACGTAGTGGAACACCTCGCCGAGCCCGGTGGCGACCGGGCCGAGCTCCGGGCGATGGATCCCCGGCGGCAGCGTCACGGTCTGGAGCCGCTCCATGACGACCTGGCGGGCCAGGTAGATGTCCGTGTCGTCCTCGAAGCGCGCGGTGACCTGCGAGAGGCCGAAGCGGGAGAGCGAGCGGACCTCCTCGAGCCTCGGAAGGCCCGAGATCGCCTGCTCGACGGGGGCCGTGATCTGGCGCTCGATCTCGACGGGGGAGAGGGCCGGGGCGACGGTGTTGATCTGCACCTGCACCGGCGTCGTGTCCGGGAAGGCGTCGATCGGCAGCTGGCGGAACGCGAGGACGCCCGCGAGGGAGAGGCCGATCGAGGCCAGGATCACGAGGAAACGGTGGCGGAGCGACCAGGTGATGACGGCGTTCAGCATCGCGCGCGCCTCAGTCCTCGCCGCAGCAGCCGGCGCCGATGCTCTCCTTGAGCGTCTCGGTCTTGAGCAGGAAGCTCCCTTCTGTCGCGACCTCCTCGCCCGGGCGCACGCCCCTGGTCACCTCGACGACATCGCCCTCGGTCGCCCCGATCTCGACCCGCCGCGCCTCGAACTGGTCGTCCGCGAGCCGCACGAACACGAGCTTCACCGTCCTCGCGCGCTGCACCGCGGCGCGGGGCACCACGACCGCCGCGCGGGATGGAGCGAGGATGCGCGCCCGGCCGAACATGTTGGCCCGCAGCGCGCCGCCCGGGTTCGCGAGCGGGACGCGCGCCTTGGCCGTGCGCGTGGCCGGGTCGATGGCCGGCGCCACGTACGTGATCTCCCCTCTGAGCTCGCGCCCCTCGATGCCGTCGACCTCGATGACCACCGGCTGCTTCAGCGAGACGGCAGG
The DNA here is from genome assembly GCF_052075895.1 of Sorangium sp. KYC3313. NCBI lineage: Bacteria > Pseudomonadati > Myxococcota > Polyangiales > Polyangiaceae > Sorangium > Sorangium sp. KYC3313. Next base: position 9,007,179 of record NZ_CP197255.1, read on the forward strand.
GAGCTCGGTCTCGGGGACGTCGAGCTCGGCCCACATGCTCGAGACGTCGACCACCTCGAACAAGATCTCCTCGACGCCGACCAACCTGCCCACGGTCGCCTTCCGCTGCGTCACGACGCCGGCGAGCGGGGTCGTGAGCGTGTAGCCCCCGCTCCCGCCCGCGCTCGCGCCCACGACGGCCAGGGAGGCCGCGAACGAGGCGCGCTCGGCGCGGGCAGCGTCGAGCTCCTGCTGCGCGGCGAGGACGCTCCGGCGCGACGAGATCCCCTCCTTCTCGAGCTGCTCCTCGCGCTTCAGGTTCTCTTCGGCGACCTTGAGGCGCGACTGCGCGCCGGCGAGCCGCGATCGATCCGCCCCCACGCCGGCGCTGTCGAGGATCGCGAGCGGCGCGCCCTTCTTGACCTCCGCGCCGACGTCCACGTGCAGCTGCCGGACGACCCCCGCGGCGCGGGCGTTGATCTCCGCGACCTTGAGCGCGTCGTAGACGATCCTGGCGGTCACGGGGATGCCACCGCCGCCCTGACGCTCGACGGCCTTCGCGGTGAGGATCCCGGCGAGCCGGGCCGTGTCCTTGGTCTTGAGCTTGACCTTCGTCCCGTCGGCAGGCGCGCCGTCGCTCACCACGTCGGCCGCCGGCTTGCCGCCGCGCTCGGGGTGGCAGATGGGGCAGATGGACTCCGGGAGCTCGTGCTCCTTGCACCAGTCTCCCTTGGCCTGGAAGACCGGGACGAGCCTCGGATTGCACTTCGTGCAGAGGGCCTCCAGCACGCCGTGCTCCTTGCACATGGCGCCCTCGACGGCCGGCGCCGCGCTCCGCTTCGCCCCGGCCTTCTCCGCCGCGGCGTTGTCGGTCGCTTTGCCCCCGCAGCCCGGGAGCGCGGCGAGGAGCAGGAGCACCGCGATGCCAACGCGGCCTGGCACGTCAGCTCTCCTTCGGCGGCCGGACGATCTTCAGATCGGGATTGCACTTGAGGCACTGCGACTCGGGCAGCCCGTGCTCCGCGCACCAGTCGCCGGTGGCCTTGAAGGCCGGGATCAGATCCGGGTTGCAGCGGGTGCACTGCGACTCGGGCACCTGGTGCTCCCCGCACCAGTCCTCGTGGGAGCCCGGCTTCACGTCGGCCGGCGCGTGCGCCGCCTTCGCCTGCGTCTGCTCAGGCGCGGCCTTGCCGGCGCTCGGCGCCTCCTTCGAGCACGACGCAGCGCCGAGGGCAAAGACGCAGATCAGGACCGAGATGGAACGAAGCTTCATGGGCCTTTTCTCTTTGTTGTTCGCGACGTCACGCGACGGAAGCGTCTCGGGCGCGCGCCGGCGCAGCGCCACCACCGTTACCGCCGCTGACCCTGGCCGCAAGCGTAGAGCGCGAGCCGGGGACGAGGTACGGCCATCCCGGGCCGGACCGCTGGCGGGCACAGCCAGCGCCGGAGGGCGGCTCCCCACCGCCCGCCGTCTTCACGCTGCTGCAGGCTTCTCCGACAGCGACTGGATGCACATCCGCGGGCCTCCCTCCGCTCCCGGTCCAGGGAGAGCACGTGCCACACGCCCCAGCCCGCCGTGGCCGCGCCGACGCCGAGCGCCTTGAAGCCCTCGAGGCGCGGGCGCGCGGAGCGTGTCGCGCGTCGTCCCGCTCACGTAGACTCGGGCACCCGATGCTCCTCACGCTCACCACCACGCACCGGCCGGCGACCGATCTTGGCTACCTGCTCGTCAAGAACCCTGCGTACACGCAGTCGTTCCCGCTGTCGTTCGGCGAGGCGCACGTGTTCTATCCCGAGGCGACCGAGGAGCGGTGCACCGCCGCGCTCCTGCTCGACGTCGACCCCGTGGACCTCGTGCGCGGGCGCGGCGCGGGCGAGCCCGGGACGCTGGCGCAGTACGTGAACGATAGGCCCTACGTCGCCTCGTCGTTCCTCTCCGTGGCGATCGCGCAGGTCTTCGGCTCGGCGCTCGGCGGCAAGTGCCGCGACCGCCCGGAGCTCGCCGACGCGCCGATCCCCCTCTCCGCCACGATCGAGGCCCTGCCGTGCCGCGGCGGAGAGGCGCTGCTCCGGCGGCTCTTCGAGCCGCTCGGCTACGAGGTCGCGGCCGAGCGCCTCCCGCTCGACGAGGCGTTCCCGGAGTGGGGCCAGAGCGCCTACCTGCGCGTCTCGCTCGCGAGGACGTGCCGCCTCAGGGAGCTGCTCGCGCACCTTTACGTGCTCGTGCCCGTGCTCGACGACAAGAAGCACTACTACGTGGGCGACGCCGAGGTCGACAACCTGCTCGCCAAGGGCAAGGGGTGGCTCGCGGAGCACCCGGAGCGCGAGGCGATCGCGCTCCGCTACCTGAAGCACAGCCGGCCGCTCTTCCGGGCCGCGCTCGCGCGGCTCGTGGCCGACGACGAGGCGAGCCCCGAGGAGGCCGAGGACGAGAAGGCCGCGCCGGAGGACCGGGGCGAGGCGCGGATCAGCCTCGACGAGGCGCGGCGCGAGGCCGTCGTCGCGGCGCTCCGCCGGGCCGAGGCGAGGAGCGTGCTCGACCTCGGCTGCGGCGAGGGCAAGCTGCTGAAGCGCCTCGTCGACGAGCGCGCCTTCGAGCGCGTCGCGGGCGCCGACGTCTCGATGCGCAGCCTCGAGATCGCCAGGAACCGGCTGCGCCTCGACGACCTGCCCGACAAGCAGCGGCGGCGCATCCAGCTCTTCCAGGCGTCGGTCACCTACCGCGACGCGCGCTTCTCGGGCTACGACGCCGCGACGCTCGTCGAGGTCATCGAGCACGTGGACCTCTCGCGGCTCGGCGCGCTCACGCGCAGCGTCTTCGAGCACGCGCGGCCGCGCGTCGTCCTCGTGACCACCCCGAACGCCGAGTACAACGCGCTGTTCGAGGGGCTGCCGCGCGGCGCGCTCCGCCACGGCGACCACCGCTTCGAGTGGACGCGCGCCGAGTTCCGCGCCTTCTGCGAGGGGGTCGCGGCCGCGCACGGCTACGCCGTCGAGCACCTGCCCATCGGCCCGATGGATCCCTCGCTCGGCGCGCCGACGCAGATGGCGATCTTCACCCGCGAGGGCGGCGCGGGCAGCACGAGCAGCGCCAACGGCGCGGGCGGCGCAGAGGCCCAGGACGGCGGCGCGGGCGGCGCGGGCAGCGCCCTGGCGCAGGCGACGGAGGCGGCGTCGTGAGCGAGCAGGCCCCCCTCATCGTCCCTTCCCTCTCGCTCGTCGTGCTCGTCGGCGCGTCCGGCTCCGGCAAGAGCACGTTCGCGAGGGCGCACTTCAAGCCGACCGAGATCCTCTCGTCCGATCACTACCGCGGCGTCGTGTCCGACGACGAGAACGATCAGGCCGCCAGCGCGTCCGCCTTCGAGGTCCTGCACTTCATCGCGGGCAAGCGGCTCGCGTCGGGGCGGCTCGCCGTGGTCGACGCGACCAACGTGCAGGCGGACGCGCGCAGGCCGCTCGTCGCGCTCGCGCGCGAGCACCACGTGCTGCCGGTGGCCATCGTGCTCGACATGCCGGAGAAGCTCTGCCACGCGCGCAACGCCGGCCGGCCGGACCGGCAGTTCGGCCCGCACGTCGTGCGGGGCCAGAGCCGCGAGCTGCGCCGCTCGCTCAGGGAGCTCCGGCGCGAGGGCTTCCGCTACGTGCACGTGCTCTCCTCGCCCGAGGAGGTCGCGGCGGCCACGATCGAGCGGCAGCGCCTGTGGACCGATCGCCGCGACGAGCGCGGGCCGTTCGACATCATCGGCGACGTCCACGGCTGCTTCGACGAGCTGGTCGAGCTGCTCGAGGCGCTCGGCTACGAGCTGGAGGGGCTCCCGGACGCGCCGCGCGCGTCGCACCCCGAGGGCCGGCGCGCGATCTTCCTCGGCGACCTCGTGGACCGCGGGCCGCGCTCGCCCGACGTGCTGCGCCTCGCGATGGCGATGGTCGCGTCGGGCGCGGCGCTCTGCGTGCCCGGCAACCACGACGTGAAGCTGCTGAAGAAGCTGCGCGGGCGCGACGTGAAGCCGACGCACGGGCTCGAGCGGACGCTCGAGCAGCTCGAGGCGGAGACGGACGCGTTCAAGGCGAAGGCGGCGGACTTCATCGACGGGCTCGTCAGCCATTACGTGCTCGACGACGGCAACCTCGCGGTCGCGCACGCGGGGGTGAAGGAGGCGTTCCAGGGCCGGGGTTCTGGCGCGGTGCGCGAGTTCTGCCTGTACGGCGAGACCACGGGCGAGACCGACGAGTACGGCCTGCCCGTGCGGTACAACTGGGCCTCGGAGTACCGCGGCAAGGCGATGGTGGTTTACGGCCACACGCCGACGACGGTGGCCGAGTGGGAGAACCGCACGATCTGCATCGACACGGGGTGCGTGTTCGGCGGCGCGCTGACGGCGCTCCGCTACCCGGAGCGCGAGCTGGTCGAGGTCAAGGCGCGCCGCGTGTACTACGAGCCCGTGAAGCCGCTCGCGCCGCTCGCGGGCGAGCCGAAGGCCGAGCCGCGCGGGCAGGCCTACGACGTGCTCGACATCGACGACGTGCGCGGCCGGCGCGCGATCCGGACGCGGGTGCACGGCATGGTGACGATCCGCGAGGAGAACGCGGCGGCGGCGCTAGAGGCGATGAGCCGCTTCGCCGTGGATCCCCGGTGGCTCATCTACCTGCCGCCGACGATGTCGCCGAGCGAGACGTCGAAGGACGGGGGCCTGCTCGAGCACCCGCGCGAGGCGTTCGCGTACTTCCGGCAGAACGGCGTGGGCCGCGTCGTCTGCGAGGAGAAGCACATGGGGTCGCGCGCGGTGCTCACCGTGTGCCGCGACGAGGCCGCGCGGCGGCGGCGGTTCCGCCTCGACGAGGGGCCGCTCGGCGTGTGCACGACGCGCACGGGCAGGCCGTTCTTCTCGGACGAGGCGCGGAGCCGGGAGCTCATCGACCGGGTGCGGGCGGCGATGGATCGGGCGGATCTGTGGGCCGAGCTGCGCACGGACTGGGTCTGCCTCGACGCGGAGCTCCTGCCCTGGTCGGCGAAGGCGCAGGACCTCCTGCGCGGCCAGTACGCCGCCGTGGGCTCGTCGGGCCGCGCGTCGCTCGACGCGGCGGTGCGGGCGCTCACGATGACGGCAGCGCGCGACGAGAGCGCGCGGGTGCTGCTCGAGCGGCACGCGGCCCGGAAGGCGGCGATGGACGGGTACGTGGCGGCCTACCGGCGCTACTGCTGGCCGGTGCGGTCGCTTTCGGACCTCCGGCTGGCGCCGTTCCACCTGCTCGCGAGCGAGGGCGCGGTGCACGCGGCGCGGGACCACGGCTTCCACCTGCGGCAGCTCGCGCGGCTCGCCGAGGTCGATCCGGCGTTCTTCGTGGAGACCCCGCACCGCGTGGTCGACCTCTCGGACCCGCAGAGCGAGGCGCAGGCGGTGGCCTTCTGGACGGAGATGGTCGAGCGCGGCGGCGAGGGCATGGTGGTCAAGTCGTGGGAGTGGATCGTCCGCGGCCCGCGCGGGCTCGTCCAGCCGGCGATCAAGTGCCGCGGGCCTGAGTACCTGCGCATCATCTACGGGCCGGAGTACTTGACGCCGCAACACCTTGCGCGGTTGCGCAACCGCAGCGTGTCGTCGAAGCGCGCGCTCGCGCTGCGGGAGTACGCACTCGGCCTGGAGGCGCTCCACCGCTTCGTGGAGGGCGAGCCGCTCCATCGCGTGCACGAGTGTGTGTTCGGGGTGCTGGCGCTGGAGAGCGAGCCGGTCGATCCGCGGCTGTGACGGGGGCCAGACGTCTGGCCATCCATCGCCAGACGTCTGGTAATGGTCAATTTTGACCAATGGGCCCGGACCGCCTTGACGGTCGATCCGGTGTGTGTGCCGCGCGCGCATGCGTCGTCTGAGCGCGAGTTACCGCCCGTGCTTCATCTTGTCGCTGAGCTCCTCGGCGTATTGGCCGAGCGCCTGCTGACGGGTCACCCCGCCTGGCTTGCCGTGCAGCGCTTCGAGTAGGTTCTTCTCGGCTTGATTCCGCAGCGCCAGTGCGGCTTTCACTTCGTCAGGCGACCCGCCGTGGCACTGGATGTCGATGTACGCGGCGTAGCGTTCCTTCGCCTCGCGAGCCAATGCTTCGATGTGTGGATTGATGTTGCTCATGTGCTACACGCACCACGCGCGGCACGCGCTTGTCAAGCGTGGATGCGCAGGCGTAGCCTATGCTCGCGAAATTCCTATGGAATTTCATCGACTCGGGATGGTCCAATGGTTGACCATCGGCTATGACGGCCCGTGTCCTAGCCGCACGAAACACCGGGAAACATAGGCTTTCGGTGCTACCTTGGTGGGACAGGCAAAGCGCCCTGCCCCCGGCTGGTCCCCGAGAGCAGGGCTGCGGAACACCGGACGGTGGCCCGTCCAGCGCACGTCGCAAGGCGCAGCATGAGGCCACCTCTGGGGAGAGGCAAGGCCCTGCATGGCACACGTGCTGCCGATGGCGAAGCGCGTCGAGGTCGTGTCGCATCTCGTCGAGGGGGCGGGCATCCGCCCGACGACGCGGCTCACGGAGGTGAGCAAGCCGGCGATCCTGTCGCTGCTGCTCCGCATGGGGGAAGGCTGCGAGCGGTTACACAACCGGCTCGTGCGTGACGTCGACTGCCGCACGGTGCAGGTCGACGAGATCTGGAGCTACGTGCAGAAGAAGGAGGCTCGCGTAAAGCCGGGCGACTCGCCCGAGTTCGGGGAGGCGTACACGTTCGTCGGCATGGCGAGCGCGTCGAAGCTCGTGATCGCCTACCGCGTGGGGAAGCGCGACGAGGAGAACACCGCCGCGTTCATCAAGGATCTGCGGGCTCGGCTGGTCACCGTCCCGCAGCTCTACAGCGACGGCTGGGCACCCTACGTCGCCGCGGTCGGGTCGTCGTTCGCGCTCGCGGGCTCGGTCGACTACGCCCAGGTGGTGAAGAACTACCGGCGGAAGGGTCGCAAGGACGATGACCACCGGTACGAGCCGCCGCGCGACCCGTTCATCACGAAGACGCCCGTGTTCGGCGTGCCCGACATGCAGCGCGCGAGCACGTCGCACGTCGAGCGGCAGAACCTGACGATCCGCATGCACATCCGCCGCTTCACGCGGCTCTGCAACGGGTTCAGCAGGCGCCTCCCGCACCACAAGGCGGCCGTCGCGCTGCACATGATGTTCTACAACTTCTGCCGCCCGCACGAGGCGCTGCGCGTGACGCCCGCGATGGAGGCCGGGCTGACAGATCACGTGTGGAGCATCGACGAGTTCGTCGCCGCGGCGCTCTCCGAGGCGCCAGGGGAGCCGCCGCAACCGAAGGCGTTGAAGCTGCCCGAGCCGCCCGCGGGAGCGCCTACGGCGCCTGCGAGGGCCTTGCCGAACGGGCGCGGGTTCCTCCGGCTGGTTGGGAGCGCGCCGGCTGCTCCTGTGGCGCCTACGCCCGCTCCGGAGCCACCGCCGTTGGAGCCTTCGCCAGCGCCGGGGACGCGCAAGATGGTGCAACTGAAATTATTTGGCGAGTGACCAGTAATCTGCCAGGCCTGCTCAGTTCACCCACCTTGACCGGCATTAGGGTCCGCCTGTGCGGTCCCAGTTCCGCTGACCGGAGGGTCTGCCGCCGCGATTGGTACGGCTCCTCTGTCCGCGGTCGACGATACCCCAGGATGCGCTATCGGGGCAGCTACAGCTTGGTTTTTGGCAACATCCGTGGTGCTGATGGCTTGCCTCTGTTCCACCAGCCCAAAGAGCCCCATTTGCCCATGATCGGCCGGATTTGTCCGGCTCTTCTGCGGCGTCTTCTGTTTGCCACGCACCACCTCGGGCTGGGGGTCCACTGGCTCTGTTATCCGGCACCGCTTCACGTGTTGCCCAAAGGAGAGAAGGCCACCGTCGAACGTGTATAAAACAGATACCTTGTCGCTAATCTCGGCGCTTGCAGCGATCATTGCGTCGTTGATCCTCTGGTGTGACGCAACAAGTCTCCGGCATACCTTACACGGATGCTGCGCTATCGCGTTTAGACAGTGAGAGCACAGCTTCTCTTTCAGGTTGCGCACACGAACTAGTCTTGCCGCCTCGATCGCCACCCGTCCGTCAAAGGCTACAACATCAAGCTTCGACGAGACACCGCTGAACCACTCCATCTCGTCAGGCATCATATGCCGGCATAGTTCAGTTATAGAGATGGCGCTTATGTAGAATTTGCCCAGGCGCCTGAGCAATTCACTACTGGCTTCGCATTTGGCCCGCGCCTGTTCGAGATGCTTGTCCAGCTCATGCTGCCTCGACTTTGATGGGCCACGCTTGCCCTCCAAGTAAAAAGCGTACAACATGATTTGGGTGTCGACCATTGACCCCATCAGCGGCCCTCAAGCTCGTCAATAATATCCCCTAGGCTTCCGTGCTCAAATAGCGGCCCATGCAGGGCCCTCACTTCCTGGATAAGGTCGGCGCCGCTAATCGGGCACCACGCCTCGATCTTATTTGCCTGGCTGCGCGACGGGTCGAACATAAGCCGGCCAGATTCGTCAGCGGTCCATGATGCATCCAGCTGAATTGCGTAGACATTCTTCGTCTTCGCTGCGTCGTAGAAAGCCGACTCTTCACCTTTACGGATGGTCACTTCCTGTGGCTTCCCATCAAGCTCTATGCGGGCGCGCACATGCCTGGAGCTCGCACTCGTGCGACCAACTCTGTAAATAACGCTATAAACGACGGTATTTCCGCGGAGCGCTGGCGCAGGCTTCTTGTCCTGCGCCAAGCGTATCATTGTGGCGATGAACTCGTTGTGTATGACGGCAATAGGCTCTTTTCGCTTAGGAGTCCACACCTCGGCCCCGTACTGAGCCAGCGCTGGGGAATGCTCCGCGAAGGTCTCGGCAATGACCCACGCACCAGGGCGTTTTGCGATCTCAAGCTCAGGATTCGTCAGAAACCTGATAATGCCGTCGATCGCTTTCCGAGCCTCATGCCCGTAGTAGCGCATGCCAGCCGTCATGTCGAAATTCGACACGACCATAGTGATTGTGTCTGGATCCAGACTGGGATACGCGCGCTTTACAACGTCATCGAAAAGCGTTGCTGCAAGTAGCACGCGCTCCGGAGTGGAGGCGGCATGCAGGCGAAGCTGCAATGAGCCTTTCTGGTGCGCAGACGGCATTGACGCAATGCTAGCATGCGCGGCTTGACACCGCCAAAAGTTTGCTGTAAGGGTAGCGGTTGAACAAGCGGGCGGGTGCTAGTCTGGCGCTGTGACGTCGCGGACGGCCTTCTTACTCGGCGGCCGCCATCAGGGCGATCTTGCGCATCACTTCGCCGGGGGTCCGCCTACTCGCTCATTTCCGCCACCGACGAAGCTTCAGTGCGAGCGCCTCGCGGGCGATCCTGAGCCGCGATGCCGCGGTGTGCGGGTTCATGCGGCGCCGCTTGGCGTACGCGACGAGGCTCTCCGGGTCGTCCACCGAAAGCAACGCCTCGCGTTGCCAGCCCGGCAGGCTGGCCATGGCGTCGAGCACCTCCCGCGCCTCCATCTGCGCGTGCATGTCGATGCCGACGGGCTCGCGGAGCAGCCCGAGCGGCGACGGATGGAGGACCGCGTGACGGACGTACGCGCTGTGCACGTAGTGCGAGGCGAGGCGCCACGCGATACCGTGGAGCCACTTCTTCAGAGCGTCCCGGGGCTTGTCCTTCGGGTCCGGCCGGTACATCCCGCGGCGGACGGCGTTCCAGGCGTTGAGCAACACCTCGGCTTCCACGTCGCGGCGGTCGCGTCGCGGGATGCCGGCGAGCGTCGCGAGGATGATCCCGCGCTCGGCAAGGATCGCCTGCATCGTCGGCTTCTTCCTGGGATGTCGAGCGGCAGGCGGGCGGCGAGCCCCCTTCCGCCGGGGCTTCACCCGGACCTCCCGCACGTCGGGCATGCGGTCGAGCTGACCGGGCCGGGTGTGAGGATGCGCTCAATGCCGAGGCCGGCGAGCCGAGCGACGCGGAGCGCGAGCCCAGCGGAGCCGGGCGCCCACCCGTTCGCCACGCTCCGCAGCGTGTTCCGGCAGACGCCGATCTCGCGGGCGATCTCCGCCCACGCGCGGGTGCGGTTCAGGTTCTTCAGCGCGGCGCGCAGGGCGGCGCTCTCGTCTCGGGTGAGGCAGACGGAGCCGTGCCGCCCCTTGGGCGCACCGCTCCCTTTGCCCGAATTCTGGCGTAAGTGTACAACGGACATGTCGGGACCTCGGTCGATGAGGTTTCGGCCACGACCCCCGGGCGACGCCAATCGCCGCGGGGGTCACTTGCGCCGAACGCTACGGACCGAGATCGAGATCCGCCACGCGAATCAGGCTATTTTGACCACTAAGGGTCAAAGTTGACCATTACCAGACGTCTGGCTGTCCATCGACAGACGTCTGACCGTCGCGGCGCGCTTGCTGTGATGTGGGCGCGCTCGGCGCAGGGGAATCGCCGTTCAGGCACCCCGCGCATCGCGCCGCGTTATGAGGGAAGAGGCTCGACCACTGCGTCTGCTGGCCGGCCATGAGGCCGGCTGTGGCCGCACCCGGCCCTGGCTCTCCCGCGCAAAATCACGCCAACGAGCGGCGTCTGATCGGGGAATGGGCCCGTCGCAGGATGGCACCGTTCGTGCTTGAGCGCGGCCCGACATCGATCGTCGCTCTCAGGTCGAGCCCGACAAGGCGGGCGCCTGCGCGCGTTCGATATCGGCAGTGGTCTCAATCTGGTCAGCGAGGGAGCATTCTTTGTATGGCAAATTCTAGGGATCGGAGCACCCGACGGTCTTTCGTGGTGGTCTGGTCGTGGTCGCTCGTCGCCGCGCTCGTGACGCTGGACTGTGGTGGTGTATTCGATGCGAAGCCGTGCGCCACCGGCGAGGTGGCGCGCGAAGACGGGCAGTGCGAGCCGAAGCCGTGCGGCCCGGGCGAGCTCACCCTGGCAACGGGCGCATGCCAGCCAGCGGGGCTACCACCGGACATGCGGTGCGCGCCGGGCGAGATTGAGCAGGAGGACGGCCGATGCCAGCCGGCGGGGGTGCCGCCGGAGGCGTGCGGAGAAGGGTTCGTCGCCGATGGCCGCGGCGGCTGCTCGGCGATCCTTCCGGACGCAGCGTGTCCGAAGGGGCAGATGGCCATCCCCGGGGAAACCCGCTGCCATGAGGTCGCTTCTTGCGGCGAAGGGCCGTGGGGCGATATCCCGATCGAGGCGAGCACCCAGCTCGTCGACCAGGCCTATACGGGAGGCGACAGCGACGGGACGGCGGCGAGGCCGTGGACGACGATCCAGCGGGCGATCAACAAGGCCAACAGCGGCGCTATCGTCGCCGTGGCGGCGGGCACGTATGAGGAAGACGTGCTGATCTCGGGCAAGGCGGTGCGCCTGTGGGGCAGGTGTCCTGGGCTTGTGGAGATCCAAGGGACGGGGAATGAGGGCGCTGCTCTTCGGGTGCTCAGAACGAAGGCGAGCGGAACCGAGATCCGGAGCCTCGCCGTGACCGGGACGAAGCTTGGGATCTTAATATCGCGCGCGCACGATGTAACAATAGACAAAGCGTGGGTACACGACGCGGAGATGAATGGGATCGAGATCAACGGCTCTGACGGCGCGACGAGCGCATCAATAACCACATCCCTCCTTGAACAGAACCACGACTCAGGCGTGAGCGTCCTCGCCTCGGACGCGGCAATCAAAGGCACCGTCATCCGTGGCACCAAACCCAGTGAAGACCGCAGCGAAGCGGCGGGGCTCGCCGTCGCGAAAGGCGCCGGCGTGACCGTCCGCACATCCGTTATCGAGCAGAACCACGCCACCGGCGCGCTCATCATGGGCTCGAACGCCACGTTCGAGACCACCGTAATTCGCGAAACTCAACCCAATTCGAACAATAAGCTCGGACGGGGGATCGAGGTCCAGTCCACCAGCGACACAGGCGAGCGCGCCGTCGCCTCTGTCCGCGCATGCCTCATCGAGAACAACCACGACATTGGCATTCTCGTCTCTGGCGGAGACGCGACGATCGAAGCCACTGTCGTCCGCTCTACCCGCCTCAGACCGGATGGTACGAGAGGACGGGGTATCGAGGTCCAGTATGACAGCGTGACAGGCGAGCGCGCGAGCGCGACTGTAAGCCAGTGCCTCATCGAGCAGAACAATGAGGTGGGCGTGTTCGTCGCCGGCTCGCGCGCGACCATCCAGGCTAGCATCGTCCGCGCTACCCAGCCCAATTCTTCTGGTGAGTTCGGGCGGGGGATCGAGGCCGGCCCTGTGGAAGACGAGCGCGCGAATTTGACCGTTCACGCTTGCATCGTCGAGAAGAACCATGATGCCGGCGTATTCGTCCTTGGCTCGGATGCGACGGTCGAGGCCACCATCGTCGGCAACACCCGGAGCACCGCGAAGGCGGAGGATGCCGCAATGATGGAGAGAGGAGTGGGCATCCGGGTCCAAAATGGTCGACAGAGAGACGAGCGCGCGAACATCGCCATCCGCGCCTGCCTCGTCGAGGAGAACCGGACGGCTGGCGTGCTCGTCGTTGGCTCGGACGCGACGATCGAGACCAGCGTGGTCCGCGCCACCCAGCCCGGCTCCGATGGCCAGCTGGGGCGCGGCATCGGCGTTGAATCCCGCGCGAAAAGGCGCGACCGCGCAAACGTGACCATCCGCGCATGCCTCGTCGAGGAGAACCATGAGGCCGGCGTGGGCGTCATCGACTCGGACGCGACGATCGATTCCACGCTCGTGCGCACGACGAAGGCGCTGGGCGGCAACGCGTTCGGGCATGGAGTGGCCGCCGCGGATGAAAGCACGACCTGGATCTACAACACGAGCATCGCAGGCAATGTTCACATCGGAGTCGCAAATTACGGTTCGGATGTAGCTATCGTCGACACGTCCCTTACCTGCAACGAGATCGACATCAGCGGCGAGGACGCCCCCTTTGCCGAGTCCACCTTCGATCGCAGCGACCGGTGGCGGTGTACCAGCCGCGGCGCCGCTCACTGCTCCGAGACCGAGGACAACTGCTCTGTGAGCAGCCATAACGTCCCGCCCGTTCCCCGCATGGGGCCGGCCCAGGAAGCGCCGCAGGGTTGACACCGGAGCGCGCCGCGCGCCCCACCGTCTCCCGCGCGGCAGATCCGACAGACGCGGCCCCCCGGCGCGATCATCACTGCAACGGCTCTGCTCCAGGGACGAGACGCCGGAGCCGTCGTTGGCCGCGCCGCCGCAGCCCTCACCTCGACGGACGCGACGCCGCGATGGGTGACCTCGCGATCGCGAACTTGCTCTCAAGGGTGGTCCGCAGCTCGACGTCCATAGCTGTAGGGTGGGCAGCTTCCTCCGTGACGTTCTGCTGCAGTGGGAGCTCGTCTGCGGCACTCAGCAAGCGGAGTCCCTTGATCTCGCCTACTGCTGGACCATCGATCAACAGGCTATTCCTCGCATTGCCGCCCAGCGTCAGGCCGTCGATGAACACCTCGGAGCCATCCAGCCACTCGACGCCATCGCCGAATTTCCGGTCCAAGCCGCTCGCCTCGATGATTTCCAGGTTGTGGTTTGCGGTGTGCGTGATCGAGGACTTGCACAGGATGATGCCTTTCGACTCGCCCGCGACACCGATGCCGACGCCGAAGTTGCGCTCCAGCTTTCCGTTGTGCAGCGTGACGGTGCAAGGCTGATTGGTCTCATGATGGTAGCATTCGTCAGGACTTCCCTCCGCCGGGATCAGGGTGTTCTGAATCCAGAGCCCAAGCGTGTTCCCGCCGATCTCGATGAAGTCGTCCTCCGCGTGCTCGTCACCCAGCCAAGCCATCGAGCGGTCGATGAGAATGCCGTAGGAACGGCTGCCGAGCACCCGCACCTTGCTGGCACGGTGCACGGTCGAGCACTCGGCAGCCGAGATGCCCCCCCCGTACTCGCCCTTCTGGATGAGATCGCCATTTTCCGTCTTAATCACGTCGACGTCCTCTAGGCTGGCGGTGGCGCTGTGCAGCGAGACGCCGACGATGTGGTTCCGGCGGATGACGCTGCTCTTCACCATGAGCGCAGGGCGGCTCGTGCAGGTGCAGTCGACCTCGTCGCACGGCTCCCGCCGCTCGACAACGATCCCGCCGCCCTGGGCGCCCGAGACGACGCTCCGCTCCAGGCTCACGTTGGAGTCCATCGCGAAGACGCCGACGCGTCCCGAGCCGACGATCTCGGAATTCACGATGTCGACCGAGGAGCCTTCAAGGATCTCGACCCCATCGCGTGGATAGTCCCTCGCGCCGACGATGCGGACCGAATCGATGCGCACGCCGGTCGCCCCCTTCACGCTCACGCCCTCTTGCCCGACCGTGAGACCTCGGACCACGGCGCCCGCCCCTGGCTCCAGCGTGATCCCGTCGATCGTGACCGCGTCCGCCGAGGCCCCGATGAGGCTTACGCCGCCGGGAACGGTGACCGCGCGGTACCCGCCCTGGCCGAGCACGATGCAGGTGCCGGGCGAGGCGCCCAGTGCCGCGGACGTGAGCTGTTCATCGTTCGCGACCTTGAGGCAGCTCTCGCCGCCATAGACGACCCCTTTCGGGACACCGACACAAACACCCCGAATCTGGTTCTCCTCTGGGCATGTCGCGGGCGTGGGCAGCTCATCGCCGCCGCATCCAGCAACGGTCGCGCACGCGGCACCGCCCACGAACGCTGCAGAAAACCAAGTCCAGAACCGATTCGTCATGTTCTTTCCTCCAGAATTCGCCGCAGACCCTAGCTTGCCGGCGCCCGGCGCGGACATGCAAAAACGAGCGCACCGATGATCCCAGGCCCGTCGACGCGGTGCGACTTCATGAAGCGGCGGCCGCGGCCTCGTTTTCCGCGGGTTTCAATGAATCGCTTGCGCGCCCGGACCGCGTCCCGCGTTGAGATCGAGAGCTGCCCAGACCGCCCTCGTCATTTCGCCGGCCCGTGGCCGGCCATCGGCCGGCCATGCGGCAGTATTTCGCTCGAGCCGAACCCCGCTCTCGTCGTATCGGTCCCCACGGCGATCAACCCGACACGGCGGCAGCGTCCTCTCGGACAAAACGCCCTCTTCTCACGGCATCCGGCAGCCGGTACCCTCGTCTGCGATGACGTTGACGGACCCCTTCGGCTGGGTGGGCGCGACGCTCGACGGCCAGTTCGCCGTCGATGCGGTGGTCGGCGAGGGCGGGTTCGGCGTCGTCTATCGCGGCATGCACCTCGGGCTCGACGTCCCTGTCGCCATCAAGTGCCTCCAGATGCAGCGCGGCATGCCGCCCTCCGGGCAGGACGGCTTCCTCGCGATGCTCCGGGCCGAAGGGAAGCTCCTCCACCAGCTCTCGCGGCAGACAGCCAACATCGTCCAGGCCCTCGATATCGGCGCGTCCACCTCCCCGCGCGGCGTCTGGACACCCTACCTGGTCATGGAGTGGCTCGAGGGAGAGACGCTCGCCGCGGCGCTCTCGGCGCGCCACGCCCGAGGGTCCCGGCCGATGGATCTCGACGAGGCGATAACCCTCCTCTCCCCGGCTGCCGAGGCGCTCGCCATCGCCCACGAGAACCGCGTGTCGCATCGGGACCTCAAGCCCGCCAATCTGTTCTGTGTACGCTTTCGCGGCGGCGCCGGGCTCAAGGTCCTTGACTTCGGCATCGCCAAGGTGTTCGAGGAGACAACGCCGCTCGCGGCCGCCCTCGCCGGAGCAAGCGGTACCCAGCGCGTGTTCACCCCCATCTACGCTGCCCCGGAGCAGTTTGTCCGGGAGTACGGCGCCACCGGGCCATGGACCGACGTCTTCGCCATGGCGCTCATCCTCATCGAGGTCGCGTCGGGCCGGCGCGTGCTTCGAGGCGAGTCGCTCATCGAGCTCCTCACGTCCGCGCTCGATGCGTGGCGGCGTCCGGACCTGCTCTCCGGCATCACGCCGGAACACCACGGCGTGGCGTTCGTCCTCCGCCGCGCGCTCACGGTCGAGCCGGGCGCGCGCTTTCTCAACATGAAGGAGTTCTGGTCGAGCCTGCTGAAGGCGCGCTCCACCTCCGCGGAGACGTCGCTCGCCGCGACGGGGCGCGCGACCGATCAGAACGACTGCCCGGGAGCGACGGCGCCCATGTCTCAAGACAGGCGCGGCTCCAGCCCCCCGTACGCGGCGCAGAGCTCGCTCCCTCCGCCCTCCGCGCCGGCGAGCTCCTCTCTCCCGCCGTCGGGCGAGAACCGCGTTTGCACCGTCCTGTGCGTCGACCTCTCCAGCCTCGCCGCGCGCTCATCGCACCTCGACGACGAGGAGGTCGCCGAGCTCACCGATCGCAGCCGCGATCTGGTCGTCAAGGAGATCGAGCGCACGGGGGGCGTGATCACGCGCACCGCCGACGAGCGCGTGATCGCCGTCTTCGGCGTCCCGCGAGCGACCGACAACGACGCGGAGCGCGCCGTCGTCGCCGCGCTCCGCGTGGCCGCCGTGCGCGTGAGCCCCACGCCTCGGCGCTCGGCGCCCCCCGCGCCCCTCGCCGCGTCGTTCGGGATCGCCACGGGGCGGGTCTTCACGCGGACGAGCGGTGATCCGCAGCGTCCGGAGCTCCTCGTGACCGGAGAGGTCGTGCGGGTCGCCGCCGCGCTGCAGGCGGCCGCGCCTGCCGGGGCCATCGCCGTCGCGCGTGACACGTACCGGCAGATCGCGGGCCGGTTCAACGTGGTGCCGCTCTCCCCCATCGACGTCCCTGGCCGGCGTGAGCCGCTCTCCTGCTACCGCGTCACGGGCGCGCTGCACGGCCACGTCTCGTTCGCCCGAACCGATTTCCTCGGCCTCACGACGCGGCTCGTGGGGCGCGGCGCCGAGACCCAGCGGATGCTCGACGCGCTCGAGACCATGCTCTCCGAGGGCCGGGCCCAGCTCCTGTCGCTCGTCGGACCCCCCGGCGCCGGGCGGAGCCGGCTGCTCGCTGAGCTCTTCGCGCACCTCGCAGCCAAGCCCAACAAGGTCCTCGTGCTGACCGCGCAGTGCTCGCCGCTCACCACCGACGTCACCTACAGCCTCGCCGCCGCGCTCCTCCGCCAGCGCTTCCGGATCCGCCCGCGAGACGGCCAGCGCGGGATCCGCCGGAAGCTGCGCTTCGGCCTGCGCTGGCTCCGCACGCACCACGCCGCCGCGGCGCCGCCCCCGGACGACGATCGCTCGATCGGCTACGCGACCGGCGAGGAGCTCGATGTCGCGGACATCGACGCCGCGCTGCTCCAGGTCGAGGCGCTCCTCGGCGGGACGGCCGCGACAGGCGCCACCTGCGACTCGCTCGGGCCCGAAGAGGCCGGGGCGCTCGTGAAGCAGCGGATCGTCGCCGCCTTGACGCGCCTCGCCCGCCTCGCCGCTCGGCAGCTCCCGATCGTGGTGCTCTGCGACGACCTCCAGTGGGCCGACGACGCCAGCCTCGACCTGCTGGAGAGCCTCGTCGAGGGCATGGCGGACCTGCCGCTGCTGCTCGTGTGCAGCGCGCGGGCCGAGCTGCTCGAGCGCCGCCCCGGCTTCGGCGCCGACGCCGCGGCGCACCACCGCCAGGAGGTCGCGCCGCTCGCGCGCCGCCACATCGAGGACATGATCAAGGACCGCCTCCGCCGCGTCCCGGGCCTGTCCGCCGACGTCGTGCGGGCGCTCGCCGACCGCGCCGAGGGGAGCCCGCTCGTCGTCGAGGAGCTGCTCCACCTGCTCGTCGACGCGGGCGCGATCGAGGCGCGAGGGCGCGAGGCGTGGGTGCTCCACGAGGAGCGGCTCGGGGCGCTGCGGCTGCCCACGACGATCCAGGGGATCGTGCAGACACGGCTGGACAGGCTCGAGCCCAGGGTCCGCGAGGTGCTCATGCACGCAGCCGTCGTCGGGCGGACGTTCTGGCAAGGGGCCGTCGAGCGCCTGCAGCAGGCGAGCACGACGTTCGACACCGGCGTCCCGGTGGAAGCAGCGCTCGGACAGCTCCGGCAGCGGCGGCTCATCCGCGCACGCGAGCCGTCCACGCTGCAGGGCGAGCGCGAGATGGCCTTCGCCGACGCAGCGACCCACGAGGTCGCGTACGAGATGCTGAGCGCGAAGCTCCGCCGCGCGCTGCACCTCGAGGTGGCCTCCTGGCTCGATCGGCAGGGGGAGACAGGGGTCGCCGTGGCGCTCCTGGCCGCGCAGTACGACCGGGCGGGCGACGCGGCGCGCGCGGCCTCGGCGTACGCGCGGGCGGCGGTGCGGGCCATGTCCTTCGGCGAAAACGCGGAGGCGATCCGCCACCTGGAGCGCGCGCGCACCCTGCAAGACCAGGACGAGGAGGCTGGCGGCGGCGACGACACAGAGGGGCCGCGGAGCGCCGCCGCCCGGGAGCGCCTTCGCGTGCGCTTCGACCTCGGCGACGCCCTCCGCCGGGTCGGCCGGCTCGACGACGCCGAGCGCGTGTACGAGGAAGCGCGAGCGCTGATGCGCCGCGGGGAGCGCCGCGGGAGCGCGAGGGAAGATCGGCCCGAAGCGCTCAGCTGGGACGCGCGCATCGACGCGCGGCTCGCGCTGATAGCCAAGGTGCGCGGCGCGCTGCCGGAGGCCCGGGCGCTCGCCGAGCGGGCGATCACCCGGGCCACGGAGGCGGGGGAGCTCCGCGAGACGCTGGCGATGTACGCTCTGCTCACGTTCCTGCATCGCCGCGAGGGGCGACGCGAAGCGAGCTGGCAGGCCGCTCGGACCGGGCTCCGGATCTGCCGGACCCTGCGCCGGAACGACGAGCGCTGGCGGGAGGACGTCGCAGCGACCCTGCTCGGCGTGGCGCTCGCGCTGGCGGCGCGTGGTCGGACGGTCAGCGCGGAGCGGACCTACCACCAGGTCACCCGCGTGGTCTCGGACGCCTCGCATCCTCACCTCGTCAGCCTGGCCCTGAACGGCGTCGCGGTGATGCGTCTCCGCGTGGGTGATCTCCCGGGGGCGCGCGAGACGTTCCTGCGCGCGATCCGGCTCAAGGAGCGCTCGGGCGATCTGCATCAGATCGCGATCGGGTACAGCAACCTGGCCGAGACCGAGCTCGCCATGAAGGAGCTCACCGCGGCGCGAGATCACGCTCGGCGGGCGGTGCGGATCGGGGAGCAGAGCCGCGCCGGCTCGGACCTGGCGGACATGTACCGGAACCTGGCTGAAGCGGAGCTCGGAACGGGAGATCTCGGCGCGGCGCTCGCGGCGGGCCAGAAGGCGCTCGCGATCGCAGAGACGCGCGGGCAGGTCTACCTCGGCGACGTCGCGGGGACGCTGGCGCGGACGATCGCGCAGGCGGCCCCCTCTGCAGACGAGGCGCTGCGCGCGGCCGCTCTGGATGCGACCGCAGCGCTCGACGCATCGCTCGGAGCGCACTTTCGCGACGGAGAGCTGCACCAGAGGGCCGACGCGTGCCGCGCGCTGCTCGCCAGCGCCTGGGGCCTGCGTCAGAAGCGGTGAGCAGCGAGAGAGCGAGCCGTTCCTCGGATCGAAGGGCGGCACGGAGGCGTTGCCCAGCGAGAGCTTGAGGTTGTGACGGCGCTGGGTGGTCGCCCTGGCCGGCGTCCCCTGCGCCCCGACCGACAGGCTCTGACTCGTCAAGGAGGGGGCCCGCGGGGCGCGGGCCCGCTTCGTCACGGCGCCAGCGTCACGGACTTCGCGTCGAGCGCGACTTCGTAGTAGCCGTGCGGATCCCAGCTCAGCGGAACGCCGTTCTGCTTGAGCGTGCCGCCGGTGACCGTCACGCGCAGGTACTTGCCCGGCGGGAAGTTGGCGGGGAGCTGCCACGAGTAGGTCGTCGCGCCGCCGGACGTCGAGGTGGTGGCGGAGGAGACCGCCTTCTGCCCGCGCCAGTAAGCGCCGACGTTGACCACGCTGTCGAGCCACATGTCGCCGAGCGCCTTCGCGTGCTTGACGTGATCGACGAAGGCCTGGAGCCCTATCGGCTGATAAGCGCCGTCGGAGCCGCCGGTGAAGCCGTGCACCAGGACGGTGCGCCACTTCCTGGCGTCCCGCGCGCTCGTGACCTGCTGGTCCAGCACCGTCGTGGAGGCGCCGGTCGGCGGGATATAGCAGGGCAGCGTGAACGGATCGGTCGAGTCGTTCGGGCCGATGAGGTTGTTGGCCACACCCCGGTTGATGAGGAAGCGGGTCCTGGCGATGCTCGAGTACACCGACGAGCCGTTCGGAGCCGCCATCGTCCACACCTTGGTGCCGAACCTGCTCTCGATGAACTGCGTCGCGGCGTCCGTATCGGCGCCGCTGTCATTGCTCGAATGGCTCTTCGTGTGGTTGCCGAGCTCGTGCCCGTCGCTCAGCGCCCTTTGCCACACCGAATTGGTCGATTCGCTCTTGCCCGTCTGGAGGTAGAAGGTGAACGGAACGTCGAGCGCGTTCAGCGTGTCGTAATTCTGGATCTGGCTCGAGTTCGAGTCGTCGAACGTGTACGACACGGCGCCCGTGAAGCCGGCCCAGTTGATGACCCTGAACCCGCCGACCGCGCCCGACGGCCTGGCCACGTTGCTGGAGCCTGGGGGCGTCGGAAGGCCGGAGTTGACCACCGGACCGCCACCGCTGCCGCCCGCTCCTCCGCCGCCGCCTGCGCCTCCGCTGCCGCCCGCGCCGCCTCCGCCCGAGCTGGCCGAGGAGCTGCTGCTGGAGCTGCTCGTAGCGCTGCTGGAGCTGCTCGAGGCGCTGCTGGAGCTCACCGACGTCGAGCCGCCGTTCCCGTTGCCGCTGACCGACGTGATCGAGGGCTTCCCCGTACCGTTCGCGCAGAACCCCCAGGTCGTCGATGCTCCTGCTTCCGTCGACGCTGCTCCCAGCGAGCCGTTGTAGCTCTCGTTGGTGGCGTTCAGCTGCCCGTTCGACTGCGTGATCCGCGCGTTCCACGCGTTGGCCAGCGTCGCGCCGTTGAGCGCGATCGAAAGGCCCCAGGACGTGCTCGGCCTGGAGCTCATGTTCTTCACCGTCACGTTCGCGCAGTACCCCGTCTGCCACTGCGACTGGTACGACAGCTCCGCCGACATCGTCCCGTCCGAGCTGAGCAGCGCGCCCTCCAGCGACAGGATCTCTTCGTCGTCCGGAGACGCAGCGATACAGGCGGCCAGGCAGCAAGCGATCGAAACCGAGCACCAGCTCAGCAAGCTAGCAAAGCGCATAAATTTTCTCCCAGGAGCGGCCGAATGGCCGCAAGCAAGTTCCGCAAGATGCCACGCCGACGCGCGGCGCGCAAAGCATATGACGCGGCGCGCTCAACCTATCTTTGGTTCGTGGTCCCCGATTTCCGGATTCCCGACGAGAGACCCTTCGGTCACACCACGTATCGAGTCAAGCACCGATGCGGTAACAGAGCGCCTCTCAGCCGAATCGCCTCGTCGCTCAGGCTCATCCCATGCCAGCGCCCATCCGGTAGGCCCCGTGGCGTGGGGTCGTCGCGCGCGGCGCCTAGAGAGCCGAAATGACAGGGCTGTTACGGAGACAAGGTGAGCGCGGGAATTCGAGGAGATGCCTCAGCTCTGCGGGCTCATCCGCGTCGTCCGGCTCGCTGCGGCGTACCTTCGTACGCCTCGCTTCATTGCCTGACGGCTGAGCCCGTATCCCGCGGATCTGCGAGGAGCAGGAGGCGGCGGACGGCGCGCGAGCAGCGCTCCGTCCGCCGGGAGATCGCCGTCAAGCCGGGCGATCGAGCTCGTCCCAGAGGCGCACGTCGCTGCGCTCTTTCAGGAAGATCCCGCCGACGACGACGGTGATGAGCGCCACCGCGATCGGATAGAGGAGCCCCGCGTAGATGTTGCCCGTCGCGACCGTCACCGACGAGGCGATGAGCGGCAAGAGCCCGCCGAACACGCCGTTGCCGACGTGGTACGGGATCGAGAGCGACGTGTAACGCACCTTCGCAGGGAAGGCCTCGACGAGGTAGGCCGCGATCGGGCCGTAGACCATCGTGACGAACAGCACGAGCACGAACACGAGCGCGGTGAGCACGACCGGGTTGTCCGCGTTCTGCTTCATCGCCCAGAACACGGGGAAGAAGCCGATCGCGCCGCACAGGTTGCCCGCGAGCATGATCTTCTTCCGGCCGATGCGATCCGAGAGCGCGCCGAAGAACACGAAGAACGGCATGCCGAGGGCGAGCGCGGTGGCGATCACGATCGTGGCCGTGATGAACGGGACCTTGAGCGTGTTCTGCAGGAAGTAGAGGGCATAGAACTGCCCCGTGTACCAGACCACGCCCTGGCCGGCCGTGGCGCCGAAGAGGGCGATCAGGATGACCTTCCAGTTGCGCTTGTTGCCGAGGCTGTCCTTGATGGGAGCGGTCGACGTCTTCCCCTCGGCCTTCAGCTTGCTGAAGATCGGCGACTCCTTGAGGCGGGAACGCACGTAGAAGGACACGCCGACGAGGAGGACCGACAGGAGGAACGGGATGCGCCAGCCCCAGTCCTTGAAGGCCTCCTCGCCCACGAGGAGGCGGGTGCTGAGGATCACCGCCAGCGAGATGAACAGACCGAGCGTCGCCGTGATCTGGATGAACGAGGTGTAGAAGCCGCGCTTCTCGTCGGGTGAGTGCTCGGCGACGTACACCGCCGCGCCGCCGTACTCGCCGCCGAGCGCGAGGCCCTGAACGAGGCGGATCAGGACGAGCGCGATCGGGGCGAGGAGCCCGATCTTGTCGTACGTCGGCAAGAAGCCGATGAGCGCCGTCGCGCCGCCCATGAGCAGCAGCGTCACGAGGAACGCGTACTTCCGACCAACGATGTCGCCGATGCGCCCGAACACGAGCGCGCCGAACGGGCGGACGACGAAGCCCGTGGCGAACGTGCCGAGCGTCAAGAGGAAGCTCGCCGTCGGGTTGTCCTTCGGGAAGAAGTGGGTCGAGATGATCGCGGCGAGACTCCCGAAGATATAGAAGTCGTACCACTCGATCATCGTGCCGCCAGCGGACGCGAAGATGACCTTCCAGAGCGTGGAGCTGCTGACAACCTCACGCTCGGCCGCGGGGGCCGGGCTCGTGGGCGTCGCGGCGAAGGTTTGGGGAGACGTCTGTGCCATGAGAACGGTTCCTCGGAGGAGTTCCAGCGCCTGTCGAGAGGGCCGGAGACGGGCTTAGAGGCGCGCCGAGCGGAAAGAGGCAGCCAGGGTGTTCTTCATGGCTCCTCCTCCCCCGCACGCGAGGGAGGACGAGGGGCCGGCAGCGCGTGGGTCGATGCCCTGTCACCCCCGGCTCGCGGAATGCTGCTCTCTTTGATCCGAATACCACGCAAGCAGCCTTGAGAATACCTGCTCGTCCACGGGGCAAGCACGTTGGCGGGCCCGTTCGGCACGTCTCGTTACGATCGGTAACACCCGACGTCCCGCGCCGACCGCTTCACCCCGCGCCCGCGAGCGGCAGCCGGACGACGACCGTCGTCCCCCGCCCCACCGCGCTCCGCAGCGCGAGGGTCCCGCCGTGATCCTCGACGATCGAGCGCGAGAGCGGCAAGCCGAGCCCCGTGCCGCTCGGGTCGCGCTTCGTCGTCACGAACGGCTCCAGGACCGCGGCGAGGAGCTCCTCGGGGATGCCGCAGCCGTGGTCCTCGACCTCGACGACGATCTGGCCGGCCTCGATCCACCCTCGGACGGCGATGAGCGCGCCGGCCTCGGACGCGTCGCGCGCGTTCGCGAGCAGGTTGACGAAGACCTGGACGAGCTCGCGCCGGTCGCCGATGACGACGAGCGACTCGGGGCAGGCCTGATCCACCCGGACGTGGGGCGCCGCGCGGTCGAGCCGGATGAGCCGCACGGCCTCGGCGACCACCTCGGCGAGCGCCACGCGCCCGACCCGCGCGCGCGCGCCCTCGCCCGGCTTCGGCACGGCGCCGGTGCGGCTGTGGTCGAGCAGGGAGCGCAGGATGGCCTCGATGCGCGCCGCCTCGCCGAGGATGAGGCCCGCCCGCGCGCGGATCTCGTCGTTGTCGGACTCGGCGCGGAGGTTCTGCGCGAGGCAGGCGATGCCGGTGAGCGGGTTGCCGACCTCGTGGGCCACGCCGGCGGCGAGGCGGCCGAGCTGGGCGAGGCGGTCGCGGTGGGCGAGCTGCGCCTCGAGCGCGCGCTGCTCGGTGCGGTCCTCCACGAGCAGGACCACGCCCCCCGAGGCGGCGCGCGCGTCGAGCGGGTCGAGCGCGGCGCGGTGGACGCGCAGCGAGCGCGCGCGCCCGGCCACGTGCGCCTCGATCTCCTCGTCCGCGCCGGCCTCGCCCGCCGAGGCGGCGCGGGCGGCGCGCGCGAACAGCTCCGCGAACGGGGCCGGCAGCCGGTCGAGCGGCGCCCCGACGAGGTCGCGCTCCTCGGCGCCGACGAGCGCCTCGAGGCGCCGGTTCACGAGGCTGATCGCGCCGTCGGAGCCCACGGCGCAGACGCCGAGGGGGAGCTGCGCGAGCACCGAGCGGAGCCAGCGCCGCAGGAGATCGAGCTCCTTCGCGGCGCCGACGAACGTCGTCGTGGCCTCCCCGCGCGCTAGGCGCCGCTCCAGCCACCGGAGCTCCTCGGTGAGCGCGCCGCTCGCCGCCCTGCTGCCGAGCGCCCCCGGGGCGGCCTGCGCGTCCGCCTCCGCGACGGTCCTCGCGAGCACCGGGCCGACGAGCGGCGACAGGTTGCGGTGCAGGCGCTCCTGGAGCGCGTGGAGCTCCGTCGGCCGCGTCTCGTCGCGCGGGATGTCGAGCTCGATCCGGGCGCGCGTGACCTCGAGCGCGGCCGCCTCGCGGCCCAGCAGCCGAGCGAGCCGCTCCTCCAGCGCGCCCACGCTCGAGGCCACGGTCGCGCGCTCGACCGACGGGCCGATCTCGCGGCGCGTGCACAGGCGCGCCGCCTCGCGCTCCTCCTCGGCCGGGGGGCGCAGGAGCGAGACGAGCCCGAGCGTGGCGCCGTTGACGGCGAGCGACACGAACGTGGGCAGCGACCAGGTGTCCGTGACCGTCACGTACACGGCGGGGTCGGCCCGGCCCGCGCCCTCGCGCAGGAGATCGAGCCACCCCGGGTCGAGCCCGGACAGCTCGGGCAGGAAGGGCGCGAGGCAGGTGGCGGTCCACGTGCCGATGCCGGCGAGGAGCCCGGCGAGGAACCCGGCGCGCGTCGCCCGCTCCCAGAAGAGCGCGGCGAGCAGCCCCGGCAGGAACTGCGCGAAGGCGACGAACGACACGATGCCGCTCTCGACGAGCAGCCCGCGGTGCGGCTGCGCGCGGTGGAAGAGCCACCCGCCGGCGAGGATGACGACCAGGAGCCCCCGGCGGAGCCACAGCACGCGCGCGTAGACGTTGCGGCGCAGCGTCCTCCGGGCGAGCGGCAGGAGCAGGTGCGTGGCGCTGGCGCTCGCGAGGGCGACGGCCGTGACCATGACCATGGCGCTCGCCGCGGAGATGCCGCCGATGAACGCGGCGAGCGCGAGCCAGCCGTGGCCGAGCAGCTGCGGCACGAGCAGCACGTAGCTGTCGGCGGGCTCGGCCGGCGCGAGGCGGGTCCCGGCCCAGAGGACGGGCAGGACGGGCAGGTTGAGCGCGAGCAGGAAGAGCGGGAAGGCCCAGGCCGCCCTGGCGAGCGCGCGGTCGCCGGCGCCGCCCGCGAACGCCATGTGCCACTGCCTCGGCAGCAGGAAGGCGGCGGCGAAGCTGATGACGAGCATCGACGTCCAGCCGCTGTCCTCGCGCACCGGGCGGCCGAGCGCCTCGACCTCGGCGGCGTGCTCGCCGAGCCAGTCCGCGAGCCCGCCCGCCCCGCCGAAGACCCCGAGAACGGCGACGAGGCCCACGAGCGCGAGCACGGCGAGCTTCGCCGCCGACTCGAACGCGACCGCCGCCGCGAGGCCGTCCTCCCGCCCCTGCTCGGCGGCCGGGCGGGCGCCGAAGAACGCCGTGAAGAGCGTCAGCAGCGCCCAGAAGACGGCGCCCACGGCCTCCTCGTGCCCGGGCCCGGAGAGCAAGCGGACCGACTGCTCGGTCGCGCGGAACTGCTGCGCGACGTAGGGCACGCTGGCGACGACGGAGAAGGCGGCGACGACCGCCCCCGCCGCGGGGCTCTGGAAGCGGAAGGCGAAGAGGTCGGCGAGCGAGGAGAGGCGCTGCTCGCGCGTGATCCGCAGGACCCGCGACCAGAGGAGCGGGGTGGCGATGCACGCGAGCGTCGGGCCGAGGTAGACCGCGAGGAAGACGAGGCCGTGGCGCTGCGCGAAGCCGACGCCGCCGTAGTAGGTCCACGACGAGGCGTAGACGCCGAGCGACAGGGCGAGGACGAGCGGGTGACGCGCGAGCGCGCGGGGGATCCGCTCGCGCTGCGCGGCGAGCGCGATCGCGGCGAGCACGGCGAGCCAGCCCACCGTGGCGAAGAGCAGGACGCCGACGTCGATCACGGCGGCCCTCGATCGGCGTCACCGGCACCGTCACCGGGCCCCGGGTCGCCGCGCGCGGGATCGCCGCGCGCGGGATCGCCCCGCGCGGGATCGCCGCGCGCGGGATCGCTGATCGCCGGGTCTCCGCGGTCGCCGCGCGCCGCGAGCACGGCGAGCGCGATCAGCGCGGCCCAGACCGCGAAGACCGTGGCCACCGCGAGCAGGCCTCGGGCCCAGAGCAGCCGCGCCGGCGACACGAGCAGCACCGTGCCCAGCAGCATGAGCACGAGCGCGCGATCCGCCGCGCCGGCATCCGCGCCGTGTCCTCCGGTCATGCGGAAAGGCTACTCAGGGCCGCAGCGGCTGAACATGCGCGGGCTCACAACGCAACGCGTTATCTCGATGGGGTGATGGGGCGCGACGAGCCGGGCCTCACCCGCTCTCGGCCGCGATCCCTGCGAGCAGGTTGCGCGCGTGGGCGATCACGCCCTCGTTGCCCGAGTCGGCGCCCCACTTCGCTGCCAGCGCGGGCCACGCCGCCCAGCGCTCGGCGGCGTGGGCCGCGAGGCCGGGCCACGTGGCGCCGCCGGCCGCCTCGAAGCGCGCGATGAGCGCGTCGAGCACCCCCTTGCCGAAGGCGCCGGCGAAGAGCGCGAAGTCGCTCGAGGGGTCGCCGAGGTGGGCCTCGGTCCAGTCGAGGATCCCGGTGAGCCGGCCGCCCTCGTCGACGAGCATGTGCCCGGGGTGCAGGTCGCCGTGCACGAGGGCGAGGTGGCGCGGCCAGATCGCGTCGTTCGCGAGCCAGCGCTGCCAGCGCGCCCACAGGACGTCCGGCGGCGCCAGCGCGGCGCGCGTCTCGTCCATGGCGCGCGCGAGGACCTGGCGCGCCTCGTCGATCGGCTTCACGGGGACGCCCGCCGCCTCGATCTCCGCCGCGCCGATGCGCTGCAGCGCCGCGAGGGCCTCGGCCATCGACGCGATGAACGCCGCCGACGGCGCCGCCGGGTCGACGCGGTTCCAGCGAACGCCCGCCTCGGGATCGATGGAGATCGCGGGCACGTCGACGAGCCGCGGGTAGGCGATCACCTGATCGGTGTGCACGCGCCAGTCGGGCACGGAGACCGGCAGGTGCTTGCGCACGAGGGCCAGCACGCGCGCCTCCACGCGGGCCGACGCGACCACCGCGGGCCGGCGCGGCGTGCGCACGACCCACGGCGCGCCGTCCTCGTCGTGGGCGTGCACGACGAGGAAGTCGAGCCCGGACTGGTCGAAGTCGGCGTGGCTCGTGGCGAGCCGGAGCCCCTCGCGGCGCGCCGCATCGAGGAGCGCGCCGGCGGACTCGATCGGCGCGAAGGAGGTCGGCGCGAAGGAGGAAGGAGCGGTGGAAGAGCTGGTGGACGAGGAGTCTTGGTGTTCTTGGCGTTCGGTCATGATCGCGAGCCTCTGGGCGCGCCGCCGGCAGGGCGGCGCGCGTGAAGGGGGGAAGACTCGCGGCGCGAGCTCACGACCGATGCGCGTGGCGTGATCCATCCAGGCTCCCGGGCGTGAGTCGACGCGCCCCGGTCTTCCACGTTTCGAGCGAGCTCGGAGGAAGACAGGGCACGGACAGGCACCCGCGCGCTCACCGCGTGCCCCGGCGGCGCCGGAGCTACGGGGAGGACGAGGATGCCGGACTCAGCGGAACCGGATGGAATGCACGGACGGAGAATCTCATGCGGCGCCCCGCGCGGCAACGTCGTCCTCGCCCGCGAGGTCGAGGAGGCGCGCGAGGACGACCTCGAGCCACCCCACCGTGCGCCCGGCGCGCCCGCCGCCGCGCGCCGCGGGCTCCCCGGCCAGGAGCGCCCGCGCCCCGTTGGCGATGCCGCCGGGCCGCCGGCGCAGGTACCGCGCGCAGAGGTCGCGCAGGTCGAGGGAGGGCGGGCGCCCGAGGCCCTCCTGCGCGAGCAGGTCCACGGTGAAGGTGCCCCAGGCGCCCAGCACGCCGCCCGGGCCGACGAAGGCGCGGAACCGGGTCAGGGCGGTGCTCACGTCCTCGCCGTCGAGCAAGCGGCGCTCGGGCACCTCGAGCTGGTGCGCGACGCTCGGGCCCAGCGGCCGCCGCGGGCGGAGGAACGCCTCGAAGCGCTCGCCCGACGCGCGGCAGGCCACGAGGTGCACGAGCTCGGACGTCGGCTCGCCCGCGCCCGCGCCCGCCGGCCAGCCGGAGCTGGCCCCGCCGTCGACGAGCACCACCCTCGCCGGCTCGACGAGGTAGGGGCGCAGCGGCGCGAGCGGCGAGGCCGCCTGCGCGCGCCGCCGTCGCGGGGCCTTGCTCGTCGCCTGGTGCTCGATCTGCCGGTCGACCATGAACGTGAAGGCCCGGAGCATCTCGTCGAAGCGCGCGGGCTCGCCCTCGAGCGCGGCCAGCGCGCTGGCCACCGCCTCGACCGTGGCGAGGCACTCGGGCCGGGGCTCCTTGCGGATGCGGTAGTTGCCCGGCGCGCGGGGGGTCACGCCGATGCGGCGCACCGAGGCCAGGCGCGGGTTCAGCGCGAGCATCTTCCTCGCCTGCGACCACGTGCCGTCGACGACGATGAGCGAGCGCACCGGCGCCCCGCCCGCCGCGGGCGCGTCGCCCCCGGGGAAGAGCAGGGCCGTGGTCGGATCGCTCGCGAGGGCGGCGATCCGGGCGTCGTCCTCGAAGACCACCCCCTCGTGCAGCTCGGAGTTGGGCAGCGCCAGGTGGGTCATGCGCGCCGTGCCGATGCCCACCTTCCGCTCGCGCGGGTGCTGGAGGAGCACGACCCGGGTCCTCGTCGGCAAGGAGGGCAGGAGCGCGCAATAGCAGACCGGACGGGGGCGCCGGCAGCGCCAGCAGACGTCGCGCATGGGAGGCCCCTTGTACCGCATCCCTGGCGGGTGAAGGACCGAGCCGGGGGTCGCCGCCCTCGCGGACGATACGACCGGCCCGTCGAGGCGGCGCAGCTCGCGAACGTCGTCCGCGGCATGCTCCTGGAGGGGCTGAGGCCGCGTCCGGCAGAGCCTCTTCCCGCGGACGAGTCTCCGGCTTGACGTGCCGCGGGCCGGGCCGCAGAGCCTGCGCAGCGAAGGCCATGGGGAGCCGGCTACTCGTCCGCAAGCCGATGTCGGTCATGAACAAGGAGCTGGAGGCGGAGCACCGCCTCCGGCGCGCCCTTGGGCCGCTGCAGCTAACGAGCCTCGGGATCGGCGCCATCGTCGGGACAGGCATCTTCGTACTCACCGGTCAGGCCGCGCACGACAAGGCAGGTCCTTCGCTGATGCTGTCCTTCGTGGTCGCGGGGATGGCCTGCGTGTTCGCGGCCCTCTGTTACGCGGAGTTCGCGGCGATGGTGCCGGTCGCGGGCTCGGCTTATACGTACGCGTACGCGACGCTCGGCGAGCTGCCGGCGTGGATCATCGGGTGGGATCTCGTCCTCGAGTACGCCGTCGGCGCCGCCGCCGTGGCGCACGGGTGGTCCCACTATGTCCAGGACTTGATCGGGATCTTCGGGATAGAGCTGCCAAGAGAGCTCAGGAGCGCGCCGTTCGACTACGATCCGGCGCTCGGCGAGCTGGTGTCCACAAGGGCCATCCTCGATCTCCCGGCCATCGTCGTGACGGCCGCGGTCACGGTGGTCCTGCTCAAGGGCATCCGCGAGAGCGCGACAATCAACGTCGTGATGGTCGCGCTCAAGCTCGCCGTCGTGCTCTTCGTCATCGTTGTCGGCGCGTTCTACGTCACCCCGGACAACTGGCGGCCGTTCGCGCCGTTCGGGCTCGGGGGGCTCAGCGTCTTCGGACACACGATATTCGGCGAGATCGGCAAGGGGGGAGAGCCGCTCGGGATGCTCGCCGGCGCCGCGACCATCTTCTTCGCCTACATCGGGTTCGACGCGGTATCGGCGCACGCGGAGGAGGCGAAGCACCCGCAGCGCGATCTCCCCATCGGCATCGTGGCCTCGCTCATCATCTGCACCACCCTGTACGTCGCCGTCGCGGCGATCCTGACCGGCATGGTGCCCTACACCGAGCTGAGCATCGACGCGCCGGTCTCCGACGCCTTCGCGCGCGTCGGCCTCCCGTGGGCGCAGTTCATCATCTCCCTCGGGGCGGTCGCCGGAATCACCTCCGTGCTGCTCGTGCTCATGCTCAGCCAGCCGCGCGTGCTGCTCGCCATCGCCCGCGACGGGCTCCTGCCCAGAGGCTTCTTCGGCGCGGTGCACCCGGTCTTCAAGACGCCGTGGAAGTCCACCCTCCTCACCGGGTTTGTGGTCGCCACCCTCTCGGCGCTCCTCCCGCTGCGGATCCTGGCGGAGCTCGTCAACATCGGGACGCTCCTTGCGTTCCTGTTCGTATGCGCGGCGGTCCTGATCATGCGCCGGACGGCGCCGGACGCGCCGCGCCCGTTCCGGGTGCCGCTCTATCCGCTCACGCCGATCCTCGGGATCGTGATCTGTCTCCTCCTCATGTTCTCGCTGCCCACCGAGAACTGGCTCCGTCTCGGCGCCTGGCTCCTCCTCGGGCTCGCGATCTACTTCGGCTACAGCCGCAAGCACAGCGCGCTCACGGCGAGCCAGTGACGCCGCGGCGCTCACCGCGTTCGGCCCCGCCGTCACCCCTTCCCGGCCGGATCCCAGGCCTCCAGCAGCTGCCGCGCGGCGCGCAGCGGGCTGAGCGATCCCGCCTCGACGAGCACCTCCACGCCGGACAGGCGCTCGCGCACGCCGGCGCTGCGCAGGAACGCCTCCCGCAGGTGCCCCTCGATGAGCTCGAACAGCCAGCGGCGCGCCTGCGCCCCGCGGCGGCGCAGGCGCCAGCCGCTGGCCTGCATGTGCGCGCGGTGGCGCAGCACGATCTCCCACGCCTCGCTGACGCCGCGGCCCTCCTGGGCCGAGCAGACGCCAACGACGGGCGCCCAGCCGTGAGGCGCCGGAGGGAACAGGTGCAAGGCGCTCTCGTAATCGCGGCGCGCTCGCGCGGCCCTGTCGACGTTCCCGCCGTCGGCCTTGTTGATGATCACGAGATCGACAAGCTCCATGATGCCCCGCTTCACGCCTTGCAGCTCGTCGCCGGCCCCGGGCAGCATGAGGAGCAGGAAGCAGTCCGTCATGTCGGCGACCGCGACCTCGGATTGCCCGACACCGACCGTCTCGACAAGGATGTTGCGGTATCCCGCCGCCTCGCAGAGCAGGATGGCCTGGCGCGTGGCCCGCGCCACGCCGCCGAGCGAGCCGCCCGACGGCGAGGGGCGGATGAAGGCCCGCGGGTCGCTCGCCAGCCGTGGCATCCGCGTCTTGTCGCCGAGGATGCTCCCGCCGTGGACAGGGCTGCTCGGGTCGACCGCGAGCACGGCCACCGTCTCCTCGCGGTCGCGCACGAGGTGAACGCCGAGCGCGTCGACGAACGTGCTCTTGCCGACCCCGGGCACGCCGGTGATGCCGAGGCGCGTGGCGCCGCCGGCGTGCGGCAGGCAGCGCTCCAGGACCTCCTCGGCGAGCTCCTGGTGGCGGGGGAGCGAGCTCTCGGCCAGCGTGATCGCGCGCGCGAGCGCCGCCCGGTCGCCCGCGAGGAGACCGTCGACGAGCTGCCTCGGGCTCGACTTCAACCTAGCGCGCCTCCTGCGACGAGAGGCCCCCGAGGAGCGTCCGGACGATCCGCGCCGCCGCCTCGGGGATGACCGTCCCGGGCCCGAAGATCCCCGCCACGCCGCGCTCCTCCAGAACCCGGTAGTCCTGCGGCGGGATCACGCCGCCCGCCACCACGAGGATGTCCCCGCGGCCGGCCTGCCCGAGCGCGTCGATGAGCTGCGGCACCAGCGTCTTGTGGCCGCCGGCGAGCGAGGAGACCCCGACCACGTGCACGTCGTTCTCGACGGCGTGGCGCGCCACCTCGTCCGGGGTCTGGAAGAGCGGGCCGATGTCGACGTCGAACCCGAGATCCGCGAAGGCGGTGGCGATGACCTTCATCCCCCGGTCGTGCCCGTCTTGACCCATCTTGGCGACCAGGATGCGCGGGCGCCGGCCCTCGAGGGCCGCGAACTCGCGGACGAGCGCCTCCACCTCGCGGCCGGCGCCCGCGTCGCGGAGCTCCGCGCCGTACACGCCGCTCACCGTGCGC
Source organism: Sorangium sp. KYC3313 (assembly GCF_052075895.1). Taxonomy (NCBI): domain Bacteria; kingdom Pseudomonadati; phylum Myxococcota; order Polyangiales; family Polyangiaceae; genus Sorangium; species Sorangium sp. KYC3313. The sequence continues at coordinate 9,039,591 of NZ_CP197255.1, forward strand.
ACCGGGGCCTCGTAGCGGCCGAAGACGCGCTCGAGCGCGCCGGAGATCTCGCCGAGCGTCGCGCGGCGGCGCGCGGCGTCGGCGGCGAGCGAAAGCAGGTTCCCTTCGCCCGTCTCGGCGGCGCGGGTGAGCGCGGCGAGCGACTCGCCCACGGCGCCCTCCGCGCGGGCGGCCTTCACCTCGCGCAGCCGCGCGAGCTGGTTCTCGCGAACCGCGGTGTTGTCCACCTCGCGGAGCGCGATCGGCGCCTCTCTCTCCAGCCTGTACGCGTTGACCCCGACGATGACGTCACGGCCCGCGTCGATCCGGGCCTGCTTCCGGGCCGCGGCCTCCTCGATGCGCAGCTTGGGCAGGCCGTTCTCGATGGCCTTGACCATGCCGCCCAGGGACTCCACCTCCTGGATGAACTGCCACGCTCTCCGCGCGAGCCGGTCCGTCAGGCGCTCGACGTGGTGGGAGCCGCCCCACGGGTCGATGACCCGGCAGACATCGGTCTCCCGCTGCAAGAAGAGCTGCGTGTCGCGCGCGATCTTCGCCGAGAAGTCCGAGGGGAGCGCCAGCGCCTCGTCCAGCGCGTTCGTGTGCAGCGACTGCGTGCCGCCGAGAACCGCCGCGAGCGCCTCGACGGCCGTGCGCGTGACGTTGTTGAACGGGTCCTGCTCGGTGAGGCTCCAGCCCGACGTCTGGCAGTGGGTCCTGAGCGCCATCGTCTTCGGGTTCTTCGGGTGGAACCCCTTCACGATCTTCGCCCACAGGAGCCGCGCGGCCCGCAGCTTGGCGATCTCGGTGAAATGGTCCATGCCGATGCCGAAGAAGAACGAGAACCGCCCGGCGAAATCGTCGATATCCATGCCCGACGCGAGCCCGGTGCGCAGGTACTCGAGGCCGTCGGCGAGCGTGTACGCGAGCTCCAGCTCGGCGGTCGCGCCGGCCTCCTGCATGTGATAGCCGCTGATGCTGATCGAGTTGAACTTCGGCATCTTCTCGGCGGTGTAACGGAAGATGTCGGCGACGATCCTCATCGACGGCGCCGGAGGGTAGATATAGGTGTTCCGGACCATGAACTCCTTGAGGATGTCGTTCTGGATGGTCCCGGAGAGCAGCTCGGGGCGCACGCCCTGCTCCTCGGCGGCGACGATGTAGAACGCCATGACGGGGAGCACGGCGCCGTTCATGGTCATCGACACGCTCATCGTATCGAGCGGTATCTGGTCGAAGAGGATCTTCATGTCCTCGACGGTGTCGATGGCCACGCCGGCCTTCCCCACGTCGCCGACCACGCGCGGGTGATCCGAGTCGTAGCCGCGGTGGGTCGCGAGGTCGAAGGCCACCGAGAGCCCGGTCTGCCCGGCGGCCAGGTTGCGGCGGTAGAACGCGTTCGACTCCTCGGCCGTGGAGTACCCTGCGTACTGGCGGACGGTCCACGGGCGGACCACGTACATGCTGGTATACGGCCCGCGCAGGAACGGCGGCGCGCCGGCGGAGAAGCCGAGGTGCTCGAGCGACGCGACGTCCGGCGGGGCCGCGCCCGGCGCCGGGATCTCCGTCGTGTCGCCGAGCTGCTGCAGCGCCGCGCGCGCGAGGCTCCGCGCGAGCTGCTCGATGGTCCAGGAGCCGGCCGCCGGGCTGTCTCGCGCGTCGAAGCGGGCCTCCTCGCGGAGGATGACCCGGGCGTTGCCGAGCAGGCGCTCGGGCGGCGAGACGACGATGTCGTCCGCGCCGCCCGCGATGGCCGCCATCATCCCGACGACGCCGCGGAGGAGGTTCTTGTGCTCCTCGTCGCCGGGGACCGCGGCCGACGGGATGACGGCGGTGATCGTGGCGCCCGGCCGCAGGCGCTCGGCCAGGAGGCGCGCGGCAGAGAGGCGGGCGATCTCCAGGAAATAGCTGCATCCCATCGTGAAGCGCAGCTCCGGGGAGCCGCTCCGGAGCTCGGCGACCAGCGACGCCACGAGCGGGCCGCCCGTGGCCGGCGGGAGCGGGGGGCTGTCCGGCGCGAAGATCGGCGGCACGAGGAGCCCCTCGGCGCTCGCCCACGAGAGGTCGTCCGCGGTCTTGCCCTTGAGATCCCGGTGGAGCGCCTGCTTCCACGTCGCGAGCGCGACCGGCGCGAAATCGGCGAAGAGCCTGTCATCCATGGGACTGCACGACCTCGATGAGGTGACCGAACGGCGCGTCATCGCGCGATCGGGGGTGCACGAAGAAGATCGTCGTGCCCCGGGAGCCCGGCCGCGGCGCCGCGTCGATGATGCGGAAGCCGCGCGCCTTGAGCTCTTCGAAGGCGGCCTGGACGTCGCTGACCCGGTAGGCGACGTGGGCGAAGCCCCCGCGACCGCCGTTCTTCTCGATGAGCTTCTGGACGGGAGACTCGGGAGAGAGCGGCTCGAGGAGCTGGACGTGGTTGTCGCTGTCGCCGATGCGGAGCATCACCTCGCGGACCTGATCCGTGCCCCGCACCTCCTCCCGGTGCACCTCGCGGAAGCCGAGCATCTCGTACGCCTTCACCTGCGCGTCGAGCTGCCCGGCGGGCACCGCCATGGCGATGTGGTCGATGAACAGAAACCCGGGAATCTGGTCCTGCATGGGCTCTCGTTGGATCGGGAGGCCGGTCGGAGCTGCAGGGGCCGGCCGTGTCGAGGGGGGCGCCATGCGCGCAGCTTGCGCCGCGAAGCGGGGCGGCGGCAAGAGACGCGCGACGTCAGCGACGCGCGACGGGCTGCGGGCGTCGTTATAGTTATAGATAGACTCGCGACGACGTGCGAGAGCGGGAGCGCGCCCGGGACAACACAGGGGGAGCGTGCGACATGCAGGGACGGGATCACGACGAGCTCGTCGCGGAACTCGAGCGGCTGCGCCTGCGCGTGAGCGAGCTCGAGAAGGAAAGGATCCGTCGCGACGCGGGGGTGGAACGGCTCGAGGACTACGTGCGACTCCTGACGAGCTACATGCCGGCGGCGGTCGCGCTGTTCGACCGCGACATGCGTTACCTGCTGACGAGCAAGCGCTGGCTCGATGACTATGGCCTCTCGCCGCGCGAGATCATCGGTCTCTCGCACTACGAGGTCTTCCCCGAGATCCCGCAGCGATGGAAGGACACCCATGCGCGCTGCCTCGCGGGGGCGAGCGAGCGCCACGAGGAGGACCCGTTCCAGCGGGCCGACGGGCGCATCGAGTGGGTGCGCTGGCAGGTCTTCCCGTGGCACGACGAGCGCGGCGAGATCGGCGGGATCATGATGTTCACCGAGGTCATCACCAAGCAGAAGGAGCTCCAGGATCGGCTGCGCGTGCAGTCCGCCGCCCTTCGCGAGCTCTCGACGCCGATCATCCCGATCTGCGACGAGGTGCTGGTCCTGCCGCTCATCGGCACGCTGGACGAGCGCCGCTCGCAGCAGATGACGGAGGCGCTCCTCGACAAGATCGCCGACAAGGGAGCGCAGATTTGCATCGTCGACCTCACGGGCGTCTCCGCCTTCGATACGCGGGCAGCGAGCGCGCTCGCGCGGATCGCCCAGGCGGTGCGGCTGCTCGGCGCCGAGGTGGTGTTGACGGGCATCCGGCCCGAGGTCGCTCAGGCGCTGATCGGCCTGGAGGTGGAGCTCGGCAGCATCGTCACGCGCCGCGACCTCTCGCACGGGATCGCGTTCGCGATGGCGACCAGGAAGCCCTGACCGCCCGACCCCTCCGGGCTCACCGGACCCGCCACGCCGGGTGCTCGTCCCCGATGGCGGGCGCCTCCACGAGGCCGTTCTCGACCGCCCCGTCGTCGCTCTCCGGCTCGCACAGGTACACGGCGATCGCGCCGAGCGGCTGGTCGGTGTCGACCCGGGACCAGCCCTCGGGGGCCCGCCGGGCCTCCTCGCGCCACCGCACCGACACCTCGCCGACCCGGGCCGCCTCCAGGATCGCCCGTCCGCCCTCGGCGCCGAGCGACGCCACCCGGGCGACCTCGACGTCGTGGACGCCCCCGGCCGGCTCGACGCGGAGCCCGTGCCGGCGCAGCGCCTCGGCGATCGCCGGCGACACGAGGTAGGCCCGCGGCCGATCCACCACCGTGGTCCCGACGAACCGCGCGTGGTGCGGGATCCGCAGGGTGGCCGGCTCGCCGCCGAACGCCCGCGGGCTGCGCGTCAGGATGTCGATCGGGGTCCCGGTCGGCTCGAGGCGGTACCGGACCGCGACGCGCTCCGGCGGCCGGGCGCTCGCGGCCACGACCTCGCGGACCGCGTCGGCGTGGCCGGCGACCCAGGAGAGGGCCTCGATCTGCCACGCCGAGGCGGTCTGGACGCGCTCCTCGAACGGGAGATAGCTGTAGCACTCGAGCAGCAGGTCGAGCCGCCCCGTGAGCCCGCGGTAGTTCGAGCCGAACCGCGGGTGGTGCGGGTAGGTCATCCAGCCGAGGCCGACGGGCGCCGCCGGGTCGACCTCGCCGTCCGCGTCGAGCACCCGCTCGTCCTCGACGAAGTTGCCGTACCAGCCGCTCTCGAAGCCGCGCCGCCGGACCGCGGCCATCACGTCGGGGACCAGGCGGTCGCGCACCATCGCGATCGGCTCCGGGCGGCCGGACTCGATGGTGTGCGGCACGTCGACCGTCATGTGGAACCGGTGCACCGACCCGTTGGTCGCGTGGTTGTCGATCGTGAGATCGGGCGCCCAGGGGATGCACACGCGCTGCTGGAGCAGGCGCATCTCGGGCGCGGCCTGGCGGAGGTAGTCGCGGTTCAGGTTGATGCCATGGCTCTGGGTCCGGGTGCCCACGACGGGACCTGGCTGGCCGGTGAGCTTCTTGAGGTCCAGGCGGCGGTTCCGCGGGTCGAGCGCGTCGTTGCCATCCGCGTTGAACAGCGGAACGACGAGGAGCACGAGCGCGTCGAGCCAGTCGGGGTGGCGGCCGTCGAGCAGATCGCGGACGAGCGCGAGGCTGGCCTCCTTGCCCTCCACCTCGCCGGGGTGGATCCCGTCGAGCATCAGCACGACGGGGCGCCCGGCGCGGCGGGCCTCGTCCGGGGATCGCACGCCGTCCCTGGACAGCACGAGCAGCGGCAGCTCCCGCCCGCCCGGGCTGGTCCCGAAGGGGGTCACGTGCAGGCGCGGGTCGTTGCGGCCTTCGAGCGCGCGGACGAACCGCATGACATCGGCGTGCAGGGAGGTCTCCCGGAATCCGGTGGCTTCGGCGCGGGTGAGCAGCATGGGCCCGATCTCTACCCCGCCGCCCGCAGGAGGGGGCAGCGATCGGCGGCGACGGCGCGATCGCGACGACGGCGCGCCTCGCCGGAAGAGCCCGCACGTGCGGTCGTGTGGTGCGTGTGGTGGACGAAGCGACGGAGTCCTCGTCCAGGCTGGTCAGATCGACAGGACAGGATGCGACCCGAAAGCGTGGAAGTCGCGGCAGGCACGTCAGACACGCATGTCTTCCCGTCGCCACGGTCGCCGGCGCGCGCGGTCGGCGCTCGGTGCGCAACGCGGCCCATGCGGCAACGCGGCAACGCGGCAACGTGACGACGCGGCAACGCAACCACCAGACACTCAAAGAACGGATTGTCATTTTGGCAGGATGAGCCATTGTACAGGTGGCGGACGTGTCAGCTTTGGCAGAGCGGCGCAAGAAGCGCCTCGATCCATGCGCTGGTTCCAGCGGATGCCTGCTGGCACGACGCTCGCATTCGCAGGAGTTGTCCCAGAGACGCTGGCAGCGAGCGGGCGCTCGCGAACGAGGCAGGTAGCACCATGTTGAAGATCCTCCGGAAGTTGAATGAAGGGAGCCTCCTCCAGCGCACAATGATGCATATCGCGGTGCTCGTCGCTGGATCTGCGAGCGTCGTCGCGCTGACCAGCGTGCTGCTCGTGTCGACCGCGAGGACCGTGCTGCCGCGCCACGACGCGACCGAGGCCGGCGCCGACAAGGCGGATGAGGAGCAGGGCGCCGACTCGGACGCTGATCCGGGCTCGCCGGAGGCGGCGGCGAGCCCCGCCGGCCCGAGGGTCGTGCCGAAGGCGCTGGCGCAGGCGCGCATGGCGAACCGGCGCGAGAGCGCGGTGGCGCGGTGATCACCACGTCATCTCATCCCGGCATGGCGCTGGCGCGGCGTGCTCGCCGCCTGCGCCGCCGGGGCGAGGCGGTGACCACGAATACGCCGCGCCAGGACACCGGCGGCTGGATCCGTTCGGCGCGTCCGTGATAGCACCTCTGCCGATGACCCAGCCCCCGAGTCCCCTCGCCACCCCCGTCGCGTGGAACCTGGTCGCCGGCGATTACGCGTCCGACATCGTTCCTCACTTCGAGAAGTATGCCGCCGACGCGCTCCGGCTCGCCGGCGTCGGCCCGGGCGCCCGCGTGCTCGACGTGGCCGCCGGGCCAGGCACCCTGTCCCTCCTCGCCGCCGGGGAGGCGCGCGTGACCGCGATCGATTTCGCCCCCGCGATGGTCGAGCAGCTGCGCGAGCGCGCCGCGCGCGCGGGGCTCGCGGTGGACGCCCGCGTCGGCGACGGCATGGCGCTGCCCTTCGAGGACGGCTCCTTCGACGCTGCCTTCTCGATGTTCGGGCTGATCTTTTTCCCCGACCGCGACCGCGGCTTCCGCGAGCTCCTCCGGGTGCTGCGCCCCGGCGGCCGCGCGGTCGTCGCGAGCTGGGTGCCGATGGACAGGACGCCCCTCCTGGGCGAGCTCTTCTCGGCGATCGGCGCCGAGCTCCCCGGGCTGCCCTTCGGCGAGGGCAAAGCGCCCCTCGGAGACCCAGGCGAGTTCCGCGCCGAGATGGAGGCCGCCGGGTTCCGGGACGTCTCGGTGCACGAGGCGGAGCACTCCCGCGAGTCGCCCTCGACCGAGGAGCTCTGGCGCTCCGTGAACCGGGGCAACGCGCCGCTGGTGCTCCTGCGGGACAAACTGGGCGACGAGCGCTGGGAAGCGCTCGGCAAGGCGATCCTCGGCAGGCTGCGGGCGCGGTTCGGCGACGGTCCTCAGCAGCTCTCGATGACCGCCCTCCTGGGCGTCGGCTCGCGCTAGCGACGCCACGGGCGCCCGGCGGAGGGCGCTCGGTCGTCGAGGTCGAGCCCGGGCGGCTCGCGCACGTACTCGCGCACGTACGCGGACGTAGAAGATGCCGTGCCGGGCGATGAAGCGCAGCCCGGGCTCGCCCCGGGCGTCGCCGTCGACGAGCTCCGCCTTGCCGTCGCTCAGCCGGACCGACACCTCGCGATCGCGGACCACGCGGCGAGGGCCGCCGACGGACGGGGGCGCCGCGGGGGTCAGGCCCTCGATGGGGCCCACCCCGGCGAGGCCGGCCGTTCACGCCGAAGGCTCACAGATCGAAGCGACCCGACGCCTCGGGCTGATAGACGATGCGCTCGATCCGGAGCCGCCGGGTGCGGCTCGGCGTGGGCCACTCCACCACCTCGGCCTCTCGACAGCCGAGCAGCGCGAGCCCCATCGGCGCGAGCACCGAGATGCGGCCGCTCTTCACGTCGGCGATCCCGGGAAACACCACGGTCACGCAGAGCCGCTCCTCTGTGCCGAGATCGACGAGCTCGACCCTGGAGTTCATGGTGACCACGTTCGGTGGGATGTCCGCCGCCTTCACGACGTCGGCGCGCTCGATCTCGATCTCGAGCGCCTCCAGGTTCGGGGAGTCTCCCCCGGGCCGCGCGCGCAGCGCCTCGAGCAGCCGCGCGAGGCGATCGCGGTCGAATTCGGTGAGGACGATGGGGTTCGTGTGAGGTGCCATGAGCGGATCTCCTTGTGTCGTCGATGCGATCCGGGCTCGGCCGAAGGTCCGCGCCGGCGAGCTGGACGGCGTGAATGCTCGCCCAGATCGCCCGCTCAGGCGCCCTCGACGCCAAGCCCGCTTCCTTCCGGGAGCGGCCAGCGAAAAACGCCGGAAGGCCGCTCCCCTACGAGCGTGCGGGCGACCTCCGGCAGAGGAGCCGGGATCGCAGGGAAACGAGCGCGCTACGCGCGCCGTGGCAAGGCCACGAACGCGACGCGACGGGGTGCAGACAGGCGCTCATTCCATGAGCATGGTAACACGGCGGTCCCCCCCAGGGCCATGACAAGGGAAGGCGCGCCCGGGAAGCGGTCCTCATTGGCCGTTGTCGTCCCCTCCCCTCGACCTTGCCTCACCCCCAGGCGGGCTCGGCCATCGACCGGAAGTCCCAGGCGGTCCCCGCGGTCAAGACCCCGGCCGAGGCGGAGCGAGACCTGCGCGAGCAGCCGAACGCCGGGCTGCGCGCCCATGTCCGACATGCCCGGGGGCCTCGCTCAGCACGCGCCCGCCCATGTCCGACATGCCCGGGGGCCTCGCTCGGCACGCGCCCGCCCATGTCCGACATGCCCGGGGGTCTCGCCGAGCAGGCACCCGCCCATGTCCGACATGCCCGGGAGTCTCGCCGAGCAGGCACCCGCCCATGTCCGACATGCCCGGGGGTCTCGCCGAGCAGGCACCCGCCCATGTCCGACATGCCCGGGGACCTCGCTCAGCACGCGCCGCCCATGTCCGAACTGGCCTCGATGCCCGCATGCTCCGTGGCGGCGCGAGGCACCCGTCGAGGCGAGCTCGGCACGTCGCGCGCCGCGCCAGCGCGGGCACCGCGGCGCGTGGTCCTCGCCGGAGACCGAGCGCGTGTTCGTCCGCGCGGGGGCGCCCCGTGGGCCGCCAGGGCGCCGCCGGCAGCCTCGGGCCGCGACGGGTGTTATCGCAGGACGCCGAGGGCGGTCTCGATCTGATTGCGGGCGACGACGCCGTGATCGTCGAGCGAGTAGTCGTCGGCCTCGAGCCGGAAGGTGCGCGTCGCGGTGACGTCCGCCCGGCCGCTGAAGCGGTACGGGATGACGGGCGACGAGAGCGTCTCGCGGAGCAGCTGGAAGCCGAGATCGACGGGGACGCTGACCGGGACGCGGACCTGGGTCGTGCGGTCGGATGCGAGCCATACGCCGTCGCCGTCGGCCCGGAAGTCGACCGCCAGCGGGTAGCGGCCGGCGAGCACGACCTGACCGCGCACCGCGCGGACTGCGACGTCGTACGAGTTCGGGTTGTGGACGTTGACGACGATCGTCATGAGGATGCCGAGGCTCGGCGGGAAGGCGATGCGGATCCCAGTGATCTCGGCGTGGTCGAGCTGCATCGTCGGCTTGCTGACGCACGCGGCGCCGGCGATCGCCGCCAGCGCTGCGAGCGCGAGCGCGAGCGCGGGCAGGCGGCGCAGGGGGTTGGTCTTCCGGGGAAACGGCACGAGCGCGAGCTTAGCCGCGCAGGGCCACGCCGTCACCTCGCGGCGTGGCGAGGCGGGCGCGGCGACCGGCGGCGCTCCGCGCGCGCCGGCGATCCCCGTCGGCGCGCTGGACCCACGTTCGCCGGGGTCGTCGGCCGCCGGTCAGGACGAGCGCCCGGAGGAGCTGGCGGAGACGCTGTCGTGCAGCACCTCGCGCGCCCCGGCGCCGGCGACGAGCAGCCAACTCTGGAGCGTCTTCAGGTCGTGCGTGGCCTCCACGGCCGACCGCAGCGCCGGTGGCATGAGGCCGAACCGCTCTTCATAGAGCTCGATCGTCGCCACTGCCATCGCCTGCGCCATCCCCTCGGCGCGCCCCTGCTCGATGAATTGCCCGACGAATTCCTTCCTGGCCATCACGGGCTCCCCTTCCTCCCGCCTCGCCGGCCCGTGCTCGGAGACCTCCGCCCGCGAGCGTAGCAGCGGTTCGAGCGCGATGTCGCCGCGTGCAGCGGCCGCCGGGGATCCGGGGCGATCATGTCGCCAGCCAGGCGGGCTTGAACAGCAGGACGAGACCGAGAAGCACCATGATCGCTCCGCTCAGCAGCTTCAGCCATCGTCCCTCCTTTTCCTGCAGCTTGCGGCGGCTCAACGTCACCACCGCGACGCCGACCATGATCATGTCGTCCGCCATATAGGCCACGTTGTAGAGCCCGAGATAGGCATAGTGCTTCCACGCGGGGAGGCGCTTCTCGACGAGGAGCTGGGTGTAGAGCGCCGGCAGGCCCGCGGTGCAGAGGAGCTCGACGACGTTGACCATGACGGCGAGGAGGCACGCGGCGGCGAGCGCGGCGGGCAGGCTCTCCGCCCTGACGACGGCCCGCATCCTCGCGTAGATCCCCGGCTTCACCGACTCGGGGATGCTGAGCGACACGCCCCGCTTCCATGCGAAGAAGTCTTTGACGTGGACCGAACCGGCGAGCACGGCGATGGCTCCCAGCGCGATCTGCGCGGCGCGCGAGGCGCCGATCAGGAGAAAGAAGTTCAGCCAGGCAGCCATGAAGGCGAAGTACGCGAGACCGCTCACGAGCACGAATACGCCGGCTATCAGCAGCATCTTCGCCCGGCTCCGCAGCGTGGCGAGGAAGGAGAGGAGAAAGAGGAGCACCCACGTGGCGCACGGGTTGAACCCGTCCACGAGCCCCAGCAGGACGGTGAACGCCGGCAGGCCGAGATCGCGGACGTCCAAGCGCCCGAAGACGGGCACGTCGACGACCCCCGCGCTCGGCCCGGCGCCGTCTGCCGGGCACGGTGGCTGCTCTGACGTGGGAGACGTGGGAGACGTGGGAGACGTGGGAGACGTGGGAGACGTGGGAGGAGTGAGAGGGCAGGACGCAGCAGACTCGTCGGCCGCGGTGGGCGACGGCGGCGCGTTGTCGAGCAACGCCTCGATGCGCCGGCCCGTCGCGTCGCGCCCCGCGTACCCGACGACGAGCACCCCGCGCACATAGAACGCGGGGACGCTCACGGCAGCGGTCGACTGCCCCTCGGCGATCGCCCTCAGCCGATCGAGCGCGGCGCGGTCCTCGACGACATCCGAGACGATCACGCGCAGGCCGGGTCGGCGGCCCGCGAGCTCGGCCACGAAGCGCTTGGCCTCGTCGCAGCGAGGGCACCCCTCGCGCGCGAACAGCTCCACATCGGCGCGCGGCTCGATCGGCGCAGCGCGCCCGGAATCGCTCCAGAGAAGGGAGAAGGCGAGCACGCACATCACCAGCGCTCGCACGACGACGGCAGGTCGCATGCAGAGCGGCTGTCGCACGATGCATGCTCGGCGGATCACGTGATCAGTCCACAGTCACAGCGCGACACACCTCGACTCGAGCGGCCGTCTCTGAGCAGGGGTGCGCTCGTCGTGTCGACGCTCTCCGGCCTGCTGGGCGGAGCCGCGGCGCACCTCGAAGGACACGCGCGTCTAGGAGACATGTTCTGGGCGGCCAGCGCGATGATCGCGCTCGCCCTCGTGGGCGCGCGCATCCTGGCGGACGTGCTGAAGAAGCGGGCGGGCGTCGACGTCATCGCGCTCCTCGCCATCGGCGGCGCGCTCTTGCTCCGGGAGCACCTGGCCGGAGCGCTGATCGGCGTGATGATGGCGACGGGCAGCGCCCTGGAAGGGTACGCGGCCGCGCGCGCCCGGCGCGAGCTCTCCGCCCTCCTCGCGCGCGCCCCCCGCGTCGCGCACCGCCGCGAGGGGGCCGACGTCACGACCGTCCCGATCGGCGCCGTCACCCCCGGCGACCTTCTGCTGGTGAAGGCGGGCGAGATCGTGCCCGTCGACGGGGTCGTCGTGGGTGCTCGGGCGCTCCTCGATGAATCGGCGCTGACCGGAGAGCCGCGGCCGGTGGAAAAGGCCCCCGGCGACCGCGTGGGCAGCGGGACAACGAACGCCGGTGCCGCCTTCGAGCTCCGCGCCGTCGCGAGCGCGGACGAGAGCACGTACGCCGGCATCGTCCGCCTCGTGCAGCAGGCGTCCGCCTCGAAGGCCCCGCTCGCCCGCCTCGCGGATCGCCATGCCCTGGCGTTCGCCGCGCTCTCGCTCGCCGTGGCCGCCGCGGCGTGGGGCCTCTCCGGCGACGCCGGCCGCGGGCTCGCCGTGCTCGTCGTCGCGACGCCCTGCCCGCTGCTCCTCGCGGTGCCCATCGCGATCGTCGGCGGCATCTCGCGCTCGGCCCGGCGCGGCATCGTGGTGAAGGGCGGCGCCGCGCTCGAGGCCCTCGCTCGGGCGGAGATCCTGCTCCTCGACAAGACAGGCACGCTCACGTTCGGCGGCCCGCGCGTGACCGGAGTGACGTGCTTCCGGTCGATCGAGGACGATACGGAGGTGCTCCGCCTGGCGGCGTCCCTCGAGCAGATCTCGTCGCACCCGCTCTCCGCGGCCCTGGTGCACGCTGCCCGCGAGCGTCGCCTCGATCTGTCCTTCCCGGAGGGCGCTCAGGAGGCGCCCGGCGCCGGCATGACGGGCCGGGTGGACGGGCGCGCCGTCCGCGTGGGGAGCGCCGAATGGGCAGCGCAGGGCGCGCCGCTCCCGGAGGACGCCCGCGCCTTCCGGCGCCGCGCGTCCCGCGCCGGCGCGATGACCGTCTTCGTGGCCGTGGACAGCGGCGTCATCGGCGCGCTGACGCTCGACGACCCGATCCGCCCCGATGCGCCGCGGACCTTGCGGGCGCTGCGGCGGGTCGGCGTTCGCCGTGTCGTGATGGTGACGGGCGACCACCCCCTCGTCGCCGAGACGGTCGGCGCCACGCTCGGCGTCGATCGCGTGCTCGCCCAGCGCTCGCCGGAGGAGAAGGTCGCCGCCGTACGCGAGGCGCGCGCCGAGGGGCTGACCGTGATGATCGGCGACGGGATCAACGACGCTCCAGCGCTCGCCGCCGCCGACGTCGGCGTCGCGATGGGCGCGCGCGGGGCCACCTCGTCCGCCGAGGCGGCCGACGTGGTGCTCGTGGTGGACAGGCTCGATCGCTTCGCCGAGGCCGTGACCATTGCGCGCCGCACCCGCGCGATCGCCGCGCAAAGCGCGATCCTCGGCATGGGGCTGTCGCTCTTCGCGATGGGCGCGGCGGCGCTCGGCTTCCTGCCAGCCGCCGCCGGCGCGCTCCTGCAGGAGGCGATCGACGTCGCCGCGATCCTGAGCGCGCTGCGGGCGCAGGGCGGCGGGCGCGGCGCGAGGAGGCCAGCCCTCGGCGAGGCCATGAGCCGCCGGCTGGAGCTGGAGCACGACCAGCTCATCCCGATGCTCGATCGGGTGCGGGTCGTCGCCGAGCGCATCGACCACCTGGCGAGGGAGGCGGCGCGCGCAGAGCTCGATGCGCTCGACCGCTTCCTCCGCGAGCGGCTCCTCCCGCACGAGCGCGCCGACGACGCCGAGGTCTATCCTGTCATCTCCCGGCTGCTCGGCGGCGAGGATCCTCTGGCGCCCATGAGCGCGACGCACCGGGAGATCTTCCACCTGATCCGGCTGTACGAGCAGCTGCTCGGAGAGCTCGACCCGCGCGGGCCCACGGCCGCGGATGTGCAGGATTTCCAGCGGATCCTCTATGGGCTCCACGCGGTGCTGCGGCTGCATTTCGCGCAAGAGGAGGAGCTCTATGCGTCGCTGAGCGAGCGCTACCACGCAGAAGCGCCGGCGGCGCCGCGGCGCGATGCGGTCGGATCGAGCGCCTCTCCGAGGAGCCGGCAGACATCCTGCTCGGACACCGGCGCGTAATCCTCGTACCAGAGCCCGACCGAATAGACGGGATCTCGGATATAGCAGTACACGAACTCGCGTGCGCGCCCCGAGAGCTCCGCGTACGCGGCATACGATGCGACGGGGACCGCGATGACGATGCCCGCCGGGCCGCCTTGCTCGACGGCTGTCACGGCGGCGCGCATGCTCGCTCCGGTCGCCACGCCGTCGTCGACGAGGAGGAGCGTCCTATCCCGGATGTCAGGCGCCCTGTGGCAGCCGTAATAGACGCGCTCCAGGCGCTCCACCTCCCGGGCTTCCGCGTCGGCGAGCCATTGCACCGTCGTGTCCGAGACGCCCAGCGCTCGGCAGAGCTCTTCATCGACGACCCGAACGCCGCCGCTCGCGACGGCGCCGATCGTCATGTGATCATGGTTCGGCGCCACGATCCGGCGCGCGATCAGCACGTCCAGCGGCACCCGCAGCAGCTTCGCTATCTCGAAGCCCACCGGCACCCCGCCCCGCGGCAGCGCCAGGAGGGTCACGTCCTCCCGCCCCGCATAGGCGGTCAGCCGCGACGCGAGCTGGCGGCCGGCGTCGGCCCGATCTCGAAATGGCATGTTCCCCTCTCCGATCGGCGTCGCTTGGATCGCCGGCGATGCTCGGAGCAGGGTGCAATTGTCTCGCCAGACGCCGCGCCCGACGCGGCCGGGGCGCTCTGCTCGCATGAGGCGTGTGTCACCGTTTCATGCCATGGCCCGCGAGCTGCATGACTGGGCGTAAACTGGGCGTAAACGCACCTCTGCTGCGTATCTCTGGAGCTCATGTGATGACCACCCGCCCGAGCCCGATCGCCACGATCGCCGCCGAGCCGTCCGCCGCTGCGCGGCAGGCCAGGCGCTCGGTCGCGGCGACCTCGATGCATTTCAAGCAGGGCTTGATCGCCTGCGCGGCCTGCGTAGGTCTCGCGGCGTGCAGCGAGACCCGCTCGACCCCCTCGCAGGGGCCGGCGCGGTTCGCCGATAGGATCGCGCCGCTGGCCGCCGAGCGATGTGACGGCTGCCACGCCACGGCGCCGGGCGGATCCATGGCGGCATACCGCACCGCGAGATCGTTGGTCACGCCCGGCAAGCCCGACGAGAGCCTTTACTACACCCTGCCGGAACGCCATCCGGCCGCGTGGGGAGACGCTGCCGGGCTGGTGCGCGCGTGGATCGAGGCGGGCGCGCCGGAGTAGCCTCGACCGTGGAAGCATGGGAGGCACCGCGGGCAGCGCGCGCGCGCGTCGCTCGGCTGCGCTGGATCGCCGTCTACCTGGCGCTCGCCGCGAGCGTCCTCTTGCTGCTGCTCGTCGGCGCCGTCCCGAAAGGACGAGGTCTCGCGGTGGAGATCGCGGCAGGGCTCGGCTACGTCGCGCTGGCGCTCCTTTCGCTCCAGCTCGCGCTGGGGGCGCGGGTACGGCGCGTCGTCAACGCGCTCGGCCTGGACGCGGTGCTCCTCTTCCACCGGCAGGCCGGGCTGTGGACCGCGGGCTTCGTCGCCGCGCACGTCGTGCTCCTCGCCGTCGCCGAGCCCTGGTACGTCGGGCACCTCCTGGACCTCTCCGCGAGCGCGCCGCGCGCGCTGGCCCTCGCCTTCGCGCTGATGGGTCTCCTGCTGCTCGTGCTCGTCCCGCGCCAGCTGACCCGGCTGCGCATCCCCTACGAGGCGTGGCGCGTCGGGCACGGGCTGCTGGCGGTGACCGTCGTGGGCATCGCGCTCTGGCACGTGCTCATGATCGGACGCTCGAGCGCGACGCCGGCGAAGCAGGCCGCCGTCACGGCGCTCGTCGCTGTCCCGGCGGCGGCGCTGGTCGCGTCCCACCTGCTGCGCCCGCTGCTGGCGCTCCGGCGAGCGTGGCGTGTCGCCGAGGTGCGCCGCGAGCGGGATGGCGTCTGGACCCTGGTCCTCGAGGCGGCCGGGCATGACGGGCTCCGGTTCCAGCCCGGCCAATCGGTCTGGCTCACGCTGGGCCGGTCGCCGTTCTCGCCCCGGCAGCACCCCTTCACCATCGCGTCGAGCGCGGCCTCGCCGCGGCGCGTGGAGCTCACGATCAAGGAGCTCGGCGACTTCACGCGCACGATCGGGCAGACCCCCGTGGGGACGCGGGCGTACCTCGCCGGGCCGTACGGCGCCTTCGCGCTCGATCTCCGGGCGCGGCACCCGCTCGTCTGCATCGCCGGCGGGATCGGCGTCACGCCGATGATGAGCATGATCCGCACGCTGCACGACCGGGGCGATCGCCGCCCGGTCCTCCTCGTGTACGCGAGCAGCACCGTCGACAAGATCGTGTTCGCGCAGGAGCTCGAAGAGCTCGCCCGCGCCATGGACCTCAGCGTCGTGCACGTCATCGAGAGACCGGCCCCCGGCTGGAGCGGGCAGGGCGGGCTCATCGGACGCGAGCTCCTCGACCGCCACCTGACCGACCGGTACGAGGGCGCCGAGGTCTTCGTGTGCGGCCCCGAGCCGATGATGAACGTCGTGGAGCGGGCGCTCCGCGACCGCGCCGTGCCCGGCGGGCGCGTGCACGCAGAGCACTTCGTGCTCGTCGGATCGAGGCCGCCCGGGCGGCGATCGATGCGGGAGGGGCACATCCGCGCCCTCTCGGCGGGCATCGCGCTGGTCCTCCTCGTGGCCGTGCTCCTCGTCGCCGCTGTCCGCGCCGCGCCCGCGGGCTCCGCCGGTCAGGGCGAACTCACGCGGGCCGAGCGCGCGCTCAGCGCGAGAACCAGGACTCGCTCAGGTATTTCTCCCCTTCGTCCGGGAACAAGGTGACCACGTTCCTCAGCTCGGGGTTCTTCTCCTTGACCCGCCTGGCGGCCAGGAGGTTCGCCCCGGAAGAGACCCCGACGAAGCAGCCGTGCGTCCTCGCGATCCGCCTCGCCTCCTCGATCGCGTCTTCGTCCTCGATCAGGAGGACATCGTCGATGAGCTCGATGTTGTCCTCGATGAGCGGGGGCACGAACCCGTCGGCGATGCCCTCGATCCGATGGGGCCGGCACACCTCGGGCCGGCCGTACAGGCGCCCGTAGACGAGGGCGCACCGGGCGGGCTCGACGCCGAAGACCTCGACGTCGGGGTTGACCCGCCTGAAGGCCCTCGCGAGGCCGATCAGGGTCCCGCCGGAGCCGATCGCCGCGACGACCGCGTCGATCCGCCGGCGACCGAAGGCGCGAAGGATCTCCCCGCCGAGGTGCTTGTCGTGGTCTTCGGCGTTCCAGGGGTTGGCGAACTGGTTCACATGGAAATGGCCCTTTTCCTTTCCCATGGCGCTCGCCCTTTGCACGGCGATATCCGTCCGATCCCGCGGGACTGTCCGCACGTCGGCGCCGAACGCCTTCATCATCTTGTAGCGCTCCTCGGAGAGGCCCTCGGCGATGAAGATCGTCACCTTGTAGCCTTTCACGGCGCCGACCATGGAGACGGCAGTTCCCGTGTTTCCGGACGATGCCTCGACGATCGTCCCGCCCTTCTTCAGGAGCCCTTCCCTCTCCGCCTTCTCGATGATGTACCTGGCGAGCCTGTCTTTGACGGAGCCAGAGGGGTTGAGGTGCTCGCACTTTACGTGAACGCCGTCGAGCTTCAGCAGGGGAGTTTCGCCTATCGCGTCGAGTATCGTCTTCATGTCCACGCCCCCGCGTTGTCCAGCGCGTCGGCCTCCCGCCGCGCCCCCCTTGCGCCGCTCTGCTGGCTCGCGGTGCACGAGCTGGACCGCTCGGCTGCGTCACCGCCGTAACCGCTCGCGAGGTGGTGAGATCCACGCACGGCACGCCGCGTCATGCTCCTCGTCAACCGGCGCCCGAGGCCCTCAGCCGGCGGGGCTCCTTCGCGAGGGGTAAGCTCGCAGAGCCCTCATGCGCTCGCGCCAGTCCCGCCGTCACCCGGCCGTGGCGGCTGCCCCGGTCGGGGCGGCTGTTCCTGCGTCGCCGCCTGACGTGAGTTGGCTCTGGGGGTAGGTGCTCTCGCCGAGCTTCTCGATGAGGAAGAGCTGCGTCTGGATCCAGGCGACGTGCTCCTCCTCGTCAGCGAGGATGCATCCACGTAGAAGCAGGGATTTCACAGGGAGGCAGGGAGGCAGGGGCCCTCTCGGCTAAGCACGTCCCTCAGCCAGAGCCACGACCATACCGGCGCCGAGGTGCGGGGAATGAGCTCGCCGGGCGCCGTGAGCCCGGCGGCCGGGCGCACCGCGAGCGCGGACGCGGCGCGCGGCTGACCCAACCTGCGCGGCCGACCGGAGAGACGGGTCGTGCCCGCACGGCGCTCACGGCGCCTCCTCCCCGGCCGTGCCGGTCGCCCCCGTGGCCGCCTCGAGCGTGGACAGGTCGCCCTCGGGCAGACCGAGCTCGCGCGCCCGGAGCAGCCGCCGCATGATCTTGCCGCTGCGCGTCCGCGGCACCGAGCCGGCAAAGGCGATCTCGCGCGGCGCGACCGCCGGCCCGAGGTGCTTGCGCGCGAAGCCGATGAGCTCCCGCTCGACGTCCGGCGACGGAGCGTGCCCGGGCTTCAGCGCGACGAACGCCTTGACGACCTCGCCGGCGATCGGATCCGGCCGCCCGATCACGGCGGCCTCGGCCACGGCGGGGTGCATGAGCAGCGTGCTCTCCACCTCGAAGGGACCGATGAGGTGCCCGGCGCTCTTGATGACGTCGTCGTCGCGCCCGACGAACCAGTAGTATCCATCCCCGTCTCGCCGGGCGAGATCTCCGCTCAGGTACCAGCCGCCCGCGAAGCACTTCGCATAACGCTCGGGGTTGTTCCAGTAGGCGCGAAACATCGATGGCCAGCCGGGGCGCAGCGCGATCTCCCCCTCCACGTCGGGCTGCTCGATCACCTCGACACCCCCCTCGGGCGTGCGGCGGACGATCGCCGCCTCCACACCGGGCAACGGGCGCCCCATGGATCCCGGGCGGACATCCACGGAGGCGAGGTTGGCGATCATGATCCCGCCCGTCTCGGTCTGCCACCAGCCGTCATGGAAGGGGCGACCCAACACCTCGTTGCTCCATGACACCGCGTCCGGATTCAGGGGCTCACCCACGCTGGCCATGAAGCGGAGCGCGCGGAGGTCGCGGGCGCGGAGCGGCTCCACGCCCGCTTTCATGAGCATCCTGATCGCCGTCGGCGCGGTGTACCAGACCGTGATGCGCTCTCGCTCGAGGATCTCGTACCAGCGCTCGGCGTCGAAATCGGCCTCGTCGACGACCAGGGTCACGCCGTTCGTCAGCGGCGCGAGGATGCCGTACGAGGTGCCTGTCACCCACCCCGGGTCCGCCGTACACCAGAAGACGTCGTCCGGATGGAGGTCGAGGGCGAGCCTCCCGGTCACATGGTGCATCAGCACGGCTGCGTGGACGTGGAGGGCGCCCTTCGGCGTGCCCGTCGTCCCGCTCGTGAAGTGCAGCAGGGCCGGCGCCTCCGGGTCGGTCGGCGGGATCGACGCCGCGGCGGGCGCCCCGTCGAGCAACGTCCGGTAGGAGAGCGTCCCCGGCGCCTCGCCGTCCACCAGGATCACGTGCTCGAGCGACGGCAGCTCGCCGCGGATCGGCGCGACCCTGCGCGCGTAGAGCCGCGATGTCGTCACCAGCACGCGCGCCTCGCCGATGCTCATCCGCGCGCGCAGCGGCTCGGGGCCGAAGGCCGAGAACAGCGGACAGAAGATCGCCCGGTGCCTGAGCGCGCCGAGCGCGGCGACGTAGAGCTCCGGCGTCCTGCCGAGCAGCGTATAGACGCGATCTCCCGGCCGGACCCCCAGGCCCGCGAGCGCGCCGGCGAAGCGGGCCGTGAGCTCGGCGAGCTCGCCGTAGCGGATGTCCACCCGCGCTCCGTCCTTGCCGAGCCAGCGGATCGCGACGCGATCCCTGCCAGCGCCCGCGGCATGGCGGTCCACGGCTTCGTAGGCCATGTTGAGCCCCTGTCCGCCGGGCAGACCGGTCAGCTCGGCCCGCGCGTCCGCCCACGAGAAGCGGCGGCACGCCTCCGTGTAGTCGGCGAGGTTCGGCGGCGGCTCTCCCGCGCCGCGAAGCTTCTTGATCTGCCTCGGCGCCTCCATCATCGCCTCCCCTGACCGGCACGCAACCACCGTACCCGGCGCGGGCTCTTCGCCCTCGGCGCCGAAGTGGCGACAAAGAGCCCACGCCGCCCAGGCGGCCACGGCCGCGCCACACGCTGCTCGCGCAGCGCACGCACACGCGCGCTGCGGCGCTTCCGCGGCCCCGGGCTGGCCTTCGCCGCGAGCGCCCCAGAGCTCGGGGTCGCCGTCACCTCCGTTCCGGGGCCGTGGGATCACGCCTTTCGATCGGGCGCAGCTCTCTTATTGATCCGACTTGGTCCGGCGCGCCGCCGGCGCGCGGAGCGGGCGGCCCGGAGCGCAAGGAGAACGGCATGTCGTCCCTCATCTGGTCCCTGGTCGGCGCGTCGCTCGCGGCGGCCTTCTTCGGCGCGCTCGCCCGCTCCGTCCGCCGGCTCCTCGCCGAGGGCGCCACCGCGCGGGCGCTGCTGCTGCACGCGGGGCGGTGGATCCTGCTGCTCTCGGCGCTCACCGCGATCGCGCGGCTCCACGCCCGCGCCCTCCTGCCCGTCGTGGCAGGGTTCGCGCTCGTCCAGGCCGTGGCCTGCATGGTCGCGCGGGCATGCCTGCGTCCGACGGAGGACAGGCGCGCATGATCTCGCCGCTGGCCGAGCCCACCCTCTTCCACGTCGGTCCGGTGCCCTTCACGGAGACCATGCTCACGAGCGTCGCCATCACCGCGGCGCTCGGGGGCGCGAGCGCCCTGATCGGACGGCGGCTGTCCGTGAGGCCAGGCAGGCTCCAGGCCGCCACGGAGGTCGTCGTCACCGCGATCGGCGATCAGATCCGCGCCATCCTCCGGCGCGACCCCGAGCCCTACCTGCCTCTCCTCGGCACGCTCTTCCTCTTCCTCGTCACCGCCAACTGCGCCGGCGTGCTCCCCATGGTCCATGCTCCGACCGAGCGCATCGAGACGCCGCTCGCGCTCGCGCTCATCGTCTTCTTCTCCGTCGCGGGCTACGGCGTCCGCGCGCACGGCCTGCTCGGCTATCTCAAGCATTTCCTCGAACCGAGCCCGCTGCTCGCGCCGATCCACCTCCTCTCGCAGGCGACCCGCACCTTCTCCCTGATGATGCGCCTGCTCGGGAACATCATGAGCCACGGGCTCGTGCTCGCCGTGGTCGTGTCGGTGGCCGGCCTCCTCGTCCCCATCCCCGTCATGGCGTTCGCGCTGTTCGTGGGGGTCGTGCAGTCGTACATCTTCACCGTGCTCGCGGCCGTCTACGTCGGCGCGGCGATCGAGGAGCAGGTCGACGGGAGGGCCGCGTGAGCGCGGAGAGCCTGAGCATCCTCGGCGCCGTGCTCGCGGTCAGCGCCGGGGCCGTCGGGCCGGCGTTCGCCGAGGGCCGCGCGATCGTCGCGGCCATGGAGGCGATCGCCCGCCAGCCGGAGGCCAGCACGACGATCGCGCGGACCCTGTTCGTCGGCCTCGCGATGATCGAGGCCACGGCGATCTACTGCCTCGTGGTCGCGCTCGTCCTGCTCTTCGCCAACCCGTTCGTGCGCTGAGCCATGCACGTCTCCGGCTGGAACATCGCGCTGCAGACGGTGAATTTCCTCGTGCTCGCCTGGCTCCTCCGGCGCTTCCTGTGGAAGCCGGTGGCGAGGATCGTCGAGGCGCGGCAGCGGGACGCCGCGGCCGTGCTCGGCGACGCGCGCGAGGAGCGCGCGCGGGCGCAGCGGGCCGAGCAGGAGGCGCAGGTCAGGCGCGCGGCGCTCGCCGAGGAGGGGCGCCGCGAGCTCGAGGCGTCGCTGCGCCGCGCCGACGGGGAGGCGCAGCGGGTCCGCGAGGAGGCGGAGCAGAAGGCGCGCTGCCTGATCGAGCAGGCGCGGGCCGAGATCGCGGAGGAGCGGGCGCACGCGCTCCACGAGCTCGAGGCGCAGGCGACCGAGCTCGCGATGACGATCGCGGAGAGGCTGCTCCGCGAGGCGTCGGCGGGGCAGGACGCCCTCCTGGTCGCCCGGGCCATGCAGACCCTGGACGAGCCGGAGCAGCGGCGGCTCGTCGCCCGGCAGCTCGACCAGCTCGACGAGGCGCGCGTGGAGGTGGTCTCGGCGAGCCCGCTCGGGAAGGACGCGGAGCAGCGGCTCCGCGCGTGGCTCTCGGGGGTCGCCGCGCGCCCCGTGGCCCCGGTGTTCCAGGTCGATCCGTCGATGGTCGCCGGCCTGGAGCTGCGCTTCCCCCACGGGGTGTGGCAGCTCAGCTACCGGGCGTGGCTCCAGCGGATCGCGGCCGCCCTCGAGGTGCGGGATGGGGCTTGCTGAGGACCTCGGCGGCTGGGTGGGGCGGGCGAGAGAGAGCGCGCGCGGCGTTCCTCTCGGACCGGAGGCGCGGGAGGTCGGGCGCGTGCTCCGCGTGGCCGACGGCATCGCGGCCGTCAGCGGCCTGCCCAGCGCGAAGCTCGACGAGGTCCTCGTCTTCGAGGACGGCACGCGCGGCCTCGCGGTGGCGCTCGATCCCGGCACCATCGGCTGCGTGCTGCTCGGTCCGGACAGGGGCATCGCCGCGGGCTCCGCCGTCCAGGGGACGGGCACGGTGATCGACGTGCCCGTCGGGGAGGCGCTGCTCGGGCGCGTCGTCGACCCGCTCGGGGTGCCGATCGACGGGGGCGGCCCGCTCGGCGGGGCGGCGGTCTATCACGCACGCGCGCGCGCGCGTGCGCCGATCGAGCGCCGGGCGCCGTCCATCGTCGATCGCGACCCCGTGACCGAGCCGCTCTTCACGGGGATCCTCCTCATCGACGCGATGCTCCCGCTCGGGCGCGGCCAGCGCGAGCTCATCATCGGCGACCGCGGCACCGGAAAGACCGCGATCGCGGTCGACGCGATCCTGAGCCAGCGGGAGACCGACGTCGTGTGCATCTATGCGGCGATCGGCCAGACCTCGTCCTCGGTCGGCGCGGTGATCGACGCGGTTCGCCGCTACGGCCCGAAGAACCGGACCACGTGCGTCGTCGCCGCGCCGGACGCCACGGCCGGGCTCCAGTGGCTCACCCCCTACGCGGCCTGCTCGATGGCGGAGCACTTCGTCGAGCGCGGCGGGCACGCGCTGCTCGTCCTCGACGACCTCACGAGCCACGCCCTCGTGCACCGGCAGATCTCGCTCTTGCTGCGCCAGCCCCCGGGGCGCGAGGCGTTCCCGGGCGACGTGTTCTACCTGCACTCGCGGCTGCTGGAGCGCGCCGCGAAGCTGACCGGGGCGCTCGGCGGCGGCTCCCTGACCATGCTGCCCATCGCCGAGACGCAGGCCAGCAACCTGAGCGCGTACATCCCGACCAACCTCATCTCGATCACCGACGGGCAGATCTTCCTCGACCCGCGCCTCTACAACGAGGGATGGAAGCCCGCGATCGACGTCGGCAAGAGCGTGTCCCGCGTCGGCGGCAAGACGCAGACGCCCGCGATGCGCGCCGTCGCGGAGAGCCTCCGGCTCGAGTACGCGCAGTTCCTGGAGCTCGAGCTGTTCGCGCGCGTCGGCGGGGGCGCGGAAGAGGCCACGAAGCGAGCGCTCGAGCGCGGCCGTCGAGCGCGCGCGGCGATGGCGCAGCCGCTTCACCGGCCGCTGTCGGTCGGGCGGCAGATCGCCTTGCTGATGGCGCTCCAGGAGGGCCTGCTCGACCCGCTCCCTGTGGCGGCGATCGACGCGCTCCGCGAGGCGCTCGATCGCGGGCTCCCGTCGCGGTGCCCCGCGACGCTCGCGCGGCTCGAGGCGGGCGTCGAGCCCGCGCCGGAAGAGCGCCGCGCGCTCCTCGCCGAGCTGGCCGCGATGGTGGCCGAGGTCGGAGCCCGCGGCGACGAGGGGCGAGGCGATGGACGCGGTTGAGCTCGCCGCGCGGATCCGCACGCTCTCGCAGGCGGCGAAGGTGGTCGACGCGATGCGCTCGGTCGCGGCGTCGCACCGGCGGCAGGCCAACGACGCCTTCATGGGGTTCGAGCGCTACGCCGCGGCGACGCGGGAGGCGCTCGGCCAGGCGCTCGAGCTGCTCGACGCGGAGGAGGGGCGCGCGCCCTTCGAGAAGCCCGCCGGCGCCGCCGGCGCCCGGCGCGTCGTGGTCCTCTTCTCGGAGCACGGGTTCGTCGGCGCGCTCAACGAGCGGCTGCTCGACGCGGCGCTCCGCGTCGCCCGCGACGATCCGGGGCCGGCGGAGCTCGCCGCGCTGGGCACGCGGGGGCTCCGGCTCTGCCGCGACCGCGGCGTCGCCGCGCTGGCCTCGGGCCCGCTGCCGTCGACGATCCCGGGCGTCGGACCGGCCGCGGATCGGCTCACGCGGGACCTGTTCGGCGCGATCGCCGGCGGCGCGATCGCCTGCGTCGATCTGGTGTTCGCGCGGCGCGCCGGCGCGCTCGGGTGGCGGCCCGAGGCGCTCCGGCTGTTCCCGCCGGAGCGCGGGTCCGGCGCGGGGGCGGCGCGGGGCGAGCCCCCGCTGCGCACGTTGCCGGCGGCCGCGCTCGTCGCGCGGATCATCGAGGAGCACTGCCTGGCCCAGGTGGTCTGGGCGCTCGGCGAGGCGTTCGCGTGCGAGCGCGCGGCGCGCCTCGCGGCGATGGAGGCGTCGCAGCGCAGCCTGCGGGATGAGCTCGACGAGCTCTCGCGCGCGGAGCGCACCGCGCGGCAGGAGGCGATCACGAGCGAGCTCCTCGAGATCGCCGCCGGCTCGGAGCCGCTGCGCGAGGCGGAGGGGTGACGATGGCGGGCGGCGGCGGAGCCGGCGCGGGGCGGGCCGAGGGCGCCGTGCGCAGGGTGCGGGGTTCGGTGGTCGACGTCGCGTTCCCCGCAGGCGCGCTCCCGCGCACGGGCGAGGCGCTGGCGCTGGAGCTCGACGGCCGCCGCCTCGTGCTCGAGGTGCAGCAGCAGCTCGATCCCGAGCACGTGCGGACGGTGGCCCTCGGGTTCACCGGAGGCCTGCAGCGCGGGGCGCGCGTCGCGGCCGCCGGGGCGCCGATCACGGTGCCCGTGGGAGAGCCCGCGCTGGGCCGGCTCGTCGACGTCCTCGGCGACCCGCTCGATCGGCGCGGCGCTTTCCCGCCGGACACCCCGCGCCGCCCGATCTCCCGCCCGGCGCCGCCGCTCGAGGCCGAGGTGCGGGCGCGCGAGGTCTACCCCACGGGCATCAAGGTGATCGATCCGCTCGCGCCGCTCGCGCGCGGGGGCAAGGCAGGGCTCTTCGGCGGGGCCGGGGTCGGCAAGACGGTGCTCTTGATGGAGCTCATCCGGAGCACGATCTCGAAGCAGCGCGGCATCGCTGTGTTCGCGGGGATCGGCGAGCGATCGCGCGAGGGGAACGAGCTCTGGCTCGAGATGCGCTCCTCGGGGGTGCTCGACCGGACGGTGCTGGTCTTCGGCCAGATGAACGAGCCGCCGGGCGCGCGCTTCCGCGTCGGGATGACGGCGCTCGCGCATGCCGAGTTCTTCCGCGACGAGCGCGGGCAGGACGTGTTGCTGCTCATCGACAACATCTTCCGCTTCGTCCAGGCCGGCAGCGAGGTCTCCGGCCTCCTCGGGCGCCTGCCCTCCCGGGTGGGCTACCAGCCCACGCTGGCCACGGAGATCGCCGAGATCGAGGAGCGGATCGCCTCCACCGCGCGCGCATCCATGACGTCGATCCAGGCCGTGTACGTCCCCGCCGACGACATGACCGATCCGGCGGTCGCGCAGATCCTCACGCACCTCGACGCGGCGATCGTGCTCTCGCGCAAGCTGTCGAGCGAGGGGATCTATCCGGCGATCGACCCCCTGACCTCGAGCTCCATCTTGATGGATCCGCTCGTCGTCGGCGCGGCCCATTACCGGACCAGCGCGCAGGTCCGCCGCACGCTGGCGGAGTACCGGGAGCTCGCCGACATCATCGCGATGCTCGGCATCGAGGAGCTCTCGCCGGAGGACCGGCGCACGGTCGCGCGGGCGCGGCGGCTCCAGCGGTTCCTCACGCAGCCGTTCGTCGTGACCCAGGCGTTCACGGGGCGCTCGGGCGCGACGGTCGAGGTCGCCGAGTGCATCCGGGGGTGCGACGCGATCCTCGCCGGAGAGTGCGACGACTGGCCGGAGGCCGCGCTGTACATGGTGGGCACGCTCGACGAGGCGCGCGCGCGGGTGAAGGGATCGTGAGGCTCACCATCGTGACGCCGGCGGCGCTGATCGCGGAGGTGGATCCGGTCCGCCACGTCCGCGCCGAGGACCCGACGGGCTCCTTCGGGATCCTCCCGGGGCACGCGGATCTGCTCACGGTGCTCGTCGTCTCGGTGCTCGTGTACCGGGACGACGCGGGGCGCGAGCGCTTCGTGGCGGTGCGCGGCGGTGTGCTGACCGTCCGCGAGCGGCGGGCGGTCGAGGTCCTCACCCGCGAGGCCGTCGCGAGCGACGACCTGGACCAGCTCGAGCGCGACGTGCTCGTCCGCTATCGCCGCACGGCCGCCGCCGAGGAGGAGGCCGCCCGCGGCCTGCGCCGGCTGGAGGGAGCGCTGCTGTGCAGGGTGGCCGACCACCTGCGGATCACAGGGCCGCGCCATGGGGTCCCTCGGTTGGAGCCGCGGTGACGTCCCCGGGAAGCGAGGGGCCGGGGCGCGCGCCGACGGAGCGCGACCCCTTGCACGAGGGCGTCGTCCGGTTCGGCGAGCGGCGCAGGCGCTGGGCGTGGGAGCGGGGGCGACCGCTGGGGCTCGCGCTGTCCCTGGTCGGCCTCGGGTGGCTCGTCGTGCTGCCGGCCCTGCTCGGGCTCTTCGTGGGGAGCTGGCTCGACGCGCGCTTGCGGACAGGCGTCATGCTCCGGGCCGGCCTCGGTCTGCTCGGGCTCTCGCTCGGCTGCGCGAGCGCGTGGCGGTACGTCGCGCGCCAGCTCCGGCGCGGTGACCGCGGGCGCAGCTGACGCTACGCCGCTCGCTGCGCGAGCGTCTTCGCCAGGTAGTCGGTGCACCCGCGGACCGTCGCGATCCGCCGGTAATCCGACTCGGGCACGCTCACGCCGAGCGCCGCGTCGAGGGCCGTCACGAAGCCAAGGAAATCCATCGAATCGATGTCGAGCTCCTCGCGGAAGTCACGGTCCGGGCCGAGCGCCTGGAGGTCCGCCTCCGGCGCGATGCGCTGGAGCTCCCGGCGCACGACGGCCTCGATCTCGTCCTTGTCCATCGGTCAAAGTCCCTCCGGTCGTTGCAGGAGCGCCTCGAGCGAGGCGAGGTAGGCGGCCGCGCGGTGGCCGTCCGTCACCCGGTGGTCCGCGGCGAGCGTCGCGTTCACGAGCGGCCGCGCCACCACACGGCCGTCGACGACCCACGGCCGCTCGGCGATCTTGCCGAACCCGACGATGGCCACCTGCGGCGGAAAGATGACGGGAAACACCGTCTCCACGCCGCGCTCCCCGAGGCTCGTGACGGTGATCGTGGGGTCGCTCATCTCGGAGCTCCGGAGCGTCCCGGCCCGGGCGCGCTGGACCAGATCCTTCAAGGCGGCCATCAGCTCGTCGAGCGGCAGCCGGTCCGCGTCGTGCAGCGCCGGCGCCACGAGCCCGCCGCCCCGGAGCGACACCGCCACGCCGAGGTGGATCCTCGGGGCGGGCGGCGCCTCATCCCCCTCCCAGCGGGCGTTCAGCTCGGGGACGGCGCGCAGGGCGAGCGCCGCCGCCTTGAGGAGGAGCGCGCCCGGCAGGAGCCGTCCGGCCACGCTGCGCTCCGCGTTCACCCGCTCGATCCAGGACATCGCCGTGCGGAGGTCGACGGTCGTGCCGAGGTAGAAGTGCGGCGCCTCGCGCTTCGATCGGGCCATCGCCGCCGCGATCGCCCGGCGCATGCGGGCCGACGCCTCCTTCGTCATGGCATCGGCCGCCGCCTCCTTCGTGCGGGCCGCCGCCGCCCGCTCGACATCCACGGCCTCGACGGCGCCGTCCGGTCCCGTCCCCTGGACCCGCGCAAGGTCGACCCCGAGCTCCTGCGCCCGCCGCCTCGCGCGGGGAGACACGCGCGGCCCCTGCGCGAGGGCCGCGGGCGGCGGCGCGGCGGCCTCCTGCGGCGCCGCGGCGGCCTCCTGCGGCGGCGCGGCGGCCGCCGGGGGAGGAAACGGCGGCGCGGGCGCGGCGGGCGCAGCAGGCGCGGCGGGCGGGGGCGCGCCGGCCGCAGCCTCACGCCCCTCGAGGATCACGGCCATCGCCGTGCCGACGGGCACCTTCTGCCCGGGCTCCACGAGGAGCCGGTCGATGACGCCGCTCGTGAACACCTCGACCTCCACGAGCCCCTTCTCGGTCTCGACCTCGGCGATCACGTCGTCGCGCGCGACGCGGTCCCCCACCGCGCGGCGCCACTTCACCAGCGTCCCGGCCTCCATGTCCGCGCCGAGCGAGGGCATCAGGAACTCAGCCATCGCGCCGCACCGTCCTCTCCACGGCGGCGACGATGCGCGGGACCTGCGGCAGCGCCGCCTCCTCGAGGTGGCGGGCGTAGGGGATCGGCACCTCGGCGCTGCACACCCGCGCGACGGGCGCGTCGAGCTCGTAGAACGCGCCCTCCATGATCCGCGCGCTCACCTCGGCGGCGAGGCTCCCGCTCCGCCACCCCTCGTCGACGAGCACGGCGCGGTGCGTCCGCCGTACGGTCGCGAGGATCGCCTCCTCGTCGAGCGGCCGCAGGCACCGGAGGTCCAGCACCTCGGCCTCGACGCCGCGGCCCGCGAGCTGCTCGGCGGCGGCGAGCGCCTTCGGGACCGAGCCGCCGTGCGCGATCAGGCTCACGTGGCGGCCCGCGCGCCGCACCTCCGCGCGGAAGGGAGCCGCCGGGGGCGCCTCGTCGTCGAGCTCGCCCTCCATGGGGTAGAGGTACTGGTGCTCGAAGACGACCACCGGGTCCGGATCGTCGAGCCCGGCGAGCAGCATGTCGCGCGCGTCCTGCACCGTCGCGGGCGCGAGGGCCTTGAGCCCGGGCACGTGCGCGTACCAGTTCTCGAGGCTGTGCGAGTGCTGCGCGGCGAGCTGGCGGCCGCCCCCCGTGGCCATGCGCACGACGAGCGGGATCGAGAACTGGCCGCCGGACATGTGCCGGAGCGTCGCCGCGTTGTTCACGATCTGGTCGAGCGCGAGCAGGCTGAAGTTGACCGTCATCACCTCGACGATCGGGCGCGCCCCGCCGAGGGCGGCGCCGATACCGGCGCCGACGAAGGTCGACTCGGCGAGCGGCGTGTCGCGGACCCGCTCCGGCCCGAACTCCTCGAGCAGGCCGGCGCTGCACGCGTAGGCGCCGCCGTAGCGGCCCACGTCCTCGCCCATCAGGAAGGCCCGCGGCTCGCGCCGGAGCGCCTCGCGCAGCCCGGAGCGGACCGCCTCGCGGTAGGTCGCCGTCCGCTTCACGTCACGGGTCCTCCGGGGCGTGGACGCAGCGGATCGAGTCCAGGGCCGGCAGGACGGGCCCTGCCGTGCTGCGCGCGTTCCTGGTCTGGCCGGGTGCCTCCCCTCATCACATTCAGGCTCCGAGAGACGCGGCCGAGCAACGAGCGTACCGGCGCCGAGGTGCGGAGGAAGAGCGCGCTCGTGCGGTCATCCCGAACGGCGGCCCCGCGTCACGCGAAGATGCGGCGCATGAGCACGCGCTTGATCGCCTCGACGATGGCGAGGTAGGTCAGCGTCGCGCCCGCGAGGAACAGGAAGAAGCCGGGCGGCAGCGGCACGAAGCCGAGCAGCCCGGCGAAGGGGCTGTACGGCAGCGCGAGGGCCACGGCCACGACGCCGAGCGTGGTCGCCGCGAGCGCGCGGCTCGGAGAGCTCTTGAAGGAGCTGCCCATCGTGCGGATCACGAAGATCACCAGCGTCTGCGTGGCCAGCGACTCGACGAACCAGCCGGTGCGGAAGAGCGGGGCCGGCGCGCGGAACACGCGGAGCAACACGTAGAAGGTGAGGAAGTCGTACAGGGAGCTGATCGGCCCGATCACCATCATGAAGCGGCGGATCAAGGCGATGTCCCACCGCCGCGGCTTCCGGACGAAGCTCGCGTCGACGTTGTCCGTCGGGATCGTGATCTGCGCGAGATCGTAGAGGAAGTTGTTCAGGAGGATCTGCGCGGGCAGCATCGGCAAGAACGGGAGGAGCACCGAGGCCCCGGCCATGCTGAACATGTTGCCGAAGTTCGAGCTCGTCCCCATGAGCAGGTACTTCATCACGTTGCCAAAGGCCTTCCGCCCCTCGAGGATGCCCGAGCGCAGCACGTCGAGCCTGCGGTCGAGCAGCACGATCTCCGCGGCGTCCCTGGCCACGTCGACGGCGCCGGCGACGGAGATCCCGACGTCGGCGGTGTGCAGCGACGGCGCGTCGTTGATGCCGTCGCCGACGTAGCCGACCACGTGGCCGCGGGCCTTGAGCGCGCGGAGGACGCGGTTCTTCTGCGCCGGCGAGACGCGCGCGAACACGCGGGTGCGCTCGGCGAGGTGGGAGAGCGCCGGGTCGTCGAGGCGATCGATCGCGCCGCCGAGGACGATCTCGCCGGGATCGAGGCCGACCTGCCGGCAGACGTGCCCGGCGACGAGCTCGCTGTCGCCCGTCAGGATCTTCACGTCGACCCCTTCCTCACGGAGGGCGCCCACGATCCCGGCGGCGTCGGGGAGCGGCGGATCGACGAACGCGAGCAGCCCCGCGAGCGTGAGATCGACCTCGTCGTCGCGCCCGTACGCCGGCTTGGCCGGCACGACGCGGTAGGCGACCGCGAGCACCCGGTAGCCCTGCTGGCCGAGCGCATGGAACGCCGCCTCGCACCGCGCGCGGGCGCCGTCGTCGAGCGGCCGCACCTCGCCGCCGGCCTCGTACGAGGTCGCGATCGCGAGGACGCTCTCGGGCGCGCCCTTGGTCACGAGCAGCCGCTCGCCCTGGCGCTCGGCGACCACGCTCACGCGGCGCCGCTCGAAGTCGAACGGCAGCTCGTCGAGCTTGTGGAAGCCGTTGATGTCGGGGTGCTCGTGGCGCAGCACGGCCGCGTCGAGCGGGTTCACCGCGGATCTGCGGAGCACGGCCGCGTCGACGGGGTTGTCCACGCCGCTCTCGAAGTAGCTGTTCAGGTAGGCGAGGAGGAACGGCCTCTCCGACGGCTCGCCGAGCGGGTCCACGTGGGCCTCGAGCTCCATCTCGCCCGTGGTGAGCGTCCCCGTCTTGTCGCTGCAGAGCACGTCGATGCTGCCGAAGTTCTGGATCGCCGAGAGGTTCGTGACGATCACCTTCTCGCGCGCGAGCCGCACCGCGCCCTGCGCGAGCGTGACGGTGGTGATCATCGGCAGGAACTCGGGGGTGAGCCCCACGGCCAGGGCCACCGCGAAGAGGAGCGACTCGAGCGGATCGCGCCGGAGCGCGGCGGTGAACGCGATGACGAGGAGCACGAGGAAGAGCACGAGCCTGAGGATGAACGCCCCGAAACGCGCCATCCCCCGCTCGAACTCGGTCTGCGGAGGGCGGGTCGCGAGGGCGCGGGCGATGCCGCCGAACGCCGTGTCGGCGCCCGTCGCGAACACGACCGCGGTCGCGGTGCCGCTCACCACCGACGACCCGAGGAACACCGCCTGGGTCATCTCGTCCGGGCTCGTCGCGGTCGAGGGCCCAGGGTCGGGGCTCTTCTCGGCGGGCAGCGGCTCGCCGGTGAGCGCGGCCTGGTGCACGTGCAGATCCCTGGCCGTGATCAGGCGCGCATCGGCGGGGACCAGATCGCCCGCGGTGAGCCGCAGGACGTCGCCCGGCACGAGCTCGCGCCGCGGGAGCTCGCGGAACACCCCGTCCCGCAGCGTCGTCGCGGTGGGCGCGACCTGGGCGCGGAGCCGCTCGGCCGCGCGGTGGGACCGCCGCGTCTGCACCGACTCGACCGCGACGCTCAGCGCCACGATGACCACGACGACCGCCGCGTTCGTCAGGTTGCCGAGGAGCGCCGACACCACGCTGGCGAGCAGGAGGATGCTCACGAGCGGGTTCGCGAAGCGGCGCAGCACCTGGACGACGGCCGCCTCTCGCCTCGTCGTGGCCGCGGGCTCGTTGGGTCCGAACCGCCCGAGCCGCTGCCGCGCCTCCTCGCTCGTCAGCCCGCCCGGCGAGGTCCCGAGCCGCTCGAGCAGCTCCGCGAGGGGTAGGCCCGAGAGCCGCTGCGCGTTCGCGTCCATGCGCCCACGAACTCCGCCTTCTCCTCGCCGCACTCCCCGGGCGCGATCACGGCACCTCCCGGGCGTAGACGAAGCGGGTCAGGTCCTCCACCGGCTCGAGCGGCGCCTCCTCCGCGGCCTTCACGGCCGCCTCGACCTCGGCCGCGACCTCGCCCAGGATCCGGGCGAGCGAGCCGTCGTCGAGCAGCCCCTCGGCGCGCAGCCGCGCGACGAACAGGTCGATGGGGTCGCGCTCCCGCCAGGCGGCCACCTCGCTCTTGTCCCGGTATCGCTCGGCGTCGTACATCGAGTGCGCGCGGAAGCGGTACGTCAGCAGCTCGAGGAAGCGGGGGCCGGCCGCCTCCCTCACGGCCGCGGCCGCGCGCCGCGTGGCCTGCTCCACCGCGAGCACATCCATGCCGTCGACCTGCTCGGCCGGCACGTGGTGGGCCGCGGGGATGTCGATGAGCCGCGGGTTCGCGGCGTGGCGCGCGAGCGCCGTCCCCATGGCGTACTGGTTGTTCTCGCAGAGGAAGAGCACCGGCAGGCTCCACAGCGCGGCGAGGTTCAGCGACTCGTGGAACTCCCCCTCGTCGGTCGCGCCGTCGCCGAAGAACGCCGCCGTGACCCGCCGCCGGCCGGCGAGCTTGTCGGCGAGCGCGAGCCCCACCGCGATGGGCAGGCCGCCGGCCACGATGGCGTAGCCGCCGTAGAAGCGCCGCTCCGCGCAGAACATGTGCATCGACCCGCCGCGCCCGAGGGCGCAGCCCGTCGCCTTCCCGTACATCTCGGCCATCGCGGCGGCGGGCGAGACCCCGCGCTGCAGCGCATGGCCGTGCTCGCGGTAGGCGGCGACCACGGCGTCGTCGTCCTCGAGCGCCCGCATCGCCCCGACCACGACCGCCTCTTCACCGATGACCAGGTGGAGGAAGCCGCGGATCTTCTGGAGCGTGTACAGCTCGGCGCACCGCTCCTCGAAGCGGCGGATGAGCAGCATCGCCCGCAGCACGGCGTGCGCCTCGGCCGGAGGGATCCCGAGCGAGCTCATGAGGGCTCCTTCGAACGACGCAGTCTCCTGCTCGGCACAGGCGCTTCCATCCAACACACCTCCGCGACAGGGCTCAGGCAACGATCGTACCGGCGCGGGCGCTTCCCGTCGTCGGCGTCGCTCATGGGTTCTCCTGCTCGGGCGCCGGCTCAGCGCGGAGGGCCTGCGGCCTCGCCGCGCGCGAGCAGCGCCTCCAGCGACCGGCCGTCATGGAGGAGCCGGATCGCCTCGGCCAGGAGCCCATCCAAGTGGACGAGCTCGACGGGGATCGCCGCGCCCGTGGCGGCAGCGACGCTGTCGGTCACGAGGAAACGGCGCACCGGGAGCGCGGAGAGCCGAGCCACCGCCGGGCCGACGAAGAGGGCGTGCGTCGCGAGAACGGTGATGTCCGGCGCGCAGCCCGCCGCGAGCAAGGCGTTCACGGCGGCCTCGATCGTCCCGCCGGTGCTGATCATGTCGTCGACGAGGAGGGGCGACCGTCCCCGGACCTCGCCCGTGATGGCGTGGACGCTGACGTCCTCGCCGCTGAGGCGGGTCTTGTGCACGACGGCGACAGGCAAGCGGAGGAGCCGGGCATGGCGATCCGCGAGCTTCGCGGCGCCCAGGTCCGGCGCCACGATGACGCTGCGCTCGGAGATCCAGGGTCTCGCCGCGTCCGAGAGCAGCGGCACCGCGCTCAGGTGCTCGAGCGGGATGGAGAAGAACCCCTCGAGCGCGGCATTGTGGAGGTCGACGGCCACCACGCGCGAGAGGCCCGCTGTCGTGAAGAGATCGGCGACGAGCCGGGCCCCTACCGGCTCCCTTCCCGAGGCGCGGCGGTCGTGGCGGGCATAGCCGAAATACGGAATGACGGCTGTCAGGCGCGAGGCCCCTGCGCGGCGACATGCATCCGCGAGGAACAGGAGCTCGGCGATGTGCTCGTCGACCGGTGGGCTCGTCGGCTGGAGGAAATACACGTCCCGCCCTCGCACGCTCTCCCGTAGCTGCACGTGAAGCTCGCCGTCCGCGAAGCGGCGCACCAGGGCGTCGCCCAGGCCGACGCCCAGGCGCTCCGCCACGGCCTGTGCGAGAGGGAGGTTCGCGTTGCCCGCGAAGAGGCAGATCTCCATGGGTGCTCCGCTGCGCCGCCTTGCCGTGTCGTGGGGGCTCATGGCGCCGCTCATTCGAGCTGTGACCGCTCTCCAGATGCAACCCCAGGGCCTGATGTCTCCGGTGACGTCCGCTCGCCTCCGCCGTCATCACGCCTCTGCGCCTGCTCTGCCTGCTCTGCCTGCTCTGCCTGCTCTGTTTGCTCTGTTTGCTCTGTTTGCTCTGTTTGCTCTGTTTGCTCGCCACGTGCCATAGGAGCGCACCGCCTCCATGACCCCTGGGTATGGGCTTCCCGGAGCCGACTCCGGCTCCATGGAGCGTTCGCTGGGAGGAATGCCGTGACCACTGCGGGAGAGCTCTGCAATCGGCGCGTCGTCACCATCGGCAAGACCGAGACCGTGATCGAGGCCGCCCGCCGCATGCGGGCGCATCACGTCGGCAGCCTGGTCATCGTCGACGAGCCCGCCGGGAGGACCGTGCCTGCCGGCATCATCACCGATCGCGACATCGTGGTCGGCGTGGTGGCGAACGCGAGTCCCTACCTGGAGTCTCTCCAGGTGGCGGATGTCGCGACCGAGCCGCTGGTCACAGCGCGAGAGCAGGAGGACCTCCTGGACGTCCTCGGCAGGATGCGCGCCGAGAGCATCCGCCGCGTGCCGGTGGTGAACGACGAGGGGGTGCTCCAGGGGATCATCGCCTTCGACGATCTCCTCGAGTTCCTGTCGGACGAGCTCTCCGAGCTGAGCGCGCTGGTGACGAGGCAGCAGCGGCGGGAAGCGCAGAGGAGGACCTGAGGGCCGGCTGTGTCAGGGGCGAGGACGTCACGGTCAGCACGCGACCGGAGGAGGGGCTTCATGCTGTTTCGAGATCGCGTTGATGCAGGGCGCCGCCTGGCCTTCGCGCTGGGTCGCTACCGCGACGAGGCGCCCGTCGTGCTCGGGCTCCCGCGCGGCGGCGTCCCGGTCGCCTACGAGGTCGCCCGGGCGCTCAAGGCGCCGCTCGACGTCTGGGTGGTGCGCAAGCTCGGCGTTCCGGGGTACGAAGAGCTGGGTCTGGGCGCCATCTCGGAGGGGGGAGAGGTGTACCTCAATGAGGGGGTGCTCGCGGAGATCGACGTCCCCCAGGAGGAGGTCGCGGAGATCGTGGACCGCAAGGCCGCCGAGGTCGAGGACCGCGTGCGGCGCTTTCGGCGCGGCCGGCCGCCGGTCGACGTCGAGGGCCGCACCGTCGTCGTCGTCGACGACGGCATCGCGACCGGCGGGACCGTGCGCGCCGCGCTCCGGGCCATCCGGCGGCGCAGGCCGAGGCGCCTCGTCCTCGCGGTCCCGGTCGCGTCGGCGACGACGCTCGAATCGCTGCGCCCCGAGGTCGATGAGGTGGTCTGCCTCGACGCGGATCCGCACCTGTTCGCGATAGGCGCCTATTACCAAGACTTCCGCCAGACCACGGACGAGGATGTCGTGGAGCTGCTCGAGCGGGCGCGCACCGGCGGCGCGGGCGCGGAAGGCGAGGAGGGGCCGGCGGGCCCGCCGGAGCCGGCAGATGAGCTCCCCATCGAGCTCGAGCTCGACGACGGCGCGCGCCTTCAGGGCAGCCTGACGATCCCCGCCGGGGCGACAGGCCTCGTCCTGTTCGCTCACGGGAGCGGCAGCAGCCGGCATAGCCCGCGCAACCGGTACGTCGCCGAGGTGCTCCAGAGCGCCGGGCTGGCCACGTTGCTCTTCGACCTCCTCACCGGCGAGGAAGAGGCGGTGGATGAGCGGACTGGCCACCTCCGGTTCGACGTCGAGCTCCTCGCGGGGCGGGTCATGAGCGCGGCCCTGGCCACGCGCGAGCAACCCGAGACGAGCGCGCTCCGGATCGGCTACTTCGGCGCGAGCACCGGCGCCGCGGCCGCGCTGATCGCCGCGGCGAGGCGTCCGGATCTCGCGGACGCCGTGGTGTCGCGGGGCGGGCGCCCCGATCTCGCCGGCGCGTACCTCGAGCAGGTCCGCGCGCCCACGCTGCTCATCGTCGGGAGCGCGGACACCGAGGTGCTCGCGTTGAACCGGCAGGCGCTCGATCTCCTGCGCGGACCGCGACAGCTCGCGATCGTGGAGGGAGCGACGCACCTGTTCGAGGAGCCAGGGACGCTGGAAGAGGTCGCGCGCGCGGCCAGCGCGTGGTTTGTCCGCTACCTGGCGCCCCAGGCGCTCGAGGCGACCGCGTAGCCGCACGAGGGCAGCGGTGCGATGCTCGCGGATCAGCTCCAGCGCAGCAGCAGGCTACCTTCCTCCCCGAGCTCGACGCGCGTCCCGAACCGCGCGCCCTCTCGGCTCAGCACGCCCCTCAGCCAGAGCGCGTCCTCTTGCGCGGCGCGGTGGAGGCGAAACTTGCTCATCCGCAGCGGTACCAGCTCCAGACCGACGAGCTCGCCGGTCCCCGCGCGCAGCGTGGCAAAGTACATCGTGGCCAGATCGCCTCGATAGGCCTCGTGTCCGCTGATGCCCTCATAGTCGTTCACGAAGTCGCCGCAGCCGTAGAGGATCAGCCGCCCCGCGTGGACCTCGATCGCCTTCGGATGATGCGAGGAGTGCCCGTGAACCACGTCGACGCCGGCGACGTCGACGAGGGCGTGGGCGAGCGCGATCTGCTCCTCCGGGACCTCGTACCCCCAGTTGGGGCCCCAGTGGATCGAGGCCACGACGATGTCGCCCTCCCGCCTGGCCGCCCGCACCGCGTCCAGCACGCGACCGACCTCCGCGGGAGACGA
The DNA here is from genome assembly GCF_052075895.1 of Sorangium sp. KYC3313. Classification (NCBI taxonomy): domain Bacteria; kingdom Pseudomonadati; phylum Myxococcota; order Polyangiales; family Polyangiaceae; genus Sorangium; species Sorangium sp. KYC3313. The sequence goes on from NZ_CP197255.1 coordinate 9,076,094, forward strand.
CTCATCGACCAGGTGAATGCCCGGGCGGTCCACCGAGGCGCCCCAGCGCCGCGGGACGCCGCTGGTCTCCGAGCCCAGCGAGAAGACGAGGACCCTCCCCTCGCCCTCGACCTCGATGAGCGCCGGCGCCGCCGCCTCATCGAGGTCGCGGCCCGCGCCGGCCGTCGTCACGTTCACCGACCGGAGCGCGGCGATCGTGTCGATCAGCCCGGCAACTCCCCAGTCGAGGACGTGGTTGTTGGCCAGCGCGCAGCAGTCGATCTGCGCCGCGGCGAGGCACGAGACGTTCCCTGGGTGCATCCGGTAATTGATACCCTTGAGACACGGCTCATCGCTGGTCGTGATCGCCGTCTCGAGGTTGACCAGCCGGACGGCGGGCGCCCGCCGGCTCCACGCTTCGAGCGCGGCCCCCCAGACGTACGAGAAATCGACGGGACGGGGAATGGGGCCGCTCGCGCGCTCGGCGAGCTCGACGTAACCCCTCGCGTCCTCCACGGCCAGCTCGTACAGCACCGGAGCGCTGGGACACGGCAGGATCTGATCGATCCCCCGGCCGGTCATCACGTCACCGCAGAGAGAGATGGTGACAGCATCTGCAGTATCTGCAGTCGACGTGCCCTGGGTCCGCTCCCTCGCCGCGTCTTGCATCATGGGTCGCCGCTCCATCGAGCTGCACGAGCTGCAAGGAAGAGACCAGGTGCGGCGCGCGGACTTCGCCTCCGGACCGCGTGAGCGCGCTCGGCGACGTCACAGACGGCGAGGCTCCTCACCCTCCCGGGCGGAGTCGGTCGTCCTTCGCTCCTCCTGACCCTCGTGATCGAGCTCCTCGACGAGGATCTCGGCGATCCGACGGCCGTGGACGCGTTCGGCCGTGAACCTCAGGCTCTCGAGCTCCACCTGCTCCCCCTGGGCCGGCAGGTGACCGAGGACGCCGAGCATGAGGCCGCCCACCGTGTCCCACTCGGTCGTCGGCAGCTTCACGTCGAGCACCTCGCTCAGCTGGCCCACCGACGTGCGCGCGTTCACGCGATAGGCCTTCTCGCCGACGGGCTTCACGTTCGGCTCCTCGCGGTCGTACTCGTCGGCGATCTCGCCGACGATCTCCTCGAGCACATCCTCACCTCGCGGACCACGGTGTCGCCGAACTCGAAGATCGAGTGGATGAGCTGCTTCTCCTCTTCCTTGATGGCCTCCTCCTTCGACGCCACGTCGGCCATGGCTCGGATCTCTGCCTCGGTGACGAAAGGCCCCTCCTTGAGCCCCTTGCCGGGCAGGATGACGTTGGTGACGCGGATGAGCAGGCGCGCGACCGGCCCGAGCATGGCGCCCAGGGCGAGGACCATCGGCGCGAGGCGGAGCGCGATCCGGTCCGTGTGCTGCACGGCGAAGGTCTTGGGCATCGCCTCGGCGAGCACGAACAAGAGCACCGTCATGATCAGCGTGGCGACCAGGTCGCCGTAGCCGCCGAGGACCCGCAGCGCCACGGCGCCGGCGATGGTGCTGCCCGCGAGCTGGAAGAGCAGGGTGAGCAGGAGGACGACGTTCAGGTGAGGCGCTGGGTCGTCGACCAGCCTCGCCAGCGACGCCGCCCCGCGCCGGTCCTCCTCGCGCAGCCGGTAGGCGCGGATGCGGCTCATGCGCGTGATCACGACCTCGGCGGCCGCCATCAGCGCCGCCAGAAGGATCAGGACCGCCACCGCCCCGAGGCCCGCCCAGTCCGCGCTTGTCATCGCCAGCTTGCTCCGGATCGCGAGCGCCGCGCCGCCGCCGACGTTTCTTGGCGGCGGCGCGGCGTATCCGCAACTCGAGCGAGACGCAGCATGCGTGCGCGTCCTCCGGGAGCGACCAGCGGGGCCCGACGCAAAGGCAACGTCCGGAGGGGGGCGGGGCGGCTCATCGACGGATCGACCGGTCCGCGAGTTGCACCGAGCGTGGAGCGAGATGGCATTGCCCAGGATCCGCGCCGCCAAGCTCATGACCGAGACCCCCCGGACAGTGCGGGTCGACGACCCCATCGGCGAGGCGGTGGACGTGCTCCAGACGACGGACTTCCGCCACTTGCCGGTCGTCGACGAGCTGGGTGAGCTGGTCGGGATGCTCAGCGATCGCGACCTGCGCGCGCTATGGGTGCCCTACGCGGAGGACACCGCGGCGGCGGACGCAGCGCTGCAGAAGGCCCGCGTGCCGGTGTCCGTGATGATGAGCAGCAATGTCGTGAGCGCCGGTCCGGACGCGGACGTGACCGAGCTGATGGAGCTCATGGTCGACAACAAGATCGGCGCGGTCCCGGTCGTCGACGGAGAAGGTGTGTTGCTCGGCATCGTCAGCTATGTGGACGTCTTTCGCGGGATCCTCGGGGAGGCGTGACCCGTCTCCCATTGCTGCGGCGGCCGCCTCGGAGGCGAACCACGCGCGGCGTGCCCTTCACGACAACCATCGCCGTCGACCTCGCCAGTCGGCGGTTCCATCGTACCGGCAGCCGTTCGAGGCGCGGCTGCCGGCCGTGAATCGACGACGGACCCGAGCCGCAGGACGTCGTCAGCCTTTGCCGGCGATGAAGACCACGCTCGCCTGCGGCCCCTGCTCGCCCTCCTCCTCCACGAACCGCACCTGGGTGCCGACCGAGAGCCGGTTGAACCCGTGGCCGTGGACGCAATGGCCGTGGAAGTACACCTCGCGGCCGTCGGGCGTCTCGATGAAGCCGTACCCCCGGTCCGGGAAGAGCTTCGAGACCCGGCCGTGCGGCCGCTCCTCGTGGGCCTTCACGTCTCCCCGCTGCCGTCGCGCGTATTCCTCGAGCTCCCGGCGCACCTGGTCGAACGCTTCCCGGATCGCGATGTAGACGTCCTCGTGGAAGCGCTGCGGCGGCGGCTCGTACTGGCCGACGAGCTCGCCGCCAGGCACGGTCAGATCGACGCGCACGTGGTACACGGTGCCCGCCGTCCTCTCTCGGCGGTGCGACGCCTCGACGATCACGCGGCAGGACGTGATGCGCGGGTAGAACCTGTCGAGCTTCTCGATGCGCTCGAGCACCGCCGCCTCGATGGCGTCCGAGCGCTCCAGGTTACGAAACGTCACTTCTGGCGGGATGATCATGAGTCGCCCCCCTCGTCCAGGCCGCCGCCCGGGCGTCCGCTCGGTCTGGAAGGTGCTCCCGACCGTGCTTCGACCCTCAGCACTCCGGTCCGCACAGGCAACCGCTGTGCCCCGGCGCGACCTCCGGGGCCGCGGGGCATCGGCCGAGATCACGAGCGCTGCTGGCTCGCCGTCACCTCTTTTCGCACCGCCTCCCCGAGATCGTGGAGCTCCCGACCCAGGAGGTCGAGCAGATCGTCGGCCGAGAGCAGCCCGATGAGCTCCCCATCCGGCGAGACCACGAGCATCCTGCGCCCCCCGAGCTCTCGAGCGGCTCGAAGTGGTGCTCCGGCGCCTCGATGCGATCCTGGCCGAGCTGACACCGACACCGCAGAGCTTCGTCGGTACGCCCGCCTGTCTCAAGGGGTCATGAGGCGGCGACAGGCCTCCACCGCGCGGAGGGCACGTCCGGGGAGACCTCGATCTCGTTGCTCACGTCGTTCACGCCGAAGACGTACCAGGCGTCGTGCTCGGCGGTCCTGCGTTGCTCCTCGCTCGCCACGAGGCCTCGCAGCGTGACGCGCGAGCGCTCGGTGCTGACCCCGATCTCCGATGCGTCGAGGAGCGGCTCCTTCTCGAGGACGATGCGCACCGCGTCGGAGATCTCGTCGTCGTTGTCCTCCTCCGGGGCGTCGACCTCAAGCGCGTTCACCACGTCGCGGGTTCCTGGCGCCCACCAGCAGAGCACGCCGGCCAGGCGCTTGTGCGAGAGGCTGGGCACGGCCCCTTCGAGCCTCACGACCCCCTCATCGACGGCGACCTCGAGCGCGCCGCGCGACCGCGGCGGCTCGCGAACCACGTCGAGCGCGCCCCCACGGCGCCCCCGGACGGTGCACTCGTCGAACGTCGGCTCCGAGAGCAGGATATCCCGGATATGGCCGAGGACCTCGACGTCGCTCATGCCGACGCTCGGCTCGACGCGGAGCCGGTCGGCGACCCAGCGCACCTCGGGGAGCGCCGCGCCGCGCTCGAGCGCCCGCTTCTTCGCCGCAATATCCGGGAGCTCGCCCTCCATCGTGAGCACGCCGTCCAGATACTCGAGTCGGACCGGATATCGATGGAGGTCAAACCCGAGCCGGCCCAGCGCGGCGTGGGCCCTGCTCGTGACCGAGTCTGCGCCATCCATGTTTCGAGTCATGGTGCCGAGCAGCGGCGATGCACAGGCCACGCGACGGCCAAAGCCGCCCGCTGCGGTCGCCGCCGCACACCTCGCTCGCGCCCACCGCGCCGGGGCCTTCCGCGAGGCGCTCACGTGGTTATCATGCATCACGGCGTAGAGCGTCGGGCGACAGAGCGCCCGCGCACGCTCCGCCGCAATCGCCACACGTTGCGCACGACGCTGCGCATGCGCGCCAATTACCCACGATGAGACAGACCGCTTCCATTTTCGACACCGACAACAGTGCTATCCGACCTGAAGAGCTCAGCGAGCCGCGCCGGCGCACCCCTGCCGCGCCGCGCTCCCGGTGGCCCCTGGGCGTGGCCCGGCCGCGCCGCGGCGTGACGCCCGGGCGCGAGGGCGCGAGCCGCTATCTCGGCGGCTTCGGCGCGCGCCCCGCCCTGACGCGCGAGGAAGAGATCGCGCTCGCCCGCCGCATCGAGGAGGGGGAGGCAGCCATCCTGCGCGCGCTGGTGGGCTCGCCCGTCGCGCTCCGGGAGCTCGCCAGGATCGGCGAGGAGCTCACGGCGCACAAGCTGCGCGCGCGCTACGTCCTCCGCGCCGCCGACGAGGAGGAAGCCGCCGCCGATCCGATCGAGGCCTCGCTCGTCGCGCTGCTCGAGCGCGCCGGCACGCTCGCCGAGGCGCTCGAGGCCGGCCGGTCGCGGCGGCGTGATCGCGACGCGCTCGCCTCCGGGCTCGAGCGCGCCCGGCTGCACCGCCGCGTCCTCGACCGCGTCGTCGACGCCCTCCGGGCGGCCCCGGCGCAGGACGGGGCCGCGCGCGCCACCATCGAGGCGGTCCAGGAGGGCCGGCGGACAGCCGATCTCGCCAGGGCCGAGCTGGTCGCGTCGTGCCTCCCGCTCGTGGCCAGGTTCGCGACCAGGTACCCGCACACGGGCCTGTCGCTCCACGACCTCATCCAGGAGGGCAACATCGGCCTCCTCCGCGCGGCCGACAAGTTCGACTTCCGCCGCGGAGTCCGGTTCTCCACCTACGCCACGTGGTGGATCAAGCAGCAGATCGCGCGCGCGATCTCCGATCAGGCGCAGACCATCCGCGTGCCGGTGCACATGGTGGAGAGCCGCCGGAAGCTCCTCCGCGCGCGGCGCGCGCTCGTCCAGGAGCACGGACGCGAGCCCGAGGGCGATGAGCTGCTCGAGCGGACCGGCTTCTCCCAGGCGAAGATCGAGCTCGCCCTCGGGCTCGCGCCCGCGCCGCTCAGCCTCGACGCCCCCGCCGGTGAGGACCGCGAGGCGTGCCTCGGCGACTTCGTCCCCGACCCGAGCGCGCCGGCCCCTGACGAGCAGGTCGCCGAGGGCCGGATGCGCGCGCAGGCGATGCGGCTGCTCGGCGAGCTCACGCCGCGAGAGCAGGACGTGCTCCGGCGCCGGTTCGGGCTCGACGGCGCGCCCGAGCTCACCCTCGCGGAGATCGGCGCGTCGATGTCGCTGTCGCGCGAGCGCATCCGCCAGATCGAGGCGGACGCGCTGCGCAAGCTCAAGGCCAGGTCGAAGCAGGCGAAGCTCGGCAGCTACCTCGCCCAGTGAGGCTCGGGGCGCGTGGCCCCCTGGGCGGAGGGCGGGTCGAGGGCGGCCGCCTCCGTGCCCATGGCTCTTGCTTGTCATGCCGGTGCTCGTGGGCACGTCGGGGTGGCAGTACCCCCATTGGCGAGGGCGCTTCTACCCCGAGCGCCTGAGCGCTTCGCGCTGGCTCGAGCACTATGCCCAGCGCTTCCAGGCCGTCGAGGTGAACGCCGCGTTCTACCGGCTCCCCGAGGCCTCGACATGTGAAGACTGGGCCGCCCGCACGCCCGAGGATTTCGTGATGGCGGTCAAGATGAGCCGCTTCCTCACGCACATGCGTCGACTCCGCGCGCCGGCCGAGCCGGTGGCGCGGTTCCTCGATCGCGTGCGCCACCTGGGCAGCAAGCTCGGCCCGGTGCTGCTGCAGCTCCCGCCCCGGATGAAGGCCGACGCGGGGAGGCTCGCGGCCGCCCTCGACTGCTTCCCGCGGTGCGTCCGCGTGGCCGTCGAGCCCCGGGACGCCTCGTGGTTCACCGAGGAGATATCGACGCTGCTCTCCGCGCATGACGCCGCGCTGTGCATCGCTGACAGCCCGTGGTTCAAGACACCCTTCCACCGCACGGCGACGTGGGCCTACCTGAGATTCCACGCGGGGTGCGCCACGCCGAGCCCGTGCTACGGCGGGGCCGCCCTCCGCGCCGCGGCCGAGCGGCTCGCCTCCACGTGGGGCCCGGGCGCAGACGCCTATGTCTTCTTCAACAACGACGGCGCCGGATGCGCCGTGCGCGATGCCATCGTGTTCGCGCGTGCGGCGGAGCGAGCTGGGCTGACGGCGACCAGGGTGCCCCCGCGGCGCGAGGTGCGGGTGGGGTGAGGCACGGCACGGCGCGGGTCGTGCTCAACATTGCCCGGAGAGAGTTCACATGAAGGCGGGAAGGCGGGAAGATCATTGATCTTTTCTTCCCGCCTTCCCGTCTTCATGTTCAATTTTGAGCACGACCCTCCGCGGACCCCAGGAGGCCGCCGGCCAAGCCCAGCTCTTGCAATGCTCGGGAACGATGGCTCCTCCCGGATCACCCTTCGGATCATGGTGGATTGACCGGTTCGAGGCCGGGCGCAGCGAGATCGCCTCCGTGCGAGGTGGATAGGACACCGATCCCGTTGACCAAGCGAGAAATGAACCGCCGAGACACCAAGGACGCCAAGATAGCTCTCCGTTCTTGGCGTACTCGGTGCGCTTGGCGGTCCGAGGTCCTGCGCTTTTCATGCGGTTTCAAGCCGCTTGCAGCTCCAGGAGATCGACGTGAAAGCACAGGACCTGCGAAAATGGCTCCAGCAGGACACGGAGCGCGCCAAGGAGCTCTTGTTGAAGAATGTATCGCCTCCGGGATCCATCCGAGGAGCCATCGTGGCTTCCCCGTCTCGATCGAACCCGAACTACTATTTCCACTGGGTTCGGGACTCTGGCATCGCGGTGAAGGCCATCCTCTCCCTGTACCAGTCGGCGACGCAGCCCGCGGCCCGGCAACGGTATTTCGACCTGCTGATGGACTTCGCGGATTTTTCCAGGCACATTCAGCGGACTGCCACGCAAAGCCCCGCCGGGCTGGGTGAGCCGAAGTTCACGATAGACGGAGAGCCCTACTCGGGGCCATGGGGACGTCCGCAGCACGACGGACCTGCCATTCGAGCCATCGAGCTCACTCGTCTGGCCTTCGTCCTTCTGAGCGAGGGCAAGCGGGAGCTGGTGCGTGAAAAGCTCTACGACGCGAAGCTGCCGACCGACTCGGTGATCAAGACGGACCTGGAATACATCTCGCACCACTGGCGCGAGCCCTGCTTCGATCTCTGGGAAGAGGTGTGGGGACACCATTTCTTCACGCGGCTCCTGGAGCGGACGGCGCTCATCGAGGGGGCCGCGCTCGCGATGAAGCTCGAGGATGCCGGCGCGGCCCGCTGGTATCTCGAGCAGTCGCGAGCGCTGGGCGATGAATTGCTCTTGCACTGGGATCCCGGGCGCAATCACCTCGTCGCGACCCGTGAGCTGGACGGACGGCCGAGCCCTCGGAGCGGCCTGGACAGCTCGGTCGTCGCCGCGACGTTGGGCGGATATGCCACGGAAGAAGACCTCCACCCCGAAGGGGGTTGTGTTTACCCAGTGGACCAGGAGCAGGTGCTCGCGACGGCCGCGGCGCTGGAGAGTACCTTCGAGGCCATGTACCCGATCAACGATCCGTCGAGGCGTATCGAGGGGACTGCCATCGGCCGCTACCCGGAAGACCGCTACGACGGATATCGCGGGGATTCGCTCGGTAACCCGTGGCCAAGTCTCACGATCGCCTTCGCGGCGTATTACTACAAGCTGGCCGAACGCTACCTGAGGCTGGAGAGGGCCGTCCTCACCTCCACGAGCCTGCCGTTCTTCCAGAGGCTGCCGCTGGAAGACGCGCGCTTCCGCCCAGGCGAGGAGCTCCGCCTCGGCGACCCGCGCTTCGACGAGGTCGTCTTTGCGCTCCGGCGCAAAGGGGACGCGTTCCTGGGTCGAGTGCATCACCACATCAATCCCGGAGGATCGCTGTCAGAGCAGATGAATCGATTCACCGGTCATCAACAAGGGGCTCCCGATCTGAGCATGAACTACGCCGCTTATCTGCTCGCAGCTGGGATGAGCGGGCATCTGCCGTCTTCTCGCTGAGCCGCGAATCGCCCACGATGAGGGCGCTCATCCAGCCGATGACAGCGAGGCGTCGCGCCTGCGCCGGCCGATGAGCTCGAGAAACTCCGCGCGAGGCGCGGTGTTCGCGATGTCCGCCCCGGCGCACCAGCCCCGCCGCGCCTGATCGATCCCGTGGCGCATGAAGTCGAGCTCCCCCACGGCGTGCGCGTCGGTGGCGACCACGAGCTTCGCGCCGGCCTCGCGCGCGAGGCGGATGTGGACGTCGCAGAGGTCCAGGCGCTCGGGCTGCGCGTTGATCTCGAGCAGCACGCCGAGCTCGCGCGCGGCGCGCGCGATCCGCGCGACGTCCAGCGCGTACGGCTCGCGCTTGCCGAGGAGGCGCCCGGTCGGGTGGCCGAGGGCCGTGACGAACGGGCTCTCGAGCGCGCGGAGGACGCGGCGCGTCATCGCGGGCTCCGGCATCGTGAGCTTCGAGTGCACGCTGGCGACGACGTAATCGAGCGCCGCCAGCGCCGCGTCGTCGAGGTCGAGCGACCCGTCCTCGAGGATGTCGACCTCGGCGCCGTGCAGGATCGCGATCCCGCCGATCGTCCGGCGGAGCCTGTCGACGGCCCTCGCCTGCTCGCGGAGCCCGCGGGCGTCGAGCCCGCGCGCCACGCGGACCGCCTGCGTGTGATCGGTGATCGCCACGTAGTCGTACCCGCGCGCCTTGCACGCCCTGACCATCGCCTCGAGCGAGTCGCGCCCGTCGGTGGTCGTCGTGTGCACGTGCAGGTCACCCCGGATGGCGCCGACCTCGACGAGCTCGGGCAGCCGGCGCTCGCGCGCGGCCTCGATCTCGCCGGCGTCCTCGCGCAGCTCGGGCGGGATCCAGGGCAATCCGACCGCGCGAAAGACGTCCGCCTCCGCCCGCCCCGCGATCCGCCGATCGTCCCGGAAGATCCCGTATTCGTTGATCTTGAGCCCGCGGTTCACGCCCAGCGTGCGGACGGCGATGTTGTGGGCCTTCGAGCCCGTGAAGTAATGGAGGGCCGCGCCGTAGGACTCCGGCGGCACGACGCGGAGGTCGATCTGGAGCCCGGACCGCAGCACGACCGAGCACTTCGTCGCGCCGTGGGCGAGCACCTGCTTGATGTCCGGGTACGCCATCAGGCGCGACGCGACGGGCTCGCCCTGCCTCGCGGACACGAGGATGTCGACGTCGCCCACCGTCTCCTTGCGGCGCCGGAGGCTGCCAGCCACCTCGACGGCCAGGGCCCCGCGCGCCGCCCGGAGGTGCTTGAGCAGCGGCGCGACCTGCGCCTCGGCGTCCGCGAGCCGCACGCGCCCGGCGGTCGCCCGACGCTTCACGCAGCCGTCGAGGATCGTCGCTGCGAGCTTCTCGCCGAAGCCGCGCACCTCGAGGAGGCGACCCGACCGCGCGGCCTGCTCGAGCTCGTCCGCCGTCTCGACGCCGAGCCTCTCGTACAGCAGCCGCGCGCGCTTCGGCCCGAGCGACGGGATCCGCATCATCTCGACGAGGCTCTCGGGGGTCTTCGCCGCCAGCTGCTTCAGCAGCGGCAGCTCGCCGGTCTCGAGGAGCTCGACGATCTTGCCCGCGAGATCCTTGCCGATTCCAGGCAGCCCGGTGAGCGCGCCCGCGCCCTCGCGCTCCACGAGCCCGGCCACGGGCTCACCGAGCGCCGCCAGCGTGCGCGCCGCGGTGCGGTAGGCCCGCACGCGGAACGGGCTCTCGTCCTGGATCTCGAGCAGATCCGCCACTTCCTCGAAGATGCGCGCGATGTCGACGTTCTCCATGCGCCCCCCGTTCACGCCTGGACGAGCTTCCGGAACTCGCCCTCCGTCAGCAGGGCGACGCCGAGCGCCCTTGCCTTCTGGAGCTTTTCGCCGGGGCTCTCGCCCAGCACGACGTAGTCCGTCGACGCTCCGACGCTTCCGGACGCGCGTCCGCCGGCGCGGCGGACGAGCTCCTCGGCCTCGGGGCGCGTCATCGACGGGAGCGCGCCGGTGAACACCACGGTCTTTCCGGCGAGCGGGCTGGCCGCTGCGGCGGGCGCGGCGCCCGCGCGGCGGGGCCGGTGCGCCGGACGGACCCCGCGCTCGAGGCAGCGCGCGATGACCCGCCGGTGCCGGGGGCGCCCCAGGAAGCCGGCGATGTCGGCCGCGACGTTCGGTCCGATCCCCTCGACCTGCTGCAGCGCGCGCTCGTCGGCCGCCATCACCGCCTCGATCGATCCGAAATGATCGGCGAGATCCTGCGCCGTGCGCTCGCCGACGCCGGGTATGCCGAGCGCGTGCAGGAAGCGCCACAGCTCGGTCCGCTTCGCGCGCTCGATGGCGCGCACCAGGTTCTGCGCGGATCGGGCCCCGAAGCGCGGGAGCCGGAGCAGGTCCTGCTCCTTCACCGCGAAGAGGTCGGCGACGCTCTCGACGAGGCCGCCCTCGATCAGGGCCGCCACGGTCTCTCGCCCGAGGCCGCGGATGTCGAGCGCGCTGCGCGAAGCGAAGTGGCAGATCGACCGCTCCAGCTGGGCACGGCAAGCCAGGCCGGCAGGGCACCGATCGAGCGGCCCGTCCTGCTCCACGACCGCCCCGCACGCAGGGCACCGCGCCGGCATCGCGAACGGCGGGCCCCGCCGCTCGCCCGCCCGGGGAATGCGCTCGATCACCTCGGGGATGACATCTCCGGCGCGGATCACGCGCACGGTATCGCCGACCCGCAGGTCCTTGCGCCGGAGCTCCTCGCGGTTGTGGAGCGTCGCGCGCGCCACGGTGACGCCGCCGATCGAGATGGGCGCGAGCACCGCGACCGGCGTGAGCACGCCCGTGCGGCCGACCTGGACCACGATGTCCTCGATCGTCGTCGCCTCGCGCCGCGGCGCGAACTTGAACGCGAGCGCCCAGCGCGGGTGACGCGCCGTCGTGCCGAGGCGCTCGCGCGCGAGGAGGTCGTCGAGCTTGACGACGATGCCGTCGACCTCGACGCCGAGCGCGTCGCGGCGCAGGTCCATCTCGCGGTGGTACCGGAGGATCTCCTCGTCGCTCTCGACCTGGCGGTTATGCGGGCTGACGCGGAGGCCCCACCCGCGGAGGGCCTCCAGCCGCTCCCAGTGCCTCGTGAGCGCCGGGCCGCCCGCCATGGCCAGCACATCGTAGAAGACGATCTCGAGCGGACGCGCGGCGGTGACGCGCGGATCGAGCTGCCGGAGCGACCCCGCGGCGGCGTTGCGCGCGTTGGCGAACAGCGGCTTTCCCTCCCTCGCCAGCTGCTCGTTGAGGCGGCGGAAGGCGGCCGTGGCCATGAGCACCTCGCCGCGCACGGACAGCCGCTCCGGAGGCGGCCGTCCGTCATCGACGAGCCGGAGGGGCACGGAGCGGATCGTCTTCACGTTGGCGGTGACGTCCTCGCCGCGCTCGCCATCCCCCCGCGTCCCGGCGCGGACGAGCGCGCCGCGCTCGTACACCACCTCGATCGACGCCCCGTCGAGCTTCGGCTCTGCCACGAACGTGGGCCGGCCCTGGCCGAGCGCCTGGCGAAGGCGGTCGATGAAGCGCCGCACGTCCTCCTCGTGGACCACCGAGTCGAGGCTGAGCATCGGCGCCAGGTGGCGGACCTCGGGGAACGCCGGCAGCGGGGCTCCGGCCACGCGCTGCGTCGGCGAGTCCGGGGTCACGAGGTCCGGATAGAGCCCTTCCAGCCGCTTCAGCTCGTCGAGCCGGCGATCGTACTCGGCGTCCGGGATGACCGGGCGATCGAGCACATAATAGAGGTGGTCGTGGACCCGGATCTCGCGGCGCAACGCCTCGATCCGACGGCGCGTGTCCTCGCGCGGTTGGCGCGTAACCCCGGCTGGCAATGCCGTGCTCATGCGTCGGATCCCTTCCAGCCAGCCGGCGGCGCGCTCGATCGCTCTCGCCGCCGCGCCGTTCGCCGTTCACGGAGGCAGGCGGTGTGCCACGAGGCCGGCCCGCGCGGCCGCTGCGCCCTGTCCGTTCGCCCTCATGCCGACGCCACCACCTTGTCGGCGCGGTCGGCGCGACCATGCTCCTCGTGAGGAGGTGATCTGCCCGTGCCGCCGCATCCGACCTCTGCTGCCTCGCACGCCTTCGAGGAGCACACGGGCGAGCTCCGCCTCCGCGTCGACGCTCCCGCGCTCGCGGAGCTCTTCGCCGAGGCCGGCCGCGCGCTCGCCCGGATCGCGTGCGGCGATCGGCCGCCGCCCCCGCCCGAGGACGAAGCCCAGCCGGTCAGCCTGCGATCGCGCGATCGAGCGGCCCTGCTCGTCGACTGGCTGAACGACCTCATCTTCCGCACCGAGGTCGAGGGCAGGGTCTTCAGCGAGTTCCGCTTCACGCGCCTCACCGATCGCGATCTCGACGCCTGGATCCGCGGCGCGCGAGCGCCGGAGGCGCGGGCGCTGGTCAAGGCCGCGACCCTGCACGATCTCGAGATCACGGAGACCTCTCATGGCATATCCGCAACCGTCGTCCTCGACGTCTGAGGCGCCCGCCCGCGGCGTCCCGCTCACGCGGCTCGGCCCCTTCGAGTACGAGATACCGACCTCCTACCGCCGCGACATGCGCGTCCCCGCGCGCGTCTTCGCGGATCCGGAGCAGCTCGCGGCGATCGAGCGCGACCGGAGCCTCGAGCAGCTCGTCAACGTCACCACCCTCCCCGGCATCGTCGGCGCCGCGCTGGGCATGCCGGACATGCACGAGGGGTATGGCTTCCCCGTGGGCGGCGTCGCCGCGACGCTCCTGCCCGACGGGGTGATCTCGCCCGGCGGGATCGGCTTCGATATCAACTGCGGTGTCCGCTTGCTCGTATCACGCATCGACCAGGCGACGATCGCGCCGCACCTCGAGGCGGTCGTGCACGAGCTGAGCCGCAGCGTGCCCACGGGCGCGGGGCGCGGCGGCCCGCTGATGCTGTCGGACGACGAGCTCGATCGGCTGCTCGACGAGGGCGTGCCCTGGCTCATCCGCGCGCACGGCCTCGGTCGGCCCGAAGATCTCGAGGTCATCGAGGCAGGCGGCTGCCTGCCAGGGGCCGACGCGGCGCACGTCTCCTCGCGCGCCAAGCAGCGCGGCCGCGGTCAGCTCGGCTCGCTCGGCAGCGGCAACCACTTCCTCGAGGTCCAGGTGGTCGAGGAGATCTTCGACGAGGCCGCGGCGGCGCGGCTCGGCCTCGCGAGCGGCCGCGTCGCCGTGCTGATCCACACCGGCTCGCGCGGCCTCGGCCACCAGGTGTGCACCGACCACGTGCGCCTGATGGACGAGGCGGCCGGGCGCCTCGGGATCGAGCTTCCGGACCGCCAGCTCGCCTGCGCGCCGCTGTCCTCGCCGGAGGGCCGCCGCTACTTCGCGGCCATGTGCGCCGCGGCGAACTTCGGCTTCGCCAACCGGCAGGTCATCGCCGAGACGGCGCGGCGCGTGTTCGCGCGCGTCGTGGGCGACGGGGAGCTCGCCCTCGTCTACGACGTCGCCCACAACACGGCGAAGATCGAGCGCGCCGCCGGCCGCGAGGTCTGCGTCCACAGGAAGGGCGCGACGCGCGCGCTCGGCCCCTCGAGCGCCGAGATCCCGGCGCGCTACCGGGGGCTCGGCCAGCCCGTGTTCATCCCCGGCAGCATGGGGACGGCCTCGTTCGTCCTCGTGGGCACGGACGCGTCGGCGGCGGTGTCGTTCAGCAGCACCTGCCACGGCGCGGGCAGGACCATGAGCCGCGGCGCGGCGAAGCGCCAGGTGACGGGCCACGAGCTGCGCAAGGAGCTCGAGCGGCGCGGCATCGTGGTCCGCTGCCCCTCGAACGCCGAGCTCGCGGAGGAGGCGCCCGTCGCCTACAAGGACGTCGAGCGCGTCGTCGAGGTCGTCCACCGCGCGGGCATCGCGCGGAAGGTGGCGCGGCTCCGGCCGATGGGCGTGGTGAAGGGGTGAGGCTGGGCGCGCCCGCGCGGCAGCGAGCCGATCTCGACAGGCGGAGTCGTCGATGGGGCGCCGGGCGCGCCACACGACGAGAGACGCCCGGGACCGCCTTCGGCTGCGCGGTTCCGAGCTCCTCCGGCGGCGCGGCTCATCGCGGGATCGGCTGGTCCGCGAGTTGCACCGAGCGCGGAGGAGATGCCGTTACCCAAGATCTGCGCCGCCGAGCTCATGACCGAGAACCCCCGGACCGTGCGGGTCGACGACCCCATCGGCGAGGCGGTGGAGGTGCTCCAGACGATGGACTTCCGCCACGTGCCGGTCGTCGACGAGCAGGGTGAGCTGGTCGGGATGCTCAGCGATCGCGACCTGCGCGCGCTCCAGTTGCCCTATTCGGAGGACGCCGCGGTCGTCGACAGGGCGCTGCGGAAGGCCCGCGCGCCGGTGTCCACGATCATGAGCGGCAATGTCGTGAGCGCCAGTCCGGACGCGAACGTGACCGAGCTCATGGAGCTCATGCTCGACAACAAGATCGGCGCGCTCCCCGTCGTCGACGGAGAAGGTGCCCTGGTCGGCATCGTCAGCTATGTGGACGTCTTTCGCGGGCTCCTCGAGGACGAGGAGGAGTGACCCGTCGTCTCCTTGGCGCGCAGGACGCGCACAGAGAGCGCGAGGTGCGGGTGGGGTGAGGCCGGGCACGGCGATTGCTGCGATCGGTGGATACGACGCGCACAGCGCCGGTCCCACGGCGATGGGACATGGACCAGCAGGGGGGCAGCAGCATGCAGCCTGTGCAGCGGATCCTGGCCACCACGGATCTCTCGGAGCTCTCGAGCGCGGCAGTGAGGGTTGCCCTGGAACAAGCGCGCTCCTGGGGCGCCGAGCTCCGGATCCTCCACGTC
Organism: Sorangium sp. KYC3313; assembly: GCF_052075895.1. NCBI lineage: Bacteria > Pseudomonadati > Myxococcota > Polyangiales > Polyangiaceae > Sorangium > Sorangium sp. KYC3313. Next base: position 9,091,415 of record NZ_CP197255.1, read on the forward strand.
GCAGCGTCCGCGCAAGCGCAGCCGAACGCGGCAGAGGCGCTGCGCCATTTCGCCGCGGAGCTCGGCAACGGGGTTCGCATCGTCCCGCTCGTCCGGGTGGGATCTGCCGCGGAGGAGATCGTCAGGTGTGCTGAGGAAGACGACGTCCAGCTGATCGTGATGGGCTGCCACGGGCGCACCGGCACCACGGCCGTGCTGCTGGGCAGCGTCGCCGAGCGCGTCGCGCGGACCGCGAGCCGCCCCGTGCTGATGGTGCCCCCGGAGAAGGAAGCCCGCGGGACCGCGGTGATCATGGGACCGCCGCCGTACGCCTCGCGGTCTCGCTGCCTGCGCTGCGGCGTGCGCTCGGAGTACCAGTTCTGCGCCGCGTGCCGCGCCCACTTCCGCATGCTCGAGGTGCCCGCAGGAGGGGGGCCTGCGGAGGGTCCTGCGGCGGGCACCCTCAGCGCGGAGCGGATCGAGGCGCTCCTCGAGCGCGGCGCCTTCGGCCGGCTGGGCTGCCACGCCGAAGGACGAACGTACGTCGTGCCGATGGGCTACGCGTACGAGAAAGGCCGCCTTTACCTGCGCTCGGCGGAAGGCACGAAGGTCCGGATGATGCGTATCAATCCGGAGGTCTGCTTCCAGGTCGATCACATCCAGAGCCTCGCCGACTGGGAGAGCGTCATCGTGTTCGGGGTGTTCCGCGAGCTCACGGCGCACGAGGCGGTCGAAGGCCGACAGCGCATCCACGCGCGGCTGGCGTCCCTCCTCGCCGAGGAGGACGCCTGGCCCCACCCGTCCGAGACGTCCGCCGACGACACGCTTGGCCACCGGGCCTACGTGGGGGCGCGGGGCGCGGTCGTCGGTTGCATCGAGCCCGTGGAGAAGACGGGGCGCTATCAGATGCGCTGAACCTCGGCGGTCGAGGCGACCGCCGGCCGCGCACGTTCTCGAGCAGCTCGCGGTTTTTCGAGAGCTCAGGTGGACGAGATCGCCTGATGGCCGATGAGCCCGGCGCGCCGCTCATTCGAGCGGCGGCGCGGCCGCCCGATCCTTCGCCGCCGGCTCGGGCACATCGGTCAACGTCGCCTCCGTCAAGAGCAGCACGCTCGCCACCGACACGGCGTTCTCGAGCGCGACGCGCACCACCTTGGTCGGGTCGATGATGCCCGACTCGACGAGATCGACGTACGCGCCGCGCGCCGCGTCGAACCCGAGATTGCCGCTGCCGGCGCGCATCCGCTCGACGACGACGCCGGCGTCGACGCCGGAGTTGTCCGCGATCTGCCGCGTCGGGGCCTCGAGCGCGCGGCGCAGGATGCGCACGCCGGTGCGCTCGTCGCCGTCGCAGCGCTGCTCCTCGTGCTCCACCGCGACGCCCGCGCGCAGGAGCGCGAGCCCCGCGCCGGGCACGACGCCCTCGGCCACCGCCGCCTTGGTCGCGCTGATCGCGTCCTCGAACGCCTCTTTCCGGGACTTCATCTCCGTTTCGGACGGCGCCCCGACCCGGACGACCGCCACGCCCCCGACGAGCTTCGCCAGGCGCTCCTCGAGCTTCTCGCGATCGTAGTCGCTCTTCGTCTCTCTCCTCAGCCGCCGGAGCAGCTCCACCCTCGTCTGGATGGCGTGAGGGTCGCCGGCGCCGCCGATGATCGTCGTGCTCTCCTGCTTCACGACGACCCGCGCCGCCCGCCCGAGCTGGTCCCGCGTCACGTGCTCCAGCTTCACCCCTGCTTCCTCGGCGATCACCTCTCCCCCGGTCAGGATCGCGATGTCCTCGAGCATCGCCTTGCGCCGGTCTCCGAAGCCGGGCGCCTTGACCGCGACGCACGCGAGCGTCCCGCGCAGCTTGTTCACGACGAGCGTGGCCAGCGCGTCGCCCTCGACCTCCTCCGCGATGAGCAGGAAGCTCTGCCCCTCTTTCGCGACCTGCTCGAGCAGGGGGAGCAGGTCTTTCATGACGCCGATCCGCTTCTCGTGGATCAGGATGAGCGGCTCCTCCAGCACGCACTCCATGCGCTCCGGGTCGGTCACGAAATACGGCGAGAGATACCCGCGGTCGAACTGCATGCCTTGCACCACCTCGACCGCCGTCTCTGTCCCCTTCGCCTCCTCGACGCTGATGACGCCCTCCCCCCCGACCTTCTCCACGGCGTCGCCGACGAGCTCGCCGATGGCTGCGTCGTTGTGCGCCGCGACCGTGGCGACCTGGATCTTCTCCTGGCGGCTCTGCACGGGGCGGGAGAGCGACCGCACCGCGTCGACGGCCGCGTGGAGTCCCCGTTCGATGCCGCGCTTGAGGTCGATCGCGCTCGCGCCCGCGGCGATGTTGCGGAGCCCCTCCGCGTAGATCGCGTGAGCCAGGAGGGTGGAGGTCGTCGTGCCGTCGCCGACCGCGTCGCCCGTGCGCTCGGCCGCCTCGCGGATGATCTGCACGCCGACGTCCTCTTCCGGGTCCTTGAGGCTCAGCTCCTTGGCGATCGAGACACCATCGTTGCACACGGTGGGGCGCCCCCACGCGCGCCCGATGAGCACGCTCTTCGACTTCGGGCCGAGCGTCACGCGGACCGCGTCGGCGAGCGCCGTGGCGCCGCGCAGGACCTTCTCGCGAGCAGCGGCGTGGAGAAGGAGTTGCTTGTGGGGCATCGCGGAAGACCTCCTGGACGAGCGCGGCCGACCTTCTGTGGCCGCCCTCCAGGATGCAACCTCAGGGCCTGCTCTGTCGGGTGCCGGTCGCGCGCTCCGATCGTCGTCTCCCGAGAGATCGGCGGCTCGCCTGCGCCCGCGGCGCCGGCGGCCGTGATGTGTGTCAGCGAGAAGCGGAAATCTCGGCGTCCAGCGGGTCGAAGCAGCGGAACGGGTCCTCCAGCATCTCGCGCACGGTGCGCGCCAGCACGCTCGCGTGGAAGCCGTCGATGAAGCGGTGATCGAACGTGGCGCTCACGCGCATCACCTTGCCGGGCACCACCTTGCCGTCCTCGACCACCGGCTCGTCGCTCACCACGCCCGGGACCACGAGGACCGGCGTCCGCGTATAGGGCACGAGCGGCACATAGGCGTTCTCCAGGCCCAGCGAGCCGACGTTGGTCACCGTGAGCGCGCCGAACGGATCGCGCGGAAGCCCCAGCTTCGACAGGTCCAGGTTGAGCGTGTACATCACGAACGAGAGCAGGCGCAGGAAGACGTTCATGAAGAGGAACGGGATGTGCCGGATCGTTCGCTTCGTCTCTTCCACCGCCCTGTCGCGCCGCTGGCGCGCGCGCTCGATCGTCCGGTCCAGCTCGTCGACGATCTGCACCAGGCTCTTCTCATGGGCCCGCTCGATCGTGGTCACGGTGAGATCCACCTCGCCGTCGATGCCGGCCGCCTGCACGACCAGCACCGAGACGGTGACGCCGCGCCGGAGGTAGATCCTGTTCCAGCGCAAGATCGCGTTGGCGTCGGGGCAGCGGCGCAGCGCCTCGGCGCAGGCCTTGGCGACCAGGTGTGTCACCGTGAGCCGGCGGCCGGTGCTGAGACGGAACGCCTTGATGTAGTCGAGCGCGCGATCCATGCGCAGGGTGAGCGTGCCGTACACCGAGGGATCGTAGGCGGTGCGCCAGGTGCCGATGGCCAGCTTGCGGAAGCTGGAGATCTCCTGTTTGGGCACGAGATCGAGGTTGGGCATGATCCACCCGGCCATGGCCCGCCCCGCCGCTGCATGGTTCGGGCCACCGAGGCCTGCGCCGCCGCCGCCCTCTCCGGAGGTCTCCGGCGGAGGACGCGCATCGTCGCCGCACGCGGTGAGTGCGAGCCCTATCGCGGCGAGCAGGGCGAGGCGAGGTGCGCCCTGCGCTCCGCCCGAAGCAACCTTTTTCTGGGCCCCTCTGAGCCTGCGAGATGTGGTGGATACCCTCCGTTCCACGGTGTGCCGTTCTTGGGGATGGTTCGCCTGGCGAGACGACAGCGCGGGATCTCGCCGCGACGCAGCGCCCGCACCGGCAGGGCGAGGCCGCGCAGGCGACCTCGTCTTGGCGGCCCACGGACGGCTCCGTAGTATCTGTCCACACGCTACCGTGGCTGACCTGCCAGCAGGCCGATGATGGGGAACGACAGCAGGACCGAGAAGGAAATTCCCATCGTCCAGCGCATCCATCTCTTCTGCGGATGTTGGACCCAGGCTGACAGCAGCAGCGACAGAGACAGGGACTGCAGGAGGACCTCTGGAAGACCCCTGAGGTGGACCCATGTCGGCAACGTTGAATAGACCATCCCCTCGATGGAGCCCGGAGCCGGTCCGAACGTGCCGAGGATGCCTATCACCACCAGGGCGATCCACATCACCAGCCATCCGTTCTTCTTCCCGAAGAACGGCTCGCGCAGCAGATAGAAGACCCCCCCGAACATCGCTCCCCGGATAGGTTGAAACAGCGGTCCCGCCATCACCCAGGGATCGCTCGTCGGCCGCATCAGGAGGTTCAGGCTCGACTCTGCGAAGAACCGTGTATAATCGAGCAGCGAAGACGCCAGGAGACCCACGATCGTGTAGGTGACAGAGTGGGTCACGGCCGTCTTGACCACGATCTCGAGAAGCGTTGGTCGAACTTGGCTCACGACGTGCTCCCTGTAGGACGAGGTGGATGCGCTGTGCATCATTATTGCAGGATTGCAGGGCACGTGCCAGCGATTGCCCCGACCACGTCGAGCCACCTGACCCGAGCCGGCCGGAGCACGCAAGCCTTGGATCGGTGCCCACCTACAGGCCCGGGCAACCCGCGGGGACCTACCGCCGGGCTTCGCCGAGATCTGGCACGGTGGCGTCGTCGAGGGGCCGCAGCGGCGGTAACGGGCAGCGAACGCGCAGTTCTTGCGCCGACACGAACGACACGCGTATACGAAGTGTCGGGTTCGTCGACTTTCACCTCTATGAATCGGATGGAAGCACGGCAAGGGTGCGGAGGGCATGAGGAGAGCGCCGTGGTCCCAGGTCGTGTTGTGATTGGCTATGGCACGGAGGCGACCGATGTGGCCAGGTTGGCCTGCAGAGACAAGGAGAACGATAGTGAGCTCGTTCTCGACGCGATCGCTCGACCGTAAGTAGCGCCGAGGCTCCGAAACAAATAGCGGGTGAAGAGCCTCGGCAGCTCGTCCGGAGCGATACCCCTCCCCTCGTTCTCGAGGCGAGCTCGCTGAGATCGGCCGCGCGCCACGGTCAACCCATGTTCAGCGTGCGCGCAGGTGGCTGTCCCGCCATCGTTCGGAGGACTCGGGGCTTGCTGTTTGCTACTCCGTCGCCGAGGCCCGCGGAAGTGAGTCGATCGTCCTCTCCTGTGGCCGCGGCCGGACAGGCAAAGTCGTCTCGCGCCACCGGCCCTCAGCGGCGCATCCCTCCCTCGGAGCTCGCCGCGCTCTCCGTCGAGGGGCGAATCCAGGCGTTGCGGTCCAATCCGACTGGATTGACGGACGTCGATGCGGCGAGGAGGCGGCTCGCTTGCGGCGACAATGAGCCCGCGCCGCCGAGGCGGTCGCGTCCGCTCCGGACGCTGGTCGCGCAATTCACGCACACGCTCGCGCTGCTGCTCTGGCTCGGCGCCGGGCTGGCCTTCGCCGCGGGCGCCCCGGAGCTCGGGTTCGCCATCGTCGCCGTCGTCGTGCTCAACGGCGCGTTCGCGTTCATCCAGGAGCACCGCGCAGAGCAGGTCGTCAGCAGCCTGATGCGCCGTGTGGCCGTGCGCGCGCGCGTCGTACGGGCGGGCGTCGAGCGGCGAGCGCCGGCGCGCGAGCTCGTCCCGGGCGACGTGGTCCGGCTCGCGGCAGGTGAGATCGTCCCGGCCGACTGCATCTTGCTCGGCGCAGACAGCCTCTCGCTCGACCTCTCGATGCTGACGGGCGAGACGGCGCCGGTCGATCGCGACGCCGCGCCGATCGCCTCGCCGGGCCGAGGCGCGGAGGAGCTCGCGCTCCCGAGCCTGCTCCCGAGCGGCGCGTCCGTGGTGACCGGCGCGGGCGAGGCGCTCGTGTTCGCGACAGGCGCGGAGAGCGCGGCGGGCAAGATCGCCATGCTCCTCGAGCAGGGCGGGCGCGAGGGCTCGCTGCTCGAGCGCCAGGTCGCCCAGCTCTCGCACGTCACCGCGGCCATCGCGGTGATCGCCGGCGCGGCCACGCTGGTGCTCGCGCAGGCGTTCCACCGCGTCGGCCCGCTCGGCGCGCTCACGTTCGCGATCGGCGTGATCGTGGCGCTCGTCCCCGAGGGGCTGCTGCCGACGCTCAGCGTCTCGCTCGCGATCGGCGCGCAGCGCATGGCGGCGCGCGGGGCCCCGGTGCGGCGCCTCTCCGCGGTCGAGGTGGTCGGGTCGGTGACGACCATCTGCACGGACAAGACGGGGACGCTCACGCAGAACGCGCTCTCGGTGCGCGGCTTCATCCCCGCGCGCGGCGCGCCCCCGGACGCGGAGCAGGCGGCGCGGCTCGCGGCCGCGCTGTGCAACAACGCGCGCCCGGCGCCGGCGGGCGGCGATTACGAGGGCGATCCGGTCGACGTGGCCCTCGCGCGCTGGGCCGCGGCCGGCGGAGTGGACCTGGCCGAGGCGCGCGCCCGGTGGCCGCGGATCGCCGACACCGCGTTCGACGCGCACCGGCGCTACATGGCGGTGACATGCGCGGAAGGCGGCGCCGCGCGGGACTTCGTGAAGGGGGCGCCCGAGGCGGTCGTCGCGCTGACCGGCGCGCCGGCGCCCGCGGGCCTCGACGAGGCGGTGGTGGGCGCGGCCGAGCGCGGCGAGCGCGTCCTCCTGCTCGCAACGAGGGAGGCCGGCGGCCCGCTCACGTGCCTGGGCCTCGCCTGCCTGCACGACCCGACGCGGCCGGAGGTCCCCGCGGCGATCGCCGCCTGCAGGCGCGCGGGCGTGCGGGTCGTGATCCTGACAGGTGATCACCCGGCCACCGCGCGCTCCGTGGCCGCCGCCATCGGGCTGGATGCGGCGGACCGCATGGTCGAGGGGCCCGAGATCGACGCGATGGACGACCGGACGCTGCTCGACCTGCTCCAGGCCGGCGCGAGCCTCGCGCGCACGACGCCGGAGCAGAAGCTGCGGGTCGTGCAGGTGCTGCGGCGGTCCGGCGAGGTGGTCGTGGCGACCGGCGACGGCGTGAACGACGCCCCCGCGCTCCGCGCCGCCGACGTCGGCGTGGCCATGGGCCTGCGCGGCACGGAGGTGGCCAAGCAGGCGTCGGACATCATCCTGTCGGACGACAACTTCGCCACGATCGTGGCGGCCATCGAGGAAGGCCGGGCCATCAAGCAGAACATCCGCCGCTTCGTGAGTTATGTGTTCACGAGCAACGTCGCCGAGCTCGTCCCGTTCCTTCTCTACATCTTCTTTCCTATCCCTCTCCCGCTCGCGATCGTGCAGGTGCTCGCGATCGACCTGGGTACCGACGTGCTCCCCGCGCTGGCGCTCGGCGTGGAGCCGCCGTCGCCCGCGACGTTGCTCGTCCCCCCGGAGCCGCCCCGAAAACCGATCCTCACCCGGGCGCTCGCGCTGCGGACTTTCTTCCTTTACGGGACCGTGGAGGCGCTGCTCGGCGTTCTGGCGTATTTCGGCTTTTATTGGGCGCATGGATGGAGCCCGTTCGACTCGCTCGAGCCGTTTCGCGCGCTGGAGCGAGAGGCTGCCACCCTGACCTTCATCGGGATCGTCTCGGGTCAGATAGGGTGTCTGTTCGCTCAGCGCGACGGGCCTCTCCGGAAGCGCCTCGCGTTCTGGTCGAATCCCTGGGTGGCCGCGGGGCTCTCGATCGAGATCGCGCTGACGATCGCACTCCTCTATATGCCTGGGCTGAACCGGCTCTTCGCGATGGTCCCGGTGGGATCGGCGTGGCTCCTGTGGCTGCCCGGGGGCGCCGCGGTGATGGTGCTCGGGGATGCGCTGCGGCGCGCCGTGCTGGCGCGCGGCCCGCTCATCACGCCTGGCGCGGTCCGGAGCTGCTCGGGCCGGCCGCCGGCGCGCCGGCGGCGGCCGCATCGAAGCGGGCGGTGACGTGGTAAACGCCGGCCTGGAGATCGAGGCAGAGGTGCAGGCCGCTCTTCTCGAGCACCCGCATCATCGCCTTGTTGGTGAGCAGGACGTCCGCCTCGAAGCCCGAGATCCCCCGGGCTCTCGCGATCTCCGCCATTCGCCGCATGAGCAGGGTGCCGACCCCCTTGCCCTGCCACTCGTCGCGGACGACGAAGGCGACGTCGGCCAGGTTGTTCTTCGGATCGACGTCGTACCGGGCCATCCCGAGGAGGGTCTCATGCTCCGGGCCGGCGCAGGCCACGATGGCCATGTTCTGGTCGTAATCGAGGTTCACGAGCTGCTGCATCTCCTCGTGAGGATGCTCCCGCTTGTGGCTCATGAAGCGGCGGTAGATGCTCTCGTCCGAGAGGCGATAGAAGAGGTCCTGGAGCGCGGCCTCGTCGGAGAGCCGGACCGGCCGGCAGAGCAGCTCCTCGCCCGACGGCAGGCGCGCGGCGCGCGTCTCCTGCCAGGGGTAATCCGCGCGCGAGATGACCTGATCGACGAACACGTAGCGGCGCTGCTTGGCCGCGGCGAGGAGGTCGGCGCGGTGGTCGGGGTGTGCGATCTCGATGAGCGCGAGCGCGCGCTGCCGGATGTTCCGGCCCCAGAGATCGGCGACGCCGTGCTCCGTCACCACGTAGTGCACGTCTCCGCGGCTCGTCACGATGCCGGCGCCCTGCTCGAACGCCGGCTGGATGCGGCTGATGGTGCCGTCCTTCGCGGTGGACCGGAGCGCGATGATCGGCTTGCCGCCGGCGCTCCGCGCGGCGCCCCGGATGAAGTCGACCTGCCCCCCGATCCCGGAGAAGAAGCGGCCCATCAGCGTGTCGGCGGCGACCTGGCCGGTCAGGTCGACGGCGAGGGCCGCGTTGATGGCGACCATCCTGTCGTTCCTGGCGATCGTCAGCGGATCGTTGGTGAAGGCGGAGCCGCGCATCTCGATGACCGGGTTGTCGTGGGCCCAGGCGTAGAGGGCGCGGCTGCCGAGGAGGAACGAGGTCACGAGCTTCCCCGGCAGGAGGGTCTTCCTGCGGTTCGTGATGACGCCGCGCTGGACGAGCTCCATCACGCCGTCGGAGAGCATCTCGGTGTGCACGCCGAGGTCGTTCCTGTCGCCGAGCGCGGCGAGGACGGCGTTCGGGATCTTGCCGATGCCGGTCTGGAGCGTCGCGCCGTCGGGCACGAGCGACGCCACGTTGCGGCCGATCGCGCGGTCGATGTCGTCGAGCGGCTCGGCCTCGCGCTCGGGCAGCTCGCGATCGACAGGGACGAGATGGGTGATCCGGTCCACGTGCAAGAACGAGTCTCCGTGGGTGCGAGGCATTCGCGGGTTGACCTCGGCGAGGACGAGATCGGCCGAGTCGACGGCGGCGCGGACGATATCGACGGAGACGCCGAGGCTGACGAAGCCGTGGGCGTCCGGGGGGCTCACCTGGATGAGGGCCACGTCGATGCGCACCCGGCGCGACAGGATCAGATTCGGGATCTCGGAGAGGAAGACCGGCATGAAGTCGGCGCGCCCCTCGTGGATCGCCTCGCGGACGTTCTGGCCGATGAAGAACGCCGTGTGACGGAAGCGCCGCTCGAGACCGGGGCGGACGTACGGCGCGGGGCCTTCGGTCATCAGGTGGACGATCTCGTTGTCGGCGAGGTGGTCGCCGGACGCGACCATCGCGTTCACGAGATCGCTTGGCTCTGCGGCGCCCGAGCCGACGAGGATGCGGCGCCCCCGCGGGATCGCGCGGATTGCTCGTTCGGCGGTCGTGATCTTGTCGGCGAAACGCGTTCGCCAGTCCGTGACCGTGCGCTGCATGGTGTGCCTTCTCCCGTGCTCCGCGGGTTTCAGCAAGAGGCGGTCCACCGGCCGGAGCTCGGCGCGCACGGGCCCCTCTTCATCATCGGGGGCGGGGCGATAACCCGCATCCCGCGCGCATCCTGCGCCACGCCGACGGCGTCGGGCGCCGCCGCGCCCGAGCGCGCGCCTGCATCGGCTGCGGGCGAGCGCAAGCCGTTCGCCAGGCGGGACCACGCGCGAAGGCTCAGACCGCCGTCGAGCCAGGGAGGCTCGGCGGGGAGGAGCATCGTGGTCGCCGGGTGAGCCCATGCGCTGCGCCGGAGCGTCGCGAAGATTCTCGCGCACCCGATCGCTTGACGGCATCGCTGGCGGGCTCAACCGTATACGCGGTGATGCGTCGCCGACAGGTCGACAGAGCTGCGGAACGCAGGGTGGAGCGAACATGAGCGCAGAACATGAAAAGAGGAGAGCGCGATCTGGCGCGGAGGCCGGCCTCGGGGATGAACCGGCCCTCGTCTCGGCGGTCGAGCCCGCGTACGCTCCGCCCCCCGCGCCTCCCGTCACGGACCCGTGCGCCGTGTACCCCGAGATGCGAGGAATCGACTGTGAGACCTTCCGTCTCACCCCGCAGGGCCTGTCGCCCGAGCAGCGCGCCGAGGCGCACCGGCAGCTCCACGAACATCAATCTCGTCAACGAGCGACTTTCCTCGGTTACCAGTGCAACCTGCGCCTCAGCTACGCGGAAGATCTGGGCCGGTACCTCGACTATCACCTGAACAACATCGGCGATCCGTTCCGCGGCAGCAGGGTCACGACGAACGTCAAGTGGATGGAGCGCGCCGTGCTCGACTACTACGCCGCGCTGTGGCGAGCGCGCTGGCCGCACGATCGCCTCGACGGCGAGTCCTACTGGGGCTTTGTGCTGACCATGGGGTCGACGGAGGGCAACCTCTACAGCCTGTGGAGCGGCAGGGACTACCTGGCAGGGCGGTGCCTGCTCGAGGAGCCGGAAGCGGAGCGAGACGTCTCGCGCGCCGAGGTGAGCGGCGAGCGCCGCGCGGCGCCGCAGCGCCTCGTTTATGCGCAGGCGCAGGCGCCGGCCGAGAGCCCGAACGCCTACGCTCCTCTCGCGTTCTACTCGGAGGACACGCACTACTCCATCGTCAAGGCGGTGCAGGCCCTCGACATCCGGACATTCTACGAGATCGGCGCCACGCGCTACCCGAACGACAACCCGCTCGCGCCCGGGCGACCCTGGCCGCGAGAGGTGCCCTCCGTCGGCGGCCCCGGCGGCCCCGGCGTCATCGACATCGCCGCGCTCGCCACGCTCGTGGAGTTCTTCGCGTCGAAGGGCCACCCGATCCTCGTGTGCTTCAATTACGGGACGACCTTCAAGGGCGCCTACGACGATGTGGAGGAGGCGGGCAACGTCCTTCTCCCGATCTTGCGCAGGTACGGGCTCGACGAGCGCAAGGTCCACTGCGATCCCAGGAGGCCGGAGAAGTACGACGTCCGTACGGGCTACTGGTTCCACGTCGACGGCGCGCTCGGCGCCGCTTACATGCCCTTCCTCGAGATGGCCCACGACGCGGGCAAGATCGCTCGACGAGGGCCCAATTTCGATTTTCGTCTTCCATTCGTGCACTCGATCGTGATGAGCGGACACAAGTGGATCGGCGCGCCCTGGCCCTGCGGCGTCTACATGACGAGGACGAAGTACCTGCTGCGCCCTCCCAGCGTCCCGGAGTACATCGGCTCGCCGGATACGACGTTCGCCGGGTCGAGGAGCGGGCTGTCGGCCGTCGTCCTCTGGCACCACCTGGCGCGCCGCTCGTACGAGGATCAGGTGGACAAGGCGCTCTACACCAAGTCCATCGCCGCGTACGCGCACCGGAGGCTGCTCGAGCTCGAGGCTCGGCTCGGGCAGGATCTGTGGGTCGCGCGTGCCCCTCTATCGCTGGCAATCCGCTTCAAGGCCGTGAACGCCGAGCTGGAATTCAAGTACACGCTGGCGGTCGAGACAATCTACGTGGAGGGCGAGAAACGGACTTACAACCATATCTACGCGATGGAGCACGTGACCGCCGAGCGGATCGACGCGTTCATCGAGGATCTGGCGCAGCCAGGCGCGTTCCCGGAGCAAGAGACCGCCGTGCCCCCGCCGCCGAGCGACGGCAGCGCCGCCGCCCCGCGCGGCAGGCGTCTCTACATACCGCACAACGGACGCGGCTTCCGGGACTGACATACCGCGCGCGTCTGCTCGGCCGGTAAAGCTCCGGCTTCCACCCACAGGCGCGCCCTGCCACGATGGATGAAATAGCCAGTGATCGACCGTCATGTCCTGGCCTTGCCATGACATGGCGGCATACGCAGGTTGGGGCCATATGAACGTCGACCGAATCGGAGCTCGTTGCGCTCCCGGATCTGGGATCGGCTCGCCGGCTGTGCAAGCGCCGGCTCGCGCGCCTGCGCCGGCGACTTCGCTGAAGTTTCATGCCAAGCAGGAGCGAGCGGCCCGGCGCAGCTCCACGGGCGGCTGCCGCAGCTGAACCAGGGATACCACCATGAGGTACACCGAGGAAGTGCGCCGAGAAAACGGCATGAGTTATCGCATCGCGAACGAAGAGCATGGCGAGGCCGTCACTCGCCTCCTGAGCGCCAGCTTTCTCCACGAGCCCATGGGCCGCGCGCTTGGAGCCACCGTCGAGGACTGGGCTCGCTTCGTGTCCTACTTCAACCACGAGTGCATGACCAACGGCCTGTCCGTCATCGCCGTGCCTGAACAGGAGCCGGGCTCGCTCGCTGGCGCCCTTATCAGCCGTGATTTCAAGAAGCCATTCCCGCCGGGATTCCCCGACGAGCTGCCCAGGTTCGCCCCATCCATAGACGCGCTGGTGAGCATCGACTCACAGTACGAGGCTCTCCGCTCCGGACTGAAGCGCGGCGAAGCGATGGACCTGTGGATGATGGGCGTCGAGCCCGGCAGCCGATTCGCCCGCCATGGAATCGCCAGCGCCCTCTTCCAGGCGAGCGTCGACGTGGCGCGGCACAACGGTTTCCAGCGTTGCGTCGCCGAATGCACCGGCCACTTCTCCCAGCGTTGCGCCATCAAGGCTGGTTTTTGCGAAATCGCGCGCGTCGTCTACAAGGACTATCGGTTCCAGGGGCGACCGGTCTTCGCCTCCATTCCTGAGCCGCACAGGACGTTTGCCATCTTCGAGCGCGTGCTTGACCCCGCGGCTTGATGGGGAGACGCACAAGGCGCTCGATCTGCGCGAGGTCGAGCGCCCGGTGGGCTCGCGCCGATGCGGAGCTCAGGACGTCTCGACCTCTCCGACGCCGATCGCGTCGTTCGCGATCGCCTCCGGCTAGGCACGCAATGTCAGCCGGCTCGCATGGAGAATCCTCTGGGCTCGCCGTTGCCTTCAAGACCGCCGCGCCGCCGGACGGCCATCAGCGACAGCAGCTCGAACGCCAGGTTGGCAGCCAGGATCGAGGTGATATCACCATGATCGTACGGTGGGGACACCTCCACGACATCGCACCCCACGAGCTCGACCCCGCGCAGCCCTCGCACGAGCTGCAGCATCTCTCGGCTGGTGAAGCCGCCCACCTCCGGCGTGCCGGTGCCGGGCGCGAACGCCGGGTCGGCGGCGTCGATGTCGAGCGAGACGTAGATCGGGCCGCGGAGGGCCTCTCGCATCGTCCGGACGACGGCGGGCAGGCCGAGCTCCACGACGTCATCCATCGTGATCGCGCGCACGCCGCGCTCGCGCGCCCACTGCCAGTCCATCGCCTCGGGCGTCGGACCGCGCAGCCCCATCTGGACGTAGCGCGAAGGATCGATGATCTTCTCCTCGATGGCGCGGCGGAACGAGGTGCCGTGGCTGTAGGGCTGCTCGTCGAACTCGCGGTGCCAGGTGTCCGGGTGGGCGTCGAAGTGCACGACCCCGAGCGGGCCGAACTTCCTGGCGTGAGCGCGCATCAGCGGCAGGCTGATCGAGTGATCGCCGCCGAGCGCCAGCACCGTCGCGCCCGCCGCCAGCACGGCGTCGGCTCTGGCCTCGATGTTGGCCATCGACTCGGTGATGGACGGCGGAATAACGTTCACGTCGCCGTAGTCCACCACCTTGAGCACGTCGAGCGGCTTGACCGCGAGGGCGTTGTTGTACCCCCACAGCATCACGGACGCCTCGCGGATCCGTCGCGGCCCGAGGCGAGCGCCGCTGCGGTAGGACGTGCCGCCGTCGTACGGTACGCCGACGACGGCCACGTCCACGCCGGTCAGGTCGCGTGTGACCGGAAGACGCATGAACGACGTTATCCCGGCGAAGGGCTCGAGCTCGGCGCCAAAGCCGGATTCCGGTGTGGTCATGAGGCGCTCGTGCGGTGAGGGGACCCGCGCCATCCTGACCGCTCCCGCACGCTCCAGCCAGCGCTCCGATCGACGCGCCGGGCAGCGAGGACAGCGCGAGTCCGTCGCCGTGGTCCTCGCGGGCGCCGGAGACCCGGGGGGCAGCGCCGGCATCTCATGCTGCCGGGGCGCGGGCCCGGCCATGCGCGCGAGCACCACGGATCTCGCGCGCGAACGCCGAGACGTGCCGCGCGGAACCTGGACGTCCCGGAGGCGAGGACGATGCTGCGAGAACCGGATTACCTCACCCGCGTGCCGCTGGCCTATTTCGTCACTTCGGGATACGGAGACACCGACTTCGGCGGTGGGCTCGATCCATGGCATACAGGGTCGTTCGATCTGGCCCTGGCGATGGGCGGGATCGAGAACTTCAACATCGTCCTCTGCAGCTCGGTGATCCCGCCGGAGGCGTACGAGATCCCCATCGAGGTCGCAAAGCCCCACTTCCGCCACGGTGCGGTGATGGAGGTGATCATGGCCTCCGTGAACGGGAGGGCCGGCGAGACCGTCACGGCGGGGCTGGGCCGCGTCCGCGTCCGCGATCGGCGGACCGGCGCCTGTCTCGGCGGGTTCGCCGCCGAGTACGAGGGGCACGACGACGCCGCCACGGCCGCAAGCACGCTCCGTCGCGAGCTGGAGGGGATCGCGTTGCGCCGCTATGGCGCAGCGCAGGTCGACCTCGAGTACGCCGAGCCGGCGATCGCCTCGCGCGAGGTGCAAAACAGGCACGGCACCGCCATCGCCGCGCTGTGCTGGCTCACCTATTCGTTCCCGCAGCTGACCGACCCGCAGCGCGAGGCCCTGCGCGCCGCGGAGAAGGCGGATCGTTGGTCTCCGGCGCCCGCGAAGCGGTGAATGCGCCCCGGCCGATGCGCTCGAATCCGCGTGGAGCGACGCTGCGGCGGAGGCATGTGATGGGCTATCCTCGACCACCGAGGTAGGCGGAGCTCACGGCCAGGTCCGTGCTCAGCTCGCCAGCGGAGCCCTGCAGGGTGATGCGGCCCGCCTCCAGGACGTACGCGCGGCTCGCCACGCGGAGCGCCGCGCGGGCGTGCTGCTCGACCATGAGCACGGTCGTGCCCGCCTCGTTGATCTCTCGGATCGTCCGGAAGATGAAGCGCCGCAGGTTCGGCGAGAGCCCCATGGACGACTCGTCGAGCATGAGGAGCACGGGGCGGCCCATCAGCGCGCGCCCGAGGGCGAGCATCTGCTGCTCGCCTCCGGAGAGCGTGCCTGCCAGGTGGCTCCGCAGCCCGAGGAGCTGGGGGAACCTCTCGTAGATCCGGCGCATGTCCTCCTTCACGCGCTCCCGCTGCGCTCGGACCGAGAACGCCCCCACGAGGAGGTTCTCCTCGACGGTGAGCGGCTCGAAGACGCGCCGGCCCTCGGGCGCTTGCACGACGCCCATGCGGACGATCTCTTCGGGGCGACGCCCGGTGATGTCCTTGCCCCGAAACCAGATCTCGCCCTGCCTGGGCTTCACGATGCCCGAGATGGCCCCGAGGACCGTGCTCTTGCCCGCGCCGTTGTTGCCGAGGAGGGTCACGATCTCCCCCTCGTCGACGTGGAGGTCGACGCCCTTGAGCGCCTCGACCGTGCCATGGAAGGCATGGACGCCCTTCAGCTCAAGGAGCTTGTTCGATGTCCTCATCCGACTCCCTCCCGAGGTAGGCATCGATCACCCTCGCGTCGTGCCGGACCTCGGCCGGCGCCCCCTCGGCGAGCTTCTCCCCGTGATCCAGCACGATCAGCCTGGAGGTGATCGACATGATCAGGGTCATGTCGTGATCGATGAGGAGGAGGGTGACGCCGGCGTCGCGGATCCTGTGGATGAGATCCATGAGCGCGATCTTCTCCGGCGTGCTCAGCCCCGCGGCCGGCTCGTCGAGGAGCAGCAGCGTGGGGCGGACCGCCATGGCGCGGGCGATCTCCAGGCGGCGCTGTGCGCCGTAGGGCAGGTTGCCGGCCGCCCGCCTGGCCTCGCCGGCGAGGCCGACGAACCCCAGCCAGTACCGGGCCTGCGCTCGGGCCTCCCGCTCCTCGCGCACCTGCGAGGGCAGGCGCAGCACGGAGGAGACGAGCCTGGCCCTGGTGCGGCAGTGCGTGCCGGACAGGACGTTCTCCTCCGCAGAGAGCCGGGGGAACAGGCGCAGGTTCTGGAAGGTGCGGGCCAGCCCCAGGGCCGCCCGCTCGTCGGGGCGCAGGCGCAACAGCGATCTCCCGCCGAACACGATCGAGCCGGCGAAGGGGCGATAAAAGCCGCTGATGCAGTTGAACACGCACGTCTTGCCGGCGCCGTTCGGGCCGATGAGCCCCAGCGTCTCTCCCGCCTCCACGGAGAAGCTCAGGGACCGGATCGCGGTGTGGCCGCCGAAACGAAGGCTCATGTCCTCGACCTCCAGCAGCGCCACGGCGCTACTCCTCTGCTCTCCTCGGAGCCGGCCACAGCCCGGTCGGGCGAAAGAGCATGAGCAGCACGAGCGCTGCGCCGAAGATCAGATAGCGGAACCCGGCGACCGGCCGGAGGAGCTCGGGGAGGATCGTGACCAGCGCGCCGCCCAGGATGGCGCCGGGCACGCTGCCGGCGCCGCCCACGATCACGGCCAGGAGAAAGAGGACGGAGCGCATGAAGCTGAAGCTCGCCGGGGCGACGGCGGTCATCTTCATCGCGAAGACCGCGCCGGCGACGCCGGCGCAGAAGGTGCCGATCTGGTAGGCGAGGAGCCGGTAGCTCAGCGTGCGGATGCCCATGGCCTCCGCGGCCTCCTCGTCTTCCCGCAAAAAGGCCCATGCGCGTCCGATGCGGGATTCGCGCAGGCGGGCCGCGCCGCACGCGGCGATGACCAGCAATGCCAGCGTCGTGTAGTAGTAGTGCACGGGTCGCTCCAGCCGGAGCCCGAGGAGCGACGGAGGCGCGAGGCCGAAGATGCCGCTGGGGCCGCCGGTCGCGTCCAGGTTGGTGGCGGTGATCCGGGTGATCTCGCCGAAGCCCAGCGTCACGATGGCCAGATAATCGCGGCGGAGCCGGAGCACGAGGAGGCCGATGAGGGAGCCCAGCGCCATGGCGACGGCGCCGCTGGCGGGCAAGGCCAGCGTGAAGGAGAGCCCGGCGCGCTGGGTGAGGAGCGCCGCCGTGTACGCGCCGACGGCGAAGTATGCGGCGTGCCCGAGATCGAGGAGGCCGGCATAACCGACGACGACGTTCAGGCCCACGGCCACCGTCATGTAAATGAGGGCCATGACCGCGATGTCCATGAGATAAGGATCCTGCACCCCGAGCGGCAAGGCGACCGCGAGCAACAGCAGCGCTGCGGTCCCCCACCGCCGGACGAGCCGCCTTCCGCCGGAGCCGAGCGCAGCGAGGCGCCCCCCCCTCACATCCTCTTGCCGACGCGCTCGCCGAGCAGCCCGGTGGGCTTGACGAGCAGGATCGCGATGAGGGCGGCGAACGCGAAGACATCCTTCCACTGGCCGCCCACGCTCCGCGTCCCGATGACCTCCAGGAGCCCGAGCATCATCCCGCCCACCACGGCGCCCGAGAGGTTCCCGATGCCACCCAGGACCGAGGCGGTGAACGCCTTGATCCCGACGATGAAGCCCATCAGGAAGTTGATCTGGCCATAATACAGGCCTGCCATCACGCCCCCTGCCGCCGCCATGACGGCTCCCAGGAGGAACGCGAGGGAGATCATCCTGTCGACGTCGATGCCCATCAGCTGGGCTGTCTCGGCGTCGAACGCCGTGGCGCGCATGGCCAGGCCGACGGTGGACCGCCCGATGATCCGGCGCAAGGCCCACATCAGCGCGAGCGCGGTCGCCAGGATGGCGATGTGGGCATATCCCACGTGGACGCCCAGCAGCGACGTCCCGGCTCGCGTCAGGGTGACGGGATATACACGGAAGCTGGGCCCCCAGGGCTCGAAGAGCATGATGGCATTCTCCAGGAGGAGCGACATGCCGACGGCCGTGATGAGGAGGACGAGCTTGGGAGAACGGCGCAGCGGGCGATAGGCGACCCGCTCCATCAGCGCGCCCACGCCGCCCGTGACGGCCATGGCGGCGAGCAAGGCGAGGCCGATCCCGAGCGCGCCCGCGCCGAGGAAGGACCCGCTCGCGAGCGCGAGGGCGCTGTAGCCGACGAAGGCGCCGAGCGCGTAGAGGTCGCCGTGAGCGAAGTTGATCATGCGCATGATCCCGTAAACCATGCTGTATCCCAGGGCGACCAGGGCGTAGAACGAACCGATGACCAGCGCGTTCAAGAGCTGCTCGAGGGCGTTCGAGAGGCGGCTCGTGGAGCGAGCGGGGGGCCCGGGCTCCGCCGCCGCGCGCGGCGGCGGAGAGGGCGCGGCATCGGCGCGCGGGGCGGCTGGCCCCTGGACGAGCGCGAATCTGCCCCTCCTGATCTCGAGGACCACGAAGGCCGCGTTCTGGCGCCTTCCGGAGGCGTCGAAGGAGACCGCGCCGGTCACACCATCGTGGTGAATGGCGCGAATGGCCGCGGCGACCGCGGCGCGGTCGGTGGAGCCCGCCGCCTGGATGGCCGCTGCGACGATCTGCGCGGCGTCGTACGCCTGCGCGCTGTAAGGGCCTGGCTCGCCGTGAGCCGCCGCGTAGCGCCGCGCCCAGCCCGCGGCGCCCGGGAGCTCGGCCGCGCTCGGGGGGCTCGTGACGAACACACCCTCTGCGCTGGCGAGGCCGGCGGTGGTGATGAGGGCGGCGTCGCGCGAGCCGTCGCCGACCATGATCGAGGCGTCGATGCCCTGACCACGGGCCTGCCTGATGATGAGGCCCCCCTCGGCGTAGTATCCAGTCCAGTAGATGGCGTCCGGGCGCCTGGCCTTGAGGTGCGTCAGCACGGCGGAGAAGTCCCGCTCGCCGGGCGTCACCGCATCGAAGGCGACGACGCCGGCCTTTCCGTTGTGGGCGGCGGCCACCGCGGCCTCTGCGTCGCAGGCGTCGTCCTCGAACCTGACCTCCAGCCTGCGATCCAGCACGCCGCCGCGGCCGTTGATCTCGTCGACGGCCATCTCGATGGCCTGTCTCATGTCCTGCCCCATCTTGGCGCTGGAGCCCGTGAGCGGGACCGCCGAGCCGATGACGATGGCGGCGCCGCGTTCGTCGCCAGCGCTGCGTTCGCCACGGATCGGGCCGCACGCTCCCGCGACGAGCACGACGACCGCGACGCACGCGGCAAACAGGTGCAGCAGGCGACCGGGCGAAGGCTTGCTCTCGAGACGCACGTTCCCGTCCGGCTATTGCGCGCATGCTGCGCGCGTCAAGGTGCCCGTCAGACACGGCCGGGGGCGGCCATCACCGCTCTCAACCACGCCTGCCCGGCGCCCGGACGCCTGAGGCGCCCCAGGCGACAGCCCTGACGTGACGCTCGCCGCCACGCATCCCATAGTTGCGCTCTCGGCGGCTACGGAGCAGCAGGTCGTGCCGCGCTGCGCGTCCTCGATGCGCCGGCGCGAGCAGGCGCACCCAGGAGGAACCATGGCAAGGCTGTCCCATGTTCTCTCTGCCATCGATACCCATAGCGGCGGCGAGCCGAATCGCATCCTCATGAGCGGTGTGCCGCCCCTGCCGGGAGCCACGATGGCCGACAGGAAGGAGTACATGCGAGCGCACCTGGATCACATCCGTACGCTCGCGGTACAGGAGCCCAGGGGGCACCGTGACATGCTGGGCGCCGTGCTCACGCCCCCCGTGACGGCCGGCGCCCACCACGGTGTGATCTTCATCGAGGGCAGGAGCTACCCCGATATGTGCGGCCACGGGATCGTCTGCATCGCGACCGCGCTCCTCGAGACCGGCGCGATCGTGCCTCACGCGCCGGAGGGCTCCCTCGTCTTCGATACACCCGCAGGGACCGTCGAAGCGCATGCGCGGGTCGAAGGGCATCAGGTGGCCGATGTGACCGTGGTCAATGTCCCCTCCTTCCTTTACGCCGATGGCGTCGAGGTTCAGCTCCCGGACGGCAGGGAAGTCAAGATCGCCGTGGCGTTCGGCGGCAACTTCTTCGCCCTGGCGAGAGCGGAGGACCTCGGGGTCTCGATCCGCCCCGAGAACGCGGCGAGGCTGGTCCAGCTGGGCGTGGCGCTGAGGAAGGCGGTCAATGAATCGATGCGGGTGCGCCACCCGACGGCGCCGCACATCACCACGGTCGAGATGGTCGAGATCTACGAGGCGCCGGCGCCGGAAGGCCATGGCGCGAAGAACGCGGTCATCTTCGGAGAGGGACAGCTGGATCGGTCGCCCTGCGGTACCGGCACCTCGGCCATCATGGCCATGCTCCACGCGCGAGGGGACCTCCCGCTGGGCGTGGAGTTCACCAATGAGAGCATCCTGGGAACGAGGTTTCTCGGGAGGCTCACGCGACAATGGCAGATAGGCGAGACTTGCGTTGTCGAGCCGGTCTTCACCGGACAGGCGTACATCACCGGGCTCCAGCAGCTGCTCGTCGACCCGGACGATCCGTTCCGGTTCGGCTTCGTGCTGGGGAGATAGCGGGGGTTTTCTTGGCGCCCTTGGCGGCTTGCCTGTTCGCTTCCCCGGCCGACTTCCCGCAGCTTGTCTACGCATCGAAGGGTGCCGAATTCACTCCACAGCCAGCCTGCGGGAGATGTGAGGAGCGGGTGTCGGAGGCGGGCGCGCGTCCGAGGTCATCCGTCTCCCCGCGCCCGGCTCTTGCATGACCATGACGACGACACGAGCGTGCTGCGCCGCGCCCCTCGAGCCTGCCGCGCCGCCGGGACGGGTTGTGCGCACGCTCACGCACAGGAACTACGACGTCAGCCGGGTAGAGATCAGGGGCGCGACCTCCTTCGAGGACGGGCGGCTGACGGTCCGCGAGTCGCTGTGCAGAGAGTCGCTGAAGGCCGATCCCCTCGTCAAAAAGGTGGAGATGGATGTCATCACCCCCGACAGGCGGCACGTCTTCTCCAATACCATCATGGATGTGATCCCGGTCGCCACGAAGGCGGAGGGCAGGCTCGGCGAGGGCGTGACTCACGTGATGGATGGCGTGGTGTTCATCCTCACGGGCGTGGACGAAGCTGGCATTCAGCTGCACGAGTTCGGCTCCTGCGAGGGATATCTGGATGAGAAGATCAGCTTCGGCCGCCCGGGCTGCCCGGACTCCGGCGACCTCATGGTGCGCGTCAACGTCGTCATCCAGGCCGGCACCGGCATGGAGCGCCGCGGCCCCTATGCGGCGCACAAGGCGTGTGATGCCATCATGCAAGAGGTCCGCGAAGCGCTCAAGAGAGCCCCCACGAGCGGCTGCATGGGGGTGAAGACCTATAGCGACATGAAGAGGCCCGGCAGGCCGCGCGTCGTGCTCGTCAAGGAGATCATGGGCCAGGGCGCGATGCATGAGAAAGTGCTGCTGCCCGCCGAGCCCGCGGGCGTCGAGGGCGGTCGCCGGAATGTCGACCTTGGCAACGTGCCGGTCGTGCTCTCCCCCAACGAGGTGCGCGACGGCGGCATCCACGCGCTGACCTGCGTCGGCCCCGCGACCAAGGAGGGCACGCGCCACTATTTCCGTGAGCCGCAGCTGCGCCTGATGGCGGAGGACGAGGAGATCGGCCTCGTGGGGGTCGTCTTCATCGGCAGTCCGCAAGTCAATGATGAAAAGGCGTTCGTCTCGGCGCGGCTCGGGGCGCTCGTGGAGGCGCTCGACGTGGACGGCGCGATCGTCACGACCGAGGGCTTCGGCAACAACCATATCGACTTCGCCGACAGCATCGAGCAAATCGGCGCGCGCGGGGTCAGCGTGGTCGGCGTGTCGTTCTCTGCCTGTCAGGGCCAGCTCGTCGTCGGCAACCGATACATGGACGCGATGATCGAGCTCAACAAGAACCCGGAGGGCCGTGAGAGCGAGATCCTCGGCGAGAGCACCTTGTGCCTCGAGGACGCGCGGCGCGCCCTTCTCATGCTCAAGACGAAGATGGCGGGTATCCCGATCGCGCCTGCCAACCGCAGGTGGACCCAGTCGGTCATCGACGCAAACCAGAGGCTCGTCAAGTGAGGGAGCGGCACGGAGTACGCGCAGGAGCCAGCATAGCGGGTTTATCTGAGTCACGTGAGGGTGCTCCGACGTGACTGACGTGAGGAGAAGCTCCATGAAGCTGACGACGGCGACAGGGCTGAAGAGCGAGATAGCTGTTCCGATCACGCCGCCTGCGGTCTGGACCCCCCTCGCGAAGCCGCTGGCTGAGTGCGTCGTGGCCCTCTGCACGGCGGGCGGCGTCCACCTGAAATCCCAGAGGCCGTTCGTCCTGTCCGGCGATCAGACGTTTCGCGAAATCCCGTCGACGACGCCGTCGTCCGAGCTGATGGTCAGCCACGGCGGCTTCGACAACAGCGACGTCAACAGGGACATCAACGCGATGTTCCCAATTGACCGCCTGCGCGAGCTCGAGGCCGAGGGCTTCGTCGGCAAGGTCGCACCGACGCTGATCGGGTTCATGGGGGGCGGCGGCGACGTGGACAGATTCCGCGGCGGGAGCGGGCCGTCCATCGCAAAGATCCTGAAGGACGAGGGCGTGGACATCGCGGTGTTCACGGGCGGCTGCGGTACGTGCCACCGCTCGGCGGTCGTGGTGCAGCGCGCCGTGGAGACCGCGGGCATGTCCACGATCATCATCGCGGCACTGCCTCCGATCGCCAGGCAGCAGGGCGCGCCCCGCATCACCGCGCCCCGTGTCCCCATCGGTTCGAACGCCGGCGAGCCCCGCAACGTGGAGATGCAGACGGCGATCCTCAAGGATACCCTCCGCGCCGTCGAGGAGATGACCCATTTCGGGCAGATGAAGGCGCTTCCGTACGAATACCGGCACGACGTGTGAGCCCGCTACCAGGCGATGGCCGAGCGGGGCATCCAGCTCGGGCACGGTGGTCTCGTCGCCGCCGTCACGCCCGCCGCGCCGCGTCGAGCAAGAGCCGCCGCTCGGCCGCCGCGATGACCTGGCGCGCCGCCGGCTCGGCGTCCGGGTTCACCGAGATGGACGTGATGCCGAGCCGCACGAGGTGCTCGGCGAACTCGGGGCGGTTCGACGGCGCCTGGCCGCAGAGCGACGAGGTGATCCCTGCCGCCCTGCACGCCTGGATGATCCGCCCGATGGCGTCGAGCACCGCCGCGTCGGACTCGTCGAACAGCTCGGCGCACACCGCGGAGTCGCGGTCCACCCCGAGCATGAGCTGGGTCAGATCGTTCGAGCCGATCGAGACGCCGTCGATGCCCATGCGCGCGTACTCCGGGATCCAGAACGCGACGGAGGGCACCTCGGCCATCACCCACCGGTGCAGCCCGCGCTGGCGGCCGAGCGGGCTCCTGTCCATGAGCTCCAGGCAGGCCGCGAGCTCCCAGCGCGTGCGGACGAACGGGATCATCACATGCAGGTTCGGCGTCTCCTCGCGGACGCGGGCGAGCACCTCCAGCTCGAGCGCGAACAGCTCCGGCTCGCGGACATACCGGTAGCAGCCGCGGTATCCGATCATCGGGTTCTCCTCGGCGGGCTCGAATTGCTCACCCCCTTTGAGCCCGCGGAACTCGTTCGTGCGGAAATCGTACGTCCGGTAGATGACCGGCCGGGGCTGGAAGGCGCGGGTGATGCGGAGCAGCGAGGCCGACATCTTCTGGAGGAACTCGTCGCGGCCGCCGGACGCGATCAGGGCCTTCGGGTGCGCGCCGCCGAGCGCGTCGAGCAGCATGAACTCGGCCCGGAGCAGCCCCACGCCGTCGACGGGCAACGCGGCCACCTCCTCGGCGCGCTCGGCGATCGCCAGGTTCACGTAGAGCCGCGTGCCGAGCACCGCCGGCGAAGCCGCGGGCGAGCCGGCGGCGGCCGGCGCGCGTTCGACCCGCGCCTCGGCCTTCGCGGCGGGCCCGGCTCCCGCATCCGCGGGCGCCCCGTCCGGAGCGGCCCCGGGCGCCTCCGCGGCGACCCGGGCCCCTTCGAGGACCTTGCCGTGCGCGCCGTCGACGGTGACCGTCTCGCCGTCCCGCAGGATCCGCGTGGCGGCGCGCGTGCCCACGACACAGGGGATGCGGAGCTCGCGGCTGACGATCGCGGCGTGGCAGGTCATCCCGCCGCTGTCCGTGACGAGGGCCGCCGCGCGCCGGATGGCGGGCACCCAGTCGGGCGACGTCATGGGCGCCACGAGGACCTCGCCGGCCTTCAGCCGTTGCCCCTCCTCCGGCGAGCGGAGCACGCGCACCGTCCCGGAGGCGGTGCCCGGGGACGCGCCGAGCCCCGAGACGAGGAGCTCTCCGGGGGCGGGGTGCGGCGCGCCCAGCGTGGTGATCGGGCGGGTTTGCACCAGGTACGTCGTCCCCCCTTCGACGGCCCACTCGATGTCCTGGGGGGCGTCGTAATGCGCTTCGACCTGCAGCGCGAGGCGCGCGAGCTCGAGCACCTCGTCGTCCTTGAGCACGCGCCGCGCGCCCTCGTCCTCCGGCAGATCCACGCGCTGCTCTCCGCCGTCCGGCGCGCGCACCAGCTTGAACGCCTTGTGGCCGACGCGCGCCTCCAGGAGCCGCGGCCCGCGCTTCGCGACCGTGTACGTGTCCGGCTCGACCTGCCCGCCGACCACGACCTCGCCGAGCCCGAACGCCGCCTCGATGACGAGGCGTGACGTATCCTTCGTCGCGGGATCCGCGGTGAAGATGACGCCGGAGCGCTCGGAGCTCACCATGCGCTGCACGACGACCGCCAGGGCGGGCTCCTCCGTCAGGCGCTGGGATTTCCGGTAGCTGACCACGCGCTCGCCGAAGGCGGAGGCCCAGCAGTCGCGCACGCGATCCAGCAGCGCCTGCTCGCCGGTCACGTCGGTGTACGTCTCGTGCATGCCGGCGAACGAGGTCGAGGCCGAGTCCTCCGAGGTGGCGGACGACCGGACGGCCACGATGGAGTCGAGCCCCAGCCTCCGGTAGGCATCGACGATCTCCGCCTGGATCTCCGCCGGGAGCGGCGCGGCCCGGACGAGGCGCCGCAGCGCGGCGCAGGTCGCGCGCAGCCCGGCCGGGTCGCTCGGATCGGCCTCGGTGAAGAGCCCGACGAGCTGCTTTCGCACGCCCGCGGCGCCCATCGCCGCGAGGTACGCGTCCGCGGTGATGACGAAGCCCGGAGGCACGGGCAGGCCTGCGCGCGTGAGCTCTCCGAGGTTGCTGCCTTTTCCGCCGGCGGACGCGACATCCGCGCGAGACAACGAATCGAACCAGAGGACGTGTTCGGCCACCGTGTCTCCTCATCGAGATCTGGATGCCTCCGCTCGGCGCTACTGCGCCGGCGGTTCGCGCGGCATCGGAGCAACAACCGGACCCAGCGCCGCCATCCCCGGCTGGCTCACGGGCTCCCGATCCGCGCCGGCACACGTCGTGCTCAAACGGCTCGGAGGATGCGCGAGCAGCCAGAGGACCGTCCATCCAGTGCACATCGAGAGCTGTCGCGCCTGGGCTGTGGGCGGTCGCGGATCGCTCGCGCCGGCGGTGCGGGGTGGATGTGATTGAAGCGTGGGACGGCGGTCGTTCGTACCGGTGCGAGGCACCGCCGCGCTCGCCACAGGGTGGGGGCCGACATGAGCTGTGAGCCGAGCTGCTTCCGCCCTGGCGATCGCGCGGTGCTCGGCCGGCCGGGGATCGCGGCGCTCCTCCGGGGCCTGCGGGAGGAGGGGTACCGCCTCATCGGTCCCACGCTCCGCGGCGGGGCCATCGTGTACGACGAGATCCAGGGCGAGGAGGAGCTCCCCGCCGGCTGGACCGAGCAGCAGGAGGCCGGCCGCTACCGGCTCGCCAGGCGCGCGGACGAGGCGCTGTTCGGCTACGCGGTCGGGCCGCGGTCGCTCAAACACCTCCTGTTCGTCCCCCGGCTTCGCCTGGTGCAGCTCAGGCGGCGCGGCGGATCCATCTCGCGGACCGACGAGGCCGAGGCCCCTCCGCGCCTCGCCGTCCTCGGCGCGCGGGCGTGTGATCTTGCCGCGATCGACGTGCAGGACCGCGTCTTCGTCGACGGCCCGCATCCGGATCCCGACTACGCGGCGCGCCGCAGAGGCCTCTTCGTGATCGCGGTGCAGTGCGGACAGGCCGGCGGCACGTGCTTCTGTGTGTCGATGCGTACGGGGCCGCGCGCAGAGCGTGGCTTCGACCTCGCGCTGACAGAGCTCCTCGACGAGGGCCACCGCTTCTTCGTCGAGGTGGGCAGCGACGCTGGCGCTTCCTTGCTCGCTCGCGCTGGCGCTTCCAGAGCGGGCGAGGACGACGCCCGCGCAGCCTTCGAGGTCTCGCGCCGCACGGCGACCCAGATGGGCAGGAAGCTCGATACAGACGGCATCAAGGAGCTCTTCTATCGAAACCTCGAGCACCCCCGCTGGGATGACGTGGCCGAGCGCTGCCTGGGATGCACGAACTGCACGCTCGCGTGCCCGACGTGCTTCTGCAGCACGATCGAGGACGCGACAGACCTCCCCGTTGACGCGGGTCAGGACGCCGTCGACACGGGTCCCTCCGACGAGACGGCGGAGCGCTTCCGGCGCTGGGACTCGTGCTTCTCCCTCGACCACTCGTACCTGCACGGCGGCAGCGTCCGCGCCTCGCTCCGGGCCCGCTACAGGCAATGGCTCACGCACAAGCTGGCCACGTGGATCGATCAGTTCGGCACGTCCGGCTGCGTCGGCTGCGGCCGGTGCATCACGTGGTGCCCCGTCGGGATCGACATCACCGAAGAAGCGGCCGCCATCCGGGCCGGAGACGGCGCCGTCGCCGCCGGGAAGGGGTAGGAGCCGATGAAGGCGGAGGAGCTCCTTCCCATTCTCGGAGCCCACCCGTTCCTGGACGGGCTCCCGGCCGCGCACCTCGCGTGCCTGGCCGAGGGCGCGTTTGCGCGGAGCTTCCCGGAGGGGGCGTTCCTCCTCCGGGAGGGAGGCGAGGCGGACACGCTCTACCTGCTCGCGCAGGGGCGCGTGACGCTCGAGATCCACCGCCCCGGCCGCGCCCCTGTGCAGGTCGAGAGCCTTGAGGGCGGGGACATCCTGGGCCTGCACTGGCTCTTCCCGCCGCGGCGATGGGTGCTCGACGCGCGGGCGGTCACGCCGGTCCGCTCGATCGGGCTCGACGCGGCGCACCTGCGGGCGTGCTCGGACGCCGATCCCGCGCTCGGATACGCCGTGTCCCTGCGCCTCCTGCGGCAGCTCTACGCGCGGCTGGAGCGCGTGCGGCTGCAGCGGCTCGACGTCTACAGGGCCGAGCCATGACCTTCGTGCCGCGGAACATCCCGCTGCCCTTCGCGCCGGACGCCGCGATGCCAAACCCCTGGGCGCCGGAGCCGGCGCGCGTGCGGCGCGTCCACCGCGAGACAGCGGCGACTTTCACGGCGACGATCGACCTGCCGGGCCGCCCGGGCGGTATCGCCTTCGCGCCCGGCCAGTTCAACATGCTCTACGCCTTCGGGGTCGGCGAGGTCGCGATCTCGATCAGCGGGGATCCCGCGCGGCCCGATCGGCTCCTGCACACGATCCGCGAGGCGGGCTCGGTCACGCGCGCGCTCGGGCGCCTCCGCGCGGGCATGGCGCTCGGGCTGCGCGGCCCGTTCGGGAATCCGTGGCCCGTCGACGAGGCGCGCGGCGCGGACGTGCTGCTCCTCGCCGGCGGGCTCGGGATGGCGCCGCTGCGGCCGGCGCTCTGCCACATCCTCCGGCACCGGGCCGCCTATGGCCGCGTCGCGCTGCTCTACGGCGCCCGCGGGCCCGAGGACCTGCTCTACCGCAGGGAGCTCGATCGCTGGAGCCGCCGCGCCGACCTGCAGGTGCTCGTGACCGTGGACCGCGCAGGGCCCGGGTGGCGCGGGTACGTCGGGGTCGTGCCGGCCCTCCTGCGACTCGCGGACTTCGAGCCGGGCCGCGCGGTCGCGTTCGTCTGCGGGCCGGAGGTGATGATGCGCTTCACGGCGCGCGAGCTCGAGCGCCGCGGCGTCCCCGGCGAGCGCGTCCACGCCTCGCTGGAGCGGAACATGAAGTGCGCGGTGGGGATCTGCGGCCGCTGCCAGCTCGGGCCGAGCTTCGTCTGCAAGGACGGCCCCGTGCTCCGCTACGACCGCGTGGGGCCGCTGCTCGCGGTCCGGGAGCTGTGAGCGCCATGGCGCGCCGCGCGAAGCCGAAGCTCGCCGTGTGGAAGTTCGCCTCGTGCGACGGCTGTCAGCTCAGCGTCCTCGACCTCGAGGACGAGCTCCTGTCGCTCGCCGCCGCGATCGACATCGCCTACTTCAAGGAGGCCACGAGCCTCGAGCGCGCGGGGCCGTTCGACCTGTCGCTCGTCGAGGGGTCGATCACGACGCCCGCCGACGCCGAGCGGATCCGCGAGGTCCGGCGGCTGTCGAAGGCGCTCGTCACGATCGGCGCCTGCGCCACGGCCGGGGGCATCCAGGCGCTGCGCAACTTCGCGAATGTACGTGATTTTTTGTCGGTTGTGTACGCCTCGCCCGCGTACATCGAGACCCTCGCCACCTCCACGGCGATCGCCGACCACGTCCCCGTCGACTTCGAGCTGCGCGGCTGCCCGGTGAACAAGCGCCAGCTCCTGGAGGTGATCAGCGCCTTTCTCCACGGGCGCCGGCCCAATGTCGCGAGCCACAGCGTCTGCGTCGAGTGCAAGAGCCGCGGCAACGTGTGCGTGATGGTGACCGGGACGCCTTGCCTCGGCCCGGTGACGCACGCGGGCTGCGGCGCGCTCTGCCCGACCTACCAGCGCGGCTGCTACGGCTGCTTCGGGCCCATGGAGGCGCCGAACATGGAGTCGCTCTCGCGCGCATTCCGGGCGGCGGGCGTGCCGGAGCGCGACCTCGTGCGGCTCCACCGCACCTTCAACGCCAACGCCCCGGCGTTCCGCGCGGAGAGCGAGCGGCATGAGCGCTGAGACGCGCACCATCGCGATCGACTACCTGGCCCGCGTCGAGGGCGAGGGTTCGCTGACGCTCGTGATCGAGGACGGGCGGGCGAAGGAGGCGCGCCTCTCGATCTTCGAGCCGCCGCGGTTCTTCGAGGCGTTCCTCCGCGGGCGGGGCTACGCGGAGGCGCCCGACATCACGTCCCGCATCTGCGGCATCTGCCCGGTCGCGTACATCACGAGCGCGTGCCGCGCGATGGAGGACGCGCTCGGCATCGAGCTCGGCCCGGAGCTCCGCGCGCTCAGGCGCCTGCTCTACTGCGGCGAGTGGATCGAGAGCCACGCCCTGCACGTCTTCCTGCTGCACGCGCCCGACTTCCTCGGCTACCCGGACGCGGTCGCCATGGCGCGCGACCACCGCGACTGGGTCGCGAAGGGCCTCGCCATCAAGAAGGCGGGGAACGCCGTCCTCGCGCTCCTCGGGGGCCGCGAGATCCACCCCGTCAACGCCCGCGTCGGCGGCTTCTACAGCGCGCCGTCCCGCGCGGAGCTCACGCGCCTGCTCCCCGAGCTGCGCGCCGGGCGCGAGCGCACGCGCGCGTGCCTCTCCTGGATGGCGACGCTGCCGTGCCCGGAGCTCGAGCGACCCTACGAGTTCGTCGCGCTCCGCAGCGACGACGTGTACGCGATCGCCGAGGGGCGCCTCGTCTCCTCGGGCGGGCTCGACATCGAGGTGCGCTCGTACGATGCCCATTTCATCGAGGAGCACGTCTCCTGGTCGACCGCGCTGAGGTCGAGGATCCGGGGTCTGGAGCGCAGGGCGCCGCCAGGCGACCCGGAGCCCCGGACGTCCGGACACGGCAGCGGCAGCTATCTGTGCGGCCCGCTCGCGCGCTTCAACCTGAGCTTCGATCGCCTGCTACCCGAGGTCCAGGACGCGGCGCGCGCCGCCGGCCTCGCCGTCCCGTGCCGCAACCCGTTCCGGAGCCTGCTCGTGCGCCTCGTGGAGATCCTTCAGGCGTTCGAGGAGTCGATCCGGATCATCGAGGCCTACGCGCCCCCGCCCGCGCCGTTCGTCGCGCCTCCCGCGGTCCGCGCGGGCACGGGCTACGGCGGCTCCGAGGCGCCGCGCGGCTTCCTGTACCACCGCTACACGCTCGACGCCGAGGGGACGATCCTGGACGCCAAGATCGTCCCGCCCACGTCGCAGAACCAGCTCTCGATCGAGGAGGACCTCTGCGCGCTGTCGCCGTCCTTGGCGTCGCTGCCGCTCCGCGAGGCGACCGCGCGCGCCGAGCAGGCCGTGCGCAACCACGACCCCTGCATCTCCTGCGCGACGCACTTCCTCACCCTGCGCGTCGAGGAGGCGCCGCGATGACCACGCGGATCATCGGCCTCGGGCAACGCGCCGCCGGAGACGACGCTGCCGGGCTCGCCGTGATCGAGGCGCTGCGCCGCCGGGGTCTGCCGGACGACGCGGAGGTCGTCGAGGCGAGGGACGCGACCGCGCTCGTCTCGCTCCTCCAGACGTCCTCGACGGTCGTGGTCGTCGACGCCGTGCTCGCGTCGCCGCCCGGGGAGGTGCTCGATCTCTCGCCCTCGGACCTCGCCGCCGGTGCGCCTGTCCCGATCTCGACGCACGGTCTCGGCGTCGGGCAGGCCATCGACCTCGCTCGCATCACGGCGCCGGACCGGCTCTCCCCCGACATCCGCATCATCGGCGTGAGCATCGGCATGATGCCTCATCAGCGGGGTTCGGGGCGCAGGGCGCCGTCAGGCGACCCGGAGCCCCGAGCGTTGGACCGACGTTCGGGGCGCAGGGCGCCGTCAGGCGACCCGGAGCCCCGAGCGTTGGACGAGCTCGGCCTGTCGCCCGACGTGGCCGCGGCGGTCCCCCGGGCTGTCGCCCGCGTCCTCTCGTTCCTCGGAGGGTGAGCCCGTGCACGAGTCGTCCATCGCAAGGCAGCTGCTCTCCGCCGCCCTGGACCGCGCCGCGGCCGAGGGGGCGACGCGGGTCGTCTCGGTGCGCGGCTGGGTGGCCGAGGCCGAGGCGCTCTCGCCGGAGAGCCTCTCGCTCCACTTCGCGGCGCATGCGCGCGGCACGCCGGCCGAGGGGGCGCGCCTCGATCTGCAGCTCCACCGCGTCGAGGCGCGCTGCCTCTCCTGCGCCGGCACGTACGCGCCCGACCATCACGTGCTGCTTTGCCCGCGCTGCGGCGGCGACCAGGCGACGCTCCTCGGGCGTCTGGGGCTCGGCCTGGACGCCATGGAGGTGGAGTAGCCGTGCCGCGCCTCGCGCTCCGCGTGTACGGCGTCGTCCAGGGGGTGGGCTTCCGGCCGTTCGTGTACCGGCGCGCGTCCGCGCTCGGCCTGCGCGGCTGGGTGCGGAACCGCCCCGGCGGGGTCGAGATCGAGGTGCAGGGGCCGGAGCGCAGCCTGCGCACCTTCGTCGCCAGCGTGACCCGCGAGCCCAGCGCGCCCGCGCGCGTCGAGCGCATCGAGATCGAGCGGCGAGCCGAGGAGGACGCCGGTCCGTTCCAGATCCTCGGCAGCGAGGCGGGGAGCGGGGCGCGCCCGTCGGTCCCCGCGGATCTCGCCGTCTGCGAGGAGTGCGCCCGCGAGGTGGACGGCGAGACCGGCCGCCGCCGCCGCTACCCCTTCACGAGCTGCGCGCAGTGCGGCCCCCGCTACACGATCCTCTCGGGCCTCCCGTACGACCGGGCCAGGACCACGATGGAGCGCTTCCCGATGTGCCCCGCATGCGCCGCGGAGTACGCGGACCCCTCGGACCGGCGCTTCCACGCGGAGCCCATCGCCTGCCCGGCATGCGGCCCGCGCGTCCAGCTCGCCGCCGCAGCCGGAGACCCGATGGAGCCCGGCATTCGGAGCTCCGGGTCGCCTGACGGCGCGCTCCGCGAGGCCACGGCCGCTGTGCTGGCGGGGAAAGTGGTCGCCGTGAAGGGGCTCGGTGGTTTCCATCTGCTGGTCGACGCGACATCCCCGGACGCGGTCGCGCTCCTGCGCCGGCGGAAGCGCCGCGACGCCAAGCCGTTCGCGGTGATGTTCGGCTCGCTCGACGCCGTGCGCGGCGCCTGCCGCGTGTCTCCCGCGGAGGCGGACGCGCTGCGCGGTCCCGAGGCGCCGATCGTGCTGCTGCGGCGCCTCTCGCCCGCCGCCGCGCGGATCGCCATCGCCGACGCTGTCGCGCCGGGCACGCCGCGCCTGGGTGCGCTGCTCCCCTACACGCCGCTCCACCGGCTGGTGCTCCAGCTCGTCGGTCGCCCCGTGGTCTGCACGAGCGGCAACCTCTCGGACGAGCCGATCTGCACCGACACATCGGACGCGCTGGAGCGCCTGGGCGGCATCGCCGACGTGTTCCTCGTGCACGACCGGCCGATCGTGCGCCCCGTCGACGACTCCGTGGCCCGCGTCGGGCCGGCGGGTATCGAGCTCCTCCGCCGCGCGCGCGGCTTCACCCCGCTGCCTCTCCCGCTGCGGGTCGCCGCCCCGCCGATCCTCGCCCTCGGCGGCCACCTGAAGAGCACGACGGCGCTCTTCTTCGACGGCCAGGTGGTCGTCAGCCAGCACCTCGGCGACGCGCACACCGCGGAGGGCGCCGCGCTCATCGAGCGCACGGCCCTCGACCTCGCGCGCCTGTTCCGGGTGCGGCCGGAGCGCATCGCCTGCGATCTCCACCCCGACTACGCATCCAGCCGCATCGCCGAGCAGCTCGCGGCGGCCTTCCGCGCGCCGCTCGTCCGGGTGCAGCACCACCACGCGCACGTCGCCGCCTGCGTGGCCGAGCACGGCCTCGACGGACCTGTCCTCGGCCTCGCGTGGGATGGAGCCGGCTACGGGCTCGACGGCGCCCTCTGGGGCGGCGAGGCGCTGGTCGTGGACGGGGCGTCGTTCCGCCGCGCGGCGCACCTCCGCTCCTTCCCGCTGCCGGGTGGCGAGCGCGCCATGAGGGAGCCGCGCCGCTCCGCGCTCGGCCTGCTCTGGGAGCTCCGCGGCGAGGGCGCCCGGGACCTCGCGCGCGCCTGGTTCCGCGAGGCCGAGCTGGGCCCGCTGTTCTCCATGCTCGCGCGCGGGACGGGCTCGCCGCGCGCGACGAGCGTGGGGCGCCTGTTCGACGGGGTGGCGGCGCTCGCGGGCCTGCGCGGGGCGGCGAGCTTCGAGGGGCAGGCCGCCATGGAGCTGGAGTGCCTGGCCGAGGCGGCCGGCGAGCAGGCGGGCTATCCGCTGCCGCTGCGCGCCGGCGCGCCGGGGGTGCCGGCGGTGATCGACTTCGGACCGCTGATCGACGCGGTGCTGGGCGATCGGCGT
Organism: Sorangium sp. KYC3313; assembly: GCF_052075895.1. Classification (NCBI taxonomy): domain Bacteria; kingdom Pseudomonadati; phylum Myxococcota; order Polyangiales; family Polyangiaceae; genus Sorangium; species Sorangium sp. KYC3313. Next base: position 9,124,849 of record NZ_CP197255.1, read on the forward strand.
GACGGCGTGCCGCCCGGCGTCATCGCGGCCCGCTTTCACGCGGCGCTCGTGGACGTCGCCGAGGCGCTCGCTGCCACGAGCGGCCTCGGGCGCGTCGTGCTCGCGGGCGGGTGCTTCCAGAATGCGCTCCTCGCCGCGTCGATCCGCGAGCGCCTCGCGGCGCGGGGCATGGAGGTCTACGCGCCGAGGCTCTACCCGCCGGGCGACGGCGGCCTGTCGCTCGGTCAGGTCCTCGTGGCCGCGCAGCGCGGCGCGGGCGCGGAATCGGACGCGATGGAGATGTGACGATGTGCCTCGGCATCCCCGGCAAGGTCCTCGGCGTCGCGGGTGGCGATCTCCGGCTCGGCCGCGTCGCTTTCGGCGGGATCGTCAAGGAGATCTGCCTCGCCTACGTGCCGGAGGCGGAGGCCGGCGATTACGTGATCGTGCACGCGGGCTTCGCCATCAGCCGCATCGACGAGGCGTCGGCGCGACGGACGCTCTGCTACCTAGACGAGCTCGGCGCGGCGCGCGAGGGGGAGGAGCCGCAATGAAATTCATCGACGAGTACCGCGACGCGCAGCGCGTCGGGCCGTACGTGGAGGCGATCCGGCGGGTGGTCTCTCGCCCCTGGGCGATCATGGAAGTCTGCGGCGGTCAGACGCATGCCATCGTCCGCTTCGGCCTGGACGAGCTCCTGCCTCCGGAGATCTCGCTCCTCCACGGCCCTGGCTGCCCGGTGTGCGTCACGCCGGTCGAGCTCATCGATTGCGCGCTCGAGATCGCCTCGCGGCGCGAGGTCACGTTCTGCTCGTTCGGCGACATGCTGCGCGTCCCCGGCTCCATCGACGACCTGTTCGCGGTGAAGTCGAGGGGCGGCGACGTGCGCGTCGTCTACTCGCCGCTCGACGCGCTCGCGCTCGCCGAGCGCCTGCCGGATCGTGAGGTCGTCTTCTTCGCGGTCGGCTTCGAGACCACGGCGCCCGCGAACGCCATGGCGGTGTTCGAGGCGCGGCGCCGCGGCATCCGGAACTTCTCGCTCCTCGTGTCGCACGTGCTCGTGCCGCCCGCGATGGAGGTGATCCTCCGGGCGCCGGATCGGCGCGTCGACGGGTTCCTCGCCGCGGGCCACGTGTGCACGGTGATGGGCATCGACGCTTACCGTCCGCTCGCCGCCGAGCACCGCGTCCCCATCGTGGTCACGGGCTTCGAGCCGATGGACATCCTCCAGGGCATTTTCATGTGCGTCCGGCAGCTCGAGGAGGGCCGCACCGACGTGGAGAACCAGTACGCCCGCTCGGTGCGCGAGGCCGGCAACGAGGCCGCGCAGCGCATGATCCGGGAGGTCTTCGAGATCGTGCCCCGGACCTGGCGAGGCATCGGCCCCATCGCCCGGAGCGGGCTCGGGCTCCGGGCGCCGTACGCGGACCACGATGCACAGCTGCGGTTCGGGGGTTCGGGGCGCAGGGCGCCGCCAGGCGACCCGGAGCCCCGAGCGTTGGCCGACTGCAAGAGCGGCCTCGTGCTCCAGGGGGTGATCAAGCCGCCGGACTGCCCCGCCTTCGGTGCGCAATGCACGCCGGAGACCCCGCTGGGCGCCACGATGGTCTCCTCGGAAGGCGCGTGCGCAGCCTATTACCGTTACCGGAGGGCGGACCCGCCGTGCGGTTCGAGATGAGCTGCCCCGCGGCGCTGCGCAAGAGGACGGTCCAGCTCGCTCACGGCGGCGGCGGGCGGCTCATGCGTGAGCTCATCGAGCACGTCTTCCTGCCCGCCTTCGACAGCGCTCCGCTCTCGGCCCGTCATGACGGCGCCGTGGTGCGGCTCGGCGGCGCGTCCCTCGCGTTCACCACGGACACCTACGTCGTGCATCCGCGCTTCTTCCCCGGAGGCGATATCGGCAAGCTGTCCGTCTATGGCACGGTGAACGACCTGGCCATGACGGGCGCCCGGCCTGCTTACCTGAGCGCCGGCTTCATCGTGGAAGAGGGTCTGCCCATCGGCGAGCTCCAGCAGATCGCGCTGTCGATGGGCGCTGCTGCGGAAGCGTGCGGGGTCGAGCTCGTGACGGGCGACACCAAGGTGGTCGACCGGGGCAAGGGAGACGGCCTGTTCATCAACACCGCCGGCATCGGCGTGGTGTCCGAGGGCGTGGCCATCGCGCCGCGCCGGGTCCGGCCGGGCGATGCCGTGCTCGTGTCCGGCGACGTGGGGCGGCACGGGATAGCGGTGCTGTCTGTCCGTGAGGCGCTGGCGTTCGAGGAGCCCGTGGAGAGCGACTGCGCGCCGGTCCAAGGCCTCGCTGCGGCGCTGATCGACGCGGGGATCGACGTCCACTGCCTGCGGGATCCGACCCGCGGCGGGCTCGCGACGGTATTGAACGAGATCGCGCTCGACGCGGGCGTCCACGTCGAGGTGGAAGAAGCGCAGATCCCCGTGGAACCTGCGGTCCTCGGGGCGTGCGAGCTGCTCGGGCTCGACCCGCTTTACGTGGCGTGCGAGGGCCGGCTCGTCGCGTTCCTGCCGGAGGCCCAGGCGGAGCGCGCCCTGGCGAGCCTGCGCGACCACCCGCTCGGCCGGGGGGCCGCGCACATCGGTCGGATCGTCAGGGAGGGAAAAGGGAGCGTTGTCCTGAGGACCCGGCTCGGGACCCGGCGCACGCTCGATCTGCTCTCCGGCGAGCAGCTCCCGCGGATCTGCTGAGGCCGCGGATCGGAGCACGCGAAGCATTCGTGTCGGGCGAGCCATGTGGGGCTCGAGCAACGCGGAACGGTGCGTATCAAGCTCGTTGGCCATTGAGTTGGTCACGACCTCATCACCCGATGTCGTGCGCGCTTCTTACCTATTCGGCTCCATGTCCACCGAAGGAGCGTGCCCCCGCCATGGCGAGGGGCGACGGCGGCGGTCACCTCAGGATGTCGAGCCGGGGTGGTCCCTTCGGGAACACCCGATTCACGCCGGCGCGGCCGCGCGGAGGTCGACCACGGAGCGCGCGAGCTCGGGCCCGGCGCGCCGGAACACGACGAGCTCCCCGGCGTCTTCGCCCTCGACAGCGTAGCGGAGGACGGGACCGAACACCTCGCCGAGCTCGCCGGCGTTGCACGTGGGCAGGTAGGTGCGCAGCACCCGCGGGTCGTAGTAGCGAAAGAACATGGCCGCTCCGTCCGGACCCAGGACGCGGAGCAGCCGGCGCAGGTGCCGCCGCACGGTCTCGAGGGGAGACGGCGTGGCGAGGAAGATACCCCAGCTCTTCCCCCACCCGAGCCGGAGCAGGCGCCGCGTGAGCTCACCCGATCGCTGGAGCCTCACCAGGTAGGGCGCCACCTGGGCCAGCTCCGGGCCCAGCTCGCCCGCGAGGAGGCAGCAGTGCGGCAGGTCCGAGGAGCGCACCGAGTCGGAGATCGCCGCGTCGCGCGCGCCGTCGAGGACGGCGTAGACCAGATCCGCCTCCGCGCCCCAGAGGTGCTGAACGATTCGATCGAGCGCGGCGCCATCCATCCATCACCTCGCGGCGGCGCCGCCCGGCGCGGCCCCGGGCATGATAACCTGCCTCGGTGCTGCGGCTGCGGTTGAACGAGCGTTTTCTCGACCTTGTCTCGCCGGCGGGCGGCGGGCCCGCGGGGCCGGGCGAGGCGCGGTGGCTCGATCTCTTCTGGTGGTGGGAAGAGGCGCCCCCGGGCGATCGCGTGCCGCTCCGCGGCGATCGGCTCGCGGCGCGGCGCTACGTCGCCTCGCTCGGCGCGCGCGCCGAGATCCTGCACGAGCTGCGGCGGTTCCTCCGCGAGGATCGGCCCTGGCTCTCGATATCGCCGGACGATCGCGAGGTGATCGACCACCTCGCGGCCGCGCTCGCGGCGGGACACGTGCACGTCGCGGAGGCCCCGGACCAGGGTGGTTCCGGGAAGGACCTGGCCCAGCCCGCGCCCTCTCCCGCCGCGGCGGTCCCGGCCCAGCGCCCGCGCGCCGCGGCAGCGCCGGTGGAGGAGCCCGACGACGCGCACGAGGAGCCGTGCTGGCCGTGCCTGCAGCGGGCCGCCGCCTCGGCCCAGGCGTTCCGGGACGCGGCCGCGGCAGGGCTCCCCTTCATCGCGGACAGCCCGCGCGCCCCCTGACGGCGCGGAGCGCCGCGCCTGACCGAATCCAATTTGCCGGAGTGGTGGTACCGTCCGCCCACCTATGGATGTCGTCTCCGACGGGCCGCTCCCCGTCGCCTCGCTCCTCTGGCAGGTGCGCTCCCTGACCTGGGTGCTCACGGTCATCTGCAAGGCGACGTTCACGCTCGCGCCGGGCGAGTCGCCGCTCGCGCCCGCGCAGGAGCCGATCCGCGAGCGCGACGCGTACCTGGGCGACGACCCCGCGCGAAGCCTGATCGAGGCGAGCGATCTCGCGCCGCAGAAGCAGGGCGCCGATGTCGTCCTCGTCGGCCACGCCCACGCGCCCGGCGGCAGCCCCGCGCGGTCGCTGATCGCGCGGATGGCGGTGGGCGAGATCGATAAACCCATTCAGGTGTTCTGCGATCGCCTGTTCACCCAGGAGGGCGAGCTCCAGGAAGGAGCGCACTTCACGACCATGCCGCTCGCCTACGAGCGCGCCGCGGGCGGGCCGGACACGGACAACCCCGCGGGCATCCGTCGCGAGGCGCGCGACGCCCGCGGCAGGGCCGCCGTCCCGAACCTCCTCCCCGTGGATCGGGTCGTGGCCAGCCCGGACGACCCCATCGCGGCGGTGGGCTTCGGGCCCATCGCCCCGACCTGGCCTTTGCGGCGCCGCAGGCTCGGCAGACACGCGGCGGCCTGGTCGTCGGGAGCGCTCCTCTCGAGCCCGATGCCGGAGGATCTCGATCGCACCTTCTTCAACGTCGCTCCGCTCGATCAGCGCCTGCTGCAGCTCCGCGACGACGAGCAGATCGTGCTCGAGAACCTCCATCCTCGCCACCCGCGCCTCGTCACCAGCCTCCCCGGCGTCCGCCCGCGGGCGACCGTCACCGGCCGCGCCGGCGGGCCGCGCGATCTCGCCATGCGCTGCGACACGCTCGTGATCGACACCGATCGCCTCCTCTGCACGCTGACCTGGCGGGGTCAGCTCCCGCTCGCGAGCCCGAAGGAGTCAGGGCAGATCCGCGTCTCGCTGGAGCGGCCCGCGCGGCAGGCGCCCGCCGAGGCGCCCACCCCCGCTGCGGCGGAGCCCCAGCCGCCGCCGCGGGTGGCCCCGGCCGCGCCCAGGGTGAAGCCTCCCTCCCTCGGCCTGCCGAAGCAGACCGTCGACATGCCGGCGAAGTCGCTCGACGCCGTGCAGGCGTCAATCATGCCCTTTCGCGCGGGACCGCCTGCGCCGCCTCCTCCCGAGGCGCCCGCTCCGCGGCCGGCCGCGCCGCCCGATATCCGGCCGAAGCCGAGCGCGACCGAGGGCCAGACGAGCGATCTCACCGAGGAGGCGACAAAGGTGCCTCTCCCCTTCGTCGCCCCGTCCTCGGCGCCGCCGCCCGCCGCCGCATCGAACTCCCCTCCTCCAAACTCCCCTCCTCCAAACTCCCCTCCTCCGAACTCCCCTCCTCCGATCCCTGCCCCGCCGATCGCGAAGGCCTCGCCCGGCGAGCCGGTGAGCCCCTGGGCGGCCGGCGCTCCGCAGCCCGGGTCGAGCGCCGTGGGCATGATCCCGCACGCGCCGGCGGCGCCGCAGACCATCGGCGCGATGCTCGCAGGCACGGGCGCGGCAGCGGACGCGAGCGCCGCGTTCGCGCCGGCGGCGGCGCAGCGGGACGCGCTGACGCTCGTGTGGTTCGATCGGAAGAGCGTGCCGCGCATCGTCCGCAAGCCGGCCTGGCAGCGCCTGCTCGACGCGATGGAGGACGAGCCCATCGACCCGGAGGCCGACGATCCGGCCCTCTCCGACGAGCCCACCGAGATCGAGGACCGGGCGCAGGTCTTCGAGATCCTCGATCGCGGCGCGGCCACCGACGTCGCGGGCGTGCACGGGGCGCTCGCGCGCGCCGCCGGCAAGCGCGGCATGCCGGTGCCGCCGCTCGAGCTGGTCGAGGGCGAGCTCTCGCTGTCCTTCGACGAGGTCGAGACGTTGAAGGCGCTTGTCTCCACCGCGACGCCGCTCGCAGCCGGCGACGACGCGCTCGCGGCGGCGCTCGGGGCCGCCGAGAAATTCCTCGCCACGCCGGGCGTCTCGACAGCGCCCGCCGTCGCCGAGGCGCTGTGCGGGAAGATCCGCGAGGCGCTCGGCCACGGAAAGAGGGGCCGGGTGGAGCTCGCGAACGAGCAGGTGGAGCGCGCGCTGCTGGAGCAGCGGCACTACCAGAAGCGCAAGGTGCTGGGCGGGCCGCACCTTCGCGGCCTCTTGCGCGTGGCGGGAGAGACGCAGCCGCTCGTCATCTACCTGCCGGCCTCGCTCGCCGAGGCGCTGCCGCTCTCGGCGCGCTTCCGGGCGCGGGTGATCGCGGCGGTGCACCCGGCGATGGACGAGCGGGAGGCGGAGCCGGTGGCGCTCCAGGCGGCGGCGCTGGGGCGGGTGGTGCAGGTCAGGCAGCGGCGCGCGTCATGAGGATCCGGACAGGCGCCGTCACGCCCCCCCGAGCCGCAGCACCTCGCCCGTCTCGCCCTCGATGACGAACCCGCCGATCTCGGTCCCCACGATCTCGCTCCGCTGCCGCGCCGAGCACGACGGCAGGAACAACCGCAGCACCCGCGGATCGTAGAACCGGAAATAGAGCCCCTTCCCCGTCTCTTCGTCCCTCACGATCAGCGACCGCCGCAACCTCTGCCGCACCTCTCGAAGAGGCCTCCGCCCGGTCAGGTAGACTCCCCAGCTCTCGCCCCACCCCTCGTTCACGAGCACCGGCAGGAGCGCCGACCCCTTCTCGATCCGCACCAGGTGCGGCGCCGCCCGGGCCATCGCCTCGCCCGCGACGCCCTCGAAGAGCGAGCGACTCTCGTCCTCGCAGGCGCGCAGCAGCGTGAGGATGCGCCGCTCGCGGGCGGCGTCGAGGAGGGCGAAGAGCGGCTCCGGCTCGCTCTGCAGCGCCTCCAGCGCGACCGCCCGCGCGGCGAGCAGCTCCCGCGACGGCGGCGGGCGCGGCAGCGCAGGCGGGAGATCGGCGCCCAGATCGTCGGGCGCGAGCCGCAGCAGGAAGTGGGTTTGCCCCGCGACGACGAGGGCGCCGTCGCCGATCATCGCCTCGGCGACCGCCTTGCCGTCGACCTGCGTCCCCCGGCGGCTCCGATCGACGAGCCGGCACGCGGCGCCGTCCCACGCGATCTCGAAGTGGACCGGCGCCATCTGCTCGTCCTGCGAGATCACGATATCCGCCCGCCCGAGGCGCCCCACGCGCAGCGCCTCGCCGGCCTGGAGGCGCACGCGCCGCCCGGCGAGCAGCCCTGATGTCACGTGGAGCAGCGCCTTCACCCGGCGCCGCCCATCCGGCAGCTCTCGCAATCGAGGAACGGAGTCCCCGACACGGACGCTGCGAGCAACGCGTCGATGGCGGGGGTCGAGCCGATGTTCACCGTCGGACACCCCGTCACGATCGCGCCCTTCGGCGCCGTCTCGTCGCCGAGCCGCGCGGCCATGGCGCCCTCGATGAACACGGTCGCCGACCCCTGGACGATCGCGGCGCTGGCCGGGCACGCGGCGCGATCGCCGACCCGCGCCGCGGGCTGGAAGCCGATGTTCACCGTCCCGGCCGACGAGACGATCGGCGTGGGCCCAGGGTGCGTCTGGCAGGTGTGCAGATCGGTGAGGCGCGCGGCGGCGGGCATGATCTCGCTCCTCCTCGTCTCAGGGAGACGGCGTGTCCTTGGGGTGCGCCTCTTCGGCCTGGAGCGGCGCCTCCGGGTTCGCGCCCTGGCCGGCGCCCGGCGCGCCGCCGCTGTTGATGTTGACGATGGATCCCACGATGTCGACGCCCCCCGGGTGGATGTCGATGAAGCCCCCTGGCCCCTTGATGGTGAGCCGCTGCCCGGCCTCGAGCACCAGGGTCGCGCCCGCCTTGATGTGGAGCTGCCCGCCGGCCTCGAGCGCGTGGTTCGCGCCCACGCGCTCGTCCCGGTTCACCGCGACCGTGAGCGACACCGAGCCGTCGACGGCCGTTCGCTGGTCCAGCTTCACGTGCACGTGGTCGCCCCCGTGGACGAGCTGCTTTCGCGCGCCCTTCACGACCAGGTGCTCGTCGCCGCCCACGGTGCTCCGCTTGTGGCGCGCGGTGCGCTCGACCTCATCGCGCTTGACGAGCTGGTTCCTGTCGCGCTGCGCCTGCATGTAGACGAGCTCCTGGCCCGCCTGGTCCTCGAACTTGATCTCGTTGTACCCCTCGCCGCCGGGCGACGAGCTGCTCTTCCATGTGCTCACCGTCTTGTGATCCGGCAGCTTGTACGGCACGAGCTCGCGGCCGTTGAAGGCGCGCCCGGCCACGATCGGGAGATCCGGATCGCCGTCGAGGAAGGCCACCAGCACCTCCTGGCCGACGCGGGGGAGCATGAACATCCCGAACCCGGCTCCCGCCCAGCCCTGGCTCACGCGCATCCAGCACGAGCTGTTGTCGTCGAGCTTGCCCTCGCGATCCCACGGGAACTGCACGCGCACCCGCCCGAGCTCGTCGGTGTGGATCTCGGCGCCCGGCGGCCCCACCACGGTCGCGCTCTGCAGCCCGGGCGCGACCGGCCTCGGCGTCTTGCGCGCCGGCCGGTACGGGACCGTGGGATCGGCGAAGAGCGCGCGCCCGCGCACGCTCCACGGCTCGCCGAGCGAGGCCACGATCTCGAGCTCGGCCGCCATCAACGGCCCTTTTCCGAGCTCCGGGTGCGGGTGCTGATCGACGGCGAAGACCCGGCCGGGGTAGAGGTCGATCACGTTGGCCTCGAAGAGCACGCCGCGCTTGTCGGCGCGCATCGCCGCGAGGACCCGCGTCGAGAGATCGGCCCCGTGCTTCGGATCGTGTCGGTAAACGCCCTTGGCGTCGCCGATGGGCGCGCCGCCCCCGGCGCTCGCGGCGAGGAACGCGCCGGGCTCGTAGCGGTACTGCTCGTACTTCGCCTCGGGCGCGGGCGCCGCGGGCGCCTCGCCGGTGAGCGCGAACGAGGGCTTGCGGAAGTCGTGGCCGCGGATCGTGCTCGCGCCGGGCCGGACCTCGTGGCCGAGCCGCACCCTGGTGACGAACTCGCGCTCGGCGGTCTCGAGGGGGTTGTCGACGTACGGCAGCGGCGGCCCCGGCCGCAGCGGCTCCGCCTCGAGCTTGTCGCTCAGGGTGAGCTTGGTGTCCGCCCCGCGGTCGGGGAAGGTGTAGGCGATGCCCGCCTCCTCGAGGAGGCGGCTGAGAAAGGCGTGATCACTCTCGCCGTGCTGGACCCTGTACTCGAGCCTGGGGTACGCGCCGCGATCGATCTTCCACGCCGGCTCGATCGCCCACTCGCCGAGGAGCGCGTCGACGATGTCGGGGATGGAGAGGTGCTGGTAGATGCGGTGGCCGCGGCGCTGGGTGAGCAGCCAGAGGCGCGGCACGATGCGGAGGTAGTACGTCGAGAGCCCCGTCGGCTCGGCCTGCACCTGCTCCACGTGGCTGCACACGCCTTGCCAGAGCCTGCTGTTCAGCCAGTGGAGGTGCGCGGCGTCGGGCTGGATCTGGAGCGACGCGCTCTGGCCGACGAGCGACTCCAGCTCGAGATCCGAGAGCCTGGACCGGGCCCACACCGAGACGGAGAAGAGCTCGGAGACGGCCTCCTGGACCACGACACGGCGCACGGAGAGCGAGGCCTCCCCGGACTGGAACGAGAGCTCGAAGATCGACATTCGGATCGGTCCTGGGTGCGAGCGCCGCCGCGGGAGGCTGCGAAGAGCGCAGGGTAGCCCACCTCGGAAAGGAACGGGGCGTGGCAACCAGGAGCATCACGTCGTCCTGGCCCCGAGACCAGACAAACGTCGACGTGATCTGGAAAAATCCTCGAGATTCTGGGAGTCAGCCTTCGCGTCCCCACGAGTGCGCCGGGGCGAGCCGCGCCTCGAACCAGCAGAACGTCTCGCGCACCCGGAACACGCCGCCGTCGCCGTGCTGCTCGGCGAACCGGGAGAGCGCCGCGGGCTCGACGGCCCGCGGGTCGAACCGCTCGTGGGTCGTCGCCTGCCACCACCTCAGCAAGGCGTCCAGCGTCGGATACACGTGAGTTCCATGCTGCTCCTCCAGGCGGAGCAGCTGCAGCCCGGCGCCCTCGACGTGGTGCGCGAGCGCCGCGGCGTCCTCGAAGGCGAAATCCCGCAGGATCTTCTCCCCCGAGGGGTCGGCGAGCCGCGAGAGCTCCCCGACGAGCGCGGGGAGCGAGGAGACGCACTGGACGAGGATGCGCCCCGCGGGGCGGAGCAGGTCGCGCATCAGGCGGAGTACCGCGCGCTTGTCGCGGATCCAGTGAAACACGAAGTTCGAGAAGACGAGATCGAAGGGGCGGCCCCGGGCGACCTCGCCGAGGCCCTCCGCCGCCGCCACCTGGAACTCCAGGTTGGGCGCGCCTGCGGTGCGCCGGGCGAGCGCGATCCGCGCCTCGTCCGGATCGATGCCAAGGACGCGCCCGTCGGGGCCCACGAGCTCGGCGAGCTGCCGCGTGAGGCCGCCGGTGCCGCAGCCGAGGTCGAGCACGAGCTCGCCCCGCCTCACGCCGGCGAACGCGATGAGGCGCTCGCCGCGACCCCTCTGCCAGAGGCTCCCTCTCCGGTACGCCTGCGCCGCGCTCGACGCGGCCACGGCGTGCCTCCTGACGCCGACGTCCTTGTCGAGGCTCCGAGGAAGAGCACGTCTCATCGCGCACCCCCGTGGTCGAAGCGCGCGGTGATGAAGTAGCCGGAGCCCCGGACCACGTTCGCCGAGTGCGGGACGCCCGGCGGGATCCAGATGCTCGTGCTCTCGGTGACGTGGTGGACGCGGGAACCGAGCTCGACGCGGTACTCGAGGCCCGCGGGATCCGGGAGGATCAGGTTGATCTCCGGGCCGTCGTGGGTGTGCAGCGCCGTGTAATCCCGGCGCGCCGCCTCGGCGCTGTCCACCCGATGAATCGCCAGGTGAACCGGGAACCCCGCGGCGAAGAACCTCCGGATGCACTCGACGTCCTCATGGAACGCGACCGAGGACAGCGGGCTCGGCACGTTGGCGCAGAGGACCGCCTCGTCGAGCCGCTCCTCGACAGAGAGGGACCTCGTGAGGAGATTCATTGTCGTCATCGGTATCGGTCCAGACATCATGGCGCTCAGCTCCGTGTGTTGGCGCGGCGGCGCCGCGCGCCCGTGGACGGGTGTCGCGAGCGAGCGATCACGCAACGCGCGTGCCGCCTGGCGCGCCCTCCCCGGCGTGACGTCCCTGGGCGCAGCGCAAGCGCACCGACGCGACAAAATCGACCCCGATGGGCGGCCGCGGCGCGCGCCGGGCCGACGGCTCGACCTCTGCGCCGGGCGAGCCGCCGTGACATGTCACGGCCGACAGCGTGACATGTCACGGTCGAGAGCGTGACATGTCACGCCCGCCGTCACGCTCTGGCCGTGCCATCGCGCGCCGCCGGTGCGCTCTGTGACCCGTGGCGAGCACCGCGCCACCGTCGTCAGTCGGTGATCGTCTCGTATTGGAGCATCGTCCCGCACGCCGCCGCGAAGTACCCGAGGAGCAACATCATGTCCACGCCTGGCCCGAAGGCGGTCACATTCGCAGAGGAGAAGAACGCGAACAGGATGTCTCCCACGGCCATGAGCGCGCAGCCCGCGAGCAGCGATCCCCAGATCGCCCACACCTTGCCGCCGCGGAAGGCGCGCGCGATCCGCAGCATCACCAGCGCGGGGACGAGCGCGATCAGATCGAGGATGGGATAGGCGATGTTGATGAGCCGCTCGCCGAGCGGCACCGGCGCGCGCGCGATCGGGGCGAGCAAGGGATAACCGATGATCGCCATCGCCGCCGCCGCGCCCGCGGCGATGCCGAGGTGCTCGCGCGCGCTGCCGACGGGGAAGCCGGACGCGCGGTACACGAAGACGAAGCGCACCGACGCGGCGATCAGCAGCGCGTACCCCAGGAGGAACCCGGCGTCCGCGATCGACGGCAGCGGCGCGGGCGCGCGCGCGACGAGGGGATAGTACACGAGCCCGACCTGGCCCAGGGTGAAGAGCGCGAGCCACGCGCCGAGCAGGAACCACGGACCGCGCGCCGGGTTGTCGCGCTCGAGGCGCGCGGCGCTGCGCAGGCCGAACACGGCGGCGACCGCGAGGCACGCGAGCCGCACGAGCGGACCCACGGCCTCGACGACCGACATCGGGAGAAGCCGCTCGGAGAGCTCGGCGGCCTGCGGCACGAGGCGCGGGACGTACACCGCGCACACGATCGTCACCACCACCGGCGCCACGCGGCGAACGGGGACTCGCGTCATGGAGCTCCTCCCTGCGCCCCGATCGCGGCGCGCGCCTCGTCGAGGATCCGCTGGGCCTTGTCGCGCCCGACGAACACGCCGAGCCCCGGCGCGACAGCGGCCAGCAAGCGCTCCACGTCGGCCGGGGAGAGGCGCCCGTGCTTGAACCCCAGCTTGTCCGCCTGGCTGCGCACGGCCGCACGCGCCATGTTCTCGCCGAGGTACGGCGCGAGCACGTGCACCAGCTTCTTGATGACCTCGTCCGCCGGGAGCATCGCCCTCAGCAGCGACGCGCCATGGCGGCCGGGAGCTCGCCCTGACGGACGACGTGGATGGTCATGGGGGCGCTCGCAAGGTAGCTCGCGCCGCGCGAGAGGGGCAACGAGGCAAAGGACGCGCCCGCGCTCCGCCCCACATGCTCCATGACGATCTTGGAGAGCTCATCGAGCTGCCCGCGCCCGAGCCGGCGCTCGAGAGCCGCGGTGTTCGCGCCGCAGCGCAAACGCGATACCCTCCTTCAGGGTTTGAAGCGTCACGAGATCGCCGAGACCGACGCCCTGTTCGATCAACGACTGCGCGATCCGCGGCTGGACGCCGGTGAGCACCACCTGGGCGGGGCTGCCTCCACGCGCTGCCTCTCGGTCGGGCAGAAACGGGCAATTATGGCCTCACTGAACGGGATCAACCGGCGATACAGCTTCACTTTTCCAAGAGGAAGGCGGATGGCGCACGGAACCCTCGATCACCTGGGGTGAGCGGTGATCACCCTTGACTTATTAAAAACTCTTTACTTTCCCCTCGCCCGCGGCTCATCCAACGACGGCAATGATCGTTTTGGAGCAAATTTACACCCGCTTCTCTGCTCGGAGGCCTCGTGCTACGCCAATGTCACCGGCGGTTGGCCGATGCTCCATCTGGCGTCCGGCTCAGCGGCTGCGCGGAAGCATGCGCCCGGAACCCAGCGGTCCGGCATCCAGCGGTAACGAGGAGCACCATGCGAATCAACGATCAGGCAGGTCCGTCCACCGTGTCATTGGGCAAGATGTCTCAACGCACGTTCGGTTTCCTCTCGTGCGTTACGGCGTTGCTGCTGGGCGCCTGTGGCGGCGAAGACCCCGACGTCGGGGGCTCTGGTGGAGCAGGCGGCGGCGTTTCGTCCACCTCCACCACGACCTCCTCGTTGACCGGCACAAGCGCCGGCCCCAGCACGAGCGGCGCCGGCGCCGGCGACCCCTCCACCTCCGCCGCGACCACGGGCTCCTCCTCGTCGACGGGAGATCCCGCCGGTGGCCCCGTCGGCTCGAGCGGGACGGGCGACACGCACCCGAAGGATCATTGCGTCGATGGTTTTGATCCCCATCCCAGCGACGCGACGATGAAGGACGGCGCGGCGGAGTTCCTGAAGAACAACCAGATCGATCTCACGGTTCAGCCGGAAGTCATCTCCTGGATGGAAGAGAACGAATGGCAAGCCGCCCACTTCGAGTGGCACAGCATCCGGCGCTGCAATGGCGGCATGGGCATGAGCAGGGTCAACATCTGCAAGTCGGCGGTCCCGGTCCCGTCGGACCAGGAGTGCAAGACGACGGGCGACGGCTACCAGTTCCTCGCCATGCACCGGCACATGATCCAGTCGCTGAAGCAGCTCTGGCCGAAGCACTCGGAGCAGTTCGAGGGCTTCAAGAAGTTCCCCACGACGGCGGAGGAGCTGCCCCAGCAGTGGAGATCGGACTTCAGGCCCTGGAGCTCCACGACGCTCGCCAACGCGAAGATCGGCGACGAGATCGACAAGCCGGAGAACCTGAGCCGCTTCCCGGACGAGGGCGCGCTCGGTATGTGGCTCCAGTGCTTCGCCGGCCAGGCCATCCCGGGCACCAACCAGCAGGCCAGCGGCCTTCACGGCGATCTCCACTTCAAGTGGGTGCGCCCCCAGAACACCGACCACGGCCTCGGCAACCAGTTCACGAACATCGACAACTACATGTTCTGGAAGCTGCACGGCTGGATCGACAACGTCTGGGAGAAGTACCGTGTCGCCAAGGGCATGTCGCCCACCGACCAGAAGCTGAAGGACGCGGTGGCCGCCCAGTGTTACGAGATGGACGCGATCGCCCAGGTCATCAATCCCGACCTGAAGCCGGATCCGGATCCGGGAAATCCCCTGCCCGAGGAGTCCGGCGTGTTCCATGAGACCATCCGTCCGATCTTCGAGAGCGCGATCCACAAGTGCAGCGGTTGCCACGCTGCGCCGTCGACCGGTCCCCAGGCAGGTCTGTCGCTCGGCGGCGACATCAGCTCGACGGACATCGTCGCGGGCCTCGTCAACAAGACCGCCAAGGGCGGCGGGCAGTTCAAGCTCGTGGTCCCGGGAAACCCGGACCAGAGCTGGCTCTACCTCAAGGTCGCAGGGACGGCCGGGAGCGCCGGATGCAGGCCTTCCGCCGGAGGCACCTGCCAGACGGGCGTCATGCCGCAGGCCGCGGACGGCAAGCCGACCGTGACGAGCGCTGAGCTCGCGGCCCTCCGCCAGTGGATCCAGAGCGGCGCGCCCGCGCCGACGAGGAACTAGACTCGCCCCGCTCGGCCTCCCCCACGGCCCGCTCGCCCCTGCGCCGGCGCGGCCCCTGGGAGGCAACCCCCCGTCAAGGCACGCCTCTCCATCGTCATCGATGAACGCCGCCGGCTCGATGCCACCCCCTGGGGTGCGCGAGCCGGCGGGCGACGCAGCGCGCCATCGAGCGGACCTGTGGGGCTCTCGCTCTCGGCCACGCGGATGACCATGCAGGCGGCCGGCTCGCATCTTACGGCTTGGTTACCTCGAAGGACGCGACCTTCACCGAGCCGCCCAGAGACTGCGTGGCGTAGTTGAAGATGCCGAACCGGTAACCGAGGAAGTACTGCCAGTTCTTGTTCATGTTGAGCGTGTTGCCCAGGTTGGTGAATCGGGCGCCGTCCGTGCTGTAGGAGAAGCGCGCTTGCGCGCCGCCGTTGTCCGAGCGGACGTTGGCCTCCACGCGCAGCCAGATCGTGTTGCCGGACGCCTCGGCGGAGGCCACCTCGGTGCCCGTGCTCGTCGTGGCCCAGGAGGTGTTCATGTTGACGCCGTTGGTCATCACGACGCGCGCCGCCCCGTTGGTCTTCTTGACACCGATCCACGCCGACACGTCGCGCAGGGCAGCGAGGCCGGCGACATCGCCGTTCTGCATCTTGCTATGATCGAGCTCGATCGTCGCGATCGACACGGGCCCTTCGACACGGCGCGTCAGCGTGTTTCGAGCGGCGTACAGGTCGTTGGTCACCGTCGCGGCTTGCAGGGTCAGCCCGGCCCCGGACGACCACTTGGTGCTGTCGGGGTTGTGGTTCCACTCCCACTCGGGGCGCAGGGTCGCCTCCGCGAAGGTGTCCTTGGTCGTAGGCGGCTTCACTCGGTTCGATCCGCAAGGCAGGTTCGGGAAGGGGTACGTACCTCCCCATTTGCCGTCCACCAGGGTGAGCGAGGGCCATCCGTCGGTCCAGGTCATCGGGGCCATCACCGGGATGCGGCCAGCCGGGTACGAGTCGTTGAAGCCGAGGTAGTACCAGTCGCCGTTCTGCGTCTGGACGACGCCGCCCTGGTGCGGGGACCCGCCGGAGCCCGGAGCGCCGGCGTAGGGCAGCTTGACCGCGAAGGGCCGCAGCTCGTAGGGGCCGAAGGGCCCGCTCGTCGAGCGGAGCACGTACTCACCGTTCGCGTACTGCGTGGTGAAGATGTAGTAGTCTCCGTCCTTCTTGATGATGCGAGAGCCCTCCAGCGGTCCGGAGATGTTGCCCGGCGTCTGGAAGACGACCTGATTCTTGACCTGGCTGAAGCCGTCTGCGCTCAGCTGCGCCACGCTGATCGTGTTGTTTCCGTAGGCCACGTACATGGTGTCGTCGTCGTCGATCAACAGCCCCATGTCGTAGTAGCAGCCGCCCTTGTGCTTCTCCCACGGGCCTTCGGGGGACTTGGCCGTGAAGACCCAGCCGCCGCCCTTGTTGTGCATGCAGCCCATCCAGTAGAAGGTCTTGTTGCTCTTCCGGTACTGGAGCGTGGAGGCCCAGATGCCGTTCACATACGATCTATCCCGGCCCAGGTCGTACGACGGGTCGACGTCGAGCAGAGGAACGGAGTGGGAGACGTATTCCCAGTGGACCAGATCGTAGGAGCGGAGCAGGGGCGCTCCAGGCGCATGGTGGAAGGTGGACGCCGTGTAGTAGTAGGCGTCGTCCACGCGAATGACCTCCAGATCGGGGAGGTCTTGCCAGAGGAGAGGATTGGAATAGGTCTCGGGGCAGACGGCGGGGGCGCTGCCGCCGTCGCCGCCGTCACCGCCGCCGCCGCCGGCGCCGGGGTCGCCGCCCCCGGACGCGGCCGAGCTTCCGCTGGCGCTCGTCGAACCGCCGCTCGTCGTTTGCCCATCGCTCCCGCCCGAGCCGCTGCTGCTCGAAACGCCCGGTCCAGGGCCGGTCGTCGCGCCCGTGGCGCCGCCGCCGCCATCACCGTCGCCGCCCTGCGACTCGCCACTACAACTTGCGAGGAGAGCGAGGAGACATACAGCGGACGCCGCACCGCCTGCACGTCGGTTGAGAAAGCGGGGGTTGGTAGATCGGGAAGGGAAGTGCATGGTGATGCCCTGATGAAGAGGTGTCAGCGAGAGCGCGCGGTGCACCGCTGTCAAAAAAAAAGAAAAACGAAACGTGTCGGGGCGACGCCGCTCCCTGGTCGGGACGACCCGGCGTGGTCGCGCGGTCGCCGCCCAGAAGCGTTCGCCCGAAAGTTTCGGGAAAATTCACAGGGAGGCAGGGAGACGGGGAGTAAAATTCCACCGACTCCCCGTCTCCCCCGCCTCCCTGTTCAATTTCCCGCGAAAAATGCCCAGCCCAAGGGAGGCTTTGTCAGGTCGCCGCCCTGCCCGAGCGCGCCTGAGTCAATTGTGAACGTTCACATTCCACCAGTCAACCAAAATTGACGGGGGCGCGCCGCCGGCGGCGGAGGCTCAGGAGCGCGGCCGGGGGATCCCGAGCCGCTGCCGCCGCTCCCACAGCGCCTTGCGGCTGATGCCGAGGCGGCGGGCGATCTCGGTCTCCGTCAGCTCGTGCTGGTGCTCGAGGACGAAGCGGCGGAAATAGCCCTCGAGAGAGTCGGACGGGGGCTCTCCCTCGTGCGCGTCCGCGGCAGGCGCGGGCGAAGGCGGTGGCGGGGGCGCGTCGAGCCCGAGCAGCTCCAGCCCGATCTCGCTCGCATCGGCGAGCACCATCGCGCGGTGAACGGCGTTCTCCAGCTCCCGGATGTTGCCCGGCCAGGGGGCCGCCGCGATGGCGGCGCGCGCCTCCGGCGTCAGCGTGAGCGGCGCGCGGCCCATCGCCCACGCGCGCCGCCGGAGCAGCGACTCCGCGAGGCGCACGGCGTCGCCCGGCCGCTCGCGCAGCGGCGGGAGGCGGATCTCGAGGACCCGCAGCCGGAAGTAGAGGTCGCTCATGAACGATCCGTCGCGCGCCATCGCCGCGAGATCTCGGCGCGTCACCGCGATGAGGCGCACGTCGACGCGCCGGGCGCGGGTCGCGCCCACGCGCCGCACCTCGCCCGTCTGGAGGAAGCGGAGGAGCCGCGCCTGGACCTTCGGCGGCAGCTCGGCGATCTCGTCGAGCAGCAGCGTCCCGCCCTCCGCGGCCTCGCAGAGCCCCGCGCGCGCCGAGATCGCGCCGGGGACGGCGCCGCGCTCGTAGCCGAAGAGCTCCCCCTCGATCTGCCCCTCGGGGATGGCCGCGCAGTGGACCGGGACGAACGCCAGGTGCCGGCGCGGGCTCAACCGGTGCACGGCGCGGGCGAGCGTCTCCTTGCCCGTGCCGCTCTCGCCGAGGACGAGCAGCGTCGCCTCGCTCGGGGCGACCTTGCGCACCCGCGCGAAGACCTCGCGCATGGCCGCAGAGCCGCCGACCATGCCCTCGAGCTCGTCGTCTTCAGATGTAGGCGGCACGGACGGCGCGGGCGCCGAGGCGCGCGGCGCGACGTCGGGGAGCGCGCTCCGCTCCGATCGCGCGCCGGGGAGATGATGGTCGAGGAGGGCGACGAGCTCGGCATGATCGAACGGCTTCGACAGGTAATCCGCGGCGCCGCGCTTCACGGCATCCACGGCCGCCTTCACCGTGGCGTAGCTCGTCATGAGCACGACCGGCGCGCCGCCGCACTGCCCGACGAGCGCGGTGCCCGGCGCGCCCGGCAGGCGCACGTCGGCCAGCACCAGATCGAACGCGCGCAGATCGTGATCCGCCGAGGCGTCCTCGACCGACCCCGCCTCGATGACGTCGTGCCCATGACGAACGAGCAGCCGCCGGAGCTCCGTCCGGATGACGACCTCGTCCTCGACCAGCAGGATCCGGCTCACGGCGCCACCTCGAGCCCGCGCATGGGACAAGGCTACTCAGGACCGGTGCGGCTGAATACGTGAGGACGCATGACGCAACGCACCAACGATGACGGCTCAGTTGTCCAGGTTACTGATCGCAGCGCCATGCGAGGACCGAGGCGCATTCTCCGCCGGAGAAGCAGGGGGCTTCACCGGGCGCGCAGGGGCTCCGAGCTCCGCGCGCCCCATCATGCTCCCCCCCACGATCGGCCTGCGATTTATGGCTTGGGGACGAACAGCAGGAGGTCAATGGAATTCGCCATCGCCTCCAGGCCGGCCGAGTTCAGGTGCAGCCCGTCGCTCTCGAAGTTGAAGTCAGCTCTCAGCTTGGCGGGATCCTCGGGGTCGGCGACCGCCGGCTCGAAATCGATGACGCCGTCGAACTTGCCGCTCATGCGGATCCAGGTGTTGACCGCCTGGCGCGTGGCCTCGTGCTCGTCGGTGTAGTACTTGTTGCCCTTGAACTGCGTGATGGGCGCTCCGTAAACGAGCATCCCCTTGTCATGCGCCTTGGTGATGAACTCGCCATAGGCCGCGATCAGGCCGTCGCCGACGGGCGGCGCGCTGTCGGTGCCGATGTCGTTCGTGCCGATGAACGTGATCAGCCATTTCGCGCCGCGCTGGTCCAGGACGTCACGCTGGAAGCGGGCCTTGGCGGTCGGCCCGAGCCCGCCGGCGAGCACGTTGCCCCCGCCGATGCCCAGGTTCAGCACGGCGACCTGCTGGGTCCCCTGATTGGAACGCAGGCGGCGAGACAGGAAGTCCGGCCAGCGGGTGTTCATGTCCGTGATCGAGCCACGGCCATCGGTGATCGAGTCACCGAGGATGACGACCGCCGCGGCCTCGGGGACCGCATCGACGTCGAGGCCCGTGATGTAGTACCAGTGCGCCGTGGACACAGGGGAGGTCAGGTTCGCCGCCGAGACCCCGTTGCCGGTCTGGATATACGAGTTGGTCCGCGAGCCCGGGTGTCCGGTGATCCCGGCCGGCACGGCGCCGAACTTGATGGTCACCGCCATCTTGGTGAGGGGCTTGATGGTGTACTCGATCGGATCGGAGAAGACCGTCTTGCCCACCGGGATGGTCACCGCATCGGCCCCCGCGAACTTCAGGGCATGATCGGTGGCCACGTTGATGCCGTCGGCGGTCGTCGACTCGGCGATGTGGACCGACTCCATGGTCACCGGTCCGTCGCCGAACTCGTTCGAGAGCAGCAGTCGCACGCCCTTGCCGCCGATCGACGTATAGATCACCTGGCGCAGCGTGTTGTTGGCGAGGCCCGGCGCGGGCGGGTTGTTGCCCTCCTCGGTCAGCTGCGGGCCGGTCGTCCACGTCCCGACCCAGTGCGCCTCCGCCGCGCCGCCGGCGCCACCGCCGCCATCGCCACCCCCCACGCCCGTGGCCCCGCCGCCGCCGGTGGCGCCGGCGCCGCCCCCTCCGGTGTCGCCGCCGCCAGCGCCGCCGCCGCCGGAGGCGTCACCCCCGCCGGAGCTCGCCGCGCTGCTCGAGCTGGACGTCGAGCTGGACGTGCTGCTCGACGTCGTGGTGTCCGTGTCATCGCCGCAGCCGGCGACAGCCAAAAACAGAAGAGCACAAAGAATTCTTCGCATGGTCCTCGACGCTCGAAAGATTGCTGTGTTCGCGATCGTTCGAATTGCCCCTCGGCGCACCGCCCCCGATCAGCAGCTCCTTCAGCGCATTCGAACTTTCGAGTTTCCTTGATTTCAGCTGATAGCGCGCCGGTTCGCTCGTGCGCACAGCGTCGCCCGGATCGAGCCCGGATCGAGCGAAGAGCTCGTCTCGATGGCTGCGCTGCCCACCGTCGATGTCCGGAGGCGCGCGGGAGAGCGCGGGCCGATGCCATGCCCCTCACACGCGCCATCGAGTGTGTCACACGAGGACTCGATATACTACACGGTTCATCGCCGGGAGAACGCCCGGGGGGCGCCGTCCGGCCAGGTGACGTTACGTTCGGTAACGCTTCGACGCGCTCGCGTTACGTTCGGTAACACCCGGCGCGGCGCGTCGTCTAGGCGCTTCGGCCCATGCCCGAGGCCGCCGCGGGTCGCGCGGGCGGCGCTCCGGCCAGGCCGGCGCCGGCGGCGCGCCGCCGGGCGGCTGGCGGAATGACCTGGCGGCAGGGGTCAGGACGAGCGCTCGGCGGGACCGGCTGCGAGGGCCTCGTGCACGGCCTCGCGCGTCCCGGTGCCGGCGAGGAGATGCCACGCTCGGAGCGTCGGCAGGTCGCGCATGGCCTCCACGGCCAACCGCAGCGGCGGCGGCATGGGGCCGAACCGAGCCTCGTAGAGCTCGATCGTCGCCTGCGCCATCCCCTGCGCCATCCCTTGCGCGACCCCCTGCGTGCGTCCCTGCTCGATGAATTGCTCGACGAGTTCCTGCGTGGTCATCACGAACTCCTCTTCTTCCGGTGTCGCTGGCCCGCGCTGGGCGACCTCCGCTCGGAAGCGTAGCAGAGGACCGAGCGCGATGTCGCGCTCCGACGCGTCCTCCGGCAGCCGCCGGAAATCTTCGATCGCCTCTCGCAGCACACGCCCTCCGCCCATCAGCCGCATCAGCAGGGTCGAGCGCACGCGCGGCAGCTCGCCGAGGACGATCAGCGCGGTTCGCAGCAGTCCGGGGCCTTCGTACACCCCGCGAGCCACCCGGCCATCGGCTCCATGCGCAGACCGGCGATCACGGCGGTTGGGCGGCCGGTCGACAACATCCACAGAAACGGGGGGTGCGCGATGTCCTTCGCCAGCCGATCGAATCGGTTCCGCATGGCGGGCGCAGGCTGGCACGCCGAGTGGACGAGATGAAGAAAAGTGCAGGCTCGCCCGCACGGCGGGCATCGCAAACCGCTTACGCGCGCTCGGCACAATGCATTTCCCCTTCGACACGCCAAGTGCCACCAACAGCTGTGATCACACGGTGACCAAACATCTGGCTGCCCGTGGCCGCGTACTCGAACTCGAAGAAGATGGGCGCGTCCTCGCGCGGCAGCCCCGTACAGGCGCAGACAAGGTGCTTCACGAGCACGCGTCCGGTCGTCTCCGACCGGCCGAGCCGGAACCCGGCGTAGCACGGCCTCGGCGTCCCCCGTGTCGGAGAAATTCGGCCGTACCCGAGGAGCGCCGCTCCGATGTTAGGATGCGGCGCATGCCCCCGCCGCACCTCGATCCCGGAGCGCTCAAAGCCATCGTCGAGTCCCCCGATGAGCCAGACCCGACCGATGCGGTCCGCGCATACCGGCGCTCCTTGCGCCTCCACGGGTGATGAGCGCCCCCATGGACCGAGAGTGGCCGCTCGACGCGGACGACTTCTCCGCCTACTACGCCTTCGCGCCGGCGGCGCTCGCCATCCGCGAGTGCGTGCGGCTGCGCGCCGTGCGCGAGCTCGACCTGCCGGAGCCGCTGCTCGACGTCGGCTGCGGCGACGGCCTGTTCGCGCGCCTCGCCTACCCGGACAAGCAGGCGTGGGGCATCGACATCAACCCGACCGAGGTGCAGCGCGCGCAGCGGACCGCGTCGTACCGCACGCTCATCTGCGGCAACATCGTCAACGTCCACCTGCCCGAGGGGTTCTTCGGCAGCGCGATCGCCAACTGCAGCCTCGAGCACGTGCCCGATCTCCACGGGGCCCTCGTGAACATCCGGCGCGCGCTCCGGCCCGGGGCGCGGTTCGTGCTCATCGTGCCCACGCCCGACTGGACGTACCAGCTCGCCCTGCCCGAGGCGCTCCGCTCCGTGGGCCTGGTCGGCCTCTCGCGGGCGTACGGCGACGCGCTCGATCGGGTCTTCTCGCACGTCCACCTCTACGACGAGGCGGGCTGGCGCGATCACCTCGCGCGCGCGGGCTTCGACCTCGTGGAGACGCGCCCCATCGCGGGCCGGCCGACCTCGTGGGCGTTCGACTTCATGCTGTACCCGAGCTTGCTCGGCTACGTGATGCGCAAGCTCACCGGCCGCTGGGTCGCCATGCCAGCGCTCCGCCCGCTCACCGTCGACGTGGCGCGCGCCGTGGTCAACGCGCTCGGGCGCCTCGCCCCGGGCGGCGACGCGGCCGCCGAGTACCTGCTCGTGGCGCAGGCGGGGCCCGATGGCTGAAACGGCGGCGCCGCCCGGCGACTACTTCTCGAACCACCGCCGCCGCGAGCGGTTCCCGTGGTCGCTCTACCACGGCGCGCTCACCCGCCCCCTCGCCCGCGCCATCGCCGCGCGCGGCCCGCGCCCGCGCGTGCTCCTCGTCGGCTGCGGCCTCGAAGGGGAGATCCCCGGCGCGCCGCCCGCGACGGAGCTCTACGGCTGCGATCTCGACGCGCGCGCCATCGAGGCGTGCCGGCGCCTCTACTCCGCGCGCGCGGAGCGCTTCGCCGTCTGTCCGGGGCCGTACGAGCTCCCGTCGGGCGGCGGGTTCGACGGCCCGTTCGACGTCGTGCTCGCGAAGGAGGTCGTCGAGCACACCCTCGATCCGTCGCGCTGGGCGCGCGGGCTCTCGGCGCGCCTCGCGCCGGGCGGCGCGCTGCTGCTCACGACCCCGAACTACGGCCGGCTGTCCACGCTGCCGCTCCTCGAGGCCACGGTGCTCGAGTGGATCGCGCGCCGCGACGGCTTCTCGCGCAAGCACATCCACCCGAGCAAGTTCGACGAGCGCAGCCTCGCGGCGCTCGACGTCGGGGAGCGGATGCGGCTCGTGTCGGTGCGGCGCACGCTCACCGGCTGGTCGCTCCTCGGCACCTGGCAACGCGCCCCGGGCTGACCCGGGCGAAGGCGAGCTTTGTTGATGCTCTACCTCCTGCTCGCGCTCGGCGTCCTCGTCCTCCGGCTGGCCGAGCTCCGCGCGGGCGCGGCCGCAGACCCCACCGCGCCCGCGCCGGCCGTACCCGTCGCGCCCGGGCCCGCGCCGCGCCTCGCCTGGCTCGCGGCGGCGGCGGCGGTGGCGGTGGCGCTCCTGCCCGCGCTGCGCGACGCACCCGCGCTCGCCGGGCCCGGCGCCGCGCTGTCGAAGGACACGATCTCGCACCTCGCCATCGCCTACGACATCGCGACGAGCGGCCTGCCGCACGGGTGGATCGCCACGAACAACGGCGGCTTCCCGGTCGCGCTGCACTACCCGCCGGTCGGCTGGCTGCTCGTGGCGGCGCTGATCCGCCTCGGCGTCGCGCCGGTGGTCGCGGTGAAGGGGCTCGGCTTCGCCGCCTTCATCGGGGCGCCGCTGCTCGTCGTCGCCGCGGCCCGCGCGGTCGGCGCGCGGCCCGCTTCGGCCGCCGCCGGCGCGGTGGCGCTCGCGTGGGTCGCGCCGTACGTGCAGTTCGCCGGCGGGTGGCCGTCGTTCTTCCTCCTCGGGCTGCTCTCGCAGATCCTGGTCATCCCCGTCGTCATCGCCTGGGCCGCCGCGGTGATCCGCCCCGCCCGCTTCGAGCTCGGGCCGGCGCTCGCCGCCGCCTGCGCGGCGACGCACCCGCAGGTCTTCACGGTGAGCGCCGCCGTCCTGGGCGCGGCCGCGATCGCCGCGTGGGATCGGCGGCTGTGCGCGCGCGTGCTCCGCTCGCTCGCCGGCGGCGGCCTGGTCGCGGTCGCGCTCTACGGCCCCGGCATCGCGTCGATGGCCGCGCCCTTCGGCTGGCCTGCGGGCCTCGGCTGGCGGCACATCGGCTTCGGGCCCGAGCGCGTGCTGCCGTGGATGCTCGACGGCGATCTGCTCGACTACGAGCACGCCCCGGTGATCGGCTCCGCGTGGATCGCCGCCTGTCTCCTCCACGCGACGCGCCTCCGCGCCCCGGCGTCGCGGGCCGTCCTCGCGGCGTCGGCGGTCGCGCTGCTCCTGTCGATGAGCGGCGGCTGGATCGTCGGCGCAGGCCCGCTCGGCCGCGCGCTGCTCTCGCTGTTCCAGCCGATGCGCGCCCTCGCCCTCCTGCCGCTCGTCGCGGCCGCGGCCATCCTCAGCGCGCTCGACCTCGCGGCGGCGGCGCTCGCGCGCATCGGCGCCGCGCTGGCCGCGCGGGGCGCGCGGGGCGCGCGCCGCTCGCGCCCCGCGCTCGCCGGGCTCCTGCCAGCCGCGCTCGCCGGGCTCTTGCCGGCCGCGCTCGCGCTCGTCGCGGCCCTCGAGATCCCCGCCCGCGCGGCCGATCTCCACGTCATGGCAGAGAAGCAGGCCGCGCTCGTCGCGTCGCGCCGCTGCCCGCCTCCCGCCGAGGGCTTCGACCCCGATCTCATCGCCCGCTGGCTCGCCGAGGCGCCGCACGGCCGCGCGAGCTACGCCGCCGAGGACGAGTTCGCGACCTGCTCGATGATGCACGCCGCCCATCTCCGCCGCGCGGTCCCGATGGCCGTCTCGACAGGCGCCGGCGCGCATGTGGGCGTTCACGCCGCGGCCTTCCTCGAGGTGGCGCCCGAGCGCCCCGGGAGCGCCGCGCGCGCGGAGGCGCTCGGCATCCGCACGCTCATCCACCTCACCGCGCAGCGGCCGGGGCCGCCCGAAGCGTGGGCGCTCGTGGACAGGCGCGGCGAGGTCGAGCTGTCGCGGCGGGTGGGCGGCACGGACTACGTGGGGCTCGGGTGCGTGCGCGAGGTGTGGCGCGGCCGGGAGGCCGATCTGCTCGCGGCGCTCTTCGAGCACCTGAAGCAGCCGCGCACCGTGCTCGACACGCCCGGCGAGCTCGTGGCGCTGGAGGCGGCCCGCGGCCCGCTCGAGCGCGTGGCCGTGGCCGGCGACGGCTGCGACGCGGCCCGCGCCAGCGTGCGCGAGGCGCCGCGCGAGCCGGGCGCGTACGAGGCGATCGTCGACGCGGAGGCGCCTGTCGACGTCGTGTTCCGCGCGACGGCGTACAGCGGCTGGCGCGTGCGCGACGGCGGCGCCGAGCTGGCCACGACGCGCGTCGCCCCGGGCTTCTTCGCGGTGCGCGTCGGCCCCGGCCGGCACCACCTGGAGGCGGTGGTGGCGCTGCCGCGGTTCTACGTGCCCTTGCTCGCGCTGGCGTGCGGGGCCGCGCTCGCGCTGGGGGCGCCGCGGCTCCGGCGGGCGCTCTTCCGCCGTGGCCGGCTAGCAGTCACCGAGCGCCGGTGACTGGCACGTCGTCTGGCGTCTGGCATCTGGCATAGAGATAGCCAGACGTCTGGCCACGGCGGCCAGGCGCGCCGCTTTCGCTTCCACGCGCCGCGCTCGCGCGATAGCCTCGCCGATCGACGCGCGGACAAGGGAGCAGCGGCGAGCAAACGAATGCAGGCGGCGGCGGGGGGAGCGATGTATACGCGGGTTGCTGTCGTACAGCTCGCCTATTACCCAGCGATCATCATCGATCGACGGTCTCCGCTCGAGGATCCGCTCTTCGATCCAAGAAGAGCAGCGGACTCGCTGCTCCCGGCGCGCGCTGATGTGCCCGTCGCGATCAAACCGAAGCTCGAGGCGCTCCGGCGGCGCATCCGCGAAGCCTACGATGCGCAGCTCCTCGCGCGCATCCGCGCGGTGCTGTCGGCTTGCTCGGAGTACGGGGCGAGGATCGTGGTCTTTCCCGAGTACAGCGTCCCCTGGGAGATCCTCGGCGGCGTCGCCGACGCCGCGGGCGACATGGTGGTCGTGGCGGGGACGCACTCGGTGGACCGGGCGGCGCGCCGCTCCGGCATGTACGAGCGCCTCGGCGCCACGGGGCTCCCCGCGCTCGGACAGTCGGTCTGCCCGGTGCTGCACCAGGGTCGGCTCCTCGGCCTGCAAGCGAAGAGGACCACGGCGGCGGTGGAGCGGAGCACGATGCGCCCGGGCGAGACGTGGGCGCCTGTGGAGATGCCGGACGGGATCGCAGGCCCCATGGGCGTGCTGGCCTGTCTCGACTTCCTCCTCCGGGACAGCGCGCACGACCTGGCGCCCGTCGCGAAGCGCATCGGCGAGTGCCGCTTCCTCGCCGTGCCCAGCGCGACCCCGCACACCACGCTGCCAGAGCTCGCAAGAAAGATGTGGGAAGAGGCGCGCCGGTACGGGCGGCCCACGCTGTATTGCGATGGCGCCGAAGGTGGCGGCACCTCGATTTACGTCGACGAGGCCCAGCCCCACGACCTGCGGCGGTTCCCGGATCGGGCGGGATATCTCGAGCCAGGTGACGAAGGCGTGATCGTCGCGGACGTTGACCTCCGGTACGAGCGGACCAGCGCGTACCTCGCTCGCTCCGCGCCGCGACCGGTCCTGCCGGTCGCCGAGGCGACACTCGTGTACCGAGGGCACCCGGCGGGAGAGGCCTATGCGCGGTGGCTCGACGGCGCCAGGGAGCTCCTGGGACGCGATGACGACGAGGCGCTCGAGGCGCTCGTTGCGCGCCTCGAGGACGCGCGCGACGTGTTGTTGAACGCGGGCGCCCTGTCCGGGGCCGCGGCGCGAGGCCGGCGGCTGCGCCGACTCTATGGCGAGCTCGACAAGCTGACCCGCGTCGAGGAAATAAGGCAGTTCACACGGGAGATCATCGTCCCCGCCGAGGTCCTGCCGCTCGAGGCCCTGCGGGCGGCGACAGCGGGGGCAGCCGCAGACGTCGTGTTCGGGTGGATGACCGAGCGGGAAGCGCGCGAGGCCGGGTTCGTGGAGGTCGAGGCGCGGCTCCGCAAGGCCGTGGACGCGAAGCGGGGCAACGGCGAGTGGACGCTCGACGGGATGGCGGCGCTCGGCGCGGTGGCGCAGGCGGTGCGCGGCGCGCCGGAGGCCAGCGACGACGATCGAGAGAGCTCCCTGCCGCCCGATCTGCTGGTCGAGCTGCCGCGAAGGCTCGACCCGATGGCGCTGGGAACGCAGCAGCACCGGGGCTGGGCGCTCTCCTTCCAGCGACATCCATCCGACTTCCGCGCCCCGATGGACGACGCCGCGCCGCGCGCCTACGGCGATGCCTGCGCGGCGCAGGGCCCCATCGCTCAGCCGAGCAAGGGCGCGCACGCCCCGCGGTTCTCCGAGCACCAGATCCTCTCGGCGGAGACCGTCTTTCTGCTCGCCCTCGCCGAGGGGCGGGAGCACGTGGCGGCGGTCGGCGTCTGGCCTGAAGGCCGGCCGGCCTGGTGCACGCTCATGGTCGCGGCCCTCCGGGACGAGGGGTGGGCCCTGCTGTGGATCGAGGGCCTCGAGCGGTGGAGAGGGCCCCGGCGAGGGTGGGAGAAGCTCCGCTCGGCCGCCGTCCGGTCAGGGCTGGCGAACGCAACGCTCGAGGCGATCCCTCAGGACGCCCTCGCGCAGCGGATCGCGCGCCTGTCACCGCGCTTCGACGGCGCGCGCGGCGTCGTCGCGGCGCTCCGCGAGCAGCGGCTGCGCGAGGTCGGGGGGCGGTTCGTGGAGCCCGACGCCTGCGTCGACGGGCACGACGAGCCGGCACCCCTGCTCGGCGCCCTCGACGCGTGGCTCTCGTCGAGCGAGAAGATCGCGCTGGTGCTCGGCGAGTTCGGCCTGGGGAAGTCCACTGCGCTCGCCGCGTGGGCCGAGCGGCGATGGGCGTCAGCCGAAGGGCCGAGACCCCTGCTCGTCAACCTCGCTGGCGCCTCGCCCCACGCGAGCCCGGAGCAGCTCCTGCTCCAGGCGGCCGGCGCCCCGGACCTCCCCGCGAACCGAGCTGCCCTGCGCCTGCTCATCCGCCACCGGCTCGTCGTCCCCTGCTTCGACGGCTTCGACGAGATGGCGACACGACTGGAGGCCTCCGAGCTCGCAGGGCGGCGCGCCAGCCTGCTGGAGATCGCCGCCGGCGGCGGCAAGATGGTCGTCTCCTCGCGAGATGACCACTTCCCCGCCGAGGCGCACCTCCAGACCACCACCGAGAGCGGGCCCTCCCAGGCGCCTGGCACGTCCGTCGGGATACGGCGCTTCACCATCCAGCCGTTCACCGAGGCGCAAGTGCGCGAGCTCGTGCGGCAGATCCGCGGCGAGGACGGCGCCGCGGCGCTCTCCCGCATCGCCGCGATCTACGACCTCAAGGACCTCGTGCACCGGCCGCTGCTGCTCGGGATGGTGCTGGCCACGCTGGACGAGTTCGCCTCCGGGGCGAAGGTGGGACGCGCCGATCTGTACGAGGCGTACCTGAAGCGGTGGCTCGACAACACGCGGAAGGACGCCCCCGAGAGCTTCACCGACGAGCAGAAGAAGGAGCTCGCCGAGGCGCTCGCCGAGCAGCTGTGGCGGTCCGGCCAGCCGGCATGCACCTGGCAGGAGCTCAAGCAGTCGGTCCGCGCTCGGCTCTTTCGCTTTCTGCCCGAAGGCATGCCGACCGACGCCGCCTTCCTGGAGATCCAGGGCGGGACATTCCTTGTGCAGGAGGGCAGCGACGGCTACCGCTTCGCGCACAAGGCGTTCCTCGAATACTTCCTGGCGCGCGCCCTGGTGGCGACGCTGGCCGAGCGGCCGATCGAGGCGCTCCGGACCAAACCGATCACGCGGGAGGTCGCGGCGTTCGTCGGCGAGATCCTGAGGACGTTCGGCGAGCCGAGGCGCGCGGGGGCGGTGCGCGCGGTCCAGTCGTTCCTGAAGATGGACCGTCAACTGACGCCTTCGACGAGGGAACCGGCCGAGAACGCGCTCCGGTTGCTGCTCGGCCTCGCGCGATGGGCCGAGGAGACCGCCGGGTGGATCCCGGAGGGGGCGGATCTCCACGGCGTGCAGCTCGCCGGCGAGGACCTGCGCGGCGCGCCCCTCGCGGGCGCGAACCTGCGGGACGCGAACCTCTCCGGCGCCGATCTGTCCGGCGCCGACCTGACGGAAGCCGCGCTGAGCGGGGCCATGCTGTCCGGCGCGAAGCTCGACGGGACGATCCTCCGGCGCGCGATCGCGCACCGGGCGGACTTCTCGCAGGCCGAGGCGAAGGCGGCCGTCGTCGAGCTGGCCAAGCTGAGCGGCGCCGTCCTGCGGCAATCGACCTGGACCGGATGCCGCTGGAACGGCGTGCAGGCCGAAGGGGCCGACCTGAGCGCTTGCTTGATCGCGGGCAGGGGCGCTCACCCGGAGCGCGCGCGCAGGCTCGCCGCGACGCCGCCGCTGGCGCACGTTGACCTGGTGTCCGGACACACCGGCACGATCAACGCGCTCGCATGGTCGCCGAACGGCCAGCGCCTCGCGACCGCGGGATACGACCATACGGTGCGCCTCTGGCACGCGGACACCGGCGCGGAGCTCGCCCGGCTCGAGGGACATTCCGATTGGGTTCTGGTCGTGGCGTGGCGCCCGGACGGCCAACGCCTGGCGAGCGCGGGATACGACCTCACAGTGCGGATCTGGCACGCCGGCACGGGCAAGGAGCGCGCCCGGCTCGAGGGCCATGCCGACTGGGTCAGGGCCGTCGCGTGGCACCCGGACGGCGAGCTCCTGGCCAGCGGGAGCGACGACCGGACCGTGCGCATCTGGGACGCGAGCACGGGCAGGGAGCTCGCTCAGATCGAGGGCCATGCGCGCGGGGTCAGGGCCGTGGCGTGGCACCCGGACGGCAGGCGCCTGGCCACCGCGGGCGACGGGAACACCGTGCGCATCTGGGACGCGAGCACGGGCAAGGAGATCGCGCGGCTCGAGAGCCACGTGCGCGGGGTCTCGGCCGTGGCGTGGCACCCGGACGGCAGGCGCCTGGCCACCGCGGGCGACGGGAACACCGTGCGCATCTGGGACATCGGCACCGGTGGCGAGATCGCCCGGCTCGAGCGCCGATCGAGCGGGGTCAGGGTCGTGGCCTGGCGCCCGGATGG
Organism: Sorangium sp. KYC3313; assembly: GCF_052075895.1. Taxonomy (NCBI): domain Bacteria; kingdom Pseudomonadati; phylum Myxococcota; order Polyangiales; family Polyangiaceae; genus Sorangium; species Sorangium sp. KYC3313. Next base: position 9,155,311 of record NZ_CP197255.1, read on the forward strand.
CAGGCGCCTGGCCACCGCGGGCGACGGGAACACCGTGCGCATCTGGGATGCGAGCACCGGCAGCGAGCTCCCGCGGCTCGAGGGCCATACCAACTGGGTCAGGGCCATGGCGTGGCACCCGGACAACAGGCGCCTCGCCACCGCGGGCGACGGGAACACCGTGCGCATCTGGGACACCGGCACCGGCAAGGAGCTGACACGGCTCGAGGGCCACTTCAACTGGGTGCTGGCCCTCGCCTGGCACCCGCACGGCAACCGCCTGGCCAGCGCGGGGAACGACTCGATGGTGCGGGTCTGGGACACCGGCACCGGCAAGGAGCTGACACGGATCGAGGGCCACTCCAACTGGGTGCTGGCCCTCGCCTGGCACCCAGACGGCGACCACCTGGCCAGCGCGGGCGACGACCAGACGGTGCGGATCTGGGACGCGAGCCAGGGCGAGGAGCTCGCGCGGCTCGTGGGCCACTTGAACGGTGTCCTGGCCCTTGCCTTTCACCCTCTCGGCAATCGTCTGGCCAGCGCCGGGAACGACGGCACCGTGCGCATCTGGGAGACGACTACGGGTCAGGAGCTCGCTCGGTTCGAGGATCATTCCGACTGGATCCTCGCGCTGGCCTGGCATCCGGACGGCGGCCGTCTGGCGAGCGCAGGACACGATACGATGGTGCGGATCTGGGATCCGGACACCGGCAAACAGCTCGCGCGGCTTCAGGGCCACACGCGCGACGTGAAGGCCCTGGCGTGGCGCCAGGACGGCGAGCGCCTGGCCAGCGCGGGCGACGACACGACGGTGCGCATCTGGGACGTGGGCACCGGCGAGGAGGTCGCCCGGCTCGAGGGCCATGCGCACGGGATCACGGCGGTCGCCTGGGCGCCGCACGGCGACCGCCTGGCCAGCGCGGGGCACGACGGCACCGTGCGGATCTGGGACGCGCGCACAGGCGAGGAGATCGCCCGGCTCGAGGGCCACACGCGGCGGGTCATGGCCATGGCCTGGCAGCCGCACGGCGACCGCCTGGCGAGCGCGGGGCACGATGGCACCGTGCGGATCTGGAGCGCGGCTCAGGGCAGGCTCCTCGCCTGCTTCGCCTCCGCCGGCATGACCGCGCTCGCGCGCACGCCGGGGGGCTTCTGCTTGCTCGACGGCGCGGAGCCGGAGCGCGCGCGCCTCACCCTCCGCCGCCCCGACTCGAGGACGACGCTGTACCTGCCCCTGGCCGGCTTCCGTGACATCTTGCAACGTCCAGACAAAGTGAGCGCCGCGCTCGCAGGCGATCTCACCGGCGATAACGTCGCAGAGGAGCTCGCGCGGCACGGCTATGCAGGCGGGGTCCCCTGGGATGGCGAGGAGCTCTTCCTCTCGGGTGCTCCAGGAGCGCCGGCGCCGCGGACCGTCAGCTCCGTGCCGCCGCGCGCAGCCACGGACGGCCCCCCTGCGCCCGACGCTCCGCTGTCGAGCACCCTCGCGAACCCCTTCCGTCCCGGCCCCGCCCTCATCGACGCCCCCTCGCTCCCGGGCCGCGCCCCGGTGCTGGCGGAGCTCTTTGCCCTGATCGAGAGCCGCAGCCCCGCGATCCTCCGCGGGCCGCGCCGCTCGGGCAAGACGTCTATCCTTCACCACCTTGCCGCGCGCCTCTCCGCGAGCCACGCGGTTCACCACAAGACCCTCGAGGGCCGGGCCCAGCCCATCTGCACCGCCGACGATCTCGCCCTCTTCCTCGATCCCTCTCTCCAGTCCGACGCCACCCCCGCGTTCACCCTCCGCGACCGCCTCTCCGGCGCCGGCAACGCTGTCCTGCTCCTCGACGAGGTCGCCAATCTCCACCAGGCAGACGCCACCGTCTTCGCCTGGCTCCGCGCCGTTGGCCAGGAGAGGACCAGCGTGGTCCTCGTCGGCTCGCACTGGGACTGGGTCACCATCGTCGAGCACGCCTTCGCCGCCGCCCCGGGCTCCTCGTTCGGCAACGATGTCACCCCGATCAACCTCGGTCCGCTCCCCGAGGCCGACGCCATCCGCTTCCTCGTCGACACCGCGCCTCCCGACGTCCCGATGGAGGCCGAGCGCACCGCCCGCTGGATCGTCGAGCTCTGCGGCCCATGGCCCTTCTATCTCCAGGTGATGGGCTATGCCCTCGTCCAGGCCGTCCGCGCAGGCCAGCGCCGCGCCCTGGTCGAGCGCGCCGGCGTCCGCGAGCTCTACGAGCAACGCCTGCTCGTCGACCGCGACGCGGCCTTCTTCCGCGCCCGCTGGGCCGAGCTGCCCGAGCGCGCGCGCGGCGTCCTCGGCGCGCTCCGCGGCGCGCCCGACGCGGCGCTGCCCGAGGTGCGCAGCCTACCCTCGGAGGACGTCACCGTCCTCTGCGACGCGGGCCTCTACAATTTCGATAAGCTCGGCGACTGGCTTGCCGATCCACCGTTCTTCGACTGGATTCGACGGGTGGCCAGGGACCCAAGGAGAGGGCGGTGACGCGCGCGTTCGACGTGAGGAGACCGTACTCGCCGGAGCACGACGTCCGCGATCACGGCCACCTCCTGGATCTCTTGACGTCCCTGCCCACGAACGGCGTGATATGGCCGCTCGTCGGCGCGCGCAGGGCCGGGAAGACGTGGACGCTCAAGGCGCTCGAGCACCACCTCGGCCTCGCCGACAAGACGAGCGTGCGTTACCTCGACCTCCGCAAGTTCGGACGGGCGCTCCCCGGCGTGCCGCCGGGGACAACGCTCCTCCTGGACGAGCCGCAGCTCGCCGGCCAAGGCGGCAGCCCGCGCGACGCGAGCGCCTTCCTGCGCTGGTGCGTCGACCTCTACACGACCAACACAAGGATCTTCCTGGCGATGAGCCCCGCCGAGTGGATCGCGCTCGAACGCGCGGCCTCCGGCGACGCCGGGCTCGTCTGCTCGCGGGACATGCGCTTCCTCGATCCCCTCACGCACAGCGAGGCGCTCAAGCTCGCCCGCACCGCGGTGTCGAGGGCGCTCCTCCCCGACCTGCCCGCCACCTGGCGCCGGAATCCCTTCCTGCTCGAGCTCGTCTTCGAGCTCGCCGAGCAATCTCCCGCTCTGGCGAACACCCCATGGGCGCTCCTGCGGGCGGCGCGCGTGCGCAGCGAGCTCCGGGAGTTCGCCTATCACCGCGCCGTGTTCGAGGACGGGCTGACCGACGCGCAGCGGGACGCGCTCCGCGAGATCGCGCGGGGCGCAGCGCCTCGCGACGAGAACGTCGATCTGCTCGAGCGCTGCAGCCTCGTCCAGCAGCGGGACGGGCGCCCCGTGCTCGCCGATCCGATCCTCGAAGCGAACCTGTGTCCGCTGCGGATCCACCATGTCTCCGACATCCACTTCGGCAAAAAATCCGCCGAGCGCATCGACGTGAAGGAGAAGGGCGAGCACGGCAACACCATCGCTGGCGGGCTGGGGCCCCCGCGCGTCTGCGATCACTACGTCGAGCACGTCGCCGAGCTCGCCGCGGCCGGCCGTGCGCCGCACCTCCTCGTCGTGTCCGGCGACGTCGCCGAGCAGGCCAACGACGACGAGTACGCCGACGCCCGTATCTGGCTCGAGCAGCTCTCCAGGCACCTCGCGGATCACCCTCGCCTGCCGCCCGACGAGCCCCACGTGCTGCTCGTGGGCGGCAATCACGACGTCGACTGGCGTCAGGCGACGGCCTCCGGGCAGGCCGGGACGCAGGCGCGCCACGTGCCTTTCGCGAGGGCGTTCGCCGCTCACCCGCGCTGCGCGCGGCCGCCGCTCGAGGAGCCGCCGGCGACGCGGGCGCTCGCGGTGGCGCGGTATGCGGATCTCGGGGTGGAGTTCGCGCTGCTCGGCTCGGCGGAGTTCGGCGGCCAGGAGGAGAAGGATCCGGTCCGGGACGAGCTCCTCTCGCTCATCGGCCGCCTGCGGCAAGGCGCCATGGAGGAGCCGGACGCCAAGCGCGCCGCGGCGCTGCGCGACCAGGTGTCGCGCATCGATCCCGGCCTTGTCCACGACGCGGATCTCCAGCGCCTGCGCAGGGCGCAGTGGCACGCGCCGATCCGGATCGCGGTCCTGCATCACCCGGTGTCCCCGCTGCCGTCCACCGAGCTCGCCCGCTTCGGCGGCCTGATCAACGCCGGTGAGGTGAAGGACGCGCTGGCCCACAAGGAGTTCTGCCTGGTGCTCCACGGCCACAGCCACACAGGCTGGTTCGGCAAGGAGCAATGGCCGGAGCGGCACGAGGACCGGACCATCCGTATCGTCGCGGCGCCGTCGCTCTCCAGCCGGGAGGTGCAGGAGCACAACGGCTACAACGAGATCGAGATAGCGCGCGACGGCGTGGGCGACAAGGTCAGCTATCAGATCCACGTGAGGCGCATGGTGCGAGAGGGCGCGACCTGGACGCGGCGAGCGTCGATGGGGCCGTTCGCGCCGGGGAAGTAGCGCCGCGGCCGGGGGGGCTCCCGGTCGTTCAGCCTCGGCGCTCTTCCTGGGTACGGACCGGTGGCCTGGGTAACGGTTCAGACCGGGAGCCTGGGTAGCACCCGGACGGACCGGGAGCTTAGGTGACACATGTCGTAGAGGACTGGCGACGGAGGAGCGCTGGTGCCTTGGAAAGAGACATGTTCAGTGGACGAGAGACTTCGGTTCATCGCGCAGGTCAACGAGTCGGACGAGACGTTCGCGGAGCTGTGCCGGCGGTTCGGCATCAGCCGGAAGACGGGGTACAAGTGGGTGGAGCGCTACGAGCAGGCCGGACCGAGCGGGCTGGAGGAGCGGCGGCCCGTGGCGCGCTCGTTCCCGCATGCGACGCCAGCGGCGCTCATCGACGCGCTGATCGAGCTGCGGAAGGAGCGCCCCACGTGGGGGCCGAAGAAGCTGCGTGCGCGGCTGGAGAGCCTGGGCGTCGAGGGGCTGCCAGCAACGAGCACCATCGGCGAGTTGCTCAAGAAGCACGGGCTGATCCGGCCCCGTCGGCGCCGCGTGGTGACGCCGACGACCGCGATGCCGTCGCCGCTGGCTCCAGCCGAGCAGCCGAATGACACGTGGTGCGCCGATTTCAAAGGGCACTTCGCGCTCGGCGACAGGACGCGCTGCCACCCGCTGACGTTGACGGACCAGGCGTCGCGGTACCTGCTCAAGTGCGAGGGCGTGGCGAAGCCGGACGAGGCCTCGGTGCGGCCGCACTTCGAGCGCGCGTTCCGCGAGTTCGGGCTGCCGCACCGCATCCGCTCCGATAACGGCCCGCCGTTCGCCACGATTGGCATCGGTGGGCTCTCGGCGCTCTCGGTCAGCTGGATCAAGCTCGGCATTCATCCCGAGCGGATCGAGCCCGGTAAGCCGCAGCAGAACGGCCGTCACGAGCGAATGCACAAGACGTTGAAGGCGGAGGCGACATCGCCGCCAGAAGCCAACTTGGCAGCGCAGCAGCGCGTCTTCGACCGGTTTCGGCACGAGTACAATGATCAGCGTCCGCACGAGGCGCTCGGCCAGAGGACGCCGGCTTCGCGCTACACGCCCTCGCGCCGCTCGATGCCGAGCAAGCCCTCGTCGCCGGAGTACCCGGACACGATGGCCGTTCGACGCCTGGACGAGCAAGGACGGATGCTGTTCGGGGGCGCGCAGACCAACGTCTCCACACTGCTCGCCGGCGAGCCCGTGGGGCTGACTCCGATCGCCGATGACGTCTGGGAGCTGTACTACGGCCCGGTCCTGCTCGCGCAGGTCACCCTCAAGAACAAGGAGCTGAAGCTGGCCAGGGCGCGGTGACCTGCGCGAACTCACGCCGGATCGTGAGGAGAGGCTCGTGTGTACCGCGACCACGGGGAGCGGTTCGTGTATAGATCCAGGCGGTCCGAGAAAGTGCGGCGAGCGTGTCGCGTCGACGAGGATCCGGTCCCTGTTTCCAGTCCTCCCGGAGCAGGGGTCCGTGGCTCAAGGAAGTGTCACCGCAGCTCCCGGTCAGAAGTGTTACCAGGGCTCCGCTCGTACACTGCGCGGTTCCAGCCCCCTCCTGCGCGGTCCCCGCGGTCCTGCTGCGCGGCCTCCGCGCTCTTCCTGCGCGGCTCCGGCAGCCCCCGGCGCGGTTCCAGCCCCCTCCTGCGCGGTCCCGGCGGTCCTGCTGCGCGGCCTCCGCGCTCTTCCTGCGCAGCCCTGGCAGCCTCCGGCGCGGTTCCAGCCCCCTCCTGCGCGGTCCCGGCGGTCCTGCTGCGCGGCCTCCGCGCTCTTCCTGCGCAGCCCTGGCAGCCTCCGGCGCACCCATTTTTGTGGCCTGCCGTACGATCGAATGGCTCCTGCGCGGTCCCGGCCCCCCTCCTGCGTCCCCCACCTGGTGCCCTATCACACGTTTACGCAGCTCCTACGCAGCCCCGGCGCCCTCCTGCGAAGCCCCGGCCCCCCTGTGCGCCCCGCTTGGTGTCCTGCGCTACCATGGCTCGGCGCCAGCGCCTGGTCGTCGCCTCCGCGGCGTAGCTCCGGGGTCCTCCTGCGCGGCGCTGCTGCCCCTCGCGACCTCGACTTCGTGCTCTCCCCGGATCGACGCCTCGATATCACCGAGTTCTTCATCGAGCGACCGCATCTCGGCTGCTCGAGCCGCCGGTGGCGCCCCGGCAGCATTCAACGCGGAGATCGCGACGGCGATGGAGAGAATCTTCATCGCAAGGATCACGCAGGCGCAGGACGACGTCGCGCATGCTAGCTTTTCTGCGGCGCACGAGATGCTCGACGTCCCTCTCCTCAGCACCGTGGACATGGAACGGACGCTCAGGAATGCGCGCTCCATCGCGGTGCTGGGTATCAAGCCGGAGAGCCGCCGGGACCTCGATGCGCACCAGATCCCGCTTTACCTCCAGAAGGTCGGCTACCACATCCTCCCCGTCCCGACCCGCTATCCCGAGGCGACCCGGATCCTCGGCGTGCCCGTCCGCCGCCGCCTGATCGAGCTTCCCGCGCCCGTCGACGTGCTGAACGTCTTCTGCAAGCCCGAGGAATTCGTGCCCCACGTCGAGGATGCGCTCGTGTTGCGTCCGTCGGTTGTGTGGTTCCAATCCGGGCTGCTCGAGCTCTCGGCGGCGCGCAGGCTGCTCGACGCCGGGATTCCGGTCGCGGAGGATTGTATCGGCTGCCGGCGCGCGTCGATGTGGCCTTCCATCGAGCCATTCGAAGCACAGCGCGCGGCGGCGGGCCCGCGGACGCCATGACGACAGGCCCGCGCTCGGCGCCTTCCGGCCTCGTGTGGATCCCTGGCGGCACCTTCACGATGGGCCAAGATCCGATCTTCGAGTCCGAGGCGCCAAACCCACCGCATCGCGTCGAGCTGTCCCCTTTCTGGCTCGGCGCGCACCCGGTCACCCGCGCCGAATACAACGCCTTCGTCGAGGCGACGGGCGCCGCGGCGCCGCCCTCCGCGGGCCGGCCCGAGCTCGACGCGCCCGACCGGCCCGTGGTGAACGTGAGTTACATAGAAGCCCTTCGGTATTGCGCCTGGGCCGGGGGGACCTTGCCCACGGAGGCGCAATGGGAGCTCGCCGCGCGCGGATTCGATGGGCGGCGATACCCCTGGGGAGACGACCCCCCGGACGAACGGCGCGCCTGCTTCGCCGAGGACTGGAATCGCGGCGGGCCGAGCCCGACAGGCGCGCACCCGGCCGGCGCGAGCCCCTTTGGTTGTCACGACATGGCCGGCAATGTCTGGAGCTGGTGCCTGGACGCATTCCGCGCGGACGCGCACCTCGAACGAGCGCGCCTCGGCCGGGATCCGTGCGTGGGCGGCGCGACGCGGGTGCGCCCGCTGCGCGGCGGGTGCTGGCGCAGCATCGAGAGCAGGCTCCAGTCGGCGTACCGCAACTGGAGCCACGAGGTCGCGCGACACACCACGATCGGCTTTCGCCTCTGTGTCTCGACGGTTTGACGCGAGGGCCGTCAAGACGAAGGCAGATCGCGTAAAGTTGACGAGGGCGGGGATGCCGACGGCATCACCTTCGTCCTGGCCGGCGCCCCGGAGGCCTCGCTCCCCCGCTGGGCGGCGAGGCTCGAGTTCGAGCGCCATCGAGCCGGCGTCGTGCCCGAGGGGAAGGATCCCACCGGCGCGGTGGTCAGCTATTTCACGGGCCCTCGCGAGCCGTGGAGGACCGGCGTCCCGACCTATGCCGCGGTGGTTTACGAGGACCTCTGGCCCGGCGTCGATCTCGAGATCTCGGGCACGGCCCACGCGCTGAAATGCGAGCTCGTGGTCGCGCCGGGGGCCGTTCCGGCGCAGATCCGGCTCACCTACCGGGGCGCGAGCGCGGTGCGCCTGACCGAGGGCGGGCAGATCGAGATCTCCACGCCTGCCCCATCCAGGGTCCGACATCGACCGGAAACATACGTTCGACAACCCATCCGGGGTCCGACATCGGCCGGAAACATACGATCTGCAAACCATTTGTACTCCGACACCGACCGGAAACATACGATTTACGACCCATTTACGGTCCTTGTTCTATGGATCCGTCCTGAGGCCTCGAGCGCCGCACCGCGAGGTCCTTCAGAACTTGCCACTTACGAGGACCCATGACCCAGGCTACCAAGGCGACCAAGATCGAGCTATTTTCGCTGTCGACTCCAGCGATGCGCGCATTCCACCTGACCTGGCTGGCGTTCTTCGCCTGCTTCTTCGCGTGGTTCGCGGTGGCACCGCTGATGCCGGTCATCAAGGGCGAATTCGGGCTGACCAAGGAGCAGATCGCCAACATCAACATCGCCGCGGTGGGAATCACGGTGGCGGGGCGTCTGGTGATCGGGCCGCTCTGCGACAAGTACGGCCCGCGGGCGACCTACACGTGCTTGCTCGCGCTCGGCGCCATCCCCGTGCTCGGGATCGCGCTCGCGCAGAGCTATGAGGTCTTCCTGTTCTTCAGGCTGCTGATCGGCATGATCGGCGCGAGCTTCGTCATCACGCAGTATCACACGTCCGTCATGTTCGCTCCCAACGTGGTCGGCACCGCGAACGCCGCAAGCGCGGGCTGGGGCAACGCCGGAGGGGGGGTCACGCAGTCGACCATGCCCTGGGTGCTCGCGGCGGTGCTGAGCCTGGGTGTCAGCTCATCGCTCGGCTGGCGCCTCGCGATGGTGGTGCCGGGCGCGCTCATGCTCGTCGTCGCGGTCCTCTACTGGAAGTACACCCAGGACTGCCCGCAAGGGAACTACAAGGACCTTCGCGCGGCGGGCGTCGAGATCGAGGGCGGGAAGAAGGGTGGATGGGCGATCTTCAAGGCGGCGATGGGCAACTACCGGTCCTGGATGCTGTTCATCACGTACGGGGCCTGCTTCGGGATCGAGCTCTTCGTGCACAACGTGGCCGCCAGCTACTTCGTGGACCGCTTCAAGCTGGATCTCCAGACCGCGGGCATGGCCGCGGGCAGCTTCGGGCTCCTGGCGCTGTTCGCGCGCGCCGTGGGCGGCATGCTCTCCGACCGGCTGGCCCACCGGAAGGGCCTGGACGCCCGCACGACCCTCCTGTTCGCGCTGATGGTCGGCGAGGGGCTCGGCCTGCTCTGGTTCTCCCGGATGCAGACCGCGGGGATGGCGGTGCTCGCGATGATCGTGTTCGGGCTCTTCACGCACATGGCTTGCGGCGCCACCTACGCGCTCGTGCCCTTCATCGATCGCAAGGCGCTCGGCGGCGTCGCGGGCATCGTGGGCGCGGGCGGCAACGTCGGCGCGGTCGCGGCGGGCTTCCTGCTCAAGGCGGTCGGCGACACCCAGGATTGCTTTGCGGTGCTGGGCTTCGCCGCGCTCGTCTCGTCGGTGTGCGCGATCCTCGTGCGCTTCACGGCCGCCCACAAGGCCAGCGAACAGGCCCTCTACGATAAAGCCCTCGCCGAGCGCCTCGCCCAGAGCGGCGCCCCGGCCCCGGTCGGCCTCGCGCGCGCGAGCTGAGCCTCCTCGAGGTGACCGCCGCGAACCATCGAGGGTCTCGCGGCGCTGCCTGTCGGCGCGACGGAGCGCGAGCGAGCAGGGCCGCAGATCAGCCCGAGAGCGGACCCGCCGTGCTGCGCAGCTCGCGGCGCCCCGCCGACAGGGCCTCCATCAGCGCGGCGTCCTCGGTTGGCTTGACGAGGTGCTTGTCGAAGCCCGCCTCTCGCGATCTCCTCCGGTCCTCGTCCTGACCGTAGCCGCTCAGGGCGACGAGGCGCGTCGACGCGAGCGACGGCTCGGCGCGGATGGCGCGGGCCACGTCGTACCCATCCATTCCTCCCGGCAACCCGAGGTCGCACAGGACCACATCCGGAGGGCGCGTCCGGGCCGCCGTCAGGCCGGTCGGGCCGTCGAACGCCGTCTCCACGTCGTAGCCGCTCAGGGTCAAGAGCATCTCGAGGCTCTCGGCCGCGTCGTGGTTGTCCTCGATCACGAGGACGCGAACCCCCTGGCGACTGGCCTCCTCCCCAGAGGAGGCGGCCGGCAGGTCCCGGGCGACCGGCGCCGCGAGCGGCAGCCGCAGCGTGAACACCGAGCCGCGGCCGGGCCCCTCGCTGTGAGCCGCCACCGTCCCGCCGTGCAGCTCGACGAGCCCCTTCACCAGCGCAAGGCCGAGCCCGAGCCCCCCCTTGCTCCGGGCCAGCCCCTGATCCGCCTGGCTGAACGGATCGAAGATGCGCGCTAGCAGCCCCGGATCCATCCCGACGCCGTTGTCCTCGACCGTGATGACGGCCTGTCCAGACACGCCCCCGTCGCGCCCGGGCGCCCGAGCATCCGCCTCGACGCGCACGCGCACGCGCCCGCCCCCGCTCGCGCCCGCGTCGGTGAACTTGCCGGCGTTCTGCAGCAGATTGCCCAGCATCTGCGCCAGCCGGGTGTCGTCGCCCTCGACCCAGAGCGGCTCGTCCGGCGCGCTCACGCGGAGCGCCACGCCGTCGGCCTCGAGGTTCGCCCGGTAATCCTCGGCGGTCTGGCGGACGATGCCGACGAGATCGCAGCGCGCCTTGCGGAGCTGGATCCGGCCGCGGGCGATGCGAGAGATGTCGAGCAGGTCGTCGATCAGCCGGACCATGTGCGTGACCTGGCGATCGATCACGTCCCTGGCTCGCCGCTGCACGGGATCCGCCGCTCCGATCCTCCGGAGCATCGCGACGGCCGTGCGGACGGGCGCGAGGGGGTTGCGCAGCTCGTGGGCGAGCATGGCCAGGAACTCGTCCTTCCGCCGGTCCGCGTCCCGCAGCGCCTGCTCTGCCAGCTTGAGGTCATGGATGTTGATCGCGATCCCGAACCACCGGACGATCCGGCCCGAGGCGTCGCGGATGGGCCGCCCGCGCACCTTGAACCACTGGTATCCGCCGTCGCGCCGCCGGACGCGGTACTCCAGGTCATACGGGGCGAGCCCCCCGACCGCGGCCCGCCAGGCGGCGAAGACCCGCTCCCGATCGTCCGGGTGCAGGACATCGAGCCACCCGTCGCCGAACTGCCGCTCGGGGGGCACGCCGGTGAACTCGACCCATTGCTCGCTGAAGAACTCGCAATAGCCGTCGGGCCGGGTAGCCCACACCATGCCCGGGATCGATTCGAGGGTCTGACGGTGAAAGAGCTCGCTCTCGCGCAGGGCGGCCTCGGCCCGGTGGCGCTCGGTCAGATCGAGCATCGAGCCGATCATGCGGGTGGGCGCGCCGCTCGCGCTCCGGCCGATGTAGCCGCGGTCGAGGAAGGGCGCGTACGAGCCGTCGCTCTTGCGAAAGCGGTACTCGTCGGTCCAGCTCTCCCCGGTGCCGTCGATCGCCGCGCGGATCCCCTCGGACACGCGCGCCCTGTCCTCCGGGTGGATGCGGTCGTGCCAGCCCTCGGGGCCGTCGCCGAGCTCCTCCGGCGTGCAGCCGAAATGCTGGACGACCGCTCCGTTCCAGTAGACCCGGTTCGTCTCCAGATCCCAGTCCCAGATCACGTCGTTCGTGGCGCGGTTCAGGAGGCGATACTGCTCCTCGCTCCGCCGGGCGGCCGCCTCGGCCTCCAGCCGGGCGGCTTCTGCGCTGGCCGCGCGGTCGCGGGCCTCGCTCTCCCGCAGCGGCACCTCGGCCTGCCCGGCCGCGGTGGCGCCCTCGGTGCGCTGGCGGCCAGCCCCGTCCAACCGTGTGCTCTGCATCGTCCTCGCCCGGAAGGTTGCGTAGTGGCGCGCCTGGCGTTTGGCCACCCGCCAGCGCCCGTCGCGACGAGAACGATGCTGGAGATCTCGGCGATGCGGGCCCCGCGCGGCCCTGTCATCCGACGCGAGCTCGTCCGCGCGGTTGCGCGCGCGACCTCTGGTAACAATGCATGGAGCGTGGCTGCGCTGGGGAAATTCGCGGATGAGGACGCCGCCGACGCGCTCAAGCGACAGCTGGCCGAGCCCGGCGGCGCCAAGGCGTTGCTGCAGGCGATCCTGGACAGCGCATCCGAGTGCATCCTGGTGATCTCCCCGGAGGGCACGATCCTCCTGTCCGGCCGCGCGCTGCCGAGCGCTAGCTCGACGGGCCTGCTGCGGACGAGCATCTACGAGCACATCGCGCCGGAGGCGCGAGAGGCGGCCCGCTCGTGCGTCGAGCGCGTCGTGCGGTCGGGGGCGTCCGGCAGCTGCGAGTGCACGATCCGCGGCGAGCACGGCCAGGAGGCGCGCTACGAGGTGAGGGTCAGCCCCATCCTGTGCGGCGGCCGCGTCGCCACCCTGCTCATGATCTGCGCCGACGTCACGGAGCGGAGGGCGACGGAAGCGGCGCTCCGGAGGAGCGAGGAGCGCTATCGTTCGGTGATCGCCGCCCTCGACGAGGGGATCGTCCTCCAGGACGCGAGCGGCTCGATCGAGGCGTGCAACGCGAGCGCCGAGCGCATCCTCGGGCTCACGTCCGCGGAGATGGCGGGCCGGGAGAGCCGCGATCCCCGCTGGCGGGCCGTCCACGAGGACGGCGCTCCGTTCAACGGCGACCTGCACCCGGCCATCGTCACGCTCCGCACGGGGGTGCCGCAGAAGAACGTGATCATGGGGGTCCACCGGCCGGAGGGCGACATGGCGTGGATCTCCATCAACTCGCAGCCGTTGCTCCGCGCGGGCGAGTCCATCCCGTACGCGGTTGTCACGTCATTCCACGACATCACGGAGCGCAAGCGCTCCGAGGAGGAGCTGAGGAAGAGCGAGGAGCGCTTTCGCGCCACCTTCAACCAGGCCGCGGTCGGCATCGGCCAGGCGTCGGTCGAGGGCCGGTGGCTCCGGCTGAACGAGAAATTCTGCGATCTCGTGGGTTACTCCCACGCAGAGATGACCGATCTCACGTTCCAGCAGATCACGTATCCACCGGATCTGCCGGTCGATCTCGAGAACGTGCGCCGCATCTTGTCGGGTGAGCTCCAGACGGGCTCGCGGGAGAAGCGTTATGTCCGGAAGGGCGGCGAGCTGGTCTGGGCGAAGGTCACGATCTCGCTGGTCCGCCACGCCTCCGGGGCGCCTGCCTACTTCGTCATCATCGCGGAGGACATCACGGACCGGAAGCACGTCGAGGAGACGCGCCAGGAGTTCTTGACCCTCGCGTCGCACCAGCTCAAGACGCCCCTTACCCCGGTGATGCTCCGGGTGCAGGCGCTCCTGCGCATGTACCGGAGGGCCGGCGGGCCGCCGCCGGCCGCCGAGGAGGTGATCCCGAGGCTCGAGGCCGTGGAGGCGCTGCTCGAGAGGCTGCACCGGCTCGTCGAGGAGCTCCTCGACATCTCGCAGATCACGGCGGCGCCGATGACGGTGGCGCTGGAGGAGGTCGACCTCAGCGCGCTCCTCTGGGACATCCTGCATGCACACGCCGCGCTGCTCCGGCGCGCGGCGTGCCCGGTCACCGTCGACGCGCCGAGCGCCCTTTGCGGCCACTGGGACCCGGCGCGGCTCGAGCAGATCATCACCAACCTGCTCTCCAACGCGTCCAAGTACGGCGTCGGCAAGCCCGTCGACGTGGCGCTCGAGGCGTCCGGCGACATGGCGCGCCTCACCGTCCGCGACCGCGGGATCGGCATCGCGGCGGCCGATCAGGAGCGGATCTTCCGCTGCTTTCAGCGGGCGACGACGTCGCGCCACTACAGCGGGTTCGGGCTCGGGCTGTGGATCGTGCGCGAGGCGGCGGAGGCGATGGGCGGGACGGTCCGCGTGGAGAGCCGCCTGGGCGAGGGCGCGAGGTTCACGGTCGAGCTGCCGCGCGCGCGGCGGCGCGCGAGCTCCTGATCAGCTCGCGTCCGGGGGCATGATCCCGCGCACGAGCTTCTGCGCGCTCGCCATGCTGGAGACCAGGCTGTGATGCTGGACGGCCTTCTCGACGGCCGCGATGAGCCCCGACACGTCGCCATTCTTGTCGAAATAGCCGAACGCCTTGTGGGTCGAGAGCAGATCTTGCTTCTCCAGGATGTCCTGGAACGCGGTGTAGAAGATGATCGGCACCTTCGGGAACAGCGCCTTGATCTTCAGGTAGGCAGTGAGGCCGTCGATGCCCGGCATGCGGATATCCAGGATGACCAGGCTGACCATCTCCGTCATGGCGGCGATGCCCTCCTGCGCGCCCGCGTACAGGCGCACGTCGTAATCACGCCGCAGCGTGAACTCGAGCGCGGACCGCATCCGCGGGTCGTCGTCGATCACGATCACGATCGCCCGCTCTTTGTCAGGCACCTCCGGCGCCTCGCCCGAAGCTTCGCGGAAGCGCCTGGTGAATTTCGCCGATGTCATCTTGGCGCCTCCATTCAATTCCCGGAGAGGTTGAGATCGAACTGTCCGACGGGCGCGCCGGCCGGCTGCGGCCGTTGCGGCTGCTGCGGCTGTTGGTGGAGCGCCGCGCTCGGGAGCCGGACGACGAACGTCGTTCCGCGCTCCGCGGCGCTCTCGACGTCGATCGTCCCGCGGTACATCGCGACGAGGCGGGAGACGAAGCTGAGCCCCAGGCCCACGCCGGTCGTCGGCTTGGTCGAGAAGAACGGCTGGAAGATCTTCGAGAGGTCGTCGGACGAGATCCCGTCGGCGTTATCGCTGATGGTGAGGACATGGAGCTCCCCCTCGTCGACCGTCTCGACCCGCATCCGCCGGCCGCGGCCGTCGCCGACCAGGAGCAGCGCGTCGCGCGCGTTCAGGACGATGTTGCTCACGATGGAGTCGAAGTGCGACTCGTACCCGACGACCGCCGAGCCGCCCCGGAGATCGAGCTCGACCGACACGCCCTGGCGCGCGAACTCGTCGCGGTGCCGCGCCGCGACGGACTCGACGACGCGGCGGAGGCTCACGACCTCGCTCCCGGCGAGCGCGACGCCGAGCTTCGAGTACTCCAGGATCCTGTTCGTGACGCTCAGCGCGCGCTCCGTGCAGTCGCCCACCATCCGGAGCACGCTGTCGAGCGTCTCCTCCGCCTCCTCGATGTCGCCCAGACAGGCGATGGCCGCCTTGATCTTGCCCTCCGGGATATCGCCCTTGAGCAAGTCGAACAGCTCGCCGAGCCGGGCCGCGTTCTTCGCGCACAGCGTCTCGCCGCCCTGGGTCACGGACTCGAGCACCATGGCGGCCCCCGAGAGGGCGTTGCGCATCTCGTGCGCGAAGCCGCCCGCCATCTGGTTCTCGACCGCCTCCCGCTCCAGGCGGACGATCGTCGCGTGGGCCTGCTCGAGCTCCGCCGTGCGCTCGCGGACCTTCTGCTCCACGCCCGTGTAGAGCTTCGCGTTCTCGATGGATATCGCCATCTGCGAGGACAGCATCGAGAGGAGCTCCAGCCGATCCTGGGTGAACGTCCCGGTCGCCGTGTTGTTCTCGAGGTAGATGGCCCCGTAAAGGCCGTTATGGTGGGTGATGGGCGTGCACAGGACCGACCTCGGGCAGCGCTGCGCGACGTAGTCGTCGCGCTGGAACTGCCTGTCTGTCGAGGCGTCGGAGAGGACGACGCACTGGCCCGTGCGCGCGACATACTGCACGATCGCGGCCCAGAGGAGCGGGCGCTCGTGCGCCGCGGCCTGGTCGAGGGGCAGCCCCGGGAAGCGCGGCTCGTCGCGGCCGTCCGTCCAGTCGACCTCGGCCTCGATCCGCAGGCCGTCGCTGTCCCGGAGGACGAGGCAGCCGCGCTGGGCGCCGGCGTTCTCCATGGCGACCGACATGAGCTTGGCGAGGAGCCTGTCGAGCACGATCTCCCCGGAGATCGCCTGCGCCGCCTTCAGGACCGTCCTGAGGTCGAGGCGAGATGCGCCGAGCGAGGTCGTCGTGACGAACGTCCGCGAGGGCGCGATCTCCGAGGATCGCGGGGAGTGCGCCTCGCGCGCGGCGAGCTGCGGATACCGCTCCTCCAGGTCCTGCGCCTTGCGGGCGGCGCCCCAGAGGTCGTAGTGGTAACTCGCGTCCGCGAGGTACACGCGCGCGAGCTTCTCTTTCCCCTGCGCGAGCCAGAACCGCCCCGCCAGCTCGCAGGCCACCGCGGCCTCGTTCACGTAGTCATGCTCCGAGGCGGACGCGATGGCGCGGTCGTACAGGTCCAGCGCCTCGGCCGCGCGGCCGTCGATCCGCGCGAGCTCGGCCTCCACGAGCAGGTACCGGTGCAGGAAGTTGCTGGCGCACGTCCCCGACAGCGCCTCGAGCTTCGCCTGGTTCTCCGACAGCTTCGCGCGGTAGCGCGCCTTGTCCTCCGGCGAGGCCGCCGGGTAGAGCGCTGTCATGGCGAGGGAGTAATAGAAGGTGTGCAGCGGCGTGAACACCTTGCCCGTGCTCGCGCCGAGGGTCGGCTCCGTCTCGGCGGCGTGCTTGTAGGCGAGCTCGTATTCGCCGAACACGAAATAGAGCATGGCCTGCGCCGTATGGATGTAATTGACGGTGTTGAAGTTCTTTGTCGCGTAGAGGCCGGGGAGCGCCTGCTCGGCGTCGAAGAACTCTCCCTTGATCTTCGCCGCGTGCTCGGACCTGCCGGTGAGGTTCCGGATGACCTGCCGCCACACGCTGAGCTGGTTGATGACCTGCTCCTGCTTGAACCTGAACACCTCCTCGATGTGCCTGTCGAACATCGCCTCGAGGTCGAGGAGGTTCTGCCCGGAGACGGCGCCGCACACGAAGGCGTTGATCAGGCAGTACGCGGCGCTCTCGGCGTCGCCGTTCTCGGCGTAGCTCAGGTACCCTTCGAGGAGCGGCGCCTGGCTCTCGCGGGCCGGACGGTAGAAGTGCCGGGAGAGCCCGTAATAGAAGTTGTAGACGCTCGCCTTGTAGAACGGCTCGTCCCGGCGCCGGTGCACCGCGATCGAGAGCTCTCCGAACCGGGATCCCGTCGCGATGTCGCCCACGCCGGCGTTGACGAGCACGCTGAACGCCGCGAACGCGTAGGACGAGAGCGGCGACTCGCCGTGATCCATCGTCAGGTCGAGCGCGCGGCAGATGAAGAGCCCGAGCATCTCCGGCGCGGCGAAATACGACGCATGGATCGCGCGCCGGAGGATCACGAGCGCGGCGTGCTTCGGGGCCTCCGTCATCGGGGCGAGCCGGCCGAGGCGCTCGAGGCCGATCTCGGCGACCTGCTTCGTCGTCTTCGTGTAGGCGTCGAGGAAATCCTGCATGCCGGGGCTCGCCGGGAACGTCTCGCCGAGCTGCGCGAGCGCCTCCACGGCGATGTCCACGGCCTTCCGGAACTCCGCCTGGGTGTGGTGATAGAGGATCAGGAGCTCGTAGAGCTTGCTCCTGTTCATGACGTCGCGGATCTCGCACAGGGCGGCGTCCACGAGCTCCTTCATCGCGCCCCAGTCCGCGTTCATGCACGCCGCCTCGGCCGCGCCGACGTGGAGCGCGCTCATCAGCGCAGGATCGCTCTGCCAGGCGCTCGCGGGCAGCAGCGAGAGGCCTCGGGCGAAGTAGCCGCGCGCCGCGTCGAAGGCGGCGGAGAGCAGCGCGCGCCGGCCCGCGAGGAGGTTCAGCTCCGCGAGGCGCCGCTGCTCCGCGGCGTCGCTCAGCAGGTCGGCGCCGCGGTTCAGGTGGTAGACGACGTCGAAGACCTTCTCCTCGGGGGCGCGCCCGCCCAGGCTCCGCAGGAGCAACCGGCCGATGTCGGCGTGGAGGCCGCTGCGCTCGCCGTCCTCGATCATCGCGTACGCGGCCTGCTGGACGCGATCGTGGAGGAACCTGTAGTCCGGGAAGACGAGCGGCGCGGCGAGGTCATCGGGCGCCGCGGGCTCCATCGGGGAGAGCGGGACGAGGAGGCCCTCCTGCAGCGCGGGCACGAGGTGCCGGTAGGCATCGGCGCGGGTCTCCTCGCGGATGACCGCGAGCCTGCCCAGGTCGAAGCGGTTGCCGAGGCAGGACGCCGACATGAGCGCTCGCTGCGTGTCCGCGGGGAGCTCCCGCAGCTTGCCGATCATCAGATCGACGACGTTGTCCGTGATGTTCCTGGACTCGATGTGCTCGACGTCCCACGTCCACGCCGCGAGCCCGGCGTCGTAGCGCAAGCACCCGGTGTGGTGCAGCGTGCGGAGGAACTCGTTGACGAAGAACGGGTTGCCGCCCGTCTTCCGCGTGACCAGCGCGGCGAGCGGCATGACCGCCGCGGCGTCCGCGCGCAGCGCGTCGGCGAGCAGCCGGCAGACCACCTCGGCGCCGAGCGGCCCCGGGGAGATCTCTCGCACCCGGCCGACCGCCCCTTCCCGTCGCAGCGCGGCGATCGAGGCCGAGAGCGGGTGCGCGGCCCCCACCTCGTTGTCGCGGTAGGCGCCGATCACGAGCAGGCCGCGCAGCTTCGCGTCGGTCATCAAGAGCTCGATGACCCTGAGGGACGCCGCGTCGGCCCACTGCAGGTCGTCGAGGAAGATGGCCAGCGGGCGCTCGGCGTCGCAGAACACGCGGACGAAGTTCTGGAGGACGCGCACGAAGCGGTTCTGGGACTCCGCGGGCCCCAGCGCCTGGACGGCCGGCTGGTCGCCCACGATGCGCTCGATCTCCGGGATCACGTCGACGAGGACCTGACCGTTCGCCCCGAGCGCGGCCTTGATCTTCGAGCGCCAGAGCGCGAACTGCGCCTCGGGCTCGGCGACGATCTGCCGCACCAGATCACGGAACGCGCTGGTGATCGCGGTGTACGGGGTGCTTCGCTGGAGCTGGTCGTACTTGCCCGCGACGAAATACCCGCGCGCCTCGGTGATGGGCTTGTACAGCTCGTGCGCCAGCGCGGACTTGCCGATCCCCGAGTACCCGGCGATGAGCATCAGCTCGGCGCCGCCCCGCGCTGCGCGCTCGAACGCCTCGAGCAGCGCCTGCACCTCGAGCTCGCGCCCGTAGAGCTGCTGCGGGATGCGGAGCTCGCCGGAGGCGTCGGCGCGGCCCAGCGGGAACGGGGCGATCTCGCCCGTGGCCGCGAGGCGCCGCTCGCACTCCTCCAGGTCGTGGAGGAGGCCCGCCGCGCTCTGGTAACGGCCCTCGGCCGCCTTCGCCATGAGCTTCATCACGAGGTCCGACAGGGCCTCCGGCACGCCCGGACAGCGCGCGCGCGGCGGGGCGGGATCGCGCGCGACGTGGCAGTGGACGAGCTCCATGGCGTCCGTCGCGCTGAAGGGCGGCGCGCCGGTGAGGAGCTCGTAGAAGGTGGCGCCGAGCGAGTAGAAATCGGTGCGATGGTCGAGAGACCGGTTCATGCGACCGGTCTGCTCGGGAGAGATGTAGGCGAGCGTCCCCGCGAGCACCGCGGGGCTCTTGATCGAGAGCTCTTCCCGTGAAAGCCGCGTCGAGATGCCGAAGTCGATGATCTTGGCAACACCCGTCTCGCGGTTGACTACGATGTTGGACGGATTGATATCCTTGTGTATGATTCCGCTTCCGTGGACTTCGCGAAGGGCGCTCGTGATCTGGATCGCAAGCCGGACGAAGTCCGCGGCGTCGAACGGGCGGCGCTGGAGGTGGTGGAGGTGGTGCGCCAGCGAGCGGCCGCCGAAATCCTCGAGGACGAGGAGGAGCCCGTTCTCGTGCCTGCACAGGTCGAGCGCCCGGACGACGCCCGGCGCATCCAGGTCGCGGAGCACCGCGTATTCATGCCGGTAGCGCGTGAGCTCCGTCTGGCTGGGATAGTCCGAGCGCAGCAGCTTGAGGATCACGGCGCGCCCGTCTCCGGCGCGCTGGCCCCGGTAGACGCGCGAGCTGCCGCTCTCGTAGATCTTGTCGGTCGCTTGATACCCCGAGATCGTCAGCATCACTCCCCTTGACGTCAGACGTGCTCTGGCGCTGTCAGGCGCGGTCAACAGCCCACGGCGTGGCATGGCCCCACCACGAATGTGTCCTGGATGGTACCATGAAGCCGCTTCGCGGCTGGACGAATCTCGCGGGACGGCGTGGGTGGATATCCGTCATTGAGCCCTGTTCTGGCTCAAGGTGCCACTTTGAATGCGGTGGACCTCGCGCATGCCCGGGCGCGCGAGGCGATGCGGGCAATGGAGTCGCGCTACGACGCCGCGCGCTCGATGCGCGCTCGCGCCCTGACCACGCCGCTCTCGCCGACATCGTGGCGGGCGTTCGCGCCGCCCTCGGCGCAGGCGCGCGCATCCTCGGCCGATGGGCCGAGGAGTCGCCTCGCGGCGCCGTCGTCCCCCGCGCGCTTCACGAAGGCGCCCGGCGTGAGCCCGACGAGCTCCCGGAAGTCGGTGATGAGGTGCGCCTGGTCGTAATAGCCCGCGTCCCTCGCGATACGCGCCCAGTCCTTCGAGGTCGCTGCCATCCGCACGGCACGCTGCAGGCGAACGGTGCGCGCGAAATCCTTCGGCGAGACGCCGACGCTCTCGGTGAAGGCACGGCGGAGATGCCGCGCCGTGACGCCCAGCCGCTCCGCCACGCTCTCCACCCGGACCTCGTCTCCTTCGAGCAAGCGGACCGCGCGGCGCGCGAGCCGCGCCGATGCCGATTCGAACGTCTGGCGGGTACGAAGGGCGATGGCGCAAGACACTCGGTCGAGGAGCTCCGGCAGGCTGCGCGCCGCGAGCAGCTCGTCGCATAGATCGCCGCCCGGGCGCCCCCAGATGTCTTCCAGCGGGACGATCCGATCCGTCAGCGCGTTCGCGGCCACGCCGAGGAGCGGCGCCGACCAGCCTGGCTTGAACTGGATGCAGATCGCCCGCGCCACGCCGCCGGCGTTCTTGAACAGCGCGCGCGTGCGCGGCCCCGCGACGCACACGTCGCCTCTCCGGCCCTCCTCGAGCGCGCGGAAGACGAGCATCGTTCGCCCGTCGGGCAGCCGCTCATGACGTGTGTGCCCCCCCACCGGCAGGAGCGAGTGAACGCCCTCGACGAAGCGCGTGAGCGAGAACGTCGCCGCGGTGTCCATCGTGTGCAGCACCGTCGCAGTGTCGCGCGCCGGCTGCGATCGTTCAAGCCGACGCGGCGCGAGCGCTCCGGAAATGTCCGGTCCTTCCAATGAGGGCGCGGTGGCGGGAGCTACCAAGGCGATGAGCGGGGCCGAGCCCCCGAAAGGAACTCCACATCATGAGCCAACCGACTCCCGCAGCGATCGCCTCCAGCGCCCCCGCGCAGGTCTTCTCGATCCACCCCGTCGCGCTGCCCGCCCCCGGCCGCCCCGTCGAGCTCCAGGTGCGCGTCTCCGCGCCCGTGACCGGAAGCGAGCTGCCCATCCTGCTGCTCTCGCACGGCCACGGCCCCTCCAACTTCGTCTCGTCGCTCCACGGCTACGCCCCGCTCGCCAACGACTTCGCGGCGCACGGCTTCGTCGTGATCCAGCCCACGCATCTCGACTCGAAGACGCTCCCCTTCAGAGGCTCGGACCACCCCGATGCGCCTCTCTTCTGGCGCGCGCGCGCCGAGGACATGAGCCGTATCCTCGACCAGCTCGACGCGATCGAGCGCGCCGTCCCTGCGATCGCCGGGCGTGTGGATCGAAGCAAGGTGGCCGTCCTCGGCCACTCGATGGGCGGGCACACCGCGAGCGTGCTGCTCGGTGCGCGCCACGTGGATCCCCACGACGGAAGCGAGGTGAGCGTCGCCGAGCCGCGGATCAAGGCGGGCGTGCTGCTCGCCGCGCCCGGCCGAGGCGACGCCCTCAGCAAGTACGCAGCAGAGAACTACCCATTCTTCGCGAGCATCGATTTTTCCACCATGACGACGCCCGCGCTCGTGGTCGCCGGCGACAAGGACGGCTCTCCCCACCTGACGACCGCAGGCGCCGCCTGGCACGCAGATCCCTACTTCCTCTCTCCAGGCCCCAAGTCGCTGCTCATGCTGGTCGACGCAGGGCACGGGCTGGGGGGCGTCGCGGGCTACGACCTCGCCGAGACCACCGACGAGAACCCCGAGCGCGTGGCTGCCGTCCAGCTCCTCACGCGGGCCTACCTCCGCACCGCGCTCTACCCCGGAGCCCCCGCCTGGCAGGACGCGCAAAGCGCGCTGGCGGGCGCTGCCAGGCCGCTCGGACGAGTCGAGTCCAAGTCGTGATGATCGAGCGCTCGCGGACGAGGCCTGCCGAGCACTAGAGCGACAAACGGGTTGAACCCCCGAGCAAAAGCAGGAAATTCACAGGGAGACGGGGAGGCGGGGAGCGAGAGACGGCAAGAAGGAGAAATTCATTTTCTTCTTCCTCCCCGCCTCCTCGCCTCCCTGTGAAAATTCTCCGGGTTTCAACATGATCGATTGGTGCTCTAGGCAGGCGAGTGAGGCGTACGAAAGTACCACGCAGCGAGCCGAACGACGCGGCACGAAGATGCGCCCGCGTTCACCCCGTGAGCGCGTCGAGGGCCGCGAGCAGCGGCGCGGCCCTCTCGCGGTCGATCATCTGGATATAGGCGATCCTGCCGCGCAGGTGCGCCTCGAAGTCCGGCACGCCCCGGCGGTTCTGGGCGGCGAGGCCGGTCTTCTTCGCCGCGTGGAGGATCGCGCGCAGGCGGCGCACCTCCTCGCGCGGCGCCGAGGGCTTGTCGTTGACCACGACGCCCGTCACCACCTGCCGACCGCCGGCGCGCTGGATACGGCCCTTCGCCGGATTGATGGCAAAGCCCTCCTCCTCGACGATGTGGCGAACGCGGGCCAGCAGCATCGCGATGTCGCCGCGCTTGCCCGGGGGCGCCGAGAAGGTGAGGTCGTCCGCGTACCGCGTGTAGGTGAAGCCCGCGCGGGCGCACATGCCGGCGAGGCGGCGATCGAGCTTCCGCGCGACCTGGTTCGAGATGGCCGGGCTCGTGCAGGCGCCCTGCGGCAGCGCGCGATCGCCGACCGCGACCCAGTAGCGCTGCCCGTCGTACTCGACCGGCCGCCGCGGCGGCTCGGTGCAGAGCAGGGCGAGGAGCGTGGCCACCGCCGGGGAGTAGCCGAGCCGGTGGAAGACGCCGCGCACCCGCGGGAACGTGATGGTCGGAAAGAAATCGGACAGGTCGAGGTTCACGACCACGTCGCGGCGCGTGTGCGGGCGCGCGTTGGTGACCGTGGAGCGGCCCTTCACGAAGCCGTGCGCGGGCTCCTCGACGGGCAGCTTCTCCAGGATCTCGCGCAGGACCCACGCCTGCGCCGCGGCCAGCGAGGCGTGGGGCGCCGCGAGCTGCCTCGTCCCGCCCGAGCGCTTCGGGACGTCGAAGTACACGTAGTGAGGGCGCTCGACGGCCTCGCCATGAAAGCAGAGCCAGCGCAGGCGCGGGACGGCGACGCCGAGGGCCGCGGCCAGGTCGGCCGGGGTGGACAGCACGGGCAGCCCGCGCTGGGCGAGCGACTCGACGTGCGAGCGCCGGTCCGCGAGGCCCGACGAGACGTCGGGGCCCAGGAAGATGATGTCCTCGGCCCGGCGGCGCGCGACCGCCTCGGCGCGCTGGCGCTTGCGCTCGGCGCTCTGGCGCCGCTTCTCCTCCTTGCGGGCGAGCTTCTCGCGCTTGAGCCGCTCGATCGCCTCGTCGGCCGAGCGCGCCGCGACGGTGCCGGCGAGCGCCGCGGCGTCCTTGTGCCTGAGCCAGAGATCGCCGACGCGGTGGATCTCGGCGAGCTGCGCCTCGGTGAGCAGGCCGCGCAGGATGAGGCCCCGATCGATGAGGGCGGTGCGCTCGTCGCTCTGCGGCGGGATCGTGTCCACGCGGCCGATCCAGGCCGTCATGCTCGGGTTGATCTTGAGCGCGCGCCTGCGCAGCTCGTCCGCGGAGAGGCCGAGGATCCCGCCGGCGGCGTAGGGGTCCGCGGGGCGCGGCTTCGCGCCCGCCGCCGCGCCGCGGGGCTGCCCGGCGCGGGCGGCCGGCTGCGCGGCGGCCGCGGGCCCGGCCTGCGCCCCCTGGGCCTGCTCGGCCTCGACCCCGCCCGGCGCTCGCTCGCCCTGCTCGGCCCCGCCCAGGCCGAGCATCGACTTCAGCTTGTCCCAGAAGCCCATTCGACCGTTCCTCTGGACAGCACCCGGTCCAGCCCTCCAAGGAGGCCCGCTCGCCCGACTACTTGCTCGTGACCACGCCCGATCACCCAGGCGCCGGGCAGCTGTGCGGGTCCAGGACCGCAGGTCCCTCTGAGTGGACCCGCACAGCTGCTAAAGGCGCCCAAAGAACATCGGGGGTGGGGATGCATGGAAGAACAACCTCCACCGCGGCGGAGCGCCGCAGCATGTTGGGCTCGAGCGGACGGACCTCCTTGCAGGGCTGGACTCTCGGGTCTCTGGTGAACCTCACTTCGTCGATCGCCTGGCGACGAGCCACGCGAGGCCCACCACCGCGGCGGGGCTCGCCTTGAACTGGTCAGCGACGCGCCGGATCTCGGCCAGCACGTCCGCGTGGACTGGAAGGGTCCTCACGACCGGCGCGCGGAGCTCGCGCGCGCGGAGCGCCCGCTCCGCCTCCGGACCGCCGAGCGCGAGGGCCTCGACCCAGGAGCGGCAGCCCTGGATGCGCTCGAACGCGAGATCCCACGACGCCTCGACGACCTCCGCGAGCCCCGCCCGCCGGGCCGCCGCGGCGCGCTCGATCTCGACGAGGAGCTCCGCGGGGAACGGCACGGCCTCGCCTCGCGGGGCGGCCGTCGCTGCGCGCGGGCCGCGCGAGCCGGCCTCCGCCTGCCCCGGCGGCTGCGGAGGCTGCAGCGACGGCGCCGCGTCACCGCGGCCGGACAGGTGGAGCTTGACCGCGAGCAGGTGCCGGCACGGGCCCGCGCGCAGCCGGTTCTTGTAGAAGTACGAGCAGCTGCACTTCGCCTTCTTGATCGCGCCGTCGGCGTCGAGGACCAGCTCGCAGCTCGTCGCCTTGGCCCTGGCCATGACGACGCGGCGCCCGCCGGAGAGGGTCTCTTCCCGCGCGATCTCCACGCCGCCCCGGGCGATGCGCCGGCCCTCCGCGAGCTCCGGGGGCTCGGGGCCGAGCAGCGCGTCGGAGAGGGCGACCGGCATCACCGGGCGGCAGCGATAACACTCCGCGGCGTGGTCGTAAACCACCTGCCCCTGCTTCGCGGCGAGGTGCAGCGCGCCGCGGAGCGCGCCGTCCTGCGCGCCCATCGACACGGCGAGCTCGCCGTGGGACGCGCGCCGCACCATCTCGAGGTGGCGCGCGACGCGGTCCGCCAGCTGCGCGTCCGGGGTGACGGCGTCCGCCATGACGTCGAGGTGAGAGCCGGACGTCCAGTCGTTCGCCGTCCAGCCCGAGAGCGCGAGGGTGAAGCGCATCTCGCCCATGAAGACGATCCACAGGCTCGGCAGCCCGGAGCCGAGCAGCCGCACCTCGATGCGATCGGCGAGCGGCAAGAGCCGCGCGAGCACCGAGAGGCGGCGCCTCCCCCACACCTTGATCTCCTCGGTCGCCTCCGCCGCCGGCGCGCCCCTCGGCGCCCCGGAGCGGTACGGGCCGAGCCCGCCCGCGCCCGCCGCGGGCCCCACGGCCACGGGGAGATCGTCGCAGGTGACGCCGCGGCACGGGATGGAGACGCCCCAGGGGTCGAGCACGACGATCGGCGCCTTGCCCGGCGTGAGCTGGAAGCGCAGGCTGCGCGGGCCCGTGCGCTCGCGGTGCCGATCGAGGTGCGCGAGCAGCGAGTAGACCGCCTCCACGGGGACGTCGACCCGCCGGCACGGCAGGCACATCGCCGCCTGGAGCTGGCCGAAGCCGCGCAGCCACGAGGGCGGGAGATCGATCTTCTCCTCGCGGTAGTCGCCGCGGCCCTCCACGGCGACCTCGAAGCCGGTCGGATCGACCAGGAGCCGCGTCGGCCGGTAGCTGCGGAGCGTCTGGAAGTGGTCGTAGAGCGCGAGCGAGTAGTCGACGTTCGTCGTGCCGAGGCCGGCGTCCTGCGCGCCCCGGAAGGCGTCGCGATCGACCGAGAGGCAGCCGTAGCTCGACTCGTCCTTGGAGAAGCACTCGAAGAAGACGACATCGGGCGCGACGGTCACGACCGGATCGCAGGGGACGAGGTGGCGGAAGAGCTGCGGGTCGCTCCGCGCGAGCTCGTTCGCCCAGCGGACGCGCGCGCCCCAGTAGAGCTTGTGCATCTTCCGGAAGTCGGCCTCGAGGTTCGGCGGCAGCGGCGCGCTCCCGAAGCGCGCGAGCTCGGCCTTCATGGCCTCGCCGTGGAGCTCCCGGCGGAGCCGGGCCTCGCGCTCGGCCTCCTGCTGCTTCCACGCCTCGTGGGCGGAGCGATCCTTCGGCAGGCGCCGCAGGTCGCCCACGACGACGTCGTGGAGCGCGCTGATCGCCTCGCGGAAGCGCACCGGCCGCGCGAGCTCGCCGTCGAAGAAGACCCTGGGGCGCGCGAGGTTGGGCGCGAAGCTGAGGGCGGCGCCGCCGCCGAGCTCCTTGACGCCGCTCGTGCCGAGGTAGCGGAGATCGAAGCTCACGCCGCGTCCTCCCCCTCGAACAGCCGGAGCTCCGGGAGCCTGCGCGCGATGGCGTCGCGCAGCGCGGGGGCGCGGAACGCGGCGCGGGCGAGGGCGCCGAGGGCGGCGCGCCGCTCGGGCGCGCGCACGCTGCGGAGCGCGACGCCGAGCAGCGGCAGGAGCGCGTCGGCCTCGCCGGGCCGGGCGACCACGCGGTCCGCGATCTGCCGGACGACCGCGCGCTTGTCGCGCGCGCCGCCGTGGACGGCGAGCAGCGCCGCCGCCCAGACGTGCCGCAGCGCCTCGGGCGAGAAGGCCGCCTTGCGCGCGGCGAGGTGCCGGACGAGGAAGGCGCGGGCCTCGGCGTGCGGCGTCTCGGCCAGCGCGGCCCACAGGCCGGTGTCGTCGCGGAAGCGGGCGTCGGCCTCGAAGAGCGCGAGCGCGCGGGCGCGGACGTCCTCGTGGCGGGAGTCCAGGAGATCGCGCACGTGCTCGGCCCGGCCGTGGGGCGAGCGCCCGAGCACCTCGACGAGCCATGCGACCGCCTCCTCCCGGACCCGGGGGGCGACCGCTGTCGCGAGGCGCGCGAGGGTGTCGAGATCGGCGGCGGTCTCGACGGGCTTCGTCCTCGCCCAGCGGAGGCCGAGCTCCGCGACCGGCGCGGCGCGCGCGCAGGCGAGGGCCACGCACTCGGCGAGCGAGAGCCGCGCCGGCGAGACGTGCTCGACCACCGCCTCGCAGACGAAGGCGAGCGCCGCGGCGTTCTCGGTCTGGAGCAGCGAGAGCCAGTCGGCGATCGGCAAGCTCCCGAGGCCCGGGATCTGCCGGAGCAGGCCGGCGGCGAGGGTCTGCACCTCGTCGTGCGGGCTCTCGAGGAGCGCGCGCACGCGGGCGAGCGGCAGGCCGCGGAGCTCGGCGGCGTAGCCGCGCTCGAGCAGCCCCACGGCGAACGCCCGGACGGTGCGGCTCCTCGCGGCCGTGACCAGGCCGAGCACCTCGTCGAAGGCGCCCTGCCACGCCTCGGGGTAGATCGGGGCGGGCTCGAGCTCGGCGAGGGCGGCGCCCTCCGCGAGGCGGACGCCGCGCGGGAGGCGCTCGAGGGCGGGGGAGCCCCAGTAGAGCGCGTGGAGCAGCCCCCAGGCGTCGAGCAGGCGCTCGGGCCTGTCGAGGTGCTCGTCGCGGTAGAGCGCGAGCGCGGCGCGGATCGCGCGGCCGTAGCGGGCGGCGTCGCGCCGGCCGAGCCGCCGGAAGTAGCGGAACGCGCGGCGCCGCAGGTAGTGGCGCGTCCGCATCGAGAAGCGCGGCGACGCGACGTCGCCCTGCGGGAGGCTGGCCGGCACGCCGGTGTCGCTGACGAGGCAGGGCTCGTCGCTGGAGGTCCTGGTCACCCAGTCGTAGCGGGTCACCTTGACCAGCTTGCGGCGAACGAGGCGATCGAAGGCGACCATGAAGCGGCCGACGATCTCGTCGTCTCCCGCCTGCTCGGCGAGCTTGTAAAGGACCTTGACGAGGCCGCGGTGGTGCGGCCGGTCGCAGCCGTCGTCGATGTAGCGGAGCAGCGCGCGGCGCGCGAACGGGCGCCGGTCGGCGTACCAGCGCGGGGCGAGCGCCTTCAGCTTCCGGCCCGCCTCGGACGCGAGCACCTCGTCCACGAACCGGTCGTCGCCGGCCTCGAAGTGCTCGTCGAGGAGGAGCGTCGACGCTGTCCGGGATCGAGCGGCGCTCATACGCGGCAGGATGCTAGGGAACCGGCCCGGAGCCGGTCAAGGGCGGCGCCGCCGCGTCGCGCGTCGCGCGATGGGGGGTGTCACGCGACGCGCGGCGCGGACGGCGCCTAGGATACCGCCTTACCGGCGCTCAGCGCACTCGCCCTTCGACGCGACCGACACGCCCGCCGAGGCGGCGGCGCAGGCGTTGCCGTACGTCTGGCCGTCGCAGCCGCAGACCGGGTCGTACTGCTCGGTGCACGCCTCCGGGATGGTCTCGCAGGTGCCCGTCATGTCGCCCGCGCCGCACATGGCCTCGAGGCTGTAGTTGCAGAACTCGCCCTTCTCGCACGCGAAGCCCGCGATGCCGCCGCAGATCTTCCCGGGAGCAGGCGCGCACTCGCCCTTCGACGCGACCGACACGCCCGCCGAGGCGGCGGCGCAGGCGTTGCCGTACGTCTGGCCGTCGCAGCCGCAGACCGGGTTGTACTCGAACGTGCACGCCTCCGGGATGGGCGTGCAGACCCCCGGCCCGTCCCACGCGCCGCACTCGACCTCGGGCGGGAAGTTGCAGAACTCGCCCTTCTCGCACGTCCAGCCGCCGCGGGTGCCGCACGCCTTGCCTTCCGAAGGCGGCGCGCACTCGCCCTTCGACGCGACCGAGACGCCCGCCGCGTTCGCGGAGCACGCGTTGCCGTACGTGTTCCCGTCACAGCCGCAGACGGGGTTGTACTCCTTGGTGCACCCGCCCGGCGTGGGCAGGCAGGTGCCCGTCATGTCACCCGCGCCGCACTGGGCGTCGGGCGCGAAGTCGCAGAACTCACCCTCCTTGCAGGAGAGGCCGAGGAGGCCGCCGCAGACGTCCCCCGGAGGAGGCGCGCACTGGCCGATCGACGACACCGACGTGCCCGCCGCGTTCGCCATGCACTCGTTGCTGTACGTGTTGCCGTCACAGCCGCAGACCTCCCTGAGCTCCTTCGTGCACACCTCGGGGATGGGCTGGCAGGTGCCCGTCTGATCGGCCGCGCCGCACATGGCGTCGAGCTCGTAGTCGCAGAAAAAGCCCTTCTTGCAGGAGAGGCCGAGGAGGCCGCCGCAGGCCTTGCCCTGCCCGCCGCCGCCCCTCACCTCCGCCGCGTCGGACGCGGTGCTGTCGTCGGCGATCTCCACGTGACAGCCCGCGGCGAGCGGGAACATCGACAGCGCGAGCCAGAGGAAGGATCCGATACGGCTGCTCTTGATACGATTCTGGACGTTCATGGGTTCCTCCAAAAGAGCCCCGCCGTCCCCGGCGAGGCGATAGACATCCACGAGCCCCTCCCCTCTCCAGAGGAAGGGCACCTCGCGCCGCGCGCAGTACGTCGAGCGCGGCGCGCGAGTTCGATGTTCGTCTCCCCGACCGCTCAGTCGGGGAGCGTCAGCGTCAGGACGCGGCGCCCGGGCTCGGGCGCCGTGACCTCGAGGAAGAGCACGTCCTCGCGCTCGACCCCTTCACCGTCCGCGCGCACCGTGACGACGGCGGACTCGCCCGCCGGCACCACGAACGCCGCCGCCGGGCTGAACCCGAACGGCCCCGCGCCGCGGCGCAAGCGCGGCGCGCCGATGGAGACGTCCTCGGCGCACGTGTTGCGGACGACCACGTCGCTCTCGCCGGCCTCGATCGAGACCCACGCCGCGGGCTCGATCGTGAGGCAAGGCAGGTGCGCCAGCATCGTCTGCGTCGCGCTGATGGGCTCCCCCGTGAGCTGCAGATCCACCGGCTCCGACCGGCGCTCGCCCTGCTTCACCTGGATCCGCAGGACCTGATCCGTCGACGCGTCCACCGCGGCCACGAAGCTGCCGTCGCGGTTGATCTCCGCGATGACGGGCGCGTCCGCGCTGTCGAGGTTCGTCACCACGACCACGCCCTCCGCCGGATCGACCGCGCCAGGCTCGCCCTTGAGGAAGACCTGCTGCCGCAAGACCTGGGGGTCGCCCGACACGCCGACGAGCCCCGTGTCCAGGATCGGCTCGTCGACCGGCGGGCTCGGCTGCGGGCTCACGACACAGCCGCCAAGGAGCGCTCCGAGGAGCGTCGCGACGCGCACGCCCCGCCGTCCTCGGTGTCCGTATGTCGTCCGCATCGCCATGCCGACCATTAGAGCAAACCTGGTGCCGAATGAAAAAGGACGGAAATCGTCGCGAAATGCGAGGCACATGTGTCTCATAGAGTGTCTCACTGTCTCAGATGGCACATCCGTGAGACACTGCGCGGGTGAGCCAAGCCGAAGGGACCCTGCTCGCCCGCCGCTACCGCCTGATCCGTCCCCTGGGGCGGGGGGGGCTGGCCACGGCGTGGCTCGCGCGCGACGAGGCGCTCGGGCGGGACCTGTGCCTCAAGCTGCTCGGCCACGCGCGCACGGCGGAGCGGGCGGCGTTCCGCGGCGAGTTCAGGATGCTGGCGGGGCTCTTCCATCCGCACCTCGTCCGGGTCCTCGACTTCGGCATGCTGCGGGAGACCGGCGAGCCGCGCTTCTACTTCACGTCGGAGGCGGTGCTGGGCGCGCCGCTCGACGAGTACGTGACAGGCCGGCGCTTCGAGGAGGCGCGGGCCGCGATCGTGGACGTGCTCGACGCGCTGCGGTTCCTCCACCGCGCGCGCATCCGCCACGGCGACGTGAAGCCGGCCAACATCCTCGTCGGGGCCTCGGGGCGCGCGGTGCTGATCGACCTGTCCTGCGCGGCGCGGCTCGGGGGGAGGCCCGACGAAGGCGTCTCCGGCACCCGGGGCTACCTCGCGCCCGAGGTGATCCGCGGCGAGCCGGCCGACGGGCGCGCGGACCTGTTCTCGCTCGGCCGCACGCTCGAGGCGATCGCGCCGCTGCTCGCGGAGCCGCTGCCGGAGGCGATCGGCGCGCTCGTCGAGCGCCTCGTGCGGTCCGAGCCGCGCGACCGCCCGGCCGACGCGGGCGAGGTGCTCGACTGGGTGGGCGCAGCGCCGCGCGCCGTGGCCCCGCCGCCGCCGGAGCCGCCCCACCTCGTCGGGCGCGATGCGGAGATGCGCGCGGTCGCCGAGGCGCTCGCCGCGCTCGAGCGAGGCGAGCGCGGCCCGCGCGTCTGCGTGATCGCCGGAGAGCCGGGCTGCGGGAAGAGCCGCCTCCTGCGCGAGGCGACGTGGAGCGCCGAGCTCCGGATGGAGGCCGTGGAGGGCTTCGCCAGGGCCAGCGCGCCGGTGGCCTCGATGCTGCGCCGCGCGACCGGCGAGGAGGCGCTCCCCGCCGGCGCGCTGGGCGCCCTGCGCGCGCACGAGCGCCTGACACGGGCGCGGGGAGGCGACGCGGGGGCGGGGGCCGGGCCGCTGGTGCTCGTGCTCGACGACGCCGACGAGGTGAGCGGGGCGGACCGGGAGATGCTCGAGGCGCTCGTCCGGCTGCTGGGCCCCGAGGATCCGGTCCTGCTCCTCGCCGCCGAGCGCGTCCCGCACGGCGGCGGCCGGGCGCCGCTCGCCGCGGTGGCCGCCGAGGCGGGGCGGAGCGCCCGCGAGGTCGCGCTGCCGCCGCTCGGGCGCGAGGCGGTGCAGCGCTGGATGGACGACATCGGCCTGGGCGACGCGACGGAGGTCGTGCTGCGCGCGAGCGCGGGGTGGCCCGCCGATCTCGTGGTGATCGCGGGGCGGCTCGCCGAGAGCGGGGACGTGGCCGGGCTCGACGCGACGACGCCCGGGGCGAGCGCGCGCTACGCGCTGCGGCTGCGGGGCCTCGGGCGGCCGCTGCGGGACGCGGTGGCGACGCTGGCCGTGCGGGGGGGCGCGGTCGCCGACGAGGAGCTGCCGCCGCTCGGGCTCCCGGTCGCGCACCTGGCCGAGCTCGCCGCCCGCGGCGTCGCCGCGCGCACCGCAGGGGGGTGGACGCTGACGCGCGCCGGGCCGATCGCCGCCCTCCTCTGCGCCCTCGGCGGAGAGGCGGTCCGCGCGGCGCACGCGCGGGCGGCCGCCGCCCTCCCGGCGCACGCCGAGCAGCGGGTGCTGCACCTCGCGCTGTCGGGCGACGCGGCGGCCGCCGAGGGCCTGTTCCTCGAGCGCCGCGCGGAGCGCGAGGCGGATCCGAGGCCGTGGGGCGCGACCGCGGAGGCGCTGCTCGAGGTGGCGACGTCGGCGGAGGCGCGGCTCGAGGTCGCGTCCACCCTCCAGCGCGTCGGCCGCGCGGCGCGGGCGCGCGAGGTGCTGGAGCACCTGCTCGCGAGCGACGAGGCCGGAGGGCTCGGCGCGCGGCGCGCGCAGGCGCTCGTCCGGCTCGGCGCGTGCCTGCTGGAGCTGGGCGACCCCACGGCGGCGCTCGCGCGGCTCGACGAGGCCGAGCGGAGCGAGCCGGCCGGCGGGGAGGGCTCGGCGTCGTCATCATCCACGCCACGCGAGCGCGCGGGGCTCGCCGATCTGGCGAGCCGGGCGCTCTTGCGGCTCGGATCCCACGCGGAGGCGCGGGCCCGCGCCGAGCCGGCGCTCGCGTGGTGCGACGAGCCGGAGGTGCTGGCGAGCCTCCACGAGGACGTCGGCGTCGCGGCGAGCTACCTCGGGGAGCGCCGGCTCGCGGGGCTGCACCTCGGGCTCGCCGCCGGGCTGCACCGCGATCGGCGGGCGCCGAGGGCGCTGGTGCGGGCGCTGTCGTACCAGGCGATCGACGCCTTCCGGGCCGGGGAGGTCGAGGCGGCGCTCGTCGGGTACCGGCAGGCGCTGGCGACGGCGGAGGAGCACGGGCTCGGCGACCTGGTGGCGCGCTGCAGCCTCAACGTGGGTACGGCGTGCCACCAGTCGGGCGAGCTCGGGGAAGCGCTCGCCGCCTACGAGCGCGGGGCGCGGCTCGCCTCCGCCCTGGGCCAGGCGGACCTGGTCCTCGTCCTCGATTTCGATCTGGCGAAGCTCTGGGCGGACGTGGGGGCGTTCGAGCGGGCCGCCCGCGTGGCCTCGCGGGTGGAGGCGGAGGCCGCGCGGCGAGGCGCGCCGTTCTTCGCAGCGGCGGCGGCCTCGGTCCTCGGGGACTGCGCGCTCGCGGGCGGCGACGCCGAGGAGGCGACGCGCTGCTTCGAGCGGTCGCGGCGCGGCTTCGAGGCGCAAGGGGCGCAGCGGGAGGTGGTGGAGGAGGAGCTGGAGCTCTGCCGGGCCCACCTCGCGCGGGGCGCGGTGGGGGACGCGCGGGCCGCGCTGGGCCGGGCGCGGGAGCACGGCGCCGCCCGGGAGGCGCCCGACCTCGGGGCGCGCGCGGCGCTGCTGGAGGGGCGGCTCGCGCTGCTCGACGGCGAGGGCGACGGCAACCTCGGTCAGGTCGGTTCCGACCAGGGCGGTTTCAACCTCGTCGGTCAGCTCAACCTCGGTCAGGGCGACCCCAACCTCGGTCAGCTCAACCTCGGTCGGGGCGGCCACAACCTCGGTCAGCCCAACCTCGGTCAGGGTGGCCACAACCTCGGTCAGCCCAACCTCGGTCAGGATCTCACCGCCGCCCGGGAGCGCCTCGAGCGCGCCCTGGGCCTCGCCGAGCGCGCGGCGCAGCCCGACCTCGCCGCGGACGTCCGCCTCGCGCTGGCCGAAGCCCACGAGCTCGCAGGCGAGCCCGAGGCCGCCGCGGCGCAGCGGGAGCGCGCGGCCGCCGTCTGGACCGCCATGGCGCGCTCGCTGCCGGACGCGCTGCAGCACGCCTTCTGGACCCACCCCCGGCGCCGCGCGGCGCAGCCGGCGCGCACACCCGCGGCGGCCGAGACCGCGACGCCGCCGGCGGCAGAGCGCACGGCCAAGCTCGAGCGGCTCCTCGCGGTGTTCCGCAGGCTCAACTCCTCCGTCGAGATCGCCGACATCCTCGCGATGGCCATGGACGCCGCGATCGACCTCACGGCCGCGGAGCGCGGGTTCCTGCTGATCGAGCAGCCGGGCGGCGAGCTGCGCGTGGCGGTCGCGCGCAACGTCGACCGGGAGAAGGTCGGCAGGAGCCACCTCAAGTTCAGCTACGGCATCGCCGAGCGCGCGATCGCGACGCAGGAGCCCGTGGTCACCGTGGACGCCCAGGAAGACCCGCGCTTCCACGAGCACGCGTCGGTGCACGCGATGCGGCTCAGGTCCGTGATCGCCGTGCCGATCCGCTCGCCGGACGGCGTGCTCGGCGCGCTCTACCTCGACAACCGCTTCCGGCGCGCGCGGTTCGCGCCCGAGGACGTCGACCTCCTCCTCGCCTTCGCCGACCAGGTCGCGCTCGCGCTGCGCAACGCGCGGCTCGTCGACGACCTGCGCCGCCGCACCGTGGAGCTCGAGGCCGAGCGGCGCCGCGTCGAGGAGCTCCTGCGCGGCCAGGCCGCGGAGATCGACCGGCTGCAGGAGCAGGTGCTCGTCCGCCAGCAGGCCCTGGAGCACCGCTACGATTACGGCGCCATCGTGGGGCGCGGCCCCGCGCTCCGCGCGGTGTTCGCGACGCTCGACCGCGTGGTCGACGCGCCGGTCAACGTGCTCGTGACGGGCGAGAGCGGCACCGGCAAGGAGCTCGTCGCGCGCGCCATCCACTTCGCCGGCCCGCGGAAGAGCGGCCCGTTCATGGGGATCAACTGCGCCGCGCTCCCCGCCGCGCTGCTCGAGTCGGAGCTCTTCGGGCACGTCCGCGGCGCGTTCACGGGGGCCGACCGGGACCGGACCGGCCTCGTGGTCGCGGCGCGCGGCGGCACGCTCTTCCTCGACGAGCTGGGCGAGATGCCGCTCGAGGTGCAGGCGAAGCTGCTCCGGGTGCTCCAGGAGCGGGAGGTGCGCCCGGTGGGCAGCGCCGAGGCCGTGCGCGTGGACTTCCGCCTCGTCTGCGCGACGAACCGCGATCTCCTGGCCGAGGCCGCGCGCGGGCGCTTCCGGGAGGACCTCTACTACCGCGTCGCGGTGGTGCAGATCCGGCTGCCGGCGCTGCGCGATCGCCTGGAGGACCTGCCGGAGCTCGCGCTCCACTTCGTGCGCCGCGCCGCCGAGCAGCTGGGCCGCCCGGCGCCGCAGCTGTCCCACGAGGCGCTGCGGCGGCTCGGCCAGCACGGCTGGCCCGGCAACGTGCGCGAGCTGGAGAACGTGATCACGAAGGCGGTCGTGCTGTGCGACGGCCGCAGGATCGGCCCCGACGACGTGGACCTGCCCCGCGCGCAGGAAGGCGGCGGCCGCGGCGCGCGGCGACCTCCGCGCGACGAGCGCGCCGCGCTGCTCGCCGCGCTCGAGCGGACCGGCTGGAACGCGCTCCAGGCCGCGCGCGAGGCGGGCATGTCGAGGGCGACGTTCTACCGGAAGCTGCGGCGGCTCGGAATCGAACGGCCGATCGAACGGCCGATCGAACGGCCGATCGAACCGCCCATCCCACACACGACCGAACGGCCGAGAGGCGCCCGCGACGACTGAGCCCTTCCCCCAGCGCCCAAAGCGCGAGCGCGGGCCCGATCGGACGCTGGCGACTGGCGCTCTGGACGGCGTCCGTCACAGGCGTACACACGCACCGTCCTCCGCCCGATAGCGTTGGTTCTCCCCTCCTGACATTGACATCGCCGGCACGGGGCAGTTCGCCCCACTTGGGGCAGTCCGGCCTCTATCCAGCCATGAGCTTGCCAGCCGCGCGGCGCCGCGCACCGACGCGATGGAAGAGCCGCCCGCGACGCGGCGGGGAGAAAGGGATCTCATCCATCGGCGTGACGGGGATCATGCTCCACCCTGGCCACGACCGCGCACCGACAGGCGCTCTCCGCCAGGGATGGCCCGGGCCTTGCGAGGGTGCGGGCATGAACACAGCAAAATTCGTCCTGCTGCTGCCTCTCTCGATCGCCGCTGCGGCCGGCTGCGATCGAGCGGAAGGCACGACTCGCTCGGACGGCAATCCCGCGGTGCCGGGCGAGATCGCCCAGCGGGCGAACAACCCCACGCCGACGGCCGCCGACAACACGGGCAAGAACGATCGCGATCGCGATCCCGCCGCGCTGACCCCCGGAGACCAGGGCGAGAACGAGGCCGATCGCACGATCACCCAGAAGATCCGGCAGGCGGTGATCTCGAACGACACGCTCTCGATGAGCGCGAAGAACGTCAAGATCATCACGACGGGGCAGGTGGTGACGCTGCGCGGCCCGGTGAAGAGCGACAAGGAGAAGGCCGACATCGCCGCGATCGCCCTCGGGATCCCGGGTGTGCAGAGGGTCGATAACCAGCTCGAAGTCGACGTTGACTGAACCGACACGAACGGTCTGAAAGGAAGACACCATGGCAACGAAGAAAGCGGTCCTTGGCCTCGTGAGCACGCTCGCTCAGGCAGACATCATCGTCGGCGATCTCCAGCGCGCCGGCTTCATGACCGGCGACATCTCGGCGCTCTTCCCCGACAAGCACGGGACGCGGGACTTCGCGCACGAGAAGCATACGAAGGCGCCCGAGGGCGCGACGGCGGGCGTCAGCGCGGGCGGCGCGGTCGGCGGGACCATCGGGCTGCTCGCCGGCATCGGCGCGCTCGCCATCCCGGGGCTCGGGCCGTTCATCGCGGCCGGCCCCATCATGGCCGCGCTGAGCGGCGCCGCGGCCGGCGCCGCGCTCGGCGGCGTGACCGGCGCCCTGATCGGGCTCGGCATCCCCGAGGTCGAGGCCAAGCAGTACGAGGGCAAGATCAAGGGCGGCAACATCCTCATCTCCGTCCACGTCGAGGACAGCAACGAGCGCGCGCTCGCCAAGCAGATCCTCGAGCGCGGCGGCGCGACCGACGTCGCGGTCCTCACCGAAGAGGGGATCTCGTCGAAGCACAGGGCCGTCGCCTGACCGTGACGCGCTGTCATCCCACGTGATCTCGGGCAGCTGCCCGCCTGGCGCCGCGCATCGGCCGGTGTCAGGCGGGCAGCCGCTCGAGGTCGAGCTCGTCCGACGGCGTGATGTCGGCCTTGAGGAAGCGCTGCATCTGGCGGAGCGCGTGGCCGTTGTCCTCTTCGGTCTCGGAGGCCACGCAGTCCGACGGGACGAGCAGCCGGTAATCGCGCATGTAGGCGTCGTTCGCCGTGAACAGGACGCAGATGTTCCCCGCCATGCCGGTGAGGAGGAGCGTCTGCGCGCCGAGCGACTCGAGCAGGATCTCCAGCGTGGTGCCGTAGAAGCCGGAGTGCTTGGGCTTGAGCACGAAATAATCGTCCTCTCCAGGCCGCAGCAGCGCCGCGATCTCGCGGCCGCGCACGCCCTCTTCCAGGCAGTGCTCGATCTGACGGTGGAAGTTGGATTGCCAGCGGCCGAAGTTGTCGTTCACGTAGACCGCCGGAATGCCGGCGTCGCGACACCGCTGCTTCAGCGCCCGGATGCGGTGCGCCATCGGGAGCGCGTGGGCGAGCAGCCGATCGCCTCCCGGGAAGTCCAGATCGTTGATCACGTCGATGAGGAGCAGCGCTGTCCGGCTCTCGTCCGGCGCGGCGCCGTGAAGGTCGTGGGGACGCCGAGGCATGTCGTGCGCGGGTTATATACTGCGGGCGAGGGCGCGTGGGGCAGCGATCACCGCCGATCACCGCCGCGCCCGGTCCGCCGTGGCGAAACGCGACCTCGGCCGTGGCAGCGCGCGGCAGGGGGCGCGGGATCCGCGATGGCCCTCAGGCGGCCTGGACGGGCGCGCGGCGCAGGGTGCGCGAGGACGCGTCGTCGGCCGCCGGCTTGCATTGCTCGCCATGACGGACCTGGCGCGGGCCCCCCGGGTCGCCTTCCGGGTCGAAGGAGCGCACATGCCTCGCAGCATCTGGAAAGGGAGTATCAGCTTCGGGCTCGTGCAGATCCCGGTGGCCCTCTACCCCGCCGAGGAGCCCGACGAGCTCCGCTTCACGCAGCTCGACAGGCGCACCATGGCGCCGATCCGCTACGAGCGCGTGAACCGGGAGACGGGCGAGCCGGTGAGCTGGGACGATATCGTCCGCGGCTATCCCTACGAGAAGGGCGAGTATGTCGTCCTGTCCGACGAGGACCTGCGCCGCGCGAACGTGGAGGCGACGCAGACCGTGGACATCCTCGACTTCGTCGACGCCTCGGAGATCGACCCGATCTACTACGACAAACCGTATTTCCTCGCTCCCGCGTCCCAGAACGGCAAGAAGCGATCGCCGGTGACGGCGTATGTCCTGCTGCGCGAGGCGCTGCGGAAGACGGGCAAGGTCGGTATCGCGAAGGTCGTGATCCGGACGCGCGAGCACATCGCCGCGGTGAGGCCGCACGGCAGAGGGCTCGTGCTGAACCTGCTCCGGTTCGCGCACGAGCTCCGCTCCGATGAGGAGCTCGACCTGCCCGAGATGGACGCCCAGGGAAAGGGGCTCGGCAAGCGGGAGCTGGAGATGGCGGAGCGGCTGGTGGCCGAGATGGCCACCGCGTGGGAGCCGGAGAAATACAAGGACGAGTACCGCGACGACGTGATGAAGCTCATCGAGAAGAAGGTGAAATCCGGCCGCACGACGGCGCCCGCGGAGCCTGTGGAGGAAGAGCGCCACCGCCGCGCCACCGGCACGGTGGACCTCATCGCGCTGCTCAAGAAGAGCCTCGGACAGAAGGGCGAGGGGGCCGCGAACGACGAAGCGAGAGACGGCGCGAAAAACGGCGCGAAAAACGGCAGAAAAGCGCCGGAAGAAGGCGGCACATCCAGGGTGCGAAAGGCGGAGGGCCCGAAGCGGAAGGGCGGCAGCTCGCGTCGGGCGGCGTAGCGCGAACAGAGAAGCGGCCTGCACGAGCCGCGGCGCGCGAGGTGCGACCTGCGATGTCAAAGATGCCGCAGGATGGCCGCGGGCATCTGATCGAGAGGCACCGAGGCCGCGGCGAGCCCGGCCTCCAGCACGCGGCGGGGCATGCCGTAAACGACGCAGGACGACTCGGCCTCCGCGAGGACCCTCCCGCCCGCCGCGCGGATCGCCCGGGAGCCCTCCAGGCCGTCGTCCCCCATGCCCGTCAGCACGACCCCGAGCACGCCGGGCCCGAACTCGGCCGCGGCGCTCGCGAAGAGCAGATCCACCGACGGGCAATAGGGGGACGCGCCGGCCTTCGCCGGGAAGCACACGCTGGCGCGCGCCAGATGGCGCCGGACCTCGATGTGCGTCCCCCCGCGCGCGAGGACCACGAGCCCGGGCCGGAGCGGGAGATCGTCCGACGCCTCGACGATCGAGAGCGCGCTCCCGTCGTCGAGGCGGCGCGCCAGCGATTCCGTGTAGCCAGGAGGGATGTGCAGCGCCACGACGATGGGGGCCGGGAACCCGGCGGGCATCGCCGCGAGGAGCCGCGTCAGCGCCAGCGGGCCGCCGGTCGAGGCGCCGATCACGACGAGCCGCGTGCGCGAGAGCGCCGGGATCGCGCCAGGCGTGGGCGGCGGGGCGAGCGGCGGCTCCGCGCGGTGGACCTTCGCCTGGGCGGCGGCGAGCACCTTGCGGACCAGCTCGTCCGCGAGGCCGAAGAGGCGATCGGTCGCGAGCGCCGTCGGCTTCTCGACGAGGTCGGTCGCGCCTTCCTGGAGCGCCCTGACGCCGAGCTCGCTGTCCGCGTCGGCGCTGCTGACGACGATCACCCGCGGCGCGCCCTCGCGCGGCAACGACGCGAGCACGCCGAGGCCGTCGAGGTTCGGCATCACGAGATCCAGCGTGACGACATCCGGCTTGTAGCGCGCGATCTTCTCCAGCGCGTCGAGGCCGTCCATGGCCGTGTCGACGACCTCGATCGAGGAGCTCGCGCCGAGGACCTGCCGCAGCACCTTGCGCACGAAGGCCGAGTCGTCGACCACGAGCACGCGGACCGCAGGGCGCCTCATGGCTCCGCGTTCCGGTACAGGAACACGCCGCCCCGCTCCTCGCAGGCGAGCGCGGTGCCGAGCCTGAAGAGCGACTCGGAGACCCCGACCAGGAGGATCCCGCCCGCGGAGAGCGCCCCCGAGAGGTTCTTGACCACCCACCGCGCCGTGTTGTCGTGGAAGTAGATGAGCACGTTGCGGCAGATCACGACGTCGAGCTGCCCGAGCGACGCGACCTGGGACGCGTCGAGCAGGTTGATCCGCCGCCAGTCGATCGCCCGCCTCAGGTCGGCGCTCACGACGACGCGATCGGGCGCCACCTGCAACCACCGCTCGGCGAACGGAGGCGGCGGGGCGTTGCTCCGGAGCGAGCGCGGCCCGAGCACGCCGGCCTGAGCCCGCGAGAGCGCCCGCGCGCTGACGTCGCTCGCGATGAGTTCGACCTTGTCGAGCAGGCCCCGCTCGGCCAGGAGCATCGCGACCGTGAACGGCTCCTCGCCGCTCGAGCAGGCCGCCGACCAGATCCGCGGCCTGCCGCCCGCCGCCACGCGCGGCGCGACGAAATCCGAGACCGCGAGCTCGAGCTGCGCGAGCTCGCGGAAAAAGTACGTCTCGCCCACGACCAGCCCGTCGATCAGCGCGTCCATCTCGGCCGCGCCCCCCGGGTCGTAGCGGAGGAAGTAGTAGTAGTCGAGCAGCGAGTCGAAGCCGGCGTCGAGGGCGCGCGCCGACAGCTTGTCGCCGAGCAGCTCGCGATCGGCCGCGTCGTAGTGGAAGCCGAGCTTCTCGGCGACGAGCGCGCTGAAGATCGCGAAGACCTGCGGAGAGATGGGGAGGCGGCTCCTTATGCCCACGGGATCAGACCCACTGCGCGAGGACGGACGCGGACACGCGCCGCACCTCGGGATCTGGATCGGTCCGGGAGGCGCGCTCGACCGCCGCGAAGCCCTCGCGGGTGGCCACCGCGGCGAGCGTCGTGGCGGCCGCCTTCCGCGCCGGCGCGCGCGGCAGCCGGAGCGCCTCGAGGAGCGCGGCGTTCGCCCCGGGGAGCCGCATCCGCGCGAGCGCCGCGGTCAGGAGCGGCGAGAGCTCGTCGTCCGCCGTGCCCAGCGCGTCGAGGATGCCCTCGATGCGGCCCGGCACGGGCGTCGCCAGCGCGGCGAGGAGCGGGCCCTGCGCCCGCGACGTGACCAGCAGCGCGACCAGGGTCCTCGTCGCCTCGGCGCCGGGCCGCCCCGCGATGAAGCTGGTCGCGGCCGACCGCACGCTCTCGTCGGGGTCGCCCGCCGCCCGCACGAGCGCGGGCAGGACCTCGGGCGACGAGAAGCCGGAGATCGCCGAGACCGCGACGAGCCGGGTCGCCACGTCCGGGGACGACAGCGCGTCGAGCAACGTCGGCAGCGACGCCTCTCGCCCGGCGATGCCGAGCCCGATCAGCGCCGACCGCCGCATGTCCGTGTCGCCGTCCCGGGCCGCCTGCTCCAGCGCCGCGAGCGCGAGCTCGCCCTTGATCCCCGACAGCGCCTCGATCGCCGCCACGCGCACCTGGCCGCTCTCGTCCCGGAGCCGCTCGGCGATGACCCCTGCCGCCGCCTCCCACCCGAGCTTCCCCAGCGACTGGCAGGCGTAGTACCGGACCCACGCGTCGCCGTCGCCGAGCCCCGCGAGGAGCGCGTCGATCACGCGGGGATCCCGGCGCGACTGCCCGAGCGCCCGCATCGCCACGGCCCGGATCCGCGCCGCGGGATCGGCCGCGACCGCGACGAGCGCGTCGAGCGCCGCCGGCGCCGCGAGGGACGCGAGGCCATGGATCGCCTGCTCGCGCGCCCGCACGTCGGGGTCGCCGAGGCTGTCGAGGAAGACCGGCAGCGCCGACGGAGGCGCGAGGTGCCCGAGGATCCGGAGGGCCGTCCGCCGCGCGGCCGGGGCCCCGTCGCGGGCCGCGGCGAGCGCGAGCGCCTCGGCGTCCGGGCCGCCGAGGCCCTGGATCGCGGTCGTCGCGGCGTGGACCACGCGGGGGCTCGGGTCGTCGAGGACCTGGAACAGCGCGCGCGCCGAGCCGGGCTCCGCGATGCGCGCGAGCGCGTCGCACGCCGCGGCGCGGACCTCCGCGTCCGGATCGGCGAGGCAGCGCTCCACCTCGC
Source organism: Sorangium sp. KYC3313 (assembly GCF_052075895.1). Taxonomy (NCBI): domain Bacteria; kingdom Pseudomonadati; phylum Myxococcota; order Polyangiales; family Polyangiaceae; genus Sorangium; species Sorangium sp. KYC3313. The sequence goes on from NZ_CP197255.1 coordinate 9,197,601, forward strand.
CCGCGGCCGCGATGCCCCGGACGAGCGGCAGGAGCAGGAGCCTGCGCGCGCTGTCTCCGTCGCGCAGCGCCGCGAGCACCCGGGGGTCCGCGCTCCGCGAGAGCTGGCCGAGCGCCTCCGCGGCGGCGCTCGCGACGGGAGGATCGGCGTCGAGCAGGCGCGTCAGCTCGAGCAGGGCCTCGTCGCCCCCGATCGCGCCGAGCACGCTGCAGAGGGCGGCCTGCTCGGCCGGATCCGCGCCCGCCAGGCTCTGGGAGAGCCGCCGCGCCACGCCCGGCGCCGGCGCCTCGCTCCGGAGCGCCTCGTCGATCGGCGCGACCGTCCCGTAACGCTCGCGATACCGCTCGCGAAGCTCGGCGAGCGCCGCCGCGGCGACACGCACGACGCCGTCGCTCGGCCGCCCGAGGAGGCGCACCAGCGGCGCCACGGCGCCGCGGCTGCCGGTGCGGCCGAGCGCCCGCGCCGCCTCGAGCAGGTAGCGCGGATCATCGAGGAGGATCGCCAGCGGGCCGGTCGCGCGCGGGTCGCCGCTCCGGCCCAGCACGTCGATCGCCGGGAAGACACGGAAGAAATTTCCGCTCGAGGCGGCATCCACGAGCGAGTCGACCGCTGACCTGCCGCCGACCCGGCCGAGCGCCTCGATCGCGGCGACCGCGACGTTGTCGTCGGGGTGCGACGTGAGCTCCGCGAGCCGGGGGACGGCCTTCGTGCTGCCGCGGCGGCCGAGGATCTGCGCCGCGTCGGCGACGAGCGCGGGGCGATGATCCAGGGTCAGCGCGAGCACGGCGGCGTCGACGTCGCCCAGCGACGCGACGAGCGCGTCGACCGTGGCGGCGATGCGCGCCTCGCTGTCGCGCCGGGCGGAGAGGCACGCGCAGAGGGGGCGGACCGCCGCGTCGCCGAGCGCGGCGAGCGACGCGACGACCGCCCGCCGCACGGTCCAGCTCGGATCCGCGAGCATCTCGATGAGCCCGGGCGCCCCCGGAGGCCCCGAGGCGGCGAGCCGCTCGACCTGCTCGACGCGCTGCCGCTCCGCGTCCGAGACGGCGAGCGCGGGCGCGTGCCGGCGAGCGATCATGCCGCCGTCTCCGGCGGTGCGGGGTGCTGCGTCCCGTTCGCCTTGATGTGGGCGACGGCGTGGGCGACCGTCGCGACGACGCCCGCGACAGCGTCCACGTGCTCCGCGCTCGCCTGCCGGATCTTGCCGAGCTGCTCGAGCACCTGGCCCGCGTCGCTCGCGATCGCGCCGGTGTCCCTCGCGTTCTTGGCCGTGGAGGCGAGCAGCTCCCGGACCGGGTCGCGCAACCGCGAGAACGAGGCGGCGTGCTGCTCGGTCCGGGTCGAGAGCTCGAAGGCCCCCTTCTCGGCGGCCTGGAGCGACGGCGTGTGCCGGTTCGCGCCCGACGCGAGGGCCGCGATCGCCTCTGCCTGATCGGCCACGGCCCGCGCCGTCTGCCTGGCGATCCGGCGCATGGAATCCCCCTCCTTCGCGAGGGACGCGGTCGCCTTGCCCTGGTCCGCCGTGGCGGCGGTCACCGCCGCCGCGAGCCGCGCGACCTGGCGGGCGGACGCCTCCAGCTGCTTCGCCGCGCGCGCCTGCTCGCCGATGCCCCGCGCCGACTGGACCGACACCCGCCGGATGTCGTCCATGGCGCGCGCGATCTCGGTCGCGCCGCCCGCCTGCTCCGCGAGGCCGGCGACCATGCGCTGCGACGCGCCCGAGACCTCCTGCGTGAGCGCGGTGATCCCGGCCAGGGCGCGGGTCTGCTCGACCATCGCGGCGCTGGTCTGCTGGGTCAGCGCGCGCATCTGCGCGGCGACCTTGGCGAGCTGCGACGCGCCCGTCGCCTGCTCATCCATCGCCCGCGACACCCGCTCGGCGGTGGACGTGAGCTGCGCGTTGGCCTTCACGGCGTCCCGCAGCGCGCGCGCCTGCTCGGCGGTCGCGTCCTTCGTCTGCCGGGCCATGCGCCGCATCTCCGCGCTGCCCTGCGCGAGCGACTGGACCGCCTTGGTCTGCTCGGCCGCGGAGCGCGCGACCGCCCTGCCCTCTTCGCTCATGCGCGAGGTCGTCTGGGTCAGGGAGGCCACCGCCTGCACCTGCTCCGCGTTCGCCCGGTCGATGTCGCGGATCGAGCGGCCGAGCTCCTCGACCCCCTGGAGGATGGACGCGAGCGCCCGATCGGCGTCGCTCGCGAGCCGGGTCCCCTCGTCCGCGACCTTCACGCCCTCGCTCGAGGCGGCGACCGCCTCCCGGGCGCTCGCCTGGAGCGCGCGGACGATCTTGGCGATCTCGGCGCTCGAGACGGCGGCCCGATCGGCGAGGTTGCGGATCTCCTCGGCGACGACGGCGAAGCCGCGGCCGTGCTCCCCCGCGCGCGCGGCCTCGATGCTGGCGTTGAGCGAGAGGAGGTTCGTGCGGTCGGCGATCAGGTTGATCGTCTGGACGATGTCGCCGATCTCCTCCGCCCGCTTGCCCATCTCCTTCATGACCGAGGCGGAGTCGGCCATCGCCTGCCGGATGCTCCCGAGCCCGGCGATGGACCTGCCGACCGTCGCGGCGCCCTGGCGCGCGGTCGCGACCCCCTGCTCGGCCGTCGCGCGCGCGGTCTCGACGATGGCGACGATCCGCCGCGTCGAGGCCTCGACCTGCGACGACGTGGCGGCGTTGCCGGCCGCGAGCCCGCTGATCTGCTCGGCGCTCTGCGCGACCTGCTGCGCGGTCCGCGCGAGCTGCTCGGCGGCGACCGCGTTCGCCTCGACGGTCGCGGCGTTCTTCTCGGCGGTGGCCGCGACCTCCTCGACCGAGCTCGCGATCTCCGTGATCGTGCTCGCGGTCGTCGACGCGCTCGAGTCGAGCGACCTCGCGCTCTCGGCCACCCCGCGGATCGACCGCGCCATCTGCTCGGCGGTCGCCGCGGTCTCCTCGACCGCGCTCGCCATCTCGGTCGCCTCCTTCGCGACGCGCTCGAGGGAGCCGCTCACGCCCATCACGGTCCCCGCCATGGTCGAGATCTGCGCCCCGACCCCCTTGGCGTCGGCCGAGAGGCGCGCGACGCCCTTCGACATCTCCTCGATGGTGGCCCCGATCTCCTCGATGGCCGCGGCGTTGCTCTCGCCGCGGGTCGCCGCCTCGTCGGCGGATCCGCTCGTCACGGAGACCGCCCCGAGGAGCTCCTCGCTGGAGGACGCGAGCTCCTCGGCGTTGGCGCTCACCGCCTTCACCGAGCGGGCGATCTCCTCGAGCGCCGCCACGGTCGTGTCCGCCGAGGTGGCGAGCGTCTCGGCGTCGCTCCTCACGCTGGCGAGCGCGGGGGCGAGCGCGCCGATGCCGCTCGCCATGCCCTCGGTCGCCCTCACGACCTCGCTGACGACGTCGCCCACCCGCTGACCGGAGCGGGCGAGCGCCTGCGCGGCCGCCCCGGCCTCCTCGAGCTCGCCCGCGAGCGCCCCCGCCATGGCCCCCTGCTCCCTGCCGGCCGCGGCCTGCTCGGCGCCGAGGGCGGCGAGCCGCGCGGCCGCCTGCTCGACGCCAGCGACGGTCGTGGCCGCCTGGCGGAGCGCGCGCTCGGTCTGCTCCGCCCGCGCGAGCGCGCCGTCGATGTCCGCGATTGCATCAGATGCCATGATCCTGCTCCTCACCGATGATCCTGCCGACGTCGACGAGCATGACGAGGCGGTCCCCGAGCTTCGCGACAGCCCTGACGAACCCGGCGCTCTCCTCCGCCATGACCTCGGGGGGCGGCCGCAGCTCGCCCTCGGCGATGTTGACGACCTCGCGCGCGCTGTCCACCAGGAGGCCCACGGTACGGCCGCCGCGCTGAACGACGATGACGCGCGAGTCCAGCGTCGGCTCCGCGCTCGGGAGCCCGAAGCGGACGCGCAGCTCCACGACCGGGACCACGCGGCCCCGGATCTGCACCAGGCCACCGACGTACGAGCGCGTCCCCGGCACCCGGGTCGCCCCGGCGAACGACTCCATGTGGAGCACGTCCGCCGCCGAGATGACGTACTCGGCGTCTGCCACCTTCAGGATCACGTGCAGATCGCTCACGAGGCCACCCGGGCGAGCGCGCCGCGGCCGCCGCGGCCAGCGGAGAGCCTGCCGCTGAGGGTCACGAGGTCGAGGACGAGCGTGGGGCGCCCATCGCCAAGATCCGTCGAGCCAGACACGCCCGGCACCCGGACGAGCGGGTCCTCGAGCGGCCGCACGACCACCTCCTGCTGGCCGATCACGCGGGTCACGCCGAACGCGAAGGGCGCGCCGTGGCGGCGGATGACGAGCGCCCTGCGCGCCGGCGAGGCCCCGAGCTCGAAGAGGGCGCCGAGCTCGACGAGGGGCACGACCTCGCCGCGGCGCTCGATCAACATGGTCCCGCCCCGCGCTTCGCCCGGCGCTGGCAGCCTGGTCCCGCCCCGCGCTTCGCCCAGGGCTGGCAACGTCGTCCCGCCCCGCGCTTCGCCCGGCGCTGGGCCGCGGAGGATGCGCGCGGCGTCGATCTCCACGACCTCCTCGACGCCCGCGACGGGCGTCACGAACAGCTGGTCACCACACAGGAAGGAGAAGGCGTCCACGATGGTCAACGTGAGCGGGATCCGGAGGGTGAAGGTGGTGCCGGCGCGGGGCGACGTGCTCACCGAGAGCTCCCCGCTGAGCTGCTCCACGGCGATGCGGCGCACGATGTCCATCCCGAGCCCGCGGCCGCTGGTCTTCGTCGCCTGGTCGAGCGTCGACAGCCCGGGGAGCGTGATGAGATCGAGCAGCGCCGCGTCGCTCTCGGGCGCGGGGCGGCCGGCCCGCCTCGCGACCAGCGCGCGATCGATGCCGCGGCCGTCGTCGGCGACGCTGAGCTCGAGCTGATTGCTGGAGCGCTCGAAGCAGGAGACCCGGACGACGCCCTCCTCGGGCTTGCCGAGGCGCCGCCGCTCGGCGGGCGGCTCGATCGCGTGATCGACGGCGTTGCGGAGCATGTGCACGATCGCAGGGAAGACGCGCTCCGCGACCGCCTTGTCGAGCTCGGCCTTGCCGGCGTCGATCTCGAGCCGGACCTGCTTGCCGGTCGCGCGACCGAGGCCGCGGACGACGAGCGGCACGCGCTCGAGGAGCTCCGCCACGGAGATCATGCGCGCGCGCATGATGGCGCCGCGGAGGTCGCGCAGCGTCCGGTCGTGCTCGCGCAGGATCTCCGACAGATCGCGGGTGTCGACCCCGCGGGCGCGCAGCTCGGCGGCCGCCCGAGCGAGCCGGAACCGCGTCACGACCAGCGCCGACAGCTTGTCGAGCGCGTCGTCGAGGCGCGCCACCTCGACGCGGACGACGCCTCGGAGCTGGGGCTCCCGGTCCGCCGGCTCGTCCGGCTCGCGCTCCGCCAGCGCCGCGACGGCCGGCGGGACGGGGGGCTCCACGGTGAGCGCGCGAACGCCATCCGCCGCCGCCGCGCGCGCGACCTCCTCGTCGGGCGCGCTCGTGAGGACGAGGAGCGCGAAGGTGATGCCGCCCGGCGCCCCCTCGGTGGCCGGCACCGAGAGCGGGATGACCTTGACGATCTCGGCGAGCTTGCCGACGCGCTCGCGGACGGTCGTGATGTTCACCCCCTCGGCGGTGCGCGACGGCGAGGGGACGAAGTCGACCCGCAGCGCGCGCCGTCCGCCGGCCACGCCCTGCGCGAGCTGCACCCGCTCGCCGGGCCCGAGCTTCGCGAGGATCTCGGGATCGGCGCCGATGGTCGGCACGGGCGGCGACGGCGCGGCGGCGAGATCGAGCGCGGTGAGCGCGGCGAGGAGCTCGGGCGCCGCCGGCAGCACCGGCTTGCCCTCGGCGAGGGCCCGCGCCCGCTCCTCGATGGACCGGAGCCCGCGGAGCAGCACCTCGATCGACGAGGCGGAGAGGCTCCCGGCCGACCGGTCCGCCGCCCGGAGCACGGTCTCCATCGCGTGGGCGAGATCCACAATCGGCTCCACGCCGACCATGGCGGAGAGGCCCTTGATGGTGTGGAGAGAGCGGAAGAGCTCGCGGATCGCCTTGGGGCTCGACTCGCCGGCGCGGAGGGCCGCCTCGGTGGCGAGGAGGTTGGCCATCGACGCGGAGAGGTGCTCTTCCACCTCGACGAGGTAGCCGGCCACGAACTCGTTTACATCGAGCGCGCCGCCCATCCGGTCATCCGGCGCTGGCGACGCTGTCCTGCAGGAGCGCCCGCACGCTGGCCAGGATGGCGTCGGGAGTGAAGGGCTTCGTCATGAACTCGGACGCCCCTGCGGCGAGCGTGCGGGCGCGGGACTCCTCATCACCCCGGGTCGTCACCACCAGGATCGGCAGGCTCTGCAGCCTGTCTTGACCCCGGATGAACTCGATCACCTCGAGTCCCCCGATATCGGGCATATTCAGGTCGAGCACCACGAGATCGAACGGCCTCAGCGAGAGCGTCTCAATCGCCTCGAGGCCGCTCGCCGCGTGCGCGAACCCGTGCTGATCCGCCCGCAGGCAGGCCACCACCATCTCGCGCATCACCCTGCTGTCATCAACGACGAGGATCTCTGCCACAGCGGTGCTCGGTCGAGGGAATAGCCTTTCCGAATGCGGGGTGTCAATCGCGCTTGTGCGTCCGTGCCAGAATCAGGGAACTCCCGTCGGACATGTCCCGAGCTGCGCATGTCACGCCCGGGTGAGCAGCGCGCAGCGGCGATGCGCCGCCCCCGCGTCGAGCACGCCGGTGCGCCAGCGAACGTCGGCGGGCGCGAGCGCCACGACAGACGTCGATGGGTCCCTGCGAGCGTTGCGTGATGCGTGGCGCAATGACCGGAAGCAACCTGACGCAACCAGAAGCAACCAAACCCCGACCAGACGCGACAAGAAGCAACCGGAAGCAACCAGAAGCAACCGACGCAGGCACGCAGAAGAGGGCGACAGGGCGCCTTTCATCGTAGTAAGCTTGCATCGTCGCGGGCTCTCCCTCAGATGAGACTGGGCGGTAAAGATGCTTGCGGAACCAACGCGTCTCCGCGCCCGGTCCCGCCCCGAGAGGCGCCGCCCTGTGGCGATATGCCTCACGGTCCCTGCTGCTCCTGGAGAACCATGAATCGGTCAATGACGATGGACTTCGTGCTCGCCGACGCCGCGCGCGATGCGAACGGCCTGCCCCGGCGCCAGGCGCCGGTCGCGGGGCGAGACGTCCGGGAAGGGGGCATGGGGTCTCCGCCGAGCGAGCACGCGCAGCGCGGGGCGGTGTGGATCCTCGACGATTCGTTGCTGGAGGCCGAGATGGCCGCGCGCGCCCTCGCGCCAGGGTACGAGGCCCAGGTCTTCACGGACGCCGCCGCGATGCTCGAGCGCGTGGCGGGGGGCGATCTTCCGGATGTCCTCGTGCTCGACCAGGTGATGCCGGGCATGTCCGGCACCGAGATCTGTGGTCTCCTGCGGTCGCGCGCCGCCACGGTCGGGCTCCCGATCCTCATCCTGACCGTGGCCGGGCAGGAGGAGGACCTCGTCGAGGGGCTCACCGCGGGCGCCGACGACTACGTGGTCAAGCCCTGCCCGGCGGCCGCGCTGTCGGCGCGCGTCGGCGCGCTCCTTCGCTCGAAGCGGCTCCGCGAGCGGGCCGAGCGGGCCGAGCGGATCGCAGCGGTGGAGCGCGATCTGCTGCGGGCGCTCATCGAGCAGAGCGGCGACGGCATCATGGCCGCGGACGCGCGCGGGGCGCTCCGCATTTGCAACGGCGAGGCCCAGCGGCAGCACGGGGTGTACGAGCGCGACGCGCTCGAGTCGCTCCGGGCCCGCGGGCTGCTCGCGCTGGACGGCCGGCCGCTGCGCCCCGACGAGGACCCGCTCCACCGCGCGCTCCGGGGCGAGAAGGTCGAGAACGCGCGCTGGCTCGTCACGCGCCCGGACGGCTCGATCCGCGCCCTCGCCGGGACGGCGTCGCCGCTCAGGCACGCCGACGGCTCGCCCGCGGGCGCCGTGCTGATCACCCGCGACGAGACCGACGCGATCGAGGCGGAGCGGGCGCTCCGGGACAGCGAGGAGCGCTATCGCGTGATCATCAGCGCGCTCGAGGAGGGCATCACGCTCCAGGACGAGCGCGGCGTCATCCGCACCGCGAACGCGAGCGCCGAGCGGATCCTGGGCCTGCCCATGGCCCAGCTCGTCGGGTCCACGATGCTGGGCCCGTCGTGCAGGCTCGTCCGCGAGGACGGCTCGCCGTTCCCTCTCGAGATGTACCCCTCGCAGATCGCGCTCCGGACCGGCGCGCCCCAGTCGGGCGTCCTGCTCGGGCTGGAGCGGCCGGACGGCTCGGTCCTGTGGCTCTCGGTGAACGCGCAGCCGCTCCGCGGCACCGACGGCTCGGTCGCCGGCGTCGTCTCCTCGTTCTTCGACATCACCGCGCGGAAGCGCGCGGAGGAGGAGCGGCAAGGCCTGCTCGCCGCGGCGGAGTCCGCGCGGCAGGAGGCCGAGGCCGCGAGCCACCTGAAGGACGAGTTCCTGGCGACGATGAGCCACGAGCTCCGCACGCCGCTCACGGCGGTCCTCGGCTGGGTCCGGATGCTGCGCACCGGCAAGCTCCCCGAGGAGCGCCGCGACAAGGCGCTGGAGACGGTGGAGCGCAACGCCCAGGCGCAGGCGCAGCTCATCGACGATCTGCTCGACATCTCGCGCATCATGGCCGGCAAGCTCCGGCTGGACGTCCATCGGATCGAGCTCGTGCCGGTGATCGACGCCGCCCTCGAGGTCGTGCGGCCTGCCGCCGACGCCAAGGGGGTGCGGCTCCTGCCGCTCCTCGATCCCGGCGTGGGCGCCGTCGCGGGCGACGCGGGCCGGCTGCAGCAGGTCGTCTGGAACCTGCTCAACAACGCGGTGAAGTTCACGCCGCGGGGCGGCGTGGTGCGCATCCGGCTCGATCGCACCGACGGGTCCGCCGAGATCACCGTGTCCGACACCGGCCAGGGCATCGAGTCCGCGTTCTTGCCTTACGTGTTCGAGCAGTTCCGGCAGGCCGAGAGCGGCACGACCCGCAGGCACGGCGGCCTGGGCCTCGGGCTCACGATCGTGAAGAGCCTCGTGGAGATGCACGGCGGCACGGCCCACGCGCTGAGCGACGGGGAGGGTCGGGGCGCCACGTTCGTCGTCCAGCTGCCGCTCGCGGCGCCGCCGAGCCACGACCGGGGGCGCCGGCTGGCGGCGCTGCCGTCCGCCTCCGCCGGGAGCGACCGCCCGCCGGAGCTCGCGGCGCTGAACGTGCTCGTGGTCGAGGACGAGGACGACACGCGCGAGCTCCTCGTCACGATGCTCGAGCAGTGCGGCGCGTGCGTGACGGCCGTGTCGTCCGCGGCCGAGGCGCTGCTCGCGGTGAAGGCGCTGCAGCCCGACGTGCTCGTGTCCGACGTCGCGATGCCCGGCGAGGACGGCTACGTGCTGATCCGCAAGATCCGCGCGCTCCCCGCGGCGAGCGGGGGGCGGACCCCGGCGATCGCGCTCACCGCCTATGCGCGCACGGAGGATCGCATGCGCGCATTGCGAGCAGGGTTCAACACCCATGTCCCGAAGCCCATCGAGCCGGCGGAGCTGCTCGCGGTGCTCACGACCATGTGCGGCTCGAGGGCGGGCGCCTAGGTCGCCTGCGGCACGCCGTCGGCCGCTCGCACGATCGGCGCGGCGTGGCGCGCCGCGCCTCACCTCCGCCGGCAGCTCCGCTCGATGGTGTCCATCAGCTTCAGCACGTCGAACGGCTTGCTGAGGATCGCGTCCGCGTCGATGCCGGCGCGCTCCGTCGCGCCGCGCGCGGTCATCACCACGGTGGGCGTGGCGGCGAGCGTCGGGTCGCGCTTCTGCTCGGCGCGAAACTGGAACCCATCCATGACCGGCATCATCAGGTCGAGCAGGACGAGCGCGATGGACGAGGGGTCGTCCCGCAGGCATGCGAGGGCCTCGCGCCCGTTCGCGGCGCAGGCGACCGCATACCCCTCCTCTTCCAGGAGCTCGCTCAACGTCCGGCGGATCGCGGCGTCGTCATCGACGATCAGGATGCGCTTCCTGGGACGGCTCGTCGTCATGCGCACTCGCTCCCTTCGCCGGGTGACAGCGACCAGGGCGCCACGACCTCGGGCCGGCCCGCGGGGCCCCCTCGCGCCGGGCGCCTCAGGCGCCCTCGAATCCCGGCAGCCCCTGCCGGCCCGAGGCCCGAGGGCCGGCGAGCGGCAGGGTCACCTTGAAGGTCGAGCCCTCTCCCAGGACAGAGCTCACCTCGATCGAACCATCCAGCGCTTCGACCACCTGCATCGTGATGTAGAGCCCCATGCCCAGACCGCCATAGTGCCGCGCCGACACGGCGCGCTCGAACCGCCCGAAGATCCGGCCGATGTGCTCCTGCGCGATCCCGATGCCGTGGTCCGCGATCGTCAGCGTGGCCATCGAGCCCATCGAGGCGACGGTGATCTCTATCGGGTTTCCCTGACCATACTTGAGCGCGTTCGAGACGAGGTTTTCGACGACCTGCTCGAGCCGCACCCGATCCCAGCTCCCTGCGGCGTCGTCCGCCGCGCTCACGGTGACCGGCGAGCCCGCCTCCGCGATCTCGCCGCCCTCCTGGAAGCGAGACACCACCAGCCGGACGATGTCCGACAGCCGGACTTGCTCGAGCTCCAGGGCGAGGCGCCCCGCGGAGATGCGGGAGATGTCGAGGAGGTTCTCGACGAGCCGCCTCAGCCGCTCGCTCTGCCGGCGAACGAGCCCGAGCCGGTCCATGAGCCACGGGAGGCGCTCTCTGTCAGGGCACAGCTCGGGCGCGCGGCGCATCAGGGTCTGGATCTGCAGCGCGAGCGGGGTGAGCGGCGTCTTCAGCTCGTGGGAGGCGATCGAGAGGAACTCGTCCCGCAGCGCGATGGCGCTCTGCGCGTCCCTGTACAGGCGCGCGTTGTCCACCGCGAGCGCGCAGCGGCGCCCGAGCTCCTCCGCTGCCGCGAGGTCCGCCCGGCTGTACCGGCGCTCGGATCGCACGACGATGAAGGTCAGCGTCCCGAAGAGCCGCCCCCGCCGCGCCAGCGGGACGCACATGAACGAGTGCCCCCCGATGGCCCGGATCACCCGGAGGTGCTCGTCGTTCTGCGCGATGGCGCGCTTTTGCTCGTCCGTGAAGTGCTCGACGAGCACCGACCTCTGCTCGAGGAGCACCTTGGTCGGCGGGTGCTCCGGGTTGCCGTCGAGCCTGGGCGCGAAGCGCTTCGCCTCCTCGGCCACGGCCGCGAGCGAAGGGTCCGAGTGCGCCACGCCCACCCGCCGGAAGGTGCCCTCCTCCTCGTCGAGCGCGTCGACGACGCAGAAGTCGGCGAGGACGGGCACCGCGAGCTGCGCCACCCGCGCGAGCGTCGTGGAATAGTCGAGAGACTCGGCCAGCACCACGCTCGCCGCGTCCAGGAAGCGGGGCAGCTCCTGCGCGCGCTCCCGCTCCGCGGCCTCGACCGCGCGCCGCCGCATCCGCACCATCTCGATCTGCGTCCGGACGCGGGCGAGGAGCTCGCGCGGCGAGAACGGCTTCACCAGGTAGTCGTCCGCCCCCGTGTCGAGACCCTCGACGACGGCGTCCTCCCCCGCCCGAGCGGACACGAGAATCACAGGGACACTGCTCGTCCTCGGATCCGCGCGGAGCTCCCGGAGGAGCGCGACGCCGTCGAGCTCGGGCATCATCACGTCGCTCACCACGAGGTCGGGCGGGCGCGCGAGCGCGGCCTCGAGGGCCGCCCGCCCGTCCGAGGCCGCCTCCACGCTCCACCTCGGCGTGAGCAGGTGGACGAGGTACTCGCGCATGTCCGCGTTGTCGTCGGCGACGAGGATCCGGCCCTCTCCGCCGCCCGGGGCGACCTGCACGGGCGCGGCGTCGGCGCGCGGCTCCGGGCCCGCTGGCGCCGCTCCTTCGCGCCCGGGTGACTGGGGTGAAGACCACTGGGACGCCTCGAGCACGTGGAGGCTCGCGCTCGCCGCCGAGGGCGCCGGCTCCCCGGCGGCGACCACGCGCTCCCGCGAAAGGTGCGCGCGGCCCCTCGGGATCGCCACGGTGAACGCGCTCCCCTGCCCCACCGCGCTCGAGGCGCGCAGCGAGCCCCCGTGCGCCTTGACGAGCTCCTGGACGAGGGAGAGGCCGATCCCGGTGCCCTCGATGCTCCGGCTGCGCGCGCCCTGCACCCGGTGGAACCGATCGAAGACGCGCGGGAGCTCCTCCGAGGGGATCCCGGTGCCTGTGTCGCGCACGGTCAGCTCGACGTGGTCCGGGTGAGCGCGCAGCGAGACCGCGATCTCCCCCTCGAACGTGAACTTGAAGGCGTTCGAGAGGAGGTTCATGACGACCTTCTCCCATTGCGCCGCGTCGACGTAGACGGGCTCGGGCAGCGGCGGGCAGTCCACGACGAGCGACAGGCCCGCGCCCTCGATCAGCGAGCGGAAGGAGCTCGCGAGCTCCGCCGTGAGCCGCGCGAGATCGGTGGGCGCGAACGACGTCTGGAGGCGCCCCGCCTCGATGCGGGAGAAATCGAGCAGCGTGTTCACGAGCCGGAGGAGCCGGAGCGTGCTCCGGTGGGCCGCGGCGAGGCCGTCGCCCTCGAGCGACCTCGCCGGGCTCGACAGCGCGTCCTCGACGCGCCCGAGGATGAGGGTGAGCGGGGTGCGGAACTCGTGGCTCACGTTGGCCACGAACTCCGTCTTGAGGCGGTCGAGCGTCGCGAGCTCGTCCCGGTGCTGCGCGACCTCGCGCTCTAGCCGCCGCTGCTCGGTGACGTCCCGCCCCTCGGCGACCATGAAGACGACCTTTCCCTGCCGATCCTTCACGGGGTTCAGGTTGAAATCGACGGTGATGCGCTCCTCACCTTCGTTGCCCCCGAGGACCTCCACGTCGTACCTGACAAACTCGCCCCGCGCCGCGCGCCGCACAGCGTCCTTCAGGCGCTCCTGGATCTCCGGCGAGCCCTGCCACCAGCGGCACTCCCAGAAGGGCACGCCGTGCACCTCCCTCCGCTCCACGCCGGCGCCGCGGGTCGAGGTGTGGTTCGACTCCCAGCTCGTACCGTGGGCGTCGAGCAGGCCGAAGAACTGGAAAGAGCTGTTCATCGCGACCCGCGCCGCGAGGAGCCGCATCAGCCCCGACTCGCGGCCAGGGCTCGCGCGGGCGAGCTCCTGCTTCAGGAGCTCGGTGTCCCAGAGGAGATGATCTTCGGAGTCATCCACAGGTCGCACGATCGCGAGGTCTTCCAGGCATTCGATGAAGTCGCCCCCTTCTGCGCGTTCCTCGCTCGACGGCTGTTTCATCCCTTCTCGCATCACGCTTGCGGCTGCTCGAGGCAGAGAACAGCTCATCCTGAAGCGCTTAGTGGAGATCGCCGACCACGCAAGGGCCGAGCGACAACCACCCTTGAACTTCCACGGCGGCCCGCGCGTGGCTCCGGATCGTTCGAGCCCACGACCACCCCTGCGCGCGCCGCAGCAGCCGATCACCACCGGCTGCTGCTGAGGCAGCAGCCCCCTCCCACCGCGACTCCACGGTCACGGTCAAGGCAGAGCTGGCCCGGTTAGTGCACCTGGCATTGGAGGGCGGTGCGCGCAATGACCGTCATCTCATGCGGGCGCGCAGGGCGCCCAGGACATCTCGGTGGAACTCAAGACCTCTCTGCAGCGCGCCCCCGGCGCTCCGGCGCTCCCGGACACGCCCTTCCGGTTCATCGTTCACTTCGTCGGTCGTTACCGCGCCTGGTATCTGGCGATGTTCGTGTTCGAGTCCGCCCACGCATCGTGCGGGATCATGATCCCGTACGCCATCGGGCAGGTCATCCAGGGGGTGACGCAGGCGTCGGGCGCTGGCCGCGCCGCGCTGAGCGGACGGCTGCGCGACGCGCTGGCGCTGTTCGTCGCGCTCATCGCCGGCGAGTTCCTGTTCAGCCGGATCGCCGGCCTCTGCCAGATCCTCGTCGGGCCGTGGCAGCGACAGAACGTGACCCGCAATCTGTACGCGTATCTCCAGCACCACTCCCATCGTTACTTCAGCAACAATTTCGCCGGGGCGCTCGCCCACCGGATCAGCGAGACGTCGATGGGGGTCTCGCAGACCCTGTGGGCCATCCTCTTCGACTTCTGGCCCATCGCCATCGTCTTCTCGGTCTCGATCGGGCTGCTCTACCGCGCTCACCCGGCGCTCGCCGCGGTCGTCTCGGCCTGGGCGGTGCTGTTCGTCGGCATCTCCTACTGGCTCGCGACCCGGTGTCAGCCCCACGCGGTGCGCGCCGCGTCCGCGCGGAGCGAGACCACAGGCAAGCTCGTCGACTCCGTCACGAACCTCACGAGCGCGCGGCTCTTCGCCCGGTTCGGCTTCGAGCGCGCGTACCTGGACGAGCAGCTCAAGCACGAGCTCCGCGCGGTGCGCAGATCGAACTGGTACTCCGAGCGCGTGCGCTGGTTCCAGTTCGCGTCCGCCGCGCTGCTCAAGGTGGGGACGCTCTATCAATCGCTCAGGCTCTGGGAGCGCGGCGACATCGGCGTCGCCGAGTTCGTCATGGCGACGAGCCTGTCGCTCCTCATCATCAACGAGGCGCGCAACCTCAGCCGCCGCTTCCTCGAGTTCTTCGAGTTCGTCGGCAACGTCGCGAACGGGGTGAACACCATCGTCCGCTCCCACGAGCTCGTCGACCGCCCCGAGGCCGTCGCCCCGACGCTCGAGCGCGGCCGGATCGAGCTCCGGAGCGTGACCTTCGGGTACACGCCCGGTCAGCCGATCTTCGAGGGCCTCGACGTGACGATCCCGCGCGGCCAGCGCGTCGGGCTCGTCGGCTTCTCCGGCTCCGGCAAATCCACCTTCGTCAGCCTCATCCTGCGTCTCTACGACATCGACTCCGGTCACATCTTGATCGACGGCGTGGACATCCGAGACATGACGCAGGACGCGCTGCACGCGCAGCTCAGCCTGATCCCGCAGGACCCGAGCCTCTTCCACCGGACGCTCCTCGAGAACATCCGCTATGGCCGGCTGAACGCGACCGACGCAGAGGTGGTCGAGGCCGCGCGCAAGGCGCACGCGCACGAGTTCATCGTGCAGATGAAGGACCAGTATCACTCCATGGTCGGCGAGCGCGGCGTCAAGCTCTCGGGCGGCCAGCGGCAGCGCATCGCCATCGCGCGGGTCATCCTGAAGGACGCGCCGATCCTCCTCCTCGACGAGGCGACCTCGAGCCTCGACTCGATCACCGAGCAGGCCATCCAGGACACGATGGACGACGTCATGAAGGGGAAGACGGTGCTCGTCGTCGCCCATCGCCTCTCGACCGTGGTCCACCTCGACCGCATCCTGGTGTTCGAGAACGGCCGGATCATCGAGGACGGCACGCACGCCGAGCTGCTCGCGCGAAACGGGGCCTACAAGCGGCTCTGGAGCAAGCAGTCGGATGGATTCCTACCGGAGAGCGCCGCCGAGGCGCCTGCGGCGATGGAGGCGCCGCCGGCCCGCGTCCACGAGGCACCTCGGCTCCAGCCGGCGGCTGACCGCGCCGACGAGCTCCCGCGGGGTGCGCCGCTGAAAGCGTGGGAGGCACCGCTCGCCTGAGCGGCCGCCAGATCGAGCAGGCCGCGGGCACTCGTGCTCACCGAGCTCGGGCCGAGGCCGGCTCCTTGAGGCCAGCTTCCCCCTGACGCGAAGGCGCGGGGACTGGAGCGCGCCAGTGCCGGAGAGGCGTGCTTACCGGAAGCTCCACGGCTGCGGCTGCCCCATGCGGGCGCGGAGGCCCTCCTCCCAGCGGACGAGCCGCGGCGTGAGCCACGCCGTGCCCACGGCCAGGACGGCGCCGGCGACGACGTCGACCGCGTAGTGCCAGCGGAGGAGCATGGTGGAGACGATGATGTTCATCGAGAAGAACGCGGCCACCACGGCGAGCCAGAAGAGGCGCCGGTCGGTGCGGGCGCGGTGGAACGTGTACAGGGCGAACCAGAGCGGCGCGGCCGTGTGCAGGGAGGGAAAGACGTCCTTCATCGCGCCGCCGGCCTGCACGACGCTGCTCACGCAGCCCCAGAAGAAGCCGCCGTCCAGCGGCCCCTGATAGAGGTGGCTCAGCGCCTGGATGGGGCCGTACGCAGGGACCGCCATGTAGCCGAGCTGGCCAACACAGTAGACGATGCAGGAGCCGACCGCGTACTCCGTCGTCCCCCGGCCGGGGCGGGCGACCCAGACCGCCAGCACCATCGAGAGGAAACAGATCAAGAAGTAGCTGAAGTAGAAGAAGGAGAACCACTCCACGATCGGGCGCGTGTTGAAGCGCTCCATCCAGAGCGCTGGCTCGACGTGGAAGAGGACGAGGTCGAGGCGGAGGAGCTCTGCGTCGACGCTGTCGCTCCGGACCGTCGGCAGGAGGGTCCGGAGCGACAGGTAGTTGAGGAGGAAGGCGCCGACGAGCGAGAGTCGGTAAAGGACGCTCCGGAGCAAGGGCGCGAGCATCGTGGCGCGGCGCACGAGCACGCAGACGGACACCAGGGCGGCGATGCCCGCCAGATTGCGGTTCATGCACTGCGCTCGCAGCTCCGTCGGCGGCGCGCCAAGCAGGAAGATCGTCGTCAAGGCGAGATAACCGATGAGGATCGCGTCGTGGAGAGCGAACACGCCGACCAGGCCGCGCAGAGCGTCCTTCAACAGCGCGCCTTCGCGCTCGACGTCGACCAGCCCGCCGGAGCCGGCGACCTCATCGCAGTCCGTTGTGAGCCTCTCTTGCATTCGGGGACGTTCCAGGGATGGCATGGTGCGCATGGGCGGATGACGCCGGGCCGCTCTGTATCACGTGTTCGCGCGTGGCGTCACCGTGACATCGGTGACGCTCCAGCGACCGGGAGGCAACAGGCGGAGCAACTCGGGGGCCACACGGATGTCGAGTTTTTGACGGGCCGCTTCGCGCCGCCTGACAGCGGTAGGGGCCTCGATGCCCCTGGCATGGCGCTCGTGCGACAGCCCAACCGCCGCCTCGGCGGACCGCTCGCGTGCGAACGCGGCGACGCAGCGGCGCAGGGTCTACGCGTCACCACGACGCTGGCGCGTCCCAGGTTGCGACGCTGGCGCGTCCCAGGTTGCGACGCTGGCGCGTCCCAGGTTGCGACGCTGGCGCGTCCCAGGTTGCGACGCTGGCGACGCTGGCGCGTCCCAGGTTGGGCTTCCGGGCTCCCAGGTTGGGCTGCCGCCAGGTTGGGCTGCCGCCGGGCTCCCAGGTTGGGCTGCCGGGCTCCCGGACGCGCAGAATCTGCGCGACGGCTGCGCCCCTGAATCTGCGGGACGGCTGCGCCCACAACGCCGGTGGGGATCGGCGATGGCGAGCGAGAACGCGCGCAGTCAAGCGCGCTGGGCACCGGAGCTCGATCGTCGCGGCGGCCCGGCGGCCGTGACGTCGGCGACGTCGCGACCGCTGGAGGCGTCCAGACGAGAGGGCGCCGTGGATCTCGACCGCGCGGCGCGGACGAGGCGCGATGGCCCGCGCGCTCACGACCGGTGGGGCAGTCTGCCGCGCGGCGGGGCGTCCGCTGGAACGCCGGTCTCGGCCGGGCTGAGCGGCGCTGGACGCAACGCGACGCGACGGGCGCTGCGCACGTCGGCGCAGGAACCGCGTCTTTCCCGGGCGCGCGTGGAGGATCGCGGTCACCTCACCCTGCTGGAGCGCACCCTGAACGCTCCCGAGCGCTCACGAGAATCCCACGGAAGCCCCGTTGGATCCGCGCCGGTGACGTCGCGTGGCCATGGATCCCTCTTCATGGCACTCACGTTGCAGTCCCCCGGAGGAGCCGGCATCGTTCAGCGACGATCCGACAGGGCACCACGCCTGGGTCGCCCCGCGAGGGCGCTGGAGCGATGCGCCCAGACACCAAGGAGACGACGCATGGCACAGCAACACGGTCAGAGCAGCAGTCGTGGGTTCGCCGCGATGGACCAGAAGCAGCAACGCGCGATCGCGAGCATGGGCGGCAAGGCTGCGCACGAGAAGGGCACGGCCCACGAGTTCAGCTCCGAGGAGGCGCGCGCGGCCGGCCGCAAGGGCGGCGCGAGCGTGAGCCAGAATCGAGAGCACATGGCCGCGATCGGCCGCAAGGGCGGCGCGGCCGTGAGCCAGAACCGCGGACACATGGCGCAGATCGGCCGCAAGGGCGGCGAGTCGCGCGGCGACGGACAGAGCGGCGCGCCGGGGGAGAGCGAGCGCGAGGGCGAGCAGGGCAGCAGCGCCGCACGGCACGCCGACGCCGTCGAGACGCGCCACGAGACGAACTGAGCAGCGCTGCGGCAGATCGCCGCCGGTGATCGGGCGCGCGGGGATGCCTGCGCGCCCCATCGTCCGTCACGGCGACAGGGTGACGAGGAAGACGTCGCCGTTGCTGCGATCGCCCACAGGCGCGCTGTGCTCGATGGCGGGGAGGCCGCCGCCGAGATCGAGCCGCTCGCCGTGGAAGAGGCCGGCGGCAACGGTGTTCCCGCTGCCGGTGACAGCCTGGGCCGTCGAGAAGCAGAACACCCCATCGCGGTAAACGTCGGACCAGAGCTCCTCGGAGAAGTCCGGGCTCAGCTTCGCGACGAACGCATCGCCCGACTCGGGCGGCTCGATCTCCACGGGCGCCCCGCCGAGCTCGAGCGCCTCCGTGAAGTAACCGCTCAGCACGTGGTTGCCCCAGGGGTCCTGCGAGAAGCCCCAGACGAACTCGTCGCCCGCGGACGGGAGCCCACGGGCGGCGAGCGGCTCACCGGTCTCTGCGTCGAGCCGGGCCAGGTAGAGGTCGTAATCCCCGGCCGCAGCGCGCTCGATTTCCGTGGGCCCGACGCGGAACGGAGCGCTGTAGTTGCCGAGGACGACCGGATGGCCGTCGAGCCCGAGGCCGATGAACTTGGCGAACTGCTCGCCGGCGGCGCCCAGCGAACGACCCCAGCCGAGGCTGCCCGACGCGAGATCGAACCGCAGGACGAGCCCATCGATGCCGTGGATCGGCTCGTCGCCGCGCGAGCCGTCGACGGCGCTCTCCACGACGTGGCCGTCGATCTCGAGCTTTCCACCGAAGGCGCCGGCCGCGTAGAGGGCCGACCCGCCGACCGCGATGCTGCGGAAGCGCTGCCAGCTCTCCGCGGACCCGAACCGCCGGCTCCAGAGGTGGCCGCCGCCGGCGTCGAGCTTCGCCACGACGACGTTGGGACCGCCGCTCCCCTCGAGCGCGGTCCCGGGCGCCTCGCTGAAATTGATGCTGCCGTCGACCATGCCGAGGACGACGATCTCGCCCTCCTCGGTGACGGCCACGGCCGTGGCGCCCTGGTCGAGCTCGCCGCCAAAGCGCTTGCTGAAGAGGTGGTTGCCGTCGGCGTCGAGCTTGGCGACGAAGAGGTCCTTCCCACCGGCGCTCACGAGCTCCGTGCTCGCGCCCGCGCCGAAGTTGAGGGTTCCCTCGAACTCCCCGGCGACGACGACGTCGCCGCTCGAATCCGTGGCCACCGCGAACGCGACCTGATCGGACTTGCCCCCGAATCGCCTGCTCCAGACGTGGCCTCCCGCCGCGTCGAGCTTCACGACGAAGAGGTCGAGACCACCGTCGCTCGCGAGGGCGTCCGCCTCGCCACCGAAGTTGATCGCCGTCTCGAAGCCGCCGACCAGGACGACGTTGTCGTGCGGATCCGCCGCGATCGCCTCGATTCGCTCGTTCTTCGCCTCGCCGGCGCCGAGCCCCCACAGGGCATCTCCGAGGAACGCCGGAGGCTCGCCGCCGCCGCTGCCGCCCGCGCCCCCGTCGCCGCCTGCGCCCCCCACTCCACCTGATGCACCGGCGCCCGCTTCGCCACCTTGTCCCCCCGCACCTCCGACTCCATCGCTGCCGCCGACGCCTCCGACTCCACCGCTGCCGCCGGCGCCTCCGACCCCGCCCTGTCCCCCGGCACCCCCTTCACCGCCTTGCCCGCCGCCACCTCCGGCCCCGCCCTGCCCGGCGACGGCGCCTCCGGCGCCTCCGACGCCGCTCGCCGACGAGGTGACGCCGTCCTCAGGCTCCGAGTCGCAGCCGTTGCAGCCCAGGGGAAGTCCCATGCTCGTCAGAAGAGCAATCCGAGCCACGTTCGTCACCAAGTGCGCTTTCATCCATCCTCCATGTCTCGACGAAGAGCCCGAGCCGCCGGCGCTCGGTGGAGCCAAGGCCAGTTCGACCCCCCCTCGCTGTGGGCTGTCGAACGTCCTCAATCTGCTGTGTCGTGGACGTCAAGTACGCGTGCGCGCGGATCGAATCAAGCAGCTATCGCGGCGAGTTCGTGGCGACGATCGGCTACCCCATGGGTCCGCCGGAACGGCGCGTCCCGCCTGGACGGCGCGCCTCGCCTGGACGGGACTCTCCGCTGACCAACCGTGCTCTTGCACACGGCCCACGATGGCCTCGGACGCGCGCCACGCGCGCCGCAGGGTTGCCTCATCGTGGCAGAATGCCCCACCGCGAGCCCGCGGCACGTCCAACATACAAGCCGCGCCGGGCGGCGGGGGCGCGGTACGCGATCTGCATCGTCCCGCGAATGGTGTGGGTGGCTTGGCTCAGGAGCGCCACGGCACAACCACCTCTCCGCCGACCCGCGGGAAGGGCCTGACGAGCTCACCCGAGCGCGCATTCGCGCGCGAACGAAGAGCGCCGCCGGCGCGCGTCCCCCCGCGCGCGCCGGCGGCGCGGCGGCCATGGAGGCCGCATCCGGGGCGTCTGGCGCGGCGGATCATCACGCCTCCCGGACGGCGGACCCCACGACCGATCACCGAGACGAAGCGCCGGGCCAAAGCGCTCGGCGCCCAGACGCGGAGCGCCTATGACGGAGCGAGCCTACGATAAGAACACCGCCTGGACCCACGCCGCCATCCCTCCGATGCCCCCCCTCGCGACGGACCACGAGGCGGACGTGTGCGTCGTCGGCGCGGGGATCGCCGGGCTGACGACGGCGTATCTCCTCGCGAAGGCCGGCAAGCGCGTCGTCGTCCTCGACAACGGCGCCATCGGCGGGGGCGAATCAGGGCTCACCACCGCGCACATCACGCACGCGCTCGACCGGCGCTGGGCCTCGCTCGCGAAGCTGCACAGCAAGAGCCGCCTGCGCGTCGCCGCAAGGAGCCACACGGCGGCCATCGAGACGATCGAGCGGATCGTCGCGGAAGAGAAGATCGACTGCGACTTCCGGCGCGTCCACGGCTATCTCTTCACCGCCCCGGGGTCGCCCCCGGCCACCCTCCGGGACGAGATCGAGGCCGCGCACCGCGCCGGGCTCGGCTCGACCCATTACGTCGACCGCGCGCCTCTGCTCGATTTCGATACGGGGCCCGCGGTCCGCTTCCCCGATCAGGCGCAGTTCCATCTCCGCAGGTACCTCGCGGGGCTCGCGCGGGCGATCGAGCGCGACGGCGGCGTGCTCTACACGCTCGCGCACGTGGTCGACGTCGACGAGGACGCCGTGCCTCACGGGGTGGTCGTCAAGACGGCGCGCGGGCACCGGGTGACCGCCGGCGAGGCCGTGCTCGCCACGAACTCCCCCTTCCTTCCGCGCATCGCCGTCCACCTGAAGCAAGCCGGTTACCGGACCTACGTCGTCGGCCTGCGCATCCCCCGGGGCGCCGTCCCGCCGGGGCTCTACTGGGACACGGCCGAGCCGTTCCATTACGTCCGCCTCGCCAACATCGACGGCGCGGACGGCCCGGACGAGGTGCTCCTCGTGGGAGGAGAGGACCACAAGACCGGACAGGCCAGCGACGCGGACCAGCGCCACGCGCGGCTCGAGGCGTGGGCGAGAGAGCGCTTCACGCAGGCCGGCGAGGTGCTGCACCGCTGGTCCGGCGAGGTGATGGAGACGGTCGACGGCCTCGCGTACATCGGTCGCATCAAGAAGGGATCGAGGATCCTCATCTCCACGGGCGACTGTGGCAACGGCATGACGCACGGGACGATCGCGGGCCTCGTGATCTCCGACCTCGTGCAGGGCCGCGAGAGCCGGATGGCGTCGCTCTTCGATCCCACCCGCGTCAATCTGAGCCTGGCCGCCGTCTCCGAGGTTGCGAAGGAGAACCTCAATGTCGCGTGCCAGTACGCCTCATGGCTCGGCAAGGGCGATGTCCCTGACGTGGCGCAGATCGCGCCCGGCGCCGGCGCCGTCGTGCGCAGGGGCCTGAGGAAGCTCGCCGTCTACCGTGATCCGCAGGGGCAGATCCACGAGATGTCGGCCATGTGCACCCACCTCGGCGGCCTTGTTTCGTGGAACTCCGCGGAACGCAGCTGGGACTGCCGCTGTCACGGCGCCCGCTTCGACGCCATGGGCCGCGTCCTCCGAGGCCCGGCGACGGCCGATCTCACGCCGATCGCGCCGAGCGAGGCGCCTGTCAGCGCCGGAGGATCGGTCTCGCCGCCGGGGGAGCGGGAGGGGGTCGCCGGCCAGCCGGCCGCCGTGCCCCTGCACCAGAGTCGCCCGGCCACGTGAACGGAGCGAGTCGCGAACGCCGACAAGCGGTGAGCGCAAGGGACGTGGATCGACATGATCAACACGATCGACGCCCTACGCGATGCGCGCGCCATGGCCCCATGAGCACGATGCGCGCGCGCTGGCGTAGTTGACCCCCGCGCGAGCGGCGTGCGATCATGATCGAGTAGTCCGGGACTGTCCCGGGCGGCTTGGTGATGAGATGAAATTGTTGCGCCCCCGTGCCTCCCGCGCCGCAGGCATAGCCCTGGCTGTCCTCTCGGTCGCCGGGGCGCTTCCGGCGCGGGCCGAGCCCTCGGCGGCCGATCGGCAGACCGCGCGGACGCTCCTCATCGAGGGGCGCAAGAAGCGCGACGCGGGGGACGTCGCCGGCGCCCACGCGGATTTCCAGGCGGCCCACGCGCTCGTGCGCGCCCCCACGACGGGGCTCGATCTCGCGCGTGCCGACGAGGCGCTCGGTCGCCTGATCGAGGCCCGGGAGACGGCCTACGAGGTCGTCCACCTGCCCCTCGGGAGCGACGAGCCGCCGGTGTTCACGCAGGCGCGGGCGGCCGCCGCGGCGATGGTCGAGCAGCTCGAGGCGCGCATCCCGTCGCTCCAGCTCCGGGTCGAGGGCGCGGCGCTGGACCAGATCGACGCGCGCGTGGACGGCCAGCCGATCCCCCGCGCGGCGCTCCCCTACCCGCGCAAGCTCAACCCGGGTCGCCACGAGGTGGTGGTGACGGCGCCTGGCTTCCAGACGGCGCGGCGCGAGGTCACGCTGAAGCAGGCGGAGCGCGCGCCGGCGGAGGTCCGCATCCGCCTCGTACCAGGGCAGTCGACCGAGCCGACGGCAGGCGCAGCCGCAGGTGGGAGCATGGGCGCAAACGTGGGCGGAGGGCAGCTGCCGCCCGCGGACGCGCCGACGGAGCCCCGGGCGCCGGTGCCGCTGTGGGCATGGACGGCGGGCGGCGTGGGGCTCGCGGCGCTCGCGGGGGGCGCGGTGTTCGCTGCCGACCACATGGCCGCGCGGGCTCGGGTCGACGACGAGTGCCCCGGGTCCGTATGCGATCGGGGCGTCCACGACTTCGAGAGCATGGAGGCGCTCCGGGCGCGGTGGAACCGCAGCCTGGGGCTGTCGGTGACGCTCGGCGCGGTCGGCCTCGCGGGCGTGGGCGCGGCGCTGGGCGGCATCCTCCTGCGGCCCAGGGCGGGCGGCGAGCAGGCGTCGTCGCTCGTGCCGATCGCGACGCCCACGGCGCAGGGCGTAATGTGGCAGGGGGTGTTCTGATGAGGGTGCAGCGGCTCTACTCGGCGACAGCCGGCGCGGCGCTCGGCGTCGTGATGGTCGGCGCTGCGGCGCTCGGTTGCGCTCCCGAGCTCAGCCTGTCGACCCCTGCTGGGGCCGGCGGCGAGGGCGGCGGCGCGCCGCTGTCGGGCGGCGAGGTGCAGTGGGCGCGCGCGCTCGGGGGCGACGGGGAGCGCGCAGGGGCGAGCGTGGCCGTCGCCGACGACCGCACCGCGGCGCTCCTCGGCAGGCTCACGAAGGCGGAGGACGTGGCCCTCGACGACGAGAGCGTGACCCCGATCGGCGAGGAGAACGTCTTCTGGGCGCGGCTCTCGGCGAGCGACGGGTCGGGGCTCGGGCTGAAGCGCTTCGGCGCGTTCGATCCGCAGACGGTGAACGCTCTCGTGCCGGACGGGAACGAGGGCCTCCTGGTCGCGGGGGAGTTCTCCGGCACGCTGGAGTTCGGCGGCGAGCCGCGGACGAGCGCCGGCGGGCGAGACGGCTATGTCGCGAGGCTCGACGCGGAGGGGCAGGAGCTGTGGCTGCAGCCGCTCGGGGGCATCGGCTTCCAGGCGGCGACGAGCGTGGCGGCGACGGCGACGGGGCGCCTCGTCGTGGTCGGCCGCTTCTCGGGCGCGCTGCACGTCGGCAAGGACCGGCTCGAGAGCGCCGGAGGCAGCGACGTGTTCCTGGCGAGCTTCGATGACAACGGCGCGCCGCTCTGGAGCGAGCGGTTCGGCGACGGCTTCGATCAGCAGGCCCGCGCCGTGGCGATGGACGAGCGCGGCAACGCGATCGTGATCGGAGATTTCGCCGGCACGCTCGATCTCGGCGGCGAGCCGCTGGAGAGCGCCGGGGATTTCGATGTGTTCGTGGCGAGCTTCAACGCGCTCGGCGAGCACCGCTGGAGCAAGCGCTTCGGCGACGCGGGGCCGCAGCGGGCCAAGGCGGTCGCGGTGGACGGGGCGGGCAACGTGATCGTGGGCGGGGAGTTCGGCGCGACGATCGATCTCGGCGGGGGCCCTCGGACGGCCGGAGAGCACCAGGCGGTGTTCGTGGCCAAGCTCGATTCGCAGGGCGAGCACATCTATAGCCGGGTGATCGGCGAAGACGGCGCGTCGCTGGGGCAGCTCCTCGTCGACGGCGCGGGGGACGTGGTCGTCGCGGGGGGGTTCCGCGGAGACACGACGCTGGCGGACGGGTCGGTGACGAGCGCGGGGGACGACGACGTGTTCGTGGCCAAGCTCGATCCGAAGGGCGATTATCGGTGGAGCCACCGCTTCGGCGGCGCCGGCGCGGACCGGGCGACGGGCGTGGCCATCGACCGCGACAGGCAGGTCTACGTGACCGGCGCGTTCACCGGGAGGGTGACGTTCGGGGAAAAGCGGATCGAGGGAGGCGAGGGCACGGACGTGTTCGTGACCAAGCTGTCGCCATGAAGGCCATGAAGGATGGAGGCGCGATGAAACGTGCGGGGACGAGCGGCGTGCGGTCGCGCGGGCGACGGTTCTCGGTGGGTCTCGTGGCGGGCCTGTTCGGGCTGATCCTGCCGGCCGCGGGGTGGGCGGAGGACCCTGATACCGATCTGGATGGGATCGCGGATCCCCTGGACAACTGCGTGCAGACCCAGAATCCGGACCAGGCGGATGCCGACGGCGATGCTCTCGGCGATGCGTGCGACAACTGCCCGTCCGCTATCAATCGGGATCAGCGGGATTCGGATTCCGACGGCATCGGCGACGCGTGCGACAACTGTCCTGTCGCGATGAACCCGGACCAGTCGGATGCGGAGGAGGACGATACCGGCGACGCCTGCGACGACGATGACGACAACGACGGTGTCCTGGATGCCGACGACAACTGTCCTTTCACGGCGAACGCCGATCAGGTGGACTCCGATGAAGACGGCACCGGCGACGTCTGTGAGGCCGGCGACGACGACGGCGACGGCATCGACAACGACGTCGACAACTGCCCGCACGTACCGAACTCGCTCCAGCAGGACAGAGACGACGACAAGATCGGCGATCTCTGCGACAACTGCCCTGCTACGCGCAATCCGAACCAGGAGGACAGCGACGGCAACGGCATCGGCGACTTCTGCGAGCCCGACATCGACGCGGACGGCGACGGCCTGCGCAACGGAGAGGACAACTGCCCTGCGGATCAGAACCCTGGCCAGGAGAACGCGGACGGGGACAGCCTCGGGGATGCGTGCGATCCCGACAGCGACGACGATGGCGTGGTCGACGTGGAGGACAACTGCGCTGTCGTTTCCAATCTGTTCCAGGAAGATACGGACGGCGACGGCACCGGCGATGCCTGCGAGGACGACGACGACAACGACGGCGTCGTGGACGCGGAGGACAACTGCCCGCACGTGCCCAACCAGGATCAGACCGACGGCGACAGCGACGGCCGCGGCGACGTTTGCGACCTCGGGGCCGACGTCGACGGCGACCGCGACGGCATACCGGACGAGACGGACAACTGCCCGCACGTACCGAACCCCGATCAGACGGACGCCGACGACAACGGCGTTGGCAACGCTTGCGAGGACGTGGACGGAGATGGCCTGAGCGACGCGGCGGACAACTGCGACGAGGAGTACAACCCCGATCAGGCCGACAGCGACGGCGACGGTCAGGGCGACGCCTGCGAGGAAGACGACGACAACGACGGCGTCCCGGACGAGCAGGACAATTGTATTTCCGTCCCCAACGCGGATCAAGCCGACAACGACGAGGACGATCAAGGCGACGCCTGCGACGTCGATGACGCGGACGACGACAACGACGGCGTCCCGGACGACGACGACAACTGCCCGCTCGCGGCCAACGCGGATCAGGGGGATGGCGACGCCGACGGGGTGGGCGACGCCTGCGACGACAGCGGCGGTGCGGGCAGCGGCGGCGGGTCCACGGAGCCGGAGGTCTCGTCCGGGCTGGTCTGCGCGATGCAGCGAGGCGAGCGCGGCGGCGCGCTCGTCGGCCTCGTGGCGCTCCTCGCTGGCGCGCTGGGCCTGGGCGCCCGCCGGCGGCGCGATCACGCGGCGTGACCGCCGCTGCGCGCGGCCCTGGCGCGCAGCGGCCACGCGACCCCATGAAAGCGACGAGCGTGCCCGCTCGGTTGCCCCCTGGAAGAGAAGAGACAGCTGCGAGCACAACGTGGGTTATCACCCCACGACCGCACGCCGGTTTCGCGATGGCTCCGCGTTTTTTTCGCGATCGGTCATTTTTCTGAGCCGTGACCTGACCGCGGCGGAACTGCTCCGGATGAACGCGCCGGTAGTCCCGCTCCGCAGCGCGCGCTGCGGACGGGAGCGCCTGAGCCACCTCTGGAGACACCATGCGCCTAGCTCTCTCTCTCTCGTTGGTGACCGCCCTGTTTGGACTCACCCTCAGCGCCGGCTGTAGCGACAGCACCGTTGACGGCGCCGCCCCGTCCGGCGGCGCGGGAGGAGGCGACGCCGCGAGCGGCGGCGGCAGCGCGAGCGGCGGCGGCAGCGCGAGCGGCGGCGGCAGCGCGAGCGGCGGAGGGGCCGGCACCGGCGCTGCCGGCGGAGGCATGGCGACCCCGACGAGCATCGTCGAGTGTCAGGGCAAGACGTACGCGTGCGGGGATCTCGTCGACAACGACGGCGATGGGCTCCTCGACGCGCAGGATCCGGACTGCCTCGGTCCGTGCGACAACACCGAGGGCAGCTACTACGGCGGGATCCCCGGCCAGGCGGGGCCGGCGTGCACCGTCGACTGTTATTTCGACCAGGACTCCGGCTCCGGCAACGACGATTGCCACTGGAACCACAAGTGCGATGAGCACGAGGTCGCGCCCGGATTTCACCCGGAGTCGAGCAACGGGATGATGTGCGCCTATGACAGCGGGGCCTCGACGCCGGGCGCCGATGGCAAGAGCTGCAGCGAGCTCAACGACGAGCAGTCCGATATGTGCCATACGACCTGCGGTCCGCTCACGCCGAACGGCTGCGACTGCTTCGGCTGCTGCGAGCTGCCGGCGGGCGGCGGCAAGTACGTCTGGCTCGGCTCCGACGCCGATGGCACCGGTGAAGGCTCCTGCTCGCGCGGCCACGAGTCCGACCCGACCCGCTGCGAGCCCTGCACGCCCGTGGATGCTTGCCTGAACGAGTGCGGCCGCTGCGAGCTGTGCCTTGGCAAGGACACGCTGCCAGACGACTGCTTCGAGTCCGGCACCGGCGCCGGGGGCGGCGGAGTTGGAGGCGGAGCCGCGACAGGCGGCGGCGGCGACGCGACCGGCAGCGGCGGCGGGCCCACCGGCGAGCCCCAAGGCCAGTGCGCGGCGGGGGTCCAGCCGTGCGGGCTCTCCGGCCAGGAGCCTTGTGCCGCAGGCTACTACTGCATCACCGGCTGCTGCCAGGTCATCTTGAACTAGCCCTACGCTTGCCCGGGTTCTCCCTGGATTCGAGGACAGGGATTGAACCATGAAGACACAGAAGAACCGGAGGGATGTGTTCCCCCTGCTCGGTGCCCGCCGCGCCTGCGTGATTCACTGTCCCTGCTCGGAGCGGCGACAGGATCGCAGGCTGCGGCGCTGTCCGCTCACGAGCTGAGAAGCTGAGCCTGCAGAAGACGTGGTTTGAAAGGAGACGGGTCGATGGTGATGCGCTCGATGTCTGTTGGGATGCTGTGCGCCTTGATGGGGATGGGGTGCGGCGGCGACGACGAGGGTCAGCCGCAGAGCTGCTCGGTGGCCGAGCAGACTGGGTGCGCCGCCCCGCATGTGTGCGAGGAGGTGGAGGGCGCCGAGCCCGCTTGCTTCGAGCCGGTGACGCTGAGGGGGCGCGTCTACGACTCGCTCGACGACAAGGCCATCGCGGGCGCGCGCGTGCTCGCCCGGGACCCGAGCGACGCGGTCGTCTCCCGGGTGGCGATCACGGGGGCCGACGGGACCTATGAGCTCGTCGTGCCCGCGCGGCGCGACGCGAGCGGCGCTCCGGTCGAGGCCAACATCACGCTGCGCGCCGACGCGCAGGCTTACGAGACGTTCCCGAAGGCGCCGCGGGTCGCGCTGCCCATCGACCTCTCCACCGCGGCGGGCAAACCGCTCGCGATCGAGTCGGCGGCGACGGAGATCTCGCTGTTGCCGCTCTCGGACAGCGAGGGGCTCGGTTCCATCTCCGGGGTCGTCCACGCCGACCAGCCCGGCGGGACGCTGCTGGTCGCAGGCGGCGCCACCGGCGCGGCCGATCTCGACGGCAGCTACACCATCTACAACGTGGCTGCGGGCGACGCCACGGTGAAGGGTTATGCCGCCGACCTCGCGCTCGACACGGCGAGCGCGACGGTCATCGCCGGCAAGGAGACGACGGGCGTGGATCTTCACGCGACCGGAGACGCCACGGCGGTGGTGAGCGGCAAGGTCGAGATCGTGAATGCTCCAGGGGGGAGCGAGACCTCGGTCATCCTCGTCGTGGCCGATACCTTTGACGAGGCGACCGCGCGCGGCGAGGCCCCGCGAGGGCTCCGGCGAGGCAACGTCACCGGCGACTTCTCGATCGCCGGGGTGCCCGATGGCGATTACGTGGTCCTTGCAGCGTTCGAGGACGACGCGCTCGTGCGGGATCCTGACACGTCGATCGGCGGGACCGAGATCGTGCGCATCACGGTCTCCGGCCAGGACCTGCCCATCGCGGAGTCGTTCAAGGTGACGGGCGCGCTCGCCGTCGTCTCGCCCGGCGCGAGCACGCTGGAGGAGGTGAGCGGGACACCGACGTTCGTCTTCGAGGACGACTCCAGCGAAGACCTGTACGAGGTGCGGTTGTTCGACGCGCTCGGCGCCAAGGTCTGGGAGAACCTGGAGGTCCCCAGGGTCTCGGGGAGCAAGAACGTCTCCGTCGAGTACGACGGTCCCGCGCTGATCCCGGGGATGATCTACCAGTTCAGGACCACCTCGAAGAAGGATGGCACGCCCATCTCGCAGACCGAGGATCTGAAGGGGGTCTTCGTCTACAGGTGATCGCAGGGCGCGCGGGCGCCGCCGTCAGCAGCGACGGCGGCGGGCGCGGCGCGCGCTGCCGAGCGCCAGGAAGACGCCGCACAGCGCGAGCGCGCGGGCCACTCCTGACGCGTGCCCGGTCTCACCGCCGAGGACGGCATACGCGCAGCTGATGCTCAAACAGCAGCAGTTGCTCGAGGGCGCTCCTCCCTCGGATTGGCCCCCTCCCCCTTCCCCACCCGCCGCATCTCGACCACCGCCGACCGCTGTGCCGCCCGCCCCGCCGGCATCGGTGGAGCAATCGCCGCCAGCGCCGTCGCCCCTGCCTCCAGCGCCCTCGGCCGGTCCTCCGGCGTCGCCGCTGCCGCCTACGCTGCTGCCGCTGTCGCCTGCGCCGCCTGCGCCGCTTGCGCCGCTTGCGCCGCTGTCGCCTGCGCCGCCGCCGCTGGCGCCGCTGCCGTCCGCTCCGCCGCCGCTGGCGCCGCTGCCGTCCGCTCCGCCGCCCACGCCTACAGCAGTCCCTCCGTCATCGCCGCCTACACCCCCTCCCGCGGTGGCGCTGTTCGGCGTGTTCCGGCAGCCAAAGAAGGGATGGCATTCGTCCGTGGTCGTCGGATCCCCGTCATCGCAGAAGAGCGGGATGTCGCTCAGACAGAGTCCCTGGAAGCAAACCTCGCTGCCATTGCAGACATCGAAATCATCGCAGCTGGCGCCGTCCGGCAGGCTCACGTCCGCCGGACAGCTGCCTGCGCCGTCGCAATACTCCGCGGGATCGCACAGCGAGGTCGCGAAGCGGCAGATCGTGGTCGGCGGCTCGGCGGTGCACAGATCCGAGCAGCAATCGCCGTTGAGCAGGTCACCGTCGTCGCACTGCTCGCCGAGCCCGAGCTCGCCATCGCCGCAGACGGCGGGCCTCACCGTGAGCACCGTCGGATCGGCCGTGCCGGCGAACAGGGGCTCGTCGGTCATCGCGCTCGACTCGTTGACGCCGTCCGAGTCCGCGTCGAAGAAGAGCGTACCCTGGTTCGTGACGACGAGTCCATCGGTCAGGGGAAGGAGGATCGCTTCCATCGTGAGCGCCACCCACTCCCCCGGCCCGACCTCGCCGTCCCAGCCCACCGTGTTGGTGGCGGGATCGGACGAGACCGCGCCGCTGTCCGCGAACGCGCCTTCCAGCTGGAGCTCGGGCGGGAGCACGTCCACGAACTCGAACCCTGCATTGTTGTGCTGCACGCGCCCCCCCGTGTTGCTGATGAGCACCGTATAGGCGAGCTCCTCGCCGGGGATGCGCTCGCCGAGGACCGTGAGATAGCCGATCAGGCGCGCTGGCACGGAGACGTCGATGCGCACGTCGCTCTCGTTGTTTTCCGGCGCCGGGTCGTGCTCGCTCGCGCTCACCTTCGCCGTGCTCTCGATCTCCTCGTCGACCGTGGGCGGCGTGAGCGTGGGCGCGACCATGGTGACCGCGATCGACGAGCTCTCCCGCGCGGCGAGCGAAGCGCGCCGGCACACGAGCTCTTCGCCGGGCAGGTCGCACGTCCAGCCGGTCCCCGAGGCGCTGACGAGGCTCGCCCCGGCGGGCAGCACGGACGACACCACGACGTCGCTCGCGTCGCCCGGCCCCTCGTTGGCGACGTCGATCGTCATCGTGAGCTGCGCGCCCGGCGATACAGGATCCGGCGCGGCCGCCTGGGTGATGGCCAGATCCGCCCCGCAGGCCCCGGACACGATCGGCACCGCCGCGAACACGATGTTGTCGACCGCGACGCCGCACGGCCCGGGGCGCCCGATATCCGTGCAGACCCGGCTGTCGTCCTGCGTGTACTCGAAGCGGAGCCTCACGGTCCGCCCGCGCAGCCCCGCGCCAGGGAAGCGGATCGACACGCGCTTGCTCCCGCTGGAGCTGCCGGACCATACCGAGTTATCTTCCAGGTAGTCCGGGTCGTCGCGGGCTGGAAGGTGCTTTGGGAAGTGGTGGCTCCCGCCGGTGACGATCCGCTCGGCGAACGCCTCCGCGAGCACCGCCCGGGGCGCGGCGCCGGCCGTGACATCCTCCACGCGCAGCGTCAGACCGTCGAACGCCTGGACGAGCTTTTGCGGATCGTCCTCCAGCTCGTAGGTGAGATCGAAGTCGAGCGTGACGTGGGAGTTCCCGGAGCTCTCCGGGATGGTCACGGCGGGCGACACCAGCGCGACGAGCGACGTCGCCGCCTCCTCGTCGTGAAATGCCGCGTTGTTTCCGGGCGTCAGCGTCTGCGCGACGGTCCACGGCGAGGCGGAGGCCGTCCCGCCGGCGCGCACCGACTGCCAGCCGGAGGGCAGCGCCGGCGCGCTCGCTGCGTCGAAATCCTCGCGGAGGAGGACCTCCGCGGCGCCCGGCGAGCCCGTCTCGAGCTGGATCGGCAGCTCGACCGTGCCCTGAGCCGAGCTCACCGTGAGCGTCAGATCGATCGGCGCTCCCGGAACGAAGTCCCGGCCCGTCCTGAGGACGAACGGCGCGTCGCCCGCGACCGTGCGGAGCGGCTCGATATCCGGGTAGAGCGCGCTCGCCCTCACGATGGTCACGGAGGGCGTCCGTGTGGACAGCGTGGCGGAGATCCGGGAGACGGTCGTCCTGCCGGAGATCGCGTTGGCGAGGTAGTTCTCGAGGTAGACGCCGACGTCGACGAGCTCCCCCGGATCGACGCGCTCGTTCGCGAGGGCGCCGCACGCGGTGTCCGCGATCCGGACGCCGGCCGCGCGCAGCGGCGGGACGCGGGCGAGCTCGTCGAGGACGTCGAGGTGGACGTTGGGTGCGATCAGGGAGGTCGACGACGGCTGCCCCTCATCGAACCGCGGCGGCGTGGCCGTCATGCTGAAGACGCTGTAGAGCTCACCGGCGAGCGCCACGCCGCCGATGCGGTCGCCGAGGTTCTGCCGGGAGGCGTCGTTGCCGTGGCCCGCGTGAAAGGGGTGGTCCGAGATCGGCGCGGGCGGGCTGAACGAGACGCCTTGATCGCTCGACGCGGTGTGGACGATCTCGGTCATGTCGCCCGAGCTCTCGACATCCTGGTCGTAGTAGACGACGTGCGCGGTGCCGGTCGTTCGGTCGACGGCCACGAAGGGGAAGAACTGGGCCCTATCGCGCCCTGGATTGCTGTTGAGGAGGACGGCGGGGCCTGCGGTGCACTGCTCCGTGAACGAGCGCAGGGCGATGTCCCCTGTCCCGTGGGCGTCGCTCCGCTGATAGACGACGTAGACCTGCCGCGTGGCCTGGTCGACGTCGATCGACGGGGCGCTCCTTCCGTGGTCGACGCCGAGGATCTGGTCTTCCGTGGGGTAGCTCGTCTCGTCGAGGAGGGTGAGCGCCTCCCAGGTGACGCCTCCGTCGATCGACCGGCGGCAACCGACGTTGCGCAGCGAGGTCCCCGGCTCGATGGCGCGAAAGACAGCATAGACGACCGAGTCCCCGTCGGTCACCCCGGGGAGGATGCGCGCGCTCGGCCCGTCGAGATCGCCACCGGCGGGCGCCTGCGCGATCGTGGCCGCGGGCGACCAGGTCTGACCGAGATCGTCGGAATGGCTGTAGAGGATGC
Source organism: Sorangium sp. KYC3313 (assembly GCF_052075895.1). Classification (NCBI taxonomy): domain Bacteria; kingdom Pseudomonadati; phylum Myxococcota; order Polyangiales; family Polyangiaceae; genus Sorangium; species Sorangium sp. KYC3313. Next base: position 9,230,870 of record NZ_CP197255.1, read on the forward strand.
TCGGAGACGCTCCGCCGCGCTGAACCCAGGTAACGGAGAGGCGCCCGGTCGCCGCGTTGACGTCGATGGAGGCCTGCTCGGCGCTCTCCCCCGCGACGAACGCGGGGGTCACCTCGACCGGCGCGGACCACGAGGAGCCGGCCGTGCTGCTGCCGGGGTTCGAGGCATGGAGGCAGAGGCCCTGGAGGCCATCGGCGGGGCGGACGTAGGTGGAGGAGCTGACGAACACGTCGCGGGTCGGATCGTGGACAACGCGCGGGGCGCCGAGCACCTGGCCGCCGGCGACCGAGGGCAGCACCCCCGCGCCGCTCGGGCCGAGGACCTCGGCGAAGGATCTCCCGCCGTCGGCGGATCGCGCAACCCCGGACAGGCTGATCGGATTCGCGAGGGCGCCGCGCGGATCGGTGTAGGTCGCGATGAGGATGCTCGCGTCCGCGTTGGCGGCGATCGCGGCCTGGTGCTGGGCGCCGAGCGCATCGACCGCGTGCACGGTGCGGTCGGCCCTCGCGACGGCCGCGAGCCGAGCTGCGCCGAGCGCCTCCGGTTCGTCGCTGCCACAACCGGTGCCGGCGGTGAGGAGCCCCCCGCTGAGCAACCAAGCGACCGTGCGTCGCGCGCCCATAACACCTCCGAAAGGAGATAGATGCCGCGAGCTCGCAGGACGTGCCGATTTGCCCGACATGGCGAGGCCTGTCCGGCGAACGGGCGCGATATGCTGGGGTCGGTCTCGCACGACGCCAGCGGCACAACGCCAGCGCAAGCCCCGCGCAGCGCGAGGGATGCGCCCCGCGCGAAGGCGCGTCGACGCGCTTTCCCTTTCTTCCTGGCCGGCGAGCCGTGTGCCAGGAAGCCGGTGCGTCGCGCGCGGAGCGTCCTGGCACCGGCAGGCACCAGGGCGGACGGCTCAGGCGCGGCGCCCGGGGCCGCCGCGGTCGCGGCTCGCCTGGGAGGCAGGCGGCTCGGGTGGACGGGCGGGGAGCACGAGGTCCGCAAGACGGCGTGCCGCGGCGAAGGCCACCTCCGCATCTCCGACGGTGCCCTCACCAGGGTTGGCGGCGGCCCCCGATCCCTCACCCAGGTTGGGACCCTCACCCGGGTTCGGGTTGAGTGAAGTACCTGGAGTACCTGGTAAACCAGACAGGGATCCACCCAGGCTGGAAGAAACCAGGATGGAAGGAATTACCCCGGACGAAACCTCACCCAGGTTGGCGCGCCCGCTCAGCGCGAGCATCGCGATGCCATGGAGACCCGCGAAGAGCACGTAGGTATCCTCCTCCGGCCGCCTGCTGCCGTGATGGCGCAAGAGCTCGACGAATGAGCTCCAAAGAGGGCGCGCGAGCCGCAGGCGCCCCTGTTCGCGCAGGCGGGCGCGGTCGAAGCGGCGCTCGGCCATCAGCCAGTACAGATCCGGATGGCGCAGCGCAAACTCGACGTAACCGACGGCAAGCGACCGCGCATCGGCGCCAGCGCGCGCCCGCGCGTCGAGGCGCTCCGCGAGCCGCCGCCATCCGAGGCCATCGACGCGAATGAGGAATCCGTCGAGCGAGCCGAAGTGATGATACAGCACCATCGTCGTCTGGCCCAGGAATGCGGCGATCTTGCGGGCCGTCAGTTCGTCCCGCGTCAGCCGTCCCTCGCAGAGCGCCATGAACACGCGCTCCACCGGCTCATCCGCATCCATCACACCCATGCCCACCATCCTGCCACGTCCGCACCTCGCCCGTTGACGCCACCAGGATAACATTGTTATCCTTGGTCATGGGATGGCTGTTTCGCAACGCAGCGTCGGTCTCCGGGGCGCAGCGCGGGGGCCGCTGGCTGGTAGGGTTGGCGCTTGCGGGGGCATGCACGTCGCGACCGCCGACGGCGGACGACGCGCCTGCGGGGCCGTACGCGGTGGTGGACGGGTGGCCGCGTGTCCCTGACGGGATGGTGTTCGGCCCAGCGCTTGATGTGGCGGTTGACGCGCGAGGGCGCGTGCTGGTGAGCCACGCGGCGGGGCGCACGTCAGGGAACGACGCGCCGATCCCCGAACCCACGATCTTGGCGTTCGATCCAGAGACGGGCGAGCTGCTCGACGCGTGGGGAGAGGGGCTTTTCTTCTATCCACACGGGATCGAGGTGGATCGCAACGGCTTCGTCTGGGTGACGGACTCCGAGCAGAACCGGGTGTTCAAGCTGACGGCGGAGGGGAATGTGGTCATGACCCTCGGCGAGGCGCCATGAAGGGCATCGGTGTGTGGATCCTCGTACTGCTCGCGGATACCGGGTGCGTGACGAGCCCCGAGCAGCTCGACCGGCCCACCAACGTGGCCTTCGGCCTGGACGGCGATATCTACGTGGCGGACGGCTACAACCATGCGCGGATCGCGCGCTTCTCCGAGGACGGCGGGTTCGTCATGGAGTGGGGCGAGAAGGGCTTCGGGCCGGGACAGCTCGACACGCCTCACGGCATCGTCACCGACGACGAGGGGCGCGTCTACGTGGCGGACCGGGAGAACGCGCGTGTTCAGGTCTTCAGCGCGAACGGCCACTACCTGGCGCAGTGGAAGAGCGCCGCGCTGGGGCGACCGTGGGCGATCGCCTTCGGACCCGACCGGCATATCTACGTTGTAGACGGCGGCGATCAGGATCCAGAGCGGCCGCGGGGGCATGTGCTGCGGATGAGCCTCGACGGGAACATCGTGGACCGGTGGAGCACATCGGGGGACGGTCCCGGGGAGATCGACTGGGGGCACGGGATCGCCGTGGGGCACGACGGCAGCGTCTACGTGACCAGCCTGAGGGGTCGCGGCGTGCAGAAGTTTCGGAGAACGAAGTGAGGACGAGAGCGCGCGGGCTCGCGCTCACGGTCACCGTGGTTGCCACGGTCGGGGCGGCGCCGAGCTGGGCACAGACGACGGGGGACATTCCGTCGCGACCTGGCGGCCGCGGCCATGTTGCGCTGTACGGCATTTTCACAGCCTCGCCGCAGGACCGGACGGTGGCTACGATTCATGTCGCGCCGCAGGTGGCGGCGGGCGTTCGCCTGAACAGCTGGCTGCTCGCAACCACGGACATCACCTCGGCCTGGACTACGTTTCGGATCGAGGGAGAGGCGCGGCGCTCGTCGTTTCGCTTCGGGAATCCGTTCGTGACCGTGCAGGCGGCGCTTCTCGAGGAGCGAAACCGCTCGATCTATGCCGGGGTCGGGGTTGCACCGCCGGTGACGACGTTCCCTGGCACCATCCCGAAGAATACGGAGGCCGAGTACAACTACGCGGTAGCTACGGCCGCGCGCGGGTTCGCGGATTACTGGATGTGGGCACCGAACGCGATCCCGATCGCGCTGTTGCTCCGCAGCCGGGCGGAGCTGTCCATGCCGGTGGTCGTTGGCGCTGAGCTGGATCCAGCCGTGCTCGTTTCCGTGAACTCCAACCCGTCTCGGCTGGCGGTCGTGGCCGCCGCTCACGCGGGCTTGCGGATGGGTCCGCTGACACCCGGAGTGCGAATGCAGATGCTCGCGCAGTCGGCACCGCTCGCAGGGCGAGATTTCTCACAGTGGACAGCAATCTTGTATGCGAATGTCGAATTCGAGCCGGTGTTCGTACGCTCCCAGGTTGCCGTCAACCTGGATGCGCCGTCCGGGCTGGCCGGGCAGCGAGGGGCGACTACGTGGGGGGTATCGCTCGGAGGCGGGGTCCACCTGTAGAACTGTCGAGCTTTTTCTTCGGTTTTGTTGCCGGCCCACGATGCATCGCCAGCATTCCCTCCATGGCCTTCGCAGCAGCCGCCGTCTACCGAGCCACATCGCGACGTCGCGCTCGACTGACGTTGCGCTCCGCACACGCTCTGCTCTGCCCCCCCGACCTGACCATTGGGTGGCGGAGGTGGCGAAGAGGGTGACGGCCGCCACCTCCTCGATCGCCCAATTCCTCAAAAATCGGCCGATTTCGAGTCTGGCACGGCGCTTGACATACCCGTCAAGGTATGAGCCAGCCTCGTGCGATCGTCCCCGGCGCGACGTATCTTCTCACCCGCCGTGTACTGCGAAGGCATTTTCTCTTCCGCCCCGATTCCGCGATCACACGGCTCGTGATCTATACCCTGGCGGTCTCGGCCCGCCGCCATGGCATCCTCGTACACGCCCTCTGCGTGATGTCCACGCACATTCATATCGTTGTCACAGACACACACGGTGAGCTCCCACGATTTTTGCAGAGATTCCATCGGCTTGTCGCTCTCGGGACCAAGATCTTGCGCGCGTGGGAGGGGCCGGTGTGGGACGATCGAGCAACGAGCGTGGTACGGCTAGCAACACGGGACGCTCTGGTGGAGAAGATCGCTTACACGCTCGCAAATCCGGTCGCTGCTGGTCTCGTACCGCATGCACATGAGTGGCCAGGAGCCAAGGTGCTCGTCGGCGACATCGGCCGCGGCGTCCTGCGCGCCCAACGCCCTGAAATATACTTCGATCCACAGAACCCCGAATGGCCAACCGACGTCGCACTTGCGATCACGCTTCCACCGTCGATCAGCGATGCCAGTGCCGACAAATTTCGTTGCGAGATCACAGAACGGATCGATCTGCACGAGAGACAGGCTCACGCTACCCTACAGCGACAAAGGCTTGGCTTCCTCGGGGCTGCGCGCGCGAGGACCATTTCTCCTTACAAGCGAGCAACGAGCATCGAGCCGCTTCGCGATCTCAATCCAACGTTCGCAGTCGGCCGCCGGCAGGCAGACGCAAAGAACGCCGCCATCGCGGCCATCCAAGCCTTTCGCATCGCATACCGACATTCGATCGATCAATGGCGCGCAGGTGTACGCGGCGTAATTTTCCCTGTGGGCACGTGGTGGATGCGCGTGTTCCACGGGGTCACCGTCAACGAGGGCGAGCCTGCGGCGGCATAGACGCAGGACCAGCACACGCCGACACAATTTATTAAGATCGGAAACCAGGAGAATCAGTTCGCCCGCCGCACAACACGATCGACGCCTGGACACGGCGTTGTCGCAAGCGACGGGCAGGACCAAGCATTCGATCTCCTCGAAGGCTCGATTCATGCGCAACAACGGACGACTCGACTGACCGGCAGGCGTACTGGTTCGCCCGCTCGGGTTCGCTCGAGGCTGCCAGGCTGGGCGTGAACAGCGCTTGATCGGTCGAAATGTCTGCGTGGAGTGGAGTCCAGAGTCGACGTTACCATCGTGACGAGAGGCGATTCGGGACCGGGACCGAGCTGGCGTGCGCGTCACGTAGCGCCCCCGCTACGACGGCCACGAGATACGCTCCCAGCACGGCGGGGTTGCGTTCCCGCGCGCGGCGCGAACCACGGTCGGGTCGAGACCGCGGGTCGAATCGCGCCGCCTATGCTAGACCGCGCTGCGCCGATGCCCCCCGAGCGCTCCCTCACTTCCACCTCGATCTCCCCGCTCAGCGCCACGGTCGCCGAGCTCTCAGGCCACGTCGACGACAGCGCCTCGAACGATACCGCTACCAGCGGCCCGCCCGCCTCCACGCCGGCCGACTTCGAGCCGCTCCCGTCGTTCGATCTCCCGGCAGACCGCCGGGTCGTCACGCCCCGTGAGCTCGCCGCAGAGCTCGCCGTGGCGCCGCCTGGCACCCGTCATGTCACAGGCGCGGCCGGCTCGGCCGGTGCCCTCGTCATCCGTCGCCTCGTCGCGGCCGCCGCCGGGCGCCGGATCATCGCCCTCACTCCCGACATCGACAGCGCCCGCGCTCTGGCGGCCGATACCTCGTTCCTGCTCGTCGATCGGGATGCCGATGACGCCGAGGCAGCCGGCTCGACCACGTTCGGCCGCGTCCTTCTCTACCTGCCGAACGAGGCCAGCCCTTACGCGGATGTCAACCCGGACCGCCGGGGCGCCCAGACCCGCCTCGCCACACTCTTCCACCTCGGCATGGACCTTCCCTGGTCGGTCCTCGTCTGCCCCATCACCGCGCTCGCCCGCAAGGTCGTACCCAGGGACGAGATCACCGAACACGCCGAGCTCGTCATCGCCGAGCAGGAGATGGATCGCGACGCGCTCTCGGCCCGCCTCGGTGCATCGGGCTACGTCCGCAGCCCCCTCGTAGAAGACCCGGGGACCTTCGCCGTCCGCGGCGCCCTCCTCGATGTCTGGGCGCCCTCCGCCGAGCTGCCGGTGCGCATCGACTTTTACGGAGACGTCGTCGCATCGATCAAGACATTCAACCCCGACGACCAGCGCACGGTCGCCGACGTGAAGGAGGTCTGGATCCCGCCGGCGCGCGAGGCGATCCTCACGCCTGCCAATGTCGAGCGGGCCCGCCAGCGGGTACGCTCCGCATGTGACGTCATCGACTTCCCCTCAACCAAGGCGCGCGCCCTGGTCGACGACGTCGCGAGCGGCCGCGCCTTCTTCGGGGCCGAAGGCTACTTGCCTGCCTTCATCGACCTCGCCTCCTTCACGTCGTACCTGCCCGACGACGCGCTCCTCCTCCTTGAGGACCCATCCTCCCTCACCGCCGCCGTGCGCAACGAGCTCGGTCGCGCTGCGACCGATCGGAGCCACAAGGACCGTGAGCCGCACTTCCCGCTGGCCTCCTTCTACGAGGACGAGGCACACGTTGCCTCGTGGCTCGGCGCGCGTGCCGTGCTTGCCCTGCACCGCACCGGGGTTGAGGGTGCTGCGGAAAACCAGAACTCGCTGGAGCGTTTCGAGGTCGTTCCTGAGGACGTCCCGTCGCTCGCGACGCGCGACCAGTCGGACCTCGAGCGCGCCATCAAGACGGCTCGCGCGTCACGCGGCAAGCACGGCGCTCTCGACCCGCTCGTTCGTCGGGTGGTCGCTTGGCAAGAAGCGGGCCTACGAGTTCTTATCGCTGCACGCGCGCAGACCCAGGTTGAGCGCCTCGTCGCCCTGCTCCGCCATCGCGACGTGCGGGTGAAGGCCAACCTCGGTCCGTTCGACCCCGCCTTCTTCGATGGCAGCAGCTCCGCGTCTCCGCGCGACACGGCCCTCGTCGTTACGGGTTCTCTTGCGCGCGGCGTCATCGCTCCTGCCGAGGGGCTCGCGCTGGTCACGGAGGAGGAAATCTTCGGTGCTCGCGCTCACCGCCGCGCCGCACGCGCTGCCGCCTCCTCCACGAAGCCGTCGCAGGCCTTCCTCGAGGACCTCCGCAACCTCGGCGTCGGCGACTACGTCGTCCACGTTGATCACGGTATCGGGCGGTACCTTGGCCTCGTCCACAAGCAGGTCGGCTCAACCACGGTCGATCTCATCGCCGTCGAGTACGCCGGCGGTGACAAGCTCTACCTCCCGGTCTACCGCCTGAACCAGATCCAGAAATTCAGCGGTGGCGAAGGCGCCCCCAAGCTCGACCGGCTCGGCGGGCAGACGTTCGCCAAGACAAAGGCGCGGGTTGAGAAGAGCGTCCGCAAGATGGCCGACGAGCTCCTCCGCCTCTACGCCGAGCGCCGCGCCGCCACGGCGGAGCCCGTTCCACCGGCGGACGACGATTACCGCGCCTTCGAAGCGACCTTCCCCTTCGACGAGACGCCCGACCAGGCCCGGGCGATCACCGAGGTTGCGGCCGACCTCGAGTCCGGCCGCCCGATGGACCGCCTCGTCTGCGGCGATGTCGGGTTCGGAAAGACCGAGGTTGCCATCCGCGCCGCCTTCCGCGCCGCAAACGCCGGCAGGCAGGTCGCCGTCCTCTGCCCAACCACGGTGCTCGCGCAGCAGCACTACCTCAGCTTCCGATCCCGGATGGCTTCCTACCCCATCGAGGTCCGCGTCATGTCCCGCTTCCAGACCAAGCAGGAGCAGGACGAGGTCTCTCGCGGCCTCCGCGACGGCAGCGTCGACGTCGTGATCGGCACCCACCGCCTCCTCTCCAAGGACGTCCACTTCAAGCGGCTCGGCCTCCTCGTCGTCGACGAGGAGCAGCGCTTCGGCGTCACCCACAAGGAGCGCATCAAGGCGCTCAAGACCAACGTCGACGTCCTCACGCTCTCGGCCACCCCCATCCCCCGCACCCTCCAGATGGCCGTCTCCGGCCTCCGCGACATGTCGATCATCACGACCCCCCCGGTCGATCGCCGCGCCATCCGCACCGTGGTGACCCGCCACGACGAGGCCGTCCTCCGTGAGGCGGTCCTCCGCGAGGTCGGCCGCGGCGGCCAGGTGTTCTACGTCTACAACCGCGTCGAGGGCCTCTACGAGCGCGCCGCCCGCCTCGCCGAGCTCGTCCCGAGCGCCCGCATCTGCGTCGCCCACGGCCAGATGAGCGAGCAGCACCTCGAGCAGGCGATGCTCGACTTCGTCGAGGGGCGCTACGACGTCCTCTGCGCCACCGCCATCATCGAGAGCGGCCTCGACATCCCCCGCGCCAACACGATCCTCATCGACCGCGCCGACATGTTCGGCCTCTCGCAGCTCTACCAGCTGCGCGGCCGCGTCGGCCGCTCCAAGGAGCGCGCCTACTGCTACCTCATCGTCCCGCCCCCGAACGCCATGACCGACGAGGCCCGCGCCCGCATCGAGGCCCTCGAGCGCCACACCGAGCTCGGCTCCGGCTTCCATATCGCCTCGCTCGACCTGGAGCTTCGCGGCTCCGGCGACCTCCTCGGCGCCGAGCAGAGCGGCACCGTCGCCCAGGTTGGCTTCGAGCTCTTCTGCCAGATGCTCGACGAGGCCGTCCACGAGCTGCGCGGCGAGCCCGTGGTCCACGACGTCGACACCGAGCTCTCCTTCGACGCCGACGCGCTTCTGCCAGAAGAGTATATTTCCGATGTAGGCATACGCCTCTCCCTCTACAAGCGGCTCGCCGGTGCCGCCTCGACCGAGGACGTGCAGGACCTCGCGGTCGAGATGGAGGATCGCTTCGGCCCGCCTCCGCTCGAGGCGCGCCGGTTCGTGCACCTCATGCGGCTCAAGACCGAGCTGCGCCGGCTGAAGGCGCTCGCATGCGAGGCGAGCGCCAAGGGCGTGACGCTGCACTTGCGCGAGGACACCCCGCTCGATCATGCCAAGGTGCTCAAGCTGGTCCAGCCGAAGGCCTCACCCTACCGACTGTCGCCCGACATGCGCCTCACCCGCCGAGCCAAGGAGGGCGAAGCCTTCACGAGCGGTCTGGAGGCGACCGACAAGCTCCTCAGCGAGCTCGCCGGCTGTCTCAAGGAGGGCAGTGATCTCGCCTAGCGTGAGCGCTCACAACGTCGTCGCGCCCCGCAGAAGCGCGCGGCCGAGGCGACGCGACGCTCCGGCGGTGATAATCTCCCTTGAGCGGAGGGACGGATGATCGATCGCCCGGATCGCGAGCGGCTCGCGGCGCTCCAGCGGAGCGTCATGACATGCTGGTACAGCCCCTTCCAGCTGGCCCGCTCCGCGCTCGACATGACCGTCTCCCGCCTGATGGGCGCGCGCGGCGATTTCCGCCTCCTCGAGGCGATCGCGGGGCCGCAGCCTCCCTTCGACTATGCCGTCCGAAACGGCGTCATGCGCGACGAGCTCTGGATCGATTACGTGGCGGACACAGGCGATGGCTTCAACCCCACCTACGCGATCGCGAGCCTCCTCGCGCGGCCGGTCCTCTCGCTGGGCGGCCGGGAGACGAGGCGCGGAGAGGTGCTCGTCATGGGCGGCGACCAGGTCTACCCCTCGGCCACGCGTCAGGCGTACTGGACGCGGCTCGTCGAGCCCTACGCGGCCGCGCTCCCGAAGGCCGATGTGACGGAGGCGCCGCACCTGTTCGCCATCCCTGGCAACCACGACTGGTACGACGGGCTGATGAGCTTCATGCGCCTCTTCGGCCAGAAACGCACGCTCGGCGCCTGGAAGACGCTCCAGTCGCGGAGCTACTTCGCGCTGAAGCTGCCCCACGGCTTCTGGCTGCTCGGCGTCGACATCCAGCTCGAGTCCGACATCGACCAGCCGCAGATCGAGTATTTCTGCAAGCTGGCGACGCACGACATGCGCGACGGAGATCGCGTGATCCTCTGCACCGCCGAGCCCGACTGGGTGAAGGGCGCCATCTACAACCCAGAGCTCCAGAGCAACCTCGCCTTCTTCGAGAAGCAGCTCGCCGACGCGCGGCCCGGGGTCGAGATCGTCGCGCGAATCGCCGGAGATCTGCACCACTATCGCCGCCACGAGTCCGCGGACGGCCGGCAAAACGTCATCGCCGGCGGCGGCGGCGCGTTCCTCCACCCGACCCACGGCGAGCCGGTCACCGTGGTCCGCTCCGGCGCGGGCGCCGACCAGCGCCCTTATGTGTTGCGCGCCTCGTTTCCGTCAGAGTCGGAGTCGCGCCGGCTCGCCTGGCGCAACCTCTCGTTCGCTCGGCACAACCTCGGCTTCTGGCCTGCCGCCGCCTTCGTCTACATGCTCTCCTCCCTGACGCTGCCCCGTCCCGGGCCGGGGGCCGTGGGGTGGGTCCTCGTCGTCGTGCTCGTGTTCATCGTCTTCACGGACACCTACAAGACCTGGTATCGCCGGTTCGCGGGCTCGCTCCACGCGCTCGCGCACCTCGGGGCGGCGCTGGGGCTCGCGCACCTCGGCGGCGCGCTGCTCGGCGTCGACGTCCGGGACCTCCCGTCCATGTGGAGCCTCCTCGGCGTGACGCTCTTCGTCGGCGCCGCCGGCGCCGTGGTCGGGTCGACGATCATGGGCGTCTATCTCCTGATCTCGCTCAACGTCGCGCAGCGGCACGGCAACGAAGCGTTCTCGGCGCTCCGGATCCAGGACTACAAGAACTTCTTGCGGATTCACGTCCACCGCGACGGCCTCACCCTCTATCCCGTCGGGTTGAGGAAGGTGCCACGCGCGTGGAAGGTGGCCGACGATCGCAAGCCGGGCGAGCCGCGCTTCGTCCCCGCCCGCGGCGCCCTGGCGCCGGAGCTCATCGAGGAGCCCATCACCATCCCGACCGCGCGGCAGCCACGCCGGACCGGCCAGCTCACGATCGACGCGGCAGGCGCCGGGCACCGCGAGTGCCCCGCGGGCGAGCGGCGGAGTCGCCCCCCCGCAGCGGGAGCTGTCGCGCCCGAGCCGTAGAGGCAGACCAGAGCCCTGGCGATCGTTCCTTCTGCCTGAGGCAGCGCGCCTCAGCCGGGACATTCTGCCTTCGCGCTGGCAGGCACAACCGCATCCGGGCGGTCGAATCGTGGAAGCGGTCGGCCGCAGGAGGCCCTCTTTCGTTCCGAGCTCGCCGCGCGCTCCTGCGCGCGCGAACGGAGGTCAGCGGGCGCAGCGAGGTTTTCTGGCGCGAGCCGGCTGCGCTCAGGGCGACGCGGCGGCGTTGGGCAGCCGCGCCGGAGCGGCCTTGGGGCAGATGTCGCGCAGCTCGCCGGGGGGCGAGAGCGGATCGGGGCCTTCCCTGGGGCAGGAGCTCGGGCCATTCGCGATGGCGTCCTGACCACGGTCCTCCGGGGTCCATTCGCGGTTGATGCTGGGCGCGTTCGCGAGCCCCTCGGCGCAAGCCGCGGAGGCGGCGAGGAGCAGCGCGAGCGCGGCGCGCAGCGAGGAGCGGCCAAGAGAGCGTTTCATAGGCACAATCCCATCTCCCCGCGGCGCCGGCGCTGGCGGCGCCGGTCCACGGAAGCTGTAGGGTTTCCCGTCTCCCGTCTCCCGACTGACTTTCACGGTCCGTGCCAGGTCGAGGTTGCCGGACCGTTCGGGATGCCGGACCGCCCGCCACGGCCGCCATCGGCAGCCTCGAGCGGCGGCCGAGCCCGGCGCGGCAACGGCGAATACATGTTCCGGTGACGACGTGCGCATGGCTTGCGCCCCCACGCAAATGCCCCAGGTGGTGGGCGGTGGGGTCCGAGCGGAGCGGGATCCCGGAAGGAGTGTCCATCATGGCGAGAGACGTCATCGAGGTGCTCAACGACCTCATCCAGCTCGATCGCGACGCGATCACCGCTTACGATCGCGCCATCGAGGCGTGCGAGCACGCTCATACCAAGCAGCGGCTCGCGAGCTTCAGGGACGATCATGCGCGCCACGTGGTGGATCTGACCGCGCATGTGACGTCGCTCGGCGGCATCGCGGCACGGACCCGCGACCTCAAGGGCAAGCTCATCGAAGGGTTCACGGCGATCACGAGCCAGGGAGACCAGAGCGCGCTCCTCGCCATGCGCGGCAACGAGGAGCTCACGAACCGGCAATACCAGGCGGCGCTGGACGAGTCGCTCACGGCCGAGGCGCGCGCGATCGTCGAGCGCAACTACACTGATGAGCAGCGACACCTCGCGTGGATCAAGGACGCGCTGTCAAGGAAGGTCTGGGAACAAGCCGCCTAGTGGGCGGTCGGCCCGCGGCGGTGGTGAGTACGATCGGAAGCAGATTCTACGGTTGGGGGTAATATGAAATCGAATCGGTCCATCCAACTCGCGCTCGCCATGGGAGCGCTCGCGGTCGCGCCGGCGCTCGCGGCAGCACAGACGGGCGGCACGGGCTCGCCGCAGCACCGCGAATCGGGCTCGCCGCAGCAACGCGAACCGGGCTCGTCGGGAGCGGCGCAGGGCGGCGCGCAGCATCAGGGCGACAAGCCCAGCCCGAGCGGCGCACAGCGCACGCAGCAGCAACAGGGGCAGGGTCAGAAGAAACAGGCGATAAATCTCCAGGAGCAGATCTCGTTCCCGGTCGAGGAAGGGTGCACCTACACGGCCTCCGTCAACGGTCGGATCGATCCCGTCGCGGCGGGCAAGTCGCAGCAGCCGTCGGGCGGCCAGACCGGCAGCGGCAACCTGGGACGGGGCGGCGGCGCGGGGGCGCAGGGCCAGACCGACGGCAGCCAGGCCCAGGCCCATGCCGGCGGCGCTCAAGGCGGCAGCCAGCCCCACGAAGGCGCCCAGGCCGGCAGGGCGCAAGCGGGCGGCCAGGCCGGGCCAGGTGCTGACTATCGCGAAGGTCAGGAGAAGGTGAAGCCCAACCTCACCGTCGCTGCCAGCGTCAGCTGCCCGAACGCGGTTGATCTCAAGATCTCGGACACGCTGAAGACGGACAAGGCCATCAGCCGCTCGGAGCTCGAGGAGATGATCTCGCGTCGAACGAGCATCGCGACCGAGAAGGGCGGCCGCTTCTGCATGTACGTGCCGCAGTTCGAACTGACGCGCGAGAAGCTGAGCGGAAAAGGCATCGCCCAGCTCTGCCGCGTGCCCGCGGCGGCCGAGAAGGGCGGAACGCCGTAAACGCCGAAGGAGGGAGGCGGCGATCCTGAGGGCGCGCGCCCTCAGGATCGCCAGACGATCGCGCCGCTGCGCCGGAGGCGCGCCGGCTCAGGGGGTCGGCGTGGGCAGCGGGCAGGTCGTCAGCTCGCCGATGACGAAGGGCCGCGCCGGGACGGTCGTGCTCGCGATCGGGTAAAAATTGCTGCTTGAAACCGAGGTGACGCTCCATGTGTGACCCACGAAGTTTCCGGCAAGATCGGTATAGATGCGCATGTAGCCCGTTCCCGGCCCTGCGACGAAGTCGCTGCACGTGCTCGTCCACCGGCTGTCACGCCAGGTGGTGCTGCATCCATGGACCGAACTGGTGGAGTCGGCGATCGGCAGCGCCCACTGCAGCGTGTCCGAGTAGATCGGGTTGATGGCCGTCGTGAGCTGCTGCGCCGGGCCCGTGACGATCACGGTGTGCCCGCCGTATGCGGTCTGTACGCCGCCTGCCACCGTCTTGTTGATGACGAGCACGTCACCCGCAGCGACGCCGGAGATGTTCGACCTCAGCGAGACGATGGCCCCGGGCTTGGTGAACTCGGTATAGTACTTCTCCGAGCTCGGGCTCGTCGAACCCCAGTAGTAGGACATATTGGCCGCGTCGTTCACCGCGTCCACGATCGGGTCTGGATCGGACCAGAACTCCTCTTTCTGAACGTTCGTGAAGAAGACAGCCCCGACCGCCGATGGCGTACCGGCAGCGATGAAGTCGAGCGCTCCGCTGGACAGCAGGGAGCACGCGTCGGCCGGCGCAGCGCCGAGCGCGACGACAGAAGCAGCAGCAGACACCATCAGAAAGCGAACCGCATTGCTGAGCATGAAGTACCTCGGTTGACGGTTACCACGTTGCCGTTCCGCAGGCCGAGCAGATTCGGTTGAGGAGGTCGATCGTGTACAGCAAGAGAATCGCACCTGGTCGCGTCGAGCCTAGCATCCACTGTTTACTTCCAAAGCACGGCATTCGTCAACACACTTCGAGCACGTTATCCATCGATTCAATCACTTTTCTGTGTTCATGTAGGACACGAGAGTTCTTCAGACGGCACTGCCGGATACTGTCCACCGTGTGATGGTGACCTGAAGTCATCGAATCAGTCATCTCGCGGCTGACGCTGCGCGCCAGCGTCCACGAAGGGCTACCTCGTGATACATCGCCCTGGAAACTGGCCTGAGTGGAATCCAGCAACACGCCAAGCGCTGAGCGCGGGGGGGCTCGATGGGGTCGCGACGGCGACCGCAGGAGGGGAATGTCGCGAACCGGGTGAGACGGCGCATGCTGGGGGACGCCGCGAGGCGGCTCGATACAAGCCGCCTCGCCCCGCGCGCCCGTCCGGACGGAGCGCCTCAGTACGGCATCTCATCCAGCGCGGGCACCTCCGGGGGCCGTCCCCGCGCGCCGTTCTTCCCGAGCCGCGCCGTGGTCGGCACGCTCGCCCCGGGCAGCGTCGGATCGCCGTCGTCGTCCGGACCCGGCGCGAGCTCCGTCGACGCGGCCCGCCGCCCCGCGAAGCGGAGATCCCGCGCGATCACCTCGGTGCGGTAGCGCTTGATCCCGTCCTTCTCGTAGCTCGACGTGCGAAGCCCGCCCTCGATGAGCACGCCGTCCCCCTTCGTCAGCACCTTGGCCAGCGCCTCGGCGCGCGGCCCCCAGAACACGATGCTGTGCCACTCGGTGCGCTCCTTGGGCTCCTTGTTCCTGTCCACGAACGACTCGTTCGTCGCCATGCGCAGGTGAAGCACCGGGGTGCCATTGCCCGTGTAGCGCAGCTCCGGATCCGCGCCGAGATTGCCCATGAGGATCACCTTGTTCAGTCCTTCGTTCATGACATGCTCCAGTTCGCTTCTGTGTTGTCGTCTGCTGTCGTTCTCTTGTCCGTGTCGTCTCTGCCGTCGCTCACCGTCCGCCGCCCTGCGCCTCGCGCGAGGCGCGGCGTCGTCGCGTTGCGAGAGCGGCCGCGTCGGCGGCGGCGAGCCGCCAGCCGCCCCGAGATCAGGAATCCATCGCCGCGCCGCCTCCGGGCCGCCCCGGCGCCGCCGCGTCGACGGCGGCGCGGAGCGACGAGGCGAGCGTCGGCTTGCCGAGCAGCGCCTCGCGGGCGCGCTCCCTCCCCTGCCCGATGTGCTCGCCCGCGAACGACAGGTGCGCGCCGCTCTTCTCCACGACCCCGAGCTGGCAGGCGAAGTCGATGAGATCCGCCGCGCCGTCGATGCCCGCTCCCCACCGGATGTCGAACTCGGCTTCTCTGAACGGAGGAGCCATCTTGTTCTTGACCACCTTGACGCGCGTCCTGCTTCCAATGGCCTCGTCGCTCACCTTCACCGGCCCTACCCGGCGCACGTCGAGCCGCACGCTCGCGTAGAACTTGAGCGCATTGCCGCCGGTCGTCACCTCGGGATTGCCGAAAACGACGCCGATCTTCTGCCGGAGCTGGTTGATGAAGATGAGCGTGGTGTCGGTGCGGTGGCATATGCCCGTGAGCTTCCGCAGCGCCTGGCTCATCAGCCGCGCCTGGAGGCCCATGTGCGAATCGCCCATGTCCCCCTCGATCTCGGCCTTGGGCGTGAGAGCAGCCACCGAGTCGACGACGATCACGTCAACGGCGCTCGAGCGCGCGAGCATCTCGACGATCTCGAGCGCCTGCTCGCCGTTGTCCGGCTGCGAGACGAGCAGCCTGTCGATATCGACGCCGAGCGAGCGCGCGTACGTGACGTCGAACGCGTGCTCGGCGTCGATGAACGCGGCGACGCCGCCCGCGCGCTGCGCCTCCCGCATCGCGTGCAACGTGAGCGTGGTCTTCCCCGACGACTCCGGGCCATAGATCTCCACGATGCGCCCGCGCGGGTATCCCCCGATCCCCAGCGCCGCGTCGAGCGACAGGGAACCGGTCCGGATCAGGCCGATGTCCCGGGTCTCGTTCTCGTCGTTCAATGACATGATCGCCCCCTTCCCGAACTGCTTCTCGATGGTGCCGACGACGGTCTTCACGGTGCGGAGCTTCTCAGCGATTTCGGTCATCATCTCGGTCTCTCCTCTTCGACGTGCGTTCGTTGCTTGTTGCGGTTCAAATGCTGCGTGTTGAACGTGCGCGCCCCCGAGCGCGCGGACAGTCGATCCAGCGCGGCCGTCGGGGCGGCCGCGATCGCGCCCGCATCGCTGCGGGCGCGGTGGTCCTTGGCCCTGCGGCGAGCTCAGGCGCCCGCGGCGGTGCTGGCGGGCGCCGGCCCGCAGGCGGCCTCGCGGTCGAACAGCCGCGCGCCGATCGCCTCTGCCACGTGCGCTGCCCGCACGGCAGAGCTCCTGTCCATGTCGGCGAGCGTGCGGGCGACCCGCAGCACCTTGGTGTACGCCCGCGCCGAGAGGCCGAGCCGCTCCACGGCCGACGCGAGCACGCGCGCGCCGGTCGCGTCCGGCATGGCGACGCGCGCGAGATCGCGCGGGCCGAGCTCGGCGTTGTGCGTCGCCCCGACCTCCCCCGCCTCGAAGCGCGCGCGCTGCGCGGCCCGGGCCTCGACCACGCGCGCCCGCACCGCCGCGGAGCTCTCGGGCGCGTCGAGCGACGACCGGCCGTCGGCGAGCGGCGCGCACAGGTGAGCGACATCGACGGGCGGCAAGGAGATGTGAAGATCGATGCGATCGAGCAGCGGCCCGCTCAGCCGCGCGCGGTAGGCGCGGACGCGATCGAGGGAGCAGGCGCAGCGATTGCCGCGGTCGCCATGGAAGCCGCACGGACAGGGGTTGATGGCGGCCACCAGGATCGGACGCGCCGGGAACACGACGCGGGCGCGGGCGCGGCAAAGGGCGACCGTGCCCTCCTCGAGCGGCTCGCGGAGCGCCTCGAGGACGCCGCGGCGGAACTCGAGCAGCTCGTCGAGGAACAGGCACCCATGGTGGGCCAGGGAGACCTCGCCGGGGCGGATGGGATCCCCGCCGCCGACGAGGCCCGCGGCGCTCACGGTATGATGCGGGGCGCGGAACGGGCGAATCGCGACGAGGCCCCTGTCCGGGGAGAGCAGCCCGGCGACGGAGTGGATCGCGGTGATATCGAGCGCCTCGTCGTAGGACGTCGGCGGCAAGACCGTCGGCAGGCGCCGAGCAAGCATGGTCTTTCCGCTGCCTGGCGGGCCGACCATGATCAGGTTGTGTCCCCCGGAAGCGGCAATCTCGAGGGCGCGGCGCGCCCCGTGCTGGCCGCGGACCTCAGCGAGGTCCGCCGCTGAAGCGCTCTGCTCTGCGTCGTTCGCGGCCATGGTCCCCGCGCCCGGAAGGGGCTTGTTGCCGCGGAGGTGCGCGACGACCTGGCCGAGGTGCTCCGCGATGAGGACGTCGATACCAGCCACGCTCGCCGCTTCGCGCGCGTTGCCCTGGGGCACGATCGCGCGCGTGACCCCCTGCGCCGCCGCGCCGCGCAGCGCCGGCAGGACGCCGCGCACGGGGCGCACCGCGCCGCTCAACGACAGCTCGCCGAGCAGGCCAATCCGGTCGAGCCCCCCGGCGGGCACCTTGCCGAGCGCCGCGAGCGCGGCGATCGCGATGGCGAGGTCGTACGCGCCGCCGCTCTTCTTGAGGTCTGCCGGGGCGAGGTTCACGGTGATCACATATTCGTCAAGCTCGATGCCCAGTTGCTGGAGCGCGGCGCGGACGCGCACGCGGCTCTCGCGGACGCTCGCCTCGGCGAGGCCCACCATCTGGAAGAACGACGGACCGCGGCCCGAGTCGACCTCCACCCGGATGGGGTGCGCGTCGAGCCCGAGCAGAGAGAACGTGAGCGCCGTGGCCTGCATGCCAGAGCCCTTTCGCGAAAGGCGTGCCAGGCGGAGAGGGCGGCGAACTCAGGGAATTTCGCGGCGGGAGGGGTGGCGGACGCGGCGGACGGGGTGGCGGCCGCCAGAGGGAGCCGCCGGAATCGAGAGGATCACCGGCAGGTGCCCGGTGAGCCAGCATTGCCACCGCGACAGGCTCCTGGCGCCCACCGCACCTCATTACACGCGCTCCGGCTATCTCGTCATGAGCGAGGTGTTCGCGTCGAAGCCAGCCAGCACGACCCGCCGATCCCCCGCCAAGACGCGCTCGCGCGCGCCGGACCGTGGACCGCGGGCACAGAACGCGGCGAGGTCCCAGAAACCAGGGCGCTCGCGGTAACTGCGCGCGGCCTTCTCCTTCGCCCGCTCGCCGGCAGCAGCACCGGCCGTGCCCCGCGCAGCGAGGAGCTCCACCGGCGCGACGGGTCCACCACGAAGAACGAGCCCGGCCAGAGCGAGCGCCGCCCCGCCCCAGCTACTCGGGCGCGCGATACCGCGCCACGACGATCGTGATGTCGTCGTCGGGGCTCGGGCACCACCCCTCGACCGCATCGAGGATCCGGTCGCGAATCACGCCGACAGGCTCCGTCTGGACAGCCTCGATGACGGCGCAGAGCCGCTCCAGCCCGAACTGCTCGTGATGGGCGTTCCGCGCCTCGGTCACGCCGTCGCTGTAGAGCACGAGCACGTCCCCATCCCCAAGGTAGAGCTCGGCGTCCCGCGTCAGCGCGCCGATCTCGGGCAGCGCGCCGATCCAGACGCCTGAGCTCGGAATGCACCCGCAGCGCCGCGTCCGCGCCGAGCACACGACCAGGTCGTCGTGCGCGCCCGCGAACGTCACGCGCCCGTTGCGCTCGTACCGGAGCAAGAGGAGCGTCGCGTGCTCGTCGCGCTCCAGACGATCGCGGACGTTCTTGTAGATCGCCTTGTTGAGCGCCGTGATGACCTTCGCCGGGCTCGCGGCCGGGTCGTTGCACGTGAGCGCCGATACCATGCTCTGGATCATCAGCATGATGAGACCCGCCGCGAGCCCGTGCCCCGCGACGTCGCCGATCCCCAGCCACCCGCCCCCGTTCGCCGGGATCACATCGTAGTAATCACCGCCGACCTCGGCCGCCGGCTTCATGACCGCGCAGAGGTCGAGCCCCTCGATCGAGAGCTGCTTCGGCACCAGCGTGGTCTGAATGCGCGCCGCGACCTGGCTCTCCTGACGGACCCGCTCCTGCTCCAGCCGCTCGCGCAGCTCCACCTCCCGGACGACCTGCCGGTGCAGCGCCGCGGCCTTGACCGCGGAGCCGAGCTGGAGGCGCAGCACCTCGTACATCATCCCGCTGGCGCGGTGGTCGAGCACCGCGACGCCGAACCTCTCCTCGTCGCCGAACGCAACCGGAAGCACGATCCTGCTGATGCGCTCGTCCGCGTCCAGGAAGCCCGGGGGCGCGAGGAGGTGCGCCGGGAAGCTCACGGCCGGCACCTCCACCTCGCGGCCGTCCTCCATCACGAACAGCGGCTTCATGGTGGCGTGCTGAGCGTCGTCGTACAGCGACACGGCGACGTCCGAGAACCGCATCCTCGGCAGCTCCGACGCCAGCAACCCCTTGAGCACGGGCAGGCTCAAGCACGCGGAGAAGCCCCGCGCGCCGTAGGTGACATCGATCGCGGCGAGCTCGACGTTCAGCCGCTGCTCCCCCTCGACGTGCACGCACTCGCTCCCGATCAGGATGCGCGCAGCGTGCCAGAGCTGCTCCAGCGCTGCGTCGCCGCCCACGGGCGACCCCTGTACCCGCGATCGCAGGAGCGATATCACCGCCTGGAACTCCTCGAGGAGCACGCCCTCGCGCCTCGCCCCGTCGAGGAGCGCCTGGAGCGCGCGCAGGAAGCGCCCCTCGTCGCCCGCGAGCTCCGCCTCCATCGCGGCGAGCAGGTCGCCCGCCCAGTCGTCGAGGGCGCCCCTCGGGATCGCCACGCTGCTGGCGAGCGCGCGCTCCAGCGACGCCCGCTGATCCGCGATGGGGCGCGGAAAGCCGCGCACCGAGGGGACCGGCTGAAGGAACGTGTCGCCCGCGCGGTACCCGCAGCCGCAGGACTCGCGCTGCGTGAGCTCCACACGCGCGAGCTGCAGCGCCTCGACAGCCTCACCGTCGATCATGCGGAGGACCGTGCTCACGGCCATCCCCCCGAGCCGCTCGATCGGCTGGCGCACCGTCGTCAACGACGGCTTCGTGAAGCGAGCGATGCCGACGTCATCGAACCCGCAAACGAGGACGTCTTCCGGGATGCGGCGTCCCTCGGCCTTGAGCACCTCGATCGCCCCGAGCGCCATCCTGTCGTTGGCCGCCACCACGGCGTCGAACGCCACCCCGCGCGCCAGGAGCTCGCGCATCGCCGCGCGCCCCGTCGGGATCGTGAACCCACCGAACACGAGGAGGCGCTCGTCGCAAGGGAGCGCCCGCGCCGCAAGCGCCCTCCGGTACCCGCCGGCGCGCAGCGCGGCCTCCTCGCTGCTGCTCGGGCCGCCGATGTACGCGATGCGCCGGCACCCGTGCTCGTCCGCCATGTGCCCGACCGATATCTCGCTCCCGAGGGCGTTGTCGACCATCAGGCTAGGCACACCGTCGATCGCGGTCCCGATGCTGCACACCGGCAGCGGCGCGAAGGACCGGCAGAACGATCGCATGACCTCCATGCCGCCGTAAGGGGAGAGCGTCGACGAGGCGACGATGACGCCGTCGGCGGTCTCAGGACCGATGAGGTGATAGAAGGTGCCCCGGTCGGCCACCTCCGGCCGGCGAGCCATGGCCGGGTCGCTGAACGCCGTCAGCAGGTTGACGTCGTGCGCCGCGGCGCCGCGCTCGATCCCGGCGCGCAGCTCGGACTGGTAGTCGCCAACGACATTGTCGATCAGAAACGCGAGCGTCCGACGCTGCCTCGTCATGGCCTCGGGCTCTCGATCAGGCGTCCGCGATCGAGACCAGCTCCGGGCAGATGCGATCCAGGGGCTTCAGGCTCCGACGCTGCCATGTCCGCTGCGCGTCCGTGACGAACCGTATCCTGCATTTGAGGCCATGGCCTATCAGGCGGCAGATGAAGCCGACGAACGCCTTGAGGCAGCTCGAGCTCATGAAGCGCACGTCGCGCACGTCGAACTCGACGGTGCTCACCGAGAGGCGCATCACCTCGCCCTCCAGCGCCTTGACGTACCTGCTGAGCGGCAGAGATGCCGCCATGTCCCCCGTGCCGGTGAGCTTGACGCTGAGGGTGTCGTCCCTCAAGGCTGGCTCGATCCCGAAGCTGTCGGTGACGACAGGATCCACGCTCAAGCAGCTCATCTCTCTCCATCTCTCGACCGAGCGCGCGACGACCGCCGGATCGTTCCTCTGGATGCTGCAGCCGACGGCCGGTGCGATGGTCGATGCGAGCTTTCCATACTACGACGTAGTCACGCCGGATCCAATCCCTTCCCGCAAGCCGCGCGGTTTGCTCTCGCCACGCGCGCCACGCGCCACGCGCCACGCGCCACGCGCCACGCGTGAGTGCGGGGAGCAGGAGGAAGGCGCACACGGTGCGGCGTCGCGCGGTGAGCACCGCAACATTTCGCGAACAGGCTCTCGATGCAGAGCGCGCCCGCTCGATCGCGGCATCCCGGCTCGGAGCGCGGGATGCCTCCGAATTCGTGTGGGTGTCGTCCGGGCGCGTGGCGCCTCGCAGGGCAGGCGCAGGGCAGCGCGTCGACCGTCGCGCGTCGCGCGTCGCGCCGGCGTGGTTTCAGAGCACGCTGACGAGCGGCCCGGCGTCGCCTTCGAGCCATTGCTCGGAGATCATGACGCTCGTCGAGAGCCCGGTCTGGAAGCGGTATCCTTCCTCGATCGAGAGGATCTCGATGACCCTCCTGTCGCCGATCCGGACGGGGAAGATCACCGAGACGCTCGACGGAAAGGGGCCGTCCTCGTCGGCCCTGTGCTGGCCGACCGAGACAGACTCGCCTCCGGCCCCGGCGCCGAGCGACCTCACGGCGACCACCGACGGAACGCTGCAATCGATCCGCAGCCACTCGCGCTGCCGGCGCGCCTTGCACGCGCCGCCCCTCGCGACGCGCGCGAGCGACACCTGCTCCGCGGCGTCCCACTCGGCCGCTGCCGGCCGCGCAGTCCGCTCGGGCGGCGGGGGCGTCGCCTCGAGCGCGCGCTTCCGCGGCGCCTCCGCGCCTCCTCCCGCGTCCGCCGGACCTCCCGCGGCTCCCGCCTGCGGCCCGGCCGCCGCGCCTCCCGCCGGGGCGAGCACCGACTCCGCCGCCTGCGCCGGCGCGAGCGCGCCGAGCAGGACCATCCCGATCACCGCTCTCTTCTTCATAACGTCCTCAAGAAGGCGGCGAGCGCCGCCTTGTCATTCCTCGACATGTGGCTGGTGCGACCCATCCGGTCCTGGTTTTCGTCGATGAGCTCTTCGAGCGTCTTCGCGGATCCATCGTGGTAATAGGGCGCCGTCCCGCCGACGAAGCGCAGCGAGGGCGTCTTGAACACCTGGCCCGCCTTCTCCTCCGCGAACCCGGGCCGCGCCGCGAACCCGGGCATCGGGTAGCCCATGCGGTCGGTGTGCTCCGTCTCGGGCACGTGGCAGCGAGCGCACTGCGCCGTGTCGCTCATGAAGAGGGCGCGGCCATGCTCTTCCTGCGGCGTGAGCCTCCGCGCCTCCCTGGGCGGCGGTACGAGGCCCGCGCGCAGGAACGCGGCCAGGTGGCGCGCCCTCAGGGCGAGCTCGCCGTTGCCCAGACCACCGGGCCCCCACCGGTGAAGGCCGAACCCCTCGCGGAGGCGCTCCGCCAGGTTCTCGCTCTGGGCGTTCCAGCCATAAGGCCCCTCGGCCGACACGCGGCCCGCGAGCATGGGAGTCTGCCGGGGCACACCGCCGCGCGGCGCCACGTCGGCCGGCTGGTTCTCGGCGGATCCGAGGAAATTGACGCTCTCGCCGCCGATGTCCATCACGTGGGCCTCGTGCCACACATGGCCGTCGTCGCGCCCGTCCGGATGGCAGCCAGCGCACCCGAGGCCGCCGCTCGTGCCCCAGTCGACCGCGTTGTAGAAGAGCTTCCGGCCGAGGGCGGCCTGCTGCGGGACCGGCGCGTCGGCCAGCGCGATGTACGGTACGGGGCTCGGCTCGAACGGAGCGTCGTCGCGGTGCTCGTCGAGGCGGACGATCGCGAGGGCGTCCGTGGAACGGCAAACCACCCACGCCATGGACTCGTCCGCGGACAGCGCGACGCCGCTGGGCGCGCCGCACAGGGTCGCCACGTAGATGTCGGGGCCCGCATGGCGGCCGAGATCGTAGGTGCGGAGCGGGCGGAGCGCCGGATCGACCGCGAGCGCGTCGAGCTCCACCAGGGCGTCGGTGCCCTCGCTGGCGACGAGCAGCGTGCGGGTGCTCTTCCGGTACACGAGCGCGCGCGGCTGGACGAACGGGGCGAGCGAGGTGTTGGGGAGCTCCAGCTCCGCGTCGTCGAACGCGGCATCGTCGAGCGCGCTCGCCCGCCAGAGCGGCGCGCCCTGGCGGCGCCGGGGCGCGAGGGGCGCCTCGTCGTTCGTCATGAGGACGTCGACCGTCGAGGCGCCGAACCACGCCTGCTCGCCGAGCGCGCCGAGCGCGTGGCGCGCGACGAAGAGGCGGCGGCCATCCGGCGAGAGCGCGGCCGCGTAGCCGAGCGACGCGGAGAGCGACCTGCCATGAGGAGCGCGGAAAGGCGACGGAGGGAGGGCGACCGGCCGGGCCTCGGGAGCGCCACCCAGCGCGATCCGGGTGAGCGAGGCGGACGTGAGGTGCGTGACGTACGCGGCCGCGCCGTCCTCGCGGATCACGACGCCGCGGGGCTCGCGCGGGACATCGATGGCCCATGTCGCGGTCGCGGTCGCGAGGTCGACCGCGGAGACCTTGCCCGCCCATGCGCTGGTGACGAGCGCCGTGCGCTCATCGGGCGTGATCGCGAGCCCCCAGGCGTCGGCCGGCAGGGGCACGCGGGCCGCTTCCACGAGCCCCGCCGTGGGATCGGGCCGCAAGATAAGGAGGAGCCCGGGATCGCGGATCGTGACGAGCACGCGGTCCGCGAGCGCGACCACCTGCGCCGGCCGCCCCGGCATGGCGATCTCGACAGGCGGCGTGCTCACGTCGACAGGGAGCGGGATGCGCCGGAGGACGGCGTGGTCCTCGTCGGCCAGATAGAGGGCGTCGTCCTGCGGCGCGCGCGCGAGCGCGCTGCCGACCCGCGTGACGGCCTGGAGCTTCTGCTGCGGCGGCGGAGAGGGCGGCGGAGCCGGCGCCGCCGTCCCGGCAACCTCGGCGCTGCGCTCGACGGCCGGCGTCTCTCTGGAAGGGCGCGAGCAAGCCGCGGCGAGGAGCGCGGCCAGGAGGAGGGTTGATGGTCGGTGCTTCATCGGTCGCCCGTGCCAACGACGGCGCCTGGCGTTCGTATTCCTCGGCACCGTCGGTCCCGATCCTCCGCGCGTCGGCCACCGCTGCGCGGGAGGCGTCGCGGCGCCTGCGACAGCCCTCCCCTCTTTTCTTGGCGATCTTGGCGCCATGGCGGTTTCTCTGCTGATCCGGGGCAACTTCCCGCAGTAAAGCAAGAGAACCTCTCAGCCTCGCTGCTGCGGTGTGTGTGACGTGCGCTGTGGTACGGTCATCGCGAATCCCGTGGGTGGGAATTAGCGGCTCGCGTGGAGCCTTCGGGAGCGTCGGTGGGACCGAGGGTGGGGGTGACTCGGCACATGGGAAGGTGCCGGTGCTGGCCGGCTGCGCGCGCGGCTACGCCCGCCGCGGCCGGCGCCCGGCGCCCCTCACCGCGCGATAGTCCGTGAGAAGCGACCCCAGGATCGTGACCGCCCCCGCGGCGACGTGGATGACCGCGGCGAGCGGGTCGCGCTTCGCGTAGCCGAGCGCGAACGGCGCCGCGATCGCCGACACGCCGAAGGCATGGTCGATGACCTCGTGCGCCTCGATCGGTATCCGCTTTGCCAGGCTCAGCCGGTAGTCGGTGAGCAGGGAGACGAAAATGACCGACGCGCCGAGCGCGACGCCCGCGATCCTCGCGGCCTTCGTCCGCGCGGAGAGCCCGGCCAGCGCGACGATGAGCCCGTTCGAGTAATCGAGGGCGGAGTGCACGTCCTCGGGGACGATCCGCGCGAGGGGCGCGGCGCCGAGGAGCGGCCTCGAGGGGATCGTCGTCGTCGTCCGCCGCGCCTCCCGCGCGCTCGGGGCGAGCGAGGCGAGCTCCGCGGTCGGTACGTCGTCCGGCGGCAGGTAGGTCGTCGGCAGCTCGTATGCGCCCAGCGAAGCGTTGGATTGTGCCATGAGGTCCTCCCGCTCTGCGCAGAGGCAATCCGCAGACCGGGGACAGGCCTCCTGCGCGGCGCGGGGCCAGATCCCTTGAGCTCGGCCCCCCCCGCCCGCGCCTCACGCAGGTCGGTCCGCGCGCGCCGCGCGCCCCACGGAGGCCTCTGTTCGTGCGATCCGCGATGCTAGGCTGCGCCCATGGGAGTCCGGATTATTCCTCTCGGCGGCCTCGGCGAGGTCGGGATGAACGCGATGCTGATCGAGGAGGAAGGCCGCCGCGTGCTCGTCGACTGCGGCGTCATGTTCCCCAACGACCAGGTGCTCGGCGTCGAGGTCGCGATCCCCGACCTCAGCTACATCCGCGAGGCGGGCGGGGTCGACGCGGTGCTGCTCACGCACGGCCACGAGGATCACATCGGCGGGCTGCCGTCGCTGCTGCGCGAGTTCCCCGTCCCCGTGTACGGGACGCGCTTCACGCTCCGGCTGGTGCGCGAGCGCCTCGCCGAGCACGGCATCGACGTGCCGCTCCGCGAGGTCGAGCCGCAACAGCACGTCGTGGCCGGGCCGTTCCGCGCCGAGCCCCTCCGCGTGACCCACTCCATCCCCGACGCGGTCGGCTACGCCATCGAGACGGGCGAGGGGATCCTCATCCACACGGGCGACTACAAGATCGATCTCACCCCCGTCGCCGGCGAGCGGCTCGATCTCGGCCGCTTCGCCGAGTACGGCCGCGCCGGCGTGGCGGCGCTCCTCTCGGACTCGACCAACTCGGAGCGCGACGGCTGGTCGGTCAGCGAGACCGCGGTGGCCGAAGGGTTCACCCGGCGGTTTCGCGAGGCGAAGGGGCGCATCCTCGTCGCGCTGTTCGCCTCCAACGTCCACCGGGTCCAGAGCGTCCTCGACCTCGCCGCCCAGCTCGGCCGCAAGGTGGTGCTCGCCGGGCGCAGCCTCGCGACCAACACGCGGATCGCCCAGGAGATCGGCATCCTGCGCGTCCCGCCCGGCGTGCTCGTCGACGACGCCACGGCGGCCTCGCTCCCGCCCGATCGCCTCGTCGTGCTCGCTTCGGGCGCGCAGGGCGAGCCGAACAGCGCCCTCGCGCGCATGGCCATGGGCGACCACCACCGGCTGCGGGTCGATCCGGGCGACACGGTGATCTTCTCTTCCCGCGCGATCCCCGGCAACGAGATCGCCGTCAGCCAGCTCGCCAACCGCCTGGCGAAGCGCGGCGCCGTGGTGCTCGATCGCGGCCTCGATCCCATCCATGCGAGCGGCCACGCGCAGGCCGAGGAGCAGAAGGTCCTCCTCGACGCCGTCCGGCCGGAGCACTTCGTCCCCATCCACGGCGAGTACCGGATGCTGCTCGCCCACGCGCGCACGGCGCTCCGGATGGGCGTGCCGGCGTCGGGGGTCTTCGTCGTCGAGGACGGCGACTCGCTGATCCTCGAGAACGGCCGGATGCGCCTCGGCGAGACGGTGAAGAGCGGGCGGGTGTGGCTCGACGCGCGCGGCGGGCTCGACGTCTCCGAGCTGGTGCTCCGCGAGCGCGAGCAGATCTCGGATCAGGGGCTCGTGATGATCTTGGTGGTGGCCGACCGCAAGACGGGCGAGATCTTGCGCGGCCCCGATCTCCTCGGGCGCGGCGTGGCGCACTTCGAGGAGGGCGGCACGCTGTACGCCGCCGCGCTCGACAGCGCGCGCGACGCGCTCGCTGCGCTGTCGCCCGCGGCGCGCACGCTGGGGCCGGCGCTGGAGGACGCGCTCAGCCGCGGCGTGCGGCGGGTGTTCCGGCGCGAGGCCTCGCGGCGCCCCGCCGTGCTCCCGCTGGCCGTGTTGCTGTGAGGTCCAGCACGTCTCGGTCAGGCGGCCCGCGCGGCCCAGGCGCCTGGCCGCGCTGACAGGCGAGCTGGAGCGAGCGCGGCTGTCGCCGGCGCTGGATCACGCGGACCGGCGGAGCCCCTTTGTTCTGTCGCCGCATGACCGGAGTCGCTTCATGGTCCATCCTGGGGGGTTGCCCTCAGGCCGCGTGTTCCGGCGAGCGCCCGGGCCGATCACCGCGCGACGCGGCATCATGGTGGAGCAGGCGAGATGAACGAGAGTCCCACGAGCTCGCGCCTTCTGGGCGAGGCGGAGACGACGATCATGGAGGGAAGGGGCGCTGTCGCCGAGACGCGGGCCGAGGAGCCGGTCGGCCCGGTCGGCGCCGATACCCGCCCTCCCCCGTCGTCGCGGCGTGGAGCGCCCGCCAGCCGGCGGGCCGCCCCGCCGTCGCGGCCGAGCGAGGACGTCGCCGCGGTCTATCTCCAGGAGATCTCTGGAAGCGCGCCGCTGAGCCGCGAGCTCGAGGTGGAGCTCGGCCGTCGTATCGAGTCGGCGGAGCGCGCGATGATCGAGGCCTGGGTCGCGTCGCCCGTCGCGCTGCGGGCGCTCGCGACGCTGGCGGACGACGTGCGGGCGGGGCGGGTGGACATGAGCGATCTGCTGCTGAACGCGGACGGAGGCGACGCGCCGAGCGACGCGACGTCCGTGAGGATGGCGCGGCTGCTCGGGCTCGCGCGGTCCCTGGCGGAGGCCGGGCGGACGGAGGCGAGCGGGCAGCGAGCGCGCGCCGCGCTCTCGGCCGGGCTCTCCGACGTGCGCCTGGGCCCCCTGGTGGAGGCGCGGATCGAGCGCGCGCTGAGCGCGGCGATCCCCGCGGTCGACAGGCTCGGGCGCCAGGCGATCGAGGGGACGCTCTCGGCGATGCGCGCCGCCTGCCGGGCGGCGGCCGAGGCGAGGGCCGAGATGGTCCGCGCGAACCTGCGGCTCGTGGCGGCGGCGGCCCGGCAGCTCCGGCACCGCGGCGTGCCGCTGCTCGACCTCATCCAGGAGGGCAACCTCGGGCTGATCCGCGCGGCGGAGAAGTTCGATTACCGGCGCGGCTATCGGTTCAGCACCTATGCGATGTGGTGGATCAAGCAGGCGCTCTCTCGCGCGTTGCTCTATCAGGGCCAGGTCATCCGGGTGCCGGTCCACATCGCCGAGACCCGGCGCCGGGCGCTGCAGGCGCGGCGGGAGATCGAGCAGGAGCACGCGCGCGAGGCGGCGCCCGAGGAGATCGCCGAGCGGAGCGGGCTGTCGATGGAGAAGCTCCAGACGCTGCGGGAGATGGCGCTGCCGCCGGTGTACCTCGACGCTCCGGTGGGGGACGACGACGGCGCGCGCCAGGGCGACTTCTTCGCGAGCGAGGGCGCCGCGCCGGACGAGCTCTTGGTCCACCGCCGCCTGCACGCGCAGGTCTCTGCGCTGCTCGAGTCGCTGACGCCGCGCGAGCGCGACGTGCTGCGGCTCCGGTTCGGCCTCGACGGCGGGCAGCCGCACACGCTCGCCGAGATCGGCGGCATGTTCTCGGTGAGCCGGGAGCGCGTCCGGCAGATCGAGGAGAGCGCGCTGAGCAAGCTGCGGACACTGTCGCGGAGGCAGGTGCTGGAGACGCCGCTCGGGGGCTGACCGGCGCTGCCGCCGCGCCGGCGCCTCGACCCCGGGCTCAGCGCGGCGAGTCGCCGTGGCGGAACTCCGCGGTCGCCTCGTCGAGCCGGGCCTTGAGCTGCGGATCGAGCTCGAGCGCGGCCGCGGCGAGCGTGGCGTCCAGCTGGTCGGGCCGGCTGGCGCCGATGATGGCCGACGTGACGGCCGGGTTGGCGAGCACCCACGCCACGGCGACGGTCGTGAGCGACTGGCCTGCTTCGGCGACGATGCCCGCGAGCTTCTCGACGGTCGCGAACGCGCGCTCGTTCCAGTAGCGCTGCTGGTAGATGGACGCCGCCGCGCCGAGCGTGAAGCGGGTGCCCGCCGTCGGCTCGCCGCGGCGGTGCTTGCCCGTGAGGAACCCGCCGGCGAGCGGGTTGTACGGGATGACGCCGAGGCCCTCCTCCTGCGCGAGCGGGAGCAGCTCGCGCTCGATCTCCCGGAACAGCAGCGCATAACGCGGCTGCACGGACACGAACCGCGCGAGCCCGCGCACGTCGGCGCGGCCGAGCGCGCGCGCCAGGCGATAGGCCAGGTAGTTGGATACGCCGATGTACCGCGCCTTGCCCGAGCGAACGACGATGTCGAGGGCCTCGAGCGTCTCGTCGATCGGGGTGTCACGATCGTCGGAGTGGAGCTGGTAGAGATCCACGTAATCGGTGCCGAGCCGGCGCAGGGAGGCGTCGATCGCGTCCAGGATGTGCTTGCGGGAGGCGCCCTGATCCCACGCGTTCGGGCCGACGCGGCCGACGCACTTGGTGGCGAGGATGAAGCGGTCTCGCTTGCCCTTGAGCCAGCGGCCGACGATCTCCTCGGTGCGCCCGGCGGCCTCCAAACCGCCGCCCAGCGGGTACACGTCGGCCGTGTCGAGGAAGTTGACGCCGGCGGCAGCGGCTTTGTCCAGGATGGCGCGGGAGGTCTCCTCGTCCGTCTGGAAACCGAACGTCATCGTGCCCAGGCACAGGCGAGAAACGGTGAGGCCGGTGCGGCCGAGTCGGGTCGTCGGGATGCTCATGATCTTCCGTTGTTGCTCTGGAGTTGTTGGCTCGAGGCGTCGAGCTGGCGCCCTCGTCTTCAGCTCCCGCGCGTCGCGCGGGTCCGTCGGTTCAGGGCTCAATAATAGATCGGCCCGACGCTGCCACCGCCGGCGACGACGGCATCGCCGTTGATCGCGACGCTCCTCGGCGAGGCGAGGAACCCGACGACCCACGCGACCTCGCGGGCGTCGACGATCCGGCCGATGCTCACCGAGGCGGCGAGGTCCTTCTCGGCCTCGGGCCGGGCGCGCTCGGTGCGCGTCGCGCCGGGGTGCACGACCGTGACGTCGATCCCCTTCGGGCCGAGCTCGTCCGCGAGGTTCTTCGTGATCGCCGCCACGCCGACGTTGCGCAGCGTGGCGACCGGGCGGCCGGCCTTGCGCACGGCCAGCCCGCCGATGTTGATGATGCGGCCCCAGCCGTTCGCGATGAGGTGCGGCGCGACGGCGCGCGCGGTCCGCAGGTAGCCCACGCCGGTACCGCGGCTGCCGCCGGTGACGATGGCCCGCTTGCCGGTGAGTTCGAGATCCACGATCAGCTCCTTCCATCGGCAGACACG
This sequence comes from Sorangium sp. KYC3313, assembly GCF_052075895.1. Taxonomy (NCBI): domain Bacteria; kingdom Pseudomonadati; phylum Myxococcota; order Polyangiales; family Polyangiaceae; genus Sorangium; species Sorangium sp. KYC3313. Next base: position 9,261,277 of record NZ_CP197255.1, read on the forward strand.
AGGTCGTGTGTCCTCTCGCGCCGAGGGAGCCGCGGCTAAGCACGTTTCATTCCACCCTGCGCTTGCCCCGTGTTCGCAGAGGGGATGGCGCGCGCGCCGGCACGCCGGGCGGCGTGTCTGCTTCGCAGGCAGCAGCCTGCTGGCGCCGTGCTGCGGGTGGAGCAGCTCGCCCATCGCCGAGGCGCGCGGGGCGCGCGAGGGCGCCCTGCGCGAGCCCGCCGAGGCGGCGCAGGCGGCCGCTCAGCGCGGCGGCCGAGCCGCCCGAGAGGGCGCGGGTCACCGCGACCGGAGCCGGTCGACGACCGCGAGCACGCCCGCCGCGATCGCGAGGATCGGCGCGAAGACCACGCCGCCGAACCACGCCAGCGCGTAGGCGAGGCCGAGCAACGGATCGCCCCCGCCGGCGGGCGGGGGCGTGCCGCTCAGCACGGACACATGCTCGCGCAGGCCGAGCATGTGGCAGGCAACGAAGGCCGCGATGAGCATCGCAGCGCCGAGGGCCAGCTGTCGGCTCACGGGGCACCTCCCGCGCCGGCGATCCGCTCCCAGAGCGGGCCGAAGCTCAGCGCGTAGAGCAGCGCCGCGTCGCCGACCTGGTTGCTCGCGGCGTACCGCAGCCGGCCGCCCTCGCGGATGGGGAACGCGGCCAGGTCGAGCGACGTCAGCAGCCCTCCGAGGTACGGCGCGTCGCCGAAGGCCGCGGCGCCGAGCAGCGCGAGGCCGCTCGATCCGGCGCTCGCCCCGACGAGCGGCACGATCGGACCCGAGTCCACGTCCTCCGGGCCGGCCCACGAGCGGGGCCACTCGCGCGCCCAGCCGAAGCCGAGGAGCTCCGCCCCGAGCTCGCGGCGCGCCCGCGCGTACTGATCGCGCGCGAAATCGGGGTCGATCAGGAGCAGCGCGTGCGCGACAAGCCAGAGGGACGACCCCTCCGGGCCGTCCAGGATCCTGCCGTCGTGGGTGTAGCTCGACACGAGCAGCCCCGTCTTCGGGTCCAGGAGCCGGGCGCGCGCCGCCGCGAGCCAGCGGCGGCCGAGATCGAGGCCGCGGCGCTCGCCGTGCAGCGCGTCGGCCATGCGCATCGCGGAGAGGGCGAGCGTGTTGCAGAAGGTCCAGCACTCGTCGGGGTAGCTCTCGCCCGACAGCACGGGGCTCCGTTCCATGCGGGACCGCATCTCGGCGACGCGCGCGTCGAGCTCGGCCTCGTGGTCGGCGCGGCGCGCGACCAGGGCGCGCGCGCCCAGCATGAGCGCGATCTCGCCGTCCACGAAGAGGCTGCGCGCAGGCTGCTGCACGAACGGCCGCCGCGCGGCGTACGGCATCATGAAGTGCAGCATCCCCCGCTCGCGCTCGATCGCGAGGGTCTCGTCGACGATCCGGTCGATGACGGCGAGGTGGCGCGCCTCGGCGCCCGGATCCCGCAGCGCGGCGTTGGCGAGGCCGAGGACGAGGAAGGTCCGTCCCATGAAGTCCCACTCGGCGTTCGCGGCCCGCATCCGCGCGAGCGCCGCGTCCTGCACGGCGCTGTCCTCCTCCCAGAGCGAGAGCTGATGCGCGAGCAGCGCCTGGCCACGCGGCGAGAGCGCGCCCGAGGCGCGGTGCTCGCCCGGCTCGCTCCGGAAGAAGAGGTGGAGGCACGGGAACCATACGGCCGTGGCGACCAGCAGCGACAGCGCGGCGGCGCCGAGCCGGCGCAGGCGGCCCGCCGCCGCAGGGCGAACCACGACGCCGGCGGTGGAGGAGACGTCGGTCATGGGACGGAGCGTGGCGCGGCGCCGTGGCCGGGCTGCGCGCGAGATGTGGCGGATCGGAGGAGGCTCCGGGGATTTTCTCACCGGATGGCCGATCTCGTACACGAACGTGACGATTGGGTCGACGAGACGAAGCGTCGGACCACTCCCACGACGGCGCCGACGTCTACCTCGCCTCCCGTTCGCGGTGAGACAAGGACGCCACGTCATTCCATCCGACCTTCACCTACGCGAACATGCCCCCACGGCCGACGTGTGTCCTGCCGCGTGACCGGATCACGCAAACGAGGAGCCGATCGCCAGAGCGTCGCACACAGGCGCTTGAGCCTCTGATATTCCAAGCGTGAGGGAGCATACATGACGAGCCACGCTGGATTCACAATCAACTTCAGGGCCACGGCGGGGTCGCTGGTCCTTGGTATCGCGCTGCTCGCGGGAGGCTGCGCGGAGGAGGCCGCGACCGACGGGGCGACGAGGGCATCGAGCGACCGCCTCGCCGCGGGCACGAGCGGGGCGAGGGTGGATCTGAAGAAGCACGGGTCCTGGAGCGCGCGCCGCCGGTGGCAATCACGGGGCGTGGGCGGCGGGGGCGCCCTCTATTCGCCGTCCATCAACCCGCACGACGGCCGCGAAATCTTCATGGCCAGCGACATGAAGGGCGTCTATCGCACGAGGGATTTCGGCAGGAGCTGGACGACCCTGCACTTTCACAAGCTCCAGGGCGGCGTCCTCTCACAATTCCGCTTCACGGCCGATCCTGACGTCCTCTATGGGGTGAGCTACAGGCTGTCCACGAACGGCATCCAGGACGTGGCCACGCTGGCCAAGAGCACCGACGGGGGGGCCACGTGGGACGCCGAGATCACGACGCCCGGGCGGCCTGGAGACGGCCACTACCTGTTCGTCGACCGGCGGGGCACGCGGCGGCTGCTCTTCTCGGATTCCACGGAGCTCTACTTCTCGCGTGACGGCGGCCGCACCTTCCGCTCGGTTCACGCGACGACCTGGCCGGGCGGCCTTCTGGTCGGCGGCGTTTACTGGGATGGGCGCGACATCTATGTTGGCACGAGCGACGGACTGCTCGTCTCGCACGACAACGGGGGCACCTTCGCCGTCGACACGTCGATCGGCGGCATACCGGCGGGCGAGAAGATCGTCTCGTTTGCCGGCTCCGGGCACGGCAGGAAGACGACCTTCCTCGCGGTCACGTTCTCCGCGATGGACAGCGAAGGCAACGCCCTCGTCACCGCGGACACGACCGGCGGGGAGCTGGACGCGTACGCTGGCCTCTACCGGCTGAAGCTCGGCGGGAGGCGCTGGGAAGCCGCGACGTCCGGGCTCGGACCGGCCGACAAGCTCGCCTTCGTGGCGATGCCCGACGACGACGCCCGCGTCGCGTACGTCGCCGGCGGCGATCGCGAGAAGCTCTCACCCATCGTCCTCCGCACGGTGAACGGCGGAGAGACCTGGCAGCACGCGCTCCGCACCGACCACAACGCCAACATCGACACCGGATGGAGCGGGTTCGGAGGAGACATGGACTGGGAGTTCGGCGAGTACGCGCTCGGCCTCTCGGTGTCGCCCAAGGATCCCGACCGCGTGGCCCTCACGGATCTCGGCTTCGTCCACGTCAGCGAGGATGGGGGCAGGACCTTTCAGCAGGCCTACGTGAAACCAGCGGATGAGAACCCGAGGGGAGCAGACACGCCCCAATCCGGCGTCTACCGCACGAGCGGCGTCGAGCAGACGTCGGGCTGGTGGCTGACGTTCTACGACGAGGACACGAGGTTCGCGTCGCTCACGGACATCCGCAGCGCCTTCAGCGAGGATGGCGGCGAGTCCTGGTCTCGCGACGGCGCGAACGGCCTGTCCCTGAACACCACCTATCACGTGGTCCGGCATCCGTACACGGGGGCGCTCTACGCCGCGACCGGGAGCGTTCATGACATCTACCAGAGCCCCTACCTGCGCGACGCGCGCCTCGACGGCACGCCGAGCCGCCCGGCCAGAGGGGGAATCATGGTGTCCGCCGACAAGGGCGCCACATGGTCGCTCTTCGCCGATCTCGGCCGTCCCGTCGTCTGGCTGGCGCTCGATCCGAACGATCCGGACCAGCTCTACGCGAGCGCGGTCAACAGCCTGACGGGAGGGATCTATCACCTCGATCTGAGCGCGCCGGGGGCGGCGCCCGCCGCGCTCCCCGCCCCGCCGCGCACGCAGGGTCACCCGTACAACGTCCATGTGCTGAAGGACGGAAGCATCGTCGCCACCTACTCTGGCCATCAGCCCGGCAACACCCGGACGTTCACCGACAGGTCCGGCGTGTTCCTCCTCCAGCCTGGAGCTTCGGCATGGGAGGACCGCTCCTCGCCCGAGATGCACTACTGGACCAAGGACATCGTCATCGATCCGAACGACAGCACCGAGAGCACCTGGTACACCGCGGTCTTCAGCCACGACGAGCGCTTTTACGGGGGGCTGTACCGGACCAGGGATCGCGGCGCTACATGGCATCGCATCAGCGATCGATATCGCGTCGAGTCGTGCGCCATCGACCCGAACAACGCGAACCGTATGTACATGACGACGGAGCGGGACGGGCTCTGGCTGACCGATAACCTCGACGAGGAGACGCCGACCTTCGTCCTGGACGAGGGCTATCCATTTCACCACCCGGTGCGGGTGTTCTGGAACCCGTACCGCGTGGAAGAGGCGTGGACGGTCAGCTTCGGCGGGGGCATGCGCTCCACGATCGACCGCTGATCGCATCCGAGCACCGAGGACGCCGTCCGACCGACGTCATCCGGAGCTCGACAGGGCGCTCACGAGATTCGCATACGGCGGTGGTGGCTGACCTTCAACAGGAGGGCGGGACGCCGGCCTCCCGCCTGGAGGGAGCGCTCTGGATCAGAGCAGTCCGATCGGGATGGCGAGGCGAGCGGCCAGGATCCTGAGGGGCGCTCGCTTCCAGGAGCTCGAAGCGGAGGGGCACGTGAGCCTCATCGTGAATCAGATGGAGGAGATCCCGAGGCGCCTGGCTGCGGACGCCCGATCGCGCCGGGTGGATCCACGGGGGTGTCCCGCCGGAAGAGCCTCCTCATGACGGCGCGGGTCATGGCGAGGAGGTTCTCGCTGGTGAAGCGGAACCAGAAGGCGGCGTAGCAGCCGTTCGTGCGGAAGCCGGGGTTGGCCGCGGCGTAGCGCCGCGCGGCCGGGCGCTCGAAGTAGCGCGGCGGATACCGGCTCACCGTCTCCTCGGTCATGAAGATGTTGACGCGGACGAGGCCGCTCTCGTCGTCGACGTGGTAGTTGCTCTCCCTGGCGAGCCTGAAGAACGCCTCCCGCACCGCCTCGTCCTCCGCGGCGCCCCGGCGCTTCGGATCGAAGAGCTCGTAGCGCGCGAGCGCCTCGGTGATGGAGACGAACCCGAAGAGGCTGGCGATCGAGAGCCGGTAGAGGCGGGTCCGCGGCGCGCGGCGCTTCGTCTCGAGCAAGAACAGGAGGCCCGAGGCGAGGTGCAGCCCGCGGGTCCGGAAGTCGGGCGAGATCCTGAGCTTCCCGCCTACGATGGCCCGGCTGCGGGGCAAGGCGAGCGGCGCCGTCTTCCAGAACTGGAAGCCGACGATCGCGCCCGTGTCGGCGCGGCGGAAGACATGCACGACATCGTTGGTCCTCGCGTGCACGCAGAAGTGCCCGAAGTCCTCGGCCATGAGCGCGTTCGCGAGGGCGTGGAGCTCGCGCAGCCGCGGCTCGGTGAAGTCGCGCCGCTCGACGGTCTCGAGGCGGACGGCGGGGCGCAGCGGGGAAAGGCGAAGAAGGACGTTCAACATGGAGGGCTCCGATGGCTCCGGGATGACCCGACTCCGCGGCGGGTGAACGCCGCTCTCAGGGAGCGCGCCCCTCGGCGCGGTAACCCATGTACTTCAGGAAGCCGCGCGTCTCCTGGGTCCAGTTCTTCGGCCGGCCGGCGTAGGACGGCACGGCGGCTCACCTCGGCCCCGGCGGCGTCGAAGACGCGGAGATGTGCGGCGTCGAGGAGCGCGCCGGGCGGGAACGGCACGCCGAGCGAGACCGTGCCGCCGCGCAGCGCGCCGCGGTCGGCCGTGACGGTGACAGGCACGTGGCCTCGCTGCGCGGCGGGCTTGCTCCCGGAGATCGCCGCGCCGTCCGGCGCGCGAGGGTTGCTGGTCGGGCTCGCGGGGCACCCCGCGAGGAGAAGGACGGGCAGGCCGCGCAGGAGGAGCGCCAGCGCGAAGGGACCATGGCGCGTTCGCTTGCGGTCGTGTTGGATCGACATCGGCCGGGCGTCGCCTACGGTAGCCGGGATGCCGCGAGAGCGTACGGAATTCGCTCTTCTCTGGTCCTTCGCCAGGCTCGCGGTCGTCGGTCTCGTGGGCTGCGCCCCGACCCGGCCCCCCGCGGCGCCGCGGCCGAGGCCGTCGCGAGCCCCGGCCGACCGGGCACCTCGCCAGGACGGCAAGCGACAACGGGGGCGTGACCGCACCCACGCTGCCGATTGGAGCGACGGTGCCGCTCGGCGTGGCCGCGCTCGCTTGCAGCTCGGCCGATCGGGACGAGAGGGCAGAGCACGTCGCCTCCGCCGAGGACGAACTGCCCAGCCGCGCGCGATTCAGCAACTTCGACGCCGCCATAGAACGAAATACGCGCAACTTGCTCCAGCGGGGACAGGAGATTTTCCGATTCGACACCTTCGGCGACGAGGAGTTCTGGGGCGGCAAGCTCCGGTTGCACGAGAGCATCGCCAACGTGACGCCGGCTCAGGCGCTGGGGCTCGGGCTGAAGGTGGACGGGGACGCGCTCCCGTCGCGGCTGCGAGAAAAGATCGCGCGCGGCCAGGTCAACCTCGACGATCCCGCCGTCACGCTGAGCCTCTTGCAGCTCGATGCGATCCTCGGGGTGACGGGCTTTTTCGACGACAGCGGCAACCTGATCTCTATCGGGCTCCAGTGCGCGCTCTGTCACTCCACGGTCAACGACTCCGTGCGTCCAGGCATCGGCTCACGCCTCGACGGCTGGGCCAACCGCGACCTGGACGTCGGCGCCATCATCGCTACGGCCCCGACGCTCCAGCCGATCGTCGCCCTGCTGCCGAAGGCGCCCGCGGGCGTCGACGAGGAAGGCGTGAGGAAAGTTCTGCGCAGCTGGGGGCCGGGCAAGTACGACGCCCAGTTGCTCCTCGACGGGAAGGCGTTCCAGCCTGGACCTGACAAAAAGACCGCCGCGACCTTGCTCCCCAACGCGTTCGATATGGGCGGAGTCAACGAGCACACCTGGACGGGCAACTGGGGCTCGGTGCCCTATTGGAACGCGTACGTCGCCGTGACCCAGCTCCATGGGAAGGGTAATTTCTTCGATCCCAGGCTCAACGATAAAGACAAGTACCCGAACGCCGCGGCCACCGGGATCTGGAATGTGATCGTGGATCCGAAGAAAGATCTCGTCACGTCGAAGCTCCCGGCGTTGCACTTCTATCAACTCGCGCTCCCGGCGCCGAAGCCGGAGCCCGGGCTCGATTTCGACAGGGAGGCCGCCGAGCGCGGCGCGAAGCTGTTCACCGGCGACGCGAGGTGCACCGACTGCCACAACAAGCCGCTCTGGACCGACGCTGGCTGGAACCTGCACACCCCCGAGGAGATGAAGATCGACGCCTTCCAGGCGAACCGCGCGCCCGGCAACTCGTACAAGACGATGAACCTGGCCGCCCTCTTCGTCCGAGAGCTAGGGCTGTTCATGAAGCCGAAGAACAAGGGTCGCTTCTACCACGATGGCCGCTTCGAGACGCTGCTGGACGTCGTGCGCAGCTACAACGAGCGCTTCGATCTGAGGCTCGACTCCAGCCAGAAGCGTGACCTCGTGGAATACCTGAAGTCGCTCTAGTCAGACAGGCCGGGGTAGACCGCCCCCGGACGAGCGCAGGCAGCGTCGCGCGCTATCGCGACGGCCTGCAGGCGCAGGTAGCGCCAGGTTGACTGCGCCGCTGGCGCTGCCCAGGCTCACCTGTCTCGCGTCGAGCTTGGTCACCGCCGCGAACGCCTCCGCCGCGTCGGCCTCGGTGGTGCGCGCCTCGAACGGCTGCACATCGTCTATCCCCCGGCCCCGTACAGGGCGCGCAGCGCCCGCGTGGCCTCGTCGGCGGCGACGTTCACCGGGTCGACCAGCGCCGCGTCCGCGCCGAACGTCGTGCGCAGCGGCCGCTGGCCGTGCGGCATCTCCAGCAGCCTCAGCAGCACGCCCGCGAGCTCTTCCGGAGGCGGCCCCTTCATGGTCTTGACCATCTCGAGCGTGGCGCGCGCCACGCCCCCGAGCGCCCCGTACTCGGCGGCGCGCGCCGTGTCGTCGTCCAGCCACATGTTGTCGAAGATCTTCGTCCGGACCATGCCCGGCTCCAGGATCACGACGTCGATCCCGAAGGACGCGAGCTCGTGCTTGTAGCCCTCGGCCATCATCTCCATCGCGGCCTTGGCCGCGGAGTAGAGCACCGTGGTCGGCAGGACGACGCGCCCGACGACGCTGGACGTGAAGGCGAGCACCCCGGTCTTTCGCCGGCGCATGTGCGGCAGCACGGCGCGACAGACGCGCTGCGTCCCGAAGACGTGCGTCTCGAAGAGCTGCCGCAGCCGATCGACGCTGCTGCACTCGGTCAGCCCCATCAGGCAGCTGCCCGCGTTGTTCAGGAGCACATCGATCTTCCCCGTCTTCTCCACCACCGTCGCCACCGCCGCGGCCACGGAGGCGTCGTCCGACACGTCGAGCGCGACCACCTCGATGGGGATCCCCGCGGTCGCCAGGCCGGCCACCTCGTCGCGCGCCGCCCGGTTCCTGCCATCGGGATCGCGCATGCCCGCGAAGGCCACATAGCCGTTCCTCGCGAGCGTCTCCGCCACGCTCCGGCCGATCCCCGTGCTCGCGCCCGTCACCAGCGCCACCCGCTTTGCCGTCATCGGTCCTTGCCTCCTCGGGCGCCGAGGCCTCACCCGACGCTCGTTGCCCCATCGACGGTGATACACGACCCGGAGAAAATTGAAATTCTGGACGGAGGTGTGCGGTACCATCCAGCCAGGATTCAACTTCAAACCGAAGGCGTCAGCGGTCGCCGTCGACACGCCCTACGCCACGGCGAATCCGGCGCTGAGCAGGTCCTATGGCCGGTACGACGAGCCGAGCGCGTCCGGCAGATCGAGGAGAACGCATTGAGCAAGCTCCGGATGCCGTCGCGAACGCAGGCGCGCGAGGTGCCATTGGAGGGCTGAGGGGCTTCCGCGAGCGGCACCGAGCGCGGCGACGCGGCGGTGCACCGCTGCACGAGCAGCTTGAAAGAGAGCTCGCCGCGGGCGATGGTAGCGTCTCTTCACCCGAGGGACGCTCATGAAGGACATCCTCTCTGCTCGCCTGGAATCGCGTGCTTTCTCGGCCGACGCGGTCGAGCTCCACGACCTCACCGGCCGCGAGGTCATCTCGCAGCCGTTCGAGTTCCAGCTCCACGTCGTCTGCAAGAGCCCCGAGGGGCTCGACGAGGAGGCGCTCCTCGCCGAGCCCGCCGCGCTCGTGTTCCTGAGGGGCGACCGCGAGGAGCGGCGGCTCTTCGGCGTCATCTCCGTGGTCCGGGACGCGCTCCACACGGAGACACTGCACATGGCGTACACGCTCACCTTCGTGCCGCGCGCATTCCGGCTGACGCTCACGGAGACGTCGGAGATCTTCATGGATCTCTCGGTCCCGGAGATCATCAAGAAAAAGCTCGAGCGGGCCGGTCTCCACGAGGGCGACGACTTCGAGCTCCGCCTGGTCTCGACGTACCCGCCGCGCGAGTACGTCGTGCAGTACAAGGAGACCGACCTCCAGTTCGTCTCGCGCCTGGCCGAGCACCTCGGCATCTCGTTCTTCTTCGAGCACCGCGACGGCCGCGACGTCGTGGTCTTCTCCGACACGAACAGCGGCTTTCAGCCGGTCGCCGGCGACGGACGCGCGCACTTCTACCCGCGCGGTGATCGCATCGGCGTCCACCGCCTGGAGGGCACGACGCGCACCGTCCCGAGCCGGTACGTGGTGAAGGACTACAATTACCGCACACCGCACGTGCCGCTCATGGCGGCCGCGACCGTCTCGGAGGCGTCCGGCGGCGACATCATCGAGTACGGCGCGCATTTCAAGACCCCCGACGAGGGCGAGCGAATCGCGGTCATCCGCGCGGAGGAGCTGCGCGCCGGCCGCAAGGTGTTCGAGGGGGCCAGCGACGTGCAGGCCCTCGGCGCCGGCGCGAAGCTCACGCTCGAGGGACACCCGCGCGGCGACATCGAGTTGCTGCTCGTCGAGGTGCGCCACCGGCTCCAGCAGGCGACGCTCAACGCGGGGACCGGCGAGGAGCGCGCCTACCAGAACGACTTCCGGGCGATCCCCTACGCGACCACGTACCGCCCGCCGCGCGTGACGCCGAAGCCGAAGGTGCACGGCGTCATCACCGGCGTCATCGACGCCGCGGAGAAGGGCCAGTACGCCGAGGTCGACGAGAGCGGCCGCTACCGCGTGCGCTTCCTGTTCGACACCAGCAGCGCCGAGGACGGCAAGGCATCGAGGCTGATCCGCATGGCTCAGCCGCACGCGGGCGCCGGCCACGGGTTCCACTTCCCGCTCCGCAGCGGGGTGGAGGTGATCCTCACGTTCATCGACGGCGATCCGGACCGGCCCATCATCGCCGGCGCCGTGCCGAACCCGCAGACGCCCAGCACGGTCGACGCGAAGAACGCGCGCAGGAACGTCATCCGGACCGGCGGCGGCAACGAGATCAACATCGACGACAATGAGGGGGAAGAGCGCATCAAGCTCTCGACGCCGTACGGGGGCACGTCATTTCAACTCGGCTCGCCGAACACGCCAGAGGCGGGAGCCGCCATTGCCACCAACGAGGCGTTCACGGCGCTTGGCACGGCCGGCGTCAACACGCTGACCTCCATAAACACGGTAATCACCGAGGCAGCGTCAGTCCTGGCGTCTACAAATATCACTCAGTTCGCGATCCCCGGACCGAGCATCGCAAAGGCACTCGCAGACAAGGGACAGAAGCTCTTTGATGGAATCACGGGCATCGCCAAGAGCGCGCTTGATCTACCCAAGAAATGGCATGCAGCGCAGCAGGCGCCAGTGAAGGAACAAGCTGTCGTCGCGGAGGAGTACGCCAAGAGGCAGCTAGCCTACGCCCAGCTGATGACACCTTACCCCAAAGAGAATCCACCCCTCACGAAGAATCCGGACGGCTCACAAAGGCCGATGACAAAAGAGGAATGGGAGGCACAGCTACCGGAGTACGCCGACGCTCGAAGAGCCGCAGAAGACGCCGCCAAGATAAAAAAAGCCGTGGATGATTTGACTCTTCAGCACAACGACAGCGAAGAGCTGCTCAGAAAAGTCGGCCTAGGCCTGGAGGGAACTTCGATAGCAAGCGGGCTTTACAAGGCATACAACGACGGCAAAAAAGCAAGACAAGACCTCCTTAACCACGCCGCGCAAAAGGCCGGAAAGGCAGCTGATGCTGCGAGCGTCGTCACGGCAAAGAGCATGGCGTCCGCCGCCACCGCCTTTGCCAGCGTTCCACGGATCGCCGGAACGGTCCCCGCGATGGGGCAACCCTATTTTCTAGGCGGTGGCGCCAATTCGGCCGTGCTGATCGGCGGGGCCGACGCTTTTGTCGGTGGCACCGCATGCGCTGCGCTGTCCTCCGGCGGGAACGCCATCGTGTCCGCGGGCGCGGTCGCCATGCTGAAATCAGCAGGTAAAGTCTCTGTTGCAGGCGCGGCCGCTACGCTCATCACCGGCAACAAAATCGACCTTCTCGCCCGTGACTACATATCCAAGGCAACGGGCACCTGCAAGACACACAGCGGCGGAGCCATGCGAGTCACAACAGCATCGTCGCTTACCATAAGCTCCATCGGCAGCGCTCGATTCAAGTCAAAAGCGACCCTCGACCTACAGGCCACTGGGGACACGAGCATCAAGACATCGGGCAATCTACAAGAAAATGGGGCCAATATCGACATCAGAGCCGCCGGCGACGCAAAAGTCCACGGGGGGAAGTTCGCGGAAGTAATGGGCGGCGAATGGGGAATGAGCGCAAGACCTGGCAACGTCATGGTTGGATCGAAAACCGACGGACTGCTGGTCAAAGGCGGAACGGTTTCGGTCAAGAACGCAGGATCGCAATGCACCCTCGGCGCCAGCTCAGCCAAACTGACAAAGGGCAGCACCAGTGTTGCATGCTATTCCTCAAAGGTGACGATCAGCGGCGGCAGGATCGATCTGGGCTAACGCGTGCGCACGGGAGCCGCCCGAACAGGAGCCGGTTGCGCCTCCTCCCGCCGCATATTCGTCCTCGTCATGGCCGCATTGCCAACAACAGAGATCCACGACGCGGCAGTTCACATCGGTAATCATGAAGGACGATGAACAGCTCTGGCGATCGGCTGCAAATCGTCAGGGGCTCGCCGTTCAACGTCCGCCACCGACCTCCCACCACCCGATATCTCAACGAGCTACGCCGCACAGCAGACAACACAGAAATATCTCAGCCACAACGCGCGACGGTTAGATCAATACGAACCGGTCGCTCCTCCGACCGGGGGATCATCACCGTCGCTGGAGCCGCCTCGATGCTGTGCATCGCCAGGAGTTCCGGCGCTTCGCGTCCATGCTCTATGCCGATGAGTGTTCCACCGGTCTGTTCCTTCCGTGCGGCTGTTGCCCCTAGGAAGAAATCGCCTCGGCAGAGCAACAACCAGTAGGATGGGAATACCTATAATCGCGGCAAGAAGGTACAAACCGGTCATGGAACGGCGCTTCCGCTCTTCGCTTCGCGCCTCGCGGTCGGCACGCAGCGGCTCCAGGATGGCCTCAGTGCCGGCGGCGATAGCCTCGCGAAGCCTCTTCGCCTGGAGCAGCGGCGCGATCTTGGTCTCGATGACGGCCGCGGCCACCTGGTCCGTCAAGACGACCCTGGCGATCGCATTCGTACGAATACAGACCTTACGTTCTTCCTCAGCGATCAGCAGAAGGACACCGCCATCAGCACCGGCTTTTCCGATCCGATACTGCTGAAAGGCCGCATCCGCGACACTTTCGATGGTCCTGCCTTCACCTCCAAGTGAGCGGAGGACGAGTGTCACGACCTCGGGCCCTCCACTCTGGCGTTCGCGGTTGAGCCGAAGGCTGATCTCTGCACGCTCGGCCTCCGTCAGCGTGCCCGTAGCGTCCATCACGTAGCCGTTCAGCGGCGGGATGGTGGTCGCCCTTACCGATTCGGAGACCAGAAGCACCGCAAGCGAGAGCGCCAACCATGCGAGCCATGCGACGGGACGAATACGTGCTCCACAGAGGAATCGTTTCATGTCGAGGCACTCCTGCACGCTCCAGCAGATCGTACCCCGAGTCGGGCGTAGGCCGCCACCTCATGCTCGTGAGCGGCTCCGCTCTTCCCCGAGCAGCTCGCCCTCCTGCAGCCGTGGGCCATGGCGAGGTCCGCTGATCATCGCTCTCCTCCCCTCCCCCGCTCCCGCGCCCCTGCACGGCCCCTCCGAGACGACTCCGACGAACCCGTGCCAGGCTGCACGCTACCTCGGTGACACCCCCCGCGCGATGGCCTAGCCTCGCCCGGACCATGCCCGCGGAGCGCCACCACGGATCGGCCCCGACGCCTGCCGAGCTCTTGCAGAAGAGCCAGCGCGGCGAGCTCGCCGGCAGCCGCATCTCGGGCGCCATCGCCCCCGGCATCGATCTCCGCGGCGCCGATCTCTCGAAGGCCCTCTGGCAGGACGTCGATCTGCGCGGCGCCACCCTCGCCGGCGCCACGCTCTCCGGCGTCATCTTCCGCAACGTGAACCTCGAGGGCGCCGACCTCACCGACGCCGACCTCACCGGCGCCCTCCTCGGCGGCCCTCCCGGCGAGGCCTGCCGCCTCGCAGGCGCCGATCTGCGCGACGCTGTCCTCACCGGCGCTTCCCTTCACCAGGTCGACCTCACCGGCGCCAAGCTCTCCGGCGCCCTGCTCGAGCGAGCCGATCTCCGCGCCACGCGCCTCCACAAGGCCGAGCTCCTCGACGCGGTCCTCTCCGGCGCGCGCCTCCAGCGCTGCGACGCCCAGGGCGCCCGCCTCGACCGCGCCGCCGCCGACGGCGCTGACCTCTCCTCCGCCGACCTCACCGGCGCCTCGCTCCGCGACGTCGATCTCCGCGCCGCCACGACGACTGGCCTCCTCCTCGGCGGCGCCGATCTCCTGCGCGCCGCCGCCGCCGGACTCGACTTCTCCGCCTCGGGCCCCCCGGCGTCCCTCGCGGGCGCCGAGCTCCACGCCTCCCGGCTCACCGCGATCGATCTCCGCCGCACCGCCCTCGAGGGCGCGCGCCTCGTCCAGTGCGACCTCGCCCGGGCCGACCTCTCCGGCGCGAGCTGCGACGGGCTCGTCCTCGACGGCTCCTCGCTCCGGGGCGCCCAGCTCCAGCGCTGGCGGGCCCGCGGCGCCTCGCTCGCCGGGGCGGACCTCACCGGCGCCTCCCTCGACGGCGCCGATCTCCGCAACGCCAACCTCGCCGGCGCCACCCTCGACGGGGCCTCCCTCGCCGGCGCGAAGCTCGAGGGCTGCTCGCTCGAGGGCGTCCGCCTCGAGGGCGTCGACCTGCGCGGCCTCGACCTCGCCGGCGTGTCCCTCGGCAAGGCGGCTCTCCGCGGCCTCTCGTGGGCCGGCGTGAACCTCTCCGGCGCCGATCTCGCCGAGGCCGACCTGCGCGGCGCCGACCTCGCGGGCGCCGACCTCTCGGACGCGGACCTCTCCGGCGCCTGCCTCGCCGGCGCGAAGCTCGGCGGCGCCACCTTCCGCGGGGCGCAGCTCGCCGACGTCGACCTCACCGAGGCCGATCTCTCCGACGCAGATCTCTCGGAAGCCGCCCTGTCCACCGCCGCCGTCGCCGGGGCCGACCTCCGCCGGACACGGCTCTTCGCGGCCGACCTCTCCGGCGCCGATCTCCGGACCATGCAGCTCGCCGGCGCGGTGATCGAGCAATCGCTCCTCTGCGACGCGAACGGCGAGGGCGCCGATCTCCGCGGCTGCGTCCTGACGAATGCCACGCTGTCGGGCGCGAACCTCCGCGGCGCCAACCTCACCTCGGTGGAGGCCCCTCAGCTCAACCTCGAAGGCGCCGATCTGAAGGGCGCGAAGCTCGCGGGCCTGCGCGCCCCCGCCGCGAACCTCAGGAGGGCGATCCTCGACGGCGCCGATCTCTCCCGCGCCGACCTCTCCGACGCCGCGCTCAACGACGCCGTGCTGCGCCGCGCCCACCTGCGCGAGGCCAGCCTCGGCGCGGCGAGGCTCCCGGGCGCGGACCTGCGCGACGCGGTGATGGCGAACGCCGATCTCTCGCTGGCCGACCTCTCGCACGCACGCCTCGAGCGCGCTCACCTCGCGAACGCCAACCTCGAGGGCGCCGACCTGCACCGGGCCAGGCTCGATGACGCCGAGCTGCTCGGGGCGCGCACCCGCAACATGAAGAACACCGACCCTGACCGCGCGCGCGCGGAAGACTTCCGGACGGAGACCCGATGAACGCGAACGACGCTGTCGCCCTGGAACACGAGCCCTCCCCGGGCGGCGTTCTCGAGGCCACCCTCGTCGACCAGGAAGACGCCGCGCGCGCCGTCGTGCGCCTCGTCCGGCCCGGCGCCCCCGGCGTCGAGGGCGCCACGGCGCGCGCGCGGCTCGCCGTGCCCGGCTACCAGGCCACCCCCGGCGACCGGGTGCTCGTCTCAAAACACGCAACCACATCGGATTTTTACATCGTCGGCATCCTCCTCGCCGCCCGAGGGCCCGTGATCCACACGGCCGAGGGGGCCACGGCGTCGGCCGAGGGGAGCACGATCGCGATCCGGGACGCGTCGGGCGCTGTCGCCGTCACGTACGACGCCGCGACGGGCGCGGCGCGCGTCGCGGCCCCCGCGGGCGACCTGACGCTCGCGGCGCCGCGGGGGAAGGTCGTCGTGGAGGCGGCCACGGACGTGGAGCTCCGCGCGCGGCGCGATGTCCGGCACCGGGCGGGGCGGCGCGTGGCGAGCGAGGTCGGCGAGGGCGGCGAGCCGGGGCTCGTGGTGGAGCGGGCGGCCGTGCGCGTGTCCGCGGCGGCGGTCGACGTCACCTCGGAGAGGGCGTCGCTCCACGCGACCGAGGCGACCGTGCTCGCCGAGCGGATCGCCACGACCGCCGCGCAGATCGCCGCCACCGCCGGTCGGATGGAGATCCAGGCCGAGCGGCTGATCGAGCGGGCCAGGGACGCTTACCGCGACGTCGACGGGCTGCTCCAGACCCGGGCGAGGCGCGCGCGCTCGCTCATCCGCGAGGCGTATCAGCTCGTCAGCGAGCGGACATCGATGGTCTCGAAGAAGGAGACCTCGATCGACGGCGAGCGCGTGCTGCTCGGATGAGCCAGCGTGGAAGTGGAGGGATCCCGAGATGAAGATGCCCGCAGCGACGAAGGCCGGCGGCATGTGCTTCGCCATGCCGGACGTGTGCAAGGTGCCAGCCCCGCCGGCGCCCCCCGTGCCGACGCCGTTCCCGAACATCGGGACGCTGAACGGCTGCGAGTCGACCGTCTCCAAGGTGCTCGTCCAGAAGAAGGAGACCGTGACCGAGGCATCGAAGATGCCGAGCAGCAAGGGCGATGAGGCCGGCACGCTCGGCGGGATGGTCTCGAACGTGAACCGAGGGCAGGTGACCTTCAAGCGCGCGAGCTCGAAGGTCTACGCCAAGGGGAAGAAGATCGTCTATCACACCGCGATGTCGGCCCATAACGGGTCGAACGCGAACATGCCCGCCGGCGCCCACGTCGCGCCTTCACAGATGAAGGTGTTCGTGGCGGTGTGATCTGTTCCGCTCATCGCTCCTCCAGCTTGGTCCCTGCCGTGAACGCCTCCGCGAGGTGGAACTCGGCCGTGCGCGCCTTCCAGGTCTCCGCCTGATACAGGTTGGCGCCGCGCAGGTCGGCCCCCTCGAGATCGGCGCTGTCGAAGGCGGCGCGCATCAGGTTCGCGTGGCGCAGGCGCGCGCCGCGGAGCCGCGCCTTGCGGAAGCGGGCGTCGACAAGGACGGCGCCCTCGAAGGTGGCCCGGTCGAGCGTCGCCCGGGTGAAGCTCGCCTCCGGGAGCGCCGCGCCCGCGAAGACGCCCTCGGTGAGGTCGGCGCCCTCCCACACGGAGCCCGGGCCCCGCGCGCGACGGAACGACCCGTTCCGGAGGACCACGTCGTCGGCGCGGAGGTCGGCGAGCGAGGCCCCGTCCAGGGTGACGCGCGATCCTGTAGCACCGTAAATTTTCACATCATCGAGCGTCGCGTCGCGGAAGCTCGCCTCGTCGAGGGCGGCCTGCATCATCTCGGCGCCGGTGAGGTCCGCGCGATCGAAGCAGGCCCTCGTGAGCGTGGCCCCCGCGAAGCTGGCGCCGGGCGCCCGGGCCCCCTCGAAGACGGCGTCCTCGCAGCGCGCCGCCCCCGCGGCCGCGAGCTCCAGGACGGCGCCGGCGAAGCGCGCGGCCTTGACGCTCGCGCCGGTGAGGTCGGCCCGGGTGAGGTCGGCTCCCTCGAAGCGCGCGCCCTCGGCGTCGGCCTCCGCGAGCACGGCCTCGACGAGCCGCGCGCCGTCCAGGCGGGCGCCCCGGAGGTTCGCCCGCTTCAGGATGGCGCCGCCCAGGTCGGCCCCGGCGAGGTCGGCGCCGGACAGGTCGATGCCGGTCAGGTCCATGCCGGCGAGCGGCTCGCCGAGGCGAAGGAGCTCGAGGAGGGCGTCGCGGCCGGCGGTCGGCGGCGCCGCCACGGGATCGCCGGGAGCCGCCTCTCCTCGCGGGGCCACGTCGCCTTCCGCCTGCGCCGGCGCCGCGGCAGCCTCCGCCGCCGCGCCGCTCCCGGCCGCCGTGCGCCGCCGCGCGCGCGCCTGGGCGAGCGCCTCGGCGATGCGCGCCTCGAGGGCCGATTCACCCTCCTCGGCCGCGGTGTCGTTCGCCGCCCCCTCCTCGCCTGCCGCCGGCGCCTCGGCCGCCTCACGCGCCGCGAGCTCCGCGAAGAAGCGCGCCCGCGCGTCGCGCCTCGCCGCCGGCTCGCGCTTCGCCCCGCCCTGCGCCATCGGCTCGCTCAGGACGAACAGCGACGCGATCTCGGAAGCGTCCTCGTCGGCCACGTCGAGCAGGCCCCGCCAGACCAGCACGAGCCGGAGCGCGTCGGCGTCGAACCACACGGTGTCGAGCCGCATCGGGACCTCGGAGAACCCGCCGCCGGCCTTCTCCGTCGCCTGCTTGAACGCGCGGACCCGCAGCTCGGGCAGCCGCCCGCGGACGACCTCGCCGTCCGGGCGCACCGACCAGAGCTCGAACGGCTCGTCCCCCCGGGGATAGGCGATCTGCTGCTCCGCGGGCGCGGCGTTGAAGAAGGTCCAGTCGAAGTCGTCGGGAAAGAACGGCCAGCGCGTCTTCCTCCAGCGCTCGCCGTAGGACCCGATCTTCTCGAGGCGATCGCTCCACGTCGCCGCGATCGGCGCGAAGCACGCCGGAGAGGGCCTGTCGCCCGCCGAGCGGATCACCCGATCCGGCAGCTCGAGCGACGGGAGCGCGCCGCCTGCCCGCGCGCCGTACCCGGTCCCGACGGGGTTCGGGCCGAACCCGGCGCCTCCGAAGGCGCTCTCGAAGCGGAGCGGGATGCGGTCCCACGGCCCGGGCGCGGTGGGCGCGCCGAGCGCGTCCCAGCGGCGCGGGCCGACGGCCGCGACGGAGCGGTCGAGCGCGTCGCCGAGGCGCAGCCGGACGAGCGCCGCGGCGTCGCCGTCGCTGGCGCGGTGCGCGTGCCCGACCAGCAGGACGTCGGCTCTCGGCTTGAAGATCGCGAAATCGGACGGGTAGCGGAGGCTCTTCGCGGGGTCGTCGTCGACGTGGACGTCGCCGCCGGGGAGCTCCTGATCGGCCGCGATCGCCGCCGGCGCCCCGGGCACGAGGTCGAAGGTGCCCTTGACCACGACGGTGAGCGAGTCCCTCGGCGGCCGGGCCTGCCAGGGGATGGTGAAGGCGGCGAACGGGGTGAGGTTCAGGATCGGGACGTGCTCGGTGGTCCTCGCGGGCGGCGGCAGGTCGGGCGAGCCGGCGAGATCTTCGCTGGTCGGCTTCGACGGCTCCGGCTCGGGCAGCGGCAACGTGGCCGTGGGCAGCGGCGCGCCGGCGTGCGCCGCGATGTGCGCGGCCATGGCGGGGAAGGCCTGCCGGAGGGCCTCCAGCGAGACCTCGGCGGGGGCCCGCGCGGGCTCGGCCTGCTCCGCGGGCCGCGGCGGCGCGATCGGGAACGGCGCGTCCTCCTGGCGCGCGCCGCGCAGCACGTCCTGGAGATTGAACTCGCGCGTGTCCGCGAGCACCGGCGGCTGCCCGGACACCGGCGGCGCCGGCGCGCCCGCGCCTCCGGCCGCCTCCCCGGCGCCGGGACCCGCCTGCGAGGCCTCCGCGGCAACGGCGCCGGGCGGCGCCGGGTCGAACGCGCGGAGGGCCTCGGCGAAGGCAGCGGGGTCGAGGGGGCGCGTCTGCGTCAGATCGAGCGACGGGCGCGCCGCCTCCGCGCCCGCGCTGCGCGCGGCCCACTCCTCGGCGCTCATGCCGCGGACGACCGACGGATCCGGCTCGGGAATCGGGAGCGGCGGCCGCGCGCCCGCAGGCGGCCTCACGCCCTCCGGCAGCGGCGCTGTCGTCGCGCCGACCGGCGGCGCGGCCGCGGCGGCGGGCTCCGGCGCAGGCCACGCCGCGCGCTCGTCGAGGGGCGCCAGCGTCACCAGGATCCTGCCGCGCTCGACGGCCTCCAGGGCACGCTCGGCGACGGCCAGGGACGCGCGCCACGTCAGGGTGCACCGGAGCGCGTCGGCGTCGATCCAGAGCGTGTCGCAGCGCACGGTGAGCTCGACGCCGGCGGGGTCGGCGAGCCGCGGCGCGCGGAGGAGCACGCGCGCCGTCACGCCGGGCAGACGAGAGCGCACCTGGGCGGCCGTGGGGTGGAGGCCTTCGAGCAGGATCCATTCGTCCCCGCGCAGGTAGCGTATCTGCTGGTCGCGCAGGGCCGCGTTGAAGTAGCCCCAGTCCATGGCGATCGGGAGCTCCGGGACAGGCAGCAGGAGCTTCGCCGGATCCCACGCGCCGAGCGCGCGCCGCCGCTGCGGCCACGCGCTCGAGATGGGCCCGAGGCCGTCGGGGGCGTCGGGCGCAGCGGGGTTGACGATGCTCGGCAGCCGGAGGTCGGCGGGATCGGCCCCCCTTCCGACAGGGTTCTCGGGGCAGCGCGCGCCGCCGAAGGCGAGCTCGTAGCGCACGGGCAGCCTGGAGAACGGGGCCGGCGCCGTCGCCTGGCCGGTCGCGGGATCGCGCTGCCGCTCGCCCACGACCTGGAGCCGCTTGTCGACCGCGGGCGCCTGCCCGTGCGCGTGGAAGACGGCGAGGCGCACCCACCGGTGGCTCACGCGCTGGCCGGGCGGGGCGTACGCGCTGCCGGTGAGCAGGACGTCGGCGCGGGGTTTGTGGGGCACGGTATCCGAGGCGACATAGAGGCTCCGGCCCGCGTTCTGCTCGTGGAAGACGTCGTCGAAGAGCGGCAGCGGCGCGGCCAGCGCGGCGACGCCGTCGGGCGAGAGCTGGAAGGTCGCCTTCACGGCGACGGTCACACAGGGTCCGTTCGCCGTTCGCCAGAGCAACGCCGACGCGGCCAGGGGGGACAGGGAGATGAGCTGCATGAACGGCCCGGCACACTAGCCGAGAGCGCCGCCGGATGCGCCCCCCTCGGCGACGCGGGCTGCTCCGCGCTTCGACCTGCGTGGGGTGAGGAGCCGTGTTCTTCAGAAGATAGGATGAGAGACGAACCTGGGCGACCCGGCGCGAGATCCCTGGAGCTCCTCGCGCGCTGGCGGTCCTCGTCTCCCGTGTCTCCCGTGTCTCTGCCGTCGCGTCACGCCACGGCGAAGCCGGCGCTGAGCAGGTCCTGCGGCCGGGACGACGAGCCGATGTGGACACGGAAATCCCCCGGCTCCACCGCGCGGCGCCCCTCCGCGTCGACCAGGGACAGCTCCGCCACGGGCAGGTCGAAGCGCACCTTGCGCGCCTCCCCCGCGCCCAGGCTCACGCGGCGGAAGGCCTTCAGCTCCTTCTGCGCCCACGTCGACGACGTCACCAGATCTTCGATGTACAGCTGGATGATCTCGACGCCATCGCGCCCGCCGGCGTTGGTGATCGTCACCTCGAACGACGCCGTGCCGCCTCGCTCCGCGCTCGGCGTCAGGACCTTCAGATCGCCGTAGGTGAAGCGCGTGTAGCTCAGGCCGAAGCCGAAGGCGAACGCCGGCTCCTGCGTCAGGTCGGCGTAGCGACTCCCGTGCTGGCCGCGGGCCTGGTTGTAGAATATCGGCTGCTGGCCCACGTGGTAAGGGAACGAGATCGTCAGCTTGCCAGAGGGGTTGATCGTCCCGAACACCGCCTCGGCCACGGCCCGCCCGCCCATCATCCCCGGGTTGAACGCCTCGAGGATCGCCGCCGCGCCGAGCGCCGAGCGCGGGAGGACCAGCGGCTTGCTGTTGACGAGGACAACGACCGTGGGAACGCCGGTCCTGGCGATCGCGTCCGAGAGGGCCCTCTGTCCGCCCATGAGCTCGAGGGTCGCCGTGCTCTTCGTCTCGCCGATGAGCTCGATCCTGTCCCCCAGGACCAGCACCACCGCGTCTGCGCCCCGGGCCAGCTCGACCGCCGCAGGAATGCCCGACTCGTCCTCGCTGAGAACCGAGCAGCCCGCGGCATAGACCACCTCGCACCCCGGGGGCGCGAGCTCCCGTATCCCATCCACGATCGTGACGATGCTCGAGCGGGGGTGCTGCGGCCCGTTGCCGCCGCTCATCTGGCCCGAGCCGAGCGACCAGTCGCCCAGCTGGGCGATCGTGTCGTCCGCGCTCGGGCCGATCACCGCGATCCGCCGCAAGGGCCTCGACGCCGCCGCCTCCGCGAGCGGCAGGAGGCCGTCGTTCTTGAGCAGCACGAGAGACGCCCGCGCGACCTCCAGGTTCAGGTCCCGGTGGGCCGCGCATCCGATGATCTCCTGGATGCGCTGCTCGCTGCTGTACCCGGGGTCCTCGAAGAGCCCCAGGGAGAACTTGAGCGAGAGGACGCGCCGCACGACCGCGTCGATCTCGGCCTCGGCGAGGAGCCCGCGGCGCACCGCCTCCTGGGCGCCCTCGTAGAACTGCGGTGTCGCCATCATCAGATCGTTGCCGCTCCGGACCGCCACCGTGGCCGCCTCGGCCATGTCCTTGCAGACCTTCTGATCGAGCACGAGATTGCCCACGTTGTTCCAGTCGGTCACGAGGATCCCCTCGAACCCCCACTCCTCCTTGAGGACCTCCGTCAGGAGCCAGCGGTTGGCGGTGGCCGGGACCCCGTCCATGGACTGATATCCAGTCATGAAGGCCATGCAGCCGCTCCTCGCGGCCCGCTCGAAGGGCGGCAGGAAATACGAGCGCAGGTAGCGCCGCGAGATGTTCGCCTCCGACGCGTCGCGGCCGCCCAGCGTCTCCGAGTACCCCGCGTAGTGCTTGGCGGTCGCCAGCACCGCGTCCGGATCGTCCAGGCCCTTGCCCTGATAGCCCTTGATCATCGCGCAGGCGAGCTCGCCGATCAGATAGGGATCCTCGCCGAAGGTCTCCCCGACCCTGCCCCAGCGGAGATCGCGTGTGAGGCACAGAACGGGAGAGAACGTCCACTTGAGTCCCGTGGCCCGCATCTCGGCGGCGGTCACCCGCGCGACCTGCTCCAGGAGCCCCGTATCCCAGCTGCAGGCCATGGCGAGCTGCGTGGGGAAGATCGTGGCGCCCGCCCAGAAGGAATGGCCATGGATCCCGTCGTCGGCCATCAGCACCGGAATGCCAAGGCGGGTGTCCAGCGCGCGCCGGATCGCCGTGTCAGCGTCCTTCCCGTTGCAGTGCAGGAGGCTGCCGACCTTCATCCGCCCGATCGCGTCCTCCAGATCTCCCTGGGCGTCGAGCTGCATGAGCTGCCCCACCTTCTCGTCCAGGGTCATCCGACTCAAGAGGTCTTCCACCCGCTTTCCCACGGGCTGCTTGGCATCTTTGTAGAGAGGAGCGTCGTTCATGGGTTCTCCTGCACGATGGGGAGCGCACGGCGACAAGTCCACCGTCGCGCTCGTCGCCTTCGTCGCGAGCGCGGCGGCGGGGGAGTTCGCCCACCGCCACCGAGCGCAGCGCGCGGGCTCCCTCGAGGGCCGTGTGCCCGCCGGGCCGCCCGCCGCCAGAGACCCCGGCCCTCGTCGCCTCAGACGCGGAGCACGGCGCTGCCCCACGTGAGGCCGCCGCCGAGCGCGCACAGCAGCACGTGATTTCCGGGCAGGATCCGGCCATCGCGGAGCGCCGCGTCGAGCGCCATGACGACCGAGCCCGCGCAGGTCCCGGCCGCGCTGGCGGCGCCGTCGACCGCGCCGAGGACGCGCTCGGGCGAGCACCCGAGGCGCTCGGCGAGGAGGGCGACGAGGTGCGGGTCGGCGTGGTGCGGGATCACCCAGTCGACGTCCGCGGGCGCAAGCCCGGCGGCCTCGACGGTCGAGAGGGCGTGGGCCCCGAGGTGCTCCTCCGCAGCCTGCCGCAGCTCGGGCTGCTTCACGCGCAGGTAGTGCCGCCGGTCGGCGAGCCGCTCCACGGTGAGCGGCTCCGCGGAACCTCCGCCGGGCACCTGGAGCACATCGGCCCTCTTCCCGTCGGCGCGCAAGCCGACGCTCAGGATCCCCCGACCGTCGCCGGTCGCCGGCCCGACCACCACCGCGCCGGCGCCGTCGCCGAACAGCTGGGCCGAGGCCCTGTCCCGCGGATCCAGGCGGCGGGAGAGCAGGTCGGCGCCGATGACGAGCACGTGCTTCATGGTCCCCGCCGTCACGAACTGGTTCGCCACCGACAGCCCGTAGAGGAAGCCCGTCAGCGACGCGGAGAGGTCGAACGACGGGATGTGCTCGGCGCCGAGCTTCTGCTGCACGTGCACCGCGGTCGCCGGCATCGGCGCGTCGCCGCTCGAGGTGGCGAGGATGATCATCTCGAGCTCGCGCGGCCCGACCCCGGCCGCCTCGAGGGCCGCCTTCGCCGCCCGCGCCGCCAGGTCGCTCGTCCGCTCGCCGGGCGCGACGCGGCGCCGCTCGTCGCCAGGGTCGCCCGCCGCGCCGTCCGCCGGCGGCGCGCCCGCCTGCGCCTCGCTCGTCGGGACGGCGAGCGGCAGGGAGCGGCCTGTGCCGAGGATGCGCGCGCGTGGATTTCTGGCATCGAACGTCATCGCGGCCGCAGCCTACATCAAGGGCTGCTCGTTGGGACGGGCGATCGTGCCCTGCCGCTCGGTCCACGGAATGCTTGAGTCGCGGGCGCGCTCCGGTACATAAAGCGCCTCGATGGCTACGAGCTCCGAAGACAGAGACCGCCCCGACACGGACGAAGCGCCTCCCGGCGAAACCGACGCGCAGGACACCCGCAGCGACGAGGACGGCGATGGCCGCGCCGACGCCGCGGCGCCGGCCAGAGCCTCGCGTCCTGCAAAGCAGGCTGGCGCAGCGCGGCGCCCGGCCGGCAAGAAGCCCGGCGCGCGGCCTCGCGCCGCCGCCCAACCGCAGGGCGGCTCGCTCGGCAAGAGCATGATCCTGTTCCTCATCATCATCGGCGGCCTCGCCGCGGCCTTCGCCTATTTCGGGCGTGAGCCTGCGGCCGGCACGTCCGGCCCCAAGTGGAAACCCGGGGACAAGTCCCAGGTCGAGGTCACCCTCGTGTCCACCGACATCAAGGATCTCGCCTGCTGGTCGGCCGAGGAGATCAGCGGCCGGCACTGCGCGTTCGAGTCGCCCACCAAGGGTTGGTCCAAGGGCGATGCGGACGACAAAAAGCTGCTCCGTCCTTACACGACCACGGACCGCGTCCAGTTCCTCGCCGCCGGCCTCTGGAGCGAGCCCGCGCTCACCTCAGGCAAGCTGCCGTCCGCACGGTTCGCGGTGAAGTGCACCTACACCGTCGAAGGCAGGATGAAGCGGCCCGGCATCCGTTGGTCCAGCGAGGGCGCATGGCTCGACAGGACCGATGACTGGTACACGGGGCTCCTGTCGGACTGCAAGCTCATCACCCCCTGATGTCGCAGGCGCCGCTGCGTTCATCGTCGTGACGCGCGTGAAGCGGCGTACGACGCAGTGCATACAGCCGGCGCTGCGCCGTGTGCCATGCCCCCCTCGTGTGGCCGCGCCCCTCCGTGGTAGTGTGATTTTCGGCTTGGAGGTGCTCATGCCCTGTCATCGGGTGATCGCGTTGCTGTTGTGGGCCGCATTGTTCGCCGTCGCTGGATGTGAAGCTGACCCGGGCACCGTGAACGTTCTGCCGATCTATGTCACCGCATCGAGCTCCTCCAGCGGGGGCACGGGCGGAGAAGGCGGAGCGACCTCCACCGTCGCGACGACGAGCACGGGGGGCGAGGGCGGCATGGGCGGCGAGGGCGGCACCATGTGCACGTGCGAGCCCGGGCTCTCGTGCTGTGGATCGGAGTGCGTCGACCTGGCCGGCGATCCGCGCAATTGCGGGTCGTGCGGCACGACCTGCACCGAGACTCAGGTCTGCATCCAGGGCGAGTGCGCGGATGCGTGCGCCCCCGGCTTCGGCTGCGAAGAAGGCCTCTGCTGCGGCGTGCGATGCTGCGACGCCGGCGAGATCTGCTGCGACTACGGCGACAGCGCCGGCGCGCCCGACCTTCACTGTCAGGCGACGGTGAACGGCACCTGCCCCCTCGCCTGCAGCGGCTGCGAGAACTGACGGACGTCGATAGCGGCGCGCGGCGCACCAGGCAGCGCCGCTCGCCGGCGCATTGCGCGCGCCGCGCCTCGTGCTCACGACCGGCAGCGCGTCGCGCGCAGCGCGCCGCGCACGCCACGTCGGCTCACGCCTTCTCGAAGATCTTGCCCGGGTACTTTCGCTCGAAGTGCCCGACCACGCCCCGGCCGATCGCCTCGATCGTGAGCCCTGCGATGCCCATCTTGATGGCCGGCCCGATCAGGGGGACGAAGCCGACCGCCCGGGTGGCCAGGAATTTCAGGCCTTGCCCGAGGATCGCGAAGCTACCGCCGGCGGCGGTCGTCACCACGGATCCCATGTTCTCGCCGTAGATCTCGCCGACCATCGCCATCATGTGCGTCTCGATCGCGACGAGCCCGGCGGAGGTCGAGATCGGGAGCGGAAGCGCGGCGAACGCCGCCCCGCCGATCGCGTAGCGGTGAACCCAGCGGAGAGCTTCATCCCTGCACATCGTCATGTCCCGAGGTTGCCGCAAGTCGCGCCGTCCGTCCATCGAGCACCTCGCTGACGGCGCCGATGCGTCGGTGGCCCGGCCACGCCCGGGTCTTCTGTGCGCTGCCTTCCCGTGCCGCGGGAACCGCGCGTGCATGGCCCTCGCTCGGCTCGACCTCCGCGATCGCGCCGGAGGGCGGCGCCCGAGGCAAAGCGACCCCGCGAGGGGATGTTGGACCGTCGGAACCCGTGGCGATCCGGGCTCCAGGGAGGTTGCCCATGACAGCTCGACGCCCGCTCTTCAGCCTGCCCCTGCTCTGCGCCTGCGCCGCCTTCGCGGCGTGCGGCGCGGAGCCACGCCCCGCCTCGCCCGGAGCGGAGCCGCCGACCGGCCCTGCGCCTGCGGAGGCGCCCGACGCCGAGCGCGTCCCTCTGTTCGAGGACATCGGCGCTCTCCATCACCCCGTGACGACGTCATCGCAGCTCGCGCAACGCTATTTCGATCAGGGGTTGCGGCTCGTCTACGCGTTCAACCACGACGAGGCGCGGAAGGCATTCCGGGAGGCCGCCCGCCTCGATCCGGGCCTCGCCATGGCCCGCTGGGGCATCGCGCTCACGCTCGGCCCCAACATCAACCAGCCGGCCGACGCGGCGCGGGAGCGGGCCGCCCTCGAGGCCGTGGAGGAGGCGCGCGCGCTCGCCGCGTCCGCCAGCGAGCGCGAGCGCGCGTACATCGACGCGCTCGCGGAGCGCCACGCTTCAACGCCGGGCCGCGACCGCGCGGACCTCGACCGCGCCTACGCGAGCGCGATGCGCGAGCTCGCCCGTCGCTTCCCCGACGACCTCGACGCGGGTGTCCTCTTCGCCGAGGCGCTCATGGATCTGCGCCCGTGGGATCTCTGGACGAAGGACGGCCGGCCACAGCCCGGGACCGAGGAGATCGTCTCCACGCTGGAGGGCGTCCTCCGGCGAGATCCCGAGCACCTCGGCGCGAATCACTACTATATCCACGCGGTCGAAGCGTCGCGCGCGCCGGAGCGGGCGTTGCCGAGCGCCGAGCGGCTCGGCGGTCTGGCCCCTGGCGCTGGGCACCTCGTTCACATGCCGTCGCACATCTTCGTGCGCGTCGGTCGCTATGCGGACGCCTCTGACGCGAACGAGCAGGCGGTGCTGGCCGATCGCCGGTACATCCGCGAGCGGCGGCCGGAGGGCATCTATCCGATGATGTACTTCCCGCACAACCTCCATTTCCTCTCGGTCTCGGCGAGCATGGAGGGGCGCAGCGCCGTCGCCGTGCGCGCCGCGCGAGAGCTGGCCGCGGCGGTGCCCGACCACAACGTCCGACACATGCCGATGCTCGAGATGTTCCGCCCTGCGCTGCTGTTCGCGCTCGTCCGGTTCGGACGGTGGGACGACGTCCTCGCGGAGCCGGCGCCGCCGCCCGGGCTGCGGTACACGGCGGGGATATGGCGCTATGCGCGCGGCCGCGCGCTCGCCGCGACGGGGCGCCATGACGATGCCGCGCGCGAGGCGGCGGTGCTCCGGGCGATGGCGTCCGAGAGCCGGGAGGACGCGACGATCGGCAGGAACCGCGCGAAGGACCTGCTCGAGATCGCCTCCCTCGTGCTCGAGGGCCAGATCGCGTCGGAGCGCGGCGACACCGGCGCCGCTGCTCGCATGCTCGAGGACGCCGCGCGCATCGAGGACGAGCTGCGCTATTTCGAGCCGCCGGACTGGCCCGAGCCGGTCCGCCACACGCTCGGCGCGGTGCTCCTCACGGCGGGCCGCGCGCGCGACGCGGAGGCGACGTACCGGGAGGACCTGCGCCAGAACCCGCAGAATGGCTGGTCGCTGTGCGGGCTCGAGCGCAGCCTCCGCGCACAGGGCAGGGAAGAGGAAGCGGACGCCGCACACGCGCGCTTCAAGCGCGCCTGGGCGCGAGCCGACGTGCGGCTGTCCGGGTCACGCCCGTGAATGTCCGGTCTCGAGCGGCTGGAGACGGCGAGAGAGGCGCGCATTGCCGGCGTGCGCATCGGACCATCTGCTAGGTTGGTGGGGTGTTGCGCGCAAAGCTTGGACACTCGGCGCCCTGGTGTCTTTTTTCTCTCGCTTCCAGCCTGTGCGCGGTCTCGCTCTTCGGCTGCGAGAGCACCGACATGCCGCCGTATACCCACCTCCCCGGGGAAGGCGGCGGCGACCCGGGGTGTGCGCCGGGGCAGATCAGCGGCGCCAGCGGATGTATGCAGGTGGGCATTCGGGGCTGCGCCGATGCCTTCATCGACGAGGACGGCTTCTGCCGCCCCGCGCTCGCGAAGTGCTCGCCCGGGACGATCCCGAAGCACGACGAGGGCTGCATCGACGTCGGGATCCCCGGCTGTGCGGCGGAGTTCGTGGAGGGCGGCGCCTGCCATCCCACCATGGCCAGGTGCCCGGAGGGGACATTCGCGGTCCCGCAGAAGGGCTGTGTTTCCATCGACGGCCCGGACGGCTGCGGCTCGGCGCCGTGGGGCGAGATCGTCGAGACGCCCGGCGATCTCCACGTCGATCCTGGCTACGACGGCGGAGACGGCGACGGGTCGCGGGAGAGGCCGTTCACGACGCTGGCGGAGGCGCTGGGGGGCGTTCAGGCGGACGGGCGCGTCGTCCTGGCCGAGGGCGAGTACGACGAGCCGATCGAGATCGCGAAGCCCATCGAGATCGTCGGGCGGTGCGCCTCGCGGGTGGTGCTCCGGGGCGAGAAGAGCGATCCCGACGGCAACGTCAGCGCGGTCTGGATCCACGACGTCGACCGCGCTGGCGTGCGCGGCGTGACCCTGCTCAGCCCGTCGATCGGGGTGCTGATCCAGTCAGCGGCGGTCTCGGTGCGCGACATCCGGGTGACGGGCGAGAGCGGCAATGGTCTCGTGGTCGCGCTCCCTGGCGCGAGCCTCGATTTGTCGCGCAGCCTCGTCCAGTCGTCGTGGGCGGACGATGGAACGGGCGAGGGCTGGACCAGCGTGCTCGTCGTCTCCGGGGCCGAGGCGCGGCTCACCGAGAACGCGCTGATCGGCGGCACGGTCAGCCTGCGCATCAGCTCCGAGGCGGCCGAGGTGGTCGCGGAGGGCAACCTGCTGGAGGCCACGGCGCTGCCGTCGGCGACGGGCGACGGCGTCGGCGTGCTCCTCGAGGACGGCACGCTCCGGCTCGACGCGAACGCGCTCGTCCACCATCACCTGGGCGCGCTGGTGACAGGCGCCGGCGCGGAGCTCGTGGCGGCGCGCAACCTCATCGCCGCCCCGGCGGACGCGGCGCCCGAAGCCGGCGGCCTCGCCGTGGAGCAGGGGGCGCGCGCGTCGCTCGCCTCCAGCGTCCTGTCGGGGGCGTGCGACGCGCTGCTCGCCGTCGCGGACGCCGGCACGGAGGTCGAGGCATCCGGCAACCTCTTCGATGGCGCGGCCGCCCCGGAGAGCGGTCGCCTCGGCGTCGCCGTCGAGCAGCGCGGCGGAGCGCTCTCGCTCTCGTCGAGCCTCGTGCGCCAGGCCGGCGACGCTGGCCTGTTCGTCGGGGGCGGGACGCTCTCGGCGAGCGGCGTGGTCATCGAGGGCACGCGCGCGAACCCGCTGCACCGGGACAGCGCCGCCGGCGTGCTCGTGCAGGGTGGCCGCGCCGCGCTTGCGTCGACGTATGTCCTGGAGCCCCACGTCGCGGGCGTGTCCGCGTCCCGGGGCGCGACCCTCGAGATCGCGGACAGCCTCATCGAGCGCTCGCTGCCGGAGGAGCGCGACGGCACGGGAGGCGTCGGCCTGCTGAGCGCCGGGGCGGCGCAGGTCCTCGTGCAGAGGTCGGCCGTGCTGGAGAGCCGCGTGGCGGGCCTGCTGCTGGCGTCGCCGAGCACGGTGGAGGACACGGTCATCCTCGGGGTCGAGGGCGGCACGTTCTCGGCCCTGGGCTCCGGTGGGCAGACGGAATCGGTGCCGGACCTGGGCGACGGCCTCGTGGTCCTGGGCTCGACGGCGCAGGTGAGCTCGGTGCAGGTGCAGCGCTGCGCGCGCGCCGGTTTGCTGTTCAGCGACAGCCACGGCGCGCTCGCGAGCTCGGAGTCCACCGGCAACCGGTTTGGCCTCGTCGTGCAGGGCGCGCAGGCGCCGTCGGTGTCGGAGGACAACAGCTTCGAGGGCAACCAGGAGAGCGATCAGCTCGCCGAAGGCGCGCTCCCCGTCCCGAGCAGCGCCACGCCCGCCCCGTGACGATCGCTCGCCGAACGGCGCGGCCCCGCCCGGCTCGGAAACAGCGCTGAGCTCATGGCATTGCTCCACGAGCACGATCACCTTCACGTGATGCACGGCCATACGCGCCGAGCGCACGACGCGCCGGTGCGCTCAGGCGCGCCGCCTCGCATCTTCTGCGCTCAGGCGCTCGTGGGCGGACCTGCACCGCTACGCCTCTACCGTGTGCGTCGCCGGCGCCTCCTGTCCGAGCGAGCGCGCGTTCGGAGCGGCGCGTCGGCGTTCGCGCCGGCGTAGAATCTCTCACACGCACTGCAGCGCGCGTTCCCCTCATCGCGCTCTTTTCGCCCAAGACGCGGCTCGTATAGAGTCCTCGTTCGATCATGAAATTCACGCACTTACTCAGGGGTACGATCACCGTCGTTGCTCTCTCGACGTTCGCGGCCCAGCTGGGCTGCGGCGGCGCCGCGCCCACGTCCGTGGCGCCGGTGATGGTCGACGCCGAGCCTGTCGAGACGTCGGGCCCGAAGATGAGCTCGGGTTCCGAGATCGGCGGCATGAACGAGGAGAAGGTGCAAGCGGCGTTCGAGCGCGCGTCGTCTCGGCTCTCGCGCTGCTACCAGAAAGGCGTCCAGCGGATCCCCTATCTCGGGGGCGAGATCCGCTTCAAGGTCCGGGTGACCGAGGAGGGCACGGCGCGCTGGGCGTTCGTGAAGGACTCCAACCTGGGCGATCGCGAGACCGAGGCGTGCATGCTGAGCGTCCTGAAGGCGACGAGGTGGCCGAAGCCGGTCGGCGGAGAGGGCCTGGCGGAGAACAGCTTCACCTTCGAGCCGAGCAGCGACGAGCGCCTGCCCGTGCCCTGGACGCCCGACCAGCTCGGGACGCCGTACAAGAAGGCGAGGCCGGCGCTCGCCTCGTGCCGGAGCCAGGCGGGCGCCAGCCAGATCAAGGCCACGCTCTACATCGACACCAACGGCAAGCCGCTCAGCGTGGGCGTGTCCAGCAACGACGAACGGGGCGAGGAGGCGGCCGAGTGTGTCGCCGGCGCGCTGCGCGAGATCACCTTCCCCTCTCCTGGCAGCTATGCATCGAAGGTGAGCGTCGACATCGAGTGACGTGACGCCGCGCACCGCCCGCAGCGATCGCCCGCACGCCGGGCTGGCCGCTGGCGGAGGTGTCCGACAGGCGTGCCGCTGCGCGCTGCGCCCCGCCCTGTCCGGCGCGGCGAGGGTCGCAGGGCTCGTCCATTGGCCACGAAATCTACCGCCCTTGCTGGCAGCGCGCGCCGCGGGACTGCGCTACGCTCTCGTCGTGGGCAAGGTCCTCCGGCAGATCCTGGTGCTCTTGTGGAAGGTGGCTCGCCTCGTCCTGTGGAAGTGGCTGAAGCCGCGCCTCATGAGGTTCGCGATGATCACGGCGGCGCTCGTCGGGGTCATCCTGCTCGTGGTGGCCGTGCTCGGCAGGCTCTAGCGGCGAGCGCGGCTCCCCGGCTGGCAGCCGCCGGCGGCGCGGCTGTCGTTCGCTTGTCCGCGGCCGCATCCGGCAACTAGTCTCTCCTGCTTGCATGGCTAGCGCACCGCCTTCCTTCCTCCTCGCGGCCCTGACGTGCGCGATCGCGTCGGGGGGCGCCGCGGCTTGCTCCGAAGAGAGCCCCGCCGAGCCGGCGCCTGCCTCGCTCGAGGCGGACGACCTGCGGACGCCCGCCGAAGCGGACGCGCCGCGCGTGTCCTCGGGAGCGGTCGCGCCGCGCGCCGCGATCGTCGAGGCGGCGCACGTCACGAAGGCGCCGGCCCCGGCCCAGGCGGAGGCCGACGCGCCGCCCGCGGCGAGCGCGGCGGCAACGACGCCGCCCGCCAGCGCGGCGGCGGAAGGCGCGCGCATCTACTCCAAGGCGCGGTTTGCGTGGATCAACCCTGGCCCTTACCCGACGCGGGGCTGGAGCGGCTACCTGGGGCTCGGCGGCTCCGTCGCGCTGCGCGGCGGCAGCGTCGAGGCCGCGCGGACGCCGGGCGAAGGGTGCAACGCGTGGTACGCCATCGAGCCGCGGGGCTACGTCTGCGCCGGCGCCAGCGCCGCGGTCGACCCGAACGACCCGGTCGTGGCCGCGCTGCGGCCGCACGCGCCCAGGGTCGACTCCCCGTGGCCCTATGACTACGCGGAGTCGACCGGCGCGCCGCGCTACCCGCAGCTCCCGAGCGCGAAGGAGCAGCGGCGCTCCGAGTGGGACCTCGAGGAGCACCTCGCGAACATCGCGAAGGCGCGCGCCGCCGAGGGCGCCGGCGACGAAGCCATCCGCGAGATCGACGAGGCCCTCGTGGGCGTCGACCTGAAGCCCGCGGGGGTCGCCGCTCCGGCGCTGTTTCCTTTCGGCGGCCTCGTGCGCGAGGGGCGCGACCGGATCGTGAACGGCTCGACGGTGGCGTTCACCCGCGCGTTCGACGCGCAGGATCGGACCTGGGTGGTGACCTCGGACCAGGCGTACATGCCGAAGGATCGCCTGAAGCCCTACCCGCGCTCGAGCTTCCAGGGCGTCTGGCTGAAGGACGGGCGTTCGCTCCCGCTCGCGTTCTTCCGCAAGACCGATCGGCCGAAGTACCAGCGGGGCGCCGGCGGCCGCTTCGAGCCGACCGGCGCGTCGTTCGCGCGGCTCGCCTCGGTCGGGCTCACCGGTCGCGCCGAGGTCGAGGACGGCGAGCGGCTCCTCGAGACGCAGGAGCCGGGGGTCTACGTGCGCGCGGACGACGCCGTCGTGATCGAGGCGGCGAAGAGGTCGCCGCTCGAGGGCGACGGCGATCCGTCGTCGCCGCGCAAGTGGATCGAGGTGAGCGTGCTCGGCGGCTGGTTCGTCGCCTACGAAGAGCTCACCCCGGTCTTCGCGACGCTCATCTCACCGGGGCGCGGCGGCGTCCCGAGGCAGGGCATCCCCGCCATCGAGACCGCGGCGACGCCGACCGGACGCTTCCGCATCGACGGGAAGTTCGTGACGGCGACGATGGTCTCGAGCACGAACGACAGGATCGTCCACTCCGAGGTGCAGTTCGTGCAGAACTTCAGCGGGCCTCACGCGCTGCACGGCGCGTACTGGCACGACGCCTGGGGCGAGCCGAAGAGCGGCGGCTGCGTCAACCTCGCCCCCATCGACGCGAAGCAGATGTTCGCCTGGACCGACCCGCCGGTGCCGGAGGGATGGCACGGCCTGCGGGCCTCCCGCGACGCCGGCCGTTCCACGGTGGTCCTCATTCACCGCTGATCGCGCGCGCGATCCGGCCCACGAGCCGCAGCGCGGCTTCCGCGAACACGTCCGGATCGAGCAGCAGGCCGACCACGAGGAAGCCGTCGCGCGGCATATCGAAGAAGTAGCCGGGGTGGACGATGATCCCCTCGTCGCGCACGAGGAGCTCGACCCAGCCGTCCTCGTCGTGCACGCGCGGGACCTCCAGCGTCGCGTACCAGCCGCCGTCGATCGGGAGCCGCCGGACCGCGCCCCCGGCGCGCGCGGCGATCGCCGCGTCGAGCGCGGCTAGGTTGGCCTGCACGCGCGACAGGATCGCGCGCTGGACGGGCGCCCGCGAGGCGAGGATCTCCGGCAGCGCGAGCTGCACCGGGGTGCCGACCGAGAGGTAGGTGTCCGCGATGACCTCGAGCCGCTCCAGCGCCGCCGCGGCGAGCTCCGGCGGCCCCGAGACCGCGATCCAGCCGAGCTTGAGCTGCGGCAGCGCCATCACCTTGGAGAGCCCGCTCAGCACGAAGGTCAGCGCCTGCCGCGCGCCGGCGAAGCTCGGCAAGCGGTCCGGGGCGAGGTCTCCGTGGGCGTAATCCCCGAAGACCTCGTCGACGATCAGCGCCAGCCCGCGCTCCCTGGCGCACGCCTCGAGCGCGGCCGCGTCGTCGCGGCGCACGAACGAGCCGGTCGGGTTGTTCGGATGGACGAGCACCACCGCGCGCGTCCGCTCGCCGGCCGCGCGCTCGAGCGCGCCGAGGTCGATGCGCCATCCTTCCTCCCTGAGGAGCGGGTAGGGCGTGAGCGCGACGTCCTCGAGGCAGGCAAGGTACTCGAGGAGCGGGTACGACGGCACGGGGACGAGCACGTCGTCGCCGCGCTCGGCGAGCAGCTTGAGCAGCCAGCCGTACGCTTCGCTGGTGCTGGCCGTCAGCACGACGCTCGACGGATCCACGTCGAGCCCGCGCTCCTGGTAGTAACGCGACACCGCGGCGCGCGCCGCCGGATCGCCGAGCGGCAGCGGCGCGTACCGCTCGCCGCGCGGCTCGCCGAGCGGCGCGATGAGGTGAGCCGTCTCGACGATCCCGCAGCGCGTCGGGTTCGACTCGGTGAAATCGACGAGCGCGCGCCCCGCCCCGCGCGCCTCGGCGAGCACGGACGCGAGGCTGTTGCCCGAGAGATCCCAGCCTGTGCGCGCCGCGAACCGCGGCGGCCGGGGCGCGCGCGCGTGTCCCGCGTCCGCGTCTGCCGCGGGAGGTCGATCCAGGATCACCCGTCTCTCCATGCGTCCATGCTCCATCGCCGTCGTGCTCTACCCCGCCCCGCCGGTCGGCCACCGTGACACGGACGGCGCCGGACGGCAGCCGCGCGCGCACCCGGGCGACGCAACGGCGCGCGGGCAGCGGGGGTGCTCAGCCGCGGCGCCGCCGGCGGGCAGCGGACGCCGCCACGAGGACGCTCGCGAGGCCCCAGGCGGCGCGGCTCGACGGCGGCGCGCGGTCCGGACCAGCCGCGGCCCAGGTGCACGCGCCGCTGGTCGCCTCGATCTCTCCGTTCGCCATCCAGACGTCGCTCCCGACCGGGAGCTCGCGCGCGCCGAGCGAGGCGCCGTCGTAGAGCACGTCGACGGCCAGCGTCGCCCCTCCGGAGCCGCGCGGCGCGGCGACCGCGAACTGCCATAGCCCGCGGCGCACCTCCCGGAGCGGCGTGTGCATCACCCCGCCGCGGACGGCGACCGTGAGCTTCCCATCGACGCCCCTCACCGGGGCGCCGTCAGGGCGTCGCAGCTCGATCGTCCCCCAGACCGGCCACGACGGGTCGGGCCTCGCGTAGGTGCTCGACAGCACGTACCAGCTCTTGTCGAGCGCCGGCTCGTTCCCGCCGGTCTCGGCGGCCTCGAGCGCGAGGCGCGCGCCTTCGAGATCGAGCACGCCGGGACCGAGCTGCGCGTCGAGCGGCACGGCGCCCCTCGGATACCGCGCGCCTGCCTGGAGCGCCTCCGTGACCTCCGCCTGGCTCAGGTTCGGGTTGACCTGGAAGAGGAGCGCGATCGCCCCTGCGACCTGCGGCGCCGCCATGGACGACCCAGACGCGATCGCGTGGTGGTCGTCGACGACGAAGCACGGCTCGTCGCCGGGGCACCCGGGCGTATCGAACAGCCCTCCGGGATCGTCGCGCGGGTCGACGCCGCTGGCCATGGCGGCCGCGACCAGGCCGCCGGGCGCGCTGATCTCCGGCTTGGCCACGCCGAACGGCGTGGGGCCAGCCGCGCTGAAGTAGCAGGCGCTGTCCTCTTCGATGTCCACGCCGTCGAGGCTCGTGAGGCGCACGCTCGTGGAGCTCCCCTGCGGCTGCCAGCGGACGCGGTTGATGGTGCACCCCACGGCGAGCAGCCCAGGGTGGCTCGCGGGCACGTTGATCGTCCCTTGCTTGATGGCGCGGGGGAACAGGAGCCCGAGATCGTGCGACGGCGAGACGTCGCCGAGCCCCGTCACCCAGAGCTGCGCGTCCCCTTGGCCTCGCAGGCGGATCGCGAACTCGCCCGCCTTCCACGCCCCGCTGAAGGCCACGACGGCGCTGTTCGTCGCCGCGGTGATGGGCGACTTCCCGTTCGCGAGCCGGTTGATGACCGCGCCGGTCGTCTCGCCGTCGTCGCCGGTGTAGCCGGCGTCGTCTCCTGGCTCGATCAGACCGATCCACGCCTCGCCGCCTGGCCCGTCGAGGCCGACCGACACCTCGTCCCCGGGCCGGAAGGTGATCCAGACGTATCCTTCGCCGCGCTCGGCGCTCGGGGTGCGGATGGGCACGCGCGTCTCGGCGTGCGCCGAGACGTGAGCCTCGGTGTGGATCCCGAGCGGCCCTTCGCCATCGATCTCGTACGTCGCACCGCTGTTGCCGGCGGCGACGACGATCGCCCGCCCCGGATGAGCGCTGCCGACCATCGCGGCGAGCCCCGCCTCGAGCGGGCTCGTCCCGTCGTGGGGCCCGAAATCGCTCCCGACGCTCAGGTTGACGACCGCCGGCATGTTCAGCTCGTCGGCGCGGTCGAAGATGAACTGCACCGCCTTGAGGATGTCCGGATCGTCGAAGCCCTCGCCGGGCCGCGCGGGCGCGGCGATGATCAGCGTCGCGGCGGGCGCCACCCCGACGTACCGCGGCCGCTCCGAGACCATCGGCCCGCCGTTGCCTGCCGCGATGGATGCCACGTGCGTGCCGTGCCCCGCGATATCGCGGAGGATGCCGGGCTTGCTCTGCGCAAGCATGGCGTCGATGTCGGCGTCGGAGAAGATCGCGCACGCCGACTGATCCGGATCGTCGCACCCGTACGTGTGCTCGAGCGCCGCGTGCAGCCCCTTCGGCCTTCCGGCCTGCAGCATCCATCGGATCCGTGTCTTGCCGTCCTTGTCTCGAAAATCCGGGTGGGTCACGTCGAGGCCGGTATCGACGACGCCCACGACCACCCCCTTGCCGTCCGCGCCGGTGGCCTTCCTGTACGGCTCCACGCGGATCCACCCCTTGGACCGATCCAGCAGGGGCCGCCGCGGCGGTCCTGTGAGCAGCCTCAGCTCCGGGTGCGCGGCGGAGAAGGCGCCGACGTCGCCAGGCGCGAGCCGGATGGTCCCGAAGCCCGGCGCGACCTGGAGCAGCCCGAGCGCTCGCGCGTCGGCGCCGGCGGGCAGCGGCACCATCATGGGGATGCGCCCGCGCGGATCGGCGAGCGGGTGCCGACCCAGGCGCGAGCCGAGCAGGCGCGCCACCGCCGGGGCCGGGACGTCGGCACGCGCTTCACCCGCCGCGAGGGCGAGGCCGAGCAGCGCGATGGAGAGCGGAAACCTGCGGGCGAGCACGCCGCGAGTCTACACCACGTCCGCGCGCGGCCGAGGTCACGAAGGGCGCCGCCCTCGCCGCGCGCTCTCCGGAGCGCGCCGCGGGCCGCTTCACACCGGCGGCACGAGGTGCTTCTTTCGCGGCCTCTCCTCGATCTTGCCGGCGTACCGCTCGAAGCGGCGCGCCACCTCGCGGCGGAGGTTCGCCGTCGGGATGATCGCGTCGATCACGAGCTCGCTCGCGAGCTTCTCCAGATCGACGTCGGCCCGGTACTCCTCGCGCAGCTTCTGGACGAGCGCCTCGCGCTCGGGCCCCGCCGGGATCGCCTGGATCTTGTTGAAGTAGACGGCGTTCACCGCGGCGCTCGGCCCCATCACCGCGATCGAGGCCGAGGGCAGGGCGATGCACTCGTCGGGCGCGAACGCCGGCCCGCACATCGCGTAGAGCCCGGCGCCGTACGCCTTGCGCACGACGACGGACAGCTTCGGCACGCTCGCCTCGCTCACCGCGGCGATCATCTTCGCCCCGGCCCGGATGATCCCCTGCCTCTCGACGACGGTCCCGATCATGAAGCCGGGCACGTCGGCGAGGTAGAGGAGCGGGATGTTGAAGGCGTCGCACAGCCAGATGAACCGCGCCGCCTTGTCGGCCGAGTCGACGAACAGCACGCCGCCCTTGTATTTCGGCTGGTTCGCGACGATGCCGACCGCGCGTCCCTCCACGCGCGCGAGCCCCGTGACGATCTCCCGGGCGTAGAGCTTCTTGATCTCGACGAAGCTGCCCTCGTCGATGATCGCGTCGATCACGGCCATGATGTCGAACGGCTTGTTCTCGTCGGCGGGGATCACGTCCTCGAGCGGCCGCTGCCCTGGCTTCTCCGGCCTCGGCGCGACGCGGGGCGCGGTCTCGGCGGAGCTCTGCGGCATCAGCGCGAGGTAGCGCTTCGCGAAGGCGATCGCCTCCTCCTCGGTCTTCACCAGGACGTCGCCGCACCCGGAGACCGAGCAGTGCATGCGCGCTCCGCCGAGCTCTTCGAGCGTGACCTTCTCGCCGATCACCATCTCCGCCATGCGCGGAGAGCCCAGGTACATGCTCGCGTTGCTCTCGACCATGCACACGACGTCGCAGAACGCCGGGATGTAGGCGCCCCCCGCCGCCGACGGGCCGAACAGCAGGCAGATCTGCGGCACGAGGCCGCTCAGCTCGACCTGGTTGTAGAAGATCCGGCCCGCGCCGCGCCGCCCGGGGAACATCTCGATCTGGTCGGTGATGCGCGCCCCCGCGGAGTCGACGAGGTAGAGCAGCGGGCACCGGAGGCGCCGCGCGGTCTCCTGCACGCGCAGGATCTTCTCGACGGTGCGGCGCCCCCACGAGCCGGCCTTCACCGTCGAGTCGTTCGCCATCACGCACACGGGGCGCCCGCCCACCGTCCCGGTGCCCGTGATGACGCCGTCGGCCGGCAGCTCGGGATCCAGCGCGTTGGCGAGCGCCGCGTCCTCGATGAAGCTGCCTTCGTCGACGAGCAGCGCGACGCGTTGCCGCGCGAACAGCTTGCCCTGTTCCGCGTTCTTGTCGTGGTACTTCTGCGCGCCTCCCTTCTCGATGCGCGCCGTGAGATCCCGCAGCTTCTGATCGAGCGACATGGCGCGACCCATAGCCCTAAGCGCGCCGGGCGACCACCTCCCGCGCCGCCGATTCGAGCTCCCGCGCCGTCCGGGCGACCAGCACCTTCGTCGACGCGGCGGCGTAGCGCGGCATCGCGCTGTCTCCCGTCCCCCAGGCGCCCGGCCCCTCGGGACACAGCCACAGGAGCGCCCGCGCCCGGTCACGGAGCCTCCTCACGACCTCCGCCTCGTCCGCGAAGTAGTTCGTGCGCCCGTCGCCCAGGATCACGAGGGTCACCCGCCGGTCCACGTCACGCCCGTGTCGCTCCTCGAAGGCCAGCAGGGCGCGCCCGTAATTCGAGTTGTGCGCCCGGCTCACCACCGCGCCGCGCTGGATCCGATCGAGCGCCGAGCTCGCCGGCAGCGCCTCGAAGAGCTCGGTCGTCTCGGCGAGCTCGCTCACGAAGACGAACGATCGCGTCCGGTCGAAGAGCTCCTGCGCCGCGCAGACGAACTCGAGCATGAACCGCGCGGCGACGCGGACCGAGTCCGACACGTCGCACAGGATCATCAGGCGCGGCTTGTCGCGCCGCCGCGCTCGACGCGCCGGCTGGAACGGCACGCCGCCGGTCTGGAGGCTGCGCCTCAGCGTCCGGTGGGGATCGATCCTCCCGCGCCGCGCGCGGCGCCTCCGGAGCCGCTCCGCGCCCCGGAGCCGCACGGACAGCTCCTTCACGGCGCGGCGCACCTCCTCCATCTCGCCCTCGCCGAGCGAGGCGAACGGCACATCCATGCGGCCCTGGGCAGCTGGCTCTTCGCCCTCGAAGCGCCGGAGCGACAGCGTCACGTGCTCGCGCACGCGGCGCCGCATCCGCTCCAGCTCGGCGGCGAGCGCCTCCGCCAGCGCCCTCCCCCGCTCCTCGCCGAGGGCCTCCTCGAGCGCGCTCCGGATCCGCCGCAGCGCGCTGGCGGCGGCCGGCACCCCGAGCTGATCCATCACCCGCTGCGCGAAGAACCCGACCTGGAGCGAGCTCGTCATCGGCGCGAGCACGCGCGCGATCCCGGCCGCCTGGAGCGCTCGGTCGAGCTCCCCTGCGGTCCCCGCGAGCGCCTGGAACGCGATCGCGTCGCCCGAGGCGCCGCTCCGCTCCGCCGCCGCGCTCAGCAGATCGCGCAGGGCGGAGAGCTCTCCATCCGAGAACCCTCGCTCCCGCAGGCGCCCCCACAGATCGCCGACGTGCGCGCCCGCGGGGGAGAAGAAGCGATCGAAGCAGGCGCGGTACCGGCCGAGATCGGCGGCGCGCTCGACGATCACCGCGCCGATGGCGTCGCGCAGCGTCCCTCGGTCGCCGAACCCGACGAGGGCGCACGCGCGCGCGACATCGATGGCCTGCGCCGTCGAGACGGCGAAGCCGTCGCGGCGCAGCGCCCAGAGGAACTCGTCGATGGAGAGGAGCATGGAGAGCGTACCGGTCCAGCCGGCGCGGCCCCGCGGCGGCTACGGCGCCGGCGCGGGCTCCGCGAGCAGCGCCTTGAGGAGCTTCTCGACCTCGGCGTGCCGGGTCGGGTCGTACCCGACCACCACGTCCCGGATGACGCCCTTCTTGTCGATCACGAACATCGTGGGGAGCGCCTTGACGCCGTAGGCCGCGGAGGTCGACTCCGACGCGTCCGCCGCGACCGCGTAGCGCATCGAGAGGGCCTGCGCTGTCTTCGTCGCGACGCTCACGTCGTCGGTCGTCACGCCCACGACCCGCAGCCCCTGCGCGGCGTACGCCGCGTGCCACGCCGAGAGCTGCGGGGCCATCAAGCGGCACGGCGCGCACCAGGTCGCCCAGAAATCGAGCAGCACCACGTTTCCGCGCAAGGCCCCGATGTTCGCCGGGACGGTCCCTCCGACGGTGGTGAGCGACCTCCAGGCTGGCGCGAACGTGCCGATCTTGTCGAGGCGAAGGATCTGATCGTGCCCGGGGAACGGCACCAGCGTCGGCGCGACGTCTCGCTCTCGTCCGCCGCGCCGGATCCGGAGGTTCACCACGTTCCCAGGCCCCGCGAGCGCGACACGCGCGACGAGCTGCTTTGGCTCGTCGAGCTGGACGCCATCCGCCGCGATGACCTGATCTCCGTCCACGATGCCCACCTTGGCCGCCGGCGAGCTGGTGACGACGTGCTTCGCGACCACCCCCCCGGCCGCGCCTGGCTCCAGCTCCACGCCCAGCCAGGCGCGGCGGGACACCCCCTCGGCGGCTGCGTGCGGGGCGCCTCCCAGCAGCGCAGCGCCCGACAGCGACACCAGCGTGGCGGCCGAGAGGGCGCGCCATGCGCGGCCTCGCCTGGAAGAGGCCAGGTACATCCGGGCAGTGTAGCATCTCGACCGGTGCGGTCCCGAACCCACCTCTCTGCGTGGTGCGCGCTCGCTGCAGCGTCGCTCGTCTCGATGACGCTCTCGACGGAGGCGCGGGTCCGCTCCGGGTGGCCCCCCCTGCCGCTGGGCTGTGCGCCGCCCCCGCCGTCCCCGGCCCCCGCTCACGTCGCGGGGACCACGGAGTGGATCGGACGCGGCTCCAGCTCCATCCCCGAGGCGCGCGCGCCGGCCCCGGCCCCCGCCGCGTCGCCGGCCGCGGCGCCCTCGGCGTGGGAGCTCGCCGGGCAGCTCGCGAGCTTCCAGCCCGTCACGGGTCGAGCGCGCTCCCAGCACTTCACCGGCGAGATGGAGGCGGAGGTGAGGGTCAACGCGGCGGCTGCGCCCTACCCGCAGCTCGGGCCGGATCGCGTTCTCCCCTCCGGCGCGGCCGTGGTCGAGTTCCACTACCGGGCGGGCGCATCGGAGCCGGACACGCTCCTGGCCATGGTGAAGCGACCGGCTGGCTATGACCCCGACGGCGGCAACTGGGAGTACCTCGTCCTCACACCCCAGGGCACCTCCACCCACCGCGGCGCTCTGCCCCTCTGCAAACGCTGTCATGCCGACGCCCCGCACGACCACCTCTTCGGCGGTCCCCGGTAGGCGCTCGCGTGGCCCGCGACAGCGCGACGCGTCACTGCGTCCGTTGGCCGGGGCTCTTGGTCCGCAAAGATTGCGAAACCTGGCATGGCACGCGACACCGCTGCCCGAGCACTCGCCGGACACGGATCCACGACAGCCGAAGAAACCGCGGCGAAACGTGAGCATTCCGCTGGACGTACGCGCGCGCGAGGACGCGCCGAGGAGGAGGCCGCGAGATGGCACAGAGGCTGCTCCAGGCGGAATTGACCGTGTTCTGCGCTGTGGGCTGCAGCGTGTCTCGGTCCTCCTCCCCTCGTGACGGGCCTCACTAGCTTGTGCTTGGTCGTTCAGCGGGCGCCATCCCGCCTCTCCATGGCGCCGCTGCTGCTTGGCTTACGGCTTTTTCCCGTTTCGTCAGCTTGGCCTGCTCATCTCGTGGTGCGCTTCTAGCTTCGCTTGCCCTTCGAGAGCGTGTGAAAGCGCGCGGCCATTCCGTGACGGAGTCGCCGCGCGCCCTGTTTTTGTCCTGCGCTTGTTGCCCGCCGCCAGCTTCGGGTGCGTCACGCGCATGGCCCGCCCCGCTCGCCTGCCGCGCCCCGCGGCGGCTCAACCTCGCGGATTGGGATCAGCCTTTGCGGGCGAGAAGGCTCGGCCCTTCGGGGAACTCGCCAGGGCGCGAGACGCGAGGGCGACGAAGGAACGACCTCGGCCGCGAACGCCGCGCATCCGAGCAGACGCCCTCAGGCCTCGATCACTTTTCCTTTGACAGCTCGCTCAGGGGCGTATAAACGCCGGCACTCACTTCGCGCAACCGAGCGCGACGCGGGAGTGCGGTGGCGTAGCCACGTCTTGCACTTGTTTTCACCAGAGCGCCCATAGCTCAGCTGGATAGA
The DNA here is from genome assembly GCF_052075895.1 of Sorangium sp. KYC3313. NCBI lineage: Bacteria > Pseudomonadati > Myxococcota > Polyangiales > Polyangiaceae > Sorangium > Sorangium sp. KYC3313. The sequence goes on from NZ_CP197255.1 coordinate 9,304,120, forward strand.
GCATCGGCCTACGAAGCCGGGGGTCGGAAGTTCGAATCTTCCTGGGCGCGCCTGATCGGTCGTGTAAAAGGTCCTGAGCCTCTGATGGATGTCATGGATGACGGAGCGGATTTGCTCCTCTCCCCTGTGGCACAGCCGGAGGAACCAGCGAGCGTCGACGCGCTGTGGATGCGCGAGGCGCTCGCGGAGGCCGAGGCTGCGGCAGGTGCCGGTGACGTCCCCGTGGGGGCGCTCATCGTCGACGCGGCGGGGACGGAGCTGGCGCGCGGTCGAAACCGTCGTGAGATCGACCAGGATCCGACCGGTCACGCCGAGGTGGACGCGCTGCGGGCGGCGGCCAGGCGGCTTGGTCATTGGCGCCTCGAAGGGGCGACGGTCTACGCGACGCTGGAGCCGTGTCCCATGTGCGCCGGCGCGCTCGTCAATGCCAGGATTGCGCGGCTCGTCTACGGCTGCCCGGACCCGAAGGCGGGCGCGGTCGACACGCTCTTCGCGATCGGGCGCGACAACCGGCTCAACCATCGCTTCGCGGTCACGTCGGGCGTGCTCGCAGACGAGTGCGCCGGCGTGCTCCGCGCGTTCTTCGCGAAGCTCCGGACCGCCGCGTCGAAGCGCTGACGGCCCGACCCGCGCGGGCGGGCGTCAAGGCGCCGCCCAGGCGCCCCCCTCGTCCTCTCCCGATCTGTCCTCGCCGGCCTCACCGCCGTCCTCGGACGGCTGACGGGGCGCCAGGTGAGGCGCAGGGGAGCCTCGTACCACGACCTCCTGGAGCCCCTTCTCCAGCTCCTCGTCGGAGATCCGCTGACGCCTGTGCGCGATCTGCATGAGCTTGCGCAGGTACCCGCTCCACGCAGCGGTGACCTCGCCGTTCGCATCGAAGTGCTGCACGCGCGGGTTTGGGAGGATCGAGGCGATGTACAGCGCCTGTCCGAGCGAGAGCTGCGCCGCCGACGCATTGAAGTAGTGCCGCGCGGCGGCGCCGATGCCGTAGACCAGCGGCCCGAACTCCACCGCGTTCAGGTAGAGCTCCATGATCTGCTCCTTGGTGAGCTCCTGCTCGAGGTACATGGTGAGCAAGGTTTCCTGGAGCTTGCGTGCCACGCTCTTGGTCCGCTCGAGGTAGAGGTTCTTGGCGAGCTGCATGCTGACGGTGCTCGCCCCCCGCACGAACCTCCTCTTCCGGAGGTTCTCGCGGATCGAGTTCTTGATGGCTTCCTCGTCGAACCCGTGGTGCCGGTGGAAGGCGCCGTCCTCCGTGGTCAGCACGGCGACCTCCATGAACCGGGAGATGTCCTCGTAGGGGACCCAATCGGCGGTCCCTGGCCCGGACTCGATGTCGACGCGCTTGCCGCCGGGCCCGTAAACCAGGCGCCGGAACGCGCGCTTGAAGCGATCGACGCCGAGCTCCGGCGGCATCTCCGTCACGCGGCATGTGTTGGAGATGTCCCAGTCAAGCAAAAAATTCCGGTCGAGGTTCGCGGTATCGAACCGGAGCTTCCCTTCGATCCCGAACGAGCCGGCGAGCCTCATTCCGTGGAGCTTCGCCACGATCCCTTTGGGCGCCGAATCCAGCATCGACTGGCAAGGCGTGAGGGGCACCTCGAAGGTGCCGCGGACCCGGTGTGAGTCCCCGGCGCGCTCGTACTCGCCGCGCGCGATCAGCCTCAGCGCACCGAGGTCGACCTCGGCGTCCTCGGCGACGAGCTTGGACCCGTCGAGCTTGCCGTTCGCCTTCGCTCGCCATGCCAGATCGAGGCCTGCGATGGGCTCGTCTGCCAGGGCCGCGCTCCGCAGGGAGAGGTTTTTCAGCCTTCCTTCGCCGTCGACGCCGAGCGTCTGGCCGTCGGCCGAAAGGACGACCCGCGCGCGGCTGACGATCGACGTCCGCGCCACATCGAACAGGCCCATGTCCCCTTCACGGACGCCGAGGGTGGAGAGCCAGATGGGTCCGCCCTGCACGTCGGCGACGATCTCTTGCGGGGTCTCCTTCGCGTCGCTGAGCGGCACGCGAAGGCGAAAGGTGAGCGCTTGCTGGGCGTCGGCGCCGGCGGCCGCGATCGCGGCCTCTCCAGGCGAAAGCTCCACCACGAGCGAGCCTGCCTCGCGCCGCACGGCGAGGTGCCCCGGTCCCAGGTTGAGGTGATCGGCGTCGCGCCGGAGGCGCGCGGTGACACCTGCGACGTCGACCTTGGCGTCCTTGCCGAGCGCCAGATCGATGCCCTGCGCCGCCCGCAGGAGGGCTTCTCGAACTGCAGCCCCTCGATTCCGCCCCGCATCGGCCCCGTTGCCGCGCTCGGCCGTCCTCGTCAGCTGTGCCGGATGGGTGCGCCCGCTCTGCTCGGGCACGACCTGAGGTTCAGGAGTCACCTCCGGGAGCGCCACGTTCGCGTCGATGGAGTCGGCCGAGAGCTCGCTCACCTGGTACCGTCCCTGCTCCCGGGCGAGCACCAGCCGGCCGTGCCGGACCGAGAAGGCGGCCCGTCCCAGGGACAGGATCGCTTCGCGCGCCGCGATGGCTGTCCGCCCTCCCGCGCGCGACAGGTGCACGTTGTCGGCCGACAGGCTCTCCGCGGGCGAGTCGGCCCGATCGGTCCAGACGAGCCGCAAGCCCTCCAGCTCGGTGCTACCGCCCCCCTCGCTCGTCGCGGTGCCGGCACGTCCTGCCGGCTGCCCCCCCCGCCAGGTCTCCAGCTCGTGGAGGATGGCCTCGCGTGGGCCGACGGCGGAGACCGTCCCCCCGCGCATCGTCACGCGCCGTCCCGAGACACCCAGCGCGACGGCGACCTCCTCGAGGCGGATGGCAATGCTCGGCGCCCCGCGGAGCCGGACGTCCACCCCCTTCAGGGAGACGCCGCTCCAGGTCGGCCGAACCTGGTCGATCGACAGCGATGCCCCGTACCGATCAGCCGCCTGCTCGGCCTGGTAGCGCACAAAAGGGGCGAACCCGACGACGAGCCCGCCACAGAGGGCCCCCCCGGCGACCGCAGCGATTCTCCTGCGCTTGAATCCCAAGGTTCCCCTAGGGTAGCAACGCCTGGCGGCCGGAAGAAACTCGCAGCGTCATCTCGATCTCGCGCCGCCGTCCCCTGCCGGCCCCTGCGCCGGCACCTTTTCTCACGCGGCGTGCGGCGCCGCACGCCGCGCGAACACCCAGAGCTGAGACCGGAGAAAATTCAAGCCGGACAACAAAAGCGAAAGCCCTCAACAGGCTCCTGGCGCACGTCGGAAAAACGATCGCGGCGGTCGCAACCGCGCCGCGTTGACCAGAAGCAGCGCCACGAAGCCCCAAGGTGGCCTCGGCGCCGCGAAGATGCCGCAGAACGCATCCCGAGCACCAGGCACAATGGACAAAAAAAACCTGCGCACGGCTCTCACCGTGCG
>NZ_CP197255.1:9315000-9787500 GCF_052075895.1 Sorangium sp. KYC3313
CGTCGATAGAGCAGCCCATGCCGCGCACGCGCACAGACACGCGACGGCCGCGATCGCTCGGCGCCCAGGGCTCACGCGTTACCCCCGCGGGGACGAAGGATCTCCGTGGACGCCTTGAGCGAGAGGCCGCCGATCACGAGGAGGTAGATCGCCTTGAAATCCTGGCGATCACCGAGCGCGTGAACCCCGAAGGCGAAGGAGAACGCTGCGGCGACGAGGAGCAGAACCGCGAACACATCGACTGCGCGGGACACGCCCATGAGTGTACCGCGATTTGGCGAGGAACCGGCGGGGATGCGGGGACACCAGGGAGGGGCGGCAGCCGGGGAGCCACGGCCGCGCCGCCGCTCACCGCAGCGTCATCGCGACCGCCCCCAGGACCGCAAAGACGATCAGGACCACCAGGTGCCGAACGGCTCGGTGGGGGAGCCGCCGTCCACCGCCCGTGTGCCGGCGGCCACGAGCCACCGCGACGCCGGACGCCGCCGTGATCAGCGCGACAGCGCAGGCCACCGCGACGGCCTGGGCCAAGAGGGCGCGCTCCGGATCCCGGATGCGCCAGGCGAGCACGAGGATCGCGAGGCTCACGAGCGCTCCGAACGCGACGATCGCCGTCGCCAGCGGAGGGAGGTGGGCTCGGGCCTGCAGGAGCGGGGCGTCTGGTTCCGGCTCCGGCTGGCGCCGCACATCCCAGCGATCGCGCCAGGAAAGCGCGAAGATACCCCAGGCGATCGCGCCGATCGCCGCGCGGACCGGGTCGAGGCGGGATGGCTGAAGGGAAGGAGAAGCCAGCAGCCAGGTCAGCGTGACCAGCGCGAGGAAGACGGAGATGCCGAGGTGCCGAGCGACCCGGCGGTGCGTGGCGGCGAGCAGCGGCGCAGCGACGCCGCACAGGAAGGCGAGCGTGGCGGCGATGCTGGCGAATACGGGCGCGCCGCGACCGAAGCCCGCGGGCGCGACCGTGATCATCCAGGCGACGACGGCGGCGAGCAACGCCTGCGGGGCGCGCCCGCCGCCCTGACCCAGGTCGAAGCGCGCCGCCCCCGGCAGCGGCGCCTCCGGGGGGTCCGAGCCTGACGCCCCGTCGACTCCGCGCGTCAACGCACCGCCGCGACCGACGGAGGCCGACGCGGTGGACTCCTCTTCGCGCGGAGCGCCGATCGAGATGGCGCCGGGGGCATCCGTGCTCATGAGCGAGCGCTAGGCCAGGTTTCTCAGGAGGTTGCCCACGGGCAGCACGTCCGGCGCTGGCGCACCCACGCCCGCCGCGTCGCCTGCGCTCCCCTCTTCCCGGGCGACCTCGAGCCCGAGCCGCTTCCAAAGGCCCGTGTCAAAGAGGTGGCTCGGGCGCACATTGCCGAGGGCTGCGAGCATGTTCTGCCGCGTCCCGGGGTGGCGCGCGTCGAGATCCGCGAGGAGCTGGCTCACCGCCTTGCGCTGGAGGTTGTCCTGGGACCCGCACAGGTCGCAGGGGATGATCGGGAACCGCTCCTCCGCGGCGAACGCGGCGAGCTCGGCCTCGGCGCAGTAGATCAGCGGACGGATCACGACGTTGTCGCCGTCGTCGGAGATGAGCTTCGGCGGCATCGATTTCAGCTGCCCCGCGAAGATCAGGTTCAGGAGCAGCGTCGTCACGGCGTCATCACGGTGGTGGCCGAGGGCGATCTTCGAGCAGCCGAGCTCGCGCGCGATGCGGTACAGGATGCCCCGGCGCAGGCGGGAGCAGAGGGAGCAGTACGTCTTGTTCTCGGGGATCTTCTCGGTGACGATCGAGTAGGTGTCCTCGGAGATCATCCGGAACTCGTGGCCGCCCGCCGCCATGTAGTCGGTGAGGAGGTGTCCCGGGTAGCCAGGGTGCCCCTGGTCGATGTTGACCGCGATCACGCTGAACCGGACCGGCGCGCGCCGCGCGAGGTCGACGAGCAGCGCGTGCATCGCGTAGCTGTCCTTGCCCCCCGAGACAGCACAGAGGATCCGATCGCCGTCGGCGATCATGTCGAAGTCGGTGATGGCGCGCCCCATGGCGCGCGCGAGCTTGCGGCGGAGTTGCACGGTTTAGCCGGTGAAGCCTTCGACGAGGCGGAGGAAGGTAAGCACGCCGTGGCCCGTCCCGCCCTTGGAGAAGACGCCGTACGGCTTGTTCGCCATGGATGGGCCAGCGATATCCACGTGGACCCAGGGGACATCCCCCACGAACTCGCGCAGGAACAAGGCCGCGGTGATGGCCCCTCCCCAGCGGTCGGCCGTGTGCTTGATGTCGGCCCAGTCGCTCTTGAGGCCGTCGCGGAGCTCTTCGATGAGCGGGAGCTGCCACATCGACTCGCCCGCGGCCTTCGCGGCGCTCCGCAGGCGCTCCGCGAGCTCCTCGCGGTTCGAGAAAAAGCCGGACACGGTCGGGCCGAGGGCCACGACGCACGCGCCCGTGAGGGTCGCGTTGTCGATGATGAGGTCCGGCTTCAGCGCGCGCGCATAGGCGAGGCAGTCGGCGAGGACCAGGCGCCCCTCCGCGTCGGTGTTGATGATCTCCACCGTCCTGCCGTCCAGAGAGCCGAAGATGTCGCCGGGCCGGTATGCGGCGCCGTCGGGCATGTTCTCTGCCGCGCCAATGACGCCGTGCACCTCGACGTTCGGCTTGGCGGCCGAGACGGCGGCCATCAGCGCGATCACGTTCGCGGCGCCACCCATGTCGCCCTTCATTTCTTCCATGCCCGGAGCTGGCTTGATGCAGAGCCCGCCGCTGTCGAAGGTGAGCCCCTTGCCCACGAAGACGAGCTTCCCCTTCGGCTTCCCGGGAGGAGCGTAGACCATGTGGATCAGCCGGGGATCCCTCGCGCTCCCCTGCCCCACCGCCATGATGAGCTTCATGCCCCGCTTGGTGAGCGCGGCCTTGTCGAGCACCGTCACCTTGAGCCCGTGCTGCTTGCCCACGTCCACCGCGACACGCGCGAGCGCCTCCGGATAAACCTCGTTCGGCGGCTCGTTGACGAGGTCGCGCGCGACGCAGATCGCCTCGCCGACCTGCCGGCCGAGCGCGACGGCATCGCGCGCCGCCTTGCCCACCTTGCCCTCGATGACCACGGTGCCGCGGGAGAGCTCGACCTTCGGCAGACGATCGCCCGTGAAGTAGCGGGTGAACCGGTAGGCCCCGAGCACGAGCCCCTCCGCGGCGGCCCGCTCCGCGCGCTCGACGCCGGGAGGCACCACGACCGCGACGCTCTCGGCGCGCACGCCGTTCGCGAAGCGCGCCCCCTTCGCCGCGAGCAGCCTGCACTCGACGTCGGTGACCTTGCCCGACCCGAGCCCGATCAACAGCACCCGGCCGGGCTTCAACGCGCCGTGCGTCGCGAAATCGACGCTCTGATCCCTCTTCCCCGTGAAGTCGTCACGCTTGACCTGGTGAGTCACCGACTCGCCCAGCGCCTCCACGAGCCTCGCCAGCACGCCCTCACCCGTCGAAGCGCCCTCAGGCACGCCGATGACGACGACGTCGACGGCGATGCTCAGCGGGTCGGACGAGGCGAGGTTCACTTTGATCGGCATGCGGTCTCCTGAGCCCGGGATGTGGAGGGTGTCCAGCGCGGCATCTAAACACGAAGGGCTAACCCCGTCGACGTGGACGATGCCCGCAGGCGAACGGCCCGAGGTGCGGGCGGGAGAGCCCTCCCGCTCCCAGGCGCGCAATCCCTCGCGGTTCCTCGCGGTTCCGCGCGGTTCCGCGCGGTCCCACACGGTCCCGCGCAGGCTTCGCGCTCGGCGGCCCGCCGTCGGAGCGCCTCGCGCGACGCTGCCCTCCGGACTGCGGGTCCGAGCCGGCCCGGCCCGAGCGCCGGATCGAGGGGCGTCAGCGCGCCGAGCCGTAGATCTGGATCACGTCGGCGAGGAGCTGCAGCGCCTCGGCGCGAGGGCGCTGGAACGCGTTGCGCCCCATGATCGACCCGAAGGAGCCGCCTGCGGCCATCTCGCGCACCTCCTCCAGGACGGCGTCGGTCGCCTTGGACTCGCCGCCAGAGAAGATCACCACGCGCTTGCCGCCGAACGTCGCCTGCACGACGTGCCGGGTCCGGTCGGCGAGCGTCTGGATGGGAATGTTGTATTTCTCGTACATCTTTTTCGCCTCCTCCTGCTCGATATGAGCGGTCGGCGGCTTGACCTTGATGATGTGTGCGCCGAGCTGGGCCGCGATCGTCGCCGCATAGGCGCAGACATCGATGGCCGTCTCGCCCTGCTTCGACAGCCCGGCGCCGCGCGGATAGCTCCAGACGATGACGACCAGGCCCCTGCGCTTGGCCTCGAGGGCGATCTCGCGAAGGTCCTCGTACATCCGGTTTCTCGCGCCGGACCCGGGGTAGATCGTGTAGCCGACGCCGACGCAGCCGAGGCGGAGCGCGTCCTCGACCGAGCCGGTCACCGCCGACACGGGCTGCTCCACCTTCGCCAGCGTGTCGCTGTTGTTCAGCTTCAGGATCAGGGGCACCTGCCCCGCGAACCTGGCCGCGCCCGCCTCCAGCGATCCGAGCGGCGCCGCGTAGGCGTTGCACCCCGCGTCGATCGCGAGCTGAAAGTGGTAATCGGGGTCGTAGGCCTCGGGGTTCGGAGCGAACGATCGCACCGGACCGTGCTCGAAGCCCTGGTCCACCGGCAGGATCACCATCTTTCCGGTGCCCGCGAGCGCGCCATGGTTGAGCAGCCGGACGAGGTTCGTCAGCGTGCCTGGGTTCTCGGAGGCGTACCAGGAGAGGATCTGCTCTACACGTGTGGTGAGCGCCATGAATCACTCCGTCGAAGGTGCTGCTGCGCCAGGAAACGCGTGGCCCGCCCGGGGCGTGAACCCACCCCGTCACGCCCGCGGCGCCGTGTCAGGGTGCTCGGGCGAGCGGGCTCGGGCCGTATTTTCAGGACTTGGACGAACGTATCGAGCCCAACGCGCGCCCCGAGGAGGATGTTGTACGAAGCCATCGGATACGCAATTCTCGAAACTGCGCCGGTCCTCCCTCGGGGCCACAGCGGCGGACGCGAGCGCGAGCACGTGGCGGGGCGGTAACGTCCTCGCCGACAACGCGGAGGGATCATGTCGGACCAACGGGATCTGAGCTGGAAGCCGCCGGAGGCGCCGTCACGCATCGGGATCACGCTCGAGACGTACATCCTCGAAGGAATGCTCGGGTTCCCCTCGGCGACAGGGGTGTTCACCTCCCTCCTGAACCAGCTCGGCCTGGTGGCGAAGCTCGTGACGTCCAAGGTCCGGCGGGCCGGCCTCGCCAACGTCCTCGGATACACGGGGCAGACCAACGTCCAGGGCGAGGTCGTGCAGAAGCTCGACGAGGTCGCCAACGAGACGCTGCTCAGCGTGCTCGGAAGGCGCGGGCACTGCGCGGCCGTGGTGAGCGAGGAGCTCGGGGAAATGAGGCTCCTCTCCACGGACCCACGAGCGAAGTACATCATCGTCGTGGACCCGCTCGACGGCTCGTCCAACATCGACGTGAACATCTCGATCGGCACGATCTTCGGTGTGCTCCGAAAGAGCGACGCCAAGATGGGCGCCGATCCCTCGGACTTCCTTCGCCCCGGCCGCGATCTGGTCGCGGCCGGCTACGTGCTCTACGGCTCGTCGACGCTGCTCGTCATCACGACCGGCCTCGGCGGCGTGCACGGCTTCACCTACGACCCGACCGTGGGAGAGTTCTTTCTCTCTCACGAGAACATCCGGATCCCGGAGCGCGGCTCGACGTACTCCATCAACGAAGGCCACAGCGCGCGATGGCCGGAGGACGTGCGCCGCTGGAACGCGTGGATCAAGGAGGACAGCAAGCACGAGGGGCGGCCATACGGCGCGCGCTACGTGGGATCGCTGGTCGCGGACGCGCACCGGACGCTGCTCAAGGGCGGCATCTTCGCGTACCCCGCCGATCGTAGCGGTCAGGGCAAGCTGCGGCTGCTCTACGAGGCGAACCCGTTCGCGTTCATCTTCGAGGCCGCGGGCGGAAAGGCGAGCACGGGGGCCGAGCGCGTCCTCGACAGGGTCCCGAGGTCGCTCCACGAGCGCGTGCCGCTCGTCCTCGGCTCGCCCCGCGACGTCGAAGATTTCGAGCAGTTTGTGCGCGGCGAGCGCTGAGGCTGCGAGCGAGGGGCGCCGCCCCCACCGGCACGGGCCGCAGCGCGGAGAGGGGGGCGACCCGCGGGTCAGACCCCCTGCGCGTCGGCTCCCCAGATCACCTTGTGGAGCTGAACCTGCACCCGGACGCGGAGGCCATCGTCCAGCACCCACTGGACGAGCTCCTTCGGCGACAGCTTGCCCCACACGCACGAGGCGAGCAGCGTCACGCCGCGCGCGTCGAGGCGCCGCTCGCGGATGGTGTCCCGCATCCACGCATAGTCCGCCCGATCGGCGAGCACGAACTTGATCTCGTCGCGCGGCGTGAGGTGATCCAGGTTCGACCAGCGGTTCCGGTGGGATTCCCCCGAGCCAGGCGCCTTCAGGTCCATGATCTTGTGCACGCGCGGATCGACGCGCGAGACGTCTGCCTCACCGCTGGTCTCGACGAGGACCGTCCGGCCCGCGTCGCAGAGCTCCGCGAGGAGCGGGAACGACCCGGGCTGAAGGAGAGGCTCGCCCCCCGTGAGCTCGACGAGCGGCGTGCCGAGGGCCAGCGCGCGCTCGAGGACCTCGCCGCGGCGGATCCGCTTGCCGCCGTAGAAGGCCTGCGACGTGTCGCACCAGGCGCAGCGCAGGTTGCACCCGGTGAGCCGGACGAAGGTGCACGGCAGCCCGGCGAACGTCGATTCGCCCTGCACGCTGGCGTAGATTTCGTGGACGACGAGGGTGTCTTCTTTCAAGGAAGCGACGCCTCCGAGGCGCCTCGGTCGGCCTCGGCGGCGCCACGCCGCCGGCGACCCGAGGTGGGCGGGAGCTTTGGCCGCGCCGAGCGCGCAACGCAAGCGGCGCGGGGCGCTCAGCTGGAGATGACGCTGACCTCGCCCGCCGCCACCGCCCGGAGGATGCCGTCCGCGCCGCGGACCAGCAGGTGCCCCTCCGGATCGATCCCCGCCGCGACGCCGACCACGCCGGCGACCTCGACGCGGCGGCCGCGGAGCCAGTCCATCCGGGCGAGATCCTCCGCGAAGGGCGCGAGCTCTCCCGCCTCGAACCTCGCCGCCGCGTCGCCGATCGCCTGGAGCAGCTCCGCGGCGAGACGCTCGCGCGGGACGTCGTCGATCCCGAGCATCGCGAGCGACGTGGCCCGCGCCGACAGATCCGGCGGGAAGCTCGACGCATGGACGTTGAGCCCGACGCCGACGATCACGCTGCTCACCGACTCGCCGCGCAGCTGGGCCTCGACGAGGATCCCCGCCAGCTTGCGGCCCCCGGCGAGCACGTCGTTGGGCCACTTGAGCCGCACCTCGACGGCGGAGCCGCCGCCCGACGCGCCGCGGGACGGAAGAGGCGCGAGCCGTCGCTCGATGACGGACGCGACGGCGAGCCCCATGACCAGCGCGATGGGGGCCACTCGGCTCGCCGGCAGGCTCGGGCGCAACACCACCGACAGGTAGAGGTTCTCGCCGGGCGGAGAGTGCCAGGAGCGCCCGCCGCGCCCCCGACCCTGGGTCTGCGCGTCGGCCAGGAACGCGGCCCCATGCGGCGCGCCGGCTGCCGCCGCGCTCCGCGCGTCGTCGTTCGTCGACGCGGTCTCGGCCGCCACGGCGAGCGGCCGCCCGAACGACGCGCCCAGCCGCGAGAGCTCGCGCTCTATCGCCTCCCGGTCGAGCCGCCTCACAGCGAGAGATCCAGCGCGATGTCGGCCGCGCGCGCCGAATGCGTCAGCGCTCCGACGCTGATGATGTCGATGCCCGCCGCGACGAGCTCGGGGATGCGCTCCAGCGTGATGCCGCCGGAGACCTCGAGGAGAGGCCGGCCGTGCTGCACCGACCGCACGCGCGCGGACGCGGCCTTGACATCGGCCAGCGTGAAGTTGTCGAGCATGATGATGTCGGCGCCGGCGGCCAGCGCCTGATCGAGCTCCTGCAGCGATGCCACCTCGACCTCGACCTTCGTCGTGTGCGGGGCGCGCGCCCGCGCGCGGGCGATGGCGGTCGTGATGCCGCCCGCCGCGACGATGTGGTTGTCCTTGATGAGCACGGCGCTCCCGAGGCTGTCGCGGTGGTTGTGCGCGCCGCCCACGCGCACCGCGTAACGCTCCAGCCCGCGGAGACCGGGCGTCGTCTTGCGGGTGTCGGTGATGCGCACGCTCGACCCAGCCGGGATCGCCTCGGCGTAGCGGCGCGCCTCGGAGGCGACGCCGCTCATCCGCTGCGCGAGGTTGAGCGCGGTGCGCTCCGCGCTGAGGAGAGAGCGCGCTCGGCCGCGCACCGTCCACAGCACCGCGCCGGCGCCGACGGCGGTGCCGTCCGCGACGAGCACCTCGCCCTCCACCTGCCGATCCAGGCGCTGAAAGACGCGCAGGAACACGTCGCCCCCGCACGCGACGAGCGGCTTGCGCGCGACCGCCTTCGCGGTCGCGCGCGCGGAGGCCTCGACACACGCCTCGGTGGTGAGATCGCCTCCCGCGAGGTCTTCTTCCAGAGAGCGATCGATCAGGGCATCGAGCAACGGCGCAGCCAGCACGGGCATCTCCTCGGCGCCGCTCCCACGCGGCGCTCCCAGGTATACTCGGTCCCGCACGCGCGCATCAGCGCTGTCGCACCCACACGCGCCACGACAACGCATCGCATCATCATGCGTCCTTGTGGTGGCACGTGCGCCCTGGAGCGTACGACCTCAGCCGTATGGCGCCCTGGACGGGACGCGGGCGGACATGGATGGGGTCCGCTGCGCCGAAAAGCAGGGTGGATCGCGATCATCGCGACGCTCTGTCGCACAAATGGGGCTGACGTTCGTCTACCAGCCTGTGAGACTCTCCGAGCAACTCCAGCGCCCTCAACGGAGATCGATGCGTCCGCAGGCAGGCCAGGTCATCAACAACAAGTACCGACTCGTGCGCCTCATCGGCGATGGCGGCATGGGGAGCGTCTACGAAGCCCGCCACGAGGTGCTGGGGACGACGGTCGCCCTCAAGTTTCTCCACCCCGAGCTGTCCCGCCGCTCCGGCCTGGTGCAGCGCTTCCTTCAGGAGGCGCGCGTCTCCGCGCAGATCCAGAGCGCGCACGTGGTTCGCGTCAGCGACGTCGACCAGACGGCGTCCGGCCTGGCGTTCATCGTGATGGAGTACCTGGAGGGGAAGACGCTCCAGACCCTGTACGAGGAGCTCTACCGGGCAGGCGTTCGTCTCGGGTACCCCGACGCGCTCGAGTACACGATGCAGATGCTCGAGGGCGTCGAGGCCGCCCATCGCGCGGGCGTCGTCCACCGGGACCTCAAGCCGGACAACGTGATCATCACGAAGTCCGCCAAGGGAGAGCCGCTCATCAAGCTGCTCGACTTCGGCATCGCCAAGCTGAAGGTCACGGGCGAGCTCGATCGCGGGTTGACGCGCCCCGGCGTGATCATGGGCACCCCCGAGTACATGGCGCCCGAGCAGGCCTACTCCGCGGACTCCGTGGACGCGCGAGCCGACATCTTCTCGCTGGGCGTCATCATCTTCGAGATGCTGGCCGGCCGCCGGCCGGTCGGCGGCGACGAGCCCCAGCAGATCGCGGGAGCCTACCTTTCGGGCCAGATCTCGCGGCTCTCCGACCTGGCGCCGGAGCTCGCGCCCGGGCTCTGCGCCGCCGTCCACCGCGCCATGGCGGCCTCGCCGCCGGATCGCTTCGCGACCACCGCCGAGTTCCGCAGCGCCCTGGAGCCGTTCGCCCGAGCCGCCCGCGCCCCGTCGGCGCTCACCCCCGCGCCGGCCGAGGTCAGCCTGGCGCGGTCGTCCGGGGCCGCCCTGGCGGCAGCCCTCGCGGCGCCCGGGATGCTCACGCCTTCCGCGGCGGCGCCCGCGACCAACGCGATGGGGGACGGTCGCGCCAGCTCCGTTCCCAAGACGATTCCGCCGGAGGACGGCGGCGCGCAGCACGCGTCGAGCGGCCTCCCGGGCGGCCTCGGGCCCTCGACCCCGATGGGCGGCTTTTCCTCGGATGCCCGTGGTCCCTCGGCGTCAGCGCCAGGGTTCACGCCGAGGCCGGAGCCCTCCTCGGGCCCGTACTTCGCCCAAGGGGGCTATCCCCAGATCGCGCAGCCGGCGACCGTGAGCGCCGCCCCCTACGCTCTCCCCCAGGGGATGCCCGGAGTGCCCGCCACGAGCCACGAGCCGGGCCCCTTCGATGTGTCGCCGCGCCCGGGAGGGACGGCGGTCGGAGGCGCGCCGTTCATGGACCGGAGCGCGGCCCCGGGCGGCGGATTCAACGGCGGCCCAGCGCCCGGATACGGCGGCGCGCAGGGCTACATCCCTGGGACGGCGCCGATGGATCCGCTGCCGAGGATCTCGCAGAGCGCCTCGGCGCACGGCGCGCAGCGGCCCTCGCGAGGCGGGACTTCGCTGTTCGCCATCCTGCTGCTCGCCACGGGGATCACGGGGGCCGTCGTCGGCGGTCTGTACATCGCCAACGAGCTGGGCCGGACGGAGCAGGCCGACGTGGCGCCGGCCCTGCCGACCCTCCAGCCGGCCAGCACGGTGCCTTCGGATCCCAGCCCGCCCGCGACGACGCCCCCCGCCGTGACGCCCCCGGCGGTGACGCCACCTCCTGTCGAGCCGCCGGTGGTCGCCAAGCCGCAGCCCCGGCCGACCACGACGGCGAAGCCGCCGGCGACGCCGAGCACGACGGCAGCGCCGACGACCACGACGGCGCCGACGACACGCCCCAGCGGGACGACGATCATCCCCCAGCTTCCCTGGGTCATCCCGTCGACGCTGCCGCCGTTCCCGTTCCCCGCGCCGACCAGCGCACAGCCGCCGGCCAACCCCCAGCCGAACACGACGAGCCCGCCGACGACGAGCCCGCCGACGACGAACCCGACCACCACCACGCCGCCGGACAGGCCTCGACGGCGCGTGATCATCGTACCCAACAACTGACGCGCCCGGCGCGTACGGTAGGTAGGATGCGATCTCGATGAGCAACCAGAATAGCGGTCCGCCGCCGGGATGGCCTGCGCCCCCCAGCGGCATGTACGGCCCTGGCAAGACCGTGCCCGGCGAGCCTCCGCTCGCAGGGCTCAACTCGCCGCAAGGCGCCTTTCCCGTGCCGCCCGGCACCGCGCCGCACGATCCGAACGCCGCTGGCGCAGCCGTCCCGAGGACGCTCGTCGAAGGCGGGACCAACAGCGCGCCCCCCGGAACGCCCGGCCCGTACGGCGCTCCCGCGGGCCCGTACGGCGCGCCGCCGCCCGGTGTACCCGGCCCGTACGGGCCCGGTGCGACAGCGAATTACGGCGGACCACCTGGAGCAGGAGGCGCTTACGGGCAGCCGCCCCAGCCTCCCAGCCCGTACGGCGGCTCGCCGTTCGGGGCCCCAGGTGGCCCCGGGGCCGCCGGAGCGCCGGGGTTTCACGCCGGCGGCGCTCCCCAGCCGCCGGGCAGCGGCGCGCTGTACCCGGCGCCGGGCCCCGGGCGTCCTCGCGCGAAGAGCTCCGGCGCGACGCTCGCGCTGATCGGCATCGGCGCGTTCGTGATCATCGGCGGGCTGACGACCGTCTTCTTCGTGATGCGCGGCCGAGGATCGTCCGAAGATGCCGCAGCGCTGACACCCATCGAGGCGCCCCCGGCGCCTGCGTCGGTCGCCGGCGATCCGGCGCCTCCCCCTCCGACGGCCACCACACCCGCGGCGACCGCGCCGGAGCCGCCCGCGCCTGCCCCCGTGGCAGCCCCGAAGCCGACGGCGCAAGCACAACCCAAGCCGACGGCGACGACCCCTGCGCCCACCGCCACGTCGACCACCCCTGCGCCCACCGCCACGTCGACCACCCCTGCGCCCACCGCCACGTCGACCACCCCTGCGCCCACCGCCACATCGACCACCCCTGCCCCGACCCCTTCTACGTCCTCGACGGGCCGTCGAAGGATCGTCCTGCCGGGCAGCCGCTGAGCTGTCCTGCGCCGCCCGCTGCGCCGCTGGCAGCGGCGCGGCGGGTCCGTGCCCAGGTTCCCCCTGCCCGCTTGACAGGGCGGTCACGGTGATCAGGTTCCGATGCCATGAGCAAATCCGGGATCGCCGCAGTGCTTTCTTTCCTTATTCCGGGCGTTGGGCAGCTCTACAACGGCGCGTTCCTGCGCTGCATTTTCTGGCTGATCGTCACCCCCGGCCTGTGGATCGGCTCGGGCGGCTGGCTCGGCTGGATCTGCCACCTGATCTCCGCCTACACCGCGTACCAGTACGCGAAGCGCGCCGGCGGCTGAGCCGCGCGCCCCGGGACGGCGCGCCGGTTCGCGCGGCGCGCCCGCTCACGTCGCCTTCGCGAAGATCCGCTTCAGCACCTCGCCCGTCGCCGTCGGCTGACGCGCCACCTCGCGCGGGGTGCCCTCCGCCACGATGCGCCCGCCGCCGGAGCCGCCCTCCGGGCCGAGCTCCACCACGTGATCCGCGCACGCGATGACCGCCGGGTGGTGCTCGATGATCACCAGCGTGTCGCCGCGCTCGACGAGGCGATCGAGCACGCGGACCAGGCGCGTCACGTCCGCCAGATGCAAGCCCGTCGTGGGCTCGTCGAGCACATAGAGCGTGGGCTTCGGCCGCGCGCCGGCCGTCAGCTCCGCCGCGAGCTTGAGCCGCTGCGCTTCGCCGCCCGAGAGCGTGTGCGACCCCTGGCCGATGTGGAGATAACCGACGCCGAGATCGCACATCGTCGAGAGCGGGGCGCGGATCTTCGGGTGGGCCGCGAAGACCTCGACGGCCTCCTCCGCGGTGAGGTCCAGGAGCTCGCCGACGGACAGACCGAGGTAGCGCACGTCGAGCGTCGCCGGCTCGAAGCGCCCGCCGCCGCACGCCTCGCAAGGCGTGGTCACGTCCGGCAAGAACGACATCTCGTGCGCGATGACGCCCTGCCCCTCGCACGCGGGGCACCGCCCGCCGGAGGCCGTGTTGAAGGAGAACCGCGCAGGGCCGTAGCCGCGCACCTGCGCGTCGGGGCAGGCGGCGTAGAGCTTGCGGACCTCGTCCCAGACGCCCAGAAACGTCGCGGGGATCGAGCGCGGCGTCCGCCCGATGGGCGACTGATCGACGGCCACCGCCCGCAGGATGCTCTTCGGCAGCCGCAGCGCCTTGTGCGGGCCCGGCTCGGGCGCCTCCAGCTCCAGCGCGCGGCGCGCGGCGGGGTAGAGCACCTTCTGGATGAGCGTGCTCTTCCCCGAGCCGGACACGCCGGCGACCACCGTCATCCGGCCCGCGGGGATCCGGAGCGTGTCCCCCTGGAGGTTGTGCGCGCGGGCGCCGAGGAGCTCGATGTGCTCGCGCACGGGAGGGCGCGCCGGGCGCGCGCTGAGCAGCGCATCCTCGCCGGCGAGCGCCCGGGCGGTCGGCGAGTCGGGGTTCGCGAGCACCGCGCACGACGGCCCCGCCGCGACGATCCGGCCGCCTTTGCGACCGCCCGAGGGGCCGAGGTCGATCAGGTGATCCGCCGCGCGGATCGTGTCGGCGTCGTGCTCCACCATGAGCACGGTGCTGCCCATCGCGGCGAGCCGCCGGAGGTTGCCGAGCAGCCGGTCGGTGTCGCGCGGGTGCAGGCCGATGGTCGGCTCGTCGAGGACGTACAGCGCCCCGGTGAGGCCGCTGCCGAGCTGCGCCGCGAGCCGCAGGCGCTGCATCTCGCCGCCCGAGAGGGTGGCCGCGCGCCGATCGAGCGTGAGGTAGCCGAGGCCCACCTCGCAGACGAAGTCGAGCCTGCGGCAGAGCTCCTTGTGCGGCGCCTCGGCGATCAGCGCGCGGTCGCCCGTGAACTGTAGCCCCCTCGCCCACGCGGCCGCGGCCGCGACCGACCGGCCCGACGCCTGGTGGTAACGCTCTCCCGCGAGCCGGACCGCCCGCGGGATCGGCGCGAGGCGCGAGCCGCCGCAGGCCTCGCACGGGTCGGGCGTCTCGAGCGCGTCGTCGTCGAAATCCGAGGCGCCCGTCCCCTCGCATGACTCACACCGGCCCTGCTTCGTGTTGAAAGAGAACCAGCGGGGATCGAGCTCCGGGACACCGACGCCGCAGCGCGGGCAGGTGCGCGTGGTCGAGAGCAGCTGCTCACCGCCGCGGCCGCCGACGAGCTTGACCGCCCCCCGCCCGAACGCGAGGGCGCGATCGAAGAGGGCGCGATCCAGGCCGTCCATGCGCCCCTCGTACATCACGAGGTCGATCGAGTGCTCGCGGCGCTTGTCGAGGCGAGGCGGGCTGTCGGTTGCGCACGGCTCGCCGTCGGCGAGCGCGCGGGTGATGCCGGCCCGGGCAGCGGCGGTGAACACGTCGAGGTACGTCCCCTTGCGCGCCACGACCGCGGGGGCGAGGAGCGTCCGCGCGCCGCGCGTCGAGACGAGCGAGCGGTAGACGTCGTCCGGCGAGCGGGCCGCGATCGGCACGTCGCAGTCCGGGCAGCGCGCCTCGCCGACCTTGGCGTAAAGCAGCCGCAGGTAGTGCGCGATCTCGGTCACGGTCGCGACGGTCGAGTTGGCGCCGGAGCGCGTGGTGCGCTGCTCGAGCGCGATCGAGGGGGGGACGCCGGTGACGCGATCGACGTCCGGCCGCGGCAGCGTGGGGAGGAACTGGCGCGCGTAGGGGGTCAGCGTCTCGAGGAAGCGCCGCTGGCCCTCGGCGAAGACCACGTCGAACGCGAGCGTGCTCTTGCCAGAGCCGCTCGGGCCGGTGATGACGACGATCTTGCCGTGCGGGATCACGGTCGAGACCTCGGCGAGGTTGTGCTCGCGGGCGCCCTCGACCTCGATCCGGCCCCGGTCGAGCGACGCGCGCGCGGCGGCGCCGCCGCGCTTGCCGGGCTTCGGGGCGGCAGGGGCCGCTGCCGTACCGCGCCGCGGGCGCCGAGCGCCGCCGTCGCCCCGCTGCGCGAACCACTCGGCCAGCGAGGCGCCGGTCCGCGTCGCCGTCCGGGCCACCTCCTCGGGTGTCCCGTCCGCGACGACGCTCCCGCCCTCGCTGCCCGCGCCCGGGCCGAGATCGACGACCCAGTCCGCCGCGGCGATCACGTCGAGGTCGTGATCGACGACGATCACGGAGGCGCCCTCGGCCACGAGCACGGAGAGCGCGGCGTTGAGGTGCGTCACCTCCTCGGGGTGCAGGCCGGCGCTCGGCTCGTCGAGGAGGAAGAGCGCGCCCGCGCAGGGCTCGCCGAGCGCGCGCGCGATCTTCAGCCGCTGCGCCTCACCGCCGGAGAGCGTCGAGAGCGGCTGGCCGAGCGTGAGGTAGCCGAGGCCGAGCTGCTTGAGCGGCGCGAGCGCCCGCCGGATCGCGGGCTGCCCCACGAAGACCTCGAACGCCTCGTCGATCGAGAGGTCGAGCACGTCCGCGACCGAGCGGCCGTCGAGCTTCACCTCGAGCACCTCGTCGCGGAACCGCTTGCCCTTGCATGTCGGGCAGGTCAGCGACACGTCGGCGAGGAACTGCATCTCGATCGTCTCGCTCCCCTCGCCTGCGCACGCCTCGCAGCGCCCGAGCGCGACGTTGAACGAGAAGTGGCCGGGCCCGAGATCCCGCGCCGACGCTTCCGGCTGCTCGGCGAAGAGCGCGCGGATGCGGTTCCACGCGCCGGTGTAGGTCGCGGGGTTGCCCCGCGAGGTGCGCCCCAGCGGCGCCTGGTCGACGAGCGTGACGGCGCGGATGTCGGCCGTGCCCTCGATGCGCCTGTACAGGCCGGGCGCCTCGACGTCCTTGTAGCCGCGCGCCCTCGCGATGTGCCGGTAGAGCACGTCGGTCACCAGCGTGCTCTTGCCCGAGCCGCTCGGCCCCGTGATCGCCACGACGACGCCGAGCGGCACGTCGACCGTGACGTCGCGGAGGTTGTTCTCGCGCGCGCCGTGGATCGTGATCTTCCCGCTCGGCGCCCGGCGCTCGGCGCGCGCCGACGCCAGCGGGCCGCGCGCGGCGAGCCCGTCGGGCGGGCCGTCGAAGGTGACGCGCCCGCCCTGCTTGCCCGCGCCGGGGCCCAGCTCGACGACGCGATCGCTCGCCCGGATGACGAGGGGCTCGTGCTCGATGACGAGCACGGCATTGCCGCGATCGGCGAGCTCACGCATGGCCGCGATGAGCGGCGGGACGTCCGTCGGGTGCAGGCCGACCGTCGGCTCGTCGAGCACGAAGAGCGCGCCCGTCAGCGACGTGCCGAGCGCCGCTGTGAGCGCGACGCGCTGCGCCTCGCCGCCCGAGAGCGTGCGCGCCTGGCGGGCGAGCGAGAGGTAGCCCAGCCCGACCCGCTCGAGGTACCCGAGCCGCGCGATGAGCTCGCGGCGCGCCATCTCCCCCTGGCCCGTCTGGGGGCGCTCGGCCTCGAGGCGCGCGCGGGCGTCGCGGAGCTCGAGCTCGTGCCACGCGGCGAGATCCAGGCCGCCGACGCGGTAGAGGAGCGACTCGGGGGCGAGCCGCTTGCCGTTGCACGCGCCGCACACGTCGTAGGTGCGGTAACGCGCGAGCAGCACGCGGACGTGCATCTTGTAGGTGCGCGTCTCGAGCCAGCGGAACCAGGCCTTCACGCCGGGGTACTTCCCCTGGGTCCACGAGCCCTCGCCCTCGAGCACGAGCGCGCGCTGCGCGTCGGAGAGGTCGCGCCACGGCTTGTCGGTGCGGATGCCGTTCCGCTCGCAGAACGCGCGGAGCAGCTTCCGCTCCCACGTCGTCGAGCGGCCGTTCCAGGGCCGGATCGCGCCGCCTGCGATCGACTTCGAGGGGTCCGGGATCACCTTGTCGTAGTCGATGCCGAGGGTGCGGCCGAAGCCGCGGCACGCGGGGCACGCGCCGGTCGGGGACTGGTACGAGAACAGCCCGGGGCGCGGCGGATCGAAGGCGCGCGCGCACGAGGGGCAGGCGAGCCCGCGCACGAGCCGGAGCCGCGTGGGCCCCGCCCCCTGGCCGCCCTGCTCGTCGGCCTTGCGCTGGAGGTGGAGCGAGGCGTCGCCCCCGCTGCCCTTCCACGCCTCCTCGATGGCGGCGCCGAGGCGCCGGCGCTCCCGGGGGGCGACCCGGACGCGATCGACGATGACCTCGACCTTGTCCGCGCCGCTCATCGCCTCGGACGGCGCCACGGTGTCGATGTCGCGCGCCTCGCCGCGGACGAGGAGGCGCCGGTAGCCGGCGGCGAGCAGCGACTCGCGCACGTCGAGGAACCGCTCGGTTCCGGCGACCGCGATCGGGTACGTGACGAGCGCGGTCGCCCCCTCGTGCGCGCTCGCGGCGAGGTCGGCCGCGCGCGCCGGGTCGGTCCGCGCGGCCGGCGCCTCGCAGGACGGGCAGACAGGCACCGCCTCGCGCGCGAAGAGCGCGCAGAAATACGGCTCGAGGTCGGCCATCGTGGCGACGGTCGACCGCGAGCTCTTGACCGGCGCGCGTCGATCGACGGCGACGCCGGCCGCCACCGGCTCGAGCGCGTCGATCGGCGGACGCTCGAGCCGCTCGAGGAACTGGCGAGCGTACGGGCTGAAGCTCTCGACGAACCGGCGCTGTCCCTCGGAATAGAGCGTGTCGAGCGCGAGCGACGATTTGCCGGCGCCCGAGACGCCGGCGATGGCCACGAGCTCGCCGGGCCGGAAATCGAGGTCGATGCCCTGGAGGTTGTGCGTGCGGGCGCCGCGGAGACAGATCGAGTGCATAGGACGCGCGGTAGGGTGAACCCGCGGGGACGCCGTCCGGAGTGGACACGGCCGCGTGAAAACCGCGAGTGTTTAGCCCCCTTTCAGCCCATCGTCGCGAACGATCGTACGTGGGCGGCGTGCCGACCCAGCGTGCTGCGGCATTGCGTTCTGTGCCGTCGAATTATCACGGTCGGTGGCGAGGGGTGCGGGCGCGGGTGCGCACGACGCTCGGACGACCCGGCAAGCCGAGCGCGGCAGGCGCGCCGGCAGGCGCGGCGGCCAGCTCTACTGCGGGACGTCGGCCGGGGAAGCGAACCGCCAAGGGCCCATGGGACCTTCCGCGTCATGGCAGGCTCCCGTCGGCTCCGATGAGCCCTCCTCGCATCCGCACCTTGGGTGAGGTCGACGTCCCCTGGTTCTGCGTCGGCTGCCCGAGCGTGAACACCATGCGGTAGCGCGAGCTCCTCGCGACCTCGCCGGCCGTCACCGTCTCGGTCGCCCCGACGCGCCTGGGCGTCTGCGCGCCCCCGCCCTGCCCGCCGCCGTGCCCATCGCCGCCCTGCCCGCCGCCGCCGTGCCCATCGCCGCCCTGCCCGCCGCCGCCCCACCCCCCATCGCCGTCCACGGTGCCGCCGTCCGCGGCGACGCCGCAGCTGCAGCTGCACCCGGGGAGCAGCGCAGAGCTCACCACGATCGCCCCGAGCCAGGCCGAAAAGCGCAGTCCGCGATTCACTGAGTCCTCCAGGCTGACGGCAGGTCGTGCGAAAGGACCATTGGACGAGCGGCGGCGATCGGCGTCAAGCGAGGACGCCGCCACCGCCGCGGGACGCGCCGCGCGAGCGGCGCGCCGCAGCGGCGCCGCTCGCGCAGCCCTGTGAAGCGGTGTGGACAGGCGGCGGCGCGCGCGCTATGCGGCCGCGTGAGCCGCGCTGGCAAAGAGAAGGAGCGAGAGGGGGAGAAGCTCATCGTGCGCAACAAGCGCGCGACGTTCGACTACACCCTCGACGATCGGTTCGAGGCAGGGTTGGTGCTGCTCGGCAGCGAGGTGAAGATGCTCCGCGACGGCGCGGCCGAGCTCACCGACAGCTGGTGCGCCATCGAGAACGGGGAGGCGTTCCTGAAAGGGGTCAACATCCCCGTGATGTCCGGCGCCGCCTTCGGGCACGAGGCGAAGCGCCCGCGCAAGCTGCTGCTGCACGAGAGCGAGATCGAGGCGATCCGCAAGAGCGTGGAGCGGGAGGGCATGACCGTGATCGCGACCCGCCTCTACTTCAAGAACGGGCGCGTGAAGGCCGAGATCGCCCTCGCGAAGGGGAAGAAGACCGTCGACAAGCGCGAGAGCCTGAAAGAGAAGGACGCCACCCGCGAAGCCCGCGCGGCGATGGAGCGGGCCCGCGGCGGCGCCGCCCGCGCGCGGAGCGCCGGGCTGCGGAGGCCGGAATGACGTCGCACCTCACCTGGTCCAAGGGCGGCGAGGCAGAGCTCGTCGAGATCGACGACGATCGCGTCCGGCTCCACTCGACTGCCTCCTCGGCGCCCGGAGCGCGCGTCGAGGGCTCGCTCCAGCCGACAGGGACGGCGATCCGGGTGAAGGTCGCCCGGTGCCGCCTGCGCACATCCACCGAGCCCAGCGACACGGCGCCCGGTGAGCGCACCTACGAGATCGAAGGCCGGCTCATCGATGCGACGCGCGAGGTCCGCGCCGAGCTGGCGCGGCTCGTCGGCGGCGAACGCACGGGCTGAGCCACGACGATCCGTCCAACAGCGAACGCCCAGGCTGTTCTGTAGCGGCGGCGCGGCGCGGCCCGTCCAGCGTCGCGTGTTGCGATGGCTCAGCGCCACCCATACGCTGGCCTTCTATGAAAATTACGTCGCGCCCTCGTGTAATTCTGCGCCGCTGCTCGACGTATGACGTGGCGAAGATCCGCAGCATCGTGCGCAGCGGTCTCGAAGAGCTCTCGCTGCGCCCGCACGGCCGGACGCTCATCAAGCCCAACGTCGTCGCGTCGGGAACGCACTTTCCGCACGCGTACACGCGGCCCGAGTTCGTCGAGGGGGTGATCGGCGCGCTCAAGGATCGCGACGACGGGCGCGTGAGAGAGCTCGCCGTCGGGGAGCGGTGCGGCATCACGCTCCCGACCCGCATGACGTACGAGAGCGCCGGCTACTACCCGATGTTCCGCCGGACCGGGGTCAAGCACTACCACTTCGAGGAAGAGCAGCAGGTCGAGATCCCCCTCACGCACGAGGGCCGGCTGCGCGACTACGTGTTCACGCCGGAGCCCGTCGCGAAGGCCGACTTCTTCGTGAACTGCCCCAAGTTCAAGTCGCACCCCTGGACCACCGTGACCTTCTCGATGAAGAACTACATCGGGATCCAGGACGATCGGCACAGGCTCATCGATCACGATCACCGGCTGAACGAGAAGGTCGCCGACCTCCAGTACATCGTGCAGCCGCAGTTCATCGCGATCGACGCCATCACCGCGGGCGAGGGCCGGATGCTCACGCCCTCGCCGTTCGACCTGGGCCTCATCATCATGGGGAACAACCAGGTCGCGTTCGACTCGGTCTGCTGCCAGATCATCGGCGTCGATCCGAGGAGCGTCGAGCACATCCGCCTGGCGTCGGAGCGCGGCTTCGGCCCGATGGACCTCGGCGAGATCGAGATCACGGGGGACGTGACGCTCGAGGAGGCGAAGCACAAGGCCAAGGGGTTCAAGGTGGGCCTCGTCCGCGTCGAGAAGTACTTCGAGGGCACGAACATCACGGCCTACGCGGGCTCTCCGCCCGAGCCCGAGCGCACCGACTACTGCTGGGGCGGCTGTCCAGGGGCCATCGAGGAGGCGATCGAGATCCTGCGCGAGTACGACAAGGAATGCGACGCGAAGATGCCGCGGATGCACGTCGTGTTCGGCGCCTACGAGGGCCCCATCGACGCGAAGCCGGGCGAGAAGGTGATCTTCATCGGCGACTGCGCGACGTACAAAGGGAAGATCGGCGATCAGCTGGTCAGCATCGAGAGCCTGTACCGGGAGCGGAGCGCGCGGGACCCCTACACCGCGAAGCACGACGACGTCCTCGCGAAGATGGTGAAGGTGACGACCAAGCTCGCGATGGCCCGGAACGAGACCACCCTCCGGCTCGAGGGCTGCCCCGTGAGCGTGGCGGAGCAGGTGCTCACGCTGGTCACGCTGGGCAAGACGAAGAACCCGTACTTCGCCCCCGACCAGCTGCTCGACTTCAACAAGGCGTACGTCGCCTGGCGCGGGGCTTCGCTCGCGAAGCGGATCGCCGGCAAACCCTACCAGGTCCACGGCGCCTGCCCGCGCGGCGACGCGGCGCCCGAGCTCCCGTCCGAGCCGCCTAGCCCGCCGGACGCAGAGTGAGATCGAAGAGGATGTCGAGCTCGTCCCGCACCTTGAAGGCGCCGAGCGGCCCCTTGACCTCGCGCACGCCGAGCGCAGCCATCGACAGCTGACAGGTACCCGTCACCCCGATCGCGCCGTCGCCGCGATCGCGCGAGGAGAGCCGCGCCACCAGCGAGGCGCTCCCCGAGGCGACCTGGACGCGCACCTCGGCGCGGTCACGCGTGGCCCCCGAGGCGCGCACCGCCACGATCTCGGTCCCCGCGAGCACCTCGCCCCGCAGGCGCCGCTCGATGTCGCCGCGATCTCCCGCCGAGAGCGCGTCGGGATCGACGCGATCGCCGCGCAGGACCCCCGCGACGGAGAGCCTGGCCACGGGGACCTCGATCTCGGCGGTCCATGACTCGCCGTCGAGCCGCGCCCGACCGCGCACCTCGGACGCCGTGATCTCGAGGTCGTGCGCCAGGCGCGCGAGCATCCCCACGGCTCGGGTGTGGATCGTCAGGCGGGACGCGTTCGGGTCGATGTGCAGCTCGCTCATGGGATGGAGCTCCTTTTCATCATCATGCAAGGGCGCGCCGGTCAGCGACGCTTGGAGCGGCGGGGGCCGTCGGGCACGAGCACGTAGCGGCTCGACGACGGCTCGGGCTGCCGGAGGAGCTCGGCTCGGAGCAGCGCCTCCGCGAGCCGCGCCTCGATGACCTCGTCCGTGACGCCAGGCTCGAGGGTCACCACAGCAGCCTGGATGTCGCGCGCCAGGGCGTCGAACTCCGCGCTGTCGAAGGCGTAGATGTCGTCGGGGAACAGGAGCGCGAGCGGCTTCCGCTCCACAGCCGTGTTCGTCAGCGCCGCCAGGTCGCTCTCGACGATGAGCATGACGCGAGCCCGCAGGCACATCCCCCTGCAGCGCGCCGCCAGCGCCTCGGACGAGCCGACGAGCAGGACCGATCGAGGCGCGTTGACCGCCTTGGTGGCCTCGTCGTCCCCGTGCTCCTGAGTCATTCCCTGAAGAGTACGTGAACGAGCGGATGAAGCCATCCCTCTTGCGCCGCGCACGCCATCGCGGTGGACGTCAAGCAGCCGGTCGGGGCAAGGCGAGCCGAGCTCCCGCGACCCCGGCCCGCGCGCTACTCCCTGCAGCGAGCCGCCGCGGCGAGCGCGAGGACGAGGGCGCTCGACGCGAGCAGGGCGGCGCTCGCGGGCTGCCCGAACCCGAGCGGCGACGGGCCGCCGAGGAGGTTGACGGCGTTGCCCCGGGGCAACAGTGCGCCGATCACCCCGACCGAGCCACCGAGCAGGAGATCGGCCGCGAGCGGCACGAAGCGGCCGAGGCCGCGCCGGAAGAAGGTCGCACCGAGCGAGAACCAGCCAGCGTAGGCGGCTCCGGTGAGCGCGCCGATCCACCCACTGACGAGCATGTCTCGGATGAATGGCGCAGCGCCGGGGCGATGAGCGACGGCGACGACGACGACGGCGAGCAGCGCTCCCACGAGGGCGGAAGCGAGGGCCGTGGCCAAGGCGATGCCGAGCGCGACATGGTGGGACGAGGCGCCGAAGCGGGCCGCCGGCCAGGCCGCGTCGCGCAGCGTGGTGCGATCGGCGGCGTCGGCGGCGAGGGCGAAGATCGTGAGCGGCGTGGCGAGGCGGAACGTGGAGAGCAGCGCCCGGTCCACGGCCCCGGAAGACCCGAACGCGATCTCGATGACTGCGGCCGCGACCGCGAGCGCGGCGCCGAGCCCGAACGAAAGCAGCGGGCGCCGCGCGCGGAGGCGGCTCAGGGTCATCTCCATCCCGAGGCGAACGCCCGTCAGCGCGCGCCCGCCCCGCTCGGCCCCCCCTTCCGCGGGAGGAAGCGGCCGCGCTGCGGCGCTCGATGCGCTCTCACCCACCATCGTGGCGTCCTGTCTCCGTGGCGTGCGGCGAACCGTCGGCCCCCGGCGGGTCGGCCCCGATCGGCCCGCCGGCAGCGGCATCGCCGTGCGCCGGCAGCGGCACACCAGCGGGCGCGGACGGACCGTCCGACGGCCGGCCGAGCGGCGCTGCCGGGTCGAGCGGCGCCGGCGCGTCGAACGCCGCCACCGCAAACGGCCCCTCGGGCGCGCCCGGCAGCGGGGCAGCGTCGTCGATCGCAGGTGCGCCGAAGGGCCGGCGCGAGCGAACGGCGGCCAGGTGCAGCGCGGTCGCCGCCCGCACGTCGTGCATCGACGGGGGCGGCGAGGAGATCGCGACGAGCGTGACGTCCTCCCTCGCGGCCGCATCCAGGATCGCGAGCGCGGCCGCCTCCCTGTCCGCAGCCCGGATCCGCAGCGTCGACGACGCCTCCGCCGGCCCCTGCTCCCACGCGCCCGCGCGCACGGCGGGAGCGCTCGCGAGCGCCGCGGCGAGCGCGCGAGCGCCGGGCGCGTCGGGCGCCCGCTCGTGGACGAGCACGTGGATCTCGACCTCGGGCCGCCCCGCGCCCGGCGGGTCCGCGCCCGGGGCAGCGGCGAGGCGCTCGCCGGCGCCGGGCTCGGTCCGCGCGATGACGCCGCGATCGAGCACGTGGATGCGGTCGGCGAGGGCGCTCGCGTCGACGGTCGAGGACGTGACGAGCACGACGCACGCGCCAGCCGCAGCGAGGGCGCGCAGGCGCTCTCGGACCGGCTCCGGAGACGGCAAGGCGACGTCGGCGAACGGCTCGACGAGGCAGAGCAGGAGCGGCCGCGGCACCCCGAGGGCAAGCGACAGCTCGACCGCCCGGGCCTCGGAGAAGCTCAGCGAGGCCGTGCGGCGGGCGAGGAGCGGCGCGACGCCGAGCGGCTCGAGGAGCGCCGCGGCGCCGCTCGCGGGCGCGCCGCGGGCCCGGAGCGCGACCGACATGCACGACGCCACCGACGCGCCGTCGGGCAGCTCCGGGGTGGCGGCCAGGACGCCGATCCGCGCCCGCGTCGCCGCGCTCCGGCACGGGTCGCGCCCCGCCACGAGGACGCGGCCGGCGAGGGGGGCCGCGCGCCCAGCGAGCACCTCCGCGAGGGCGAGCGTCCCGTCCTCCGGGGCGCCGAGCACCGCGTGCACGCCCGGGCCGAGCGCCAAGGACAGGCCCGAGAGGCCCCCCCGAGGGCGCCCCTCCTCGCCGGCGCCGTCGCGCGCGCGCACGCCCTCGAGCACCACGACAGGAGCGCCCAGGCTCATCCTGCAGGGCCTCCCGCCGAGCGGGCCGCGAAGGAGAGGAACGCGCCGAGCGCCCCCGGGATCGACCACCTCGAGTCGCCGGCGAGATCGGCGAGCCCCCAGGGGACGAGGGTCAGCACCAGGAACAGGGCGCGCCCTCGCGCCCCGGCGACGCGGCCGCTCGCCGCGGCGAGGCCGCCGAGCGTCACGCCGGAGACCACGCCGAACAGGGCGAGCGCGGCGCCGTACGCGAGGTGCTGGAGGCCGAGCAGCAGCGAGCCGGAGAGGAGCGCCGCGAGCGCCGAGAGCGCGGCCAGCGGGAGCGCGACGACGCGCGCGACCTCGAGCATCGCGGCGAGGCTGCGCACGCCGTGGAGCGAGGCCCGCGAGATCCCCCGCGCGGCGGCGAGCGCCTCGATGCCGTCGCGGCGGTCGGCCCCCGGGCGATCGTGCGCCGCGGCGAGGGCGATGGGGCCAGCGGCCGCCCACGCGAGCCCGCGCGCCGCGGACCCGAGCAGCGCCTCCAGCGACGTCGTCCCGTCGTCCAGCCGGAGCACGAGCGCCGTGACGCCGCACCCCAGCGAGATGAGCGCCGCCATGGCGACGCCGAGCCGCCCGCCCCGCGCGCCGCGGAGCCGCGCGCAGCCGAGCGCGACGGCTGCGCGCCGCCGCGCGGGATCGTCCGGACGCTTGCTCGGCGCGTCGCGCGGTTCGGGGTCGTGCGGGCGGGTCATCGGAGGAGCGTGCGGACGGGGCGGCGGCGACGCGCGCTGCTAGCGCTGCCCTTCCAGGCGCCCGGGCGCAAGGCGAATGTGCCACGGGCCGGAGCGCGCCGCCGGAATGTGGCGCCGCCGCGCGCCAGCGCCACCCGTCGCGACCGCGAGCCCCGGCGCGCTCGTCGCGACGCCGAGGGGCCTCAGTCGTACGAGAGCCCGCGGCGGCCCTTGTGCTTGCGCTTGCGCTCCTTGTCGGCGACGCCGATCTTGCCCCACTCGTAGGTGATCCGACGGCGGAACGCGCCCAGCGCATCGCCGCCGTACAGGAAGAGCTCGCGCGGCGAGTCCGTCTCGCCGATCGTGGGCTCCCAGAGATCCGACGGGACGAACGCGAGCAGCGCCGGCGCGCTCATGCGCATCCGGGCGATGAGGAGCCCGCACGTCGTCCCATCGCCCGGGCGCGCCCGCTTCGCGCGCTTGGCGCGGCCGCGCGGCGCCCCGCTCACCCCGGCCGGCCGCACGCAGCCGCCGCCGAGCACGAGCTCCTCGTTGCCCCGGGGGTGCCAGGTCCACATGCGCTCCACGCGGAACGCCCCCTCGGCCGACCCGGCCCGGGACGCGTTGCGCACCTCCTCCGGCGCGAGCGCCGCGAGCTGCGCCGCCGCGCGCGCGTCGACGAGCCGCTCCAGCCGGAGCGGGCGATCGCGCGTCACCTCGAGCACCACCTCGAAGCTGTTCACCTCGCCGGCACAGCAGCGGACGCCGACCTCGGGGCGGCGCGTGTCCGGCTTGGCGCCGCGCCCGTGGGCGCATCGCCCCACGAGATCGCCGGTCGGCCCGTTGCCTCCGCGCAGCGTGACGAGCCCCGGCTTGCCGCTGTCCCGCTGCCACTGGCTCGAGGTCCAGGTCCATACGCCGCCATGGAGATCGTGCACCCCGAACGCGCTCACGCACCCGGCGTTCACCCCGTTGGGCGTCAGGACCCGGCTCTGCCCGGTCGCGCAGACCGACGCCTTGTACGTGTCGCCGTACTCGTACGTCGTGTTGTCCGGCCCCTTGCAGGCCCGCTCGATCTCGAGCTCCGTGCAGAGGCGCTTGCCCTGCGCCTCGCACAGCGCGCGCGCCTCGTCCTGCGCGATGTTCGTGGTCGGGATCGCGCCGACCTCGTTGGGGTACGAGAAGATGTCGATGTAGAAGCCGTGCATCACGACCTGCGCGCCCGCCATCTCCTCGTCGGCGATGCGCGGCAGCCGGTCCGGCGGCGTGCCCGCGATGAGCACGCCCTTCGGGATCCACGCCATGCCGGGGCGCGGCTCCGGCTCGGTCTGGCTCACGTCCCAGGGCGGGGCGGCGTCGAGCTCGGCGTCCGTGCCCGGCGGGGCGCCGCCGCGATCGCAGCCGGGAGAGGCCGCGAGGAGGCCGGCGAGCGAGGCGGCGGCGAGGGCCTTTCCCCTCGGCGCGCGGACGGAGCGCTGCTCGCCGAGGCCCACGGGCTCACTCGGCGTCGCGCTCGCGGAGGTTCAGCTCCTTCATCTTGAGCTGGAGCCCCTTGCGCGAGATCTTGAGGAGCCGCGCGGCGTGGGTGACGTTGCCGTGCGTCTGCTTGAGGGCGCGCTCGATGAGGTCGCGCTCGAGCTTGCTCATCGCCGCCTTCACCTGCTCCTTGAGGCCGTCGGGCGTCGACGGCGCGGCGGAGGTGTCCGCGGCGGCGGCCGCGAGCGGCAGCGACACGCCGGACGCCGACGTGGCGCCGCCGCGGATCTCCTCCGGCAGGTCGTCGAGGCGGATGCGCGCGCCGTCGGCGAAGAGCAGCGCCCGCTCGACGACGTTCTCGAGCTCGCGGATGTTCCCCGGCCAGGCGTGCGAGGCCAGGCGCTCGAGCGCCTCGGGCTCGATGCTCTCGATGCTCTTCTTGAGGCGCGCGTTGAACTTCGCGACGAAGTGCGCGCAGAGGTGGGGGATGTCGCTCCTCCGGTCGCGCAGCGCGGGGAGCGCGATCGGGACGACGTTGAGCCGGTAGAAGAGGTCTTCCCGGAACGTGCCCGCCGCGATCTCCCGCTTGAGGTCGCGGTTGGTTGCGGCGACGAGCCGGACGTCGACGTGGATGGTCTTGATGCCCCCGACCCGCTCGAACTCGCTCTCCTGCAGGACGCGCAGGAGCTTCACCTGCATCTCGTTCGGGATCTCGCCGATCTCGTCGAGGAAGAGCGTCCCGCCGGAGGCGAGCTCGAAGCGCCCCGGCTTGGAGGCGACCGCGCCGGTGAAGGCCCCGCGCTCGTAGCCGAAGAGCTCCGACTCCATGAGGTCCTTCGGGATGGCCGCGCAGTTGACCTTGATGAACGGCCGGTCGCGGCGGCCGGAGTTCTCGTGCAGCGCCCGCGCGACGAGCTCCTTCCCGGTGCCGCTCTCGCCGCTGATGAGCACCGTGGTCGGCGTGTCGGCGACCCGCTCGAGGATCGCGTAGAGCTCCTGGATGGGCGGGCTCTCGCCGATGATGCCGAACCGGTCGGAGCCCCCCCGGGGCTGCGCCGCGGAGACGTCCCGCGTCGCGTCCGCGCTCGCGAGATCGCGGGTGCGGAGGGCCTTCTTCACGACGACGCGCACCTCGTTCTGATCGAACGGCTTCGTGATGTAGTCGAACGCGCCCGTCTTGAGCGCCTCGACGGCGTTGTCGACGGTCCCGTGCGCCGTGAGCAGCACCACAGGCCGCGACGGGTCGTCGCGGAGCGCGGCGCGGAGCAGGTCCATGCCGTCGACCTTGGGCATCCGGAGATCGGTGATGACCAGATCGATGTGGTGCTCCTTCAGGAACGCGAGCCCCTCCTCGCCGTCTTCCGCGGTGTGGACCTCGTAGCCATCCCGGCCGAGCTGGGCGCTGAGGACCCGCCGGAGGTTCGCCTCGTCATCCACGACGAGGATCTGCTTCTTCTCGGGGAGCATCACCGGGCGAGACTAGCAGAACCGGAAACCAAGCGAGCGCCGGGACCGTTCCTCGACGCGCCGGCCGGCCGCCCTCGCGCCGGCGGCGTTCCCGTCCCGCTCCCGCGGCCGCCGCCTCGCTCGGCGTCCCATGCCGTCCCCCGGCCGTCGCTTCGCTCGGCGCTCCT
Organism: Sorangium sp. KYC3313; assembly: GCF_052075895.1. Classification (NCBI taxonomy): domain Bacteria; kingdom Pseudomonadati; phylum Myxococcota; order Polyangiales; family Polyangiaceae; genus Sorangium; species Sorangium sp. KYC3313. Next base: position 9,343,047 of record NZ_CP197255.1, read on the forward strand.
GTCCCGCTCCCCTGGCCGCCGCTCCGCTCGGCGCTCTCCACGCCGGTCGGCAGGCCGAACGCATTGCCTCGAGGTCCGCAACTATTCCTTTTTCTCGCTGCCGGCGAAGCGGATCAGTATGCTGCGGCCACTTCTCGGAGGGCGGCTCGGATGCGTGTGCTTCGGACTTGGCTGGTCGGTCTCGGCGCGGGGATATTCCTCGCCGCGGGGTTGGCCTTAGCAGGAGATCCGGCCGTCGAATACCCCGAGTGCTACCGCACGGCGACCCCCGCCGATCTGGAAGGCGCCAAGGGGGCGCACAAGGCCGCCACGCAGTTCTACGAGCGCGCTGACTACGATCGCGCCATCCAGTACTGGAAGGACGCTTACCAGCTCGACTGCTCGGCGCACGGCGTGCTGATCAACATCGCCAACGCCTACGAGAAGAAGGGCGAGCGGGCCGAGGCGGTCACGGCGCTGGAGACCTACCTGGCCCGTACGCCGGACGCGAGCGACGCGCAGACGATCCAGGACAAGATCCAGAACCTCAAGAACGCCCTCCGGCCGGCGCCGAGCGCCAGCGCGAGCGCGTCCGCGTCGGCGCCGGCGGTGCTCCCGACGGCCCCCACCGCCTCGGCGATCCCGGACCGCCCCAAGGAGGAGCCTCCGCCGCAGCCGCCTTACGGCTATTCGCCGTGGGTCGCGACGGGCGCCGGGGTCGTCACGCTGCTGGTCGGCGGGATCCTGACCTCGAGCGGCTTCGCGGACATCGGCGCCGCCGAGGATCGTTGCCCGTCGCGCAAGGGCTGCGCGGAGGAGGTGGCCGAGAGGGGCAATCAGGGGCGCACGCACGCGACGGTCGGCGGCGTGCTGCTCGGGTTGGGTGCCGCCGGCGTCGCCGGTGGCCTCATCTGGGAGCTCGGCTTCAACCAGCCCTGGCCCAGCAAGATCCAGCTGACGCCGGTCGCTGGACCGGGCGCGGCCGGGCTCGGCATGGCCGGCCGCTTCTGAGAGCTGGCGACCTGGCGCCGGGCGCGACGGCGACGTGGTCGGGCGCCCCGGTCGCACGGGGCGGAGGGGCGGCAGAGGCTGGCAAGCGACCACCGCGCTCGCGAGCGAGCGCTCACCGGCGCATCGTCTACTCTCCTGTCGTGCTTCTCAGCTCCTACGCCCGCTCGCCCCTGACACGGCGCCGTCTGCACAGGATCGCGCTCCCCTGCGCGCTGCTCGCCGCGCTGACGGGTACGATGACGGCGGTGCTCGCCGATGGCGACGCCCCTGCGCCCGCGATCTCGCGGGTCGGCCGTCTCCTCGTGCCCACGGCCGTCGCGGCGCCCGCCGATCTCTCCGCGCCACCCAGCGTCGCGATCCTCGCGACGCCTCCGGGGGCGGCCCGGACCACGCTCCACATCGCGCCGATCGGCGGAGCCAAGGCCGGTCCCGCGCTCGCCACGCTCCGGCACCTGAGCGACGCCGTGGTCCGCGCCCGCGTCGTCCCGCGGACGCGGCTCGTGGTCGCGACCGCCGAGACGAGCCCGTCCAGCGACCGCTCGTTCAACTCGAGCCTCTTCCGGATCCTGCCGGGCGCAGAGCCCGTCGCGCTCTGCGACGGCGTGGTCCACGCGAGCCGCCCGCTCGTCACCGCCGAGGGGCGCGTCTTCGTCTCGCGCGGCGTCGCCGGCCCGGAGCCGCAGCCCGACAACAACCCCGCGCAGCTCCGGGTCGACGCGCTCACCATCGACGAGGTCGACCTCGCCACCGGCGCGATCCGCACCGTGCACCGACACGCCGGCCACCTCGCCTTCCTCGCCGGCGCGTGGAACGGCGAGCTCGTCCTCTACCGCGTCTCCCCGGCGTCGGCCGACATCGTCCTCGTGGACCCCGACTCCGGCGCGACGCGGGTGATCGCCCCGTCGATCCCGCCGTTCGCGCGCGATTTCTCGATCGACGCCGCGGCGGGCGCGCTCGTGTTCCAGGAGCGGCACGAGACCAACCCTGGCCTGTGGGTCATCGATCGGATCGATCTCGCCCGGGGCAAGCGCACCCGGCTCGAGGCGAGCGCGAGCCACGGCCTCGCCCCGTACGCCTGGCCGGGCGGCGGGCTCGCGTACACGCCCGAGCGCGCCACCGGCTTGTTCGTCGTCGGCGCGCGCGCCACGGTCCGCGGCCCGCTCGGCCCCGGCATCGACGCCATCCAGGCCGTCTCGCAGGACGCGGCGTGGGTGGCGGCGCTGCACACGAGCCCGTCCGCGTTCGCCGTCCCCTTCGCGATCCGGGTGGAGAGCGGCGAGGTCGCCGCGATCCCTGCGCCCCCCGGCGCGCGCATCGCCGTCGCCGGCTTCACCGCCGCGAAGGAGGAGCCGTGAGGGGCCGCCTTCTCCTGATCCCGGCGGCGCTCTCCGCGGCCGCGCTGGTCGCGCCGGCCGCGCGCGCCGCGTACTGCCCCTGCTTCACCGCGTCGAGCGCGTACAACGATCGCGGCTGCGCGATCGAGGCCGTGCCCGGGATCAACCCCTCCGTCGCGGAGTGGAACGCCATCTTCGACCGCGTCTCGCGGGGCCCCGATGCCTGGGGCGACGCAGGCCCGCCGGCCTTCGGCCTCGGCCAGGGCTGCGGTCTGCCCGAGGCGCGGCGCGACGTTCCCGCCACGTTCCCCTGCGAGCTGCTCAAGGCGATCGCCATGCAGGAGTCGGGGTGGCAGCAGTTCTGCGCGCCGGACAGGCCCATGGACCAGGCGGGGGGGAGCTCGAGGACGATCATCTCCTTCGACTGCGGCTACGGCGCCTCGCAGATCACGAGCGGCATGCGGCGCGGCGACAGCCCGGATTTCGATCCGCGCCGCGTGGCCGCGGAGCCGACCTACAACGCGGCCACCGGCACCCAGATCCTGGCCTCGAAGTGGAGGGCCACGCGCTGCGTCGGCGACCGGCAACCCGCGTTCATCGAGCACTGGTACAGCGCCGTGTGGGCCTACAACGGGCTCGCGTACGTCAACAACCCGAACAACCCCAACTACGACGCGGGCCGCGGCGTCTACGACCCGGCGATCGGCGGCGCCGTTCCGTACCAGGAGCGGGTGTTCGGCTGGATGGAGCACACCGGGGGGCGCTGGGAGAGGACCGAGGTCGCCTACCCTGACCTGGGCGAGATCGGCGGCACAGGCGCGCCGCCCGCGCTCTCCGATCCCCGCTGCGCGTCGCCGACGGACTGCACGCGCAAGCGCCCCCTCCATCTCACCCGCTGCGCGGACGACGGCGGCGAGACGGGCGGCGGCGGCGCAGGCGGCGATGGCGGCGCAGGCAGCGGCGGTGAAGGCGGGAGCGGCGGTGAAGGCGGCGGCACGGGCGGCCGCGGCGGCGCAGGCGGGAGCGGCGGCGGCGCCGGTAACGCCGGCGGCGCGCCCATCACGACCGCAGGTCACGGAGGCGCTGGAACCCCTGGAGCCCCGCCGGGCAGCGACGACGACGACGACGACGACGACGCAACGACCTCGACGACGGTCGGCATCTACGGCCGATGCTCCTGCGACGCGCCCGGGAACGGCGCGGCCGCGGGCGCCGCGTCCTGGCTCTCGCTCGGCGCCGGGGCGCTCGCGGTCGCATGGCGCCGGAGGCTTCCGAGGCGACGCCGCGCCGATTAACCTCGCCATCCATGCCGCCTCCGCTGGGATCCGAGCACATCGCGGCGTGGGCTGCCCGGCGCGGCCTCGCCTTCACCGCGCGCCCTGACGAGGCCTGGTTCCGCCGCTGGGAGCCCTACGACACGATCGCGCCCCCCTCCGCCTACCTCTCCGCGTGCACGTGGACGGCGAACCCCGGGCACGCGGTGATCGCCGAGCCCTGGTACGCCGAGGGCGAAGCCGAGCCCCTCGAGCGGACGCTGCTCGGCTTCGCGGCGCACCCGGCGCTCCAGCGCCGCGCCTCGATGCGCGTCGGCGAGCACTTCCTGACGCGCGTCGCCTTCATCGAGAGCGCTCCCCCGCCCCGGGTCACCCTCGACGATGCGCTCTGGGACGCCCACGTGACGACCTTCGCCGCCTCCCAGCGCGAGGCCTCAGGCGCGTTCCATCCGCGGCTGCGCAAGCTCCTCGCCCGCCGCGGCTTCCAGGGGCACCTCGAGCTCCGGCCTGGCGGGCTCGTGGTCCACTGCGCCGGCCTGCGGCCCATCCCGGAGCACTACGAGCGGCTGCTCGGCGTCGTGCGCGAGCTCGTCAACGCGGCGATCCCGCACGCCTGAGCGCGCACGAACGCGGCGCTCGCGACGCCGCGAGCCCCCGCAAGGGCGGGGCCGGCCAGGCCCGCCGACCGGTCGATGTCGACGCGTCCGCCGCGCCGTTCTAGGCTCACCGACCATGGCCAAGGTCTTGGTCGTCGAGGATGAGCCGGCCATCGCCGAGTCGATCGCCTACTTCCTGCGCCGCGACGGGTTCGCGGCCACCGTCGCCACCACGCTCGCGGCCGCGGAGCGGGAGATCGACAAGGCCGACCTCATCATCCTCGATCTCATGCTCCCCGACGGCAGCGGCTTCGACCTGATCGGCCAGGCGCGGCGGAGGGCGGCGCGCGCCGCGATCATCGTCCTGTCGAGCCGCGACAGCGAGGCCGACCGCGTCGCCGCGCTCGAGACCGGCGCCGACGACTACGTGACCAAGCCGTTCTCCCCCCGGGAGATCGTGGCGCGGGTGCGGGCCGTCCTGCGCCGCGCCGCGCGGCCCTCGCCGTCCGCCGGCGCGTCGGCGCCGCTGCCGCTCGTCGTCGACGAGGCCACGCGGCGCGCGTACGTGAGCGGCCAGAAGGTCGACCTCACCCGCGTCGAGTTCGATCTGCTCGCCTGCATGCTGGCCGCGCCGGGCAGGGTCTTCACGCGCGCGCAGCTCATCGATCGCGTCTGGGGCGACGGGTTCGCGATCACCGACCGGACCATCGACTCGCACGTGAAGGGGCTCCGGAAGAAGGTCGTCGAGGCCGGCGGCGACGCCGACCTCATCGAGACGGTGCGCGGCGTCGGCTACCGCGTCGCGGACAAGCCGGGCCCCGCGGAAGGCGGCGGTTGACGCGTGCTGCGCCTCGTCGTCACCGCGGCGGCGGCGGTCTCGCTCATCCTGCTCGTCGCGCTGTTCGCCTCCCGCCTCGTCCGCGCCCGGACGGCGGGGATGAGCATCCGGATGCAGATCTTCATCGCGCTCGGCGGCATCGTCGGCGCGTTCGCGTTCGGGCTCGGGCTGCTCGTCATCGATCGCATCGAGGCGCGCGCGACGCTGCTCGCCGAGGGCAGCGCGCGCGACGAGGCGGCCGCGTTCGCCGCCGTGGCCGCGATGGAGATGGAGGTGCGCGGCGTCGATCTCGCGGCGGTGCGCGCGCTCGACGGCGAGGCCGAGGGCCCGACCGCCCAGAGCATCGCGCTGCTCGATCCCGAGGGCCGCGTGCTCCGGGCGCGCGGCGCCTCGCCGGGCGAGCCCGGGACCGTCTTCGTGACCGCGCCCATAGAGGTCCGCGGCCAGCGCGTCGGCAGCGTGCAGGTCGTGAAGCCGACCATCGTGGTGCAGCGGATGGTCGCCGACTTCGCCCCGCCGATCCTCGTGCTCAGCACGGTGCTCGGCGCCGCGGCGGCGATCTCGTCGTTCCTGATCGGCCGCACCATCGCGACGCCGATCGAGGCGCTCACCGAGTTCGCGGTGCGCGTGAGCGAGGGCGAGGTGCGCGCGGCGACGCCGCCGGCGCAGGGCCGCGAGGTCCAGCGGCTGACGCGCGCCATCGACTCGATGCGGCGCCAGATCGAGGGCCGCCCCTTCGTCGAGACGTTCGCCGCGGATCTCTCGCACGAGCTCAAGAACCCCGTCGCCGCGATCCGCGCGAGCGCCGAGGTGCTCTCCGAGGGCCCGCTCGACGACGCCGAGGAGGCCGCCCGCTTCGTCGCGCGCATCCGCGAGGCGACCACGCGGATCGAGGCGCTCCTCGGGGAGCTCCTGTCGCTCGCGCGCCTCGAGGCGCGCGGCGTCGAGCACGCCGCGGTGGTCGACCTGGTCACGATCGCAGAGGCCGCCGCGGCGCGGGCGCGAGAGCGCGGCAGCCGCGTCGAGCTCGACACGCCGAGCTCGGCGGCGGTGCGCGGCGACGAGCAGTGGCTGTCGCGCGCCCTCGACAACCTGCTCGACAACGCGCGCACGCACGGCGACGCCGCGGCCCCCGTCCAGATCGCCGTGTCTCGCGTGGGCGGACAGGTCGCGATCTCGATCCGCAACCGCGGCGAGATCGGGCGGCACGTCGCGGGCCGCCTTTTCCGCCGTTTCGTGACGACCCGCGCCGACCGGGGCGGCACCGGCCTGGGCCTCGCGATCGTCAAGGCGATCGCCGAGGCCCACAGCGGCTCGGCCGAGTGCACCCACCGCGGGCCGCCCGAGGTCGAGTTCAAGCTCTCGCTGCCGGGGGCCTGATCCTGTGAAAGGATGAGCTCTCTCGCCGCGCCGCCCCTCCCCGGCGCCCCTCTTGGTTTCCGGGAGGTTTCCTCGGTTTGACAGCGCACCGGATCGGTGGTGCGAAGGCGCGGCGGCGGTCGTCCGGCGAGCGGGCGCGGGCGCGTGTGCGTGTCCGTATCAAAGAGCTCGCGCACCCGTCAGCGGGCGAAGCGCCTTGAGCTCTCCCGCGCCATCCTCCACAGAACCTCCACGATCGCACCACCGTCGGCCCCCCTGCCGCGCTCATGCTCGGCGCAGAGTCCGTCGTCGTCCCCACCCAGGAAAGCCCATGACGTCCAGCAATCTCCCCAAGCACGTCGCGATCATCCTCGATGGCAATGGCCGCTGGGCGGCGGCGCGGGGGCTCCCTCGCATGCGGGGGCACCAGCACGGGGCGCAGGCCGTGCGCCTCTCGGTGCGCGCCTGCCGCGATCGCGGCATCCCGTACCTCACGCTGTACGCGTTCAGCGTGGCGAACTGGTCGAGGCCCAAGGACGAGATCGACGCGCTGATGCGCATCTGCCAGGAGTTCGCCGAGGGGGAGCACGACGAGCTGATCCGTCGAGGCATCGCGGTTCAGGTGGTCGGCGATCTCGAGGACATCCCGACGCCGACGCGGCGCGCGATGGAGAAGCTCGTGGAGGACACCGCCGGGGGCACCGAGATGACCCTGGCGCTCGCGCTGAGCTACGGCGGTCGCCGCGACATGGCGAACGCCATGCGCGCGCTCGCGGTCCGCGCGCGGGCCGGGCTGGTCATCCCGGAGGAGATCAACGAGAAGTCGCTCCGGAACTTCCTGACGACCAGCGCGATGCCGGATCCCGATCTCATCATCCGCACCGGCGGAGAGAAGCGCCTCAGCGACTTCCTGCTCTTCGAGGCCGCGTACGCGGAGCTGTTCTTCACCGACACGCTCTGGCCCGATTTCACCGAGGCGACCTTCGAAGAGGCGGTCGCGACCTACAGCCGGCGACAGCGGCGTTACGGCCGGACCAGCGAGCAGGTCCGGCGCCTGGCCGCGTCGACCTGAGCGGACGTCGCCGGGGCGCTCCCCACGCCCACGGCGCTCGTGACGCTCGTGACGCTCGTGACGCTCGATTCCGCGTCCGCGATGCAGTACGAGAGACGCGCTTGTCGTCCAAGCGCCCGTAGCTCAGCTGGATAGAGCAGCGGCCTTCTAAGCCGCGGGTCGCAGGTTCGAATCCTGCCGGGCGTGCCGAACGTCCTCGGTGCGTCGCTTGACGGTCGTGCCCGGCGCGGACCACCATGTCCCTGACGCCATGAACAAGAGGGTCGCGCTCGTGCTGGGCGGTCTGGTGCTGGGCGCGGCCGTCGCGCTCGCGGCGGGACGGGTGCGCGCCCAGGGGCTCACGCCGAGCGTCCCCCCACCGCGGTGGGAGCAGGACTGCGAGCAGGCGCACGGCGTGGACGAGGCCCGCGCCATCGCGAAGGCGCGGGGCGAGGGCGGCTGGGAGCTCGTGGCGCTCGACGCCGGCGTGATGTGCTTCAAGCGGCCGGTCCCGGCGCCTCCGAGGCCGGCCGATCCCTGGCCGGGCTACTGAGGCACCGCCGCTCCCCTGCCCGCCGTTCGAGGCGGAGGAGCGCCTGTGGCGGCGCAGCGACGGCCCTTCTCGGCCCGCGCGCTGCGTGTCAGCGTTCGGCATGATCGAACTCGGCGACCGGCGCTATGCGCTGCCCGCGCGCAAGACGGTGGTGTTCTGCGTCGACGGCTGCGGGCCGGAGTACCTCGACCAGGCGCTCGCGGACGGGCTGATGCCGCGGCTCGCGGGCACGCTCGCCGCCGGCGGCCTGTACGTGCGCGGCCGAGGCCAGGTCCCGAGCTTCACGAACCCGAACAACGTGTCGATCGTGACCGGCCAGCCGGCGCGCGTGCACGGCATCTCGGGCAACACCTACCTCGACGCCGCCACGGGGGAGGAGGTGCCGATGAACGACGCTCGGTTCCTGCGCGTCCCGACGCTCTTCGAGAAGATGGAGCAGGCGGGCGTCAGGACCCTCTGCGTCACGGCCAAGGACAAGCTCCGCGCGCTCCTCGGCGCCTGCCGCGAGGGGGGCCCTCGCCCGATCTCGCTGTCGGCGGAGAAGGCGCACGAGCAGGCCATCCCGGAGCACGGGATCGGCTCGATCACCGCCGCGGTCGGCCGCGAGAACCCGTCGATCTACGACTGGGACATCTCCCACTACGCCATGGAGATGGGCCTCGCGCTGCACGAGCGGCTCTCGGCCACGCTGCTCTACGTGTCGCTGACCGACTACGTGCAGCACAAGGAGCCGCCGCGCGGGCCGATGTCCGATCGGTTCTACGCCCGCTTCGACGCCCTCTTCGGCGAGTACCTCGACGCCGGCTTCGTCTGCGGCATCACCGCGGATCACGGCATGAACGACAAGACCGCGCCGGACGGCTCGCCGAACGTGCGCTACCTGGACGACGCCCTGCGCGAGGCCGGCCTCCCGGGCTTCCGCGTGCTCCTGCCGATCACCGACCCGTACGTCGTGCACCACGGCGCGCTCGGGTCGTACGCGACCGTGTACCTCGGCGCGCCGGACGACGGCGCGCGCGCCGCTCGGGTCCTCGAGCGGCTCCCGGGCGTGGAGCTCGTCCTTCCCCGGGAGGAGGCCGCGCGGCGCTTCGCGCTGCCGCCGGATCGGATCGGCGACCTCGTGGTCCTCGCCGATCGGAGCACGGTGCTCGGCAAGAGCGCGGCCTACCACGACCTCTCCGCCGTGCAGCGCGGGCTCAGGTCCCACGGCGGCCTGCACGAGGCGGAGGTGCCGATCCTCGCGAGCCACCCGCTCCGGCCCGGAGAGCGCGCCTGGCTCCTCGGCGCGGAAGCGGCCAAGGCGGACGCGGACGCGGACGCAGCGCACGGCCGGCCGAGCGCGCTGTCGAACGCGGACGTCTTCGATCTGGTGCTCAACCGACTCTCGACCGCCGTGGCCTAGCGCCGACGATCGAGCGCCTGAAGGGGGGACAGGGATGGGCTCGATGCTCTCAATCGATCGACCAGCGTTCCATTTTCCGTGCCTGATCGGGGGAAGGCCGGTGACCCGGGACGAGCGCATCCTCGTGCGCTACCCGTTCACGGGCGAGGTGATCGGCAGCGTGCCGAGGCTCGACGAGGGGGCGGTGCTGGAGGCGCTCGCGAGCGCGTCCTCCGGCCCGCCGCGGCTCTCTCGCCACGAGCGCAGCGAGATCCTGCTCCGCGCCGCGGCGCACATCGAGGCGCAGGCGGCGGCGGTGGCGCGGCTCATCACGTGGGAGAGCGGGCTCTGCCTCAAGGACACGGCCTACGAGGTGCGGCGCGCGCTCGACGTGCTCCGCTTCTCCGCGTACGAGGCGCTCCGCGACGACGGCCAGTGCCTCGCGTTCGACATCTCGGCGAACGGCAAGCCCCGGCGGGGGTACACGCTGCGCGAGCCGCTCCGCCTGGTGACGGCGATCACCCCGTTCAACCACCCGCTCAACCAGGTCGCCCACAAGGTCGCGCCGAGCGTCGCGAGCGGCAGCTCCATGGTGCTCAAGCCGTCGGAGAAGACGCCCCTCTCCGCGATCTACCTCGCGTCGGTGCTGCACGAGTCGGGGCTGCCGCCGGGCATGCTCAGCGTCGTGACCGGCGATCCGGCGGAGATCGGGCGCGCGCTCGTGACCCACCCCGCCGTGGAGCTCGTGAGCTTCACCGGCGGGGTCGAGATCGGCAAGCGCATCGCCGGCCTGCTCGGCTACCGGCGCGCGGTGCTCGAGCTCGGCGGCAACGACCCGCTCATCGTGCTCGACGACGCGGATCTCGACGAGGCCGTGCGGCTCGCGGCGTACGGCTGTTACAGGAACTCGGGGCAGCGCTGCACGGCGGTGAAGCGGCTCATCGTGAGCGAGCGCGTCGCCGACGAGCTCGCCGGCCGCCTCGCCGCCGCGTCGGCGCAGATCAAGGTGGGCGATCCGCTCGATCCGGCGACCGACATGGGGACGGTGATCTCCGAGGCCGCGGCGCGGCAGCTCGAGGCGGCGGCCGAGGACACGCTCGCGCGCGGCGCCCGGCTGCTGTTCGGGAACGAGCGCCGCGGGGCCCTGTACGGCCCCACCGTGATGGATCACGTCCCGCGGGACGCCCCCTCCGTGCAGCACGAGACGTTCGGCCCGCACGCGCCCATCCTGCGGGTGAAGGACATCGACGAGGCGATCGCGGTCGCGAACGGGACGAGCTACGGCCTCTCCGCCGGCGTCTGCACGAACGACCTGGGGCGCGTCCACAGGCTCGTGCGGGAGCTCCGCTGCGGCACGGTGAACGTGCGCGAGGTGCCGGGGTACCGGTCCGAGCTGTCGCCGTTCGGGGGGATCAAGGACAGCGGCATCGGGATCAAGGAGGGCGTCGTCGAGGCGATGAAGGCCATGACCAACGTGAAGCTCTACACGATCCCCTGGGAGTGAGGGGGCGCCGGCGCTTCCCCGTACCGCCTCGGCGCGCGCCGTTGTAAGCGGATCGGCATGAGCGGAGAGCCCCTATCGGAGCGAGAGTTCGACGACGTGGCCGATCGGTCGCTGCACGCGCTGGATCGAGCGATCAACGAGATCCCCGACGGCGTCGAGGCCGACCTGCAGAGCGGCATCCTCACCCTGGAGTTCGAGGACGGCATCAAGTACGTCGTCAACAGCCACCGCGCGGCGCGGCAGATCTGGATGGCCGCCGAGCGGGCCGCGTGGCACTTCGACTACCGGCCGTCCGAGGACCGCTGGGTGGCCCAGAAGTCGGGCGAAGAGCTCTGGAGCACGCTCGAGGCCGTGCTGTCCCGGAAGCTCGGCCGCGCCGTGAAGCTCGCTCGCTGAGCCGCGCGGTCCGCCGCGCGAGGCGTGTCACAGGGCGAAGCGGACGCCGAGCCCTCCGAGCAGGCCCGTCACGGAGGCGCCGACCCGGAGGTCGAACGCGACGCGGTCCCACGGGCGAAGCGCGAGCCCGATCTCGGGCAGGACGAGCCACGGATAGACGAGCGGCCGCAGCCCTTGAGGCCGCCCCTTGGGACGGGTGAACCAGCTCGGCTCGACATAGCCGGGGTAGTGATCCGCGTCGTAGTCGAGCTGGTTACAGTACCGGAAGCTCCCGACCGGGTTGTTGGGCCCGCGGCATTTCACATAGCGGTACGGGTCCCCAGGCACGAAGGAGCCCGGGTCGCCGGGCACCGCGTCGCCGGGATATGCCTGGGTCCGGTAGAGGTCGCCCATGAACGTCCAGCCCACGCCAAGGCCGGCCCCGACGCGGAAGGCGAACAGCTCGTCCCGATCGAGCGGGATGTTCCAGACCAGGCGGACCCCCGCCTGGAGCGCCTGGAGATCGCTCTCGACGATCTCGTAGTCGGTGTCCGGGTGTCCCTTCGGCTTGAACGGCGTCTCTTGCATCCGGAAGCGCGCGTAGGCGACCGAGAAGACGAGATCGAACCGCCGCCCGAGCCGCGTGGACAGCGAGATGTCTCCGCCGGGGACGAGGACGTCCCGCCCCCCTTCTCCGAGGAGCCCGAACATGAGCTGAGGGATGAAGAAGCCCTGGAAGCCTGCGCCGAGCCACAGATCGCGCTGCCTGCGCGGGCCGGGCTGCGTGGGCTCGGGCATCTCGACGGCGGGCTTCGGTCTCTCGTCGGGGCCCGTCGCGACGCGCGGCGTCTCCTCGGCCGGCTTCTCGGCGGCGCGAGGCGGCTTCTTCGCGACCGGCTTCTCGGCGGCGCGAGGCGGCTTCTTCGCGACCGGCTTCTCGGCGGCGCGAGGTGGCTTCTTCGCGACCGGCTTCTTCGGTGGCTTCTTCTCCGGCGGCTTCTTCGCGATCGGCTTCTCCGGTGGCTTCTTCTCCGACGGCTTCTCTGCGGCCGGCTTCTCCGGCGGCGGCTTCTCCGATGGCTTCTTCGCGACCGGCTTCTCCGGCGGCTTCTTCCCCCCGGGCTTCGGCTTGAGGCGCAGCTTGATCTCGCGCCGCTGCTTCTCCTTCAGCGTGATCTTCTGCGACGTCTCCTCGTGGCCCTCGGCCCTGGCGACGATCACCAGCACCTCGCCCGGATCGAACCGGTGCGGCGCCGACGGCTCGCGGATCACCTCCCCGTCGATCTCGACCACCAGCCCCTCGTACGGCTCCGCCGGCTTGACGACGAGCGTCGGGATGCGCGCATCGAGCTGAGCTGCCTTCTTCTTGGCCGATGTGATGGCCTTGACATCCCGCGCGTTGTAGCCGGGCGCCTTCTTCTCGCTCGCGACCTTGTGATAGATCTCGCTGGCCTTCAGCAGCTCGCCCTGCTTGACGTAGCAGTCGGCGAGCGGAACCGCCGAGCTCGGACGATGCCGCTGGCTCTCGGCGGACTCGAGCAGCGGGATCGCCCGCTTGCAGAAGCCGCCTCTGGCTGCGTTCATGCCCTGGTTCGCCTCCTTGTCGCCGGGTCCGGCGTACACCGGAGGGGCGAGCAGCACAGCCAGGAGGCCGAAGAGAGAAGCGATCAGAAGGCGCAAGAGGCGCTCAGTCTACCATCGCCCCCGCGAGGCGCGCGGGACGGACCGGGCGCTGCGACGCTACGACCACGGATGTCGCGAACGGCGCGGCCCGAGGTAAGGAGCAGCGCCAGGGATCGCCCACATTGGCCCCTGCGTTCCCTGGCGGCTGGCTCGACGGAGCGAGCGGGGCCTGGACCGCCCACCGTCCATACCGCAGGCCCCGGCGAAGGCGCGGGATCTCGTCAGGATCCGAGAGCGCTCCCCGGCGCGCCGAGCGCCGCAGACGAAAAGCTCGACGGATTCCTTTTTACACCTTCGACGCTGGCCGAGAGCCCCTGTAAGCTCCCCCGGAATGGCTTCCGGCGCAGGTATCGAAGGACCGCACGGGCTGGGCGAGAGCGCCAGCGCAGAGGGATCGGGCGGCGGTGTTTTGTCCGGACCCGTGCGACGCACATTGAAGGCAGGCGAGATCCCGAACACGTTGATCGAGTGCATGCACTCGGTCGAGTGCGCGGGCTGTCCGCTCATCGCGGGTGATTACGCGGAGCAGCTCGGCACCAAGCGTGCTCGGGTCGTGTCCGCAGCCGCGCACTACCCATCGCTCGGGCTGCTCCAGACGAGCTCGGTCATCCCGGCCGATCCGATCACCGGCTATCGCGGTCGAGCGAAGCTCATCGTCGCCCCCTCCGGCGCGATCGGGCTGTACGGCCGCACGGGACATCACGAGGTCGTCGACATCCCGGGCTGCCGGGTCCTCACCCCGGCCCTCGCCGCGGTCACCTCGCGGCTGCGCGAGCTGATCGCGTCGCCGCCGCCGGAGGTCCGGCCGCTGCTCCTCCCGTACGACCCGGCGAGGGGCGGCGTGCTCCGCGCCCTCGATCTGCGCGAGGTCCACCTCGCGCCCGGGACGCCGCTCTTCGCGGAGGTGGGCGCGACAGAGGACAACCCGGCGTTCGTGCTGATCACGTTCGTCCTGCAGCGCGAGCGCGCGTGCACGCGCGACGAGCTGCGGGAGGCCGGCCGCGCCATCCGCCCGATGCTCCCGCGCGTCATCGGCGTCGCGGCGAACTTCCACGACGCGGAGGCGCCGCAGATCCTCGGGCCCGAGACGATCGTGCTCGACGGCACCGCGCACGCGGAGGACCGGATCGGGCAGACCTACCACATCGCCGCGTTCGGCTCGTTCGTGCAGGCGCACCGCGCGCAGGCCGCGCGCGTGCACGCCCTCCTGCTCCGCGAGATCGCGTCGCTCGAGAACGACGGGCCCGTCATCGAGGGCGAGGCCGCGCTCGGCCCCGCCTCCCGGCGCAAGGAGCCGCCGCGCATCCTCGATCTGTACGGGGGCTCGGGCGCGATCTCGCTCGCCCTCGCGCAGGGCGGCAACCGGGTCCTGATGGTCGAGTCCTTCGCGCCCGCGGCGGCGAACGCCCGCGCCGCGGCCGAGGCCCAGGGCCTCAGCCAGCGCGTGGAGGTGCGCACCGGCGACGTCGCGGAGATCGTCGGCTCCCTCGTCAACAGCTCGGAGAAGTTCGACGGCATCGTGGTGAACCCGCCGCGCCGCGGCGTCTCCCCGACGGCGCGCGAGGCGATCGCGCGCCTCGGCGCGCCCCTGCTCGTCTACGTCTCGTGTGATCCCGACACGCTCGCGCGCGACCTCGATCACTTCTGCCGCCTCGGGTACTCGTCGACGGAGCTCACGCCGCTCGACATGATCCCGCTCACGGAGGAGATCGAGACGATCGCCGCCCTCCGCCGGACGCCCCCGCCCGCGCCGAAGGTCATCTACGACGACGACGGCGTGCTGGTCGTCGAGAAGGGCCCCCACGAGCCGGTGGCCACGCAGCCGGAGTACCTCGGCTCGCTGCTCGCGCGGTGCGCCCGCATCCCGGGCAGCACGACGACGCCCATCATCGTGCACCCGCTGGATCCGGGCACGAGCGGCCTTGTCATGCTCGCGCGGAGCGAGGAGGCGGCCGCGCGCTGGGGCGAGGCGCTCGCGAAGACGGGGCGCCTCATCTACCTCGCCGCGGCCAAGGGCGTCACGCCGGGCAAGGGCGCGATCACCCGCGATCTCCGCGAAGGGACGCGCACGTACACGGCGCGCACGCGGTACCGCCGCCTCGCGGTCGCCTCGGGCCACTCGATCCTCCGTGTCATCCCGGACGGCGGGCGCACGCACCAGATCCGGCGGCACCTCGCCGCGATCGGGCACCCGATCCTCGGCGACGAGCGCTACGGCCACGTGCCCACGAACCGGTACTTCGAGGAGAAGCACGGGCTCGATCGCTCGTTCGTGCACCTCGTGCGCATCGAGATCGAGCACCCCCGCACCGGGGTGAAGATGATCATCGAGTCGACGCTGCCCGGCGATCTGCGCTCCGCGCTGGAGCGCTCGACCGGCCCCTCGGTCCTGCGCTTCCTCGAGCAGAAGCACGCCCTCGGCGAGCAGCGCGCCGTGCCCGTCCTGACGACCGCGAGCGACGAGCCCGCGCCGAGCAGCAGGATGATCCCGCTCCGCCCCGAGGACGCGGAGTCCGCGCCTCCTCCCTCCATCCGCAGCCCCGGGCCCATCTCGATCCGCGTCCCGGATCTGGACGAGTCACCCCGGACCATCCGGCACCCCATCATCTCGACCGGCGACGAGGACTGAGCGGCGCGCGCGCGCCGTGTGGATCGGCCGCCCCGGCGAGGCGGGTCCGCTCCTGTGCCCGCCCCGCCCACCTTGGTGCGATGCGCTGCGAGCGGATCTGGTAGGCTTACCGGCCGCATGTCCACGTTTCCAGAAGACCGCCCTCGCATCCTCGTCGTGGACGACGAGAAGGTGATCCGCGACATGCTGGCCGACTTCCTCGGCATGGAGGGCTACTACGTCCGCACGGCGGAGGACGGCTCCAGCGCGCTGAGCGAGCTCACGAAGGGTCACTACGATCTCGTGATCAGCGATCTCAAGATGCCGCGGATGGGCGGCATCGCGCTGCTGGACGAGATCGGCAAGACGGCGCCGAACGCGCTCACGGTCATCATGACGGGCTTCGGCACCGTCGAGACCGCGATCGACGCGATGAAGCGCGGCGCCTACGACTACGTGCTCAAGCCGTTCAAGCTGGACGAGGTGGTGCACGTCGTCCAGCGCGGGATCGAGAAGCAACGGATGGCCGCCGAGAACATCCGGCTGCGCGAGGCGGTGTCGCTCTACAAGGTGAGCGAGGCCATCGCGGCGAGCCTCTCGCTCGACCAGGTGCTGGAGACCGTCGCGGACAGCTGCCTCCACGAGGTGTGCGGGGATCTCATCTCGACCTGGCTCGACGACGGCGAGGGGGGCTTCTTCGAGCGCCAGCACCTCCGCGGCCCGTCCATGCCGGCGGGCGCCGACCTCGGGCGGCTCGACCCGGCGCTCGTGCTCGAGCACTTCCGCCCCGACGCGCAGCTGCTCGAGCAGGGCGTGAAGGGGCTCAGGTTCTTCGCGGCGGAGCCGGCGCTCCCGCTCCAGTCGCTCGTCGCCGTGCCGCTCCGCATCCAGAAGCGGCTCATGGGCTTCCTCGCCGTCGCGTCGTTCACGCGGACGAGGCGCTTCGACGAGGGGCAGCGCAAGCTGCTCAGCATCATCGGCTCGCGCGCCGCCGCGGCGATCGAGAACGCGCGCCTTTACCAGGATCTCCAGGCGACGTTCCAGCAGACGATCGAGGGCCTCGCCAAGGCGATCGACAAGATGGACCGCTACACCTCGGGCCACTCGGATCGGGTCGCCGTCTACGCCGTGCTGCTGGCGCAGCGGCTCGGCCTCGGCCCGCACGAGATCGAGATCGTCCGGCAGAGCGCGCTCATGCACGACATCGGCAAGATCGGCTGCGTGCTCAACCTGAACAAACCGGGCAAGCTCACGAACGACGAGTACGAGGTGTTCAAGCGGCACCCCGCCTACGGGCGTGACATCCTCGACCCGATCAAGTTCCTGCACCCGCTCATCCCCGGCGTGCACCTGCACCACGAGCGCTGGGACGGGCGCGGCTACCCGCTCCGGATGCGGGGCAACGAGATCCCGATCATCGCGCGCATCATCTCCGTGGCCGACACGTACGACGCCATGACGAGCGACCGCTCGTACCGCCGCGCGCTCCCCCACGAGGTCGCGATCACCGAGATCGAGCGGTGCTCGGGCTCGCAGTTCGACCCCGAGGTCGCGGCCACCTTCACGACGCACATCGAGGCCTACCGCGACGAGCGGCGGGCGCGGGGCGAGAAGGTCCCGGAGTAGCCATGCCGACCACCTCGCTCCGCGACCTCCTCCAGCCCGCGGACGGCCAGGCGACGGCCGTCGAGGCGCCCCGGCCGAGGCGCGCGCGCGCCGTGTGGATCGGCCGGCGCCGCTATGCCCCGATCCACGATCTGCAGAAGCAGCTCGTCGAGGCGCGCGCGCAGGGGCGGCTCGGCGACACGATCCTGCTCCTGGAGCACGATCCCGTGATCACGCTCGGCCCGCGAGCGAACCCCGAGAACGTGCTCCTCGACGCCCGCGCGCTGGACGAGCGCGACATCGACCTCGTCGCGACGGGGCGCGGGGGCGACGTCACCTACCACGGCCCCGGCCAGCTCGTGTGCTACCCGCTGCTCGATCTCAGGCCGGACCGCTGCGACGTGCGCAGGTACGTGCGCTCGCTCGCGGAGGTGATGATCCTGCTCGCGCGCGAGCACCACGTCGAGGGCGGCGTGGTCGACGGCATGATCGGCGTCTGGGTCGATCGCGCCGCCCCGGAGGCGTGGGGCGGCGCCGAGTGGGCGCGCGAGATCGCGAAGCTCGGCGCGATCGGCGTGCGCCTGTCGCGATGGCTCACGATGCACGGCTTCGCCTTCAACATCGCGGTGGACCTCAAGGCGTTCGAGCTGATCGTGCCCTGCGGCATCCGAGAGCACGGCGTGACGTCGCTCCACCAGCTCACCGGGCGGAAGCTCACCGTCGCCGAGGTCGCCCTCGCCAGCGCGCCGCAGCTCGCCCGCGGGCTGGAGCTCGACGTCACCGGCGTCGAGGATCTGTCGGCGGTCGCGGATCTCGCGGGCGCGCTCCTCGCCCCGGACGCCGGCGCCGCCGAGGGCCGGAGCGCGCCCTAGCCGCGCGCGCCGGGTCGGCGCTCGTCAACGTCGCACGGCGCGCGCTCCGCGGGTCACGCCGGCTCCCGGGACGTGGCGCGCGCTGCGTCGCGGAGGCAGTGTCGCTCGGCCGTGCCGTGGGCTAAAAGCCGTCCCGTGTGCGCGCAGCCCACCCCACGGCCTCGTGAGCGCGACGGGAGCTCCCCGCTCCACCGCGACGCCTCGCCCGCGCGGCCGCCCTGGCGGCAGCCCCTCGCCCTGGCGCTCGCGGCGGCGGCCGTGGCGGTGCCCGCGCTCGCTCTCCTTGGCCCTGTCGCGGCGGTCCTCGTGGGCACGCGCACCGCCGCCGCGTGCCTCGCCTCGATCGAGGCGCCGCGCGGCCCGGCGCTGCCCGACTGCAGGCCCGAGATCCGCTGGTTCGCGCTGCCCTCGCGGCTGCCCTGGACCTACAGGGCGGCGAGCGCGCTGGCCGAGGAGCTCGGCGTGCGCGCAGCGGTCGCCGACTACACCGACGCCGCGGTCGGTCGGCCGGATGGCGCGGCGCTCGCCGGCGCGAGCGAGGCGGTGGCGACGGCCCAGGCCACGGTCGCCGCCGGGACCGGGCGCGTCACGTTCGATGAGCTCGGGCCCGCCTGCGGCGCGCCGAACCTCGGCCGCGAGGCGGCGAGGCTCGGCGATCGCCGCACGCTCCTCTCGCAGCCGGACCGCTGGACCGACTGGCACGTGCGCGTGCACACCCTCCGCGCCGCGCTCACCGAGGGCGACCTGCAGCGCGCGCTCGCGATCGCCAAGGGGTACGCGGCGATGGAGCCCCGCGACGAGGACCTGCGCACGACCACCGGCGCGATCCTCTGCCTCGGCGCCAGCGCCGAGGCGAAGCGCGGCATCGAGCTCCTGACGCTCAACCAGGACGACCGGGCATCGAGGCGCTACGCCGGCATGGCGCGCAACTGGGGCGAGGTCCGCGCCGTCCTCGTCGCCTGCGCCGCGCGGGCCGGCGTGGAGCCACCGCCGATGCCGGAAGCCCCCGAGGCCGGCGTGGCCGACGCCGTGGAGGTGCGGCTCGCGCAGCGCGCCCGCCTCGCCGCGGCCAGGAAGGGCGCCGCCGAGGCGACGCAGCGCGCGACGCGCGCGATCCGCGACCTGCTCGGCGCCTCGGCCGCGCTCGATCCCGAGGCCCGCGGCGATCTGCTCGCCGTCGTGCTGGCGGAGGACGAGGCGCTCGACGCGGCCGAAGCGGCCGCGCTCGCGCGGCCGGACGACGATGGGGACGAGCCCGCGACCGGAGAGGCAGGCCTCGACGGCGCCCCGGCGCGCGCGGCCCCCCGCGCGCCGGCGGGGCTGCCCGCGGGCTCGCTGCGCGCGCTCGACTGGCTCCCGGAGCGCGGGCTCGCGAGGCCCGCGATCGCCGGGTCGTTGCGCGCGCGCGCCGCCGCGCGCGCCGCCGAGCTGGCCGCCGCCCCCCAGCTCTCGCCGTCCCAGGCCGACGCGCTGCGCGCCGCCGCGGGCGCGCTCGCGCTGCGCGCCGCCCGCGAGCTCGCGCTCGAAGGCGACGCGCCCCGGGCGGTCGACACGCTGGATCGCCTTGGCCCGCTCGCCCCGGAGCTCGCGCCGGAGGCGGCCCGCGCGCTCGCGCGATCGAGCGCGTGGGCCCTCGCCGGCGCGCGCGATCGCGCGCTCGATCTCGTCGAGCGCATCGACCTCGCCTCCGCGCCGCCAGCGCTCCGCGCGGCCGTGCTCCTGCAGCGCGCCGAGCTCCTCGCCTCGCGCGGGCGCCGGCGCGACGCCGCGCGCGCGGCCGTGCTCGCCGACGAGGAGGCCGCCGCCGCGCGCGCGGCGGTGTCCACCGGCGAGGCGACGCCTGCCCGCGCCGAGATCGCCCTGCTCGACGCGCGATCGCGCTGGACCCGGCTCTCCCTCGCGCTCCGTCCGGGCGACTCGCCGCTCCGCCAGGGCAGCCCGCCCGCCCAGCTGCCCGCGGACCACGCCGCCGCCTGGCCGTGGGTCGGCTTCGCGAGCCTCGATGCGCCCTGGGCGCGCGACGGCCAGCCGGCGCTCTCGCGCGCGCTCTCCACCTGGAGCGCCGCGCGCGACGCGCCGCCGCCCGCGCGCCGCGCGCTCCGCTACGCCGCCCTCCGCCGGCGCGGCGACGCGCCGCCCGCGCTCGTCCCGTACGCCGCGCTGTCGGCCCAGCTGCTCGGCGACGGCGAGGGCGATCCCGAGGTGTGGCTCGACGCCTTCCTCGCGCTCGACGCCTCGCGCTTCTCGCTCCGGCGCTACACCTTCGCCCGCGCCGAAGCGGCGCGATGGCGCGGAGATGAAGGCAGCGCGGCCGCATGGCAACGCCGGTACGACGCCCTGCGCGCCGTGGCCTCCGACCCGGCCCGCGCCGAGATCGCGCGTTACCTCGGAATCTGACGCTGGCCGACGCTGGCTGACGCTGGCCGACGCTGGCTGAAGCTGGCCGACGCTGGCCAACGCTGGCCGACGCGACCCACGCCGACCCGCGCCGCGCGCCCTCGAAAAACCTGGAGATCCCGCGGCCGCACACCTGGCGGCGGAGGGGCTTCATTCCTACGCTACGGCCTGGCTCGCGAAGATCTGCTCGCGGGGGAGTCCTCATGTGTCCTCATTGCGGAAAGAACGCGCCGGTCATCCACCGCGGGCTCGCGGCGTACTGCACCGCGTGCGGTCGGGAGCGCCTGCCGTTCGCGGGCAAATCGGTCAGCCTGGCGGGGCAGCCGTCCAGGGTCGGCGGCGCGGTCGCCGGCGTGCTCGGCTGGCTGGTCCTCATCGCCGGGACCGCGCTGGCGCTCCTCCTCGGCCTGGGCGCGGCCGCGCTGTTCCCGGGGTCGATCGCCGGCCTCGCGATCGGCCTGCCGATCGGCTTCGTCGCCCTCGCCGTCGGCCTGCTCCTCCTGCTGGGCGGGCGGAAGCTCTCCCGCTCCGGGGCGAAGGCCTCGCGCGACGCCCAGGTTCAGGCGATCTTCTCGCTCGCGTCGCACCGCCGCCGCCCGCTCACCGCGCAGGAGGTCGGCGTCGCGCTCGACCTGCCGGCCCCGGAGGCGGACGCCCTGCTCACCGAGCTCGCCAAGGAGCGCCCCGGCGACGTGGGCGTCGAGATCGGCGAGCGCGGCGAGATCCTCTACACCTTCCCCGGGATCTCGGGGGCGGCCGCCGTCCGCTTTCCGCGGCCGTCGCTCCGCATCGATCCGGGCGAGGGCGCGGCCGACCCTGCGGCACGCATCTACGCCGACGAGATCGACGACGAGGACGCGGGGGCGTCGCGCGCTCCCCGTCGCCGCGAGCAGCTCCGCTGAACATGTCCTGCGGCGCGCGTGCTAGCCTCGCGCCGCGCGCCCCCATCGAGCGCCCGGCGCGCGCCGTCGTCGCCCTCGATCCATGGTTCGTCGCGGGGGCGCTCCGGGCTGCTCGCCGCAACCGACCATGAGATGCCCCCCTGTCGCCCTGCTGACCTCCGCCGCGCTCGCGCTCCTCGCGCTCCTGGCCCCCTCGCGGGCCGACGCCTTTGAACGGCAATGGCATGCCGGCGCCGGCGTCGGGTACGCGCTCCTCGCGGACGGCGGGACGTACCCGGGGATCGGCGGCAGCCTGCACCTCGCCTACGGGCTCACGGACGCCTTCAACGCGGTCGCCGAGGTCAACACCGCGTCCCACCCGGGGGGCGATCTCATGCTCCTCGGCGCATCCGCCGGCGCCACGTACGTCATCGATATTCTGCAGTGGGTCCCCTACGTCGGCCTCATGACCGGCGCATACGACAGTGTGCGCCTCGCGCCCTGCGGCTCGTCTGGCCAGCCGGGCTGCCACCGGGGGCAGTTCGGGGTCTCCATCCCGTTCGGCATCGACTACGCGTTCAATCGCGAGTTCGCCGCCGGCTTCGCCGGCAAGTACACGCTGCTCCTCCCTGGCGCGGGCGACGGTCCGGGGAGCTATTTCACGGCGTTCGCCCGCGCGGAGTTCCTCTGGGGATACTAGAGCAGCGCGCAGGCTCGTAGGATACGGGCTGAGCCGCGAGGCAGGCGAGCGAGGCGCGCGAAAGTACGCCGCAGCGAGCCGAACGGCGCGGAGGATCCCGTAGCGCACGAAGATGCGCCCCACTCTGGGCCGTGTGCGCCTGGAGAGAGGAGGAGCGGACCGTGGAACAGCTCTGGCAGCGCATTTCCGAGGGCCGGCACACGGCCTTGCTGAACATCGTCCCCGGGGATCCGCCGGCGCGGCTCGGGCTGCGGATCGTGCGCGTGCGCTGCGACGTCCCCGAGACGACGCTCGGGCCGCTGCGCGACGCGCGGACCCAGATCGAGCGCCTCGCCGGCGGGGCGCTGCCGCCGCTCGATCAGGCGCGCAGCCGCGCCGCCTCGGGGCTCCGGCGCCGCCTCCTCGGCGACGTGCACGAGCTGATGGTGGACGCCGAGTTCATCGAGACCGCCAACCGCCTCGCGCAGCAGGCGGATCGCACGTGGGCCATCGTGTTCGACGCGGTCGAGCACGCCGATCCTGCCACGCTCGACGTGCTGCGCCGGGTGGTGTCCCGGCCCGACGCGCTCCGCGTCGCGCTCGTCCTCTCCTTCCGCCTGCACGCGCCGACCGGCCCCGCGGGCGGCCTGGTCGACGCGATACGCGCCGCCTGCGGAGCCGACGCGCTCCTCCGGCCGTCCGACGGCGCGATCACGCTGACGAGCGCGACCACGCCCCCGCCGCCGCCGCCGCCGCCGGTCGCGGTGCGCGAGCTGCCCGGCGAGGTGCTCCGGGTGCTCCGGGCCGGCGCGATCGTCGGCTCGGGGTTCGAGAGCGAGCTCGTCGCCGCGCTCCTCCGCGTCGACGCGCTCGACGTGCTCGAGGCGCTGCAGCGCGCCGCGGACGCGGGTGTCCCGGTCGAGGACCGCGGCGACGGGCGCTTCCATCTCCCGCAGGAGACCGTCGATACGCTCCGCGGCTCGATCCTCCCGTCGCTCGCCCGCGTGTGGCACCGGCGGCTCGCGACGCTGCTCATCGAGGAGCGGAGCGAGCCGGACGCCCCGGCCGCGCGCGAGCCGCGCGCCGCGCCGGGCGTCGTCGCGGCCGATCACCAGGCGGCCCATGCCGCGGCGCCGCCGGCCCATGCCGCGGCGCCGCCGACCCAGAGCGCGGCCATCCTCACGTCGGCCGTCGAGCGGCACGTCCTCGGCGGAGCGAACCTCGGCGTGCCTCGCGGCGACGACCCGACCACGAGGGCCGCCGCCGCGCAGGCGAAGGCCGGGGTGCCGCCGCTCTCGACGGCGCCGCCGTCCGCGTCGTTGCCCGCCATGGCGACGCCGCGCACGATGGCCGCCGCGCCCCCGCCGGTGGGCCCGTCGCCGGCGACGGCGTCGCCGGCGGCCGCTTCGCCCGGCGCGCCCGTCGCCGGCGGGCCGACCCCCGAAGCCGGCGGCGCGTCGACCGCGGACGACTGGGAGAAGACCGCCGACCCCACGCTCTCGGTGGCGCGCGGCGGGGAGCCGCGGGCGGCCGAGACGCTGAGGCCGCCGCCAGCCGTGGCCCCCACGGGCGGTGCGTCCATGAGCAACTCGCGCCGCGCGCCGCCGCGCGTCACCCAGGACAGGCCCGCGCCGATGGCCTCCGCGGGGCCCGGCAATCCCGCGTGGCCCTACGCCGATCTGTTCCACCGCGGCCCCGAGAGCCGCCGCGTCTCGGAGCCGCCCGAGTCCATCCTGTTCGACGCCCCGCCCGACTCGCTCGACGCGCCCATCCCGGGGCCGATGCGGGTGCCCCGCGATCTCGCGTCCCTCAGCGGCGCCTTCCCGGACGAGCCGAGCCGCTCGGCCCGCGGGGCCTCGGTGCGCGTCCCTGCCGCGCTGTCCGAGCGATCGTCTTCCGGCTCCCGCCACGCCTTCTCCTGGCCGGCGGCGGCCGACTCCGTCGCCGGGCGCGCCGCGGCCGAGTCCCTGCGCGCCGCCGCGCCGCTCGGCGTGTCCGTGTACCCGGCGCCCGCGGCGCCCGATCGCGCCGAGGCAGCGGGCGCCGCGAGCGCGGCGGCGCACGGCGCTGGGCGCCACCTCCACGACGTGCGCGCGGCGGCGCACCTGACCGAGGCGGGCGAGCACGAGGAAGCGGCGCGGCGCTACTGCGCGGCCGCGGTCGAGGCGGCGGCCATGGGAGCGTACGCCCAGGCGCTGAGCTACGGGCGGAAGGCGCTCTCGCTGCTCGACGGCATGCCGGCCACGCCCGCGCGCCGCCGGCTCCGCATCGGCGCGCTCGCGGGCATCGCCCGGGTGCAATGGCAGGCGGCCGGCCCGGACCCGGCCAGCACGCTCGCGGGCGCGCTCGATGTGCTCGACGCCGCGCGCGCGCTCCTCGCGCACGGCGACCCGCCGGAGCTGCACGCCGAGGTCGCCGCGCTCGTCGCGAGCGTCTGTTACGACATGGGCGATGCGCGCTCGCTGGAGCGCGCGCTGGAGGAGCTCGCGACCGCGAGCCGCCTGCTGCTCGACGCCGGGGACGCGCTCGGCGCGGCCCGGCTGCTCAACGATCAGGCGGCGGTCCACGTGCGCATGGGCGATCCCGTCCGCGCGACGCACCTCCTGGTCGAGTCGCGCCGGACCTTCGAGGAGCGGGCCCGGGTCGATCCGTCGGCGCGCGTCGAGCTCGCCGAGACCGACCACCTCTTCGCGCGGATCCCGCTCCACGTCCCCGCCCGCCCCGGGCGCGAGTCCGACGCGCTGTCGATGGGCCTCGACCACGCGCTCGCCGCGGAGCGCGCCTACAAGCAGCTCGGCGACACCCGGGAGCTCGCCCGGGTGTGGGAGACGATCGGCCGGCTGGAGCTCCGCAACGGCCGCCTCGACCGCGCGACGCAGCGCCTGACCGCGGCGATCGAGGCCGAGGAGGCGCTCGGCGACCTGCTCGGCCTGGCCCGCTCGACGGCCGCGCTCGCGGAGGTGCTCTCGGCGAAGGGGTTGCACCGGGAGGCGCTGGCGATGCTGGCCGAGTCGATGGTGATGAACCTCGAGAAGGGCTCGCCGCTCGGGCTCGCGTACAACCGCCGCGCCCTGAACGCCCTCGTCCCGAACATCTCGCTCCAGGGCGAGGAAGCCGAGGAGCTGCGGAAGCTCGCGGCGCAGCTGGCGGCGGCGGAAGCGGCCCTCGGCCGCGCGAAGCTCCCGGGCGAGCCCGACTGAGGCGGGCCCGCGCCGCGCGGCCTTCGACCTTGCCTGCGCCGCGCGGCCTTTGGCCTTGCCGGCGTGCGCCCGCTCCGGCGAAATGCGCCGCATGTCGTCCTCCTCGACGCGGCGCGGGCGCCATGGCGCCGCGCGGCGCTCCTTGCTCGGCTTGCTCGGCTCCCTCGCCCTCTCCGCGGCGTGCGCGCCGGCCCCTCCGGCGGCCGCGCCTCGGCCTGCCGCGTCCGCGCCCCCGGCGCCGCCGGAGCCGCGATCGCCCGCCGGACCGTCGCGGCCTGCGCCCGCGCCGGAGCGGCCCGGGTACGCGGGGCACGGCGCGGCGAGCGTCTCTCCGGAGATCCTGGCGCGCTACGCGCCGCCTCCGCTCCCGGACGACGTCTCGCGCCGGATCCAGGCCATGCTCGACGTGCGCGCGCCTTCCGGAGGCGTCCTCGGGCCGGATGGCAAGGCGCTCTACTTCACCTGGACGATCACGGGGACGAGGCAGGTCTTCCGGCTCGACGGGCCGCAGCGCTTCCCGCTCCAGCTGACGGGCGGCGAGGATCCGACCGTCGTGGCGGACGTCACGCCGGACGGCGCGCGCCTCGTCCTCTCGCGCGACCGCAAGGGCGAGGAGAACCCCGGGCTCTACTTGCAGGACACGAAGGGCGGCCCGCTCGTCGCCATCCAGCACATGCCCGGCGTGCAGACGCAGCTCCAGCTCGTCTCCGACGACGGGCGGCACGTTTACTATCGGGCCAACGACGTCAAGAAGGACGCGTACGTCATCTACCGGTACGACATCGCGTCGAGGCAGCGAGAGGTCGTGTTCGATCGCGAGGGCATCTGGCGCGCCGTGGACGCCACGGGCGACGGCCGCCTGCTGCTCGCGAAGGACGTGGGCTCCAACATGAGCGAGCTCTTCGAGTGGGCGCCCGGCGCGAAGGCCGCTCCGGGCGCCGACGCGCTGACTCCCCTCTTCGGGCAGGGCGAGCGCGAGGACTACGAGGCCCTGTACGGCGCGGCGCCCGGCGAGGTCCTCGTGCTCACGCCGCGCCTCGGGGAGCACCGCCGGCTCTACAGCTGGAAGGCGGGGAAGCTCACGCCGATCTCGCCCGAGATCCCGTTCGACGTCAGCGCGTTCTCCATCGATCGGGCGAGGAAGAGGATCCTGTATACGGTGAACGAGCGGGGCTACACGCGGCTCCGCGCGCTCGACGCGAGGTCGCACCGCGAGCTCAAGCTGCCCGCGCTCCCGGCGGCGGATCACGTGATCCCGGGCTCGACGACGCGGGACGGCCGTTTCACGACGCTGCTCCTGGAGACCTCGACGTCACCGGCGACGGCGCATGTCCTCGACTGGACGACTGGCAAGCTCTCGCAGTGGCACGCTCCGAGCATGCCCGAGATGGCGCCGGGCGCGTTCTCGGCGGCCACGCTGGAGTCCTATCCGGCGCGCGACGGCGCGCAGATCCCGATGTTCGTGCGCCGCCCTGCGCGGTGCGAGCGGCCGTGTCCCGTGATCGTCCATTTTCACGGCGGCCCGGAGGCCCAGACCAGGGCAGGGTTCAGCGCGCGGGCGCAGATCTTCGTGGACGCCGGGTTCGTGTTCGTCGAGCCGAACGTCCGCGGGAGCGACGGTTACGGCAAGACATGGCTGCACGCCGACGACGGCGCGAAGCGGCTCGACATCATCACGGACATCGAGGACGCCGCGAAGTTCGTCAAGGCGAGCTTCGGCCACGAGGGCCGGCCGCCGAAGGTCGGCATCTTCGGCGGCAGCTATGGCGGCTATTCTTCGCTGATCGGCATGACCATGTTCGCCGGCGCGTACGACGCGGGCGCCGCCGTCGTCGGCATGAGCAACCTCGTGACGTTCCTCCAGAACACGGCGCCTTACCGGCGCATCCTCCGGATCTCCGAGTACGGTGATCCCGACAAGGACCGGGACGCGTTGCTCAAGCTCTCGCCGATCACGTACCTCGATCGGGTGAAGGCGCCTCTGCTGATCGTGCAGGGCGTGTCCGATCCGCGGGTCCCCGCGGGCGAGTCGGTGCAGATCCAGCAGGCGCTGGAGGCAAGGAAGATCCCGTCCGAGCTCATCCTGTTCGCCGACGAGGGCCACGGCGCGCAGAAGCGGGACAACCAGGTGCTCCAGTACGGGCACCTCGTGCGTTTCTTCCGGGCGCACCTCGGGGGCGGGGACGGCAGGTAAGGAGAGAAATGAACCGCCATGACGCCAAGGACGCCACGATTCTTTCTCTCCTTGGCGTCCGTGGTGTCATGGCGGTTCTAAATTCTGCTCTCTTCTGGCGGTTTCAACCCGTCAAGCTCCGGCGTGAGCAGCGGAATCGTCACGCGGGCGCGGGCGCGCTGGCCGGCGGGCGTCGCGCGGCGGTAGCCACCGCGGCGGCGCGGGGGGCGCGCGGGAGATCGCCGAAGATCTCCGGCATCAACGACGTCTTGCCGTGGAGCCGGAGCACACACTCCACGAGGAGCTTCGCCGCGCCGTAGGTGGTGAGCCACTCGTCGCGCGCGGCCTTCATCTCCGGGGTCATGGTGCGGCGCGCGAGCCGCGTCTTGCGCACGCTCCGGATGAGCGGCTCGAGGGCGTCCCGGGAGCGCTCGAGGTCGGCCGTCCACGCCTCGCGCTCGGGCAGCTGCCCCTCGTGCTGCTCGAGCGCCTCGATCGCGCGCGTCAGCGCCGCGGCGAGCGCCGCGGGGCGGCGGCGCAGCACGGTGGCGAGCGTCTGGCCCTGGAGGAGCTCGCGGGCCAGCGCGACCCCGTTGGGCCGCGAGGCGGCGTGCTCCACGAGGCGGCGCAGCAGGCCGCGGCCCGCCGCGACCGGGTTGGCCCGGCCGCCCCTCGAGCCGCGGGACGCGCCGGGAGGCACGGGAGCGGCCGTCGCGTCCAGCTTCGCCTTGCGCAGGGCCTCGGTCGCGGCGTCGAGACGCGCCGTGACGGTGCGGAGCGCCTTGTCGAACCCCGCGTCGACCGGCAGGACGAGCTTCTGGATCTGCGACGCGGTGAAGCGGCCGTACGTCTCGATGTCACGCTGGTAGATGTAGGGATCGGGCATGGGAGCGACTCCACCGCGCGCCGGCGCGTTCAGGGCGGGCGCCATGATACCTGTCGCCGGCGTTGACGAAAGGAGTCGATCTCGCTGCCCCCTCGGACGCAGCCGGCGCTGCTCGCGCGGAGGCGCCTGCGCCGCCCGAGCCGAGCGGGGCGCACGCGCAGTTGCCCCGGATCGGCAGAAAAACCGCCATGGCGCCAAGGTCGCCAAGGGGAGAGAGGACGCGCCGTCTCGGCGTTATTTCCTACCATTCCCCTGGTTTCTTGGCGCCCTTGGCGGCATGGCGGTTCGCTTCCCCGTCCGACTTCCCGCAGTATCGCCTCGACCTCGCTCGTCTCTCTCCTGAGCCAGAGGCCTCGACCTGACCAGCCCCTCGTGTCCAACCTGCCGTCGAGATCGCGACCTGGCCGAGCCCTCCTCGGCCAGCTGCCGTCGAGATCGCGACCTGGCCGAGCCCTCCTCGGCCAGCTGCCGCCAAGGTCGCGACCTGGCCGAGCCCTCCTCGGCCAGCTGCCGCCAAGGTCGCGACCTGGCCGAGCCCTCCTCTGCGCACCTGCCGCCAAGGTCCCGTCCTCGCGGAATCCTCCTCTCGGACCCGCCCCAGAGGTCTCGACCTCCCCAGGGCACGCGCCACGACGCAACCCCCAGGTCTGGATCTGGGCGTTGCTTCAAAATTCTACCAAACCCCAGATCCTGACCCTCTCACGCCCACGGTGATGAGCGCCCGCCACGGTCGCGACGTTCCGGATCCCCGCTCTGCACTCGGGCGACGCGGCGCTGGTTCTGGAGCTCCTGGCCCACGCAGCCGAGGCCCCCTCCGCGCGCTGAATATCGCATCACCCGCAGGCTGTGGCGTGTACCCCTGTCGATTCGATGGGGACCCTGACGTGCGAGGCGACCCGAGCTCGGCGCCCTGGGTCAGCTCCGTCGAGCCGAGGCGCTCAATGGCAGACCACGTTCGCGCAAGGGTCACAGGCAGCGGGCAGGCAGTAGCGGTCGACCACGACATTCCTCGCGCAGAGGGCGTCCAGCACGCTGCCGAACGAGCTTTCACCGGGGTTCCCCGCGAGAGAGACCTGCGCGCAGCGGTTGAATACGACGTCGTTCAGCGGAGACGCGTCCTCGATCAGGTTGTCCGACAGATCCAGCGTGACGATGAGCCTCACGCTCAGGAGGGGCGTGAGGTCGGAGATGGAGTCGGAGCGCGCCTCGATCCGCTCGAGGCCCGCGAGCCCCGTGACCCAGCTCAGATCCGCGCCGCTCGCGCCGATCTCGCTGATCGTCACCCCCCTCAACTGCGGGTAGGTGGCGAGCAGGGACGTGTCCTTCAGCGGGTTGCGAGCGAGCCCCAGGTGCTGCAGGTTGGGCACGCTCGCGGGATCGAGCCCTGCGATCGACGCGATGTGATTGCCGTTGAGGTTCAGGTTCGCCAGGGCCGGAAGGACCGCGCCGAGGCTCACGTCATCGACCTCCGCGTCATCCAGGATCAGCGTGGTCAGGGAGTGGAGGCCCGGCAGCGTCGCGAGGCTCGTCACCTCGGTGTCGGTGAAGTCCGCATTGTTCAGGCGCGGAAACCTGGAGAGGCTCGAGAGCTCGGCGACGTCGGTGTGGTCGACCGAGAGATGGTACAGGGCGTGTGTGCCGTCCAGGCCTTCGAGGGCCTCGAGCGGATTGCCCGACAAGATCAGGTTCTGAAGCTCCGCAAGGTCCTTGAGGTCGCTCGTCGACGAGACGAGATTGTCCCTCGCGTACAGCGCGAAAAGCGCCGGGTGCCCGGAGAGCGCGCCCAGCGAGACGATCCGATTCCCGTCCAGGTGCAGGTTGTAGAGCCGCGGCAGGCGCGCGAGGACCGAGATGTCCTCGATCCGATTGCCGTGGAGGAACAGCTGCTCGACCGATCTGGCGCACTCGAGGCCGCTCAGGTTCTCGATGCCGAGGCCGGCGAGGTCGAGCACTTCAGGCGCGGCGACCGCCGCCCCCGGGATCGGTTCGCCGGCGCCGAGGCCGAGCTGCTCTCGCAAGCCCGCGGCGAGCGCTGGATCCGGCACCGCCAGATAACCGTTGCAGCCCTCCGGAGCCGGCCTGGCGTCGACGCTCCCGCCGCCCGGAGCGCCCGTATCGCTCGACGTATCCCCACCGTCGACGACGCTGGCACAGCCGAAGAGGGAAAGGCACATGGCCCAGACGAAGGAGCTCCGCGTGCTGGTGAGCATGAGGCGGCTCCAGCAAACCCGGTGCCGCCGCCGAGCACAGCCAGTTCTGGCCGATCTGGCGCATCGACCCGACAGATGAGTCATCTTGCGCCACCTCCCCTGTGCCAAGCCGCGGCCTGCTCACTCGACGGGCGCACTCCTCGGCGGCGCGCCCCCTTCTGACGCGAGGACCATGGCGACCGCCCCGATCTATCGGTTCATCTAGGATTTTATCTCATGGGATAGGTCCACTACCGGCGGGAGACGTCCGCTGCCCTTGCCGCCGCCCGCTTCACCGGGGTTTCTGCGGTCGGCACCGGCCGAGACCACCTTGGCATCCGCCCTGCAATACCCCCCGAGCGTCCACGCCAGAGTAGCTCAGCGGTTAGAGCGCGAAAACAACTCCGGACGGTGTTCTCCGGCGCGATGAGCGCCGGCAGTGAGATCCGGGGTTACTTCCCTTCTAAGGACGAGGTCGCGGGTTCGAGTCCCGCCTCTGGCACCAGGGCGCAGCGCGGCAGTGAGCGTCACGGCTCCTTCGTTTTGACACGACCAACCCCGTGACCACCATCCTCCGCGCTGCGCCCGCTTTCTCGAGCGGGGCGCACCTTCGACCTGCGCCCCGCTCTCGACCCCTCGCCGCGCGTGCGTCGAGGATGGAGGTGTCATCATGGCGTTCTTTCAGCATCTCAAGCGTCAGGACAAGCGCAGCGCCGACTCGCACCTGAACTGGATGGGCGGCCGCTCCTACGACATCGCCGATCCGCTGAAGCGCCTGCGCCTCGCGGCCTCGTCGTGCTTCTTCGGCGAGCCCATGTACTACCACCTCGAGCCCGCGGATCCGCGCCCGGCGAAGGCCGTGAACGCGGCAAAGGCGAAGACGTCGGCGAAGGCGGCGAAGAAGGCGGCCGCCCGCGCGCGCCTCTCGGACGCGGAGGTGCGGCGCCTGCGCGAGACGCTCGGCGCCGTGGACCCGGCCGAGTGGCGCAAGCTCTCGCCGGCGGCGCTGATCGAGAAGGCCATCGACGAGGCGCTCGCGGCCGACCCGGAGGCGACGCTCGCCGAGGCGGCGCGGCTGCGCGAGGAGGAGCACATGCGCACGACGCCCCAGGTCATCCTGGTGCGCGCGGCGAACACCGCGTCCGTGCGCGGGACGGGCCTCGTGCGCAGCTACGCGCCGCGCATCCTGAAGCGCGCGGACGAGCCGGCGGTCGCCCTCGCGTACCAGCTCTACCGCTTCGGCAAGCCGGTGCCGAACGCGCTGAAGCGCGCGCTGCGCGACGCGCTCGAGCGCTTCGACGATCACGCCCTCGCGAAGTACCGGCTCGAGGGCAAGGGGAGCAAGACCGTGGACGTCATGAACCTCGTGCACCCGAAGAGCCCCAGCGTGGACCGCCTCGCGAAGGGCGCGCTCCGCGCGACGGGCCGCACGTGGGAGGCGATCGTCTCGGCGCGCGGCTCGAACCGGACGGCGTGGCGCAAGGCGCTGCCGGTCATGGGCCACATGGCGCTGCTGCGCAACCTGCGCAACCTGATCGCGGCGGGCGTGCCGTTCGACCAGTTCCTGCCGAAGCTCGTCGAGACGGCCGCGGAGGGGAAGCAGCTGCCGTTCCGGTACTACAGCGCTTACCGCGCCGTGAAGGGCTGCGCGCCGGGCGCCGTGCTCGACGCGGTGGAGAAGTGCCTGAACCGCTCGCTCGGCCAGGTGCCGTACTTCCCCGGCCGCGTGATGGTGCTCTGCGACAACAGCGGCTCCGCGCAGGGCACGACCACGAGCAGCCTCGGGACGATGCAGATCTCCACGATCGCGAACCTCACGGGGGTCGTGGCCGGGATGCGCGCGAGCGACGGGCACCTCGGCGTCTTCGGTGACCGGCTGGAGACCTTCGCGGTGCGCAAGCAGGAGAGCGTGTTCTCGCAGCTCGAGAAGGCGGAGCACATCGCCCGCACGATCGGGACGGCGACCGAGAACGGCGTGTGGCTCTTCTGGGATCGCGCGATCCGCGAGCGGCAGCGCTGGGACTCGGTGTTCGTGATGAGCGACATGCAGGCCGGCCACGGCGGCCTGTACGGTACGCGGCCGAAGGACTACGCGGACTTCGCCTGGAACGGGCACACCATCGACGTGGCGAAGCTCGTGGCGACGTACCGCGCGCGGGTGAACCGCGACGTGCGCGTGTTCCTGGTCCAGGTCGCCGGGTACCAGGACACGCTCGTGCCCGAGTTCTACGACCGCACGTACATCCTCGGCGGCTGGGGCGAGGGGCTGCTGCGCTTCGCCGCGGCGATGGCGCAGGACTAGCGTCCCGTCCCTGGAGAGCGCGAACTCAAGGAGCGCAGCAGCGGGTGCCGAGTCCGCTGCTGCGCCAAGGACGGCCGCTCGATCCGGCAGGCGCCGATCAGAAGCTCAAGGCGTTCGGCGCCCGCGTCGCGCGCGACGTGCGGCGGTGAAGGTCGGCGCGGGCTGCGCCGTCACTCGCACGCGTAGCCCACTCCGCTGCAGTCGTTCGGGCACTCGTCGCAGTAGACGCAGGAATATATGGCATGGGCCAGGGCGGCGCCCGCCGGGAACGTCTCCGCGCATTCGGCCACGCATTCAGGATCCAGCCCGCACGTGACCGTAGTGCACTCCAGGTAGAAGATGCATGGGTCGCTGACCCCGCAGGCGTCGAGAGCAGCCGAGCAGTTGCCTGCGAGCGCGCATTGGACGCACCCGCTGGTGGAATCTCCGCAGACGCTCGTGTTGTCGCAGACGAGCTCTTCCTCCAGGGCGAAGGCGTCTGTCGCGTGGCTCTCGCTGTCACACCCCGCCTCGCCCGGCGCGCAGTCGCTCGCGTCGCCTGGTGAGGCGACCGTGCACGACGCCGCGGACACGGCACTCCCGCGGCGACGCAGAACAACATGAGCGATGATGCAACCCTGAAGCGCAAAGCGAGCTTTTTCGTTGTCATTGTTCTTCCTCCAGCAGACGTGGTGACGAGGCGGGTTCTAGACTAAATACATGTCGAAGACAGGCCTGTCCCCGCCCCACGGCAGCGATAACCTAATCAGAGGATCCGATCAAGCGGCCGCTGCTCTGACGCAGCGGCGTGACATGTCACGTGACATGGGACATCGAAGGCCCGACTCCGCAGGCCGGCCGTGAAGTGAAATTGGCCCCTTCGATATGTGGATAGGGAATCGATACAGCATCACTTTTCCAGCAGAGATGCAGTTCACGAAAGGAGCCTTCTGTCACCTGAAGTGGGCGCGGCGATTCGCCCTTGACATCCTCGAATTGTTTTACTCTTCCTTCTCCGTCGTGCAGCTCTCCGCCGAGGGCGAGAACCTCTGCCCGTACGTCCCGAAGGACCGGAGCTGGGGCACGCCGCGCGCTTGTTCGCCGGCTGCGAGCTCCGGATACAGAAGTTGTTTTGAACGAAGCGATCGACCAGCGTGAAAACGATATCCACGCTCGAGGAGATCGGCCCCTCGTGCCAGGCGCTCGGCGCTCCGCCCATGGACTGGCCCTTGTCCACCACCCGCGCAGGGCCGCCCTGGAGGTGGACGTTTCCACGGGTGCCGAGCCGACGGCAACGTCGCTCGATCCGATGACCTCATCGCTCGCATGGAGCGACGCCGTGCACCTCTGACGGAGCGATGACGACGCCACAACGCAACACGCCGCGAGCAGCCTCACCGACCGGGTCGGGGGCCGCTCACGGCGAGCGCATCACGACGGTGGCAGAGGTTCGCTCAGGCTTTGCCGCCGAGCCCGAAGCCATCGTGCAGCGCACGGACGGCGAGCTCGGCATACTTCGTCGAGACAAGGCACGAGATCTTGATCTCGCTCGTGGAGATCGCCTGGATGTTGATCCCCTCCGCCGCGAGCAGCTGAAACATCCGCGCCGCCACGCCCGCGTGCGTCCGCATCCCGAGGCCGACGATCGACACCTTCACGATGTCCTCCTCGTAACGAATGCTCACGGCGCGCACGCCGCTGGAGACCTTCTCCATCACGAGCTTCGCCCGCGGGAGATCCGCCTTGCCGACGGTGAACGTGACGTCGGCCTTCACCTCGCCGGAGGCGCCGCGCGCCTCCAGGCCGTAGCTCGGCGCGTTCTGGATGATCATGTCGACGCTGATGTTCTCCTCGGCCAGCGCGCCGAAGATCTGCGCCACCACGCCCGGCTTGTCGTCGACGCCGACGAGCATCACCCGCGCCTCGTTCCGGTCGAGCGCCACGCCCGTCACCGTCACGCTCTCGAGAGACTGCTCCTCGCTGACGACCCACGTGCCCGGCACGTCCGAGAACGACGACCGCACATGCACCGGGACACCGTACTTCATCGCAACCTCCACGCTCCGTATCTGAAGGACCTTCGCTCCCAGCGAGGCGAGCTCCAGCATCTCTTCGTAGCTGATCCGCTCGATCTTCCGCGCCGTCTTGCAGATGTTCGGGTCCGTTGTGTAAACGCCGTCGACGTCCGTGTAGATCTCGCACTCGGCGCCCACCGCCGCCGCGATCGCCACGGCGCTCGTGTCGCTGCCGCCTCGGCCGAGCGTCGTGATGTTGCCCGCGTCGTCCACGCCCTGGAACCCGGCGACCACCGCGATCTTCCCCCCGGCCAGCGCCTCGTGCAGCCGCTGGGCGTCGATCGCCTTGATCCGCGCCTTCGTGTAGGCGCTGTCCGTCAGGATCTTCAGCTGGTGGCCAAGGAAGCTCCGCGCCTGGCCCCCCTGCGCCTGGATCGCCATCGCCATCAGCGCGGCCGAGACCTGCTCGCCTGTCGCCGCCAGCGCGTCCATCTCCCGCGCGTCGGGCACCGGCGCGATGTCCGACGCCAGCTTGAGCAGCCGGTTCGTCTCGCCGGCCATCGCGCTGACGATGACCACGACGTCATGACCGGCCTGCTGTGTGGCGAGCGCCCGCGCGGCCGCCCGCTGGATGCGCTCGATGGACCCGACGGACGTGCCGCCGAACTTCTGGACGATGAGGCTCACGCGAGGTGTGGCCAACTAGTCCAACACAGACGCCCAGGTCAAGGAGAAATTCGACCGCCGCGCACGCCCGGCGAGCCCGCCCTGCGCACGACATGTCGCGGAGAAACCGCTGCGATCCCGCCAAACCGGGGATAGCCCGGACAACCGCGCCCGGAGCGGCCCCGATCGCCGGGAATAAACCGCAGGTTCAACCGCTTCGGGTCGGCGCTGTTGACAGAGATCCACCCGCCGCTACGATGGCGCCGCCTTTCACCTGGGTAATGGGTGATCCAGGGTGCTACAACGGCGCGCCCGCCGGCCATGGCGGGGGGGATCGCCAGGGGCGAACGACGGAGCAGGGCGCTCCGCTTCTCAAGGAACCATCTAAGGAGGTCATTTTGGCTAGCGATGTGATGATCGAGGCGAGCTCGCTGACCAAGCGCTATGGGTCGCTGCGCGCGCTCGACAAGGTGAGCTTCGAGGTCCATCGCGGCGAGGTCGTCGGCTTCCTGGGACCGAACGGGGCCGGCAAGTCGACGACGATGCGCATCCTCACCTGCTTCCTCTCGGCGTCGGCCGGGACGGCGCGGGTCCACGGGTACGACGTCTTCGACGACCCGCTCGATGTCCGGCGCAAGCTCGGGTACCTGCCCCAGCGCGCCCCGCTCTACGGCGAGATGAACGTCTGGGAATACCTCTCGTTCGTCGCCGACATGCGCGGCCTCGATCACTCGCTCTTCAGGAAGCGGATGAAGGGGATCGTCGAGGTGTGCGGCCTCGCCCAGGTGCTCGGCAAGGACATCGGCACGCTCTCCCACGGCTATCGCCAGCGCGTCGGCCTCGGCCAGGCGCTCGTCCACGACCCCCCGATCCTCATCCTCGACGAGCCGACGAGCGACCTCGACCCGAACGAGAAGGCGGAGGTCATCCGCTACATCAAGGAGATCGGCAAGGAGCGGACGATCCTCCTCTCCACCCACAACCTCTCCGAGGTCGAGGCCGCCTGTGCCCGCGCCATCGTCGTCTCCAAGGGGCGCGTCGTCGCCGACGGGCCGCTCGACGACATCCGCGCCAAGAGCGGCAAGGTCCGGTACGTCATCACCGTCCACGAGAAGAAGGTCTTCGAGGGCGGCGACGGTTACCGGTCGGGCGCGCGCAAGCCCCCGACGGCCCAGGAGGTCCAGGAGGCGCTCTCCGGTCTGCCCGGGGTCACCAGCGTCACCGAGCTGCCGACCGGCGACAGCGCCCACAGCTTCCAGCTGCTCGGCGCGCTCGGCGGCGACATCCGGCCCGAGCTCTTCCAGCTCGTCGTGCAGAAGGGCTGGCTCCTCCTCGAGATGCGGCGCGACTCGCAGAGCCTCGAGGACGTGTTCAAGGCGCTCACGCGCGGCGACGAGCGCAAGGACCGCGGCCGCAAGCTGATCACCGACGACCTCGACGACGAGGACGAGGCGAGCGCGACGGCCGACGACGAGGACGACGAGGACGAGGACGACGACAGCGCCGGCGACGAAGCCAAGGGCGACGGCGACGGCGACGAGGACGAAGGCGCAGAGGAAGAAGCGCCCGCCAAGAAGAAGGGCTGAACGGTATGAGCACCACCCTGACCATCGCGAAGCGGGAGTTCCGCTCCAACTTCGATTCCCCCCTGGCCTATGTCGTGATCTGCTTCGGGCTGATCGCGCTCGGCGTCATCTTCTTCCTGATGAACGGCGGCTTCTGGCAGGCGGACCGCGCCTCGCTCGTGCAGCTGTTCAGCTGGGCGCCGATAGGGCTCTCCTTCCTCATCATCCCCGTCATCACGATGCGGCTCCTCGCCGAGGAGAAGCGGAGCGGCACGCTGGAGATGCTGATCACCCTGCCCGTGCAGGATCACGAGGTCGTCCTCGGCAAGTTCCTCGGCGCGTGGGGGCTCGTCCTCGTGCTCGTCTTCTCGACGATCCTCTACCCGCTGATGATGTTCGTGTGGCCCTGGCACCTCGGCGCGCTCGACAGCGGGCCGGTGCTCTCGGGGTACATCGGCCTCGTGCTCTACAGCGCGGCGGCGGTCTCGATCGGCCTCCTCATCTCGTCGCTGACCGACAGCCAGGTGATCGCGTTCTTCATCACCTTCCTGGTGCTCGGCTTCCTGCACGGCGTGGACAACCTCGCCGACTACGCCCCGTCGCTCTTCCGCGACGTCCTCTCCTTCATCAGCTTCGACACCCGCCTCACGCCGTTCGCGCGCGGCATGGTGTCCACCCGAGACATCGTCTTCTTCCTCTCGATCACAGCGGGCTGCCTCATGGCCTCGTTCAGGGCGCTCGAGCGCAGGAAGTGGGCGTAAGGACCAACCATGGAACGGAAAGCCAAAGCCGCGACGCAGACAGGCGTCTACCTGGCCATCGTGGCCGCCATCCTCGTGGCGGCCAACATCATCTCGTACGGCGCCTACAAGCGCTTCGACATGACGAAGGCCGAGAGGTTCACCCTCTCGAAGGGCTCGGCCCACCTCGTCCGCGAGGGGCTCAAGCAGGATCTCCAGATCGACGTCTACGTCACCCGGGGGCTCCCGAAGCACGAGGCGTTCATCCAGGACCTCACCGACCTCATGAACGAGTACGAGCAGGCCTCGAACGGCAAGCTCCACTACACGATCATCGAGGCGAAGACGGACGAGCAGCGCGCCGCCGCCAAGGAGGCGGGCCTGCAGGAGGCCGCCTTCGGCGAGGGGAGCGAGACCGGCCAGGATCAGGCCACGATCACCCGCGGGTTCATGGGCATCGCCTTCAAGTACGGCAGCGAGAAGGAGGCGATCCCGATGCTCTCGCCGGACCAGGCGCAGGGCCTCGAGTTCTGGATCACGAACACCATCCGCGAGATCCGCGACAAGGCGGACGCCATCGACACCAAGATCGGCGTCGTGACCGGCAAGGATGAGATCAAGCTGACCGACGCGAACCTCGTCGCGTCGCAGGGCGGCCGGGGCGGCGGCCCGTCGATGCGCGCGCTGCTCGAGCACCACTTCCCGTTCTACAAGTTCGAGGACGTCGACCTGAAGGGCGGCGACAGCGAGATCAACAAGGAGCTCGCCGGCCTCGTGATCACGCAGCCGGGCAAGGAGTTCACCGAGAAGGAGCTGCGCCGCATCGACCAGTTCATGATGCTGGGCAACAAGGCGCTCGCCGTGTTCGCCGGCGCGGTGAACCTCAAGGCGTCCGACCCGGCGATGAAGGCGTCGCTCAACACCTGGGGCCTCGAGAAGCTGCTCGACGGCTACGGCGTCGAGATGAAGAAGGAGGCGATCCTCGACTGGAGCCGCTCGATGGCCATCCCGGTGCAGACGCAGTCGGGCCAGATGATGTGGTTCCGCGCGCCGGGCATCCTCCAGCTCCAGGAGGACAGCCGCTTCGACGAGAAGGAGCAGATCCTCGACTCGTCGTTCCCCGGCTTCTTCCGCCTCCCCGAGCTCTCCTTCCCCTTCCCGTCGACCCTCGTGCCGCACCCGGAGAAGCAGCCCGAGGCGACGATGAAGGTCGTCGCGCGCTCGACGCCGAAGACGACGGTCGACGTGTCCGAGGCCATCGACATGAAGTTCTCGGCCGACTGGAAGCCGAAGGGCGAGTACGCGCAGCGCGCGATCGCGGTGACGGTCGAGGGCAAGCTGAAGAGCGCCTTCGGCGGCCAGGAGGGGCTCGGCATCAGCGCGCCCGCGGAGAGCGCGGACAAGGGCCGGATCCTCGTGCTCTCGGCGTCGCAGTTCCTCGCGAACCCGTTCGCCCGCTCCGGCAACCCGCCCCCCATGCCGCCGCAGATGGCGATGATGGGCGGGATGGGCGGCGACGAGGATCTGCTGATGCTCTCGCAGCCGTACGCGCAGAAGTACCTGACCGCCACCATCCTGGCGTTCAAGAACACCCTCGACTGGATGGCGGGGGACAGCACGCTGCTCGCCGCGACCGCGAAGATGTTCGGCGAGACGAACCTGACCTACGCGGGCATCGAGAAGCCGAAGCAGGAGGCCACGGACGACGAGGCCACCCTGGCCAAGAAGGCCGAGGAGTACCGGGCGGAGCGCAAGACCGTGCAGCAGCGCGTGCAGTGGACGCTGACGCTCCTGCCGGCGGCGCTCTTCGCCGTGTTCGGCCTCATCCGGTGGCGGCTTCGCGAGAACGCCCGCGAGAACATCACGCTCGACTGAGCCAGAGCCCCATCGGGTGAAAGAGCCATGAAGACCGAGCACAGAATCTACATCGCCTTCGCCGTCCTCGCGCTCCTCGGCCTCGGCGTGTACTTCACGCAGAAGAAGCAGAAGGACGAGCTCGCCGCGCACTCGGCGACCGCCGCCACGGCGGATCTGCCGAAGGTGGGGGTCTCGAAGGAAGACGTCGAGAAGGTCACGAAGATCGCGATCAAGAACGCCGACAAGTCCGACGTGACGCTCGAGAAGAAGGGCGACACGTGGGAGGTCACGAAGCCCGTCAACGCGAAGGCGAACGCGGCGAACGTGCGGAGCCTCCTCGACAACCTGAAGGAGCTCAAGCTGAAGGAGGTCATCGACCGGACGAGCGGCACGTATCCTCAGTACGAGCTCACCGACGAGAAGGCGGTCCACGTCGTCGCGTACAAGGGCGAGGAGAAGGCGCTCGACCTGTACTTCGGCAAGAGCGGCTCGCGCGGGCAGATGGCGCGCGTCGACGGGCAGGACGGCGTCTACATCGCGGGCGGCTACTCGAGCTACCTCTACACGCGGGAGCCGAAGAACTGGCGCGAGACGTCGATCCTCAAGTTCGAGGACGAGAACGCAATCCAGGTCTCGGTCGAGAACAAGAACGGCCTGTTCAGCTTCTCGAAGAACGGCGACAAGTGGGCCGGCACGTTCGCTCAGCGCGACAAGGGCGGCAAGCTGGGCGCGCCCTCCGCGAAGTGGGAGAAGTTCGACGAGGCCAAGGTGAAGGACCTGCTGCGCGCCTACAAGAACCTCGGCGCGGAGGACTTCGGCGACGAGAAGTCGGACACCGGGCTCGACGCGGCGGCCTCGAACGGCGGCATCATCACGATCAAGCTGAAGGACAACGCGGGCGACTTCACCGTCAAGGTGGGCAAGACCGCGAAGGGGTCGAGCCGCTACGCCACGAAGGAAGGCGGCGACGGCACGATCTACGTCCTGTCGTCGTGGTCGGCCGACTGGGCCCTCGGGGAGCCGAAGAGGTTCGAGAAGACCGAGAAGAAGGACGACAAGAAGGGCGAAGACGCCCATGACGATGAGGCGGCGGGCCACATGGGCCTGGACGGCGTCGAGTAGCAGGCGACGTCGCGCATGAGAGCGGGAGGCGCTGGGAGACCGGCGCCTCCTTGCATTTTGTGCGCCCGCCTCCTGCTGCTCAACCTCAACCTGGGTCGGTGCCAGCAACCTCAACCTGGGTCGGTGCCGGCAACCTCCGGCAACCTCAACCTGGGTCGGTGCCGGCAACCTCCGGCAACCTCAACCTGGGTCGGTGCCGGCAACCTCAACCTGGGTCGGTGCCGGCAACCTCAACCTGGGTCGGCGCCGGCAACCTCCGGCAACCTCAACCTGGGTCGGCGCCGGCAACCTCAACCTGGGTCGGTCCAATCAATCGGCCCGGTGTGGTTCCCGCGCCACGCGAACCTCGATTCGCACTCAGGGGCCGATGTGACGAATATTCGACGCACTCTGCGCACGATTTTTCGTCACCTATGACCCTCGCGCCCGGTGGGTTCAGAGGCGTTCACGGCGGAATCAAGCTCAAACCCTGGACTCCCGTGTTTTCTGTTTGCCCTGGCTCGATTTTCGCTTATGGCTGCGCTCACTCAGGCCCCCGCTGTCCTTAACGGACGGATCACGACGTCCGGCCGACCTGAGCCGCCAGAGAGCCTATGCGCACGTTCGTCGAAGTCCTTCAGCAGAATTCGGTGCACGCCGACCGCGCAGTCACGTTCGTTCGCAGCTCCGGGGAGGAGCGAGCGATCAGCTACGCCGAGCTCTGGCTCGAGGCGAGGCGCCGGGCCTACGCGCTTCGCAAGCTCGGGCTCCGCAAGGGCGACCGCGTCGCGCTGATCCTGACGGAGGCCGACGAGTTCGTCCTGACCTTCGTGGGCGCGCTGACGGCAGGCATCGTCGCCGTCCCGATGTACCCGCCGCAGTCGCTGGCCAAGCTCGAGGCGTACGGCGAGACGGTGCAGCACATCCTCGAGGCGTCAGGCGCCAGCGTGCTCGTCACGAACGAGCAGCTCAAGGAGATGATCGACGCCTACCTCGCGGCGAACCGAGAGAGCCGTGAGGCCCTGCCAGGCCTGCGCGTCGTCCTCGAGCGCGACCTGCGCGCGCGCGATGGGTTGGACGCGTCCGACGCGTCGCACGAGGCCGAGCCCTGGCGCGTGTCCCTCGACGACCTCGCGTTCCTGCAGTTCACGTCGGGGAGCACCTCGCGGCCGAAGGGCGTGATGGTGACCCACCGCAACCTGACGGTGAACAGCCACGCCATCATGTT
Source organism: Sorangium sp. KYC3313 (assembly GCF_052075895.1). NCBI lineage: Bacteria > Pseudomonadati > Myxococcota > Polyangiales > Polyangiaceae > Sorangium > Sorangium sp. KYC3313. The sequence goes on from NZ_CP197255.1 coordinate 9,384,928, forward strand.
CGACGGGCTGCGCTCCACGCCGGAAGATCGCGGCGTCAGCTGGCTGCCCCTCTACCACGACATGGGGCTCATCGGCTTCGTCATCGCGCCGCTCTACGCGCTCGTGCCGGTGATGTTCCTGCCGACGACGGCGTTCATCCGCCGCCCCTCGCTCTGGCTCGACGCGATCCACAGGTTCCGCGGCACGATCACCTTTGCCCCGAACTTCGCCTTCGCCCTCGCCACGCGCGCCGTCACCGACGCGCAGGCGGGCAGCTGGGACCTCTCCTGCGTGCGCGCGCTCGGGTGCGGCGCCGAGCCGATCCAGGCCGACGTGCTCCGCGCGTTCCTCCGCCGCTTCAGCGAGCGGGGGCTCCGCCCGGAGAGCGTCCTTCCCTCGTACGGCATGGCCGAGGCCACGCTGGCGATCACGTTCAGCGACCTCAAGGCCCCGCTCACCACCGATCGCGTGGACGCGAAGGCGATGCAGGCCGGCAAGGCGTGGCCCGCGAACGGCGGCGCGTCGCTGGAGCTCGTCTCCTGCGGTCGCCCCCTCCCCTGCCACGAGCTCATCATCGCGGGCCCTGGCGGATCGCCGCTCGGCCCGCGTGAGGTCGGGGAGATCTGGGTGCGCGGCCCGAGCGTCGCCGCCGGCTACTTCAACGAGCCAGAGGCGACCGAGGCGGCGTTCGGAGGGGGCTGGCTGCGGACAGGCGATCTCGGCTATACCGTCGCCGGCGAGGTGTACCTCTGCGGTCGCTCCAAAGATCTCATCATCCTGGGCGGCAAGAACTACTTCCCCCAGGACATCGAGCGCATCGCGTCCTCCGTCGAGGGGGTGCGTGACGGCCACTGCGTCGCGTTCTCGTGCCTCACCGCCGAGGGGGCCGAGCGCGCGATCGTCATCGCCGAGGCCAAGCGGAGCGTGGCCGGCGTCGCGCAGGCGATCACCCAGGCCGTGCGCGCCCAGCTCGGCGTGCAGCTGTCCGAGGTCGCGCTGATCAAGCGGGGGACGCTGGCGAAGACGTCGAGCGGCAAGGTGCGGCGCCGCGAGATGAAGCGGCGCTTCGAGGCCGGCGAGCTCGAGGTCGCCTCGGACGTTGACGAGGGCGCGACGCCCTCTCCCCATGGCGACGTGGTCCGCGCGGGCGGCCCTGTGTCGCGAACCGAAGGGGGCCGCGCGGGCGGCGCCCCGGCACGTGTCGAAGGAGTCATCGATGGGATCCAGTAAGGCCGAGGTCGAGGTCAGCTACGACGTCTCGAACGAGTTCTTCAGGCTCTGGCTCGACGAGCGCATGAACTACACATGCGCCGTCTACGAGTCCCCCGAGCAGTCGCTCGAGGCCGCGCAGCTGAACAAGCTCCGGGTCCTGTCGGACTTCGCCAAGGCGGGGCCCGGGAAGAAGGTGCTCGACATCGGCTGCGGCTGGGGCGCGGCGCTCGAGTACGTGGCCACGGCGCGCGGCGTGACGCGCGCGGTCGGCGTCACCCTGTCCACCGCGCAGGCCGCCGAGGTGAACGCCCGGAAGATCCCCGGCGTCGAGGTGGTCGGCGGCGACTTCCGGACCTTCGCGACGGCCGAGCGGTTCGACAGCCTCATCTCGATCTGTATGATCGATCACCTGTGCTCGCCGGAGGAGGCGCGCCAGGGCAAGGCGATCGACATCTATCGGGCTTACTTCAAGAAGGCCTGGGAGCTCACGAACAAGGGCGCCTGGTTCGGCCTCCAGACCATCCTCCGCAACCGGACGCCGCGGATGACGCCCTGGGGCGGGCTCCCCGCCGGCACGAGGAAAGATCTGGAGGACATCTACTTCGTCACGCGGGAGATCTTCCCCGGCGGCCTGAACCCTCGGCTCGAGGACATCATCCAGGCGGCGAACCCCTACTGGGAGGTGATGCAGGTGAACACGCGGCGCGAGCACTACCAGCGCACCACCGCGGAGTGGCTCCGCCGGCTCAGGCTGAACGAGAAGACCATCCGGTCGACGTGGGGGGACAAGGTCTTCGATGACTACGATCGTTACCTGTCGACGTGCGTGAACGCGTTCGACAAGCACTACAGCTCCCTCGCTCAATACGAGCTTCGCAGGATCGACTGAACCATGACGGACAAGACCAATCTGCTCGAGATGTTCAAGACGGTTGCCGCCCGGGTGGACAAGCGCGAGTTCCCGAACGTCACCGCGACCTCTGTGATCACGGAGCTCGGCATCGACTCGCTCTCGATGATGCAGATCGTCGGAGAGATGGAGACCGAGCTCGGTGTCATGATTCCGGACGAGGATCTGGTCGAGCTCATCACCGTGGGCGACCTCTGCAAGAAGGTCGGAGAGCGGCTGGAGGCGACGGTATGAGCCGGCTGGAGGAGAAGATCTTCCAGGAGTACATGACGTTCTTCGAGAAGGCGGAGCGCGAGCGCCGCTGGAACGTCTTCCAGGACATCCCGTGGGAGCGCGTGAACAAGGACGCGAGCGAGGAGCTCGCCCTGTGCGCGGAGACCTTCTGCTCGGTCGAGATGTACCTGCCCGACTACGTGGCGAACGGCATCAACCTCGTGCGGAAGTACTTCGGCCAGGCGTGGTTCCAGGCCAACTGGGCCTACGAAGAGTCGAAGCACTCGCTCACGCTGATGCAGTACCTCCTGCGCTCCGGCAAGCGCACGGAGGAGCAGCTCAACGATCTGCAGCACCAGATCTTCGCGAAGAAGTGGGACCTCCCGTTCCACACGCCGCGGCAGATGACGTTCTACGGCTGCGTGCAGGAGATGGCGACGTTCGTCATCTACGTGAAGCACCGGGAGCGGGCCGCGACGGAGGGCGACGAGTGCCTGCGGACGATCTACGACTACATCGCCCGCGACGAGATCGCCCATTGCCGCTTCTACCAGAGCGTCGTCAAGGTGCTGCTCGAGGAGGACCGGCCGGGGACGCTCGCGGACATGGCGCACGTGTTCGCGAACTTCGAGATGCCGGGCGTCGGGATCGTCCCCGACTACGACTCGCGCATCCTGAAGATGCGCGAGGCCGGCGTCGACCGGAACGTGTTCATCCAGAAGGTCTACATGCCGATCCTCAAGTACCTCGGCGTGGGCCGGCACGAGATGCTCGCCGCCCAGCGCGCCGCGCTCGATCTGCGGCGCGGCGGCGAGCACCGTGACACCTCGATCGAGGGCCTCGCAGGCGCTCCCAACCTGGGCAGCACTGCGCCCCAGGCGCTGTCCGCCTGAACCCTTCCACCTCCCTCCCCCAACGAGCAGCCCCGATGCGAAGGCGCGTCGTCGTCACCGGGATCGGCGCCGTTTGCCCGCTGGGCAACGACGCCGCCACCACCTGGCAGAACCTCCTCGCCGGCCGATCCGGCGTGGACTACATCCGCGATTTCCCCGTCGACAGGCTCCGCAGCGACATCGCCGCCAGCGTGAAGGGGTTCGATGTCGGGAGGTACCTGTCGCCCAAGGAGGCGGAGATCTATGGCCGCGTGACCCACTTCAGCCTCGCGGCCGCGGTGGAGGCGCTGCGCGAGGCTGGCATCGTGCCGATCGAGCGCTCCTCTGCCGCGGAGGACGAGGCGGCGGAGCGCGCGGGCGCGCGGGCACAGGGCGCGCCGCCGCTCCCCGCCGCGGCGCCGGCGAGCGGCCTCGACCGGACCCGCGTCGGATGCCTGATGTCCACGGGCATGGGGTCGGTCGAGATCTTCGAAGAGCAGGTCGGCAGGAGCGCGGCGCGCGGCCCGCGGGCCGTGTCGCCCTACTTCATCCCGGGGGTCATGCCGAACGGCGCGGCGGCGCTCATCTCCATGCGATACGGGCTCATGGGGCCGTCGTACAACCTCGCGAGCGCGTGCGCGACGGGCACGCACTCGATCGCGACCTCGGCCCTGATGATCGAGGCGGGCGAGGCCGACGTGATGGTCGCGGGGGGCGCCGAGGCCGCGACGCGGCTCAACACCGTCGCGGGGTTCGGTAATGCGAAGGCGCTCGCCAGGGCCGTCGACGGCGACCCGGCGCGCGCGAGCCGCCCGTTCGACCGGCGCCGCCAGGGCTTCGTGATGGGCGAGGGAGCAGGCGCGCTCGTGCTCGAGGAGGAGCAGCACGCGCTCGCGCGCGGCGCGAAGCCGCTCGCCGTCGTGGCCGGCTTCGGGATGACCACGGACGCGGAGCACCTCACGCGGCCGCACTCGGGGGGGCTCGGGCTCACGCTCGCGCTGGAGCGCGCCCTCGCCAGGGCGGGCACGGCGCCGGAGGCGATCGGCTACATCAACCCGCACGCGACCTCGACGCCGCAGGGCGACGCCGCCGAGGTGCTCGCGCTGCGGCGCGTCTTCGGCGAGCGCCTCGCGCGCATCCCGATCTCGGCGACCAAGTCGATGATCGGGCACCTGCTCGGCGGCGCCGGCGCCGTCGAGACGATCGCGGTCGTGTGCTCGCTGCGCGACCAGCTGCTGCACCCGTCGATCAACGTGGATGAGCTCGATCCGGAGTTCACCCTGGACGTCGTGCGGGAGCGGCGAGCGGTCGATCTGCGTCACGCGGTGAAGTGCTCGGCGGGCTTCGGCGGACACAACTGCGCGCTGGTGCTGGCGCGGGCGTAGCGCCGGCGACCGCGCCACGGCTGGCGGACGGCTGGCGGCCCCCCGCGCCCGGCTCTACGTGGGGCCCATGGCAGCCCACAAGAACAGGCTCGCGAGCGAGTCGTCGCCGTACCTCCTGCAGCACGCGCACAACCCGGTCGCGTGGTACCCGTGGGGCGCCGAGGCGCTCGATCTTGCGCGCCGAGAGGACAAGCCGATCCTCCTGTCCATCGGCTACGCCGCCTGCCACTGGTGCCACGTGATGGAGCGCGAGTCGTTCGAGGACGAGGCGATCGCCCGGCACATGAACGACCTCTTCGTGAACATCAAGGTCGACCGGGAAGAGCGGCCCGATCTCGACCACATCTACCAGCTCGTCGTGCAGCTCATGGGCCGGAGCGGCGGCTGGCCGCTGACGGTGTTCCTCACCCCGGACCAGCGCCCCTTCTTCGCGGGCACGTACTTCCCGCCGAAGGACGCGCTCGGCATGCCCGGCTTCCCGAAGGTGCTCGCCAAGATCGCCGACGCCTTCAGGAACCGGCGCGACGACGTCGAGCAGCAGGCGCAGGAGATCACCGAGGCCATCGAGCGCGCGCAGCGCGCGCCGGCCCGCGCCGCAGGCGTCGTCGAGCCCGCGTCGTCCGATCTGCTCCGGCGCGCGTCGCGGCAGCTGCTCGCGCGCCTCGACCCCCGCCACGGCGGCATCGGATCGCGGCCGAAGTTCCCGAACACGATGGCGCTCGACGTGCTGCTCCGCCGCGGCGTGCTGGAGGGCGACCGCGTCGCGGCGGAGGGCGTCGAGCTCACGCTGGACAGGATGCGGGACGGCGGCATCTGGGATCACCTGCGCGGCGGCTTCCACCGCTACTCGACGGACGAGCGCTGGCTCGTGCCCCACTTCGAGAAGATGCTCTACGACAACGCGCTGCTCCTGCGCCTCTACGCCGACGGGTTCCGCGCCTTCAAGAAGCCGATCTACGCCGAGACGGCGCGCGAGATCGTCGGCTACCTGTTCGCCGAGATGCGCGACCCGGAGGGCGGCTTCTACGCGTCGCAGGACGCCGACTCGGAGGGGTGCGAGGGCAAGTTCTTCGTGTGGACGCTCGATCAGCTCCGCGACGCCGTCGGCGAGGATCAGCTCGCGTACGACGTGGCCCGCCTCGTCTTCGGCATCAGCGAGGAGGGCAACTTCGAGGAAAGCGGCGCGACGGTGCTCTCGCAGCACCGCACGCTCGATCAGGCCGCGGCGGTCATCGACGACGGCGCGGGAGGTGGCTCCTCGACCCACCTCGATCGGTGCCGCGACGCGCTCGCGCGCGCCAGGGTCGCGATGCTCGCGGCGCGCGACGCGAGGCCTCGACCGGCGCGCGACGACAAGGTGCTCGCGAGCTGGAACGGGTTGCTCATCGGGGCGCTCGCCGACGCCGGCCGCGCGCTGGACGAGCCCGCCTGGGTCGACGCCGCGGCGCGCGCCTTCGCGCTGATCGAGCGGAAGCTCATCCGCGGCGGCCGCGTCGGCCGCTATCTCAAGGACGGCGCGCCCGCGGGCGCGACGAGCGAGCGCGGCGGCTCCGGGGCGGCCGTGGGCGACGTCCGGCCAGGGTTCCTCGACGACCAGGCGTACGTCGGGAACGCGGCCCTCGACCTGTACGAGGCCACCTCCGACCCGCGCTACGTCGACGCCGCGCGCGCGATCGCCGACGCGATGATCGCGCACCACTGGGACGAGGCCGCGCCCGGGTTCTTCTTCACGCCGGACGACGGCGACGCGCTGATCGCGCGCACGCAGGACATCTACGACCAGGCCGCGCCCTCGGCCGCCTCGATGGCGGCGCTCCTCTGCCTGCGCCTCTCCGAGATCGCCGACGAGCGTTACCTCCCACCGGCAGAGCGGCAGCTGGGCGTCCTCGCGCCGACAGCGCTCGAGAACGCCTTCGGTCTCGGCCAGACCGTGTGCGTGCTCGACCGCCTGACGCGCGGTGCAGTGACGGTCGTCGTGGTCGGCGAGGCGGGCTCGGCGCCGGCTACCGATCTCGCGCGCGAGGCGTTCAAGGCGTACCTGCCGAACCGGGCGATCGTGATCGTGGATCCGGCTCGGCCGGAGAGCGCCGCGGCGGTGAAGGTCGTCGCCGAGGGCAAGGCCGCGCACCCTGGCGGGGTGGTCGCCTACGCGTGTCGCGGGCGGACGTGCTCGGCGCCCGTCACGACGCCGGCCGACCTCAGGGCGCTGCTGGGGTAACGCGGCACGCGCCGAGCTCGCACGGGCCGCGATCCGGGGCGCTTTCGCAGGTGCATCCGGACACCGGGCCCGGCGCGTGGGTCTGCGCGCATCCACGTCCGACGCCTTCGGCGCGGGCGTCGCTCGGAGCGCAGACCTCCACGTCGAGCCTCGAGTCGTCGTCGAAATCCGTGACGAAGGTGCAGCTGCAACGGTACGGCGTGCCCTGCTCAGGGCGGCACGCCGGCGAGAGCGCCATGCACAGCAGGGCTCCCGCGCGCGCCGCCCGGATGGGCCATCTACGGCGTGACGGTGCCGCCACCCTTGTCGCCGTCTGCCTTGTTCCCGCCCGTGTTGCTCTCGCGGATGTGGAACTCGACGCGCCGGTTCTTCTGGCGCCCGGCCTCGGTGTTGTTGTCGTCGATCGGCCGCTTCGGACCAAAGCCCGCCGCCGTGAGCCGGGCGGGATCGATGCCGCCCCGCTCGATCAGGTAAGTCCGGACCGAGTGAGCGCGATCGTTCGAGAGCTTCTCGTTGAGCTGGTCCGAGCCCCGGTTGTCGGTGTGGCCCTCGATCGCGACGAGCGTGATCTCGGGGTTCACCTTGAGGAGCCGGACGACCTCGTCCAGGATGCTGTAGCTGTTCGGCAAGATCCTCGCGCTGCCGGTCGCGAACTGCACCTGCTTCAGGATCTGGATCTCGCTCGACCCCGTGATGCGACGGATGAACTGCGGGCAGCCGTTCTTCGTCGGATCGGGGCTCGGCTGGCCCGGCTCCTTGGGGCAGGCGTCCTTCGCGTCCGGGATGCTGTCCTCGTCGGCGTCGTCCTCCGGGCAACCGTCGGCGTCGTTGATCTTGTCGAAGTCCTCGGGCTGATCCGGGCACTTGTCGCTGATGTCGGGGATGCCGTCGCCGTCGCGATCGGGCAGCGCCGGGCAGCCGTCGTCGGGGTTCGGCGGCTTGCCGTCCTCGGGATCGGTCGGGCAGAGATCGATGTCGTCCGGGAGCCCGTCCTTGTCCGTATCCGCGGCGCGGGGCGGGACCGCCTGGAAGCGCCTGTCAGGAGACGCGGGCTCGACATCCTTGATGCCGAACGAGTAGCCGACGACGCCGACCATCCGGAAATCCGGCGCGTAGCCGCCCGACAGCCGCGTTCCGGCGCCGACCCCGAGCCACCCCTTCTTCCGCTGATCGAGCGCGAGCCGCCCCTCGGCCATCCACTCCAGCGGCGTGTTGTCGCCGGTGAACGTCGTGCCGCGGCCGAGGCCCGTCGATCCGAAGATCTGCGCGCCGAGCCGCAGCGCCCCGTTCCGCAGCGGCAGGAAGCCGCCGACCCCCCACCGCCACTCGTTCGTCACGGCGAAGTCGTTGAGCGATGAGTACGGACGGAAGTGCACCCCGGTGTTCAGGACGAAGAACATCGATTTGAGATCGATCTCACCCGAGAGCCCGATCATCGTGCTCGCGGCGTTGTCGCCCGAGAACGAGAGCTTGCTGCCGGTAGGCACCCACGCCGTCACGTTGGCGCCCAGCTTGAAGAAGCGATCCTCGGTGCGGTAGAGGATCGCCCGCCCGTCGAGCCGGATGTCCATGAACGCGGCGGTCGCCGGGCTCGCCGCGTCCTCTGCGCCGGCGACGCTCGGGTCGTTCGTCGGGTTGCTCGTCTGGAGGGCGATGATCGGCAGCCCCACCTGGAGCGAGAAGCGGTCGAGCAGCTCGACGCCCCCGTTGAAGTAGCCGATGAGCTGCGACGACACCGGCGAGCCGTGTTCCCTGCTGAACCGCCCCGCGGCCTGCTCGTCGTTCAGCATGTTCTCGACCCGGAAGGGATTGAGGCCGAGGCCGAGCCCGAACTGCCCGAAGAAGCGCGTCTCCGGCGCCACTTGCGGTCGCCAGAGCGCGATCGAGTCGTCGGGAGCGCCGGCCATGTAGAGCCGGTCCAGGTAGAACGTTCTGGTCTGAGCGCTCCCGGGGAGCGCGCTCAAGAACAAGGCTCCCGCCGCAGCAGCCGCCAGCGCGCGTCGCTTGACGCCCCGTGCGGGCGCGTGCTGCTTTTCCCCCTCATGTCCTCCGGTGCGCGTCAAATTCCCTCCTGTGACCCGCTTTTGAACGGCCGTTGCGGTCGATCGGAGGCTACACGCTAACCCAGGCCTCTAGAAAGGTGAGAGAGAACGGCGAACCTGGGCAAGGCGCGTAACCGCGCGTCAAACTGCGCGTCACCACGCACCACCACGTCGTCTGGTGTTGACCTGGGCCAAATGCCGTGCTTTCTTGCGCGCCCGCTTGACGTGCGGCCAGGATGCCGCCGTTTGCGGTCCAGACCGAGGGACCACCAGCCATGAAGCGCACCTACCAGCCCCATAACACCCGCCGCGCCCGGACCCACGGCTTCCGTGCGCGTATGGCGACCGCCGGCGGTCGCAAGGTCATCAACAACCGGCGCCGCAAGGGCCGGGCCCGGCTCGCGCCCACCATCTACAAGAAGTAACGCGGCGGTGATGGCGCCAGCGCACCCGCGCTCGTCGGCGCCCTCCTCCTCGTTCCCGCGCGAGCGCCGCATTCGCAGGCGGGCAGAATTCGTCCGCATCCAGAACGGTGGCCATCGCGTCAGCACCCGCCACCTGCTGATCCTCGTCGCGGCCCCCACCGAGGGAACTGCTCGCGGCGGGGCCCCCCGCGGCACGAAGCGCGCTGCCGCGCCTGTCCTGTCCAGCGCGCCTCGCCTGGGCCTCGTCGCCTCACGCAAGGTGGGCGGCGCCGTGGCGCGCAACCGCGCGAAGCGCCTGCTCAGGGAGGCGTTCCGGAGATTTCCGGAGCTCTTCCCGGAGCACGTCGATATCGTGGTGATCCTCCGCACTGGCGCCGGCTCGCTCGTTCTCGATGACGTCCTCGCGGAGCTTCGTGGCGTGGTTCCGGTGCTCCGCCGCCGGGCGAGGGAGGCGCTCACCGCCGCGCCGCGCGCGCGAACGGAGGTCATGGCCGAGCGCAGCGCAGGCGATCCGCCGGCGCCCGCGCCAGACGCGCCAGACCAGACCGACGGCTAGAAGGAAGATGGCGCGGCATACCTTGCGCCGTGGTGCGCTGGGCCCCAAGCTCCTCGCTCTCTCACGGCTCACCGCATGCTGGCGACGCTCCTCCTCGCGCTGATCCGCGCCTACCAGATGACGCTCTCCAGGCTCATCGTGGCGGTGATGGGCCCGGTCTGTCGGTTCGAGCCCTCCTGCTCGCGCTACGCCGCCGCCTGCATCGTGGACCACGGAGCGCTCCGGGGGAGCTTGCTTTCGCTCAAGCGACTGTGTAGGTGTCACCCGTTTCATCCAGGCGGGTTCGACCCTCCGCCACCTCGTCTTCACCGTGCCGCGGCTGCCCGGATGCCGCGGCAACGGGACGCTGACCCGCGGGATACGACACGCTGTTCGTCTACTGGCGCGGAGCTCGCCTCGCACGCCTCATCCCCTTGTCGAGCGGGCTTCAGCGGCCGGGTCACCCTCATGGACTAATCCCGCTCGGCCATCGACAAGGCCCCCCCTGCGGCACGGCGCCCGACACGCCGCGGAGCCAAGCCCGCACGGAGCGACCCTGGGCAGCCTCGTGAGGTGTCACGAGACGTCCGCAGCGAAGGGCGCGGCTCGAGATCCTGGGATCGACGAAGGACTTCATGGAACGCAGCAATATCGCCAAATGGCTGTTCCTCGGCCTCGCCATCATCCTGTTCTTCCAGTTCGGCAAGCCGCTCCTCTTCGGCCATGACGCGCCGCAGCTGCAGCCGCTCGACGTCAACGACAGCACGGCCCCCGCAGAACGCGCTCCCCCGGAGATGTGCGTCATCGACGGAGATCGCTTCAAGGCTGAGCTGTCGACGCACGGCGGGTCGCTCCGGCACCTCTGGATGACGGACCCGAAGTACACGACGGGGAACGGCGAGCGCAGGCCGATGGACCTGGTCACGACCTCGCTCGAGTCGCGGATGCCTCTCAGGACGGACCTGCACCTGCCCGGCGGCAGCGCGCAGCAGGTGCCGTTCGACGACCTCGACTGGAAGCTCTCGGCGCAGGACGGCAAGAGCTGCACGTTCACCTACGCCGACGACGCGACGAGGCTCACCAAGGTCGTCGCGGCCACGGGGCGCCCCTTCGAGCTCTCGGTGCAGATGACGGTCGAGAACCTCGCGCAGGAGCCGCGCAAGCACCGGCTCGCCGTCGAGCAGACATCGTGGCGAACCCAGAAGGAGACGGAGGGCCACCTCGGCCTGATCTCGGAGTGGATCACCGAGACGGTCGCCGCGACCGACCAGAAGACCGAGCGCCAGCACCCCGACGCCTTCGAGCCCGGCGACTTCAAGGACCCGGAGTTCACCGCCGAGCGCTGGCGGCGCACCCCGGGCAACGCGCGGTTCGCCGCGGTCTCGAGCAGCTACTTCAGCAAGATCGCGATCCCGCTGGAAGGGCCGGGGCAGCCCGTGGCCGAGACGCAGATCGAGGACGTCTGGGATGCATCGAAGTTCCAGGACAAAGGCAAGGACCCGAACTACGGGCACGTCTATCGCGCGCGCCTCGCCTATCCGGAGCACGAGCTCGCGCCCGGCGGCGCGGTGACCTACAAGCTCCTGTCCTTCACCGGACCGAAGGAGCGCGAGCTGCTCGCCGCCGTCGACCACGGGGCGAGCGAGGTCATCAACCTCGGCTGGTTCTCGCCGATCGCGAAGCTCCTCGTCTCGTACCTCTACGTCCTCTACGGCGCCGTGGGCAGCTGGGGGTGGGCGATCGTCCTGCTCACCATCACCGTCCGGCTCCTGCTCTTCCCGCTGAGCATCCAGCAGATCAAGAGCGCCGCGGCGATGCGCAAGCTCAAGCCGGAGATGGATGAGATCAACGCGAGGTACAAGGACGACGCCGCCCAGCGCGGCCTCGCGATGCAGGAGCTCTGGCGCAAGAACAAGGTCGCGAACCCGGTCGTCGGCTGCTTCCCGATGCTGCTCCAGATGCCGGTATGGTTCGCCCTCTACACCGCGCTCCAGACCGCGGTGGAGCTCTACCACACCCCGTTCGGCCCCGTGATTCCGGACCTGTCGGCCCCGGGAAAGTACTTCATCATTCCCATCGTCCTCGGCGGCTCGAGCTTCATCCAGCAGAAGCTCATGCCCCCGCAGGGCGACCCGGCGCAGCAGAAGATGATGATGTACCTGATGCCCGGCATCTTCACCGCGATGATGCTCTTCCTCCCGGCCGGCCTCGGCGTTTACATGTTGACGAACACCTGGCTCGGCATCGGGCAGCAGGTGCTCGTCGAGCGGTACCTGAAGGCGAAGAACGAACGGGCCGGCGGCATCCAGGTGCGAGAGATCGCGAGCGCGGAGCCCCAATCCGCGATGAAGAAGACTTCGGGCGACGACGACAAGTCGGCCCCTGCTCTCGGAAAGGGAAAAGCACGTGTCCGTGGATAGTGAAGTTGCCGAAAGGGGAATCGACGCGGCGGACGTCGATGCCGAGGCGCAGGGCGCTGGCGACGCGGCCGAGTTCGAGGAGGACGGGCGCGCCGACGTCGCGCTCGACTTCGTCATCGATGTGCTCGCGGCGATGGGCATGGACTGCACCGTCGACCTCCTCGAGAACGAGGAAGAGGATCCGCCCGAGGAGATCCGGCTCGAGATCGAGGGGAAGGACGCGGGCCGCGTGATCGGCAAGAAGGGGCAGACGCTCTCGGCGCTGCAGTTCCTCGCCAACCGCGTGATCAACCGGCCGGGCAAGAAGCGGCGTCATGTGATCATCGACGCCGAGGGCTACCGGCAGCGGCGCGAGGACACGCTCTCTTCCATGGCGCGCAGGCTGGGCAAGCAGGCGGTCGAGGAAGGCAAGATCATCACCTTCGAGCCGATGAACCCGCAGGACCGCCGCGTCGTCCACCTGGCGCTGGCGAAGTTCCCGGGCGTCGTCACCAAGAGCGACGGCGAGGGCGAGGCCCGCCGCGTGCAGATCATCCCCGTCCGCCGCTGAGGCAGAGGGCCCGGCACGAAACGCGCGCCAAACGCGCGCATCAAGAGCGACTGCGCCGCTGCCGGCGTTGACACCGGATCGCCCGCATGCATAATGCCGCACCTCTCCGGTACCCCCCGGGGAGGTGCGCGGGCACGCGCTCATGTTCTCCCGGAACCGCAACCGGGTTCCATCTGCGTTCATCGCGTGAAGCACGAGGGCCGCGCGCGGTCCCCGCTCCGCCGGACGCAGTCCACGAACGGCGGCGGCCCAGCCCTCTTGAGCACGGGCACGGGACCGCGAAGACGGATCCCCGACCCTTTGAAGGATTGACCGACCATGCAGACCTCGAACATCCTCGCGAAGATCGAAGCTCCCCTGTTCCGCGAGGGGATCCCGGATTTCCGGGTCGGCGATACGGTGCGCGTCCACTACAAGATCGTCGAGGGCGAGAAGGAGCGCATCCAGGTGTTCCAGGGTGTCGTTCTGAAGCGCCACCGCGCCGGGGTCCGGAGCACCTTCACCGTGCGCAAGGTGAGCTTCACGGTTGGCGTCGAGCGCATGTTCCTCCTCCACAGCCCTCGCATCGACAAGGTCGAGATCGTCTCGCGTGGCGTGGTCCGCCGTTCGCGGCTCTTCTACCTGCGCAACCTGGCAGGCAAGGCCGCTCGCGTCCGCGACGCAAAGGATTGATCCCGCCCGCGGGCACCATCCATCCCGCGCGAGAGCGCTCCCGCAGAGCAGATGGCCGGGGGGACAGCCGGCTCCCTCGTTCGATCGTGCGCGCAAGCATCCATGGCGCAGCGCGGAAGCAGCTGCGCGCTGGGCGTTGACGGCTGCATGCGCGCGCACGCGCCGCGTTGCCGGCCTGTAGCAAGGGTTCCCGCATACTTCTTCCTTGATCCTCGGCCGAGCGGCCACGGTATGCTCGCGGCGGCGGTGCCCCAGCGCCGCGAAACCCGAGAAGGATCACCATGCTCTGTCCGCGTTGCGGTGCGCCCGCGACCCCCGCCGATAAATTCTGCGCTGTGTGCGCCTCGCCGCTCACCCCGTCCGGGCCTGGAGCGTTCGGGGCTCCGCCTCCGCCGCCGCCTCCTCCTCCGCCGTTTCCTGCTCCGGGCTTCGGGGCGCCCCCCGAGCCTCCCCCGAACTATGGCTCGCCGAGCGGCGGTTTTGGTCCGCCCCCGCCGGCGCCTTTCGGGGCTCCTCCAGGCTCGCCTCCCGGGTTCCCGCCGGCGCCCGAGGGCGGCCCGGCCGGCTTCGGTCCGCCTCCGCCCTTCGGGCCGCAGCCTGGTGGTTTCGGGGCGCCCCAGCCGCCCCCTCCGGTCCCGCCGTTCCCGCCGGAGCCGCCGATCTACGGCGCGCCGGGCGGCGGCTATGGCTCGGCCCCGAGCTTCCCGGAGCAGCAGGGCAGCTACCCCGGCCCTCCGCTCCCGCGGCCCGGCTTCGGCCCGCCCCCGCAGCCCGGGTTCGGTCCGCCCCAGCAGCCCGGGTTCGGCCCGCCCCCGCAGCCGCAGGGCGCGCGCTGCGTGCAGGGGCACGCGATCCCGGCGGGCGGCTCGTTCTGCATGGAGGGAGGCCACCCGATCGCCCTCGACGGCATCCAGATGAGCGGCGATCCCTTCAACCAGACGGCCTATGCGCCCAACCAGCAAGGCGCCTCCGCGCCGCCGCCGATGCCGCAGGCGAGCGGCAGCGGAGCCTACGGCGAGCCGCCGCAGCCACAGCAGAACATCGCCCCGCCGGGCCCGCCGCCCGCGTACATCCCGCCTCCTCCCGCGGTGCGCCCGCCGACGCCGGCGCCGCCGAGGGCCGCGGGGCAGGAGAGCCGCCGCACCCTCGCCGGCTTCCTCGTCAGCTTCCAGGACGACGCGCTCGGCAGGTTCTGGCCGCTCTGGCAAGGCAAGAACATCGTCGGCCGCGCCGAGACAGGGCAGAAGGTCGACATCGAGATTGCGCACGGGACGACCTCGACACATCACGCGACGGTCGAGATCGACGGCGGTCGGATCGTCCTCGCCGACCTCGGCTCCACCAACGGGACATTCCACAACGAGGAGGCGATCGGCTTCCAGGGCCGACGCGAGCTGCGCGATGGCGACAAGATCCGCTTCGGCGGGTTCAGCGTCATCCTGCTCAGCGTGGCCGCGCGGGCCTGACGGGCCCATCGCACGAGGAGAGGCGTTGCCGAGTCTGGCCCCCTTCCCCCGCGACGTTCGACCGGCACCTGGCCCGGCCAGGCTGCGTGAAAACCAACCGGATAGCCGCCGCCAGCGCGCGGCGGCCGCCCCGCTCGCGCAGGGAGCGCTCCTCGGCTCCCTCGCGCCCGCTGGAGATCCCCACGCATGACTCCCTCTCATGACGCGACTCGCCCGATCCACTCCATGAGCGCCTCCGCCCGTCGCGGCAGGCGCGAGGGCAAGGCCCTGCGCTGCGCGAGGCTCCTCGCGCTCGCGGCCGCTGTCCTCGCGCTCGTCGCCGGACAGCGGCGCGCCGAGGCCGCGCCCGAAGCGCACCTGCTCCGCATCGACCCGCGCGCGAGCTCCGTGGACGGCTCCCCCGTGCTCACGACCGTGCTCGAGGTGGTGCAGAACAAGCGCCTCAGCGATCTGACCCGCAACTGCGCCGCGCTCACGGGCAACGCGAACCTCGACTGCGTCGCCGACGCGATCGAGCAGCCGTCGGCGCTCTACTCGTCGTTCGACTTCCCGGACAAGAACGCGATCCTCTCCGTCACGGTCGACGGCACGGATCTGCCTGCGAAGTTCGAGTCGAAGGCGCGGTGGGGCGACAGCGCCGGTCAGCCGGGCGTCGGGACGGCGTGGCTCATCCTGATCGACGCCGCGTCGAGCATGGGCAACCGCTTCGACGAGGCGAAGGCGGTCGCGAGCGCGTTCGTCAACGCGATGCAGCCGAACGACATCGTCGACGTGATGTTCTTCAACGATCGCGGCATCGTCGAGGACTCGAAGTGGGTGAGCAACAAGCAGGCGGCGGCGCAGGCGATCGCCGGCGTCGCGCGCACCTACCCGACGCAGGGCCGCACGCGCCCGCTCTTCACGATCATCAAGAACGCCGCGACCGACGCGTTCAAGGAGCTCGGCAACGCAGGTCAGGGCGTCCAGGTGCCGATGCACCAGGCGATGGTGGTCCTCTCGAACGGCTCCGCCGGCGCGGATCCCAGCTCGACCGCCGCCGCGTCGAACCTCCTCCGCGAGTACCTGACGAAGGGGCGGTTCCCCGAGAACAACGACGTCCTGCCGAAGACGCCGGTGCCCGTCATCTCGATCTGGTTCCCGAGCCAGCTCGTCGAGGAGTTCACGGCGAACGCCCGCGAGTTCATGGAAGGGATGGCGAACACCGAGATCGGCGGCTTCTTCAGCGTGGTGCGCGACGGCCAGCAGCGGCGCGCGGCCAACATCGTCAACGCGATCCGCACCCGCTTCAACAAGATGCACATCGTGAAGTGGCGCGTCTCGTGCGTCGCGCCGAGCATCACGCAGACGTTCAAGCTCGCCTTCATCAACACGGATCCGCCGATCGCGGGCGACGCCACCTTCCAGAACGTCCCCGTCGGCATCGATCCGACCGCGTGGCCGCTCGACGTCGACCGCGACGCGACCGACCGCGCCGCGAAGAAGACGCCGATCTATCCCGGCGGCACGGTCAAGATCTTCGGCAACTTCTGCTGGGGTGGCAACGCGCAGCGGGCCGAGATCTACATGGTCCCGAAGAACCAGGCCGCGCCGCAGTCGCTGCAGGGCGGGAACATCGAGGACGCGAAGAAGGCCCAGCGGACGCTGATCGAGGGCGGGATGCGCGGCAAGGCGATCTCGGCCGGCGACAGCGTCGTCGAGTTCGAGCTCCCGGACACCGACAAGTTCCTCGTCGGCAAGGGCGACCAGATGACGGCGCGCCTCATCATCTACGACAACCAGGCGCGGCGGACGAGCGCGGTCACGGCCGACAAGATCCTCACGCTGAAGGCGAAGGAGGCGCCGCTGCCGTACCTGCTCATCGGCGGCGTGACCTTCGGCGGCGTCGTCATCGTGCTGCTCCTCGTCTCCATCTTCCGCGGCGGCGGGAAGCGACGGGGCGGCACGGTGGCGGCCGCGCCCCCGAGGCCCATCGTGGCGGGGAGCGGGCCGCCTCCGCCCTACGCGCCCGCGCCGCCGCCCCCGGGCGACTTCGGCTATGGCGGCGGGCCGATGATGGGCTCTCCCATGGGCGGGGCCAGCCGGGCGACGCTCTCGGGCGCGGCGGGCATCTTCACCGTGCACCCCGGCGCCGAGGTGCGCGCCGGGCGCGACGGCGCATCGTGCCTGATCGCGCTGTCGGAGCCGCGCGTGTCCGGCACCCATGCGAGCGTGAAGCTCGAGGCCGGCCAGCTGTTCGTGCGGGACGAGAACTCCAACAACGGGACCTACGTGAACGGCCAGCGCATCGCCGCGTCCGTGTGGACGCTCGTGCCGCCCGGCGCGTCGTTGCGGTTCGGCCCCGTCGAGTTCAGCGTCCGTTTGGAGTAGCGTGTCCGGGGCCCGTTTTCGCGCCCCGAGCGACGCCCCCCCATGATGCCCCCGACCGAGTCCTCCCCGCACCTCAAGATCGAGTTCGCCCAGGCCAGCGATGCTGGCCGGGACCCGAACAAGCAGGTCAACGAGGATGCCTGCGGCTACGCCGAGACCAAGTTCGGTTACCTGTGCGTCCTGTGCGACGGCATGGGCGGACACTATGGCGGCAGCGAGGCGAGCCGCACCGCCATCCAGACCATCTTCGAGATGATCGAGCGCTCGCCCGCCACCGTGGATCCGAGCGCGGCGCTCAAGGCCGCGATCGAGGAAGCGGGGCGCCGCGTCTACCAGCTGGGCGGGCCGCCGGAGAACCGCGTCCGGCCCGGATCGACCGTCGTCGCGATGGTCCTCCACGAGCGCGGCGTCGATGTCGCGCACGTCGGCGACAGCCGCGCGTACGTGATCCGGAGCCACCAGATCTACCCCCTCACGCGCGACCACTCGATGGTGCAGGGGATGATCGACGCGGGCATGATCACGGAGGCGCAGGCGATCGGCCACCCCGACGCGAACAAGATCACGCGCGCGCTCGGGATGAGGCCGGAGGTGGAGGTCGAAGTTCGACCCGAGCCGATGGAGCTCTACCCGGGAGACGTGCTGATCCAGTCGAGCGACGGGCTCACCGACCTCGTGCTCCCCGGCGACATCCTCGGGTGCACGCGGCAAGCGCTCGCGTCGGGCTCGGTCGATCACGCGTGCCGGATGCTCGTGCAGCTCGCGAACCACCGCGGCGGTCACGACAACATCACCGTCCAGATGGTCCGGGTGCTCGAGACGGGCAGCCGCTCGCTGACCATCGCGCACGGGCCGCCAGGGGCGGCTGGCCCGGGCGACGGCGTCAATCCTGCGCGCGCTTCACGCCCTCAGGAGACCGTCGCGATGACCCGGTCCGAGGCGGCGGCGCCCGGCAAGCAGCACGCGACGAGCACGCCGCTCCCCCACGGCCATGGCGCTCCTGCGGCCGCGAGCGGCGCGGCGGCGGGCATGGCGGCAGCAGGAAACGCGCCGGCGCCGTACCCGGCGTCCATCAACAACGCGATCACCGTGGTCCCGACGGGCTCCCCCGACACGCCGCGCCCCACGCCCACCAGCGACGCGGTCACCGTGGTCCCGGCAGGCTCCACCGGCGCGCCGGGGCTGCGTCCAGCGTCCCCCCGCTCCGCGGCGGCCGCGGCCTCGACGGGCTCCGACAACGCGCCGGCCGTCGCGCCGACAGCCACCGACAACGTGCCGGCCGTCGCGCCGACAGCCACCGACAACGTGCCGGCCGTCGCGCCGGGCGCTGTCCATGGCGCGCCGGCGCTTCGCCCCACCACCGTCGACAGCGCGCCGGCCGTGAGCCCCACGGCCACCGACGAGCTGCCCCCCGTGGCTCCGGCTGCTGCCCCCAGCGCGAATGCCGTGAGCCCCACGGCGGCCGACGGCGGGTCGGCCATGACGCCCACGCCGATGGACTCCGCGCTGGCGCTGCCTCCAACCGTGCCAGGCGCCCATCCCCCGGTGGCTTACCCGAACGCGCCCGACGCGCCCGCCGTGCTGTCTCCGCTTCCGCTAAGCGCTCCCGCGCCGCCTCCGATGGGCCGCGCCGCGGCCCCTCAGCCTGGTTCGTTCGGAGCGCCGCCTCACCCAGGCGCCGCTTACGGCGCTCCGCCCCACCCCGCCGTCCCCTACGGCGCGCCGCACCCTCCTGGCGCCGCCTACGGCGCGCCGCACCCTCCTGGCGTCCCCTACGGTACGCCGCACCCTCCTGGCGCCGCCTACGGCGCGCCGCCTCACCCAGGCGCCGCCTACGGCGCGCCGCTTCACGCGACCGAGCAGGATGTTCCGCCGCCTTCGGTGGCCTTCCCGGGGCACAACCCGGCAGCGCCCGGTGGTCCCCCGGTCGCCGTCGCCTCGCCCCCCCACCTCGCGCCCGCGCCGCTGCATGCACACGCGTACGCCGCGACCGGCCCGCGCCCCGCGCCAGCATCGAGCTTCTCCGGACCCGTCTCGTCCTCCGGAGCATCGAGCGTGCCGAGCACCGTGCGCGCCCCGCGCGGCGTCTACATCGCCCTCATCGCCTCGGCCTCGGCCGTGATCCTCGTGCTGTTCATCTTCCTGCTCTGGAAGCTCCTCGGCAGCTGAGCGCGGCGCGGAAAGGCCGCCCCCCACCGCCCCGCACGGATGAGCGGAAACCGCGACGGAAACGAGAACGAGAACGAGGACGAGGACCGCGCTCGACTCGCTCGGCTCAGGCGACCACCGCGCAACGGCCCCGCTCACGGAATGCGATTGAAGAAAGCTCGGATTCTGGATTAGCCTAACTTTCTGGAGGTCCCTCCATGCCTGGCGACCAAGAGATCGAGCACGGCGACGACATGGATGGCGCGCCTGAGGATCTGGAAGAAGAGGTGCCGGAGTCGACCGGTGCACCCTCTCTCGAGGAGGCCCGCGCCGGCTTCATGCTGCTCGATCTGTGACCCGCTGAACCACCTGTTCCCGGAAGTCACGACGCTCCGCGCCGACACGCCGTTCGTCCAGCGGGCGAGAGTCTCCCACCGAACGGCGCCCATCGCCGCGCGTGTGCAGGAGCGCGCTCCTCTCCCGCGAGCGGCGCCGCGCCGGCGTGGCGAGAGGCCGCGCACGGGGCGCGCCTCTTCCCTTGCCCTCCCCGACGGCCTGTGGTGAAACGCGGCCCGCATGATCCCGGGGCTAGGCAAACAAAGCATCACGATCGGCAGCGCCCCCACCTGCGATGTGGTGCTCGTCGCTCCCGGCGTCCTGCCCGAGCACGCGCGCATCGTCCACCAGGGGGGTGGCAAGCTGCTCTTCTCCTGCGGGCAAGGGCCGGCGTCGGCGAACGGGCGGCCCCTCTCGCCGGGAGAGCAGGTTCCGTTCGACTTCCGCACCCAGTTCGTGGTCGCGCAGACGCCGGTCCCGCTCAACCATCCGGCCATCACGCTGATGCTGGCGTCGCCCGGGAGCCTCGCGCCCGCGCCCGGCCAGGTCGTGATCGGACGAGACCCCGGGCGCGCCTCCTTGGTGCTCCAGCACCCGAGCGTCTCGAGCCAGCACGCGACCGTCACGCTCGATCGCATGATGGTCATCGACCACAACTCGACGAGCGGCACGTACGTCGGCGCGCAGCGCATCGCCGCTGGCTCGCCGACGCCCATCGATCCGCAAGGCGCCATCGCCTTCGGGCCCGTCCCGGTCCAGATCAGCCTGCTCGTCCAGCTCGCGCAGGCCGCCCGGCAATCCGCCCTGCCGGCCGCCTCCGGCGCCCCGCCCGCGGCGAGCGTCCTGCCGCCGCAGCCTGCCGCTTCCGGCTACGCGCCGCCGCAGCAGCCCGGCGCCGGGGGTTACGCGCCGCCGCAGCAGCCCGCGCACGCGGCGTCCTCGGTGCCCGCCGCCGGCGCGCCCGGGAGGAAGAACAAGACGGTCCTCGGCCAGCTCGACTTCTCCGGCGGCGGATCGAACGTCAAGCAGATCGGCCGCACGCCCGACAACGACATCGTGCTCGCCCACCCCCAGGTGTCGAGCCACCACGCGCTCCTGCACGCGATCAACGGGCAGCTCTACGTCGAGGATCGCGGCAGCGCGAACGGGACCTACGTCCGCGGCAACCGCATCGCGCCCGGCCAGAAGATCGCCGTGCAGAGCGGCGAGAAGATCTACATCGGGCCCATGCCCCTCCAGATCGAGATGGGGGGCGCGGGCGCCGTCGAGGTCGTCCAGGAGGAGTACTCCGCCGATCGGTGGGCAGGGCGCCCGCTCTACGAGATCGAGGCGTGGAGCCTCGTCCTCCAGGTCCCCGACCGGGACAACCCGAACGAGCAGAAGACCCTGCTCGACAACGTGTCGTTCAAGGCGCTGCCGGGCGACATGATCGCGCTCATGGGGCCGTCGGGCGCCGGCAAGACGACGCTCCTGCTCACGCTGAACGGCTACCTGCCGCCGACGAGCGGCGTCGTCCGCATCAACGGCGAGGACCTCTACAACATCTACGACACGCTCCGCGGATCCATCGGCTACGTGCCGCAGGACGATCTCGTCCACCCGGAGCTCACCGTCTTCGAGGCCGTCCGCTACAGCGCGAAGTTCCGCCTCCCGCCCGACTACACCGAGGCCGAGATCGACGCGCGCGTCGAGCAGACCATCAAGGATCTCGGCCTCGAGGGCGTCAAGAACCTCCAGATCGGCAAGCCCGAGAACAAGATCCTCTCGGGCGGGCAGCGCAAGCGCGTCAACATCGCGCTCGAGCTCGTGACCGATCCGGTCATCCTCTTCCTCGACGAGCCGACCTCGGGCCTCGCCGCCGACGACACGACCGCGCTGATCAGCCTGCTGCATGAGCTCACGAAGGCCACCGGCAAGACGATCATCATGACGATCCACCAGCCGGCGAAGGACGAGTTCGAGAAGTTCAGCCACGCGCTCATCCTGGGCTACGGCGGCATCCCGATGTTCTTCGGGCCGACCCGGCCCGACGCGTACCGCTTCTTCGGCAGCTGGAAGGAGCGGCACGGCCAGCAGAACGACGTCGACAACCCGCGCGACATGTTCGAGATGCTCGCGCTCCGGGAGCGGCCCATCTTCGATCAGCTCCGCGCGCGCAACCCGAACGCGTCGCGCGGCGACGCCAGGAAGCTCGCCGCCATCGAGTGGCGCAAGGAGTTCTTCAGCGACGGCAACCCGACGTACCGCCGGATGTACTCCGGCCGGCGCGAGATCGGCACCGGCCAGGGGCAGCGCGGCATCCCGGCCGGGCGCGCCACGACCAAGGGGCAGCTCGGCCTGCTCCTGTCGCGCTACTTCAAGGTGAAGAAGCGCGACATCGGCGGCACCCTGATCATGCTCCTCCAGGCCCCGATCATCGGCATCCTGCTCGCGATCGTGTTCGGCGGGCAGGAGAAGGCGATCCCGGCGTGGTGCCTCGGCGCGCTCCAGGAGCTCGGCCGCCGCGCCGGCGGCGCGGACAAGAGCACCGACGTCATCAAGGGCATGGAGGTCACCACCGACCACACCGCGGCGATCTTCTTCCTCGTCGTCGCCGCGGTCTGGTTCGGGACCTCGAACGCGGCCCGCGAGATCGTCAGCGAGCGGGCCATCTACCTCCGCGAGCGCATGGTCAACCTGGGGCTCGTCAACTACGTGCTCTCCAAGTACCTGCTGCTCGCCGGCTTCTGCCTCGTCCAGTGCACCGTCCTGCTCGCGATCGTGTTCTTCGCCCTCGGCTTCCACGGCGGCATGCAGGCGTTCGGCATGCAGCTCGCCGCGCTGACCGCCACCTCGCTCAGCGCCGTCGCGATGGGGCTCCTCCTCTCCACGGTGGTCGCCTCGTCCGAGGCGGCGATGGCGCTCACGCCGATCGCGCTCATCCCGCAGGTCGTCCTCGGGGGGCTCATGGTGCCGATGACGACCGTGCCGCACCTCCGGCCGCTCATGTACATCATCCCGGCGCGCTGGGGCTTCGAGGGCGCGATCGCGCCGGAGCGGCTCGCGACCGCGGAGGACCCGGCGTGGGTCATCGATCTGCACCGCACCGACACGAGCGCCGCGGACTTCATCGAGGGCGGCAAGTTCAAGTGCGCCATCGCGCAGATGGCGGCCGACAACTACGCGGGCGCGTGGGGCTTCACCACGTACGATCAGACCTGGATGCCCTATGCGGTGCTCGCCGGGATGACGTTCATCATCCTCGTCACGCTCTGCGCGGTGCTGAAGCGGCGCGACCCGGTGTGACGTGGTGACCACGCAGGCGCCCGCCGCCTCCATCCGCATCGATGACCGGCGCGCGCGCGGCGATCGCAGGTCGGCCGCCGCGGCGCTGCTCTCGCTGCTCGCCGCCCTCGCGCCCTCCCCGGCGCGGGCGCAGCAGCAAGGCCAGGACGGGCAGGCGGCGCCGCAGGCGCCCGGGGGCGGGGCGGCCGTGCCCCGAGGCCCGGGCGGCGCGATCGTCACGCCGCCTGCCTCCACGGCCGCGCCGGCGGGGAAGGCGACGCCGCCGCGGGCGCTCAACTACACGCCCCCGGCGTACCCGCCGGAGGCCGAGAAGCAGGGGCGCGAAGCGTCGGTCACCCTGCAGCTCGACATCGACCGCGACGGGCGCGTGAAGCACGCCGTCGTCGTCGAGAGCGCGGGGCACGGGTTCGATGAGTCGGCGCTGGCCGCGGCCCAGAAGCTCGAGTTCGAGCCCGCCCGCCGCGCCGACGGGACCCCCGCCCCGGCCCGCATCCTGTACCGCTACTCGTTCACCCTGAAGACGGCCTCGCCGCCGCCGGCCGCGGGCGAGCCCGCGAGGCCCGCCGAGAGCCTCCGCGGCGCCGTGCTCGCCAGCGGGGGCGACGTCCCGCTCGCCGGCGCCACCGTCTCGGTCGCGCGCATCGCCGGCGCGGGCGCGGGCGCAGCGACGCCCGCCGCGCCGCCGGAGCTCACGACCGACGAGGGCGGTGCCTTCGCCTTCGCCGCGCTGCCGCCGGGGCGCTACCAGGTCTCCATCGCGGCGCCCGGCTTCGAGCCGCTCTCCGTCGAGGAGGCGCTCGCCCCCGGAGAGCAGCTCGAGGTGAAGTACCGGCTCGTGCCGCAAGGCGACGGCCTCGAGGTCACGGTCCGCGGCAAGCGGCCGCCGCGCGAGGTCACGAAGCGCACGATCGAGCAGCGCGAGATCAACCGCATCCCCGGCACGAACGGCGACGCCCTGCGCTCGCTGCAGAACCTGCCGGGCGTCGCCCGCCCGCCGAGCATCGCGGGGCTGCTCATCGTCCGCGGCTCCGGCCCGCAGGACACGCAGACCTTCGTCGACGGCACGCAGGTGCCGCTCATCTACCACTTCGGCGGCCTCTCCTCGGTCGTGCCGACCGAGATGCTGGATCGGATCGACTTCTACCCCGGCAACTTCAGCGCCAAGTACGGCCGGGTGCAGGGCGGCATCGTCGACGTGGCCCTCCGCTCGCCCAAGGAGGACGGCAAGCTCCACGGCCTCGCGCAGATGGACCTCATCGACGCGCGCGTCCTGCTCGAGGGCCCCGTGCCGTTCCTCGACAACACCCGCTTCATGGTGGCAGGACGGCGGAGCTACATCGGCGAGTCGTTCGGCCCCGTGCTCGAGGCCGCGGGCGCAGGCGTCACGCAGGCGCCGGTCTATTACGACTACCAGGTCCTCCTCGAGACCGAGCCCACGCCCTCCTCGCGGGTGCGCCTCACGTTCTTCGGCTCCGACGACGCCCTCGAGCTGCTGCTCAGCGACCCGGCGCCCAACGAGCCGGCCCTCTCCGGCAACGTCGGGCTGCACACGGCGTTTCAGCGGCTCCAGCTCCGCTACGATCACGAGCTCACCGACAAGGACCGGCTCGACGGCGTGCTCGCGATCGCGCGCGACGACGCCGACTTCGGGATCGGGCCGATCTACTTCCAGCTCGATCTCAAGACGATCTCCGGCCGCCTCGAGTACGCGCGGCGCATCTCGAAGGGCACGGTGTTCAACGCGGGGCTCGACGTGTTCGCCGGCCTCTACGCCGTGAACCTCCGCGCCCCCGGGCCGAACCGCCCCGGCGAGCCGCCGAACCAGCCGTTCTCGACGCGCACCCTCCAGGAGGTCTCGCGCGACGGCGAGTTCTTCTACCCCGCGGCGTACGCCGAGCTCGAGCTCGCCCCGACCCCTCGGGCGAAGATCGTCCCGGGCCTGCGCGTCGACTACCAGGACCTGAACCAGCAGGTCACCGTGAGCCCGCGCGTGAACGGGCGCTTCGACGTCGTCCCCGGGTTCCCGCGGACCACGGTGAAGGGCGGCCTCGGGGTGTTCCATCAGCCGCCGCAGTTCCAGGAGGTGATCCCGCCGCTCGGCAACCCCGGCCTGAAGTCGACCCGGGCGCTGCACTATGCGGCCGGCGTCGAGCAGGAGCTGACCCGGCACGTCGAGGCGTCGGCGGAGGGGTTCTACAAGCAGCTCGACGAGCTCGTCGTCGGCGTGAACCGACCCGGGTCGATCCAGCTCGACTACCAGAACGTCGGCTCGGGCAGGGTCATCGGCGGCGAGTTCCTGCTCAAGTACAAGCCCGACGATCGCTTCTTCGGCTGGGCCGCGTACACGCTGTCCCGCAGCACGCGGGTGCCGGAGCCCGGCGAGCCGGAGCGGCTCGTCTCCTTCGATCAGACCCACATCCTGACGGTGCTCGGCAGCTACCGCCTGGGCGACGGCTGGGAGTTCGGCGCCCGGTTCCGGCTCGTCTCCGGCAACCTGGTCACGCCCAACGTGTGCAACGTCAACGAGCAGAGCTGCGATCCGTACCGCACCAACGCGCTCTTCTACGCGCCCACCGGGACGTATACGCCCATCCCGTTCTCCGGCCCGAACAGCGAGCGGCTCCCGGCGTTCCACCAGCTCGATCTGCGCCTGGACAAGACGTGGAAGTTCAAGACCTGGCGGCTCTCGGCCTACCTCGACGTGCAGAACGTCTACAACAACGCGAACAGCGAGGCGATTCAGTACAACTACAATTACACAGCCCGACAGTACGTCACGGGGCTGCCCATCCTGCCGAGCTTCGGGATGCGAGGAGAGTTCTGACATGCGCGGGGCGCAGGCGATGAACGGCGCGTCGAAGCGCGAGCGTCCCGAGCGCCGCGGGCGCCGGTGGCGGCGCGCGGTGCTGGGGACGCTCGCGCTCGCGGCGATCGCGTCGCCGGCGATCGCCGCGGGCTGCGTCGCGGGCTTCGATCCGCCGAGCCTCGTGGGCGGGCTCCGCGTCTTCGCGGTGGTCGCCGACAAGCCGTACGCCAACCCCGGCGACCAGGTCACCTTCCGGATCCACTACCAGGACGGGCTGGGCGGCCCCGAGGACGGGTCGCGCCCTGTCTCGGTCTACTGGTTCGGCGGGTGCGAGAACCCCGTCGGGGACGACTACTACGGCTGCTACGCGCAGCTCGCGGGCATCGCCTCCGAGATCGAGGCGTGGGTGGAGCGAGGCGACCCGACGGTCCCGCTGCCCGACCTCAACGGCGTGCGCCCCGGCTTCGGGGACACGTACACGATCACGCTCAGCGACGACATCCTCGCCGGCCGCAAGCCGCCCGCCACGGGGGGTCCGGCCTTCGGGAGCGCGTACGTCTTCTTCGTCGCCTGCACCGGGGAGCTCGGCCTCGTGGAGGACCAGGGCACCGGCCGCGCCGGGACGTTCCCCGCCGCCTGCTTCAGCGGCGGGCGCCGGCTCGGCCCGGACAGCTTCGTGCCCGGCTACACCCAGATCTACGCCTTCGAGGGGGGTCGCGAGAACGCGAACCCGGAGGTGCAGGGGCTCACGCTCGACGGCGAGCCCCTGCCAGAGGACTTCGCCGACATCCCCACCGTCCAGCGCTGCCGCGTGAGCGCGGAGGCGCGGCGCGAGGCCGGCTGCAGCGCGGAGGATCCGTTCGTCGAGTGCACGACCTACGAGCTCGAGGCGATCGTCGATCCCGACGTAGCGGAGGACGATCCCAGCGCGCAGCAGCAGGCGCTGAAGGAGATCGTCTGGGTCGATTACTTCGCCGATCTGGGCGATCTCGACGGGGGCATCAAGCTCGTGAGCGACGCGAACGAGGGGTACATCGGCGATCACGCCGTGACGTGGATCCCGCCTGCCGAGCCGGGCGTCGCCACGATCACCGCGGTCCTGCGCGACGCGCGCGGCGGCTCGTCCGTGGTGCGGCGCCTCGTCCGCGTCGAGTGACGGCGGCCCCGCGGCCCCCCGCGGCGATCAGCCGCAGCCCGCTTCGATCTGCGCGAGCTGGTCGATGAGCTGCGCGGGGTCGCGGGCGGCGCACAGCGCGTCGGCGGCGCCGAGGCTGGCGAGCCTGGCCGCCTGGGCGAGCAGCTCGAGGTGCGCGCGGCCCCCCTCGCCGCAGACGAGGACGACGAACAGCCGGAGCGGGGCGCCGCCCGGCGTCGGCACCGCGAGCGGCTCGGCCAGGGTCGCGAGCACGGCCGCCTGGCAGGCGCCGGGGACGATCGCGTGCGGGACCGCGACGCCGTTGCCGAGCGCCGTCGGCGACTCGAGCTCGCGCCGCAGGATCTGCTGGGCGAGCGCGCTCGCCGAGATCGGGCCGCCGGGGGGCGCGAGCCGGGACGCCGCGACGTCGATGACGTCCTCGATGTCCGCGCACGAGAGGTGGAGCACGACCCGCTCCGGCGTGAGCAGGCCGCTGAGCCGCCGCGCGGGCGCCCCCCCGAAGGCCGCGCTCGCCGGGAACTCGGCGTCGATGAACGCCTTGACGCGCGCGAGCTGGGGGGCGCTGAGGTTGCGCCGCGCGAGCTCCGCGCAGAGCGCCTTCGCCGACGGAACGCGCTCGAGGTAGCGCGAGACGAGCGGCTCGACCTGGTGGCCCAGATCGAGGAGCACCGCCGGCGGGAGCTCGAGCGCGCCCGCGATCGCAGTGAGCCGGTCGGGCGTGGGGATGGCGTCGTGCCCATGCTCGACGCGGCTCAGGTAGGCGCTGGAGACGCCGATGCGGTGCGCGAGCGCGCGCAGGCTCAGGCCCGCCTCGACG
The DNA here is from genome assembly GCF_052075895.1 of Sorangium sp. KYC3313. Taxonomy (NCBI): domain Bacteria; kingdom Pseudomonadati; phylum Myxococcota; order Polyangiales; family Polyangiaceae; genus Sorangium; species Sorangium sp. KYC3313. The sequence goes on from NZ_CP197255.1 coordinate 9,412,743, forward strand.
CGGAGGAGCCGCAGCGCGGCGCCGAACGCGGCGACCGCGCGGGCGCGCGCGGCGCCGTCAGCATCGGACATCGCTGGCATGGGGCCTCAGGTGCGATCGGGCTCGACCGCGAGGGCGGTCGGGAGGACTTTCGGGACGGGCGCCGCGGCCGGGGCGGACACGGCGGCGGGCTCGTAGTGCCGCACGACGAGCAGCGAGGTCGGGCACCCCTGGATGATGTGCTCGGCGCGGATGCCGAACCGGCGCTGCGCGAGGCCCCACTCGGGACCGACGCCGACGAGGACGAGGTCGTAGCCGCGCTTCGCCTCCTCGAGGGCCGCGTCCGCGGGGGAGTCGTGCTCCACCACCTTGAGAAGCACCTTGGACTTCTGCAGCGCGCCGCCCTCCTCGCCCTCGAACACCTCGTCGACCGTCCGCTGCGCGCCGAGCGCGTCGTCGGACCTGCGCTTCGGCTTGACCACGTGGAGGATGGTGACGTCGGCGCCGACCTGCTGCGCGAGCCGGCGGGCGAGCGAGAGCGCCGCCCTGTCGTGCAACGTGCCGTGGAACGGCACGAGCAGCTTGCGGACCGCGGCGAGCCCGCGATCGATGAGCACGCCGACGTCGGTGTGGGCGCCGCGCATGACCTCGTAGACGGTGCCGCCGAGCACGGTCTGGCTGAGGATGGGCTTGTGCCAGCCGACCAGCACGAGGTCGGCCTGCTTCACGTCGGCGACGTTGCAGATGTCGTGGCTCGGCTTGGGCGAGACGAAGGAGAGCTGCCGGACCTCGGCGCCCAGCTCCTTGGCCCGCGACAGGAGCGGCGCGAGCGCGGCCGCCCCCTGCCGCTCGGGCCCCTGGTCGAGGTAGAACGAGCCGCGATCGGTCGGCGGGATGAGGCGCAGGGCGTAGAGGCGCCTCGCCTCGGGGCCCGTGCCGGCGAGGGCGCTCGCGAGCGTCACCATGCCGGGGCCGGAGCGCTCGTAGGAGACGCACATGAGCACGGTGAACACCTCTGCCGCCGTGGGCAGAGGCGTCCGCTCCGGCACGTCGGCGAGCTCCTTGGCGAGCTCCTCCGGCGGGTAGATCCAGCGCAGGAGCGGCGAGGTCATGAAGGTGGTGACCAGCGCCATGAGCACCATCATCGTGAACAGCTTGGGCGAGATGATGCCCAGATCGAAGCCCAGGTTCAGGACGATGAGCTCCATCAGGCCGCGGGTGTTCATGAGGATGCCGACCGCGCTCGCCTCCCGCCAGCCCTGGCCGGTGAAGCGGGCGGCCACGGCGCTGCCGCCGAACTTGCCGACGCAGGCGATCAGGATGATGAGGCCGCACATCATCCAGCCGTCGGCCGAGTTGAGCAGCCCGATGTGCGTGCGCAGGCCGCTGTAGGCGAAGAACAGCGGGAGCAGGAAGACCACCGCGAAGTCCTCGAGCTTCTCGGCGAGGCTCTGCGCGAAGCCGGTGCCCTTCGGCATGATCGCGCCGAGCATGAAGGCCCCGAACAGCGGGTGGATGCCGATCATCTCCGTCGTCCAGCTCGACACGATGAGCAGGAGGAGCGTGACGGCGACGAGGTCCTGCGAGAGCCCTTCCTTGTTGGAGCCGCGCTCGCCGAGCCGGACGAGGAAGGGGCGGACCAGGAACAGCATGCCGGCGATGTAGGCGACGGCGAAGACGGTGGTCCAGACGGCGCCCACGAGCCCCGTGGCCCGCGCGATCGAGACGACGAACGCGAGGATGCACCAGGCGGTCACGTCGTCGACGGCGGCGCACGTGATGGCGAGAGCGCCGACCTTCGTGCGCAGCAGGCGCCGCTCGGTGAGGATGCGCGCGAGCACCGGGAACGCCGTGATGCTCATGGCCACGCCCATGAACAGCGTGAACGACGAGAACGGGACGGAGCTGTCGGAGAGCCGGGGGTACAGGTAGAGCGCGAGGAGCCCGCCCAGCGCGAACGGCACGACGATGCTCGTGTGGCTGATGATGACCGAGGCGTGGCCCCGCCCGCGCAAGAGCTTCGGATCGAGCTCCAGCCCGATGAGGAACATGAAGACGATGAGGCCGACCTCGCTCACCAGCTTCAGGAGCGGCAGCGAATCATTCGCGAACAGGACCGCCGACGCATCGGGGAAGAGCCAGCCGAACAGCGACGGGCCGAGCAGGATGCCCGCCGTGACCTCGGCGATGACCATCGGCTGCTCCATCCGGCGGGCCACCAGGCCCACGAGCCGCGCGCAGGCGATGATCAAGAACGCCTGGATGAGGAAGCGGGTCAGCGGGTTGTGAATCAGGATCTCCATGCGGAGCGCTCCCTCCCGGCGGTAAGTGTTAAGTTATCGCTTATCAACGGGCTCTCTCGACTGTCAAGAAAGGGATGCGCAGCGTCAAGCGACCTGAACAGGACGTGGGAGGCGCGCAGACGGCGCGTCAGGCAGGCCGAGCGAGCGGGTGCACCGCACGAGCGGACGAGCGAGCCCAGCCGGACCAGCGCGTCGCCCGGTGGCCTCTCGCGGGCGTGGTTGAGTGAAGGAGGAGCGCGCCCTGGCGCGGGCGGCGGCGGCTACCAATCGGTCGGCATGTAGTCTTTGAAGAACTGGCCGTACGCGTGCTGGCCGCTGAGCAGACCGGAGAAGATGGGGTCGCAGATGCGGGCGGCGCCGTCGACGATATCGAGCGGCGGATGAAAGCCGTGCTCCTCGAGCTTGCGCGCGGCGAGCGCGGCGGGGTCCTCGTCGGTGACCCACCCGGTATCGACGCTGTTCATGAAGATGCCGTCCTTCACATAATCGGGCGCGGACGTGCGCGTCATCATGTTGAGCGCGGCTTTCGCCATGTTGGTGTGAGGGTGCCTGTCCGTCTTGTAACGGCGGTAGAACTGCCCCTCCATCGCCGAGACGTTGACGATGTGCCTGTCGAACGTGGGCCGTCGCGTCATGAGCGGCTTCAGCCGGGAGTTCAGGACGAAGGGGGCGACCGCGTTGACGAGCTGCACCTCGAGCATCTCGACGGTCGGGACCTCGGCGAGGGTGAGCCGCCAGCTGTTCAGCGTCCGGAGATCGACCTGCTGGAGATCGGCGTCGTAGCGCCCCTGGGGGAAGAGCAGCTCGTCGAGGCGCTCATCGCCCGGAGCCGGGATCTGGGAGAGCAAGGCGGGCTCGCGCAGGCCCGCCGTGGGGTCGGCGCCGGCGACGAGGGGGAGCGTGCCGCACGCGCGGAGCGCGTCGTACTCGCGGAGCGGGGGCTGAGCGCCCCGCGGGAGGGAGTGGACGGGCGCGGTCTCGCCCTCGATGAGGTGGCCGTAGAAGCCCGGCGGTCGCCGCACGGTCTGACAGGCGTTGTTGATGATGAAATCGAGCCGGTCGAGCGTGTGGAGGAGGTGGCGCGTGAAGAGCTCGACGCTCGGCGTGTGCCGGAGATCGAGGCCGTAGATCGCGACCCGTGATCCCCAGGCGTCGAAGTCGCGCTCCGCCGAGAAGCGGCGCGCGGCGTCGTGCGGGAAGCGGGTCGTGACGATGACCCGCGCGCCGGCGCGGAGGAGCATGATCGCCGCCTGATAACCGATCTTGACGCGCGCGCCCGTGACGAGCGCGACGCGGCCGTCGAGCGGCGCGGTCTGGCTGCGTTTGCGGTAGTTGAAGTCGCCGCACGCGGCGCACATCGCGTCGTAGAAGAAGTGGAGTTTGCGGAACTCTGCCTTGCAGACGTAACACTTGCGCGGCCGCGCGAGCTCCGGCGCGCCCGGCTCGGCCGGCGGCCCGGGCTCCTCGGTGGCCTCGGGCCGCGACGCGGGCTCCTCGGCGGGGTCGGCCCACGACAGCGGGGGCGCGGCCGGGGCGAGCGCGTCCGGCGTGCGGAACACCGGCTCTCGGCGGGCAACGCGGATGCCGACCGCATCGAGCAGGGCGGCGTCGGCGGACTTCTGCGCGTGCCGGTCGCGCTTGCGGAACGCCCTGGCGAGCTCTCGCTGCTCGGCGCGCTCGGGGCGCGAGACGCGGCCGGCGGCCAGGAGAAGCCGGCGGCGGTCCTCGGAGCTGATGGAGGCGAGCTGCGCGCGATCGAGGGCCAGCGCCTCCAGCACCTTGAGGCAAGCGTCGAGATCGGCGGCAGTGAACGGGCGGCCTGCGCCGGCGGCTTCGCGGTCGGGACTCATCGAAGCGTGCGTGCATAGCACGCGGGAGACCGCGCGCGAGCCGCAGCGGCGCTTCGGGTCTGCCGGCGCTCTTCTGGTTGCGTCGCGTCGCGTCGCATCGCGTCGCACCGGGCCGCATCGCACCGCGCCGCGCCCGGAGCCCCGTGGACGAGCCGCGCGAGCCGCGTCCTGTTCGCCAGCCGAGGATTGTACACTATGCCCGCACATCCCCCTGAGCCCTCGGAAACTCCAGCAGAGGAACTTATGCTCGAGTCGCCACATAGTTTGTTCGCGACGGAATTCATGCCCCATGGCCATTGCTACCTCTGGCAGCCGGGCATGGTCTGGCTGCAGGTCATCACCAACCTGGTGATCGGCTTCGCCTATCTCTCGATCTCCCTGACCCTCGCCCATCTGGTCCGGCGCATCCGGGACATCCCCTTCCAGTGGGTGTACCTCGCGTTCGGCACCTTCATCGTTGCCTGTGGGTTCACGCACTTCATGGATGCATGGGTCATCTGGCAGCCGCTGCACTGGCTGGACGGGGCCCTCCGTGCCATCACGGCGATCGCCTCCGTCGGCACCGCGATCCTGCTCATTCCGCTGCTCCCCAAGGTGGTCGCGCTGGCGGCAGCCGCGCGCGCCGCACGCGCGCACGAGCTCCGCACAGAGGAGCTGAACCGCCCGCTCTCGGCGCTCTACGAGGAGCAGAAGATCGCGGCGGAGGAGCGCGAGGTGATGCTCCAGCAGGCGCGAGAGGCCGTGAGGGCGCGAGAGATCTTCCTCGCCGTCGCGGCCCATGAGCTCAAGACACCGATCACGCCGCTGCGCGCCGAGGTGGAGAGCGTGCTTCGCGCGGCGCGCGCCGCGCGCGCGGACCGCCTCACGCCCGAGCGCCTGGTCATCAAGCTATCGGTCGTGGAGCGGCAGATCGATCGCCTGGAACGGCTCGTCTCCGACCTGCTCGACGTCTCGCGCATCGCCGCTGGACGGATCGAGCTTCAGATACAGGAGGTCGACCTCGCGGAGGTCGTGTGCGAGGTGGTCGAGCAGCACAAATACGACCTCGCCAGGAACTCGATGTCGCTCCAGCTCGCCGCCGACGCCACGGGCGGCTGGGATCGCAGGCGCCTCGACCAGGTGGTGAACAACCTCCTCGCCAATGCGCTCAAATACGGCCGTGGACGTCCGATCACGATCACCGTGTGGTCGAGCGACGCACGCGCGTGGCTCACGATCACGGACCAGGGCATCGGCATCGCGCCCGAGCACCAGGCCATCATCTTCAACCAGTTCGAGCGCGCGGTCTCGGAGCGGCACTACGGCGGGCTCGGCCTCGGGCTGTGGATCGTGCGGCAGGTCGTCGAGGCCATGGGTGGGACGGTGTCCGTCGCGAGTGAACCTGACGTCGGCTCGACCTTTACGGTGGAGTTGCCTCGACAACGTGGGAACCTCGATGACACCGAGACAAAATCTTCTTAAACTGACACGATGAAGCACATCCTGTTGGTGGAGGACAACGAGGATATCCAGCTCTCGCTCCGCGATGCGCTGGAGGAAGACGGTGCTTACAGCGTCATGACGGCTGGAAACGGAGCGGAGGCGCTCGCGCTGCTCGAGCGCGGCGAGCGGCCGAATATGATGCTCGTCGACCTGTTGATGCCCGTCATGGACGGTGTGGAGTTGATCGACCGGATGCGGCGCGACGCGCGGTTCGCGGGCATCCCGGTCGTCGTCCTGTCGGCCGCGTCGATCACGTCCCCGCCGCCCGGAACACCGTTGCTCAGGAAGCCGATCCGCTACGAGGCCCTCCTTGGAGCGGTCCAGAAGGCGTGCGGGTGCTGAGAGCGGTGCGCTCGCGCACAGAGGACGCTACTTGCCGGCGGGCGCGTAGGGGCAGGAAGCGCCGCCTTCTCCGGTCTCGGCGAGGGCGCCCGTCGAAGGATCGATGGTGAGCGTGGTCGGGAACGGGTGAGCGCCCGGCCCCTGCGACCCTTCGGAGACCGAGAGCAGGAGCGTCCTGTCGGCGCGCTTGAACGCCCCCTTGCGATGGACGATGCCCGACCAGACGCACACCACGCTCGGCGGGCAGGGAGAGACGCGATCCTCGGCGACGAAGCTGCCGTCTTTCGCGAGGGAGAGCCGGCGCTCGTACTTGCGCGGACCGCACGCGGCGGAGCTCCACGTGCCGAACAGCGCTTCCTCGCCGGGCGCGGTGGTCGCGGTCCGCGCCGTCGTAGCCGGCGCTTGCGTCGTCGCGGTGACCGTGGCCGAAGCCTGCGGCGCGGGCGCGCCCGGCGCCGCGGTGGACAGCGGCTCCGGGGGCTCCACGGGTGATGACGGCTCGGGCGCCGGCTCGCGCGGACCGTTGCCGCTGCACGCAGCGAGCGGCGCCAGCAGCGCGGCGAGGGGGAGGATGAACGTTCGCATCACGCCCGCTCATCCCATGGCCGCGCAACGCGCGCAACGCGTGCACCGCCAGAGGCAGAGGCCGCGGCGATGCGCCCGTCCCGCGAGCGACGACACGGCGGGGAGCGCCGCGCGGAAGGCCGCGCTCGATGTGCGCTACCCCAGCAGCGCGAGCAGATCCTCCCGCGTCAGCGAGGCCGCCCTGTCCGCCTCGCCCAGCGCGGCGCCCGCGATCGCGCGCTTCCGCTCCTGCAGCGCGAGGATCCCCTCCTCCACCGTGTCCTTGGCGACGAGCCGGTGGACCATCACCGGCCGGTGCTGTCCGATGCGGTGGGCCCGATCGGCCGCCTGATCTTCGACCGCCGGGTTCCACCAGGGATCGAGCAGGAAGACGTGATCCGCCGCGGTCAGGTTCAGGCCGGTGCCGCCCGCCTTGAGCGAGATGAGCATCACCGGCGGGCCGCCCGGCGACTGGAACTCGTTGACCACCCCGGCGCGGTCGCGCGTCCCGCCGTCGAGGCGGCTCCACGGGATCCCCGCCGCGCCGAGGTGCGGCTCGACCAGGTCGAGCAGCGAGGTCCACTGCGAGAACACGAGCGCCTTGTGGCCGTCCGCGACGCACTCCTCGAGCGCCTCGATCAGCCGCGTCACCTTGGAGGAGGGCGTGCTCCGCGCCGCCGGCGCCGCGCCGCCGGCGCTCGATCCCGGGATCAGCGCCGGATGGCAGGCCGCCTGGCGCAGGCGGAGCAGCGCCTCCAGCGCCGCCATGACGCTCGCCCCCTCCGCGAGCTTCTCCACGACATCCTTGCGGGTGGCCGCGCGCACCGCATCGTAGAGCTCGCGCTCTGCCTCCTCGAGCTCGCAGTAGAGCACCATCTCCGATCGCGGCGGCAGCTCCGGCGCCACCTCGCCCTTCAGCCGCCGCAGCACGAAGGGGCGGATCTTCTGCCGCAGCTCGGCCGCGGCGCCCTGCACGCCCTCGGCGATCGGCCGGCCGTAGCGCTCCTGGAAGGCGCTCCGCCCGCCGAGCAGGCCGCGGTTCGTGAAGTGGAGCAGGCTCCAGAGCTCCTCGAGCCGGTTCTCGACCGGCGTGCCGCTCAGCGCCACGCGCAGCTCGGCGCGGAGCGCGAACGCCGCCCGCGCCGCCTGGCTGTCGGGGTTCTTGATCGCCTGCGCCTCGTCGAGCACCACGGCCTCCCAGGCCTGCGCCGCGAGCAGCTCGGCGTCGTTGCGGAGCACGGCGTACGTCGTCAGCGTGACGTTGGCCGCTGGATCGAGCGCGCGCCGCGTGCCGTGGTAGATCGCGAACCGGAGGCCCGGGCGGAAGCGCCGGATCTCGTCGGCCCAGTTGTGGACGACGCTGCGCGGGCACACGACGAGCGTCCGCCCGCGCAGCGCGCAGAGCGTCTGCAGCGTCTTGCCGAGCCCCATGTCGTCGGCGAGCACCGCGCCGAGGCCGGCGTCGCGCAGGAACGACAGCCAGTCGACGCCCCGTCGCTGGTAGGGGCGCAGCGTCGCGGTCAGGTCGGAGGGCAGCGGCGCCTCCGGGAGCGACGCGAAGCCGTCGAGCAGCGGCATGAGCTTGTCGAAGCCCGACGGGCGCGGGTACTCGATCTCGTCGCACAGCGCGGCCAGCGCCGGGAGCGCCGCGGGCGGCACCTCCTTGTCTTCGCGCCGCGCCGCGAGCAGATCGGCGACGCGCGCGCCGTACCTGTCGAGCCACGCCGAGGGCAGCGGCGCCCACCCGCCGCCGAGGAGCGGCACGAGCGGCAGGCCGTCCTGCCACGCGCGGATCACGGCCGTCGCGTCCGCGCGCTTCGGGGGCGCGCCGGCGCCGTCGCCCTCGTCGTCGTCGCGCCCCGCCGAGAGCTCGAACTCGACGTCGAAGGCCCGGTCCTCGATGACGAAGCGCGGCACGAGCGCGGCCTTGCCGAAGATCTCGCCGCGCGCGTCGGCGAAGGCGCGGGCGTCCCACGACTCGAGGCGCGAGGCGAAGCGGATCGCCTCGACGCCGTCGAAGTCGACCCGGCGGCCCGGGATGAGGTGGAGCTCGTCGCGCAGCCGGATCAGCAACATGCGCTCCGCGGGCTCGTCGCGGACGGGCACGGCGCCGGACAGGTGCACGAGCCGGCCGTTCTCGATGCGCGCCTCCGGCGGGTCGCCGTACACGAGGCTGGGCACGACGGAGAGCGTGTGCTCCTTCTGGCTGAGCTCCAGGAGGATCCGCGGCCGGGACGCGCCGCCCGCGCGCGGCAGGCGCTGGCTCTGGATCGTGACCGGGACGCGCTTGGTCAGCTCCGGCAGGACGTCGGTCACCAGCTTGCCGAGGTCCCCCCGCGGGAACACCCGCCGGAGCGGCAGCCGCTCGAGCTTCGGCCCCGTGAGGTCCATCTCCCGGAGCAGGTGCAGCGTGCCGCCGCACCGCACGACCCCCGACGCGATCACCTCGTCGACGCGCGGGTCCCGCTCCACGATGAGCGCCGCGCCATCGTCGTGATCGCGCACCGCCGCGCGGGGGCCGATCGCCTCGCTGGAGACGCGCACGGGCGCGCCGTCGAGCTCCACGTCCGCGACGCCCGCCAGCGCCGCGAAGAGCTCGGGCTGGCGATCCGAGGGGAAGTAGCCGTGCTGCTTCGTGCCCACGAGGCGGTCGACCGCCAGGTCCTCGTGCGTCGGGTAGAGCTCGGGCAGCCTCGGCCCCGGCCGCTCCGGGCTCGCTGGAGCCCGCACGGCGCGGCCGGCGAGGCTGGCGAGCGAGACCCGGAGCGGCTCCTCGGCGCCGCTCGCGTGCACGATCATCCGCTCGAGCGCGAGCACGAGCCCCTTGCGCCGGAGCCGGTACCGCAGCCGCGCCGGCGGCGCAGCCGCGGCGGTCGCGCCGCCCTGCGCCGCTGGCTGCCCCTGCGCCGCTGGCTGGCTCTGCGCGGCCGGCTGGCCTTGCGCGGCGGGTTGCGAGAGCGACAGCGTCGCCGCGACAGCGTGCGCGCAGGGGTCGATTTTTCCACCGCAGTCGCACGTCCACTCGGCGTCCGCTGGGTAGAGGGTGACGGTGGGTGCAACGGGCTGCCCGGCCGCCTTGATGCGGACCACGATGACATCGCCGCGATCCTCCCGTCCGAACGCAGCGCCCTCACGGGCGAGCTTGACGCCCTGGGACCAGAGGCCCGGAAGACAGGCTTTCCTGATGGCTTCGAGAAGACCCTGCACTGAGACTCCAGACACTGGCGGCTGGCCGCGGTAGCTCGCGCGCTCTCCCGGGACCAGCGCCACTTCTTGGGATGTTCACAGAAAGACGAAGATGACGGAAAGAGGTTCAGGCGTCTTCTTCCTCTTCTTCCGCTGCCTCGTCTTCCAGATTCCGGGAGCTTGCCCGGCATGAGCGGGGCGCTGCTGTAGCAGGTATCCGCGCGGCATCACGCCGCGAGCTTCACCGGCGCGTCAGGTGCTCGCGGTAGCGCGTCGTGAGCTCCATCCAGCGCAGCGTGAGGATCGGCTCGCGCTCGAGCCGATCCTGCCAGCTGCGATCGACGGCCTTCCACAGGTCGCGGTCGGCGATGCCGTGGCGCAGGAGCGCCTGGTCGAACGACGAGGCCGCTCCGATCGACGACTCGGCGCAGAGGACCGCGTACTGCTGAAGGCTGAGCGAGGGCAGCGCGCCCCGCGCGCCCGGAAGGTCGCTCCGCGAGGCGGGCGCGGGGGCCGCACCGCTCGGCGTCGCCTGCGCCGACGCGGCCGGCCCGGCGCCGCTCGCGTCGAGCTCGCCGGGAGATCGCCGGAGGGTGACCCCCGACCGCGCGTTGCCGCCATCGAGCTCCAGCGGCTCGGCCTCCGGCGGGAGCTTGATAGAGGGCAGCGGCAGGGCCCGCGGCACCTCGACGGCCTCGCCCTCCGAGGGGGGGCGATCTCCGCTCGACATGGGGACGATCACGGACTGCGGCGGCGAGGCCGCGCGCCGCGGCGGCGCGGAGGAGGCGCTCCCCCGGCCGCCTCGCCGTGCGCCGGCGCGCTCGCCGTCGGGCGCCGCGAACGACAGCACCGGACCGGCGTCGGTGATCTCCATCTGCAGGATGATCTCACCCGTCCTTCCGCGGACGACGAGCCGATCGCCCGCCGACGTCACCTTCATCTCGTAGCGCCGCCCGGAGGAGAGCGAGACGGTCGCCGCGGGGACCGGCGCGCCGCTCGCCGCCCCCTGCGAGCCCGTCTCTTCTTCCTGAGGACGGAGCCCGGCCTGATGCAGCCCGCGCTCGCTGTCGGGTGGATCCCCACTCATCAGGATCGGAGCTTAACGCAGCAAGCGCACGCCCCGCGAGCGCTTTCGACGCGTTCGACGCTCGCACCGACCCCCTCCGACGCGGTGCGCTCGGTCGCCCTGGCCCGTGCCTGAGCGCCGCGGCCTGCGCTCGGTCACGCAGGATTGCGCAGGATTGCGCAGGATTGCGCAGGGTTGCGCAGGAGCGCGCTCGGTCACCCAGGAGTTGGGTCGAGGGTGCGCTCCGACACCGAGCGCTTACGTGGCCCAGCGTGTCTTCATTTCACGAGGTGCCTCGCTGCGCTCGAGCCCGGGCTGCGCTGACAAAAATCGCCGCGGTTGGCGTTCTCTTGGAATTCCCCGGCGCTGATCGCAATGCGTCGAGAGGGGTCATTCCTGGCGTAGCCCGGTCCATCTTCGCTTGAAACGGGCGCGTCTGTAGTAAAGCGGGCGGCGAGCTCTTCCCGACAGGAGGTCTATGAAGACTACCTCTCTCGCGCTTGCGCTGCTGTTCACCGCGTGCCTCCCAGGCTGCTTCTACACCAGAGAGACTATCGAAACATGCGACACCGAGTGTGAGAACGTGCCCAACCAGGAGGCGTGTCTAGCGGAATGCGGGACATGCGTGGATCAATGTTATAGCGAGCCCTACGGGCCCGACCGTTGGGATTGCATAGCGGAATGTCGGATGTGCGCGAAAGTGTGCAGAAACCAGCCCGACCGCGACGCGTGCATCTCGGCATGCGACGACACGTGCAGCGGCGACCAGTGTGTCGAGCCGGCTCCGGAGGGCTTCCATGGCCCGACGCTGCTCTGGGTCGGCAGAACGGTGGACGAGCCGCGCTGCCCCGACAGCGCCCCGAACAGGGTGTACAGGGGGAACGAGACCGCTGACTTCCCCTTCGCGTGCAGCCCATGTCGGTGCGGCGAGCCAGCCTGCGCCTTGCCCGACGATCTCAGGACGGCCGCCTCGCTGAAGTGCGGTGGCTCGCCGGTCTCGGTGCATGAGCCCCGGGACATGCTGAACGGCACCTGCGTGGTGCCGAACGACGCCCTCGTGAACGATCATCAATCGCTCGTCCTCGGCGAGACCCGAGTGACGCCCTGCGAAGCCAGCATCGAGCCCCCCCCGGTGCCACAGTTCAGCTTGCGGTGGTATCGCTCCGGCCTGGCGTGCGAAGGCCCCCCCAAGGAACGCACGTGCGCCTCTCCGTCGACGACGTGCGAGTCGCCCGATCAGGAACGGGGCTTCGCTCGGTGCCTCATGTACCTCGGCGAGGGCGAGGTGACCTGCCCGGAAGATTACCCGGAGGACGTCGTCCTTTACGACGGCATGAGGGACGAACGCCACTGCACGCCGTGTGAGTGCGGTCCTCCGACAGGCAGCGAGTGTTCCCTGGCGCTCCTTTCCTTCCGGGACGGCGCGTGCGGCGAGCTGATCACCGCCGGCACCGCTTCGAGCCATGCCCCGGGCTGCGTCGCCGCCGTGCCCGGGAAAACGCCCAAGAGCATGATGGCTATCTGGCAGGTCAACCAGCCCGGAAGCTGCGAGCCGAGCGGCGGAGAGCTGCGAGGCGAGATCGTCCTCACCGGTCCGAGCACGTTTTGCTGCCAAACACGTCCAGGCGAGAACGGGTGACGGTCACGCGCCGCGAAGGCGGCGCAGCGCCGCCCGAGCCACACGATTCGGGCTTCTCCTGAACCACGGTCGGGGTCGACCAGAACCAGCGATGTCAGGCAAAGGCGCCAAGTAGATGGATCCGTGGGCATGACGGAAAAATCTCTCGATAGGGAGAAATTGACGAGACAAAAGGCAATGCGACCCGCGCGCTCGGGAGCGCACACAAAAGCCTTTACGGGCGCTCCAAAGTCAGTATCTACAGGATCACGACGTGGGAGCGGCGACGTCGAGCCGGCCTCCGTCACGCGGCAGAGGTGCACTGTCCTACGGGCGCCGGAGACGTTGAAGAGGGGGGCCACATGGCGGGGTGTTGCGGCCGGACGGGAGACAGCGGCGTGCATCGGGTCGAGATGTCCATTCCGCTCCGTACCGCACCGATCCCGCCCTAGCCGGGACGCCGATGCGACGCGCCGGTTGTGCCGCCGTGTTCGTTGTCCTGATGGCGACGACCCCGGTGCACGCGGATACGCCTCGGTCTGAATCGGGACGGGAGACTCAGGAGGACGACCACATGTTCCGCGGCGAGATCTCCGCGTCACCGCTGCTCGCGGTGGGCCTCCTGCCCGCGCTCGGCGGAGGGGCGTCTTTCGCCACGGCGTTCCGCTGGCCCAGCCTGTCGATCGGCGTCGAGGCGCGGATGTTCACCTCCCTGGCGGACACCTTCGCGGACGGCGTCCTTGTCCATGCGAGCCTGGCGATGCCGACGCTCGACATCTGCGGTCATCGCGGGGTCCTGTCGGTGTGCGCCGTCTTCGACGCCGGCGAGCTGCAGATCACGAGCGACCCCGGCGTCAGCATTCAAGCGCGCCAGCCATGGGTCAGCTCGGTCGGCCTTCGGGTCGCGGGCGACTGGCGCTTCTCCGAGCAGCTGTTCCTGCGCGGGTTCGCCGAGCTGCACACGAACCACAGCCGTCCGTCCCTCTGGGTGAACAACAGAGAGGTATGGCGGGTCCCTCCGCTCTCCGGCGTGGTCGGCGTGGGGCTCGTGCTCCCCGTGGATGCCTTCTGAGCGAGGCACCCTGGCCGCTCTCTGGACGGGAATGCGGCCGATGACACCTGGCCTGAACGAGCGATCACCACGCCGCGATGAGCACCATGTCAGCAGCATCAGCAAGAGACACCGGGGCTGCCGCGGCAGCGCAGGGCCGACCCAGCTCCGCGCGTCGGCGCTCCCTGGCCGGGCCTCGGGCGGGCGGAACCAGCGTCCGGGCGCCGTTATGGCTCGTCGCTGCGGCCGCGGCCCTGCTGTCGCCCTGGCGCGCCGGCGCCGCGCCGCCCCGCGCCGCAGTGCAGCTCGAGTACCGTCGCGCGCCGGGGGCCGAGCGCTGCCCGGGCGAGGCGCTCCTGCGCGAGGAGCTTGCCAGGCAGCTCGGCTATGACCCGGTGGAGCCCGAGGCGGCCGCGCAGGCCAAAGCCCTTGTCTTCCGCGGTCCAGGGAGGGAGATACACGCCACCATGGATCTCTACGACGCGGATGGATCCATCGCATGGTCTCGGCACCTGGTCGTCTATCACGACGACTGCAAAGAGCTTGTCATGAACATGGCGCTCTCGCTCCGGATCGCGCTCGATCCGAGCCTCCACGTGCCCCCCGCCCCGCCCCCACCGCCGCCCTCCCCTGCCCCGCCCCCGCCCGACGCCGCTGCCGCCGCGCCCGCGCGGCGGGCGTGGCCCGACGTCAGGGTCGGCCTTGCGGGGTCCGCGGTGTTCGGAACCCTGCAGGAGACGACCGCCGGGACGGCGCTCCACGTCGCGCTCCGCTATCCATCCTTCACCCTCGGCATCGAAGGCCACGTTCAATTGCCGGTCACGATTCAGCTCGACGAGGCGACGAGCTTCTCGACATGGCTCGCGGCGGCGAACGTGATGCCGTGTTCGCAGCGCCGTCACCTCTTCGCTTGTGCCGTCGCGTCGGTCGGGGTCGTGACCACCTCCAGCGCCGACGCCAGGATCATCGACACCTCGTCGCTCTGGCTCGCCGCAGGGCCGCGCGCAGGCGTCGAGATACCGATCTCCGATCGGCTCGCCATCCAGTTCTACGGCGACATCGTGCTGCGCCTCACGCAGTTCCGCGTCGAGAGCCAGGAAGGCGTGCTCTGGACCCCGCCCGCCTACGGCGGGCTCGTGGGCCTCCGTCTGGACGTGAATCTCGATCCGCGGAGCGAGGCGCCCGCGCGTCGCGCTGCCCTCCCTCGGGGTGCCGAGGCAGCGCATTGACAAGCTTCGCGACGACGCCGTCGCCACGCTCGAGGGGGGAACAGAGATGGGGACACAGTCACGCAAAAACACATCCGCAGAGCCTTCCCACGCCCGCATGGCGGAGATCGCCGACGAGCACTTCTCGTTCATCGCCCGCTACCTCGCCCGCCTCGGGGTTCGCGCGCAGGACATCGAGGACGTCGCCCAGGAGGTCCTCGCCGGCGCCTACCGTGCGCTGCCGCGGTTCGATCCCAGCCGGGGCACCGTGCGGTCGTGGCTCATGGGCATCGCGACCCACCAGGCGTCGAACCATTTCCGACGGGCCCACCGCCGCCACGAGCGCCTCCGGCCGTTCGACGATCTCGCGGCGCTGCCTGACGTCACCCCCGACTCCGAGCAGCGCGCCATCGCGAGGGACCGGCGCTGCGTGCTCGACAAGCTGCTCCAGGAGATGCCCATGGAGCGCCGCTGCGTGTTCGTCGCCCATGAGCTCGAGGAGATCGACATGGCCGAGATCGCCCAGCAGCTGTCGATCCCCCTGAGCACCGCGTGGAGCCGTCACCGGCTCGCCTGGGTCGACATCGAGGCGGCGATGCGTCGCTGGCAGGCGCGGCAGCGCGGCCGCGGGCTCGCGCTCATCCCCTTCAGCGCCGGCGCGCTCGTCCAGGAGGCGCGCACGGGGGGCGAGGGCGCGCCCACGTTGTTCACGAGGCTGTACCGCAGCGTCCGCGGGGTGTTCTCTCCGTGGCCGTGGAAGCTCCCGATCGAGGGCGGCGCGCCTACGCGGGCAGGCTCGCTCCATGTCGCAGCGAGCATCGCAGTCCCGCTGGCGAGCGCCGCCGCCGTCATCGCGATCACGCTCGGCGCGCTGCGCGCCGCCTCGACGCCGGCCGCCGTCGGAACGCGCGCCGCGACCGGGCTCGCCATGGCGGTCATCCGGACGCCGCCGCCCCCACCCGCGCTGCCGCCGCCGTCCCCGACCGCGCCATCGCTGCCTTCCCTGGCCGCGCTGCCGCCGTCCCCGGCCGCGCTGCCGCCGCCGCTCGGCGCAGCTGCAGCGGCGGACGCTCCGCAGGGCGGCCGGATCGCGGCCGCCGGGAGCCCGCGAGCGACCAGCGCGGCGCTGCCCGCGCAGAAGGCCGCGCCCCGTCCGTCGGGCGGAGCGACCTTGCCCTCCGCGGCGCCGCCTGGGACGTCGAACGATCAGGAGATCGCCGCGGAGCGCACCCTCATCGACGGCGCGATCACGGCGTTTTCGCGCGGTCGTTATGCGGAGGCGAAGCGCCGCCTGATCGAACACCGGATGAGGTTCCCCGCTGGCCGCCTCGCCGCGGAGAGGAACGCGGCGCTGCGCGCGCTCCGCGCGAGGACGACAGCCGCCGGGCCCAGCCCGCTGCTCTAGAGCGACGGTCACCCGCGCAGCAGACGCTCCCTCCCACCGCCGCCGACTACTGCTCTCCCGCGCAGGAGACGCTCCCTCCCACCGCCGCCGACTACTGCTCTCCCGCGCAGGAGACGCTCCCTCCCACCGCCGCCGACTACTGCTCTCCCGTCCGCGGCGCCTGGGGGTGATGCGCTGGGGATCGCGCGCGCACAGAAGATCATTCTTCAGAGCCGATGGCTTTTTTTTGAGATGGGAGATCAGCTCCTCCTAATTAAGCGAGCATGGGACAACCGCATCGCACTCTCGCACCGTCGATGCCGCTGGATAGACAGCGGGCCTTCGTCCGGCTCTTTCGGGGGAAGACCTACGACTCCGTATGGAATTGGCTTAGGCGGCTCGGGGTCCCACGCCGTGATCGGCGAGACATTCTCCAGGATGTGTTCCTCGCCGGATACCAGAGCTTCCCATCCTACGACCCGCTCCGCGCGCGACCGGAGCGGTGGCTCAACAGGATCACCGTCCACGTGGCCGCCCACTACCGCGACCGCGCGCACCACCGGCGCGAAGAGCTGTCCTCCGGCCACGCCCCGCGCCGCGTCGCCGACGAGCGTCCGAACGCCGAGGAGCAGATCGACGCAGAGCAGACGCGCTCCCTCATCCTCTCGCGGCTCAGGTCGCTGCAGGCCGAGGAGCAGCAGATCCTCATCGCGCACGACATCGAAGGCGTGCCGATGGCGACGGTCGCCGCACAACACGGGATCCCGCTGTCGACGGCGTACAAGTGGCGCACGCGCGCGCTCGCGTCCCTGCGCGCGCTGCTCGAGGAGCCCCGCGCAGAGCGCAGGCAGCAACGACCGCCGCGGCCGACCGCGACCGACGTCACCGAGGCGGCGCGCCCGGCGAGCGCCACACGCTCGGTGCCCCCGCCACGCCGGACGGCGCTGGCAGAGCGACCCGTCCGCTCGACCCCAGCGGGCACCGAGCGGCCGGCGGCGCCCTGCCGCACGCAGCCGAAGGGCGCCCTGTTCCTGCGGCGACCGGGCGCGGAGCGGCCGGGGGAGCGGCCGCACGCGCCAGCGCGCAGTTGACCGGCGGAGGCGGCCAGCGCTCGCGCGAACGCCAGCGTGGGCCCGGATCCGACGGCCCCATGACCCGATGGCCCGCCCGCGCCTGCGAGACAAATCTTCACGCCGATCGCAGGCCGTACGGGATGTACGGGGCGCCGTACAGCGACCAGAAAGCGCCTCCGGCCCACGCGCGGGTAGTCGGGGCGTATGTCGTCGCGCTATGCTGGAGCCTCAACGATGTACTACTCGACCGACGACCTTCGTATTGCAGGGCTCAGGCCCTTGATCCCCCCCGCGATCCTTATCGAAGAGATCCCCGTCAGCCCCGCGGCCTCCGAGACCGTGGCCTTCACGCGCAAGGCCGCCGAGCGCGTGATCTCGGGCGACGACGACCGGATCATCGTGGTGGTGGGCCCCTGCTCCATCCACGACCCCAAGGCCGCCCTGGAGTACGCCGCGCAGCTCCGGGAGGCGCGCGACCGGCTGAGCGACGATCTGGTCGTGATCATGCGCGTGTACTTCGAGAAGCCGCGCACCACGGTCGGCTGGAAGGGGCTGATCAACGATCCCAACCTCGACGGCAGCTTCTCGATCAACAAGGGGCTCCGCGTCGCCCGCGGGCTGCTCCGCGACATCGCCGAGCTCGGGCTCGCGAGCGCGACCGAGTTCCTGGACACGATCTCGCCGCAGTTCATCGCCGATTTCATCTCCTGGGGCGCGATCGGCGCGCGCACGACCGAGAGCCAGATTCACCGCGAGCTCGCCTCCGGGCTCTCGTGCCCCGTGGGCTTCAAGAACAGCACCGAGGGCGACGTCCAGATCGCGGTCGACGCCGTGCGGGCCGCGCGCGAGGCGCACCATTTCCTCTCCGTGACGAAGCAGGGGATCTCGGCGATCGTGGCGACGCGCGGCAACGCGTCGTGTCACGTGATCCTGCGCGGCTCGCAGCGCGGGCCCAACTACGCGGCCGAGCACGTCCGCGAGGCGGCCGACCGCCTGACCAAGGCGGGCCTGCCGCGCCGGCTGATGGTCGACTGCAGCCACGGCAACAGCCAGAAGGATCCGGCGCGCCAGAGGATCGTGGCCGAGAGCCTGGCCGACCAGCTGCGCTCGGGCTCGCGGGACATCCTCGGCGTGATGATCGAGAGCCACCTCGTGGGAGGCCGGCAGGATCTCGCGCCGGGCAAGCCCCCCACCTACGGCCAGAGCATCACCGACGCCTGCCTCGGCTGGAACGACACCGTTCCGGTGCTCGAGCTGCTCGCGCAGGCGGTGCGGGACCGGCGAGCCAGCAAGGCGGCGTGAGCCCTCCGCGCGGCGCCTGCGGCCGCGCGTGACGGCGCGGCGGCCGCCGCGCCCGGCGACGCGCGTGGCGGATCCCTCCAGAAAATTTCATCATGAGCGCAATTCGTGGCCCGCGGCACGCTGCAGCCACGGCTGCCTGGGTTTCGTGCGCCGCGGGCCTGGCGCCGCTGCCGTCCGGGCGAGCGACACGCTATGCCTGCACCTGGGAACGCCGCGGAGGGCGCCGCCATTCTCTCGGAAATCCTCATCATCCTGGCCCTCGTGCTCGTGAACGGCGTCTTCTCGGGCGCCGAGATCGCGATCGTCACGGTCCGCAAGACGCGGCTCGACCAGCTCGTCCAGTCGGGGAGCCGCCGGGCATGGGCGGTGAAGCGCCTCCGGGGCAACCCGGAGCGCTTCCTCGCCACCGTGCAGATCGGCATCACCGTCGTCGGCGCGACCGCGAGCGCCTTCGGCGGGTCGACCCTCGCGAAGGACCTCGCGCCGGTCCTCCGCGCGGTACCGTGGGTCGGGGACGCCGCGGACGAGCTCGCGTTCGCCGCGGTGGTCGCGCTCGTCTCCTTCCTGTCGCTCGTCCTCGGCGAGCTCGTCCCGAAGTCGCTCGCGCTCCGCGCCTCCGAGCGGTACGCGATGCTCGCCGGCCCGCCGCTCCGCGGGCTCTCGTCGCTCGCCCGCCCGCTCGTCTGGCTGCTCACCGCCAGCTCCAACCTGGTGCTGAGGCTCTTCGGCGACCGCACGAACTTCGTCGAGGCGCGCCTCTCCCCCGAGGAGATCCAGCAGATCGTCGACGAGGCCGCCGAGGCGGGCTCGGTCGACAAGCGCGCCGGCGAGATCGCGTCCCGCGCCATCGATTTCGCCTGGCTCACCGCGCTCCAGGTGATGCTCCCCCGCGGCCGCGTCGTGGCGCTCCCGCGCGACGCGGCCGCCCCGGAGGTGCAGCGCGCCGTGCTGGAGCACGGCCACACGCGGATGCCGGTCTACGAGGGGTCGAACGACAACGTGATCGGCTACGTCACGATGCCGGAGGTGCTCGCGCTCCTGTGGGGCGACGGGCAGTTCTCGCTGGAGAGCATCCTGCGCCCGGCGTACTTCGTGGTCGGGTCGATGCCGGCCGTCGAGCTCCTCGCCGAGCTGAAGCGGCGCCGGCTCCAGCTCGCCGTCGTCGTGGACGAGCAGGGCGGCATGATCGGCATCGTCACGATGGAGGACCTCGTCGAGGAGCTCGTCGGCGAGATCTTCGCCGAGAACGAGGCGCACCCGCCCCACGCAGAGACGATCCGGCGCGAGCCGGACGGGTCGGCGCTCGTGCCCGGCGACATGCCGGTCCACGAGGTCAGCCGGCAGCTCGCGATCGCGCTGCCGGACGACGTCCGCTGGTCGACGGTCGCGGGGCTCTGCCTGGGGCTCGCCCGGCGCATCCCCGCGCCCGGCGACGTCGTGACGACCCCGGACGGGGCGGAGCTCCACATCGTCGACGCGAGCCCGCGGCAGATCCGCACGGTGCGGGTCCGCATCCCGCCCGCGCATGCGAGCGAGCCCGAGGACGAGGAGCAGCGCGGCGAGGGCTGAACCGGCGCGGCGCGTCGGGACGCAGGGACGGGCGCGCCCGGGGCCTCCGCTGGAACTGGTCGACCACCACGTAGCGCCGGGCGACGAGGCCGAAGACGACGGCCGCGATCAGGAGGAGCGCCGCGAAGAAGAGGTATTGAAGCGCGCGGTGAACACGTTGAACGCGGCGACGCCGGCGGTGATCAGGTTGCCCGTGTTCGCCGTGCCGGCCGAGCGCCGTGAGGTGGACGCCGCGCACAGGTGGCAATTGGCCTTCGCCACGTGCTCGTGGATCAACATGGTGTTGACCACGAGGAACGTTGAATATGTTCTTCCTCCCGTAAAAGCTGAGACGTTCGCACCCCTCGTTCCCGACAATGTACTTGATCTGAGCGGGAATTCGGTTGGTGCTCGGAGCGGTCGGGGCCATGGCGAGGCCCTCGCGCGCGCCATCCAGGCATAGACGGCCTCCCGCGCCAGCGCAATCCGCGCTGCCTCCCTCCCCTGCGGAGAGGCCGGCGCGGGCTGGCGGCCTGGCCGCGCGCGGGGCGCCCTGGCCGCGCGCGGGGCGCCCGAGCAGCGCACCCTGTGGTCAAGGTGTACGACGGTGGCAAAACGGCGCGCCGACGCCGCCGACGCCGCCGACGAACTACGCGCGGGATTCAGGCTGCAAGCATTGACATCCTGCAAGGCCATCGTCGTATCCTCCCGGTAGCTCCGCGTTACGACCCCCGTCGTCGGCGACTCTGCCGAGGGAAGGTTCATGGAAAAGCTCAAATCGCGCTTCAGGCTCGCGCCGACGTATACCCTGCTCTGGCTCGCTGCGGCGGCGCTCGCCTCCGTGGCATCGTGTTCGGACGGCGGCCCCAGCACGAGCGCGTGCGTCGCGCCGGAGACGGAGTGCGACGGCATCTGTATCAACACGGGCACGAGCACGAGCCACTGCGGCGCGTGCGGCGTGGCGTGCGGCAGCGATCAGGCCTGCCGCGACGGCGAGTGCGTGGCCGTGGCCGCGTGCGACGACGGCCTCGCGTCGTGCGGCGACAGCTGCGTCGACACCCAGAGCGACGAGGCGAACTGCGGCCGCTGTAACAACGCCTGCGAGGAGGGGCAGACCTGCGAGGCCGGCGCGTGCCAGGACCAGGGGGGCTGCCCCGCGGGGCGCACCGACTGCGGCGGCACGTGCGTCGACGTCACGTCCGATCCGGGCAACTGCGGCGAGTGCGGCGCCGCGTGCACGGACGGCCAGACCTGCGAGGCCGGCGAGTGCCAGGACGGCGAGTGCTCGGCGGGGCTCACCGACTGCGACGGCGCCTGCATCGACCTCCAGAACGACGCCGGGCATTGCGGCGCGTGCGGCACCGCGTGCACGGACGACCAGACGTGCGTCGCCGGCGAATGCCAGGACGGCTGCGGCTCCGGGCTCACGGCCTGCAACGGCGTCGATGTCTGCGTCGACCTCCAGACCAACGCCGATCATTGCGGCGAGTGCGGCGCCGCGTGCAACGACTCGCAGGTCTGCCAGGCCGGGGCGTGCGCGTGCACGGTGAGCCCGGGCCACGATCTCGGCAGCGCCGTGCCGCAGATCGTGAACGGCACGACCGCGGGCCTGCCGAACACGTATTCCCCGACGTGCTCCGCCACGAGCTCGAGCGAGCGCATCTACTCGTTCACCGCCGCGACCGCGGGCGTCTACTCGTTCGACAGCACGAACTCCGGCTACAGCGTCGTCCTCGCCCTCCTCGACGCGACGGGGTGCTCCGAGATCGCGTGCAGCGCCGACCCGAGCGCGATCATCACGGCCGACCTGGCCATGGGCCAGACCGTCTACATCGTGGTCGACGGCGCGGAGGGCGAGGCGGGCACCTTCGAGCTGAGCGTGACGCGGGCGAGCGCGCCGAGCTGCCCGGCGGGCACCCTCGCCTCGTCGGTGCCGCAGACGATCACCGGCAGCACGCTCGGCCGGCCCAACAGCGTGCGGCCGACCGTGACAGAGGCCTGCCGCCAATCGAACAGCCCCGACGCGGGATACGCGTTCACGGCGCCGGTCGCCGGCGACTACACGTTCGATACGTTCGGATCGGCGTTCGACACGATGCTCCACGTGCACGACGCGACCTGCGGGGGGCCTCAGCTCGCGTGCAACGACGACACGAGGGTCGATCAGTCGGAGGTCACGGTGACGCTCGCGGCGGGTCAGACCGTCGTGATCGTGGTGGACGGCTCGCTCGACACCAGCGACGGCGCGTTCACGCTCAACCTGAAGCGGGCCGTCCCGCCGCCTGTATGCGACGGCTCGGGCACCTGCGGCGACGGCGGCTCGGGGTGCACCCGGTGCGCGCTCGATACCAGCTGCGCCGACGAGCTCTCGGCGTGCACGGCAAGCCTCCTGTGCTTGGAGTACGTGAGCTGCATCCGTACGTGCGACACGGCCGGCTGCCAGGAGGCCTGCAGGACGGCAGACCCTGCCAGCGCGGACCTCTACGACGCGATGCTCCGGTGCGTCTACTGCGACGTGTGCCGGAACGATTGCAGCGGCGCGTCGGAGGTCGAGTGTCGCTGAGCGTGCGGGTGAGATAGAAGCGCTGCGTCGCCCGTGTTACGAACGGGATGATGCAGCGCATCCTCCACGGCCACTTCTGGACGGTCGCTCCCTGGCTCAAGCATCAGATTCGCGCCCCGCGGCTCGCTCCGTCTTCCCCCTTCTCGGTCCACGTCGATGAGACGCCTGCCGGGCCCGTCCGGTTGCTCGGCAGGATCCGCCATCGAGAAGACGCGGGCTCGATCCTCGTCATCGTCCACGGGCTCGGCGGTACGAGCGAGAGTTATTATGTGGTCGAGGCCGCCCTGATGGCCGAGCGCGCCGGGCTCGCCTGCCTGCGCATCAACCTGCGCGGCGCCGGGGGCGACGGAGACGACATCTACCACGCTGGCCTGTTCTCCGATCTCCACGCCGCCATCACCTCCCCCGAGCTCGGCCGGTACGAGCGCGTGCTCGTCCTCGGCTACTCGCTGGGCGGGCATATCGCCCTCCGTTATGCGGCGTCGGGCTCGCTCGACGGGCGCGTCCACGCCGTGGCGGCCGTCTGCCCGCCGCTCGACCTGGAGCGAGCCGTGGCCGCCATCGATCAGCCCGAGCGGTGGGTTTACCGCAGGCACGTGATGGCCGGGCTGAAGGAGATGTACACAGCCGTCGCCTCGCGCCGCGCCGTGCCCGTGCCCCTCGACGAGGCGCTCGCCATTCGCACGATCCGCGAATGGGACCGGCGCATCATGACGCGACGCTTCGGCTACCAGAGCGCGGAGGCCTACTATGCGAGCGAGAGCGCCGCCCCGCGCCTCGGCGACATCGCCGTCCCGTCGCTGATCGTCGCGGCGGAGGCCGACCCGATGGTGCCGCTCGACACGGTGCGGCCGGCGATCGAGGCCCACCCGCGCTCGCCGCTGCTCGACGTGCAGTGGCTCCGGCGCGGCGGCCACGTGGGCTTCCCGCGGACGCTGAGCCTCGGGTTCGGGGCGGCGCCGGGCCTCGAGTCCCAGGTCATCCACTGGCTCACCAGGAATTGACCCGCGGGCGCAGGCCCGGCCGTGCCCGCGGCGCTCTGGCTCGGGCTCCCCGGGGCATCGGGGCGCGATCCGATCACCGCGCGGCCGCGGCGCGGCGGCGTCACCCGCGCGGCGCGGCGGGCGTCAGCGCATAGACGTCGACGTCCACGCCCGGGCTATAGAGCACGTGCGGCGCCCCCGCCGGGGCGGGC
Organism: Sorangium sp. KYC3313; assembly: GCF_052075895.1. Taxonomy (NCBI): domain Bacteria; kingdom Pseudomonadati; phylum Myxococcota; order Polyangiales; family Polyangiaceae; genus Sorangium; species Sorangium sp. KYC3313. Next base: position 9,436,457 of record NZ_CP197255.1, read on the forward strand.
AGGCCGGCCGCGGCGACGACGCTCTCCTCGACGTGGGTCACCTCGGCCCGGTGGAGCGGATAGGGCGCGTGGTGCACCTGCCCGATCTTGAGCGCGCCGCCGCTCGCGGCGAACAGCAGGTAACGCTCGGCCAGGAAGTGCTCGAAGGTCCCCGGCGCCGCGGCGCCGCCGTCGATCGCCGCGCCGACGCGATAGCGCGCCTCGAAGCGCGCAGGCACGGGGCCCGGCCAGCGCCGCTCGCTGCGGTAACGGACCTCCCCGTCCCTCGAGTCGAGATCCATCGAGGCGTGGTGATAGGGCAAGTGCCAGCCGACCCGGGCCGCGACGACCGCGATGGCCTTGGCCGCGTCCAGGCTGAAGAACCAGACGCCCGGCGCTCGCCCCTCGTGGTGAACGTAGGTGCGGACGTTGAGCTCGTGGAAGTTCGAGATCCCGGGCACGCTCGGCGACCACCAGGGGCTGACGTCGCGCATGGTGAAGGCGACGACGCCGACGTAGGCCCTGCCCTCGAAGGTGTCGAGCTCGAGCGCGGGCGGCACGACGGCGCGCAGCGCGGCGATCGGCGTCTCCCAGTGCAGGAAGAGCAGCTCTCTCCAGCGCTGGAAGCCCGCCGGGCGGCCAGGGGGGCGGAGCGTGGGGGCGATTCGATCCACGACGACCTCATCCTAGGACGGCGCGGTCAGAAGATCTCCTCTCGCGGCCGGCAATGACATGGGGATATCCTGCGCGCGGGCCGAACGGGCACGGAGCGGAGGCAGGATGAAGAAGCTCATCAATGCGCCGGACGATCTCGTCGATGAGGCGCTCGAGGGGATGGCGCTCGCGCACGCCGAGCTCCTCCGGGTGAACGCCGCGCCGCGCTTCGTCACGCGCGCGGAGGCGAAGGGCAAGGGCAAGGTCGCGCTCCTCTCCGGCGGCGGCAGCGGGCACGAGCCGCTGCACGCCGGGTTCGTCGGGCGCGGCATGCTCGACGCCGCCTGCCCCGGCGCCGTGTTCACGAGCCCGACGCCCGACCAGATCTTCGAAGCGACGCGGGCAGTCGACGGCGACGCCGGCGTGCTCCACATCATCAAGAACTACACCGGCGACGTGATGAACTTCGAGATGGCCGCCGAGCTCGCGGGCGAGGCGGGAATCCCGGTGGAGGGCGTGCTCGTGAACGACGATGTGGCGGTCGAGGACAGCCTGTACACTGCCGGACGGCGCGGCGTGGGGACGACCGTCCTCGTCGAGAAGATCTGCGGCGGCGCCGCCGAGGCGGGCCGCCCGCTCGAGGAGGTGGCGGCGCTCGGCCGGCGGGTCAACGCGCGCGGCCGCAGCATGGGGGTCGCGCTCTCCGCCTGCACGGTGCCGCACGCCGGCAAGCCGTCGTTCGAGCTCGGCCCGGGCGAGATGGAGGTCGGCATCGGCATCCACGGCGAGCCCGGCCGGCGGCGGGCCAGGCTGGAGCCGGCCGACCGGGTGGCCGAGCTCCTGATGCAGCCGATCCTCGACGACCTGCCGTTCGAGCCGGGCGACGACGTGCTGCTGTTCGTCAACGGCATGGGCGGGACGCCGCTCCTCGAGCTCTACGTCGTGTACCGCAAGGCGCGCGCGATCGCGCAGGGCCGCGGCCTCAAGGTCGCGCGCAGCCTCGTGGGGTCGTACATCACGTCGCTCGAGATGGCCGGCGCGTCGGTGACCCTGCTCAAGCTCGACGACGAGATGCTCCGGTGGTGGGACGCGCCGGTGCACACGCCGGCGCTGCGCTGGGGGACCTGAGCCATGGACGCCTTGAACGGCGCGCACATCGCGGCGTGGATCGAGCGCGCGGCCGACGTCATGGAGCGCGAGAAGGCGCTCCTGACCGAGCTCGACGCGGCGATCGGCGACAGCGACCACGGCGTCAACATGGCGCGCGGCTTCACGGCGGTGCGCGCCCGGCTCGGCGGCCTCGATCACGGCGACGTCGGCGCGCTGCTGAAGGGCGTCGGGATGATCTTGCTGTCGACCGTCGGCGGGGCGAGCGGCCCGCTCTACGGCACGCTGTTCCGCGAGGCGGGCCAGCGGGCGGCCGGCGCCGCGGCGCTCGATCTCGCGGCCGTGGCCGGGTGCCTCGAGGCGGGCCTCGACGGCGTGAAGCGGCGAGGCAAGGCGTCGCCCGGCGACAAGACGATGGTCGACGCGCTCTCCCCTGCGGTCGACGCGCTCAAGGCCGCGCTGAGCGCGCCGGCGCCCGCGGGCGAGCCGGCGCGCTCCCCGCTCATGGACGGGCTCGCGCGCGCCGCCGCGGCGGCGCAGGCCGGCGCGCTTGCGACCGTGCCGCTCATCGCTCGCAAGGGCCGGGCGAGCTACCTCGGTGAGCGCAGCGCCGGGCACCAGGACCCCGGCGCCACGTCGTGTTCGCTCTTGCTGCGGAGCCTGGCCGCGACGGCAGGCGTATGAGCAGGGCGGCGGGCCGCGTCGGGCTCGTCCTGGTCTCGCACAGCCGGCAGCTCGCCGAGGCCACCGAGGCGCTGGCCCGCCAGATGACCGGCGAGGCGGTCGCCATCGCGTGCGCGGCGGGCGCGGGCGCCGGCGGCGCGGAGCTCGGCACCGACGCGACCGCGATCGCCGCGGCGATCGAGCGCGTCTGCGGGCGGGCCGGCGCCGTCGTGCTGATGGACATCGGCGGCGCGATCCTGAGCGCCGAGACGGCGCTCGAGCTCATCGATCCGGCCATCGCCGCGCGCACGCGCCTCACCGGCGGGCCGATCGTGGAAGGGGCGGTCGCGGCGGCCGTGCGGGCTGCGGCGGGCGGCACGCTCGATCAGGTCGCCGCGGAGGCGCGGCAGGCGCTCGCTCCCAAGGCCGAGCAGCTCGGCGAGGCGGAGCGCCCCGCGGCGGCGGCGGCGGCCGCGAACGATGCGGCCGCGCCGGCCGCGGCGGTCGAGCTCGCGATCGCCGATCCGGGCGGCCTGCACGCCCGCCCTGCCGCGCGGCTCATCACGCGCGCGGCGGCCTTCGACGCGGCGATCACCCTGGAGAACGTGACGGCCGCGCGCGGTCCGGCGCCGGCCTCGAGCCTGATCGCGCTCGCGTCCCTCGGGGCGCGCCGGGGCGACGTGCTGCGCTTGCGCGCGACCGGGCGGCAGGCGGTCGAGGCGGTCGAGGCGCTCGCCGCGCTTCTGCAGCGCGGCGCGCCGGCGGCCGCCCCTACGGCGCCCCCCGCGTCGTGCCACGCGATCCCCGTCGCGCCCGGCGTCGCGCTCGGCCCCATGGTCCGGCTGGTGCGGTCGATCCCGGAGGTCCCCGAGACCACGGTCGACGATCCTGCAGCCGAGGCCGAGCGGCTGCGGCGGGCGCTCGATCTGGCAGCGCAGGACCTCGGCAGCGCGCTGCGCGGCACCGACATCCTCGACGCCCATCAGGCGCTGCTCTGCGACCCGGCGCTCGTCGACGAGGCGATCTCCCGCATCGAGCGGGAGCGCTGCAACGCGGCCTGGGCCTTCCGCCAGGCGATCGACGCCGCGGCCGCGATCTACCGGCGGCTCGACGACCCGTACCTGCGGGCGCGCGAGGCCGACGTCCACGACGTGGGCGACGCCGTGGTGCGCGCCCTGCTCGGCGGCGCCGCGGCGGTGCTGCCCGACGGGCCGCCGGCCGTCGTCGTGGCCGAGGACCTCACGCCGTCGGAGGCCGCGCGGCTCGATACGAGGCGGGTGCTCGGCGTCATCGACCGGCGCGGCGGTCCCACCTCGCACGCGGCCATCCTGCTGCGGAGCGCCGGCATCCCCGCGGTCGCCGGGGCCGCGGCGCTGGTGGCGGACGCGGGCGGCACGCGCGCCGGCCTCGACGGCGCGACCGGCGAGGTGTGGCTCGATCCGGATCCTGAGACGACGATCGAGCTCCAGCGGCGGCAGGCGGCCCTCCGCGCGTCGCGGCGGCCGCCAGGCGCCCGGGACGGCCGGTTGCGCCTCGCCTGCGGCCGCGAGATCGAGCTCTGGGCGAACGTGGCTGGCCCCTCGGACGCGCGCGCCGCGCGCGAGGCCGGCGCCCTCGGGATCGGGCTCCTGCGCACCGAGATGCTGTTCCTCGATCGCGCGGACGAGCCTGGCGAGGACGAGCAGGCGGAGCTGCTCGCGGAGATCTTCGCGGCGTTCGCCGGCGCTCCGATCGTGGTCCGCACGCTCGACGCCGGCGGGGACAAGGCGCTGCCGTACCTCGAGCTCGACGCCGAGACGAACCCCAGCCTGGGCGTCCGCGGCGTCCGCCTCTCCCTCGCGCGGCCGGCGCTGCTCGAGGCGCAGCTCCGCGCGATCCTGGTCGCGGGGCGCGGCCATGACATCCGGGTGCTGGTCCCGATGGTCTCGACCGCCGCGGAGGTGAGCGCCGTGCGCGCCGCGCTGGAGCGCGCGCACGAGGCGCTCGCGGCGACGGGCGCGGCGCACCGCTGGCCCGTGGCCACGGGCATCATGGTCGAGGTGCCGTCGGCGGCGCTCATGGCGGAGCGCCTCGCGCGCCAGGCCGACTTCTTCAGCATCGGGACCAACGATCTGACGCAGCACACGCTGGCGGCCGAGCGCGGTCACCCGCGGCTGCACGCGCTCGCGGATCCGGCGCACCCGGCCGTGCTGCGGCTCGTGCGCTGGGTGGTGGAGGCGGGGCACGCCGCGAAGCGGCCGGTCTCGGTGTGCGGCGAGGCCGCCGGCGATCCCGGCGTCGCGCCGCTCCTCGTCGGGCTCGGGATCACGCGCCTCAGCATGTGCGCCTCCGCGTTTGACGCGGTGGAGGACGCGCTCGCCGGCGCCTCGTTCGCCGATCTCGCCGCCATCGCCGAGGAGGCGCTCGCGGTCGACGACGCGGCGGCGGCCCGCGCAACCCGCGCGGCGGCGCGGCGTCCGGGCTGACGTCGGTGCGGTGACGGAGCGGGCAGGCGCCTGGCCAGGGGCCGCCAGACGTCTGGCCAGCCCGGCGCCCGACCTCCCGAGCGATCCGGCCCGCGGCCGCCGGTGCGCCGCTCGCTACAGCGCCCCCGCCGGCGCGGCGCCCTCGGCTGCGGAGCGCGCGGTGGCGTCGCCCGGAGGCTGACTTGCCCGCACCGGGTGTCCCAGCAGGCACGCACCGTCGCCGGGCAGCTCCGTCGCCGCGTCACACGCCGCGAGCGCCCAGCCGGTCGCCTGTTCGGCGTCGGTCCCGGTGAGGTCGGCACCTCGGAGGTCGGCAGCGGTCAGATCGGCGGCCCCGAAGGTCGATTCCATCAGCGCGGCGCCCGAGAGATCCGCCCCGGCGAGCCGCGCGTTCCGGAAGCTGCTCTGGCTGAGATCCGCTCGGGAGAGATCGAGCCCCGACAGATCCAGCCCGTCGAAGCTGCGGTGACCGCTCCGCGCGAGGAGGCGTACGGCGGCGGACCGTTGCGCGGCGTCGCCGGAGGCGAGCGTGGCGCGCAGCCGGAAGACCGCGAGGCGCGACGGATCGAGGCCGTAGACGAGCGTCGCGGCGAACGCGGCGAGCACGAGGCGGGCGCCCAGGGAGCGCGGGGCGTTGCGTTCGGTGCCGACAAGAGGCAGCGCGAAGGTCAAGAGCGCCGCGCCCAGCGCGCAGCCGGCGTGCGCTGCCAGGAGGAGGCCGCGCGGAGGGATCTTCGCCAGAGCGACGGCGGCCGCGAGGACGAGGAGCAATGCGCCGCCGGCGAGCGCGACGCGCAGCTCGGCCGACCGCGCGAGCGGGGGCGCGTCCGGCGCCCTCCGAGGGCCACCGGGCACGGCGGCGCGGCGGACCGCCGCAGGCTCGCTCTCACCGGCAGCGCGGCGCGAGGCGCTGGCCGCCATTCCCTGGCGGGGCACGTCGGTCGCGAGGGGCATTCGCTGCGACTCGGGTGGCGCCGAGATCCGTTGCGATGACCACGCCGCCTCCATCCTCCGCGAGTCCGGCGCCACCTCCATCCGCCGCGAGTCCGGCGCCGCCTCCATCCGCCGCGAGTCCGGCGCCGCCTCCATCCGCCGCGAGTCCGGCGCCGCCTCCATCCGCCGAGAGTCCGGCGCCGCCTCCATCCGCCGCGAGTCCGGCGCCGCGGGGCGACGGCTCCGCGCTGCGCTCTCGGGGACCGCGTCGGCGCTCGCGAGGGCGTCGCGCAGCGGCGAAGGGAACGACGCGACGTCGTCGAACGACGCCCCCGCGCTCGCCAGCGCCAGGATGGCCTCCTCGTCGAAGCCGGAGCGCGCGCACGCCGACGGATCGACGCGCGCGCCCACGAGCGACCCCGCCGAGGAGAACGAGCGCGGGAGCCTGGCCCCGCGCAGATCCGCGGCCGCGAGCAGCGCCCCGCCGAGCAGCGCCCCCGAGAGATCGGCCCAGCGCAGGTCGGCCCCGGTGAGGTCGGCGTTGACGAGCGACGCGGCGTCGAGCCGCGCCCCCCCGAGGTTCGCGCCGGTCAGCTTGGCCCCGTCGAGGCGCGCGCCCGCGAGGTTCGCGCCCTGGAGGTCGGCGCAGCGCAGGTGCGCGGCCGCGAGGTCCGCGCCGGGGAGCTCGATGGCGGTGCTCTCGCCGCCGCGGCGCGACGAGAGGGCACCGAAGAGCGTGTGGAGAGCTGCGGTGTCCATGGCGGCGCCGCCTACTCGTCCGGGTCGATGGTGCCGATCGTGCTGGCGAACACCACCTGCCCGTCCTTCATGTAGCCGTCCAGCGCGAACCACGCGTGCGTATTGTCCCCGTCGAGGTCGCCTCGCGCATAGGCGGCCCACCTGCGATCCACCGGCACGTCCTCCGGGAAATGGTTCACGGAGACGGGCATGGGAGAGCCGCCGAGTCGATATCGATACTGGTACGACTGAGGGTGGCTGACCGAGAACGCAAGGCACTTCCAGCCAACGGTCGGACTCCCGGTGTTGTAGTCCACACCCGGGCTGGGATCGGGCTGATATTTCTGCCCCTGGACACGATAGAATGCGTTGGGCACGGTGACCGCATCGCTGCACAGCGGCTGGACCGCCGCGGTGCCCGACATTGCCTGGAGGCGCTCTGCCGAGCCGACGACGGCCCTGGCGATGCCGCCGATCGTCTGCTTGGCCTCGGCCGACTTGGCGAACACGAGGTACTTGGACACCCCCTGGGTCCCCAAGGCGGCCAGGATCGCCACGACCCCGCCCGCGACCATCACCTCGACGAGCGAGAAACCTCGTTGACCTCGCCCTCGAGCCCCCCACTCCACGCCAGGCCGAAAATTTCTTGCCACGATACAACTATATACCGAGGCTGTTCATCGAGAAACAAGCACAACCCAGAGCGCTCTGGCCTTGGAACGCTGTTTGGTCGGGGGTTGTGGGGAGTGTGGTCGTGCGAGCGGCGCGACTCCCACGTAGGCCACGGAAGAAGCGATGTGGCGGCGCGGTGAGCGCGCGTGGTGCATCCTGCGCTCGGCGTCGCGTCAGTCGCGTCAGTCGCGTCAGTCGCGTCAGTTACGTCAGTTACGTCAGTCGCGCCCGTCGCTCCGGCACCGCGGCGAGCGAGGATGGGCGGTGAGCTCAGGCGCGCGGGCCAGCGGTCTTGGGCGGGGGATCCCCCGCGAGGAACGCTTCCAGCGCGTCGGCGATGCGCTCGCCGGTCTTGCCGTCCCATCCCTCGGGCACGGAGCCTCGCTTGGCGCGGCCGTCGAGGATGGCGTCGACCTCGCGCGCGATGAGCGCGGCGTCGAGCCCGACGACGATGTTCGTGCCCTGCGTCACGGTGATGGGCCGCTCGGTGCCCTGACGCATCGTGAGGCACGGGATCCCGAGCGCGGTCGTCTCTTCCTGGATGCCGCCGGAGTCGGTGGCGACGAGCAGCGCATTGCCCATCACGGTCACGAAATCGTCGTATCCGAGCGGCTCCATGATCCGGAGCCCCTTCGTCTCGCGGAGGCGCGCCGACAGCCCGAACGACTCGGCGCGGGCGACGGTGCGCGGGTGGACGGGGAACACGGTCGGCAGGCGCTGCGCGATCGCCTCGAGCGCGTCGAGCGTCTCGGCGAGCCGCTCGGCGCTGTCGACGTTGGCCGGGCGGTGGAGGGTCGCGATCGCGTACTTCTTCGGCTCGAGCCCGAAGCGCGAGAGCGCGTCCGTCTGGCGCTTGAGGGCGTAGTGGACCGAGTCGATCATCACGTTGCCGACGAACCGGATTCGCTCGGGCGCGATGCCCTCCGCGAGCAGGTTGGGGTGGGCGTCGTGAGAGGGGGTGAGCAGGAGATCGGAGAGCTGGTCGGTGAGGACGCGGTTGATCTCCTCGGGCATCGTCCAGTCGCGCGAGCGCAGCCCGGACTCCACGTGGACGACGGGAATTCCGAGCTTGGACGCCGCGAGCGCGCCTGCGAGCGTGCTGGTGACGTCCCCGACGACGACAACCACCTTGGGCCGGTGCTCGATCATGTCGGCCTCGGCGCCGACGAGGACCGCCGCGGTCTGCTGGGCGTGCGAGCCGCCGCCTGCCTTGAGCGTGTGATCCGGCGTCGGCAGGCCGAGATCCCGGAAGAACACATCGCTCATCGTCGTGTCGAAGTGCTGCCCCGTGTGGAGCAGCCGCATCGGTAGACGGCGCGCCCTGAGGGCGCGGCAGATGGGGGCGAGCTTCATGAAGTTCGGGCGCGTCGCGGCGACGAGGTAGATCATCTCGACCGAGGATGATGCCGTGGTACCCGGCGCAGCACCAGCGTTTTGACGGAGCCGCGGGCGCAGCCGGCGCTCGATACCCTCGCTCTCTACGATACCTACGCGCCGCGGTTCGCCATCGCGCTCGCGACGCCGCCCACGTCGGACGCGTCGGACCTGCGCTCGCGCTCCGCCGAGCGCCGCGCCCGGCGTGTGCGCCACCACCGCTCGGCGCTCATCACCGGCAAGATCGACATCGCCACCAGCGTCGACTTCACCCACGCGTCGAGCGACAGCGACGCCGAGCCGAACAGCGTGTGCATGAACGGCGCATAGACGAAGCAGAGCTGCAGCGCGAGCAGCGCGCCGATCCCGACGTAGACCCAGGGATTCGAGAAGAGCCCGATCTTCAGCATCGAATCGCGCAGCGACCGGCAGTTGAGCACGTAGAAGATCTGGAACAGCACGACCGTCGTGACCGCCGCGGTCTGGGCCTCGCGGTAGGCGATCTCCGAGACGACGCCGCCGCGCACCTCGGTGGAGTACTCGTAAAAGAACAGCCCGATCGCCCCGGCCGTCATGAGGACCGCGACGATCGCCGTGCGCACGAGCACGAACCGGCTCAGGATCGGCTCGCCGGGATCCCGGGGCGGGCGGCTCATCACGTCCTTCTCCATCGCCTCGAACGCGAGCGGCAGGGAGAGCGCCACCGTGGCGACCAGGTTGACCCAGAGGATCTGGACGGCCGTGATCGGCATGAGCGGCGCGCCCCCGACGATCGGGAAGCTCATCACCGCCACGAGCAGGATCAGCGCCTCGCCCAGGTTCGTCGGCAGCACGAACGCGAGCGCCTTGACCAGGTTGTCATAGACGCGGCGCCCCTCCTCGACCGCCGCCCGGATGCTCGCGAAGTTGTCGTCCGTCAGCACGACGTCGGCGGACTCCTTCGACACCGCGGTCCCCGTGATCCCCATGGCCACGCCGATGTCCGCCTGCTTGAGCGCCGGCGCGTCGTTCACGCCGTCGCCGGTCATCGCGACGACCCTCCCCTCGGCCTGCAGCGCCTTCACCAGGCGGAGCTTGTGCTCCGGCGCGACGCGCGCGAACACGTGCGTGGACGTCGCCGCCGCGCGCAGCTCGCCCTCCGAGAGCCGCGAGAGCTCCGTGCCGTTCATCGCGCGCGCCCCGTCCGGAACGAGCCCGAGCTGCCCGCCGATCGCCCGCGCGGTCGCCAGGTGGTCGCCCGTGATCATCTTCACGGTGATCCCGGCCGCGTGGCACGCCTTGATCGCGTCGATCGCCTCGGGCCGCGGCGGGTCGATCATCCCCTCCAGGCCGAGGAGCTCGAACCCCTCCGGGAGGTGCTCCTCGTCGAGCGAGGCCACGTCGCGGCCCGCCGGCCGCGAGGCCACGGCGAGCACGCGCATGCCCTGCGCCGCCATCTGCTCGACCTGCGCCATCACCTGGGCCCGCCCCGCCTCGCCGATCGCGGCGCGGCCGAGCACCGCCTCGGGCGCCCCCTTCATGAAGATCACCCGGTCTCCGCCGGGGGCCTCGTGGAGCGTCGCCATGAGCTGCCGCTCCGACGAGAACGGGACGACATCGACGCGGGGGTGCTCCCGCCGCGTCCCCTCGACGTCCACGCCGAGCTTCTGGGCCGCGACGACGAGCGCGCCCTCGGTCGGGTCGCCCTCGATGCCGCGGGCGTCCCCCTCGCGGGTCATGCGGGCGTCGTTGCAGAGCAGCCCCGCGCGGAGCAGCGCGCGCACCGCCTCGGGCACCTCGCCGACCGGCGCGCCGTCGCGGCGGAGCTCGCCATCGGGCGCGTAGCCGACGCCGGTCACCTCGAGCGCGGCGCCGGCCTGCTCGAGCGCCGCCTCCCCTTGCGCGCCGGCGGCGGGCGTCCACAGGGCCCGGACCGTCATCTCGTTCCGCGTCAGCGTCCCGGTCTTGTCCGAGCAGATGACGCCCGTGCTGCCCAGCGTCTCGACCGCGGGCAGCTTCCGGATCACCGCGCGGCGCCGCGCCATCCGCTGCACGCCGATGGCGAGCGAGATGGTGATGATCGCGGGCAGCCCCTCCGGGATCGCGGCGACCGCGAGCGAGATGCCCGCGAGCATCGCGTCGACCGGCGGGTAGCCCCGGAGCAGCGCGACCCCGACGATGAGCAGCGCGACCGCGACGATCGCGATGGTCAGCACGCGGCCGACCTTGGCCATCGAGCGCGTGAGCGGCGTCTCGATCTCGGTCGCCTCGTGGAGCATCGAGGAGATGCGGCCGAGCTCGGTCGCGGCGCCCGTGGCGACGACCACCGCGGTGGCCGTGCCGCTGGTCACGAGCGTCCCGCCGAAGGCGAGGTTCTTGCGGTCGCCGACGCCGGCGTCCTCGGGGACCGCCGCGATGTGTTTGTCCGACGGCACCGACTCCCCGGTGAGCGCCGACTCGTCCACGTGGAGGTTCTTCACCGAGAGCAGCCGGGCGTCGGCGGGGACCTTGTCGCCGGCGTCGAGCACCACCACGTCGCCGGGGACCACGTCGGCGGCGGGGATCACGCTCCGCTGGCCGCCGCGCACGACCGTGGCCGTCTGGGGCACCATGTCGACGAGCGCCTCGATCGCCTTGCCCGCGCGGAGCTCCTGGACGAAGCCGATCGCCGTGTTGAGCACCACGACCGCCAGCACGACCGCGCCGTCGATCACCTCGCCCATGGCCATCGCGAGGGCCGCCGCCGCGAGCAGCACGTAGATGAGCGGATCGTTGATCTGACGGAAGAGCAGCTTGAGCGGGCCGTCACCCTTGGCGCGCTGGATCACGTTGGGCCCGACGTCCCTGAGCCGCCGGGCGGCCTCGTCGGCCGCGAGGCCGGCCCCGGCGCTCTCGATCTTGGAGAGCACATCGGGGGCAGGCAGGCTGTGCCAGGCGATCGCGGCCGACGGGGGGAGGACGCGTTGGGACATAGAGTCATCTCCTGCGGTGGCAGCCGCGCTGTGCGCGCTGAACCGACCGGCTGTGGCTGCTCATCACGTGGTCTTCACGTGGCTGGCGCGTGGTTTCCCCTGTCATTTGGCACGTCTCATGCCAGACCGCGCCGGAGCGGAACCGGGCTGTTCAGGACACGGAGCGGCTCGCGCGGGCAGGCTGCCGGCGGGACCTTTTCACCCCGGCGGGGAGTTTTGCCTCACGACGCTCGCCCCGCGCGTCCGGCGGCGCGCCAGAGGGTGCGGGCTCGCGACGCTTGCGGGTGGCCTAGCCGCGCGCGTAGGCGAAGGTGCCGTCGATGTTGAGCAGCCGCGTCGCCTGGACGAGCTCGGCCACCGTCACGCCGAAGCGCCGCACGAGCCGGTCGGCGACGTCGCGCCGGAGGATGTCCCTGCGAACGATGTGCAGCGTGCGGGGGGCGAAATACCCCTCGAGCTCCGCGAACGTGAGGCGCTGGTAGTCGGCGGTGCCGGGGACGGGCCGCCGCGACACGACGTCGTAAAAGAAGAAGATGCCGCCCGGCCGGAGCAGGCGGAGCGCCTTGTCCATGAGGCCTCGCTTGAGCTCCGCGTTGGTCACCGACGACAGGACCGCGAACATCATCACCACATCGAACGGGCCCCCGACGTCGGCCGTCAGGAAGTCGCCCGCGACGAAGCGGATGCCGGCGAAGCGCGAGCGCGCGAGCTCGGTGCGCTGCGCGACGAGATCGATGCCGGTGAGGCGCGTCGGATCCGCGCCGAGCTCGACCAGCCAGGCCAGGTTGGAGCCCGACCCGCAGCCCACGTCGAGCACCGACATCTCGCGCAGCGCCTCGGGGGTGTGCACGCCGCACGCGACGAGCGCCTCGCGCAGGCGGCGCTGCCGCTGCCGCGCGACGAGGTACGGGTGGGCGTTGAGCAAGCTCGCCCAGGGGTTCCCGGGCAGGAAACGCTCGGTGTAGTGCCGGTTGATCGCCGCGAGATCCTGCTCGAAGCCGCCCTCTTCAGCCATCGGTCCGCCTCCTCCCCCGCGCGCGCCGCCTGCCCGCTCCATCAAGGCTGCCCCACGGCCCACGCCGGCAGGCGCTGGACCCCCCAGCGCACCGCCTTGAGCAGCCCGAGCGCCACCGTTTGCTCCACCGTGAGCCGGCGATGCGGCTTCCGCCGCGCGAGGTACGCGTCGAGGTAGCGCAGGAACTCGGGGTCCGGCTCCATGCCGCCCACCTCGCGCCGGATGCGCCGGTACTTGCGCGTCTTCCAGATGAAGTTCTCCCAGCTGTCGAAGTAGTCGTGCCGCATCAGGAGATCGGGCACGTAGACGACCCGCAGATCGGGGAAGTCCTTCGCGATCCGGTAGACGAGGTAGACCCCCTCGGCGCCGTAGAACTGATCGGGGAAGCCCCCGGTCGAGAGGTAGACGCCGCGCCGGATCGCCATGTGCCCCTCGGTCGCGAGGACGTCGTCGACGACGTCGTCGCCGCGGTCGTAGTGCCCCGCGAGCGTGCAGAAATAGGGGTGCTCCTTGGGGATGATCCGGCCGCGCATCGCCGCGATGCGGGGGTCCTGGAAGACGCGGCAGACGACCTCGACGAACGTCGGCGCGATCAGCCCGTCGTCGTCGATGAAGGCGACGTACTCGCCCCGCGCCCAGGCGATGGCGGCGTTGCGCGCGGCGTTCAGCGGGATGCCGTCGGTGAGGCGCAGCTCGACGTCGACGAGCGGGGCCGAGCGCGGCCGCAGGTGCTCGATGCCGCCGCTGTCCGCGAGCAGGATCTCGAACGGCACGTCGAGCGCGGCCGTCTGGCCGCGCGCGTGCTGGAGGCACTCGATCAGGTAGTCCTTCGCCTTGTAGGAGATGACGATCAGCGTGAGCTTCGGCGACGGGACCTCGCGCCGCACGATGAGCTCCTTCACCTCGGGCGCGTACTTCGCGCGCCACGCCTCCTGAAGGGCGCGCTCGGCCTCGGGGAGCCCCGCTCGATCCTGGAGAAGATGGTCAGGCATCGCGGGCTCGCATGCCACGGGGGCCGTCGCGCAGGCAAGGATGTCGCGCGGGCGCCGCCCGGGGAGCGGCGTCGGCGCGCGCGCCGGGCGCGGCTTCAGGCGCGCGCGCTCAGCGCGGAGAGCGCGGCGTCAGCCCCTGCGGCTCGCCGCGACGCGCTCGAAGAGGCGGGCCAGCACCCCCGCGCTGGCGCGCGCGCTCAGCGCGGAGAGCGCCGCGTGATCGGGCTCGACGAGCGGCCGACCGGCCGCGCGCGCGTCGAGCGCGTCCTCGATGCGGCGCTCGATCGCCGCGGCGTCGCCGGCCGCGTGCGTCCAGCCGAGGCGGGTCGCGTCGAGGATGCGCGCGACCTCGGGGGACGGCGAGACCGCGAGGATGGGCGCGCGCGCGAGGAGGTAGTCGTAGAGCTTGCCTGGCAAGAGGTGGGGCTCGTCGCCGAAGCCGGTGAGCAGCGCCAGGTCGGCGCCCGCGACGAGGCCGAGCCCCTCGGCGTACGGCAGCACCGTGCGGTGCTCGAAGAGCCGCGACACCCCGAGCTCCTCGGCGAGGCGGAGGTCGCTCTTCGCGACGCGCCCCAGGTTGAGCAGCCGGATCGCGCCCGGGCCGAGCGACCTCCGGCGCGCGACGGCCGCGAGCGCCCGGACGAACGGCGCGAGGGTGCGCTCGCTGTAGCAGTTGCCGAAGTGCACGAGCGTCACCACCTCGCCGCGCTGGGGGGCGACCGCCGCGTCCGGATCGAAGCCCGTCCGGATGCACTCGACGCGGCGCGCGATGCCCCGCTCGGCGTAGGCGTCGCGGGTCATCTCGGACGTCACCGTGAAGGCGGCGGCGGCGCCCACCACGGCCCGCTCGACGAGCGCCGCGGCCGCGCGGCTCCACGCGGGCCTCGTCGCCATCACCGGGCCGAACGACCACGGATCGCGGAAGTCGACGACGACGGGCCGGCCGATGGCCCTGCCGGCCAGCACGCCCGCGAGCACGGTCTCCCACGGCGCCCCGCTCGCGAAGATCACCTCGGCGCCGACCTCGCGGGCGAGGCGCGCGACGCGGACCGCCAGGGCCGGGACGCGCCCCGTGTTCGGTCCGATCACCGGGACGTAGCGGACCTCGGCGGCGAGGCGCGCGAGGCCCCTGCGGCGCGCGATCGGCGGCGCGGCCTCGGTCGGCGCCTCGAGGGTGCCATCCGAGCCGAGCGCCCGGCGCGGCATGCGCGCGAGCTCGGCCTCCGAGAGGTAGTCGCGGCGCACGTCGCCCGCGGGAAGCGAGCCCTCCGCGAACGACGGATCCAGCCGCTCCCCTGGAGGCGGCCTCGCGGTGAGCACCGTCGCTGCCCAGCCATGCTCGGGTAGAAATTTCGCGAAGCGGTACGCGCGCTTACCGCCGACGCTGAACCGCGGTGGAAAGTAGTAGCTCACGAGGAGCGCGCGCCTCATCGCCGCGCCTATATCACGGCCGACCCAGGCGCCGCGCGCTCGCCTCGGGAGGCCGCTCCTGCCCGCGCATGTGCTACCGAGCCGCCATGCAGGACGAGCAGCCCGCCCCGGTCGAGCCGAGCGCGCCCTCGCGGGCCCCGGAGGTCGCGCCGGCTGCCAAGGAAGCGCCGCGCCCGGGCGAGGCGCAGGGCACGTCGCTGGCCGACCGGATCGGGATGATCGTCGGCGGGCAGTTCGTCAACACGCTCATCATCCTCGTGCAGGGCGTCGTCGTGGTGCGGCTGCTCGGCAAGGCCGAGTACGGCGTGCTCGCGTTCGCGACGATGCTGTTCATGACGGGGCGCGATCTCGCGCAGCTCTACCTCCCGGAGTCGTTCCTCTATTTCGCGCCCAAGGTGACCCGCGCCGAGCTCCGCGGGCTGGTGCGGCAGAGCATGCTGCTCCTGGTCGGCCTCGGGGCGCTCTCCGCGCTGGCCTTCTCGGTGTTCGCCCTGGTCCCCAGCGTCTTCCTCGACGGCCGCGAGGGCGTCACGCGGCTCCTCCTGCTCATCGGCCTCATGAGCGTGATCGCCTACCCGGCGAGCGTGTTCGGCCCGCTCTTCATCGCGACGAACAACCACCGCAAGTCGGCGGGGGTCGCGCTGATCGTCACGCTCTCGAGCGCCGCGGGCGCGATCGTCCCCGCGGCGCTCGGGTGCTCGATCGCCTGGATCGTGGCCGCCCAGTGCGCGGCGCAGGCCCTCCGGCTCGGGCTCTCGTACCGGCTCTACGCGCGGCTGTTCCAGGACGTCGCCACGGCCCCGTTCCCTGGCGGCGTCAGGGCGCAGCTCGCCTACGCGCTCCCGCTCTCGGTCACGCGCTTCGCCGGCCTCTTCAACCAGAAGCTCGACAAGTTCGTCATCGGCCTCTTCTTCAGCGCGGGCCTCTATGCCGAGTTCTCCGTCGGCTCGCAGGAGCTCCCGCTCGTCGGCGTCCTCGCCTACTCGGTCGCCTCGACGATGCTCCCCGACCTCGTCGCCCGCGTCGAGAACGGGCGGACCCCCGCGGAGGGCGCGCGGGCGGCGATCGACCTGTGGCACTCGGGCATCCGCAAGACGACGCTGATCATGCTCCCGGTCGCGGCGTTCCTCCTCCTCTTCGCCGAGCCGCTCATGCGCACCATCTACGGCGACGCCTACGCCGGCGCCGCCGTGCCGTTCCGCATCTACTCCGCGCTCCTGCCGCTGCGCGTGACGGCGTACGCGATCATGCTGATGGCGTTCGGGAAGACGTCGATGATCCTGCGGATCCAGGTGCTCTCGATGGCGTTCAACGCCGCGGCGAACCTGGTCCTGCTGCCCACGATCGGCATGGTCGGCGCGCCGCTCTCGGCCGTCCTGACCCAGGTGCTCGTGATCGCCTCGACGGTGGCCTGCATCGCGCGCTTCTCCGGCGTCGGCCTCCGCGGCGTCTTCCCGTGGAGCCATTACGGGCGCGTCGCGGCCACCGCGATCGTGGCCGCGGCGCCGCTCGCCGCGTTCCTGCTCACGGGCGCGACCGACAGGCGCCCCGCGCTCTGCCTCACGCTCTGCGCCCCGCTGTACGCAGGCCTCTACCTCGTGGCCGCGCGGGTCACCGGCGCGCTCGCTCCCGAGGACCGGGCGTTCGTGGCGCGCTGGCTGCGCCTCGAACCGCTGCGGAGCCGCCACGGCTGACGCATCCGCGCGCGTCGCACCCTCGCTGTCTCGGGCGGCAAACGAGGGCTGCCGGCGCAAAATCCGCGCGGGCTGCTTCAAAGCGCCCTCGCCTGGAAGGCGGAAAAGATTGACAGTCGCCCGGTCGTCTCCCGCGTCGCGCCCGCCTTCGGGTGGATTTCCCGCCGATCGGTGTTCTAGGCTTACTTGCTTGCCGGCCTCATCGGCGCCTTGTGCGATGGAGACGACCATGAGCGAAGACCAGGAAGCAGGGCTCGTCCTCCGGGTCATCTCGGGCCCCCTGGCCGGGCAGACGGCGCGTATCCCTGGCGACCGTCCGCTGCTCGTCGGCCGCGCGCCCGAGTCGGATCTCTCGATCACGAGCGACGGTGAGCTCTCTGCCCTGCATTTCTCGGTGGAGCAGATCGACGGCAGCTATCTCCTCCGCGACCTGGGGAGCCGCAACGGGACGCAGGTCAACCGGGAGCGGGCGCGCGAGGTGTCGCTCCGGGACGGCGACGAGATCCGCGCGGGGGGGACCCTCTTCGCGGTGGTGCGCCGCGAGGTGAACCGCCGCTACGCGCCGACCGAGCCCGCGCCGCCGTCGCGCCGCGCGCGCAAGAGGGCCGCGGTGCTCGCGACCGGAGCGCCGTTCGCCGCGTCGGCGCGGGCGCGGCTCCGGCAGGAGCGCTCGCCCCTCTTCGCGGTGGTCGACGCCGCCCGCGACCCGCGCATCCGGCTGCTGCTCGGCGAGGCGGGCGAGCAGACCGCCTCGCTCTACGCCGGCTTCCAGGGCGAGATCCTCGCGGACGTCGGCCCCACGCTCGTGCACCTCCCGCACGGGTCCAGGCTGCTCGACGCGCTGGTCGACGGAGGCTGGGGCGACTGCTGGGGCGTCTTCCTGACGAGCGACCGCCCGTTCGGCGACGTGCGGAAGCACCTGCGCCGGTTTCTCCTTGTCGAGAACGGGACAGGCAAGCAGCAGTATTTCCGGTTCTACGACCCGCGCGTGCTCCGCGGCTTCCTGCCCACGTGCGGTCCTCGAAAGCTCGAGGCGCTGTTCGAGGAGGTCGAGGCCTTCGCCATGGAGGCCGAGGATCCGGGGAGGCTGCTCCGCTTCACCGCCCGGGGCGGCAAGGCGCTGCGCGAGGAGTCGGCGCTGGAACGCGAAGGCTGAAGGCGCGCGCCGGCCCCACGGGCCGGCGTGGATCAGCGCGGCGGCGCGCCCGCGGCGCTGCCTGGGTCCTGGGCGGGCAGGTCCCAGGCGATGAGGCGCAGGAGCTCTGCCACGCTGAAGGCCTGCGCGAAGCTGCCACCGGGGTGGTGCGGCGGCTCGCCGGAGGCGACCTCGGGCACCTGGCCGAGCGCGATCTCGTTCGCGGCCGCGGAGGCCGCGAGCCGGTGCAGCAGCGGGATCACGTGCTCGCCGAGCATGGAGAAGCGCCGGAGGGCGCGCGCGTAGAACCCGAGCAGGAACGGCCAGGCCGTGCCCTGGTGGTAGGCGCTGTCGCGCGCCTCGGGGCCTCCCTGGTACCGGGGCGCGTAGGCCGGATCGGCCGGCGAGAGCGTGCGCACGCCGACGGGGGTCACGAGCTCCAGGCGGACCCGCTCGAGCAACGACGCGGCCCGCTCCGGCGTGAAGCAGGCGGGATCCACGGCGACGGCGATCAGCGCGTTGGGGCGGATCGACGCGTCGCGGAACGCGCCCTCGCCCTCCGCCTGCTCCGAGATGACGTCGTACGGGTAACCGGTCTCCTCGCACCAGAAGCGGGCGGCGAAGCCCCGGCGCGCCGCGCGAGCGGCCGCCTCCGCCCGCCCCGCGAGGCGGGCGTCGCCGGCGGCCCGCGCGAGGCGCGCGAGCGTCTCCGACCCCTTCGCCCACAGCGCCGTGAGCTCGACCGGGCAACCGGCGCGCGGGGTCACCGCGCGGCCCGCGACGCGCGCGTCCATCCACGTGAGCCCGTCGACGGCGCCCTCGCCCAGGCGCCCGGCCGCGAAGAGGCCGCCGGCCGTGACGTGGATCCCGTTCCGGGTCCCGCGCACGGCGGCCTCGAAGGCGTCGCGGAGCGCGCCGAGCAGCTCGCCCGCCACGAACGGGTGCGTGTCGCCGAGCACGTCCGCGAGCAGGCGAGCCGCCTCGAACAGCCAGAGGGTCGCGTCGGCCGCGTGGAAGTCCGGCGGCTCGCCCGCGTCGGGGAGCCGGTTCGGCACGAGGCCGTCCTGCATCGCGTCGATCATCGCGCGGAGGACGCGGATCGCCGCCTCGGTCTTGCGCGGCACGAGGTAGAGGCCGGGCAGGGAGATGAGCGCGTCGCGGCCCCACACCTCGAACCAGGGGTAGCCCGCGATGACGCTGGGCCGCGCGGCCGCGTCGGCGCGGAACGCCTCGGCCGCGATGGAGAGCTTCCGCTCCAGGAGCGGGCGCCGGGGCCCCGGGTCCTCGGCGCGGATCGCCGCGCTCGCCGCCGCGAGGAGGTTCTCCGGCTCGTCGTCGGGCAGCGCGCCCACCGCCACGAGCAGGTGAACGGGCTCGGGGCCGATCACCGTCTCGAAATGGCCCGGCGTCCAGAGATCCTCGAGGAAGTCGAGGCCCCGATCCTGTTCGCCGAGGTACTCGAAGCGTCGCCACCAGTCCTGCGAGCCGACGAACGTGCCCTGGTAGCGGAAGCAGATCCTCGGCAGCGCGCGGTTCGGCTGCACCCGGACCTCGCCCATCACGGGGCGGTCCCGCCCCGAGCCGGGCTCGCCGCGCGCCGCCCCTGCGCGCAGCTCGACCTTCTGGGAGATCCCGCCGTTCTCGCGGAGCAGCTGGTGAATGTGGCGGGCGGCGAGGAGCGGGCGCAGCGTCAACATCACCGGATCCGCCCCGCTCCAGGCATAACGGAGGACGGCGGCGTTCTCGCCGCGCACGAGGCCGAGCGTCACCTCGAGCTCGCCGCCCGGGACGGCGTACGCCCAGCGCGGGAGCGGATCCTGATCGAAGCGCTCGAGGTAGAACGAGCTGCCCTCCGGATCGATGCCCGGGAACTGGTGCTTGGCGAGGTCCCACCGCGGCCACGAGGCGCGGCGCTCGGACGGCGCGCCCTGCTGCCGGACGGGGCGGACGCAGACGTCGACGTGCGAGAGCATGACGTGCCGGCGCCGCGGAGGGTCGAGGGCCGCGACGAGCAGGCCGTGGTAACGGCGGGTGTGCATGCCGGCGATCGTCGAGCTCGCGTAGGCCCCCGCGCCGTTCGTGTGCAGCCACTCCTTGCGCGCGATCGAGAGCTGGCCCCGCACCTCGACGTGCGGCCACGGCGAGGCGTGCTCGAGCGCGGCGCCCTGGCCGCGGTGCGCCGCGGGCGTGGGCGACAGCGCCTCGTGGGTCGGAAAATTCCGCCGGGATCCGTCCGAGCTCATCGACCGCCGGTTGCCTTCCTGAGCGAATCCTCGGCTGCCGCGCGCATCTCCTCGACCGGCGCCGGGAGGCCGGTCCAGAGCGTGAAGGACTGCGCCGCCTGGCCGACCAGCATCCCGAGCCCGCCTTCGGCGCGGAGCCCTCTCTCGCGCGCCGTCCGGAGGAAGGGCGTCACCGGGGGGTTATAGACGAGGTCGTAGAGGCACACGCTCGGCGAGAGCGCGTCCCACGGGATGATGCCCGTGACCTCCTCCCCGGGCGGCCCCCCGAGCATGCCGGCGCTCGTGGCCTGGATGATCAGGTCGGCGGCGACGGTGAACTCGCTCCAGTTGAGCCGCAGCGCCACGGAGGACTTGCTGCTGATCGACCTGTCGGTCGGGATCGGCCAGGGCGCGGTGAGCGCGCCGAGCTCGGACGCGCGCTGCCCGGCGGGCGACTCGAGCATCGCCTCGGTGCTGGTCCACGAGCGGGTGGTCACGCTGATGAGGTGATAGCCGAGCATCTTGCACGCGGCGATCGCCGCGAACGCCGCGCCGCCCGCGCCGATGATCACCGCGCGCTGGCGCGGGCTCGAGCGCGCGCCGTACGGCCCCTCTGGATCGTCACCGCGGGGCGGGGCGGATCCCAGGAGCAGCGCGAGCTCGTCGCGGAGCGCGACCACGTCGGTGTTGTACGCCGTCACGCGCCGCGACTCGGTCGCGCAGAGGACGTTCGCGGCGCCGACCTCGGCCGCGCTCGCGTCCACGTCGTCGACCATCGACATGATCGCGCGCTTGTGCGGGATCGTGACGTTCGCGCCGGCGATGAGGCCGCTCCGGATGTCGCTGACGAAGCGCGCGAGCTCCGCGCCGGTGGGCACGTCGAAGGCGCTGTAGATGTGCGGCAGGTGGTGCGCCCGAAACGCGGCCGAGTGCATCGCCGGCGAGACCGAGTGGCCCACCGGGTGCCCCACGAGACCGAACATTCGCCGCTCAGCGTTCGACATGGTGCCTCTCCTCAGGGCCGGCCTCCGCGCCGCCCTGCCCCACCGAGACCTGGCCGACTGCGCCCGCGCGACCGAGGGTCGGGGCGTGCTCCTCGGCCGCGAAGCCGAGCCCGAGCTGCTCGCACGGGGGCGCGCCGGGCTGCGTCCTCTTGCGCCTCGGCGCGCGGCCGGACGCGGCGCGCGGGCCGCCGCCCTGGCGCGCAGGCGGGGCCGACGCCGCCGCTGCGGCCGCTGCTGCCGTCGCTGCCGGCGCGTGCGCGTGGCCCTCGACGAGCGGCTCGTCCGGACCTGCGGTGACGACGACCCGCGCGAGGAGCGCGCCGTGGTGCACCCGCACCGCGATCGGATCGCCCGGCGCGACCTCGCGGTGATCGCGGACCGCGCGCCCCGACGCGTCCGTCGCGATGGCGTAACCGCGCGCGAGCACGCGGAGCGGCGACATCGCCTCGAGCCGGGCCACGTCGCCCGCGAAGCCCTCCCGCAGGAGGGCGACGTGGCGGTTCGCGGCCGCGGCGAGGCGCACCGACAGCGGCCTGAGCGCCCCGCGGGCGCCCGCGAGCACCGCGCGCGGGTGGCGCGCGGCGAGCCTCCGATCGAGGCGCTGGAGCGCGGCGCCGTCCTCGACGAGGATGCGCTCCATGCGGCGCCGGAGCCTCGCCATGGCGTCGTCGATGCGCTGCTGGGGCTCCGCCACGATCTGCGCGGGCGAGCCGAGGCGGGCGCGCTGCCGGTCGAGATCGGCCCGAGCGCCCCGGATCCGGTGGGCGATCGCGCGGCGCATGCGGGCCTCGAGGTGCTCCAGCGCCGCGCGCCGCGCGGCCGCGTCCGCGACGAGCATCTCTGCTGCCTGCGAGGGCGTGGCGGCGCGCGCGTCGGCGGCGAGGTCGGTCAGCGCGACGTCGATCTCGTGCCCGACGGCGCTCACGATCGGCACGCGCGCGGCCGCGACCTTCCGGACGACGATCTCCTCGTTGAACGCGCTGAGGTCGTCGGCCGAGCCGCCCCCGCGCCCCACGATGATCACCTCGATGCCCGGGAACTCCTCGAGCAGCGCGATCGCGCGCACGATCCGCTGCCCTGCGCCGGCGCCCTGCACCGGCGTGCGCGCCAGGATCAGCCGCGCGCCGCCGCGGCGGAACGCGACGGTCACGATGTCGTGGATCGCCGCGCCGTCGCCGCTCGTGACGACGCCGATGATCTGCGGATCGACGGGCAGCTTGCGCTTGCGCTCCGGCGCGAAGAGCCCTTCGGCGGCGAGCTTCTCCTTGAGGCGGGCGAGCGCCTCGAGGAGCGCGCCGCGGCCGGCGAGGCGCGCGTCGTCCGCGGAGAACTGGAGCCGGCCCCGAGGCACGTAGACGGTGGCGCGGCCCGTGAGCACGACGCGCGCGCCGTCGGCGAGCAGCTTCCGCGCGCGCGGCGCCGCGGTCCTGTACATCACGCAGTCGATGGCCGCCTCTTCGCTCTCGTCCTTGAGCGTGAAGTAGGCGTGGCCGCTGCCCACGACGCGCAGGCCCGAGATCTCGCCCTCGACGCGTACGTCTGCGGTCGACCCCTCGAGGATCCGCTTCAGCCGGCGATCCAGCTCCGCGACCGAGACCACCTCCGGCTCGGCGCCCCGCTGGCGGCGCGAGGGCGGCGGGCCCGTGAGCTCGCGAGGCTCGGCGACGGGAAGGGCCGCGAACGAGAGCTCGGGCGGGACATCGCGGCGCTGCACAGGGCAGACGTACCCTTTTGCTCGGCCTGTGGAAAGACTCTCGCGGGCCTGATCCCGCGTCAGGCGAGCCCGCCGTCGGTCGCGTCGCGAGGCTCGGCGCGGAGCGGCGGAGCGACGGGCCGCTCGCGGAGGCGATTTCGTGTGAGAGGGCCAGCGCGTGATCCGCAAGGTCCTCTTCCCCAACCGCTGTGAGATCGCCGTGCGAGTCCTCCGATCGCTGCATGAGGCTGGCCTCCAGGGCGTCGCCGTCTGCAGCGTCGCAGGCGGCGACGACCTCCATGTCCGCCTCGTGAGCGCGTCGTACGCCATCGGCCCCGCGCCTGCGGCCGAGAGCTACCTCCGCTTCGACCGGATCCGCCGCATCACCAGGCGTTCCGGGGCAGGCGTTATCCATCTCGGGTACGGAAAACCGCGAGTTCGAGGAAGCATGCGAGCGGACGTCGTCAGGTTCCTCGTCGCGGAGGACGGTCGCAACGCGGCGTGACACGTCGCAGCGCGCGCCATCCGCGACCCGCCGGGGACGTCCTCGGCTGGTCGTAACCAGTCGTAACCGGTCGTAACCAGTCGTAACCAGTCGTAACCAATCGTGACAGAGCGGGTCATCGACAACGCGCAGCCCCCTACGCAGCGCGTTGTCCCAAAGTCCCCTCGCTCCGGCCTCGGTCAATGCTATTCTACCGCCAACTTTCGGCCGGGGTGGAGGTGCGATGGGACGCGAGGCGAAGGGCCAGAAGGACCCGCTTGGGTCCGTCGCGATGCTCCCGTCGATCGAGGTCCGAGCCCACGAGCCTCCCTCTGCGACAGGCAGGCCGGCGACGCAGCGCGCGGGCGAGCCGGCGAGCGACGCCGCCGTGACGCCTTTCCCACGGGCCCGGTGGTTCGACGCGACCGCTCCCGAGGTGACGCCGGCGGGGGGCAGGGACACTCGGCGGCGCTGGGCGATCCCGCTCTTCCTGGCCGCGCTCGTGCTGGTCGTGACCGCGCGCGGCCTGATATTCCGTGCGCTGTTGCCGGTCGCCCTCGTGACGGCGGCGGTCGCGCTGCTCGCGCGGGGACGGCGGCAGCTCGTGCCCCCTCCGCAGGTGAGCCGGCGCGGGCTGAGCCTCGAGGGCGATCAGCTGCTCCTTCGAGGCCAGAGCAGCGCTGCGCAGCACGTGCTGCTCACCACCCGCGAGCGGTTCGGCGTCACGCTCCTCGCGACGCCGCGCCGGGATCGTATCGTCGCCCTGCTCAGCTCCAGCGCCGGCATGTCCTCCATCGGGGCCGGCTTCGACGGCCCCTCGCGGCGCACCTTCGCCGCGCTGCTCGACCACGCGTCCGTCGTCGGCTCCGACGAGGTCGGGCTCGAGGCGATCGGCCCGGACGGCGAGCCGATCTCGCTCAGCCCCGCGGCGCTCGCCGCGCTCCTCGAGGAGCTCACGCTGCGCTCTCCTGGGTGCCTCGATCGCTTCCTCCTGACCGACGCGCGCGGCGCCGCCCTCGGCCTCGACAGCCGGGAGCTCCGCGCCGGCGGCCGCGTCTTCGATCTGGCGGCGCCGCTCGAGTGGCGCGCGTTCGTGTTCCAGGAGGCGCTCGGGCAGGCGATCGCGGTGTACCAGGGAACGTGGGTACGCCAGGGTACCAACGAGATCTCCCTCGTCTGCCTGCTCCCCGCGATGACGCCGCCGCTCGACGGGCTGGGGGCATCGCTCGGCCCGCTCGATCGCGGCGCGCTCCGCGACCTCCGGCTGATGCAGGGCATACCGGAGAGCCCGCCGCCCGCCGATCAGCGCGTCGCCATCGATCGCCTGCTGATGGTCCCGATCCGATCCGCGCTGGACAAGGCGCCCCGACCTGCCGCGCAGGCGCCGCGCGCGCGCGCATGATGCAGCCGCGGTGAACCCAGCGCCAGGGTTGTCCTGATGGGTCGACGAGACGGCGCGCCAGGGCTGCCCTGACGGAGCGAGGAGACAGCGCGTGGGCGTCGTGCTTCGCTTGACTCCCGCGCGCGGGCACGGGTAAACCGCGCTCGGTATCCAGGCGATCTCGAGTCACCACGTCCCACACGACATCCGGAGGCGATCCATGGCCGTCGATATCCAGAAACTGTTCAACGAGGAGCTGCCCGCTGCGCTGGCGAAGCATACCGACGCGGCCAAGCAGATCGGCGGGAAGTACCAGATCAACGTGACGGGCGAGGGCGGCGGCGAGTGGCTGATCGACCTGTCCGACAGCGGGCCCAAGCTCTCCTCGGGCAACCCTGGCAACGCGGATGTCACGATCTCGCTCAGCAGCGAGGATTTCCAGAAGCTGCACGAGAACCCGCAGGCCAACTCGATGCAGCTCTTCTTCGCGGGCAAGCTGAAGGTCACGGGCAACCAGATGCTCGCGATGAAGCTCCCGAAGCTGTTCCAGCTCAACGCGGGCTGATCCGGGCGCCGGCGGAGCTCCGGCGAGCCCGCCTGCGCGGCCGCGCGCGCCGCGCGGGCGAACGGTTCGCTGGTGGAGCGCGGCCCGCGCGCCCGCCCCCGCCAACCTCGGTGGCTCCTGCGCGCGGCGCGCCCTTCGCCCATCATTCCTCGATCGCTCGATTTCTCGACGGATCTCGCGCAACGACAGCAAAGCCGCCGTGCGCCCGCTCACCGACACGCGTGTCCTCGATCTTTCGAGGCTCTTGCCAGGCCCCTTCGCGACCCTCGTGCTCGCGGATCTCGGCGCGACGGTGGACAAGATCGAGGACGTCGCCGGCGGGGACTTCCTGCGCCAGCTCCCCCCGCAGATCGCCGGCGAATCCGCGGCGTTCCAGCTCTTGAACCGCGGCAAGCGCAGCGCCCTGCTCGACCTGAAGACGCCTGAGGGTCGCGACGCCTTCCGCCGGCTCGTCGCCGGCTACGACGTGCTCTTCGACCAGTTCCGCCCAGGGGTGCTCGATCGGCTCGGGCTCGGTCACGCGGCGCTGCGCGCGGACAACCCGCGGCTCATCGTCTGCGCGCTGACCGGCTACGGTCAGACGGGCACCCTGGCGGCGCGCGCGGGGCACGATCTGAACTACATCGCGCGCGCGGGGGTCCTCGGCGCGCAGGGGCCCGCCGAGGGGCCGCCGCAGGTACCGGGCTTCCAGGTCGCCGACATGAGCGGCGGGATGTGGTGCGCGATCGCCATCCTCGCCGCGTTGCGCGAGCGGGAGCGGACCGGGCAGGGCGCGGTGCTCGACATCGCCATGACCGACGGCGTGCTCGGCTTCGCCCTTCCCACGCTCGCCGCCGCGCTCGCGAGCGGCGGAGAAGCGGCCAGGGAAGCGGCGCGCGCGGCGGGCGGCGCGCCGCTCACCGGCGGGCTCGCGCCGTACAACACCTACCTCTCGAAGGACGGGCACGCGATGGCCCTCGCCGCGCTGGAGCCGAAGTTCTGGGCCTCGTTCTGCGAGGGCGCCGGGCTCGATCCCGACCCGAGCGCGCTCGTCCCCGGGCCGCACCAGGCCGAGCTCAAGCGCAAGCTGGCCGCCGTCGTCCGGGAGAGGACGCGCGCGGAGTGGGAGACCTTCGCCGCCGAGCGCGACTGCTGCCTCGAGCCGGTCCTCGATCCGCGGAGCGCCGCGGCGGATCCCCACCTCGCCTCGCGCGATCTCCTGTTCGAGATCGCCTCGCCGCGCGGCCGGATCCCCCAGCTGAGGACGCCGGTCACGCCGGCGGGCGTCGCGTTCGCACCGGCGCCTCGCGCCGGCGAGCACACGCGCGCCGTGCTCCGCGACGCGGGCTTCTCGGAAGGGGACATCGACGCGCTGATCCGCGCTGGCGCGGCGCGGGAGGCGCGCTGACGGCCGCCGTTCGCGAGCGCGCCACGCGCCACGCTGAAGATGCGCGCGGCGCGCCGGCAGCGGCGACCGAGCTCCTGCTTCGCGTCAGATCTTCTTCAGCTCGTCGACGAACTCCCAGTCGGCGATGAGGTGCTTCTTGAGCATCAGCGACAGGAGCGCGGCGAACATCGCCTCCCAGCGCACGTTGTTGCCGAGGATCTCGCTCGCGTCGGCGCCGTGGGACACCGCGCGCAGCGCGGAGACCAGATCGCGCGCGGTGAGGCCCGAGTCGTCCGCCGTGGGAGGAGGCGGCGGTTCGGACTGCGCGGCGGCGCGGGGGGACGGGGCTTCTTTTCGCTGCTGCTGCGGCTGCTGCTGGGATTTGGACCCGCGCGCGGGGAGCGTGATCGTCGTCCCGTCGAGCAGGGTGAGCGAGACCATCCGCCGACGGCCGCGGCCTTGCGGCGCGGGGATGTTGCGCACCTCGCGCTCGCTGGGGGGCTCATCGCCGTAGTCGGGCACGCTCTCCGGGACGGTGCGCGCCGCAGCGCTGGCGCGTCCGAGCACCGCGCCGAGGAGGGCCGCGGCTGGCGTGCTCGACGCTGGCGCCCCGTCCGTGCTCGGCGCCCCGTCGCCGGCGGACGCCGCGACGGGCCCCGGCGCGGAGCTCGGGCGCATCGTCTTCCGGCGCTCCGGCTGCGCTGCCTGCGCCTGCGCCGCCTGCGTCGACTGCGCCTGCGCTGGCTGCGCAGGTTGCGCGGGCTGCGCGGCTCGTGCTGCCTGCGCCGCCGCGAGCAGCTCGGGCGTCGGCGCGACCTTCAACGTCGGCCGCGAGCGCTCGTCCGGGCGGCCGCGGATCTGCCGCTCCTCCGGGGAGCTGCGGACTTCCTTGGCCGCGGCGCGAGGCGACTCCCACGCCAGCTCGTCATCCATGACGCCCACGTCGGAGGGGTCGACATCGGAGGTCTCGATCGCCGGCCCCGCGTCCTCGACCAGCCGCGCCCCGGATCGCATGGCGGGCCTGGTGAGCAGCAAGGGCTCCGGCGTCGATGGCGTCAGCGGCGTGTCCTCCGCGTGGCGCGCGGTCTCGGGCGCTCCGGAGAGCTCGGACGAAGGCGGCGGGTCGGCGGGGCGCGCCCGCGACTGCGGCTCGCTCACCTGGGCCTGCTTCGCGGGCGCGGGCGGCGGCGCCGAGCGGGCGCGCGCCCCGTAATAGACCCGGATCGCGTTCCGGATATCGCTCGGCGGAGCGATCATCGCGCGCACGGGCAAGCCGGAGAACGCCATGCACTCCTTCATGCCGTCCTCGTTCGTCGGATCGTCCATCGCGACGTACAGCGTCTCGCCCTGGTTGCGGACGTGGCGAACGTAGATCGGGACGAGGCAGTAGCGCTCGGCCACGTCGTGCGGGACGAGGTTGAGCAGCTGCCGCGAGAACTCGATGTGCAGGAGCGACACCCAGGGGACGGCGAGCTGGTGCGACAGGATCTGCGTCAGCTGGGTTTCGTTGATGAGCCCTTGCTCGACAAGGAGCGTCCCCAGCCGCCGGCCATCCGTTCGCTGCTGCTCCAGGGTCTTCTCGAGGGCGTCCTGGGTGATCATCCGCGCGTCGACCAGGAGCTGACCGAGACGTAGGCGAGGCGTAACCATCGCGCCCGAGGTTACCCCAAGAAGGATCCAGGACCTAACAGACGGCTGGACGAGCCCCCCCGCCCCCTCCAGACGGCGCCCCCTCGGGCCGAGGGAGACCTCGACTCCAATCGCTATCCTGAACGTGGTAAGGTCCCGCGCGTGTCCACAGTGGTCTGCCCGCAATGCGCGAATCCGTGCGAGCAGGCGCACAAATTCTGCCCGGTGTGCGGCTTCCCGATCTCGGAGTTCAACCGGACGTCCGACGATCCGCTGATCGGGACGACGCTCCCTGGCAACTACGTGATCCTGGAGCTCGTCGGGGTGGGCGGCATGGGCCGCGTGTACAGGGCCGAGCAGAAGGCCCTGGGGCGCACCGTGGCCGTCAAGATCATCCATCCCCACCTGCTCGGCGACGAGAGCGCGTCGGTCCGGTTCATCACCGAGGCGCGCGCCGCGAGCCGCCTCAACCACCCGAACTCGGTCGGGGTCATCGACTTCGGTAAGAACGGCGGGCAGCTCTACCTCGTCATGGAGTTCCTGCGCGGGCGCGACCTCGCCCGCGTCGTCTACGAGGACGGCCCGCTCCCGTTCCGCCGCATCGTCGACATCCTCTGCCAGGTGCTCGCGGCGCTCGCCGAGGCGCACCACCTCGGCATCATCCACCGCGATCTCAAGCCCGAGAACATCGTGCTCGAGCCGATGCGCTCGGGCGGCGACTTCGTGAAGGTCGTCGACTTCGGCCTCGCGAAGCTGAAGGGGGAGGTCGCGACGACGAACATCACGAGCCCGGGCATCGTCTGCGGGACCCCGGACTACATGGCCCCGGAGCAGGGGCGCGGCGATCCGATCGACGCGCGGAGCGACCTCTACGCGTGCGGCGTCATCCTGTTCCAGCTGCTCACCGGCCGGCTCCCGTTCGAGGCGGAATCGCCCACGCAGGTGGTGCTGATGCACCTCTCCTTGCCGCCGCCCGATCCCGCCCTGCTCGCGCCGGAGCGCGAGATCCCCGAGTCGCTCGTCGAGGTCACGCTGCGCGCGCTCGAGAAGGACGCCGCGCGGCGCTACCAGTCCGCGGACGAGTTCGCGGCGGCGCTGCGCGCGGCGCTCGGGACGTTCGACACCCCCTCGGGACGCTTCTCGTTCTCCGACGCGACGGTCATCTGCGGCTCGTGCCGGGCCATCGTGCCGCGCGGCCAGAAGTTCTGCGGCGAGTGCGGCGCCAGGATCGCGCAGGCGCACTCGCCCGCCCCTGCGCCGCGCGCGGCGCCCCAGGCCGCCCGGCGCGATCGCGCCCCCTCGGCCCCTCCTCTCCCGCTCCCGTTCGCGGCGCGCGAGGACGACCTCGCGTGGCTCGACACCTGCCTCGCCGACGTCGAGGGCTCGGTCGTCGCCGCGCGCATCGTCGGCGAGCACGGCGTCGGCAAGACCCGGCTCCTCCGCGAGTTCCTCGACGTCGCCGCGAGCCGGGGCGACATCGTCATCCAGACCGGCCCGGACCCGTGGGGCGCGGAGGTCGGCTACTACGCGCTCCGCTGGGCGATCGCCGGGCTCGCCGAGCTCCCGCCCGACGGCGGCAACGCGTCGAACTGGAGCGGCGCGACGCCGGAGGCGCGGCGCGGGCTGCTCGAGATCTTCGGCAAGGGCGACCGCGGGAGCGACGTGCGCAGGCACGCCTGGAACAAGCCGACGGCGGGGGGCTTGTCGCCCGACGATCGCCGCTTCATCGCCGCGGAGGCCCTGCGCTGGGCGCTCTCTCGCGCGCAGCAGACCGCCTTCCCGCACCGGGTCCTGCTCGCGATCGACGACCTGCACGCCGTCGACGGCGCGAGCCGGAACGCGTTCGCCGACGTGATCGCGGAGCCGCCGCTCGCGGCGCTGCTCATCGTCGCCAGCCACACGCCGGGCTTCGAGCCCGAGTGGGGCGGCGCCGTGCGCGCGCTCGGCGGCCTCCCGAAGGACATCGCGCTCTCGCTCCTCCGCAGCAGCGTGGGCCTGGACCACCGCGCCGCCCGCAAGACGCCGCCGAGCATGGGCGGCCTGCGGCTGTCGCCGCGGCGCGACCCGTTGGACGGCGCCGCCGATCAAACCCCGCTGGCCCTGCCGCCGAGCGCGGCGACCCCCGCCGTCCTCGGCGGCGAGGCCGCGACGGTGCCGCCGCTCTACATCGACCAGCTGGTCCGCTACACGCTCGAGGGGGGCAGCGATCCGCACGCGCGGATGGCCGACCTCGTCGCCGCGCGCATCGAGCGCCTGCCGCAGGACGCGCGCCGCACGCTGCAGGCGCTCGCCGTCATCGGCGACGCGGCGGACCGGGCCACGCTGCAGCGCTTGCTGCCGGACATCCGCGCCTTCGACGACCTGCTCGGCAAGCTCGCGGCGGCGGGCATGATCGAGGAGCACTCGAGCGGCATCCGCACGGCGCACCCGCTGCTCCGCGACGTGACGCTCGCGACGATCCCGGCCGGCGTCCGGCGCGATCTGCACGCCAAGGCGACGTTCGACAGCGCGGGCGACCCGCTCGCGCTGCCGCTCGAGGTGCAGGCGATCCACGCCTACCACGCGCAGAACGCGTTCGTCGCGCTGATGCTCCTCGAGCAGGCGGCGGACCGCTCCGCCGCGCGCGGGGACAGCGCCGGCAGCGTGCTCGCGCTGCGCCGCGGCCTCGATCTGGCGCGGCGGGAGATCTTCCGGGGCGAGCTCGACGATCCGGTGCGCGCCGTCCTGATCTTCAGCCGGAAGCTCGGCGAGGCGCTCGCGCGCGCCGGTGATCTGACCGACGCCGACGGCGTGCTGCGCGAGGCGCTCGACCTCGCCGGCCCAGGCGGGCCTGATCGCGCGCTCGTCCTGGGCGCGCTCGCGCACGTGGCGCACCAGCGCGAGCGCACGGGCGAGGCGTCGATGTACCTCCGCGAGGCGATGGACCTCGCCCGGCAGGGCGCCGACAGCGACGTGGTGCAGTCGCTCGACAAGATGCGGCGCGAGTGGATGTCGCGCTGAGCGAGAGACGGTGAACGACGAGGAACGATCGCGAGGGCCCGGATCTCCGGCGAACGCAGCGGCATCGCCGCCGCGCGCGCCGTTCATCGCGCGGTGGGACCTCGACAAGACCTACCTCCGGACCGACTTCGACACGCTGCGCGACCTCGTGCGGACCGCGATCGAGCGGCCGGATCAGAAGCGCACCGTGCCGGGCGCGGGGTCGCTCCTGCGCGAGCTCGGCCGCGCGGGCGTCGAGACCCACATCCTCTCGGGCAGCCCGGAGCAGCTCCGCTCCCGCATCGAGCAGAAGCTGCGGCTCGACGGCGCGCGCTGGGCGTCGCTCACGCTGAAGCCCAACCTGCAGAACATCCTCCGCCTGCGCTTCCGCGCGCTGCGCGGGCAGCTCGGCTACAAGCTGCCCGCGCTGCTCCAGCGGCGCTGCGAGCTCGCGGATCAGCGCGACCAGAGCGGCGCGCTGATCCGCGAGGTGCTGCTCGGGGACGACGCGGAGGCCGACGCGTTCGTCTACTCGCTGTACGCCGACGTCTGCGAGGGCCGGGTCACCCCGCTGGAGCTCGGCGAGGTGATGCGGCTCGGGCACGCGTACGACGACACCATCGTCGATGCGATCCGGTTCGCGAGCTACGTCGAGAAGGGCCCCGTCGTCGAGCGCATCCTGATCCACCTCGACCGCCAGTCCTCGCCCTCGGATTTCCGGATCTTCGGCGACCGGGTCGTCCCCTTCTACAACTACCTTCAGGCGGCGTTCGTCCTCCACGAGGACGGCCGGATCGCGGCGCACGCCGTGCTCCGCGTCGCGCAGTCGCTGGTCGTCGCCCACAACTTCGACAGCGTCGCGCTCGCGCGGAGCTACGTCGATCTGTCGCGCCGCGGGCACGTCTCCGGCAAGGGCATCGCGTCCCTCGCGGCCGCCTACGGCGAGCTCGCGCAGCGCAGGGCCGCGGGCGCGAGCGATCTCGGCGCGATGGTCGCGGAGCTCACGCGGCTCTGCAGCGATCTGCGCCCCGCCGTGAGCCGGCCGCACGCGGAGATCGACTACCGCGCGCTCGCCGCCGGCCACAACCGCCGCTCGAAGCGCGGCCGCTGACAGCGGGCGTGCCAGGTGGCCGCGCCGGCCCCGGCGCCGCCCTCGCGCTCACAGCCAGGCGTTGTTGAGGATCTCGCCGACGCCGCCGGCGCCCGGGACGATGTACTGGATGCTGTTCAGGCCGCGCTCCTCGTCCCAGTGCGTGCCCGGCTCGGTCTTGAGGACGCGCGCCGGCGAGAGGCCGCGATCGAGCCGGAGCGCGTAGATGATGGCGTCCGGGTGGGCCTCGGTGACGCGGCGGATGTACTCGGGCGTGACGATGAGGTGCATGGCGATGCACTTGGCCGGCCGCCCCTCGAGCCCGGTCTTGTAGTACGTCATGGCGCTGACCATGGACGTGCCGGTGGCGCCCATCGGGTCGGGGAAGAGCACGTGGCGCCCCTCGACGTCGCGGCCGATCTTGGCGTCGTGCCAGGTCGCGCCGACGACCTCGCCATGCTCGTTCGTCTGCCGGCTCATGAACAGGTGATCCTGCCGGACCAGCGCGGGGTCGAGGACCTCGTTCAAGAGCTCGTAGACGACCTGGGAGGGCATCGTCCCGGCGCGCGCGATGCCCACGGTGACGACCTTGGTCGCGCGCGACAGCGCGGCGCCGCGATACACGGCCTCCGGGTGGGAGGAGATCATCCGGGTCGGGATGTCGACGCGCGCGCGCCCCAGCTCGGCGGCGAGGACGGCGCGCGCCAGGTTCTGGTAGAGAACCCCGACGAGACGCCCGACGTCGGGCTGGACCGTCTCCGGGGAGCAGGCTCGAGCCAGCAGAGTCCATGCGAGCGGGTCATCGAGCAGGTGCACGCACGGGCCGTACCGGTGGGCGATTTCGGGGGGCCGGAATCGACTCTCAGCGTACGCAACGTCGACCATCGTTTTTCTGTTACACTACCTGGCCCGGCGCGGGGTATTCCTCCGGGTGCGCGCCGGTGCTCTCCCCGGGAGCGGAGTGGTTTCGAAGCGATGAGGGCGCCCGCCCAGCGGGCTGTCCCGGTGGACTTGCAAAGGAAGGGATGTTCGGTGGATAGCGACCTTGCCGAGTCGGTTACGGCGCTCAAGGATGCCTTTGTCCGAAGAGGCATCCCTGCGAGGTTCGGAAAGGCGGCTCCGGCGGCGGTGGAAGAGCTGCGCAAGACGCTGCGGGTGCCCGCGAGGTACCGCGCTTTCCTGCAGGAGGCCGACCCGCTCGACGTCGAGACGGTGACCCCGGTCGAGCGTGTACGCCTCATCCCCTCCGAGAAGCTCGCGGCCGAGCAGCAGGCGAACGGCGGCGACAGCTCCCTCCCGGGCTGGCGCAAGAGCTGGATCCTCATCGCTCGCAGCGCCCTGCTGGGAGATCCCTATTTCCTCGACATCTCGAAGCTCGACGCCGAGGGGGACTGCCCCGTGTTCACCTGCATGACGGGGACCGAGTCGCTCAAGCCGGAGCTCTGCGCGTCGAGCTTCCAGCAGTTCCTGCGTATCCTCGCTACCTCGATGGAGGTCGCGTCCGGCTTCGGAGAGAGCGGCCTCGACGACGACGACGAGGCCATCTTCCGCGAGGCGCTCGCGCCGAAGATCAAGACCATCGACTCCGCGGCGCTCCGCGCGGGGCACTGGACCTGACGTAGCCTCCACGGCGCGCTGCTCACCGGGCGCGCCGCGGGTCGAGCTGACCGCGCCATGGCCAGGTGCCTCGTATGCAACGCCGAGAACCCCGGCTCCGCCCGGTTCTGTGTGGCGTGCGGCGCGTCGCTGACCGCGAAGGAGGCGGGCGTCGGCGCGGTGACCTCGGCGCCTCCTGCGCCCGGCCCGCGGACGACCGTCCCTGGGCAGCCGCTGCTGGGCGCGCTGGTGCCCGAGGATCCGGCGCACAGGGCCAGCCTCTCGGCCCTCGCGGCCGGCGGCGCGAGCGGGCCCGCAGCGAACGTCCACGCGCCTCACGTCGTCCCCGCGCCGCTGGCGGGCTCGCTGCCGCGGCGCGCGCCGGGCGGCCACCTGCCGGCGGGGACGCTCGTCGATCAGAAGTACGTGGTCGAGCGGGTGCTCGGCGAGGGCGGCATGGGCGTCGTCTACCTCGCTCGGGACGTCCACACCGGCCTGCACGTGGTGCTGAAGGCGGTGCGCCAGGAGCTCGGTCACCGGCCGGACGTGCGCGCGCGGACGCTCGCCGAGGGCCGCGCGCTCGCGCAGATCGATCACCCGAACGTCGTCCATCTGAAGGCGGTGGTGGCGGAGCGGGACGACCTCTGGCTCGTCATGCAGTACATCGACGGCGAGAGCCTCGAGCAGACGCTCGCCAGGTACGCCGAGGAGCGCCGACGGATGCCCCTGCCCGAGGCGCTCTCGATCTTCCGGCAGATCGCCTCCGGCATCGCGGCCGCGCACCGCGAGGGGGTGATCCACCGCGATCTCAAGCCGGCGAACGTGCTCATCCGCGGCAAGGACGGCGTCGCGAAGGTCACCGACTTCGGCATCGCCAAGGCCGAGGCGGACGCGCTCGCGGGGCGCGGGCTGACCAAGGGGATCATCGGCTCGCTCTATTACATGTCGCCGGAGCAGGTCCTCGGGCGCCGCGACCTCGACAAGCGGGTGGACATCTACGCGCTGGGCGTCGTGCTCTACGAGATGCTGGTGGGGCAAGTGCCGTTCGACGCCGAGAGCGACATCGAGATCATGCGGCAGCACGCGGAGGTGCCGCTCCCCCTGGTCAGCGCCGTGCGTCACGATGTCCCTCCGGCGCTCGACGCCTTCCTCCAGAAGGCGTGCGCCAAGGAACGGGCGGATCGCTTTGCCAGCTGCGAGGAGCTGCTCGCCGCGCTCGACGCGATCGCCCACCCCGCGCCCGCCGCGCCGCTCGTCGCGTCGAGCCGCCCGCCGCCGCCCGCGGCCACGACAGTCGACGAGGTCCGCAAGGGGCTGCGGTCGCCGTCGGGCGCGCCGCTGGCGAGCGGGCCTGCGGGGTCGCAGCGCCCGCGCGGCTCGTGGCTCGCGATCGGCGCCGGGGCCCTCGTGATGTTCGGCGGGGCCGCCGCGCTGCTCGGGCTGGGCGTGCTCGACAGGCCGCGCGAGGGTCGCCGGCGGGCCGTCTCGTCGAGGGAGCAGCGCCCGGCGGCCAGCGCGAGCAGCACCACCCCGGCGGCGAGCGCGGAGCAGCCGTCGCCGCTCGCCAGCCTGACCGGGCTGTGGGTCGGCAATGGGCGCGAGCTCGAGGCCGTCCTTGCCGGCGAGTCGCTCGAGTTCCGGGTCCGCCGCCCGGAGCAGTTCGCGCCGCAGGACTATGCCGAGGGCGAGGCGCGCTTCTCGCTGCGCGAGATCGCCGGCGAGACCGGGGTGTTCGCCGTCGAGGACCGGCTCCGCTTCATCGCCCCCGAGTCGCGCAAGTTCGATCCTGCCCGCTCCAGGGGCACCTGCCAGGACGTCCGCAGCGCGGTGGAGGGCCACCCCCTGCGCGCGAGCTTCGACGGGGCCCGCCTGAGCGTCGAGTTCGCGAAGATCGAGCCCACCACGAGCAACTTCGTGGTGGAGCGCGGCAAGGTCGTCAGCTGCGTCGGCCTCAGCGCCCTCCCCGCCACGCGCGTCGTGAGCACGCTGTCGAGGATGTGAGGCGCTGGCGCTGAATCCCGCCCGGCAACGCGCGTCGCCGAGCGGGGCTCACCCGCACAGGAGACGGGCTCAGATCGGCGTTTTCGGCGCGGAAGCGCACTCCGGTGCGCTGAGCACCGAAAACGCCGAGATGGGCCCGTATCCGCAGCGGGTGAGCCCCGCTCAAAGTCCGCCAACGGCGGGGACCGGCTGCGGCTTGCCGGCGTGGATGACCGCGCAGCGGACGGTCGTCGACGCGGTCGGCGCGCTCGCCCGCCCGCCGCCCAGGACGAGCGTGCCGAAGATGTTGCGCGCCGCCGCATCGACCTCCGCGGCGCCGCGCGGCGGCACCGGGTTGCCGCTCGCGTCGAACACCGTCACCGCCTGCACGACGCCGCGGGCGATCTCGCCCTCCGGGAAGGACATCATCACCGTGGCGCGGACGTAGGCCGAGGCCCCCTCGACGATCCCGAAGCTGTACGGCTTCTTCGCGAAAGCGCCGCAGAAGCCGCTCGTGCCCATGCCGCCGTCGGGCCCGTAGTTCGCCGACGCCCACTGCCCGACGTTGACCGTGAGCCCGCTCTCACCCGAACCCTGCGCGTACTGGACGCACTGGGCGAGCGCGGGATCCCACATCGCGCCCGTCGGGCAGCGCCCTACCTTCGCGCACGCCTGGCCGGTCCAGACCTCGTCGCGCGCGCAGGTCTGCGAGAGCGGTACGCACGCGGCGGTCGGACCGTCGACGATGAGCTCCTGGCCAGGTGGGCATCCGAGCTTCTGCCCGGCGCCGACCGCGACGCCGATGTTGGTCGCCACCTGCTCGCGCGACACGCAGTAGCCCGTGCTCTGGTCGATCTCGTCGCCGGGCCGGCAGCGATCGGGAGCGCACCCGCCGGCCTCGTAGTGGCGACCCACGCCGCAGTAGGCGTTCGCCGCCTGGGGCGTGAGGCACTGGCCCGCGACCGAGAGGTAGCCCTTCAGGCATCGGCAGCGGTTCTGCTTCGTGTCGAAGCCGGCGCCGTCGCTGCACGACGAGATCGAGCAGCGGCAGCTGCTGCCCTGGCAGATCTTGAGGAAGCAGGAGTTCTCCGGGCAACCGACGAGCACGGCTGGCGCCAGCGCGAGGAGCACGACCGAGAGCGCGGTGGAGGCGAGACCAAACGAGCCGGACCGCATCGGGCGACCCTACTCGATCCGCTCAGGCCGGGGAACTCGGGGAGCGACGCGCGGCAGCCGCCGCGATGCGGCGCCGCGGCCGCCGCGCGCGCCGCGGTCGCAGCGTCGCAGCCGCGCGGCCGACGTACCGGCGGCCGGGGTGGTGTGGTACGGGGTGTCGCCGTCCACGCGGAGATTCCACCGCGCCGGTCCAACTCAAGCCATGCTGCCCATCTACATCGAAGGTTCGCCTCAGTTCGAGTCCACCCTGTCAGCCCTGCGCATCCGCGGCACGGGCGACCTCGCGAACGTCACGCCGGCCGTGACCGAGATCATCGACAACGTGCGGCGCGGGGGGACGTCCGCCGTGCTCGGCTACATCGAGAAGTTCGAGCGGAGGACGTCGAAGGCGCTCGTCCGCCACGCAGGCCCCGAGGCGGAGGGCGGCTTCGGCGGGGCCGAGGCGCTCGCGCGGCTCTCGCCGGAGGTCCGCGCCGCGCTCGAGACCGCGGCAGCGCGGATCGCGCGTTACCATGAGCGGCAGCGCGACGCGGGCGATCTCGGCCCCGCGAACGTGGCGGCGAACGGGCCCGCGCTGCAGGCCGGCTTCAGCTACGAGGAGGAGGGCGTCCTGCTGGGTATGCGCGTGCGCCCGCTGCGCCGGGTCGGCGTCTACGCGCCGGGCGGCAAGGCCCGCTACCCCTCCAGCGTGCTCATGTCGGCCATCCCCGCGCGCATCGCCGGCGTGCAGGAGATCGTCCTCGCGAGCCCGTCGGCCGACGACGCCACGCTCGCCGCGGCGCACCTCTCCGGCGTGACGACCCTGCTCGACTCGGGCGGCGCGCAGGCGATCGCGGCGATGGCCTACGGGCTCCCGGAGCTCGCGCCGGTCGACAAGATCGTGGGGCCCGGCAACGCCTACGTCGCCTGCGCGAAGAAGCTGGTCTTCGGCGATGTGTCGATCGACGGCATCACCGGGCCGAGCGAGATCCTCGCGCTCGCCGACGAATCCGCGGATCCCCGGCTCGTCGCCGCCGATCTGCTCTCGCAGGCCGAGCACGACGAGGCGTCCTACGCCCTGCTCGCGACGACCTCCGCGAAGCTGGCGGAGGCGGTCGCGCGCGAGCTCGACGCGGCGCTCCCCGAGCTCACGCGACGCGCGATCGTGCAGGCGTCGCTCTCGACGCACGCGGCGGCGCTGGTCGTCGGCTCGCGCGCTCGCCTCGCCGAGATCGCCGATCAGCTCGCGGTCGAGCACGTGGCCTTCCACGTCGCCGACGCCGAGGGGTTGTTCTCGGAGATCGGCACGCTCGGCGCCGCGCTGCTCGGCGACCTCACCCCGGTCGCCGCGGGCGACTACCTCGCGGGGCCGTCCCACGTCCTCCCGACCGGCGGCTCGGCCCGCTTCGGCGCGCCGCTCGGGGTCTACGACTTCGTGACGCGCGCGAGCCTCATCCGGTACTCGAGCGCGGCGCTCCGGGCGCAAGGCCCGATCATCGAGAAGCTGGCCCTGGCCGAGGGCCTGCAGGCGCACGCCCGCGCCGTGTCGCTCCGCCTCGCGAGCAAGGCGACCGACCCCGCGAAGCGCGGCGCGTCGCAGTCCTGACACCGCGCAAGCCGCCCCGCGCGCCGCGCCCTCGGGAGCGCGGCGCGCGCGAGGACGCCCTGTCGATCGCGCTCTCCTGACCTATCGATCTCGGTTCAGCCGAGCGCTGCGCGCGCCGCCGCGCTCGGCCGCCTTGCGCGGCCGAGCGACGCCGTGCGCTCCCGCCAGGCTCACTCGGCACGGAGGTAGCCCGCGTTGATCATCTTCAACACGGACTGCGCGGTCTCCAGATCCGTCGCGGGGCTCTTGTTGAGGACCATCGCGAGGTGCCCGTGGTTGTAGACGACCTGGAGGACGTCGAGATCGACGGGCGAGAGATCGCGGAGCTGCGGCTTGAGCGGCTGGGGGATGACCAGGCGCGCCGACAGGTCCGGGAGCTGGTGGCGGATGTTGTTCAGCTCGTCGATCTGCCGGAGCCCCTCCATGAGGAGCTCCTGCACCGTCGCGCTGATCTCGCCGGTCATGACCCGCTCCTCGGCCGCCTCGAGGTCGAACGTCCCGCCGACCCAGGTGAGGATCCGGTAGACGCTCTTCAGCGGCGGGACGTCGGTCAGATCGTTGATGGTCGCAAAGGTCACGATGCCCTTGCGCAGGTAGATCTTGCCGACATCGTCGTCGGAGCGGACCACGAGGACGCCGCTCTTCTTCGATGTGCCGAAGAGCTGCAGCAGATCCGGGAGCGGGATCTCGTCGATCGACCCGGACATCGACCGGGTCTGACCGCTCCTCAGCGATGGCTCGTCCATCCGTTTCCGCGCCGGCGGCGCGCCTGGGTCGGTGGAGACGACCTTGAGGATGCTGGTGCCGATGAGCACCCGATCGCCCTCCTTCAGGGTCGTCTTCTTGATCTTCTCGCCGTTGACGAACGTTCCGTTCGTCGAGCCGAGATCCTCGATCACAATCGACTGTTCGGTGCAGGCAATCCGGGCATGGCGCCGGGAGACCATGTCCTCGACGAGGACCATGTCGAGGTCGCTGGAGCGACCTACGACGATCTCCTGCTGCTCCCCGAGGGGGAATTCGCCGCCTTGGTACTTCCCGGAGATGAAGCGCAACGCTAGTTGCCGCGTTGCCGACACCTTGGGAGCGTGGTTATCCATCGCAGGGAGTAAAAACCTTCGTGCGCTTACGAGAGCGCCAGCAGGGGGCAAAGCTTAGTTTCACCGAGCAAAGGTGGTCAAGAGATCCGGTCCGTTCTTTCAAATGAGTCGGCTCGTCCGATCCTGACGCATCGCGCCGGCCCCCTCCCTCGGCCGCCACAGAGGCGCGCCGCGGGGGTAGGGGCCAACGTACTCGGTGCACGCAAGTGTATCCAATTTGAGGGAAAGAGGGCGATTGGCTCCGTCGAAACGGTCGGCACCGTCGGTTTCCGAGGCCCCCGGGCCCCGGGCGGTGCGCCGGGCCGCCTCAGCGAGGAATCCTGCGGTCGCTCGGCTCATTGCCCTTGCTTTCGTGCCCGGCATGTTGAACGGCCTCGGCGTGAGCTCCGAAGCGACGCGACCCACCCTCTCCGCAGGCGATCCGCTGGGCACGCACCGCGTGCTCGATCCACCGGGGGCCATGCCGCAGCCCGCGGAGCGGCTGGACGCCGACGCCTCGCGCCAGTTCGAGACCGAGATCGTCGTCGATGTGCAGACGCTGAACATCGACGCCGCGAGCTTCCGCCAGATGGAGGAGGCCTCCGGCGGCAGCCCGGACGGCGTGGCGCAGCTCGTCCTCGAGACGGTGGCGCGCCGGGGCAAGCAGCACAACCCGGTCACCGGCTCGGGCGGCATGCTGCTCGGCGTCGTGCGCCGGGTCGGCTCGCTCGCCGAGCACCGCGGCGTCGCCGTCGGCGATCGCGTCGCGACGCTCGCGTCGCTCTCGCTCACGCCGCTCTCGCTCCGCCGGATCATCGCCGTGCGGCCCGCGTCCGCGCAGATCGACGTCGAGGGCACCGCCATCCTCTTCGGGTCGGCGCCGCTCGCCCGGATGCCGACCGACATGCCCGAGCGGCTCGCCCTCGCGCTCCTCGACGTCGCCGGCGCGGCGCCTCAGGTGGCGCGCCTCGCCGGCCCGCGCGACAGCGTGGTGGTGCTCGGCGCGGGCGGGAAATCGGGCCTCCTGTGCGCGGCCGAGGCGCGGCGCTGCGTCGGCCGCGCCGGGCGCGTCATCGGGATCGAGGCGTCGCCGGCGCTCGCCGCCGATCTGCGCTCGCTCGCGATCTGCGACCACGTCGCGGTCCTCGACGCGCGCGACCCCCTCGCCGTGCGCGACGCCGTGCTGCCGTTCACCGGCGACGCGGGCGCCGACCTCACGCTCTCCTGCGTGAACGTCCCGGGCGTGGAGCTCAGCGCGATCGTCGCCACGCGCGATCGCGGCAAGACGTACTTCTTCGCGATGAGCACGAGCTTCACCGCCGCCGCCCTGGGGGCCGAGGGGATCGGCAAGGACGTGGACCTCTACATCGGCAACGGCTACGCCCACGGGCACGCCGAGCACACGCTCGCGCTCGTGCGCGAGCATCCCGCGCTCGAGCGGCTCATGACCTCGCGCTACGGCTGAGCGCCCCGCTCGACGCGACGCGCGCAGCGCGCACGCGCCCGGACGCCGCGGGCGCTTCCCGGGCACACCGGCCTCAGCCGGGCCGCTCCTGAGGGGCCGGCTCGACGGGCGCGAGCGCCGCGGGCGACGGCTGCGGCGCGCCCAGCTTGTCGACGGCGGCAGGGAGGATCACGGCGAAGGTGCTCCCCTTCCCCTCGTACGACCGGACCTCGATGCGGCCCCCGGCGCTCTGCGCGATGCGCTGGCTGATGGACAGGCCGAGCCCGGTCCCCTTGTCCTTCGTCGTGAAGAACGGCAGGAAGATGTTCGCGAGCACCTTCTGGGAGATCCCGGGGCCGTTGTCGGTGACGTTGAGCTCGACGAACGGCTCGTCCGAGCCCGAGCCGGGCCGCGTGCCGCGGCCGAAGCGGACGCGCGTCGAGATCACCACCTTGCCCCGGCTCTTCATGGCCTGAACGGCGTTGCGGAACAGGTTCATCAGCACCTGCCGCAGCTGCTCCGGATCGATGGCGACGCGGGGGAGATCGGGATCGAGCGTGATCTCGACCTCGAGCTGGTCGTTCCTGCGCTCGATCGAGAGCACCTGCAGGGTGCGGCGCACGATCGCGTTCACGTCGGTCGGCACGACCGAGCCCTGCGCCGGCCGCGCGAGATCGAGCACCGAGCTCACGACGCGATCGAGCCGATCGACCTCCTCGAGGATGATCCCGAGGAACTCGCGCGACGCCGCGTCGATCTGCGCTTCCGGCACGGGATCGGCGAGCAGCTGCGCCGCCCCCTTGATCGCGCCGAGCGGGTTCCTGATCTCGTGCGCGAGCCCGGCCGCCATCTGGCCGAGGAGCGCGAGCCGGTCGCGCTCCTTCATCTGCGCGTAGAGCCGCGAGTTCTCCAGGACGACGCCGATCTGCGCGGCGAGCGTCTCGAGCAGGGTCAGCTCCTCGGGAGAGAACGCGTCGCGCACGCGCGTGTCCGCCACGACCAGGAGCCCGATCGGCTCGCCCTGCTCGTCGCGCGCGCACAGCACCACGCCCGAGCAGAGGCTGCCGAGCACCTCGGCCGCCGCGAGCACCGCGTCCTCGGGGACCTGGGGCCGCACCTCCGTTCGCCGCGCGAAGTTGCCGTCGTCGTCCGCGTCGCTCTGGCTGCGGCGCGCCCGCCGCTCGCGCGCCTCCCGCTCCAGCTCCTCCATCGCGAGCGGCCCTCGGTCGAGGCGATCGAGCAGCGCCCTCGCGGTCGCCACCTCGATCCGCTCGGGGACCCGCGGCCCGA
Source organism: Sorangium sp. KYC3313 (assembly GCF_052075895.1). Lineage (NCBI taxonomy): Bacteria > Pseudomonadati > Myxococcota > Polyangiales > Polyangiaceae > Sorangium > Sorangium sp. KYC3313. Next base: position 9,478,823 of record NZ_CP197255.1, read on the forward strand.
GCGAGGCGAGCCGGTCGAAGCCCGTCCCGTCCTGATCGCGCAGGTAGAGCGCCGCCGCCGTGACCCGGCGCGACTGCTCGAGGGCGCTCATCACGATCGAGCCCATCTCGTCCACCTCGAGCGTGTGCACGAGGCGCCGCCGGGCCTCCGCGAGCGAGCGGTCGAAGTCGAACCGCTCCCGCAAGAAGACGCGCTGGAGCTGCTCCTCGACGCGCTCCCGCAGCGGGTCGAACAGCACCAGGATGACGATCGCGGCGAGCACCGCGTTCAGGTACATCGTGTTGAAGCCGCCGATGAACGTGAGCAGGAGATAGAAGATCAGCGCGATCAGGAACGCGACCGCCGTGGCGACGAGCAGGCGCGCGAGCATCTCGTAGGCGTCGAGCAGGCGCTCGTGACGGAGGGCCTGGGCGAGGACGAACAGGAACACGACCGAGAGCGCCGCGCCCACGGGCGGCGGCTCCGCGCCGAGGAACCAGGCGAAGTCGGCGACGCTGGCGAGCCCGGCGAGCGCGCCGATCACCACGAGGAACCGCACGCGGCGCTGCGTCGCGCGCGAGGAGCTCTGCTTGCCGCGCTGGCCGAGCGTGTACAGCCCCGCGGTGAGCAGCGCGAAGACGTAGAGGAAAATGCAGCCGCGCGTGAGCCAGTCGAGCCACGAGCCCGGCTCCCGGCTCACCAGCACGAGGACGAACAGCGGGATGACGAGCACCCCCGCGAACCGGAGCAGCCGCGAGCGCCGATCCGGGTCATGGGGGATCATCGCCTCGAAGAGCTGCAGCGCGAACTGCGGGAGCAGCACGGCGAGGATCGCCGTGAAGCGCTCCCAGATCGAGGCCTGGAAGAAGCCGAAGAGCGACTGCGAGAGGTACCAGAGCCCGACGTCGGCGGCGAACGCAGCGAAGAAGAGGTGGACGCGGCGGACGCGACCTCGCAGCAGCGTCGACGCCGCGATGGCGAGGGCGAGGGCCCCGCAGACCAGGGTCGTCCGTGTGCGGAGATCGATCCCGAGCGGCGCCACGCGCGAAGGCTACCGCGGCGAGCCGCGCGGCGACCGCAAAACGCGCCGGGGAGCGGCGCCGGGGCGCGGACGCGCTCAGGCCGCCCGGGCGCGCGGCTCAGCGCGTCCCGTCGCTCTCGGAGGGAGCGGTGTCGCGTCTGTCCGCGCCGCTGGGGCTCCACGGGAGCGGGTCCGGGTTGCAGCGCTCCTGCGATCGCACCTCGATCGTCGTGGGCGCGCCGTCACCGCTGGACGGCGGCGCGACGTCGCGCGGCGGGAGCGACGCAGGCGCGACGAAGTCGGTGACGGGTACGACGACATCGCCGTCGATGCCATCGCTCGATCCGGACGCTTCTTCGGAGATCATCGGGTCGAGATCGCTCCACGCTTCGGCGCTCTGCTCCTCGTGCTCTGGGGACGCGATCGCGCAGCCCGCCAGCAGCAGAGGCGCCGCGAAGCCCCCCGACAGCCAACTCCTCCAGCAACCTCGCATCACTTCAATCCTCCGAAGTCCCGCCAAAGCCATACTGTTTGACAAGCTGGGAAAGCCGCGGCCGCTTCATGCCCAGGAGCACGGCGGCGCGTGTGATGTTCCCACGACTTTCGTCGAGCGCCCTAGCAACGCACTCGCGCTCGATCTCGCGCTTCATGTCGCTGAGGCTGACCCCTCCGCGGACATGAGCGTACGCGAGCTCCAGCGGCGTGCGATCCACAGGCATCGACGGGGGATGTGCCACAAGCGTCGCCTGATCGGGCACCGACGCGCGTGGCCCGCTGGACGGCTCTCTGGACGACTCTCTCGACGATTCTCTCGACGTTTCTCTCGACGACGTTTCTAAAGCAGGGTGCATGCCAGCCCTGGGCGTCATCGGAGCGCTCACCAGCTCCGCGGCGTCGAGCTCCCGCAGCCCTTCGACGTTCGTCGTGAAATCCTCGAGATCGATCACCTCGCTGTCCGCGAAGATCGCCGCGGCGCGCAGGGCGTTCTCGAGCTCGCGCACGTTCCCCGGCCAGGAGTGCCGCGACAGCGCCTCGACGGCACGGCTGGACAGGCGCTTCGGCGCCACGCCACGCTCGCCGCCGATCCTCTCCAGGATCGCGGCCGCGATCGCGGGCAGATCCCGCGGCCGGTGGCGCAGCGCGGGGACCTCCAGGACGACCTGCCGGAGCCGGTAATAGAGATCTTCCCGGAACTCGCCCCGGGCAACCATCGCACGCAGGTCGCGGTGGGTCGCGCAGAGGATCCGTACGTTCGCGCGCAGCGGCGTGACACCGCCGACCCGCTCGAAGGTCCTGTCCTGCAGCACGCGGAGCAGCGCGACCTGCGTGCGCGGCGAGATGTCCCCGATCTCGTCGAGGAAGAGCGTCCCCCCCTCGGCGAGCTCGAAGCGCCCGCGACGGCGCGACGCCGCGCCGGTGAACGACCCCTTCTCGTGGCCGAACAGCTCCGAGAGCAGCAGCGTCTCGACCAGGGCGGCACAGTTGACCTTGATCAGCGGGCCCGCGCGCCGCGCGCTCACCTCATGGATCGCCTCGGCGACGAGCTCCTTCCCGGTGCCGCTCTCGCCGTGGATCAACACGGTCGCGTCGCTCGCGCCGACCTTCTCGATCTGGTGGATGAGGCTGAGCAGCGCCGGCGTCGTCCCGACCATCCGCTTGATCGCGGGGCCCGCGCTCGCCGGCCGCGGGGCGCGAGCCGCCCCCCTCGCGCACCCGGCGCACGCGCTGGAGCCGCAGAGCTCGCAGCCCCTCGGCTCCGCCTCGGCGGCGCTGCGCGCGCACGCCTCCAGCCGGGCGAGCTCGGCGAAGCTCCGGCGCGCGAGGAACTTGCGCGAGATCTCGGGCGGGAGCGACTCGGCGATGCGATCGCGGAGGTCGATCGCCGCCTCCAGGTGCGAGCGCGCCGCCGTGGGCTCGTCCTCGGGGGCGCGCGACGCGCGGTCCCCGGCGGACGACGCGTGGTGAAGCAGCACGTGCGCCTCCAGGGCGCACTCGTGGCTGTGGGCCTGGCGCGACAGCGCGAGCGCCTCCGCGGCGATCTGCCCGAACGGCGCGCCGGCGGCGCGCGAGCACATCGCCTCGAGGAGGGCGATCTCGGCGCGGTGCCGGTCGGAGGTCGCCTCGGCGCGCGCCCGCTGGATCATCTGACCGGCCTGCAGGAGGTCGCCGTCGTGCAGCGCGATGCGCGCGGCGATCGCGTAGCACTCGCCGAGCTTCGAGCCGGCGCCGCAGGCGAAGGCGGCCGTGAGCTCGGACCAGGCGTCCACCGTGCGGCGGCACTCGAGGTGGATCTGCGCCGCGACGTAGGCGACGTGCGTGATCCGAACGCCGGGGATGACGTGGCCGCAGGCCTTCCGCGCGAACGCGAGCGCCTGCTCGGCCTCCTCGATCAGCCCGAGCTGCAGCCGGATCTCGGCGAGGTTCGTGATGAGGTTCACGAGCGCGACCTTGTCGCCGATCCTCCGGAAGATCTCGATCGCGCGCTCGAAGAGGCGCAAGGCCTCCGGGTACTCGTGCTTCAGGTGGGCGATGACCGCGAGGTTCGTGAGCGCATAGCCGGTCGCCGCGCGCTCGCCGCGCCGTTCGCCCTCCTCGAGCACGCCGGCCAGCATCGTGCGCGCCTCGTCGAGGCGGCCGCTGGAGAGCAGCGCGATGGCGCGGTTCAGCCGGGCGCGCAGCTCGCTCACGTGCTCGCCCGCGCACGCCGCCTCCCACGCGTCGGCCGCGAAGTGCAGCTCCGCCTCGGCCCAGGCCTGCTGCGCGAGGAGCAGCTTGCCGAGGATGTTGCGCGCATGGAGGCGCGTCGCGATCTCCCCCGCGCCGGCGAGCCCTTCCTCGGCGCGCGCCTTGGCCGCCGCGAGGTCGCCCGTCTTGCAGCAGAGCTCCGCCATCTCCACGGCGCCGCGCGCCCGCTCCTCGGGCGTGGCGGCGAGCGAGAGCGCCCGCGAGAGCACCATCGCGGCGGTCGTGAGGTCGCCGCGCGCGCTCGTCGCGCGGCCGCGCACGAGCAGCGCGGCGAACGTCTCCCGCTCGCGCTGGGCCGCGGAGGAGAAGTCGATGGCGAACTCGATGTCGCCGAGCCGCAGCGCGAGCTCCGCCGCGCGGAGCAGCCGCTCGCCCGACGCGGCGCCCCCGCCGGAGAGCGCCCGCATCGTCCTGGCCCAGCGCTGCCAGAAATCGGCGCGCGCCGACGGCTCGCCGACCGAGGAGATCGCGAGCATCGCCGCGGCCTCGGCGCGGTCGTCGTGGCCCAGCGAGGCGAGGAGCTCGCTCGCGCGCGAGAGGCTCCACGGGTCGGACGGCTGCTCCTCGAGCGCCTCCGCGATCGCGAACACGTCCTCGCGGTCGACGTCGGCCGGGTCGACGATCGCGCGCCGCGCGGCGACCCACCCTCGATCGTCGACCTCGATCAGACCGAGGGCGGCGAGCTCCTGGGCGACTCCCTGGCACGCCGCGTCCCCCGGCCCGGGCTCCGCGCGCCGCGCCGCGAGCTGGCGGAGCTGCGCGGACGGCCAGGGCCGCTGGCTCAGCGCGAGCCGATCGAGCAGGCGCGCGGCCTCGCGGCTCGGCGGCTGCCGCGCGGGGCGCTGCTCGGGCGGCGCGGCCAGCACGGCGGAGCACCAGCCCTCCAGCGCGTCGAGCCGCTCGATCTTGGCGACGACCCGGCGCTCCGCGTCCGCCGCGAACGCCTCCCAGACGCGGTGCAGATCGTCCGGCGACGCGATGCCGTCGATCGTGAGCGCGCTCGTCCAGGGCCGCATCGCGCCGTCGCTGCACACGATGACCAGCGCGGAGCACGACCCCTCCGCGATGAGGCGCGTGACCTCCTCCAGCACCAGGCTCCCCCAGCTGGTGGCCGCTCCCTCGGCGACCAGCAGGATCGCGCCTTGCGCGGCGGCGCTGATGCCCTGCGCGGCCGCGGCCGGATCGGCAGAGGTGACAGCGCAGCGAAGCGCGAGATCGCGCCAGGGATCCCGATCCGCGGCGTGCGCGGCCGAGATCAGCGAGCGTCCCACCCCTCGAGCGCGGCGCGCGAGGTGGGAACAAACGGCGTCCAGGACCGGCCGCTGTCCATGGACGTGGAGCACCCCACGCGACGCGGCATCACGGACGCGCTCATCGAGCGCCCGGAACCCCCCGGAGTCGCCCGTGATGACAGAAGGAACGCAGGCTGCGGCAACGGATCCCAAGACAACAAAAGCGTACCTCTCCGCCGGACCTCGCATCAATGGATCCCGCCGTTGGAGATAATGAGGCGCCTACCTCACGATAAGAAAATTACAGTCTTATTGCTGCGTTCCGTCCAGGACCCGCTGGATGGCGTCGAACGCATCCGCAGGTGCTTCGCCCAGGACGCGGGCCAGCGGGAGCTGCGTCGCCGCGGCGGCGACGTAGAGCGGTACGAGGTGCGGCGCGAGCCGACGGAGCGTTTCGAGGTGCCGCGCGACGCCGGCCGCGTCGCCGCGGCGCACGGGCCCCGTCAGCGCGTCGGGCACGCCGAGGACCTCGACGTTGTCCGCGACCGTGCGGAGCAGCGGGCCGAGCATCTCGGCCGCCGTCCTCCGGTCGATGCCCGCGCGCTCGAGCAAGTCGACGCCGGCGGCGGCGAGCGCGGCAGCGCCGTTGGCGACCAGGCCCGCCGCCGCGTGGTAGGCGACGCGGTCGAGACCGGAGAACGTGCGCGGCGTCATGCCGAGGCACACCCCGAGCGAGCGAGCGGCGCGCACGGCGGCCGGATCGCCGTCGACGTGGAGCTGGCCACGCTCGAGGAAGGGCGCGAAGGAGGGCGAGGCGAACGAGATCATCGGGTGCATCTGCGCGACCGAGACGCGGCCGCCTCGCACCGCCGCGAGCGCCTCCGGGCCGAGCGCGCCGGCGCAGTGCACCACCGCGACGTCCCTGTGGCCGACGAGCCCGCGATCGCGCAGCGCCTCGGCGCACGGCGCGATGTCCCGGTCGCGCACGGCGAGGATCACGAAGTTCGCCTCGATGCGCTCCGGCGGCAGGCCGTCCCGCGCCGGCCGGAGGGTCACCTGAAGCCCCGCGTCGCGGATGGCGCGCGCGAGCCCGCGGCCCACCTTTCCGCCGCCATACACGAACACCTCCAGGAGCGCGTCGTCCTCCGGGTGCACCGGCGACGGGCGCGTGCTGTCCATCTCGCTCATGGGTCTCTCCCGTAAAGGCGGTGCGCGAGCACGTAGTCGAGCACGGCGCGCGGCACGCGCTGGTGGACGGCCTCGAGATCGCCTTCCGCGAGCGCCCGGCGGATGTCGCTGCTCGAGATCCGAGGGAGCTCCACGTCCGCGGGGCGCAGGTGAGGACGTGCATCGGCCGGCCCCGCATCGAGGTGCCCCGCGGCGGGCGCGACGACGCCGGAGCGGCCGAGGACGATCGGCGGGGCGAGCTGCTCGATGCGGTCGAAGCGGTGCCACCTCGGCAGATCGGGGAGCACGTCGGCGCCCACGAGCAGGCGCATCGCCCAGCCCGGGTGCGCCGCGGCGAGGTGCTCCAGCGTGCGCAGCGTGAGGCTCTCGCCGCCGAGATCGCGCTCGACGGGCGACACCGACACGCCCGGGAGCCACCCGAGCGCCAGGTGGCACATCGCCAGACGATGCTCGAACGGCACGAGCTCCTTCGAGAAGGGGTGGCGGTAGACAGGGACGACGAGCACCTCGTCGATCGGCGCGATGGAGATCGCGTAGGTGGCCGCGAGGACATGCGCGACGTGGGGCGGATTGAAGCTGCCCCCGAAGATGGCGACGCGGCGCGCCTCGGGCGCGCGCGCGGCCGGGGCGCGGGCGGGCGCGTCAACCGTGCGAGCCACCTTGAACCCTCAGCCTGGGGCCGGCGGCGGACGGGCCCACGATCTCCCGCGCCGTCACCGCGCCGCTCGCGTTCATCACCTCGATCCGCACGCCGCCCTGGCCGTCGTCGAGGAGCGCCGCGCCGCCGTCGGAGCCGATCGGCCCCGGAGAGAAGAACGTCCGCGAGCCGACCTTCTTGATGAGCGGCTCCGGGCTCTTGCCGAAGACGAGGAGCGACGCCGCCACGATGTCCTCCTCGTCGAGCGCGGCCTTGTCGAACACGAAGAGCGCGACGCGCCCGTCCAGGATCTCGATGGTGCGCCGGCCCGACGGCAGGCTCATCAGCACCCGGAGGCGCAGCCGAGCGCGCTCGGACGCCACGAAGGCGTCGATCTGGTCCGGGGTCGCGGCGGTGCACCGGGCGGCCCGATCGAACAGCGCGCCCTCGGTGGGGTCCGCGCCGACCAGGCGCTGCGCCCAGCCCACGACGACCCGGTCGAGCGCGTCGTCCTCGGCGACGTAGATGACCCGCTCGGCGTGGCCTTCGTCGAGCAGGTGCTGCGCGCCGCGAGCGAGCGCGGGCAGATCACCCTGAGCAGGGCCGAGGACGCCGAGGCGCATCGGACACAGCATAGATCACCGCGCGAAGGTGAGGACACCTTCTCCACTCCGCCCGCTCTGCGCGCTTCCTGCGCCTCCGCTGCCTCCGCTGCCTCCGCTGCCTCCGATTGCCTCCCATGATTCCCGCGCCTCCCGCGCCCTCCTCTGCCGGCGCGGCGCGCGTCTGCTAGCGTCCGCCCATGTTTCGGCGAGCTCGCGCGCTCCAGCATCCGGTCACCATCACCCTCGACGGGGCGGACGTCCCGGCGGAGCGGGGCGAGCCCCTGGCCGTGGCGCTGATCGCCTCCGGGCGCGTGACGCTCGCGCGGAGCCCGAAGCTGCACCGCCCCAGGGCGCCGGCCTGCCTGCGCGGAGGCTGTGACGGCTGCCTCGCGCGGGTCGACGGCGTGCCCAACGTGATGACCTGCCTGCGACCTGCGGCCGGCGGAGAGCGCATCGAGGTGCAGAACGTCGTGGGCTCGCGGCGGGCCGACCTGCTCCAGGTGACCGACTGGTTCTTCCCCCAGGGGATCGACCACCACCACCTGATGGCCGGCGTCCCCGGCCTGTCCGGGGTCATGCAGTCGATCGCGCGCAAGCTGGCGGGGCTCGGGCGGCTGCCGAGCGCGGCGCTCCCCCCCGAGCGCGCCGCATGGCTCGACGTGGACGCGGCCGTGATCGGCGCCGGGCCCGCGGGCGTGGCGGCCGCGTCGGAGCTCTCGGCGCGCGGCCTCCGCGTGGCCCTGGTCGACGACGGGCTCGCCCCCGGCGGGTCGCTGGCCGGCGCGCCGCGCCGCGCGGCGGAGCTCCTCGCGCGATACCCGCTCGACGGCGTCCGCGTGCTCCGCCGTCACGTGGCCGCCGGCGTTTACCTCGGCGAGCTCCTGGTCGCCGGCGACGCGGGCGCGACCGTGATCAGGGCGCCCGCCAAGGTCTTCGCCACCGGCGGGCACGACGGCGTCGCGGCGTTCCCGAACAACGATCTGCCCGGGGTCTTCTCGGCGCGCGCGTTCTGCCGGCTCCTCGCGTGCGGCGTCGAGCCGACCGGCCCCGTCGCGCTCGCGGGCGAGGGCCCCTGGGCCGACGAGCTCGCGAGCGCCCTCGGCGACCGCATCGCGGTCCGGATCCCGCTCGCCGCGCTCGCCGCGGTGAACGGGATCTCGAAGGTGAAGAGCGTGACGGCGCGCGACGCGCCGTTCGCCCCCGACAGCCCGACGAGCGACGTCCGGGTCGTGGCCGTCGCGGTGGACGCGCCGGCCGCGCCCGCGTTCGAGGTCGCCGCGCAGGCGGGCGCGCGCGTCGAGATCGACCCGCGCGCGGGGTACGCGGTGCAGGTCGACGCGCGCGGCAAGGCCGGCGACGGCCTGTGGGCGATCGGCGAGTGCACCGGCGCCTCGCTCGATCTCGCCGGCGTCGGGCGGGCGGCGACGACCCTCGCCGACGACGTGCTCGCCGCGCGCGGCGCGCCCGCGTGAGCCTGCGGGCGCGCGCGTCGAGATCGACCCGCGCGCGGCGGCTCAGCCCTCGATGATCAGATCGAAGAGGCCGAGCCCGCCCGCGAGGAACACGACGTCGAACACGCCCATGAGCGCCACGTAGTCGGTGAGCTCGCCGATCGACGCGCCGCCGAAGAGCTCCCGCGTCCCCGCGACCGCGGCGAGCAGCGTGGGCGCGAGCAGCGGGAAGAGCACGCTCGCGAGCACGAGGTCGCGGGCGCGGGTGCGCACGGTCATGGCCCCGAAGAGGGTGCCGCTCGCGGCGATGCCCGGCGTCGCCGCGAGGCAGAAGAGCGCGAGCCCCGGGCCCGTCTTCACGAGATCCACCGCGAAGAGGAGCGCCGCGACCGGGATGATGATCACCTCGACCGCGATCACGAACGCGCAGAGCCCGAGCGCCTTGCCGGCGAAGAGCGCGCTCCTCGCGATGGGCAGCACGAGCAGGCCCGAGAGCGCGCCGTCCTCGCGCTCCCGCTGCCACGTGCGGCTCAGCGCGAGCACCGACGCGAACGCCACGCTCACCCAGATGACCCCGGGCGCGACCCGCTCGGCCGCGTCCTGGCCCGCGTAGAACGCGAGCGACGCGATCACGGCGACGAGCACCGCGAAGAACCCGCTCGTGGTGACGATCTCGCCCGTGGCGAGCTCGATCGCGAGGTCCTTCCGCGCGACGAGCGCCGCCTGGCGCACCCAGCCGGGCCGGCGCCGGGGGAGCGACGCGCGGACCGCGGGCGCCGTGCTCTCCGACATCACGTCGGGGAGGTGAGGCTCAGGTACGTCTGGTCCTTGAGCCCCCGCTCGTAGTCGGCGAGGAGGCGCATGCCCTCCGTCGGCTTGAGCAGGTCCTGCTTGATCGCGCCGTCCACCTGGGCCTTCACCTTCCCCACGAGATCGCGGTTGTCGTACTGGGTCAGCGCCAGCACCTCGTGGATCTTGTTCCCGGCGATCGTCTCCTCGATGTAGTACCCGCTCTCCTCGTCCTCATCGAGGAAGACGTGCACCTCGTTGACCCGGCCGAAGAGGTTGTGGATGTCGCCCATGATGTCCTGGTACGCGCCGGTCAGGAAGATGCCGACGTAGTACGGCTGGTCGCCCGAGATCGGGTGCAGCGGGAGCGTGTCCTTCACGTCGTTGAGATCGATGAACTTGCTCACCTTGCCGTCGGAGTCGCAGGTGATGTCGACGAGCGTGCTGTCGGCCGCGGGGCGCTCGTTCAGCCGGTGGATCGGCACGATCGGGAAGAGCGCGCCGAGCGCCCAGTGATCGAGCAGTGACTGGAACACCGAGAAGTTGCAGATGTACTGGTCGGCGAGCTGCTTGCGGAGCTCGCCCAGATCGTCCGGCACCTCCTCCGGCTCGAGCGACGACGCGATCTTCTGCATGGCCTCGGCGATCTCCCAGAAGAGGATCTCGACCCGGGCCTTCACGTCGAGGTTGAGGAGGCCGAGCTCGAACATCTTCTGCGCCTCCTCCTTGATCTGGAGGAGGTCGTGCCACGACTCGCCGAGGTTCGGCCCGGAGATGTTGTCCTTGATGTAAAGGAGGTTCTGGATGAGCTTGTGCTCCTCGGTCTGGATGTCGATCGGCGACATCGGCGTCTTCTCGATCGACCCGAACGCCTGGACGACCAGCACCGAGTGGTGCGCGACGATCGCTCGCCCGGACTCGGAGACGATGTTGGGGTGAGGCACCCGCTCCTCGTCGCAGATGTCGGCGATGTTGTGCACGATGTCGCGCGCGTACTCCTCGACCGAGTAGTTCATCGAGGAGTGGAAGGTCGAGCGCGAGCCGTCGTAGTCGATGGCGAGCCCGCCGCCGACGTCGATGTACTCGATGCGCTGCCCCATCTTGCGGAGCTTCGCGTAGTAGCGCGTCGCCTCGCGCACGGCGCGCTTGATGATCAGGATGTCCGGCACCTGCGAGCCGATATGGAAGTGGAGGAGCTTGAACGAGGAGCTCATGCCCGCCTCGTCCATGATCCTGATCGCCGCGAGGATCTCGGCGGTGGAGAGCCCGAACTTCGCGTTCTCTCCGCCCGACGTCTTCCACTTGCCCGCCCCCTCGGTGAGCAGCCGCACCCGGAGCCCGATCATCGGCTCGACGTTCATCTCCTTGGCGACGCGGGTGATCATCCGCACCTCGGAGAGCTTCTCCGCGATGAGGATCACCTTCTTGCCGAGCTTGCGCCCGATCAGCGCCGTCCGGATGAAGTTGTCGTCCTTGTAGCCGTTGCAGACGATCAGCGACTCCGGGTCGCTATGGACCGACAGGCCGGCGAAGACCTCGGGCTTGGAGCCGACCTCGACGCCGTAGTGGTAGGTCTTTCCCGCGTCGAGGATCTCCTCCACGACCTCCCGGAGCTGGTTCACCTTGATCGGGAACACGCCGCGGTAGGTCCCGCGGAACTTGCTCTCGGCGATCGCCCTGTTGAAGGCCTCGTTGAGCGCCCGCACCCGGTGATGGAGGAGATCCTGAAAGCGGATGAGCAGCGGCGTGCGGAGCCCTTGCTCGAGCGCCGCGTCGACGACGTCGCGGATCGCGATCTTGCTGCCGCGCTCCTGGAGCGGCGCGACCGTGAGGTTGCCGTTCGGGCTCACGTCGAAGTAGCCGCGACCCCAGCGGTCGATCATGTAGAGCGACTTGGCGTCTTCGGTCGTCCAGACGTCGGTATCGGTCTCGTGCGCGCTGCTCACGGTCGTTCTCCTTGGCGGGGGCCGCGGCCGGCGGCGCCCACACCTTCTCTGGGAGGGCCCCCACGAGGGGGCTTCTGGCTCATCAGGGGGGACGTCAGATCGTCGGTCCGACGCAGGACGGCGGGAGGCCGCGCGCTGGCGACGCGGCTCATTACGATAGGAACGCCTGACCTTCAAGGGCAGGCAGCCCGGTCACGACCGGCGGGAGGGGGGCTCCGAGCAGCGCGCGCTCAGGCCTGGGCCTTCGAGGCCGCCTTCGCCCGCTTCGAGGCGGACTGGTAGAGATCGTAGAGGCGCGGAACGGGGTACGCCTCGAGGCGCTTCCTGTACCCCTGGTCCTTCGACCGGTTCAGGACGGTCAACGTCTCGTCGATGAGCTTCGCCCGCGTCCCGAACTTCTCCTTCACGACGCTGAACGTCGCGTGGAGACGGAGGAGCTTGGCGTTCGAGACGTGATCCAGGCCCTTCGTACCGCCCCGATCGGAGCTGACGCGCCCGAGCCAGAGGTCCTCGGTCGCGAACCCTTTCACGGCCTCGACGAGCTTCGCCTTGTCGCCGAAGCGCTCCTTCACGATCGCAAGCGGATTTTTGCTGGCCATTGCTGAGACTCCCACGGGCAGGCGAGGCCTGCGCCGGACATGCGCGAGATGACTCGCGCGGCTTTAGAAGAAGGGCGCGATCTAGCAGGTCGGGGCGGGGCGCCGCAAGGCCGCGCTGCGGAGGGGCGGCGCCGCCGGCGGTCGAGATCCCGCGTCGCCCGAGCGTCGCCGCTGTGCTGGGCCGCGGATCGTGGTACACGCGCGCCGATGCTCAACCTGGGGAGCTGGCTCGTGGCGCACGTCGACCGGCTCCGGCCGCTGCAGCCGCCCCTCTCGGACGTCAGCTCCCGCCTCGCCGCGCCCTCGTCGGCCCTGGGGAGCACCGTGCTCAAGGCCCTGTTCCCGGTCGTCGCGTTCATCGCGCTCGCGCCCGTCCTCTGGCTCTTCTTCCGGCGCACCTGGCGGGAGCTCGACGTCGAGGCCCACGAGCACCAGCGGCGCACCCTCGCCGCCGGCGGCTACGACCGCCGCCCCGCGGTCCTGTTCACCATCACCGCGGTCGTGCTCATGCTGCAGCAGTACTACGGCGGCCGCGCCGTCTACGACGAGCACATCCGGCCGTGGCTGCGCGAGCTCGAGCTCGCCCAGACGCTCTCGCCGGCCGGGACGCTGCTGCCCATCTCGCTCCGCCGCTACGACGAGCTCTACGGCTACGTCTGGTGGTCGTTCACCCGCGTCTTCGGCTACGTCGCCATCCCGATGGTCGCGTGGAAGGCCTGCTTCCCGAAGGACAGCCTGCTCGACATGGGGCTGCGCGTCCGGGGGCTCGCGAAGCACGCGTGGATCTACCTGCTCTGCCTCGCCGTCGTCGTCCCGGCGGTGTTCGTCGTCGCGAGCGCGCCCGACTTCGGGACCTATTACCCGTTCTACAAGCAGTCCTCCCGCTCCTGGTTCGACCTCATCGCCTGGGAGGCGATGTATTTCGCCCAGTTCTTCGCGCTGGAGATCTTCTTCCGCGGCTTCTGGCTCGCCGGCCTGCGGCACACGCTGGGCTCCGGCGCGATCTTCGCGATGATCGTCCCCTACTGCATGATCCACTTCGGCAAGCCGTACCTGGAGGCGGCCGGCGCCGTGGTCGCCGGGATCGCGCTCGGCTCGCTCGCGATGCGCACGAAGAGCATCTACTCGGGCTTCCTGGTCCACGTCACGATCGCGCTGCTCATGGACCTCGTCGCGCTGTCGAACCGCGGCGCGCTGCCGCGGACGTTCTGGGGGACGTGACGTCTCCTGACGTCTTCTGACATGTTCGCCGGCCGGCCGGCGGCGCGCCCGATGACGCGCCCTCGCGCCTTGGCTCAGCCGAGCGTCCGGGTCAGCTTGCGCATGATCTCCGCCCGGCTGCGGTCACGGATCCCGCGCCGGTAGAGCGCCTCCAGCCCGCCCGCGGCCGCGCGCACCGCGTCGCGGTGCTCGCCGTCCCACGGGAGCACCGCGAGCCTCCGCCAGAGGATCTTCTCGAGGAGCCGGGGTTTGCGCTTGGCCAGCGCGCCGCTCGCGAGCTCGATGACCCGAGCCGAGGTCGGGTCGGCGCGCATCGCGCGCACGAAGAACCCCACGGCCGCTGTCGCGCGGCGGCCGCCGTGCATCGCCTGTACGCCAGCGTCGCACAGGGCCTCGGCCCGCTCGCGCGGGGTCGCGGCGCGCCGCGCGCGCTCCCGCGCGGCCTGCACCTCGGCGCTCAGCGCGTCCCGGCGCCGCCGGGCAGGGCGCATCTTGACGACGAGGAACAGGATGAAGAGGGCCGCAACCCCCGCGAGCACATGCCGCCAGCCGATTTCCATGGCGCCAGCCTTACTACAGCGCCCGGGACGTGCTCACCAGACCGAGCTTCCACGACGGGGGGCGGCGCGCCGGATCGCCTCACGACGGCGTCCTCGGAATGACGGCGCGTGCCCGAAGCGTTGCTCTCCAATCCAGCTTCAGCTTCCTCCGATTCCACCGGCACGATTTCCGCCGATACGGTGCGGTTTGCGCGAGCGGACGATCGCAACCTATGCTGAACCGAGAGATGCCTGCCCCGTCGACCTCCGGGCCTTCCCTTCGCGTGCCCCTGCGCGCCCTCGCCGCCGCGCTCGGGCTCGCCGTCCTCGCGCTGCACCCGGGCAGCGCGCTCGCCGACATCTTCACGTACACCGACGCGGATGGAACGGTGCACTTCGCGAACCGCCCCAGCGGCGACGCGCGGTTCAAGCTGTACATCAAGGGCGACGGGCGCCGCTCTTCGACGACGCGCGCGGGGGTGACGCCCGTCGCGCCGAGCGACAAATCGCTCGAGCGCTTCAGCCGCTACGACGCGTGGATCCGGCAGGCCGCCGCGCTCTACCAGATCCCCGAGGAGCTCGTCCGCGCGGTGATCAAGTGCGAGAGCGACTACGATCCACGGGCCGTCTCGCCCGTCGGCGCGCAGGGGCTGATGCAGCTGATGCCAGAGACCGCGCTCCGCATGCAGGTGCGCGACGCGTTCGACGCGCGAGAGAACATCTTCGGTGGAACGCGGTACCTGCGCATCCTGGCCAACCTCTTCAACGGGGATCTCGATCTCACCATCGCCGGCTACAACGCCGGTGAAGGGGCGGTCATGAGGCACGGCGGCATCCCGCCGTACGAAGAGACCCAGGCCTACGTGACGCGCGTCCGGACCTACTACGCGCGCTACCGCACCACCCGGGACACCACGGTCGCATCGATCGAGCCCTGACCGGCTCGCCCGCCGCGCGCACGCGCGCGCCAGCCAACCAGCCAGCCAACCAACTACCCGCCCGCCCGCCAGAGGCGCCGCTCGGCGACAAGCGGCGCACATCGCCCCCGGGCGGGGTACCGCGATGCTACGCTCCCAGGAACCGCTGCCGCAGCCTCTCCCGGGCAGGCCCCGAGACGCGCAGGCGCAGGCACGCGGCCATCCCTCGACGCTCTCTTTGCTCCGCGCGAGCAAGGGTCCACGACATGACGATCACCTCGAGCCTCATCGAACTCAGCAAGCGAAGCCACGACATCGCGCCCCTCAAGCCGCCGGTGGACCCGGCGTCCCTCCAGCACGCGAACCTGCTCGAGCTGCCCGATTTCCGGAGGATCCCGGCCTACGCCGACGTGACCGACGAGCAGTTCATGGACCACCGGTGGCAGGCGAAGAAGTCGATCACCCGCCCCGACAAGCTGCTCGACACGCTGCGCGGGATGGTGTCGGACGACTTCATCCGGGACGCGACCGAGGGCTTCGCGCACGCGCCGATGAGCGTCCGGGTCTCGCCGTACATGCTCTCTCTAATCGACTGGAACGATCCGTACGGCGATCCGCTCCGCACGCAGTTCATCCCGCTGGCCTCGCGCTTCCTGCCGGATCACCCGAAGCTCGGGCTCGACTCGCTGCACGAGCGCGCGGACGCGCCCGTCCCCGGGCTGACGCACCGGTACGCCGACAAGGCGCTCTTCCTGCCGCTCGACACGTGCCCCGTGTACTGCCGCTTCTGTACGCGCAGCTACGCGGTGGGCATCGACACGGAGGAGGTCGAGAAGACCCACTTCAAGGTCGACGAGGAGCGCTGGAAGCGAGCGTACGCGTACATCGCGTCGCGCCCCGAGCTGGAGGACATCGTCGTCTCCGGCGGCGACGCGTACAACCTGCGGCCGGAGCAGCTCGGCGCGATCGGCGAGACGCTCCTCAGGATGCCGAACATCCAGCGCATCCGCCTCGCCACGAAGGGCCCGGCCGTGATGCCGCAGAAGATCCTGACCGACGACGAGTGGATCGACGCTGTCACGCGCACGGTCGAGCTCGGCCGGAAGCTGCACAAGGAGGTCGTGATCCACACGCACTTCAACCACCCGAACGAGATCACGGGCGTCACCCGCGACGCGATGAACAAGCTCTTCGAGCGGGGGATCACGGTCAGGAACCAGTCCGTGCTGCAGCGCGGGGTGAACGACACGCCCGAGACGATGAAGCTGCTCGTGAAGCGCCTGGGGCACGTGCACGTGCACCCCTATTACGTCTACATCCACGACCTCGTCCGCGGCGTGGAGGACCTCCGGACCACGCTGGCGACCGGGCTCACGATCGAGAAGCACGTGCGCGGCTCGACCGCCGGGTTCAACACGCCGACGTTCGTCGTCGACGCGCCCGGCGGCGGAGGCAAGCGCGACGCGCACTCGTTCGAGCACTACGACCGCACGACCGGGATCTCGGTGTTCGAGGCGCCGAGCGTCAAGCCGGGGCAGCGGTACACGTACTTCGATCCGATCGATCTGCTCCCGGCCGAGGGGCGCGCCCGCTGGGCGGACCCGGCGGAGCACCAGAAGATGATCGACGAGGCGCTCCAGGCCTCGCGCTGAGGCGGGCCAGCTCCGTGGGTCAGGGATCCCACCCGGGATCGCTGGACTGCGGAGCTAGGCCTCGGCCGGCGGCTCCTCGTAGCGGGCGAGCGCGCCGGCGAGCTCGCGCTTCACGCGGTCCACGAGGTCGGGCGGCTCGACGACGCGCGCGGTCTCGCCGAAGCCGAGGACCCACGTCGCGAGCTCCGTCATGTCGCCGATGAGCATCGTGAGCCGCACGCCGCCGCCGGACAGCGGCGTGAGCTCCTGAGACGGATGCACCTTGCGCGTCCGCACGAACTCGGTGACGCGCTCGTCGAAGTCGATCACGACGCGCCGGGGCTCGCCCCCGCGCCAGATGCCGAACTGGCCCTGGAAGTAGTCGTCGATGGAGAAATCCGGGGGCAGCTCGAACCGCTCGGTGACCGCGCACTCCGTGTCGCGCATGCGATCGAGCAGGAACGTGCGCACCTCGCCGCGCCCCACGTGGAGGCCCACGCAGTAGATCGCGTCCTTGTAGAGGACGAGCGCGTACGGGTGGATGAGCACCCGCTCCTCGCGCCCGTCCCGCGAGCGGCGGTAGCGGCACCGCAAGGGGCGGAGGTCGGCGACGGACTGGAACAGGTCGTCGAGCTCCTCGGTGCGCGCGGCGTAGTCCTTCGGGGCGAACGGGAGATAGAGGAAGCGCTCCTCCAGCCGCGCGTCGGCGACGCCGGCGTTCGGGCCGCGCCCGGGCCTGCGCGCGACGCCGAGGAGGCGCTGCGCGGCGAGGTCGATCTCCTCGAACAGGGTCGAGCCGCGCATCGGCTCGAACAGCCGGCGGGCGGCGAGCAGGGCGTACGCCTGCGTCCGCCGCACCTCGACGCGCCGGGGCGCCTCGCTCGGAGACAGCCGCCAGAGGCGAGGGCCCCCGGGGCGCGTGGCGACCGACACGAGATCGAGCTCGCGCTTGACCTCGACAAGGTAGCGCCGGAGCGAGCGCGGCGTGACGTTGAGCTCGCGCGCGAGATCGTAGATCGTCAGGCCTGCAGGGTGCTTCTGCAGCAGGCTGCGCAGCGAGTCGAGCCGCCGGTGCTGGGTGAACGGGCCGCGCGGCCGGCCGCGCTGCGCACCGCCCCGCACGTCGTCATCGTCGTCGTCGTCCGGCGGAGGAGGCCTCTTCGAGGCGGCCGCAGGAGCCCCCGCGTCCGCCCGCGGAGGGCGCACGCTCGGCGCGGACGCGGCCGCTGGAGGGCGCACGCTCGGCGCGGACGCAGCCGCTGGAGGGCGCACGCTCGGGGCCGCTGGAGGGCGCACGCTCGGGGCCGCCGTGCTCGATCTGACGTCGAGGGCCGCGTCGCCGGTGAGGCGCGGCGCCGCGCCCGCGCGCGGCTTGGAGGGCGGCGTCGCGCCGCTCGAGAACGGGTCGGCGGTCTGGCCGCCGCGCGGGCGCGGAGCAGCCGCTGCTCCGCTCGATTTGCCGGCCCCCCGCGCGCGAGTGGACGCGGTGGCAGGCGCATGGGCACCCCCAGGGCCTGTGCGAACAGCGCGCGCCATCAGCTCAGCGCTGTATCGCATCACCCCCTCCCGTCCAAGATGTTTGTCCCGCGCCCTGCCGGCCGAGCAGCGATCGCCGAGCGGGCGCGCGGCGGCGACGCTGGCCGCGCGCGGCGCGCCCGGAAGCGGCGCTCAGCGCTCGCCACGACGCCGTGTGCCCGCGAAAATGCCGTTCGGTTACGGGAACTTCGCCGCGGCGAGCCGCGGGGACGCAGCGGCGAGCGGCGCGGACCGGCGCGGACCGGTGCGGATCCGCCGCGCCGCCGGCGGGCGGCTCACCAGGGACGATCGCGCATCGTCTTCTTGTACTGCTCCTTGTAGAGGTCGTGGCACTGCTTGCAGCTCGCCTTCGCGCCGTCGACGTCGCCGGCCTTCGCCTTGGCGATGCCCGCCTTCGTGATCGCCACCCAGCTGCCCATGCCGGGCGGCGGCTTGCTGGCCACGTATTGCAGCGCCGTCGCGATCTTCGCGGCGTCGCCGCTCGAGGTCGCGGAGGCCATCGTGCTCTTCATCCAGGCCTGCATTGGGCACATCTTCTGGCCCTTCGCGCCGCACTCGAACTTCTTCTCGCCCGCCGGCGCGGCGCCGGTCGACGCTGGCCCCGCGGCCGCGGCGGCCGTCGCCTTCGGCGCGGCCGTCTCCGCCGGCTCGGCGGTCGCCGCGGCTGTCTCCGCCGGCGCGGCCGACGCAGCGGCCGTCGGCTCGGCGGTCGCCGCCGCCGGCACGGCCGCGGTCGCCACCGGCGCGGCCGTCGTCGCCGCAGGGGCGGCGCTCTCGGTCGGCTTGCCCTCGGCCACCGCTCCGGGGGCCGTCGCGTCGCTCCCCTTGCTATCGCAGCCGAGCGTGGCGAAAGACAGGCTCGCGAGCAACAGCGCGAGCGGCGTGATCGTTCTCCTCATGCAGTCTCCTTGGGTGATGAACGGAAGCGCTCCTGACGAGCGCGAGGCCGAGGGATGCGTGCCGCGGTCCTCTGTGCGCCGCGCAGTGTAATCGGGTCGCCGTCCGTCCGCTGCGGTCGCGCGCCATCGTCCCGCGCGGCGCTTCACTCGCGCGTGCCGGGCGTCGAGGCAAACGTCGACCACTGGAAGTTGTCGAGGAGGGCCACGGAATCGTTCCAGGGATCGCCGGTGTCCCAAAGTACGAAGCGCAGCTCCATGATCTCACCCGGGTTGACATTGCCGTTCATGACCAGCCATCCGGTCCCGCCGCCCGCGAGCTCGCTCGCTCCGCACCAGCCGGGCTCACCTCCGAACTGGGCGGGCGGCCTCGCGGCATCGAACCCCGTCCCGCGGAGCTGGGTGATGCTCGTGCAGGTGGTCGTCGTACCGGGGGTGGCGCCGCCGCCGCACCCGGTCGGCCCGTTCACGCACTGGGCGAAGAGCCCGGTGCCGCCGAACGCGAGGTTCGTGCCCAGCGGGTAGACCGGCGCCCCGGCAGGCGGCGGGTCATAGAAGGCGAGGTTCCCGTCCGCCGGGTTCGCCGTCTCGCCTGGAAAGGGCTCGAACGTCGAGTCGAGGAGCGCCAGAAAGAAGTCGTTGAACCGGCTGCACACCCACTCGGGATACTCGGAAGAGAGAAAGAACGTCGAGACGCTGAACGCGCTCGCGTTCGTCGGCACGCGGACGCGCAGCTTCAACATCACGGGATCGTAGGCTGTCGCGCCGCCCTGCGGGTCAGGGCACCCGGGCGCGTTCGGGAGGTTGTCACCGTTCGCGCCGAGCCAGTCCGCGGGCACCCTGCTCGACGTCCCCATGTCCTGGCCGCCCTGGAACGGGGCGAAGCTCGGCCTCGTGTCGTTCGGCGCCGCCTCGGCCGCGGCGACGCCGGTCGAGAGCACCGCGAAGCGCGCGCCCCGGAGCGGCGTGATGCCCGAGCCGAAGCCCTGGCGGATCGAGCGCTGGGCCGCGGCCGGCGCGCCCGCGCCGTCGGCGCGGTGGAAGCTCGCGGAGAGGACACCCCAGGTGCGCTGCGAGCGTGACGGCGGGCTCGCCGTCGTGGTGACGCAGAGGTCGATCGCCTTCGCATAATCGAGCGCGGCCGGCGAGTCGCTCGTGAGCCCGGCGTCGCAAGGCGCGATGTTGTCTGCCGCGCCGTCGCAGTCGTCGTCGATCCCGTTTCCCGCCACCTCGAACGCGCCGCGGTTCACGAGGGCCGGGGTGCCGCACCCGTCCGCCGGGGAGTCGCAGCAATCGCCGTCGCAGATCGTCCACCCGTCGCCGTCCCGATCGGGTGGGTTGTCGACGGCGCCGTCGCAGTCGTTGTCGATGCCGTCGGCGCACACGTCGAGCGCCGGCAGCACCTGGTGGAGGCACGGCCCCCACGAGAGGCCGCTCGGCCTGCAGGTGGAGACCCCGGCGGCGCAGGGAGCGACCCCCTCGGTGCCCGGCGGTCCCTCGTAACACACCCTCGTGTCGCCCGGCGCGCACGAGCAGGGCCCGCGCGCTGCTTCGTCGTGCTCGCACCCGTCCGCCGGGTCGTGGTTGCAGTCGAGGAACCCGTCCTCGCAGGCGGTGAGCGCGCACGCGCCCGAGACGCAGGCGATCCCGGCGTGCGAGAGCTCCGGACAGGCGCGACCGCAGGCGCCGCAGCTCAGCGCGTCCGCCTGGAGGTCCCGACAGACACCATCGCAGCACGCCGCGCCGCTCTCACACGGGTGCGCCGCCGAGCAGCCCTGAACGCACTCGCCCTCTCCGGCGCACAGCGCGCCCAGGGGACAGTCGCCGTCGACGATGCAGGCAACACAGGCGTGCTTCGCGGGATCGCAGGTGAGCGGAGCTGCGCAGTCGGACTCGGCTTCACAGCCCACCACGCAGCGCTTCGCCTCGGGATCGCAAACCTGACCGGGCGGGCACGCCAGAGGGCCAGGCAGACAGGCCACGCAGTCGCCCGTCTCCCGGTCGCACAGCGGGGCGCTCGGGTCCGCGGCGCAGCCGGCCGGACAGCCGGAAGC
This sequence comes from Sorangium sp. KYC3313, assembly GCF_052075895.1. Classification (NCBI taxonomy): domain Bacteria; kingdom Pseudomonadati; phylum Myxococcota; order Polyangiales; family Polyangiaceae; genus Sorangium; species Sorangium sp. KYC3313. Next base: position 9,499,809 of record NZ_CP197255.1, read on the forward strand.
GCCCTCGCCTCCGGCGCCTCGCGGGATGTCGGGGCCTGCCGCGCCGGCGCAGGACGGCGCCACGCCGGACGCCAGCGCGAGCCCGACCACGGCGGCGAGCCCTCCGCTCCAGGCCAGCGGGCGGCGACGGACTGCCCGGGTTCTTGTCGACATCGGCAAGCGGCTCCCCTCCTCGGCGCGACGCACCCGAGGGGCGGCCGACCGCAAGGATCGTAGACTACCCGGTCGGTGCCTGGAACGACGGCCGATCGGCGGGGAGGACGCGCCTCGCCTGAACGTCACGTCATCGTCATCGACGCGCCCCCCACGACCACGGCGCGCATTGCGACGCGCGCCACACGACCACGGCGCGCTCGGCTGTGCCGAGCGGAGGGTGCGACCGGGGCGTCGCTCAACGCGTGTGCTCGTAGAGCGTGAAGGCGCCATCGCGCTCGATCCGGCGAAACGAGGGGTGCGCCGCGGTGAACACCGGCTTATCCGGCCGCTCGTTCCGGAGGATCACGTAATCGTACGCGACGCCATGGACATCCGGCTTGAACCACTCACCACGGTTCGACGGCGGCGCGGGGAGGCGACGCTTCAGCGTGAAGGGGAAGCCCACGTTGTGCCAGCCGTCCGCGCTGAAGCCCCCGTGCATGATCTGCACCCACGAGGAGAAGTGGTTCGTGCCCTCGATGATCAGCGATTCATCGGTCCGTGGAGGCAGCGTCAAGAAGAGGACCTCGGCGCCCGGCGGGATCCGCTCCACCATCCGGGCGAACGGCGCGACCCGCTCGTCGAAGCGCGCGTATTTCTCCGAGAGGTGGAGCGGCAGCACGAGCGCGGCCGCCACGGCGGGGGCCATCAGGAGGCGCGAGCGGCCCTGGAGCGGCGCCGTGATGGCCAGGAAGCCGAAGAAGCAGATGAACGGCGAGAAGCGTCCGCTCACGAACCACCAGTCGAACGGGCGAGCCAGGTGAAGCGGCACGAGGAAATAGCAGGTCGCCATCGCGGCGCAGAGGGCGAGAGAGCGATGGCGGTGAAGCCGGTCGAGGAACGAGCCGGCAGGCGCGGCGGGCTCGCGCGCGGGAAGGCTGCGGCCAGGGAGGAAGCGCCGGGCGACGCCGGCGAGGCCCAGCAGCGACGCCACCGCGACGAGCACCCAGAAGACCCGGGTGTCGAGATCGCCCGACACCGAGTCGAGCGTGTACTCGGGGAACGATCGGAGCATCTCGTGCCATGGCACCCAGACGCCCTGGAACCGCGGGCCGCTCCGCAGATCGACCATGGGGCTCTTGAAGGCGACGAGCTGCCACAGGACGAGCGCGACGGCGGGCGCGAAGAGCGGCAGCGCGACGGCGATCCGCGACCACCGGCGCAGGTGGCAGAGCATCAGCACGGCGACGCAGACGTAATAGCCGAAGAGGATGAGCGGATGGCTGAGGCCGCAGCCGACGCTGAGCAGCGCGACGGCGGCCCCCCGCAAGGGGCTCGGCCGATCGAGGTAGACGTCGAGCGCGACCACGCCGGCGAGCAGCAGCGCGACGCCGACGAGGAACGGCAGGAAGCCGCACGCCCAGGAGAGGGTGAAGGCCAGCGGGAAGGTGAGGACCGAGAGCCAGGGGCTGCGCCGCGTCTGGCGCGCCCAGCCGAGCGCCGCCGCGGGGATGGCGAGCACATAACCGGAGAGCACGACGCGATTCGCGTTCTCGAGGCCGACGCCATAGGCGATCACGTGCGTCAGGATGTGATAGGCGCCGTAGGGGGCGGGACGGAGGCTGAGCTCGTAGAAGTCCCTGAAGCGCGTCCACGGCTCATCGAAGCTGTGCCAGATATGGACGGCCGCGAGGTGGTTCGGCAGATCGAGCAGCGGCAGGAACCGCACCCGCCATATCGGTACGATGGCTGCGACGGCGAGGAGCACGAACGTCGCGACGAACGCCCTGTCGCAGGGCCAGCGATTCCCGCTCCCGACCGCGGGAGGCGCCTCCGCGCCGGGAGGTCGGGGCGGCGGGGCGGCGGGCGCGCCGGCCCGGGGCGTGGGATCGCTGTCGGACGGGCTCGAACCGGGCATTTCCATGAGAAGTGTGGCGCTCCCCTTCCCTCCGCTGCTGCGCGAGGAGCGGCTCGCGCGCCGCGACGACTGAACGCCGGTCCCCGGGAGCGCGCTTGCGTGGGACGCGCCCGCGTGGCCGGGCCGAACCCAGTCGGCGGTGACGTTTGCGTGCGCATGCCGGGGCACGTGCACGCAAACGCCGCTTGATCTCGGGGGAGGATCGGCCGGCCGCTCCGGCTGGGGCTTACCGGCCCTCGATCGTCTGCGACTTGATATGGAACTCGACGCGCCGGTTGCGCTGCCGGCCTTCCGGCGTGTCGTTGGACACGAGCGGCCGGCGGGAGCCATAGCCGATGGAGGTGAGCCGCTCCGACTGAACGCCCTTGTTGATCAGGTAGACCCTGACCGCGATGGCGCGGTTGTGCGCGAGCCGGTCGTTGTAGTCGATGGTGCCCTGGTTGTCGGTGTGCCCCTCGATGCTGAGCAGCTTGATCTCGGGGTTCGCCTTGAGCAGGCGCACGACCTCGTCGAGGATCGGATAGCTCTGCGGGAGGATCCTGGAGCTGTCGAACTCGAACTCGACCTGCTTCATGATCTCGATCTCGGCGGAGCCCGTGATCCTGCGGATGTAGAAGGGGCAGCCGTTCTTCTCCGGGTCTTCGACGACGACCTGCCCCGGCTCCTTCGGGCACTTGTCCTCGGCGTCGGGGATGCCGTCCTGGTCCGCGTCCTCCTCGGGGCAGCCGTCGCGATCGTCGATGCCGTCCATGTCCTCGGGGTCGTCCGGGCACTTGTCGACGACGTCGGGGATGCCGTCGCCGTCGCGGTCGGGCATGTCCGGGCATCCGTCGCTCGGCTTGGGCTGCTTGCCGTCCTCGGGGTCCTCCGGGCAGAGGTCGATGACGTCGGGGTAGCCGTCGCCGTCGGTGTCCTTCTCCGCCGTGATCACGTAGTTGAAGCCGGGCGAACGGGCGTCGGAGTCGGCGATGCCGAACGAGCCGCCGACGAGGGCGACCCCCCGGAAATCGGGCGCGTAGCCGCCGCTCATGCGGGTGCCGACGCCGGCGCCCACGTAGACCGCCTTGTCCTTGGTGAGGAACATCTTGCTGTTGAGCTGCCACTCGATGGGCGAGGCATCGAGCTCGCCCGCGGTCTCCTTGAGGAGGCCGAACGAGCCGAAGATCTCCGCCCCGAGGCGGAGCTTGCCGTCGAGGAGCGGGACGTAGCCGCCGACGCCGTACGTGAGCTCGCTGCCGACGACGAGCTCGTGGAGCTGCACGCGCGGCCGGATGGCGACACCGGTGTTCAGGGTGACGACGAAATCCTTGAAGTCGTACTCGGCGCCGAGGCCGAACGAGCTGCTCACGCCCCGGTCGCCGGCGAAGGCGTACGTGTTGCCGATGGGCGCGAAGACCGCGCCGGTGACGCCGAGCCGGAAGCGGCGCTCGTCGAGCTCGAGCGCGACGAAGCGCGCGTCGATCCGGAGGTCCATGGGGGCGGCAGTTTTCAGGTCGACGCTCTGGTTGAGGCCGAGCTCGCGGTGGTAGGTCTGGTTGCCGTCCTGGAACAGGACGATGGGGAACGAGACCTGGAGGGCGCCGCGGCCGAGGATCTCTACACCCGCGTTCAGGTAAGTGATGAGCTGGGAGGTGACGGGCCCGTCGCCCTCGACCCGCTCCTCGATGGCGAGGTTGTCAACGTAGTTGTCGTCGCGGAGCGGGTGGACCGACACCCCCAGCCCGAGCTGCCCGAAGAAGCGCGTCCGTTCCCCCATGTGCGGGCGCCAGACGCCGATCCCGTCGTCGGGGGCACCGGCCATCCTGAGGCGATCGAGGTAGAAGGTCCGATCCTGCGCGCGGGCGGCGGAGGGCGCCAGCGCGGCGAGGGCCGGTGCGGCCAGGGCCGCTGCGGTCAGCGCGCAGCGAAGGCGCGACGGGCGTCGCGGCGCACGGCCCGGCAGGTTTCGTCGATCCATCACGGTGAGCTGTCCTCCAAGCAACGCTCGAAAAACGAGGTTGACGCGGGCGTTCCGCCGCATGCGGGCCGGCGTCCGGGCGGGAGACTACTCGGGCCGGGGGAGGATGTCTCCTGGGTCGAACCAGGAGGTGCGAGGACCGCGGCGGAAGCGGGCGGCTGTGTCCGGGGCGCGCGGGGTTGAGGCGCTGGGCTGGCACGCGGTGCTACCGCGTTTTCAGCGCGGTGTGTAGCGTGGGCTGCGTGGCCAAGGTGAAAAAGCGGCGAACGGGCCACGGCGCGGGCGCGTGGATGGCTCCGCTGGCGATTGCGGCCCGGGATGACGAGCTGCGGCCGGGTGCTCGGGCTTGACGCCTTCAAGGACGCTCCGCGGGCGAGCGCCGGGGGAGGCGGAGGCCGGTGGCGACAGAGACTCGAGCCCCGGCGCCGGCGGTTGCGCGCACGGCGAGCGCGACTGCGTCCGCGATGCGCCCCGGCAGTGCGCAGATGGGGAGTGGGTTCACCAGCGGCCTTGCAGTGGAGAGACGCCAGTCTGTGCAAAGGGCCGATGCATACCATGCACCGAGGGCGAACGCGGGTGCTCCGGTGAGAGGCCGCGGCGATGCGAGGGGGGCGCATGGGTCGAGGAGGCGCCGTGCGCGACGCCGTTCCCGGAGTGCCGCGACGGGATCTGCGTCCCGACGAGCTGCCAGGGCGGCGACGCGCCTGGCACGGGACTGAGCTGCGGGGCCGACCGGGACAAGGATTGCTGCGCCGCTGACGTCGTGCCGGGAGGAACGTTCGACCGGAGCAATGATGAGAGCTATCCAGCCACCGTCAGCGACTTCGGGCTCGACCGATACGAGGTCACGGTAGGGCGATTCCGGGCGTTCGTGGAGGCGCTGAAGGGGACGCGCAGGGATCCCCCGGCGCTCCGAGCCGGGGAGCGCCCCGGCGTGACCGATAGCGGGTGGCGCTTCGACTGGACATCGTCGCTCTCTGCAAACACCGAGGAGCTCAAAGCACAGCTCGAATGCGACTACTACCCGACCTGGACCGCCGCGCCGGGCCCCAACGAACACCGGCCGATCCATTGCGTCACGTGGTATGAGGCCTTCGCATTCTGCGTATGGGACGGGGGCTACCTGCCCACCGAGGCCGAGTGGAACTACGCCGCCGCCGGCGGCGCGGAGCAGCGGATGTATCCGTGGGGTGCGTCGAGGGAGCGCGGGTTCGCTGCCAATGAGTGCAGAGGGAACGGTTCTTCCAGCGGATGCAGCGTCGCCGCGTTCCTGCCTGTTGGCTCGTTCTCGCCGTCCGGCGATGCGAGGTGGGGCCCCGCCGACATGCTAGGAAACGTCTCAGAGTGGACTCTGGATTGCAGCGATGATTATCCGGTGCCGTGCGACGACTGCTCGAACCAGCGCTGCTCGGGCTCAACAGGATACGTGGTTCGCGGTGGGAATGCCATCGCTCCGCTCTACGATACAGCGTTCAGAAACAGGGAAGATCGCACAACCCGGACCCAGGGCGTGCGCTGCGCCAGAAAGATCCAGGCTGAGTGACAAAGCCGGCCCATGAGGCAGAGATTTCGGATGTCAGCGTCGACACCTCCTACGAGAGCCGCGGACAGATGCTGACGCGAACGTTCCGCTGCATTCGGGCCGGCCGCCGGCGGCAGCCTTCTGCGTCGGCGAAGTCATCGAGCCCGAGGATCATGCCGCAGGCTTCCGCCCCCCTGATGGCCGTCGCGGTGGGTTCGGCTCACGCTGGCGATGGCCGTCTCGATGCTCGGCAGATCATGCGAGGACGGCCACCATTCACACAGCGATGAGCATCAGTCAAAGAGCTGACAGCAACATTGCCTCTCACTGAACCGTCGGGGGCACAACAACATCGTTGATTGGCTGAAAGCCGGCCCCTGCAGGATAGGCGTATGAGACCAACTGGTGGTTCTGGATCGCGCCCCACCCCCAAACAGTAACACCGAACGGAAGCTCACTAATCATCTCGCGGCGTCCATTCGAGCAGTCCGCAAATCCTTCGAAGTTCCCGCTGACGAGATTGACACGCGTATACTGGAACTCACCGATATCCTCCCAGCCCGTGAGCGGCCCAGCGCAATCGAGCTCCACGTCGGCAAACGAACCATCTCGCTTGGAAGGCGTCCGAACGACGACGAGGCTCGTCTCTGGAAAGTTCGGGTCGGTGAAGAACACGTAATAATCCAAGAATTGGCTCGGAGGCACAACGTTCACCCACTCAGGGTCGCCTTCTCTCTGGAACGGCACACCGCCTGTCATGTAGCCCCCAAGATAGAACGGGTTGTTCGGACTCTGGCTCTTGACCGTAAACGGCCCCCGCGCATTAAACTGGTATGTTTCCCCCAGCTTGAGCGACGTGGGAGCGCCTTCGGGAGCGCTCGGAATCCATGTCAACTCCGTGTCATCGACCATGCCGACAATTCGCCAAGGGGGCGCTTCCTCATCGTCCCCATTGCGCCCACGATAACGAACGCCTACATACTCATTACCCGTCGCGCGGACTGGGGCAATTTGCTGCTGAGCGGAATCACAATCATTTACATTGTCGGGCACCTTCATGCATTCATGCCCACCAAAGACCCCCACAGGCTTCGTTGACGCGATCGGGCTCCCAGTCAGCTCATCTTTCTGAGTGAGCTGCAAAAATTCACCCGCGCCGAGAGTGTACGTCACGGGCTCATTCGCTTCTGAGCCTGCCACATTCTCTCCTTCTTCTATCTTGGCTCGGGGCAAGATAGTCACCTCGGTATCATTCTCATAGGCGACGATGTCCAACGATGGGGAGCCATACGCAGGTGCGCCGGAGTAGCCATAGGCGTTGATTGCCAGGTAGTTGTTGTCCCACGCGCTCGTGGGCAGGAGCAGCGTCGCCGACGAGAGCGCCACGCCTGTGCTACTGAACGGAGCCATCTGATAAGCGACGACTGGATAGTCCGTCGAGATATGGAAGGCACTTCCTCGACCCGTCCCTCGAACGCCAGCCTCGTCCTGAATTGCTGCCACCGCAGGGTCGGGGCAATCGTCAGACGAGGTACCACCGAACGGATTCCTGGCAAGGAACAAGACCGCCACCTCGCCAATGCCAAGACCTTCAGAAGGAACATAAGGCCGATATGTGGTCGTTGCGCCTTGCGTCTCCGGAATAAAGATGAATTCGGAGGGCAAATCAGGGTCAGTGAGCTCGTCCCCCTGGTATTGCACGTTGATTTTGACGGGCATTTGCCATGTGTTCGCCACGAAAGCTGCGAAACATGTTCCGCTTCCGTTGTTCACCATTGCCGTCTTCAGCGCCCAATAGTCACATCCGTACGAACTCTTCGACCTCCTCGCCGCTTCGCATGGGTCCGGTATGCATTCCGCGTTGACGCACCCCTCTTCCGGCCCGCACGTGTCCAGCGTCTCCCCATTGCAGCTGAGGATCTTCTTCAGATCGTTGGAGCAGATCGGATCGCACCGCCCCCCCTCCCCGAAGGTCCCCGTGCTCCCCGCCTCCCCGCCGGCGCCGCCGGTGCCGCTGCCGCTGCCGCCGCCGCCGGTCCCGGTGGGGCCCGAGCCGGAGCCGGTGAGCCCGTGGCGGTACGAGTCCGTGCACGCGGCGAACGAGCCCGTCACACCGGCTGTCGCTGCAAGTAACCCCACAATCGCGTGTCGACGGTATCTAGCCATGTTCGCCATCTCTACAGGGCTCCTTCCCCCACAAGCATCCTGAAAACTTCGCGCCTTCGAGCGTAACACGGTTCGACCGCCGTGGGGAGGCCCGCGAAAGCGCTCGCATTTTTTCGGGGCGCCGCGAGAGCGGGTTGCTGCTCCCAGGAAGGCAATGGGCCGCCGGCATCCCGCCATCGCTCCCTAGCGCCCGGACGGACACAGAGCCACTGTTCAGCCAGCCGTCCTCACGCCTCTCCTGCGGGTAGGTCGAGGTGGTGCATCAGATTTGGCCGCCGCGACTTCCACGTACGTCGGCGCCACTCCCGCTCAATGGTCGTCGTCGCCGTCCGACGCAGCCCCCGCCCGGCCGCTGCCGAAGACGCGGAAGAGCACGTACAGCGATGGGAACAGCAGCACGGATCCGACGCCGAGCACCCAGACAAGCAATCGCAACGTCCTCGGGTTCGCCGCCGCGCCCTCGAGCGTCACGTCCGGCACCACCAGGAACGGGTACTGCGAGGCCGCCCAGCCGAGCAGGATCAGCGTGACCTGCGCCGCCGCCGCGAAGCGCGCCAGACGGAAACGGCGGGTCCACAACGCGAAGAACGCCGCGGTGGCCGCGAGGCCCGTCGTGACGTGGAGCGGCCACGTGATCGGATGATCCGTCAGCCCCTCTCGAATGAGCGGGGCGCCCCGGAACGACGCCGCGAACGACGCCAGCGCGAGCGCCGCCACCACGCAGCCCGAGGCGAGCGCGCGCCGCCGGAAATCGTCGACCAGCGCAGGCTCCTTCGCCTCGTTCGTCAGGTACACCGCCGCGAGGAACGCGAACAGCGCCAGCGCGAACAGCCCCACCACGAACGGAAACAGCGAGAGCCACGGCGCGAAGAAGCCGCTCGTCACCACCCCCGACGCCACCCGGATCCGCCCGGACGCCACCGCGCCGACGATCATGCCGAGCAGCACCGGCGCGATCACGCTCGCGAGCGAGAAGACGAACCCCCAGCGCTTCTGCCGCCGATCCCCCCGGGAATCGTAGCTGCGGAAGCTGAACGCCGAGCCGCGAAACACGACGCCCACGAGGAACAGCGTGAGGGGGACGTGCAGCGCGATCGAGATCGCGGCGAACGCGGGAGGAAACGCGGTGAAGAGCAGCACAACGACCAGGATGAGCCACACGTGGTTGGCCTCCCAGATCGGGCCGATCACCCGCTCGATGAGGGCGCGCTGCTCCCGCTTCCGCGGGCCGGAGGCGAGCAGATCCCACACGCCGCCGCCGAAATCGGCGCCCCCGAGCAGCGCATACAGCACGAGCGCCGCCATCATCACCCCGCCGAGGAGCCACTCAGCGCGCATCGGCCTCGCCTCCCCCGGACGCGCGCGGCGCGCCGCCGCCGCCCGTCAGCCCGAGCGGCGCCGCGCGGAGCTGGCGCACGAGCAGGTAGACCACCACCACGCCGAGGAAGACATACAGCACCGTGAACGTCCAGAACGGCGCCGCGAGGTACGGGAACGGGGTCACCGCGTCGCGTGTGCGCATCGCGCCCCGCACGATCCACGGCTGGCGACCGAACTCCGTCACAAGCCAGCCGGCCTCCATCGCCACGATGCCGAGCGGGCTCGCCAGGATCACCGCCCAGAGGAACGGGCGCTGATCCGGGATCCCCCTGCGGCGCCACGCGAGCACCGCCCCGACCACCGCGAGCAGCGCCATCGCGGAGCCCGCGCCCACCATCACCTGAAACGAGAGGTGCGTCGCCGTGACCGGCGGCCACTCGTCCCGCGGGACCGCATCCAGCCCGGGCACCACCGCGTCAGGATCCGCGTGCAGGAACACCGAGAGCCCCGCCGGGATCTCGATCGCGTAGTCGACCTCGCCCCGCTCCACGTCGGGCAGGCCGCCGACGAGGAGCGGCGCGCGGGCCGAGGTCTCGAAGTGCGCCTCCATCGCCGCGAGCTTGGCGGGCTGCCCCGCCCCGACCGCCACCGCCGCGTAGTGACCGACGAGCGGCTGCGCCAGCGCCGTCACCCCGGCGACCGCGAGCGTCACCGCGAACGCCTTGCGGAACAGCGGGCTCGACGGGTGCCGCAGGAGCACCAGCGCGTGGATCCCCGTCATCACGAACGCCGTCGCCTGATAACACGCGAGGATGCCGTGCAGCGTCTCGTGCTTCCACGGCGGGCTGAACATCGCCGCGACCGGGTCGATGTCCGCCGGGCGCCCGTCGACCATCGTGAACCCGGCAGGGTCGTTCATGCACGCGTTCACCAGGATGACGAAGAACGCGGACAGCGCGCCGCTCAGCGCGACCAGCGCACCCGAGAGCAGGTGCAGCCTCGGCGAGAGCTTGCCGCGCCCGTAGAGATAGATGCCGAGGAAGATCGCCTCCGTGAAGAACGCGAACCCCTCGAGCGAGAACGGGAGCCCTATCACCTCTCCGAACGTCCCCATGAAGCTCGGCCACAGGAGCCCGAGCTCGAACGAGAGCACCGTGCCCGACACGGCGCCCACGGCGAACAGGATCGCCGTCCCCTTCGCCATGCGCTTCGAGAACTCGAGGTAGTCTCGATCGCCCGTCCGGTGCCAGAGCGCGTCCGCGATGACCATGATCAGCGGCAGCGCCACCCCGGCGGCGGCGAAGATGATGTGAAATGCCAGCGACAGGCCCATCTGGGCCCGGGCGTAGAGGAGGCTGTTCATGAGGCCCAGGTCGGCTCCCTTCTCCCGCGCGACCGCGACCGGCCGCCGTGCCCGCTCTCCTGCGGGGACGGTCCGCGCGCTCCCGCCGACCATAGGGGGGCCCGCGCCAGGGACAAATAGGGGCGAACCCGGGTAAGCTCGACGCCGATGCAGACCCTTGTCGAGCTCGTCGCGAAGAAGCGCGACGGCGGGCGGCTGTCCGAGGACGAGATCGCGCGGATCGTCCGCGCCCACAGCGACGGCGAGCTCGCCGACTACCAGATGGCCGCGCTGCTCATGGCGATCTTCTTCCGCGGCATGGACGACGCCGAGACCGTCGCCCTCACGCGCGCGATGCTCCACTCGGGCGACGTCCTCGACCTGTCCGCCGTGCCCGGACGGAAGGTCGACAAGCACTCGACCGGGGGCGTCGGCGACAAGGTCTCGATCTGCCTCGCCCCCCTCGTCGCCGCCTGCGGCGTCCCCGTCCCGATGGTGTCCGGCCGCGGCCTCGGCCACACCGGCGGCACCCTCGACAAGCTCGAGGCGATCCCGGGGTTCGACGTCGCGCTCGACGCCGGCGCGTTCGCGCGCATCGTCCGCGAGGTGGGGACGTGCATGATCGGGCAGACCGCGCGGATCGCGCCCGCGGACAAGCGCATCTACGCGCTGCGCGACGTGACCGCCACGGTCGAGTCGATCCCGCTCATCGTCGCCAGCATCCTCTCGAAGAAGCTCGCGGAGGGCATCGACGCGCTCGTGCTCGACGTCAAGGTCGGGCGCGGCGCGTTCATGAAGACCCTCGGCGACGCCCGCGCCCTGGCGACCGCGCTCGTGCGCGTCGGGACCGCGGCCGGCAAGCGCGTCTCCGCGCTGCTCACCGACATGACCGCCCCGCTCGGGCGCACCGTCGGCAACGCCATCGAGACCCGCGAGGCGATCGAGGTGCTGCACGGCCGCGGGCCGGGCGACCTCGTCGCGTGCACGCTCGCCCTCGGCGAGGAGATGCTGATCGCCGGCGGCGCGGCGGCGAGCGCGGCCGAGGCGCGGCCGAAGCTCGAGGCCGCGATCGCGAGCGGCGCGGCGGCCGAGGTCTTCGCGCGGATGATCGCCGCGCAGAAGGGCGATCCGGCCGTGGTGCACGACGCCGACCGGCTGCCCCGCGCCCCCGTCGTGGTCGAGGTCGCCGCGCAGGACGAGGGGTACGTCGCCGCCGTCGATCCGCTGGAGATCGGCCTGTCGGCGGTCGCGCTCGGCGCCGGGCGGACGCGCGCCGACCAGCGCGTGGACCCCGCCGTGGGGATCGAGCTCGCCGCGGTGCGCGGCGATCGCGTGGACCGCGGCGCGCCCCTCGCCCGCATCCACGCGCGCCGGGCGGATGACGCGCGGGCCGCGGCCGATCGCGTCCGCGCCGCCTTCCGGCTCGGCCCGGCGCCCGCCGAGGCGCCCGCGCTCGTGCTGGAGCGGATCGAGGCATAGCCGCGCTCGCGGGCGCTCGCCGGCGGCGCGGGGCCCCACTAAGCTGCCGGCATGCGGACCCCGAGGCGCGACCTCACCACGCTCGGCTACCGGCGGATCATCCAGCTCCTCGTCTACCTGGTCATCATCCCCGGCGTGCTCCTGTCGGGCGTCGGCTTCCTCCTGCTCGTCCTCGGCGAGGCCCAGTACAACCTCATCATGGGGATCATCGTCCTCACGTTCTGCGGGACGCTCGCGACCGGGGTCATCCTCGTGTGGGTCTTCCTCCGGCGCGAGCGCAACCTGTCCGAGCTCCAGGCCGATTTCGTGTCCAAGGTCTCGCACGAGCTGCGCACCCCGCTCACGTCGATCCGGATGTTCACCGAGACCCTCACGCTCCGGCGCGGCGACACGAGCAGCGAGGATCGCTGCATCGAGGCGCTCACCAAGGAGAGCGCCCGCCTCCAGCAGCTCATCGATCGGCTGCTCGACTGGGGGCGGATGGAGAGCGGCCGGCGCGTCTACGAGCTCTCGGAGCACCACCTCGGGGAGATCGCCGACGAGGCGATCCACGCCTTCGAGCCGACGCGCGAGAAGCGGAGCGTCGACCTCGACGTCTCCATCGACGCGAACCTCCCGCCCGTGCTCTGCGATCGCAGCGCGCTCGTCGACGCGATCGTGAACCTCCTCTCGAACGCCTACAAGTACGGCGGCCAGCCGAGGAAGATCAGCGTCTCCGCCCACGTCCTCAACCGGTCGGCGCTGCTCACGGTCCGCGACAACGGCAAGGGCATCGCCCGCGCGGAGCACAAGCGGATCTTCGAGAAGTTCTACCGGGTCGACGATCTCCTGGCCCGGCAGCAGGAGGGCTCGGGGCTCGGGCTGTCGATCGTCAAGCATGTCATCCGGGCGCACAGCGGCAAGATCCTCGTCGACAGCGAGCCCGGGAAGGGCAGCACGTTCACCCTCGTGCTCCCGCTCCGGAGCCCGCCCAAGGCGAGCGCCGCCGAGCGACGCGCTGCGCACGCTGCGCACGCCGCGCGCGCCGCGCCGGCGATCGCCGCGGCGCACAACGACGCGTCGGATCACGGCGCCGACGCGAGCGCGCCGCCGTAGCGCGGCCGCCGCCGGTCAGGACATGGACATGCTAGAGGACCTCCCCAGGATGACCCGAACCCCTCAGACACCGGCGCGGACCGTCCTGCTCGTCGAGGACGACCCCAGCATCGCGATGGGTCTCGAGATGAACCTGACCGCCGAGGGCTACCGCGTCGTCGTGGCCGAGGACGGCGAGCGCGGGCTCGCGCTCGCCCGCGGCGGCGGGATCGACCTCATCATCATCGACGTCATGCTCCCCCGGCTGAACGGCTTCGAGCTGCTCCGCATGCTCCGGAACGAGCGGCGCACGCTGCCGGCGATCATGCTGTCCGCGCGCGGCGCCGAGATGGACAAGGTCATGGGCCTCGAGCTCGGCGCCGAGGACTACATCACGAAGCCGTTCAGCCTGGCCGAGCTGCTCGCGCGCGTGAAGGCCGTGCTCCGGCGCGACGCGATCGCGCGCGCCGACGGGGCGCAGCTGCGCGCCGGCGACATCGTGATCAACGCGGCGACGCGCGAGGTCCGCCGCGGCGACGCGCTGATCGAGCTCACGGCGACCGAGTTCGACGTGCTGCTCTGCCTCGCCGAGGCGGGCGGCAGGGTCCTGTCGAGGGAGCAGATCCAGGCCAAGGTCTGGGGCCCGACGCACCACGGGACGCCGCGCACCATCGACAATTTCATCCTCCAGCTCCGCAACAAGCTGGAAGAGAACGCGACGACGCCGCGCCACCTGCTGACGGTGCGCGGCGTCGGCTATCGCTTCGTCCCCTAGAGCGACGGTCACCCGCACAGGAGACGGGCCCACCTCGACGTTTTCGGTGCTCAGCGCACCGGAGTGCGCTTCCGCGCCGAAAACGCCGATCTGGGCCCGTCTCCTGTGCGGGAGACCGTCTCTCTGTTCGGCATGTGGGCGGAAACCGCTGTAAGGCCGCGCCGCGCTGCGGGCGGGGCGGGCCGAGCCCGCGGCGATCGGAGGGCGAGCGCTTCGGGGGCGCGCCCCGTCAGGGCGCCTGACAGAACTTGTTGATGTTGTCGACGAGGGGATCTTCCTGCTTGATCGCCTTCTCGATCGACGCCTGGGCGGCGTTGCTCTTCTCCGCGTCGTTGGCGTCCGCCGCGGTCGCGAGATCGCGCGCCGCCTTGGCCACGTCCTTCGCCATGGCCTGGTACTCGCCCGAGAACTTCTGCAGCTCCGGGGTGGTCAGCTTCACCTGCGCCGCGTCGGCCGCCACCTTGTCCATCGCGTCGGCCATCGCCTTCAGCTCGCTCGAGCCGCCCTGGTCGGTGCCGGCCTTGGTGCCTTTCTCGATGCTCTGAACGCCCTTGTTGATGACCTCGATGAGCGCGTTGCACTCCGAGACCTTGTTCTGGCCGCAGCCGCCAGCGCCGGCGACGAGCCCGAGCGCTGCGACGAGCGCTGCGAGGGTGACCTGGGTGCGCATTCTGCTGTGTCTCCTCATGTGGTGAGCGAGGCCGGTCCGCCCATCCCTAAACGCCAAGGCATGAACCCACATTTTGCGGGTACGTTTCAACATGGAATCGGCGCTCGGCGTGCACGGCCGCCGCGTGGGTCAGGACCGCACCCGCCAGTTCCCCTGGAAAGTTCGGCCGATGTCGTCGGCTGTCGGATCGGTGATGATGAGCTCCGGCCGGCCGCCTTGCGCGAACACGATCGTGTTCTGCCGGAAGACGCGGCCGAAGGCGATCGCCTCGTCCCGGTCCATGCCGTGGACGAGCCACGCCGGCTCACGCCAGATGCCCTCCGGCTCCGCCTCGGAGCCGACGCACGGCTCCACCCGGTAACAGCCGAGGATCAGGAGATCGCGGAGGACGTGGTGGCGCTGATCGTTGACCCGGCGGGGGATGAGCATCGAGCGCGGGTTGTAGGCGGTGAGCACCGCGAACTTGCGGGTCAGGAGCTCGGGGAGCCCGGCCTGATCCTGGACGATCTCGCCGTCCAGCGAGACGCGCAGCGTCCCCGCCGGGGAGGGGAACTCGTAGATGGTCGAGAAATACGACCGGAGGAGCGTCTGATCCATCGTGCAGCGGTGGGTGTGAGGGGGCCGCGGCGCTCGGCGCACCGGGTGCGTCGCCTTGCAGAGGGGCCCGTGGCGTGAGCGCCCGGGCCGCCGGGCGCGACGGCGCAGGGTTACCAGAGACGCGCGGCTCTGGCTACTCGCCGGCGCCGCTCGTCGCCAGACCACCCCGCCAGACCACGCCAGACCGGCGCGCGCTTCCCCTGCCCCGCCCGGTGCGCTAAGCGTTCCGCGCGATCGACCGGCCTGCCCGCGCGCACCGCGCCGGCGGCCCTGACCCCCTGCGCCCGATGCCACGATGATCGAGGTCGAGCACCTCTCCAAGTCCTACGGCCCCCACCAGGCGGTGAGCGACCTCTCGTTCCAGGTGAGCCAGGGGGAGATCGTCGGGTTCCTCGGGCCGAACGGCGCGGGCAAGAGCACGACCCTCCGCATCCTCGCGGGGTTCCTCGGCGCGACGTCCGGCCGGGTGCGGATCGCCGGCCACGACATCGCGGAGGAGCCGATGCGCGCGCGGGCCTCGCTCGGGTACATGCCCGAGACCTCGCCGCTCTACCCGGAGATGCGCGTCTCGGAGTACCTCGCGTTCCGCGCCGAGCTGAAGCTCGTGCCGCGGCGCGCGCGCGGCGAGGCCGTCGCGCGCGCCCTCCGCGACGCGCGCGTCGAGGACGTCGCGAGCGTGCTGATCGGCCATCTCTCGAAGGGCTACCGCCAGCGGGTCGGCCTCGCGGACGCGCTCGTCGGCGACCCGCCGCTGCTCATCCTGGACGAGCCGACGGCGGGCCTCGATCCGAACCAGATCCGCGAGGTGCGCGCGCTCGTGCGCCGGCTCGGCCCGGGCCGCACGGTGCTCCTCTCGACGCACATCCTCTCCGAGGTCGAGGCCACGTGCACGCGGGCGCTCGTGATCGCCCGCGGGAGGCTCGTGGCGGAGGGCTCGATCGACGAGATCCGCGCGATGCGCCGGTCGTCCGGCGCGCGCGTCGTCGTGCGCGGGGCGGCGGACGCGGCGCTCGCGGTGGCGCGCGGCGCGGCGCAGGTCCGCTCGGCCGAGGCGGAGGACGCCGGCGGAGCGGCGCGGCTCACGGTCGAGTTCGACGCCGGCGCCGACGCGGGCGAGGCCGCCGAGCGCCTCGTCGCCGCGCTGGTCGCCGCGGGCTTCGGGGTGCGCGAGCTCGTCCCCTGGGCCCCTTCGCTGGAGCAGGTCTTCTCCGAGCTGACCGCGGCCGACGACGCCGGCGCGCGGGGCGGCGCCGGAGAGCCGGCCGAGCCCGGGGCGGAGGGCGGCGAGGCGCCTCGGCCGGCAACCGGGGACCGGAAGAAGAAGGGCAGCGCGGCCCGGCGGGGCGAAGGCGGCGCGGTGAAGGAGCGGCGGTGAGGGGCTTCTGGCCGATCTTCAAGCGGGAGCTCTTCTCGCTCTTCGTGACGCCGCTCGCGTGGGTGCTGATCACCACGTTCCTGCTGGTGCAGGGCGTGCATTTCTTCCTGATCGCGACGCAGTTCGCCGGCGAGGTGGAGCTCTCCGCCGACACGGGCCCGGTGCAGGTCTTCTTCGGCCAGACGATCCTGATCTACCTGCCGCTGCTCTTCGTCTGCCCGCTGCTCACGATGCGCCTCTTCGCGGAGGAGCGCAGGAGCGGCACCATCGAGGCGCTCCTCACGGCGCCGGTCGGCTCCGCCGGCGTGGTGCTGGCGAAGTACGCCGCGGCCCTCGTGACGTACGTCGCGATGTGGGCGCCGACGCTGCTCTACGTCGTCCTCATCGGCAGGACCGGCGAGCTCGACTGGCGGGTCGTGGGGGCGAGCTACCTCGCCGTCTTCGCGGTCGGCGCCGGCTACCTCGCGATCGGGACGATGACCAGCGCGCTCACGAAGAGCCAGCTCATGGCCGCGGTGCTCAGCACGATGGCGGTGATGGGCATGTTCATCCTCGGCATCGGCGAGTTCATCTTCCCGGACGGCCCGGCCCACGACCTCTGCGCCTACGTCTCGGTGTGGACGCAGATGAACGACTTCTCCCGCGGGATCGTCGATCTGCGCCGCCTCGTCTTCGACGGGACGGTGGTCGCGCTGCCGCTGTTCGTGACCGTGCGCGCGGTGGACGCGTGGAGGTGGGGCTGATGTCCGGAGAGCGGCCCGCGCAAGCCGGGGCTCCGCGGCCGGGCACCTCGCTCGGCGAGAAGCTCTCGACGAGCGTCGGGATCATCGCGGCGATGGTGCTCGCGGTGCTGGTCAACCTGCTCGTCGCCCGCCACTACAGGCGCTGGGACTGGACGCAGGGCGGCCTGTACACGCTGAGCGACGCGACCGTCTCGACGCTGCGCTCGATCGAGGAGCCGATCCGCGTCTACGTCCTGCTCTCGGAGGGCGACCCCCTGACGCTCTCGGTGCGGCACCTGCTCGACGCGTACCGGGCCGAGAGCCCGCGGATCGAGGTCCAGGTGACCGACCCCGACCGGCGCCCGGCGGAGTTCCTGGCGGTGCAGCAGCGCTACGGCGTCGTCGCGGGCAAGACGGACGACGGGCGCATCGTCACGGACGCGGCGATCATCGTCGCGCGCGGCGATCGGCCCCATTTCCTGACGGCGAGCGACCTGGTCGAGGTCGAGGACGAGGACGACCTGCGGTCGCGCCCGCGGCTCGAGCAGGCGCTCACCGGCGCGCTCCGGAGCGTCCTGCGCAGCGAGCGGCCGCTGATCTGCTTCGCGGCCGGGCACGGCGAGAAGTCGATCCAGGCCGGCGGCGCCGGCGGGCTCGCGGCGCTCAAGGACCGGCTCAACAAGAACAACTACGAGGTCGTGGAGCTCGGCGGCGGCCGCGGCGCCGACGGCCACGACGAGGAGGAGGAGGCGTTCGCCGCGCCGGCGGAGCCCGCGCCGGAGGTCGATCTCGACCGCTGCAGGGTGCTCGTCCTCGCCGGGCCGAGCCGGCCGGTGCCGGCCAGCGAGGTGGCCCGCTACCGCGCGTTCATCGAGAAGGGCGGCAGCGCGCTGATCGCGCTCGGGCCCGTGCCGGACGAGCGCGATCAGCGGTACGTCGACCTCGGTCTCTCGGGCCTGCTCGCCGTGGCGGGGGTCGAGCTCCGCTCGGACTTCGTGTTCGAGCTCGACCCGAAGCTCCGGTCGACGCAGGGCTTCGGCGAGACCTTCGCGCCGATCGTCAGGCCGCACCCGATCACCGAAGGGCTCATCAAGGCGGCCGATCTCGGGCTCGGCCCGGTGCTCACGGTGGCGAGCTCGCTCGCGCCCACGGCGAGCGGGCCGGTGGTCCCGGCGCCCCTGCTCGTGACGAGCGACCAGGCCTTCGGCATGGTCGATTTCTTCGGCTGGGCCCGGGATCCGTCCGAGCCGAAGCCGCGCGACGGCGATCACCCGGGTCCGCTCACGATCGCCTGCGCCTCGGAGCTGCCGAAGCCCGCGGGGTCCAGCGCCGCGCACGGGCCGCGCGTCGTGGTGGTCGGCTCGCCCGGCGTGCTCTACGGCGCGAACTGGCAGAGCCCCGAGCTCCGCGGGACGGCCGTGCTCGTCGAGAGCGCGCTGTCCTGGCTCGCGGCGAGCCCGCCCATGCTCGACATCCCGGACAAGCCGGCGTTCACGGCGGGCCTGCGGATCAGCGAGGACTCGCTCGCCGGGATCTTCCGCTACGTCATCGTGTACATGCCGCTCGCCGCGGCCCTCCTCGGCCTCGCCGTGTACCTGGCGCGGCGCGGCTCCGAGCGCCGCCCCGGTGACAAGGGGGGCCCCGGCGCGCCGGGCGGGGCCGAGCGCGAAGGATCGCCGTGATGCGGCCGCTGCGCCGGCACGCGACGACGCTGCTCCTGGTCGCGCTCGCGGCCGCGGCGGCCGTCGCGCTGCTCGTCCTCGACCGGGGCTCGGTGTCCACCGACGAGGCCGAGCGCCGCAAGAAGCACCTGATCGAGGCGTGGCGGCCCGACGAGATCACCGAGCTCACCGTGACGATGGCCTCGCCCGGCGCGCCGCGGACCGCGCGGCTCACCCGCGGCGAGGTCGACGACGCCGGCCAGCGCCCCTGGAACGTCGAGATCGACGGGCAGCGCACCCCGGCCGACGAGCCCACGGTCGACCAGCTCCTCGGCACGCTGGAGTTCGCGACCGCGGAGCGGCGCGTCTCCGCGGAGGCGAGCGACCCGGCCGCGCTCGGCCTGGCCTCGCCCAGGCTCTCGATCGCGCTCGCGATGGGCCCGCGCCGCGAGCGCCTGCTGCTCGGCGGCGGCGCCCCGACGCCGCCCGGCGCGGTCTACGCCGAGGTCGCGGGCCGAGGCGTCTTCGTCATCACGAAGCAGCTCGCCTCGGCCCTCGACGTGGCGCCGGATCGCTTCCGCTCGCGGAGCTTCGTCCCCTACGTCGCCGCGGAGCTCTCGGGCCTCACGCTCGACGGCGACGGCGGATCGCGGCGGTTCTCGCGCGCCCCCTGGGGCGGCGGCCGCGGGGCCGGCTTCCGCTTCGCGGAGGGCTCGCCCGGGGGCAGCGGCGTCCGGGTCAGCGCGCCGGCGCTCGATCTCGTGCTCTCGGCGCTCGGCCGCATGCAGGCCGACGCGTTCCTCTCCGAGGAGGAAGCGCGGCAGGCCGCGTCCTCCGGCGGCCCCCGGGTCACGCTGACGCTGGAGCCGAGCGATCCCGCGGCGAAGCGCGGCGTGATCGACGTGGGCGGCGCCTGCCCGGGCCGGCCCGATCACGTCGTCGCGGTGCGGCGCGAGCCCGCGCGCGCGGCCGCCTGCGTGCCCGCGAGCGTGCTCGATCCGCTCACCGAGGAGGCGTCGCGCTTCGTCGATCTCGCGCTCGTCGCCGCGCCGCTCGACGAGGTCGCCGAGGTGAAGCTCACCGCCGGCGAGCGTTCGCTGGAGCTCGCGCGCGCCGGCAGCGAGTGGCACCTGCGGGCCCCGCAGGACCGGCCTGTCCCGACGGAGACGGGCCGCGCCCTGGTCCACGCGCTCCTCGACGTCCGCGCCACGCGCCTCCTGCCCGCGGCGAGCGATCTCGCGGCGCTCGGCCTCGCCTCGCCTCGGGCCACCCTCCGCGTCGTCTCGACGCCGCCGGGCGCGGTCGCCGAGGGCGAGCCGCAGGAGCGGATCGAGACGCTCGAGATCGGCGCCGAGCAGGCCGGCGTGGTGCACGTCCGGCGCCTCGAGGACGGCGCGATCGCCGAGATCCCGGCCCTGGCCGCCGGCGCGCTCCTCCCGTCCGAGGCGTCGCTGCGCTCCATGAAGGTGTTCGATTTCACCCCCGATCGGGTCAGCGCGCTGCGGATCGAGCATCTCGGCCTGGTCCAGCGGCTCCGCCGGACGGGCGAGGGCGCCTGGCGGCTCGTCGAGCCGACCGGCGAGGGCCTCGCGGCCGACAGCGAGCTGGCGGACGAGCTCGCCGAGCGGCTCGCCGGCCTCCAGGCCGAGCGCTGGTTCGCCGAGGATGCTGGCCAGAGCCACGGGCTCGGCGCGCCCCGGCTCGTGGTCGAGGCCGAGCTCGACCCCGCGCCGGAGCCCGGCGGTGGAGGCACCGGCGCGGCGACGCGCGCGGCCCGGGTGGCGCTCGGCGCGCGCGCCGGCGCGGGCTCCTTCGCGCGCGCCGGGGACGGCGCTGCGGTGTTCGTCGCGCCGCCGGCGCTGGAGGCCGCGGCCGGTCGCCTGCTGCTCCGCCGCGATGTCTTCCTCGTCCCGCCAGACGAGATCGCGCGGGTGACGCTGGCCCCTCGGGGCGCGAAGCCGGTCGTGATCGAGCGCTCGCCGGAGGGCTTCACGATCGCGGGAGCGGCCGATCGGGCGAGCGCCGCCGCGCTGGCCACGAGCGTCCGGGACGCGCTGGCCGATCTTCGGGCCGAGGGCGCCGTCGCGCTGGGCGAGCCGGAGCGGCGCCATGGCCTCAGCCCGCCGCGCCTCCGGGTCACCGTCGAGCTTTCCCGGCCGCAGACCGCCCCGGCGGAGGACAGCGACGCGGTCCCGCCGCGGGCGCCGGTGGGGTCGTTCACGATCGCGATCGGCGCGGGCGACGCCTTCCGCGGCACGAACGTCGCCTACGCCCGGCGCGACGGCGTGCGCGCGGTCTACGCCATCGCGCAGTCCCGGGTGCGACCGCTCCTCGAGGCGGCGGGCATCGCGGGTGACTGAGCGGTCCGCGGCCCGATCGAACGGACTATTTCGTTCTGATGGCTCACCTGTGCTAGGCGACGTGCTGGACATGGCGAAGGCGGACATGGCGAAGAGGCAGCGCCCGCTGACGGTCGACATCCCCCGTCCCGGCGATGAGCAGCCGGTCTGGTCGCGGGTCGGGGTGATCGCGCTGGTGGGGTTTGTCGTCGGCGTCGCGTGGCCCAAGCTCGCCGGCGTCCGCGTCGGCCCGACCGTGCCTTCCGACGTCAAGGCGACGGCCGAGGCCACGGCGGCGCCGGCGTCCCCTCCCCCCGCGGCGGCGGCGCCCGGGACCGCGGAGCCCGAGGGCAAGCCTCCCGAGGCCGCCGCGAAGAACCAGCAGCAGGTCGTGGTCGGCCCCGGCAGGATCACGCGCTGCTCCGACAAGAAGAACAAGAAGGTCGAGGACTGCGGACAGCTCCAGTTCGATCCGATCGCCCTGCCCCGGCTGAAGGAGCTCGCCCAGTGTCCGGCGGCGCTCGGCGTGGACGGCAAGCTCCCGATCGGCTTCGAGCTCAACTTCGAGAAGAAGGAGGTCCAGGTCGTCAAGGGGAAGAAGACGAGCCTGCCGGCCGCGACGGTCAGCGGCATTCTCCAGTGCGCAGCGCGGGAGTTCTCGAACGTGTCCCTCGAGGAAGTCCCGTACAAGTACCGCCGGTACTCCCTGGTTTACACTGCCACCTTCTATCCCCCCGGCGCGCAGGCCGACGCCGCCAAGGCAGAGGCCGGCGGCGGCGAACAGGAGCAGGCCGCCGGCACGACCACGAGCGAGACCGCCGTGAGCGGCCTGGCCACGGTGAGCTGGGATACTGCGCTCGTCCGCGGCGCGCCCAAGGAGGGCGATGTGGTGATGCGGCTGGTGCGTGGCACTCGGGTCAAGCTCGTTGGCCGGCAGAACGATTGGTACAAGATCGACCACCGCGGCAAGACGGGGTGGATGTACCGCGGCGCCATCGGCCTGTGACCGGGAGCCGCGAGCGTCGGCCTGATTGGAGACACGCAGGCGGCTTCAGGCGCGGATTCCAGGGCCGCGCCCGAGCGAGGGCGCGTCGGTTCGCGTAGAATGGTTGGGGCCGATGACGCGCAAGCTTTCGCTCCCCGTGCTCCATCTGGCCCGCGCCGACCGCGCGACGGGGCCTGCGTCGGCCACGCCCACGGTGGACGCGGTGCGTGAGCGCCTCGGCGGGCGCGCGTCGACCGAGCCCGGCGTGGGCGAGCTGGTCCTGCTGACCACCGCCGCGGGCAAGGCGCTCCCCGGCGTGGTCCTGTACCGGGGTGGCGCCACCGTCGATGTGTGGATTGACACCACAGCGGCATCGTCCACCCCGAACGAAGCGCGAGGCCTGGGCCTCGCGAGCGCTGTGCCCCGCCGGGGCGTGGTTCACCGAGCGCGCCCTGCCGACCTCGCGCCGTTGCGCGTGGCTGCGCCGGAGTCGCTCCTCGCCATCGCGGCCGACGCGCGCGTCTTCGCGGCCCTGAGCGAGGGCCAGCGCATCCGGCTTCAAGACGGCGGCGATCTCGCCGAAGGCACGCTGGTGGAGAAGTGCCGCTTCGGCGGCCTGGTGCGGCGCGACGACGGCACCCTCCTCGGCGTCGGCTTCCGCCGGCTCTGGCCAGCGCAGGCCGATGGTGCCGCGAGGAACTGAACGGAACTGAACGGAACTGAACGGAACTGAACGAAACCGCGCGGGAGTCGAACAGAACGAAGCGAGGGAGGGCGGCTCCGGAAATACCTGCGTGAGAAGGGGCCCGTGGCCAACACTGCTTGTACCCCCTCCGCGGACGCGATAGACAGGCCACAACATCGTAGCTCGCGCGACGCGCGACCAGGTCGGAGGTACAACGTTGAAGCTCGCTTGCTCGTTCACGGTCGTCCTCGCGCTCGCCATGCTTCCGGGCTGCGGGCCCTCCATCTCGGGTCTGTGCGAGGACAGGTGCGATTGCACCGGAGACTGCAGCCCGGACGACGAAGAAGACTGCGTGGACAACCTCGAAGACGCCGAGCGTGAGGCGGCTTCGCAGGGCTGTGAGGAGCAGTTCGACGAGGCCCTCTCCTGCGTGGATGACGAGTTCGCGTGCCGCAGCGGCGCGGTCGACGTCGACGGGTGCCGCGAACAGGTCGACAACCTGAGCGGCTGCGCCGATCTGGCGACCGGGCTCAAGTTCTGGGCCGCCTTCAATCTTAACTGAGGGTTGACCGCGTGACGGGCGTCGGGCGCCTGTGTGCGTGGAGGCTCGGCTCCCGGATCCCGGCCTCTGGCGCCCCGCGCGCGCCGAGAGGGCGAGATCGCTTATTCGCCTAGGTGGGTGCGGACCTTCGTGAGCAGCGTATTGCTGTCGAAAGGCTTGATGAGATAGTCGGTACACCCGTTCGCGAAGCCGATCTTGATGCTCGTCTGATCGCTCCTCGTCGTCATCATGATGATCGGCACGGTCTTCGTCGCATCGAACGCGCGGAGCCACCTGCAGGCCTGGAAGCCGTCCATCGCCGGCATGACGACGTCCATCAGGATGAGATCGGGGCGCTCCGAAATCGCCTTCGCGATGGCCTCCTTGCCGTTGCGCGCGATGACGATGTCGTAGTCGTCCACGCCGAGCGTCAGCTGCTGTGACAGCAGCGAAGTCAGCGAGTCGTCGACGACGAGGATCTTCTTCTTTCGAGCGGTCTCGCTGGGCTGGCTACTTGGCGCGGACGGCCGGCTCCGCGGCGCCGAGTCGGAAGCGGAGGCCGTTTCCGGAGAGCTCTTTCGCGAGGAGTCGACACGACGATCGGCCATGAGGGAGCCTCCATGAGGAGGCGCCGTTCCCTGGGGCGCCTCCGGAGTGTTCAGGTTGCAACGAGTGATCCCCCCGTCACCTTATCAGGATCGCTACCGCACCGGAACCAAGTTCCACTGTCACCCGATGTGGCCAAACCCGCGAAAGTACTCCTGAACAGACCGCTGCGCGCTCCCCCGCAGCAAGCTGCCGAGGCCAGCAGGCGAGAGGAGGAGTTGCCCGCAAACCTGCGAACCCACGACAAGCGGCTGCGCCGTACGGAACGGCTGCTCACGCTGGCGTGTGAGGACGGCACGGCGGCGTTTGCTCGCCGGTCTAGGCAAGAGAACGGTAGTGCCCAGGGACGGAATCGAACCGCCCACACGAGGATTTTCAATCCTCTGCTCTACCAACTGAGCTACCTGGGCTTGCTGCGGGCCCCGCGCTTACGCCGGAAGCGTCGGTCACGGGCGGGCTACGATACGCCGATGTGGCCGAATGTCAAGGAATTCTTCAGGGCGCGGAGCGATCGAGCAGCCGGAAGGCGGCCGCGAGCCACGAGGCGCGCAGGTAGGCCGCGGCGGCGAACGCCGCGAGCTGCGCGGCGAGCGCGGCCGCGACGCGCGGGCCGGTGCTGACCCCGGCGAGGTGCATGACCCACGCCCCGCCGGCGATGGCGACGACCGCGAGGGCGCCCCGGGACGCACAGGCCCAGACGGCCGCGAGCGGAGCGACACGCAGCGCGTCGAGCCCTCTGGAGACGGCGGTGTAGAAGCCCCGCTGCTCGCCGACCACGGCGACCCGCGCGAGATCATGGAGCAGGGCGATGGCCGCGACCGGCACCAGCGCGACAACGGCGACGGCGATCGCCGCAAGGTCGCGGCCGCGCGGCAGGATCGGGAGCTCCGCGCAGAGCTTCGTCCCGGGGAGCAGGACGAGCGCCGCAGCGGCGACCTGCGCCGCGAGCGCGAGGCCCCAGAGCAGCGCGAGCGGGCCCAGGGCGCGCGCCGCGCGGCCTCCCAGGTCCTGCGCGGAGAGCGGTCCCTTCCGGCTCAGCGCGGCGAGGAGCACCGCGAGCGGGAGCAGCCCGAGCGCAGCGGCCAGCAGGGTGCCCAGGCCGAGCTGCGTGGCGAGGGCAGCGGCGGCGTGCGCCGAGAGACGCGCGAGCTCGCTGAGCATCAGGCCGCCGGGATCGAAGAGGATCGCGTCGCCGCGCGGGTACTCGCCGACGATCTGGGCCACGAAGACGGAGAGCGGCGCCGCGACCACGAGCGAGGCGAGCGCCCGGTAGCCGAAGTACAGCGCGACCGCGGCTGGCCGCTCGTGCGCGGCGGGGCGCCCCGCGCGCCCTGGCCCGGCCACCGCGGCCCCCTGCGAGCCCGGATCGCTCGCGCCCCGCTCCGCCGGCGCGCTCATGGCCCGAGGAGCGTGAGCGCGAGCCCCACGGCGAAGCTCGCGCGCGAGAGCACGCCGGGCGCGAGGAGGTCGGGGCGCGATCGGCGCGCGTTGTTCGCGAGGTCCTCGTCGAGCAGCACCCGGTGGTCGGGGTCGATCACCACCGCGACGAGCGGAGAGGCGCCGGCGTAAGGGATCGCGGCGGTGCTCTCGCGCGCATCCCACCGCGCCCGCTGCACGCTGCCGTCCTCGCCGTGCAGCGCGACGTCGACGGGGAGCACGAGCGAGCCGCGGCGCCGCACGACGGCGCGGCCGCGGTAGCCCGCCGCCTCGATCCCGGCCTCGCCCGGCGCAGGCGCCGCGCCGTCCGCGGGCCATGCGTCGAACGCCTCGACGGCGTAGTCGACCCACGCGCGCTCGAAGAGCCCGGCTCGGAGCGCCTCGGCCGCCTCATCGCCCACCTCACGACGCATAGCATCAAGAAGCGCCTCGGGGCCGGGGTGGCGGAACCGGTTCTCGCGCGCGTAGCGGCCGACGGCTCGCCGCACGAGGTCCTCGCCGTACACGCCGGCGAGGGTCGCGAGGAGCACAGCGGGCCTCCCGTACACGAGCCCGAGGTAGTCCTTTCCGTCGACGAAGCCCGCGGCCGGCTGGGCGACGGCGCCGTTGTGGCCCGACCTGAGCGCGTCGGCGCGGTACTGCGCGCGGAGGTCGATCTCGAGCCCGAGCAGGCGCGCCCACGAGCCGTCGCCGTAGCGCGCGCGCAGCGCGTCCGCTTCCGCGTAGGTGGTGAGGCCCTCGTCGAGGAACGGGTAGCGGTGCTCGTTCGTCGCGACGAGGCCGTAGAACCACTGGTGCGCGAGCTCGTGCACCGTGACCGCCTCGACGTAGCGCACGCCCACGGCGGGCCAGAGCCAGCTGCCGCCGGTCGTGATGAGCGTCGGGTACTCCATGCCGCCCGCCTCCTCGGCGCCCTCCGGCGGGTGCACGATCGTGAGCGTGCCGTACGGGTAGCGGCCGAACGCCGCGCCGAAGCGCTCGAGGCCGAACCGGACCAGGTCGATCTCCAGCGCCGCCTCGCGCTCGCTCCCTTCGGGGAAGAGGCACCGGATCGCGACGCCGTCGCCGGTCGTGGCGCGCAGCTCGCGGAAGCGGTCCCACGCGGCGAAGGCGAAGTCGTGCACGTCCTCCTGCACGAACCGGCGGATCGCTCGCCCGTCGGCCCGCCGCTCCTCCGCGAGCCGGCCCGTCGCCCCGACCGCGAAGCGCTCCGGGACGTCGACCGTCACGTCGTACGCCCCGAAGTCGGCGTAGAACTCCGAGAGCCGGTGGTAAGGGAAGTGCGCCCAGCGCCCGTCGGGCTCGAGGCGCGCCATCTTCGGGAACCACTGCCCCACCATGTGGAAGCTCCCGTGGTGACCCGTCCTGAGCGCGAGCGACGGGAGGTCCGCGTCCCACGCGAGCTCGATCGTGATCGCCTCGCCCGGCGCTACGGCCCGCGGCAGCTCCACCCGGATGTCGGTCTCGTCGTCGGGATCGCCGGGCGTCGTGGGTTTCCCGCGGGGCCAGACGTCCGCGCCTTCCATCTCGCGAACCGCGAAGCGGGTCACCTGGATATGACCGTAATCATACAGCATTTCGCTACCGCGAAAGCCGTCGACGGACGAGCGGAGGAACACGGTGCGCGGGTCCTTGAAGGCGTTCAGGTAGAGGTGGACGAACAGCTCGCGCTGCGGCTCGCGCGACGCGTTCCGCCAGACCAGCGTGCCCTCGCCGTGCATCGTGTGCTGCGCCGGATCGAGGCTCGCGCGCAGCGTGTAGCTCGCGATCGGATCGGCGTGGGCCGCGAGCTCGGCGTCCGGCGGAGGCGCGGGCGCCGGAGCTGCCAGCGCCGGCGCGGCGCTCGCGCCGGAGGGAGCGGCCGGGGACCCCGGCGCCGGAGCGTCGGGCTCGATCGGCTGGACCGTCGACAGGAGCGACGCGCCCATGCGGCCGGCGAGCAGCGCGAGGAGGAGACCGACAGCGGCCTGGAGAGCCGTGCGCACCGGTGCAACCTAGCGAGCTTGCGGCATCGCGGAAAGGCGAGTCTGGGGACGCGGCGGTCCGCTCGCAACGATGACGCGACGCCGCGACGTCAGGCGAGGCCGGCGCCTAGGCGCTGCAGACGATCCCCTCCTGCACGAGCTCGTACAGGAGCCGCAAGGCCTCGAGCGACTGCATGCCCGACACGTCGAGGATCTCGTCGATCGAGCTGTAGCCGTCGATGCACGAGAGCAGGAAGCCCGCGCGGTGATCGAGGTTCAGCGAGCGGAGCTGATCCGGCGACACAGCGAGCCGCAACACCCGCGAGCCGTCTCCGAGGCGCGACTGGTACATCTGCCGGAGCGTCTCGACGCAGCTGTCCGCGTACTGCCGCGCCATCCAGTCCTTCGGGTTCTCCTCGAGCAGGCCCTCCGCGAGGACGAGCGCGCCGCCGAAATCGCCCTGATCGAACCGGTGCTGCATCTGCTCCCGCGGCCCCTGGGCGCTCAGGTGGGGCTCGGTCGCGCGTGAATGAACCCCCGTGTCGACCTTCGCGACGGCCGCAGGCGCGCGCTCGGTCTCGGATCGGCGCGGAGCGCGCGCCGCGCCCTGCGCCTCGCCCGAGACCCTGTACGAGGTCGAACCGGCGAGCGCCCCCGTCCCGCCGCGGAACGCGGGCTCGTCGTCCTCCACGAGCAGGCCGTAACGGAGCGTGCCGGGCGGCGGCGTGATCGGCGGCTCGTCCATCGGAGGGCCCGGCTCCTCGAACCCGAGATCGAGGCGGAAATCGATGCCCAGCGGCCCGCCGTCGTCCGGACGAGGGACGCGCCCCTTCGCCGCCGGGGGGATGTGGACGTCCCGCGCATCGACCGGCGGGCCACCGAAGACGTCGATCTCGCCAAAGCTGCGCGGGTACGACTGGCTCGGATCGCGCAGGAGATCGTCATCGAGCTCCGATCCGAAGTCGCGCTCGGCGTCGAGCGATCCGAACCCCATCCGCCCGCCGGGCCGCGACGGGACCCCGGGCTCGTCGCACTCCAGGCCGAGCCTCGCGGTCTCTCGGCCGAGAGCGCCGTGTTTGCCCGAGAACGAGGAGCCGGGCGGCGGCTCCCAGGGGATCGTCCTGCGCGGCGGCGGGGCGGGCGGGTACCCCTCCGGCGGAAAGGCCTCCGGAGGGCGCTGCCGCTGGGCGGTGATCTCGGAGCTCGAGTGAGGGCGGCGGGTCATCATCTTTGCCACGTAGTCGCTGACCGGGATCGGCGGCGGGAGCGTGATCTTGCCCTCGCCGTCCGGCTGCAGAGGCATGCCGGCGGGCGGGGTTTCCATGCGGGGTGAGCCCTTCTCCTCGCGGGCGAGCGCGGCGAGCGCGAGGAGCTCCTCCGAGGCGACCGGTTGGGTGTCCTCGAGCTCGTCCACCTCGTCGAGCCCCCAGGAGGAGTCCAGGGTCTTGGAGTCAGGCGGCACCGACCGCATCGTCTTCCCTCATCGCGGCCATCCCTCACCCCTGTGGCCTGGCTACGACACCCTTGAACATCCGGTGGGTGCGCGAGAGCGCCTCCATCTGCTCCTTGACCGCGGCAGCGTCGCGCCGGCCGATGGCCTGACGCGAGCGCTCCACGATCCCGCGCGCCTTGCCGATGGCGTCGCGGCCGAAGTCGCTGGACGCCACGATCTGCTCGACCTGCGGGAACATCCGCTCGATCTCGGCGATGAGCTTCTCGGCCTCCTGCCGGACGCCCTCGAACTGGTCGCTCGCGCGGCGATCGACGAGGTACTCCTTCGCCGCCTCCATCATCTCGCCGACCTCCTCCTTCGTGAGGCCGCTCGACGCGGTGACCTGAATCGACTGCTGCTGGCCCGTCTCCAGATCCTTCGCGCTCACCGAGACGATGCCGTCGC
Source organism: Sorangium sp. KYC3313 (assembly GCF_052075895.1). Lineage (NCBI taxonomy): Bacteria > Pseudomonadati > Myxococcota > Polyangiales > Polyangiaceae > Sorangium > Sorangium sp. KYC3313. Next base: position 9,528,976 of record NZ_CP197255.1, read on the forward strand.
TGTTGATCTCGAACGTGACCTCGATCTCGACCTGCCCCTTCGGCGCGCGGCGCAGGCCGGTGAGGATGAACTCGCCGAGCAGCTCGTTGTCCGTCGCCTTCTGGTGCTCGCCTTGCATGACCAGGATCTTCACGGCGGTCTGGTTGTCGCGGCTCGTCGTGAAGATCTTCGACCGGCTCGTGGGCACCGTGGTGTTCTGCGGGATGAGCTCCTCGAAGTTCGACCCGAACGTCATGATGCCGAGCGCGTGCGGCGTGACGTCGAGCAGGATCATCTGCTTCGTCTCGTCCACGAGCGCGGCGCCCTGCACCGCCGCGCCGAGCGCGACCACCTCGTCGGGGTGCACCCCCTTGCACGGCTCGCGCTCGAAGAAGTCGCGGACGGCCTCCTGCACCCTCGGCATGCGCGTCATGCCGCCGACGAGCACGACGTCCTCGATCTCGTCGCGGTCGAGCCGCGCGTCCTCGAGCGTCTGGCTGCAGATCTCGATGCACCGCTCGACGAGGTCCTCGCACAGCTCCTGCAGCGTGGCCCGCGAGAGCGTCCGCTGGAGGTGCAGCGCCTCGTTCCGCGCGCTCGAGATGATGAACGGCAGGTTGATCTCGGTCTCCAGGACGCTGGACAGCTCGCACTTCGCCTTCTCGGCCGCGTCCTTGAGCCGCTGGAGCGCCATCCGGTCCTGCCGCAGGTCGACGTCGTGCTGCTCCTTGAAGCCCTGCACCAGCCAGTCGATGACGCGCGCGTCGAAGTCCTCGCCGCCGAGGAACGTGTCCCCCGCCGTGGCGATGACCTTGAAGACCCCGCCCGCGCCGATCTCGAGCACGGAGATGTCGAACGTGCCGCCGCCGAGGTCGAAGACGGCGATCGTCTTCTCGACGTTCTTGCCGAACCCGTACGCGAGCGCCGCCGCCGTCGGCTCGTTGACGATGCGGATGACGTCGAGCCCCGCGATCTGGCCCGCGTCCTTCGTCGCCTGCCGCTGGTTGTCGTTGAAGTAGGCGGGGACCGTGATGACCGCCTTCGAGACCGGTTCGTTGAGGTAGTCCTCGGCGAACAGCTTCATCTCCTGGAGGACCATCGCGCTGATCTCGGGGACCGAGTACGTCTTGTCGCGCAGCTGGATGCGGACGTCGCCGTGCGGCCCCTCGACGATCTTGTACGAGGCGGTCAGGATCGCGTTCTTCACCTGCGGGGACGACCACTTCCGGCCGATCAGCCGCTTCGCGGCGTAGACCGTGTTCTCGGCGTTGGTGATCGCCTGCCGCTTCGCGATGTGCCCGCAGAGCCGCTTGCCGGCCTCGGTGATCGCCACCATGGACGGCGTCGTCTTGTACCCACCGCGATTCGGGATGACGGTCGGGACGCCCTCCTCGACGATGGCAACGCACGAGTTCGTGGTGCCAAGGTCAATGCCGATGACACGCTCCATCGATGCCGCTGCTCCTCTTGTGATCTTCGGCCCGAACGGCCGCTGAGGCCACGATGCTAGACCGTTTCGCGGAGCCGAGCGGGCCAATCGTGCGCCGGCCATGCGGAAGGCGCCGCCCCGGGCCTGTCCGAGGCCGGCGCGCCTTCTGTAAGGGCCGGCGCTAGACTTGCTTCCCCTGCTGTTTGGCCTGCTCGCGCGCCTGCGCGACGAGACCGCGCAGCCTACCATCGTTCCCTGCGAGCTCGGCGGCGCGTTCGAGCTCGCCGGCCGCGCTCTTTGCGAACCCCGCGGCCGCGTACGACAGCGCGAGCGTGATCCTGTACTCCACGGAGGCGGGCGCGAGCTCCACCGCTCGCCGCGCAAACTCCACCGCCCGCCGCGAGCTCTCCCCGGCCTGGAGCGTCGCATACGCGACCCGCTCGTGCGCGCCGGCGTCGTCCGGGCGGCCGTTGCACACCTTCACATAGCTCAGCGCCGCCTCGACCCAGCGGCCGTTCTGTGCCTCGTACTCGGCCTGCTTGAGGTACCCCTCCGCCAGCGCCACCGCCGCGAGGCGCTCCACCTCGGCCGACGCCCTCTGGAGCTCGGCGTCCTCCGGGGCCAGCGACGCGGCGATCCGGTAGGCGTTGGCCGCGCTCGCAAACTCGCTCCGCTCGAGCGCGGCCCGAGCCACGTCGGAGTACCGCGCGATCTGGCTCCGGAGCGCCTCGTTGCGGGCGCTCTCGTAACGCGCCTTGAGCGCCTCGACCGCCCGTATCGACTCCGGCGAACGCACGCCGGAAGGGGTCTTCGGCGGCGCCGCAGGGGCGCCTGCCGAGGCAGCCGGCGCGACGGCCGTTCCAGGCGCAGCGGCCGGCGCAGCCGGCGCGACGGCCACCCGAGGCGCAGCGGCCGGCGCAGCCGGCGCGGCGGCCGCCCGAGGCGCAGCAGTCGCCGCGGCCGGCGCTGAAGCCGCTCCGGACGCAGCGGCCGCCGAAGCAGAGGGCGCCCCCGGCGGAGCGCGCCTCAAGCCTCCGGTGAGCTTGCGCGCGAACGTCTCACGCCGGTCCTTGGCGGTGGGAGCAGGCGCGACAGGCGAGGCCGGCGCTGCGCTCCGCGCCGGCGCGCCTCCGTTGTCGGGCGAGCCCCGTCCTGCGGGAGGCTGCGTCGGCGACGGCTGAACCGGCGCGGCGGCGCCGGAGAACACAGCGGACGCGCCCTGCTCTGCGGGCGCGCGCTCGGAGGAATAACGCCCGGGCGACGCGCCCATGTCGCGCGGATCGGCGAACGCGGCGCGCACCGTGGCGTCGACGGCGGTCGTTATCGTGGCGATGTCGCGCGGCGTCTGCTCGATCAGCGCCGCCATCGTCCGGTTCTTGTGGGTCTGCTCGAGGTACGCGTCGTACTCGGCGCGCCGCTGCTTCGACGTCAGCGTGTCGTGCGCCAGCGTGATGCGCGTGAAGATGGCCTCGATCTTCTGCTTGTAGGAGCCGAGCTGCTTCCGGAAGTAGGTGTCCGGATGGAACTCCGGCGCGAGCTGGTAGTAGGCGCTCTTGATCTGCTTCTTGTCCGCCTGATCCGCGACGCCGAGCAGCGCGTAATAGCTGAGATCCTCGAGGCGGTAGTAGAGGTCGAGGATCCGCCGCTTCCGGTCGGAGGCGAGCTCGACCGGCTCGTCGAGCTCGGCGGGATCGTAGAGCGGCAGGGACTCCATCTGCTGCAGCGCGCCCCGGCCGAGCGGGGCGGCCTCGGACCCGGACGGCATCGTCTTCTCCGGATCCACCGCGGCCGCGCGCCGCGCGGCGTCCCGCGGCGGAGGCTGTCCGGAGGGCTCCCCGTCCAGGAGGATCGCGCCGAGATCGCGCAAGCGGCGCAGCGCCTCGACGGTATCGCCGTGCGACATTCCCGTGATCAAGGACAGATCCCGATCCGTCAGGACGCCGTCGATGCGGGACAGGAGGAACGCCTCCGCGGGGTTCAGCGGGAGCGACTTGAGATCGTACCCGGGCTTCGGCCTTGGAACACGGAACGTCATCGGGTCGAGCGGCGGCCCCCTCCCGCTCGAGTCTAACGACGAACACGCGCCCGTCGCAATTGCAGACCACGGCGAGCGCGCCCTTCAGCGCGGCTTTTCCCCGGGGCCCGTCAGGGCCTCGGTGATCACCCGGTCCTGGATCGAGATCGCCCGCTCCAGCAGCCCGACCGCCCGCGCGCGGGCCTGCGTCGCCGCCTCGCGATCCCCCTTCGCTTCGAGCGCCTTCGCGCGGCGCTCCTCGACCACGCCCGCGACCTCGTAGAGGTGGCCTTGATAATGAGAAGGCGCCGGCGCCAGCCCGAGGCCCGCGTCGATGTCGCGCGCCGCGGCGTCGAACTCGCCGGCCTCGCTCCGGAGCTCCGCCAGCCGGGCGTACGTGTCCGCCGTCACCTCGGCGACCTCCGGCGGCGCCCCCGGCGGCCTCGGCGCGGCGATGATCCCCTCCAGGGCGCGGAGCGCAGCGGCGCGATCGCCCGCGCCGAGCGCGACGTCGGCGGCATGGTGCGCCGCCCGCGCCCTCGAGAGGAAGGCGAGGAGCGTGGGATCGACGACCTGGGCCGGGGCGCACGCGCACGCCGGATCGCCCGGGCCCCCGGCAGCGCGCGCCCGCTCGTCGCCCGGGGCGCACCCGAAATGCGCCGCCGCGACGAGCCCCAGGCAGACGGCGACGAGGCGCGAGCCCCGCATCAGCGCACCCCCCACGCCGCGTAGCGGTTCTGGCGCAGATCGGACGCGCGCGCGGCGGCGATGCGATCGATCCGCTCCGTCTGACCGCCCTCCCGCGGAAAGGGCGCGGCCGGATCGAAGAGCGCGGCCGTCGAGCGCGCCTCGATCAGCAGGGGCCGCGCGGCGAGCGCCGCGGCAGGAGCAGCGGCCTCCGTCGCGGGCGCGCGCGCGACGGAGGCGCGTTCCTCCCTGATCTGGCCGACGATCAGCGCCACGGCCGCCGCGGCCGCGGCGAGGGTCGAGAGCGCCGCCATCGTCACCGGCGCGATGCGCCGGGGGCCGCGCGCGGGCGAGGCGCGGAAGGCCTGGTCGATGAGCGCGCGCCCCGGGAGCTCCGGGAGCGCCGCCGGACGCCACGCGGACCGGAGCGCGACAGCGAGCTCCGCGAGCTCGTCGCGCGCGTCGGGCGAGCCGAGCGCCCCCTCGCCGCCGGAGCCGCCACCCCGCCCCGGCCCGCCGCCGGAAGTGGCGCGGGGCTCCAGCGCCTCCCGCAGGCGCTCGGCGGCGCGCAGCTCGGCCTTGGTGGGCGGCGCGCCCTCGTCGCCGAGCGCGCGCGCGAGCAGCGCCTCGTGGTCCGCCCTGTCGAGCCCGGCGGGGCGGGCCGCCGCCCTGAGGGCGTCCGCGAGCGGGACCTCGCCGCGCTCGAGCGCCTCCGCGAGCCCGCGCGCCGCGCCCAGCTCGTCGTCGGACGCAGGCGCGACGGGCTCCACGCCGGGCACGACGAGCGCGAGCCGCCGGCCGCGGTCCGCGCCGGCGCGGCGCTCCGGGGGCCCGTCGCCGGTCGTCGGCGAGCGCGGATCCGAGGGCAGCCGCGGCTTCATCGCGCTCCTTCCTTGCGCTCCGCGCGCGGCGCGGCGAGCGCCTTCTTCAGCGCGGTCATGGCGCGGTGCAGGACGACATCGAACGTCGCCACGCTGACCCCGAGCGCGAGGGCCACCTCGTCGCGGGGCCGCTCGTCGAGCACCCGGAGCCGGATCGCCTCGGCGTAACGGGGGTTGAGGCGCCCGAGCGCGTCCTCGACGCGCGCCCGCGCGTCGGCGAGATCTCGCTTCTCGCAGAGCTCGGCCTCTCCACGCGCGGTGAGGTCGGTCTCCGCGGCGTCGATCTCGCGCTGAAGATCCTCGGGCCCGAAGAGCGCCTCGCGGCGGCGCGCGCGGAGCATGTCGAGCGCGATGCGCAGGGCGATTACGCGGAGCCAGGGATAGATGCCGCAGCTCTGCCACTGGAACTGGTAGAACCGCTCGATCACGCGCGCGTACGTCTCGGCCAGAGCGTCCTGCGCGGCCGCGTCGGAGCCGAGGCGGGGCAACAGCACCGCGCGGTAGAGCGCCGGCCCGTACTTGCGGAGCAGCTGCCCGAGCGCGAGGCGATCGCCCTGCGCCGCGCGCTCGCACAGCAGGCGCTCCGCCTCGAGATCGGGCCTCGCTGCTGCCACCGCCGTCACAGCGGCGACGATACCCGGACGCAGAACGGAGCGCACCGGTGTCCGCCTCGCGCCCCTCTCGGGCCGGCGCGCCCCGCGGCCCAGGAGCGCCTGCGCGCCGCCTGCGCGCCCCCCGTGAGGAGGGCGCGCGCCCCCCGCGAGGAGGGCGCGCGGCGGCTCGCCAGCGACAGGCGGAACCGAGCGCGGGAGGGCCACGGCATTCACCCCTCGACAACGGCCCAAACCCGTGGACCTTACGGCCAGGAGCCGCCACATTGTGCCGGCCTCCACGCCGAGCGTCCGGCGTGAAAGGAGCCCAGGTGACCCTCGATACAGCGTTCATGTCCCCCCCACACCCCGGCGCCGGGCAGCGCTTCGGGGCCGCCCTGTGACGGCGGGGCCGTCCGGAGAACGGAGGCGCTCGCTGCACTGCGCGCGCTGCGGCGCCCTCAACGGCGGCGACTTCAGCCGCTGCATCCGCTGCGGCGCGCCGCTCCTCGCGCCTCCTGCCCACGCCGCGCCCACCAGGGGACGCCTCGACGGGCGAAGCCTGCTCGCGACCAAGATCCTGGGCGGGCTCACGGCGTTCGTGTTCGTCGGCCAGCTGATGGCCGCGCACTCCCGCGATCTCGGCCTCCTCTCGGCGTGGGACGCGTCGAGCTACCTCCGCTTCGGCGCGCTCCTCCTCGCGCCCGGCGTGCCCTTCGAGCCGTTCCGGCTGCTCTCCGCGGTCTTCGTCCACATGGGCGTCCTCCACTTCGGCATGAACATGGTGACGCTCGGCATGCTCGCCCGCGCCGCCGAGCCCGCCGTCGGCTCGGCGCGGTTCGCGATCGCGTACGTGCTCACGGGCCTGTTCGGCTTCTGCGCGAGCGCCGCATGGAACCTCTTCGTGCAGCCCGAGGTCGTGTGCACCGCGGGCGCGAGCGGCGCCGTGTTCGGCGTGATGGGCCTCCTGCTCGGCTGGCTGCTCCGCCGCCGCGACCCGCGATGGAAGGACCTCGCGCTCCAGGCCGTGTTCTACATCGTCCTCTTCGGCTTCGTCGTGAACGCGTCGAGCACGGGCATCCGCATCAACAACGCCGCGCACATCGGGGGCCTCGTCAGCGGCGCCCTGCTCGGGCTGAGCTACGCGGGCCCCGCGCGGGGCCGGTACGAGGGCGTGATGAACGCCGGCGCGCTCGCCAGCGTGCTCGCCTGCCTCGCCGCGCTCGCGCTCGCCCAGCGCTCGCCGGTCTGGCGCGCCGTGGAATCGCTCGACGGGAACGCGCGGCAGGAGGCGCCCGGGCCCGTGCTGCACGGCCAGCCCAAGGGGCCTCCCGAGGAGGCGCTCGGCCCTCGACCTGCGGGCTCGCTCGTGCCGGGGGCTCCTGACGCGACGTGACGCTGATTGCGGCGCACGGCTCGAACGTCTAAGCGCCATCCTCGCATTCACGTGGGGGCGGGCCGATCCGTCCGTTCCCTCTCAGGAGACGTCATGGTCCGAACCTCGTCGCACATCGCCTCGTGCGTGCTTGCCGCGTCTCTCCTCAGCGGCTGCCATGTCACCATCCAGAGCGGCAACACCCCGGCAGAGGCCTCGCCGCCGCCCCCGCCGCCCGCAAAGAAGGCCTCCCGGTCGCGCAAGCCGGCCAAGCCCGACCCGGAGCCCGAGCGGCGCAGGACCCCGAAGTGGCGCCTGCCCACGAACAACGCGCCGCGCATCACCGCCCCGAACGCGTTCGGCAACGGGGAGGGCGGCGCCTTCCGGGGGCTCGCGTACGTGATCCCCGAGAACACCCAGAAGCTGCCGACCTTCGACGGGCTCGTGCCGTTCGCGGTGCTGTTCACGGACAAGTTCGAGGTGAAGTCGCAGGACTTCTCCGGCGGCTTCCCGGGCGCGCTCACGCAGAACGAGTGGTTCGCGATCCGGTTCGAGGGCGAGTTCAAGGCGCCCCAGGAAGGCGTGTTCCAGCTCAGGCTCACCTCGGACGACGGCGCGGTGCTCTACATCGACGACAAGCGCGTGGTCGCGAACGACGGAGTCCACAGCGCGAAGACCGTGGACGGCGAGGCCCGCCTCACGGAGGGGACGCACCGGCTGCGGCTCGATTACTTCCAGGCGCAGCGGGGCCAGGTCGCGCTCACGCTCCAGATCGGCCAGAAGGACAAGTTCGAGCCGCTCATCGGTCTCCGCTGACGGCGCGCCGCGCCGGCCGCGCCTCCGGCGCCCCGCCCTGGCGGGCACGCGGGGCGCGCGCCTGGCTTTCATGCGCCCGCGCACACGCCGGCGCTCTCGTTCGCCTTTTCGTGTATCGTCGCCGCCGCCCATGGCGTCGGTGAACCCACTGTCGCGCGAGCTCGTCTTCAAGATCGTCTATTACGGGCCCGGCCTGGGCGGCAAGACGACCACGCTGGAGTACTTGCACGCCACGGCGAAGCCCGAGTACCGCGGCAAGCTCGTCTCCCTCGCGACGCCGGTCGATCGAACGCTCTACTTCGACTTCTTGCCGGTCCGGCTCCCGCAGCTGCGCGGGATGAACGTGAGGCTCCAGCTCTTCACGGTGCCAGGGCAGGTCTACTTCAACGCGACCCGAAAGCTGGTGCTCACGGGCGCCGACGGCATCGTGTTCGTCAGCGATTCGCAGGCCGTTCGCGCCGACGCCAACATGGAGAGCATGGAGAACCTGCGCGAGAACCTCGCCGAGCAGGGGCGGGCGCTGGAGCATGTCCCGCACATTTTCCAGCACAACAAGCGCGATTTGCCCGGTTTGCTGCCGATCTCGGAGCTCGACGCGATGTTGAACCCGTCCCGCGTCTTCTCGCTGGCCACGTCGGCGAAGACGGGGCTCGGCCTGTACGAGGGGCTCGAGGAGATCAGCGCCGCGGTCCTGCGCGCCTTCGAGAGCCGCCTGCCCGACGCGATGGGGAGCGGGCTGGGCGGGTTCGACGCGATCGAGGGCGGGCTCGCCTCCGCCCTGCGAGACGCGTCGCCGCCGCCGTCGGCGCCGCTCGACGCGGTGATCTCGCGGCTCGCGCCGCCCAGCAAGCCGTGGTCGACGATGCCGCCGGACTCGACGATCGGCGACCCGAGCGAGGGCGCGGCCGCGCCCGGCGTCACCGCGTCGCCTGGCGGCGAGCTCGCGCCGCGCAGCGCCGGCGCCAGAGATCCGGTGAGCCGCGGGCTCCCGTCGTCGCTGCGGCTCGCCGCCCGGAGGCTGGCCGCGCCGGCGGACGCCCCGGCGACCGCGCGCGCGGACGGCCCGTCCGCGGCGACGAGGCACCTCACCCAGGCGGGCCTCTCGTTCGCCGCGCTCTGGCCGACCGCCGAGCGGGAGGCGATCGCGGAGATCGAGGCGACGATCGCCGCGGAGCGGTATGCCGTGGCGCTCGAGCGCTGCGACGCGCTCGTCGCGGGGATCTTCGACAGAGCGGCGGAGCTCGCGGGCTCGAGCGGCACGGCGCGTGAACCAGCGACGGTGCCGGCGCTGCTCGGCCTGGACGGGCGCCGCTACCTCGGCTTTCGCGCCGTGGTCCGCAGAGCGCGCGCAGGCGGCGAGATCACCGAGCGCGACGCGCTCAAGGCCTTCGCGTTCGTCATCGAGGCGCGGCTCGCAGAAAGCGCGATTTGACGCGGTCCCAACGGCGGGAGCACGCCCGCCGCGCCGTCACAGGCGATCGAGCGAGGCGACGCCGGAGTAGCGGCGCATCGACACGCTCATGAGCAGCGAGATCGCCACCATCACCGTGGTCACGCTCGATCCGCCGTACGAGAACAGGGGCAGCCCGACGCCGACGACCGGCAGAACGCCCGAGGTCATGCCGAGGTTGATGACCGCGTGCCAGAAGATGATCGCCGCGCAGCCGACGCCGAGCACCGCGCCGAAGCGGTCCTTCGCCATCGACGCGATGCGGATCCCCCACACGACCAGGAACGCATAGAGGCACACGAGCACCACGCCCCCGACGAACCCCCACTCCTCGGCGAAGACAGGGAACGGGAAGTCGGAGAACTGATCCGGCAGGAAGAGGAACTGGTTCTGCGTGCCCCGGAGGTACCCGTTGCCGAACAGCCCGCCGTTGCCGATCGCCACGCGCGAATGGTGGGCGTGCCAGCCGCGGTGCAGGAGGTCCTCCTCGGGGTGGAGGAACACGAGCACGCGCGCGCGCTGGTAGTCGAGCAGCACGTACTCCCAGATGATCGGGATCGCCACCGCGATGGACACGACGAACAGCGCGGCGCTCCTCCACCGCACGCGCGTGACCGCCGCGATCGTCAGGAACACGAACACGAGGATGGTCGCCGTCCCGAGATCGGGCTGCTTGAGCACGAGGAGCGCAGGGACCGCCGTCAGCGCCGCCGGGATCGCCAGATCGCGGAGGGTGCGGCCCTCGTTGCGCGGATCGTCGTGCAGGAACTTCGCCAGCGCGATGACCAGGAACAGCTTCATGAACTCGCTGGGCTGGAACCGGAACGCGCCGAACTCGATCCACCGGGCGGAGCCGCGCACGTCGCGCGCGAGCACGAAGACCAGCGCCAGCGAGAAGACGCCGAACGTGTAGAGCACGTAGCCGAGGCGCTCGAGGTGCCGGTAGTCGAGCGCGATCAGCACGCCGCCGATGATGCCGCCCATGAACAGCCAGTACACCTGGCTGATGTAGAGCTCCGCGCGCGCGCCGGAGTAGACGCTCGTCGCGCTGTAGAGGTTGACGACGCCGAGCACCGCGATGGCCACCGCGGCGATGAAGAGCGGCCAGTCGAAATGATCGCGTTCGCGCGAAGAGAGAGAGTCACCCCGGATCATGGCGCGCGCCCCGACGCGGCGGGCGCGCGGCCCGCGCTGCTCTTGCCCGCGCGCGGCCCCTCGTTCGGGCCGCCGCGGCGCTCCTTCGCGAGCTCCTGATACGCGCGGACGACCTCGAAGGCGACCGGCGCCGCGTGCTTGCCGCCCGTGCCGCCGTGCTCGACGAGCACGACAACGGCGACCTCGGGCGAGCGCGCCGGCGCGTAGCCGGCGAACCAGGCGTGCTCGCGGTTGAAGTACCAGACCCGCTCGGCCTCGACGCCGCGGGTGAGCCGGTGCGAGACCTGCGCGGTCCCCGTCTTGCCCGCCATCTCCACGCCCGCGACGCGCGCCTTGAACGCCGTGCCGCCCTCCTCGTTCACGCCGGCGACCATCGCGCGGTGCACGAGGGAGAGGTTCTCCGGCCGGATGTCGATCTGGCGGCGCACGCGCGGCGTGAACTCCTGGACGACCGTGCCGGCGCTCGTCTCGACGGCCCGCACGATCTGCGGCTGGTACAGGGTACCGCCGTTCGCGAGCGCCGCGTACGCGAGCGCGAGCTGGAGCACCGTGACGGTCGTCGCGCCCTGGCCGATCGCCGCGTTCAGGCCGAACCCGAGGCGGAACTGGCCCTTGTTCCGGAGCGTCATCCACGCCCGGGTGGGCATCCTGCCCCCCGCCTCGGCGTTGATGCCGAGCCCCGTCCGCGCGCCGAGCCCGTAGCGCTGGCCCATCTCCGCGATGACGTCCATGCCGACGCCGTACTCCGCCGCGAGCCGGTAGAAGTAGACGTTGCACGACTCGGCGATCGCCTGCTGCATCGCGACCGGCCCGTGCACGTGCGTGCACCGGAAGGTGCGCTTGCCGAACGTCAGCGCGCCCCTGCACCGCGAGGACTGGCGGGGATCGATGAGCCCCTTCTCGAGCGCCGCCAGCGCGGTGAACGGCTTGAACGTCGAGCCGGGCGGGTACGCACCGGACAGCGTCTTGTCGAGCGCGGGCTTCAGCGGATCCGAGTAGAGCCGCCGGAACGCGTCGCGGATGACCTGCTTCCCCGAGCCGCCGGAGAGCGCGTTCGGGTTGTAGCCGGGCTTCGAGTACAGCCCGAGGATCCGCCCGGTGCGCACGTCGATGACCGCGACGCCGCCGGCGAGCTCGCCGCGCATCGCCTTGTCGATCGCCTTCTGGATGTCGGCGTCGAGCGTCAGCCGGAGATCGCGGCCGGGGATCGGGTCCACCCGCCGCGGCTCCTCGATGATCCCGTCGCCGCCCGCCCTGCGCCGCCCCCTGGCGTCGACGAGCACCTTCTCCCAGCCGCGCGTGCCGCGCAGGTAGCTCTCCCAGGCGCGTTCGATGCCGGTGACGCCGATGCGATCGCCCTCGATGTACCCGATGCTGCGGAGCGACGCGAGCCGCTCGGCGTCCACCTCGGCCATGTAGCCGAGGACGTGCGAGCCGACCTCCTCGTACGGGTAGTAGCGCACCGGGACGGGCACCACGTCGATCCCCGGCAGCTCGGCGTCATGCGTCGCCAAGGTCGCCACGGCGTCGCGCGAGATGTCCTCCTTGAGCAGGATCTGCTGGTTCTTGCGCGGGCCCTCGTCGGCACGGATCGAGGTGATCAGCGCCTCCAGCCGCGCGCGCTCCTCGATCCCGATGCCGAGGTACTCGACGAGCTTCGGCCAGGTCGCCTCCATGTCGAGGCGCCGCGGGACGACGTAGACGTTGTACGACGGCCGGCTCGCCGCGAGCACCTTGCCGTTCTTGTCCCGGAGGATCCCGCGCGTGGTCGCGAGCGTCACGCGCCGAACGATGTTCTCGCGAGCGATGGCCTTGTTCTCGTCGACCTCGAGGATCTGCAGGTAGAACAGGCGAACGAGGAGCACCATGAATCCGACGACCATGCCGAGCGCGATCCACCGGAAGCGCCGGCGGAACTCGCTCACGTCGGAGCGCTGGACGAGCAGGCTCACCGCGGGCTCTCCCCTGGCCGCGGGACGTTGATCGTCGCCTGGTGCACGCGCTCGGCCAGCTGGAAGACGAACGGCGCGAACAGCGCCGTCGAGACGGCGTGCGGCGCGACGAGCCGGGCGAGCGCGCGGGTGCGCGCCGCGTCGCCCCCGAAGATGGCGGTGAGGATCACGATGAGCACCCCCTCGACGAGGCCGAAGACGAAGGCCAGCGCGATCTTCGTGAGGAGCGTCTGCGCGGCGAGCCGCACGCCGGCCGCCCGCGAGACGACGAAGGTCGCGACGGTGATGAAGGTGAACAGGCCGACCGGCGCGCCGGTGAAGAGATCGAGCAGGTACCCGAGCAGGAACGCGAGCGCGGCGCCCCGCGCGATCGAGTACTCGTGCACCCCCATGAACACGACGAGCGGCAGGAGCAGGCTCGGCGTGGAGCCCGGGATGTTCAGCTTGCCGATGAGCCGGAACAGGTTCGACTGAAGGATCAGCAGAGCGGCCCCCATCGCCAGGAACGCGGAGTTTCTCATCGCGTCACCTCCGCTGCGCCTGGGGGGGCGTCTCCTCCGGCGAGGTCGTCGTCACGATGAGCACCTCCTCCAGCCGGGAGAAATCGACCGCCGGCGCGACGTACACCTGCTGGTAGATGCCGAAGTCGCGACGGACGACCTGCGTCACGGTCCCGACCGGGATCCCCTTCGGGAAGCGCCGGCCGACGCCGCTCGTCACGAGGAGGTCGCCGACCTCGATCTCGTCGGTGCGCTGCACGTACTCGACGCTGCAGGAGTACTTGCTCTCGTCGCCCGTGCCGCGGACGAAGCCGCGCGCGCCGGTGCGCTCGACCACCACGTCGACGCCGCTGCCCCCGTCGACGACGAGCCGCACGTCGACCGTGTCGCCGGCGCTCTTCAGCGTGGTGCCGACGACGCCGTCCGCGGAGAGGACCGGCAAGTTGGAGCCGATGTCCCGCGCCTCGCGATCGAGCGTGACGCGAACCACCCGGAAGAAATCGTTGGTGCTCTTGCCGACGACCAGGGCGCTCACCACGTCGGTCCGGAGGCTCTGGCGCAGGTCGAGCAGCCTGCGCAGACGGCGGTTCTCTTCCTCGAGCGCCTCGAGCTTCCGCACCCGCTCTCGGAGGCGGGCGATCTGCGAGGCCTGCCTGGCGTTGTCTTCCTTGACGTCGACCAGGTAGATGTAGTCGCCCCAGAGGTTCGAGATCCCGCGCGCCAGCGTCGCGGCCGCGTACTGGATCGGCGCCGCGATGCTGATGATGATCCGGTCGGCCCCCGTGTTCTGCTTGGGGTCGCGCATGCTGGCGCGCAGGAACCAGAACGGCACCGCGAGCGCCAACAGCACGATCACGAAGTCGCGGTAGCGTTTGAGGTTCACCGTGGCTCCCGGACCCAGGTAGTACGAGGCGCCCCGCGAGGCCACCCCTCTCGACGCCGCGCGCGGCACCCACCCCGGCGGGGCGGCTCGCCGCGCGCCGCAAACACCCCCGCCGGCGTGCTCACGGGCGGGACACGAAGACGACCCTCAGCTGATCGTGACCTCTTTCAAGAGCTCGAGGTGATCCAGCGCCTTGCCGCTGCCGAGCACCACGGCGCTGATCGGGTCGTCGCACACCATCACGGGCAACCCCGTCTCCTCGCGGAGGAGCACGTCGAGGTTCTTGAGGAGCGAGCCGCCGCCGGTGAGCACGATGCCCTTGTCGACGATGTCGGCCGCCAGCTCGGGCGGCGTGCGCTCCAGCGCGATGAGCACGGCGTCCACGATGGCGTTCGTCGGCTCGCTCAGCGAGTCGCGGATCTCGTCGGAGTTGACGATGACCGTCTTGGGGATGCCCGCGACCATGTCGCGCCCCTTGACCTCCATCGTGAGCTGCTGCTCGAGCGGGTACGCGTTGCCGACCGTGATCTTGATGCGCTCCGCGGTCTGCTCGCCGATGGCCATGTTGTACTTGCGCTTCATGTAGGCCATGATCGACTCGTCCATCTTGTCGCCGCCGACGCGCACGCTCTGCGAGTAGACGATGCCGGCGAGGGAGATCACGGCGACCTCGGTCGTGCCGCCGCCGATGTCGACGACCATGTTGCCGCTCGGCTCGGTGATCGGCAGCCCGGCGCCGATCGCGGCCGCCATGGGCTCTTCGATGAGGTAGACCTCGCGCGCGCCAGCGCCCTCGGCGCTCTCCTTCACCGCCCGCTTCTCGACCTCGGTGATGCCGAACGGGACGCAGATGATGATGCGCGGCTTGACGAGCGTGCGGCGGTTGTGCGCGCGCGCGATGAAGTACCGGAGCATCGCCTCGGTGATCTCGAAGTCGGCGATGACGCCGTCGCGCAGCGGTCGCACCGCCTGGATGTTGCCGGGGGTGCGACCGAGCATCTCCTTCGCCTCGCGGCCGACGGCGAGCACCTTCTTGCCGCCGCGAGCATCGCGCTGGACGGCGACCACCGAGGGCTCGCATGACACGATCCCCTTGCCCTTCACGTAGATGAGGGTGGTTGCGGTGCCGAGATCGATCGCGAGATCGTTCGAGAACAGGCCGTAGAGCCAGTCGAAGATCATCGCTTCGCCCTAGAAGGAAAAAGGTTAAGCCGAGCACCGCGGAGGACGCAGCAACCCGACCAGGTGCCCGCTCGCGCGGGCCCGGCGGCGGCGGCCAGCGGTGCAGCGTGGCCTAGCCCTTCGAGATCTTGCCTTCTTTGTGCTCGGTGTGCTTGCGCTCGGTCGGGCAGAACTTCTTGATGACGAACTTGTCCGTCATCGTCCGCTTGTTCTTCGTCGTGTGGTAGTTCGCGCGGCCGCAGTTGCCGCACGTCAGCTTGATGATGTCGCGCATCGGAGGTCTCCGAAGGCAGGGCCGACCTGTTTCCACAGGCGGCCCTGGTTGAACCTAGGCACGGGCAGCACGGGAAGCGCTAGCACCGCAACCGGCGGGGGGCACCAGAGGACGTGTGCCGGATCAGCGACGCCCGACCGCCCGTCTGGAGGGCGCTACCCTACGAGAAACGATGCAGTTGTCAACCGGGAGCGCTCATTCGTCGTCCCAGTCGTCACCGGTGCGGCCGCGATCCCAGTTCTTGTTGTTGCTGCGCCGGCCACCACCACCGGCGCCGCCGCCGGCGCCGGGAGGACCGTCCCCGTCGTGGGCGCCGCGCCGCCGGCGATCATCGAAGGTCTTGCGCGCAGGCGGCGGAGGAGCTCCGCCACCACCACCACCACCACCGCCGAAGCCACCGCCGCCGCCGCCGACGAAGCCGCCGCCGCCGCCGGCGAAGCCGCCGCCACCACCGCCGAAGCCGCCGCCACCGCCGCCGAAGCCGCCCGGACGCTCCTCGCGCGCCGGCCGCTCCCCCTTCGGGTGAGCGAGGTTGACGACAAGCCGTCGACCGCGCACGTCCACGCCGCGCAGGGCATCGATCGCGGCGCGCGCCGCCTCGGCGCTCGCCATCGTCACGAAGCCGAACCCGCGCTTGCGACCGTCAGGATCCATGGGGAGGTGGACCCGCACCACCGGACCGGCGCCGGTCGAGCCGATGAGCCCCTCGACTTCCTCGACGCTCGCGTCGTAGGGGAGATTGCCAACGTAGAGGGTGCGATCGGGCGCTGCAGCCAGCCCGCCGCCGCCCATGCCGCCACCGCCGCCAGGGCCACCTGGACCGCCGCCGGGGCCACCGCCGGGGCCCATCGGGCGCCCCTCGCGCCGCGGCGGCTCGGCCTGGAAGGGGCGGACCGAGATGGACTTGCCGCCCTGAAATGAACCGTCGAGCGACTCGCGCGCGGCGTTGGCTTCGCCGGTCGTCGAGAGTGTGACGAAGCCGAACCCGCGCGGACGACCCGTCGCGCGATCTTTCGGAAGACTGACCTCGACGACGTTGCCGCCGGTGGCCTCGAAGAGCTGCCGCAAAACGTCTTCGGTGATGGAGTCGGGCAAGCCCGCCACGAACAACTTACGCGAATCTTCAGCCATTGTAGAAAAACCTGGGGTTGGCCCCTGCGTTCCCTCTTATTTGGTCCACTCGCTCCGTGATCGATGTCGATGACGCGGAGCTTTTCGCGAGCGCGCCTCTCGATCGCCTCTCTCGCCCCTCCGTCGGCGGAAGGAGCGACCGAGCTCAATCGAGCGAAGGTCGGCGGGCCGACCCTCTGGTGCAAACTCCACCCCACGATATCTGGCGCCCTTGGCGCGTCAAGGGACCCGCCACGGGCGGGCGAGCCAAATGAAGGCCCGGAAGGAGCCGTCCGTGGCCCCTCCGCGCCCCTCCCCGCCTTCGCCCCTCACGCGAGCGCCGGTCCGGAGGACCGGGGCGCCGGTCCAGGCGACCAGGGCCCCCGCAGCGCGCGCTCCGTCACAGGCGGGTATCGCCAGACCGGCGCTCGGGAAACCCGGCGCTCGGGAGGGCCGAGCGGCCCAGCGCCGCCCAGCGGATGAGCGCATCGCGCGGCGTGGATCTGCCCGAAACCCGAGACGACCGGTCCAAGGCGCCCAGGTGCGGGATCACCTCTCGGCCCGGGCGCGGGAGGCCCGAGGCGCCTCGGCCTCATCGTCCTCGTCCTCGTCGGACGGATCGTCGTCCGCGACGCGCGAAGCGCCGTCCAGCGGGCTCGACCCGGCGCTCGACGGCTCGCCGCGCGCCGCCATGCGCAGGAAATAGAGCCCCACCGCGAACAGACCGAAGCATGCCCACTGCGCGGGCGTGAGACCGGCATAACGCGGATCGCCGCCGACGACCGTGCCCTCCCGCTCGCGCAGGAAATCGAGCGCGAACCGCACCGGAGCGTACGCGGTGCACATGATCCCGGTGTAGAAACCAAGCGGACGATGGGGGTTCCGGCGCCAGAGCACCGCGAACGCGATCGCGAGCGGGATCGCGAGCACACACTCATATAGGCCGAGATCGAACCGGCCGACATGTCCCGTCCCGAGCGGGTATTGGACCGCGAACCATGCGTCGGAAATACGGCCTGGATGATCGTGGACCGACGCGCAGCCCGCGCGCCCGAAGACCCACGCGAGGGGAAACGCGCTGTTGACGACCTCGCAGTAGGGCATGATCCGCTCGCGACGATAGAAGCGCCACGCGAAGGCGCCGATCAGCGCGCCGGTGAAGCCGCCGAAGCTCGACAGGCCATCCCAGAGCGCGAAGAGGTAGAGAGGATCTCGGGCGACCCGCTGCGGGTGATAGAAGATCGCGTCGAGGACGTGTCCGCCGATGAACCCGGCCGCCACGACCCAGAAGATGAACTCGCTCATCTTCTTCTCGTCGAGGCGCCGCTCGCGCGCGTGCCGCGTGGCGACCACGGCGCCGAGGTAGACGCCGAGCGCCACCAGCGTGCCGAACGGCTTGATCGAGGGCGGCTTCGCCGGATCGATGAGCTGCCCCACGAGCGGGATGTGCTCCAGGAAAGCGAGCGGGATCTCGGGGAGCTCGATGTAAGGGATCAGAGGGCCTGACACGTCGCTCCCCTAGCGCAGCGACGGGGCGAAAGCCATCCACCGTCGATGATGCCAGCGACAAGGCCGCGCCACGCGCGGCGGGGCGCGCTCAGCGCGGCGGGGGCGCCAGGGACGCAGCGAGGCCGCCTTCGCCCGGTCGAGCACCGCGCCGCCGCGCCACGACGCCACCGCGCGCGCCCCGCGCGAAGTCCGCCGCGACGTCGCGGCGGCGTCGTCAAGAGTTCGCCAACCGTGGGGGACAGGCGTAAACCTGCCGCATGAGCCGCTCCCCCGTGCGCGTCGCCACGCTGACGCTCAGTGACACCCGCACCCTCGACGATGACGAGGGCGGACAGCTCCTCGGCGAGCTCCTGAAGCGCGCCGGCTTCGCCGTGACCTCCCACGCCGTCGTCCGCGAGGAGCCCGAGCTGCTGCGAGCGGCGATCGTTCAGATCGCGGACGCAGGCTCGGCCGACGCGGTCGTCACCACAGGCGGGACCGGGATCGCCCCGCGCGACCGGACCCTCGAGGCGCTCGCGCCGCTCTTCGAGAAGACGCTCGACGGCTTCGGCGAGGCGTTCCGGCGCCTGAGCTGGGACGCGATCGGGCCGAACGCAATCCTGTCGCGCGCCGCGGCGGGCGTCGCGCGAGGGCTCGTGGTGATCGCGCTGCCCGGCAGCCCGAAGGCGGTGGAGCTCGCCGTCACGCAGATCATCGGCCCCGTCCTGGTGCACGCAGTCACGCTGGCGTCCGGCAAGGGCGGACACCACCCCCGGCACCCGCAGCCCGAGCAGGGCGAGGAGCAGCGCGGATGATCCCCTTCGAAGAGGCGCTCGATCGGCTGCTCGCGACCGCTGTCACGGTCGGCCCCGAGCGGGTGCCGCTCGACGACGCGGCAGGGCGCGTGCTTGCCGAGGACATCGCGGCCGCCGACGCGATGCCCGCCTTCGACTACAGCGCGATGGACGGCTACGCCCTCGCCTCGGCCGACCTCGCGGGCAGCGGGCCCTTCAGGCTGCCCGTCCGCGGCGAGAGCGCGGCCGGCCGCCCGCTGCCAGCGCTCCACCCGGGCACGGCGTGTCGGATCTTCACCGGCGCGCGGCTGCCGCCCGGCGCCGACACGATCGCGCCGCAGGAGGACGCCGCGCGCAGCGGCGACGAGATCACCCTGCAGGAAGCGCCGCGGGCGGGCGCCTGGGTGCGCCGCCGGGGCGCGGACCTCGCGGAGGGCGCCGTCCCGCTGCGCAGAGGAGCGCGGCTCACCCCGGGGAAGGTCGCGCTCGCGGCCGCGCTCGATCGCCCGAGCGTCCTCGTCGCGCGCCGCCCCGTGGTCACGGTGATGTGCTCCGGCGACGAGCTGCGCGCGCCCGGCTCGCCCGGCCCCGCGGGCACGATCCCGGAGTCGAACAGCTACTTCATCGCCGCGACCGCGCGCGCTGCGGGCGCGGCGGTCCGCATCGCGCCGTTCGTCCCCGACGACGCGGCGCGCGCCGCCGAGGCGGTGTCGACGGCGCTGCGCGGGTCCGATCTCGTGGTGACCGTCGGCGGCGTGAGCGTCGGCGACCACGACATCATCCGCCCCGCGCTCGAGGCAGCCGGCGTGTCGCTCGATTTCTGGCGCGTCGCCATCAAGCCGGGCAAGCCGCTCGCGGTGGGGCACGCCGAGCTCTCGCGGTGCGGCGTCGTCCACGTGCTCGGGCTGCCAGGCAATCCGGCCTCGGCCTCGCTCACGTTCGTCCTCTTCGGCGTGCCGCTGCTCCGCGCGCTCCAGGGCGACGCGGCGCCGCGGCCGCCCCGCGTGATCGTCCGCGCGGACAGCGCGCTCCGGCGCCAGACCGGTCGCGCCGAGTTCCTCCGCACCCGCCTCGACGCCTCGAGCGGCGAGCTCGTCGCCCGCATCGCCGCGAACCAGGCGTCGGGCGCCGTCACGAGCTTCGCCGAGGCCGACGCGCTCGTCGTCGTGCCGGCCGATCGGGAGCGCATCGACGAGGGCGATCGCCTCGAGGCCATCCGCCTCGCGGAGATCTGACCGCGCGCCGCGCATTGGCCACGGCGCGCCGCGCATTGCCGCGCATTGGCCACGGCGCGCCGCGCATTGCCTCCAGCACGCGGCATTGCCACGCGGCCGGCGAATTTACGTCACGAACCCGCGCTCCGTCACACCGCGCTCGGGCGGAGGGCGCACCTTGACCCTCGCGCGGGGGCACCGGAAGATGGCGGAGCGATGCTCATCCTCGGGATCAACGCCTACCACGGCGATGCGTCGGCCGCCCTGCTCGTCGACGGCCAGCTCGTCGCGGCGGCGGAGGAGGAGCGGTTCAGCAGGATCAAGCACTGCGCGGGCTTCCCGCGGCTGGCGGTCGAGTACTGCCTCGGCGCCGCGGGCGCGCGGGTCGAGGACATCGATCACATCGCGATCAGCCGCGACACGAGGGCGCACCTCGGCGACAAGCTCCTCTACGCGCTGACGCGGCGCTCGCCGGCGGGGCTCCTCAAGGGCTCGCTCGGCGCGAGCGACCCGAAGGTGCACCTCGGCGCCGCGCTCGGCGTCGACCCGAAGCGCATCCGCGCCGCGTCGCACAACGTCGAGCACCACCGCGCGCACCTCGCCTCCGCGTTCTTCCCCTCGGGCTTCGACGAGGCGGCGGTCCTGTCCATCGACGCCTTCGGCGACTTCGTCAGCACGATGTGGGCGCGCGGCCGCGGTAACAAGCTGGAGATCCTCCGGCACGTCGGCTTCCCCCACTCGCTCGGGCTGTTCTACTCGGGCCTGACGCAATACCTCGGGTTCCCCAAGTTCGGCGACGAGTACAAGGTCATGGGGCTGTCGGCCTACGGCCAGCCGGATCTGCTCGACAAGCTCCGGCAGGTGGTGCGCGTCAAGGACGGGGCGTTCGAGCTCGGGCTAGAGTACTTCCAGCACCACACGAAGGGCATCGCGATGACCTGGGAGGGCGAGCCCCGCTACGGCCCCATCCACTCCGAGCGCCTGATCGACCTGCTCGGCCCCGCCCGCAGCGCGAAAGGCCGGATGGAAGATCGCTTCATGGCGGTCGCCGCCTCGACGCAGGCGGCGTTCGAGGAGGTCTACTTCGAGCTGCTCGCGACGGCGAAGCACCTCACCGGCTCGCCGCGCCTCGCCCTCGCGGGCGGCTGCGCCTACAACAGCGTGGCCGCCGGGAAGATCCGTCCGAAGGGGCTGTTCGACGACGTCTTCATCCAGCCCGCGGCCGGCGACGCGGGCACGTCGTTCGGCGCGGCGCTCTACGTCCACCACCACAAGCTCGACAACCCGCGCGGCTTTCACCAGACGCACAGCTACTTCGGCCCGGCCTTCTCGCAGGAGACCATCGACGAGCTGCTCCGGAAGGAGCAGGTCGCGTTCGAGACCCTCCCCGACGAGGACCTGATCCCCCGCGTCGCCAGGGCGCTCGGCGAGGGCAAGGTGGTCGGCTGGTTCCAGGGGCGGATGGAGTACGGCCCGCGCGCGCTCGGCAACCGCAGCATCCTCTGCGACCCGCGGCGGCCGGACATCAAGGACGCGATGAACGAGCGGATCAAGCGCCGCGAGATGTTCCGCCCCTTCGCGCCGGCGCTGCCCCTCGAGCGCGTCGGCGACTACTTCGAGCAGACCTCGCCGGACCCGTTCATGGTCAAGGTCTACAAGATCAAGCCCGAGCGCCGCGCCGAGATCCCCGCCGTGACCCACGTCGACGGCACGGGGCGCCTCCAGACGGTGACCGCCCAGGAGAACCCGCGCTACCACGCGCTCCTCAGCGAGTTCGGCCGGCAGACGGGCACGCCCGTCCTCCTGAACACCTCCTTCAACGCCAGCGAGCCGATCGTTTGCACCCCAAAGGAAGCGCTCGACTGCTTCCTCCGGACCAAGATGGACGTGCTCGTCCTCGAGCGGGCCTACCTCGAGCGCGCGCCGGCCCTCTAGGCAGACCGCGCGCTCCTGGCGGGCCGGCGAAAAGCCCGCCAGAAGCGGCCGTGGAGGCTCGGCCGAAAGTTCGTGGTTGACGTGGAGCGAGGGGACGGCAAATGGGCGTCCCCGGCATGTGGAAGAACGGGACGCCGGGCGCCCTGCCCCACCTCGACGGAGCGCCGGAGCAACCGGCTCCGACGACCAGGGGTGCTTGGACGCCTTGCCTCGAGCATGATGCCGGCCCGCCGCGCGGCGTGCGCGCGGACCTGGTACCCCATGGGCCCACGGCGCTGCATGCGCTCACGGCCCCTCCTGCGTAAGGGTCCGCGCCGCGGCGGCCCAGGCGGTCAAAGAGGATGGATGCGAATCGGATGAAGCTCGTACTCGAAGACGGCACGACCATGACGGGCCGGTGCTTCGGCGCCCCGCGCGCGGTGAGCGGCGAGGTCGTCTTCAACACCGGCATGACGGGGTACGTCGAGACGCTCACGGATCCCTCGTACAGAGGCCAGATCCTGTCGATCACGTACCCGCTCGTGGGCAGCTACGGCGTGCCCGCGCCGCGCAAAGCTGGCAGCGTCGACGGGCCTTACGAGGCCGACCGCATCCAGGTGCAGGGGCTCGTGGTCCAGAGCTACGTGGAGCGCTACAGCCACCACGCCGCGGTCCGCTCGCTCGGCGCCTGGCTCGCCAGCGAGGGCATCCCGGCGATCACGGGGATCGACACGCGCACGCTGACGCGGCGGCTCCGGGAGGTCGGGACGATGAAGGGCTGGCTGTTCCCGGCCGAGATGGACCTGGAGCGGGTGAAGCGCTCGGCCGAGGCCGTGGACATGCGCGAGGAGGTGTTCCGCCTCGTTTCGCCCCGCGAGCCCATCACGTACGAGGGCGGCCCCCTGAAGGTGCTCCTCATCGACGCGGGCGCGAAGGACAACATCGTCCGCTCGCTCCTGCGGCGCGGGGTCACCGTCATCCGCGCCCCCTACCACGCGCCCATCGCCGAGCTCGCCGAGAGCGCCGACGGCATCCTCATCGGCAACGGCCCCGGCGACCCCAAGGACCTCGGCCAGCTGGTCGCCGCGGTGCGCGGCCTGCTCGGGACCTACACGAAGCCGATCTTCGGCATCTGCCTCGGCAACCAGATCCTCGCGCTGGCCGCCGGCGGCGACACCTTCAAGCTGCCGTACGGCCACCGCGGCGTGAACCAGCCGGTGCAGGACCTCCTGAGCCGCCGCTGTTACGTCACGAGCCAGAACCACGGGTACGCGGTGAAGCACGAGTCGCTGCCCGCCGAGTGGGAGCCCTGGTTCGTCAACATCAACGACGGCACCAACGAGGGCATCCGCTCGCGGCTCCGCCCCTTCTTCAGCGTCCAGTTCCACCCCGAGGCGACGCCCGGGCCCGAGGACGCGAGCTACCTGTTCGACGACTTCCTCCGCCTCTGCGGCGCGATGAAGGGGTCCTCCGATTCGCGACTCAAGACCGCAGGGGCCGCTGCCGCGGAGCCCCGCGCCACCCCCACCGCAGGAAGGAGCTGAGCCATGTACGGCGCGTATCTCCCCAAGAAACCCCGGCGCGTCCTCGTGCTCGGCTCCGGCGCGCTCCAGATCGGCCAGGCCGGCGAGTTCGACTACTCGGGGTCGCAGGCGATCAAGGCCCTCAAGGAGGAGGGGATCGCCACCGTCCTCGTGAACCCCAACATCGCCACCATCCAGACGAGCGAGGGGCTCGCCGACCGCATCCACCTCTGCGCGGTCACCCCGGAGTTCGTCGAGCGGATCATCCTCAAGGAGGAGGTCGACGCGATCGCCCTCTCCTTCGGCGGGCAGACGGCGCTCAACTGCGGGCTCGAGCTCCACGACTCGGGCATCCTCGACAAGTACGGCGTGCGGGTGCTCGGCACGCCGATCAAGGCGATCCGCGACACCGAGGACCGGCGGCTCTTCATCGAGCGCCTCGACGAGATCGGCGTGAAGACCGCCCGCAGCCGCGCCTGCCGCTCGCCGGCCGAGGCCATGGCGGCGGCGCGCGAGATCGGGTTCCCCGTGATGCTCCGCGGCGGCTACGCGCTCGGCGGCAAGGGCAGCGGCATCGTCGAGAGCGAGCGCGACCTCGATGACGCCGTGCGCCGCGGCTTCGCCGGCGGCGTGCCCCAGGTGCTGGTCGAGGAGTGCCTCCGCGGCTGGAAGGAGATCGAGTACGAGGTCGTCCGGGACGGGCGCGACAACTGCATCACCGTCTGCAACATGGAGAACCTCGACCCGATGGGGATCCATACCGGGGAGTCGATCGTCGTCGCCCCGTCGCAGACGCTGAACGACGAGGAGTACCAGCTCCTCCGCTCGGTCGCGCTGAAGACGATCCGCCACCTCGGCATCGTGGGCGAGTGCAACATCCAGTACGCGCTCGACCCGCACAGCGCCGATTACCGGGTCATCGAGGTGAACGCGCGCCTCTCCCGGTCGAGCGCCCTCGCCAGCAAGGCGACGGGCTACCCGCTCGCCTACGTCGCCGCGAAGATCGCCGTCGGCTACACCATGCCGGAGATCGCCAACGCGATCACCCGCAGGACGACCGCGTTCTTCGAGCCGGCGCTCGACTACCTCGTCTGCAAGGTCCCGCGCTGGGACCTCGGCAAGTTCCGCGGCGCGTCGATGCGGATCGGCAGCGAGATGAAGAGCGTCGGCGAGGTCATGGCCATCGGCAGGACGTTCCCCGAGGTCATCCAGAAGGCGCTCCGCATGCTCGACATCGGGGTGAAGGGGCTCGACCCCGACGCGTTCACCTTCCAGGACCTCCGCGACGAGCTGCAGAACGCGACGCCGCTCCGGATCTTCGCCGTGGCCAGCGCGCTCCAGGAGGGGATGTCGGTCGACGAGATCCACAACCTCACCAAGATCGACCGGTGGTTCTTGAACCAGATCGAGCCGATCGTCCGGATGCACCGGGACCTGAAGACGCTCAAGGTCGCCGTCCCCGCGCAGTCCGACAAGGCCGCGGCCGCGCAGGAGCCGGCGTTCGAGGAGGCGACCCTCCGGGAGGCGAAGCAGCTCGGCTTCAGCGACCGGATGATCGGCACGCTGACCGGCGCGCCGCGGGGCTCGATCCGGGAGGCCAGGAAGCGGCACGGCGTCGTGCCGCACCTCGCGCAGATCGACACGCTCGCGGCCGAGTTCCCCGCCGAGACGAACTACCTCTATTCGAGCTACCACGCGTCGGCCGCGGACGTCGCGCCGTCCTGGCGGAAGAAGATCATGGTGCTCGGCTCCGGCGCCTACCGCATCGGATCGAGCGTCGAGTTCGACTGGTGCTGCGTCAACGCGATCCGCGCGGCCTCGGAGCTCGGCTACGAGACCATGATGCTGAACTACAACCCGGAGACGGTCAGCACCGACTACGACACGTGCGACAAGCTGGTCTTCGACGAGATCAGCTTCGAGACGGTGCTCGACATCTACGAGCGGGAGCAGCCCTACGGCATCGTGGTCAGCATGGGCGGGCAGGTCCCGAACAACCTGGCGCTCCGGCTGCACGAGGCGGGTGCGCGCATCCTCGGCACGAGCCCGGGGAGCATCGACACCGCCGAGGACCGGAAGAAGTTCAGCGATCTGCTCGACCGGCTGGGGATCGACCAGCCGCGCTGGGCGCACGTCGTCGACGCGGGCCAGGCGGGCGAGATCGTGAACAAGCTCGGCGGCTTCCCCGTCCTCGTGCGCCCGAGCTACGTGCTGAGCGGCGCGGCCATGAGCGTGGCGCACGAGCCCAACGAGCTCGATCGCATCCTCGCCCGGGCCAAGGCCGTCTCCCCCGTTTACCCCGTGGTCGTGTCCAAGTTCGAGACCCACGCCCGCGAGGTGGAGATCGACGCGGTCGCCGACCGCGGGGAGATCATCCTCTGGGCGATCAGCGAGCACATCGAGAACGCCGGCGTCCACAGCGGCGACGCGACGCTCGTCCTGCCCCCGCAGTCGCTCTACATCGCGACGATCCGCAGGATCAAGCAGATCGCCCAGCAGGTGGCGCGGTCGCTCTCGATCACCGGGCCGTTCAACATGCAGTTCTTGGCCAAGCACAACACGGTCAAGGTGATCGAGTGCAACCTGCGCGCGTCGCGGAGCTTCCCCTTCGTGTCGAAGGTCACGGGGAACAACTTCGTCCGGGAGGCGATGCGCAGGATGCTCGGCGTGTCGCAGCCGGTCGAGAACCGCGGGCTCGACCTCGATTACGTCGGGGTGAAGGCGCCGATGTTCTCGTTCTCGCGCCTCGTGGGGGCCGATCCGATGCTCGGCGTGGAGATGGCGAGCACCGGCGAGGTCGGCTGCTTCGGCGACGACATGCACGAGGCGCTCCTGCACTCGCTGCTCGCGACCGGCTTCAGGTTCCCCAAGAAGGGCGTGCTGCTCTCGCTCGGGCCGCTCGAGGACAAGTACTGGTTCGCCGACGAGGCCCGCGTGATCGCCGAGCACCTGAAGCTCCCCATCTTCGCGACGCCGGGCACGGCCGAGGCGCTCCGGGCGCTCGGGCTCGCGTGCACGAGCCTCGCGAAGCAGCCCGACGAGGGGGAGACGGCGATGAGCGCCATCGAGCAGGGGAAGGTGGATCTCGTGATCAACATCCCCCGCGAGTACGACCAGCTCGGCCGTCCGGACGGCTACCTGATCCGGCGGCGCGCGGTCGACGCGAACATCCCGCTCCTCACGGACCTCCAGCTCGCGCGGGCGGTCATCGGGGCGATGCGCGCGAAGAGGATCGAGGATCTGCGGACCCTGTCCTACGACGAGTACCTCGCGCGGAGCCCGGTGGCGCTCCGGTGATCTGAGGCGCCGACGCGGCGAGGAGAGGCTCCGGGTGGCTCGGGAGGTCGTGCCGAGCCGCCCGGCCCCGCGACGGGCACTCCCCCATGGGGCCGGCTGCCCTCCCGAGAGCAGAACCAACACCGGCCCTCTCCGCGCCCCGCGACGGATGCCCCCACCGCGGGGCCTGCCGACTTCATGGGAGCGGAGGCGGGCTCACGAACCCGGACGGCGGGCTCGCCCTCAGTCGTTCGTGACGATGAACCAGCCGTTCACCATGCCGTTGCCGGTCGACGTGGTCGATCCCTGGATCGGGCTGGTCCCCTCATTGCGGACGCACATGCCGACATTCCATTCGCCCTCTGGCAGCACCGTCGTGGCAGAGACCGAGTAGGTCGTGCGGGTCGGCGTGAAGTAGTGGCTCGCGAAGGCGCCGCCGAAGAAGTTGACGAGCTCGCCGGTGCCGCGCCGCTGGTAACAGAGGCCGAGCGGGGCGACGAACGCAGAGCTGGACGGCCGCAGCCCGAGCGGCGCAGAGGCCGATCCGGTCACACGCTGGTTGCCGGTGATGGTCACCAACCCCGGGGGGCCGACGAAGGCATACGCGGCGCTGCCCCCCTCAAAAAGGGGAGCCATGTTGCCCGCAATCGCGATCGTCGCGACCACACCCGTCGGCCCCTGAGGCCCCGTCGGCCCCTCGGGTCCCATCGGCCCCTCGGGTCCCATCGGCCCCTCGGGCCCCATCGGTCCCTCGGGTCCCATCGGTCCCTCGGGTCCCATTGGCCCCTCGGGCCCCATTGGCCCCTCGGGCCCCATCGGGCCGACGGGGCCCATCGGTCCCTCGGGCCCCATCGGTCCCCTCTCGCCGGGCAGGCCCGCCGGCCCCTCGGGCCCTGTTGCGCCCGCGGGCCCCGTCGGCCCCTCAGGCCCCGTCGGTCCCTCCGGCCCCTGGGGCCCTGTCGGCCCCGCCGGTCCCATCGGCCCCGCGATTCCGCTCGAGTTGCCCACCCAGTTGCCGCTCTCGTCGATGACGACCCTGCCGCCGATCTTCACCAGCTTCGGCGTGATCTCACCAACAGCGTTGTTCGCGACCATCGCATACGGGACGCTCCCGATCGAAGCGCGCGGCTCCATCTCCTGATCGTCCCCGACCGTGATTCCGATGTAGCGAACCGAGCCGTCAAAGACCTTCCCGGCTTGCTCCTCGGTGAAGTCGAGCACCGTGGAGAAAAAGCCTTCGTCGAACGAGAGCGCGATCTCCTCGCTCCAGAGCGGCTCGTCGTCGTCCTCGGCGGCGTAGATGGCGAACGTCACCGAGAGCACGTCATTGACCGGCTCGCCGTTGGCCGTGAAGAGCCGCCCCTGATGCGAGATCTGCATCGGCACGGCGGCGGCGGCGCCGCGCGCGAGGCCGACGGAGGCGGCGAGAAGAACACCCATCGCGAGGACACGCCGTCCCATCCCGTTCATGGCACGCTCCCGTTCGCCCCGACCAGACCGCCCTGCACGCGGTAACTCGGTGAGGTCGTCTTTCCCTGATTCTGCGTCGGCTGACCGAGCGTGAAGACCATGCGATAGCTCGGACTCCTCACGACCTTCCCCGCGCTGACCATCTCGCCCGCGGCGATGCCCCGATCCCCCACCTCGGGGCGCCCACCTGCGCCACCCCCGCCCGCCGAAGCGACAGGATCGCCTGCACCAGCCCCGCCAGCGCCCCCGAGCCCCTCACCCCCCGGCCCGGCCCCAGTCACGGACACGTCGGGACTGCCACAGCTACAGCCCGGAGACACGGCGAGCGATGCAACAGTCAGGCCTAGCCACACCGGGAATTGCAGTCGCACCATCAACGTGTCCCCCTCTGCTTCCGGGGCTTACGATCCGGACCAGGAAGGTACGCGCGCGGCCACCAAGGTTCAATCTATTCCCGAGCCATTGTGAGACATCGCCGCTTTACGTCGGGGTCGACAGGCGGCACCACGAGCTCGAAAGCGCGCCGACACGCTCACGCCGCGATCGCAAGGAGATGTCCGAGGCGAGGTGAACGCCGAGAATCCTGGCCCCGCCGGCGGAATGCCCTCGACCCTCGCTCTCCTGCCTTCCGCGCGAGCGCGCGGGGGCAGCTCCCGCCGAGCGCTGCTTCCGCGCGCCGGGCGCTCCGGGCCCGCCTTCGGCCGCGCCCGGAGCGCCCCGACCGGCGGGGTGTCCGCGGAGGGAACATGCCTTTTTACAGCGGTTTCCGCCCCCCCTCTGCACCATCCAGAGCCGCAGCAGAGCGACGGTCACCCGCACAGGAGACGGGCCCAGATCGGCGTTTTCGGCGCGGAAGCGCACTCCGGTGCGCTGAGCACCGAAAACGTCGAGGTGGGCCCGTATCCGAAGCGGGTGACCGTCGCTCTAGAGATCGTCGCACACCGGCGCCGCCTCGCCGGGCCCCTCGCCCGCGACGCCCGGCTCGCCCTGCGCCCCGCCGTCGCTGTGCAGCTCCTCCGAGATCGCCCCGGGGTTGAACGTCATGAACCACCGGAGCGACCACCAGAGCAGGTTGAACCAGGCCGGCGCAGGCAGCCTGCGCGTCGCCCCGACCTCGGCGAGCCCCGCCGCCGCGAAGACGACCGGCAAGAGGGTGCCCAGATCCGCGCGGTAATCCATCGCCTCGCGCACGTCGGCGTTGATCCCGGCAAAGGCGTGCGCGAGCGCGCGGGCAACGCGCGTCGGACCAGGGTGCCCCTCGGGCCGCGGCGCGCCGAGCGGGTGGCCATCGTCCTCGCGCGCCCCGTCGACCAGCCCGGTGAGCCGGGCGCGGAGCCGCTCCGGATCGAGCCCGCCCTCGGAGCGCTCGACGATCACCGAGCCGGTCATCGGACGGATCGAGACGACCTCGCAGGCGGGATCGGCCGCGAGCTGCTCCGCGATCCGCTCGCACACCCGACGATGACCGGCCAGCGCCGGCGCGCGCAGGCGGACGCGCCGCTCCAGGGCGTGGACGACGAGGACCGCCGGCGACGTCATGACGACGGCTCGCCGTGGAGCTCCGAGGCGCCGTTGCTCTTGCGCGCAGCCCGCTCGCCGCGCGCCCCGCCCGCGGCCTTCTGGCGCACCCGCTCGGCGACCTCGGCGAAGAGATCCTCGACGTGCTCCCGCTGGCGCTCGAGCAAGCCGAGGCCCAGCCTGCCGAGGTGGAGCCCGAGCGCCGCGATCTCGACGACCACCGGCCGGAGGTGCTGCTTCTTGCCCATCAGGAGGACGGCCGTGCCGACCCCCAGGGCGAACGACGGTGGATGGAACTTCATGATGCCATGTCTCCCTTGCGCAGCCCCGCGACGCGCGCGGCGCGCACGCCTTGCTTGCGTCTCGCGGCCGCCCCCGCATCCTCGCCTGCGCCCTGGTCGGTTTCCGCTTCCGCGCTCGCGCCTGCTGCTTCCGCTTCTGCTGACGCGTCCGATTCGGCTTCTGACTCCGAGCCCGACTCCGATTCTGACTCCGACTCCGACTCCGATTCCGATTCGGCTTCTGACTCCGAGTCCGAGTCCGATTCCGACTCCGATTCCGACTCCGATTCCGACTCCGATTCCGACTCCGATTCCGACTCCGATTCCGCGCGCCTGCCGTTGACGATCACGATCTCGCGGCCAGCGCTCGCGGAGCGCCCCGGAGCACCGCGGAGCAGCGCGGGCAGCGCGCCTACGGCCACGGCGAGCGCGAGCTCCCCGCCGCGGAGGCGCTGCGCCCCCAGCAGGCGGCCCAGGGACCTGGAGCCGAGCGCGAGCGCCTGGAGCGCGGACGTGGCGGCGAGCGCGCGGGCCACGTGCGGGCTGTCCCGGCGGAGCGCGGCCGCCGCAGCGCCCTCCCCGGCGCCGGCGCGGCAGGCCAGGATGTGGAGCAGCTGCGCGGTCACCAGCGCCGTGAACGCCCTCGTCCCCGCGGTGGCCCGGCCGCCGAGCGCGTACGCCGAGAGCGACGCGCCCGACATCGCGGCCGCGTCCACGCCCAGCGCGCGGAGATCGGCCGCGCCGAGCAGCCGCGCCGCAGGGTCGCGCGGAGGGCGCCGCATGATGCCCGCCTCGGCCGGCTCGAGCGCGAGCGCGAGCGCCGGCGCCACGTCGGTGAGCAGGTTGATCCAGAGCAGCTGCAGCGGCGTGAGCGGCGAGGCGCCGCAGAGGGCGCCGATCAGCATCGTGAGGACCTCGCTCGCGTTCGTCGCGACGAAGTAGGCGATCGCCCGGCGGACGTTGTCGTGCAGCCGCCGCCCCTCGCGGACCGCCTCGGTGAGGCTCGGCAGATCGTCCTCGGCGAGGACCACGTCGGCCACGGCCCGCGCGATGTCCGTGCCGCGCTTGCCCATGGCCACGCCGACGTCGGCCGCCTTGAGCGCGGGCCCGTCGTTCACGCCGTCGCCCGTCATCGCCACGATCGCGCCGCCCTGCTGGAGCGCCCGCACGATGTCGAGCTTGGCCTCCGGGGTGACCCGGCTGTGCACGGCGTCCGGCGGGATGCCGAGCTCGACGCCGATCGCGCGCGCGGTCCGCTCCTGGTCGCCCGTGAGCATCAGGGTCCGGATGCCGGCGCCGGAGAGGGCCTCGAGCGCCTCCCGCACGCCGGGGCGCGGCGGGTCGCGGAGGCCGACGAGGCCGGCGAACTCGAGCGGAGCGTCGTTGTCCGGCCGGCCGTTCTGCCGCCACGCGAGCGCGAGCACGCGCAGCCCCCGCGAGGCCATCGCGTCGTTGTGCCGGAGCGCCTCGGCGCGCTCGTCGCCGGCCCCCTCGCGCCGAGGCGGCGCGTCGCAGCGCGCGACGACCTGCTCGGGGGCGCCCTTCACGAGCTCGATGTGCCCGAGCTCCGGGTGATCGTGGACCGTCACCATGAACGCGCGCTCGGCCGAGCGTCGCGCCTCGCTCACGCGCCGCGCCGCGAGGCGCCGCGCCGACACGGGGTAGCCGGCGGCGAGCGCGAACTCCACGAGGGCGCGCTCGGTGCCGCTGCCCTGGACGACCTTGCCCGCCTCGCTCAGCTCGACGTCGGCGTTGAGGGCGGCGATGCGCGCGAGCGCGTGCACGCGCGGGGCGGCGACGTCGACCTCGCGCCCGTCCTCGGCGATCAGCGCGATCCCGCGCCCAGGCCCCGCGCCGCCGCCCCGGCGCGCGGCGCGCTCCACCCGCAGC
Organism: Sorangium sp. KYC3313; assembly: GCF_052075895.1. Lineage (NCBI taxonomy): Bacteria > Pseudomonadati > Myxococcota > Polyangiales > Polyangiaceae > Sorangium > Sorangium sp. KYC3313. Next base: position 9,560,621 of record NZ_CP197255.1, read on the forward strand.
GCGCCCTCGCCGGGGAGGAAGATCTCGGCCACCCGCATCCGGTTCTCGGTGAGCGTGCCGGTCTTGTCGGCGCAGACGACGCTCACCGCGCCGAGCGTCTCGGCCGCGGCGAGGCGGCGGATCACGATGCCGGAGCCGCGCAGGCGGCGGCTCGCGAGCGCGAGCGCCGTGGTGCCCACGGTGGGGAACCCCTCGGGGATGGCGGCGACGCCGAGCGCGACGGCGCTCCGCAAGAGCGCGTGGAGCGGCCTCCGGCGCGCGAGGCCGACGACCATCACCGCCGAGGAGCTCGCGAGCGCGAAGGTCGCGAGGCGCCGGCCGATCCAGGCGAGCTCCTGCTCGAGCGGCGGGGTGCGCTCGGACTCGCGGGAGAGCGCGCGCTGGATGTCCCCGAGCGCGGTCCACCGGCCCGTCGCGACGACCACCGCCGCCCCCTCGCCCGAGGCGATCGTGGTGCCAGCGTACACCATGCCGCGGCGCTCGGCGAGCGGCGCGCCGCCGTCGACCCTCGCGGCGCACTTCTCGGCGGGCTCGCTCTCGCCGGTCAGCGTGCTCTCGTCGGCGGCGAGGGCGTGCGAGGCCAGGACGCGCGCGTCCGCCGCGACCGGCTCGCCCGCGCGCAGCGCGAGCACGTCGCCCGGCACGATCTCCGACGCGGCGAGCCGCTGCTCGCGCCCGTCGCGCACGACGCGCGCCCACCCGACGCGGAGGTCGCCCCACGCGTGCAGGAGCTCCTCGGCGCGCGACTCCGTGTACGTGCCGATCGCGGCGTTCGCGCCGACGACGAGGAGGACGGCGCCTGCGTCGATCATGTCGCCGAGCGCGAGCGACAGGCCCGCCGCGCCGAGGAGCATCGCCGTGGGCACCGTGACGATCTGGCCGGCGAGGATCTCGATCGACGAGCGGGTCGCGACGCCGGCGAGCTCGTTCGGGCCGACCGCGCGGAGGCGGCGGCGCGCCTCGGCGGCGGGGAGCCCCTCGCGCGGATCGACGCCGAGCGCGCGGGCGACCTCGCCCGCGTCCTCCGCGTGGGCGCAGAGCGCCACATCGACGCGGCGGGCGCGCTCGCCTGCGCCCTGCCCGGCCGGCGCGCCCTCACCCTGCCCGGCCGGCGCGCCCTCACCCTGCCCGGCCGGCGCGACCTGGCTCCCCCAGGCCCGCGCCTGCCACGCGCGTCGCTCGTCCTCGCCCGCCGGGCCCTCGCGGGGGCGCGCGCAGCGGCGCGCCGCGCACACGAGCGCGCCCACGCCCTCGGCCATGGCCCGAACGGCGCGGCGCGCGGACGGCGGCGGCGGGGCGCCGGGCACGGCGTGGGCGCCGAGCACGAGCGCGGCCTCGTCGGCCGCGTCCTCCCCCACGCGCACGAGCACCCGCCCGGTGCGCGCGCTCGCCCGCGCGGACACGACGCCGGGGATCGCCGCGAGGTCGCGCTCGATGCGCGCGGCGCGCGCAGCGTCTCCGAAGAGGCCGGCCACCTCCGCGCGCACCCGCGCGATCCCGGCGGGCCCGTGCAGATCGCGCGCAGGCGTGCGATCTGCGCGGGCGCGCCGCCGCGCGCCGGCGCCGCCGCGGCCCCTGCGCCCGCCACGAAGATCGATCCAGCCTGTGCCCCGACGCTCCATGATCCTCCGCGCTGAGGCGGAGGTCTTTTCAAAGGTCGAGCCAGCGCCTGTGTGCGAGCGAGCCACATCGAGCCGCCGGGCCGGCGCGGCGGCGCGCCAGCGCCCGCGTCGCCGTCACGCCCGCGTCGCCACGGAGGCCAGGAGGCTCTGCAGCGAGCCCGGATCGATCGGCTTGACGAAGTGCATATCGAAGCCGGCCTCGCGGACCCGGCGCTGGTCCCGCTCCTGGCCATAACCCGTCAGCGCGATCATCAGCGACGGGGCGACGTCCGCGCTCTCCTCCAGGGCTTTCAAGGTCCGCGCCACGCCGCAGCCATCCATCCCGCCGGGGAGGCCGATGTCGCACAGGATGACCTCCGGCAGCATTTGTCCGCCTCGAGCGCGTGCTGCAAAGCGGCGCGAGCGTGAATCGTCACGCGAGATCCGAGGAATACCAGGCGATCTGCGCGTACCTGGCGAGCGCGAGCAGGCGGCGCGCTGGTCGATGCCGATCGCTAGACGCGCCGCTAGCCGCGGCCGAACCGCTCCACGAACCGCCGGTGCGCCTCGAGATCGGGGCCCTCGCCGCCGACGAGCTCCTTCTCGCGGTAGCCCGTCGCCACCGACAGCACGTCGATCCGCCGCCCCTCGGCCCTGAACCGCACCCGCCACGACGTCACGGCGAGGCGCATCGCGTCCCCGTCGGCGCGGATCCGGCGGTAAGGGTGCGGCTGCGGGCCGAGCGCGAGCACGCGGTCGACGCGCTCGCGCAGCGCGAAGCCGTGCGCCTCCTCGATCCACGCGGCCTGCTCGGCGGCGCGCGCGCCCCACGCGACCTCGAAGCCGGGCTCGGGGTCGACCGGCGCTCCCCCGCCCGGCTCCTCCGCGAGCGGCGTGAGCCAGCCGGTGCGCGCGTGCGGGTGGGCGTCCGCGTACGGCACGTAGGGCTTGAGATCGAGCACCGGCGTGCCGTCGATCATGTCCACGCCGCCGACGCGCAGGGTGAGCCCGTCCACGGCGAGGAGCCTCACGGCGCTGAGGCCGATGGGGTTCGGGCGGTGCGGCGAGCGCGTCGACAGCACGCCGCGCCGCTTGCCGGCGCTCCGCGGGGGCAGCACCTTCGGGCGCCAGCCCTCGTTGAGGTGGAACCAGAAGACCACCCAGAGGTAGTCCCACCCCTCGATGTCGGAGAGCGCGTGCTCCAGCCCGAGGCCCGGCACGAGCTCGATCGTCCCCTCCGCGCTGCCCGCCGCGTGGGGCTGCCGCGGCGCGCTCACCTTGTCGGAGAACGGCGTGCGCACCACGCCGATGGGCGTGAACGTGACGGGCTTCAGCATGGCGCCCCGGGGGCGTCGGGCACCTCGACGATCAGGACCGACGGCCCCTCGAGCTCCACCCAGCCGCGCTCGATCGGGGGCCGCCGCGCCGCGCCGCCGAACCGCGGCTCCTCGCTGAACGCGAGCGCGCGCGCCTCCGGGCGGCCGAGGTCGAGCGAGAGCGCGCCCCGGAGCGCGCAGAGCGCGATCACGGCGGCCCCGCCGCCGCGGCGCTCGATGCAGATCGCGTCCGGCGAGAGCGCGTCGGCCGAGAAGGCGCCGCGCGCGCGGCTCCGCAGCGCGGGGTGCGAGGCGCGGAGGCGGAGGAGCTCGCGGTACCACGCGAGCACGCCGGCGTGCTCGGGCCGCTGCCGCTCGGCGGGGTCGAGCTTCGAGCGCTGGAACGTCCGCGGATCCTGCGGATCCGGCACCTCCGCGCCGGCGAACGCCGCGAAGTACTGGAACTCGCGCCGGCGGCCCTCGGTCACGAGCCGGCCGAGCTCGGCCTCGTGATCGGTGAAGTACTGGAACGGCGTCCGCGCGTTCCACTCCTGGCCCATGAACAGGAGCGGCGTGTACGGCGTGAGCAGGAGCAGCGCCGACATCGTCCGGAAGGCCGCCGGGCTCACCTTGTCCCCGAGTCGATCGCCGACGGCGCGGTTGCCGATCTGATCGTGGTTCTGGATGCAGTGGACGAAGCGCGGCGGCGGCACCGGATCCGCGGGCGTGCCCCGCGGCTTGCCCGTGTGCTTCGAGATCTGCCCCTCGTAGAGCCACCCCTTGCGGATCGTCGCCGCGATGTCCTCCGCGCTGCCCGTGTGATCCTCGAAGTAGCCGTCGCGATCCCCGGCGAACAGGACGCGCAGCTCGTGGTGGAAGTCGTCGGACCACACCGCGTCGAGGCCGTACCCGCCCTGCTCGACGGGCGTCACGAGGCGCGCGTCGTTGTGGCTGTCCTCGGCGATCACGAGGACGCGCCGCCCCTCGCCGGCCGCCCGCGCGCGCTCGCCGATCTCCCGGAGGATGTGGGGCTCGGAGTCGTCGACGATCGCGTGGGTCGCGTCGAGGCGGAGGCCGTCGATGTGGAAGTCGCGGATCCACATCTCGACGTTCTCGAGGACGAGCGCGCGGACCTGCTCGGCGCCCGCGCCGTCGTAGTTCACCGCGTCGCCCCAGGGCGTCTTGTGCCGATCGGTGAAGTAGCGCGTCGCGTACGCGCGGAGGTAGTTCCCGTCGGGGCCGAAGTGGTTGTAGACGCAGTCGAGGATCACGCCGATCCCCGCGGCGTGGGCCGCGTCGACCAGGCGGCGCAGGCCCGCCGGGCCGCCGTAGGCCGCGAGCGGCGCGAAGAGGTCGACCCCGTCGTACCCCCACCCGCGCTCGCCCGGGAAGCTCGCGACCGGCATGAGCTCGATCGCCGTGATGCCGAGCTCCCGGAGCTCGGCGAGCCGCCCGATGAGCGCGTCGAACGTGCCCTCCGGGGTCGCCGCGCCGACGTGGACCTCGTAGAGGACGAGATCCTCGAGCGCGACGCCCCGCCACCCCGCGTCGGTCCACGCGAACGAGGGGTCGTCGACCGCCGACGGGCCGTGGACCCCGAGCGGCTGCGCGCGGGAGTACGGGTCCGGGAACGGCCCCTCGCCGTCGATCCGCACCTTGTAGAGCGCGCCGGCCCCGAGGCCCGGCGCCGTCGCCTCGAAGGAGCCGCCGCCGATCGGGGCCGCAGGCAGCGCGCCCGTGACCTCCTGGCCGTCGGCCCCGTAGGTGACGATCTCGATCCGATCGTGGTCGGGCGCCCAGACGCGGAAGCGGACCGCGCCGCCCTCGAGCCACGCGCCCATCGTGCGCTTCGCCTTCATGTCACTGGCCTCGCTGCGCCGCCCGCAGGAGCAGGGCGACGGGGAAATCGGAGAGCACGCGGTCGAGCGGGAGCGACGCGCCGCCGCCCGGCTCGGGCGGCGCGTCCGAGCCGCGCGGCGGAGCGGCGGACGGCGACGCCTCGAGCTCGGCGCCGGTGAAGAGATCCGTGTAGCGGCCAGGCTCCACGTCGACCGAGGTGCCGGCCCACGCCGCGCCGATCGGCGGGGAGCAGGCGCCGCCGAGCAGCCGCGCGCTGAACCGGGGCGCGACCACGACGATCGAGCGCCCGTCCGGCGCGCGCCGCGCGAAGGAGACGACGTGGGCCTCGCGCTCGCCGATCACGGCGCGCGGCGCGTAGTCCCCGTCGGCCCCGAAGAGCGCCGGGTGGCGCCGGCGCAGCTCGAGCGCGACGTGCGTGACGAACAGCTTGGCGCGGCCGTCGCGCGCCTCGGCGCAGAGCTCGCGCGCGAGCGCGCGGCCCCCGCCGGTCGACCGCCGGCGCGCGCGGATCTCCGCGAGCGCCCGCTCGCGCACGGCGTAGTCGACCGTGCGGCGGTTGTCCGGGTCGACGAGGCTGAAGTCCCACACCTCGTTGCCCTGGTAGATGTCGGGCACGCCCGGCGAGGTGAGCTTCAGGAGCGCCTGCGAGAGCGAGCCCCACATGCCGTGGTACGCGACCACGCGCGCGAGCGGCAGGAGCGCGCCCAGGACCTCCGCGGACGAGACCGCCTTGCGGACGAACGCCTCGACGGCGGCGTCGTACTCGGGCTGCGCGTCGATCCAGGACGTGTTGACCTTCGCCTCCTTCGTGGCCTTGCGCATGTAGTCCACGAGGCGGTCGGCGTACGCCGAGAGCGCGTCGCCCTCGGGCGCGCGCGGCTCGCGTCCGCCGCCGAGCAGCGGCTCGATCGGCAGGCTGCCGAGGAGGGTCTGGTAGAAGAGGTACTCCTCGTTGCTGTCCGGCGCGAGGCGGCCCTCGATCTCGGCCTTGAGCGGCGCGGCGGCGGCGGCGGCGCGGTGGAGCGCCTCCTCCCAGGCCGACGGCAGCTCCGAGAGCACGCTGATGCGCGCCCGCACGTCCTCGCTCCGCTTCGTGTCGTGCGTCGACGTCGCGAGCATCGAGTACGGCCACGCCCTGTGCCGCTGCACGTTGCCGCGGTGGAACGCGAGGACGCTCGATCCGTAGCGCTCGGGCTCGCCCCCGACCTCGTTCAGCGACACGAGCCGGTTGTAGATGTAGAACGACGTGTCCTCGAGCCCCTTGGCCATCACCGGCCCGGTGAGCTGCTGGAACTTCATCACGAAGTCGCAGAAGAGGTGCCGGTCCTCGTCAGGGAAGAGATCCGTGCCGTCGAGCATGAGGACCGAGCGCACGAACGTGAAGATGGAGCCCTCCATCGTCGGGTTCTGCCGGCGCGCGAGGGCGACGGCGCGGCCGATGGCGACGCGGTCGTGATCGGAGATCGCCGGCGTCCGATCGTTGATGTAGGTGCGGTAGACCGGGAAGCACGCGATGACCTCGCGCAGCGCCTCGTTGAGCGAGCCCAGGGTGAAGTCGCGGAAGCGGCGGTCGCGCTCGGTGAGCCGGTTCAGGGCGTGGGTGAGCACGTTGAGCTCGCTCGCCAGGGCCGTCCGGAGGATCACCTTCTTCTTCTCGTAGACGAGCGCCTCGAACGGTATGTGCTCGTCGATGAACCGCTCGTAGATCGCGGTCATCTGCCCCTCGCTCGAGGCGTCGACGAAGAGCTCGCCCACGAGCGCGGTGAAGTCGTAGCCGCTCGTCCCGTGGACGGGCCAGGCCTCGGGCAGCGTCTCGCCGCGCGCGAGGATCTTCTCGACGACGACGTAGAGCGGCCGCGCGATCGACGCGCCACGCGCGCCGCGCTCCGAGAGGGCCGCGCGGAGGGCCGGCTCCAGCCGGGCGAAGCGGGCTTCGGGGCGGCGGCGCGGGTCGAGGAGGCCCTTCTGCTCGGGCCCGTCCGAGGCCTCGGCGAGGAAGCGGCGCCGGCAGCGCTCGATCAGGTAGCCCTGCTGGAGCTCCTCGAAGTAGCCGATCGGGTTCCAGAGGCCGTCGGGGTGGTCGATGCGCAGCCCCGTGACCTGACCCCGCTCGCAGAGCTCGAAGACGAGGCGGTGCGCCTCGGCGAACACCGGCCGGTGCTCCATCCGGATCGCGGCGAGGTCGTTGATGTCGAAGAACCGGCGGTAGTTGATCTCCTCGGCGGCGGTGCGCCAGAAGCTGAGGCGGTAGGCCTGCTCCTCGAGCAGCGCCTCGATCGGGTCGAAGCTCAGCGGATCGCCCGGCTTGCCGTTGATGCGCAGGACGCCCTCGGCCACCGCCGCCGCGATGTCGGGCGAGTCCGCGACGAGCGACGCGAGCCGCCGCCTGAGGATCTCCTTCTCCCGGCGCCGCTCGATCACCTTGGCCCGCTGCGTCTCGGTCCGCGGCGGCATGTTGCGGAGCCCGGTCAGGATGCTCTGCAGCTCGAGGAGCGCGTCGTGCTCCTCGCCGAGCGCGGCGACGAGCCCGGGCACGAGCGGCCCGATGATCATGCTGTACGTCCGCGGGTTCACCGGGAAGACGTGATCGAAGTACCGCAGGACGAACGCGCCGTTGTCGAACTCGATCTTGAGCTCGCCGCGCTCGAGCACGCGCCCGAAGTGGTCGCCGAGCACGGGGAGCAGCACCTTGTGCTTCAGCTCCGTCTTGAGCGGCGCCCAGTCGATGTCGAAGAACGGCGCGTAGAGCGAGCTCGGGCCGTTCTGGAGGACGTCGTTCCACCAGGCGTTGTCGGACGTGCCGATGCCCATGTGGTTGGGCACGAAGTCGAGCAGGAGGCCCATGCCGTGCGCCGCGAGCTCGCCGGTGAGCCGGTCGAGGTCGGCGCGCTCGCCGATCGCGGGGTTGAGCGCGTTGTGGTCGACGAGGTCGTAGCCGTGCATGCTCTCCGGCCGGGCCTTGAAGAACGGCGACGAGTAGAGATCGCTGACGCCGAGGGCGTCGAGGTAGGCGACGACCCGGCGCGCCTGCTCGAAGGTGAAATCCTTGTTGAGCTGCACGCGGTAGGTGGCGCGCGGCAGGCGAGGGGCCACGCCCTCGCACGCCGCGTCGGCGAGCCGCGCTGCGTTCGCCTGCAGGCCAGCGCCGTCCGCATGGCCGCCCGTCTGCTGTTCGTCCGACGTTCCGGTCATCCTTCGGTTGCCTCCGGCGGCAGAATCTACTGCGAACGAAGCGATGAGCATCCGCGGATCTGCGCAGCTCGCGCGGCTCCTGCCGTTTCGGCTTGCGGCACGAAGGAAAGGCCTGACGCGCCTACGGGGAACGCAGCAGCGATGAGCTTGGCGCCATGGATCACACCGGGGTCCGGCGTGGCCACGGAAAAGGGGTGACGGGCTCAGCCGTTGTCGAAGGCACGCCGGGCTCAGCCGTTGTCGAAGGCACGCCGGGCTCGGCCGTTGTCGAAGGAGTCGCCGTCAGCGCGCTGTGCTTCCCATGGGAACGCTCGACCTCCTCATCGCCACCGTTCTCCGTTGCTGTTCCACCCCTCCGCGCATGGCCGCACCGATACCCGAATAACAAGCGCCGTTCAGGCGGCCGACTGCATGTTTCCGGAGCCGCCCCCGCGAACATCACGGCGAGCGCGTTCCTCCTCCGGTGTTCGTTTGCACCGCCCGCGCGCTCTTCGCGTGTCCCCTCCCCTGGAGCCCGCCGTCGAGACGGCTCGACCGGCGCATGCTCGGCGGCGCGCGGCCGGAGGCGCACGCTCGGGAAACGATATGTTGCCAAATGCCCGTATTCGCGGGCGGAGTGAGACAACAACTGTTTCCGTCATGAAGGATCAGGAGAGGTATTGATGACCAGCTCTTGGAGATTCGTCGCGCACTCGGAGGCGCGGCGCAGGGCGCTCGGGTTCGCCAAACAGGCAGCGTCCGCAGACTGCTCGGTCCTGATCGTCGGGCCGACCGGAGCGGGGAAAGACATCCTCGCGCGCGACATCCATCAGCACAGCAAGCGTTCGAAGCACCGACTCATCACCGTCAACTGCGCAGCCCTCACGCAAACGCTGTTCGAGAGCGAGCTGTTCGGCCACGCGCGCGGCGCGTACACGGGGGCGACCGTATCGAAGCGCGGCGTCGTGGAGCTCGCGTCCGGAGGCAGCCTGTTCCTCGACGAGATCGGCGAGCTGCCGGCGGAGGCGCAGGCGAAGCTCCTCCGCTTCCTCGCGGACGGCTCGTTCTGGCCCGTGGGCGGCAGCGAGGAGAGGAGCGTCGACGTCCGCGTCCTCGCCGCCACGAACCGGGACGTCGCCACCGGGCTCGACAAGACGTTTCGAGCCGACCTGTTCTTCCGGCTCAGCGTGCTCACCATCGTCGTGCCACCGCCCAGCCGGGAGGACCTGCGCAGCCTCTCGAGGGTCCTCGCCCTGGAGCTCGGCGAGCGCTACCGCACGCTCCTGCCCGCGCGCGAGGTGAGCGCCGTCGGCGAGCTCGCGAGCAACGGCGTGTACAGGGGCAACGTCCGCGAGCTCCGCAACGCCGTCGAGCGGTACTTCCTCGTGCGAGACCCGGAGCGGACCGTCGAGCAAAACTGGCGGGCCGCGTGCGCGCTCGACCTCCTGGCCCAGCAGGGCGCGCCCCCCGACGACGACACAGCGGCGATATCCCAGGTGCACCCACAAGAGGTCGAGAAGCTCTACGACCTCCTGTTCCTGACGTGGGCCAGGGAGACGAGGAACGCGCGCGAGCTGTCGCGGCGAATCGATCGCTCGTTGCCGTACGTTTACAGCCGCCTCGCGAAGCTCGGTATCAAGCCGAAGGACCTCCAGAGCACCGAGATCCTCGAGCGCACGTCGGCGAGGATCCGCGCGGCGCTCGCCCCCCATCGCTCCACATTTCTCCAGCTTCTTAAAGAATCTTAACAAAATAGATCACCCCCTCCCGAGGGCGCCGCCGGAACCGTCGCGCCGTTCGATGGAACGACCCTTGCGAAACGGCCGAGACGGAACCCGGGAGGGCGGTGGATGTCCCGACCGAGAAGGATGGAGGAGCGCATGCTGACTCTGGGCCTCGCAGGAGGCTTGGATCCCGTCTACGACTGCCGCTACGACTCGCCGCAATTCTTCACGTACGACGCGGCGGCCGTGCTGGTCGAGGACGGGCAGGTGGTGGCCGCCATCGAGGAAGAGCGGCTGAACCGCGTCCGGCGGACGAACAAGTTCCCGTTCGACGCGCTGCGCGCCTGCCTGAGACAGCGAGGCGTCGCGCTCTCGGACGTGGACCGGATCGCCTATTATTCAGGCGAGGAGACGGCCAACCTGCTCGTCGGGCGCCTGCGCGCGGCGTTCCCGGAGCTCGCCGGCGTGCCGGACGCGCGCGGGCTGCTGCACGCGGCCATCCAGCGGGAGATGAGGTGCGCGGTCGATCCGGCGCGGCTCGTCTTCGTGCCGCACATGATGACGCACGCGGTGAGCGCCATCGCGGTGTCGGGCTTCGATCAGGCGCTCGTCTACGTCATCGACAACGAGGGCGGGGTCCTCGCCGGGACGTCGGCGAGCGGGAGCCGGTCGTGCCTCACGTCGCTCGCGGCCTTCGCGCCGCAGAAGTCGCTCGGCGAGCTGTGCCATCGCACGATCCGCGCGCTCGGATACAGCCCCTTCGAGGAGGCCGAGGCGATGGAGCTCGCCCCGCAAGGCGACCCCGCCGCGGTCCGCGGCGCGATGCGCGAGGTGTACAGGCTGCTGCCGGACGGCGACTACGATCTCGCCCTCCAGAACCTCGCGGCCGTGCTCTCGAAGGCGCCGGGCAGGCTGCGCGGCGACGCGGTGGAGCAGGCGCACAAGGACGTGATCGCCGCGCTGGAAGAGGCGATCTCCGAGATCGTGCTCCACGTGCTGCGCCACCACCGCACGAAGAGCGGGCTACGGCGGCTGTGCCTGGCCGGCGGGGGGGCGCAGATCTGCGCCGTCAACTCGCGCGTCCTCGCGAGCGGCCTGTTCGACGAGGTGTTCGTGCAGCCCGCGGCGCACGACGCGGGCTGCGCCCTCGGTGCCGCGCTCTTCGCGAGCGACGCGCCGCCGCGCCGCGCCCCGCTCGACCACGTGGCCTGGGGCACGGACATCGGGAACGCGGACGCGGTGATCCCGGCGCTCAGGCGCTGGGGCGCGCTCGTGACGGCGGAGCGCCCGGCCGATCCGGCCCGCAAGGCCGCGGAGCTGATCGCCGGGGGCGCCGCCGTGGGCTGGGCGAACGGCCGCTCGGAGATGGGGCTCGTGGCGCTCGGGCGCCGCGCGATCGTCGCCGATCCGCGGGACGAGCGGCGGCGGGAGGCGCTGAACGAGCTGAAGCGGCGCGCGCCGCACCGGCCGCTGTCGGTCGCGATGCTCGCCGAGGACGCGGCCGAGTGCCTGATGCTGCCGTGCCCGGCCGAGCAGCTGCGCTGGAAGAGCTTCGCCCTCCGCGTGAAGCGCGAGCGCCGCGCGGCGCTCGCCGCGGCGCTGCACGCGGACGGCACGGTCCGCGCGCAGGTGGTGCTGAAGGAGGCGGATCCCCGGCTGTTCGCGCTGCTCTGCGCGTTCAAGGAGATCTCCGGGGTCGGGGCGCTGCTCGCGACGTCGCTCGATCACGGGGCGGAGCCGCCCGCCGAGACCGTCGACGACGTTGTCGCGCTGCTCCTCACGAGCCGCCTCGAGGCCGCCTTCGTGGACGGCGTGCTCGTCCGCGAGGAGGGCCCGTCGCTGGAGGCCAGGCTCGGCATGATCGTGGAGATCCCGCGCTCGACCCAGGTATGCCGCACGCGCGGGTGGCTCGACGGCGCGCGCATCGGCGACGCGTGGGAGCTGCGGACGAGCTACGACCGCGGGATCCGCCGGAAGATCTCGCGCCCCGCGTACGAGGCGCTGGTGAAGGCCGACGGGAGCCGGCCGCTGTCGTCGCTGCTCGACGGCGCGGGGGCCGACGTCGCGGGCGAGCTCTGGGCCCTCTGGACAGAGCGGCTCGTCCGGCTCGCGCCGGCCGAGCGCGGGTGAAGCGCAGGCGCCGAAGCCAGACGCGCGTGAAGAGCGCGCCGGCCTCACGGACGTGACGTGAGCGCGCCCGCCGGGCGCACAGGGAAGAGACAACGCAGGCCTGCGTGGCCGCGAGGCTCGGGACACGACGGGTGCAAGGAGAAGAGCGCGGTGAGCTCGGAGGACATGACCATGAGCGCTGGACGCAAGGCGCGCCCGAGGATCGACATCGATCGGCAGACGCAGCTCGCGGCAGAAGCGCTGAAGAGCGCGCTCGCGGCGCGGGATCTGCCGGCCTTCTACCGGGTGTTCCGGTCGACGGATCTGCCCTTTTTGGGGCGCATCTATGAGGGAGACGCAGCAGGCCTGTTCCGCGCGTGCGCGCACGTGCTGCACCGGCTCGGGGGGATCTCCCCGGCGGTCGCGCTCGCGGTGGAGAACCATTTCTACGTGACCTCCGCGATAGCCACCTTCCCCATCGCGGACGACGCGCGGCTCGACGCGCGGCGGCGCGCGCTGCTCTCGGAGGTCGTCGAGGGGCGCCGGCTCGTCGCCAACACGAACTCGCGGGTGCACGCGGACCGCGTGAACGCGGTGGGGACGCGGGCGCGGAAGGCGCCCGGAGGACACGTGGTGAGCGGCGCCGCGTCGTACACCTCCCTCGCGACCGAGGGAGATCTCCTAATCTTCACGACGGCGCTGGAGGAGGGCTTCCCCGCGGTCTTCATGACGCGGCCGCGGGGCAACCCGGCCGTCGAGATAGGCCCGTACCTGTTCCCGGACGCGATGCTCGACTCCGATACACGCCGGATCGTGTTCCACGATCTCTTCGTGCCGGAGGAGGACCTCCTGCTCGGCGGCCCCGGGCCCGAGATGGTGCAGCTCCTCCTGTTCGAGATGGTGTGGCACCAGGTGCTGATTCCATCGCTGTACCTCGGCGCCGCGGCGCAGGCGATCGACGAGTCGCGCCGGTTCCTCCGCGCGGTGCGCGGCCGGGACGGGGCGCCGCTCGCCGAGCTGGACGGCATGGTCGTGGACATCGGCCGCCTCGTGATCCGCTACCGCGCCGCGTGCGCGGCGGTCCGCGAGGCGGGCGAGGCGATGGGCACGATCACCTCCGCGAGGGACCGCGCCGAGCGGCTGCCGCGGCTCTACGAGCTGGCCGGGGCCGCGAAGTACACGGGGACGAGGTGCGCCGAGGAGACCGTCGCGGCGGCGCGCGGCATCGTCGGCGCGCGCGCGTACGCGGGGGACGGCGCCCTGGAGCGCCTGTGCAAGGAGGTCGTCTTCGGCCCGCTCGGGCCGGAGGTGAACGCCGTCATCGAGCGCGCCTACGGGCGACGAGCGCTCGGAGAGGGCGAGTTCGACGGCGCGGCGTCGTCGCCGTGGCTCGATGGCGCGATGAGCGCGAGCGGCAAGGAGGAGACATGCTGACGCTGGGCCTCTCCGGCGGGTTGAGCTTCGCCCACGAGGAGATGTACGACATCCCGAAGAGCTTCACGCACGACGGCGCGGCCGTGCTCGTCGACGGCGGGGAGGTCATCGCGGGGATCGAGGAGGAGCGGCTCAACCGCATCAAGCACTCCAACAAGTTCCCCATCGAGGCGATCCGCTTCTGCCTCGCCCGGGGCGGCGTCGACATCGATCGTGTGGACCGGATCGCGTTCTACGCGAGCGAGGAGTACTGCAATGCGCTCCTCGGGCGGGTGCGGCTCCTGACCGGGGGCGCGCTGCCGCGGATCGACGCGCGCACGCTGCTCGCGGCGAAGCTCGGCCAGGGGCTGGGGCGCCCGATCGACCGCGACAAGATCGTGTTCGTGCCGCACCACCAGGCGCACGCGGCGAGCACCTACCTGCTGTCGGGGTACGACGACAGCCTGATCGTGGCGATCGACGGGTCGGGAGACTTCCTGTCCGGGCTCGTGGCCGTGGGCTCGGGCGACAGGATCGACGTGCTGAAGACGATCCCGGAGTCGAAGTCGCTCGGGAACTTCTATGTCTCCGTCATCGCGCTCCTCGGATACGGGGTGTTCGACGAGTACAAGGTGATGGGGCTCGCGCCCTACGGCGATCCGGCGAGGTACCGCGCGCTGATGAGCTCGCTCTACACGCTCTTGCCGGACGGAGATTACGAGATCCACCGCGACCGCGTGGGCGCGCTGGCGCAGGCGATCGAGGTGCGCAGGAAGGGCGGGCCCTTCACCCAGCAGCACCGCGACGTCGCGGCGTCGCTGCAGGAGGCGCTGGAGGCGCTCGCGCTGCACGTGATCCGCCACGAGCGCGAGGCCACGGGCAAGACGCGGCTCTGCCTGGCCGGCGGGGTCGCGCACAACTGCACGATGAACGGGAAGGTCCTCTATTCGGGGATGTTCGAGCGGGTCTTCGTGCAGCCTGCGGCGCACGACGCTGGCTGCGCGCTCGGGGCGGCGCTGCACACGACCCTCGCCGCGGGAGCGCTGAAGTCGCGGCGGCGGATCGAGCACGTGTTCTGGGGCCGCGACGTGGGCGGCGAGGCCGAGATCGAGCGCGAGCTCTCGGGGTGGTCCCGCTTCCTCCGCCACGAGCGCGCCGAGGACCTGCCGGGGCGCGTCGCCGAGGTGATCGCCGCAGGGGCCGCCGTCGGCTGGGCGCAGGGAGGATCGGAGTTCGGGCCGCGGGCGCTCGGGCACAGGAGCATCCTGGCCGACCCGAGGCCGGCCGCGAACAAGGACCTCGTGAACGCGATGGTCAAGAAGCGCGAGGCCTACCGGCCGTTCGCGCCGGCCGTCCTCGCGGAGGACGCGCGCGAGTTCTTCGAGCTCCCGCCCGGCGAGGACGAGTTCCCGTTCATGATCTTCGTGCTGAAGGTCCGGGAGGACAAGCGGAGCGTCCTCGGGGCGACGACGCACGTGGACGGCACGGCCCGCGTCCAGACGGTGGCGCGGGGCTCGAACCCGCATTTCTGGGGCGTCCTCAAGGCGTTCAAGGACAGGACGGGCGTGCCGGTGCTGCTCAACACCTCGTTCAACAACAACGTGGAGCCGATCGTCGACTCCGCGCACGACGTGGTGACGAGCTTCCTGACCACCGGGCTCAACTACCTCGCGATCGGCGGCTTCTTCGTCGAGAAGCGCGCGTGGACGTGGGAGGACGTGGCGGCGCTCGCGGTCGACATCCCGAGGCACGTCCGCGTGGACCAGATCCGCCGCTTCGTCGCGATGGATCGCGCGGCCACGGCCTTCGAGCTGCGGAATACCTACGACGCCGGCGTGCGGGTGAGCGTGTCGGCCGACCTGGGCGAGGCGCTGATGCGCGCGGACGGGGCGAGCTCTCTGGCCGAGCTGCTCGCGGGCGCCGGCGCGGACGAGCCCGCGCGCGCGCAGAAGGCGGCCCAGGAGCTCGAGGGGCTCTGGGCGGAGCGGCTCGTCTCCCTGCGCCCGCGAGGCGCCTAGAGCGAGAGCGCCTGTCCGTCGTCTCGTGATGAGCCTTTGGCGCGAGCGCCCTTGTCCGCTCGCGCGTCGCCTGTCCGCTGTCTTGAGGGTGGTGAAGCTTGCATGCTTAAACAAGAGCAACTCCTGACGCGGGCGGCCACGCTCGTCAGCATGCTCCGTGAGACGCCGGTCGTGAAGCTCGAGCACGAGCGGGTCGATCTCTCCGTGAAGCTCGAGTACTGCAACGCGGTCGGGAGCATCAAGGACCGCCCCGCGCTCTGGATCCTGAAGTCGGCGATCGAGCGCGGCGAGATCGACCCGCGGACGACGATCGTGGAGTCGTCGTCAGGCAACTTCGCGATCGCGCTCGCCGCGTACGCTCGGCTCCTCGGGCTCGACTACATCCCCGTGATCGATCCCCACATCTCCGCGGTGAACGAGCACGTGCTCCGCTCGCTCTGCGCGAGGGTGGTGAAGGTGGAGGAGCGCGACGACACCGGGGGGTTCCTCAAGACGCGGCTCGCGCGGGTGAGGTCGCTCTGCGAAGCGCTCCCCGGCTCGTACTGGCCCAACCAGTACAAGAACCCTGACGGGATGATGGCCCATTTCCACACGACGGGGCGGGAGATCTGCGAGGCGTTCGGTGCCCTCGATTTCGTGTTCGTCGCCGTGAGCTCTGCGGGGACGATCGCGGGGCTCTCGCGGCGCCTGAAGGAGCACTTCCAGGGCGTGAAGATCGTCGCGGTGGACGCCGAGGGCTCGGTGATCTTCGGCGGCCCGCCGCGGCCGCGGCGCATCCCGGGGATCGGCGCGGGGGTCGTCCCGGATCTGCTCCGCGAGGCGCTGATCGACGATGTGGTGATCGTGCCCGAGGTCGAGTCGATCGCCGCGTGCCGGACCCTCCTCGACCGCCACAAGCTGCTCGTCGGCGGCTCGACGGGGACGGTCTACGCCGCGATCCAGCGCTATTTCAGCAAGGCGAGCGGCCTCGTGAGGCCGAAGGTCCTGTTCCTCTGCGCGGACCGCGGCGTGCCTTATCTGGACACGGTTTACAACCCTGCTTGGGCGTCGCGTTACGCCGAGGGATGAGCGATGCGCTTTGGTGTGGTATCTGGCAATGTCATCCGCCGACTCATCGAGGAGAGCCCCGAGGAGTGCGTCAAGGCGGTCGAGGACGTGTACCTCGCAGGCCACCGGGGAGAGGTGGTCTGTCCCAACAGCTATTTCCTCCGCTTCCCCGACCGGCCGGACGCGCGGATCATCGCGCTTCCAGCCCACCTCGGCGGTGGTGAGCCCGTGTCTGGGATCAAGTGGATCGCCAGCTATCCGGCGAACATCCGGCAAGGCATCCCCCGGGCGTCGGCGGTGATCGTCCTCAACCGGGCGGACAACGGCTATCCGTTCGCGTGCCTCGAGGGCTCGATCATCTCGGCGGCGCGCACCGCGGCGTCGGCGGTCTCGGCCGCTGCGGCGCTCTCCGGGGGGCGGCGCGCGGGCACGCTCGGCATCGTCGGGACGGGGCTCATCGCGCGGTACGTGGTGTCCTTCCTGTCGCGCCTCGGCTGGGAGATCCCGGAGGTGCTCCTGTTCGACACGAACCCCGCGGAGCCGGAGCGGTTTCGCGAGGCCGCCTTCGCGCCGGAGCGGCGCCGCGACGTCCATGTGGCAACGGACCTGGAGTCGGTGGTGCGGCGGAGCGATCTCCTCGTCTTCACGACCTCGGCCGCCACGCCGCACGTCCACGATCCGGGCTGGTTCTCGCACGCGCCGGTGGTGCTGCACCTGTCGCTGCGGGACCTGTCGCCGCGCATCGTCCTCTCCTCGTTCAACGTGGTGGACAGCGTCGAGCACGTGATGAGCGCCGGGACGTCGCTGCACCTCGCAGAGCAGGAGTCCGGCGGGCGCGAGTTCGTCACGGGGACGCTCGCCCAGGTGCTCCTCGGGCAGCGCGCGGCGCCGCGGACGAAGCCGATCGTGTTCTCGCCGTTCGGCATGGGGACGCTCGACCTCGCCGTGGCGAGGTGGGCTTACGCGCGCGCCGAGGCGGCAGGCGACGTGGTGTGGATCGACGACTTCTTCGACATGACGCGCTGACGCCAGGCGGGCTTCGCAGGGCGCGACGGCGCGCTGGAGAGTTTCGATGAACGGTGATGTGTTGTTGGGCGATCTGGATCGCTGCCAGACCCTCGTGGATCTCCTCCGGCTGCGCGCGGAGGCCCAGGGCGACGCCCTCGCCTTTCGGTTCCTGACCACCGGAGACGTGGACGGCGGCTCCGAGGAGTGGACGTTTCGAGATCTCCACCTCCGCGCGATGGGCATCGCCGCGTCGCTGCAGGCGGCGGGGGCCGCCGCGGACCGCGCGCTGCTCCTCTACGCGCCCGGGCTCGACTTCATCGCGGCGTTCATGGGCTGCGTCTACGCCGGCGTCGTCGCCGTCCCGACGTACCCGCCGAACCCGGCGCAGCTGGATCGCACCCTGCCGCGCCTCCGCGCGATCGCCCGGGACGCCGGCGCGAGGTTCGTGCTGACGACCGGGCTGATCGCGTCCCTCTCGGAGGCGCTCCGAGCGCAGGCGCCCGAGCTCTCGGAGCTCCGCTGGATCGCGACGGACGCGCTCGAGCCCGGGGCGGCCGCGGCGTGGCGCGCGCCGGACATCTCGGGGGAGACGCTCGCGTTCCTCCAGTACACGTCGGGCTCCACCGGGCACCCCAAGGGGGTGATGGTGAGCCACGCGAATGTGATCGCCAACGAGCGCGCCATCCGCGCCGGCTTCGAGCACGACGCGGGCTCGTCGGGCGTGGGGTGGCTGCCGCTCTTCCACGACATGGGGCTCATCGGGAACGTGCTGCAGCCGATCTTCGTCGGCTTTCCGTGCACGCACATGTCGCCGCTCGCGTTCCTGGAGAGGCCGCTCCGGTGGCTCAAGGCGATCTCCCATTTCCGCGCCACGACGAGCGGCGGGCCGAACTTCGCGTACGACCTCTGCGCGCGCAAGGCGACCCGCGAGGATCTGGCGGCGCTCGACCTCCGCTCGTGGACGGTGGCGTTCAACGGCGCGGAGCCGATCCGCGCCGAGACGCTCGACCGGTTCGCGGCGGCGTTCGCGCCCTGCGGCTTCCGCCGGGAGGCGTTCTACCCGTGCTACGGGCTCGCGGAGGCGACGCTGTTCGCCTCCGGGGGCCTCCGCGACGCGCCGCCCGCCTGCGCGAGCGTCGACGCCGGCGCGCTCGCGCGAGGGGTCTCGCTCCCGGTGGAGCCGGCCACCGCGGGGGCGCGGCGGCTCGTGTCGTCCGGGGCGCCCCGGGCGCGCGTCGCCGTCGTGTCGCCGGAGCGCGGCGAGCGCGTCGCGGACGGGCAGATCGGCGAGATCTGGATCGCCGGCCCGAGCGTCGCGGGGGGGTACTGGGGCCGCGCCGAGGAGACGGCGCGCGCGTTCGGCGCGCGCCTCCAGGGCGACGGCGAGGCGTCGTACCTGCGGACGGGGGATCTCGGCTTCCTCTCGGGAGGCGAGCTGTTCGTCACAGGGCGCATCAAGGACCTCATCGTCATCCGGGGGCGAAACCTGTACCCCGACGACATCGAGCGGACCGTGGAGGCGGCGCACCCGCGCGTTCGCCCGGGCTGCTGCGCGGCGTTCTCGATCGAGGTCGGCGGTGAAGAGCGGCTCGGCGTCGCGGCCGAGCTCGACGGCCGCGGCGGCGACCCGCCGCCGGACGTCGTGGAGGCGCTGCGATCGGCGGTCGCCAGGGAGCACGACGTGCAGCCGCACGCGGTGCTGCTGCTCCGCCCTCGGACCCTGCCGAAGACGTCGAGCGGCAAGGTCCAGCGGCACGCGTGCGCCCAGGGCTTCCGCGAGGGGACGCTCGAGACGCTCGCGGTGTCCGTGGCGCAGGAGGCGCCGGCGCCGGCGCCCGCGGGGGCCGAGGGCGCGCGCGCGGCGGCCGATCCGGCGCGGGTGCTGCGCCTCGCGCTGCGCGCGGTGCCCGCCCCGGCGAGGGTGGGCCTGCTCGTCGACGTGGTGCGCGAGGAGCTCGCCCGGCTCGCGCGGGTGGACCTCGGGAGCGTCACCCCGACCTCGAAGCTGATGGCGCTGGGGCTCGACTCGCTCGCGAGCGTCGAGCTCCAGGCGCGCTTCGAGGAGCTGCTCGGCGCCGCAGTGCCGCCGCAGCTGCTCTGGCAAGCGACGACGGTCGAGGAGCTCTCGGCGGCGCTCTCGGCGGCGGTCGACGCGCCGGCCGCCGGGCCGGCCCCCGCGCCCGCCGCGGCGGACGGCGAGCCGGCGGAGCTCTCGTCGCACCAGCTCCGCCTGTGGTTCTTCTGCCGGTTCGCTCCGGAGAGCCCGCTCTACCACGTGGTGTTCGGCGCGCGGATCGTCGGGGCGCTCGACGAGCGGCGGCTCGAGGAGAGCCTCGCGGCCGTCGTCCGCCGGCACCCGGCGCTGCGCACGGTGTTCCGCGAGATCGCCGGGGAGCCCCGGCAGATCGTGCTGCCGGACGTGGCGGTGCCCCTCGCGCGCGCGCGGGTTGTCGTCGACACCACGCGCGCGGAGGAGCGCGAGGAGCGCCTGCGCGAGCTCGCCGCGGCGTGGGGCCAGGCGCCGTTCGCGCTCGAGGAGGGGCCGCTGCTCCGGGTGTGCCTGGTCTCGCTCGGCGAGCGCCACCACGTGCTCCTCTTCGCGCAGCACCACCTCGTGACCGACGGCCGGTCGATCGAGGTGCTCGTCCGCGATCTCGCCGCGAGCTACGCCGGCCGCGCGGACGCGCCGGTGCCACCCCTCGGGTACGCCGACTACGCGCGCGCGCAGCGGGCCGCGCTCGCGCGCATGGACGCGGCGCGGGCCTACTGGAAGGCGAAGCTCGAGGGGCTGCCACGGCTCGAGCTGGGCGCCGAGCGCCGGCGCGCGGCGGCGTCGCCGTTCGCGGGCGGGACGGTCCGCTTCGCGCTCTCCGCGCCGCACGTCGAGGCGGCGCTCGCCGTCGCCCGGGCGGAGAACGCGACGCTCTTCGTCGCGCTGGCCTCCGTCTACGCGGCGCTGCTCCACCGCACGACCGGGCAGGAGGACCTCGGGATCGGCGTCGTCGTCGCCAACCGGAGCCGCCCCGAGCACCAGGGGGTCGTCGGCTTCTTCGCGAACACGGTCGTCCTGCGCGTGGATCTCGGCGGGAGGCCGACGTTCCGCGAGCTCGTCCGCCGCGTGCGCCGGACGATGGCCGAGGCGATGGAGCACGCCGAGCTGCCGTTCGACGAGGTCGCGCGCGCCGCGGCCCCGGGGGCGGGGCGGGACGGGGAGCGGGACGCGCTGCTCCAGGCGAGCTTCGTGCTGGAGAGCGCCTCGGAGCCGCCGGCGGAGGTCGAGGGGGCGCTGTGGCGGCCCGTGCTCTGGGCCCCCGACGGGGCCGTGGAGGGCACGGCGAAGTTCGATCTGGGGCTGAGCGTGGCGCGCCTCCACGGCGAGCTCGCCGCCGCGCTGGAGTTCCGCGCGGACCGCTTCGCGCGCGACGAGATCGAGCGCATGACGGGCCACCTCGGGGAGCTCCTTCGCTCGGCCGGGGCGGAGCCGGACCGCCCGATCGACGAGCTCCGGCTGCTCTCGCCCGAGGAGGAGCGCTACCTGCTCGCGGGCTGCAACGACACCGCGGCGGCCTTCCCGCGGGACGCCTGCTTCCACGACCTCTTCCGGGAGCAGGCCTCCCGGACGCCCGAGCGGATCGCCGTCGCGTGCGGCGAGCAGCGGCTCTCGTACGCGGAGCTCGACAGCGCAACCGACCGCGTGGCGCGGGCGCTCTCGGCGCGCGGCGTCGGGCCCGATCGCCTGGTCGCGCTGCTGACGCGGCGCGACCTCGACTTCATGCTGCTCGCGCTCGGCGCCTTCAAGGCGGCGGGCGCGTACGTGCCGCTCGATCCCGCGCACCCGGCGCGGCGCAACGCCGACATCCTGGCGCGCGCGGGCTCCCCTCCCCTGCTCGCCGGCGCCGCGATCCCGGGCGCGCTGCTGGACGAGATCGCCGCGGCAGGCGCCGGGGCGATCGAGGTGCTCCCTGCCGGCGCGCTGCTCGCCGACGCCGCGGCGGAGCGCGGGGCGCCTCCGGCCGCGCGCGCGGAGCACCTCGCCTACGTCATCTTCACGTCCGGATCGACCGGCGCGCCCAAGGGCGCGATGGTCGAGCACCGGGGGATGCTCAACCACCTCTTCGCGAAGGTGCGCTCCCTCGGGCTCGGGCCCGCGGACGTCGTCGCGCAGACCGCGCCGATCACCTTCGACATCTCGGTGTGGCAGCTGCTCTCCCCGCTGCTCGCGGGCGGGACGTGCCGCCTCGTGCCGGACGAGATCGCGACGGACCCCGCGCGGCTGCTCGACGCCGTGGGGGAGCTCGGCATCACCGTCCTGGAGATCGTGCCGTCGCTCCTGCGCGGGGCGCTCGACGAGCTCGAGGCGCGCCCGGCGTGGCGGCCGCGCCTCGACGGCCTGCGGTGGCTCGTGCTCACCGGCGAGGCGCTCCCCCCCGATCTCGCGCGCAGGTGGCTCGCGCTCTACCCGCGGATCCCGCTGATGAACGCCTACGGCCCGACGGAGTGCTCGGACGACGTCGCCCAGCACGTCATCGCCGAGCCCCCGGCGGAGGACGCGGCGTACGTGCCGATCGGCAGCGCGATCCAGAACACGCAGCTCTACGTGCTGGATCGACGGCGGCAGCCCGTGCCGCTCGGCGTCGCCGGCGAGCTGTACGTGGGCGGCGACGGGGTCGGCCGTGGGTACCTCCGCGATCCGGAGCGCACGGCGGCGGCGTTCCTTCCGGATCCGTTCTCCACCGCGGCGGGGGCGCGCCTGTACCGGACGGGCGATCTGGTGCGCCGGCTGCCCGGCGGCGAGCTCGTGTTCCTGGGGCGCATCGACCACCAGATCAAGCTCCGCGGCTTCCGCATCGAGCTCGGCGAGATCGAGGCGGTCATCGCGCGGTGCGCCGGGATCCGCGACGTCGTCGTTGTCGCGCGCGAGGATGCGCCGGGGGACCCGCGGCTCGTCGCGTACGTGGTCCCCGAGGCGCCGTCCTTCGATCCGGGCGCCCTCAAGGACCAGCTCTCGTCGCGCCTGCCGGGCTACATGATCCCGGCCGCGATCGTCGCGCTCGACGCCCTCCCGCTGAGCGCGAACGGCAAGGTGGACCGCAAGGCGCTGCCCGCGCCCGCGTGGAGCGCCCCGGGCGAGCTCGCGGCGCAGACGGCGCCGCGCACCGGCCTGGAGCAGGCGATCGGCGAGGTGTGGCGCGCCGTCCTCGGCCTCGATCGGGTCGGCGTCCACGACGACTTCTTCGCGATCGGCGGCCACTCCCTCTCGGCCACGCGCGCGGCGGCCCGCCTGCGCGACGTGCTCGGCGTCGACGTCGGCGTCCGGTCGCTCTTCGAGGCGCCGACCATCGCCCGGCTCGCCGCGCACATCGAGCGGTCGACCCGGGGGGAGGCGCGCCGGGCGCAGGCGCCCCTCGCGCCGGCGCCGCGCGTCGGCGAGGAGGCGCCGCTGTCCTTCGCGCAGCAGCGGCTGTGGTTTCTGGATCAGCTCGAGCCCGAGAGCGCCACGTACAACGTGCCCGCGGCGCTCCGCCTGCGCGGCGCGCTCGACCTCACGGCGCTCGCGCGCGCGATCGCCGAGGTCGTGCGGCGGCACGAGGTGCTGCGCGCGACGATCCACGCGGTCGACGGCCGCCCTGTCCAGCGCTTCCAGGGCGCTCGCGAGACGTCGGACGCGTGGCCCCTCCCCCTCGTCGACCTCTCGGAGGTCCCCGCGCACGATCGGGAGGAGGCTTTACAAATCGACGCATCGCGGGAGGCCGCGAGGCCGTTCGACCTGGAGAACGGTCCGCTCCTGCGCGCGACGCTCTTCCGGCTCGCGCCCGACGAGCACGTGCTTGTCGTCACGCTCCACCACATCGCCTCGGACGGGTGGTCGCTCGGCGTGCTCGCGCACGAGCTCACGGCGGCTTACACCGCGTTCGCGAGAGATGCGGCGCCGGCGCTCCGCCCGCTGCCGGTCCAGTACGCCGACTACGCCGCCTGGCAGCGGCAGGAGCTCGCCCCGGAGATGCTCCAGGCCGAGCGGGAGATCTGGCGCCGGCGGCTCGACGGCGCGCCGCCGCTCGACCTCCCGACGGACCGCCCCCGCCCCGCGGCGCGCTCGTCGCGCGGGCGCACGCATCGGTTCGCGCTGCCGCAGGACCTCGCCGCCGCGCTCCGGCGCCGGAGCCAGGAGCTCGGGGCCACGCTGTTCATGACGCTCCTCGCCGCCTTCGAGGCGCTGCTCCACCGGTACAGCGGACAGCAGGACTTCTGCGTCGGCACGCCGGTGGCCGGCCGCGGGCGGACCGAGCTCGAGCCGCTCATCGGGCTGTTCGTCAACACCCTTGTCCTGCGCGCGCGGCTCGACGGCGACCCCACCTTCGCGGAGCTCGTCGGCCGCGTGAAGGCGGACGCGCTCGAGGCGTACGCCCACCAGGATCTGCCGTTCGAGATCGTCGTCGACGCGCTCGCCGTGGAGCGGGATCTCAGCCGGAACCCGCTGTTCCAGGTGATGTTCGCGCTCCAGAACGTGCCCCCGCCCGCGCTGACGCTGCCGGGCGTCGAGGCGTCGCCGGTCCCGCTCGACGTGGAGCGGGCGCGGTTCGATCTCACGCTCTTCCTCACCGAGTCGGGCGAGGCGATCGAGGGCGCCCTCGAGTTCGATCTCGATCTGTTCGACCCCGAGACCATCGCGCGGCTCGCGGGGCACTACGAGACGATCCTCCGCGCCGTCGCCTCGGACCCGGGGGCGCGGGTCGCCGAGCTCCCGCTCCTCACGGCGGGCGAGCGGCGCGAGCTCCTCATCGCGTGGAACGCGACGAGCGCGCCGCCGCCGCCCGCCGCGTGCCTGCACGAGCTCTTCGACGCACAGGCCGAGCGGTCGCCCGGGGCCGTGGCCGTGGCGTCCGAGGCCGGCGAGCTCACGTACCGCGAGCTCCGCCGCCGCGCCGACGCGCTCGCCCGGCGGCTGCGCGCGCTCGGCGTGCGGCCGGAGACGCGCGTGGGCCTGTGCGTGCGGCGGACGCTCGACATGGTCGTGGCCCTCTGGGCCATCTTCAAGGCCGGCGGCGTCCACGTGCCGCTCGACCCGGGCTACCCGCGGCAGCGGCTGCAGGTGATCCTGGAGGACGCGGCGGCGCACCTGCTCGTGACCGAGCGCGCGCTGTCGGGGCTCGTGCCGGCAGGGTCGGCCGAGGTGCTCCTGCTCGACGAGATCGTCGCGGGCGCCGACGACGCGGAGGACGCGCAGGGCGGGGCGGGCGACGCGCTGCCGGCGGGGCGGCCGGACCAGGCGGCGTACCTCATCTACACCTCCGGCTCGACGGGCCGGCCCAAGGCCGTCGTGATCGAGCACCGCCAGGCCGTCGCGCTCGCGAGGTGGGCCAGGCGGACGTTCTCGGACCAGGAGCTCGCCGGCGTGCTCGCGTCCACGTCCACGTGCTTCGACCTCTCGGTCTTCGAGCTCGTGGTCCCGCTCTGCTGGGGCGGCAAGGTCGTCCTCGCCGACGACGCACTCGCGCTGCCCGCGCACCGGCGCCGCAACGAGGTCACGCTCGTCAACACGGTGCCCTCCGCCGCGGCGGCGCTGCTCGCGGTGTCGGGCATCCCCGGGTCGGTGCGGACCGTGTGCCTCGCCGGCGAGCCGCTCCGCGCCTCGCTCGCGCGCGACGTGCTCGCGCTTCCGCACGTCGAGCGGCTCCTGAACCTCTACGGCCCCAGCGAGACCACGACGTACTCGACAGGCGCGACCGTGACCCCCGCGGCGCGCCCGACGATCGGCAGGCCCATCGACCACACCCAGGTCTACGTGCTCGACGCGCGGCTGCAGCCGGTGCCCGTCGGCGTCGCCGGGGAGCTCTACATCGCCGGCGCCGGCGTCGCGCGCGGCTACCTGGGGCGCGACGAGCTGACGGCCGAGCGGTTCGTCCCCTGCCCGCTCGAGGAGGCCCGCGGCGCGCGGATGTACCGCACCGGCGACCGCGCGCGCTGGCTCGCGAGCGGCGAGCTCGAGTACCTCGGGCGGCTCGATCATCAGGTGAAGATCCGCGGCTTCCGCGTCGAGCCGGCGGAGACCGAGGCCGCGCTCGCGGCGCACCCGGACGTGCGCGAGGCGCTCGTGCTCGCGCGGGACGACGGCCCCTCGGGCCGCTGGCTCGTCGCCTACCTCCTCGTCCGGCGGCCGGTGGACGCGCAGGCGCTGCGGGCGCTCGTCGCCGAGCGGCTGCCGGAGCCGTTCGTCCCGTCCGCCTTCGTCGAGCTCGACGCCTGGCCGCTCAACGCCAACGGCAAGGTGGACAGGAAGGCGCTCCCGGCGCCCAGTCGACCGGAGATCGCGCCGGGCACCGCCGGCGAGGCGCGGCGCGCGCCGGCGACGCCGACCGAGCAGGCCCTCGCGGGCGTCTGGAGCGAGGTGCTCGGCCGCGGCGGCATCGGGGCGACCGACGACTTCTTCGCGCTCGGAGGGCACTCCCTCCTCGCGGCCCAGGTCATCGCGCGCGCGCGGCGGCTGTTCGGCGTCGCTCTGCCGCTGCGCGCCGCCTTCGACGCGCCGACGGTCGCCGCCCTCGCCGAGCGCATCGATCGGGCGAGGCTGGACGGGCGCCGCTGCGCGCCCGAGCCGCTCCGCCCGGCGCCCCGGGGCGGCGACGCGCCGCTGTCCCACGCCCAGCAGCGCCTCTGGTTCATCGAGGCGCTCCAGCCGGGCACGGCGGTCTACAACATGCCGATCGGGGTCCTGCTCCGCGGGCCGCTCGACCGCGCCGCCCTCGAGCGGAGCCTCGATCGGGTGGTCGCGCGCCACGAGGCGCTGCGCACCCGGATCGAGGCGCCCGACGGCCAGCCGTTCCGGGTCGTGCTCCCCGAGGCGCGCCTCGAGCTGCGGCTCGTCGACCTGTCCGCCGTCCCCCGGCACGAGCGGGACCGGGCGGCGCAGCGCGCCGCGGAGGAGGAGGCGCGGCGGCCGTTCGATCTCGCCTCGGGCCTGCCGATCCGCGCGGCGCTGATCCGCCTCTCCGACGAGGCGCACGTGCTGCTCCTCACGGCGCACCACATCGCCTGCGACGGCGGCTCGATCCCCGTCCTGTTCCGCGACCTGTCCGCCTTCTACGAGGCCGCGCGCGCTGGCCACGCGCCGGATCTGCCGCCCCTCCCGGTGCAGTACGCCGACGTCGCGATCTGGCAGCGCGCCCAGGCCGACGCGTGGCGGGGGCAGCTCGAGTACTGGAAGCGGCAGCTGTCCGACCTGGAGCCGCTCGAGCTCCCCACCGACAGGCCGCGCGGCAGCGCCCTCTTCCACCGCGGCGACACCGTCCCGGTGCGCCTGCCCGCGCCGCTCGTCGAGGCCCTCCGCGCGCTCGGCAGGCGCGAGGGCGCGACGATGTTCATGGTGCTCCTCGCCGGCTTCGTCGCCCTCCTGCACCGCTACACGGGCCGCGCCGGCGTTGCGGTCGGCTCGCCGGTCTCCGGCCGCACGCAGGTCGAGATGGAGCCGCTCATCGGCTTCTTCGTCAACCTGCTCGTCCTGCGCGTCCGCGTCGACGACGACCCCACGTTCGTCGAGCTCGTGCGTCGGGTCCGGCAGGCGACGCTCGAGGCCCAGGAGCACCAGGACGTCCCGTTCGAGCAGGTCGTGGACGCGCTTCAGGTGAAGCGCGACCTCGGCCGCACCCCGCTCTTCCAGGCGGCCTTCGCGTTCCAGGGCGCGCCGGAGCGCCCGCGGAGGCTCGGCGACCTCGACGCCTCGCCGTTCGAGGTCGACACAGCGACCGCGAAGTTCGACCTCCTGCTCGCGCTCGAGGAGGACGACAAGGCCGTCTCCGGCGGCATCGAGTTCAGCGTCGACCTGTTCGACCGGGCCACGATCGAGCGCTGGCGGGGCCACCTCGAGGCCCTGCTCGCGGCGAGCGCCGCGCAGCCCGAGCTGCGCGTCGGCGACCTGCCGCTGCTCGGGCGCGACGAGCGCGACCTCGTGCTGCACGCGTTCAGCGGAGGCCGATCGGCGCAGCCCGCCCCGGAGGCCGCGTGCGCGCACCGCCTGGTCGAGGCGCAGGCCAGGGAGGCGCCCGGGCGGGCCGCGCTCCTCTTCGAGGGGGCGACGGTGAGCTACGGCGAGCTCGACCGCCGGGCCAACCAGCTCGCGCACCACCTCCGCGCCCGCGGCGTGCGGCGCGGCGCGCTGGTCGGCGTGTGCCTGCCGCGCTCGCCCAACATGATCGTCGCGCTGCTCGCGGTGCTGAAGGCCGGCGGCGCGTACGTGCCGCTCGACCCGACCTACCCGCGCGACCGGCTCGCCTTCATGATCGAGGACGCGCGCCCCGCGCTGCTCGTCGCGCAGCCGGAGCTCCTCGCCGCGCTGCCCGCGGCGCTCCCGCCGGTCGTGCGGCTCGGGGAGAGCGAGCATGCCTTCCCGCACGAGCGGGCCGACGCCCCCGACGCCGGGTCGCTCCCCGAGGACCTCGCGTACGTCATCTACACCTCCGGCTCGACAGGGCGCCCGAAGGGCGTGCTCATCGAGCACCGCTCGCTCTCCGCGTTCGCCGTGGCGCAGCGCAAGCTGCTCGGCGTCGAGCCGGGGACCCGCGTCCTCCAGTTCACCCGGCTGAGCTTCGACGTCTCCGTGATGGAGATCTTCGTGCCGCTCTCCGCGGGCGGCGTCGTGTGCCTCGCGCGCGCCGAGGCGCTCATGCCCGGGCCCGGGCTCGTCGACCTCCTGCGCGAGCAGCGGATCCAGGTGGCGTCGCTGACCCCCTCGGCGCTCATGGCGGTCGGCTTCGACACGCTCCCGGACCTGCGCGTGCTGTGCGTGGCCGGCGAGGTGTGCCCCGCGGAGCTGCCGCGGCGGTGGGCGCGCGGCCGGCGGTTCGTCAACGGATACGGCCCCACCGAGGCGACGGTGCTCGCGACCGCGGCCGAGTACGCGCCCGACGTCGCGCGGCCCACGATCGGCCGCCCGCTGCCGAACACGCAGGTGTACGTGCTCGACCCGCGGGGCCAGCCGGCGCCCGTCGGCATCCCCGGCGAGCTCCACATCGGCGGGATCGGCCTCGCGCGGGGCTACCTGAACCGCGACGACCTCACCGCGGCGCGCTTCGTGCGCGCGGCGTTCCCCGAGGCGCAGGGGGCGCGGCTCTACCGCACGGGCGATCTCGTGCGGTGGCTGCCGAGCGGCGAGATCGACTTCCTCGGCCGGCTCGACGAGCAGGTCAAGATCCGGGGCTTCCGGATCGAGCTCGGCGAGATCGAGGCGGTGCTCGCGTCGCACCCCGACGTGACCGAGGCGGCGGTGGTCACCCGGGAGCACGCCCCGGGCGACGTGCGGCTCGCGGCCTTCTTCATCCCGCGCGGCGGGATCCCGCGCGGCAGGCGCGCCGCGACGAGCGACGCGCTGCGCGGGTACCTGTCCGACCGGCTGCCCGACTACATGGTCCCGCCGGTCATCGCGCCGGTCGAGCGGTGGCCGCAGACCCCGAGCGGCAAGATCGATCGCCGGGCGCTCGCCGCGTCCGTGCCCGCGGCGCTCGCGGCGCTCGCGGGCGGAGCGCGCGTCCCGCCGAGGACCGGGCTCGAGCTGGAGCTCTGCGCGCTGTTCGAGGAGCTCCTCGGCGAGGGCGGCGTCGGCGTGACCGACGACTTCTTCTCGCTCGGCGGGCACTCGCTGCTCGCGGTGCGGCTCATGGCCGAGATCCGCGGGCGCTTCGGCCGCGATCTGCCGCTCACGAGCCTGTTCCGCGCGCCGACGGTGGAGGGCCTCGCGGCGCTCCTGCGCGAGGATCGGGGAGCGCCGCGGGGCCGCACCTCCGTCGTGGTCCCGCTCCACGCGGGCGGCGCCCGCGCGCCTCTCTTCTTCGTTCACCCCATCGGCGGCAACGTCCTCTGCTACGCGGATCTGGCCCGCGAGCTCGGGCGGGATCGGCCCTTCTACGGCATCCAGGCGTTCGGGCTGGAGACCCCACCGCGGCCGCTCGCCAGCGTCGGTGAGATGGCCGAGGCGTACTGCGAGGAGCTCCGCCGCGTCCAGCCCGAGGGGCCGTACCTGCTCGGCGGCTGGTCGATGGGCGGCGTGGTGGCGTTCGAGATGGCGCGCGTGCTCGAGCGCAGCGGGCATCGCGTGGCCGCCGTCGTCCTCCTGGACGCGTACCTCCCCCCGTTCGACGAGCCCGGCGACGACCTCCCGCCGATCGCGCAGTTCGCCGCGGATCTCGCGCGGATCGCGGGCGCGCCGGCCGCCGCGGCGCTCGCTTGGCCAGACGGCGGCGCGGCCGACGCCGCGTGGCTGCTGGAGCGCGCGCAGAAGCTCGGCGCGCTGCCCCGCGGCACGACGCTCGGCGAGCTGGAAGCGCTGCTCGATGCGTTCCAGCGGAACGCGGCGCTGCTCGCGCGCTACGCGCCCGGCGAGGTCTCGGCCCGGGTCGAGCTCTTCCGCGCCGAGGACTCACCGCACAGGGATCCGCGGCCCGCGTGGGCGAAGTGGGCCCCCGGCCTGCGGAGCCACGTCGCGGCCGGCGACCACTACACGCTGCTCCGGAGACCGCACGTCGGCGCGCTCGCCGAGCGCCTCCGGGCCGCGCTGCTCGAGGCGGACCCCGGCGCCCCGCGCGAAGGCGCCGGAGCCGCCCGGCCGCCGGGGTGATCGGCGCTCGCGCCGCCACGCTTCGCCGCTCTGCCGCGCTCGTTGCCAGGCAAGGGCCTTTGACTGACTCGTCTCGAATCCATCAACCGAATCCAAGAGGACCATCATGCCCAACATCGCAGTGCTCACCAACGACCTTCAGTACGAGTTCATCGACAAGATGCCGGGAGGTCGCGAGCTCCTCTCCAGGGTGGCGCCGCAGTTCAACATGTTCCTCGGCGCCATCCGCGCCCTGGGGCACGCCGTCGTCCACCTCCAGCTCATCAACGATCCGACCGATCCGCAGATCCAGCGCCGCTTCCGCGGGAAGGAGATCCCGGCGATCAAAGGCACGCCCAACGCCGAGCTGATCAAGGACTTCGTCCATCCGTCCGACATCGTGATGGTCAAGCACCGCGACAGCGGGTTCTACGAGACGCCCCTCGACGACAAGCTGAAGGAGCTCGGCGTCAAGACGATCCTCGTCACGGGCATCCAGACCCAGATCTGCGTGCAGACCACGGCGGCGGACGGCTTCTTCCGCGGGTACAAGGTGTGGGTCCCCGAGGATGGCGTGTTCTCCCTCAAGGAGGAGGACAAGAAGCGCTCCCTCGAGTGGATGGCGTCGTACTGCGCGGCGATCGCCCCCGGCGCGGAGATCATCAAGCGCCTGCGCCAGAGCGACGACCTGCCGAGCCGGGAAGAGCTGCTCGGCTGACAAGGCACGACGAGGCCGCGGAGCCGCGCGGCCTCGTCTCTTTCACGACCCTCACCGCAGCTCTGCGGTGCCAACGCTGGAGCCTCACATGACGAAAGAACACGCGAAAGAGAACGAAGAGGTCGTCCTCGACCACGGGACGGGCGCCCGCCTGAGCCGGGAGCTCGTCGAGCGGATCGCCGCGACGCTCGGCGACACGTACATCGGCGCGATGGAGGACAGCGCGATCCTGGAGGTGCCCACCGGCCGGATCGCCGTCACCACGGACTCGTTCGTGGTCACGCCGCTGTTCTTCGGCAACGGCGATATCGGCAAGGTCGCCGTCTGCGGCACCGTCAACGATCTCGCGGTCAGCGGCGCGAGGCCCCTCTACCTGACCCTGGGCCTCATCATCGAGGCGGGCTTCCCGATCCCCTTGCTCATCCGCGCCCTCGAGTCGGCGCGCGACGCGGCGAGGGAGGCCGGCGTGAAGATCGTCGCCGGCGACACCAAGGTCGTCGGCAAGGGCGAGGCCGACCGGCTCTTCATGAACACGACCGGCGTGGGCGTCTTCGAGCGCCCGCCGCTCGTGAGCCGCGCCGTGCGGCCCGGCAACAAGATCATCGTGAGCGGGTATCTCGGCAACCACTCCATCCACCTGCTCTCGGTCCGCGAGGGGCTCGGCTTCGAGAAGCGGGTGCAGAGCGACTGCGCGCCGCTCAACGGGCTCATCGACGCGGTCCTCAAGGGCGTGCCCCAGGGCGCCGTGGCGGCGATCCGCGACGTGACGCGCGGCGGCCTGTGCGCCGTCCTCCACGAGTTCGCCCGCGCCTCGGGCGCCGAGCTCTCCTTCACGCGCGCGGCGCTGCCCGTGCTGCCGGAGGCCGTCATGGCGGCCGACATGCTCGGCATCAACCTCATCCACCTCGCCAACGAGGGGTGCCTCTGCCTGTTCGTGGAGGCGGACAAGGCGGGTGACGTGCTCGGGATCCTCCGCGCGCACCCCTACGGCCGCAACGCCGCGGTCATCGGCGAGGTCAAGGCCGCGACGGAGCCCGTCGTGTCCATGACCGAGCCCGATGGGACTCAAACCCTGCTCGAGGAGCTCTATGGAGCCGAACTCCCCCGACTCTGCTGACGCTCGGCCGGTGATCGTGACCCGCCGATTCCGGGTCTCGGGCATCGTCCAGGGCGTCGGCTTCCGGCCCTTCGTGCACCGGCTCGCCCGCGCCGTCGGTGCGCGCGGCTGGGTCCTCAACGACTCCCGCGGCGTGCTGCTCGAGCTGCAGGCCGGCGACGAGGCGATCCAGGCGTTCCTGCGCGCGCTCGTCGAGTCGCCCCCGCCGCTCGCCCGGATCACCGGCGTCCGCGAGGAGGCGCTCGCCGAGCCCGCCCCCCGGCACGACGACTTCCAGATCCGCGGCAGCGTGGATCTGCGCAGCACCGACACGCTCATCCCGCCCGACTCGGACGTCTGCGCCGACTGCCTGCGGGAGCTCAGGGACCCTTCGAACCGCCGTCACCGCTACCCGTTCATCAACTGCACCCATTGCGGGCCGCGCTACTCGATCATCTGCGACATGCCGTACGACCGGCCGCAGACCACGATGAAGAGCTTCCCGATGTGCCCCGCCTGCGCGGGCGAGTACGAGGACATCGAGGATCGGCGCTACCACGCGCAGCCGAACGCGTGCCCCGCGTGCGGCCCCCGGCTCACGCTCACCGATCGGCTCGGCGCGCCGATCGCGGCGGAGGACGCGGTGCGCTTCGCCATCGCCCGGCTGCGCGAGGGCGCGCTCTTCGCGGTGAAGAGCCTCGGCGGCTTCCACCTCGTCGCGGACGCGCGCAACGAGGCGGCGGTGCGGGAGCTGCGCCGGCGCAAGCGCCGCGACGCCAAGCCGTTCGCGATCATGGTGGCCGACGCCGAGGCGGCGAGCCGCCATGTCTCGCTCAGCGACCCGGAGCGGGCGCTGCTCGAGAGCCGGCAGCGCCCCATCGTTCTCCTGCGCAGGCGGCCAGGCGCCCTGTCCGAGGCGATCGCCCCGAGGAACCCGAGCTTCGGCGTCATGCTGCCCTCGACGCCGCTGCACTACCTCCTGCTCGAGGACCCGGCGCTCGACGTCCTCGTCATGACGAGCGGGAACCTCTCCGGACACCCCATCGCGTTCGACAACGACACGGCGCTCTCGCAGCTGCGCGACATCGCGGATTACTTCGTCCTGCACGACCGCGATATCCGCACCCGCGTCGACGACTCCGTCGTCCGGCTCACGGAGGCGGAGGGGCTCGACGCGCCGCTCGTCTCGTTCATCCGGCGCTCGCGGGGCTACGCCCCGTACCCGATCCACCTCCCGCAGGACGTCGGCGCGGTCGTCGCCCTCGGCGGCGAGCTGAAGACCACCGTCGCGGTCGGCAAGGACAACCAGGTCTTCATCAGCCAGCACATCGGCGATCTCAAGAACGACGCGACGTTCGGCGCGCACATCGACTGTTCGTCGCACGTCCAGCGGCTCCTGTCCGTGCAGACGGACACGGTCGCTTGCGATATGCACCCGGCGTTCCGCTCCACGCGGGCGGCGAGGCGCCAGGCCGGCGCGGAGGTCGCGACGGTGCAGCACCACCACGCCCACATGGCCGCCTGCATGGCGGAGAACGGGCTGAACGAGCGGGTGATCGGCGTCATCTTCGACGGCTCCGGCTACGGCCTCGACGACACCATCTGGGGCGGCGAGTTCCTGGTCGGCGACTACCGCGAATTCGTGCGCGCCGGCCACCTCCGGCCGATGTACCTCCTCGGCGGCGACAAGGCGGTCAAGGAGCCCATCCGCGTCGCGATCTCGCTGCTCGTGGAGACGTTCGGGGAAGAGCTCGGCGGGATCCGCGTCCCGGCGCTCCTGGACGTCGCGGAGGAGCGCCGCGACGTCTTCGTGAAGATGGCGCAGCGGCGGCTGAACGCGACGGCCACGACGAGCATGGGCCGGCTGTTCGACGGCGTGTCCTCGCTCCTCCGCATCTGCCACGAGGTCGAGTACGAGGCGCAGGCCGCCATCGAGATGGAGGCGCTGCTCGACAGGGACTTCCGGACCGCGCCGCCGCTCCAGTACGGGATAGACGAGCGGGACGGCCGCCTCGTGGTCGACTACCGGCCTCTCGTCCGGGATCTCCTGCGCGCGCTCGACCAGCCGGACGCCACACCCGCGCACCTCAGCCGCCGGTTCCACTCGACGATCGTGGATATGATCGCCGCTGTGTGCTTGCGCCTGGCCGACAAGTTCGACGTGCGCCGCGTGGTCATGAGCGGCGGAGTCTTCATGAACGAGTTCGTCCTGATCAACGCGCTCCGGCGCCTGAAGAGCGAGGGGCTCACCCCGTATTGCCACCGGCTGGTCCCGCCGAACGACGGCGGGATATCGCTCGGCCAGATCCTTGTCGCGGCCGCCCGCGGCCCGTCGGCGCGAGGGGAGCGCCCCACCACCACCGAGCGTCCATGAAGCTCCTCGCGTTCGTCGCCGGCTACTCCCGGCGGATCCTCGTCCTCGCGATCGTCGCGGGGGCGCTCTGCGGCGCCTGCAACACGGCGCTCCTCGTGCTGATCAACGAGGCGCTTCAGGGCAAGCGCGGCGCGGTGATGTGGAGCTTCGCCGCGGTGTGCCTGCTGCTCCCGTTCGCCCGCTACCACTCGGAGATCCTGCTCACGCGCCTCAGCCAGGGGGCGCTCTTCGACCTCCGGGTGAAGATCTGCCGGAAGATCCTCGGCGCGCCGCTCCGCCAGATCGAGGAGATCGGCCCGTCACGTGCGCTGACCGCGCTCACGGACGACGTCCCCGTGATCACCACGGCGCTGATGCAGATCCCGATCGTCTGCATCAACCTGGTCATCGTGGTCGGAGGCCTGCTCTACATGGGGTGGATGTCTCCTGTCATGCTGGCCTCGGTGCTGGCGCTCATCGTCCTTGGGATCGTCGGGTATCAGCTCCCGATGAGCCGGGCGACACGGCATTTCCGCCGCGCGCGCGAGGCGACCGAGGAGCTGATGAAGACCTTCCGCGCGCTCACGCGCGGCGTGAAGGAGCTGAAGCTCCACGCGCGGCGCCGCGAGGCGTTCCTCGCGACGTCGCTCGAGGGGGAGGCCGGCGTCGTCCAGGCGAGCAACCTGCGCGGCATGGTCGCGCTCACCGCCGCGAACGGGTGGGGCCAGGCGATGGTGTTCACCATCATCGGCGTGACGCTCTTCGTCGTGCCGCTCTTCCAGGAGGCGAGCGCCGAGGCGTCGATCGGCTACGCCCTCGTCCTCCTCTACCTGATGACGCCCATGCAGGTCCTCATCGGCGCGCTCCCGGCCCTGAGCCGCGCGGGCATCGCCGTGCAGAAGGTCGAGGACCTGGGCGCGAGCCTCACGGTCGAGGCGAGCGGGTCAGAGGCAGGGGCAGCGCTCCCCGAGAGGTGGAAGCGGCTGGAGCTCGCCGGGGTCACGCACGCCTACAGATCCGAGGGAAAGGACGACACCTTCACGCTGGGCCCCATCCACCTCAGCGTGCGGCGCGGCGAGCTGATCTTCCTCGTCGGAGGCAACGGCAGCGGCAAGACGACCCTCGCGAAGCTGATCGCGGGCCTTTACGCGCCCGAGTCGGGCCAGATCCGGCTCGACGGCGAGGCGATCACCGACCGGAACCGGCAGGCGTACCGGGAGCTCTTCTCGGTGGTGTTCTTCGATTTCCACCTGTTCGAGCGCCTGATCGGCCTCGACTCTCCCGAGCTCACCCAGCGCGCGCGGGGTTACCTCTCTCGCCTGCAGCTCGATCACAAGGTGTCTGTCGAGGGGGGCGTCCTCTCCACGACGTCGCTGTCGCAGGGGCAGAGAAAGCGCCTCGCGCTGCTCACGGCCTACCTGGAAGACCGGCCGGTCTACCTGTTCGACGAGTGGGCGGCGGACCAGGATCCGGTGTTCAAGGACGTCTTCTACCGCCAGATCCTCCCGGAGCTCAGGGCCAGCGGCAAGACGATCCTCGTCATCAGCCATGACGACAGGTACTTCGGGCTGGCGGATCGCGTCCTCAAGATGGACTTCGGCCAGCTCGTCGGCGATGCCCAGGTGACCGCGAGATCGGACGAGACATACGCCAGCGCCTGAGTTAGAAGCTGGCGTGTTCGTCGTCCGACGGCGAGCCGACGGGAGGTGTCATGGAACCGCTGGTGCTGTATCTTGGTACGAGGACGTATTCGACCTGGTCGCTCCGCGCCTGGCTCGCGCTGCAGCACACCGGCGCTTCGTTCACGGAGGAGGTCATCGCCCTTTACCAGCCGGGGTCGCGCGAGGCGCTCCTCCGGCGCTCCCCCTCGGGGCGCGTGCCGGCGCTGCAGCACGGCGACCTCGTCCTCTGGGACTCCCTCGCGATCTGCGAGTATGTCGCCGAGCTCTTCCCCGAGGCGCGGCTCTGGCCGGGCGATCGTGCGGCGCGCGCGCTCGCCCGGTCGGTGTCGAGCGAGATGCACTCCGGGTTCACGGCGCTCCGCAACGCGATGTCCATGGATCTGCGCAGGGAGATCGCCCCGATCGCGCGCGACGCCGCGGTGGACGCGGACATCGACCGTGTGACGTCGATCTGGACCGAGTGCCGGCGGGCTCATGGCCAGAAGGGGGAGTACCTCTTCGGGCATTTCACGATCGCCGATGCCATGTTCGCGCCGGTGGTCACGCGCTTCCGCACATACGCCGTCCCGCTCGCGGGCGCCGCGGCAGAGTACGCCGAGACGATGTGGCAGCACCCTGGCCTCGCGGCGTGGGTCGCGGCTGCACAGACGGAGTCGCTGGCCGGCTAGTTCCACCCGCCAGAGGTCCTGCCAGGGATACGGAGGGAGATTTCAACGCAAAGTCGCAAAGTCGCAAAGTCGCAAAGTCGCAAAGTCGCAAAGAATGAGCAGATTTTGCGAGTTTTTGCGTCTACGGCTCGGCGAAGAGCGGTTCGCGATCGACGCTCAGAAGATCGCGCTCTTCCCCGTGCCTGCGTCGGTCGTCCGCTTTCGTGAGGGCGCCTTGCCGGTGCTCGCAGGCGCGCCGGACGCGCGGACGGGGCGCGCCGCGGCCGGCCGCGGCGCGGGCACAGGAGGCGCCGGAACGGGGCGCTCCGCGGCGGACCGCGACGTGGACGCCGGAGAGGTCGGGACGGGGCGCTCCGCGGCTGGAAGCGGAGCGGGCTCCGGCGGCGGCACGGGGGACGGCGCTGTCGCGGGCGCGGCCGCGAGAACCGTCGATGTCGTGCCCGCCGGGGGCGCCGCGGGCGCCTGCGCCACGAGCGCGCCGCGGGTGGCGGCAAGCACCTCGTCGCTGATCGCCCGCAGCTCGGCGGTGGCGTCAAGGCGCTGCGAGGGCAGCGCGGCGGTGAGCGAAAGCCCCAGCCCGAGCGCCACGACGAGGCCGGCCACCGCGAGGCGCAGCCCCGCCCGCCGCGCCGGCGCGGCGGGCGCCGGCGCGCTCGGCGCAGCCGAAGGGCCGACCGCGGCCACGAAGGCGGAGATCATCGGCGCGATCGAGGGGAATCGCTCCGCCGGATCCAGCGCGAACGCGCGCGCGAACCACGTCTCCAGCTCCGGCGGCGCGCCGGGGCACAGCGTCGACAGCGGGGGGCGCGCGCCCTCGAGGATGGAGGCGAGCACATCGGCGATGGTGCGGCCGGCGAAGGGCTGCCGGCCGGTGAGCGCCACGTGCGCGACCACCGCGAGGGCCCACATGTCGAGCTGCGGGTCCGCGTGCCCGTCGCACGTGTGCTCCGGGCTGAGGTAGCCCGGCGTGCCCAGCACCACGCCCTCCGCCGTCTGGCGCGGGAAATCGGCCGCCAGATCCTGGCGGATCCACTTGGCGATCCCGAAGTCGGCGACCTTGGCGCGCAGGCGCCCGTCGCGCCCCTCGCGGAGCAGGATGTTCGACGGCTTGATGTCGCGGTGCACGATCCCGAGGCCGTGCGCCACCGAGAGCGCCTCTCCGATCTGACGGAGGAGCGCGGCCAGCTCGGCCGCGGGCACCGGCCCGCGCTCGTGGATCAGCTGCCGGAGGGACCTGCCGCGCACGTACTCCATGACGAGGTACGGGCCTGCCTCGGCGTCCTCGCCGGCGTCGTGCACGGTGACGATGAAGTCGGTCTTCCGCCCGAGCTGGGCCGCGACCTGCGCCTCGAAGCGGAAGCGCTCCATCGCGTCGATGGCCAGGTTCTGGCGCGGGAGCACGAGGAACTTGAGCGCGACATCGAAGCGCCGAACGCTGTCGTGCGCGCACCACACCTCGCCCATCGCGCCCTGGCCGAGCGGATGCACGAGCCGGTACCGCCCCGCCACGACGCGGCCAGGAAGCAGCGCCGCGCGTGCCTCGTCCCGCCCTGTGCCGCCCGGAGCAGGAGCGCTGAGCGGCGCAGGCTGCCCGCCCAGCGTGGTGGCGTCGCGCGCGGCATCTCTTGCCGAGGAATCGGGCGGTCGACCCAGGGAGGGCGGCTGCAGCACGCCGGTGACCTTCGTGCCGCCGCCATTTCCCGGACCGGTCGATGCGTCCATCGGACAACGACCTGAGGAGAGGGGCGGCGACATGGCCTCCAGCGTATCGCGAATGCGGATGCCTTTGAACGGCGAACACCCCGCCCTCCTCGCGCACGTGCACCTGGAGGCCCACGCGTCAGCGTCGCGAGGCGCAGCGCTGCTGTACTTGTCAGCGCCGGGACGACTACGCCCGCTGCGCCTTCACCCGCTTGACCTTCTTCTTCTCCTCCTTGCGCTCCAGGAGCCGCAGCACCGCCACGGACCGGTCGACGAGCAGGTAGCGCTCTCCCCCTGCCCTCGCGGGCACCGTGCGCGCCGGCTCCCCGGCGGTGCGGGTGTCGATGAGCACCTCCCACCGCTCGCCGAACTCGATCGCGGGCAGCACGAACTCCAGCGGCGAGTGGTTCGCGTTGATGAGCACGAGCAGCGTGTCGCCGGAGATCGGCTCGGCGTGCGGCCCGCGCGCCGAGAGGGCGTCGCCGCCGAGCAGGTAGCCGATCGCCCGGGCGTTCGGGTGGGTCCAGTCCTCCGGCGTCATCTCGGCGCCGTCGGGGCGGAACCACACGATGTCCTTGAGCCCGCTCCCGTGCACGTAACCGCCCGAGAAGAACATCCGCCGGCGCAGCACAGGCTGGCTGCGGCGCAGGGCGATGAGGCGGCAGGTGAACTCGAAGAGCTGCATCCGCCGCTCGTCGAGGTCCCAGTCGTGCCAGGAGAGCTCGTTGTCCTGGCAGTAGGCGTTGTTGTTGCCGAGCTGCGTCCTTCCGATCTCGTCGCCGGCGTTGATCATCGGCACGCCCTGCGAGAGGAGGAGCGTCGCGAGGAGGTTGCGCTTCTGGCGCTCGCGCAGCTCGACGACCGCGGGGTCGCTGGAGGGGCCCTCGACGCCGTGGTTGTAGCTGTGGTTGTTGTTCGTGCCGTCCCGGTTGCACTCGCCGTTCGCCTCGTTGTGCTTCTCGTTGTACGAGACGAGATCGTTCAGCGTGAAGCCGTCGTGCGCCGTCACGAAATTGATGCTCGCGTAAGGGCGGCGCCCGCTGGACGCGTACAGATCGCTCGACCCGGTGAGCCGATAGCCGAGGTCGGCCGCCAGCAGATCCCCCTTCCAGAAGCGGCGCACCGAGTCGCGGTAACGGTCGTTCCACTCCGTCCAGAGGACCGGGAAGTTGCCGACCTGATAGCCGCCCTCACCCACGTCCCACGGCTCCGCGATGAGCTTCGTGCGCGAGAGGACGGGATCCTGATGGATGATGTCGAAGAACGAGCTCAGGCGGTCGAAGTCATGGTGACCGCGGGCGAGCGCCGACGCGAGATCGAAGCGGAAGCCGTCGACGTGCATCTCGGTCACCCAGTACCGCAGGCTGTCCATCACCAGCTGGAGCGTCTGGTAATGACGCGTGTTCACCGTGTTCCCGCAGCCCGTGAAGTCCATGTAGTAGCGCGGGTTGTGCGGGACGAGCCGGTAGTAGGTCCAGTTGTCGATCCCCTTCAGGGAGAGCGTCGGGCCGAGGTGGTTCCCCTCCGCGGTGTGGTTGTACACGACGTCGAGGATCACCTCGATGCCGGCGGCGTGGAGCGCCTTCACCATCGCCTTGAACTCGGTCACCTGCTGGCCGAGCCGCCCGCTCGACGCGTAGCGGCCCGCGGGCGCGAGGTACGCGAGCGTGTTGTAGCCCCAGTAGTTGACGAGGCCGCGCTCCCAGATCTCGCGCTCGCTCGCCATCTCGTGCACGGGGAGCAGCTCGATCGCCGTCACGCCGAGCTTCTTGAAGTGGGCGATCGCCGCCTCCGAGGCGAGCCCGGCGTAGGTGCCGCGCAGCTCCTTCGGGATGCCCGGGTGCCGCTGGGTGAAGCCCTTGACGTGGACCTCGTAGAGGATCGTGTCCTGCCAGCGCGTCGCCGGCGGCCGGTCGCCGTCCCACGCGAAGCGGTGGTCGACGACCACCGACTTCGGCGCGCCCCAGGCGCTGTCGCGGTGGCAGATCTCCAGGTCGTCGAGCGAGGCCGGCGGGGGCGGCGGGGGCGGCAGCGTGGAGTCCTTCCCGCGCGCCTCGGCGGCGCGGCGATCGCTCGCCGTCTTGCCCGCGCGCCCGCCCTCGCCCTTCTCGGGCGCCGCGCCGTCCCGGCCCGCCTCCCTGGGCCGGCCAGCGCCGCCCTCGCCGCGCTCGGGGTGCCCCCCGCGGTCGTACGCGAA
The DNA here is from genome assembly GCF_052075895.1 of Sorangium sp. KYC3313. Taxonomy (NCBI): domain Bacteria; kingdom Pseudomonadati; phylum Myxococcota; order Polyangiales; family Polyangiaceae; genus Sorangium; species Sorangium sp. KYC3313. Next base: position 9,600,886 of record NZ_CP197255.1, read on the forward strand.
GAGCGGCGCCTTCCAGTTCGGCTCGCTGGAGAGCGCGTACGCGTAGGGATCGACGAGGAGCTTCGCCGGGTTGAAGCGCTGCCCGGAGCGCGGGTCGTAGGGCCCGTGCACCCGGTAGCCGTAGAGCTGGCCGGGCTTGAGCCCCGGCACGTAGCCATGGAAGACGTGGGCCGTCCGCTCGGGGAGCTCGATGCGCTCGCGCTCCACGACATCGTCGACGGCCTCGAAGAGGCAGAGCTCGACCTTGGTGGCGGACTGGGAGAACAGCGTGAAGTTGACCCCCTCGCCGTCAAAGACGGCGCCGAGTGGGGTGGGCGTGCCGGGCCATATGCGTCTGGTCATCTGAAAAACCTGTGAAGCCGCCCTATTCGCGAGATCGGCGCCGCTGTCGAGACACAAGCGCGCGCGGCCTGATTTTTCGGTCGCCGCCCCCGGGATCGCCCGCCGCCCGGCCGCTCGGCGGGCCCGCCCTCGCGCCGCGCGCGGCGCCGCGGCCCTCCTGCGCGAGCTCGGCGGCGGCGGCTCGGCAGCGGCGGCGGCGCGACGGCGCTACCGCACGGTCGCAGAAGGAGCATCCAGGGCGGCGCGACCCGGGATAGACTTCGCCCCCGAACGCCTGGAGCCAAGCGAAAAACGCCCATGTCTTCCCCCTCTGCTGAAAATCAGTCCCGGAGCTCATCGTCGCCTCCCGTCCCCGGTTCCGGCACGCGCCGCCGCATCGCCGGCGTGACCGTGCCGCTCTTCTCCCTGCGCAGCGATCGCTCGTGGGGCATCGGCGAGATCGGCGATCTCCCCGAGTTCGCCGCGTGGATGCGCGCCGCTGGCCTGCGCCTCGTGCAGCTCTTGCCGCTCGGCGAGGTGTCGGGGGGCGAGACGTCGCCGTACATGGCGCTCTCCGCGTTCGGGATCGATCCGATGTTCATCTCGCTGTCCGCCGTGCCCGAGCTCCCGGCCGAGCGCCTCGGCGAGGCGCTCGGCGACGACCTCGGGGCGCTCGATCGCGCGCGGAGCAGCGCGCGCGTCGACTACGATCTCGTGCGCCGCGTGAAGGGGCGGGCGCTGCGCTTCGCCTTCGACGTGTTCGAGCGCGAGCACCACGCGAAGCAGACGCCGCGCGCGGCCGAGCTCGGCGAGTTCGTGAAGCGGCAGTCGGACTGGCTGCCCGACTACGCGCAGTTCCGCGCGTTCAAGGACGCCTTCGGCGGCAGGGCGTGGTGGGACTGGCCCGAGGCGATCCGCGAGCGCAGGCCGGAGGCGCTCGAGGCGCTGCGGCGCGAGCGCGCGCGGGACATCCTCTACTACGAGTACGTCCAGTGGCTCGCGCACGCGCAGTGGGAGGCGGCGCGCGCGGATCTCCGGGGCAAGGGCGTGGAGATCATGGGGGATCTCCCGTTCATGGTGTCGCGCGACAGCGCCGACGTGTGGGCGCACCAGGGCGAGTTCCGGCACGACATGACGGTCGGCGCGCCGCCCGACCAGTTCGACACGGAGGGGCAGCGGTGGGGGCTCCCGCCGTACTTCTGGGCCCGGATGCGCGAGAACGACTTCGCGTGGCTCAGGCGGCGCTGCCGCTACACGGGGCTGCTCTACGACCGGTTCCGCATCGATCACCTGGTCGGCTTCTACCGGACGTACATCTTCCCGGAGCAAGGGCAAGCGGCCCAGGGGGCCGAGCGGCCCAGGGCGACCTTCGATCCCGCGGAGGAGGCGGAGCAGCGCGAGCACGGCGATCGGGTCGTGCGGGCGATGCTGGCGGGGGCGGCGGAGACCGGGGCGCAGCTCGTGGCGGAGGATCTCGGCGCGGTGCCGGGGTGGGTCCGGGAGTCGCTCTCGGAGCTCGGGGTGCCGGGCTACAAGGTGCTGATCTGGGAGAAGCACGACGTCGTGTTCCGCGATCCGGCGGAGTATCCGGCGCTCTCGGTGGCCTGCTTCGGGACGCACGACACCGACTCCGTGGTGGTGTGGTGGGAGTCGCGGGACGACCGGGAGCGCGCCGGGGTCCTCGATCTGCCGCAGCTCGCGCCGCGCCGGCAAGAGCTCGGGCCGCAGTTCACGAAGGAGACCCACCGCGCGCTGCTCGACCTGATCCTCGGCTCGAAGAGCGAGCTCGTGCTGCTGCTCCTCCAGGACGTGCTCGCCACGCGCGATCGGATCAACGTCCCGGGGACCGTGGGGCCGCAGAACTGGTCGCTCCGGCTGCCGGCGCCGCCGTCTGCGCTCGATCGCGATCCCGAGGTGCGGGCCGCGCTCGATCGGGTGCGCGAGAGCATCGAGTCCAGCGGACGCGGATGACGCTTCATCTCCCGCCGCCTCACGCCCCCTCGGGCCCACCGGCGATATAGTCTCACTGCAAATCCATCGACCCGCTGTAGAAGCGAGTCGGCCAGCGCGCTGACCGCGGAGGCGCCCACGCGCTGACTCGCTGCGTCGTCGCGGTACGCTTCGTGCTGTCGCGAAGTATATGCCGACGAAACATTCCGGAAAACTGCCTTCTCTTAGTGTCGCCGTCGAGGAGGCCACCAGTGAACGAAATCAACGCCTCGGACACCACCTGGCTCCTGGTCTCGTCGGCAATGGTTCTGCTGATGACGCCAGCGCTGGCCCTGTTTTACGGGGGCATGGTCCGAACGAAGAACACGCTCAGCACATTCATGCACAGCTTTTTCGCCATGGGGATCGTGACCCTGGCGTGGGTGACGCTCGGGTACTCGATGGCGTTCGCCGAATCCAAGGGCGGGTTCATCGGCGGCCTCGACCACGCGTTCCTGAACGGCGTTGGCACCGAGCCGCGCGCCGGGATGACGGTGCCTCACCTCCTGTTCATGGCGTTCCAGATGATGTTCGCCATCATCACGCCGGCGCTGATCTCGGGCGCTTATGCGGAGCGCATCAAGTTCTCGTCGTATGTGGTGTTCACGCTGCTCTGGTCGCTCCTGGTCTACAGCCCGCTCTGCCACTGGGTCTGGAACCCGGGCGGGTGGCTCCTCGCGCGCGGCGCGCTCGACTTCGCCGGCGGCACCGTCGTTCACCTCTCCTCGGGCGCGAGCGCGCTCGTCATCGCGATCGCGATCGGCAAGCGCAAGGGGTACCCGACGCGCAAGATCGTGCCGCACAACCTCACCATGACGCTGCTCGGCGCCGGCCTCTTGTGGTTCGGCTGGTTCGGCTTCAACGGCGGCTCCTCGCTCGCGGCGAACGGGCTCGCCTCCGTGGCGTTCGTGAACACGCACATCGCCGCGGCGATCGCGGCGCTCGCGTGGGCCCTGATCGAGGCCGTGCGCTTCGGCAAGCCGTCGCTCCTCGGCGTGGCGTCGGGGCTCGTCGCGGGCCTCGTCGCCATCACCCCGGCGGCGGGCTTCGTCGGCCCGATGGCGTCTGTCGCGATCGGGCTCGCGGCGGGCGCGGTGTGTTACGGCGCCGTGATGCTGAAGGGCAAGCTGGGTTATGACGACAGCCTGGACGCGTTCGGCATCCACGGCGTCGGCGGGCTGCTCGGCGCCCTGCTCACCGGCGTGTTCGCCTCCACGGTGTGGAATTCGGCCGGCCAGGACGGCCTCATCAAGGGCAACACGGCGCTGCTCACCGAGCAGGCGATAGCGGCCGTCGTCGCGGCGACTTACGCGGCGGTGGTCACCTTCGTGCTCGTGAAGGGGATCAGCGCGGTGATGGGCTTCCGGGTCGACGAGGAGGTCGAAGACGAGGGCCTCGACGGCGCCCTCCACGGCGAAGAGGCCTACTCGCTCGGCGAGGGCGGCGCTCACGCCATCGAGAGCGAGCCCCCGGCCGCCAGGCCGGCGGCGGCGCCCGTCTTCGTGCGCGAGAGCGCCTGATCCAGCGCAGCGGAGGCTCGCTCGCGGAGGCCGCCTGGCGGGTGCCAGGCGGCCTTCGTCGTTTTGTCCCCTTGGCCCCCTGCCCTTCCTGGCAGGGAGCGGTCACCTGCACGTGAAGGCGGGCTCGCCGGTCTCCTCGCAGCCGTGCTCGCACGTGACCTTGGCGCACCCGCAGCGGCGCAGCCCTCCGCGGTCGCCGTCGGCGCGCTGACCGCAGTCCTCGCTCAACGTGCGGCACTCGTCCTGGCAGCGCCCTTTCTGGGCGGGCGACGGCGCGCAATCGACGACCGCCGCCCCGCCGGAAGAGCCCGCGCCGCTGCACAGCTCGACGGACGCGACCTGCTCCAGCAGCGGGATCCTCCCCCCGATCATGCATTGAGCGTGCGGCTCGCAGACGTGGTCCCGCAGCACCGCCAGCACGCGGACGCGCTGCCCGGTCAGCGCGCGCCAGTCGGGGCCGAGCCAGCGCTCGGCGTCCTCGCGCGACAGGATCCTCCCGGCGATGAGGGGCTGCGAGCCCTTCGTCAGCGCCAGCGTACCGACCCAGCGCTCGCGCGCCGGCGCGTCGCCAGGTCGCTCCCCCTCGGTCGACGGAGACGCCGGCGGCGCGCCGGCGGGCGCGGCGCTCGCGGCGGGGGCCGGCGCAGCGACCCGCGCCGTCGAGGCGACCCGCGCCGCCGGCGCCGTCGAGGGAGGCGCGCTCTCCGCGCAGCCCATCGCCCCGGCGCAGCACGCGCCGGCCAGCACCCCGCGAAGCCATCGCCGCAATCCCGCCGAGACGGGGTGGAGCCGCGGGGAGCGCATTGAGTTCGTGGAAGGCACAGGACATTTTTACCATACGCCGGCGTGCCTGCGCGCCAGGGCGCGGCGGTCCGGCGGAGCGGGCCGCCCGCCGGCCGCTGCTTGGCGCCCGCGGCGAGCAGGCTCGAGGACAGCAGCGTCTTCGCCCACCCGATCCAGAGCTGCGGAACTTTTAGTACACGCAGGAGAGGCCGAAATTGCGGCCAAAACGGGCGATTTGCTCAGCCGCGCGGGCTGGAGCATGATCAACCTTTCGGACAGGTGAAACAAATGAAAGACGCAACCCCCAACGCCGCGATCCGGCGTACGCTCGGCTACCCGCGCGTCTCGACGAGGGAGCAGGAGATCGCAGGCGTGTCCCTGGACGCCCAGGCCGAGAGGATCGGCAACTACTGCCGGCTCCATTCGCTGCCGGAGCCGATCCTGTTCCCGGAGGTAGAGAGCGGCGGCGAGGAGAACGAGGCGAACCGGAAGAAGGTCGCCGCGCTCCTGGCGGACGTCCGCCGGGGGGACATGGTCATCGTGACGGACATCGACCGCTTCGGGCGCGACGTGGTCTTCATTGTCAAGAACGTTCGGCAGATCATGCGCAAGGGCGCCGTGTTCGTCGCCATTGACAAGGGGTTCGATTCGCGCTCGCCGATGGCAGAGGACACGCTCGCCAACTGGGCGGTCGGGGCGGAGCAGGAGCGCCGTCGGATCAAGGAGCGGACCGAAGGGGGGCGGAAGCACCTGCGCGCACAAGGGCATTTCGTCGAAGGGCATCCGCCGTTCGGCTACGAACGCCAGCCGAAGCCGAAAGGGACGAAGACGCCGCTCCCCCTCCGCGTGGTTCCGGAACACGCCGCAGTGGTGCGTCGCATGTTCGCGCTCTGCCTTGAAGGCTATAGCGTATTCGCGACCGCTAAGCGGCTCCGTCAAGAGTACGGCAGCATTAAAGCGTTCGGGCGCGCCTGGGTTGTTACCGCGCTGCGCAACCGAACCTATACGGGCCGTGTCGCAAAGACCAGCGTTCGGCCGAGCGCCACGCGCGGCGTCGTGCAACTTCCGGCCGAGTGGATCCCTGCACATGAGGCGATCATCGACGATGAGACATTCAACAATGCTCAGCTCGCGCTGAGAGGCCGGCGCCGCGGGAGGAAACCCCAGGACGCGTCTGCGACGGCGAACTACTTGCTGCGCGGCTTCTGCCGTTGCGCGGAATGCGGCGGCAGCGTCGCTGCGCGTCCGGTGGACCGCAACGGCCGACACAAGGTGGGCTACTACGTCTGCCGTGGCCATGTGGAGCAGAAGGAGAAAGGCGTCCGGTGCAAGCTCGCGGCATGGCTTCGTCAGCCGGACGCGGACGCCGCTGCGAGTGAGCAATTCTTGACGTTTGCTCGCTCGCTCCTCACTTCGCTGACGAGACCGCCGCGTCAGATCGAGAAGCCAGACTTTGCCGCCCAGCGCCGCGAGATCAAGATGTCGCGACAGCGAGTTGTGGAATTTGTCGCAAAGGGGCTCTTCACCGTCGACGATGTAAAGATGGAACTGAATCGCCTCGACGACGCGCTTGCGGCGATCGAGGCGAAGGAAGCCGAGTTCAAGGAAACGGCCGGCAACGACACCGTCGAGACTCGAAAGCACGCACACGCCTACGTCCAACAGATAGTCGACGAGTGGGATGTTTTGCCGCTAGACATCCAGCGAGCACTAATCCGGTCGTTCTCTTCGAAAGTCGAGGCAACGAAGGACAAGCAGATCAGGACCACATGGCACGATCCATCGCAGATATCAGCGGCGCACGGGGCGCAGGAGTTGCCAGCGCTCCGCCCTGCGCCGAACGTCGCTGCGCTCCCCGCCCCCTCGCCCATCGCCTCGCCGTCCCCGATCGTCGCCGCGCTCCCTGCGCCGACCATGTCCGCGCGTGACTACCTCGGCTCGCCGGAACGTGCCCCCGCCTCAGTCGAACGTTCGCGGGGCTGACCGCTCTGCGTGAACCCCATGGAGGGGGGGCGCGTTAGCATGGACGCGGTGCGCACCCTGCTCGGCTGGCTCCTCTCGGCGCTCGCAGGTAATATCGCGCGCTCTCATTGGCGCCGCTGCTTGCGCTCTTCGCTCCACCGATCCTTTCGCTGCTGTAGCTCGCGCTGAAAGGACTCGACGCTCGCCGCGCTTGAAGACGTCGATGGCCCCGAGCTCGCCCATGCACCGGTGCGATCGACGAGTTGGTGCGCCCGAGCCTCGACGCCGGCGCGTTCCCGAGCTCGCCCATGCTCACATCGACGTCGGCGCGGTCGATGAGCTTGCTCTAGAGGGCCTTGATGCCGGCCGCGCCGCGCTCGAAGGCATCGACGGTCCAGAGCTGGCCCATGCGCCGGCGCGCGGGAAGCGCCCGGCCATCGCCATGGGCACGGCCTCTTGCGGCTCTCGCCGGGGTCGACGATGCTGGGCGCGGGGCGGTGTCGGCCCACGACTCGGCGCAGGCACAGGCGGTCCTGAAAGAGGTCCCGGCGAGGCGGCTGCCGCCTGCGTCGCCGAGCGAGGCTCGTGTTGTTCAGGTCGCGTCGGCGTCGCCGGTGCTCGGAGCGGCGCGCGACGATTTCGCCCAGGCGTCGGGCAGCAACTCGTCCAGCCTTTCGCGCGGCGAGCCCGCCTGCAACTTGCCGCCCTCCGCCCGCTCGGTCCACTCCACCCTCGTCGCCATCGCTTCCTCCTTCGTCGCGATGGCAACAGGTAACCGGCGCCACGCTGATGATCACCATGGCGTTGGCTGGGTGGATACGGCGCCGCCTCTGCGCCATCGATCGCGGCGGACGCGCTCGACTTGTCGGGGCGCCGCCCTCGTACGCCGGCGTCACCGGTCCCGCGCTCCTCGGCCGTCGCTTCGGGGTCCCTCAGTCCGGTCTCTCCGCCGTTGCCGGCGTCCCGCCGTCGCTCTCGCATCACACGGCGAGCCTATGTCCCCGGCCTGCTCGACGTTAGGATGGGCTCTGCCGAACGGATACAATCTGCCGGGTAGGGAGCCTTGCACAAGGGCGCATCGAAACGCGATTGGCGGAGCGGTCACGCGAGGAGCTCAGGGGCTCGTGGGAGTTCTCGCAGGCAGCTGGCATTGCTGGCTGCACTGCTGAGCGCTCGGCAGCGATGCCGGGAGGCAGGCCGGATACCAGTGGACGTAATTCCCGCTGATACCGCACATCCGCTCTTCGCACAACTCGCGCTCCCAGCCGTAATTGGACGTACAGTCCGCGACGCACCCATTGCGCTTGCGCTCGAAGCACGACTGGAACGACGCGGTGGAGGCCCCAACGCGACACGCTCCTTCGCAGACCTCTTGCGGGGCCGCTCGCTTCGGCAGCCCCGCCAGGGACGCCTTGGCCGCCATGTCGCCAGCCGCGGCCAGCCACGTGTAGACGAAGTACGCCTTTGCCCGGTCGACGGCCACCCCGGAGGCCCCGGTATCATGGGCGAAGCCGACGGCGTATTGCGCCCACGGGTCGCCCTCGTCTGCCGCCATCTGGAGCAGCTCGTGGCGCTTGGTCAGATCCTTCGGCACATCCCAGCCATGCTGATGGTGGCGAGCGAGCTTGAGCATCGCGTCGATGCGCGCAGCCCGCTCCTGAATCCCGGCAGGCTTGCGGTTGATCGTCGCGGCGAGCGATGCCGCCGTCTCTGCGCGCTCCTCGGCGACCATCTTCTGGAGCGCACCTTCCAGCGCTTGCTCCTGCGACAGATGATAGCCAAGAGGCTGCGAGCTGTAGGGCGGCTTCGCATAGAGCGCTCGCCAGGCCGTCTTGTGCTGCGAGAGGGCTTGCAGCACCCGTTCGGCCTGGCCCGGGTGGCTCGACTGCGCCGCGGGCATGTACGTGTACCACGCGCGGCCCTTCAGGCACATGATGGCGCCGGATGCGCCCGCAAGGGGGACGATCCCGGTGGACATGAGGGCGCTCACCGCCCAGCTGTCGGCGGCAAACTCGATCCCTCGTGTCGCAGAGGGGGGCGTGCTGACCGTGTAGAATGCGTCGAGGGCGTGGTGACCCAGCTCATGCGCGAACACGAACGTAAGTGCCTGATCGAACCAGCTCGCGACCATGGCCCGGACCTTCGGCGAGGCCCACTCTTGGCGCTCGCTGCTGGACAGGCCGGCAAAGACCTCCAAGGGCAGCAGGCGCTGATTCTCCCAGCCGATGCTCCCGTTGGTGTGTATGTCGTACGCCGACCAGAGATCTCGAGTCAGCGGGTTGGCCTTAAACGTGGCCTCCATCATATTGGCTTCGATGCATGCCCAGAGCCTGGCGATGTATCCTACCGAGATGAGCACGCCACGACCGCTGTCACTACTCGTCGCCATGGGCATCGAGAAGTCGGCGAGGTCGGGCACAACGTTGATGTCCACCGAGTTGATCTTCAAGGCTTCACGGGTCGGGACGCTGCCTGCCACGCGCTTCCTGTAGGCGTTGACCGCTGCGCGTGTCTCCTGGGCCAATTGAGACGCCAGCGGCGTCGGCTGGGCATGTGCCGAGCTGGTCGACACCGACAGCACTGCCGCGATCAGAGCGACGCGTTCCATGCCCCTATCCTCTCCATCAAGGCTTGCTCTTCACTCGTGAGATCGCCCTTCTTCTTCGTTGCCAACTCTCGATATTTTTTCTCCTCGTCAGGCGTGACGCCTCGAGATCTTATCGCGAACGCTTGCTCCGACAGCACAGATGTCGCCTGTCCGACATTGTACTTGACTGCAAGCGCGCGAAGCTCGGGGTCGGTCATGCGCCCAAGGTCGCGGGCAAAGTACATCATTGAGTTCATGGACTGCACGAACCGCAAGGCCGCCAACCTGTCGGCCTCTCCGGCGAAGCCGATCACCATGGAGCTGACCTTGCACCTGGAGCACTCCTGCTTCCGTGCGCTGGCCAGCATTTCGGGGAGGCATACGGCGAGGTGCTGGGCGACGCTGGCGGTCACATTAGCGTCCGGCTTGTTGCTCCCCAGGCTCTTTTCGTACTGTTCGTACAGTCTTGCGACGGGCAATACGTTGCAGTCGTCCTTGGCCTGTTTGATCGCTTCCATCAGCTCCTTCGGGGCATTGGGCTGCGTCCCCGCCGAGGTGCTCGAGAACGTCGAGAGCAGCAGAGCGCACAGCAGCGTGAGCCTCGCCGACGCCTTGCGATACGACCTGCCACTGATGTCCGGCCTTTTCTCGCTACTCATTTGCAGGCTCCTGGTTGCGTTTACGCTCTCTTTCCTCGTACTCCCGAAGCCGTTGCGCTGCGCCGCTCTCGGGAGCTCTATCGGTCTGTGCGTCGCGGGGGGAGGCGGCGTCACGATGACTTTCGCGCAGCTCCATGAACGGGTTGGCAAACAGCGTCGCCAGCAGAATGGCCGCCCCCAGGATCGCGATGATGATGCCAGGCGAATCCGTCGCGAGGCGCGCCCTGAAGCGCGGGGGGCCGCCCTTCCCCTGGAATGCGATCCGGACCCGCCGCAGGACGATGGTGCAGCCGATGAGACATACCAGCGTCCCGACGAGGAAGGCGCTGTTGCTTCGTATGGTGATGACCTTCAGGGAGGCCACCGCGAGGGAATAGCGCTGCTCCGAGTCGCAGAGCTCCGGGGACGCCGTGCAAGAGGCCGGGGTCAGCTTCGTCAAGGCGTCGCTCGTGAAGCGCCAGAAGAACCAGGCGACGAACCCGAGCACGGCAGCTATCAACCCCCAGAGAAGGTAGTCCTCCTTGTGGGCGGTCAACTCATGCAGGCTCGCGTTCCCCTGGTTTTCCGTTGCACCCGCAGGTGATACCTTGGGCGCAGGGGACGGCGCTTCTTCGCCGCCTGCGCCTTGCTTGGCATCCCCGGGCGGGCTCCCGGAGACGAGGGGGGAGTCGCGGCTCGCAGGCACCGGTGCGCGCTGGGAGCTGGGGAGGGCGAGCTTCAGCGAGCGTTCCGGCTGGATCGCGCTGCTCTCGCCCGTGTTCGTCGCAGCGGACTGCTCGTCGTTATCGCCCATCTCATCCCCTCCACCAAGCTCGCAAACCGCGCTCGCGTCGCTCACGCGATGCTGCATTCACAGGGCGGCAAGGCGTCGAATATACACACGGCGGACAGAAAATCGTAGAACCATCGCCCGAGTCAAGCCCCTCGCGGGGCGGCGCCGGACGAGCCCACGTTCGCTCCTCGGACACCTCCTTACCCGGTCGCCGGGCCCACCGCGTCATCCACCGGGCCCCGATCTCCTTCGACGGCCGCAACGGGCGCTCGCCATGACGGGCGCGGCCCGCACGCCTCCCCGGGCCACGTCGACCCCAAGCGCCGCCAGCTGCTGCCGTGGCTAGTTCGTGCCGCACCCCGCTGCCGCAAGGGACCCCGAAGAGGTCGACGCCTCGAGCGTCGTCCGTCCACCCCAGGCAGCCTTCTCACACCCCACCGGAGCGGACGGCGCTCCGTAAGCGCCCGACCAACGCCATCGTGGCCGTCCGAGCGGCGCGGGTTACCTGCTCCCATCGCGAAGGAGGAAGCGATGGCTTTGGTCGGACACTTACGTCCGCACCACCTCGGATGATAGTTCGACGGCGTGATGTTCACGCCGCGCCTCCTCCGATCGAGGATCGGCCGCACAGCGCCGAGCTCCCGCCGGGAAACCGCGCTGCACGAGCTCCCGCGGGCCGCAGCGCCGTACGCGCTCGATCATCACCATGGCGATGGCCCCTTGAGCCCTCGCCGCGGTCGACGATGCTGGGCGGGTCGGCGTCGACCCACGACTCGGCGCGGGCACGAGCGGTTCTGAAAGGGGGCTCGGCGAGGCGGCCTCCGCCTACGTCGCCGACCGAGGCTCGCGTTGTTCAGGTCGCGTCGGCGTCGCCGGCGCTCGGAGCGGTGCGCGACGATTTCGCCCATGCGTCGGGCAGCAACTCGTCCACCCGGTCGCGCGGCCAGCCCGCCTGCAACTTGCCGATCTGTCCCCCAGGCGAGCGGGTTGACTCCGTGCATCCGACACGAGCCGAAGATCGTGTAGCCGATGGCCAGTCGCTGAGCGCCCTTGTCCGAGCCCACGAACAAGTAGTTCTTTCTGACACCGCCCCGTGCCCAGCATCGTCGACCACGGCGAGAGCCGAAAGGGCCATGGCCATGGCCATGGCTGGGCGATTACGGCGGGCTGGTCGCTCGAGCAGGAGGAGTTGCTGCCTGACGCCTGGGCGAGACCGTCGACTGCTGCTCCGGCCGCCCCGCGACGCCGACGCGACCCGAACAAACCGCGCCTCGGTCGGCGACGTAGGCGCAGGCCGCTTCGCCGGGCCCCCTTTCAGAACCGCTCGTGCCCGCGCCGAGTCGTGGGGCGACACCGCCCCGCGTTCGGCATCGTCGACCACGGCGAGAGCCGCAGGGCGCCGTGCCCATCGCGATGGCCTAGTGGTTAGGCTCCGCCCTCCCAGCGCGGGATCTCGGGCGACGGGTAAACGGGCCGCCAGCGAGGGTTCCGAACCTCGGGCAGTCCTCAAAATTGAACCGTTTCTGATACACATCGGCAATTGTAGGACCCCGCCCAGTGAAGTGGCACCAGCGAGTCGATCCAACGGCCGGGGTTTCAGCTATCGCGCGAAGCGCGCTCAGTTCTAAACCCTTGTTGGGCGGGCGCCTGGAAACCGTCACTGTGCTCCTGCCGCCACTAACTATAGGAACTCGGCGACCTAAGGTTACCATCGATGATGACGACCGCGACTTTTGACGGATAGGCCGGAGTCGCAGCATCGTAACCATGCAACGCGGGCGACTCTAGGGTAATATTGTTCGCGACGTTTGACGGAGGATGTAGCTTCTCGGTCATATCTAGAATACACACCACGCTAACCGGAACACCTGACGCGGAATACTGGGCCGGCTGCCGCACGTACTTGGTCCTGAGCTTGCTCCTATCCTTAACGCTATGCTCCACCTTCAACTCGATAACCACATTGCGAAAACGCAGGTCTAGTCGACCGCCAGCCAAGGTTTCCTCTTCGTGCACGTCGGGCCCCAACTGCATTCGCAGGTGCTGGAGCAGATGCTGCTGAAAGTCACGCTTTTCATCGACATCTTTCCCCTTGAACACACCCGTTTGCTGAACCATGCCAGCGTACCGACCCAAGATGACCATACAATTCATAAAATCGTCATAGTCAGACGGTCGCAAATCGGGCAGCGAATTACGAACCTCTTCGAGAATCTTCGGAATCTGAATATCGATCATTGGGTACCGCGTAAGCACAGGGTACGACGACTGATCAAGTGCCCGAATTTGAAGGTTTGCGTGGCCGATGACAGTCGCGGAAAGCATACGCGCGTCGTTCGCTGCCAAGAAGCGGGCCCGTGTCGCAAGGGCAATCGGCTCGCTCTGAAGCGACTGAGCAAATTTGAACAACAGCCCCCCCTTTTTGGCGGAGCTAGACTCTACCTCAGTACGTGTCCACCGGTATTTGGGCACCACATACAATTGCGGATCCTGTGTCGAGAGAAAATCAACCTCGACCCACTCCATGTCTCGGGGCCATTCCAGCACTTGCACTCGCGCAGCGACGTCGTACTGCACCATGCTTCGAACAGCTTGCGGCGTTGCCCACGGTGCGCCATCGACCTCAAAGAGAACCTTGATCACTCGACCGGCCGGCTCGGGTCGTTGTTGGCCACTCTCACCAGGATCATCAGATCGATTGTTCGCCCGTGTCGACATCTCTTCCCGGATGCGTTTGATGCCTGCGTACGGATCCACCGACGCAAAATAGAACACCGGAAGCGGAACATGGCCGAACTCAGCCACCACACGTTCGAAATGCATCGGGTCGTCGAGTTCGCACACGGCATTTAGCCACGAAACCAACGACCCCCGCGTGTTCGAGAATCCAATTGTCTGAGACTTTAGTTCCGACAAAAGGATCCTTGCTTGAGCTTTCCCTGCGGCGACGAATCGACCCGCATCCAATTCGGCCTTCACTACAGCTTGAACCCATCGACAGGTTATGGCCAAGATGCCGATGGCACGCGAAACTTGATGAGCAAGATGACCTTCGGGGAGGTCGCCCATCGTTGTGGGCAGTGAATCGTACTCTACCCTGATATGTTCGAGTGCGGTAGCTAACCCCTCCGGCTGAAGAAGTGAAAAGCCCTGAAGCGCACGACGGATGTCCTGGTTCAGCGCGCTCGACTTCTGCAACAACTCATGGTTACCGCGGCGTACCAACGTGTCTCCTTACTTATCCGATCCAGAGGTTCGTCTGTCCACGATTCGCTCGGCCTCAGTCCGTTCAGCAGTCGCAGCTAGCTCATACAGACCTCGCTCCACCTCATGCTCCTTCACTTGAGGCAACCGCTGCGCACATTCCTTCGCAACGAGAGCCGCCGCGGCGTGCAGTTCATGATAGGACAAGAGACCAATGAAGCATAATGCCTCATATCCGTCGCGACCAACGTGAGAGCGAATCATACCGAGAATAGCCGCAGACGCATCCGCAACAAGACTGCTCGGAAGATCGAAAAGAGATTCAAAAATACGAGATCTGTCCGAGGTCAAACTGTTGTTATACCTGTCTCGCGAGAATCGACTCAGGTACACAATTGCAGATATCAAGTACGACCGCTGAGCTGCCACGTGAGTGCGGACGCGGCGCGACATGGCTACGAGCATGTCTTCAGCAAAGTGACGATTCTGCATCGCCCCATACTTCGGAAGCAGGGTCGTCGTGACATAATCTTGAACATCAGGCCAGTCACGGTACGCATTATTGAGCACCGCAACGAGATCACGGAGAAAATCCGTGTCAACACGCTCGTTTCCCTCAGCTGAGTATGCTCGCTCTATCGCGAGGATCTTACGAAGGACTTCCTTTCCCCGGTCATCATCAGGAGAAAAATGGTAGTATCGAAAGGCACGCACGGCGGACTTATGGATGACCACAAAATCTTCACCAAGATATGTCGACACGAGCTCGATCATATTGTCTGGCACAGTGAAGTCATCAATCTGCATAAGCTCACCGACCACATCAATGGCCGACTGGCGGACAAAATTGGACCCGAAGTCCGTGAGATGCTTGTAGAGCTCAGGCAAGACCACCGGCACCATTGCATACTGCTTTCCGAATGTGGCAAGTGTGCTCACCAGCTTGGACTTCAGATTCGGGTCTAATTTGCTGTCCGTCTCACCAATCGCCGCCACGACTGCTTCAAATGTCGGGGCGGGAGAATGCTCGGCGATTCTCTTTACGATGCCGATTACCCGATTCTCTATGGCATCGTAGGAGGCACTTTGCGAGATGTTGTCGAGGTGCGCCAACGGAGATCCCTCTCTTACCGGCGCGGCCTTTGCTTCCCTCGTCGTGAGCGCTAACCGAGTTAAGAATCGATGCAACTTCGAAGCGCCGTGTTCAGGGTATGCGGCCACGACGTTCTCAAGCAACTCGGACGCGTGGGTCCGGACATCCATCTCGTTTTGCATGTCAGAGATGGCGATATATAGCTTGTCAATGATCGCGGGGACATGAGCGGCGTAGTCAGTGCGAGGGAACAATTGACCGACCCTACGATTGCCGTCTTCCGCACCATGCATGGCAATGCTCGCATAGATGTCGAGAATCAAACGACGCAGTTCGCCGCTGACAAGCGCATAGATCCGTCCGAGCTCCTCCTCCACGTGTGCGGACGAGAAGGCATACAGGTGCGCCAAGACCTCGCATACCGCTTCGTCGGCTGAGTCACCGTAACCATCGTCCGCCAGTTCCAGAGATCGAACAAGCATGCGCGTTAGCGGAACAACTTGTTCGGCAGCATGCGGAAGTAAGTCGAAGAGGATATTGGCGCAGTTGAGTTTGCTGCGCTTGTTATCAAACCCAAGTCGTTGACCGATAAGCGAACGCACTTCGTTCGGCGCGGTTTCGAGCATGCGCAGTACAAAGCTCACTGTTCCGGGGTATTTCGGCCGCGTTCGAATGAAGCTCGAGGAGGGGACGTACTCATATTCCGGAATGTTGAGCGCGGACGCGAGGGCTTCCAATAGGGCGGTTCGCTCGAAGTCGGAAAAATGATCAACAATGATGCTACAAGCCGTGTCGAGGCCGGCATGGACCGCATCGACGGCTGCCTTCTGCATAAAGGCGGATAGGTCTTTTCGGTTCAAGAGGACGGACCGGACGATTTCTACACACGCCTCACCCAGAGCCGTCGTAAAGCCATCCACAAGAACTTTGAGAGCGTCATCTGAGAAGAACTCCGGGGCGATTTTTGCAGCGTCCTTGAGACTCTGGATGACATCAGTAGCTTGTTCCGGATTATGGAAACGCAAGATCAGCTGATTGACTGAAGCGTGGGTCATCTCCTTCGTCTGCAGGGCGCTGGTCGCCTCTTGCTGAGTCTGTCGCTCAAGCTCTCTTCTCCGCTGTTCGGCAAGAGTTGCCTCTTGCTGCATCCGGAGACGTCTTGCGAGAATGTCGCGCCCCAGGTTTTCGTTGGAGAGCTCATCATGATGGGAGCAGGCGGTACAGTTTTGGTCGATAAATCGCTCGGCCTCGTACTCGAGGTGCATAGACATGCCTGCGGGAGTGCCATGAGGACATGTTACCTTCAACATGCCTATTGGAAGCCGAGTCATCTGCGCCAACAGCCCGGAGATCTCCACCTTTACGTCAATGTGGCGGCACCACTGCTTGAGTCGAGGTATTAGCCGCTCGTTCTTTCGACCCAGTTGAACGTATTCGTCGTGGTCGTCGCGCTTTACCATTGAGAACTCTGTTGGATTGCGAGGGAGAAACCCTACACGCGTCGACTAGCGAAAGCAAGCGTGTCAGCGCATGCTCCTGCCAGACTTGGCTGCCATGGCGGCGGCTATCGGCATCGGCAGCAGACCAAGGGCCCGAGGCAGGCGTCGCTTTGGCCCGCCAAGACGTCAAACGAGCGACGAGCGCCGCCCAACGATGAACCGTTCTGCCGTGGGCCGAGGTGCCGGGCTCCACGCGGCGGCTCGGGCCGTCGGAAGCAATGGCCGGTTGGGCATTTCCGATGCACAGCCTCCAAAGGCACTTGCAGCACCCACGGCTTGGCGGCTCGTAGCGCAGGGGCTGCCGAAACGGCGGCGGCGGTGGACAGCAGTCGCGAGCGGCTCGGGATTCCCTGTGTCTTCGGCCTCGGCGACGCCTTGCGCCCGCTCGCGACTACTCCAGGTAGAAGCGCCGCGCGAGCTCCGGGCCGTCGCCGTCCACTTGGTCGAGCTCGGTCACCTCGCCCGCGAGCTCCTGGAGCGCGGGCTCGGCGCTACGGCCTGCGGAGCGGCCGCGGGCGTCGAGGTGGAGCCTGGCGAGCGTGCGATCCCGCTGGCGTCGTACATGACCCCGGAGCGGGCACCGCGACCGCAGCGTCGAGGAGGACGCCGGCGAACTTGAGGCGGCCGTGCGGGTGTCGAGAGCCACGTCGGGCGCTGGTGACTGGACACCGGTGCTCAGCGCCGGCGAGCTCGGGGCGCGGTAGCCCGCCAGCGGGCGCCGCTCCCTTCGGGAGGCGCTAGGCGGGGGAGCGGCCGCGAGGTCGAGGTGGACGCCGGCGAGCTCGGGGCCGTCGATGTCCAGCTGGTCGAGGCGTAGCGCCGCCGTCGACTTGGCCAAGCTCGTGCCGCGCTGCCCGGCGAGGAGCTCGTGGCGAGCTCGGCGGCTTGCCTCCGCGGCAGCGCGGCCGAGGAGGTCGAGGCACACGTCGGCGAGCTTTGGGGCTATCGCCCTCCACCTGATCGAGCTCGGCCACGTTGCCGCCAAGGGCGGAGCGGCACGTGCGCGCCGCGGGGGCGCCCCTCTGCCAGCGGGATCATCTCCGCGAGGGAGATACACCGCGCGAACTCGTCGCCGTCGCCGTCCACCTGGTCGAGGTCGGCCACGTCGCCAGCATGTTCCGCGAGCGCGGACTTGGCGCCGTGACCTCGTCGAACCGCGGAGCGGCCGCGGCGTCGAGATGGACGCCAGGGAGGCCGCGGTCGCGCTGGCGTCGTTCATGACGCCGGAGCCGACGGCGCGGCTCGCCGGTCGGGGCGCCGCTCCACGCCTAGCCGACATCGAGATCCTCGAACATGAGCTCGGGGGGGCCACCATCGTCCACCCCGGGCGAGCGCGATGCCGCCGCAGCGATCGAAGCGGACGTCGGCGAGCGTTGCGCCGTCGGCCTCGTCCATCGGGCCGAGCGCGGCGCCGTGTCGGCGCCGTGACAGCACTCCTTGACGCACCTGAAGCTGCACCACGTCGCCCGTGCGCCAGCATCGCCTGCTCCCTGAATAGGATCGGCGAGCGGGCGCGATAGGCATGTACGGGAGAGGTACGCGGCGGAAGTGCAACACGATGCCGCTTCATGTGCTCGACGGGCGCGCTTCTCACCGAGCAGCGCTTCACCGCAGACGAGCCTGCCGATCGCCCGGACGTGGGCTCGGCACCGCGCGCGTCCCGCGCTCCGCCGCCTCCCACGCGGCTCGCATGCTGCTTGCAAGTTTTCCTTCCCCCTCCATCGGCGGTCCCATTCGCTTCAGCGCCTCCAGGCGCACAGCCTCCAGCCTCGACCGGCGCGGCGCCGTCGCCCGGCGTTTCTCCACGAGCTCACCGAGTACCTGCGCCGCGCGCTCCCACTGCTCCGCCGCCCCCGGCGCGTGCGCGATCCTTCGCACGGCGTTCCAGGGCGCTTCAAGCTGATCACACAGGGTGCCGATCTCGGGGTGCAGCCGTGCGATCGCGCGCAGGTGGCACCGGGTCTGCTTGTTCATCTGGAAACACTCTTCCAGGACGTGGCTCGGCGCGCGGACAACTCCGCACGCGAGCTCGTACCAGCGCCGCGAGCTCATGCGTCTACAAAAGCACCGAACCAGAAACCTGCCAGAGCGAAGCCTTCATTTTCCGTTCAACTTTAAAGAGCGTTAAAGCACAGTACAAGAGTCGGCTCCTGGCGAGGGCGACGGCATTAAAGTCTGATGTAGCGTGCGACCAAGAGGACGCCGGTTCTCACGTGGCACCGTGACCTGACTGGCATTCGCTGGGGCCCGATCAGGTGACCTCGGTGTGCGGGGTGACCCCTCCCGGCGATCCCACGGCCCGGCCGTCGAGCGGGGCCAGCTCGCCCGGCGCCACGGCCGCGAGCCGCGCTGGCGTCCACCTGGGCGAGCTCCGCCTAGCGCCTGCGCCAGCCTCCCGCCTGGACGAGCTCCGTGGCCCCGTGCGCCGAGTTCGCGCCCCGCGTCAAGCCGCCCCGCGGTCGTGCCGGTCGCGCGCCGCCCTGTGGCACACGTACGCAACAAAACGGAGGTGGGCGGCTCGCCGGAGCCCCTCAGCCGACCGCGCGCAAAATTACCAAATCGACCCCTTCGCGCCCCCCCAAATTGGCCCCTCGGGAGCTCCCTCGAAGCGGTCTAACTGCGCGTCACCAGAGCGTTTTCCACACCTGACCAGATCCCGGTAACTCGCGACGAGATACCGGATCGTCAGAATTACCATTTCGGGCCTCCTCACGGGCTCTCGTTCAGGCTCCGTCCCGAACCCGAAACACCACAACAACGGAGGTTTGTATATGGCAGGAGCAGCTACCCTCGCGCCCTCGGCGGCTCCAGACGCGCGGCCGTCGGGCCGCGCTGGCGGGCGACCCTGCTGCACGGGCGGCATCGTGCGCAGCCCCAGGCGTTCGGCCGTCAGCGTGCGGTGACCGCGGCCTGCCCCACGGCGCGCTCCGACGAGCCGCCCGCGCGCGGCACGGCCACGCATGGGCGACGTCGTGCAGCTCCAGCCGCATGGTCTCCAACACTCCGCCAACGCCGTCGAGCGCCGTCCTGCCCACGGCGCCACGCCGGGCCGGGAGGCGGACAACGCTGGCGCACGTACGGCGACATCGCCACGCCAGCGGGCCGGCGTCGCGGCGGTCGGCGCGCGCCTCCGTGACGCCGTCCACGCTCCCCGCGCCCGTCACGGGCGCGAGGCCAAGCGCCAGCGGCGGCCCTTCATGTCCGACCGGGCAGACCGGACGATGGCGCGCGATCGGCCAGCTTGGCGCCTCCGACTGTCTCCCGAGAAAATGTCTCCCGGGGCGCCTCGCGCGCGGACGTCCACGCGCGCCGATCCGGGCCGTGCATGGCGACGCTGAACGTGGGCGCCACATTGGGGCCCTGCACCCGTCGATCGCGTACGAGACCATGGGGCTGCCGGCCGACGTCGCAGGCTCGCCGAGCTCCCTCGCGTCCGCTCGGCTTCAGCTGCGCACGGTGAACACCATCTCTTGTGGGAATGGAATCCAGCGCGATCCCGTGCATGTGCGCGTAGAACCCACACGATGCCGATTCGCTGCGCTCGGCTCGCGCATCGTGATCAGAGGCGCACGCCTGAAGCGGCACGACGGCGTCCGGGCGCCAGCGTCGCCCGCGAGCGCGGCCCGATAGCGGCACCGCGGGCCTTTTGCGTCGACACCACGACGACGCGGGTTCGTCGGCAGCTAGATTGGGACCTCGTCATCTCTCAGAAGCCCATCAATCTTGCTTAGCAGTTCTCGCTTGACCCGCTGCCGGTTCAGTTCGTCTTCGTAACCGGCCTTGACAGATGATACCTTAGCGACGCCCTTCAGCATCATCAGAGCGTCGATCATTCGCTCCGCCTCGTCGTCATCCAGGTCGCGCCGGAAGTGAACAACCAGGCCCTTGACGCTCATTGCAGTCCCACTCCCCGCGAAGAGATCTCGCCGGCTTCCCGAAGCACAAGGATATTACGCAACTCACCGATGGCCCGTGCGCGTCGCCTGTAAAGCGTCGAGAGGGGCAGCCCTGCGTCTTGGGCGATCTGGACCATCGAAACTCCGCCCAAATCGTGCGCCACGAGAACATGTCGCAGCCCCGGATCGAGCTCATTCACTGCATCCATGGTGCTGGCCCTGACGTTGTCGGACTCCATCACAGCAGCAGCATTCGGCGCTGGATCAAGCACCTCGATCGAACTGACCAATTCCTCCCTGCGCTTTCGCGCACGCTCGTGGTAGTGGGAGGCAACGTGTACGGTGATCGCGTTCAACCAGCGCTCCGGCCTGCCGCGTTTCGGGTCGAACCTGGGCCAGCTCTCGCAAGCGTTGAGCCAGACCTCGCCCGCGACGTCGCCACGATGGCACTGAGGGACCCCCATCCTCTCCAACCAGAGCAGCACCGCACGAACCAGCATCGGGCAAAACAAGCGCGCGTACGCCGCAGCGCGCTTTCCTTCATCCGGAAAATCCATGACTTTACCCCCCATTGCGAAATCGCACCCTATGATGAATGCGAGGCACGGCAGCGCTCACCCATGGCCCCCTACTCCCGGAAGCGTCGTGTTCAGCGAAGAGCGCTCTGCATCCTCCCAATCGGGTGTGCTGTCAGAGCTCGTACCCCCTTCGTCACGCTGTAGCGGGAAGCTCGTCAGCGTGGCGGCGCGCTGGACGAGCTCCGCCCCCGTCGCGGCACCGACAGGGAGCGACGACCGAAGCCGCGGCAGTGGAGGCGGCGGGAGCTTCGCCCGCGGGCTCCTAGCCGCAAGCTCGGGAGACGGTACCACGGGCGGAGGAACGTCGAGCGCGCGGGGAGGCACCGTCGGCGGAGTCGGCGGCGCCGAGTTCGGGGCCGGCGACGACGCCGGACGCGCCGAGCTCTCGCGCTTGATGACGGGCTCGCCGACGGAGATCACGACGGTCTCCTCTGCGTCCGTTCGGTAGTCGTCGTGTAGCCGCCACAGGCGCTCCCAGTACCGCGCGGGCGTGCCGGTGAAGGCCTCCAGCTGCCGCGCGAGGCCGGGCGTCATGGGGAGCTCGCTCCTCAGCAAGCGCTCCACCTCCCTCGGTTCCAACCCCGTGCTCTCGGCCAGCCTTCTCCTCCACGAAGGCATCGTCGCACAGAACGACTCGAGGACCCTTCCTGGCCAGGGGACGGGGCGCGCGCGGGCGACTGTCAGCTCCGCGAGCGCCGCGTCGACGTGACAGTCCAGAAGGCGCCGGTACCGGTCCCGCTCCCCCGCGGCCTGCTCCTTCGCATCGGTGAGGGCTGCCTCCTCGTCGTCATGCGCGTGCTCGCGCGCCTCGCGAAGCCCGCGCTCTCGTCCCAGCGCTTCGCGCGCGGTGACCGCGAAGCCGATCGCGACGCAGGCGATCATCGCGAGCCCGAGCGGCGAAATGAGCCACATCGCACCAAGCACATCCTCCATCGTAGTCATCGCGTTTCGTCTCCTGGACGTGAACGTTCTTTCCGGAACGCAAGGCGGATCTCGGCCCTGTGCTGTCTGATCCGAAGACACCACCAGCGTCACCCCAGCTCGCCGTCGATCGACGGCCGATGATTCAGCGAATGAGCCTGAGCAGCGCTTCGCGCTCCGCTGCGAGCCGACCGCGCGGAAACTCACGCGCATGGGCTTCGAGCAGCAGGCGCGCCTCGTGATCGCCCTCTCCGTCGTTGTCCTCAATGGCCCTTCGGGCCTGGCTGATCAGGCGCATCTCGCGTGCGGTGACCGCTGGCCACACGGGGCTCCCCGCGGACGAGATACGAGGTGCTGTCGTCCCAGAGGGCGCGGGCGTGCTGCTCGCCACAGCCTCAGCGCGCGCGCTGCCTGTTGCCGCCGGCGACGAGCTCTCGGGCGCGGCGGGCGCGGCAGCGGAACGCGCGCTGTCACGTGAGCCTTGCGCCATGACGTCGTCTGGTGCGGGCGCGCGCCCCGGTGCGCGGAATGCCGCCGGGTGCAGCCACGATTCCGCGCTGGGCAGCGGCGGCACCGCCGAGAGGAGCGCGCCGGTCAACACGACGAACGCACCCTGCACGACGATCCTCACGCCCAGCCGGCGCAACCAGGCCGTCCACGACGCACGGCGGTCCAGCCCGAGCACCAGCGGGACGCAGGCGCTCTCGTCCCTACCGTGCGCGGGTTGCCGGGCCCTCCACCGCTTTGAAGCCGCATCGAGTCGATCCCAAGCCCGGCGGTGCTGCGCCCTCACTGTATCCAACGGGACGTTCAGCTCGGCGGCGATCGTGGAGAGCGGTGTCCCCTCCAGCTCGTGCTTGACCAAGAGATCCCGGTACTTGGGGCCGATCCGGTCGAGCAAGTCCCGGGTCAGCTCTTCCCGCTGCCGCAAGCGCAGCAGTTCCTCCGGCGTCGGGCATTCGTCTCGGGGATCGCGCTCCTCGAACGACGTCAGCACCTCTCCGCGGCGGCGCTCGTTCCGCCTGTGCTTCCGCGCCTCGTTGAGGGCGATCGTGACGAAGTAGCGCGCCGGATCGCCGCTCAGCTCGACCCGCCTCGTCACTTCCAATCCCCGCAGCAGCGCATTCTGCGCGACGTCCTCGGCGTCGCGCGCCGGCACGCCGTGAAGCCTGGCCAGGCGCCGGAAGCGGTTGAAACTGAGGAGATGGGTCGCTGGCTTGCCCACAGCAGGTAGCATCCCTGAGCCGCTCGAAACGGTGCAGGAAAGTGCAAGGAGCGGCCACTTTGGTAGCACCAGGTGGCACCGATACATGCGTTCAGGCGATCGCGCCCTCGCTGCCGCGAGGAGGCGATCGCATTGCCGCACCCGAACGCAATTTGCCACTCCCAGGGCCACTTTGCATCGATTCGCTCTCGTTGACGCCGCGCGGCTGGCGCGAGTACCGTCCAACCATGCGATGTTCCGCATGCGCTCTGCTCTTCTCTGCGCTCCTCGCCGCAACCGGCGCTGCGAGCTCGGCCAGCGCGGAGGACGCCTATCCGGAGCCAGGACCACGTGACGGAGCAACGGTGAAGGACCATGTTCGCCGCGGTCGCAGGGCGCGCAACGCCGGGCAGTGGACCGAGGCATACGCCGCCTACAAGGCCGCCTTGGAGGCAGCAGACCCAGCGTCCAGCACGGAGCGAGAGCGCGCGGAGCTCGCCGGCGAGCTTGGTCTCTGCGAGCTCGCGCTGCGCAAGTACCGCGATGCCGCCGAGCACCTGGCCTTTAGCCTCGAGCAGCGCACGGCGCTGCCGCTCACGCTTCAGCTACGATTCGAGAAAGGAGAGCGCGAGGCAACATCGCACGTCGCGACACTCGTGCTCTCGGTCGATCCGCCGGATGCCGAGGTGCTCGTCGACGGCAAGTGGGTGGGCCGGGTAGCGCGGACGTACAAGCTGTTCTTGGAGCCCGGCCAACGCATGGTGCGAGCCCGCGCACCGGGCCGCCAGGATGGTTTCCATGAGTTCGGGGCTGTGGCCGCAACGGCGTACAACGTCAGAATGCCGTTGGCGCGTATGGCGGTGAGCCAAGCTCCGGAGAGCGCGCCGGGTTCACCGAAGAAAACGCCGAAGACCAGGAGCTCGTCGCCTGCAGCGCGGGGCCGGCCGCCCAGCCCTTGGACATCCTGGCCAGGCGCCCTGCGCATCACCGGTATCGGGTTGACCTTGGCGACAGGCTCGCTCGGTGCGGTCTTCATGGTTCGTGCGAGGACCGCCGACGGAGACCTGGACGAGCGGAACGCGAAGCTCGACGCCGTGGGCGTCTCTCAAGGGGTATGTCGGGGAACGCCGAAACCCTCCGCGTGCGGCGAGCTGACGAGTCTCCAACGAGAGCGGGATCTCTTCGCCGGGCTCGGCACGGCGATGGTGGTGACGAGCGGTGTGGTGGGCGCTGCGACTCTGGCTTCGTTCTTCACGGACTTCTCTTTACTGCAGGCTGAACCGACCAAAGCTCGGGTCGCGCTGGTGCCGACGGTCGCGCCGACACAGGCCGGCCTCGTTGCGTACGGCGCGTGGTGATCAGGGGGCCAGGCCATGCTTCTTCTCGAACAGCGACGAATGCGGCTGCTGTTGGCTGTAAGCACCGTCTCCACGGTCGGCGCGGGCGGCCTCTCCGGGTGCGCTTACGACGATAGCTGCTACGACCGACGCCTCTGCCTCACACCGCCGACGTCTCTCTGTGACGGCGACCCCACCACGGCGCCGGCGCTCGACGAATGTGGGGTGTTCGTCAGCGCGTCGTCGGGTGACGACAGCAACCCCGGCACGAAGGGCGCGCCGGTGAAGACCCTGCAACACGCGATCGGGCTCGCCGCGAGCGGACGAGGTCACGGCAAGGCGCCGACCCGACGCGTGCTTGCGTGCGGCGGGACGTTCGAGGAGGCCATCTCGCTCCCCCAGGGTGTCGACTTCTGGGGCGGGCGTCTGTGTGCCGGCGGCGACTGGTCCTATGGAGGGCCGCTCGACGGGCAGCACGCGTTGACCGTCATCGCTCCGCCCGTGGGGATCCCGCTGCGGGTCCTCGGCGGGGACGACGCCGTCAACGCAGGGAACGACGCGACGTCGGTGATCTTCGGCGTGCGCGCCGTGGCGGCCGACGCCTCCGCGAGCGACCACAAGTCGTCGATCGCGATGCTCCTGAGCTATGGAGCCAGGGCAATCGTGCGGGAGAGCGAGATCCTCGCGGGCAACGGCAAGGATGGAGATCCGGGCGAGGACGCGCCGAGCTACCGCGCGAACGCCGGCGCTTTGGGGAACGACGGCGTGGATGCGTGTACGGCGAACATGGCGCCGGGCGGCCTTCCGGTCGTGACCGTGTGCGGCGAGGGGCTCGAGTCGACGGGTGGTCAGGGGGGCGATGGAGGCCTGGAGACGGGCGATGGTGGGACGTCAGGACTGCCGGAGCCGGTCGAGATTCCGGATAATCGCGGCTCGGCCGGCACCGGGGCGTCCAGCATGCCGTGCACGGTTGGGGGCCGCGGAGCAGACGGCTCCGACGCGGAGCGCGCTGCCGGAGCGGCAGGCGCCGGCCTCCTGGGCGTCGAGGGATGGGTCGGCCCCCGCGGGGAGAACGGGAAGCCGGGCGGCGTCGGTCAGGGCGGCGGCGGGGGTGGCGGTGGCAAAGGGCGCGACCCAGTGAACGCGTGTCCGGCGGGTCGGCCCCAGGGCGGTGCGGCCGGCGGATCGGGGGGCAGCGGCGGCTGCGGCGGCAAAGGGGGCAAAGGGGGCGATTACGGCGGTGCGAGCATCGGGATCGTGGCCTTGCAGGGGAGCTCCCTCACGGTCGACGCCAGCACGGTCCTCGGGGCCAAGGGCGGCAACGGCGGGGTCGGCGGAACGGGCCAGTGGGGAGGCTTTGGTGCCGGCGGCGGCCTCGGCGGAAACAAGCTTCTGACCGACACG
The DNA here is from genome assembly GCF_052075895.1 of Sorangium sp. KYC3313. NCBI lineage: Bacteria > Pseudomonadati > Myxococcota > Polyangiales > Polyangiaceae > Sorangium > Sorangium sp. KYC3313. The sequence continues at coordinate 9,626,615 of NZ_CP197255.1, forward strand.
TCGCGAGGGTGCGCCGGCGGCGATGGCGGCAACGGCGGCCGCGGGGGCGATGCCGGCGGCGGTCTCGGTGGCCACTCGCTCGGCATCGGCTCCGTGGGCGCCTCGGTGGCCATCTTGAAGAACTCGACGGTCTCGCCCGGACAAGCCGGCACCGGGGGGATCGGCGGCAACGCAACCTTGGAAAGCGGGCTCGGCCAGGGGAATGACGGGACTTCGCTGTTCTGGTACCGGTTCGATGCGCCAGACCCGGAGCCGCCTCAATGAACCGCCCTGTGCTGGCGGTGCACGTCAGGAGACGCCCATGAGGAAGACCACCGCTGCTACCTTCGTCCTTCTGTTGTCGCCGTGGGCGACCGGCTGCGGAACTGCTCCCGGCGTGAACGACCCTGGCGTGACGCCGTGTGAAGGCACCTCGTGCGAGAACGAGCCGCCTCCCGAGTCGGTCTGCGTCGAGCACGTCGCCGCCGATATCCTCGACGACGGCTGCGGCGTGTTCCTCGCCGGAAACTACGGTTTCGGCGACGACAGGAACCCGGGCACGAAGGCGAAGCCGGTGTACACCGTCGCGCGCGCCGTCGAGCTCGCGCGCGCTGGACGAGGACGCGTGTTCCTCTGCAACGACGGATTCGTCGTGGAGGAGATCCGGGTGCCCTCCGGCGTGGATCTCCTCGGGGGCTTCCACTGCCGGAGATGGGATCGCGACCCTCTACGCCCGCAGACCACGTTTACTCACGATCGGGTCTTCGGCCCCATGGTGATCGTCGAGCCTGCGGGCCCCGAGGACACGGGGGCCGCGGACGGGGTGTCGACGCTCGCCGATCTCTACGTCCGGTCGGCGGGCCTGGTCGGAGTGCTCGTTCAGTCGAACACGGCGGTGGAGATCCTGCGGAGCGAGATCTCAGCCCGGGGTGGACGGAGAGGGGCGGCTGGCGAGAAGTGGCAGACCTGGCAACCCACCGGACCGGATGGCATGTTCGGTGGGGACGCTTGCTCGGCGACCGTCGTCGCCGGCGGCCCTGCGGCCGTGAACCGGTGCGAGAGCGGGCTCACGAGCATCGGTGGCAAGGGAGGCGACGGGCTGCCCGACAGCGCCGAGGATGGAGGCGACGGGGAGCCCGCCGACCTTTTGCCGCCCGCACGCGGTGGTATCGGGGAGCGGGACAACGTCAGTTGCAGCCCCGGATCCGAGGGGGGCCCGGGGGCTCCGGGAACGCAGGGCGCGCCCGGCAAGGGCATCGGGCGCCTCACCGAGGCAGGATGGGAGGGCGACACGGGGGCCGAGGGGACCTGGGGCACGCCGGGCCAGGGCGGCGGCGGCGGCGGCGGTCGCTGGGGCGGGCTCGCCGTGTGCGGTGCGGCCTCCAAGGGAGGCCCAGCAGGCGGCTCGGGAGGGGCCGGCGGTTGCGGAGGCAGAGGAGGCCGCGGGGGAGCGAACGCACCGCCGTCCATCGGCGTCCTCGTGCTTCACGCCCGGGTGACCGTGCGCGACACCAAGATCACGGCGGACCTTGGCGGCAATGGCGGCGACGGTGGGGAACCCCAGCGCGGTGGCATAGGCGGCCGAGGCGCACCGGGCGGAACGCTGGGGGATGAACTCGCCGCCTGCTTCGGCGGCCGGGGCGGCGAAGGAGGGCCCGGCGGATACGGCGGCCCGGGGCGCGGCGGCGACTCGATCGGCGTCGCCTACCTCGACGAGGACCAGCTCACGCTCGAGGGCGTCATCATCGAGACCGGACAGCCGGGCAAGGGCGGCACCAGCTGGAACCACGATGGCAGCACGACGGTGGGAGAGAGCGGCGAGGCCCACAAGACGCTTAGGTTTCCCGAATAGCCGAAGTCACGTCCCGGCGAGGACGGCGCAGAGCTCCACGACTGCTACGAGGGAGCTTCGGAATCCGAGTCCACGAGCCAGCTATCCAGGAAGCTGGAGGCCCAAGCGACCATGGAGGCTGGCGGCTCGCCTTCACCATCCCACCCACCGACCAGGCTTCGATCTCGCGGATGGCAGCTTCGAGCTCGCGCCTCTCCCGCCGGGAATTCCTGGCGGCACGTCCATCGCGGAGATGGGTGCGACCCATCTTTGATGGAGGCACGAATTTGCGGTGCCGAACCGTCGCGATCCGTCGCTTCAGCCGGGATCTTGGGGGGACCAGACCACCGATCGCAACCCTTCGGAAGGCATCGACCCAATCCGGGCCCAACCGCCGACGCCTGAGTTTGGCGGGCTCGCACCGGCCGACCCGTCGCATCGGGCCGCCGTGGTCGCCTCGCTCGCGGGCACGCTGAGCCGTGCCGTCGCCCTCGGCCGGGCGGCTCGCCGCCGCGACATCGGACCTGCCTACGTCCCGGTCTCCTCGAACTCCGCGTCGATCACGCCCTCTTTCCCTCCGGTATCGCGCGCCCCCGAGGGCGGCGCCGGAGCCTCGGGCGGCTGGCCGCCCGCCTTCTCGTACATCACCCGGGCGACGCGGTGCGCCTCCTTCTCCACCTTCTCGAGCGCGGCCGCGACCTGGGCGTCGTCCTGCTGCTCGATCGCGCGACGGCCCTCGGCGATGAGCGCATTCAGGGCCGCGACGTCGGCGTCGGCGAGCTTGTCCTTGTTCTCCGCGACGGTCTTCTCGAGCGTGTAGCAGAGGGTGTCGAGCTTGTTCCGGCGCTCGATCTCCTCGCGGCGCCTCGCGTCCTCGGCCTCGTTGCGCTGCGCCTCGGCGACCATCCGTTCGATCTCGTCCTCCTTGAGCCCGCCCGACGCGGTGATGGTGATGCGCTGATCCTTGCCGGTGGCCATGTCCTTGGCGTGCACCGAGAGGATGCCGTTCGCGTCGATGTCGAACGCCACCTCGATCTTCGGCACCCCGCGGGGCGCCGGCAGGATGCCGTCGAGGTGGAAGCGACCGAGCGTCCGGTTGTACCGCGCCTCGGCCCGCTCCCCTTGCAGGACGTGGACCTCCACCGAGGGCTGGCCGTCGGCCGCGGTGGAGAAGACCTCCTTCTTCTGCGCCGGGATCGTCGTGTTGCGCGAGATCATCGGCGTCATCACGCCTCCGAGCGTCTCCACGCCGAGCGACAGCGGCGTGACGTCGAGGAGCAGGAGATCCTTGACCTCTCCGGAGAGCACGCCGGCCTGCACGGCCGCGCCGACGGCCACGACCTCGTCGGGGTTGACACCCTTGTGCGCCTCCTTGCCGAAGAAGCTCCGGACCGTCTCCTGGACCAAGGGGATTCGGGTGGAGCCGCCGACGAGGACGACCTCGTCGATCTGCTGGGCCGTCTTCTGCGCGTCGCCGAGGGCCCGGCGCACGGGCTCCATCGTCCGGTCCACGAGCGGCTTCATCATCTGCTCGAGCCGCGAGCGGGTGAGCACCTTCGAGAGGTGCTTGGGGCCCGAGGCGTCCGCGGTGAGGAACGGGAGGTTGATGGTGGTCTCCTGCACGTTGGAGAGCTCGATCTTCGCCTGCTCCGCCGCGTCCTTGAGGCGCTGGACGACCATCTTGTCGGTCGATACGTCGATGCCCGTGTCCCGCTTGAACTCGGCGACCAGCCAGTCGATCACCAGGTGGTCGATGTCGTCGCCCCCGAGGTGGGTGTCGCCGTTCGTCGAGATCACCTGCACCACGCTGTCGCTCACCTCGAGGATGGAGATGTCGAACGTGCCGCCGCCGAAATCATAGACGGCGATGATCTCGTGCTTCTTCTTGTCGAGGCCGTACGCGAGCGCCGCGGCCGTCGGCTCGTTCACGATGCGCTTGACGTCGAGCCCCGCGACGCGCCCGGCGTCCTTGGTCGCCTGGCGCTGCGCGTCATTGAAGTACGCGGGGACGGTGATGACGGCCGCCGAGACGCTCTCGCCGAGGTACTCCTCCGCTGCCTTCTTGAGCTTCTGGAGGACGTGCGCCGACACCTCCGGCGGCGAGATGACCTTGCCGCGCACCTCGAACGCTGCGTCGCCGTTCTTCGCCTTGACGACCTTGAAGGGCACGCGCTTGGCCTCCTCCGTGACCTCCTCGAAGCGCCGCCCGATGAAGCGCTTCGCCGAGGCGATGGTGCCGAAGGGGTTCACGACCGCCTGGCGCTTGGCGATCTGCCCGATGAGCACCTCGCCCCGCTCGTCCCAGGCGACGACGGACGGGGTGACGCGCGAGCCCTCCTGGTTGGGGATGACCTTGGGCTCCTTCCCCTCCATCACGGCGACGACGCTGTTCGTCGTACCCAGGTCGATTCCGATGATCTTGGCCATGGTAACCTACGCGACCTTCTTGTTGGGTTCCTGCGGCTCGGCATGCTCCGGGAGCTCGCCGCCGATCGTGAACGAGGCGACGCGGGGGCGCTCGAGGCGCGCGAATTCGTCATACGAGAGCTCGATGCAGTCGTTCGGCGAGAAGGCCGTGAACACGATGGCGGACGCGCTCGTCAGCCGCTCGTCGATGAGGGTGAGGGCGCCCATCGCCCCACCGAGCGGCGGGATCTGCCCGCCGGCCTGCGAGTAGGGCGGCTTCAGATCCGCGGGGCTGCCCTCGATCACCTCCGCGCGGAGCTCGTGCCTGAGCTCCGGCAGGCTCAGCCTCTCCCCCCGGGGCAGGCAGGCGATGGCAGGTTGCCCGCCGACGACGAGCACCTGCGTCTCTACCGCGAGGCCGCCCGGAGGGACGCAGTGCGCGACCGCCGGGAGCGGCTCGGGCGATGGATGGCTGGAGAGACGGAACGGTACGCCGTGCGTCCTCAGGTAGGCGACGACTCGATCGAGCATGGAGTCGACTCAAGCGATCATCGGACCAGACCCGCCGCATGCGCAACCTGCACACGGACGGCGCAGGGCCGCGCTCAGCGCTGCGGCAGCAAGGACCCCGGAGAGCTCCTCGCCGCGGCGTCGCGCGCATGCCGCGCCCGTCCTCCCGGCGAGCACGCCCGTGCACGAAGTGCCACGTGCAGCACGCGGCGCCCCGTGCCGCCGGCGACGCTCGTCACCGTCCTTTGCCCTCGAGCGCGCTCCAGGGTACGAGCCTGGAGGCTCCTGCGCTCGATTCACGCCACGTCGCCCCACGCCGCGTCGCCCGCCGGAACGAGCGCGCTCGGGTGCTGGGCCGGCGTGGCACACGCGATGCCGGACCGGGAAGGCACGGCTCCAGGGCCGTGACGCGAGGAGCCGGGCGCGTGCTCGCTGGATGGATCATGGGCAAGGCGATCGGGGCGATACGGCGCGCGCTCGGCGGCGCCGCGGAGCAGGCGGCGTGAGCGCCGCCGATGCGCTCGTGCTGTTCGGGGCGACAGGCGATCTGGCCTTCAAGAAGATCTTCCAGCACCCGCTGGACAATGGCGCGGCCGCAGTCGTCATCGCGACCTTGGAGCGACACGGCGCCGACGTCTGGGTCTACCAGGGCGACGACTGGCTGGTGCGCCGCGCCGACGCGCCGCGCGTAGCGCTCGAGCAGGCGGCCGTGCAGGTTCTCCCCAGGGTCGTCGAGCGCCGGGAGGGCGTCGTGGGCCATGTGCTCATGTTCCGGGAGAGCGGGCTCCGCCTCGCCATGGGGCACGCGCGCGCCGTCGTGCAGCGGCAAGCGCGCTTCATCACGCTGTCGAACGACGACGAGGGCTTCGCGCACGCCGTGGAGACGTGGCTGCTTACGGCGAGCGGCGGCCAGGGAGGGAGAGGGCGAACGAGCCCATGACGGCCCCTCTGGCGAGCGCTCCCGGCGAGCGCCTGAGACCGCACCGACGCCGGAGGCTCGCCCTCGTCCTCGCGACGCACGAGGGGACGAGCCGCATTGAGGCGCTCAGCGACGCGGTGTTCTCGATCGCGGCGACTTTGCTGGTGATCGAGCTCAAGATCCCTTGAGGGCTGACCGACTCAGCTCGGCTCCTGGATGCGCTGGCGACGCAGTGGCCCGTCTACGTGGGCTACGTGATGAGCTTCGTGTACCTCGGGATCTACTGGAGCCACCACGTCCACGTCTTCAGGCTGTTCCGGCGCACGGACCATGTCTTCCTCAAGCTCAACGTGCTCTTCCTGATGACGATCGCGCTCATCCCCTTTCCGACGGCGCTCCTCGGCGTTTACTGGCACGCGCACGACGACAGGACGCGCACGGCGCTCCTCGTCTACGCGAGCTCGCTGTTCGTCACGGCGAGCCTGTTCCTGGCCATATGGCTGCACGCGACCCACAATCGCCGGCTGGTCGATCCGGAGCTGGACGACGATGTCATCCGAGCGACCACCGAGCGCTACCTCATAGGGCCGATCGGTTACGGCGCCTCGTTCCTCGTCGCACGGTGGAGCCCCGTCGCCGGCGCGCTCATCATCCTCCTGATCGCGCTGTTCTATATCCTGCCGGTCCAGCTCGTCAGGCATGGCTGAGGATCGCCCGCGAGTTCGGGCGCCGGAGGCGCGCTGGAGATCGATCCGGAGCCCCCACCTCGCGAGCTGCGCCGGGGCGTTATCACGGCTCGACGGTGATGAGGTTCTCGACGCAGTGGACGCCCGGAGCCGACCATGCCGCCCGCTCGGCTTCTTCCTTCTCGGCCCACGAGCGCACGCGGCCGAGGAAGATCACCTCGCCCCCCCGCACTCGACACGGATGCGCCGGGCGTCCATCCGGGCGCTCCCGACGAGCCCGCCGGTCCGGCGCCTGCGAAAGGCGGTCCCGTCAAGGTGTGTCTCGGCGCCGCGCCGGCGCGAGGCGCCGCGCTACTCGATGACATAGGCATCGCAGCGCACCCTGAGGAGCTCCATGTCGGCTTCGCCGATCATGAGCATGGCCTCGCGGTTCAGCGATTCATAGCGCCGATCTGCAGCAGTCGTGACGGAGGCGATGGTCGATGTTGTAGATGGTGCATCAGGGGCGCACGACGCCCGTCTCTTCGAGACGTCTATGGCTCAGGAGGTCTCTGGCGAGGCGGACATAGTCGGACGTGGTGACGATTCCGACGACGTGGAATCGTTCGTCGATGACCGGAAGACACCCAACCTTCAGATCGAGCAGCTTGCCGGCGGCCTCGGCGGCGTCTGTGGCGGGACGCACCGTCTCGACCACCCCGCGCATGATCTTGCACACGTGGAGCTTGGCCTTGTACTCGATCTCGTCGTCCTCCGAAGGAATGCTGATGCTCGGAGGCGACACGTCGAGCACGTCCTGCCGGCTGACGACCCCGACCAGCACGTCGCCGTCGGTGACCGGGAGGTGCCCGATCTTCTCGCGGTTCATCGTCTCCTCGGCGTGCGCGACCGAATCGGTTGGAGCGATCGTGATGGCCGGGAATGTCATGATCTCATTGACGCGCATCGGATTCGACCTCCTCCTCCGCCAGGGCCACACCAGGGCGAACGGGTCGCGCTGAGGGCAGGCATCCAGGCGCTTCGAGCGGCCGGCGCTCCGAACATGTCAGAGACCGGCCTCATGGACAGCAGCCGTACGGCTGAGCGACGACGAGCGTGGCGCGCCGCTCCGGGCGCGGCGCGCCGGTCACACGCGCGCGCTGGCCACGGGCCGGGGTCGCGCGCTGACCCCGATCAGCAGCATCGACGATCCGCTGATGATGAGGTTGACGCCCACGAGCAGGCCGAGCGCCCACGCCGCGGTGCTCGGCCAGCGCCACCAGATCAGGACCCCGAGCGCCAGCGAGAGCAGCCCATCGAACAGGAGCCAGCCCCAGGCCGGCATCCCGCGGTGCTGGATGGCGCGGATGATCCTGAGGAAGCCGTCTGCGAAGAAGAACGCCGCGAGGATCAAGGTCAGCGTCATCGTGCCTGTCACCGGGAAGGCCACGATCAGGACGCCCGCGACGATCTGGAACAGGGCGCTCACGAGGGACCAGGAGGAGTTGGCCCATCGCGGGTTCCGGACGGCGTGGACGCCCAGGAGGAGGCCGCTCACCACCAGCACGCTCCCGATGACGACCGCCGAGACCAGCGAGGCGACCACGGGCATGAGAATCGCGAGAACGCCAAGCACCAACAGGGCGATGCCGAGCCCCAGGAACGAACCGCGGTTCTCCTGCACCGTATGAGCATCGACCAACCCCAATCCGAAGCTCGTCGTGCGGACAGGGTCCTCCAAGCGATCAGCCATGTGCATCCCCTCCTCTTCCTGCGCCGCGGCGTCGCGAGCGCGAGCAGGATAGACCTGGCCACTTCCCAGGGTCTACGCTGCCTTCTTTTCGCCCGTCGCAGCCCTCTCGGCTTCGGCCGTCGTCCCGGCCCTCTCGGCCGGCTGCCCGGATGCGAGCTCCTTGCCGCCCGCCTCCTTGCGGCCGATCTGGACGCGGCGTGACTGCATCTCCGCCTTCTTGGGCACCGAGATCTGGAGCACGCCGTCCCTGAGCTCGGCCCTCAGCCTGTCGAGATCGGCGCCTTCGGGCATCACGAACGAGCGGCTGAACGCCCCGTAGGAGCGCTCGTAGGCGAAGAACCGCTCGTCCTCGCGCTGTTCCTCCTCCTCCCGCTTGCCACTCACCGTGAGCCGGTTGCCGGAGATCGAGACCTCGAGGTCCTCCTCGCGCACGCCGGGCAGGTCGATGTTGAAGACGTAGCTGTCCTTGGTCTCCTTGATCTCGATATCGGGCGCGAACGCCGTGCGCGCCGCCTGGACCATGCCGGCGAACGGGTCGGTGCCCACGAGGTCGCGGATGATGCGAAAAGGATCGAGCGCGCGGAACGGAGCCGTCATGCGCGTGGGATCCCCGGCGGTGGCGAGCGACTGCTGCGGCTCGCCTCGTCGAGTGCTTAGATTGGCCATCGTACCCTCCTTCTTTCTCCCCCTCCACTGCAAGCATCAATTGTGCGCGTCGCACGGCGGCGCAAGTGCACGATGCGCGCCGAGGAGCCTCCCCTCGCGTTCGCCGGATCGACGCGCTCCGGAGCGGACGCATGCCGGACTGCCGTTCATCCGGTCACGCAGGCGGGAGAGGACGCGACGGCTCCGGAGCGACGGCTCATGCTGCTCGCGTGCCTCTCCTCGACCGCAGAACGGAAGAGCGCGGTCGGAGCATGGTCCGAAATGGCTCACGCGATGCAAGCTCGCGAGCTCAAGGCTGACGAGCTCGAGGTGAGGCTGCCGGGCAGTTGCCAGCGCACCGACGAGAACATCGCCCGATGTGTCGTGGCACCGACATGGCTGCGCGTTCGAGTTGAACACGGAGCTCCCGCTCTCCTCGAGGAAGGCGCACGACGAGACGAAGCGCCAGAACCAGGAGCTCGATGGATCAGCGGTAGATATCCGGGTTTTCAAACGATGGACAACCGTCCTCCCTGGCCTCCGGGCGGCGAAATCGCGGAGCGCCGGTGCCTACGCCGGTTGCACCCATGAGCGTGCGCGCTGGGTTCGCTCCTTGCATCGTCCCCATCGAGCAAAAGGAGAGGTGGTGCGAATGCTGGCGCTCACATACCATGGGCCGAAATGCGTCCGTGTCGAGGAAAACCCGGAGCCTCGGATTCAACATCCGAATGACGTGGTCCTGCGTGTGAGTCGCGCCACGATCTGCGGCTCTGACCTGCATCTCTATCATGGCTACGTGCCCGACACGCGCGTCGGCACCATCTTCGGCCATGAGTTCACCGGCGTCGTGGAGGAGGTCGGGCCATCCGTGCGGACCCTCCAGTGCGGCGACCGCGTCGTGGTGCCGTTCAACATCGCCTGCGGTACGTGCTTCTTCTGCCAGCGAGACCGCACCTCCGCCTGCGAGAACACGAACCCGCTCACCACGATCACCGGCGGGATCTTCGGTTACTCGCACACCACCGGCGGCTACCAGGGCGGCCAGGCCGAGCGCGTCCGCGTCCCCTTCGCCGACGTCGGCCCCATGAAGATCCCCGACGACCTCTCGGACGAGGACGTGCTCTTTCTCTCGGATATCCTCCCCACGGGGTACCAGGCGGCGGAGATGGGAGACATCGGCCCCGCGGACACGGTGGCTGTCTTCGGCTGCGGGCCCGTCGGCCTCGTGGCCCAGCGGTGCGCCTGGCTCCTCGGCGCGCGCCGGGTCATCGCCATCGATTCGGTCGGTTACCGCCTCGATTTCGCGCGCCGGTACAACCAAGCAGAGACGCTCGATTTCAGCAAGGTCCCTGATGTCGTCTCCGTCCTCCGGGAGATGACCGACGGCCGCGGGCCGGATGTCTGCATCGATGCGGTCGGTCTGGAGGCGAACGGCTCGACGCTGCACGACGTGCTGGGCAAGACGCTCATGCTCGAGGCCGGCTCGCCCGTCGCCCTCAACTGGTCGATCCAGTCGGTCCGCCGCGGCGGGAGGGTCTCGATCATCGGCGTCTACGGGCCGCCGTGGAACCTCGTCGACGTGGGCGCGGCCATGAACAAGGGACTGACGATCAAGACCGGGCAATGCGACGTGAAGCGGTACATGCCCCACCTGCTCGAGCACATCCGCAAGGGGAACATCGACCCGAGGGCGCTCATCACGCACCGCGTCCCGCTCGATGCGGCCGCGGAGATGTATCGCCTGTTCGCGGCGAGGTCCGACGGGATCCTCAAATGCGTGCTCATCCCGTCGGGCGCCAAGTGAGCTCTTTCATCGAGGAGGAAACGATCATGGAAGCCGAGATCGCGCGGCCGATGGAGCAGCCGTACTGGGGAGTTGATCTGTGTCCGGAGGAGAGGCCCGGCGTCCCGAGAGAGGCGCCGCCACACCTCCTGGCGTGGGCGCACTGGATAGAGCCCGAGCGGCAGCCGATCGAGGGTCGCGTGCTCAGGCGCCCAGGGCTCGCCCGCCCGACGCCGGTATTCAGCACGGCGTTGCCGCCGAGGGGGGCGAGCGGCGCGCTGCGCCGCGTGGCCTACGAGATCCCGGATCACCAGCTTCCCCACACGATCCTGCTGATGATCGCGGACCGGGTCGACGTGCTCGAGAGCCTCCCTCTCCTCTTCCAGAGGCGGGCCGTCAGGGCGGGCAAGCTCAGGACAGCTGCTCTGAGACGTCGCAGCGAGCAGAGAGGGCGCTGATCCTCTCTGCTCTGCTCCCGCTGCGCCGCCGTGCCGGGCGGTCCTCAGGGCAGGACGCCGAGCTCGTCGAGCGCGGCGCCGAGCTCCGCGGGGTCGCGGTACACCCGGTACGCCCCCGCCGCGAGCAGCTCGTCCTGCCCGTACCCGCCGGAGAGCAATCCGACCCCGAACATGCGGGCCCGGCGCGCGGCGAGCAGGTCCCATACGGAGTCACCGACAACGTAGCAATCTTCGGCCGCCACACCCAAACGCTGCTGGCACGCGAAGAAGAGATCGGGCGCGGGCTTCGCGCGGCGCACGTCACCGCGAGCAACCACGACCATGCCCGGCGGGAGGTCGAGCGCCGCGAGCGAGGCGTCGATCTCCGGACGCCGTCCGGAGGTCGCGATCCCGTGCGGCACCCCCGCATCACGCAGGTGACGGAGCAGCGCCACCGCTCCAGGGAGCGGGCGTCGCTCCGGCAGGATCTGCTGGAAGATCTCGCCGTGGCGCTCCTGGACGAAGCGCGCCTGCTCGGTCGCGAGCGGGTGGCCGACCTCGCGCGCCACCGCGCGAGCGAAGAGCCCGCCGCTCATCCCGATGCGCCGGTGGACCCGCCAGGCGTCGATCGGCATGCCCGCTTCGGCGAACGCGCGCTGCCACGACAAAACGTGGGCATAGACCGTGTCCACCAGGGTCCCATCGAGATCGAAAATGATCGCGTGCACAGCGCTTCCCCACTGATTCCTCTGGCGCCGGAAGGCTGCTTCAGCGTCAGCGCTCCCTCGAGCTTGAACCTCCGGCGCTTCTCCTCGTCCTCGTGGGCTCCCCATCGACCTTGGCGCCCGAGCGCCCACGGCCCCGTCAGGCGCCATCGTCGAGCTCCCACGATCGTCCCGTGGTGACCTCGAGCAATCGAAGCACGGCGCCCCGGCGCGGAAAGGCCCGGACGTCGTGCTCCGGGCCCACGAGAGACTGCGCGGCGGTCGCCAGCGTGGTCGCGTCCTCCAGCGAGCGTCCCTCGGCGCGCGCCGCGGCGAGCGCGGCGACGAATACCTCGTCGGAGGCGTCGGCGTTGGGCGCGGCGAGGCGGGGGAACATCCGGGAGCCGCGCTCCGTGACGAGCAGATGCCCGTCGGGCCCCGCGTCGATCAGCACCGCTCCGGGCCCGCGCGCGCGGAGCGCCTCGGCTGCGGCGATCGCGGTCGCCGGACTGCGGACCTCGACGCCCACGAGCGCCTTGGCCTCCCTTGCGGTCGCGTGGAGGATCTCGACCCCCTGCAGCTCGTCGCCCGAGAGGGCCTCCATCGCGCCGGCCGCGTCGAGAACGACGCGCGCATGCGCGATGCGCGCCAGCCCGATCGCCCGCTGCGCAGCCTCACGCGCGACCTCGAGCGAGACCAGCACGGCGCGCGCAGAGGCGATGACGTCCGCAGCGGCCTCGACGTCGAGGGGCGAGATCGCCCGGAACGGGTCCGGGAAGATCATCGCCTGCCGCATTCGCGACGGATCGAGGTGGACGAGCGCGGCGCCGGACGAGACGGCCTTGTCGCGCCGGAGCCACCGCGTCGCGACGCCCTCGCCGTCGAGCCGGCGGAGCAGGGAGTCCGCGCGCTCGTCCTGCCCAATGGCCGCGACGAGCGCCGCGGGCGACCCCAGGCGCGCCGCCGCGACGGCCTGCCGGGCGCCACGCCCGCCGAGCACCTCCTCGAAGGCCGTCGCTACGACCGTCTCTCCCACCTTCGGCAGCCATGGGTCGTGGGCGACGTACTCGACCCACAGCCTCCCGACGGCGATGAGCTCGGCGCTCGATTCCGCCATGAACAACCCCCTCTCCGACTCTGCATCACGGACTCTGCATCACGCGCGCCATGCCGCCGGCGTCACATGCCGGCCGCCCCGCGTCGCGCGTCTGGCGGTGGAGGCCGCATCGCCGTTCGGCTGGGAGCGCTGGACCGGGGAGCGAGGGGACATCGTCGGCGTGCCTCGCTTCGGGGCCTCGGCGCCCGGCAGGAAGGTGCTCGAGGAGTATGGGATCACAGTCGACAATGTTGCCCTACGCGCGCTCGCGCTGGTCTCGGGTGCGCGGGCGAACGGTTGAGGGCCCGCCTCGCAGCCTCCTCCACCTCCATGTGGATTCCCGGCCACGGGGGCGCCTCGACCGGCAGCCCCGGGTAGACCTGGACGAGCACCTTGTAGGCGTGGAGCACGACGACCTCGGCGCTGAAGCAGGGGGCGAGCTGATTCACGAGGTCGAGCGCTCGGAGCCAGCGCTTGCCCGAAGTCGACCGGCACGAGGATGATGTCTTGGGCGTGCCCCTCCGGCGCGCCTGTTCGCACGTGATTCTCCATCAGTCCCTCCGCTTTTGCGTGGAGGGAACGCAAACGCGATACCGAGCATCATGTGGTATTGACGCGCCGAGGCCCGGCGGCATGCTCGCAGTGAAGGCAGCGGAGGAGGGAGGTTCTCCGATGATTGTGCAGTTCATGGATCGCGCCACCGGAACGGCCGTGTACATCAACCCGGCCTACGTCATGACCGTGCGACCCGACCCGACGGACCCGGACCACCTCAGCGACGTCAAGCTCCGGGACGGAGAATCCGTCGAGGTAATGGGCGACCACCGGCAAGTCGCGGAGAAGCTCACCCGGGCAGAGGTGGCGAGCTAACGGACGCTGAGCAACGCACGCTCGGCGGCGTCCGGCCGGCTGGTGGGCAGGCAACCGGAGATCGAGACCCGAAAGGACAGCAGATGAAGGACACAAGAAGCACATCGAGTTCGGTGCTGGCGATGTCCTTGGCCTTGTGCATGGGACTGGCCTCGTGCGAACGCGCCCGGGAGCATGGCGGGACATCCGCGTCTCTCCTCGCGCCGAGCGAGGCACAGGCGCTACCTGACACCAAGAAGCAACCGAAGGAAGGCGAGCGACAAATGAAGCCCGAGATGCGGCCCGAGGTAGAGAAGCAGCGGAAGGAGGCCGAGCAGCAGGGCGAGAAGACGCTGGACAAGGAAGCCATCGCGGCCATCACAGAGACCCGGAATGCGCTCAAGGCCATCGCGGAGGACAAGCGCGATGAAGCGGCGGCGGCGCTCGAGCGGGCTACCGGCAAAGTCAGCATCCTCCTGGCCCGCAACCCGGCGGCGGCCCTCATCCCTGTCCAGCTGGAGGTCGACATCATCGACGTGGCGCCGGTGGACATTCAGGCCGTCAAGGAGATCGCCAAAGCCGCGGGGAGGGCCGTGGAGGACAAGAACTATCCGGTGGCGCGGGTGGTGCTCTTCGGTCTGACCAGCGAGATCCGCACCCGCGTCTACAACCTGCCACTCGCGACCTATCCGGCCGCTCTTGGCGAGGCCGCCCGTCTGCTCGAGCAGAAGAAGACCAAGGAGGCCGGCGTGGTGCTGCAGACGGCGCTCAACACCCTGGTGGTGATCGACCGTGTCAGGCCGCTGCCGATCGTCGCCGCGCAGGCCGCGATCAGCGAAGCCCAGGCCCTGCGCGAGAAGGACAGGGACGGAGCGCAGCGGCTTCTGGCCACGGCCAGGCACGAGCTCGAGCGCGCGAAGGAGCTCGGATACGCGGGCAATGACCCGGAATACGCGGCCCTGCACAAGGACATGTCGGACATCGAGGCACAGCTCAAGAACAAGGAAGACGCGACCTCGGCCTTCGCCAAGCTGAAGGATAGGATAGCGGCGTTCTTCAAGCGGCAGTCCGAGAGCGAGCGGCGCTGAGCGCAGGCATCCACGCGCTTCGAACCGCCGCGCCCGCCGGCAGCCTGATCCAGAGGGCGCTTGCGGAGGCGCGCTAGAGATCGATCTGGAGCCCTATCTCCACCACCTGGCTCGGCGGCAGCTCGAAATAGGCGGACCGCGGGACCGCGTTGCGCAACATGAACGCGAAGATGCTCTCGGCGACGTGGCCCATGCGGCCCCCGTCGGTCGCCAGGAGCGTCTCGCGGCCGACGTAGTAGGTGAGGTCGTCGACGTCGAACGGCTCGCCGCTCCGCTCCGCCGCGGCGACGAGGCAGGAGGGGACATGCGGGCTCTCCATGAAACCCATGCGGATCCGGAGCCGGTAGAAGCGGTTGCCGCCGAGCGACGTGAGCTCGATGCGCTCCCCCTCGGGCACGCGGGGCACGTGCTCTGTGAGCACGGTGAGGAGAATGGCCGTCTCGTGCAGGACCTTGTTGCGCGCGAGGTGGTGCGCGAGGCTCGGCGGCGTCTTGTCCGTGCTCGTGAGGAACACCGCGGTGCCGGGCACGCGCGCGGGGCGCTTCGCGTCGAGCTCCCGCAGAAACGCGCCGAGCGGCGGGGCGGTCTCGACGACAGCCTCGGCGAGCAGCGCGCGGCCCCTCTTCCAGAGGGCCATCAGCCCGAAGAGGGCAGCGCCGACGAGGAGCGGGATGTACCCGCCGTCGCGCAGCTTGAGCAGGGTTGCGCCGAAGAAGGCGAGGTCGCCGGCGAGGAACACGACCAGCAGCGGCAGCGCCTTCACGCGAGGCCAGCGCCAGGTCCTCTGCGCGACGCCGTAGAAAAGGACGGACGTGATCGTCATCGTCCCGGTCACGGCGATGCCGTATGCGGCCGCGAGGCGGCTCGACGCCTTGAAGCCGAGGACCAGCGCGACGCACGCGACGGCCAGGGCCCAGTTGACTACGGACACGTAGACCTGCCCCTCCACCTCGCTGGAGGTGTGCTTCACCGCGGTCCACGGGAAATATCCGAGCTGCACCGCCTGGTGCGTCAGCGAGAAGGCGCCGGAGATGATCGCCTGCGACGCGATCAGGGTGGCCATGGTCGAGAGCGCGACCAGGCCGTAGGTGGGGATCCCCCGCGGCACCATCTCGAAGAACGGATTGCCGGCGGCCTCGGGATGGCCAAGCAGGAGCGCCCCCTGGCCGAAATAGTTGAGCACGAGCGCGGGGAGCACGAGCCAATACCACGCCCTCCGGATCGGCCCGCGACCGAAATGCCCCATGTCGGCGTAGAGCGCCTCGGCGCCGGTGATGACGAGCACGACGGCGCCGAGGAGAGCAAAGCCGTGGACGCCCTGGTCCAGGAAGAAACGCACGGCGTGCGCCGGCCGTAGGGCGTCCAGCACCGACGGGTCGCTTGCGATGAACCGGAGCCCGAGCAGGGCGACGACGATGAACCAGAGCAACATGATCGGGCCGAAGACCCGGCCGACGTTTGCCGTCCCCCAGCGCTGCGCGCCGAAGAGGAGCAGCAGGATCGCGCACGTGATCGGAACGACGGCGGGCTGGAGCCGCGTGGTCGCGACCCCGAGCCCCTCGACGGCGCTCAGCACGGAGATGGCCGGGGTGATGATCCCGTCGCCGTAGAGGAGCGCCGCGCCGAACACGGCGAGCGCCGGCATCCAGCCCATCCGCGGCGAGCGCTGCGCCCGCACCCGCTCGGGCAGGAGCGCGAGCAAGGCGAGGATCCCGCCCTCTCCCCGGTTGTCCGCGCGCATGATGAAGGTGAGGTATTTCAGGGTCACGACGAGGAGGAGCGACCAGAAGATGAGCGAGAGCACGCCGAGGATGTTCTCGGGCGTGGGCGCGACGCCGTGCTCGCCGTGGACACACTCCTTGAAGGCATAGAGCGGGCTCGTCCCGATATCCCCGAAGACGACGCCGAGCGCCGCAACGACGAGCGTGGCGCGCCGCTCCGGGCGCGGCGCGCCGGTCACACGCGCGCGCTGGCCACGGGCCGGGGTCGCGCGCTGACCCCGATCAGCAGCATCGACGATCCGCTGATGATGAGGTTGACGCCGACGAGCAGGCCGAGCGCCCACGCCGCGGTGCTCGGCCAGCGCCACCAGATCAGGACCCCGAGCGCCAGCGAGAGCAGCCCATCGAACAGGAGCCAGCCCCAGGCCGGCATCCCGCGGTGCTGGATGGCGCGGATGATCCTGAGGAAGCCGTCTGCGAAGAAGAACGCCGCGAGGATCAAGGTCAGCGTCATCGTGCCTGTCACCGGGAAGGCCACGATCAGGACGCCCGCGACGATCTGGAACAGGGCGCTCACGAGGGACCAGGAGGAGTTGGCCCATCGCGGGTTCCGGACGGCGTGGACGCCCTGGAGGAGGCCGCTCACCACCAGCACGCTCCCGATGACGACCGCCGAGACCAGCGAGGCGATCACGGGCATGAGGATCGCGAGCACGCCAAGCACCAAGAGGGCGATGCCGAGCCCCACGAACGAACCGCGGTTCTCCTGCACGGCATGAGCATCGACCAACCCCAATCCGAAGCTCGTCGTGCGGATAGGATCCTCCAAGCGACCAGCCATGTGCGTGCCCTCCTCTTCTTGGAGCTGAAGTTTCATCGCGAACCGAAGCCCAGCGTCTCACCTTCGTGCCTGCTCGCCGCAATGAGCGTCTAGCTCACTTAGCTCACTCCCCCGGGAGCGCATGATGCGGGGCGCGGCACGGGCCACGGCGAACAAGGTGCCGCCCGTGAACGGTGTCAAGTGACCGCCGCCCAGCGGCGATGAGGCCTGTCTCGCGCCGCGGAGCCTCTCCGGGCATCATCTCCGGGCATCATCACGCCTCGACCGTGATGAGGTTCTCCACGTCGTGGACCCCCGGAGCCGCCCAGGCTACCCGCTCGACCTCCTCTCTCTCGGCCCACGAGCGCACGCTCCCGTGCAGGGTCACCTCGCCGTCCACCACCTCGATGCGGATGCGCCGGGCATCCAGCAGGGCGCTGCGCCTCAAGGCCTCCTCGATCCGAGCTTTCACCTCCGTCGGTGTGACGCTCGGCCCGACCGTGATCAAATTGCTCACCCCCCTCACGCCCGGAAGTTTGCGGACGGCCCTCTCCGCTGCGTTCTTCTGGAACCGCCAGCTCACCTCGCCTTCCAGCTTCAGCCAGCCGTTGCTCACCGTGACCTTGATCTTGTCGGCTGGCACGAGGATGTTCCACTCGAGCGCCCTGACCGCCGCGGCGGCGACGTCCTCATCGGTGCGCCTGTCGGGCAGCTTGACGTCAAGCTCATCGACGACGGCCCTGACGCCGTAGACGCGCCTGGCAGCCTCCTCCGCGGCCTGTTTCTCGGCGTAGGTGGAAGCGTGGCCGCGGAGGGTGACGACACCGGCCTTGACCGAGACGGCGATGTGGGCCGCGTTCACGCTCGGCTCCCACGACAGCTCGCTCACGACGTCACGTTGCAGTTCGATGTCGGTCTTCATGTGTCACTCCGTTGGGCACGACCGCCGATGCGCCCGGGCTCGACCTCCGGCCTCGCTGCGGCCTCCCCGGCTGTGTCTGCGTCGTAGACGCCACCTCGGCAGCGTGGAGGTCCTGACGAGCTGATCGGCCACCTGCCGGTGGTCCCCCTGAGCCCGCATGGACTCGCGGTCCCGGATCGCCCCGGAGCCCGGAGCCGGCGCGGCGTCCCGGCTGGCGAGAAGGCCTGGCCGGACGTCACGCCGTCGCGAGGACGATCAGGCGAGACCTGGCGACTTCCCAGGTCCTACGCCGCCTTCTTCTCGCCCTTCTCGCCCTTCTCGGCCGCCGTCCCGGCCCTCTCGGCCTCGGCCGTCGTCCCGCCCCTCTCGGCCGACTGTCCGGACGGGAGCTCCTTTCCGCCCGCCTCCTTGCCGCCGCCGATCTGGACGCGGCGCGATTGCATCTCCGCCTTCTTGGGCACCGTGATCCGGAGCACGCCGTCCCCGAACTCGGCCCTGAGCCTGCCGAGATCGGCACCTTCCGGCATCACGAACGAGCGGCTGAACGCCCCGTAGGAGCGCTCGTAGGCGAAGAACCGCTCGTCCTCGCGCCGCTCCTCCTCCTCCCGCCTGCCGCTCACCGTGAGCCGGTTGCCGGTGATCGAGACCTCGAGGTCCTGCTCGCGCACGCCGGGCAGGTCGAGGTTGAGCACGTAGCTGTCCTTGGTCTCCTTGATCTCGACATTGGGCTCGAACACGGTGCTCGCTGCCTGGACCATGCCAGCGAACGGGTCGGCGCCCATGAGGTCACGAATGATGCGGAAGGGATCGAGCGCGCGGAGCGGATCCGTCATGCGCGCAGGCTCCCAAGCGGTCGCGAGCGGCTCGCCTCGGCGAATGTTCAGATTGGCCATCGTACCCTCCTTCTTCCTCCACCAACCAGCATAAGCATCAATCGTGCGCAATGAGGATAAATCGTGCGTGCGCAATGAGAATAAATCGTGCGCACCGCACCGGCGGCGCAAGTGCGCAACGCGCGCCGGCGAGCCTCCCCTCGCGTTCGCCGGATCGAAGCGCTCGGGAGCGGACGTGTGCCAGACTGCCATTGATCCGGTCACGCAGGCGAGACAGGAGGAGGGAGCGCGAGGGCTCCCGATCGACGGTTCATGCCGCCCGAGTGCCTCTCCTCTCGACCGCTGAAGAAGAAGGGAGCGGCCTGGCCATGGGACGGAGTGGCTCGCGCGATGCAAGCTCGCAAGGCCAAGGCTGCGAGGCCGGCCCGGGGGAAGGTCACGCGTGCCAAGCGCCAAGGAGAACGCGGCCGAGGTTGTACAGCTGCGTTCGCTCTGACGCTGCCGGCCGGGTGAGCCAACCGCCTGGCGGTACAGGAAGAACAAGCCAGAACCGACGCAAGCAAAGGAGAGCGATCAATGGACGACAGACAACTGCAGCGGGATGTCCTTGAGGAGCTGGCGTGGGAGCCGAGCGTCAATGCAGCCGAGATCGGCGTGGCGGTCAAGGACGGCATCGTCACCCTGGCCGGCCGCGTGCAATCGTTTGCCGAGAAGTACGCGGCCGAGCAGGCGGCCAAGCGCGTCTACGGCGTCAAGGCCGTCGCCAATGAGCTCGAGGTCAGGCTGCCGGGCAGCAGCCAGCGCACCGACGAGGACATTGCTGCGGCGGCCGTCAGCGCGCTCAGATCCAACGTGCTCGTGCCGGCCGACAAGATCAAGGTCACGGTCAGCAAGGGCTGGCTGAAGCTGGAGGGCGAGGTGGAGTGGCAGTTCCAGAAGGACGAGGCCGAGCAGGCCGTCCGCAATCTGGTAGGCGTGATCGGGGTGAGCAACTTGATCACGGTCAAGCCGCACGTCTCCCCGGCGGAGATCAGGTCCAAGATCGAGGACGCCCTCAAGCGCAGCGCCGAGATGGACGCCCGGCGCATCAGCGTCGATGTGGTGAACGGCGGCAAGATCGTCCTGCGCGGGAGCGTGCGCTCGTGGGCCGAGAGGGAGGAGGCCGAGAGAGCAGCCTGGTCGGCGCCCGGGGTCTACAGCGTCGAGGACCTCGTCACCGTCTCGCCCTGAGCCGACCGCCGCCGCTGGCCGCTCGACCGGGAGCCCAGATTGCTTCTTGCGGTACCCGGTGGGAGCACCATGCTGCCAGCAAGTAGGGGGAGGAACTAGTACTACAGCCGCACGTCGGTGAGCGCCGAACGAGCTGGGCTCGACCCGTGTGCGGACGAGCGTCGCCTCACGATCGTCCGCCCGCTCGGCGAAATCCGCGGAGATTCCGCGACGTGCGGCTGTAGTACTAGTACTACAGCCGCACGTCGGTGAGCGCCGAACGAGCTGGGCTCGACCCGTGTGCGGACGAGCGTCGCCTCACGATCGTCCGCCCGCTCGGCGAAATCCGCGGAGATTCCGCGACGTGCGGCTGTAGTACTAGGGGGAGGAACCATTATGGCCCAACCGATCGGCCCGGGCACGGCCGCGCCCGATTTCACGCTGGCGACCACGCCCGACCAGAAGGTATCGCTGAGCGATTTCCGCGGGCAGCCGGTCATCCTTGCCTTCTACCCGGCCGACTGGAGCCCCGTGTGCGGCGACCAGCTGGCGCTCTACAACGAGAGCGAGGTCCGCAGCGAATTCGAGCGACACCACGCCAAGCTCCTCGGAATTTCCGTCGACGGGGTGTGGTGCCACCTCGCGTTCGCCCGCGACCGAAAGCTGCGTTTCCCGCTGCTCGCCGATTTCGAGCCGAAGGGCGCGGTGGCGCGGCAGTACGGCGTCTACCGCACGCATGACGGCATCTCCGAGCGGGCGCTGTTCGTCGTCGACGCGGAGGGCAAGGTGGCGTGGAGCTACGTCTCGCCCGTCGGCATCAACCCCGGCGCTGACGGCATCCTCGACGCGCTGGACAAGTTAGGAGGTTCGAAATGAGCAAGCTGACACCGCCGGTCGGCCCCGGCGACCACATCCTCGGTGACGTGGACGCGCCCGTCACGCTGGTCGAGTATGGCGACTTCGAGTGCCCATACTGTGGACGCGCCCACCTCGTGCTCCAGGACGTGCTGAGCCGGGTGGGTCGCGACGTGCGCTTCGTCTTCCGCCACTTCCCGCTCGCCGAGCTGCACCCGCACGCGCTCGCGGCGTCAGAAGCGGCCGAGGCCGCGGGGGCGCAGGGGAAGTTCTGGGCCATGCACGACACACTCTTCGAGCACCAGGACGCGCTCGGGCTCGAGGACCTGATCGGCTACGCCGCCGACCTCGGGCTCGATACCGAGCGCTTTGCCGACGAGCTCGCGAGCCACGCGCACCTCGACAAGGTGAAGGCTGACGTCCGCTCCGGCTTGCGCAGCGGCGTCAACGGCACGCCGGCGTTCTTCATCGACGAGGTGCGCTTCGACGACAGCTGGGACGCGGATACGCTCACGGCCGCGTTGCGCGCCGCGATCCGCGCGAAGACGCTGGCGGCGACGGGGTGATGGCGCCATGGTCGTCGCCGATCGACAGCGCCCGGCCGGAATGGATGCGGGCATAGGAGCGTCGCAGTCCCCTGAGGGCTGCGTGCCCGTGCGTCTCCGGGTCAACGGTGAGCTTCGCGAGCTGCGCCTCGACCCGCGCACGACGCTGCTCGACGCGCTGCGCGACCATCTCGACCTGAACGGGAGCAAGAAGGGGTGCGACCTCGGGCAGTGCGGGGCCTGCACCGTGCTCGTGGACGGCCAGAGGGAGCTCGCCTGTCTCGCGCTCGCCGTCGCGCACCAGGAGGACGAGATCACGACGATCGAAGGGCTCGCGGACGGCGACCGGCTCGACCCCGTGCAGGCGGCCTTCATCGAATGCGACGCGCTCCAGTGCGGCTACTGCACGTCGGGTCAGATCATGTCGGCCGTGGCGCTCCTCGAGGAGGCGCGCCGCGGCGTCCCCAGCCATGTCACGCTGGACGTCTCCGCGCCGCCCTCGCTGGGTGCTCTCTCCGATGAGGAGATCCGCGAGCGTCTCAGCGGCAATCTCTGTCGCTGCGGCGCGTACCCGAACATCGTCGCCGCGGTGCGCCGGGCGCGGGATCTGAACGGGGGAGGAAGCGCGGCATGAAGCCGTTCCGCTACATGGAAGGCGAGAGCGCCGAGGCTGCGACCTGCGCGGTGACCAGCGCGCCGGGGGCCGTCTTCTTCGCCGGCGGCACCACGTTGATCGACCTCATGAAGATCGATGTGGTGTCGCCGGACACGCTGGTCGATATCCGTCGGCTGCCGCTCGCCTCCATCGCGGAGGACGGGGAAGGCGTGCATATCGGGGCCAACGTGCGCAACAGCCAGCTCGCGTGGCACGCGACCATCCGCGAGCGCTACCCCGTCCTCTCGGAGGCGATCCTCTCCGGCGCCTCGACGCAGCTGCGCAACATGGCCACCACCGCCGGCAACATCCTGCAGCGCACCCGGTGCCCGTACTTCCGCGACGTGCACGCGGCGTGCAACAAACGGGAGCCCGGGTCCGGCTGCGATGCCCTCGAGGGATTCAATCGCAGTCACGCCGTCCTGGGCACGACCGAGCACTGCATTGCGACCTATCCATCCGACATGTCCGCAGCGCTCGTCCTCCTCGATGCCGTCGTGCGGACGCGGAAGCCGGACGGCACGACGCGCAGCATTCCCCTGGAGGACCTTCACCTGCTCCCGGGCGACACGCCCGAGCGCGAGACGGTGCTGGAGCATGGAGAGCTGATCACCCACGTCGATCTGCCGCACCTCTCCTTCGCCCGCCGCTCCCATTACCTCAAGGTGCGGGATCGGGCGAGCTACGAGTTTGCCCTCGCGTCGGCGGCCGTGGCGCTCGACATGGATGGCGAGACGATCCGCGCGGCCCGTGTGGCGCTGGGCGGCGTGGCCACGAAGCCGTGGCGCTGCCCCGAGGCCGAGCGGGTGCTCGCCGGGCGGCGTGCAACGGCGGACAGCTTTCATGCCGCCGCGGACGCCGCGCTCGCGGGCGCTGTCCCCCGGCGGCACAACGGCTTCAAGATCGAGCTCGCGAAGCGCGCGCTGGTGCGTGCGCTGAGCGAGCTCACGGCCCGGGCGGCCTAGGAGTCGACGATGGCGACTGGCAACTGCCTGATCGGCACACCCGTCAGCCGTGTGGACGGGCGAATGAAGGTGACCGGCGGCGCGCGGTACGCAGCCGAGACCAGGTTCCCCGCGACGGCGCACGCGGCGCTCGTGGGCAGCACGATCCCGAGCGGCCGGGTGGTGCGCCTCGACGTGGCGGCTGCCGAGCGTGCGCCGGGGGTGCTGCTCGTGCTCACCCATGAGAACCGTGGACCGCTCGGCGAGATGCCGACGAGCGCGGACTGGACGGGGATGACGCCCGAGCGGCGCCCCCCGCTCGAGGACGCGCGCATCCATCGCTACGGCCAGTACGTGGCGATGGTGGTCGCCGACACGCCCGAGCAGGCGCGTTACGCCGCGTCGCTCGTCCAGGTCGCGTACGAGCGCGCGCCCTTCGCCGTGGCGATGGAGCAGGCCCTGGAGACCGCCGATGTGCCGCGGCAGGTGTTCGGCGAGGAGCTGCAGGTGCAGCGGGGCGCGTCGCTCGCGGGCGCGCTCGCCGCGGCCGAGGTGCGCCTGGACGTCACCTACGCGACGCCCAACGAGCATCCGTGCGCGCTGGAGCCGCACGCGTCGGTCGCCTCGTGGGACGGCGACACCCTCACGGTGTACAACGCGACGCAATGGGTGCGGGGCGACCGGGCCGTGCTCGCGGCGGCGCTCGGGTTGCCCCAGGAGAAGGTCCGGGTGCTCGCGCCGTTCGTCGGCGGCATGTTCGGCTCGAAGGTCGCAACGGGCTGGCATACGGTCCTCGCCGCGCTCGCCGCCCTGAGGCTGAAGCGGCCGGTCCGAGCGGTCCTCACCCGCGCGCAGGTGCTCACCAACGTGGGACATCGCACGGAGACCGTGCAGCGCTTCGAGCTTGGCGCGACGCGAGGCGGGACGCTCCTGGCCCTGCGCCACCACACGCGCGTGCACACGGCCGCGGACGAGCGCCTGGACGGAGAGGGGTTCCTGGAACCGACGAGCTGCACCTCCCGGCTGCTGTATGCCTGTCCGAGCTACGAAGCGACCTACGACTGCGTGCGCCTGAACGTGATGGCGCCTGGATGGATGCGGGCACCAGGCGAAGCCCCCTGTATGTGGGCGCTGGAGAGCGCGATGGATGAGCTCGCCCTTGTGCTCCGGATGGATCCGGTCGAGCTGCGCCGCCGCAATCACACGGACATCGATCCACACCGCGGAGCTCCGTTTTCGAGCAAGCACCTGCTCGCCTGTTACGAGCGGGGCGCCGAGCGGTTCGGGTGGGCGCAGCGCACGCCGGAGCCGGGTTCGATGCGCGATGGCGACGCGCTCGTCGGCTGGGGGATGGCGACGGCCACGCACCCCGCCTGGCTCATGGGCGCGACCGCGCGCGTGCGTCTCGAGCGCCGCGGGACCGGCGTCCGCGCCGTCGTCTCGACGGCGGGTGTGGACGTAGGGACCGGCATGTACACGATGATGGCGCTCGTCGCGGCGGAAGGGCTCGGCTTGCCGCTCGCTCAGGTCACGGCCGAGCTGGGCGACACCCGGCTCGCGCCCTGCCCCCCTGCGGGCGGCTCGAACCTGACGGCCAGCACGGCGCCGGCGATCCTGGATGCATGCGCCGCGCTCCGCCGGGAGATCCTCGCGCTCGCCGCGGCCACGCCGAGCGGCCTTTCGGGTGCGGCGGACCAGACCGGCGAGCTCCCGTGCGCGGAGGGGAGCCGCCCCCGCCGTCCGCCGCTCGCCATCCACATCGATTATGCCGAGCTGCTGGCGCGCATCGGGCGCGACAGCCTGGAGGCCGAGGGCAAGACCGAGCCAAGGAGCCTGCATGACGACCGCTTCACGTTCCAGTCGTTCGGCGCGCACTTCGTGGAGGTGCGCGTTCATCCGGACATCGGCCGCATCCGCGTCTCGCGCGTGGTGAGCGTCTTCGACGTCGGGCGGGTGCTGAACGCGAAGGCGACGCGCAGCCAGCTCATCGGCGGCATCGTCTTCGGCATCGGGCAGGCGCTGCTCGAGGAGCTGGCCTACGACGGAGCGCACGGGCAGCCGATCAACGCCGATCTTGCCGGCTATCTCGTGCCCGTCCATGCCGACGTTCCGGACATCGACGTGAGCTGGCTCGATGAGCCGGATCTGGTCTTCAACGCGATCGGCTGCCGCGGCGCCGGGGAGATCGGGATCACCGGCGTCGCGGCGGCGATCGCGAATGCGGTCCATCACGCCACCGGCGTCCGCGTGCGCGGCCTGCCCATCACGCCGGAGAAGCTGCTCTGGGCGCCCGCAGACAGGCAGCCCGCGCCAGGGGCGAGCCGACCCCAGGGAGCCGGATGAAAGAGCTCTGAGAGGTCGTGAATGCCTGTGTTCCGGCGTGCCGCGCTTCGGATCGAACCTGGGCCAGCTCTCCCAGGCGTTGAGCCAAACCTGACCTGCGACGTCGCCGCGATCGCGCTGTGGGACCCCCAGCCTCTCCAGCCAGCGCAGCACGGCGCGAACCAGCGTCGAACAAAACAGGCGCGCGTGCGCGGCAGCCCGCTCGTCGTGATTCGGCGGACAACACATGGCTTTACTCCCTCCGGGCAATCTCCCGTCCTCTGATCACGCGTCAGCACCACGAGCAGGGACACCGAATCGGCGTCCACGACCTGTGGCTCGACACCTCGCCGAGCGGCTACCCCAAGTGCGGCCGCCCTGACCGCCCGGGCTTTCGTCAAGGGCCGCTCACGCTCTGCGCCTGGACCGCCGCGCTCGCCTGGGACGCGCTCCGTGCTCTCGGTGACGCCGTGCTCTCGGTGACGCCCTCCCCGCGCGCTTTCACCTCGCCCACCCGCGCACGCTGCGGCGCTGGGTGCTGATGCGCGACGCCGACCTGGGCTTCGCCGCCCGGAGTCAACCGCTGTCAGACGCACGGCCTGTGCTGCCAAGTGAGGCGAAGTGGATTCTGGCAGCACGAAAGGCTGTGGGGGCGTTTGGTGCTATCGAATGTGGAGCACGATCTTGCCGAGCACGTGTCCCTGCGCCAGACGCTCGTGGGCTTTGGCCGCCTCGGCGAGTGGATGGGCTGCCGCGATCGGCATCGTGAGGTTCGCCACTTCCGCAGCGCGTGCCAGACGCTCGAGCTCGCGCCGGTTGGACACGGCGTCATAGGCGATGACCTCCATCCCGTGTCGCTTCTTCGGCGGGGGCTCGACGCCGTTTGGGTACGCGACGCGACCGCCCGATCGGACCAGCTCCATGGCGCGCGTGAGCACCTGGCCGCCCGCCAGCGCGAGCACGGCGTCGATGCCATCCGGCGCGAAGTGCTTGCCCGCCTTGAGCATGTCGCCGTGCCGCGCGTCGACGGTCGCGTCGGCGCCGAGCTCACGCACCAGCTCCTGGCCATCCTTGCCCGAAGCGGTCGCGAGCACGCGCGCGCGGCGCAGCTTGGCGAACTGGACCGCCAGCGTCCCCACGCCGCCCGACGCGCCATGGATGACGACGGTCTGCCCTTCCTTGATGCGAAGGTGCTCGTCGATGCCCTGCAGCGCGGTGAGCCCGGTCGTCGGAATCGTGCCGGCGAGCGCGAGCGCGAGGCCGCGGGGAGCATGCCCGACTCTCTCGTCGAGCACGGCGACGTACTCCGCGTAGAAGCCGCCCTTCGGGTTCCTCCAGCTGTAGGAAAACACGCTATCGCCCACCGCGAGGCCAGCGACGTTCGGGCCGACGGCGGCGACCGTGCCGGCCCCGTCGGTGCCGAGCACGAGCGGAAAATCGGCGCGTCCTTCCGGCAACCAGCCTTGTCGGATCGCCGTGTCCCACGGCCCGACGCCGGCCGAGTGGAGCGCAATCAACACCTCGCTCGCTCCGATGGTGGGTACCGGCAGCTCGTGGATCGTGAGCACCTCCGGTCCCCCGAAGCGATCGATCGCAGCGGCGCGCATGGTCTTCGGTATTTCTCTCATCTCGCTCACACTTCCCGCGCGCGGATGCTGCAGGAAGCGGACCACCCACGCCGCGCTCAGCGAGGCGCGAGGGACACCTGCGATCGCCGTCGAACGTTCGCGTGCACGCGCATTCCCGGCTTCTCATGCGACCTCGGCGTCCTAAGTTGTGGTGGAGGGGGGTATCATGGCGGACGCGAAGCCAGAGGCGAAGCCGATCGAGCGCGACGAGATCCTGCGTGCGATCGAGCGCGTCGTCCCTCCGGGCTTGGACCCGAAGGATGCTTTCGCCGCGGTGATGTGCTCGCTGGAACGGCGGCTCACGCGCGGGGAGGCCATCCACGTCCTCGCCGAGCTGCCCGCCTCCGGTGCGTCGGTTCATCAGGACCTGCGCGATGCACCGCGAGGAGCACGCCCCGAAGGGGGACACGAGGGCCTTCCTCGAGCAGGTGGCGGCGCACCTGCACCGATCCGCCGAGGAGGTCGAGCCGATTGCGCGTGAGGTGCTCGCGGTCGTGCAGAGCCGGCTGTCGGCCAGGGCGATCTCACACATCAGCAGGCAGCTCCCCGCGGATCTGCAGGATTTCCTGGCCGAGGCGAGGGATCAGGGGACGCCGCCGGAACGTCGCTGAGCCCAGAGAGACGGAACAGAGGGGAAGTCATGCCGAGTCCGCCCATCGGGTGCCGCGAGTTGGAGTTGCTCGTCCACGAGGCGCTCCACGTCCACAACGAGCACGCCCGCGCGACTTCGGAGAGCGTCCGGCGCAAGCTCCACGCCCGCTTGCTCGAGCTGGAAGAGCGCTTCGGGCGGGTGCTCACGGAGTCGGTGTCCGACGAGGCGGTCCGCCGCGCCTGGCGCGAGCACCTCCACGCGCGGGGTCCGGCTCCGGCGGAGCCGCCCCCACCGCCCATCATCGTCTTCAAGGGACGCTCCGAGGCCGGATCCGAGGTCGTCGTGCGCGCCGCGAGCAACGGCGAGCTCCGCGTCGAAGTGGACGGCGCGCTCTTGAATCGCACGGTCGCGCTGGCTCTCCGTCAGGATGGAGAGCGGTCGTTCTTCCCGATCAAGGGCGTCGGCGACTTCGGCGAGACGTTCGTCGCCTCCGCGGAGGCCATCGAGGCGTTGCGCGCCTGGGTCGACAAGCCCCGCGGGGAGCCGCCGTGGGAGCACCTGCGAGAGCTTGCCGACGACGGGCTGGTCGGCAAGGACTTCGCGCTCACGCCGCGCGGGCGGCGCGCGCTCGGCCGTACCGCAGCCTGACCGAGATCGCCGTCCCGCGCCCGAGCGCGCGCGGCCCGCGCGGCCTGTCACATCAGCGCATTCAAGGCGCCGTGCAGGTGGGCGGCAGCCACCTCGATCTCGCGGTCCTCGTACTGGGCTGCTCGCACCTCCGCCGCGATCACGCCGCAGCGGTGGAGCTTCTCGAAGTCGCCGTAGGGGAACTTGTACCTTCGCCTGTCGCTCTCCTCCTCGTCCTCGTCGATGCCCAGGAACCACTTCTGGTACTCGTCCATCCCGTGCTCCGCGAGGAACTCGTTCTCCTTCTCCGCCGAGGGCTTGTGCTCGCTCCAGTCGTCCCTCTTGTCGAGAACGAACATCTTCTGCCCGATGAGGATCTTCGCGTGCTGGAACGCTCGCTGATTCAGCTTCACGCTCATGATGGCCACTGTCCTGATTCGAGGTCCGCGCCTCCGCCGAGCTCGACTTCGCTCGCCCGCGCGGGCGTGATGGGATCTACCTGCCTCGTGTCAGCGAGACCATCCCGAGCCCCTCTGCCGTGGGCAGCCAGAGCAGGAGATCCACCAGCGCCGCGCTCCTGTCCTCGCCCGTCGCGGCGGCGACCTCCCCGGCCAGCGCGACCAGCGGGCGCGGGCTGCCGCAGCTCGCCAGCGCGCGTCGCTGCCAGGGCGCGACATCGGCCAGCACGGGCCGATACGCGACGCGGCTGACGGCGAGCAGCGAGGGCCGCGCCTCGGGGACGGCGGGGGCCTCGCCGCGATCGACGGCCGACAGGAAGCCACGCACGTCGTGCCCCAGCGCGGCCACCCGCAGACACGGCGCGGCCACGACGTAGAGCTCGTCCCGGAGGAGCGGCGAGAAGCCGGTGACGTCGAGACGCGCGCCGTCCTCGTCCGGGAGCCCCGGCGCCCGGAGCGCCTCGATCCGGGCGCGCTCGGCGCGGGCGAGATCGATCGGTAGCCGGAGGAGCGAGCGCCGATCCTCGGGCATGACCTCGTCGGGAGGGCGCGTCCGCTCGAGGTGGTCGGCGAAGCCTTCGCCGAGCATGAAGAGGCTATGGTGCCGCGGCGGCCGTGACGCGAGATAGCCGGTCGCGAAGCGCTCGAACAGCGCGTCGCCGAGCAGCGCGCGGACGGCCGGGTAGTCGGCCCGGATGCAGGCGAGCAGGCGATCGAGGTAGCCGCGCGCGTAGATCGAGAGCCGCTCGACCGCGTCGGCGCCCTCCGGGACGCGGATCGTCCGCGCCTCGCCGTAGCGCTCGCGCGCGCGGCAGAGGCCGGCGGGGACGCCGCCCGGCGTGGTCACGGCGAGCCGCAGCCAGTCCTGGAGCGCGGAGAGCGACGGCGCGCCCTCAGGGGGCGAGGTCATGAATCACTCCGGGGAGCCAGGGGGCGTCGTCGCGCACGGGGCCCAAGAGCGGCACGTCCGGCAGCTCGCCAGCGAGCACGGCGCGTGCCTTGTCGAGCTCCGCGACGAGATCCGGATACGCGGGGATCGCCGCGTCCCACTCGAGCAGCGTCGGGACGCCGCCCGTCCGCTCCTCTGCCAGGCGATAGAGGCGCCAGACCGGCGTGGGCACGGGGTGATCGTGGGTGTCCACGAGGTAGCGGCCGAAGGACGTCGGGCCGGCGATGTGGATCTGCACGATCCGATCGTGCGGCAGGCCCTCAATGTACCGCTCCGGGTCGAAGCCGTGATTGAACGACGACACGAAGACGTTGTTCACGTCGAGGAGCAGGCCGCAGCCGGTCCGCTCGGAGAGCGCGCCGAGGAACTCCCACTCCGGGATGGTGGAGGCGGCGTACTCGACATAGGTGCTCGGGTTCTCGAGCACGAGCGGCCGGCCGAGGAAGTCCTCCACGCGGAGCACGCGCTCGGCCACGTGATCCAGGGCCTCCTCGGTCAGCGGCAGGGGCATCAGATCGTGGGTGTTGTGACCGGCCACGCCGGTCCAAGAGAGGTGATCCGAGATCCAGGCGGGCTCGACCCACGCGGCGAGCGCGCGGAGCCCTTCGAGGTAGTCCATGTCGAGCGGATCGGAGGAGCCGATCGAGAGCGAGACGCCGTGCATGACGATCGGGTGGGAGCGCGCCAGCGCCCCGAGCACGTGACGCGCGAAGCCGTGATCATCCATGAAGTTCTCGCTGATGATCTCGAGCCAGTCGACACGCGCCGGGTGCCGGAGCAGGTGGTGGAAATGGCATGACCGGAGCCCGAGTCCGAAGCCGAGCTGGGGCATGCCGAGGCGGGCGGGGCGCATGGTCAGGTCGAGGGCGGGAAGGCCACGCGCAGATCGTCGGCGGGGGGTGGCGCGCTCGGCGGGGTCTCGCCGCGCGCGCGGAGGACCTCGCAATAGGCCCTCCAGGCGACGTCGTAGACGGGGTCGCCGTAGGCGAAGGGCATCGTGCCGATAGACCTGGGCTCCGCGTCCGGCCCGATGTCGAACAGCGCCATCTCGCCGCTCGACGGGTAGAGCTGCGAGGCCGAGATGGGGACGGCGCAGCCGCCCAGGGCGCCGCACTTGTTGTCGGTCGGCGCGCTGTAGAGCATCCCGCGATGGCCGCAGCTCGCCTGGGACTTGATCGTCGTGCCGCAGCTCGTCGCGCCCCCGCCGCCGCCCCCGCGGCAGCTCCCGCCGCCCGCCACCGATTGCACGAAGCCGCAGCCGCCCTGGGCCTTGCAGGCGTTCGAGCCCTTGCAGGTGTGGTAGGTCGTGATCGCGGGCATCTCGCCGGAGCCGGGGTGGGCGAGGTCGAGGCCCTGGCACGCATGATAGAGGGCGCCTTGCCTGGGCTGCTCGGTGCCCAGCGCGAGGTCCGGGGCCTCGCCGAGCACGGCCCAGCAGATCGACACCCGATCTCCCGAGCCGACCATCGAGGGGTAAGGGAAGCCGACGTTCGGGTCCTTCCAGTAGCCGTCGAGCGCGCGGGTGACCCCGGCGATGGCGCCGGCGGCCACCTGGCTGAGTTGCCGCCGCACGCTGCCGTCGGCATTCCTGGCCTTGAGCCGGTTGAGCGCCGCGGCGACGTCGGCCACCCGGGGGACCTTGTCAGAGGCCTCGTCGGTGTCGCCGATCGTGAGGTCCCTGGCCGTCCACGGGGTCGCGCCGTGCGAAGCGTGCCACGCGTCCCAGGTCACGAGATGGGGGAGGAGCTCCTCCCTGATCTCGAGGAAGCGCGCGTAGTGATCCTTGCGGTCGTTGTCGAAGCGGGCCTTCGCGTCCGCGGAGGGCAAGAGCCTGCCGTCGTCGTCGTAGCTCGGGTAATCGAGGGTGAGGCCCTTCTCGGACGAGCGGTAGTCGGTCGCGACCTCGTTCGCGAGGGAAGCGAGCGCCTCCCTGTGGCCGAGCAGCACCGCGCGCAGGGGCGGGGTGATCGTCCTGCCCTCGCCCTGGTCCGTGATGGCGCTGATGATGTCGACGGCGGCGCCGAGCGCCTCCTCCGCGCCGATGGTCGGGAGCACCGCCGAGATGCCGGGGTACTCGGGCATGGGGTGCCCGCCGGTCGGCGTGTTGAACAGCTCGCGCTGCACGGAGCTCGGCGTATAGACGTGCTGCCAGAGCGTCGTCCCGTCGCGATAGCGCATGGTCATGTAGTGAACCATGCACTCGTACATGTATCCGATGGTCCCGAACATCGGGAGATCGGCCTCGGTCTGGTCAGGGGTCCAGCCGGCGAAGGGCACGGCGGGGAAGTACTTGTCGAGCTTCTGGGGATCGATGCGCTGCCTGGCCTGGTTCTCCGGCGCCTCGACCGCGAGGAAGAGCTCGATCTGTGCGGCGGAGAGCGGCCCGAGCACGACCTTGGCGGAGGCGTGGGTCGTCGTGTCGCGGAGATCGATGATGTGGGGAATGACGGTGTTGTCGGGGCCGAAGCACTTCCAGCCGTCGTCCTCGGTCTGGAGGATCGAGCTCGTGAAGGTCGGCGTGACGCCCATGCTCGTGGCGAGGTTGGCGGCGAGCTGGAGGTGCAGCATCTCCTGGACGAAGACGCTGAAGATGATGTTGAAGGCGCGCTCGTTGGCGCTCTCCGGCGCGTGCGTCGGCGCGGAGCCGGGCCACCTTCGTCCCTTGTAGAACGTCTGCTCGGAGGCGTTGATCGGGTGCATGCCCTGGATCGAGTACATGGGCACCATGTAGAGGGGGATCGTGAACAGCTCGACGGTGACGGCGGCCTGCGCGAGGGCGCGCAAGGCAGAGGCGTCGATGGAGAGGTTCTTGGGATCGCGATCGCGGACGGGATCGATGTGGATCGACTCGACGGTTCTCATGGTGACCCTCTCATGCGGCCGGGCGGCGGCGACTCCAGAGCTCCTTCAGATCCGAAGGGAGCTGCGACTCGACGGCGATGACCTCCTCCTCCGGCAACTCGGCCTGGATCGCGGAGAACACCGCGCGGGCGACCGCCTCCGCCTGGGTCGGCGTCGTATCGAGGTGCTCTGCCACCATCTGCAGGAACTTGTCGCGGCCGAAGCGCTCCGGCCGCTCGCCCCGGTGCGTGACGCACGGCGACCACCTCGCGGGTCATCACGTCGTCGATCGAAGCCGACGGGGGATTGCCGTCGGCCACGTTGCGGATCGCGATGTCCCGATCCGTCACCGTGCCGAGCACTTTGCCCGAGGCGTCGCAGACCGGGAGAAACCCGATGTTCTCTGCGCGCATCAGCAGCGCCGCCTTCTGCACGGTGGTGTTCGGCAGCACGGAAACGGGGTTGCTGTTCATCAGCTCGCTACAGAGCATGGCTCCCTTCCGAGCGCCCGGTCGTCGGGATTGCGCCCGCGAGCGAGAGATCGAAGCCCTGGGGAGCAGGCCCGACCCTCTCCTCGATCACGGAGACGTACTCGGCGTAGCAGCCGCCATGCGGGTTGGTGAAGCTGTAGGAGAACACGCGATCTCCCACCGCGAGCCCGGTGACGCTCGATCCGACGGCGGCGGACGTCGACCGGAGGTCTCGCGCCGCGGTACAGGCGCTCGCGG
Organism: Sorangium sp. KYC3313; assembly: GCF_052075895.1. NCBI lineage: Bacteria > Pseudomonadati > Myxococcota > Polyangiales > Polyangiaceae > Sorangium > Sorangium sp. KYC3313. The sequence goes on from NZ_CP197255.1 coordinate 9,659,929, forward strand.
CGCCCGAGCTCCGGTAGCTCCCGCGCTTCGGCGGCGGCAATCCCGTCCTCCGGGACCCCGAGCCCGTGGACGACCTCGTCGTTGAGCACGCGGACCCCGCCGGAAGCGATCGCCCCCATCGCGAGCTCCTCGTGCCCGGGGACACCCAGCTTGCGAACGACGAAGACATCCAGCGGCGCCCCCAGCCGGCGGGCCACCTCGTAGCCGACGGGGACGCCTCCGCGCGGCAGCGCCAGCACCACGACGTCCGGCCGCCCTGCATAGGGCTCGAGCGCCGCTGCGAGCCTGCGGCCGGCGTCGAAACGATCTCGGAACAACATGGTCCCCTCGCCGCGCGAGATCGTAGTCTCGTGAAGGTGAATCGAAAGCCCCGACGGGGCCCTCTCCCGCGAGGCGCCGCCGCGCGACGAGCAGGCTCGGCGCGCGGGTCGGGACACCCCTTGCCAGTCCATGACGAGAGCGCCACGAGCGGCCGGAGGGCACTTCCATGGCTCGCATGAGAACCATCACCGAGGCTGCCGGGCCCGCGAGCCCGGAGCTCGGTCGCATCCTGAAGATGGTGGATGAGACCGTCGCGCGCGGAGCGCGCGCCCTCCTCCGCGGCGCGCCGCAGGGGCTGGTCCTTCCCCCATCTTCCATCTAGAGGGTAGAGGCTGAGCGCAACCATGGCAGTGAAGCTGAACCAGCGAGCGTACGATCACGCGAAGGCGCTGGTCGAGGATCGAGAGGTCGTCCTTGACCAGCGGGACGCGTGGAGCGAGCACCAACCCTCGGCGGAGGACGAGAACCGGTACATTCGAGAGCACGGGATGGGCGAGTACGGGAAGTGGTTTTGGGCCATCGACACGGAGGAGGGCGAGGACACGAAGGGCCGGTACAAGTTCCCTTACGGCGACTTCGAGGCCGTCCACCGGTGCGGGGTGCTCACGGCGGAGTCGCGGGCCGGACAGTACAAGTACCAGGACATCGAGCTCGCGGCGGCCCACCTGCACGGGATGCTGGACGCGCTCGGCTGAAGGAGGTCCGCCATGGCAGTCGATGCCGTCCGCACGATCGCGCTCCCGTCCGGCAAGGAGATCCCGGCGCTGGGGCAGGGCACCTGGCACATGGGCGAGGACGCGCGGCGTCACGCCGAGGAGGTCGCGGCGCTCCGGCTCGGCCTCGATCTCGGCATGACGCTGATCGACACCGCCGAGATGTACGGGGACGGCGCCGCCGAGCAGCTCGTCGGCGAGGCCATCATCGGGCGCCGCGACGAGGTCTTCCTGGTCAGCAGGGTCCGCCGTCCCGGCGCGCCCGTGGCGATCGCGCCGCCGCGGAGGCGCCGCCGCGGCGCGGCCCTCGGGCGTCCGTTCTACGCCGCCTTCCCCAGGCTGCCGTGGGGGTCGATGATGTACTTCTTCGGCTCCCCCCGGTCGAACAACTGATAGGCCTCGACCGCCTGATCGAGCTTGATGACCTCGGGGTTGATGACCTCGCTCAGGTACTCCATCCGGCCCCACAGAATGGCCATCATCAGGTCCCGGTTGTACCGCATGATGGGCGCCTGGCCCGCGGTCATCGAGGGCGACTTGATCCACGCCTTGCCGAAATCGAGGCTCAGCTTCCCCCTCTTGTGCTCCTCGTCCTTGGCGTAGGGATCGCCCTCCGCGTAGATGCCGGGGACGCCCATCGCGCCGCCGGCGCGGACGACCCCGAAGAGCGCGTTGATCACCGCCTCGGGCTCCTCCTCGCCGGCCATCTTGCCGTAGCCGTGCGCCTCGAAGCCCACGCAGTCCACGCCGCAGTCGACCTCTCGCTCGCCGAGGATCGCCTCGACCTGATCGGGCAGCGGCGTGTGCGCGGTCGTGTCCACGACCTCGTACCCTGCCCTCTTCACGAGCGCCCGCCGGGCGGGGTTCGGGTCGCCGACGATGATGCAGGACGCGCCCAGGAGGCGCGCGGCGGCGGCGGCGGCGCGGCCGACCGGGCCGGCTCCGCCGATGTACACCGTGGATCCCGTCTTCACCCCCGCCTCCATGCACCCGTGGTATCCGGTCGGGAGGATGTCCGAGAGGAGGGCAAGCTCCTTGATCTTCGCCATCGCCCGGTCCTTGTTGGGGAACTTCAGGAGCTGGAAGTCGGCGTAGGGCACCATGTGGTACTCGGCCTGCCCGCCCTGCCAGCCGCCGAGGTTGAAGCCGTACGCCCCGCACGCGACCGCAGGGTTCGTGTTCATGCACACGTCGGTGTGCCGCTCCCGGCAGTTGCGGCAGCGTCCGCACGCGACGTTGAAGGGCACCGAGACGAGATCGCCCTTCTTGATGTACTCCACGTCGCTCCCCAGCTCGATCACCTCGCCGGTGATCTCGTGGCCGAGCTGGTCCCCCTTCGGGAACGGGAACCGGCCCCGGTAGATGTGCATGTCGCTGCCGCAGATGTTGGTCGCCAGGACCTTGAGGATGACCGCGTGCTCCAGCTTCCGGCCGCGCGGATCGGCCATCTTGGGATAGTCCCTGCTTTGAACCTCGACCATCCGAGGCCCCTGATACACAACCGCACGATTGGCTGCCATGAGCCCATTCCCCTTTCCCGTCGAGCGCCCGGGCGGCGCCCTCGACCCGCGGCTCCCAGCGAAACGTGGGATGTCGGGCGAAGACGGCCTTCCGCCTTCCATCCTTCCTCCGTGCCCGGTCGCCGCATCCGGCGTTCGGGACAGCGATCCTCGTGGGATCGCGAGGCGAGCCATCGACGCAACGCCGGTGCCACCAGGATGATGCTCTGAGCGCACCAAGGCCCTGCATGAGCCCGGTGAGGCGCGATCACGCGCGCCCGTCACCGTCATGCGCGCGCCGCGACGGTGGTCACGGGCCCGGGGCCGTGTGCGCGAACCACTCATGCATCACGGGCACCACGGGCCGACCGAGCAGGCGAGCGTCGCGCTCGAACGCCTCCGGGAGGGGGTCGGGCGCGCCGCGTAGCAAGGAGGCGGCCAGGTTCGCCGGAGGCGACAGCGGGCATTGGGGTTGCTGCCGCGTGGCCCCAGCATGAAACGCCGATCACTCGCTGCTCGCAGGGCCGCGGCTATCCCCCGGCCGGTGCGGCTCCACCTCCCCCGCGAGCTCGAGCTCGCCACGTCGAAGACCCTCGCCGAGTGGCAGGCGGCGGATGGCCTCCGGCGGATCCACGAGCGCGACGCCGCGCTCTGGACGCGGAGCGATGAGCCGAGCTGGCTCGGCTGGCTCGAAGCGCCCTTCCACGAAAAGGCGAACCTGCCGCGTCTGCGCGCGCTGGAAGACGAGGTGCGCGATCGCGGCCTCACCCGAGCCGTCCTGCTCGGTATGGGCGGAGCGAGCTTGTGGCCGGACGTGCTGTCGCGGAGCTTCCCGGTGGCCACCGGGCACGCCGCCCTGACCGTGCTCGACTCCACGGATCCCGCCGAGATCGCCGCGGTGGTCGATCGGCTCGTGCCCGAAAAGACGCTCTTCATCGTCTCCAGCAAGTCCGGCACGACGCTGGAGACCGATCTCCTGGAGGCGTTCTTCCACGAGCTCATGGAAGAACGCCTGGGATCCCTCCCGGCGGCCTCGCGCTTCGTCGCGGTCACGGACGCGGGCTCTCCGCTCGCGAGGCGCGCGCGCCTGCGCGGCTACGCGCACACGTTCCATACGGTCCCCGGCATCGACGGGCGCTATGCGGCGCTCACGAGCCCCGGGACGGTGCCCGCCGCGGTAATGGGGGTCGATGTCGAGCTGCTGCTCGAGCGCGCCGCCGTGATGGTCGGGGCCTCGACCAAGAGCACGCCGCCCGGCGACTGCCCGGGCGTGGTGCTCGGCACGGCGCTCGGCGCGGCCGCGAAGGCGGGGCGCGATAAGGTGACGATCGTCGCGTCGCCGCCGATGGCGGCGTTGGGCGCCTGGATCGAGCAGCTCCTCGCCGAGTCCACGGGCAAGCGTGCGACCGGCCTCTTGCCCGTGGATCGCGAGCCGCTCGGGCGCGCAGAGGTCTACGGGAGCGATCGGATCTTCGTCTACCTGCGCCTCGACCGCGGCTTCGATCGCGGGCAGGACGCCGCCGTGGCGGAGCTCGAGGCGGCCGGGCAGCCCACCGTGCGTATCGCGCTCACCGACGCGTACGATCTCGGCCAGGAGGTCTATCGCTGGGAGCTCGCCACCGCCGTCGCCGCCTCGATCCTGGGCGTCAATCCCTTCGATCAGCCCGACGTCGAGGCGAGCAAGACCGCAGCGCGGCAGCGGATGGAAGCCTACGACCAGGCCGGCGAGCTGCCCGACGACGCGCCGTTCTTCGCCGACGCGGGGCTCGCGCTCCACGCGGACCCGGCGAACCGCGAGGCGCTGGAGCGCGGCGCCGCCGGCGATCGGACGCTGCGCGGCTATCTGCGCGCCCACTTCGCGCGCCTGTCGCCCGGGGACTATGCGGCCCTGCTGGCGTGGGTCGATCGGAGCGAGGCGCACGAGCGCCTGCTCGAGGAGATGCGGCGCGCCGTGCGCGATCACCGGCACGTGGCGACCTGCGTGGAGTTCGGGCCGCGCTACCTGCACTCGACCGGGCAGATGTACAAGGGAGGGCCGGGCACCGGCGAGTATCTGCAGATCACCGCCGACGAGCCCGAGGATCTGCCCATCCCCGGCTACACGTTCACCTTCGGCGTCGTCGAGCAGGCGCAGGCGCTCGGCGATTTCGCGACCCTCACGTCGCGCGGCCGGCGCGCGCTCCGCGTCCACCTTGGCAGAGAGGTGGATCGAGGGCTGAACACCCTCGCCCGCGCGGTCCACGAAGCGCTCGCCGCCTGACGGCCACCGATCACGGCAGGACGCCGAGCTCGTCGAGCGAGGTGTCGAGCTCGGCAGCGTCGCGGTACACGCGGAACGCGTGGGAGGCGGCGGAGCGCGGGACGCCCGCGGTCTCAAGCCCACGCCCCCCGCGCGCAGCGCGCTCCCCAGGCCGGCGGCGTCACGCCATCCGTCGATGAGCGGACGCGGCCGCCCGCGCGGACGACGCCACCACCTCGATGGGGATGGGCTTGACGAGGTGGTCGTCAAAACCCGCCATCTCCGCGCGCCGGCGGTCGGATGGCTGACCATAGCCGGTCACCGCCACCAGCCAGATATGCCGGCCCTCCGGCAACACGCGCAGCCTCTGCGCCACCTCGTAACCGTCCACGACCGGCAGACCGATGTCGACGAGCGCGAGGTCGGGGGCAAGCCGACTTGCCACCTCGATGGCCGTCGCCCCATCGTACACGACCCGAACCTCGTGGCCGAGCGCGCGCAGCGCCTCCGCCGTGCTATCGGCAGCGTCATGGTTGTCGTCGACGACCAGAGCGCGAAGCGAGGCCACCGGCCGCGGAACCTCACCGGCAGCCACGTCCGCGACTGGCGCCCGTCCGGACTCCGGCCCTGCTCCCGACTCCGGCCCTGCCTCGGACTCCGGCCCTGCCTCACCCACCGCCGCCGCGTCGGCCAACGGGAGCCGGACCGTGAACTCCGCGCCGCGGCCCACGCCCTCGCTGTGCACGCTCACCGTCCCGCCGTGCCTCTCGACGAGGGAGCGAACGATGGTCAGGCCCAGGCCGAGGCCGCCCTGGGTGCGGTCGAGGCGGCGGTCGCCCTGGACAAAGACATCGAAGACCTCGGGCAGCAGCTCGCGATCGACGCCGATGCCGGTATCGCGCACCTTGAGCCAGAACCTGCCCGCCCTGGCGCCCTGCCGTGACGTCGATCGCGCCGCCCGGTTCGGTGTACTTGGCGGCGTTCACGACGAGGTTCGAAACGACCTGCGAAAGCCGCACCGCGTCGCCGCGCACCCACAGCCCACGCGGCACCTCCACGCTCAGCCGGTGACCGCGCTCCTGTACGATCCCGGCCGCCACCTCGCAGCCATTCGTCACGACGTCGGCGAGCTCCAGCCGCATTCGCTGGAGCTGGACCCGCCCGCGGGTGATGCGCGCGACGTCCAGCAGATCATCCACCAAGCGCACGAGGTGGCGCACCTGGCGCTCGATCACCGCGCGCTCGTTCGCGTGGTCGCGCCCGGGCCGCACCCGCATCAACCCGACCGCCATGAGGATGGGCGAGAGCGGGTTGCGCAGCTCGTGCCCCAGCATCGCCAGGAACTCGTCCTTCCGCTGGTCGGCCCGGGCGAGCTCGTCGACGCGCCTGCGCAGCTCCTGCTCGAGCTGACGGAGATCCGAGTACAGCCGCGCGTTCTCCAGGGAGATCGCCGCCTGGCCGGCGAGCAGATCGAGCACCCGGCTGCGCATCGGACCGAACGCGCCGGGGATCAGCTCGTTCTCGAGGTACAGCGCGCCCACCACCGCGTCCTGGTGGCGGATCGGGGTGCACAGCACCGACCGCGCCCGCGAGCGGCTCACATGGGGATCGGCCCTGAACGCGCCCTCGCGCAGCGCATCGTGGAGCACCACGCTGCCGCCGCTGGCCAACGCGGCCTTCACGATCGCCGCCGAGACGTCGTCCGAGGACTCCAGCGGCTCGCTCGCCCGGCGCTCCACCCGGCTGTCCTCCACCCGCACCACGGCGACGACCTCCGGCCGGCCGGCCGCGAGCAGGATGAGCGCCCCCCGCCGCGCGCCCGCGTTCTCCAGGCATAGCTGGAGCAGCCGCGCGATCAGGCGGTCCACGTCCATCTCCCGGGAGATCGCCTGCGAGGCCTTGGCCACCGAGAGGAGGTCGAGGGCCGCCTCCGACGCGGGGAGCTGCTGCGGCGGGACATCGGCCGCCCTGCCCTCGGTCCGATCGCGGCACAGCAGACCGAGCTCCTCGACCTTCGCGTCCGCGCCCCAGCGGCGGTAGCCCTCCCGGGCGTCGTCCAGGTAGGCGCGCGCGGGCCGCCGCAGCCCGCGCTCCATCAAGAAGCGACCGGCCCGCTCCGCGGCGAGCGCCGCGTCCTGCACGAAGCCGGCCGCCTCCGCCGAGGCCGCCGCCTCCTCGTAGAGCGCGAGCGCGCGCTCGAGGTGCCCGTCCACGCGCGCGAGCTCCGCCTCGACCAGCAGGTGCTTGTGGCGGAAGCTCGCCGGCTCGTTCCGCGCGAGCTCCTCCAGCCGCCGCGAGAGATCAGCGGCCCGCGCCCGCCGCGGCCCGCGGCCCGGCGCCGAGGCCTCGCCGGCCAGCGCGATCAGGGCGGCGTAAAACCAGGTCTCCGGCACCTTGAAGGTGCCGGGGATGTCGCGCGGAACGAGCTCGAGCGCCCGATCTGCGTACGCCTCCGCCGCCGGGTCGTCGAACAGGTAAGCCGCCTGCAGCTTGCCGAAATAGTACGAGGCGACGAGCAGCGGAAAGCGCCGGAACCGCTCCATGAAAGCGACCTCATCGAGCGGGGGCAGCCCGGCCAGGGCCCGCATCGATTGCATCGCGCTCTCCGTGTAGGCCTCTATCACGGGGCTTATGCGCCGCTGGAAGGCGAGGTGGCGCTCGTAGAGCGCCATGACCTCGCAGAGCGGCCGGCCCTGCAGATACGTATCGCTCACGATGTAATGGCTGGCGTAGCTCGCGTAGGCCAGGTTGCCCGAGCTCAGCCCGAGTTCGTACGCCAGGGCGACGTACCGGTCGCTGGTGTGCAGCGGCCGCCGCCAGAGGTTGGTGCCGACGCCGAACAGGAAGTAGCAGCGCGACCGCACCGCGCGGTCCGGGTACCGCTCGCTCAGCGCGATGCCGGCGCGCCCGAACTCGTAGGCTGATGCGTAGTCGCCGGTCAGGAACCCGGCCACGAACGAGTAGCAAGCGTAGGCGGCGGAGGTGAGCTCGCTGTTGCCGTGCTGCAGCGAGAAATTCGACATCTTCACGGAGACCAGCGCGAGCAGCGTTTGCAGCCCGGCCACGTAGCACGGGCTCCACATGTTCATCAGGAGCTGGAGGGTGACCCGCCGGACCGGGTCGGTCATCGCCGGCGCGTCGGGCAGATCGGCGATGCGGCGGCCGGCCAGGTGGACAGGCACGAGCGACATCTCCCGCCCGAGCTCGCGCCGCTGCTCCTCCTCGTCGTCCGGGACATGCACTCCCACGAGCGCGAGGCCACGGCGGAGCAAGGCCAGCGCGTCCAGGTAGCGGCCCTGCAGCTCCGCCTGGTTCATCTCGAGCGCGTACACGCGGATCCGGTCCAGGTCCGAGCGGGCCGCGGCCTCCATCTCGGGGTACAGCCGCTCGGCGGTGGCGAAGTCGCCGGAGAGCGCGGCGCACTCGGCCCAGAGCGCGCACAGCTCGAAGCTCAGCGCGTACCCGCTCGACCAGCGGTCGCGCGGGAGCAACTCCACGCCGACGGCCCCGTGGGCGGCCGCCGCGGCATAGGCGGCGGAGGCGTACAGCCTGCGCGCCGCCTCCAGGTTCAGCGACGCGACCCGCTGCCGCTCGGGCCCGGGCTGGAGCAGCCGGCGCCCGGCGTTGAGGTGGCGCACGATCTCCACCGCCCGCCGGGGCAGCTGCTCGAGCGGGCAGTGGGCCAGCAGGCGGCGGCCGATGATCAGGTGCGTCGACGCCTGCTCCTCCGGGCGCATCAGCGCGTAGGCGGCCTCCTGCACCCGATCGTGAAGGAAGCGGAGGGTGGAGCCGGTGCGCACCACCAGCCCGACCATCAGGGCCGGCTCCAGCAGGCAGAGGACGCTGTCGACGGGCTCGTCGACCGCGGCGACCAGGGTCGCGAGCTCGAACACGGTGCCGAGGCACGCGGCCACGCAGAGGACGGCGCGGGTAGCGTCCGCGAGCCGCACGAGGCGCGCGGCCACCAGATCGAGCACGCTCGCGGACTGCGCTGCCTGCTCGGCCCGTATGACCTCGAGGTCCCACGCCCAGCGGCGGTCCGGATGTAACCAGAGCAGCCGCAGGTCGCAGAGGCGCTGAAGGAAGGCCCTGACGAAGAGCGGGTTGCCCTTCGTGCGCTCGTGCACGAGCGCGGCCAGCGGGGCGCACCTCGCCTCAGGCTCGCCGAGCGCATCGGCCAGGAGCGCCGCGATCTCCGGCTCGCGGAGCGGCGAGAGCTCGATCTGCTCGACGTGCGTGCCCGCGGCCCGGACGCGCTCCGCCGCAAGCCGCGCGGGGTGGGAGGCGTCGACCTCGTTGCTCCGGTAGGCGCCAATCACGAGCAGGCCGCGGAGGTCGGGCGAGGTCGTGATGGCCTCGACGAGCTGGAGGCTGGCGGCGTCGGCCCACTGCAGGTCGTCGAGGAACAGGACGAGCGGGCGGCCTTCCCCCGCGAATACGCCCACGAAGGCCTGGAACACGCGGACCAGACGGTTCTGGGTCTGCACCGGATCCAGCGGCTCGACCGGGGGCGAGGGCCCGAGCAGGCCCTCGAGCTCCGGGATCACGGCGGCCAGCACGGCCGCGTCGCCGCCGACCGCGTCGAGCAGTCGCTGCCGCGAGCGCGAAACGGTGAGCTCGCCCTGCTCGTGGATCTGGGAGAGCAGGGCGCCGCAGGCCTGGCAGACCGCGCTGTACGCCGCGTTCCGGCCGAGCGGGTCGAACTTGCCTTGCGCGAAGAGGCCGCCCCTCTCCGCCGCCGGCCGGTGCACCTCGGCGACGAGCGAGCTCTTGCCGATGCCCGCGTGGCCGCTCACGAGGAGCAGCTCGGTGGCTCCCCGAGCCGCCCGCGCGACCGCCGCGTCGAGCACGCGGAGGTCGCCCTCGCGGTCGTAGAGGCGGTCCGGGAACCGGAGCGGCTGCGGCAGATCCAGGCTGCCCAGGGTCAGCCTGAACTGGCGGTCTCCGCGCGCCACGGCCTGCCGGCAGGCCTCCAGGTCCGCGGCGAGCCCGGCGCTGGTCTGGTAACGCGACCAGGGATCCTTCGCCAGCAGCTTGGCCACGGCGCCGGACAGCGCGGGCGACACCTCCGGCCGGAGCTCGCTGACCGGAGGCGCCAGCCTGGCGAGGTGGGCGTGAATGAGCTCCAGCGGGTCGTCCGCCCCGAAGGGCCGCCGACCCGAGAGCAGCTCGAAGAGCACCACGCCGAGCGCGTACAGGTCGGACCGGTGGTCGACCGCGTGGTCGGTGCGGCCGGTCTGCTCCGGCGAGATGTACTCGAGCTCGGCGGCCACCGGGGGCCGCGGCGGGCGCTCGCCCGACGGCTCGCCGATGCGCGCGCAGGTGGACAGGTCCACGTAGCGCGTGCGCCGCGCGTCGCGGTTCACGAACACCCGGCGCGGCTCGAGGCCGCCGTGAACGAGCCCCGCCTCGTGCAGCGCGCAGAGGCCGCAGGCGAGCGCGAGCGCGATGTCCAGCGCCTCGTCCAGGGGGAGGCCGCCCGGCGGGATCTGCTCGTCCAGCGGGCGGCCGCCGAAGTCCTCCTGGAGGAGCGCGACGCGGCCTTCCGCGCTCTCAACCGCGAGGGTCGGGTTGATGTAGGGGCTGGACACGAGCCGCGCGATCTCGAGCTCCCTCTGGTATCGCTCCTCGACGGCAGGATTCATCGAGAGGGCGAGCGGCGTGCGCACGAGCACGGCGAGCCCGTCGCGTTCGCGCCGGCCTCGATAAAGCGCTTCGCCTCCATGTTCAGCGAGCCGCTCGTCCAGGATATAGCCCAGGAGGTGGCCGGCGGCCGGTCCAGGAGTGGCGCCGCCCCCGGCCGACCGGGGCGGAGCGTTCGTTGACTCGGGCGATCTCATCTTTGGCCCCCCGCGACCCGAGCGGCCGCAACGCGGCACCGTAGCACCGAATACCGGTGCAACGGCCCGCGCGGCGCGGTTTGCTGTTCGCGTCGAGCAGCCTGATGAGGCGAAAGCCAAGAGGTCGGCCGTGCCGTCGTTGCGCGGTCTCAGCGACGCTCTCGGGCGCTTCGTGCGCTTTCCTTTCTCACCAGATCTTCCGGCCGGCGTCGCGATGGCCGCCTGGGATCGTCCACGAGTCCACAGCGTTTCAATCCCATGTCACGGCGGCTGCGGAGCCGCGTGGATTGAAGTCGAGCGCGCGAGGCCGGAGCGCTCCGCTCGGGTGTTCCGAGGTGGCGACCGAGCCCGAAGGGCCGAGAGGACGGGGATGGCTTCGGGTATTCCGATGCCCTGGAGCGGATAGGAAACGATAGAGCTCTCGCCCGTGTCAAGCCCCGCGGGAACGGCGCCGGGCGAGCCGTCTATCGCGTATCAAACACCCGCACGCCCCGTCGCAGGGCCCGCGCGCCGTGCATTGGGTGCAGCTCTGGCTCGACGACCGCGACGTGCGTTCGCCATGACGGGCTCTGGCCGGGTGCCCACCTACGCCGCGTCGAACCCGAACGCCATCGGTTCCCACGTTGGATCGCGCGCGGGTGCTGCCGTTCGGGGCTGCGCTGGCAAGTTCAGATAATCGAGGATGCGGCGCACCACCGCTGAGTCGCCGAGGTGTCTTCAGCAAGTACGCTATACGCCCATGGGGCAGGAGCTCGATTCGATCGAGTGCGAAGGCCGGGCGGGAGCAGTACCGCACGAGCCTCTCGCGCCTCTGATCGTCATCCGCTGCGATGCGCACCGCGCAATGCACGTCGAACCCGTCGCACGCCGCGGAGAAGCGTCGCTCTCGGCGCTCGAAAGCCGCGTCGGGACTGTCCTTGTGCTCGAAAGGCCGCGCAAGATACGCTCCACCTGCGAGTGCGAGCTGGGTACACGCATCTTCTCGCCCGCGACGTGCACCTGGCGCATCACCAGGCCGCGCCGCGCGAGCCACGCCCGGTACCGGTTGCAGAAGGCGGTGTACCGCAGACCGTTGGGATGCTACCGCAGGGTGCCGTTGCTCGTCGCCGTCTGCCGGTGCGTGCGGCTCAGGAGCCACTTCTGCCGAAGAATCTCTCGCGTTTTGTGCATGGACAGTCGCTCCGTCGCCACCTGGGACCCTCCTCCGAGGCCCGGGTGGGTGGACCCGACGTCCAGCGCCGCTACGCCTCAGCCTCGTGAGCCGCGCAGGATGCACCAGCGCGATCACGAGCAGCGATCCGCGCGATCACGACCGTGATCCCGCTGATCACGATGGTGATCCGGGTGATCACGATGCGCTGATCCGAGCGATCACGATGCGGTGATCTCGGCGATCACGACGGCGTGAAATCCGCACCAACGATGCAATGGGCTCATCAAGGAAGTCTGATCCCGCAGAGTCGGGGCCCTGCGGCCATTGGTGCGAACTGTGAACGCAACGTCGGACTTGCCGTTGTTATGGCTGATCTGCTCGGACGCTGGAGCCGCAAGTTACAGTTCCGACACGTGCCTGAATTGACAGATTCATATACCACTTTCGGAAGTCAGGTGGTGGTATTGGATCCAATATTGTGTCCATCGGTGAGCAATTCACTTCAACGGCGCAGTTGCCGATTTAGAGCAGGCGCGAGCTACCTCCATCTTTTTTTGGCGGGATTTCTGACACGCGGAACTAGCCGAGTTGACCGACGTCCGCTTCGACATCTGCAAACTCTCCCCGAGCATGCCTAGGTGGACGATGGCGGCCCCGAGTTCGTGCCCGGGGAGCTCGACGTCGGCTAGGCGTGGAGCGGCCCCCCGGCCCGACGCCCGCGCTGCGGCGAGGGGCCGCGCCGATCGGCTCCGGCGCCATGTGCTCGACGGCGGCCGCGCCGAGTTCCTCCATGTCGAGCTGCTGGATGGTGAACGACCACAGCCCCGAACGCGTGCCCCAAGCGCAGCGATCCGAAGCCGCGCCCTTGACGACCCGCGACAGTCAGCACCGGCACGGGCGCGCGCGCCCATGGTCCCGTACAGCTCCGCCCGGCCTCCCCGCGCTTGCCGCCCAGCTACCGGGCACAGCAGACAACATTTCGAAACTATTCATGATTATTTCTGCGTGTATAAATTGTTTCCCCCTTGCAGAAGACGTCGCCAAACACGCTCGCCGCGCGCAGCACCTTGCGCGCCTCGCCGTCCACCGTGGGAGACGACATGCACGTTCGAGACGTGCTCACCGCCACGCGAGACCAGCGCGGGCGGCACGCCGAGGCAGGAGGCACAGCGCTGCGCGCGCTCAGCGCGACGCGCGGAGCGTCACACCGCTCCTCCGCGACGCCCCGTGTCCGAGGTCGCGTTGCGCGACGAACGCGGCGGCGCTTCCGCCGCGTCATTCCGCCTCGTGCGGAGCGAGGGGACGCCTGTCGACACGAGGTCCTCGAGCGCCGACGCCAGCGACTGGTGGCTGGACAGATCGCCGAGGTGGATATCGAGGGCGACGAGGCGCATCGCGAGCTCGGGGCGCACGCCGACGAGGCGGACGCGGGCGCCGAGCAGGGAGGCCGCGCGCTGCGTCTGCCCGAGCGCGTGGGCCACCTGGGCGTCGATGCTCGGAACACCCGTGATATCGAGCAGCACGCAGCGCGCCCCGTGTCGGCCCACCCCCTCGACCACCCGCTCGAGCATCTGCCGGGCGCGATCTCCATCGAGCTCGCCGACGAGCGGGACGAGCAGCACGCCAGGCATGAGCGGGAGGAGCGGGCAGCCGAGCTCGTGCACCGCGGCCGAGAGGGTGCGCTCGCGCTGATAGGCCTCCTGGAGGCTCGCGTGCTGCTCGGAGAGCGACTGCACGAGCGCGTCCCGCTCGAGGGCGGCGCCGAGGAGCGCCCCCCAGATGGAGATCGTGCCCTCGTCGCCGGCGACCTCGATCGAGCTCGGGCCGACGATCGCGAGGACCCCCCAGTCGTGGCGGAGCGTGCGGATCGGCAGGAGCGTCACCATGAACGGGCCGCCGGCGGTCGACGCTGGCAAGCGCTCGGCGGGCGGGAAATCCTCCCGCGCGCAGGCGGCGCCGAGCGAGGGAGTCGGGCTGCCATCGCGGCTGTAGGCGCCGGCGATGACGAGGCGCGCGCGGGTCGCCGGGTCTTCCCAGAGCGCGAGGCAGCCCCAGACGGCGGCGGTCGAGTCGAGCCAGGAGAGCGAGCGCGAGTCCTCCTGGCTGCCGCCGAGCAGCGCGAGGCTCACCTCGTGATCGGACCGCGTGAGCGCCCCGAGCTCGTCGACGAACTGCCGCTCCATCTCGACGCGAGCCAGCATGAGCGAGAGGCGCAGCCGCTCCTGGAACGCCTCGGCTCGCTCCTCCGCGGACTCCGCTGCTTCCCTGTCCAGGCGCGCGCGGCGTCGCTGTCCGGACCGGCCGAGGAGGCGGGCGATCCCCATGAGGCTCTCCACGTCAGGCGTGAGGCGGACGGCCTGCTGACAGGCCTCGTCGATCTCGGCCGCGGGCGGGGGCGCGGCGCCCTCGAGCGCCGCGGCATATCCAGCGATCACGGCGGCGACACCGGGCCAAACGGCCGTCGGGGGCGTCTCGGGCGGGAGCGGCAGGCGGAGGAGCAGCTCGACCATCTGCCGTTCGATGGCGCCGAGGTCGTCGTCGGGCGCCGCGCCCTTCCGGTGGAGCAAGCCGCGGAGCGGGTCGCACCCGCACGTCCGCCGCCTGACGAACGTGGTCGGCGCGAGCACGGGCCCGGACGGCACGACCCGGCCTGCGAGCCGCGCCAGCACGAGCTCGTACGCGAGCGCTCCGAGGGCGTCGAAGCGCTGGCGCACGGTCGTCAGCGGAGGGGTCGACCACTGCGCATCGGTGATGTCGTCGAAGCCGATGATCGCCAGATCGTCGGGGATGCGGTATCCGGCGGCCTGGAGGGCCGACATCATCCCGAGCGCGTTCTTGTCCGTGGCGACGACCGCGGCCGTGAGCTCTCCCCTGCGCGCGATGAGCGCCTCTGCGGCGCGCTGGCCGCCAGAGTGCCAGTTGTTGTCGGCGTCGAAGACGAGGCCGGGATCGAAGGGGATCCCGCTCTCGATGAGCGTCTCCATGTAACCGTCGAAGCGCGCGCGGATGTCGTCCTGATCCATGCAACCGACGAACGCGATGCGCCGGTGTCCGTGCTCGATCAGGTGGCGCACCGCGCTCCGGACGCCCTCGCGGTTGTCCGGCATGACGGTCGGACAGCCCGCCTCGGGGGCGCAGGAGCTGACCGTGACGAGCGGGACACGCGCCTGCGCGAGGAGCTCGATGCCATCCGTGGCGAGCACGACGATCCACCCGTCCACCTGGTCCCGGGCGAGCGAGGGCGCCTGGACGTACGCTGGCGTGCCGCGTACCACCAGGACACGATGGCCGCGCTCCTGCGCCGCCTGATGGATCCCCCTGAGGACGGAGGTGAAATAAAAACCGTCGAGGAAGGGCGTGAGGACGCCGATGGTGGTCGGACGGGAGTGCATGGGCTGCGGGCTCGCGGGCGTTGAAGAGGATGGGCCGGATGCTACTCGAACCGGGCGCCCGGCGGCGTGCGAGGTCGCGATGTGCAGGAGCGCGCGTGTGGGCGGGCGAACGCGCCAGGAGATGGATCCAGCGCGGGGGACTGCCAGACGGCGCGCGGCACAGGATGCTTGTTGCTCACCGCGAGCAGCGAGCCTCCGGGCACCGGCCCAAGCTGCTGGGCTAGCATGGCTTTCGCCGGGAGGAGCGAGGCCTGTTGAACACGGCGGGCAGCAGGCTTCGCCCCCCGGATCTCGGTCGACCACGGCGCCGACGGAGCGCGCCAAGGCGCTCGTCTTCGGAGAGCGAGCTCTTCGGCCACGAGCAGGGGGCGTCCCCGACGGCGCTCACCATGAAGCACGGCCTGCTCGAGACCGCCGAGGGCGGCACGCTCTACCTCGACGAGATCGGGGATCTCCCGCTCGGCGTGCAGGTCAAGCTGCTGCGCGCGCTGGAGGACCGCGAGGTGGTCCGGCTCGGCTCACGGACCCCGGTGCCGGTCGACGCGCGAGCGGCGGCGACGGCACTCCCGATCTCCCTGCCCTGATGGACGCCGCCGCGTCCCTCCGCTCCGCCAAGAGAGCCCGCGCCTCGCGCCAGACCAACGAAGGTACGATATAGAGCGACAAGCCCCCCCTACGCCCCCGGCGCGAGCAAGCCTCGAGCGCGGCCCGGGTCAATTGCGTGTTCTGCACAACAGATGCACCGATTGCGTGTCCTGCACAACAGATGCGCACGCAATGCGTGCTCCAGACTCGCCGAGCACGTCGGGTCGCTCTTTTCATGTTGGCGCGCAACGTGCGAGCCTGGGGATCGTGCAGGGCCGGACGGCAAGGCGAGGAGGGTGTTTGTATGAGCTCAATCCATCCCGGTGCGGCAACGAACGCAGTCGCAGCGTCCCTGGCGCGCCCCGCGGCGAGCGCCGGCGCGACCGTTAATCCAGGCGCAGGGGCGCCGGAGCTCTCCGGAGGGGAGCTCGAGCCGCCACCCAGCGTGACGCGCGCGCTGGCCGCCACGGCGGAGTCGGAGGGCACCGAGCGCGCTGCTTCCTGGGAGCTCTGTACCGCGATGCTCGCGATCGCCACCGGCTGGCTCGCGTGGACGCTGCCGGCGCCGAGCGCCCGTGACGTGCTGCTCGTCGCGCTCTGCCTGGCGCTCGTCGCGATCGAGCGCCGCAGGGCCGGCGCGCACTTCAGGAAGGCGATCGCCGCGGCCGCGGGCGCGCGCGGCGCGACGGCGGGCGAGGCGTCGCGCGCGGCCTGGCGGCTCGACGCGGCCTTCTGCGCGGCCCGCGCCACGGGGCGAGGCGCGATGGGCGAAAGGCGCCGCTGAGCGAGCTCGCCCGCCGGAGGGGCCTCGCGCGGCCGGGATCACCGGCACATCACGAGCACGCCTCCCCTGGCGCCGACCCGCGCGCTCATCCGGGCTCGGCGTCGAACGGCGAGCCGGCCTGTCCGCACCGCGGGCGCCACCCTCCACCCACGTCGCGCTCGCGGAACTCGGGGCGCAGCTCGCTGCGCGCGTCGGCCACGAGTAGCTCGCACGGATCGAAGTAGTGCGACGTCCGCGCCTGCGCGGCGATGGGCGGCAGCTCGCCGGAGAACTCCGGCACTCCGGGGCAGCGATGGTGCCAGAGGGCATAACGCTCCGGGACGTCGCCGAAGCAGAGCACTTCCTTTACGCCGCCGTTGCAGTTCGTGCTCACGACGAGCACCGGCGCCGGCAGCGGCGCGAAGCGGTGCACCCGGAGGACCACGTCGTGGTGGAACTCGCCCTGCTTCCAGTGGGCGAGGAGATCGAACTCGCCATGTCGATCCCGGATTTCCTGCAGCAACGACCCGAGATCCATGGCATCGGCGAGGGATTGAACTGACGCGTTCATCATGGCGACCTCTCCTTCGACGGTAAGCGTTGCCGATGGTGTAGCACGGCGCCCGGGCGGAGCCGGGACGCGGGGCTCTCCCTCGGTGGCGGAGCACGCTGGAGCGGCTCGCCCGCGCCGCCGACATCGGGAAAGAGCGCGTCGAGCAGCTCCTCGTCGAGGCGATCGAGCCCATCATCGTCTGCCAACGCGCCCTGAGCGCCGCCGGCGGCGTCTGGCCGCTCGCTCGGCGACACGGGCTTGCCTCGGGGGTATGCTCCGCGGATGAGTACAATCGAGCTCAACGCGGAGAATTTCGAGAAGACGGTCGAGTCGAACGGCATCGTCCTCGTCGACTGGTGGGCGCCCTGGTGCGGCCCCTGCCGGGTCTTCGGGCCCGTCTTCGAGAAGGCCTCCGGGAAGCACGCGGACATCGTGTTCGGGAAGATCAACACGGACGAGCAGAAGGATCTGGCGCAGGCCTTCAACATCCGGTCGATCCCGACGCTCTTCATCTTCCGCGAGAAGGTCCTCCTGTTCGCGGAGGCAGGCTCGCTGCCCGCGTCGGCGCTCGATCAGGTGATCGAGAAGGTGCGCTCGCTCGACATGGACGAGGTGCGAGCGAAGATCGCGGAGGAAGAGGCGAAGAGCGCGGCCGAGGGAGGCCAGGCGGCCGAGGGGTCCTGAGGGACGCTCGGCCGGCGGTCGGGAGGAACGCGGCGCGAACCTCCCGACCGCAGATCCGGGTGCTATGAGATGTCTGCCGCTGGGTCCGCGCGGAACGTCTGCGCGAGCGAGCCCGTCCTCGAGCAGGTGGTCGTCAATCTGCTCGCGAACGCGATGAATCACGCGACGGTCCGCGTGCTGAGCGCGCCGGGCGAGGGCGCGACGTTCACCATCGAGCTGCCCATCGGCGGGCCTTGAGGCCGGAGCCGCCGCTCCTCGATCCGGCCCTGGCCGGCCCTGGCCGCAATGCCGGTCAGTCAAGCGAGGACCATCATAGATTCATACAGTTATAGATTCGGCCGACCCAAGCGAAGCGCTGCGGCCGGTGGCTCATCGCCGAGCATGCTGCAGCGCGTGATCGCGCGACGTTCCTTGTGAGCTCGACAGCGCCCGGTGCACGATCGGGCCGGTCGAGGCCGACCATGCCCTCGCCCAAGTCACGGATCTCGTCGGCGGACGACTGGCGCAACGGTAAACCACGCGGCGCGCGAGGCCGTCGGCATCGCGGCGGAGGGCATCGTCATTCCGAGAGGGGGCCGTCGGCATCGCGGCGGAGGGCATCGTCATTCCGAGAGGGGGCCGTCGTCATCTGAGGTGGATGTCGTCGTCATCCGCCTGGGAGCCATCGTCACCGGGGATGGAGACATCGGCATCGAAGCCGAGGCCCGCCGGCATGCGGCCGGCACCCATCGGCATCCGGCCGACCCCCGTCGGCATCGGGCGGCGAGCCATCGTCATCCCGCCCGGAGACGTCGTCATCGAGGCGGGTACCCGTCGTCATCCGACGGGGGGTTCATCGTCATCCGAGGTGGAGCCTGTCGTCATCCGGCGGAGACCCGTCGGCGTCCGCTCGCCGGAATAGGCGCGGCTACCGCTCCCCCCGTCAGCTGCCGCGTCGCGAACGAGCCCGACGGGGACGGCGCCGGCCGCGCTCACGGCGTGAAGCGGTACTTCTCGGCGGCGAAGCCGTCGTCGGCCGCCTCGCTGTCCCCCGTGTAGGTCGCGCCGCCCGTGCCCGGAGCGCCGATCGCGAAGGTGACGTCCTCAAGGATGACCCGATCCTCGTCCATGTAGGCGATACCGATCGACGGCCCTCCCATCCCGCCGCCGCCGTTGCCGCCGCGCGTAATGACCGCGATCCCGGCGAGCCCGTCGCCGCCGTCGTCGTCCTCCGGCTCGGCCTCGCAGGTGGACGACGCGTCGCTCGGCGCCGCCTCGCGCCCGGCCGACGCGGCGCCACAGGGCCGCAAGGGCACAGTGCTCGTGGCGGGGGCGGCGGAGGCGCGGAGGCTGGTTCGGCGGGCGGCAGGCTCGTGGGGGCGGGAGGGGGCGTGGAAGGAGGGGCGGGGGCGGGATCGAGGACCAGGTCGTCGACGGCGATGCTGATGGCGACGGCGAAGGCGCGCAGCATCTCGGCGCAGTCGTCGCTGGTGGCGTCGAGGGTGCGCTCGCCGAGGGAGAGGCCGTCCGCGTCGAAGATGAGCACCCGGCCGTGGTACCCGGTGCGGGCCCGCGAGCTCTCCGCGACCACGCTGCTTTTGGCCCAGGGGAAGAAGGGGTCGTAGCCGAGACGGGCGGCGACGGCCTGGCGGAGCTCGGCCTCATCGGGGCACCGGGAGGCGCCGGCCTGGCGGACGTAGGTGAGCTTGGCGGCGGGGGTGGCGGCGGTGGCGGCCAGGAGGGAGGCGGCGCCGAGGAGGCGGGGGAGACGCCGGCGAGGGGACGGGCGTATGCGGGCGGACGGTGTTACGCCGTGCGGCGGGGGCAGCGCCAGTCCATACGCGCGGGGTTGCCGAAGGCGGGGGGCACGGGTATGCGTAGCCCGAGCGCTGAAGATGATCCGCGAGCTGAAGATCAAGAACTACAAGTCGATCCTCGACCATACGATCGAGCTGGGGCGGATCAACGTCTTCATCGGGGAGAACGGCTGCGGCAAGACGAACATCCTCGAGGCTGTGGCCATGGCAGGGGCGGCCCTGACCGACAAGCTCAGCGTCGAGGAGCTGTTCAACCGGGGGATGCGGGTCGCCAAGCCGTCGATTATGCGGAGCTCGTTCCCGGGCAATCGAGGGAAGGAGATCGTGATCGAGTGCGGGTTCGATGCTGATCCCTCTGGCGGGCACTTATACCGAAGGCTGCGGATTGTAGCTGAGGAGGGCTCTGCTGGTGAGGTCAAATGGTCTGAGAAAAGGGGTAGCAGAAGGGCAACGTTCAAGCTGGGTTCTGACCCCGACGCAATGGAGCGGGCGCGAGTTCTGGCTGACGCGATGGAACGCTTTAATCGCTCAGCCGCCGAGAACAAAGATGCCGAGCTGACGAACCTCGCGGCAGTTCTTGCTACCGTGCTTGAGCCGACTGACCTAAAGGATCTTTCCGAAGCCTTAATTTCGTCAGCAGATGAGGTAGGCAGCCATGCTCTACTCGGTGAGATCCTGGGGGACTTTGCCATCTACAATGCCAGCGCGCTCGCCTTGAGGGGCCTTCAGACAGTAAGCCGTCGGGCCCCGCTCGGGATCTATGGCGAGACTCTCGACTACGCGATCTCCACCTTGAAGCCCGACGTATGGGCCGATCTGCTGAAGCGCGCCAAGTGTGTCTCCTGGTTGGAAGACGTCGTGGTGGATCCCACGGATCAACTTAAGTACGAAGGCCATAAACTCGGCAAGAGCCAGTCGATCCTCTACTTTCACGACAAGCACATGCGCCGGAAGAACAACATCTTCTCAGCAGAGAACGTCAACGAGGGCGTTCTCCACGTGCTGTTCCACCTGACGCTGTTGGTAAGCGAGGGCACGCCGCGAGTCCTGGGCATCGACAACATCGACACCGCCCTCAACCCCCAGCTCTGCCGCGACCTCATGAAGCAGCTCGCCGAGCTTGCGGTGAAGCACGACAAGCAGGCACTGATCACAACCCAGAACCCGTCCACCCTCGACGGCCTCAACCTCAACGACGACGCGCAGCGCCTGTTCGTGGTCTATCGCAACGACGAGGGGCACACCCTCACCAAGCGGATCAAGGCCAAGCCGCAGCCGGATGGCCAGAAGCTCAAGCTCTCGGAGCTGTGGGTGCGCGGGCACCTGGGCGGCATCCCACGGAACTTTTGAGACGTGCGTGTGGGGCTCATCGCCGAGGGGCGCGGGGATCTGGCCGTTCTGGTCAACATCCTCAAGGGGAAGCTGGGTCTCGACTTCGAGGACATCCAGTTCCTCCGGCCCGAGTACGATCAGGACGAGACCGACGTCCACGATCAGGACGAGGCGCAGCGCGGCGGCTGGGGGCGCGTGAAGCGCGAGTGCGTGGAGCGGAGGCGGATCCGCGAGTTCGTAGGCAACGCCATCGACGAGGAGATCCTGGTCGTGGTCCAGATCGACACGGCCGAGGCCCACGATAAGGGGTACGACGTCGAGAAGCCTCGTCGCGACGATCCGGGCTACGCCGAGATCCTGAGGCGACGCGTGGTCGATAAGATCGACGCCTGGCTGGAGGGCGAGAGCGTGCATCTCGTGCGGCACGCCGTCGCCGTCGAGGAGACCGAGGCCTGGGTGCTGACGATCTTCTCGCCGAAGGACAGCACGACGCACGGCGATCCCAAGGCACAGCTTCAGAAGCTGCTGAACAAGACGATGTCCGACAAGGATCGCAGGCGACACTTCCAGCTCAAGGAATACGATCAGGCATACGCCCTGACGAAGCCCTTCCGCAAGCTGCGAGACTTGGAGAAGTTCGTCGAGCGCAACCGAAGCCTGCGGCTGTTCGTGGACTCCCTGGGGGCTGGCCGCTCCCGACCTGGACCTACTGAAAACGGTGGGTGAGCGGACCGGGGGGCTCGCTGGGCGCCACGACCTCTGGCACAATGTCGGCCCCCAAGGAGGACAGCACAATCCTTTACGAGCGGTTCGGATCCAACGTCGAGGCGCACCTCAACTATGCCGCCGGCCAACCACTCGAGGAATGGGTTCAGATCCTGACGCGACGCCTGGAGGATGGTTCCTGGACGCCGGCGCTCGCCGCTTGGACCGACGGGCTGACCTTGCTGGTGCAGAGGTCCGAAGCCCGTGGCGGCGCAGGCTGTTACCGAGCGCGCTCGCCTACGACAAGCCGCTGTTCGCCTCGCTGGATGGCTTCACCTTGCACGCGGCGACACGCGCCGGTGCGCACCATGCCGCGGCGAGGGAGGCGCTTTTGCGCTACGTCCTGAGACCCCCGATCGCGCAGGAGCGCGTCGAGCTGCAACAGGACGGCTTGGTGCGGCTGTCGCTCATGCGCGCCTTTGCCGACGGGACCGTCGCGGCCTCCGTTGCAGCATCCCCTACGCGCTGATGGTCCACGGCTCCGGTCGTCTACTGCGTGGTCACCGCCGTGGTCATGCTGCGGACGCCGCGCCCCGTGCTGGAGCCGCACTCAGCGCTGGAGCGTTGAGCGGCGCGGCGGGCAGCTGCCGCGGCGCGCTCAGAGCCCCTCTGAACGGCGCGGCCCTTGACTGACCGGCATTGGCCCTAGCCCGAGGTCTTGTCGCCGCGGTAGTCGGTGGCCCCCGGGATGGCGGGCAACCAGGGCACGCGGTGCACGGTCCAGAGCTGGAAGGCGGGGGGCGGCAGGTCGCCGGGCCGGTCCATCGTGCCCAGGAAGATGTCGAGCTCCCGCGTCCCGTCACGGCGCCAGAACAGCGACGAGCCGCAGGTCGAGCAGAACTGGCGGACGGCGAAGCTGGACGACCGATAGGTCGCGGGTGAGCCGGAGAGCAGATCGAGCTGCTCGTCAGCATAGGTGGCGAACGACGGCATGGGCGAGCCGGTCTGGCGCCGGCACTGGCTGCAGTAGCAAACATTGACGCTCGCCGGCGCGCCGCGCGCGCGGTAGCGGATCGCCCCGCACAGGCAGCCGCCGGTGTGGTGAGCCTCGGTCATGGACGTCGCCTCCTTGTCCCTGGATGTCGCGAGCGCCAGCCTGGTCCCTCCGGGCGCGCAGCGCAACCGCCGCACCGCCGCGGCGCGGCGTTGCGTCATCGGGAGGCCCGGAGCGGCCGGCAGAGCGCATAACCAAGGACGCAGCCGATGCCGTACAGCGCGAAGTCGCCGGGATCGAAGCCGCCGTTCGCGCCGAGCAGGAGCCGCCCCGGGGTGGTGCTGCGCGCGGCCGACAGCCAGGGCAGCTCGCTCAGCTGGAGCAGCTCGATCCCACACGTCGCGGCGAAGACCGCGAGCGCCAGCCGGTGCGTGCGCGCGGCGATCCACACGATCTGCGCCCCGGCGATCCACACGATCTCATAGAGCACCGCGCCGGCGCCGTTGCGCAGCCACGCTGGGCCGCCGTGGAACCGGGTGATCAGCCCGACAGGCACGACCGCCACGATGACGAGGGCCAGCGCGAGGCGCTTGCGAGCGGCTTCCGCCATGCGGAGAGCCTACAGCGGTTTCCGCCCACCTCTGCACAGCCGCAGCAGAGCGGCGGTCACCCGCACAGGAGACGGGCCCAGATCGGCGTTTTCGGCGCGGAAGCGCACTCCGGTGCGCTGAGCACCGAAAACGTCGAGGTGGGCCCGTATCCGAAGCGGGTGACCGTCGCTCTAGCGCGCAGGGCGGAGGGCGAGCGGCGCGGTGCCGGTGAGCAGCCCCGCCGCGAGGGCGACCACGCCACCGAAGCCGACGCAGGCGCAGCCGAGCGCGCCCGTCAGGGCGGCGACGCCGCACGCCGCGGCCCAGGACGCCCCGAGCCGCTCCGACCGGCGCAGCACCCGCGAGAGCAGCACGCCGGCGGCGACCCCGCCCGCCAGGCAGGCAGGGACGCAGATGGATACGCACCCTTCCGGGGTGCACAGGTGACCGTAAATGCGCGCCGCGTGCGCCGCTGCGAAGGGTACGAGGCCCGCGGCGACGCCCGGGAGCACGCCTCGCCCGAGCTGCTGCCCGCGCCACGAGAGCAGCGCCGCCGCGACGTAGAGCGCCGCGCCGAGGATCGCGGTGGTGACCGGACGGTCGCTCATCAGCGCCGCCACGAGCGCCACGGCGATCGTCGGCGCCGCTGCCCAGGCGGCCCTCCTCGCCCTCCCCCGCTCGTACGCGCGATAGGCCCTCTCCTTCAGGCTCAGGGCCGCAAGCGCCTCACGTTCCATAGATCCTCCTCCACGCCTCCCGCAGGCGCGCGAACGCGCGCTCGCGGCGCTTGCGCAGCGCCGCGCTCGACACCGACGGATCGCGATCGCCCTCCAGCAGGGTCGCCCTCAGCGTCTCGCGATCCGCCTCGGCCAGCGTGCCGAGCACCTCGCGCGCCGCGTCGTCCAGATCCCGGGCGATCACCGCCTCCTCCGGCGTGGGCACGTCGGCCGCGATCGACGGGACATGCTCGTCCGGCGCCTCCCTCGACCGGGACCGCCGCCGCCGCGCCGTGCGGCACTCCCACGTCGCGATGGTGAGCGCCCAGGTCAGCGCGTCCCCGTCGGGATCGAACGAGCAGGCGCGGTCGAACACCTTGAGCAGCGCCTGCTGGGCCGCGTCCTCCGCGTCCGCGCCGCCCCCGAGCATGCGGCGGCAGAACGCGCCGATCGCCGGCCAGAGGGCGGCGTAGACAGGCTCGAACGCCGCGCGATCGCCGTCGGCGAGGCGTCTCATCGACGCGTTGAGCAGCGATCGCGCGCGCGGTTCCAAGGGCGCTGGGTGCTCAGCCGCAGGGGCAGTCGGGGCACGGGCAATCCGCGCACGGACAGCCGCCCATGAGCTGCGTCCCAGCATACGCCGCCGTCGGGATTCCGAGGACGGCCGCGATCAGGGTCACCTTGAGCCAACGACGCATGGGATCTCTCCTTGTCTTCTCTGACCGGCTGTCCTCGCCGGCCTTCCTCGGCTCTAGGCGCGAAGCGGGGCAAGCGTGACACCCGCGGCGATCGAAATCCGGCGGCCAGGCGCCGTCGCCGCAGA
This sequence comes from Sorangium sp. KYC3313, assembly GCF_052075895.1. NCBI lineage: Bacteria > Pseudomonadati > Myxococcota > Polyangiales > Polyangiaceae > Sorangium > Sorangium sp. KYC3313. The sequence continues at coordinate 9,684,627 of NZ_CP197255.1, forward strand.
TCGCCGCACGAGCGACGAGATCCTCTCCGTTCGCGGCGCAGGCGCCTTCGTCCAGACTGGCACGTCGTTCCGCCGGCCGGGCTCGACGTGCTAGGGTCTCGTGCCTATGTCTGGCCGCTCGTGGTTCGCTGCCCTCGGCGCCCTCTGGCTCGGGTGCACGCCGTCGCGGCAAGAAGCCGGCTCGCGCGCAGACGCGGCCGGGAGCGCGGGCGTGGCGGTCGCGGAGCCCTCGCCCTCCAGCGCGCCCTCCGCGCGCTCCAGCGCGCCGGAGCCGCCGCCGGAGGCGCTGGCCGCCTCGGCCCCGGCCGCGCCGGTCCCGGAGGTGGAGGCGGCGCGGGCGCGATCCGCGCGCGTGTACTCCAAGGGCCGCGAGGTGTGGATCCGGTCCGCGCCGCGGCCCAAGGCCCAGTGGATCGGCATGCTCTCGATCGGCGGCTCGGTCCGCCTGAAGAGCGTCGAGCCCATCCGCGGCGCCGGCGGCTGCCCGGCGTTCTACGCCGTGGAGCCGCGCGGTTACGTGTGCGTCGACGGCGAGCGCGCCACCCTGGACACCGCCGATCCCGTGCGCCAGGCGCTGATCCCCCATGCCCCGCTCGCCGATCGGCCGCTCCCGTACCGCTACGGCGAGTCGCTCGGGCTCAAGCGCCTCCTCCGCGTGGACGGCATCGACGCGCCGGCGTGGCCCAAGGGGCTCCACGATCTGCGGCACATGCAGGTCCGCCCGCGCTCGTCGGTCGCCTGGACCGAGGAGGTCGAGGCCGGCGGGGCGACATGGCTCTGGGCATCGGATCTGACGTTCATACCGAAGGACAAGGTCAAGCCCTACGAGCCCGCCACCTTCGAGGGGGTGCACCTCGGCGCCGAGGCGCGCCTGCCGATGGCCTTCTTTCGCCACAAGGCGCGCCCGAAGTACCGCCTCACGGAGGAAGGCCCGCCCGCGAAGACGGACGCCGTGTGGGAGCGCCTCGCCCGGGTCGGGCTGACGGGCCGATCGAAGCGGGTCGGCAAGCTGACGTATCTCGAGACCCGGGACGACGGGCACTGGGTGCTCGAGCGAGACGCGGTCGTCGTCCAGCCGCGGCGGGCGCGGACCCCGTGGGGCCGCCCGATCCAGCTCGGCGGCGAGCCGCCGTCGGCGCCGGCGGGCGGGCCCAGGAACACGTGGGTCGAGATCGCCGCCCTCGACGGCTGGCTCATCGCCTACGAGGGCGACCGCCCCGTGTTCGCGACCCTGATCTCGGCCGGGCGCAACGGGGCCGAGGAGCCGGAGAAGGCCGATCCGTTCGTGCCGCCTTCCACGACCCCGCTCGGCCAGTACAGCATCGGCCGCAAATGGGTGACGAAGACGCTCATCACGCCCCACGTCGACGCGGACGACTGGATCGAGGCGGAGGTGCCGTGGAGCCAGCACTTCTTCAGCAAGTACCTCCTTCACGCGGCCTACTGGCACGACCGCTGGGGCGAAGGGCAGAGCGGCGGGTGCGTGAACCTCTCGCCGGTCGACGCGAAATGGCTCTTCCACTGGACCGAGCCCGCCGTGCCCGATGAGTGGTACGCGGTCCAGGCCACGCGCGACGACCCGTCCACGCGCGTCGTGATCCATCGCTGAGCCGCCGCCGCCCGGCGCGAGGGTGCGGGTGCGCGCCCGCGCCGCGCCTCGCGCGCCTGCCGGAAGCCGCTATTTCGCCGGCGCGCTGGCCGCCGCGGCGCGCTCGCCCCCCTCGCCCGCCGCGGCCATGCGCCGCATGCAGAGCTTGAGTCCGGCGCGGAGGTTGCCGACGGTCGTGACGCCGGAGAGGTCGAGTCCGAGCGCGATCATCGTCTGCGCCACGTTCGCCCGGATCCCCGTGATGATCCCCTCCGCGCCGAGGAGCCGGATGGCCTTGATCATCTCGATGAGGTACCCGGCCGTCCGCGTGTCGACCGCGTCGACGCCGGTGAGATCGAGGATCGCGTACCGCGCGTCCTTGCTCACGATCGCCGAGAGCAGGTTGTCCATCGCCTCGGAGATCCTCAGGCTGTCCACCACGCCCACCATGGGGAGGGTCAGCACCTTGTCCCAGACCTCGATGATGGGCGTCGAGAGATCGCGGATGACCTCCTGCTGGGTCTCGATGAGCTCGACTTTCGCCAGGAGCTCCTGCTCGCGCCGCTTCGCCGCGGAGCCGTCCAGGCTGAGGGTGATCATGCCGTCGGGCTCCCCGTTCCCGTCGCGCACGGGGATATGCCATGACTCCCAGGCGGCGCCGTGCGTCTCGTAGATGTTGTATGCGCCTTTGCCCGCGAGCGCCTGCCGGTTGGTCTCCAGGGTCGCCTGGTCGTTCGCGAAGAGCTCAAGAACGTTCGCTCCCAGGAGCTGACCCGGCGTCACGCCGGCGGCCTCGAGCCCCCTGCCGTCGTGGAACGTGAAGACCCCCTGGCGGTCGTACCTGCACACGGTAATCGGCAGGGTCTCGAGGATCGCGCGGAGGAGCAGCTGCGCCTCACGGAGCTTCGCCTCGAGCTCCTCCCTCGTCTCCGCCCCCGCCGTGCTCGACCCTGCGTCCCCCGTCATGGACGCGTTCTACCGCGCCCGCGCGCTGGCCGTCGAGGGGTTGTCGGTCGGTCGATGACGTTTCGCTCGGCCCGCCGAGCTCCGCTGCGCTGGTTGACATGGTGTCCGCTCGACACCAAGATTCATGTGCAAATTACACGGAGGGTTGAATGTTCGTCTCCTACGAGCACCCGCGGCCGGCGCTGACGGTGGATTGTGTCGTGTTCGGCCTCGATGACGAGGACCTCAAGGTCCTCCTCATCCGGCGGGAGCTCGATCCGTTCCGCGGCAGGTGGGCGCTCCCGGGCGGGTTCGTGCGCGTCGACGAGGCGCTCGACGACGCCGCGCGGCGGGAGCTCGCGGAGGAGACGGGGCTCTCGGGGGTGTTCCTGGAGCAGCTCTACACGTTCGGCGCCCTCGGGCGGGACCCGCGCGAGCGCGTGGTCTCGGTGGCGTACTACGCGCTCGTGAAGCTCGGGGATCACCGGGTCAAGGCCGCGACCGACGCGCGCGAGGCGGCGTGGTTCGCGGTGGACGACACCCCGGCGCTCGCCTTCGATCACGACGAGATCCTCCCGGTCGCGCTGGAGCGGCTCAAGGGCAAGGTGCGATACCGGCCGATCGGGTTCGAGCTCCTGCCGCCGAAGTTCACGCTGTCGCAGCTCCAGCGCCTCTACGAGGCGATCCTCGAGCGCCCGCTCGACAAGCGCAATTTCCGGAAGAAGGCGCTCGGCACCGGGCTGCTCGTGGAGCTCGACGAGGTGGAGCAGGACGTCGCGCACCGCGCGGCGCGGCTCTACCGGTTCGACCGTCGGAAGTACGAGCGGCTCGAGAAGGACGGCTTCAGCTTCGAGATCTGAGGCGGGATGCCCGCTCGCGTGTCAGCGACGCGCTCGAACGCCTCAAGGAAGCGCGGCCGGAACGCCGGCGCCCGGGTTGACAACGTGTACTACGAACACTAAGGTTGGTGTGTAAGACACACGAACGATCGGGCGCTCGCCGGGCGCGGGCGCTGGCGGTCGGCGTTGACCGCCGAGCGGACGGTGGAGCTCCGGCGCCGGGAGGACCGCGCGCCCCGGCCTCCGTCTGCCCGGGTCCGGCCGCAGCGCGCCCTCGCCGGGCGCAGAAGGGAACTCCATGCTTCGCGACGTCGCTTACTTGGCTGACATGGGAGGGGGCTCGGCCTTCGAGGTCGCCGGAGGGACGGTGACCGGGACCGATCACCTCGTCGCGGGGCGGCCCAACCAGGACGCCTATGCCTTCCGGGCCGAGGGCGGCTCTCTCGTCGCGGTGGTCTGCGACGGCTGCGGCAGCGGCGCGCGCAGCGAGGTGGGCGCGGCGCTCGGGGCGCGGATCGTGACCGAGCAGGTGCTCGGCGCGCTCCGGCGCGGCGGAGACCTCGATTCGCCCGCGACGTGGGAAGAGGCGCGCCGCGGGGCGCTCGCGCCGCTCCGCGACGTGGCCGCCGGCATGGGCGGCAGCTTTACCGAGGTCGTGTCGACCTTCTTCCTCTTCACCGTGGTCGGCCTCGCGATCTCCGGCGACAGGGCGTGCGCGTTCTCCGTCGGCGACGGCCTCATCGCGCTCGGCGACGAGCTCCTGCGGCTCGGCCCCTTCCCGAGGGACGAGCCCCCGTACCTCGCGTATGGCCTGCTCGATCGGCCGCCCGGCGGCGAGGCGCCGCGCTTCACCGTGCACCGCGCCTTCCCGTCGAGCGCGCTCCGGACTGTCCTGCTCGGGACCGACGGCGCGATCGATCTGCTGGAGTCGTCGTCACGGCAGATCCCGGGGGGCGGCGAGGTCGGCCCGCTGTCGAGGTTCTGGGAGGACGACCGGTATTTCCGGAACCCCGACGCGGTGAGGCGGCGGCTCGCGCTCATCAACCGATCGGTGACGCGGCCCGTGTGGAAGGAAGAGCGGATGGAGCGCGAAGGCGGGCTGCTCCGCGACGACACGACGGTGGTCGTCGTGCGGAGGGCGCAGGGCGCCCGCGATTGAGGCGCGGCCCTGCGCGGAGGCGCGGGAGTCGCGGAGGGAAACGACAGGGCGTCTGCGCTCGATTGCGCTCGATTGCGCTCGATTGCGCTCGATTGCGTTTGATTGCGTTTGATTGCGTCCGGAGGAGGCGACTGTGGACGTTTATCTCGGTTCAAAGCGGGTTCGGCTCCACCCTCGGGCCTCGATCGGCAAAGGCGGGGAGGCGGACGTGTTCGACCTCGGAGACGGCCGCGCGCTCAAGGTCTGGAAGACGCCCGATCACCCGGATTACGCCGGGCAAGACGCCGAGCAGCGCGCCGCCGAGGCGCGCATCGAGCGCCACCAGGACAAGCTGCGCGCGTTCCCGCCGGCGCTGCCCGATCAGGTGATCGCGCCCCTCGAGCTCGCGACCGACAGGGCCAGGAAGCGCGTCGTGGGCTACGCCATGCGCCTCGTGCGCGGCGCGGAGCCGCTCCTGCGCTACGGCGAGCCGTCGATGCGCCACGGCGGGCTCTCGTCGGCCGCCGTCTCCGAGGTGCTCGCGCGGCTCCACCGGGCGGTCGCGGCGATCCACGACCGGGGCGTGGTGATCGGCGACTTCAACGATCTCAACGTGCTCGTCGCCGGCGGCGAGGTGTTCGTCATCGACGCCGACAGCTTCCAGTTCGGCCCGTACCTCTGCCAGGTGTTCACCGAGCGCTTCGTGGATCCGCTGCTCTGCGACCCTTCGCTCCCCCGGCCGCTCCTGTCGAGGCCGTATTCGCAGGACTCCGACTGGTACGCGTTCGCCGTGATGGTCATGCAGAGCCTCCTCTGCGTGGGGCCTTATGGCGGCGTCTTCCGGCCGCGGTCCGCGTCGGCGCGGGTGCCCGAGAGCGCGAGGCCGCTCCGCCGCATCACCGTGTTCAACCGCGAGGTGCGGTATCCGAAGCCGGCCATCCCGTACCGCGTCCTGCCGGACGATCTCCTGGACGCGCTCTATCGCGTCTTCGTCGAGGACCGGCGCGGCGTGTTCCCGCGCCGGCTGCTCGACGCGCTCGCCTGGACGAGGTGCCCTTCGTGCGGCGTCGAGCACGCGCGCCCTGCCTGCCCGGCCTGCGCGGGCGCCGCGCCGGCCGCCGTGAAGGAGTCGACGGTCGTCCACGGCGAGGTGCTGGCGACGCGGATCCTGAGCACGCGCGGGGTGATCCTGGCCGCGTCGATCGGCCCGGGCGGGCTCTCGTATCTCGTGAACGAGGGCGGCCGCTTCCTGCGGGAGGACCGGTCCGTCGTGATGTCCGGCGCGCCGCACCCCGCGACGCGCTTCGCGGTGCACGGGAGCGCCACGTTGATCGGCCGGGGCGGCGATCTCGTGGTGCTCTCGCCGGGGGCCGCGCCCGAGCGGATCCAGGTCGACTGCGTCGGGACGAGGCCCATCTTCGACGTCAACGCGCGCGCCCGCTACTGGACGCGCGGCGGGCAGCTCCTGCGCAGCGGGAGGCCGGGCGCCGCCGCGCTCTCGGGCGAGGCGGACGCCGTGCCGATGGGCGAGGTGCTCGCCGGGCAAACGCTGTTCTGGGTGGGCCAAAGCTTCGGGCTCGGCTTCTACCGCGCCGGGAACGTCTCGATAGCGTTCGTCTTCGACGCCGATCGGCCCGGCCTCAAGGACACGGTCAAGCTGCCTTTCCCGGGCGGCAAGCTCACCGCGGCGACCTGCGTCTTCGACGCCGGCCCGAGCTCGTCGTCGAACGACGGCCGCGGGCGCCCCGACGACGGCCGCGGGCGCCCCCGCGCCGGGCGCGCATGGCTGTTCCTCGCCGCCGAGCAAGCCGGCCGGACCGTGCACCGGTGCGTCGTCGTGCGCGAGGACGGCGCGGTCGAGGCGGTCGCCGACGGCGACGGCGAAGGCGGCTCGTGGCTCGGCGCGCTGACCGGCAAGTGCGCGGCTTCCGGGTTCCTGCTCTCGGCGACCGACAGCGGCGTCGTCCGCGTCGAGGTCCGCGGGGGCGCGCTCGTCGAGACGCGGCAGTTCCCCGGCACCGAGCCGTTCGTCACCCAGGCTTCCCGGCTGCTCGTCGGCCCAGAGGGCCTGTTCGTCGTCGACGCACAGGCGATCACCTTGCTTCGTATCTCGTGAATCCACGCTGAGCTGACGGCCCGCGCTCGCGGGCCGATCGAGAGGAGAGAGACCATGAAATCGACAGAGCTCCCCCTGCCCGCCTTCTATGACGCCAAGAACGCCGAGCGGTGGGGCTTTCACCCCAATGAAGAGACGCTGCACGGCGCCGCCGCCGCCTGGCGGAAGGCGCATGGCGTGAAGCCGTCGGCCGCGGACGCGCAGAACGTCCACCTCCTGCTCATCGACGTGCAGAAGGACTTCTGCTTCCCGCAGGGCTCGCTCTACGTCGCCGGCAGGAGCGGCACGGGCGCGGTCGACGACAGCCGCCGCATCGCCGAGTTCATCTACAGGAACCTCGCGTCGATCACGAACGTCACGGTCACGATGGACACCCACTTCGCTTACCAGATCTTCTTCCCGGCCTTCTGGGTGGATCGCGAGGACCGCCCGCTGACCGCGCACCGCGAGATCACGACGGCGCAGATCGACGCGGGGGAGGTGCGGCCGAACCCCGCGGTGGCGAAGTGGCTCTGCGGCGGGAGCTACCCGTGGCTCATGAAGCAGGTCCGGTATTACTGCGAGGAGCTCGAGAAGGCCGGGAAATACAAGCTCTACCTGTGGCCGCCGCACTGCATCCTCGGGAGCGACGGCCACGCGCTCGCGGGCGTCGTGCACGAGGCGCGGATGTTCCACGCGTTCGCGCGCGGGGTGCAGTCGTGGGTCGAGGTCAAGGGCGGCAACCCGCTCACCGAGAACTACTCGGTGATGCAGCCCGAGGTGCTGACGCGGCACGACGGCCAGCCGCTCGCGCAGCGGAGCACGGGCTTCCTGAGGACGCTGCTCCACGCCGACGCGGTGATCATCGCCGGCCAGGCCGCGAGCCACTGCGTCCGCAGCTCGATCGAGGACATCTTGACGGAGATCGCGCTCACCGACCGCGCGCTCGCCAAGAAGATCTACGTGATGACCGACTGCATGTCGCCGGTCACCGTGCCCGACGGCAAGGGGGGCTTCGCCGTCGATTTCACCGCCGAGGCGGACAAGGCGCTCGCCCGCTTCGCCGCCGCCGGGATGAACCTCGTGAAGAGCACCGACCCGATTCCGTGTTTGGGCGCATGACCGTGGAGGATCCGATGAGCAAGAACAAGGAGAACAATAAGGGAACCAGCCGCGATGGCTCGCTCGACATCGAGCAGCTCTTCGAGGCGGCGCGGGACGACGGCGCGCTCTCGCCCGAGGCGATGCAGGCGCTGCACATCACCGACCTGGGCGCGCAGATCCAGGCCGGCTTCGGCGTGCAGGTGGACGACGTGGCGTCGTCGGAGGTGGTGCTGGTCACGGTGATGCCCGACGACTCGGGATCCATCAAATTCGCCGGCAACGCCCCGTCGGTGAGGGACGGGCACAACCTGGTGGTGGGCGCCCTCTCCGACTCCAGGCAGCGCGACTCGATCCTGGCGCACAACCGTTACCTGAACGGGGCGGTGCTGTATCCGTACTGCCCTATCGCCCAGGCCGTGAAGATGGACACGAAGAACTACGATCCCATGCTCGGCACGCCCCTCTACGATCAGACGGTGGTCTTGCTCGGAACGGTGATCGCGAAGGCGCAGGAGTTCGCGCTGAGCGGCGTCCCGGCGCGCACCGTCACGCTGATCATCTCGGACGGCGCCGACGCGGGCTCGACGTGGGCCAAGGCCAGGGACGTGTGCGCCCTCGTCCGCGACATGCGGCGGGCCGAGGCCCACATCGTGGCGGCGATCGGCATCGACGACGGGAACACCGATTTCCGCGCCGTCTTCCGCGACATGGGGATCGAGGACCGCTGGATCCTGACGCCGAAGAGCGACGCGGCGGACATCCGCAAGGCGTTCGCGCTGTTCTCCCAGTCGGCGGTGCGCGCCAGCCAGGGCGGCGCGTCGTTCTCGAAGACGGTCGCGGGCGGCTTCGGCGGGTGAAGCGCGCGCCTCCGGCTCGCCGCGCGCCCCCCTGCGCGGCGGCGAGCCCTCTTCACCTCTCGGCTGCTTCGGCGGAGCACCCGGATCAGGCCGCGGCCTCCCAGGGGACGACGCCGTAACGGCGGCGCAGCTCGTCGAGATCCACCGCCATGTCGGACCAGAAGTCCCAGTCGTCCATCAGGTCGATGCTCATCTTCGTCCCGCGAACGAACGATCGCACGAGCTCGTCGGCGAGCCCGGGCGTCGCGAGCATCCCCTGCTGCGACGGCGCCAGCACGGTGAGCTGAATGCCCTGCTGGAGCTGCACCAGCAGGAACACGAGGATGCCGAACGGGTTCTCGCGGCGATACCCCGCCTGAAAGGCGATCGTCATCGCCTCTCCGCGCAGGTCCGTGCCGTAACCAGCGAGGATGTGGCTCAGGTCGTGCGTGAGCACGCCCTCGGGCACGCCGCGCTTCTCGCCGGGGAACGAGAAGCCGTTCTCTCGATAGAAGGTGAAGAGCGCCTTGCCGAGGGTGCCCTCACTGTAGGCCTCGAGCGAGCGGTAGCGCGCGGCGACTGGCTCGTTCTCCAGGACGCCCGCGAAGCTCGCGACGTTCCTGGCGAGCCCATAAAGGCCGCCCTCATCGAGCATGCGCCGCACGTTCTTGCCGAGCAGCGAGCTCCGGCTGATGTCGATGCGCAGGAGGAGCAGCCGCCGCTCGTGGAGGTGGTGGAGCTGGCGGACAGCGTTCGGCCGCGCCCCGAGCGCCGCGGCGAAGCGCTCGACCTCGAGCAGCTCGCGCTCGTCGACGCGCTCGCCGCACAGGGTCATCGCGCAGAGACCGTTGATGAGCTGCTCGCGCAGCGCGGGATCCTCGACGGCGCGCGCGAGCTCCTCGGGCGCTATCGGGGCGAGCGCGTCGACGTCGAGGTCGGTGTGAAGGAGGTGCCGTTGCACCGCGGTTATCGCGTCGCGCCGCGATCCGTCGAGGGGGCCGGCCGAGGTAAGGACGACCTTGATGGCACGCAGACCCGCGTGCGCCTGTTCTTGGCTCGGGATGAGGTAGTTCATGCGAGAGAGAGTGATACCGAGCGCGCGTCCCGTCCTTGACCGGCGGCGCCAATGTCTTGACCGGACGCGCCGCCTGGGCGAACGATGTGGGTTGGTCATGACGGTCGTACGGTGGAAGGCATTGGAGCGGCGCGTGGTCCAGCACTCGCCGTGGCGGAGGATCGAGGACGTCACCTTCGAGCTCCCGGACGGGCAGGTCCGCACGTTCTCGCTCAAGAAAGAGGGCCGAGTCGTCGCCGTCCTCGCCATCTCCCGCGAGAAGAAGGTGATCCTGGCGCGCCAGTACAGGCCGGGGCCCGATCGGATCCTCGACGAGCTCCCAGGCGGCGGCGTCGAGCCTGGCGAGGCCCCGGAGGCGGCGGCGGCGCGCGAGCTCCTCGAGGAGACGGGGTATGTCGCCGGGCGGCTCGTGCCGCTCGGCCGCCCGCTGGAGTGCGCTTACTCGACCATCGAGCGACACGCGTTCCTGGCCGTGGACTGTGTGCGCGACAGGGCGCAAGCGCTGGATGAGACGGAGTTCATCGACGTGGTAGAGAAGCCGATCGAGGACTTCGTGGAGCAGCTCAGGGAGGGCGCCTGCACCGACCCGGAGGTCGGGTGGATGGGGCTTTACGAGCTGGGCTGTCTGAGAGCGAGCGCCTGAGCCTCGCCACGCGGCAGCGCGGCGGAAGCGCGCGGACGCCGGCGCCGCGATGCCCGCCGGTCGCTGGCTGCGCTATGGTGGAGCTCATGCGCAGGCACGATCACGTCCTCCTCGCCCCCGGCGCCGGCGCGTCCGGTCGCACGGTCCACGCGCCTCCGGCCGGCAGGGCGCGCCCGCACGTGGACGACCGGCTGGCGCCGCCCGAGACGCGGGTGGAGTACCTCCACGGCGTCGAGGTCTATGCCGCCCCGGCCGATCCGCCGCACGCGACGCAGCATTTCGATCTGACCTACGTCCTCGGCGCCCACGTCGCCGAGGGCTACCGGGGCGCCGTGGACATGCTGACCCGGACCGACCTCGGCAGCGATTATGCGGCCGACGCCAGCGTCTTCGCGCAGAAGCCCGACCGCGCGGGCCGGCGGCGGCTGGAGGAGCTGGCGTTCGAGGTCAGCGACAAGCAGGCCCTCGCCGTTCCGACCACCAAGGCGCGCCTGCTGATCGCCCGCGGCGTGCGGCGGGTGTTCTGCATCCTGGTGAAGCAGCGCCGGGTGATGGAGTGGTCGCGCGAGACCGACGGCTGGCGCCCGCTGCCCAAGGATGCGGTCATCGAGGATCCCTGCCTCGTGCGCCCGCTGCCGATCCAGGCGCTCCTCGAGGCCGCGTCCTCGGACGACGCCGTGGCGCGCGCGCTGCTCGACAAGCGCGTGCCCGCGCTCGAGGCAGCGCTCGCGGAGGGCGAGGCGCGCGGCGAGGCGCGCGGCGAAGCGCGCGGCGAAGCGCGCGGCGAAGCGCGCGGCGAGGCGCGCGGCGAGGCGCGCGGTGAAGCGCGCGGCGAGATCAAGATGGCGCAGGAGGCCATCCTCACGGTGCTGGAGTCGCGCGGGGTCGCCACGCCGGCCGAGGTGGCCCGCGCGATCGCCGGCTGCGAGGATCTGAGCAAGCTACGGCGATGGATCAAGCGCGCGGCGACCGCGACGACCGCCGCCGAGGTCGTCGCCGGCTCCCGGCGCAAGCGCTGAGCGAGGACCGCCGCAGCGCGGGCGCGCTGGACGCTCTCCCCCGCGCCCGCGCGCCCCGTCACTCGTGATCGCCCCCGCCGCGGCGCACGTGCTTCTTCTCGCCCGTGCGCCGCTTCTCGTCGAGCCGCCGCGCCTTCGACGCGCGCGTCGGCCGCGTCGGCCTTCGCTGCACCGGCACCTCGAGCGCGCGCAGGATGAGCGCGCGCAGCTTCTCGCGCGCGTCGTCCAGGTTGCGCAGCTGGTCGCGCGTCAGCTGGCTCACGATGAACAGCCGCCCCTCGGCGTCGAGCCGGCCGCGCGCCAGCGCGCGCAGCCTCGCCTTGGCGTCGTCGGCGAGCTCCGGCCACGCGCCGAAGTCGAAGCGCAGCTCCACCTTGGAGGCGACCTTGTTGACGTTCTGACCGCCGGGCCCCGACGCGCGCACGGCGCTCCAGCTGAGGAGCGCGGCCGGGGCGGTCAGCGCATCGTTGACGACGAGGGGATCGGACACGGCGGCTCTCCTGCCCTGCGGGCGGCGCGAGCGCCGTGCGGAGCGCCTGACGCCTAGCACGCGCCCGCCGCGCCCGCCGCGCTGCGCGCAGGGCGCGCTCTGCCGGGGAGGAGGCGCGTGTGCGATAGAGTCGCCATGCAGTGCCCCCCCGATCCCGCCGCCGCGCCGCCGGGCGCCCCTCACCGGAGCCGCCCGCCGCCTGCGCGGCTCAGCCTGCTTCGCTGCCTCGGCATCGCCTCCGGCCCAGCCGCCGCCCTCGCGATCGCGCTCGTCCCGAGCGGGCTCCACGCCGTCCCTGGGTACGGCCACCGCCCTGCGTACGCGGCCGCGGTCGCGGCGTGGATGGCGCTGTGGTGGCTCTTCGAGGTGCTCCCGGTCGCGCTCACCGCCTGCTTGCCGCTCGTGCTCTTCCCGCTGCTCGGCGTCTTCGGCCGCGGGCTCGCGGGCGACGCGGCCCGCGCCGCCGCGCCGTTCGTCGACGCCTACATCTTCCTCTTCCTCGGCGGCATGGCGATCGGGGCCGCCATGGAGCAGTGGAGCCTTCACCGCCGGGTGGCGCTCCACATCATGCGGGCCGTCGGCACGGACCCGAAGCGGCTCCTGCTCGGCATGCTGGTCGCGACGAGCTCCATCTCGCTCTGGATCTCCAACACCGCGACCGCCGTGATGATGGTCCCCATCGGGCTCGCCCTGCTCGCGCAGCTGGAGTCGGCCGCCGGCGGGCGCAGGCTCACGCACTACGGGACGGCCATCATGCTGGCGGTGGCCTACGCCTCCAACGTCGGCGGGATCGGCACGAAGATCGGCACCGGGACGAACTCCATCTTCTGCGGCTTCCTCGCCGACAAGCTCGGCCACGATCTCGGCTTTCTGCGGTACATGGCGATCGCCCTGCCGTTCGTGGTCCTCTTCCTCCCGCTGCTCTGGCTCGCCCTGTGGCGCGTGGGCAAGCGGGACGGCCTCGGACCCGGCCACGCGCGCGACGCGCTCGACCGCGAGCTCGCGGCCATGGGCCCGATGAGCCGCGGTGAGAAGACCGTCGCCGCCATCTTCGCGGCGGCCAGCGCGCTCTGGATCCTCGGCGATCCGCTGCGCGCCGCGCTCGCGCCCCCCCTCCAGGCCGCGCTCAGCGGCCTGGGCGCCGCGCTCGGCTCGGACGCCACGGCCGGCTTCAAGGTGCAGGGCAAGCACTACGAGGCGACCGTGGCCGTCCTTGCGGCGCTCGGCCTGCTCGCCCTGCGCGCCCTCTCGCTCGCCTCCCTGCGCAGGATGCCCTGGGGCACGCTCGCCTTGCTCGGCGGCAGCTTCGCGATGGCGGCCGGCATCGAGGGCGGCGGGCTCTCGGCGTGGATGGCCGCGAAGCTCGCGGTCGTCGCCGAGGCGCCGCTGCTCGCGCAGCTCGGGCTCGCCAGCGCCGGCACGATCGCCCTGTCGGCGCTGGCCTCCAACACCGCCACCGTGAACGTGGCGCTCAACGTGCTCCCGCAGGACCTCGGCGTGCTGTTCGCGGCCACGATCGCCGCGTCCTGCGACTTCATGCTGCCGACGGGCACGCCGCCCAACGCCATCGTGTTCGGCAGCGGGTACGTGCGGCTCCCGGTGATGATCCGGACAGGCTCCCTGCTCAACGTGGCTGCCGCCGCGCTCATCACGGTCTACGTGTACGGCTACGCGCGGCACCTCATCGGCGGCTGAGCGCAGGGGCGCAGCGGCCTCCCGCGCGCCGTCGCCAGCCTGGGCGCCCGCGCCTCGCCGCCGGGTCCGGCGCCCGCGCGCGGCTCAGGAGACCTCGCGCCGCGCCGACCCCCACCCGCGCCGCACGAGCGCCGGCGCAGCGGGCCGACCAGCGCGCCCCATGTCGCGGCTTTGGGCTCGGCTCCGGCGCCCATCAGCTGGAACGCCGCGCAGGGCTGGCCACGGAAATGGGCCAGATAGAGCCGAAGGATGCGGAAGAAGGCCGCCCAGCCGTGCATGTGGCCCTCGAACTGGTTGTCCCAGTCGTCGGTGCTCGCGAACCAGCTGTGCACCACGCGCACGACGCACGTCCCCCCGGACCGCGCCTCCACGATCCACTCCGTGGCGACCTTGGGGCCGCCGGGTCCCACGTCCTCCGGGGCCTCGGCGGAGAACCGGCGAGGCGGCTCCCAGGCCGGTGAGCGACGATCACCAGACCCCCGTCTACGTCACCGACCGGCGGCGGTGTCCGGGGAGAGGGCGTTCAGGTCGACGCCGCTCGCCTCGATGGCCCGGTAGCTCGCCGCGAGGCGCTGGGCCCAGGCCTCCACGCCCTCGTCGCTCAGCAGGCCGTCCTGGCGGATCTCGAGGAGCACGCAGGGCAGGCCGCGGGCCTCGCCGTGCGTGGGGATCCCGTAGTCGCCGCCCTCGGTCACGCGGTAGGGCTCGTTGTCGCCGACGCAGAGCCCGGGCTCGCGCCGCAGCGCTTCGAGGAACGGCGCGGCGAGCCTGCGGTCGCGCCCGTAGAGGACGGCCGCGTGCCACGGCCGGTCCTCGCCGGGCATCGCGGGCGTGAAGCTGTGGACGCTGAGGATCGCGGTGCGCTTCCGGCGGTCCCGCCGCGCGTCGAGGAGCGCGGTGATCGCGCGGTGGTAGGGCCAGAAGCACGCGTCGGCCCGCGCGCGGGCCTCCGCGGCGTCGATGGCGTTGCCGGGGATGGGCACGCCGCAGCTGATCTCGGGGATGGACGTCGGCGAGCCCAGCGGCCGGTTGCAGTCGATGACGAGCCGCGAGTAGCCGGAGAGCACGAGCGGCGCGTCGAGGAGCGCGGACAGGCGGCGCGAGAGGCGCGCCGCGCCGATGTCCCAGCCGGTGTGCTCGCGGAGCGCCTCGTGCTGCCTGCCCAGCTCGGCGAGGCTCCTCGGAACCGCGTTGGACGCGTGGTCGCAGAGCAGGACCGCGCTGGAGGGGCCCTCGGGGTTCACCACCTCGAACGCGGGCAGCTCATCGGACGCGAGGATGCGCAAGGCTGGCGAAGGAGGGCGCATGACGTCTGGCCCAAGACATAGCAGACACCGGCGCGCGCGCGCCGCGCGCTCTCGCGAGGGCCCGCGGCAGCGCGCGCTCAGTGCGGCGACGTCATGCACGCGCGCAGCGCGACCTTGGCCCGGTGCAGGAGCACCGCGACGTGGCCGGCCGAGATGCCCAGCGCGCGCGCCACGTCCTCTCCGGGTTGCTCCTCGAGCATGCGCAGCGTCACGACGGCCTTCTGGATCTCGCAGAGCTCCTCGACGCACGCGCGCAGGCGGACGTGCTCCTCGGCCCGCGCGATCGCCTCGTCGGTCGCCGGGGCGTCCCCCGCGGCCTCCGGGTGCGCGTCCACGTCGTCGTGCGGCCGGGCGTGGAAGTGGCGGCGGCGCCGGTTGCGCGCGGCGTTCCGCACCGTCCCGGCGAGCACGCCGCCCCACGCGCCGACGTCCTCCGGGAGCGCGCCCCGCTGCGCGAGCGTGAGCAGCGTGCAGAGGCCCTCCTGCACGCAGTCGACCGCGTCTTCGGGTGTCACCCCCTCCGCGCGCGCCAGCCCCGCGAGCGCCGCACGTTCGGAGCGCACAAGGTGCGACACGTGGTTGAGGAGGTCGTCTGCGTCCTTGATGGCGCCCATGGTCCAGGAGGTCAGGTGTCGAGCCGCGCCCACATTACAACAGGCGACCGCTGTAATGGATGCCGCCCTCGAGACCTGCCAGGGCATGGAGGTTCACGCCATGTCCACGAATCCTGTCCGCGAGATCGATGAGGCGAGCTTCGACGCCGAGGTGCTGGAGGCCAAGGTGCCCGTCCTCGTCGAGCTCACCGCGCAGTGGTGCCCGCCGTGCCGCGCGCTCGCGCCCATCCTGCACAAGCTGGCGGAGGAAGGCGCAGGGCGCCTGAAGGTGGTGGCGGTCGACGGCGACCGGTGCCCGGCGATCGCCCGCCGCCTCGGCATCCGCGCGTTTCCGACCATCGTCGCGTTCATCGGGGGCAAGGAGGTGGCTCGTCACGTGGGGCTGACCACGAAGGACAAGCTCCTCCGGCTGATCGAAGGGGGCGGGCTCCCCGGCGGTGCGGGGAGGGACCGAGCGCCCTCGCCGCCGTGAGGGCGGCTCGATCGCGCGCCTCCGGCGGCGGGCGGCTGAGATCGGCGCGCGGAGGGGCTCCTCGCGCCGATCTCGGGCCCGCCCGTGGCCTATCGTCGTGGCCTATCGTGACGCCGGTGCGTATCGCGCTGCCCCTCGGCGGGGAAGCTGACCTTGCGCGTCGTCGCCTCGGACGCGGAGACCTCGAACGGCCCCACCGGCAGCGGGTCGCTGACCGACTTGCCGTCCTCATCGACGAGCGAGATCGTCCCGACATACTTATCGGCGGCGACCTGCACGCTCGCGTCGAATCGATCGCAGGGGACCACCTGCCGCGTGACCTCGTTGTTCTTCGTGTTGATGAGGACCAGCTCGACTGCTTGCGCGCCGTGCGCCTTGCACTGAGCGGCGTCGGTCTTGTCCCCGATGGACCACTGGACGGTGGCGAACCCCATCTCTTCAGGGTGTGCGCCTCCAGGCCGCGTCTCGCCGGTCGTTTCTCCCGTGCACGCGACCATCATCGCTGCACATAGCCCTGCTGAAGCGTAGACACTTCGCATACCTACCTCGCTGTGCTCGCTGCGGACTCCAGCGCCGCGCCCCGCATCCAGCAACGCGGATGCCACGCGGCCTCGCGGCGAGCCTGCGAGCCCGGCGCTCTCAGGCAGGGCTTGAAATGGCCGAGCTGGTTCGCCATGTTCGCCGTCCGATCGAACGCGAGCGGCGCCTCGCAGCAGCGGCGCCGGGCGACGGGCGGCGTCGGGCGACGCCCGCCGAGGAGGCACGACCCCGATGCGCACGCCCGAAGATGCTCGCGACAGCCGCCAGGAGGCCGCGTGGGGCGTCGCCTACGGGATCGCGGCCTACAGCTCCTGGGGCGTCGTCCCCGTCTTCTGGAAGCAGCTCCGCCACGTCGGCGCGCTCGAGCTCCTGGCCCATCGCACCGTGTGGAGCCTGCTCTCGTTCGTGGCGCTCACGCTGGCCGCAGGGCAGCGCCGCGCGCTCGTCGCGGCCCTGCGCGACCGGCGCGTCGTCGCGGCCATGGCGGCGACCGGCGCGCTCGTGTCGGCGAACTGGGTCCTGTTCATCCACGCCGTCGCGGTGGGGCGCGTGCTCGACGCCAGCCTCGGCTACTTCATCAACCCGCTGCTCAGCGTGCTCCTCGGCATGCTCTTCCTGCGCGAGCGGCTGCGGCCCGCCCAGTGGCTCGCGCTCGGCCTCGCCGCCTCGGGCGTCGTGCACCAGGCGGTGCGCGCCGGCTCGATCCCCTGGATCGCCCTGGGCCTGGCGAGCACGTTCGGGGTGTACGGCCTGCTGCGGAAGGTCGCCGCCGTCGGCTCGCTCCCCGGCTCCACCCTGGAGACGTCGTTCATCGCCCCGCTCGGCGCGGCCTACCTGGCCGCCCTCCACGTGGAGGGCGCCGGCGCCGCGGGCCGCGCCGATCTGCGGACCCACCTCCTCCTCGCCGCGACGGGCATCGTCACGGCCCTGCCGCTCGTCTGGTTCACGAACGCGGCGCGCCGCCTGTCGCTGACCACCGTCGGCTTCCTCCAGTACCTCGCGCCGAGCGGCCAGTTCCTGCTGGCCGTGCTGGTCTATGGCGAGCCGTTCACGACGGCCCAGGCCGTGAGCTTCGCCTTCATCTGGACCGGGCTCGCGGTGTTCAGCGCCGACGCCGTGCTGCGCACGCGCCGCGCACGAAGGGACGAGCGCCCCCTGAACGCGCCGCAGACGAGACAGGAGGAATCTGAGCCACCGAGAGGCCAGGGGCGCCAGGAGAGAGGAGCTGAGGCCAGACGATGAGCGACGATGAGCTTCGAAGAGAGGTGAGCTCCTGCCCGCCGAGGAGCTCGACACCTCAGCGCCGCGTGCGCGCGCTGCATGCCGATGGCGCGCGCTCCGCAAGGCAGCTCACCGCCGCGTGCGCACGCCGCACCCACACGACCCCGGCATGCTCCTCGCAGCGCACGACTTTCCCATGGCTCCCTTACCTCCGGCGCGAGCGGCAGAGGAATGCGCCGGCAGCGATCCCAGGCCCGCGCCCGGCGGCGGGGCGCACGTCCCTGCCGCTCCGCCCGCCGCCCCGGACGCGACCGCCGCCCGCCGCGCGCGGCGAAAGGCGCTGCTCCACGCGGCGCTCGGCGGCCTCGGCCTGGCCGCCCTGGCCGCGCTCATCCGCCACGTCGGCGCGGCCGAGATGCTCGCCGCGGTGACCCGCGCCGCGCCGTTCGTGCCTCTCCTGATCGCGCTGGAGGCGGCGCGCGTCGGCTGCGAGACGCTCGCGACCGGCGTGCTCTGCGCGCCGCGCCGCGTCCCGGCCGCGGAGCTCCTTCGCATCCACGTCGTCACCTATCCGGTCATCACGCTGATGCCGGCCGGCCGCCCCGCGGGCGAGGCGGTCAAGGCCGCGCTGCTCTCCCCCCACGTCGGCGCCCCGCGCGCGGCCGCGATCGCCACGACGAACCAGTCGCTCGCGCTCCTGTCCTCGGCCCCGCTGTCGCTGCTCGCGGCCATCGCCCTCTTCCACATCGGCGGCGCTTCCCCGCTCGCCCTCGGCGTGCTCGCGCACGCCGCCCTCCTGGTCGCGAGCGGCCTCGGCGTCGCCTTCGCCGCGCGGCAGCGCGCCGCCTCGGCGTGGATCACCCGGCGGTTCGCCCGCGCCGGCCAGCTCGCCACCGCCTTCCAGGAGGCCATCCGCGAGCGCCCGCCCGTCCCGGCCTGGCCGTTCGCCGCCTGCCTCGCGGGCCGCGCGCTCCAGGCGGTGCAGTACGGCGTGCTGCTCGCCGTCGTCGGCGCCGAGAGCGGCCCCCTCCGCGCGCTCGCCGCGTACGGCGTGGGCGCCGCCGGCACGGCCGCCGGCGACCTCATCCCGGGCCAGATCGGCGCCACCGACGGGGCCTTCACGCTCGCCGCCTCGCTGCTCGGCCTCACCGCGAGCTCCGCCGTCGCGATCTCGCTGCTCGTCCACCTCCTCCAGGCGGCCTTCGCGCTCGCGGGGATCGCCGCCGCGCTCGTGTGGCGCCGCAGCCCTCCGGCACCCTGAGCCGAGCTCGGCCGGGGCCAGGGGCGTCGCGCGCGCCTCCGGCGTGCGCTCAGCCGCGCTCGCGCTTGATGCGCTCCAGCTCCGCCAGGCCCGCCCGCGCCCTGCATTGCGCCCCGGGAGGGGTCCGGCACCCCCGCCCGCGCTCTGCATTGCGCCCCGGGAGGGGTCCGGCACCCCCGCCCGCGCTCTGCATTGCGGTTCGGAGGGGTCCAGACCCCCCTTGTGGCACAACGGAGAGCGCTTTCGCGGGGTAGATGGCACAGAATTTCGGTAACAACAGCAGAATCTGGCACAATCTTGCCCCGAAAGACGCTCTGCCGAGCGTTCTCGAGGGGTCCGGACCCCGGTGTGTCGCAATGCATTCCGGTTGTGCCGGTGCCGGACCCCCCTGGGGTGGCACAGAACAGCGCCCGCCTGGCACAAAAGCCGGGCGTACGGTGCGGCAGCGCGAGCCCGCTCGGCGAACGCTCGGCGCCGCGCCCTCGATGGGTCCGGCGGCGCGGCGTGGCGCGGCCGCCCGACGACGCAGCGACCGCGACCGCGGCAGATCGCTGGCCACCCTCCGGCGGTTCGTCCTACGGTGTGCAGTCATGACGGAGACGACCGGCGGCCCTGGAAGGGACGTGCTCACCCAGAAAGAGGCCGAGGAGCGCGCCGCGCGCATCGGTAATGCGCGCTACGAGATCTCCCTCGACCTCTCGCGCGGCGCCCGCGGCTACCGAGGCGAGGCGGTCGCGTACTTCGACGTCCGCGGCCACGGCGACACGTTCATCGACTTCCGCGGCCGGCGCATCGAGCGGCTCGAGATCAACGGCGCCCCGGTCGAGCCCGTGTGGTCCGACTGCCGCATCCTCCTCCCGGGGCGGCTGCTCGCCCCGGAGACGCGCGTGCGCGTCGTCTACGAGAACGACTACGATCACACAGGCGACGGCTTCCATCACTTCCGCGACCCGGAGGACGGCGAGGACTACGTCTACTCGGACCTCGAGCCGTTCAGCGCGCACCGCGTGTTCCCCTGCTTCGATCAGCCGGACATCAAGGCGAGCTACCGGCTCTCCGTCACCGCGCCCGAGGACTGGGAGGTCATCGGCAACGCCCGCGTCACCCGCACGTTCGGCGCGGGCCTCGGGCGCACGACGCGGGTGTTCGAGGAGACGACCCGGTTCAGCACCTACATCTTCGCGCTGATCGCCGGCCCGTACAGCGGCGTCCGCGACGAGCACCGCGGGATCCCCCTCGGGCTCTACTGCCGCAGGTCGCTCGCGAGGCACCTCGACGCCGAGGAGCTCTTCACGCTCACGAAGCAGGGCTTCGACTTCTACCCGGAGTTCTTCGACTACCCCTACCCCTTCAGCAAGTACGACCAGGTCTTCGTCCCGGAGTTCAACGCCGGCGCCATGGAGAACGTCGGCGCCGTGACCTACAGCGAGCGCATGATCTTCCGGGACCCGCCGACGGACCACCAGCGCCTCACGCGCGCGGAGGTGCTCCTCCACGAGATGGCCCACATGTGGTTCGGCAACCTCGTGACCATGCGGTGGTGGAACGATCTCTGGCTGAACGAGAGCTTCGCCACGTACATGGCCTTCCTCGCGATGGACCAGGCGACCCGGTTCCAGCCGGCCGTGTGGAAGGCGTTCAACGTCATGAAGAGCTGGGCCTACCGGCAGGACCAGCTCGTGACGACGCACCCCATCGCCGGGGAGCTCGCCGACACGGAGCACACGTTCCTGAACTTCGACGGCATCACGTACGGCAAGGGCGCCGCCGCGATGAAGCAGCTCGTCGCGGCGATCGGCCTGCCGGCCTTCCGCGAGGGGATGCGCCGGTACTTCAAGCGCTACCAGTACGGCAACGCGACGCTGCGCGACTTCCTGTCCGCGCTGGAGGAGGGCTCCGGCCGCGACCTCGGCGCGTGGTCGCGCCTCTGGCTCGAGCAGGCGTCCCTCAACACGCTGACGGCCGAGTGGGAGCGCGAGGGCGACCGCATCGGCCGGCTCCGCGTGCTGCAGACGGCGCCCGCCGACTACCCGACGCTCCGGCCGCACCGCATCGACGTCGCGCTCGCGCGCGAGCAGGACGGCGCGCTCGTCGTCGACGCGGTGCCCGCGGAGATCGACGGCGCCGCGACCGAGGTCGCCGCCGCGCGGGGGCAGCGGGCGCCGCTCCTCGTGTTCCCCAACCACAACGACCTCACGTTCGCGAAGATCGCGCTCGACCCGGCCTCGCTCGCGTTCGTGCGCGAGCACATGGGCCGCGTGGAGGACCCGCTCCTGCGCCAGCTGCTCTGGTCGTCGCTCTGGAGCATGGTGCGCGACCAGAAGCTCGCCTCCCCCGCGTACCTCGCGCTGGTGAGGGACAAGCTGCCCGCCGAGCCGGACCTCTCCCTCGTCGACCCGGTGCTCACGAACGCGGTGACGGCGCTCGCGCGCTACGTGCCGGATCCCCTGCGCGAGGCGGAGGCGAGCGCGTTCACCGGCCTCGCCCTCGCGGCCCTGCGGGCGGCCCCCCGCGGCGACGCGCAGATCGTGTGGGCGCGGGCGCTCTTCAACGCGGCGTACTCCGCGCCGGATCTCGCGCTGGCCGCGCGCCTCGCGGACGGCGAGATCGAGGTGGACGGCCTCGAGATCGACCAGGAGATGCGCTGGACGGTCGCCGTGAAGTGGGTCGCGCGCGGCATGAAGGGCGCGGAGGAGCGGCTCGCGGCCGAGCGCGAGCGCGACCCGTCGGATCGCGGCCAGCGCGCCGCGCTGCGCGCCGAGACGGCGCGCCCGGATCCGGCGGTGAAGGCCGCGGCGTGGGCGCGCTTCCACGAGGACGGGTACGGCTCGCTGCACCTCACCAGCGCGGCGATGTCGGGCTTCAACTGGTCGTTCCAGCGCGCGCTGCTCGAGCCGTACGCGCAGGCGTTCTTCGAGCGGGTGCAGCAGGTCTTCGAGACGCGGACGCACGAGCTCGCGTCCGCGTATTTCACCCATCTGTTCCCCTCGTACCGCGTCGATCGGGACCTCCTCGCCCGCGCGGAGGCGCGGACCGCGGCGCTCGGGCGCGCCCCGGACGGCGCGCCGGCGGCGCCGCGGCTGCCGATGCTGGTCCGGATGCTCCGCGAGGCGAGCGACGACCTGGTGCGGGCGCTCGCCTGCCGGGAGCTGGCGGCGGCGAGCGCCGAGGGGCACCGCCCGGGGGGCGGGGGCGCCCCCGGCTGAGCGAGAGACCGGGGAGAGCGGCGCTCGAGGCGACGATGATCGTGCAGCTCGGGAAGACGTCCGTCACGTGGACGCGCGCGGACCTCGAGGCGAAGCTCGCCGGCCACGCGCGCGTCCTCATCGACGTCGGCACGGGCGACGGCCGCTTCGTGTACCGCTCGGCCGGCGCCCACGCCGATACGTACTGCATCGGCATCGACCCCGCGGGGGAGCGGATGCGCGAGGTGTCGTGGCGCGCCAGCCGCAAGGTCGCCCGGGGCGGCCGGCCGAACGCGCTCTTCGTCGTGGCGTCCGTGCAAGCGCTGCCCGAGGAGCTCACCGGGCTCGCCCACACCCTCACCGTCAATTTCCCCTGGGCCTCGCTGCTCTCGGCCCTCGTGCTGCCCGAGGCGCCGGTGCTCGAGGCGCTGCGCCGGCTCGTCCGACCGGGCGGGGAGCTCATCGCGCTGCTCAACCAGAGCGTCTTCGACGACCGGCCCTACGCGGCGCGGCTCGGGCTCCCTGAGCTCTCGGACGCGTGGGTCGATGACACGCTGCGCCCCGCCTACCGCGCGGCGGGCTTCGAGATCCGGGCGAGCGAGCTCGTCGAGGGGGACATGCCGCACCAGACCAGCTGGGGACAGCACCTCACGCTCGCGTCGGGCCGGAGGACGCGCCTGCTCACGGCCGAGGCGATAGGCGCGATCGGCGGCGGAGCGCCGGGGTGAAGGCGCCGCGCGCCGCCGCGACGCTCAGGCGATCTGCCCGGCGAGCTACCGCGTGCTCTCGTGCTGCACCGCCTCCCGCTCGGTCACGCGGCGGACGGTCTGCGCGGTGTGCCTGTCGTCCTCGCTCTGCGCGATGTCCGACAGGCTGATGATGCCGACCAGGCGGCCGTCCGCCTCGGTGCACAGGACGCGCGACTTATGGTGCTGCCCCATCAGCTGCTCCGCGCGCTGCACGTCGTCGTCGGGCCGGCACGCGACCACCCCGCGCGTCATGACGTCGCCCGCCTTCGTGCTCAGCGGCCGGCTGTGGGCCAGCACCCGGATGGCGAGGTCGCGGTCCGTCAGCGCCCCGAGCACCCTCCCGGCGCTGTCGCAGACAGGAAGGAAGCCGATGTTCGCGTCGCGCATCTTGCGCGCGGCCGTCTGGATGGTGTCATCGGCCAGGACGCTCTGGATGTCTTGCTTCATGATCTCCTTGCACAGCATGGTTCCCTCCTTCGGTTCCGTTTGCAGCGCTCGGCAGCGTCACCGCGCACAAAAGGACCTTAGGGGCCCCTCGCGGGCGAGGGATGGAGCATCATGATGAATGCGGCGTCAGGGACCGCTTGATCGCGCCTCCGGCGGGCGAGCGCGCCGGGCGGCGCCCTGGCGGGGCGCCGCGGCGAAAGCCAACCTCGGTGCGAGACACCAAACCTCGGTGCGAGACATCATGTCAGAGCGGATCACGGGGGCGGTCATCCGCCGGGCGCGGCCGGCCGACGCGGCCGTCATCGCGCGCATCGAGGTCGACTCCTGGCAGGCGGCCTATCTGGGCCTTGTGCCGGCGGCCGATCTCAACGCCCTCTCCGTGCCGGCGCGCGAGCTGAGCTGGCGGCACATCCTGAACCGCGACGCCGCGACCGGGACGCGGACCTGGGTGCTCTGCGCCGAGGACGCCGGGCTCGGCTTCGCGAGCGCCGGGCCGACGCGCGACGACGACGACGACCCGGACGACGTCGGCGAGCTCTACACGATCTACCTCCTGCCCGCCGCGTGGGGGCGCGGGCTCGGCGCCGCGCTGCTCGACACGGCGCAGGCCGACCTGGCCCGGCGCCGCCACAGGACCATGACGATCTGGGTCCTCGAGGGGAACACCCGCGCGCGCCGCTTCTACGAGCTCTCCGGCTTCAGCCGCGACCGCGCGCGGCGGTGGGCGCGGGTCGGCGCCGGCAGCCTCCCGGAGATCCGCTACCGGCGAGCGCTGTAACGCCCCGGATCCCACGCCGAGGGCAGCGCCGGCCCGCGCACCAGCGACGGCATCGAGCCCCGGCGCCCCGGCGCGCTAGCCGAAGCGCACGACGATGCTGCTGTAACCGCCCCGCGGGTCGTACTGGGAGGTGATCTTTCCCCAGGAATACTCGTACGGCGGCGCGCCGAGGATCGACGCCAGCCAGGCGTCGTGGCTGGCCTTGCGCTCCGCCTCCTCCTTCTCGGACCAGTCGTTCCAGAACGCCTTCGACTCGGCGCCCACCTCGAACAGCTCGACCCACGCGATCTTGCCGCTGCAGAAGTGCAGCGTGATGCGGAAGGTCCGGAAGCCGATGCGCTGGCGCGACGTCCGGTATCCGCTCCACGGCTGCGCCTGGCTCAGGGCGTTGGCCATCCGCGCGAGCGGCGACGACAAGAACTGCGCTTCCGAGTACGAGGGCCCGATGCGAAGCCCGGATGTGAGCTCGATCTCGCCCGTCTGTCGATGGATCATCCAGCCCTCCGACCGCTCGGAACAGCATACACCACGGCTCGCGGACCGGCGCGGCTCAGCCGAGCCCCGCCGACGTCCGCGCGCGACAGTCACGCGAAGACCCGACTCGGCCTCTCCGAAGGTGGGTGTTCGACGGAGGTTCACCCCTGCCGCTCGCTCGCCCGGCTGCTCGGAGGACAACAGCCGCCGTCCCTCCCGCGCGGCGCGAGGGACGCCGCCGATGTCCTCCGGTGTCGACACGGCACCCACGATGTCGCGGGTGACCGAGCAGACCGAGCAAACCGAGCACCCACTTTTGCCATGGGCATAAGGCAGTGTCGCGCAATGCGGTTTTCCTGCTCGTGACAACCCGCATACCGGTAATATCGGTCACGGATCGCGCCGGGCCCCACCCGAGGTCATCCGAGGTCTTCTTGCTGCGTTGCCCTTCCTGCCATCGCCGACTCGCAGTGCTCACCTCCTGCCCGACGGACGGAGCCACGGCGCCGTCCCGCCCAGCGCCGGTCGATCTCGACGCAGAGACGCCGCCGTCCGTCGCGGGCTTCCTCGTCGGCTCGCCGCTCGCGGCGGGCGCCTTCTCGGTCCTCTGGGCCGCGACGCGGGCGGAGGACGGCGCTCCCGCCGTGCTCAAGATCAGCAGGGCCCACTCGCTGCTCGCGCGCGAGCGGTTCCGCAGCGAGGCGTGGGCGCTCGAGCAGCTCGGTCCCCCGGCCTCGCCTCGCCTGCTCCAGAACGGCGTGCTCGAGGACGGCCGCGCGTACATCGCGATGGAGCGGCTCCGCGGCGAGACGCTGGCGGCCCACCTCGAGGGCCTGCCCGCCGCGCCCGACCTGCGCTCCGCCCTCGACGTCGCGCTCGGCGTGCTGGGCTGCCTCCAGGTGGTGCACGAGCGCGGCCTGGTCCACCTGGATCTCGCGCCCGAGAACGTCTTCCTCGAGCCCGACGGCGGCGTGCGGCTCCTCGACTTCGGCCTCACGCAGCGCGAGCGCGGCGTCGTCTGCCACCCGGCGGACAGCGCGCTCACCACGCTGGGCGCCATGCTCGGGGCGCCCGAGGTCGCGTCGCCCGAGCGGCTCCGGGGCGAGCCGCTCGACGCGCGCGCGGATCTCTACGCCTTCGGCGCGCTCCTCTTCGAGCTGCTCACGCTGCGCCCTCCGTTCGCGGGCGATCCCGCGGACGTCGCGCAGGGGCACCTCGGCCGGCTCCCCCCCAGGCCGAGCGAGATCGCCCCGGTCCCGCCGTCCATCGAGGCCCTCGTCCTCGCCTGCCTCGCCAAGGAGCGCGCGCGCCGCCCGGCCGACGCCGCGGGCCTGCGGGCCGCGCTCGCGTCGGCGGGCGCCGAGGCGCTCGCCCTGACCGGCGGGGCCGCCGGCGCCGCGGCGACCGCAGGAGACGACGCCGCCACCGGCTCCACGGACCGGCACGACACGGTGGTGCTCGCCCTGGAGGCCCGCGGCGCCGAGGCCGAGGTCCGCGCCGCCGTGGCCCGCCACGACGGGCACCTCGCGCGGCAGCGCGGCTACCGCTTCGTCGCGATCTTCCCCGGCCCGAAAGAGGCGGCCGCGGAGCGCGCGCTCCTCGCGGGGCGGGAGATCGTCGCTTCGGTCGGCGCGCCCCTCGCGATCCACATCGCGCCGCTGAAGCTCCGCCGCGACGCCGAGGGCGTCCACGCCGCCGGCATCGCCGTGGAGCGGCCCGAGTCGTGGCTCCCCTCGGATCCGTGGCGCGGCATCGCGCTCAGCGCCGAGCTCGTCACCGCCCATGCCGGGTTCGACGTCGCCGCGGCGAGCGAGGACGGCCGCTACTTCTTCGCCCCGGACGCGCCGCCGCCCTCGGGCCATCGTGACGCCGCGCGCGCCGCGCCGCCGCTCGTCGGGCGCGGCGACGCCCTGAGCGCCGCCGAGGAGAGCCGCGAGCGCGCGCTCGCGGGCCTCGGGCCCGGCCTCTGCGCGCTGATCGGCGAGCGCGGCGCCGGCAAGTCGCGCCTCGCCGAGGCGATCGCCGAGAGCAGCCGGCGCGCGCACCCCGGCGCGCTCGTGATCTCGCTGCGCGCCGCGCCGGAGCTCGGCGCACGCCCCGAGGGCGGCCACGGCCGGACCGCGGCCGCCTTGCTCGCCGAGGTGCTCGGCGCGAGCGACGGCGCCCTCGCGGCGCCCGGCGACCCGCGCGCGTTCTGCGTCGAGCGGCTCGGAGAGCCGCTCGGCGGCGAGGTGTGGCCCGCCGTGGCCGCGATCCTCGGCTGGCCGGGCGGCTCCGCAGGCCGGCCGCCGCCGCGCCGCGGGAGCGTGATCCGGGCCCTCGCCGAGGGGCTCCGCCGGAGGGCGACGGATCGGCCCGTCGTCGTGATCGTCGACGACGCGCACCTCGCCGACGGCGCCACGCTCGACGCGCTCGACCTCGCGACGCGGCGCGAGGCGTCGGTCTCGCTCTGGGTGCTGCTCGCCGGCGCCCCGGCGCGCTGCTCGCCGGCGCCGCGGCGCCACGCGCTGAGCGCCCGCGGCCACGCGCGCGATCACGTCGCGCTCCCGCCGCTCGACGACGCCGCGGGGCTCCTGCTCTGCGCGGAGCTCCTCCGTCCAGCGGAGCCTCCGCCGAGCGCGACGCTCCGGCGCATCTGCGCGTGGGCCGGCTACAACCCCCGCGCCCTCGTCGAGCTCACCCGGGCGATCAAGCGCGCGGGCCTCGTGCGGCTGCGGGCGAGATCGAGCGGCCACCAGCTCGCGACCGCCGAGCTGGAGAGGCTCCCGCCGTCGCCCGCGTGGCAGTGGTTCGCCGCGGGGCAGCTGGAGGCGCTCCCGCCGGAGCTCGGCGCGTGCGCGAGGCTCTGCGCGGTGCTCGGCTTCGAGCTCTCGGAGGACGTGGCGGCGAGCGTGCAACGCGCGCTCGAGCGCGAGGACGCGGCGGCGGCGAGCGCCGACCACGTCGACGTCCCGAGCGCCCTGCACGCGCGCGTCGACGTACCGAGCGCGCTCCGCGCGCTGGTGGCGCGGGGGCTCCTCGTCCCCCGTGGCGCGCACGGCGCCGCGCACGGCGAGGGCGCCCTCTGCGGCGGCGCCAGCTACGCCTTCCGGAGCGCGCTCTTGCAGGAGGCCATCTACGCGCTGCTCCCGGAGGACCGGCGCGCGGCGATGCACCGGCACGCGCTCGCCGTCTGGGAGCTCAGGGCCGAGGCCCGGCCGAGGGCGCCGGAGCTGCTCGAGCCGATCGCGCGCCACGCCGCGGCCGCCGGGGCGCGCGCGCGCGCGGCGCACGCGTACCTGCTCCTCGGCGATCTCCAGCGCGACCGGCACAACAACGCCGTGGCGGAGAGCCACTACGCGTCCGCGCTCCTCTGGGCCGACGGCGACGATCAGCGCCAGCGGTACCTCGCGCTCCTCGGCCGCGCGCGCGTGCGCTACCGCGTCCTGCGCACCGGCGAGGCGCTCGACGATCTCCGCTCCGCGGGGGCGCTGGCCCGGACGATGAAGGACCCGCGGATGATCGCGGAGGCGCTGCTCGAGGAGGCGACCGCGCTCGACTGGGCGGGCGCCTGGGAGGAGTCGGCGGCGCGCGTCGAGGAGGTGATCCCGCTGCTCGACGCCCGCGAGGGCCGCGCCGACGCCGCGCTCGCCGCGCTCGCCGCGCGCTTCGAGGTCGCGGCCGGCCGCGCGGCGTTCCGCAAGGGCAACCTGGACGACGCCCTCGAGCGGCTCACGCACGGCGTGGAGCGCGTCCGCGAGGCCGATCACGACACGCACGTGACCGGGCTCACGCTGCTGGCCTGCGTGCTCGCGCGGTCCGGCCAGCTCGAGGAGGCGGAGCGGCGCTTCGACGACGCCGTGCGCAGCTGCGAGGAGCGCGGCGACCGGGGCCACCTCTGCGCGGCGCTCGTCCGCCGCGCGGAGCTCTGGCCGGCGCTCGACGCCCCGGATCGCGCGATGGCGGACCTCCGGCGCGCGGTCCAGCTGGCCCGCGAGGAGGCGAGCGCCCTGGCGGAGCGCGACGCGACGATCAAGCTCGCGGAGCTGCTCTACCTCTGGGGGCACGAGGACGAGGCGCTGCCCCTGGTGCGGCAGGCGCGCTCGCTCGACGAGCAGCTCAAGGACAGGCCGGCCTACAGGAGCGCGCTCCTGCTCGCGCGGATCCACGCGATGCGCGACGAGCACGCGGACGCGAGCCGGCAGCTCCGGTGGCTCAGGGCGCAGGGGGCGATCGCGGATCTGCCGCCGTACGCCCAGGCCCTCCTCGGCGTCATGCAGCTCGCCGTGAAGGACCCGAGGTCCGGCATGGAGAGCGCGCGCACGCGGGCGACGGCCCGCGAGGAGGGGGAGCCGCCCGGCGAGCTGGGCGGCGGGCTCAGCGCCGACCAGCGGGTCGAGCTCCTCTACTGGCGGGCGCGCGCCCTGCTCGACGCCGGCCGCCCCGAGGATCTGGCGCTGCTCCTCGCGCGCACCGCGCCGCTGCTCGCCGAGAGCCGGGCCTGGCGCCCGCGCTTCGCGAAGCTCCGGGCGGGCGACGGGCAGCTCGCGGGGTAGGCGCTTCGGGTTCGTCGATCCGTCCCGGAGCCGCGCTCGGTCGCCGCCTCCTCCCGAGGAGCCCGCGCGAGCTCGACGATACCGAGGGCGCCCTGGTCATGGAACGGCCGCTGCTAGCCGCTGCTACCCGCGGGGCATGAGCGTCGCGCCATCGAGCGTCGGACGACGGGGCCTCCGGGCGGGCTCTGGGGCCCCCTCGCGGTCGAGGGCGCGCCCGGGCCGCGTCGGCCCGCCACGGGAGTCGAGAGACAATGGACTCGTCACCTGCAATCAAGCTGCTCCTCACCGACGTCGACGGCACCCTCGTCACCTCCGACAAGCGCCTCACCGATCGCGCCCGCGCGTCGGTCGAGCGGTTGCGCTTGGCCGGTGTCGTGTTCGCCATCATCAGCGGTCGCCCGCCGCGCGGGATGGCGATGCTGAACGGACCGCTCGCGCTGACGACGCCCATCATCGCGTTCAACGGCGGCATGTTCGTGACGCCCGATCTCGCCACGGTGCTCGAGCAACGCTGCCTGCCGGCCACCGTCGCCGAGGAGGTCGCGACGGCGCTCGCGAACGCCGGCCTGGACGTCTGGGTCTACCGTGGCAGCGATTGGTTCATCCGCCGCCGCGACGCGCCGCACGTCACGCACGAGGAGCAGACCGTGCAGTTCGCGCCCATCGTCATCGACGATCTCGGCGGCGTCCTCGCGAACGCCGTCAAGATCGTCGGCGTCAGCGACGACCTCGCCCTCGTGGCGCGCTGCGAGGGCGAGCTGCGTCAACGCCTCGGAGCCCAGGTGTCCGCGGCGCGATCGCAGCCTTACTACCTCGACGTGACGCACCCCGACGCGAACAAGGCGGCGGCGCTGCGATGGCTGTCGCGCGCGCTCGACGTCCCGCTCTCGCAGGTCGCCTGCATCGGTGACATGCCGAACGACGTGCTCATGTTCGGCCTGGCGGGGCTGAGCATCGCGATGGGGAACGCCAGCCCCGACGTGCAACGCTGCGCGCGCCACGTCACCACGTCGAACGACGACGAGGGGTTCGCGAGCGCCGTCGACCGGTTCGTCCTCGGCGCGCGCGCCGACTCGTCACCGCGGCCTGGCCAGCTCCAATGACCCCGAAAGCCAGGAGGACCTCATGTCTCCCGAACAGTTCGACATCCTCATTCTCGGCAGCGGCGCCGGCGGAAAACACGTGGCCTGGGACATGGCCCCGGCCGGGGGCCGAACGGCCGTCGGGTCGCCGTGGTGCAGACGGCGATGCTGGCCGGCATGCCCTACACAGGACTGCGAGATGCCGTCCTGACGCACCCGACGATGGCGGAAGGCCTCGGCCCGCTGTTCGCAAAGGTGCCGGCCAGGTCCACGCGCTAGAGCGACAAACGGGTTGAAACCCCAGAAGAGAACAGGAATTTGAACCGCCAAGCGCGCCAAGACGGTGGTTTGTTCTTGGCGTCCTTGGCGCGCTTGGCGGTTTATCTCTCGCTCGATACAACGTGATCGGTATTTTAGAATACCGATTACGTTGAAACCCGGAGAATTTTCACAGGGAGGCGGGGAGGCGGGAAGGAAGAAAAAAAATGGATCTCTCGCTCTTGCCGTCTCTCGCTCCCCGCCTCCCCCTCCTTGCAGGGTCGCCCGGCGGGCTCCTTCCCTCAGGTGAAGGCGTATGTGCGCGAGGCGCGCGGTGGCCGCACCGGATCCATGGACACACCTGGACACCGATGGACGCCACGTTCGTCATCAACGAGCATGTTCAACGAGCATGTTCAACGAGCATGCCACTCCGCCGAGAATAGCGCAACGCGTTATACCCTGAAGCAAAGGGCGCCGCCGCGCGAACTGCGAAGCACATCACATTCCGAGGTGAGAACCGCATCACATCGGAATCTCAATGGCGGAGGCGGAGGCGGAGGCGGAGCTCGCTCCGGGCGCCCTCTCTGTTCCGCGCTCGCCCTCGCGCTCTCACGAGAATCACGAGAAAAGCCGCGCCGCCCGCGGAACTAGTGGTTGGATCCTGCGCGAGGGCGGCGTAATATAACAGATTGTGTCATCCCCCGAACCGACGCAGAGCGCCTCGCTATTCCTCTGCATCACCTTCTTTCCGAGCGAGCGCCTGGCGACGGCGGTGCTGCGGCTGGTGTCCAGCTTCTGCGGCGCGGTGCTGGACGACGCGAATGTGAGCTCGCGGTTCTACATGGCCGCGCACGAGCTCGCCGAGAACATCACCAAATACTCCACCGGCCCTCGCGTCAGCCTCGAGCTCGCGCTGGAGGAGGACGAGACGTCGCACATCATGAAGATCCGCGCGCGCAACGAGGCGTCGCCGGAGCGGCTGCGAGAGGTCGAGAAGCGGCTGCTCGACCTGAAGACCGCGAGCGACCCGCTGAAGCACTACGACGACCTCATCACGGAGACAGCGATGGTCGAGGGCGTCTCCGGCCTGGGCCTCGCGCGCGTCCGCGCCGAGGGAGGGCTCGACGTCGACTACAAGATCGAGGGCAACGAGCTCACGATCATCGCGCACGCGCCGCTCGAGCGGTGGAGGATGAATGGACAGCCTAAGGGTTGATCGCATCACCACGGACAGCTTCGGCATCGAGCCGGCGCTGCTCGGCGATCACCTGAGTATCAAGCTCACCGGGACGGGCGACATGGCGGCGGCCGCGCCGCTCGGCGCCTATTGCAAGGAGGTCCTGCACGAGGTCCGGCGCCTCTCGCTCGCAGCCGTCGAGTTCGACATCCGCGCCCTGTACTTCCTGAACTCGAGCTGCCTGAAGGCGTTCATCGCCTTCATCTCCGGCGTCACCGACCAGGGCCCCAAGTGCAAGATCCGGTTCGTCACCGACGCGAGGCTCGGGTGGCAGCGGCGGAGCCTGGCGGCCCTGGAGCGCATGTCCCCCGGCCTCGTCTCCATCCACGACAAGTGAACGAGGAGCGATAGATCATGGCGGCGAAGCGCCACACGATCGCCCTCCTGACCGACTACCTCTGCGGCGAGTACCAGTCCGAGGCGCGCTTCGGGGTCGAGCGCGCGGCCGAGGCGCACGACGTCAACCTCATCGTGGCCTTCGGCGAGACGCGCGCCCGCCAGGGCTACACGCTGGACGCCCGGGGCGGGATCTATTCGCTCATCGGCGCGACGACGGTCGATGGGGCGGTGATCATGTCGTCGGCGCTCACGAACCACGTCGGCCCCAACGGAGCGCACGAGTTCTGCCGATCGCTCGCGCCCTTGCCCGTGTGCAGCGTGGGGCTCGCGCTGGACGGCGTCCCGAGCGTCATCGTCGACAACGCGGTCGGGGGGGAGGCGGCGGTCGCGCACGTGCTCGACGACCACGCGTGCAAGCGCGTCGCCTACATCAGCGGGCCGGCCAACAACGAGGAGGCGAAGCTGCGCGCCGTGGCGTACCGGAGGGCCCTCGAGGCGCGCGCGCTCCCCTGCGACGAGCGCCTCTTCGTGTACGGCGATTTTCTGATCGACGGCGGCCGCCGCGCGATGCGCGAGCTCCTCGGGCGCAGGGTCGAGTTCGATGCCGTCGTCGCCGGCAACGACAACATGGCCCTCGGCGCGATGGACACGCTGAAGGCGCACGGCATCGACGTCCCTGGCGACGTCCTCGTGTGCGGGTTCGACGACGTCGCCGTCTCGCGCGTCACCAGGCCGTCGCTGACGACCGTCCGCCATCCGATCAAGGAGCTCGGGGCGCTCGCCGTCGAGACGGTCGTGCGCCAGCTCCGCGGCGAGCGCGTGCCGGAGTGCAGCCTCCTCCCCGTCGAGCTCACGCGGCGCGAGTCGTGCGGCTGCGGCTACTACGCTGCCCTCCCGCGCGCGACCGGGGCGCCTCCGCGCCGCGAGCCGCCCTCCCTCGCCGCGCAGCAGGAGCCGCTGGAGCGCGCGCTCGCGCGGTGCGTGACCGTCCCGGCGGCGTCGCGCGAGGCCTGGCCCCGAGCGCTGCTGTCGGCGCTCGAGGAGGAGCTGGCGGGGCGGGAGGACCGCTTCGTGACGGCGCTCCAGGACGTCCTCGACGCGGCGGCGCGCGAGGGCGTCGCCCTCGACCAGTTCCAGGGCGCGATCACGCTGCTCCGCGCGAAGATCGGCCGGGCGCCCGGCGGCGCCTCCGAGGACCGCCTCGAGCGGCTCTGGCACACGTGCCGCATCCTCATCAGCCACGCCTCCGCCCGCGCCGAGGGCGAGAAGCGGCTGTACCTGGAGCGCGCGTCGGTCAACCTCAGCTGGACCGGCATGTTCTTCTCGACCTGCCTGGGCATGCCCACGCTCCGGCGCACGCTCGCGGCGGAGCTGCCGAAGCTGGATCTCACGCACGTCGCCATATCGCTCTTCGACGACCCCCAGCGCGCCACCCTGCAGTCGCTCTTCCTGATGGAGAACAGCCGCGAGGTGGAGCCGCCGCCCGCGAGCTTCGCGTCCTCGTGTCTCGCGCCGCCCGGATTCCTGAGCTCGTCGGAGCGCTGGAGCGTCGTCGCGATGCCGCTCACGTTCGGCGAGACGGAGCACTACGGCATCGCGCTCGTCAACAGCGGCGCGAACGAGATGGTCTACGACGCGGCGCGCCTCCAGATCGGCTCTGCGATGAAGGCGGTGTCGATGCACCGGGAGATCGTCCGGCACGTGGAGGTACGCGAGCGGCTGGAGCAGGAGAGGGTCCACCAGGAGACCCTCGTCGCGAAGCACATCCAGACCTCGCTCGTCCCGTCGCACCTGCATGTGGAGGGGCTCGAGCTCTCCGCGATGATGCGGCCGGCCGCGGAGGTCGGCGGCGACTACTACGACGTGCTCCCCACGCGGGACGGCGGGTGGCTCGGGATCGGCGACGTCGCGGGGCACGGGCTCGTGGCGGGCCTCGTCATGTTGATGATCCAGAGCATGGTCGCGGCCATGACGCGCAGGGATCCGGGCGCCCGCCCGGGCGAGGTCGTCTCGGCGCTCAACCGGGCGATCTACGACAACATCCGCGACCGGCTGAAGCGCGACGAGCACGCGACCCTGCTGCTGCTGCGCTACGAGCGCGGCGGGCGGGTGACGTTCGCTGGCGCGCACGACGACATCATCGTGTGCCGCGCGAGGACGCGGAGGAGCGAGTGCGTCCCGAGCTCCGGCGTGTGGGTCGGCGTCCTGCCGTCCATCGACGCGATGACCAAAGACGCCGAGCTCCTCCTCGAGGACGGCGACCTGCTCGTGCTCTACAGCGACGGGGTGACGGAGGCGCGCAACGCGCACCGGGAGCAGTTCGGGCTCTCGCGGCTCTGCGCCACCGTCGAGGCCGCCCAGGACGCGCCGGTCGACGACATCCGCGACCGGATCCTGCGGGAGGTCGACGGCTGGTGCCCGAGCCCGGACGACGACATCACGATCGTCGTGGGCAGGTACCGCGCGCCGGCGGCCGCCCTGTAGCCGCGGCGGCTCGCCGGGCTCGTCAGCCGGTGACGCGGCCCTCGATGATCCCGCCGTCCGCGGTGATGGCGACGACCACCTCGCCGTCGACGAACAGCGACACCACCGGGCCGACCCAGGCGTCGTTCTCCCAGACGCACTCCCACACCCCGGCCATGGGCGGGATGCCGCCGCGCCGCACCCAGACGCGCCCCGCGCTGCCCGCCCAGGCGCGCCCCTCCGCGTCGATCGTCGCGGCCGACAGGGCGCGCCGCGGCTCGATGATCTCCGTGAAGACGCTCTGCCCGTACCGCCAGACGACGCTGCCCTCCGCGCCGACGGCGATGCCCACGCCGAGATCGGGCCGCCCGGCGCACGCGACGAACGCCCGCGCCGGCGGCGCCGGGATGCGCTCCAGGTGCCAGTCGAGCGGCGCGTAGAGCGCGACAAGCCCCTCGCCCTGGGTCGACCGGCCGACGACCAGCCACCGCTCGTCCTCGACGCGCGCGACCGCGGCGAGCAGCGCGACGCCGTCGGCCGGCATCGGCCGCAGCCAGCGCTTGGCGATGAACGCGTGGAGGAGCGGCCGCGGATCGTTCGGCGTCGTCGAGACGAGGATGCCCATGTCCTCGAGGTCGCCGCTCAGCGCGACGTGGCTCTGCGGCTCTCCCGGCAGCTGGAAGACGCCCGTCACGCCGCCCGTCGTGTACACCGCGAGCGTCGAGGCGTCGCCGCCGATGAGCCACCGGCCGGGCCCGATCCGGTGCACGAAGCGCACGCCCTGCGGGCTCGGCAGGCCGCCGGACGACGCCTCGCTCCAGCTCGTCCCGTTCCAAAAGAGCAGCCCCCCCGTGCCCGCCGCGAGGCACCGGCCGTAGCCGTCCCAGGCCACGCTCCGGATGACCGAATCGAGGCTCGGGTGGTGGAGCACGCTCCACGTCCAGCGCTCGACGACCGCCGACAGGCGCGGCGCGGGCTCCCGCGAGGCGCGCGGGGGCGCGCTGATGATCTCGGCCTCGATCGGGCGGTCCTGGCTCGGGCGCTCGGCGGCCTTGGCGCTTCGCGGCGACAGCAGCGTCTGGCCGAGCTCCCCCTTGAGCTGCACCGGCGCCTTCAGGTGCGTGGACGGGACGGTCATCGGACCGACCTCCTCCGCGGCGCGCACGCGCGGTTCCCCCGCGCTCGCCACGATCCGCTGCTCCAGCGCGGAGATCGGCGAGGCGGGGCGGAGGTACGGCGAGAGCATCGCGGCCACGGCCACCGCCTCCTGGAGGCGCTCCTGCGCCTCGCCGGTGGAGGCCCAGCGGAGCGCGAAGTCGATCGACTTGCACGCCTGCTCGTTGCCGCGCAGCGCGGGGTGGAGCCACCGCGTCTCGACGATGCTCCGGCGCGTGCGCGCCATGGCGGCCATGAGCGCCTGCGCCTGCGACTCCGCGACGATGTACTCCTCGCCCGTCAGCAGGAAGAAGATGACGGACGCGAGGTTGAAGATGTCGGTCCACGGGCCGATCGTGCTCGGATCGGCGGACAGCATCTCCGGCGGCACGACCCCGGCGTTGCCGACGACGCCGGCCATGATCGTCTCGCGGATGCCGCGCGGCCGCGCCATGCCGAAGTCGCTGATCTTGAACAGCTCGTCGTCGCCGGAGCCGCAGCAGAGGATGCTCTCCGGCGTGAGCTGCCGGTGGACGACGCCGACGTCGTGCACGGCCGACAGCCCGCTCGTGATGCACTCGATGGCGCGCGTCGCGCGCGCCGGATCGAACGCGTGGCCCGTGGCCTGGACGGTCCCCTGCACCCGCTGCCGGAGCGTCACGCCCTGCACGCCGCCGTGCACGTACTCGATGGTGATCCAGGGGAGGTTGAGCGCCTTCGTGCCGCGGCGGACCTCGAACGTGCCGGTGTCGATGAGCCGGACAACGAAGGGGGTCGGAGGGACCTGCTCGTTGAGGCGGCCGAGGGACACCGCCTCTTTCTTCACGATGACGGCCGCTGACGGACCCAGCTGCCTGAAGAGCGACGGCCGGAGGATCTTGACGACCACGGGCGTCTCGCCTTCGGGCGCGGTGCGGACCGCGTAGAACGAGACGAACATCGCCCCGGACCCGGCGCGCGACACGATCCGGTAGCCGATGCTTGACGAGAGGTCGCTGGCGATCGTGGCACCCTGCAGACCTCCGAGGGCCTCTTCATCGCTGGGTATTGTGAGCACGTGAACGACCATAGCGCACCCGGCGCGGCGTGGAACAACTTGCCGCGGGGGAGCAACGCGGCCGCCTCGGGCGCCGCCGGAGCGGCTCGGCAAGCGGCCCGTCGGTCTGCTCGCGGCGGCGAGCGCGCGGGCGCGCGGGCGCTGAAGCGCGCGCCCCCCTGTAAGCCGGCCAGGGCGGCGCGCGTTGCACGGGCATGAAGAACCAGCGCTCCCTGTCCCGGGCGTGCCTCGCCGGGCTCATGCTTTCGGTCACACCGCTGCTCGCCGCGTGCGCGGCGCAGGCGACGCCGCCCGTGGCCGCCGCTCCGGAGATCAACACCATCACGGTCGTCGGCCGCGGCGACGTCAGCGCGAGGCCTGACGTCGCCCGGGCGCAGATGGGCATCGAGGTGATGGCGCCGACGGTGCACGAGGCGACGAGGCTCGCCGCGGCGCGCATGACCGAGATCCTCGCCGCGCTCAAGAACGCCGGCCTGGCCGAGAAGGATATCCAGACCAGCAACTACTCCATCCAGCTCGTGCGGCAGCCCGACGTGCCGCCCTGGATGGCCACGGGCCACGCGCAGCCCGCCCCGGCGGTCGCGCCGGCGGCCCCGGCCACGGCGCCCGCGGCGCCCGCGGGGCGCGGACCGAAGGCGCCTCAGCCGCCCGCGCCGAAGCCGCCGCCCGCCGACCTGGCGCCGGCAGCGCCGCCTCCGCCGACGCACGTCTATCAGGTGAGCAACACGGTGATGGTCGTCATCCGCAACCTCGATCAGGTCGGCGCGGTGCTCGACGCCGCCGTGGCCGCCGGCGCGAACAACGTCTGGGGCGTCTCGTTCGGCCTCGACGACACCGACCCGCTCGAGGCGCGCGCGCGGGAGAAGGCGATCGCGGACGCGCGGGCTCGCGCCGGGGCGCTCGCCAGGCTCCAGGGCGTCTCGCTCGGCCCCGTCGTCTCGATCAGCGAGGTCGTCGAGCAAGGCCCGATCTACGCCCCCCGCGCCGCGCTCGCCTCCGGCGGGTACTCCGCGGACATGGGGACGCCCGTGTCGGCCGGCGAGGTCTCGTTCGGCACGCAGGTGAAGGTCGTCTACGCGCTGGAGAGCGCGCCGGCGAGCCCGCGCAAGTGACGCCGCGGCGCGGAGGGAGGGGCCGCGGGCGCGCCTGCCCGCGCGGCGGCGGTCGGATTCCAGCTAGATCCACCGCGCGTCGCCCCAGTGGGTAAAGTCCCAGCACCCCAGCACGGACCCCACCCCCCAATCGGCCCCTGCACAGCGCACCATGATCGCTCCGTCTCGCCCTTCCCTTCGCCGTGCCCCTGTCCTCGCGGCGCGCCCGCGCCGCTCCGCCGCGCTCGCTCGCTCGTTCGCGGCGGCGGCGCTCGCCGCCTCGACCACGGGCTGCCTCGTGATCGAGCCGCCGACGTACGAGCACCCCGAGCAGACAGCGCCGGTGCTCACCGCGGTCTTCCCTCCCCAGCACATACCCGTGTACATCGTCGAGCAGCAGGACAGCTTCAAGAATTTCGGCGCGACGGTGCTGTCCGAGGACAACGGCACCCCTCTGCAGGGCGTCCTGTACATCGATTATGGGCGGCGCAGCAGTGAAGATGCCCCGTTCCCGCTCCCGTTCCGGAGGGTCACGTTCCCACGAGTGTTCCCAGCCGGGACCATGGCTGGCGGACAGCGCCCCTTCGAGCTCACGTGGGATCTCACGACGCCAATCCCGGCAGAGGGGGTGACGCCGGAGAAGGAGTGCCACACGATCACCATGATTGCATCGCACGCCTTCAACAAGTGCAGTTGCGCGGCCGACCCGGACGACGTGAGTTCGCTCACCTGGCAGATCATCCACTGCAATCCGAACGAGCCGACCTGCCCCAAGTCATGCCCTCCGCTGGATTGCGAGACGACCCCGTGCCTCTTCTGCGATGATCCCTCGCTCGAGGATGGCTGCAAGAACCACTGACGCCGCGGGGCCGCGCGCTCGGGGGGGATTGGGCGCGCCCCCGACGCCGCGGGGGCGTGGTACAGGGGGTCGATGAGCGCTCCCCCTGATGTCCAGCCCGCTCTCGCGCCGCGCGGCGGGGTCGTGCGCCCTGCGCGCCGGCCGCCCGGGTGGGTCGCCCCCGGGCCGCGGCCGGCGACGCCGGATCGCCCGGAGGTCTGGCCCGGCCCAGGCGAGGACCTCTGCTATCTCTCGGGCGATTTCCGGATCCTGCAGCGGCTCGACGGGCACCGCTGGTCGGCCGACGACCTCGTGACCGCCTGGTTCGCGGCCGAGCGGGTCGCGCACGCGCCCCCGCGACGCACGGTCGACCTCGGCTGCGGCATCGGCACGGTGCTCCTGTTCACCGCGTGGCGCTTCCCGGACGCGCGCTGCGCGGGTGTGGAGGCGCAGGAGGTGAGCGCCTCGATGGCGCGGCGCTCGGTCGCGTGGAACGGCGTCGACGCGCGCGGCGAGGTCCGGTGGGGGGACCTGCGCGATCCGGCGGTGCTCGACGGGCTCGCGCCCGCGGAGCTCGTGACGGGGACGCCGCCGTACCTGCCGGTCGGCACCGGCATCGAGTCCGCTCGGCTCCAGTGCGGGCCGTGCCGCTTCGAGCACCGCGGCGGCGTGGAGGAGTACTGCCTCGCGGCCGCGCGGCTGCTCGCTCCCGGCGCGCCGTTCGTGGCCTGCGCGGCGGCGCGGCAGCGGCCTCGCGTCGAGGCGGCGGCGGCGGCGGCCGGGCTCGCGCTCGAGGCGTGGCGCGACGTCATGCCCAAGGAGGACAAGGCGGCCTTGTTCTCGGTCTATGCCCTGCGCCGCGCCGAGGCCGTGGCGTCGTGCCATGACGAGCCGCCGCTCGTGTTGCGGGGCCGGAACGGGCGCTTCACCGAGGAGTTCGACGCGCTCCGCCGGACGATGGGAATGCCGGTATAACCAGGGATCCTGCGCGGGTGTGTCGGCGGGGGGCTCACCGCCTCATCGCGGAGCGCACGAATCTGCGCCCCGCGACAGGGCAGCCTCCTTGCCGGCGGATCCGCCTCGTTCGCCGCCCGTCAGCTCGGCTGTGACACGAGCGGAAGGGTCATGGTCTGCGCGCGGAGCAGCGGCCGTCCGTCGCGCGACAGGAGCGCATCCTTCGCTTGCTGGCCCTGTGCCGTGCGCGGTCGCGCCGGGCGCGCCGGCTTGTCGCCGGGCTCGGGCGCAGGCGCTGGCGCTGGCTCAGCGGACACCATCTCGACCGGGGCCTCCCATGCGTGTCGGGTCCCGCCGGCCTCGTTGGCCTGGAAGAACACGGCACGGAGCGCCCTCCCCTCGACGTCCGTCTCCACGGCCATCATCCAGAACCACGGGCCATCCGGCTCGGTTTCCTGCCCCATGAACGAGAAGGCCATCTGGCGCGACTCCGAGCGGCGACCGTGCTCGCTGCGCGCGGCCTCGAGGTGCCGCTGCGAGGGTTTGTCGGCCGGACCGCGGTACACGCGCACGGCGACGCCCTCAATGTGCGGCATGAAGTACAGCCCGTCTCGATGGACGGACAGCCAGGGATGTCTTCCGCTCTCCGCCAGCTTGCAGAGGGAATGACCGAACCGCTCGTGCGCCTTGCAGCCGATGCCCCAGCTGGTGTCGCCCTCCTCGCGGTTCGCCTCGCTGAACGCCTTGTTGCGGACATCGACCGCTGTCTGCGCCAGAAGGACGAGCCGGCTCTGCTGGAGGACGGGGTTCAGCTCCCAGGGCAAGGACGCATCCATCGTGTCCGGCACGGTACGCGTGTTCACTGAAAAGTCAATCGGTACCGGCGCTTGCACGTGCGCGAGGTGGCTCCGTGCGCGGCGCGGCTGGCGCAGCAGGCGCGGCGGGTCGACCCGACGCCTCCCGAGCGGCGCCGCTGCGCGCCGTGCTAGAGCGCGCTCCACGCACGACGGCGTCGCGTGCGGGGAGGTGTCCTTGGGAGAGGCGATCGTCGGAGGGAACGCCGCGGAGCGACCGCTGGTGGGCGTGGGCGTCATGATGGTGCGCGACGGGCGCGTGCTGCTTGCGCGGCGCCGCGGGAGCCACGGCGACGGCAGCTACTCGTGGTGCGGCGGCCACCTCGAGCTCGGCGAGTCGTTCGAGGACTGCGCTGCACGCGAGGTGCGCGAGGAGAGCGGCCTTGTCGTCAGGAAGCTCTCCTTCCTGTGCCTCAGCAACATCGTCGCTTACGGCAAGCACTATGTGGACATCCAGCTCCTCGCGGAGGAGTTCGACGGCGAGCCCGAGGAGCGCGAGCCCCACAAGATCGCCGGCTGGGGCTGGTACCCGCTCGACGCGCTGCCCACCCCGCTGTTCCGCCCGGTGGAGCTGGCCATCGCGAGCTACCGCAGCGGCCGCCGCTACAATCCCTGATCCCGGCCTCCTGCGCGCGCAGGACGGCGCCGCACCGCGCGCGGCCCTTTCGCTACGTTGCTACGTCGCTGGTCCGCTGCGTCAGCGCAGCCACACGAGCGCGATCACCGCGCCGCACAGGACCGCCAGCGCCAGGACCACCGCGCCGATCCGCGCGCCCCACCAGCGCTTCTCGGCTCCGCCCTCCACCATCGCCGCGCTCATCCAGACCCCGGCAACCTCTTGCTCCATGGCCTCCATCGCCTCCGCCTGGGCCTCGATCTGAGCGAGCTCCTTCCGCACGTCCTCGCCCCGCGCTATCTGGAGATTACAAGGATCCATTGACTCTCCAGTAGACCCTCGAGCGAAGCGCCGCCAACGGATCCGCACCAGGTGCACCAGCGCTCAACTCACCGCAGGGTCAGGCTTCGCTCGCTCAGCTGGACAGCGACGCATCGCTCGCCCGCGCGCCTCCAATCAGGGCATCCTTGCCCTGGCCGGTCACCCTGTCTCAGTCCGCCAATGCCGGTATGAACATGGCCCGGCACCCGAGCCGGGATTCTCCGGCGCCACGCCGGCGCTGGAGGCGCCCTACGGCCCGGCCGGCCGGCGAGCGCGGCGCAAAGCCACGCTCGCCGCGCAGCGTGGCATCCTGCCACAGCTGCGACATCCCGCCTGACCGTGACGCGCCCGCGGCGCGCCGTCAGACCGCCGCGTGCGCCGCGCTTCGCAGCGGAGCGCGTGTCGCTCTCCGTTGATAGGCATGCGCAGGGCACGTATCATGCGCACCATGGCAGACGCGGCGGACGGCTCGCCCGGCTTCAGCTCTGGAAGCGCGAACGGCGGCGATCCCCCCGCGCCGCTCGCGCCCGACACCGCGGACACGCTGCAGGGCGTCGACACCGTGGTGCGCGACCGTCCCCCCGCGCGGGCGGAGCGGCCGGCCGAGCGGAACGGCGGCGGCTCCACGCTGAGCGACGAGGACCTCTGGCAGGCCGCGGCGCGCTCGAGCCTGCACGAGGGAGGCAGCCCGGTTCAGGTGCCGCCCGAGGGCACGTTGCTCGGAGGGGTTTACCGCGTCGTCGGTCGCCTCGGCGAGGGGGCCATGGGCGTCATCCTCCTGGCGCGCGACGAGCAGCTCCAGCGGAACGTCGCCGTCAAGCTGCTCCGGCCGGAGCAGCTCGACAACGCGCAGATGCAGGCCCGCCTGCTGGCGGAGGCGCGGGCGATGGCGCGCGTCCACCACCCGAACGTCGTCGAGATCCAT
Organism: Sorangium sp. KYC3313; assembly: GCF_052075895.1. NCBI lineage: Bacteria > Pseudomonadati > Myxococcota > Polyangiales > Polyangiaceae > Sorangium > Sorangium sp. KYC3313. The sequence goes on from NZ_CP197255.1 coordinate 9,726,870, forward strand.
GCGTTCGGCGAGTACGAAAACGCGCCGTATTTCGTCATGCAGTACGTGCCCGGGGTCACGCTCGACACGCATGTCCACAGCAAGGGGGGCCGGCTCGGCCTCGACGAGGCGCTGAGCGTCCTCGACCAGGCCTGCCTCGGCGTCGCGGCGATCCACGCCTCGGGCATCGCCCACCGCGACGTCAAGCCGAGCAACATCCTCGTCGGCCAGGCCCTCCGCGTCGTGGTGGCCGATCTCGGGCTCGCGAAGCGGATCCCCCGCGGCGATCGGGTCGAGCTCGCCTTCTCCGGCACCCCGGCGTACCTGGCGCCGGAGGTGGCGCTGGGCCGGCAGCTCGATCCCGCGCTGCTGCCGCGCATCGACGTCTACGCCCTCGGGGTGGTCGCGTACTACCTGCTCGCCGGCCGCCTGCCGTTCCAGAGCACGAGCACGGTGGATCTGGTCATGCAGCACGCATATCAGCCCCCGATCCCGCCGAGCGAGATCTGCCCTGATCTGCCGCCGTCGTTCGACGCGCCGGTGCTCGCGGCGCTGGCCAAGGAGCCCGACCAGCGCACGGCGAGCGCGGAGGCGCTGCGCGAGGCGCTGCTCGACGCGCGCGGCGCGCTGCCGGCGTACGCGCGCACGACGCGCGTCCTGGTCGCCGACGACAGCCCGTCGTTCCGCAGCTTCCTCGCCAGCGTCCTCGCGGAGGCGCTGCCCGGCGCGGCCATCGAGACCACGCCCGACGGCGCCGCGGCGCTTTCGGCCATCGAGGCGAACCGCCCCTCGCTCGGCGTGTTCGACCTCGACATGCCCGGGCTGGACGGCATCGCGCTCACGGCGGCGGTGCGCAAGCTCCCACAAGGGGATTTCCCGATCATCGTGGCGACCGGGACCGGGGGCGCGGCCGACTGGCAGTGCCTGTCGCGCCTCGGCGCGTCGGCGTTCCTCGTCAAGCCGTTCGACGCGGGGCAGCTCATCACCCTGGCGCGCGCGCTCGTGGGCGTCGCCGAAGAGCAGAAGCGCCGGCCATGAGGGGCGGGGCGAAGACCCGGGCCTCCGCCACGGCGGGGGCAGCGCGGGCGGCGTGGCGCGAAGCTTGCCGGCGGGAGAGCGCCGATGTCCGGCGTGGTCGAGGCTCCCGATGAACGACAGCGCGATGAAGGTCCTGCTCGTGGATGACGACGAGGTCGACCACCTCGTCACGCGGAGGCTCCTCCGCGACGCTCCCCGCACCCGGTACGACGTGACGTGGCTGAGCAGCTCGGACGAGGCGATCCGGGCGCTGCGCGCCGGCGGCTACGACGTCTGCCTCCTCGACTTCCGGCTCGACGCCCGGACGGGCCTCGACGTCGTGCGCGAGGCCAACCACCTCGGCTGCGCGATCCCCATCATCATGCTGACGGGGGTCGGCGACGAGGAGATCGACATGGCCGCGATGAGCGCGGGCGTCGCGGATTACCTGGTGAAGGGGGGGTTCGACGCGCAGATCCTCGAGCGCACGATCCGCTACGCCATCGAGCACAAGCGGAGCCAGCTCAAGCTCAAGCAGTACGCCGACACGCTGGAGGAGAGCAACCGGCAGCTCGTCCAGATGCACGAGGAGCTCGCGGCGAAGAACGCGGAGCTGGTCCGGCTGAACGAGGAGAAGAACCGCTTCGTCGGCATGGCGGCCCACGACCTCAGGAACCCGCTCGGCGTCATCCTGGGCTACAGCGATTTCATGCTGATGAGCCACCGGCGCGGGGAGCCGTCGTCGCTGCTCAAGGAGGGCGGTGTCGAGATCGTCAACATGATCAGGAGCTCGAGCAAATTCATGCTCTCGCTCATCAACGATCTGCTCGACGTGTCGATGATCGAGCTCGGCAAGCTGAACCTCGACAGGAAGAGCACCGATATCGTCCAGCTCGTCGAGTCCAACGTGGCGCTCAACATGGTGCTGGCGGGGCAGAAGAGCATGAGGCTCGTCGTCGAGAGAGACGAGGGCGTCCCGCCGGTCGAGGTCGACGTCCACAAGCTGGAGCAGGTGCTCAACAACCTCATCAGCAACGCCATCCACTACTCGCCTCCGGGCACGACCATCTGCGTCCGGGTCCACGGCGGCCGCGGGGAGGACGCCTGCGGGGGGGCCGAGGTGATCCTGTCGGTGAAGGACGAGGGGCCCGGGATCGCGGCGGAGGACCTCGGGAAGCTCTTCCGGCCGTTCGGGCGGGCGAGGACGGTCAGCACCGGGGGGGAGCGCTCGACGGGCCTCGGGCTGGCGATCGCGCAGCGGGTCGTCGAGGGCCACGGCGGGCGGATCTGGGTGGAGAGCGTGGTCTCGAAGGGGTCGACGTTCTTCGTGGCGCTGCCGGTGGCGCGGGCGGAGGAGAAGGAAGAGGCCGCTTGACCGGCGCGCGACGAGCGCGGGTCCCGCGCCGCTCGACGTCACGATAGAAGGCGTCGAGCGTCCCGCAGACCGGCGCGAGCCGACCGCAACCAGCGCTGTCCGAACCGTCGTGTGGGGAGACGCCGCCACGTGTGAGCTCTCGGCGCTCCGCTCCGCCCAAGAACCCATCCTGCGCCACGCAGAGCAATCGGCGCTGCCGCCGCTCCGTAACAGCATTCCACGTTGAGGAGCCACTCCAGAAGGTGGATACTCCGCTGGATGCAAGCTCACGGTCCGCGGTAGTGCGAAGCCGCGTAGACCGGCTCGATCGCGGGCTGCGCCGTGCCGGACGCGCCCTCGACCGCTCGCCGGAGGCTCGCCGCACCGCCGCCCTCGGGCCGCGACGTTCCGACCACGTTGAACCGTGCGGGATCCATCGATGTGTGCAGTCTCCGTACCTCGAGCGAGGTAGCAGGGAGGAGTGAGCAGTGGCGAAGAGAAGAGCACTGGTGAGAGGTGTGCTGTCAGCGCAGGCCAGCGTGATGGCCGCGCTGCTCTTGCTGCTCGGACAGGGATGCGGGAGCGACGACAAGAAGCCCGTGCCCCAGGAGCAGACCCCACCCGAACCGGAAGAAGAAGAGAACGAGAACCCTCCGCCCGAGGAGGAGGAGCCTGATCCCGATCCTCCCAAGGAAGAGCCCGAGGAGCCAGAGCCCGAGACCCCAGCGGGGCCCACCGACTTCGTGTCGGCCGATGATCCTTTCATCGAGGGGTACCTCGGCGAGGAGGAAGAAGAAGAGGAAGAAGAGGAGGAAGAAGAAGAGAGCCGCGAGCTCGAGGAAGGCGACATCTACCGCGTCCTCGGCAACGGGCAGCTCCTCAACCTCAACACCTTCCGCGGCCTGCAGGTCATCGACATCCAGGACCCGTCGGACCCGAAGTTCCTGGGCCAGATGCAGATCGCCGGCACCCCGGTCGAGATGTACGTCGTCGGTGACCGCGCGGTCGTGCTCCTGAACGACTGGGCCGGCTACCAGCTCAAGGCCGACGGCCTGACCGTGGAGCGGCGGACCGGCGGGACCGTGCTGTTCATCGACATCGCCGACCGCACCGCGCCGAAGCTCTTGTCGCAATATCCGGTCGCGGGCGCCATCATGACGAGCCGCCTCGCGCGCGGCGAGAGCGCGAGCTCGCTCTACATCGCCTCGAACGGCTCGGAGCTCGAGGAGATCAACCCCGGGCAGTTCCAGTGGGTCAACAAGACCCTCGTCCGGAGCTTCGACGTCGGCGCCGACGCGCTCGCCCCGCGCAGCGAGATCGAGCTCGGCGACACCGTGACCGCCATCCACGCGGAGGCGGACGTGCTCCTCGTGGCGCGCAACGGCGGCAGCTGGTCGCAGGATCCCAGCGAGATCTCGATCATCGACATCTCGAGCCGCGACGGGTCCATGACGCTGCGCGACAGCGTGAGCACGGCCGGCTACGTGCGCTCCCAGTTCCACATGGACTTCCGCGACAACATGCTGCGGGTCTTCTCCGGTCCGCAGTGGGCCGACGGGTCGCCCAGCTACCTCGAGACGTGGAACGCAGCCGATCCCGACGACATCGTGCCGATCGACAGCGAGGAGTTCGGCGCCGAACAGTCGCTCTACGGCGCCATCTTCCTGGACGACAGGGCGTTCGCGGTCACCTACCGGCGCCAGGATCCGTTCCACGCCTTCTCCATCGATCCGAGCGGGAACGTCACCGAGGAGAGCGAGTTCATCGTGTCCGGGTGGAACAACTTCTTCCGCCCGGTCTTCGGCGCGACGCGCCTGATCGGCATCGGCGTGAACGATCAGAACGGCCGGCAGCTCGCGGCCAGCCTCTACGACATCACCGATCTGACGAGCCAGGATCCCCTGGTGGCGCGCGCCGAGATCGACGGCGGCGCCCAGGGCTGGAGCTGGTCCGAGGCCGACTGGGATCACCGCGCGTTCACGGTGCTCGACAACGCGGTGGACGCCGTGGCGCCGAGCGGAGAGCCCGAGACGGGCCTCGTGCTGCTCCCGTTCTCCGCGAGCAGGACCGTGGACAACACCCGGCGGCCGTTCTCCGGCGTGCAGATCTTCACCTTCTCGGACACCACGCTGACCCGCCGCGGCGTGATGGAGCACGGGACCCCCGCGCGCCGCACGTTCCGCGCCGAGGACATCGCCACCGCGAACGTCTCCGATGAGGAGCTCACCCTCTACGCGCAGGACAAGCTCGACACGCCCGAGAAGCTCGGACACCTCGATCTCGCCCCGGATTACGTGAAGGTCTTCGCGTTCGGCGAGCACCGCGTCCGCGTGAAGATGCCTTACGATCTCTACTGGACCCCCGCCGAGAGCCGGAAGATCAAGGCGGAGGTCGTGCCGAGCGCCGGGCTCACCCAGCTCGCGCAGCCGATCGCCACCTTCGATCTGCCGGCCGACGCGCAGCTCCACCAGGTGGGCGATCTGCTCGTGTCGCTGACCACCACCTTCGAGAACTGGGTGGGCAAGGTGACCCACCTCGAGGTGATCGACCTGTCCGACCCGACCGCGCCGCGGCGGGCGGGCACGCTCGACACGAGCGATCTCCCCGCCACGGGCAGCTACTACGGCGGGGCGAGCTCGTTCTCGACCGTGCACCCCGCGCGCGACGCCCTCGCCTTCCTGCGCGTCATCGGCCACTCCGAGGACCTCGGGGTCGGCTGGGCGTGCCGGACCAGCTCGGTCGAGAACCCGGGCTGCTTCGGGCAGGAAGGCTGCACGTACATGGCCGGAGAGCGGACGTGCCGCAACATCGGCGGCGAGGAGTACTGCAACGGCGGGTTCGCCGAGTGCACGGACCACCCCGGCGCGGACACGAGCTGCACGCCGGTCGAGGTCGACCGGAACGACATCGTGGGGATCACGTCGACGTATTGTTATGAGTACGTCCCGCGCCGCAGCTGGGCACAAATCGAGGTCCACGTGGTCGACCTCTCCGACCCGGACCACCCGACCGTGGCGCCGGCCGTCGCGCTGCCGGACGACAACGAGGCCGTGAACGTCCTCAACGACAACGGGGAGCTCTACTTCAACATCAAGCGCTCGATCAGCGGGCGCGCGCCGGACGATCCGCGCCCGCGCACGCAGTACTTCCTCACGCACCTCGACCTGACCAACCCGTCGCAGCCGGCGCTCGATCCGGGGATCAACGTGCCCGGCGAGGTGCTCGCGATCCAGGGCGCGTCGATCTTCGCGAGCGACAGGGTGTGGGGCCAGCAGTTCATCGAGACGGCGATCGCGCGGCTCGAGGTGCACGAGGGGCTCGCGTACCTGCAGGAGTACCAGAAGTTCCCGGACCGCCAGGTCAACGCGATCTCCATCGACGGCCGCGGGCTGCCCGTGCTGTCCCACAGCCTGATCTGGCGTCCGAGCAACGGGTGGTACGCTGGCTGGGATCCCAACCAGAAGCTGACCACGCTCTCGCCGGCGGGTGAGGCGCCGCCGCCCGAGCCGGAGAACGAGAGCGAGACCCCCGCGATCCCCGAGTTCGACGTGCTCTCCACCGTCCGACTCGCCTCGTGGGCGTCGCTGCGCCACACGGCCGACATGCGGGCGCTCTTCGAGGTGCCGGGCGGCGCCCTGGCGATCTCCCTCGAGGAGCCCGAGGCGCCGAAGGCACAGGCGTTCTTCCCGCTCTGGGGCTGGCCCGAGAGGTTCGTGACCAGCGGCGAGGAGGTCCTGTTCGCCGCCCGCCGCTTCGGGATTCACCAGCTCGATCGCGAGACCGTCAACCTCGTCCCCTACCTGGGCGAGTAAACCGGGCCGCCGGGCAAGCCGGCCGGGGCCGAGCGCACCGGGCCGGCTTGCCGCAATGGCGCGCGGCGCGCAGCTTCGCGCGGCGCGGCCGCCTCATCCCTCTTTTCCCTCTTCGAACGCTACGCACCGCGCAGGCCGCGCGTGCGACGCGGTGAGATCCGGTTTCGCGGAGCGCCCGACAACGCTATGGAGGAGCCCCATGGTCGAGCAGAGCACAGCGGAAAACGGGGAGGGGCAACCGGAGGGCGCGGGGCCCGTCGAGGAGCGCGCGACGGAAGCCGCCGGAGAACCGGCGGAGGCGGGCGCGGAGGCCTCTTCCGGCGGCACGACGACGACCACGACGGCGGGCGCAGCGAGCGCGGCAGACGCCGTGGCGGCGCCGGCCGCCGCTGCGCCCGCCGCCGCTGCGCCCGCCGCCGCTGCGCCGGCTCGATCGCGGCCGCCGCGGGTCATCGACATGCGCCGGCCGCGCACGCCAGCGCCCGCGCAGGAGCCGCCGCCGCGGCGCCCGGCGCGGCCAGCGGAGCGCGGACCTGCCGACCGTGGAGCGCGCGAGCGCGGGCCGGCGGAGCGCGCAGGACGCGACGGCATCGCGGCCGAGCGCCGATCGCCGGACAAGGCCAGGGGGGCGCGGGAGGGGGCGACGCCGCGCGGCCGGACAGGCGCCGGGGGCGCTACCCAGACCCGCGCGCCCGCGGCCCATCCTGCGCCGGGCGCCGTCACGCGAGAGCAGCGCGCGGCCCCCGCCGTGGACCCCGCGCAGCGCGAGGCGGAGCGCAACGCCGCGCTCGCCGAGGCGAAGCTCGCACCCGCCGCGGGAGAGGCGAACGCCTCCAAGGCGTCGCGGCAGCCGCAGCCCGCCGAGACGCGCGGCGTGGCGCCGGCTCCGGCGCCGGAGACGACGGCGACCGCCGAGCCGCGCCGGGACGCCGTGTGGGTGCCTCCGCCGAGCGCCGCATTTCCGCGGAAGAAGAAGCCCGCGCTCACCGCCAAGGAGGCGATGAAGGCCAGAGTCCAGGCGCGGGCCGAAAAGAAGGCGGCGAAGCAGGCACCGAGCCGCGCGGCCGAGCCCACCGCGGACCAGGGCGTGGAGGCCGCCCGTGAGGAGCCCGGAGCGCCTCCCGCTGCAGCAAAGCCCCGTGACGCCGCCGTGGCGAAGCCCCGCGATGCGGCGCCGAGGTCAACACGCCGCGACCGGGCGGCGCCGGCGCCGGCGGCGAGCGCGCCGGCCGCGAAGCCGGGGCTGCTCACGCGGTTGCTGAGCCTGTTCCGGCGCTCCGGCTAGAGCGACAAACGGGGTGAAACCCCAGAAAAGAGCAGGGATTTGAACCGCCAAGCGCGCCAAGGACGCCAAGATTGTGGTTTGTTCTTGGCGTCCTTGGCGCCTTGGCGGCTCATTTCTCGCTCGAGCAATGACGGGGCTTTCGCTCGGCGAGAGCCGCATGGAAGCGGCGCTGTCAACCTACACCTCCACGCCCTCCAGTCGCCAGGCTCGTGCGAGGCCGTCGCGCCAACCTCCTTCGATGACCTCGGCATGCCCCACGATGAGACGCTGGGCCGGTCGCTCCAGCATGGCGCGGATGGAGCGCGCCGCCGCGGTCTTGTCCGGAATCTTCTTTCTGGCGTCGGGAGGCACACGCACCCGCTCGTAGAAGCCAGTAAGGCGCGCGGCGTAACGCAAAGTCCAGTGGTCCCTGGCGCAAGCGCAAAGGACGATGTCTGCGCCCAGCAGGGTTTGCGTCGGCCGATGGTAGAGCACTGTCTCGTCCCAGAACGGCACGCCCCGAAGCGGCAAGGCCTCGAGCTCGGGCACCTGCTCGACGAACTGGGCGTCGTGGATATCCACGTCGATTCTCAACGCCTTGTTCCTGTCGAGCGCCGACGCCGGTCCCACCACGCGCGCCTCGGGGAAACGGGCCGCCGCCGCGGGTGTCCCGAGGTGATGCCAGCAGTTGGGTACCAAGAGCCAGCGCACGGGGCCCAGGGCGCGTAGCTGCTCTGCCAGCGCATCGGTGGGAGGGGCCGGGGTGTGCAGGAGCAAACTGCCGTCCTCGAGGCGTACGACCGTCGTGCGGGCGCGCATCCGCACCCCGCTGAACCACACGGGGCGGTCCAGGGTCCAGATCGTGTCATCGACCACGGCGGTGAGAGCGCTGTCAGGCATGCGGGCGGCATCCTCCAGACGGCCAAGGCGTTCGAGGGGCAAGGGCCATTCGTCCTCAACCGGCGGCGCCGGCGGGCCGATTCTTCCTTCTCTTCTTCTTCTCGCCCTCGCGCGCCCGGTCCGCCGCCCGCAGCGCGCTGAGCTCGCGCCGGAAATCCGCGGCCGCCGCGTGGTGCTCGCCAGCCGACCGAACGACGCCGGCGATGGCGCCGCCGCAGCGCGGGCACTCGCTCCGATCGGACGCCAGCGCCGTGCGGCAGCCCGGCTCGGAGCAGAGATCGTACTGCCACCAGTGACCGACGGCCCAGCCGACGAGCGGCGCCCCGAGGAGCACGGCGAAGGCGAGCCCCCCACCGGCGCCGCGCGGCAGGGCGGCCGCGACCAGGATCGCCCCACAGAAGCCCGCGAGCAGGCCGAGGAACAGGCCCATGCCCGAGTGCGCCCGCCGCAGGCGGAAGACCGGCCGCGGATCGCCCTCCTCGAGCTTCGTCATCGCGGCGGGCCCCGCCTTCGGATCGTCCCAGACATGGCCGCACTTGTGGCAGTGCCAGCGCCTCGGCAGGAACAGCATGAGCGGCGCGGCGAGGATCGCGAGCGCGGCGGCGGCGCTCGATCCCTCGAGGCGCAGGCGCTCGTGGAAGCAGTAGGGGAGCTCGCAGCGCGGGCAGCGGACCCCGGCAGCCTCCTCGTCGTCGTTGCTGGCCGACTCCCCGCCGGGGTGGACCTCGAGCAGCCCCTCCGCGCGCTGGAGATCGCCCTCGCGCACCTGCAGCTGCGTGCCGCCGGCGGCGCCGCTCAGCATCGGGTTGTAGCTCGCCGCCTCGAACACGTGGGACTCGATGCCGTTGGCCGAGAGCAGCGCGCGGTCCATCTGGGCCGCGACCGGATCGAGGTAGCGGCGGACCGTGATCAGCTTCCCCGTGCCCGAAGCAGCATCCAGCTTGTCGCGGTACGGCAAGACGTCGCCTCCCCTGGGTCGGGACAGTGTCGCCCGGCTATGGGCCAAGAAATCCAAACGCGCTCCGAAAGTCAATCTCCGCGACGAGGGCCCGGCGGGGGCGCGCGTCGCCGGTCCCGGCAGGCGAGCCGGTCTCCCACGCTCGACTGTAATGCGACGGAGGCCCGCGCGTCTTCCCGCGGCACCTGAAAGGAGCTTCTCATGAACGTCACGCACGCAATCTTCTCGATCGCGCTCGGCATCACCTCGGTCGCCTCCGCGCTCGGCTGCTCTCAGCCCGCGAGCGCCGAGCCGCAGAAGGCCCCTCGCGTGGTCGAGATCATGGTCCACGGCGCCTTCGTGCCGGACAAGATCGCCGCGGTCGAGGGGGAGCGGCTGGAGCTCCGGCTCGTCCGACACGACAGCGGCGGCTGCACCAAGGAGGTCGTCTTCCCGAGCCTCGGTATCCGCAAGGAGCTGCCTACCGGACAGCCGGTGACCATCGACCTCCCGGAGCTGAAGGCAGGGGAGCTCCGATTCGAGTGCGGCATGGGGATGATCAAGGGCACGATCGCCGTCGATCCCCGTTGACGGAATGCACGAAAGACGCGGACTGCGCCGTGCGCCGGAAAAGCGAGGACGTATATCCTCCGCACAGCGCTTCAGGTCGTCGACCGGGGCGCCCCCACACCGGTCTGTCCGGCGAGCGCCCGCTGCAGACCTCCCTGCACGATCTGTGACGTTCCGCCTCTTTTGGTATACAGGTCAGGAGAGAGCAAGGGGCACGGATGAACTGTGAATCGGATCACAAGGATGTCATTGCAGAGAACGAGCGCCTGAGGCAGCGCATCCGGGAGCTGGAGGAGGCGGACCAAGAGCGGGATCACCTCCGCGCTGCGCTGGGCCGGAGCGAGGAGCATGTGCGCCTCTTTGTCACCTACACACCCGCCGCGTTTGCCATGTTCGATCGGGACATGCGCTACATCCTGGCCAGTCACCGCCACCTGGCGGATTTCGGCTTGCGCGAAGAAGATGTCCTTGGCCGGTGCCATTACGAGATCTTCCCCGACATGCCCGAGCACTGGAAGGCCATCCACGAGCGCTGCCTCGCAGGGGCCTCGGAAGGGAATGACGAGGAGCCCTTCCCGCGGGCCGACGGGCACGTCGAATGGGGGAGCTGGAGGATCTTCCCGTGGCACACGACGACCGGCGAGATCGGCGGGATCGTGCTGTTCTCGGAGGTGATCACCAAGCGAAAGCAGCTCGAGGACAAGCTCCGGTTGCAGGCGAAGACGCTGCTGGAGCTGTCGTCGCCCATCGTGCCCATCAGCCAGGGCGTCCTCGTGCTGCCGCTGGTGGGCGCGCTGGACGCGGCGCGGGCGCAGCAGATGATGGAGAACCTGCTGGGCAAGGTGGTCGAGCGGCAGGCGCGGGTGGCGATCATCGACGTCACGGGCGTGCCGGACATCGACACGGCCTCGGCGAGCGCCCTCCTGCAGGTGGCGCGGGCGGTCCGGCTGCTCGGGGCGCAGGTCGTCCTGACGGGCATCCGGCCCGAGGTGTCCCAGGCCATCGTCCGCCTCGACATCGATCTCGCCGGCATCGTGACCCGCCGCGATCTGCAGAGCGGGATCGCGTTCGCCACCGCGGCGAGCCCGGGGGCCTCGTCGCCGTCCCCGGCGTGACGCACCCTGCCGGGGGATCCGGCCGCCGGCAGCCTGCTCGGGGCGCTGACGTTTCTGGGCGCTCGAGGCGCTCTACTTCCCGTTCCCGGCGCGCGCCGCCCGCCGCGCCGGCCGGGAGGCCGATGCGCGCGCGGCCTTCGCCGAGGCGCGCCCGCTGCTCCCGTCGGGCCTCTCGTTCGCCCGGCGCTTCGCCGCGCTGGGGATCGACGGATAAGATCCCCTCGTGCCCAAGGAAAAGGCCAGGCCTGGCGAGACGCTCATCGCGCGCAACAAGCGCGCTGGCTTCAATTACGACCTCGGCGACCGGTTCGAGGCGGGCATCGTCCTCAAGGGGAGCGAGGTGAAGATGCTTCGCGCCGGCAAGGCCGACTTGACCGACTCGTTCTGCACGGTGCTCCGGGGCGAGGTGTTCCTGCACGGCGTGAGCATCGCCGCGATGGCCAGCGCCGCCTTCGGCCACGTGCCGAAGGGCGCGCGCAAGCTCCTCCTCCACCGGCGCGAGATCGAGCGCATCGACCTCTCGATCGCCCGCGAGGGGATGACCGCCGTCGCAACCCGGCTCTACTTCAAGAGCGGTCTTGCCAAGGTCGAGATCGCGCTGGCGCGGGGGAAGAAGAGCCACGACAAGCGCGAGACCATCAAGGAGCAAGACGCCGAGCGCGAGATGCGCGCCGTGGTGGTGCACGGGCAGCGAGGGTACGGACGCGCGTGACGCTCCGCGAGCTCGCGGAGGACCCGGCTCGTGCGTCGATCGCAGGCCGGCGCCCACCCCGGACGAGGCGGCTCGCCTCGCTGGACGTTTCGCGACGTCCTCGCGACGTTTTCGCCCCGAACGCCGCCCGCCGTGGAGCGCGCGATGACGTAGGATGGCGCGCCTTGGCCCGCCCGAAACGCCCGCCGTCAGGCCCCCACCCGCTCGAGCTGCCGGGCGACGCCATGCGCGAGATGGTCGAGCTCGCGATGGACCGCATCGTTCGGCACATCGAGAGCCTGCCGGAGCAGCCGATGCACGCGACACGGGGAGGCAAGCGGGTCGCGCGCTCGCTCCGCGAGCCGCTGCCGGAGCGCGGCGTGCCTTATGAAAAGCTCCTCCGGAAGCTCTTCGGCAAGCTCATCCCGATGAGCCTGAACACGGCGTCCCCCGGTTACATGGGGTACATCCCGGGCGGCGGGCTCTTTCACGCGGCCGTGGCCGATCTGATCGCGGACGCGGTGAACCGGTATGTGGGCATGTTCCAGGCCGCCCCCTTGCTCGTTCAGGTCGAGGCGAACGTGATCGCCTGGTTCTGCGCCATGCTCGGCCTGCCCCAGGGCTCCGGGGGCATCCTCACGACGGGCGGCTCGCTCGCGAACCTCGTCGCGGTGATCACCGCGCGCCGCGAGCGACTCCCGCCGGACTTCCTGCGAGGAACCCTCTATGCCTCGGAGGAAGCGCACCACTCGGTGACGAAGGCCGCGCTCCTCGCCGGCTTTCCGCCGGAGGCCGTGCGCGAGATCCCGGTGGACGGGCGCTTTCGCATGCGGACCGACGCGGCGGCGGAGGCGGTCGCGCGCGACCGGGCGCGCGGCCTCTCGCCTTTCCTGCTCGTCGCCTCCGCGGGCACGACGGGCACCGGCGCGATCGACGATCTGCCCGCCCTCGCCGGCCTCGCCGAGGCCGAGCGCCTCTGGCTGCACGTCGACGCGGCGTACGGCGGCTTCTTCGCGCTCACCGAGCGAGGGCGCGCGGCGATGCGGGGGATCGAGCGCGCCGATTCGGTGACGCTGGACCCGCACAAGAGCCTCTTCTTGCCGTACGGGACGGGCTGCCTCGCGGTGCGCGATCGCGAGGCGCTGCGGCGCGCGCACGCGCTCTCCGCGTCGTACATGCCGCCGATGCAGGCAGAGGACGATCTCGTCGATTTCTGCGCGATCGGCCCCGAGCTCTCGCGCGACGCGCGCGGGCTGCGGGTGTGGCTGCCGCTGAAGATGCATGGGGCCTCCGTCTTCCGGGCCGAGCTCGACGAGAAGCTCACGCTCGCGCGCGGCGCCGCCGACGCGCTCCGGCAGATGGCGCACATCGAGGTCGTGGCGGAGCCCGAGCTGTCGCTCCTCGCCTTCAGGGCGCGCCCGCCCGGCGTCGGCGACGGGGCGGCGCTCGACGCGCTGAACCGGCGCCTCCTCGCGCGGGTGAACGCGAAGCAGCGGGTGCTGCTCACGGGCGTGGTGGCCGGGGGGCGGTTCCTGCTGCGGATGTGCATCCTGAGCTTCAGGACACACGCGGACCGGGTGGACGCGGCGCTCGCCGACGTCGCGTCGAGCCTCGCGGAGGTGCTGGAAGAGCTCCGCGACGGGCCGCTCTCGCCCGCGCGCGGCGGCGAGCAGCGCGGAGGAGCGGACGACGACTGAGGGGCGCAACAGACGCGCTCGCCCGGCGCTGGCTCAGCTCGGTCTCGTGTTCTGCTTCCCTCCCTGGATCACCTCGGGATCTCCTCGTTGCGTCGTCGGGTCAAGCGGGCTTCCGGACGGGCAACGCCGCCTGGTCGAGGAGTGTGAAGGCGCGAAGCACCTCGCCGACGCTCCACGCCTGGGCGATGCAGCCGCGCGGCGCGAAGGGGGCGTCACCATCGAAGATCTCGCTGATCGAGCCGAGGCCGGCGGTGTTGATGTGGTCGCCCATCGGCGCGAGCAGCCGGCGGGCTGCGTCGGGATCGCCATACACGCGGAGGTGCGCGTCGACGAACGGGCCGATGAGCCAGGCCCAGACCATGCCCTGGTGGTAAGCGGAATCGCGGCGCTCCTGATCGCCGCCGTAGAACCCGTGATACGCCGGATCCGACGGGGCGAGCGAGCGCAGCCCGTGTGAGGTCAGGAGCGCCCGCGCGCACGCGTCGACCACGGCGCGCTGTCGCTCGGGGGAGAGCGGGCTCTCGGGGAGCGACACGGCGAAGATCTGGTTCGGCCGGAGCGCCGCCTCGGCGCCCGCGGGCCCGTCGAGGACGTCGTAGCAATAGCCCGCGGCGGCGTTCCAGAAGCGCTCGAAGGAGGCGAGGGCCCTCGCCGCCATCCCCTGATACGGCTCGGCGGGCTCGCCGAGGCGGGCGGCGAAGACGACCATCGCCCGCAGCGCGTTGTACCAGAGGGCGTTGATCTCGACCGGCTTGCCGATGCGCGGCGTGATCACGCGATCGCCGACCTTGGCATCCATCCAGGTGAGCTGGACGCCGTCCTGCCCGCCGCGGAGCAGGCCATCGCCCGGGTCAACCTGGATCCCATACCGCGTGCCCCGGAGATGCCAGTCGACGATGTCCCGCAGCACCGGGAACAGATCGCGCAGGAGCCCGTCGTCGCCGGTCGCCTCGTGACAGGCGCGGATGGCCTGGAAGTACCAGAGCGTGGCGTCCATCGTGTTGTATTCGGGGTGCGCGGCGCCGTCGGGGAACCGGTTGGGCAACATCCCCTGATCCACGAAGGCGGCGAACGTGCGGAGGATCGGCGCGGCGATGCTCGCCTGTCCTGTCGAGAGCGCGAGGCCGGGCAGGCTGATCATCGTGTCGCGGCCCCAGTCCTCGAACCAGGGATAACCGGCGATGACGCTCTTGCCGGGGCTGCCGCCGGGGGCCTGCGCGCGGTCCACGACGAACTGGTCGGCGGCGAGGACGAGCTGCGAGACCCAGCCGGGGGCGGCGGCCGCGCCCGACGGTCGCGCCCCGCACCACGCCGAGAGGAGGGCCCGATCGCGCGCGCGGCGGCGCGGGAGGGCCTCCGGATCGACAGCGGTGATGCCGTCTCCGGCGGCGGCGAGGAACACCACCGTCTCGCCGGGCAAGAGGGTCGCCTCGAAGGTCGCGACGTGGAGGTGGTCGTCGCGGTCGAGGAGCCCGCGCGCCGTCTCGGCCGGGAGCGCGAAGCCGCGGTAGAGCTCCGTCGCGGGGGTGGCCGCGCCGCCTTCCAGCTTGAGGAACAGCGGCAGCGCGTCGCCGGCCGTGACGACGCGGACGCCGCCCCAGGCGGCGCTGACCTCGGCCGGCCACGCGACGGTGCCGGTGTTGTGGAAGACGCGGTTGTTGGCGATGGCGCGCGCGGTGAGGCGCAGCGGCTCGCGCGCCTGGAGCGCGGTGTACGCGACGTAGGTCGTGTTCTGGCCGTGCTCCATCCAGACGCGCTTCTCGAGCAGCGCGTCGGCGCAGGCGTAGCGCCAGCAAGGGATCGAGCCCTCGAGCGCGAAGTGCTCGATGTTGACGAAGCCGCTCGGCGCGACGGCGCCGCTCGCCCAGCGGTTGGTCGCGAGGTCCCAGGCCGCGCCGCGGTAGGTGACGGTCTCGTCGAGCTTGACCAGCATCAGCCGCCGATCGACGGGCGGCCGGAGGGCGGCGACGAGCAGCCCGTGGTAGCCGCGCGTGAGCGAGCCGGCCACCGTCCCGGAGCCATAGCCGCCCATGCCGTTGGTGACGAGCCACTCGCGGTCTTCGGCGATCCTCAGGTCGCCGCAGATCTCCCTCCCCATCCTGACCATGCGCTCCTCCTCCGGGACTTCCATCGCTGACCTAACCGGCGCGACGCGACCTCGAATTCGCCGAGGATTTTTGATCACGGCATCGTAACCGTCATCGGCGGGCACCGCGCAGGCGTCCGTCCGCAGCGCCGTGTCAATTTTCAACAGCACGTCCCGCCCTCCTTCCGTTCCGCCTGCGCCCCACAGCATATCACACCGATTCGGTGATCTGCCGAGGCGCTCATCGCCGAGCGCGGCCTCCTGCGCGCTATGCTCGGTCATGCTCGCGTCCAGAGGTCGTCTCGTGTCCAGCGCGGACATCGCAGCGCTCATGCTCGTTCTCCTCCTGCCCGCCGCGTGCGCTCACGGCCCGGAAGCGCCATTCGCCGCGCCGTCGCGGCCCGCCGACATCGCGGCGCTGCGGCTCGCGGACTGGCAGCCCATACCGCTTCTGGCGCTCGAGCGCACCGCGATCACCCACCTGGCCGTGCCCGCCATCGATGTCCACACGCACCTGCACCGGGTCGTCGACGTGGCGGCCGAGGTCGCGCGCATGGACGCGCTCCACGTCGAGACCCTGGTCAACCTCGACGGCTCCTCGGGCAAGCGCCTGGTGCGCGAGCTCGAGCGCTTCGACCGCGCCTATCCAGGGCGCTTCCTGACCTATGCCAACCTCGACCTCACGCTCGTGGGCGCGCCGGGCTGGGGCGAGCGCGTGGCCGCGCAGCTCGCGACCGACTTCGAGGCCGGGGCCAAGGGGCTCAAGATCTTCAAGGAGCTCGGGCTCACGGTGCGCACGCCCGAGGGCCGGCGCGTCGCGCTCGACAGCCCGGAGCTCGAGCCGGTCTGGCGCACGTGCGCGCGCTACCGCCGGCCCGTGCTCTGGCACGTGGCGGACCCGGCGGCGTTCTTCGCCCCGCTGGACGCGAAGAACGAGCGCTGGCACGAGCTGCACGAGTTCCCGAGCTGGTCATTCGCGGACAGGACGCGCTTTCCAACACGCGCGCGGCTCTTCGAGGAGCGCAACCGCGTGCTCGAGCGCCACCCCGACGTCACCTTCGTGGGCGCGCACATGGCCAGTTCGTCCGAAGACCTGAAGCAGCTCGCGGGCTGGCTCGATCGCTTCCCCAATCTGCAGGTCGACATGTCGGCCAGCGTCAGCGAGCTGGGCCGGCAGCCGCGCGCGGCGCACCGCTTCTTCGTGCGCTACCAGGACCGCGTGCTCTTCGGCACCGACCTCAAGAGCGCCAGGACCGCGGGCTACGAGGTCTATGCGCGCTTCCTCGAGACCGAGGACGACTACTTCGACACCGAGGCCGCGAACGGCCGCCAGGGGTTCTGGAGGATCTACGGTATGCACCTGCCCGAACCCGTGCTGCAGAAGATCTACCGCGACAACGCGCGCCGCCTGCTCTGGCCTGCAGATCCCGATCGGCTCGCGGCGCACCCGTGACGCGCGGCGCCCGGCGCGACACACGATGTTCCGTCCGGCGCGACACGCGTTATGAGCCGTTCCGCCGGTCACAAGCGTTGTTTCACTTGCCGTTCATTTCGTCGCCTGCTCGCTCGTCTCCGCCCTCCCCCTGGCCGAGGTGAAACGCTCGACCGCCATGCCGGCGGCCATCGCCGCGACGAACGCGAGCACGGCGCTCGATCCGGTCGCCAGCGAGACGAGCGCCGGCCCCGGGCAGTACCCGGCGAGACCCCAGCCGACGCCGAACAGCGCGGCGCCAGCGACGAGGCGAGCGTCGATGCCGACGCGGGTCGGAACGTCCGCGCGATCGGCCAGGAGGGGAAACCGCGGCGCACGGGCGGAGCCGGCCGCATCGACGCCGCCCCCACGCCGCCGCCAGCGAAGGGCGCGGTAGGCCAGGAAGTGCACGGATACCGCGCCGGCCATCACGAACGCGAGGCTCGGGTCCCAGCCGCCGGCCACGTCGAGGAAGCCGATGACCCTGGACGGCTGGGTCATGCCGGAGACGCCGAGCCCCACGGCGAACAGCAGGCCGGCGAGGAACGCGACCGCGCCCTGCCTCATCGCGCCCCCCCGAGCAGATGCCGGCTGACGTACACCGTGATGGCCGCGGTCGCGATGAACGTCAGCGTGGCGACGAGCGACCGGACCGACAGACGGCTGAGGCCGCAGACTCCATGGCCGCTCGTGCACCCGTTGCCGAGCCGCGTGCCCCAGCCGACGAGCAACCCGGCGACGATCACGAGGCCGAGCGACCCGCCGCCCCCCGCTGAGGGAAAGGCGAGCGGGTGCGCGGCGACGAGCGCGAGGCCGCCGAGGAGGAGGCCCGCGACGAACGCCGCGCGCCAGGCGGTATCGCCAGGCTTCCGGAAGAGGAGCCCTCCGACGATGCCGCTGATGCCAGCGACCTTCCCGTTGAAGAGCAGGAGGAGAGACGCGCCCAGGCCGATGAGGGCGCCGCCGAGGAGGGGGCCCATCACGGTGAATTCATTCACGATGTGACCTCGCTGAAAAACCGGTGGCCAGCATAGCAATGCGCGTCATCCACGGAAGACGAACCACCACGCGGTGCGCAATCCCGGAGCCCGCTCGGCGGTTGTCGGCCGGCCCGCCGGCTCGCGCGCCCCCTGCCCCGTCCGCCACCGCTCGCCGCGCAACCGCTGCTGCGAGCGCGCGGCGCCACACCCCGCCTGGATCGCCGCCCGACAGAGCGGGTGGGGCTGGGAGCGGGCGTATCGCACACGGCGCCGGCGGACAGCCGAGATTGTGCCGGGTCCCAGAGGTGCTGGTGTATACTGACGCCGATGGCCCACGCAGGCTCGGACGCGGCGGAACCGGCTTCATGGCGCAGGATTCCGCGCGTCGGGGATGTCGTCGGCGGCAAGTACCGCATCGAGCGGGTGCTCGGCCGCGGCGGCATGGGGATCGTCGTCGCGGCGCACCACCTCTCGCTGCGCCACCGCGTCGCGCTGAAGTTCCTGCTGCCCGAGGGGCGCACCACGCCCGGCGCCACGGAGCGCTTCTTCCGGGAGGCGCAGGCCGCGGCGGCGATCGCCAGCGAGCACATCGCGCGCGTCATCGATGTGGGGCAGACCGACGACGATCTGCCCTATTTCGTGATGGAGTACCTGAATGGCATCGATCTGGAGGCGCTGCTCGAATCGCGGGGCCCGCTGCCCGTGGAGCAGGCGGTCAGCTACGTGATCGAGGCCTGCGAGGCGCTCGCCGAGGCGCACTCGCTCGGGATCGTCCATCGCGACCTCAAGCCGGGCAACCTCTTCCTCGCGAGCCGCAAGGACGGCTCGACCCTGATCAAGGTGCTCGACTTCGGCATCTCGAAGGCGTCCGAGGAGGGCGTGCTCGGCCTGAACGCGCAGCTGACGGCATCCGCCGTGGTGCTCGGCTCCCCCCGCTACATGTCGCCGGAGCACATCCGCAGCACGCGGACGGTGGACGCCCGCAGCGACATCTGGGCGCTCGGCATGACGCTCTATCAGCTCCTGACAGGGCGGCTGCCGTTCGAGACCGAGTCCGTCTCGGCGCTGTTCGTCAGCATCGTGACCGACGTGCCCGTGCCCCCGCGCAGCCACCGGCCAGAGATCCCGCTCCCGCTCGAGTGGGTCATCCTGATGTGCCTCGAGAAGGATCCGGCGCGCCGTCCCCAGACGATCGCCGAGCTGGCCACGCTGCTCGAGCCGCTCGGGTCGGAGTCCGCTCGCCAGACGGTGGCGCGCATCCTGCGCAGGGCGATGGGGAACGAGGCCGTCGACGCGCCGCCGGCGCCGGACCGCCCGCGGGCCATCGACGAGGAAGCCGAGACCCTGACCGGGCCGATCGGCCCCACGCGTGGGTCCCGGCACAGCGTGAGCGAGCAGGCGAAGGAGCGCGCCTCCTCGATGCCACCCACGCGGGCGTCCGTCGCTCCGCCCGCCCTCGCGACGGCGGCCTCGCCATCGATGCCGCCCGCGCGGGTGTCCGTCGCTCCTCTCACGCTCACCGCGGCGGCCTCGCCCTCGGTGCCGCCCGCGCAGACGTCGGCTGCCGGACCTCCCTCCGTGCACGCGTTGCCCCCGGACGAGTCGCTGGCGCCGACGGCGGCGCCGTCCGGACGGGGCGAGCGCGTCGCCGCAGCGGATCCACAGGGGCGGCGCCGGCGAAGCATGGTCGCGCCCCTCGCGGCGGCGGCGCTCGTCGCGCTCCTCGGGGGCATGGCGGCGACCGCGTGGCTCGGGCGCGGCGCGGCGCCGGCCCCGGGCGCGCCGCCTGACGGCGAGGCGGTCGCGCCGGCGCAGGGCGAGCTTTCCGCGCCCTCGCGCGAGGATCCCGGGCCTTCGTCCCTCCCGCCGTCGGAGGTCGCCTCGCCGCCCGCGGCCGCGGCGGCCGCCGCGGCGAGCGGGTTCGCCACCGCCGGCGCCGCGCTCGCGCCGCTCGGCTCGGCGAGGGCGGGCCGCCCGCGCGCGGTGCTCGCGCCGTCGTCGCCGTACCCGGCCAGCAGCGAGCCGGCGCCGACGAAGGCGACGCGCCTGCGCGAGCACCGCTAGCGGCATGCGTCGAGCGCCCTCGAGCACGCGCGCTCGCCTATGGAGGCTCGCCGCAGTGCCCCTCTTCGCAGGCGCCCTGCTCCAGGCCCCCGCCGCCCGCGCCGACGGCGAGGGCCAGGCCGACGAGGCCGACCTCCACTTCGACCTGGGCCGCGACCTCTACAAGCAGGGGCAGTTCCAGACGGCCCTCGAGCACTTCCTCGCGTCGAACCGGCTCGTCCCGAACCGCAACGTCGTCTTCAACATCGCGCTCACCTACGAGGAGCTGGGCCGCTTCGCGGACGCGCACCGGTACTACGACGACGCGCTCGAGGGCGAGGCCGACCCGGAGGTCGTCGCCGAGGTCCAGGCCGCGCTCCAGCGGATCGCGCCGCGCGTGGCCGTGCTCCAGATCGTCACGTCGCCGCCGGGCGCCAGGATCTACGTCGATCGCAAGGACCTCGGCGCGCGCGGCACGGCGCCGCGCCGGCTCGCCATGTCGGAGGGGCGCTACCGGATCCTCGTCGAGCTCGCGGGCTACGAGCCCGTGGCCGTGGACGACGTCCCCGTGAAGCTGGGGCAGAGCAAGGAGGTCCTCATCGTGCTCCGCCGCATCGTGGGCACCGTGCGGGTGGACGTGCGCGGCGCGAGCGAGGCCACCGTGCACGTCGACCACGACGGCGCGCCGCCCGCGTGCACCGCCCCGTGCGATCTCGACCTGCCGCCGGGCCGCCACGTGCTCCATTTCTCGCGCCCGGGCTTCGAGGCGGCGCCGCAGCCGCTGACCGTCGCCGCGCACGAGACGGTGCCGATCACGGCGACGCTCAGCCCGCTCACCGGCTCGATCCTCGTGCGCGCCGACGAGCCCGACGCCCTCGTCGAGATCGACGGCCGCCCCATGGGCTTCACGCCGTCGGTGATCCAGGGCGTCGCCGTGGGCCGGCGCCGCGTCCGCGTCAGCCTGCGCGGCTTCGCGCCCGTCGAGCGGACGATCGAGGTGACGGCCGGCCAGCAGGCGGAGCTGCGCGACGTCACGCTGGCGCCGCTCCGGGAGGTGTCGTCGGCCTCGCGCGTCCTCGAGCGCCTGGAGGACGCGCCCGCGTCCATCAGCGTCATCGAGCAGCACGAGCTGCGCGCCTTCGGGTACCCGACCATCGCCGAGGCGCTGCGCGGCACGCGCGGCATCTACCTCTCGAACGATCACGTCGTCTACTCGGCCGGGATCCGCGGGCTCGGCGAGCCGCTCGACTACGGCAACCGGCTCCTCGTCCTCTCCGACGGCCACTCGACGAACGACAACGTGCTGAACGCCGCGTTCGTGGGCTCCGACGCGCGCGACGACCTCCACGACGTGGATCACATCGAGGTCGTCCGCGGCCCCGGCTCGCTGCTCTACGGCACGGGCGCGCTCTCGGGCATCGTCAACCTCGTCCCGCGCGGGCGCGACGAGCCCACGAGCGCGCACGTGGCGGCCGGCACCTACTACGACGGCGTGGGCCACGCGCGCGCCGGGTTCCACTACAACGCCCGCGGGGACGCGGGCGTGCAGGCGAGCGTCACCGGGGCGCGCTCCGACGGGTTCGACGTCCCGGTGGCGCTGCGGGACCCCGGCGAGGGGCCGCGCGTGCAGATCGCCGAGCGCGCCGAGACCTTCCGGGCCGGCGGCACGTCCGGGCGCGCCTGGTACGGGCCGTTCACGGCGCAGTGGATGTACCATACGCGCGAGCAGCTCGTCCCGATCGGCTACGTGGGCACGCGGCTCAACGACCTCGGGACGAGCTACGAGGACGCGCACATGATGGCCGAGGTGCGCTTCGAGCCGCGGCTCACGCCCGACCTGCAGCTCATGGCGCGCGCCCACGTGAACCGCTTCGTCTGGCGCGGCGCCTACGCGTTCGAGGAGGGGACGATCTTGGAGCAGCAGCACGGCACCTGGCTGGGCGGCGAGCTCAGGGCGGCGTGGACGCCGCTCCCCTGGCTGAGGGTCACCGGCGGCGGCGAGGTGCAGGCGCACCCCGAGGCGACGCTGGGCAGCGTGTTCGCGGACGGCCGCGCGCGCACGAAGCCCGTGCCGTACCGCTTCGGCGCCGGCTACCTCATCCTCGACAGCTCGCCCGCCCCCTGGGTCCGCCTCTCGTGGGGCGCGCGCCTCGACGTCTACAGCACGTTCGCGCCGATCGTCGTGCCGCGCGCCGCGGTCATCCTCCGGCCCGCGCCGGGAGGGGTCCTGAAGATCATGGGCGGGCGCGCCTTCCGCGCCCCGAGCATCTCCGAGCAGTTCTACACCGACGGCAAGACGCAGGTGCCCGCCGTCGACCCCGCGCGGGGCCTCGTGCTCAAGCCGGAGTCCATCGCTTCCGCCGAGATCGAGTACTCGCAGCGCCTCGGCGACGACTGGACCGCGCTCGGCGCCGCCCACGCGAGCAAGCTGTCGGACCGGATCACCTCCGCCGAGGACCGCCCCGGCGTGCCCGGCGTGGTGCGCTACGTGAACAGCCGTCGAGACGCGTTCGTGGCGGGGTGTGACGTCGAGCTCCGCCGCGAGTGGCGCCAGGGCTGGATGCTCGCGGCGACGTACGGCTACCAGCGCGGCGAGCTCAGGCGCGGCGAGCGGCTGATCAACGCGCCGGAGCACCTCGCGTCGTTTCGCGGCGTCGTCCCGGTGGTGGAGCGGCTCGCCGCCGCGGGGCTCCGGATCAACCTGGAGGCGCCCCGGCGCATCGGCCGCAGCTCGGCCGACGAGACAGCGGGCGCGATCGTCGCGGATCTCACGGTGTCCGGGGAGCTCCAGCGCTTCCACAGCCGCTATGTGATCGGCATCTACAACGCGATGGACGCGCGGTACGACTACCCGGCCGCGGAGAGCTACCTCTCGGCCACGAGCCGGCAGAACGGCAGGACCTTCCTCGCCGAGATCACCGTCAGCTATCCCTAGTTCCGCGCGTCCAATGTGCTGCTGCGCGCGGGTCTGCAGCGGCCCGGAGATGCTGACCACGCGGACACGCACGAGCCACGCGGAAAAGAGCGAACGGCCTGCCAGGCGCCGCCGTTACGGGGTGCTGTACTCGTGCCGGAAGCGGCGGAACAGGTTCCTGACCGCGCTCGCCGAGGGGACGCCGGAGACCGCGAGCGCCTCCAGGATGGTGCCGTCATGCGGGAAGCTGCTCTGGCTGTCTCCGCCGAGCGTAAGCCCGGTCACCGTCACGTTGTTCAGCGAGACCGTGGTCGAAGTGCCGTCGATGATGATCGCTGAGCTGGCCCCATTCACGATCACGCCCACAGCGTGCGCCACGAGTGGGTTGTACCCGGCGACCTGTCTGGTTACCGCGCCGTCGCTGAAGGCCAACGAGGTGGGCGTGTTGTTGTAGAACAGCGCCCCTGAGCCAACGCTTGTCCTTCCGATAACAGCACCGAAAGCCGTGGAATTCTTCTTGAATACGGCGAACAGGGCATAGGGTGCGGCGAGAGAAATCCCGTTCAGGCGATACTGTTGCAGGATGTTAGAAAACGAGATCGCCGGTTTGTGGTTGAGGCTGTCGATCTCGAATGCTGCGGGGCTCGCTGCGTACTGGATCGTCCAGTGCCTCGAGTTCCCGCTCCGGTCAACGGCCTGGCCGATCCCGAGCGGCAACCTCCAATAATGCAGGTTGCTGTACGTGGCAGAAGGGAACGTGAGCGTGATCCCAGTCGTACCAAGCGCAACAACGCCGTTGGACGGCACCAGGACATTATTCTCTGCCCACACGCCACCGCCGTGAATGCTCCAGTCGAACCTAGCGGTGCCGCGCGGCCCCCCCAAGACCATCTCGACATGAAGCAAGCCAGTGACCGTCGACGTGCCGGCAGCGGTCAGGGCAGGCGGTGAGGAGCCGAAGCCGGTGGGCGTCCCGGTCACGGTTCCACCGGGGAGGTCAAACCCAGCTTTGACCCAGGTAAAGAGCCCCGGAAGATGGTTTGGGCTGAACGGGAAGGCGTCCCCGGCGCATACCGCCGTCATCTTCTCCTGCCCCTTTTCGTTGGGATGAACGGTGTCCACCGCGTTGTGCGCAGCCGCCGCCTCCGCCGTCCACGCGGAATCGGCATAGATCACCTCGCCCCACGGAGCGAGCGCGGCAACCGCCGCCGCCTCCGCATCGCGCTGCGCGTCCCAGGACGTGCCGTCGACGTCGTTCTCGGTCACCTCGCGCGTGTAGGTCATGGCGCGCACCACCACGCGCGGATCGGCCTCTTTGATCGCGTTCGCAAGGTCCACCTTGAACTGAACCACGTTCGCGGCCGTCGTTTTCCGGTTGGCGAAGTCGTTCCTTCCGATCTGGACAATCACCTCGTCGGGACGGTTCGCCAGAATCTTCCTGGCGAGCGCACGGCACGCAGCGACGGAAGGCGTCGCCGTCCCGGTAAGATGCACGAGGCCATCCCCACCGCTGCCATGGGTCATGAACTCGAGGCCCTTGCGTTGCATCTGGAGCTGCCACGACGTCATGCCAGAGAACGCGGTGTACGCGCCCGCGCCCTTCGAATCGACGAT
This sequence comes from Sorangium sp. KYC3313, assembly GCF_052075895.1. Lineage (NCBI taxonomy): Bacteria > Pseudomonadati > Myxococcota > Polyangiales > Polyangiaceae > Sorangium > Sorangium sp. KYC3313. Next base: position 9,751,314 of record NZ_CP197255.1, read on the forward strand.
GGCGATGATCACGCGAGCCCGGGGAGGTGTGACATCGAACATCGATGCGCCTGGCACGTAGATCCCAACAGGGAAAACGCCGATGTTCTCGCCACGGATGGCGACCAGCGACGCCGTGTACGGTGATGCCATCTGAGGACCAGAATAGACTCTGACCTTGCGCGGCACGGCACTGCGTGCGGCCGGGACGCTCACCCTGCTGAACGTGGTCGAGTTCCACGCCACGGGGAGCACCGGATCGATGGGCTCGCCGTCGGCCCAGACGGACGGATAGGAGCGGTTTCCGTTTCGTCGGTTCACCGTGTCGTAATACTCGACGTCAAAGACGTCGGTGTCGGTGGACAACGCGTAATACGCCAGGTTGGACATCTCGAGATGTCGAGGGTTGCGCCAGGCAGTGAGCTTTTCATACCCCGCCTCGCTGGAGCCGTGGAGCAGCGCCGGGTGCACGTCCAGACGGTAGAAGTCGGGGTAGAGGCCCCCCGTGGCGCCCACCGGGCGAATGCGGAGCCTGCCGCACAGGAACGTGGCCTGCGTCGCGCCGCTGCGAACGACGACCCGCGCGCGGTACGACAGCCCCGCGGTGACCGCGAGCGATGGCGTGATGCAGTCCGTCGGGGTGCTCGTGGGCGTGAACGACGCCGACATCAGGACGGAGGAGCCCACCGCGTCCAGGATCTGGAGCTGGAACGCGCCGGAGCTCCCGACCCCCGACGGGAGCGACACCCTGTCGAGCTCGAGGCGCACCGCGGGGACTTCGGACGGGACAGCGAACCAGCGCTCCTTCATCGCGCCGTCCGGCGCAGCCTGGTCGTGGTTCACCCAGATCAGGCTGCGTTGCCCGTCGGCGTCGACCCCCGTCAGGGGCAGGCACCGCGGGGCCAGGTTCGGCCGCTCCACGTGCCAGGCCATCGACTCGAGTCGCCCGGGGCCGAGCGAGTTCCGATCCACGTGCAGCCCGGCCGGGTACGCGAGGCTCACGTGTTGCTCCGCACGAGCTGACAGGCATGCTCCCAGCCCGGGCCGACGTTGGTCCACGTGCGCGTCGCTCCCGCGGACCCCTCGGTGATGACCGCCAGGACTCCGAGCTGCGGACCTTCGACGATCTCGACCGCGCGACATCGAGCATCGACACCCTCCGCCGGGATGGGATCGGGGAGCTCGAGCTCCTCCCCATCCGACGGCACACCGATTGAGTCACGATCTGCCATGACACGTTGTCTACTATAGAGTGCCAATCCTGTCGAGGTCGCCCGTCAGGCGTCCGATGCCGGGGCGCCGGCGTGGCGGGGGTCGGCGGAGGCGGCGACGGAGGGGCCTCCCGAGCGCGCGGGGGCGGAGGGCGGGAGCTCTTCAGGCACGCAGCTCGGCGGTCAGGCCCACGTTGGATCGATGGCTGTGGACCCCCACCAGCGTCACAGGCTCGCCCGTCTCGAGGTCGATCTCCTTCTTCGGACCGTCGGGCCAGGGCGCCTTCGAGTCGAGGAGCGTCGCCCGGCGAACCCCGAGCGCCACGAGCTCGCGCGCGGCGACGGCGAGCTCGAGCCCCGTGGTGACGTCGGCTCCCGCGGCCGTCGGCTCGGCCGGCGGGGGCACATAGACGACCGCGCCAGCGCCGGCGGCCTCGATGTCTCGCAGGGCGTCGAACAGATGGGCGTCGCCGAGGAGGTCCGAGACGAGCGCGGCGCGGTGGGTGTACACGACGACAGTGTCACCGGCGCGCGCCGGCGCGCCGTGCGTCAGGAGGAGCAGCTGCCTCTCGCGACGTACCGTGTACGTGTGCGCCCGCCACTCGCCGCTGAGGCCTGCGGGCCGGAACGGGGCGCTCCGGACGCGCGCGGCGACGTCCTCGCTCCGCACCCGGTGGCGGAGGAGGTCGTCGATGGAGACCAGCGGCAGCCCCTGTCGCGCCGCGAAGCGCGCGAGGTCCCGGCGGCGCGCCATCGTCCCGTCGTCATTCAGGATCTCGCAGATGACGGCCGCCGGCAGCGCCCCGGCGAGCCGCGCCAGGTCGACCGCGCCCTCGGTGTGCCCCTCGCGCTCGAACACCCCGTCCCGGCGCGCCCGCAGCGGGAACACGTGCCCTGGCGACACCACGTCTCGCGGCGACGCGTCCCGCGCGATCGCGGCAGCGACCGTGCGCGCCCGGTCGCGGGCGCTGATGCCGGTCGTGACGCCCTCGCGCGCCTCGATGCTCACCGTGAACGCCGTCGACCGGCGCGCGCCGGGCCGGGTCGCCATGAGCGGCAGCCCGAGGCGGTCCACCTGGTCCTCGGTGAGGGCGAGGCAGATCAGCCCCCGGCCGTGGGTCGCCATGAAATTGATGGCGGCCGGCGTCGCGTGCTCCGCCAGGACGACGAGATCTCCCTCGTCCTCGCGCGCCTCGTCGTCGACGAGGATCACCATGCCACCGGACCGGAGCTGCTCGACGGCAGCCTGAACACGCAACGTGGATGTCGAAACAGCCATGGATTCCTCTTCGCTCAGCGGGGCGGGAGCGGCGCCAGTCGATCGATCTCTTCCAGATCGGCCCCGGTCAGCCGGAAGCCCAGGGCGGCGGCGTTCGCGCGCACCTGCTCCGGCGACGTCGCGCCGGCGATCACGGAGGCGAGTCGCTGGCGCCGGCGAAGCGGGCCGCATGACGCAGCCCGCGCCCCCAGGCCGTCAGCCCTTCGGCTTGCCGTTCGCATCCCACTCGGCCCAGAAGCGCTCGAGTCCGGCGTCCTTCAGCGCCCGGTTGAGGAAGCGCCGATCGGTCCAGGGCTCGACCTCGAACGTGCTCCTGATCAGGCCGTACTTCTTCGAGTCGGCGACCGCCGACGTGTACCGGGCGATGGCGTAGTCGTCGAGCAGCGGGCTGGCGTTCTGCTTCATGTCCTCGCCCTGCTGCGCTTCCTTGTAGTTCGCGAAGGGCGTGCCCGACTTCGACCAGAGCTGGAAGGCTTGCGTGCGGTTCTTCTCGTCCGCGACCCACGCCGCTGATTTCACCGCGAGCGTGATGATCTTCTGCACGACGTCGGGGTATTCGTTGATGAAGTCCTCCCGCGCGATGATGCCTGAATTGCTCGGATAGGTCGGGGAATCCCCCTTCGTCGTGTAGACGATCTTCGCGATCCCCTGGTCGCGCAGCGAGAGATAGTCCGTGCCACCGAACACCGCGTCGATGTCCTTCGTGGCGATCGCCGCCTTCGCGGTGGAGGCATCCATGCTGATGGACCGGATGTCCCTCTCGCTCAGCCCGTGGCCCTCGAGGATCCGGTTCGCGGAGAGCTGCGAGGCCGTGCCCTTCTGGAAGGCCACCTTCTTGCCGCGCAGATCCCGGACGCCGGTGATCGGCGAGTCGGCGGGCACCACGAGGTAGGCGTGTCCGCGCCGGCTGGCGCTGGCCAGGAGCCGCGTCTTGAGGCCGCTCGCCCGGCCGACCACCGAAGGCAGGTGACCGTGGGTCCAGATGTCGAGCAGGTTGTTCGCGACCGCCTCGTTCACGGCGGGGCCGGCGCCGCGGAAGAAGTTCCACTTCACCTCGATGCCGTCCTTCTTGAACTCCTCGGCCAGGGTCCCCTTGAGGTGCAAGAGGGAGAAGAAGCTTCCTCCGGTGACGGGGCGATTGCCCACGCCGACGCCGGGCACCCCGACGCGGATCACGCTGGGCCCGGCGGCCCGGGCCCTGCCTGCCAGAAGCGCTGCCGACACCGCTGCAGCGGCGCCTCCCAAGAACTGACGTCTTTGCATGGCGCCGCGATGTGCACCGTGCGTGCCATTCCATGAGACCCGTGGAATCAAGGGTCTGCCGCGCGGCGCTGTTGCTGGAGAAGCACCCGATCCGCAGGGCTGCTGGCGAGCGGCCCGCCGCGGGGCCGCGTCAGCCGCCGAGCCCTCCCGGCCTGGCGCTCGCGAAGATCGCGACGTTCCTCGGCGTCACCTCGGGCTCGAACACGATCGCCGCCTCGACCTCGTGCCCTCGCTCGCCGAGGGCCGTCGCGCGATCCAGCGCGACCGCGACCTCCGTGAGCCGGGCCAGGAGCGCGCGCGGCAGCGTGAGCCGGCGCATCTGGCCGAACGCCGCGCGCGCCGCGACCTCGCGCTCGCGGAGCTCGGCCTCGGTCGCCGGGCCGAGGCCCCGCAGCGCGAGCGCCCGCGCCGCGAGCTCGCGCAGCCCGCCGTGCGCGCGCCGCCGGTTGATCCCGCGCATCTCCTCGCCCAGGGCGACGTCGAGCCCGCGGCCGCGGAGCAGCGACAGCAGCGCGTGCCGCCGCTCGCGGGCCAGAAGCTCCTCGTCCAGGCTGGCCTCGACCCCCGCCGGGCGCGCCGTCAGGTTGGTGAGCCCCAGCGCCTCGCGCCGAAGGACGAGCCCCGCCGCCCTGGCCGCGGCCGAGAGCGGGGCGCGGGCCGGCGCGCCGATCTTCTGCAGGCAGCACGAGACGAGCGCCAGGTCGCAGGGCGCCTCGGCCGCCGCCGTCACCGTGCGGTCCCCGAGCTCGCCGCAGGCGTGCAGGCCGACCGCCAGGTCGTCCGGACCGAACGCCAGCGCCTGCTCGAAGGCGTCGAACGCCACGAAGCGCGCCCGCCCCCCGGCGGCCAGCGCGGAGGCCGTGGCCACGCGGTCGGGCTCACGCTCCAGGCCGACCGCGTCGCGGTCGAAGCGCGCAGCGGCGAGGCGGGTAAAGTGGCCGTGCCCCGCCCCCACGTCGACGAGGCGACGGGCGCGGGCGGCCATGGGCGCCACCGCGCCGAGCAGGGCCTCCAGCTGGAGCCGCTTGCGCGCCGGCACCGCCCGCAGCTCGTCCAGCGACGCCGGCGGGAGCGGCTGGACCGGTCGCCGCGGCAGCCTGGCCGCGTCGTCCGCGGCCCGCGCCAGGGCCACGAGGCTCGGGGGCGCGCCCTCGAGGCCGTCGATGCACGCGGCGAGCCCCTCGGCCTCGCAGCGGGCGAGATCGGCGTCGGAGAGCGCCAGCAGGAAGCCCGTCCAGCCCCGCGCCTCGCACCAGGCCGGCGGCGGCCCCTCGTCGACGCGGGCCTCGACGATGTCGAGCGCCGGCACGAGCACCTCGAGGGCGCGCGCGAGGCGCTGGGCGACGGAGGGCGGCGTGGTCGGTGGGGGCATGCGCGGACTGGAGGCGGGCGAGGAGTACCGGATCCGCGCCGCGCCAGGAAGGCGCCTCGGGCGCGGCGCCGGGGGAGCTCGCCCCATGCCCACCTACGATCTTGCGGCCGTAGACATCCACGATCAGATACAGGAAGTAGAACGCACCGCGCACCGCGCTCTTCAGGCAGGTGATGTCCCAGCACCACACCTGATTGGGCTTCTTGGCGACGAGCGTGGCGTCTGGCCGCGGGGGCGCCAACGAGGTGGGCTCATCGAGAAGACGACCGCACCGCCCGCGCTGCCGTGGCGGCCAGACGCTCGTTCACTTCCTCAGGGCGGGAGCGCGGCGATGAAGTCGCGGATGCACGCGATCTCGGTGTCGCTGAGCGCCGCGCCGCCGAACGGCATCCGGTCGTTGCACGGCGGGTCCGGCGTGACCTTCGTGTAAATCGCGCTGGCGTCCGGGTCGCCCGGGACGAGCACCGAGCTGCCGTTGCCGCACACCGACGCCTGGCCCTGGAGCGTGTTCTCCCACCCGGCGGCCAGCGAGAGGCCCGCCAGCTTGGTGTTCTCGTCATGGCAACCGGCGGTGGCGCACTTCATCGCGACCAGGGCCGGCGCTTCGGCGCATCCGCTCGACCCCCCGCCCGTCGTGGCGCCGCCGCTGCCGGTCACCGCGGCGGTGCCGCCGCCGGCCCCCTGGTCGTCGGTGCCGCCGCTGCCCTGGTCGTCCAGGGGGAACTCGTCCTCGTCCAGGGTCCCAGCGCAGTTCAGGAGGAGCGCGCCGTTGGTCAGCAGGGCGGCCGCGGCGAGCGCGGCGCGCCCGTAAAGGGAAGTCATGAACGTCACGTGCTACCTCTCTCTCAATAGACGTAGGCTCCGGCGAGCCGCAGTCCCAGGTATTGATCGATGGCCCCGCCTGCGATGTACGCGTCGCCCTGCTCGGGCTGGAACGACGAGAAGAACCGGGCGTACTCGACGAGCAGGCGCGCCTCGATGCCGGTCGCGACTGGGACCATCACCCCGGCCAGCGCGCCGATGCCCTGCACGCTCGCCCCGGTGAACCGCTCGTAGACCGGGCCTGACGAGAGCGGCAGGATGTACTCGGCGCCCAGCGCCAGCGCGATCGGGCCGACCGGAAAGCGCCCGTCGAGGCCCGCCCGGAACAGGGTGTACGAGACGTTCGGCACCGTCATGGCGAGGTCCGCCGGCGCGTCGATCTCGAAGGTCAGGAACCGGAGCCCCGCGGAGATCCCGAGCACGGACGCCTCGCCGAGCGACAGCCGCTCCCGGAGCCCCAGGTTGATGCGCTCGTAGGTGGTGCTGATCGGGTCGCCGCTGCCCACCGCCGAGTTGAGGCCGAGCGCCCGCGCATACCCCGCGGTGACCCCGAGGCCCTTGAGCACCGCGATGTCCGTCGACGCGAGCGGGTACAGCTCGCCCGAGACCGACAGCGCGGGCTGTCCGAAGACGCTGTAGGGCGGGAGGTTCTGCGTGCGCGGATCGGAGTAGTCGAACCAGCGGCCGACGAACTCGACGCCGAGCTCGATCGAGAAGAGCGCCGAGCCGGCCTCGTGCGGCGCGCGCTCGCCGCCCTTCCCGCCCTCGTCGGCGTCCCTCTCCTCGTCCCCCCCGTCGCCATCCTCGCCTTCGCCTTCCCGGTCGCCCTTCACCTCGTCCTCCTCGACGGGCGGCGGCGCGGGCGGCGGCGCGATCTGCGCCAGCGTCGGGCCGAGCAGCTCTTCCAGCGCCCTCTTGCGGTCGTCCCGCGAGCCGCTCAGCGGCACCGCGCTGTCCACGGCGAGGTCGCCGGCGTTCTCGTCGACGTAGACGAGGTGGACCTCTTTCTTCTTCTTGTTGGTCCGCGAGACGCCGTAGATCACCCCTTCTGCCTTCGCAGCCTTTCCTGCCTTGCGGATGCGGTCGATGGCCTTCTTCCGCTGAGCCTTCGACACGAGCGTGTCCCCGACGGGCTTGGTCTGGCCGGCGCCTTTCAGCGACTTCGAGAACGCGTCAGGGTCCACGACCCCCAGCGTCTCCGGCATGATGGCGAGGATGTCCTCGCGGATGTCATCCGCGTTGGGGCCTTCGATGCGCACCGCGATCGACTTCGACGCCTTGGGGGCGGCGAGCGTGGCGGGCGCGAGCGCGAACGTCGCGGCGGTCGCGGCGGAGAGCCCGAGCAGGATCCGCCCGCAGAGGCTCATGGAAAGGAACAGCGTTGTAGTTCTGGCGGGTTTGTGCACGGGCCTCTCGCTAGCGGCAGAGACGTCAACCGGGGCTTGCACGGGCGTCAGCCTACAGGGGACCTGGACGAGCTCCCGCAGGCTGTGGAGTGAAGGCGGCCCCTTCGATGCATGGATAAGTTGCTGGCATCGCGTCGCTTTTCCAGGGGGTCGTATAGAAAAGTCGTCTGTCAACCCGGAGCAGGTCCCGCAGTGTGACGGAACCTGGAGCACCTGATCCGGGACGGGGCCAATGTGATGACACCGTGCACCCCAGGAGGGGCTGAGCAGAGCCCGCCGCAACATAGGTCACGCTGCACCCAAAGTTGCCGTCCGGCCGCCTTGCCGGATCTCGGAGGATTCCGGTGGAGAATATCCTGGATCTCACGACAGCCGAACCGAGGCTTGCCGTGGTCTCCAGTGCATTGAACTTGGCAAAACACCAAGCACCATCGATCGGCGATCGCTTCCGTGATGACCGACCGAACGGAATCGGTGCCGAGACCGGTCAGATGACAAAAGTCTCGGTGCGCATGACGACCCACCCGAGGCGAAGCAAAAGGATACCTGTCGAGGGGAATGTGAACGATCACATGGCCGATGTCAACGCCAATTCATGGGCCCGCGGGGAGATCCCCGAGCCCGATGGAGGGCAAGGCTGGCGGGGCTCCTCCAGCGCGCCGCGTCAACATGGGCGGACGCCGGACAGCGTTGATCGCCGGCCCGCCCGACGCGCTCGAAGCCGAGCAGCGCATCGCCGGTTGGCGCTCGACGCTGCGAGCCCGCCGGCGCCTGGCCGCCGCCTCTCGTGCGCGGCGATCTTGTGCGCGGTGACTCGAACGCGCGGTCCAGCGCGAGCTCGCCCGCTGCTCCTGCGCTCGCCGGACCTCTCGGAGCTCGGGCGCCGCGGCCGGCCGCCGCTGCGCGCCCATCGGGATCGAGGATAGCCGCGCGTCGGCCGATTCTGGTTGACGCCAGTAATGTGAACGTTCACAATTTGATTCTCCGAGCTGCGATAACTTGGCTGAGGTTGCTGCTTACATGACAGGAGACGTCGGATGTCGATGAGCATGAAGCTGATGAGTGCGGTGTTGATGAGCGTCGGCATTGGCTTTGCAGGCGCAGCATGGGCCGCGAACGGGACCGCGGACGTCCCCGGTTCTGTTGCCGAGGGGAAGGATTTTGGCTGCGGTGCAAAAGGACAGAAGGCTTGTCCGATGCAGGGCTGGATGAAGACGGTGATGCAGTCGGCAACCACGAGCGGCGACGGCGCGAAGATCGCGTCGGCGCTGGAATACGTGGCGTCGAAGCCGCCGCCCGGGATGCCCAAGTGGGTCGCGATCTCGAAGGATGGCGCGGAAAAGGCCAAGAAGGGCGATATCGACGGCGCCAAGGCGAGCTGCAAGGCCTGCCACGATCTGTACAAGGCGGAGTACAAGGCGAAGCTCCGCGACGTCGCCTTCTGAGGCGCCTCTCTCTGCTATCTCCCTCTCCGCTCCGCGCGCCGTTCCATTTCCGGTTGACACCGAAATGTGACCGTTCACAATGCCTTCTCGGGGTATCCTACTGCTTTGCCCTGGACAGGCTGTCGTGCGCGCCGGCCCTTCGTCCCCGGGATCGGGATCGATCTCGGCACCGGGTACGTTCGTTCGGTCGTCGAGCACGCGTGCAGCGGCGCGTTCGCGGGGGCATCGCTCGCGCCATGCGGCGCTCTGAGCGCGAGGCCCCACCTGCGATCCGCACACGCACCGGTTCACTCAGCTTTCAGCCGTACGCAACCAACATCGTCGAGGCTGCCGTGAGTTCATATGCAGCGATAAATCGTCGCTCTCGCTGGATTGAGCCTGGTGGGATGCGGCTCGTCGGATCCAGAGCCGGCCCCGGGAAGGTGGAGCACCCCCTCCCGGGCAAGAGCGGGGAGCGACGGCGCCCGTGGAACGACCAGCGGTGGGGCGACCACGCTCACGCAGAGCGGCGCGGCGTTCGTGAGGTGGAGCGCCTGGAAGTTCTTTATGGGAGTCCTCCTCGCCCCCCGGGGTTGGGGGAACGACATGGAGATGGCGCGGCCAAGCAGGAACGCGATGGCTCATCTGGTGACCAAACCGGCCGAGTCCGCCGCATCCACCCCCGGCGCAGAAATACTTCAATGGACGATCTTCACGGCCTCTCGAGAAATCTCGAGCGAATCGTGATCGTTCTCGGACGCTCGGGTCCGGCTCAGGGCCAAATGCGACGCACGGCGGACGCCCGCCACGGCGACGGCGGCGTCATCGCGCAGACGCCGCCCGAGACGCTGCTCTGGCTGTGGCGCGGCGACTCGCGCTGAACCCGGGAGCGACATCGATTTTGATCACGAACACCGCCATTGTAACAATCAACGGAGACGCAACTACAAGGAGCTCGATGTTCGGATCGCGTTTGGATTTCCTGGCCTCACCCAGCTTCGTCTAACATTTCAGCCTAGCAAGAGCGTTCCATGCCAATCGCAAAACGAATCGGTGTACTACGTTCACTCATGAGCCGCTCGTTTGGCCTTGCGGCGCCGCTCGCGGTCGTCGTGGCCAGCGGGTGCACGGGCGTCTTGGGAGTCGAGGGCGAGGCGGCGCCGGCGACCGAGACGCCGCCGGCGGCCGAGTGTGGCGCCACCCCTGCGCTGGCCAAACCGCGCATCTGGCGGTTGACCAACACCCAGCTTGCCAACACCTTGCGCGACGAGTTCGACGTCCAGCCGGCAGCGCTTGCGAACCTGCCGAGCGAGGCCAGGCTCGACGGCTTCGCCAACCAGGCCTCAGACCTGCGAATCGCGCCGCTCCTCGCGGACGTATATTTCGCCGTCGGTGAAGAGCTCGGAGCGCACGCGCTCCAGAACCCCGACAAGTTTGGGATCGCCTGCGACGTCGACAGCTTGGCGCCTGGCCCTTGCCTGGACGGTTTCGTCACCGAAACGGGGCAAAAGCTCTGGCGCCGCCCGCTCTCGACGACTGAAGTCACCTCCTTGAGCGCGCTCTTCGCCAAGACCGCCGCGCAGGGCGAAGGTGCTGCCGGAGGCGTCAAGAGCGTCGTGCAGGCGCTGTTCATGTCGCCGAACAGCCTGCACCGCACGGAGCTCGGCACGGTGAAGGATACCGGAGCGGTGACGGCGCTGACGGACCACGAGGTCGCTTCGGCGCTCTCGTACCTGCTCTGGGATAGCGCGCCGGATGCTGAGCTCACCGCGCTCGCGGATCAAGGGGAGCTGCGCGACCGTACAGTGCTCTTGGCCCAGGCCAAGCGCATGTTCGAGGCGCGCGACAAGGCGGCGCCGGCCATGAACCACTTCTTCGAGCAGTGGCTGGAGCTCGAGAATCTCTCGACTTCGGTGAAAGAGGCCAGCGTCTTTCCGATGGTAACGCCCGAGTTAGCGCCCGAGTTCACCGCCGATTTGAAGGAAGAGTTGCGCCTGCTCACGAACAGCGTACTCTTCGACGAGGGAGCGGATCGTCGCTTCGACTCGCTGTTCATGGGCACGTACGCGTTCGTGAACGAGCGCACCGCTCCGCTCTACGGTTTGAGCGGGGTGACCGGCGACGCCATGGTGCGTCGCGAGCTCAATCCGACGGAACGCCGAGGCATCTTCACCTCGCTGCCGTTTCTCTGGGGCCACGCGCACAGCCAAGATACGGGCCTCGTCGGGCGCGGCGCCTACGTCCGCGCAGAGGTCCTATGCCACCGCGTGCCGCTGCCGCCCGGCGGTGTTCCGAATCCCGGCCGTTTTGCCCCGGAGGACGCCACGGGTCGGCAAAGACTCGGCGTTCATGCGAGTCCGGGCTGCGCCGTCTGTCACGATCTGTTCGATGGAATCGGGTTTGCGCTCGAGAACTACGATGCTATCGGTCGCTACAGGACGACGGATCACGAGCAGCCGATCGATGCAAGCGGCAGTCTGCCGCTGCCGAGCGAGGAGAATGCGCTTCCCGGAATCGCGTTTTCCAACTTCGTGGAGCTTGTGGACGAGTTGGCGCAAAAGCCGGATGTCTACAGCTGCTTCGCACAGCAGTTCGCCGCCTACTCTTCAGGATACGACTTGCCGGAGCTCGACGCCTGTGAGAAGGAGCGCCTCGTGGACGAATTTGCGCGCTCACAGCACGCGATTGATCAATTGGTGCTGGGCGTGATCGCGTCGCCCAGCTTCATCGACCGGAGGAACTAGGAGTTCGCCATGCGCAACGTAAAATTTTCCCGGCGTACGATGCTTCGTGGCCTCGGTTACGGGACGCTCTTCTGTTCTGGGCTGGCCGACAACCTCTACGCACAAACCGTTCCGCGAGTCACGCGCGTCGCCATGTTCGGCTACGCAAATGGCTCTCAGTATCAATCGGAGCCGACCGGCGGCGAAAGAAATTTCGTGCTCAAGCCGCACATGGCGCCGCTCGAAGCGGTGCGCGACGACATCCTGGTGTTCAAGAACCTGACGCTCAAACGCGACGGCGGTAACGCGCACCGCTCGGCGTCGTATTCGGTGTTCGGCCTCGGCGCGCGGACCAGCATCGACCAGGAGTTCGCCAGGTTCCTCAAGGACACGACCCCCCTGGCATCGCTGGAGATCGCGGTCGGTCAGACGTCCGGCGACGGCGGCGTCATCCCCGGACTGTCTCAGGTCGATGGGAACTTCATCCCCAGCGTGAAGAACCCGCTGGCTGCGTATCAGCGCATCGCCAACCGCATCAGCGGGGGCGGCACGCCCATGAACACGCCGAACGCCGCCGAGCAGGCGCTGCTCCGCCGTCAGAGCGTGCTCGACTTCATCAAGGACGATGTCCGGTCCTTCCGCGGGCGGCTCGGGCCGGAGGAAGGCGCCAAGATGGACTTCTACCTCGAGTCGCTGCGCACGCTCGAGCGCGATGTCGGCGGCAGCATCCCCACAGAGGGCTCGTGCAAGCAGATCGCGTCGACGCTGCTCAGCAAGGACACCATGATGAACGACATGCCGGAGCACAGCCGGCTGTATCTCGACATCATGGCGATGGCCTTCGCCTGCAACATCACTCGCGTGGCGACCATGATGTGGGGCGGCGGCGAAAACAACGAAGCCGTCAAGCTCGGTGACATCGATATCTCAGCCTGGCACTCCATCTCACACGGCGATCCGGACGGTGCTCCTGGACAACAAATCACTCGGCTCCAGGCCTATTTTGCGGGAGAGTTCCGCTATTTCATCGAAAAGCTGAAAGGCCTTTCCGACGGCGAGTTCTCGGTGCTCGACAACACCGCAGCGGTTCTTTGCACCCAGAACGGCAGCAGCCAGTTGGGCTCCGGCCAGAACTTCGCCGAGACCGACCACCCGCCCCAACACGCACCTTTCGTGGTTGCCGGCAGCTGTGGAGGTGCTTGGACGACCGGGCGCCTGCTCGACGCCGGTGGGCGCAATCACAACGACGTTTATGTCAGCATTGCCCGGGCGATCGGCATGAACGTGACGTCTGTCGGCCGCGCTGACTGGTGTCGAGGTCCGCTCATCACGTAGCTGGCGGCCGATCGCGGCGCGGCAACGGCAGTGCCGCGCCGCTCCGCGGGTTCCCAATCCCGTGACCGAGCCCCGCAGGCTGTGGAGTGACGCCGCAGCACGCCGTGGCGCTGCGCCGTCTCGCGCAGCACAGCGCCCTGAAGCGCCCCGGCGCGTACCCGCCGCCCACGAGGATCCATGGGACGAACCTTCTCCGAGCTGGACGACGACCTCATCGGCTTCCTGGCCGAGCAGCGCCTCTTCTTCGTGGCCTCCGCCCCCTCGGGCAGCGGCGGGCACGTCAACCTGTCGCCGAAGGGGCACGACACCTTCCGCGTGCTCGACCCGCGGACCGTGGCCTACCTCGACCTGACCGGTCAGAGCCCGCGGGTCTCGCCGACGTCGAGGATCCAGAGGCGCTCCATGTCGCCTCGGCGCTTCAGGAAGGCCTCGCGCGCGCGGACCGGCGGCTCGCCGATCGGCTCGTCGGTGAGCTTGTACGTGCCCCAGTGCATCGCGACGAAGGTGCGCGCGCCGAGCAGCTCGGACGCCTGCACGGCCTCTTCCGGGCCCATGTGCTGCGGCTCCATGAACCAGCGCGGGGCGTAGGCGCCGATGGGCAACATGGCCCAGTCGATGGAGCCGCCGCTTCGCTCGCCGATCTCGGCGAAGCCGTCGAAGAAGCCGGTGTCGCCCGAGTGGTACGCGGCGCCCTCGGGGCCGCGGATCACGAAGCCTCCCCAGAGCGCCTCGTTCCTGTCCCAGGGCATGCGCATCGACCAGTGCCGCGCGGGCACGAGCGTGATCTCGACCTGGCCGACGTGGACGGACTGCCACCACGCGAGCTCGTCGATCGCGCCCGCGCCCAGCTTCGCGAGGAGCGCGCCGTTGCCCTGCGGCACCACGAAGCGGGGCCGGAGCGGCGCGCTCTTCTTGCCAAGCTTGCCCGGGTGCACGGCGTGCGCCGCGAGGATGCGCGACAGCGTCGGCGTGTCGAGGTGATCGCGGTGGTTGTGCGTGATCAGCACCAGATCGATCTCGGTGAGGTCCTCGAGCGGGATGCCCGCCGGGGCGAGCCGCTTCGTGGTGCCGAGGCCTGTCGCGAGGATGGGATCGATCAGGATGCGCAGGCCGCCCAGCACCAGCAGGAACGACGCGTGGCCGATCCACGTGAGCGAGGCGCGGCCGCTCTCGACGAGCGAGCGGTCGTACGCGCGGTGCGGCGTGACGAAGCCGTCGGCGACGGCCTTCTCGCGGGCGCCGAGCTTCCACTTGAGGACGTCGGCCGCGCCGCGCGCGGGCGTGGTGGCGAGATGATCGAAGCGTCCCACGCCCGGCGGTATACCACGCGGAGCGGGCGGCGAAGAGGGTCAGCCCGCGTTCGCGAGAGCCACAGGCGCGCGCCGCAACGCCAGCTTCCTCAGGAACGTCACCGGGTCGAGGTAGTACGGATTCTCGTGCACGTGTCCGCCGATGATCACGTGCGAATGCGTGGCGAGCACATCGGCGATCACCCGGCCGCTGAAGCGATTGACGTCGTAGCAGCAAAGAAGCGTGCAGTCGTGCCTGGGCGCCAGCGTGTTCAACTTTGCTTCGTAGACCATCAGGTCCTCGGTGCCCGGCAGGTTCTTCAGCGCCCATTCCATGTCGCCGCAGGTGCGAACGGACTTGAACTCGCCTTCGGCAGCGCCCTCGAGCACGCCCTCGAGGATCGAGTACATGCGGTCGGCGACGAACACGTTGTCCTGGATGTACGTCTGCTCGGAAGGCACGACCTTGAGCTGGCCACGCCGGATCGCATCCTGCACGGGCACGCCGCCCTTTTGCATTCGATCCACATGGTCGTCATGGGCGCTCGACTCGAAGATGGTCACCACCTCGTCGCCGACATCGATCCCTTCCCGGAAGTACGGATTGAGGACGTCGTACATTTCCTTGCGCGAATCGAAGAACGCGCAGATGTGCTTCAGGCCGTGCAGCTCCTTGCCGCAGAGACTCACTTTTCGCGTACGTGTCGGCGCCATGTTGCACTCCTGGAGCTCGCACGTCTACCACCTCGTCGCGTTCGCGTCGACCCATCCTGGTACAGCTTCATTCCCGAATTTCGTCCCTGGATCGGCGCTGTGTCAGCGTGGCGGCGATCCGGGCTGATCGGGCTCCTGAACGAAGCGAGCTCGTCGGGGGACAACGCCGCCGAGCGAGCACCTCGATGGGCGCGGTTTCCCCTCGGCCGCATGGCTCGGCCCCGTCGTGTTCGTCGCTCTCAGTCGTTCGCTGCGTGGCCCAGCTGCAGCAGTCTCCGCGCGACCGTCAGGTTCCACGCGATCATGAGGAGCCCGCCAGGCATGGCGATCGCCATGAGCATGCGGCTCGACTCCGACGCGAATGTGGCGCCGGCGATGTAGACGAGCAAGAGCGAGATGCCGAGCATCCCCGTGTACGGCGCCACACGACCGAACAGCCTCCCCTTGAACATTGCGACGGTCATGAACAGCGTGCCAACGCTCGAGAGGAAAAAGCCCACGAACGCGCCCATGCTCCCGTGTGCCCCCTTGGCGAGCAGGGCCTCGCCGGCCCCCCGGAGCGCAACCCGCTGTGCTTCCGTGGATGCGACCGCGTAGTCGCGGCTGAGCTCGAGCATGGGCAGCGCCGCGTTATTGGCGGTGAAGACGGCTGTCCCGAGGGTCACGACGACCAGCGCGAGGGCCGCGCAGCCCGGGCTCGCGCTTCGATGAGCCCCGTACAGGGCAACGTACAAAGGGAGCCCGACAAGAGACACCGTGACGTTCAGGAGGTCGAGGTTGCGCAAACCCAGCCATGGTTCTTGATGGAGCTGGGTGAACCATTGCTCGACGGTGACCGGCACGGTCGAGGCTTCCCACCCCGGAATCATCGTGAGCACGACATCAGCGAGTGTCCCCGCCAGCGCGACGAGCGCGGCGACCGCACCGAGGACATAGAGGCTCCGCCAGGCGGACTCCGCAGCCGCCTCAGCCCGCCGTTCTCCTTGCGCATCAGACATGGGATCCTCTCTCCGGAGACGCCACCCGCGCCCGGCGTGGCAGTCGGCTGTGATGCACGACCTGTCTACACGACAAAGACCATGGCGGGAACACGACGGCGAACGCGCGCATCCGTTATACAGGACGATACATCCGTTATAATGGACGCATGCCGCCCACCTCGCTCGTGCGGGCCACCGCCGTCGAGCTCCTCGCGCTCTATCGATCCCGGAGCGCTTCCCCCGTCGAGGCGCTCCGCGCCGTCCTCGCCCATGTGGAGCGCCACGGAGCCGCGCTGAACGCGTTCGCGCTCCTCGACGAGGAGCGGGCCCTGGAGGCCGCGCGGGCGTCCGAGGCGCGCTGGGCTCGAGGCGAGCCGGTGGGGCGCCTGGACGGGGTGCCTGTCTCGGTGAAGGACCTCCTGCTCACGCGCGGCTGGCCGACCCGGCGGGGCTCGCGTGCGGCACGAGGCGAGCACGCTCGTGCTGGCCCCCCGAGGCTCGCGGTCCTTCAAGCAACGCCGCGCGCCACGGGGCCCGAGCTCGCGACCGCAGCCCGGGACCGGCGGAGCGCCGGCGGCATCCTCAGGATGCCACCCGCGATGCGCAACTACGCGCGCAAGTGAGCGAGGTTTCGCTCAACCACGCGCGCAAGTGAGCGAGGTTTCACGCAACATGCCCACGCACGCCTCCGAGGAATAGCCCGAAGAAGCGGGGGGTTTGATGCGCGGGCACCTGCCTTGCTCTGAGGGAACAGCGAACCCTCACAAGGAGCTGCTCAGATGAAGAACACCATTCGCGCCGCGCTCGCCATCCTGTCGCTTGCCTCCGGCCTCCTGGCCGGCTGCGTCGTGGCCCCCGACGAAACGACCGCTCCGGAGGAGACGAGCGCCGTGACAGAGGCGCTCGTGAACAACGGCGGGGGCACCGGTTCGCTGAGTTGGTGGTGCAGCGAAGACGGAAGCTGCACGTGCGAGGGTGGAACGCTGTCGTCAGACTGCTGGGGGCTCTCTCAGTACTGCATTGACAGGTTCGAGTGTCGCGTCAGCTCGCCGTACCTGTGCTATTGCCACTGGAAGGTCGTGCGGCAAAGCCCGGGCGTCAAGGCGACGACCGGGACAGTCGGGAACGCGACAGTCGGGGCGGCGATCGGTCCGTGAGCGCCCGCGCGGCGGCAGGGCTCGCCCAGTCGGGTTATCCGCCGGCACGCTGTGGATTTGTGCGGGCGCCGCACGGGACGAAGGCGCGAACAGGGTGCCCCACGAGCGCCTGCGGGGGGACAACGACTGCTCCGTAAGCCGAGCTCGCACCGCGGCCCATCCTCACCCTGGTCGCACGCCTCCGCACACAAGTTCTGGGGCCGCGCCTCTCGCTCTTCCTTCTTGCAACTGGCCAGCGAAGGTGGCCTCCTGAATCACGGGGACGAATCGCCTGGTTGATGCTGGTTGAACACCACGAGAGGAGCGCTCCATGCAGCCTCGAACGACAGCGAGCAACGCGTCCGACGCCCCGAATCGCCGGGCCGGCGCGCCGCCCATCGACATGGCGCTGAACCACGGCACCTACTGCTCCGAGCGGTGCGCGGACGTCCTGCGGCGCCACGCCGGCAACATCTCCCTGCGGAGCTACCCGGCCGGGGACAACGGAGATCTCCGGCGCGCGCTCGCCGCCGACGCGGGCGTCAGGCCGGAGAACGTGCTGGTCGCCAACGGGAGCGGCCCGCTGCTCAAGACCTGCATCCCGTTCCTGATCGAGCGCGAGATCAAGCGTTCGGCGATGCGAACGCTGCGCCATTTGCTGAAGCGTACGGCATATCCCATCATCACCCCCCGGCTCACCTACTCCAAGGTGCCTGCGTCCGCGGTCCGCGTGGGGCTGCGATGCGAGCTGCTCCCGCTCCATCCGGAGAACGGCTTCGCGCTCGACGTGGGAATGCTCGAGTCGCGCCTCTCGCGGCAGGACGGCCTGGTTTACCTCTGCAACCCCAACAACCCCACGGGCAACGTCCTCATCACGAGGCAGGAGCTCGGTCCGCTGCTCACCCGGTTCCCGGACTCCCTCTTCTTCATCGACGAAGCGTACGTGCACTACCTCGAGGAGAGCCCGAACACCCGGATGGCAGACCTGGTGCTGCGCCACCCCAACCTGATGGTGCTGCGCAGCTTCTCCTTCGCCTACGGGCTCGCGTCGGTGCGCGTGGGGTACGCCATGGGAGACGCGACGGTGGTGGCGCAGATGGAGGCCAAGATGACGCCGCACCGCGTCGGGCAGCTGGCCGCAGAGCTCGCGATGGCGTCGCTCCAGGACGGCGGACACCTCGGGTTCGTCCGGCACCAGACAGCGAGGGAGCGGGCCAGGCTGATGGCGGCCATCGGAGCGCATCGCGCGCTGGAGGCCTATCCGTCACAGACCAATTTCATCCTGTGCCGCGCGCGCGGGGCCTGGTCCGGGGCGAAGATCCACGACGCGCTGCTCGCCCGAGGCGTGAAGGTGAAGGCCTTCGAGCCGTTCGGCGACGAGCGATACGACGACTACTTCCGCGTGACCGTCGGCCTTCCGGCGGAGAACACCTTCTTCACCGAGCAGCTCGACGCCCTGATGCGCCCGCGCCGCAGGGAGGAGCCCTCCAGGACGGCGGCGCCGGCGGTCCGCCAGGTCGAGCTCTCGGAGCTTGCTTAGCCGAGAATCTGCTCAAGGTCCCTGGGGAACGCGGCGCTCAGGCGACAGCCCAACGGCGCTCCAGAGCCCACGCCTCGGCGAGCGCGAGCGTCCGGGCGTTCTCGGGGATGCTCTCCAGGAAGCTCTGCCGCAACGCCGGCCTGCCGATCTTCGCGGCGCGCTCGAGGAGCCGCGCGCACGCCGCGTCGATGATCTGCGCGGCGCGCTCGCGCTCGCCGGCGGCGCGCAAGGCCTCGGCGTAGGTCAGGCGGATCAGCGACTCTCCCTCCTCGGCCATCCCCGCGTCCTCGATGAGGCGGAACGCCTCCTGCGCGTGGATGAGCGCCTCGGCCGCGCCCTCGGGCCCCCCTCCCATCCGGGCGCGCGCGAGGAGGGCCAGCGCCACCGCGCGCAGGAGCGGCGCCACGTCGAGCAGCGCCGCCGCCGCGCCCGCCTCGCGCGCGGCGGCCTCGCCGTCGCCCGACAGCAGCGCCGCCCGGGCGAGGTACGCGCGCGAGAGCCCCTCCATGCGCCGGTTGCCCTGCCGGCGCGACGCGTCGATGGCCTGCTCGAGCAGCGCGCGGGCCTCGTCGATCTGGCCCGCCGGGAGGAGGGCGTGCGCCAGGTTCTGGCGCGCGGTCGCGAGCACCTCGTGCAGATCCATCCGTGTCGCCTCGGCGACGGCCGCGCGCAGCAGCTGCTCCGCGCGCTCGAGCGCGCCGAGCTCGGTGAGGATGAAGCCCATGTTCAGCTGGACAGAGCAGGCCTGTCGGCGGTCGCCGGCGCGCCCGAACGCCCCGGCCGCCACCTCCAGGGCGTCCACCGCGGCGGCGTGATCGCCCGCGAGCGCGGCGCGGAACGCGACGGTCTGGTGCAGCCCCCCGACCGCCTCGTCGTCGACGGCCGGAGGCTCCCCCGCGAGGCGCAGGGTCTGCTCGAGCAGCGCGTCGGCGGTCGCGTGCTGGTTGGCGAGCATGAGCTCCGCCGCGCACCCGGAGAGGCAGAGCACCACCGCGCTCAGCGCCCCCTCGGCGGGCGCCGTCGCCGCGAGCCGCGCGGCCCACGCCCCGGCGCGCTCGACGCCGCCCTGCTTGCTGGCGCTGATCAGCGCCGCGGTGAGCGCGCGGTACCATGCGCCCGAGCCCGGCTCGAGCAGCGCGACCGCCTCCGTCGCGCGCGCCTCGGAGGCCGACAGCTCGCCGCGCCACAGGTGCGCCTCGGCCTGGACCAGGCGCAGGGCGCCGAGATCCCGCCCGCTGGCCCCGGAGGCCACGCCCCGCTCCGCGCGCGCGAGCGCGGCCGCGAGGTCGTTGCCGCGGAGCGCCTCCTCCGCCGCGGCGCAGAGCCACCGCACGGCCCGCTCGGGTTCGCCGCCGCGCTCGCAGTGCCCGGCCAGGGCCAGCGCGTCCCGCTCCCCCGCGCGCTCCAGCCACTCGGAGGTGAGCCTGTGCCCGAGCCGCTGATCCGCCTCGGTGAGCATCCTGTACGCCGCGTCGCGCACGAGCCCGTGCCGGAACGCGTACTCCACCTCGCCCGGGAACCGGGACGCGGGCCGCCGCGCGATCCACTCCTGCCGCTCCAGCGCGAGCAGGCAGCCCGCGAGCGCGGCGTCGTCCCGGTCCACCCCGAGCAGCCGGGCGACCGCGCCCCACCAGAACACCTCGCCCAGCAAGCTCCCGGCGCGCAGCGCCCGGCGCGCCTCCAGATCGAGCCCCTCGAGGCGCGCCTGCACCATGGCGAGCGCGGTCTCGGGCGCCTCGCCCGCGTCGCGGCCCACGGCGCCGTCGGCGCCCTCGGCCGCCACGCGCAGCATCTCCTCCAGCAGGAACGGGTGCCCCGCCGCGCGCCGCACGAGCCCCTCCACCTGCTCCGCGGGCGCCTGCTCCCCGAGCGCCGCGCGCACCAGCCGCTCGCACGCGAGGGCCGGCAGCGCCCCGAGCCGCATCGCGGTCGCTCCCCGCTCGGCCCACAGCCCCGGGAACACCTCGTCCACGTCGGGCCGCCCGAGCCCCAGCACCAGGAGCGGGCTCGACCGGAGCTGCCCGAGCGCCGCGTCCACGAGCTGCACGGTCGGCAGGTCGCCCCAGTGCAGGTCCTCGAGCACCAGGAGCACCGGCCCGGCGCGGCACTCCGCCTCCAGGAAGGTGAGCCAGGCGCGCCGCACCTGGTCGGCCATGAGCATCGGGCTCTGCCGGGCGGCGCGCAGCTCGCGCCGATCCGCGTCCGGGAACGGCGCGCCGATCACCTCGCCCAGAAACTCCGTCACCCGCGCCTGCTCCGCGGCGTCCACGGATCGCGCGACGCGCGCGGCGAGCTTCTCCCGGCCGCGCTCCTGCGGCTCGCCCTCCGCGATCTGGGCCGCGCGCCGCACCACCTGGGCGAGCAGCCCGAGCGGCGCCCCGGCCCGCACCGCGTCGCCCTGCGCCGTCCAGATCTGGGGCGGCGCCTCGCGGCCGAGCACCCTGCGCGCGAGCTCGATGCGGAGCCGCGACTTGCCCACGCCGGCCGCGCCGATCACGAGCGCCGCCTGGGCGCACGGCTCCGAGGCGCACTGGTCGAAGAGGAGCTCGAGCCAGCGCAGCTCGCTGCTCCGCCCCATGAACGGCGTCGGCTTGCCGAGCAGCGCGCGCGCCTCCTCCAGCGGCTCCTGCTCGCCGAGCAGCGCCGCCCCGCGCTCGCCGTGCGCCACCTCGAAGCGCGGGCCGAGGAGGGACGCGGTCATCGCGTCGATCGCGATCGGCCGGAGCGCCTCCCCTGCGCCCCGCTCCGCGGCCGTGAGGCTCGCGACGGCGCGGTCGATCACGGGCCCGAGCGGCTGGGTCCCGTCCACGACCTCCCAGCCCGTCGCGAGCGCCACGTCGGAGGCCTGGAGCAGCGCCTTGAGCGAGAGGGCGCACCGGGCCGCGCTCGCCGCGAGATCCGTGGGCGCCTCGGCCCCCGTGAGCAGGGCCGCGATCGATCCGTCCCGGAGCAGCTCCACGCGCGCGCCGTGCAGGTCGACGGTCCTCCGGATCGCCTGGAGGAGGGCGAGCGGCCAGCGCCGCTGATGGGTCAGGCCGCGCGCCGGCGCCGTGCTCGCCTCGCTGGACACGGCCTGCGCCGGCTGCGGCGGGTGCGCCGGCTCGGCCCGGCGCGCCGCCAGCACCACGCTGACCAGCCGCCGCTCGGCCGTCGTGAGGCCGACCGACGGCGCAAGGGGCGCCGCGCTCGCCTCGCGGATCTCCGGTGCGCGCAGCTCCGCCGCGACCGCGAGCGCGTCCCCGGGCCGCAGCCGCCGATCCTTGCCCAGGAGGCGCGAGAGCAGCGCGTCGAGCGCCGGGGGCGCGCCGGGCCACAGCTCGCGGAGGCGGGGCGCCTGCTCGAAGAGCACCTTGGTGAGCAGCGCGACGACGTGCACCCCCCCGAACGGCGGCCGCCCGGCGAGGCACTCGAACAGCACGCACCCGAGCGCGTACAGGTCGGCGCGCGCGTCGATGTCGGGCTCGCCGCGGACCTGCTCCGGCGCCATGTAGGCGGGCGTCCCCACGGGGGCGTCGGGGTTGGTCAGGGTGTACGTGACGTCGGGGGCCCGCGCGATCCCGAAGTCGAGGATCTTCACCGCCGCGACGTCGCCGCCCGGCAGGAAGAGGTTCGCCGGCTTGACGTCCCGGTGGACCACCCCGCGCAGGTGCACGGCGCCGAGCGCCTCGGCGGCGCGCGCGGCGAGCGCGAGGCTCTCGTCGAGGCCCAGCGGCCCCCGCCGGAGCCGCGCCGCGAGATCCTCGCCGTCGAGCCACTCCATGACCAGGTACTGCCGGCCCTCGGCGGTGACGCCGTGGGCGACGTGCCGCGCGATGGCGGGGTGGTGGAGCCCCGCGAGGACCCGCGCCTCCCGGCGGAACCGCTCGGCCTGCTCGGTCTGCGCGGCGTCCGTGTGCAGCCCCACCTTGAGGGCGACGGGCTCCCCGGTCTCGCGGTCGATGGCCCGATAGACCGCGCCCATTCCCCCGGATCCTGCGACGCGATCGAGCTCGAAGCGACCTGCGAACAGGTCCCCGGGGCGCATGCGCGGAGTATCGGGCACGCACGCCGCGCGTGCCAGGGTGGAGCGCGCGGCCAGGACCGACGCAGCGTCCTCTGCCTCCTTGCCTGGAATCTTCCTGCCTCAGAGCACGTCGACACGGGCAGCCTCAGCGCCGCGGAGGCCGTCTTTCGCCGACGACTCCCACCTCGGCTACCTGGCTCCGTCCGGCTCGTGTTTCTCCTGGGGGGCCTTGCGGGATCCATGACAATGGCCGACTGCGCCGCGCCGAATGACGAAGCGCGTCGACGTCGATGGGGGGGAGAGCGCACGTGAGCCACACGTTGTCGCGCATCACGGTCCTGCTCCGTGAGCGAAGCGAGGAGATCATACGCCTGTGGATAGCGCGCCTGCGGAGTGAACCGAAGATCCCACGGACCTGTGAGCTCACCGATGACGAGCTGAGAGATTACACGCCGAAGCTCCTCGACGACCTCATCGACTCACTCGCGCAGAGCGCGCAGCCGGGCGCGCCGGAGAGAGCCAGCGGCACGGAGATCGGCAGCTCGGAGTCCGCCAAGGTGCACGTCTCGCATCGCATCGCCGAGGGCTACACCCTCGCGGAGGAGCTGCGCGAGCTCGGCGTCCTTCGCGCCGTGATCGTTGACCTGTGCGCGCGGGAAGGGGTGGTGCTCGGCGGCGCGGAGGCCCAGCTCGTGCACTCGGCGCTCGACGAGGTGATGATCACCGCGGCCGTCGAGTACGAGCGCGCGAGCTCGGCCGATCTCCGCCGTGACGTCACGCTCCACGAGCTGTTCATCGCGGTCCTCGGGCATGACCTGCGCAACCCGCTCTCGGCCATCCGGTTCGCCACCGCCACCCTGCTCAAGCGCGAGGACGTCACGACCGCCGTGGCGAGGCTCGCCCAGCGCATCGCTGCGAGCAACGAGAGGGCGGTGCGGATGGTCGGGGAGCTGCTCGATCTGACGCGCATCCGCTCCCACCGGGGTCTTCCGGTCGAACCGGAGCTCGTCGACCTCCGCGCGATTTGCCAGCGCGTGGCCGAGGAGATCGAGCTCGCCCACCCGGAGCACACCATCCGCTTCACGGCCCACGGCGACGGGCGGGGCAAGTGGGATCCGGGCCGGATAGAGCAGCTCCTGTCGAACCTGATCGGCAACGCCGTCGACTACAGCCCGCCGGAGGAGCCGGTGCAGGTGGAGCTGCGCGGGCACAAGAATGTCGTCGTGATCGAGGTGACGAACCGCGGGCCCCCGATCCCGCCGGAGATGCTGCCCGTCCTCTTCGATCCGTTTCGCCGGGGCGAGCAGAGCCAGCGGGTCGTACAGCGCTCGAAAGGGCTCGGGCTCGGGCTCTTCATCGTCAAATCGATCGTCGACGCGCACGGAGGCTCCATCCAGGCCACGAGCACGCAGGAGGAGGGCACCACGTTCCGCGTCAAGCTCCCCCGTTCGTCGTAGCGCGGTCGTCTCGCCGACACACGCCGTGGCCCGGCGCTGGCTCAGACCGGCCTCAGCGCCGGCCAGGCCAGCTCGATGCCCTCGCGGACCAGGAGCGCCTGGAGCTCTTCGCGGAGCGAGCTCCGGGCGCGCACCTGCCGCGGCAGCACGCGGCGCTCCAGGCAGAACGTCGCGAGCAGCCCCGCCGCCTCGCCGACGCTCCACTCCACAGGGTGGACCCGGTAGGCGCCGTTCGTGATGTGCGTGACGCCAAGGTTCTTCCCGCCCGGCAACAGGTTCTCCACCCGCACCGGAATGAGCGCACCCAGCGGTATCTGGAACGGCCAGCAGCCGAGATCGAGGTACCCTGGGCCCCCGACGCGCGGGTGCAGATCGATGCGATAACACCCGATCCCGACGCTCTCCTCGAACATCGCGGGGCCGTCGGGCCGGAGCGGATACGCGATGTGCTGCTCGAGCACCGTGAGCTCGGCCCGGATCCGGCGGGACTCGCGGATGTAGGGCGCTGGCGCGAGGCCGTCGACCGTGCCGCCGACCACGTCCCCCCGGAGGCGCAAGCCGGGATATCCGACCCCGCCGTCCGGGCGAGGCGCCTCGGTCTGCATCCAGTACAGAAGGCTCAGGCTGAGGTCCCGCGCCTCCTCCCGGTGCCGCGCGGCCTCCACCTCGTCGACGCCGCAGACGGGCCCGAACCAATAGTCGTTCTGAGGCCAGTTCACGATGGTGATGTCGCTCGGCGCGAACCCCGCTTCGAAGACCGTCCTGTCGAGGATCCGCCGGAAGGTCCACCAGGGATGCCGGTCTTCCGCGGCGAACAGACCTCGGGTCAGGGGCTCGAGTGTCTCGGGTCGAACCGCTGTCCAGTCCAGCAGCCGACCCGGCCAGCCGGGCGGCTCGAGCGAGCGCCAGCGCTCGTACTGACGGGGCCTGTCGATGACATGGTCCTCTCCAGGGTGGTGCTCGATCGCGAAGCAGACGGTGATCGCCTGCTGGACCCTCGGATCCGCGCGCTCGGGGGCGTGCGGCTCTCCGGTCTCCGCGCGCGACTCCGCCCCGAGCGCGTGCTCCACGCCCGCGAGCGAGAGGAGCTCGCCATGAGGCGTGGCGTCGATGAAGAGGTCCGCCACGAGGAGGACGTCGCGCCCCGATTCCAGCCCTCGGACCACGACGCCGGTCACCCGGTCGCCGTGGGTCCACGCCGAGATGGGCCGGTGAGCATGGAGCGTGAGGAGGCGCCCGTTGAGCCGATACGGCGCGATCATCTCGTGCAGGACCGCCACCGCGACCCGCGGATCGTGGCACAGGCGGCTGACCCAGCCGTTGCCGGGGTTGAGCTGCGGGAGCGCCCTGGCCGACGCGGTGAGCGGTAGATGCCTGCGGTAATACTCGCGGATCCCCTGGCGCAGCGCGCGGTAGCTCCGGGTCGCCCCGATGTCCTCGATCCACGGGTGCTCGTCCGGAGGGACCGCCTGGTTCGTCAGCTGGCCCCCGAGCCAGCGGGTCTCCTCCGTCAGGACGACGCGGCGGCCCGTCCGTGCCGCCGCGAGCGCAGCCGCGCAGCCGCCGAGCTCTCCGCCGATGACGGCGACGTCGGTCCGGATCACGTCCATCGCGCTCACGCGCTCTTCCGCTCGGGCTGCGCCGCCGGAGCGCGCCGCGCGAGGAGCTCGAGGACGAGCTGGTTGGTCTCCCTCGCCCTGGCCTTCAGGCCAGGGAGCAGCCGCCGGATCTTCGCGCGGATCTCGTGACGCGTGTCCCACGAGCGATCGAGCCTGGCGATGAGCTGCCCGGAGCTGATGCTCCCGAGGGGCGGGGTCTCCATCTCGAGGTCCTCGATGAACCCCGCGACCTTGGACGCGTAGGGCAGCGCGACGAACGGGGTCTCGCGGAGCGCCGAGAAGATCAGGAAGTGGAGGCGCATGCCCACCACGAACTCGAGGTGCCCGACGAGGCTGAGGATCTGCTGCGGCGTGTACCGGCGCCTCAGGACCTCTGCCCGCTCGGCGTTCTTCATGTGGGCCACGACCGCGTGGCTGTGCTGCACGTCCGTCCGTTCCATGGACACGAACACGACGTCCGCGTCGAGGCGCTCGACGACGAAGTCGGCGGCGTTGGCGAGCAGGCTATAGTACTCGTCGGGGTCGATGTGGGGCGCCGCCGGGCCCGGCTCCCTGACGGAGAAGCCGACGAGGTGCCGCTCGAACTCGACCCCCTCGGCCCGGATGGCCTCGATGGGCAGCGCCTCCTCGCGCAGCAGCAGGGCCGGATCGGCCGTGAGGCGGATCTCGCGATTCACCCCCACCTCCTCGAGGAGGCGACGTCCCTGCTTGTCTCGTACGGTGACGATGTCCGCGGCGTTCAGCGCCGCCCGTACGGCTTGCTTCGCGCTCGGGTCCGACAGCGGCCCGGCGCTCACGGCGTAGATCACGACGGGGACGCCGCGCTCCTCCGCGATGAGCACCTCTCTCAGATAGACCGGCGCGTCCCGATCGTACAGGATGCCTCCCCCGCCGAGGACGAAGAGATCCAGGCGCTCGATCTCGGCGGTCGATTCCATTCGTGTGAGGTCACGAACGGGGACGACGCGCTCCACCTGGTGGCGCATCATCGTGTCCTCCGGGCACAGCGAGAACACGGTGATCTCCGCTGGCATCGACCCCCGGAGCTGCGTGACGATGCCATCGAGGATGGCCTCGTCGCCGAGGTTCATGCCACCGTAGGACCCTGAAATCCCGATTCGGAACAGCTGGTTCGCCTTGTCCATCGTGGGCTCTTCCCGCGAGCGCCTCCGCTCGATCGCCGCGCCGTCACGTCGCGTCGAGCGCGGCCCTCCGCCAGCAGCGACCTGCTCGGTCGTCCGAGATCGCCAGTGTGGTGTGGGAGCTTGCCATCGCGGCCGCAAGGCGCAATGTCTGTCGCCGGAGGACACACGATGGGACACGCGCAGGCGCGGACGATCCGGAGTGGCTCGAGAGAGCCAGGCGACGAGGCGCGCCCGGCCAAGGAGCCGCGCGCGAGGCGAGCCGCGGCGCGGGTCGCGCCGGCCGTGCCCGCGGGTGATGTCGTGGACGAGGCCTGTCAGCAATCCTTTCCTGCCAGCGACCCGCCCGCCTGGACGCCTGTGAGAGCCGGCCTGCCGCGCGACGACCGGTCAGAATGCCCCGACCTGGGATGACCGTCCCCGTCCGTACCACCGCGCGGATCTCGTCGTCATCGTACAGATAGAGGCCGGTGTCCGGGACCGGCGCGCCCTCGTCGACGCGCGCGCCTCGAGAGCGCGGTCATGATAGCGTGATCGGCCGATGCTTCCTCGCACCCTCGCCTTGGTCGCGCTGTGGACCTGCGGCTGCGCCCCGGCGCTCTCCACGTTCCAGCCAGCCCATGTGGCCAAGAAAAGCCATGTCCAGGCCGAGCTCGGGCTCGACGTCTCGATCCCGACCGGCACGCTCGCGTCGATGGTGGACGCCGGCGTCGCGCTGGCGGACGTCGCGGAGTCGCGGGAGCTGTCCGAGGCCGAGCGGCAGGCGCTCTTCGAGGCGGGCGGCGCGCTCGCGTTGAACCCGCCCTCGGTCACGCCGCACTTCGGCATCGGCTACACCGCGCTCGACCGCTGGGAGCTCAACCTCCGCACGACCGGCAGCGCGTTCCGCCTGGGCACCCGCTACCAGCTCCTGAAGAGCGACGAGCACGGCGTCGATCTGACGGCCGGCGCCGGCGTCGGGCGCTACGTGATGGAGTTCCCCGTCGGGAGCATCCTGGGCATCGTCGAGCTGGAGGACTTCACGCGATGGCAGGTCGATCTGCCCATCCAGATCGGGAAGGCCGGCACGTGGTACCGGGTCTGGGGCGGCCCTCGCCTGATGTTCACGACCTTCGACACGTCGCTCGTCCTCGACCTGCCCGCCTTCACGGGCTACGCGGGAGAGCGCGAGCTCGCGTCGTTCTCCGGCACCGGGTTCTATCTGGGCGGCCAGGCCGGCGTCGCGCTCGGCTATAAACACGTATTCTTCGGCTTCGAGCTGACGATGGCGGAGATCTTCTCGAGCGGTGAGCTCACTGTGCTCGGTCAGCGGGCGGTCGCGCTCGATCTCGACAGCTTCATCGTCTACCCGTCGATAGGGCTGATGGCTGAATTCTAGATCCAGAGATGGGTTCACCGCGGCTGCCCGCGCGATGCGGGCGCGCAAGGCGACGCTCAGCGCGCGGGTGCAGGAGCTCGAGCAGCGGCGCGGCGTCTCGCTCCTCGTCCGGACGACGCGCTCCCTGCGCCTGACCGATGAACGGAGCCGCGCGGCGTTAAAGTCGCGAAGTCGCAAAAAGAACAACTGGATCGGCCTTCGCCGCGCGCGCCGCGGGCTCGCCCCGTGCCATCATGGCCGGCATGAAGACATCGCTGCTGCCCTCTCGCTCGCTCGTGCTCGCTGGCCTCGCCTGCCTCGCCGCCTGTACCAAGGAACCCGCGCCGCAGGCCCCGCCAGGGGTCGAGGCTCCGCCCGCGTCGCAGGCCCCGCCGGGGGCGGAGACCTCGCCCGCGGCGCAGCCCCCGCCGGCGGCCGGCGAACCGCGCGCTGCAACGTCGGAGCCTCGGTGCGAGGCCGACGCCGACTGCGTGGCGTCCTGCGCGCGGGCCGGGCAGTGCTGCGACCAGCTGTGCCCACCGTGCGACCAGGCGTTCCACCGCGACGCGCTCGCGGAGCTCCAGAAATGGCGCGCCGCGAGCTGCGCCGCCGAGAGCTGCCCCGTCGCCAAGTGCATGGCGCCGAAGGAGGACTCGGTCGCTCGCTGCAAGGCGGGCGCGTGTGTGGTCGAGCGCGTCCCGCACGTCGATCGATGAGCCGGCGCCCGGGATGAAACCTGCCCGATACCTGCACGAAACTCAGGGGACCCCTTCCCACGGCCCCCACGGCCCCCACGGCGCGTTTTGCCACAGGCTGCATCCGCGCCACACCGATCGAGCTCGACGCCTGCGGGCTGCGGTCTCCGGCCTCCTTCATGTCGAGACCGCCGTCCGTGGCCCTGCGCTTGCATTGCGCGGCGCGTAGGGCGCGGGAACATCGCGATCCCGGCGGTGAGCTCTCCTGGAGCCCACGGCGCTCGCCGTGCTGGAGGACAGCCCCTCGCCGGGATCGCAGCGGGAGGTCCCTTGGGCATCGAGATCCAGCAAGACCACTTCAAGACGGTCGATTATCGGCTCTTCAAGACGCGGCTCCAGCAGAACCTCGCGGCGCTGGAGACGGTGCTCGCCCGGCCGGGGTTCGGCCACGGGGAAGCGACGATCGGCGCCGAGCTCGAGATGTTCCTCGTCGATCGCGAGGCGCGCCCCGTGCCGCTCGGGGCGGAGATCGCGCGCGCCGCGGCGAGCCCGATGATCACGCCGGAGATGGGCGCGTTCGACATCGAGCTCAGCACCCAGCCGGTGCCGCTCGCCGGCAGGCCGCTCTCGGCGCTGCGCGAGCAGATGCGCGCGACCGTCGAGGCGATCCGCGAGCGCGCGGCGGCGCGGGGCGCGCGCGTGGTACCGGTCAGCATCCTGCCGACGTTCCAGCGGCGCGACTTCAGCCCTGCGACGATCACGAACCTGCCCCGGTATCGGGCGCTCGCCGCGGGGCTCTGCAGGCTGCGCAGGGCGCCCTTCCATATCCGGATCGACGGCGCCGAGCCGCTGGAGCTCACGTCGGACGACCCCGCGATGGAGGCGGCGAACACCGCCTTTCAGATCCACCTCCGGGCCACGCCCGACGCCTTCGCGCGGCTGTTCAACGCCGCCATGATGATGACCGCGCCCGCGCTCGCGGCCGCGTGCAACTCGCCCACCTTCCTCGGCCACCGGCTGTGGCACGAGACGCGGGTGGCGGTGTTCAAGCAGGCCGGCGACGATCGCCCGCCGGCGCCCGGCGCGGACTGGAAGATGCCGGCCCGCATCGGCTTCGGGACCGGCTGGGTGCGCGACGGCGCGGCGGAGCTCTTCATGGAGAGCGTCGCGCTGCACGAGCCCATCCTCCCCGTGTGCGGCGACGAGGACGTCGTCGGCTGCGCGCGGGCCGGCGGGATACCGCAGCTCCACGAGCTCCGCCTGCACCACGGCACCGTCTGGAACTGGAATCGACCGGTGTACGATCCGGCCGGCGACGGCCACTTGCGGATCGAGCTTCGCGCCTTGCCGTCCGGGCCCACGCTCGATGACATGCTCGCGAACGGGAGCTTCCTGCTCGGAGGCGTCCTCGCGCTCGCGCCCTCCATCGGAGAGCTCCTGCCGTCGTTCCCCTTCGAGCTCGCCGTGAGGAACTTCTACCATGCGGCGCACTACGGCCTCGACGCCGAGCTCGTCTGGCCGGCCGTACCGGGGGCCGCGCCGAGGTGCGTCCGGGCGCGCGATCTCCTCCTCTCGCTCTTGCCGCGGGTCGAGGAGGGGCTCGTGACCGCGGGGGTCGACGGGGACGAGGCCCGCCGTTATCTCCGGATCTTCGAGGCGCGGGTCGCCAGAGGCATCACCGGCGCCACATGGCAGCTCCGCGCGCTCTCGGCGCTGGAGATGGGCTCCGCGTCGCGCGAGGAGGCGCTGAGAAAGATGCTGGAGCGCTACATGGCCGAGGTCGACTCCGGCGAGCCCGTGCACGCCTGGGGGACACCGCGCGCGGGCGCGACATGAGGTCGCCAATGAGCCAGGACGCCACGAGCTCCCTCGCGGAGCAGCTCGACGCCCGGCTCACCGCGCCGGGGGCGATGGATGCGGCGCGGTTCGAGGCGTTCCTCGAGGCCCAGCGGCGGCTCGGGCTGGTCCACGGCGCGCGCCCGCTGTGCCGCCACCTGCGGCCGTACCTCATCGCCGAGCACGACCTCGCCGCGATCGCCCCCGCGGCCGAGCAGATCGCCTCCGCGCTGGAGAGGGTCGCGCAGCGCGCGATCCGGGACGACTTCCTGGCCGAGGAGGTCGGGCTCTCCGCGGACGAGCGCGCCCTCGCGGCCATCGTGCCGGGCCCGGGGCCGCTCCACACGGTCGGGCGCCTCGACATGCTGATCACCGACGGCGGCTTCTCCTTCATCGAGTACAACGCCGACTCCCCCGCCGGCCTCACCGACCAGATCCTCGTCGAGCGGACGCTGATGGCGCTCCCCCACCTCGCGCCGCTCTGGGACGGGCATGGCCTCCGCACGCCGGCGCCGCACCGGGCGCTCCTCGGCGCCCTGCGCGAGGGCTACGCCGCGTGGGGCGGGCGCGAGGCGCCGCCCGCGATAGCCATCGTCGACTGGGCCACGGTGGACACCTCGGCCGAGCTCAGGGTGCTCGCCGACCTGTTCTCGGCCGAGGGGCACCGGACAAGGATCGTCGATCCGGACGAGCTCACGTACGACGGCCGCCGCCTCGGAGCGGGCGGGGAGCGGATCGATCTCGTCTACCGGCGCGTGATCACGCAGGAGCTCGTCGCGCGGCGCGGCCTGAATCACCCCTTGATCCGCGCCTACTGCGATCGCGCGGCGTACGTGGCGAACTCGTTCCGGATCAGGCCCCTCAACAAGAAGGCGGCGTTCGCCGTGCTGAGCAACCCCATGTTCTCGGGCCTGTTCACGCCCGAGCAGCGCGCGGCCATCGCGGAGCACGTCCCCTGGACGCGCCGGGTGACCGCCGGCCGCGCCGCGTGGCGGGGCCGGGAGGTGGATCTCGTCGAGCTCCTCCTCGGAGAGCAGGAGAGCTTCGCGCTGAAGCCGAACGACGAGTACGGCGGCAAAGGCGTGCTGCTCGGGTGGACGGCGACGCCGGCGGCGTGGAGGGAGGCCGTCCGGACCGCCGCGGATCGGCCCTGTATCGTGCAGGAGCGGCGCCGCCCGCGCACCGCGCGCATGCCGACGTTCCGCGGCGGCGCCGTGGAGGAAGAGCAGGTCTACTTCGACCTTTGCCCCTTCGTCTTCGCCCGCGGCGTGGAGGGTCCGCTCCCCACCTTCACCATGCGCATGGAGGGCGCCATGGTGCGGCTCTCCGCCTCGGAGGTCAGCAACGTCTCCGCGGGAGGCGGGGTCACGGGGCTCGTGATCGTCGATGGCGCGCGCGCGCCGCGGGAGGGTGCCCGTCATGTGTGAGCTGCTTGGCATGGTGTCGAACGTGCCGACGGACATCGTGTTCTCGTTCACGGGGCTCGCGCTCCGCGGCGGGCAGACGGGGCCGCACGCGGACGGCTGGGGCGTCTCGCTGTACGATGGGCTGTTCGCGCGGACGTTCCTCGAGCCTCACCCGGCCTTCTCGAGCCCGCTCGCGCGGTTCATCCGCGAGAACCCGATCCACACGGCCCTCGCCATCGCGCACGTGCGCAAGATGACGCGCGGGGGAGCGGCCCTGAAGAACACGCACCCTTTCATGCGGGTCCTCCACCGCCGGCACATCGTGTTCGCCCACAACGGCACCTTGCCCACGGTCAGGGATCGGAAGCTCCACCTCGAGACGCCGGTCGGCGACACCGACAGCGAGCACGCGTTCTGCGTCCTCCTCGAGGCGATCCGGAGCGCGTACGGCGCGAGCTACCCGGCCGACGGACGGGAGCTGGGGCGCACGCTGTACGAGCTCGGGAACGAGCTCGGCGCCGATGGCGTCTTCAACTTCCTGTTCGCGGACGGCGAGCACCTCTTCGCCCGCTGCGGCGACCACCTGTCCTGCATCCTGCGCCAGGCCCCGTTCGGCGAGGCCACGCTCGTGGACGCGGATCTCAAGGTGAATTTCAACGACCTCCACGGCATCGGCCCCGACGCGCGCATGGCGGTCGTGGCCACCGAGCCGCTCACGCGCGACGAGCTCTGGCGCAAGGCGACGCCCGGCACCCTGTGGGTCTTCCGCGCCGGCGAGCTCCTGGCGACGTTCCCCGAGGCCCGCGAGGGCTCAGCCGCCGAGGAGCCCGGGCCCGGGGTCCCCTGCTCGAGCGCGCCCCCAGGGGCAGCCGGGCGGGTTCCTCGAGGCTGAGCTGCACGGCGGAGGAGAGCCCGTGTCCGCGGCTCCGGGCGCGGGCACGCCGTCAGCTGCGCGGGCGCGCGAACAGGTCCCGGAAGAAGTCGCTCAGCGTGTGCTCCTTGTAATCGCGGAACTCGCCGGCATCGAAGTAGACGCCGCCGCAGACGCTGCAGTTCTCGTACCAGATGTGCGACTGCTCCGGGTCGACCATGCGCACCATCGGCGTCGAGCAGCGGGGGCACGGCACCCGCCGGATCTGGTTGTTCTTCCGCCCTACCGAGGGGTCGCCGGTGTCGATCTGCTGGGAGCCCGCCATGGCCTTGAGGGACTCCTTCTCGCGGCTGTCGAACCAGATCCCGCCGCACGCCGTGCACCGGTCGACGTCGATCCCGCCGAAGGTGACGACATCCATCGAGGCGGTGCATTTCGGACAGTTCACGTCATGCTCCAGTGCGGCAGGCGCCGCGGTCGGGAGCGATGGTATCAGACGACCCGGATCGCGGGAAGAGCGTCGATCGCCTCGCCGGAGGCGGCCGGCGGCATGCACGGTCGCCAGCCGGCGGGCGGGCTGTCCCCCACCGCGCGCACCGCGCGGCGCGCGACGTCACTTCGAGCCCAACTTCTCTTTCACGATCTGCTGCAATTGATCGAAATACCGGCTGTCGCGCCGGACGGCGATGCCGAACTCCGCTGTCTTGAGCTTCGCCTTCGAGTAGACGACATAACGGGACATCTCGCGGTGAGCCGTCAGATCCTCGGTCATCTGCACGTAATGAGGGTGTGGCATGTAGATGAGATCGGGCTTGTAGGCCTCGAAGAACCTGTCCGCGGAGAACGGCTCGAGCGCGAAGCGCGGGTCATTGAGGCCGGCCATGTCGATGATCGTCTTGTTGAGGTTCATCGCGCCGAGCATCCCGACCTCGGTCGTGGCGATGACGAGGTCGTCGGGGAGCTTCGAGACGCGATCGATCGCGAACCAGTATTTCAGCGGTCCCGAGGTGCTGCCGTGCTTGACGATGTTGAAATGCCCGAGCCGCCTCGCCGCGACGGCGCCGGCGAGGTCCCTGCCGGCCGCGGCGAGGGGCGTCGACAGCTCGAGCCAGAGGATCGCCAGCGCGGCCACGCCGGCCAGGGGCAGGGCGGCCGGCGCGGGCTGGCCGATCGAATCGGAGAGCGTCTGCGCGAGCCGGGCGGCGCTCCGGCAAGCGAGGTAGATGAGGCCTGGCAGCGGCGCGTAATAGAACCGCTGCGAGAACCCCATGATCGGCACGACGAACAGCCACGAGTACGCGAGGCACAGGAGCGTCGCGGCGAGGACCCCTTTGTCGAACGCAGAGGACGCCGCCCAGAAGGCCCTGGGGCCGCTCCTCCGCCCCTCGCCTGCCGGCGCGCCGGGGCTCGCCTGCCGCGCGCCGAGGCCCACGAGCACGTCGAGCGCGATGACGGTGACGAGCGGCCAGAAGAACTCGAGCCAGTCGACGAGATCGATGGTCGGCCGGCCGCGGTAGGCGCGGAGGATCCCTGATCCGTAGAGGTTCGTCGACTTGGCATAGAACGGGAGCGGGAGGGGCGAGCCGAAGTACAGCTTGGCGGCCACGAGGTGGAAGGCGACGACGCCCGCCGTCGCGGCGAGGGCGGCGAGCCCGAAGCGCCGGCGGTCGCGGTCGCGCTCGAGCGCGACGAGCGCGAGCGGGACGAGGACGGCGTAGGCCGTGAGCTCTGGCCGCACCGAGAAGGCGAGCCCGCCGAACGCGCCGAGCGCCACGCCGCCGGCGACCCGGGCCGCGCCGAGCAGCCGCAGCGTGAGGAGCAGGTACGCGGTGAGGAAGCAGAGGCCGAACGACGTGTCCATGCCGCTCACGAAGTGGTCGGTCAGCGTGGACCGGGCGACGCAGAACGCGACGAGGGTGAAGCAGGACAGGCGCGCGACCTTGCCGTCGCCGGCCGCCCGCAGGACGAGCAGGGCGAGCAGGACGAGCAGCACGGGACCCCAGACGAGGCTCTGAAGCATCGCGGCGAGGCTCGTGTTGCCGCCGGCGATGAGGTGGAACGGCACGGCGGCGACGATGAAGGCGAGCGAGGTGAGCCCGTAGGACGGCGGCCCCTTGGGGTTCCACGAGACGCTGTGGTCGGCGATGATGTTGTGCGCGTACCGCTGGAACATGTACGCGTCGTCCCAGAGCGTCGTCAGGTCGAAGCGCACCACCGTCTTGCACGCCAGCAGCGCGAGGCAGAGCGCCATCGTGATCCAGAAGCAGACCGAGGCGAGCCTGCGCACCGCCTGCCGTGGCAGCGACGGAGAGCGCTCCACGGCCTCTTCCGCCGCCGCGCCCTGCCCAGCCGATGCATCAGCGGACGGTTCGGCTCGCTGCTCCTCCGGCAGCGTGGTTTCTACGTGCGTCGTCATCGTGCTTCGCGCCTCGACTAGCGACCATAGTCGCACATGCAGCGCGCCGTACATCCGGAACCGGCGTGGAAAACTTGCCCCCTCAGCACGAAGCGGTGCGCGGCCGCGCTCGGCGCCATGGCGCGCATCGGACCCGGGCCCCAGTCCTTCGAGCCGGGGAAGCCCCGTCTCGTCGGGCATCGAACACGGTCTCCTCGGGCCGGTCAGCTCACCGAGCGCCTCGCACGCCGCGCGAAGAACGAGGCCCCTCGGGCGCCCCGGCCGGCAGAGCGAGGCCCAGCTCCGCGAGGCGCAGACAAAAGCAGAAAAGCCCGCATGACGTCCGCCATGCAGGCTCTCTTCTGAAGCGTCTCTCGCACGCTGCGACGCGCCGCTCACACCCGAGCACCG
Source organism: Sorangium sp. KYC3313 (assembly GCF_052075895.1). Lineage (NCBI taxonomy): Bacteria > Pseudomonadati > Myxococcota > Polyangiales > Polyangiaceae > Sorangium > Sorangium sp. KYC3313. Next base: position 9,786,979 of record NZ_CP197255.1, read on the forward strand.
GGCGCGAGGCTCGTCACGTTCCATGGAGCAAGGTCAAGCCGCACGACCTATTAGTACCGGTTAGCTCCGCCGATTGCTCGGCTTCCACACCCGGCCTATCAACCTCGTGGTCTACGAGGGGTCTTTAGGGGCCTTGCGGCCCGGGACACCTAGTCTTGAGGCCGGCTTCCCGCTTAGATGCTTTCAGCGGTTATCCGTTCCGTACATGGCTACCCGGCTATGCCCTTGGCAGGACAACCGGAACACCAGAGGTACGTCCACCCAGGTCCTCTCGTACTATGGGCAGCTCCTCTCAAGTGTCCTACGCCCACGGCAGATAGGGACCAAACTGTCTCACGACGTTTTAAACCCAGCTCGCGTACCGCTTTAATCGGCGAACAGCCGAACCCTTGGGACCTGCTCCAGCCCCAGGATGCGATGGGCCGACATCGAGGTGCCAAACCGCGCCGCCGATATGAACTCTCAGGCGCGATCAGCCTGTTATCCCCAGAGTACCTTTTATCCGATGAGCGATGGCCCTTC
>NZ_CP197255.1:9792500-12350246 GCF_052075895.1 Sorangium sp. KYC3313
ACGTGGCGTGATCGCGATCGCGATCGGCGGCGCCGGGCGCGATCGCGATCGCCCGCTCGCGCCGAATCATGGGCCTAAGTTGCTGAATTTACGTCGGATATCGTCGGCACGCGGGCTGCTACGGGGGCGCTCGGAGAGGAGCCCCGATGTCGATGATGACCCGAAATACCTCCGATACGTCCGTCACGTTCTCCCTCGCGGAGCTCGCGAAGCTCGAGGAGGCGCGCGTGCGGGAGGAGCACCTCCAGCGCGCGAGAGCGCGCGAGAAGGAAGCCCGCGAGCAGCGCGAGGAGGAGGCGCGACGGCGCGCGGCGGATGCGGCGCGGGCCGCGACCGAGGCAGAGACGCAGGCGCGGCGCGAGCGGGAGCAGGCCGAGGCGGAGGCGCGCGAGGAAGCGCGGGCGCGGGCGGCGCTCGAGGTGGCGCGCATCGAGGCCGAGGCGAGGGCGCGCCTCGATGCGGAGAACGCGGCGCGCGCGCACGAGCTGGCCGTCGTCCGCGCGCGCGCCGAGGGACGGCGCCGCAGCCTGACGCACGCGCTCGCCGCCGCGCTCGGCCTCGCGCTGTGCGGCGGCGCAGCGGCGGCCTTCGGGGTCGCGCAGCACGTGGCGGGCCTGGAGCGCGAAGCCCAGCGGCTCCGCGATGCACAGGCGGCGCTGGCAGACGAACGCGAGAGCGCCAGGGCGGCCGAGCTCGCGGCCCTCGACCGGCGCCACGCTGCGCTGCGCGGCCGGCCCCTCGCCCGCGACGCCGAGGAGGCAGCAGCGACCGCGGAGGCGGCGCGGAGCGCCCTCGATCCGCGGGCGCTGGACCACAGCCGGCTGCGGGCGTTCGGGGACGCGCTCGACGCGCTGGAGACACGGCTCGACGCGCTCGAGAGGATCGCGGCGCTCGATCGGCGCCACGCCGACCTCGCCGCATGGGCCGCCGAGCGGCGGCGGCCCGAGGCCACGGCGGCGGCCCAGGTCGCCGCGGCGCGCGCGAGGACGCCCGGCGCCGACGAGGGCGCGCTCCGGGCTTACGAGAGCGCGCTCGCCCACCTGCGGGAGGCGCTCGCCCGACCTGCGGCGTCGGGACCGCGACCGCCGGTGGGGGTGGAGGGGCCCCAGCAGCCCAAGTGCACGAACCCGGGAGACCCGATGTGCGGGTTCGACGGGCGGTCTCTCTGAGGCGCTGAAGCCGCGCTTCTCTGCGGGAAGCTCCGCCGAGCTCCGGGCGAACGACATCACCGTCTCCCCCCAGCGCGGCGCTTCCACGCTCCGGAGGCGCATGGCACCCTGCGAGGAGAATGGCCAAGGACGTGTCGAGCACCGTCGAGCACCGGAGCCCGGTGCGGCCCGAGGCCGGGAGGCGGCGGCCAGCGCTGGTGTGCGCGTTCCCGCGGCCCATGGCGTTCGCGCTGCCCGACTCCGGGACCGTCATCGGCCGCGCCTGGCTCGCCGAACGCGGCCTCGCCGACGCGGAGGTGTCAGGCAAGCACCTGCGGATCGATCGCGCCGGCGGCGCGCTGCGCGTCGCGGACGTCGGGTCGCGCAACGGCACGTGGGTGAACGGGTCGAGGCTCGCGCCGCGCGACCTCACTCCGCTCGACGACGGGGCGGTGCTGAGGCTCGGGCGCGTCCTGTTCGTCTTCCGCGAGGAGCTCCTCGGCCCGCTCGATCCGGCGCCGCCCGTGGGCGGGCTCGTCGGGCCGTACGGCCTGCGCGCCGTGGCGCAGCCCCTCGAGGGCCTGCCGCGGAGCCGCCCCGGCAACGTGCTCATCGAAGGAGAGACGGGCGCGGGCAAGGAGCTCGTCGCGCGCGCCACCGCGGCGGCGCTCGGGCGCGCGGCGCCGTTCGCGGCGGTGAACGTGGCCGGCGTCGCCCGCGGCGTGTTCGAGTCCCAGATGTTCGGTCACGTGGCGGGGGCGTTCTCGGACGCGCGCAACGCCGCGCCCGGGATCGTCGTGGCCCACGACGGCGGGACGCTGTTCCTCGACGAGATCGGGGAGCTCGATCCCGATCTCCAGGCGAAGCTGCTGCGGCTCCTGGAGAACCGCGAGGTGCTGCCGGTCGGGGCGCAGCGGCCGGTCCACGTGAACGTGCTGGTCGTCGCCGCGACCCACAGGGACCTCGAGGAGATGGTGGAGCGCGGGGCGTTCCGGCGCGACCTGTTCGCGCGGCTCGCGATGGCGCGCATCCACGTGCCGGCGCTCCGCGAGCGGCGCGAGGACCTCTTCAGCGTGGCGTGCGAGCTCGCGCGGCGCGCGGGCGTCGCGCTCCCGGTTGAAGCGGTGGAGGTCGAGGCGATGGAGCGGCTGCTGCTCGATCCCTGGCCGAGCAACGTGCGCGGGCTCGACGCGGCCCTCGCGGAGGTGCGCCGCCTCGATCACGAGCCCGGGCTGCGGCTGTGGGCGGTCGAGGAGGTGCTGGGGAAGGCGCCGGACGACCAGAAGACCGCGCTCACGCAGGCGCGCGTCGAGTCCGCCCTCGCGGCCGCCGGGGGCAACGTGACGTCGGCCGCGGAGCGGCTCGGCGTCTCGCGCGGCAAGCTGCTGCGCTTCCGCAAGCGCACGCAGCAAGGGGAGTGATCACGCGTGGTTCCGTGTGTAGGAAATCCCGTCAGAAGGATCGGTCGATGACGAGCGGCGGCCGGGAACAGGCTGGCTCGGCAACACCGCGCTCACCAGTGCGGCCACACCTCCACCGGGACCTCGACGGACGATCCTACATCGTGGTAGCCGAGCTGCCCGCTGTCGTTGTCGCCCCAGGCCCAGCGGGTCCCGTCGGCGCGCAGCGCCAGCGCGTGCATGTCGCCCGCGGCGATGGCGGTGATCTGGTCGAGGAGCACGGGCACCGGGGTGGGATGCGGCTGCCACCCCGAATAGCCCGGGTTGCCGAGCTGCCCGCTGCCGTTGCGCCCCCAGGCCCGGGCGGTGCCGTCCGACCGCAGCGCCAGCGAGTGCCCCATCCCCGCGGCGATCGCGGTCACCGCGTCGAGCTCCGCGACGGGCACCGGCACCGCGCTGTCGGCCGCCACGCCCTGCCCGAGCTGGCCCTCGGACCCCTCGCCCCAGGCCCGCACGGTGCCGTCCGAGCGCAGCGCCAGCGAGTGCCAGGTCCCCGCGGCCACCGCGATCGCCCCGTCGAGCCCCGAGACCTGCACCGGGACCGCGCTGTCGGCCGACGCGCCGTCGCCGAGCTGCCCCTGCGATCCCTCGCCCCAGGCCCACACCGTGCCGTCGGAGAGCACGGCCAGCGCGTGGAGGTCGCCCGCCGCGATGGCGACGACGTTGCTCAGGCCGGGCACGGGCGCCGGGGTCGCGCGCCAGCCGACGGTGCCGTCCCCGAGCTGGCCGGAGGAGCTATCGCCCCAGGTCCAGACCGTGCCGTCCGACCGCAGCGCCATCGAGTGATATCGCCCCGCCGCCACGTCGATCACCTGGTCGAGGCCGGGCACCACGCCGAGATCGGGGATGGTCGTGGTGGTCCCGAGCTGGCCGCCGTAGTTGGTGCCCCAGGCCCGGACGGTGCCGTCCGCGAGCAGGGCCAGCGAGTGCCCGTAACCCGCGGCGACGTCGGTCACGCCGCTCAGCTCCTGGACGAAGAACGGATCTCCATAGACCCCGGCGTTCCGGTAGACGCTGACCTGGTAATCGCCGTTGTCGCCCCAGCCCCAGATCGTGCCGTCGGAGCGCACCGCGAGCGAGTGCGCGCTCCCCGCCGCCAGCGTCACCGGCGCGCAGGCGGGGTTCACCAGCCCGTCGCAGTTCTCGTCCTGGGGGCTCGTGCACCACTCCACCTCGTCGGGCACCCTCTGGCCGGTGCACCAGCCATAGCCCGTGCCCTGCGCGTTGCAGGTGCGCACGCCCGCGTGGCAGACGCCCACGCCCTCGGTCCCCGCGGGGCCCTGGTAGCACGGCACGGTCGACCCCGGGACGCAGACGCACCCCGCGCCCTCCTCGTTGGCCTGCCCATCGCAATCGTCGTCCGCGGCGCTCGTGCACGTCTCGACCGAGGGCAGCACCTCGCCCGTGCAGGCCTCGTAGCCCGTCCCCAGCGCGTTGCAGGTCTGCGTGCCCGCGTGGCAGGCGCCCACGCCCTCGGTGCCCACGGGGCCGCCATAACAAGGCTGCGCCGATCCCGGGACGCAGGCGCACCCCGCGTCCTCCTCGTTGACCTGCCCGTCGCAATCGTCGTCGGTGATCGTGCCGCACGCCTCGGCCGAGGGCAGGACCTCGCCGGTGCACGGGCCATAGCCCGAGCCCAGCGCGTCGCAGATCATGAAGCCCGCCGCGCAGGCGCCCACGCCCTGGGTGCCGGCCGGGCCGGTGTAGCAAGACGCCAGGGCGCCGGGCTGGCAGAACGTGCTGGGCTCTCCCCCGCCCTGCCCGCCGGCCCCATCGCCGCCCTGCCCCCCCGCGCCGCCCTGCCCGCCGTCGCCGCCCTGCCCCGCGCCTCCGGCGCCGTCGCCGCCCTGCCCCGCGCCCCCGGCGCCGTCGCCGCCCTGGCCGCCCTGGCCCTCGCCGCCGTGACCGCCGCTGCTCGTCGTGGTGCTGGAGCCCGTGGGCCCCGGCTTCGGCTCCTCGGCGCTGTTCTCGCAACCCGCGCTGGCCGCGGCCAGCCAGGTGCCGAGCATCACTGCCGGGATCTTCAACGTTCGCATGAATTTCCGCTCTCCGTTCAGGTGGGCGCGGACAGAGCAAGACGGGAGCCAGCGCTCGAGGCCTCCTGGACAGGCGTGAGATCCCGGGGGAAATACCCGGCAAGCAAGGTGTTGCTTGCGCCGAGTCTGCTCAACTTGAGCAGACTCGGACCAGTCCGCCATCTCCCCGAGGAGGTGCAGCCATCTCCTTCGCTGCGTGCAAGGTGAAGCCATCGAGCGCAGCGCACAGCGGCTTGTCGTACGCGAGCGCGCTCGGACAATACGACGAGAGCCCGCGGAGCGCAGCAGGCGCTCGGCGCGGGCGTCCAGCGAGGGTGAGCTCACAGGAGCTCTTTGGGGAGCTCGCTCCCGCTCATCACCTGCCGCACCGCGATGGCCATGTTGAGCGGCTCGCCGCCGCGCCCGGGCGCGGCGGACGCCTGCGCGGCGAGCTCGTAGGCGCGCTCGGGGCTCACGACGTCCACCACCCAGAAGCCGGCGAGGAACTCCTTGGCCTCGGGGAACACGCCGTCGGTGACGGGCTTGCCGTCCTCGCCGGCGCGCACGAGCCTGGCCTGGTCAGGCGAGGTCAGCGCCTCGATCCCCACGAGCTCGCCCGACTCGCGGAGCTCCTGGTTGAAGCTGTTCAGGAACGCGAGGTGCGCCTGCAGGTCCTTCGGCGGCCAGCTCATCAGCTCGTAGGGCTCTCGGGTCGGCACGTGCATCATCAGGAGGTATTTCATCGTCAGCTCCCTTTCAGCGCGCGCGCCCCGCGTCGGGCGCGCGTTCACCGAGGAGTCGGAGCCCAGGCGGCGTTCTCGACATCGCGGAGGACGATACTCGAAGAATTTCTTGGCGGCTGGCAGATGACATGGGGAGGAGGAAGACCTGCCCCCCACATGAGAACAGCCCTCCACGCCGAGGGCTCCGTACCGTGCTCCTCGTGTCGCTCCACGGCGCACCTCGAGCGGCGAGCCGGCCAGCTGCGGGCTCCCGCTCCGCCCAGGCGGAGCGCTCACGCCGCCGCGCGGACCGGCGGCAGGCCGAACGCGGCCCCCTCGGAGCGGCTGCGCCGGCGGAACGCGCCCGGCGCCTCGCCCGTGTGCCGCTTGAACGCGCGGCTGAACGCGAACTCCGAGTCGTACCCGACCTCGGCCGCCACGGCGGCCAGCGAGCCGTCGCCCTCGGCGAGCAGCTCGGCCGCCCGCTGCATGCGCAGCTCGGCGAGGTAGCGGAGCGGCGGGACCCCCAGCTCGGCGAGGAACCGCCGCGCCAGCGCGGCGCGGGAGAGCCCCGCCGCCTTCGCGAGCGCCTCGACGCTCCAGCGCTCGGCCGGCTTCTCCTGCATGAGCCGGAGCACGCGCGCGACGCGACGGTCGAAGGCGCGCGCGACGCGACGGTCGAGCGCGCGCGACGCGCGCCCTTCGCGCGCCTGCTCGTGGCAGTGCAGCGCGTAGGCGAGCAGCGGCTCGAGGAGCGAGCGCGCCAGCTGCGCCTGCCCCGGGGAAGCCTCCGCGAGCGCGGCGCGCAGCAGGCCCACGACCGCAGAGAGCCCCGGCGCGCGCCGCACCTCGCCGGCAGGCAGGTGGACCACGGGCGCGAGCGAGGCGAGCGCCCCGCCGGGCGCGGCGGCGTAGGTCGCCGAGATCAGCTCCGGCTCGGCGGGAGCGCGCCCGGGCGGCGGCGCGACGCAGCGGAGGCTCTGCTCGCGGGGCCCCGCGCCGCGCGGGCCGAACCCGAGGAGCACAACGTCGCCGGCGTCGAGCTCCAGGGCGCACACGCCGTCCTGCGAGAGGCGAAAGGCGCCCTGCACGACCACGTGGAGGCTCGGCGGATCGCCCGCGCCCGCGCGCCAGGGCGCGCCAGGATGGCCGTGGTGCCGGGAGACCACCACGCCGCGGGGAAGCAGCCGCTCCATCTCGTCCGCCATGCCCCATGGTTGCCCGCGCCGAGGCCGCTCGTCCAGCGCTCGCTCGCGGATCGAGACGCGCGAGCATGACTCCGCGCCTCGCGGTCATGGCGCGCGGGCGAGGGCCGCCGGAAACTCGGGGCCATGACACGCCTCGATTCCACGCCGGATTCCACGCCGAACGAAGAGCCGCACCCCCGCGCGCTGTCCGAGAGGGTCCAGAGCAGCCTGCTGAGGAGCCGGACCGTCCTGATCTTCGGGGAGATCACCAGCGAGCTGGCGCAGGTGACCACCGCGCAGCTCCTCGCCCTCGCGAGCGATGATGGCGAAAGGCCGATCCGGATCCTGATCCACTCGCCGGGCGGGCACGTGGAGTCGGGGGACACGATCCACGACGTGATTCGCTTCATCCGGCCCGAGGTCAAGGTGATCGGCACCGGCTGGGTCGCCAGCGCGGGCGCGCTGATCTTCGTCGCCGCGCGGCGGGAGAACCGGTTCGCGCTCCCGAACACGCGCTTCCTCCTGCACCAGCCGCTCGGCGGCGTGCGCGGCCCCGCGTCGGACATCGAGATTGAGGCGGCCCAGATCATGGCCGCGCGCGATCGGCTCAACCGCATCTTCGCGGAGGCGACGGGGCAGGCGCCCGCGAAGATCGCGCACGAGACCGAGCGCAACCTGTGGATGACGGCGCGCGAGGCCCAGGAGTACGGCCTCGTGCATCGCATCGTCGAGAGCGCGCTGGAGGTCTGAGCGCGCCCGGGCGGCCCCCGTCGGCGCGGTGACGCCGGGGCGCGCGACGTCGCCTACAGAGGGGCGAGCGTGCACGCACCGCGGGCGCAGACGGGCCTGGACGCGAGGCACGCAGGCGTGCCGTAGGGGCAGCCCATCCTCCGATGCTCGCGACATACGGTCGCGTCGAGGTGGACGATGAGGCGCCTCATCTGCTGGACGCCCGCCCGGTTGACCACCTCACCACAGGTGCCGCCGCAGTCGGTGCTCGTATCGACGATGGCGCAATCGTTGTCGGTACGGCATGCCTGGTAAGCGGCCCGGACACGCTCCACCTGGCCGGAGGCGCGGGCATGCAGCTGCTGACAGGCCTTCCAGTCCACCTCTCTCTCGTCCTCCGTGCGTTCCATCGTGTCGGTGAAGCCCGCGATCGCGAGCCCGAATGAAGCCATGGCAAAGAGCGCAGAGATCCCCAGACGAGTCCGGTTCGTTTTCATGCTGCCTCCATCGCGCGCATGCTCGTGGTCGCCGGCGACGCGGGCGCACCGCGCGGCGACTCGCCTGTCATGAGGCTCCCCCCGCGGGAACGGAAGGCGCTCGACGGCGTGTGCCCCGGCGCAACCTGGGCGGGCAGGAAGTCCAAGCGCTTTTGTGGATGTCAGGAAATCATGCTTCTTTTCCATGCTCGTCGCTGCCTGACTATCCGCCGATTGGTCAACCGAGCGCGTCGGCGGGGCGCCTCCGGATCCACCCACCAGCGATCCGAAGAGAGATGTCACCGCAAAGCCGCAAAAAAGAACAGAGTCGTGCCGTGATGCGTGGGAGCTTCAGCGCCGGGAAGGCTATGCTGCCTCCGCGGGTCGAGCCGCCGGAAACCACAGCCGGAAGGTCGAGCCCTGGCCCGGCGGGCTCTCCACGGCGATGCTGCCGCCGTGCGCCTCCATCAGCCCCTTGACGATGTAGAGGCCCAGGCCGAGCCCCGTGTTCTTCTCGCGCGCCCGCGGGGCCTGGAAGAAGCGATCGAACAGCCTGCCCAGATCCGCCGCCGCGATCCCCGGGCCGCGATCCTCGACCGTCAGCGCCGCGCCTCCCGACTCCGGACGGAGGGTCACGCGGATCGGCGAGCCGGCACCGGAGTATGAAGTCGGAGAGCCCGGTGCCCTCGGCGTCGAGCACACCCAGGGCGCCGTAACGGGCGCGGGTCAGCTCGCAGGCCTGCTCCACCAGGCGGCGCAGCAGCGCGCGCAGGGGCATGGCGGCCTCGATGTCCATGGCCACGTCGCGGAGCAAGCGCAGCCGGCGGGCCTCGCGGCGCTCGGCGTCGCGCAGCCGCGCTTGCCGCAGCCCGAGCGCGCAGGCGCCCGCCACGCCCCGGAGCAAGCGGCGCTCGATCCGGCTGAGTTTCCCCGGCTTGCGCCGCGCGAGCCCCAGCACCCCGACACGCTCGCCCCCTGCGCTCAGCGGGAACGCCGCCACCGCGTGGAGCCCGAGCTCGAGCAGGCGCAGGGTGCCGCGGAAGGCGCCCTCTGGCACATCCTCGATGCGCGCGACCTCCTGGATGTCGCCGGTCTCGATGGCCAGCGCCATGACGCTGGCAGCCAGGTTCAGGTTGTCAACGACTCCACGATCATGCGGAAGCTCTTGGTGCGCCCGCGGGCGACCGTCGAGGTCACGCCGGCAGCGAGCGCTGGGCGCATCGAGATCGAGGACGTGAGGTCGAGCGGCGGCTCCGCCAGGTCGCGCTCGGCAGGAGCTCCGACCCGCGGACCTACGGTGCCTTGGCGCAGCGGAAGCCGATGCTCCAGCCGCGCGCCGTGGAGGCGCTCGGGCGGCGGTGCGCGGAGCGCACATACTGGCTCTCGACCGTATCCCACCCGCCGCCGCGGAGCACACGGCGGGAGTCGTCGCAATCGTCCCTGTCGTAGGGGCAATAATGGCTCTCGGTCCACTCCCAGACGTTGCCGGCCAGGTCCAGGGCGCCGACGGGCGATTTCCCGGCCGGCGATCGTCCGACGGGGGCGGTCGCCGGGGCCGCGTCGCCGTCGTTGTACATGCGAGGCCACGGCCCCTTCCCCACCTTCTCGAGCCGCTCCGTCAGCATCCGGCTGCACTCGGGCCCGCAGGCGTTGAGGCGCTCGCCCGAGGGAGGCGCGTGGCCCCAGGGGTAGGTCCATGCGTCCTTGCCGCGCGCCGCGAGCTCCCACTCCGCCTCGGTGGGCAGCCGCTTGCCGGAGGCGGCGCAATACGCCTTCGCCTGGTACCAGTTGACGCAGTTGACGGGGTGGTCCGGCGCCTCGGGGCCGTTGCAGAACTGGCTCCAGAAGGAGCGGCCGCTGGGCGTCAGCCCCTCCGACTCGACGGTTCGCTGCGGGCGATCGCAGGCCTTGCAGTCCGAGTAGGCCTTCACCGTCACCTCGGTGACGTCGAGGCAAAACCGACTCACGGTCACGCCATGTCGCGGGGTCTCGTCGCTGGGCGTCTCCGCGTCCGCGTCGGAGCCCATCTGGAACTCGGTGCCTTCGACGAGCACCATGCCGGCCGGGCAGCTGCCCGATCCGGCCGACGGCGCGCGCAGGAAGAGGTACACCCCCGCGCACGCGGCGCACGCGGCGGCGGCGAGCGGCGCCGCGCGGCGGAGGCGCCTTTCGCGCGCGCGCGAGCCGCCCCCGCGGCCCCGCGCCGCGGGCCGCTCCGCGGCGCGCTGGTGGAGCACGGTATGGCCGGCCGCGGTGTCGGGGACAGGGGCTGCCGTCACAGGGCCGCCCGCGAGCGTGCCTGAGCTCGCGAGCGCGCCTGATGGGACAGCCTCTCTCGCGCGCTCGTCGGCGCCGTGGGGCGCGCCCAGAAGGGCGACCGGCGCGGCCACGGTCGTGGCGAACGCGGCCGGGTGATGGCGGCCCGCGGGCGCGTCGACCTCCGCCGTCCGGGCCTCCAGGCTCAGAAAGGCATCGACCATCTCGCGCGCCGACTGGAATCGGCAGGTGGGATCGACGGAGAGCGCCTTGGAGAACCAGTCGTCGATCGACGCCGGCAGTCCTTTCCTCTGCTCGCTGGCGGGGCGGAACCTCCCCTTCAGGACCGCCGCGCCGACGGCGACGAACGAGCCGCCCTGGAACGGCAGCGCGCCGGTCAACGCCTCGTAGAGGATGACGCCGAGCGACCAGAGATCGGAGCGGAGATCGACGTCCTTGCTGCCCTCGAGCTGCTCGGGGCTCATGTACGGCGCCGATCCGATCACCATCCCGGTCTCGGTGAGCGCGGGGTTCGCCGCCGGCACCGCCGCGTCGCCCGCCACCTTCGCGACGCCGAAGTCCAGCACCTTGACGAAGAGCGGATATCCCTGGCCCCCCTCCGTGATGAAGACGTTGTGGGGCTTGATGTCGCGGTGCACGATGCCGAGCTCGTGGGCGCTCTCGAGCGCGCTCCCCACCTGCCGCGCGAGCGACCTCGCGGTGGCGAAGCTGAGGCGGCCGCCGCGCTCGAGGAGCTCCGCCAGCGAGAACCCGCGCAGGAGCTCCATCACGAGGTACGGCACGGCGCCGTCGACGACGCCGTAGTCCATGACCTGCACCACGTGGGGGTGCGCGATCCGCGCCGTGGCCCTCGCCTCGCGCTGGAAACGCGCGACGAGGGCAGGACGCTCCGCCGCCCGCTCGGGGCGGATGAACTTCACCGCGACGTCGGTGTCGAGGGCGAGGTGCCGCGCCGCCCACACGACGCCCATCCCGCCCTGCCCGAGAGGCCTCAGCAGGTGCAGCTTGTCCGCGATGACGGCGTCGGGTCGAAGCTCCACGAGGACCGGGCGATGGTACCACCAGCGCGCCGGCGGCTGCACCGCGGCCGGCGGGAGCCTGCCGTCAGGTGGTGGGGGAGCTCCCCCGCCCTGCCGGAAGGAGAGAACCGCCAAGGCGCCACAAGACGCCAAGATTCTTGTATTTCACTTGGCGTCCTTGGCGCGCTTGGCGGTTCAAACGGCCCCGCCTTCGGCCAGCGCGGCTACAGCTTCGCCTTCTCGTCGAGGAAGCCGGTGACCCACGCGAACGGCGCGTTCCAGTTGATCGTGATCTCGTTCACGCTCCAGGCCTCGATGTGGTCCACGAAGCACCGCTGCGGGACGCACCCCTTGAGGCCGGCGCTCTGGGCGTGGGGATCCTGGAGCGAGGAGTTCGGGCCGCCGGAGACGGCGCCGGGCGGCGCCTTCGGGTACTTGCTGTTCGCCTGGTGCGACCAGAACCGGTGGTGCGGGTTCTCGAGCGGCTTGTCGCCGTAGCCGGTCACGTACGACTGCCCGAGCGGGTTGCGCCCGAGGAGGTAGTCCATGCCCAGCACCACGCCGTCGAGGTACTTCGGCTGCTTGGTGAAGTCGTGGGCGAGCGCCACCACGACCATGTTGTTCAGCACGCCCGAGTTCGAGCCCCAGTCGTACTTGCCTTCAGCCGTCCGAGCGATGAGCGTCCGGTATCCCTCCTTGTCGGCGATGGCGAGGTACTGGTCCGCCGCCTTCGCGATGCGGCCGCGGATCTCCTTCTGCCACGCCGCGTCCACGTGGCCGGGCACGATCGCCATCGAGATCTGGCCGAGCCCGTCGGTGACCCGCCAGTTCATCGACGCCGCGCCCCCCTCGATCTCCGTCGGGAAACGCGCGTTGAGCGGCGAGGCCTGCAGGAACTTCTTGTACTCCGGCTTCCCCGTCGTCACGAAGAGCTCCGCCGCGGCCCAGTAGAACTCGTCCTTGGCGTCCGTGTCGTCGTAGGGCCCGCCGCCCTTGTCGCCGCCGGGCGGCGCGTAGAGGGCCGGGTTCTGCTTCGCCGCCGCCCAGGCGCGCTCGGCGGCCTTCAGGCACTTGGCCGAGAACGCCGCGTCCACCGTCTTCCAGATGCGCGCGCACTGCGCCCCCGTGGCCGCGACGTTGAGCGTCGCCGCGGTGCTCGGCTTGTGGAGGAAGCGCGCGACCTTGTCCTCGTGCGGCGCGAGGCCGAGGCCCGTCCACGACTCGTCGTGCATCTTGTGGTGGACCATGCCGGCGAGCGGCTTGCCTTCCGGCACCTGCATGCCCATCAGGAACTCGAGCTCCCAGCGCGCCTCGTCGAGGATGTCGGGCACGCCGTTCTTGCCCTCGGGGATGTTGAGCTTGCCGTCCGCGAAGTCGGCGCTCGAGGCGCCGAGGTGCTTCGTGCGCTCGTACCAGTTGAGCAGGGTCCACACCGAGATGCCGCCGTTGACCACGTACTTGCCGTGATCGCCGGCGTCGTACCAGCCGCGGGACGCGTCGAGCGCATAGTCGCAGCCGCTGTCCTTCAGGCAGCGCGTGCTCTTGTCGTGGAGGTGCCCCGCCGGGCGCGCCAGCTCGGGCTTGCCGGCGAACGGCATCTTGATCTCGATGCCGCTCCGGTTGTGGTAGAAATACGCGAGCGCGTCGTACTTGAGCTTCTGGTAAAGGCCCGTTCCAATGTCGAACGGGAAGCTCTTCTCCTCCCCCACCTTGAGCACGTAGCCCTGGCCCGGCGCCTTGACGGCCGTGAAGTCGACGAGGTGGACGTGATCGCCGGAGGCGCCGTCCTTTCCGAAGACCTTGGTCTGGCCGTGGGCGACCGCCTTGCCGGAGGCGTCGAGCAGCTCCCACGCGACCGGCGCGGTCGCCGCGCTGTTCACGCTGGCGATCTTGATGGCGCCGGGCAAATACCCGACCTGGTTCACGGCGACCTTCGGCGCCGCGGCCTCGGTCACGGGCGCGGCGGCCTTGAACTGCGGGTCGTCCAGGCGGATGTCGTCGATGCAGACCTCGAACGGCTCCTTGGCCGACGCCATGGCGCCGCCGATGTGGAACGCGAGCTCCGCCGTGGCGTCATCGGCCTTCCCCATCGTGAACTTGCCGGAGAAGGTCTTGGGCTCTGTCCCGAGGATCACGGTGTCCGACCAGTACTCCTCGTAAGGCGGCCCCGACATGCCGACCTTCGGGCGCGCCTTCGTGGGCGAGGACGCCCAGGCCTTGTACTGAAGGGTGTAGCTGTGCCCCTTCTGGATCACCATCTCCCGGTGGCGGAACTGGGCGTCCCAGTTGTTTGACCCCTTGTTCGTCACCGTGACGCAATAGGCCCCCTTCTTCACCTCGGCGCTGCCCGCGCCAGGCGCGGTGAACGAGGTGGTCCAGGGCAGGCTCTTGTTGTCGTCGAAGTCGGACGCCTTGAGCAGGTTGGTCTGCGCGGGCCCTTCGCCACCCGCGGCGCTCGCGTCAGCGCCCGCGCCGGCAGGAGGGGCCACCCCCGCGCCGGGGCCCTGCGTGACCACGCATCCGGCGGTCAGCCCGAGCGCGAGCGCGAGCGCGGACACCCGCCCCGCTCGGGGGCGGATCGACTGCTTGAGAAAAAGGTCCTTCATAAGTCCTCGGTTCACGGCTGGGAGCAATCGGCGCATAGAAAGCGGCGATTCTGCCCGTCTTGTCAAGCGCAATCCGTACGGACGCGCGGGTTCGAGGCGTCGCGGCGGCCGTCCCGTCAGCGTTCGCCAGCCGGTCATGCGCGGCCTGCCATCACCCGCCATCCCGCGCGGCCCCGCGGCGCGCATCCGCCATCCCGCGCGATCTGCGGCGCGCGGAAGGCCCAGCAAGTTCGCGCTGGTACCCGTGGCGAGGCCGCACTAACCTCCGCCGCACCTCGCGCCGTACCAGGACGGCGATCGAGCACCCCAGGAGACGACATGGCAAAGCACAGCTTCTCAGTCCCCTTCAGCGGTTCCTCTCAAGACATCGTCTCGAAGGCCAAGGCGGCGATCGAGAAGGCCGGCGGCAAGTTCACGGGCAACGAGGGCAAGGGCGACTTCTCGGTGCCGACGCCGGCGGGGACCGTGAAGGGGACGTATGCCGTCTCGGCTCAGAGCTTCTCGGTGGACATCACGGACAAGCCCTTCATCGTGCCCGGCAGCGCGATCGAGTCCCAGGTGCGCAAGTTCCTCGAGACGGCCTGAGCCCTCATCGGGGCGCACGCCGGCGAGCGCGCCCGCCCCGGAGCGGGCGCGCGGCGGCGCGGAGCAGCGGGCGCGCGGCGGCGCGGAGCAGCGGGCGCGCGGCGGCGCGGAGCTGGAGCGCGGTGACATCGAGTCGCGACGGTCTGGTCACGGTGACGCTCGACGCGGCCGTGGACCAGACGCTGCTGAGCCATCCCTCTCTGGCTCGCTCAATCCCTGTCTTTTTCGCGCCTTTGCGTTGAAATCTGCTCCGTGACCGCCGCGTTCAAGGCGGCGGCGCCTCGCCCGTCAGACGCCGTCGCCGGCGAGGTGGACCTTGAGCACGCTCTCTTCCGCCGGCACGCCGAGCCGAAGGGGAAACCCGTAGTGTCCTGTCCCGCGGTGCACGTAGAGCCGATCGGGGCCGCGGGCCCACAGGCCATGATCGGGCATCTTCACGAAGAGCTGGAGGGCGGTCCAGGAGCCTCCGAGACTGACCAGGCCGAGCTGCCCGCCGTGGGTGTGGCCCGAAAGCACGAGATCACCCTCCCCCTCGCCGAGGTGGCGGAACGCGCCCGGATCGTGGAGCAGGACGAGCCGGAGCGCGCCGTTCATGCGCGGGTGACGGGCGCAGACCGCCGCCATGCGCTCGGCGCGATCGCGGTAATGGAAGTCCATCCCGAGGACCTGGACCGGCCCGGCGGCGGTCTCGACGAGCGCCGCGTCGTCCACGAGCAGGCGCGCCCCCGCGCGCTCCAGCGCGGTCGCGACGTGGCGGGGCGACTCGTGATCATGGTTGCCGTGGCACGCGAACACGCGCCCCTCCAGGGCGCGGAGCGGGGACAGGGCCTCGGCGAGGTGATCCGCGGTGTCCTGCGATTCCATCGTCAGGTAATCGCCGGTGAGCACGACGAGATCGGGATCGCGCTCCACCGCGCGCTCGCAGATGCCGCGGAGCCGAGCGACCGACATGAACGGACCGAGGTGCGGATCGGTGATCTGGACGATGCGGAGGGGCCGGCGCGCGCCGGGCGCCCCCTCGCGCGGGAGCGGGTGGCGGCGCAGCCCGTCGACGGGGGCGCGATCGACGACGAGCTCGATCTCCTCGCGGCGGGCGGTGAGCGACTGGAGGATACCGACGGCGGCGAGCGCGAAGGGCACCCAGAGGCCGTACGGCGTGGCCCCGAGCCCGCTCGCGATGGCCCACGGGAACGACAGGAAGATCGCCGCCACGAAGTAGGACGCGGGGATGCTCACGAGCGCCCGGTAGGCGAGCGGCCGCATCCGGGGGCGCGAGAGCAGGAAGAAATGCAGGTACACCGCGCCCTGGAGATACGCGAACCCCGGCGCGAGCGGGCCGACGTGGCCGAAGAGCGCGCACGAGATCAAGGTGTGGATGCCGAGCAGCACGCCGACGAACCGCGCGTAGAGCCCGCCCCGGCGGCGCCTCGCCGCTGCCACGACGACGAGCCAGGCCAGGGCGGAGGCCGCCCAGAACAGGACGATGGGGGACACGAACTTCAATCGGCGGCTCCAGGCGATCCAGGCGCACAGCACCACCGCGGTCTGCTCTGCCTGGACGGACACGGAGTGTCCCGCGTCCAGCGCGTCCGCGCCAGGCGCCGCCGGAGGCCGACCGCCGCGCCAGGCGCCGCCGGAGGCCGACCGCCTGGCGTGTGACGCGCGTGCGCCCGCGCCGCCCGGCGACGTTGCGGCACAGGCACCTCGCTGGTAGGGAGGCGCGATGCTCCGCTTCGTGAGCCACGCGCTGCGCGCGCTGGATCCCGGCGATCAGGGCGGCGATCCTGACAGGGCCACACGAGGATCGGCACGTTCGATGAGAGGCTGAGGCCTCTTCACGTCCATGGCTCCTTCCGGTGCTCCCGGAGGGCATCGCCACGAGGGTCGCCCCGATGATCCCCTACACCAGGCGCGCTTGGCTGCCGATGCTCGTCTCGCCGCGGGGCTCCCTGTCGCCGGGCGTGATGCGTCGCGTGCTCGCCTTCGGGGTCATCGCCGCCGCGCTCTGGCTCGCGCACAGGTTCGTCCCCCGCGTGTCGCTCTCGATCGGCATTCACGAGGTCGCCGGCGCGGTGATCGCGCTCATCCTCGCGTTCCGCACGAACACGGCCTATAACCGCTTCTGGGAGGGTCGCACCCTCTGGGGCTCGATCGTGAACGCGAGCCGCAACATCACGCGCATCGTGAACGCTCACGCCGCGGTGGACCCGGGCGCGGCGCGCGAGGTCGCCGTCTGGGTGGTGGTGTTCGTCCACGCCGCGCGGCGCTCGCTGCGCGGGCAGGCCGAGCGCCCGGAGATCGACCGGCTGCTCCCGGCGGAGCAGATCGAGGCCCTCTCGACGCACCCTCACCCGCCGCTCCGCGCGGCGCAGCAGGTCTCCGAGCGCCTCGCGGCCTTCGTCCGGGCCGGGAGCCTCGAGCGCAACATGGCGGTGTGCGCCGAGGAGCAGCTGAGCGTCCTCGTCAACTGCCTCGGGGGCTGCGAGCGCATCCTCAAGACCCCCACACCGCTCGGCTACATCCTGCTGCTCCAGCGGGGCGTGGCGCTCTACCTGGCCACGCTGCCCCTCGCCCTCGTCGAGGCGCTCGGGGTGCTGACGCCCGTCGTGACGATGCTGGTGGCGTATCCCGTCCTGATGATCGAGGCGCTCGGCGGGGAGCTCGACGACCCGTTCGGCCACGAGCCGAACGACCTGCCCCTCACGCGCATCTGCGACACCATCGAGCGCGACCTCCTGGGGTCGTCGCCGCTCAATCTGGTGATGGCGTCGAAGGCCGAGAGCTACCAGGACTGATCGCGGCGCGGCGATGGCGGCGCCTTTGGATCCGCGGAGGCGCCGCGCGCTCTTGGCAATTCGCTGGACACTATCGTAGATCTGCGGCGCTCGCGGGCGTGGCCCCGCGTCGCTGAGGCCTGGACGCACCCATGACCGACCGCTACGCCATCATCGGCAATCCCATCTCCCAGACCAAGTCGCCGGCGCTGCAGACCGCCTTTGCCAGGCAGTGCGGGCAGGACATGGTGTACGGCGCGATCCTCGGCGAGCTGGATGGCTTCGCCGCCGCCGTGCGCGAGTTCCAGAAGAGCGGCGGCAAGGGCATGAACATCACCATGCCCTTCAAGCTCGAGGCGTTTGCGCTGGCCGACGAGCTGACGCCGCGCGGCCGCGCCGCCGGAGCGATCAACATGTTCACGTTGCGCGCCGACGGCACCCTCCTCGGCGACAACACCGACGGCTTCGGCATCGTGCGCGACATCACCCATAACCTCGGCCGCCGCCTCGAGGGCGCGCGCGTGCTGCTCCTCGGCGCGGGCGGCGCGGTGCGCGGCACCTTGTTGCCGCTCTTCGATGAGCAGCCGGCCGAGATCTTCGTCGCCAACCGCACCGCCAGCAAGGCCGTGGAGCTCGCCGCCGAGTTCGGCCCGCATGCCGGCGCCGTCCAGCTCGCCGGCGGCGGCTTCGCCGACATCGCCGGGCGCTTCGACGTGATCATCAACGGCTCCGCCTCCTCCATGACCAACGAGGTGCCGCCCCTTCCCGCCGGCGTGTGGAGCGAGGGCTCGCTGGCCTACGACATGGCCTACAAGAAGGAACCGACCGCCTTCGTGCAGGCCGCACGCGCGGCCGGCGTGGGCCAGACCGCCGACGGCCTCGGCATGGTGGTCGAGCAAGGCGCCGAGTGCTTCACCCTGTGGCGCGGCATGCGGCCCGACACCGCGCCCGTGATCGCCGCGCTGCGGGGAGCCTGAGAGGCGCGCCCGAGCCGTCAGGGTCGCGGACGCACCCCACCACGGCGAGCTCACGTCAGGCAGCGCGCGCAATCCCGGATCGCGTTCCGCTCGACGATGAACGGCGGACATACGCAGAGCGATGTCCCACATCATCGGACCAAAATGCTCCCGTTCGTTCATTTCGCAGCATTGAATGCGCGGCGCAGGCGTCGAGTAGACGCACCGCATTGCATTGAAGGAGGGGAGATGTCCAGCACGACAGCCACCGAGGAGCCGCTCCGTCGATTTTCTGCGCGCTCGAGCACGCTCACGGCAGGTCCGGCGAAGAGCGACCGCTTGCGCGAGGACGTGGCCCGAGCGAACACGGTGCTCGCCACCGCATCCCCCTCCAGAGCCCCCCTGCCGCACAGGGCGATGGTCAAGGCCGGCGGCGTGGGCGCGGCCGCTCGCACGCTGGATGACCACGCGACAACCGCGGCGGCCGCCCCGTCGCCCTCGCAGCGATCGCAGGCGAGGCCGCCGCTTTCGGCGGGCACCCGCATCGGCCATTACGAGCTCCTGCGCGAGCTCGGCCGGGGCGGAATGGGCGTGGTGTTCCTCGCGCGCGACACGCGGCTCGCCCGCCTCGTCGCGATCAAGCTCCTCACCCGCCTGAGCAGCCCCGGGGTCCAGCGCTTCCTGGTCGAGGCGCAGGCCACCGCGCGCTGCAAGCACGAGCACATCGTGACGATCCACGAGGTGGACGAGCACGACGGTTACCCGTACATGGTGCTCGAGTTCATCGACGGCCAGAGCCTCCGCGGCTGGATGGAGCGGCGCAGGCCCGCGGAGGCAGGCGTGGAGGTGTCGACTGCGCCGCTGCCGCCCGGCCTGGCAGTCGACATGATGGCCCCCGTCGTGCGCGCGCTCGCGAGCGCGCACGCGTCCGGCATCGTCCATCGCGACCTCAAGCCCGAGAACATCATGCTGGACGCGTCGGGCGCGATCAAGGTGGTCGATTTCGGCATCGCCAAGCTGCGCGACGAAGAGGCGAGCCTCGCAGCCGATGTCCCTTCCGCCGGGGACATGCACCTCACCGCCGACGGAGGGATCATCGGCACGCTGGCGTACATGTCCCCCGAGCAGTGGTGGGGAACGGAGATCGACGCGTCCAGCGATATCTGGGCGGTGGGCATCATGCTGCACGAGCTCGTGCTCGGCACGCACCCGCTCGCGCCGTACAGCAGGGCGGCTCTCCTCAGAGTGCCGGTCCTCGACGAGCCGCTCCCCGAGGTCAGCGCGCGCCACCCGGAGGTCGGCGTGCTCGGCGCGATCATCGATCGCTGCCTGCGCAAGCGAAGAGCCGAGCGGTACGCCTCCGCCGAGGAGCTCCTGGCGGAGCTCTTGCCCCTCCTGCCCGGGCGCCGGGAGCTCCACCTCGGCGCTTACGAGAACCCGTTCGCCGGCCTCTCCTCCTTCCAGGAGGCCGACGCCGACCGCTTCTTCGGCCGCGCGCAGGATGTCGCGGGTATGGTCGCGCGCCTCCGGAGCCAGCCGCTGCTCGCGATCGCTGGCGCGTCGGGCGTGGGGAAGTCGTCGCTCGTGCGGGCCGGGGTGATCCCGGCGCTCAAGCGATCCGGCGAGGGCTGGGAGGCGCTCATCGTGCGGCCGGGGCGCGAGCCGATGGCGGCGCTCGCGGAGCTCTTCACCAACCCGGGCGTGCCCCTGAGCACCGAGCTCCAGGCGCTCGCCCCGGATGGCGCCGCGGCGGCGCGGGCGGCGCTGGTCCCGCGGCTGCGCGCCGAGCCGGGCCTGCTCGGCGCCGCGCTCCGCGGGTGGGCGGTCCGCGCGCAGAAGCGCCTCGTGGTGTTTCTCGATCAATTCGAGGAGCTGTTCACGCTCGGCGCCCCTGCCGACGAGCGCGCGGCGTTCCTCGCGTGCCTCGAGGGCATCGCCGACGACGCGTCGTCGCCGCTGCGGCTCGTCCTGTCGGTGCGGTCGGATTTCATCGAGCGGCTGGCCGGGCACGAGCGCTTCATGGCGGCGATGCTCCGCGGCCTCGTGTTCCTCCGGCCGATGGTGCGCGAGGACCTGCGCGAGGCGCTGGTAAGGCCGATCGAGGCGGCGCGGCACGAGATCGAGGATCCGGCGATGGTCGAGGGTATCCTCGACGCGCTGGAGAGGACGCACGGCGCGCTGCCGCTGCTCCAGTTCACGGCAGCCAGGCTGTGGGAGATGCGCGATCGCAAGCGCCGGCTGCTCACGCGGGCGAGCTACGAGGCGCTCGGCGGCGTGGCGGGCGCGCTGGCCAGCCACGCCGACACGTTGTTGGCCGGGATGAGCTGGCGCCAGGCGAAGCTGGCGCGAGCGGTCCTGAAGCGCCTGGTGACGCCCGAGCGGACGTGCGCCGTCGCCAGCCTGAGCGAGCTCTGCGAGCTGCCCGGGGATCCAGGCGCGATCGAGCGGGTGGTGGGCCTGCTCGCCGACGGGCGGCTCCTGGCGATCGAGAGGGGGAGCGACCGCGCGGGCAGCACGGTGGAGATGGTGCACGAGTCGCTGATCGAGCGGTGGCCGACGCTCAAGCGCTGGCTCGACGAGAGCCAGGAGGACGCGGTGTTCCTGGAGCGGTTGCGCGCGGCCGCGAGGCTGTGGGATTCGAGCGACCGGGCCGTGGACATGCTCTGGCGCGGCGAGATGGCCGAGGAGGCGCGCGGCCTTCGCAAGCGCTACCGGGGGGAGCTGCCGGAGCGAGAACGGCTCTTCCTGGAGGAGGTGCTCCGGCTGGCCGATCACAGGCGGCGTCGGCGGCGCCGGCTCATCACCGGGGTCATCGCAGCCCTGTCGCTGCTGGTGGTCTCGGGGATGGGCCTCGTGAAGGTGACCCGCGAGAACTTGGCGATCATGGTGCAGCACGAGCAATCGTGGCTGAAGGCCGCGAGCGAGGCCTGGGCGAGGAGCGTGGCGGAGAAGGCGCTGCGGGACAGCGAGGAGCAGCGCAGGTTGGCCGAGCGGAAGCTCCGCGACACCGAGGAGGCTAAGGAGCAGGCCGAGACCAAGCTGGAGCTCGCCCGCATAGAGGCCGACAAGGCGCGGGAGAAAGAGGCCAAGGCGAAGAAGCGGGTGGAGGACGTGCGGCAGAGCAAAATGCCAAAGCAGAATGGGTTGGTCCGCGACGATCTGAGAGACCGATAGAGCGCCCCGGGCACGTCGTGCCGGCGTGCCGCAGATCGCGCCCCGAGCTCGCCACCGCCGCCCCACGCACGTTGTAGAGCGTCAGCCAATGCCCCGTCGATCCGGGGCAGGTGCCGCGGTCGGCGGCTTGGGGATGTCGGCGTCAGTCCGCTTGACTATCAATTCCGTCTCCTCCTCCACGGGCGCATGTTTCCTCATTCAGAGGATGGGGTCGGCCTGGAAGCATGTGACTCGCTCGCTGCCCCCTTCGGCATACCAGGACATCAAGAACCACCGCGACGTCATCAACGAGCACCGGCCGTTCGACGTCGTCATCAAGGACGGCGACACCCGGCGCAGATCCCGCAGTTGTGGCTTGACGCCCTCGAAACATTTGGGTTTCCTGCGCCCCGTGAACATGGGTGCGCCGCGATGACGGTGAAGGGCAATGGCTTCGAGGTCGTCTTCGGCCGTCCGGCGAAGGTCCTGGCCGAGGCGCCGGGGCGCGTGAACCTGATCGGCGAACACACCGATTACAGCGGCGGCTACGTGCTGCCGACGGCGATCCCGCAGAAGACGCGCGTCGAGATCGCGCCCCGGGAAGACAGGCTCATCCAGGTCATGACGGCGAACGTGCGCGGCGGCGCCCAGCTCTCGTTCCGCGCCGGCGAGGAGGCGCGCCGCGGACTGTGGCTCGACTACGTGCAGGGCATCACCGCGGTCCTCCGCAGCCGGGGCGCGTCGATCCCCGGCTTCGACGCGAGGATCGCGTCGACAGTACCGCTCGGAAGCGGCCTGTCGTCGAGCGCCTCGCTGCTCGTGGCGCTCGCCCGCGCCCTGCGGTCGATGCTCGGCCTGTCCATCGACGACGTGGAGATCGCCCGGATCGCGCACGCCGCGGAGCACGACTTCGTGGGCGCGCCGGTCGGGACGATGGATCAGATGGCCGCGAGCCTCGCCGACGAGAGCACGGCGCTCTTCATCGACACGAGGACGCTCGCGTTCGAGCGCATCCCGCTGCCCCCGGAGGCCGAGCTGCTCGTGATCGACTCCGGGGTGGCTCACCAGCACGCGAGCGGCGACTACAAGACGCGGCGCGCGGAGTGCGAGCGCGCGGCCGCGGCGCTCGGCGTCCCGGAGCTCCGGGACGTCGACGCGAGCGTGGAGCCGCGCATCGCGTCGCTGCCGGCGCCGCTCGACCGGCGCGCGCGCCACGTCGTGACCGAGAACGCCCGGGTGCTCGCCGCCGTGGCGGCGCTCCGCGCCGGGGATCTGGGGCGCCTCGGCGAGCTCTTCGACGCGTCCCACCGGTCGATGCGCGACGATTTCGAGGTGTCCGTGCCGGCGGTCGACGCTCTGGTGGAGAGCGCGCGGGCGCAGCCGGACGTCTTCGGCGCCCGGCTGACCGGCGGCGGCTTCGGCGGCGCGATCGTGGCCCTGGTGAAGCGCGGGCGCGCGGCGAGCGTGGGGCAGGCCGTCGTGGAGGCCTACGCGCGCACGCCGGGCCGCCGGGCGACGGTGCTTGTAGGCGGGCCCGTCCCCTAGCAGCGAAGCTCGGCGTCGGCGTGATCGCCAGGCTCGTCCACCACGGGAAGGGGCCGCCGCGGGGCGGCAGGGCCCATCAACCGGGGTACCACGTGACGCGCGGGTCATCGGGCGCGCGCACGTAGTCGAAGGCGGCGTCCGTGAGCCGCGCCAGGTCGTACTGCGGCCGCCAGCCGAGCAGAAACTTCGCCTTCGCGTTGTCCAGCCAAGTCGAATGGAACGGCGTCTTCACCCTCACGCTCGGCAGGCCCCGCGTCGCCTCCAGGTAACGCGCCAGCTCCCCGTAGTCCACCGGCTCGTCCATGCAGATGTTGAAGGTCTGCTGGCGAGCCTTCTCATGATTGATGGCCTTCTGGATCGCGGCGACCAGATCCTCCACATGCACGAAGTTACGCTTCACCGGCTCGCCGCGGCGGTCGAGCATCACCGGCACGGCGCCCGAGCGGACGTACCCCTCTGCCGCCTCGGTACCGACAAGATCGCGCCACCTCGGCCCTCCGAACACGTCGTCACCGAAGGATAGCTGCGCCTTGAAGTCGTCTTTCTCCATGATCCACGGCGCGCGCAGGCAGCATCCGTTGAGCTCATATTGAATGTAATACTGCTCGAGCATGACCTCCTCGAGCACCTTGGACAGCGCGTAACAGCCCGGGTAGGCGCTGTGCCGCTGCGCCTCCGTGACGGGGACGGGGTGCGGATAAAAGAAGTGGCCCATCCCGGCGTCGCCCCCGACCAGGATGAATTGCTCGAACGCAGGGCTGACGCGGCAGGCCTCCAGCAGCCAGAACATGCCTTTGACGGCCACGTCCATGATGCTCTCCGGGGTCTCCTTGCTGGTCGCCAGGTGCAGCACGTGGCTCACCCCCTCGGTCGCCTCGTTGACGACGGCCCTGTCCTCGATGGCCCCACGCAGCACCTCCACGCGCTCCGACCGCTCCAGCATGCGGTTATGGCACAGGGCACGGACCTTCCACCCCTCGAACGCGGGGTTCGACAGGAACCTGCGGATGAACGTCTGACCGACCTTGCCCGCCGCCCCGGTGACCAGAATTCGCTTGGCCTCGATCATTCTCTCGCTCCTCACTCTCCAGCATCATCGATGACGACCGTACTCCCCCCCTTGCTGCGTGGGCCGAGCGGATCAGGACCTGCTGCATGACGATGAAGACGAGCAGCAGCAGCCCGATGCGGATGTGGTGCCAGGGCGACTGCAGCCGTCCATCCAGGTTGATCACCGCCTGCACCACGCCCGTGATCATCACGCACCATCACGGTGCCAGCGACGACCGAGCGAACGGAGTTGGTGCAAAAATCAATCAGACGGCGAATGCCTCGGTACGCATGGCGATCCGAGCAAGGCGCAACAACAAGGATACCCTCGGCGAGAATGTGAACGATCACATGGGCACCGTCAATTCCAATCGACCGGCCCGTAAGGTTCCCGAGCCCGAGGGAGCACGCGGCTGGCGGGGCTCCTCCGGAGCGCCGCGGCAAGGGGGGCGGGCGCTTTCTCCGGCGTCTACCGCGGGCCGGAGCCGTCCGAGATCCTCCGCACCGGCGGCGATCCACCGGACGGCGCGTGCCAGCTCGCGTCCGGCGGCGAGGTGCTCGTGGTTTGATCCGGCCGCCGCTCGTCGCCCCCCTGGTGGAGCGCATGGCGGGCGGGGAGCAGCGCGCCGTCCCGCCCTCGGCGTCGGTCGTCGCGCTGAGAGCCGGCAAGGCGGGCGCCGTGAACCGCCGCGCGATCGATGGCGCGCTCGGACACCCCGGAGCCGCCGCGATCGATGCCAGCGCCGGATAGGCCAGCAACGTACCAGCGGAGGATGCCGCGTCCGGACGGCATTTTCGCCGTCGCGACGCCGCGACGTTGCTGCCCGGAAAGCAGCAGATCAACAACGCAGCTGCTCAAGGCACAGGACGGTCATGGAGTGACCGGTCGCCTGCGCCGAGCGCGGGTCGCTGGATACCGAGCCCGTGGCGAGGTGGCGCCGTCGCCGCCAGCACGAGGCAAGTGTGCTTGCCAAGACGAGAGGACGAGAGTAAGAGTCGACTGCATGACGAGCCCTTCGACCTCGCAGGCGCGCTTCGTCGCACGCTGGGAGCCTGGCGAGCTCGATTGCGGCTCCGGACGCGACAGGGACGCTCTGCTCCGAGAGGGCCGCACCCGCTGACGCGCATCAATCCTCCAAGCGTGCGACCCCTGCGCCGCTCGACACCCTCGCCGATGCTTCACAGCCCACCGCGGCGCGCTGAGCGCGGCCGGGGCGTCCCTCCGATGATCCATCCACACGTCCAACGCTGAGCAAGAGGAACAGATGTCACGAGCTACAGTCACGTTGAAGACCCGGGATGGCCAGACCGACGCGTCCGTCTTCCGCCCCGACTCTGGCAAAGGTCCCTGGTCCGCGGTGCTTGTGTACCAGGACGGCCTCGGCATACGGCCCGCTCTCTTCGAGCTGGGGGAGCGCATCGCGCAGGGCGGCTATCTCGTCCTGTTGCCAGACCTCTTTTACCGCGGCGGCCCTTACCAGGCGCCGGACGCCGAGACATTCAGCGGAGATCCGGAGTTCCGCAAGCAGTGGTATGAGAAGTACATCGCCACGGCCACCAAGGCCAACGTGCGCTCGGACACGGAGGCGTTCCTCGCCTTCCTGGCAGCCGAGCCCGATGTCCGCTCCCTGTCGATCGGCACGACTGGCTATTGCATGGGAGGTGGGTTGTCGCTGGCCGCGGCCGGCTATTTTCCGGACCGCGTGATCGCGGCGGCGTCTTACCACGGCGGCAAGCTGGCGACCGATGATCCAGACAGCCCGCACCTCCTGGCGCCGCGGATCCGCGCGCGCGTGTACGTGGCGGGCGCGGTCGAGGACGCATCGTTCCCCGACCAGCAGAAACAGCGCTTGATCGACGCCCTCCAGCAGGCGGGCGTGCAGCACGCGGTCGAGACGTATGAAGGCGCGAAGCACGGCTGGGTCCCCTCCGATTCAGCGGTGTACAACCAGGCCGCCTCCGAGCGCCACTACCAGACATTGCTCGCGCTGTTCGACGCGACGCTCAAGTCGGCACCTCCGAAGAACTGAAGGCTGAACCCCGAAGGTCGACGACGAGCGTGGCGTTCTCCAGGCGATCCCAGGACGCGCGCCTGCTGCTCCTCGGCACGCTCCGGCGCGACCTGGCACAGAACGCACCCCGTTCAGTCACATAAGTACATGAAATCGCTCAACTATAGCCCGGCACGCGACGTGCATTGCGGCGTCCCCGGCCGCGTCCGACGTCGGCACGCGACGACCCTGGCGGCCAAGGAGATCCCGATGCACACCCGTTTCCGCTTCGCTTTCATGGTGGGAGGCCTCCTCGCGCTGGGAGCGTGCTCGGGCGGCTCGAGCTCAGCAGAGGGCGGCGACGGGGAGATCCCGGGGAGGGGCGCCGGCGCTGACTCCGGCGCTGTCCCCGATGGGAGCTTCGGCTCAGGCCCTGCGGTCGGCTCAGCCGCTTCGGGAGGTGTGTCGGATGGAAGCGATCCTTCGACCGAAGGCTCCCCCGGCGGCAGCCTGGGCACAGGAGGCGGCGGAGGCGCTGGCGGCGGAGGCGCTGGCGGCGGAGCCAGCATCGATCCTGGCACGCTCACCGCGGGCGTCTGGGACGACAATCGCAACTTCGACTTCTTCCTGTCGTACCGGAGCACGCTCTATTCGCAGCCGCTCCCGGGCGTCTTGCCCTTCACCGAGGCCGATCACCAGGCCTCGCACAGCCTCTTCGCGGCGCCTCAAGGGAAAAAGGAGACGCTCGACGTCTCGCTCGTCATCGACACGACCGGCAGCATGAGCGACGAGATCACGTATCTCCAGACGGAGTTCATCGCGCTCTCCGACTCCATCTTCGCCAAGTACCCGAACGCCCAGCAGCGCTGGTCGCTCGTCCTGTACAAGGACATCGAGGACGACTACATCGTCCGGTGGTTCGACTTCCGCTCCGATCCCGACGAGTTCCAGGAGAAGCTCGCCGCGCAGGCAGCCGGCGGCGGCGGCGACTTCCCGGAGGCGCCGGACATGGCGCTCTCCAAGGCGGCCGACCTCTCCTGGCGCACGGGCGGCGACACCGCGCGCCTCGCCTTCTGGGTCGCGGACGCGCCCCACCACGAGGAGAACGCCGCGGCGATGGCGAGCGGGATACGAGCCCTGAAGGATCTCGGGGTGGCTGTCTATCCCGTGGCGTCGAGCGGCGTGGATGAGCTCACCGAGCTCAGCATGCGCTCTGCCGCGCAGGTCACGGGCGGCCGATACCTCTTCCTGACGGACGACTCCGGGGTTGGCGGGGCGCACAAGGAGCCGACGATCCCCTGCTATTTCGTCACCAAGCTCGATCGCGCGATCCTGCGCATGGTCGACGTCGCGCTCTCCGGCGTCTACCGCGAGCCGGAGCCGTCCGAGATCCTCCGCACCGGCGGTGATCCCCAGGACGGCGCGTGCCAGCTCGCGTCAGGCGGCGAGGTGCTCGTGTTCTGAACGGACCGCCGCTCGTCCACGCATGACACTCCGGTCATGGCCGCTGACCACCGTGCAGGGCCTGCCGTCCCGGAGGTTGGGTGTCCTTCTCCCTCGAGCGATGATCGGATCGACGGCCCCTGGCCGCTCCTCTCACGCCTGCAGCACGCGCAGCGACCCCCGCACCACCCCGTAGCTCCCCTCGGCCCGCAGCCCGCGCGCGACCTCGGCCGGCGCCACCTCCCCAGCGAGCAGCCGCCGGTACGCCTCCACCACCCGCCGCGCCCCCTCGGCGTCCTCCCGCACCAGCTCGATCCGGAACCGCCGCACACCGCAGCTCGCGAGCCTCGGCACGAGGTGCGCCGCGCTCTGGGGCGCCGCGTGGAACACCGTGTTCCGACACCCCACGTCCGCCTCGAGCGGGTGATCCATGCCCGCCCGGTCCCGCAGCGACAGCGCGTGCTGATCGCACGGGCGGCCGCAGGTGCGGTGATCCTTGCCCTCGGACAGCGTCGCCGCGATCACGCAGTGCTCCATGTGGAAGAGCGGCATCGGGTGGTGCACCACCACCTCGGCGAACGGCCCGAACGGCGAGTCCAGCAGCGACTCGAGCTGGGCGGCGTCGAGGTCGAACGACGGCGTGAACGCGGCGAGCCCCCGCGAGAGCACCTCGCGCGCGGCCAGCTTGTTCGTGACGTTCAGCGAGAAATCGCCGATCCGGGGCACGCCCGGCGTCTCGTCGAGCAGCGCGCCGAGGCTGCGGACCAGGATCGCGGACGGCCCGAGCGAGAGCAGGTACCGATCGATCTTCTCCTCGCCCGGCTTGCGGATGCGCGGCGGCGCCACCCCGACGGAGGCCCCGGCCGCCATCAGCTCGCGCGCCGCGGCGCCGAGGCCGACCATCTCCAGGAAATCGAGGTAGACGCCGCTCGCGCCGGCGTCGAGCGCCGCCCGCGCCTGCGCCACGTTGCGGCACAGCACGAAGAGGCCCGGCGCCGGCGGCGGCGCGTCCGGCGGAGCGACGCCGGCGACGAGCGCCTCGGCCGAGAGCGGCGCCGACGGATGGGGCCGGTGCGACGCCTCGATCAGCGCCGCGACGAGCGCCCGGCGGGCGCGGTTGAGCGCCGACGGCGGCACGAGCGCGGGCCCGTCGAGCGACAGCCCGACGCCGCGCAGGGCGAACGGCGTGTCGCCCAGCCGATCCAGCTGCTTGCGCAGCGTGGCCTCGTCGAGCGGCGATCGATCGGCGCGGCCGAGCGGGGCGTCGACCTCGACCGAGGCCGACGCCCCGCCCTCCGCCGCCGCCGAGAGCCGCGGGCGCTCGCCGAGGCGGCCCTCGAGGCGGACGTCGATCGCCACCCGGCGCGGGGCGCGGTCGAGGGCCTCGCGGACCGCGCGCGTGGCGACGGGGTCGCTCGTGCGGAAGACCCGGCGCCCGCGCAGCCCCCTCGCGCCGCTCAGCACGTCCTCCGGCAGCCGCCGGTCCGGGCCGAGCCAGACCTCGACGTCGCCCCCCGCCGGCGCGCGCTCGACCTCGCGGCCAGCGGCCCACAGGCCCCAGATGCGGCCGCCGATCTCGCCCTCGCCGGCGAACCCGCCCTCCACGAGGATCCCCTCGCCGCGCGCGAGCGGACGGGCGGCGCGGACGACCACGACCTCATGGCCGCGCCGGCGCGCGGCGCCGCGCGCCTCGCCGACCTCGATGCCGCGGTGATCGCAGGAGCGGCCGTCGACCAGGCGCTGGTGGTCGACGCCGCGCAGGAAGCCGGGGCCCGAGCCCCGCGAGAACGCCTGGAGCGCCGCCTCCCGGTCCGTGGCCCCGGGGCCCGCCCCCTCGCCCAGCGCCGCCTCGATCGCGGCGCGGTAGAGCCGCGCGGTGGCGCCGACGTACTCCGGGCCCTTGAGGCGCCCCTCGATCTTCACCGAGGCGACGCCCAGCGCGACGAGGTCGGGGATGACGTCGGTGGCGTCGAGGTCCTCCGGCGACAGGAGGTAGGCCGCGTCGCCGAGGTCGCGCAGCGCGCCGTCGACGACGAGGCGGTACGGCAGGCGGCAGGCCTGGGCGCAGGCGCCGCGGTTGGCGCTGCGGCCGCCGATCGCCTCGCTCGTCAGGCACTGCCCCGAGTAGGCGATGCAGAGCGCGCCGTGGACGAAGACCTCGAGCTCGACGTCGGTCGCCCGGCGGATGGCGGCGATGTCGTCGAGCGAGAGCTCCCGGGCGAGGATAACGCGCGCGGCGCCGAGCGATCGCGCGAGCTCGACGCCGGCCGCGTCGGTGCAGGTCATCTGCGTGGAGGCGTGGATCGGGAGCCCGGGCGCGAGCGCCCGCGCGAGGCGCATCACCCCGAGGTCCTGGACGATGACCGCGTCGACGCCGGCCGCGGCGCACGCCTCGATCGCGCCGCGGACCGCCGGGAGCTCGTCGTCGAACACCAGCGTGTTCAGGGTGACGTAGCCCTTCACGCCGTGGGCGTGGAGGAAGCGCACCGCCTCCTCGAGCTCCGCCGCGTCGAAGTTCGCGGCCCGCGCGCGGGCGTTGAAGGGCGACGCCGCGCCGCCGCCCGCGGCGCCCCCCCGGAGGCCGAAGTAGACGGCATCGGCCCCGCCGCGCACGGCGGCTTCCATCGCGGCGCGATCACCGGCGGGAGCGAGGACTTCAGGGCGCGCGGGCCGCGACATGCGGGCGGTTCTAGCAAGGGGTGGCGCGGTTGTCGCTCTCTACCTGGCGCGGGCCAGCCCTCCCGAAGAGCCTGCCGGACGGCGCGCCTTGACCTCGCTTCACGACGTGAGGCACGATCGTGAAGCGGCCCACCCGGCCGAGGTGCCGTCGGGTCGCCGGCCGGCGCAGCGAGGCCTCGATGGCAGGGTCGGATGAGCGGAGCGGCCACGTCAGCCATTAACGACCAGCGCGGAGCCCGGGAGCCGAACGTCGGAGAGGCGCTCGCGTCCTCCGCCGGCACGCGCGCGTCGACGGCGCGTGCCGCAGGGGGATGTCGATGAACAGACACGGATTTCGCTTCGGGCGCGCGCTCTCGATGGCCGCGCTCTGGCTGCCTGCCGCGCTCCTCTCGGCAGCGTCCGCGTGCGGCGGCGACGACGACGCCCCGGCGCCGCGCTGCGAGGCCCCCTACTCGGTCTGCGGCGGGGCCTGCGTGGCGCTGCACGCCGATCCGGAGCACTGCGGGGCGTGCGGCCAGCAATGTGCGGCCGGGGAGGCGTGCGTGAAGGGCGCCTGCGAGCCGCTGGGGACCGGCGGCGAGGGCGGCGACGGCGGCGGCGGGGGTGACGGCGGCGACGGCGGCGGGCCATCGGAGTGCCGCGAGGGCCGCTACGTGAAGCGCTGCGGCGACGCGTGCGTCGACACGCGCACCGACCCGGACCATTGCGGCAAGTGCGGCGCGCCGTGCCCGCCGGGCCGCGCGTGCGCCGGATCCGTCTGCCGGCAGACCTGCCTCCCGGGCCTCACCGACTGCGCCGGCAGCTGCGTGGACCTCGCCGCAGATCCGCAGCACTGCGGCCGGTGCGATCGCGCCTGCGACCCCGGGCGCCCCTGCGAGGGCGGCACCTGCGCGTGCAGCGCGGAGCCGTCCCAGGACATCGGCTCCGCCGTCCCGCAGCGGGTGAGCGGCACGACGATCGGCGCCGACGACGGCCGCTGGCTGACCTGCTCGGGGCCCGGCGCGGCCGATCAGGCGTTCCTGTTCACGGCGCCCCACGCGGGGACGTACCTGTTCGACACCTTCGAGGCCTCGTACGACACGGCGCTCGGCGCGCTGCGGGCGGACACGTGCGAGGAGCTGGCCTGCAACGACAACGCGGGGAGCGTCCAGTCGCAGATCTCCGTCGATCTCGCCGAGGGCGAGCGCATCCTCGTGGTGGTGAGCGGCGCGCGCGGCGCGCAGGGCGACTTCACGCTCCGCGTGACCGAGCCCGGGCCGGTCCAGTGCGCGCCGACCGCCCTCGATCCCGTCGTCCCGCAGACGGTGACGGGCACGACCGTCTTGCGCGAGGACACGGTGTTCGCCAACTGCGACATCAGCGCGACCCCGGACGCCACGTACACGTTCACGGCCCCGTCGGACGGCACGTACGTGTTCAGCGCGCGCGCCCCGTCGGACCTGATCGTCGAGGTCCGCGAGGGCGGCACGTGCACGGGCCGCTCGCTCCACTGCCGCTACGGCACCGCCGAGTCGAACGCGTTCGCGACGCTCGAAGCCGGTGATACGGTGCTCGTCGCGGTGGCGGATCCGGCCGGCCCGCTGGCGAGCTTCACGCTGGAGATCGTCGAGGCCCCTCCGTGCCCGGGCGTCCAGATCGGCGCGACCCTGCCGCAGACGGTGACCGGGAACAACGAGCACCTCCGCAACCTGATCTCGGCCTGCGCGACCTTCTCGACCGGGGGCGAGGCGACCTACGGCTTCACCGCGCCGCGCGAGGGCCTCTACACGTTCGACGCGACCGGATCGAGCTTCCCCGTCCTCATGGAGGCGCGCAACGGCTCGTGCGGCGGCGACCTCATCGCGTGCGCCGACGGCCTGTTCGAGCCGGCGTTCATCACGCTCTCGCTCGCGGCCGGCGAGACCGTCATCCTCGTCGTGGACACCGCGGGCCCGACGGGCGACTACCGTCTCGTGGTCGACGAGGTGCCGTGCCCGTTGGTCGATCTCGGCTCGACGGTGCCGCAGACGGTCACGGGCACGACCGCGGATCTCGCCGATCACCTCGCGCCCGACTGCGCCTCTCGCGGGGCCCCCGAGGCGACGTATCGCTTCACCGCGCCGGCCGACGCGCTCTATATCTTCGACACGGAGGGCTCGGCGCTCGATACGGTCCTGGACGTGCTGAAGGGCTCGTGCTCCGGCCCCTCGCTCAGGTGCAATGACAACGTGGACCCCGCGGGGGTCGTCACCCACTCGCGGGCGAGCCTGTTCCTCTCCGCCGGCCAGACGGTGATCGTCTCCGTGGACAGCGCGTCGGCGAGCGGCGATTACACGCTCAACATCACCCAGCGGGAAGCGCCGCCGTGCCCTCTCTTCGCGCTCGGCGCGGTGGTCCCGCAGTCGGTCACGGGCAGCACCGAGGGCTATCCCGATCTCCTGGCGCCCTCCTGCGCCACGGTGCCCGGCGGCGAGGCGACGTACAGCTTCACCGCGCCTGCAGATGGCTTCTACCGCATGAACACCGTGGGTTCCACGATCGATACGGTCCTGTCGGTGCGCGACGGCGGGTGCGAAGGCGACGAGATGGCCTGCGTCAACGATAGCAGGGACTCGAGCAAGCTCGTGTGGCTCGACGCCGGCCAGACCGCCCTGATCAGCGTCGACAGCCACGGCGCGGAGGGCGACTACATGCTCAACGTGGACCTGTTCGACGGCACCGGCACGTGCGATAAGCCCATCGAGCTCACGCCCCTCGCCTCCCAGACCGCGACGGGGACGACCAAGGGGAGCCTCGCCGAGGTGGACGCGAGCTGCGGCGGCATCGAGGCGCCTGAGGTGGTCTATCTGTTCACCGCGCCGGAGGCGGGGACGTACACGATCGATACGGTCGGCTCCGACTATGACACCGTGCTCGCCGTCTTCGACGGGGACTGTTATGGCGAGGAGATCGCGTGCAGCGACGACGTGCTCGGGGAGGACCTGTCCCTGTTCACGTCGGAGGTCACGGTGTCGCTCGACGCAGGGCAGACCATCGTCATCGTGGTCGACGGCGCGTTCGAGGAATCCGGCGTTTACGAGCTCAACATCCACCCCTGACCGCGCGCCGCGCGCCGCCGCCGTCGAGCCGCGTCGCGCGTCCCCTCGAGAGAGGGAGGCTCCGCCGGACGAGCTGCTGATCGGGAGCAACGTCCCGCAGGAGCGCTACGGGCTCCGGCTTCCCTTGAGCCCCGCCGGCGGCTGGAGCCGGTAAACGGATGGGGCGATGCATCGCACGCGGGGGTCCGCCCCGTGGAGGCCCTCGGCGTGCCCGAGGAACAGGCACCCTCCGGGCGCGAGGCTGGCGATGAGCTTCGCCACGATCTCCGCCTTCGTCGCGGCGTCGAAGTAGATGAAGACGTTCCGGCAGAAGATCAGATCGAACAGGCCGAACCGCTCGGGCGCCGCGTCGAGCAGGTTGAAGCGCCGGAAGGTGACGATCTGGCGCAGCTCCGGCCCGGCCTTCATCAGGCCCGCGCTTGCGCCCGTCCCGCGGAGCATGTAGGCGCGCAGACGCTCGTCCGGGATCTCCGAGGCCCGCTCGATCGGCCACACCGCGCGTCGCGCCCGCTCGAGCGCACGGACGGACAGGTCCGTCGCCAGGACGCCGATCCCCGGAACGCCCGCCGGCGCGCCGCCTGCCCAGCGCGGCGCGCGATCAGCCCTCGCGCCGCCGTGATCGGGGGAGGACAGGCAGCCGAGCAGCGTCATCGCTATCGAGTAGGGCTCTTCCCCGGTGGAGCAGGCCGCGCTCCACGCGCGCAGCGGGCGGCGGACGCGCGCGCGGGGCGCTCCGCGATCCGGCGAGCCGTGGCCCGCGCTCTTCTCCCACGCCGGGAGGATCTCGCGCTCGAGGAGCTCGAACTGCTCGCGTTCCCGGAAGAAATGGGTCTCGTTGGTGCAGATGCAGTCGAGCATGTGCACGAGCTCGCCCTCGGCGCCCGCCGCGGTCACCCGGCGGTAGTACTCGCCGAAGCTGTGGAGGCCGAGCGCGCGGAGCCGGGGCCCGAGTCTGCAGAGCAGGAGCGGCTTCTTCTGCGGGCCCAGGGAGATGCCCGAGAGGCGCTTGACGAGCCTCTGGAACAGGACGAACTCGTCGTCGCTGAGGGTGCGTGTGCCGGGCTCGGCGACCGCGATCATGGCCTGTCCCCTTCCCCGGCCGGCGCGCCATCGAGCCGTTGATCCATGCGCATTTGCGTGCCGAAGGCCGTCGCGGGCTCGATCACAGATTCACCACCCCCCTGACAACATCACCTTACCACGGGAGTCTGTGGCAGCTCCATGCGGAACCGCGCAGCACGACCACGTTCGCTCCCTTGTCCACTGTCGTGACCCCGGCCGGTCTCGGCGCCTTCCCGACACGCGCGGAGCGCCTGGTATCTTCGGTGCAGATCAACTACCTTGGGGCCATGATCAGCGGCGTGGTGGAGCCGGTCCGGCTCGGCCAAACAGCGCTTCCAGACGGCCGGCGGCTTGGCTGGGCGGAGTGGGGACCGGAGGACGGCATCCCCGTGCTGCTCTGCCCCGGCGGCGCCACGAGCCGGTCGATGGGGTTCGGGGGCGACGTCGTCGACGGGCTCGGCGTGCGGCTGATCTCCGTGGATCGCCCGGGGCTCGGGGCGTCGGACCAGGCCCCGGGCCGCACGCTCGGCGACTGGGCGCAGGACATCCGGCGCTTCCTCGAGGCGCGTCAGCTGTCCGGCGTCGCGGCCGTCGGGTTCTCGGCGGGCGCGCCGTTCGCCCTGGCCTGCGCGGCGGCCAGCGTCGTGGCTGGCGTGGCCGTGGTCGCGGGGACCGATGAGCTGGCGAATCCGGTGTTCGCCGATGCGCTGGCGCCGGACGTGCGGCGGCTCGTGGAGCTGGTGGCGACCGACCCTGCGCGCGCGGAGGCGTTCTTCGGCGGGTTCAGCGCCGAGGCGATGTGGAGCTTCGTCCTCTCGACGCTCGCGGACGTCGACCGCGCGGTGTACACCGCCCCGGTGTTCGAGCGCGCTTACCGGCGCGCGATGGATGAGGCGTTCTCGCAGGGGCCAGCCGGCTACGCGCGCGACACGGTGCTGACGATGAGCCCGTGGCCGTTCGATCCGGGGAGCATCCGCGCGCCGGTCGACCTGTGGTACGGCGCGCGGGACACGAGCACGGTGCACTCGCCGGACTTCGGGGCGTCGCTCGCCGGGCGGCTGCGCGCGGCAGAGAGGCGCGTGCTGCCGGAGGCGGGAGGGTCGCTGCTGTGGACGCATGCGGAGGAGATCCTGCGCTCGCTGCTCGGGCGCACGCGCGGGCGGTGAGCCCCACGCGGGATGCCCTTGGGGAGGAGGGCTACTTTGGCCGATGGGTGAAGCGGGGACGACCCCGCGCTGCCTGAACGCGGCCACGGGGAACATCCTGCGCGGCGCCGCTGTCCCGCCGGTCCATGCCTCGTCCGGTGGCCCGGTTCTTCCTCCTCGCCTACGCCATCACATGGCTCTGCCAGCTGCCCCTGCTTCTCCAGCAGTGGGGCGCTGGCATCCCTCCCGGCGTCGCCATGGCGCCGCTCGTGCTCGGCGCCGTCGGCCCCTCGCTCGCGGCCGTGGTGTGCGCCTGGAAGGAGGGCGGCCGAGCGGGGCTCTCGGGGCTCCTCTCGCCCCACCCCGCCCCGGCGGGCTGGGGCTACGCGCCGCTCGCCCTGTGCATGCCGGCGGCGCTGCACCTCCTCGGTCTCGCGCTGCTGGCGCTCGCCGGCGGGAGCCTGCCGGCGACGCTCCTGGTTACGCCCCTCACGCCGGAACACCGCGGCATCGCCGTCCTCGCCCCGCTGGGTGAGGAGCTGGGATGGCGCGGCTACGCCCTCCGGCGGCTCCTTCCGGCGCAGGGACCCGTGCGCGCCAGCCTCGTCCTCGGCTTCGCGTGGACCTTCTGGCACCTGCCCACCATGTGCCTGCCGGGCGTCCCGTGGTGGTCGTCGGCGCTCAGCCTCCTGTTCATCACGTCGCTCAGCGTGCTGACGACGGCGCTGCACCTCCGATCCGGCGGCAGCGTGCTCGTCGCGTGGGCGGCGCACCTCGGCATCCACCTCGACAACGTCTCTCGCGCGCACATGTCCGGCGACGGCGCCGCGCCGCTCCTGGTCACGACGATCGTCGCGCTCGTGGCCGCGGTCATCACCGCTCGGTGGATGCAGATGCAGACACGGGGCGCCGCCGCGGCGCAGCCCGCGCCCCGCCCGGGGTGACACGTCCGGGCGCCGGGCTCGGGCTCGCCCGTTCGGCATCTAGCTCATGCGCCCGATTCGCCGGCGCACGCCGCGTCGGCGACGTCGACCAGGAGATTGCAGTCGTTGTCGATCCCGTCGTCGCAGATCTCGGCGGCGTCCGGGTGCACCTCGGCGTTCGCGTCGTTGCAGTCATCCGACGCCTCGAAGCCATCGCCGTCTCGATCCGGGCCCGCGTCGCACGCCGTGACAAGGGCGCAGCCGAGGACGACCACGAGCCCTCGGAGAGCGTCAGTTGCCGCTGAAATCACTGTAAAAATCTCCCAGAGGGGCGTCCGCCTTCATGAGGTCCAGGAGCGCGGGCCAGAACGCCGCCTCCGCGTCGATGCCGGCGTCGCCTATCGCCGCCGCGTCGGCCGCGAAGCGCGCGAGCGCGGGCTCCAGGGCGGCAATCGCCGCGGCGCGGTCCCAGCTGTACGCTTGCGCCGCGTCGTGCATCGCTTGCACGAGGAGCGCGAGCGCCACCGTCTTGTCGACGCTCGCCTGCGGCATCACCACGCCGCGCTCGTCGAGCGCCTCGCCGTCATAGCGCACCGAGAGGGAGCTCGAGACCGGCTCTCCCGAGCGGTCGACGTAATCGAGCGCGATCTCCACCTCCGACCCGGCGATCTCCTCTGGCGACGCCGGCGTGAGGGAAAGGAGCAGCGCCCCCTTGCGCTTGCTGAGAAACACGCTCGCGACGTCGAGCGAGGCGATCGACGTCGCGCCGGCCTCCCCTGTGGGGAAGCCGTACGCGTGCGAGAGAGAGAGGCCCGGCGAGGGGGTCGCGACGAGGCTGAGATCATGGGCGATCGGCGTCGCCATCCACGGCCAGTTGTCTTGCATGAAGAGCCCTACGTCGTCGGCGTTCATCAGGCCGAAGGCGTTGGCTCCGCGCAGGTGCGACATCCGGTTCATGACCTCGGCGCCGAGCCCCAGGCCCAGGCCGAAGACGGTGATCCCGATGCCGTCGTCCGCGCCCTCCGCGACCAGGCGCTCGAACTCGCTGCCGCCCGTGGCTCCCACGTTCGGCTGAACGTCGGTGAAGAGCATGACGCGGACCTCGTCGGCCGTGCCCTTCGCCTCGCGCGCGAGCTTGTACGCCCGGATCAGGCCCGCCTCCATGTTGGTGGAGCCGTCCGCCGAGAGCTCGCCTATGGCCTCCTTGATCTCGGGGTCGTTCCCTTGCGTCCAGTCGAGCGGCGTGTCGACCGACGAGCCATACGTGACGAGCGCGAAGCGATCGTCCGCGTCGAGGTGGCTCGCCACGTTCCAGAGGAGTGAGTGGGCGATCGCCGCAGGCATCCCGCCTTCGCCGTCGCCGTAACCCCACGACATCGAGCCGGATACGTCGACCGTCGCCACGATCGCCATCGACGGTCGCTTGAACGTCTCGGGATCGATCGTCGACGACAGGCCGACCTGCACCCACGCGGCGCTCTCGCCCTGCGCGTCCGGGGCGATCCCCATCGCGGCGCGCACGCAGAGGAGCGTCGCGCACGGCGCGCCCTCGAGCGGCAGATCGTGCTCCGAGAACATCGCCTCGACGACGAACGCCTCGGCCGGCGGCACCCTGCCGTTCTCGACGAGGCCCCTTGCGAAGCCCATATCCTTCACGCCCCCCGGCGTCGCGCCGAACTCGCCGGAGCCGCCGAAGGAGCCCATGGAGCTCGCGCCGCTCTCTCCGCAGCCGGCCATCACGATGCCCGACGCGACCGTCATGATGAAGCCAAAGAATCGGTTCATGCCGTCACTCCTTCGAACGCCTGGGCGGACGGGCGCGCGCAGGATCGCGACGCGCCCTCGCCCCGCGTCCTGCCGCGCAGAATGCAGCTTCAGTGCCAACGCCGCGACCCGCGCATCGTCTGGCTGGAGCGCGCATCGACGCGCCGCTCCGGCCCGATCCATGACAGCGACGTCAGAGCGCAGGCGCGCTCAGGTGAGCCATCCCTCGCGACGACCGCGCCGGCTCAAGCACCCCGAATCCATCGGAATCACGCGCTTGCGGAGCCGGGCGCCGCCCAGGTCAGGCTGTGGGTGACTTCAGATTTGCTGAGACGGTGTCCGACAGCCTGCCCCGGGCTTCGGCGCCGCCGGCTCGTTCGGGGCCTCGCGCTCCCCGAACAGCGCCATCATTCCAGCGTTGGGGCTTGCCAGTCCACCCAGTCCGCCATGCTGAGCGAGCCGCCCGAGCCCACGACGAACTCTCCGGGCGCCTCGCCCTCGTGCTTCAGAAATCTGGCGATGCTCTTGGCGAGGAGATCGGTGTATTCGTTCTTGTAAGAGCAATGCGCCGTCTCGGCGACCTTCGAGTGGTAGCTGACATTCTTCTCCACGCCCAGCGCCTTGTAGACCGCCGCTCCGGCCGCCGTCGCCGTATGACCGGCGGGGGCGCCCATCTGAGCCTGGTGCGGGTTCTCGAGGACGAGCAGGCCGCGCGGCGCCATCATCGCGATCAGGGCGTGGGTGTCGATCGGGAGCTTGACGGCGTTCGAGGCATTGTTCTTGAAGACGAACGGCTCGAAATTGTTGCTGAGCCAGTTCAGCCCGAAGTAGTTGTGGTCCGTCCGCTCCTTGCCCAGCACGTCGGCGATGCGGTAGGCCGGGACTCCGGCGGTGCTCGTCTCGTGGGGGATCGTCAAGGCGATCCGATCATCGAAGGCGCCGATGGCAAATGCTCCCTTGCCGTTGCGCGAGCACCCCGTGACGCCGATCCCGGTCGGATCGATGATGCCGCCCCCCGACGCCTGGAGGACGTCGATGATCCGGCTGGCGCCCCAGGCCCATGCCATCAAGAGGCCCGCGGAGTGATCGCCGCCGTAGATATCATAGAACTTCCCCGGGTTCGGCTTTCCTCTGGATTGCTCCGCGGTGCCCTCCCTGCCGATCTCGTTGTGGTTGTAGTAGATGACGGCGACGCCTTGATCCAGGATGCGGCTCTCACCCAGCGTGATGCCGCCGAACCCGCCTTTCCCGCCCACGTTGATGATGGCGGGGAACGGCGCTTCCCCCTTGGAGGGCAGCACGATGTCGGCGCTGAAGTCGATCTTCTTGCCCTGGGCCTCCACGTGCACAGAGACCTTGTTCTCGGTGACGGTGCCGGTCACCACGTCAGGCGTCGGCTTCTCGCCGTAGATGTACTTCTCAGCCTGCTTGCGTATCTCCTGCCTCCGGCAGTGCCATTCTGCTCTGGTGGAAACGCTGGTTCCGTCGAGCCTCGTGAACGGATCGGGCAGCTTGGAGATCTTGGGTAGAGCGCTTGCTTCCGGCAGGGCGGCGACCTCGCAATCGGCGCTCTCGTTCTCGACAGGGGTGTCGTCCGGACCCGTGCCCGAGCTGGAGCTCGACGTCGTATCGACGCCCGAGCTCCAGCTCGACGTCGTGCCGCTGCCCGAGCTGGCGCTCGACGTCGTGTCGCCGCTGCTGGCCGCGCTCTCGCCGCCCGAGCCGTCCGAGCCGCCGCCCGCACCTCCCTGCCCGGATAGGTTCGGCTCAGGCTGCCCGCAGGCAGCGGCTGCGAGGCAAAGACCGAGGGCAGCGCGGGCGGCTCGAGTGGCAAGCGTTCGCATGGATGGACCTCTTGGAGCGAGCATAACCAACGTTCATCGGTTGGATTTACACTCACCGGAACGGCAGCTGGGATCGCGGCGCGATGAGACGTACAAACGCGCTTTCATGTCAAGCACAGGGTGGTGCAACTATTCAGCTCACCGCGCAACGGACGGCGGTCGATCCTCTCCGATGAGTCCCGGTCGAATGACGGCTCTGGGAGGTTCAATGATAATGGCCAACTTCAGCCCGGATGACGTGCCGCGTTCACTCCACGGCGAGCGGGGCGGCCGCGTTACGTCGCGGCGGCGAGCGCACGCGCCTGCGCGAACAGGTCGGGGCGCGCCCGGTCGTGGGACCAGCCCTCGGGGTACGAGGCCACGGCCGAGGGGCGATCGCGCACGCGGCGCTCGTAGGCGTCGAGCGCCGGATAACCGGCGAGCGACAGCCCGCGCCGCTGCATGTAGGCGAGCACCGGGTAGAACGCGCAGTCGGCGAGCGTGAAGGCGTCCGACGCGATGAACCGTGTCTTCTGGGCCCGCGCATCCCACAGCGCGAGCTCCCGCTCCACGCCCGAGAGCGCGCCCAGGATGGCGGCTCGCCGGTCCGGCGACACGACCTCCGGGCCGGCCTCGAAGAGGCCCTCCAGCGGGTCGTAGACACACGCGGTGGCCTCCGACTCCTGCGCGAAGGCGAGCACGCGGGCGAGCGCGCCGGGCTCGGCGACCTGCGGGAGGAGCGGCGGGTCGGGATACCGCAGCTCGAGGTACATCAGGATGGCCAGCGACTCGTTCATGGCGGTGCCGTCGGGCTCGACGAGCACCGGGGCCTGGCCGCGCGGGTTGAGGGCAAGGAACTCCGGGGTGCGCGTCTCGCGGGGCTCCCGCATCACGCGCAGGCGGCGCGGCTCGAAGGCGAGGCCCTTCTCGTGAGCCGCCATCAGGACGCGCCAGCTCGAGATCGAGCCGTTCACGAAATACACCGCGCGCCGAGCGCTCATCGGTCGCCTCCGGGCTCGTGCGACGCGCGGAGCGTGCGAAAATTGAGCGCCTCGAAGCCGGGGCGGTACGCGGCGACATCGAAGGTGGGGTCGATGTTCTCGGCGCGGAAGAGCTGCAACATCCGCTCTGCCTCGCCGCGCTCCGCCGCCTCGCGCTCCGGCTCGGGGACCGCGGCTCGGGCTCGGGCGCGCGCCTCGGCGTCGGCGCGCTCCGACGCGGGCGCGCCGACGCCCCAGACAGCGCCGGTCGCCGGATCGTGAAACGTGCCGATGTGCCGGAACGTGAGCGAGATGCGCGATGGCGACGCCGGGCCGTCGCCATCGCCGCCCACGCCGCCCTCGCCCCCAGCGTCCCCCTCCTGCCGGATGGCGTGATAGAATCGGCGGTTCGTCTCCAGGTCCATGACGAGCAGCGAGCCGTGCGGCAGAGGGACCTTCTGGATGGCATTCCCGTCCTCGGCGCGCTTCGGCCGGAGCACCATGGTGCGCTGTCGTCCGAGCGAGACATTGACGATGAACGACGGGCGCACGAGGTCGAGCGTCTTGTCGGAGTGCTCGCTGATCCAGTCGCGCCCCGTGCGGTAGAGCTGGAGCAGGCAGTGGTTGAGCGGGTGTCCGACGCGGCGCTCGACCTCCCTGCGAATGCGGTCGACGACGGGGGTGAAGGGGCAGAGCTCGGGCTGCTCGTCGACCGGGTGGCGATAGAGCGGCATGGCGCCGTCGGGCGAGCGCTCGCCCTGGATCGCGACGAGGCGCGGCACCTCCCCGCCGCGGTGGCGCATCGTCGTCCAGGCGACCTCGCGCTCGACGGCGGCGAAGGCGCCGGCCTCCCCGGCGAGGCGCTCGTCGAGGGCGCCGCACCACAGCGCCGTCTCGCCCGCGCCGATGCCGGCGACGTGCACGGGCCCCGGTCCCTCGGAGAGCAGGTCGGCCCAGCTGCGGCGCCGGCCGCCGAGGCCCTCGATCTCGCGCAGCGCCACGGCGTGTTTGCCCGCGGTCCCCGCCGCGGTCGCGTCCCCGAGGATGTCGACGTCGTAGCCGAGCCGGCGCGCGTCGCGGGCGGCGGCGAGGACACACACGTTGGTCGCGACGCCGCACAGGACCACGGCGGTCACGCCCGCCTGCGCCAGCCGGGCGTGCAGCTCGGTCTCTCGGAACGCCGAATACCAGCGCTTCTCGACATGCCATTCCGCGGTCCCCGCGGGGCGCTCGGCGCGCACCGGGACGAGCGCGGGGAACAGCTCGGCGCCCCACGTGCCGCGGGCGCAGCACGCGCTGCCGGTGTGCGTCTGCCCGTGGAGCGCGTCCGGGGCCGCGTCGATCTCGCCGTAGGCCGACGTCACCCACACCACGACCCGCCCCTGCGCGCGCGCCGCGCGCGCGAGCCAGGCCACGGTCTGCGCGAGCTGGCGCGGATCGCAGTGGCGCTTCGAGAACGCGCCTCCCTCCGCGAGGAAGTCGTTCTGCATGTCGATGATCAGCAGCGCCGTGCGCGCAGGATCCCGGCAGAGCGCCCCAGCTCTCACATCCATCGTGCCCTGGTACCACCGGTCGGTCGCTCGGCCAAGCGCCGGGGCAGCGACGCGGGGCGCGGAACAGAGCACGCCAGGCCGAGCTCCCCCGGGCTCACCGAGGTGCCAACGTCGAACAAGGCAGCGCGGGCATTCATGACGATCGAAGAGGTCGAAGCCGGGACGATCGAAGAAGTCGACGCTGCGACGGAGCTCCGGCGTGTCCGCCAATGTCGCAAACGGTCGTACAGCACTCGGGGCTTTGTTGTGTCCCCTTCCAAAGAGTCTCTGCACCTCCGCCAGACACCGATGCTCTCGCCGTGGCGTCCGGCACTCGCCCCCGCGCTGTCGAGAAGGTCGAGGCCGGCGGGCCGACCCGCCGGCCCGCTGGCCCGCTGGCCCAATAGAAAGATGCTGTGTGTCCGAGTGTTCTTGCCTCGATTGATGTTTACTTGAGGCGCGACCCGAGCGTACCTTGGGCAAAGGCGACGCCCCTTGGGGAGAGGTGGCGTTCGAGCCGCGCGGGCGAGCGCTCGATTGGCCTTCGTAGCCTGCGAGGGGAGGCGGTGGTGTCTCGAAAGAAGATCCTGCTGGTGGACGACTCGGAGACCGTCCTGATGATGGAGCAGATGATCCTCCGGAGGAGCTATGACGTGGTCACCGCCAAGGACGGCAGCGCGGCGGTGGCCAGGGCGCTCGCCGAGCGACCTGATCTGATCCTGCTCGACGTGATCATGCCGGCGATGGATGGATTCGAGGCGTGCCGGAGGCTGCGATCGGAGGAGGCGACGCGGGAGACGCCCATTGTACTCGTCACGAGCCGAGGCGAGGTCTCGCACAGGGAAGAGGGGTTTCGCTGTGGCTGCTCCGACTACATCACGAAGCCCATCGACTCGCTGGAGCTCCTCGAGAAGGTCAAGAGCTGTCTCGGCGAATGAGGTGAAGACCGACATGTCGCGTGATGGACAAGCCGAACGGGGGATGGAGCGCGCGGTGCGCCGCGAGCGATCGCCGCGAGCGCACGTGAGCGCGCTCGAAGGGCAAAAGAAGCGGCTCGCGCGGCGCGCCCGCGCGCTCGGCCGGCTGCTCGTCAGGGTTCGGAGGGCCCGCGGGCGCCTCGAGGCCCGCGCCGTCCGCGCCGAGGCGGCGCTCGCGCTCGCCGCCGATCGATGCGTCGAGGAGGAACAGCAGCGCTCGCAGCTCGCGAGCCTCTATGTCGCGAGCCGCCGGCTCCTGCCGCTCCGGACCCGGGAGGAGGCGTGCCGCGCCCTCCAGGACATCATCGCGAACCTCGTCGGCTCCGAGGAGATCGCCGTCTTCGAGATCGATGGCAGCGGGGCGGCGCGGGTCGTCGCGGCCTACGGCGTCGATCCGTCGTCCGCCGTCCTCGTGGCGCCGGAAGAGGGCATCGTGGGGCGCGTGGCGCGGCGGATCGAGCCGTATTTCCGGCAGGGCGCCGCGCTCGGCAGCGACCCGTCCGCCCCCCA
This sequence comes from Sorangium sp. KYC3313, assembly GCF_052075895.1. Classification (NCBI taxonomy): domain Bacteria; kingdom Pseudomonadati; phylum Myxococcota; order Polyangiales; family Polyangiaceae; genus Sorangium; species Sorangium sp. KYC3313. The sequence goes on from NZ_CP197255.1 coordinate 9,836,109, forward strand.
GGCCCCCTGCGCGCGCGGCGAGGGCGACGTCATGGCCTGTGTCCCGCTCACGATGGACGAGCGCGTGGTCGGCGTCATCGCCGTCTTCCATCTGCTCTCGCAGAAGCCCGCGCTCGGGCCGATCGATAAGGGTCTTCTCGAAGCGCTCGGCACGCTGGCGGCCGGGCCGTTCTGCGCGGGGCGGGAGCGCTGCGGCGCCCTGGAGACGCGATGACGATGCTCAAGCCCCCGTCGCAGCGGTACGGCGCTGGCGGAGCGCGGCTGAGCGCGCCCCCCCCGAGCAGCCCGCAGCCCCACTACCTCACGCCGGGCAACGTCGTCGCGTCGGGCGAGCCGGCGATCATCACCACGATCGTCGGCTCGTGCGTCGCGATCTGCCTCTGGGAGCCGGCGCTCGGCGTGGGCGGCATGAACCACTACGTGCTCCCGAGCTGCCCCAACCTCGATCTGCCGCTCGGGCGCTTCGGAGACACCGCCTTTCAGCAGCTCCTCGATCGTCTGGCGGCCCTCGGCGCCACGCCCCGCTCGCTCCAGGCCCGGATCGTCGGCGGCGCCTGCATGATCTCCGCCTTCCGGGAGCGGGACTCGCACCTCGGACACCAGAACGTGGCGGTCGGGCTCATGGTGCTGCGCGCCGCCGGGATCCGGATCGTCCAGCAGGACACGGGCGGCAGCCAGGGCCGGAAGCTCATCTTCCGCACCGACGACGGCAGCGCCGCCATCCAGCCCCTGTGATCGCGATGGATGCCGAGCGGGCCGCGCTCATGCAGATGTTCGCCGCCGAGACCGCGGAGCACCTCGACGAGCTCGAGGGCGCGCTCCTCGAGCTCGAGCGGCGACCCGACGCCGGCCACCTCCTGGAGCGCATCTTCCGCGTCGCCCACACGATGAAGGGCAACGCGAGCTCCGTCGGCGCCCAGGGGCTGAGCGAGCTCACCCACGCCGCCGAGGACGTGATCGAGGATCTGCACCGGCGCACGCTGCCGGTGACCGGCATGGTGGTCTCGCTGCTCCTCGAGACGGTCGACTCGGCGCGCCGCCAGCTCGCGGAGATGGACGGAGGAGAGGAGCCGCCGGGGTCGACCTCGCCGCCCGCGAGCGTGCTCGAGCGGCTCAAGAGCGCCCGGCGCACCGAGCGCGAGGGGACCCCGCCGACGTCGAAGGGGGCCACGTCGATCGCCGGGGACGAGGGCGACCGGAGCCCGGGCGCGAAGACTGTCCGCATCACCGTCGAGAAGCTCGATGGCATGGTCGATCTCATCGGCGAGGTGGCGATCACCCGGAACCGGATCGCGCGCGAGGTCCAGCTCGCGGGCGGCGCCGTCGGCGCGGCGCTGCGGGACGGCCTCGAGGAGCTCGATCGGCTGAACACCAAGCTCGAGGAGGCGATCCGCCGCGCGCGGATGGTGCCTGTCGGCCCCTGGTTCCGGCAGTACGAGCGCGCCGTGCGCGATCTCGCCCGGTCGCACGGCAAGCTCGCGCGCCTCGTTGTCGTGCACGGCGACGTCGAGGTGGACACCGCGGTGATCGAGCGCCTCCGCGACGTGCTGACCCACCTCATCCGCAACGGCATCGATCACGGCCTCGAGCCGCCCGAGGCGCGGAAGGCGTGCGGCAAGGACGCGCGCGGGACCATCACCCTGCGCGCCGCGCACGAGGGCGGCGGCATCGCGCTCCGCGTCTCCGACGACGGCGCGGGGATGAACCGCGCCCAGATCGCGGCGCGGGCCAGCGCGCAGGGCAGGTGCCCGGACGCCGACGCGCTCTCCGACAGCGAGCTCTACGACCTGGTGTTCGAGCCGGGCTTCTCCACCGCCACGACCGTCTCCGACCTGTCCGGCCGGGGGATGGGCATGGACGTGGTGCGGCGCCGCGTCGAGTCGCTGGAGGGCTCGATCGGGATCGAGAGCGCCGCGGGGGTCGGCACCACGCTGATCCTCCGGCTCCCGCTCACCCTCGCGACGATCGAGGGCTTCTCGGTGAGCGCCGCCGGCGAGCGTTATGTCATCCCGCTCCGCGCGGTCGTCGCCTGCGTCGGGCTCCCGCACGGCGCCCTCGCCGCGGGCCCGGGCGGCGTCCTTCACGTGCACGGGCGCGCGCTGCCGTGCGTGCGGCTCCGCGACCTCTTCGGGCTCTCCGGGCCTGCGCCGGCCCGCGAGAGCGTGGTCGTGGTGGCCCACGAGGGGGGCCAGGCCGGCCTCGTCGTCGACTCGCTCGACGGCGAGGGCAGAACGGTCATCAAGCCGCTCGGCCGGCTCTTCCGCCGCACCCGGGGCATCACCGGATCCACGGTCCTCGCCGACGGCAGGCTCGCGCTGATCCTCGATGTGGACGCGCTGATGAACGACCTCACCCGCGGCCGCGCCGGCGGCGGCGAGCTCGCGCCCAGGGATCGATGGCGGGCTCCCCCCGCGGAGGCACGCGGAGGGGCGATGGATCCAGAGGGAAGGACACGATGAACCGGCTCAGGATTGCGCTGCGTCTCTCGCTCTCGCTCGCGTTCATGGCGATGCTCATGATCGCCATCGCGATCTCGGGGCACCTCGGCCTGACTTCCATCGCGGAGAAGACGCACGAGATCCTGGTGTCGGACGCCCGGGAGCTCACGATCGCGATGCAGCTCGAGCGGGACCTCATGGAGCTCCGCCGCTACGAGAAAGACTGCCTTCTCAGCATGGGCGATCGCCCCGTCCAGCAGGGGTATCAGGAGAAATGGAACGAGCTCGAGGCGCAGATCCAGCGCCGGATGGACGAGCTCGACCGCCTCGTGACGCTGCCCCACGAGCGGAAGTCGGTCGCCGCGATGCGGCGCGACCTGGCGAGCTACGTCGTCGGCTTTCGCCGCGTGATGCAGGACGCGCTCGCCGGGCAGCTGCCCCCCGCGGCCCAGGCGGTGAACGCCTTGATGGCCGGCTACAAGGACGAGATCCACCGGTTCGAGGAATCGGCCGAGGGCCTCGCCCAGGCGAGAACGAGGGACATGGAGGCGCAGCAGGCGTCCTTGAGCGGCGACGCGCAGCGCGCCTCGCGGGACATGGGCCTCATCGCCTTCGCGGCGCTGGCGGTCGGCGTGCTCGTCAGCGTCCTCGTCTCGCGCAGCATCACGGGGCCGCTGAGCTCGGCCGTGGGGCTCGCCAGGCGGATCGCCGACGGCGATCTGCGGCACCGGGGCGTGGCCGCGGGCCGCGACGAGCTCGGGCAGCTGGAGGAGGCGATGGGGGAGATGGCGGACAAGCTCTCGACCGTCCTCCTGGAGATCCGCACGGGCGCCGAGTCGCTCGCCGCGGCCTCGACGCAGATCTCGGCCACCTCGCAGAACCTGTCGCAGGGCACGAGCGAGCAGGCGGCCGCGGTGGAGGAGACGTCGGCGAGCCTCTCGGAGGTGAGCGGCTCGATCCAGAAGAACGCCGAGAGCAGCCAGCAGACCGGCGAGCTCGCCACCGGCGCCGCGGCCGCCGCGGAGCAGAGCCTCGCGGCGGTCCAGCGCACCGTGGCCGCGATGCGCGACATCGCCGAGAAGGTCTCTATCGTGCAGGAGATCGCGTACCAGACCAACCTGCTCGCGCTGAACGCGTCGATCGAGGCGGCCCGGGCCGGCGAGCACGGCCGCGGCTTCGCCGTGGTCGCGAGCGAGGTCCGCCGCCTCGCGGAGCGGAGCCAGGCCGCCGCCAAGGAGATCGGCGCGCTCGCGTCGACGAGCGTGCAGGTCGCCGATCGCTCGGGGCAGCTGCTCGAGGAGATGGCGCCCTCGATCCGGCAGACCTCGACGCTCACGCAGGAGGTGGCGACCGCTTCGCTCAGCCAGGCCGACGCGGTCGGCCAGGTGAACAGCGCCATGCGCCGCGTCGACGAGGTGACGCAGCGCAACGCCGCGATCAGCGAGGAGCTCGCCAGCACGGCCGAGGAGCTCGCGGCCCAGGCGGACGCGCTCTCGGGCATGCTGCGCTTCTTCCAGGTGGGCGACGAGCTCGCGTTCCCCGAGCGCCCCCGCGCGCCGCGCGCCCCCGGCGCGGGCGGCGCGCGGCGCCTCCCGCCGCCCTCCCGGGAGGGCTCCGCGGCCTCGCCGGGCGCCTCGAACGGCGCCGCCGTGCTCGCGACGCTCGCCCGGGCCAGGACGAACGGGGCCCTGCGCTCCCCCGCGGCGCTGCACGAGGACGCCGAGTTCGAGCGCTTTCCGCCGCGGGGCGCGGCTCGGGCCGCCTCCGCGCGCGCGGAGGTCCCGTGAGCGCCGCGCCGGAGCCGCGATCGTCGCAGTACATCTCGTTCTTCGTGGGCGGCGACGAGCTCGCGCTGGACATCCTCCGCGCGCGGGAGATCGTCGAGATCACCGCGATCACGCGGGTGCCGAGGATGCCGCAGGCCGTGCTCGGCGTGCTCAACCTGAGGGGGCGCGTGATCCCGGTCATCGACCTCGCCGTCCGGCTCGGGCTCCCGCCGTCGGTGATCACGCGGCGGAGCTGCATCCTCATCGTCGAGACGGAGTTCGACGGCGAGCTCACCCGGATGGGCCTCTTCATCGACGCCGTGGGCGACGTCGTGGACCTCGACGCGGCGGCGATCGAGCCGCCGCCGCCGTTCGGCACGCGGGCCCGCCAGGGCCACCTCGCCGGCCTCGGCAAGGTGGGCGACAGGCTCCTCCTGCTGCTCGACATCGACCGGATCCTCTCGCCGGAGGAGCTCTTCGCGGCCGCGTCGCTCGAAGCCGAAGGCGGCGCCCGCGCGGCGCTGCCGGGCGCGCCGCCGCAGGGCGAGCCCGCGGGCGTCGGCTCATCGTGAGCGACAACGTTCGCGCTCAGCGGCGAGGTCGGTGCAGAGCCCCGGCCTCGTCGGCCGCCGCGGGTTGTCCGGCCACACCGGCCGCCGCGACGCGCAGCTCGGACATCGCTTCGTTGTATGCAGGACTGCCGGGGGCGCAGAGCGCCACACTTCGCGGCCCCGACAACGGATTGCTCTCCAGCGCGCGGATGGCGCTGTCGATCGTGTCGAAGTGAGAGAACCACCGCCTTGCGGCTGCCACGACCCGAGGGGCGAGCAGCCGGAGGACCTCGACCTGCTCCGATTCCGACAGGCGAAACGACCAGGGTATCTCCTCCCAGTTGAACGAATGCCCCGGCTGCGTGCGGAACTGGCAATGCCAGGGAGCCGGATTGTTTCGGACGGCTTTGCGCAGCCCACAACCAAACTCGACCTGGAAGATGCCGGCGCGAGGGCAGTGAAACCAGACGACGTCGACGAAGTACGGGCGAAGCCGCCACATGGCACGGCCTGGGTTGTGGAACCCGAGATCGGCAAGTCGCGGGCCGACGATCTGCGAGATCAGCGGCTTCACTTCAGCCCATGAGAGCATCGCCTCCCCTTTGCTGCCGAACGGGGCCTCCGCCGCGAGCGGGGGCGCGCGCTCACCCTCTCATCGGCAGCAGGCCCAGGTCGGCCAGCGCCGGCGACACCGAGGTCGGGTATTCGCACGTCTCCCTGGGCACCTCGACGTTCCCCGTCCTCCTACCGTGGGTCCTCTCGCTCGCGCCGCGTCGCGTTCGAGCGCACGTCACGTTGGTCCGCCCGACGCTCGGCTTCAGCGGCCGTGCGAAGCGCCGTCCGCCGCAGACCGCCGTCAGGCGCTCCACCCGTCAAGTCTGTGGCTTCTGGCATCGCGGATCCCATCTTCGATCCTCTCTTCCGTCGAGGTCGGTTCTGACCTGCCCGGACTCGTCAAATTGCCAGGCTGAATATCCATAGAAGAACCACTTCTTGATCGAGATCGGCCGCATCCCGCGGAGCTCCTCTGGCGTGTGATGCCAGTGAGGTGGAATCACGGAAAAGAAGAGGTCGTTCGCGATTCGCTTCGTTCGAAGGGACATCGACAAGAAACAGTGCCTGAACGTCCCTCGCGGCGCGACATCATCACAGTCCGGATGAGAGTGGAAGTACCGCACGCCTTGCATCACTTGCCCGATGTTGAGCGCCGTGTGCTTCGCGTACTCCTCCAGAAAGATGGTCAGCCTCATTTCTCTATCCTCGGACGAGCGGCGCAAAGAAGAACCGCCATGGCGCCAAGATCGCCAAGGGAGAAGGAAGAAGTGCCGTCCCGGCATTTTCCCCTCTCATTTCCCTGGTTTCCTGGCGCCCTTGGCGTCATGGCGGTTCGCTTCCCCCTCCGACTTCTCGCAGTAGTGTTAGGACCTCCCCCACACAAGATCTCACAGACCGGCTCTGCGCCGCAAGGCTCAAATGCTGCCCAGCGCGGTCGCGTAGATGCGCCTGACACCGGCGGCATTCGCCGCCTTTCCGGGGGCCGCGAGCGCCGGCTGGGCGGCCGGGCCGGAGGAGCCGCCGCGCGCGCCGAACGGCGCTGCGGCGCGCAGCGGGGGCGAACAGGAGAGCGCGCGCCGTGTCACGGCTCGCGGTAGCTCTCGTACTCCCAGGCGAAGTAGCGCCGGAGGTTCTCGACGCAGGCGGGCCAGGTCTCGGCCTCGCAGGACGCGACGGTCTGCTCGAGCCAGCGCCAGAGATCGTCGAAGTCGTACCGGCGCATCACGAGCAGGGGGCGGGTGGCCAGGACGCCATCGCGTGCCTCCAGCCGGTCCAGCCCGGCGGGCGTGGCCACCCTGAGGGTGAAGGAATCCGCGCCCGCCCCCTTTCTGGGCCCGATGTCCAGCATCACGACCTCGGCGAACGCGTCGGGGTCGTCGGGCGCCCACGTCCGGAGATTGGGATGCCCCCAGACGCCAGCAGAGCGGATGACGAGCTTCATGGTCGGGGAAAACGAAGAGCAAACCGGCCCTCTGGTCAAGGGCGTCACGCGCGTTTCGCCGGTGAGGCGCTCGACTCGACCCGCGCGCGAGGCGTGGAGCGCGGCGCCGCGACGGGTTCATCCGGGAGTCAGCCAGCATCGATCCAGCCGCGCGCGTCGCACTCGTTGCAGGGGAGCTCGATTCCGAATCCGGGGGCCGGTTCAGCTACGCGTTTGCCGTTGCACTTCGAGCAGATCGGCGACCCCGGAGGTGGCTGCGGGATCAGCTCGAGAAGCTCGACGATGCCCGTCTTCCGGGCGCCGACGATCAGCGCGGAATGTGCGTGCAAACCGTCGACCTCGACGATCTCATCGCCGTCCCAGCCGCGGAGGTCCTCGAGAACGCGGCCGTCGGAGGTCAGGTAGGTCATCGGTCCCATGCCGGGGTCGAGCAAGAACGCGTCGTACTTGTCTTCAACCTCGTCCTGCCAAGCATTCATGGCCGCGACGTACCGCCCGGGGGATTTCGAAGGGCATGCGAGGACCTGGCGGCATGCTGAGCGCGCACGGCGCCTCGCACGCGCGAGCTCGCTCGGGTGAAATCGAGGTGCCGCGCGAGGGGGAGCGCGAGGACCTCAGCCCTCGCTTGACCTCCGCGGGTCACCCGGGGACCATCCCCGTGGCTACCGGGACGGGTGCCGGGGGCACCGCCGATGGGAGGGAGCACCAGATGATCGACCTGTACACGTGGACCACGCCGAACGGCTACAAGCCCATCATTCTCCTCGAGGAGCTCGGGCTCGCCTACCAGATCAAGCCCATCGACATCGGGTCCGGCGCGCAGAAAACGCCGGAGTACCTGCGCATCAACCCCAACGGCAAGATCCCCGCGCTGCGGGATCACGACCACCCGAGCGGGCCAGTGACCGTCTTCGAGTCGGGCGCGATCCTCATCTACCTCGCCGAGAAGACGGGCAAGCTCTTGCCCGCGAGCGAGCCGGGCCGGTCGCGCGTCATCGAGTGGCTGATGTTCCAGATGGGCTCGGTGGGGCCGATGCTCGGTCAGCTCGGCCATTTCCGCAGCGCCGCGCCCGAGAAGATCCCCTACGCGATCGAGCGCTATCAGAACGAGCAGGACCGCATCTACAAGGTGCTCGATGGCCGCCTCGCCGAGTCCGAGTACCTCGCCGACGAGTACTCCATCGCGGATGTCGCCACGTTTCCATGGATCTCCATGGCCGCGCGCATGGGGGTAGACGTCGAGCCGTATCCGAACCTCGCGCGCTGGGAGAAGGCGATCAAGGCGAGGCCGGCGGTCACACGAGCGTTCGCGGCGAAGATCAAGCCCTGAACGCCGCGCGCAGGTAAAATCTGCAGCAGAGCGCGCGGAGCTCGCGCACAATCCGGGCGCTCGGCATGGATCAGCCCGTCCCCGGGGACAGCAGGGCGCAGCAGGCAGACGTCGCGGGCGCGCTCGCGGAGCGGGCCTTCGACGCGCTCGGCGTCCTCCGCCGCGGCTTCGAGGAGGCGGCCGAGCGCGACGGGTCGGGCGCGCTCGAGGAGGCGCTCGCCCGCGGCCCGGAGCACCTCCACAGCGGCTTGCTCACCGCCGTCCTCCGGCTCGTCTTCCTGCTGCACGCGGAGGACCGCGGGCTCCTGCCGGCCTCGAACCCGTACTACGCGGCGCAGCTCGGCGTGCGCTCGCTCTTCCAGGAGCTCGCGACGGAGCGCGGCGCACGCCCGGGCGCGCTGCGCTGACTGCCCCTGGGCGGGACTGGCAGCGATTCCCGGCGACTGTAGGCGTTGCACAGATGTGCGGCGGTCTCTTTTTTGTGGTGACCCGTGAGAATTTGTCGCGCGCACAGGCAATGCAGCGACTGAGATCGTGCGCGGGGGCAGGCTGCGTCCCCGTTCGCTCGTGTTGCAACATGGTGTAGAAGAGCAGCGCCGCGCTGGTGCTGTAGGCGCTGCATCTTTGTCCCCTTCATGCCTGCACGGTGAACTATGGGCGCTCATCTCCTCTTCGTCTATGCAGCGCGAGCCGCAACCCTGTCCGTGGTCCTTGCCGGCGCCTTGCCTCTCGCAGCAGCGGAGCCTCCCCCGCGATCCCGCGAGGTCCAAGAGCTCATCGATGAGGCGGAGAAGGCCGCCAAGCGGCTCGATCTCGCACGCGCGCGGGAGCTCTGGGCGCGGGTCAACGCGATCGCTCCCTCGACGATGGCCGTGTGTCAGCTCGGGCAATTCGATCTGCGCCTCGACCGCCTCGAGGAGGCCGCGGCCGAGCTCGAGGAGTGCGTCGAGCAGATGCCAGCCCCGACCGATGACATCGAGCGCCGCCGCTACGAGGTGAGGCACGCCGATCTCGCAGCGGTGCGGCAGCGCGTGGCGGAGCTCCACGTGAGCCCCCCGCCGGGCACGGCGCGGCTGCTCGTGGACGGTCGCGAGGTCAGCGCGGGCAGCCCTGTCTTCGTCGCGCCTGGGCAGCACGAGGTCACGGCGATGGGCGAGCAGGGGCAGGTCGTCCGTGCGCTCGTGAAGGTCGAGGCGCGGCAGTCGCGCCGCGTCCCCCTCCCTCCCTTTGCGGCCTCGAAGGCTCCCGCCGCCAGCGCCCGCGACCCCTGGATCATGGGCGCCGGCGCTGCCGCCTCGGTGGCCCTGCTCGGTGCCGGCGTCGGGCTTCGTGTGGCCGGCGACTTCGCCGAGCGCGAAACGGCCGCCAAGGTGGCCCGCCTGTCGGACGGCTCGATGCTCCCGAGCAGCGCGCAGTTCCGCGAGGTCTACGACGAAGCGAACGCCGCCAACACACGGGCGAGCCTGTTCCATGGCTTCAGCTCGGCTGCGCTCGTCGCCGGCGCAGCGCTCGGCGCCGCGACGGTCGTGTACGTCGTCTGGCCGCGGAAAGCCGAGATCCGCCCGCGAGGCGCCGGCGCGGAGGTCAGTCTCGTATGGTAGCCGTCGGCGAAATCTGGGAAGGCCACGAGCTGCTCAGAGAGGAGCGCGGCATGGTCCGTCACTTCCTCGCTCGGCAGCTCGGCGACACGGGAGCCCTCGTCTGGTTGCACGTCCGCGAGGGTTCGAGCCTCGATGAGGGCGTGTTCACCGAAGAAATGGCGCGCCTTCAACGCCTCTCCGACGACGTCCCGGAGGTCGTCCGCGTGCTCTACGGCGGGGTGAACGGCTCCGTGGCGTGGGCCGCGACCCCGGTGCTCAGCGACGCGATCCCGCTCATCGACGCCGCGCGCGGGAACGCCCTCGGGCCGGCTGCGCTCAAGGTGCTGATCGACGTCGGCCGTTGCCTCGTGCGTGCGCATGAGCGCTCTGTCATCCACGGCGCCGTCAGCCCGGACCGGGTTTTCGTCGTGGGCGATGGCCGGTACGCGATAACGCACTTCGGCTTCGTTCGCCTCTTTCAGCTCGGCGCGGAGGAAGCCAGTCAAGATCCGTACGGGTATGCACCGCCGGAGCTCATCTCCGGTGGACGCGTGGGACGTCGGACGGACGTCTACGGTTTCGGCACCATCATGTACGAGCTCTTGTGCCAACGCCCCCTCTCGACATGGACCTCGCCCCCGAGTCTTCCCGTCGGGATGCCTCCGATGCTTCAGTGGATGATAAAGATCTCGCTCGCGGAGAACCCTGAGCGACGGCAGCCGAGCATCGAAAAAATGCTCGCTGCGCTGACTCCCTTCACCCGGGCGTGGGAGGAGCTCGGCGAGCCGCCGGGACCTGCCCATGCGGACATCCTTGCGGAGCCGCCCGGCACCCGACCCGAGCCGGACGAGGGCGCGCCGGTCGCCATGGCGGACGAGGTGGAGCCGTTCACCTCGGATGAGGAAGGGGGACGAGCCGTCGCGCCGCCCACGCCGCGCCCTTCCGAGGCGCCCGATACGGTCAAGAGCGCGATGCCGCGCGACGCGCGGGGTGAGGCCACCCACGCGCCTCCGCTCGCACCGCTGCCGCCTCCGGTGCCCGACGTGCCGGACCTCGATCCGATGCTGCTGGGACCGCCAGCGCCTTCGATCCCTCCGCGTCCGAGCGGTACCCCGGCGCGGCGCTCCAGAGCACGCTCGATCGCCGCGGTGTTCGTGCTGGCTCTCTTGCTGGGCAGCGCGGTAATGGTCCTCCTCTGGCGGACGCAACCCCTCCGCGCAGCTGCACCGCACCTGGCGCGGACCGTCTTGGTAGCCGCCCTCCGAACCAGCCGCCTGCCCTCTCCTCGGCCTCCCGATCGGCGCCCCGAGCCGCCACCACCAGCAGCCGCCGCGCCGCCCGTCGCGCCGCGGCCCCGCGCGACCCGCCCCGCCGCTCCTCCACGGCAAGCCTTGAAGTCACCAGCGCGGGAGTTCGATCCCTGCGACGGCATCATCCCTTGTCAGAACGTCCATTACTGACCAGCGGAAGGGCCTTCCGATGCGATCAACCTCTTGTCTTGCTCTCAGCGCGGCTGCGCTTCTCGGCTGCGGGGAGGACATCGAGATCCCCAGACCTCGGACGGATGATCACCCGGTGTTGCTGTGGGTGGGTGACACGCCGGATTTTCCCATCTGTCCGCGAGGTCGACTCGATTACTGGGATGGCTGGGCCGATGTGTCCGTGAATCCTCAGTACCAGAACGAATGCGGGCCGTGCGCGTGCGGCCCTGCGGCGTGCGCGCTGCCGGACAGGATGCTGGTGCACGAGGCGCGTCTCTGCGCGGACGAAGGGATCAAGATCGACCTCGCCGGTGCAGCCGACCCGCCAGGGCACTGCATCGAGACGTCGCCCTCTGTCCCGGGCGACGCGTTCGCCTCGGTCACCCTCAAGCCGCCTACGATGACCGACAGGTGCGATCCCGTGAAGGACCTTGTTCCGCCGCCCCTCAACGGGAAGTTTGCACGAGCTTGCCCGTGGACCGGTGAGTATGTGACAGACTTCAAAGGGCTCGCGTGTATTACACCCGAAGACGATGGTTCGTGCCGGCTGGGCTTCGACATGCGTTTCGAGTTTCAGGAGAAGATTCGAGACGCGCGGACCTGCACACCCTGCAAGTGCGGTAACCCCGTCGGTGGGAGCTGCGTAGCGGACGTGCTGCTCTTCAGCGACGCGAGCTGCTCTAACATGCTGACATCGATCAACGGGATCGGTACGAGAGAAGATGCATGCTACACAACACACGAAGATTCGCCACTGGCAGGTGTGCGTGTGGTATTCGCACAGGACGAGCCGGGCGCGTGCTCGCCAACAACCGATGTCTCCCTGGTGGACGGCACGATCGAGAGCGGCGAAACGCGAATTTTCTGCTGCTCCATCGCAGAACTCGAGGAGGTGATTCATGCCAATGATGAGGATTGACCAAGGCAAGAGGATGGCAGCCGTTCTGCGCTCCGTCGCTCTATCGATGCTGGCCACATGGGTGCCCATCGGCTGCTCCTCATCGGCCCCTCCCGACCATCTGCCAGAGCCAGATCCGAGCCAGCTCATCCTGCTCTATGCCGGCCCGCCCGATTATGCCCCACGATGCGATCCGCTCGGCGACAGCAACCTTTTGTGGGAAGGCTGGATAGGGACCCCTGGGCCGGAGGAATGCGAGCCCTGCACGTGCGGACCATCGCGATGCGTGCTCCCGAATACGGTACTCGTGCACTCCTCGCCCCTTTGCTCCCTCAGCGACCTCGTGGCCACGATCGATCCGGGCAGCTCCTGGAATGGGACCTGTTTTTCCCTCCGCGAGCCCGTTCCAAGCGACTCCTATTCATTTATCACCATCAACCCGCCGGGTGCGTCGGGCTGTCAACCTATCCCCGAGGTTCCTGCGGTGCGGCATACCAACATGGACTTCATCCGGGCTTGTGGCCCAGAAATGGAATTCGTGTTCACGTCGTTCAGCCGTTGTTATCCGCCGCAACCGAACGGAGAATGCTGGGACGGTCACGACACACGGTGGGAGTTCCCCGTCTACAACGACACGCGCACGTGCAGCCCGTGCTCCTGTGGCGAGCCGAGCCGCGGCGATTGCCGCGTGCAGACCACGTTGCACCGGCAGGTAGACTGCTCCGAAGATCTCGGATCCGTTCTCATCTCTGGACTAGATCGGCCGCTCTGCACGAACACGATTCAGGGGCGGATCGCCGCGGTGCGGTCCATCTTCACGAAGGACGAGCCTACCTGCGCCCCCTCGACCGACTCCACGGTGGTGAGCGGGGAAATCGTACCCGGTGACACGCACGTGCTCTGCTGCAACCGATAAGACGCGCGTCAGCTACCCTTGCGCCGCGCGCCGCTGGCGGCTCACGCCGTCTGGCAGCTGCGCTCGATGGAGTCCACCCGCTTCAGCACGTCGAACGCCTCGCCGAGGATCGCGTCCGCGTCCATGCCGGCGCGCTCCGTCGCGCCACGCGCAGTCATCCGGCACCGCCTGCCCTACGACTGGCGTTAAGCTGCGAGGTCCCGAGGGAGCGCAGCGACCGAGGGCCTCGTCAGCTTCCATGTCCGAGTTGGGCAGCGTCCGGATAGGCACGGCCTACGCAAGCGCATGCTAGCCGGCTGCATCATCGATCCTCGGCCTGAACAGCCAGCTTGTTTCTTCCCACTGCGGTCTTTCATACGCTCGAAGGTCGGCGAACTCCCCGAGAGCGTCGATAGCCTGTGCTTCGGACTTCGGCTTGGGAAAAAGATTGTCCGGAAGCACACTGAGCCCGGCAAAGCGGCCTTCAAGGTCAAACTCCGACGTCACTCCGTGGAGCACACCTCCAGCGATATCGTCGAGATCTGCCAGAAATCGGCCCTGGACACGGAAGCGATCAGCTCGTGATCGTTGAAATGACAAATCGATACGTGAGAGCGGCTGATGCCGTCCGAAGAAGTACAACGATGCCTCGACTTCAAGAGGACCAGCGCAACTCTCGAGCGTCAACCCATCGATCTCCCGCCAGCTGCGGACTGGCCAGGTTATCCAGTCGCAGAGCAACATACACGGCCACCCCTCCGCATCTTCCTCGCTCCGCCGTGCGTCCAGGATCGGGGCGAAGTCGATGTTGCAGGACCAATAGATTCCGCGAGGTACGCCCGCGCTCGGATTCTCGAACAAGTGCCCGCTGATTTCGGCCTTCCGAGCTTTGAACGTCGGCGCTGCAGCCATGTGTCCGCTCCCGGCGGCTAACTATCATTCGATGGGTCGACCGGAGCCGCCGGACCAGGTCTGTCGAGAGCGCCGCATCTCGTGACGTCGCCCTCGAACAATCTCACAATCCGGCTCTGCGCCGCAAGGCCGACATGCTGTCCAGCGCCATAGGGTAGCTCAATCGAACACCGGCGGCAGTTGCCGTCTTTCCGGGGCGCCGGGAGGGGGAGCGCCGCGAACGCGCAGCCCGAGGCGTCGCGCTGGACGACACGGCGGCCGCCTCACCGGGAGGTTGCCGGACACGAACCACGTACCCGGTCCGTTGATCGGCCGGCCAGGCCCTGAAGACCGCGCGCGTCGGCCCCGGGAGGCACCGGAGGGTCGCCCGGCCGCGCCGGCGTTCCGCCGGCAGAACCTGCAGCGGATCGCGCGGCGCTCGCGTACACTCCGGGCGCTCGGCATGGATCAGCCCGTCCCCGGGGACAGCAGGGCGCAGCAGGCAGACGTCGCGGGCGCGCTCGCGGAGCGGGCCTTCGACGCGCTCGGTGTCCTGCTCCGCGGCTTCGAGGATGCGGCCGAGCGCGACGGCGAGGGCGCGCTCGAGGACGCGCTCGCCCGCGGCCCGGAGCACCTCCACGGCGGCCTGCTCACCGCGATCCTCCGGCTCGTGTTCCTGCTGCACGCGGAGGACCGCGGGCTCCTGCCGGCCTCGGACCCGTACTACGCGGCGCACCTCGGCGTGCGCCCGCTGTTCCAGCAGCTCGCGGCGGAGCGCGGCGCGCGCCCGGGCGCGCAGCGGCGGCGCTTCGGGGCGTGGCCGCGGCTCGTCGCGCTGTTCCGCGCCATCTTCCACGGGCTCCGCCGCCCCGAGCTGACGCTGCCGGCGCGGGGAGGGCAGCTCTTCGACCCCGAGCGATACCCGTTCCTGGAACACGCGGCGCCGGCGGAGCACGCGGCCCCGGACGACGCCGCGACGGCGCGCGCGCCGCGCGCGCCGTCGGTGGACGACGGCACGGTGCACGCGGTGCTCGAGCGGCTCCTCGTGCTCGATGGGCGCCCGCTGTCGTACCGGACGATCGACGTCGAGCAGCTCGGCGGCCTCTACGAGGCGCTCATGGGCTACCGGGTCGAGCGCGCCGCCGGGCCGACCGTGTGCCTCCGGCCCGACAGGGTCTGGGTGGGCGCGGCCGAGGCGCTCGCGCAGCCGACGGCGCGACGGACCGCGTGGCTCGCGGAGCGGGCGGGCATCTCGCGGCGGGAGGCGGCGAGGCTCGGGGAGGCGCTCGTCGCCGCGGAGACCGTGGCCGGCGTCCTCGAGGCGCTCGGACCGCTGCGCGCGAAGGACACCGACGTGCTCGGGGCGGGGCGGCTGTTCCTCCAGCCGATCGCCGAGCGACGGCGGACGAGCTCCCATTATACCCCGAGGAGCCTGTCCGCGCCGATCGTCGCGCGGACGCTCGAGCCGCTGCTCCGGCAGCTGGGCGAGGAGCCCGCGTCCGAGGCGCTCCTCGGGCTCGCGATCTGCGATCCGGCGATGGGCTCCGGCGCGTTCCTCATGGAGGCGTGCAGGTACCTGGCCGACCTGGTGGTGGCCGCCTGGACGCGCGAGGCCGCGCGCGGCGACGCGGCGGCGGCCGCGCGGCTCGCCCTGCCGGGCGAGGGCGCCGTGAGCCACGCGCGGCGGCTCGTCGCGCGGCGCTGCCTCTACGGCGCCGACAAGAACCCCTTCGCGGTGAGCCTGGCGAGGCTGTCGCTCTGGCTCGTGACGCGCGCGCAGGACGAGCCGTTCACGTTCGTCGATCACGCCCTCCGGCACGGCGACTCGCTCGTCGGCCTCGACCTCGCCCAGCTGCGCGGCTTCCACTGGAAGCCCGCGGCGCCGGCGCCGCCGTTCTGCGAGGCGATAGACGCCGCGGTGGCGCGGGCGCTCGAGCTGCGGCGGCGGCTCGCCAAGGAGGCAGACGAGGCGATCGCCCGGGCGCGGCTGCTCGGCGACCTCGTCGTGGGGGCGTTCTTCGCGCACGAGAAGGACCGTGACCGGCTGAAGGAGCGCGACCGGCGGGCCGAGCTCGCGATCGCGTGGCTCCGCGGCGGCGGGCCGCCTTCGGAAGAGCTCCTGTCGATGCAGCGGGCGCTCCGCGAGGGGACGCCCGGGGGGCCGCCGCCGCTGCCTGCGTTCCACTGGCCGCTGGAGCTCCCGGAGGTGTTCCAGGAGCCGCGCCCGGACGAGCAGGGCGGCGCCCGCGCGCCGCGGCCGGCGCGGCTCGGCGCGTTCGTCGGGAACCCGCCGTTCCTGGGCGGGAAGCGGATCTCGACGGATCACGGCGAGCGCTACGCCGCGTGGCTCGAGCAGCTGCACGGCGCCACGAAGAACACCGATCTGGCGGCCCACTTCTTCCGCCGCGCGGCCGCGCTGCTCGGGCGCCGCGGGACGGTGGGGCTCATCGCCACGAACACGATAGCTCAGGGCGACACCCGGCGTTCGGGCCTCAGGCCGCTCGTCGAGGCGGGGGACGCGATCATCTACCACGCCGTGCGCAGCGTCCCGTGGCCAGGAGACGCCGCGGTCCACGTCGCCGTCGTGCACCTCGCGCTGGGCATGTCGCCGGGCGACGGCGTGCCGCCGCCGCGGCTCGACGGCGTGCCCGTGGGCCACATCAACTCGCACCTGCGCGCGATGCCCGAGCGCCCCGACCCGCGCCCGCTCGGGGCCAGCCGGGATCTGTGCTTCATCGGCTGCTTCCTCCGGGGCGACGGCTTCGTCCTGACCGACGGCGAGGCGCGCGCGCTCTCCGCGGCCGATCCTGCGGCCGGCGAGGTGCTCCGCCCGTTCCTCGGCGGCGAGGAGGTCAACTCGTCCCCTTCGCACAGCCCCCACCGTCACGTGATCGACTTCGGCGAGCGCGGGCTCGAGGAAGCCGGCCGGTGGCCCGCGCTGCTCTCGATCGTGCGGACCCGGGTGAAGCCGGCGCGGGATCGCCTGAAGGGCACCGGCATCGACGCGGGCCACCGGGCGCGGTGGTGGCAGTTCGCCAACACGCGGCCCGAGCTCCGGCGCAAGATCGCGCCGCTCGAGCGGTGCCTCGTCGCGGCGCGGGTGACGAAGCACCTGTGCTTCGCCTTCCAGCCCGCGGGCCGGACGTTCTCGGACCAGCTGTGTGTGTTCGCGATCGACGACCATGCGCGCTTCGCCGTCCTCCAGTCGCGCGCGCACGAGACGTGGGCACGGCTGCTCTCCTCGACGATGGGAGAGGGCCTCCGGTACGCGCCGTCGGACTGCGTGGAGACGTTCCCCTTCCCTCGCCCGGACCACCTCGCCGAGGGCGGCCGCGTCGAGGCCGCCGGCGAGCGCCTCTACGCGGCCCGCGCGCGGTGGATGCTGGCGTCGCGGCTGGGGCTGACGGAGACATACAATCTCATCAAGGACCCGAGGTGCAAGGAGCCGAGCATCGTCGAGCTGCGCGGCCTCCACGAGGAGATGGACCGGGCCGTCCTTTCGGCCTACGGGTTCGACGGCGTGGAGGTCCCCCCGTACGTGGAGCCCGCGACACCGGGAGAGCGGCAGGCGCGGAGCGCGTTCGAGGACGCGCTGATCGACCGGCTGTTCGCGCTGAATGAGGCGCGCGCCGCGGAGGAGAAGCAGGCTGGAGCAGAGGGCGAGCCGTAGCCCAAGAAGCCTCAGCAGGCAGCGCAGGACACAGCCACAGCCGAATTATCTGGCGCAATGGGCACCTGCAGGCTTCAAGTTGAATCGGGACTCTCCCCGGCAGGTGTCGATACCCGCCTGGCTGAATTTCAATTGTCCGCGGAGCGTGTCGACACCCTCCAGGTTGGATTTCAATTGTCCCTGGAGGGTATCGACACCCTCCAGATCGAATTTCAACTCTCCGGCAAGGTGTCGACCCCCCTCCGGGGAGAGCTTCAATTCTCCCGGCAAACCCGGCGCGTCGACGTCCGACGCTGTGGGCCAAACGCAAGCCCTGCGAGAGATCAAGAACCGCGTAGCACGCTTCCGGCGCCTGCACTCCCGACCGTTCCCCCAGCACCGCTTTCTTTCGCCCACACCACACGCACCCGCGGCACACGTGCGCATAGCCGCGCCCAAGACACCGCGAGGGTCGATCGCCACCCCTCGTATCCTTGCGCGCTCTCGTGCCTGCCCGTCCGGTAGAGCATGGGGCGACTCTCACGCCGGCGCTGTCGCGCGGGGGACACGCGCGGCTGGAGCTGGAAATCGAGCTGCCTGTAGCGCTTCGGGTGGATCGCCTCCCCCATTTTGGATCTCCAGCCAGGCGCGGGGAGTGGTAGTCTCATCGATCATGACAACACTTCATTTCGCGACGCGTTGCGGCGCCGTGCTCGCGGCGCTCTGGCTGCCCGTCATCGCCTGTTCATCGGGCGGCAACGGCAACACCACGGGGAATGGCGCGGTCGGCCAGGGCGCCGGCGGCGCCGGCGGCGGCAGCGTCAGCAGCGTCAGCAGCACCAGCACCGGCGACGATATCGGCGGCGAGATCGGGCTGACGAGCACGGGGCCGGGCGGCGAGCCGCCGCCCGACGCCGGCCACCAGACGACCTGCGACGACGCCGGCAACTGCACCTGCATCAACATCGCGTCGATCGGCCGCGAAGGCGTCTGGGGCCCGTGCAGCAGCGACAGCACCACGGCGCTCCAGGATTGGCTCAACACGCAGAGCACGGCCCAGGTCGACAACTACAACCGAGAGAAGCCCACGCTCACGGCGGAGTTTCTCGCCAAGTACGACGTGATCCTCCTCCAGTGGATGGTGACGAAGGGCGCCCAGAACGACGACGGGGCGCCGTGGCAGTTCTCGCCGGACGAGGTGAACGCGCTCAAGGACTGGGTCAACAACGGCGGCGGCCTCATCGCGCTGAGCGGTTATCAGTGCGATGGGCAGGGATGCACCATCCACGACATCACGGCGACCAACCAGCTCCTCTCGTTCACCGACATCCAGTTCAATGCCGACGGCCTCCTGGATCCCGCGCGGAACGGCTGCGCGAACTGCAACTGCTGGGGCGGCTCGCTGCCGCTCGGCGGCGACCTCCCCGTGGCCGTGGGCAACTGGAACCAGGACTCGCCGCTCGGCAGGAACATCCAGAGCGTGGGCGCCTACATCGCGCGCTCGATCAAATCGACGACCGCGACCGTCGATAGCACCGACGGCAGGAACAATTTCGCGGTGCACGAGGAGATCGGCAAGGGCCATGTCGTCGCGTTCGGCGACGAGTGGGTGACCTACTCGGGCCAGTGGCGCGGGACGGCCGCGTGCCTCAATCCGCAGATGTACACGGACCCGAACAGCCCCTGCTACGAGAGATCCGCGGCGCAGGTCTTCCAGATCTCGCAGTTCTGGTACAACGCGATCAAGTACGCGGCGTCGTCGGTCGAGTGCTTCACGATCGAGGACCCGGCCATCATCAATTGACGCCTCGCCGCGAGCGCGACGACGGCGGCTCATCGGCTCATCGAGCGCGCCGCTCGTCGCAAAGGCTGGCCAGAAGGCGCAGCTCGGCATCGTAGACGCCTTCCTCTCTCGAGAAGAGGATCGTCACGGCGCCTTCGGGCGCGCGGCGAGGACCCGCGCCTTCAGCCAACCGTCGATCGCCAGGTCGATCTCCTCGAGCACGCTCTCCCTGGTCCGCCCCGCGGACTTGAGGAGATCGAGCGAGTGGTCGCCGCCCTCGATCACGTGCAAGCTGGCCCGCTGCCCGAGGCCCTTCAGGACGGGCCGGAGGAGCGCGAGATCACACAGCGGGTCGCGCGTGCCCTGAAGGAACAGGAGCGGCGCGGGGATCGCGGGCAGGTGCGCGTCCCGGAGCGGGGCGCGCTTGCCCGCGGGGTGGAGCGGATAGCCGAGGAACAGCAGCCCGTCCGCGCGGACGCCGCGGGCAGCGAGGAGCGACGCAATGCGCCCGCCCATCGATTTGCCGCCGATCACGAGGCGCTCCGGCCCGTGCTCGAGCACCCTCTCGATCGCCGCCTCGAACGCCTTCTCGAGGAGCG
The DNA here is from genome assembly GCF_052075895.1 of Sorangium sp. KYC3313. Taxonomy (NCBI): domain Bacteria; kingdom Pseudomonadati; phylum Myxococcota; order Polyangiales; family Polyangiaceae; genus Sorangium; species Sorangium sp. KYC3313. Next base: position 9,855,966 of record NZ_CP197255.1, read on the forward strand.
GCTGCCGGTCGGGCGCCTTCCGGCCGAGCTCCTTGTAGACGAAATTGAAGCGGAGCACGGTGTGCCCGCGCGCCAAAAGCCGCCCGGCGACGTCGACCACGAGGGGCGCGTTCATGTCGTTGCCGGCGCCATGGCCGAGGACGACGGCCACGCCGGAGCGCTTCGCCCGCGTCCTCGGGACGTGGATCACGCCTGAGACAGGGCTGCTGTCGACGATCGGGATCGAGATGGAGCGCTCGGCCATGAGGCCCATCCATGCCATGGACCGGCGCCCCTCGTCGAGGCGCACGCCGGTCGAACGCCGGGAGAGGGCGCGGCCGCGTCGTGCTCGGCAGGATCCCGACCTTCACCCCCCCGGATTCCTGGAGGTGCCCGCGCTGCGATCTGGTAGGCTGCCGCGCAAGCGCGCTGGCGCGAGGGTGTTTTGCATCATCCACGCTATCCGTGGTCGCGCCGAGGATCGAGAGGACATGCCATCTTCACAGCCACTCCGCTCTTCACACGCGGCGGCAGGCGCAGGCCGGCGAGCGCGCGCAAAGGCCCTCTTCCTGCTCCCGGCGCTCGCCGCCGCCGTGTCCATGTGCGGCGGTCGGAGCGACATCCTCCTGGAGCCAGGCCCGGAAGCGCCAGTCCCCGACGAGCCGGGCCCCGACGAGCCGGGCCCTGACGAGCCGGACCCCGACGAGCCGGGCCCCGACGAGCCAGGCCCCGGGTGTGTCCCGTCGCCGGAAGTGTGCGACCTCGTCGACAACGATTGCGATGGGCAGACCGACGAGGGCACATGCCCCGCTGGAACCGCCTGCGGCGTGAGCCTCGCCGCGGACATGGCCTCACCGCCGGAGGGGTGGTCCTTCAATGGAGACGCCTTCTGGGATGCCGACAGGCTGGCTGGCGTGCTCACCGAGGCCATACACGGGCAGGCCGGCACCATCGTCTATCGGAAGCCCCTCGCCGCCGACGTCTTCACCGCGACGTTCGAGTTCCGCCTCGGCAGCGGCGACGGGATGGGCTTCATGCTCCAGACGACAGGAGAGACGGCCGTGGGCGAGCCCGGCGGTGGCCTCGGCATGGCCGGGCTCGCCGGCTACGGCGTCGAGATCGACACCTACCGCAACCTCGGTTGCACGGATTCCAACAAGAACCACGTGGGCGTGGACGACCTCACGCAGCTTTGCGACGCGGGCGTCCTCGGCTCGCTGGCCCAGGGGACGAGCGGCGTCGCGCTCGGCGACGGCGCGTTCCATACGGCGCAGCTCGAGCTCAACCAAGGCAAGGTGAGCCTGATCATCGACGGCAAAAGCCAGTTCCAGGGGTTCTCCATCCCCGGCTTCCCCGTCGGGTCGAAGTTCTTTTATGGCTTCGCCGCCGGCACGGGAGACGCCACCGCGCGCCAGGAGATCCGGAATGTGAAGATCACGTTCCCCTCTCCCCGCTGCCTCTGAACGCCGGCGCCAAAGGACGTTTCGTCGCGCGATCGTCGAGGTCTGCGGCGACCTCCTGCTCGTTCCGGGGAGCAGGTGCGCCCCAGCAGCAGGTGCACCCCAGGAGCACGGCGAGCCGCGTGTGGGGCGCCCTACCGACTCGGTCTCGGGCGCACATTATCCCCATGTCAAAATTCTCGAACGGTCCTGGAATTCCCTTCCGGAGCCCCTTATCCTTCGGGTCCGCCTCGTGAAGCTGTATGCTTGGGAGACAGCGGCCGATATACTGCCGGTTCGGCACCACCTCGGGTGCCGCCCGCGCGCGACGTGGCCCCGCGGATGATCAAGGCACCAGGTCGCGTGAGTTAGTAAATACATTTTACTTTGGAGCATGCGAGCATGAGATCAGCACCCTTTACACTTCTCCTCTCGGCATTCCTGTGTGCAGCCGGCTGCTCGGACAGCGGTGACGGCAATGGAGACGAGACGACCGGCAGCGGCGGCGCGACGGGCGGCACCACCAGCGGCGGCACGACGAGCGGCAGCGGCGGCGGCGCGACGACCGGCAGCGGCGCCGGCGCGACGACCGGCAGCGGCGCCGGCGCGACGACCGGCAGCGGCGACCCGACGAGCGCGACCAGCGGCGCGACGAGCGGCAGCGGCGGCGGCGCGACGACCGGCAGCGGCACCGGCGGCGAGGGCACGGGCGGCAGCGATGGCACAGGCGGCGGCGCCAGCGCCAGAGTCCCCGCGGCGAGCGCCAGCACGCTGAGGGAGGCCGGTGAGAAGGCGAACCCCCCGCTGCTGATCGGAGCGGCCATCTCCGGCGGTGGTCTCGGTAACAACGACTACAAGCGCGTCGCTTCCACCGAGCACAACTACGTGACGGCGGAGAACGAGATGAAGTGGGACTCGCTCGAGCCCAGCGCGGGGAATTTCAGCTGGGGCTCCGCGGACAACATCGTGAACTGGGCGCGCCAGAACAACATGAAGGTCAAGGGCCACACCCTGGTGTGGCACAGCCAGCTGCCTAACTGGATGAGCTCCATGACCGGGAAGGCCAACGTCGAGGCGGCCATGCGCAGGCACATCACCCAGGTCATGGGCCACTTCAAGGACCGGCTCGACCACTGGGACGTCGTCAACGAGGCCGTCCAGACCGACAGCGACACCGGGGTCGGCAATCCCCGCATGAGGCCCACGGTGTTCTACAACCAGATCGGGCAGAACTACATCGACCTCGCCTTCCAGATCGCGAGAGAGCAGGATCCGAAGGCCAAGCTCTATTACAACGATTACAGCATCGACGCGCGCAACGACAAGGTCGAGTTCGTCTACAACATGATCAAGGGCATGGTCGATCGGGGGGTCCCGATCGACGGCGTCGGGTTCCAGATGCACATCGGTCCGCCGAACAACGAGGCCACTGGCGCGGATGTGGCGGCGAACTTTAAGCGCTTCACCGACCTGGGCCTGGAGGTGCTGATCTCCGAGATGGACATCAACCGCTGCGGCGGCGTGGTCACGGCGGATGAGCAGCTCGCGTACTACCACGACATCGTCGCGGCCTGCTTCAAGGAGCCCAAGTGCACCGCCATCACCTTCTGGGGGATCAACGACGGCAGGTCGTGGCTCAACAGCTGGAGCGGAGCGCTGTGCAACGGGCAAAGCTCGCAGTCGCTGCTCTTCAACGACCAGTATGGGAAGAAGGAGACCTACAACAGGGTGATGAACGCCCTGCTGGGCAAGTAGCATCCTCCGCGAGCCGCGGCGGCGCCGGCGCCGGGGAACACCAGTTCACATTTTTAGAGAAAAATTGAACAGGGAGACGGGGAGATCGATGGGATTTTACTCCCCGTCTCCCCGCCTCCCTGTGAATCTTCTCGAATAACTCCGGGGTTCCAGCCCTACGCCTGGCGATCTGCAGCGCGGAGCGCCTGGCGCCGGCGCGCCGGCGCCGGGGAGTTCACCGGCTCACTGCGGGATCACGAGCTGCTGGCACACCCCGCTCAGGCACACGTCGCCGTCCGAGCAGCAGTCCGCGTTGGCCGTGCACTCCCCACCCGACTCCTTGCATTCCCCGCCTCCGCCCGGATCCTCACCTGCATCGCTGCCGCCGCCGCCGCCGGCGGGCGGGTCGTCGCCCTCACACGTCGGCGTGGGGCACGGCCCCGGCGTCACGGTGACCGTGTCCGACGGGTACTTGCTCGGAGAGGCGTGCACGTAGCTGATGGTCGCGTCGCCGAAGCCCGCCGCGCCGAACGCCGAGGCGCTCACCCACACGTCGTACACGACGCGGTAATCCCAGTTCGGTGTCTCCGAATTGGGGGTGTAGTTCTCGTCCGTCTCCGGGGAGTCTTCGAGGTACCCGCCGTACCCGCACGCGTTGAGATCGCGGTCGAGCGAGGTGGTCGCCGCGACGACGGCGCCGGCGTCTCCGAGGAGCATCTTGCCCTCTCCGCCGAGCACGCCGAGCGACGCATACCCCGAGGGGCTCGCCTCGTCGGCCGAGAGATAGTCGACGTAGAAGTCGAGCACGAGCTCTCCCTTCCCGTTCGTCAGCTGGAACTGGGCCTTGTCGCTGCCCACGAGATCCTTGAACGTGTGGCCCCCGTGACCCTTCGGCTTCGGCCCGTCGCCGGGCTTCGGGCCGCCGGGCTGCGGGCCGCCGGGCTCCTCGCCGCCGCCCCACCCGATGGCCGTCTCGCCATACGTGTTGTCGACGAACGCGGGGTTGAGCGTCAGCCGCACGTGCACGAGCTCCTCGCTCTCGGCGATCTCGACGACCCGCTCGACGAAGGCCATCGGGGTCGTCGGGTTGCTGTTCGTGTAATAGCAGTCGACCTGGGCGGTCCCGTCCACGGGGACCCCCCGGGCGCTCGCGCCGCACGACAGCGGATCGAGATCCGCGGTGATGGAATCGCCGGCGCCCGACATGCCGGATCCCGGGAAGCTCGGCGCCGGCGCGCCGCCCTCGTCGTCCGAAGGGACGCAGTCTTCCCCGGAGACGATGCGGCTGTCTGCGCCGCCTGTGCCCGATAGGGAACAGCCCGCGCCGAAGGCCGCGAACGACAACAGCCCACCACAGAACCACCCAGTCAACGCGAATGAACGCATCGGGATCCTCCCAATTCGAAAGCAAGCACGACCTGGAGCGCATCCGGCGAACCCGATCGCCGGCGCGATGATCTCCTCGATGAAGTGAAGGTCGCCGGAGGCGCCGGGAGCAGGCAGGGTTCGTCAAAAAAAATCGAGACGGCCTCGCGCGCGGGCGCTCAGGGGCGAGCGCCGCCGGGGCGGGAGGCGGACGTGGCCTCCTCGCGCCCGAAGCCCTGCGGGTAGTCCTTGAGGTACCGGCGCGCCTCCGCCGCCGTCCGGTCCTTGTCGCCGAGCATCTCGATCGCGCGCAGGCGCTCCACGCGGGCGATCTCGGCGAGCGGCGAGTCCGGGTAGCGGCCGAGGAGGAGATCGAGCCGCTCGATCGCCCGCCTCGGCTGCCCGCGCCGCCGCGCCGCCATCGCACCCTGGAGCAGCTCGTTCTCGGCCGTGAGCGAGGCGCGCGACGGGGCCTGGCGCGCGTCGCGCGGCGCGCGCGGATCCCCCGCGCCGCCCTCGCCGGCCCCGTCGCCCCTGCCGCCCTCGCCGGCGGCGCTGTCCTGACCGAGGTCGCGAGGCGGCGACGGCGCGTCGCCCGGGCGTCCCTCGGCGGGCCGGTCCGACCGGCGCTCCTCGTCGCGGGACGACCACGTCTCGCCCGGGCTCAGGAAGCGCTCGACCTCGCCGCGGTGCACGGCGACCCGCCCTTCCACGACCGACACGCGCGTCTCGGCCGGCTCTCCCGCCGCTTCGGGCCGCCGCTCGACGGAGAAGCGCGTCCCGTGCACCGTGACCACGGCGTCCGACGTGCGCACCGACAGGCTCGTGCCTGGCGGCAGCGGCGGCACCTCGACGGCGATCCTGCCCTGCTCGAGGGCGACGACGTCACCCGCGCGGTCGCGCCCGGCGCCCGCCGGCGCGAACCTCACGCGCGTCGAGGGCCCGACCTCGACGGTGGCGCCCGTCGCGAGCGACGCCTTCGCCCGCGCGCCCTCGCCGGTCCGGAGCTCCTCGTCGCTCGCGAGCGGCACGAGGGCGAGCGACGGCGGCGAGCGGGTCTCGCCCCCGGCCGCGATCTCGACCGAGCCCTGGAGCGCCGTCACCTGCGCCGCGGCGGGCGGGGCGTCGCGCGCCCGGACCACGACGAAGACGCCGGCGGCCGCCGCGGTCAGGGCGGCCGCCAGCGCCGCCGCGGCGAGGGCGGCCCGCTTCCGCCCGGCGGCGCGGGCGCGCCGCTCCACCGCCTCGGCGGCGAGCTGGTCGATGCGGCCGGCGATCCGCTGCTGGAGGTACCTCGCCTGGACCCTGGGCAGCGGCGGCACCGGCCGCTCGACAAGCGCCCGCAGCGAGGCCTCCACGCCGGCCGCCGCGGCGCGATCCTCCGGGGTGGTCTCAACGTCGTCCTGCATCATCGTGGCTCCTCGGGTCGAGCGGGGTCGCGTCGCGCCGCCGCCTCGGGTTCAAAGCGCGCCTGGAGCTCCCGCCGCCCCCGCGACAGCCGCGACTGGGCCGCGGCCACGGAAACACCGGTCAAGTCAGCGATTTCCTTGAGGGAATAGCCCATGGCGTGGAGCAGCAGCGCGGTCGCGCGGTCGCCGTCCATCGCCGCGAGGTGCCGGCGCAGGGCCTCGAGATCGCGCTGCGCGCTCAGCTCGCGCTCGGGGTCGGCGCCCTGCGAGGGCGGCTCGGGCCCGGCGCCAGGCTCGGGCGACCCCGGCGTGCGATCGATGACCTTCCGCTCGCGCCGGCGGGCGCGCAGCGCGCTCAGCCCGACATGGCAGGCGATGACGGACGCCCAGCCCGCCAGGCTGCACTCCCCCGCGAACCGGTGCTTGGTAAGTGTGATTACAATCTGCTCGAACGCGGCCTGCACGAGGTCGGCGTGGTCCTGCTCGCGGCAACCCAGGATCCGGTACAGGGTCCGGTCGACGGCGGGCAGCAGGTGCTCGTAGAGCCGCAGGCCGATGCCTCGTTCGCCGCGCTGGAAGGCGAGCAGGATCTCCTCGTCGCTGGCGGGCGCGGGCGCGGGCTGGCCAACGGCGCCCTGAGCGGAGACGAGCCTGAGCCGACGGCTCGGGGGGTGTGGCTCGGCGGTTCCCATGCTCATGCACAGTAGCCGGTCCGCCCGAAAGCAGGCTGAACGGCGGAGGATCTTCCTCGATCCCGCCGCGTCGCCTCCCTGGGTTCGCCAGCGAGGCGTCCGGCCGGGATCCTTGTCGCTCTAGCGTGTCGCGCAGAGCGGCCCGCGCCCCCCCTGCAGCGCGGCGACCGGCAGCCCTCCGCGCACGAGCGCCGCCTCGGACACGCGCGTGCGCCCGGCCACGGCCGCCATGAGGGCCGGGCAAAGGCGCGCCGCCGCGCCGAGCGCCGCCTGGCCGGGCCGCCGCACGAGGCCGAGAGAGAGCGCGGTCGCGAGCAGCACCTGCCCGAGCACGTCGCGCGAGAGCCGGCGCTGGAACGCCTCCGCGCTCGCCCCTTCGAGGTACGCCGTGGTCGCGAGCCGCGCGCTGTGCAGCGCGATCGACATGCCGTCTCCGGAGAAGGAGGGGATGACCGCCGCCTGATCGCCGAGGCGCCAGATCCCGTCCGCGCGGCGCTGGACATGGCCGTACGGGATCGCCGAGAGCGCGAGCGGCCGCGCCCGGCACGGCTCCGCGCCCGCGAGCCGCGCGTCGAGGTGCGGCGACCCCTCGCGCATCGCGCAAAGGAGGCGGTCCCAGCGCTGCCCGAGCGCGGCGAAGCGGCTCTTGCGGACGAGGAGGCAGAGGTTCGCCCGACCGCCCTCGACCGGCTGCAGACCGGCATAACCGCCCTCGAACAGCACGAGCTCCACGTGCCTGTCGAGCTCCGCCGCCTGCCGCGGCGACAGCCGCCAGTGCAGCTTGAAGGCGACGAGATCGTCCTGCAGCCCGGAAGGCCGCCGCAAGCCCCGGACGTCGTGCTTGCCGGTCGCGAGGAACGCGGCGCGCGCCGCGATCGCGCTGCCGTCCTCGAGCCGCGCCCCCCAGCCCGCGCCCTCCCGCGCGAGCGCCTGGACCCGGACGCCCCGCCGGATCGACGCGCCCGCCGCCGCGGCGCGCGCGAGCAGCGCCTCGTCGAGCACGCGGCGCGACAGGCTGAGCGCGGGGAACGGCAGCGCGGCGGCCGCGACGCGATCGCGCTCGACCAGGCGCACGGCCTCGATGGGCACCGCGCCGAGCGCCCGCAGATCGAGCCCGAACGACGCAAGGTAGAGCGCGGCCTCGCGCGACAGGAACTCGCCGCAGACCTTGTCCGCCGGGCACGCCTCGCGCTCGATCAGCGCGACCTCGCGCCCCGCCTGCGAGAGGAGCAGCGCGACCGCCGCCCCGGCCAGGCCTCCTCCGACGACGACAGCGTCGTTCACGGGACCTTGAGCCTCCCGACGGTGAGCCGGAACGGCACCCACCACCGAACCTCGACGGCGCGGGAATCGAGCCCGGCCTCGGCGATGAGACGCCGCCAGTCGCTCGCCGAGAAGGCGCGAGCGATCGACACCGGCCCATCGTGCTGCACGAAGCGGTGCCAGCCCGCGAGGCGCGAGAGGTGGCGGAAGAAGTGATAGGGCAGCGGGTGGCGGTGCAGATCGTTGATGAACCAGCCGAGCCGCGCCTTCGCGTCCATCCAGGCGAGGAAACGGACGACCGCCGGATCGGGGAGATGGTGCGTGAAGAGCGAGCTCAACACGACGTCGATGCCGCCGGGCGGCTCGTAGGCGAAGGCGTCGGCGGTGACCCAGGTGATCGGCCGGCCCGGCGGGGTCGCCTCGGCGGCCGACCGGCGCGACCACGGGTTGAGGTCGACGCCGGTGAGCGAGACGGCGATGCCGCGCTCTCTGGCCCACGCGTCGACCCCCCGCAGCATGTCGCCGTGGCCGCTGCCGACGTCGATCACCTCCAGCGGCCGGTTCTCGGGCAGGCCGCGCGCGACGAGGCGCTCGAGGAACGCGAACGTCGGCCGGTGAGCGAGCGTCAGCCGGTTGACCTGCGCCAGATCGACGAGGCAAGCGCGGAAGTCCTCGAAGTCCACGGGCTGGGTATCCATCAGCTCGTCGAGCGTGGATCGACGCGAGAAGTCGAGGGCGCCCATCGGTCTAGGCCGTATGGAACAGCATCGTCTCGGCGGTCAAGCCTGGGCCGAACGACATGGCGCATCCGCGCATGCCCGGCCGCGCGTCAGCGACGAGCGACTGCAGCACGAACATGAGGGTCGCCGAGGACATGTTGCCGAAGCGCGCGAGCACGTCGCGCGACGCCGCGAGCGCCACCGGCCCGAGCTCGAGCGCGCGCTCGACCGCGTCGAGCACCGACCGCCCGCCGGGGTGCACCGCCCAGAGGTCGATCTCGCCTGGCACGGCGCCGTCGAGGATCGCGCCCGCGGCGGCCTTGAGCCCCCGGTCGATCGCGCCCGGCACGCGGCCGGACAGGAACATCTCGAAGCCGAGGTCGCGGATGTTCCACGTGATGAGCTCGCGCGTCCCGGGCACCACGACGGCGTGGAGCCGGTCGAGCGCGAGCCCGATCGGCTCGGCGCTGACCACGGCCGCGGCGCAGCCGTCGCCGAACAGGAGGAACGACAGCATCTGATCCATGGCGATGGCCTCCTGCAGGTGCAGCGTGCACAGCTCGACGTTCACCACGAGCACGCGCGCCCCGGGCGCCGACCGCACGATATGCCGCGCGAGCTTCAGCGCGTTGATCGCCGCATAACACCCCATGAAGCCGATCGTCGTGCGCTCGACCGATGGATCGAGGCCGAAGCGCTCGACGAGATCGAGGTCGATGCCCGGCGCGGAAAAGCCCGTACACGACGTCACGATGACATGGGTGATCCGGCGCGCCGTGGCCCCGAGGTCGAGGCCGGAGACGGCCTGCGCGGCGAGCTCCGGCGCGTGCTTCTCGTACAAACGCATGCGGTCTGCGGTCGTCGGGAAGCTGCCGCGCAGGTAGAACCGCCCCGCGTCGACCGAGGCGCCGCCCACCTCGACGCTCGGGGCCAGCACGGAGAACCGGTGTGAAATCTGCGCCTTGTCCGCCATCCGCCCGAACAGCACGCGGCTGCGCTCGTCGCTGAACAGCGTCCTCGCGAAGCGGACAAAGGAGGAGTGCACGTCGTGCGGCGGCACGGCCGTGGCAATACGGTTGATGTAGGCGGTCGCCGGCGGCCGTCCCTTCGCGTCCGAGCCTCGACAGGCATCGTCGCCGTGCACCAGGTCTCTTCGCGAGTCGTTAACATTGGTCACGCTCGCAAGAAGCAGGCATCGAGCATGCCACCTGCGGCGTTGCGCTGCCGACCGACGGAGGGAGAACGTGGCGTCCGCAACGTCGACCCTGTGTGGCCGACGAGCTCGCGCTGGATCGTGCGCGGGCGACGTCGGCCGATGTCATGGCGGCGCGATCGTGAGCCGGTCTGCCGCCGTTCACGACGCCATGGTGCGCCCCGCTGCCTGTCAGCTCCCGAAGGCCGCGAACCGCCCCGTCCGCGCCTGGATCACCTCGTCGATCCAGCGCAGCAGATCCGCCAGCGGCGGCTGCTCCTGCGCCTCCCGGTGCCATCGCCGGATCTCGCGGCGCCCGGAGGGCGTCTCGATGTCGAAAGCAACCTGCGTCTCCCCGGGAATGCCCATTCGTTTCGACGCCGCGTCCACCGTCGCGGCAGAGCCCAGCAACCCATCGAGCGCCGCCAGCTCCGACGCCGACAGGGGCTCCGGTCCCCGGTGGATCTCCTCCCCGAGCGCCTGGCCCGCGAGCGTCACGCTCCCCCGGGCATCGACGCTCACCACCCACGCGCCGAACCGTCCGTTCGGGCCGTACGCCGCGCCGCCTCGGAAGACCATCCTCATGAGGACGAGCATTGTGCCTCGTCGAGCCGAAGCTGAACAGCGTGGAGTCGACGGCGTCCCGGCGCCCCACAGCCAGTACGGGAGAGCACGTCGGCCTGATGGATCCGAGTCATGTGTCCGCTTTCCGGGAGGCAGAGAGCAGGCCGTCGATGGTGAGCCGCCCGTCGACGGGCAGATCCGGCCGGCGTGTCGCCGCGTGTCGCCGCGTCACGCGCCGAGCGTGGACGGGTCGTAGCGCGTCACCCAGGTCTTGATTTGCAGCTCGCAGAAGATCAGGCAAGGCGCAATGAAGCCTGCCTGGGCCAGGAGCGCGAAGACCTCGGCGTCCGAGGCCGGCATCTTCAACGACGCCATGGCCTTCCGTCGTTGCTCCGCCGCCTCAGGCGGCCGCCCCTCCGCGAGGGCCCGCCGGTCCTCGACGGCCCGCAGCAGCGGATCGTCTTCAGTCCGACAGCCGATCACGAAGGGCGCCCCCGGCTTCAGGCGCCCGGCGACCTCCCGCAGGAGCTCGAGGCGCGCCTCATCGCCCGGGACGTGGTGCAGGACGCCGATCATCTGGGCGCCGTCGAACAAGGGCCCACGCGCGAGATCGCGCAGCTCGCAGGCATGCAGGCTCGTCCGCTCGAGGAGGCCATCCGCCTCGAGCTTCTCTCTCGCGACGGCGACCATCTCCGGCGAGGGGTCGACGCCCGTGAAACGAACGCCGGCCCCCGCGTAGCGCGCGAGCGGCTTCACCTCGCTCCCGGTCCCGACACCGACGATCAGCAGCGACGCGGCCTCCGTGTCGGGGAGCGCAGCGGCGATCACCTCGGCGATGACCTGCTGCATGACGCCATAACCCGGCCAGAAGCGGCGCACCTGGTCGTCGTAGCTCAAGGCTCGCTCGCGCCCGAAGTTCACCGCGTGTTTCCCGTGCTCGTCCGTCTTCATCACGCCTTCTCCTCGGCGGACGGTCGCCCGGACCGCCTTCAGCAGGGGAGTATCACCCTTCGTGCGGCCTCGACAGGGCGGGGGTTTCGATCCGATTGGCGGGGCTTTCTGTCGGCGCGTGGCCCTGCGCCGGCCTCACTTCATGTCCGCGCCCCTCGCCGTGCGCAGCTCCGACCTCCTCTGCACGATCCCGCGCAGCGTCGCCCAGCGCGCCCGCGAGCTCTTCGGGCTTCGGGTGTTCGCGCCCCCCTTCGAGCTGCCCGCCGCCCAGGTCGTGGCCGTGTGGTCGCAGCGCCACGACGTCGACCCGGCGCAGCGCTGGTTCCGCGAGCTCTTCTTCTCGGGCCGCGCCCTCTCGCCGCGCCTGCGGGCCCTGGTCCGAAGGGGCGCGGCTTGATCCGGAGATGTTCTAGATGGGATGAGGCATCCTCGGCGGGTGCGAGGGTGTCATTCTTGGCAGGGTAAGGAGTGCCACGAACATCGAGGAGCTGACTCTCGTGAATCCAACGAAACAGCGAATCGCAGCGTGCACCAGTCGACCTTGACGACCTGGCGCGGAGAGGGTTCGTGAGAGCTACCTTCCCAATGCAAGAGCTCGTTCGGCGGCAGGCCGTCAAAGCAGCGCACCGGCTGCACGTCCATGCGCATCTCGCAAGAATCGACATTTCGCAAGAGCCGAGAACAGTCCATCTGAGCGGTACGCGCGGCGCACGAACGTTACGAAAAGTAGCACAAAATCAGCTTGAAGACGACCGGCAAAGTGGGGAATAACATCGGCGGCACGCGCGGGTCGGGCCCTCGTCCGCCGTCCCATCGCCCGACCCCAGCGGGATCGTATTTCACGACACCTCACGAGGAGCGCTCAACATGCGTCTACGCACTGCACGTCCCACGATCTCTTTGGCTTTGTTCGCAGTGCTGCCCTGGATGCTCGCCGCCTGCGGCGGCGAAGGCGGATCGGAGGATCCCAGCGGTTCAGGAGGAAGCCCTGCAGCCAGCACGGGGGGCGTCGGCGCCAGCGGCAGCGGCACCGGAGGGACGCCGACGGGAACTGGTGGACCGTCCTCTTCGAGCGGTACCCCGACCGGGACGGGCGGCGACATGACGACGAGCGAAGCCAGCACCGGAGGCGGGGGCCCGGCCGGAACGGGCGGAGCGCCGGGAACCGGTGGCAGCGGCGACGGCGGCAACGCCGGGAGCGCCGAGTGGGGCGAGGTGGAGAACCCTGGAGCCGGGTGCACCGTCGGACCGATGCCGAGCGTCGCTTCGCTCACCGCGAACTCGAAGCTGCCGGACCCGTTCAAGAAGATGGACGGCAGCCGCATCGCGAGCAAGAGCGAGTGGGCCTGCCGGCGCGAGGAGATCCTCCAGCAAGCGTACAAGTTCATCTACGGCGACAAGCCCGTCCCGGCGAAGGGATCCGTGTCCGGTACCGTGAGCACCAGCAGGATCACGGTCGAGGTCAAGGATGGCGGCGGCAGCGGCTCGTTCAACCTCACCGTGAACATGAACGGGGCGACGGCGCCCGCCCCGGCCATCATCGGCTACGGCGGCCTGAGCGGCATGCCGGTTCCGAGCGGCGTCGCGACGATCACCTTCTCCGCGATCGAGTCGACGGGCACCAGCGGCGCGAAGAACGGGCCGTTCTACAGCGTGTACGGCTCGGACCATCCCGCGGGTTACCTCACGGCGCAGGCCTGGCAGATCAGCCGCGTCCTCGACGTCCTGGAGCAGAACCCCGGCGTCATCGATCCGCGCCGGGTGGGTGTGACGGGTTGCTCACGCTGGGGCAAGGGTGCCTTCGTCGCCGGCGTGCTCGACAACCGCATCGCCTTGACCATCCCGGTGGAGTCGGGTCTCGGGGGCACGATTGGCCTGCGCCTCGTCGAGGTGCTCGATAGCTACAGCGGCTCCGAATGGCCCTATCATGGCATCAGCTACGTCCGCTGGCTCTCGGAGGTGGCGCTCGGCCAGTTCACCACGGGCAACAACGCCGGGGCCGACAACACGAACAAGCTGCCCGTCGACATGCACGAGATGATGGGCCTCATCGCGCCGCGCGGCCTCTACATCGTGGACAACCCGAGCACCATGTACAACGGGCTCGATCGGAACTCGGCGTGGGTCACCGCCAACGTCGGCAAGATGATCTTCGAGGCGCTCGGCGTCGGAGACCACATCTCCTACACGGGCGCAGGTGGGAGCCACTGCAGCTGGCGCTCGCAGTACACTGCATCCCTCAACGCCATGGTCGACAAGTTCCTGAAGGGCAACAACGCCGCGGCGACGGGCAATTTCGCCACGGACCTGCCCAACAAGCCCAACCACCTGGATCACATCGACTGGACACCGCCGACGCTCGCCGGCGAGCTTTGATCCAGCGCGGAGGTAAACGCATGAACCCTAGTTCGTTCCTCTCTCTCGGGGTCGCCCTGGCCCTGACGCTGGGCGCTTGCGGCTCTGGCGAAAACGGTGACGCCACGGGCGGCACCGGAGGTGGTGGAGCCTCGGGCGGCGCGGCGGGCTCGGGCGGCCAGAGCTCCGCGGGAAGCGCCGGCGGCACGCCGCAAGAGACCGGCAGCGCCTCATCGGGCGGCGCCAGCGGCGGCACGACGTCGACCGGCGGCGCGGGGCAGAGCGGCAGCACCTCCAGCGGCGATGGACCCGGAGCGGCCACCAGCGGAGCGTCGGGGTCGGGCGGCGCTCCGGGTGGCGGCTGCACGCGCGAGCTCCTGGATGGCCTCCTGGACGACTACTTCGCCGCCCTCGCCGCCGGGGATCCTTCCAGCCTGCCCCTGGCACAAGGCGTGAAGTTCACCGAAAACGCCGTGCAGGCCGAGATCGGCACGACGGACTTCTGGAAGAACGCTGGCGAGGTGAAGCATTCGCAGCGTGCCCTGGATACCGAGGCGTGCAGCGTCGGCGCTCAGGCGGTGATCCCGGAAGGCGGGAGGGATCTTCCCGTCGCCCTCCGCATCAAGGTGGAAGGCTCGGAGATGACGGAGATCGAGACGATCGTCGTCCGCCCGGGCGACTACACGGCATCCTTCGCGGTCGCCTCGGATCCCGCCGCGATCATCGCCATCTCGGACGACATCGGCTGGCACGACGAGGTCCCGGAGGCCCAGCGGGCCACCCGGGAAGAGCTGACGAGCTGGATCGACAAGTACTTCCGCGCGTTCCCCTCCGGCGTCTGCGATGTCACGGGAGCCTGCAAGCGCCTGGAGAACGGGGGCGGCAACTTCTCTTGCCGCACCGGAGCCTCCTGCAGCGGCGGCGATCCTGGGTCCGGCGGCACCTTCATCCCCCGCGTCATCCTGGCCGACGAGGTGCGCGGCATCGCCGTCGGTCTCACCATCTTCGACTTCATGACGGACGGGCATCTGGACATGCATATGATCAAGATGTCCGGCGGTCAGGTGCACGCCGTCCACGCCATCCTGCGCGACACGAACGGCATGTCCGGCTGGGAGTGACGGCGACCTCCCTCGCCGCTCGCGTCGAGTCCGGCCGCGACCCGATTCCCCTTTCATCCCCTCATCTCGGCCCCGCCGGCCTCCCAGCGCCGGCCGCGGGCACGTCGAGCGGCACGGTCGTCGTGCAGGTCCCCGCCGCGACCTCCACCATGCGCCCGGCGAGCTTCACCCTGGCCGCGCCCCGGCCCCCCGCGCGGCTCAGCCGCACGAGCTCCCGGCCCGTCTTCGCGTCGTAGAGGAGATCAAGAGCGGCGCGGTGACCGTCGTGCAACGCACGTCCGGCGACATGCGGCTCAATCCGCATCTGCACGGGGTCTTCCTCGACGGGGCTTATCACGAAGACGGCACCGAGCTCGTGTGGAACGAACTCGGTCACCTGCGAACGGGCGAGGTCGGTCGGGTCCTAGAGTACCGATCACGTTGATTTTTGGGGAATTCCGAGCGATCCGATGGAAGGATCGACAGATTCGGAGAGCCATGATCTCGTGCGCGCCGGGAGGTACATGGAAGGAACGATCGTCGTCGCCAGGCGGTCAAGTGGCCGAGGCCCGTCTGTCCTGGTCAGGCCCCTGCCGGTGCGAGGGTCGAAGGCTTCGCGGCGCGTGACCCGTGGCGCTCGCGGAACGCATCGATCTCCCGCCGGCGCAGGCGGCCCTCGGCCATCCTGCCGCGCGCCTTCCGGCGAGGTGGTCGCCGTTGGATGTTGCACCCAGGCGATGCTCCAGGCGCTCGACAGGCCGCTGCGCATCGCCTTCGTGCTCGGCGGCATCTGCGAGCTCGAGTCGGCCGACGCGGCCTACGCGCTCGGCATCACCGAAGCTGCCTTCCGTAAACGGCTCTCCCGTGCGCGCGCGGCGCTCGACGCGTTCGTGTCGAAGCACTGCGGCGTCGCGAATCCGGCGAATTCGTGTCGCTGTGCGTTCCAGGTGAACCACAACGTCGCGCTCGGGCGTCTGAACCCGCGCGGCCTGCGTCACGCGAAGCCCACGGAGCGGACCTCTCTCGAGGCGCTGCAGGCCCTCGGCGAGATCCGCGCCGTGCGCCGCTCGCTTGAGCTCTACCGCGCGCAGCCCGCATTCACCTCCCCTGAGGACCTCGCCGCGCGGGTGCGGTCCATGATCGCGATCGGTCGCGGGAGCAGGATCTTCGATGCGTGAAGACGGCTGACGTGGGCTGATGTGACTGACGTGGACGCGGGCAAGAGCATTGGATGTCGCTCACAGGCCGTGCAATCTTCGGCAGCGTCGCGCAGGCCTTGCCCCGTGAGCTCTCGTCCGGGGCTCGACCCGCTCGTCAAGCCGGGACGTGAGCGCACGCTGCGCGTCGGCGTGAAGGCGTTGCGGAGCGTGCTCGGAGCCGCAGAGGCCGTTGGGCTCGACGCTGGCGCGCTCGCCC
Source organism: Sorangium sp. KYC3313 (assembly GCF_052075895.1). Lineage (NCBI taxonomy): Bacteria > Pseudomonadati > Myxococcota > Polyangiales > Polyangiaceae > Sorangium > Sorangium sp. KYC3313. Next base: position 9,872,144 of record NZ_CP197255.1, read on the forward strand.
GAGCGCACGGGCTCGCGCCGGAGGAGCTGCGCAACCCGGACTTCCGACTCTCCTATGGCCCCGCGCTCTCGCGGGGCGCGCCGCAAGCGTCCCGGGAGCGGATGGTCGCGCACGAGATGGACCGGGTGCTGCTGGAGCGGGCGGCGGCGCTTGTTCAGCCCGGCGCCATGACGGCGTGCGAGCGGCGCGCGGTGTCCAAAGCGCTGCGCATGGAGCGCCAGCGCTCGCGGTGAAGCTATGTCGACGACGGCCGGCGCATGTCCTGCGGCAAGTTGCCTTGCGGCAGGATGGTTGGTCGAGTACCTTGCGGGCAGCTCAACTCCGATGCTCTCTTCGACGAAGAGGGAAAGCGACGATCCGGAAATGGGAGCTGCCGAAGAGACCGTCTCGATCCGTGAGCCGATGTCGTTCGCGTTCGAGAGCGAGGCCGAAGCGGACGCCACGTGTCTCCTGATCACATGGTTTGCGATCGTCGAATCGGCAGCGCTCGGCGTCCTCCCCGTCCTCCCGGCGCTCGACCTGGCGCGGGAACGCGACGATCTCGGCTATCTCGAGTCGTTCTTCGCGCACGGTATCCGGCACCTCAAGGACGAGCAAATGCACGCCAACCTCTGGTGCAAGGCGCTCCTCGATTTCAGCCGCGCCTACCCCGACGTGGTCAAGCGCGCGCGCCTGCCGGGCTGGCTGATGAAGATGATGCTCCGCAAGGTCGCCGTCCCGCACGGCGTGCTCGAGTTCGCCGTCGATTGCCTCGCCTTCGAGGTGGTGATGAGCGCCTTCTACAAGGTCGCCGCGCCGCGCCTGTCGTACCCTCCGCTCGAGCCGGTGTTCCGGCGCCTCGCCAGCGACGAGGAGGCGCACACCGCGTACGATCTCGCCTACCTCGAGGGCTTCTTCGCCCGGTCGGGCCGGTCCGCGCACCTGCGCGCGACCGCGCGCTACTGGTGGCACACGGCGGGCGTGCTCGCCACGGTCGTGCCGCTGCTCCGGGCGCTCGATCGCCACAAGCCGCTGCCCCGCGGCTCCTTCCGGAAGGCGCTCGCCGCGCACCTCCAGGAGTCGAGGATGCCGGGCTGCCGTCGCCTGATGCCCGCGCTTCTCAGCGGGCAAGCTGCGTAGTCCCATGGGCGAGATCATCCACGATGGGTGGATTCACGGCGCCTCACCGCTGGACGGCGCCCCGCTGTGTCCCGTGCGGGTGACGACGGCCGACGGGATCCGGGACGTGGTCCGCCGCGCCCGGCAGGCGCAGGCGGCGTGGGCAGCGCGGCCGATCGCGGAGCGGGCGCGCCTCCTCGCCGAGGCAGGGCGCTGCTTGATGGGGAAGGCCGACGAGATCGCGGCGGAGCTCCATCGCGAGCTGGGCAAGCCGATGGCCGACGCGTACGGGGTCGATCTCGGCTCGACCCCCGAGGTCTTTCGCTACTACACGACGCGCGCCGAGGACTTCCTCCCGGCCGAGGACGTCGCGTTCAACCCGGTGATGTTCCCGCGGAAGAAGGCGCGGGTCGAGCGCCTGCCGCACGGGGTGGTCGGCCTCATCATGCCGTGGAACTACCCGGTCTCCATCCCGGTGCACAACCTCGTCCCGGCGCTCCTCGCGGGCAACGCCGTTGTGCTCAAGCCGTCCGAGCACGCCGCCCGGACCAGCGCGGCGCTCGTCGGCGCCCTGTCGGACGCGCTGCCCGAGGCGCTGCTCGGCCTCGTGCAGGGCGGCGCCGAGGCCGGCGCGGCGCTCGTCGACGAGGTCGACCAGATCGTCTTCGTCGGCGGCGTCGTGGGCGGGCGGGCGGTGGCGCGCGCCGCGGCGGAGCGCCTGATCCCGGCGCAGATCGAGCTCGGCGGCAAGGACGCGGCCGTCGTGCTCCGCGACGCGGATCTCGATCGGGCAGCGCACGGGATCGCCTGGGCCGGCTTCGTCAACGCCGGGCAGAGCTGCGCGGGGGTCGAGCGCGTCTACGTCGAGTCCGAGGTCTTCGACGCGTTCGTCGGGCGCCTCGTCGCCGTCGCCGAGCGGCTCCGCGTGGGCGACGACGGCACCGCGCCGGGCACGGTCGAGATCGGGCCGATGGCCACGCCGGCGCAGCTCTCGCGCGTCGAGGCGCACGTCAGCCAGGCGATCGCGGCCGGGGCGCAGGTGCGCTGCGGCGGTGCGCGGCGCGGCAACTGCTACCTTCCGACGGTGCTCACCGGCGTCGACGCGTCGCTCGACCTACTGCGCGAGGAGACCTTCGGGCCCGTGATCCCCGTCGTCGCCGTTCCGGACGCGGACGCGGCGATCCGCGCGGCCAACGAGAGCGCCTACGGCCTCACGGGGAGCGTGTGGACGCGCGACGTCGCGCGGGGCGCGGCGCTCGCGCGAGAGCTCCGGGTCGGGGTGGCGACGGTCAACAACCACATGTTCACGGCCGCGGCGCCGCAAGCCGTGTGGACCGGGCGCGGGATCTCGGGCTACGGCGTGCAGAACGGCCCGGCGGTCGTGCAGGCGATGACGAGGCCGCGGCTGCTCGCGGTCGACGAGAACACCGCGCCGCGCGAGCTCTGGTGGTTCCCCTACGACCGCGCGTTCTTCGATCTGGCGCGCGGGATGGTGCGCTCGCTGGGCAGAGGACCGAAGCTCGAGCGGCTCTCGTCGGCGGGCCAGATGGTCCGCGGCGCGGCCAGGCGGTGGCTCGCGGCGTCGCGCTCCGGGGAGGAGCGCTCTTGAGCGGAGCGCGAGAGAACGCGGCGCTCGCCTGGAGCGCCTATTTCACCGCCGCGGTGTGGGCGTCGCTGGGCGTCCCGGGCGCAGCGCGCTTCGACACCCTGAGGGGGCGCGTCCTCCACCAGGCCGCGCGCTGGGGCGGGAGCATGCTCGGCCTGCGCGGCGACCACAGCGTCACGAGCCTCCTGCTCGCCGCGCGCCACCTCGGCCTCGGCGCGCTGCTCGATGAGATCGCCCCCGAGCAGGTGATCGAGCTCGCCGCGGGGCTGTCGCCGCGCGGGGCGGAGTGGGCAAGGGCTCGTCCGGTCGTGTACATCGAGGTCGACCAGGCCGCCGTGATCGACGCGAAGCGGCGTCTGCTCGAGCCCGCGCAGCCGCGCGGCGAGCTCGTCCTCGTCGCGGCGGACCTGCGCGAGGCCGACCTCGGCGAGGCGCTCGGCGCGGCGCTGCGCGACCGCCGCACGGCGGTCGTCTCCGAGGGGCTGACCGGCTACCTCGACGAGCCCGCGCTGCGCGGGCTGCTGCGGCAGGTGCGCCGCGTGGCGAGCCGCCTGAGCTCGTGCGTGGTGCTCATGGACTTCTACCTGCGCGACGGCGCCGCGGCCACGCCGGCGCGCGACGCCGGGGTGCCTGGGGAGGCATGGCTGCGCAAGCGCGCGCTCCGCTCGATGCTGCGCCGGGGGCTCGACGACCTCGAGCACCTGCGCGCGCTCGTGTCGTCGGAGGACTTCGAGCTCCGCGCCGCGCACACGGCGCGCGACCTTGCGGTCCGGGCTGGCATCGCGCCGCCGCCGCTCGACCTGTTCGTCATCGCGGAGCTCGCGCCCGCGCGGAGCAGCGGCGACGCCGTACGGTAGCAGCGGTGACCGATCGGCGGGGATGCCGGCGGTGAAGGGTGAACACCGACCATCACGTGACCGGCTTCTTCACCGGCCCGACGCGGGACGCGATGATCACCGACATCGAAGAACGCAAGGCGCGCGTCAGGCTCGCAGGATCAGGGGAAGAGGCGCTGAGACTGCTCGAGCTGGAGAGGCCGGACGTGCTCGTGAGCGATATCGGGATGCGCGGGATGGATGGCTACGAGCTCATCCGCGCCCGTGACTTGTCACGGTGCAACCCGTGACTTGTCACGGTGCAACCCGTGACAGGTAGCGGCGCATCGGTCCGCATTTCCAGCTCGGCCGTGCCTTTTCCGCACGGAGCGTGATGGCCGGACGACCCAGGCCATTGCTGAACCTGGCACGAGGCGTGCGAGGACCTCCGGGCAGCGGTCGAGGAGGACCGTCGTTCACGACAGCCGCGAGGCATCGGGCCTCCGGACGACGAGCGCCCCGGCAGACCTGGCAGCCAGCGCGCAGGCGACACGGCTGCCACGAGCCCGAGCCGCGCCGATCGTTTGGCTCACGGGCATCGGCAACAGAACCCGTGTGTCGATCTGCGTGCCACGAGCACCGGAGCGGAGCCCAAACACATTGACCGAAGCGATATCACCAATGAAGAGCATCAAGGCTTCGAATGGCTTCCGCGAAATGGTAGACCTTGGGATTGCATGAAGTCGCACGGGCGCGGTCAGCGCGCTGCTCGGTCTGGCCACCGTGGCGTGTAGCGCCGCGGATCCGAGCGACGGCTTTTCCGACGAAGCGCTCGGGGCTGACGCGCAAGAAATCCGCTTCGGCACGGAAGGCGGCGGAGTCGGCGTCGTGGAGATTGGTACTGTACGCGCCTCCGGAGGCGCCGTTCAGGTCGAGCTGCTTGATCAGCGTAAGAGACCAGGAAGAGTAAACGCCATCCCGCGCACCGAGGCGTGAGCGGCCGCCGTTGGCCGCGCCTCCGCACCATGCGAGGCTTCCGATCCCGCGGACGCCACCAACACCGCATCAACATAAAATAAAATCTTCCAAGGAGTTATGATCATGCTGCATTCTATGCCCTTAGCCGGGCGCCGCGGGATCCGCATCGCCCTTTCCGGCTCGTTGCTGGCCGGCGGGCTGCTGACCGGATGCCAAGTCACCGATGAAAACGGCTCCCCCGCCGGACCCGAGGACACCCTCGTTACCGCGGCCGCCATGACGAACACGGACTTCACCGACGGCAGCGGAAGAATCCGCATCCGGGTGAAGACCTGCGATCCCACCGCGGCTGCGACGACCAATTGCGCCTATTGCACCGCCGACGATGGCTGGGTCCGCATCGGGGGCGGCGCGCAGATCCTGGGGGAGAACAACCCCGGCGCCATGCTGCAGGCATCCTTTCCCAGCCCGTTCTCCTTCACGGCAGCCAACTCCTTCGGCTGCACGGGCCCTGCGGGCCATTCGCCCCCGCGCCTCGGGATCGATGACAAATCGACCTGGGTGGTGAGGGCCTCCGGCGCGACCCATCAATTGCAGGCCTATGTCATCCAAATGCAGCTCGTCGATGCCGCCGGTACCGCCTTCACGCCCGCGGTCACCGAAGGCAGGGACAACGTGACAAGCGCCGTCAATCCCCCGTCCAATTATACCGTCGAGACCCCGGAGTCCTGGTTTTCCGACGATGGTTACTTCCTGATCGGCGGAGGCGCGCACGTCCTCAGCACCAACCCGGCCGACAGCATCACCGCCGCCACCGATGCGTACCTGGTGGAATCGCGGCCGGTGGACGGCCCGAACGGAAGGGCCTGGCGCGCCAGCGCCCGAGCCCGAAGCTCTCCGGCCCATGACAATCCGCTCAAGTCGTACGCGATCGGGGTGAAAGCCTGCCCTCCCCAGTGGGACAGCTGCTTCACCTATCCCATGATCAAGGAAATCACCGCGGCGGCGACCACCGGCTACGGCACCGCGACCTACACCATCAGCCCCTCCTGGGTGGGCTCGAGCGTGGGCGGCTATGCCCCCACCACGAGCTCGGGCGCGCGCTTCCTCGCCGATCTCATCCCCTTCGACGGAACCGCGAAAGGGTTCACCGTGCGCAGCAGGGATGACGGCACGGGGGGTTCGGGGCAAACCCTCGGCTCCACCTTGGTGTTCGGCCATATCCACGGCCTGTATACATCCAATGCGGTGTTCTTTTCGCGCGGCGGGAATCCCGCCATCCTGAGCCGCCCCGCCGGAACAGACCCCCAATTGCAAGCCGCCTATTCCTCTGCCGATCAACCGGCGACCCGCTGGCACCTCGAAGCCTCCGGCACGGGCATCTTCCGGCTGCGGAACGGGAACCCCGATGGGGGCACGGAATGCGCCTACCGCGACGGTACGACTTCCAACGTGCGGGTCAAGGCCTGCGGGACCGGCAACGAATTCATGTGGACCGTCGTCGGCAACTCCCCCGGCTCGAGCACGTTCAAACTGCAGAACGTGACCAAGGGTCAATGCCTCGACGTCAACGGGAGCGCTACCCCGACCAATGTGGTCCTCAAGCCATGCGTCACCACGGGCGATCCCATCTACCAATTGTTGTACGTAGACGATTACAACTGGCCCAATTGATCCCCTCGGTGGGACGCGGAGCATCGACCTGGATCCAATGCCGGTCAATTAAGCTCCCGCGACTTCAGATCGGCCGCTTTCGCGAGTAGTTGCTCATCTTGACCTTCACGGCGCGAGGGTACGATCGCTCAGTGCGGCGTGGGGGTGGGATGAAGCGCCTCAGATCCCGGCCCAGGGCGCGCAGGTGACCGGGGATGGCTCCGGGACGGGAGTCGACCGACCAAAGCCACTCGTCGCGGATGAGGCGCAGCGCCACGAGGAAACTGATGCGCGTCGGCGGCACGCGCGCCTTTGCGGCGACGCGCTCGATCTCCAGCCGGACCAGATTGTACGCCAGCAGAAGACCCCAAATCTCCTGACGCACCATCGCCGGCGTCTTGCTGCGGATGCTCTCGCGTCGGTCGAGCATGTCCGTCTTCAGCTCGTCGTAGCTCTAAAGCGCACCAGCGGCTGCCAAGGCGGAGGCACCAACGCACAAAGACGCGCCAGGCACTCGACGGGTGTCATGACCCGATGCGTTTGGCCGCGCCGGTTCGGCGCCTTGAGCCGGTAGGCGATGCGCCCGTCCGCCAGTTCCGAGAAGCGCTCGAGCGCGAAGGGTGGCCGAGCGCCGTAGCGAAAGAGTCGTCGGGCGGCCGTGGTCGCCTCGCTCGCCAGCACCCTGAGCCGCGCCGTCGCCCTCGGGGACGAGGTGGCGGCCCGGATCGTTCACGAGGCGCTCGGTCGGCTGCTCGGGCTGCCGGTGGCACCGGAGGGGTGAGCAAGCTTGGGCCGAATGTCGAGCCCGCCGCTCGCGTCGACTCGCTGCCGGAGCCTTGCCGCTCGCCATTGTCGAAATTCGCGGCGATCCCCGTCCTGTAGTCCGGAGAGGACCACGCCCGCGCGCCGTTCCTCACGGCCTGCCGCGCCCCGGCGAGGCTCGGCGGGGCCGGCGCCTCGCCGGGCGCGCACACCGGGCTCAGCGAGAGGAGCAGGGCGGCCGCGAGCGGGCCTCTTGCGAGCTGTGATGTCATGGGGGCTCGTTGGTTGGCTGGTGCGCAGCGTCGCTGGGATTCGCCGCGACGGCGAGCTTCCTGTGAAATAGAGCCCAGGCGACGCCGCGCTCGCTCACACCGGCCACCTGAACCGCCCGTCGCGCCGGTAGTCGTCGCGGCGTCGCTCCAGCGCCATGCGCACATGCTCGGGCGCGTCGTCACCGATCAGCAGGCGCAGCGGCCCGTCGTCGCGGCGCACGTGCGCGACGAGGGCGCTCGCGGCCTCGGCCGGGTCGGCGCTCGTGTCGCTCGCCTGGTGGCTCATGTCCCAGGGGACACGCGCGCTCCCGAAGAGCGACTCGCGCAGACCGTCGTACGCCGGCAGCGACGTGGCGAACCGCATGCTGCGCCACGCCCAGTCGGTCGCGAACCCGCCGAGCTCCGCGATCGTCACGCGGACGCCGAACGGCGCGACCTCCGCCGCGAGCGCCTCGCTGAAGCCCTCGAGCGCCCACTTGCTCGCGTTGTAGAGGCCGAAGGTCGGCATGCTGCCCACCCCGCCGACGCTCGATACCTGCACGATGTGGCCGGAGCGCCGCGCTCGCATGTGCGGCAGCACGGCCTGCGTGACCCAGAGCGCGCCGAAGACGTTGGTCTCGAGCTGCGCGCGCGCCTCGGCCTCCGTCAGCTCCTCGATCGCCCCGAGCAGCCCGTACCCGGCGTTGTTCACCACGACGTCGAGCCGCCCGAACGCGGCGTTCGCTCGCTCGATCGTGCTGAACACCGCGCTCCGATCGGTGACGTCGAGCGGCAGAACCACGGCCCGCTCCGGATGGGCCGCGGCCAGCTCCCCGAGCGCGTCCGGCCGGCGCGCTGTCGCGACGACCCGGTCGCCCGCCTCGAGCGCCGCGCGAGCAAAGGCATGGCCGAGCCCGCGGCCCGCCCCTGTGATCATCCAAACACGCCCTGCGTAAGTCATGGAATCTCCTCGGTCATACCGTCCCCTCGTTGACGAGACGGAGCGTCTCGCGTACTGTGGCCGTTCCACTATCCCCGGTCAAGACGGTGCGTCTCGTCTCGCCATCGATTAGGATCGGCGCTCGCATGGCCGCTCGCTCCCCGGACTCGTCCCGCCGCAACGAACGGTCTCACCGCGCGATCCTCGCCGCCGCTGGGGAGCTGCTGATGGATGTCGGCTACGCGAAGCTGACCATCGAGGCGATCGCCGCGCGCGCCGGCGTGGGCAAGCAGACGATCTATCGCTGGTGGCCCTCGAAGGGCGCGGTGGTGTTCGACGCCCTCCTCGCCATGAACGAGGGGCCGAGCGGCGTCGTCCTGCCCGACACCGGTAACATCGGGAGAGATCTCCAGACCGTGCTGCGCGCCACGGTGGAGGAGTTCCTCGATTCGCGCATCGACGCCACGCTCCGGGCGCTCACGATCGAGATCCAGCACGACCGCGATCTCGCGACGCGCCTCGTGGAGCGCCTGCTAGGACCGCAGATGGATGCCACGGTCGACCGCCTCCGCGTCGCGCAGCGCGCAGGGCAGATCCGGGCCGACGTGGACCTCCAGGTGGCCGTCGAGCTCCTCTATGGGCCCATCTTCCATCGCTGGTTGCTGCGCACCGCTCCGCTCTGCGCCGCGTATGCCGATACCGTCACGGCCCTCGCGCTCGCGGCGCTGCGGCCGTAGCCCGCGCAGGGGGAGCCCCGCGGGGCCCGGCTCACGGGGTGAGCGACACGACGGCTGCAGGGGTCGCGAGATCGCTGATGTTGGCGACGCGGATCTCGTCCTCCGAGATCGAGTAGACGTAATCATCCATGAAGACGCTCCCCCCCCGTGTCAGAGAAGTTGTGTGATGCCTGGAGGTATCCATGGATCCATAGGGTGAAAGTCCCGAAGCGGCAGAAGGTCGAAGCCGCGTAGCTTGGGTGGCGCCCGGCGGGGAGATCCCCCGGGTGAAGCCCACCGACAAAGCCCCGCATGGCGGGGTGAGCGAGCGCGCGGGCCGCAACGAGGCGTGAACGCCCGGTTGAGGCCTCGTCAACTGAAATCTCCGGGTGCCGAGCCGGCTCAATTTCGGCGAAGGCAGCAGGGCTCCCCGAACGCGATCCGCGAGGAGCCCACCCGGCGGGGTAGAGGGCGGCGGCACGTGCGCAAGGCCATGGATGGAAGCAGGGAAGGGCGTCTCACCCCGCGGAGAAAACCCGCGGAAGCAAGGTAACCGCGCGAGCCGATGAGGCGAAGCTCGGCGAAGGTGAGTATCCCGACGAGGATAGGCGCCTCATGGCGGCGGTGGATATTCCGCTGTCCTATCGGATCTATTATGGCTTCCTGATTCGCGAGGGAATGCGGGCAGACGAGGCCGGAAGGCTGGAGCCGTCCGACCTCGATCTCGAGCGCGGCGCCGTGGTGCTCGACGAGAACAAGACGGATGACCCACGCGCCTGGGCACTTTCACCCGACGTCGTGCGCGCGCTTCGGACCTATTTTGCTATATGTCCCCCGAAGGAGCGTGTCTTCATCGGGCCGAGCGGGCCCCTGCCGGGGCGCAGTGGGGCGCACAACTTTCGAAATCACCTGCGCCGTGCTGGCATCGATCGGCCCGAGTTGTTCGAGACCACGCAGTCAAGGCTGAATATACGCTTGCACGACACCCGTGCGACCTTCATCACAATCAAACTCGCGAACAGCCGCACCGAGACGTGGATCTCCGATCGGACCGGGCATAAGTCGAGCCGCCAGATCCATCACTACAAGCGCGCGGCGCGCAAGGTCGCTGAGCTCGGCTTGGGGGACTTCGCTCCTCTGGACGAAGCGATCCCCGAGCTGAGCGGCAGGGGCGGCCGTTTAGGTGGACGTGATCCCATGTCCGCGGGACCGGAGGCGGGCTCGTCGTCGCCGAGCGATGTCGCGTCCCTCGCCCGCGCGCTGCACCACCGAGCGCCGGCCGCGGTCGTTGACCACGCCGGCCAGCCCGCAGCGGGCGCCCCGGTGGCTGCAGGCGGCGCGTTGGGCCACGCCGGCGAGCGACCGGGCCGCGAATCAGACAGAACAGATTGAAATTATTGACATTTCTTCCGCGTCCGCCTCGTCGTCCCAGAAATCCTGGCGGGACGATTCCGCGGGGGCGAACCGTCGTGATCCGTCGGATGCCCGGGGATTTGGGGAGGGCGTGACGACGGATCGCACCCCCTCGGGAGGCATTGGCCCAACCCGGGCCCAAGAGTTAAGCCCCGGACCTGGGGAGCTTGCCGTGGCCGATCCGTCGCCTCGGGCGGCCGTGGTCGCCTCACTCGCCAGCACCCTGAGCCGCGCCGTTGCCCTCGGGGATGAGGTGGCGGTCCGGGTCGTTCACGAGGCGATCGGTCGGCTGCTCGGGCTGCCGGTGGTACCGGAGGGGTGAGCAAGCTTGGGCCGAACGTCGAGCTCGCCTCTCGAGTCGACTCGCTGCCGAAGCCTTGCCGCTCGCCAGTGCCCGCAGGCTCTACTGGGATCGCCCACGCGCGGTGGTTGCGTGCCGAAGCGCCCCGGAAGCGCGCCGCGCGCCGAGGCGCCTGCGGCGCGGCCAAGAGCGGCGCGGTGACCGTCGTGCAACGCACGTCCGGCGACATGCGGCTCAATCCGCATCTGCATGTGGTCTTCCTCGACGGGGCTTATCACGAAGACGGCACCGAGCTCGTGTGGAACGAACTCGGTCACCTGCGAGCGCGCGAGGTCGGTCAGGTCATAGAGCACGCCGTCGGGCGGATGCTCCTTTACCTCCGGCGGCACGGGCATCTCGAGATCGAGCACGACGTCGAGGAGGCACGACGTCGAGGAGGACGACGAGCCCGAGGCAGCGCTCTGTGCCTCCGCCGTCTCGGGACGAGAGCCGCCCGCCGGCCCGCAAGAGCTCCGCGGGCTCTCGCCGTCTTCTCCGAGCGCGCTCGCGTACGACAAGCCGCTGTGCGTTGCGCTCGATGGCTTCACCTTGCACGCAGCGACGCGCGCCGGTGCGCACCATGCCGCGGCGAGGGAGGCGCTGCTGCGTTACGTGCTGCGACCCCCGATCGCAAAGGAGCGCGTCAAGCCGCAGCAGGACGGCCTGGTGCGGCTCTCGCTCAAGCGCGCCTTCGCTGACGGGACTGTCGCGGTGGACATGGATCCGCTCTCGCTGTTGTGCCGCCTCGCGGCCAGCGTCCCGCCGCCGCGCTTCCACACCGTCAAGTACGCGGGCGTGCTCGCGTCGGCGAGTCCATGGCGCAAGCGCATCGGACCGCGCCCTGCGAAGCCAGAAGAGCCTACGAAGGCAGACGATGACGGCTATCGACCGTGGGCCAAGCTCTTGCGCCGCACATTTGCGATCCATGTCCTCGAGTGCCCAGCTTGCAAGGGGTGGATGAAGCTCGTCGCCATGGTGACCGAGCCAACGAACATCGCCCGCTTCCTCTCCGCGCTCGGCGAGCCGACCGATGTTCCAGCACGCTCTCCCAACCGGGGGCCGCCGTACTGGAAGAGCACCGTTCTGCACCGCAAGGCGCCCGGTGACGCCGCATGGCGTCTCGCGACGCGCCTCCCGGGCCAGACCAACGCCCGGACGGACACGTGGGCCCACGGCACGCCGACGCGCCCCGTACCGCACTCGGCGCCGCCCGGATCACGCTCTTTCGACCCAGGACCGAGCCATCACGAAGCTCGCGGTCCCACCCTTTTCGCTCTGCCGCGCTACACTTCCTCGCGCTGCGATCCGGCTTGATTTGCCTACGCGCAGGTGGACGCCGACCCTGCTCCAATTACTCCCGACCTGGTCCGCGCAGCTCGCGACAGCCGCAGTCCGACTCCCCCAGCGTCCGCAGCCTGGTGAGCTCGTTCTTCACCTCGGTCGGCACCTCCTCGTCCGTGGTTGGCTGCCGCTTCCCTGGCTGGTTACCCGTGGCGTTCTGGTTGGTCGTCCCATTCCAGTGGACGACGACTCGTTCCCCCCGAAGGGTACCCATGTAACGATGATAAAACCCGCAAGCACATCGTGCCCACCAGGTCATGCCACCCTCGGTCGGGAGCGCGTGGCGAAGGATCCGCTCGGCATGCCTGGGGATCTGCGACTTCTCGTGGCGGTACTTCTGGTACTCCATACGATCGGGGTTGTGGTGACCAGGATCCTCGTAGCTCGGCAGTACCCGCACATGCAGCGCGAGGGCTGCCCGGTGACGCTCGGCGAGGTTTGCGCAGAAGGCATTCGTCAGGTGCTCGTCGCGGAAGTCGCCCGCCCGCTCGCGCACCTTGATGGGAAGCGGAACAACCTGCCAGCCAGCGCGGTCCGCGCTCCACGCCAGGCCGCGAAGCAGCCAAGCAGCGCGAAGAGCCGGCGCCTGCTCATCGCGAAAGGTCACCTCCACAGTTTGCTCAGGTTTCGTCAGCTCGGTGTCCCCGCGCTCATCGAAGCTTGAGCTATCCACCAGGATGCGCCTCAATCGAGCGGCCTTGTCGTGGTCGCGTGTCCTTCGCCCGAGCGCCCCCAGCAGCGCGTTGAGCCCAGCGCCCGACGGAAGCGTGAGCGTCCATATATCCTTGGTCACGCACGCTCTGACGCGGTCCTCGTCGTGAACAGTGACCGCATACTGCAACGCCCGAAAGGTCTCGTATAACGTAAGTAGCAACCTCTCGTCTTCGGTTGGATCGCCGCCCTTGAGGCTCTCGTCGTTGAGCACCGCAAAGGCGATCGTCATGGTGCACCCGTGCCAGGAGGCTCGAGGAGCCTGTCCAGGAGGTGGTCTGTCTCGTCGAAGAAGCCCGCGGGCCACTGATCGAGCCGGCCTCGTCGGTCGACCCGGATCTGCGAGAAGACCTCACCAGGTGGGGCGCTTGGGCCACCGAAGAAGAGGATCGAGACATCCTCCGGCGCAATCTGCCCGGAGTGAACGGCGACGCGCGCGCCGTTGAGCACGTGATCGCTGTGGGTCTCGAGGATCACCTGGATGCCCGCTGCTGCGGCTTTTGCGCAGAAGCGCGCGAGGCGGGCCTGGGCGCGCGGGTGGAGGTGCGCCTCGGGGTTCTCGAAGAGCACGGTATCGCCGGCGCTGGCCATGAGCAGCGTGAGGATCAAGGGGAGGACGTAGGTCACGCCGAAGCCCACGTTCTGGGGGCGGTGAAAGCCGAGCTCCTCGCTGGTACGGATCCCGAGCGTGATCAGGTTTGCGTGAGCGACCGTTCGCGGCTCGAGGGTGGTCCCAGGAAAGAGCTCGGAGAGCCATGCCTCCGTCTGGCGGCGGAGGGTTTGCGCCGGATCCGAGCTGTGACACAGCGCAGGCACAGGGAGCGGGTCGAGGTCGCGCCAGAGCAGGTTGCCGAACGTGCGCTCGGCGCGCGGCCCTGGCGTGTCATGTCGCTCCGGATCGTCGAGCGGGTAGGTCTCGGACGGGCCCAGGCGATCCGCCGGAACGAACCGGAGGCGAGCGAGGTTCTTCAAGAGGGAAGAGGCGCCGGTGTCGTCGCGCAGCCATGACGGCGCGAAGGGCATCTCGCCACGCACCTCGGCTTGGCGAGCCGCACCGTTCAGCGCGATTTGCTGTACGGGAACCGCCAGGCTGTCCGATCTCAGCTGGGGCCAGCCCAGCGTCCATGCGACGTTCGTCTCTCCCGAGCGGATCCCGAGGGTGAACGTGTCCTCCCGGGCCGTCTCGTTGCGGACCGCTCCGAGATCGCCGAGTGAGAGCCCTGGCGCGTTCAGCGCAACGGTGCTGGCGGAGGTGACGCCGTCGAAGCCGTGCGCCGCGGCGTGATGCAAGAGGAGCAAGCTCTGCATCACGCTGGACTTGCCGCCGCTGTTGAAGCCAGTCAGCATCGTGAGCGGAGCAAGCGGCAGGCGCTCGTCCTGGAAGCGCTTGAAGCCCCGAAGAACTACCTCACGAATCACCGAGCGCCCCCCTGATGGCCGCCTCCGCGAGCACGAAGCGCGTCTTCACGCTCTCCGTTCCCGTGGTGCCGCCGCTGATCGACCGCATGAACTTGGGCTCTGCCATCAATCCATAGAACGCGCTCCGCACTGCGTCCTCCCTGCCGCCCACGCGCCCCTCTTCGTACATCGACAGGAGGACCGAGAAGACCTCGAAGAGCAGCACATTGAAGGGGCTCTTGCGGTCAGTCGGGCTCTCGTGCTTGCAGAATGCGTGACGCCCGAATATCCGGCGGTTCATGACCATGCTCCGCAGGAATGCCTCGCGGATCGCGTCGCGCTCTCCATCCGACCTCTTGTTGACCTCTTGCAGCGCTCGCCCGAGAAACTCGTCCATATCGCCTCCGTAAGCGTCCCACCCGAGCGTTCGAAACGCCAGGAAGCGGTTGACGGCTTCCCGATCGAGCTGCTCCGGCCGGTATCTTGGCTGCTTGTCGAAGGCCTGGCCCGTCGCCTCGTTGAACTCGTTCGTGCCCGCGAGCTCACGCAGGAGTCTCGTCGCTGGACCGCTGTAGAGCGCGTTGCGCATCTGCTGACGGGTGAGCGGCACGCCCGAGTTGACGCGGTCGAAGATGTCGAACCGGACCCGATCGGGCGCCTTGAAGTCGATGGAGTAGAACGTCAGCTGCCCGTCCTCGAAGCGACGGCGCAGCCTCGGGTGGATCCCGTCGATGTCCTTCCCCGAGAGCTCGGGGTTAGGGAGCACGAGAGAAAGCTGCCGCTTCGCGAAGAGCTGGAAGGTCGTGAGCCGCTGGAGGCCATCGACGACCACCAGTCGCCCCTGCGCATCTTCCGCGACGTAGAAGACGGGCAGGGGAATTCTCATGAGCACGGACTCGATGAGGCGGCTCTGCCGCACCGGCTCCCAGACGAAATCGCGCTGGAATTCAGGGTTCAGCAGTATCGACTGCTCCTCGATACGCCGGAGCACGTCGACGATGGCGCGCTGCTCCGTGCGGATGAGCACGCTGTCCAGCGGATAGGTTTCGAGGCCGTGGGCGGGGGCCTCGTAACCGTCGAGCCTGGAATCGCCCTCGCGTGTGGGATCGGTGTCGGCGTTCATGACATCCAGGCGGTAACCCGGTCGTGCCGTAGACGCAAGAGGGGGACCATCGGTCTGTGGGTGGACTGGGACGTTCGGTACGAACCGACTCCCCGCCAAGCGTCGAATCAGCAGCGGCGCAGTGTCGTGGTGTAGGATCGACGCGATGCGAAGGCCCGCCCTGCTCACCCTCGCGGCCCTGCTGGCGGCCGCGCCGGCCGCCCGCGCGGACGGCGCGCGGGCACTGGAGTGGATACCGGGCAGCTCGCGCGAGATCCCTCGCGCGGCGTCGGCGTCGCGGGACGCGCCGGTGTCGGCGCTGGTGTTCGCGCCGCGGGTGCGCGGGGACGCGGCCGTGGACCTGGCCGTGCTCAAGCTCGGGCTGGGCGGCGTCGCCGGCGCGTCTGCCGCAGCGCCACCGGTGAGGCGCGCGGCGGGCGCGCCGGGGCGCGGCGTCAGCGGGCACCTCGCTCCGCGCCGGCGGCTCCGATCGTGGTCAGGACGCCGAAGTGATCCGACAGCGTCGTCCGGACGGCGCGCCTCGAGGCCTGGGTCGTGATGGGCCTGTCGAGGATGCGCTCCGTGCGCACGCCCGCGTCCAAGCCGCGCACGAGCACGTGATCGAGCCGCCAGCCCGAGTCCTCGACGTCGCCCGTGCCGAGCCCGTCGTGCGAGAGGGTCGCGCGGCGATCGGGCACGTTCGCGTCGCGGAACCCGGCGCGCTCCAGGCGCCGGAACAGCGACGAGCCGGGCGTGGTGTTGCGATCGCCGAGAAGCAGCGCCGGGGCGCCGCCCGCCTTTTCGTCGCCCCAGTCGAGCTCTGCCGCCGGGCCAGGCGCCGACCCCAGGCGATCCAGTGCGACAACATGCGCCGCCTCATCACGTTGGCCACCTGGTCACGCATGGGCGCGTTGTGCTGGCGGACGTGGCGCTCGAGCGCGAGTTCGGACCCCCCTCGTGACGGAGGAGCGGAAGCCGAGACACGGGTCGGCGGGCTCGGTGACATCCCCGGCTGAGCAGCGCCAAGAAGATGGCGGCGACCGATCAGAGAGGCGATCGCACGCGCTTCGAGGGGCTGACCGCTGCGCGCTCCTAGCGCTCCTGCGCCGCGATGGCGTCGTCGGCGGCTCGGACGCCATCGACGAAGAGCGCCGCGTCCGCTGGATCGTACAGGTCGAGGCCGAGTCGGAGCAGCGCCGCCCGGTCGCGTGGCGATACCATGCGGAGGATCTCGGCGGCAGGGCGGCGCACGGATGGCATGGGGGGGGAAGGTAGCAGCCCGGGTCAGCGTCGGGGCGCACTTGCGGACACGACGGCGTTTGCTGCACCCCGTTCGGCCGACCGGACGCTCGAAAGCGCCGGCGCGTTCGGGCACCGCGTCGGCCGCCAGGGCGAGCGGGGGCGCGTTGCCGGAGGCGAGCAGTTCGAGGGTGAACTCGGCGTCCCCTTCCGCAGCTGCGACGCGGAGGCCGTCTGCGCACCTTGCGAGCTCGGTGGCGGCCCCGGCTCTGGCGGCCTCTGCAGCGGCTTCGTCAGCACCTAGCTTGCGGCCCCGTCGTCACGCAGAAGCACGCCAATCCGGTCGAGTAGCTCTCGCTTGACCCGCTGGCGGTTCAAGTCGTCCTCGTAGCCAGCTTCGACAGGCGAGACCTTGACGACCCCTTTGATCATCATGAGCGCGTCGATCGTTCGCTCCGCCTCATGGTCGTCCAAGTCGCGCCGGAAGTGAACAACCAGGCCTTTGACGCTCATTGTAAGCTCACTCTCCAGCTGGGGCTCTCCCTGGCTTCCCGAAGCCTGATGACGTCGCGCAGCGCGCCGATGGCCCTTGTGCGACGCTTGTAAATCGTAGAGAGAGGTACCCCTACGTCCTGGGCTATCTGGGCCATCGAGAGTCCGTTCAGGTCGTGGGCCACGAGAACAAAGCGCAGATCAGGATCGAGCTCGTTCACCGCGTTGAGGGTGCGGGTCCTGATGTTGTCGGACTCCATCATGGCAGCAGCGTCCGGCGCTGGATCGAGCACCTCGATCACATCGACCAGCTCCTCCCTGCGGTGCCGTGCACGTGCGTGGTAGTGCGCGGCAACGTGTACGGTGATCGCGTTCAACCAGCGTTCAGGTCTGCCGCGCTTCGGATCGAACCTGGGCCAGCTCTCGCAGGCGTTGACCCAGACTTGGCCTGCGACGTCGCCACGATGGCACCGTGGGACCCCGAGCCGCTCTAACCAGCGCAGCACGGTACGAACCAGCATCGGGCAAAACAAGCGCGCGTGCGCGGCGGTGCGTTTGCTTTCGTTCGGTAGACGACACATGGGCTCACCCCCCCTGCGAATCTCCCGCCCTATGACTACGAGTCGTTCATGTCGTGGAGTCGACTGCGACCGACTCAGCCGAACCCGACATGCGACACCCCACCCAAGATCGGCTCAATCGCGGCGCCATGCTCAGGAGCCCCGAGCGCGCTCAGGTTATGCATGTTCATGGCTTCCTACGCCCGGAAGCGTTGTGTTCAATGCAGATCGCTCGATGTCGTCCCAATCGGAGTCCCGCGCAGGGCGGGCTCCGCCGTCGTCGCGCTGTACCGGAAAGCTCGTCAGCGCGGCAGCACGACACGCGAACTCAGCTCCCGACATCGTGCGAGCAGGGAGCGGTGAGCGAGGCCGCGGCGGAGGAGACGCCGGGAGCTTGGCCCGTGGGCTCTTGGCGGCCTGATCACAAGACGGCACCACGGGCGGGGGAACATCAGGCGCCCGAGGAGGAATCGCGGCCGGACTCGTCGACGTCGAGCTCGTCGCTGAGGACGCCGCCGCACGCGCCGAGCGTTCGCGCTTGCTGATGGGCTCGCCGACTGGGATCACCACCGTATCCTCCGCGTCCGTCCGGTAGTCATCGTGCAGACGCCACAGGCGCTCCCAGTACCGCGCAGGTGTGCCCGTGAAGACTTCCAGCTGCCGTGCAAGGCCGGGTGTCATCGGGAGATCGCTGCTCAGCAGCCGTTCCAGCTCCCGTCGTTCTAGCCCGGTGTTCTCGGCCAGCTTTCGCTGCCACGAGGGGATCGTTGCACAGAACGATTCGAGGACCCTGCCTGGCCATGGAACGGGGCGCGCGCAGATTCCTGTCGTCGCCGCGACGAGCGCATCCACATGGCAGTCCAGCAGGCGCCGGTATCGCTCCAGCTCCCGCTCTGCCTTTTCCTTTGCTTCGGTGAGCGCCAGTTCCTCATCTTCGTGCGCCTGCTCGCGTGCGTCGCGGAGCCCTCGCTCGCGGCCCAGCGCTTCGCGCGCGGTCACCGCGAACCCGATCGCAACACAGGCCATCATCGCGAGAACGATCGGCGAGATGAGCCACATCGTCTCTAGCACTTCCTTCATGTGTTCTTCCTCCCGGACGTGGGCATCCTTGCCCGATGCAAGACGGATCTCGGCCTTGTGCTGTCGAAGACACCACCGGAGTTGCCGCCTGTTAGCTGTGAGTGGACGGCAGACAGCTCAACGAATCTGCTTGAGTAGCGCTTCGCGCTCCGCAGCGAATTCCCCTCGCGGAAACTCCTGGGCGTGGGCCTCAAGCAGCCGGCGTGCCTCGAGGTAACCGAGAGCGGTGTTGGCCTCGATGGCCCTCCGGGCCTGATTGACTAGGTTCCTCGCTCGCTCCCTGGCGGACGGGCGCACGGCGCTCCCCGACGAGGCGGGACGGGGAACTGTCGTCACCGCGGAGGCCGGCGCGCTGTTCACTACGACCGCGGCGCCCGCGTTGCCATATCCCGCCGACCCTGAGATCGGATGCGCCGCGATGGCGGCGCCGTCTGGTACGGCGGGCGCCACGACGTCCTGGGCGGCGGGCGCGGTCTCAGGCGAGTGGACCGCCGCCGGCCGCAGCCACGATTCCGGGCTGGGCACGGGCGGTACCGCGGAGACGAGAGCGCCCGCCAGGACGACGAACGCACCCTGCACGAGGATTCTCACCCACAAGCGGCGCAGCGTGGCCACCCACGACGCGCGATCGCGGAGCCCGACGGCGAGCGCCACCGGCACGCATGCCTCCTTGTCCCAGCCGTGAGAATCCTGCTGCGCGTCCCACCGTCGTTTCTGCGCGTCCAGTTCCTCGCGCGCGCGCCGGTGTTGCGTCTTCACCGTGTCGACGTTGAGCCCGAGCTCGGCCGCGATCTCGACAAGCGGCGTCTCCTCGAGATCGTGCCGGATGAGGAGGTCCCGGTACTTGGGGTCGACCTGCGCGATCAGGCGCCGCAGGATCTCTGCCCGCTGCCGCAGGCGGAGCAAGTCTTCCGGCGTGGGGCACCCTCCATGGGGCTCCCGCTCGTCGAAGGACGTCAGGACCTCGCCCCGGCGGACCGCGTCGCGTACGCGATTGCGCGCCTGGTTGAGGGCAATCGTGACGCGGTAGGGCGCCGGATCCCCTCCCGGTTCGATGCGCCGCTCTGCTTCCAGGCCCCGCAGCAGTGCCTCTTGCGCAACGTCCTCCGCGTCGCGCTCCGGGACACCGCGACGGATCGCCAGGCGCCGGAGGATGTCGAAGCTGGCGGAGCGGTCCGATGGCTTGGCCACGGCGGTAGCACACCTGAGCTGGCCTGCAGGGTTCAGGAAAATGCACAGGCGGTTAAATTTTGTAGGATAATGTGCGGTTTTGTGGACATGCTGCGCCTTTGTGAACCGTCGCGACGGAACGGACCGATGCATTGGAATCTTGGTCTGCTCTTTCTCGGCCAAAGGCCACCTGACGGAAATTCCTGAGGGTTGACGCGACGAAGCCGGCGTAAGTACCCTCGCCATATGCGTTGCGTTCCACTTTCACTGTCAATTGGCTTGCTTGGAGCCGCCACCGGCCTTGCGAGCCCGGCCAGCGCTCAGGGCACCCATGCGACGCCACGACGAAGCGATAGTTCGACAGTGAAGGACCTTGTACGCGCCGGGAAGAGAGCTCGTGCAGAGGGAAGGTGGACCGACGCCTATGACGCCTATCAGGCAGCCCTGGAGGCAATGGTGCCAGCGACGAACACTGAGCAAGAGCGCGCGGAGATCGCCGGGGAGCTCGGGCTCTGCGCGCTTGCGTTGAGCAAGTACCGCGACGCGGCCGAGCACCTCGCATGGAGCCTTGAGCAGCGTGAGGCGCTTTCTGTGGCGCTCCAGCTGCGATTCGAGGAAGGGTTGCGGAAGGCAACGAAGCACGTCGCGACGCTGTTGCTCGCGGTCGATCCGCCGGACGCCGAGGTGGTCGTCGATGGCAAGCTCGTAGGCAGGGTCGCGCGGACCCACAAGCTGTTCTTCGACTCCGGAGAACACATGGTGCGGGGGCATGCGCCTGGACGCGAGGAGTCTTTCCACGTGTTCACAGCCGTGACGGGAGAACAGCACCAAATCTCGATGCAGTTGTCGCGCTCCTCAAGCAGCACCAGGGAGGTGGCGGCGGCCGCACCGAAGGAAGCACCCCAGGTGCCGAGCGCTACGCCCGCTGTTCGGACGCAGTCCCGCAGCCCGTGGGCTTCGTGGCCTGGGACCCTGCGTATCGCGGGGATCGTCGTCACGACGGCGACTGCCTCGGCAGGCAGCGTCCTGATGATCCGGGCCAGCAGGCTTGACGGCGACCTGAGCGAGCGGCGTGACGGGCTGAGCAGCGATCCCTCGACGAGCTCGTCCATGTGCTGGCAAGCGCCACGACACTCTGCGTGCGCTGACCTGCTCCGCCTGAGGGACGAGCGCAACCTCTCCGGAGCTGTGGGCACGGCCTTGGTCATCGTGGGTGGCGTCATCGGGGCGGCAACCGCCGCGTCCTTCTTCACGGACTTCTCCTTCCTGGGACGCACGCCGGCTCAGGAGCAGATCCACGTTTCGCCCGCTGCGATTGGGCAAGGGATGGGCGTGAGGATCGAGGGGCTGTGGTGAGAAGACCGGGAGCCGTAGAGACGCGTTCGCAGGAAGGCCGGAGCATCGGGACCTCCCTCGTGGTGCTCGCGCTCTGGGCGCTGAGCGCAAGCACGCTGACGGCGTGTACGTACACCGATGCCTGCTGGGAGGTGTATGCGTGCGCCGCCGATCCGGAGCCGCCGCCCGGACCGTGCGAGGGGCAGCCCGAGACCGGGCCGGCACTCGACCAGTGCGGGGTGTTCGTCAGCGAGAGCGGCGACGACAGCGACCTCGGCACGAAGGGCGCGCCGGTGAAGACCCTGCAGCACGCCGTCGGGCTCGCCGCGAGCGGGCGAGGCAACGGCGAGACGCCGACCCGGCGCGTGTACGCGTGCGGCGGGGAGTTCGAGGAAGCGATCACGCTGCCCTCGGGCGTCGATCTCTGGGGCGGGCGCCTCTGCAATGGCGGCGATTGGTCGTACGGGGGGTCGTTCGGAGGGCCCAATCAGTTGACCACCATCGCGCCGTCGGCAGGCATCCCGCTGCGCGTCCTCGCGGCAGAGGAGGACGCGACGGACGCCACCTCGATGATCTCCGGCGTGCGCGTCGTGGCAGCTCATGCCTCCGCGAGGGATGGCAAGTCGTCGATCGCGGTGATCTTGAGCTCCGGTGCCAGGGCGATCGTGCGTTCGAGCCAGGTTCAGGCCAACGACGGCAAAGACGGGGAAGCGGGAGAGGACGCGCCCGCGTACCGTGCGAAGAACGGCGCTCTGGGCAACGACGGCGCGGACGCCTGCACGGCGGGTGTCGTGGAGGGAGCCCTACCGGTAGTGACCGATTGTGGCGATGGCACCAAGTCGACGGGGGGATATGGTGGCGATGGTAGGATTGATAGGGGGGGCGATGGCACTTCAGGATTGCCAGCACCCGCGGACAATCCGGAAGGCAAAGGCCTTGGAGGGGCCGGTGCGGCGAGTGAGAGATGCAGCCCGGGTGAAGACGGAGCCAAGGGTAACGACGGTGATCGCGCTGCTGGCGCGGTTGGTGTCGGTTACCTCGACTTCGACGGTTGGATCGGCGTTCGGGGTGGCGACGGAAAGAAGGGTGGCGTCGGCCAGGGCGGGGGCGGCGGAGGCGGCAGCAAGGCGCGCGGTCCCATGGTGGCTTGTCGCGTTGGTCAACCGCAGGGCGGCGCGGCCGGCGGCTCGGGGGGCGGTGGCGGCTGCGGTGGCCTGGGAGGCTGGGGGGGCGGCTACGGCGGCGCCAGCATCGGGATCGTTGCCTTGCAAGGGAGCGTTCTGACCATCGAGGACAGCAAGGTCCTCGCGGGCAGCGGTGGTCGCGGCGGGGTCGGTGGAACGGGCCAACCGGGCGGCGGCGGTTCGTACGGTGGCACTTTCGGAAAGCCCCCTCCCGGCAACAGTGACATGTGGCCCGCGTGCAGCGGCGGTGTTGGCGGCGACGGCGGCCGTGGGGGCGATGCCGGTGGCGGCCTCGGCGGCCCCTCGTTCGGCGTTGCGTCGGTCGCCGCCACTGTAACCCTTGCCCTGGATGCGATCGTCACCCACCGAAGCGGCGGAGAGGGGGGACTCGCAGGCAATGCCCCCTGGGGCAGCGACGGGGGCAAGGGAGATTCAGGAGGTGCCGAGTTTTGGTATCGGTTCGATGCACCTGACCCGGAACCACCGCAATGAATGGCCCGGTGCTGGTGACCCGCGACAGGAGACTCCCATGAGAAAGACGACCGTTGCAGCCCTCTCCCTCATGTTGTCGCCGTGGGCGACCGGCTGCGGGACTGCCCCCGGTCCAGGCGATGCTGGCGGACCGCCCTGCGATGGCGCCTTGTGCCAAGGCGATGAGCCGCCGGAAGCGGTCTGCCTGGAGCATATCGCCTCCGACATTCTCGACGATGGTTGCGGCGTGTTCGTCGCCAGGCTCTACGGGGGCGGCGATGACAAGAACCCCGGAACGAAGGCGAAGCCCGTGTTCTCCGTTCAGCACGCCGTCAACCTGGCGCGCACCCGACGAGGGCGCGTCTTCATTTGCAACGGTAGCTTCAGCGAGAGCGTGCGATTGCCGTCTGGCGTCGATCTCCTGGGAGGCTTCAACTGCCTGCACTGGGTGCGCGACGACTGGAAAAAAGTGTCGACGCTGTACAGCGGAGGCACAAACTACGCCGGTCCGCTGGTGTTCGTCGAGCCGGCGCGCCCGAGCGATACGGGGGCCGCGGACGGCGTATCGACGCTCGCCGACATGTTCCTGGACGGGGAAGGGCCGATCTCGATGATCATCGAGCCGAACACGGCCGTGGAGGTCATCCGGAGCGAGATTCTGGCCGACTACGGACCGAGTGGCCCTGATGGCGACGAGTGGCCCTGGCCGAACCGGGCAGCGACCGGCCCCGACGGGCTGTACGGCGGGGACGCGTGCTCCGCCGCCAACGTCGCCGGCGGTGCGGCGGTGGTGAACCCCTGTGAGGGCGGCGCGCCGAGCACCGGCGGCAAGGGCGGCGATGGGCTGCCCGACGGCGCCGAGGATGGCGACGCCGGCGCCCCGGCCCCGACGCCGGACCCCACGAACTCAGGGCGCGGCGGTCATGCAGACCGGGAAAACATGGGCTGCCATGGCGGGTCTCCCGGGAGTTCCGGAGCCCTGGGCACGGTGGGGGCGGGCGGCGAGGGCATCGGGCGTATCAGCGAGACGGGGTGGGAAGGCGACACGGCAGGCGAGGGCGGCAGGGGCATGCCCGGTCAAGGTGGCGGCGGAGGCGGCGGCCGTCGCGGTGGGCTCGCCGTGTGCGGCGTGGCCTCCAAGGGAGGCGCCGGCGGCGGCTCCGGAGGCGCCGGCGGCTGTGGCGGACGAGGCGGACGAGGGGGCGCGAACGGGCACCCGAGCATCGGGATCGTCGCGCTCCACGCGGCGAAGCTCACCGTGCGCGACAGCTTGATCACGGCGCGCGGCGGGGGACCGGGGGGCGACGGCGGCCCGCCGGAGCGCGGTGGACCAGGCGGCCGAGGAGCGCCGGGGGGCGCCGTCGGGGACGGCACCTGGTCGTGTGGCGGGGGGTCAGGCGGCTACGGTGGCGAGGGCGGTTTCGGCGGTCCGGGACGCGGCGGCGACTCGATCGGCATCGCCTACCGCGACGAGGACCAGCTCACGCTGGAGGGGGTCACCTTCGAGATTGGACCGCCGGGCAAGGGCGGCATCAGCTGGAACAATGACAGCAGTACGACATCGGGAGAAGATGGCATCGCCGTTAAAACGCTTCGCTTCCCTGAGTAGGAGCAGCGCGCATGAATCCGCATATTTATGAGGCCGCCACCGTCGAGGGAGAACCCTCCGAGCCTTACCTAGCAGCCCCAGCCGTTGGGCGGGCGGAGGAGCGCCGACGATGAAGATCGAGCGCGTGCGAGCGCTGTCCTTCGAGGTAGATGCGGTGGACGTGGCGTTCTGGGACGAGGATACCCTTCTCGTGACCACGCCGTCGGCCGAGCTGTGGCGTGTTGCGGTGGAACCGCGGATACAAAAGGCCGAGCTGGTGTTTGCTGCTGACCAGATTTTGGGCCCTGTATCGCGTGCGCTCGGTACGGCGGTGGCGAGCCCGGCGAGCGGCGGGTATCCGCGGCTGGCGGTCTCGCGCGAGGCCGGAGTGGCCGCGGTCAACACGCACGACATGGTCCTCCTCGCATGCCCGCTGCACGGCGAGGGCGGCCCACGGCTGGTGTCGTATGGCTGGGGCCAGTATTACCCTCGCATGGCGTTCTCTCCCGACGCATCTCGGCTCGTGGTCTGTGCCGATAGTGTGGTCGTCTTCGATACGGGCTCGTGGCGCTGGTACAAAATGCAAGGAGACGCGAACATCTGCGCATGGCATCCGCGGGAGCCATGGCTGCTTGGTCTCGAACCGACCACCGGGAAACTTCGCTGGTCGGACCTGCAGGACATGGACAATCCCCGAACTTGGTCCGCGGGCGCGCTCGAGCCCACGCAGTGGGATGACGACGTCGTGGGCATCGCCATCGACGCCACAGGGGAACGACTCGTCGCGGCATACCGCCATCCGGATCGGATCGAATGGTGGGAGCTCGATCCGCCTCATCGAGTCGATACCCGTCCCGTGCAGGCCGGAGAGGTTCTTGCCCTGGAGCACGGCGGTGAAGCTGGCTTGTTCGCGGCGGTGGCCGAGCTCGGCGTTCAGCTCTGGGGCTTCGAGTCACGAGAGCCCATCTCCGACGTGATCCCAAACGTCTCCGAAGTCAGATTCAGTCCTTCCGGTCTTTGCTTTGTGACGCTGAGCCGAGCGTCGACCAATCCGTACCCGGTTGCGTCTAGCCGGGTGGAATGTGCGTCGATCCTCTGGCGGGCTTCGATATGACGAACGAGGAATCCGATTATACATGACCGAACTCCTTTCAAGGTCGACAGGAGTGGATTCGTTGGTGCGATGGCCCAATGATGCATGATGACATTGCTGGGTCGAGTCTGCTGGTGCGCTCGGCAGCACTGGTCATCTCGCTAGATGTCCGGTGGTGGTCAATGGCTCGTCGCCTCTGGGTTCTCTGTTGGGGCGGGCATCACGAGGGGCGGGGCGATGGGAGGAGGAGCAGGCGCTGATCCGGGCGGTCCATTGGCAATGATGTCTTCGTTGTATACGCAGCTCGGGCACGGATTCATGTCACGGCTGCCAGGTTCAGTAGGATAACGATTTTTGGTCGGGTCGCCCCAGTGACGCACAGTTATGCCATCTGCACCCTTCTGCAGGGCCGGACTCAGCTTTGGCTCAACGCAAGGGGCGCCGCCCAAGAACGTGTCTCCGCTCATATTCAGCGCTTTTTCGAGAGGTACCAGTGAATGGTCTGCATAGTTGTACTCAGGCGGCAGATTCGGGCGAATGCGATTGTAAATCTTCTGTGTCTGCGGCGGTTCCCCAGACACGGCAACGGTCACGTTTCCGTCGCGATCGACGACCACCCCGACCGCCTTGCCCTTGCCTACGCCCGCCTGCTCCATGGCGCTGAACACCCTGTCCATCGCCGCATCGCTCCTCTCCGACGGCCCCGGGTAGCCGCGCCGACGCGGCGCT
Organism: Sorangium sp. KYC3313; assembly: GCF_052075895.1. Lineage (NCBI taxonomy): Bacteria > Pseudomonadati > Myxococcota > Polyangiales > Polyangiaceae > Sorangium > Sorangium sp. KYC3313. The sequence goes on from NZ_CP197255.1 coordinate 9,898,209, forward strand.
GGCTGCTGGCCCAGGCGCGAGCCTAGCAGCCCGCCGATCATGCCGCCGGCGACGCTGCCGACAGTCCCGCCGATCACCTCGCCGATGCGCGCGCCGAGCTCGCCGCCGTAGTGCCGGCCGACCTTGCCGCCGGCCCAGCCGAGCCCCGCGCCGCCTGCGACCGAACCGCCGAACCCTGCGAGCGCAGCGCCCCAGCCCACCGCGGCGGCGGCGCCACCGGTGGCGACGATCGCGCCGCCCCACATCACCACGGTGAGCGTTGTCTTCACCCACGGCGGCACTTCATCCGCCACCGCCATGCCCGGCGCCAGCGCCGTGTCGCCGCCGATGATCACCGTCGCGATCCCCTCGCGCAGGATCGCGCCGCACTCGGTCTTCTCGGTGCTGCGCGCCAGCGGCTTGCCGTTGACGAACGTCGTGGCGCTGCCCTGCGCGATGCGCACCACGCCGTCGTCAGCGCACGCGACGATGTCGAGCCCGGCGCGCACGGCGCTGCGGCGTTCTTTACCGAAGAACGTGTCCGGCGAGCCCGTGGCCACCGTCCCCTTGACGTCGCCAGGAATGAGCTCCCCGATGTACGCGCCGGCGAGACCGCCGCCAGCGCCCGCCGCCGCGATGCCCGCCCCGATGAACACGGCGGCCACACCGCCGGTGCCGACGACGGCCACGGCCGTCGCTGCCAGCGCGACACCGACGACGGCGCCGGTCAACAGACCTGACCACGCGCTGCTATGTGCGATCGAATCTCCGAGCCGAGCCGCTTCGAGCGCCGTCACAGTGAGCCTCGCCCTCAACTCCGCTCAGTCATCGGTCGCGCGTGCTCAGCGCTTCTCGTCCTGCGCGAATGCCATCGCGTCGGTCTTGGCCCCCGGCGCGCCGCTGTGCTCCGCGTCCGCGCCGACGCCGCCTGCGCCGGCCTGGCCTACGGCAAACGTGACGCCCTCTGCCGGCGGCGCCGCGCCCACGTGCGCGATGCCGATCGCGTGCCCGCCACGCCCGCCGCCTCCGGTGCCGCCACGCCCGCCGGTGCCGCCCGGGCCTCCGGCGCAGCCTGGCTGCAGCGCCGTGGCGCCGTCCGGCACACCGCCACCGGGGCCGCCCGCACCCCCCATACCGCCGTCCTGACCAGGAGCGCCCGCGCCGCCGTCTCCGCCGCGTCCGGTGGTGATCGTCACGTCCTGGAACAAAAACGTCGCGTCGAGGCTCAGCAGTGCGATGCTCGACCCGCCCGCGCCGCCGCCCTTTCCGCCGGCGCCACCGCAGCCGCCCGCGCCGCCGGAGCCGCCGCTGGCGCCTCCGGCCGAGCCGGCCGTGCACTGGCCCGCAGCGACGCCACCCTTGGCGCCGCCGCCACCGCCGCCGCCCTGCGCGGTGGTCCCGGGCGCGCCGTCGCTGCCCGCGACGCCCGTGTATCCGCTCGCTGCAATCTCGCCGAGGCCCCGCGCGCCCGCACCGGGGTCGCCGTTGGCACCGTTGTCGCCCGTGGTGCCCGGCGTGCACGCCGCGGTGAACTCGCCAGCGCCGCCGTTCATCGTGCTACCTGGGCTGCCAGGCCCACCGGGGCCTCCGCTGCTCTGCAGTCCCACGCCGCCGACACCGCCGAGCGAATCGTCGCTCGGATCGTCCGGCGTACCGCAGTTGTTCACCGTGACATCGCCGCCGAAGATCATGTTGGCCGAGCAGGCCGCGTTCCCCGCGCTCCCGTCGCCCCCTCGCTGCGCCGGCTCCGCGTGCGCCGCGCCCTCTTCACCCGGCGCCCCATCGCCCGCCTCCAGCGCGCAGCGCGCGAGCTCCACCGCCACCGCCTCCGCCACCGCGGCGATCGACGAGAGCCCGCGCTTCTCCGGATCGCTCGCGTCGATGCTCCGCGCCACGATCGCCACATCCTCGATCCGCGCCACGCCCTCGCCGCCCCGCAGCGCCAGCGGGATCACGCCCCCCGCCGCCGTCAGCGTCGTCCTCGCGCTGTCGCTCGCTCCCGCGTAGGCCCAGCCGTCCGCGCAGTCGAGCCCGCCGTAGAACGTCACCCCCGCCGGCATCTCCACCGGCGCGTCGACCTCGAACGTCTCGGCGCACGCATATACTCGCGCCGTCCCGTTCTCCCGCGCCCGAGCGATCGCCGCCCCCAACGTTCCCAGCGGCGCCGCCTTCGTCCCCTCCGCGCCGTCGTTGCCGCCTGCCGTCACGAACACCCCGCACGCGTCGTCGACCGGCGCTCCGCTCTCGCTCGGCACGCACCTCGACGGGGCTCCGCCGCCCTCGGTCGCGCCCGACGCCTCCGGCGGACAGGTTTGCGACCGCTCGCAAGGCGAGCTGCATCCCCCCGCCAGGCTGCTCCCTGCCGCCGCCGCCATCCCGAGCGCCGCGCTCGCCACCGCGACCTGCCAGCCCCTCGCCTTCGGCCTGCTTCGCATCGGCTCCCTCACCGCCTCCAACGCTTCACCCTTACGTCGTTCCGCCACGTCAGAAGCGCCCCGCTACGCCGACCCCTCCGCCTCCGGGCGCAAGCCATGGCGCTGCCATCACCTGCGCCTTGCCATGGCTGTCCCCCGCGGACCTCGACCACAGCACGTACCCCGCCGTCGCTGCGATCGCCGCGCCCCCCACCACGTACCCGACGACCGCCGTGGTCGTGAACGCGTCCAGATCGTCCACCGCGTCGCCGAGCTTCGCGCATGCCGCGCTCTGGCTCCGGTAGCAAGCCGACCGATCGCCGTCGCCAACGCGCAGCGGCCCGTCGACCTCCGATGCCTTCGCGTTCGCCGCCAGTGTGAATCCCAAGCCCACGCCGAGGCCCACCAGCCCGAGCGCTCCGCCGATCACCACCGGCACCACCGGCACCCGCGCACCGCCCGCCGGCGGCTCCGGCGCCGTGCTCGCCGGCGGCTCCGGCGCTGCGCTGGCCGGTGGCTCCGCGCGCGGCGTCGTCGACATGTTCAGGCTCCCTTCCTCGAGCACCAGCTCCACCGACGCCGCGCCGCCCTTGTCGACTTGCACATCCCGCGCTGCGAAGCGTTGGCCTCGCCGCGCCGACACCTTGTGCATCCCGGGCTCCACGAACACCGGAGCCGAAAGCGGCGCGACTCCCACCACCTCGCCGTCGACCAGGATCTCGGCGCCGTTCTCGGAGGCCGCAATCGACAGCGTGCCTACCTGCGCGCTCGCCGCCGCATACAGCGCCTCGGCCGCCTTCATCTCCGCCGCGGGCGGCGGCGGTTGCTCCTTCGGCGCCTCGCGCAGGTAGTGGGCGAGGTGATCGGCCGCATCGCGGAAGCGGCCGAGCTTCATCTCGGCCTCGGCGAGGTTGCCCGCGATCTGCAGGCGCTTCTGCAGCGCCCACGCCGCGAGGTACGCCACGCGCGCCCGCTCGTAGTCGCCGCGCGCGTAGTGCGCGTTCCCTTCTTTGTGCAGCTCGCGCACCTTCTCGGTCATCACGTCGTCCTGCGCGCTTCCCGGCGCTGCCAGCGCGACCGCCGGCGCGGCCGTGACGAGCGTGATGGCGACCGCGATCCGTGCGATGGACTCTCGAAGCATCGTTCAGTACCTCGGCGGCCCCGCGAAGGGCCCTGGCATCGATGTCGCCGGCGCTGCCGCGGACGCCCGCGGCGGCGGCATCCTCTGCCCTGGATCACTGGGTGCTGCAACGGTGTTCGCGCCGCGCGCCGGCACGCGGCGCGCGATCGTCGACGCAGCGCCGCTCGGGGTTGGCGCAGCGGATGACAGCGCAGGCGGAACCGTCACCGCGGTGGCGCTGCTCGCGGCGCTGCTCTCGGCAGGGACGCGTGGAGTCTCCGCCACCGGCGTTGGTGCCGGCGCGCTCGGTGACACGAGCGGCGCCCCAGGCGCAGGCGCGCTCGACGACAGAAGCGGCACGCCGGGCGCCGGCGTGCCGGTGGCCTCGACGGAGCCGGACGGTGCGTCGCGCGGCACGAACAGCCAGTAGATGAGCAGCGCAGGCGCGGTGACCGCGGCGGCGGCGCCGGCGATCCACCCGAGGAGACGCCATCGACTCGGCCGCCTGGGCTCCTTCCGATGCACCGCGGGGCGCGCGAGCGCGGCGCGTGCGGCGGGCCCGAGCCGATCCGCGACGACCGGCGGCGCCTCCTTCACGCGCGCAAGCGCCCGCCGCATGTTCTCGTCCGAGGCGGCTCGATCCGCGACGCGGCGGAACGTCTCCTCGGTGGGCAGGTACTTCTTCAGATCCTCGTCGCTCATTCCGTCGGACCTTCTCTAAAACGGGCGGCGCGGCATCGGCGTGCGGCGCGGCGCTGATGGCGCAGGGGGCGAGATGCGCGGCGCCGGCTTGAAATGAGGCTTCTCCTTCATGAGCTTCTCCTCTTCTTCCGCCCACGTATCGTTCGTCTGTGGCGCCCTCGCCGCGCTCGGAGCCTTCGTCGGCTTCACATTCGATGCGGCGCTGCGAGGCGTTGTCCCCGCCTGCGCCGCGGAGGGGCGGCCCGCAGCCGGACCGGCGCCGCGCAGCACCGCCGGCGCGGCCAGTGATGGCGTGGTGGCGCGAGGAACCGCGTCGAGCGCCACCGGCCGTGGCGCGGCGGGCTCCGGAACCGCGGGCGCCGGCTGCGGCGCTGGGCGGTGCGCTCCGTCGACCGGCGCAGGTGAGCCCACCGACGACGGCGCGCCGCTCGGCGCATGCGAGCCTATCAGCGATGGCGGTGCATCCTCGATGCCTGAAGAGGAGAGCATGGCACCATCGTGCGACGCTTCTACCGATGGTGTCCGTCGAGGGACGATCCACAACGCAGCGAGCGTGCAAGACAGCGCGCACGCGCCCGTCACGAGACCGATACGACGCTTACGCCGCGTCTCGGCCGCCGCCTGGCTCGGCGCATCCGCTGTGCCGTACTCCCACGGCGACGAACGCCTGCCTTCCGGCGCGGCGTCGCGCACGGGTTGCACAGGCAGCACGGCCGGCGTCGCCTCGAACGCTGGCGCTGCGGCGTCCGACGATCTGCCCACTGCCTCGCCGCCTAGTGCGGCCTCGCTCCATCTCGCCGATGCAGCGGTGGCGATCTCGATCGGCGCGACCTCGCTCTTCGCAGCAGGCAACGGCGACGTCGGCCCCGCCGTGAGTGGCACCGGGGGCCCATCGCCAGGCGGCTCGCTCGGCGCCGTCCGCGGCAGTCTCGGCGGCGTGGACGGCATCCGCTCCGTCGTTAGCCAGCGCGAGCCCCGCGCTACCGCGCCATCCGGCGCCGCACCGCTCGCTGCCGCGCCCGCCGTGAGCGGCTCCTGCCCGGGCCGCTCCGCAGAGGACCGGGCTGGCGGCCGGAACGGGAGCACCGCCCCGGGCGGCCGGTACCCCGCGTCTAGCGGCGCCGTCGCGAGGTGGACGGCCTCCGCCGCGGGGATCAGGCGCAGCAACGGGATCGAGGCGCGCCCCTTCGGGTCAAGCACGAGGGATCCCTCGGCCTGCGGGGCCTGCGCAGCGGAGCCGTCGAACTCCCTCGTGAGCGCGTCGAATGCCTCGTTCGCGCTGGGCCGCTCGTCCGGGGACTTTGCCAGCATGCGCGCCACGAAATCGCTCAGGCGCCTCGGGGCGATCTCAGGGATCGCCTCGGCGAGCGGCGCCGGCACGGCGTGCACCTGGTTCGCCCAGACCTCGTTCCGCGGCGGCAGCTCGCCGGTCCTCTCGGCAAACGCGTGCTTGCCGGCAAGCATCTCGTACAGGATCAACCCAGCAGCGTAGATGTCCGCGGGACGCCCGACCGGCCGCCGGAGCGCCTGCTCTGGCGACATGTAGTGCACCGTGCCGAGGTCCGAGAACACGTCGCTCGACGCAGGGCCTCCGACTCGCCGCGCCAGGCCGAAGTCGACGACCTTGACCAGGCCGCTCTGCATGACGAGGACGTTCTCGGGCTTGAGATCGCGGTGCACGATGCCGCCCTCGTGCGCCACCCGGATCGCGTCCACCACCTGGATTGCGATCGAGAGCGCGGTGCGCACATCGAACCGGCGCATCGCGTGGAGCATCTGGCGCAGCGAGACGCCGTCGACGTGCTCCATTGCGATGTACATGACACCGTCGTTGGTGACCCCCGCGTCGTAGAGGCGCACGATGTTCGGGTGGTTGAGGTCGGCGAGCACGCGCGCTTCCTTGCGGTGCCCGCGGAGGAAGTCGGCGTCGCTCATCCGTTCTGGCCGGACGACCTTGAGCGCGACGGTCCGGTCGAGGTACTCGTCCACCGCCTCGTAGACGCGCCCCATTCCGCCCTCGGCAATGAGCTTCACCAGGCGGTATTTGTGGCAGCGGCCGCTCTCTTCGAGCCGATCGTCACGGCGCTCCATTCGGGTCCCCTGCCTGCTTGCAGCGCACGATGCCGGTCCAGGTCAGCACGGTCATCCGCCCCGCTGGGCCAGCGCACCGCGCCATGCCCACTGATGAGCTTGCGCGTCAAGGGGAACCTGTCGGAGTCAGGGTGCGGAGCGCCGGCAGCGTTCCGCGCGCCCGCAGCGCACCGGGCGAGAACAAACGCCGATAGGGCGAGATCGTGTCACCACAAAAGCGCTGGCCCGAGCTCTCCCAGGCGGGCCTTCCTTGCCTCGTAGTCGGGCATCACCCTGCCGAGTGCTGCCCAGAACTCCCGCCCATGGCGGTCGTGGATCAGGTGCGTGAGCTCGTGGGCGAGCACGTAATCGACAAGCGCCCTCGGCGCCTGCACGATGCGCCAGTTGAGCCGGAGAACGCCGCGGGAGCAGCTCCCCCAGCGCTTCGCCTGGTCCGTCACCAGGATGTCCCGGAACGACACGCCGAGCTTCTGCGCCCACGGCGCGGCCCACGCGGCGAGGCGCTCCGTGGCCCGCCGCTTGTACCAGTCGATCAGCGCCGCCCGCGCGTACGCGCCGCGGTGCTCGGGCGGGAGCCCGCGCGGGAGCGGCAGTTCCAGCCAGCCGCCGCGGAGGGCCAGCGGGCGCGGGTCCTGCTCGGGGAGCAAGCGGAGCCGGGCCTGCCGCCCGAGGTAGAGGAGCGACTCTCCGCTCACGAACTCGCGCGCGCTGTTGGCGGGCGGCCTGTCGCTCTGGCGCTTGAGCCGCGGGACGATCCAGGGGGCTTTCGACCGAACCACCGAGTCCAGCCGCGCGATCGGCGTCGCTTCTGGCGCCGTCACGACGAGCCCGAGGGCCGGATCGATCGCGATCGACACCGTGGACCGCCGGGCGCTCCGCCGGATCTCGTAGGCGAGGTGCGTCGTGCCCCACGTCACCTCGGACCGCTCCGGGACCATCACCGACCCTTGCGATGCTTCATGAGGTCGACGATGTTCCCCGCCGTCGTGTCGATCTTGTCCTCGTCGCCGAACCCCGCCGCCCGCAGCTGCCGTTTGATGCGTCTGCGCATCTCCCGTTGCACGTCGTCCTTGTGCACCCAGTCGACGAGCGACACCTGGGATTCGAGCTGCTCTTCCAGCAAGGAGGCCAGCTCCTTCTTGGACGCATCCACCTTCCCGTAAGCGTTCCCCGTCGGCTTTTCCGCGGCGGTCAGGGGCTTTCGCTCCGAGATGAGCCCATAGATGGCGAGCCCCGTCTCCGAGAGGCCCAGCGCCTCGGCGGCCTCCGCTGGCCCTCGCGCCTGTTTTTTCAGCTCGTTGAACAGCTCCAGCTGCCTGGCCGCGTCGATGCGCTTCGCCTTACGGTCCTCGATGATCTGCTCCAGGCGCTCGCGCAGCGAGGTGAAGAACACGGGGTCATCGTCGAGCCGGACGTGGATCTCGTGCCGGAGCGCGTGCTCCATCTCGCTCGCCCGTGCCTCCGGGGTCTTGAGCTTCTTGAGCTTCTCCTCGAGCTCCGGCGCGAAGAGCGATACGGCCTTGACCAGGATCTCGATCCCGTCCGCCGCGACCGCCTCCTCGATGAGCTTCCGGACCTTGGCCCCGCAGTCGGAGATATCGATCTTCGTGTCGTGGAACGTGGACGCCGCCGACTGCCGGATCTTCCCGAGCCAGCGCGCGTCCGCGACATAGGGCAGCGCGCTCGGATCCGGCAGCAGCATGTCGAGGCTCTGCGAGAACCTCTTGAAGGCCGCGTCGAACTCGGTCCGGACGTCCTCCGGCTCCAGCACGGCGACACACGCGCGGAGGTCGTCCTTGTCCTTCACCCGGACGAAGAACCGCACCGCCGCCGCGTGCCGCGCCTGAAGCCGCGGGAGCTCGTCGGTCTTCGGCGTCATGGCGCCCCTTACCTCGGAGGGCGCGAAGATCGCGAGCGCCTCGGTGAGCGCCTCCGAGACGCCCCAGTAGTCGACGATGAGGCCGTAGCTCTTCCCATCGGCGGTCCGGTTCACGCGGGCGATCGCCTGGAGCAGCGTGTGCTCCTTCAGCGGGGAGTCGAGGTACATGACCTGCTCGACCGGGGCGTCGAAGCCGGTGAGCAGCATATCGCAGACGACGAGGATCTTGAGCGGGTCGTCCTTCGCGAGGAATCGGTCGATCAGGGCCTTCCTCTGGTCCTCGCTCGTGTGGTGCTTGACGAGGTGCGCGGCGTCCTTGTTCGACCCTGAGATGATGATCGCCGACTGCGGTCCGTGGAGGCGATCGAGGGCCTCCTTGTAGAGGACGGCGTTCTCGCGGGTGCACGCGACGACCTGGGCCTTGAAGCCGCCGGGCTGGATGGCTTTTGCAAAATGGTCGAGGAGGTCGAGGCAGATCGTCTCGACCCGTTTTGGTGCCCCGGCGAGCGTCTGCTCGTTCGCGTATCTCTTCTTGATCGCCTCGCGCTCTTCGTCCGACCGATCGGCGAACACGCGGTCGAAGAGGGCGTCGAGTGTGTTGCCGATGATCCGCAGCGCGGGGAGCCGGCCCTCGTAGAAGATGGGCACGGTGGCCCCGTCGGCGACGGCCTGCTCGATGGTGTACGTGTCGATGTAGGGGCCGAAGGTCGAGAGGGTCGACCGGTCCTTCTTATCGATCGGCGTCCCCGTGAAGCCGAAGAAGGCCGCGTTGGGGAGCGCCTTGCGCATGTTCGCGGCGAGCCCGCCGTACTGGGTGCGGTGGGCCTCGTCGGTGAGGACGAAGAGGTTGTGCGCGTCGGAGAGGACGGGATGTTCATCTCGGGCAGCGCGCTTTCCGGGCTTCCCGCCGGCGGCGGCGAGCTCCTGGAACTTCTGCACGGTGGTGAGCACGGTCTTGCCGGGAGGGCCCGAGAGCAGCTCGCGCAGGTGCCGGACGCTCTCGGCCCGTTCGGGGTTGGGAAACTTGCAGGCCTGGAAGGTGCCGGTGATCTGCGCGTCGAGGTCCTTGCGGTCGGTGACGAGCACGAGGGTGGGGTTCTCGTGCAGCGGATCGCGGCGGAGCTTGAGCGCGAGCCACAGCATGGTGAGGCTCTTGCCCGACCCCTGCGTGTGCCAGACGACGCCGCCGCGGTCGGCCGGCTTCTTCGCCGTGCGGGCGCGCTCGATCGCCTTGTTGACAGCCGTGAACTGCTGGTAGCGGCAGAGCTTGCGGACGACGCGGCCCGTGTCGCGGTCGGGTTCGAAGACAACGAAGCTCCGGACGAGGTCGAGGAGGTTCTTCGGGGCGAGCAGCCCCGCGAGGGTGACGTCCTGCGCGGTCGGCTCGCCGCCGACGAGGGCGCGGAGCTTTTCCGGGGGCATCGGCCAGGTGGTCTTCCACTCGGCGAAGAAGCGGTGCGGGGTGGTGACCGTGCCGTAGACCGCTGCTTGACCGCAGGTGGCGATGAGGACCTGCGCGGTCTCGAACAGCCTGGGGGCGCCGAGCTCACGGTACTTGTCGTCGAGCTCCTGGTAGCGGCTGAACTGGTCGATCGCCTCGAGCTTCCAGGCCTCGCCGAGCGTGGGGTTCTTGCACTCGATGACGGCGAGCGGGATGCCGTTGACGAAGACCACGATGTCGGGGCGGATGGTCTTCTTGGCGCCCTTCACCGCGAACTGGCGGGTGACGAGGAGCTCGTTGTTCGATGGGTCGTCGAAGTCGAAGAAGCGGACATCGTGGCTCTTGCGGCCGTCGCCGAGGTCCTGCTCGAAGGATCGGGTATGCACAATGGTCTTGTAGACCTCCTCGCTCGCCTCGATGAGCGTCGCCGACTGGACCGCGCCGACGGAGCGGACGGCCTTGTGCAGGTTGTCGTCGGAGACCCAGGGGTTGAGCTTCTTGAGGGCCCTGGCGAGCCGGGAGGGGAGGAGCGGCTGCTTCACGCTCTCGCGCTCGGCTTCGAGGATCTCGGGGGCGACGTAGCGGAAGCCGAGCTTCTGGAGGAGGGCGACGGCGGGGTCCTCGGAGAGGGAGAGCTCGTTCCAGGCGTTGCCGGGGGGAGTCATGGGGCGGCCTCGTCGGTGGTGACGCGGATTTCGCCGGTGAGGAGGGCGGACCGGAGGGCGGACTTGGTCTGCTTGAGTGCCGTCAACTCTGCATAATTAGCCATTTCGCAATCGACAGTATTGTTGAACATCTGCGCGATGGCATCTTGCTCCTGCCGTCCAGGCAGCGCAATGCGAAGCCGACGAACATCTCCGATGTTGATTCCTTTTACGGCCTGGCCCCGGGTATGATCTTGAATCTGACGCTGAAGCGCAGGCCCCTGTAGAGCGTAGAACAAGAAATCGCGACAGATGTCCTGTCGAATCGAAAGACGAGCAGTATCTTGGGTGATGTTCGCTTGGTGAAGCGCCGCGGGTACTCGAGCGACGCGACCAGTTGTGCCACGAATAGTGATCAAGATGTCGCCCTCTCGGAGTCGTGAGCGACGATACTGCTTGTCAAGCTCGGGCGAAGTTAACAAGATATCGCCCTCATCGATCATCCCGTTTTTGATGTCCTTGACTTTGATCACGGGTACACCACCGGGGTGTCCTTTGCCCGGCATCAGTATTCCGTAGCAGATGGGCCGGCCCTCTTCGATACACTCATCTAACGAGATATCGTTCCATTCCTCCGGCAGTTCTCCGAACTCGGTCTTCTTGAACCGCGTGTGCCGGCCTGGAAGCCCTCGCGTCAGTAGCTCGGCCATCATCGCCTTCTTGACGACCCGGAGCTGGTCGATGACCGCCTGGGTGGCCTCGATGGCGTCGTCCACGGCGGAAAGGATGGCGGCGATCTTCCGCTGCTCGCCCAGCGGGGGGAGTAAGAGCGGAAGCTTGGCGAGGATACCCGTGTTGAGGTTCAGCATCGTTTGGCCTACCGCATGGTCAGTAAGCCATTGGACGCTCGGCGGTGACATTAGTGCGTGGATCAGGAATGAAGGGTGCGCTTGCGTGGTGTCAAGTCGAACGCGCAGGCATCCTGTGCCGCATAGCCACCGTTGCTCGTTCTCTGTTACGAGGCCACATCGGCCGATGTCGCCACGGCGGCCGAATAATATGTCTCCAGGGAGGACGCGATGTCTGGAAAGATTATCGGCGAGCGAGTCTGGAATTCTGGCGATGGTGTCTATGACAACCCTGCCGTTCGCCAAGTCCTTAGGCATCACTACGGGGATGCCCTCGGTAGTGTAGTCGGATGCATGCAGTTGTGACCCAAATGGTCCCGTTTGAAGGCCGGCGTCGGAAGTCGCTATCTGTTCGAGCGTAGAGGAAGACCATGCTTCAGGCATCATACCCCAGCTCCTTGAGGTATCCGTTCAGCCGCGCCTCGGCCTCCCCTCGCTTCTTCTCCAGGTCGCGCAGCTTCTGCAGCGCATGGGCGACCTCGACCCTCTCCGCCGCCTCGGCCGTCTCGACGTACCGCGAGATGTTCAGGTTGAAGTCGTTCTTCGCGATCTCCTCGAGCGCCACGACCCGCGCGTACTTGTCCACCTCCTTGAATGCCTTGAACGTTGCCGCGATCTTCTTGACGTCCTCCTCACGCAGGTAGTTCTGCGCCGACCCCTCCTTGAACTCCCGCGACGCCTCGATGAACAGCACCTTCTTCCTTCGCCCCGCCGCCTTGCTCCTATTGAGCACCAGCACCGCCGCCGGGATCCCCGTCCCATAGAACAGGTTCGTTGGCAGCCCCACCACGGCCTCGACAAGATCCTCCTCCAGCATGCCCTTGCGGATCTCCCCCTCCGCAGCCCCACGGAAGAGCACCCCGTGCGGCATCACGACCCCCACCTTGCCAGTTTTGTTGGTGGTCGCGATCATGTGCTGCACGAACGCGAGGTCCCCCTTGGTCTTGGGCGGCACGCCGAAGCGGAAGCGCCGGTACGCATCGCTCTCGGCCACATCCCGCCCCCACTCGTCGAGCGAGAACGGCGGATTGGCGATCACCCGGTCGAACACCATCAGTCCGTCGCCGTCCCGCAGCTTCGGATCGCGGATCGTGTCCCCCTTCTCGATCCGCGCGTCGGGCAGTCCGTGGAGCAGCATGTTCATCTTGCAGATGGCCCAGGTCCCCAGGTTCTTCTCCTGCCCGTAGAGCGACAGGTCCTTCGGGTTCTGTCCGTGCCGCTCCAGGTAATGGGCGCACTCGATCAGCATGCCGCCCGATCCGGCGGTCGGGTCGCAGATCCGCATCCCCGCCCTGGGCTCCAGGAGCTCGACGATGAGCCGCACGACCATGCGCGGCGTGTAGAACTCGCCGCCCTTCTTGCCGGCGTCGTCCGCGAACTTCTCGATCAGGTACTCGTACGCCCGGCCCAGCATATCCGGTTCGGAGAGATCCGCGTTCTTGAGCGACAGCTTCGAGAAGTGCTGTACCAGTCGCCCCAGGACCACGTCCCGGTTCTTCGCATCGCCGAGCTTCCGCTCGTCGTTGAAGTCGATCCCGGCGAGCACCCCTTCGAGCTGCGGATTCGCCTCTTCCAGCGCCGACGCGGCCCTGTTGAGCGCCTCGCCGACCTGGCTCGCGACCTTCTGCAGCTCGGACCACCGGGCCCGCTTCGGCACGAAGAAGTCGTGCTCGTCGGGGTCCTCGGGATTGGCGTTCGGCACGCCCTTCAGCGCCTCGACCTCCTCGTGGAACCGGTCGCTCAGGCGCTTCAGGAAGAGGAGCCCGAAGATGAAGTTCTTGTAATCGCTCGAGTCGATCGACCCCCGCAGGATGTCCGCGGCCGACCAGAGATGCCGTTCGAGCCGGTCGATAGTGAGCTTCTCCCCGAGGGCCAGCTCGACCTGCTCTGGCGCCGTCCGCCCCGCCCCGTTCGCCCGCGAAGGCGCCGGCGGCTCGGACGCCTTGCCCCCGGCGAGCCTCGCGACCAGCACGGCCTTCTCGCGGCCGCCATCCTCGAGGTCCAGGGCCCGGCAGAGTTCCTTCAGCCGGTCCCGTGAGTACGACGGCAGAAAGGCGGCCAGCGTGGCGCTCTTGGAGGCCGCCACGGCATCCACCAGCTTCTCCTTGCTCCGCCGATCCTGGACGTGGACGTCGAACGCGTCGGCGATGGAGATCAGCTCGTCGCGGGTGAGGTGTTCGAGAACGGTTCGCTTCTGTACCATCGGCACGAGCCGACGTTACGCGGGCCGGCCCGAGACGATCAAGGCGAAGGCGTGTTGGCGGAGGCCGGAGACCGCGGGCCTCGGAGGATGTGCTCCAGGGCCGCTGCGCGTGGGAGGCCCCGCCCGATCGGTCCGCCGCGGCCTGACCGACTAGCTGGCCGAGCCCGAGCGACCGATCGGCACGGCGGATCGATGGCCTGCCGACACCTGCCAGCGGTTCCCGCGCCCCCTGTCGGCAGCTGACACCCTCGTCTGCGAGGCAACCTTGCTGTTAGATCGAGCCGGTCATGCCCCCTGAGTCCGGTCATCGCGACCCGCCGCCGGTCGCACAGGTCGCCCAGACCGAGGAGATCGAGCCGGTGAGCCTCGAACGGCTTTCCCAGGCCCCGGTACTGCCGTGGACGGCGGCGGAGCGCGGGCCGGACGGCGCTCCGCGCGCCAGCCGCTCGACGCCAGCGCCCCTCTTGCGCAGGCAGGTCGTCGCTGACATCCCCGCGGCACCGATCGCGCTCATGGCGCCGCTGCCTCTGCCGCTCGCGCTTCCGACGGCAAGCTTAGCGGCTTGCTTGACCGAGCCGCTGCCTCCATCGCCGCCGCCTGCAACGACGCGCGACGCCATCGCTCCGGCCGCGGAGGGCGCGAGCCCGTGGGCCAAGCGCGTCACGATGCCGGCGCTCACGGTCGGGCAGCTCGCGGAGCCTGTCGAGCGCGCGGGCCGCGACGCGACACCGGTCCTGGCGCTCCATGCGGCGATCGCCGCGCCCGGGCTGCGGTCGCCGCCGCCGACGCGGGGGCTCTCGACCGAGCCGCCCGCCGAGATCGTCGAGCTCCTCTGGTTCGAGGCGAAGGCGCTCCCGCGCATCCGCGCTTCGTGGAGCGACGTGATCCTCGATCTCGACTTCGAGGCGCTCGATCCGCGCCACGACCTGCCGGCTGGCGATGCGGGTTCTCCCAAAGATCACCACCACCTTGCCGGCCTGCTCACCAACGGCACACGGATCGAGCCGAGCAGCGTGCCGCAAGCCATCCTTGCGTCCATCAGCGAAAAGGGCCGCTTCACGCCGCCGCTCGTGCTCGTGGAGGGCGAGCTCCGGTTCGTCTTCGACGAGATCGAGGCGCTCAAGGCGACCCTCGCCGTGGTCGCTCCGCTCGCAGGCGCGGACAGGAGCCTGAAGGAGGCGGTGGACCTGGCCAGCGAGCTCCTGAGGTCGCCCTACCCCGAGGGAGCGACCGGCGCGGCCGTCAGCTTGACGCAGCAGATCAAGGAGCGACTTCCGCTGCCAAGCCGTCCGCTGGCCGCCGCGCGCATCGAGACACAGGCGGAGCGGCTCCTGCTCGAGCAGCGGCGGTACCAGACCCGCGCCGTGCTGGGCGACACCTGGATTCGCGCGCTGCTCGGGGCGGGCGGACAGGATGTGCTGCCGGTGTACCTGCCGAAGCGCCTCGCGCCGTGGCTGCCGATGCTGCCCAGGCTGCGCGTGCGTCTCGTCGCGGAGGCGCACCTCAGGCAGGACCAAGCCGAAAGCAGCCGGGTTGCCCTCAAGGCGCTCGCGCTCGGCAGGGTCGCCTCGTTGGAGGAGCTCCAGGGCGGCAGGCTGTGAGCTGGCCTGGGCCCAGCCAGGGGATCCCTCGATGGCAGTCGCTTCCGCAGCGACCTCGACGGGGAAGGCGAGACGTCAGCCCTCAGGCGAGCCCGCGATCCTGACGCTCGCGAAGATTCGATCGAACATCGGGTCGAGCCGTGCGACCTCATCCCTCGGAATCGTCGCCGTGAAGCTCAGCACCGTCGGCCGGCGCCCTGCCACGAACAGGAGCCGCTGCTCGAGCGGCCCGCTCTGCCCACGCCACGCGAAGCGCAGCTCCAGCCCTGGCCGGCCGCCGACCGCTCGCTCGTGCCGCGCGAGGAGCTGGAACCCTTCGAGCCGCTTGGCCAGCTCCAGGAGCTGTCGGTCGCCGTACCTGCGGAGATCCTCGTCTGCCGCGAGCGCGTCGCGCGTCATCACCACGCTGGCGGTCGTGGCCTGGCCCGGCTCGGGCGAAGCCGCGAAGGCGACGATCGATCGGTCCTCCCAGTCGCGCGGTACGTCGAAGGACACGTCGGAATTCTCGTAACGCGGCATGTCTCGGGCTCCCCGCTGGCGTCGCTGCCGTGACGCGCCACGCTGAGCGTGCGGCGCTCGCCTTGAAAGCACCACGCCCGCCCCGGCGTCAAGGCGCTACCTGCGCAGCCGCCGCGCCGCTGCACCGTGCCGGGCGAGGCGCGGCAAGGTGCGCCTCATCCCCGCGGCCCCCGCGCCCCGCCGTTGCCTTCGCCCTTGCCGGCCGGCGCGCTGCTGCCGGGACGTCCCGGCTCCCTGGCCTCGCCGATCGTGGCCACCGAAGGCGCCTTCGCCCCCGTGCTGTTGATGAACACGTTCGGCGTGCCGTCGATCTGCACCTCCTTGCCGGAGAGCTTGAGCACGCCGCCTGCCGAGATCTCGAGGTCACCCTGCGCATCGATGAAGATGCCGGAAGGCGTGATCCGGATCGACGCGACGCCGTTCGTGATGTGGACGGTTTGATCCTTGGTAATGGTGTACCCGACGCCGCCGCCGACCGTGACGCTCTGGCTCTCGCCGGCATCGACCGCATCCGATGTCCCGACGATCGAGGTACGGCCTTTGCCAACGGTGCTCGTCTGGTGTTCGCCGATCGTCTGGCTGTGGCTCTTCCCGATGCTCGTGCTCTGGCTGCCCCCGACGGTCACCGCGTCGCCGTCGGTCACGCTGGCCGATCGGTTCCCAAGCACGGTCGAACGCTGATCGCGCCGGATCACCTCGGTGTAATTGCGCTGCGCGTGGAGGTGGAGGACCTCGCGCCCCTTGGCATCATCGAACGAGAGCTCGTTATATCCGTCCGGACCGGGGGATGAGGCGCTCTTCCAGCCGCTCTTGGTTTTCTCGGCGGGCAGCGAATAGGGCACGCGCATCGTGCTGTTATAGAGGCGGCCTACGATCACCGGCCGATCGGGATCGCCGTGGCAGAACTCGACCAGTACCTCCTGGCCAACGCGGGGGATCGCCATCATCCCATACCCGCCGCCAGCCCATCCCTGGCTCACGCGTATCCAGCACGAGCTCGTGTCGTCGGAGCGACCCTCGCGGTCCCAGGGGAACTGCACGCGCACACGACCGAACTCGTCGGTATGGATCTCTTCGCCGGGAGGACCGACCACGATCGCGCTTTGCACGCCGACGACGCACGGCTTCGCCGTCTGCAGCGCGGGCCGGTAGGGATCGCTCGTGAACACGGCGTCGCCGCGCGCGGTCCATTCGCCGTCGTGATCACCCTCGAAGGTCGAGGCAACGACGAGCAACCCCCGGTCACGCGCGAGACCTTCCCGCGGATGACGTGTTATCGAGAAGACGGTGCCGGGAGCGAGGTCGATCACGTTCGTCCGGAACCGGACGGACCGTCGGCCGCTCCGCTCGCGTTCCAGGCTCCGCGCTGCCAGCGCCTTCGCCTCCGCGAGATCGACCCGGGCGATGCCCCGGTCGTCAGCGACCGGCGTTTCGCCACCCTTGCCCGGCTCGACGACGAACGCCGCTGGATGGACAGGAAACTGCTCGTAGCGTAGCTCGTCGCTGGCGCCCATCTCGGCGTCGGCGAAGAGCCGCACATCAGGCCGGGTCCGGAAGTCGACATCGCGAAGGGTGACACGAGCGGGCCGAACGTCGTGGCGTACGACCACCTCGGTCACGAACTCGCGCCCGGCGGCCTCGTTCGGGTTGTCAGCGTAAGGGATCGGAGGCCCTCGGCGGGCTCCGTTGTTCTGAGGCGCATCGCTCAGGATGAGGCGGCTGAGCCCGGTTCCCTCGCCTCCGCTCTCCTCGTCGTGCGCGAAGTAGTATGAGATGCCCGCCTCTTCGAGCAAGCGGCTCAGGGAAGCGAAGTCGGTCTCGCCGTACTGAACGCGGTACTCGTACACCGGGTATTTCGCCCCGAGCAGGACCTCCGGCTGGATCTCCCACTCGCCCAGGATGCGGAGCACGATCTCCGGGATCGTGAGGTGCTGAAAGATGCGGCTGTTGCTCCGCAACGTCGTGCGAAACAGCCAGGGCACGATGCGCAGCCGGTAGGTGGACAGCCCCGTCGGCTCGGCCTTCACCTGCTCCATGTCGGCGCACAGGCCGGCCCAGACCCGCGCCGGCGAGAGGGGGTGCGTTGTACCCGACGCGACCTTGAAAGCGGCGGCCTTGCCAACGAGGCTGTCAAGATCGAGATCGTCACGCTCGGAGGCAGCCAGAACGGAGACCTCGAAGAGCGATGACATCCGCTCCTGGACCGAAAAGCGGCGCACAGAGAGCGACGCTTCCTTCGAGGCGAATGAGAGGGAGAGGTTCGGCATGATCTCTGCACAAGGATAGAGCCCGCCCCACGAGCTCGGCAAATTGCCGGGATCTGCGGTGCCGGCGCGCGCTGAGAGGCGCGCCCGCGACCGTGCAGCGCGTCGCGCAGCCGGCAGGCGTAACCCTGAAGCAGCGCCTCGACGATCGTGCTCCCGAGGAGCGGGTGAGCGAACGGCGGAAGGGGTCAAGCGCCCGCCTCTCGCTCGACGGAATGCCCGAAGCCGGCCGTTCGCGCCGCCCGCAAACCGACAGGAGCGATGCGCGCCAACGGCGGGTAGGGGTCGCGTTTGCCTGAAACGCGACCACGCCGCTCCAACTGCGACCACCTCGCCGTAAGCGCTTCGCCCCACCGCTGCCACTGCGCACATCAACCCCCGGGCGCGTAGGTGATCACCTCCCCGTCGCCGACGGCCATGGCGCTCACCCGCGGTCCGCCGACCGCGCGTCTGGAGCCGCCGACCGCGCGAGGGTAGCTACTCCTGCCACATCCGGGCCTCCGTTGTGTTGGCGTTTCGGGTTCGGGACAGAGCCTGAACGAGCGCGCGTGAGGAGGCCCGAAATGGTAATTCTGACGACCCGGTAACTCGTCGCGAGTTACCGGGATCTAGTCAGGCGGGGAACCCGCTCTGATGACGCGCAGTTAGACCGTTTCGAGGGAGCGCCCGAGGGGCCGATTTTGGGGGGGCGCGAAGGGGTCGATTTGGTAATTTTGCGCGGTCTCCGCAGAGCGTCTCCGGCGAGCCGCTGACCTCCGTTTTGTCGCATGCGACAGGGCGGCGCGCGGCGGGCACGACCGCGGGCCGGCCCGAGCGGCGCGGCGTGAGCTCGTCCTGGCGGACGCCGGGGCGGCCTGGGCCTGGAGCCTGGAGGCGAGCACGCGGCGGGGCGCGAACACGGCGCACGGGCCGCGGAGCTCGTCCAGACGGGAGGCTGGCGCTGGGCGGAGCTCGCCCAGGTGGACGCCAGCGCGGCTCGCGGCCGCGACGCTGAGCGGGCTGGCCTCGCTCGACGGCCGGGCCGTGGGATCGCCGGAGGGGTCACCCCGCACACCGAGGTCACGTGATCGGGCCCCAGCGAATGCCAGTCAGGTCACGGTGCCACGTGAGAACCAGCGTCGTCTTGGTCACACGCTACATCAGACTTTAATGCCGTCGCCCTCGCCAGGAGCCGACTCTTGTACTGTGCTTTAACGCTCTTTAAAGTTGAACAGAAAATGAAGGCTTCGCTCTGGCAGGTTTCTGGTTCGGTGCTTTTGTAGACGCATGAGCTCGCGGCGCTGGTACGAGCTCGCGTGCGGAGTTGTCCGCGCGCCGAGCCACGTCCTGGAAGAGTGTTTCCAGATGAACAAGCAGACCCGGTGCCACCTGCGCGCGATCGCACGGCTGCACCCCGAGATCGGCAACCTGTGTGATCAGCTTGAAGCGCCCTGGAACGCCGTGCGAAGGATCGCGCACGCGCCG
The DNA here is from genome assembly GCF_052075895.1 of Sorangium sp. KYC3313. Lineage (NCBI taxonomy): Bacteria > Pseudomonadati > Myxococcota > Polyangiales > Polyangiaceae > Sorangium > Sorangium sp. KYC3313. The sequence continues at coordinate 9,917,438 of NZ_CP197255.1, forward strand.
GGGGCGGCGGAGCAGTGGGAGCGCGCGGCGCAGGTGCTCGGCGAGCTCGTGGAGAAGCGCCGGGCGACGGCGCCGCGCCGGTCGAGGCTGGAGGCTGTGCGCCTGGAGGCGCTGAAGCGAATGGGACCGCCGATGGAGGGGGGAGGAAAACTTGCAAGCAGCCTGCGAGCCGCGTGGGAGGCGGCGGAGCGCGGGACGCCCGCGGCCCCGAGCCCACGTCCGAGCGATCGGCATACTGGTCTGCGGTGCAGTGCTGCCCGGCGGGAAGCGCGCTAGTCGAGCACATGAAGCGGCGTCGCGCTGGACTTTCGCCGCGTACCTCTCCCGTGCGTTCCTATCGCGCCCGCTCGCCGATCCCAATTCAGGGAGCAGGCGACGCTGGCGCATGGGCGACCTCGTGCAGCTCCAGGTGCGTCAAGGAGTGCTGTCACGGCGCCGGTACGGCCCCGCGCTCGGCCCGATGGACGAGGCCGACGACGCAATGTTCGCCGACGTCCGCCTCGATCTCTGCGACGGCGTCGCGCTTGCGGGGTCGCGCTCGCCCGGGGTGGACAAGGCCCGATGGGTGGCTCTACGTCGCCTCCACGCGCGGCATCGCCGGAGCGAGCGAATTACCAGATCGAGTCGTTCGCACCCCCCATCTTCGGCCCCTCGGCAGGGCTTTCCAGAACACCCAACCCCGCGATGCGACAGGGTGTTTTCCCCAGGCAGGTCTCCGGGCAATTCGTGTCGAATTACCGGCGACACGGAATTACCGTTTCGTGCTCCTTCCAGGAACGGCGATCACGGTTGCGAACGAACCCAACACGGATGGAGGTACACTATGACACGAGCGGCTCTCGCCCGTGTATCGGCACCCCTTGCGCTTCGTCAGGCGGAACACGGCACACGCGTCGTCGAGAGGACATTCCCGGACGTGCCAGCCCGAAGATCGTGCCCCCCGAGGGGGCTTCCCCAGCCCACCACGGCAACGGCGACGCTCGCGATCCCGCTGGAGGGGCTCACGCTCACAGCGCCGCAGCCGGAGATGCTCTCGCAGAAGAACGTCGAGTCGGTCACCGGGATCCCGGCACGCGTCTACCTCGACACGATCCGCGGGCCCGGCTTCCCGCTGGCGGTCACGAGGCTTGGCAAGCTGCGCCTCGTCCAGCGCGAAGCGTTCGTCGCCTACCTCCAGGCGCTGGCTGGTGACCCAGCCTCGCGCCGTGACGCAGAGGTGGATGAGCGCACACGGATTGCCGCGGTGCTGGCCTCTGTCGGCCTTGAATCTGTCCCATGCCCGAACACCCACCGGGCGAGCGCTCCTCCCCCAGGAACACGTCGTGCTAGACTGCCGCCGAAGTAGAGCGGGCCCGCTCGGCGGTGGAACGCCGGACGGGCCCTTGATCGAGCCCCGCTATCACCGGAGACCGACCCATGACCGACGTACCCCAGCGACGGGCGCGCGCCAAGCGCTCAGCGTCGTCCCCCGCCTCATCCCTCCCTGCACCAGCGTCGACCGACCGGCGTTCGCGTCCGAGCCGCTCTGGCGGGCGCCCCTCTCCGGCCGCTGAGGCAGCTGTGCCCGTCGCAGACTCGCCGAGTTCGGCGAGCACGACGGATCGCCCGAAGCTGGCCGCCCGCGCCCCTGGCAGCCCAGCAGGAGACAAGCGCGCCAACGGCTCCGGGTCCGTCCGGCTGCGTGGGAAGACGTGGACCGCGCGCCTCAGCCTCGGCGAGGCTGGTCGATCCACGTTCAGCTTGCCGACGTGCCGGACCGAGCAGGAAGCCAACGCGCGCTTGGAGGTGCTGGCCGACCTCGCCGGGCGCCTGCTCGCAGCCGGCCAAATCGTGCTCGGCTTGCCGCTGCTGGAGCGCGCTGCTGCGCGCGAGGGCAGCGCGCTTCGCGACGTCCGGCTTGCCATCGAGCAGCTCTGCAGGGGCGAAGCGCGTGCACGCGCGTCCGGGGAAACAACCTTCGCTGAGTTCGCCGATTTGGTTGTTTCTGGAAGGCTCGCCGAGCAATACCCACTGCATGTGAAAGCGCTTCGCCATCCGGAGCAATACCGGCATAAGCTCAATCATGTTCTAGGTGTACTCGGCCCCGTTCCTCTCTCTCGTTTGACGCTCGATCATGCGGATCGAGCGATCTCCATGCTGCCAGGGCATCTTGAAGACTCCTCGCGCCAAGGAGTCGCAAAGGTCATTCATCGGATACTAGCGCTCGCGACCTATCCGGCGCGCATCATCGCCAGCAATCCGCTGCCGCGTGGATGGATCCCCAAGGCGGAGGACAATAAGGCCAAAGGCTCCCTCTATCCCGACGAGGACAGGCGCCTCATGGCGGCGGTGAATATTCCGCTGTCTTATCGGATCTATTATGGCTTCCTGATTCGCGAGGGAATGCGTGCAGACGAGGCCGGAAGGCTGGAGCCGTCCGACCTCGATCTCGAGCGCGGCGCCGTGGTGCTCGACGAGAACAAGACGGATGACCCACGCGCCTGGGCACTCTCACCCGACGTCGTGCGCGCGCTTCGGATCTATTTCGCTATATGTCCCCCGAAAGAGCGTGTCTTCATTGGGCCGAGCGGGCCCCTGCCGGGGCGCAGTGGGGCGCACAACTTTCGAAATCACCTGCGCCGTGCTGGCATCGATCGGCCCGAGTTGTTCGAGACCACGCAGTCACGGCTGAATATACGCTTGCACGACACCCGTGCGACCTTCATCACGATCAAGCTCGCGAACGGCCGCACGGAGACGTGGATCTCCGATCGGACCGGGCATAAGTCGAGCCGTCAGATCCACCACTACAAGCGCGCGGCACGCAAGGTCGCTGAGCTCGGCTTGGGGGATTTCGCGCCTCTGGACGAAGCGATCCCCGAGCTGAACGGCAGGGGCGGCCGTTTAGGTGGAAGTGATCCCATGTCCGCGGGCCCGGAGGCGGGCTCGCCGTCGCCGAGCAACGACGCGTCCCTTGTCCGCGCGCTGCACCACCGAGCGCCGGGCGCGGTCGATGACCACGCCGGCCAGCCCGCAGCGGGCGCCCCGGTGGCTGCAGGCGGCCCGTTGGGCCCGCGTTGGGTCACGCCGGCGAGCGACCCGGCCACGAATCAGACAGAACATATTGAAATCATTGGCATTTCGTCCGCCTCCGCCGCGTCGTCTCAGAAATCCTGGCGGGGTTTCTGACACGCGGAATCAGCGCAGGCGCAGCTGCACCCCCAGCATCCCCGTGACGCCGCCCTTCGGCAGCGCCGCCTCGGGCTTCGGGCGGACGCGGAGGTCGGTCTGATGGATCCGCACGAACGCCTCGGCGCTCCCGAGGAGGGCCACGCTGCCCTCGGCCGGCCATACGAGGTCGATCGCCGTGCGCGTCCCGATGGCCCACCCGTGCCCTGTCTCTTCGGGCTTCTTCGGGTCGCCCGGGGAGGCGATCACCCAGTCGGCGGCGGCCTCGATCCTCGCCCGGACGAGCGCGTCGAGCGGCACGATGGGCGCGGCGAGGCCGCCGCCGCCCCCGAGCGCGAGCCACTGGACGGACAGCCCCGGGGCCGGCTCGCGCAGGGCCGTGGCATAGGACGCCTGGAGGGTCCCGAAGAACCCCGAGCGCCGGTCGAGCGCCGTGGCCATGACCCAGGCGCCGGCGCGGGCGGGGCCCGCAGCGCCGGCGGGGCCGCGATCGAGCCCGTTGCCGACGAGCCCGCCGGCGGCGAGGAACCAGCCCAGCGGGCGCGGCGGCGGCGAGGCGGCCGCCGGCTCGACGCCGGCCGCCGCCGCGCCGGTCGCGCCGGTCGGTTCGGGCGGCGCCGGGGCGCCGGCGCGCTCCGACGAAAGGGCCGCGACCAGCAGCCCCGCGGTGCGGTAGCGGTCGGGCAGCGGATCCTCCTCGCGGAACTCGATCTCGCGCGACGAGAGCGTGCCTTCCGGGGCGCCGACGGAGGCGACGTCGACCCGCAGGCGGCGGTAGTCCGGGCCGTCCAGCCAGACGACGGCGAGCGCCCGGACGGGAGTCCCGGCGCGCTTCGGGTCGCCGAGCGCGCACCCGCCGCCGCCGGCGGCGCGGGAGCACGCCTCGATGAGGAGCGCCGGGAGCTCGCCATGCACGGCAGGGCCCGACGCGATGTCGACGACGATCGGGGCCGGCACGAGAATCTACCCGGGACCGACGCTACCGAGCGGGAGGGGCGAAGGCAAGCCGGCTCCGGCCGCCGCCGGGGTGACCGACCCCACGTCGAGGCGCAGGTCGAAGACGACCCGGCGATCGCCGCGGGTTTGCTCGAGCGCAGCCAGGCCGCGATCGAGGAGCGGAAGCGCGACGTCCGAACCGATGCGCGCCGGGCCGACCGCGCGGCATCCCAACCGGCGGAGCGCCTCGTCGTCGTCGCCGACGACGAGCTCAGCCCCGAATTTTCCTTCGAGGCCTGGGCGGTGCGTGCGTCGTGACGCCGTTTCTCGGCTCTCTCGCGGGCCGCTCCGTCCAGGCGCAAGCGGATGAGCCAGGCCGATCGAGACAAGCTCGAAGCGTGGAAGGCGCTGCTCCACGACACCGGGCGCGTCATCGGCTCGGCGCAGTGCACGACTCGGCAGCCGCCAGCGCTATCCTGCGGGCATGTCCGGAGCCGCTTCCGCCCGTCGCCCCGCCACCGCGGACGATCTGTTGGCCATCCCCGAGCGCGAGCGTTTCCACGAGGTCATCGGTGGCGAGCTCGTTCGCAAGGCCATGCCGAGCGGCCCGCACGGGCGCGCTCAGCTCCGGATCGGGAGCCGGATCAGCGGACCCTATGACCGGCAGCCCGGCGGCCGCTGGCCCGGAGGCTTATGGTTCGCGACCGAGGTCGAGGTCGAGCTGGAAACCCATGAGGTCTACCGTCCCGATGTGACGGGGTGGCTGCGCGAGCGCTTGCCGGAGCTGCCTCGGGAGGTGCCCATCCAGGTACGGCCGGACTGGGTATGTGAGGTGCTATCGCCGTCGAACAGCCGCAACCATCTGTTCAAGAAGCTCCGAACCTACCAGCGCTGCAAGGTGCCCTACTACCGATAGGCCGGCCTCGTGGCGAATACGGGCGCGCGGCCTCCGCCCACGTCAGTCGCCGGCGAGCTCGAACGCGCCTTCGTACACCGCGTCGATCGAGATGGTAGCGCCGTTCGCCAGCGTCAGCGTGTCGCCGGCCTCCAGCACCCGGTAGCGCCAGGAGCCATCCGCCTCGCGACGATAGTGCTCGACCCGCGCAGACGTCTGCGAAACGAGCACGTAGTCCGTCAGCGAGGCGAGGCGCTGGTACGCCGCCCACTTCTTGCCGCGGTCGTAGGGCTCGGTGCTCTGCGAGAGGACCTCGACAAGGATGCACGGGTTCGTGAGGACATCGCTCGTGCCAGGTTCCGTGTCCATGGGGCCGCACACCACGACCGAGTCCGCATAGACGTAGCGCTGCCCTTGCTCGGCCGAGATCCGCTGATCGGACGTCAGCACGTGGCACCCCTTGCCGCGAACGGCCGCTCGAAGCTCCGCGATCATGGCGCCTGACAGCAAGTTATGCCGAGGGCTGCCACCCGCCATCGCGAACACCTCGCCGAGATGGTACTCGTGCTTCGCAGGCTGGCTCCGCTCCCACGCCAGGTACTCCGCGGCGCTCATGTTCCGCATCGTGGCGGGATCACCCATGGCGCCGAGCCTAGCGCGACCCCGCATGGGGAACCAGCCCGGGGAGGCTCGCATCATCCTGGGTCGCTGAGCTCATCGGCTCGGGCGAGGACGCGCGCGCGATGGCTGCACTCGCCCTGGTCACGAGAGCACGGTGCGTCGGCAGGGAGGACCGATGTCGGGATGGCCCCGCCCTACGGGACCACCTCGATCCACTCCGACGCTCGCACGGCGGTGTCGGACGTCGGATCCATCCAGAGAAGGCTCGCTCCGAGGACACCGGTCCGGCGGTTCCGGGCGAAGGTCACGGGCGGGGCCGGGCCCGCGTCGAAGTCGCGCAGCCGCTCGAGCGCCGCGATCAGCCCCTCCCGCGTCGCGTGGGCGCCGGCGCGCTTCAGCGCCTCGATCGCGATCTGCGCCGCGACGTAGGCGCTCGCCTGGATCCCGAGCGGCCCCGGCGCCACGCCGGCCCGGCGCAGGAAGGCCCGCAGCGCTTCCTCCGAGGCCCGCTCCCGCTCGCCCAGGGAGCCCGGGTACAGGAACAGCACGCGGCCGGCGAGGTCGCGGGACAGCGCCCCGGCGTGGCCGGCGATCGATCCCGCCGAGGCGTAGATCGGCACGGCCGATCCGGCGGCGTCCAGCGCGGCCCGAGCGCTCGCGAGCTCCGCGCCGGGGCCCCAGAAGAGCACCGCCTTCGCTCCATGCGCACGCGCCGCATCGGCGACGTCGCGCGGCGAGAGGCGGCCTGGCTCGAAGGGCAGCGTCGAGAGCTGCGGGAGCTCGCGGTGGGCGGCCTCCTCGCGCGCGCCCGACGCCCAGGCCTCGCCAGCGCGGTCGCGCGTGTGCACGACCAGCGCGGCCGCAGCCGCGTTCGCCGGAGCACCGGCGAGGTGCTTGACCGCCACGCGGGCCAGCACGTCCGGCCCCGGCAGCACCTGGAACACCATGTCGTCGGCCCCTGCCGCGACATCCCGCGCGCGGCCAGGGGCGCCGCCGGCCAACCCGGGTGCGCCTGCCCCGCCAGCCCCGCTGGCCAACCCGGGTGCGCCCGCCAGCGCCAAGGGCCCCACGAGCGGCGCCCGCTCCTCCGAGAGGCGCGCCCGCAGCGCCGGATCCCCGTCGAAGGCGCTCCCCACCAGCGCCAGCACGCCCCGGTCCAGGAGGCGCGCCGTCGCCCCGGCCTCGCCCGCCGGCCCGGAGCTGTCCTCCACGCGCAGCTCGAGCCTCCGCCGGTAGAGGCCGCCTCGCGCGTTCACCTCGGCGAACGCCGCCGTCAGCACGTCGCGCGCGGCCGCGCCCACCGGCGCCTCCGGCCCGGTCAGCGGCAGCGCGGCGCCCAGCGCCACCGAGCCCATCGTGACGCCCGGGTCCAGATCCCGGCCGACACAACCCAGATAGTCAACGAGATCCGATAGATCCGCGTCCGCCAGGCGGTACCGCGGCATCACCGGGCTCAGCCGCTGCCCCGCGGGCCCCCGCCCCTCGCGGATCGCCGTCACCAGGGCGGCGGCGGTCATCGCCCCCTCGCCTGTCCCCCTGCCCTGCCCTGCTCCCCCACCCCGCTCGCCGCTGGCCGCCAGGCGCCGCTCCGCCGCGAGCGGCGGTGCCGTGACGCCCCCCTCGGTCGTCCCCTCCCCGCTGGGGCCGTGGCAGCCCGCGCAGGCGGCCTCACGGCCGGAGAGCGCCGCGGCGCCGCCGGCGATCGCGCCCTCGACGGCCCGGCCGTCCTCGGTCGCGCCGCGCTGGTAGATGCGCTTGCCGCGCCGGGCGGCCGGCGAGAGCTCCTCGCACGACGCCGCCTCGCCCGCCGCAGGCGCGTGCGCCCGGGGCGCATGCTCGTCGCGACCGAGCGCCCACGCCGCGAACGCGCAGATCCCCACCGGCACCGCGGCCAGGAGGCCGAGCCGCGCCATGCCAAGGCGACGGGCCCTCGGCCTAGCCACCACCCACGCTCCGCGCCGCTGCCCCGCGCGGCGGAAGGAACGCCCGGACCTCGTCCGCGAGGCGCCCCGGCGGCGCGATGCCCTCGACCCGCGTCCAGCGGCCCTCCGCCTCGCGCCCGATGAGCGTGATCGGCGTGTGCCGCTCCTTGATCGGCGCGCGCCCCCCGAGCGCGTCCAGCACGCGGTTCACGCGCTCGCGCCGCCCCGTCAGGAACGACCAGCCCTTCCGCCGGCCGAACTTCTCGGCGTACGCGTTCAGCCGCTCCGGCGTGTCCATCGCGGGGTCCAGCGAGATCGAGACGAGCCGCACGTCCCGGTCCAGCGCGTCGCCGAGCTGGGTCTGGAGCCGGCCGAAGATGGCCGTCATCGGCGAGCAGATCGTCGTGCAGGTCGTGAAGATGAAATTGACGGCGAGCACCCGGTCCTTCGCGAGCTCGCGCAGGCGGACGGGCCGGCCGTCCTGATCCACGAGCTCCTCGTCCAGGACCTCGACGCCCGTCGCCGGCGAGGCGCGCACCTCCGCCGCGCCGTCCGGGGAGAGCCCAGGCGCCCCCGCGGCGGCGGCGGCGTCCGGAGGGAGCCCAGGCGGCCCCGCGGGAGCGGGGGCGGCGTGCTCGCCGGGAGGCGCGCCCCCGCGGCCGCACGAGGCCGCGGCGAGCGCGCCGGCCAGGACCAGCGCTTTCGATGCACCGAGCGACAGGAAACGCATTGTAGGCCTCACCGTGGGTCGTTGAGGTGCTGGACGGCGCGCGCGAGCGCCTCGGGCGCCTCGGTGGCGAACGCCTTCAGCCACATGCCGGTCGACGTGTCGCCGACGAGCAGCGTCATCGTGTGCTCGTCGGGGCGCTTCACCTGGCCGCCGAGGCGCTTCAGCACCGTGGCGACGTTCTCGGGCGTGCCGGTCAGGAAGTACCAGCCCTCGCCCGCCTTGAACTTCGCGGCGTACTCCTTCAGCGCGGCCGGCGTGTCGTTCTCCGGGTCGACCGTGATCGTCAGCATCGTCACCGCCTGCCCGCGCGCCCGCAGCAGCGCCTGCACGCGCGCGAGGTTCGCCGTCATCGTGGGGCAGACGCCCTTGCACGAGGTGAAGGCGAAGTTGATGAGCACCTTCCGGCCCCGCAGCAGCCCGTCGTAGAAGCGGTGCGCGCGGCCGTGCTGGTCGACGAGCTCGGTGTTGGTGAAGTACCGCGCTGCGGCGGCGTCGTCCTCCCGGGAGACGCCGCCGATCTTCATCCGCTCCACGCGCGGCGCCTTGCCCTCCGCGGGCGTGAAGCGCGCTGCCGAGGAGATCGCGAGCGCGAGGGCCGCCGCGGCGAGCGCCGCCCCGGGCCTCATCGCGCACCTCCGCCCTGCGCGCCGGCGCCGCGCGCGGAGACCCGCAGCGGGACGGACGGGAGCGCGCCGACAGGCGCCCCGCGCCCCGGGACGGCGGCGAGGAAGCGGTACTGGCCCGGCACGGGCGGCGTGAACGCGACGGAGAACGTGCCGTCCCCCTCGGCCCGCGGCGCGCCGCGGAAGCGGTACCCGGTCGGGAACCGGACGACCATCACCTCGATGTCCTCAGCGTCGAGCGGAGGGCCCCCTTCGCCGGCGGTCGCGCGGAAGCGCAGCGTCGCGGGCTCGCCCGCCGCGAGCCGCAGATCGGGCTCGAAGAGCGGCGCGATCGCGATGTCCTTCACGGGATCGTCCCCGCAGCCGGACGCGTCGGCCTCGCCGTCGCCCGGGGCGCAGCGCGCGGGCGCCACGGTCGCCTCGAGGCACACCCCCGTCCGCGGGCGGTCGAGGAGGAGCTCGACGTCGTAGAGCCCCCCCTCGCCGAGCCGCACCGTGGTCGCGTACACGCCCGGACGCACCTCCTTGAGCGACCTGTCCTCGACGAGGATCGATCGCGGCTCGCGGCCGTAGCTCGGCAAGGTGCCGATCGGGGCCATCATGCCCTCCACGTAGACGTAGAGCGCTTTGTCGGCCGGGCTCGCGACGAGGGCGCCGTTGCCCTCGGGCAGGGGCGCGATGGGCGTGGCGAGCGCGGCCGGCCCTGGCGGCGCCGCGGCGGCGAGAGGCGGGCCCTGGCCGACCGCGATGTCGACGAGCGGCGGGGCCGCGGGGCCGCCGAGGGCCGCCCGGTCGACGAGCGAGACCCGCGCGGCGCCCCGGTTGCGGATGTAGGCGAAGGCCCCGGTGAAGGTGACCGCGTCCGGCGCGGCCAGCCCGGTGAGCGTGTGCGCCACCGCGCCCGTCGCGCCGTCGAGGACGGCGACCTCGTTCGCGGCCGGGTTCAGCGCGAACGAGAACCGCCCGCGCGGGTCGAACTGGAGCGCGCCGAGCCCGGGCTTCAGGGCGACGCGCCCGGCGACGGCGCGCCGCGCGGCATCGAGGACGACGACCTCGCCGCGCGCGGCGTTCGCCGCGTGGACCACGCCCGCTTCATCGCTCGCCGCGATGGAGACGACCCCCTCGCCCACCGCGATCTCGCCGAGCGGCTCGAGCGTCTCGCCGTCCACCACGGCCACCGACTCGCCCTGCTGGCTCGTGATCCACGCGGCGCGGCCGCCGCCGGTGAAGGCGATCTCGTGGTGGCCCGGGCCTACCGGGAGCGTCCTTAGGACGTCCGTCGAGCGGGCGTCGATCACGCTCACCGTCCCGTCGCCGTCGTTGCCCACCCAGACCGTGCGCCCGTCGGGGGCGACAACGACGCGCGACGGATCCTGGCCGACGGGGACGTTCGTGCGGACGAGCCCCCGCCGCGTGTCGACAACGGCGAGGCCCTGCCCGCCCCGGAGCGTGACGTAGAGGCTCTCCCGGTCGGGGTGCAGGACGAACGAGACGCCGCGGCCCGCGAGGCTGACCACGCTCCGGAGCTGCGTCCTGGCGAGGGCGACCTGCGGGTTGATGGCCGAGAGGGTGTTGTCCTGGTTCAGCGTCCAGAGGAGGTAGGCGTTCATGTCGACCTCGGGGCGCACGGACAGGAGGCCCGCCATGAAGCTCTTGATCTTCCCCCGGCACGCCGCCTCGTCCGGCGCGGCGTCGACCGCGCCGCTGGCGAGGCTCGCCGCGGGCGCGCCGCCGGAGAAGCTCGCCGCGGCGGCGCCGTCCGCCCCGGCGCGGCGCGACATCCAGCCGAGCGGCGTGAGGCCACGGACCGGCGCGCCCGTGGACGCGTCGGTGATGGTGAACTCGGCCACGACGTCGGAGCCCGCCGCCGCCGCAGCCCGCGCCGCCCCGGGGCCGGTCCCCCCGCCCTGCTGGCCGCGATCCAGCGGCCGCAGGGCGAACGCGATGGTGAGCCCATCGCGCTCGACCCGGCTCTCCTGCAGGGGAGCCGCCGGCTCCTCGGGCTGCGCCGGCGGCGCGAGCTGCGCCGGCTGCGCCGGCCGCTCGGCCCCCGGGTCCTCCGGGGCGGGGAGTGCCTCTCTCCGGCCGCAGCCGAGCGCCGTCGAGGCGCTGAGCCACGCCAGCGAGAGCCAGAGTCCGCGCGCGCCCACCGAGGCGCCATCCATCGAGATCCGTCGCATCACAGGCCCCTCCTCCCGCTCACGGCGTGACCCGCCAGATGCCCCAGAGTCCGCCGGTGAGCATGGCGTTCGACTGGTCCATGTAGAGGCGATCGCCGGGGACCTCGAACATGCCGCCCGACCTGAAGTAGGGAGTCACCGTCCACGCGGTCATGGGGCCGATGCCGCCGTGCGCGCTCACGGCGAAGCTCTTGCTGTTCCGGCCCTGGTACCGGGATCCCGAGCCCTCCGCCCACGGGTTGTACGCCCACTCCGTGTTCGAGAGCCCGAACGAGTGCTGGCGCCGGTGCCCCGAGGCCTGCAGCACGCGGAAGCGCACGCGGTCATAGCGCCCCGCCGTGAAGACGGGCGTCGCCGGATCGCCGCGCCCCGCCGAGCTGAAGACGCCGCTGACGTCGAGGCCCGGGCGGGTGCCGAGAGGCGCGTCCGGCCCCACGCCGAGCCGCGCCCAGATGGGCTCGGCGCGGTAGTTGAACGCCTTGTGGCCGGTGAAGTCGGGATCGGGAGGGCCAGCGACGTTCGCGAGGGTGGCGCCGCAGCCCAGGGCCGGGTTGAGGCAGCGGAAAGCCTCCTGATCCGACTGCAAGGGCACCTCGTCCTGGTAGAGGAGCACGAACTCGCGGAACCAGATCTCGGAGCCGTTCTCGTCCCGGTACTTCACCTGAGCGGCCGCGCGCGAGTCCCGGCTCGGGTACCAGACGGCGCCCTCCGGCTCGACGATCAGCGCGCCGATCCCACCATGCATCGGGTGGTTCACCACGTCCGCCATGTCCTTGAGGTTCACGGGCCCGAGCTCGACGGGCTGCCAGCGGACGTCGCCCCGCGCCGTCACGGAGATGTCGCCGGCATACCAGGTGTACGTCCGCTGCTCCCCGCGCTCGACCGTCTGATCGGGGTTCTGACCCACGTTCGCGCCGTCGCTCGCCGTCACGTCATATCCCACGAGCTGCGCGTGCAGCGAGACGCGGTTCGACGGCTTCACCTGGTTGACGTTGAACCCGTCGACGATGGGAGCGTTGTAGTTCCAGTGAGGCGACTTCGGCAGCTCCTCGGGCAGGTCGTTGACGAGCGTGACCTCGACGCACTCGCCGGCCGCCGCGCGCAGGACGAGCGGCTCGGGCGGGCGCGCGCCCGAGCGCAGGGCGGCCAGATCCTCCTCGAGCACGAACAGGATGGCGTTGGGATCGTTGAGCCCGTACGTCGGGTTGTACGTGAGGCGATCGCCCGGCAGGTTGCCCTGCGCGGTGATCGCGTGGACGACATACGCCCTCTTCGGCGCCTCGGGCGGGCACACCTCGACCTCCCGGCGCCTGCCCCTCGGCAGCGACGCGCCCGAGAGCGGCAGGAGATCCGTCTGCAGCTCGCCGTGGACGCGCAGGATGCCCCACCGCCCCTCCCAGAGATCGTCCGTCGGCGCGCCCGCGTAGAGGTAGTCCGCGCCGCCGGCCGCGTTCTTCCGGAAGAGGGGCGCCGCGTCGAGCGCGAGGTCGGCCTGCTCCGAGACGCCGATGGCCTGCCCGTTGGCGTAGCCGCTGTCGGGATCGGTCGGCTCGTTCAGCCACTTCTTCCCGTGCACGGTGAACACGTGCTGCTCCGCCTGGGCGCCCTGGGTGAGGCGGATCAGCGTGCGATCGCCCTCGTACGCGCGGAGCAGCGGCGTCGCGGGATCGCCGTGGACGCGCGAGCTGAAGACGTTGTGCATGGCGCCGGCGTCGCCGCTCTTCTGGACGACCGCGCGCGTGCTGCAGTTGCGCTCGGCGATCCGGAGCGGGATCGGCTCGTTCCTGTAATTGATGAGCCCGACGCCCGAGTCACGCCACGAGATCGCGTCGGGGGTGGAGGGCCCATGGGTGATGGCCACCGGCAGCGGCGCCGGCGCCTGCGACGACGGGTTCACCGGCCGGCCGCACTCGTCGTAGACGGGGCCGTAATCGGCGATGCTCAGGTTGAACTCGCGGAACGGGCTCCGGTGGTCGCCCGGGGGAAACAGGATGTCGGCGCGGTAGCTCGTCGGCCCGCCGTCGCTGCGATCGCCGAAGAGCGCTCCGGTCTCCGGATCGCGCCAGATCGAGCCGGCCGGCTCGACGACGAGGCCGCCGTAGAGCCCGTGCTGCTGGTGCGACGAGGCGGCGAAGTGATCGTGGGTGAAGGCCGTGTTCAGCGCGCGGTCCTGGCCGGCCTCGCTCAGGATCGGATCGGCAAACCAGCGCTGTGTCGTGGTCTGCGCCCCGAGCGACGGGGTGGTCATGCGCGGGTGACGCGTCGGGTCCCCGAGCCGCACGCGCGCCCCGGGCTCGCCGCTCCTGACGCCGGCGGCGAGGGCCCCGCCGGCCGCGTTGGCCGCCTGGATGCGCGCCGCCACCTCCTCCATCGCGAGGGCCCCGTCCTCGTAGTTGAAGCCGTTCGCCCCGCCGTCCGAGGAGGTGACGTCGAACTTCACGAGGTGGATGTGCTGGCCGATGACGTCGGTGGGCGCGGAGGCCTGGAAGTCGTCCTCCGCGAGCACCGCCGGGATGAGGTTCGTCGCGTGGAACACGACGCACTCGCCGGACTGCGCGCGGATGAACAGCGGCTCCGGCGCCCTCGTGCCGTCGAGGGTGGCCTCGACGTCCTTCTCGAGGACGATCATGCGCGCCTGCGCGTCGTGCCAGCCGGCCCGGTTCACCGGGGCGTTGGTCTGGACGTAGGCCGCGCGGTAGGTGCGCACCGGCGCGCCTGGCGGGCACGGGTCCGCGAAGGGGGCGCCCGCGGCCGGCGGCTGGCCGTTCACGAGGAAGAGCGCCGGCTCGCCGGCCGCCGTGAAGGCGGGGTAGCCCTTGACGGGGAAGCCGTAGCGCTCCGGCGCGCGAACGGCGCCCGGGAACGCGCCCGCGTGGAAGTTGGCGGCCGCCACCTCCGACGGGGTGCCGTCCTTCGGCAAGAGCTGCACGTCGGCCTTGGAGAGCTGCACGTCGAAGAAGCCGCGGCCGCCGGCCACCGCGCCCCCCGGCGGGACGTTCGCGATGTAGTGGCGCGGGAGCCCGCCGTCGTGCTCCATGTCGCGGGGCGGCTGCGACGGCCGGTGTCCCGCGACCGCGGCGACGTAGAACGGATAACCCGGAAAGGGGTCGCGCTCCTCGGTCTTCCCGTCGGCCATCCTGACCGACGTCCGCTCGTAGGTCGGCATCGGCGCCAGCGCGACGCCGGGGATCGGCACGACCGCGGGCGTGGGCGTCCCCGCCGCGAGCTCGCCGTCCGGGAGCGAGCGGTCCGGCGTGCCCGCCTCGAAGACGTCGTGTGTGCGCCAGAGCCCCCACATGCCCTGCGCGAAATGGGCATACAGGTGGCAGTGGAAGATGGCGTCTCCCACGGAGAGGTTGCGGTTGCCGCCTCCACCATAGGTGATGTCATACGTGTAGGCGGCCCTCGGGCCGATGGTCTGCGAGTCGATGTACGCGCTCTTCTCGTTGCCCGGCGACCGCAGCCACTGGTGGCCGTGGAGGTGGAAGACGTGCGTCTCGCTGGGCCCGGCGTGGAGGTTCCTGACGCGGACGGGATCCCCGAGGTAACCGTGGGATACGTTCGAGGGGTCGTCCGGGTAGAGCGCCTCCGTCGCGTTGCCGGCGTCGTCCCGATCGATGTTCAGCGCCGGGTCCCCGTTGACCCACGAGCTCAGGAAGAACTCCTCGAACTTGCACTCCTCGCAGCGCTTGCTCGGGCCGATCCTCTGCTTGTTGGCGAAGACGGCGCTGCCCAGGCTGGCGGCGCCGTAGTTGATGCCGAAGCCGGTGCGCACGCCGTTGTAGCGCGGGTCCGCCTGGTACTCCGCGATGGGCTGCACGACGCTCAGGATGTCGTGGAAGAGCACCGTGAACTCGCGGAAATGGCCCATGTTCTCGGAGGCGGGGGAGCCGGCCTCCGTCTCGTCGAAGCCCGCGATGACGGCGTTGATGTCGCCGTGCACGATCTCGCCGGCGTCGTCGATCATCTTCAGGATCGGCCGACCGGACGCGTCGACCGCGTCGTAGTCGATGCGCGGCGTGCCGTCCGGGTTCGAGGGGTTCAGGGAGGCGGCCGAGAGCTCGGCGGCCGTCACCTGCGAGCGGTACGCGACCGCGCCCGGCGGCTCGACGGTGACGGCGCCGTACAGCGTCTGGGAGATCCGCCGCCCCGGCCCGGGCTCCGAGCCGACCATGGCGCCGCCGCTGTGCATGAGGAACGTGCCCTCGCGGCCGGCGAAGAGCTCGTACTTGCGCGTCTCGCCCGGCGCGGCCAGCGAGCTCCCGTTGTTCCCGACGTCGCCCGCGAGCGCGTCGATGTTCCGGATCTGGAGCCCGACCACCTGGATCGAGGCGTCACGCGTCGACGCGGAGGTGCTCGGCAGCGGGCCTGTCGCGGGCGTGAGCCAGTTGGTGAACGAGATGGAGAGCCTGTCGCCGGCATTGACCCGCAGGACGAGGGGCCTCGGGCGCTTGCCCGGCCGCAGCGTCGCGTTGCCAGGACCGATGGGGTTCGACGGATCGACGGCCACCACGTCCCGGCGGAGCGCGTACACCATGCCCCCGGGGTTGAACGCGCCGAGGCGATCGTAGACGAACATCTGATCGATGGCCACGACGTCCGCGAACACCGTCCTTCCAGACGCGGGTGCATGGAAGTCGTAGCGCACCTCATCTTGACTCTCCAGGACGCTCTCCTCCTCCGGAGGAGGCCCTTCGGAGCCCGAGCACCCAACAACAGCCACACTCACCATGGCCCATCCGGACCACCAGCGAAGCCTCATCAGCACGGGGATCTCCTTGCTCCGGGTGGAGCCGAGCAGGAGCGCTCGCGTCGAACGCTTGTCGTATGAACGCCAGGCACGAGTACGCCGACGGATGCGCGCAATGCAATGCGCGGCCATGCGCCGACCGAAGCCTGGCAGTTGTAATAAAACTCTGTCTCCCCGCCCACCACCGGTCAAGAATCTTCGCGATCAGGCGCCCGCCGAGCCGAGAGGACAGGCGGTGTTCCGAACAGACACGCGCGGGACACGCGCTGTCCCCGCGGCGGGCGGAGCGCTGCCTTCAGCAGCGGTTCCAGGTGTCAGAAGCCGACGCAGACGGGCTCGTCGATACGCAGCACGGATTCCTGGTTGAAGCGAACCTTGTATTCCTTGCGGATCGCGTCGATGGCGTCCGAGGCGACCTGGCCGCCGTCGTGGAGGAGCATGATCAGCCGGCTGTCCTCGCGGACGAGCTTCCCCGTCGTCGCGAGGTACTGGCCGTCGACATCGAACTGGGTGAGCCCGTCCTTGAAGCGCGGGGTGACCGCCGTGTCGACGAACTGCTGCCACTCCGCCTGCGTCACGGGGGGCAGCTCGAACCGGTCCAGGCCGAAGAAGAGCTCGGTCCGCGTCATCGGATCGCCGCGCCCGCAGGCGGCGCCGGCCCGGCCGGGCGAGGGGTGCGCGGCGTCCTGGCGGCCGCCGTGGCACCCAGCGGTCGCGAGGGGCGTCGCGAGGAGCACGACGAGCAAGGCACGCGGGAGCGTTCGGCTGCGCATGGCGGCGATCTCCGGGGTGAGGGCGTTCGGGCGCGAGGCGCGCGCCACCGTACCACGGCGCCACGCCGAGGGCGGGCGGACCGGCAGGCCGGTCCGGCGGTCCGACGTCGCGCCGCGGAGGCCGGCCGGAGGCCTAGGTGATGTTGTACGCGAGCAGCGCGATCCCCGCCGCGATCAGGACGATGCCGCCGATCTGAAGCGCCGTCAGCGTCTCGCGCAGGAAGTAGACGGAGAAGACCGAGATGAGCAGAAAGCCACCCGACGACATGATCGGATAGGCGATCGACAGGTTGATGCGCTTGAGCGCCAGGACGTAGAACAGGATGTTCGACGCGAAGAGCACGAGCCCCAGCACGAGGTGGTAGTTCGTGACGAGCGCGAGGCACTTCTCGACGAGGGATAACCCCTCCATCGACGGGACGCGCCGCGACGCCAGCTTCATCAGGATGTTCGCTGTCGCGTTGAAGACGAGGGCGATGATCAGGAAGAGGTAACCTTGAGCCATGACTGACGTGCGGCGAGCGCGCTCCGCGGGGGAGCTCGCCGTGCCCGGGGGGCACCTTCGCGGCGGGCAGCAGTAGCAGATCCGGGAGGATGGCGGGAACGACAAAGGGTGGGGCGAGGCCCTCGCGGCGCGGCCCGGCGCCTCGCCTCGCACCCCCGCGGAGGCCCTCGTGGCGCGGCCCCCCGGCGGCTCAGGCGGGCGGGGCGCCGCTCTCGTCGCCGAGGAAGGCCATCACGGAGGCCACGTCGTACGCGTTCTCCCAGTGCTCCGTGATCAGGCCCCCGCGGAAGCGCCAGACCCCGCAGAACGGCATCGCCAGGCTCGCGCCGCCGAGGTGGGCGCGCAGCACGCCGAACGCGGCGCCGAAGTGATCGTTGGCGAAGATGTGCTGCACGTCCATCAGCAGGGTGCCGCCGGTCATGCGGATCAGCTCGCGCTCGTGGGTGGCGGCGGCCGCCTTGCCGACGACGCGGCCGGCGGCCCTGTCGCGGCAGAGCTCCCGGTGCGCGGTGTGCAGGACCATGTCGTCGGCGACGAACTCCCCGATGCGCGACAGATCGGCGTAGAGGGCGCGCAGCTTCTGGACGTTCGGGTGGGCGGCGCCGGCTTGCTGCTGGGTGCTCACGGCGTCTCCTCCGTGTGGGCGGACCCCGATTCCGACGCCGATGGACGCCACGTCTTCGCGGCGGCGGCGGCGTCCTCGATGGCGGCCAGCTCGCCCTCGTCGAGCTTCATGTCCGCCGCGCGACAGTTCTCTTCCAGGTGCTTGATGGACGAGGTGCCGGGGATGGCGAGGATGGACGGCGACCTGTGCAGCAGCCAGGCAAGGGCCAGCTGGGCGGGCGTCGCGCCGCGCTCCTTGGCGAGCCCGGAGAGGACGCTGCCGGGCTTGGCGAGGTCGCCGTGTCCCATGGGGAACCACGGGATGAACGCCATGCCGTGCTGCTCGGCGTACCGCAGGGCCTTCTCCCCGGAGCGGTCCGCGACGTTGTACAGGTTCTCCACGGCGGCGATCTCGGTGATCTCGCGCGCCTTGGCGAGCTGCTCCACGGTGACCTCGGGCTGCCCGGAGAGGCCGATATGGTGGATCTTGCCCTGCTCCCGGAGCCGCGCGAGCTCGCCGAGCTGATCGGCCAGCGGTACGGCCGGGTCGATGCGGTGGAGCTGATAGAGCTCGATGCGCTCGAGCCCGAGGTTTCGCAGGCTCATCTCCACCTGCTGGCGGAGGTACGCCGGACGCCCGCACGGGACGATGTACGGGCGCCCCTGCACCGTCCAGTCCTCCGGTCCGGAGCGCAGCAGCCCGCCCTTGGTGGTGATCACGAGCCCCGCCGGGTACGGATGGAGGGCGCGGCGGATGATCTGCTCGTTGGTGTCCGGGCCGTAGGCGTCGGCGGTGTCGATGAAGTTGACCCCGAGGTCGACGGCGCGCCGCAGGAGCCGGACGGCCGCGTCCGGGTCGGCCGGCGGCCCCCAGTAGCCCGGGCCGGTCAGGTACATGGCGCCATAGCCCATGCGGCAGACGGGACGGTCGCCGCCGAGCATGAACCTCAGCGACGGAGTCTTGAGCGATGCGTTGGTCATCAGCCTTCCCTTCCTCTTCTCACACGATTTTCATGGCCGGAGCGACAGGGCCGCTGTCACGCGGCGGCGGACGAGCACGCTCCGCCCCCGCTCTGGCCGTGATCGTTCACCCAGGAACCGACGGCCATCTCCGCCGTGATCCCCGGGCCGAACCCCGCGATCACGCCGCGCGCGCCGTCGGGCATCGGCCTGTCCGCGAACAGGCGCCCCAGAGAGTCGAGCACCACCGCGCTCGCGATGTTGCCGTATTCCGTCAGCGTTGCCCTGCTGTACCGGAACGACTCCTGGGGCACCTCCAGGAACCTGCACAGATCGTTGAGGATGCGCGGACCGCCCGCGTGGACGATGTAGAAATCGAGGTTGCCCACGTCCCAGCCGTGGCTCGAGACGAGCCGGCGCATCACGGGGGCGAGGGGCTTCATCGTCCCGGGGACCCGCTTGTCGAGCCGGAAGTGAAACCCGGTGTCCTTGACGGCGTACGAGATCCACTCCTCGGTGTCCGGGATGAGATACGCCTCGTTCCGCTCCAGCCGGATGCCGGTGCCTCCGCTGCCCCGGACGACGACCGCGCCCACCGCGTCCCCGAAGAGGCCGTCGGACAGGAGCGATCCGACGTCATCGTCCGTCGGCTGGTAACAGAGGGAGCAGAACTCGCAGGCCACGATGAGCACGTTGGCCTTCGCGTGCGCAGCGCAGAAGTCGTGCGCGCGGCTGATGGCCGCCGCCCCGGCCGCGCAGCCGAGCTGCGCCATGGGGATCTGCCGCGTGTCGTGGCGGAAGCCCATGGCGTTGATCAGGTAGGCCGTCATCGACGGCATCATGAAGCCGGTGCACGAGACGAAGATGATGGCGTCGATGTCCCGCGCGGTGAGCTCGGCGTTCTCCAGCGCCTGCCGTATCACCGGCGGCACCCGGCGCTTGGCCTCCCGTTCGTAAATTCTATTTCGGATCTCGAAACCAGGGTGAGCGAGCGCCTGCTCCAGAGGCTGCACGATGTGGCGCTTCTGCACACCGGTGCCGTTGATGAGCCGCAGCACGAGCCTCAGCTGCGGGTTTCTCGCGTGCAGCCGCTCCGCCAGCTTCAGCGTGTCTTCCCGCGTGACGATGAACTCCGGAACCGCGACCTCCGGCCTGCACAGTGTGGCCATACTTCCCCCCTACACATGATGAACTCGGAACGTCCGGCGTCGGCCGAGCCGCAGCGAACGGCGCCATGGAGCGGCACACGGAAGCAAGGACGTCGCGTCGACTTACCGCGCCGGCGGCTCTACAAAGCCCGGAATCCTCCGGACGCCCATGGCGCCGCAGCGTCGGGCCGCCAACGATTCCTTCGAGTACCGCAGGGATCACACATCGTCAATGGAAGGTGTGCGATTCCTAACAAGCCGTGTCCAACCAGCGAACATCCGACTCGCCATCCGTGCTCGACGTCGGTTGTTCCTCATCCGCGCACGCGTGCGTCCGGGCTCCCCGGCGGAGCGCAGCGCGGGCGGCGGCGCCCCGCGCCCCGCGCTGCGAGCGCGCCAGACGCACCCGGGTCTGCCCCGGGCAAGCCATCTCTCGCGCTCGCTGCGGACGGCGCCCCCCTGCGGGCGGAGCATTGGCGCGCACGTTCAGAGTTGCAGTCTCGCGGGAGCGCCCCCCCCCGGCGTCGACCGGCGTTTTCCATGTCATGCGCTGAACGCGCGGTCATCGTGCGCCAGCCCCGGTGTGTCGAGTGGCCCAGATCGCTCGCGGCGGCACGAGACCTCGCCAGGCCACGCGAGGATCCCTGAGCAGCGTGGGCGGCGGGGGGCGCCGCGCATCGCCGGCGGCGCGCGCGAACATGGGTGTTCGCGCGCGAACAACCGATGACGTGATGCCCTTCACCGGAGCCCTGCTATCGTGGGGTCAGGGGCCGATGTGGACCGCCTCCACACTCCCCCGGCAGGTGCCATTCCTGCTTTTGCCGTCAACTTCGTCCCGCGACGTAAATCCATCGATGCCTGCCGCGGCGACGAGCGGCGTGAGCTCGCGATGAACAGCGCCTCTCGCGCGGGAACGAAGGACGAAGGCGAGAAAACCGTTAAACGACGACGGGGATCCACCGTGAGCGCGCACAACACGACATCGCTGCATACGGACAGCACGACGAGCACGACGACGCCCGCATCGGCCGAAAACCATGAAAGCCACGCGATCGATAGGCCATCGCTCCGGAGCGCGGCGCCTCCGGAGCGCGAGCCGACGCTGCGCCGGACGCCCGAGGACGGCCAGGGGCGAGGCGCCGACACCCGGATGACCGCGAGCCTCTTCTCGACGTCGACATCGAAGACGCCGGGAGAGATCGACTCGGCCATGAAGATCCTGGCCAAGTCGGTCGCGCGGGAGCTGAGCAAGCATGGATATGGCCCTCGGGAGGCGATCGTCCTCTCGACGGAGCTCGTGCGGCTCATCTCTGCCGAGCTCGAGCACCGCAGGAAAATGCACCAGGCCCCGCCGCCGAGCGGCGCCGGCCACGAGCGCCTGTCGTAGGCGGGCCCACCCGCATCGCGAGCGAGCGCGGGACCGCGCGCGGGCGGATCGATCCCGGAGCGGGTCGATCCCTCGGCCCGGTCCCCTGCCGAGGTCTCCGAGGCCGGGGCGCGCCCCGGCCCGCCCGCGCCTTGTGGGATCACGGGCGCTCGGATAGGCTCCCGCCCGCTCAGCGCTCCGGCGCGAGGAGGATGGATCCGGATGATCCGGCGAGAAGGAGCCTGCCAAGTGCAATTGCCTGTTTCGGGTGTCGCAGAGATGAGCGCGAAGGGGCGCGCCGAGGTCCCCCGTCCCCGCGCTGTCCGGGCCGCTCTCGCCGGGCGCGGCCTGGCCGCGCTGGTCGCGTCTGCGCTCCTCGCCGGGTGCGGCTACACCGAGTTCGAATGGCAAGCTCAGCTCGACCGGTCCGAGCGCCTCCAGCGCGAGCTCGTGGCCAGCCAGGCGCGGGTCCGCCAGCTGGAGGAGCAGGGCCCGCGCGGCGGCGCCGCGGCCGATCCACAGTGGGCGAACGACCCGATCTCGGGCCTCGACGTCGGGCTGGGCGCGACGCCGCCGCGCGGCGAGCCGGCCGGGGCCCGCCCGGCGCCAGAGCGCGACAGCGACGTCCTGAGGGCGTTCCTGCCGGTGGCCACCGGAGACGTCACGGTCGCGCCGCGCGACGGCCGCGTGGTCATCTCGATCCCGAGCCGGGTCCTGTTCAAGGGGTACCGCGACGCGCTCTCCCCGGCGGGGGAGAAGGTGCTGAGGGACATCGCCGCGATCATCCGCGGCAACGAGCCGCTCAAGGGCCTCGGCTACCAGGTCGTCGGCCACACGGCGAGCGGCACGCCGGGCGTGGCGTGGCGCAACGGCTGGGACGTGACGGTCGCCCAGGCGCGCGCCGTGCTGCTCTTCCTGGCGCAGCCCAAGGAGGCCGGCGTGCCCCTCGCGCGGCTCAGCCTGGCGAGCTTCGCCGATCTGCCGCCTGCCGACGCGGGCGGCGGCGCCCCGGCGCAACCGCAGGAGCCGCGCGTGGAGATCGTGATCGAGGGGACAGCGCAGCTCCCGGAGGGCCCTGCTCGCCCGGCTGGCGCGGCACCGGCTGCACCGGCCGGCGCGGCCCCGGCTGCACCGGCTGGCGCGGCACCGGCGGCACCGGCTGGTGCAGCCCCGGCTGCACCGGCTGGCGCGGCCCGCCCGGGAGCCGGCGCGAAGGGCGGGGACGATACCTATCCGTGAACGCGGCGCGAGGGCTGCCGCGGCCGTCCGGCCACGGCGAGCCTGTCATGCGCCGTGCAGCGCCTCGACCCTTCGCCTGAGCGCCTCGGCGTCCCCGAGCTCGCCCAGCAGCGCGCGCACCGCCTCGGGCGCGGCGGTCGCCACGGCGTCGCGGACCTGCGCCCGCAGCCGCCGGCCGCCCGCGACGAGGTAGGCCGCCGCGAGCGCCGCGGCCACCTCCCCGTCGGCGCCGCCGCGCTGGAGGAGCGACGCGCCCAGCGCGCAGAGCGCCTCGATCGCCTTGGCGATCTGGGCGCCGTAGACGGGGTGGGCCGAGTCGACGCCCTGGTCATGGCACGCCGCGAGGCACAGGGCAGTGCTGGAGAGCCGGCCGAGGTCGGTCGAGTCGCCGCGCTCCCACAGCCCGGACGCGAGCTGCTCCTCGAAGAGGCGCCCCAGGCCGTCCCCCTGGGACGGGCTCCCCTTGGGCGCGACGCTCGGCGCCGGCGCGGCGGCCGGGGCCGGCGGGGGCACGTGGCGCGGCGACGCGGGGCCGCCCGGCGCGGCGGCGGCCGGGGGCGGGACCCAGCCCGCCGCCCGGTCGGCCGAGCCGCCCGAGGCCGCGGCCCCTGCGCTCGGCTGGAAGAGCTGCTTCGCGCGCGCCAGCAGGCCGCTCGCGGCCGGCGCCGACCTGGGCGGTGCGGCGGGCGCCGCGGGGGCGGGCGCAGCGAGCCTGGACCTCATCACGACGGGGCTGCCCCCCCTCGGGCCACCCCCGCCCCTCGGCATCGCGGCGTACACCGCGGCCGGCGCCGCCGGGCCGCGGTGGCTCGACATCCCCCACCCCGCCGGCGCGCTCACCGGCACGGGCCGCGCCTCGGGTTGCCCGTGGGCGCGCCGGTCGCCCGTCCGCCGCTCGATCACCACGAACGACGCGTGCTTCGACGCCACCCGGTGCCGGACCGCGAGGTCCACGATGCGCTTTCGCATCGCCTCGGCGCGCTTGCCGGACAGCCCGCGCTCCGACTCCTCGAGCTCCCGCACCCGCGCGCCCGCCCACAGCGCCTCGAGGCCGGGCCGCGACGCCTCCGCCGCGAGCTCGACCGGCACCTCGAGGTGGAAGCGCTCCCCGCGCAGGGTCCCGCGCAGCGAGAGCCGCCCCATCCCCGGCTGACCGTAGCGACCGTAGAGCACCCACGGCTCGCCGTCGACGAGCGCCGGGCGCTCGGCCGGCGCGAGCTCGCCGACGTCGACCCCCTCGAAGCGCGCCTCGAGCCCGGTGACCCGGACCGCCGTCGCCCGCGCGAACTGGGCCGTGACCTTCTCGTCGATGCGCTCGCCCGGGTGGATGAACTCCGCTGCGCCCTCCGTCCGGCGCGCGAGATCGCTCACCAGCACGTCGCTCACGTTCGTGCCGATGCCGAACGAGTAGATCCGCACCCCCTTGCCCCGCTGGACGACGCGATCGACGATCTGCGCCTCGTTGCCCACCTGGCCGTCCGTCAGCAGCACGACCACGCGGTCTCGCTCCGCGTCGCCGAGCATGCCCACGGCCGCGAGCAGCGGATTCAGCATCTCCGTCCCGCCGTCCGCGCGGAGGCCCTCGACGAACGCGTCCGCGGCCTTCAGGGTCGCCTGCGTGAACGGGGCGAGCGACGGCTCGAGCGCCCGGAAATCGCTGGAGAACGCGATCACGCCGAGCCGATCCCCCTCGGCGAGGTGGCGGAGGCACAGCCGGAGCGCGCGCTTCGCCTGGTCGAGCGACTCGCCCTGCATCGATCCCGACACGTCGACGACGAACACGACGTCGCGCCGGGAGGGCGCCCGCTTCGCGTGGGCATGCGTGTCGAAGAGGTCCGGCACCACGGTGAGGGCGAAGGTCCCCTCCTGGCCAGGGGCCCTGTCGCACACAACCCCTGCCTGCACGCCCGGCGCGCCCGCCGCGAGCAGCACGATGTCCCGATCGAGCGCGGCCTTGTCGTTCCGGAGCGAGACCCGCTGGCGATACCCCTCTTCGCGGCGCACCGAGAGCGCGTGCGAGGGGCTCTCGATCGCGACGTCGCGCCCGAGGTCGAAGACGATATCCACGGTGATCCCGTAGTCGACCCGCGCGATCCCGGGGGAGATGCGGTCGGCGTCGGGCACGTCGCCCGTGGGCTCCTGGACGCCGTGCGCGGTCCGGTCGCCCCCGGTCGCGCCGGGGATGTAGCGGGGCGCGACGAGGGTCGGGATCATGAGCCGCAGCGCTCCCTCGTCGGCGGTGAGCGCCTGCACGAACGTGACCTCGACGACCGTCTCCTCTCCCGGAAGGAGGTTGCCGACGCTCGCCGTGAACACGTTCCGCCGCTCCTCGTCGAGCAGCGCCGCGCCGTGGCCGGTGGCGATGGCCTCGTCGTAGGCCTGGAACGCCTCTTCGCGCTCCTTGACCTCCCCCTCGAGCCTGCGGCCGGCGCACTCCATGGCGAAGCCGGCGATGCTCGCCTCGCCCGGGAGCGGGAAGGTGTAGATCGCCTCGATCGGCCGGCGCTCCTCGTTCCGGTAGCGCTGCCGCACGACGAGCCGCGCCGCGCCGCCGAGGACCTCGCCCGAGAGGGAGACGCCGAGCAGCGGGACCGGGTGGCCTTCGGAGGTGCGAAGGCACGACATCGGCGACGGGTGCGAAGGATCGTGGGAGGGGTTCATCGCGAGCCTTTCGGGGCAAGGGTTGTGTAACGAGACTCGATATCGAGGGCGATGCGCCGCGAGCGCTCCGGGGCGTCGGTCCGCACGTGGAGCTCCACCCCGTCGGCGATCTCGACCCGCTCCCAGCGCGCGCCGCGCGGCGCGGCGGCGGGCGGGGTCGAGGCGGGCGGCGCGGCGGCCTCCTCCGGGGCGGCGCAGCGCGCCTCCGGAGCGCACGGCGGCGCCCCCGCGGCGATGCGCTCGATCTCGTCGAGGCCCGCGCCCGCGAGGCGCGCCTGGATCTCCTCGAGCGGCAAGTGCGCCTGCTGGAGGACCTTGATGGCGCGGAGCCGCGCCAGGTGCTCTCGCCCGTAGGAGGTGTCCTTCCCGCGGAACTCCGGCGCCGGAAGGAGCCCGCGCTGCACGTAGTACCGCACCGTGCGCGGCGCCACCCCCGCCTCGCCCGCGAGCTCGTCGAGCTTGTACGTCATCACGAGGAGCACCCTGCATCGAGACACTACAACTGTCAAGTATACAGCTTCAGTTCGCCTGCGCCCCTGCACCTTCAGCGGAAAATTGAACAGGGAGACGGGGAGGCGGGGAGATGAGGGATTTCTCGCCTCGCCCCCCCGGCGCATCGTGGATTTTCTCGAATAAATTCGAATAGATGCTTCAGAGCAGGTACTTGACCCCGAAGCCGAACTCGATGAACCCGAGCCCAGCCGGGTCCGAGACGACATCGTCCTTCTTGTTCCAGAGGAACTTGTAACGATAGCAGGCGCCGTCGCACCCCTCTTGATCCTTCTTCTTGAAGGGCGCCGCCAGGCGCAGGGAAGCGCCGCCGGAGACGACGAGGTGCTTCGAGAGGGCGGGCACGCCGACCATCACCTCGATCCGAGGGGTCACGGCGTTCAGGAGGACGCGGCCCGAATCCTCGTACTCGACCGCCTCCGAGCGCCGGAGCGCGAGCTCGCTCAGCGGGGCGAGGAGGTCGATGAAGGAGGGTTGGAGGGCGAGATAATAGGCATCCGTATAACGCACGACGCCGCGCAGGTTGACGGTGTTCGCGGACGGCACGATCCTCGGCGATCCGCCCTCGCCGTCGATGTAGCTCGGGCTCCACGACACGCGCAGCCCCATGTCGGGCCTGTAGAAGGCGTGACCCCACGGGCGATCCATTCCGCCCCCCGTGCCCAGCTCCCGGAGCACCTCGACGGACGCCTCCCGGAACGCGGCCCTGTCGGCGTCGGAAGGGTTCTTGTCGTCGACCGTCGCGAGGACGTAGACGATGACCGACTCGGCGAAGCGCCGGTAGATCTCGACCTGATCCCCCTCGCCTCCGGGCCGCGAGGAGAAGAACGTCCTGATCGCGCGGCTCGCTGCCTCCCCGTACTCGCCCTGGCCGGCGAGCCGGATCGCCGGCCAGAGGTCCGCCTGGAGGTCGCCGATCTTCGTCAGCGCCGAGGACTGTCGCTCGATCTGGGCGCAGACCTGGCCGATCAGGTCCTTGTCACAGAGATCGCGGAGCGCGCCGCCGGCGGCGCCGATGACGTTCACGAAGCTCACGAGCTCGAGGTTGTTCGCGCCGCCCCGCGTGCCGATGTTCCACTGGACCCGGAGGCGATCGAGGTTGTTCAACCTGGAGCGGAGCTCCCGGGCACGAGCGGCTGCGTCTGCCTCGGCGGCGGCGGGCGCGGCGGGCGCGGCGGGCGCGGCGGACAAGAGGACAGGGATGATCTCGTCGAGCTTCTTGCCACCGCGCAGGACGTCTCTCGTGACCAGGACCGCCTCATCCAGGAGTGTTCTCTTCACGGCGTCGTCCGTCACCTCGAGCGCCTTCACCGCGGTCGCCCCGACCACGACGGCGGCGGCCCTGATGAAGTGCTCCTCCGCCAGGGCGCCTTTCCTCTGGAGAATGGCGCGAACGGCGAACGCGAGCTCACAGGCGTAGCTGGTGCCTGACGCTGCGCTCGCGCCGCAATCCCGCTCGAGCGGCGACGGCGCGCCTGCGTCGGTGACGCCCGACGCGAGCTCCTCCTTGAGCACGGAGACACAGGTGTTCAACGACCGCGGATCGAGCTTGGTCCACGTCAGCTTGCTTGGCGCCGCGCGCTCGGCGCGAGCGTCGTCGGCGCTCGCGAACTTGTGCAGGAGCTCGATGCTCTGCGTCCCCTGCGGCCTTCTTATCTGGCCCTCGTTCGACGTGAGCCCGACGTAGACCATGTGCCCCGCGAAGCCTGCGGCCTCGTCCGTGACGCTCGTCCGGATCGCGCTGAACTGCCGCCGGAAGACCCGCTGGAGCGTGAGAGGGAAATAGGTGAGGATCGGGAACCCCCTCCTCAGGAGAAGCCTTAGCTCGTCGCGCCGCTTCTCGAGCGCGTCCTTCTCGGGGCCCGCCGCCGTGTCTTCGAGCTTGTCGACGATCCCTGCGTACTCTTGCAGGTGCTGATCCGCGCTCGCCAGGCGCGCCGTCTGACACACCAGGTTGGGTGCGACCGCCTCGGCGACCTCCCGCTGGATCAGATCCTCGATGATGTCCCTCACGTCCTCGTAGACCGCGTCAGCGATCTGCGCGCGCGCCGTTCCCGCGAAGCCGGTCACCGCCATCGCAGCGGCCGCGCACGAGGTCGCGATCTTCCGGTGATGTCTCGCCATGGCACTCTCCCGGCTGTCGCTCGATGGACGGCCAGCTCGATCCGAACTCCTCCGGACGGGGAGCCCCAAGAACAAAAAAAAACACCGTGCATGAGAATTCAACCAGGCAAATCGCAATGCACTCCACGCGCAGGCTTCGTGATGCGGCCGCGCGCCCCTCCATTGACGGTCACGCGACGCCGGTAGTAGGTAGCGCCGGCGTTCGATGGCGGGCCAGCGCCCCGCGGCGCGAGCGTGCGGTCATCATGGAAGAGTCGTCGGCCAAGCTTCCAGCCTTCTCTTACCTGACGGCCGAGAACGCGGCGCTCTACCGCGCCATCATGCGCTCGTTCGTCGAGGCGCGGGAGCGCTTCGTGCTGCACCTCCGGCCGGCGGACGTCCTCCGCGCCGTCCGGGAGGTCGGCCTCGACCCGGCCGCCGTGGACACGGCGCTCCAGAAGCTCTGCGAGTGGGGGAACCTGCAATCCCACCTGGACACGGCGGATGTCGCGACCGTCGAGGAGTTCTACCGGCCGCGCTTCCTGTACCAGCTCACCCCGCAGGGAGAGGCGGTGGAGCGCGCGGTGGGCGCCTATTTCGAGGCGCTCGCGCAGCGCGGCGAGCTCCAGGCCGCGGCGCTCGACGACATCCGCACCTTGCTGGAGAGCGTCGCGCAGATGCTCTCCCGGCCGGAGCTCGACGACAGCGCGGTCCACCTCGCGCTCTCGGCGCTGCGCGCGCGCTTCGGCGAGCTCACCACGCAGGCGCAGGCGTTCATGGGCAGCCTCCAGCGCAGCATCGACCTGCACGCGGCCGGCGTGGCGAGCTTCCTCGCGTACAAGCAGCGCCTCATCGACTACCTCGAGCGCTTCGTCGGCCAGCTCGTCATCGCCACGGCGGACATCGCTGAGCTCCTCGGCCGCGTCGACGGCGCGGCGGCGCAGCGGCTCGCGGACAGCGCCGGCAGGCGCGAGGTCGCCGACGCGCTCGACGGCGAGGAGGCCGACCAGCGGGCCGCGGCCGCGCGGTGGGAGGCGCGGATCGAAGGCGTCCGCGGCTGGTTCATCGGCCGGCCGGGCGCGCCGTCGCAGGCGGAGGAGCTCAGGGCCCGCGCCCGCGCCGCCATCCCCGCCCTGCTCTCCGCCGTCGCGAGCCTGCACGACCGCCGCTTCACCCGCAGCGACCGCGCCGCCGACCTCCGCACCCTCGCCCGGTGGTTCGCCGAGGCCCCGAGCGACGCGGACGCCCACCGCGTCTGGCGCGCCGCGTTCGCCCTCGCCTCGACCCGGCACCTCTTCGTCAACGAGGAGGCGATGGCCGAGCGCGAGGCCGCGCCGGTCCCCGCCAGCCGCTCGTGGCTCGACGCGCCGCCGCTCCGCATCTCGCCGCGCCTCCGCGCCACCGGCCGGCACGCGCGGCCCGGCCGTCCGAGCGACGTGATCGACCGATCCCGCGAGAAGGCGCTCCTGCTCGCGCACGAGGACGAGGACGAGCGCGCCATCGCCGACGCGCGCGCCCGGCTCGCCACGGGCCGGCCGACGCGCCTGTCCGAGCTCGGCCGGCTCGATCCGCTGGCCTTCGAGATGCTCCTCGACTGGCTGGGCGAGGCGCTCGCCGCGGGCGGCGGCGAGACCACCTCGGCCGACGGGGCGATCGCCATCTCCCTGGTCCCCACGAACGACGGCCAGGTCGCGACGGTGGAGACGCCATCGGGCACCTTCCGCGGACCGGATCACCTCCTGACGCTCCGCTCGCTCGCCCCGGACGAGGCGCCCCGGTCCCGGCATCGCGCGCCCGCCCCCGAGAACGCGGCCCCGTCCTGGCACCGCACGCCCGCCCCGCCGGGACCTCCGCCCGCGGAGCGCCCATGACGCGCGCCCTCGAGGCCCAGGAGCGCCACGAGCGGCAGAGGGCGCTGCGGGCCCTCCTGCGCCACCCCCTCCTGCCGGCCGCAGGCGCGCACGCCGCGTCGTTCCTGCTCGTGCGGCGGCACGCCGCCGCGCTCCGCGCCTGGCTCGCCCGCTACCCCCGCTGGTCGCTGCTCGTCGAGCCCGAGCAGGCGCGCCTGCGCAAGACGCCGGCCGACCTCGCCGACGGCACGCGGCCGGCGCTCGACCCGCACCACGGCACCCCGTTCACGCGCCGCCGTTACGTGCTGCTCTGCCTGGCCCTGCTCGCGCTGGAGGGCGAGGACCGCCAGACCACGCTCGGGCGGCTCGCCGAGCGCATGGTGGGGTATTTCGCCGACGACCCGGCGCTCACCCGCGCCGGCGCCTTCGAGCTCGACGTGCAGGACCAGCGGCGCGATCTCGTCCACGTCGTCCGCCTCCTCCTCGATCTGCGCGTGCTCACGCGCGTCGCCGGCGAGGAGCAGGGCTTCATCGCCGATCAGCGCCGCGACGTGCTCTACAGCGTGAGCCGGCCCGCCGTCGCCGCCATGTTGAACGTACGCCGCGGGCCCTCGACGCTGGAGGCGACCGACGCCGCGGACCTCGCCGCGCGGCTCGCCGGCATCGTCGAGGAGCTCGCCCCGGAGACGGACGACGCCCGCAACCAGGCGCTGCGGGCCCGGCTCTTCCGGAGGCTCCTCGACGATCCGGTCGTCTACTACGAGGACCTCGCCCCGGAGGAGCGCGCGTACCTCACGACCCAGCGGCCCTTCGTCGTCGACGAGATCGAGCGGGCGACAGGGCTCGTCGCCGAGGCGCGGCGCGAGGGGCTGGCGATGGTCGATCCCGACGAGGAGCTCAGCGATCTCGCGATGCCGGAAGAGGGCACCGAGGGGCACCTGACGCTGCTCGTGGCGGAGTGGCTCGCGGGCCGCGCGCGCGACGGCAGGCTCGTCGGCCGGGCCGCGGTCGAGCAGCGCGTGGCGGAGCTCGTCGCCGAGCACCGCGGGCGCTGGAGGAAGGCGGCGCTCGGCGCGGGCGCCGAGGTGGAGCTCACCGACAGGGCGCTCGATCGGCTCTCCGCGCTCCGCCTGCTGCGCTGGACGCCCGCGGGGGTCGCGCCGCTCCCCGCCATCGCCCGGTACGCCGTCGTCGCCCCTTCCGGCCCCTCGGGACCGGCGGGCGCGCCGCGCTCCGGAGCGCCGCTGGCCGGCCCGAGCGCTCCGGCCGGCCGGGCCGACGGCGCGCCGCGCGCGAGGACGCCGAGGAAGACGCGATGACCCTGCCTTCCCCCGTGACCCGACGCTGGCAGCCGCTCCGCAGCGGGCTGCTCAACCTCTACCGCTACGACAGCGAGGAGTTCGTCTTCGAGGGCGGCCGGCTGCTCCTGCGCGGCAACAACGGCAGCGGCAAGTCGCGCGTGCTCGCGCTGCAGCTGCCGTTCCTGCTCGACGGCGAGGTGAGCCCCCACCGCCTGGAGCCGGACGCCGACCCGGCGAAGCGCGTCGAGTGGAACCTGCTCCTCGGCCGCTACGAGGAGCGGCGCGGCTACACCTGGCTCGAGCTCGGCCGGCGCGACGACGACGGGGCCGAGCACTACCTGACGCTCGGCTGCGGGCTGCACGCGGTCGAGGGCCGCGGGCTCGCGGGCAAGTGGCTCTTCGTCACCTCGAAGCGCGTCGGGCGCGATCTGTTCCTGCAGAGCGCCGGCGCCGCGATCGGGAGGGAGCGGCTGGAGGCGGAGCTCGGCGGGAGCGGCGAGGTGTTCACGAGCGCCGCGGCCTACCGCGCCGCCGTCGATCGCCGGCTCTTCCAGCTCGGCGATCGGTACGGCGCGCTGCTCGACCTCCTGATCCAGCTGCGGCAGCCGCAGCTGTCGCGAAAGCTCGACGAGGCGCAGCTCTCGAGGGCGCTCTCGACGGCGCTGCCGCCCGTGCCGCCCGCGGTCGTGGCCGACCTGGCCGAGTCCTTCAGGAGCCTCGAGGCGGATCGCGCGGCGCTCGACGGCTTCGCCGCGGCGAGCGCGGCGTCGTCGGCGTTCCTCGACGAGTACCGGCGCTACGTGAGGGTCGCCGCGCGGCGGCGCGCGGCCGCGGTGCGGAGCGGGCACGCCGCGTACGAGGCCGTGATGCGGGAGCTGCGGGCGGCGGAGGCGGGCCTCGACGAGGCCAGGGCCGCCGGGGAGCAGGCGGCCGCGCGCGAAGGGGAGGCCGAGCGCGCGGCGCGCGGCGCGGCGCGCGAGGTCGAGACCCTGAGCCGGCGCCCCGAGATGGACCAGGCGCGCGCCCTCGACGAGGCGCGGGGGGCGGCGCAGGCCGCGGCGAGCGACGCGAGGGAGGCGGAGCTCGAGCACCGCCGGGCCGTCGAGCAGGCCGAGCGGCGCGGCAGCGAGCGCGAGGAGGCCGCCGCGAGCGCGCGTGCCGAGCGCGACGCGCTCGCGGCGACGGTCGCCGCGGCGGAGGGCGCCGGCGCGGAGGTCGGCCTGCCCCCGCCGGCGCTGCCCGGCGGCTGGGAGGCCGATCCGGGCGGCCGCGCGCTCCCGGGCGCGCAGGCGCGCTTCGACGCGGCCGTGGCCGAGCGCCGCCGGGGCGTCGCGCACCTGCGCAAGCTCGACGGCGAGCTCGCGTCGGCGCGCGCCGCGCGGGAGCGCGCCGACGCGGCGCTGGAGGGCGCGGCCGCGCGGCTCGAGCGCGCGCGGGAGCGGGCGGCCGCGGCGCTCGGGCACCGGGAGGCGGAGGCCGACGCGCTCGTCGGCGCGTGGCGCGCGTGGGCGCGCGGGCTCTCGGAGCTCCCGATCGGAGGCACGGACGTCGACGACGTGGCCGACGCGATCGCGGCGTGGGCCGAGCACGGCGACGGCGAGAGCCCCGCGGCGCTGGCGGCGCAGCGCGCGCTCGCCGACGCCCAGGGGCGGCTCGCCGCGGCGCGGGCCGAGGCCGATCGCGCCCTCGCCGTGGCGGAGGAGGCGCGGCGCGCGCTCGAGGAGGAGCGGGCCGCCCTCGAGCGCGGCGCGCACCGTGGCCCGGAGCCGCCGCCGTCGCGCGCGCCGGGCGCTCGCGAGGGGCGCCCTGGAGCGCCGCTGTGGCAGCTGTGCGACTTCGATCCCGGGCTCGACGCGGCCGGCCGGGCGGGCCTGGAGGCCGCGCTCGAGGCCGCGGGGCTGCTCGACGCCTGGGTGACGCCCGGAGGCGAGCTCCTGGCCGAGGGGGTGCTCGACACGGCGCTCTCGGCCGCCGGGGAGCAGGCGCTCCCGCGCGAGCAGCAGCTCGGCCGCTGGCTGCGCGCGTCGCCTGCGCTCGCGGCCGAGGGAGCGCCCGGCGCGCCGCCGGTGCCGCCGGACGTGGTGCGGGCCGTGCTGGCGCGCATCGGCGCCGGCCGCGGCGCGGGCCGGATCTGGGCCGACGTCTCGGGCAGCTTCGCGCTCGGCCCGCTGCACGGGGCCTCTGCCAAGGCCGAGGCGGAGCACGTCGGCCACGCGTCGCGCGAGGCGGCGCGGAAGCGGCGGCTCGCGGCGATCGAGGAGGCGCTCCGCGAGGCGGCGGCGGCGCGCTCGGCCGCCCTGACCGCGGGGGCCGAGCTCGATCGCCGCGCGCGCGTCGCCCGCGAGGAGGCGGCCGGCGCGCCGTCTTCCGCGGCGCTGCGGCGCGCGCTGGCCGCGGAGCAGGCGGCGGAGGCGGCCGTCGTCGACGCCCGCGCCGCGCTCGCGGAGGAGGAGGAGCGCGCGCTCTCGCGGCGGCAGCGCGAGGCGCAGGCGCTCGCGGAGCGGGACCGTGCCGCGGCGGACCTCGGGCTCGCGGCGTGGGTCGGGGCGCTCGACCGGCACGACGCCGCGCTCGCGGCGCTGGTCCACGCCGCGGCGGCGATGTGGCCGACGGCGCGCGGCGCCGCGGCGGCGCTCCGCCGCGCGCAGAAGGCCGAGGAGGAGGCGCGGCTCGCCGAGGGGCGCGCCGTCTCCCGCGCCGAGGCGCGCCAGCGGGCCGCCTCCCGCCTCCACGAGGCGGAGGTGCACCGGGACACGCTGGAGCGGACGACGGGGGCGCTGGTCGACGAGATCCTGCGCCAGCTCGCCGAGGCGCGGGAGCGGCGCGAGGCGCGCGACGCGGAGCACCGCGCGGCGCAGCGCGCGCACGGCGACGCGCGGGTGGCCGAGGCGCGCGCGCAGGCGAAGATCGAGCCGCTCCGCGATGGGCTCGAGCGCGCGGCGCGCGAGCGGGCGGGGCACGTCGAGGCGCTCGCGGCGATGGCGCGGGCGCGGCTCCTGTCCGTGCTGGAGATGGCGGACGCCGAGCCCGGGAGCGAGGGGGCCGCCGGGTGGTCGCCGACGCGGGCGGTGGAGGTGGCGCGGCGGATCGAGGCGTCGAGCGGCGACGTCGAGCACGACGACAGGGCGTGGGAGCGGCTGCAGCGGGGCATCTTCCGGCACGTCGAGGCGCTGCGGGACGCGCTCCTGCCGCACGGCTACGGGCCGCAGACGACGAGCGAGGACGGCCTCGTCGCGGTGACGGTGCCGTTCCAGGACCGGACGTGGGCCGTGCACGACCTCCAGGCGATGCTGGCCGACGAGGTGGCGCACCGCCGGACGGTGCTCGACGCGCGCGAGCGCGAGGTGCTGGAGAACCACCTCATCGGCGAGGTGGCGAGCCACCTGCACGATCTCCTGCACCGGTGCGAGGCCATGGTGCGCGACATGAACCAGGAGCTCGCCGCCCGGCCGACGAGCACCGGGATGAGGCTCCGCTTCTCGTGGGCGCCGCTCGTGGACGGCCCGCCCGGGCTCCTCGAAGCCCGGCACCGGCTGCTGCGGGCGGGCGGCACCTGGTCGCCGGGCGACC
Organism: Sorangium sp. KYC3313; assembly: GCF_052075895.1. Taxonomy (NCBI): domain Bacteria; kingdom Pseudomonadati; phylum Myxococcota; order Polyangiales; family Polyangiaceae; genus Sorangium; species Sorangium sp. KYC3313. The sequence goes on from NZ_CP197255.1 coordinate 9,951,852, forward strand.
GCGCGCTGCTCGCGCGGTTCCTGAAGGAGCGCATCGAGGAGGTGCGCTCTCGCGGCGAGGCGGCGAGCTGGCAGGAGCAGCTCTCGACGGCGCTCGATTACCGGGGGTGGCACGCGTTCGCGGTGGAGCGCCACCAGGACGGCGCGTGGAAGCGGCTGACGAGGCGCACCTACGGGACGGGGTCCGGCGGCGAGAAGGCGCTGGCGCTGACGATCCCGCAGTTCGCCGCGGCGGCCGCGCACTACCGCAGCGCGCACCCGCACGCCCCCCGGCTCATCCTGCTGGACGAGGCGTTCGTGGGCATCGACCCCGACATGCGGGCGAAGTGCATGGGGCTCCTCGCCGCGTTCGACCTCGATTTCGTGATGACGAGCGAGCGCGAGTGGGGGTGTTACGCGACGCTGCCCGGCCTGTCGATCCACCAGCTCACGGTGAGGCCCGGCATCGACGCGGTCGGCGTGACCCGGTGGGTGTGGAACGGGCGGGAGCGGGTGCGCTCGGCCGCCGCGGCGGCGCCGCCGGAGCCGCCGCCCGACGGCGTGACGGGGCCGCTGTTCGGCGGCGGGCTCTCGTGAGCGGCGGCGGCTCCTCGTGAGCGGAGATCGGCTGCGGGCGGTGCTCGGCGCCCGGGAGCTCGGGTGGATCGTGGACAAGGCGCGCCGGCGGCTGGAGCGCGGCGAGCCCGTGCGGGGCGCCGTGGTGCAGCGCCGCGACCCGACGGCCGCGGAGCGCGCTGCGGTCGAGCGTTTGTTCGGCCGGGTGACCCACGGCGGCGCGCTGCGGGTCTCGCTGGACGAGCTGGCGCAGCTCCTCCGGGACGCGGAGCTCTGCGCGGGCGTGGAGGCGGCGGTCGAGGCGCTGACGGGGCCGTTCGTGGACCGTCGCGCCGAGGCGGCGCGGCTCGAGGCGGGCTGGCAGGCGGTCTTCGACGAGGCCGCGGCGTCGGGCGATGGCCGGCCCGAGGTCGGCGTGTGGCTCGATGATCTTCGCGCGTCCGGCCTCGTGCGGCGGCTCTCGTGCGGCGACGTCGGGGCGGCGCGGGTTCTGCTCCGGCAGGCCGTCGCGGTGGTGCGCCGCCTTCCGGCCGAGGGCGTTGCGCTCGCGGAGCTCGCGGCGGCGGTGACCGGGGACAGCCATGCGCTCGACGCGGGCGCGCCGCTCGGCGCGCTGGTGATCCGGTTCGCGGCGGCGCTCTCCGGGGTGACGCGCTGGGAGCGCGCGGCGGAGCGGCGGGAGGCGTGGGATCGGGCGGGCGTGCTGCTGGACGACCTCAGCGCCCCGGTGCTGGTGCTCAACCTGGGAGCGGCGCCGGACAGCCTGGCCGGGCGGGTGCTGGCGATGCACGCGGCGGCGGGGGAGCCCTGCCGGCTCTCGGTCCGACAGCTGTGGCGCGCGCCGCCGCGCCTCGAGGTGTCGGGGCGCGAGGTGTTCGTCTGCGAGAACCCGGCGGTCCTCTCGGCGGCGGCCGACCGCCTCGGGCCGCGCGGGGCGCCGCTCGTCTGCGTGGAGGGGCAGGTCCGGACCGCGGCGCGGCTGCTCCTGGAGCGGCTCCGCGGCGCCGGCGCGACGCTGCGGTACCACGGCGACTTCGACTGGGGCGGCATCCGCATCGGGAACGTGGTGATCGGGAGGCACGGCGCCCTGCCCTGGCGGTATGGGGCCGCGGACTACCGCGCCGCGCCCAAGGGGTCCGAGCTCGCCGGGGTGCCCGTGGCCGCGGCCTGGGACGACGAGCTCTGCGCGGCCATGTGCGACGAGCGGCGCGCGGTGCACGAGGAGGGGGTGGTGGAGGCGCTGATCGAGGATCTACGGCAGGGAGAGGGCGCGGGCTGAGAGGGGGAGCGCGTCCGTTCTGCCTGGCGTGCACAGTCTGTTCGCGTCTCCGGCAGGGGAGGACTGTGCCAGGCAGCCCAGGCCTGTGCCAAACGAGGGGGGTCCGGCACCGGCACAACCGCAATGCATTGCGACACACAGGGGTCCGGACCCCCTCGAAGCGCTCTGCGGAGCGTTTTTTCGCCGGAATTTGTGCCAGATGGCGCCTGAATTTGCGCAATTCTGTGCCAGCTACCCCCTGAAAACGCTCGCTTTTGTGCCAGATGGGGGGTCCGGGACCCTCCAGATCGCAATCCACTGCGTTCGCGCGGGGTCCGGGACCCTCCAGACCGCTATCCACTGCGTTCGCGCGGGGTCCGGGACCCTCCGGACCGCAATCCACTGCGTTCGCGCGGGGTCCGGGACCCCTAGGGATAGCTATCCACTGCGTTCACGCGGGGTCGCGACCCCTAGAATAGCGATCACGTTGTTCAACCGAGAATAAACCGCCAAGACGCCATAAGACGCCATAAGAACAACAAGCATCATGGCGTCTCATGGCGTCTCATGGCGTCTCATGGCGTCTCATGGCACCCTGGCGATTCGAAATTCTGCGCTTTTCAGGCAGTTTCAACCCCCTTATCGCTCTACAGCGCTTTCCGCCCGCTTCTCCTACATGGAGCGCAGAGCGGCGGTCACCCGCACAGGAGACGGGCCCAGATCGGCGTTTTCGGCGCGCAAGCGCACTCCAGTGCGCTGAGCACCGAAAACGTCGAGGTGGGCCCGTATCCGAAGCGGGTGACCGCCGCTCTCTACAGCTTCCCGAGCGACGCGCGCACGTGCCCGATGAACACCTTGATCTTCGGTATCTCCGACAGCGCCCCCGGCACGCTGAGCCGCACCGGCCGCTCCTGCCCGACCACGTCGGGCAGCACCGGCACGAGCACGTCCGGCCCCACGTCGGGGTCGGGCACGAGCGCGTCGGGGACGAGGCCGATGCCCAGGCCGGAGATGCAGCAGTGCCGGATGAAGTGGATGTCCGTCGCGATGAGGGCCGGCTCCACGGTGAAGGGCGCGCCCCGCCGTGTCCGCCAGGTGCGCGCGTCCTCGCCCGGGGCCTGCCACGCGAACAGCTCGTGGTGCTTCAGATCGTCGATCGTCCGTGGCGTGCCGCGCCGCTCCAGGTACGCGCGGCTGGCGATGAGCCACTCGCGGACGCGCAGGACGACGTGCGATATCCAGTGTCCGCCCGGCGCGTCCTCGCCGAAGTGCACCGCGATGTCGATGTCCGTGAGCGCCTCCCCCAGCGGATCGTTGCTGAAGCGGCAGTGGACGTGGAGCCTCGGATACGCGCCGCGAATGGCGGCGAAGAGCGGCGTCAGCACGTGCGGCGGCAACCCCACGGGCAGGATGACCCGCAGCGTGCCCGTGGGCGCGTCGCCCACCTCCCGGATCGAGGCCAGGAGCGCGGCGGCCTCCTGCACCATGCCGCGCCCCTTCCGGGCGAGCACCTGCCCGGCCTCGGTCGGCACGACGCCGCTCCGCACGCTCTCCAGCAGGAGGACGCCGGCGCGCGCCTCCAGCGACGCGACCTGACGCCGCAGCGTCGTGCGCGACGAGCCGAGCGCGCGGGCCGCGCCCAGGAAGGAGCCGACCTCGACCACGGCGAGGAAGGCGCGAAGCTCTTCGAGGTCCATACACCCTGCCACTGTCCGCATTCTAGCCAGGGGTGACCGTCTTCGGCCATCCACATGCCGCGCCGCTCGATAGCGTCGCGAAAGGAGGAGACAAGTCGATGGCACGAGACGATTCGCACGCGCTCACGCGCACAGGCTCGCTCGCGGCGCTGGCCCTCTCCCTCGCGGCGCTCGCTGGCTGCGGCGGAGGCGAGGAGACGAGCACGACGAGCACGACGCCGCAGACGACGTCCACGTACGAGGACCCCCCCGAGCTCCAGCCGGGCGCGGATGGAGCGTACGAGCTGCGTTTCGGCCCGAGCGAGGTCGAGATCGACGGGCGGCGGTTCTGTCTCCGTGCATACAACGGAATGACCAGCGGCCCCACGATCCGCATTCCGAAGGGCGAGGATCGCAGGGTCCACGTGACCCTGCATAACGACTTCACGAAGAGCGACTTCCGCGAGATCGCGAGCATGATGGGCCATGGCAACCGGTCGTGCCACGACTTCAACCTGACGAACTTGCACGGCCACGGCCTGCACGTGCAGCCCAACTTCGCGACGGACGATCCCGCGGACCCGTGCGAGGGGGACGGCTGCGCGCCCGAGGGGAGGTATTTCGGCGACCACGTGCTGCACGAGGTGGGGCCGGGCGAGAGCGCCCGGTACCGCTGGGACCTGGACGAGGACGGGATCCACCACGAGGGCACGGACTGGTACCACCCTCACATCCACGGCTCCACGGCCATCCAGGTCATGGATGGAGCCGCCGGGGCGCTCGTCATCGAGGGCGCGCTCGACGAGCTGCCCGGCATCGCCAGGGCCAGAGAGCGGGTGATGGTCATGACGCAGGTGCCCATCGATCACCGGAACACGGTGCCCTTGAAGGAGGGAGAGACCTGCACCGAGGACAACCTGTCGGTGACCGACTTCCTCGCTGTCGAGTCGCTCCGGGCCACGCTGATCAACGGCAAGCTCAGGCCGCGGCTCACGACGCCGCCCGGGCAGGTGGAGCGCTGGCGCATGGTCTACGCGGGCAGCCCGGACGAGATGGGGATGAAGCTCCACGTCGCGAAGGACGCTTCGTGCTCCGATTTCGACCCCCTTCCCAGGACCCCCATCGAGACGACGCAGATCGCGCGCGACGGGCTGACGCTCCCTCAGTTCTACAGGAGCGACACGGTGTGGGTCTCCCCCGGGTACCGCGCCGACGTGATGGTGAAGATGCCCGAAGGCAAGCAGACGCTCTGTCTCGTGGGCCGCCGGCCGAACGATCTCCTGGGGAGCGTGATCGCGATCGTCGACGTGGATCCGAGCGCGGGCGAGCCCACCGAGGTGAACCTGCCCGCCGAGGAGGACGTGGCCGCGCTCGCGCCGCCCACCTCGTGGACCGGCACGGTCGACGGCGAGCCGATGGAGGTGAGCTGCGATTCGGTCGAGACAGTGCACCAGAAGGTGGTGCTCCTCGTGCCCACGCCGGGGAGCAAGCCGCCGGATCTCAGCAGCGATGTGGCGCTCATGTCCTGTGACCCGGGAGACCACCCGCACGAGGTCGATCCGGACGCGCCGGTGTGCATCTGCCCGGATCCGAACATCAGCTGCCGCAAGTTCGACGAGCGGCGCGCCCGCGGCTACCGGAGCGATCGGGTCATGACCGTCGGGAGCCCGGAGCGGTGGGAGATCCGCGCGTTCGACGGGCACCCTTTCCATATCCACATCAACCCGTTCCTCGTGTGCCCCAACGAATCGAACAAGGAGCCCAACTTCGCCCACTGGCGAGACACGATGTGGGTCCAGGTCGAGGACGGGCCGCGCGACGTGATCATGAACCCCAGGAAGTTCACGGGCCAGTTCGTGGCGCACTGCCACAAGCTGAACCACGAGGACGAAGGGATGATGGAGCTCGTGGAGATCTGCGACCCGGGAGATGAGGAGTGCCTGTGTCAGGGGACGGACGAGAGCGGCGCGTGCATCTCCCAGGCAGGGTGTCAGCCGGACGATCTCGCGTGCCAGTTCGCGAAGGCGGCGACCGACGCGTACCCGGCGCCGCCGGCGCCGGACCTGGAGCTGTGCGGGCCGTGAGCTCCCCTCGCGGTCGCTGACTCGCCGGGTGGCATTCACGTTGCCTGACGCCGCGGGCGAGGTGGGAGCACGATGGAAATCGACGGAGGCAGGCGGCCAGAGGTCGTTGTGATCACGGGGGCGTCGGCGGGCGTCGGGCGCGCCACGGTGAGGCGGTTCGCGCGCGAAGGCGCGCGCATCGGCCTCGTCGCGCGCGGGCTCGACGGGCTCGAGGGGGCGCGTCGCGAGGCAGAGGACGCCGGGGCGAGCGCGCTCGTCCTGCCGACCGACGTCGCCGATTTCGCGCAGGTCGAGGCCGCGGCCGCGGCCGTCGAGGAGCGCTTCGGCCCGATCGACGCCTGGATCAACGTCGCGATGACGTCGGTCTTCTCGCCGGTGAAGGAGACGCTACCGGAGGAGTACGAGCGCGTCATGAAGGTCAACTACCTCGGCTATGTGCACGGGACGCTCGCGGCGCTCGCGCGGATGCTCCCCCGCGATCACGGCACCATCGTCCAGGCGAGCTCCGCGCTCGCTCACCGGAGCATCCCGCTCCAGTCGGCCTACTGCGCGTCCAAGCACGCGATCGTGGGCTTCACCGAGTCGCTGCGCAGCGAGCTGTTCCACGACAAGAGCCGCGTGCGCGTGAGCATGGTGCACCTGCCGGCGATGAACACGCCGCAGTTCCTCTGGTCGAAGTCGCGCCTCCCCCGCAAGCCACAGCCGGTCCCGCCGATCTTTCAGCCCGAGGTGGCCGCCGAGGCGCTCTACTGGGCCGCGCACCACGACCGCCGCGACGTCATGGTCGGCCTCCCGACGGTCAAGGCGATCTGGGGGAACCGCGTGATCCCCGGGCTGCTCGATCGATGGCTCGCCCGGGTCGGGTACACGCGGCAGCTGACCGACGAGCCCGCCGATCCCGATCGCGTCGATGACCTGTGGGCGCCTGTGCCGGGCGATTTCGGCGCGCACGGCCCGTTCGACCGGCGCTCGAAGCCCTCGAGCCCGGAGCTCTGGCTCGACCTGCATCGCGGGTCGCTCGGCGCCTTCGCGCTGTGCGCGGCGGCCGTGGTCGGGTTCGGCGCGCGCAGGGCCGCCGCGCGGCGCGCGAGCCCATGGCGGCGCCTCCTCACGTGAGCGACGCGCCGCCCTGCCTGCCCGCGCCCTGCCCGCGCCCGCGCGGATAGCGCACGCTCGCACGCGCAGCCGCGGCACGCAGCGCGCGGCGCGGCGAGGCGGCACGTTTGTCGCACGCCGCGCTGGGCCGAGCTCACGTACGAGCTCGCAGTGAGGGAATCATGGCCCAGACCGTCGGCGAGTTCCTGCTGAGGCGCCTCGTCACGTGGGGTGTCCGGCGCGTCTATGCCTATCCGGGCGACGGCATCAACGGGATCGTCGGGGCGTTCCACCGCGTTCCGGACCTCCGGTTCATCCAGGTGCGGCACGAGGAGATGGCCGCGTTCATGGCGTGCGCCCACGCGAAGTTCACGGGCGAGGTCGGCGTGTGCCTGGCGACCTCGGGGCCCGGCGCGATCCACCTCCTGAACGGGCTCTACGACGCGAAGCTCGACCATCAGCCGGTCGTGGCCATCGTCGGCCAGCAGGACCGCGCCGCGCTCGGCGGGCACTACCAGCAGGAGGTCGACCTCGTGACGCTCTTCAAGGACGTCGCGCACGAGTACGTGCAGATGGCGTCCTCTCCCGCGCAGATGCGCCACCTCATCGATCGCGCGATGCGCATCGCCAAGGCGGAGCGCACCGTCACGTGCGTCATCGTCCCCAAGGACGTCCAGGAGCTCGACGCCGTCGAGCAGCCCCCGCACGCGCACGGCACCGTGCACTCCGGCATCGGCTACGCCTCGCCGCGCGTGGTGCCGAAGGAGGAGGACCTGCGGCGCGCGGCCGACGTGCTCAACGCCGGCAAGCGGGTCGCGATGCTGGTCGGCCAGGGCGCGCTCGGGGCCGCGCCGGAGATCGTGCGCGCCGCCGAGATCCTCGGGTGCGGGGTCGCGAAGGCGCTGCTCGGCAAGGCGGCGCTCCCCGACGACCTGCCCTGGGTCACCGGCGCGATCGGCCTGCTCGGCACCAAGCCGAGCTGGGAGATGATGGCCAACTGCGACACGCTCTTCATGGTCGGCTCGAACTTCCCCTACCCGGAGTTCCTGCCCGAGGAGGGGAAGGCGCGCGGCGTCCAGATCGACATCGACGGCCGGATGCTCGGCCTGCGCTACCCGATGGAGGTCAACCTGATCGGCGACAGCGCCGAGACGCTGCGGGCGCTCCTCCCCTACCTCAAGCTCAAGACGGACCGCTCGTGGCGGCGCAAGCTCGAGGAGAGCGTCGCCGACTGGTGGAAGGTGCTCGAGGCGCGGGCGATGAACGACGCCGATCCGCTGAACCCGCAGCGCGTCTACTGGGAGCTGTCGCCGCGGCTGCCCGACGACTGCATCCTGACCGCCGACTCCGGCTCCTCGGCGAACTGGTACGCGCGCGACATCAAGATCCGGGCGGGGATGATGGCCTCGCTCTCGGGCACGCTGGCGACGATGGGACCCGCGATGCCGTACGCGGTCGCGGCGAAGTTCGCCTTCCCCGACCGCCCGGTCGTCGCGATGGTCGGCGACGGCGCGATGCAGATGAACGGCATCAACGCGCTCATCACCGTCTCGAAGTACTGGCGCGAGTGGAAGGACCCGCGCCTCGTCGTGCTGGTGCTCAACAACCGCGACCTGAACCAGGTCACCTGGGAGCTGCGTGCCATGAGCGGCGATCCCAAGTTCGAGGCGTCCCAGACGCTGCCGGACTTCCCGTACGCGGCCTACGCCGAGGCGCTCGGGCTGGCCGGCGTGCGGATCGACCGCCCGGACCAGGTCGCGCGCACCTGGGACGAGGCCTTCCGGGTCGACCGGCCGGTGGTCGTGGAGGCGATCACCGACCCGGAGGTCCCGCCGCTGCCGCCGCACATCACGCTGAAGCAGGCCACGATGCTCACGTCGGCGCTGCTCCGGGGCGACCCGGGCGGGCGCGGGATCGTCCGCCAGGCGTACCGCGACATGATCGAGAGCTGGATCCCGCACCGGGGTTGACGATGGCCGACGAGGAGCAGCGCGCGTCGGTCCCGATCGAGCGGCTCGAGGTGGCCGCGTACACCGTCCCGACCGACCGTCCGGAGTCGGACGGCACGCTCGCGTGGCGCGAGACGACGCTGGTCGTCGTGCACGCGTCGGCCGGGGGCGAGCGCGGGCTCGGCTACACGTACGCCGACGTCGCGACGGCGCGGCTCGTGGCCGACCGGCTCGCCGGCGTCGTGCGCGGGCGCGACGCGATGGCGGTCCCCGGCGCGTGGGCCGCGATGGTGAGCAGCGTCCGCAACCTCGGCCGGCCGGGGATCGCGCAGATGGCGATCGCCGCCGTCGACGCGGCGCTGTGGGACCTGAAGGCCCGCCTGCTCGCGCTCCCGCTCGCGACGCTGCTCGGCATGGCGCGCGACCGCGCGCCCATCTACGGCAGCGGCGGGTTCACCTCGTACACCGAGGCCGAGCTCGCGGAGCAGCTCGGCGGCTGGGTCTCCGCGGGGATCCCGCGCGTGAAGATGAAGGTGGGGCGCGACCCCGACGCGGATCTCGCGCGCGTGCGCGCCGCGCGCCGCGCCATCGGCCAGGACGCCGCGCTGTTCGTCGACGCCAACGGCGCCTACTCGCGCAAGCAGGCGCTCGCGTTCGCAGAGCGGTTCGCCGGCGAGGGCGTGCGCTGGTTCGAGGAGCCCGTGACCTCGGACGATCTCGACGGGCTGCGGCTCCTGCGCGACCGGGCGCCCGCCGGCATGGACATCGCGGCGGGCGAGTACGGCTACGACCTCGTCTATTTCCGCCGCATGCTGGACGCCGGCGCCGTCGACGTCCTGCAGGCGGACGCGAGCCGCTGCGGGATCACCGGCTTCCTCGCCGCCGCGGCGCTGTGCGAGGCGCGCTCGCTCGACCTGTCGTGCCACTGCGCCCCCTCGCTGCACCTGCACCCGGCGTGCGCGGTGCAGCGGCTCGCGCACATCGAGTTCTTTCACGACCACGTCCGCATCGAGCGGATGCTCTTCGAGGGCGCGGCGGCGCCCGCGGGCGGCGCGCTCGCCCCGGACCTCGGCCGCTCCGGCATGGGGATCTCGCTCCGGCGCGCCGACGCCGAGCGCTTCGCGGTGTGAGGAGAGATCATGCAGCACGTCGAACAGGAACAGAGGCAGGAGCGAGAGAAGGCGCCGGCGGAGGGCAGGCCGACCGAGGCCGTCCAGCGCGAGATCGATCGCGGCGTGATCCGCTTCCCCGGCGAGCGGCGCGTGCGGCTCGCGCCCGCGGCCGGCCCCGAGGTGGAGGCGCTCGCGGACGAGCTCTCGCGCACGGTCGAGGGGGAGGTGCGCTTCACCGCGGGCGACCGGGCGCTCTACGCGACCGACGGGTCGAACTACCGGCAGCTGCCCATCGGCGTCGTCGTGCCGCGCCACAAGAACGACGTGATCGCCGCCGTCGCCGCGTGCCACCGGCACGGCGCGCCCATCCTCGCGCGCGGGGGCGGCACGAGCCTCGCCGGGCAGACGTGCAACGTCGCGGTCGTGCTCGACTTCTCGAAGTACATGCGCGGCGTCCTCGAGCTCGACCCCGCGAGCAGGCGCGCCAGGGTGCTGCCGGGCACGGTGCTCGACACCCTGCGCAACGCCGCGAACGAGTTCGACCTGACCTTCGCGCCGGATCCGTCGACCCACGAGTACTGCACGCTCGGCGGGATGATCGGCAACAACTCGTGCGGCGTGCACTCGGTGCTCGGCGGGCGCACCGCCGACAACGTGCACGAGCTCGAGGTGCTGACGTACGACGGCCTGCGGCTGCGGGTGGGGCCGACGAGCGAGGAAGAGATCGAGGCCATCGTCCGCGCGGGCGGGCGGCGCGGGAGCATCTACGCCGAGCTGCGCGCCATCCGCGACCGGTACGCCGATCTCATCCGCGCCCGTTATCCGCGGATCCCGCGCCGCGTGTCGGGCTACAACCTCGACGAGCTCTTGCCGGAGAACGGCTTCCACGTGGCGCGCGCCCTGGTCGGCACCGAGGGGACGTGCGTCACGGTGCTCGAGGCCACCCTGCGCCTCGTGGGCTGGCCCAGGTTCCGGTCGCTCCTCGTGATCGGCTACCCGGACGTGTTCTCCAGCGGCGACCATGTCCCCGAGGTGATGCGCTGCGGGCCGATCGCCCTCGAGGGGATCGACGACCGCCTCATCGAGGACATGCGCAAGAAGGGGCTGCACGAGCGCTACCTGCGCTACCTCCCGGAGGGCCGCGGCTTCCTGCTGGCCGAGTTCGGGGGCGACACCCGGGAGGAGGCCGACGCGCGGGCGCGCGACGCCATGCAGGCCCTCGGGCGCGGGGCGAACCCGCCGTCGATGAAGCTGTACGACGACCCCGACCAGGAGCAGGCGCTCTGGGAGGTGCGCAAATCCGGCCTCGGCGCGACCGCGCGCGTCCCGGGCGAGCCCGACACGTGGCCCGGCTGGGAGGACTCGGCCGTGCACCCCGACAACCTGGGAGGGTACCTCCGCGACCTGCGCGCGCTGTTCGATCGCCACGGCTACCAGCCCGCGCTCTACGGCCACTTCGGGCAGGCCTGCGTGCACTGCCGCGTCGACTTCGACGTGACGACGCCCGAGGGCATCCGCAACTGGACCCGCTTCCTCGACGAGGCGACCGATCTCGTGGTCCGCTACGGCGGCTCGTTCTCGGGGGAGCACGGCGACGGCCAGGCGCGCGCGCAGTTCCTGCCGAAGATGTACGGCGAGGAGCTCATCGCCGCGTTCCGCCGCTTCAAGGCGGCGTGGGATCCTTCGTTCCGCATGAACCCGGGCAAGGTCGTCGACCCGTACCGCGTCGACGAGAACCTCCGCCTCGGCGCCGACTTCCACCCCGCCGCCGTGGAGACGCACTTCCGCTTCCCGGACGACGACGGCGACTTCACGCGCGCGACCCTGCGCTGCGTGGGCGTGGGCAAGTGCCGGCGCCACGGCGGCGGCACGATGTGCCCGAGCTACATGGTGACGCACGAAGAGGAGCACGCGACGCGCGGGCGGGCGCGCCTGCTCTTCGAGATGCTGGAGGGGGGCGAGCTCCGGGGCTTCCGCGACGACTCGGTGAAGGAGTCGCTCGACCTGTGCCTGGCTTGCAAGGGGTGCAAGGGCGAGTGCCCGGTCCACGTCGACATGGCCACCTACAAGGCGGAGTTCCTGTCCCATTACTACGCGCGGCGGCTGCGGCCGCGCGCCGCCTACACGATGGGGCTCATCCACTGGTGGGCCCGCCTCGGGCAGCTCGTGCCGGGGCTCGCGAACCTCGTGACGCAGACGCCCGCGCTCGCGGCGGTGGCGAAGAAGATCGCGGGCATCGCGCCCGAGCGGAGCATCCCGCCGTTCGCGCGGACGTCGTTCAGGCAGTGGTTCCAGGGGCGGCCGCGGCGCAACGCCGGCGGACCGCAGGTCGTGCTCTGGCCGGACACGTTCAACGACCACTTCTTCCCGGAGACCGCGATCGCCGCGACCGAGGTGCTCGAGTGGGCGGGCTACGAAGTGATCGTCCCGGAGCGCCAGGTCTGCTGCGGCCGGCCCCTCTACGACTTCGGCTTCCTGAAGACGGCCAAGCGCCTGCTGCGGGACGTGATGGGCGCGCTGCGCGACCCGATCGAGCGGGGCGTGCCGGTGGTCGGCCTCGAGCCGAGCTGCGTCTCGGTCTTCCGCGACGAGCTCCACGGGCTCTTCCCCGACGACGCCCTGGCGACGAAGCTCCGGCAGCAGACGCACATGTTCGGCGACTTCCTGAAGGGGGCGGCGGGGGGCGATCCTGGCCGTCCGTCGCCCGGCGAGCGCGGGCTGCCGCGGCTCGATCGGCGCGCTGTGGTGCACGGCCACTGCCATCACAAGGCGATCCTGGGGATGGACGCCGAGCGCGACGTGCTCCACGGCATGGGCCTCGACATCGAGCTCCTGGACTCGGGCTGCTGCGGCATGGCAGGCGCGTTCGGCTTCGAGGAGGGCGCCAAGTACGACGTCTCGATCCGGTGCGGCGAGCGCGTGCTCCTGCCCGCGGTCCGGTCGGCGCCGACGGACGCGCTGATCGTGGCCGACGGCTTCAGCTGCCGCGAGCAGATCAAGCAGACGACCGACAGGCAGGCGCTGCACCTCGCCCAGGTCGTGCGCATGGCGGCGCTGCACGGCCCCGAGGGGCCGGCGGGCGACTACCCCGAGCGCGCCTACCTGCCCGCGCCCGCGGACGTCTACGTGACGCCGCGGACGACGGTGGCGGCGCTCGCCGCGGCGCCGGCGGGCGCGGCGCTCCTCTGGGCGGGCGGCCGCCGGCTCGCGGCCGAGCGGCGGCGGGCGCGGCGGCGCGAGCGCTGGCTCCCGGCGGCGGGCGTCGCGGCCGCGGCGCTCGCGGCGGTGGGGCTGCTCGGGCGGCTCGCGCGGCGCCGCGGAGCGCGATCGCCGGCGCCGCGATGATGGCGGGGCCTCGGGCGCGCGCGGGTCGAGGAACGCCCGCGCGCCAGGCGCAGGCGGCCGGGCCGGCCTGCGCTGCCCTGTCACGACCGCGCTCGCGCGCTCCTCATCGCCCTCCACCCCTCCGGGAGCGAGAGCGCGAGGACGACCATGTTGGCGGTCAGGGCGACGAGGCAGTACGCGCACCAGGCCCTCTCCCGTCTCCGCATCTGGACGAAGAGCCACCCGGACACGGCCGCTTCGACGGCCGCCTTCGCCGCCACGGCGACGGGGATCCCGGGCGTGTCCCTGGCGCGCTCTGCGCCTCCCCAGCCGGCCAGCGCCAGGTTGGAGGCGAAGCTGGTGAGCGAGAGCGGCGCGTCCGGCAGCGTGAGCCCGAACGCGATATCGGAGCTCGTCACCTTGTCCGAGTCGAACCCTGGGAGCGGAGGGTCGGGCAGGTGCTCGATGATCCCGAGCTGAAACAGCGAGACGACCGCCATGCTGGCGCCGCCCGCGAGGGACGCGACGGCGATGAGGCGGCGCCGGGCGAGATCGCTCGATCGGCCGCGCCGGAGCGCGGCGCGAAGCGCGCCGGCACCGGGCAGGCGCGACGCCCGCCGCCTCGCCCGCCGAGCCCTGCCCGATGCGCCCTGGTCTTTCCTCATGATGTCACCCCCTCTCGAGCGCGCGCCTGCATGCGCCCGGCCCCGAGCGCCTGCGCCGGAGGGCCGCACGACACGCGCAGCGCCAAGACGATTCGATTCGACGATTTACGACGATCGCGAGCAATTGCAACGGAATTGCAAGCCATCGCAAAAGGGGGATGAAATGGGAGCTCATGAGTCGACTCGCCGTGCTGAACCGGGGAGCGAACGCCGGCCGCGGTCGGACGCCGGGACGAGCGAGCGTTCGCCGAGCGAACGGCTGGAGCGCAAGAAGAAGGTGCTCACCCAGGGCACCTCCTCGATGGCGCAGAGCATCGCGGATGCGATCGTCCTCAAGCAGGGCGGCGTCTTCCTGGTCACCGAGCAGGGCGGCTCGATCCCCCTGCATGGCGAGCATGGCTTTGGCCTCTACTACCATGATTGCCGGTTCCTGAACGGCTATACCGTCGAGCTCGACGACGCCCGGCCCGAGGTGCTCGCCTCGACCGCGGAGGCAGACCATGCAGGCGTCTTCCGGCTCGCGAACCCCCGGATGCTGATGCGCGAAGGGCACATCGTGTCCGAGCACGACGTCGGCCTCCGGTGGGAGCGGGTCATCGACGGCGATGCGACCGCTGTCTACGAGGACATCACGGTTCACAACTATGCTCGCTCGGCGGTCGACCTCGAGGTGAAGCTGACGTTCCGCGCCGAGTTCGAGGACGTCTACGCGGTCCGCGGCCTCATGCCCGAGGCGCTGGGGAAGCACCACGCCCCCACGGCGAACGACGAGGAGCTGCGCTTTTCGTACGATGGCGCCGACGGCCTGCAGCGCGCCGTGACCATCCGCTGGGGCTGCCGGCCGGACGCGATCGACGGCACCTCCGCGCTCTTCCGTGTCCGGCTGCCGCCCGGGCACAGCCAGCCGATCTCCCTCGTGATCTCGCTCTCGGAGTTTTCCGGCGCGGCGCCCGCCCATCGGCCCGCGCCCTCGTGCTCGGGGGCGGACGTCGCCGCGGCGAAGCGGCGGGGAGACGAGCATCTCGCCGCGCAGGCGCAGGAGAGGGCCCACGTCGAGACCGACAGCCTGCTCGTCAATCGCGTCCTCGCGCGGTCGTTCGCCGACCTGCTCCTCCTGCGGACGCCGCTCGACAGCGACATGTTCTTCGCCGCCGGCGTGCCGTGGTACACGGCCCTCTTCGGCCGCGACAGCCTGATCACGGCGCTCGAGGTGCTGCCTTACCAGCAGACCGTCGCCGTCGATACGCTGCGGCTGCTCGCGCGGTTCCAGGCGCGCGAGCGGGATCCGTGGCGCGACGAGCAGCCGGGCAAGATCCTGCACGAGCTCCGGGTCGGCGAGCTCGCGCGGGTAGGCGAGATCCCCGAGACACCGTATTACGGGAGCGTCGACACGACCGCCCTGTTCCTGATCCTCGTGGCGCGGCACGCGGCGTGGACAGGTCGACTCGACGTCTTCCACGAGCTCAGGGAGAACGTCGACGCGGCGCTCGGGTGGCTGTCGAGCCCCGAGGCTCACCCGGAGATCAACGGCTACCTGGCTTACGACTCGACCTCGAAATCGGGTCTCGTCAACCAGGGATGGAAGGACTCCGGCGACGCGATCGTCAATGAAGAGGGGCAGATCGCGAAGCCGCCGATCGCGCTCGTCGAGGTGCAGGCGTATGTGTACCTCGCCAAGTCGGGGCTGGCCGATCTGTTCGAGCGCGCGGGCGAGGCGGAGACGGCCGCGCGGCTGCGGCGCGAGGCCGCGGACCTGAAGGAGCGCTTCGAGCGGGATTTCTGGCTCCCGGAGCGAGGAGTGTACGCGCTGGCGCTCGTGGACGGCGGCCACCGCGCCGCGGTGTGCTCGTCCAACGCCGGACACGCGCTGTGGGCGGGCATCGCCGAGCCGTCCAGGGCGCGGACGTGCGCGGAGCGCCTGCTGTCGGAGAGCATGTATTCGGGCTGGGGCATCCGCACGCTCGCGGCGGACGAGAAGGCCTACAATCCGATGTCCTATCACCGCGGGACCGTGTGGCCCCACGACAACGCGCTGATCGCCGCCGGGCTCTGCCGCTACGGCCTCGCCAGCGAGGCGCGCACCGTGTTCGGCGGCATCGTGAGGGCCGCCATGCATTATCGAATGTACCGGCTGCCGGAGCTCTTCTGCGGCTTCCCGCGCGGCGAGCACGGCGCTCCGGTCCGCTACCCCGTCGCCTGTCACCCGCAGGCGTGGGCCGCCGGGGCCGTCCCGTACATGCTCGCCTCGCTCCTCGGGCTCGAGCCCGACGGCTTCGAGCGGCGCCTGCGCGTCGTTCGCCCGGTCCTGCCCCGGCTCGTTCGCCGCGCCACGCTGCGCGGGCTGGCCGTGGCGGACGGCCGCGTCGATCTGGAGTTCCGGAGGAAGCGGGGCGACGCGGTCGAGGTCGACGTGCTGCGGGTCGAGGGCGACGTCGACGTCGTGGTCGAGCAGCGCTGAGCCGGGGTCAGACCGCCGGCGGCTCGGTCTGGCGTTGCCACGCGCGGTGCATGGCGATCGCCTTGACGAACGCCGGCGCCGCCGCGGACACCGCGTCGTCCGGCAGGACGAGCAGGCCCGGGTCGGCCCCCGCGGCGGCCGCCGCAGCCCTCACGCCGGCGGCCTCGGCGAGCGGCGCGGCCGACGCTGGCACGAGCAGCGGCTTGCAGTGGCGGTACTGGAGCTGGACGAACTCGACCGCGAGCCCGTCGCGCGCCAGCGCCGCCGCGCCCTTGCCGGGCAGCAGCGCCGCGGCGTCGAAGAGGACGCTCGGGGCCGCCTCGATCGTGACCTCGACCGGCAGCTCGTCGCCCTCGGCGGTGCGCACCACCCCGAGGCGCGCGCCGACGTAGCGGGGCACCGCGCCCGCCAGCAGCAGCGCCTCGTAGAGCGCGCCCGCCTCCGCCCCGCTCACGCCGTCGGCGACGACAAGCGCGATGCGGCGGCCGAGGATGCGGCCGTCGCCCGGCCGGGCGAACAGCGACAGGGCCGGCGACACCGCGACCTCGGGGTCCTTGACGGGCGGCGCCACCATCGAGAGCGGCTCGGGGAGCGGCATGCCGAGGTCGGCCGCGACGCGCGCGGCCAGCCCCTCGTCGACGTTCCGCAGCATCCGGACCATGCGCTCGCGGATGGCCTGCGTCTGCACGCGCGTCAGCTCGAAGCGGAAGGCGCGCGCGATGTGCTCGCGCTCGACGGGCGCCTGGCTCGCCCAGAAGAGGCGCGCCTGCGTGTAGTGGTCGGCGAACTTCTCGGGCTTCGCGCGCAGCTTGCTCGGCTCGGTCGCGGCCTGCTGGGCCAGGAGCCGCTCGGCGACCGAGGCGAAGCCGCGCGCGCCGGCCTGGAAGGGACAGCCGCCGGCGAGCGAGTTGGGCTCATAGTTCACGCGACCGCGGTTGATCGCCTGGCGGTGGAACCCGTCCCGCTGGTTGTTGTGCACCTCGGCGACCGGCGCGTTGATCGGGATCTCGTGGAAGTTCGGCCCGCCGAGGCGCGAGAGCTGCGTGTCGAGGTACGAGAAGTTGCGCCCCTGGAGCAGCGGGTCGTTCGTGAAGTCGATGCCGGGCACGATGTGCTGCGTGCAGAACGCGACCTGCTCCGTCTCGGCGAAGAAGTTGTCGGGGTTGCGGTTCAGGACGAGCCGGCCGACGGTGCGCAGGGGCGCGAGCTCCTCCGGCACGATCTTCGTCGCGTCGAGCACGTCGAAGCTCCACCGCTCGGCCTCGGCCTCCGTGAACGTCTGGATCTGCAAGAGGTACTCAGGGAACGCGCCGCCCTCGATGGCCTCCCAGAGATCGCGACGGTGGAAGTCCGGATCGGCGCCCGCGATCTTCACCGCCTCGTCCCAGTCGAGCGAGTGCGTGCCGAGCACGGGTGTCCAGTGGAACTTCACGAGCGTCGCCTCGCCGGCCGCGTTGACGAGCCGGAAGGTGTGCACGCCGAAGCCCTGCATCGTCCGGAAGCTGCGCGGGATCGCGCGGTCGCTCATCTGCCACATGACGATGTGCATCGACTCGGGCATGAGCGAGATGAAGTCCCAGAAGGTGTCGTGCGCGCTCGATGCCTGCGGCATCTGGTGGTGTGGCTCGGGTTTGACGGCGTGCACCACGTCAGGGAACTTCATCGCGTCCTGGATGAAGAAGACGGGGATGTTGTTGCCGACCAGATCCCAGTTGCCCTCTTCGGTGTAGAACTTCACGGCGAAGCCGCGCACGTCGCGCACCGTATCGGCGCTGCCGCGCTCGCCCGCCACGGTCGAGAAGCGCACGAAGACAGGCGTCCGCTTGCCGACCTTGGCGAAGGGCGCGGCCTTGGTGAGCGCGGTGATGTCCTCGGTGCACTCGAAATAGCCGTGCGCGCCCGAGCCGCGCGCGTGCACGACGCGCTCGGGGATGCGCTCGTGGTCGAAGTGCGTGATCTTCTCGCGCAGGATGAAGTCCTCGAGCAGCGTGGGGCCGCGCAGCCCCGCGCGCAGCGAGTTCTGGTTGTCCCCGACGGGCACGCCCTGGTTCGTCGTCAGCGCCCGACCGAGCGAGTCGACCCGATGCTTCTGCAGAGGCCCCTGGTTCGGGTTTTCGCCCGGCGCCGCCTTGGCGCCGTTCTTCTCGGACTCGTTGCTCTCGGTGATCGTGCTCGCGGTCGCGTCGAGGTTCTCGGGCTTCGCCGTGGCACCTTGCGGCGGCTGTGGCATTTTGCCGCGTAGCGCGTACTCGGCGCCTTTGTTCACGTTCTCGGGGATCGCAGCGACGAGCGCTTCCGTGGCGTCGACCTTCGCGTCGAGGCGGTCGGCTGCCGCCACGTGGCGCACCCGGGCGTCCTCGCTGCTCGTCCCGCTGCCGAGCGCGGTCGCCGCGCGCTCGAGGAGGCTGCGTTTCGTCCGTGCCGCCCGCGGCTTCGCCGACGGGCCGCCCATCGATTGCTTCGCGCTGCCCGCGCCCTTCTCGGTCGGCGCCGGCTCTCTGGACGACGGCTTCGCGGGGTCTTTGCGATCGGTCATGACATGTCCTCCGGGAAGCCGGTGTTCCAGCAAAGGACGCACCAGCACGCGAGCTTCAGGCAAGCGCGGGCGACCGACGCGCGGCCGAGCCCGTTGCGGCGATCGGTCGGCCCGCCGCGTCCGCGTCCTGGCAGGGCGGCAGCCGGGCGATCGGACGGCCTCCCTCTCGGCCCTTGCACGGCTCTGGTCCATCGCAGTAGAATGGACCTCCTGAGACGGAGTCTGAGAGCGGAGATAGTGGAGCGAGCCGGTGTGGATAGGCCGGCGGACAAGACGACGACCAATCGAAGGCAAGCGAACGGCATCTTTTAGCGACGTCGAAAGCCGAGGGTTACGTAGTTCGATCGGTTCACCTTGTGCTAGGCGCACGCGTCATAGCAAGAGTCACTGTACCGGACGCGAACGACAGGACTTTTGGTCAAAGCCGAAGCGGAGAGTTTAGTAGCAACCGCACCAGAAAAGCGCCCGCGAGGTTTACGTGCCAGCCTGGCCTCGGAATGCGGGTGAGCAGCAAGCTCGGAGCCGGTGCTGGCCAATCACGGCTCCGAGCTTTTTTTTCAGCTCGCCCCGCAAACGAGCGCGGTGAGGGCGAAGCAGGCGATTTCGCCCCCTCTCACCGGTCTTCACGCTACCTGACGTTGCGCAAGCGCTCGTCGATAGCGTCCCTGATGACGGGAAAGCGCTCGTCTCTAGACCCCCTGATGCCGAACACGAGCTCGTGAACCGCGGTGCTGTTCGTCGGGGAGAGGCCGGGGAGCCAGCGCGGGACGACGGTCACACGCAACGGCACGACCTGCCTGCCCGGGAGCAGCGCCGCCAGACCGCTCCGCGCCTCGCTCGAGAGCGTCCACTCCCAGCGGCCACTTTCGCCTCTCGCGAAGTTCCCCATGACGTAGACGACGGGCGCGAGCCCTTTGACGTTCGAGCCCAGGCTTTCCTGCGGCAGCTCGGCATAGACGCGCACGCCCGAATGCAGCGATATGTCGTCGCCCCCCGGGGGAATGAGATCTTTCCGGAAAACCAGCGCGGCCAGCTGCGCCAGCTCGACGATGGTCCGCGGCTCGACCGGCTTGAGCGAGCCGTCGACCGTGCTGCGCCAGTCGAGCCCGACGAAGGGGTCGAACGCGTTCGTGCTCGCGGCGAGCGCTTCGACACGTACGGCCAGCGCGTCGATCGCGGCCTGCACGCGCCAGTTTTGCGCTCCTTGGAGCTGGGCGGCGAGCCACGGCACCAGAGGCTCCCACGTGATCTCGCGCGCCACGTCCAGCTGCGCGAGGAACAGGGCTGTCTGCGCGGTGGGGTTGTTGGCCCCGTCGAGCAGGCGCGCCTCGACGCGCTGGGTGGGGAGCGAGAGGAGCTCGCCGAGCTGCCACTGCACCTGCGCGACGCCGCTCGAGTCCGTCCGCGTCCGCACCGTGTGGTAGACGTTGCCGTTGGGCCACCTCTCGCCGGACACGAAATGGGGGCTCGAGTCGTGGACGTTGCCCCCCTGGGCCTCGTTGAGCGGCGTCCCGTCGAAGATGCGGTTGAGCACCGAGAACTCGACCACGGCGTTCTGAACGGGCCGCTGGCCGTCGTCGACGCGAACGCGGAGCGCGACCTCGAGGGTCTCACCCGGTCGGCCGCTTTGCCCGTTGCCCCCGGTCATGTGCAGGTTGAAGTGATCGAGCGTCTGCGCGACGAACGTGACCGCGGCGCCCACAGGTGTACCGGCCGGACCGATGCGCGCGACCTCCACCGTCTGGGCCTGCGCCGGCTCCCACGTGGTCTCCGCGAGCCGCGGGCTCGGACCTGCGCCGAGCCGGAAGTACACGCGCGCCTCGCCGTTGCTGTCGGTCACGACATCGATCTGCGTGACCGGCGATGGCGCCGTCGGGGCGGCCGTGCTGATCCTGCCCGCGCCCGTGACGACGCGGAATCGCAGCGTGGCATTGGGCACGGGCGCGCTACCGCGGGTGAGCACCGCGGTGAGCGGCGCCGGCAGCCACTCGCCGCTGCGGCCGTGCTGGCCGTCCCCACCCTCGATATCGAGGCTCCAGATCGAGGTCAGCGGCGGGAACAGCTTGCGGCAGTCGCCGCGGAATGACCAGGTGCCGCCGCTGCGATCGAGCAGGGCGAGCCCCACGCGGTGGCGCGCCGGCCCCTTGGACTTCACCACCGCGAAGTCCGGCGCGGTGAACGGCCAGTCGAGCTGCTGGCCCGTGCCCGGGAGCACGGCGGTGCGCGCCGGGATCAGCCAGGTGTCGCCGGTGCGGTAACGAGCACCGGTGTCGAAGCGCACCTGGAGCCCGTCCTCGATCGCGCCGAAGCTGCCGCTGATCGCGACCGCTTCGGCGCCGTCCCAGCGGCGGACCACCACCCGGCTCCCGCCGAGCACGGCCTGGAGCGCGGCGACCGTGGCGCCGCCGAGCAATGTGAGCTGCAGGGCGTCGGACCTCACGTCGTCCACACGGGCAAGGATGCCGGGCTCGCCGCGCAGCACGGCCGCCTCGTTGCGGATCTCGACGGAGCAGCCGATGTCGAAGCCAGCGGCGCCGCCGGGGCCGAGCCGATCGACCTGCAGAACGACCGGCGATAAGGAGGTGAGCGCCACGGCCGAGGCGACGATCGCGCCGTTGTCCCGGCTCCACTTGAACGTCGGGGTCTGCGCGATGAGCGAGCCGTCCGCGGCGATGTTCCCGGCGTGGATCTCGATCCGGTAGAGCTGGTTTTCCAGGCCGCGAAAGGCCGCGGCCTCGGACACGACGCAGGGCCCGCTCACCGTGCCCGGCTCGAGGCGCGGCTGGAGCGTGCCATTGTAGAGCTGGGCCAGGGCCTCCAGCGCCGCAGCGGCCGACGCGCAGGTGCCCGTGTTGACGTCGCCCACCCGCAGCCACCGGACCTGCCACACCGCTTGTTCGCGCAGCGTCGTGTCCGGGCCGCCGAGGGCGACCTCGCGGATGGACGGCTCCTCGACGGCGGTGAGCGGTCGCTCCCACACCTCGAGGTACGCGAGCCATGCGCCGTCCTGCGCGGGCAGCGGGTTCGCGCCCGGGAGGAACGGCTGCGCGGCGCCGAGCTGGAACGCCGTGCGGTTTCGCACGCGGATGCCGTTCACGAGGTAGAGCCCAGCGCCGAGCTGGGGAACGCCGGCGCCGGTCAGCGTGACGGCGAAGCCCGCGTCGTCGGCCGGCGCCCCCGAGCCGCCCACGAGGCGGGCGCGGCCTTCGCGTGTGTCGTGGAGCTGGAGGTCGACCTGCTCGTTGTGGTCGGCGTCCAGCGTCACGCGCCCCTGCTGGGCGCGGACTGCCGTGAAGTTGTCGTCGGGGTCGAACGTGGAGCGGGTCAGATCGCCGTTCATGGCTGTGGCCTCACACGAGGAAGAAAATGCCCGGCTCCAGGCCGAAGCGAAGGAACTGAGGGAGAGCGTTGCGGAGGTTGGCGAGGCGGATCCCGTGCTGCAGGTGGTTCCACGAGCCGGGCTCGCCGCCGTCCTCCGCGGCGCCCCGGAGCTCGGGCGGGGCCTCCGGAGCGAGCAGCAAGAAGCCGGGCGCCATCGGGTCGGCGCTGACGAAGCGCGGGCGGACGCGGAGGGGGACCAGCGCGGCCGCGGCCGCGCCTCCGACCTGGAGGGCTTCTTCCAGGGCGAGGTCGGGCTGGCACCGGAACCGCCGCGGCGTCCGGCTGTCGAGCGGCACGTAGCAGAAGCGCAGGCAGCCCTCCTGGTGCTGCTCCACCGTCACCGCACCGGCGAAGATCGAGCTCGATGCGCCGAGCGCGCCGAGCTCGCAACCGCCGAGCACGGTGGACCCGTCCGCTGTCATCGCGGTCTCGGGCGCGTGCACCTGGCCCACCACCGCGGTGTCGATCAGGTGGATGCCGCCGATCGCGCCGGCCGCCTCGATGCCGCCGACGATCGCGCGGGACGCGTGAACCTCCAGCGCGGCGTTGTCGGCGTCGGCGGTGACCACGTCGATCGCGCTCGCGCCGAGCACCGTGGCCGACACGAGGCGCAGCCCCTGGAGCGAGCCAGCCAGGACGACCACGCGGCCGGTCACGAGGAGGCCGCTGACGAGGAGCTCGCCGCGGTTCGCGGCGGCGGTGCCGGCGCCGTGGACGCGGAGATCGCCGACCACGACCGGCCGCACCGAGTCCGCCGCGAGCTGCCCCTTCTGGCGCCCGGGCGGAGCGCCGTCCGGCGGATCGGGCCAGGTCGCCCCGAGGATGCCGAGCACGGCGCCGGACGGCATCTCGACGGCGGTGGCCGGGGCCGCGTGCGTGCGGCTGTCGCCGACGAGGATCAGGCCCAGCGCGCGGCTCCGGGCCTCGTCGCTCGGGAGACCGGCGACGAAGCTGTTCCAGCGCTGGATCGCCTCGTCGAGCGTGGCGACGATGTCCGTGCCGGTGCGGTCGCGCAGCACGAGGATCTGGAAGGCGACCGTGCGGCTCTCGGGCGTCCCGGTCCAGCGCCCGAGCCACTCCTGCACGAGCGCGCCGCGATCCCAGGGTCCGGCGCCGAGGTCGCCGGAGGTCGCGATGAAGTGCCCGGTCGTGACCTCGACGCCGCTCAAGCCGGCCGTGAAATCGGCGCCGAGCACGAAGCGGCCGATCTGCGGATCGACCTCGACACGATCGTGGGCGGGCGCGGCGGGCACCGACGCGATCGCCGACAGGTCGCAGATGTCGACCTTGCCCGGGGCCACCCTCCGGACGACGGCGGCATTGCTCCCGTCGCGGCCGTGGACCTCGATCCAGAACGGCCAGACCATGTCCGCCCCCAGGGCGCGCGCCTGCGCCCAGAGCCGCCGCCTGGACAGCGCGAGAGGCACCGAGGCCTCGGTCGCGATCGCCGTGGGATCGGCCTCGGTCTCGAGCGCGGCGTAGAGCGGTCGATCTTCGCCGAGGGGGCTGAATCGGTAGGCCGCCTGGCCGGCGAGCGACATGGGCGCCGCGGTCACGCCCGCGAGCGGCCAGATGCGCGTGCGCCACAGGAACAACCCGACGTTGGGCAGGTTGTGCGTGCCGCGACCCGACGCGATCCGGCGCACCTCGACGGAGCGCGTCGCCTCCTCGAAGGGGCCGCCGAGGCGCTCCAGCGCGATCGTGCTCCGGATGTCCAGCGTCGCGGGGCGCCCGGTCGGGTGGTTGATCGACTCGTCCCACGTCATGCGGGTGAAGAACTCGACGACGCGCGCCGGGTAGTTCGTGAGATCGCGGGCGAGCAGCTCCAGCATCGCCGCGGTGCCCTTGCGCCTCCGGTAGCCGATCGTGTTGGCCACGAAGGCCCTTCGGCTGAACGCGATCGCGCGCACGTCGCGCGCGACCGGGAGGCCGAGCGCGTCGCCGATGTAAGGGACCAGCGACTCCTCGGCGGTCTCGATGAACGCGTTGTCCCAGGCGGTCTCGATGTCGGCCTGGACCGCCTGGAGCTGCTCGTCGACGATGGCGAGCAGCGCGCGCAGCGGACCGCCGAGCTCGGCGTCGCGGCGGCGGTAGACCGCGGGGAGCTGCGCGTAGAGGGTCTCGCGGACGCTCATGACTCGGACATCCTCCTCAGGACGACGTCGGAGGCGGCCGTGGACACGAGCAGGAGCTCCGCGATCTGCCGCGTGCCGCCGCTGGTCTGGGGCCCGAGCGCTTCGAGGAGAAGGTCGGGAGGGGCCGCCTGCGTCGGATCGTCGACGCGGTATATCCTGTCGAGATCCACGGCGCGCACGCCCTCCACCGACGCGAGGACGCGGAGGACCTCGGCGGGCGTCACGCCCTGCCCGAACGCGCGGCTCGCGAAGTCGAAGCGCGACAGCAGCGCGGCGCGCGCCGCCGCGTCGACGTCCTCCCAGCGATAGGCGGGCTCGATCAGGAGCCGGGCGTCCACGCCGAACCACCTCGCGCCGTAGCTGTCGATCACGACGCGGTGCATGGGGTCCTGGTAGTTGCGCAGCGAGCGCTCCAGATCGACGACCACGGGATCGGTCGGGGCCAGGGGCTTGCCGCTCGCGCTCGCGACGGTGAGGTGGACCAGGCGGCGCTGCCCGGCCCAGATGCCGACCGCGAGCGCCTTGCCGATGCCGGCGAACGTCCGCGCGTAGTCCTCGTAGTCCTGGATCGAGACCAGGCGATCGAGCGTGAGCACGGTGGTCGGCGCGTTCCGCCGGATCTCGTCCGGAGCCTCGGGATCCGCGCCGCCCGAGAACGCGGTCGGGTTCATGGCGCCGTCGATCCCCGCCGGCTTGCGCGTGAGCAAGGAGGCGCGCCCCTGCTCGACCTCCCCCGAGAGGCCGAGCCCCGTGCGGTACGAGGCGACGACGTTCTCCACGCCGCCGGGGAGGCGCGCGCCCGTGATCCCATCGCCGAACTCCACCACGGTCGTCCCGTCCGACGCGTGGCGGAGCGCGTACACGAGCGCGTCCGGCGCCTGGCCGTACAGGTACGGCGCGCGGGTCCACGCCACGCCGCCGACGCGCACGGTGAGCGCCGGCTCCGCGCCGCTCGGATCCGCAGGCGAGGACACGTGCGTGAGCGGCTTGCCCCTGAGCAGGAAGCGCTGGAGCGGCTGCGCCGCGTTGCCGCTGCCCAGCACCTCGCTCGGCGCCGTCTGACCGTGCGTGGCCCGCGCCACGTTGGCGTTCAGCACCACGTCGTCCCGCAGGTACGAGGCGGCGAGCGGCGGGTCCAGCGTGAGCGTCGTCACGCCGCCCGTCGTGCTCGCAGCGACGATCTTCACGACCTCGCCGCGCGGGCTGCCGGTCGAGGCGTCTCGGCCGTACACGGCGAGCATTCTCCCCTCGAGCCCCGCGAACGCGCCGTTCAGCGTGACCGTCGAGCCCGTGACCGGGCTCGTGTCGGGCTCACCGACCCGAACGAACGTGTCGGGCTCGCACCACACCGCGGTCGCGCGGCGATCGAACTCGCCGAGGCGCTCGCCCTCGAGCTTGAGCCGCGTGACCTTCGCCGTGAGCGTGAAATCCACGCGCGCCCTCGGGCCTGCCCGGACCACGCGATACGCCTCGACGTTGTACGGGTCGGCGAGCACCACCCAGCTCCCGGGCAGGACGCCCGTGTACTCGCGGTCGAGGTCGACGAAGCCGTTTGCCACGATCGGCTCCTCGGACAGCGCGAACTTGGGCCACTCCGTCACAGGCCATGGCGCGCCCGTGTCGGGCCTCGTGCGGCTGAGCAGGCGCGTACGGCCGTCCACGCCCGGGCTGGGCACGCCGGCCATGGTGCCGCCCGCGCTCCACCACGCCGTGAGCTGCGTCTGGTCCGACTGGGTCTTCCAGTCCGGCGCGTTGTACCCGAAGAGGGAGGCGCGGTTGCGGAAGATCAACACCGCGAGCACCTGCTCGGGAGGAGGTGTCCTCGCGTCCCCGAGATTGCGCTCGAACACGAGCTTCGTCTGGTCGTGCGCGGTGTCGACCTCGGTCGAGGTGATGCGCCGGAATTCCCACCGCTCGCTCCCCGGGGTCGCGTTCCGATCGGCGCCGTAGAGCAGCACGCCGTCCCCGCGTTGCGCGCGCGTGGCCACGCCCGAGACCCAGACCCAGCGGTCCTCCCTGGTGAGCGGCGCGAGCGGCTTCCGCTTCGTGACGGGCAGCGCGTTGTACGCCGCGAGCGCCTCGATGGCCTCGCTCGTCTCGAAGATCGGCGGCGGCGCGTTGCCTTCGGGGAGGGCCATCACCGCAGTGCCAGCCGGCACGATCACGGGCCCGGTCGAGAGCGACGACGCCGTGAACGAGAGGTAGCCCGACGCAGCCACGCCCGGGCTGGGCTCGTACCCGAGCGCGCGCGCGATCTGCACCAGCGACACGCGCTCCATCGCGGTGCCGATGAACACCTCGTTGAGGTGGCGTTCCTGATAGAACGTCAGCACGTCGAGCGCGCACGCGGTGGCGTCGAGGAGCGCGATGGTCGGCTCGGACGCGTCGCGCGCGGTGAGCGCCTGGAGAGGCCGCGCGCCGTCCCCTCGATCGGGCGGCACGGTCTGGAGCGGCAGCCTGGCCACCATCGCCGCGCGGAACGTCGCCCACGTGCCGGTGCGGTAGCGCAGGGTCGGCTGCCCGGGCGGGTTGTCGCGCTCGGGCTTCGTCGGCTCGCAGCATCCGGTCGCGTTCATGCTCCGCCCTCCACGTTGAAGTGGATCCGACCGCGCTCGGGCGCGCTCGGGTTCGACTCGCACTGGATGATCTCGAGCGCCCCCACGCGGAGCACGCCCGAGGCGAGCTCGTCGTGCCCGGCGGTCGACCAGCGGCGGAAATGGTTCGCCGGGTTCTCGGGTCGCGCGTCGACCCACCGCACGCCCGGCACGGCCATCGCCGTCGCGACGATCTGGCTCAGGTACACGCTCTGCCCGAAGGTGAAGTTGTCCGGATGAAAGAAGGCGCGTGTGCCGTCGGGCAAGAGGCCCGTGCCGAACGCCCGCTGCAGCGCGCTCGCCACGGCCTCGGGCCAGGCGTCGCGCTCGACGCAGATCGCGAGCACGATATCGAGCGGTACGTACTCGGGCCCTCGGACCTCCAGGCCGTACCCGGCCATCCGATACCGCTCGAGGAACGCGGTGATCTCCGCCACGAACTCGGCGTTGACCGGACGGCCCTCGACGCGATCGATGTGCACGCGCACCGTGTGCCACGACCCCGTCCACACGATCCGCGCGACCGCGCGCTGCACCTCGCGGTGTCGGCTCGCGACCTCGGCCCAGTCGGCCAGGGTCACCGCGCGCTCCTGCGTCCGGAACGCGTACGGCGCAGACTTCCGCACCACGTCCAGCGGCTCCGGATCGACGCCGCCCACGGCCGGCAGCGGGTTGCGCACCGCCACGAGCTCCGAGGCCGGGAGCTTCGTCGACAGGAGGTGGGCGATGGCGCCGGCGCCGACATTGCCGAGCACGCCGTTCCCCGTGCGGTACTGCGCCTTGAACGCGGCGTCAGCGCCGGGCCTCCGGCCCGTGGTGTCATCGCCGAAGCGGATCCACGCGCGGCCGCTCGACTCCATCTCCACCCAGAACTCCGCGGCGGAGCGATCCGAGGCCAGGAGGTCGCGCTGGGGTGTCCAGGTCACGCTGTCGTCCCCGAGCAGCGTCGCGGCGGGCAGCGCCTGCTGCGGCGCCTGGCGCACGACCTGGCTCGCGGACCACGTCGTGGTTTGCCAGTCGGACGCGGTGGTATCGTCCCAGATCGGCGGCGCGGTCGCGAAGGTCAGGCCCGTGCGGCCGAGCGACGCCCCCAGCCGGCCGCGGCTGCCCCACGGCGTCACCGCCAGGTCCTCGGTGAACGGCCGGCCATGATCCACGAGCGTGAGGTTGCCGCGCGCGACAGCGAGCGGACGCCCGTCTTGCAGCACCGGAAGATCGAACGGCAGCGCGTCCTCGGCGAGCCACTCCACGTCGAGCACGTCCTTCGCGAGGAGCGGATCCGTCGTCTGCTTCGGCTCCTTCGAGAGCCGGACGACGTGGCGCAGGGCAGGGTCCGCGTCCTCCGCCGCCCGGGTCGCGGCGCTCGCGGTCGCCTCCAGGAGCAGGAGATCGCCCTTCTTGAGCTTCAGCGCACGGCCGGTGTCCAGGAGCGTGCAGCGGGTCGTGCCCCGGGGCAGGCACAGGTCGCCCTCGCCCCAGGCGTAGATCGCGATCTCGTTGTGCGCCTCAAGGAGCCTCCCGAGCGGCAGGAGCGCGCGGAACACCTGCGACTCCGGCGGCAGCGTCGTCGTCTCGAGCGTGTCCGGCGGCAGGAGGGCGCTCGCGCCGAGGAGGCGTGTGAGGAAGAGATCGCCGGCCGCGACCACATCCGCGCGGTCCACCCCCGCGCTCGCGACGAGGTGCACGAAGGCGCGGGCGTTCACGCCCTCGTGCATCCGGTAATCGAGCAGGCGCGCGTGGCGCCGCACCGAGGGCCGGAGCCGCGCCGTGTGCAGGTACGCCTCGGTCGCGACCGCGTCCTGCGCGTACGCGAGCTGGTCCGCGCGCGCCGCGATCAGATCCACGAGCACGGACCACATGCCGGCAGGGCTCTGCTCGGCGTCCGCCGCGCCGAGCACGGCGAGCCGATCCAGGAGGAGCCGCCGGAAGCCGTTGAAATCGCGGGTCAGGTAGTCGAGGACGGGCGGGGCGGGCAGCTCGGCCGAGCAGGAAGTGTCGGTCCGGCAATCGAGCGGCGACGGGCAATCGACCTTGAAGTTGACGGTGGCGGCGGAGAGCAGGACGTCGAAGAGGGGGTCGCCGGACACGCGCAGCGTGTAGAGCGAGAAGTCGCCGCGCTCCTCGGTGCACACGGCGAGCCACACCTCCGCGTCGCCCCGCGCGGCGCGCTCCGCGGCGAACGCCCCTAGCTGGGCGCGCTCCGCGGCGGTCAGCTCGGGATCGACCACGGCGGCGATGTCCGCGAGCGGCCAGGCCCAGCGCACGTGCACCTCGGGCTGGCGCACGCCGCCGGTGATGGACAGGTTCGACGCGCGCAGGTCGGTCACGCCGAACGCGCTCGCGAAGCGCACGAACACCACACGCTGGCGGAGCCTCTCGGACACGAGCGGGCGCTGATCCGCGACCAGCACGTGGTGGATCGCGTTGAGCCACGCCGCGCGCGCGGCGGCCGAGAAGGGCGGCTCCTGCGCGACGTGGAGGGACGCGAGGCGCGCCTCGAATCCGCTCGGCGGGGTCGTGCTCCCCGGGCTCGCCCGGAGATCGACCGACACCGTCGCCGGCAGCGCCGCCTCCGTGTGCACGATCAGCCAGCGCCCGGGCAGCCCCGGTTGCGCGTCGATGGCCGCGGCGAGCGCGCCGAACCAGTCGAGCTCGTCCTGCTGCAGCGCGCCGTCGAGCGCCTGGACCGTCCCGAGGTCCGGGGCCGTCACCATCCAGCGCACGGTGGCGCCCGCGAGGAGCACCTCGGCCTGCGTGAGCGCCGCGACGCCGCGCGGGGTCACGAACCGGAGCAGCGCCACGCGCCCGGCGATGCGCGAGGGCAGGCCGCTCGCGGGGAGCGGGAGATCGGCCGGGTTGCGCGACGGATCCTGGCCCGGGATCACGAGGCGCTCGAGCCCGTTGTCCGGGAGGGAATAACCGGCCTCGAGGGCGCGGCGGCGGCCTTCGAAGGCGCTCATGTCACACCTCGCCCCGGACGACGACCGTGCGCGCCTCGGCGCTCACGCGCACGCGGTACCGGACGGACACGGTCAGCATCGCCTCCTCGGCGGCCACATCGACGCTCTCCACGAGCAGGCGATCGCCCAGCCATGTCTGGAGCGCGCCCTGCACCAGGTGCTGCGTCGTGGCCGCGAGCTGCTCGCCGGCCGGCGCGAACACGAGCTGCCCGACGCCGCTGCCGAGCGTGGGCCGCATGACCCGCTCGCCGGGCGCGACGAACAGGAGCTGCTCGATGAGCTCGCGCACCTCGTCGTCGGCCGAGACGGTGGCCGTGCGGCCGGTCTGGTCGATCCGATAGGGGAACGAGAGCGCCCTCATAACGCCGTCACCCGCGGCGAGACGGCCGCGACGATCGCCGGCCCCTGCGGCGCCTGGGTGGCGGCCAGGCATAGCGAGGAGCTCGACTGCAGCAGGACCGGCGTGCCGCCCGCGCGCACGCGCAGCGAGGGCACGAGCCAGCGCACCTGCACGCAGGGAGACGGCGTGGGCCCCGGGAGCTGGAACGGGCAGCCGCCCACCGTGAACGTGTCCGCCTGCGTGAGCATCGGCTGGCCGCTGAGGGTCACGCGGACCTGCGACGGAACGGCCTGCGCGGGCACGCCGTGCGGACACTGGATCTGCGCGCCCTGGTGCAGCACCGGAGAGCCCATCAGATCACCTCCAGCGCGCCGTTGTTGAGGCTCACGCGGGCCGGATCGAGCTTCACGCTCGCCGCGCCGCAGGAGATCTCGATGCCCTGCGCGTTGAGCACGATCTTCACCGGCACGCCGACGACCGGCGGCCCCACCTCGATCGTGACCCCGCCCGCGCCCGGCAGATCGTCGAGCTTGAGCGTCGCGCCCGCGGTCTTGAGGACCTTCGTGGTCGGCAGGCCGGGCAGCGCCGGCGTGCGCCCGACGTTCCAGAAGCCGCCGACCCAGATCGGTTTGTCGCGATCACCGGCCTCGAACTCGATCCACACGTTGGCGCCGATCGGCGGGACCAACCACAGGCCCTCTCCGTCGCCGGCGTAGGGCGCGCACGGCATGGCCCACGCGAGGATGCTCTCGCCGAGCACGGCCGGGCAGCTGATCTGGACGCGGCCGATCTGCATCGGATCGAAGTTGTTGATCACGGTGCCGCGGTATTTGCCGAAGTAAGTGCTCATGGGATGACCGCCGGGACCGTGGCCCCCAGGCCCTCGCGCGAGAGCTGAAAGCTCTGTTTGTATTCGCCACGCTTGATCGAGTGCGAGACGCTCTTGACGTAATACAAGCCATCGAAGCTGTATCCCACGCCTCGGACGCCGACAAGCTGCCGCGCGTAGAGCACCCCGCCATAACGGGCCGTGTCCAGCTCACCCGACGCCGTGACCGATTTCACCGTGGAGGCCGTGGTCTCGGACGAGGCCTGGAGCAGGGCGCGGACGTAGTTCGCGCGCGCGGTCGCCTCGAGGAACTTGGTCTTCATGATGGGCGCGTTGACGTAGAGCGAAGGCATTGCCGCGAGCGGCGGCGTCAGCAGCGGCACGCCGAACACGGGGAGCGGCGGGACCGTGGCCGCGGGATTGTCGTCCTGCACCAGCCCGATCACCTGCGTCGATTGCGTGCCGTCATGCTGGAAGGAGATGCTGGTGACGTTGTTCGCCGATCCCATGCCGGTGGTCAGCGCGCGCTGCGGAAGAAACGCCGGGATGCGAGGACCGAAATACGCGATGCTCTGCCCCGGCAAGGGGCCTGGCAGGACGAAGAACACGCAGCTGTGCTGCTGCGCCTTCTGCGTGAGGATGGCCCAGGCGGTGCCCTGCGGGTGCGGCAGCTCGCGCGTTGGATCCGGTGGCACGTCCGTCGGCGGGGGCAGCACCATGGGCGTGAGGCCGAGCGCGGCATAGGGCCCGAGCAACGTGTAGGCGAGCGCTGTGTCGTTGCCCGGGAACGGCATGCGCACCTCGAGCTGATCGAGGAGCACCCCGAGGTCCTCGCCGGTGACCGTGATGGATCCGCTGCCCGGCTTGTCGCCCGGGTTGAGCTGCTGGTGCGTGATGATCCCGTCCATCAGGACCTGCGGGATCGCGTTCACCGTGACGACGAGGACGATGCGCGTCCCGACCTTCACGCGCTGGCTGAGCAGGATCGGATAGTCGAGGAGGCCGGTGACCGCATCGCGGAGTGCGCGGAACACGATCTGGAACGTCGATCGCCCCTCGTCGCTATGGCTGACGGACACGGTGTCGAGCAACGCGGCGAGATCCGGCGCGGGCAGCGGAACCGCGGGACCGCAGAGCAGCGTCAGGACCGCGCCCGGGAGCATCCCGAACCCTTTACGGTCGCGGCACGGGCACGCGCAGGTGCGCGCCCGGCTCGGCGGTGAGCGTGGCGGGATCGAGGGCCTCGTTGGCGTCGGCGACCCGCCACCACGCCTCGGCGGAGCCCAGCGTCCGGGCGGCGATGTGGTCGAGGCGCTCGCCGCCCTGCACCCTCACCTCGGCGAGGATCTCGAACGCGTCGACCGGCGCGAGGAACCTGCGCGGGAGATAGCGGATCTCGCGCCCCGTGGCGTCGGCCCAGAGGAGCGGGGCCTGGCTGGCAGCGGCGTAACGGCTGGTGGGATCGACCATGGGTTACCTCACGAGGCGCTGAGCGCGCTGGCTGTGCTCGTCACCGAGGCGAGGCCGGCCATGACCTCCTTCGCGACCTGGTGGGCGAGGAACAGGGCGTGCCCCGGGTGCATGGGACCGAGATCGTCGGTGGAAAGCACGCGCAGCCCCAGCGACACGCGCGCGCGAATCGGGTTGAGCTGAGGATCGTGCGCCTCCTCGACAATGGAGAACTGCTTGACGCTGACCGGGAGCACGCGCTTCGGCCCCCAGATGAACAGAATGAGCGGCCCCTGCGGCGGCACGACCTCGATGCTGCCGAACGCCGCGAGCACCGTGTTGGCGATGATGCGCGCCGAGGGCGGGTACACGAGCTTCTCCAGCGCCGCGAGCTGCGGGTGGATGCCGAGCGATACGGCGAGCGGGTCCTGCGTCTCCAGGCCGTCGGTCGCGTCGAGCTCGACCTCGACGTTGATGGTCTCGACCGGCGCGCCCGTGTAGCTCGTGGCCGCGGGCCCGCCGTCCGCGCCGCGCGCCTCGAGCTGGCGCGTGAGCGTGTGCGGGTTGTACTGGAAGAGCACGACCGTCGGCTGCCCGCCGAGCGGATCGATGGCCACGAGCGCCCCTTTCAACGTGCGTGGCGTGCCGGGGAAAGCGGACACGGAAGCTCCTCCGGGGACGGAGTAGACCACGGGCAGGGGGCGGGGGTAAAGGCGAGCCGTCCGGGGCGTGGTCGGTAGAATCTCGGGTGACTTCCGCGGGCCTGGTCGCCAGGCTCCCGAAGGTGCCACCTACCCTCCCCGGGGGCTGCCGGGTGACCGCCGGAGCCTGCCCGGCAGTCCCTTCAATGGAGCGGCTTGACCGTGCAGACGAGCGCAGGCTTCGTCGCCGCCCAGGCCAGGACCCGCCGGACGCCCGCGGTCGTCAGCCGATTGTTCTCCAGGCGGAGGCTCCGGAGCGCCGGGAGCGACGCTCGGAAGAGGACCTCGACGGCGCTGTCGGAGATCTGGTTGCCCCGGAGATCGAGCTCGATCAACGCTGCTCTCTCTCTGCTCGCGAGGGCCGCGAAGGACGCACCTGTCAGGCCGTTGCCGTTCAAGCCCAAGACACGAAGGGAGTCGAGCGCGCCGCACTCCCACAGATGCGTCGCTCCACGGTCCGTCAACCCGTCCCGAGCGAGCCACAATGCCTCGATGGACGCGCCGGCAGGCCACCTGGCGAGCACGGACGCGGCTTCGTCGCCGAACGGCGTGCGGGACTCCGAGACGTTCAGCGCCGCGAGACCCCGGGCCGCCTGCGACCCGACGAGCTGGCCAATCATCGCCGGATCGAGTGGCATACGGGCGACGTTCAGATCGACGACATGGCTGTTCGCCGCTGCCTGTAGGAGATCCACCCAGCCGGCGCGCACGGTGCTTGGCGTCGGCGGGAAGAGGATCGCGGAGGACAGATTGAGCGCCGCGAGAGCGGGCAGACGAGCCGTCGCCCGCGCCGCCTCGCCGAACGAAGACAGCTTGTCTCGCAGGTGGAAGCGCCGCACGGCGCCGAAACCGGACTGCTCCCATCCACCGCCGGGGGGCGCGGCGAGCACCTCGGCGACCGACGTCCAGAGGGTGCGCACGAGCCGTAACCAGGGGGCCGGGCCGATGTCGGGAGCGACGCCCCACATCCACATTTCGGGCTCGCTCTGCTCCTCCTCGCTCATTACAGCGACACGAGACGCATCGGGCCACGAGGCGAGCGCGGTGTCCGCGCGATCGGTCCATTTCTCCGCGGCGCGGGCTTCCCCCGGCCACTCACCCACCAGGGCGAACAGCTGCGACCACCGCTTCTCGGACGGTGCGCCTGCGGCGATCCGGAGGAATCGATCGAGGGCAGTCCGGCTCATGGGCGTGCGCCCGAGAGCCTGCTTCAGCCTGGGTGCGAGCGCAACGAGCGGGTGCTCTTCAGCCAGGCTGCCCGGCGGCCTGCCTAGACCTCGGGGTAGAGCGTGTAGACGAACCAGCCGCTGGCGCCCGCGCTGCTCGTCGGCCGGAGCACGAGCTTGGCACGGGTGGCATTGTGATACGTGACGTCGGTGAGCGGCGCCGTGGGCTGCGGTGCTCCGGCGCCCGCCGGCTGCCGGGCTGCCCAGCCCGTCCACTCCGGTGATCCGACGTCACCGCCGTGAATGGGGCGCGTCCCTGCCTGTGCAGGGCGGGCCCCCACGAACCGCCAGCGCAGGTAACGGGGGCGCTGGGCCGCCGGGAAGACGCCTCCCTGTGTCCGGCGGGCCTTGACGGCGTTCACCGGAGGCGTCGTCACGTCCCAGGCGAGGTTGCCCAGATCGAGGACGCGCCGGGCGAGCGCCGTCCGAAGATCGTTCCAGAGGATGCGGATCTCGCCCGCTGCGGCGCGGAGCGCGATGTTGGCGTCGCGCAGCGACGCGAAGGCGCTCGCGTTTCGAGCGCCGCCCGCGGCGACGATCCGCATCCTGACCACGATCTCCCCGAACGCCGCACGGCGCGCCAGGTCACGCTCATCCTGGATCCCTTCCCCGGTTCCCAGGACGTGTCGCTCGACGGCGTGCCCGCGGCCTGCGCCGCGCTGCACGGTGCCGGCCATGGGGCCGGTCGTGCTCAGGTAGAGCCACCGGCCCCCATAGCCCTCCTCCGTGCTGACGCTACGGAGGGGCCGAGGAGCGCGGGCATCCCGGTAGGACATGAGCTGTTCGACGATCCCTCGGCGCGTGTCGGCCCGGCTCAGGTTGACGACCTCATTGCGCATGGACCGCGCCCGCCGGTTCGCGAGCGCCTGCTCGCCGGGGCTCGCGACGAAGCGCCTCTGATCCGTGTTCCATTGCCGCCGCTCGGGCACGTAGAGCACCGCCTCGCGACAGGCGCGCCAGCGCTCGGCCTCGTACGCGGCCGCTGCCCACACCGCCGGATCGGGCGCGTAGACGAATCGCTGTGTCTGCGTGATACGCCGCGCCGAGAGCTCGTAGGGCCCGAGATTGTTGATGCGCGGGCGCGCCGTCCGGACCAGGTAGTGCGTGAGATCGCGGGTGCGGCCCAGCGTGTAGGTCGGGACGATCGCGACCCGGATGCTTCCTCGGGTCATGTTCGGACCGAGCGCGTACCGCCACGTCAACCGGGTTCGCTGAGCGTTCAAGTCACCCCGATCCGGGGTCAGGTCGAGTGAGACTCCGGTGAGAGGCCGAGGGCTGGGTGCGCCCGCGAAGCGAGTCGCCGTGGGTGCGAGCCGTTCCTGGATCACAGCCGGGTCCGGCTCGTTGCGCAGGATCACCTCGGCGCGTCGCGTCAGCCGTTGATCGAGGGTTTCGATCACGCGGCGATGGCGGAGCGTCTGATCGCGTGCAGCGGAGTAGCGCGGCTGGCGCGCATTGTTCCGGCCATACCAACCTCGGCCTCGGCTGACGCTCGCCCGCTTGCGGCCCCGCCGTCCGGTAACGCGGAGAGTCCACATGGGAAGGCCCGGCAGGTGTCGCGCCGCGACGCGGATGGAGATGCCCGGCGCTGCCCCGCGCGCGGCAGCCCGCGCAGGACCGAGCACG
This sequence comes from Sorangium sp. KYC3313, assembly GCF_052075895.1. Lineage (NCBI taxonomy): Bacteria > Pseudomonadati > Myxococcota > Polyangiales > Polyangiaceae > Sorangium > Sorangium sp. KYC3313. The sequence continues at coordinate 9,987,804 of NZ_CP197255.1, forward strand.
GCCTCGCGCGGGACCACCTGCTGGCGCGCGACGCCCACCACCGCGCGCCACCCGGCAGCCGCCGCGATTCGCACGCGACCTGCGATGCCGCGGCGATCACGCCGCCTGCGACGCCGGCGTTGCCGTCCCCTGCGACCACGGCCGCGGCCGCGCCCTCTCCCGCGGGCGCGGCCCCTGCCGCGGCCGCGCCCTCTTCCGCGCCCACGCCCCGCGCCTCTGCGCGGTCCGGCGCCCCTGCGCGGTCCGGCGCCCCTGCGCGGTCCGGCGCCCCTGCGCGGTCCGGCGCCCCTGCGCGGCCCCGTCCCTCGACGCGGCCCCGTTCCCCTGCGCGGTCCGGCGCCCCTTCGCGGCCCCGCCCCTCTTCGCGGCCCCGTCCCTCTTCGCGGCGCTCCCGCTCTCCGCGGCCCCGCAGGCCTCGGCCCACGCGGCCGCGGTGTGGGCGCGCGCGGCCGCGGCGTGGGCACGTGCGGACCGCGGCCGAGGAAGCGGCGCAGCGTGCGCTGCATCCATTGAACCACGTTGTCGAGCCACCCCATCACGCGTGAGAGCAACCCCTGCGCCGAGCGGCGAAGCCGGTTGATCATCTCGAACAACGGCTGCACCGCGCGCCGCAATCGAGACACCACGCTCGCAAGGCGCGCCACGCCGCGGCTTCCCTGAAGGATCGCCTTCGCCGCCGTGACGGCCGTGCTGCCGCCGCCCGTGAAGATGGCCAGCACGACCTCCACGATGACCATGCCGGCGATCGTGCCCATGGCCTCGCCGATCTGGTACGCGGCGCCGCGGGCGTTGAGCGCATCGAGGAGCGATCGCGCAGCGCTCTGCGCGAGCGAGCGCACGAGGCCGCGCGACGCCGCACGGATGCCGTCGAGCAGACCGCGCACGTCCTCGCGCGTGAAGCCCTCGGTCGCGAGCTGGCGGAAGAACTCCCCGACCGATGGGAGATCGGGCGCCGCGGGCGCTTCCTCACCTGGTCCCTCCGCGCCGGTCTCCCCTTCCCCGCCGGTCGCCCCCTCGGCGCCTTCCTCCCGCTCGCCGGAGGTCTCGCCGTCGCTCTCGTCTTCTTCGGACGCGGGTTCGCCGGGGATCTCCTCCGGAGGTGCGGCCGCGGCCGCGTCAACCGTGGCGGGGAGCTGTCCTGCGACCGACGCCGGCGGCGCGAGGCGCTCCCCAGGTGACCGCGCCGAGCCAAGAGGCGGCGTCGCGACGCGGCCGCCGGCCGCTGCGGCCGCGGGCCTCCCCGGCGGCGTGCGGACCTGGGGCGGCGCCTCGGACGCGCCGGTCGCCGCGCCCTCGTCGGCCTCATCGCCGCCCAGCTCGCCACCTTCCTCCTCGCCGGCCTCGGCCTCGTCGACGTCCTCGATCTCGTCGTCCTCGTCCTGGCCGTCCTGTTCGCTCTCCTCTTCCTCGTCGGTGCTCGGACCGACCGCCCCCTCCGCTTCCTCGGCCCGCTCTGCGGGGCTCTCGGGCTCTGCGCGGGCACGCGCCGCCTCCTCGGCCGTGGCCGAGGGCGCGGCGGGCTGCGGCGTCGCCTCGGCGGATCGCTCCGGGCCCGCACCGCCGGCGCCCGCCCCTCCAGCTGCAGCGCCGTCCGCAGGCAACGAGTCTTCCTGCCGCGCTGGCTCGCCCGGCGTTCGCTCCTCGGCCGCGCGCAGGCCCGGTGGATCGCGCGCGCGGCGCAGCGCGGTCCCGCCCTCGTCGATGGCCTCTTCGGGGCCCTCGCCCTCGCCCCCGCCCTCCGAAGCGGACTCCTCACCGGCCGCGCCGCCGGGGCTCACCCCGTCCTCTTCGGTCGTGCCGGTGGCGAGACCCACCGCCCACTGGACCAGGCGGACCGGCAGCATGACGAGCCACGCGACCGCTTGAACGAGGAAGACGATCGTGCCGCCCGTGCTCTCCCACACGCCCTTGAGCAGGCCTACCGCGAAGCCGGCGGCGAGCTCCGCGTTGCCCGCGAAGATGCTGGCGAACAGGTCGATCGCGCGCACCTTCTGCTCGTCGGGTGAGGCGCGGATGGTCTCTAGGAACGAGAGCGCGCCGTTGTACACGGCCGCCAGGAGAAAATCGGCCGGCTCGGGCAAGAAGCGCAGCAGTCGTATGCAGACGTCGAGGAAGAAGTTGAGGAGCGGCGCCTTGAAGCACTGCGGGACGATGTAGAGCCACACCGCGCCCGCGAAGAACGTGATGAACGAGAGCGGCGGCGCCGCCAGCGCCATGACGATGCCGACGGCGATGTCCGCGAGCGTGCGGAGCCAGCTCAGGAGATCGCCGACGGCGTCCGCGATCTTGCGCCAGAAGAAGACCGCGCAGTCGGCGAGCAGGCGCAGGCCAGCCACGATGGGCGCGAAGACCGCCTGCACGACCCCCACGAGGGCGTCGAGCAGGGCAATACCCGCTTCCCACGACAAAAGGCTCTCCAGCGCGCCGAGCACGCCGTCAGCGAACGCTGCGGCGACATCGACGACCCGGCGCAGGACGCCGCTCACCGCCTGCAATACGCCCTGGAGCGCGCCGATCACGGTGTTGCGGAAGAACTCCGCAGCGGTCGCGAGCGCGGACGCAATGCCGTCGCCGATGCGGCCGACGAAGTCGGTGAGCGCGCGCCACGCCTCCGGGAGGCGACCGAAGAAATCGATGATCGCGCCGATGGGGCTGTTCTCGCGGAGCCAGCGCCACGCAGTGCGAATGCCATCAACGAGCGGCCGGACGGCCTCGACCACGCTGTCCCACACGCTCTGGATGCCGTTCCGGAGCGCGGTGAGCGGATCGATGTTCGGGTCGATGCCGAGGAACTCCGCGACGTGCCGCCACACGGTCCGGCCCACGTCACCGAGCACCTCCATCACGCTGCCGGCCGCGCTCTCGACGGCCTGCCAGGCGCGGTAGATGGGCTGGGCGAACCGCTGGAGGAAGCCAAGGAAGCTCTCGACCGAGCTCACCTGCTCCTCGGCCGCCTGATCGCGGCTCTGCTGCAGGCGCGACTGGATCGAGCGCGCGGCCGGGCTCGCGAGCAGGCCGTCGAACCAGCCGAGCGCCCGCTGGAGCAAGGCCTCGAACGCCGCGCAGGATCGCTCCTCGGCCGCCTCGGCGCCCTCCTCGCTGCACACGTTCTGCTCGTGCAGGTCCTGGAGCCACTGGGTGAGGCTCCCGATGCCGGTGCTCTCGACCGCGGACTCCAGCCATGTGTTCACGCGATCGGCCGCCCGCTCTGCGAGCCCGTCCAGCCCTTCGTCGACCAGATCCGCGAGGCTTGGAAAGACGCGCCTCAGGATCGCCATGAGAGGGCCGCTCTCGAGGGCCTCGTCGAGGAAGTCGACGGCGCCGAGCAGGCCCTGCTCCAGCGCGTCGAGCGAGCGATCGATACGCTCCTCGAGCCCGTCGATGTGCGTGTCGATCGAGCGGTGCAGGTCCTCCGCGGTCTGATCGACGCGAGCCTGCACGTCATCGAGGAAGCGGTGCGCGTCGTCGCGCCACTCGCGCGCGATCTCGCCGAGCTCGCCTGGAAGGTTGTCCGCGATCACGTCGAGCGCGCGCCTCGTGGTCTGGATCGTGGCGGTGATCGCGCGGTGGCCGGCCTCGACGATCGCGTGCGCCGCCGAGCGCGCGGCCTCGAGGAAGGCGTGGACCGCGCGGCGGAGCGCGGCGATGAAATCCCGGATCCACGTCCGGAGCCGGTCGAGCTGCTGGCGGAACCAGTCGATGCCGCGCTGCCACCAGCTCCTGTCGTGCCCCTCGCGGGTCTTGTTGCTCGCGCGGTCGCGCCCCTCCCGGAAGCGGCGGCTCGCCTCGGTGCGCGCGGTGCGCATGCGCCGGCTTGCGCGCCCGTCCGCGTCGGTGCGCACGCGGCGGATGTGCGCTCCGCGCGTGCGCACGAGCGTCTCGCTCTCGGTGCGGCGGCTGCGCACGTGCCGGTCCGTCTCGTCGCGCCACCGGCCCCGCCGCGTGTCGACGCCCGAGCGCGCGTCCGCGGCTTGCCGATCGCGCTGAGCGCACGCCCGCGCGCACATCTGCTCGACGGTGCGCTCGCTCTGGTGCACGTGCCCGTCGACCTGCCGGCGCGTATCGGCCTGCATCTCGGTCGTGGCGCGGAACTGCTGCATGTCCTCGTCGCGCGCGACGAGCACCTGATCGAGCGGCATCTGGCCGGCGTTCGCGTCGGTCGCGACCCGATCGAGCCGCTCGCGGGGCAGCCCCTCCTCGAGCCGCACGTCGGGGATCTGGAGCTGCTCCAGCTGGCTGTCGTGGCCCACGGTGGGATCGCTCGCCGGAGCGAGCCGCCCTTCGCCGAAGTCTTCTCTGGTGCGATCCCGGGCGGTCGCTTCGCTGGCGCGGACCTCGCCGTCGAGCTCGCGCTGCCGCGTGTCGATCTGACCGGGATCCGCGTCCCCGGTGAGGGAGACCTGCGGTGTCTCCGGCGCCTCCGGCGCCTCTTCGGCCGCGACGCTCCGCTCGATCTCGCGCACCTCGCGGGCCTGCTCCGCCTCGGTCGAGCGCGCTCCGTCCGCGGACGGCGGCCCTCGCGCGACCTGCGCGTCCAGCTCTCGCGTCGCGTCCCGGAGGTGGCTCTCCTCGTCCACGCTCTCGGCCTCCGCGGCCGCCGCCGGCGCTTCGTTCGTGACGCGGGGCACCTCGACCGGTGGGCCGCGCGCGAACGGGTGCTGGCCCGGCTGCACGCCGCTGCGCGGGCACACGGACACCTCGTGCTCGCCCGCGGTGGCGCTCGCACCGTCCCAGGTCTCCTGTCCCGCGCGCAGGGACTCGCGTATCTCGGCCTGGCGATCCGGACCTGGCTCGAGCGCGGATTCGCGCTGCGCTCCGGGCCCTTCACGGTCCGTGGCGCCGCCTTCGCCCTCGGCCGGCTCCTGGGCCGGCGCCTGCTGGGCACCGGGCGCAGGCGGCTCACGCGCCTCGTTCTGCGGAGGCGCCTCCCTGCGGGCACGGGGGCGCCGCTGGGCCGTGCCGCCTCCGCCGCCGCGCGCGGCTCCCTGCGGCTGCGCCCGAGCGCGCGGCGCTTCGTGCGCTGCCGGCGGATCGTCCACCTCGATCTCGTCCGCGCCCTCCGCGCCTTCCGCAGCTGCCTGCGGCCGGACGGGCGCTCGACCGGCCTTGCGCAGCGCCACGAAGCCGCGCCGCATATCCAGCGACGCCAGCAGATCGCTCGGGACCTCCGCGCCCTGTGCCGCGTGCGCGGCCGCAGCGTCCGCGCGCGCCTCGGCCTCGTGGCTCTCGCCGAGCACACCGGGCCACTGATCCTGCTCGAGCGCACCGCCGCCTTGGAGCGCGTGCGCGACCTCGTGCGCGACGGTCTCGAGCGGCGCGTCCGGTCCCGGCAGGAGGATCTGCTCGCCGCGCGTCGCCGCCTCGGCCCCGAGGGAGTCGAGCAGGGTCCGGGCCTCCGGGCCCGCGAACACCTGCAGGTGATCCAGATCGCGGCCGAACAGCGCGGAGAGCTCCTCGCGATGCGGCAGCGCGATCTCGGGCGCGGCCGTGACCTGCGACCAGCTCTCGGCGAGCGGGGAGACCTGCGGGACCGCGGCGCCGGGGTCGAGGTCCAGATGATCCAGCAGGCTGTCCTGCTCGGACAGCCCGCGATCGGGACCGGCCGACCGCGCTCGCGGGCCATCGCGACGTTTGTCACGCCGCGCGTCGCGCGTGTGCCTCGCCGCGTGGGTCCTCATCGCCAGCCCTCATAGAGAGCGCGGGCCACGGCGCGCCCGAGCTCCAGCGGGACCGCCGCGGCCCCGGGATCGAGGACGAGCTCCGGGACCACGGCCCGGCCCGCGAGCAGGCCCGCCGGTACCCCCTCGGTCGCGAGCAGCCGGGCGAGCTCGCCCTCGAGGCCCCGCGCCACGTCGAAGCGCCCCGCGGGGTCGAGGCCGGCGAGCTCCAGCTCGCCGATGTGCAGCTCCACCGCCTGCGGCCTCATGATAGCCACCCGCGGATCTCGGTGGGCGTGAGCGGCTGCCCCAGCTTCGTGTATTCGAGGCGTGTGGCCTCGAGCAGGTGCTGCATGCCCACGGGCCGGTCCTGGGCCGCCGCGAGGTACGCCGCGTTGCGCGCGATGTTCTTGATGTTGCCGCCGGCCACGGCGAGGCGCGCGAGCGTGCGCGGATCCACGCCGTCGATCGGCGTTTGCGGAGGGAAGATCGCTCGCCAGATCCGCTCTCGCTGGGAGACGTCCGGGAACGGGAACTCCACCACGAACTGGATCCTCCGCAGGAACGCGTCGTCGATGTTCTTGCGGAGATTGGTCGTGAGGATCGCGAGGCCCTGGTAGCTCTCCATGCGCTGGAGCAGGTAGCTTACCTCGATATTGGCGTGCCGATCGTGGCTGTCCTTGACCTCGGTGCGCTTGCCGAAGAGCGCATCCGCCTCGTCGAACAGCAGGATCGCGCCGCCCTCCTCGGCCGCGTCGAACACGCGGCGCAGGTTCTTCTCGGTCTCCCCGATGTACTTGCTCACCACCGAGGACAGATCGATCCGGTAGAGATCGAGCTCGAGCGCGCCGGCGAGCACCTCCGCCGCCATCGTCTTGCCGGTACCGCTCGGTCCCGAGAAGATCGCCGCGGTGCCGCTGCCGCGCTCCCCCTGGCGGGAGAAGCCCCACTGGTGGAACACGCGCGCGCGGTGGCGCACCTGCGCCTCGATCGCGCGCAGGGTCCGGACCTCCTCGGGCGGGAGGATCAGCCGATCCCAGTCCGCGTCCGGCTCGATGCGCTGCGCGAGATCGTCGAGGCGCGCGCGGGAGAGCAGCCTGCACGCGCGCCACACCGCGCGGCCCGGCGCCTCGCCGTCCGGGCGGTGCGCGAGGCTCGTCGCGGCCGAGGCGATGCCGTCGGGGCTCAGCTGAAAGCGCGCGGCGAGCCCCGCGATGTCGAGGTCGTCCGCGCCCGCGGCGCCGTTCAGCGCCCGTTGCCAGAGGTCCTTGACCTCCTCGTGGGGCAAGCGCGGCAGCGACGCGCTGAAGACGCGACGCCCCTTCGGCCGTACGACCTCAGGCCCGCAGAGCAGGAGCGGGTCCGGCGCTCGGGTCGCGAAATCGACGGCGGCGCGGGCGTGCGCCGGATCGCCGGCGCTCGCGACGTCGAGCAGCACCAGCGCGCCGCAGAGGCGCGCGTCGCGCGCGCACGTCCAGAGCAGGTCGACGCGCTCCTCGGGCGGGTCGGGCAGCGCCCACGCCGGCAGCTCCCACAGCGCTCGGCCTTGCTCGGCCGCAACCGCGGCGAAGAGCGGCCGCGCCTCCTCGGCGCTCGCGACCACGAGCTGCACGTGCGGCGCGTCGGGACCGCGCAGGGTCTTGTCGATGGTGCTGGCCACGGCCAGGCGGGAAGGCGGGAGCGCGCAGCCTGGTGTCACGTCCCGGAGCCGCGCCTCCAGGCGTTCGTCGCGCCCCGGCGCGCCCAGCAGGAAGTGCAGCACGGGCTCAGGCAACGTGACGGAGCGCCCCGTGAACACGTCGCCCTCTCCCAGGCGCACGAGGCGGAAGCGGCAGAGCGGTCCGTTCGGCGAGAACGCGTCCCAGCGCGCGCCCGGGAGCCGAGCGATGCAGAGCGCGATCGTCAGCGCGTGGCGCGCCGGATCCCCGAGCGCGGCGCCGCAGCTCTTGCCGAGGCCCGGCACGAGCTCGACCGCAGCAGCGCACGCGATCACCGCGAGATCGAACGCGGAGAGGCTGAAGCGATCGCGCAGCGCCGCGAGCGGCGAGCCGGCCGGCGGCTCGGGCAGCGCGGGCGGAGGGCCGGCGTTGCTCGCGCGCTCGATGCACGCGCGCGTGGCGGCGAGCGAGGCCGAGAGCGAGCTGGATGGGCCGACCGCCGCCTGCGCTGGCTTCATGGCACGGTCAGCGTGGGGCCGGTGTACACGCCGGCGGTCATCGTGGGCAGGCTGTCCGCGCCGTCGATCGACACGCGCACGCGCCACGTCCCGTTCGGCAGATCGGCCACGTCGAACACGACGTCGGCGGCGTCGATCGTGAACTTGCGGCTGCTGCGCCGCTCCGGCCCCGTGGTCGATTCCAGCGCGAGCTCCACGGACTGATCGGCCGAAGGGAGCGGCGTGACGGCGACCCGCACGCGCCGGTGCGAGAGCGCGACGACGGACGACGACATCGCGCCGAGCGTGGGCCGTACCATCAAGGCGAGCGGGTTCGACGCGCCGCCGGGGCGCAGCCCCGGCCCGGCCGCGCCCGGCACGTGCACCTGGTGTTCGACCACCACCGCGTGCACGCCGGGGAGCAGCCCGGTCACGGTCGACAGGCTCACGCGCAGCGCGCCGCCGTGCAGATCCGCGGCGCCGACGCCCACGCTCGCCGCGCCGATGAAGACACGCGAGACCTCGCCGAGCAGGCCGGTTCCCTCGATCACCAGCTCGTCGTTCACGCCGGCCACGGGCTGCCGGCTCGACGCCTCGTACAGACGGGTCAGCGCGGGCGTGATGGCGGGCCGCACCGCGAGCCCGGTGGTGGCCACCGGCAGCGCTGCCCTGGGCTCGACCGCCCCGTCGAGCAGGACCGCGGTGGCCTCCCACGCCATCGACAGCGCGAAGAAGCTCTGGTTGTAGAGCCCCCAGACGCGCGAGAGCTCCTCCGTGTCCAGGTTGAGCGGCGCGAGCTTGACGCGCTCGATCTGACGCCCGAGGTCGGACGAGAGCAGGTAGTGGCCCGCGCCGAGCGTGCCGAGGTACGTCGTGATCTCGTCGGGGGTCAGCACTGGCCGCGCATGCAGGTCGGCGAGCACCAGGCCCGCGAGCCGCTCCGCTTCGAAGAGCGCCGCGTCGCCGACGAACGAGAACAGGTAGCGCAGGCTGAGCGCGAGCACGGGGCGCTGGCTCGGCTCGCCGCTGGAGCGCCGCGTGGGCAGATCGAGGTTCCGCAGCGCGGGGTTCGGCGCGAGGTGGTAGAGCGACAGGTATACGCCCGGCGACGGGTCGGTCTTGGGGTGATCGGACGAGGCGTCGTAGCCGGTGAGCCCGACGCTGTTGATCAGGGCCTGCACGCGGTTCACGAGTGTCCCTGTGACCGTGGCGATGGCGAGGGAGTTGCTCATCGACGCTCTCCGCGGCGCTGCCCTGCCGTGTACGCCTCCAGGCCGAGCGCCGGGGGAGCAGGACGGGTGACCTCGGTCCGCGACGCCACGGGCGGCGCCTGCACGCGAACCACGATGCGACCGATCGAGACATGGACCGGAGGCGGCGGGGCCGCGGGCCCCGTCGGCGCAGCTGCCTCCTCCTGGAGCGCGCGCCTGCTGGGTCCGGGTGGGAGCGGCACGGGCGCCGGCCGAGGCGACGGGGCGAGCTCCGGGCGCGCACCCCGCGGCGGCGGAGCAGGCGCAGCCATGATCGGAGGCACCTTCACGGGCGCCGTGGCGCGCTCCACCACGCGCTCGGTGCGCCGCTCCGTGACGTGCTGCTCCGTCTCATGGACCTCACGGAGCCACCGCTCTTCGCGCACGATGCGCGGCTCCTCTTCGCGCGCGGGCAGCAGAGGAGCGATCCCCGCCCGCTCCCGCCCGTCGTGCTCGGCGCGCACGACGTGCTGCTCGATCACGCGCTCGACCCGCGGCGCCCGCGGCTCGGAGGGCGCGGGCACCGGCGCCGGGGCGGCGGGGCTCCCGCGCAGCCGCACGTCCATCGAGCGCGGCTCCGCGGGCGCTGCCGCCACGGCCTGCTCCTCCCGGCCGGCCGAGCGCGCGGCGCGTGGGAGCGTCGGCTCGCTCGGAGGACGCTCGATCGCGATCCCCGGCGCTGCACGGCGTACCCCCTCGTCGTTCTGCACCCCGAGCCCGCCGTCCGGGAACACGTTCACGAACGGCACGCGCGGCGGCTCCACGACCGCCACGGTCTCTCGCGCGCGCCCCGCGAGCGACTCCAGGAAGTTCACGCCGCACCTGCAAGCCGGAGATAGGCCAGACGCCGCGGCCGCGACATCTCGAGGATCGCGAGCTCGGACCAGCAGTACGCGCGCGCCAGAGCGTCGACCTCGGCCAGCAGGCGCTGCGCTTCGGACTCGATCTCGCGCCAGAGGTAGGCCACCACGTCGAACACGGTCGTCCACGCCGCGCCGCACGCCGCGCACGACAGATCGAAGCGCACGTCCGCCTGGGGGTCGAGCCGCGCCATCTCGGCCGCCACGAGCTCGGCCGCCTCCGCCGGCACGGCCGCGGGGTCGCCCGCGGCGGCGTGCTCCGCGGTCACGCACCGCTCGAGCAGCGCCAGCACCGGATCCGCCGCGCAGGCGCTCGCCAGGAGGTCGCGGCTCGTGGCGGACCGCACGCGCAGGCGAAGATCCCCGAACGTCACGACCCCCTCGGCGGCGGCGGGGGCCGGCACGCGAAGCGCCGGGAGCTGGACGGGGAACTCCAGGGTCTCTTGGCAGCTCGGGCAACGCACCACGCAGGGCGCGACAGGACCGAAGCTCCGTGCGCGCAGCTCCAGGAGCAGCGCATCACGCTGCCCGATGGAGAGATCGGCCATCTCGTCGCGCGCCACGCCCGGCAGGGCCAGCGCGAGCAGCGTGAGGGCCCGCTCCACGCTGCCCTGAGAGAGGCCTTCTTCCCAGGCGGCGAGCACCGCGGCCGGTCGCAGCGGCAGGAGCTCAGCCATCGGACAGCGTCGGCTCGGTCGGCTCGACCACCGAGACGTCGCGCTCCCACCCCTCGTGCTCCAGCTTGAGGGACTGGATCGCGATCGCGTTGGCGCTCGCGTCGAGCTCCGGCAATGCCTGGTACTCCGAGACCCAGCACCGGTAGACCTTGTACGCAAGCACGACCTGGCCGGCCTCGTTGTAGACCTCGATGAGGAGGTCCTTGCGGAAGTCCGCGAGCGACACCTCCGCGCCGAGGCCCGCGCCCAGACGCCAGACCTTCGCGGCCCACTGCTCGAAGGCCGGATCGTGCGTGACGCCACGCTCGAGCGTGATCGCTTCCCACTTGGTCTGCCCCGGCGACTTGTGTGCGCTCGACGGGTCGCCTCCGCTGCGGTGCTCCACCACGTCCGTCGTGCGCTTGAGCGCGCTCACCTTGCTCACGCCCGCCACGTACCTGCCATCCCACTTCACGCGAAACTTGAAGTTCTTGTACGGGTCGAAGCGCTGCGTGTTGACCGTGAAGGCAGGCATCATCTCCTCCTATGTGCTCTGACCGGCGATTTGCTGCAGCTTGATGACGACGAACTCGGCGGGCTTCACTGGCGCGAACCCGATGATCACATTGACGATCCCGGCGTCGATGTCGGCCTGGGTCGTGGTGTCGGCGTTGCACCTCACGAAATAGGCTTCCGAAGGCGTGCGACCGGCGAATGCGCCCTGGCGGAAGAGCTGGTGCATGAAAGCCCCGATGTTGAGCCGGAGCTGCGACCAGAGCGGCTCGTCGTTGCCCTCGAACACGGCCCAGCGGGTGCCGCGCAGCAGCGTCTGCTGGAGGTAGCTCGCGAGGCGCCGCACGGGCACGTATTTCCACTCCGAGGCGGCGCGGTCCTGGCCCACGAGCGTGCGCGCGCCCCACGCCACGCGGCCCGCCCCCGCGAACGCGCGCAGGCAGTTGACGCCCTCGCGGTTGAGCGTGCCCTGCTCGCCGTCCGTGAGGCCTCGCGACAGATCGAGCACGCCGGCGAGCGTGGCCTCGAGGCCCGCGGGCGCCTTCCACACGCCGCGCGTCCCGTCGGTGCGCGCGAACACGCCGGCGATCACGCCGCTCGGCGGGAACGTGCGCAGCCTGTTTTCCTGGAGCGGATCCGCCACGCGGACGTTCGGAAAGTACTGCGCGCCATGCGGCGACTGCAGGTTGCTCATCCACCCCGCGGCGTTCGCGAGGTCCTGGCTCACGGCGTCGAAGGTCGACCACGACGGCGGCGGATCGATCACGGCGAACGCGCCGCGCGCGCGGCACCACGGCAGCGCCTTGCCGCTCCAGAACCCGGCGCGATCCGGCTCGTCGATCACCGTCGCGTCCTCTGCGGGAAACGGGACGCAGAGCAGGTTCACCACGTCGATCTCGTCGAGCGCATACAGCCCGGTGCGGTCCGCCTCGCTGCCCTCGTAGGCGCTGATGTCCGGCGGCGTGCCGTCCGAGCCGCCCCCGAGGGTCGCGCTGGAAGCCACGGCGGGAACGGCGGTCGGCGCGGCCGTCAGCCGGAGCAGGGCAGAGCGGCTCTCGAGCACATCGCCGACGTACGTGAGCGCCCCGGGGGTGGGGACGAGGCCGTAGTAGATCTCGCCCTCCAGCTCGCGTCCGGTCACGTCGATGAGCTGCGCTTGCAGGGTGAACGTGGAGCCGGTGGGCGTGATCGTGACGTGGACGTGATCGCCCCACGTCCCCGGGTTGGCCGCGGCGAACGAGAGCGCGCCCGGGATCGGCAAGCGCACGGTGTTCCCCGTGCCGTCCACGCCCGTCGTGACGCCCGGGCGCGCAGCCGGGGGTGGGCTCGACAGCTGCGCCAGCGCGATCGGCGGGGCTGTGCCCGTCACGGCGCCGGCGATGGCAGCGGTGGGGTTGCTCGCGAGGCTCAGCGGGATCGTCACCCGGTAGGCCACGGCTCCCGCGTCCTCCAGGGCGGCGCCCGCGGCGTCCACCGCGGTGATCTGCAGCGAGTAGTCGTTCGCCGTGCCTCCGTGCGTCACGGCCACGCGCAGGTGGTGAAAGTCCGGCAGCGCGGTGGCCGCGGCCGTCGCCGTGAGCACCATGTCGCCGGGCACCGCGCCCGTCGATGCGGACGCGCCCGTGTGGACGCGCACGATGATCGCCTCACGCCCGCCGTTCTGAAAGAAGTGGCTGACCACATGGCCCAGATCGCTCTGGTTCCACAGGCCGCCGAAGGTGCGATCGAACTCGCCGAAGCTCGTCACCCGCGTCGCCCGGTTCATGGGTCCGCGGCGCGCCCGTCCGATGAACGCGGTGACCGAGGTGGAGACGCCGATGATCGTGCGCACTCCGCTCGGGATCTCTTCGATATAGACGCCGGGGGCTGTCAGGTTCGCGGGCATGTCCTACCTCCGCTCAGGCGATCGCCCGGGTGATCTGCTGGAACTGCAGGATGACGAACTCGGCGGGCTTCAGCGGCGCGAAGCCCACGATAACGTTCACGATGCCGCGATCCTGGTCGGCGGGGGTCGTCGTCTCGGCGTCGCACTTGACGAAATAGGCCTCCTGTGAGCGCGCTCCCTTGAACGCGCCGCGACGGAAGAGCTGGTGCATGAACGCCCCGATCGAGAGCCGGAGCTGCGACCAGAGCGGCGCGTCGTTCGGCTCGAAGACGGCCCAGCGCGTCCCCTCCTTGAGGCTCTGCTCGATGTGGAGCGCGAGGCGCCGCACGGAGAGGTACTTCCACTCCGAGGCGAGCACGTCCGCGCCCTGCGCCGTGCGCGCGCCCCACACCACCGAGCCTGCGACACCGAGGGGGCGCAGCGCGTTCACGCCCGCGGGATTCAGCGCGCCGCACTGCGCGTCGGTGAGGGCCAGCCGGGCGCCGGGATCGGAGAGGCTGACAGAAAAGCCGTCGACGCCGCGCAGGCCCGCGTCCTGCCCGGCCGGCGCCTTCCACAGGCCACGCTCCCCGTCAGTGCGTGCGATGACGCCGGCGACCGCACCGCACGGCGCGAAGCTCGCCGGCCGGCCGGCGGCGAGCGGGTCGGGCATCACGAGCAAAGGGAAATAGAACGCTGCGTTCTTGCTCGTCAGGCTCGTGAGGCCGGTGCGCGCGGCAGCCGCCGCCGCTGTGGTCCATGAGGCCGGCGGATCCACAAGCAGCATCGTGAAGCGCTTGTCGCAGTAGCTCGCCGCCGCGGTCCACACGCCGGTGAACTGCGGGACGGTTCGGGCGGGCGGCGGCAGGCACAGCAGGTTCACCGTGTCGATCGCGTCGAGCGCGTAGATCCCTCGGCGGCTCGACTGGAAGCTCAGATCCCCGGGGTTGTCGTAGTCCGTGGCCGCGAGCGCGCTCCCGTCGCCGACGCTCGAGAAGGGAGCGTTGGCAACGTTGGTTGGCCGCTGCGTGGCGTCGGTCTTCACGCGCACCAGACTGGACTGCTGCTCGAGCACCCGCTTCACGTACCGCGGGCTGCTGCTGGACACCGATACGTTGATAAACGTCTCGGTGGCTCGATCGCGGCTCGTGTCGCTCGGCGCAGCGGGATCCACCTCGCGCACCGTGAGCGTGAAGACCTGCGTCGCTTCCGCCGGGAGGAAGGAGCCCGCCGCCGGGTCGGTCACCGTCACTCGGAGGTTGCTGCCCCAGGCCCCCTCGCTCGCTGCCTCGAGCGTCAGGTTCGGCGACGCGCCGGTCGCAAGGTCGGCGGAGCTCCTGTTCGCCCCCGGCGCCAGCCGCACGATCACGGCTTCGGTCCCGCCATTCTGGAAGTAGTGGTAGACGGCGTAGGTCATCGGGCTGTCCGCCCAGAGCCCACCGAACTTGCGAGCGAAGTCGTCGAAGGAGAAGCACCGCGTCGCGATCTCCTTGGGGCCTCGCAATGCGCGCCCCACGAAGGCGGTCACGGACGTCGATCCTCCGACGATTGCCCGCACACCGGCTGGGATTTCCTGAATCTGCACGCCAGGGAACGGCAACGGTACGGGCATGGGTCGCGCCTCCATCGCCTGCCCAGCGATCTCTCTTTAGGCAAGCGAGGCTCCACTATATCATCACCGCCCGCCGCGACGGTTACGATCGAGGATACGCCGAGCTTCAAGGCCTGCTGGACGATACCGCGTAGACCCGACACCCGCCGGGTGTACGCGGCACAGTGACGTCAGTTCCGCAGCCTGGTGCGCGGCGCAATGCTCGCTCGTGCTCCCCGAACGTCCGCGCCTGGTCGTCCTCTATGTTCGCGGCGCTCGCGCGAGCGCCTTTCGCCATCCGCGCTGAGGACACCTCGCCAGGCGATCGCCAGGGCGCGCGATCTCTCCGATCATGCTCTGCCGACCAGCCCTCCCTTCGTGGTCGCGTGACGGCGCCGGCTCGTGACCGGGGGGCGCCTCCCATCACCTGTCCCCTACGCGCCGTGAGGTCCTGATCCAGACTCCCTGTGGCGTCGTCGGCCTGGCGCTTGCGACGCGGGAAGCGCAGGGCATGGAGCGCGACCTGCGCACGGCCGCCGAGCGGATGCGCGACACGGCCGTGAAGACCCTGACAACCCCAAAGGGTGGGAGGCCCAGGAGATCGCTCGATATCATCGGCTCCTCGACGGTCACATCGACACCATCGTCGCTGAGGCGACCTGGTTCCGCGAGCGGACGGTCCCGTCGCACAGCGGGATCCTGGACAGCTTGTGCGCGTGGAGCGCGGATTGGACGCGAGATCTCGCCCAATCCACTGGATCGACCTCCACTGCGCCGGAGACGCTCTTGATGAACGAGCTCCCGATGATGCCGAGCCTCACGCGACGCCTGGAGCTCTTCGCCAGCGCGCCAGGACTGGCTCGCTGAGATGCTCCGAAAGAGCGCCGCGGCGGGCCGAGGGTACCGCGCCGTACCGAAACGCAGGCTCGGCAAGCAGACGATCAAGAACACGCTCAACCTGCTCCGCTGCTTCCTGGAAGCAGCCGTCGAGCACGAGCTCATCCGTGAGAACCCGGCGCAGGAGCGCCACGCCGCTGGAGGGAGCAACCGCTACCACGGGCATCATGGGCAGATCGATCTGCCCACAGTCTGCCCACGACCTCTGGGCCAGTTCTCGTAAGTGCCCGAAATCCTTCGGCACCCCCGGCAAGAATTGAACTTGCGACCTTCGGTTTAGGAAACCGCTGCTCTATCCACTGAGCTACGGGGGCAGGGGCAACAGCCGCTACGGGCGCCGGACCCTGGCACACCTCGCCTCACGCATCAAGCCAGATCCCGAGCCACGCCCTCGTCCAGCCCGCTCTTGCGCCGCGCCCCACCGGCCCGCGCTCCTCCGCCGGCCGCCCGCCCGCGCTCTTCCGCCTTCGGCCGCGCGCCTCGATCACTTCCACACCTCGCTCCAGAGCGCCGCCCCGATCGCCAGCGCGCCCGCGCCCCGCATCAGCCCTGCCCGCAGCGCCGCCACGGCGCGCCCGCGGTCCCCCCGCACCACCCGGGCGATCTGCTGCGCCCCCCGGTAGGCATGGGTCGGCCTCACCACCTCGACCTGCACCTCGTCCCCGAGGCCGAGATCGATCCTCTCCCCCGTCCCCTTCCACCCGGCCCGCGCAGCGCTGCTCGCTGCGCCGTCGTCTCCCGCCCCCGTCGCCCCCGCCTCGATCTCCCCTGCGATCCGCTCCGCGACCTCGTCCCCCGCCCCGCTCCGCTCCCGCGGCAGCTTCAGCACCCTCGCGATCTCCAGCGCGTCCAGCGCGCACAGCCCCGCCACCACGGCGAACCCCATCGCCGCCACGAGGCGCCCGAGGTCGGGCGCCGCCGCCCCCGGCAGCCCCGACCCCAGCTGGAGCGCGACCGCGATCACCGCCGCCGTGGCCGCCCACACCGCCCGCCGATCCGAGAGCGCCACGATCGAGCCGGCGCGCGCTCGCCCGACGCGGTTCGCCGCGATCAGCACCACCGCGAGCGCCGGAACGAATGGCAGCGCGAACACCGCGCCGAACGCCGCGCCGATGATCATCCCCGCCGGCCCCACCACGAGCCCGATGGTCATCCCGTTCACGACGCCGGCCACCACGATGGCCCACAGCGCCAGCACGCCTGCCACGAACGGCCCTCGCCGGGTCCACTTCCCCGGCGCGTCGACCCACGGCGCGCCGTCCGCCGGCGCATCGCCCGCGCCGAACGCCATCGATCCATCGCCCCGGACGCCTCCGATCCGTGGCGTCAGGTAGTGCCCCAGCAGCGCCGCGACGATCGGGGTCACGCCCGCGAGCAGGAAGCGGGGCACGAGCTCGTCCATCTCGAGGACGTCGGCCGTGATCCAGCCGCCCACGAGCCCGATCGCCCCGCAGGGAAACACGAGCGGCACGGGCGCATCAGGCGACATGGAATCGGACGTTGAACGCGGCATCTTGAAACCCTCCGGCTCGTTCGTTCCCCTTCGACGCGCAGGCCCTCGAGCAGCTTCCAGGTCCCTGGCGCGCCGCCCGACCTTCCATCATCTCACCACGGCGCTCCACGCGCACTGCACACGGTCCGCGCCATCATCAGCCCGGCCCCGCTTGCGGGTGCGGGTAGTGGCTGAGCGCCACCATGTTCCCGTCGGGATCGCGCGCGTACATCGTGTAGGCGCTCTCCCGCTCGACGCCCACGCCGCCTGCGGCCAGCCGGCGGCGCCACGCCTCCCGCTCGGACGGCGCGATCCCCAGGGCGACGCAGTGCCAGCCTGGCGCCTCGTCCGCGCGCATCGGCCCGGCGGCGCCCGCCCGCTCCACGGCCAGAAAGGCGCCGCCCCCGAGCTCCAGCCACACCGACCGAGGCGCTCCGGCCTCGTCCGTCCAGCGCCGCACCACCGGCAATCCGAGGACGCCCGCGTAGAACGCCTCGGCCCGCACCAGGTCGCGCACGACCACGGCCAGGTGATGGACCGACAGCGACGCAAGCGTCCCGCTCATACTGCGCCCTCATTTCAGCGCCTTTCATGCGGCGACGCACCTGAAAAGCCACGCGGACGCCGCGCGGCCGACGCCTCGCCGGCGCCGGGCGCTCGATCGGCCGGCGCCGGGCGCTCGACGCGCTCGATCACCGGTGCGACCTGCCTTGCCCCGGCAAGGCGCCTCGTCTATGGTCCCGCTCGCGGACGCGCTCTGCCCGGGGAGTCGCACAGTCCGGTAGTGCACGAGCTTTGGGTGCTCGTTGTCGCGGGTTCAAATCCCGCCTCCCCGACCCTCTCCGACGCTCCTTGCCCCTCGCGAGCCCGGCGGCCCCGGCCCTGCGGCTCAGCTGGATCGCCGCTCGCGTCGGCATCGCTTCCGCCATCGCCCCCGCCGCGCATCGAACTTGGCCTCCTCGGGTCCGCTGCGCATAGTCCCGCCGATGTCGACGCCCGTAAGACTCCTGCTCGGCGCATGTCTCTCCCTGTCCGTCGTCGCAGGGTGCGGCGGGCCGCAGACGGCCGCCCCGGCAGCGGCTCCGGCGCCGCGCGCGCAGAGCGCGGCGCCGCCCAAGCAGGCGGTGCCCGCCGGGCAGCTCGCCCGCGCCGACGTCGACCGGGTGCTGATGCAGGGACCGCCCTGGATCCTGCGGCGCGTGCCGGTCGAGGAGGTCGTCCGGGCGGGCGCGTTCATCGGCTGGAAGATCCTCGCGCTGCCCGCGGACTGGAGCAGCATCGAGCTCAAGACCGGCGACGTCGTCACCCAGGTCAACGGCACGACCCTGGAGCGCCCGGACGACCTGTTCGCGGCCTATCGCGCCCTGGCCAGCGCCAGCGAGCTCAAGATCACGTACGAGCGCGAGGGCGCCGCGCGCGAGCTCGTCGTGCCCATCTTCGGGGCCCCGACCAAGGAGACCGTCGAGGCCTTCGCGAGCGACAGCCCCCCGCGCCGCGCGACGACCGCCCGGCCGCGGGGAACGACGGTGATCGAGGAAGACGACGGCGGCGCGCCGCTCGAAGGCAGCGCGCCGTGAAGCGCGCACCGGCGCCGCGGCGCCGTGCCTCACATGTCGAAGGCCAACCCCAGGACCCACGTCGAGGTGCCGACGTGCATCTGCGGGCGCGAGCCTAGCCCGTCGAGGTTCGCGAACATCCACTCGCCGAACAGGTACGTGTGGTTGATGCCCGTCGTCTCATCGAGCTGGGAGGCCGAGCGGCGGTCCAGCCAGTTGAGCGCGAGCATCCCGCCGAACGCGAGGTGCGTGCCCCACGTGACGCCCTCGCCCCGGACGCCATCGGGCTTCGGCGTGCCGGGGCCCGACGTCGTGGTCCATAACCCCATCCCCAGGCCGACCTTCGCGTAAGGCACGATCGGGACGCCCGTCTTGCGCATCAGCTCGTCGGCGCGGAGGACGGCCGACAGGTGCATCGGCATGATGGTGAGCGAGGTCTCCTCTGCCTCGGCCCTGTCGTCGCTGCCCGCCACGAAGGCCTTCGCCGACGCCGACGTGTACCCCCAGCCGAGCCCTGGGCCGATCGCCCCGACGTACGGGATCCGGAGCGGCAGCCAGTCGACCTCGACCCCGAAATAGAAATTCTGGCCGTCGCCGAAGGTCTTCCCGTAGGGGCCCGCGCCGGAGAACTCCTCGTCGACCTCGGGAGAGTACGGGGCGAAGCGGAGCTCGAACGCGAAGCTCTGAGGAGACGCATAGCGCTCCTCTCGCTGGATCCTCGAGCGATCGTGCTGCCGCCAGTCGCCCGTCCCGTAGCTCGTTTGCGCGCCGGCGACGGAGGCGGCGAGGAGCGCCGCGCCGCCGGCGAGGCAGGCGACCAGCTGATGACGGAGATGACAGCTCATTCGCTCTCCTGCGTGAAGGAACACGCGCGCGCGTGCGCGTGGCGTCGACGACGACGGCTCCTGCGCAACAACCCGAGCGCCGCGCCGGCCGCGACGGCGGCGAGCGGCGCTGCGGCCCACCGGCCCGCCCCCACCGGCCCTTCGATGCTGCAAAAGCCCCCACCGGCTTGCCCGCCGGCGTCCCGGTACTGCTCGAAGAACCCGTCGACGTCGGTCGCGGTCGCACAGGAGATCGCCGACAGCGGCCCGGCATTGCCCACCTGGTCATAGGCCGCGACGCCGACGGCATACGATCTACCGTTGACGATGTTCTCCGTGGCCTCGCCGCGGCTGGCCCTCCCCACGCTGCCGCACTGGTACTTGGCGTCCGGGATCTCCCCCGAAACCAGGAGCGACGACTGACAACCGGCGCTGCCGCCGCCTGTCGCGCCGCCTCCGGCTGCCCCGCCTCCGGTGCTGGATCCCCCCGCGCCGTCGCCGCCTCCGGCTGCCCCGCCGCCGGTGCTGGATCCCCCCGCGCCATCGCCTCCTCCGGCTGCCCCTGCCCCGCTCGAAGCTGCGGCGGACTGCCCCCCATCATCGCAGTAGAGGTAGTAGCCCTGCACGTCCTCGTCCTCGTTCTGCGTATAGTCGACGAGGAGGCGACCATCCCCGGGGTGCGCCGCCACGCCGGTCGGCGGCTTCGGGCCCTGGAGGTCCATCTTGCTGGTATCCCACTTGGCGTGATCCGGGTTGTCCTGGTCCGAGGAGACGAGCCGCAGGAAATAGATGTTCAGCGGGACCGCGCCGGTGCTGGCCCTCGTGCTGTCGCAGCCCTCCGCGCCGAGGGCCTCCGCGATCGCCTTGGCCGACACCTTGACGACCATCGTGTCATCCAGGTTCGACTCGGCCGAGACCTGCTTGCACCGCGTGCCGGTGTCGCGGTTCGAATACGCAAGGCAGTCCAGCGACTCGCTGACCCAGACGGCGAGCGTATCGCTGGTCGAGAAGCCGCTCAGCGTGAGCGTGAACTCGAGATCGTTGTTCGTCAGGCAGTCCTCGCGGCTGATCCAGAGCGGGTACTGCGCGTCTGGCCGCTGCAGCTCGGTGCGCCTCACGTCGGTGCTGATGGTCACCGTCGCGCCGGCCTGTCGCGCGCCTCCGGCGAGCGCCGCCGCCGCGAGGGCCACCGCGCACAGCCGGGGGAGGTGCCGCCGCCCTCGCGGCCGGGGCCGCACGAGATACCTTGTCGTGTCCATGGGCGCGTCCTTTCAGCACAGCTCGTACCACGCCGCAAATGCCTCGCACAGCCCTTCGAACGGCGCGGAAAACGGTCGTGCGCCCGCGTGCGCCCACGCCGGATGCCGCGTCGAACGCGCCCTCGAAGGCCCCGCGGTCCCGTCGGAGGCGTCCTTGGAGGCGTCCTCGACGCCCCACCTCGGAGGCTCGGAGGCGCGCCGCATGACGAGCTGGCCATGGTCGCCGTGCGTTCCTGACAAGTTGGCATCGACGCCGCGGAGCCGCAGGGTGAGCGGACCGCCGCGCAGCGCCATGGGCCGGCGGACGAGCTGCGTGGCCCGAAACACGCGCTCTTCGAGAGAGCTCGGCTAGCGTGAGGCCCGTGGATTCGACCGACGCCGCTCCCCCGCAGCCGGGCTCGAAGGCAGGGCCGAGCGCGAAAGAGCGCGCCGCGGCGCCGGAGACGGCGCGCGCCGGGCAGCCCGGCCAGCCCGGCGCGCGCCCGGAAGGCGCGCCCGCGTCCCCCGCGTCCGGCGCCACCCCGTCGGTGCGCCCGACCTCGAGCCGGCCCAGCCGGCTGCAGCCGAGCGGCGCCGCCCCTGACGCCCACACCGCCGTCCTCGGCGTCCCCCTCACCCGCGTCGAGCTGCACCGGACCGCGCTGCTCTTCTGCCTGCTCTTCCTCGCCGCCCTCGTCTTCGTCGTCGGCCGCTCCGCGCGGGACGCGCTCTTCCTCACCAGGTTCCCCGTCACCTGGATCGCGCCGATGTGGATCGTCTACGGCGCCGCCTCCGCCGTCGCCGCGCTCGCCTACGACCGCGTCGCCCGCCACCTGCCGCGCGCCCAGCTGTGCGTCGCCTTCGCCCTCTTCAGCGCCGTCACGTTCGCGCTGCTGCGCGTCCTCATCGGCCAGGAGGTGCGCGCCGCGATCCTGGTCTTCTACATCTGGTCCGAGATCATCGCGAACTTCACCGCCGTCCTCGTCTGGGCCGTCGCCCAGGACCTGCACGACCCGCGCAGCGCCAAGCGCCTCTTCGGCCTGATCGGCAGCGGGCGCGTCGTCGGCACCGTCGCCTGCGGCTTCGCGACGGGCGCCGTCGTCCCGTGGATCGGCACCGAGAACCTCCTGTTCGTGCTCATCGCGGCGCTCCTCGCCATGGCCGCGCTCACGACCGCGCTCGCGCGGCGCTACCCGCTCGGGCGCCCCCCGTCCGGCGACGAAGAGCTCCTCCAGGCCCGCCTTCCGCGCGTGGACGTGTGGCGATCGCGCTACGCCCTCACCGTCGCGCTGCTGACCTTCCTCCTCTTCACGGTCCTCACGATCGGCGACTACCAGTTCAAGGCGATCGCCCTCACGGCCTACCCCCACGTCGACGACCTCACCCGGTTCATGGGGTTCCTCTACGGCGCCATGGGCGTGGTCGGCCTCCTCGTACAGCTCGTCGCGACCCCCCGGGTCCTCCGGCGCCACGGCGTGCTCGGCGGGCTGCTCGCCATGCCGGCCGCGTTCACCGCGAGCACCGTCGCGCTGCTCGCGGCGCCGTCGCTCGCCTGGGGCGCGATCCTCAAGCTGAGCGACAACGCGCTGCAGCTCACGATCTACGACGCGACGATGCAGCTCTTGTTCTTCCCGTTCCCGCCGGCGCTGCGGGAGCGGGTGCGGACGCTCGTCTCCGCGATCGCCAAGCCCCTCGGCTACGGGCTCGGCGCGCTGATCCTGCTCGCCGTGGCGCCCACGGCCGCGACGGGCGCCGCGCTCGTCGAGGAGGCCGCGTGGATCGGCGTCTACTCGCTCCCGCTCTGCGCCGCGTCCATCGCCCTCCTGCCGCTCGTGCGGCGCGGCTACTTCGACGCCATGCGCCGGACCTTGATCCGCCGCCAGATCGAGCCGGACAGCGTCGCGTACGGCCCCCAGACGCGCGCGATCCTCAAGGAGGCGCTCTACAGCCGCGCCATGATGCAGGTGCTCTTCGCGGTCGACCAGCTCCAGCAGCTCGACCCGACCCTCGTGCGCGAGGCCGTGCCCGCGCTCGCGCGCCACGGCTCGGCCAGGGTGCGCGCGCTCGCGGTGCGCCTCGCGGCCGAGCTCGAGCACGAGGAGGGGGCGAGCATCGCGCGCGCGGCGATCCACGACCGGAACACCGACGTCCGCGTCGCCGCCGTCGCCGCGCTCGCCGCGCTGCTGCGGGAGGACGCCCACGACGAGCTGCTCGCGCTCGCGCGGGAGGGCGCCGCCGCGGACGCGACCGGCGGCGAGGCGCTCCGGGCCGCCGCGATCGCCGCGCTCCTGCGCTACTGCGGCCTCGACGGCATGCTGGAGGGCGCGCCGCGGCTGCGCGCGCTGCTCGACAGCCCGTCGCCCCGCGATCGCGTCGCCGCCGCCAGGATCCTCGGCCTGGTCGGCCACGCGTCGCTCCAGCGCGCGCTCGCGCGGCTCATCGGCGATCCCGACCCCGCCGTGCGGCGCGCGGCCGTGCGCGCCTCGTCGAGCGTCGCCGACCCGCGCCTGCTCCCCCTGCTCGCGGACGCGCTCGCCGAGCGCGCCCTCACGCCGGCAGCGGCCCGGGCCATCGAGGCGCTCGGCGACGACGCCATCCCCGAGCTCGCGGCGCGCCTCGGCGACGACGGCACCCCGCGGGCCGTGCGGCTCGCGATCCCGCGGGTGCTCGCGCGGCTCTGCAGCCACGACGCGCTCGACGTGCTGCTCGCCCGGATCGACCACCCGAACGAGGCCCTCCGCCAGAAGGTGCTCGCGTCGGCGTCGCGCCTGCGCCTCGCGCTGCGCGCGCCGCCGGCGCCGCTCCGCGTGATCCGCGCCCGCATCGACGACGAGACCGTGGAGCACGTCCGCACGCGCGAGGCGTACATCGCGGTGCGCCCCCGCGTCGCCGGCGCGCTGCTCGACCAGCACCTGCTCCGCCGGCTGCGGAAGGGGCTCATCCGCGTGCTCCGGCTGTGCGAGCTCGCCTACCCGCGCGAGGTCGTCGCCCTCGTGCGCACCCACGTCTTCGGCCCGGATCCCGCGCTGCGGGCCAACGCGTTCGAGGTGCTGGAGTCGCTCCTCGACCGCCCGCTGCGCGAGCGCCTCGTCTCCCTCGTCGAGCGCCTGCTCGAGCTGTCCGCGGCGTTCCCCCGGAGGCCCCTGCCGCCGGAGGCCGAGGTCATCTCCTGGATCCGCCACGAGATCGTGCGCGGCGACCCCTACAGCGCCGCGCTCGCGCTCGATGCGGTCGCCCGGAACTCCATCGCCGGCGCCGCCGGGGACGCGCTCGCCGCGACCTATGATCCGGACCCGCTGGTCCGCGAGGCGGCCGCCATCGCGGTCGCCGTCACGTCGCCGCCGGGCGCCCGCGAGCGGCTGGACGCGCTGCGGGCCGATGAGGATCCCGCGGTGGCCCGTTACGCACGATACTGGGCGGTCACCGGCGGCACCGGCATCGACCCCGAGGACGAGATGTACACGACGATCGAGAAGGTCCTGTTCCTCCAGCGTGTTCCGCTCTTCTCCCGCGTGGCCGGCGACGATCTGGTGGCGCTGGCGCGCGGCTCGCTCGTGGTGTCGCTGGCCCGGGGCGACGTCATCTTCCGCCAGGGCGAGCCAGGCGGCGCGCTCTACTCGATCATCTCGGGCGAGGTGAGCCTCACGCTGGACGGCCGCGAGATCGCGCGCCTCGGCGCGAACGACGTGTTCGGCGAGATGTCGCTCTTCGACAGCGAGCCGAGGGCCTCGACCGCGGTGGTGACCGAGGACGCGGAGCTGCTCCGGGTCTCCGCCGAGGATTTCCACGAGGCGGTGCGGGAGACGGCCGAGATCGCGGACGCCGTGATCCGGGTGCTGAACCGGCGCCTGCGCGAGGCCGACCGCAAGCTGGCCGACGCGCACACGCGGCTGTCGCTCCTTCCGAGCCCGCCGGCGCTGCCCGGGAGAGCGCCGCCTCCGGGGGACGAGACGCCGGCGCTCGGCGACAGCGATCTCGATTGAGGAGCGCCCGACGCCTCAACCTGGGTCGGGCGCCTGGGCCTCAACCTCGGTCGGGCGCCCGCGCCTCAACCTGGGTCGGGCGCCCGCGCCTCAACCTGGGTCGGGCGCCCGCGCCTCAACCTCGGTCGGGTGCCTGCCCGGGCCTCAACCTCGGTCGGGCACGCCAGGGCGGCGCTCCGGATGGTGGCCTGCAATGTGCAACATCGGGCGCGCAGGGACGTCTGAAGAGATCTGAGGGCGCCCGAGGCCAGCCCGACCTCTCCCTGGCACCCCCCTCCAGAAGGACCCATCATGCTGCCGATGCCTTTCCCGCTGTCCGCTTCCCCCTCGCGCCCTGCCCCCGCGGCGCCGGGCATCCCCGGGGCCCGGCTCCGCCGGCTCGGCGGCGCCCTGCCGCTGCTCGCCGCGCTCATCGCCGCGCCCGCGAGCGCCGCCGCCCAGCCCGCCGAGCCCCCGTCGGTCCAGGTCGACGTCCGCGTGAACGCCGAGCTCGAGGCGGACGAGTACGAAGACACCGACCCGAGCGCCCTGGTCGAGTTCCAGCAGCCGCTCGCCGCGTACGGCACCTGGCTCGACACCCCGGGCTACGGCACGGTCTGGGTGCCCTCCGCGGTCGTGGTCGGCCCGGATTTCGCGCCCTACCAGACCGCGGGCCACTGGGCGCTGACCGACGACGGCGAGTGGCTCTGGGTCAGCGACTACGCGTGGGGCCACATCCCCTTCCACTATGGCCGCTGGGTCTGGATCTCTGCCCACGGCTGGGCCTGGATCCCGGGGCGCACGTACGCCCCGGCGTGGGTCGTCTGGCGCGTCGGTGACGCCGGCTATGTCGGCTGGGCCCCGATGCCGCCCACCTACACCTGGAGCGGCGGCGTCGCCGTCTCGCTGTGGACCGTTCCCCCGGCGGCGTACGTCTTCTGCCCGACGACGCACGTGTTCCATCGCCACGTCCACACGCACGTCGTCCGCGATCGCGAGGTCGTCCGGCGCATCGCCGCGCACTCGCACACCTACAGGCCGGCGCGGCCGACCGCGAGCAGGCCCGGGCGCGCCGACGTCCGACCGCGCCGCGATGGGGACGCGGGCCGCTCGAGCCCGCCCCACGGCATCCGTCCTGCCGGCTACCGCCCGGCGTCGCCGTCGCTCGCGGAGGCCGGCGTCCCCTCCTCGGCCGCGCCGAGGCACCGCGACAGGCCGGATCCTCGCGCCCTCGCTTACGCGCGCAGGAGCACGACCCCGAGCGCGCGCCTCGCGCCCCCTCCGGCGCGCCGTCCGGCGTCGCCCGCGCGCGACGACCGTCGCGCGGCGCCCGCGCTGCGCACACCGCTGCACCCGCGGGGGACGCCCGGCGGCGACGCTCCGGCCCCGGTCGCCAGGCCCGGCCTCCCGGCGCGGGGTGTCTCCGACGCGGGCGCGCCGCCCCGCACCGGCGCGAGCCGATCGCACCGACCCTCCCGGCCGGCGGTCACGCCGCCGTCGCCCGTCCCCGCCCCGGAGCCGGCGACGGCGCCGCGCGCCGCCGGCACGCCGGCCGCCACGCGTGCCCTCCCGCACCGCTCGCCGTCGCCCACGGCGCCGCGGCCGCTGCCGCAGGCGACGCCGGCGCCGCAGCCGATCGCGAAGCCTCACGCGCGCCCGAGCGCGCCCCCGGCACCGGCGCGCCCCAGGATCCACCTCCCGGCAGGCCCGGCTCCGGGGAAGACGGCGCCGCCGCCCGGTCGCCCGCGGTCGAGGTAGCGCTTGGCCCACGTCTTGCGACGCCCACGAGCAGGAGCAGATCCAATGACTCTTTCCGCTGACTTTGTGAAGCGTCGTTCACTGGGACTGTGGTCGTTCCTTCTCATCCTCGTCGCTGCGCCCCTCGCCTCGGCCGGCTGCATCATCGTCGACGAGGACGGCGACCACGATGGCCATCACGCCCACGACGACTGGGACGGCGACGACGGCAGCGTTCCCCCGCCGCCCGCGGACGACGTGCGGCGCGTCGCCATCGACACGGACGCCACCCTGAGCACCGAGCCGGGCGAGGGCGTCGGCATCTTCGTCGAGTACACGGAGGGCGGGACGTGGACGCTCTGGACGACCTGCGACACCAACACCTCCAAGGTCGTCTGCAGCTTCGATCTCTATGCCTCGGTCGACACGGCGTCCGAGCTCATCGACCTGGCGGGGATCGAGATCGAGAAGACGGACGCGACGCGCCTCATCGACATCGGCGTCGCGTATTTCCACGCCGAGACCGGCTCGGACATCGACGCGATGACGTTTGCCACCACCCCGGGCGCCGTCGTCCGGCTGGAGGCCTACCTCGACGGGGCGGAGGAGCCCCGCTTCGTCTACTGGTTCGGCGACGGCGTCCTGCACGAGGGCGCGCCCAGCAGCCCGATCGACTTCGAGCCGACCGCGCCCTGAGGGCGCGATCCTGCCGCCCGCTCCCCCCGCTGCCCGCGCGGCGGGAGGAGCGCCCGGCCAGGGCGCGCGCCGCTCAGGGCTCTCTCTTCGGCTGGATCGGCTTCCCCTCGACGTCCCACACCTCCGGCTCGCCGAGGCCGATCCCCTGGAGCTGCGGCAGGATCTCCTGCCGCGGTCCCACCACCACGACGGTCGCCGTCTTCGGATCCACGGCCCTCGCGAGCTCCGCGAGGCTCGCCAGCGTCGCGCTCTGCCGCGCCTTGCTCGCGTCCCCGTCGAACGTCTCCGGCAGCTTCAGCCGCGCCAGCGTCCCGAGGCGCTGGGCGGTGCGGTTCACGGTCTCGTAGGCGGAGACGAGATCCGCGCGGTCCTGCGCCTGCACCTTCGCCAGCTCGTCCCGGGTCAGCCCGGAGTCGGCCATCTTGGCGAGCTCGGCGAGCATCTCCTTCAGGGCGGGTCCGGTCGCCTCGGTGACGACGGACGCCCGCGCCACGAACGCGCCCGGCAGCCTCGTCTCGGTGAACGCCGAGCCGGCGCCGTAGGACCAGCCGTGATCCTCGCGCAGGTTCTGGTTCAGGCGCGACGTGAACGAGCCGCCCAGCGCGGAGTTGATCAGCTGGAGCAGCGGCCGCCGGGGATCGCTCGCCGCGACCCCCTCCCGCACGGCCGCGATCACCGACTGCGGCGCCCCCGGGCGGTCGACGAGCACCAGCCGCGGCGGCTTCCACGCCGGCGCGGCCGCCGCGCCCTGCGCTGCGGCCGCGGCGCTCGCCGTGGCGCCCTTCGCGGCCGGCGCGGCGCTCGCCGTGGCGCCCTTCGCCGACCAGGTCCCGAGATCGCGCGAGAGCGCCTGCTGCAGCTCGTCCCGGGTGATGTCGCCGACCACGGTGATCACCGCGCGGTCCGGGCGCCACGCCGCCTTGTAGAACGCCTTCACGGCCGGGAGCCCGATCGACTTGGCGTCCGCGACCAGGCCGTCGACGGGGTGCCCGTACGGCGTGCCCGGCCCGTAGAGCGCGGCCATCGAGACCAGCCCCGAGACCCGCGTCGCGTCGTCGCCGCGCTTCCTCAGGTCGTTCTGCCAGAGCTCGCTGACGCGCTTCCACTCCTTCGCCTCGAACCGCGGGCGCGCGACGACGTCGGCGAGCAGCGAGAACGCCTTGTCGAAGTTCTTCTTCAGCACGGAGAGCGTCGCGACGCTGCCGTCGGCGCGCGCCCCGACCGAGAGCGTCGCGCCGAGGTCGTTGATCGCGCTGGACAGCTCCACCGCGCTCCGCGTCCCCGCGCCCTCGTCGAGCATGTCCGCGGTGATGTGCGCGAGCCCCGCCGCGCCCTTCGGATCGTCCGCCGATCCCGACGCGACGCCGATGGACACGGACACGATCGGCAGCGCGTGGCGCTCGAGCAGCCACACCTTCGCGCCGTTCGGCCCGTCGAGCACCACCGGCGCCGGCGGCGTGAACGGCTGCGGCGTCGGCAGCTCCGGCTTGGGCCCGAGCGGGTCCGCGGGCTTCGCGGCCGCCGGCGGGGCGCTCGGCCGCGGCGCCTCCGCCCGGGCGGCGGACTGCGCCGGCGTCCTCGGCTCGCAGCCGAGGGCCGCGGCGACCAGCGCGATCATCGCGCCTGCGTGTCTCGCTCTCATTTCGTCACCGCCTTCTTCGCCTCTTCGCTGCCCTTCGGCACGACCCGCAGGATCACGCGGGCGTTCGGGTCCAGGGTGCTCTTCGCGTACGCCTGCAGCGACTCCGCGGTCGCGTCGCGGTAGCGCTTCAGATCCTGCTCCACGAACCCGGGCTGGCCCTTCGACGTCTCGTACCGGTTGAGCATCGAGGCCCGGCCGGCGACCGACTCGAGCGCCGTCACGAAGGCGGTCTCGTACTGGTTCTTGGCCCGGTCGAGCTCCTCGCGGCTCAGCTTCGCGTCCCGCACCTTGGCGAGCTCGGCGTCGATGGCGGCCTCGACCTTCTCGAGCGGCACGCCCGGCCGCGCGATGGCCTCGACGGTGAACGTCGAGCCGAGATCGCCGGAGTTCTGCACGGCGCTCACCTCCTGGGCGAGCTGCTTGTCGTAGACGAGGGCCTTGTAGAGGCGGCTCGCCTTCCCCTGCTCGAGCGCCGTGGCGAGGAGGTCGAGCTCGGCGTCGCCCGGCGCGAAGTGCGCGGGGCTGTGCCAGGCCATGATCACCTTGGGGAGGTTCACGTTGTCCTCGATCGTCCTGCGCACGACGCCGCTCAGCTTCACCGGCGAGGGCGCGGTCGCCGCGGGGACGGGCCGCTCCGGGATGCCGCCGAAGAGCCGCTCGATGAGCTCGCGCGTCTTCTGCGCATCGAAGTCGCCGGCCACGACGAGGGAGACGTTGTTCGGCACGTACCACCGCCGGAAGAACGTCGTCACGTCGTCGACGGTCGCGGCCTGGAGGTCCTCGTGCGAGCCGATCACGGGGTGGTGGTAGGGGTGTCCCTGCGGGTACATCAGCGACGGCATGAGGAGGTCGACCTTGCCGTAGGGCTCGTTCTCGCTCGTCTGGCGGCGCTCGTTCCGCACGACGTCGCGCTGCGCGTTGAGCTTCGGGAGGTCCATGCTGTCCGCGAGCGACGAGAACCGATCGGCCTCGAGCCAGAGCAGGAGCGGCAGCGCGTGGGCCGGCGCCACCTCGTGGTAGGCGGTCCGGTCCTCGCTGGTCCACGCGTTGTTCCAGCCGCCCTCGGCCTCCATCCAGGCGTCGAACTGCTTCGTCGGGACGCGGCGCGTGCCCATGAACATGAGGTGCTCGAACAGGTGCGCGAAGCCGGTGCGCCCCGGCTCCTCGAACCGCGAGCCGACCTTGACCATGAGGTTCAGGGCGACCATCGGCAGGGCGTGGTCCTCGTGGAGGATCACGGTCAGGCCGTTCTTGAGGGTGTACTTGGTGAACGGGATGTCGAGCTTCGGCGCCTGGGAGGCCGCGGACTGAGGCGGCGAGGACGTGGCCTCGGGCGGCGCTGCTGGTGCGGGCTTCGGGCCGGACAGAGAGAGGGCCGCGGCCACGGCGACCAGGATCGGCCCGGTGGAGCGCGGGAGCGGCGGGTGACGCGCGCGGGTCTGCATGAGCCCGAGGGTTGCGCCGGTCGCGGGCGGGGCGCAAGCGGGCGGGAGCATGGATTCCGGAGACGGGCCCCGCCAACGAGTGCGGTTGTCAAGTTGTCACGGAGGAGGGACGCACCGCAGAACGGAAGGAGCGCGCGGCGCGGGCGGGACGGCGGAGCTCACGAGGGCTGAGCGCCGGCCGAGCTCGCGGACGCCGCGAGCGGAGGCGGAGGCGCTGCGCCGGATCGGCTGTCCACCGCCTTGCCCGCTGCGGCCTTGCGGGCCTTTTCCCGCCGAGCTGCAGCGCGGCGGCGCCGCTCGTAGGCGCTCGTGGCCTCCCGGACGATCTCCGGATGGCGGCGGAAGACGTGCGCCGCGGTCTTCCGGATGGCGCCGACGCGCTCGACCATGAGGTGCAGGAGCTGATTGCGGATCGCGGTCGCGGCGGCCGATGTGTCGCCGTCGGGGATCGTCGCCAGCGCTCGCCGTTGCAGGTCCTCCGCGAGCTTCCTGGCCTCGACGATGAGGCGGACATCGAACTCCTCGTCTGCCTCGACCAGGCGTTCCTCGAGCGACGCAGCGAGCCCCGCGTAGTCGCGGAGCGCCTGGGAGAGGGCGCTGGAGCGCTGGCCGTCCTGCGCGTGAAACTCCTTGATGCGCGCGAGCTGCGCGTCGGCGGGCTCGTCGACGTCGTCGTCGAGGAGGAACTCGAGGGCCGACTCGAGCTCATCGACAACGAACCTGGCGCGCTCTCCGAAGTCGGCCACGGCAGGGTCGACGATGAGGAGCAGCCGAGTCTGCGCCTCCTGCACGGCGTGGACGATGGAGAGCAGATCGTCGCTGCTCGAAGCGGGCAGTCG
This sequence comes from Sorangium sp. KYC3313, assembly GCF_052075895.1. Classification (NCBI taxonomy): domain Bacteria; kingdom Pseudomonadati; phylum Myxococcota; order Polyangiales; family Polyangiaceae; genus Sorangium; species Sorangium sp. KYC3313. The sequence continues at coordinate 10,018,678 of NZ_CP197255.1, forward strand.
GCTCTTGACGCGCTTGAGGCCCGGGCGATCGCCGTCGGGCTCCCAGTACTTCTTCACGAACGCCGCGGCGGCGACCGCCTCGCGCACGGCGATGTCGTACGGCAGGCTCAGCGGGTTGTCGGTCCGCCCCTGCTCGGCGGCGACCTTGACCCAGCGATCGTAGTCCTTCCCCTGCTTTGCCATGATGATTGCTTGATCCCTCCTCCTGCGTCCCTCGCCCCCTCCGGGCGCGGCGCGGAGACGCGAAGATGAGTCCGCTCGAAGCGCTGTCCAGAGCAGACGCACGATCCGGACGCGAGCGGCAAGCGCCGGAGCGAGAGAGTGGAGGTGGGATGTCCTGATGGCCGGCCAGCGTGTCCTGATGGCCGGCCAGCGTGTCCTGATGGCCGGCCAGCGTGTCCTGATGACCGGGTGGCATGTCCGGATGACCGGCCAGCGTGTCCTGATGGCCGGGTGGCATGTCCTGATGGCCGGCCAGCGTGTCCTGATGACCGGGCCGGGCGCAGCTCAGACAAGTGATGGGCTAGAGCGACAAACGGATTGAAACCACGAGAGAAAGCAGGAATTTCACAGGGAGGCGGGGAGGCGGGGAGCGAGAGACGGCAAGAGCGAGAGATTCATTTTTTTCTTCCTCCCCGACTCCTTGCCTCCCTGTGAAAATTCTCCAGGTTTCAACGTGATCGGCATTCTAGAACGTCGACTCGGACCCGCACCCCTCGCTTCGGGTCCAACGACGCGAGCCGCGACCGCCGATGGCGACGCGCCCATAGCCCGCTGTGAAGAACCCTGCGCGCCTGGGTAATGGATTGCTCCCCATGCAGCGGTCGCCGCGCTGACCGCTTCGCACCTCGCCCTCGCGAAGAAGTCGGTACATTCTAAATTCTCGGAATTTTCGGACACGCGCGCGCGCTCCGGCACCGTGTCTCGCAGGGCACGACACGTGCTTTGTCGCCTCGCGGCGCCCGCGAAGCGCCTGATGAATCGCTCGCGTACAGCGCGGGCGGCTTTGCCGCCGTGGAGCTCCTTTGCCTCGTGAGGGTGCTTTGAGACGACGTCCGCCTTGGATTCACGCATTGCTCGCCTCCCTGTCGGCGGCGATGCTCTGGTCCGCGCCTGCTCGCCCCGGCGAGCCGCCGCAGCTCTCCTGGGACAAGCCGGTTCGCTGCATCCGGTCGCCGGACGGCGGCGCGGTGCGCGTTCAATGCGAGCCAGGCCCGGAGGGCGAGCGCTGCCTCGTCGCACCCGATCACCTGGCCTACGACGGCGGCGCGCTCGACAAGGTGCAGCCGTGCAACGTGGTTGAAGACGCCTCGGCTTACCGGAGCCTGGCCGCGCGCGGGGCCCGCCTCGTCGCCGCGATCCCCGAGGCGCCGCCGGGCTACGCGCGCTCGGCCGAGGGCAAAGCATTTCAGGTCAAGTTCGATCTGCTGAACCGGCTTTACCTGGGCGCGTCCTGGCTGCCCACGTTCCATGGAGAGAACGGGCTCCCCGTGCCCACGAGCTTCCCCCTGGGCCGCGGGAGGGCCGAGGCCGGCATCCACGTGAGCGTGCTCTCGACGCGCTCCCGCGCCCGCCATGACCTGCGCATCCTCGAGGGGACAGCCACGTTCGACGATCTCGAGCTCTCCGGGGTGCTCCTCACCTACGATTACCAGCACCTGCACCGGCGGCCGGCCCACTGGCTCAGCACCTTCGTCGGCAAGCCGAGGCTTCACCCGATCTCGCCGCGGATCGGCTGGGGCTTCCGGGTGGTGTCGGTGAACGACCGCCCTCCCGCGCGCCGCGACACGCTCGACGTGGAGTTCGGCGAGGTGCATCTCGCGTGGAATCCGTGGCAGTCGAGCGACATGTACAGCCACATCCGGATCGAGCTGGGCGCCGATCTGGGGGAGTACTGGGAGCGCCGATCGGAGATCGACGACGGCCTGGACACCGGCGCTCTGTACGTCGGCCCGACGAGCGCCATCAAAACGCGCTTCAGCCTCGGCGAGGGCGGCCTCCACGCGCTCTCGACCGCGTTCGCCTACCGGCGCCCGAGCATCGCGGCCGGGAGCGGGACCGGAGCGGCGATGAACCGACTCGAGGCCACCATCGCCTACGAGGGCATCCTCCTCGCGATCAACGATCAGCCCATCTCGCTGCGGCTCGCCGCGATGGGGGTGAGCCGCAACGACCTCGACAGCGACGTTCGCGACGTGGAGGTCAAGGCGGCCGCGGGCCTGCGGGTGTCGTTCTGGGCTCCCCCACGGGTGTTCGAGCCGATGCCCGTCTTCGAGGACCCGTGACGGCTCGGCGCCTCGCCGCGCTGCTCGTCATGGCGGCGGCCGCGGCGCTCCCCCCGCGCGCCGGCCGCGCCGAGCCGGCGCGCGAGGGGAGCGAGCGCGCGGGCGGCGGCGATACGGCCGTTTCCGAGGAGGGCCGGCGCTTCCGCGTGCGCTTCGACCCGGCGAGCCGGGTGTGGCTCGGCGTCGCGTCCGCGCTGCACCGGGGCGCGGGCGGGGCGATCGAGGTCGAGCCCGAGATCGACGCGGGCCTGTCCTACCGCGCCCGCAGCGTGACGGGCTCCGGGCCTGGCCGCGTGGTCTGGCAGGCGGATCACCGCGTCCTCGCCGGCCGGGTGTCTCCGGCGGGGCAGACGCTCGACGGCGTGCCGGCGCTCGACGCGGCGCTGTACGGCGCGTCGTTCTTGCGGCACGACGAGTCGCCGCGGGTGGTCTTGCCGGTGTCGCCGCCGATCGCGGTCCCCTTCCCCTTCGACATCGGCGTGGAAGCCGAGGTGGGCCGGGTGAGCATCCCCTCGATCCCGCGGCGCCAGGGCGACGGATCGCCGGCGCCGCTGATCCGGCTCGGCGTGGCGCGCGCCACGGCGATCCTCGATCCGTGGCGCACGGGCGAGGCGGGCCGCAGCTTCGAGATCGGGCTCGGGGTCCGTTACGACGTCGACGCTTACCCGGAGTCCCCCTCCCCCCGGGCCGCGCCCGCGCGGCGCACGCTCGGCGAGCCCAGGGTGGTCCACCGGATCGCACCCATGACCGCGGCCTCGCTGCGGCTGCGTCTCCAGAGCGGGGACGGGCTGACGGTCTTCGACGGTCGAGGCGACGTCGTCCCGCACTGGACGAGCGAAGAGCGCTGGCGAGTCCTCGTGCGCTCGGCCGCGCACGTCGAGAGGATCCTGGCCGCGATCGACGATCAACCCATCGCCGCGGTGATCGAGGGCGAGTACCGGCTGCTGCCACCCGCCCTGGAGGTGCAGGCGGTCCACGATCTGCGCGTGAGCCTCGGGCTCGCGTTCACGCTGGCGCTGCGGTAAGGCGACGACCGGGTTGAAACCGCCTGACGACCGCGCCTCGCCCCCGCGCCCGTCCCCCGCGGCGCGCCGCCGCACACCGCGCTCCGGATGAACCATGGCGCTCGCGCTCGTCGTGGGGTTCCTGCTCGGCTATCTCGGATCGATCCCTGCGGCGGGGCCGCTGGCCGTCTTGCTGGTGGCCGCGGCGCTCGCGGGGCAGCCCCGGCGCGTCTTGCTGCTCGCCATCGGGGGAGCCTTCGCCGAGGGGCTCTGGGCGCTCGCCGCGGCGCGCGGGCTCGGGTGGGTCCTCGAGGCGCACCCCGCGATCGATCGCGCCCTGCGGACGGGCGGCGCGGCGCTCGTCGTGGCGATGGGCCTCGCCCTGGCGCTCGCGCCTCGGCGCGCCGCGGAGGCTCCCTCCTCGGGGCGAGCGACATCGGCGCTCCTGACCGGGTTCGTGCTCGTCGCGCTCAACCCGTCGTTTCTGGCGTCGTGGATCGCGTCGTGCGCCGTGCTCCGCGCGTACCCGGCCCTCGCGCCCGCGGTCGCGCCGGCCCACGCGGCCGCGCTCGCGTTGGGCGCGGCCGTGGGTGTGGTGAGCTGGTTCGCGACGCTCGGGCGCTTGCTGGCGCGCTACCGCGAGCGGCTCGGCGCATGGCACGGGCGGCTGGTGCGCGGCCTCGGATGGACGCTGGTGGCGCTGGGCATCGCGGGGCTCCTGCAGCGGCTCGCGTGAGATCCGTGCCCTGTGTGGACGCCGGTCGCGCGCACGCATAACGTCGTTCGGATGGGGGTAGGCGCCGGCAGCCTGCGTCGTCCGGTCGTATGAACGCCCTTCCCCCCCCGGCATCGGACCGCGCGGCGAGCCCTCGGTCGCGCGCCTCGGGCGCGTCGCCGCGCGCGATCTACCACAGACTGCGGGCCGGCGAGCCGGCCCCGGAGGATCTCGCGGGCGAGCCCGCGCTCGAGGCCGCGGCCCCCGACGGCATCGAGGCGTTCTTTGCGGCCCTGACCGCGCTCCGCGACGAGGACGAGCGATGCGGCGCGCCCGGCGACGAGGGCGAAGGCCCGGCGCGGGTCCTGCTCGGCTACGCGCCGACCGCGCTGCTCGACGGGTGCTGGCTCGCCGCGGCGGTGCGCGTGCGCCACGCGGACGGCGCGCTCGGCGCGGCCTGCCTCGACGCGTTCTATCTGGAGTGCGGCGAGGGCGACCCGGCGCGGCACCACGGCGCCCTGTACGGCGCCGCGCTGGCCGCCGCGGGGCTCGCGCTGCCCGATCTCGCGAGCCCCGCCTTCGAGCGCTCCGTCTGCCTCGCCGACGCGGACTTCGCGCTCGCGATCCCGGGGCTCCGCGCCGCGCAGCGCGGGACCGCGAGGCTGCCCGAGGCGCTGGGCCACCACGCGGCGGCCACGGTGCTGGGCCCGCCCGCCGCGGTGCGCCGGGCCGCGTCGCGCGCGCGCTGCGACGGCCTGTATTTCGCCGAGCACGCGGAGGGCGCGGAGACGGCCCGCCGGGCCCGCGATCTCGCGCGACGGTGCCTCGAGGCGCACGCCGCGGGCGGGGCGCCGGACTGGCCGCGCGTGTGGCGCGGCGCGTGGTCGCTCTGGGCCGCGCGGCGCGCGTGGCTCGCGTCGCTCCGGCCCGCCGCGGCGCCCTCCGCGTGGGAGGCGATGCTGGCGCTCGTCGAGGAGAAGGCGCGCCACGCGTTCGGGTTTCACGGCCGCGTCCGGCTCGACGGACAGGCGCTGGATGACGCGCTCGATCCGGCGCGCCTCGACGCGCGCGGCATCCTCCTGCGCCTCGCGCGCTCGCGATGGATCGTGCCGGGGAGGCCCGACGAGAGCCCGCTCGTCACCCGCTCCGTGCAGTTCGGCGGCCCGATGTTCGGCGTGTTCACCGACGTTGAGGTCGACGTGATGCGCGCCTGGATACGCGCGCTGATCGAGGCGCCGGAGCCTCCGGCCGCCCTCCGCGCGACGCGCGGCGCGGACGAGCGCGCCGGCTCGCCGCGCGTCGCTCACGATGAGGCCTCGATCGACGGGAATCGTCGAGGATCCACCCCTCGCGCGCAGGAGCGCGCAGGGCTCCCCTTGCCGGAGCTGTACCACCGGCTGCTCTGCGCCCGCGGGCCCGGGGACGTGGACAGCGACGCGGGCGAGCTCGCGCAGGCGCACGTCGAAGGGGTGCTCCGCGAGGTGCACGGCGAGGTGACCCCCGCCCGGCTCGCCGCGGACGGGCGCTGGCCCTGGTCCGCCGCGGGGCTCTCGCGCTGGGTCGACGCGCGGCTGCGCGAGCAGATCTTCGAGGAAGGGCACGCCCACGCCCGGTCCACGGCGGGACCGCACGCGGCCCCACGCCCCGCGCGCGACCGCGCGCAGCCCACCGACGACGCGGGCATCGCGCGAGAGATCACGCGCGACGAGGCCATCTGGCTGCTCACCCAGCTCGCGCCGGCGGCCGTGATCGACGGCGCATGGCTCCAGGGCGCGACGGCCCCGGGCGCGTTCCACACGCCGGTCGCGGCGCTCCTGCTCCGGATCTACCGCGACGAGCTCGGGGCGGGCGTGCCCGCCCAGCACCACGGCAACGTGCTGCGCAGGGCGCTCGCGGAGCAGGGCGTGACGCTCCCGCCGTGCGACGCGCGCGCGTTCATCGAACGGCCCGACCTCCTCCCGCAGGCGTTCTCGATGCCCGTGCTCTGGCTCGCGTTCGCGCAAGGGTCCATGGCGCTCTGGCCCGAGCTGCTCGGCCTCAACCTGGCCATCGAGATGGCCGGCATCGGCCGCGGGTACGCGATGGCCGCCGCGCTCCTGCGGCGCCACCGGATCGACCCGTACTTCTTCGACCTGCACAACACCATCGACAACGCCGCGTCGGGCCACACCGCGTGGTCGATCGAGGCCATCACCCGGTTCATGGACGCCTGCGCTGCGCCCGGCGACGCGCTCGCGATCGAGCGCGCAACGCTGCGGATCTGGCGCGGGTACGCCGCGTACGCGCGCGCGAGCCGGCCGCTCGTGCGCGCCGTCGCGGTTCGCCTCGGCCCACGGCTCGGCTGGCGCTGGCTCCGGCGGCATCTGCTCGGGGACACGGGGAGGTAACGCTCGATCATGTGCGGCATCGTCGGAGCGCTGGACCTCGCCGGGCGACGCACGTTCGATCCCGCGCGCCTCGACCGCATGGCGGCGAGCGTGCGGCACCGCGGTCCGGACGACGGCGCCTCCTTCTCAGCGCCAGGGATCGCCATGGCCACGCGGCGCCTCGCCATCGTCGACGTCGCGGGCGGCCGCCAGCCGATGGCCGACGCGGGCGGCCGCGTGTGGGTCTCGTACAACGGCGAGCTGTTCAACCACGCCGAGCTGCGCCGCGAGCTCGCCGCGCGCGGGCACACGCAGCGCACGCGGTGTGACACCGAGCTGTGGCCCGGGCTCTACCTCGACGCCGGCGAGGGCGCCTTCTCCCGCGCGCGCGGGCAGTTCGCCGTGGCGCTCTGGGATCGCGAGGCGCGCACGCTGCTGCTCGGCCGCGACCGGATCGGGATCTGCCCGCTCCACTACGCGGTGGCGGACGGCTGGCTCCTCTGGGCCTCGGAGATCAAGGCGATCCTGGCGAGCGGGCTCGTGCGCCCCGAGGCCGATCCGGCAGGGATCGACCACGTCTTCTCGCTGTTCGCCGCGGGCACGCAGCGGACGTGCTTCCGCGGCGTGCGCTCGATCTGGCCCGGGCACTACCTCCGCGCGCAGGGCGGCGCGGTGGAGCAGCGGCGCTACTGGGACCTGGATTTCCCGGCCCAGGGCGAGGAGCGGCGCGTCGCCTCGCTCGACGCGCTGATCGAGGAGACGCGCGCCTGCCTGCGCGACGCCGTGCGGCGCCGCCTCGTCTCCGACGGCCCGGTGGCGACGTACCTGAGCGGCGGGCTCGACTCGACGCTGGTGCTCGGCCTCGCCCGGGAGGCCCGCGGCGACGCGCCCATCGCGTCGTTCACCGTGGGCTTCGACGGCGCCGGGCCCGACGAGCGCCGCCGCGCGACCCGCAGCGCGGCGCGCCTGGGCGCGCGGCTCGAGACCCTGGTGCCCTCGCCTGCGGAGATCATAGAGACGCTCCCGCGCTTGGTGGAGGCCGCCGAGGGCCCCGTGATGGACACGGCCGACGGGTGCGTGCTCCTGCTGGCCGAGCGCGCCGCGCGCCGGGGGTTCAAGGTCGTGCTCACGGGCGAGGGCGCGGACGAGGCGATGGGCGGCTACGTCTGGCACAAGACCCACCGCGCCATGGAGCGCCTCGCCCGCGTCCACCCCGCCCTGCCGCGCGCGATCCGCAACACGCTGGCCGAGCTCGCGGCGCCCGGCACACCCGCGCCCACGTTCCAGGACCATTTCGGCGACGTTCGCCCGAGCCTCCTCGACCTGTACGAGCCGCTCTCCCGCGCGCGCTGGCTGTTCTATTCGGATACGATGGCCGAGCGCGTCGCGGGCCACGATCCGTTCTCCGAGCTCGACATCGCGCCAGCGCGGATGCGCCGCTGGGATCCGCTGAATCGGTCGCTCTACGTGGAGTACAAGCTGATGCTGGCCGGACACCTGCTGGTGGGCAAGGGCGACCGCGCGGCGATGCGCTCGGGCGTGGAGCACCGCTACCCCTTCCTCGACGAGGCCTTCGTCGACCTCGCGAGCGGCCTCTCGCCGGCGTACAAGCTCCGCGGGCTGCGGGAGAAGTGGCTCCTCCGCGAGGTGGCGCGGCGGGTGCTCCCGCGCGACGTCGCCGACCCGCCCAAGGGCATGTTCAAGGCCCACGCGCTCTGCGCGCTCGGGCCCCAGCCCCGCTGGATCGCGCAGCTCGTGAGCCCCGAGTCGCTGCGCAAGACGGGCTACTTCTCGCCCGCGAAGGTCGCGCGCGAGCAGCGCTTCCAGCGGATCCTGCCCGCGCTCGCCCCGCGGCGGATCGTCGCCGACGGGAGCTACACCGCCGTGGTCACCACGCAGCTGTGGCACCACCTCTTCCTCGGCGGCGGGCTGTGCGAGCTGCCCGCGTGGTCGCCGCCGGCGCCCGCGGCCGCAGACGAGCCCGCGGCCGCAGACGAGCGCGCGGCCGCAGACGAGCGCGCGGCCGCAGACGAGCGCGCGGCCGCGTCGACCGAGAGGACGGTCCCATCGTGAGCCTCCAGCTCTCCGCCGATCCCGCGCTCGCGGGCCACGAAGGCGGCCCTCGCACGCCGCCCCACGACGGAGAGGCCGCCTCGAGGGAGGACCGGCTCCACACGGCGGTGCGCCGGCGCTGGGACCGCATCGACTGGACGCGCCCGATCCCGCCCGGAGCGCTGGTGATCCCCGAGGCGCACTACATGGACGTCGCGGACCTCGGGCTCACCGAGCGCCAGCGCGTCGCGATCAACCGGCTGTTCGCGTGCTTCACGTGCGAGCTGTTCATCCACTTCGAGGGCTACGTGATCCGGTACCTCGAGCGGTCGGCCCACCGCGCGCCGTACCTGTCCGCGCCCGTCGTCGCCCGCTTCGTCGCCGAGGAGCGCACGCACGCGGAGATGTTCCGCCGGCTCCTGCACAGGCTCCGGCCGGATCTCTACCCGGCCGACGCGGCCCCACCGCGCTTCCTGCGCTGGGGCCGGGGCGACGACGCGGCGCTGCGCCTCGCCCCGGCGGGCACGTTCTTCCTGCTCGCGTGGTACTTCGAGGAGATCACGCTCTTCGTGCCGCGGGCGATCGAGGCCCGGCCCGATCAGAGCGCGGCGCTCGTCGCCGAGATCATGGCCCTGCACGCGCGCGAGGAGGCGCCGCACGTCGCCATCGACGAGCGCGTGCTCCTGCACCTGAACGAGCGCTGTCCGCGCTGGCTCGCCGCGATCCAGACGGCCCTCGCGCTGCCCTTCCTCGCGTACGTCGACGGCGTGGTCGGCGCCGCCTGGCGCCGCCTGGTGGCCTCGGCCGGCAGCGAGCTGGGCCTCGACGCCGCGCAGCGGCGGCGGCTCGGCGCGCGCGCCCCGACGCAGTCCGATCGCTGGGGCACCGAGAGCTTCACGCGCAAGCTGGAGGGCCGCGGGCTCGCGGGAGCACGGCCCCTCTGCTGGGCGCTGCGGCGCGCGCTGCGCCCGGACGCCGCGTGAGCTCCGGGCTCGCGTACATCGGCGACAGCCACGGCATCCTCTCCGCGTGCCGCGACCTCATCGAGGCCGCCGAGCGGAGCGTCGTCCTGCAGATGTACCTCTTCGCGGCGAACGGCGACCAGACAACGCTGCTGCCGCGCCCGGGCGCGTTCCCCTACGCCGACACCGTCGCCGACTGGCTCATCGCCAAGAAGCGCGCGCGGCCCGACGTGACCGTCGTCGTGCTCCTGGACAGCAACACGCCCGCGAACCCCGCCCTGACGCGGCGCCGCGGCGCGCTGGTGCGGAGGCGCCTCGCGGACGCGGGCGTCCTCGTGCTGAACGCCTGCCTGTTCGGCGCGCGGTTCGACCGGCGCCGCCGGCTGCTGCCCCGGATGAACTTCCACCTCGACCACGCGCGCGTGCGCGTGCCGATCGAGGACTGGGTCGAGCGCCAGAACCGCTGGCAGGTGCTGCACAACGTCGAGGACCACCGGAAGAACCTGGTGATCGACGGCGGGCGCGCCGGCGCGATCACGTCGCACAACTTCATCGACGCGGCGTTCGACTGGCACGAGAACCTGTTCTGGCTGACGGGCGCCGTGGCCCGCCGGCTCTGGTGCGTGGCGATGGCGGCGATCGGCGAGGCGCTCACCATTCCGCAGGCGATCGGTGACGAGGGCCGCGCCGCGCTCCACGCGCTCGTGTCCGACGCCGCGCGCGCCGCGCGCGGGCCCGACGATCTCGGGACGGAGGGCGCCTCCCCGACGCCCACGCTCGCGCCGGTGCCGGGGTACGCCGGCGGCCTGCGCGTCCCCCTCCCGCCGCCCGGCGCGTTCACCGTCGTGGGCGACGAGACGTGCGCGCTCGTCGAGCACGAGGCGATCCGCGCGCGCCTCGCGGACCTGTTCGACGGCGCGGAGGCGGGCGACGAGCTCCTCGTCGCGACAACGTACCTCTCGGACCTGCCGGTGCTCGAGACGCTCGAGCGCGCGGCGGCGCGCGGCGCCCGGGTGCGCGTGCTGATCGACTCCATCGACGCGCTCCCGCTGCCGCCCGCGGCGGCGTGGCTCATCCGCAGCCTGGTCAACCACCACGGGATCACCCGCGCGATCGAGGCCGAGGCGCGGTGGCCGGATCGCTTCGCGCTGCGCGTGCACGACTCGCGCGGCGGGGCGATGATGCACCTCAAGACCGCGGCGCGGCTGGGCGCTCGGCCGATGCTCGTGGGCGGCCAGGCCAACTTCACGCCCAACTCGTTCTCGCGCGCGTGGCTCGAGACCGACCTCGAGACCCGCGATCCGGCCTTCGTCGCCGCGTTCGCGGCGCACTTCGAGCGGCTCTGGGATCTGCCCGCCTCGCGGCGCGCGCCCCGCGGCCGGGGGGCGTGGGCGCGCTCGGCGCTCCTGGGCGCGTTCGAGCTGCTCGGCCTCCGGCCCTGACGCGCTCAGCGGAGCATGCCGATCACCAGGGCGGCGATCGTCGCGTCCGCGACGACGTGCGCGAGCACGGGCGCAAGGAGCCCGCGGGAGCGCTGCCGCAAGAGGCCCAGCATCACGGCCCAGCTGCCCGCCAGGAAGACGCCCAGCAGCCCCCGCGGGAACCCGTGCGCGTGCTGCGCGCCGAACGAGGCGGCCTGCAGGACCACCGCGACGCGCGCGCCCCACGCCGCCGCGAGGCTCGGCTGGAGCACGCCGCGCCAGATCACCTCCTCCAGCGTGGCGTTCAGCACGGCGAAGAGCGCGCCTCCCGCGATGAGCACCGGCGTCGACACCTGGAGCAGCTCCGACCCGGTGATGTCGCGGAGGTCGGGCCGGGCGAGCGCGAGCCACCCGACGAGCGCGACCGGCGTGACGCCGCCGACGAGCGCCGTCCAGCGCTTCGGGAGCCCGCCGGCCGCGCGCCAGCCGTCGGGCGGGCGCAGCGCGGGCGCGAGCCGCGCGAGGCCGCCGTAAGCCGCGAGCGCCAGGATCATGGCGAGCTGCCAGACGACGCCGAGGCGCATCGCCACCACGATGCACGCCACGAGCGCCGCGACGGCGCGCGCCGGCCCCTGCGCCGCGCGGGCCGCGAGCAGCGCCACCAGGGCCGCGGCCGCCGCGACGGCGAGCGTCGCGCGCGGGAACGCGGGCGCGTCGAGCGCGGCCTGGAGCGCCAGGAGGCCGAGGGACACGAGGCTCAGCGCGCGGTCGGCGCGCGCCGCCGGCTCGGAGAGGGCGGACGAGGGCTCTTGCATCGGGATCGCGCGGACGAGTCCAATCTACCTGGTTCCACTCGCCAGAAGGCCGGCCAGGGATCCGGAGGGAGAATTCAACGCCAAGGCGCCAAGGCGCAAAGGCGCAAGAAAGACAAATGTCCTGCATTTTTGCGTCTTTGCGCCTTGGCGCCTTTGCGTTGAGCTCTCTCTCCGCTCGCGACGCAGATCCCTCGTGGGATTCCGACCCGCGGGAACTAGTCGCGCGGCACCAGGCGCGACAGGACGACCCCCGGGATCGACGCCGCGAACGCGATCGCGAAGAACGCCGTGAACCCCGCGCTGGCGGCCAGGTAGCCGCTCGCGCTGCCGGCGAACGTCGCGGAGACCGACATGAGCGCCGAGCCGATCGCGAAGTGCGACGACTTGTACCCGTCCACGCAGCGCCGCATCAGGAACACCGCGAGCACCGCAGTCCCGACGCCGGCGGCGAGCTGCTCGAGCGTGACGAGCGCGACGATCCACGGGAGCGCCGGCCGCGCCCACGCGAGCGCCACGTACAGCAGGATCGCCAGGCTCTGCACGAGCGCGATCGGGAAGATGGTCCGCGCGAGCCCCCACCGCTTGATGATCACCCCGCCGAGGATCGAGCCGGCGATCGAGGCGACCGTCCCGACGCCACCCACGTTGCCTCGCGCCGCCGTGTCGAGGCCGAGGCTCTTCAGCAGCGGCGACGACATCGCGAACATGAGCGCGTCCCCTGCCCGGTAGCAGAGGATGAACGCCAGGCTCGACGCGATCTGCGGCTGCCGCAGGTACACACGGAACGGCTCGATGTAGCGCCGCAGCCCGGTCGCTCCGGGCGCGGCGCCGGCTCCGGGCGTCGCGGCCGGGCGCGGCAGCCCCGCGGCGTGCGCGATCGCGAGCAGCGCGAGCCCGCCTGCCGCGACGGCGAACGCCGCGCCAAAGGACGCCCAGCCCGCGAACGCGACCAGCAGCGCGCCCGCGAGCAGCGCGAGCCGGTACGCGCCGACCCGCAGCCCGGAGAACGCCGCCTGCGCGTCCTTGTCGAGCGCCTGCAGGTAGAAGCCGTCGACCGCGATGTCGTGCGTCGCCGCGGCGACCGCGACCGCCCCGAACAGCGCCGCCACGAGCCATATCGCGCCGCTGTCCGCCGCCGCGGCGAGCCCGAGGACGATCGCGGCGAGGGCGATCTCGACCGCCACGAGCCAGCGCCGCGGGCTGCCGTGGAGGTCGACCAGCGGGCTCCAGAGGAACTTGAGGTTCCACGGGAGCCCGTAGAGCGACGTCAGCCCGATGATCTCCAGGCTCGCCCCCGCCGCCGTGAAGAACTCCCCCGCCACCTTGTGCGCGATCGCGTAGGGCAGGCCCTCGGCAAAGTAGGTCGACGAGATCCACAGGCCCCGGCTCGCCCCTCCCGCCGCCGCGTCGGGCGCCACCGCCGCGCCGGGCGCCTCCGAGGAGGCGCCACGCCTCGGCGCCTCCGCTCCCGGCTCGGGCAGCGCCGCGCGCGCCGGGGCCGCGGGCTCGACGGGCTTGTGGGATGTCACGGCAGCCTCCACGCCTTCTCCGGACCCTTACACGATGCGCCCCGGCACGGAGCAAGTTCCAGGACGCCCGACCGCGGCGCCCGACCGTGGAAGCAAACACGACGCCGTGAGGCCGCGAGGCCGCGAGGACGCAGCGGACGCCATCGCGAGCGACGCTGTGGTATCGGTCCGGCATCTGGTTTAAACGGTGAACTGCATGCGACGGGCTCACGCTCCCTCGGTGTCCCCCTGCCGTCACGGCGGCGACGCCGATCGTGGCGCTTCGTGCCGCTCCGGCCGTGCGGCCGCGCTCGCGCGCGCCGACCTCGCGCCGACCCGGCCGGCGCCTTGCCCATCTCCGGTCTTTCCGAGGGAGCCAGCGTGAACGAGTACACCCGGCGCGAGGAGGTCCGCGCCACCTTCATCGCCTCGGCCATCCTCGTCCTGTGCATCGCCGTGGCGGTCCTCCGGCTCGTCACCGTGGAGGGCAGGCTCGTCCCCGACCCGGGCGCGCGGCGCCAGGCCGAGGAGGCCGAGGCCCGCGTCGCGCCCGCGCGGGCGTGCGCCCTCGCCGGCGAGAAGCTGATCGTCGAGATCGACCTGTTCAAGGCCGCCGCGAAATCGGCGCGCATGCCCGACCCGGGCGCGGCGCCCCCCGCGCCGCCGCCGCCGCCGGCGACGACCACGAAGGGGCGCGCGCCCCGCAACGCGCCGCCGCCGCCGAAGCCCAAGGAGCCGGACAAGCAGGGCGCGTGGGCCTCCGCCCAGCCGCTCTACAAGCAGGTCAAGACCCTCGCGGGCTGCCGCGAGGCGACCGAGGCGCTCCTGGGGGCCCGGGTGAACGCCATCCCCGCCTGGGAGGCCATCACCAAGGCGGCCGCGATCACGCCGCCAGGCGCCGCGGAGGCCGAGCAGTTCGAGGCGGCGAAGCAGCTGCTCTCGCTCGTCGCCGACATCCCGGCCGACAAGGTCGCGCAGGCCACGAAGGACGCCGAGGCGGCGTTCAAGGCGAACGCGGAGCGCGACCGGGATCGCGCGGTCACCGCGATGGTCCGCGAGCCCCTGCCTCAGGGCGTCTTCTCGCGGCGCGTGGCCGTGAGCGTCGGCGTCGGGCTGACGGTCTGCGCCCTCTTCATCAGCTACCTGGGCGTGCGGGCCGCCTCGATGCGCCGCCTCGCGACGCTGCTCCCGCTGCGCGACGCGGTCCGCAGCGGACGCCCGGGCATGCAGGCCGCGGAGATCCTGAAGACCGCCGCGGCGCACAACAGCGGCGAGCCCGGCCTCGTGATCGGCGCCGCCATCGGCGGGTTCTCCGCGGCCCTCCTCGCCCCGAGGGACGCCGACCTGTTCGTCGCGGGCGTCATGGCGGGCCTCCTCATCGGCCTCGGCGCGCAGTGGGCCTTCCGCCTCGCCCTCGGCGCGGGCCGCTGGCGCGCCCGCACCACGGAGCTCGCCGAGGTCGAGAAGCCGGCCATCCCCATCGTGCTCGTCCTGAGCGGCGTGAAGCCCGGCCTCGAGCTCGAGTTCATCCAGTTCCTCCGCTCGCTGCCCCCCGGCGACGCCGCCGCGGCGGTCGAGAAGCTCGCCTCCCAGGCCGAGGAGCGCATCCTCGCCGCCGCCGACGCGGGCGCCGCCCTCACCCACGGGAAGCCGCCGCCAGGGTGACGCCGCCTGTGTGACGCCGGCCGGCGCAGGGGGCGCGCCTGCCCCTGCACGACCACGGAGCTCCCGCGGGGTGTCCCCGCGAACACAGCGCGGCGGCGCCCCTGCACCGAGCGCTCGATCCGCACGCCGTTCCATGGAATGGAGGCGCTCCCGACATGAGACACCCCCTGCAGGCCCGCCGGCCGTCCGGGCGATGGGCGCTCCTCTCGCTGCTCGCCGCCACCTGGTGGCTCGCCGCGCCGCCTGCAGCGGCGCAGGACACGGCCGCTCCGAACGCCGCGCCGCAGGCCGACAACGCTCCGCCCGCGACGCACGCCGCCTCGCTGCAGGCCGATGGCCCTCCGGCCGCGGCGCAGGCCGACAGCCTTCCGGCGGAGGGCGGCACGCCCCCGACGGACGGAGCCGCCGGGGCCGGCGCGCCGTCGGGCGGCGCGGGCGGTGCCGGCGGCGCGGGCGGCGCGACCTCGGACGCGCGCGATCCGGCCGAGCGCAGCGCAGCGCGGCGCGACAGGCCCGGGGCGACGAGCAGCCGCGCCACCCCCTCGAAGAAGCGCCGCGGCGACATCAACCCGTGCATGACGCCCGATCCGGGCTGGGGCGTCTACGACCGGTGGTCCCGCGCGCCCTCGATCGGGCAGATGATCATGCCCCACCGGGGCGGGGTCACGAAGCGCGGCGGCTTCGACGTCATCATCCACTTCCACGGCCACGAGGCGCTCCGGAAGGAGTTCGTGAAGACCGCCGAGGGCGCCGTCCTCGTCGGCATCGACCTGGGCATCGGCTCGGGCGCGTACTCGAGCGCGTTCTCGGCGCCGTACGTCTTCGAGAACCTGCTCGACAGCATCGAGCGCGCCGTCGCGAAGAAGACCGGCAAGAAGAAGGCCTACATCCGCAAGCTCGGCCTCTCGTCGTGGAGCGCGGGCTACGGCGCCGTCGAGCAGATCCTGCGGCAGCCGGCCGGCAAGCGGGTCGACGCCCTCGTGCTGCTCGACTCGCTCCACGCCGGGTACGCCGACGAGCGGCAGCACAAGCTCAAGGTCGCGCAGATCGAGCCGTTCATCGCGTTCGCGAGGCGCGCCGCGGCGGGCGAGGCGTTCATGTTCATGAGCCACTCCTCCATCCTGCCGCCCGGCTACGCGTCGACGGCGGAGACGGCGAGCTTCATCGTGCGGCAGCTGCGGGGCAAGCTGAGGGGCTCCTCCCGCGCCGACGTGCTCGGCCTCGACATGATCCAGCGCTTCGACCGCGGCGACTTCCACGTCCGCGGGTACACCGGCGACGACAAGCCCGATCACTGCGCCCACCTCGGCCTGATGGCGGACGTCGTGCGGGTCCACCTCAACCCGCGGTGGAAGTCGCCGCGAGGCCGGCGCTAGATGGGCGGCATCGGCGTCATCATCAACCCCCGCTCGCGCCAGAACCTGAGCGATCCCCGCGCGGCGGTCCGGCTCGCGCGCGCGCTCGGCGATCACGGCGTCGTCCGCACCGCGCGCTCCCGCGAGGACCTCGCCCGGATCGCGGAGGACTTCCGGAAGCTCGACATCGACGTGCTCGGCATCTCGGGGGGCGACGGTACGAACCACGTCACCATCACCGGCTTCCTCGACGTCTACGAGGACGAGCCGCTGCCGCCGATCGCCTTCCTGCGCGGCGGGACGATGAACACCGTGGCCAACGCCGTGGGCGTCCCCCGCGGGCGCCCCGACGGCCTGCTCGCGGGGCTCATCGCCCGCTACACCGACCGCGGCCGGCACCCGCTGCGCTGGGTCGAGCGCCACGTGATGCAGATCGGCGCCCACTACGGCTTCATCTTCGGCACCGGCTGCGTCCACGGCTTCATCGCCGAGTACAACCGCAGCGAGGAGCGGAACGCGCTCTGGGCCGCGAAGGTCCTCGCCAGCGCGAGCGCCGCCGTGCTCCTCAAGACCGCCACCCAGGTCGCCGCGCGCTGGGAGGGCCGCGTCCACTTCGAGGACGGCTCGGCGTTCCCGGACCGCGACTACCTCGCCGTCGCCGCCGGCACGGTGGACCAGATCGGCCTCGGGTTCCGCCCGTTCCACCGCCACGACGAGCGCCCGGAGAGCTTCCACATGCTGGGCATCCACACCTCCGCGCTGGGCTTCGTCAGGAAGCTGCCCGACATCTGGCGAGCGCGGCCGATGGGCGAGGCGCACACGTTCGAGAAGATCGCCCGGCGCGCGGTGCTCGAGGCCAGGTCGGGCGTGGTCCACTACGTCTGCGATGGCGACGTGCACGAGCACGCGGGCCCGCTCACCGTGCGCATCGGCCCGCGGGTGAAGATCCTCGTGGAGCACAAGGCCGGCCATCGCCCCGCCCGCGCCCGGCGCACGTCGCACGATGTGTGCACCCGCGGCGAGCGCGCGCATCCCTGCGGAATCGTACGCTGATCATGCATGGATCATGCGCTGACCATGCGCCGGCGGCGCGCCGGCGCGCGGGCAGGCAGCGACGTACGGGTGCGCGAGACCATGGCTGTGAGAGGCCAGCAAAGTTAGACTGCGGTCGCTCCATGCCGCCGCGCTCCTCCTCCGCGCCCGCCTCGACCCCGCGGCCCGAGGGCGCGAGCCGCTCGTTCGCCTCTTCGGCGGCGTTCCCGCGCGCCAGCGCTCCGGACTCGCTCGACCCGGAGCTGCTCGATCCGTCCCTCGTGACACCGCCTCCGGAGGCCGGCGCGCCGTCGCCCGCTCCGGGACGGGCGGCGCGGCGCATCTACCGTGAGGGAGACGTGATCGGCGGCAAATACCGCCTGCGCTACGTCCTCGGCGAGGGCGGCATGGGCATGGTGTGGCTGGCCCACAACGACGTCCTCAACATCGACGTCGCCATCAAGTTCATCCGGCGCGAGGTCAGCTCGACCGAGGCGACGGTGCGGCTCCACCAGGAGGCGCGCGCCGCCGCGCGGATCGATCACCCCTCGATCGTCCGCGTGATCGACTTCGGGGAGTCCGAGCACCGCGACCCGTACATCGTGATGGAGGTGCTCCGGGGAGAGCAGCTGGTCGAGGCGATCGAGCGCAGGAAGCGCTTCTCCCCCGCGGCGGCCCTCCGCATCCTCCTGCCCATCGCGAGCGCCGTCGCCGCGGCGCACGACCGCAGGATCGTCCACCGCGATCTCAAGCCCGAGAACATCTTCCTCGTGAAGAACGATCGCGGCGACATCACCCCGAAGATCGTCGATTTCGGCATCGCCAAGGTGTGGAGCGAGACGGCGAGCGGCGAGATGACCAAGGCGGGCACGGTGCTCGGCAGCCCCGATTACATGTCGCCCGAGCAGGCGCGCGGCATCACCGACGTCGACGGGCAGACCGACGTCTGGGCGTTCGCCGTGGTGCTCTACGAGACGATCACCGGCCAGAAGCCGTTTCAGGGCGGCAACTACCACGACCTCGTGGCGGCGATCCTCGTGAAGGATCCGACGCCGATCACCGCGCTCGGCGTGGGCGACGAGGCGCTGTGGGCCATCATCGCGCGCGGCCTCGGGAAGGAGCGCTTCAACAGGTGGCGGACCATGCGCGAGATGGGCGTCGCCCTCGCGCGGTGGGCGACCGAGAACGGCGTCGTGGAGGACGTGACCGGGACCTCGCTCGCCGTGCACTGGCTGAGCGACGGCGAGCAGCGGCCCCTCTCCGAGCGGCCGGCGGTGCGGGCGCAGCAGCGGCGCATCTCCGAGCGGCCGGCGGCGCGGGCGCGGAGGAGCGGCGAGGACCACCAGGAGGTCGCTGTACATCCTGTCCACCAGGAGGCCGCGCGCCAGACCGCGGATCGGCGGCGCGCCGCCGTCGTCGCGGCGGCGGGGCTGGCGACGCTCGTGATCCTCGGCGCCGCGCTGTTCTCCCTGCGCGCCATGACCGCGCGGGACGGCAGCGCCGAGCCCGCGCCCGCGGCGCCGCCCGCGGCGTCGCAGGGCCAGCCGCAGGCCGCCGCCGCACCATCGACCGAGCAGGGCCCCGCGCCCGAGAGCCGCCCCGAGCCGGCCCGCACGGCCGAGCCGCAGCCCTCGGCCGGCGCGGCCCGCGTCGGACCGGCGGAGAGCCCCACCGCGAGCGCCAACGCGCGGGAGCCCGCGCCGGCGCCCCGGAGCGCCGGCTCGCGACGGACCGCGCCCTCACGGGCGGGCGCGAAGACCTCTGGTGCTGCCTTGCCGGTCCCGGCCCGGCCGAACTTCTAGCGTCGCGATGTCTTCCAAGGAAAGCCCCGCGCGCGAGGCGCGACATCGAAGGCCCACGACCGGCGCGCGCTGGCCGCTGCTGCTCGCGCTGGCCGTGCTCACCGGCGCCTGCTCGCTGCTCGCGGAGAGCGCCCTCTCCGACAAACCTTCCGAGGGCGGCCAGGGCGCGAGCTCGACGGGCGGCGGCTGCGCGCCCGACTGCCCGGACGGCGCCTGCTGCGGCGGTACGTGCGTCGCGCTGGACATGGACCGGGAGCACTGCGGCGCCTGCGGCAACGCGTGCGGTGACGGGGAGTCGTGCTGCGGCGGGTCGTGCACCAACGTGCTGAACGATCCGTCGCACTGCGGCGCGTGCGGCGTTCCGTGCCCGCACACCCTCTGCGTGGGCGGCCACTGCTCGTCCGAGTGCGTCTTCGGCTTCGACAACTGCGACGGGAACGTCGTCACCAACGGCTGCGAGGTCGATCTCAAGAGCGATCCCGAGCGCTGCGGCGGCTGCTCGCTCCGTTGCCCCGCAGGCGCGATCTGCGACGGGGGGCAGTGCGCGTGCGCGCCGTCGCTCCTCGACTGCGACAACCTCCACGACACGGGGTGCGAGATCGACGGCTCCTCGGATCCCGCGAACTGCGGCGCCTGCGGCGTCACCTGCGGGCCGAACATGGAGTGCCGGGCCGGCGTGTGCGGGTGCGCGCCGGGGCACGCCGACTGCAACGGCTCGCCCGACGACGGCTGCGAGGCCACGCTCGGGACAGAGGCGGACTGCCGGGCCTGCGGGGATGCCTGCGCGAGCGGCATGATCTGCGATGGCCGCGGCGGCTGCGCCTGCGCGAGCGGGCGCCTCGACTGCGACGGCGCGCCCGGCTGTGAGGCGATCGCCATCGACCCGACGACCTGCGGCGCGTGCGACGTGCGGTGCACGCCGGAGGCGGCCTACTGCGACGGCGCGGCGTGCGCGGCCGGCTGCGCCGCCGGCCTCACCGCGTGCGACTCCTCGTGCGTCGACACGCAGGTCAGCCCGTTCCACTGCGGCGCGTGCGGAATCGCCGCGGGGCCGCACCAGCGCTGCGACCGAGGCGCGCTGGTGTGCGACGAGGGCTTCGCGGACTGCGACCCGGTCGCCCCGGGCTGCGAGTCCGATCTCACCAGGGATCCGCGGCACTGCGGCGCGTGCGGCACCGCCTGCAAGCCGGGCGCCGTGTGCGCCTCCGGCGCGTGCGCGTGCGGGGCGCTCACGCCGCGCGACTGCGGCGCGGCGTGCCGCGCCTGCTGCTCGGACGAGGACTGCTCGGACGGCGACGGCTGCACCGCCGACGTGTGCGAGGACGGCGGCGCGAGGTGCAAGAGCACGGGCTGCGCCGGCGGAGAGCAGTGCTGCAGCCTCGTCGCGTGCCGCCAGTGCTGCACCAGCGCGGACTGCAGCGGGGGCGAGATCTGCTCCGGCGGCGCCTGCATCCCGCCCTGCGGAGGCGGCCTCGTGGCCTGCGAGGGCGCGTGCGTCAGCCTGGGCTCGGCCGAGCACTGCGGCGCGTGCGGGAACGCCTGCCTGAGCGGGCGCGAGTGTCGCGCCGGCGAGTGCACGCCCGCGTGGGCCCCGATGACGAGGACCGGCGCGCCCGCGCCGCGGCAGATGGCCGCGGCGACCTGGATCGGGAACGCGCTCTTCCTGTGGGGCGGCCGCACGTTGGTCGGGGACGTGGGCGACGGGGCGCTCTACGATCCGGCGCGCGACACGTGGTCGGCGCTGGGCAACGAGGGCGCCCCCTCGCCTCGCGTGCTCGCGACCGCGGCGTGGACGGGCTCCCGGGTGCTCGTCTGGGGCGGCGGCTCGTTCGGGAGCCCGCTCGGGCTGTCCACCGGCGGCGTGTACGACCCGGCGGCGCGGACCTGGCGCGCGATGAGCACCACCAACGCCCCCGCGGCGCGGCGGATGCCGATCGGCGTGTGGACCGGCACGCGCCTCCTGATCTGGGGCGGCTCCTCGGGCGGCGCCCCGGTCGCCGGCGGCGGGCTCTACAACCCGGTCGCCGACGCATGGACGCCGGTCTCCAGCGCCGGCGCGGCCCCTGCGCGCGAAGGCGTCGCGTGGGCCTGGTCGGGCACGGAGCTCTACCTGTTCGGCGGGGAGGCCGACCAGGCGATCACGAACGAGGGGTACGCCTACAACCCCACCACCGACGTCTGGCGGTCGCTGCCCAGCGCCGACGCGCCGAGCCCGAGGACCGAAGCGTTCGCGGTCTGGATGGGCGATCGGCTCCTCGTCTGGGGCGGGCAGGACCAGGCGGGCGTCGCCCGCAAGGGCGGCGCGATCTACGATCCGGCGGCCGACGCGTGGCGCGGGATCGACGACAAGGGGGCCCCCTCGGAGCGCAGCCGCGTCGAGCGGCGCACCGGCTGGACCGGGTGGACCGGCGCGCGCGCCCTCGTCGCCGGCGGGCGGAGCGGCGTGACGCTCAGGCGAGACGGGAAGCTCTACGATCCGATGACGATGGCGTGGGGAGCGAACATGTCGGCCGCGAGCAAGCAGCACGCCTACGGCGTGGGCGTGTGGACGGGGACCGAGCTCATCTTGTGGTCCGGGCTCGAGGGGTTCTCGCTGGTGCCCGACGGGGAGCGGTTCAGGCCGTGACGCCGCGGCGGACGCGCGCGCCCTCGGGCGTCCTGGCGCTCCTCGTCGCGGCCGCGATGCTCGCCGCGCCCGCGCCCGCCGCGGCCCAGAGCGCGGCCGACGTCGCCGTCGCGCGCGAGATCTTCATCGAGGCCTCCGAGCTCGCCAGGCAGGGCCGCTGGGAGCAAGCGCGGGAGCGGTACGAGCGCTCGCTCGCGATCAAGCGCGCGCCGATCACCCTCTACAGCCTCGGGGTGGCCCAGCAGCAGACGGGGCAGCTCGTCGAGGCGCTCGAGAACTTCCGCGCGTTCCTGGTCGAGCCGTCCGCGCCTGCGACAAAAGGGTACGAGAAGCTCGCGCGGCAGGCGATCCAGGAGCTCGAGCACAAGGTCGCGGCGCTCGAGCTGCGGCTCTCCCCGGGCGACGCCGTCGGCCTCGAGGTGAAGATCGACGGCGTCGTGGTGCCCGCGGCGGCGCTCGATCGCCCGCGCCCGGTCAACCCCGGGGATCACACGGTGACCGCGAGCGCGCCGGGCTACCGCGACGCCGAGCGGAGCGTCGCAGCGGCGCCGGGGAGCCGCGCCGTCGTCGTGCTGAGCCTCGAGCGCGAGGTCGTCGCGCCGGCAGCGCCCGCCGGGCCGAGGGTGTCCTCGACGAGCGCTCCGGCGAGCGTCGCGCCGGCCAGACCGGTCCTGCGCGGCGCCGCGCCGGGCTCCGCGCCCGACGCTGCGTCGAGCCGCGTGGTGCCGATCGTGCTGCTCGCCGGCGGTCTGACCACCGTGGCGGCCGGCGCGGCCATCGGGCTGCTCGGGGTCGCGAGCGCGTCCGACGCACCGACGCGGGACGGGGACGCCGCCGACGCCGCGCGCGCCCAGGCGCTCGCGGGCGACATCGTCGCTGGCGCCGGCCTCCTCGCGGCGGGCGTCGGCGTGCTCGTGATGGTCTTCGACCGCGATCCCGCCGGCGCCCCGCGCAAGCAGCCCCCGCCGCGCGCCTCCCTCGACCCGTTCCGCCTCACCGTGCGCTTCTGACCTCCGACGCGGGAGCTAGGCCTTCGGCATCTCCCTGCGGTCGAGGTTCACCACCACGAACGCGCCGTAATTCAGGACCGTGAGCGAGTCCTCGTCCACGATGAGCACGCGGACGCACTGGGGCGGAGATGGCGCGAGCAGGTCGACGTACGGATCGAACGGCGCCTCGTCCACGGGCGGCAGCACGGCGTGCAGGAACTCGTGGAGCCGCGCGCGGTGGTCGACGAGGACGCTCGCGCCCGGCGCCTCCGCGCTGCCCCGCGCGTCGATCCGGAAAAACGCCCGGCGCGCCGCCGGGGACACGACGAGGATCGCCGCGTCCGTCACCTCGATCTCGCTGGACGTGCACAGCCGCTCGACGCGACGGCTCACGGCCTCCTCCACCGTCTGGAACAGCCGCAGCCGCCGGCGCTGCCCTTCCGTGAGGCCCGGCTCCTCGATGTAGGCCTCGAGGCTGCACCCGCGCATGTTCCGCTCGCACCCGTACGTCATGCGTCTGCACCGTGGCTCGGTCTGCTCACCCGCCTCTGGCAGCCGGGTCGGACAGCCGTCACGCCTCCCCGCACGGGCGCTCATGCACGGGATTAGCCAACACCCCCGGCAGCGCGGCGCCGCTCCAGGGTTGGTCGCGGCTGCCATGGTTTCCATGGCTCGCAGGCAGCGACCGGGACGCACGCCTGCGTCCAGGAAGGCAGCACGGCCGCGGGGCGGGAGATGCAGGCGCGAACGCTCGCACGGAAGTGCACAGCCACCAGGGCGATGCGCTCACACCGCCCGATGCGCGAGAGCCGCTCGTGTGCCCCGGGCGGCAGGGCGTGGCCCTGGCGAGAGCTGCCACGCCCTCGCCAGCGGACCGGCGCTACGGCGCTGCCGGCGATGCGAACTTCGCGGAGAGCTCCACCTGGGCCACGCTGCGCTGGGCGGCCTGCTGGGCGGTGGCGCCGGGCGGCACCAGCAATGCCTGGAGCCGCTGCGAGGCGTCGGCCACGCCGGGCACGAAGCTCGACGGCGACCAGGTGAGCGTGCCCTTGCCCGAGGAGTCGAGCCGGTCGATGGTCATCGTGATCTCCCCGTTCGGGCTCGGCAGCTTGAGGTCGGCCCCTTCCGCGTACTGGCGCGTGTCCACGCTGAGCGAGACGACGCCTCCCTCCACCTTCTCGATCTTGAAGACCCGGTACCGCAGCACCGGCAGCTGCGCGCCCGACGCCACCACGCGATCGGTGACCATCCAGTAGGCGCCTGCGCCGACGGGCTTGTCCGGGAGCGGCGGCGTGAG
Organism: Sorangium sp. KYC3313; assembly: GCF_052075895.1. Taxonomy (NCBI): domain Bacteria; kingdom Pseudomonadati; phylum Myxococcota; order Polyangiales; family Polyangiaceae; genus Sorangium; species Sorangium sp. KYC3313. The sequence goes on from NZ_CP197255.1 coordinate 10,042,572, forward strand.
GAGCGTGATGGCCTCCCCGAGCGCGCCGATCAGCGGCTGGAGCCCTGGATCGGCGTCCTTGGAGAGCTCGAACCGGAGGTTGCCGACCGCGTTCGCCGGCGAGAGCTCGTACCGCAGCGCGCTCCCCTTCAGCTTCGCGAGCGCGTCCGCGAGCTGCTTGGGCGGGCCGCCGATCGACATCGAGGCGAGCGTCGCCGACGTGATCTTCGCGATCACGCTCGTCGGAGCCGCGCTCGCCGCGGGCGCCGCCGCGCCCTCCTTGGGTGCGTCGGCCGGCTTCTCCGCCTTGAAGCTCACGCCGAGCTCCAGGTTCGGCAGCCCCTGCGGCCCGCCCATGCGCAGCCCGAGCGTGATGTCGAGCTTCTGCTCGGATTTCGGGTCGATCTTCGGGGCGAGCCTGGCCCGCGGCTCGCTGCCGTCGCCGATGACCTCGATCTTGTAAGGCACGTCCTTCGGCAGCGCGGCGGCCGCTCCGGACGCCGAGAACACGCCGTTCTCCGGCGGCCCGTCCGCCGCGCCGCCCTCCGCCGGCCCCTTCTTCTCGGTGCTGCCCGACGCCGCCTCCGCGAGCTCCGCGCCCAGCTTGCCGCCGACGACGGGCAGCGCCGGGCCGGCGTCGAGCGCGCCGGCGTCGGCGGGGACCTGCGCCTTGCTCTTTTCCCCCTCGCAGCCCGCGAGCCCCGAGAGGGCGACCGCCGCGAGCGTCGAAGCCATGACCCAGCGCCACCGAGTGTGCATGACGGCCGGGTGTAGTCAAAACGGGCGCCATCTTCCAGCGCTCCGTCGCGTCGCGCGTCGCGCGTCGCACGTCGCACCGGACGGACGGCTCCGGTCGGGCCGGGGGGCCCCGCTTCAGACCCGCCGCGCGGCCTTGAGCCCGCCGATGTGCTCCAGGAGCTCGAGGGGCCGGAACGGCTTGGCGTAGTAGGCGGTCGCGCCGAGCTTCAAGGCGCGGGCGCGCGCCTCGTGATCGTCGAGGGCGCTGATCACGAGGATCGGCAGGCTCGAGGTGCCCGGGTGCGCGCGGAGGCGCTCGCAGACCTCGAAGCCATCCATGCTCCCGGGCAGCATCAGGTCGAGCAGCAGCACGTCGAAGGGCTCGGTCAGGGCGCGCTCCACCGCCTCGCGGCCGGTGCCCACGCCGATCACCTCGTGGCCGCTCGCTCCGACCAGCGCCTCGATCATGCGCCGGATCGCGTCCTGATCTTCGCAGAGGAGGATTCGCATGGTCGCGAGCACGGGGAGCGTCTCACCCGCCCCGTCGCGCGGTCAAGCGGGAACGCTACGCGCGGCGCTGGTTGGCGGACGCAGCGCGAGCTCGATGCCGACGCGCGCCCCGCCGCCCTCGCGGCGCTCGGCGAACGCGCGGCCCCCGTGCGCCTCGGCGATGCGCTTGCACAGCGCCAGGCCGAGGCCGAGCGAGCCGCGCTCGGCGCCGCTCTCGCCGCCCTGCGCCCGCTCGCGCCGGAAGAACGGCTCGAAGATGCGCGTCGCCTCCCCGTCCACGAAACCGGGCCCGCGATCCTCGACCTCGAAGACGACGCAGCGCTGGCCGCCGGGACGGACCCGCAGCCGATCGGCCCCGCCGGCGTGCGCGCGCGCGTTCTCCAGCAAGTTGGCGAGGGCGCGCGCCAGCAGCGTCGCGTCCGCCTGGAACGCCGGCGTCCCCTCGACGACCTCCAGCAGCGTCGGATCCAGCCCTGCGCGCTCCAGGGCGCGGATCCCGGCCTCGGCCGGGTCGAGGCGGGTCACGGTGAGGGCCGCGAAATCGAGGCGCGAGCTGGCCAGGAGGTCGCCGACGAGCGCGTCGATCTCCATGACCTCGCGGTCGAGGTCGTCGAGCACGCTGGCGCTCGGTCCGTTGCCATCGCGGGCCATCTCCGTCAGGAGGCGGATGCGGGCGAGCGGCGTGCGGAGCTCGTGCGACACGGCGGCGAGGAGCTCCCTCTGGTCGGCGATCTGGCGCTCGATGCGCGCGGCCATGTCGTTGACCGCCTCGGCGACGATGCCGACCTCGCCCTGCTGCCCGTGGCAGTCGAGCCGGACGCGGCTCGACAGCTTGCCGGCCCCGATCTCGTGCGCGACGTGGGCCAGATCGACGAGCGGGCGGGCGAGGCGGCGTGCGATGAGGCCCGAGGCCCCCCACATGACGATGGCCACGGCGAGCAGCGGCAAGGCGAACCGGAGCGACCCGCCGGAGCGGCCGCGCGCGGCGCAGAGGAGCACGGTGCCGAGCGGCCCCCCTTCGCCGCGGACCGGGGAGACCAGCGTCTGCGCCCTGCAGGGCTGGCCGTACCTGGCGAGCCGCCGCCCGGTCGCGTCGACGAGCTCCAGGTCAATCTCGAGATCCTCGGCGAACGTGCGGGCGAGGGCGTCGCGGGCCGCGGGATCGGCCCATACGCGCCCGAACTCGTGGGCCACGAACGACTGGGCACGGGCGTGCTCGCGCCGCCAGCCGGAGTTGCCGACGCGATCGATGGCCCCGATCGTGGCGACCGCGGCGAGCGCGGTGATCAGGATGGTCGCGCCGAACCACATGAAGATCCGGCGGTGCAGCCGCGCGCTCAGGAAGCGGCCGATCGAGACCTTGCGCCCGTTCTCGTAGAGCCAGGACCGGTACCTCCTCCTCCTCACGCGCGGTCCTTGGCGAGCACGTAGCCGACGCCGCGCACCGTCTTGATGAGCCTCGGCGACCTCGGATCGTCGGACAGCTTCTGCCGCAGGTGCGAGATGTGCACGTCGACCGTCCGCCCGCCGACGTTGACGTCGCCGCGGCCGGCCTCCTCGAGGAGCGCCTCCCGGGCGACGACGCGGCCGGCGCGCCGCGCGAGGGCGACGAGGATGTCGAACTCGATGCCGGTGAGATCGGTCGGCTTGCCCGAGACGGTGACGACGCGGCCGGGCACGTCGATGGCGATGTCGCCGGCCACGATCCGCTCGCCGGCGGCGTCGGGCGTGGCCCGCCGGAGCACCGCGCGGAGGCGCGCGAGCAGCTCGCGCGGGCTGAAGGGCTTCGCGATGTAGTCGTCGGCGCCGATCTCGAGGCCGACCACGCGATCGGCCTCGTCGCCGCGGGCGGTGAGCATGAGGATCGGCATCGAGCTCTTCTGCCGGATGCGGCGCACGACCTCGATGCCGTCCATGCCCGGCATCATCACGTCGAGCAGGACGGCGTCGAAGGTGCCCGCGGCGAGCGCCAAGAGGCCGCGCGCGCCGTCGCACGCGACGGTCACCGCGAACCCGTTCTGCTCGAGGTAGCTCGCGAGCAAGGCGTGGAGCCGTGTGTCGTCGTCGATGAGCAGGAGCCGCAGCGCCATGGAAGGACCCGGGGGGCAGGTGCGGCGGCGACCGGCCGCCGCTCACCCGTTGTATAGCTCAGGGGCCCGCGCCGGTGTCGGCGTCGGCCGCCGCGGGCGCGCGGACCGCGCGCGCGGCGCCCCGCGGCCAGGAGCGCTCGGCCTCGCGCGCTGCGTCCACGCAGATGGACGCGACGTGGCGCTGGAAGGCGTCGCGGCGGGCCTCCGCCCGGCAGCGCAGCGAGGAGAAGCCGGAGGCGTAACCGGCGACGGTGCCGAGCGCGAGCAGCGCGATGGTGATCTGGCGTCGCATCATGGTCTCGTCCTCCTTCACGCCCACCGGCCGTGGGTCCTGTAGGGATCGTCGCCGCGCCACCCGGCCCTGCCGGACCCCATGTCGCGGAACGCGGCCGGCCCGATCTCGATGAGATCGGCGAGCTGCTCGCGCTGGCGGTCCTCGAGCACGGCGTGGACCTTCCCGAGCGCGCCGACCGCCGCCCTGCGCAGCGACTCGATGGCCGTGTCGTGGCGCGCGAAGAGCTCGCCGAGGCGCGTCTCGTCGAAGCTCGGGCTCCGCATCGCCGCCGCGACGTCCGCGCGCGTGCTGCGGATCTCGCTCCGCTGCGCCTCAGCGGCGGAGCGGAGCTCGTCGATGGCCGCGACGATGACCTTCTCCTGCGTCGGCGTGGTGCCGAGCCGATCGAAGAGGAAGGACAGGAAGAAGCGACGGCGGAAGCCGTGCCCCCCGAAGCCGCGCCGCCCGAAGAAGCGCGGCCCAGCGCCCCAGGGCGCACCGCAGTCGTACCTGCAGCCGCGCTTCAACGTCATGACGAGGCCTATCAGGCAGGCCGTTCCAACCACGAATCCCAACATGGTGCGTACCCTCCGTGAGCGTCTCCGCCGTCGATCCGTGCACGGGGCATGTGCGCGCCGCTTCGGTTCGTCCGAACGCGGGCGCCGCCCCGGGCAGCAAGGACCGGAGCCGCAGGCGCGCGGCTCCGGGACACCTCGAAGCTGCGCAGCGCGTGTGAAGGATGTTCAGGAGCGCGTGTGAAGAAACATGAAGATCGCCGCGGGCAGCGCGGCGCGGCGCCATGACGGAGCGGCGCGCCATCCGCTCGCGGACGGCGCTCCGCGCTCCGGCGGCCCCTACTTCACCGACTCGACGTCGCCGATGTCGTCGAGGTCGTCCTTGGGTTTCCCGTCGCCGGAGGTCGCCCACGGATTCGTGCGCTCGCTCTCGGGTACGCCGCCGTCTCCGTCGTCGTCGTCGTCCTCCTCTTCGAGGTCGTCGAGCGACTCGACCTTGGCCCCGTCCGGCGAGGCGCTCGGCGCAGGCGGCGTCGACGCGCGCGGCACCGGCGGCGCGGGCGGCGTCGACGCGCGCGGCGCCGGAGGCACGGACGGCGTCGACGGGCGCGCCGCCGGAGGGGGCGGCGTCGATGCACGCGCCGGCGAGGCGCCAGGGTCGCTCGGGAGCCTGCCGCGCGACGGCTCCCCCCCCAGCGGTGAGACCGCCGCCGCGACGCCCGCCGCTGCGAGCGGCCTCGCGGCGATCGCGCTCGGCGGCGTGATGCTGCCGGTGGCCTTCGGCCCCGCGGGGGAGCCGGCCGGCGGGCTGCTCACCGACGCCGCGAGGCCTCCCGGCGGCGAGCCGGCCGCCCCGGAGGGCGCGGCGCTCGCGGCGGCCTTGCCGGCCTGGGCCGCGTCGGGCGCGCCGCCGGACGAGCCGGAGGCAGGCGCCGACACGGGCGCGCCGCCGGACGACACAGGCGCTGACGCCGCCGGCGCCGACACGGGCCCGCCGGACGCCGACGCCGCCGGCTTCGACACGGGAGCGGAGACCCCCGGCGCCGATGCAGGCGCAGCCCCGGCCGGCGGAGCGGCAGCGGGCGCGCCGCCGCGGCCGGACGAGAGCTCCACCGGCGCCGCCGCCTTCGGCGTGGCGGCCCGCGGCCCGTCGAAGCGCATGGCCTTCTGCGCGAGCTGCACCACGGGGAGGATGTCGCGCGGCGGGATGTTCGCAGCGATGACGTCCGGCCCGGCGATCGCGAGCTCGCCGTCGGCGTGGAACGGCACGCCCGGGCGTTCGCGCTCCTGCTTGAGCCGCGCGTTGTCGATGGCGACGCGGATCTCGAGCGGGATGCGGGTCTGCCACAGCCGGCCGTCGATCGCCGTGCGCACGTCCCACGGCGTCAGGATCGGCGTCCTGCCGATGCCCTCGAACGGGCTGCGATCCGCGAGCAGCGCCTTGAGCAGCCAGGCGACGATCTCCTGGAGCTGCGGCGTGTCCTGATCCCACGGCATCGAGTCCCGGAAGAACTGCCAGTAGCCGCCGGCCGGGCCGTACACCGCGAGATCGCGCGGGTCGAACGCGTCCTCGAACGCGCGCGGGGTGATGTCGCCCTCGTCGATGACGGAATCGATGAGCGCGCCCTGGAAGTCGGGCGTCTTGCGGCGGGCGGCCTTCGGCGAGAGGCCGGTGAGGGACGTCGTGATCTGCTGGCGCACGTCGCTGCGCTCGCGGAACCAGCCCATCCGCTCGACCGCGCCGAACTGCTCGCGCAGCTTGATCGGCGTCCACCACGGCAGATCGAGCTCGCGCAGCCGCGCGATCAGCTCGGCCACGAGCTGCAGCGCCGGCTCGCTCGCGAGGTGCACGCGCGCCTCTCTCCTCAGCGTCTCGTCGTCCTTGCTATCGGGATCCCGGTGCTGCAGCGATCGCTCCGCCATCGTTCCTCCGTGCTCCCCCGGCCGCACTGCTGAATACCAGAACCGGATCCGCGGCGGACAGCCAGCCCACGCGCGGCCGCGAAGAGCGATCCGCGCGCCGCGCTGCGCTGCGCTCGACGCGACACGGCGCGCGCCTTCCGCGGACCGTCAGGATGTCGTTCTGCAATGGCACGCGAACGGCCCGTCGGCGTGGCCGAGCCAAGCGCCCGGGATCACCCGACCGCGTCGCGCGCCGCCTTCGACCTCGGCGCCGCGTCGATCCGGGCTAGGCTCTCGCCGCCATGCAAGAGGACGGGGGAGGCAGCGCGCCCGAGCGCGCCGCGCGAGGGATCGAGCGGTGGGAGCGCGCCGGGCGCGGGCTCTCGCCGTGGGCGCGACGCGTCGCGTGGGCCGCCGCCGAGGCGATGCTCTGCGACGAGGACGAGCGCGGGGAGCTCGCCCCGCCGGGCGCCGAGGTGTGTGAGCGCGCGGTCGCGGCGCTGGATCTCGCGCTCGGCCAGGGCAGCCCCGAGACCCGGCGCAGCTTCGCGCTGCTGGCCGCTTGCCTCGAGCTGCTGCCGCCCTTCGTGATCGGCGCCTTCGGCCGGATGAGCCGGCTCTCGCTCGGCCGGCGGCTCGCGTACCTGGAGGCGCTCGAGTCGAGCCGCTCCGGGCTCCTCGCGATGCTGCTCCTCGCCTTCAAGGTGCCGATGTGCATCGCCGCCTTCGAGGAGGGCGCGGAGCTCGCGCTGACGGGCTTCGACCGCGAGAGCACCGCGGCGCGGCGCAGGCTGCCCGGGCTCGGCGCCGGGGGCGGCGCGTGAACGGCGGCGTCGCGTCGAGCGAGCCGATCGTCAGCGGGCGCGACCTGCCCGCGGGGTTCGACGAGCCGTGCGACGTCGTCGTGGTCGGCTCCGGCGCCGGCGGCGCGGTCGTCGCCGCGCTGCTCGCCGAGGCGGGGCGGCGCGTGATCGTGCTGGAGGAGGGCCCCTACGTTCGCCCTGACGACTACCAGCGCTGGAAGCCCAGCGAGTCGGTGCGGCGGCTGTTCCGCGAGGCCGGCCTGTTCACGGCGTTCGGCGTGGGCCAGACGCCGATGATCTCGCTCACCCTGGGGCGCGCCGTCGGCGGATCGTCGGTGGTGACCGGCGGGGTGTGCTTCCGCATCCCGGGCAGCGTCCACGCGCGGTGGACCCGCGACCTCGGCCTCGACGAGCTGTCGGAGCGCGCCCTCGAGGCGGCGTACGAGAGCGTCGAGCATCGGCTGCAGGTCCGCGAGGTCCCCGAGGCGCTGCGCTCCGCCTCGACGGCGCGGCTCGTCGAGGGGGCGAGCCGGCTCGGCATCCCGATGCGCCCGCTCCGCCGCAACACCGGCGACGCGTGCGAGGGCAACGGCCGGTGCAACTTCACCTGCCCCGCCGGGGCGAAGCGCTCGGTCGACGTCGCCTACCTGCCGTCGGCGACCGCACATGGCGCGCGCGTGGTCGCCGACGCGCTGGTCGAGCGCATCGCCGTGAAGCGCGGGCGCGCCGTCGGCGTCGAGGGGAGGCTGCTCGGCGGCGAGCCGGGGGCCCCGCCGCGCCGGTTCCGGGTGCGCGCGAAGGCCGTCGTCGCCGCGTGCGGCACGCTGCACACGCCGCTGCTCCTCCGCACGACGGGCGCGTTCGGGGCGAGCTCCGGGCTCGGCGACGGCGTGACGCTGCACCCCGCGGTGCGCGTGGTCGCCCGGTTCGACGACGCGCTGAACGGCTGGGACGGCGCGCTCCAGAGCGTCTACTCCGACCACTTCGACGCCGAGGGGATCAAGCTCGTCGGCGTCTACTCGGCGGTGAACGTGCTCGCGGCGGGCCTCCCAGGCGTCGGGCCCGCGCTGCGGCGCCGGGCCGCCGCGCTGTCGCGCTGCGCCGTCTTCGGCGCCATGATCCACGACGAGGGCGGCGGCCGCGTCCGCCCCGGCCCCGGCCGGGAGCCGCTCGTCTCGTACGCGATGGCGCCGCGCGACCTCGCGCGGCTCCGCCGGTCCATCACGATCCTCAGCGAGATGGCGCTCGCCGCCGGCGCGCGCGAGGTCTACACCGCGCTGCTCGGCGCGCCGCCGGTCACGTCGATGGACGCCGCGCGCGCGGCCGAGCGCGCGGCGTCCATCGACGCGCGCCGCATCGAGTGCATGGCGTTCCACCCGCTCGGGAGCGCGCGGGCGGCGAACGACCCGCGGCGCGGGATCGTCGATCAGAGCGGCGAGTGCTTCGCGCTGCCGGGGCTCTTCGTCGCCGACGGCTCGATCCTCCCCACGAGCATCGGCGTGAACTCGCAGGTGCCGATCATGGCGATGGCGACGCGCATCGCGTGGCGGATGGCCGAGCGGTTCCCGCGGCTCGCGGCGGCGAGCCCCGCGTAGCGGGCGCGGCGCCACGCGGTGCTACAACGTCGGCCGACGCCGACAGCCGAGGTTCCAGGATGCAAGCGACGATCGATCTCCGCTCCGACACCGTCACCCGACCGACCGCGGCCATGCGCGCCGCCATGGCTGCGGCCGAGGTCGGCGACGACGTGTACCGGGAGGACCCCACCGTGCGGGCGCTCGAGGAGCGCGTCGCGGAGCTCACGGGCAAGGAGGCGGCGCTCTTCGTGCCGAGCGGCACGATGGGCAACCAGATCGCGCTCCTCTGCCACACGCAGCGCGGCGACGAGGTGATCGCGGGCGAGGGCGCGCACTGCGCGTTCTACGAGAGCGGCGCCGCGCCCGCCTGGAGCGGCGTGCAGTTCGTCTTCGCCGGGCGCGGCGGCCTGTTCAAGGCGGCCGACGTCGAGGACGCGATCAAGCCGCCGCAGTACTACCTCCCGCGCACGCGCCTCGTCGCGATCGAGAACACCCACAACCGCGCGGGCGGCCGGGTCTTCCCGCAGGAGGACGTGCTCGCCATCGCGTCGGTCGCGCGCGCGCACAGGCTCGCGCTGCACCTCGACGGGGCGCGCCTCTGGAACGCGGCGGTCGCCGCCGGTCGGACGCCCGCCGAGCTCGCCGCGCCGTTCGACACGGTGAGCGTCTGCTTCTCGAAGGGCCTCGGCGCGCCCGTCGGCTCCGCGCTGTGCGGCGGCGCCGACGTGGTCCGCGCCGCGCTTCGCTTCCGGAAGATGCTCGGCGGCGGCATGCGGCAGGCCGGCGTGCTCGCGGCCGCCGCCCTGTACGCCCTCGCGCACCACCAGGGCCGCATCGCCGAGGACCACGAGGCCGCGCGCGCCATCGCGCGGGCGATGCGCGCGGCGGCCCTTCGCGCGGCGGCGCCGTCCGCGACGATCGAGGAGCCCGAGACGAACATCCTCTACATCGAGACGCCCGGCGTCCCGGCGGAGCGGCTCGTCGAGGCCGCGCGGCGGCGCGGCGTGCTCGTGGGGGCGACGGGTCGGAGCGCCGTCCGCGCCGTGACCCACCTCGATCTCGCGCCGGAGCAGGTCGCGCCCGCGGCGAGCGCCCTCGCCGAGGCGCTCGCCGAGGTGCTGGCGCTGCCGCGCGATCGCGGCGCCGAGGGCGCGCGCGCATGAGCCGCCGCCCCACGAACGCCCCCGCGCCGGCACTCGCCGTCGCGATCGCGATCGCCGCGCTGCTCGGCCCCGCGTGCGCGCCGGTGCGCGGCGACGCCTACCTCACCGCGATGACCGCCGGCGAGCGCGCCTACCACGCGGGGCGCTACCGCGAGGCGGCCCGCTCGTTCGACGACGCCGCGTCGCAGGCGCTGCGCGTGAAGGACCGCGACGAGGCGCGCCTCATGCAGGCGCGCTCGTTCGAGCGCGCGGAGTCCTGGGGCGAGGCGCGCGCGTCGTACGAGCGGCTGCTCGCCGACTCGCCGCGCGGGCCGCGCTCGGAGCGCGCGGAGTTCGAGCTCGCCGATCTCGCGATCGAGCACGGCGACGCGGACGCGGGCTACGCGATGCTGCTGGCGGCGACGCTGCGCCGCCCGTCGCACGGGCTCGCGCGCAACGCGCTGAAGCGGCTCATCCAGCGCGAAGAAGACCGCGCCGGCGCGGCGGGCGCGCTCGCGTGGCTGCGGCAGCACGGCCCCGCGCTCCGCGGGACGGAGCTCGATCAGGACGTCGCCTACCACACCGCGCTCCTCCTGGAGCGGAGCGGCGATCGCGAGGCCGCGCTGCGCGCGCTCGTCGCCGCCGCGCGCGCGCACCCGTACCCCGTCGGCAGCTTGACGGACGACGCCCTGTTCCACGCGGCGGAGCTCGCCGCGTCCCTCGGGCGCCCCGAGGAGGCCATCGGCTACCTGAGGGAGATGCTCTCCGCGCGCGAGCCGGCCGTCACCGGCAGCTACGACCGCGGGAAGTTCGACGACGCGCAGCTCGAGATCGCGCGCCTCTACCGCGACGCGCTCGGCGATCGCGCGGCCGCGCGCCGCGAGCTGCGCAAGCTCTATACGGACCACCCCGCGTCCATCCTGCGCGACGACGCGCTCTGGGCCGAGGCGAAGCTGTGGCGCGAGGAGGGCCGGAGCAAGGAGGCGTGCGCCACCGCAGCCCAGATCGTCCGGGAGCTCCCCGAATCGCGCTACGCGCGCTGCGCGCACGCGCTATGTCCGTCGCTCCCGGCGGCGCCTCGCCCGTGCGCGGACTACATCCTCCGCGAGCTCGACGAACGGAAGGACCCCTGACGCGGGGACGCCGCGCGGCGCGTCGCCGCGCCGACCGCGCTCAGTCGTCCTCGTCCTCGGGCTCCAGCTCGGCGTCGTCGTCCTCGTCCTCGTCGTCGTCGTCGGCGAGGTCGTCGTCGTCGGCCTCGTCGAGGTCGTCGTCGTCCTCGCGCGGCTCGTACTTCAGATCGATGCCGATGTCGCCGAGCTGGGTCTCGAGGAGCTCGAAGAGCTCGTCCACGTCGTCGCCCCCCCACTCGTCGAGCACGTCGGTCAAGAACTCAAAAAAATCGCCGCTGTCCAGACGACGCTCGATCTCTTCGACCTGCTCCTCCGAGAACGCCTCGAGGACGTCCTCGCGCAGCGCTTCGGTGTCGCCTTCCTCAACGGCATCCGCCGCAGAGAGGCGGATCTGCTTTACGGCACGCTTGTCGAGGTGAATCTCCATGAAGGTGGCTTCGTTTAGGCGACCCTCGCAGCTGCCGTCAAGCGGCGTATGGTGTCGAGCTTCAAGAGACCGCTCGCCTCCCCCTCCCGTCGCGTCTTTTCCTGGGGGCGCGGCGGGCGCGCAGCGGCGCGGACGTGCCCCAGGCGGCCGCGCGCGCCCACGTCGGAGGTCGGCGCCGGCGCGCCCCAGCGCCCGCGCCGCGGAGGAGCGTTGCCGGCGGCAGATCTCTCGCGTATCTCAAACAACTCGTGCGTTTGCGATCTCCGCCCGGCGCGCTCTGGGCCGCGACCACCGCGGCCGGCGCCCTGCTGTCCTTGACAGCGCGGGCCGCGCCTCCGCACCCCCGGGCCGAGGGCGCTGTCCACGGCGCCGCGCCGGGCGCTCCCGCCGGCGACCGGACGGGCGGAGGCCCCGGCGAAGGGGCCGAGGGCGGCCGCGCCACGTCCGCCGGAAGCGCTCGGCTCGACGCGGCGGGGGAAGAGGCCGCCGCCGACCAGCAGCCATCGCCCGCCGTCAAGCCGCGCGTCGAGCTCGCCTCCCGGCCGCCGCCGCTGCACGTCGAGTACGTGCAGTACGGCGTCGCCCTCGTGGCCGAGATGAGCCTCGATCCTGGCGCTGCCTGCCCGCGCTCCGGGCCCTTCTACGCGTGCATCCTGGGCAGCGGAGGCGGGCTCGCGATCCGCGGCGGATACCGGTCGCCGGGCCCCTGGTACTTCGGCGGCGCGTACCAGTTCACCAAGATGGACTCGAGCAACCTCTACCGGCTTGGAATCTTCCAGCAGCTCCGGGCCGAGATGAGGTACCTGCCGGACATCGGCTACCGGGCGGCTCCCTACTTTTCCGCCGGGATCGGCGGCGTCGCCTACGGGAACGAGTGGGGCGTCGAGACGGGCGGCGCGCTCATCTTCGGCGGCGTCGGGGTCGAGCTGGAGGTCTCGCGCCGCGCGGTGCTCGGCGTCAGCTGCGTGTACCGGCCGGTGCTGCTCGCTGGCTGGAGGGACACGGCCAACTACGACCGGGCCACCGCCATCGCGCAATTCGTCGGCTTCGAGCTCCTTCTCGAAGTGCGGACCGAGGTCGGCCGGCGCTGAGCGGTTCCCCTGTCCGCTCGAGAGAACGCACCGGCTACTTGACTCGACCGTCGCTCCGCGGTCCCCTCGGCAGCGTGATCTGCGATGTGTGCGGCCGCGACAACGCTGGCGATCTGACGTTCTGTCAGGATTGCGGTCGACGGCTGAAGGCTCGAGAGGCGCGGGTCGTCCCGCCGACGCCGCCGAGCGGCTTGCCGCAGGTGTCGCTCCCGGCCCTGCCGGCGGCCGCGCAGGCCGAGACGCCGCCGGCGAACGACGCCCGCGCGGCCGCCAGGGCGCCGGGGCCTCGTGGCGCGCCGGGGCGCCTTCGCCCGGAGGCCCCCGTGTTCTCCTTCAGCCCGCTCAGCTCGGCGAGGACGGAACCAGCGATGCCGGCGGTGCACGGCCGCGCCGAGGGCGCCTCGCGCCCGGCGCGCGAGGGCGCCGCGACGCCGGCTGCTGGCGCGCTGGACAGCGCGATCCAGATGGTGCCAGCCCTGCAAGGGGCGAGGGCCACCGAGCGGGGTGACGCGCCCGCGACGCCCTCGATCACCGACGCGATCCTGGGGCTCTCCTGCGCGAACTGCAACGGGGAGAACCCTCCGGGCTACCGCTTCTGCGTGACGTGCGGCGCGGCGCTGAACAGGAGAGATGGCGGAGCGCCGGCGGGCGCCCCGCAGCCGACGAGCCAGGTGTCGAAGCGCGCCAGGGGAGAGCGCGGCGAGCCAGGCGCCGCGCTCTCCCCTGGCGCGCCGTACATGGCGCCCCCGCCCCACGAGGAGATCGGGACGACCGCGCGAGGTCTCCACGACGTCACGCCCGCCGCGCCTCGGCACGCGCCGCCCGCGGAGGCTGCGCCGCCGCCAGCGGCGCGCGACGAGCGCTCCGGCGCCGGAGACGCGCATCAACGGGTCGGCGCGCCGGCCAGGCCGGCTCCGCCCCCGCTGCCCCCGGTCGCCCTGCCCCCAGCGCGGCTGCCCCCGCCCGCGGCCAGCGGGAGCAACGCGGACAAGATCGTCGGCTCGCCGGTGGTCGACATCGCGTCGTCGCAGCGGGCCCCCGCCCCGCCGGTCGAGTGCGCGCGCTGTCGCGGTCAGTGCCTGGCGGGCACGCGGTTCTGCAAGTATTGCGGTGCGCCCCTCGAGGGCGAGCGGCCCGCCTCCGAACACCCGCAGCCCGCGCCCGCGCCCGCCCCGGACGCCCGGCGCGACCCGCAGCGGCCCCCGCAGAAGGCCGAGCCCGCCGGGCCGATCTCGACCGAGGCGAGCAACGCGCCGCCAGCTTCCCAGCGGCCGCTCGCGCCGCTGCGCGCGTCCCTCTCGGTTCGCCCGCCGGCGTGGGTTCCAGCTGACACCCAGCCGACCCGAGCGCTCGAGGGCAAGCTCATCGTGATCGTCGAAGACGGGACCGAGGGGAAGAGCTTCCCCCTCGCGGGCCCGCAGATCGACATCGGCCGAACCGAGGGGGACATCCTCCTCGAGGACGACCAGTACGTCTCGCCGCGGCACGCGCGGCTCATCCCGCAGGAAGGGTCCTGGGTTCTCCGTGACCTGGGCAGCGTCAACCGCATTTACCTCCGCATCCGGAAGACGCACCCCCTCCGAGATGGCGACTTGCTCCTCCTGGGCCTCGAGGTGTTACAGTTTCAGACCGTGAACGACGGCGAGCGAGGCCTCGGCCATGCCATCCAGCATGGAACGTTGCTGTTTGGCTCGCCCGCCATCCACCGCCGGGCGAGACTCTGCCAGCGGACGGTGGAGGGCGTGACGCGGGACGTGTACCACCTCTACCGGGATGAGACGGTGATCGGACGGGAGACGGGAGACATCGTATTCACGGCCGATCCGTTCCTCTCGCGACGCCACGCCGCCATCCGGAGGAACCCGGCCACGGGGGAGTTCTCGCTCAGCGACCTGGACTCGTCGAACGGGACCTACGTCGCCATCCGCGAGGACGTCAGCCTCCTCGATCGCGATTTCGTGCGCATCGGGCAGCACCTGTTCCGCGTGGATCTCCACCGATGAGCGACCAGACCGTCCGCGAAACGCCGACCGAGGCGCTGGAAGTCGAGGGGCTCCCCGGCGCGACGTCCGCAGGAACCGACTCGAGCAGCCACGCCGGCAAGGCGCTTCGTGACTCCCCGCACGGCGCCGCGTCGCTCGAGTCCGGCAAGGCGGGGTCTGTGGAAGCAGGCAAGCCCGTGAACTGGAAGCCCCCGCCGCCCAAGACGCGCCCGGCCGCGAACGCCGCGCAGAAGGCTGGCATCTCCGTGAAGCCCGTGAAGGCGCCCAGCACATCGAGCCCGGAGAAGGTCGGGCGGAAGCTCCCTCCGCCGCCGCGGGTGCGGCTCACCGCCGGCGGGTCGCGCGAGGAGGACGCGGATGGAAGCGCCGCACGGTCGGACGACCCCGGAGACGCTGTGACCCCCGATGTGCCGCCGGCCGCCGCTCAGGCGCACGCCTCCCTCGCGGCCGCGTCGTACGACGGCGCGCTCGACGAGACCCCTGCCGCGGAGGCCCACAGCGACGCTGCCGGGCGCTTCGCGGGCGAGGCGCCGGGGGGTGGCGAGCCGGACGAGGGCGGGCAGCGCCCCGACGGCATGGACGGCGCGGCGACGCCGCCCGACGAGCCGCGTCGCCCCGAGGTCGTGCTGCGGCTGTTCGGCCGGACCGACGTGGGCCAGGTCCGCGAGCACAACGAGGACAACTTCATCGTCGCGGATCTCACGAAGGCGAGCCGCGGCCTGATGGAGATGGATCGCTACCAGGTCGTCGGCGAGCGGGGCGCCCTGCTCGGCGTGTGCGACGGCATGGGCGGCGCCGCGGCCGGCGAGGTCGCGAGCCAGCTCGCGGTCGACATCATCTACCAGCGGATGAGCGTTGCCGGTCCCCCGGAGGACCACGACGAGCTCGCGGCGCGGCTGGTGCAGGCGATCGAGGCGGCGGGCCTCCGGATCTTCAGCGAGGCGAAGCTCGATCGGACCCGGCGGGGGATGGGGACCACCTCGACCATCGCCGCGCTGATGGACGATCACCTGTTCCTCGGCCAGGTCGGCGACAGCCGCGCGTACGTCCTCCGCGGCGATCGGCTCGTGCAGGTGACGCGCGACCAGTCGCTCGTGAACCAGCTCATCGAGGCGGGCCAGCTCACCGAGGAGGAGGCCGAGACCTTCGAGCACAACAACATCATCCTCCAGGCGCTCGGCACCGCGGACTCGGTGCAGGTCGACCTCACCTTCGTGGAGCTCAAGCGGGGCGACACGCTGATGCTCTGTTCCGACGGGCTCTCGGGCATGGTGCGGAACGAGGAGATCCGCGAGGTGCTGCGGAGCGTCGACGATCCGATCGAGGCCTGCAAGGTGCTGACGGATCGGGCCAACCAGGCCGGCGGGCACGACAACATCACGGTCGTGGTCGCGAAGTTCGACGGCGACGGGCTCGCCTTGCCGGAGATCGAGGACATCGAGGACCTCCGCTACCAGAAGTACGCGCTGCCCGAGCACCTCCTGGCCCAGAACGCCGCCGCGTCCGAGCCGGCGCGCAAGGTGAAGGAGCTCGACGAGAAGAAGATCTCGCAGCGCCCTCCCTCGCCGAAATCGTGGCTGAGCAGCGCGGACGGCGACATGGACGACGACGGGGACGACTACGACCACGTCGCCTCGCCCCTGCCGGCCGACGACGCGCTGGACGAGCGCAACGCCCGCGCGCCCGTCCAGGGCGACGAGCCGATCATGATCCCGACCGACGGCGCGCCGCAGTGGCTGGTGATCTTGATGATCGTGAGCGCCGTCGCGTGCGTTACCATCGCCGGCTACTACCTGCTTCGTTAGGGTACGCGTAGCGCACGTGCGCGCGCCCCCCACCGCGATGCTGCGCAGCAACGACAAGCGCGGCCGGCAGAATCCGGCCGCCCCGCAGGAAGAGTGGCCCCCCGGGCGCCCGGACGCGGACGGCCGCGTCGACGTCGAGACCGCGCAGCGCATCGTCAAGGATGCCGTCGTGCAGGCGATGCGGCGCGAGGAGAAGGCGCTCGCGCTCGTGCGCGCCAAGGCGGACGAGGCGAGGCGCAAGGTGTCGCGCCACAACCTGATCCTCGGGCTGGGCGTCGCCGCGGCGCTCGTCGCCGTGGCCGTGGCGTTCGTGGTCACGTACCGGTCGCGCCAGGCGGCCGACGCGCTGGCGCGCGAGGTCGGCCTCGGGATCGCGCCCGCGGCGCGCCCGTCGGGCGCGATCCCGGAGCAGGTGCTCTCGGGGCGCGCCATCTTCGAGCAGAACAGGCTGGCGCTCTACGTGATGGGCTACAAGGTGGACAACCGCATCGGCGGTTGCTGCTCGGCGTTCGCCATCGCGCCCGATCTGCTCGCGACGAACGCTCACTGCGTCCGCGACTGCCGCGCCCGCGGCGGCACCTCGATCGTCACGCAGAACGACTCGATGGGGAAGATCCGCTTCCCCATCGTCGCGATGTCGGCCCACCCGGCGTACAAGCCGGGGCAGGCGGGCGCCGGCTCGCCGGACGTCGCCCTGCTCCGGATCGCCGGCAAGGCGACGCGCACGGTGAAGCTCGCGAACGACGCCGAGCTGCGGGCCATCGGGCCGGGCGACGACGCCTACGTCATCGGCTTCCCCGGTCGCCTGATGGACCCGCTGAGCCCCTCGGCGACGTTCCTGCAGGGCCGCATCGGGCGCGTGACCGGCATCGACGAGGAGGCGACGACGCCGGACCGCGCCGTCCTGATCCAGCACGACGCCGTCACGCGCGGGGGCAACAGCGGGAGCCCCATCTTCAACCAGTACGGGCACGTCATCGGCATCCACGCGGCGCACATCGACGACGAGGACGATGTCACGATCGACGGCCGGAAGGCGACGGTGACGCAGAGCTCGCCGTTCCGCATCGGGATGCGGATCGATCTGCTGAAGGGGGTCCCCGCGCCGTGATGCTGCGCGTCGTACACACCTTCGGGCGCAACGCCGGTTCTGTGGAGATCCATGACCGGCGCGCGGTGCGCTTCGGTCGAGCGCCGGACAACGACGTCGTCTTCGACCCGAACCACGATCGCGACGCGAGCAGCCACCACGCCGAGGCGCGCCTCGAGGCGGCTGGCTGGGTGCTCTACGACCTCGACAGCCGCAACGGGACCTACGCGGGCGGGCAGCGGATCAAGCGGCACCCGATCGCGTCGGGCGACGAGATCACGTTCGGCGCCAAGGGCCCGCGGGTGCGGCTGGAGCTCGTCGAGCGCCGCACGTCGGGTCCGCCGCAGGCGCACGCTGTGGCGCATCACCCCTCGCCTGCCGCGGCTTACCCTGCGCCAGTGACGGGCCATCCCGCGCCCGCTGCGTACCCTATGCCTGCTGCGGGCTACTCCGCGCCCGCTGCATACCCGGCGCCCGCTGCGTACCCCGCGCCCGCTGCGTACCCCGCGCCCGCTGCGTACCCCGCGCCCGCTGCATACCCGGCGCCCGCTGCATACCCCGCGCCCGCTGTCGCCCCCCCTGGGCACGTCCCGGCCGCGCCGCCGGCCGGAGCTCGGCGGGTCGGCGAGCGGACGATCGCCATGATGATCTCCTCCGCCGTCGCTGCCGCCACGGGGCGCGCGAAGCCCCGCGGCACCGTCGAGATCAACGCCATGCTCCACAAGGAGGTGCACGCCGCGACGGCAGGCCAGCGCCGCACGACCTACATCCTCGCCGCGCTCCTCGCGATCGCGCTCGCCAGCCTCGCCGCGCTCATCGTCTACAACCGCTCCTCCCACGACGAGATCAGCCAGCTGCGGGAGGAGCTCGCGGGCCTCTCGCCGGAGGACCCCCGGCGCAAGGAGATCGAGCGCCGCCTCGGGACGCTCCACCCCTCGAACGCCAACTTCGGGCGCAACCTCCACGACCGCTCCAGGAAGGGGATCTTCATGCTCGCCGCCGGGCGCGAGGGGTTCTGCACGGCGTTCGCGGTGCGGCCCACCGTCCTCGTCACGAACGCCCACTGCATCTCCGCGGCCAAGCGCCGCGGCGGCACGATCGCGGCGCTCGAGAACGAGGGGCGGGGCCAGATAAGCTTCGCCGTGACCGGCATGCGGACGCACCCGCAGTACCGCGACAGCGCGGATCAGCTCACCCCGGACATCGGCACCGTGACGATCGCGGGGCGCGCCGCCGCCGTGCTCGAGCTCGCGACGCGGGAAGAGCTCGCCGCGGCCGGCGCCGGCGACGACGTGTACCTGATCGGCTTCCCGGAGCGGCTCACGGACACCGCGAACCCCGTCGCCACGTTCCTCGCCGCCAACATCGGCCGGATCACGGGCGCGAACGGCCGGCCCGCGCCCGCGGCGGAGGCCTGGCTGATCCAGCACGACGCCCGCAGCACGAGCGGCATGAGCGGGAGCCCCATCTTCAACGGCCAGGGCAAGGTCATCGGCATCAACGCCGGCGGGTACCTCGAGGGCAACGACGAGACGATCTCTGGCCAGAAGATGGAGGTGGTAAAGGCCTCCCCCTACAAGTTCGGGATGCGCATCGACCTGCTCGACGCCATCCTGCGCTGACTCCCGGCCGAGAGAGATGCTCCGCCACGCGCTCCGCAGGCTCCTCTGGACGCTGCCGACCCTCGTCGGCGTCTCGCTGCTGACCTTCTTCGTGCTCTCCTTCGTCCCCGATCCGACGGACGACCCGCTCCTCGCCAGCTCGCTCTCCAGCGCGGAGCTCGCGCGGCTCCGCCGGGAGCGCTTCCTCGACCTGCCGCGCTTCATCAACCTGGAGCCGCGCGACGTGCGCCTGCGCGCCCTCGCGGCCACGCAGGCCATCGCGGCCGGCGGCGACGACGCGGCGGCCGCCGCCGACGAGCTGCGGCGCCTCGGCGGCGCCGCGCTGCCGCACATCCTGCCGCTCGACGCGCTCGCGCCCGAGCCGCGCACCCGCGTCGCGCTCGCGCTCGCGCCCGTCGCGGCGCGGATGGGCCTGCCGCGGGCCGACGACGCCGCGGACCCGGCGCACGCGGTCGCGTTCTGGACGCGCTTCTGGGACGACCGCGGCATCGAGTTCCGGAGCGCGTCGGTCCGGAGCGCCGTGCGGCGCCTGGTCCGCTACGGCTCCGCGTCGCGCGCCGCCGAGCTGCTGGAGCTCGACACGTTCGCCCTGCAGGCGGTGATCGCCGCGCTGCAGCCGCCGCGCGACGCCGCGACGCTCGAGCAGGCGCGCGCCCTCGCCGACGTCGCGGCCCACATCGCGGAGATCGACGACCGGATCGCCCCGGGCGACGACCTCGCGGAGGCCCGCGCGTGCGTCACGCGGTGGAAGTCGTTCTGGAACGTGTACCGCAGCGACTTCGAGGTGTTCTCCGGCCCGGCGCAGCTCGCGGCGACCGTGCTCGAGACCCGTTACGGCAAATGGGCGCTCGGCGCGGTCACCCACCGGCTCGGCGTCGCGGCGACCGGAGAGCCGGTGCTCGACGAGCTCGCCCGGCGCGCGCCCGTCACCCTCGCGCTCGTCTTCGGGGCGATCGCGCTCGCCTACGCCGTGGCGATCCCGCTCGGCGCGCTCAGCGCGGCCTCGCAGGGCCGGCGGAGCGACTCCGCGATCGCGGCCGCCGTGCTCACCGCCGCCGTCCTCCCGACCGCCGTCGTGGCCGTGGCCGCCGCGCTCCTCTCGGGCGGCGCGCGGTCGCTGCTCCTGCCGACGAGCGTCATCGCGCTCTCGCTCGTCGCCGCGCCGACGCGGCAGCAGCGCGCCGCGCTCGTCGCGGTCCTCGCGCAGGACTTCGTCCGGGCCGCGCGGGCGCGCGGCGCGGGCGCCGCGCGCGCCATCGCCGTCCACGGGCTCCGCAACGCCGTGCTCCCGGTCGTGACGCTCGCCATGCTCGAGCCGCCGATGGCGCTCGGCGGCGCCTTCGTCGTCGAGCGCGTCTTCGAGCTCCACGGGCTCGGCGAGCTCACGCTCCTCGCCGTGCAGGCGCGCGACGTGAGCTGGCTCATGGCCATCTCGATCGGCGCCGCGGCCATCGCCGCGCTCGGCGTGATCGCGACCGATCTCGCCTATGTGCTCGTCGATCCGCGGCTCGGCCCGGCGGTGCTCTCGCAGAGGAGCGAGGCGTGACCCACGCGACCGCGTTCCTCCGCCGGATGGTGGGCAGCAAGCGCGTCGCCATCGGCGCCGTGCTGCTCGGCGTCCTCGCCCTGCTCGCCATCTTCGCCGAGCTCCTCGCCGCCCCCGCGCCCATCGCCTGCTTCAGGCCGGGCCGCGCGGAGATCCTGCCCGCGGTCACCGAGGGCGCCGCGCTCGAGTCGCTCACCGAGGCCGAGCTCAGGGTGCGCTTCGAGGGCTTCGCGATCTGGCCGCCCATCCGCTACGGCCCGGAGCAGCGCACCGACGCCGGCCCGAACGCGTCGCCGTCCCTCGACCACCCGCTCGGCACGGACTTCGAGAGCCGCGATCTCGCCGCGCGGCTGATCTACGGCGCGCGCACGGCGCTCGGCCTGTCGCTCAGCGCGGTGCTCGTGGGCATGTTCCTCGGCGTCGTGCTCGGCGGGCTCGCGGGCACGCTGCGCGGCGTCTGGAACGACGGCCTCGTCCGCCTCGTCGAGACGGTCGACACCTTCCCGGCGATCCTCGTCGTGGCCATCGTGCGGGCGATCGAGCGCGAGCCCTCCGCGCTGTCGCTGGTGCTCGCGGTCGCCTTCGTCCGCTGGGCGGAGATCGCGCGCCTCGTGCGCGCCGAGGTGCTGCGCGCGTCGAGCGAGGAGTACGTGACGGCCGCGCGCGCGCTCGGCAGCACCCGGCTGCGCGTCTTCTACCGCCACATCCTCCCGAACGCGCTCGGCCCCGTGATCGTGAGCTCGGTGCTCGGCGTGGCGTCCGTCGTCCTGCTCGAGGCGGCGATCTCGTTCCTCGGGATGGGCGCGCCCGCGCGCGTCGCCTCGTGGGGGGAGACGCTCGGCCAGGCCGCGCGGCACCCGAGCGAGATCCGGCTGCTCGTCTTCCCTTTCGTGCTGCTCCTGGCGACGGTCGGCGGCTCTTACCTCATCGCCGACGCCCTGCGCGACTCCATCGATACACGCACCGTGCGCGCGCGCGTCCCGCGCTGACGGGCGGGGCGCGGGGGCCGCACGTCCGCGGACAGCCGCCGGACGTGCAGCGCTCTCGCGCGCCGAAATTGCGCTGAAATCGCGTTCATCTCCGCGATCTCGGCGGCGGAGCCCTCGCGCCGCTCGATCTCGCAGGAAAGGCCCGCTATGAATTCGCCCGCCATGGCCGTTCCCGAGATCAACGAGCAGGAGTTCGAGCGCGAGGTGCTCCGCAGCGAGTTGCCCGTGCTCATCGATTTCACCGCCACCTGGTGCGGACCGTGCAAGACGGTCGCGCCGGAGGTCGACGCCATCGCGCGCGAGCTCGAAGGCAAGGCCAAGGTGGTCAAGGTCGACATCGACCGGTCGAAGCGCATCGCCACCACGCTGCGCATCCAGGCCGTCCCGACGTTCATGGTCTTTCATCGAGGCCGCCCGGTGGCCGCCGAGCAGGGCGTCCTCAACCGGAAGCAGCTCCGCGAGCTGCTCGATCCGTTCCTCCCGCGCGCCGAGGGCGCCATCCGGGCGGCCGAGCTGGCGCAGCTGATCCGGGAGGGCCAGGTGGTCCCCGTGGACACGCGCGAGAGCCCCGCCTACGGCCGCGCCCACATCCCGGGCGCGGTGCACATCCCGATCGAGGAGATCGAGGGCCGGCTCGCCGAGCTCCACATGCTGGCCGGCGCGCCCGTCCTCTATTGTCGCTCCGGCGACAGGTCGAAGGACGTCGCCGCGAAGCTCGCCGAGGAGGGCGTGCCCGTCGCGTTCCTCGAGGGCGGCTTCCTCTCGTGGGAGGCCGAGGCGCTCCCGATCCAGCGCCCCGACTGACCGCTGCCGCAGAGGGGGACGCGGCGCCGCTCGGCGAGCTCGGCGCCGCGCGGCAGCCCCCTGCGCGGCGCGGCGTCACCCCTTGGCGGCCGACAGCGCCGCCGACACGACCTCGCGCACCGGCACGCCGTGCGTCCTCGCCGCCGCGGCGCAATCGTCGAACTCCGGCTTGATCTGCGGCGGCCCGAACGGCCCCTCGCTGATCTTCACCCGGATGGCTCCGTACGCCGTCTGCACCGTGGTGATCCGCCGCGGCCGCTCGGTGCGCGCGACCGGGATCTTCCGTAGCCCGATGCTGGTCGTCTCGCGGAGCAGCGCCGTCGCGACGGCGTCGGCCTGGGGGGCGGCCGCGAGCGCCGCGATCGTCAGGGCGGGGCGCCCTTTCTTCATGGTGATCGGCGCCGCCCAGGCGTCGAGCGCGCCCGCCGCGAACAGCGCCTCGATCGCGTGCCCTGCCACCTCGCCCGTCAGATCGTCGACGTTCGCCTCGACGATCACGTGCGACGCGCTGCCGGGGCTCTCGTCTCCACCGCCCGTGCGCGTCCCGAGCACGACCCGCAGCAGGTTGGGGCGGTCCGGCAGCTCGCGCTGACCGGCGCCGAAGCCGATCCGATCGGGGGCGAACGTCGGCCAGCGCTCGAACCGGGTCGCCAGCGTGGCGATGATGGCCGCGCCCGTGGGCGTGACCAGCTCGGCGTCGAGCTCGACGCCGTAGGTCGGGACGCCGCGGAGGCACGCGACCGCCGCGGGCGGCGGCAGCGGGAGGATCCCGTGCCGCGCCTTCACGAACCCGCGCCCCATGGGCAGCGGCGATCCGACGACCTCCGCCCCGATGTGCACGATCGCCGCGGCGGAGCCCACGATGTCGACGATCGCGTCGACGGCGCCGACCTCGTGGAAGTGCACGTCTTCCAGGCGGATCCGGTGCACGGCGGCCTCCGCCTCGCCGAGGCGCCGGAAGATCCGGCGTGCCAGCGCGGCGACGGGCGGATCGAGCGGCGCGGCGGCGAGCATGGCGTCGATGGATCCGTAGGTGCGCTCCGGCTGCGGCGCCTCGACGTGCACGTCGAACGAGGTCGCCACGATGCCGCTCCGATGGGCGTGCCCGCGGTGCAGGTGGAACCCATCGAGCGGCAGCGCGGCGACAGCGCGCTCGATGACGAGGAGGGGCACCCCGAGATCGAGCAGCGCGGCGATGGTCATGTCGCCCGCGATCCCGCTGAAGGCGTCGAAGAACAGGACCTTGCCCGTGCCCGCGCCCTCCTCGAGGAGCGGCGCGCGCGGATGGTCGTGCGCGTGCCCGTGATCGTGATGGTCCCCGTGCGCGTGCCCGTGATCGGCCCCATGCGCGTGCCCGTGGTCGTGATGGGCCCCGTGCGCGTGATCGTGGTCGTGATGGGCCCCGTGCGCGTGATCGTGATGCCCCCCGTGGTGGTGCTCGTCCCCGTGCGCGTGGTCGTGATCGTGCCCGTGTCCCATCTCTCGCCTTCTCCGTTCCCCGGGCGCCTTCGCAAGCGCGGCGCTCCCGCGGTCGCGCTCGTTCCGCGCTACTCCTTCGGCAACATGCGATGCGCCACCATCGCCGCGCCGAAGCCGCTGTCGATGTTGACCACGGCGACCCCGGAGGCGCACGACGTGAGCATGGCGAAGAGCGCGGTGAAGCCGCCCAGGGCAGTGCCGTAGCCGACCGACGTCGGCACCGCGATCACCGGCGCCGCCACGAGCCCGCCGACCACGCTGGGCAGCGCGCCTTCCATGCCCGCGACCACGATCACGGCCGACGCCTTGCGCAGCTCCTCGACGCGATGGAGGAAGCGGTGCAGCCCCGCGACCCCCACGTCGTACAGCCGCTTCGCCTCGAGGCCCACGGCGCGCAGCGTCTCGATGGCCTCCTCGGCGACCGGCAGGTCGCTCGTGCCCGCGGTCACGACGGCGACCGCCCCGGCGGTGCGCCTCGGCGGCGGCGCGACCTCGATGCTGCCGGTCCGCGCGAGGGGCACATAACGGAACGCGGGCAGGAGCGCCGAGACCGCCGCGCCCTTCGCGGCGTCGACCCGGGTCACGAGCACGTTCTGCCCCGCCCCCGAGATCTCCCCGGCGATCAGGGCGATCTGCTCGGGGGTCTTCCCTTCGCCGAAGATCACCTCGGGGACGCCCTGCCTGAGCGCGCGGTGGTGATCGACGGTCGCGACGCCCAGGTCCCGGAAAGGCAGCCCTCGGAGCGCATCGAGCGCCTCCTCCACGGCAAGCTCGCCGGTCCGAACGCGCTCAAGCATCTCCCGGACGAGGCGCGGCTCCATGTGCGCAGCCGCTTAGCGCGGCGGCGTTCCCAGAGCAAACGTTCCGCCCGGCCTGGCCAGCCGCGCCCGGAGGAGCCCTGGTGAGGGCCGCTCGAGCCGCCCTGGTCAGGAAAAGGTCCAGGCACTTTGCTCAGGAGGGGGCGACAGGACTACTTTCGGCGCCGCGTGCCCGCCTTCGTCGCTCCCCTCGTCGGCTTTGCTCTCGGTGCGCTGCTCGCCTGGTTCAGCGCAGCAGCCCCTCACCGCCTGGGCGCGCTGCGCGCGTCGGAGCCTCGGCTGGCGCCGGGCGCGCGCGCTCGGCCGCTCGCGCTCGTCTCCTTGTTCGCCTGCCTCGTCTTCGCGCCGGTCTGCGCGTACTTCCTCGTGTTCGCCCCGGACTGGAGCTTCGCGTACCTCCTCGACACGCGCCGCATCCCGTCCGCCGTCGACCTCGTGCTCGTCCTCGTCAATGCCGCCTCGGTGCCCGCCGGGTTCGCGGCCGCGAATCGCTCCGCCGGGAGCGCTGGCGGCAGGTGGACCGCGCAGCGCGCGGTCCGCGCGCTCGTCGTCCTCGCCGGCGCGCCGCTGTCGATCGCCCTGGTCGCCGTCCTGGCCCTGTCCCGGCGGCTCGCGCTCGACGGCACCTACCGGCAGGTCGAGGGCGACTTCGGCGTCCACCCGGTCGCCGGCGGTCCGCTCGGTTATGCGCTCCTCTGGATGTACACCATGCTGGCCGGCGGCTTCGCGGTCACCGTGAGCGCCCTGCTCCGGCGGGAGCCCCGGGGCGGCGCGCCGAGGGCCGAGCCCTCCCCCGGCGCGCGCCCCCGCGCCGTCCCGAGTGAGCCAGCGCCTGAGGTCGTTCCGCCCCGGCCCGCCTCGACACCCCCTCAGCGGCGGCTCGGCGTCGGCGGCGGCGGGCGCTCCAACGGCAGCGGCGGGGGCTCCAGCCGGCCGGGCTGAGACGCCTCTCCGCGCGCACGGGGATGCGCGCGGAGAGGCGCCCGCGTCACCGCGTTGACGGAGCCAGCCCGCTCCACCACCCTGTCGCCCCATGTCCGAACGAGCCCGCGTGGAGCAGCAGGTCGAGGAACTCATGGAGCTCGCCGAGCAGGTCGTGACGCGCGCCAGGAAGGGCGGCGCCGACGTCGCGGAGGCGATCGCCCGCTCCGGCTCCGAGCTCACCACCAAGGTGCGCCTCGGCGAGCCCGAGCTCGTCGAGGAGGCCGTCCACAAGGGCCTCGGCATGCGGATCATCAAGAAGCAGCGCGTCGCGCTGACCTCGACGTCCGACCTCACGCCCCGCGGCATCGATCGCTTCGTGGCGGACGCGCTCGAGCTCGCCGACATCTCCCAGGAGGACGCGTTCGCCGGCCCCGCCGATCCGGAGCTCATCGCCAAGGGGCCGTTCCCCGCGCTCGATCTCTACGATCCCTCGGGCGGCGAGGTCACGGCCGCGCAGGCGATCGACATCGCGCGCCGAGGCGAGCAGGCCGCGCGCGACGCCGACCCGCGGATCACGAACAGCGAGGGCGCGACGTTCTCGCGGAGCGCGGGCGCCTTCGCCCTCGTCCTGTCCGGCGGGTTCCGCGGCGGCTTCGCCGGCTCGTACGCGCAGCTCGTGGTCTCCCCGATCGCCGACGACAGCGGCGACAAGAAGCGCCGCGGCTTCTACTTCACCGGCCGGCGCCACCTCGCCGACCTGGACGCCCCGGACGCCGTGGGCCGCGAGGCGGCGCGCCGGACGCTGCGCAAGCTCGGCGCCCGCAAGGTGGCGACCTGCGAGGCGCCCGTCGTCTTCGACCCGGACGTCGCCCGGTCGATGCTCGGGTTGCTCGGCTCCTGCATCATGGGCAGCTCGATCTGGCGCAAGTCGAGCTACCTCGTCGGCCGCGAGGGGACCCGCATCGCCAGCGATCTCATCACGGTCGTCGACGACCCGCTGATCCCGCGCGCGCCCGGCTCGCGCCCGTTCGACGGCGAGGGCCTCCTCGCCCGGCGCAACGTCGTGGTCGAGCAAGGCATCCTGAAGACGTACCTCTGCGACAGCTACAGCGGCCGGAAGCTCAAGCGCCCGCCGACCGCCAGCGCCTCGCGCGGCGCCGGCGGCGGCGTCGGGCCGTCCACGTCGAACTTCCTCCTCCAGCCCACCGCCACGCCGGCGGCGGAGATCGTGCGTTCCACGCCGCGCGGGCTGTACGTCACCGAGATGATGGGCTTCGGCTTCAACGCCGTGACCGGCGACTTCTCCCGGGGTGCGTCCGGCTTCTGGATCGAGAATGGGGAGCTCGCTTATCCCGTGAGCGAGGTGACCATCTCACTGAACCTTGACGAGCTCCTGCAGCGGATCGACGCCGTCGGGGACGACCTGGATCTCCGGACGTCGACGTGCTCACCGACGTTCCGGGTCTCCTCCATGACCATCGCTGGAAGCTGAAGCGCCTCCGTCCGAGGAGCCGTGCTCCTCGGGCGCGTCTTTCTCCAGGAGACTCCGAAGCGGACTCGACTGCGGGGTTGCGAGCGACCCATCAACCGGCCCCGGGTTGTGCTGCAGGAGGGGGTTCTGACCCCGGCGGCTCGCTCTGCAGTGCTGCGGCTCCTGGCGGAGCCTCCTCGGGCGCGACCGGCCGTCCCAGCCCAGCCTCTTCTGCTGGGCGTAGGACGGCCGGGGCCCTGGCTCAGCGCGAGGACCCGCCTACGACGAGGCTCCGCGGCGGCTCTTCCGACGCCGGACCGCTCGCCGCCTGGAGGGGCGCCGCCGCCTGCGCGGCCGCTTCGGGCATGAGGAAGCCCTTCAGCTGCTGCGCGTCGCTCCGGCCGATCCGGCCGACGAACGACGGCAGGCTGATCGGCTCATCCGACAAGGCGACGAAGGTCCCCTGAGAGTTCGCTCGGTGGAGCGCCTCGAAGAGGGAGGGGACGTCCACGTCGCTGGACACCGCCCGCACATCGACGATGTACACGTCCGCGGGGTCCGCCCCCGCGAAGATCAGCGCGTCATACGGGTGGCTCGCGTGCCGGATGGGCACGCCTTCCCCGAGGGCTCGCGCCACGTGGGCCATCGTATCCTTGGTGCCGATGGCCATCATCGACTTGGAGGTCGCCTTGGCGAGCTCCCGGGGCACCGAATAGCCCCATGCACGGAGGAACTCGGCCACGTCCGCAGCCTTGAAGCGCAAGTGTCTCCCCGGCGTACGGAAATGGGCAATCCTCCCCCGATCTACCCAGTTGTGGATTGTCTTCAAGTCGACCTCGCACAAGGCTGCGAGGTCCGATGCCGTCAACAGCTTTTCACGAACACCAGCCATCGCCGAACTCCACGCGAAAGGCACCTGCCGCACAGCTCGCGTTCACAGCGCGGCAGCGTCTCCTCAGGTGGCGGCCCCCCCACCCGTCTGTCTACTCGATTGAAACCTAGCTCTCATAGACGGGTCCGTCACCCGCTTTGCTCGAATTTTCTCGGCCCCATGGCGAGTTCGCCCCGCGCGGAGGCAAACTCCCCATCCTTCAGGGGATCTCCTGGTTCATTATGTTCACGCGACCGGGCGTCGGCCAGCTGGTCGTGAAGGAGCCAGCCGAGCCGTCTGGAGCGCGCGGAGCGACGCGGGCCAGGCTCATTCCCGGCTTTGGCACGGGCGCGGCGGGCGACCTGGACAAGACAGCACCTCCTCGATCCTTCAATTTGAGCGGTTCTCCCGAGTTCGACAGCCCGTGGCTGCCAAGTTTGGGGACGCGGAGAAGAAGCGTCTCGGAAGGAGGCGGAGGGTCGAGCTCATCGTCAGAAACGTAGTCCTCGTTGACGACCAGGGCGTACGCGCCGGGCATGAGCGAAATAGGGGGCAATTCGGTTTCACCACCCACATCGGCGAGTACAACCCCTGTGAGCTCCGCAGGGGCGTCACCGTCATTGTAGAGCTCGACCCATTCCTGCCCTGGCTCTGGCCCGACGGGGTTCGCCAGCACCTCGTTGATGATCACATGGGGCATGGGCGCGAGCGTCATGGCCGAGAACGCCCGGCGCTCCACGACCCCGGCGTTGTCGATGGTCGCAATGGCGAGCTCCACGGGGCTCAAGGGCAGCAGGGGAGCGAGGACGAACGGCTCGCCCGGCGGTACCGCGAAGACTTCGTCGAACCCCGCGCCCGCGATGGCCCAGAGCAGCGGCGCATCCGCCGAACGAACGAGGATCCGATCGTCGGCGACCCGAGCACAGCCCGGCCCGAGCGCGAGCTCGTCCGGCGCACACGCCGCCGCGATGGCGGGAAGCGGGTCCGATTCCAGCACAAACGGACGCGGATCGAGGCTCACTGCCGTCGGCTCGCCCGGGAGCGCGACGGGAGGTCCCACGAGGCGCACGCCGTCTGCCTCGGGCGGCGCCGTGGCGGTTGGCGCCCCTTCGAAGCGCAGGCAGCGCGCGCCGATGTCGTCGACAGCGCCGCGGCGCAGCTCGCCCGCCGGTCCGCCAGGCGCGAGTGTCGCCGCGGCGAGCACCTCCGGGAGGGGTGCGTCGCCGCACCACACCCCCAGGCCGAGGGTCGCGCCGGCGTCGGGCGGCGGCCAGAGCCGTGGGAGCACGGGCGGCGAGCCCTCCGTGGCGATCTGGATGTGGTGCGAGAACACAGGGCTGCTGCTCGCGATGGCGTAGGTCTCCCCGGGCGCGAGCGGGGCGAGCGGCGCCACGGTCAGCGAGAGGTCGCCGGGGGGTGTCCCGTTCAGCCAGGCGATCGAGGGGACGACGCGCTCCGAGAGCGCCATCGACAGCTCGCCTCGCTCTATCTGCCGGAGGTGCGCCGCGCTGAGCTTGCCGCGGACGACCAGCGCACGGGCGGGATCGACGCTCTCGAGAGCGGCGCCGGGGAGGAGCACGCGCGCCCGCAGCACGGGAGGCGCGGCGTCCAGCGGCGCGGCGGGCTCGATCTGGAGCTCGGGGCCCGGGTCTGCGGGGACGGCGACCTCGGCGTCCTCTTCGTCACCGCCTTCATCGAGTTGCGGGGGGACGACGAGCTCCGGCGCGCAAGAGAGGGGTGAGGCCACGAGCGGCGTGAGCGTGAGCGCAAGCGGCAGCGCGCGGAGCGCGCGGGGAGTCCACGAGGGGCGAATCGGGTAGCGATGGGTCATGACGCGGAGTTCGGCGGGAGCTCGCTGCCGGTTGCTCGGCGTCGCTTTCTTTTTTCGAGGCCGCTACCCTCGCCCCGCATGGCCCCCGAGGACATCAAGAAGCTCCGGCAGGAGCTCGGCTGCACGGCCCGCGAACTCGCCGGAGCGCTGGGCATCGAGCAGGAGACCGTGCTCGCATGGGAGCACGGAGATCTCTTTCCCACGAAGCGCTTCGTGGGAATGATGGAGGAGCTGCGACGAAAAGGTCCGGAGGCGATCCCCCGCAAGAAGAAGAGGCAGATCGCCGCCTCGCCGCTCCAGGTGCTCGCCGATCCCGAGCTCTGGCGGCTCTTCCGCAAGCTCCTCGCCCACCCCGAGCTGAGGAGCGCCGCAACGAAGCTGGCCGAGGCCTATCCGGATCCGACGGATGCTCCACCGCCGTGAGCGACGGGGCGACGCGCTGAACGTTCAGACAAGGCGGAACGTTCAGTCTTCGTCCTCGTCCTCATCCTCGTCTTCGTCCTCATCCTCCTCGTCTTCGTCGTCCTCATCCTCCTCGTCGTCCTCGTCCTCGTCGTCCTCGTCGTCCCCGTCCTCGTCGTCCCCGTCCTCCTCTTCGTCGTCCTCGTCCTCGTCCTCGTCCTCGTCCTCGTCCTCGTCCTCGTCCTCGTCTTCGTCGTCCTCGTCGTCTTCGTCGTCTTCGTCGTCCTCGTCGTCCTCGTCGTCTTCGTCGCGCCGTTCCTCCGCGACGTCGTTGGCGTGCTGGAAGGCGTTCTTTTCAGCAGGCTCACCAAGCCCTGCGTCCGCTCCCACGACAGAGATCTCCTCAGACATTTCGTCTTCCCTTGCTTCCATCGCGACCTCTCCCTCCCCCGGCGCAGCAGACGACGCGCCGACGTCTTCCGATAGGTTCTCGCCCGCACTGGCGACGCTCGTCCGGAGCGATCCCTCCGCGCCGGCGAAGCTCTCCTGTCCCGGTGTCACCACCCCCGTCTCGGGCGGCTCTTCGCCGAGCTCACGCTCATAGGCACGGCGCGACTCCTCGGTCAGCTCGGTGAACTCGCGCAGGGTGGGCAGCTCGCCGAGCGCCTTCAGGCCGAAGAACTCGAGGAACTGCGCCGTCGTGCCGTACAGCATCGGGCGCCCAGGCTCGTCCTTCTTGCCCAGGATCCTCACGAGGTCACGCTCCAGGAGCGACTTGAGCGCCGCGCCGGAGTCCACACCGCGGATCTCGTCGATCTCGGGCCTCGTGATCGGTTGCCGGTACGCGACGATCGCGAGCGTCTCGGTCTGGGCGCGAGACATCTTGACCGGCTTCTGCTCTGTCACCTCGCGAACGAAGGGCGCAAATGCGGGGCTCGTTCGAAAGACGTACCCTCCGGCGACCTCGTCCAGACGAAATCCTCGTCCGTCGTACTCCGCGACGAGCTCGGCCAGCAACTCTCGCACGACGCGGTGCTCTGCGTTCGCCGAACGCGCGAGATCGCGGGCCGGCACCGGTCGCTCCGCCACGAAGATGAGCGCTTCCAGCACTCCCTTCAGGTGCTTGCGCGCGACGGCAGAGAGCCCGGGCACCGTGGTTGCGCTCCGGACAGGAACGTCGGCGCGGCGCGCCGGATGACCGAGCTGGCCCCATGCGCCGGCGCGGAAGCGGGCGACCGGATCTTGCCGTGTCCCTTTCGGCGCGCGCGGCTCCTTCTTCCCGCCCCTCGGCCGCTTCGTTCCGCCGAGCCACGCGTGCGCCGCCGCCCTCAGCCGCGCCGGCGTGGCCTGCGCGCCTGCCTTCGCCGGCGTGCCCTGCCCTGCCGTCTTCGGCGCGCGCGGCTCCTTCTTCCCGCCCCTCGGCCGCTTCGTTCCGCCGAGCCACGCGTGCGCCGCCGCCCTCAGCCGCGCCGGCGTGGCCTGCGCGCCTGCCTTCGCCGGCGTGCCCTGCCCTGCCGTCTTCGGCGCGCGCGGCTCCTTCTTCCCGCCCCTCGGCCGCTTCGCTTCGGCGAGCCATGCGTGCGCCGCTGCCCTCAGCCGCGCCGACGCGCCCTGTCCTGTCGTCGTCTTCGCTATGCGCCGCCGCTTCGCCGCGGCATCAGCCACCGTCACGGCCACTCCCTGCGTCTACTTCATCCACCTCTGTCGGCGGCGCTGCGAAGTCCTCTGCTGTCGAGCGCGCGTCCGGGCCCACAACCGCATCGCGCTCCGCCTCTTCCGGAGCCGGACCGGCATCGGCTTCCACAGCGTCCACCGCCGGCTCGCCCCCGGCGACGTCGTGCGCACGGTTCGTCTCCTCCGCCGTCCCGGGAAGCGCCGTCCCCGAGGCTTCGCCGCGCGATTCCTCAGCCGGCTCGGCCAGCTCCGGGCCCGTCGGTTCGCCCACGGGATCGATCAGCTCCGGCCATGCCGGTTCGCTGCTCGACGCCTCCGCTGCCTCCGCGGGCTCCGGTTCTGCCTCCACGACGCTGACGTCCTCCATCGGCTCGACCTCCGGTGCGCCGCTCGGCGCCCCCGCGAGCTCCGCTTCCGACGGTCCTCCGTGCGTCTGCTCGACCGGCTCGACGAGCTCCGGCCCAGCCGGCTCGCTCCGCTCCACCTCGACCTCGACCTCGGCGGCAGCAGGCGGCACGCCTGCCTCCTCGCTCCCCGCTGTCTCGATCCGCTCCGCCACCGGCGCGCCATCCTCGAATCCGTCATCTGCGACCGGCGCGCCGTCGGCGACCGCGAGCTGGATGTGAATCGGCGCCAGCGAGTCCGTCTGATGGACCCGGATGAGCCTCAGCTTGCACATCTCGAGCACGGCCAGGAACGTGATGACGACCTCGAAGCGCGGGATCACTCCCCCCTTCGAGACGCTGTCGAGCAGCAGATCCTCGAACCGCATGGCGCGCCGCGCCGAGAGCTTCTCCGTGAGCTCGACGATGCGATCCGTGATGCTGATGCGATCGAAGACGACCTCATGATCAATCTGGACGTTCGTCCGCTTCAGCACGCGCTCGAACGCGTCCAGCAGGCTGAAGATCGCCGTCGGCGCGAACGGAGCCGGGCCCTTCGGCACCTCGATCTCGCTCATGCCGCGCGAGAACACGTCGCGCCCGAGCGTCCCGCGCTCGGCCAGGTCGGCCGCGGCGACCTTGTACTTCTGGTACTCCAGGAGCCGCCGGACGAGCTCCTCCCGCGGATCCTCCTCCTCACCCGGCATCCCGTCGTCGTCCTGCCCCGCAGGCACGCTCGGCAGGAGCATCTTCGACTTGATGTGCGTCAGCGTCGCCGCCATCACGAGGTACTCGCTCGCGAGGTCGATCGAGAGCGAGCGCATGATCTTCAGGTACTCGAGGTATTTTTCCGTGACGAAGCTCACGGGGATGTCGAGGATGTCGAGCTCGTGCTGCTGGATGAGGTGCAGCAGCAGGTCGAGCGGCCCCTCGAACGTGGGGAGCGTGACGACGTACTCACCCTCGCGCGGCCCTGCATCGGCCGCCGGCGAGGCGACCTCCCGGGGCGGCGAGGCGGCCTCCCGGGCCAGCGAGGCGGCGGCCTGGCGCGCGGCGGGCGCAGGGGCGGCGCCCGCGTTGCCGCGCCCTTTCCCGCTGCGCGCCCGTGCTGCACCCGCCTTGGAGCCGCTCACGCCGCGACCGTAGTCGCAAGGCGCCGGTCGGTCCACGCCCGAGCGTCCTCGGGCGCAGCGGCGCGCCGAAACGCCGCTCCGTCCGAGAATTTATGGCGGGAGCGGTGCTAGGATCAGCGCCGTCGATGGAGCCGTCCCCCGCGAAGAGCTGCCCCTCGTGCGGCGAGCGCTACGACGCGGGCGTCCTCTACTGCCCGCGCGACGGCACCCCGCTCGCGAGCTCGCGCAAGAGCCCCACGTTCGGCGCCGCGGAGCGCGACCCGTACGTGGGCATCACGCTCGGGGGGCAGATCCAGACCCGCCACCTCATCGGCATCGGCTCGATGGGCCGCGTCTACCGCGCTTTCCAGGCCGGGATCGAGCGTGACGTGGCCGTCAAGATCCTCCACCGCGAGCTCAGCAGCAACGCCGAGCTCGTGAGCCGCTTCCACCGCGAGGCCAAGATCTCGAGCCGGCTCGTCCACCCGAACGTCGTCCAGGTCCTCATGACCGGGAGCGTCCCCCCCACGGCCGACCCCCGGATCGGCGGGGAGCTCTACCTCGTCATGGAGCACCTCGACGGCATCTCGCTGCTCTCCGCGCTCGCCGCGGCAGGGGCAGGCGGCGAGAGCGAGGCGCTGCCGCTCCCGAGGGCGCTCCACATCGCCCTCCAGGTGTGCGACGCGGTCGGCGAGGCGCACGCCCAGGGCATCGTCCACCGGGATCTCAAGCCCGAGAACATCATGCTCGTCCGCCGCGGCGAGGACCCGGATTACGTGAAGGTGCTCGACTTCGGCATCGCCCGCCTCGACTGGGCCGACAAAGCGATGACCACCCAGGCGGGGCTCATCTTCGGCACCGCCAAGTACATCTCGCCCGAAGGCGCCGAAGGGCAGCGGGTCGGGCCCCCGGCGGACGTCTACTCCATCGCGACGATGCTGTACCAGTGCCTCGCGGGGCGCGCCCCGTTCGAGGGCGACTCGCCCGTCGCGCTCCTGGTCCAGCACACGCACGCCCCGCCCGCGGACCTGCGCAGCATCGCGCGCTCCAGCTACGTGCCCGAGCCCATCGCGCGGATCGTGATGCAGAACCTCGCCAAGAAGCCGTCGGAGCGGGCCCCCGACGCGCGCGCCCTCGGCCGCGACCTCGCCCTCGCCGTCCGGGCGAGCGGGCTCGACCCCGATGAGATCGCCGCCCAGCCCGGGCTCCTGCGCGCCAGCGCGGTCATGAAGCTGGCCTCGAAGTCGCGCACCAAATCGCTCGACCTCTCCCCCGCGCTCGCCGCCCAGATCGGCGGCATCGCCGCGCCGACGCTCGAGAGCGCCCACATCGGCGACCTCGATCCCCGCCTCCCGGGGGGCGAAGCAGCGCGCTACAGCGACCCCGCGTCGTACCGCCGCGAGAGCGACCCCGCGTCGCATCGCCGCGAGGAGGAGCGCTCCTCCTCCAGCGGCGTCGAGCGCGCTTCGTTCAGCTCGATGAGCTCGGCGCCCTCCTGGACCACGCCGCTCGCAGCGCCGTCCCAGCCCGAGCGGCCTTCGAGCGGCGCGCGGTCCGGCGGCGCGTTCGCCGAACCGGGGGAGCGGCTCGACGCCGGAGCGCGCGCCTCGTGGAGCGCCGCTCGCCACGGCGGCGCGGCGGACGAGCCCGCGCGCACGGCGATCGGCCTCGGCATCGATCCCATGCGGGACGCCGCGCCCGTCCCGTCGACCATGCAAGGCGTCGAGTCCGCGGCGCGGCCGCTCCCCCGTCGGGCGATGATCGCGCGCGCGACCGCCCTGCTCGCGTGCGCCAGCGCGGTGGGGTTCGTCGTGTTCCTCGGCGGGCGGCACCTCGGCGCCTTCGGGGGGCCGGCCGCGCGCGACACCCTCGAAGCACACATCGAGCGCGCGCGCGACTGCATGGGCAGGCACGCCTGGGACACCCCGCCCCGCGAGAACGTCAAGGAGATCGTCTCGCAGGCGCTCGCGCGGTGGCCGGGAGACGCGCGCCTCGCCGAGCTCCGCCGCGAGTCGTCCGAACGCATCGTCGCCGACGCCCTCGGGCGGAAATACGCGGGCGACAGGGCCGGCGCCATCCGGCTGGCGAAGCTCGCGCTCGAGCTGCAGCCGGCGCTCACCACCGCCCAGCACCTCGTCGCCGAGCTCTCCGGCGGCCCGCCGGGCGCCGCCCCGGCGCCGCCGCCTCAGGTCGCTCCACAGAGCTCGGCGCCGCAGGTCGCAGGCCCCGAACGCAGGCCTGCGCCGCGCCGCCCCGCGCCGGCCGAGGTCCGCGGCGCTCCCCAGGGCCAGCCGCCGGCGCCCGCCCCCCGGGGCGCGCCGGCCCCGTCTCCGACGCCGGGCGGCGCGGGTACGCCCGACAGCACAGGCGCCGCCTCGCCGCCGGCCAGCGCCGCGCCTGCGCCGGTCCTTCCGCCCTCGCCGCCGCCGCTGCCCACGGACGCCGCCTCGCCGTTCCCCTCGTCGACGGGTCCTTGGTTATAATCCGGAGAAGGTGAGTCCAGCCGGCCGGTACCTGACGTCGCAAGCGCCCGCCAACGCCCGCGCCGGGCAGGGCGGCCGGGCAGCGCTGGCGGGGCGTGGCAGCGCGCGAGCGACGAGCGCGCGCTCGCGCGGCGCCGCGTGCGCCGCCGCGCTCGCCGCGCTGCTGATCTCCGCCCCCGGCCGGGCCGACGAGAGCAGGGCCGCCCGCCGCGCCGTCGCCGCGCGCGAGCGCGGTTTCCCCTACACCATGGTGGAGGTGAGCAGCGGCGTGATGACGCTCCCGGGCGCCGACGTCTGCCCCGTCTCGCTGGCTCCGGGCGCCTGCGAGCAGGGCGAGACGAGCGTCTCCCTCGGCATCCACAACCTCTACCGCTTTCGCGACATCGGCTTCGGCGCGGGCATCTTCTGGGCGGCGACGCTGACCTCCGACGCCGCGCGCGGCGCGCCCGGCCTCGAGCGCGATCACGCGCGCAGCTACTTCATGCTCGACGGGCTGTTTCGCTACTACGCCCTCCGCGTCCGCAGCTCGGAGTGGTGGGCCGGCGTGACGATCGGCGGCGTCGTCGTCAACGACTCGTGGTCGGTCGAGGCCGATCGCAACCCGTACTCGGACACGGCGTATGTCGGGCCCAGGGCCGCGACGCTCGGCACCGAAGGTGTCGCCGCGGGGCTCGCGATCGGCGGCGACTGGGCCTTCGCCGACAACTGGAGCGTCGGGAGCCACATCCGCTACTCGAGCTGGTTCCTCCCCGAGCAGCGCAAGGTCTCCCCGACCGGCGATCTCGCCTCGCTCTCCCAGCGCGTCGACATGTTCAACATCGGCGTCCTGATCGCGTACCGCCTCGCGCTCTGACGCCGCGCCATGCGCCGCCTGCGGCGCATCACGCCCTGACGCCGCGCTCCGCTCGGCGGGCGGCAGTTGACGCGACATCGCCAGGTCGGTACGCCTGCCCGGCCGTTTCCATCCTGCGAGGAGCCCCCGATGCCGCTGAATCTCTCGAAGGTCGGCTACACGACCCAGCCCAGCGCGTTCACCTTCAACTGGAAGACCCTGGCCACCTACGCGCTCGGGATCGGCGCCAAGCGCGAGGAGCTCGAGTACCTGTACGAGGGCACGCCGGGGGGCATGAAGGTCTACCCCACGTTCGGCGTGATCCCCTCCCAGGGGACCGTGTTCGAGGCGCTCGAGGTGGCCGGGGCCGAGCTGGCGCTCATCGTCCACGGAGGGCAGACGCTCCGGGTGCACCGCCCGATCCCGACGAGCGGGACGCTGTTCACGACCGCCACGCTGGCGGGCATCTACGACCTCAAGAAGTTCGCGCAGGTGATCGTCGAGACGAAGACCACGCTCGACGGCGAGCCGCTCTTCGACACGGTGTGGTCGATCATCGTGCGCGGCGTCGGCGGCTTCGGCGGGCCGCGCCCGCCGCACGCCGAGTCGGAGGCCCCCGTGCCGAAGGACCGCGAGCCCGACTGGGTCGTCGAGCAGGCGACGGCGCCCGAGCAGGCGCTGCTGTACCGGCTCTCGGGCGACGAGAACCCGCTGCACGCCGATCCGGAGGTCGCGGCGAAGGCGAGCTTCACGCAGGGCCCCATCCTGCACGGCCTCTGCACGTACGGCTTCGCGGCGCGCGCGATCATCCAGAAGGCGGCGGGCGGCGACGCGAGCCGGCTGCGGGCGTACGGCGCGCAGTTCCGCAAGCCGGTGTGGCCGGGCGACACCCTCATCACGCGGGGCTGGGCGCTGGCCGGCGGCAAGGTCGCGGTGGTCACCTCTGTCAAGGATCGCCCCGATCCGGTGCTCACGAGCGCGTGGGCGGAGATCGGCTGACGGCCGGCGTGGTCGCGTGCTAAGGGCCGAGGCCCGGATCAGGGAAGCGTTATGAGCAAGACGAGCGAGAAGGACAGGGCCAAGGACGACGAGGACCTCGACGACGAGGCCGAGTCGACCGACGAAGGCAACGACGACGACGAGGAGGAAGAGGCGAAGGCCACCGCGGCCCGCGGCCGTGGACACGGCCACGCGCACGACGACGACGACGCGGAGGACGACGGCGCCGAGCCGGAAGATCCGTACTGGTGGGCGCCGCACGCCGTGCTCAGCGCGCTCGTGCTGATCGGGCTCCTCGGCTTCTTCGGCATCTTCAACAAGACGCCGCTCGCCCGCCTCGCGGCCCCCGTTGCCCCGGAGCCCGACGAGCACGAGCACGCCATCGCCGCCGCTCCGCCGCCCGCTCCCACGCCCCGCCCGGCGCAGTCGGCGCAGGCGCCGAGGGAGATGTTCGGCGCGAAGCACCTGCTCGTCATGTACAAGGGGAGCCGCCGAGCGCCCCCGACCGTCGAGCGCACGAAGGACGAAGCCAAGGCCCGCGCGACCGAGGCCATGACGAAGGCCAAGGCCGATCCGAGCAAGTTCGCGGACGTCGTGAAGGAGTACTCGGACGAGCCGGGCGCGGACAAGCGCGGCGGCGACCTCGGCAAGTTCCCGAAGGGCGCGATGGTCCCGGAGTTCCAGGCGGGCCTCGAGAAGATCAAGGTCGGCCAGGTGAGCGACCTCGTCGAGACCGCGTTCGGCTACCACGTCATCCTCCGCACGCAGTGAGCGCGCGGCGCCACCGGGGCCGCGGCGCCGCAGCGTCGCGAGCCCCGGGCGGCTCGACCCCTCCCGCTGCGGTCAGCGCGCGGGCGCGGTGACGAGCTTCTTCAGCCTCGCCGTCTTCTCTTCCTTGGTCAGCGTCAGCTTGGCGTGCTCGTCGGCCGTCATGCCGTTGCGGAGCACGCGGGCCTCGTCGCCGACGCCGTAGACGGTCTTGTCGGCGCGCGCGAACACCCACTCGGTCGCGGAGCCCTCGCCGTCCTTGTTCATGAGGCGCACCGAGCCGTCGCCGATGCCCTTCTCCCTGGCCGCGCCCGGCAGCTTCGCCAGCGTCGACACCACGTCCTTGGCCTGGTCGACGTCGTCGCGCACGACCGCGACCACCCGGTAGCGCTTGTCGACCTCCTTGTAGTAGCCGAACGCCCCGGGCCCAGCGCCATCCACCCCGAGCACGTCCTTGGTCTCGTAGCGGATCCCGAGCGGGATCATGTTGTCCTTGGGCAGCGCCGCCGCGGCAGGCGGCAGCGACGGCTCGCCGGGCAGCTTCGCGCCCATCTCCTTCACGAGCCCAGGCAGGACCTTCTCGCTCGACGACTTGAGCGCCGCCTCGGCCAGCGCCTCGTCGTTGTAGGTGATCTCGGCGAGGTACTGCCCGCGCCAGAGGTACGCGTTCCCGACCCCCATCGCGGCCGCGCCGCCCCCCTCGATCGCGCGGGGCGTCGCCTCGTCGGCGGGGTCGCCGTCGCCCACGGTGCGCTTCGTGAACATCCCGTAAGCACCCTCCGTGGATCCGAATTTCGAGAGGTGGACGTCGACGGTCGCGGAGCCGCCCTCGCCGCTCACGTACCGCGCCTCGACCACCCGCCGCACGCCGAATCCCTTGTAGATCTCGCACTCTCCGTCGAACATGTCGCAGATGCTGTCGAGCGGCAGGGGCGCCGATTCCCCGAACGTCTTCTCCCCGCCGTTCGGGTCGAGGCAGAACCCGCCCGTCGTGCGCGGGAAGAACGGCGCGCTCGCCGCGTCGCCGATCGTCCCCCCGCCGCCGGCGCAGGCGGCCGGCTTCGCGGCCGGCGGAGGCGGCGGCGGCGCGCCGAGGGGCTCTTCCTTCTTGCTGCAGCCCGAAGACAGCGCGGCCACGAGCGCGCCGGCGAGCAGCGCGCAGCTCCGCGCACGGGAGCGCGACGGCTCCCCGGGGCACGCGCGGGTCGCGCGGGTCGCGCGGGTCGCAGCTGACACGCTGTGGTCCAATGGGCCTCTCGGTGAACACCTTTCGGGCGGGAATCGCATGGCCTGTTCGCCTTGCACCTTTTTTCATAGCGCCGCAATCGTTAGCGCCCGCGGCGAATCGCTTTGAGAGATTCACCATGAAGTTCAATGACTTAGCGGCCACCTCCGAGGGCATGCGGCTTGCCTTTGCCGATCCTTTGGTGCGCCCTCCCTCCTGTTCGCGACCTCCTCCTCGTGATTCCGATCGACCGCGGGCCTGCGCTCCGGGGCAGCGCGCGCTGCGCCGCCGTGGCGCGCGCGGCTTCACCCTGCCGGAGCTGCTCGCGGTGGTGGTCCTCATCGGCATCCTGGCCGCCGCGGCGTCGCCGAGCTTCGTGAGCGGCATGCGCGATCGCCGCGTGAACCGCACCGCGATGGAGATCAGCGGGATCTACCGGCTCGCGCGCTACCAGGCGATCGGGCGCGGGGCGGCGGTCCTCGTGCGGTGGACCGCCTCGACAGGCGCGTTCCAGGTGCGGCAGGCGCAGGTCGACAACATCGCCGCCGGCGCGCTGATCGCGACGAGCTGCCTCAGCGTC
The DNA here is from genome assembly GCF_052075895.1 of Sorangium sp. KYC3313. Taxonomy (NCBI): domain Bacteria; kingdom Pseudomonadati; phylum Myxococcota; order Polyangiales; family Polyangiaceae; genus Sorangium; species Sorangium sp. KYC3313. The sequence continues at coordinate 10,082,464 of NZ_CP197255.1, forward strand.
GCCGACTGGATGGACCCGGCCCAGACCGACTCGGTCACGACGCTCCAGACCATGGGCATCGACCTGGCGGCGATGCAGCTGCTCGATCCCGCCGGTGTGGCGCAAGACAACGCCGACGTCTGCTTCACGCCGCGGGGGCGGACGTTCGTCCGCTACGACGCCGCCGGGGCGTTCGCGCCGCTGCTCGGCGCGCTCCGGGTGAACGTGACCAACACAAGGACCGGCCTCCTGCGCTCGGTCTTCGTCCCGCCGAACGGCGTCGCGAGGCTCGGGCTGTGAGCGCGGCGCGTGCGAGGAGGGCGGCGGGCCGCGGCTACACGCTCATCGAGGTCATGGCGGCGCTCGGCGTGCTGGCGATCGGCGCCACCGGGGTGCTCGCGCTGCAGAAGGCGACGCTCATCAGCAACACGAACGCGCGCAACCTCACGATCGCCAACAGCATCGCCATCACCTGGGCAGAGCGGCTGCGGGTGGACGCGCTCCAGTGGAACGATCCCATGCGGGTGCCCGACATCAGCAGCGACACGGACTGGCTCGCGCTCAGCACCACCGCCCCGTTCACGAAGGTGACCCCCACGGAGATCACCGCGCTCGGGTCGCCGAGCGCCGACGTGCTCGGGGCCGACATCTACCCGGGCGACACGTCGGCGTCCGCGTTCTGCACGCACGTGCGCTTCCGCCAGTTCACCGATCCCGTGTCGGGCACGCCGATCTGGGACAGCCTCCTCCGCGCCGAGATCCGCGTCGTCTGGGAGCGCAGCGGGGACCCGATCAACTGCACGATCACCACCCCGTTCGACGTCGACACGGACCCGGGGCGCTTCGGCGCGGTCTACCTGACGACCGGCGTGCTCCGGAACACGAGCGAGGACAGGCGATGACGACGAGCCGACGCACCACCCGCCCGCGCGCGCGCGCCTCAGGACAGCGAGGCTTCACGCTCGTGGAACTGCTCGTGGCCATGGCCGCCGGCCTCGTCGTGTCGCTGGCGGCCTTCCTGCTCTCGAAGAACGCGACGCGCTTCTTCCAGAACGAGGCGAGGGCCTCCGCCTCGCACCTCGCGGCGACGATCGGGCTGAACCGGCTCACCGCGGACCTGCAGCGCGCGGCCTACCTCTCGTCGCCCAACATCCTCCAGGACCCGGAGGTCTGCCAGGTCCCGGCCTCGCCGGTCGGCCTGGCGCGCCTCGCCGGGATCTCGATCCTCGGTCGAGGGTCGGAGCTCGCCCACGGGGCGGAGCTCAACCAGAGCATCGCCAACGGGCTGCACCCCGACTCCATCATCATCGGCGGCAGCTTGAACAGCACCGAGCTGTTCGAGTTCAGGAAGATCAGCGATGAGTCGGGCAACTGGATCGTCGAGCTCAACCCGAACAGCTCCGCCGTGCAGCGCACGCTCGCGCGCGAGCAGGGCGGCGGGCAGAGCCTGACCCAGATCTTCGCGCCTCGCCGCTTCCTGCGCATCATGGTCCGCGGTCAGGAGAAGTTCCTGTACGGCGTCATCGATCAGGTCAACGTGGTCGGCACTCCGCCCCTCGAGATCCGCATCATGCTGAAGGCTGATCCCGGCCTGCCGACGCTTGTCGGGCTCGCCGATTGCGGCGTGACCCCCGGCGGCTCCACCGGCGACGGAGGATGGGTGAACGTCGTCTCCCGCGTCCGCTACGACATCCGGAGCCTCCGCGGCAAGGGGACGCCCTACGACGCTCTCGTGGCGCCCATCACGACGGAGCTCGGGACGCTCACCGGCGACAACGGCCGCACAGAGCTCGTGCGGGTCGAGCTCGGCGAAGAGGATCAGGAGCTCCCGGGCACGCTCGAGCTCATCGCGGAGTACGCCGTCGATCTGAAGTTCGGGATCTCCGTCGCGCAGGAGAGCACCGTCCCTGGAGTGACCAACCCGCAGATCACGCGGTATCCCATCATGGCGACCGACAACGCGCTCGTGTACAGCACCGCCGCCGCGCTCGATGCTGGACCGCCCGGCACGCCGCAGCGCGTGCGGTCGGTCCAGGTCCGGCTCTCGACCCGAACCCGGGCGCCCGATCGCGACGTCGCCCTCACCTTCCCCGGGAGTTCCGATGGCATGGGCCCCGATGGCCGCAGGTTCAGGTTCCTGATCCCCGGTGTCGTCGCCGGCGCCGACATGTACATGGACACCGCGCCCTCCGGATCGCCGCCGGTCTACGCCCGGATGCGCACCCTCTACGCCGACATCGCGCTCCCCAACCAGGCCTACGTCCCATGGTGAACACAAGCATCGCCCGGTCCCGACGGCGCTCCCGCGAGCGGGGCGCCGCCGTCTTCATCGTCGTGCTGGTCATCACGATGCTCACCGCGATCGGCCTGTTCGCGGCCCACGCGGCCACGCTGTCGACCATCGCCAGCGGCCACGAGCGCCGGATGACGCAGACCCACTATCTCACCGAGTACGCGATGCAGCTCGCGATCGCCGAAATCGAGCAGAAGGGAGGCCTGGAGATGATCCCCAGGTCGACGAACTGCTCGGTCATCACCAACGAGTGCTGGCCGCTCCTGCCGCACACGTTCGACGCGGCAGAAGAGCTCCTGGAGCCGCCCGCGGCCGGCCCGCCGGAGACGCCGGGGAGCCTTGGTCGCGCCGACGTCCAGTGGATCGCCAAGGTGGAGATCACTGATAAGATAAGGCCTGCGATAGGGAACCGCGCCGGCAGCGACATGGGCGGCCCCAACCCGGTGAGCGTCGATTACTGCACGGTCACCATGAGCGCGCGGCTCATCGCCTGGCCCGACGGCTCTGTCATCGCGACGGCGGGCAGCCAGGAATCCATGTCCGTCGTTGCCGATATCCTTTGCTCGAAGTGACGAACCGGAGCGCACGATGCGAAACCTGACGAAGGTCCTTGTCACCATGAGCTCCGCAGCGACGCTCGGCCTCGTCGCGGGGCGCGCGCGCGCGCAGGCCATGGATGTGGAGCCGCCGCTGCCCAACGTGCTCTTGCTCGTCGACACGTCGGGCTCGATGGAGAAGACGGTGGCGGGCGGGGAGCCGGACTGCAACCCGGGCACTCCCCCCGCCTCCGAGGCCCTGAAGAGCCGCTGGACGAAGCTCGTCGAGTCGCTCACGGGCCCGATCCAGGACTTCAGCTGCGTCGCGCAGCCCCGCACGAGCACCGCGTTCGTCAGCGAGTTCAGCCTCGGGGGAGAGCCGCCCTACGACAGGAACTACTACATCCCGTTCCATCGCATGATCTCGGGCCACTGCACGAAGGGCCCGGGGGCGACCTACGATCTGGTGGGAGAGCATCGCTGGGACAACGCGGCCACGCCTTGCACGACGCCGTTCACGCAGCTCAACGCCGGCCTGCTCGACGTCTACCAGGACCGGATCCGGTTCGGGCTCATGACGTTCGACACGCTCCCCGACGCGAGCACCGGGCTCCTCTCCGGCGCTCCCGATCCCGTGGGCGGCATGGAGGGGATGTGGAGCTACTTCCTCGGGTTCGATAGCGGCACAGGATACCCGGCGCGGGGCAACCCGCCCGCCTGCGCTCCCGCGGACATGGAGGTCGGCGCCAGGAACCCGTCCGCGCCGCTCTGGGAAGGGCCGCTCATCCCCTTCCCGACCTACACGGCGGACACCACCGAGATCCGCAGCGTGAACGAGAGCATCCAGAACGCGCTCATCGCGATGCGCCCCTACGGCGCGACGCCGCTCGCCGGGATGCTGTCGGACGCGCGCGACTACATCCGCGACGACACCTCGACCTGGAAGAGTCGGCCGCTCGGGCCGCGCGACGATCCGTTCATCAGCGGCGGCTGCCGCAAGACCTCGATCGTGCTCATCTCCGACGGCGAGCCGAACCTCGACCTGCGCCCGAGCTGCGCGCAGGGCACCGGCCCCGGCCCCGAATTGACGGGCTGTCCCTACGAGGAGCCGCAGGTCATCGCCCAGTCGCTCAACTCCCACACCAACCCGAACCGGCGCGTGCCGACCTATACCGTCGGGTTCGGCCTCTCCACGGAGGCGGGTACCGACTGCTCGACGATCTCCTCGGCCGATTTCCTGGCCGGCGGGCGCTGCGACGGCGCGTCCGGCGCGCTCAAGGCGTGCTGCACGCTCTCGCGCATCGCCATCGAGGGCGGGACCGACCGCGGCTATTTCCCGGACGACGCCAACGAGCTCTCCGCGGTGATGTCGCGGATCTTCGCGCAGATCGCCGCGAACTCGACGAGCCGCACCCTCCCCGTCTTCGCCAACGCGACAACGACCGCGAACAACGGCAGCACCGACGAGGGGGTCGCCTACCAGTTCGCCTCCTCGTTCAGCCCGCCGCCGGACGGCTCGCTCTGGAGCGGCAACCTCGAGCGCAAGCGCTTCGTCTGCGAGGCCGTGAGCGGCGTCATGACGACGCAGCTGAAGGACATCGACCCCGGCAAGGGCGATGACTTCGCGGCCAACGTCAACTCGAACACCGGGCAGCCGCGGCAGTTCTTCACCGTGATCGGCGAGCTGGACACCACCGCGCAGCGCATCTGGTCGAGCCGGAGCATCCGCCCCGCCGACGTCGCCACGGACGGGCTGGGCAGCTACGCGGGCACGATGACCAACGGCGGCGCGCTCGCGCAGGCGACGGCGTTCGCGACCGCTCTCTCCAGCGCGTCCCGCGCGCTCGATCTCGATCCCAGCGCGCCCGTCCCGCCGCAGTGCTCGGGCGGGCTGCAGGCGACCAACGCCGCGGACTGCGCCCGGCGCCTCATCGAGTGGGAGGTCGGCGCGCCGATGCCCTCGGGCGTCGCCTCCCGCGAGGGCAACGTGCTCGGCAGCATCTATCACTCCACGCCGGTCGTCGTGGGGCCGCCGAACGACTACATCCCCGACGAGTCCTACCGGGCCTTCGCGGAGAGCCCCGCTCAGAAGACCCGGCCGCTCGTGCTCTACACGGCGACGACCGACGGGCAGCTGCACGCCTTCCAGGTGGCCGCGGCAGACGCAGACGACGATCTCAAGGTGGACAAGGTCGCGAACAACGAGCTCTGGTCGTTCCTGCCGCCCCACGTGCTCCCCCGGCTGCTCGCGACGTTCAACCAGCAATCGCTGCTGCTCGACGGTGCGCCCGTCGTGAAGAACGTCGTCTTCGAGCGCACGTCGGCGCAGGTGAGCAGCGCCAACGCGACCTGGAAGACGGTGCTCGTCGCCAGCGGCGGCGCGGGCGGCAGCTTCTACTACGCGCTCGACGTGACGAACCCGAAGGCGCCGCAGTTCCTCTGGCAGCTCTCCACGGACGATAGCGGCACCCCACTGTTCGGCGACGCGACGCCGACGCCGGCGATCGGCATGGTGGAGATGCAGGACGAAGGCGAGATCAAGGAGATCGCGGTCGCCATCCTGCCCGGCGGCTCCGCCCCGCTCGACACGAGCCAGCCCGCGTGCAACCGGCAGAACGCGACGCCACCGCTCTTCCACCCGACGGGCACCCTGGAGGTCCGCGACTCGGTCCGGTGCTGGGGCAGCGCGGGCACGGGCGGCCCCGTCGGCCCGTCGCGCTCGCTCACGATCGTCCGGCTCGACACGGGCGAGATCCTCCGCACGTTCCGGGGCCGCGTCGACGAGGCCCCGGGCGGGCTCGCCTTGCGGACCACGCGGGTCGACTTCGACTCGCCGATCACCGGCGTCCCCGTGCCGTTCCCGGCGGGCGTCGGCGAGGTCGCCGAGCGCATCTACGTCGGCGACGCCGACGGGACGCTCTGGCGCGTCAGCCTGACGAGCACCAACCCGGACAACTGGACCGTGGACCTCGCCTGGGACGCGTACTCGTTCCCGGGCGACACCCCGGCGAGCAGCCAGCCGATCCAGACGACGCCGATCGTGAGCACCGATCCGCTCGGCAACAAGGTCATCCTGTTCTCCACCGGCGATCAGGAGGCGTTCACGGCGAGCGGCGCCATCGAGACGCGGGTCTGGTCGATCACCGAGCGACCGCACAACACAAGCCTCCGCTTCAGCGAGAACTGGGTCGTCCCCTTCACGGGCGGCGAGCGCGTGACCGGGCCCATCTCCCTCTTCAACGGCTGCGCGTACTTCGCGACGTTCAGGCCCGTCGCGCCCGGGACCTACGCGTGCGCGGACGGGCGCGGCGCGATCTGGGGCGTCGACTACCTGCTCGGCAACACGGACTCGCCCGCACTCCCGAACGGCTGCCTCGTCGTCGATCCGCTCGCGGATCCGGAGCGCTCCGAGCAGCAGTCGCCGGGCACGATCGTCTTCGGCGTGGCCGTGACCCAGAAGCCGACCTGCGTGGAGACGGCGGAGTACACCGATGACTACTTCGGCCAGCAGACGATCGTCCGGCACTCCACCCCGCCCGAGTACCAGCTCGTGTTCCACACCGGCGCCGCGGGCGACGCGGACGCCCAGGGGGGCGCGACGCGAACGAGCACGAGGACGCTGCAGCGGCCGCGCAAGGTCGTTAAGATCGACTCGTGGGCCACCCTCATCGAATGAAGCGAGCCAGCCTGTCGCGCGCCGCCGGCGCGCTCGCCGCGCTCGTCGCGTGCGCTTCGGCCGCGCCCGCCTGCCGCAGCGACGCCGGCGCGCCGGCGCCCGCGCCGCAGGCGAGCGAGGCCGCAGCCCCGAAGCCGCCGGTCGACCAGGCGCTGCCGGGCGAGCTCGCCGAGGGGACCGAGCAGGCGTTCGGCCTGCCCATCCCGCGCCGCATGAAGGTGCGCGCGCGCTTCCCCGATGCCGTCTTCGCGGTCGGGGAAATCCCAGCCGAGCGGGTGGCGAACTACGTGCGCACGCGCGTCCTCGCCGGAAATGTCGAGACCGGGCCTGCGAAGACGATCTTCTCGCGCGCCACGGTGAAGAGCGCGCCGCAGCGGATGATCCGGATCGAGGTCGTCTCGCGCACGCACGTCTCGGAGCTCGTCGTCCGCGACGAGACCCGGCCGCCCGCGGAGCAGGGCCTGTCGGTCGAGGAGCGCTGGCGCCGCAGCGGGCTCACGCCGACCGGCGAGGTGATCGATCCCACCCGCCTCGAGTGAGCGCGGCGGCGGCGGCCTCGACCTCCCGCGCCGCGGGGGCCGTTGCACCAGCCGGCGCCAGTCGACATCTCCGACCTTTCGAAGTAGATCGCGGCCGTGTCGACCAAGCCGCTCCCCACCGCTCCGCTCCGAAGGACGCCGCTCTACGACGAGCACATCAAGCTCGGCGGCCGCATGGTCCCGTTCGCCGGCTGGGAGATGCCGGTCCAGTACAAAGGCGTCACCGAAGAGCACAAGGCGGTGCGCACCGCCGCCGGGCTCTTCGACGTCTCGCACATGGGCGAGATCATCCTGAGCGGCGAGCACGCCGGACAGGTGGTCGACCACCTCGTCACGAACGACGTGAAGAAGCTGGAAGACGGCCACGCGCTCTACACGTGCGCCTGCAACGAGGCCGGAACGATCCTCGACGACCTCATCGTGTACCGGATCGACGCGCGGCAGTGGCTCATCGTCTGCAACGCGTCGAATCGCGACAAGATCTCCGCCCACATCCGGGGCGCGGCGCAGGGCCACTGCAGCTTCGAGGACGCGTCGGATCGCACGGCGATGATGGCGCTCCAGGGGCCGAAGGCGCTCGACATCGTCGCGCTCGCGGGCGGCGACGGCCCTGCGCTGCGCGAGCTCGCGCCGTTCCACTTTCGCGACGCGACGCTCGCCAACGTGCGCTGCACCGTGGCCCGCACCGGCTACACCGGCGAGGACGGCATCGAGATCTTCTGCTCGCCGTCCGACGCGCAGCGGCTCTGGCGCGCGCTGGCCGAGCTCGGCGGTCCGCTCGGCCTCGAGGCGACGGGCCTCGGCGCGCGCGACACGCTCCGCCTGGAGGCGCGCCTGTCGCTGTACGGCAACGACATCGACGAGACGACGAACCCCATCGAGGCGGGCCTCGGCTGGGTGGTGAAGCTCGACAAGGGCGATTTCGTGGGGCGCGCGGCGCTCCAGCGCATCAAGGACGAGGGCCCCGCGCGCAAGCTGGTCGGCTTCGAGATGACGGGGCGCGGCATCGCGCGCCACGGCTACCCGCTGCTCGACGTGAGCGGCGCGAAGGTCGGCGTCTGCACGAGCGGCAGCCCGGGGCCGACCGTCGGCAAGAACATCGGGCTCGGCTACCTGCCGGCGCCGATGGCGGCGGTAGGGACCGCCTTCCAGGTGGACTGCCGCGGGCGCACGGTCGAGGCGGTCGTGGTCAAGACCCCGTTCTACAAGCGGGCCTGACCCGCGCCGAGGCGCGCCGAGGCGGGCCGAGCCGAGCGACCGCGCGCGGCGACCAGAGATCCAGGTTGGCAAAGGGAGAAGAAGTCACATGGCGAGCGACAATGTCCGAACGGACCGGCGGTACACGAAGGATCACGAGTGGGCCAAGCAGGAGAACGATCTCATCGTGATCGGGATCACCGCCTTCGCGGTCGAGCAGCTCGGCGACATCACGCTGGTCAACCTCGACGTGAAGCCGGGCGACACGATCACCGCGGGCACGGCGTTCGGCACGATCGAGAGCGTCAAGACGCTGAGCGATCTGTTCGCGCCGGTGAGCGGCAAGATCCAGCGTGTGAACGCGGATCTCGAGAGCCGCCCCGAGCTCGTCAACGAGGACTGCTACGGCGCGGCGTGGATGATCGAGGTCGTGCCCTCGGACCAGGGCGAGCTCGGCACGCTCATGGATCCTGACGCCTACGGCGAGCTCCTGAAGACCGCGGCGCACTGAGCGCCGCTCCCCTCCGCGTTCTGCATCACCCTTCCCGTTTCCCGCTGCACAAGACCATGCGCTACCTGCCCCACACGCCCGAGGAAATCAGCGAGATGCTGCAGGCCGTCGGCCTGTCGTCGCTCGAGGAGCTCTACAGCGCGATCCCGAAGGAGGCGCGCCTCACGCGCCCGCTCTCGATGGAGCCTTCGCTCGACGAGGCCTCGCTCATGCGGCACCTCGAGGAGCTCGCCGAGAAGAACCGCGCAGCGCGCATGCTCTCGTTCCTGGGGGCCGGCGCCTACGAACACCACTTCCCGCCGGCCGCCGATCAGCTGCTGCTCCGCAGCGAGTTCTACACCGCGTACACGCCGTACCAGCCCGAGGTCTCCCAGGGCACGCTCCAGGTGATCTTCGAGTTCCAGACGATCGTGAGCGAGATCCTCGGGCTGCCGATCGCGAACGCGTCGATGTACGACGGCGCGAGCGCGCTCGCGGAGGCCGTGCTGATGGCCCGCCGGCTGACGGGGCGCGAGCGCACGGTCCTGTCCGGGGGCGTGCACCCCGACTATGTCGGCACGGTCGAGACGTACGTGCACGGCATCGGGTCCGGCAAGGCGTCGCTGGTCGGGGTCGACGTCGGCCGCGACGGCACGGCGGACGTCGAGGCGCTGACGCGGGCGATCGACGAGACGACCGCCTGCGTGGTGGTTGGCTATCCGAATTTCTTCGGCGTCGTGGGCGACATCCGGAAGGTGGCCGAGGTGTGCCACCAGAAGGGCGCGCTGCTGATCACGGTCACCCTGGACCCGTACGCGCTCGCGCTGCTCGAGTCGCCGGGCGCGCTCGGCGCCGACATCGCGGTGGCGGAGGGCCAGCCGCTCGGGCTGCCGCCGCAGTACGGCGGCCCCAACGTCGGGCTGTTCGCGTGCCGGAACGACCGCAAGTACCTCCAGCAGGTGCCCGGCCGGCTGGTCGGCGAGACGGTCGACAAACACGGGACCCGCGGGTACGTGCTGACGCTCGCGACGCGCGAGCAGCACATCCGCCGCGAGCGGGCGACGAGCAACATCTGCACGAACAGCGGCCTCTGCGCGACGGCGGTCACGATGCGGATGTGCATGCTCGGCAAGCGCGGGTTCGTGGAGGCGGCGAAGCAGTGCCTCGCGAAGGCGGAGCACCTGAAGCGGGAGATCGCGCGGCTCGACGGGTACTCGCTGCCGATGTCGGCGCCGACGTTCCACGAGTTCGTCGTGAAGGTCCGCGGCGGGGACGCGGGGCGGCTCACGCGGGCGCTCGCCGAGCAGGGGATCATCGCGGGGCTCGATCTCGGGCGGATCGACGCGCAGCGGCGGGACGAGCTGCTGGTCGCCGTGACCGAGCGGCACAGCCGCGCGGATCTCGATCGGCTGGTGGCGGGGCTCGCCGGGTTCACGGGCTGAAGCGGAAGAGGCGGGGCGGGTCGGGGAGTGCCGAGCTGCCCCGCCCCGGCCGAGCCCGGAACGCACCGGCGTCGCTGCGTTCAGAGCACGTCGGGCGCAGGCGGCGCCGCGGGGCCCGGCTTGACCTTCGCCTTCATCTTGCGGTGCGCCACGCCGAGCCGGACCAGGAAGTCGCGCCGGGGGCGGGAGCGCCTCATCGGGCCGATGCGCCGGGGATCCGCCCGGCTCGCTCCACTCGGTCACCTGCTCGATCACCGGCTTCGCCGTCGCGATCTCGTCGATCGGGAACTCCCGCGTGCGCCGCCGACGGCGTGTCGTAGGCGACGCACACCTTGAGCTCCGGCGTGCCGGTCAGCACGTCGAGCTTGGTGAGCGCGATCCCGTCGAGGCCGTTCACGCGCGCCACGTAGCGCAGCGCCGGCAGGTCCAGCCACCCGGTCCGCCGCAGCCGCCCCGCCACCGAGCCGTGCTCGCCGCCTACCGACCGGAGCCGCTCGCCGAGCTGGCCGTCGAGCTCGGTCGGGAACGGCCCCTCGCCCACGCGCGTGCGTACGCCTCCGCCAGGCCGAGCACGCGGCGGATGCGCGTCGGGCCGACCCCGGCGCCGACGCACACGCCGCCCGCGATCGCCGAGGACGACGTCACGAACGGGGACGTGCCGAGATCGAGGCGATGGTTCGGAGGCGGCGCGCCTGCCGATGCGCTGAAATCGTGCTGGGGAGCGGGCAGATCTGGCGGCTTTTGTGGCGGGGGCGCGCTGTCTGTTATCGGCTGTAATTGCTATTTACTCGTCGCTCTGGTCCCTTCGCGCCCGCGGAGGAAAGCAATGGCGCCGGGGAGATGGGTGAAGCGGAGAGCGCTCGCGTGCTGCGCTCTGGTGCTCCTCGTAGGGGGGCATGTAGCTCCGGATCGTCGGACGATGAGGGGCTGCGCGGTACGGCGAAGCTCGCGGTGGGCGCCGAGGACGCGACGTGCGTGACGATCCGGCCCGGTACGGCCGGCGCGGTGGAGGACGGGACGATCTGGGAGACGTTGACGACATGGATCGACTCGACCGTGCTCCTCCGGTCGGGCGCGCTAGCCGGCTTTGGCGTGCGGCACGCCCGTCTCCTTCTCGACCAGCTCCACATCGTGCCGCGCCGCCGCGGGCAGCTCCATCACGGAGCGGGCGCTGTCGATCGGCTCGCTCCACTCGGCCACAATTCCAGCGCCGGCTTCGCGGTCGTGATCTCGTCGCTCTGGAGCTCCCGTGCGCGCCCCGACGGCGGGATCAGGCGCGCGCCTGGATGCGGCCCCAAGACACCCGGATTCGCTTCGCATGACAAAACGTGGAGTTCAGTTTTTTTGAATGTGGAGCTCCCAGGTGGCTCCTAAGGTGCGCCATCAGTCCTGCTCGGCGCAATACCGTTCAGTGTAAAAATCAATAACAAGGCGCAGGGCGACAGCGCTTGGTTGGTAATGCTTTGCGGTTCAACGCGTCCGCCATCCAGCGGTGACGCGCAGCAGTTCTCTTTTCTCTTCTTCAATAAGGAGATATTGAGTGAGACATCACGAGCCATCATCCCTTCGACCACTAGGATCCATCAGGGTCTTACGCAACGCTTGGCGGAGGTACTCCCTGCTGATGGGGGGTGTCCTGTTCAGCGCAACTGCGATCGGCTCCGCGTGCAGCTCGAGCTCACCGGAGGAGGAGCTGCACGGCACCGCGAAGCTCGCGGCGGGCACCGAGGACCCGACGTGCGTGACGATCCAGCGCGGTACGCTCGGCGCGGTTGAGGACGCGACGATCTGGGAGACGTACCCGGCCTGGACCGACTCGACCGTGCTGCTCCGCACGGGCACGCTGGCCGGCTTCGGCGTGCGGCACGCCGTCCTCCGCTTCGACCTCTCGCCGGTGCCCACCGAGGCGCAGGTCGTCTCCGCGACGCTGCGCCTCCGGCAGATCTACCGGGACGATACCAGCACCAGCAGCATCAACATCCACCGGATCCTCTCGCCGTGGACCGAGCCGACAGTGACCTGGCAGAGCCTGGCGAACGGTACCGATTTCAACCCGGCGATCGCGGCGTCATTTCAGTCGCTTCCCGGCGCCGGCATGCGTTCGGCCGATCTGACCGCGCTCACCGCGGCGTGGCTTGCGGGGACCACCCCGAATCACGGCGTGTTGCTGGAAGAGGCGCCGGTCCTCACCACCTCCTTCCGGAGCAGCGAGGAACCGAATGTGGCCGAGCGGCCGAGCCTCGAGGTCTGTTACACGACCGCGCCGACTTGCACCGGCACGCTCGACGACGGCGACGCGTGCACGACCGATACCTGTGACCCGGTGCTGGGTATTCTGCATACGCCCATCTCGACCGACGACAGCGACCCGAGCACGATCGACACGTGCGACCCGGCGACCGGCACGGTGGCTCACGTCGCCTGTCCGGCGCTGGACCCGACCGTGGCCACGCGGCTCATCGACGCCGTGGGCTGCATCTACCAGGGGCCGAACGCGCCGCAGACGGGTGTGACGGCGACGATCGCCCCGGCCTCTGTGGCGGTCGTCAAGGGCAAGGTCGCGACGCGAGCGGGCGTTCCGATCTCGGGCGTGAAGGTGAGCGTGCTGCACCATGACGCGGGAGACGCGGAGAGCTACGGGCAGGTCCTCACGCGCGCGGACGGGGCCTTCGAGCTGGTCGTGCGGGGAGGTCAGCCGCTCACGATGAAGTACGAGAAGGCCGGCTATCTGCCGGTGCAGCGGCAGGTTGGCACCCAGTGGCAGCGCTGGTCCGAGGCGCCCGACATCGTGCTGATCGAGAGCGATCCCGTGGTGACGCCGGTCGCGCTGGGCAGCGGGGCCGGGGCGCAGGTCGCACGCGGGAGCGTCCAGACGGACGAGAGCGGCACGCGCCAGGCGACGCTGCTCTTCCCTTCGGGCACGACGGGGACGATGACCGTGCCGGATCCGAACGGCCCGCCGGGTGCGACGATGACCGTGGCGCTGCCGGCGGAGGTGCACGTGCGCGCGACCGAGTACACGGTCGGCCCGAACGGCCCGAAGGCGATGCCGGGGACCCTGCCGCCGACCAGCGGGTACACGTACGCGGTGGAGCTCGGGCTGGATGAGGCCGTGGACGCCGGGGCGACGAAGGTCGAGTTCAATCAGCCGATCCCGTTTTATGTCGAGAACTTCCTCGATTTCCCGGTGGGGATGCACGTGCCGCTCGGCTATTACGATGCCGAGAAAGGGGCGTGGGTGCCGGCGAACGACGGGCGCGTCATCGAGATCCTCGCTGTGAGCGGCGGGGTAGCGTCGGTCGACATCGACGGTGACGGCGCGGCCGACGACGCGAGCAAGCTCGGCGCGCTCGGGATCAGCGCCGAGGAGCTCGAGCAACTCGGCGCGCAGTATGCGGCCGGGACGAGCCTCTGGCGATCCCTGGTCACGCACTTCACCCCGTGGGACTGCAACTGGCCGTTCGGTCCGCCCCCTGGCGCTGGGCCGCCCCCCGGTCCTGACGACGACGACGACGACGACGGCGACGGGGGCGGCGACGGCGACGGCGACGGCGACGGCGACGGTGACGGTGACGATGACGGCTCGGACCTGGACGACCCCAGCTGCGAGTCCGGATCCATCATCGAATGCGAGAGCCAGAGGCTCGGGGAGCGCTTGCCTGTCGTCGGGACGCCGTTCAACCTTCACTACAAGAGCGATCGAGCCGAGGGACTCAACCGGTCGGCGTATCGGCTCGCGATCCCCCTGACGACGTCGGCTGTACCCCCCAACCTCGAGCGCATCGACTTCAAGGTGACCGTGGCTGGGAGGACATTCGATTTCAGCGTCGACTGCCCCTGCTCGCCGAACCAGGGATACACATTCGACTGGGACGGGAACGACGCGTTCGGGCGCATAGTCCCCGGAACGCAGCCGGTCACGGTGGACATCGAGTACGTTTACCGCGGGGTCTACTTTGTGCCCGCCGCGCAGGGGGCGATGTCGAGCGGCTCCGGCTCCGGCTCCGGCTCCGGCGGCGGCGGCTCCGGCGGCGGCGGAGGTCCCCGGTCCTTCGCGGCTCCTTCCAACGTGGTCATCACGGGAAGCAGGACGCGGGAGGAGGTCTCCCTGGGCCGACGCTGGGAGAGCACGCTCGGCGGCTGGAAGAATGGCGCGGCTGCGCTCGGCGGCTTCAGCTTGAGCCCCCACCACTTCTATGAGCCGAGCACGTCCACGCTCTACCTTGGCGATGGCTCCCGTCGCACGGCCCGCAACATGATCTCCATGGTCCGGCGCATCGCCGGCGACCCATCTCCTCCTACGATAAGCCCCCCCACCGCCGAGGGCGCCCGCGCCGACTCGGTGCAGGTTACGCGCCCCTTCGGAATCGCGGTTGGACCGGACGGCAGTATCTATTATTCCGAGGCGCCCCGCATTCGAAGAGTTGCGCCTGACGGATACGTTACCACGATCGCCGGTGTGTATGGTCAATCAGCGTACAATGGCGATGATCAGCCTGCTACGCAGGCCCACTTGACGGACCCCAGGCAACTCGCGATGGGGCCCGACGGTAGCATCTATCTCGTCGATACCCGGCGCATCCGCAAGATCTCGCCAGATGGAATCATCACCACCGTCGCTGGCAATGGCTCTTTTGGCGGCACGATGCCGCCCGACGGCGCGCTTGCCACCTCCGGTCCGCTGGACAACAGCGGCGCTAATGCGCATGGCATCGTCGTGTCCAGTGACGGAAATCTGTACATCGCCCTCAACAGGGAAGTCCGCAGGGTGGCACCTGACGGGACCATCGTGACGGTTGCAGGTACGTTGGACCCCCAAGCTGGGGGCTATGCCGGCGACGGCGACGGCGGCCCCGCTGTCCAGGCCCGGTTTGCTGCGATCCGGGGCGTGGCGGTCGGACCGGATGGATCGATCTACATCTCGGATGCAACTGGGGGGGGAGAGGTCGTCAACCGGATCCGGCGGGTCGATCGCAACGGGATCATTACCGCGATCGCGGGCAACGGCGGGACGACCATCTCGAACGACGGCTTGCAGGCCGTGTCGGTCTCAATCGGTGTTCCTGGCTCGTTGGCCGTTGGACCGGACGGTAGCGTGTATTTCGCCGCAGACCACTCCAGCAACGTGTCCAACCCGAACAAGCTCATCCGGCGCATCACGCCCGCTGGGGTTCTCACCACGGTCGTTGGAAACCGAGCTCCTCGTTCTGCGCAGTGCTCCATCTCGCCGTGTGGTATCGGCGGCCCATCGACCGCGGCGTGGCTCCGGAATGGTACGACGACGTTGGCCCTCGCCCCGGATGGCAGCCTGATGTACACGGACTCCGCTGTCAGCAACGGCAACCCCTATCGTACCATCATCGGCCGGTACGACATGGTGCTCCCCGGGATCATTGCGGCCGACATCGCCATCGCGAGCGACGATGGGACCGAGGTGTACATCTTCGACCCGCAGGGGAGGCACCTCGCCACCCGTGACGCGCTCCTCGGCACGGTGCTCTACCAGTTCGGCTACGATGCCGCCGGGCGGGTGCTCACGATCACCGATGTCGACCAGCAGGTCACGACCATCGAGCGCGACGCGGACGGTGACCCGACGGCTATCGTCGCGCCCACCTTGCAGAGCACCTCGCTCACGCTCGATGCCGAGGGCTACCTCTGGAAGGTCACGAATCCCGCGAACGAGACGACCACGCTCTTGTATTACCCGAACAGCGGCCTGCTCCAGTCCCTGGAGGACCCGCTCGGCCGGCTGCACGAGTTCGAGTTCAACGCGAAGGGGCGCCTCATCAGGGACGAGGATCCGGCGGGCGGCTACAAGCAGCTCACCCGGACCGAGACGCCCGACGGCCACCGTGTCACGGTCACGACTGCGATGGGGTTGACCCGTGGGTACGAGGTTGCGACGCTCCCGGACGGCAGCAAGCAACGCATCCGCACCGGCACGAGCGGCCTCTCGACCGTGGAGCAGATCAGCACGAGCGGCGCCAGGACGGTTACTGTGCCCGACGGCAGCGCGGTCTCCGTCGAGGTCAAGGGAGACCCGCGCTTCGGTATGCAGGCGCCCTACCAGAGCCGGCAGACGCTCACCACGCCTCTCGGAAGAACGAGGCAGGTCACCAGGGAGCGCTCGGTTACGCTGTCGGACCCCAGCGATGCGCTGAGTGTCTCCATGCTCACCGACACGACCACGATCAACGGGCGTCAGTTCACGCGGGTCTTCAACAAGACCACGAACACGGTCGTGTCCACGTCGCCGTCGGGGCGACGCGAGACGACGACCTTGAACGCCCAGGGACGGGTCAGCCGCATCGAGCTGCCCGGGATCTTGCCGGTCAACCTGACGTATCATCCCGATGGGCGGCCCCACACCTGGTCCCAGGGGACCAGGACTTGGACGTTGACGCACGACGACGACGGCGGGCTGGCGAGCGTGATGGATCCGCTGCTCCACACCGAATCGTTCATCCGCGATCCTGCGGGACGGGCGACACAGACGACAAGGGCCGACAGTGAGATCGTCGGGGTGAGCTACCACGCAGACGGCCGTGTCCACACGACCACGCCCCCAGGCAGGCCGGCGCACACGTTCAACTATACCCCCGCTGCTCTGCTGGAAGAATACCTGCCCCCCGGGGCCGGAGGCGCTCCCGCGGCGACATCCTGGTCGTACGACCTGGATGGCCAGACGACGAGCTCGACCCGTCCGGGCGAAGCCTCCACCATCTACACGCGGGATCCTGTCACGGGACGGCTCAGCCAGGTGACGATGCCCCTCGGCCTGGGGACGATCGGTTATGGCTACCATCCGACGACCGGCAATCTGGAGACCATCGCGGGGCCGTCGGGCCTCACGCTGGGCCTCAGCTACGATGGCGCGCTCCTGACCACCCGGACGTGGACCGGCCCTGCCTTCGGGAGCGGCTCCGGCACGGTGCACTGGACTTACAGCCATGAGCTCCGCGTCGACAGCGAGACGGTCAACGGCGGCGCCGCCGTGAGCTTTGTTTACGACAATGATGGCTTCCTCAGCCAGGCCGGCGGCCTCACGGTGCGCCGGCACCCGCAGAACGGCCTGTACACCGGGAGCACCGCAGGCGTCATCATCGACACCGTGACGCCCGACGCCTACGGCGCCGTCCAGGCGTACGTGGCGCAGGCGGGCGGCTCAGCCATCTACGAGGTGAGCTATACGCCGGACGCCCTCGGGCGTATCGATCTACGGACGGAGACGATCCTCGGAGAGACCCACTCGTACGACTACGATTACGACGAGGTCGGCCGGCTGACCGATGTGGTTCGAGACGGCGTGCTCGCGGCGCACTACGACTACGACGCGAACGGCAACCGGCTCGCGCGCACGTGGCCGGCGGGGACCGAGAGCGGCACCTACGACGACCAGGACCGGCTTCTGACCTACGGGACCAAGACGTACGGGATGAGCCCCGCGGGCGACCGGACCAGCGTCACCGACACAGCGACGGGAGCAACGACGACTCTCACGTACGACGCCGGCGGCAGCCTGCGGTTCGCCGAGCTGCCGGACGGCACCGAGATCACTTACCTCATCGACGGCGAGGGCCATCGCATCTGGAAGCAGAGGAACGGGATAGCCGTCCAGGGCTTCCTCTACCGGAGCGATCTCCAGCCGGCAGCGGAGCTCGATGGCAGCGGCAGCGTCGTGGCACGCTTCGTCTACGGCAGAGACAGCAACGTGGCAGATCTCATGATCAAGGGAGGCTCGACCTACCGCATCCTGACCGATCACCTCGGCAGCCCGCGGCTGGTCGTGAACACCGCGACGGGCGCCGTGGTGCAGCGGATGGATTTCGACGAGTTCGGCCGCGTGCTCCTCGACACCAATCCGGGCTTCACGCCGTTCGGGTTCGCCGGTGGGCTCTACGACCGCGACACGGGGCTCGTGCACCTCGGGTCCAGGGATTACGACGCGGAGGCGGGGAGGTGGACTGGGAAGGACCCGATCCGGTTCGGCGGCAGGGACAACAACCTCTACGCCTATGCGAGCAACGATCCGGTGAACTGGACCGACGCCACCGGTCGCTCGAAGTTCGACAAGCTGTACGGGCTATCCAAGAAGTTCTGGAACTGGTACCACAGGCAGGTCAAGCGCGGTGGCGACGCGGATCTCAGCAAGGAGGAGGCGGAAGACCTCTACAGGGAATGGAAGGAGCTCGGCGAGCCTGGTCCGGACAGGAAGAAGGGCAGCAGGGGTGACGGCGACGGCGGTCTCGGCGGCCTCGGCGACCTCTTCGACTGGCTGATCCCGTTCCCGCCCGTGCCGATCTGCCTGCTCAATCCGGAATCGTGCGGATGCACGCCGGAAGCTTAGGTGTCAGTATGACCACGGTTGTGCTCAGGGTTCAGGGTAAACATCTCGATGTGGAGCAGTGCCTGACGTGGATTCCAGAGACCGCGCTCGAGAAGGTCTGGCGCGCGGGCGAAGGGCGACACGGCGGCAAGATCAACGCCACATCCGGGTGCAACATCCTGCTGTCCGAGAACGAGGACACGTCGCTCGCCGTGGAAGAGGCGATGCGGGTGTTTCTCTCGATCGCGCCACGGATTGCTGCGCTGGTGCAGTCCGGGGCGACGGCCGTGGTCGACTTCGCGCTGTTCATCGGTGACATGGGCGCCAGCTCCATCCAGCTCGATCCGGGCGTGCTGCGCTCGGTAGGACAGCACGGCGTGAGCATCGTGGTCAGCGCGTACCCCTGCGCCGACCCATGAAGACCCTCCAACGCACCTTGCCTGGGCTCGCGCTCGCTAGCCCGGCACCGTGACGCTCCGGCCGCTCCCATCCAATTCCGACCGCAGAGCCCCGACGGAATCGACGCGCCTGCCGGCGCGCCCGTGACGTGACGGGGCGGCGGTCGTCGCTCCTCCCGGTCTTTCAGCTGGGAAGCCAGCCCCGACCCCCTTTTCCCCTCAGTGCTCGCCCGCGATCGCCGGCGAGCACTGACCAGGCCGCCGTTCCGGCGGTCGAGGCGGCGGGTTATCGCGCACGATCCGGTGAGCCTAGATCCCGCCCCCTCACCCGAACGCGTTGCGCCGCACGATGGTCGCGTCGCGGTCGGCGCCGACCGACACCACGTCGACCGGCACGCCCGTCTCCTTCTCGACCATCTCCACGTAGTGCCGCACCGCACGTAGTGCCGCACCGCCGCGGGCAGCTCGGTCACCGACCGCGCGCCGTCGATCGGCTCGCTCCACTCGGCCACCGACTCCAGCGCCGGCTTCGCCGTCGCGATCTCGTCGACCCTCCGCGCGTGACATTCGATCCGGCGAGGCGCAACGTGAATGAACGCGAGGAGGAGGATAGCGAGCGCAGCGACGACATCCCTGACGCCCCCCTGGCCGCACCCTACCGGGGCACGACTTCGCCGGTCAACCGGCGTCGGCGGCGCCAATGCGCGTCGCGCGCCCGGTCCTCGACCGCCCCCTCGACTGCCCCCTGCCCGCCTTGATGGCCCCCATCGTGTCCGGAGAGATGCGTCGCGCGCCCCTCAGCGCGAGGCGACGTCCTGCCCGCGCTGCTGCGCGGGGAACGGGTTCGGCCACACCGGCAGGAGCGACTGCCGGTAGACGGTGAGGCGCAGCAGGTCGACGCCCACGATGGCGGCGAACGCCATCGCCTTGTCGGTCCCGTAGCTCCCCTGGAGCGAGAGGCTGATGCCGAGCGGCGCCCCCAGCGTGAGCGCGCCGGCCACGCCCGTGGAACCTGCGCCCCAGAAGCGGCGGTAGCCGCCCGCGTCGAGGGCGAGGCCCAGCTGGCCAGCCTGGAAGCCGCGCGTCGCGACCCGGGCGAGCAGCGCGAGATCGATGCCGCTGTCGAGGATCGGCGTCGCGCGCATCAGGCCGCCGACGATGACGGGCGCGTCGGGCGTGGTCCCGACGCCGACGTCGCATGACAGCGCGCCGTCGAAGACGAGGTCGCTCTCCCCCTGCTTCCAGCCGACCGCGCCGGCGCCCACGAAGGTCCACGCGGAGGCGTCCGCGCGCGAAGGCGAGGACCAGGCGAGCGGGGCGAGCAAGGCCCCGAGGGCGGCGAGGCAGGCGATGGGCGAGCGCACGCGAGCGAGCTACCACGAAGCGCCGAGCGGCGATAGGTCAGCGCGCGGGGCCGCGCCGCTCGACGATGCGCCGCGCCACGAGCGCGGCCACCTCGGGATCGAAGAGGAGCGAGTTGTGCCCCCGCCCCTCTATCACCCGCACCTCGCCGCCCGGCAGCGCGTGCGCGATGGGCGAGCGGACCAGCGTGTCGGCCCCCGCGACGATCGACAGGTGCGGGACGCTCGACCGCGCCGTCCCGAGGAGGACGCGCCGGAGGACCGGGCTCGACGCGTCGAGATCGCGCGCGCCGCCGAAGCCGAGCAGCCCTGCGCGCGGGATGCCGCCGAACGGGCTCGCCATGGAGATGGTCTGCGCGACGCGCGGATCGCCGACCTCCTGCGCGAAGAAGCGGCACACGATGCCGCCCATGCTGTGGCCGACGAGGTGCAAGCGCGCCCCGTCCGGCAACGCCGCGACGAGCGCCTCGAGGCGCGCCGACAGCGCCTCGACGCCGGGCCCCGGCGCGTAGGACATCGTCGCCGTGTGGACCGACCACGACGGCTCGGCGCGCGCCGGGTCCGTCCGGCCGCGCGCCCGCGAGGCGCGAGACATCGCGGCGTGGCGCTCGATCGCCGTGCGCAACGGCCGGAGGACGCCGGCGGAGGCGAAGAGCCCGTGAAGGATGACCACCACCTCGTCGCCGTCGCGCGCCCCGTCAGGGATCACCGGCGCGAGGGTGTCGTACGGCAGGAGGACCGCCTGCCTCGCGAACGAGGCCACCTCCCTGCCAGCTGTCGCCGCGAAGGCCGACGCACGGAACCACCTCGTCACGTGGTGGCTCTTACCATGGATCCGTCGCGCGACGTCCCCGTGGCTCGCGACGCGCTGTGTCGCGGGCGCGCGCCACGAGGGCGCCGCGCGGGCGGCAAGGAGGCCGATCACGGCCGAAGCAGCCAGACATGGAAGCTGCGGAACGTCCCCCGGAGCGCGCGGATCCGGACGATGTCCCCCGGCGCGACGTCGCGCAGCGGCACCCGGATCTCGGACCAGCGGTCCGGAGGGCGCTCTGGCACCTCGACGCGCGCCTCGTCCGCGGCGCGCTCGATCGCCACGCCGATCGCGATCGGGCCGCCCCCGTCGGTGCGCAGCGCGAGCACGGCGGGCCCGCGGGCGCTCGCGGCGGCCGCGGCGGCCGCCCGGATTGCGAACGACTGCTCGCGCCCCTCGGGGATGATCCTGCCGGCGTCGAACCGCGGCGCACCGCCGCCGTCGCTCCCGTCCCGCAGCACGGCGCCGACGACCCAGCCGCCGCGCGGCGACGGGAACGCGTAGCCGTGCGCCCGCTCGTCGACCAGGTCGGCGATGTCCAGTTCGTCGATGGCCCCGTCGCGGCGCTCCCCCGGCGGCGCGAGCGCCGACCAGTCCGCCTCGTAGATCACCTTCTCGTCCGCGGCGCACATCACGTTGTCCTCGATCTTCACCGCGTCGACGCGCCGGCCGAAGACGTCCGCGAGCCCGCCCCACCACGAGGGGTACAGGGCGAAGACGTCGGGCCGCTCGGCGGCGTCGAGCCGCTCGATGAGCTCGACAACGGCCGGCACCCCGTGCACCGAGGCCCGCGCGAACGGCATCCCCCGGTACCCGCCGAGCCCGAGCCCGTCGATGGCGGGGATCCCCGACAGGTACGGGATCGCGCCCGCGTCGCCGAGCAGCACCCGCCGAGGCCGCGGCTCGCGCGCGGCCAGGCGCCGCGCGACCTCGACCTGCTGCCCGGCGATGTTGGCCGAGGAGCGGGCGAAGTGGTCGATCTGCCGCGCGAACCAGGCGGAGGGCGCCGCGAGGGCCGCGAGCGCGAGCGCCGCGGCGACGCCCGCCGCGAGCCGCCCCCGCCGCGCGAGCGCCTCGGTCCCGAGGGCCGCCGCGACGAGCAGCATCGCGAGCGCCGGGGCGGCGTAGCGGAGGTTCTGGTAGCGCGCCGTCGCGTTGAGCGCGACGAGGAGCAGCGAGCCGTAGGCGCCGATCAGGAGCGGCACGGCGAGGCGCCGCGCGCGCCGGTCGAGCGCCGCGATCGCGCCGAGCAGCGGCAAGAGGAGGGCGTAGGACGGGCCGCCGAGCGCGCTCTCCAGCGCCTGCACCCGCAGCGCGGCGAGGTTCTTGATCACCTCCAGCGCCTTCTCGAGCGGCGCCGGGTACGGGTTCGCGAGGATGAGCTTGCGCACCGCCCCCGCGGCGCTCCACTCCCCCGTGAGCGCGCGGTTCGCGGCGGCCTGCGCGGCGAGGAGCAGCGCGGTCGGCAGGGACGCGCGCGCGAGCGACGCCGCCGCGCCCAGCGAGCCCGCCGCGTGGGCCACGGCGACCGCGAGCGGCGCCGCGAGCGCGACGGCCTCGGGCCGGGTCGCGACGAGCAGCGCGGCGAGGAGCCCTGCCCGGAGCTGCTCGGCCGGGCGCTGCGCCGGCGGGGCGAGCTCGGCGCGCCGCACCGCGACGAGCGCTCGGCCCATCACCGCGCCGAGCAGCGCGACCTCCATCCCGGAGAACCAGCTCCAGTCGAGCAGCGGCACGGCCACGACGAAGAGCGGCGCGGCCCAGGCGACCCAGCGGGAGTACGGGGCGCCGGGCCCGCCGCGCGGATCGAGCAGCCACCGGAGCGAGCGGCAGAGGTCGAGCAGCGCGGCGCACGCGAGGAGCGCGGCGAAGAGGCCGAGCCACGCGCCGCGAAAGCCGAGCAGGTACCCGGGCGCCAGGGCGAAGGGGTACGCCAGGCTGGTCCCGCCCGAGGAGTAGCCGTTGCCCGGGATCCACGAGAACGGGTGGCCCAGGGCCGCGGCGCGGGCGAACCCGAAGTGGATGTAGACGTCGTCGAGGGGCGCCGGCCAGACGCCGCCCGTCCTGGCGAGCGCGGGCCCGTAGAACGCCGCGGCGGCGCCGAGCACCGGGATCGCGGCGCTCGCGTGCCACAAGAGCAGCCGGATCCGCGGCGGGCGCCTCACGGCCCGGCCGGTACCACGAAGGAGCCCGGGACGGCGCGCCGATTCTGGCTAGACTGCGCGCCATGGTGCTCAGAGCCGTGGTGGACGAATCGATCGACGCCGCCCACTGGGAGGCCGTCGAGGAGGCGGCCGAGCTCCTGCAAGAGGAGCAGGTCCAGGAGGCGCTCGTCGTGCTGCGCGACGTGATCAAGGCCTCCCCGTCGAACCCGTACGCGTACAACCTGCTCGGGCACGCGCTCTACGAGCTCGGCCAGCTCGAGCCGGCGCGCGACGCGTACCGCGCCGCCGTGCGGCTCGCGCCGAGCTTCCTCGGGGCGCGGGTGGCCCTGTCGCACGCGCTCCGTCGCCTCGGCGACACGGACGGCGCGATCGCGCAGGCGAAGGAGGCGCTCCGCCGGTTCCCGAAGGACGGCGAGGCGATGCACGCGATGGGGCTTTCGTACGCGGCCCGCGGCAACCGCGCGCTCGCGCGGAAGCACCTCCAGGGCTTCCTGGACGCGGGCCCGGAGGTCGAGGCCGCCATGGAGGTGCGGCAGATCCTCGAGATGCTCGGCGTCGGGGGCGACGACGAGCCGCTCCAGTTCGAGTAGCCTTCCCGGCGCGCGCGCGCGGCGCGCCGGAGGCAAGGAACTCGATGGCGACCACCCCGCACTTCGATCTCATCATCATCGGCACGGGGCCGGGCGGCGAAGGCGCCGCCATGACGGCCGCGAAGCACGGCAAATCGGTCGCGGCGATCGAGCGCTACACGCGGGTCGGCGGGGGCTGCACCCACTGGGGGACGATCCCCAGCAAGGCGCTGCGCCGCGCGATTTACCACATGAACCTGATCAACCAGAGCCCCATCTACAAGCGGATGGATGTGGTTCCGGAGTACCCGTTCGCCGAGCTGCTCGCGAACGCGAACCGCGTCATCGACGAGCAGGTCGACCTGCGGGAGAGCTTCTACGACCGGAACCGCGTCCAGCTCGTCCCGGGGCAGGCCAGGTTCGTCGATCCGCGCACGATCGAGGTGGAGGGCGACGGCGGCCAGCGCCGGCGGTACACGGCCGACAGCTTCGTCATCGCGACCGGCTCGCGCCCGTACCGGCCGGCCGACATCGACTTCAGCCACCCGCGCGTCTTCGACAGCGACACGCTGCTGCGCATGGATCACACCCCCCGGAGCATCACCATCTTCGGGGCGGGCGTCATCGGCTGCGAGTACGCGTCGATGCTGCGCAACATGCAGGTCGCCGTGAACCTCGTGAACACGCGCGCCCATCTGCTGGAGTTCCTCGACGACGAGATCACCGACGCGCTCGGGTACCACTTCTGCGACAAGGGGATCCGCGTCCTGAACGGCGAGGAGCACGAGGCGGTCGAGGCCACGAAGGAGGGCGTCGTGCTCTCCCTGAAGAGCGGGAAGAAGCTCCGGAGCGAGGTCTTCCTCTGGGCCAACGGGAGGTCGGGCAACACGGCCGATCTCGGCCTGGAGAGCGTCGGCATCACGCCGAACAAGCGCGGTCAGCTCGAGGTGAGCGAGACCTTCCAGACGAGCCAGCCGCACATCTACGCGGTCGGCGACGTGGTCGGCTTCCCGGCGCTCGCGAGCGCGAGCTACGACCAGGGCCGGTACGCGGCCAGCCACCTCTGCGGCCACGCCGACGACAAGCTGGTCCGGGACATCCCCACGGGCATCTACACGACGCCCGAGATCTCGTCGCTGGGCAAGAGCGAGCGGGAGCTCACGGCGGAGAAGGTGCCCTACGAGGTGGGGAAGTCGACGTTCAAGACGCTCGCGCGCGCGCAGATCACGGGCCAGCAGGTCGGGATGCTGAAGCTGATCTTCCACCGCGAGACGCTCGCGCTGCTCGGGATCCACTGCTTCGGCGAGAACGCCGCGGAGATCATCCACATCGGGCAGGCGATCATGTCGCAGCCTGCGCCGCACAACTCGATCCGGTACTTCGTGAACACGACGTTCAACTACCCCACCATGGCCGAGGCCTACCGCGTCGCGGCGCTCGACGGGCTGGGGCGCGTGTTCTGAGGGCGCGGCTGCCGGGCGCGCCCGGGCCCGCCCCTGGCAGCGTCCGGCGAGGCCGTGGCGCGCGTCAGGGCCGTCGAGGAGGACAGCGGCGCGCGGGCGCTCGGATCGGCGGTTGCCAGCGCGCGGCCCGGCGGTGATACTCCGCAGAGGAGCACGCTGTCATGGCCGCCGCTGCACCCCTCCTCGCCCCCCCTGCCGGCGCCGCCGACGCTGTCGCGGCGGACGGCTCGGAAGACCAGCTCTTCGTCGTTCATGACGTCTCGTGGGAGCAGTACGAGGCCATCCTGGCCGCCCTCGGCGACCGGGCTGGCGTGCGGGTGACGTACTGCGAGGGAGTGCTGGAGCTGATGAGCCCGGGCGGACCGCACGAGGGACGGAAGACGATCCTGGCCCGCCTCGTCGAGGCCTACGCGGA
Source organism: Sorangium sp. KYC3313 (assembly GCF_052075895.1). Lineage (NCBI taxonomy): Bacteria > Pseudomonadati > Myxococcota > Polyangiales > Polyangiaceae > Sorangium > Sorangium sp. KYC3313. The sequence continues at coordinate 10,108,124 of NZ_CP197255.1, forward strand.
GGAGGCGGAGCTGCCGCTCAGCGGGTACGGCAGCATGACCGTCCGCAAGAGGCTCGCGCAGCGGGGGGTGGAGCCGGATGAGTGCTACGTGCTCGGGACGGTCGAGGACGGGGAGATCCCGGAGCTCGCGATCGAGATCATCGAGAAGAGCGGGACGATCAACAAGCTCTCCGTCTATGCGGGGCTCGGCGTGCCCGAGGTCTGGTTCCTGAAGAAGGGGAAGCTCTCCATCCACCTCCTCGGCCCGGACGGCTACGCGGAGGCCGGGCAGAGCCGGCTCCTGCCGGGGCTCGACGTCGCGGGGCTGACGGAGTTCATGTTGCGCAAGGGGGATCAGACGACCGTGGTGCGCGCGTGGCGCGCGTGGCTCCGGGAGCGGGGCGCCGGGTGAGCTCGGTCCGCTGAGCGAGGAAGCGCCGTCCACCGAGGCGCTTCGAGGCCAGCCCCCTACCCCCCGCCGCTCGCCCGCGCCGCGCACGCCGCGGCGATCGCCTCCGACCCCGCCTCTCGCGCCACGATCTCGCACGCGCGCCACGCCGCGAGCCGCTCCGGTCCCCCTGAGCCCCGCGGCGCCGCCGCGACCCGCGCCTCGACCGAGCGCGCGAAGGCGTCCAGCGCCGCCTCGTCCCCGCGCTCCGACAGGAGCGCGCCCAGCGCGAGCGCCGCGTGCGCGACCTGCCGCTCCGCGCCCGGGTACATCTCCTCCGCGAGCGCCTCGACGAGCGCCGGGAGGTCGCGGCGCGCCGCGGCCTCGCGCGCCCGCACCTCGGGCGCCGCGGCCTCGGCCCCTGCGACGCCGAGGCGCCGCTCCAGGTAGCCGACCACCGAGCGGGCGACGCGCTGGAACGAGGCGAGCCCGTCGGTCGGCGCCTCGAGCACGCCGCCCCCGGCGCGAGCGCCCGCGACATCGAGGTCGAGCACGATGACGAGATCCTCCCGCTCCCCGATGACCAGGAGGTCGTGCGCCCAGTCGAGCGAGCGCTCCTCCGCGAGCCACGCGGTCGCCCGCGCGACGTCGCCGCGCGGCAGGATCAGCGTGCCGTCCGGGAGCGCGATGCCGTCCGCCGCCGCGTAGAGCGCCGCGAGATCCGGCGGCTCGGCCAGCGCGAGGGACCACGCGCCCGCCCCTGCCGCCGGGGGCCGCGCCTCCACGCCGGCGCATGCGAGCAGCGCGGCGACGCGCGACGCGAGCACGCCGGCCGCGCTCACGGCGCCCGCCCCGGCAGCTGCAGCGGCGCGCCCATCGCCAGGGCGTGCACCTCGATGCCGCGAGGCGGCGCGTACGTGTCGCCGGTGCCATCCGGCTCGATGCCCTCGGTCATGTGGATGCTCTTCGTCGCGAAGCCGTCGCGGGGCGCGACGAACAGGCGCGCAGCGTAGTGGATCGGATCGACCACGTCGACGATCGACTGCGCGAGCGAGATCGCGGGGTGGAGCTCGTGCTCCGCGCCCCGGCGAGCCCGGAGCAGCCGTCGAGCCGGACCATGCCGCCCTCGCGGCGCAGATCGTTCGGCCACGCCCGCTCTGGTCTTCGTCCATGCTCTCCGCCCACTACGTTCCAGACGACGACGCGCCGCGCACGCCACGCACGCCGCGCGCCAGACGAGCGAGGCGATCGAGGAGAGCGAGGCGATCGAGGAAAACGAGGCCGAGCCGCGCGTTCCGTCGCGAGGTGGCCGACGCCGACCTCAGCAGACGGGCGGCGCTGCGAGCGCAGACGAGGGTGACTTCGCCTTGTGCTTCATATATATATGATTTAGGTGCTCCGGATGTCCCTGGAAGGCAGGATCGCGCTCGTCACGGGCGGGGGTCGCGGCATCGGCCGGGCGATCGCCGAGCGGCTCGCGCAGGGCGGCGCGCGCGTCGCCGTCGCAGGCCGCACGCAGGCCGAGATCGAGGAGACGGCGGCGGCCATCGGGGGCGTCGCCGTCCGGCTCGACGTCGGCGATCGCGAGGGCGCGCCGCCGGCGATCGCCGCGCTCGAAGCCCAGCTCGGGCGCATCGACGTGCTCGTCAACAACGCGGGCGTCGCCGAGAGCGCGCCGTTCGACAGGACCAGCGACGCGCTCTGGGACCGCATGCTCGCGGTCAACGTGACCGGCGCCTTCGCGCTCTGCCGCGCCCTGATCCCGAAGATGATCGCGCGCGGGTTCGGGCGCGTCGTCAACGTCGCCTCGACCGCCGGGCTCGTCGGGTGCGCCTACTCGACCGCGTACTGCGCGTCGAAGCACGCCCTGGTCGGCATGACCCGCGCCATCGCGCTGGAGATCGCCCGGACGCCGGTGACCATCAACTGCGTCTGCCCCGGGTGGGTGAGCACGAGGATGGCGGACGAGGCGATCTCCCGCATCGCCGAGAAGACCGGGCGGGGCGAGGACGCGGCGCGGCGGTCGCTCGAGTCGATGTCGCCTCAGGGCCGGATGGTCGAGCCCGGCGAGGTCGCGCTCGTCGTGGCGATGCTCTGCAGCGACGAGGCGCGCAGCATCCATGGCCAGGCGATCCCGGTCGACGGGGGGCAGGTGATGCGGTGAGCGGCGCTCTCGAGATCGTGCAGCCGGCCGGGTGGCCTGCGCCGCAAGGCTACGCCAACGGCGTCGTGACGAGCGGCAGGACGCTGCACATCGCGGGGCAGATCGGGTGGGACCCCGCGTCCGGGCAGCTCCGGAGCGACGATCTGGCCGAGCAGTTCGCCCAGGCGCTCGACAACGTGCTCGCGGTCGTCGCGGCCGCCGGCGGGGAGCCGGGCGACGTCGCGCGCATGACCGTCTACGTGACCGATCTCGAGGCGTACAGGGGCTCGCTCCGCGCGATCGGCGCCGCGTGGCGGGCGCGGTTCGGCAAGCATTTCCCGGCGATGGCCCTCCTCGGCGTCGCGGGGCTCGTCGAGCGGCGCGCGCTCGTGGAGATCGAGGCCGTCGCGGCGCTCGACGCGCGCGGCGGGGGCGAGGGCGGCCCGTGAGGCGCGGGGCGCCAGCGAGGCGGCCGCTCGCCGTGGTCCCCCCGCCGGAGAGCGCGCGCGGCAACCAGGCCGCCGTGCGCGCCTGGGTGCGCATCCTCGCGGTCCACAAGCGCGCGCTCGCGGCCATCCGGGAGGACCTGGAGCACGAGATGACCCTCCCGCGCTTCGACCTCCTGGCGAACCTCGTGCGCAGCGACGGGCAGACGCTCGCGTCGCTCTCCCGCAGCATGCTCGTCACGGCGGGCAACCTCACCGGGCTCGTCGATCGCGCGGCGCGCGACGGCATGGTCGAGCGGCGGGCCGACCCGAGCGACCGCCGCGCGTGGCGGGTGCACCTGACCGCCAAGGGGCAGCGCGCGTTCCGCGACGCCGAGCGGCGGCACGCCGCGCGCGTGGCGAAGGTGTTCTCCGGGCTGAGCCCGGCCGAGCTCTCCACGCTGACGCGGCTGCTCGATAAGCTGCGCACCACGCTCCGCGAGCCGGACATGCCCGTCCCGTCGCGCCCCGGCAGCGCCCGCGCGCACGCCGAGCGGAGCGCGCGGAGCCCCCCGCGGCGCACGCGGACGAAGCCCTGATCTCGCGAGGCTCGCGTCCGGCGCGCGCCGGACCCAGGAGATGCCCATGACCCTCACTCCCCGCTCCTTCCATCTCGAGCTCAGCCGCGGCGTCGCGGAGATCACGCTGAGCCGCCCCGACCGCCTGAACGCCCTCACCTTCGAGGTCTACGGCGAGCTCACGGCCACGTTCCGCTCGCTCGAGCGCTCGGCCGCGCGCGCGGTCGTGCTCACCGGAGCGGGGCGCGGCTTCTGCTCGGGCGGCGACGTCGAGGGGATCATCGCCGAGCTGTTCGCGCGCGACGCGCGGGGGCTGCTCGAGTTCACCCGCGCGACCGGCGCGCTCATCCAGAGCATCTGCGAGCTCCGGCGCCCGGTCATCGCCGCCGTCAACGGGGTCGCCGTCGGCGCGGGCGCGGTGATCGCCGCCGCGTGCGACCTGCGCATCGCCGCGGCGAGCGCCCGCTTCGGGTTCATCTTCCCCAAGGTCGGCCTGTCCGGCGCCGACATGGGCGCCTCGTACCTCCTGCCCCGCATCGTCGGCCGGGGGCGCGCCGCGGAGCTGCTCTTCTTCGGCGATCTCATCGGCGCCGACGAGGCGCTCCGCATCGGCCTCGTGAACCGCGTCGTCGCCGACAGCGACGCGCTGGGCGTGGCGCGCGGCTGGGCCGAGCGCCTCGCGCGCGGGCCGGCGTTCGCGCACGCGATCACCAAGCAGATGCTCGAGAGCGAGCGCACGATGCCCCTCGCCGCCGCGATCGAGGCCGAGGCGCAGGCGCAGGCCATCTGCATGGCCCACCCCGACTTCCGCGAGGCCCACGAGGCGAACAGGGCGAAGCGCCCGCCGCGCTTCGAGGGCGCCGACCTGGGCGACGCGCCGGCCGCGCCCGGCGACGCCGACGCGCCCCCCACCCCGCGGTCCACCGGCCACGAGGCGCACCGCGTATGAGCGGGCTCGCGCTCTCCTCGGCCGAGCTCCCCGTCTTCTTCGAGGAGCGCCACGCCGCGCTCGCCGCGCGCCTGACGCCCGAGGCGCTCGCGCCGCTCGCGCCGCTCGTCGAAGCGCGCGACGCCGCCGCCCTGGCGCGCAGCATGGGCGAGCCGCTCGGGCTCTACGCGCACCTCGTCCCCGAGGCGCTCGGCGGCGCGCCGAGCGGCGGCGGCCTCCCCGCGGACGCGACCGCCATCGACGTGCGCTCGCTCGTCCTCATCCGCGAGGCGCTCGGCCAGGTCGCCCCGCTCGCCGACGCGATCTTCGCGGTGCAAGGGCTCGGCTCGTACCCGATCGTGCTGGCCGGCAGCGACGCGCAGCGCCGCGCGATCCTGCCCGACGTGCTCTCGGGGCGGCGCATCGGGGCCTTCGCGCTGACCGAGCCCGAGGCGGGCAGCGACGTCGCCTCGCTGAGGACCGAGGCCCGCCGCGAGGGCGACGGATGGGTCCTCGACGGCGAGAAGGTGCTGATCTCGAACGTGCCGCTCGCGCACCACCTCGTGGTCTTCGCCCGCACGGGCGCGCCGCCCCACGACGGCGGCGGCGGCGCGGCGCGCGAGCGCGAGCGCGGCGGCGGGCGCGCCGCGATCACGGCGTTCCTCGTCGACAGCGGCGCGGAGGGCGTCGCCTCGGAGCCGCTCCCGATGTCGGTCCCGCACCCGATCGGCCGGCTCCGCTTCGAGCGCTGCCGCGTGCCGGACAGCGCGCGGCTCGGCGAGGTGGGCGGCGGCTTCAAGCTCGCGATGCGGACGCTCGACGCCTTCCGGATCTCGGTCGGCGCGGCGGCGAACGGGATGGCGGCGCGCGCGCTCCGCGAGGCGATCGCGCACGTCACGCGGCGGAGGCAGTTCGGGGCGCCCCTGTCCGAGCAGCAGATGGTGCGCGCCTACCTCGCCGAGATGGCGACCGAGCTCGACGCGGCCCGCCTGCTCGTCGCCCGCGCGGCCCACAAGCGCGACACGGCGCCGGAGAAGACGGCCGGCCCGGCGGCGCGCGTCTCGACCGAGGCGGCCATGGCGAAGATGTTCGCCACCGAGGCGGCGCAGCGGATCATCGACCGCGCGGTCCAGCTCCACGGCGGCATGGGGGTCATCGAGGGGACCGAGGTCGAGCGGCTGTACCGTGAGATCCGGCCGCTGCGCATCTACGAGGGGACGACGGAGATCCAGAAGCTCATCATCGCGAAGGGCATCCTCGAGCGCGCCGCCGCGGAGACCCCGGCCGACGAGCGCGCTCGCGACGGGGCGCGGTAGCCATGTGGAGGCCGCCGGAGAGGATCCGCCACGCGCTGCCCCGCGAGGAGCCTAAGGCCGCGGGCGAGGCGGCGCACGCGCGCCTCTTCTCGCCGCTCCGCCTCGCCTCGGGCCTCGAGCTCGCCGAGCGCTCGTGGGTGCCCGCGATGGTCCCGTGGCGCGCGACGGAGGAGGGCGTCATCACGCAGGACGTGCTCGACTGGTACGGCCGCTTCGCCGAGGGCCAGCCCGGCGCCCTCGTGGTCGAGGCGACCGGGATCCGCGACGTGCCGAGCGGCCCGCTGCTCCGCGCCGGGCACGATCGGTTCGTCCCGGGGCTCCGGGAGCTCGTCCGGACGGTCCGCGCGCGGAGCGCCGGCAGGACGCGCGTGTTCCTGCAGCTCATCGACTTCCTCCGCATCCGCAGGCGCCCGGCGAAGGACAGGTTCCTGCGGGAGTTCCTCGAGATCACCGGCGCGCACCGGCGCGCCCTGTCCGAGGCGCTCGGGGAGCCGCCGCTCCGGGACGCGCCGGAGATCGAGGTGCGCGAGCGGCTGCTCGCGCTCGACGACGCGCGGCTCGAGGCCGTGCTCGCGCCCCGCGAGCTCGAGGCGCTGCGCTTCGGCGAGCGCGAGCGCGTCACCGACGTCGCGCTCCCTCACATCCGCGATCTGCCGCGGACGCTGCCGGGCCTCTTCGCCGAGGCCGCCGTGAGGGCGCGCGAGGCGGGCTTCGACGGGGTCGAGCTCCACTACGCGCACGCCTACACCATGGCCTCGTTCCTGTCCGCGCTGAACACCCGCCCGGACGGCTACGGCGGCGATCGCGAGCGCCGCGCGCGCCTCCCGCTCGAGGTCTACGCGGCGGTGCGCGCCGCCGTCTCCGCTCGCTTCACGGTGGGCTGCCGCTTCCTCTGCGACGATGTCATCGCGGGGGGCAGCCGGGTCGACGACGCGGCGTTCTTCGCGCTCGCGTTCGCGCGCGCCGGCATGGACTTCCTCTCGCTGTCGACCGGCGGCAAGTTCGAGGACGCGAAGCAGCCCAAGGTCGGCGAGGCCGCGTACCCCTACACCGGCCCGAGCGGGTACGAGTGCATGCCGACCGCGCTCTCGGACGCGGCGGGGCCGTTCGGGCGGCAGGTGCCGAAGCAGGCGCAGATCCGGCGCGCCCTGCGCGAGGCCGGCCTCGGGACGCCGGTCGTCGTGGCGGGGGGGATCTGCACGTTCGCCCAGGCCGAGGCGATCCTCGCGCGCGGCGAGGCCGATCTCATCGGGGCGGCACGGCAGACGCTCGCGGATCCCGACTGGTTCCTGAAGGTGCGGCTCGGGCGCAGCGGAGAGGTCCGACGTTGCATCTATTCCAATTACTGCGAGGCGCTCGATCAGCGCCACCGGGCCGTGACGTGCCAGCTCTGGGATCGCGAGGGGCTCGACGAGCCGGGGGTCGCGACCACGGAGGACGGAAAGCGGCGGCTCACGGCGCCGCGATGGAGGCGAGAGGAGGCGTGACGATGACCGCACCGACGTTCCCTGACGAGCTCAACCTCGCCGACTACTTCCTGTTCGATCGGCTGCGCGAGGGGCTCGGCGACAAGGTCGCGCTGCTCTTCGGCGATCAGCGGCACACCTACGCCGACGTCGCCGAGAAGGTCCGGATGCTAGAGGCGCACCTCGCCGTCGAGGGCGTCGCGCTCGAGCAGCGGGTGCTCATCGTCCTGCACGACTCGCCCGCGTTCGTCTGGGCCTTCTTCGCGGCGCTGAGCCACGGCGCGGTCGTGGCGATGGGCAACCCCGAGGCGCCCGCGCCCGACCTCGCGCACCTCGTCGAGTACACGCGGGCCGCCGCGGTCGTCACGATCCCGCGCGTGGCCGAGGCGCTCGCGCTTCAAGGCGCGCTCGCGGCGGCGAACGTCCGCACCGTCGTGCTGGTGCCCGAGGTCCCGACCGGCGGCGATCTCGAGGCCGATCTCCCGGTCCCGCCGGCCCTCGCGGCGCTGCGGGGCACCTCGCTCCGCGGCGCCCTCGCGCAGGGGCGCGCGGCGCTCGCGGCGAAGCGCGCCCCGGCAGGCCCCCGCCCCACCCGGCGCGACGACATCGCCATCTGGCTCTTCACGTCCGGCTCCACCGGCAGGAGCAAGGCGGCCATGCACACGCACCGCGACTTCGCCTTCAACACCGAGCGCTACGCCAAGGCGACCGTGGGCTACCGCGAGGACGACATCACCGTCTCGGTGCCGCGCCTCTTCTTCGGCTACGCCACGGGCACCAACCTGCTGTTCCCCTTCGCCGTCGGCGCGACGTCGGGCCTCTTCGTCGAGCGGCCGACGCCGGAGTCGCTCGCGCGGTACATCGAGCGCTATCGCCCGACGGTCGTCACCAACGTCCCGACGATGATGGGCAAGCTGCTCGATGACGACGACGCCCGCGCGGCGCGCGGCGCGCCGCGCCTCGACCTCGCCAGCGTCCGCTTCCACCTGTCCGCGGGCGAGGCGCTGCCGCCGGCGCTCCTCGAGCGCTTCCGCGCGCGGTTCCACGCCGACGTCTATGACGGCATCGGCTCCGCGGAGATGTTCCACATCTACTGCACGAACCGCCCCGGCGACGTGCGTCCGGGGTCGCTCGGCCGCGTCGTGGAGGGGTACACGATCAAGATCCTCCCCTCGGACGCGGCCGGGCCGGGCGCGCCCGAGCTCCCGCCCGGCGAGACCGGCGTCATGTGGGTGAAGGGCGACTCGGTCGCGCTCGGCTACTTCCAGGATCGCGAGAAGAGCTGGGGCACCTTCCACGGCCACTGGTGCCGCACCGGAGATCTCTTCCGCATGGATGCCGAGGGCTACCTCTGGTTCAGCGGGCGCGCCGACGAGCTGCTCAAGGTGGGCGGCGTCTGGGTCGCGCCGGTCGAGGTGGAGGAGTGCCTGACCGAGCACCCGGCCGTCAGCCTCGCCGCGGTGATCGGCGCCGAGGAGGCGGGCCTCGTGAAGCCGAAGGCGTTCATCGTGGTCCGCGACGACGCGCGCGGCCGCGTCGCCACCGACGAGGGGAGGGCCGAGCTCGCCGGGGAGCTCAAGGCCTTCGTGAAGGACCGGCTGAGCAAGCACAAGTACCCGCGCTGGGTCGCTTTCGTCGATGACGTCCCCAGGAACGATCGCGGCAAGGTCGATCGCAAGGCGCTCCGGCAGCGCGAGGCCGCCGGCGAGACCCCGGCGGGCCTGTAGACCATGCAGGCCGCGCCGCGCCTCGCGGAGCTCACGACGGAGGAGCTCGCCGCGCTCCTGTCGGGCGGCGCGCCGTGCGTCGCGCTCGTGCCGGTCGGGTCGGTCGAGCCGCACGGCCCGCACCTGCCGCTCGGCACGGACACGCTCATCGGCGAGGCCGCGGCCGAGCAGGCCGGCCGCCGGCTGTGGGCGCGCGGCGTCGCCGCGCTCCTCGCCCCGCCCGTCGGTTATGGCGTGACCGACTTCGCGGCGGGCTTCGCCGGCGCGATCTCGATCCCGGCGCCCGCGCTCACCGCCTTTCTGCGCGCCGTCGCCGAGGCCTACCTGTCGGCCGGCCTGTCGCATGTCTGCTTCATCAACAACCACCTCGAGCCGGCGCACGACCGCGCCGTGCGCGCCGCCACCGGCGACCTGCCCCTGGGCCGCGCCTCGGTCGCGTGCCCGCTCGCGCGCCGCTGGGCACGGACGCTCACCGCGGAGTTCCGGAGCGGCGCCTGCCACGCGGGCCGTTACGAGACCTCGCTCGTCCTCGCCGCGGCCTCCGCGCTCGTCCGGAAGGACATCGCCCAGGCCCTGCCGGACCTCGACCTGAGCCTGTCGGAGGGCATCAAGGCAGGAGCGAAGAGCTTCCGCGCGCTGGGCATGGACGCCGCCTACACGGGATCTCCGCGCGAGGCGTCCGAGGAAGAAGGCCGCGCGCTGCTCGATCTGCTCGCGACGATGATTGTCACCGAGGTCGAAGAAGGCCTCTCCAGCGCTTCCGGCCACGAACCCGCGCCAGGAGAAAGCAGCAGGTAAACCAGCGAGCGTTCAGGTAGACAAAGCAGGCATCTCTGCTCCAGCACCCCCCCTCACGCTCGCCTGAACGGCAGAATCCGCCATCGACTCACGCGCCCCTGCAAGCGGATCAGGCCGATCAAGCGGATGTGGCTGCTCATGCCGCGCGGCACGCGCAAGACGTGAGAGGACACGGGCAAGACGCGAGCAACCACGGGCGAAACGTGAGCGACATTGCAAATACGCCTCGCGGCGCTCGACAAGCACCAAGGACTCGAGCAATAATACCTAGTTTTGCTCCGACACCACAAGCAACATCACCAGATTTTCGACAACGACCCTCGGTTCCCAATTGACGCCTTCAATTCCAAGTCGTACAACGGTATCGTTTTCCTCGCGCGCTGTTTGACGCCAGAACGATCCGACGGCTGACCTGATGAAGGTGATGCTTTACGGCGCGCAGGTAGATGGTGGTTTTGGCGGGGGCGCTCTCTGGCGTTCCTGCGCGACGGCATCACACGCAGCCTCGCGGGCGGAGCTGGCCCGACGACGCGGATCGGAGAGCATCATGAGGAATCGAACGATCATGAGAGGGTCTCGGCATCTGCTCCTGGCGTCTCTCGCCGCCGCCTCCGGCGCGGCGCTCGCCGGGTGCGTCGGCGCACAAGGCGAAGATGGGGAGCTGCTCGGTGAGGCGCAGCAGGCCGCGACGGTCTGTGTGACTCTCCAGCGCACCGGGTCGACGGGCGTGGTCCGGGATGCCCTCATCAATTCGACCTATCCCAACTACACACCCACCGGAGCCGACATGTACGCTGGCGAGAGCTCCGGCTCCCAGCTGCGTGGGCTGATCGCGTTCGATCTCTCGTCGATCCCTTCCGACGCCACCGTCGTCTCGGCGGATCTCTACCTCAACATCGGCGCCTCGACCCCCGACGTGATGCGCGTGCACCGGGTCACGACGCCCTGGGACGAGAACACCGTGACGTGGAACTCGCACTCGAGCGCCTGGGATCCCACCGTCCTGGGAACCCTCACGGCGAGCTCGGGATACACGTACGCTTACCACACGGTCAGCCTCACCAGCACCGTGCAGGACTGGGTGAACGCCCCCGACACGAACGAGGGTGTGTTCTTCGAGCAAACGATGAATCGCACCCACGTCCGAACGAGCGAGAGCTCGGTGGATCGGCGGCCGTATCTCCGCGTCTGCTACGACAGCGAGACGGGGGGCTCGACGGCGACGTCGAGCAGCTCCAGCGCCTCGACGACCTCCGCCACGACGTCGAGCTCCAGCTCCTCGACGACCTCCACCACGACGTCGAGCTCCAGCGCCTCGACGACCTCCACCACGACGTCGAGCTCCAGCGCCTCGACGACCTCCACCACGACGTCGAGCTCCAGCGGCGTGGGCGGCGCGGGCGGCGCGGGCGGTGCCGGCGGCGCGGGGGGCTCAGGTGGCGCGGGCGGCGGAGGCGGGGGCGGCGTGCCTGGCCTGCCGATCAGCTGCAACAGCAGCACGCCTGGCGCAGGTGCCAATTGCGGCGTCGAGGGGAGCGATGACTGCTGCTCGACCCTTCCGGTCCCGGGCGGCACGTTCAACCGGCTCAACAACGCGGGCCTGCCGGCGACGGTCAGCAGCTTCTACCTCGACAAGTACACGGTCACGGTGGGGCGCTTCCGGCAGTACCTCGAGCAGACCGGCGGCCCGACCCAGGCCAACCCGCCGGCCGCCGGCGCGGGTGCGCACCCGAAGATCGCGAACAGCGGCTGGGACCCGTCGTGGAACACGTATCTCACGGCCAACACGAGCGCGCTCAAGACGGCGCTCATCTGCGATCCCTATGGATGGCCGTCCTGGAGCGACACGCCGGGAGCCAAGGAGAAGAAGCCGATCGTCTGCGCGACGTGGTACGAGCTGTTCGCGTTCTGCGCGTGGGACGGCGGCCGGCTGCCGACCCAGGCGGAGATCAACTACGCCTCTGCCGGCGGCGACGAGCAGCGCATCTTCCCGTGGGGCGGCACGGGCTTCGAGAGCATCATCGGCGTCAACCAGGACGGCTCCACCGATGTCACACGGTATGCCTCCTGGTGCTGCCAGGGCGACGGCACGGTCGCGGGTGATGGAACGAACCGCTGCCTGGTGGAGCCGTACCCGAGCAACTATCCCTGCGCGCACTCGGATCTCACGGACGTCGGCAAGTTCCCCCAGGGCGCCGGGCGGTGGGGGCAGCTCGACCTGGCCGGCAACGCGTACAAGGCCACCCGTGACGGTTCGGATAACTATCAGCTGCTGACGCCCTGCAACGACTGCTCGCGGCTCGACAACACCTCGAGCGCACGCTTCATGCACGGCGGCAGCTTCCTGGCCGCCGGGTACAAGCAGACGACGGACTTTCGGGCTTCCTACGCGGGCACCTCGCGGCGCTACTACGTCACGGCGACGTGCGCGCGCGATCTCCCCACGCCGTGACGCCGCTCCAGCCGGCGGCGCGGCGAGGCGACCGCGCGCCGCCCTGGTGAAGCCGGCGGGCGCGGAGCCGCCGCACACCGCGCCAAGGCGCCCGCCGGCCCTGGCGGGCCTCCCAGGCGGGCGCCGCCTGCCGGCGAGCCGCTCGCCCCGTGCCCTTCCGCTCTCCTGAATGATCCCCCCTTGAATTTGGCCCTCGCCGGCGCCTCCTGGTACGCGCGCTCCATGCGCGTGAGAGGCGTTTTCCTCCTGCCGGCGATGGCGCTCGCGACGCTGAGCGTGAGCTGCCCGCGCCCTGCCTCCGAGCCCGCCGCGACGTCCCCGGCCCCTGCGCCCGCCTCCGCCGTCACCGCGCCGCTCGCCGAAGCCGCGCCCGCCGTCGCTGTCGCTGCCCCGGCGCCCTCCGCCGCCCGCGCGGAGGACGTCGCGCCGCCCGGCGAGGAGGCCGCGATGGCGCCGGGCGCGCTCGCCGCGGCGCCGGGCGGCGACCCGCTCGCGTTGCCGGCGCTGCCGCCGGAGCTCGTCGATGACGGATCCGACGCGCTGCCCGAGCTCGATCCTCCCCCGGCCACCGCGCCGACGGCGGCCGAGGAGGAGGTCCACGAGCTCGCGAGCGTCGCCAGGGAGACGTGGATCTTCGCCGAACCGCGCTGGACCAGCCGGCGCATCGGGTACCTGCGCGCCGGCGCCGTTGTCGCGCGCAGGCCGGAGCCGTCCGGCAGGACGTCGTGCGCCGACGGCTGGTACCACATCGAGCCGAACGGCTACGTCTGCATCGGCGCCAGCGCGACGCTCAACATTCACGACCTCGCGGTCGAGGCATCGTCTCGCCGACCGGTCCGCCGGTTCGCCTCGCCCACCTTGCCGGTCGTTCGTGGCGAGGCCGCGCTTGCCGCGACGCAACCGGGCGAGACCGTACTTGCCGCGACGCAGCCGGACGCAAACGCACTTGCCGCGACGCAGCCGGGCGCAAACGCACTTGCCGCGACGCAGCCGGGCGCAAACGCACGTGCCGCGACGCAGCCGGACGCAAACGCACTTGCCGCGACGCAGCCGGACGCAAACGCACGTGCCGCGACGCAGCCGGGCGAGACCGCACGTGCCGCGACGCAGGCAGGAGACGCGACAACCCTGCTCGGCGGCCTGCCCTACACGTACGTGATGTCTCGCTCCCCCACCCCGCCGCTCTATGCGCGCCTTCCGGACGAGGACGAGCAGCGCGGCGCCGAGCCCGACCTCGCCGCGCACCTGCGCCGCGCCGCGACCGCCGCGCGCGCGCCCGACTTCGTCGCGCCGCCGCCTCCGGACGCGACCCCCTCGGTCCTGCTCTACGGGCGGCCGGCGCCCGGGCTCGCCGGCGATCGCCGCTCGCCCGGCGCGCTCGTCCTGGGCCGCGCCCGGACGCGCTCCGGCTTCGCCCTGCTCTCGACGTTCGATCACGACGGGCGCCGCTTCGGCCTGACGACCGACCTCGCCGTCCTGCCGCTCGACCGCACCCGGGTCATCCGGCCGAGCGCCTTCGCCGGGATGGCGCTCCCGGAGGGCGTCCCCTTGCCCGTGGCCTTCGCCAGGCGCCGCCACGCCGCGCGCCTCGTCCCGGGCGAGCGCGGCGGCGTCACCCGCGCCCCGCTCCGCTTCCGCGAGGCGATCCCGCTGTCCGGCGCCTCGCGGCGCCTCGGCGGCGTCGACTACCTCGAGGCGCGGGACGGCTCGCTCGTCCGCTCGGACGAGGTCGTGCGCGTCGACCCGCTCCCCCGGAACCCCGCGTGGGCGGTGCGCGGGCGGAAGTGGATCGACGTCTCGATCGACAAGCAGAGCCTCGTCGCCTACGAGGGCACCCGCCCGGTCTACGTGACGCTCGTCTCGACGGGGGCGGACGGCCTCGGCGATCCCAAGACGACGCGCTCCACCATCCAGGGGCTGTTCCGCATCCACACGAAGCACGTCACGGTCACGATGGACGGCGACGAGGAGGACGAGGATCCGTTCGACTTCCGCGACGTGCCTTTCGTCCAGTACTTCACGGAGGGCTTCGCGTTCCACGCGGCCTACTGGCACGACGATTTCGGCACCCCGCGCAGCCACGGTTGTGTGAACCTCTCTCCGCTCGACGCCGCCTGGCTGTTCGAGTGGACGACCCCCGAGGTCCCGGCCGAATGGCACGGCGCGCTCTCGCTACGGAAGGGCACGCTCGTCTCCATCCGCCCCTGAGCCGGCGGCCCGCCGGCGCTGCCCCTTCCGCGCCGCGCGCAGGCACGCTACACGCTCGCTCCATGGCCACCCAGGAGCCCCTCTCGCTCGATCAGCTCATGGCGTTCGATCCGCTGCTCTCCGAGGAAGAGCGCATGATCCGCGACGCCGTCCGTCGCTTCGTGCGCGAGCGGTACCTGCCGCGCGCCGCGGACCTGTTCGCGCGCGAGGAGTTCGCGACCGACCTGATCCCCGAGATCGCCGCGCTCGGCCTGCTCGGGGGCTCGCTGACCGGCTACGGCTGCGCCGGCATGAGCTCGGTCGCTTACGGCCTCGCGCTGCAGGAGCTCGAATATGGCGACAGCGGCCTGCGGAGCTTCGTGAGCGTCCAGGGCTCGCTGGCGATGTACCCGATCTGGAAGTACGGCTCCGAGGCGCAGAAGCAGCGCTGGCTGCCGAGGATGGCCGCCGCCGAGCTGATCGGGTGCTTCGGCCTGACGGAGCCCGACAGCGGGTCGGATCCGAGCTCGATGAAGACCCGTGCCCGGAAGGACGGGAGCTCGTACGTGCTGACGGGCACGAAGATGTGGATCACGAGCGCGCCCATCGCGGACCTCTGCGTTGTGTGGGCCAAGGTCGATGACGGAGGGGCCGAGTCCATCCGCGGCTTCGTGGTGGAGCGCGGGATGAAGGGGCTGGAGACCCCGCTCATCCACGGCAAGATGAGCCTGCGCGCGAGCCCGACCGGGGAGATCGTGCTCAACGAGGTGCGCGTGCCGGAGGAGAACATGCTGCCGGGCGTGGTCGGCCTGAAGGGCCCGCTCGGCTGCCTGACCCAGGCGCGCTTCGGCATCGCGTGGGGCGCGCTGGGCGCCGCGCGCGCCTGCTACGAGACGGCGGTCTCCTATGCGCGCGAGCGCGTCCAGTTCGGCCAGCCGATCGCGTCGCGTCAGCTCATCCAGTCGGAGCTCGTCGAGATGGCGACGGAGATCGCGAAGGGGCAGCTCATGGCGCTCCACTTCGGGCGGCTGAAGGACACGACCGGCATCAGCCCGGTGCAGGTCTCGCTCTGCAAGCGGAACAACGTGGGCTGGGCGCTCAAGATCGCGCGGACCGCGCGGAGCGTGCTCGGCGCGAACGGGATCCTGCTCGATTACCCGGTCATCCGGCACATGCTCAACCTGGAGAGCGTGTACACGTACGAGGGCACCGACGAGGTGCATTGCCTGATCCTCGGCAACGCGATCACGGGACACAATGCGTTCTGAGGGGATATCGGCGGGTGCTCGGATCGGATTGACGGCCGAGGACGCCAAGAGAAGAGAGGAAGCTCAGGATACCTCTCTTCTCGGCTTTTCCTGAGCAGTGACAGGCGCCTACCCCGTCTTCCCCGCCGCCTTCCGCTTCAGCCCGACCAGGAAGATCTCCACGCTGCTCGCCCGCGTCCCCTCGGGCCGGATGCTCCGGACCTCCTCGCAGAGGTTCCGCAGCGCGTCCCGGGCCTTCACGAAGTCCTCGCTCATGAAGATCTTGCCGACGAACGCCCCGCCCGGCGCGAGCAGCGCCTCGGCCACGGCCACGGCGCGCATGAACAGCTCGTAGCTCCGGGCCTGGTCGGCGATCTTGCTGCCGCTCGTCGCGGGCGCCATGTCCGACAGCACCACGTCGTACGGCGCAAACTGCGCGAGCGCCTCGTTCGTGAGCGACAGCGCGTCGCCCTGCACCACCGTCGCCTGCGGGCCGAACGCCGCCGTGATCGGCGACAGATCCACCGCGAGCAGCTTGCCCCCCGCGCCGATCCGCTGCGCCGCGTACATCGACCACGACCCCGGCGCGGCGCCCAGGTCGAGCACCCGCTGGCCGGGGCGGAGCAGCCGCACCCGGCGATCGATCTCCTCGAGCTTGAAGACGCTGCGCGCAGGGTAGCCCTGCGCCTTCGCCGCCTTCGTGAAGGCGTCAGGGCGCTTGTACGGGTTCTTCGGCTTCTGCGACACGGAGGGACACTCGGCGGGCACGACCGGCGGGGCGCTCGCTCATGGGAGCTGCCCCGCCGGCGGCCGGGCTCAGCCGCCCTTCTTCTTGGTCGGCTGCTGCACCGGCACGATCCCCTTGCCGCCGCGCTTCTTCACGGCGCCGCGGATCGTCACCAGCTGGTTCTTCGGGCCGGGGACCGGACCCTCGATGAGGATCAGGTTGTCCTCGGGGAGGAGCTTCGCGATCTTGAGGTTGAGCGCGCTCACCGTCTCGTCGCCGTAGTGGCCGGGCATCTTCAGGCCGGGCAGCGTGCGGCCGGGGGTCATGTTCGTACCGATCGAGCCGCCGTGGCGGAAGTACTCGTGCGTGCCGTGCGAGCTGACCGCGCCGGCGAAGCTCCACCGGCGGATGACGCCGCTGAAGCCGCGGCCGCGCGAGCGGCCCTGCGCGTCCACCCGCTGGCCCACCTCGAAGATCTCGTCGACCTTGAGCGTGCTGCCGAGCTCGTACTTCGCCGCGTGCTCCGGGCTGCAGCGCAGCTCGCGCACGATCCGCTTCGGCGTCTGCCCCGACTTCTTGTACGCGCCGGCGAGCGGCTTCGTCGTGTGCTTCTCCGCCCGCTCGCCGAGGCCGAGGATGAGGGCGCTGTAGCCGTCCTTCTCGAGCGTGCGCTTGCCGATGACGACGCAGCCCGCCTGCACGACCGTGCAGCGCAGGACCTCGCCCGTCTCGTTGAAGATCTGCGTCATGCCGATCTTCTTGCCGATGATGCCGGGATGCTGATTCATGATGGGATCGCCTTGCTCGCTCCGTCTGGGGTGGCTGAACTGGCTCCGCGCGGCGCGCCGCGAGAGCGATCCCCTCGGCGCGCCTCGTCACGAGCCGGTTCGGAGCGAAGAACCGGGGCGGTTTCCCGCCGGGCACGTTGGGGGGCGCAGAGCTTACTCACGGGGCCCCCAAAGGGAAGCGAAAACCACCGCCACAACGGTAATACAGACCACATCAAGCCGAGACGCGCCGTGTCACACCCGCTCGAATCGACCTGGCCGCTCGAATCGACCTGGCCGCTCGAATCGACCTGGCCGCTCGAATCGACCTGGCCGCTCGAATCGACCTGGCCCACGCAGGCGCGCGCCTCGCGACGGGCGCGGCCGCGTCACGAGCCGACCACGTTGATGGTCGCCTTGACCATCGCCATCCAGCACTGAAGCACCATCTTCCCCTCCTTCTGCGGGGTGATGGCCACCTCGACCTGCGTGTTCAGCGGCAGGTCCTTCTCGATCTTCAGATCGGGAATCGCGATCGCCTTCAGACACTCGCTCTTCGTCGTCCGCGTGAAGCGCAGCACCACGGGCTCTCCCTTCTTCAGCTCGATCGTCGACGGGGAGAAGCCGCTGTCGTTCACCGCGATGTCGATGCGCTTGACGCTCGCCGGCGCGGCGAGCTCGGCGGCCGCCACCACCACCGGCGCCTCCTCGGCGGGCTTGTTGCAACCGAGCAAGGAGAGCGATGAGAGCGATGAGAGGGAGAGGGCAAGCGCGGCGACGAGGAGCTGAAGGCTCATGGTCAGCGCGTTCTTACCCGGCCCAAATGGCGCGTCAAGCCGCCCTCCAGCCGTCCGCCCCGGGCGAGAGACCCAGGGACAGCCGGGGGCGGACGGGCGCGCGCCGCGACGTGAACGCGACGCGGCCGGCTCAAACGTGGCGGCCCGAGAGGATCTGCAGAATCGACGAGAAGAGGTTGATGAAGTTGAGGTAGAGGTCGAGCGCGCCGCCGACCGGGTCCTCTTCGCTCGAGTGGAGCAGGCGCGACGTGTTGTAGAGGACGTATCCCCCGAACACGAGGACGGACACGCTGGCGATCGCGAGGCCGAGGAGCGTGCTCCCGAGCAGGGCGTTCAGCAGCATCGCGCCGAGGACGACCATGGCGCCCATCACCAGCCCGCTGGCCATGAACGACAGGTCCTCCCTCGTGAGGAAGACCCCCAGCGTGAGGCTCCCGAACGTGAGCACCGTCAGGATGAAGGTGTCCCGCACCGGGGCCGACGACAGGGTGCCGCCGAGGCCCGCCGCCGCCTGGGCCATGTAGAGCGCAGGCGCCGCGGTGACGCCCAGGACGGCCGCCATCCCGAAGAGCGCGAGGACGTTGACCCCGGGGATCTTGCGCACCGCGCGCGCGCCGAACATCACGCCGAACACGACGCCCATCGAGAGGATCGGGTGCTGCGCGAAGAGCTCGACCAGCGGCGGCATCGCGCGCCCCAGCGTCCCCTCCTCCACGTCCGGCGCCCCGATGTACAGCGCGCACATGGCGCCCAGGGAGGAGACGACCAGGCTCGCCGTGAAGAGCCCGTACACCTTCTTGAGAAAGTCGATCCGCAGCGCCAGCTTCGGGCTGGCCGATACGCTCGCCCCGAGGGGACTCGCCTGGCGTGAGTTCATCTGCTGCGCTCCTCCTTCGGGGCGTATCGCCGCGGCTGCACGAGCGCCTAGTCGTGCACCATTCACCACGGACATGCAACACCGCCCCGGCAAAGCCCCCGGGCATCTGTTGACCGCAAAAAAATCACGCTCCAGCGGCATCGCGCGTATGGAGGAGCCGGCGCGGCGTGAACGGCGCGCCGACATCGCGCCAGCTTCCGACGAAAAGCAGCCTGGATCCAGAGAAAATCCTCTCGATTCCGGTTAAACACAGCCTGGATCCAGAGGATAAGCTCTCGATGCCGGTTAAACACAGCCTGGATCCAGAGAAAACGATCTCGATTCCGGTTAAACACAGCCTGGATCCAGAGAAAACGCTCTCAATGCCGGTTAAACACAGCCTGGATCCAGAGAAAACGCTCGGTTCCGACGACACCCCGCTCGGCTGCGACGAGGACGCGCTCGGCTGCGACACCAGCGCCGGGCGACAGCGCCGTCGACGTGGCTGCGCGCGCCGTGGGAAGGACGAGAACGAACTCCTGTCTTCTCAAATGTCCGGAAGAACGACCGCACTCGCCTCCCAGCGGACCCGGAGCACGACCGCTCGCGACCCATCGCCAATCGATGCTCGGGACAAGCACCTTGCCGGGCTCCAGCGCTTACGCCGGACAGCAGAAATGTGCCGCGCCCGGGCGCGCTCCGCCCCATGCAGCGACGCCGCGGTGGGCGCCAGCGCGCGGCCCGTTGTCGCGCGCCGCACGCTCGTGTACGAAGGACAGCGAAGGATCACGAGCGCGCCGCGCAGCCCTGGAGAGGACGAGGTCTCATGAACGTCACGACGATCGCCGTTGCCGACGTCGAGCCCGCAACGGCGCCGTTGCCGGGATTCGATAGCGAAGCTTCGGTGCAGAGCCTGCTCGTCTCGAGGATCGAGGCCTCCTACCGCCACCGCCTGCCCCTCGTGGGACGCACGGACCACCACCCGCTCGTCCAGGCCGCCCATACCGCCTTCACCCAGCGCTATCCCCTCGTGCTCTCGCCCGACGTGGTCTGGCTCTGCCTGGCGCGCGGCTTCACGTTCCACCTCGCCGCGAACGACGAGCAGCGGCGCCGCTTCCTCCCCGACGATCACGAGTTCTCGCTCGTCGTCGATCGCCGGGACTTCACCCTCGGTGAGGTGAACCCGTGGCCAGCTTTGTTTCCGGACTTTTCCAGGCAGATTTCGGCGCGGGTCGGCGCGCTGCGGGACCTCGTGACCTCCAATTTCTCCACCACGGGGCCAGTCGAGCGGGTGTCGTCGGAGCTCACGGTCGCGACCCCGCTCGCGCCGCACCACGCGTGGGAGCCGCCGTTCCCGGGCGACATGGTGTTCCCGCGGCGCGGGATCCCGCGCGTGTACCTGCTCGGCACGTCCGACGACTGGCGCTGGGTGCGCCAGCGCGTGGCGATGCTCGGCTCCGTCGGGCAAGATCGGTGGACCCGCGCGCTCCTGCCCGTGCTCGACCAGATCGCCGCCTCGGCGGAGGGGCGCGCCGACACGATGTTCTGGCGCGCGTTCTTCCGGTACGAGAGCTCGGCCGACGAGCTGACCGGGTGGATCCACGTGCTGTTTCCCTACCTGCGCGCGTGGCCCAACGACTACTTCGCCCCGAATCCCTATCTCGAGAGCTGGCACGAGCGATGGCGGACGGCGGAGGCCCGGAGCGACGCGCTCGGGGGCCTCGGGACCCCGCAGGGACCAGGGCTCTCCGAGCTGCCGCCCGGCCTGACCAGCGCCCAGCTGCGCTTCATCGACGGGAGCAGGCGCGAGCACCCCATGGAGTTCATCAGCGGCCTCATCGGCGTGACGCAGGATCCGCACTCCCTCGCGCTGCTGCCGGAGTTCGTCTGGGCCATCGCGCACCAGGCCCCCGAGTCGGCGGCGCAGCGCCCCGCCGAGGCCTCGTGAGCCACGCGGCCCCGCTCGCCGCGCGCCCTACGGCGATTTCCGCCCACCTCTGCACCACACCGAGCAGAGCGGCGGTCACCCGCACAGGAGACGGGCCCAGATCGGCGTTTTCGGCGCGGAAGCGCACTCCGGTGCGCTGAGCACCGAAAACGCCGAGGTGGGCCCGTATCCGAAGCGGGTGACCGTCGCTCTAGTTCGGCGTGGACGGGCGGCTCACCGTGTCATAGGATTGCGCGGTCCGCGACACGGCGACGCCGTGCGTCGTCCATCACGCTCGGAGGCTCCAGTGTCCGGAGGCAAGTTCGCGCTCCTCGAAGTACCGGATCTGAATGGTGGGGAACCGTCCTACCTGCGCCTCGGGGCCGCCGCGCCGCTCGGCGAGAGCGCGGGCGACGATCTCGCCGAGCGGATTCAGACGTTCACCGACGACGACCGCAAGCGGGACGGCTCGCCCGATTTCGTGCCTGTGGGCGAGCGACAGGCCGAGACCGCGAAGCTGCACACGAAGGGCGGCTGGCGCGATCACACCGACGGCAACCGCATCTCGACCACCAAGGGCGACAAGGTCGAGGTGATCGGGGGGAACTACCGCCTGCTCATCCTCGGCCGCGGGGAGCACCAGGCGGGCTGGGACGTGTCGGGAGGGCACGTCACCGAGGTCAGCGAGACCTTCGGCGGCGGCACCACGATCGAGTGGGTGCAGAACTACGGCGGGACGTGGAAGGTCGTCGAGACGACCATCAAGGGCGAGGTGCGCACCCTCTACCACGGCGACGTCTACGACCATTACTTCGGGAAGGTCAAGGAGAGCCAGACCGGCACGGACACGTTCCCCACGCTGGATGTCACCGACGATTTCATCGATGACAAGAACCCGCCCTCGCCCCAGGCGATCCCGACGGAGAACCCCACGATCGTCGACAGGACGTGGGCCAAGAGCATCAAGTCCTATACCGGCTCGGAGAAGCTGCCGGTGCCGTCGATCACCGACGAGACCTGGGCGGAAGTGATGGTGTCGAAGACGAACGCCACCTCGATGACCGACGAGACGACGGTCAAGGCGGAGTCGAAGTCCACCATGAAGGCCGCGTCGATCACGTCGTCCACCAAGGTCGATGGGACCATGGATGACCGCACCGAGGCCGACATCATCAAGAGCTACACGAAGGCGAGCAAGATCGTCTCCGAGACCCACGCCGACACCGAGGACGATATGTACGGCGACGCGGACTCCTACACGCAGGGCAACAGCAAGACCGTCGTCGCGGGGATCGAGACGACGATCAACCTCGGCATGGTCAACGAGGTCGTCCTGGGGGGGATGATCGAGGCGACGCTCGGCGCGGAGGTGACCTTCACGGCCGGCGGCATCGTCGACGTGACCGTCGGGCTCAAGGCGGATTTCAGCTTGACCGGGAGCATCGAAGTCTCCGCCGGCCCCAAGCTCGAGATCAGCCCGGCGGGCGTGGAGCTCCACATGAGCAAGACGGAGATCGCGCTCGCCAACAAGGTCGTCTCGGCGTTCCACCTCTTCGTTTGAGGGCGCGGGCACCACGCTCCACGCGCCACCGGATACGGAGCTCCCATGGCCGGCGATGGCAAGTACGGTATCCTCCATGTGCCTGATTTCGGCGACGGCATGTCGTCGTACCTGCGCATCGGCGCGGCCGAGGGCGACGAGTACACCTGGCGAGATCACACCGACGGCAACCGGATCATCACCACGCGGGGCGACAAGGTCGAGGTCATCGGGGGCACCTACAAGATGACCGTCCTCGGCCGCCGCGAGTTCGAGGGCGGCTGGAAGGCGGAGGACGGGCAGATCAACGAGAAGAGCATCACCTTCCACGGGTCGGGCGAGTTCGACTTCATCCAGGGCCCCCGCGGCGAGAAGCGCCTGCGCGAGAAGACCGTGAAGGGCGAGGTGCACACCACCTACCACGGCGATGCCTTCGAGTTCCATTACGGCAGCAGGCTGGAGAGCGTCACCGGAAGCGACAGCCCGCCGCGCAACCTGGACGAGATCACGGAGCCCTGGGGGCTCCCTCCATCAGGCGTCCTCGGGGAGAACCCCACCATCGTCGACAGGACGTGGGCCAAGAGCATCTCGTCCTATACCGGCTCGGCGAAGCTGCGGGTGCCCTCGATCTCCGACGAGACCTGGGCGGACACGATGGTGTCGACGACCCACGCCACGTCGATGACCGACGAGACGACCATCGAGGGACCGTCGAAGTCGACGATGAAGGCGGGGTCGATCACGACCTCGACCACGGTCACCGGGACCATGGATGACCACACCGAGGCCGACGTCATCAAGAGTTATACAAAGGCGAGCAAGATCATCTCCGAGACCCACGCCGACACCGAGGACAAGATGTACGGCGACGCGGACTCCTACACGCAGGGCAACAGCAAGACCGTCGTCGACGGGATCGAGACGACGATCAACCTCGGCATGGTCAACGAGGTCGTCCTGGGGGGGATGATCGAGGCGACGCTCGGCGCGGAGGTGAGCTTCACAGGCGGCATCTCGGCGAGCGCCACAATGGGCCTGGAGGCGTCCGTCACCGTCGCCGCGTCGCTCGATGCCAGCATCGGGCCCACGCTCTCGATGGGGACGGAGAAGCTGAAGGTCACCCTGGACCGGGGCAAGGTCGTGCCCGTCAGCACGAACATCGCGGCAGTCCACCTCATGACGTGACGCGCAAGCGCGGCGACCCTCACGGATGGCGAACAAGAACCTCACCCCGTTCCTCTTCGGCAGCAAGGTCACCTCGCGGAGGCCGCCCCAGCCGGAGATGACCCTGATCGTCCGGGCGAAGTTCACGCTCGAGCCCGGAGCGCCGCTCTCCCTGCCCGAGGGCCACCCGGCGCTCGCGCAGGAGACGCTGCGCGGCGACGTGTTCCACGACGACGATCACGAGCAGACCGGCGAGTGCCTGTACCCGAGCGATCTGGCGGACTTCAAGCCCCACGCCGACGTGCTCCTGATCGGCACGTGCCACACGCCGGGCAAGGCGCGCATGACCGAGTGTCCGGTGCGGTTCGGCGTCGGGTCCTGGTCGAAGATCCTGCGCGTTGTCGGCGAGCGCGTGTGGATGGATGGCCTGCTCGGGCCCGCCATGAGCGATCCCGTGCCGTTCGACCGGATGCCGCTCGGCGATCGGCGCAGCTTCGGAGGGCCGGGGCACCCGCTCAACCCGGTGGGCAGGGGCCACGGGACGCGCGAGCTCCCCAACGTCGAGGGCGCGGACGATCTGCTGCTGTCGCGCTCGGATCGGCCGGCGCCCGCGGGGTTCGGGCCCCTGTCGCCGAACCGGCCCGATCGGCGCGCCCGGGTCGGGAAGAACTACGGCAAGGCGTACCGAGAGAAGCGAGCGCCATACTTCGCCGACGACTTCGACTGGACCTATTTCAACGCGGCCCGGCCCGATCAGTGGCTCCCCTACCTGCGCGGGGACGAGGAGCTCCTGTTCCAGAACCTCCACCCCGACGCGGAGGTCTTCCGGTCGCGGCTGCCGGGCCTCCGGATCCGCGTCTTCGCGAACGACGCGGAGCGCGGGTTCCGGGAGGTGCCGATGCACCTCGACACGCTGCTCGCCAACCTGGACGAGGGGGCCCTGTTCCTCACGTGGCGCGGCCTCACGGAGGTGACCGACGACGACCTCTCGCGCGTCACCACGCTCGTCGCCTCCGAGCCGCTCGACGGGCCGGCGCTGCCCGAGGAGCATTACCGGGAGATCCTCGCGCGCTTCGAGGCCGATCCGCTCGAGATCGAGGAACAGCTCGCGCCGGAGCTCAAGGAGGAGTGGGGGGCGCTGCAGGCGCTGCAGAAGAAGGGCGACGGCGCGGCGCCGGGCGACGGCGGCGACGCGGCGGGGCTCGACCCGCTGTCGGCGCTGCTCAAGGCGCGGCTCGGCGACGTCGCGAAGCCGCAGCAGGAGAGGATCGGCCGGGCGATGGCGGGGCTCGCGGGCGTCGCGTTGCCGGGGGGCAAGGTCCTCGGCAGCGTCATCGCGGAGGCGCTGCGCAACCTGCCGAAGGCCTCGCAGGCCCTGCCGCCGATGAGCTCCGGCGCGTCGCCCATGCTGATGGACGCGGCGCTCCGGACGGCCTTCCGGCGCGTCGCGCGGGCGGTGGAGGCGGCGAAGGCGCTCGCGGCCGCGCGCGGGGCGCAGGTCCCGGCGCTCGCGGCGTGGGACAAGCTCGCCGGCGATCCGAAGCTCGCGTCGATGGGCCTCTCCATGGCCCCGCCGCGGCCGCCCGGGCAGATCGGGCCAGGGAGCGACCTCCGCGACCAGGACCTGAGCGAGCAGGACCTGAGCGGCCGCGACCTGACCGGCGCGGACCTCACGGGCGCCCTCCTCACGGGCGCCAACCTCCGGGGCGCCAGGCTCACGCGCGCCATCCTGAAGCAGGCCGTGCTGTTCGACGCCGACGTGAGGGAGGCGGATTTCACGGGCGCGGACCTGAGCCTCGCCACCCTGCAGAGCGCCTGGGCAGAGCGCGCCGTCTTCCGCGGCGCCACGCTGGAGGGCACCACGTTCGACGGCGCGCGGCTCATGGAGGCCGATCTCTCGGGCACGCAAGGGTCGCAGCTCGTGTTCTCGAGGGCGGACATGACGGGGGCCGTCGCGCGCGGGGCGGCGTGGGCCGTGGCCTTCCTGGAAAGCACCGTGCTCGAGCGCGCGGACCTGTCGCAGGCCTCGCTCACGCGGTGTTTCGTGTCCAAGGTCAAGGCGACCTCCGCCACGTTCGCGGGCGCCACCCTGACCGGCACGAGCTTCTCCGGCTCCGACCTCACCGGCGCGGTCTTCGCGGGCGCGCGGGGCGACGGGAGCGTGTGGATGGGCGCGACCCTCACCGGCGCGGATCTCAGCCTCGCCGTGATGACGGGCGCCCTCTTCATCGAGGCCACGGCCGACGGCGCGAGCTTCTTCGGGGCCAACGTGCGGGGCGCCCGGTTCGACCGGGCGGACCTCACGCGCGCCGACTTCACGCGGGCGAACCTCTTCGAGGCGGACCTGCTCAGGGCGCGGGTCCCGGAGGCGAAGTTCGTCGACGCGAACCTCTACGATGCAAAATTCTACGAGACCTCGGGATCCGGCTGTGATTTCAGGGGGGCGAACCTGAAGAAGTCGACGCTGGAGCGAGATCGATGACCCCGGACGAGCTGAGGGCGCTGCTCCAGGCGGGCGAGGCGCTCGAGGGCAGGACGCTCGGCGACATGGATCTGCGGGGGGCCGACCTCCGCAAGGCGCGGCTGCGCGGCGTGAAGCTCGGGCGGGTGCAGCTGGAGGGCGCGGACCTCTCGGGGGCCGATCTCCGCGGCATCAAGATGGCCTGGTGCGCGCTCCGCGGCGCGGACCTGTCGGGCGCCGATCTCCAGGGCGCGGCCGTCGCCCAGAGCGACCTCTCGGGCGCGAACCTCGCCGGCGCGAACCTCACGGGGGCGAGCCTGGTCCGCGGGCAGCTGACCGGGGCGAACCTGCGCGGCGCGCGGCTCCAGGAGGCGAACCTGGCCGAGTCGAAGCTCGCCGGGGCGGAGCTGTCCGGGGCGACCCTGAAGGGCACGCGGCTCGACCTGGCCGACCTGTCGGGCGCGGCGCTCGACGGCGTGACGATCTCGCAGTCGTCGTTCACGCGGGCGGATCTCTCGGGCGCCTCGCTGTCGCAGGCGCGGATCGAGAGCTCGTCGTTCGCCGAGGCGAACCTGACGCGGGCCGACCTGTCGGGCGCAGAGCTCGACACGGTGGTGTTCCTGAAGGCCGATCTCCGGGAGGCCGTGCTCCCGAAGAAGCTGACGAAGACGGTGTTCGACGGCGCGCGCCTCGGCCGGCTCGACCTCTCCGGGGCGGACCTCGCGGGCGCGGCGCTGGACGGGATGGACTTCGCGGGGGTGAGCTTCGAGAACGCGAACCTCACGCTGTCGTCGCTCCAGGGCGCGGACCTCCGGGGCGCGAGCTTCCGGGGCGCGACGCTCGACCAGACGGTGCTCGCGGGCTGCGACCTCACCGGCGCGGACTTCCGGGGCGCGACGGTGAGGTCGTGCATGCTGTACCGGGCGCGGCTGCCGGGCGCGGATCTCTCGGGCAAGGACCTCGAGATGGTGGTCTTCAAGGAGGCCGATCTCTCGGGCGCCGACCTGTCCGGCTCGCGGCTCGTGCGCTGCGTGCTGGAGGGGGCCAACCTGACGGGCGCGAACCTGACGCGCGCGCTCGTCTCGCAGACCACGCTGCGGACCGCGGTCGTGGAGGGCGTCACCTTCGAGAAGGCGATCTTCGACTGCGTGGACTTCTCCGGCGTGGACCTGACGCGGGCGCCGCTCTCCGGGCTGACCCTCTCGCGGTGCTTCTTCGCGCTCGGGAACCTCGCGGGGATGGACCTGTCGGGGTGCAACCTGTCGAACTGCGACTTCACCTCGTGCAACCTGGAGCGGACCCGGCTCGACGGCGCCATCCTGGCGAACGCGAACTTCAAGGGGGCGAACCTGCGGCAGGCCTCGCTGGCGGGCGCGATGGCGAAGGCCGCCTTCTTCGGCGAGGGCGTGCTCGCCGGCGCCGGGCTGACGCAGGCGATGCTCCGCAATGCGATCTTCGTGAAGGCCGATCTCTCGGGGGCGAACCTCGCGGGGGCCGACGTCCGGGAGACGGTGATGCACGAGGTCCGCGCGGCCGATGCGCTGTTCGTGGGGGTCAAGGCGCACCACGCCGATCTCTCGCACGCGGACATCTCGGGCGCCGACTTCACCGGGGCGGACCTGCACTGGGCGAACCTGCACCACGTCCGCGACGAGAAGACACGTTATCTCGATGCCAACCTCGCCACGGCGAGGCGCACGGACGTCGATCGCCTGGAGGCCGAGGCATGGATGCCGCCCGAGCGGCGCTCGCAATGAAGGAGGAGCGATGTCGATGGGAGCCATGAAGGAGAGCGATCGCGCGGCGGCCGTGCGGGTGGACGCGCCGGCGGGCGAGGAGCACGCGCCTCGGGCGTACGGCGCGCGCGGCGCGGACGTGCTGCGGATCGGCCTCCCGCGGGCCGGGGCCGCGGCGGCCGACGGCGCGGGCCGGGACGGCGCCGCGGCGCTCCCGAGCGAGTACCTGGGCCCGGGCCGGGTCACGGCGGCGGAGGGGGGCGCGATCGCGGTGGAGCTGCCGGGCGGCCAGCCGGTCGCCGTCGAGATGGCGCTCGCGCTGCCTTACGAGCCCGCCGTGGGCGACACGCTGCTCGTCATCGGCAGGGAAGAGCGCTACTACGCCATCGGCGTGCTCCACGGCGCGGGTCGGACGGTGCTGTCGCTCCAGGGGGACGTGGCGCTGCACGCGAGGGACGGAGAGCTCTCGCTGTCCGGGGACAAGGGCGTCGCGATCCGGGGGCCGGAGCTCGAGGTGCAGGCGGGCAAGATCCGGATGGTGGCCGACGCCGTGGTCCAGCGGTTCACCTCGATGGTCCAGCGGGTGAGCGCGCTGCTGAGCGTGCAGGCGAGCGAGTCGCACACGATCGTGGAGAAGACGGCCTTCACGAAGGCGAAGAACGCCACGATCCTGACCGAGGAGACGGTCACGGTGAACGGCAAGCAGATCCTCTTGGGATAGGAGGCCGGCGCGATGCTCCCTGCGAACAACAAGTGTACCGGCATGAGCGCCAGCTTCCCCGACGTGTGCATGTCGCCTGCGCTCGGCCCGTTCCCGTTCCCCAATTTCGACCCGAACGCGGTGAGGTTCCCGTTCTCGTTCAGCGTGTGGTTCTCGATGGGGCCTGCGCTGAGCCTCCTGGCGCGCGCGATCATCACGCTGGGCGACTGGCTGGGCACGCTGCACTGGACCTTCATGGGAACAGGCCAGTACACGTTCGGCAACGTGCGGGTCTTCATCAACTATGCCCCCGCCACGACGCACCTCTCTCCGAGGTCCGGCAACAACTACAACTGCTTCATCGGCGTCCAGGTGTTGCCGAGCGTGACCAACGTCTTCATCACGTACAACGCGGGCAGCGCCGGGGGCGCGCGGCCCGACGGCGCCCCGATGCTGGCCGATCTGGACGCGCTGGTCGCGTCGCTCCACCCGTGCGGCGGCGCGTCGCCCGTCGAGAGCGTCCAGCTCGAGCCGGGGGTCGGGTACGTGAGGATCCGCACCTTCTCGCTGGACGTGCCCGCCCGGGTCCACACGGCGCTGAGGGCGCTCGCGGCCGGAGGGCTGGAGACGCTCGTGCTGGATCTGCGGGACAACCCCGGTGGGGAGCTGACGGCGTTCCTCGAGCTCGCGGGCGACTTCCTGGAGCCGGGGAGCGTCCTCGGGAGGGCGATCGACGCGGACGGCGACGAGATCGTGTACCGGTCGAGCCACCGGGATCCGTGCCGCGCGCCGCTGTGGATCCTGGTGAACGGCGGGACGGCGTCGGCGGCGGAGCTCTTCGCCGGCTGCCTCCAGTGGCACGGGAGGGCGGTCGTTGCGGGGGAGCGCACGTACGGAAAGGGAACGGCGCTGAAGGTCGCGGCGGATCCGGAGGATCACGCGCCGGTCCTCGCGCCGGCGGCGAGGATGGTCCTGCCGGGCGGAGAGCCGATCCACGGGACGGGGATCCGGCCGGATGTCGAGCTGGGGGCGATTGAAGGGGCCGATCGTGGCGGGGAGCGGCGATCGCTGATGGACTTGATCGCCGGCGCGAAGGCCTGAGCGCGAGCGGCCGCTCGGCTCAGGGGCGTACCGCGAGGTACACGGTGCTCCAGAGCTGCGCCGCGTTCGACTCGTCGTGGTGCAATCGCTCCGCGCCGAAGGGGACCAGCTTGTAACAGCCGCCCTCGAAGGCCCAGCTCCAGAGCTCCCGCGTGCTCGCCTCGCGCGTCGCCGCGATGACCTCCCAGAGCGCGCTCCGCGCCCGCTCCAGCGCGCCCCGCGCGCGGGCCGGCAGATCGCCGCGGCCGAGCTGCCGCTCGAGGCCCGCGGCGAGCATCGCCTGCTGCCACGACCAGGTGACCGTCCCGTGGTAATGGGCCGCCGTGAAATCCCTCTGGATCGCCGGATCCTGCGCGAACGCGGGGTTCGCGACCAGGATCCCCACCGGCGTCCGCAGGCCGGCAGGGAACGGGCGGATCAGGCGGCCCGCGATCGCCTCCAGCGCAGCGGGCGGCGGCTCTGTGAACAGGAGGACGAAGCTGTCGTCGGAGTGCATGACGGGAATCGGCTTCCCGTCGTCGTCGAGCGCGAGGGCAGGAAACGAGAGCGTCCCCGAGAGCGACGCGAGCGCCGGCGCCGCGTCCAGGCCCAGCGACGCCGCATAGGCCGACACGCGCCGCCTGGCCTCGTCCTCCGGCAGCTCCACCTGGAAGAACACGCCGGCGTCCTTCCACGCGCGCGCGAGCCGCTCCGCCCGGCCGGCGCGCTCCGCGTCCGCGCCGAGCAGCGGGCTCGCGAGCAGCCGCGCCGACGCGCGGAGCGCGGCCGGAACCAGCGCGGCGTTCACGTCGTAGGGGATCCGGCCGCCCGCCAGGCCCTCCTCGCTGTCACGCCACTCGCCGACCTTCATGCCCGCCTTGAGCCGGATCAACTTCATGGGATCCCCCGTCTCGGCGAACGGGGCGGCGAGGTGGAGCACGAGCGCCACGTTCCGCGCGAGCGCCTCCGCATACGTGTCGCCCCCCGGCGTCCGGCGCGACAGGAACTCGGCCGCGCGTTCCCGGCCGGCCGCGCTGCCGAGGAGATATTCAGCGGCGACCGGCGCGAGGAGGAAGTCGTCGTCGATCATCTTGTAATCGTAGACGGGCTCGCGCAGCGCCCCGGGGATGCCCGAATCGAGGTGCATGAGCGCGGCGTACTCGCCGATCGCCTCCTCGTGCGCGACCTCACCGGCCAGGCTCAGCCGATCGAGGACCGAGCCGAGGCCCGCCTCGACCACCGCCGGCTTGAGGACGGGCAGGAGCATCCTCACCGCGAGCAACGTGTCCCGGCCGAAGTACGTGAGGAAACGCCAGGACCCGGCCAGCAGCTTCTCCCGGTACGCGAGGAAGGCGAGCGCCTGGCGGTGGCGCGGATCGTCGCTGGCGCGCTCCGTCACGAGCTCATCGAGGGGCACCGGCGTGAGCGGCGCCTCGTCCGAGAGCGCCGTCACCCGGACACGGAGGCCGCTCGGCCCTGCCGCCAGCGCGATCCGGCCGTCGTCCCCGAGCGCGGCCGTCGTGCCGTCCTGCGGCTCGATGAGCAGCTCGAGGTGATGATCGCCGTCCAGCATCGTCCGCCGCACGGCGATCGCCGCTCCCCGCTGCGAGGCGAACGCCTCGACGTCGTTCCCGAGCCAGGCCGGGACCTCGGCGTCGCGCCCCACGTCGCGGAGCGTACGGACACTCCCGAGGAGCACCCGATGGACACGCAGCACCGGCGCCTCGCTCGCGAGGAGCGCCGACACGCCGCGCATGACGCCGGGCCGCTCCACGCGCTCCACGCGCTCCACGCCAGCGACGTCCCCCTCCACCGAGAGATCGACCGGCGCGGGCAGAGAATCGAACCACACCGCGACTCCCATGTTCCCTGCCGGAAAAGCGACGATGAGCCGCGGCGACACGCCCGACGTCGTCAAGAGATGAGCGGCGATATGGCCACGACGGAAGAAGTGGTTGTCTATCTGGCCTTCTTTCAGCTCGAAGGCCAAGAGCTCGGCAGGCGGCGGCGCGGAGGGCGCCTCGCCGTGCGGTGCGCGGGAGACACAGGAGGCGGCAAGCAGCGTGGACAAGGTGGTTCCCCTCAGAAATCGCTCGATCTTCGTGGGCCTCGTGGGCACCGCGGGACCGTACCCAGCCGGGGCGCGCCTGCCAAGGACCAAGGGTCTTCGTTGGCCGCCAGCTTACGTCTCCGACGCGCTGGCCGCTTATCGCGGGTTTTCAGAGAATTTAGCGACCAACCAGGGCACCAGGGGGCGCGATCGCGACGAGGAGATGACAAAGAAAGAGCTCACGCCTCTGTTGCCCTGTGATAACCCATCCGAGAGCTCAGCTGTCGATAGCGGGTTCGCAGCAGGCCAGTGACCTGCGCGCCATTTTGAGGAAGGGGGTTCGAGATGGACGAAAGCATCTCCGGCCAAGCCGCGGCCGGCAGCAATGGTTCTGATCGCGCGAAGCTCAGCGTTCCGCAAGAGGGCCTGATCACCACCGGGGTTGATGGCAGCCTCGGGTTGAATTGCCTGAAAGCGCGGATTTTCGAACCGCCGACACCAAGAGCGCAAATATAGAATCTTATCTTGGCGTCCCTGGCGCGCTTGGCGGTTGATTTCTCGCTTGATCGACGTGATCGCTATTCCAGGCAGGCGAGTGAGGCGTACGCCGGTCAGCGCCCCTCGCCCCCCCGCCCTTGCTTCCCCCGGCGGTAGAGCCCGATGACCAGCGCGAGCACGGCGGCGCCCAGCCCGGCGACGGCGATGAGCCGCGCCGTCGTGCTCCACCGGCCGAACGGCCGCGGGCTGGCCTGTCCCGCGCGGGGGAGCGGGACGAGCGCGCGGCGGGCCGCCGCCGCCTCGGCGAGCGCGCGGCGGACGCCGGCGGCGTCGAGCGAGGCGTCCGCCGGGATGAGGGCGCGCAGCGCGGAGCGCGCCCTGAAGAACGGGGCGCCGTCGCTGCTCCACGCGGCGGGCGCGCTGTCGAGCGCCTCGTCGAGCGCGGCCGGGATCACCTCCTTGACGATCGCGTCCACCGCGCCGGGCGACGCCGACCTCGCGAGCGCGATGTAGCCGGCGTCCTGGATCCCGCGGCGAAGGCTCTTCAGGCGCATCGACGGGAACACGCCGGGAAAGCCGACGGATCGGGAGGAGAACGCGCCCCGCTGCGTCCCGGGATAGAGCAGCATGCCGTCGCCGAGGCACGCGTCGCCGTCGCGGTTGTGGAAGTTCTCGGCGACGGTGAACGGGTCGATGGGCCCTCGGCCGCCGCGGTTGCCGTCGTGCCAGAACGCCGTCTCCCACAGGAACCAGCGGTCCACCTCGTGGGAGGCCGCGATCCAGCCGTCGGCCATGAGCCCGGTGAGCGGCGCGTCGATCATGAACGTGCCGGTCCGCGGCAGCGCGCCGTTGTACACCCAGAGCCGCTGGCCGGCCTCGCGCGCGGCCCGCGCCCACGTGGAGTCGAAGCGGTTCGCCGGCGTGAGCACGAGGTCGACGTCCTGCTCCACCGGGGGGACCTCGCCGCACGAGTGCCCGACGAGGACGCGCGACGACAGGCGCGAGCCGCGGATCAGCCGGCGCCAGCCAGGCCCGCGGGGGCTCTCGCACTGCTCGTCGATCGCGTAGAGCATCACGTCGTCCACCGTCGGCGGGAGGAGGTCCGCGACCGCCTCGACGCGGAGGAGGGTCGCTTCCCCGGGATCGCCGAAGCTGCCATAGGCGCCGAGCGCCACCGCCCCGGGCGGCACGCCCGCGCCCGGCCCCCGGTAGCCGCGCGCCTCCGTGAAGAGCGAGCCGTCGATCGCCGCGCGCAGCCGCTCGACCTCGGCGGGGCTCCGGACCGACGCGAAGCCGTCGACGTGGTGCTCGTGGAGCAGCTGCCAGAGCTGCTGCTCGACGGCGGGCCCGCCGCCGACCCGCTCGGCGACGGGATCGGCGTCGTAGAACGCGATGAAGTCGACCGCGCCGTACGGCAGCACCGCCGGGGCGACGTCGAGCTTCAGATCGAGCGATGCGAGCTCGCCGTGCGACGCCGATCCGACCACCACCCTCCCCTCGTAAGCGCCGGGGAGGGCGCCCTCCGGGACGTGGAGATCGATCCAGACCGCCCGGGTCTCGCGAGCGCCGACCTCGAGCGGGTACGGCGCCCAGGGGGGCGCGAGCTCGACCGGGATGAGCGCGTCGGGGAGGAACCCGAGGTGCACATCGTCGGGCGGCCGCGCCGCAGGGCTCCACCCGAGCGACTCCAGGGGGCGCTGCTCGTTGCGCGAGCGCCGCGTGATCTCGACGTAGTGCTCGACGAAGCGGCGGATCGAGATCGTCCCCGCGGGCCCCGCTCCCTGCCCCTGCGCGGGCGGCTCGGGCGCGTTGGCCGGCGCGCCCGGGCCGGCCGCGGGGCCGAGCGCGGAGAGCTCGACCGTGACGCCGCGCACGGGCTCGGCGCCGGCCTCGACGACGACCTGGAAGGCGACGACCTCCGCGCGGAGCGCGCCGAGCCGGATCGGCTCGCCGGGCCGGAAGACCGCGTTTCCTTCGCCGCGCGAGAGCGGCAGGCCGACGTCCTCCCGGCGGACGCGCGTGCCGTCGTCGGCCACCCAGACGCGCGCGCGCTCGGGCTGCCCCTCGCCGGCGGCCGCTTTCGCGAGCGCGCCGCACGCCATGGCGGAGAGCAGCGCGGCGGGGAGGTGCGGGAAGGATCGCGGCATGTCGCTCGGCTCTCCGAGGAGGAGCGACCGCCGGGGTCGGCCGCAACGCCATCCTAGGGGCGCCGCGCCCGCCCCCTCAAGCGCGGCGGTTGACAGGCCGGCGGGGCTCGGGCGATCTCGCGCCGTGGATCTGACCAGAGCGGCACTGCTCGCCGGCGGCGCCGCTGTCGCCGGCGCCATCAACGCGGTGGCCGGGGGCGGCACGCTGGTGTCGTTCCCCGCGGCGATCGCGGCGGGGCTGCCCCCGCTCGCCGCGAACGCGACGAACGCCGTGGCGCTCACGCCGGCGTCGCTCGCGTCGGCGTGGGCGTATCGCCGGGAGCTCTCCCGGGACTACCGGGTCCTCGGCGTCCTGTTCCTGCCCTCGCTGCTCGGCGGCGTCGTGGGCTCGGCGCTCCTGCTCGTGACGCCGCAGCGCGTGTTCGACGCCGCGGTGCCGGGGCTCGTGCTCGTCGCGACGCTGCTCCTGCTCTGGCAGAACCTGCGCGCGGCGAAGCCCTCCGCGGCGAAGCCCTCCGCGGCGCCGTCCTCCGCGGCGGATGCCGGCGCGGAGCGCTTCGCGCTGCCCTCCCGGCCGTGGCTCGTGTTCCTGCTCCAGTTCCTCGTGAGCGTCTACGGCGGCTACTTCGGCGCGGGCATCGGCATCATGATGCTCGCGCTGCTCTCCTCGTTCGCGGGCGACGTGGACATCCACCGGCTGAACGGGATCAAGACGGTGCTCGCGAGCCTGATCAACGGCGTGGCGGCGCTCGCGTTCCTGTTCGCGGGCGCGGTCGACGCCGTCGCCACGCCGATCATGATGGCGGCGGCGGTGGTGGGCTCGCTCGCCGGCGCCGTGGTCGCCCGCCGCATCGAGCCCAGGAAGGTGCGGTGGTTCGTTGTCGCCCTCGGCCTCACGCTCACGGCCAAGCTCGCGTGGGACCGGTTCGGCGGCTAGCCCGGCGGCTGGCCCGGGCGCTACGCGACCCGCGGCGCCTCGAGGCTCATCATGAAATGGGAGGCGGGCATCCTGAGGGTGTCGCCCACGAAGCGCTCTTCGATCCGGCCGAAGGACCGGTCGGCGAGCCGCCGGAACGCCTGCGGGGTGCGGATGTAGTCGCCGCGATCGTTCTTCGCGATGAGCCGCGCCAGCGAGGACTGGCCCTCCCAGAGGGCGGTGTCGAGCGTGATCACGCGGCCCGAGGGGCGGATCGAGCGCGCGACCAGGGAGAGCAGCGAGCTCGCCACCTCGTCGTCCACGTGGTGCAAGAGGCCCAGCATCAGGACCCGGTCGAAGGGGGCCAGCGCGCGCGCGTGCAGCTCGCCGAACGGCTCGTCGTAGAACCTGGCCCGATCCCCGTGGCGCGCGCGAGCCGCCGCGATGTGGCGGCGGTCGGTGTCGAACCCGTGGTAGTCGACCGACGGCAGGCGATCGAAGTAGTACGCAGGGCCGCAGCCGATATCGAGCACGCGATCGCCGGGGCGAAGATCGAGCGCATCGAGGCACGCGCGCCGGGCCAGGTCGGCCCCGACGAGGCGCTGGGAGAGGACGTACAGGGCGGCATGGCCGCGATCGAGCAGGTGGGAGGAGAGCGCCATGAAAGGGCGGCGAGCCTAGCTCGCGCCCGGCGGCGAGGGTAGCCCCTGCGACCTCACGTCCTCGGCCGGATTTTCCGCGAACGCCTGGCTCAGCGGCGCCCCCTCCACCGCGAGCGCGATCGCGCCGAGCAGCACCGCGAGCCCGATCTGCAGCGAGTAGGTCGAGAAGACGAGCGCCGAGCCGGGGCCCATCACGACCGCCGGCGCGAAGTAGAGCGAGAGCGCCGCGTAGACCGCCATCTGGAACGTGCCGAAATACCCCGGCGCGTTCGGGAGGAGGACGCCGAGGTGGAGCACGCCGACGAGGACGGCCGCCCGCGCGAAGTCGATGGGCAGAAGGCCGCACCCGAAGGCCAGGATCTGCATCGCCCACACGTTCAGGAGGAAGTACCCCGCCGTCGCCAGGAGGAACGGGGCGGTGTACCGGAGCCGGGGCAGGAAGCCGAGGCCCGAGGCGACCCGCTCCACGGCGTCGGCCAGGCGGCCCGCGAGCTTCGTCGAGACGAGCCCGACCACGCGCTCGGTCGCGCGCCGCGCCCAGGCCCTGCGGAAATAGAAGACGCCGATCGCGAGGAACGCCGCGCCGAAGACGGCGAGCGCCAGGTAGGCGGCGCGCGGGACGGCGGCGGCGGGGACCGCGAGATCGCCGATCCGATCCGGGAGCGGCTCGCGGGGGCGCGCGAGCGCGAGCCCGGCGAGGAGCAGCGCGCTGAGGAACAGGCCGTCGATGATCCGCTCGGCGGCCACCGTGCCCGCCGCCGCCCACGCCGACAGGCCGCGGCGGCGGATGAGCAGCGGGCGCACCGCCTCCCCGGTGCGGAACGGCATCAGCACGAGCGCGCCATAACCGATGAAAGAGACGGCGACGACGCGCCGGAGCGGCACGGGCTCGATGGGCTCGAGCAACCACGTCCAGCGGTGGGATCGCAGGTAAAGCGCGCCGACGTAGAGCACCCCGTGCAGCGCCACGGCCCACCACGCGACGCCCGCGAACGCGGCCCTGTCCGGCACGACGGGCAGCCCCCCGGCGCGCAGCACCCACGCGCAGCCGAGCGCGACGACGAGCGACGCCGCGATCGCGAGGCGATGCCTCTGCAAGCTCCGGAACCGGAAGAGGCCTCGCAGCGACGCCCGCTTCGCCATGCTCATGCGGCCGCGTCTACCACGACCCCGCTGCCCGAGGTAGCGAAGCACGAGGTGCCCACAGTTCGCGCCGTGTAAGTTCCGTCGTTCTGATCTATCCTCCGGCGCCCCATGGAACCCATGAAGGTCGTCCTGCTCGCCGGAGGCTTCGGAAGCCGGCTCGCCGAGCACACCGAGGCTCGTCCGAAGCCGATGATCGAGATCGGCCCGTATCCGATCCTCTGGCACATCATGCAGATCTACGCGGGCCACGGGTTCAACGATTTCGTCGTGGCCTGTGGCTACAAGGGCGAGGTCATCAAGGATTACTTCCACAACTTCTACGTTCGCAGCACGGACTACGTGGTGAACCTGCGCGACGGCGCCCAGCGCTTCGTCCGCAGCGCCGCGCCCGACTGGACCGTGGCCCTCGTGGACACGGGGCTCCACACGATGACGGGCGGCCGGCTCCGGCGGCTCGACGGCTGGCTCGACGGCCCGCGCTTCATGTGCACCTACGGCGACGGCGTGGGCGACGTGGATATCCGCCGCCTCGTCGAGTTCCACAAGTCCCACGGCAAGCTCGCCACGGTCACGGCCGTCCGCCCGCCGGCGCGCTTCGGCGGGCTCTCGCTCGAGGGCAACCTCGTCCGCGAGTTCTCGGAGAAGCCCCAGTCCGGCGAGGGCTGGATCAACGGCGGGTTCTTCGTGTTCGAGCGGCGCGCGCTCGACTACATGACCGACGACACCACCGTGCTCGAGCGCGAGCCGCTCGAGCGGCTCGCCTCGGAGGGCCAGCTCGCGGCGTACCGGCACGACGGCTTCTGGCAGCCGATGGACACGCTGCGGGAGAAGCGGCTCCTCGAGTCGCTGTGGGAGTCGGGCAAGGCGCCCTGGAAGACCTGGGCATGACCGGCCGCGGCGGCTCGTTCTTCGCCGGGCGCGCGGTGCTCGTCACCGGGCACACGGGCTTCAAGGGCAGCTGGCTCTCGCGCTGGCTGACGCTCATGGGCGCGCGCGTGGTGGGCTTCTCGCTGCCGCCGGAGGGGCGGCCGAACCTGTTCGAGCTCGCGGGCATCGCGGGCGACGTCGCCTCCGTGACCGGTGACGTGCGGGATCTGCCGGCGCTGCTCTCCGTGGTCGAGGAGCACCGGCCGGAGATCGTGCTGCACCTCGCGGCCCAGCCGCTCGTCCGGCGCTCGTACCGCGAGCCCGCGGAGACGTTCGCGACCAACGTGATGGGGACGGTGAACGTGCTCGAGGCGTGCCGGCGCGTGGGCTCCGCGCGCGCCATCGTCGTCGTGACCTCGGACAAGTGTTATGAGAACCGCGAGTGGGTCTGGGGCTACCGCGAGGACGAGCCCATGGGCGGGCACGACCCGTACAGCAGCAGCAAGGGCTGCGCCGAGCTCGTCACGGCGGCCTACCGGCGCTCGTTCTTCTCCGGCAGCGGCGCGGCGGTGGCGTCCGCGCGGGCGGGGAACGTGATCGGCGGGGGCGACTTCTCCGAGGATCGGCTGGTGCCCGACATCGTGCGCGGCGTCGCCGCCGGGGAGCCGATCGTCATCCGCAACCCGCTCGCGACCCGGCCCTGGCAGCACGTGCTCGAGCCGCTCGGGGGCTACCTCCTGCTCGCGCGGCGGCTGTGCGAGGCGCCCGCGGCCCACGAGGGCGGGTGGAACTTCGGGCCGCGCGACGGCGACACGTGCGCGGTCGGCGGCGTCGCCGAGCGGCTCATCCGGCAGCTCGGGCGCGGCGAGCTCAGGCTCGTGCCGCCCGAGCACCGCTCCGGCCCGCACGAGGCGCAGCTGCTGCACCTCGACATCAGCAAGGCGCGCGCCCGGCTCGGCTGGACGCCGCGGCTCACGCTCGACGAGACCCTCGCGCTGACGGCGCGCTGGTACCGCGCGTACCTCGACGACCCCGCGTCGAGCCGCGCCGAGCTCGACGCGCAGATCCGCGCGTACGGGGTCGACCTCGCATGAGCGCCGGGCTCGGTGCGGTCCTCGTCACCGGCGCCACGGGGTTCATCGGCGCGGCGCTCGCGGCGCGGCTCGCGGCGACGGGCGCGCGGACGGCGTGCATCGTCCGCGCGGAGAGCCCCCGCCGGGCGCGGCTCGCGGGCATCGCCGGGGTGGAGATCACGCCCGTCGCGTCGTTCTCGACGCCGGAGCTCGCGCGGGCCGTCGCGGCGATCCGGCCCGAGGTGGTCTTTCACCTGGCCGCGTCCGGGGTGAACCCGAGCGAGCGGGATCCGGAGCTCGTGGTGGACGGGAACGTGGGGTTGACCACGCGCCTGCTCGCGGCGCTCGAGGCGCACCGGCCGGCGCGCTTCCTCCACGCGGGCTCGTGCTCCGAGTACGCCCCGGCCCCGGAGCCCGCGCGCCTCCGCGAGGACCACCCGCTCGATCCGGCGTGCGTCTACGGCGCGGCCAAGGCGGCCGCCTACCTCTGCGGCAAGGCCGTCGCGGCGCGGCTCCGGATCCCCTTCGTCGCGCTGCGGCTCTTCGGCGTCTACGGCCCGGGCGAGGGCCCCACGCGCCTCATCCCTCACCTCATCGCGCGCTTCCGGGCGGGCGAGGCGCCGGCCCTGACGCCCGGCGCGCAGGCGCGCGACCTCACCTACGTCGACGACGTGGTCGAGGCGCTGATCGCCGCCGCGACGTCGAGAGGCCTCGAGTCCGGTGTGTACAACGTGTGCTCGGGCGCGCCGGTGCGCGTCCGCGAGGTGGCCGAGCGCGTCGCGCGCTCGGCGGGCTGGCCCGGCGGCGACCTGGGCCTCGGGCGCCTCCCCTACCGGGACGGCGAGCCCATGTGGATCGTCGGGGATCCATCCCGCTTCGCGGAGGCGACCGGGTGGCGGCCCCGGATCGCGCTCGACGAGGGGGTGCGGCGCATGATCGAGGCCGCCGATGCAGAGAGGGCGCCGTGAGCGACGCGGGGAGCAGGCGCAGGCTGATCTCGATCGTCGTGCCGGTCTACAACGAGGAGCGCAACGTGGCCCCGCTGTACGAGGCGATCACCGCGGTGATGCGCCGCATCGCGGATCGGTACGACCACGAGCTCGTCTTCACCGACAACCGCAGCACCGACGGGACCTTCGACGAGCTCGTGAAGCTGGCGGCGCGGGACGAGCGGGTCCGCGTCTTCCGCTTCTCTCGCAACTTCGGCTTCCAGCGCTCCATCTACACGGGATACATGAAGGCGCGCGGGGACGCGGCCGTGCAGATCGACTGCGACCTGCAGGACCCGCCGGAGCTCATCCTCGATTTCGTGAAGGAATGGGAGGCGGGCGCCCAGGTGGTTTACGGGATACGCCGCAGCCGCAAGGAGGGCTATCGCATCACCCTGCTCCGGCGGGTGTTCTACCGCCTGATCGATTTCCTCAGCGAGGATCACCTGCCCCACGACGCGGGCGACTTCCGGCTGGTGGATCGCCGGGTGCTCGAGGTGCTGCGCCAGGTCGACGACACGAAGCCCTACCTGCGCGGGACGCTGGCCACGCTCGGGTTCAAGCAGACGGGCATCGCCTACGATCGGGCCGCGCGGGAGCGGGGAGAGAGCAAGTTCCGGATGAAGGATCTCGTCGGGCTGGCGCTCGACGGCATCCTCAGCCACTCGACCGTACCGCTCCGGGTCGCGACCTACACGGGGCTCGTGGTCTCGGCGCTGACGCTCCTCGCGATCGCGGGCTACGCCGTCGGCAGGGTCGTCTATGGCGCGGACTGGCCTGCTGGCTTCGCGACGACGACGCTGCTCATCCTGCTCTCGCTGAGCATCAACGCCCTGTTCCTGGGGATCATCGGCGAGTACGTGGGCCGCATCTACCAGCAGGTGCGCAGGCGCCCGCTCACGATCATCGACCAGAGCGTGGACCGGGCGCCGCCGCGCGAGGCGGGCGCAGCGCCCCAGGCCGAGATCCGTTATTCGCGGACGTCCAGCACGGTGAACCCGCGGTTGGAATAAGCCGTCTTGTACCTGCGCAGCTCCTTGTTCTGGCCGCGGCGCACGACGACGTAATCCACGCCGTAACGTTGCCGCAGGGTCTGGACGCGGGCCTCGTCGAGGCTGCTATAGCCCTGGAGATCCCGGTGGCTGCGGATCTTGCGCCCGGTGACGTCCTCCAGCCGGCGGATCCACTCGAGCACCTCGCCCGGGACGATGGGGTTCGACTTCCAGTCGACGACGATCGGCCGCTGCCCGTGGTAACGCATCCTCTCGTTGTCCGGCGGCGTCAGGAAGATCGCGTCGACAGGGGTGCTGGCCTGCATCCAGGCGAAGAGGGCCCGCTCGTCGGCGCGCAGGCCGGAGAGGACGCTGGAGCTCCGGCGGACCTCCTGGAGCCTCGGCGCGAGGAAGGTGAGCAGGACGGCGACCGCGGCGGCGAGCCCCACGAGCGCGCCGCCGCGCTGCCAGAGCGCGCGGGCGCGCGCGAGGCCGGGCTCGGGCACGAAGCGCCGGGCGGACTCCGAGGCGAGCCAGGACAGCGCGGCAACGGCCACGACCCCGGCGGCCAGCGCCGGGAGGCGCGCAGACTCCTCGACGCTGCCGTGCAGGGCGAGGGCCCCGAGGCCGCCGACGATCAGGGCCATCGCGGTGACGCCGTAGCGACGCCCGGCGGAGGGCTCGAGGATGACGCGCACCGCCCCCGCGCACGCCAGCGCCGTGAGGAGCAGCTCCACGTGCGGGGTGATGCGCCACGGGAAGAGCTGCGTGACCGGGCGCAGCTGCGCGAGCGCCGAGAGGCCGACGCCCGTCCAGATCACGAGGAGGAGCGCGAGGATCAGGGTGACCAGCCTCGCCGCGGGGCCCTTGCGGTTCCTGGTGAGCGGCACGGCCGCGCCCAGCCCGAGCAGGTGCCACGCGATGAAGCCGAGGAAATCGCGCTCGCGGCCGTGGATCATGAAATGGTGAGGGGCCCGGATGGTGGTGTAGATCTCCTGCGCGAGCCGCGCGTCCTTCGCCCCGGCGGTGGCGAGGATCATCGGCGCGAAGAGCGCCAGCACCGCCAGCGGCGGCAGGAGCTGCCGCGAGGCGCGGCGCCAGAGCTCTTTCGGGTCGCGCACGCCGAGCCCGAGGTGCGCGAGCGCGTACGCGCCGAAGAAGAGGATCAGGTAGTTGGCGTGGAAGAGGCCGCTCACGGCGAGCGCGATGCCGGAGGCGAGCCACTGGCCCCGCACGAAGAACGGCACCGAGATGAAGAACGCCGCGGTGCCGAGCGATGAGGGCTGGAGGATATAATCGAACGCGAAGATGGCGCAGGCGCCCCGGGTGCGCGTGAGCGTGGCGAACGCGACGAGCAGGAGAAAGCCGGGCAGCGCGTGGCGGCGATCGACGAGGGCGCGCAGCAGGAAGTAGAGGGCTGCCGTGCCGGCGCCGATGACCACGGTCTGGGCGATGCCGACGGCCCACCCCTTCTCATTGAGCGCGAGGAGCCCGGCAGCCAGGTACTTGAACGTGGGGTGATAGTGCGTCGTGCTGGTCGCGAACCAGTCCCGCGCGAGGATGTCGGGGTGCACGAGCCGCAGCGACCCGAGCATGTACACGACCTGGTTGTTGATGCCGCAATTCCACCCGAACGAGGCCCCGAACAGCAGCGATACCACCGCCGCCAGCGTGACCTCAGCGCGATCCCTGATGCGTTCTAGCCCGGACATGGCGGCGCGAGACTAGCGCGCGGCCGAGCGCACCGCCAAGGGGCAGCTCGCTTGCTCTCGCGGCGTGTCCGCCGGCGTCTTCTCGGCCGCCTCAGCCTCCTGGGCCTTGTCCCCCTCGTCCCCCTCGTCCCCCCTTCGTCAGATTGCGGGCGGCGACGTGACGACGGCCCGGCCCGGCCTCGGGCCCACGAGCACCGGATAGAGGACGCCGGCGAGCACGCCGCCGGCGAGCGGGGCGAGCCAGAAGAGCCAGAGCTGAGACAGCGCCCCTCCGCCGACGAACAGGGCAGGACCGGTGGAGCGCGCCGGGTTCACCGACATGTTCGTGACAGGGATTCCGATGAGGTGAACCAGCGTGAGCGCGAGGCCGATGGCGATCGGCGCGAACCCGCGCGGCGCGCCGTGATCGGTCGCGCCGAGGACCACCGTCACGAAGCCGAACGTGAGGACGATCTCGGTCAGGAGGCTCGCGAAGAGCGAGTATCCGCCGGGCGAGCGCCCGCCGTAGCCGTTCGACGCGAAGCCTGCCTGCACGGCGAACCCGGCGGCGCCGCTGGCGATCGCATAGAGGATGCCGGCGGCGACGATGGCGCCGGCGATCTGGGCGAGGACGTACGGCAGGAGGTCTCGCGCGGGGAAGCGCCCGCCGGTGATCAGGCCGAGCGTCACGGCGGGGTTGAAGTGCGCGCCCGAGATGTGGCCCACCGCGTAGGCCATCGTCAGCATGGAGAGCCCGAACGCGAGCGCCACGCCGAGGAAGCCGATCCCCATCCTGGGATACGCCGCGGAGAGCACGGCGCTCCCGCAGCCGCCGAGCACGAGCCAGAACGTTCCGAGAAACTCTGCGGCCGTACGCCTGGACAACGACATCTCCATCTCTTCTTCTCCCCTGCGGAAGGCCCCCTCGGCGCGGGCCGAGGCGCGGCGGCGGCCGCGCCCGGCCGTGGGGCCATCCGACGGCTGGCGCAGGCCGCACGGTCGACCGGCGGGCACCCGCCGAGGCGATGCTCCACCGGCCCTTCGTCGACATTGGATGAGCTCCGGCCCGCCGCGTTGCGGTCGGACCGCTTCGAGCGCCCCTCACGGATGCTCGATCTTCCGCAGCCGGTACGCCCGCGCGTCCCACAGCGAGAACGCCCGCTCGCCGCTCGCGAGGACGTCGAACCCGTGGCGGGCCGCGAGCCGCGCAACGTCGGCCGCGTCGCGCGCGGGGTCGCCGCGGTACGAGTAGCCCAGGACGACGAGCTCCCCGCCCGGCCGCAGCGCCCGGCGCGCCTCCGCGACGAGCCGATCCACGACCTCCGCGCCCGCGGCGACGACGTACGGGAACGAGTCGACCGCGTACACGAGATCGAAGCGGGCCGACGGCGCGTCGCCCAGATCGACGCCCGACGAGACCGCGAGCACGACGTTCGAGCGCCCCGCGCAGCGGCGCCGGGCGGCCTCGATCATGCGCGGCGAGACGTCGAGCCCCCACGCCTCGCGCACCCTCGGCGCGAGCGCCGCCTCGAAGCGGCCGATCCCGCAGCCGATCTGCAGGATCGCGCGGTCCTCCCCGATCGCGCCCCACCGCTCGAGGAGCTCGACCACCTCCCGCGTCGCGCGCTCGAGGATCTCCGGATCGCCGAGCGAGTACGCGGCGACGCTCGCCTCCTCCGAGCGCTCGCAGAGCTCGTCGAACAGCCGCGCGGCGGAGCGACAGGCACCCCGGGCGTCCTCCCCGGCGACGCGCGCGTCCCGGTGCGCGCCCAGCATCGCCGCCACGGTGGCGAACGCGGCGCGCCGCTCGTCCAGGCAGCGGCGCAGCGCCTCGAGGCGCGCCGCCCGCTCCCCCTCCCCCGCCGCCGGCCGCGCGGCGTGCGCGGCGTGCGCGGCGTGCGCGGCGTCGATCACGCGCGCGGCGGCCGCGAGGTCCCCCGCGACGCCGAGCAGCCGCACCAGGCCGACCTCCGGCGACGCCTCGCCGGACATCACGGCCTGCACCGCGCCCT
This sequence comes from Sorangium sp. KYC3313, assembly GCF_052075895.1. Lineage (NCBI taxonomy): Bacteria > Pseudomonadati > Myxococcota > Polyangiales > Polyangiaceae > Sorangium > Sorangium sp. KYC3313. The sequence continues at coordinate 10,152,556 of NZ_CP197255.1, forward strand.
CGCCGTCGCTCTGCCCGTCGTCCCGCCCGGGCCCGCGCGCGCCCCGGCGCCGCAGCCGTCGGCGGAACGTCCAGCGGTCGACGGCGCCCCAGTCGTACTTGTACGGCTCGCGGCCGCGGAGGAAGTCCACGGTCCGCGCGCCCTCGCGCGCCGCGTGCTCGATCGCGCTGGCGAGCATCACGAGCCCCGGGCTGTACCACGCGAGCTCCGGATCGAAGCCGGTGATGTACGACGCGAGCCCGCCGCGCTCCGCGAGCCCGTAGAGCGACGCGATGATCCGCCCGTCGAGCCGCAGGCCGAAGAGCCGCAGCGCGCCCCGCGCGCACAGCGCGCGCGCGGCCTCGCGGTGGAACGGCCGGAGCGCCTCGTCGAGCACGCCCCCCTCGCCGCGCGAGCGCCAGCGCGCCTTGTGGTTCGCGAACAGCGCGTCGAGCAGCTCGTCCACGCTCGCCGCGTCGGCCACGTCGAGGCGCAGGTCCCCGGCCCGCGCGAGCCGCTTCCGCGCGCGGGCGACGCGCGCGCGCATCCCCGCGGGAAACAGCTCGTCCGGCGCGGCGCCCTCGGGGATCGTCACCGCCGGACACGCCTCGTGCCTCTCGACCTCGTCCGACCAGCCGGGGGGCGCCTCGGCCAGGAGCAGCGGCGACGACGCGCGCAGGTCGTGGAGATCGGCGACGTCCCACGCGCCGGCGCGCTCTTCGAGGCAAGCGAGCGCCGCGTCCGCGACCGCGCGCTCGTACCCGGACGCGGCCAGGACATCGTTGTAATCGGTGATCCCGGCGCCGAGCAGCGCGACGACGCGCTCGTCGCCGATGCGGTGAACCGCGAGGGGCGCGAGGCCGACGAGCCCCCTGTCCGACCGGAAGACCAGGGCGAGCACCTCCTCGGGCCCGAGCGCGCGGCACCACGGGATCAGCCACTCCGGCCGCTGGAACGTCGTCGCCGCCGGGCAGCGCTGCCACAGCGCGCTCCACGGCTCCCGCAGCGCCTCGAGCTCCTCGCGGCGGCTCAGCACCTCTACGTCGAGTCGTTCGCTCACCTGCCCTCCGAGCGGCGGGCTCAGCGCTCGTCGGTCGTCGTCGAGCGCGCGCGGGCGCTCACCGGGCTCCCCGCCCCTGCCGGCGCCGTATCCTCGCAGAGGCGCGCGGCCACGCAACCGGGGCGCGCTATCTCGGAGAGGGCTCTGGAGAGCTCGAGCCAGCCGGCCCGTCGCCTCTCTAGGCCCCTCCCGCGCGCGCCACGGCGAAGATCAGGTGACGTTGCAGCCGGATCCCCTCCGGCGCGCGGCGGCGCTCGAGCTCGGCCGCGAGCGCTGCCTTGACCCGCGTGGCCTCCGCCGGATCGAGGTTGGACAGGAAGTTGCCGAACGAGCTGGCCAGGTAGAACGCGATCACGTCGTCCGTGTCCGCGAAATGGTCCGTGAAGGTGCGGATCTGGAGCCTCGGATCCTCGAAGCCGGCGAGCAGGAGGGTGCTCGTCAGGTCGTCCGAGGTCACCTTGTAGGTCGTGCTGCCGAGCGTCTCCGCGGTGGCGGTCACGCCGAGAGACGACCGCACACCCTCGATCACCTGCTCGAGCTCGTGCGGGCGCTCCCTGGCGGCCGAGCTGATGCCGAGGCGCCCTCCCCGCTTGAGGACCCGGCGCGCCTCGCGCAGCGGGCCGAGCTTCTCGGGCAGCCAGTGGAGCACGCTGTTCAGGAACACGACATCGAAGCTCCCGGCCGCGAACTGCGAGAGATCCTCGGCCTGCCCGACGCTGGCGCGGAAGTTCGGCCGGCGCTTCTCGTTCGCCAGCTCGACCCGGAGCGGCAGCGGATCGACGCCGGCCACCGCGCCGGAGGGGCCGACCCGCTCGGCGACGTAAGCCCCGAGCCGGCCCGTCCCACACCCGACGTCGAGGACGCGCTCGCCCAAGGAAATCTGGAGATCTTCGATGAGCAGCTTTCCGTGGTTGAACTGCCGATCGCTCACGCGATCGTACGTCTCGGCCAGGACAGCTGAATCGAGCGAAAGGCTGACCATCATGGCTCCTTGAGAGAGGAGGTGGAGATCGGCGAAAGACGGGGGCCGAATGGAGGGTCTCCCCGAGCGCCACGCGTCTGCTATCGAGGACAATAGTCCGCCATAACGGACCGAGCAAGCGCTATCTCGATGGCTGCGCGCGATGTGCGCGTGATGGCGGCGGTGCTGGCCCGGTTTCGCCGTCGGGGGCGGGCGTGGTAGCGTTCGCGCCTGCTCTCGAACAATGAGGAGTCGCTCATGAGCTGGATCGACCAGTACCGCGCCTTGGCTCGCTACAACCGGTGGATGAACGACAGGCTCTTTGCGCTGGTCGGCGAGCTCGACGACGTGGAGCGCAAGCGCGATCGCGGGGCCTTCTTCCGGTCGATCCACGGCACGTTGAACCATATCCTGCTCGCCGACCGCACGTGGATGGGGCGCTTCACCGGCGGCGCGGAGCGGTTCGTCTCCCGTGATCCGAGCGGGAAGGCCATCGAGATCACCGCGCTCTCGCAGGAGCTCTACGCGGACTTCGGCGATCTCTCCCGCGAGCGCGCCAGGACGGACGCGGATATCCTCGCGTGGGTGCACGAGATCGATGACCGGGCGCTCGCGGGCGACCTGACGTACACGCGGAGCGGGACGGTCTACACCTCTCCGCTCTGGTGGTCCGTGGGGCACTTCTTCAATCATCAGACCCATCACCGCGGTCAGGTGACCACCCTGCTCACGCAGATGGGAATCGACCCTGGCGCGACCGATCTGATCGCGATGCTGCGGGACGAGAGCCGCGGGCGATGACGCGCGCCTCGCCCCCCGGCGAGCGCGGATGTTCGACGGTCCGATAGCACCTTGGGCGGGCGGGCGGGCGAGGCCAGCCCGGGATCAGCGGGCGGCGCGCCGCCGGCCGTCCTGCCGCGCCAGGCTCGCCGCCCTGACCTCGACGAGCGGATTGCGCGCCTCGGCGGCGCGCAGCCGCTCGAAGCGCTCGATCCTCGCGCGGTTGCCGCTCTGCCGCAGCGTCCGCGCGAGCACCACGCTCTTGGCGAGCCGGATGAACCGCAAGCGGTGGGCCGAGTCCACGTCCTCGACGTCTCTCCTGCCCGCCCGGGGCCCGAATTCGCGTTCGTAGGCGGCCCGGAGCCGGTGCTCTCCGTGGAGGCCCAGCGCGTCCGAGAGCCCCTCGAGCGCGGCCCGCTCCGCCGGGGTCGACCACGAGAGGACCCTGGAATAGGGCGTCGCCATGGTCTCGTGATCGGGCTTGATGACGAAGCGGCGCAGGAACACATCGGACGTCGCGACCGGCACATCGCCCGTCGCCTGGTGGAGGAGGGCGTACGCGAACGCCTCGTTCATCCCCACGAGCTGGTTCCGATCGTAATCGGCGCCGTCGACGCGCTTCCCGAGGCGATCGACGCCCGCGAGGGCGGCGAAGAAGAAGCTGCTGAAATCGGTGTAATCCGCCTCGTCGATCTCGGGCGTGCAGCCCGACGCGGGGCGGTCCCGGGTCGCCGCGAAGAAGCCGACGATGTCGCGCTCGACCAGCTCGCCGTCGGGCCTGCCGCCCTCGAAGAGGAGGTTCGCGAACGAGCCGGAGTAGCACTGGGCCATGACGAGGACGACGGGGGTGCCGCCGGGCAGCTCCTTCACGCGGGCGGCGAGATCGCGCACGGACAGCGCTCCGCCGCCCCAGAGGTCGAACACGTTGTTGTCGAGGTCGTGCCCTGGATCCGGGCTCCCGTGGCCGGCGAAATAGAGCAGCAACGGGTCGGCGGGGCGCGCATGGACGAACCTGCGCCAGATCGCGTCGAACCCCGGGCGGGTGGTCGCCCCGTCGATGCGCGGCAGCCTGGGCGCGCGGTAGCGCGTCTGGTCGCCGTCGAGGAACTGCACGCTCCGCGTGCCCCGGCGCCCGTCGGCGAAGAGGACGCGCCGCTCTGCCCTGGCCGGGAGCAGCGACTGGAAGTACCGGATGTGGCCTTCGATGGCCACCTGGTTCATGGGCGGCCTCGGGCCGCCGCCCACGACGAGCGCGCGCCAGGCCGCGGGCTCGGGGGAAGCCGGGGCAGGCAGGGCGGGCGGGGCGGGCGAAGCCGGGGGCGCGGCCGGCGCAGGCAAGAGGGCCTGCGGCGCGGCCGGCGCAGGGCGCGGCGGGCGCCGCGGCGAGGGGGCTGGCGCACGGCGCGGCGAGCCCACCGGCGCGGGGCGCGGCGGGTGAGCCTGCGGGGCGGCCGGCGCGGGGCGCAGCGGGCGCGCGCCCGCCGTCGCGGCGGTCGCCGTGGCGACGGCGATCACAGCGACCCGGAGGAGCAGATGGTGCGCGGCGGTCACGTCCTCGGCCTCGGCAGCGCGCGCATCGCGGCGCTCGATTCTAGGTAGCACGACCGGCTCCCCCGCGTCGACACGCGCTCTCTCGATCTCTCGGCCGCCCAACCGGCTTGGCCCGGCCCACGTGGGTTACATCGAGCGCGAGCTACACTGGGGACGCCTGGTTCCGTGGCGAGCGCCACCGGGATGCCCTCGCTGCGTGCTCGTGGGCCTCCACGAGGGCGCCGCGCGTCGCGTGTCGGCCTGTTTCTGTCTGCCAGGCAGTCTGTCGGCCAGCATTCAAGCAGGCAGTCTGTCGGCCTCTCTCCTTCTGGTTCAATCGGATCCAGGGGAACGCGATCTCCGACGAGGACCTGCGCCAGCCGGCAGCATTCCGCCGCAGGCGGGGCGAATTGCATCGCCGAGCCCATCCTCGACCACAGCAGAGATCCCCTGCTTTCACCGCGGTCTCCGCCAGGTGACCGCGACGCGTCGCGGGCACGACGGCGCGGTCCGGCAGCGCGGCGGGCTCCGCGGCGCGCCGCGCTCGGTCCAGGGAGCCACCGTATGGCCGAGGTCGACCCTCGCGTGCCCGGATCTTCTCATCGACCTCTGGCATGCGGATTGCCGTTCCCGCGCCATCGATGCACGAGCACAGGAGGGAAGACCATGTCGGACAGCTCATCGAAGACGACCATCGTTCATGACGAGATCCGCCAGTGGGCAGAATCGCGCGGAGGCCGCCCGGCGACGGTGAAGAGCACGCAGGAGGGCGGCGAGCCTGGCATCCTCCGCATCGATTTCCCCGGGTACAGCGGGGAAGACACCCTGGAGGAGATCTCGTGGGAGGACTTCTTCGACAAGTTCGAGGAGTCGAACCTCGCCTTCGTGTACCAGGAGAAGACAGCGGACGGGCAGCCGAGCAACTTCTCCAAGCTGGTGAGCCGCCCGGCCGACGTCGGCGGCAAGAAGGCGAAGCAGGGCAAGCAGAAGTCGAGAAAGGCGGCCTGAGCCCGGAAGCCAGGACCCGGCCGGGAGACCGGCAGAGACCGGCACGCGGCAGGAAGTGTGATGCCGGGGCTCAGCGCCGGCGCGCGGGCGGTGTCGGGGCGGCGTCGGTCGCGCTCGACGCGCCCGACGCGCTCGACGCGCCCAACGCATGGTTTCTCTGCCACGCCGCGGCGTGCGCGAGCAGCGCGTCCCGGAGCTCCGCGGCCGCGCCCTGGAGCTCGCCGCCGCGCCGGCGGACGAGATAGAAGACCTTGCGCGGCAGCTCGGGCAGCGGGCGCGCGACGAGGCCGCGGGGGAGGCGGCAGCAGGCGTTGACCACCGCGATGCCGACGCCGAGCTCGACGAAGTGGAGCATCAGCTCCCAGCCGTTCGCCTCGACCGCCGGTTCCCAGCGGACCCCCGCCGAGAGCAGCGCCTGCGCGAGCAGGGCCCGGTGGGGCCGCGACGGGCCGGGGACGACGAGCCGCGCCCCCTCGAGGTCGCGCAGCCGGATGTGGCGCTTCCGGGCGAGCGGGTGGCCGTCGGGCACGACCAGGACCTGCGCCACCTCGGTGAGGCGATCGGCGGCGAGCCCGTCCGGCGCCCCCTCGAGCGGCGCGACGCCGAGGTGCGCCTCGCCCGCCGCGACGGCCTCGATCGTGCCCTCGCGGTCGCGCGTGAGCAGCCGGAGCGGGGCGGCGCCACGCGCGGAGAAGGCGCGGATCCCCTCGCCGAGCAGGTAGAGGTACGAGCCCTCCCCGGCGCAGAGCACCACCGGCTCCCGGCTCTCGCCGTGGCGGAGCACGTCGAGGAACGAGCGCGTCCGCTCGCCGACCTCGCGCCCGAACGCGGCGACGCGCTTGCCGTCGGCCGTGAGCTCCAGCCGTTGCCCGCGCCGCTGGTAGAGCGTGACGCCGAGCGCCTCGCCCAGCTTGCCGATCTGGGCGTGGAGCGCAGGCTGCGAGACGTGGAGCGCCCGCGCCGCGCGCGTGAAGTTGAGGTGCTCGGTGAAGACCACGAAGGCGCCGAGCCAGTCGAGGTTGAGCATGGCGGCAAGCTATCGCGAAACGCGATAGCGACTCCAGAAATACTTCTTCCGCATGATAGCCGGGCGTCTATTCTTTCCTCTGCCGATTCCCTTCACGGTTTCGGTCCCGGTCCCTGCACCGTCCAGGGGCCTTCCGGAGGCCTCTGCGTGCCCGCGCGAATCGCGGGCCGCGGCTCCGGCTCACGAGAAGAGAATGGAGCTTGACGATGGGCCGCGATCGCTTGACCGACACGAGCAAGAAGCTCTCCTGGCTGCTCCGCCACGCGGCGCCCTCGCAGGGCGTCGCCATGGACGACGCCGGCTGGGTGGCCGTGGACGACGTCCTCAAGGCGCTCCGGATCTCCCGGCCGGTGCTCGACGAGGTGGTGGAGAAGAACACGAAGAACCGCCTCGAGATCCGCGGCGACCGGGTGCGCGCCTCGCAAGGCCACTCGCGCGACGGCATGCCGGTGACGCTCGCGGGCCTCGAGGCGTCGTGGGAGGAGGTCCACGGCGACGCGTCGATCTGGCACGGCACCAGCGTCGACGCCGTGAGGGGCATCGCGCGCCACGGGATCCGGCCGGCGGCGCGCACGCACGTCCACTGCACCGACGCGCTGGGCAGCGCGGTGGGCAAGCGCGCGAAGGTCGACGTGATGCTCGAGATCAGCCCGGCGAGGCTCCGGGCGCGCGGCGTGCGCGTGTTCCGCAGCCAGAACGGGGTGATCCTGGTGCGGGAGGTGCCGGTCGAGTGCCTCGTGGGGCTCTTGCCCATCGTGGCGCGGGCGCAGCGGGAGGCCGAGGCGCTCCGCGCGATGCTCTTCGGCGACGGGTCGCGCGGGGCGGCGTGATGTCCGGATAGGCCCAGGCGCTTCGCGCGACGCGGATCATCGGTGCGTCCTCGAGCCGCCAAGCGTGGGGACCAGCTCGTCGCCCTCGACCGCGAACGCGCGCCCCACGACGGCAGCGTCGCGAGACAGGTCGTCGAGAAAGTCAACGGGGCGTCATCACTGAGCCTGCACGTAGAGCGAGAACGGGAATTGCCCTCCCCGTCGATGAAGGTCGCGTCAGGGACGTCGAGCACGAACTCGTGCATGCCGGCGCCCGCGGCCCCCCACGGGGCGATCCGGGTGTCGATGACGTCGCAAGGGCATGAGTTGCTGAACGACTGCCACTCTTCGTCCGACCGTCGGCCTCTGTCGATCAAGCGCGAGGGCCGGAGGGCCGGGGAGTTGCATCACTCGTTCGCCTCTATTTCTCGGCTTTCGAGCTGCTCGGGTACGAGCCCGGCGTGCGCTGGGAAGACGGGCTCGGTCGGACGGCGGACGACCTCTCGGACCTGCGGGTATGCTTGGGCTGGTACTCGAAGAAGACGTGATCCTTGTCCGCGAGGACGACGAAGAAGTGTCCCTTGCGGCACGGCCCGGGCTTCTTGTCCTTGCGCTCCTGGATGGCCCCGGGCTGGATGGAGACCCCGGTGGCGTCCGTGGACAGGCGACGCCCTGGAGCGGGGCCGCTTCCCCGTCGCCAGAGCTGCTCGCATCCGTGACGGACCGCTCGGCCTCGTACACGACGCGTGCGAGCACGATGCGGCGCATTCCGCCGCGCTCGTAGCCGGCGGCGCAGCGCAGGGGGCACCGGCTCGTGTGTCCACGTCGGATCCGGCGGGCCGTTCGGCGGCGCGCCCATTGACCGCGGCCCTCGCCGGCGCGATTCATCCATCATGAACGCGCCAACGTACGAGCTGTACTATTGGCCTGGCATTCAGGGCCGCGGCGAATTCGTGCGCCTCGCGCTCGAGGACGCCGGCGCTCCTTATGTCGATGTCGCCCGCCTGCCCACGGCGAAGCACGGCGGCGTCGCCGCCATGCAGAAGCTCATGAAGAGCCACGCGCTCGCGCTCGAGCCCTTCGCGCCGCCGTTCCTCCGCTCCGGCGATCTCGTGATCGCCCAGGTGGCCAACATCCTCTTCTACCTCGGCCCGCGCCTCGGCCTCGCGCCGGACGACGAGGCGAGCAGGCTCGGCGCCCATCAGCTCCAGCTCACCATCACCGATCTGGTCGCCGAGGTGCACGACACGCACCACCCCATCTCCGTCGAGCTCTATTACGAGGACCAGAAGCCCGAGGCCCTCCGCCGCAGCCAGGCCTTCCTCGCCGAGCGCATGCCCAAGCTCCTCGGCTATTTCGAGCGCGTCCTCGAGCGCCACGGCGGCCGCCACGTCCTGGGAGGCGCGATGTCCTACGTGGATCTCTCGTTGTTCCAGGTGATCGCGGGCCTCCGCTACGCGTTCCCGCACGCCATGGCCGCCTTCGCGCCCAGGATCCCCGGGCTCGTCGCCCTGCACGACCGCGTGGCCGAGCGCCCGCGGATCGCGGCCTACCTGGCCTCGGATCGGCGGATACCCTTCAACGAAGACGGCATCTTCCGGCACTATCCGGAGCTCGATCCGGCGCCGTCGAAGAGGCGGTGAATCCGCCCGACGCGATCTCGAGCTTCGTGCGGGTCGCGCTCGCGCAGAGAACGCTCGCGACGCTGCACCGCGCGTGCGTCACGCGTCGTCTCGACGCTGAGCCGCTGGGGCGGCGTGGAGCAGCTCGCGCCCCTCATCGCGCGGGTCGGTCCTCGTAGGTCTCGAGCAGCACCCACCGCCCGCCCTCGAGGCGGTACACCTCGAGCGTCGCCGGCTGAGCTCGTAGGACCGATTCCCTAGCTGTAACCTGTACGGTACATGGACAGCACTACGTACAGCGCGCCCCCCCACACCTGTCCGGGCGCCCACTCGCGATACGCGCCGACATGGATCGACAACGTCCGCATTCAGCGATGAATCTGCACGCGAGATTTGCTCATGTCGCGCGCCACGCGCATTGTGGGGGTTGCGTTACGTATGCGGGAGATGTTACGGGTGGGCCTGCGTCATTCTGAATTTTTCCTCGATGAGCAGCCCCGAATGCCTCTCCTGGAGCTCTTGGGCGGTAAAGCAGCAATCACGCCGACTCCTGCCTGACTGCGACAGGCACGGGACTTGCCGTGCGCCGGCCCCCCACGGGTGCCCACCCCTTGGGCCTTCACCTCTTCACTCGTAACAGGAGCCAATGAGAACCAGGCACACGGTCGCACTGCCCCTCTTGTGCCTCGGTGTCATCATCGCTGCCAGTTGCAGCGATACGGCGCCCCCGCCCATCGGCCCCCCGCCCGACGAAACGCTGCCGGCGGGAACGAACATCTCAGGGGGCGACACGACAGAAGCCCTCGACGCCATCGCCGCCAACTGGCAGCCCTCGCTCGACCCCGATTACAACAACCTGACCCCACGGCCGGGTGTCGAACCCGCGACGAAGGGGCAAACGGACGACGTAACCGTCACGGCCACCGAGCTCGTCTTCCCCAGAGCGACGCACCCGGAAGTTCTCACCTGGAAGCCCGGGCGCATCGTCGTCGCGGGACCGGGTGCAGGCGCAGGGAGAAACCCCATGGGCTTTGCTCGGCGCGTCGTGAGCATCGCCGAGCAGGGAGCGAACATCGTCGTCTCGACGGAAATCCCCGTCCTTCAAGAGCTCTTCGAGGGCGACGTGCAGATGACGTTCGACCCCGCCAAAGCTCAGGAAGTCGACTTGACCAAGCTCGACCTGGAGTGGGCCGCCGAGAATCTGTACGCCAATGTCGACTTTTCCAGCGAAAGCCCCGGAGTTCTCACCGACAGCTTCCCCCTCGAGGCAGGCGACGTCGGTGAGGACGGCATGTCGCTGCCTCCGGCGATGCCTGGCGATCCGGCCTTCGGTTGGCTCGCCAAAGCCGCGAAGAAGGGCGTCAGCGCCGTCGGGGGCGCCATTGGCGGAGCGGCGAAGGCCATCGCGAGCGCGTCGAACACCGTTTGGCAAACCGTGACAGCGAAGAGCTTTGACGGCAGCGTTCCGCTGGACAAGGAAATCAGCAAGTCGGTTTCACAAGACTTTCTCGACCTCGACTACAAGAAGACCTTCAACCCCTCGGGCAAGTTGCCGCTGGAGCTAGGCATCAAGGGCAACGCAATCGTCACCGGCACGCTGGCCTTCAACCCGAAAGTGCAGGTCGGCTTCACCGTTCCGGGGCTGGGATCCATCGGAGGGGACAAGCCGTTTGCCTTGTGGGTCAACGCCGACAGTTACCTGCGCGCATCAGAGAAGATCGATCTCGCGTTCAAGGCTACCCTCGAGTCGGCCGGAGGCAAGTCGGGGGTCGACCTGGAGAACCTCTTCAAGGAAGCGCCCACGACCCGGGCCGAAGTCGAGACGCACACCAAAGAATTCTTCATGGGCCATCCGGATCTCAAGCCGGGCACGGCCTGGACGAAGACGATCTTCATCTCCAAGCCAGTGACACAAACGGTCGCCGCCGGCCCCGTGCCGGTGGTCTTCACCGAAACGTTCCAGCTCGATCTCGAGTGCGGCCTCCAAGCGCAGGCGAACATCACCGCGGTGCTCGAGACAGAGCAATCGCTGTCGCCCCCGACCAGTTTACCGTGGCTGGCTTCATGCCAAGCGGCGATACCACGTATGGTGCAGGTGGGCGCACGGTGCAGCTCACGGGCGGCGGCCATTGCGGCTGGAATACGGTCACGGGCGGCAACCCGATCGAGGTCGTCCCACCGCTCCAGCTCGTGGTTGCGCTCGTCACCCCCGCCACGTTGCTCAAAGACGCCACGCAGCGACCATGAGCGCACGGAGAGGCCGACCTGCAAGCTTTCCGTTCAAGCGCTTGGAATTGCTGGCGCTTGGAACTGCTGGCGTCCCCGGATCAGGATCGGGAATTTAGCGACAGGACTCGCTCTCGACGCCGCCCCTGGGGCCGCACTGCCCAACCCGGCTGCGACTGGACCGTCGCCCATTGCGGGGACGTAGGGCCTCGGGCGTGATGCGGGTCGCGCTGGAGGGGCTCGACGATGGATCCGATTGTGATCTACATCGCGCTACTGGGCCTCGACGAGGGCCCCGGCTGAGGGTCGACCCCCGCCGGAGGCCCTCGGGCGCCTCATCCGCCAGCGGTCGGGTCGAAGCGCTGGACATGCCTGTGCCAACACCTCATCGCCGCGAGCTCACGGCGGCCGCACGCTTCTTGAAGCGCGACCTCAGCACCGCAAACGCCAATGCACCTGCCGCCACGAGGCCCACGCCGACAACCGTCGCGTTCGAGGGCGACCCACCGTAGGGCGACGTCGATGTAGGCGCCGATTCCACCAGGCGAATGGCCAGATCATCAAATAATGCCGCGGCCTCCCCCCGATTGGTGATTTGCACGTAATAACGCCCCTGCGGCAGCTCCAGCGACGCCTCGAATCGACCACCCGCACGCGTGAATGCTGCCCGTGCCCCGAGCGCCGTTGCCTCGTCGACCAGCTCTCCGGCCCGAACGACGGCCTCCAGGTCACGCTCGGCGCCCCCGGCGACGCGGAGCGAAAGGATCGCCTTTCCCGCTGCCGGCGATTGCCCACGGAATTGCAGGACCGATCGCGGCAGCGGCGCGTCCGGCACATCACGCCGCCCGGGAACCAAAAACCCATCCGCATGGGCGCGCGTCATCGCCCCAGGGTTGAGCTCGAGCACCCGCTCTTCCAGCAAGAGCCCATGCTCCTCCGCTGCGCGCTGCCACATCGCGGCAAGCGCCGGGTCCATCGATTGCAGCTCCACGACCAGCCCGCGAGCCCAAGGACCAAGCGCTTTCGGAGGCGACGCCGTGTGGACCAGGTAGCGCGTGAGACCCTCGACGAAGCGGTCCTTTCCCTCCGTGTACACACCCCACAATGCGCTCGAAATAGCCAATGAATCGTTATGGGCGGCGCCGGTACGGGCTTCCGGGAAAACAACCTTTATACGAAGAGATCGAGCGGCCTCCGTTGGAAATGCCGAACGCTCTCCCCAGACCGGATCGCCGCTCTTGACGGCCGCGTAGAAATCGGCGAGGGCTTCTTTGATGATCGCAGGGTCGTCCGAGCTGCCTGCGGCGTCGAGGGTCCAGCGGCTTTCGCCCAGCATCGGATGCATCCAGACGTGCGCAAGCTCGTGCGTCACCACGTCCGGATCGGCGCAAAGCTGCGAGCCGCGCACGCCGAACAGAATGGCTCCTCGCCCGTCGCAGAGCGACGAATCACGAAGCACCTCATTGCAACCTCCCCATTCATCGGCGGACGTGATGCTGCGCGCGTTCGCTTCGGCAAGGTTCGCGATGAGCAGAATGTCCGCATGCCGAGCGGCGTCTCCGAAGGCAAGGCCTGCGAAGAAGGCATTCGCGCTGCGAGCATGCGTATCCAATCGTCCGAGCGCCTCGACGGCCGCGGCGGGCAGCGAAGGGTCGACCTTCTTGACGAAGGCCGTGCAGGGTGCTTGTTCGGAGCGGACGCACCACCGAAGGTCGAGCTGGGTCACGGTCGGTCGGCTTGTTGCAGCAAGGTGAGCGAGGGCTTTCTCGCAGTATACGCGGCACGCCGCCACGCATCAAACGACTTCGGCCACGAGAGCTCGCTCTGGTCGGGGCCGGAGCAGCAGGTTCCTGTACACCGGGCAGAACGCGTTTCGACAGGGAGGAGCGCCGACAACGGCGAGCACACAGATCGCGGCGAGCGCGAAATCACTGGCGAGCCGCCGCCCCTCTTCGTGGTCTTGAGGTCCGCGGAGGCTCACCCCATCTTCGTGCTTGAGCATATCGCCTCCTGGAGCTCGTCACGATGGAGAGTCATCCCGAGCCGCTCCTCTGGGGCTACAACGTCCACCGGGAGGCTGACCGCCAGGCCATGCTCGAGGTCCTCGGGCTCACGAGCGTCGCGGAGCTCTTCTCCCCCATTCCCCAGGAAGAGAGCCTCGGCAGGGAGCTTCGCCTGCCTCCTCCCCACGGCGAATGGGCGCTCGGCAGGCACCTGCGGGACCTCGCGTCCAGGAACGCATCCACCCGGAGCCACCTGAGCTTCCTCGGCGGCGGGGTCTACGAGCACCACATCCCCGCGGTCGTCGACAGCCTCACCTCCAGCGAGCGGTCGGTGACGGCCTACACCCCCTACCAGCCGGAGATGAGCCAGGGCCTGTTGCAGATCCTCTTCAAGTACCAGCGCATGCTCTCGCTGCTGACGGGTCTGCCGATCGTCAATTCGTCGCTCTACGATGGCGCGACGGCCATGGCGGAGGCAGCCTGGATGGCCTGCGCGGCCACGGGCCGGCGACGCGTCCTCGCCGCCTCGCGCATCTGGCCCGAGTGGAAGTCGGTCCTCGAGCTCTACATGCGCGGGCGCGGGGTCGAGGTAGACTACGTCGCCACGGATCCCGCGTCGGGCCGGCTCGATCTGCGCTCGCTCCAGGAGTCCTTCACCCGCCCCGCGGCCACCTTCATCCTGCGGACCCTCAATTCCCTCGGCATCCTGGAGGACATCCCGGCCGCGGCGGACTCTTGCCGGCAGCACGGCGCCCTCGTCCATGTCTCCTGCTACCCGATGATGCTGGCGCTCCTGAAGGCACCGGGCGAGCTCGGGGCGGACATCGTGACGTGTGAGGGCCAGCCCCTCGGCCTGCCGCTGTCAACCGGAGGCCCCTCGCTCGGTGTACTCGCCTGCGCGAAGCGGCTGCGCGAGCTCATGCCGGGGCGGCTCGTCGGAGAGGTGAGGGACATTGACGATTACACCGCGCTCGGCCACCGCGCCTACGGCGTGGACGACGGCAGCTATCCGCTCGGGAGCTGCACGATGAAGTACAATCCGAAGCGCCACGAGCCCCGGGCGAACCTGGAGGGGTTCGCCCACGCCCCCCCGAGCGCACGCTGCCCGGCCTCCGGGAGCTGCTCTTCCACCTCGCCGAATGGTTCGGGGAGCTGACGGGGATGGACCACTTCACCCTGCAGCCCGCGGCCGGCCCCCACGGGGAGCTCACGGGCCACATGATCATCCGCGCGTGGTTCGAGTCCCGGGGCGTGAAGCGGGATGTGATCCTCATCCAGGACTCGGCCCATGGCACGGCCCCCGCGTCACCTGGTGACCGAGTTTCCCGTGCTCGACGCCTACGTCAAGCGCTGTTAGGCGCGGCCAGCCTTCCCAAAGGCCTTGCGCGACCAGATGGCGGACTACGCTCGAAACGCTCCAGTCGCAGCCTGAGGCTGTGAATGGCCAAGCCCTTCGCTCCCCGTGGCGGGCTCGACGTTCGGTCCAAGCTTGCTCACCGGTGCAGTGCCACCGGCGGCCCGAGCAACCGACCGGTCGTCTCGTGAACGAGCCGGGCCGCCACCTCATCCCCGAGGGTGACGGCGCTCATCCCCGCGCATCCGACGGATCGCACCGGTTCGCCCCCGCGGAATCGTCCCGCCAGAAGCGCCGGGCGCTGGCGCGCAGAGGACAGCGCCGCTCGAGCGACAGGAATCTTACCTGACGCTCTACAGACGGCCAGGCACGCCGCGCGTCAGGCGGAACGCTCTCGAGCAGGGCCGGGGGCCGGAAGGAGAGCGCGCGCCTTGCGCGAGGTGCGGAGTAAGGCGAGAGCAGGGCGCGGCGCTTCAGAAGGCGGCGTCGCGGAGCTTCGCCTTGTACTCCGCCTTGTACAGATCATGACAGGCCTTGCAGCTCGCCTTGGCGCCGTCGATATCGCCCTTCTTGGCCTTCTCCGCGCCGTCCTTCGAGATGGCGACCCACTTGGGCATCCCGGGCGGCGGCTTCGACGCCACATAGTCCAGCGCCGACGCGATCTTCGCGCCGTCGCCGCTCGTGGTCGCCGACTGCATCACCGTCTTCATCCAGCCCTGCATCGGACAGGCCTTCTGTCCTTTTGCGCCGCAGCCAAAATCCTTCCCCTCGGCGACCGATGCGGGGACGTCCGCCTTCCCGCCCGCGGCCCATGCTGCGCCCACAAAGCCGCCGGCAGAGCCGATGCCGACGCTCATGATCATGGCCCCCATCAGCTTCCTACTCATCGACATCTGGCGTCTCCTGATCCGGTGAAAGAGCAAGCTCGACAACCCCATCGCAGCCCCAAATGTGATCGTTCACATGGACGACGTCAATCCAAATTAGCCGATGATGGGGCGAGCTCTTGGCCGGAGCGCGCGCTCGAGTCGTCGCGCACAAGAGGCGATACCCGGGGCGCCGGTCGCCTGTGGCATCGAGCGCAGCCGTCCGTGCGCAGGCCGGCATCGAGGCGCCAGCCGTCCGTGCGCAGGCCGGCATCGAGCGCATCGAGCCTGCGATCACCGCGGTCCGGCGCCCGCCCGCCCCCCGTGACGCGGCGCTCCGGAAGAGCTCGCCAGCGCAGTCCTCCCTTCGGGATCGAGGATCCCGCCCGGGCCGGTCGATTGGGTTTGACACCAGGAATGTGATCGTTCACATTTTGAAAGGGTATACTTGTGCTTTGCCCTGGGGGGGTCGTCCTGCGTGCCTTTGCGCGGGCTGCCCTCTCATTGGAGGGCGCCTCCGTCGAGTCAGCACCAGGGGTGCGGGGCGCCGGCAATTTCGCTCGCGAGAGGATTCAACGTGCGCTTAAATACAACGTTCTACCGAGCAAGAAGAATGACCCTGTCGGCGATGGCGCTGGGCCTCGTCGCCGCGATCCCCTCCCCCGCTCGGGCGGACAACCCGATCGTGCAGACCTTTTACACGGCCGACCCCGCGCCCATGGTGCACGAAGGCAGGTTGTACCTCTACACGTCCCACGACGAGGACGTCACGGTGAACAACTTCTACACCATGAACGACTGGAGGTTGTACTCCACCACGGACATGGTCAACTGGACGGACCACGGCTCGGTGGGGGGCTACAAGACCTTCAAGTGGGGAACCGACAATGCGTGGGCGCCGCAGGGTGTCGCCAGGAACGGCAAGTACTATCTGTACGTGCCGCTGAACAACAACACCGGCGCGAAGATCGGCGTTGGCGTATCGGACAATGTGGCAGGCCCGTTCATGGACCCGCTGGGAAAGGAGCTGGCCGTGGCGCCCGGAGGCGGCAACATCGACCCGACGGTGTTCGTCGACGACGATGGACAGGCCCACATGTACTGGGGGAATGCCAAGCTCCGGCACGTGAAGCTGAACTCGGACATGATCAGCACCTCGGGAAGCATCACCGAGGTGCCGTTGAGCGGCTTCACCGAGGGGCCGTGGCTCCACAAGCGAGGGTCGCTGTACTACCTCGTCTACGCCGCCATCGCCGGGACCGAGAAGATCAGCTACGCGACCAGCAACAGCCCGACCGGGCCCTGGACCGTCCGCGGCGACATCATGGGCGCTGGCCGGACCTACACCAACCACGCCGGCGTCGTCGACTACAAGGGGCACTCGTACTTCTTCTATCACAACAGCGCATTGCCGGGCGGCAGTGACTTCAAGCGCTCGGTCTGCGTGGAGGAGTTCACCTACGGCGCCGACGGCAGCATTCCGAAGATCATGATGTCCACGAACGGACCGTCCGCCGTCGACACGCTGGACCCGTTCAAGCAAGTCGAGGCCGAGACCATCGCCTTCTCGTCCGGGCTCAAGACCGAGGTGTGCACCGACACCGGCGCCGGCATGAACGTCACGTCCATCAGCAACGGCGACTACATCAAGGTGAAGGACGTCGATTTCCTGGACGGCGTGACCTCTTTCGAGGCGCGGGTATCGTCCGCAGCCAGCGACGCGAAGATCGAGCTCCACCTCGACAGTCAGAACGGCACGCTGCTCGGGACGTGTGACGTCTCGGGCGCGTCGTCCTGGACCACCAAGACCTGTGCGGTGACCGGGGGCAGCGGGAAACACGACCTGTTCCTGAAGTTCGTCGGTGGCGGCGGCGACCTCTTCAAGTTCAACTGGTGGCGGTTTACCGGACCCACCATGCCGGGTGACGGGGGCGACGGAGGAGGCGGCGCCGGCGGCTCGGACCAGGGAGCGGGCGGCAGCGGTGGCAGCGACGGCGCCGGGGGCGCGCCCACGGGCACCGGCGGCAGCGCCGAGGCCGGGGGTACGACCTCGGGCAGCGGCGGCTCGGTCACCGGAGCCACCGGCGGAACGACCGGCTCCGCCAGTTCGGGCAGCGGCAACGGCGCCGGCCCCTCCGGCGGGAACGACGGGGCCGGCAACGACTCGGACAGCTCGTGCGCTTTCCGGACGGGCGCGAGCACCGGGGGAGGTGGACTCGCCGCCGCTCTCTGGCTGGCCGCTTCTGCGCTCGTTCTCGGGCGTCGGCGCCGGTAGCCGCTCGGCGGGTGGAACCGGGAGCCCGCACAGCTCGGGCTCCCGCTCGCGGGCGGAGCTGTCGTCCGGCGCGTGCCCTCATCCCTTGACCGTGACGAGCGGCCAGAGTCGCGCCACGCGCCGCGCGATCCCTGCCTCCTCGACGGAGCGCACCACCGGCGTGATGGGCTTGTAGGCATACGGCGCCTCCTCCTTCATCCGCTGGTGGTACTTCGCGAGGATGTCGCGCCGCCGCCGCACGTGGGGCGCGTCGGGGTCGAGCGGCGTCACGACGTGCAGCTTCTCGACCGCGCGCCGGTAGACGTCCTCGTCCGCGTGCGCGGAGCGGCCGCGCGTGAGGCTGCGGCCCGCGCCGTGGCACGCGCTCGCGAGCAGCGCCGCGTGCCCTGCGCCCGCGAGCACCCAGCTCGAGTCGCCCATCGAGCCGGGGATGATCACCGGGTCACCGGTGTACGAGAACGCGCCGCCCTCGCCGTCGGGTCCCCCGGCGGGCGTCGCGCCCTTGCGGTGCAGGTAGCGCGGCTCGGCCCCGTCGGGCTCCCAGATGAGGTTGTGCGGCGCGTCGTACACGAGCGTGCTCGTGACGTGACGGCCAAGGACCTCCCGCATCGCGCGCACCACCATGAGGCCCAGGAAGAGGCGGTTCGCGAACGCGAAGTTCGCGGCGTTCCGCATCGCGTCGAGGTAGACGGAGGCCTCGTGGGCGTGGGGGCCCACCGCCGGCAGCACATAGAAGCCGTGCGCCGGATGGGGCACCCCCGCCGGGTACAAGGCGCGCGCGCGCTCGTTGAAATAGCCGCCGACCGCGTGTCCGAGCCCGACGGAGCCCGCGTGGGCCATGATCGTGACGGCGTTCTTCGAGAGCCCGAACGAGCGCGCCGTCGCGCCGTCGACCAGCTCGTCGACGGCCTGTATCTCGACGAAATGATTGCCGCCGCCGACCGTGCCGATCTGGATGTCACGCCCGTCCGCCCGGCCCGACGCCTGGATGTACGCGTCGAACGCGAACGTCCCACGCGCGGGGAGCCCGCCGTGGAAGTGCACGCGATCGAGATCCGCGCGCTGGGCGCGAGGATCGTAGTGGGCCCACAGGCCCGTGCGGGCGTTGTCCGCCGCCGTCTCGTGCAGCCCGGACAGGCCGTCACGGAGCATGGCCGCGCGCTGGCGCGGCGACATGGGGATATCGCGCTGGCCCTGGAAGAAGATCGCGCGGAGCCGCCGCTTCAGGGCGCCGATGTGCGGCGCGAGCTCGTCCCGGTCCACGTCCGTCGCGAGCAGGCGCATGCCGCAACAGACGTCGTTGCCCACGGCCTGCGGCACCACGAACCCGCGGGCATCCACGACGGTGCCCACGGGGATGCCCGCGCCCTTGTGAAAGTCGGGCGTGAGCACGATGGAGCGGATCTCGCCGGCCGTGCCGCCCCAGAACGGGGCGATCCTGCCGGCCTTCTCCCATGTCCGAAGATCGCGGAGCGTGCCTTCAAGCGAGGCGAACCGGAGGAGCTCCTCGATGCCGTCGGCCTCGACGACGACATCCTCCCTGGCCACGAGGGTGATCGGAATACCGAACGGATTGTCGATGCGGGCCGTCGCGCCATCCAGGCGACGCACCACCGCATCGAGATGCAATTTGCCAACCATGCTGCTGTCCAATCCACGAAGACGCACGCGGCCGGCGCGATCACGCGACGGGGCCGCGGCTCACTCTCCCCCGATTTGGACCCGGTGCGCGAACGAGGGGATCGCACACCGCAGCAGCGAGGAGCACTATAGACGAGGGACGCCGGTCGTCAAGCGGCGCCGGCCGGCTCGACCTGCCCGGCCGGGGCGGGGCCCGGGCGGCGCGTTCGGTGGCCGCGGGCCCCGCGCTCATCGCGGTTCAGTGGACGCTCAGCAGCGGCAGCCGCAACACCTGGAAGGGCGGGATTCCAACGCGGAACGAACACGACTGGTTCGCGAGGCTCGCGAGAGCCTGCTTGCGGTTGTCCATCTCCGCGAACGAATGGCTGAGCCCCCGATTGTCCGTCACCGTCAGCGGACCTTGCAGGAAGGCCGAGATGCCGGGAACGCCGCCGGGCCCCGCGGGGCGAATGTGGTAGAAGAGCGTGTCCGTCTCGCCCGTATGGCAGCCGCTGCACGTGTTGGACGAGAACCGAAAGCGCGCGTCGAGCTCCGCCGGCGTCTCCAGGTCCGGGTGATCCCAGAAGGTCCCGGCGTTGTAGGTCGACGCGCCGCCCATGAAGGGAACGCCCCCGCGGGCCTCGGGCATCGTGTAACCGGGGCTCATGGAGGCCAGGATCTCCGTGAGCAGCGCGTCGCTGCCGTTCAGATCGATCGGCGCCGG
This sequence comes from Sorangium sp. KYC3313, assembly GCF_052075895.1. Taxonomy (NCBI): domain Bacteria; kingdom Pseudomonadati; phylum Myxococcota; order Polyangiales; family Polyangiaceae; genus Sorangium; species Sorangium sp. KYC3313. Next base: position 10,172,400 of record NZ_CP197255.1, read on the forward strand.
GGTCGTGCCCGGAACCGACGTGAAGCTCGCCTGGTGCTCGCGGGGGTTGTTCTTGGTGGTGGTCTGTTGCAAAGGTCCGCTCCCGGGGCGGATCACGAACTCGCGCATCTGCCAGATCCCCGTCAGATCGATCTCGTTCGTGCGCAGCTGGTTGAGCGCGCTCTGGTTGGGGTTGTCCGGCGCGGCGCCGTTCCTCACCACCTGCTCGGTCAACGCCTCCAGCGCCGTGCCGTAGGCGGGGTCACCGGGGAGCAAGGCGCTCAGGTTGACCCACTGGTTCGCCCACTCCTTGATGTCGACGCAGCTCGTGATGGGCACGCCGTACTCGAAGATCGCCGCGGCCTCGATCGGCTGGCAGGTGTCCGCGCTGTCCCTGGCGTCGCCGTCACGATTGCCGTCGCGCACCTCCATCAGGCCGAAGACGAAGCGGAGCTCGCCTCCGTTGTTGCCGGCGGCCCCGCCGAGGTAGGGCGAGCTCTGCGCGAGGTCAGGGCGAACCAGGATGGCCTGCAGCCGAAACGGCGCGATGCTGAGGTTCAACGCGCCCCCGCCGCTCCTCTGGCGCCAGGGGTTGATGATCATGCTGTCCACGTTCGCCGCGGCGGCCGCGCTCGTCGCGTCGAGGACCAGGCTGCCCGAGCTCGCGTTGACGATCTGCTGGGTGCGCCACGAAGCCAGCCACTGCTCGACGAACTGGCTCGCGGTGAGCCCGGACCCGATGGCCATCTGTTCCATCAGGTAGCCGAAGGTCCACTTCTTGAGCGGGGCGTTCGCGGCGATCGCGTCGCACGGGTTCATGGTGCGCGCCGGGTCCTCGATCACCGGCAGGGAGCGGATCAACAGCGACTTCTGCGGGTTGATGGCGGCCGTGGTCACGCCGCCGAGCGTGCGCAAGGGGCCGAGCTCCGCCAGGTTGGGCAAACGGATGGTCGCGCCCTTCTTCAGCGCCTCGATGTCGATCGCGTTGGTCTGCGAGATCTCGATGGCCTTGGAGGCGATGCGCGATCCCGGCTCGAACGTCTGGAGCCTGCGGGTCTTGAGCTTCGAGATCTCGCTGTTGATCTGGCTCAGCCGTTCCAGGTCGATGGGGACCGAGGCGGAGAACAAGCCGTCTCCGGCCTTGAGATCCGGCTTCGTTCCCGAGTCGTTGAAGGTGATCGCCTTCTCGCGCGCATCGAGGCTCATCTGGAACGCCGCGCCTTTGTTCTCTTCGATCACCCGCTTGCGGTCGCTCGGCGCGAGCTCGAGCGAGAGCACCCCGACGCCATCCGACGTGAGCCGCAGATGCAGTTGATCGACCCTGGGCGCCCGCTTGGAGGGCGCCACGATGAGCGAGTCGCTGTTCGATCCGGCGAGCTCCGGCTCTTCCGGCTCGGTGCCGCAGGCGGCGAGCAGCAGGGCGCAGGTCAACGCTGCGCCTATCGATCGATTCTTCATGGAATTCTCCATCGCTGGTCGTTGGTGCGCGCGGCGCGAAAGGCTCCCGCGCGTGACGAGAAGATCCAGAACGTCTGCAATCCTCACGCAGAGCTGGACGTATCCCCCGCCCTTGGCCACGGATCCCGGGCCGAGTGATGGCTATCCGGGCGCCTGACCGCCCGGTCGGGCAGACGCTTGCTGGTACTGCAGCTCCGGTGCCAACCGGACGGACGACCGCGTGTGGCCAGAGCTGGCCTTTCAGGCGCGTGCCAAACGCGGACGCCCGCGCCTCGACGGGGTGATGCCGAGGGCTGGATGTGGCGTGCCATGGCGGCCCATCGTTCGTGGCTCCACGCCGAAACGGACCGCCGGCCCGGCGCATCGGTACCGTCGCCGTCCTGTGACGCCCCTGGCTCCGCGCCGCGCGGTGCAACAGCGGGGCGCCCGACCTGTTACGGGGACACGTGCGCGGCGCGTTTTTCCGCAGCGCAACACGGTGTATCACCGGCGTAACACCCCGGTTTATCGCGGGCGCTGGGCGCGCCGAGCGGGCTCACCGCGCCGGCGCTCGGCGCTGCCTCGACGGGACGGCGAACGTGCCGCCCGCGATCAGAACCAGGCATCCAGCCACGCTGGTGGGCAACGGCGCGCAGCGCACACCGTGGCACGAAAGATGCTCTGGCGGCGGTAAAAACCATTCAGCATCGATGGGGCCAGCTGGCCAACCGCCGCGCGTCCGTGCCAGGATGCGCGTCCGCGAGGGGCGCTCACCTGGCGACTCGAGTTCAGGAGAAGGAGAATGCCTGTGGCCATCAGCCGTTTGTACATGGCGCTAGCCTGCATCGGCGTGGGTTCTTTCCTGGGGTGCGGCGGATGCATCGTCACGGTGAATCCCAACGGGCCTGTGACGCCGGCGTCCACAGGTGGGCCAGCAGCGCCAGTCGCGCCCCCGGGGCAGCTGCCTCACAACGGCATGCCCAAGAACGGCATCAGCGCGGAGGCGCTCCGCGCGAACAGCGAATTGCTCGAGCGCCTCAAGGTGAGCAAGCTGAACAGCCTGAAGCTCGACGATGTCAGGCCTTTCAGCACGCAGGACCCGACGCTGGAGCCCCGCGCCGTTCAGCTGATGCACTACATCGTATCTTTTGCCCTGAAGGAGGGCCAGAAGGTGTCGGCCCGCGTGGGGAACAAGCGCTACGAGTGGAACGGGCAGATCGGGGCATGCGCCGGCGGGGGATCGCTCGGGGACTGGTTCAACGACCTTCCATCCCCGGAATGCCTGCAAGCGGTCTCCGCCGGCGTGCTCGCCCGGGTGAACGCGCTCAACAAGGTGGTCGTGGTATCCATGCGCGGCCCAGGGGATCTCGTCGCGCTCCACGACAAGGTCCCCGCCGAGACCAGGTCTCGAGAGAGGAACACCGGCACAGGCGAGGCCACGAAGATCGAGAGCTTCGCCGCGTGCAACGCTCCCGGAGGACCGCGTCAGGCGACGAGCGACTGCGGGTGGACGGCGCGTTACGTCGGGCAATGCGTGGCGCAGCGGTCAGGCGATAGCGGGCCGAGGAAGGTCACGCTCAAGCTCAACTCGGCCCACGCCAGCTCATCTCCGGTGTTCGTGCGCGTGTGCGCGGGCATACACGGCTGCAACCATGTGGACTACGACGCGGCAGATCCTCGCAGCAGGTACATCAAGCACATCAAGAGCGACACGCTCGACGGTCCGGGCGACACGGTGGATTTCTTGTGTCCCCCGAATGGTCCTGCTGGCACAGGCATTGTTGACGAGACGAGCTCCACCCCCGAACAGGTCGGGTACTTCAGCGTGATGCTATCGGAGCGAAATTTTGCGGTCGACGTGAAATTCGAGAATGCGCTGGGCGAGGGCGTGAGGTATCCGGCGAAGGAGGTGGAGCTGTTCAGGTACCGCGAGGGCGGGTTCTACGGGAACATCTTCGATTCGAACCCCGGGGGGGCTCGGCCCGACGGGGTGCTCTTCGACAAGCAGTACGCGTGTTATGGCGAGGACTGGAGTCAAGGCATGGCGAACCTCGCCGACAGGCTCTGCGCCCTCCCTGCGTCCGACGCGGCAGCGCAGTGCTTCGTCCATGAGCCGAAGCCATGCTCTCCTTTCAACGGGAATCCGGGCGCTTGCGCTCGGTCCGCTGGTGACAGGCGATCCATCTACACGCCGTGTGATGAGGCGGGCGCAAACTGGAAATACCCTGTCACGGTCTATTTGAACCATCCATGCGATCTCAGGAGCGATGCCGGGTGCTCGTCGTTCAAACCCTGGTTGATCGACCGTTCACTCAAGTAGCCTCGCCGCGAGCCGCCTCATCGACTCGACCGCCGGGACAGGGGCGTCCACCGCCGACCAGGCCTTGATCACCCGCTGGGCCAGCTCGAGGGCCCGCTGCCTGTCCCCGCGCCTCGCCGCGCGCTCCGCCTCGCGCACCGTCTTCAGGCTCGCGCCGTTCAGGGCCTCGCTATCGTCCGGGCTCGCCCGCTCCAGCCGGTCCACGAGCTCGTGCTCCCCCTCGCGCTCATAGGTCGCGACCATGGCGTCGCCGAGCACCTCGACGAACGGCTCGGGCTCCTGCAGCAGCGGGCGCCACGCCAGCGCGGCGCCCCTCCGGTCTCCGCTGGCATGACGCTCGGCTCCCGTGATGAAGCTCTCCGTGTTCGGCAGCTCGCCTTCCGGGAACCGGACCCGGAGCTTGCGAAGCCGCTCGAAGCAGCGCCGCGACACCGCCCGGCTGGCGCGGGCGCAGACGGCCCCCATGCGGAGCGGGACGCTGATGTGGGTGCCCTCGAGGAGGGGTGGCTCCGGGTCGAGGAAGCGGGCGGCGATGAGGTCGGCGATCTCGCGCTCGCGCCCGAGGACGAGCGCGAGCTCCAGCGCGCGCCAGGCGATCTGGAGGCGTTGCACGCGGACAAACCCGGAATCGAAAGGGGAGATGGCCATCGCGCGCGTCGCCCGCTCGAGGGCGGCGCCGATGCCGGCCTCGCTCGCCTCGACGCGGAGGAGGAGGAGCTCGCCGCCGACCTTGTGCAGCACCTGGCTCCCCTGGCCCACGGCGAGCGCTATCCCGCGCGCCTCCTGGCGCGCTCCCTCGCGGAGGAGCCGATCGACCAGCGTGTCGGCCACGTTCATGTCCAGGGGCGAGAGGACATAGGCACGCCGCGCGAACCTGAGGGCGCGCCTGCGAGCCTGCTGCGCAGGAGCCTCGGCCGCTCCAGGGTCGGAGTCCTCGAACAGCCACCCATACGCCTCCCACGGCATCCAGGCCCGCATTCCCTGCAGCGCGCTCGCCGCGCTCCGGGTCCCGTGCGTCACCGTCGCCAGCTGCACCCAGGGCGCGCACCACTCCCCGATCGGGTTCTTCGGCTCGGCCTGCACCGCGCTGAACGCCATGTCCTTGGCGAGCGTCGTCGTCTCCGTGGCGCGCCTCTCATCGGGCGACGGCAGCAGGCACGATAGGGTCGCCGCGAGGGTCGAGCGCCCCCAGGCCGACGCCTCGCGATCATGGAGGCGCTGGAGCTCCGCCACCGCCGTCGGATCGACGGCACGCCGCATCATGAGATCGACGCGGGCGCGCGCGGCGAGCTCACCCGGTGAGGCGTTCGCGCTGACCGGTGGGAGCGCGAGCACAGGTGCGGGCTCGCCGAGCGTGTAGGCGCAGCGGAAGCGCTCTCCTGGTCCCATCTCCGCGAGCGCGCCGCCGCGCGCCTCGAACCGGGCGCACTCCTGCCGGAGCCCGCCGGCGTTGTGGGTCATGGCCAGCGTCAGGTCGAGCAGATCCAGCGCCCCGTCGACCGTGCGCGCCCTCGAGTAATCGGCCACGGCGTCGTCGAGGCGCGGGGCCTTTGGCAACGCCCCCGCATCGACCCAAGGGTCCATGGCGTTCCTCACGGCTTCATAGAGCGCGCTCGCCCTTCCGACCGAGGACGCGAGCTCCCTGCCGTCGGCGGCCCGCAGCGTGACCGTGAGCCGAAAGGCACGCGACGGCTCCAGGACGACCGCCCCGTCCACGTAAGCCGCTCCCCTCCCGCGCGCCGCGTCCAGCGATTGCGCGCGAGCCTCCGGCCCGGCATAGGGATCGATCGGAGCCGTGTCCGCGTGCGGCCGCGGGAGCGAGAGCAGCTCCGCAGGGACCAGCGTGCGCGCCGCGCGGCCTCCGAGGAGGACCCGAGCCCGCTCGCAGAACGTCGCCGCCGCGGCCGCTCCCAGCCACCCGGCCGGCTCCTCGACCCCGGAGGCCTCCAGGATCGGGCAAGCGAGCACGGCGCTGTCGGGCTCCAGCGGAGATCGCACGACGGTGGGAGGAGGAGCAGGCGCTGGCCGGTGAGGGAACGCCCACCGGACGGCGCCCAGACCCATCGCGGCCAGCGTGACGATCGAGGCTGCGATCCAGCGCCACCGGCGCGACCGATGCACGATGGCCTGCTGCTGAGGGGAGGTCGGGTTCGGTGAATCGCTCTCGGGCTCGGAGCGAAGCGGCTCGGTGCCGGACCCCCATGCGCCGGGGCCCACCGAGTCCGTGCGCCTCACTGCCTCGCCGCCGCCCCACCGCCCGTCGGATGGGAACGTGTCGGTCCGCGTCGGCCGCTCGCCGACGGGCGGCGCCCCCTCACGAGCCTCGTCCACGTCGGCCTGCTCGGCGGGCAGATCGTGGCCTGGCACGCCGAGCGCTCGCGCGAGCGCCTCGACGGCGGCGCCCGCCGTCGAGAAGCGCTGGCCCGGCGCGAGCGCCGTCGCGCGAGCAAACCAGGCGTCGAACGCGGGCGGCAACGTCACGCCGTGGCTCGCGGCGCGCTCGCACGCACGGTCCTTGGGGCCCTGCAGCGCGATGAGCGCGAAGGCGACGGGGCTGTCGCCAATGCCCACTTCGTCCTCCCAGTAGGGTCTGCCGACGAGGAGCGTGAACGCGATCATGCCGAGCGCGTAGATATCGGCGGAGCGTGTGATCCTGCCGCTCTGGAACTGCTCCGGCGCCATGTAGATCGGCGTCCCGACCGCGCCGGTCGAGCCGCGGGTCGCGCCCTCGCGCAGCACCTTCGCCACGCCGAAATCGAGGATCTTGAGGCGCGGGGCGTCGTGCTCTCGCTGCTCCAGGAACAGGTTGCTCGGCTTCAGGTCGCGGTGGACGATGCCGAGCTGGTGCATCTTGTCGATGGCCGGCGCCGCTTGGCCGAGATAGGCGAGCACCTCCTCCGGCGGGTGGCGGCCCACGCGCGAGAGCCGCTCACTCAAGGTCTCCCCCCGGAGCAGCTCCATCACGAGGAAGGGAGTCCCCGTGGCGTCATCGACGCCCGCGTCGACGACATCGACGAGCGCGGGGCTGTCGACCTGACCGGAAACGCGGGCCTCCAGCGCGAATCGCTCCCTCAGGTCGGCGCGCTCGACCGTATGAGGGTGCATCACCTTGAGCGCCCGCCGGCGCTCCGTCTGGACGTCGATCACCTCGTAGACAGCGCCCATCGCGCCCGCGCCCAGCCGCCGCACGACGCGGTATCGGGCCGCGATGACCGTGTCCGGCGTCACGGTCGCCTCACCCCACGACCGCGGCGCAGCGCCTCACTGGCGGAAGTCATCGGGGTCGATCTCATAGCGCTTCAACCAGCGATGGATCTGCATCCTGGCTTTGCCCATGGCGCGCGCCACGCCGGCGATGTTTCCGCCGTGCTCGCGCAGGAGCGCCTTGAGCTCGTCGGACCGCGCGGGATCGTCTGCCTGGGCCGCGGCGCCTACGGCGTTGCGCCGCAGCGCGCTGTTCAGGTGATCGAGCTCGATCGTACCCCGCTGCGCCAGCACCGCCGCGGTCGTGATGCACTGCTCGAGCTCGCGCACGTTGAGCGGCCAGCCGTACGTGACGAGGGCGCGCGCCGCGCGCGGGTGCAGCTGGATCTGCTCGGCGCGCGCTCCGTCGGCGCGCCGGAGGATCGCGCCGAGGATGAGGCCCAGGTCCTCCCGGCGAGCCCGGAGCGGCGAGAGCTCGACGGCGTGACCGGAGAGCCGCGCGAGCAGGTCGGAGCGGAAGTCGCCCGACGTCGCCATGCGCTCGATCGGCCGGTGTGTGGCCGCCACGACGCGAAGGTCCACGGAGATCGAGCGCGTGCCGCCCACGGGGCGCACCTCGCGCTCCTGGAGCACGCGGAGCAAGGCCACCTGGGCGGACAACGGCAGGTCGCCGATCTCGTCGAGGAAGAGCGTCCCGCGATCGGCGCTGCGCACGAGCCCGGGGCGATCCTCGGTGGCCCCGGAGAAGGCGCCCTTCCTGTGGCCAAAGAGCTCGCCTTCGACGAGATCCCGCGGCAGGGCGCCGCAGTTGATCGCCACGAACGCGCCCGGCCTGCCCGAGAGCGAATGGATGGCGCGCGCCATGAGCTCCTTGCCGGTGCCCGTTTCGCCCTGGATCAGCACGGGGATGGTGGAGGCCGCCACCACCCTGAGCTGCTCGAACATCTCGAGCTGTGACGGGATGAGGGAGAGCAGCCCGGGGACGTGCGCGGCGAGGCTCGACGCTTCCAGCAGAGTGACCTGTTCGGCGCCGCGGGGAATCGCCGCGCGGTAGAGGAAGAACGTGCGGCCCAGCTCGAGCACGTCGCCCTCCGCGAGCTCGGCGTGCTTCCTCGGCGCCCCATTGAGGATGCTGCCGTTCTTGGAGCCGCAATCCTCGAAGCACCACCGGCCGAGGACCCGCATGATCCGCGCGTGCCTCGACGAGAGCCAGGGGTCGTCGAGCCGGATCTCGACGCGCCGGCGTGAGCCGCTGTCCGCGACCTCGAGCCTGCGGGCATTGCCGCGGCCGATAACGACCTCCTCCACGTCATCGAGCGCGATGCGCGCCGACGACGCGAGCGGCCGATGGCTGTCCGCGATCAGAAACAAAAAGCTGCCGTTACCTGATTTGTCCAGATACCGCTGTCCGCCCGTGGCGGATAGCGTTCGTTGTTCAGGTTCACCAGGCACGAACCAGTCGTACCCAGTCGGGCAGACGCGGTCAATATGCCACGGGCGGCATTCCGAGCGGCTGCCGCGCGGGTTGCGTCTGGTCATCGACTGGCCAGCGTCCCGGCGTCCTCGCCAGATGGAGCGGTCAACCGAACGCGCTGCGCTCCTTCTTGAGCCAGGTAAGCAGCGCCTTCTGTTGCGCCCGCAGCGCTGCTTCGCGGTCGAAGAGCGCCTTCTCTTTCGTCAAGACGAGCGTCTGGGGGCTTCCGCGGCGAAGCGTTGTGTGGGTGACGGGCAGGCGGTGAGCATCGATCACACCGTGGATGTGCCGCCTCCGTTCCTTGGCCAGAGGCCACGCGAGCTGGACCTGGGCTCGATCGACCAGAAACGCCGCGAGCACCTTGCACAGCGCACAGGAGCACCCGGGCGGGGGCTCGATCGACCAGTCGTCCGCGCTGCGCGCGTTCGCCGCGACGGCTCGTTCGAGCAGGACCTCGACGCGGCGAACGAGCGCCTGCAGCCCGAGGGCCTGCACCGCGGCGGGCTTGCGCCCCTTCCGGCACCTCTTCAACAGCGCGCCGGCGGTCATGAGCGGCAGCGCCGACTCGGGCGCCGTGAGGGAGGCGATGAGGTCGTCGCGAATGGAGGGCGCCCGGATCGCGGCAGCGGTCTCCAGCAACGAGAGCAGATCGTCGACGAGTCGATCGGCGCCGGCCTCCCTGACGGCTTCCGGCAACAGGAGCGCGCCCTTGCGCCCTTTCTCGAACGAGTCCACCTCGCGCGAGAGGAGCCACGCGGCGAGCGCCTCGCCGTGCTCTCCGCCGGCCCGGAGCGCCTCGCCGAGGCGGGGGAGGAACGAGAGCCAGGGCGGGGTATCGTAGCGCGCGCGCTCGGCCCACGCGGAGAAGACCTGTTTCGACCACGAGAAGCCGTAGCGTTCGACGAGGGCCACGAAGGCAGGCACCACGCCGGGACGCAACCGATGTGGCCCCGAGGGCGAGACGAGCCCGAGGGCCAGATCGGCGTCGCCGAGCGCCGCCGATACCTCGATCAGCCGCTTGAAGGACGCCTCGCTCAGCTCGTCCGACGCAGCCGTATGCCAGGAGGGCAGGAGCCTTTTCGCCTTGTCGCGGGCCTCGTCCGCCCTGCCCGCCTCGACGTGGGAGCCGAGCTCGTCGACGGCCCATGACGGCGATAGCTTCGCGCGCACCTCGAAGGCCAGATCCCGCGGCCACATCACGACGGCGGCCCGATGATACCAGCGGTCCACGGTGTTGCCGTAGTTGCCCATGTACCCCTCGTGCTCGGACTGGAACGGCGCCATCTCGGTCGAGGCCCTCGTGAAGCATACGTCGTCGCCCGCCCGCATGGTCGCGATGCCGGGCGCGCTCCGCCCATCCGGGCCGACCCAGTGGCGAAGCACGACATCCGTACAGAGGAGATCGATGAGGTCGTGCTCGTCCGCGTCGCGGGCGCCCTCGGGATCGTCGTCGTGACCGCGATCGCCGCGCCAGCGACCACCGTAGTCATCCCAGGCGCCCTCGCACGACCAGCTCTCGTGCACGTCGGCGAGGGCGAGGTACACCTCGCAATCGAGGCGCTCGGCGACCTCTTGCAGCGCCGAGGCGCGCAGCCGATCCGTATTCTTGAGGTGGCCCCATCCGAGGCTCTTCTGCGTGTACTCGTGGTCCAGGAGGTAGATCAAGCGGTCCGGCCGCCGTGGGGGAGACTGCGCGTACGGCAGCGAGATCGGCGTCGAAAGGTAGGCTTTGCTGCTCGCCTCGATGCGCTCGATCGCGGCGCGGCCGAGCGGCGCGCGAGCCTCCGCTGCCCCGCGGTAGAGGAGGTGGTACGTGAGGGAGATCCGGTAGCCTGCGTCGACCGGCTTCACCTCGTGGCGACAATCCGCGTAGAAGGCGAGCAGCGATAGATCTTTTGGACCCCGCGCGGCCCCGCGAAAGACCTTCTTCTTCCCGTCGTGCTCGACGACGATGGATCCGCCCTCGTGCCTGGACGGCAGCTCCACCACGAGGGTCCCCACCATGTCGTCGGCGCGCTCCGAGTCCTGGTGCGGCGCGAAGAACTGGCCGGGTCCGTACACGAGCATCTTGTCGAGCTCGGCGTGGAGCTCACCGCCCTCGGGCAGCCCGAGGCCTTGACGGACGAGCGCCAGCTTCGGAGCGAGGGTGCGCCGCCACCGCCGCGTGTCGATCTTGAGCCGGCGCCGGCCGATCTCCCAGCTGTCACGCACGCTCGTATCGAGCAAGGTCTTGTCGCGCCGGCCGAACGGGGCCGGGCGGGCGACGGAACACAGCTTTCGCGCGGTGGCGGCGGAGATCGGGAAGCGGATGGGGCCGACCCCCTCGACCTCGATGTGCAGATCCTCGCCGCTGCACCCGAGCTCCGTGGCGAACGCGCCTGCCGGCTCGACGGCGGCGAGCGCCGCGGCGATGTCCTTCAACAGACCAGCTTGCAAGTGGGTGTCTCCTGCCAGGGACGCATACCACGGCCCCAGACGCTTCGGATATCCAAATGGGCCGTTCACCGGCGCAATGGGGCTCTGCACCAGAAAAACGGAGCGAGCGGGCCGCGCGGATTCGCTGGATGACCTCGAAAAGAGATTTTTCTTTCGTCAGAATGAGAATTTGCGACCCTTGAAGGCAATGCCACCGTGATGACGTCCGTTGCGAGGCTGGTCGTCGACCTCGGGCTCCGCGACGGCATCCGGCTTGGCGCGATGGAGCGCGCCGCGCGCCTGCCGTCGCTCGCCGCCGCTCCCGACCGGCGCATCGAGATCGACCGGCTGCTCGATCTGTGGACCTATCTGCGTCAGATGCTGGACGACCCGTCGCTGCCGATCCGCGTCGCGCAGCGGGCGAGGGTGGAGGACCTGCATGTGCTCGGCTTCGCGATCATGAGCGCGCCGTCCATCCGCCATGCGTTCGACACCGCGGCGCGGTACAGCGCGCTCCTGACCGACTCGGGCCGATGGGAGGCGATCGAGAGCGGGAAGCGCGCCGAGGTGCGGTGGCATCGCCTGCGGCCGCTCACGCTGGGGCACCGCCTCTCCAACGAGACCGCGCTGGCGCAGAACCTCGGCTGTCTGCGGCAGATGGCGGGCGACGCCCTCACGCCGCTGGAGGTGAGCTTCCGCCACGCGGCCCCGCCGCGCCGGACTGCGCACGTGGAGTTCTTCCGTTGCCCCGTGCGGTTCGACGCGCCCTGGGACGGGATGGTGTTCCGCCGCGAGGTCCTCGACATGGTGCCTGTGGGCGCGAACCAGAGGTTATGGGAGTACCTGTGCCGGAGCGTGAGCGCCCTCTGCGAGCAGCTCGCGCCGCCGTCGAGCGCGGACGGCGTGCGGCACCAGTTCGCCCGCGCGCTCGCGAGCGCCGAGGGCGGGGTCCCGACGCTGGACGACGTGGCTCGCTCCCTCGGCACGACGGAGCGGACGCTGCGCCGGCGCCTGGAGGTCGAGGGGACGAGCTTCCGGAAGCTGGTCGAGGAGGTGCGCCGCGACCGCGCGGCCGACCTGCTGGCGAGGAGCAGCGTGACCGAGACGGCGCTCCGGCTCGGCTTCTCGGACACGACCGCGTTCACCCACGCGTTCGGGCGCTGGTTCGGCTGCCCTCCGCGAGAGCTCCGGGGCGCGAGGGGGGATGGCGAGCCATCAAGGGACGTGAGCGGGGGCGAGCCTGGGACGGCGTCCAGGGCTGGGTCGCGAGCCACGATGCGACATGTGTGAACGGGTGCGTCGGCGTTCGACAGCACGCGGACTTGTGGCGCAGCGCTGCTGGTGAGATCCTCCGTGCGAAAGGTCACCAGAAATGCTCGAATGGACAAACTTGGTCCGCCCTTCGGTTGACTACTCGACTACTCGTTAGCTGGCAGAAGATGCTGTACTGTGGGTAAGCAATGGAAGTTTCCAACCTGGAACTGACGACCAAGATTCGAAAGCTGAGGGATCTGTTATGCGGAGGTTTGGTTGAACGCGACGTCGCGATCCGGCTCGCGCTGATCGCCTCGCTCGCAGGCGAGCATCTGCTCCTGCTTGGGCCGCCCGGAACGGCGAAGAGCCTGATCGCCCGTCGGCTCCGGCTCGTCTTCTCAGAAGCCACCTACTTCGAGCGTCTGCTCACGCGCTTCACCGTACCAGAGGAGCTGTTCGGTCCGCTGTCCATCAAGGGGCTCGAGGAGGATCGCTACGAGCGCCTCACTTCGGCTTACCTGCCAACGGCATCCATCGCGTTCCTCGACGAGATATTCAAGGCGAACAGCGCGATCCTCAACGCGCTTCTCACCCTTCTCAACGAGCGCGAGTTCGACAACGGGACACACCGCGTCAAGACGCCGCTGATCGCGGTGGTCGGCGCGAGCAACGAACTGCCCGAAGGCGAGGAGCTCGGCGCCCTCTTCGACCGATTCTTGCTACGCCTCCACGTCGGCCCCGTGTCCAAGGACGCCTTCCCGATCCTGCTCGGACTTCGTGGACACGCATCCCCCGAGATCCCCGAGGCCCTAAAGCTGACAGCCAGCGATATTGCGGCCGCGCAATCGGCGGCGGAACGGGTCGAGGTCCCCCCTGATGTGGTCGCGATGCTCTGCGACCTCCGCGACTGGTGCACCTCCGAAGAGATCCCGGTTTCCGACCGTCGCTGGCGCAAGATTGTGACGCTGCTCCAAGTCGCGGCTATTACCAACGGACGCAACAAGGTATCGATATGGGACTGCTGGCTGCTCCAGCATTGCCTGTGGGACACGCCCGAGGACCGTCAGAAGGTGTACAATTGGTACGCGTCGCGGGTAGGCGCGAGCGCAGCGATGAACCCGACCAGGCTCACGCGGATCGTTGTGTCGTGGGAGGGAAAGCTGAAGGCGGACCAGGACAGTCGCTCGCAAATGCGGGACGAGCAGGGGCGGCTACTCTACAAGGCACCAGATGGAAGCCTGACCGCTGACACCAGGGGGCGCGTCCAGGGAATGCGCGGAGAAGCTAAACTCTACTTGGCGCCGGCGCAATGCTGGACTCGCCAGTACTGCCAGGAGCAATACCGGGTTCGCGACCGAACCGATGGTGGCAAGGGATACACCACGAATGAACTCGACGCCCTCTACGTCGGCGAATATGAGCAGTTCCAGCACTGGCGCAACCGCCCAACCTACCTCGCCGATCCGAGTAATTGGAGCATGGCAGACATTGATCTGGCAGCCAGCATGGAGCCCACGAGACACAAAGGCCTCTACGTCGATGCATGTCTTCGGGAGATCGACGAGCTCAAGCTCGATGTCACCAAGTACAAAGCTCTCTTGTTTCAGCATATGCAGTCGATGGAAGACGAGATTCGTGCGCATCTGTGGGTGACTTCGGATTTCATCGAACCTTCGTTCCAAACTCTTCAGCAAACCCGACACGATATTGAGACGCTCCTCGTCCGAGTTCACAAGGTGAGGACGGGATTCGAGCTCCTGCCGCGCGAGGTCGACGGCGGTGGGCAGCCAGCGCCAGCTCTCAAGAACTCCGGCGCAGAGTCATCAGGAACAAGATGATGAGCAACGTCTTCGACGCGGCGTCCCTGGAGCGCCGTTATGCTTTTCTCGACGATTGCCCGGAGAACTTGCTCCACGAAGTGGTGACGTTGCCGGTGGGCAACCTGCCCGAGCGAGTATCGGGCGTCCGCTGCTGGCGCGATGCGCTGCTCGCAGGGAGGCTGCCTTCCACGGACACCTGGCCGCCCCATGAGGTGGCGGCCCCGGTCCGCCGTGCGCTCGACGAGATGGGGCTCGTGCGCTTCTGCAAGGACCAGCCCGAGCTCGTCGACGCCGTGATGAAGGACATCCTCGCCGCATTCGCGCGCTGGACCGGGGTGCTTCGGTCCGAAGTGGTCGAGCGGCTGCGCGAGCTGGAGGAGCTGGAGCGCAGCAAGCGAACGGAGAAGGACGAGGTGCGAGCGCGCCGGCAGAATCGCGCAGCGCGCTCTGTTCCGCTGGACGAGGAGACGCTTCGGCGTCTGCGGGAACAGGCGGAGCGCGAGATGGCAAGTCGGGGAAGGGACGCGGACGCCGGCCTCATCGAGGCGTGGGGAGCGCGAGTGCGCGCCTGGGTAGAGATCGGTGACGTGTTTGGAGATCTCGGTGAGATGCTTGGCCGTGGTTGGGACCTCTCCCGCGGGGTGCTTCGCCACACGGGCTGGCTCGACCTGCTGCGCCTGCACAAGCTAGTAGAGAGGATTCCGCAGCTTCGTGAGATCGTGCGGGCGCTAGGGCGGCTGCAGGTCTCCGACAAGCAAACATCGGTAGCGGAGAAGATCCTGGTCCCGGTCCGACGTCTCGAAGAAGAGCGGCAGGAGAGCCGAACTCCCCACATCCCCGCGGAAACCCGCGGCGTCGAGCGCAGCGGCGAAGTCGCGCGAATGCTGCCCGTCGAGGCTTCGATGCTCGGCCATCCGAAGTTGCGGCTCCTCTGGCACGCGCGTCGAGCGGAGCGAGCCCTGCTTACCTACCGAGTGGAGGGTGTCGAGATCGAACGCGCGTTGGTTGAGCGCGAGACGAACGAGGAGAGCGATGGGCAAAAACCCCGTCCCGAACGCGGACCGATCCTGGCCGTGATCGACACCTCGGGCTCGATGCACGGGCTACCAGAGCAGGTTGCCAAAGCGCTTGCGCTCGAGGCCTTACGCACCGCCCATGCCGAAAAGCGCCGCTGCTTCCTCTACGCTTATAGCGGTCCTGGCGAGATTCTTGAGCACGAGTTGAACCTCTCGCCTGAAGGCATCGGTCGCTTGCTCGCGTTTCTTGGCTTCTCCTTCGGGGGCGGCAACGACGAGGCCGGGGTCATGGAACGAGTGCTCGAGCGCCTCAAGGAAAATGACTGGAACAAGTCGGACGTTGTGCTCGTTAGCGACGGCGAGTGGCCTGCTCCGGCGAGTCTAGTATCTTCGGTTCAGAGGGCACGGGATGATGGCACGAGGTTCCACGGCGTCCAGATCGGAAACCGAGGAAACACAGGTCTACATGCCATTTGCGACCCCATACACGTCTTTCAAGACTGGATAACGGCGGGAGGCTCGAAACAGTGAACAGTCAGCTAACAGCCGGTTGCAGCGGACGGCGCTGCGCACTGCCACTGAACCGGATCGCTAGAGCGACAGACCGGCTGAAACCCCAGAAAAGGGCAAGCATTTGAACCGCCAAGCGCGCCAAGGACGCCAAAATTGTGTCTTGTTCTTGGCGTCCTTGGCGCGCTTGGCGGCTCACTTCTCGCTCGCTCAACGTGATCGGCGTCCTAGGTAGACTAGCAACGGTCGATCGATGAAAGCTCTCGAGCCTCTGCGGCTTCTCTTCGAGCTCGCGAGCTCGTATCGAGTACCGGCAGGGATCGTCGCCGCCATCAACATTGCCCTCGCGATCGGCGCGTACTCGGTGCTTCCGAAGCATGCCGCCGGTTCCACCGCCCGTGTCGGCGCTTTCGCCCTGGCTGGTCTGCTTGGCGGGCCAGCGGCCGTTGCGGAGACTCTCATCGCGATCGAGCTCCTTGATTTCCGGCACGAAGCCGCCGGCCTGGCGCTCGCCTTCCTGCCGGTCTTGCTGGTACCAACGACGGTGGCCGTCCTCGTCTGGCTTTTCGGCGACTCCCTCGCCGGCGGCAGCAGGCGCCCCGCCTTGACGCTGCTGGGCGCGATCCTCGGAGCCACGACCATGGCTCCCCTGTTGGTCGTCGCGCTCGAGCACTCGCCGCCGCCGCTGCTGCGCGAGCTTTCGCGATTGCTTTCGGAGTACGTCGCACCCTTCGTGTGGTACGCGTTTCTCGCGCTTCCAGTGGCCGCTGGCGCGGCTTGTGGGTTCACCGTTCTACGTCGCGCGTCTCGCTAGATGCACAACCTCTCGGCCGATGCTGCCGGTACACGAAGGGCCCCCGGGGTTCGAATACCACGCGCACGGCTCCCCATCGCGGCGGAGCTCAGCGAGCGCCGCGATCAGCCCTCTTCCCGCCTTGGGTGTCAGCGTCGCGAGCGCCGACGCGTGGATCAGGTCCTCTCTCCCCTGGTCCGGACCTCGGCTCGCCGGACAGAGAACCTACACCGCCCGCCACCGGGTCTTCCGCATTTTTTCCTCGGGCGCTCGCGCAGGCGGCGGAGCAGCGGATAGCGTGGAAGGATGAAGAACCTTCTGCAATTTCCCCTGGTGATCGCGCTGTTCCTCGCCGCCTGCGACTCCACGCCGGGCTCCGGCGGCGACGGCGGCGCAGGGCCGGACGCGTCCTCGTCGGGCCCGAGCGGCGGCGGACCGAACAATGGCGGCGGGGGCGGCGGAACGAGCAATGCCGGCGGGAGCGGCGGCGACACGTCGCCGTCCGGTACGCTGAGCGAGCGCTACCCGGACGACGTGGGGCTCGCCGGTGACCCTGCCGTGCTCTTCCACGACGACTTCGAGCAAGGCTGGGGGCGCTGGGACGGGCCCACCGCCGACACGCGCTATCTGCACATCGAGACCGACGCGGCGACCGCCCACGCCGGGCAGGGCTACCTCCGCTCGACCGTGACGACCGCCGATCTGGCGGAGGAGACGTACATCTCGTCGTCCACCTGGGTCACCCACGAGCGCGTCGACGCGCTCTACTGGCGCTTCCACGTGCGCTTCCCCGAGCTCGCCCCGAACCCGCACCACTGGGTGCGCATGGCGGCGGGCACCGAGAGCTGGGACAGCAGCGGCCGCGCGAACACGGTGCCGCCCGGAGACGAGGGCTTCTGGTTCGACTTCGACACGACCACCGACGACGTCTTCAACTTCTACGCCTACTGGTACAAGATGCGCTCCGGGCGCTGCAACGACGGGACCGCCACCCCTGGATGCGCCGGCGATCAAGGCACGACGTACTACTACGGGAACGTCTTCCAGCCGCCGGAGCAAGCGCCGTTCCCGCGCGACCGGTGGTTCTGCGTCGAGATGCACGCGCGCGCCAACACGGTCGGCCAGAGCGACGGCGCGCTCGCGTTCTGGATCGACGGCGTGGCGATCGGCGACTACCGCCCCGGCTACCCCGACGGCACCTGGCTCCGCGCCCAGTTCCACACGGGAGGGTGTGACTTCAGCGCGTGCACGCCGCCCGAGCCGTTCGGTGGCTTCGACTTCCGATCGAGCGATGACGTGCGCTTCAAGAGCTTCATGCTCGACGCCTACTACGAGCGCGACTCCGACGCGCGCCGGCGGGCGGAGATGGAAGAGCTCGGCATGACCGTCTCCGACACACACACCATCCTCTACGACGATGTCGTCGTCGCGACCGAGCGCATCGGCTGCCGCCGCTGAAGCACGCTCCGCGCTCGGCCCCCTCCATGGTACCCTCCCGCGCATGGGTACCGCGAACGCCCCCGCCCCCCGACGGCGCTCGGCCCTGCGCTGCGCCGCATGCGCGGGCCTCCTGCTGGCCGCGTGCGGCCCCGCGCCCACGCTGGCCGAACCGCGCGCCCCGGAGCCACCGCCCGCCCCCGAGACGGTCTACATCGTCCTCCAGGATCCGCCCCCGGCGGCGACGACAACGGCGGCCGACGGCTGGGTGCCAGAAGAGTTCCCCGGCGACAACCCGTTCCAGCGGACGCGGACCTGGATCGGCGATTACGATTGCCCGCAGGGCACGACCGAGATGACGTTCCGGATCCTGGAGGTCAAGGGCGACAGGATCAAGGCCGTGTTCGGCTTTCATCATGCCGAGTCCGGCGCCGCCGGCAAATACATCATGAGCGGCCGCTACGACGCCGAGACACGGACAGCATCGTTCTCGCCAGGCGCCTGGCTCGAGCGCCCGCCCAACTACGTCACCGTGGGCATGAAGGGCGACCTCGCGCTCGACGGCTCGCTCTTCGCCGGGCGCATCGAACACCCCGACTGCGGCGCGTTCCGGCTCCGGCCGGCGGGGTAGCGCCGCCCCTCGCGCTGCTCGTCGCAGGGCCGCGCCGAGCGACGAGCAGCGGTTTCATGATGTGGGCAGTCGCGCGAGCGAGGGGCGCCGCGCGGTCCTCAGGGCGTGCTCGACGGGTCTGCCGGGTCGCTGCCCTCGTCTTCCTCGTCGCCGTCGCGGAATCCATCGTCGTCGCGATCCAGCCCGATCCGCACCCCCGAGCCCGGCGGCACGCACGTGTACGTGAGCTCGCCCCGGTTGCGCGAGGCCCGGTGCCGCAGCGCCGCGTCGCCGATCGGCGCGTCGCAGAGCCGGTCGCCGACGAACAGGCCGGCGCCCACGTAGAGGAACCCCGCCGCCTCGTGGTTGCGCGATCCCTTGACCACGAGATCGCACTCCCCTGCGTCAGCCCGCGCGCGGAGCAGATCGATCCTCGGCCCGACCGCGGCCGCGTTGTGCTGGGTGAGCGTCACCTGCTGCCCGACGATCGGCGCCAGGTTGCTGTCGAACGCGAGCAGGAACTGCTCCACCTCGCGCCGCATCACCTCCCCCTCCGGCCCCGGCGGGAACCCGCCCGGGGTGAGCGGCGACTGGTTGAACCCCATGTCGGGGGTCGCCGAGCTCACGAAGCGGAAGAGCGTCGGGACGCCCCCTTCGTTGTTGAAGCCGAAGCCGCGGACCTGGTCGCCCAGGAACGCGTCGCTGCCCGGGAAGAGATCGTTGTTCGCCATCCCGAACATGCCGACCTTCTGGTACAGATTGCGGAAGTGCGGCGACTTGAAGGCCTCGGTCTCCAGGTCGAACGTGTACCGGCCATCGGCGCCGAAGAAGCCAGGCGCATCGACGCCGAACTCCTCGTTCCCGTGGCGGTCGAGCACATGGCACGAGACGCAGGTGCCCTCCTCGCTGAAGTCGGACACGTTGTTGAAGAAGAAGCCGCGCCCGGCCTGCTGCGCCGGCGTGAGCGAGTTGTCCAGCGCCCGGATCGGGTTGGGCGGATAGGTGACCTGCAGGATGAAATCGGCGAACGCCTGCATGTCGGTCTCGGGGATGAACTCGCTCCTCCCCAGGAGATCCGTGAACGCGGCCTGGAACTCCATGAACGCCGTCACCTCGTCGAACGTCCCGCTGTCCGGGTGCGCGCTCGGCTCGTCGTCGCCGCCGGTGCGATCGCCGCGCCAGTGCATGGGCCCGTGGTTCGCCATCCCGCGGAGGCTCTGCGTCGTCATCGGCCCCTTCATCGGGTGGTGGGTGTCGGGTATCCCGAAGTCCAGCGGGTGTGACTCGAACGGCCCCGGGATGTCGACGACCACGCCGTCCGGATTGCCGAGATCCCAGGCCAGGCTGTCGAAATCGCCGTAGACATGGCAGCTCGCGCACGACGAGTCGCCGTGGCTCGACTCGAACGACGCGTCGTAGAGGAACCGGCGGCCGGCGACCACGCTCGGCGGCTCCGGGTTGTGCATCGGCACGTGCGCGATCTCGGACTCGGTCGTCGTGCTGAGGATCGAGATCGCGTTGTCGAAGCGCGTGATCGTGTAGAGGCGCCGCCGCGCCTCGTCGAGCAGGAGCCCCGTCGGGCCGCCGCCGGGCACCGGGATCTGCTTGGAGGTGCTCGGCACGAAGGTGTCGTTCTCCAGGGCGGCGGTGCTGAACACCCCGATCTTGGACGACCCGATCGTCGCCACGTACAGCGTCTTTCCGTCCCTCGTGATCGCCATCTGCTGCGGGATAGCGAGGCTCTTCCCGTTCTCGGCGTTCGGGACCGGGGCGCAGCATGCGCTGTAATCGATGTGCTTGTTGAGGTGCCTCGGCGTGACGCTGCCCGCCGGGCCGAGGACGGTGATCCTGCTCTCGTGCAGGTGGCCTCGTACCGTCTGGCCGGCGAAGATCCCGGGCCCCTCGAAGCGCTTCTCGTTCCTCGCCTCGGTGTTCGACACGTACACCTTCCCGCTGACCGGGTTCACCACCATGTTGTAGAGGATGGTGCCGACGCCGGTGTAGACCCCGGCGGCGCCGGGCAGCTGCCTCGGCGGGCTCGCGTTCGCGTCGATGACGAACACGTCCTTGTCGGGCAGCGAGAGCCGGACGGAGCTGTCCCAGACGCGGTTCAGCTCGTCCACCCAGTGGGAACCGTTGAACTTGACGATGAGCCCCGTCTCCGGGTGCGGGATCCCCTCCACGTTGGTGGCCGGCCCCGGCACGCCCCCCGCCGCCTCTCCGCCGTTCGGGATCAAGCCCTCGTGGAGCGCGGTGGTGCGGTTCCCGGAGTGGAAGGCCGCCGCATACACCTTGCTGCCGTCCGGCGTCACCGCGAGCGCCCGCGGGGTATCGCTGAACAGCGTGACGATCGTGAGGGGCGCGCCGGCGAGCGTCGACCCGAGGTGGGCGGCGTCGAAGACCCATACGTCCGCCCGGCCCACGCCGGGGGTCGTGAGCTGGGGGTCGAACGGGATGTTCTGTCCGCGATGCGCCGTCGTGATGAACGCGCGGCGCTTTCCAGGACCCGCGAACACGATATCCCGCGGCTCGTCACCCACGAGCAGCGTCCGCACGACCCGGCCCGAGTGCGCCCCCTGGGTCAGCTCGACGACGCTCACGCTGTCCGACAGGTGGTTGACGACCCAGACCTCTGTATCGCTCCGCGCCGCCACGGCCACCGGCTCGAGGCCGACGGGGATGGAGGCGCGGTGCTCGATGCCCTGATTCTTGACCCGATACACCTCGAGGTGGTTGTCGGGCGTGTTCACGGCGAATAGCAGCTTTCCGTCGGGCGAGAGCGCGAGCGGACGCACATGGCCGCTCTCGAAGAGGGTGAAAGACGACGCCGCCTCGGCGGTTCGGCCGGCCGCGAGGGCGACGAGCAGCGCCGACGCCGCGACGAGACGGGCGAGGACGTCGCGCACGACAAAGTACGAGCCCATGAGTCACCTCCTATGAGTGGGGTTCTCCGCACATGATTTCGAATGGCAAGCAGACGATAAGGCGCGAAGGTTATTGAAAGGTAGTCGTGGCTGGCGCGCATTGCAATATCGCAATGGTCTTGCTTCAGCAATCGATCCCTTCGGCACACCTGCGCCGAGCTACCTACCGAGGGGCCGCGACGGTGCGAGGCAGTCCTGTCGGGCAGACGGCGCCGGCGCTCCTCGAGACAGCCGCGGGATCGCCGTGATCCGGTCGCCGAGCATCGCGGCGCCGCGGCGGTTCATGGTAGGCTGCGCAACATGCAGGGGGGCCTCGCAGTCGGGTCGTCGTCTCGGCGCCGGGAGCGCGGCGCGCGGCGGGAGCCCGTCGAGCGCCCGTTCGACACGCGTTCCGCGCGCCCCGCGAAGGAGCCCCGACCATGAAGACATCGGCTGTGCGACGCACCATCGGCTGGCTCACGGTCACCGCGCTGTCCGTCCTCGCCTCGGCGTGCCAGCCGGATCCCTCGCCCGGCGATCGGGGCAAGGAGGAGCGGCCGCCGCTCCGGGTCAGCCACGGCTACTGGGTCGGGTTCTTCCCGCTGTCGATCGCCGAGGAGAAGGGCTTCTTCGACCAGCAAGGGGTGAACGTCGAGCTCGTCTTCAACCCGGATCTCTACGGCATGATCTCCGATTTCACCGCGGGCAAGGTCGACGGCTTGCCGTGGACCATGGAGGTCGTCGTGCGCATCCTCGCGAGGGAGCCCGATGCGCGGGTCGTCCTCTACCTGGGCCAGACAGCGGGCGCCGACGTCATCATGGCGCGGCCGGAGATCCAGACGATCTCCGATCTCAAGGGGAAGAAGATCGCGGCCAAGACCGGCGCGCTGGGCGAGATGCTGGTCAGCGAGATGCTGGAGAGGAGCGGCCTCGCCATCGACGACGTGACGCTGGTCAACGCGAGCGAGACGGACGTCATCCCGTTCCTGTCGAACAACACCATCCAGGCCGCGCACACCTGGGAGCCCTACGCGACGCAAGCAGGGAAGGCCGGCGCCAAGCCGATCTTCTCGAGCAAGGAGACGCCCGGGCTCTTCGCCGATTTCGCGATGTTCCGCGGCGCGGTGCTGCGCGACCGCCCGGACGATGTCCGCGCCTTCATCCGGGCCTGGTTCCAGGCCGTCGAGTTCTGGAAGGCCCACCCGCAGGAGGGCAACGAGATCATCGCGAAGGCGCTCAAGATCCCGGCCGCGGACATCAGCACGGACGGGTACGAGCTCTTCTCGCTGGAGGAGGTCCGACGGCGGTTCGCCCCGAACAACGACCCCACGTCGCTGGCCCCGCTCGTCAACAAGCACATCGATTTTCTCGTTCAGGACGGGCAGCTGGGGCGCCGCCCGGACCTCGACTACATCTTCGATTCGTCCTTCCTGCCGCCCGCCACGAACCGCGAGTGACCGCCGCGGCCCGCGGAGCACCTCGACAGCATCGCCACGGAGGCTCGACGAACGCCATGAGTCGCGCAATGCAGCAGCAGGCCCCGCTCATCCCCCTCCGCATGAAGCTCATCGTGGCGCTCTTGACGGTCGCGCTCGCGCCGCTCTCGATCCTCACGCTCCTGAACAAGCGGACCAACGAGAAGGTGCTGACCGAGAGCGCCAACCAGGCGCTCGCCGCGGCCGCGTCGCAGGCCGCGACCAGCGTCGACGACTTCATCGAGAGCAACCTGGACGCGGTCCGCGTCGAGGCCCGCCTGCCCGGCCTGACCAGCTACCTGAGCCTCGGCGAGGAGGCCCGGAGGAGCGGGACCGAGGAGCACGCGCTCGCGTCGAGGACGCTGCACGGCCTCATCCGGAAGGACACGATCAACATTCTTTCGTACGCGCTGCTCGACCAGCGCGGGCAGAACGTCCTCGACACGGTGCAGACGCCCGTCGACAGGGACGAGTCCAAGCGGGACTACTTCGTCCGCGCGGTGGAGACGGGCCTGCCTTACGCCTCGTCGGTCGTGTTCGCCGGCGAGGTGCCCCAGCTCGTCTTCAGCAGCCCCGTCCGCGACGCGCTGAACAAGAAGAAGACGATCGGCGTGCTCCGGTGCACCTACAACCTGTCCGCCGTCCAGCGGATCATCCTGTCCCAGACGCGCCTCCTGGAGGCGTCGGACGCGTTCGCGATCCTCCTCGACGAGCACCACGTCCGCCTGGCGCACGGCCGCTCCCCGGAGCTCGTGTTCAAGTCGCTGGTGCCGCTCGCCCCGGAGCTCGAAGGCCGGCTCAAGGCGGAGCGGCGGCTGCCGGACAAGCCGGCCGCGGAGCTGTCGACCGACGTGCAGGCCTTCGACGAGGGGCTGCGCCGGTTCGAGCGCGAGCAGGACCCCTCCTCGACGGCGAGCCGCTTCCTGCAGGCCCGCATGGCCGCGCGGGACGCCCCCATGAGCGCGGTGGCCCTCGCGCGCGTGAGCGCCTTCGACGGCATGAAGAAGCCGCCGTGGACCGTGGCGTTCGTGCGGCCGGAGGCGGCGTTCCTCGAGCCCATCGAGGAGAGGACGACGCGCGACGCGCTGCTGCTCGCCTCGCTGATCGCCGCGATCGTCACGGCGGTCGCCGTCCTGATGGCGCAGGTCCTGACGAGGCCGATCACGCGCCTCGCCCAGGCGGCGTCGCAGCTGGCGAGCGGGAAGCTCGACACCGCGGTCGAGGTGCGATCCCACGATGAAATGGGCACGCTGGCGGATTCCTTCAACCAGATGGCGCGCCAGATCCAGGGGTCGTTCGAGGAGCTCGAGCTCCGCGTCGAGCAGCGCACGGCCGAGCTGAAGGACGCGAAGATCGCCGCGGACGCCGCCAACAAGGCGAAGAGCGACTTCCTCGCCAACATGAGCCACGAGCTCAGGACGCCGCTCAACGGCATCCTCGGCTACGCGCAGATCCTCCGGCGCTCGCGGGGGCTGAGCGAGCAGGACCTGCGCGGGATCGACGTCATCCATCGCTCCGGCGCCCACCTGCTCACGCTGATCAACGACGTCCTCGATCTGGCGAAGATCGAGGCGCAGGCGATGGAGGCCCACGCGAACGACTTTCACCTGCCCTCGTTCCTGCGATCGACGGCCGAGATCTGCCGCATCCGCGCCGAGGAGAAGGGCATCGCGCTGGTGTATACGCCCGATCCCGAGCTCCCCACCGACGTGGTCGCCGACGAGCGGCGGCTGCGGCAGGTGCTGATCAACCTGCTCGGCAACGCCGTGAAGTTCACCGAGAGGGGCCGCGTCTCCTTCACGATCAAGCGGCTGGGCGACGGGCCGCGCCCGCCGCACGGCTCCAGGCCGGACTCCGCCGCGATCCAGAGCGCCCCGCGCAGGGCGCACCGGGTGCGCTTCGAGATCGAGGACACCGGGACGGGCATCAGCCCGGATCAGCTCGACCAGATCTTCCTCCCGTTCAAGCAAGCCAGCGACGGCAAGCGCCGCGTCGACGGGACGGGGCTCGGGCTCGCGATCAGCCAGCGCATCATGAAGCTGCTCGGCAGCTCCATCGAGGTGAGGAGCGAGCCCGGCAAGGGGAGCGTGTTCTGGATGGACATGATCCTCGCCGAGTCGCCCCGGCGAACCCAGCCCACGGCGCTCCGGCCCGCCTCGGCGGTCGTCGACTACGAGGGCAAGCGGCGCCACGTCCTCGTTGTCGACGACCAGCCCGAGAACCGCGCGGTGCTCGTGACGATGCTGCAGTCCGTCGGGTTCGAGACGTCCGAGGCGACGGACGGCAAGGAGGGCCTCGCGGCGGCGTCGGAGCGCGAGTTCGACCTGGTGATCACGGACCTCGCGATGCCGGAGCTCGACGGCTGGGAGATGATGCGGCTGCTCCGGAAGGCGCCGGATCGAGCAGGATTGAAGATCTTCGCGTCGTCCGCGAGCGTCTTCCTCTCCGATCAGGACAAGAGCCTGGCCGCGGGCGCCGACGATTTCCTCCCGAAGCCGCTGCAGATGGAGGAGCTCCTCGACAAGATCCAGCGGCACCTCGGGCTCTCGTGGATCTACGAGCAGCAGGGCGATCCCGGCGCGCCGGGCGAGGCGCCCACGGGCGCCCACCGCGACCCGAGCTCACCCGAGCCCGCCGGCGGCGCAGATACCCCGATGATCGCCCCGGCCGCCGAGGATCTGCGGCTCCTCTTCGATCTCGCGCACAGGGGGCTCTTCCACCAGCTCCAGAAGCACCTCGACAGGCTCGACCGCGCCGAGCCGAAGCTCGCGCCGTTTTGCAGGCACCTGCGCCGCCTGATGCAGGATTTCAAGATGGAAGCCGTGGAAGATTTCATCAAGATGCACCTGCGCGATTGACGTTGCTTGGACGGCGCGCGCCTTGATTGTGGCAATGGGAGCGCGCGCCTCCTGGAGGGTAGAACGATGGATGCCAGTGAAGCCGGGATGATACTCATCGTGGACGACAATCCGAGGAACCTCGGTCTCTTGTCCGATACCCTGACGG
The DNA here is from genome assembly GCF_052075895.1 of Sorangium sp. KYC3313. Classification (NCBI taxonomy): domain Bacteria; kingdom Pseudomonadati; phylum Myxococcota; order Polyangiales; family Polyangiaceae; genus Sorangium; species Sorangium sp. KYC3313. The sequence continues at coordinate 10,198,053 of NZ_CP197255.1, forward strand.
GCTCAGGCTTCGACGTCGCGGTGGCGGTGGACGGCGCGCGCGCCCTCCGGCTCGCGCGGGAGGGGATGCCGGATCTCATCCTGCTCGACGTGAAGATGGATGGGATGGATGGGTTCGAGACGTGCCGCCGGCTGAAGGGCGACCCGGCCACGGCCGCGATCCCCGTCATCTTCATGACGGCGAGCACGGACCTGTCCGCGGACCGGGTGAAGGGCCTGAACCTCGGGGCCGTCGATTACCTCGCCAAGCCGTTCCTGGACGAGGAGCTGCTCGCGCGCGTCCGGGTGCACACCAAGCTCAGGAGGCTGACGATGCGCCTCGCCGCGCAGGTGGACGAGCGGATCGCGGCGGAGGCGGCCTTGCAGCGGCTCACGCAGGAGCTGGAGAGGCGCGTCGGAGAGCGTACGGTCGCGCTGGAGCGCGCGCTCGAGGGGCTCACGCAGGCGCAGGCGCAGATGGCGACGGTCATCCGCGCGGCGCAGGCGGTCTCGGGCGAGATCGTCCTCGACGACGTGCTCGACCGGCTGATGCGGCTCACGCTGGAGCACGCCGGCGCGCGGAAGTGCGTCCTCGTCCTCTCGCGCGAGTCCGGGCTGGTGATCGAGGCGTCGATCACGAGCGATCCGGACACGGTGGTGCTCGGGCTCTCGACGCCGGTGGGCCCGGGCGCCGATCTCGCGGCGTCGCTCGTGGAGGAGGTCGCGCGGGCCCGGCAATCGATCTTCGTCTGGGACACGGGCCGCGAGGCTCGCCCGGCGGACGCGCGGTACCTCGCGGAGAAGGGGCCGAGGTCGATCCTCTGCCTGGCCATGATGTGCCAGGGCGAGCTGATCGGCGTCCTCTACATCGAGGGCGACGCGGCGCCGGAGCCGCTGCTCGCGGCGCAGCTGGAGACGCTCGGGCTCCTGGCCTCCCAGGCGGCGGTGGCCGTGAAGAACGCCCTGCTCTACGGGCACCTGGCGGACATGACGTCCGAGCTCCGCCGCTCGAACGAGCGCCTGGAGACCGAGGTGGCGCGCCAGACGGAGGAGCTCCGCCAGACGAACGAGCGCCTGCAGCGGGAGCTCGTGGAGCGCGCCCGGGCCGAGGAGGAGCGCGCCCGGGCCGAGGAGGAGCGCGCCGCGCTGCAGGCGGAGGTCATCGACGCGCAGAGCGCCCGGCTCGCGGAGCTCTCGACGCCGCTCATCCCGATCACCGATCATATCATGGTGATGCCGCTCATCGGGACGATCGACTCCGCGCGAGCAGAGCAGGCGCTCGAGGCGGCGCTGAACGGCGTCCAGGCGAACCGGGCGAAGGTCGTCATCATCGACGTCACCGGGGTGACCGTGCTCGACTCGGCCGTCGCGAGCACGCTGATGAGCACGGCGACGGCGCTGCGGCTGCTCGGGTCGAAGACGGTGATCACCGGCATCCGCGCCGAGCTGGCGCAGACGCTCATCGATCTGGGCGTCGATCTCGGCGCCATCGTGACCAAGGGGACGCTCCAGAGCGGCATCGGCTATGCGCTCCAGCAGGCCGGCGGCGGCGTGGCGGGCCTGCACGTCAACGGCAAGCACGCCCGCAACGACGCCGCGCCCAGGCGCAGGAACGGCCATTGAAGGGCGGCGGGGCGCGCCCCGCCCTCAGCGCCCGGCAGATCGCCGCCATTCGCTCGCCGCGCCGGGGAGCGCCGCCCGGTACCCCAGGTAGCGCCCGAACGCGCGCATCGCCTGGTTCCAGTGCTTGGGCTCCTTCACCAGCATCTCCTTCACGCCGACGTCGGCCAGCGCGTCGCCCACCTCGATCCACCGCGGCTCGCGCGTCAGCGCGTAGGCGGCGCCGAACACGGGCACGATCAGCAGGTTGAGGTCGGCGGTCCCGCTGTCGTCGTACGGGTCGGTCTCGCAGCCCCACAGGTACCGGAACGCGCGCCCGTCCGAGGTGATGGCGCGCTCGGCGAGCCAGCCTGCCGCGCGCGCGACCACCTCGCGGACGCGCGGGTCGCCGGTGAGCGCGTGGTAGTCCATGAGCGCGTCGACGAGCAGCGCGGTCATGAACGGCGAGCCGCCGCGCGGGCCGCGCTCGCACTCCGACGGGTCGGCGCGGGTCAGGTCGTGCTCGAACGCGCCCGACGCGCCCTGCCGCTGCCACGCGACCGTGCGATCCGCGAGCCCGCGCAGCGTCGACAGGAGCTCGGGCCGCGGGTCGAGCGCGTAGTAGCTCGACAGGGTCATCATCACCCAGGCCATGTTGCGCTCGGTCACGCGCAGCACGTCTTCCCTTCCGCCCGTGAGCGCGGCCTGGTTCTGCCGGAGCGCCTCGCCCATGGCGAAGACCGCCTCCCTGGCCGCCGGATCGCCGGTGAGCAGGTAGTCGTCGACCATCCCCTGGCCGAGCATGCGCCGCAGGACTTGCCAGGCGAGGGGCGCCGCCGGGCTCCAGTCTTCGCGCTCGCAGACGTGGACCGCGAGGCGGCGATCGGGCGAGAACCTGAGCTCGTGCTGCCGGTACCAGACGGCCTCGGCGCGCGCGCGCCGGTAGCACGCGGCGTCGCCGTTGCGGAGGAAGCGCTGGTAGAGCGCGTGCGGGCCGTCGTAGTACGTGCGGTACGGGGCCGAGCAGCTGACACCGTACGCGTCGTAGGCGGGCGTCATGCGGGCGAGCGCGCCCTCGATGCCGGCCTCGAAGCCGGGGAAGCGGCGATCGTCCATGGCCGGCAGCTGCGGCCCGGACACGAGGCTCGCCGCGTACCACGACGGCGGCAGCACCGCCGCGATCGGGCCGTCCGGGTTCGGCAAGAGCGCCTCGTCGAGCACGGCGGCCTGCGCAGACTGCGCGGCCTGCGCGCCGGCGCGCTGCGGGGGAGCTCCCGGCGGAGGGGCGCCGTACTCGAGGGTGTAGATCGCCCGCCCTCCTGCCGGGAGCGCGGCGCGAAAGGCGACGAGCGCGCTCCGGATCGAGCGGCCCTGGGGCCAGACCGCGAGCGGCTTCGCGCGGATCGGGACCGCCGCGCCGCGGTCGTCGAGCAGGCGGAGGAGCTGGACGTCGCGCAGCGCGCCCGGCGCAAACGGCACGGCCGCCGACACGGCGACCTCGGGCGGCGGCCCCGCCGCTCCCGGCGGGCCCTTCACGGGCGCGGGCGCGCTGCCCGCGGCGTCGGCGGCGCCTGCGGCCTCGGCGACGAGCAGCAGCGGGACCTTTCGTTCGCCCGGGGGCGCCGGACGCGCGGCGGCGACGTGCGCCTGCAGGACGGCTCGGACCTGCGGCTCCACCCGGCGCGCGGCGGGCGAGCGGGCGGACAGCCGGCTGCAGCCCGCCGAGAGGAGCGACGCAGCGAGGAGCAGCGCCGCGAGGACGCGGCAGAGGCCGACCGGCGCCGGGCGCCGCGCGTTCGGAGGAGGCGTGGCCATACAGCCTCCGATGACCCGGCGCCCGCGCGCGTCGCCGCTGGCCGCCGCGGCAGCTCGTGGCGTAGACGCACACGGGAGCGTCACGGCAACACGCAACCGTTGCCGGTACCCTTGAGCCCGCTCGTCGGTGTAGCCTCCCACGCAGGAGGATCTCATGAGCAAACCCAAGACATCGAAATCCCCGAAAGCCCCGAAGGCAACGAAGGCCGAGCGCACCGAGGCCGAGGCGCTCGCGCCGCTCGACAAAGCGCTGGAGGACGCCAGTCCGACGGAGCTCGACGCCGAGACGACGGCCTTCCTCGCCCGCGTCCACACCTTGCTCTTCAACATCCCGCGGTACCTCGAGCGGGCGAGGCGCCACGGATACACGCAGAAGGAGCACGATCTCGGCTGGGAGCTGTACACCACGGCTTCCGGCAAGAACCGCCGCTTCGAGCACTGGCTGGCTGAGGGCGATCAACGCGAGGTCGCGGCCGGCGGCTCCGTTGAGCGGATGCGCTTGCTCCAGGAGATCGACGACTTCGAGAACCTCTGGTTCCCGCGGATGCGGATGATCATCCCCCGGGTGATCCCGCGCGAGAACGCCGCCCGGTTCGCCGCCGCGTTCTTCAAGAACCTCTCGCAGCAGCCGCTCAGCCCCGCGGTGGTGGACTCGGTGAAGACGTTCCTGAACCGCATCGACGAGCTCGCGTCGAGCGCCGAGCCCGGCGCGCGGGAGCTCTACCGGACGCTCGGCGAGCGCGGGCTCACGCCGAAGAAGATCGAGTCGATGCGCCGGCTGATCGCCGCCGCGGAGGAGCACCGGACGCCCGACAGGACCGCGCCCGCGGTGAGCCCGGCGGAGATCGCGAAGGCCAAGGAGGCGCAGCTCGCCGCGCTCCAGTCGCTCCGCCTGTGGTTCAACGACTGGGCCACGACGTTCCGCGGCATCTTCAACACGCGCGAGCAGATCACGCTCGGGCTGACGACGCTCAAGCGACGGAAGAAGGACGCCGAGGCCGAGGATGCGGAGGCCGAGGCCGAGGACGAGGACGACGCAGAGGACGAGGACGACGCAGAGGCAGAGGACGAGGACGACGCGGGAGACGACGACGAGAAAGACGAGGACGGCGCCGCCGACCAGTGACGGCGCTGTCCGAGATACTCCAGCTGAGCCGCTGCTTGCCGACGCTTCCGATCCTCGTCCGCACTGCGCACCAGGGGGATGCTCACCACCGCGACCTCGCCACGGGACGTGCTCCGCGCGTCCCGCGACCGCAGCCGCGACTGTCATCCCCCTCCGCTCCACCGTCTTCAAGAAATCGCCGAGTCGCTCACCCAGCCCAGGCGGCGCATCCGCAGAAAGGCTGCCTGATCGAGCCTGAGGATCCGGTGCTTCGGCAGGTCTAGTACCGCGGGTCGGAAATCCTGCCAGGGATCCATCCCGCGAGCGAAGAGAGATTTCAACGCAAAGGCGCCAAGTCGCAAAGGCGCAAAACTGCATGAAATTTGTTCCTTTTTCGCGACTTTGCGTCTTTGCGACTTGGCGTTGAAATCTCTCTCCGGATCCCTGGCCGGACTCCTGGCGGGTGGAACTAGGCGCTCGACGTGCAGCGTCACACGTCGCGGGCAGGGGCTGTGCCGCCGGCTGCGGGGCGTCGCTCGGCCTAAGCACGCCGGGAGCCGGCCGTCGGGCATGCCTCGGCCATCCGCCAGAGGTGCTCGAGCTCTTCGCAGGCGCGGGCCAGGCGCTTGTACGCGGTCGAGACTGGGAGGGAGAGCTGCGATGCGATCTCCTTCATCGGCATCCCAGCCAGGTACCGCGTGAGCACCTCGCGCAGGTCGGGCGAGATCTGGTGCATCAGGGCGTGCGCGTGCTGGCGTCGCGACAGGTCCTCGACGAGCTCAAGGGCCGTCGGGCTCTCGTCGGGACTCTCGGGATCCGGCTCGACACCTGGCCGCTCCCAGGGGCGGCCCTTGATTTTCTCGTGATAGTGCAGCGCCGTGAAGACCGCGATTCGGTTCTGCCATCGCTCGACCGGTCCGATGTTCGCGTCGTACTTGCTCCATGACTTGAGCAGCTGCTCCAGGACGTCCTGCGCTACGTCGTGCACTTCTGATGGCGGAACACCTAGGCGTACAAGCCATCGCGCCAGGCGCTGGAGGGCGCGATCCGAAAGAAGCGCGTCAATTCCAGGATAGCGTTCATCTCTCGCTGCCATGCCCAATGGTGTCACAAATGCGACAGTCATTTAAGGACCGCGCGCCAATTTTCATCAGATAGGGGATCACGCGCCATTGCAGTGCATGGCGACATCGCGCAGGGCGTGCGCGGGAATCAGACCGGGGCGCTCACGTGCGCTCGCACGTCCAGCGTGGCGAGGCTGACGGCGCACACAAGCACGCAGGCCGCTCCTCAAATGCGCTCACGTCGCGGCAAGAGCCGGAGCCCGGGCGCACGTCCGTTCTGCGGGCGGCACCTCGCCAGCCTCGGGGGTCCTCGGCAGGACGGCCGGCCGGAACCAGGCGGCCCGCGGTCGAGAGCCCACCCGGCGAGCGGCTCGATCTGCTCAGGCTCGCCGCGCCCGTGGTGCACGTCGGGGAGCAGGCCGACCAGACCTTGCAGCACCTCTCGATTTCCCATTTTTGGTCTCCCCATGGTGTCGCAAATGTGACACCATGTACCGGCGGTGTCCAGCTCGCTCGGCGGCGTCCCCGACCGCCCCCTTGGAGGGACGACGCCGACGCGCGGTGCGTCCAAGGCTGGCTGGGCCGCGCTTTGTTCGGAGGTGCCTATGACATGGACACAGATACATGAGACGTTCCGCGCCAACGCCGGTGTGCTCGCTCTCGGTTTGCTTGTCTCTGTGCTCGCGATCGCCGGTCTCGTCGGGGAGCTCGCCCTGGCGAACCGAAAGCTCGGCAGAGCCAGAGGCGAGCGGGACGCCGCGGTCGAGCGCGAGCGCGCGGCGAAAGAAGCTGTAGGGGCGATTCAGAATTGGGACGTCGAGGAGATGCAGCGCCTCGTTCAGTTGTTCGTGGCGACCGCCGATGCCATGGTCGCCGAAATCGACGAGTTTCGCGGTCGATCCGTGCCGTCTCCCGCAGAAGCCTTTCGGCTGATCTGCCGCGGGGAGGACGATTGGCAGACCAGATTTGCTTACGCATGTGGCATCTCCCCCGGTGCCGCCGCGGCAGTCATTCACGGGCGTCGCGCCGTCAACGAACGGATGGCACGGCACCTCGCAGACTTTACGGGCGTCCCTGTCAACGCGTGGCTCACCCTCTCGCGCATTCATGGCGCCTATCGCCTGATCTCGGAGACGACCATGGTTCGCACGCACGACGCCCTCACGGCGGCGCTCTCGCGTCGTCGTGCCGCGTTCGCCGAGCTGGCCGAGCTCCCGGGCGTCCCCGCTCCTGCCGACAGCGCCGAGCCACCGACGCCGACCCCGGTCGAGCCGCCGGCGACGCCCCCGGTGCCGGCGGTGCCCCCAGGCGAGCCGCCTCCCCCGCCGATCGCGCCGCCGCCTACGGTCCCGGCACCGCCGCCGCAGCAAAAAGGACCGCCGCCGGGCCGGTACGTTCACGTCCCGGGGCCTGGCCCGAGCCCGCGCCCGTTGCGTCGTCCCGCCCCTGCGCCCGAGGTGAAGGTGGTCGCCGCGCCGCCCGCTCGTCCAGCCCCGACCGCTGGCGAGCGGCGCAGGCAGTGGAGGCCGGCCGATGATCGTGAGGCCGCCGCGCGCGCAGCCGCGCTGACCGAGCTCCCCGTGCTGAGCGAGCCGGGCGAGGAGGACGAGCCCACGTCACAGTTCCGGCCCGATCGCACCCTGCCCGGTGCGGGTCTGTCGTAATGTCGCAAAAGCGACACTGTACCTCCGCTCTTCCGGACACCGGGCGCGCTCGCGTACCATGCGCCCGTGCCCCCGCTCGCCGACGAGGCCCTCCGCAACCGTGTCGAGCTGCTGGCGCGCTCGCCGGTGCTCCAGCGTGCGAGCGCGGACACGTTGACCCAGATCGCGAGCACCGCCACGACCGCGCAGGCCGAGGGTCCGGCTCCCCTCTACTCCGAGGGGAGCCCCGCGGTGCACGCGCTGTTGCTCGTCCGAGGGGCCGTCCGGCTCGACGCCACACTCCGGGGGCGCACCGTGCCGACCGGGTGGTATCGCGCGGGCGAGATCATCGCCGAGGAAGCCGCGTATGTGCCCATGTACCGCGCGACGGCGGTCCCGCTCTGCCCGACGTCGATCGTCCAGCTGCCGGCCGGCGCCCTGCGCGCGGCGCTCGCGTCCGATGCCGCGCTCGCGATCGCGTGGGGCCACCTGGAGCACGAGCGCTTGGTCGAGACGCAGCTACGGCTGGGCGCGCTCGCCGCGAAGACGCATGTTCGTCTCGCGGGCTTCCTGCTGGACTACGCGCGCCGGTTCGGCAGCACGGAGCTCGAGACGACCAAGCTCTTGCTGGTCGAGCGGCCGACCGCCTCGCAGATCGCCGCGTATCTCGGGGTCGTGAGGCAAACGGTGCAGAAGGACTATGACAAGCTGGAGGAGCTCGGCGGAATCCTGCGCGTGAGCGCTGGCCTGTACCTCCATCCCGAGGTGCTCGAGCGCATCGCCGACCAGGAAGGCCCGCCATCGAGCAGGTGAATCGAGCCGCCGACCCTCGCGCGGTGTCGCTCGGAGGCACAACGACAGTCGAGATCGGGCCTTCCACGCGCCGGTCGCGCTCGTGTACGGTGCGCGCGTGCCGCCGCTCCCCGATGACCCCCTGCGCGACCGCGTCGATCTGCTCGCGCGCTCGCCGGTCCTCAAGCGTGCGAGCCCCGACACGCTGATCCGGATCGCGAGCGCCGGTAGCACGACGCAGGCCGAGGGGCCCGACCCGGTCTATACCGAGGGGAGCCCCGCGGCGTGCGCGCTGCTCCTCGTCCGCGGCACCGTTCGGCTCGACGCCACGATCGCCGAGCGCACGGTGCCGATCGGGTGGTACCGCGCCAGAGAGATCATCGGCGACGAAGCCGTCTATGAGGTCACCTACCGCACGACGGCAATCGCGCTCAGCCCGCTCACGTTCGTTCAGCTGCCGGCGCGTGCCCTTCGAGCCGCGCTCGCCTCGGATGCCGAGCTCAACTTCGCATGGGGGAACGAGCAGTACCGGCGCATGGTCGAGACCCAGCTCCGGCTCGGCTCGCTCGGGGCGACGACGCACGTACGGCTCGCCGCGTTCTTGCTCCATCACGCTCGCCGATTCGGCAGCAAGAAGGGCGGCGCGAACCACATCTTCCTCGAGGAGAAGCCAACCGCCTCGCAGATCGCCGCGTACCTCGGCGTGGTCCGGCAGACGGTCCAGAAGGACCTCGACAAGCTCGAGGCGCTCCGCGCGATCGAGCGCGTGAGCGGCGGCGGCCTGCACCTCTTCCCGGAGGTCCTCGCGCGCATCGCCGGCAACGAGGGGCCGCCGTCGAGCAGGTAGCGCCAGAAAAGAGCTGGCGTGGGCGTGTCCTGCGCGGGCGCGTGGTTGGAAATCGTAGGGAGTTGACAGGGATGGCTCTCCCGTACGACCCGTGCGCCACGCCGCCTTCTCTGTAATCTGGATCGCCCTTGCGTTTAGCGCGACGAAATTCTCTCAAAATCGACCGATCCGTCTCGAAATACGAATGAAGGATCGGAGACGGCCGGCAAAGAGCCACAGAGGATGGGGATTCCCATCGCCTCGTGGTTTTTTTCGTTTTCTTACGGTAGCCTCGCCAACATGCGTTCCCTCGGTGTGTGTCTGGCCGTCCTGCTCGCGGCGGAGGGCGCCCGTGCCGAGCCGCCGCGACGTGGCACCCGCGAGCAGACGATCCAGGCGGCCAACCGAGCTGTCGCCGAGGGGCGCTTGGCCGACGCTCGCGAGCTCTGGCAGGCGCTGTGGAACGCCGAGAAGGGACCAGAGGCCGCCTGCAACGTTGGACAGCTATCGAGCCGCATGGGCGAGCTCGTCACCGCCCGGGAGTACCTGGTGCTCTGCATGCGGCTGGAGCCCCGCGAGACGCACCGGATCGAGCTCGCGCGGGTCGAGGCGCGGCTCGGGCATCTGATCGTCCGTGCAGCTCCTGACGTGACCGTGCGCGTCGATGGGCAAGAGCTCGAGTCCGGAGTGCGCGAGACGTGGGTGCGAGCCGGCGACCATCTCGTGGAGATCGAGCGCACGGGGCGGCGGGCATCTGCTCGCGTGGTGGTGCCTGCGGGCGAGCGCCGGCAGGTGACGCTGGAGCTGCCCCCGGAGCGGCCCACCCCCCCTGTGCGCCGGCCCCCTCCGCCGCCCAAACGGGGCCCGACGTGGCCGATCCACGCGCTCCTGGGTGGCGCCGCCACGGCCGCCGTGGCCGGCGGGGCCCTGCTCGCCGTCGCGGAGGACAGGCGCATCACCGCAAACCGGCGCGCGTTCCAGTTGTACCCCGAGAACGGCTGCGCTGTGCCACGCCCGGGGTGTGATGAAGTCCGAGACACCGCAGCGGAGCATTTTGCGTTCCGCACCGCCGCGATCGGCGCGTTCATCGGGGCCGCGGTGCTCGGCGTTGGCACCGGTGTCTATTGGTATTTCCGGCCTGATGGCGCATCCGTGGCAGTGGCACGCCGATGGTGATTCAGGGCTACGAAATAGGCGACCGGATCGACTCGCCTCCGCCACTGCAAGGCTGGCGATGCACCAAGGAGGGCAATCCGTGGTCCATCTACGCGGCGCCCCGAGGTGACGTCGACTTTCCACGACGACTCGAATCTCTACGGCGAGTCAAGCTCCCTTGGTCACCGGCCATTGTCGACGGGGGCATCAGCGCCGACGGATGGGCGTTCGTCGTCACCGAGCCGGCAGGGACGCCCATCGTGCTCTCCGGCGGTTGGCAGGGCATCGCAGAAATGCTTGGTCACGCCTTGAACGCCGCGGGGGCGCTGTCGGCCGCTCACGAAATGGGCCTGGTTCACGGGGATCTGACGCTCGAGTCGCTGAGCCTCGACGCGCGGGGAGAAGTCCGCATCGCGCGCCTCGGATTCTTGAATTTGTTTGGTGTCGAGCTCCATGCGACACATCGACCGCTGGCGCCCGAAGTGCTGAAGCGCGGCCATCCGACCGGCCCGCAGGCCGACGTGTACGGCTTGGCGGCGATCATCGGTCGTGTCGTCCAGGAGCGCGTGCCCGCGGGCGGCGTCGTGCCGGCGCCGCTCGCGGAGCTCATCGCGAAGGGGACGGCGGAGCACCACGAGGCGCGTTACGGCGACATGCTCGAGCTCTTCGATCGCTTGCGCGACGCATCGACAGAGGTGCTCGCGGCCCTGCCCGTGGTGCCCTGCGATCGCGATACGGCCCCAATCCAGGTGGACGATGGACCGAAGACGCCCCGCGGTCGAGAGAGCCGCGAGACGCTCCCGGCATCGATCGAGATACGAGCGGTGCGGGCAGGGGCGGTGCAGCCGCCGCCCGTGCACGAGCTCGCCGCGCCGCCGCCCCCTCGCGGGGCGACGGGGCCCGTCGCCGTCGTGGCGCTCGGCCTCGCGGCGGTGGCGCTCGGGGCTGCTGGCAGCCTGGCCGTGCTGCTCCGCCCGCCGCCCGTCGTGGTGCAGGTACCTGCGCCGGCCGCTTCGCCGCTGCCGTCCGTCACGGCGCCACCCGCGCCAGCGGCACCGGCGCCAGTCGCCACCTCGACACCCCCGGCGGCGTCACCCGCGCCGCCCCCCCGGCGCAGAACGCTCGAACAGCTTTGCGAGTCTGAAGAATGGTACTCGTGCACGATGCGTCGTCCAGCCAGGAGGTGATATGTCATTCCGAATGCTCGCGTCCGCCGTTGTGACGGCGGCATGGTTTGCAATCCCCTTGGCGTGCGACTCGCCGTACACCTACGGAGACTGTGAGGTGACCGACGACTGCTACAAGGGGGCGCAGACCATTCCCGGCACGTTCTGCCATAATGATTTATGCAGGTGCCAGGACCTGACCCACGAAATTTGCTGCGACTACCGCGAGGCCGACGATCCAAAGTGCAAGCTTGCGTGCCGGCCATGTTATCAGTGCGCCGAGGGAACCGAGCAATGCGAGGGGAGGGTGTACGAGTGCCGTTCGCCTGATGACTGCCCCGCTGCAGCGACCATATGCCCGAACACTCGCTCGTGCGAGCTCGGACGATGCGGACATTTATTCGTCTCCGGAGACGCGACATCGCAAAAGCGGGGCGACTGTGTTCGCCTCGCCTGCGACTCGGCCGGCATGGTCACGGTCATCGTAGACTATGGTGATGTCCATGACGACGGCAACGATTGCACTGTTGATCAGTGCGACGAGACCGGACCAACTCACAAGGTTAGCCCGGATGGCACAGGCTGCAAAGGCGGCAAGGGCTACTGCGTCGCCGGCCAGTGCGTAGAATGTATGTACCAGGCCGACTGCGCGATCACAGACAACGCCGTCTGCCAACAGCACAAGTGCGTCCCAGCGAGTTGCGTCGACAATCGTCTTGGCAGCGACGAAGCGGACACCGATTGCGGCGGTCGCTGCGTGCCGTGCGCGAACGGCGCGAAATGCACTATTGACGCCGACTGCTCCTCGGGCGCCTGCAAAGCCGGGCGCTGCGTCGCCGCCACCGCCAGCGACGGGCGGACGAACGGCAGCGAGACGGGCGTGGATTGCGGCGGCCCGGACGCGCGCGCGTGCCGGGATGGGGAGCGCTGCGCCTATCACATCGACTGCACGAGCAGCGTTTGCTTCGCTGGCCTATGCCGCGCGCCCACGTGCACCGACGGCACGAAGAACGGCAGCGAGACCGGCACAGACTGCGGCGGCCCCTGCGACGTCGCGTGCGAATAGACCCGGCGTAAGCGAGCTCGATCGTGAGCTCCTCGTGGCGCGAGCGCCCCGCCCTCGTTGGTATTCTTGCTCGACGCCTCAACCAGCCAGGAATTGATACGCCATCTCAAATGTTCACATCCGCCGCCGTGACGGCGATATGGTTTGCCATGCCATTGGCATGCGAACCCCTGTATATGTATGGCGAATGTGGCGAAACCGACGATTGCCACGGCGGCCTCCAAAAGCTTCCAGGCACAATCTGTCAAGACAATCGATGCGTATGCGAAAACCGAGATTACGCCATCTGCTGCGACGCCCAGCAGGCCGACGATCCGAAGTGCCTCATGGCATGCCGTCCCTGTTCGTTGTGCGCTGAAGGGACGGAAGGATGCGAAAACTAGATTGGGTGCGGCTCTTCTGGAACGAGCTGATTCCGCAGCGATCGAGCCACTTTCTGCTACCTGGCTGGTCCCCGGAAGCGCGAGCCAATTACCTCGAACTACTCGCCCCGAATCGCCTGGACATCGTCGAAAACGCGCGCTGCCACTGATTACATGCGATCGAATTCGACGCTGCAAGCCTTTCCGGCGTGTTCCCAATGCCCTTCCGCCTGCCTCTCCGCTCGCGATGAGACACGCTATTTCAAGCACTTAGCCGTCGTCGCAGAAGAGCCGCACCCTTCTGAATCTCCAGGCGCGCCCCGCTGCCGTTGGGGTGCTCAGCCAATATCACCATAAATGAGTTGGCATCTGAACACTCCGCCGACACCAGTGTCTTCGCTTCAAATCTGCGCACGTACTCGCCATGTTTCTATCTATGGGAACTCGCCCACAGCCGCCGAATCCACTCGTTGTCGGCAGGACACGGCTCGCTCTTGACAGGACTTCCTCCGGGAGCCGATTCGATAAGATGGAGGAGGGTCCATGCAAGGCCGTAACAATCGTCCGGCCCGAATGAGCCGACCAGCAGCGCGGCCTCCTCATCCGTCAGCGGCCGTTTGATGCGCTGCAGGTGTACCTGGTGCAGCGCGATTGTCTCCTCAGAAGCGCCAAAATCTGGGAGTGGCCCAAGCCGAACGAAGTCTTCCACCGCCTTGCGAACAGTCATACCTATCTCTCCATGAGTTCGGGAAGATCTCGCCTATAGAACTGCAATAGATCGCGGAGCCCTTGGTCGTACTTGGGGCCGACAATCTGGCGGACGTCGCGGATGTCACGAGCGAGCACATCACGGAACGACATTCCGGCCTCGGTTCGAGCCGTAACGCGACCGAGCGCGTCGTCGGGTCCACGGATGTGATGTGTGTGGCCGCGTTCACGTGCTCCTCGAAGCAGATCCGCGGGAGCGTGGCGCGCGCCATCTCGGGCGGAACCGCGACGCGGGCAGCCGCTGTGCGAACTCAGACGCGAGGAAGCGCACCTCGGCGTAGAGCAGGCCAAGGGGCGCGTTGCGCAGGATCGGACCGACGACCTGGACATGGTCGGTTTCCGTGCGACGAGCCGATTCATTCACGCAATTTGCCCACCGGCACGTGCTGGGGATCGATGAACGCGTCATGTCGCGCATAATGCAGAACCGCTGCGAGCCGCTCTTCAGCCGACGTATCGCGCCGAAGCTGGGCCTCGAGCCCGACGATGGCGTCCCTGACTTGCTCAAAACTCAAGATGTATTCGAGGTCTTCGACCCTCCGAGGACGATGCCGATCGAACGAAAGAATGACAACGGGTGTGTTCAAGGTGACACTCGTTCCGGATGGAACATATAGGTCGTCATCGGGCTCGTACTTTTCCCACTCCTGAAGAACTTCTTTTAGTAGAGGTGTCCCCATTCACTCATCCCTCCCTGTCCGTTTGGGTGAAGTGGATTTTGCCAGGGCGAGCCCGACGCGTGTTGCTCGATTGGAACCAACTGAAGCACACCAGGTCTACCGGGAACGTGATGCCATGTCCACCCCATGGGTGATCTTCCAAGAACGCGACCTGTTGGACTCAGGACCGTGCTCTCGAACTGTTGCCCGAGGGTTTGACGAAGCATTTGCGCGAGCTGTGGATCTGCCATCGCTTGAAGCATATTCTCATTCGCTGCGGCGAAGTGCGCAGGGTATCTGCCGACCCCGGCCTTCGGGATGGTGGTCTCGAACGCCACCGAGTACGCTCTCGGTGTTGCCGTTGCGGCTCCCGCCGCCGTCGACCCCTCCGCGAGCGCTCCCAGCCCTCTGCCCGCACCGAACACCGTCGCCGCGCCGAGGAGGATCGCCTTCACCCCCGCCGCGCCCGCCGCCCGATAGTCATCCCGATCGATGGCGAGCGCCGTGTCCGCCGCGCCGCGGCCGACGTGGTAGAGCGGGTTCACGGCATTGAGCGCGCCGACGAGGCCGTCTTCATCGTAGCCGTCCCACATCGCGCTGGCGAACTCGTAGCCGCTGTACATCCCGAGCGTCAGCGCGTTCAGCACGAGCATCCGCCCGATCCCTGCCCCGAGGTCGCGCGTCCCCTCCGCGGCGCCCAGCAAGGTCTGGCCGACGACGGTTCCTGGCCCGCCGGCGCCCGAGTGCTCCGGCGAGACGGTCACCGGCTGCGGCACGTACCCGGACGAGCTTCCGGTCGTGCCCACGTCGATAGGCGCCGTCGTGGCGCCGACCTCCACGGCCTCGCGCGGCCCCTCTTCAGGCTGGTTTGCTTTCGGCGGCGAGTAGAAGATCTCTACGGCGTAGTGTTCCGGGCGCACCACCGAGTCGACCGGCAAGATCGGCGCCTCCACCGGCTCTTCCTGGAACCCGCTCGGATCCACGTGATTGAGCGGGCTGTTGCGCACGTAGCTGTACGGATTCCAGCTCTGCCCGGAGGACGGAATCGAAACGATCGGGTCCGTCGTCAAGAACCGCCCGATCCTTGGATCGTAGATCCTGCCCTTCATGTTCACGAGCCCGAGCTCGTCGTCGCTCTCGTGCCCGGTGAACCCCTGCGTCGTCTCGCTCGGGAACGACGCCGGCGGGCGCTCCCCCCACACGGGGCTCCTGCGCTGGCCGAACGGGTCGTAGCTCCGCCGCTCGATCACGTCGCCGTCCTCGTCGGTGAGCGCATCGATCGAGCCGAGGTGATCGACATGCACATAGCGCGTGCCGTCGTCCGAGCCTCCCCGGGTCACGATCGCCACCACGCGCTCCGGCGAGTGGACGTGGTACCGGTGCTCCACGGCGCCTGACGCCACCTCGGTGACCCGCTCGGACAGATCGCCGAAGTAGAGCGTCTCCTTTTCCGCCGTGGTCTTGCGGATCCGCTGCTGGTCGCCGTCGTAGCCGAACGTGATGGTGCTCGCGCGCTGCGTGATGCGCTCCGGCAGATCGAACGGAGTATAGCGCACCGTCGTGCCACCTGGGCACGCGATCTGCGCGATCTGATTGCCGACGGCGTCGGCTGATGGACCGCTGCATGTGAGCCCGATGCGACCAGACAGGCAATGCATCAGTCGAATTTGACGCGCTTGTATGGGGCGCCAATGGCGCCAGCCGGTGTCCTTACCAGCATCGGCTGCTTTGTAAATGGATTGGTTATCGTACGTTCGTAAAATGTGAGCATCTGCCCAAACAATTGCTCACCTCTGAGCCAATCGATCAGCCACGCATGGAAGCTCCAGGGTGTCTCAGTGAGGCCGCTTTCGTCCAATGTGAGCACGGCGCCTGTCTCCTCGTCGATGCAAGACCAAATGGAGTCGCCCCAGTCGCACAAAGCGAGTACCTTTTCTGGCAATCCGGCGCGCTCCGGGCCACTCCACAGAACGTACCGAAGCTCCACGATAGACCGACCATTGTCATCCAAACGTCCGCCGGGAAGACCAATGAGACCATCACCAGGACCGAAGCCACCGTTACCGACGTCCATCAGCACCCGCCTGTGGAGTGGATGCAGCGGGAAGCCCAGCACGGACTCAGCCTGGGCCACGGCGTATGGCGCAGCTGGGGGCGCTAGCTCAGGACAGTCCCGGTCCGCGTAGTCCGTGCGCGTCCTCACGTCCTTGGCGCGCTGTTTCAAGGCGTGGATAATCCCGTCTTGGCTCATCAGTCTTTCGATTCGTCTTCTGATGTTTTCCTCGGCGTGTTCGAGGCCTGGACCACTCGCTATGCAGCCGCGCGCTCGCGAACCAGGTCGAACGCAACGCGTCACATCAATGACTCCGCTGGTGTCAATACACCCAATCCTGTTCCCATTCAATTGCGCCAGCGATCTCTCCTTCGCTGCAAAACGCCTCATCGCCTCCCGAGCAACGAGAATCGAAACACTGCTATTTGCTGAAAACTCAGACCATTCGCCTGCGAAACAAAGGCAATATCATCGCCGATATCCGTCTCGCCTGGCTTGTGAATTGCGGAGGATTCTTGTCGCCCCTTACATAGCCCAATATACTTCTTTCGCGACCGAGGCCAGTTGCGAGCGAGTCTCCTGACTCGGACAGCTCCACGGCCAGAAGCGTTGGATCGGCCTTCACAAACTCGGCATGAAGCTCGTCAAGGAGAGCATCTAATTCTATAATTGACAACAGATGTCGTTTTTTCCACTCTACCGAACATGTTTCTTGCTCCTGTCAATCCGTAACCTGTCACCGCACCGTTCTGAACGAACGGAGTTCTCGGCGGCAGTGCCCTTTGACGCCACGGTGCCTCGGTGCTCATCTGTGTACGCCGAATCGAAAACGTGGACTCGTGACTACCGCTGAATGTACCCAGGTCTCCAAGCCTCGGCCAGAAGGCCATCAATATCCCCATCTATGAGCCGTCGCCACAGTTCCAAGGCACGCGTCTTGTTCACGGGCATCATGTGCCGTTCGCCACCTTCTCTAAGGTGCTCGAAGACGAGTCGACCATCTCGATGAGCTGACATGCACCATCCAGAAGCGTCATGAATGACGGACACGTCGCCGTGCTCGCGGTCAACGGAGGCAAGCTCGTCGTAAAGATCGGAGAGGCTGTCCAGAGGCGGATTCTCTTCGCCCGAACCATCTGTATGAACAATGCTGAACATTTGGGGAACCTCTTAATTGGGGGGAGCGCCTGCGGGAATAGCCCATTGCGTGTAGCCTCCGCCACCATTAGGCAGCGGATGGAGAAGGCGCCAGAAGGGTGAGCTGGGCGTGTGCTGCGCTTTCGGTACGAGTTGCAGAATACCAGTTCGCCCGCCTGCTTGCTCGATCGTCGCGTGTTGCCAAACCCAATCCGCAGGAGGCCGCCCCCATCCGGCAGGGGCCGGAACTAGCTCTGCCAGTGCTGGATTGACTCCCCGATCCGCAATAAGGGACTCGTTGGCGAGCTGGAAATGTCTGGCCCGGCTAAGGCCAAATTCCGCTGGAGAAAGCTGGGCCTCGAACGCCACCGAGTACGCTCTCGGCATTGCCGTCGCGGTGCCCGCCGCAGCCGACCCCTCCGCGGCCACGCCCAGCCCCCTTCCCATCCCGAAGACGGTGGCCGCAGCGAGCACCATCGTCTTGGTCCCCGCCGCGCCCGCTGTCCGATAGTCATCCCGATCGATGGCGAGCGCCGTGTCCGCCGCGCCGCGGCCGATGTGGTAGAGCGGGTTGACGGCATTGAGCGCGCCGGCGAGGCCGTCTTCGTCGTAGCCGTCCCACATCGCGCTGGCGAACTCGTAGCCGCTGTACATCCCGAGCGTCAGCGCGTTCAGCACGAGCATCCGCCCGATCCCTGCCCCGAGGTCGCGCGTCCCCTCCGCGGCGCCCAGCAAGGTCTGGCCGACGACGGTTCCTGGCCCGCCGGCGCCCGAGTGCTCCGGCGAGACGGTCACCGGCTGCGGCACGTACCCGGACGAGCTTCCGGTCGTGCCCACGTCGATAGGCGCCGTCGTGGCGCCGACCTCCACGGCCTCGCGCGGCCCTTCTTCAGGCTGGTTTGCTTTCGGCGGCGAGTAGAAGATCTCTACGGCGTAGTGTTCCGGGCGCACCACCGAGTAGACCGGCAGGATCGGCTCCTCCACCGGCTCTTCCTGGAACCCGCTCGGATCCACGTGATTGAGCGGGCTGTTGCGCACATAGCTGTACGGATTCCAGCTCTGCCCGAAGGACGGGATCGAAACGATCGGGTCCGTCGTCAAGAACCGCCCGATCCTGGGATCGTAGATCCTGCCCTTCATGTTGACGAGCCCGAGCTCGTCGTCGCTCTCGTGCCCGGTGAACCCCTGCGTCGTCTCGCTCGGGAACGACGCAGGCGGGCGCTCCCCCCACACGGGGTTCCTGCGCTGCCCGAACGGGTCGTAGCTCCGTCGCTCGATCACGTCGCCGTCCTCGTCGGTGAGCGCATCGATCGAGCCGAGGTGATCGACATGCACGTATCGCGTGCCGTCGTCCGAGCCTCCCCGGGTCACGATCGCCACCACGCGCTCCGGCGAGTGGACGTGGTACCGATGCTCCACGGCGCCCGATGCCGCCTGGGTGACCCGCTCGTACAGATCGCCGAAGTAGAGCGTCTCCTTTGCCGGGGTGGTCTTGCGGATCCGCTGCTGGTCGCCGTCGTAGCCGAACGTGACGGTGCTCGCGCCCTGCGTGATCTGCTCCGGCAGGTCGAACGGCGTATAACGCACCGTCGTGCCGCCGGGCCGCGCCGTCTGATTGCCGACAGCGTCATGCGCGAAGCTGTCCGTACCCGCGCCGGTGATCGCATGCGGGTGCAGCGGGTCGGCATACGAGAGGTCACCGACGTCCGACTTGAAGGTGAGATTGCCGTTCGGGTGGTAGTCGTAGCGGAGCGCGCAGGGCGCCGACGCGCTCTCGAAATCGCCGAAGTACGCGCAGGTCAGCCGATGGATCGGGTCGTACCGGAAGCGCTCCGTCGTGTTCTCGGGCTGGAGCGCGTCGGTGCGGCGCGTGAGATTCAGGAGGTCGTCGAACCCGTAGTCCAGGTCCTGCACCTCACCCGCGCCGCTCTGCGTCGCCATGTGCCTCAGGCGCTGCTTGTCGGCGAAGTAGCTCCGCTCCGTGACGGCGCCGTTTCCGAACACCTCCTCCCGGATGCGCCCCGCGTCGTCCACGTCCGTCAAGCGCCAGTAGGCGAGGTTCGTTCCGCTGTCGCGCACGGCGAGCACATGGCCGTGCGCGTCGCGATCGTGGGCCACGACGAACGGCGCCGCGCCAGCTGGCGCCGGGTACGTGACCGTCTCGACGCGACCGAGGTCGTCATAGCCGAGCCTGGCCTCCAGGGGAGAGCGCTCGCCGTCGATGCGGAGCGCGATCGTGTCGAGCTGGCCACGGCCCGTGTACCCGTACGTCTTCTCTCCATCCGGGCTCGCAAGCGAGTGGAGCTTGCCGACGCCGTGCGCCGCGGTGTCCCATGTCCACGTGGTCGTCAAGCTCTCCGTGCCGTCCTGGTCCACGCGTGAGCGGGGTCGACCGAGCGCGTCGTACGCCCACGTGACCTTTCGCTCGAGCGCATCGGTCGACGAAATCAGCTCGCCGAACCCGTCATGGATCGAGACCGTCGTGCCCCGATCGGGATCGTCGAGCTGACGGACGCGGCCGAACGCGTCGCGCGTCGTGCGCGTCACCGCCTCGCCCGGATCGGTGACCGTGTGCAGCAATCCGAAGGGACCGTACGCGTAACGGGTGATCCCGTCGGCGGCGTCGGTGATTGTCTTGATGCGCCCCAGCGGGTCCTGCTCGGTCACCGTCACATGATCGAGCGGGTCGGTGACGCGCACCTGCAGGCCATCGTACGCCGTCGTCGTGACCGCGTTCCACGGCGTCGTATGGCGCACTTCGCGGCCCGCCGCGTCGTACTCGTAGCGATCGTACAGGATCGCGCTCTCGGGCGAGTCCTCCCTGACCGGCACCGAGCGCCGCGCGATGTGCTCGCCCAGCGCGTCGTACCCGATCTCCTGCATGATGCGCTTCGCGCCGCCCGAGCCCTCCGACGGCTCCGGTTCGGACCCGTATCCCAGCCATCGGATCGGGCGGCCGAGGCTGTCGAACTCCACCGTATCGTCGGCACCGCCGGTCGTGATGCTCTGCTGCCTCACCCGCCACGCATCCTGCTCCGGCCCCCCCTCCTTGCTGCGAGCGAGGGTGACGGTCGTCGTCGTGCCGTCCGGGCGCCTCTCGATGCCGGGCCGCCCGAAGCCGTCGTGCGCCCACGTCGTCACGAGCTGATTCGGATCGACCCGCTTGAGGAGCACGCCGAGCGCGTCGTCGAACTCCACGAGCGTGGCGTGCCCGGCCGCGTTCACGTACTTCTCGGGGAACATGCCCTCCTCGTCGAAGTCCGTCCTGGAGGTCCGCTTGTGCCCGAAGGCGTCCTCCGCCGTGACGCCGGTGATGTTCCCGAAGTCGTCGCGCGCGTAGGTGAGCTTCAGCTTCGTGTCCGGCAGGCCGCCGTCGCTCTCGGTGGCCTCGGTCTCCACCTCCCCGTGGATCGTTGTCGTTCGCGTGAGGGTCCTGCACTGCGACATCCCCGCCGCCGCGCTGCACTCCTTCTGCGTCTCGAGCTGGCCGAGGACCCAGCGCTCCGTGTCGTTCTTGAACGACCGCGTGATCTCGAGCGTCAGGTCGACGCCCTCCGTCGACACCTCCTCGGCGCGCACGTTACCGAACGTGTCGAAGTCCGTCACCTTCGATACCGAGTCGCGCAGCAGCGTCGCGCCATCGCCGCCGCGCTCGATCTCCCGCACGTACGCCTCGATCGCGGTCGCGTCCCCGCTCGGGGGCGGATAGACCCCTTGCGCTCGCCTCACCCGGCGCTCGGTGGGCAGCGTGAAGTACGTGGCGCCGTCGTTGGTCGGCACGAGCGTCCGCGTCACGTCGCGGAACGAGAGCTCGATCAACTCCGGTCTGGGCTGGCCGGGCAGCCCCGGAGCGCCGTGCCACGTCCGCTGGACGCTCCCCGCGAAGGGAAAGACCTGGAGCTCGTCGTCGAAGGTGCCGTGGTCGTAGACGTCGATCGTCACGGCACCCGTGTCCAGGTCGGTGACGATCCGCTCGCCGAACCCGAGAAAGCCGCGACCCAGCCGGTGGTAGCGCCCGTCGCGGTAGCCGACCTCGAAGCGCCTTGCTCGATCCGCGCCGTTGTTGAGCGCGTACGCGCTGACCACCCGGCGAGGGCCCACGACGCAGCGCCGCGGATAGCCGCAGTCGTCCGCCGCGCCGGACCGCGCGACGTAGAGCGCGCTCCTCCGGTCCGGATCCTCTTCCGCGCCTCCGCTCGTGACCGGCGCATCGGTCAGGTGGCCGTACGAGATGCTCACGTTGGGCACGAAGCCCGGTTCGGTCGGCTCGTGCGCGTTCATCCCGTCGGAGACCGCGACCAGGAGATCCTGGTCGGCCGAGAGGTTCTGGAAGACGTTGAACACGCGGCCGAGCGACAGGATCACGTCCTGGGCCCCGTCCCCGTTGAGATCGCCGGTGCGCGGCCCGCGCGGATCGGCGAGCGTGATCGCGTCACCGAGCTTGGCCTCGAAAGGAACCCCTGCGTCGACGAGCTTGAACGGCGGCCCCGCCAGGTCGCCCGTCGCTTGCAGGACGGCCCAGGAGGGGAGGACATCGGAGCCACCCAGCAGCATGCCTGGTGGGACGGGCATGAGCAGATCCTGCCGTCCATCGCCGTTGAAGTCGAGCGGCACCGCGAGGCGGAAAAGCGCGTCCTGATCCGGGATACCCAGCAGATCGCCGAAGCTGAACGCGTTGACGGTCCGGAAGGGCGACATCACGAACGTCGACCCCGTGTTGAGGTAGGTGTAGAGCTCACGACTACTGAAGCCGGATTCGACGGCATCGGGCAGGCCGTCGCCGTTGACGTCGAGAAAGACGACGCGGCCCCCGGGCCGCACGACAGGGAGCTTGGTGTCGACGACCTCCCAGCGTCCTTCGCCCCGGCGCATGATGGCCTCGTAGCTTTCTCCGATGAGGACCGCCCCGGCACCAAACGCCTTCACGGAGGGCACGATGAGATCGATCTTGCTGTCGGCGTCGATGTCGAGCGTGTGGAGCTCCATCGCGCAGGGAGTGCCGGTGAGCAGCTCGATCGACTCGCCCGTGGGGCCGAACCCCGCGGGCGTCGCGCCGCGCGCGGGCCTCCAGAGGTGGACGGTCCACACCGCGGAGAGCGGGTCCGGTACCAGCTCCTCGGCGTGGTCCTGGCACTGGATCAGATCCGGCACCGCGTCGCCGTCGAGATCGGCGAGGTGCACCGAGGCGCCGGGGCGTCTCAGGCTCGGCGGCGCAGGCGTGACCCCGAGCGGGAACGGCCGGCGGATGCCCGTGTCATGCAGCGCGAAGGTCCGGTCCGGCTGGGACAGGAGCACGTGCGATGTGGTCCTGGTGTCGAAGACGTCGTGGAGAAAGACGTCCATCTGCCCATCGTCGTTGTAATCGAGCACCGTCCCGAGCTCGGGCTGAAGAAGGGCCGGGTCGGACGGTCCATCCGGATCGGCGACGAACAGCCAATCCTGGAGGAAGGCGAGCTCCGGCGCCGCGAGAAAGGACGGCGACGCACGGGGCCCGAGGTTGCGCGCCACCTGCCACGCGGTGATCGGATGCGACGGCGTGCTGGACCCCGCGACGATGTCCGGAATCACGAGATCGTCGAGGCCGTCGGCGTCGATGTCGAACACCATCGGGCTCGTCTTCTCGGAGACCGGCTTGTCGATGTCCGTCGTGAGCCGCTCGAATCCGGGTTTTCCGCGGCTGTACTGAAACCGTGTCGGAGGCTTGCAGCCCCCGTCGCTCGCGCACTCCTCGACCTGGGTCAGGAGCGTCCGGCTGGTCGTCGGGCTCAGCTCGTAGCGAAAACCGTAGCTCCGGACCAGCGCGTCGCCCGGACCGAGCATCTGGATCTCCTCCAGGCGAAGCGAGCGCTGGAGCGCCATGCCGCCCGAGTAGCCCGTGCGAACCGCGGCCGAGTCCTTGGTCCCGTACACGAAGCGCACCGCCCGGGAAGGCTCGAGCGACGGCGTGCCCTCGAAGCTCGTGTAGCGGATCTCGTCGATCGCGTACTCGGCGGCATGACCGTCCGCGGCCTCGGCGAGGCAGTACGCGTACGACATGGCGTTGCCGCGGCCGTCACGGGCCTCGTTCGCGAGCCACGCGCGTGGGACGCCGCCCCGCGCGAGCGGCTTGCTGCCCTCGGCGCGCCCGTACTCGACGACGCGGCCGGTGGGCAGATAGGCCTCGAAGAAGAGCGCCTCGGCGGGCGCGCCGCCTTCCGGAGCGTAGTGACCGACCACCTTCACGAACGTATCCGGAAACGTCCGGTACTCGATGGTTCCCGGCCCCTCTCCCACGGGGACGAGGCGCTGGCCGTCGAGGCAGAGCGCGTCGTCGCCGTCGTACCGCACGCCGCGGATCTCCCCATCTTGCGCGAGGCTCTTCGGACATCGCGTGATCGCGGAGAGCCCGGTGATGGAGAAGCCGTTGCCGAGCACGCCGTCGCCGCCGTCGCTGCGATAGACGATCTGGAGCCCAGGACCCATGCCCGCGCGCGACGGCGGGGAGGCCAGGTCCATGGTGTACACGGCCTCTCCGGTGCTCGTGATGGAAAACGCCCCGGGGACGGTGCCGGCGGCGACGGTCTCGACCTCCGGCGCGGGGCGGGCCGTGGCAGGGCTGTGCGCACGCGGTGTCCGGCAGGCGACGAGGCCAGGTGGCTCCGGAAGCGGCTCGCCGAAGGTGCACTGGCACCCGCCCGACGCGAGCACGCAAGCGAGAAACATCCAGAGCGGGATCAACGCCCTGCGCGACCAACGCGGAACTGGCGACATCGCAGCCTCCCCGGCGAACAGCAGTGCCACGGCGCTGCATCGCGCGTCAAGCGCTGCGCTCATGCCGAACCGCGCCATCCATGCTGAGGTCGAGGGATTCGTGACTGCATCCGTGCCGATTCGGTGTGCGCGCGGCGGGCGACACAGCTGCCCTCGCCGAGGTTCGAGTGGCCGTCCGTGATGAAACCGCGGCGAGGAGAGAGCGAGCCGGGTATGAGAGCGCTCGGCTCGGGCGGCGTGCGCAGCGCCTCGACGACCATGAGCGCGGAGTTCGGCTGAGCCTGGTACAGCTCGATCTTGAATGGATTGAGCCGGTACGGGAGGACAGCGCGCACGACGGCGTGATCGGGAGGCTCCACGCCGGCCCAGGCGCGGCGAGGGGAGCATGGGCGCGGGCCGCCGTGGTGGTGACTGAGGCGGCTGCGCCCATGGCCCTGATTGAAGCGCCCGCGGTGCTCCATCAGGAGCCGGAGCTCACGCCGCCGGGAACGGCTGCTTGACGGCTGCCCACGAGGGACTGGACGGCGGGGGGAGGTGCCGTGTAGAAGGGGGGACGGCAGACCGGTTGCGAGAGGGGGAGTGACACGAAGATCCCTGGAGGCGCTCGCAACGCTGGCAGGTGTTTGAAATGACAGACGAAGTCGTGAACGACCTGGGTGTGCGTAGCGCCTCCGGTGCCCGGAGCGAGGAATGGATCGGGCCCCTCTCGCAGACCGGGTCGCAAGCTGCGCGAAATGTCTCGTAGTCTTCGTGACAACTCTCCACCGCTGAAAGGCGGCGGCCCCATTGAAGCGTGTCGTGGCCGGCCTGGTGGTGCAGGATCGACATCCTCTCCGCCGCTGAAAGGCGGCGGCCCCATTGAAGCCCTCACAGGCAATGCGGTGAGAATCAGACACGCTCTCCTCTCCGCCGCTGAAAGGCGGCGGCCCCATTGAAGCAGCGCATTGTCCACACGCGTCTTCGTTCACTCCACCCTTCTCCGCCGCTGAAACGCGGCGGCCCCATCGAAGTGGCGCCCGCTCGTCATCGACGTCGAGCCAGATGACAAAAACTACCAGGGCTCCCGGTCGTTCACACTCTCGAGCACAATCCCGGGGGGTCTCGAGCACAGTCCGGAGGGGTCTCGAGCACATCCCCTGGGGTCTCGAGTACAGTCCGGAGGGGTCTCGAGTACAGTCCGGAGGGGTCTCGAGCACATCCCCTGGGGTCTCGAGTACAGTCTGAAGCGGGCTCCGCCGCGGTCCGACCGCCCGTGACGGCAGGTCGGACCGCTCGTCAACCCCACCAGACCCTCGGGGCCTCCACACGGGACCGCCCACATCGCAGTCGAGCTCGCCGCGGTCGTCTGGCGCCTGACCCGCCGGCAACTCCAGCGCCCGCACCCACGCGGTGCCAGGCCGCCCGCCCCTCGCCGCGCGTCGCGGCACAGCCGTCGAGCGCACGGCCGCTATGAGGCGGGCTGCTCGGCACGGCGCGCTCGCCCGATCGCGCTCGCCGCCGCCGCGAGAACGAGGGCAAGCAACGCGTCGAGCTCGCTCGGCAGGCCAGCTTCTCGAACGCCTCGGCCCCTCGCCGGCATCGAAGGGGAACCTGCCGCGATGCTGTGGGCTGTCCTGAGCGTGTTCGTCGGAGCGCTGCTGGCGCCGGCCCTCTACCGCGGGCTCGGGCGCCCGGCCGGCTGGCTCTTCGCGGCGCTCCCGCTCGCGGTGCTCGTGGTCGCGGCGCGGCTCGCCCCGAGGCCCTTCGCCGAGGGGGAGGCCCATCACGCGTCGCTGCCGTGGATCCCGTCGCTCGGCGTGGAGCTCGCGGTGAGGCTGGACGGGCTCTCGCTCGTGTTCCTCGGGCTCATCTGCGGCATCGGGGCGCTGATCCTCGTGTACGCGAGCGAATACCTGCGCTCGCACCCGCGGCTCGGACGGTTTTACGCCTACCTGCTCCTGTTCACGGGATCCATGGCGGGCCTCGTGCTCGCCGACGACGTCATCTTCCTCTTCGTGTGCTGGGAGCTCACGAGCGTGAGCTCGTATCTGCTCATCGGGTGGGACCACGAGCGGCCGGAGGCGCGCAAAGCCGCCTTGACGGCCCTCCTCGTGACGGACGGCGGCGGGCTCGCCCTGCTCGCGGGCCTCGTCCTCCTCGTCGTGGTCACGGGAGAGACGCAGATCTCGCGGTTCTCGGGAGACGTCGTCCGCGAAGGCCCCCTCTACCTGCCGATCCTGCTCCTCGTCCTCGCAGGGGCCTTCACGAAATCAGCGCAGGTGCCCTTTCATTTCTGGCTCCCTCGGGCGATGGAGGCGCCCACGCCGGTCAGCGCCTACCTGCATTCGGCCACGATGGTGAAGGCCGGCGTCTATCTGCTCGCGCGCCTGCATCCCACGCTGGGCGCGACGCGCGAATGGCACCTCATCGTGACGGGCTTCGGCGCCGCGACGATGGTGGCGGGCGCGGCGCTCGCGGTCACGCAGAAGGACCTCAAGCGGATCCTCGCCTATTCGACCGTGAGCGTGCTCGGCCTCCTCACGATGCTCCTCGGCATCGGGACCCGGGCGGCCGTCTCCGCGGCGGTGGTCTATCTGGTCGCGCATTCGCTGTACAAGGGCGCGCTCTTCATGACCGCGGGGACCCTGGACCACGAGACAGGGACCCGCGACGTCACCCGTTTGCGGGGCCTCGCGCGGCGGATGCCGATCACCGCGACGGCGGCCGTGCTGGCGGCGATCTCGGGCGCGGGGGCGCCGCCCCTCCTCGGCTTCCTGTCGAAAGAGCTCTTCTACGAGGCCGTCCTGGCGCCGCCCTCGATGACGGCGCTCCTCGCCGGGGCCGCGGTCCTGTCGAGCGCCCTCCTGGTCGTGGTGAGCTTGATCGTCGCCCATCGCCCCTTCTTCGGGGGTCCCCCGGCGGCGCCCGTGCTCCCCCACGAAGCGCCGCTGTCCTTGTGGCTCGGGCCTGCCACGCTCGCGGCGGCGAGCCTCGTCCTCGGGGTGGCGCCGCGGCTCCTCGGCGACCTCCCGGGCGCGGCGGCGACCGCGATCCTCGGCCGGCCCGCGCCGCTCGAATTGCACCTGTGGCACGGCCTGACCCCCGTGCTCGGGCTCAGCGCCGCCACCCTCCTCGCCGGCCTCGGGCTCTTCCGCGCCCTCTCCGGCCGCGAAGGGCGCCTCCTCGACGCCGCCGCGCGCCTCGGGGCCTGGGGCCCTGCGCGCGTGTACGACGCTGCCTTCGCGGGGCTCCTCCGGTTCGCGGAGTGGCTGACCGGGCAGCTCCAGACAGGGCACTTGCGCCGCTATCTGCTCATCACGGCCCTGACGACGGTCGTGCTCGTCGGGACGCCGCTGCTCCGGAGCCTCCCTTTCACGATCCCGTCGCTCACGGTGGAGCTCCCGGAGCTCGTGCTCGCGGGCGTGATCCTCGCGTCCGCGGCCATGGCGACGCGCACGCAATCGCGCCTCGCCGTCGTCGCCGCGCTCGGCGCGATCGGCCTCTGCGTCATGCTCGTCTACGTGATCTTCAGCGCGCTCGATCTCGCGCTGACGCAGATCATGGTCGAGGTGCTGACGGTCGTCATCTTCGTCCTCGTCCTGCACCACCTGCCGCGCTTCGTGCCGCGATCCCCCGCGCGCGTGTGGATCCCGGACGCGATCGTCTCCGTGATCTTCGGGGCCACGGTGACCCTGTTGATCCTCATGTCGTCGACGCTCTCCCCGGAGCCGATCCTGCGCGAGTTCTTCGTGGCGAAGGGATACCCGGAGGCCCACGGGCGGGACATCGTCAACGTGATCCTCGTGGATTTCCGGGCGATGGACACGCTGGGCGAGTCCACGGTCCTCTGCGTGGCCGGGATCGGGGTCTATGCCCTGCTAGCGACCCGCACGCGGAAGGGGGCCTGAGCCCCATGCCCTCCGTCGTCCTGCGCGCCGCCACGCCGGTCTTGATGGTGCTCCTGATCATCGTCTCGATCTACGCGCTCCTCCGCGGTCACAACGAGCCCGGGGGCGGGTTCCTCGGCGGGCTCATCATCGCATCGGCGTTCTCGCTCCACATCCTCGCTCACGACGTCCCCTCGACGCGGAAGCTGCTCCGCGTCACGCCCCAGACGCTCATGGGGCTCGGGCTCTCGACGATCCTGCTCTCGGGCGTCATCGGGCTCGTGGACGGCGGATCCTTCCTGCAAGGCGTGTGGGCGACCGTCCCCGTGCCGGGGCTCGGCGACGTCGCGGTGGGGACGCCGGTGCTGTTCGACGTCGGCGTGTATGCCGCCGTGATGGGCATGGTGCTCATGATCCTCCTCATGGCCGCGGAGATGAGCGCATGACGGTCGTCCTCGCGATCGTCGTCGGCGGGCTCTATGCGTCGGGGCTGTTTCTCATGCTCCGGCGCAGCATCGTGAAGCTCGCCTTCGGGCTCGTGCTGCTCGGGCACGGGACGAACCTCCTCATCCTCACGGCGGCCGGCGTCGTCCGCGGCCGTCCCCCGCTGATCCCCAAGGGGGAAGGGGCCTTCCACGCGCCGCCGGCCGATCCGGTGGCCCAGGCGCTGATCCTGACGGCGATCGTCATCAGCTTCGCGGTCGTCGCGTTCGCCGTCGTCCTCCTTCATCGCGTTCATCGGACGATGGGCAGCGACGACATCGACTCTCTCGAATCGACCCGCCCATGAAGGTGCTCCTCGTCCTGCCCGTCCTCGTCCCCCTGGCCACGGCGGCCCTCTCGCTCCTCTCCTTCCGGCGCGTGGGGAGGCAGCGCGCGCTCGGGCTCGTCGGGAGCGTCCTTCAGCTCGCCGTCGGGTTCGCCTTGCTCCGCGCCGTGCACCGGGGAGGCATTCAATCGACCCAGCTCGGGGGCTGGCCCGCGCCGTACGGCATCACCTTCGTGGTCGACCTCTTCTCCGCGCTGATGGTCCTGCTCTCGGGCGTCATCGCGGTCGTCACGTCGATCTACTCCCTGTCGGACATCGACCGCGGGCGGCGGGCGCACGGGTTCTACCCGCTCATGCACGCGCTCCTCATGGGGACGAACGGGGTCTTCGTCACCGGCGACCTCTTCAATCTGTACGTCTGGTTCGAGGTGACGCTGATCGCGTCCTTCGTCCTCCTGGTGCTCGGCAACGAGCGGCCGCAGATGCAGGGCGCGATCAAGTACGTCGCGATGAACCTGATCTCGAGCGCCCTCTTCCTCACCGGCCTCGGCATCCTCTACGGGTCCGTCCACGCCCTCAACATGGCCGACCTCTCGCTCAAGCTGCCGAGCCTCGCGCCGGCGATCCGGTTCACCCTCGCGATGATCTTCCTCGTCGCGTTCGGCATCAAGGCCGCTGTCTTTCCCCTCTTCTTCTGGCTGCCGGACTCGTATCACACGCCCCCCGTGACGGTCACCGCGCTGTTCGCGGGGCTCTTGACGAAGGTGGGCGTCTACGCCCTCGTGCGCAGCTTCACCCTCCTTTTCGTGGACGACCGGGAAGCCACCCACGCGCTCCTCCTCGGGATCGCGGCCTTCACCATGGCCGTCGGCGTGCTCGGCGCGGTGTCCCACCGGGAAGTCCGGCGGATCCTCGCGTTTCACAGCGTGAGCCAGGTCGGTTACATGGTCATGGGCCTCGGCCTGTTCACGCTGTCGTCCCTCTCGGGGACGATCTTCTTCGTCTTGCACCACGCGATCATCAAGTCGAACCTCTTCCTCATCAGCGGGATCATGCAATCCGGGGGGAAAGACGCCCGCCTCGACCTCCAGGGCGGGCTCCTCGCGCGGAGCCCCGGGCTCTCCGCCTGCTTCCTCGTCACGGCCCTCTCCCTCGCCGGCATGCCGCCCCTGTCAGGCTTCTGGGCCAAGCTCATCCTGGTGCGGTCGGGGCTCGAGGTCGGCTCGCGAGGGGCCGCGGCCGTCGTCGCCACGAGCCTCGCCGTCGGCCTCGTCACCCTCATTTCGATGACGAAGATATGGAACGAGGCCTTCTGGAAGCCCGCGCCCGCCGAGGCCGAGTTCTCCCCGCGCGAGGGCGGGACGCGGCGTCGCGCGCTCCTGTACGTGCCGGTCGTCCTCTTGACCGCGCTGGGCGTCACGCTCGGAATGGCGCCCGAGCCGCTCCTCGCCGTCGTCCGGCGGGCCGCCGCGCAGCTCGCCGATCCGACCGACTACGTGCGCGCCGTACTGGGGGAGGGTCGCCCATGAGAGCCCTCGTTCTCAATCTGTTCCTGGCCATCGTCTGGGTGGGCCTGACCGGCCGCGCCACCGCAGGGGGCCTCATCCTCGGCTTCCTCGTCGGGTACCTCCTGCTCCTCTGGCTCCGGCGCCTGATCGGCCCCACGACCTATTTCGAGAAGCTGCCAGGGGTGCTGTCGTTCATGCTCTTCTATGCGAAAGAGATGGTGCGGGCGAACCTCAGGGTCGCCCGCGACGTCATTTCGATCCGGCGAAAGAGCCGCCCTGGCATCGTCGCGGTCCCCCTGGATCTGACGACCGATCTCGAGATCACCGTGCTGACGATCCTCCTCGCCCTGACGCCCGGCACCTTTGGCCTCGACGTCTCGGGCGACCGCACGGTCCTCTTCGTCCATGCGATGTTCGTGGACAGCGCCGACGCGCTGCGCGCGACCATCAAGAGCGACCTCGAGCGCCGCGTGAAGGAGCTCTTCCGATGACCCCGCTCCTGCTCGTCGCGATCGCCGTCGTCACGGTGGCGTTCGTCGTCGCGTTCATCCGCCTCCTGCTCGGGCCGAGCCTCCCCGACCGCGTGGTCGCCATGGACCTCATGGCGACGGTCGGCAGCGGGGGCATCGCCCTCTACGCGATGGTGACCGACCACGGCGTCCTCCTCGATGCGGTGATGGTGCTGTCGCTCATCTTCTTCCTCGGCACCATCGCGTTCGCGCACTACCTCGAGCGGCGGGGGGAGGCGTCGTGATCCTCGAACTCGTCGAGGGCGCGCTCCTCGTCGTCGGATGCATCTTCATGCTGCTCGCGGCCGTGGGCATCCTGCGCATGCCGGATCTGTTCACGCGCCTCCAGGTGACATCGAAGGCCTCGGTGTTCGGGATGACATGCATCATCTCGGCCTCTGCCCTTCATTTCTACGACCCGGCCGTCACCACCCGGGCCATCGTCATCATCGCGTTCGTTGCGCTGACGATGCCCGTGGCGACGCACTTGCTCGCTCGCGCCGGTTACACGACCAACACGCCCCTCTCGCCGGAGACCGTGGTGAACGAGCTCGCGGCGCATTACGATCCGACGACCCACACCCTCGCCGGCACAGAGCCGAGGACCCGCGCGTTCGAGCTCGCGCCCGGGGCCGCCGTCGTCGGCAAGCGTATCGCCGAGCTCGGCCTGCCCGCCGGCGTGCTCATTCGCGCGATTCACCGCGAGGGCGGGACGGTCGTGCCCCGAGGCCAGACGATCCTCGAGGCCGGCGACAGGCTCGAAGTGCTCGTGGAGCCGGCAGAGCTCGGCCGCGTGCGCGAGATCTTCGAGGCCTAGCACTCCAAGCCGCATCTCGACACCCCCGGCGCTCGGCGGGCCGGCGTGTTTGCCAGGCTCGCCATCCTCTCTTATCCTATGCGGTTCGTCCGCTTGCGCCGCTTCCATGCGGTGACTCTGGACGAAGGGGGGTTGTAATGAACAGAAAGATGCTGGTCGCTGGGTCGCTCCTCGCGCTCACGGGGTGTGCTGGGAACGTGGACGCTCCCGGCGCAGGCGGAACCGACGACCCAGAGGAGCTCGACACGGCGCCCGAGCCGCTCCGGGCGGGTGACGTCATCGCGTATGCGGCCGAGACGTCCCACCCGTACGCGGGTGGCTGGAAGCAGGCGATCACCTCGCCGGGCGCAACGTTCGTGCGCGTGCACTTCAACGACTTCTCTCTCGCGAAGGGCGATTATGTCACCGTCTCGAGCCCCGACGGCGCGCAGTCGTTCCGGTACGAGGACCGCGGCCCGAACGGGGACGGCGACGTCTGGGCGTTCGCCATCGACGGAGAGACCGCGATCGTCGAGCTGCACAGCAGCACCGGCGGTGGCCACGGGTTCTCGATCGCGGACATCGGCCACGGGACGATCGCGATCGCCCCGGATCCTGTGACATCGGGCGAGGCGACGCCGGGCAGCGTCGCCCTCGCGAGGAGGCCCGGCGGAGGCACGCCGGATATCGTGTGTGCCACGGAGGGTCGCGAACCCATCGTGTGTCACCCGGAGCTCGACGTTCAGCAGAGGCCCGTGGCGCGGCTGCTCTTCGCGCGCGGCACGGGCATGTACCTGTGCACGGGCTGGCTGATCGCCACCGAGGACAAGGACCGAACCACGCTCATCACCAACAACCATTGCATCAGCACCCAGGAGGAGACGAACAGCCTCGAGACCCGCTTTGGTTACCAGAGAACGGCCTGCGATAGCTCGACGATGGCGGCCGTGGCGGCAGGCGAGGGCCTCATGGGCGGCTCCCTCCTCAAGACCAACAGCCGGACCCGCACCCGCTCCAGAGGCGGCCTCGATTACACGCTGATAAGGCTGCCGGGCAACCCTCAGACGACCTGGGGCGTGCTCACCCCGACGACGAAGGCACCCCGCGTCGGCAACCCCATCCACTTCATCCAGCACCCGGCCGGGCGCCCGAAAGAGATCGGCTTCTGGAGGGATGACGCGCATACCCTCCGCTGCCAGATCGACGCGCTGGATCAGACCTACTCCGGCACGCTCCGTGGATCGCAGATCGGCTATTCGTGCGACAGCGAAGGCGGATCGAGCGGGTCGCCGATCATCGACGCCGGCACGGGCCTGGTGGTCGGCCTCCACCACCTCGCCGACGTCGCCTGGCTCTCCTGCAGGAACGGGGGAACAGAGATGTCCGCGATCTGCGCGGACGCCGGCGAGCTCATCCGCTGCGTCAACAATTGAGTCGGACGAAGGCTCCGCGCGCCTCGTTCCCCGAGGCTCCCCCGGCGTGGAGCCCCGCGCGCCTCGGCCCCGGGGCCCGCGATCGCCGCCCTGCGCGAGCGCGACGAGGCCGCCCGCCCCTCGCGCCGCGGCCGAGCGACGGCGGCGATCGTGCGCGCCAGGCGCCGTGTTAAGCGTCGCCGCACCATGCAGGCGCCCGACACCGATCCCCCCCCGCCCTCGGAGCCGCTCCAGGACGGCGCCCCCACGGCCGAATCCCCCACGCTCGCCAGCCGCGGCGCCGCCTCCACGCCCCCGCAGCCCCGCCGCTGGGCCGTCGGGCTGCTCAGCGCGCTGCACGCCCCCGTCTTCGCCTGGGCCGCGCTCTCCCTCCCCTTCCGGCCGTGGACGCTCTTCGCCGTGGTCACCGCCGCGCTCGCGCTGCTCCACGTTGCAACCGCCGTCCTCTCGCTCCTCCCCCACCCGCTCGCGCCGCGCGCCTTCCGCGTGACGTCGTTCTGCTCGCTCGGCTACCTCGCCTTCCTGAGCTTCGGGCTCCTCTCCTCCGCCGTCTACGTCGCCTCGCTGAACCGCGGCCTCGGCACCGGCATCGCGGCGGCGCTGCTCGCGGTCTGGGCGGTCGTCGCGCTCCTCACGCTGCCGTTCGCGTGCTGGGGCGTCGCCTCGACCGGCGGCCTCCGCCTGCTCCGCGCGAAGCGCCGGCCCTCGCCCGCGCTCTCCGCGCTCGCCGCGCTGGTCGTCCTGGCCGCCCTCTCGCTGCTCTTCCGCCACCGCGTCGCCAAGGCCGACGTCATGCCCGTGCCGGGCGGCGCGCCGTCGCGCACCGGGGCGGCGCTGCGCGAGGCGCTCTCTTCCTTCGACGCGCTCCCCGCACCGCCGGCCAAGGCGCCCTCGCTCATGACCACGGCGCCGGCCGCATGCGCCGCGCCCCCGGAGCCCGGCCGCCCCACCCTCGTCGTCACCCACCTCGCCCCCGGCCGCGACCCCGAGCGCGCCGCCGTCACGACCCGCTGCCTCCAGCCCGCGCCGGGCGAGGACGCCGCGGCGGCGCTGCGCGGAGCGCTCGCCGAGGCCCTGCGCGGCCCACTCAAGATCGACGTCGTCTCGGCCACGCAGCCGCTCGCCTCCCCCGGCCCGGGCCTCGACGGGCTGTCGCTGCGCCCCGGGCTCGACGGCCTCTGCCTCGCGGAGCGGTGCCTCATGCCCTGGCAGCTCATCGCGCTCGACGCGTTCAACACGAACGCGCCGCTGGCCGGCGTCCCCGACTTCCGCTTCGGCGTGGATCTCGCGGTCCTGCGCCGCGCCCTCGGCGAGCCGGAGCCGCCCGGCGGCCCCACCGCCGGCGGCGCCGCGCTGCGGGGCGGCCTCGTGCGGATCGAGACGCTCAGCTACGCCGTCGACGCCGAGGGCGCGCTCCACCTCCTGTCGCGGATCGGGGAGCCGTCGGTCCCGCTCACCGAGGCCGCCGCGCAGCAGGCGGCGGCCGCCGCCCAGCGCTACATCCTCGGGGCGCAGCGGAAGGACGGCATGTTCCGCTACATCGTCCACCCGTTCACCGGGCGCGCCTCGTTCGACGGGTTCTCGATCGCGCGGCAGGCCGGCACGACGCTCGCCCTGTGCGAGCTCGGGGTCGGCGCCGAGGGCGTGCCCACGTCGCCCGAGCTCGCGAAGGTGGTGCAGCGCTCGCTCGGGCTGCTCGCGAAGCTCGAGCGCAGGGCCGGCGAAGGCAACGCCGTCGGCGCGCTCTTCTACCCCAAGGACAGCCCCGGGACGATCGCGGGCCTCAACCCCACGGCGCTGAGCCTTGTCACGTTCCTCTCGTGCCGCGACGCGCACGGCACGCACGACGCGCTCATCGGGCGGCTCGCCCGGATGGTGCTCGCGACGCAGCGGGACGACGGCGGGTTCGCGCCGCAGCTCGACCTCGCGCGCGTCGCGCCCGTCCTCGGCCCGACGCAGCTCTACGAGGGAGGCCAGTCGGTGCTCGCGCTGACGCTGCTCGAGGCGCTCGCCGCCCGCGAGCCGAGCCCCGGGCTCCCGCCCGCGGCCGCCGTCCGCGCCGCCGTCGATCGCGCCATGGACTACTACGCGAACCGCTACTGGGACCATTTCGCCAGTAATTTCGTGTACATGGAGGAAAACTGGCACTGCCTCGCGGCGCGCGCGGCGCTCGGGCACCACCGCCGCGACGACTACGAGCGGTTCTGCCTCGATTATGTCGCGTTCAAGTCGCGGCTCGTGCTCGACGAGGACAGCGGGGTGACGCCCGATCTCGTGGGCGGGTACGGGTTCGGCAACGTGCTGCCGCCGCACAACACGGCGACAGCGGGGTTCGGCGAGGCGCTGGCCGCGGCGATGGCGGTCAAGGAGGCGCGCGGCGAGGACCTCGCGCGGGACCAGGCGCTGATGCGGCGGGTGCTCGGGTTCCTCGTGCGGCAGCAGTGGTCGCCCGCGACCTGCTTCGCGTGCAGCCGCGACGTGATCATCGAAGGGGGCTTCAGCGAGAGCATGGCGTCTCCCCGGATCCGCATCGATTACGTGCAGCACGCCTGGGCCGCGCTCGGCCACGGGGGCCGGATGCTCGGGCTGGTGCCAGGGCGGAGCGCGCCGGCGGCGGGGCCTCTGTGAGCGCGGGCGGCGAGGGAGAGGCCGTCGCGAGCGCTGGCGCCGGCGGTGAACCGAGCCCGTACGGCGGCGCCGTGGGCGCCGGGACCAGCGGCGGATCGAGCCCGCGCGGGGCCGCTCGCTTCGGCGAGCGCCGGGCGTACGCGTACGGCGTGACGGCCGCGTTCCTGCTCCTCATGCTCGCCCCGCTGTTCCGCCGCCCTCCGGTCGACAGCTTTCCGCTGTCGACCTACCCGATGTTCTCGTGGGGCCGCCACGACGCGCGCACCGCCGTGGAGCGCGCCGTCGGCGTGGACTCCCGGGGCGGGCGGCGGCCGATCCCGCCGCGCCTCGTGGGCAGCGAGGAGGTGCTGCAGGCCAAGGCCACGCTGGCGCAGAGCATCCGCCAGGGCGCCCGCGCGGCCCGCGCGCTCTGCCGCGGCATCGCGTCGCGCGTCGCGGCGCAGGACGGCTACGCGGATGTCGTCGCGGTCGAGCTCCGGACCGACACCTTCGATGCCGTCGCGTTCTTCGAGGGGCAGGAGGCCCCGATCGACTCCAAGCTCCACGCGACATGCAAGGTGGGCGCGCGATGAGGCGGCTCCTTGCGCGGCTCGACCGCGCCTTCTTCGCCGAGGCGCCCGCCGAGCGGCTCGCGCTCTTGCGGCTCCTGGTCGGCGGCTTCGCCCTCGTGTACCTCTGCGTCCGCGCGGTGCACTTCCAGCGGGTGAGCCACCTGCCTCCGGGGAGCTTCAGGCCCGTCGGCGTGGTCTCGGTGCTGTCCGCGCCGCTCCCCCTCTGGGCGGTACAGAGCCTCCTTGGCGCGGCGATCGCCGCCGGCGCGGCGTTCGTGGCGGGCTACCGGTTCCGCGTCGCCGGGCCCGTCTTCGGCGCGCTCCTGCTCTGGGTGCTGAGCTACCGGAGCTCCTGGGGCATGGTGTTCCACACCGAGAACCTCCTCGCGCTCCACGTCATCGCGCTCGGCCTCGGGGCCGCGGCGGACGCGCACTCGCTCGACGCGCGCGCGGCGCGCCGCGCCGGCACCCCGGCGCCGGCGCCGGACGGCCGCTATGGCTGGCCGATCCGGCTGCTCTGCGCGATCACGGTGATGTCGTATTTCATCGCCGGGGTCACGAAGCTCCGGAACAGCGGCCTCGACTGGGCGACGAGCGATATCCTCCGCAACTACATCGCTTACGACAACGTCCGGAAGATCGCGCTCGGCGACACGCACTCTCCGCTCGGCGGCGCGCTCGTCCGCTACCGGTTCCTGTTCCCGCCCCTCGCGCTCGCCAGCCTGGCGATGGAGCTCGGCGCGCCGCTCGCCCTGTTCAGCCGGCGCGTCGCGGTCGTCTTCTGCGGCGCCGCCTGGCTCTTCCACCTCGGCGTGCTGCTCACGATGGCGATCCTGTTCCCGTATCCCCTGCTCGGCATCGCGTTCGCGGGGTTCTTCGAGCTGGAGAAGATACGCGATGTAAGGCGCCCGCGCCGCGTGAACGCAGCCATCGGGAACGGGAGGACGTGAGGGGCGCTCCCGGGCTCGCGCGCCGCTACGAGCGCTCGCTCGGCTCCTCGTCGAACGGCTCGCAGACGAGATAGACCTTCTTCCCGCTCGGATGGATCGCGAGCGTCGCGTAGCGCGGGCAGGCGAAGCACTCCCGCGCGTCCACCGTCGCCGCCCGCCGCGGGCAGCGCACCCGCCGTGGCTCGGTGCCACCCCCCTCGACCTCGATCCACACCAGCTTGTCCGATTCCTCCAGATGACAGGCCATGGCGACCTCCTCCCGCGGCCATCTGCCGGTGAAAGGCGGTTTGCAATCATCGAGCCGAAAGACGTCGACCCGCGGCGCCGCCATGGCGAGCCGCCAGGACCGCACCCGGATCGCGCCTGTTGCCACCGATTCCCGTGCTTCTTCACGGCTCCTCACGCCGTCTCTCGGCGGCGGAGCGGGCCGCTGCTCCTCGCCACGGGTCCCGGGGCGCACGCCCTGCGCCGAGAGGCGCGTGGAATGCACCAGCGATGAAACAAGGAACGGGCCCTGCCGCGCCGGCTGGGCCCACGCCTCGGCGAAGCGCATGGCGCACCCCTTGCTGCGTCGTACGTGCTGCGGTGGACGCCGCAGCGCTCTTCACAGGGGGTCGCGATGGCTGACTGGCTCGTCGTGCTGCTGGCGGCTGCTGGGGGCGTCGTGGCGTTGATCGCCGGGACGAGGCGCCTGCTCGCCCGGCGGCATTACCACACCTCGGAGGTCACCCTGGTCTGTCCACGGACCGGGGCTCCCGTGCGGTGTCGGATTGTCGTCGACGGGCGCTCCGAGCAGCCCGTCGAGGTCGCACGCTGCTCGCTTCTCCCCGGCGGGCGGCCCACGTGCGACCAGGACTGTGTGAAGCTCCTGAACCTGGGCATCCGGCTCGCGCCCGTCGAGCCCGCGCGTCCACAACGAACACACGAGCGCCCTGACGCGGGCGGGCCCGGCGCAGGCGAGGAGCCCGGCCCGCCCTCGCCCTGACGCGACCGGGGGATCGCGGCGCGCAAGGCGTGCGCTGCCCCGCACTCCCTGCATCACGCAGCGCGCCGGGCGGCCCGTCGCCGCCCGGGAGCCGTGATGGCACATCGCGTGCTGTCACCGCGGAAGCATGGCTTTCCAGACACCGAAGATGACGACCCGCTCCTCGGCCAACCTGCCGATCGCGATGGTCCTCCTGGGGACTGGCTCCCTGCTGTGGATCCGCGCCGCGCTGCGCACGCCGGGCGCGCTGGACATGACCCCCAGCGTCGACGGCTGTCTCACGGTGGGGATCGTCGGCGTGCTGCTCGCGTTGCTTCACGGCATCACGTACCCGACAGCGCTCCTGTCGATCGCGGCCCCGATCGCCCTGGTGCAGTTCCTCGCCACCGGGGGTTCCGGCGTCGCTTTCCTGCCCGTGCTGGGGATCGAGCTCACCGCGCTCGGCCTCTTCGGCCTGCCGCTCTCCCGGCTGCCTCGCCGCCGCCCTGCGGTGACGGCGCCGGCGCGCTCGCTGAGCGCGGCGCACTCGGCGCCCTCGTGAGCAGCCAGCCGCCGGTGGGTTGAACGACGCGCCGCGATGTCGCCGCGGCGAGTACAGGCGTCGCTCCGGCCCCGCCCGCGCGAGCGGAGCCTTCGCTTTCGCCGCGGATCAGAACTCGAACTTGTCGAACGAGTTCAGGTCCTTGCACGCCTCGACGAGGCGCGCCGCCACGCCCTTCTCGCCGAGGTGGAGCCAGCCGCGCGGGTCGATGTACTTCTTGTTGGGCTTGTCCTCGCCCTCGGGGTTGCCGAGCTGCGACTTCAGGTAGGCGCCCTTGTCGTCCATGTACTTCTTGATGGGCTGCGTGAAGGCCCACTGCGTGTCCGTGTCGATGTTCATCTTGATGACGCCGTAGGACACCGCCTCGCGGATCTCCTCGCGCGTCGAGCCGGAGCCGCCGTGGAACACGAAGTCGACAGGCTTCGGGCCCGTCTTGCGCTCCTTCTGGATCGCGTCCTGGGAGTTCTTCAGGATGGGCGGCCGGAGCTGCACGTTGCCCGGCTTGTAGACGCCGTGCGTGTTGCCGAACGACGCGGCGATCGTGAAGTTGCCGATCGGCTTCAGCGCGTCGTACGCGGCGAGCACCTCCGCGGGCTGGGTGTACAGCTTGGAGTTGTCGATGCCGCTGTTGTCGACGCCGTCCTCCTCGCCGCCCGTGACGCCGAGCTCGATCTCGAGCGTCATCTTGAGCGCCGCCATCTGCCGCAGGTACTTCTGGCAGATCTCGAGGTTCTCGTGGAGCGGCTCCTCGGACAGATCGAGCATGTGAGAGGAGAACAGGGGCTCTCCGTTCTTCTCGAAGAACCTCTTGCCGTGCTCCAGCAGGCCGTCGATCCACGGCAGGAGCTTCTTCGCGGCGTGATCGGTGTGCAGGATGACCGGCACGCCGTAGGCCTCGGCCAGGTTCCGCACGTAGTGCGCGCCCGCGACGGCGCCCGCGATGGCGGCCTTCTCACCCTTGTTGTCCAGGAACTTGCCGCCGAAGAAGTGGGCACCGCCGTTCGAGAACTGGATGATGATAGGGCACTTGGCCTCTCGGGCCGCCTGGAGCGCGGCGGTCGTGCTGTGCGAGCCGATCACGTTCACGGCCGGCAGCGCACACTCGACGCTCTTCATGTACTCGAACAGCTCCTGAAGAGCGGAGCCAGTGATCACGCCGGGCTTGAGCTTCATCTTGGACATGGCACCTTGAATCCTTGTTCCTTGCTCGGGTCTCGCCCGAGCATGCAACGCGGCGAAGGAAAGCGGAAGGGTGGATCGGAGCCGCAGGGCGGGCGCGGTCCGGGTACCATCGCCAAAGCCCAGGGAGCAAGCGGATTCTCCGCTGGCTTCACGGTGGAATGACCCCCCCACGGCGAGCTCGCCCTCGCCGAGCAGCCCGCCCGGAGATCCGCATGCAGGCCTCATCCATGTCGCCCGAAGAGCTCCTCGCATCCCTCGCGGAGGCCGCGCAGGGCCTGCTGTTCCCCAGCGAGTCCGATCACGAGCTGCGCCCGTTCCGGTCGCGCGGGGACGCGTCCTCGCCGGCCGCGCTGCTCGAGGCCGAGGGCCTCGACGCGGCGACGCCGGTCGAGGTCACGACGGCGGGCGACCTCTTCGCGCCCGTGATCGACGTGCCCGGGGACGCCGGCGACGCGGCGCTGGCCGAGGCGGGGCGGTACCGGCGGCTCGTGGACCTGCTGGAGCGCCACCTGACCGACGTCCGGGTCTACCGCGTCGGGCGCGTCGCGATCGATGTCTACGTCCTCGGCCGCCATCCGTCGGGCGCGTGGCTCGGCCTCGTGACGAAGGTCGTCGAGACCTGAGCGCGCCGCTCAGCGACCGCCGGCGGGCCCGTCGTCGACGCGCGCCTCGAGCGTCCGCTGCGTGGCCTCGGGGAGGGCGGTCATGAGGTCGTAGCCCGCGCGCCGCTCGATCTCGTCCACCGTCGTCCGGTACTGCCCCCAGCCCCGATCGAGGATGCCCGTCTCGTTCGGCATCACCACCGCGATGACCCGCGTCGCCGGGCCGATGTCGCCGGGCCCCTGCCCCGGCTCGAGGACCACGGCGACCTTGAAGAACGCGTCCGGCACGGCGACGCCCTTGCCGATGGTGGCGGCCGGGAGCTCGCGCTCGTCGAAGAGGCCGCCGGCGATCAGGAACAGCACCCGCCGCTCCTTCTGCGCGAGCTCCTGGCACGCCTCCTCGAGCCTCAGCCACGGACCGGCGTTGAGCTCGTGCCGCTGCGGCAGGATGTTCGTGAGGAGGAACGTCGCCTTGTTGTCGTCGGGGGTCCGCGTCCGCTCCTCGGAGCGGACCATGTGGCCTCGATCGAAGCCGGAGCCGGTGTAGTCGTCGTGCTGCACGCGGTACCAGCCGTCCGGCAGCGCGCTGTCGGCCAGGAACTTGCCCCGATGGCGGGGCGCGTCCCCGAACGACGCGGCGTCGAGCCGCCAGCCGACCCAGTTCGCCACGTTCCTGGAGCGGTTGTAGGAGAGGGCGTACTGGGGCTTGATCATCAGGTGATCGTCGGACGCGTCGGCCCGCGCGGCGCGCGCTCCCGTGCGGGCCGGGACGCCGAGCTCGAGATGCGGGCTCGGCGCGGGCGGGCGCGAGGAGGGCGCGTCCTTCGGCGGAGCGCCCTTCGGCGGCGAGGCGCTGCCGGATCGGCCGGGCGTCGGCGATGGCCTGGAGGGGCGGTCGCCGCCGAGGTCGAGGCCGAGCTCCTCGAGCCCGCGCTCGAGGCCGCACTTGACCCCCACCGCGCTGAGCCCGGTCACGAGGAGCGCGACGAGCACGCGCGAACCCGAGGACTTCTGCTGTCGCTTCCTGTTCGAGCCCACGTCGGCGCTGTCAGCTATCTAAGGCAGGGACGGCGCGGTCGTCCAGCGCGACGTCGGCGAGGCGCGCAGCGCTCGGCCCGAAAGGCCCGTCGGTACGTTTTGCTTGAGCGTGCCGCCGCGACTCTCACTTCCCGACCCGGAACGACAGGGCGCTCGCGCGCCTCTTCACGAGCCGGGAGGACCTCGCCGCGGGGCTCTGGGCCGACATCGTCGTCCGCGCCGCGCCCGGGTTCGAGGTGATCCCGGGCCTGCGCGGCGACCTCTTCGCGTCCGGCGGCGCGACGAGGGCCACGGTGGATCCGCGGCTCGCGACGCGGCTGCAGGCGACCCCGCGCGTCGCCCTGCTGAGCGCCTTCGGCGTGACCCACCAGCCGCCGAGCTTCCTCGGCGCGGTGCCCGGCCTGCAGGTGGGCGGCCTGCGCGGCGGCGTGCAGACGGGGCTGCTGGCGAGCGCCGGCGTCGAGCTCCGCCTCCCCGGGGAGATCAAGGCCACGATCACCGGGTTCCGGGGCGGCTTCTTCGACCTGAGCGACGCCCTCGGCAACCGGCCTCCCGGCACCGACGCTGGCCTCGCGCAGCGGGCCGAGCTGCGCGGCGCCGGCAGCACCCATGGGCTGGAGATCCACGCGCACCGCAGCCTGTCGAAGCGCATCGGAAAGTTCGTGTCCTACACCCTCTCCCGCTCCGTCCGCCATGTCGGCCGGGAGAGCTTCGACTCGGCGTTCGACCGCCGCCATGTGCTCAACATGGCGGCCGCGGTCGACGTGGGCCGCGGCTGGAAGCTCGGGGCCAGGGCGGTGTTCCACAGCGGCATTCCCATGACGGTCGATTACGACCTCTGGGACAACGACGGCGTCGACGGGCAGCGCCCGGATGGCAACGACGACCGCCCCGACACGGAGCAGGACATCCGGCGCCGCGAGCGGCAGCGCGAGCGGATCGCCCAGGTGGTCCGCCGGCTGAGCCTGCCGGAGCGGCTGCCGGCGTTCTTCCGGCTCGACCTGCGGCTCGAGAAGCGGTGGATCCTCCGGGAAGGACGGACCCTCTCGCTCACGGTCGAGGCGCTCAACGCCACCGCTGGAAAAGAGACGCTGCAATACGAGTGCTCGCTCCTGCGTGGATGCGAGCCGGAGACGCTCGGACCCATCCTCCTACCGAGCATCGGCGCCGAAGCGACCTTCTGAGCGGCATTGACGTCATCGCGCCGCGGGCAGCGCTCCCGCTCACCAGCGGCGCCGCGGCTGCGCGCCCGCGCCGCGCCGAGGATCGCCGGGCTCACCCGTGCACCCCCGAGCACAATGCAGCAGAGCCACAAAAATCCCATATCGATTCATCGAACGATCTCCGTGCCGCGATGGCGTCTCCTGGCCATGACGTCCGGCAAGAGCGGTAAAGCACGGGGAGATTTGTTCGCCAGCACAGAAGCCGTCATGAGGACGCCCTCCCTGGCACATGTGCCGTGACCGGCAGCCGGCGTCACCCCTCATGCAAAGCATTGCGGCATCACGCAAAGACTCGTGCAGCGTCCACTCCTCACGACGGGCCCGGCGAGCCCACGGTCAACGCGCTGGAGACCAAACAGCGCTCCGAAATGGCGGCGAACGGCGGCGCGGGCGGAGATCGTGCGCTATCCTGTTGACGTAGACGCTTTCTGGTCCAATGTTTGCGAACATGGCGTGGCGGCGCTGGAGCTGAGAGACAACGGGATATCGCACCGCGATAGACGTTGCCTCACCTCCAATCACCTGCCGTAACCATGAGGGTCAATTCATGAACTTGTATTATCGCGCACTCAGCACGGTACTCTTCTCGGCGACGCTCGCGGCCGCCGCGCTCTCTTCGGGCGATGCCGAGGCGTCGTCGTCGAGGCAGCCCACCAAGGTCGAGCGCCTGGTGTTCCCGGTGACCCTCTCCGACGGCAACACGTACGACGTCGTCGGATACCTCTACTATCAGGGTCAGACCACGTACCGCCCCCTTCAGGTGCTCGTCCACGGCCTGACCTACACGCACGAGTACTGGGATCTCCCGTCGTTCGGCGGACACGATTACTCCTATGCCCGGCACATGGCGAAGGAGGGATACGCCGTCCTGGCCCTCGACATGCTCGGGGCCGGAGAGAGCAGCCGGCCCGACGGCGACTTCCTCGATCTGGCAGAGACCGCCGACAGCGTCCATCAGATCATCACCGAGATGCGCACGCCGGGCGGCGTCTACAGGACGCCTTTCACGCGCGTCGCGCTCGTCGGCCACTCGAACGGCGCGATCATCAACACGTTCGTTCAGAGCACCTACAATGACGCCGACGTCCTCGTGAACACCGGCCTGGCCTTCACGCCGCACCCGATCCCGGTCCCCCCGGAGGCGATCTCCGCGCTGCTGCAGACGCCCTATATCGCGATCCCGCCGGAGATGCGCACCGCCATCTTCTACGACACCGCGAACGCGAACCCGGCGCTCATCGATTTCGACAACGCCACCATCGCCGACACGTCCACGCGCGGGCAGTTCCTGAGCCTCCTCGCCGTCTCCGAGGACCCGACGCTCGCCGGCATCGACGAGGTGACGAGCCCGGTGTTCATCCAGTTCGGGGAGACGGACGCGCTGCAGCCGGCGTCGTACGTGGACTCCGACGCGGCGCTCTATGCCAGCGCCGAGAGCGTCACGACCGCGATCGTCCCCGACGCGGGCCATATCCTGAACGGCCATCGCAAGGCGCGGGTCGGCTGGGAGCAGATCGACTGCTGGGTCCACCACAACATGGGCTGGTAAGGCGCGCTTGGAGCCCCGGGCAGCGCCGCCTGCCCGGACCGCCGCGGCCGGCGGCCGCCGGCCTCCCTCGCCCGGGCGGCGGCGCGCAGGCTTGGCGGCCGCTGTCCGGGGCCTATGCTGCCCCCATGCGCGAACAGCTCGCCAAGACGCTCGGGGAGGTCTTCTGGACCGATCTCCGCACCCATACGGTGCGCGACGCGGTCATCGTCGTCGCCGCCGATCTCGACCTCCTGGACGTCGGCGAGGCCATGGCCGCGAACGACACGGCCGCGGTGGAGGCCTGGATCGCGGCCGGCAAGCTGACCAAGCCGACGGCCGCCGATCTCGCGCGCTGGCCGCAGCAGCACGATCTGCGCTTCCTGTCGCTCGTGGTCGCGCCGTTCGTGCTGATCCGCCAGCCGCCCTCGCCGCCGCCCTCGTGAGGCGCGCCGCCAGCGCGACGTGATATCGTCGCCCGCATGCGCCGGTTCGAGTTCGTGCAGGGGACGAGCGCCAAGTTCTGGATGGCCGACGTGGACGACACGACCTTCATCGTCGTCTACGGGCGGCTGGGGACCGCCGGGCAACGCAAGGAGAAGGCGTTCCCCACGGCGGAGGCCGCGCAGCGCGAGTGCGACAAGAAGATCGCGGAGAAGCTCAGGGAGGGCTACCAGGAAGTGGCCGCCGCGGGCAGCGCGCCCGCCGTCGGCGCCCCCGCGGCCGGCGCCGTCGCGGCCGCGCCCCCGCAGCCGCCGAAGCTCGATCTGCCGCCGCGCGTCCAGCCCGGCGAGGCCACCGAGGCGCGGCGCAAGGCCGCCGTCCACGCGCTCGCCGCGGTCTCGGCCGCGCGCGGCCGGCGGAGCTGGGTGCTCGGGCGC
The DNA here is from genome assembly GCF_052075895.1 of Sorangium sp. KYC3313. Lineage (NCBI taxonomy): Bacteria > Pseudomonadati > Myxococcota > Polyangiales > Polyangiaceae > Sorangium > Sorangium sp. KYC3313. The sequence goes on from NZ_CP197255.1 coordinate 10,242,978, forward strand.
GCCGTCCGACGCGCCCGCCGGGCGCTCGAGACGCTCGGCGGGCTCGATCCCGCGACCGACGGGGCGCTGTCCGCCGCGCTGGACGCGCTCCTCGACCGCGTCGTCGCGCCGAGCGCGCGCGATCGCCTGCCGCTCGTGCGCGCGATCGAGCTGCTCTCGGAGCTCGACGCCGCGGCGTTCGCGCGCGCGGTGCGCGACACCTGGAAGGCCCCGCCGGCGGCCTCTCCTGCCGCCGGAGCGCTCGCCCTCCTGAAGCGGCAGCTCGAGGAGCTCGACGATCCCGAGCTCGGCCTCCGGCTCGGCGCCCTGCTCGTCGATCGGCCGCACCACGGCTCGATGAGCGCCGAGGCCGGGTGGGCGCGGCGCTGGAAGGCGCTCTCGCCGCACCTCGAGGCGCACCTCGCCCACCGCGGGCGCTCGCTGAAGGACCTCCTCGCGAGCATCGACGCGGGCGGCGACCCGCACGTCGCCGAGCGGGTCGCGCGGATGCGCGCGGCGTGAGCTGCTCGGCCTGAGCTGCGGTGACTGAGCTGCGCGTCCGGCGCGCGCCTCGAGGCAACGCTCCGGGCGCCGCGCGGCCCCCCGGCGTCCGCGAACACGCCCCACCCACAGGCGCACACCGCCGGAAAACGACGACGCTTCCGTCATCGTCAGATCGACTCCGGCTTGACCTGCACCGCGGGGCTCGCGATTCTCCCAGGCCATCCCGCCGCGGGAGGGCGCCTTGACGAGCTCACCGAACCCGATCGACATCGCGAACGTCAAGCAGCTCGCCACGAGCGGCTCACCCACCCTGGCCGAGGCCGTCGAGGCGTACCTCGAGCAGCCGGATCCCAGACCGGAGACGCCGCCGCGCGAGGGGGCGCTCACCTTCGCGGCGTTCCTGCAGCTGCTCTCTCGCGCGCAGGGCATGCGCTCGCCCGAGCAGCGGCGAGAGCAGTCGACCGACGCGTGGAAGCGCTTCCTCGCGCAGGTCGACGCCGCGCCGCCGCCGCGGCTCGAGCTCGCGGACCTGCTCGTGCGCATCTACGAGGAGGGCACGGACGCAGGGCGCAGCGCGCTGCGCGACGTCGCCACGAGCGCGCCGCTGGTCTTCGGCGCGTGGGGCGGGCTCAAGCGCATCTACAAGCTGGCCGAGGCGCGGCTCGACGCGGAGCTCTTCGGCGCGCTCGCCTTCCGCTTCGACGTCGAGCTCTCCCGCACCCGGCGGCGCGAGGTCTCCAAGGGCACGTTGATCTACATGCGCCGCCGCGCGTGGCGCTTCCTGCGCGAGCTCGGCCGGAGCACGCCGGAGCTCTACCCGCAGTTCGCGGTCGAGGTCCTCCGCCACTACGCGCCGGGCACGGGCTTCGGCGACCTCTGGGTCGCGAACCACATCTGGGCGCACGGCACGGGCAAGTACGACGGGCGCTCGTTCCACGGCAACGTCCCGCCGAACGACATGGTGAAGCACCGCGCCTTCGACGAGGCGTGGAAGCGATCGCCCGATCCGCTGATGCTCCTGCTCTCGGCCTGCCAGGCCGATCCGCCGGCCAAGTTCGCTATCCAGGGGCTCAAGAAGGACTTCGCCGACACCCTGCGGAGCGTCACGCCCGCGTGGCTTTCGCGCCTCGCGTACCGGCCGCTCGCGAGCGCGCACGAGTTCCTGATCGAGACGCTGCTCGGCTCGCCGGAGCTCCACCAGAGCAAGCTGCGGGGCCTCGGGCTGCACGACGCGGCGCTCGCGCTGCTCGGCTCCCCGAGCGCGAAGGCGCGCACGTTCGCGATCGAGTACGCCCGCGCGCACGCGACGGACCTCGACCCGGAGCGCCTCGCCGCGCTGCTCGACTCCGAGCACAAGGACACGCGCGCCTTCGCGGCGTCCGCGCTCCAGGGCAAGAGCCCGCGCGCGCTCGGCCACGCGTTCCTGGGACGGCTGCTCACGCACAGCGAGACCGAGGCGTGGGCCGGCAAGGCCCTGAGCGAGAGCTTCGACCGCGCCGAGCTGCCCGAGGGCTTCCTCGTCGACATGCTCTACGGCGAGTCCGAGCAGAAGAAGTGGGCCGCCGCGTACTTCAAGGCCAAGTACCGGCCCGGCGAGCCCGGGGCGGGCTTCTGGGTGCGCGTGCTCGACGACCCGCGCCACGAGGACGACTACCAGGCGACGAAGTCCGCGCTCGACGCGCTCGGCAAGTGCCCGATCGCGGCGATCGGGACGCCGTGGCTGCTCGGCGCGCTCACGCGCAAGCGCCTCGGGTCCACGGTCGCGACCTGGCTCCAGAAGGCCGACGCCCTGCCCGACCTGACGGCCGAGGGCGTCGAGCGGCTGAAAGGTCTCGTCTTCAGCGCCGAGACGCGCGCGGTCGCGCTGGAGGTGCTCGGCAACCCGAAGATCGTGTCGCCGCGGCAGCTCACGCTGCCCTGGCTGCTCGCGCTCGCGCGGCGCGCCGATCCGACGCTGAACGGCTTCGCGCGCCGCTACCTCCTCTCGCACATGAAGCCGCAGGACTTCGACGCGGGGCAGGACGCGAGCGGCCGCGGCGACCGCGAGGCGGGCACGGCGAGGCTGTTCGCGCTCGCGCTCGGCGAGAAGGAGCCCGAGCCGATGCGCGCGTTCGCGCAGACGTACCTCCGCTGCCACCACCCCGTCCTCGGGCCCGAGCAGAGCGAGGCCAAGGAGCTCGAGCTGAAGCCGGCGCTCAAGCGGGGCGCGTTCACCGCGGAGCGCATCTGGCCCGCGCTCTCCGACAAGCGGGACGACGTCCGGCGCTTCGCCGCGCTCATCACGCGCGCCGAGCTCCGGGCCTGGGGCTACCAGACCCGCGTCTACGAGCTCGCGCACAGCGACGCGAAGGAGGTGCGCAACATCGCCTTCGACGCGCTCCGCAAGGTCGGCGATCCGTCGGCCGATCCGGCGATCGCGCTCACGCCGGAGGAGCTCGATCCGGCGCAGGTCTTCGCGCTCACGGAGAGCCTGAAGAAGAGCGCGCGCGAGCTCGGCCTCTCGCTCATCCTGAAGCACTACGCGCGGCTCGGCGGCCCGGAGCGCCTCGGCTGGCTGATGCAGAGCGCCGACCGCGAGGTGCGCCTCTTCGCCGTGCGGATGCTCTGGGAGAAGCACCGGCCGCGCCATCTGCCGCCGGGCTGGCGGCCGCGGGGCGCGCGCGGAGGCGACGCGCGCACCGCGGCGGAGCTGCCCGAGGACGCCGGGCGGTTCGCGGACGTCGAGGCGCTCCGGCGCTTCCTGCGGTACGTGCTGTCCGGGATCCCCGCGGGGAGGTCGCCGGAGCCGGGCGACGACGCGGGCTCGCGCAGGCGCCTCTCGGCGAGCGAGGCCAAGCGGCAAGTGATCGAGGTGGTGCGCGATCTCGCGGTCGAGGACGCGGCGTTCGCGGCGCTCGTCGCCCCCGTCATCGCCGAGTTCACCGGGTCGATCGCGAAGGGCGAGTGGCAGGCGTGCCTGGCGGCGCTCCTGCGGCTCAGGCACGCGCACCCGGGGCTCGAGATCGAAGGCCTCGAAGCGGCCGGCGATGGCCGGGCGCTCCCCGGCGTCGGACAGGAGACCGCATGAGCCACGCGATCGGCCATTACGAGAAGGTCCGCGCGCTCGCGATCGGCCCGCGGCTCCTCGCGGTCGGCGGCGTGCGCGCGCCGGCGCCGGGCGAGGCGCGCGGGACGCAGACCACGCCATCCCCCGCCGGCGCGAGCCAGGTGACGCTGTTCGATCACGTGGCGAACAAGCCGGTGCGCTCGATCGACGTGCCCGCGCACGTGCTGGGCCTCGCCTTCGCGGGCGATCTGCTCGCGGCGGCGTGCTCCGACGGGGCGCTGCGCCTCGTCCCGGGCGGCGTGGCCGACGTGCGGGCGATCGACGCGCACCCGGGCGGCGCCACGGCGATCGCCGCGGCGCCTTCCGGCGCGCGCCTCGCGACCGTGGGGGTCGACGGCGCGCTGCGGGTGTTTCGCGTCGGCGAGGCCGCCGGCTCCCCTGCCCCGCAGCCCGGCGCCGCGGTCGAGATCGCGGCGTTCGCGCTCTCGGCGGCGCCGCTCCGCGCCGTCGCCTTCGATCCCGCCGGCGAGCTCTGCGCGGCGGCAGGGGACGACGGCGTCGTCCGCGTGGTCACGCTGTCGACGGGCGCCGTCCGCGACATGCCGGGCCACGACGGGCCGGTCACGGCGCTCGCGTTCACGCCGCGCGACGGGCGGCTTGCGTCGGGCGGCGACGACGGCACCGTGCGCCTCTGGTACCTCGTCGGCGACGTCGAGTGCGAGGTGCGCGGCGCGGACGGGAGCGGTCACGCGGGCGGCGTCCGCGCGCTCCTGTGCCTGCCCACCCCGCCGCCGCAGGAAGACGGCAAGGAGAGCGGCGATCGCCTGCTGTCCGCAGGCGCGGACGGCGCGATCCGCATCCACCGGCTCGAGGACAAGCGCAAGCCGCGCACGCTGGAGACGAGCGCGCTGGCGCTCCACGCGCTGGCGCTCGCGCCGGCCGCCGCGCGCAAAGGCGCGCGCGGGCAGGCCGCCCGCGGCGGCGCGGACGCGAAGGACGGGCTCGGCGCCGTCTTCGCCGCAGGGGACCGGCGCACGGTGTGGCGCTTCCCCATCGACGCCGCCGGCGCGCCCGCGGACGGCACCGCCGAGCTCGCGCACGGCTTCGATGTCCTCGCCCAGGCGCTCTCGGGCGCGCGGCCGGCCCGCGAGAGCGCCGTCAAGACGCTCGCCTCGCTCGACGAGCCCGAGGCGCTCGAGGCCGCGCTCTCCGCGCTCCGATCGGACCGCGACGCCGAGGTGCGCGCGCTCGCCGCCCGCGAGCTCGGGGCGAAGGGGCGCCGCGGCGCGCGCGCGAAGCTGCGCGAGGCGCTCGACGACGAGAGCCCGAACGTCCGCATGGCCGCGCTCGAGGCGCTCCGCGCGATCGAGCGCGACACGCCGCTCGCCCCGCTCGGGGCGGCGCTCGACGCCCGCGCCGCGGACGTGCAGCGCCGGGCGCTCCTCGAGCTCAGGAAGCTCTACGGCAGCTCGCCGCTCGTCCCGGGGCTCATCGCCGAGAAGCTCGCGGGCCGCGACGCGTCGGTGCGGCTCACGGCGCTCGACCAGCTCCAGCAGATCCACCCGGACGGCCCGCAGCCGCTCCGCGCCGCCTTCGAGCGCGGCCCGGCCGACCTCCGGGTCGAGGCGCTCATCCGGGCGGCGCTCGCCGGCTGGCTCTCGGCGCCGGAGTTCGCGCCGATCGCGGCGCGCGCGCTCGACGACGAGGACGCCGAGGTGCGCCGCATCGCGTTCGCGGCGAAGGTGATCGAGCGGCGCGCGCTCGCCCACGCGCTCGAGGCGCGCGACGAGGATCTCGGCCGCGCGGCGATCGACATCGCGCGGCGCGCGGCCGAGGTCCTGCGGCGCGCCGGCGCCGGCGGCGCGGAGAAGCCCGCGGCGAACGCCAAGGATGGGGCGAAGGACGGCGCGAAGGCGGCCGACGAGGCGGCCATCAAGGCGGCGCGCGCCCGGATCCCCGGCGTGGGCAGCCCGGGGGCCGAGCCCGCCGAGGCCGACCTCGAGCCGCTGCTCACCGCGATGGCGTGCCGCACGCCCGACACGGCGGTGCGTGGGGCGCGCGGCCTCGCGCAGCTCGGCGACACGCGCGCCCTCGGCGCGCTGCTGCAGCTCACGCGCGAGCAGGACCCGTCGCTGCGAAGGCAGGCGGCGACCGCGCTCGCCGAGCTCCGGGACACCCGCGCCGAGAAGCGGCTCATCTGGATGCTCGACGACGCGGACGGCGCGGTGCGCGCCGCGGCGCTCGACGCCTACGCGCGGCTGGAGTCGTCGGCCCCGCTCACCGTCGCCGAGGCGTCGCTGCGCTCGTCGCAGGAGGACATCCGCGTCCGCGGGCTCGACCGGCTCGTGGCGCTCGCCGGCGAGGGCAAGGGACCGAGGCCGCCCGAGGCCGAGGCGCTGCTCGCCGACGCGATCGAGGACGAGTCGCCCAAGGTCCGCCGCGAGGCGTTCCGGACGCTCTGGTCGTGGCACGCCTCGGATCCGCAGACGGCGCTCGACCGCGCCCAGCTCGCGCGCTTCCCCGACCTGCGCCTGCGCGCCGTCGAGGAGCTCAAGGCGCACGGCGAGCAGCCGTGGGCCGCGGAGCGGCTGCACGCGGCCATCGGCGACCGCGACGCGAGCGTGGCCCAGGCCGCGTACGACGCCGTCGTCAAGCTGCGCGGCAAGGAGGCCGCGGAGCCGCACCTCGCCGCCATGGCGTCGATCCACCCCTCGGTCCGGGAGAGCGGCGCGCGCGGGGCCGCGCACATGCCGGCGGGCGACGACGCGCGCAACGCCCTGCTCCGGCTGCTCGCCACGCGCGTGCCGGTGGGCGAGGCCGCGCGGAGCGCCCTGAGCAAGCTGCTCGAGGACGAGCACGCGGGGCCGCGCATCGCCGCGATCGAGGCGCTCGACAAGCTCCTGCCAGGCGAGGCGGGGCCGCTCCACATCGGCCTCCAGTCGAGCCACCTCGACCTCCGGGTGCGGGCGGCCGAGCTCTGCGCCGTCCGGCGCGACGAGCAGCTGATCCACCCGATGCGGGCGCTCCTCGCCGATCAGTCCCTCTTGAACGCGGGTCGGGGATCCGCGTTCGCGGTCCCCTCCGCGCAGCTGCCGATCCAGGTCCTCGGCCCGCTGCGCGCCCGCGCCGCGACCGCGCTGGCGACGCTCGGGTCGCAGCGCCTCGTCAAGTACTTCGCCACGGAGCTCCTCAAGGACGAGTACTCCGACGTGCGCGAGCAGGCCGCGCGCGGGCTCGCGATGGCCGCCCGCCGCGGCGAGGAGGGCTACCTGCTCGACGCCATGGGCCACGCCGACGTCGCGGTGCGCTCGTGGGCCGCCGACGGGCTCGCGCGGCTCGGCGACGTGCGGGCGCTGCCGGTGCTCACGGGCACGCTGCGCCATGAGCACCCGCCCATCCGCGTCGCCACGATCATGTCGTTCGCGGCGCTCGGGCCCGAGGGCTACGGCGGCATGCTGCAGGGCCTCGAGGACAGCTCGCGCGAGGTCCAGGAGATCGTCTTCGCGATCGTGCTCGCGCGCGACCTCAGGGCGTTCCGCCGCGGCGACCCGCCGGACCTCCTGACGAGCGCGCTCTCGTCGCAGCGCTCCGACGTGCGCTTCGCCGCGGCGCGCGCGCTGGAGCTCCGCATCGATCCGGAGGCGTACCTCGCCCACCTCATCGAGGCGCTGATGCCCCCGCGCCCCGACGCGGCGGAGCAGGGCCGCGCGGCCGACGGCGAGAAGCCCGCCGGCATGAAGGACTGGCCGCCCGAGGTCGCGCGCGGGCGCATCCTCGTCGGCCTCGCCGAGGCGCTCGCCAGCGACGACCCGCAGCAGCGCTACGCGGCAGCGCAGGTGCTCCGCATCCGGCGCAAGCCGGTCGAGTACTTCCGCGAGGCGAAGCGCGTGGCCGCGCTGCGCCCCGCGGGCGCCCACGTCGTGGCGGACACGACCCCGCGCGCCGCGGAGGAGAGCGACACGAAGCCCGCGAAGGGGTGGCTCCGCCGCCTCTTCGCGCAGCCCGAGCCGAGCGGGCAGAGCGGCCAGAAGCAGAGCGACAGGCCGGCCGGCGACGCGGTCCCGGAGGGCGAGCAGCGGCGGCTGCGCTGGCTCGCGTTCGGCGCGTACATGGGCCTCCTCCGGCAGGTCTCGGCGGGCGACGACGAGGCGCACCGCACGCGCCGCGACGCCATCGATCGCATCGTCGACGTCTGCGCCAAGGGGCACGTCAGCAGCACGGCGGCGGTCCCGCCGCTGGTCCGGGCGCTCGACGACCCGCACCACCTCGTGCGCAAGGCGGCGTTCGCGGGGCTCAAGGCGCTCTTCCCCGCAGGGGCGGGCGAGCCGCTCGCGCTCGGGCTCGCCTCGGCGTCGGCCGACGTGGCGCGGACCGCGCTCGACGAGATCGCCGCGCGGGGCGGCGACGCCCGCCCCGAGATCGTGCGCGCGCTGAGCTCCGCGCTGCCCGACGTGCGCCGCTACGCCTTCGAGCTCCTGGAGCGGCTCTCTCCGAAGGGCAGCCTCGACCCGCTCCTCGCGGCGCTCGGCAGCGAGCACGCCGACCTGCGCCTCGGCGTGCTCGAGCGCCTCGCGTCGTCGAGCGATCCGCGCATCGTGCCCGCCCTGTGCCGCGCGATGGAGAGCGATCACGACGACCTGCGCCTGCGCGCCGCGGAGCTCCTCGCCCGCAGCCGCGACGATCGCGCGGTCGACGTGCTCGCGGCGTTCCTGCGCGAGGGCGCGGCCGCGCCGGCGGCGCGCGCCCGCAAGGCGCTCGTCGCGCTCGCGAGCGACGCGGCGGTGCGGGCGCTCGCGGCGCGCATGGATGAGGCCGCCACGCCGGCGGACCGCGCCGCGCTGGCGGGCGCGCTCGGGAGCACGCGGAACCCCGCGGCCACCGCCCCGCTCGCGGCGCGCTTCGACGACGAGGCGGCCGAGGTCCGGAGCGCCGCGCTCAAGGCGTGCCTCGAGATCGTCGACAAGGGGCGCGAGCGCGAGAAGCGCGAGACGGCGCTCGCGCTCGCGTTCCTCGCCGCCGCCGCGCGCGCGAAGGACCCGGCGCTCCGCCTCGCCGCGGCGCGCGAGCTCGATCTCGGCGACAATCCCGCGCAGAACGACCTCCTGGTCGCGCTCTTCGCCGATCGCGACCTCCCCACCCGCGTCGCGGCCGTGACGTCGTACGCGAAGCGCGTGAAGGACAAGGGCGCGCCCTCGGGGCCGCTCGAGGCCGTGCTGCGCGCGGGCACGCGCGAGCTCGTGCTGCCCGCCGCGGAGGGGGTGGCCCAGCGGGGCCTCGCGTCGGCGCTCCGGCCACTCCTCCTCGTCGTGCGCGCGGGCGAGCCCGGGGAGCGCGAGCGCGCGCTGCTCGCGCTCGGCACGCTCGGCGACGCCCGCGCGCTGGAGGAGCTCGAGGCGGTGGCCGCCGGCGGCACCAAGGAGGCGGCAGTCAATGCGGGTCGGGGGTCGGCGTCCGCCGCCCCCTCCGTCGAACCGACGATGCAAGCCGCCGCCACGGAGGCGCTCGGCCGCATCGCCCCGAAGCTCGGGAGCGCCGAGCTCCGCAAGCGCGCCTCGGAGCGCGTCGAGCAGGCGCTCCACGCGGACTCCATCGATCTCCGCGAGTCGGCGGCGAAGGGCGTGCGCTGGCTCGGCGGCGAGCGCGCCCGCGTGCTGCTCGAGGAGCTCGTGCGCGCCGGCGACACGCCCGACAGGCTCCGCGTCGTCGCCGTGAGCGAGCTCGGCCTGCTCGGCGACGGTGCGGCCGAGCCCGCGCTCGCCCGCGCGCTCGACGCGCGGAGCAGCGAGGTCCGCAAGGCCGCGCGCAAGGCGCTGGAGAAGCTCTTCCCTGGCGAGCGGACGCGCGTCGAGCTCGTCGCGGTCGGGAGCGAGCACGACGACATCGCGGGCCCGGCGGCGAGCTACCTCGCCGCGGAGGCCGACCCGGCCGAGCTCTTGCCCCGGCTCGCGGCGCTCAAGGACGAGGACCTGCGGCAGCGCCTCGCCATGGGCCTGCTCCGCCGCGGCGCGCTGCCCGTGGCCGCGCTCCTGCGCATGCTCGAGGACGAGCGCGCCCCGGCGCGGCAGGAGGCCGCGCGGCTCATCGCCGCCGGCACCGTGGCCGGCGATCGCGGGGCCCTCGCGGGCGCGCTCGCCGCCGCGGCGCAGCGCACCGCGGAGCGCTGGTCGGCCGCGCACGGCGACGAGCGCTCCGCCGAAGCCGCGGCGTGGCGCGAGCTGCTCTGGGCCGCGGGGCGCGCCGGCGCGACCGCGATGGCGCCCGCGCTGCGCGCGCTCCTCTCGAACGACAGCGCCCCCGGCGAGGTCCGCCGCGAGGCCGTACGCGCCCTCGGCGCGCTCGAGTCGGCCGCGAGGTCCAGAGGGGCCGCGCCGCCCGCGGGCGCCGTGGAGGCGCTCACGGCGGCCCTCGAGGACATGGACGCCGGCGTCCGGGCCTCGGCGTCGGCCGCGCTCGCGGCGCTCGCGCCGGACGGCTCGGCCGCGATCGCCGTGGCGGTGAGGCCGTTCGACCCGGTCGCCTTCGGGCCGACCGCGCGCGTCGCCTCGCCCGAGGCGCTCGCGGCGCTCGCCGCGACCGAGCCGGGCCGGCGCCTCGCGCTGCCGTCGATGCTCGCGCGCCACGACGCCGCCGCGCTCGCCCCGCTGATCTCCCTCGCCCGAGGCAGCGGCGGCGACGCCTCCGCGCGCCTCGACGCCATCGCGGCGCTCGGCCGCGCCGGCGGCGAGCGCGCGCTCGAGGCGCTCGCCGCGCTCGCCTTCGACAAGGAGAAGGCCAGAGAGAAGGCCGACGTCGCCGTCCGCAAGGCCGCGTACCGCGCGTACCGCCGCGCGAAGCGCAAGGCGGCGGATCCTCGCGCGGCGCGGCTCGCGGCCGCGCGCTCCCCCAGAGAGCCCGAGACCCCCGAAGGAGTCAACGCATGACGGCCGCACTCGCCCGCCCGATCCTCCTCCGGTACGCCGCGCCGAGCGAGCTCGCCGCCGCCCCGCTCCACACGAGCGTGCGCCTCTCCCTCGACGGCGCCCGCGGCCCGGTCGGCGTGCGCGGCGCCGTCCGCGACGCGGCGCTCTTCCGCGACGCGATGGCCGCGCTGGCGACCATCCTGGAGAGCGATCTCCGGTACAAGGGCCGGGATCGGACCGCGTACCTCGCCTACCTGATGAAGCAGGGCAAGAAGGCGACGGCGGCCATCTGGGAGGCGCAGAAGGCGTTCCTGGAGGGCGCCTTCCCCGACGACGCGGCGACCCAGGGCGACGGCTCCGCCGCGAAGCCGAGGGCCTCCGGCGCGCTCGATCCCGTGCTCACGGTGCACCCGGACGAGGTCTCGATCGAGGTCTTCTCGCGCGACGAGAGCGCCTACGCCCGGCTCGCCTTCTCCAGCGACCTCTTCGAGGGCCGCGAGGCCGCGCACGGCACCGCCTTCGTCGATCTCTCGCCGCGCGTCGTCGAGCAGATCGATCGCCTGCGCGCCTACGCCAAGGTGGAGCTCGACGCCGGCGCGGCGCGCGGAGACGCCGCGGCGGCGCGCGCCGCGCCGATCGAGCGCGCGCTCGAGGTCCCGACGACCTGGCTCCGCGGCTTCCTGCAGGTGCAGTCGGCGGCGACGCTCCCCGCGGTCTCCTGCGAGCTCGCGCCGATCGATCTCTACAACGCGCTGTTCGTGCTCCGCACCCGCAAGGCGAAGAAGCCGCCCCGCGGCCTGCGCTTCGAGCTCGTCCCCGGCAAGCCGCCGCGCCTCATCCTGGAGCCCTGGGAGATCTTGATCGAGGGCCACGGCCCTCCGTACGAGGGCCCGCCGCGCGTGGTCCGGACCTTCGGCCGGCAGCGGCTGCTCGCGCTGTCGCGGCTCCTGCCGCACGTGCAGCGCGTGCGCGCCGAGCTCCGGGGCCCCGGGCTGCCGGTCTTCTGGGTGCTCGATCTGGGCCGCGCCACGCTGACGATCGCGCTCACGGGCTGGACCGACAGCAGCTGGGCCAGCGCCGCCTCGTTCGACGCCCTGATGCCCCGCGAGGGGAAAGCCGGCGACAAGGCGCGCGCGGCGCTCGACGCGCTCGCGGGCAGGCAGCTCGTCCTCCTCCGCGAGCGCGGGCCGCTCCCGCTCGCGGCGCTCGCGGCCGGCGGAGGCGCCGAGGACGCTCGCGCGGCGCTCCAGCTCGAGTGCCTGCGCGGCCGGGTGCTCTACGACGTCGCGCGCCGCGTCTACCGCCCGCGCGAGCTGTTCGCCGATCCGGTGGACGAGCGCGACATCCGCTACAGCTCGCCCCGCGAGGCCGCGGCCCACCGCCTGCTCGGCGCGCCCGGCGCGGTGAGGCCGACCAAGGTGCACGAGATCGCCGGCGAGGGCACCGAGATCCACGGAGAGGTCGCGGACCGGGAGGCGCACCGCGACTTCGCCCCGCGGTTCACGATGGATCTCGAGGGCCGCGTCTCCGACGCGTGGTGCAGCTGCCCCACGTTCCGCCGGAGCGGCCTCCGCGAAGGCCCGTGCGAGCACATGATCGCGCTCCGCGTCGCCTACGCCCGCGAGCGCGCCGAGCGGGACGCCCTGCGCCAGACGGCCGAGGGGCGGTCGCTCATCCGCGCCGAGACGCGCACGTACGTGCGCCGCGAGGCCTCGGGCGCGGAGGTCGTCTACCGTGTCTCGCTGGACGACCGCGTAGTACACCTGTCGTGGGGGGCGCGCGCCGAAGCGCCTCGACACCAGCGCATTTGGTTTGACACGGACGGCGAAGCGCGCGACGCGTATTTCAAGAGACTGGATGCATTGACGTCCTCCGGGTTCGTGGACGCCGACGCGTCGTCAGCATGAGAGAGGAAAGGAGGTCAAGAAGAAGAGATTGTTCGTGTTGCCAGGAGAGGTTCTGAACGCACCAGCCTCCGCGCCTCGAGCGTAGGAGCGGCGTCGCGCCGCTCTGGAGGAACCGCCAGTCACTCTCCGCAAGGTAGCCTGTTCTTGGTTCTCTTCGGCTAGACGAGCCCTACGGCGTCGGGAGAGCTGAGACAACCTCGCGAACGCCGTTTCTCCCGACGCCGTAGGGCTCGTCTAGCCGGAGAACCGGTGAGGCTACCGTGCACCAAGCGATGAAGGTGATGCGCTTGGAGCCTCTCTTGGCGACATGAGACAGCGATCGACGGTCCGGCCTCCTCAGGACAGATCGCTCCCATCGTGACTCACCACCACGCTCCCACCGAGACATGACCGCGAAGATCGACGCGACCGTTCAAGCCAGAGCCCCCGTCGTTCTCCCCATCACGACGCCGCCTGCCCCCGGCGGCGCGGCGGCCCGCGGCAGCGTCGAAGCGCGCCGGCTCGCCCACGAGGAGCGCGTCGCCCGCTGGAAGGCGATCGACGAGGCGGGCGGGATCGACGCGTGGGTGAGCGCGGAGCTCACGTCGAAGGGCGCCCTCGCGACCGGCGATCCCAAGGCGATGTCCGATCGGGAGCGCGCGCAGTGGAAGGAGCGCAAGAAGGTCGAGGCCCGGGAGCGCCGCTCGCTGCGCCGCCTGGCCTGGGAGGCCTACGTCGCCACGCACGTCAACCACCTTGGCGCGGGCGTGCACTGGAGCGACCGCGTCGGGCCGGACACGCTCGATGTGCCCGGGCTGAGCGAGCGCGCGCGGGCGCACGGCCTCCCCGACCTGCCGGGCGCGGCCGAGCTCGCGAGCGCGCTGGGGCTGTCGATCCCGCGGCTCCGCTGGCTCGCGTACCACCGCGAGGTCGACACGGGCACCCATTACCGGCGGTGGCACATCCCGAAGCGCGACGGCAGCGCGCGCACCATCTCGTCGCCGAAGCGGGATCTGAAGCGCGCGCAGCGCTGGGCGCTCCGCAACCTGTTCGAGAAGCTGCCGGTCCACGCCGCGGCGCACGGCTTCCTGGCGAGCCGGTCCATCGTCACGAACGCCGCCGCGCACGCCGGCGCCGACACGATCGTCAAGGTGGACATCAAGGACTTCTTCCCGACGATCACGTGGCGCCGGGTGCGCGGCCTGCTCCGCAAGGCGGGCGTGGCCGAGGGTCCCGCGACGCTCGTTGCGCTCCTCTCGACGGAGGCGCCGCGGGACGTCGTGCAGTTCCGAGGGCAGACGCTCTACGTGGCGACGGGCCCGCGCGTGCTCCCGCAGGGCGCGCCCACCTCCCCGGCGATCACGAACGCGATCTGCCTGCGGCTCGACCGGCGCGCGTCCGGCCTCGCCCGCAAGCTGGGGCTTCGTTACACGCGGTATGCTGACGATCTCACGTTCTCCTTCCGCGCGCCCGAGGCGCCCGGCGTCGCCGGCGCCGCGCGGCCGCGCGCGCCGGTGGGCGCGCTGCTCCGCGGGCTCCGGGAGATCCTGAGTTCGGAGGGCTTCCGGCTGCATCCGAGCAAGACCGTGGTGATGCGCAAGGGCAGCCGGCAGAAGGTGACGGGCCTCGTCGTCAACCAGGCGAGCGAGGGGGCGCCGGCGGCGCGCGTCCCGCGCGAGCGGGTGCGCGCGCTGCGCGCGGCGATCCGCAACCGGGAGCTCGGGAGGCTAGGAAAGGGCGAGACGCTCGCGCAGCTCAAGGGGCTCGCGGCGTTCGTGTACATGACGGATCCGTCTAAGGGGCGCGCGTTCCTCGGGCGCATCGAGGCGCTGGAGCGCAATCAGCCGGCGCCTGCCGGCGAGGCGGGCCCCCACGACGCGCGCCCCGTGCTGCCGTAGCGCAAGGGCGCTGGTCGTTCGATCTGTTGTAGTGTAGCCGTCCGATCGGAGCGCCACGTCTCCGTGCAGCCGGCGGCGAGGCCCCCGCCCATGTCCGGCATGCCTTCCCGCTCGCTCGGCGGTGGTGGTCGACTTTGCCCGAGGACGATCACAGGGAGACGGGGAGACAGGGAGATTTACTAAGTTTTTTCTCCCTGCCTCCCTGTCTCCCTGTTCAATTTGACCAGTACCCGAGAATGCCTCGACTTGCTGCGCGAGCAGGATCGCCGTCTGTGACCATCCCGGGTTCATGACCAGAGGCCTCTGCCAGCTTCGAGGCACCGCAGGATCACGCCGTCGTAGATGGTAAGGAAGGAGCGGGATGCCGCCGGCGTATACGCTCCATGGCCCGATCCCGACAAGGCAGCGGCGAATCGACCCATCACGGCCGTTGCGCGATGAGACAACAGCGCTCCCACGCTGCTCCAGGGCACTCCCAGCCAGCGCCGAACGGGCGGCACCTGGCGTGCGCGAACCATGGTGAACGACGCGTGAGGCCATGCCGCTGCAATGCTGCTTTCTCCGCGAGGTGCCTGGACATCACGAGTGTGGAATGGATAGGATGGTCGGCTATGCGAAAGCCATCTGCTCGTCTCCTTGCGCTTCCGGCCGTCGTGCTCTTCGGCGCCCTGCTCTCGGGCTGCCCCAACCCGAACTCCTACGGAACCCCGCGGACCGTGGCGCCCGGCAAGGTCGCGCATTCGGTGTCACTCGAGAGCTTCGGCTACATCGGCGAGACCGCCGAGCTCGTGGAGAATCCGGAGACCGGCCAGGCGGAGACGAGGACGAGGACGACCAGCGGGTTCGTGCCGACGCTGCCCTCGTATCAGCTCCGGACCGGTTTGACGGACATCCTCGACGTCGGCGCCCACGTCCATAACCTCAGCTCGTTCGGCGTCGATCTCAAGGTGAACCCGGTCCGCGGCGTCTTTGATCTCGCCGTCGATCCGGGGGTGCAGTACTTCTACCTCGCGTCCGACGAGGCGTCGGTCCACATCGTCTACCTTCACGCGCCGGTGATGCTCGGCGTGAACCCGACGGACTGGTTCTCGATCGTGGTGACCCCTGGCGTCACCTACGGCCTCGCCTCGGGCAATATCGCCGACGACGGCGAGGCCGCTTCGACCGCGGATGGCCTCCTCCTCCGAGGCGGCCTCGGGTTCCAGTTCCGGACCTCCGACAGCTTCGCGATCCACCCGGAGCTCACGATGATGAAGAGCCTCGAGGGGCCGGGGCTCGTCTACAACTTCGGCATCGGGTTCAACTTCGGCGCGCTGCCGAGCTACAAGGACCTTCAAGAGCCGATGTGACGCGCCCGCCGGACTAGCGGGCTGGGCCGGACGTCGAGAAGAGGCGGATCGCGTCCTTCGGGGTGCGCATCGTGACCATGCTCGACAGATCGATGCCCAGCGAGGTCATCGTGTGCGCGACCGCCGGCTGGATCCCCGTGATCGCCGCGCGCGCCGAGCAGGCCGCAACCCGGTATGTGCTCCGAGCCCGCCAGCCCGGGAGCGCCCCACGCTCCGCCGGGCAGGGTTCCCGCCCTCCTGCGCACGCGCCGCTCCGGGACCGGAAGGGGGATCGAGACGCCCGGCGCCGGCGAGCCGGACGATGCTGCGAAAGCGCGGACACTCCAGGTGGCTCGGCGCGGTACACCCCGCCGCGTGGCGCAGGCCGTCGCGCAGGGCGACCAGCCGATGGATGGTCCGGTCCAGCTCCTCGGCTTTCGCCGTCAGCCGCTCTCGCTCGATGCGCGGCCGGCCGTCGGGCGAGAACATCCGGGCGATCTCGTCCAGCGAGAACCCCGCCACCTGGCCGAGCGCGATCAGCGCCAGGCGCTCCAGCACCGCGGGATCGAACAGGCGCCGCAAGCCCCGCCGCCCGGTGGACGCGATCAGCCCCTTCTCCTCGTAAAACCGCAGGGTCGAGGCGGGCACGCCGGAGCGCCGGGCCACCTCCGCGATGTCCAGCTGTTTCACGCTTGACCTCAAGTTGACTTGAACTTGCAGACTACGGCACATGAGTTCCGACTGCAAACCGAAGGAGACTCCGATGTCCGAAGCCCATCAACCGAATCGCGACCAGGCCACGCTGTGGAACGAGGCCAGCGGGCGCACCTGGGTGGAATTGCAGGAAGTGCTCGACGGCATGCTGGCGCCGCTCGTGGCGCCGCTCATCGACGAGGGCTTCCCCGGCGAGGGCGGGCGCGTCCTCGACGTCGGCTGCGGCGCGGGCGCCACGTCCCTCGCGATGGCGCGGCGCCTCGGGCCAGCGGGCCTCTGCCTCGGCGTGGAGTTCTCCGGGCCGCTCGTGGCGGCCGCCAGGGCACGCGCCGCCGCCGAGGGGCTGGCGTCCGCCGCGTTCGTCCAGGCGGACGCGCAGACCCACGCGTTCGAGCAGGGCACGTCCGACGCGGTGATCTCGCGCTTCGGCGTGATGTTCTTCGACGATCCCGCGGCGGCGTTCGCCAACATCCGGCGCGCCGCCCGGCGCAAGGCGAAGCTCGCGTTCGTGGCATGGCGCAGCGCGGACGAGAACCCGTTCATGACCGAGGCCGCGCGCGCTGCGGCCCCGCTCCTGCCGAGCTTGCGCGTCCCGGACCCCGACGCCCCCGGCCCGTTCGCCTTCGCGGACAGAGAGCGGGTACAGCGGATCCTGGACGCGAGCGGCTGGACCGACGTCGACATTCGCCCGATCGACGAGCCGAGCGGCGTCGCGGAGAAGGACCTGCTCGCCTACGTCACCAGGCTAGGACCGGTGGGTCAGGCGCTGCGGGACGCGGACGAGCCGACGCGCGCCCGGACGGCCAAGGCGGTCCGCGCTGCCTTCGACGCGTACATCCAGGAGGGCGCGGCCCGCTTCACCGCGGCCTGCTGGCTCGTGAGCGCGCGCGCCTAGAGAAATCATGCCAGAACAGCCGGTCGATGTCAGGTCACCGCGCCGCGCTGGTGGAATTCCGGCTTGTCCCAGGCGCCGCTCTCCAGAAGGTCGCGCAGCGCGTCCACCGCATCCCAGACGTCGACGAAGCGGGTATACAGCGGGGTGAAGCCGAAGCGCATGATGCGCGGCTCGCGGTAGTCGCCGATCACGCCACGGGCGATCAGCGCCTGCATCACCGCGTAGCCCTGCGGGTGCTCGAAGCTGACCTGGCTGCCGCGGCGGGCGGCGTCGCGCGGGGTGACCAGGATCAGCGGATGCTGGCCGCAGCGGGCTTCCACCAGCTGGATGAACAGCTCGGTCAGCGCCAGCGACTTGGCGCGCAGCGCGGCCATGTCGGTATGGCGGAAGATGGCGAGACCGCACTCCACCAGCGAAAGCGCGGTGATCGGCTGGGTGCCGCACAGGAAGCGGCCGATGCCGTCGGCGGGGGTGTAGGCGGGTTCCATCGCGAACTGCCGCGCATGGCCGAACCAGCCGGACAGCGGCTGCCCGAAGCGGCTCTGATGGCGCGGCGCCACCCACAGGAAGGCCGGCGCGCCGGGGCCGCCGTTCAGGTACTTGTAGGTGCAGCCGACGGCGAAATCGGCGCGGGCGCCGTGGAGGTCCACCGGCACGGCGCCGGCGGAATGCGCCAGATCCCACACGGTCAGAGCGCCGGCTTCGCGCGCGAGCGCCGTGACGCCGGCCATGTCGTGCATGTAGCCAGTCTTGTAGTTGACGTGGGTGAGCATCAGCACCGCCACGTCGTCGCGGATCGCCTGGGGCAATTCCTTGGGCGAGTCGATCAGCCGTAACTCGTAGGCTGCGCCGCCGCCCATCTTCAGCAGCTCGGTCAGGCCCTCGGCGATGTACAGGTCGGTGGGGAAGTTGTCGCGCTCCGACACGAGCACCCGCCGCTCGGGCGCGGTGCTCTGCTGCTGGCGCAAGGCGGCGGCCAGCACCTTGAACAGGTTGATGGACGTGGTGTCGGTGACCACCACTTCGCCGCTGCCGGCGCCGATCAGCGGAGCCAGGAGGTCGCCCAGGCGGCGGGACAGGTGCACCCAGCCGGCCGTGTTCCAGCTACGGATCAAGCCGTCGCCCCATTCCGCTTCGATCACCTCCCTGGCACGGGCCAGCGACGCCTTGGGGCGGGCGCCCAGCGAGTTGCCGTCCAGGTAGATCACCCCGTCCGGTAGCGCGAACTCGTCGCGCAGGTGGCGCAGCGGGTCGCTTGCGTCGCGGGCAAGGCAGGTGTCGCGGGTGGTTTGCAGGCTCATCTCAGGCGTCCTTCGGCTCCGCAGCGCAGGGTGCGCAGCATGGCACGGACCGGACTCGCGCCCAGGGGGGCCAGCGGGAACGGCAGGGCGATCCGTTCGTGCTCGCCGGGCGGCATGGCATCCAGCTGCAAGCGACACGCGGCCCCGGTCGCCCGTGCAGGTGCTCCGTCGGCGAGCGCCCGTTCGACGGCCTGCGCGTACGGCATGGGCGTGAGCGGGATGATGGCGCGGATCGGCCCCACATCGGGAAGATCGCGTCGTTGTCGATGCCGTACGGGAGCAGCGCGACCACGGCCGCGCGCCCGCACGTGAACGAGCCGGTAACGGCGCGCTCACCTCGTCCGCTTCAGCGCCGCCTTGAGCACGTGCTCCGCGATGAGGTAGCCGAACCCCTCGCCCTCGATCCGCCGGATCAGCTGGTCGCGCGTGGTCCGGAGCGCCGCCGCGGTGGCGACCAGATTCCACCCGTGCGCCGCGAGCTGCTGGAGGAGCCGGGCGCGCCTCACCTGCCCCGCGGCGAGCCGGTACGTCTTCGCGTACTCCAGCGTGCCGTCCTCGCGCACGATCGCCTCGCCGATGTGGTTGTCCAGCGACGGATCGAGCTCCGTCATGAACCGCTGCAGCGAGAACGGCCCCGCCCGGTACACGCGCTCCGCCGCGATCGGCCGGCCGAGGAGCCCCGCGGCCGTGTCCACGTGCAGCGCGCCGGCCTCCGCCCGCGCCCGGCCGAGCGCGGCCCGCAGGTCGTCGAGCGAGCCGATCTGCGCGGCGTCGAAGGTGTGCTCGAGCGCCTGGCTGTCGCCGTTGTGGCGGGCCGCGTAGAGCAGCGTCTGCTCGTAGAAGTCCTCGATCAGCGTGCGGTGCAGCGCGCGGTAGTCGTCGGGGTGCGACACAACGAACACCGACGCGAGCAGCTCGCCGACGAAGAGCAGGACGCCGCACTGCCCCTCGTGGATCTCGAAGACGCGCAGCGCGTCCTCCAGGCTCGGGATCGCCCGGCCGGAGAGCGATACCTCGGTGCGCGGGTCGAGGCCGCGGGAGATCGCCCGCCGCGAGTACTCGGACCAGGCGATCTCGGGGGCGTTGAAGTGCAGGGAGAGGAAGCCCTCCATCGCCAGGTGCAGCGGCAAGAGGCGCAAGCGGTTCCGCTCGGCCGGGTCCTCGCCGCGCGCCTCGCGCCGGGCCATGCGGTGGAGCAGCTGGACGCCGCAGCCCCACTTGCTGAGCGGGTTTCGGACCTCCGGCCCCGCGAGCGCCGCGCCGTAGGACGCGACCGGCGAGCCGTCCTCGGTCCACCCGACCACGAGCGCGTGCGGCACGTAGGAGCAGTAGGCCGTGCCGTCACCGAGATCGACGATCGACCAGGCATCCTCGTGTCTGCGGCCGGCGATGCGCAGGTCGCCCCGCGGCGCGTCCCGGAGGAGCGGGACCAGGCGCACGCCCGCGAAGACCTGGGCGTGCGTCGCGGAGAGGCCCCGGAGCGAGAGCGATCGGAGCAGGGCCGGCGCCTTGGCCATCAGGGCACCTCGAGCGCCGCGGCGGGCGCCTCTTCTGCCGGCTCCGCGGCGTCTGCCTGCTCCAAGGCGCCTGCCGGCCCCCCGTCCGCCGCTGGCTCCGCGGCGCCCGGCGTCCGGGCGTGCCGCGAGAGCAGCGCGGCCGCGCGCTGCGCGAGGTAGCGCTCGAGCTCGGCGAGCGGCGCCGTGCCCTCGGCGAAGCGGGCGAAACCGAGGACCGTCGGCAGGTCCTCCGCGTCGCGCAGGCCGACCGTCGGGATCGACGGGCCGAGCGCGCGGGGCGCGTAGCGCTCGCTGTCGAACACGGGGTTGATGTGGACGATCGACGTGCGCTGCCCCGGATCCAGCCGCGCCCGGAAGCAGCGGGCGACCTCGGCGGCGGCGCCGGGCGGGTCGTTCTCGAAGCCGTCCGAGAGGACGACAACGACGTCGGGTCGCCAGGCGAGCGCGTCGAGCAGCGGCGTCGCGAGATCGGTCTGGCCGCGCGCGCCGACGAGGATCTCGTCGGGCGTGGGCGCGGTCCAGAAGGCGCGGTACTCGCGCGCGGCGGCGCGGAGCAGGTAGCTCACGCCGAGCGCGACGGCGAGCGGGCGGCGGCGCTTCTCGCTCGATCCGGACGCCGAGTAGCTCCGGTCGAGCACGGCGGCGACGCGCCCGAGCGCGGCTGGGCTCTTCCTGAGCGCGCGGGCGGCGGCGCGCTCGAGCGCCGCGTGGAGCTCGTCGCGGCGCTCGCGCCGCACCTCCTCGGGCAGCGAGAGCGCATAGAGCGCGACGCGCGTGAGCGGGGCGCGGCCGAGGTCGACGGCGAGGTCGACGTCCTCGCGCCCGGCGGCGCGCTGGAGCCGGAGGCGCTCGCCCTCGGTCATGCGCGGCGCGGCGCGGCGCAGGAGCTCCTCGCGAGAGACGCCGCGGGCGGCGGCGAGCCCCTCGGCGACGGTCAGCGGCAGGTCGAAGATCGCCTCTTTCGCGTGACGCGCCTGCCGCGCGCGCTCGAGGAGCGGCGTCTCGAACGGCGCGCGGCGCTTGGGCTCGAACAGGAAGGGCCCTATCTCGCCGGGGAGCTGGAGATGAGCGTGCACCGCGAGCGCGCGGAGGTGGGCGCGGTACTTGACGGCGTCGAACGCCGGGTCGGGCCGGCCGGCGAGGTAGCCGCGGATGACGGCGCGCGCGCGGCGGTTGTTCACGCGGCGCTCCCGGAGCTCGCGCAGCGCCCGGAGCGCGCGCTGCGGGGGGAGCTCCCGGAGGGCCGCCGCGATGAGCGAGCCCTCCTCGCGCCGGTCGGGAGCGGGCGTCTCGGCGCCGGTCGCGAGGAGGTTCACGGCGATGCGCGCCTGGTTGAAGTGGTTGATGCCGGCGGCGAGCGTGCGCGCGTAGAGGCGGCGGTAATTGCCGAGGATGTACTCGTGGAGGAACTCGATGGAGACGGCCTGGCCTCCGGAGGTGCCATAGAACTCGGCCTGCCCGGTGCACGCGAAGCAGGCGTTGATGAACATGACGAGGTCCTCGCGCTCGACGCGCTCGGTGTGAAAGCGTGCGGGGGGCGCGGGAGGGGCGGTGGGCATGGCAAAGAGCCGCCCGGGGAATGATGGGGCGATCAACCTACGACAGTTTCCAGACTGGGATCGGAAATCGCCCCGAAGTCCCACGGGCGGCAACCGGCAGCATACACCCGGGGGGGCACCTCTCGAAGGACAAGATCTCCCTTGACGACAAGGTCATCGCTGGCAGCGCTGAACTCTCCACCCTGCCTGCCATGTCTTCGTCCCCCGCTCCGAACCCAGTTAGGGCAAGGGTGGCGAAAAACGGACAGACATCGACCTCACGAAGCAGGCCCTCGTCGCCTGGGAGGGCACGAAGCCTGTGGTTGCGACCTGGATGTCCCGCGGACTCCTTGTCCCTTGACCGCTTTCCCCGAGGGAGGCAACGCGGCGTGTGGGGCGCGAGCCGCCCCTGGCACGCGTGCCCGCACGGAAAAGTTCCTGGTACAGCGTCACTTTTCCAGGGGGAGCGGGAGGACGCGATGGGGCGGGTTTCAGCGGATTTCGAGGGGGTCGAAGCCGGCGTCGACTCGGCGATCGTGGGCGCTAACCCCGCGATCTCTGGTCGGCCGGACGATTCCGTGACGCTTCCGGCGATGCCCTCAGCGGTTGTGAAGCAGACCGCGCTGACGACCCCTCCCCGACCCGAAGCAGCCCCGATCACGCCCCCGGCGAGCAGCCCGCGCCAGGTGCTCGTCACGACCCTCACGCAGACCATCGCCGCTGCCCACGTAGCGGGCGACCTCGCGACCGCGCAGATCGCCGCTCGCACCCTCTCGGCGCTCCTCAGCGCCCCGCAGCAGCCCAACCACGTTGCGCCTGTCGTCGACCTCGCCAGCGCGCGCCGCGCGCGATCCTGAGCCCATCCTGAACGCCACCGCGGCCGGCTGAACGCCGTCGCCGTCCACCAGGCCGCAAGTCCCACGACGGGGTCTGCCGCCTGGAGGTCGCCGTTCCGCTGATCTACGTCGCCGGTCGGTAGCGGGCGCCGTCTCCCTACGGCGAGGTAGAGGTTCGCGCCATCGTGGACCTGCTCTGGGAGGTGCATCAGTGGGAGCGCTGGGTGTTGATCCTCGTCGGCGGCGGTGAGCAGGTGAGCGAGATCGCCCGGAGCCTCGGGATGCCGATCGGGACCGCCCTCTCGCAGCTCCGCCGAGGGCGCAGCCACCTTGCCGCCATGCTCAAGCAGCGGCGTCGCGTATTCGGTTACACCGCCTTGCCATCAAACGCAAACTGCCCCTTGTTCCCGTTGAGGGGGCGCAAGCCCTCTGTGCCAACGTCGGGTGAGACAGGCTCCCCCTGGAAATCTGTGGTGAGAGGGCGGAGAATGGACCTGACCCGTGCCGAAGCCTTCCCATCTCCGATCCGTCGATCCTACCCTTGCCCCAGCGGCGCAGGGCGCTGCTCCCCGGGGTCTTCTACTGCCTGTACGTCGTCCTCGACCTGTTCAGTCGCATGACCGTCGGCTGGCTGCTCGCCGAGCGCGAGAGCGCGGAGCTCGCCGAGCACCTCTTCGCAGAGACGGTCGCCCGCCACGGCGTCGAGCCCGGTTCGCTCACGGTGCACACCGACCGCGGCTCCGCGATGAGGTCGGAGGGGCTCGCTCAGCTCCTCGGCTCGCTCGGCGTCGTTCGAAGCTTCAGCCGGCCTCACGTCAGCGATGACAACGCCTTCTCCGAGTCGCAGTTCAAGACGCTCAAGTACCAGCCCGACTATCCGGACCGCTTTGCCTCGCTGGCTCATGCGCGGTTCGAGGCGAAGCGCCGTCGGCCGCTCACGGTGGAGCTCGATGGTTTCAACGTCGAGGCGGCGGTGCGCATCGAGGGCTACGACGACGAGGGGCGCGAGCGGCTCGTCCGGTATTGCGCGCGTCCCTGCTTCGCTTTGGAGCGGCTCAGCATCCTCCGCGACGGTCGGACGTGGCGGTTGGGGCGCTGCTGACGATGGTGCATGGCGCGGTCGAGCGCGAGCGGGTGTCGACTGCGCTGGGCGCTGTACTGCCGTGGGCTGATGTTGGATTCGTGTCGGAGGGGATCTCGGTCCAGCATCTTGATCCGCTGCTGGATGGGCTCCTTCTGGCGACGTCGCCTCGCGTCGAATGGGCGAAGCTTTTGCGGCGGACTTACGCAGTAGATGTTCTCGCGTGCCCGCGATGCAGCGGGCGGATGCGACTCATGGCCGCGATCACGGACAAGGCGACGGCGAGGAAGATCTTGAGCCACCTCGGTCTGTTCGCCGAGCCGCTGGAGTGCCGCGCGCGGTACCCGGCGGACCCCGCGTGACGAAACTGAAAGGGGAGGGACGCTGCTCGACGACGTGGCCGGGGGGAGGTCTGCCCTGAGGTGCGTGCGCCGGCCATCACGACGCGCCGCGAACCGCGACGGCGGCCGTTTGGACGAGCTCAGTAGTGTACAGCTATACGGTAGGATGCCTTCCGCTTGGTGCCAGTAGTGTACAGCTATACGGTAGGATGCCTTCCGCTTGGTGCGACGTCGCGGTAATCGCAGGCGTTTCACGAGTGGAAGGCCTGTCTGATCGCATAAGGCCCGTTCTGTCGATAAACTCGTACAGTCGGACTGCACGAGCCAGGAACGGCTCCGAGAATCTTGACTTTGCGGAACGCGTTTGCTTGTCCTATCCGCACGGAGACAGCTGATGGACCTGGTGGAAGACTTCGCCGAGCCTGGGGTCTCGGTGGTCGCCGCGTGCGCCGCGCTGGGAGTGAGCCGTGCGACGTTGTACCGAGGTACGAGCCCGCCGCGGCCACCGGCGATACGAGAGCGCGTGCCGAGTTAGGATTCTCGTGACCGCTGTCTCATCCGCGTTGACAAATTCCACCTCCGTCGACCGAACGAGAATTCGCCGACGTACTTTGGGTTTCGCAGCATCTCGCGAATGGCGGAGTGCATCCAGCCCGCGCCAGCTCGGCGTCGCCCACGAGCGCCCACGTGCTCACCCGCGGATCGGACCGAGGGAGCGAACAGCGAAGGAATAAATTTCTAGACCGTGACTCCGGTACTTACAAACGGTAGGTAAACCCGTACGTCCCCTTTATGGAGAGGCCTAATGAACCGCGCTTCCCTCGTCGTCATTCTCACCTCGTTCGCGTGTGCCTCGGCGCTCGTCGGTTGCTCGTCCGATTCGGGCGACACGCAGGGCTCTGGAGGTAGCGCTCCCAATGGTTCCGCAGGCACCGGTGCCGTGGGCACGGGCGGCTCGGCCACGGGCGGCTCGGGCACGGGCGGCTCGGGCACGGGCGGCTCGGCCACGGGCGGCTCGGGCACGGGCGGCTCGGCCACGGGCGGCTCGGGCACGGGCGGCTCGGACACGGGCGGGGCTGCTGGCTCAGGTGGTAGCGGAGCCGGCGGGGCCGGGTCCGGTGGTGGCGCTGGTGGAGGCTCGGACACGGGTACGTTGTCCGCCGGGTGCGGCAAAACGCCGACCATTGACGCCAGCATGTACAATAACGGCAACCCGATCTCGATTACGGCGGCGAATCGGCAACGTCGATACATCCTGAGCGTGCCGGCCAACTACGACAATAAGAAGCCGTACAGATTGGTCATCGCTTGGCATCAGCTCGATGGAAACGACAAGCAGATGTATCAGCAGAACTACTACTGGCTGAAGGACATCGCCGACGCCGCCAGCAGTACGATCTTCGTGGCTCCCAATGGGGAGAAGAACGGAACGCCGTGCACCGGGACTGGCAACGGGGAAAGCGGCTGCGGGTGGCCCGACTCAAGCGGCTCGAACGTGGCACTCGCGGACGCCGTGGTAGAGCAGGTCGAGCAAAATTTCTGTATCGACAAGAGCAAGATCTTCGCAAACGGCTGGAGTTACGGCGGCAGCATGTCCTACCGGACGGCTTGCTCGCGTCCACTCGATGGAGCCGGCACTTGGGGTGTCCGCGCCGTCGCCATCTACAACGGAGCGGCGCAGCTCAGTGCCGGCAACTGCAAGCCGAGCGAAGCGGTCGCCTTCTACGCATCCCATGGCACCAACGACAACGTCCTTCAGTACGGTGGCGGTGTCTCGATGGCGCAGACGTACGCCGGGCTGAACGGTTGCACCTGGAAGGAGCCGACAAGGGCCACCGGAAACCACGTGTGCACCAACTTCATGGGCTGCACGACGGGTTATCCGGTCGAGTTCTGCTCCTTCGTGGGACCGCACACGCCTGATCCGCCGCGAGAGGGTGGTCAACGTTGGCAACCGCAAGAGGTTTGGAAGTTCTTCAGTCAGTTCTAGGCTGCCAAGAGTCGAGCCTAAAACCTCTTGAAAGGTCGGATCGAGTGTGAGCTACAGTGCTTTGTGGAAGCCAAGTTTGCCGACGTGCCCGACGCTCTGTGGCGTCGGATCGAGCCGCTGACACGAGCGGAGCCGCCGAAGCCGAAGGGAGATCGCCCTCCAGTCTCAGCGCGAGTCGTGATGGCCGGCATCCTGTATGACGGTCGTCGCGGCATCGCTGGAAGTGGAGCTCTCTCGACAGCGCCTCGGTGAAGGCGCCAAAAGGGGGACCTCACCGGCCCAAATCCGACGGGTGCGGCTCTTCTGGAACGATGGCGTTTTGCTCATTTCACCCGGCGCAGCTTGGGTCGAGGCGGCGGCAGGGGTGATCTGGTCCTTGTTGCCATCGACCAGCACCACCCACCGCCGAAGGCGTTCCGGATCGCGACGCAGGCCTTCAGCAAACGCCGCCGAGATCACCTCCCGCGCTGACTTCTCCACGCTCGCCCAGACCCGTTTGTTCACCGGCCGCGGCCGTTGCGCCGCGACGTCATGCACAGGGCGCAAGTCGTTCACGATGTCGTCAGGCGTGCGGACCCAGGGGTCTATCGTGTAGATGGTGGCGACCTCGGCCATTCGCTTCCGGTTGCGCTTCTCGCCCTTGGCGAGGCGCTTGGTGAGCTTGTGTTTCCCGGCGTCCGCAGCCTTCCGCGTCGCAGGTCGGAGGTCTTCGCGCCTCATCGCGATCCCCTTGCCGTCGAAGCTGAGTACCAGCAGCGCCTGAGTGTCCTCGACTTCGACGGCGCGGCTGGAGTAGAACGCATCGAAGTCCTGCGCGGCGCGCTCCGCGAGCTCCTCCACCTGGCGCTTCGGCACCGCGGCGCCGGTCGATTTTCTCAATCCCTCAACGACCTCATCGAACGAGCTGCGGGCGGCGCTCTCGGCGACGTAGCGACGGACGCTGTGCGAGTAGAGCTCGTCCGGCAGGCTCAGCGCCGCATCCATCGGATGAAGACCGGGGACGCCCGGCGCCTGATAGGCCACGCGTGGCACATCGACCTCGCCGACGACCGACATGAGCGCTCTGCTGCTGAGACGTCGATGCTTGCGCTGAACGCCGTCCGCGCCCTTGACCACCACGGCCTTTCGCGCTCGGCCCGAAGCTCGAGGTGGGCCTGGAGGAGCCGCCGCTGGTACTCGCGCCCCTCGTCGACGACGAACCCCTCCAGCTCGGCATGCGTGCTCTCCATCGACTCGGATGACCGAAGATGCTTCTCCATGACTTCTGCCTGCTCCCGGGCGCTCTTGAAAGGGTCCTGACCTGCTGCAACGGCGTACGCGGCGCTCACGACCAAGTCCTCCTGCCGGTCCAACCTGCCTGTCGGGACCGGCCTCTTGCAGAGGCCATGGGTATGTCAGATTCGTAGCATTTTTGGATTTCCTCGCCCTGTTGCCCCTCGGAACGCCTGAGGCGTAGTTTTGCATGCCACCTGCAGCGCGCTGCGCGACCCGTGCGTCGGCACGTGCCGCTTGCTTGGGACACCACGGTCACAATGCAAAACGCGCCAAAGCACTTGTAGCGCGGACCATGGAACTAGCGCGGGCCATGGAACTCGAGTTTGACTCTTACGCACGCTGGAGGTCCTCATGCCCTTTAAAAACTGGCCTGCTGTCCTTTCGTTCTCGGTCATCTCCGTCCTCCCCGCCGCGGTGTATGCCAGCGACCCCGCTGATCTTCCCCTTCCGCCCAGGGGCTTCGATACCAAGGACGCCGGCATTCCCCATGGGAAGCTGGACGTCTCCGTCAGCTATCCGACCCGAAACTACGGAATGCGGAAGGTGACGGTTTATATGCCGCCGGGGTATTCGACGAGCCAGAAATACCCTGTCGTTTACCTGCATCATGGAATCGGCGGCAATGAGGTCTCCTGGATCGGCCAGGGGAGCAACGAAGGCAATGCCGACAATATCATGGACTATCTGTACTCGAAGCAGATGGCCAAACCCATGATCGTCGTGATGCCCAGCGGCAAGATGGACGGAGGAGACGATTTCGCGCGCTTCGCGAACTTCGGGGACGTCCTGCTCAACGACCTGATCCCCTGGGTCGAGAAGACTTACTCCGCCGCCACCGACGCCGATTCGCGGGTCATCTCCGGCCTGTCGATGGGCGGGGGGCAGACCTTCAACTTCGGGTTCCCCAACACCGATGTCTTCCATTACATCGGACCGTACTCGGCTGCGCCCAACACCCAGCAGCCGAGTCAGACCATCAAGGATGTGGCTGCGGTCAAGAACAACGTGAAGCTCATCTTCATCTCTTGCGGCAGCGCAGACAACCTGATCGGCAATAGCAGAATTATCACGACTTCCTGGATCAGAACAACATCGACCATATTTACCAGATCGAGGCGAACGAAGGCCATACCAAGACGGTCTGGAACCGCAGCTTTTACAACTTCGCCCAACGCATCTTCCTCGACCGGGGCACGACGGGCAGCGGTGGGGCCGGTGGGGCGGATGGCGCCGGAGGGGCCGGCGGGGCCGCGGGCGACGGCGGTAGCGCAGGGGACGGGAGCGGCAACGGCGCGGGCGCAGGGGACGGGAGCGGCAACGGCGGTAGCGCAGGGGAAGGAAGCGGAAACGGCGGGGGCGTGCCCGGAAGTGGTGCCGTCACGACAGGCGGTTCTGCAACGACTGGCGGGCAGGTTTCGAGCAGCGCGAGCGGCGGCACCGACGAGGGGGCGCCCGCGACGGAAGACTCTAGCTGCAGCGTCTCGGTCCCCGGGTCCGAGCCCGGAACGCCGCCTTGGCGCTTCGGGATCCATCTTGCGGCGATCGGAGCCCTCCTCTTCAGAGCGCGAGCAAGAAGGAATCGAGGCTGAGCGGCCGAGCGTCGCTCGACGCTTGCACAGCGTAGAAGACGACGGATGCGCCATGGCGGGCCCGTGGAGGGCACAGCGTGTGAAGGCGGCGCCGTTGATGCCTGGATAAGAAACGGTTGAGCTCGAGCGGGCGCCTCGCAGAACTGGCTGGAGCGCCCGCGCGATGCGGCGCACGGAGGCAGTTTCCGACGTCGGTGTGAGGCCATCGGAAGCGCGCCCACGTGATACCCTCGCGCCGGCCAGTGCGCGGTCGGGGCTCCCTCTCTCTGCTCGCAGCATTCCTCCTCCACGCGGGCGGCGTCATCGCGGCTCGTGTGCTCGTGCCGGAGGGCCTCGAGGCGCCGGCGCGGGCTGGCGCGAGCGACCAGCTCGAGCCGCTCCTGGTGCTGGACACCGATGTCTTGCTGGACGAACCCAGGACGCCGGAAGCCCGAGCGACGGAGCCCCGCCAGGTCCTCGCCCGGGCAACGGGCGTCGATCCCGGCTTCTCGCGTGCCGCGCCGAGAGAGCGCGGCCGAGCGCTGTCCGAGGCGCCTCCTGCGCGAGCATCTCGCTCCGGCGCGGCGACCCACGATCACGCGCCGCCGGACGCGGCTCACGCGCTGCCAGACGCCGCCCATGCGCCGCCGGACGCTGCCCACGCGCCGCCGGGCGCGCCCGACGCGCCTCCCACCGCCGCGGCACCTCCAGGCCTCGGCGGCGCGCCGGTCTGGGCATTGCCAGGTGTCTTGCCGGTGGAGCCTCCGGTGCGTCCCCGCGCTGCCGAGCGCCCCCTCGCCCCGGTGCGCCCCGTCCCTGAGCGCTCCGCGCGGAGCGACGCGGCCAAGGACGGGCGGCAGCCGGTCCTGGTCTTCCCCGCGGCGGGCGTGCTCGCCTCTGCTGTCGCGGAGGAGGTGTCGTCATCCGCCGTGCCGCCGGACTCCGAGAGCTCGTTCGAGCTCACGCTGGACGCGAAGGGACGGCTGGTCTCGGTGCGCTTCCTGGAGGCAAACACGGGGAACGGCGACGACTTCCGGCGCGTCGCCCAGGCCGTGTTGAAGCGCTTCTCCGCGCGTGCGCTGGCGATGAACGGCGACTTTGCCGCCGGGAGCAGGGTGACGGTCCACGTGACCAGCCGGGTCGTCATGCCGGATGGGACGTCGCACGGGATCCCGACGCCGACGAAGAGACCTGGAGACGGCAGGTCGATCATCCGCGAAGACTCGCTGGACGATCGCTTCAGGTCGCCTCATCTGGCGCCGTCGCCGGGCGTGAAGCTGCCCAAGCTGACGTTTCTCTTCGATCTCGCGAACATCGGCGCGCAGCGCCGGAGGGTCGTCAGCACGCGGGTCGAAGCGGTGCCCGCCGCGCTGCCCTAGAATACTGTTCACGTTGCTCAAGCGAGAAATGAACCGCCAGAAGACGCCAGAAGACGCCAGAAGACGCCAGAAGACGCCAGAAGACGCCAGAAGACGCCAGAAGACGCCAGAAGAATAAAAATATCTTGGCGTCTTATGGCGCCTTGGCGGTCCGAAATCTGCGCTTTTCAGGCAGCTTCAGCCCGTTTGTCGCCCTACAGCGGTTTCCGCCCGCCTCTGCACCATGCAGAGCAGAGCGGCGGTCTCCCGCACAGGAGACGGGCCCAGATCGGCGTTTTCGGCGCGCAAGCGCACTCCGGTGCGCTGAGCACCGAAAACGTCGAGGTGGGCCCGTATCCGAAGCGGGTGACCGCCGCTCTACTCCGGCCAGACCTCGATCCAGACGAACAGCACCTGCCCGGCGGCCTGGTTGTCGACCGCCACCGGATAGACCGTGCGCGCTCGGAGCGCCTCGACGAGGTGACCGTGGTGGATCGCGAACCGCCCGATGAAGTCGTCGTTCACGAGGTCCCTGTCGATGAGCTCACCGCTCAGGTGGACATCCGGCGTGAGCGGCACGCGGTACCAGGTCGGCGGGCCTTTCCATCCGGGCGTGCAGGTGTCGCGTTGCCCCGGGCGATCCAGCGCTCGCCTCCCGAGCGACCGGCCGCCCACGAACAGCTCCGCCGAGCCGAAGGGCTCCGGCGGCTCGGTCCCCGCCCCTGCCGCCTCCGCCGCGAAGCCGGCCACGCTGGCGGCCGCGGCGACAGGGTGCTTCGTGCGGAGCAGGCCGCCGATGGCGGTGAGCGCCTCCGCCGGGACCGCGCCCATGCCGTCCCATTGACGGCCGTCCGCCTTGGCCGGGCTGATGACGGCGCCGTCGATGGAGATGCGGACATGCGCCGGCAGCGGCGGCGCCGCCGGCTTGCACGCCGCGCAGCCAAGGGCGATCCCGCACAGCGCGGCCGCTCCGAGAGGACGTGACGCCATGCCTCGAGAATCTATCCCGGCGGCCGCGCCGCACCAACGCCCTTGGTCGCGCGCGGGCGGCCATGCACGCCGACGGCGTAGGCCCCGATCACCAAGAACTTCGCGTCAACGGCGCACAGGGCGGAAATCAGATCGAGGAAGTCTTCGTTCATGGGCGGATCCCGGGAAGGCCAGCTCGAACAGCTCCTGACTTAGCTTCCAGGTGACCTCGGCACGCTGGTCTCTTCCGCACAGCATCCGGGTGCCGCCCGGCGCAAGCGCGGCTCACCCGCGGCTCATCCGCCCGATCGCCTCGACCAGCACGCCGTCGTCCGCGCCCTCCGCGTCGCCCGAGAGCGCCTCCTCCGCGGCTGCGAGCGCCGCGTCGCGGAGGCGGTAGAGCTCGGGCTCGGGGATGCCCGCGCGCGCGGCAAGCACGCCCGGCGGGACGCCGCGCAGCATCTCCAGGACCAGACCCAGGCGGCGGCGGGCTTCGGGCAGCGGCGGCGCGTCGAGGCCGAGCCACCGCCGCGTGGCCCGCGGCCCTCCGGCGAGGCGGCGCGCGGCGGCCTCGGCGACCTCCGCGGCGAGCGCGTTGTACGCCGGCGGCGACGGGAGCCGCGCCTCCGTCCAGACGAGCAGCCGCACGAACTCGCGCGCCCCCTCGAACGCCCGCCGCCCGTGAAGCATGCGCCGGTTGTCGACGACCAGGAGGTCCGCCGGGCCGAGCGACAGCTCGATCACCTCGCGTCGCGACGCCTCGACGAACCACGCGAGGCGCGCGGCGAGCGCGTCCCCCGGCGGCACGACCGGCGCGTGCGTGAGCGCGAGCGCGCCGCCGCGGAGCGACACGGTGGGCCCGAAGAAGTCGCCGAAGACGAACGGGATGCGCCTGTACACCGTGAAGAGCGCGCGGAAGAGCTCGGGATCGGCGCGCTCGATCGCCGAGAGCAGCGGCCAGCCGTCGAGCAGGAGGCAGCCGCCGCCGCGCTCCGCCGGCCTGACGCAAGCCATGATCTGCACCGCCGGAGGCGCGCCCGCGTAGCACTGGCTGTCGGTGTGGAGCGGCGCCGCCGCGGAGCTCGCGGCGAACGACCTGCCGCCCGGCGCGGCCTTGATCGGCTGCCGCTCCACCAGGAGCGGCCTTGCCCCGAGGAGCCGCTCGGCGAAGCTCCAGGGCGCCCGCGCGGCCTCCTCCGGCGCCAGCACCGCGTCGCCGCGGAGAACCGAGAAGCCGCGCGCCGCGAGCTCGTCCAAGAGCCTCGCCGGACCGCCCTCCGGCCCGGGCCAGATCCATCGCTCGCTCATGGGCGCGCTCCGCGAAGGCGCTCGAAGGGCAAAATCATGATATTTATCCAATACATACAGACCAGACGGCCGCGCCGCCCACCCGCTCACGCATCGAGGAAGCGGACCTCCCGGAAGCCGGCCCGGAGCAGGTCGCGCGGGATGGGCACGATCCGGAGCAGCGCCGCGCCCTCGGGCACCTCGATCGGCGCCCCGAGCCGGCGCACGTGGAACACCGCCGGGGTCGCGAAGAAGGCGTCGGTCGCGACCACGCCGCGCATCACGTCGTAGCCATCGCCGTGGACGCCGTCGAGCAGGCTCGACCAGCCCGGCGGCGTCCAGGTGAAGGCCCACGGCTTCACGAAGAAGTGCGGCTCGCCCGGCGGATGCGGCGTGAAGTATTTCGTCAGGTACCAGAGCGCCCCGCGGTTCGCGGCGATGAAGTCGTCGCCGAAGGTCTGCGCGAACGTGCGCTCCACCGCGGCCGCGCCATCGGCGAGCCGCGGCGCGTCCGGCGCGACGGCGAGCGTGTGCCCGTCGAACGTCGCGCGGAACGGGACGGCGTTCCTCACCACGATCGACGCGAGCCGCCGAGCACCCCCGCGCCAGGGGACCGGATCCGGCCCGGCCGCGGTCGTGACCTCGGTCACCTCGGTGATCTCCGGCGCCGCCGGCCCGGCGACGACCAGCCGCACGCGCGCCGGCCCCGCGCTCTCCCCGTCCGCGCTCTCCCCGCCCGCGCTCTCCCCGCCCGCGCTCGCGTTCCGCCCACCCGCCGTGCCCGCCACGAGCCGCCGGTACTTGCGGGTCACCTGGCCCTTCTTCACCGCGAAGTACCTCGCGTCGTAGAACTCCGCATGCGCCCGCCCCACCTCGGGCGCATCCGCGAGCGAGCACGCCTCGATCTGCACGTCGGGGAGCACGGGCGCGATGCAGCCGATCTCGCCCTCGAGCTGCAGGCGCTGCGGGGCCTCGTCGCGGACGCGCAGCTCGACCACCAGCGGGACGAACGCGCCGTCGTCGGCGAGGTACGCCTCGCTCACCTCGATCAGCGCGTTCCGGCGGTTGGCTGCCCCCGCGACGCGCAGCCACAGGCCCGGGTCGGGGCGCACCAGGAGCCCGGTCCACAGGCGCAGGCGAGGCGGCCCCAGCCCCTTCCGGCACGTCCAGGCGAGGCCGCCGCGCAGCGCCCGGTGCCATGCCCCTTCCGGCGCCAGGAAGCCCTGCGAGACCAGCCGGGTCAGCGCGGCGCGGTGCGCGCGGGCGAGCGCCTCGCGGTGCTCGCCCGCCGGCTCGGCGCGGAGCGACCCAAGGCGCCGCCGCACCTCGATCGGCCGCGCCAGCGTGATCTGGAGCCCGAACGCGTTGCCCTCGAGCAGCGGCACACACGCCTTCGCCACCCGGAGCGGCACCGCGCCGTCGAGATCGCCGGTGCGCCGGGTGAGCCGGCACAGGCCGAGGGCGTCGAGCACCTCGAAGCGGGCGTCACCCGCCGCAGCCACCACCACCGCCGCAGCCGCCGCCACCGCCGCAGCCGCCACCGCCCCCGCAGCTCGACGAGCTGCAGCTCGATCCGCCGGACGAGCCGCCCCCCGTCGAGACCGGAGGGGGCGGGGTCATCGCGTAGACCATCGGCCCGAAGAGCGGCGACATCGCGAGCGCCGCCGTGCCGCTCGCGGCGACCGTCAGGCCGATGTCCACCGCCTCCCGGCGGCGGCCGCTCGCGACGTCGGAGCGGAGCGAGACGGTCGAGTCGTCGAGCCACCGGAGGTAGTCCGACTTCATCGTGCTGTACGCGCTCGCGGTCCGCGCCACGATCCACGTGGCGACGAGCAGCGCGATCATCTCCACCACCAGGAACGCGTAGGGTCGGTCGAGCTCCTCCGC
This sequence comes from Sorangium sp. KYC3313, assembly GCF_052075895.1. Classification (NCBI taxonomy): domain Bacteria; kingdom Pseudomonadati; phylum Myxococcota; order Polyangiales; family Polyangiaceae; genus Sorangium; species Sorangium sp. KYC3313. The sequence continues at coordinate 10,277,075 of NZ_CP197255.1, forward strand.
GCGGATGGCGCGGATCAGCCCCACGCCGAGCAGGCCGACGCCGACCGCCCACACCACGGCCGAGAGCGCCGTCATCGTCCCCCGCGGGCGCAGCATCCCGGCGGCGGCGAGCTCGGCGCGGAGCTCCTGCTCGAAGCGGGCCGCGATCTGGTCGGCGGAGGCGCGCACCTGATCGAGCGAGAGCGTCACCGTCTGCTGGCCGTGGGCGCCCCTCGACGAGAGCGAGCTGAAGAACGCCGCGAGCACCCGGTCCGGCGGGGGCGAGCCGACCACGAGGAGGAGCGCCTGCGGCGCGTCCTTCGCGTCCCCCGCGGGCACGAGCCAGCCCGCGCCCATCGCGACCGCGATCAGCGTGGCGGCGACGCCCTTGTTCTCGTCGCGGAGGTACGCGATCGCCCAGTACTCGTCCGGCTGCGGGATCCAGCCCGCCGAGAGCCGCTGCCGCTGCGGCGCATGCGCGTAGGCCGGGGAGCGGTAAGGCGTGCCCCCCGGCGCCCCCGCGACCGCCTCGGCGCCGCGCAGCTGCGCCGAGCGATCGAGGGAGGCGCCGACGGCGCTGCGCACCAGGATGGCGACGACGAGGCCAGAGACCGAGAGCGCCAGATAGAAGAGCAGGAACGCCGGCCCCGACGCCATGTCGAACGGGAAGAAGTCGAAGATCTCGTGGATCATCGCGCCGCCTCCGGGTGCTCCAGCCGGTCGACGTCGTCGACCGCGCGCGCGAGCAGCTCCGCCAGCGCCGCGCAGGCCGGGCCCGGCGCCTCGTGGACGCGCTTCAGCGGGGCCACGTCGACGCCGAGGAGCTTGCCCGCCCCGGCGAGCACCGTGCCCAGATCGTCGGCGCCCTCGATCCCGTGCAGGCCGAGCAGGGCGTGGAGCGGGCCGCGGATCTGCTTCACCTTGCGGGAGACCGCGCCCTTCAAGGCGTCGTCCGCGCCCATCCCGTCCACCACCGCGCGCCGGAGGCGGATCTGCGCCTCGCGCAGCTCCTGCTCGACGCGCAGGCGGCGGTTCTTGCCGTCGATCACGAGCGCCGAGAACGGGTCGCGGCCGGAGAGGAGCACGTGGCACCGGCGGATGTCGTCGTAGAGCAGCGGGAACACGTCCGCGGCCCGCGGGATCTCGGCGGCGGTGAGGATCATCGCCTCGATGCGGGCCGCGTAGCGCGCGATCTGGAGCGCGTTGGCGATCGCGTCGAGGCTCTGGCGGGAGGCCTCCTGGAGCACCACCATCAGATCGACGTCGCTCTGCCCGTCGCGGTAGCCGCCCCGCGCCGCGCTCCCGTACACGAGCAGGCACGAAAGCTCGTCGCCGAGCGTCCGCTCCAGGCTCTCCTTGAGCTCGACGAGCCGCGCCTGCACCGGCGCCGGCAGCCTGGAAACGGCGTTCCCCGTGGCGATGGATCCATCGTTCATGGTCTACCTTCGCGGCTCGATGAGCCGGACCTCGGCGCTCGAGCCAATCCCCTTGATCGCCCAGACTACCCGACCTCCCGGCAGCCGCTCTCGCCGAATGAACGGCAGGAGCCTGGGCCTGACGCTCCCATCGCCCGAGGGCCCGACGAAGCGGGCGCGGAGCAGCAGGCGGTCGACGATCGCCTCGGGCGCGAGCCGGGCGTCGTCCACCGCCGCCGCGGCGATGCGGAGCGCGTCGGCGACCGCCGTGAAGCTCGGGGCCCGCGGCGACGCCTCGACGCACCGGGCCCCGAGGCGCGCGGCCGCCTCGCGGTGAGACGAGAGCCGCGGCAAGAGCGGGAGCGCGTCGTCGACGCGCTTGCGCTGGAGGATCGCGCGCGACCGGGCGACGTCCCCGGCGTCGAACGGAGCCACGGCCTCCGGCGGCGGATCGACGGGTGAGGTGAGCAGCTCGGCCACGCGGGCCTGGACCTCGGCGAGCGCCGACGCCTCGAAAGGTGAAGCATCAGGAGAATTTTGCAGCGAGGTGGCGCGAGAGCCGGGCAACCCCGGTCGGGACGGCGCGGACCGGGCGATCGCCCTCGCGGTCGCGATCTCGGCCGCGAGCGCGGCAAAGGGCGGGAAGTCACCGTCGCGCTCGAGGAGGATCGGGAGCGGCCCGCTGCGAGCGACGACCTGGGCCAGCAGGTCGAACACCGGCGCGGGGACCGGATGGGCATGCGTGTCGAAGTAGAAGCCGTGCTCCACGACGCCGCCGGCGATGTGGATCATCGCCACGCGCTCGAGCGGGTAGGAACCGAGGAGCTCCCCCGGATCGACGCCGGCGTTGACGGCGTTCGCATAGACGTTGCCGACGTCGAGGAGCAGATCGCACCCGGTGCGGGCGACGACCTCGGCATAGAAGTCCCCCTCCCCGAGGGCGCCGCCCGGGAACCGCAGCGTGCAGGCCGCGTTCTCGAGCAGCAGGGGGATGTCCGGGAGCGCCCGCCGGGCGGCGGCGACGTTCTTCGCGACGGCGCGCGCCGCCTCGAGCGTGTACGGCAGGGCGGTGAGGTGGCCGATCTCCCGGCCGCCGCCGCGCACGAACGCGACGTGCTCGCTCACGACCGGGGCCGCGAGCTCCCGGCAGAGCGCCCCGAGGCGCCGCGCGCGATCCATGTCGATGCCCGAGGCGCTGCCGAGCGAGAGCTTCACGCCGTGGGGCACCACGGGCCAGATGCGCGCGATGGCCGAGGCCTCGCGCCGCGCGGCCGGGCTCGCGAAGCAGGCCTCGGCGACGACCTCGACGAAGTCCACCGCGCCGGGCGCGGACAGCAGATCGGCGGCGAGCTCGGGGCGGAATCCAACGCCGACGGCGCCGATGCCGGAGAGGGATGATCTGGGGGCGGGCACGAGCACGCGGGGACCTCCCTCAGTCTGCCCTCGCGGAGGGATCCGGAACAGAGGACAGCGGGATCGGCGAGAAGTCGAGCTCACCCGAGATGCGAGAGGCAGCGGCGATCCTCGGCGACGACGAGGGCGTGGTCCCGCTCGGCCAGGCTCCGCCGCCGCGCTCCGCGGCTCAGAGGAACTGGCTGCTCCACTTGCGGAACGTCATGATGCCTTTCTCCCCGGCGCACAGGACGGGCTGAGCGCGGTAGATCTTGTTCTCCCAGATCGGGATGTCCTCCTCGAGCTGCCGGCAGATCTCCGCGGCGAGGGCCTGGCCGAGGCGCTGCGCGCCGTCGTTGCGCAGCCAGAAGGCGAAGCGGATGTCGACGAGTTCGTCGTCGATCGGGGTGACGGTGTTCACGAAGAGGAGCTCGACGATCCCGGTGAAGCGGATCGTCCCGTACCCCATGCCGTGGCCTTCCCATGTGATCGTGCCGTCGACCACCCGCCCTCCCGGGCCCTTCTGCTTCACCGCCGATCGCGATCGGATGATGTGGCCCTCGATCTCGATCTCGGTCCGGGGCGGCTCGAGCATGGCGTGCACGGTGACGAAGTGGGCCGGATCCACGATGTTCTCGAGGGTCTCCTGGACGTGCGTCCGGACCCTCCAGCGCTTGATCAGGCCCAGGGACCACTCCGTCGAGCGCGCCTCGGCGAGCGGCGGGATCTCGAAGGCGGCGGGCTCGCCGCCGAGCGCGTGGTGGACCAGGATCAGGCCGTCGAGCTCCCGCACCTCCCAGGCGCGGATCCTCGCTCTCGGCGGGATCGTGTCCGCATAAGGGATGTGCACGCACTTCCCTTCGCCGGAGATCACCCACCCGTGAAACGGGCACCGGATGCCGCCCTGCTCGACGCGGCCGCCCACCCCGAGGTGCGCGCCCATGTGAGGGCAGTGGGCGTCGAGGACCCGGGCCTCTCCGTCCTGCGTCCGGAACAGCACCAGATCCTGCCCGAAGCAGCGGAGCGACATGGGCCCGCCCGTGGACAGCTCGTCCGAGGCGGCGACCTGGAACCAGCCTCGGGGGAAAGGCTGCAGAGGGATTCGAGCGCTCACGTGGGTCTCCTCGGCTCAGCGTCTGTCGGGGTCGCCCGCGCGCTCGTGCAGCGCGGGGCGGAGGGGCTTCATCGTGCCGGTGATCGCGGCATGAGCTCGTCATCATACGAGACCCGGACGCGCCGAGGTACTGCCAAGCTGGCTCCTGCAGGCCTCGCGCGCCCGAGCGGGCGGCCGCGCTCCTGCGGAGGCCGCGTGTCCGCCGCTTGCCCTGCCCGCCCGCGAGCTCTCTGCCGATCGCCGCCGGCGGGATCCCCGGTGTTCACCGCCCGCGGCTCGTCCCCTGTCAGCGCGCCGCCGAGAGCTGCTCCAGCCCCTCTTCCACGCCGATGACGGGCGCATGCCCGAGCTCGGCGCGGGCGCGGTCGGACTTCACGGTCACCGAGTGCGACATCATGGAGGCGGCGAAGCGGGTCATCGGCGGCGCCCGGCGGACGCCGAGGAGGCGCCAGGCGCCCTCGATCGCGGCCGCGAGCGGGACGACGACGGCGCTCGGGACGCTGCGCCCGGGCAGCGCCACCCCTTGCGTCCGCGCCAGCGCCGTCAGGAACTCGCGAAACGTGCGCGTGCCGTCGTCGGCGACGAAGTAGGCGCGCCCGCCCTGGCCGCGCTCCAGGGCGAGCAGCAGCTCGCGTCGGCTCACCTCTCACTCCCACCAAGCAAAGCGGCCATGACTGCCCGCAGACGAGTGATCTCGCCTTGGAGCGCGTCATTTTCCCGCCGTAGACGCGCCTCCGCCGCTCGTGACCGCGAGAGGTCGGCGTTCTGCTCCTGAAGGACGTGGTGCAAATGGCGCCGCTCGACGAGCAGCATGCCATGAATCGGACGCAATAAATCGGAGCGCCGCCGCCGAACCACTCCTTGCGCTTCGGGTGCGCAGCGCGCCCCCTGCTCCGGGCGCATGGTCGATAGCCACGGCCGGCACGGCCGTGGCTGACGTGGCTGACGTGGCTGACGACAGTTCAGGAAGCGGATTGACCGGCGCTTCCACGGTACTCTGAGCCATCCAACGCGACCTCCTATCCAGCCTCGCGGCGCGCGCCGTGCCATTCTTCTTCTCCCTCTCGGCCCTCTCAACGAGCTGCTCTCGCGGCGCGCCGGAGCCTCCGAGCGTCGACGGCACCGGCGGACATCCGGCGACCACTGACGCGACCCAGGGCAGCACGCACGCGTCCGGGACTGCAGGCGAGGCGACGACCGGCGCCAGCGTCCCGGGTGACGCTGGCCCGGACGCTCCCCCTGATGCGCCCGAACATCCAGGGGACAGCACCTGGAGAGCCACGCGTTGGCTCGAGAGGTGCCAGATGGCGGCGTCTGCCTGCCCGTACCAGGGCGCACCCCCTGGCGCCTGCGGCCGCGCAAGCGGCGGTACGGGTCCAGGGGTCGCGCGCTCCCGCGACACCTGGCTGGCGGGAAGCCTGCCTGGCTGGTAGTAGCCTCGAGCTGGTAGCAACCTCGTGAGCCCCCTCCTCTCCACCACGGCGTCGTGGGAATGCGCATCACGCCGCCCGCTGGCTCGAGCGGAGAGGGGCTATTGCCTCGGAGAGCAGACATGTTGAAGGTGGCGATCATCCTGGGGAGCACGCGGCCGGGCCGCAACGGCGAGGCTGTCGCGAAGTGGGTGCATGACGTGGCGACGAAGAAGGGCGGCGCCGACTACGAGCTCGTCGATATCAAGGATTTCGACCTGCCGTTGCTCGACGAGCCGGCGCCCCCGTCGATGGGACAGTACACGAAGCCTCACACCAAGGCGTGGGCGGCGAAGATCGATTCGTTCGACGCCTTCGTGTTCGTCACGCCGGAGTACAACCACGGCACCTCGGGCGCGCTCAAGAACGCGATCGATTTCCTGTACAAGGAGTGGAACAACAAGGCGGCTGGCTTCGTGAGCTACGGGAGCGCGGGAGGCTCGCGCGCCGTCGAGCAGCTCCGGCTCGTGATGGCCGAGCTCCAGATCGCGGACGTGCGCTCGCAGGTCATGCTCTCTCTGTTCGACGACTTCGAAAATTTCAGCGTGTTCAAGCCCCGCCCCCGCCACGAGAAGTCCGTCGGCACCTTGCTCGATCAGCTGCTCGCGTGGGCCGGAGCGATGAAGACGCTGCGCGCCGGGTGAGCAAGGCGCGCTCCCGGCGCCTCGACGGCCCGACGACGCCGAGCCGCAGCGGTTCTCGTGGCGTTCGCCGATTCTACCGCGGACGTTGCAGGAGGGTACCAGGAGAACCCCGTGGAGGGGAAATCGGCGCCTGAGGCCGCCGACAGGAAACCAGCGCCGACCTCGATTGTGTAGGGTGTCAGATGGCGCAACCCTTGGTCGGCTCGTGGGGCTTCGCGGCGGACGGGACCCTCGCTCGGAGGCGCCGGTGAACCTCGCCGCGCGACCTCATTTCGAGGGCCAGACCCGGACGGAGGAGCTGCTCCCCCCTCCGGCGGACGCAGGCCGGAGCGCTCCGCCGGACGACATCGCCGTGCCTTCGGAGCGGAAGCTCCCCCCCGCCGTGACGCAGCGCTCCGGCGAAGACGCGCTGGAGCTCGGCGCGCTCTACCGCAACCACCATCGCTTGGTCTACCGACTCGCGCTCCGCTACGGCCGCGGCAACGTGGCCTGGGCAGAGGACGTGACGCAGGACGTCTTCCTCGACCTGATGAAGGCGCTCGAGAACCTGACCGAGCGGGACAACCTCGAGGGGTGGCTGTACCGGACGACCTCGAATCGCTGCCTGAACCGCCTGCGCCGGGACCGATTCCTCGCGCTCCCGCCCATCCGCTGGCTGCTCGGGCAAGGCGAGGGCGAGCGCAGCCCCCTCGATGAAGTGACGATCGCGCGCGACGATCTGCGCCGCGCGCTCGAGACGCTGGGCACGCTGCCTCCCAAAGAACAGGTCGCTTTCTCGATGTTTTATCTCGACGGCAAGGAGCAGGAGGAGATCGGGGAGATACTCGGCCACTCCAAGGGATACGTTTGCAAGCTGATTCAAAAGGCGGTTGCGCAGCTACGCGACGCCGGATGGGAAGTGGGCCATGACGCGAAACCGTGATCTGCTCGCGTTGCTGCGCGAGGTGGACGAGCAGCTCGCCTCGGTGAAGCCGTCCCCTCGGCTCGAGGCGCGCCTCGTCGCGGAGCTCGACCGGCGCGGGCGGCGGCCTTTCTTCATGGCCGGGAGCGGGGGGCGCTCGCTCGTGCTGGCGCTGGGCGCGAGCGCCAGCATCGTCGCCCTCGGCACCGCGCTCCAGGGCCTCACACCCGGCTCGATCTTCACAGAGCGCCCCGTCGAGCCAGCGATCGAGCTCGCGGGCGATCCGCCTCCCGCGGACGCCGGGCTCCTGGAGCGCACGCCGGCCCACGGCCCGACAGCGCCGCCTCCCCGGATCCGCGCCCCGCTCCTCCAGGAACCTCCCCGCCGGCTCGCTCCGGCGCCGCCCGTGCCGCGCAGCGCCGTGCCGCCGCGGGACGCGAACGACACCCCAGGGCTCCTGGACGACAGCCGGCTCCCTGTCGACCGCGCCTCGCCTCCGCCGGCGCGCGGGCGCGTCGAGCCGCTGACCCCTCCGCAGACGCTGGGCCGGAGATGGGTTGATGGCCCGGAAGGGTTATCTCCTCTCCCGCAGCGCGGGTCTCACGCCGCGCTGCGCCGAGGCGCCGGAGGCGTCCCCGCGGAAGCGGCCGCGCACGAGGGCGAGAGCGGAGAAGGCACCCGTGCCACGGACGCCGAAGGGCCCGCGACCGAAGATCCGGTGGTCCCGCGGGACGAGGCGCTCTGCCAGACGGCGGACGCGTTGCGGCGTGAGGCCAGGGCGCAGTGCGAGGCGCAGGGCCTCATCGTCGCGGATTTGACGCTGCTCGATCCCTGCGATCACGGGAGCTACCTCGACGCCGAGTACACGTGCGGGAAGATGGCGCTGACCACGTGCTGGAAAGGGGTGCTCGGCGACGGCGTCACGTGCTTCGACACGACGTATGTCAAGGACGAGGTCTGGAGGATGTGCAGGGACAGGGGCACGGAGCTCCGCTCCCTCGATCAGGAGCAGCCTGACCGGGACTGCGGTGACCACGAGACGACCAGGGTCTACTACGAGTGCTGCCCGCCGGGGGATCCGCTGCCTTCGCCGTCGTGCTGGACGAGCGAGATCGACTTCGGTGAGGCATGCCAGCCGTACGAGAGGCTGGATGCCGAGGCCACGGCGCTCTGCAGCGGCAAGGGCCACTATCTCTTCCGTCGCGTGTTCGGGGACAAACACGTCGCCTGCACCGACGCCACGGCCACGAGCCTGAGCTACACCTGCTGCCCCTTCTAATCGCGAAATCGCCCGCCCGAGGAAACTGCCGGCCTCGTCGCGGTTGGTAGAGGGAGAGCGACACGACGGAGAGGGCGCGCTGACCCGAGCTCGAGCGGCGCGCGTTCGGAGCTGTCCGGCGCAACGCCGGCTTTCACGGAGGATCACGATGCGGACTTCCCTTGCGATAGGTCTATTGCTCAGCGTCTCGATATCCAGTCTCCTCGTCGGCTCCGGGTGCACCATCAACCTGGCGCCGGATCCCGATCCACCAGCGGGCTCGTCGGGCGGGGAAGGCGGTGGCCTGGATCCTGGGACCGGCGGCGGCGAGGACCCGGGGGCGGAGGGCGGCGGGGGAACCTTGCCTCCCCCGCCCTCGGCGTGCTGGCTCGGGGATATGGGCGACGGATTCACGTGCCACGACACGGCCACGCTCCGGGATCACGCCCAGGCGAGGTGCGCGAGGATGGGCGCGGAGCTCGCGAGCTTCGTGAGCGACACCCTCAACCCGAGCTGCGCCGAGCACGAGAGCAGCGAGGTGGTCTTCGAGTGCTGCGGCGGCGAGCCGCCGCCTCCGCCGCCGCCGCCGAACTCGTGCTGGAAGGGCGAGCTGGGGGACGGGTCCTCCTGCATCGACATGGGCGCTATCAAGGATCGGGCCTACGCGATGTGCGTGAGCGCGGGCGCCCAGCTCACCTGGCTCGACGCCCTGCCGGACCCCGGGCGCTGCGGTCCGAACGAGGCCACCAAGGCCACCTTCGAGTGCTGCGGCTCCACGCCGCCGCCCCCTCCGCCACGCGCCTGCTGGAAGGGCGAGCTGGGCGATCGCAGATCCTGCGTCGACCCCTCCGCGCTCAAGGACCAGGCTTATGCGGCGTGCTCGCGCTCGGCCGCAGACCTCACCTTCTTCGATTACGAGCGGAACAACCCGAGCTGCGCGGCCTACGAGACCACCTGGGGTTTCTTCGAGTGCTGCGGTAGCGAGCCTCCTCCTCCTCCTCCGCCTCCTCCGTCCGGCCCGTGCTGGAAGGGCGAGCTGGGCGATGGCCTCTCCTGCGTCGACCGCACGGCCATGAAGGATCGGGCCTATGCGACGTGCGTGAGCGCAGGCGCCAGGTTCACCTCCTTCACTTACGAGGAGGACAACCCGCGTTGCACCGGCTACGAGACCAGCAAGGCCGTCTTCGAGTGCTGCGGCGTCGAGCCGCCGCCTCCTCCGCCGGAGGCCTGCTGGGGTGGTTCTCTGGGCGACGGCTCCTCGTGCATCGACGCGGCCGCCCTCAAGGAACGGGCCTACGCCACGTGCGCGAGCGACGGCGCGGAGCTCGCGGCGTTCGACGCCGGGTACGACGGTCGCTGCGCCGCCCACGAGTCGAGCCACGCAAAGTTCACTTGCTGCGCTTCGAAAACGCCGCCCGCTCGGTAGCGCCGGCGCGACCAACCTCGAGGACCCGAGCCGACTGCTCCGTTCGCTCGGCGACTCCCCCGATCCCGTCGGCCTGGGATAGTACCCTGGCGAGGGCGCGCTGCGCGTGAAGGCCGCGACGAGCGCCGCCGCGCCGGACCCGAGCCGGCTCGGGCTCGTCTCGAGGCTCCAGAGGTGGACGGTGTCAGGGCGCAGCCTGGCATGTGCGTGCGGGTCCGCTTCAGGACCCGACTCGATGATCACCAGCATCGAGCCGATGACCTGCTCCGATCTCAAGCAGCTCGTTTGTTCGCAGTCGGATGCGTCCGCGACCTACAAGGGAAATGGACGTCCTCAGCGCCGGGAGCCGGGCCCGTTCGGCACGCTGCGCGGTCGCGAGGGGCGGGCGCCAGGCCCCCGCCCAGCTCACCGCGGGCCCTCGCAGGGTCCGGGGCCGAGGTGCACGGCGATCGCGAGGTGCGCGGCGATCGCGGACATGGGCCATTTCGCCCCGATGCAACCTCGTTGTTCGCCTGCCGCCCGCGGTCGGCGGCTGGCTCAGCGACGGAAGACGGAACGGCGCGCTTGCGGACGACGATGCACCGGGCTAGGATGCCCCTCTCACGACCGTCCCTGGCCCTCTATAACGACGCTTTCCATCTTCCCTCTCACGAGGGGAGATTGCGAGCTCGCTCGGACGACTGGACGACGCACCGTGTGATCGCGCGGAAGTTCCGCGCCGCACGTCTCCGTTCGACCCGTCACGGCTTCGTCGGATGGCAGGCCGAGTGCGCTGCAGAGCGCACCAGAAAGCCGTAAAAGAGCAGGATGGCATGGGAAATCGTCTCTACGTAGGAAATCTTTCGTTCAACACCACCCGCGAGACCCTCGAGTCCGCGTTCGCCGCGGCCGGCGAGGTCCGTGAGATCGCGATGCCGACCGACCGCGAGACGGGGCAGCCGCGCGGCTTCGCGTTCGTGACCATGGGCACGGCTCAGGCCACGACCAGCGCCATCTCGCAGCTGAACGGCGCCATGCTCGATGGCCGCGCGCTGAAGGTCAACGAAGCGCAGGAGCGTCCGGCGCGCGGCTTCGGCGGCGGCGGCGGTCGCGACCGGTACTGATCACGGGCGCGGCGTGGCGGTGCTCGTGCGCCGCCACGCCTGCGCTTTCAGGACGCACCATGATGTGCTGAAGAACGCGCCCGGAGGCGCCGAAAGGCCGGTTCGGCATGCAGAAACAGGGAGCATTGAAGCGGCAAAAGGAACGCGAACGGCAAGAGAAGCAGCGCGAGAAAGACGCGAACCGTCTCGCGCGCCGCATGGGAAAGGGCTCCGCCGTCAGCGGGACACCGGGAGAGGATCCGGACATCGCAGGGATCGTCCCGGGGCCTCAGCCTGCGGTCATCGAGTGAAGCGCCCAGCGCCGAGCCAGGGCGCCGAGCGCGCCCCGCCAGAGCCAGCAACCGACCAGGACGGCTCGGCGCAGGCGACCGTACGCCAACGATTCATCGAGCAGAGCGCAAACGCGCTGGGCCAGGCGTGGGCGAGGCGTTGGCGTCAAGACCTCCATCGAGAGGGCCGCCCCGCCGCCGGCGGATGGCCCGGCACGCTGCGTGAAGCACGAACCCAGGTGGAGATCACCCTTCCCGGGGAGCTGTGCCATCGCAAGATGCCCGCCATCACCGGCGTGGAGCGCGAGCTCGCCGCCCGGACCGCCTACTCAAGCGCGCGGAACGAGTGGCGAAGGCACACCGACCCCGAAATCCCCTAGTCTAGCCGGGTGTGCCGGGGTCGACTACCCCCCGGCCCCCACGGTTCCGGACGTGCGGAATTCCCGCATCCGGCTCTTCGGGCGGTGGGCGCCCATTTACTTGCGTTACTTGCGCGCCGGGACGCGGAAGACGAATCCGCTGGTGCTCGGCGACGCGACGGGGCCCGAGCCGACGTCGATGGAACCGTGGAAGGTGCCGGCGACCCAGAGCGTGCCGCCGGGGGTGAGCGCCATGCCTTCGGAGGCGCCGGCGCTCGACGCGTAGCGGTGGAGCGCCGTGACCTCCGAGGACGCGCTCGCGTGCAGCGCGAACGGGGTGTAGTCGAAGGTGACGAGATCATCGTGGCGACCCGCCGCGTAGACGCCGCCGGCCATGTCGGGCGCGAGGCCGTACATCGTGCCGCTCGGCTCCGGCGTGATCACCCACTCGGCCGTCCCGCTCTCCGTGAGCTTCGCGACGAACGGCGTGCCCTCGATGTCCGCGTCCACCGTCGTCCCGAGCACGTCGCTCTCGCCGCTCACCGCGCCGGCGAGGAACGTGCCCCCACCGACGGCGATCTCGTTGCCCATGTCGAACACCGGCCCGCCGAAGCGCAGCGCGAACCGCCCCTCCCCCGCGCTCGAGAAGCGGGCGACGAAGCCCATCATCGTCGAGCCTGCAGGCAGCGACAGCGCTGTGCCGTCGATGGTCAGCGCCCCGTCGGCGTAGCCCGTGATCGACACGTCGCCGCCCTCGTGGACGGCGATGCCGGCCACGGCGCTGCCGGCGCCGCCGGGGTTGTTGAACACCTTGGCCCAGGCGACGTCGCCGTCCGGCGTGAGCTTCAGGAGAAACGGGGACTCGCCATCCACCGCCAGGAGGCCGCCGCCAAAGTCGATATCGTCGTCGACATAGCCACCCACGTACACATGGCCCGTGGCGTCCGTCGCGATCGCAAAGCAGCGATCCGCGGCCGTGGAGGCGAAGCGTTTCGCCCAGAGCACGCTGCCGCCGGCGTCGAGCTTGGCCACCATGGCGTCGGGATCATCCGTCGCTCCGGACAGCTTCGTGCCCCCGATCGTGACCTCGCCATAGAGCTCGCCCGCGATGAGCACATTGCCCGCTCGGTCGACGGTCACGGCCGTCGCCGAGGATTGCTGCGCCGTGACGATGGGCGCCGACCAGAGGAGATCGCCCTCGGGATCGAGGCGGATAAGGAACGCCCCCAGCTTGGTGATCGTCTGGGCGCCCAGCTTGATCTCGCCGAACCCCTCGCCGCTCACGTAGGCGCCGCCGTCGTCGGCTCCGGCGATCGCGATGTGAAACACCATGTTGGTCGTCTCCCCCGCCGGGTGGAGGAAGATGGCGTCAGGCGCGGCGAGATCGACGCCGACGCCGGCCCCTCCACCGGTCGCGTCGCCCCCGGCCCCCGCGCCGCCGCCGCCACCCGCACCGCCGCCACCGCCGCCCGAACCGCCGCCGCTGGCCGCGGTCGCCGCGGCGGCGCCCCCGGCTCCGCCTCCTCCCGGGCCAGACGGATCGCCGTTATCACCACACGCCGCGCACAGGAGCCCCAGAGTCAACCAGGTCAAGATTCTCATCCACGCACCGTAGACGAGCGGCGCCCGCCCTCGCGCGTCCTTTGCGCCCCGGCGCTCGACAGAGCACGTTTGCCGCGCCAGATATCGCTAAATTTTGTCAGCGAGGGTGAAGAACCAGGGACAGACGCGCGCCGGTGCTCGATACGTAGCACCCCGAGGCAGCGAGGCGAGCCATCGCGCCGAGGAGCTCCTCGACGGCCGAGAGGACGCCTCAGGCGAACGTGCTCGCGTGATCGCGCGGGGTGCCGTCCACGGGACCCGGATCGAACGCGAACGGCGGGTGACAGGATACGACGTCATCTCGAGATCTCCTCGATTCATGGCGCCTCACGCACGCGCCGGGTAACTCCCCACAATCTTCTTGGCGAAGCCGTGGAGCCGGTGGACGAAGCCCGTGTTCCGGAGGAACATCAGCGGGCACTCGCCCGCGATCACGCGGATCCCGAGCTCCTGGCAGGCTTGCACGGCAGGCGCGCTCACTGCGCCCTGGCCGACCCCCCGGTGCAGCCACACGGAATTCATCGATGTCTTCCAGCTTGTTCCGCATTGGTGTCTCCCGCGCTCCGCGCGTGCGCTGCTTTGGTTGTTCGGTCGTTGTTGCGTTGTTACTGAGTCAGGATTGCGCGGCTCGTGCCGGTCGATGCGGGCGCGGCGCAGGCAGGAGAGCCCGCCTTCTAGCGATCTCCGGCGCTGTGGGTCACGTCGATGCCTCGCAGCGCCTGCTGGGCGATGCTCAGGAAATCGGTCTCGGTGATGATCCCGATGAGCTGCTCCTCGTCGCCGACCACCGGCAGACAGCCGATCTTGTGATCGAGGAGGATCTGGGCTGCGTCGGCGGCCGGTGTCGTCGATCGCACGGTGCGGACACGCCGGGTCATGATCGACTCGATCGGGATGGGCTTGCCGTCGAGGCGGCTCACGTGGCGGAGCAAATCGCGATCGGAGACGATCCCAACGACGCGCCCCTTCGCGTCGACCACGGGAATATGCCGGATCTCCGCGAGCTTCATCTCGAGATTTGCGGCGCTGATCGTGTCGGCCTCCTTCAGCGTGATGACCGCGGTGCTCATGTAATCCTCGACCCTGCACTTCTTCTTGAGCTTCATCGAACAGACTCCTTGCGCTCGCGGCACGCATGAGCACGCCTGCCGTCATGGCGAGCTCCGCTCCTCTGTGCCTGCTCGACGGAGCATGCAAGAGGCCGACCAGCGCGCGCCCGCGCCCCGGAGCTGCTGCGCCGCCGGGGCGCTCGCGCAAGGCCTGCGGATGCGGTGAAATTGCTGCGCCGCGCGCCTCACCGGGGCTACCAGCGCCTGAAACAGTGGCTGGACAAGTACGGCGTGGAGGCGTGACGGAACGGCGCGTGCGCGGCTGAATGGCGTGATCCACGCAATGGTTGGCGGGAGGATTAGACGCCTTTCCAGTTGCTCGCCATTCTACTCGTATTTCGCCTCGCCCTTGGCGTAGATGATCTTCCCTTTAGCCCCAAATTTGAGCCCATGGTTCGCGGCGTAGCCGGCATGATCGTCGGTAATGGTCACCGTGATCGTGCGGCTAGCGGACTGGTCGAGGAAGAGCTTGTGGCAATCGTGGTATCGCTCGCCCGTACACGGCCAACCGTTCATTTCTACCTCGAGATCTCCTTTACGCTTGACGGAAGCGAACATGATCTCTTCCGCATGGTAATGACCGTCGCTCTCGTACGTCTTGCCTTTGACTGTCACTGAGATCGGCATGTTACCCCTCCAAGATGCTTTCGCACTCGAAACGATGCACTTGTCTCGCATTGTTTCGTTGCAGCGAATAGCATCTCAGGCTGGGTTGCGGGCGTAAAGAGAATTCGGACCATGGTCTGCTCGACGCAAGGCCCGTGCGCCGACCCCTCCCGACGCCCGCTCGCCGCCCCAGGGCTCCGCCCGCCGGCCTATGCCGCGTCCACGATGCGAACTCCGGCCACCCTTGGGCGCTAGCTCCGGCCCGCTTGGTGTTGCCGATCACCATCATCGAAGCCGACGGCGCACATGGATCCAGCTCTTGGATGGTGAGGCGGTCGGCTTGCCGCAGAGCGGCATTGTCGGTAGGTATCAGACCTACAGCAATGATGTTCGAGGCGGAGTTCTACGAGGGTTGATGCCTTGTGCCAGCGCGCAGCCTCATGGGCCACCTGGTGGCCGGCCGGCACGCGAGCGCCTCCTCGGCGCGGAGCCCTCCGCCGCAAACCATCCCTGCTCGCGCTGTATCTCCGGGGGGAACAGGTGTCTCCTTCAGAGAGACAGGGGGCTCGGCAGCCGCGCGCTCATCTCCGGAGATCGGGGGCGCGATGGGCCTCGTTTTCGGCGCAAACACGGGGGCTCGTCGGGGGGGTGCGCGACCCGCTCGCCGTGGCATGACGCTTGCGAAACCCGTCGCCGTACGCCGCGCTTCTCGGCGACAACGCCCGTTTGACCACCGAGCCATGCACGTCGTGCGTAGGCCGATTTTACACAACGGAGATGAACATGACGTTCAATCGAACGAACACGTCTGCTCGCGCCGAAGATCATGCGACCGGCAAATCGCTCCTCGTCTCTCGGCGCACGATCCTGGGTCTGCCGCTGCTGGCCGCGCCGGCGCTGCTCACAGGCTGCACCGCGGAGACGCTGCTCAGCGCCGGGTTCAACCAGGACACCGCATCTCAGCTGCCGAGCTCACAGCAAACGGTCGGCACCGTCGCGACGGCGCTCGGCAACGGCAACGTGGTGGTGGCCGCCTCTCCGGCTGGCGAGGCCAACGATCAGTGGGTGCTCATCCAGCACCCGAGCTTCAACGACGTGACGTCGATCCAGGGTCGCTTCAGCGCCTTCCGCGGAGATGGTCAATACATGGCGACCGCCAGGCTCTTCATTCCAGGCGCGGACGGCGGAGTCCCGACGCTGCAGTTCGAGGGCTTCAACCAGCCGCTGAGCGACCTGAACAGCTTCTTGCACCTCGACTTTCTCACGAACGGAACGGTGCGCGTCAACGACGACAGCAACTTGATCTTCGGGACGTATCAACGCGGGCAGGTGTTCAGCGTGCAGGTGACGTTCAACATCGGCGCGAGCGCGGCGACGGCGACCATTACCCTCCTGGGGGCGGCGTCGGGCAGCCTCGACGTCGCGATCCCGATCTACTTCCTCAACCAGGCGCGGAACTTCGGCGCGGTCAGGGCCTGGATGGGCGCGAACTCCACGGGCGCCTTCTACGTGGATGATCTCTCGGTCATTTTCGTGATACCGTAGGCGTGCCGTGAGGGACGCGTGAAGAGGGCGATGCCGAGCGCTCCTTCGAGCGCTTGACCTTGCCCGCCACCCCGCCCGCGGCCACGACGCCCGGCCCCGCGGCGGGAGCGGTGCTCGCCGCGCTCGACGTCGCCGGAGCCCCGTCGCAGCCGCCCGCCCCCGCGGGCGCCGCGCCGGCAGCTGGTCCACCTTCTCGGGCTCCGTCACGATCTCTGGTGCACGAGCTTCGTACGAGGGCTTCATCGCGGCGCGCTCGCGGGAGAGTCTCCCGCTTCCTGCGTCGAAGGAGAGCGCACCCGGGCGCGCCGGGCAATCGCAATCCGAGCGTCCCGGCGTGCGACCGCGGACACCACGGCGCAGGCCCCTTCCACCGCCTTGCGGCTCCCCGCATGGTCAAACGCTGACACACAGCACGTGGAGGATGGCGAAGCGTCGTTCGGTGCGGCGCATGCGCACGAGGGCCTCGACCGCCGTGGCTTCCAATTTGTCCAATACGGCGGCGCGCGCGGGCAACAGAATCGGCGCATGAAGATCTTCCTCAAGATCATCCTCATCCTGGTCATTCTCTCTCTCGGAGGCTGCATGTCCCATACCACCGGATCGACCTCGGTCATGAAAGGCCCCAATGCCACCTCGGCCGTCGTCCGCTACCAGATCACGGACGTCGATCGCGCCGTTCGCTTCTACACCGAGCGACTCGGCTTCACGCTCGACCTGCAGGCCGGCACGGCGTTCGCGACGGTCTCCCGCGGTGACTTGCGCCTGCTCCTGAGCGGCCCCGGCAGCTCCGGCGCGCGCCCCATGCCCGATGGCCGCGCTCAGGTCGCGGGCGGCTGGAACCGCATCGTCCTCTACGTCGACGACCTCGCCGCGATCATCGAACGACTCCGCGCGGCCGGCACACCCTTCCGAAACGACATCGAACGCGGCGTGGGAGGCGCGCAGATTCAGCTCGAAGATCCCGACGGCAACCCGGTCGAGCTTCACGAGGCGCCGAAGGAATCGACCTCGACCGCGGAAGGCCCCGATGCCACCTCGGCAGTCGTCCGCTACCAGAACACGGACGTCGATCGCGCCGTTCGCTTCTACACCGAGCAACTGGGCTTCACGCTCGACCTGCAGGCCGGCACGGCGTTCGCGACGGTCTCCCGCGGTGACTTGCGCTTGCTCCTGAGCGGCCCCGGCAGCTCCGGCGCGCGCCCCATGCCCGACGGCCGCGCTCAGGCCGCGGGCGGTTGGAACCGCGTCGTGGTCTACGTCGACGACCTCGCCGCGATCATCGAACGACTCCGCGCGGCCGGCACACCCTTCCGAAACGGCATCGAACGCGGCGTGGGGGGCGCGCAGATTCAGCTCGAAGATCCCGACGGCAACCCGGTCGAGCTTCACGAGGCGCCGGCGGGTTGATCATGACGACTCGGAGGCGACCGGGTTCGTCGCCGGTAGCGCCGCGATGCGCCCCGACACCGCGCGGATCCTTCGCGGTCATCGGGTCGGGACACCTCGGGATCGCGCGTGTTGCCGGTCCCTTCCGCGCGCCCCATCCAGCGCGGCTGGCGCGGCGATGGCGATGTGGTGCAACTTGACGGGTTCGCGGGAGGAGTGGGCGATGAGCGCGGTCGGCGAATTGCCGGAGAGCGCCACGAACTCGCGGATCAGGTGCGACTGGTCGCAGAACCCTGACACGGCAGCGAGCCGGGCCCAGTCCGGCTCGCGCTCCCTCTCGGCCTGCGAGAGCGCCCGCCGAAAGCGTGTGATCCGGGCGAAGGCCTTCGGGGCGAGGCCGGTCTCGGCGGTGAACACGTCGACGAGCCGGCGGTGGCTGATGCCGAGCATGGCCGCCACGTCGGCGACGCGCCTTTCGCCTCCCTCGAGCGCCGCGATCGCGTGCGGCACCAGGGGATGACCGGGGCGCGCAACCGAAAGGCGGTCGAGCAACGCGCGCTCGAGCAGCGCGAAGCGAGCGCGCGGCTCCGGCGCCGCGCACAGGCGGTCGCGGAGCTCCGCCGCTCGCTGCCCCCAGAGCTCCGCGAGGTCGGCGTGCGTGTCGGTCAGCGCGCCGGGCGGCGCGCCGAGGAACGGCCACGCGCCGCCGGGGCGGAATTGGACCCCGACCATCGACGCGTGCTCGCGCGTGTCGACGCCGAAGGCGGACTGGTACGCGCCCGAGACGACGGCACCGGAGTAGCGGCGAATGGTGGGGCCGTCGTAGACGCGAACCTCGTCCTGGTCGAGGTTGACGACCAGCTGGAGGGTACCGGAGGGCAGGATACGCTCGGCCGCGTGAGGCGGAGCAGCCGAAAGGTACCAGAGCTCGGCGACGTGCGCCGAGAGCGGCGGACCCGGCACGTGGCGGACATACAACACGTGGGCATTATGCCCGACGATCACGTCGCCGGCCACATCGCCGCGCGGCGGTCACGAAGCCCGAGCACTCCCGTCGCACCTTCCCCCTAGGACACCGCTCACGTTGATCGAGCGAGAAATGAGCCGCCAAGGCGCCAAGGACGCCAAGAACAAAACACGATCTTGGCGTCCTTGGCGGGCTTGGCGGTTCAAATTCCTGCTCTTTTCTGGGGTTTCAACCCGTTTGTCGCTCTAGGTTGGCGTGAAGCTCGCGAGGTCAGCAATCCCGAGCGCCGCCTCGAGCTCGGCGACCTCAGCGACCGCCTTCTCGAAGCCCCCCTTGCCGAGCATGCGGTGTTCCTTGTCCTCGAACTGCTCGCCGAGATCGGCATACACCTTGGCGCCGACGAGCGCCCGAAGCGCGGGAAAGAGCACCGTGTCCTCGCGCGCCGCGTGCGGCCGGTACATCCGATTGAACGCGCGCAGCCTGTCGGCGAGCTTGCGGCGGGCGGCTTGCTCGCGGAGCGGCTCTTTCGCGAACGTCAGCACGTCGTCGGTCACGAGGCGCCCCGCCTGGTGCTGGCGCCGGAGCACCGCGACGAGATCGGTGTGCTTGCCGGCCCTCTCGAAGCGGGGGAACAGGAAGTCTTCTTCGAGCTTCTCGTGATAGTCCTCGATCACCCGGCGCACGACGCCCGCAGCCGAGAGGAGCACGTCGCCCGGGACATCTTCGTGCCCGTCCAGGCGCCGGATTGCTTCGTCGTACAGGAACATGACCCGGCGCAGGACGCCGTGCTCTCGCATCAGATCTTCACCGGGGGTGACTTCGTCGCCTTCCCCAGCGCCGCCGTCCTGTCTCGGTTCGCGGGCCGCCGCGTCGCGCGGACGCGCGCAGGCACCGAGGACGGCGCTCATGCCGATGCTGCTGGTCGCGAGCACCAGCGTCCTTCGCGACAATCCGTCGTTGTTCATGGACGATGCCTCCCTCCCGCAGCGCGCCCCGGCTTGCTACCCGTGCTTCAGCCCCTCCACGCGCGCGGTGCCATCGAGCAGCCCATTCCCCTGGAGGCGCCGGTCACGAGCGCAGCAGCCGGCTGCATACCATGACCTGCGATGCGGGCGGTTCGAGCCATGGATCACGATACCAGGCAGCACCGAGCCGGCCGATGCGGAGGCGCCGGGTTCGATCGTAGGACCGAGCCGGAAGGCCACAGGCCGCGTCCGTACGACAGCGTGTCGAGCTTGACGACATTACGAAGATCGTCTACGCGCTTCGAACTATGATCTCGACGGCGGATCGTGAGATCCGGGTGGGCCTCTGGAAGATCCACATCCTTCACCACGCCGCGGCGCGCGAAGTTTGGGGCCTGTGGCTCCTGGAGGAGCTCGCAGAGCACGGCCATCGGTTGAGCCCCGGAACGCTCTACCCGGCGCTCGCCCGCATGGAGCGCCACGGCTGGCTGGAGGCCAGCCAAGAGACGCAGGCGCGTGGCCGGCGAAGCTACCGCGCGACGGCCGCCGGCCGCCGGCTGCTCGCTGCGCTCAAGCGCGACGTGGCGGAGCTCTACCGCGAGGTCGTCCTGGGCGAGGAGCCCCGCGGCCGCGCGGCAGCTTCAGGCGAGAACCGCGGCGCCGCCGTGCGCCCCCGCAAGCGCACTCCATCAACGAGGGCTGGAACGAAATGATGAAACACCTGCGCAAGATGCTCGATTCCGAGGCGCCCGCGGCGACGCTCCTCGTCCGCCTCTCGGTCGGGGCCGTGTTCCTGTCCGAAGGGATCCAGAAGTTCATGTATCCAGCGGAGCTCGGCGCCGGACGGTTCGTCAAGATCGGCATCCCGTGGGCGGAAGCCATGGGACCTTTCGTAGGGGTGGTCGAGATCGTCTGCGGGGCGCTCGTGCTCGCGGGGCTCCTGACCCGGCTCGCCGCCGCTCTGCTCGTCTTCAACATGGTCGTGGCGCTGGTCTCGACCAAGCTTCCGATCCTGCTCGGCCGAGACATCCTCGGCTTCCACGTGCGCAAGCTGCCGCACTACGGCTTCTGGAGCATGGCCCACGAGGCGAGGACGGACTGGGCGATGCTGCTGGGCGCGCTCTTTCTCGTCGTCGTCGGCGCGGGGCGCTTGTCCGTCGACGCGCGCTTGGCACGGCGCCGGAGCGCGCCGTGAATGAATCGACCACCTCTCCCACGTCGGTCCGGCGCTGGACGGGGGCTGATCTGCGCGAGCTCGCGTGGCTGTTTCTGCGCCTCGGCGTGACGGCGTTCGGGGGGCCTGCCGCTCACATCGCGATGATGCAGGACGAGGTCGTGCGCCGGCGCAAGTGGCTCTCGGAGGAGCGCTTCCTCGACCTGCTCGGCGCGACGAACCTCATTCCCGGCCCCAATTCGACGGAGATGGCGATCCACATCGGCTACGACCGAGCGCGAGGACCGGGCCTCGCGGTGGCCGGCGTCTGCTTCATCCTGCCCGCGATGCTCATCACGGGCGCCCTCGGCTGGGCCTACGTGCGCTTCGGAACGTTACCGGCAGCGACGTGGCTGCTCTACGGCATCAAGCCCGTGATGATCGCGGTCGTGGTGCAGGCGATTGGCGCGCTCGCGCCGAAGGCCGCCCGCACCACGTCGCTCAGGCTCCTCGGCGTGCTGGCAGCCGTCCTCGCGTGGCTCGGCGTGAACGAGCTCGCCGTGCTGTTCGGCGCGGGCGCTGCCAGCGTGGCGCTCGCCCGCCTCGGCAAGCCTTCCGCCCGCCCCCCGGCGCCGAGCGACGAAGATGCCGGCAACCGAGCGGCGGCGCTGGCGCCTTGGCTGCCCGGGTTTGCCCTCGCAGGGTCGGTCACGCTGCCAGGGCTCTTCTGGGTGTTCTTCAAGACCGGCGCGGTCCTCTTCGGCAGTGGCTATGTCTTGCTCGCGTTCCTTCGTGCGGATCTCGTGGAGCGGCTCGGCTGGATGACCGAGGCGCAGCTCATGGACGCGATCGCGGTGGGGCAAGTCACGCCGGGGCCCGTGTTCACGACGGCGACGTTCGTGGGGTACGTGCTGGCCGGCCCTGCGGGCGCGCTCGTCGCGACCATCGGCATCTTCTTGCCCGCGTTCTTCTTCGTCGCCGTGAGCGGCCCCCTGATGCCGCGGCTGCGCCGCTCGCCGGTCGCGGGGGCGGTTCTCGATGGAGTGAACGTCGCTTCTCTCGCTCTGATGCTCGTCGTGACGGTGCAGCTCGGCCGCGCTTCGCTCGTCGATCTGCCCACCGTGCTGCTGGCGGCCGCGAGCGCGCTCCTGCTCTTTCGCTTCAAGGTCAATTCGACGTGGCTCGTCGTCGGCGGCGGCGCGCTGGGCTGGGCCATCCACAGCGCAGGACTCGCGGGGTGAGGTCGGCGTCGCGGCCAAGGAGGACCTTGGCCCTGCAATCCTAGCACTCCGGCAGATTGACCCCCACCTCCACCGGCAGCTCGAGCACGTTGACGGCGAGCCCCCCGCGCGCCGTCTCCTTGTACTTCGACTCCATGTCTGCCCCGGTGTCGCGCATCGTCTTGATCACCTTGTCGAGGCTCACGAAGTGCGCCCCGTCGCCGTGCAGCGCCATGCGCGCCGCGCTGATGGCCTTGATCGCGGCCATCGCGTTGCGCTCGATGCACGGCACCTGGACGAGCCCGCCCACCGGATCACACGTCAGCCCGAGGTTGTGCTCCATCGCGATCTCGGCCGCGTTCTCCGCCTGCTCCGGCGTGCCGCCCAGCCCCTCGGCCAGCGCGCCCGCGGCCATCGAGCACGCCGAGCCCACCTCGCCCTGACACCCCACCTCCGCGCCGCTGATCGACGCGTTCTCCTTGTAGAGAATGCCTATCGCGCCCGCCGTGAGTAGAAAACGGATGACCCCCTCGTCCGTCGACGTCGGCACGAAGCGCCGGTAATAGTGCAGGACCGCCGGGATGATCCCCGCCGCGCCATTGGTCGGCGCGGTCACCACGCGGCCCCCGGCGGCGTTCTCCTCGCTCACCGCGAGCGCGTAGAGGCTCACCCAGTCCATCGCCGTCAGCGGATCCCGGAGCCCCGCCTCGGGGCTCTCGATGAGCTTGCGGTACAGGGCCGGCGCGCGGCGCACCACCTTGAGGCCGCCGGGCAACACGCCCTCCGCCCGGAAGCCGCGCCGCACGCAGTCCTGCATCACCCCCCAGATGCGCAGGAGACCCGCCCGGGTCTCCGCCTCCGGGCGAAAGACCTTCTCGTTCTCCAGCATGACCTGGCTCACCGACAGGCCGCTCGCCGCGCACGCGGCGAGCAGCTCCGCGGCGCTGTGAAACGGATACGGCAGCGGCGTCGTGTCCGCCTCGATCGGGTTCTCCCCCTTCGCCGCCGCCTCGTTCACCACGAAGCCGCCGCCCACCGAGTAGTACACGCGCGCGCGCAGCGGCGCGCCCCCCTCGTCCAGCGCCGTGAAGCGCATGCCGTTCGGATGAAACGGCAGGCTCCGGTGCAGGAAGACCAGGTGCCCTTTCACCTGGAAGCCGATCTCGTGGCGGGAGAGCAGCGACAGCCGGCCGCTCTGCCGCACGCCCTCGACGATCGCGCCCGCCCGCTCGACGTCCACCCCGTCCGGCGTCTCGCCCATCAGCCCGAGGATCACGGCCTTGTCGCTGCCATGGCCGCGGCCGGTGGCGCCGAGCGACCCGAACAGCTCCACCGACACCGCCGCGGCGCGGGCGAGCAGGCCCGCCTCGTCGAGATCCACCGCGAACATGCGCGCCGCGCGCATCGGCCCGACCGTGTGCGAGCTGCTGGGCCCGATACCGATCTTGAAGAGGTCGAAAATGGTGACTGCCATGTGACGTGGAACGCCGTTCAGCAGGATCTCCGGCGCCTTTGCCGGAGCGCGCTCGACGCTCGACGGTACACCCTACACCGGTGCAGGCCGGCGCGCAGGGCGGCTCGCGCCGCGAACACACAGCACGTCACCCCGCCGCTCCACCACGCGCGCCTTTTGGTATGCTCGGGGACGTCTTCCCGCGTTTCCCTCACCCTCCAGAGATGGGGATCCCCATGCGCCATGCCCCGGCCGTGCTCCTCGCCGCCTCCCTGCTCGCCCCCGCCGCCGCGCGCGCCGACGGCCCCTCGCCCGCGCCCTCACCACCGCAAGGCGCTCAGGCGAGGCCGCCCGCGCTCGAGGTGACGATCGACAGGTCCAAGGTGGACCTCAAGGGCCGCCAGATCGAGGTGAAGCTGTCGCGCGCCGCCAGCAAGGTGCGCATCAAGGTCCTCGGGCAGTCGGGCGCCGTCCTGGCCGAAGAGGAGAAGCCGTTCGGCGGGGCCGCCGCCGGCTCGCCGCTCGCCGTGACCTGGTCGCCCTCGAGCGACGAGCCCGTCGCGCGCATCGAGGTGTACGGCTACGACACCGAGGGGTACTGGGCGGGGATCGCGATCCTCCCCTGGAACGTGAGCATCCCCCACGAAGAGGTGCAGTTCGAGACCAGCTCCGACGTCATCCGCGCCTCCGAGGTGCCCAAGCTGGAGGCGAGCCTCCAGAAGATCGCGGAGGTCGTGGCGAAGACCAGCGAGCTCGGCAAGATCACGCTGTTCATCGTCGGCCACACCGACACGGTCGGCAGCGTGGAGCACAACCTCGCCCTGTCGCGGAAGCGCGCCCGCGCGATCGCCGCCTGGTTCAAGGGCCGCGGCGTGAAGCTCCCCATCGCCTTCGAGGGGCTCGGCGAGTCGGCGCCGCTCGTGAAGACAGCGGACCAGGTGGACGAGCCGCGCAACCGCCGGGTCGACTACATCCTGTCGGTCGAGCCGCCGCGGCTGCCGTCGGGCGACGCGTCCTGGAAGGCGCTCTGAGGCGAGGCGGCCCCGTGAAGACCACCGTCCTCGCCCTCGGCAGCCGCGGCGACGTCCAGCCCGCCATCGCGCTCGGCAAGGCGCTCGCGGCCCGCGGCCACGCCGTCCGCGTCCTCGCCGGCAAGAGCTTCCTGCCCTGGATCGAGGCGCACGGGCTCGCCGCCATCCCGGCGAGCGTCGACTCGGTCGACATCATGGAGAGCGACCTCGGCAAAGCGTGGGTGTCGCGCGGCACGAACCCCATGGCCCAGTCGCGGATCCTGCAGCGGATCATCGACCGCTTCGGCGCGGAGATGGCCGACGACGCCCTGCGCGCCTGCGAGGGCGCCGAGCTCATCCTGAGCAGCTTCACCTCGGACACGTACGCGGCCTCCATCGCCGAGGCCTCCGGCGCGGTGCAGGTCAGCATGCCGCTCCAGCCCTCCATCCTGGCGACGCGCCACGGGCCGACCGCGCTCGCGGCCCCTGTCCCGCGCCGCGACAGCGTGCTCAACCTCCTGTTCGGCAAGCTCCTGATCGAGCCGACGGTGTGGCGCTGGTACCGCGGCGTGACGGCCCGCGTGCGGCAGAGGCTCGGCCTGCCGCCGCAGGATCGGCGAACGTACATGGCCGCGCTGCGCCGCATGCTGGTCGTCCACGGCTACAGCGCCCACGTCGTCCCGCACCCGACGGACTGGCCGCCCAGCTACCACACGACGGGCTACTGGTTCCTCGACGAGGGCGAAGGGTACAGGCCGCCCGAGGCCCTCGAGCGGTTCCTCGCGGCGGGCGAGCCGCCGGTCGCCCTCGGCTTCGGCAGCATGACGTCCCACGATCCCGGCGCCACGACGAGGCTCCTCGTCGACGCGGTCGCGCGGAGCGGCCAGCGCGCCGTCCTGCTCTCCGGCTGGGCCGGGCTCGGCGACATGGCGCTGCCCGACACCCTCCTCCGGATCGACGCCGCGCCGCACGACTGGCTCTATCCGCGCGTCGCCGCCGCGGTGATCCACGGGGGCGCCGGCACCGTGGCCGCGTGCCTGCGCGCCGGGCGGCCCGCGGTGGTCGTCCCGCACCTCGCGGACCAGCTCTTCTGGGGGCGCCGCGTCGAGGAGCTCCGCGTCGGCCCGCGCGCCATCCCGCGGCCACGCCTCACCGCCGACG
This sequence comes from Sorangium sp. KYC3313, assembly GCF_052075895.1. NCBI lineage: Bacteria > Pseudomonadati > Myxococcota > Polyangiales > Polyangiaceae > Sorangium > Sorangium sp. KYC3313. Next base: position 10,302,581 of record NZ_CP197255.1, read on the forward strand.
CGCTCGCGGCCGCGATCCGGACCGCCGCGACCGACGCCGGCATGAAAGAGCGCGCCGAGGAGCTCGGACGGAAGATCCGCAGCGAGGACGGAGTGGCCGCGGCGATAGGCCACATCGAGCGGCACCTCGAGGCGCGCGGTGGTGTGACAGCGTAGGAATCCAGCGTCCGAGGACATCGACCCTCGGACGCCCACGCCGTCGCGTGTGCTTCGCGCGGTCACACTGTGGGAGGCGACGGCGCGCTGCGATGGTGTCTAACTCAAAGTCCTCGTCGCCGGGCTCCGCGCTCATGTACTCTCGTCCGATCAGCGCAGCGGGCGCTCCATCCGGCGAGCGGCTCGGATACCGCCCCTCGCGCGGATACACCCCTTACCTTGACGACGCCATGATGCAGCCAGACCTTCTCTCCAGCACACCCGCCCGCGCCACCGCCGGCGCCGCCGCCCGCGCGAGCGCGCCGCCGTCGACGCGCGGCTTACCGCTCGTCGGCGTGCTCCCGCACCTGCTCAAGGATCGGCTCGATTACCTCCTCTCGGCGAGAGAGCAGCTCGGCGATCTGTACACGATCGATCTCGGGGTCGCGCGGCTCGTCGCGCTGAACCACCCGAGGCACGCGCAGCACGTCCTGCGCGACAACGCGCGCAACTACCGCAAGGGCGGCGCGATATGGGAGAGCGTGCGCTCGCTCATCGGCGATGGGCTGCCCACGAGCGAGGGGGATCTCTGGCTGCGGCAGCGGCGGATGATCCAGCCGGAGTTCCACCGGGACCGGCTCGCCGCGATGTGCGACCTCATGGTGCAGGCGATCGACGACGGCATGGCCGGCTTCGGCGCGGCCGCCGCCGCGGGGCGCCCGGTCAACGCCGAGCGGGAGCTCCCGCACATCACGATGAAGGTCATCCTCAACACCATGTTCGGCACGGGGATCACCAAGGAGGAGGCGGACACCGTCGGCGGCTCGCTCCGGTACGCGCTCGACTACATGCTCCTCGGGGCCGCGCTCCGGGCGCTGCCGAGCTGGATACCGGCCCCCGGGCGGCGCCGCTTCGAGCGATCGGCGAGGGCGATCGACGAGCACGTGTTTCGCTTCATCGCGCAGCGCCGCGCGCAGCCGGGGCGGGGCGGCGATCTGCTCTCGATCCTCCTCGCCACGGTGGACGCCGAGACCGGCGAGCAGATGACCAACCAGCAGCTGCGGGACGAGGCGGTGTCGATGTTCCTCGCCGGGTACGAGACGACCTCGGTCGCCCTCGCGTGGGCGCTCCACCTCCTGGTCGAGCACCCCGACCTCCTGCGGGCGCTCGCGGCGGAGGTCGACGAGGCGCTCGGCGACAGGCGGCCCGGCTTCGCGGACGTCCCCAGGCTCCCGCTCGCGCTCGCGGTCGTCCAGGAGGCGCTCCGGCTCTACCCGCCAGCGTACTGGATACTTCGCACCGCGATCGAGGACGACGAGATCGACGGCTTCCGCATCCCCGCCGGCACGATGGTGGGTGTCATGACTTATGTCCTGCACCGGCACCCCGACCACTGGGAGGCCCCGGCGCGCTTCGACCCTGGCCGGTTCACGCCCGAGCACGCGCGCGCCCGGCACCCGCTCGCGTTCATCCCGTTCGGGATCGGGCAGCGGCAGTGCGTCGGCAAGGAGTTCGCGCTCATGGAAGGGCAGCTCATCCTCGCCCGGCTCCTCCAGCGCTACCGGATCAGCGCGGTGCCGGGACGGACGACGCGGCTGCACTTCGCGACCACGCTGCGCACGTCCGGCGGCGTGTGGCTCCGGCTGGAGCCGCGCGCGGGAAGGTAAATGAGAGGACCGAGGTGAGCGGCCGCGCTGTCTGCCTCTGCGGCTGGAGCGTCCGTGATCCTCGTCGAGGCAGCCTGCACACGTAGGGCGGCTCGGCGTCGCAGGGCATGTCGTTCCACGGCCCGCCCTCGACGAACCCTTCGGTCCGAGGTTGGAACGGACTGATAGGTGTCCCGCAACCTCCTGATGAGGCGGCCGCGCCTTGTCATCCAGGCGCGATGCGGCACGACGCCTCTGGCCGCGCCCGCCGCGCCCCCTCCCTCCAGGCTCCCTCGGCCCCCCCGGAAAGGCGGCGACGGCCACCGGTGTTAGGTTGATCTACTCCATGGCACTGGACAGCATTTGGGCCTTGCGGCGCAGAACCGATCCGTGAGATTTTCCGTGGGGAGGTCACAAAAGGCGACGAACTAGACAGACCTGGTCCGGCGGTCTCGGTTGACCAATCGACTGATAGTTAGCCAGGCAAGGGCGCCAGAAGCACACTCACAATTAAGGGACCCGCAGAACCGAAAACGAGGCCTCCGACACAATATGAATAAGAGCGAATCTTTAATTCGGCTCCAGCGTCAGATCGACGCAATTGCGGACGTTCGAAGGGCCGGCCGCGGCAGCCCAGAATTTACAAAGTGGCACCGGCACACTGCTGTTGTCATCGGCAAGATCTTCGGTGAAGATCATGAAAACGGCGAACGTTTCAACCAGATCTCATACACCCCCGCCGCACTGGGCAGCCGTGGTACGACCCAGGTCTTCGAACAGCGGTTTCTCAATGGGCTTGGAGATGCACAGGCCGTTCTTGAGTCGATGATCGCCGAGATCAAGGACTTCTGGTCGGATACGACCTTCGCTACCGCTGAATCGCCAGCGCGATCCACAGCACAAGACGAGTCCGCCCAGTCGGTTCACGTTGTTATTATCTGCGCACTTCACAACCCCGAACTGGACAAGTTGATGCGCACAAGTGGAACGGGCTGGAGTCGAATGCCGGCGACGACTTCAGACCCGCACACGTACCACACAGCAACCGTAACAACCGATGCCGGTACGCAGCTTCACATTCTGGCGGCTGCCCCGAATCAAATGGGCTCAGCTGCCTCGGCCGTTCTGGCCACCAAGCTTACGTGGCGTTTTCGTCCCCGCGTCGTCACTATGGTAGGAATCGCCGCAGGAATTCGAGCGGGCTCTCAGGGCTTTGGCGACATACTCGCTGCCGAGCAAACCTTCGACTACCAAGCGGGCAAGCTGACCTCCGATGGAAGAAAAACCGAATTTCAACCAGATCCACGCCCGATTCCGATAAGTCCACGGGCGCTCGCAATTCTTAAGGATTGGCAACGCCAACGTCGCAATCTGGATCAGATCGCCGCAGGCTGGATAGCAGCGTCCCCTCCTACCCAACTCCGACTCCACGTCGGCCCCCTTGCCACTGGACCTTCTGTAATAGATGCGAAAGGACCAGTGGAAGAGATACTTCGGCACCAGCGAAAGGTAATCGGGCTCGAAATGGAAGCATATGGAGTCCACTGCGCCTGTCGAGAGGCCATTCAGCCCGAACCAATTTTCCTTTGCTTCAAGTCGATCTGCGACTTCGCACACAACAAGGACGATGGCTGGCAAGATTATGCTGCATACACAGCCTCGTCCTTCGCATGGCACTTTTTGAGGTCTGAATGGGAAAACCTCGTACCAAATGCTGGCTAACACGGAAACGCAGCTAACAAGGAGCCGATCGACTAGCACGGACAGAAATCTGATCGGCCAGAAAGGATCCCACGTCTCGCCATGCTTTCACCGGGGAACGTTCTTGGGGGTTCACAGGCCGAGTCGGACAAACTGCTCCAGCGCGCGTTCGTGGAGACGGCTAATTTCCGGGCCTTGGTGGACACCACCGACTTTCGAGTTGTCGTTGGTAGGCGCGGCACGGGCAAGAGCGCCCTTTACAAGCGTGTTGCTGAAGAGCTGAAGCACAACGATCGTATCGTCCTCCACTGCGAGGTCCCGCGAGAGCATGAAAATCTTGCGCTGCAGGCTTTTTTTGAAGCCATTCAAGCGGACTACCGTTCCACTCGCGCCGCAGCACGTTTGCTATGGAGAGGCTACGTTCTCCTGATACTTGCGCGTGGCCTCTTAGATCACTTCAAGCTTCGCCGCGTGCAGATTAACGACGAGATTCAGGACTACATCTCTTCCCACGCTTCGCTCCAAAAGGTTGACAGTGCTTACGGCTACGCATTGCGTGTACTTGAGGGGCACAAAACGGCGAGTCCGAAGACGCTGCCAGGACAAATCGCCTCTGACCTAGATCTCGAGACGCTTGAACATGTCGTTACGTCTGCGCTTGCCGAGACCCGACGCCGAGCAGTCTTACTCTTTGACAAGCTTGACGACGGGTGGCGACCAACGGCAGTGCCAACTGCACTACTGGGGGGTCTTATTCTGGCGGCAAGCGACTTTAGCGAGCGACATGCTCACGTTCACGTCATCGCGTTTGTGCGTGACAATATGTTTCGAGCCCTCGCCTACTTTGACGACGACTTCTCCCGACATATAGAGGGCGCCGATTTGCGTCTGCGGTGGGACGGCCCGACACTTCTCCATCTCATCGCGGAGCGCATTCGGGCTAGTCAGGATCTTAAGACGGAGAACGACGTGAAAATCTGGAACCGCTTCGCTCAACGTGGAGTTGAGGGTCGAGAAGGGTTCGAGCGGTGCCTCCACAGTACGTTGTATCGCCCGCGGGATTTGATTGTCCTCCTCAATCGCGCTTACTCGGTCGCAGTCGCCGCAAGCAGGTCACAAATCGTCGATACTGATGTTGATGTGGCGGCGCGCATGGTCTCTGCCGAGCGTCTTGATGACCTATTCAAAGAGTACAATGTTGTTCTGCCGGGACTGAGATTGTTTGCAGAGCTATTTCGAAGCAAACGAGCTGTCTGGACGTATGGCGATGCACTCATCTTGCTGGACGACGCGCTTTCTCGCGAAACCTATACCACCGAAGCGGCACGCGACTTCGCAATATTCGGAACCGCAGGGGAGATTTTTATGGCTTTGCACGGCGTTGGCTTCCTCGGCTTCCAGCCGGAGCCGTCTTCGCCCTACGTATTCTGTCACGACGGCGCGCGCTCCGATCTTGCGAACATTCCGCTCACAGCTCCCGTGGCCGTTCATCCATGTTATTGGAGAGCGCTGGACATTACCGAAGGAACAGCTGACATTGAGCTCGTCACGCAAGTCCATGACGAATACAACGATGCTAAGGCGGCTGGCATGGGGGCTGAAGAGTTTCAGGACCGCCGGATACAGCGTCTTGGCGTGACGGTTGAAGAACTGCATCGAATCGCAGAAGGAGACGCGGGGGCGCAGGCATTTGAAGACTGGGTTCTGCGAGCAATCAAGATTGTCTTTGCAGGTGCGCTGAGCAACGTGCAGCATCAACCAAGCGTTGTGGCAGCACAGCGCCGCGATATCGTTGCAGCCAATTGTGCCAGGGACGGTTTCTGGCATCGAGTGCTTCTCGAGTACTCCTCTCGAGAAGTGGTTTTCGAGATCAGAAATTATTCAGATCTATCAATCGATGATGTTCACCAAGCACTATCGTGCTCCGGGCGCGACTACGGTCGATTTGTTGTTATTGTGTACCGAACGGAGAATGAGGGCGCCACTGAAAAGGAGAGAAGCTGGCTGCAAGAAGTATATACTCAGCGCAACGTGTTGCCCTTTCTTCTGCCGGCGAGCATGCTGAAGCGTTTCGTCTCCAAGTACAGGGGAAGAAGCCGAAGGGACTACTGGGAGAGTCATATGATGAAGAGGTTGGACACTCATCTGCGGAATTATATCGGTGTGAAGTCACCGAGAGACAAGTCTCGAAGCCGGAGCAGTTAACCTCCTCAACCGTCGTAACGGGGCGCAAGGCTGGGGCGAGCACGATCATCGCCGCTTGGCGGAGTTCAGAAATGCATTCCTCGAGGAGCTTCGAACGCCACAGGACGCTGACTAGCAAGAAGTTCGTGCTGATGGTTGGGCTCCGCCCGCCCACACCACAATTCTGCGTTCGACAATCCACCACGCGTGTGCCGAGCACCGGAAACATCGTGTTGGTGCGGATATCACGCGTCGCCGGAGCGAGACTCTCCTGTGTCGCTCGAAACGAGGAGAGTGGACTCCGCCCGCGATCTTGAGTAATGATGTGAGCTGCACATCGATCGGCTGGTTCCCAGTTCCACCAGCCGAGCCGAAACGCGTAGCCAGGTTTGCGGGGCGCCCCGCGCCGGGCTCATGGATCAGACGCAAATCCCCTCTCGCCTGGAGAGCACCGCCGATGAAAGCCAACGCCGTCCCGCTGCTCGCCATCTTCGAGAAGAAGATGCGCCTTGAGGTTCCCCTCTTCCAACGGCAGTATGTCTGGAGCCAAGACGACCAGTGGCTGCCCCTCTGGGAGGACATCTGCCGGAAGTTCACCGAGTACCTCGAGGGGAGGAAGGACGCGCCGGTCCACTTCCTCGGGGCCATGGTGCTCGACCAGAAACAGACGCCGACCACGCACGTCGAGAAGCGGCAGGTCATCGACGGGCAGCAGCGGCTCACGACGCTGCAGATCTTCCTCGCGGCCTTCCGTGACCTGTGCCGCGAGAGCACGTGCGAGGAACTGGCCAAGGAGTGCGATTCCTTCACCCTGAACAAAGGAATGATGGCCGAGCCCGATGCCGACCGGTTCAAAGTTTGGCCTACCCTGCTCGATCGTCAGCAGTTCAAGGACGTTATCGGTGCGGGCTCACGCGCTGCGCTTGAGGAGAAGCACCCACGGCAACGACGCAAGTACCAGCGGCATGACGACCCGCGGCCGCGCATGGTCGAGGCTTATCTGTACTTCCACGATCAGCTCCGCGAATTCTTTTTCGGGGTAGGAGGGGAGCCGCCGATCGCCGCGGATCAACCGCTCGCGGTGCGGGTGGAGGAGTGCTTCCAGGCCCTCAAGAACGCGCTGCAGGTGGTCGTGATCGATCTCGAGGGTGGTGACGACGCGCAGGTCATCTTCGAGACGCTGAACGCCCGCGGGGAGCCGCTCCTGCCCGCCGATCTGCTGCGGAACTTCATCTTCCTACGGGCAGCGCGCCAGGGCGAGTCGCAGGAGGCGCTCTACGAGGAGTATTGGCGCAGGTTTGACGACGACTTTTGGCGCCAAGAGGTCAAGCAGGGGCGCCTGCTCCGGCCGCGCAGCGACCTTTTCATGCAGCACTTCCTGGCCAGCCGCCAGACCGCGGATATCCCGATCACGCACCTCTTCGTCGAGTACAAGTTCTGGATCGAGCGGAAGAGGCCCTACGCCACAGTGCGTGAAGAACTGGCGACGCTGGCTCGCCAGGGTGACGACTTCCGACGGATCATTGATCCGAAGAAGGACGACATCCTCTTCCCGCTGACGTCGTTCCTCGACGCGTTCGACATCCGTACCGCCTATCCGCTGCTGCTCCACCTCCTCGATGCCCGGACGACCGAGTCGCACTGGCGGCAGATCACCGTCCTGCTCGAGTCGTATCTGTTGCGACGGGCGGTGTGCGGCCTAAACACCAAAAACTACAACCGTGTCTTCCTTACGCTGACTCGGAGCTTGCGGCGGGATGGGACCACGCCGGAGAACGTTCGCAAGCACCTGGCCGAGCTCTCCGGGGAGTCGACCGGGTGGCCGTCCGATGACGAGTTCCGGACGGCCTGGCAGGAGCGCGCCACATACCAGACGTTGGCCCAGCCCCGGGTTGTACACATCCTCCGGCGGCTGAGTGACGCGCTGCTGAGCGGCAAGAGTGAACGAATCAGCATCGACGGACCGCTTACCATCGAGCACATCCTCCCGCAAAGCTGGATCGAACACTGGCCCCTGGCAGACGGGACCGCGGGGATGACCGCCGATGAGCTCGTCAGTAGCGATGCAACCGATCCTCGGGCCGTCGCGACCCGCCGCAGAAGCGCCGCGATTCACACCCTCGGAAACCTGACTATCCTCACGCAGGCGTTGAACTCGACAGTCTCGAACAGCGCATGGAAGGTCAAGAAACCGGAACTCCTGGTTTCCTCGTTGCTGCCGATCAACCAGCAACTGCATACGTTCGTCACTTGGGACGAGTCCAGCATCGAGGTGCGCGGCAGGGCGCTGTTCGACGTAGCGCTGAAGCTATGGCCGGGTCCCACGGCTGCGTAGCGCTCATTCGGACAGCGGTAGGCAGCGACGCCCATGCCGAGGATAAGAGCTGACGGGCGGAGGACCGGCGACTTGCTCCGAGCCCCGCTCCTCCTTGTTCCCGAGCAACTCGCTGCACCCGACCGCGCCGGACAGCGCCTTCGAGGAGGAAGCCCGGCATGCCGCCAGCGCAGGCTTCGACGTCGGCCGCCCCGTTCGGGATCGGGCAGCGGCAGTGCATCGGCAAGGAGTTCGCGCTCATGGAAGGGCAGCTCATCCTCGCGCGGCTCCTCCAGCGTTACAGGATCAGCGCGGTGCCGGGGCGGACGACGCGGCTGCATGTCGCGACCACGCTGCGCACGTCCGGCGGCGTGTGGCTCCGGCTGGAGCCGCGCGCGGGCAGATGACCGGCGGCGCGGCCAGCTCGGCCGCGGCGACCGGCGCCGTCGCCTGCACCTCCTCCGCAGGCTTGCTGCAGGCAGACGGCCCCAGGGAGGAGGCACGAAGTGCCAGCATGACAAACGGACCGAGCGGCGCATGGGGAGCACGTTCTTAGGCAGGCGAAAAGCGACATCGATCAAGCCGCGGCCGTGGTACAACTTCTGGTCTCCGACAGCGAAGCGGGGCGATGGATCCGACTTCGTCATTGAAGACAAGGAGTACATTACCGACAAGCAGGGCCACCTCTACTACGGCACGATGAGCGGCACACCGAACAACCCAACGGTGCACGGCGGAAAGTACGTGCCCACAACGCCGAAGTGATAGCCCTATGCCTGTATGGCCGATCCTACCTTCGCCGCCTCCGCAGCAAGCGGATGTGGACCGCGCCCTCGGCAGCGCGACGGCGGCGTGGCTCGTCGCGAACGATCGCCGCCGCGTTCGCGTCGCTCGTTCGGAGCTCGACGCGCTTCGCCCGCTGCTTCGCCTCCGCGGGAATACGCCTCCGCACGGCGAGGGCGCAGATCTAGAAGCGGACACGCTGGGGCCGGTCACGGTGGAGCTCGAGCGCCATGGGCGGCCAATCGCCGCGCTGCGCGTGGGTGCTGACCTATCGATCCAGCTTGCGTGGGATACCGCCGCGCACGTGGACGCGCCTGCCGCGCTCCGCGCCTGGCTCACCGCGCACGGTGTAGCCGTACCGCGCCCCGAGCCAGGACGCGGCCAAGCGCCCGCAGGCTCGGCGTCCGGAGGTGCGCTCGTTCCTCAGGGGACAACCCTCGTTGCCGCAACGTCGTCGTCCTATCGCCGCCTTTGCACGGATGGCAGCCGGGTTTTCGCCATCGACGGCTGGCGGCTCGTGCGGCTGAAGAAGGACCACGGGGTCCTTGAGGTGCGCCCGGTCTTCAGGCCAGACACACCTATCGCGATCCGCAATCGCGCGGTGCTCTTGCTCGACCCGAGCGGCCGGCGCTGCATTGTGACGGAAGAGGGTGAGTCTCGCCCAGACCTGCGACCGCTCTGTGGCCTGCCGGCGGCACGCCTTCGCCATGCGCTGCCACGCTTCACGGAGGCGCGCGACGCGGCGCTCGCCCGCCTCGTCCCGAACGACGCCGACCTGCTCCCGCTCGACCCCGGCTACGACGCCTGCGACGCCTACGAGGCCTTTGGCGGCCCGCTGCCGGCCGCGCTGCGGCTGCGCTCGTTCTGGGGCTGCGACGTGCCGCGCGGGCTCCTGCACGAGGTGCCGAAGCGCGGCGCTCCCCGGAGCGTCGCGCTCCGCGGCCGCCCTGTCTGGCTGGGCGCGACCGAACCGGGTGTGGTCGTCGTCGTGGCGCGCGCTGACGACGAGGTGGCCGTGCTCGCGGTCGACGAGGGCGGCCCGGCCCGCTCGCTGGGCGCGTTCCGTGGCCGGGCGGACGGCGTGCTCGCCGCGCTGCGCGTGGGCGGCGAGGCGTGGCTCCACCTCGCTGCGCCGCCCGGCGACGTCATCGTGGCGCTGGAGGGTGCCGCCGGCGCATGACACCACTGCAGGGGCACCTCTACTGCGGCACGGTCAGCGCCCCGCGCGCCGGCGACGATCGATGAGCGCGGTCACGATCGGGAACAGCGGCAGCGCCATCAGCACGTAGAACCCCGGCTCATCGAACGCGGGCCCGCGCGGCCGGTAGATGCCGCCGCTGAGCAGACACGTCGCGAGGTACGCCGCCAGGATGCCCGCCCCGCACAGGCTCCACAGCCGCAGGTCGATCGGCGCTGGTGACGAGGCACGCGCGGCCCGCGGCGTGGCGTCCGGCGCGTCGAGGACGCCGCGCCACCGGTCGACGTCCCACAGCGCCAGCCCGACCAGGCCCGCGAACATCAGCGTGACGACCGTCGCCGTCGGGACGACCGCCGTGCTCCAGCAGAACGCCAGGATCGCGCCCGTCACCGGCAGCGCCAAGAATGCGCCGGCCGTCGCGAACCGCTGCGTCATGAGCAGCGTCGCGGCCACCAGCTGGACAACGCCCACGAACGTGTAGAAGTGCCCGGTCGCGTGGAACGCGTGCAAGAACTCGTGGAACGGGCCTTGATTCCCCGGGTCCGTGAACGGCTCGCCGAGGATCTTCTTCAGCCCCGCCGGCAGGAACGCGAAGCCGATCAGGATGCGCAGGTTCACCACGGCGAGGTGCGCCCACCGGCGCTGCCGGAGCCAGGCGACCATCGCCTCGATGCTGTCCATCACGGAGTCCATGGGCCGCGCAGTGTAGCCGCGCCGCCGCGCCGCGGCTCTGAAACCGTGGAACTCTCGGCCGTGTCAAGCCTCGCAGGGACGGCGCCGGGCGAGCCGTCTATCGCGCATCAGGTCCTCCGGGCTCGCTCGCCTCATGAGCATGAATACGACCCTCATTCGAGCACAAGCGCTGCGCGCTTGCGGGTAAAAGATGAGGAGCAGAGAAGAGAGAGGAGCGGCGAGGTGATGATCAGGGGGCGCGACGGACTAGGGGGTTGCTGCGCAGCAGCCGTGGTGTTGGCGCTGGGTCAGGCGGGCGCGATGGAACCGCCTCCCGGCTCCGCGCCGCAGATCTCGCCGGCACCACCGTCTCGGCCTGCGGCGGCGGACTCGACCACGGCGCCGCCGGTCGTCGACCCGCCGGCTGCCGGCGCCGCCCCGCCCGCGCCGCTCGCGCAGCCTGCGGGCGAGGCGGGGGGCGTACCATCTCAGCCTCCGTCCGGCGTGAGGAGCATGCCAGAGGCGGGGTACCCGCCGCCCGGGTACGCCCCGCCGCCCGACGGTTGGCGCGCTGGCCCACGGCAGCCCGGGAATCACGGCCCGGGCACGAAGCGCACGTCGCGGCGCGTCTGGTATGGCTGGAAGCACGTCATCGTGCTCGGCGGGAGTCTCCTGCTCGTGCCCGTCGCCATCGGCGCCGAGACCCCGGAGCTCCTCGTGGTGAGCCTCAGCGGCCTGATGGTCGGCGGCCCGATCATCCACGGCGGTCACGACAATGCCGGCAAGGCCCTGGCCAGCCTCGGCCTCAACATCGGGGGCACGCTCGTCGGCGGCCTGATCGGAGCGGAGACCGCCGGCAAGGCCGATGAAGGTGACTGGTACGATCCTTCGGTCACTGGCGCGATCCTCGGCGGCAGCCTCGGCCTGCTCGCGGCCAACCTCGTCGATATCGCCGTCCTCCCGTACGAGGAAAGCGAACTGGAGAGCCATCGTTCCACCCGTCTCCGGCTCGAGCCCCAGATCGGCTTCGCGCCCGGCGGCCTCACCTTCGGCCTCGGCGGCACCTTCTGAGTCGCGAGCCGCTCGGGCTGTGGGGCCAGGGTCGAGAGGGTACCCTGGGCAACGGGGAAGTCCCCAGCGACCCATCGTCTCCCATGGGAGGATCGCCCGCGCAAAGCCACTCCGACCTGGTACGTTGCGCGGCAGGAGGCTGAGTCGATATGTTGTTCGGGGATCGACTGGATTTTGCCATCGAAGCGGACGTGGAGCCCAACCTGGAGCCCCCGAGCGCAGTGTGGGGGCGCATGTGCGTCTGGTGCCGCGGGGCGGCCCTCGGAGACCTCGGGGAGTCGCACTGTGCGCTGTACCCGGCTTACCTCTCCTTCCGATGGCTGCCCTCCAACCTCGACCGCGAGCTACCCGGGCACATGGGCCGCGGCGTGGAGGTGTCGCGGGCCGGGCTCGTTGCAGCCGCCGAGGGGTTCGCCCGCTGGTTCGAGCAACAGGCGCGGCGTCTGGAAGGCGGTCGGGTCTAATGCGTGCCGATGCGGCCCAGCAGGGGCTTGCTGACCGACGCGTGAGCGCGCTACGCAACCCCACGCGCGGCACAACCCCCGCCGTTGGGCGGGAAGAAGACAAAAGCTGGACTCTGCCTCGGCCGTGGATCTGGAGATTCTCATGACGACGCTGCAGGAGCTCCTTGGGATCGATCTTCCAATCATCCAGGCCCCCATGGCCGGCGTGCAGGGCAGCGCGCTCGCGGTCGCGGTCTCCAACGCTGGTGGGCTCGGCTCGCTGCCCGGCGCCGTGCTGGGCCCGGACGCCCTGCGCAAGGAGCTGGCAGCCATCCGAGCGCAGACGACGAAGCCGTTCAACGTGAACTTCTTCTGTCACACGCGGCCCGAGCCCGATGCCGAGCGAGAAGCGATCTGGCGTGCCCGGCTCTCGCCGTACTTCGCCGAGCTCGGCGTCGATGCAAGCGCCATCCCGACCGGCCCCGGTCGATTGCCCTTCAGCGATGAGGCCGCTGATGTGCTCGACGAGCTCAGGCCTGCTGTGGTGAGCTTTCACTTCGGTCTGCCCTCGGAGGCCTTGCTTTCGCGGGTGCGCCGCTGGGGCGCGAAGATCCTGTCCTCTGCGACGACGGTCGACGAGGCGCGCTGGCTGGAGGCGCGCGGCGTCGACGCGGTCATCGCCCAGGGCATCGAGGCGGGCGGTCATCGCGGCAGCTTCCTGTCCGACGATCTCAGCGTCCAGCGCGGCACCTTCGCGCTGGTGCCGCAGATCGTGGACGCCGTGAAGATCCCCGTCATCGCCGCGGGCGGCATCGCGGACGCGAGGGGTGTCGCAGCCGCCATGGCGCTCGGAGCGGCCGGCGTACAGATCGGGACGGCCTACCTGCTGTGCCCCGAGGCCACCACGAGCAGGGTGCATCGCGCGGCCCTCGGGAGCGCCGCCGCCAGCATCACAGCGCTCACCAATGTATTCACCGGGCGCCCCGCTCGGAGCATCGTGAACCGCATGATGAGAGAGCTGGGGCCGATGAACGGCGCCGTGCCAGCTTTTCCGTTGGCGACGTCGGCCATCACCCCCCTGCGCGCCAGGGCCGAAAGCCAGGGCAGCGGCGACTTTTCGCCGTTGTGGGCGGGGCAAAACGTCAGCGGGTGCAAGGAAGTGCCAGCGGGCGATCTCACGCGACAACTCGCGGGTGCACTCCCAGGTACACGCTGACGCCGCCCAGCCTGCCCAAGGATCCGACGGGCGCCTGCGGCGTCCGCGGCTCATCGGCGGACAGTCGGGTGAAAGGCTCCTGTTCGTGTATCCTGCAGCGACCATGTGCTGCACCTTCTCCCCCGCGAGGCTCTCCAGCACCCTCCTCTATGCCGGCGATGCGCAGTGGAACGGCCTTTACGTCCACGTCCTCGCCTACCAGAACACGGCGTCGACCTCCGGCCCGAACGCCATGATCCTGCCGATCCCTGCCGGGCAGCTATGCGGTGGTGCTCGCCGAGTCGCCGCGCGCGGTGCTCTCCGTCCTCGGGCAGGTCCCGGAGCCGAAGCGGCCTGCGCTCAACGACCGCATGCTTCAGGCGTTCGAGGCCTACTACCCCGGCTGGCCGGTGGCGGTCTGTTGCTGGAACGGCGACCTCCAGCCCGAGCCGCTCCTGTGGTGGTACGAGCCCACGATGAGGCGGGTGCGCACCGGCCGCTCTTGCCCGCGAGCGTGCACGGCACGTGGCTGCAATCCCGGATGATCAACGGCGACTTCTGGTCGCGGCGCGACCAGCTCGGCGGGCCGGCGCTGCGTTGCGTGCCGGGCGACAGCGCGGGCGCGCCGATCGCGCTGAACGGCTGGGAGGGACCTCCACCGCCCTGGCTGCCGCCGGAGCCCATGGCGCCAAACTGGAATCCGCCGCCGCCCCGCCCGCCCATGCCGCCGCCTCCCGACGGAAAGAGGTACTGCTCGAACTGTGAGTTCTTGCTCGATGCCTCGGCGAAGCTCTGCACCATGTGCGGAACGTGGATGGATGTCGAGGGAGCAGCCCAGCGCTGAGCTCGGCGGCCGCGGGCATCTGGCCCCGCACGCTTCGAGGATAGGATGGTGGGATGATGCGTGTGATCGTCGCCGGCGCTGTGGCATGGACCAATGTGGAGGCGATCCGGCGCGAGCTGGCGAAGCTTCCGGTGGGGGCGACCGTGATCCACGGCGACTCGCCGGGCGCTAACGCGTACCTCGCGCAGCAGTACGCGGGAGAGTTGCTCATGCGCCTCCGCCCACCGTGCTCCCGTTTGCCCCCAGACCTGCTTCGCAGCGTTTTGCTGGCCGCAAGGAATGCCGCTGGCCGGTCGCAGCGAGCCGCGCCGCGCGGGTCTCTCGCGCCAGCAGAGGCGTAGCGGCCAGACTCCGCTGGGTGTCGGGATCGGAAACTGCTGAAGACGAGCCGAAAATGCGGTAGAGTTCACGTCATGAACCACCGCGATCGGATTGTGCGAGATCCTCTCGTCTGCGGGGGGGGAGCCAGGGGTCCCCCGACTCCGGCGTATGGGCGGCGGCTCAGGTGGACAAGCCGTTTTCTGATCACGCAGGATCTCGATTTCTCGGAGGTGCGGCGGTTCGCCCCTGGAACGCACTGCGGGGTCCTGCTCGTCCGCCTCGCTGATCCAGGCCGGCGCACACTCAAGGCCTGCTGACATGCGCGCCCTTGCGACTCCCGTCGACTCGCTGACGGAACCGCCGCCGAGTTGAACATCGCGCGGTCATTGCCCGATCCACACCTTCGTGACGACCTGCGCGGGGCCGGCCGCGCACGCCGAGCTGCTCCGTCAGCAGGGCCAGAGCGCGGGCGGCGCCCGCGGCGATCTCGAAGCGCTCGCCGAACCGGCGCTCGCCCGCGTGCTGGCGACCGCTCACTGAGCCTTGTCGAGCCTCAGCCATACGTAGGTCGGATAGCCCTCGGCGGTGCAGGTCTGGCTGGAGATGTTGAACTTGACCTTCCGTCCCGCGAGAAACGCCGACAGGAGCGTCCTGTCCATGAGCTGCCGTTCCGCCGCCGGGATCGTCGAGTGCGGGTCGAGATAACCGGTATTCGCGCAGCTCGCCGGGTTCTCCGTGGTGGCGGTGTAGACCCGATATCCGATCCCCGGCACCGTGTCGAGGTTATCGATCACGGTGTAGACGGGGTTCCAGTAGCCCGCGAAGGCGCCGGAGGTGATCGCAAGAGCAGCCGCACCCACAAGACCCATGATGTGAAAGCGCTTCATGATGATAGTCTCCTCGATTCTTGATATGAAAGACGGTCGATCTCAAGGACCCCTGAGAGGTCGGACGGATGACCGGCTGAGCGCCGACACGTGATCTCCCGACGCTTGGCCCCCCTGATTGCCAGAGGTGCCGGCGCCCCGAGGATCCGTGACTCCTGCAAGGCTCGGCGCATCGCTGTCATCGTACGCACGCCGCCGCTCAGTCGTTCGGGGGTGATTGCACGCCCTGTGCCACGTTCAGGGATAGCCCCACTTCGCGGTCCGCCGCGCCCCGCGCGCCGGTCATGGGGTCTCTCGACGTGACATGCGGCCCGAATTCGCGTGATATGTCACGGTTCTCGGCGTGACATGTCACGGTTCCCGGCGTGACATGTCACGGTTCCCGGCGTGACATTCCACGTGGGGGCGCTCGAGGCGACGGCGCCGGCCCGAGGTGTAGCCATAGGATTCCTGCGTTTTTGGAGCTGTCGCGTCGAACCACGGCGCGACCACGCCCGGCACGCGAATTGCTGGTTGTGCCAATCGCCGGCGAGACGCATGCGGCGCCGTCGACGCTGACGCATCGGCGGCAGCACGTCGCACGCGCAGGTCTTGACAGCGTCTCGTCGGCGAGGCAGTCGCGACTTGCGTCCTTCCTCTTGAGACAACCGAAAGGAGCCATCGTGAAGTACCCCATACTGGCCGCCTGCGCCTTGCTGATGACCAGCGCCTGCAGCGGTGAAATCGAGCCGAAAGAAGACCCCACCGGAGAGACGCACGACCAGTTCCGCACCTGGTGGCTCGGGATCGACCACAACGACCTCACGGAAGAAGCGCTCACTTTCCTTTCGGAGGATGTCGCGGACGAGGTCGGCGACCACAACGAGGACACCGACAGCGGATATCCGGAGTACAAGAGCAGGTACCACGTCGACAACTGCCGGATCCCGGACGCCTTCGACAGCATACGTGAGCGATATGCGGACGTCGTGTCCCTCCTCAACCCGGCGAGCCTTTCAAGATACGACGCGAAGCAGGTGTTCGGGACCATCCTGCACACCGTGCAGGACTTTTACGCGCACAGCAACTGGATGGAAGCGGATCAAACGACGCTCTTCGACCAGAACCGCTTCCGGTTTCCGTACGCCGAGCCCGGGAGAATGCTCGGCGGCATGATGGTCCTGACCAACGCGCTGCCCTCGTCGTATACGATCGATCTGCCGGACGGTTCGCGGGTTCCGATCGTGACGGTGGCCGGCTCCACGTCGACCAAGAAGGGGCTCATCACGGGCACCTACGAGGACAACGAAGATTCTTCAATCTGTCCGCCCGAGGCTTCCATCGAGCACGGCGACACCCTCTTTCAGGGCGATTACGACGAGTTCCTGTCGAAGGATGATCCCGACAGCCCGCACCACGACGAAGCCGCCAGCTTCGCCAGGTGGCAGACCAAGGAGGAGTTTTGCCGGCTTGCCCGGCTGGTGCTGCTCCGATACGGCAATCCCGGCCTCGACACCCTGCTCGACGTCTTCGAGGCCAGCAGATCCGGTTATGAAGCGGCGTGCCCCAACGACCGTAGCCTGGTCTCCTCCGTCATCACGTCGACGATTTGAGCTTCACGGGCTCTCCGTCGCGCTCACTCCATCCTCCCGCGGGCCGGGCCCAGTGATCCACGAGGTCGCCGGTGGGGAGAAATGGTCGGCGAAGCCGCAGGGGCCAGGAAATCCAGACGCCAGGCCAGAGCCAAGCTCCTCGTAGCGGCCGTCCCACCGCACAGCCACGTGTTCGGCTCGCCGCCGGTCCACTCGAAGTCCCACATCGCGGGGTCATCGCCCGATCCACACCGTCGTGACGACCTTCGCGCCATCGGGTAGAGTCGGCGAAATGCTCCCTGCCCCGCTCGTCCTGTTCCCGAGCAACCCGCTGCACCCGACCGCGCCGGACAGCGCCTTCGAGGAGGAAGCCCGGCACGCCGCCAGCGCGGGCTTCGACATCGGCCTCATCGACCTCGAGGTGTTCCTCGGCGGCGACGTGAAGCTCCGCCGGGTGCCGGAAGGCCCGGGCGAGGTGATCTACCGCGGCTGGCTCCTGGGCCTCGACGCGTATCGATGCATGAGCGAGGTCGTCGCCGCGCGTGGCCGGCGGCTGATCACGGGACCGGCGGCGTACCAGCACTGCTATCACCTTCCCGAGTGGTACGAGGCGATCGGCGGCGCCGAGCACACAGCGCGGTCGATCTGGATCCCGGGCTCCACGTTCGACCTCGACGCGGTCGTCGTCAAAGTGCGAGATGCGTTCGGATCGGGCGCCGTGATCCTCAAGGACTATGTGAAGTCCCGCAAGCACGAGTGGTTCGACGCGTGCTTCATCCCGGCGGCGGACGACGAGGCCAACGTGCGGCGCGTCGTGGGCAACTTCCTCCGCCTCCAGGACGACCACGTCGTCGGCGGGCTCGTCTTCCGCGAGTTCGTCGAGCTGCGACGCATCGGGCTGCACCCGAAGAGCAGGCTGCCGCTGGTGAACGAGCATCGCTTCTTCGTGCTCGACGGCCGGCCGTTCTACGCGGCACCGTACTGGGCCGACGGTGACTATCCGGGTGAGCCGCCGAGCGCCGACGTCCTCGCGCCCGTGCTCGGCCACGTGCGCAGTCGTTTCTACGCGGCCGACGTCGCCGAGAAGGAAGGGGGCGGCTGGATGCTGGTGGAGCTGAACGACGGCGGGTCGGCGGGCATCCCCGAGGGCGGGGCCGCGGACGCGTTCTACCGGAGCCTGCGCGCGGCGCTCGGCTGAGGAGCGGCCCGTTGCTCGATCCGAAGAACCATCCGCCGCGCGCCGCCACCCGGCGCACGCCCTGAGCGGGCCGTACGCCGGAGGGGGCGCTCACGCGAGCTCCGGCGCGCGCGGCTTGCCCGCGAGGCGCGGCGGCGCAAAGGGTGCCGGCCATGGCGCAAGAGACAGCGTTCGCCCTGTGGCTCATCCCCGGCGGAGCGCCGGCCGCGCGGCTCGAGGAGCTCATCGAGGCGCTCGCCCGGGAGACCGGCGGCCTACCGTTCGCGCCTCACCTCACCCTGCTCGGCGGGCTGCGCGGCGACGGCGGCGCGCTGGCCGCGAGGCTCGGCAGACTGCGCGGCGACGCCGGCGCGCTCCGCCCCGTCGCGCTCGAGGCGCGGGGACCCGCCACCGGCGGCACCCGCCACCAGTGCGTGTTCCTCGACGTGACGCCATCCGAGCCGCTCGCGGCGCTGCGCCGCGCGGCCGAGGCGGCGCTCGGCGCGAGCGAGGCCCCCTTTCGCCCGCACGTGAGCCTCGTGTACGGCGAGCTGCCGGCCGCGCGCCGAAAGGAGCTCGCCGCGGATCCTCGGGTGCTTGCGCTCGCGCACGAGGTGTGGCGGGCCGACCGGCTCGAGCTGTGGGCCGTGGAGGGGCAGACCGAGCGCTGGCGCTGCGTCGAGGGCGTCGCGCTGGAACGCCGGTGAGATCGCGCCGGCGCGGGTGTCATGCCTGCCCACCACGTACCCCGACGCACGGCGCCGCCGCAGGGGAAGCGTCGACGAGGGTTTTCCGCCCTGCGCGCAGATCGCGGCGCGCCGAGGTATGTGATCTCGTGGATCTCGGCTAGCCTAGGGCCCATGGCGATGGCTCCCGTTGCTGTGGGCGACGTTCTCGCGAGCAAGTACCGCGTGGAGCAGATCGTTGGCGCCGGTGCGATGGGCACGATCGTCGCTGCGTGGCACCTGGAGCTGGATCAGCGGGTCGCGATGAAGTTCCTGCACTCGCTGCGGTCGGACGGCGGCGACCCGGCGGAGCGGTTCCGGCGCGAGGCGCGCGCGCTGGCCAGGATCAAGAGCGAGCACGTGGCGCGCGTCCTGGATGTCGGCTCGCTGGAGGGCGGGATGCCCTACATGGTGATGGAGTTCCTGGAGGGGAACGACCTCGCCCACGAGATACGGGCGCGCGGTCCGCTGCCCGTGATGGAGGCCGTCGGGTACATGCTCCAGGCCCTCGACGCGATGGCCGAGGCGCACGCCACGGGGATCGTGCACCGCGATC
This sequence comes from Sorangium sp. KYC3313, assembly GCF_052075895.1. Lineage (NCBI taxonomy): Bacteria > Pseudomonadati > Myxococcota > Polyangiales > Polyangiaceae > Sorangium > Sorangium sp. KYC3313. Next base: position 10,322,003 of record NZ_CP197255.1, read on the forward strand.
TCAAGCCGGCCAACCTGTTCCTCTCGCTCCGGCCCGACGGCGACCGGGTCATCAAGGTCCTCGACTTCGGTATCTCGAAGTCGCTGCTCGGCATATCGCGCGACCAGGTCGCGCTGACCCAGACAGCGTCGCTCCTCGGGTCGCCGCTCTACATGTCTCCCGAGCAGGTGCGCTCCGCGAAGGATGTGGATACGCGCGCGGATATCTGGTCGCTCGGCGTGATCCTGTACGAGATGCTGACCGGGCGGACTCCGTACGACGGCGACTCCGTCGCTCAGCTCTTCCACGCGCTGCTCTACGAGAACGCGGCCCCGGTCGCCCAGCTGCGCCCCGACGTCCCGCGCGAGCTGGACGTCGTGGTGATGCACTGCCTCGCCAAGGAGCGCGAGCAGCGGTGGGCGAACGTCGGCGATCTGGCGGCCGCGCTGCTCCCGTTCGGCCCCGCCACGGGCCACATGCACGTCGACCGGGCGCGCCGCATGCTCGGCAGCTCCTCGGACATCGCGCGGCCGTCGCTCCTCCAGGCCGGCGTGCCGAGCGGGGGCGCCCAGGGCACCGGATCGCGCCCGTCCATACCGCACGGGGGCCCGGCCTTCGCGCCGGCCTCGCCGTCGTCGCCGTCCTTCGCGCCGGGCACGCCGTCCTTCGCGCCGGGCACGCCGCCCTTCGCGCCGGGCACGCCGTCCTTCGTGCCGGGCACGCCGCCCTTCGTGCCGCCCTCGCCGACCGCGCCCAACGCGGAGACGGGGCCCACGGTCAACTCGTGGAGCAACTCGGGCCATCCGGTGCGAACGGCCCGCAACGGGGCCCGCGTCGCCCTGGCCATCGCCGCCGGCGCATTGCTGGCAGGGGCCTCGCTCGGCGCCCTGTTCTTCCTGCGCTCCGGGCTCGCCACCGACCCGGAACAGCCCCCCGCAGCCGCGGCTGCGCCCACCGCCGAGGCCACGGCGGCGCCCCCTGCCGAGGCCGCGGCGGCGCCCCCCGCCGAGGCCGCGGCGGCGCCCACCGCCGAGGCCACGGCGAAGGGCGACGCGCGCGAGGCTCCCGGCGCCACCGGCGGCGCGCCGGAGGTGGCCGGCGGTTCACCGGCCCCGACCGCGCCGGCGGCCTCCTCCAGCGCGCCCGCGGCGCCGCCGGCGGCGTCCTCCGGCCCGGCGGCGCCGCTCGCCGCGCATCCGGGCGCGCCTCGGGCGACCGCCACGGCCCGGCCCGTCGAGCGCGCGCAGCCGGACGCGGGAGCGCGCCCGGAGCCGGCGCGGGGCAATTCGATCAGCGACTTCGGCGGGCGGCGCTGAGCGTGGCGCTCGCGTCGATCCGGCGACGGCCCCCGGGGCCGCCGTGGCCAGCTTGGAGGAGAACACGGGACGTATGAGGCGTACGAAACGTCGTCAGCGAAGCATCGCACACTGCGTCGGCCTGGGTCTGTGCGCGGCGTTGATCGCCGGGGGGCTCCCCGCGCGGGCGGAGCCGAGCGCCGCCGACAAGGCGACGGCGGAGGCGCTCTTCGACGCGGCGCTCGACCTGATGAAGCAGGGGCGCAGCGCGGAGGCGTGCCCGCGGCTGGAGCAGAGCCAGCGCATCGATCCGGGCATCGGCACGCTCCTCTACCTGGCCGAGTGCTACGAGAACACCGGCCGCACGGCGAGCGCGTGGGCCACGTTCCGGCAGGCCATGTCGGAGTCGCAGGCCGCGGGGCAAGCCGACCGCGCCCGCAAGGCGCAGGCGAGGGCGGCCCGGCTGGAGCCGGGCCTGTCGAAGCTGAGCATCGGCGTCGCGGCGGAGAACCTCGCGATCGAGGGCTTCAAGGTGCGCTCCGCCGGAAAGGCGGTCGATCCTGCGGTCTTCGGCGTCGCGATCCCCGTAGATCCGGGCGAGATCGCGATCGAGGCGAGCGCCCCGGGCCACGAGACCTGGACGGCGACCGTGAAGCTCGGGGGCGACAGCAAGGGCCCTGCGAGCGTCGATGTCCCGGCGCTCAAGCGGATCGAGGCGCCGCCGCCTGCGCCCGGCGATGCGCTGCCTCCCGAGGCGGCGGGCCCTGCGCCGGCGCGCGGCGCCCCTGCGCCGGCGCCCGCGGCGTCCGGGGGCAACACGGCGCGCTTGATCGGCCTCGTGGTGGGCGGCGCGGGCGTCGTGGGGCTCGGCGTCGGCACGTTCTTCGGCGTGAAGGCCATCTCGAAGAACAGCGACGCGGAGCGCTACTGCAAGGGCGGCAGTACGTGCGAGGACGAGCGCGGCGTCACGCTGACCGAGGAGGCCAAGAGCGCGGCCACCGTGTCGAACGTCGCGTTCGGGCTCGGGGCGGCGGCGGCGATCGGCGGCGCCGTCCTCGTGTTCGTCGTCGCGCCGAGGCAGGCCCCGCCCGTCCAGGTGGGGGCGTTCGTGGACGCGCGCAACGTCGGGTTGCGCGTGGGAGGTACGTTCGAATGAGACGCATGACAGGGCTCCTGTCGCTCGCCCTGCTCGCCCCGCTCTCGAGCCTCGCGTGGCTCGGCTGCCAGGCCATCGCCGGCATCGAGGACCGCACCTTCGACCCGGGCGGCGGGCCGGCGCCCGTGAGCGAGCAATGCGCGTCGTACTGCGCCGACGTGATGGCGAACTGCACGGGAGAGCACCAGGTCTACGCCACGCTGGCGACCTGCCAGGGCGTGTGCGCGCTGCTCCCGGCGGGCGATCCTCTGGAGCCCGTGGGCAACACGGTCGCGTGCCGCGCCCGCCAGGCGGAGCTGGCCGGCGCCACAGGCGAGGTCGGGGTGCACTGTCGGGCGGCGGGCCCGGGCGGCGACGGCGAGTGCGGGAGCAACTGCGAGAGCTACTGCGCGCTGCGGGCCGCGGCGTGCACGCTCGAGGTCGCCACCGAGGAGGAGTGCGTCGCCATGTGCGCCGGGCTCAAGGAAGTGGATACGTTCGACGTCATCGAGAACCACGACGGCGACACGCTGCAGTGCCGCCTCGTGCACGTGAGCTCCGCGACGGTGGACCCCGAGGAGCACTGCCCGCACGCGAGCCTGACGCCGGTGCAGCCCTGCGGCGATCCGGCAGGGACGACGCCGAGCTGCGAGGACTTCTGCCGGGCGGCCATGACGTCGTGCACGGGTGATCTGGCCGTCTACGAGTCGAGAGCGCAATGCCTCCTTGTCTGCTTGGCGCTCCCTCCCGGCGCGACGGAGGACCGGACCGAGAACACCGTGGGCTGCCGCAAGTACCACGCCTACAGCGCCATGCTGGCGCCGACCACCCACTGCCCGCACACGGGGCCTGGCGGAGACGGCCATTGCGGGGCCGACGAGCCGGGCTCGGGCGTGACGGGCAACTGCGTGTCGTACTGCACGCTGTTCGAGGCGGCCTGCAAGCCGACCCTCGGCGAGGCGTACGAGGGCTGGGGCGCGGCGTGCCAGGACGAGTGCAGCGCGATGACGGGCGCCGCCCACGATTCGGGCTACTCCGTGGCGAGCGCCGAGGGCGGCGACACGGTCTCTTGCCGGCTGCTCCACGTGAGCCGCGCGTTCGAGGACCCGGACGAGTGCCTCGCGCTGGCCGACGGGACCGCCTGCCAGTAACGACCCGCGGTGGGCCCACCGCGCTCTGGAGGGCGGGTCGGCGGTTCCGGGCATAGGCGCAAACCGAGCTCGTTCGGTCAGGCCATGAAGAGAGCGGAAGCGAGACGGTGGCTTGCCCTTGCCCTGCTCGGGCTGGCGGCGGCGGGGATCCTGGGCCTCTTGTTGTGGCTCCGCGCCGGAGAGGCGCCGGCGGACGGCCCCGCGCCTCCGGCGAGCGCCGCTTCGACGCGGGGAGCGCGGCGCCTCCGCGCGAGGGACGCGCCGCCGCCGACGCTCGGGAGCATCGCGGGGCGGGTCGCCGATGCGGCCGGCTCGCCCGTCGCCGGAGCGCTCGTGTGCGCCAGCGCGAGCGGCGGAGCGAGCGGACTGACGCCGTTCGATCTGGGCGAGCCGACGTGCGCGCCCGCAGGAGAGGACGGCCGCTACCAGATCGCGGATCTCTCCCCCGCGCGCTGGACGATCTTCGCCTCGGCGCCGGGCCACCGGCCGGCGAGCTACACCTCCCCTGCCCCGGACCGCACGCGCTGGCTCGATCTCCGCCAGGGAGAGGCGCGCACCGGCGTCGATCTGACGCTCGTCCGCGGCGGCGTCGAGATCCGGGGCCACGTCAAGGACGTCAGCGGCGGGCCCATCGCCGGGGCGCTCGTCATGATTCATGGCTTCCTGGGGTCGCACCAGGGCGCCGCGGTGACCCGCTCCGACGCGGATGGCGCCTTCTCCGCGTGGACCGAGGAGGGATACTGCCTGGCGCGCGCCACCGCCGACGGGTACGCCGAGGGGTCGCAGCACGGCATGGCGCCGGGGCCGCCGCTCGAGATCTCGATGACGCCCGGCTCGGTGATCGAGGGGCGGGTCGTCGAGGCGGGGTCGGGCGCGCCGATCGCCGGCGCGACGGTCCGTCCCGGGATGGCGCAGCGGTGGGGCCCCGGGGAGGTGAAACCCGTGTCGAGCGACGCGGAGGGGCGCTTCCGCATCCCGGGCCTGCCGCCCGGGCGGTACAAGCCCACGGCGCGCGCCGCGGGCGGCCATGGCCAGGCGCGCGCGAGCGTGGTGCTCGGGATCGGCCAGACCGCGAGCGAGGTGGTGATCGAGATGCACCCTGCCAGCAGCGTGGCGGGCCGCGTGGAGGTCGCGCCCGGGGGCGGGCCCTGCGCGAGCGGCTCCGTCACCCTGTTTCACGAGGGGAGCGGCTGGCTCCCGACGGTCCTCGGGGCCGACGGTTCGGCGCGCTTCGAGGGGGTGCTGCCCGGCTCGTACCAGGTGGTGGTGCTCTGCCAGGATCACGCGTCGGAGCCGGCCTACCCCGCCGTGGAGGTCGGCGAGGCGGACGTCGAGGGACTCGTGTGGACCGTCCGCGCCGGGCTGTCGCTCCGCGGCCGGGTGGTGGACCGCGAGGACAAGCCTGTGCGCGCCATGGTCCACGCGAGCCCGACCGATATGGGGCGGATGCAGCCGATGCAGCCCGGCCCCGTCGGGCAGAGCGATGACGACGGCCGCTTCGTGCTCCGGGGGCTCCTCCCTGGCAAACACAGGGTCATGGCGCACTCGAACGATCACATTCCGCCCGAACCGGTGATGGTCGAGCTCGTCGATGAGGGCGCTCCCGAGATCACCCTCGTGATGGACAGCGGGGGTCGCGTCGAGGGCACCGTGACCGACGAGGACCGCCGCCCCGTTGCAGGCGCGGACGTCATGCTGAGCGCGCAGCAGCCCGGGTGGGGCGGCCCTCCGAGAAAGTCGCTCGCGGACGGGACATTCGTGATCAAGGGGGTCGCGCCGGGCGCATACCGGATCTGGGCCATGCAGGGGGGTATGCCCATGAGGGCGCCAGGTCAGGCCGGCGGCGGCGACCCCGGGGTCGCGGTCACCGTGAAGGCAGGGGCGGCCGCGCGCGTGAGCCTGGTCGTGGAGCGCCAGAACGGCGAGATCCACGGGCGCGTCGTCGACGGGAGCAGCAGGCCGGTGGCGGACGCGTTCGTCAATGTCCAGCGGGAGCCCGAGGGCGCGGGCGAGCCGGGCGCCCCGGCCCCTCCGCCCCCGCCGCCGGAGAGCATGGGGCCGTACGCGCCGGTGCTCACCGATCCCGACGGGGAGTTCGTGATCGGGAACCTGGGCCGGGGCACGTACACCGTCCAGGCCCAGCGCCGCGGAGGGGGCCGCGCCGCCGTCGAGCACGTCGAGGTCGGCCGCACCGTGACGCTCACGATCCAGGAGACAGGCACCGTCTCCGGCGCCGTCTCCAGCCCCGGCGGCGCGCCGCCCGATCAGTTCACGATCCGCGTCACGGGCCGCGAAGCGCCGTTCTTCCGGAACGAGTCCTTCTCGTTCACGGACGGGGCCTGGACGATGAGCGACCTGCCGGCGGGCAGGTACGATATTGCAGCCGACGCCCCGGAGGGGACGGCCACGGGCGAGGTGACGCTGGCGCAGGGGGAGCAGCGGAGCGGGGTGGTGCTCACGCTCGCCGGGCGCGTCGCGCTCCGGGGTCAGGTGGTGTCGCTGGAGGACGGCGCGCCCATGGCCGGGGTGACGGTGCACGCGTACCCGCGCGCCGGCGGAATGGCGCCCTCGCCGGTGCAGCAGCACGAGGTCACCGACGGAGCGGGTCATTTTCACCTCGACCGCGTGCCCAGAGGTCCCCTCGCGCTCATGCTCATGCCCGCGGATCCGATGAGCTCGGCGTTCGATGCGGCGATGATCCCTGTCGATGTGCAGCCGGGCGCGGAGACCGACGTCGGGCGGTTGTTCATGGCGAAGCGCCGGATGAAGCACGACGAGCCTCCCGGCGATCTCGGGTTCACGGTCGAGCCGCCCCGGTCGCCGATGGATGTGGCCATGCGGCCGCACAAGGTGGTCGAGGTGCGCCGCGACGGTCCGGCCGCGGCGGCGGGCCTGCAGGTGGGAGACGTGATCGTCTCGGTGGACGGCCACGATGTCACCGGCAAGCTGGGGTATCTGGTCGGGCCCCTGCTCCGCGTGCCCGCGGGGACCCGGGTGACCCTCGGGCTCGCGCGCGGGGCGCGCGTGGCCCTTGTGGCCGCGGCGATGCCGCCGCCCCCGGGCGTCGGGCAGGGCGGCATCGAGGCCGCGCCCGGGCCACCGTAGGCGCCGGCCGCTACCTCCCGGTGCCCAAGAGGTCTCGGGGATCTCCCTCATGGACCGTACACGCACGCCGCTCGGGCCCTCGGCGGCGGGTGTCTGTCGGGGCAGCGCTACCCTCCCCGCATGAACGCACCGCCGCTGCCTCGCCTGCGCGCCGTGGACCTGAACCTGCTCACCGTGCTGGACGCCGTGCTCACCGAGCGCAACGTGACGCGGGCGGCCGAGCGCCTCGGCATGACCCAGCCGGCCGTGAGCAGCGCGCTGAACCGGCTGCGCCTGCTGTTCAACGACGATCTCATCGTGCGCCGCGGCAAGGAGATGGCCCCGACGCCGCGCGCCCTCGCGCTCGCCGGCCCGATCCGCAAGGCGCTCGACCTGATCCAGGCATCACTCGCCCACACCGGCGCCTTCGATTGCACGGCGAGCCGCACCTTCAGGCTCGGGATCAGCGACATCGGAGAGGCCCTCCTCTTGCCTCGTTTTCTGCAGTGGCTCGAGCAGCTCGGCGCCCGCGTCCGGCTCGATTTCTGTCGCGAGCCCGGGACCTCGCTGCAAAACGAGATGCGGCTCGGCAAGATCGAGCTCGTCCTGGATCACATCGCCATCCCGGGCGAGGAGTTCCGGCGAACACGCGTGCTCGACCTCGAGTTCGTCACTCTGGTGCGCCAGGATCATCCGACCGTCGGCCCCTCGCTGACCCTCGACGAGTACATGGCGCTCGAGCACGTGATCATCGAGCCGCGCGAGGGCCAGACCAACCTGGCAGAGCAAATCCAGGCCGCCGTTGGGCGAGCCCGGTGCGTGCGGGTGCAGGTCCCCCGCTATCTCTCGATGCCGTTCATCGTCTCGCAGTCGAACCTCGTCTGCACGTTGCCGCTCCCCCTGGCGCGGCTGTTCGAGCAGCACTTCCCCGTGCGGGTGGTGAGCTGTCCGCTCCCCCTCCAGCCGATCCCGCTGTTCATGATGTGGCATGCCTGTCAGGACGGCGACCCGGCCCACGAGTGGCTCCGGCGATCCCTCATCGAGCTCTGCAGCCGCATCTGACGCGTCCCACGCGGGCGGGCTCGGCCGGGACAGAGACGGGCGGCCGCGGATTCGGCGGAATATTCACGCCGGCAATCTGCCTCATACCATTTGCTGATTGGGCTTTTCGGTGGCCGCCCCCATGAAGCCACGTGCAACAGGGAGCCATGACATCGTGAAAGCCATCTCATTCGGCGGCCGGACGAGGGGTCGAGCCGGGACCCTCCAAATCCTCGGCAGCGATCGCGCGGCCCGTATCGAGGCCGGAGAAACGCTGCTCAGCGCAGCCGTGCGCGGGAATATCCCGTTTCCACACATGTGCAGCGTGGGCGAGTGCGGCACGTGCAAGTGCCGCCTCATCAAGGGGCATATCCGACTCAAGAGCGATATCTCGCGCCACGTCGCGCCCGAGGAGATCTCTGCCGGCTTCGTGCTCGCCTGCCAGAGCCTGGCCGTGTCGGAGGACGTGGCGGTCGAGGTCCCGGGGGTGGGCCGCCGGCGCGCGACGGATCGAGCGCCGGCGCAGATCGACGCGAGCGTCGCGCGCGTGACGCGGCTCGCGCCCAGCATCGTCGCGCTCGAGGTCGACCTCGCCGCGGACGTCCGCTACGTGGCCGGGCAGATGGCACAGCTCACGGTTCCCGGCGTCCCGGGGCTCGGCGAGCCGCGCTGTTACTCGTTCGCCGAGGCGCCGGGTCGGGCCTCGCCGCGCAGGGCGCTCTTTCATATCCGCCACGTGCCGGGCGGCGCCTTCACCGGTTGGCTCTTCGGGGCCGATCGCACGGGCGCGCGCCTCTGCTTTTCGGGGCCCCACGGCAGCTTCCGCTATCACGAGGCCGATCGGCCGCTCCTCTGCGTGGCAGGAGGCACCGGGCTCTCTCCGATCAAGGCGATCCTGGAGCAGGGGCTCTCGGATGGGCTCGCCCGCGACGTGACGCTGGTCGTCGGCGCGCGCACCCGGCAGGATCTCTATGCGCTCGACGCCATCGCGTCGATCGAGGAGCGATGGCGAGGTCGATTCGTCTTCATCCCCGTGCTCTCGCACGAGCCCGAAGGCTCGAGCTGGACAGGGCGTAAGGGGCACGTCACCGACCACCTGCGTGAGGTCGCCGCGGGCCACGCCGATTGCGCGGCTTACGTGTGCGGGCCGCCCGGGATGATCGACGCCGTGCTCGACGTGCTGCGCGGCGAGATCCCGCGGATGCACTTGCATCACGACAGATTCCTGGACCGCGGCTCGGTGGCTCACGCCGCCGCTGCGGTCGCCTGAGCCAGGCCACGACGCTCGAAAGGAGAGCCCTCATGCTCCACGGTACGGTGTTCGTCCTCGTCTTCCTCGCGCTCTTTGCCGCCCTCGAGCTCGCGCTCGGCCTGTATCGGCGCACAGGCGTGCTCACCATGCGGGAGCTCGGCGCGAGCCTCGTGTCCGTCGGCGCCTACCTCGTGATCCGCGGCGCGTCCTTCGTCGCCGTGACCTGGGCGCTCGGGGCGCTCTGGCCCGCCTCCGAGGGCGCGCTCGCCGGCGTGAGCTCCTGGCTGGTGTTCCCGATCTACGTGCTCCTCGATGAATACGGGATCTACTGGGTACACCGCAAGAGCCATGAGCTGCCCTGGCTCTGGCGGATCCACAAGCCGCACCACGTGCCGCGCAACATGAACATCGCGGTCACGTACCGGGAGAACTGGAGTTGGCATGTCCTGTTGCCGGGCACGTGGATGGCCCCGCTCGTCGTCTGGCTCGGCCACCCTGGCGTCTATATCGTGGGATTGGCCTTCAGGACGATGATCGTGCTGGCGGAGCACAGCGATCTCCGCTGGGACCTGCACCTCCAGCGGAGCCGCTCCACGCGCCCTGTCATGCGGATCCTCGAGCGCATCGTCTCGCTGCCCGACACGCACCATGTGCACCACGGGGTCGGCCGCTTCGGCAATGCCACGAAGAACTATGGCGCCGCCCTCATTTGCTTCGATTGGATCCACGGCACGCTCATGATCCCGCACGCGCGCCAGGAGGGCTTCGGGCTCCCCGAGGGCGCGCCGGTCGAGCCCTGGGCCGAGCAGCTCTTCTGGCCGTTCGTGCGCTCGACGAAGGAGAAGGCGGCTCGTCGCCGGCCGATCGAACCGACGTCGCCGGATGCCGAGGTCGCCGGGGCAGAGGCGGTGATTTACACCGCCGATGGCCGCGCTGTCGTCGTGAGGTGAGCCCTGCCAGACGGCGCGCCCGGCGCGCCCCGCCTCACGGCGGCATGACGAACGACGCCGGCCCCGCCACGGCGGGGGACGGGTCCTTCCGGTAGCGCTCTGCCAGCAGCTCGCGCCGGTCCGCGGTCCAGCCGTTCTTCGGCGACGCCGCCTGCACGAGCGCCTCCAGCGCCAGCCGGCGCAGCCGCGGATCGGGGCTCCCCCGGAGCTCCTGCTCGAGCTGCGACGGGTGGGCGCAGCCGTGCACCGCGGACATCGCCGCGACCATCGCGTCGTGGTGCAAGAGGTCCCGCCGGCCGAGCTCCGCGAGCGCCTGTCCGAGCGCCTTCCAGGGAAGGAGGCGCGCCGCGAGCCCCAGGTACTGGGGCACGGCCAGGGCGTCCGCCTTGAGCGCGGCGAGCAGCCCCTCTCCGACGGCGACGTGGTGCTTCGCGGCGTACGAGCCGAGCCGCGCCGAGAGCACGGGCAGGAACGCCACGAGGTGCCGGCGCCTCGGCGAGAGCTCCGCGAGCCGCTGGACGACGGTCGCGACCTCCCCCGGCTGCATCCTGGCGAGCGCCGCGGACAGCGCCTCCGCCGCCTCCTCGGGCGCGGGCGCGGCCATGTGCTCGATCAGCCGGCGGAAGAGCGACCGCGCCTCGTCCCGGAGCGGCAGGTACGCGCCGCGCCGGAGCAGGTCGAGCCGCGCCTCCGGCTCCGCCCGCCCGAGGATCGCGGCGAGCAGGTCCACCACGCGCCGTTCGGCCTCGGTCGACAGCCTGCCGAGCGGGATGTCCGCGAGCTTCGAGGCCACGATCCAGTCGGGATCCCGGGCGGCGCGGCCGAAGACGTCCCAGGTCTCGGGCTTGTCCAGGTGGTCCCAGAGCGCCCGGAGCAGCGCGATCCGCACGTCGCGGTGGGTCTTCGGGGCGTCCAGCCGGAGCAGGTCGCGGTAGGCGTCGTCGCCGCCCAGCTCGCCGAGCAGGCGCACGACCTCCTTGGCCACGGTCACCTTCGTGGTCGGCACCGCCCGGAGCTCGGCGAGCACCCGCTCCCGGGACATCTCCGCGAACGCCTTCCGGAGCGCGTAGATCGCCCAGCGCGCGCGATCGTCGCCCAGGCACTCGATCAGGACGGGGACGCCCTGGCCGGCGTCGAGCCACGGCAGGCCCCGGATGGCCATCTCGCGCAGGGGCGGCCTCGGATCCGAGGCGAACGGGGTGATCGCCGACGCGTCGACGTACGCGAGCCGGACCAGCGCGGAGATCGCGAACCGCAGCGTGGGGACATCGCACGTCTCGTCGCCGAGCAACGCGCGGAGGCCGGCGGCGTACTTTTCCTGCTGCCTCGCCGTCCAGCGGCCGTGGCCCCCACCGAAGTCGAGCACCCAGCGCGTCTTGCCCGTGGCGAACCTGCCGGTCATGGGCTGCGCCCGGTCGAGCAGGGGGTCCAGGAGATCCTGGCGCTTCTGGCTCACGTGCCGGGCGACGGTCGCGATCAGCACGAAGCTCCTGTCCTCGCGCAGCAGCGCGGGCACGAGCCGCGCGAACCGCGGCCTGTCGTGGGCGCGCAGGAGGCCGAGCGCGCCCGCCGCGACGCCGACGAACGGGAGCTCGCGGGACAGCCGCTCGAGCGCCTCGAGCAGCGGCGTGACCACCCTGAGGCGGATGCCGAGGCTCTGCGCGAGCGAGAGCACCGCCCCTGCCCGCTCGCCGGTGCACCACGCGCCCGCGAGCTGCGCGAGCGCCGGGCTGAGCCGCTCGGCCTCCGCCGGGGTCAGCTCCTCCCCGAGGCCCTCCGTCGAGACCGAGCCGCGCACCGCGAGGATCTTCGCGAGCCAGCGCGCCCCCCACGCCCCGTCGATGCGGAACAGGCGGACCACGAGCCGCTCCACGGCCGAGGCCGTGGCGTGGGACAGGTCCGCTGCGTCGAGCGCGTCCTGCGCCACGGCGCCCGCGGCTTCCAGGTGCTCCTGCGCGAACCGGCCGAGGGGCAGCGCGGCGAGGGCGCCGATCATCGCCCGCCGCACCGGATCCTGCTCGAACTTGCGGGCGCGCACGTTCGCGAGGGCGTCCGCGAGCGCGCCCCGGTCGTGCAGGACGCTCGCGACGAGCAGCGCCTGTGCCTTCGCCCGCTCGTCGCCCTCCGGGTGCCCGAGGAGCGGCGCGAGCACCTCCTTCGCCTCGGCGAAGGACAGGAGGCGCGCGTAGCTCATCCGCCGGTCCGGCTTCGAGACGAGCGACGGGCAGCTCGTGAGGTGCCGCCTCGCCTCGCGCTCGCGCAGGTCGCGGGGCAGCGCGTCGAGCACCTCGGGCGCGATCGTGCCGTCGGTGGCCTGCGCCGCGCACGACCAGCGCGCGAAGGCCCGCTCCCGGAGCGTCTGCTCCTTGGCCGACTCGGCCTTCACGTAGCGGAACAGGAAGGCGCCGTAGCCCCCGGCCCCTCCGAGCAGGAAGGCCCGCAGGACCGCCTGCTGGTCGTCGGGGCCGAGCCGCAGGAACCACCGCGGGCCCAGCTTGCCGTCGCTCAGCGCGCCCCAGGCGTGGCGGATGAGGTAATCGAGGCGCTCGGCGCCGAGGGCGGGCGCGCCCTTGTCGAAGCGCACCACACCGAAGACGCCGGGCGGGCGCGCGGGTCGCCCGCTCTCGTGGCGCGCCTTGAGGAGGTCGAACGTGGCGGCCGGGCGCGATCGGGCCAGGAGGTGCAGGGAGCCGGCGAGGAACGAGGGCTCCTCGCCGCGCTCGAAGAGGGCCTGGATCAGCGGCAGCGCCGCGTCGGGTGCGCGCCGGGCGAGCGGGACGAGCAGCGGCGCGAGGCGGTAGCGCAGGCGAGCGTCGAGGGACTTGGAGCGGGCGATCGCCTCCCCGAACCAGCGCGCCGCGGCCGCGGGGTGCCTCACGCCGAGCCGATCGAGGCAGCTCGGGCCGCCCGCCTCGTCGATGGCGTGCCGGTGCGCCGACACGAGCGCCTCGGAGCCGAACGGGAGCAGATCCACGATCAGCGGATCGCGCCCCGCCTGCATGCGCGCGCCGAGGAACGCGTCCACGGCGGCCTGGCGCTTCCGCCGCGCGAGCTGGGCGACGGTGCGCCGGAGGGTGCGGCGCTCGAGGAGGGCGCCGAGCGCCGCGAGCGCCTGCGCGTCGTCGCAGAAGCGGGCGACCATGCGGCTTGCGCGCCGCCGCACGGAGCGGGACGGGTCGGAGACGGCCGCGACGACGCGCGCGCCGTCGCCCGAGCCGTAGACACTCATGAGCGCGAGGAGCCGCTCGTAGGGCTGCGCGCTGCTCCAGAGCGCGCCGAGGAGCGCGCTTGCGCCGGCGTCGCCGCGCGCGGCGGCGCGGCCCAGCTCCACCACGCGTCGGACGCGATCGTAATGGGCCAGCGGCTCGATGTCGGCGAGGAAGGAAGCGGCATCCATGGAGGGCGATCATAGCGCCCCGGGGCCGGAGGCTCGCAAGGCCGAGCGCGGCGACGCTCCGGAGCGTCGACACCCTCCGGTTTGAGTTTCATCTCTCCCGGGAGGCTGTCGACACCCTCCGGTTTGAGTTTCATCTCTCCCGGGAGGCTGTCGACACCCTCCGGTTTGAGTTTCATCTCTCCCGGGAGGTTGTCGACACCCTCCGGTTTGAGTTTCATCTCTCCCGGGAGGCTGTCGACACCCTCCGGTTTGAGTTTCATCTCTCCCGGGAGGCTGTCGACACCCTCCGGTTTGAGTTTCATCTCTCCCGGGAGGCTGTCGACAGGTCCGGGCCGCGATGGGTCGACCCGGGCCGGGTCGCGCGCGCCTCACTTCCAGTTGACGGTGGCCCAGCCGCGGGCAGGAACGCTGAACTGGAGCTTCTTGCCGGCCACGCCGAGGGTGGTCGCCTTCGCGGAGCTGCCCGAGTTGTAGATGACCGTGACGATGCTGCCGTCCGGGTTCTTGAACGCCAGCGCGTCGCCGCCGGTCGTGTTGACGCGCATCGCGCCGGGATCGACGTACTGCGAGACGTGGCGGAAGACGTAGTAGGCAGGGGTCAGCACCAGCTCCTTGGTGTCGGCTTTCACGTTGAGGAGCGCGTTCTGGGGCCACGGCCGCTGCGAGTCGATGTTCTTCCCCACGGGGTCCAGCACCATGTTCCAGGCGCTGTACGAGTTCACCCCCGCCTTGATCCAGTCGCGGATGAGCCCCCAGCTCTCCTGCCCGTACGCGTGATCGTTCGCTGCCGTGTCCGGGTTGAACGCCGGCACGCCCGGAGGGTTCCAGTTGTAGTTGCCGCACTGGTGCTCCGTTTGCACGATCGGCAGATTCCGCGATTTCAGGCCGTTCACGCTGCCCCGCATGTTCCACTGCAGCCCGAAGCCCTTGACGTACTTCATCGCGGTGGCATCGCCGGTCACGGCGCTGAGGATCTGCGGGTCCGCCGCGTCGTTGGACATCGTGCCGAGGAAGATCTGCGCCTTGATCCCGCGCTCTTCGAACGTCGGTCCGAGGTAGGTGCCGATGAACTTGGCCATGAGCTGCCCCGTCCACCCGCAGCTCGGATACCTCGTCTCGTAGGTCGGCTCGTTCTGGGGGTGGACCGCCTCGATGGTCATGCCCTCCGCGGCGTACGCCTCCACGAACTTCGCGAAGTACAGGGCATGCGCCTTCAGGGTGTTCGCGTCGTCCTTCATCTTGCCACCATCGAAGGCGCCGTTGCTCTTCATCCAGGTGGGGGGCGTCCAGGGGCTGGCCCAGAGGTGGAGGCCGGGCCTCACGGCGAGCGCCGCCTTGATGAACGGGATCAATTTCTCCTTGTCCCGCGCGATGGAGAAGCTCTCCATCGTGAAATCATCTTTCTTCTCGTTGAGGCTATAGCGGTCCATCGCATAGTCGCTGGCCCCCATGGGGATGCGCCCGTAGGAGAACCCTGCGCCCTCGTTCTTATCGAAGAGAAGCTTGATGGCTCGCTGCCGCTCGGCCTCGCTGAGCATCGAGAGCATGTTCCAGCCCATCTCGTTGAAGGAGCCGCCGAAGCCATCCCATCGCTGCTGCGTTGCCGCGTCGTCGACGGTCACGTCGGCATTGCCGCTCGTCACTTCCGTCGGCGTCCCGATCTTCCAGTACTCGTTCGCGCCCGAGGTGATCAACGTGGGCTCGACAACGTCGGGCTCACCGCCGCCGGTACCGGAAGACGAGCCGCCGCCGCCGTCTCCGCCCGGATCGCCGCCCGCACCGTCCGAACCGGTCGAGCCGCCCGTCCCCGCGCCGCTGCCTGCCGTCCCGCTCCCGCTCGCGTTTCCGCTCCCGCTCCCGCTCGCGTTTCCACTCCCGCTCCCGCTCGCGTTTCCGCTCCCGCTCCCGCTGCTGCCCGCACCCGCACCGGGGCCGCCCGAGCTCTCGGGTTCTTCCGGGCCGCTCGAAGAACCGCAACCCACCAGGAGAAACGCGAGCAATATGCCGGCGGTCGAACCGCGTGCCCTGTTCATCACAAAAATCCTCCATCCCAGGGGTGCAACCCCTTGGCGGTGCCTGCAGCAGGCGTCAGAAAGTGGCCGTCCTATATGCCCAGAAGGCCCCACGGTGATCGGGCGGGTGGGATAAAAGGCAGCAAGCTCCACGTCGATGACCCGGCGCACGCACGCGCCATGCGCTCGCGTCACGTCTCCCGTGCCGAAGGTCCGCGTCGACGTCGCGGATGGCACGGCGGCACGCGTTCCAGATCGTGCACAGCGGATCCAACCCGGCCGTACGATTGCTGGGTTTCGATGCGCGTGTTAGCGTCGGCCCCCGATGCGAACCGCGGTTTTCGCCCTCGCCCTCCTGGCCGGCTGCGGGGGCGCATCCGGGGC
The DNA here is from genome assembly GCF_052075895.1 of Sorangium sp. KYC3313. Classification (NCBI taxonomy): domain Bacteria; kingdom Pseudomonadati; phylum Myxococcota; order Polyangiales; family Polyangiaceae; genus Sorangium; species Sorangium sp. KYC3313. Next base: position 10,337,683 of record NZ_CP197255.1, read on the forward strand.
GGCGCCCGGCGCGGCCCTCTCCCCCTCCTACGCGACGAGCCTGGGCTCCACGTCGGCGAGCATGCCCAGCAGGCTGCCCGCGCCGGCGTTGCCCAGCCGGGCTTCGGTCCAAACCGATCTGGTCGTCCGCCCCGACGTGCTCGTCCTCGGCTTCGCGCTCCAGGAGACCGACGCCGATCCGCAGCGCGCCCTCACCGCGGCGAAGGCTTCGGTGGAGGACCTGGAGCGGCAGTTCAAGGAGGCGACCGGCGGCGCATCCACGGTGAAGATGCTGGGCGCGTCGTTCACCACGGTCTTCACCGAGAAGGCGGAGAGCGAGGGCGACGCCGTATCGGCCGCTGTCGACGGCGTGATCGAGGTGCGCCTCGCCCCCGAGCTCGACTTCTGGGCGAGGAGCCGGCTGGCCGCAGCCGTGGCGCAGGTCAGGCGCGAGGTGAGCGCCGCGGTGCAGGCGGCGAAGGACGGGCGGCGCGGGGCCACCTTCGGGCAGCCTCGGGCCGAGGTGAAGGAGCCGGAGGCGCACCGCGCGCAGCTGACCGAGCAATGGCTCCGGAGGGCGCGATCGTTCGCGGAGGCGGCGCAGGCGGCGTCGGCGCCGCTCCTGCTGGTGGACTGCGCGCCGCCGGGGGCCATCGAGCAGCGGCCCATCTCGCTGCTGGAGGTGGGGCTCTCGCTGTCGGTCGCGTGCCGCCTGGACGCGCTCTCCGCAGAGCCGAAGCGCGACTGACGGCCTCCGGGCGGTTCACCCCCGGCCGTCCGTCGTCGGGCAGGACATCACCCGGCGATCAGCCGGAACACGGGGAGCTCTGGCCGACATGTGAACCGCACAGGAAGGACGCTTGTGCCGACACCGCGGCTCACGTACACCCTGCCATGGGCCGTGTCGTACATGCCCGAGCGAAATCGGCCCGATCCAGGCGGAACCCACACCGCCGTTCCGAGCGCTCGGATCTGTCCTCCATGCGTATGCCCCGCGAGGCCCAGATCGAAGCGCGGCGCGCCGGGAGGGAGCGTCTCGAAGACGCCGGGCGCGTGCGTGAGAAAGAGCCGAGCCGGAGCGGACGGCACGCTCGCCAGGGCGGCGCGCAGATCGGCGTTCCCGCTGCAGAAATCGTCCGTCGCGACGATGGAGACGCCGCGCTTCAGCAGCACCGACTCGTTCCCGAGGAGCCTGGCTCCGGCGCGCGCGTACACCTCGCTCAGCCTCCGCAAAGGGACGTGCCCCCAGTGTTCCCAGTTGCCGACGGTGGCGAGGACCTCACGCCCCGGCGCGGCGAGGCTGCGGCAGAACTCCTCCAGCACGCCGAGCGCGCCCTCGCCCTCGATCGAGTCGCCGGTCAGCACGACGAGATCGGGCGCCAGCCCGCGGATGGCGGCGATGGCCTTCTCGTGGACGCTGCCCAGCGCGCGCAGGTGGATGTCAGAGAGGTGAGCGATCCGAAACCCCTGGAGCGCGGCCGGGAGCTGGGGGATCGGGACATCGTGCTCGGCGACATCGAGCCAGGAAGGTTCGATGGCGATCCCGTCGAAGGCGGCAATCCCTGCAGCGCAGCAGCTGGCGTGGAGGAAGGCTCGGCGGGTGACCGGCTGGACCATCCCGGAACCTTAACAAAGTCAGCTCGAGGCCCGCGGCTTGCGCGTGAGCTGGACCAGCCGCTCCGGGGAATCGAGCCCGGGATCGGGGCCGTCGAGATCCTCCAGCACCAGCTCGAACAGCCCGTTGTCGAACGGCCTCCCCGCGGCCGGCGCGGCGGGCACGAGGCGCTCGCGCTTGCCCTGCGCGGCCAGCGTGCGCGCGCGAAAGTGGCAGTACGGGTTGTTGCCCGGCCGCCCGAAGAGCGCGTGCGCCGTGAAGGTGCACCCGCCCATGCACACCTCCGCGAAGGCGCAGCTCCGGCAGAAGCCCCAGAGATCGTCGGCCGTGCGCGCCCGCGCGAACGCGAGGCGCGGCGCCTCGTCCCAGATCTCCTGGAGCGCGCGCCCGCGCAGGTCGCCGCCCACGTAGGCGTCGCTCTGGAGCGACGGGCAGCCCTTCACCGCGCCGTCGGACTCGATCCCCAGCACCAGCTTCCCGGCCTGACAGCCGCGAAAGTGGTCGCGGCCGCCCTCGCGCAGCGAGCGCAGGAGCGCCTCCTCCGGGCCGAAGTAGCCCAGGTTGTTGCCGGGCATCACCGTGATCCCGTCGCGGAAGGCCCGCCGCTTCAGCGCGGCGATGCGCGGGAGCACGTCGAGCAGATCGTAGGGCTGGAGCAGCATCGCCGGCCGGTCGGCCGCGCGGCCGAGCGCCGCGGTGATCTGCACCTGCCACGCCTCGATCCCCTGCTCCCGGAGCAGGTCGTAGAGCGCCTCCAGATCGCCCTGGTTCACCCGGTTGAGGTTGGTGTTGGCCGCGGTGAGCAGCCCCGCGCCCCGGAGGTGCCCGAGCGCCGCGAGCGCGCTCCGGTGGCTGCCCGGGGCCTTGCGGATGAGGTCGTGGGCGCGCTCCAGCCCGTCGACGCTGACCGAGACGCTGTGCAGGCCGGCCTCCTTCATCTGCGCCGCGATCTCCGCCGTGATCCCCCGCCCTCCGGTCGTCATGGTCGGCCGCACGCCCGCGGCCTTGAGCGCCGCGATGATCTCCAGAAAGCCGTCGTGCAGGTAGGCCTCGCCGCCGATGAGCACCACCTCGCGCGCGCCCATCGCCGCGAGCTGCCGCACCACGCCCAGCGCCTCGTCGGTGCCGAGCTCCGAGGGCCGCGCGGCCCCTGCCCTGGATCCGCAGTGCCGGCAGGGCTGATCGCAGCGGAGCGTCAGCTCCCAGACCACGTACGCCGGGAAGTACTCGCCGGGGACCACATCGAGACGGCGCAGCGCCATGCCGGAGCCTACCGCGAACTCCGCCGCCGGCTCCTGCTCTCCGGCGCCCTTTCGATCGCGCGGGGGATGGATGATGACCTGCGCACGCGCACGCGCCACGCGCACGCCGCTGCGCCACTCCCCTTCATTTTCCTTGTGCGTCGCCGAGGCGGCTTGCCATAGAATGGGACGGTTTGACCTCCCTGGCTCGGCCTTCCGAGGCGCGCCAGGGCTCGGCCTCATGGCCCAACGGCGGAGATCCTCATGCTCACCCTCGGCGCTTGTCCTTGCTGCGATGGTTTCCTGCCTCCCGGCGCTTCCGCCTGCCCGCATTGCGGCGCGACGCCCACGGCCGAGCGCGTCACCTGCGCGCAGGCGCGCCACGGGATCGCGGGCCGGCTGCTCGCGGCGGCGTCGGGCGGCATGATGGCTGTCACGCTGATGGCCTGCTACGGCATGCCCCCGTGCGACGAGCCCGCGACCGACAGCGACGGCGACGGCTACCAGGCGACATGCGAGGGCTACGGGCCCGAGGAGGACTGCGACGACGGCAATCCGGACATCCACCCCGGCGCGACCGACGTGGCAGGTGACAGCATCGATCAGGACTGCAGCGGCGACGACACCCCGCTCGGCACCGGCGGCGCGGGAGGCGGCGGAGGCGGCGCTGGCGGCGCCTCCTGACAGATCCCCTCACCTTGTTGGCATTTTAATGGGGAATTGAACAGGGAGACGGGGAGACGGGGAGACGGGGAGACGGGGAGATTGATTTTTTACTCTCCTTCTCCCCGCCTCCCTGTGAATCTTCCCGAAAAATTCGAGGGGACGCCTCGCCTACGGAGCTGCGGCCCATTCGGACAACGCATGGCGGACGCGCTCGAGATATCCCCCCTCGCGCACGATCTCCTGGTATCCCGGCACCGCGCCGACCCACTCCCGCATACGCACGTTCGACGCCTCGGTGAGGTACATCGTGGGAAGTCCCATGAGCGCGGGCCCGTCCATGCCCGCGGTCGTCACGCCGAGCTGACCGACGAGGCCGTGCGTTCGCTTCAGGTGCTCGAAGAACTGCAGCTGCGCCCGGCGCATGTCGAGCTGCCGGAAGGTCGGGTCCTTCCAGAAGAGCGTCATGTCGATCGCTCCCTCGGGGACCCGCGCGTCTCGAAGGGCGTCGCCGGTCAGCACAGGCACGAGCCCCGTGCGTTGAACGAGGTCCGTCAGCTCGAGCAGCTCGGCGAGCGTCGTGTTGCGGTGCGGGTGGTGGCTCCCCTCGCGGATCCAGAGCAGCACCTTCTTCCGGCATGACGCCCCCGCCCGCGCTTCCGCGAGCCTGCGATCGACCCAGGCGATCACCGATTCCGGAATCGGCGCGTCCGCCAGAAACGCTGTGCGAAGTCTCCCCTGGGCGGACGACGGATCGACCTTGAAGGCGCGGGCGACGATCTCCGTGGTCTGCTTCACCGCGCGCGGGCGCGGGCGGTACGCCTGAAGGTGATCGCACAGGCCTGCATCGCGCAGAAACGCCTCGGCTTGCGGCGTTCCCGGTTTGCCTGGCTCGACCTGGATGGCCGCGCCCGCGAGGACGGCGGCCGCGGCGACGTACCACCCCTCGCCGAACGAGAAGCCGCCGTCCGTGTGGAATGTATACGCGTGGTTTCGCTCCTCGATGATCCTGCGCGCAGCGCGGGCGGCGACCTCGGCCTCGTGAGCCGCCGCGCGCGCAGCGCGGGCGACCTTTGACCGCAGAGAGCCGCCCTCGAGCTCCGAGGCGCTGATGGCGGCCGCGCGCGCCGAGGCCTCTGCGCCGGTCACGATCGCCTCCACGCGCCGCCAGCCGTCGTCGCAGGCTTCGCGCGTCGGCGCGCGCTGCGCGCTCAACGAGAGCTGGCCCGCTCCGTGGAGCGCGTCTGCCGCCCGCGCCGCGTGGGCCCTCGCCAGCGTCGAACGGGCGCCCATCGCCGTCGCGAGGATTCGCTCTCTTCCAGCGTCGACCTCATGTTCCTGGAGGGCGGCGCGCTCCTGCTCGGCGGCGGCCAGCGCGCGATCCGCCTGCTCGATCGCGCATTCGAGCAGACGCCGATAGCGCTCGCGCTGCCCCGGCGCGTGCAGCGTGGTCGCCAGGGCGAGCGCGGCGTCGAGGCTGCTTTCGGCGTCGCGCCCGATGTGCTGCGCGGCGAGCGTCTCGGCGACAACCACTCCCATGCACACCGGCTCGAGTCCCTCGATCATCGTGACCTACGCCGGACCGCCAGACCGGTCAAGCGCTGTCGCCCGCAGGGTGTTCCGCGTCGGTGAATCCATCACGGATTTCCTGGACAGCGCGCTCGCGCGCGGGGGCGAGCCGCCGGACGCTCGCTGCTGGGACGCCGGCGCGGTTGAGCACCGGCGACCCGCGTCCAGCAAAGTTCAGTTAGGATATCCGGGGATGTTCACCTCCATCGCGTAGAGCGACGCGCCCGACGTGATGTAAAGGGTCTTTCGATCGGCCCCGCCGAACGCGACGTTCGACACCTCGCCCATCCCCGTGATCGCGCCGAGCCTCGCGCCGCTCGGCGCGAAGACGTCGATGCCGTCGCGCCACGCGATGTAGAGGTTGCCCGCGCAGTCGACGCCCATGCCGTCGGCCTTCGGCAGGTTCGCCGCGAAATTGGACGAGGCGCCGGGTGCTCCTTCGGCGCTCAGCGGATAGCGAAGGATCCGGCCGGGGGTGAACTCGGTCACGTACAGCACGCTCTCGTCCGGCGAGAGCGCGACGCCGTTGGGGGTTTCCAGCGTGCCGATGAGGCTCACCGCGCCGGACGGGGACACGCGGTAAGCTGCTGTCGGCAACTCCGGCCTGCCGGCGCTGAGCTGAAAATCGGGATCGGTGAAGTAGACGTTGCCGTCGCTCCGCACGACGACATCGTTCGGGGAGCTGAACCGCTTGCCCATGTACGATCCGGCGATCTCGCGCCGCGCCTTCGTGCCGAGATCGAACACGGAGACGCTGCGCGTGTCGTGGGTACACCCGATGAGGTTCCCGTCGCTGTGGAGGCCCAGCCCGTTCGTCCCGCTGTTCTCGAGGAACACCTCGATCGTGCTCGGAGGCGTGAGCTTCTGGATCTTCGCCTTCGGGCCGTTGAGGGGCGGCGTGTTCTGCGCCTGCATGTTGATCTCCGAGAAGAACAGCGCCCCGAGCTCGGCGACCCAGACCGGGCCCTCGACGTACGTGAACCCCCCTCTCACCAGCTGCGGCCTGCCGTTCGCCGGCACCGGATCGGCCGCGTACGGGCCGCCCGGGCAGACGGCCGACACCTCATCACCGCCGCCCGCCCCGGCGCCGCCCGCCCCGGCGCCGCCCGCCCCCGCGCCGCCGCTCCCCGCCGCGTCGCCCCCGCTGCCGCTCGACGCCGCCGCGCTGCCCGCGCCCGCGCCCGCGCTGGTGGAGCTGGAGCTGGAGCTGGAGCTCGTGGCGCCCACGCTGCCCGCGGAGCCGCTCGACCCGCCAGCTCCAGCGCCGCTGGAGGATCCGCCCCCGCCCTCCGACTGGAGCGGGTCGTCGTCGCCGCCGCCACAGCCATTCGCCGCGACGAGCACGATGCAAGAAACGACGAGCGAGTACGTGACCTTCATAAGCAAGTGCCTCCAAGCGCCCCCCGGCTGGTGTGCCGATCGGGCCCGCTCATCATCGTCAGCTCGCCTCGCGCCGCAAGGGCCGAGGCGACCGAGCGGCACCGCGCCTCGAACGCGCGCTCCGCGCAGGCCAGGGACCGGCGCGCCGCGCTGCGCCGTGAACGGCGGCGGCGGGCGAGGAGGCAAGCGGCGGCCGGCGACGGTAGGATGCAGGGAACCATGAAAATTGCTGTTTACGGCTTCGGAGCCATCGGCGGTTTGCTCGGCGCCCGGCTGGCCACGGCTGGCTGCGACGTGAGCGCCGTCGCGCGCGGAGAGAACCTCGCCGCCTTGCAGAAGCGCGGCCTGCTGCTGCAAGGCGAGGGAGAGATCACCCGGGTGCCGATCCGCGCCTCGGAGGATCCGGCCGCGCTCGGCGCGCAGGACGTCGTGATCATCGCGGTCAAGGCCACCGCGCTGGCCGACGTCGCCGCGCGCATCGCTCCGCTGCTCCGCGAGGACACGATCGTCGTCCCCGCGATGAACGGCGTGCCGTGGTGGTTCTTCGCCCCCGAGAACGTGCCGTATGCCGGCGCCCGGCTCCGCTCGCTCGACCCGGGCGGCATCGTTCCGCGCGCCATCCGGCTCCGCCAGGTGGTCGGCTGCGTCGTGCATCTGTCGGGCTCCAGCCCGGAACCGGGGCTGGTGCGCGTCGGCCTCGGCAACCGCCTGCTCCTCGGCGAGCCGGCCGGCGGACCTTCGCACCGCGTGGGCGCGCTGGTCGAGCTGCTGCAGCGCGCCGGCTTCAACGCCGAGGCCAGCGCCGATATCCGGACCGACATCTGGTACAAGCTGTGGGGCAACATGACGATGAACCCGGTGTCGGTGCTCACCGGTGCGACGTGCGATCGGATACTGGACGATCCGCTGGTGCGCGGCTTCTGTCTCCAGGCGATGCAGGAAGCGGCGGCGATCGGCGCGAGGATCGGTTGTCCGATCGCGCAGAGCGGAGAAGACCGGATGGAGGTCACGCGCAGGCTCGGCGCGTTCAAGACATCGATGCTGCAGGACGCGGAAGCGGGCAAGGCGCTGGAGATCGACGCGCTGGTGACCGTGGTCCACGAGATAGGCAAGCTGACCGGCGTACCGACGCCGACCATCGACGGCTTGCTCGGCCTCGTGCGCCTGTGCGGCCGCACGCGCGGCCTGTATGCCGGATGATCCGATCGTCGCTCAGGGCCGGGCTCCACCGCAGTCGCCCGGGCAATTGCAGTCGTTCTCACCCGCGCCGCAATCGCCGTCGCCGCATGTCGCGCAGAGGTGCGCGTCGGGCGCCGTGGTCACGCACGCGCCGTCGACGCGCGCCATGCTCGCGATGGGCGTGAGACCCGGGCAGCAGGCCGTGAACGCCTTGCTCGACGCCATCTCTCCCTCGCCCGAGCAGCGCGACGCGAGCGCGGCGCACGAGCCGTCGGCTTGCTGGACATACCCGGGCAGGCAGTCGCACTGCGGCCGCCGGGGGCGCAGCACCGGCACCGTGCCGGCCGGGCCTCTCGGCCCGAGCTGAACGGCAGCCGCGGCCGGAGACCGCGCCGACGCGGCGCCATCCGGGCTCGCCGGCGGCGGGGGGCTGGCTCCCTCCGGGCCCGCTGGCCCCGCGGGAGGCGTGGCGATCTTGCCGTCGGGCGTCTGGGACTCGATGGGGATCCAGTCGACGATCTGGCCGTCCGGCGTGACCGTGGTGGCCACGACGTGCTCGCGGGGAGGCCGCGGCGTTCCCCCCGGCGCGCAAGGGTTTTCAGCGCCCGGGTGCGGGGGATCCGCCGGGTCGGGCCCCCTGGCGGCGCAGGCCGTGGCGAGGAGCAGCAGGGGGCACAGGAGCAGAGCGAGCGCGCGCATGGGCATGTAAACACGAGAGCCCGCGGGATCTTACGGCGCCACGCCGCCTGCGGCGGCGGAACGGCGCGAAGCGGGGGCGGGAGCGGCCGGCGTCGCGCGGGTGCCTCGGAGGTGACGCGGCGGGGCGTTCGCGATCGAGCCGATGCCGTTCTGCCGGGCGTGCCACGCGCCCGAGGCGAGGCCGGAGGCGCCTGAGCCGGAGGCGCTCGGGGCGCTCGGGGCGCTCGGGGTGGGGTGCGTGACGTGCCACGTGACGAGCGACGCCGAGGGCGAGCTCGCAAGGCAGGCGGTGGCGCCGGTGCTCGCGGCGCCGTGGGCGGGGCGCCGGCGTGCGGCGGCGCCTCCGTCGATGGGCCTCCGTCCGCCGCAGCCAGCGGCGGCGACGGTCACATGTGCCGGGTCTCTCCCGGCGGCGCGCCCCAGTTGTTGTTGCGTCCGTCGGCGTACCGGATGGGCGCGGAGATGAGCTCCGCGAGATCCACGTCGTCCAGCGAAGCGAGCTGGACCGCCACATAATCGCCGCCGATCTCCTCGACATGCCCGCGCCCGAACGACCGTACGCCGCAGTGTCGACAGAACAGGTGGTGCCCGACCTTCATGCCGAACTGGTAGTCGCTCAGCGCGTCCTCACCCGCGAGCAACCGGAACGCGTCCGGCTTGAGGATCACGTTCCAGTTTCTCGTCTTGGTGCAGATCGAGCAGTTGCACTTGTTGGTTCCGGCGCTGAGGTCGATGTCGGCCTCGAAGCGGACCGCGCCGCAGTGGCAGCTCCCTGTATAGGTTTTCTTCATGTGCAAACCTCCTGGCAGGACGGGCGTTCGCGTTCGGACGCGCGACCCCCTGATGGCCTGACGGTACCCGAATCCGCACCGGCGGGAGCCCCCTTCGAAGCGCCGCCGCGCGGTCTGGAGGCGCGCTGCGCCGGCGGCGCCGGGGCGTCCATCCGCCGAGCCGCGGGTTCGTTGCCCTGACACACATGTCATGCCGCTCGGCGGGCGCCTGGCACAAGGCGTCAGGAGCGCCGGCTTCTTGCGCCCGCGCAGGTGGCCCGCCCGTTGCTATGCCAGCGCGTCCATCCACGGCGGTTCCGCCGGAGAGAGGATGCCCTCCATGACCTTATCTCTTTTTTCCCTCGTCCCACTCGGCTCTTTCGCGCGCAAGGCCGCCGCGCTCGCCGCCGGATTCACCGTGACCGCCGCCATGCCCGGCTGCATCATGGACCCGAAGTCATGCACGGAGATTGGCTGTAGCGACGGCTTCTCCATCACCGCCGCGACGGCGGACAAGCGCTGGGCAGCGGGAGAGTACACGCTGGAGGTCGCAGTGGACGGCGACAAGGTGTCGTGCGCCTACAGCTGGACGAACACGCCGACGGTCGGCGGCGGCGGCGTGTTCGTCCGGTGCAGCCCGACCGTCAGTGTCGCGGTCAATGCGGTGACAATCTGCACGGAGACGAGGCGCGGCGACGCCGTCTCCCAGAGCTGCGTCCCGGCCCCCGGGCAGTTCACCCAGCAGCTCGCGATTCAGGGCACGCCGGCGCGCGTCGACGTCGTCGTGCGCCGGGACGGCGCCCTCGTCGGAGAGCGGAGCTTCACCCCCGCGTACCGGACATCGTACCCGAACGGCGAAGACTGCGAGCCTGCGTGCCGGCAGGACGCGCAGGACTGGGCGCTCCCGTAGCCGCCGGCGCCGGAGGGGCGCCGAGGCGCTTACCTAATCCCAGCGGGCGGAGAGCACGCCTCTCATCCGGTCGATCCGCAGCGCCCTCTCCAGGGCGCGCCCCTCGTAGGCGCTCAGGAGCGCGGGGAGCGCCTGCCGGGCCAGCGCCAGCAGCGCGCGGCGGCGGACCTCCGGATCGAGCCTGCCCTCGACGACGATCTGGCTGAAGGCCAGGGCGAGGATCGCCTCGTCGCGGGTGAGCAGGCCGTACTCGTCCTCTTCGCCGAGCGCCTCGACCTCGGCCGCGTCCACGGCGTCCCAGCCGGCATTGCCGACCTCCCAGCGCTCGAGGAGCGCGTCGAGGAGCTCGATCGGGCTCTTCTTCGGGTGCTCGTCGCGGAAGTCGCGGAAGGCGTTGAGGGTCTCGTGCGCGGTCTCGTTGCCGAACGGAGCGGTCTCGTCGGTGAGCGACCAGAAGAACGGGTCGGCGAGGGCAGCGGCGGCCCGGGGGTGGCAGTCGTCGGGGGAGAGGTCGGGGAGCTCGGGCGCTTCGGTCATGGCAGAGGGCTTTCCGTCGGGTGAGGCGCGGGCGCGCCGCGCCGCCACCTTACCGCGTCGGCGCGCCCCGTCCGAGCGCGGCGCCCTCCTCCCCCGTCATTTCCAGTGCCATTTGCCCTTCCCCTTGCCCTTGTGCTTGTGCTTGTGCTTGTGGATGACGAGGACCCGGCCGTCGTCGTCGTCATCGTCGTGCACCACCACGGTCGGCTTGACGTCGACCTTCACGGCCCACGTGGTCGCCACCAGGACGCCGATCACGGGCGCGCGCGGGCCGACCACGATCACCGCGCCTGGACGGTAACCGCAGAGGACCACGTGCGTGTGCCCGCCTTCCTTGAGCACCACCGTGATCTTGGTCGGATTGACCTTCACGTCGAGCTTGCCGGTGAAGTAGAGCCGCTCGGGCCCGGGCGCGAGCACGATGACGTCCGGCCCCGACGCCGTCTGGATCGCGAGCTTGATCTCGCGCTCGCCGATCGGCACCGGCTTGAGGTTGAGATCCAGCACGTACACGCGCAGATCCCCGCTCTCCTTGTCGGCGACGATCTCCACGATGTCGTCTCCGACCGGCTGGAGCACGCCCCCGTTCGGCCCCTTGGTCCCGTCGAGCTGGGTGGTCTGGTGCTCCCTGGCGCTCTCCTGGAGCTCCCGGGTCCCGCCGCGCGGCACGTGCAGCACCCCCTTGAACGGCTCGCCCTTCACCTTGAGCTCGTAGCTGACCTCGGTCAGGTCGTCCTCGAGCGGCGGGAGCTTGGCGAGCAGCACACCGCCCGATTTGGGCTCTGGCACGAGCGCCGCGCTCATGGGGGCTCCGCCCTTGCCAGGCACCTTGACCGAGACGCTGCCGGACACGTCCGCCTCGATGGGCTTGCCGTCGCGATCCTTCACGAGCGCCGTCACCTGCCCGTCCTGGGCCACCGTCATGAGGACGGACCCGGGCTCGTGCTGCTCCGTCAGCGCCCAGTTGTCCTCGATGCTCTCCGCCGTGATCTGCGGCGACTTGCTGCAAGCGGGCGAGGCGAGCGCCGCGGCGGCGACCCCGAGCGCGACGACCATGGACCGGAGACAACGTTGGATTCGCATACACCCCTCTCTGGCAACACCCTGAAGGCTTGATCGCCTCATACCTGCTTGCGCGTCACGGACCAGATGAACCCGTCGTACCAGAAGTGCATCAGCGCGACGGCCTGCGTGATCGACCACAGCGCGCGGTCGTCCGCCGGCGCGAGCTCGGCCCAGACCCCGTACACAAGGACGCCCCCGAGGAAGACCGCCACCGCGATCGGCGCCCCGGCCCGGAACGCGTCGAGGCGCAGCCGGCGGCGGAGGCGGCCGCCCTCCGACCACCAGACGAGCGCCAGGTACTGCACGGCGTGGAACAGGTTCATGATGAAGAAGGCCTGTCCCCAGGGGTTGAAACCCCACGTGTAGATCGAGCAGAGGCCCGTGCTGACGAGCAGCCACACCTTGGGGAACGACACCCGATACCCCCGCCGGATCATCGCTCGGTAAGCGAGCGCGTAATAGAGCAGGTACGACGTGCCCGCGGCGATGACGGCCCAGCTGATGACGCGGTGGCTCGACGTCATCAGCGCAGGGACGGCGGTGAAGAAGGCGGGGCCCACGCCCTCGAAGGCGTCGAAGCTCTGGAAGTGGAGAAGCATCGTCGCGCCGCCCAGGATGGGGCCGGCGTAGAGGACGAGGTTGAGCCACAGGTCCAGCCGGCGGCCGAGCGCCGGCGCGTTCCCCGTGCGCGCGTCGTAGATGCGCCCGAGGCCGAACGTCTGGAGCGCCGAGTGGTAGACGTCCCAGAACACCACGAGGACCGACACGCAGGCGACGGCCCACATGGACAGCATCATCGCGGCGAACAGGGCGACCGGCGCCACGAGGAAGCGGAGCCGGTGCCGCCGGAAGATGTCCGCATTGCCGTGGCTCCGGAGGAGCACCGCGGCGAGGTGGCCGTGGATGAGCGTGCCGATGAAGAGCCCCGCCCCCGTGACCTTCTCCCCATGAAGCCTGAACGTCGCGTCGACGAACGGCGTCCCCGCGATCAGGGCGCCGGCGGCGAGCGCGACGGGCGGCGGAAGCAGAAAGAAAGCCCAGTCGTACCAGGGGCCGACGATGTACGCGGCCCGGCCCACACCGAGCTGCGCAGCGGACACGGGCTCGGCCCGTGCGCTCATGTGGGATGCTCGAGCGCCGCGGGCCGCGGCTCCGGTGCTGCTGGCGAGAAGCCGATCGTCCACCCCTGCACGGCGAGGTGATCGACGAGCGACAGCAGGAAGAGATTCACGCCGAGCATCTCCATCGACTCCTCCACGAAGTCGATGAGCGCGTAGATCAGGTTGTCGCTCCCGGCCCGCTCGGTCCAGTACCCGAGCGGCAGCTCCAGGACGAGGGCGCCTGTGACATAGATCCCGCCCGAGAGGAGGAATCGATTCCGCGTATCTCGCGGCAGGTGCGAGAGGAACTGGAGGTAGGCGACCGCGAACACCGCCACCGCGGCGGCCGCCGGGATCACCCAGCTGAAGTACAGGACCCCGCCCAGATCGAGCCAGGAGCTCGCCGCTTCATGGATCTCGACCACCTCGTCGAGCGAGATGTAGAGGAACGCCGCGGAGAGCCCCCACCAGTGCTTCACGAACTTGCCCGTGCGCCGGGCGCCGGCGGCGATGAAAGCGAGCGTGAGTGAGCACACGAACAGCAGTGACGAGGTGTACCACGTGGGCACATTCTGTTCGTAGCTCAGCGAGAACAACGGGACGACGCCGCTCTGGCTCCCCAGGTGGAGGAGCGGCTTGAGCACCTCGACGCCGAGCCCGGCGCCCGCAATCACCGCCATCACGGCGAGCAGCGCGACCTGGAGCCGGGCCCTCGGGAGGGTGATCTGCATCGAATGAGAAGAACTACGCCAGGACGCCGGACACGGTCAATGCGCAAAGCCGCCGACACCGGCGCAGCGGGGCGGCGCAGCGCGCCCTGGCGAGCGGCCTCGGGAGCGCTCGCCATGCGCTCTCGAGCCACATTCGGTGCAATGCGGTGCGGGCGAACGGGCTTTCTCCGCCGCGTTCGCCCCTGCTGCCCGCAATCGCCGCCGGACGCGCGCTCAAGGAGCGCTGTAGGACACGATCTCGCCTTCGAAGCGGTAGTCACCGCCGTTGGTCCAGAACACGTCCTGACCTTCCGGGGCGAGGATGCGCCAGGCGAAGTGCTGGCCGAGCGCGAGCACGGTGGTCGTATTGCCCGCGAGATCGTGGGCCTGGACGCTGCGGTTCCGGCTCATGTCCGTCGAGAAGAGCGTCGAGCCCCTGAGGGCCAGCCCCGCCATCGAGCCGCCCTGGTAGATCAGCGTCTTCGCCCCTCCGGCGATCGGCGCCTTGAACACGCCGCCGTCGCCGGCGTTGGCCCAGTAGACGAACTGCGCGTCCACCGCGATCCCGGCCGGCTCGCCCTCGTTCTCGGCGATGACGGTCACGTCCCCGCCCGCCTTCGCCACCTTGTAGACCTTGTTCGTCGTGGCGCCGCCGGTCCAGTAGATGTTCTGTGCGTCCTGCGCCAGGTGCTCCGGCGCCCCGGCGCCTTCCGCGAGGAGGACGGGCGCGCCGCCGTCGAGGGGCATCTTGTAGATGTTGTGTCCGTCGCCATCGCCGAAATAGACGGACGACTCGTCTCCGATGACGCTGAGCAGGTAGCCGATCTCGACCAGCGTCTCCATCCCCAGGGTCGATTTGTCGACGCGCTTGAGCGCCGAGGGGATGACCGGTTCGTTGTCTCCGCCGCTCGCCCAGTACACGTGGGAGGCGTTGACCCACAGCGCCTTGGGGTCGGGATCCGCGGGGGTCATCGCCTCCACCTCGGTCGTGCCCGGCTTGACGCGATAGATGTAGCCGTCGTTCGAGTCCGCGGGCGCATTGGCCTCGGTGCCGCCGCTCGCAAAGTAGAGGTAGGTTTCGTCGGCGGCGAGCGCCATCGGGTAGGCGTGCTGGCTCGCCATCGCCGCCGGCGGGACCATCCCGGCCTGGAAGCGGGAGAAATGAGGGGTCTCCGTGATGACGCCGGCAGGGGAAGCGTCATGACGCCCGAGCCGCGTGAAGTCATCGGAGTCGGCCGGCGCGGTGAAGGCATAGGCGTCGAGGATGGTGTTTTCCCCGAGCTCCGCCTCGAGCTCGACGGTGATCGGCAGCGTGAGCGTGATCGGCTTGTCGAACGTCTGCCCCTCCGGGCCGAGGAGGTACATGGGCCCCACCCCGCCCTCGCGCGCGCCCTCGACGCGCTCGATGGTGATGTCGGTCGCCGCGCTGACCGCGCCCGGCGGCACTTCGATCTTGAACCCGTCGTCCGAGGTGAACACGCCGCCCTGAGCGTCGACCGAGAACTGCGGCTCGTTCCCCTGCGCGGCGCCGTCGTCCGCGTCCACCCCCCCGCACGACACGCTGCCCAGCCCGCCCGCCACACACGCCAACACCATGAATGAGATTCTTTTCATCGACTTGCTTCTCCGCGGGCGGTCGCCGCCGCCCATGATCGACAGGGTTGCAAGCAGGGGCACGGCCGGAGTCTCCACGGTCGCGAGCCGATGAGATGCGAACATGCCACAGCGGCGCCTCTTACGAGATGATCGTTGGAGTTGGGATCGGGTGTTGTCGGATCGGCTGCTGCCTGGTCGCCATGAAGACAAAGACGCCGTGAGCGCGCTCCGCACTGGCAGTGAAGACGATTGACTCTGCCGAGCACACTGCACGCGGCCCCGGTGCCGCCGTCGCGTCCACACGACAGCGGAGCCCCAGAGCCGCGGGAAGCGAAGCCAAGCATGAGCAAGTAGGACCACGCCCTACCCGTCACGCTGGTCCCGGGTGAGCAGTTGCGCCGCGGCTCATCGGCGGCTCACAAATCGGCGGCCGTGGAGAGCGTCGTGCGCCGGCGGAGGCCCGCCGGCGGCGGGTCAGCGCCCGGGGAGCGGCAGCCCGGCCTGCGCCGAGAGCCGGGCCATCGCGAGCTTCGCGGCGACGAGCGCCTCCTCCGGCGTGCGGCCCGTGGCGGAGAGGTGGCCCATCTTGCGGCCGGGGCGGGCGACCCGCTTGCCGTAGAGGTGGAGCCGGACGCCTGGGATCTCCAGCGCGGCCTCGAACGGCGGCGGCGCGCCGCCGAGCCACACGTCGCCGAGCAAGTTGAGGATCGCCGCGGGGCGGACGATCTCGACCGAGCCGAGCGGCAGGTCGCACACGGCGCGGACCGCCTGCTCGAACTGGCTCGTCGCGCAGGCGACCTCGGAGGCGTGGTAGCTGTTGTGGGGCCGCGGGGCGAGCTCGTTGATGAGCAGGCGGCCGTCCTTGAGCAGGAAGAGCTCGACGACGAGCAGCCCCTCGACGCGCAGGCCGACCGCGAGGTCGAGCGCGATCTGGACCGCCTGCCCCGTCACCGCGGCCGAGAGCGGGCCCGGCAGCAGCGACCAGTCGAGGATCTGGTCGACGTGGTGGTTCAGCGCCGGCGGGTAGACCGCGAGCTTGCCGCTCGGGCTCCGCGCGACGAGCACCGAGAGCTCCGCCTCGAGGTCGAGGGCCTGCTCGACCACGCAGCGCTGGCCGCCGAGCGACGCGAAGAGCGACGCGGCCTCGCGCGCGAGTTCGCCGATATCGCCGGCGCCGCCGCCATCGTCCAAGCGCGCGTCCCCCGAGAGCCGCAGCTGGCCGCGGCCGTCGTACCCGCCGACGCACGACTTCACGAAGCACGCCCCGCCCATGGCGCGCGTCGCCTCGAGGAGCTGCTCGCTCGTCGCGACCTCGCGGAAGGGCCCCACCGGGAAGCCGTTGCGCGAGAGCCAGCCCTTCTGGACGCCGCGATCCTGCACCATCGCCAGCACGTCCGCCGACGGGCGCACCGGCGCGAAACGGGCGGCGGCCACGAGCCCGTCCGTGGCGACCTTCTCGATCTCGAGCGTCACCACGTCGCACTGCGACGCGAGCTCGGCCGCCTGCGTCACGTCGTCGAACGAGGCGACGATGCAGTGATCGAGCACCGAACGGGCCGGGCAGTCCGGGTCAGGGTCGAGGGCGTGGACCTTGTACCCGAGCGTGCGGGCGGCCAGCGCCGTCATGCGGCCGAGCTGGCCGCCACCGAGGATACCGAGCGTGGAGCCGGGAGCGATGGGCATTTCCGGAGGACCTGGTCGAGGGGGAGCGAAACGAGGCCCGGCGAGGCCTGACGAGCTAGACGATGACCGAGTCGCGTAGCACCGCCGCCTCCTGGGCGCCGCGGAAGGCGGCGAGGCGCTCGCGGAGCTCCGGGTGCTTGCCCGACAGGACCGCCGCCGCGAACAGGGCCGCATTGGCCGCCCCGGGCTTGCCGATCGCCATCGTGGCGACGGGGACGCCCTTCGGCATCTGGACGATCGAGAGCAGCGCGTCCATCCCGTTCAGCGCCGTGGCGGGGATGGGCACGCCGATGACGGGCAGCACCGTCTTGGCGGCGACCATCCCGGGCAGGTGGGCGGCGCCGCCGGCGGCGGCGATGATCACCTCGATCCCGCGCTCCGCGGCCGTGCTCGCGTACTCGAACATCCGGTCCGGCGTGCGGTGCGCCGAGACGACGCGCACCTCGTGCGGGATGCCGAGCTGCGTGAGCAGCTCGCTCGTGACGGCGAGGTGCTCGTAGTCGCTCTTGCCGCCCATGATCACGCCGACCCAGGGCTTCTCGGCCGAGCTCGCTCCCATTTCCGCCGGGGTCCGGCCCTCGCCGGCCCCTCCCTGCGCCATCGTGCTCATCGTTCCACCGCTCACCGGCTCATCGTCCGTCCGTCGTCCGTCATCCGTCGCCCCCCCCGCCCGCGTCAGCGCGTGAGCTGATCCAGGAGGCTCAGGCTCTCGCGCTCTTCCTCGCCGATCTCGCCGTCGGACGAGATCATCTCGCGCGCGGCGTTCAGGAAGAGCTGCCGGTGCGCGCGCGGGATCTTCATCGGATCCACGTCGTCGGCCGCGGGCGGCACCTCGAGCCAGCCGCGCACCTGCTTGGCTTCCTCCGCGTCCAGGTGGAGCCGCAGGATCATCTTGCGCACGAACTCGCGCTCCTGGTCGCGCACCTGGAGGTCGGCCCAGGCGAACGAACAGATGAACCGCATCAGCTGGAGGCGCTCTTCGCGAGAAAGCTTGTCGAGCATGGGGCGAGGACTCTAGCCCGGATCCGCCAGCGTTTTGTGTGGAAATCAGCGAGCCGCGCGCCGCGTAAGGGGATTCCCGGTTCCGGAGTGCCAGCCCCCGCCCGGGCGCCCGCTCCTCGCCGCTCAGCGGTACGGGCGGGCGGCGCGCGGGCCGCGCAGCAGCGCCGCCACGTGCAGCTGCTCGCCGAGCAGGTCGCGCAGGGTGGCGGGGTCCTCGAGCGGGGCCGGCAGCGTGATCACGATGGAGTGCGGCGCGATCCGCAGCGCGCGCGTGCGGGCCTGCAGGCCCTTGACCGCCTCGCGCGCCCTGGGCGAGGCGGCGCGCAGCTGCTCGGGATCGTCGGGATCGAGCGCCGCGTCGAGGGGCGGCTCCACCACCAGCGTGATCTCGGAGCGCTCGGGGTGGGGGCCTCGCTCGAAGCAGGTGTCGAGGTGGAACGTCGCGCCGTCGATCTGCGCGTCCCGGATGCGCATGCGGCCCACCTCGAAGCGGCCGTGGACCTCGGCCGCGAACCGCTCCCATGCCGCGCGCATCCCCGCCATCGGCGTGGGCGGCGGGATGCGCTCGTTCGCGGCGCCGATCTCGGCCGCCAGCGCGGCGAGGTGCTCCAGGAACGCGCCGAGCCAGGGCTGATCGTGGCCCGGCGTCCGCGACCGGACCGACACGTGCTCGTCGTCCAGCCGGACGTCGTCGAAGGCGAGCAGGGCCCGGCGCAGCGGCCCCGCGACCACGGCGCGCACCTGGCCGGGATCGCGCCCGCGCACGCGGTAACGGCGGCCGAAGCCCTCGTCGTCCTCGGACGACAGCGCGAGCAGGAAGCGCCTCACGCCGACCTCCAGGTCGAGCCCCCACGACGGCCAGCGCAGCTCGCCCGCGAGCGCGCCGCTCGACGAGGAGCCCGCGTCGATCCACACCGACGCCGCGGCGCCGGAGAGCGTGCCCGAGAGGCGGAGCTCCAGCGCGTCGAGGGACAGGCCGTGGCGCGCGCCGACCGCTTCCCAGACGGCGCGCCACCTCCCGGAGCCGATCTGCCGCCGCATCGCGCCGAGGCCGGGCGGGCTGTCGAAGACGCCGAGCGCGAGCGGCGTCGTGTGGACGACGCCGTCCGCGCGCGCGAGCTCGACGCGCACCTCGAGCCCCCAGACGAGGGCGACCCAGCCGGCGTCGAACGACGGCGCGACGGAGCGGGGGATCCGGAACCGGAACGGCAGCTCCCGCCCCTCGTCGCGGCTGTCCGCGCGGCGGAACGCAGTGAAGCGGTGCGCCTCGGTCGCGCGGTTCGGCGCGGAGCGGTCGACGCTGAGGAGGCGCTCGACGCCGACCAGCGAGATCTCGATCCCGCGCACGCCCCGGCCCTGCACGTTGCCGAGGGCCACCGCCCCCGAGATCTCGTCGCCCGGCGCGAAGACGCGATCGTCGAGCGAGACCTCGACGAAGGGGCTGTCGCCGCGCGCCGTCGTCCCCGCGGCCGGCGACCGGGCCGGGCGGGTGACGGGGCGGGGCGTGACGAGCACCTCGTAGGACTCCTGGACGTCGAGCCACCACGGGATCGCGATGGAGAGCGTGATGCCGTAGCGGATCTCGGCGCGCGTGCCGAGGTACGAGCAGGGCGCGTCGGCCGGGACCGGGAAGCTCGCGCGGTAGCGCTGCTCGCCCTCCGGGAGCGTCGTCGGCCCCGAGACGCGGGCGACGAGCGAGAGGAAGTGGGGCGGCACGAGGACGCGCTCCTCGACGCGGGCGACCTGCATGCCCTCCAGGTGGAGCGCGATCGCGTCGACCGGCGTCTTCCCGCGGCAGCGGAGCACCAGCTCGACGAGGACGACGTCGCCCGGGTGGACGGTCCTGGACATCCGGAGCTCGACGTCGGGTCGGGTTCGCATGGTGTCCGGCTCAGCGCGGCGGGCGCGGGCTCACTTCACGAGCGGGGCCGGGACGGTCAGGCGGATCGGCCCGCGGGGAGCGCCGCGCTCGAAGAGCTCTCCGCGCCGGTCCGCGACGCCGAGGCGCATGAGCCCGTCCGCGCGCACGAGCGCGAAGGGCGCGCGCGGGGCCGGCGCGTCGCGGACCGAGCCGCCCCGGCCCGCGTCGAACGGGACGATGAAGACCACGACGTCCTCGGCGCCGGCGGCCGGCGCGCGGGGCGGCGCGGCGCGGGCGCAGCGCCCGGCGACCGCGGCGTTCCTGTCCTCGGCGGCGCAGCGGGCGAGCGCGCGGCGATCGTCGTCGGCGCCGCTCCGCGCGACGTGGTCGGCGGCCGCGAGGCGGACCGCCTCCGCGGGGTCGCGCGCGAGCAGGTCCCGGGCCGCGTCGCCGTCGCAGCGGGCGCCGGCCACGGTGAGGGCCGCGAGCGCGTTGGCCCGCACGTAGGGGCGCGCGTCGGCGAGCGCCGCGCAGAGCGCCGCGGCCGCGCGGGCCGGCTGCCCGGCGCGGCCGGCGGCGCGCCCGATCGCGCCCGCCGCGTTGCCCGCCACGGCGGCGTCGGGGTCCTTGAGCAGCGGCAGAAGCAGCGGCAGCGCGTCCTTGTCCCCCGCCGCGCCCAGCGACCAGACCGCGTTGGCGCGGACGCCGGGATCCGGATCGCCCGCGAGCGTGCGGAGCGCGGCGGCGGCCTCCGGGTGCCCCGCGAGCGCCTCGGCGATCTTGCGGCGATCGTCGATGGGCGCCGCCGAGGCCATCCGCGCGAGCGCGGCGCCCGCGGCCTGCCCCGGCATGCGGCCGAGCCCCTCGATCAGCGCGTCGCGCGCGGCGTCCGGCGCGCTCGCGATCGCGGCCGCGACCTCGTGGACGAGGCCCTTGCCGCTCGCGCCGCGCGCGGCCTTCGCGCCGCCGGCGTCGTCCGCGCGCGACAGGGCGCCCGAGAGGGCGATGCCGAGCGCGCCGCGGTCCTGCTCCGCCGCGACCGTGAGGCGCTGGAGCAGCGGCCGGGCGCTCCCTGGGCCGGCGACGCGGGAGAGCGCGATCGCCGCCCGGAGCCGCACGTCGGCCGACTCGTCGTCGAGCGCCGCGA
This sequence comes from Sorangium sp. KYC3313, assembly GCF_052075895.1. Lineage (NCBI taxonomy): Bacteria > Pseudomonadati > Myxococcota > Polyangiales > Polyangiaceae > Sorangium > Sorangium sp. KYC3313. The sequence goes on from NZ_CP197255.1 coordinate 10,358,389, forward strand.
GCAGGGCGGCGTCCACGGCCGCGCCGAGCGTCCCGGCCGCGCGCGCGGCCCCGAGCGCCTCGATCACGGCGAGCCGGAGCGGCGTGGAGCGCGCCTTGGCGAGCGGCAGCAGCGCCGCCTGCGCGCGCGGCGAGCCGGTGCGCCCGAGCAGCTGGACGAGGGCGAGCTTCTCGTCGGGCGCGGTCGCCGGGTCGACCAGCTGGGCGCGCGCCGGGTCCACCGCGCGCCCGTCGGGCCGCGCTGGATCGAGCAGCGCGGTCGCGGCGCGGATGGCCTCCGCGCGGACCGCGGGGTCGGCGTCGCCGAGCAGCTCCAGCACGCCGGGCAGCGCCGCGGGATCGCCGAGCGCGCCGAGGGCGCGCAGCCCGTGCCGGAGCGGGACGACGCCCCGCTGCATCCCCCGCGCGAGCGCGGGCAGCGCTTCCCTGGCCCTGAGCTCGCCGAGCACGAGGGCGGCGCCCGCCGCGGTGTTGGCCGACGGCGCGGCCGCGAGCGCCGCGACGAGCGCGGGGACGGCCGCGGCGCCGGCGCTGACGAGGCCGTCGCGGACCGCCGAGCGCGGCGCCGCGGGGTTGTCCTTCGCGAGCGCCGCGAGCAGCGCCTTCACGGCCGCGTCGGAGCCGATGCGGCCGAGCGCCCGGAGCGCCGCCTCCCGCACGTCGTTGCTCGAGGTGGCGCTGTCGGACGGCCGCGCCCCCGGGAACGCGCCCGCGGCCCCCGGCGACGCCGTGACGAGATCGGCGATCGCCGACGTCGCGTCGTCCGAGCGCAGCCGGCCGAGGGCGGTGACCGCCTCGACGCGCACGTCCTGGGACGCGTCCTGGAGCGCGAGCAGCAGCGCGCTGACCGCGCGCGGGTCTCCGAGCTCTCCGAGCGCGCGCGCCGTGACCTTGCGGACCTCCGGGATCGAGTCCTGCACCTTGCCGATCAGCGGCACGACGGCGCGCGCGTCGCCGATCCGGCCGAGCGCGCGCGCGACCTCCGCGCGCACCTCCGGCGCGGTGTCGTCGAGGTGGCCGAGCAGGGGCGAGACAGCGTCCGGGAGCCCCGCCGCGCCCATCGCGGTCGCGGCGGCGAGGCGGACGTGCGGGTCGGGATCGCCGAGCACCCGCCCGAGCGCGACGACGGAGCGGTCCGTGGGCGCCGCGCGGATCACGTCGCAGGCCGCGAGCCGCAGGCGCGCGTCGCCCTCGCCGAGCCACTCGATCACGAGGTCCCCCGCGCGCGGCATCCGGAGGCGCACGGCCGCCCCGGCGAGGTGCAGCCGCACCTCGATGTCCGGATCGCTCATGCCCCGCTGGATCAGCCTGATCGCCGTCTCCGGGGCGAGCTCGCCCACGCGGGTCGCGGCCAGGCGCCGCTCCAGGGCGTCGCCCGACGTGAGCGCACGCGCGATCTGCTCCGGCACGTTGGGCCAGAGGGTCGCGGCCGCTCCCCCGGGCGACGCCACAGCGGCGGCCGAGGCGGCGACGACGAGCAGGACCTGCGGCAGGCGGCGCAGCGGCGAGGACGAACGGCGCACGAGCCGAGCGTAATACAGCGGGCGCGGCCACGTCATGGCGTTCCAGACGGCTCGAGCGCCGCGGGGCGCGCTGGCGGGGCCGCGCGCCGGCGGGGCCGCGCGCTGGCGGGGCCGCGCGCCGGCGGGGGCGCGCGCTGGCGGGGCCGCGCGCCGGCGGGGACGCGCGCTGGCGGTCGCGCGCCGGCGGGGTCGCGCGCTGGCGGGGGGCGCCTCCTCGCCGCGATCGCGGAGACCGCGTACGCGCCGCGCCGGTCCCCGAGCGCTCCCGCAACCGTCCGTGGCGTGCAACAGTCTGGCGAGGTGTCCAACATGATTCCGTTCTCCGTTCTCGACCTTGCCCCCATCGTCCAGGGCGGAGACGCCGCGCAGGCGCTCCGCAACTCGCTCGATCTCGCGCGCCACGCCGAGCGGCTCGGCTATCACCGCTACTGGCTGGCCGAGCACCACAACATGGGCGGCGTCGCCAGCGCCGCGACGTCGATCGTGATCGCGCACGTGGCCGCCGGCACCTCGACGATCCGCGTCGGCGCGGGCGGGATCATGCTGCCGAACCACGCGCCGCTCGTGATCGCCGAGCAGTTCGGCACGCTGGCGTCGCTCTTTCCCGGGCGCATCGATCTGGGCCTCGGGCGCGCTCCGGGCTCCGACCCGATCACCGCCCGCGCGCTCAGGCGCAACCTGGCCGGCGACGCGGACGGCTTCCCCCGGGACGTCCTGGAGCTGATGGGCTACTTCCGCCCGGCGGAGCCTGGCCAGCTCGTGCAGGCCGTGCCCGGCGCCGGGCTCCGCGTGCCGATCTGGATCCTCGGCTCCAGCCTCTTCGGCGCGCAGCTCGCCGCGGCGCTCGGCCTCCCCTACGCCTTCGCCTCGCACTTCGCGCCGGGCCAGATGACGCAGGCGATCGCGCTGTACCGAAGGGAGTTCCGCCCCTCGGATCAGCTCGCAGAGCCCCGCATCATGCTGGGGATCAACGTGGTCGCCGCCGGCACCGACGAGGAGGCGCGCCGGCTGTGGACCTCGCTCCAGCAGGCCTTCGTCAACCTGCGCCGTGGCCGGCCGGGGCCCTTTCCTCCGCCGGTCGACGATGTCGACGATTTCGAGCGCGACCTGAGCCCCCTGGACCGCGCCGGCCTCGAGCAGGCGCTGGCCTGTTCCGTCGTCGGCTCGCCCGAGGCCGTGCGGCGCGGGCTGGACGCCTTCATCACGCGCACCCGCGCCGACGAGCTCATCGTGAGCTCGTCGATCTTCGATCACGCCGCGCGGGTGCGCTCGCTCGAGCTCACGGCAGCGGTGCGCGACGAGCTCGCCCGCGCTGGGTGAAGCGCCTTGCCCGGAGGCGCGGGCTCGCGCCGGGCGGGGCGCCGGCTCGGCACGCAGCGCCCTCCGTCCGGCTCGTTCGCGGGACGGTGGTCGAGCACCTCCGGGCAAGCCCGCCGCACTTCCACCGAGGTCCTCCACCACCTCCGGGCAAGCCCGCCGCACTTCCACGACGGTGGTCGAGCACCTCCAGGCAAGCCCGCCGCACTTCCACCGAGGTCCTCCACCACCTCCGGGCAAGCCCGCCGCACTTCCACCGAGGTCCTTCACCACCTCCGGGCAAGCCCGCCGCACTTCCATCGAGGTCCTCCACCACCTCCGGACAGCCGTCGGGCGTGCTGGTCATGAGGGATGTCGACGCTGCTCGAAGCTCGGCGAGCTCACGATGAGCTCGTCGGCGCGGGTGCGGGCGATGAAGGCGTCCAGCCACCGAGGCGGGCGTAGACGTCGCCCGATCCCGATCCGAGGGTCAGCGACGCGAGGAAGCGGCGGATGCCATCCGCGTCGAGCCACGCCGTTTCGCCGAGGACGAGGCTCTCTCCGCGGGACCAGTTGTAGCGGTAATCCCCCAGCGAGGTGAGCCGCTCGACGCACTCGAGCGCGATCTCCCGCGCGGCGGGCAGGTATTCGAACGAGAGCGCGGGCAGCGGCCTCGAGAGGCCCGAGAGGACCTCGGCCTCGAAGCCTTCGACGTCGATCTTCACGAAGGCGGGAACGCCGAGCTCGTCGATCAGCGCGTCGAGCGTGCGCACCTCGACCTCTGCGCCCTCGGACCATCTCACGCCCCGGAACGACGGATCCCTCCGTACCTTGTCGATCCAGGCGCGCGACAGCGTCGTGACCGTCGGCGCGCGCTCGCTGACGAAGAGGCGCGCTCGTCCCGGCGCCCGACCGAGCGCGGCGTGCAGGAGGACGACGTCCCCGTCGCGCCCATAGAGGCCACGAAGCAGGCGGACGAACGCGGCCTGGGGCTCGACGGCGACGACGCGCGCGCCGAGACAGCGGAACGCGCGGATGCGATCCCCCGCGTGCGCCCCGACGTCGAAGCAGAGCGAGCCCGGCGTCACGAACTGCCCGTAAAGACGAGCCATCCGGCGGACGCGGAGCGGCACGCCGTAGTACATCGCGAGCGAACGCGCGATGCCGAACCAGCTCTCCACGCGCGTCATCGCGCTCCTTACCGCCCCGCGGGTCGAGCCCGGAGCGTCGCAGGCCCCGCCCGGCGGCCTGGCGTACCTCGTGTCGTCATTCCGCGGCGCAGCTCCGATCGTCAGCCGCCGCGAGCGACGGTAGCACGGCGCCCGCTCACCCGCCGCTCCCTGGGGAGCGTATCGATTCCACGTTACCGAGCGGGCGTTACGTCCACTTCCGGCGCGTCCGTCCGCTCGGCGAAGGCGACATCGACGGCTTCCCTCGAAGCCGGGGAGGATGCGCGGCGAGGCGGATGGATCCGTCGCGGCGCGCGACGGGTCCCGGCCGCCGGCGTCACCGGCCGTGGTTGCGGGTCCACGGGGCGTCCGGTGTTACCTCATCATCGGTCACCGAGGTCGGGGTGGTCGTGCCGGTGAGCCCCTGATAAACGGACGGGCACCGCCCGTGGTCTTCCCGTCACCCCGACCCCCTCCGGAGAAACGAGCATGAGTCGATTCGTGGGCTGCCGCAGCCTGACCGTTCGAGACCCGATGAACGACCTCTCGTTCCCGGTCCTCGTGATGTACCCGACGGACGTCCCTGCCGAGGTCGTCGCCATGGGGCCTTACGCGCTCGAGGTGGCCCGGAACGCGCCCGCGCACGGCGGCCCTTTCCCCTTCGTGGTCATCTCGCATGGCGGCGGCGGGACGCCCCTCGGGTATCGGACCCTCGCGTCCCACCTCGCGCAGAGCGGCTATGTCGTCGCGATGCCCGAGCACCCCGGGGACAACCGCAACGATCGGTCCCTGACCGAGGCGGTCGAGAACCTGGAGCGCCGGCCCCGGCACGCCCGGCTGGCGGTGGACGCCGTCTGCTCCGACGCCGAGCTCGGGCCTCGCCTGCTGGGCGACGACATCGCCGTCATCGGGCACTCGATGGGTGGCTACACCGCGCTCGCCCTCGCGGGCGGGCAGCCCTGGACGGGGCCGGGGCAGAGGGTCGCGGTCACGAAGGACCCGCGCGTCAAGGCGCTGGTCTTGATGGCCCCCGCGGCGTGCTGGTTCGTGCCCAACGACGCCTTGAAGGACGTCGAGGCGCCCGTCCTCCTGCTCGTGGCGGAGCACGACCGCATCGCGCCGCGATGGCAGGGGCAGCTCGTCCTCGACCTCGTCCCCGACCCGGCCCGGGTCACGTTCAAGGTCGTCGAGAACGCGAACCATTACTCGTTCCTGAGCCCGTTTCCTCCCCAGATGCGGCGCCCGGACTTCCCGCCCGCGATCGATCGCGCCGGGTTCGATCGCGAGGCGTTCCACCGTCGGCTCGAGCGCGACGTGCGCGAGTTCCTCGACGCGGCGCTGCGGCGGAGCCCTTCGTCGCCGCCACGTCGACAGCCCGTCCCGGAGGGAGCAGGCGACGCGCCGGCGGCCGTGGAACCACCTCACCCCGGATCGAGCCGGTAGACGCGCCCCGTGTTGAACATCACCACGTAGACCTCCCCGGCCGCGTCCTCGCCGAACGAGGACGGGAGTCCATTCGGGTTCAGCGCCGAGGTCAGCTCGACGGGATCGGTCGCGGCCTTGCCGTCCCACACGAAGGAGAAGAAGCGGCCCGTCACGTAATCGGCGTACAGGTAACGGCCGCGCAGGCACGGGATCTTCGCCCCGCGGTAGACATAGCCGCCGATGATGGAGCCCGCCTCGCTCCGCGGGTGCTCGACCGCGGGCGGGAGGCCGCGCGGCTTGCACGTCGCGCCGGGAGGGTAGCAATGGGCGCCCTCCATCGCTTCCCAGCCGTAATCGTTCCTGCCCTGGCCAGGGCGCTCCACCAGGATCTCTTCCCAGCTCTTCTGGCCGACATCGCCGATGTACATGTCCCCGGTGAGCCGGTCGAAGCTGAACCGCCACGGGTTCCGGAGCCCGTAGTCCCAGATCATCGGGTCACCGCTCGTCATGTTGCCCGCCGGCGCCTTGCCCGGCTGATCGACGTCGATGCGGAGGATCTTGCCGAGCTTCGAGGTGAGATCGGCCGCGGGGCTCGGCGATCGCGCGGAGTCGCCGATCGCGGCGTAGAGATGGCCGTCCTTGCCGAAGGCGAGCATCCCGCCGACGTGGTTCCAGGCGCCGTGCTTCACGTCGACCAGCGACCTGACCGGCTCGGGATGGGCGGAGTCGCCGCCCTGCGCCGCGCGCTTCCACTCCTCGATCACCACGTTGCCGCGCGGGGCCGACGAGTAGTGGAGCCAGAAGCGCCCGTTCTTCGCGTAGTCCGGGTGGAACGCGAGCCCGAGCAGGCCGCCCTCGGCGTTCGGCGCCGGAAAGAACACGCGCGATCGCACGTCGAGGAACGGCGCCTGCTGGACGGCGCCGCCCTTGATGAGCCGGACGACCCCCGTCTTTTCGAGCACGAGGAGGCGCGACGGATCGCCGGGCGGCCCGGCGACATACGTCGGCTGATCGAGCCCGCTCGCCACCAGGGTGAGCTTCAGCTGCGGGACGCCCCCGCACTTCGCCGGGCGGCCGAGCTCCGCGGCGCTCGCGGGCGCCCCCTGCGCCCCCTGCGCCGCGGGGGCGCCTTGCGCGGCCGGCGCCCCCTGCGCGGCCGGCGTGTCTTGCGCGGCGAGCGCCGCGCCAGGCGCCCCCGTGCCCCCCTGAGCCGCCTGGACCGGGCTCCCCGCCGCGGCCTGGCCGGGAGGGCCGCCCTCGCGAGGCTCCTCGGGCGGCCCCGCGACCTGCACGCGCCTGTCACAGGCGGCTACACTGCCAGCGAGCAGGAGGCACCAGGCGGTCCGATGGCACGCTCTCGTCACATAGGCAGCGCGCCCCACGACGCGCCGGTGGCTCGGTCTCTCGGGCAAGCGGACACCTCCCTCTTCACCTTCACCACGAGAGGACGCGCCTGGCAAGCCGCGGTCGCGTCGCTGCTGCTGGCCGGCTGCGGCGGCTGCGGCGCGCAGGAGGCGCCCCGGCCCGAACCTCTCCCCACCGCACCGGCCCAGACCGTCCCGGCGGCCGCGGCCACCACGCGCGCAGCCGGCGCAGGCGATCGCCCCGGCCAGGCCGCGGCCGAGACGCCCGGAGGCCTGCCGCGGTGCAAGGACGGCGACACCGATCCTCACGATCTCCGCTGCACCGGGCTCTACAGCGACCCCGGCGCGCGCACGATCGCGGCCGGTGTCCGCGAGTTCAGGCCGGCCTTCGAGCTCTGGAGCGACGGCGCCGAGAAGACGCGCTGGATCTACCTCCCTCTGGGCGCGACCATCGATGTCTCCCGGATGAACGACTGGATCTTTCCTGTCGGCACAAAGCTGTGGAAGGAGTTCCGTCTGCCCGTCGCCGGCGCGAGCCGCCGTATCGAGACGAGGTTCCTGTGGAAGACAGCGGAGGATCGCTGGACGCGCGCCACCTACGTCTGGTCGGAGGACGAAGCGAGCGCGACGCAGGTGAAGGCCGGTGTCCCCCACGTCCCCGGCGCCCCCGACTACGCGATCCCGGCGCAGGTCGACTGCATCCGTTGCCACGGTGGCAAGACCGACAACCCGCTTGGATTCGAGGCGATCCAGCTCGCCGCGCGGGGCGCCGGCGGCCTGACGTACGCCGAGCTCGTCGAGCGCGGCCTCCTGTCGACGACCTCCGGCGGCCCGCTCCCCGACGCGGCCGCGCTCGAGGTGCCCGGGACCGCGACGGAGCGGCGCGCCCTCGGCCTGCTGCACGTCAACTGCGGCGTCTCGTGCCACCACCGGCTCGGCGTCGCGACGCACTTCGAGATGCGCCTCGACATCGACGCGGCCGGCCGGGTGGGCGACGTGCGCGGCACGCGCGTCTACCAGACGGCGATCAACCAGCCCGCGAAGCTCCGCCCGCCCGGAGCGCCGCCGGGAGCCCGCTATGACCGGCTGAGGCCCCTCGATCCGGATCGCAGCGCCGTGCTCCGCGCCATGTCCCGGCGCGACGCGCCCGGCGCGCCGCCCGAGCAGATGCCGCCGCTCGCGACCCGGCGCGTCGACGAGGAGGCCGTCGCCGCGGTCCGCGCCTGGATCGAGGCGATGACCCCTGCCGCCGGCTACCCGCGCCCCTCGCCTTGATCGCTATCGCCCGCCGGGGTTGCCCGGCGCGTCGCGAACATGCCCTCTCGTGGCAGCACCGCATGCCGCCGTCCGAGGCGCCGAGGGGAAGGGAGCGCCGGAAACGCGCGAAGGGCGCCCGCGGGAAACGCCATCGCGCGCGCGCCGGCCCCGTGGTGATCGCGGCCCTCGAGCTTCATGCTCCCGGCGGGTCGCGGCGCCGCGCGGCCCCGACCGACCTCGCGCTCGCCGTGTCCACGGCGCCGGCGGATGCACGCCCTCACCCGACGAGCGCCCACGACCACGACCGGGGGGAACACGTCACGTGAAGCAGCCGAAAGAGATCAAGACCGCGGAGGGCAAGCTCGGGGTCCTGCTGCCGGGGCTGGGCGCCGTCTCCACGACGACCATCGCAGGGACCCTGCTCGCGCGGCGCGGGCTCGCGGCGCCCATCGGGTCGCTCACCCAGATGGGCACGATCCGGCTCGGCCAGCGCACCGACAAACGCGCGCCCAGGATCAAGGATTTCCTGCCGCTCGCGGCGCTCGATCAGCTGGTGTTCGGCGCGTGGGATATCTTCCCCGACAACGCCTACGAGTCGGCGCGGCACGCGGACGTGCTCGAGCAACGCCACCTCGACGCCGTCCGCGAGGAGCTCGAGCGGATCCGCCCGATGTCCGCGGTGTTCTACCCGCAGTACGTCCGGCGGCTGCACGGCAACCACGTGAAGAAGGGCGCGAGCAAGGCCGCGATGGTCGAGCAGGTCCGGGAGGACATCCGCGACTTCCTCCGCGAAAGCGGCGCTGCGCGCGCCGTCGCCGTCTGGTGCGGATCGACCGAGGTCTATACCGCGCCCGCGGAGGTCCACTCCTCCGTCGCGCGCTTCGAGGCGGGCCTCGCCGAGGACCACCCGGCGATCTCGAGCTCCCAGATCTACGCGTGGGCCTGCCTGAAGGAGCGCGTCCCGTTCGCGAACGGCGCCCCGAACCTGACGGTCGATTTCCCGGCCGCGTGGGAGCTCGCGAGCAAGCAGGAGGTCCCCATCGCCGGCAAGGACTTCAAGACCGGCCAGACCCTGATGAAGACGGTGATCGCCCCGGGGCTCAAGGCGAGGATGCTCGGCGTCGCAGGGTGGTTCTCGACGAACATCCTCGGCAACCGCGACGGCGAGGTGCTCGACGACCCGGACTCGTTCCGATCGAAGGAGGTCTCGAAGCTCGGGGTGCTCGAGCACATCCTCCAGCCGCACGTCTACGGCGAGCTCTATGGCAAGCTCTTCCACAAGGTGCGGATCGAGTACTACCCCCCTCGGGGCGACGCCAAGGAGGGGTGGGACAACATCGATCTCGTCGGCTGGCTCGGCTACCCGATGCAGGTGAAGATCAACTTCCTCTGCCGCGACTCGATCCTCGCCGCGCCGCTCGTGCTCGACCTGGCGCTCCTCCTGGATCTCGCGCAGCGCGCCGGGCTGCGCGGCACGCAGGAGTGGCTCAGCTTCTACTTCAAGAGCCCCATGACCGCGCCGGCGCTGTACCCGGAGCACGATCTCTTCATCCAGTCGATGAAGCTCAAGAACACGATGCGCTGGCTCATGGGGGAGGACCTCATCACCCACCTGGGCAACGAGTACTACGACTGAATCGCGACGAGCCCGCGCGACGCGAGCGGCTCGAGCTCGCCGGCGCTCGACGCGCGGTTCGCGTCGCGGTCGCTCCAGAGCACGAGCGGCGTGCTGGCGGCGCTGCCGCGAGTCGTGCCAGTCTGGTCCAACCCGCGTCCTGCCGGACGGCTGAGCCTTATCCGCGCGGCGGCGCGTAGAAATCCACGATCCGGATCGGCTCGGTCAGGCGCACGCGCACCCGCGATCGCTCCCCGCGGACGTCGCCGCCGATCTGGAAGCTCGTCACCGGGTCCATCTCGATCGTGACCTCGTCCACGAAGTAATCGAACACCGTCTCCAGGTCGTCGTACTCCCCGCTCCAGATGCGCGAGAAGTTCCGCATGAACGTGAACGGCGAGACCACCGACACGCGCAGCTGCATGCGGTCCTGGCGATCGTCCGCATAGGGGAACATCCGGAAGCCGAAGCCGTAATAGGGGATCGTCGACAGCGCCGCGATCTTCGCCGGCCCCTCGTAGATGACGCCGCCCTTCTTGATGGGCGCCCCCAGCATCGCCCCCTTCTCGCCGACGCGGATCGCGTCGTTGCCCTCGTTGATGATGCGGCAGTGCGGTGTTCGCCGCACGAGGTAGCTCGGGATCGTCCGCGTCGTCGCGGCGACGGCGTACGCCACCGGCCCCGGCGCGAGCCGCTTCAGCGGGCCCCGCGCGAGCGCCGACTTCACCGCGTTGTAGTCGCGGAGCATCACCGCATCGATCCCGAAGCCGCAGAACGGCGACAGGATGTCCTCGGCCTCCACCAGCCGCAGGTTCCGGCTCCCGGCCTCGGCGCGCAGCCGCTGGAGGTCGACCGCGAGCCCGGGCTTCGCGCCCGCGCCGGCGGACGCGCCGAGCACCCACGCCAGCGAGTTGCCCGTCCCCAGGCGCAGCAGCCCGAACCGCGGCAGCGGCAGCCCGCGCCGCTTCGCCTCGTTCACCACGGCCGTCACCACCACCGTGAACGTCCCGTCGCCGCCGCCCGTGAGGATCGTGCCGTAACCCCGGTCGACCAGGATCCGCGCGATGCCCTCGCTCTCCTCCACCCGCCGCGAGACGAACAGATCCCCCGTGTCAAGGATCTGATCGAGCGTCTCGATCACCTCCGCCGTCACGCTCTTGGCGTTGCCGTTCACCACCACGGCAATCCGGCCGCTCGCCGCGCCTCGCGGTATTTCGCTCGCACGACGCGGCGCATCAGCGACCGCGGCCTTGGGGACGTCATCGGCGGGGCCGCGACCGGCGGGCGGAGAGGTCATACACCGCGATCTACCACGACCCACCCCTGCGCTTGGTGCGCGGGATCGCGCGGGCTGGCTGGATGGCTGGCTGGATGGATGGATGACCAACCGCCCGGCCGGCGGCCGGCGCGCGACAGGCGCCGCGAGCGTGGCCTGCGCCGGACCGCAGCGCCGAGCCCGCCGAGGCCGGCGATTGTGGACCGATGTGGCCGACGCGACGCAGCGGCCCCGCCCGACGACCGGCTTCCGGGACGCCCGATAGCGTGCGATGCTCGCTGGTTTGGCTCCCGGACCGATCTTGGGTCATGCTGCCCTTCGGGAAAGCGAAAAGCCTCCCCGAAACTTAGTGGACGGGGTGGTCGATTTTTTGGTAAGGCGACGACCTGGTGAGCCAATCGGGCTTGACAGCCGTGCGGGTCTTTACCGCCGCGCGGGCGGCGCGCGCTTGAGGCGAAGGGCCGCGACGATCTCGTACCCAGCGGGGGACGCAGCGACATGCCGAAGATCACAAAGCAGGGCAGCTCCGAGAAGGCGACGGGTATGAAGAAGAAGGCCTCTTCGAGCAGCAAGGGGGGCGCAGAAGCTCAGCTTGCGAAGCCCGTGAATCCGGTAATCAAGGAAGATTCGAAATCAGCGTCGAGCGCGTCGAAGCGTAAGCTCGGCCTCCGTGGCGCTGCGCCCTGGGCTGCGCGGCACGCCGCGAAGCACGCCGCCGAGGCGCGGGCCCGGGCCGCGGAGCCGGCGCCCCCTGGCAGCGCCCGGGCGACCATCCGCGTGCCGAGCGGCGCCGAGGAGATCAAGGCGAAGATCGCCGAGCTCCACAACCAGACCCAGAAGATCCGCACGCTCCGCAAGCGGCTCGACAAGGGGTTCTTCGATATCGGGGTGGTGCTCGCCGAGATCCAGCAGCAGGAGCTGTATCAGGCGAAGGGCTACGGCTCGTTCGAGGCGTTCCTCGAGCGCGAGATCGACCTCGGCAAGCAGACGTCGTTGCGCCTCATCAAGGTCGCCCACGTCTTCCAGCGCGAGGTGGCCCTCGACTACGGCATGGACCGGCTGTTCGTGGCGCTCGCCGCCCTCGAGGGCGAGGTGCCCAAGCCCGCCCCCTCCGCGATCCCCTCCGCCCCCGGCTCCAAGCCCCCTCTCCCGCTGAAGCCCCCCATGCGCATCGTGGGCTGAGCAGCGCTCACCCGCTGCGGATACGGGCCCACCTCGACGTTTTCGGTGCTCGGCGGACGTGAGGCGGCGCGCGCTCCGGGCGGCGCGCGTCAGGCGCCTGCGCCGCGGGGTGGGGACGAGCCGATCGGGCGCTCGACGGGCTCGGGGACGAAGCGGGGGAAGCTCACCCGGACCGTCGTGCCGTCGGCGGCGTGCGCGTCGACATCCACGCGGCCCGCGTGCTGGTCGACGATCTTCCGGACGATCGCGAGCCCTAGGCCCGTGCCCGCCGCCTTCGTCGTGAAGAACGGATCGAAGATCTCGGCGAGGATCGTCGGCGCGATCCCTGGTCCCGTGTCCCCGATCGACAGCCACACCTCGTGCGCGTTCCCCGACGCGCACGCCCGCAAGACCCCGCCGTCGGGCATCACGTCGAGCGCGTTGACGACGAGGTTCAAGACCACCTGCTTGAGCTTCTCGACGTCGCCCAGCGCGAAGCAGTCGTCCGCCAGATCGCGGACGACCTCGACGTGGTGGCTCGCGAACGCCTCCTCCTCGAGGTCGAGCACGTCGCGCACGACGCGGGCCAGATCGACGGGCTCCCGGTGGGGCGCGCGCGGCCGGGCGAGCTCGAGGAACTCGCCGAGGAGCCTGCCCAGCCGGGCGATCTCCGCCTCGACGATGCCGACGCGCCGCTTCATGGGCTCGCGGATCGCCTCGTCGGAGAGGCGGTCGATGCCGCGGCTGAGCAGGTGGAGCTCCAGGACCGCGGCGTTCAGCGGGTTCCTGATCTCGTGGGCGAGCCCGAGGGCGAGCGGGGCCATGGCGTTCAGGGCCTCGGCGTCGGCGGCCCGCCGCTCGAGGGCGCGCCGCTCGGTCACGTCGATGCCGATGCCGTAGACGAGGTCGGTCCTGCCGCCGCGCCCGCCGCCGCGGACGCCGGAGAGGTGCCAGCGCACGCGGCGGATCGCGCCCACCGCGTCCCGAACGCCGACCTCGACCTCGGCGGCGGCGTCGCCCTCGACCACGCTCAGGAACGACTGGTTGAACCGGCGCTGATCGGGCTCGTCGACGAGCGCCTCGGAGAACGCCATGCCGAGCGCGCCGTCGCAGGACACGCCGGTCAGCGCGGACAGGCGCGGGTTGAAGAGCGCGACGCTGCCGCCGGCGTTCAGGCCGAGGATGAGCACGTCCGCCGCGTCGATGATCGCCCGGTACCGGCGCTCGAGCTCTTCCCGCTCCCGCTTCAGCGAGATCTTCTCGATCGCCTGGGCCACGGTGGAGATGAGCTCCTCCGGGCGGAACGACTTGAGGATGAAGGCGAAGGCGCCGGCGCGGAGCGCGGCCATGGCGGCGTCGACGGTCGCGAAGCCGGTCACGAGGACGATCTCGCCGTGGGGGGCGGCGGCGCGGAGCGGGGCGATGAGCTCGAGGCCGCTCGCGTCCGGGAGCTTGACGTCGACGACCGCGACGTCGAACCCGTCGCGCCGGGCGGCCGCGAGCCCCTGCTTGCCGTCGGGCGCGAGGGCGACCTCCACGTCGAGCTCGCGCGCGCCCTCGAGGACCTCGCGGAGGTTTGCGGCGAGGCTCGTGTTGTCGTCCACGATCAGGATTCGAGCGGGCACCTGGGGTCTCCTGGGCGAGCGGTCCGGCGGGCGGCCCGGGGCGCGGGGCGTCCTTCCGCTTTGGGGTGTTTCCTAAATTGTATGCTATGAGCCGCCGTCATGCGGTTCGTCGATCGGTGCCGTCTGAAGGTGATCGCCGGGGATGGCGGCAATGGTGCGATCGCATTCCGTCGTGAGAAGTACATCCCGTTCGGCGGCCCCGCGGGTGGAGACGGCGGCCGCGGCGGGGACGTCGTCTTCGTGGGCGACGGGGGCCTGTCCACGCTACTCGACTTCACCTACGCGCGCACGCTCGAGGCCGACCGGGGCGAGCACGGGATGGGGAGCGACTGCCACGGGCGCGCCGGCGCCGACCGGGTCGAGAAGCTCCCCGTGGGGACGCAGATCTTCGACGCGGAGAGCGACGAGCTGATCGCCGACGTGACCGAGCACGGCCAGCGGGTCATCGTCGCCCGCGGCGGCAAGGGGGGCCGCGGCAACCTGCACTTCAAGTCGCCGCACGACAGGGCTCCGCGGCGCGCGGAGCCGGGCGAGCCGGGCGAGGCCCGCGAGCTCCGCCTCGAGCTGAAGGTGCTCGCCGACATCGGCCTGCTCGGCTTCCCGAACGCCGGCAAGAGCACCTTCGTCGCGGCCGTCTCGGCGGCCCGGCCCAAGATCGGCGACTACCCGTTCACGACGCTCACCCCGATCCTGGGCATGGTCGAGATCGGCGGCGGCGTCCGGGCGGGCGGGTCGAGCTTCGTCATCGCGGACATCCCGGGGCTGGTCCCTGGCGCGAGCGAGGGGGTCGGGCTCGGCATCCAGTTCCTGAAGCACGTGGAGCGGACGCGGGCGCTCCTCCACCTCGTGACGCTCGACCCGGGCGAGGGCCGCGAGCCGCTCGCCGACTACCGGGCGCTCCGCAAGGAGCTCAAGAAGTTCAGCCCGGAGATCGCGGTGCGCCCGGAGATCGTCGCCTTGACGAAGGCCGATCTGACCGAGGTGCGCGAGGCCTACCCGAAGCTCAAGGCGCGGTTCGCGAAGGCGAAGGTGAAGCTCCACCTCATCAGCGCCGCGACGGGCGAGGGAGTGCCGGAGCTCGTCCGCGAGCTCGCGGCGCTCGCGCGCAAGCGGGAAGAGCCGGCAGAGCAGGACGGCTGAGCGCCTCCGCCCGGACGGCGGGCGCGGCGCGCACCGACGGCGCGGCGTGAGCGCCGCCGCCGTCGGCGCATCGTGACACGGCGGAGCCCGCTGGCGCGCTGGCTCGAACGGACACTGGCTCGCGGAACGCGAAACAACGCTGATGGCGGCGCAGAGCCGGCGCCTCGCGCCCCCTCGTCATCACATCACCCGTCATCCGGCGCACTGGAAAAAGGGGGGCTGCCGCCTTCGTGCGCACAGACACGAAGTGTTCTCACGTGGGGTGGTCCTCCACATCCGTCGTTATTTGGTTCGAGCTGGCGCGCGCGCCACCTGGACAGGAGAGCAAAACTCGAGTCCAATTTACGATCCGGACTCGCGTGTCCTGTCGGAAGGAGAAGCCTTATGCGCTGGTCGACCCCCAACAAACCCTCTTCTCTCGCGTGGCGTGTGGCCCTCCTCGTGGCGCTCGGCGCGGTCGGGACGGCGCGCGCGGATGTGGCGCAGCCGAACGGCACCGTCGTCCCGGTGGTCACGAGCCGATTGAGCGATCTGCTGAACGGCTCGGAGAAGAACGACATGCTCGACGAGATGATCGACGTCGTGGCCGACGCCGCGGTGGAGCCCCAGGTGTTCTCGCCGCTCTGCGAGTTCAGCGGCAAGTACATCGAGAAGGGGGGCGGCGCCAACTTCGCGGTCGGCTGGTACAACGTCGACGATGGCCGCGACAGCGGCGACCCGCCGCTGTACGTCCCCGTCGACACCGGAGCCAACCTCAGCACCCCGGCGCCGGAGAGCGATATCCAGATCCTCTTTCCGTTCTCGGGCTCCCTGCCGTCCGCCGAGAAGCGCGAGCTGACGGCCGTCTCGATCCGGGAGAACCCCGCCTACGCGGGAGGCCTCATCGGCTTCGTGCTGATCCCCAACCCGAACGGCACCGGCAATGGAAACGCCACGCAATACCATTACACCGAGCACCGCTTCAACGTGGAGTGTACGGCGTGCGAGAGCCCGGGGCCCTGGTACTCCGATCTCATCTACAGGTCGAACCAGCTCGCCAACACGTTCTACCTGGGGTTCGAGGATCTAGATTTCCGGAACGCCGCCGGCAGCGCGGGCGTCAACGGCAATGATCTCGATTACGAGGACTTCCTGTTCCGCTTCTCCGGCATCACGTGCCCCGCGGCCGGCCAGCCGTGCGAGATCGAGGAGAACGTGGGCGCGTGCCGCGCGGGCATCTCCGACTGCGACGGGCAGGGACAGGCGATCTGCACGCCGATCGTCGAGCCTGGCAGCCAGGCCGAGCAGTGCGACGGCATCGACAACGACTGCGACGACATCGTCGACGAGGAGGCGCCCTGTCCGGAGGACCAGGTGTGCAGCCGCGGCCGCTGCGTGAACCGCTGCGGCTCGGCCGAGTTCCCGTGCGATCCTGGGCTCGTGTGCGTGGAGGGCCTGTGCGTCGAGCAGGCGTGCGTCGACGCGAAGTGCGATGTCGGCCAGGTGTGCCATGACGGCGTGTGCCGCGCCCCGTGCGACGGCGTGGTGTGCCCGCACGGCCAGACCTGTCGCGGCGACCGCTGCCTGGATCCGTGCGACGGCGTGACGTGCGGCGCGGGCGAGGTGTGCGAGAGCGGCGTGTGCGTGGTCCAGTGCAACTGCCGGGGCTGTCCGTCGGCGGACCGCTGCGCGGCGGACACCGGGCGGTGCGTCGAGGCCGCGTGCGCCGACGTGTCGTGCGGCGCGGGCACCACTTGCCGTGGCGGGGCGTGCGTCGACCTCTGCGATGGCGTCGTGTGCCCCGCGGGCGAGCGGTGCGTGGCCGGCATGTGCGCCGAGGAGCCGCCGGCTCCTGCCAGCACGACGGCGGCGGGTCCGACGCTCGACGCGGCCGCCTCGGTCGGCGCGGGCGACGCCGCGTCGGGCGCGGGCGGGGCCGGATCGGGCTCGGGTGGGGCTCCCTCCACCGGCGCGGGCGGGGACGCGAGCGGGAGCGGGGAGTCGGCGGGCTGCAGCTGCAGCCTCGGCGGCGACGCGCCGTCCGCCGGCGGCGTCGCCGCGTTGCTCCTCGCCGTGAGCCTCGGGCTCCGCCGCAGGAGGGGCGGAGACCCGGAGCGCTCGGCTCCTGGCCTCCGTATCCGTCGTTCAGGGTGATCCGGACGCCGGCCCGAAGAACTCGACATCATCGATCTCGATGGTGCCCGAGTCGACCTTGTCCTTGCCGAGGAAGCCGCTCGCGCGGACGCCGTTCATCTCCGCGCTGAAGGAGAGGCCGACGATCGACCGGAGCACGTCGTTCACGTCGTCGCCCGGGTCGCGCCCCTGATCGATGGCCCAGCCCGGGAGCGCCATGTCGGCGAACCTGAGCTCGATCAGCGTCGGCTCCGCGGTGAGCCGCACGTCCCATCCGTGGCGAACGCCCGTGAGCCCTTCGCTCTGCGCCGGGCTCTCGACGTCGAAGCGCATCCCGCGCGCCGCCTCCGCCCGCGCCCAGAAGCGGACCCCCTCGAGCGCCGTCGCGTCGAGCATGCCCTCGGCGAGAGGCACCCCGAAATACACGTACTGCCCCCAGGGAGACGCCTCGTCGCGGAAGTCGAAGCGGAGGAGCATGCTCTGCGCGCCGTTCAGCGGATCTTCCTGCGAAAGGCCCTGCACGGCGCTCGACGCGTTGTTGGTGGACAGCACCGTACCGACGTACAGCCCGAGGGTGTCCGCGGCCTCGAAGTCGTTGATCCCCGTCGCGGTGAACGAGAAGGGCGCGAGGGGCGTGCCGCTGGCGAAGCGGCCCAGGCGCTCTCGCAGGATCGGCAGCTCGTTCCTGAGGCGCTCCACCGCGGGCTCCCACCCGGCGAGCCCGGGCCCGAGCGGGTCCTCCTCGACGGCGGCGCGGATCAGCGCCGCGTACTTGTCGACCTGCTCCTCGAGCCGCCCCTCGCTGAACGGGCCCTCATGGAGCGCCTGCAGCGCGGCCTTGTAGCCCGCTGCGTCCTGGTTCAAGGCGCCGAACAGCGCATCGCAGCCCGGCGGGCGCACGTGCTCGGAGCCCATGAACACCGGGACCACGGCGCTGCAGTCCGCCGGCGTCTCCGTCCATCGCGGCACGTGGCCGAAGTAGGTGCTGGGGCCGAGGGTCTGATCGAGATCCCACGGGATGAGGTGGAACTTGCCCGAGGACGGCTCGTCGTAGACGTAGAAGTTGTGGTTGAACGCGGCGCCCGCCTCGTTGGCATAGTAGGTCGTGACGCCGTCCCAGTTCACGATCGCCTCGTCGACGGCCATGTAGCGCTGCAGCTGCTCGACGTCCGCCCACTCCGACAGCGCGGTGAGCCGCGCCGCGCCCTCGGAGGACGCGAGGGCGGTCGAGAACGCGATGAACCGCTCGTGCGTGGCCACGTCTTCGTTCGTCTCGATCCGCTCCGCGTAGTAACCGGCGTCGTCCGAGACCGGCCACGCTTCCTTGTAGAGATCGCCGTCCGGAGCCTCGGAGAAGTGGTGTTCCAGGAAGCGGCCGTCCACGTCCTCGACCATCGAGAAGAGCCCCTGCGACTCGCCGTTCACGCGCAGCGTCGCCCACGCGCTCCGCGGGGCGGCGACGCCCATCTCCCGGAACAGGCCATAGGCGATCCGCTCGTGGAGCCTCGTCGGGTCCCAGATCATGGAGTGGAAGTTCAGGCGCTTCTGCGCGTAGAAGCGCTGTCCGTCGACGACCTCGTCGAACTTCACCTTCATGCTGAGCTTCGGACAGGTGAGGTTCCCCTCCCCGTCGAAGCACATGTCGAGGGTGCCGTACCCGCCCTTGAACCGCAGGCCGACCACGCCCAGGCTCTTGCCCTTGTAGCAGGCCTCGGCCTCCACATACCGCTCGTCGCGGGCGTTCTCCTTGAGCTCCGCCCAGCGCTCTTCCGGAAGGTAGAAGTCGAAGCGCGGGACCTCCTCCGCCGCGTACAGCTCGTCCGCGTCGCGGTTGGCCAGCGCGGGGTCGGACGGCTCGCACCGCGGCGTCGGGGGCTGCCCGCCGCTCCCGCCGTCGCTCGCGCCGCCCTCTCCGCCGGCGCCTCCGGCGCCTCCGGCGCCTCCGCCCCCGGCGCCTCCGGCGCCTCCGCCCCCGGCGCCTCCGCCTCCGGCGCCTCCGGCGCCAGCCCCGCCCGAGCCGCCTGGCCCGACGCCGCTGCTCGCGCCTTCGTCATCGCCGCAGCCCGCGCCCACCGCGGCAGCCGCAAATGCAAGCACCATCCAATACCCAAGCTTCATCCAGCGATCCTCCAAGAGCCCCGACCCTAGTCGCGGCCATCGCGTCCGTCGATGCCTGAATTTCACGGCTGGCATGGACGCCTCGCTGGACATCGTGCGGCGCCGCGTGACCTCGCGACCCCGCTCATGACCCGGCACGATGGACCCGGCACGAGGCGCGTGGTGATGGTAGTTTTCCAGGCGTGAGCCAGCGCCCGTATCCCGAGCCCCAGGCAGCCCGCCTCCTGTCCGTCGCGGAGTGGGCAGCGCTGCCGGAAGACGAGGCCGGTGAGCTCATCGATGGCCGCCTGGTCGAGGAAGAGATGCCCGATTGCGTCCACGAGCTGGCCGTCGCCTGGCTCATCCACACCCTGCGGGCCTGGCTCATCCCGCGCGGCGGCTTCGTCTTCGGCTCCGAGGTGAAGTACGCGCTCAAGCCACGGCGCGGGCGCAAATCCGACGTGTCGGCGTTCCTCCCGACCTCGCGGAGGCCCCCGGCCCGTGGCGCCGTCGGCATCCCGCCGGACATCATGGTCGAGATCGTCTCCCCCTCGCCGCGGGACAGCCGGCGCGATCGCGTCGAGAAGCTCGAGGAGTACGCCGCGTTCGGGGTGCGCTGGTACTGGTTGCTCGATCCGCAGCTCCGCACCCTTGAGATCCACGAGCTCGCGCGCGGCGGGCTCTACCAGCACCGCCTCACCGCGCCCGGAGGGGTGCTCCGGGAGGTTCCGGGCTGCGGGGGGCTGACGCTCGATCTGGACGCGCTCTTCCGCGAGCTCGACCGGCTCGACGCGACGGAGCCGCAGGAGCCGCCGCAAGGCAGCGCAGACGGCGAGGCGTGACAGCGCGGGCGGCGAGCGGCGCGGCCGCGCGGCGGTTCACCCGCGATGCCAGCGCGGCTCACCCGCGGCCCCGCGGGGCGCGCTCGCTCGGGGCGGGGGCCGGCGCCTCGGCCTCGACGGCCAGGCACGCCTCGAACCCCTCGACGTAGCTCGGGTAGAGCAGCGCCATGCCGAGGGCGCGCTTGACCTTCGCGTTGTCCACGGCGCGATCGTGGCGGAGCGTCTCGTGCAGGTCCTCCCGCGGCGCCCCGGCCGGCAGCGCGAGGCCGAGCCGCGCGCAGAGCCAGCGGACGACCTCGATCTGCGGCACGGGCGCGTCGTCCGCGACCAGGAAGATCTCGCCGGGGGCGGCGCGCTCCAGCGCCGCGAGCGCGAGGCGCGCGAGGTCCTCGACGTGGATGCGCGAGACGACGTTCCTGCCCTGCCGATCGCCCTCGCCGGTCATGCGGAAGTCGCCGCGCAAGAGCCGCTGGTGCAGGCCGCGGCCCGGGCCGTAGATGCCCGCGGCGCGCAGCACCACGGCGCCGCGCGCGCGGTACACGTCCTCGGCCGCGAGGCGCGCCGCCGCGCGGGGGCCGTCGGCCGACGTGGGCGTCGCCTCGTCGATGCGCCCCGTCGCGTCGCCGTACACGGCGGTCGACGAGACATACGCGATCGCGCGCGCGCGGCGGAGCGAAGGCGCGATCGCGGCGTCGGTCGCGCCGTCGGGCGGGAAGGCGACGAGCACGTCCGCGCCGTCCGTGACGAGCCGGTCGACGGCCTCGGCGGTGAGCGCCGGGAGGACGCTCACCTCGATGCCCGCCCGCGCGAGCTCCGCGGCGCGCTCGGACGAGCGCGTCGTCGCGACGACACGGCCGCCGGACGCCCTCCGCAGGCCGGCGACCACCGCGCCGGTGAAGCCGCAGCCGAGGACGATGAGCGGGGGGGAGGTGTTGAGCATGGGTTCCGGGCGACGCTTCTACCAGCAAGAGCGAGAGGACGCCTCTGCGGCGCGAGAGCGCTGCCGGCCGGGCCCGAGGTGCACGGACGGGGGCGCGAGGTCGTCGTCGTCTTCGTGCTGGTGGGTCGCCGGGTCTGCGCACCGCCGCCTAGGATGGTAGGGCTGGCGGCCACGCTGCGATCGCCGGCGTGGCGGGGGAGCGGCGCACCGAAGGCAGGAAGGACAGGGAGATGGGGAAAAGGGAGAGAGCGAAGCAGCTGCTGCTCGTGGTCGCGACGGCGGGGCTCACCGCGTGTGAGGACGACGGCGCTACCAACCCTCCGTCTCCGCCGCTCGTGTGCGACGAGGTCGCTGACGGCTCGGCGCTGTGGGCCAGAGGGACGCTCACCAAGGATCCTCAGGAGCCCAGCGCTCTCCTGTGGATCGAGCTGAACCACGAAGGCGCATGGGTCGACCCCCCGGTCGTGACGGCCCTTTCGGGGATGACCATCACCGCCATCGACAGCTCCTTCGGTTCGAGGAACATCCATGCCGTCATGGACGACGGCGCCACGACCGCCCGCTTCCAGGTGCGCGGCAAGCTCACCGACCCCGAGACGACGTGCGACGTGGACCGCACATTCACCGTGACGATCGACGAAGAGAGCAAGGTCGAGATCACGAGGCACGACGCGCTCCCGTTCCTGCCGCACAGGCGCGCCTCGCTCGATCCGCGCAGGCACGCCTCGCTCGACGTGGTGCGGTGCGACGGCGGCGACGTCGGGCGGCGCGCGCCGGGCGACGATGACCACGAGCGCGTCCCACAGACGAACGCCGCTGGCACCACCGAGGCGACAGCCGGCGTGGCGCGCGGCGACGCTGGCCGGAGGGGCCGGGCAACGATCAGGCGAAGAGGCTGAGCAAACGCGGCGAGCACGTCGCCGCACTGGCATCTTACAGGCTATCGCCAAACAGCCTGACATGGCTACACGACACAGACGGATTCCGGCTGCCGATGGAAGCAGAGTGGGAATAGTTCGGCTTCCGTTGCGCCGATCCTGCCCGCCGAAAAGGCTGCTCTCCGCCTCCGCCGCCCTCACCCCGCCGGCTTGCGCGTATACCGGTGCTTCACTCCGAGCGGGAAGTACTCCGGATCTCCCGCCGCCCGCAGCGTCACCCGCGGCGCCCGCTTCCCCGCCGGCACGTAGCTCCTGAACTCGCTGTTCAGCCGGACGAGGTGCTCCTCGATCGACCGCGCCGCCGCCTCGCGCCGCGCCTCGCTCTCCCCCTCCCCCGGCGCGAGCTCCACCACCACCGAGAGGACCACATCCCTGTCCGCGCCCTCGCGGACCTCCAGCACGAACTTCCCCGTCACCCACTCCTTCACGCCGGGCTGCTCGATGCCCACGACCACGTTCTCGGGATAGATGTTCGCCCCGAAGTACGACACCGTGAAATCCGAGCGCCCGAACACATGGACGAACGGGAGCTCCCGGGCCCCGCGCTCCCCGTCGAGCTCCCGCCGCGGGTCGAAGCCGAAGCCGGCCAGGGCCGCCATCATGTCCGCGTGTGAAGTGACGCCCCCGCTGTCGAGGATCGCATAACGGACGAGCGGGACGCCGTTGTCGCCCGAGAAGAGGAGCATCCCGTCGCGCTGCTCGAAGTACCTGTCGGCCGGGTCGTACTGCACGAGCGTCGGGAGCCGGTCCTGCGCGAACAGGGCGCGCGCGGCGTCCGGCCTCCCCGCGAGGAAACGGCGGATCGCGACGCTGAGCGGCGTCTCGTTGCCCAGCACGCCCGCGTCCGCCGTCCCGTACAGCGAAGCCGAGTCGTAGCAGGGCGACGTCGACCCGACGCGCTCGCCGACCAGGGACCGCCACTCCTCGCTGAACACCTCCCCGGCCATCACGAGCTTGATCCGGAAAGGTGCCCAGTCGACGCCCCGGGCCCGCCCCGTGTCGATGACGTCCTTCAGGAACGGCGGATAGCCGAGCAGGACGACCTGCTCGAACGCCGGCCCCAGATCCTGCACGACGCGGAAGATCTCGTCCTTGTTGTTGCCCGGCGTGACGACCGTGATCGGATATCCCTTCGCCGCGAGGTGACGGCAGCACGCGGCGGTGTACATCCCGCCGACCCACGAGCCGAGCGCGAAGCACACGACCGCGAGCGTGCGGCGCGTGTCGGCCCGGAAGCCGTCGTGGAACACCTGCTCGAAGCGCCGGGCGATCGGGAGCTCGTCCGTGACGGAGCGGGGCCAGAACGTCGGCTTTCCGGTCGAGCCCGAGGAGACGGCGATCATGTCGCACGGCTCGACCCGCCCCCCGCGGCAGAGATCCGCGATGGGGTGCCGGAGCACGTAGTTCTGCTTCGTGATCACCGGCAGCGCCGCGAAATCCGCGGGCGTCCGGATCGCCGCCGGGTCCACGCCGTGCTCCGCGAGGAAGCGGCGGTAAGCAGGGACAGCGGCGGCGACCTCGTGGAACAGCGCGAGCGCGCGGTCGGCCGGATCGGCCTCACGGTGCCGCGACAGCGCCGCGTCGAGCGGCGTGCTCAGGAAGGCGTCGATGGCCGCCAGGACCCGCTTGGGTTGCACATCCTGCATCGCGAGATCTCCCTCCGTCCGATGATTCGCAGCAAGCGGACGCCGGTTCAACGAAAGCGCTCGCCTGCCCTCCTCCCCCTCGCCTCGCGGGCGAAAGCGCCCGCGCAGCGTCAGCGCCCTCCACCCCCCGCCGCGCCAGCGAGCTCCGACGCGAGCGCTATCTCCTCGGCGCGCTTCTCGTAGCCGTCCGGCGGCTCGGGACGCGGGTTCGCGAGCAGCGACGTGATCACCGTCTCCAGCCAGCGCCGGAGCGGCGTGTGCTGGAAACCGAGCTCCGCCCTCGCCTTCGCTGGATCCAGCAGCGACATCCAGCGGTCGCTGAACGGCGACATCGCGACCGGATCGATGCCGCGGGCCCTGATCGCCGCCGACGGGATCGGCGCGAGCCGCGCCGTCGCGCCGAGCAGCGAGGCGATGAGCTCGAGCAGCTCGGCGAGCGTCGGCGTCTCGTCCATGCAGAGGTTGTACGCCTCGCCGAACGTCGACGGCACGAGGAGCAGCTTCACGATCGCCCTGACGATGTCGCCGCTGTAGACGTGCCGCACCGGGTGTCCGCCGCCGTCCGGGACGAGCAGCGGACCGCCGTCGAGCATGCGGACGATGTACCGATCGAGGCGGCGGTAGGGATCGCGCTCCCCGTTCACCATCGGGATGCGCAGGACGGTCGCGGGGAAGCGGTCCCTCTGCCAGGCGGCGGCGAGCTCCTCCTCGCAGCCGCGCTTGTTCATGCCGTAAGACCACGCCTCGCGGTCCTCTTCGCCCGCGGGCTCCGGGAGCAGCGGGCCGTCGTAGTCGCGCTCGCGCGACGGCCGCGGGCACGCCTCCCGGACGAGGTACACCGAGCCGGTGCTGATCGCCACGTAGTGGCCGATGCGCCCGCCGCCGAGCGCCTGGGCCGCCGCGCGGCCGTCCGCGGCCGTGTACGCGGTGAAGTCCACCGCGGCGTCGAACTCGCGACCTCCGAGCGCCTGCGCGAGATCGCCGGCCGCGCGATCGCAGCGGACCCGCGCGACGCGATCGCCGAACGCGTCGGGCGTCGCGCCGCGGTTCAGGAGCGTGACCTGGTGGCCCGCCGCGAGCAGGCGATAGACCAGGAAATGACCCATGAATCGAGTGCCGCCGAGCACGAGGACGCGCATGCGCGGCAACCTATCACCGCCGCGCGCAATGACGATGACGAGGACGCCATCACGCGCGGGAAGACGCGCGGGAAGACGCGCGGGAAGGCGCGCGGCCAAGGAAGCCGCCGCCGGGCGGCCTCGCGCGCGGCGCGGACCGGGACCAGGTCGAGCCCCGGTCGTGCTAGATAGCGGGCCGTGCCGTTCTCCCACATCCTCGGCCAGGACACCGCGGTCGGCACGCTCGTGCGCGCGCTCGAGGCGGGCCGCGTGCACCACGCCTACCGCTTCGAGGGCCCGCCGGGCGTCGGCAAGGAGCTCGCGGCCGTCGCCCTCTCCCAGGCGCTCGTCTGCACCGGGGGCGACCCGCTCGGCTGCGGGCGCTGCGACGCGTGCCGGCGCGCGGCCGCGCGCTCCGACGGCCGCCCCGCGGCGCCGCTCCACCCCGACGTGCAGATCGTCGCGAAGAACTTCTACCCCGCCGCCGTCATCGGCCGGAGCCGCGACGAGCTGACCGAGATCTCGGTCGATCAGGTCCGCGCCATCGTGCTCGCCCGCGCCGCCTACCCGCCCCACGAGGGGCGCGCTCGGGTGTTCATCGTCCGCGACGCCGAGGACCTCAGCGTCGGCGCCGCGAACGCGTTCCTCAAGACGCTCGAGGAGCCGCGGCCCGGCACCCACTTCATCCTCTTGACCTCGCGCGGCGACCGGCTGCTCAACACGATCCGCTCGCGCACCCTGCCCGTGCGCTTCGCCCCGCTCTCCGAGGCCCTCATCCGCCGCATCCTCCGTGATCGCGGCGTGCCCGAGGGGCGGCACGACCTCGCCGTCGAGCTCGCCGCCGGCAGCGCGTCCACGGCGCTCGATCTCGCGGACGAGGAGCAGACCGCCTCGCGCGACGCCTTTGTAAAGGGTGTCCTCGATGCAGCGGCCGCCCGGGACCTCGGGCCCGCCGTCGCGTTCGCCGAGTCGGTGGATCGCGACAAGGGCGCCCTCAAGGACGACCTCCGCGCGCTGAGCGCCGCGCTCGCCCGCGAGGCCCGCGCCGCGGTCGCATCCGATCCGCGCCACGCAGGCCTGTCGGCCCGGCGTTACGCGGCGGTCTCCCGCGCCGTGGCGCAGCTCGAGCGCAACGCCTCGCCGAGCCTCGCGATGGCGTCGCTGATCGCGGAGCTGCGCAGCGTCGTCGGCTGACAGGCGCCGCGCGCCCACGTGGCCGCGCGGGCCGGCGTCAGCCCTCGCCGCCTCCCCCCAGCCGCTCGTATCCGCCGTCCTCGATGCGCCGCCCGGCCCACGCGTGGATCCGCCCCTCGCTGGCGAGCACCACGGCCGCGTCGCGCCCGGCGCCGTCGTAGAGGGCGATGATCCCTGCGTCGCCCACGGGGGGCGCGCCCTGCCCGCACCGCTCGAGCGCCGCCGGCAGGCGCGCCCGACGCCGCATGGTCGCGCCCGCGATCTCGAGCGTCGCCGGCGGCTCGTCCGGCGAGTCGGCCGCCGCAGGCGCGAGCCACAGGATCTCGCGCCGCGGCGCGGGGAAGGCCACGACCGCCCCGTGCACGCCGCCCTCGGGCGCGAGGAACACCGCGGCGACGATCTCGCCCCGCTCGCGCGCGACGATCGCGCCCGAGAGCCAGCGCTCCTCGCTCCCGGCGAGGACCACGTCGCCGAGCGCGAGCGGCAGCTCGTGCCAGGGCGCGTCTTCCGGCGGCGCCGGCGCGTCTCGCGCGCGCTCGCCGCCGTTCCCTCCCGGCGCCTCCCGCTCGCGGCGCGACGCCATGTAGCCCACGGTCGCGGCCACCGCCGCGGCGGCCGCCGCGAGCAGCGTGAGGCTCATCGCGCGCCCCTGTCCACCGGCGCCGCGCGCGCGTCCGCCAGCGCGAGCGCCTGCTGGAGCGCCCGCGCCCGCGCGCTCACCTCCTCGAGGGCGCGCGGCGCGGGCGTGCCCTGATCCGGCAGCAGCGCGGCGATGATCGCGGCGGCGGAGCAGCGCGCGCCCACCTCGGCCGCCCTCTCCAGCGAGATGCCGCCGATCGCCACGACCGGGAGCCCGGGACGCACCCGCTCGACCAGGGCGCGCAGCGACGCGAGCCCCTCGAGGCCGACCACGGCGTCGGGGCGCTCCTTGCTCGAGGTCGCGAAGATCGGCCCGATGGCGATGTAATCGAGGCGCTCGAGGGAATCGCCGGAATCACCGGCATCGCGGAGCTCGCTCGGCGCCCGCAGCGCGGCCTCGATCTGCGCGGACGTGTGGGTCGAAAGCCCGACGCGCAGCGGGACGGAAGCGCGCTGCGCCAGCCTGCGAACCGCGGCCACCGGGAGATCGTCCTGGCCGACGTGCACGCCGTCGCAGCGGGCGAGGATCGCGAGATCCGCCCTGTCGTTCGCGAACAGCGGCACCCCCGCGCGCGCGGCCAGGGGCTGGATCGCGCGGAGGAGCGAGAGCGCCTGGGCCGCCCCGCCCCGCTTGTCGCGCAGCTGGATGGCCGCGGGGCGCGCGTCGAGGACGGCCTCGGCGAACGCCGCGGGATCGAGCCCGCGGCGCGCGAGCGAGTCGGTGTCGACGATGGCGTACAGGCCGCGCATGACCACGCTTCGAGCGGTAGGAGAGCGCCCGGGCGCTCCGGAGGAGGCCAGGCTCGCTGGCTACGCTAAGGTTGACGCCCCCGGAAAGAAAGCGGAAGCGTTCGCTCCCGAACGGATCCTCCATGCGCACACGTCTCGTCCGGATCGCCTGTCTGTTCACCTCGATCGCTCCTGCTGCAGCGGCGGTGATGGGGCTCGCGTCGAGCCCTGCGCTCGCGGAGGAGAAGTCGAGACCCGCGCAGCAGACCCAAGGGCCGGGCTCCGCAGTGCCCGCGCAGAGGCCGAAGGCTGCCGCCGCCCCGCCGCCCGGCGGGAGCAAGGTCGCCGCGCCCAAGGCGAGCGTCGGCGCGCCCAAGGCGAGCGCGAAGAAGAAGGCGCCCGAGTCCCCGCCGCTGCCGCCTCCGCCGGCGCGCCTGTGGCTCATCGCGCCGTCGCCTCACGGGCCCTGGACGTTGCGGATCGACAACGAAGGGGAGCGGCCGATGCGCATCCCGGCGGACGTGCGGCTGCTGCGCCTGGAGGTCGACACGCTGAACAAGCGCGCGAAGAAGACGGTCCGCTGCGCCGCGCCCGCGGGGCTCAAGCCGAGCGGCTTCCCGGAGCGGCGCGCGCTGCTGCTGGCGCCCGGTCAGTCGTACATGGAGCATTTCGACCCGCGCCTGCTCTGCTTCGGCAAGGACGAGGCGGCGCTCGCCGGCGGCTCGGTGGTGAGGGCCTGGTACGGCTGGGGTCCGCCGCCCAAGTGGTCGAAGAAGCCGCCGGCGGCGCCGTTCGCCGCGGAGTCGACGGACTATCCGCCGGCGTTCGCCCCTGCGCCCGGCCTCGCGGCGCCCACCGTCGTGCTGAGCTACGCGCTGCCCCCCGAGGAAGCCACGGAGAGGGGACACCACGCGGGCGACGCCGAGCCGCCCTCTCCGGCAGCCCAGACAGCTCAACACCAGGACGACAAGGCGGCTCAGCCCGCGGACGACAAGGCGGCTCAGCCCGCGGACGACAAGGCGGCTCAGCCCGCGGACGACAAGGCGGCTCAACCTACGGACGACAAGGCGGCCCAGACGTCCGCGGACAGGCCAGCTGGCGAGTCCCCGGAAAAGCGCGTTCCGTCGGACAAGGGCCACAGCGCCGGTCCGCGGAGCAAGCCGGTCGTGGACGCCAACGCGCCTCGCCTGGAGCTCACGAGCGAACCCTGGTCCGACGCGGCGAGCCCTCGCTCAATCGTCGTCCGGGTGAGCGCCAAGAACGCTGGCAGGCGCCCCATGACCGTCGCCATCCGGTCTCGGATGCTCGAGTTCCACGTCGCCGGCCCGAACGGCGAGACGAGTTGCACGGCGGCCCCGCCGACGGGGGCGATCCCGCGCGATCTCTTCAGGACGCTGAAGCCCGGCGCATCGGTCGACGTCTCGCTCCTCCTCCGGGAGGTCTGCCCCGCCGACACGTTCAACCGCGAGGGCCTCTACGAGGTCACGGCCACGCTGCACGCGAACGAGCCGGGCACCACGTTCGGCCTGGATGCGTATACCGCCGTCGTCCCCGCCAAGAACACGACGCTCCTTCGCGTGAAGAGCGCACCAGAGCCGTTCTACGCGGCCGCGCCGCGAGCCGTGCCGACGCCCAAGCCCGAGGCCAGCCAGGCGTCGGAGCACGAGGCTCACGACGAGTAGATTGAAGGAAGCGGACCGCGCGCCAGTGCGGCAGGGACGCTTGGTGCACCCCGTCCCCGGCGCGACTTACACCGGCAGGATCCCCCGCTTCTTCTCCGGCCGCTCCACCCGCTTCTTCCGCGCGAGCTCCAGCCCCCACGCGATCGCCCTCCGCGTGTCCCGCGGATCGATCACGTCGTCGATGAGGCCCCAGCCGGCGACCTTCATCACGTCGATGTTCTTCTGGATCGCGTCGACCATCCCCTGCTTCACCTCCGGCGGCGGCGGCGCGTCGCCGAACATCTTCCTCGCCGCGATCCCGAGCATCCCCTCCGGCCCCATCACGCTGATCTCCGCGGTCGGCCAGCCGACGATGAGGTCCGGCTCGTACGCGCGCCCGCACATCACGTAGTAGCCCGCGCCGTACGCCTTGCGCACGACCACCGTGATCTTCGGCACCGTGGCCGCCGCCATGACGTGCAGCATCTTCGCCCCGTGGCGGATGATCCCCTCGTGCTCGACCTTCGAGCCGATCATGAAGCCGGGCACGTCCTGCAGGAACACGAGCGGGATGTTGAACGCGTCGCAGATCTGCATGAAGCGCGCGGCCTTGTCCGACGCGTCCACGTCGAGGATGCCGCCCATCTGGGTCGGCTGGTTGGCCACGACGCCGACCGGCTGGCCGCCGATGCGCGCGAGGCAGGTGATGATCGACCGCGCCCACCGCGGCTTCAGGTCGAACCGCTCGCCGTGATCGACGATGGCGTCGATCAGCTTCAGCATGTCGTAGGCGCGCCGCGGGCTCTCCGGCAGGAGGTCGAGCAGCGACTCCTCCCGCCGGTCGATCGGATCCGTGACCGGCAGGCGCGGCGGCTCCTCGTCGCAGCTCGAAGGGAAGAACGAGAGATACCGCTTCACCGCGGCGACACACTCGGCGTCGCTCGGGTACTCCGCGTCCCCGACGCCGCTCTTCGTCGCGTGCACCTTGCTGCCGCCGAGCTCCTGCTCGGAGATGTCCTCGCCCGTCATCGCGCGCACGAGCGCCGGACCGCCGAGCGCCATCGAGCCGACGTCCTTGACCATCGGCACGAAGTCCGCGAGCCCCGGGATGTACGCGGTGCCCGCGGCGCCGGGCCCCACCATGGCGGCGACCTGCGGCACGACGCCGCTCATGTGCACCTGCTCGCGGAACAGGTGCCCAGAGCCGGCGAACAGCGAGATGCTGTCCGGGTGCATCGAGCCGGGATCGATGCGCGCCCCGCCCGAGTCGATGAACCACACGATCGGCCAGCGGCCGCGGAGCGCCATCTGCCGCAGGCGGGTCACCTTCTCCTCGCCCGTCTGCCCGATGCTGCCGCCCTTCACGGTGAAGTCGTACGCCGCCGCGCAGACCATCCGCCCGTCGACCTTGCCGAACCCGCAGACCACCGCGTCCGCCGGCGGCCGGTCGCTCCCGTCCGGCCCGGCCGCGAGCCCCATCTGCGTGCCGTGCATCCCCACCTCGAAGTGCACGCCGTCGTCGAAGAACGCCGCGAGCCGCTCCCGCGCCGTCATCTTCCCGCGCGCGTGCTGCCTCGCCACGCGCTCCTCGCCGCCCATCCGCCGCACCTGCTCCCGGCGGGCCTCGAGGTCCTTCACGAGCTCTCGCATGTTCACGGGCCACCTCTCCCTGCGCGCCCCGGCGCGCCTACTTGCCCGACCAGCGGGGCTTTCGCTTCTCCAGGAAGGCCAGGAGCCCTTCCCGCGCGTCGTCCGTCGCGAGGCAGCCGGCGAGCCGCTCGCGCAGGAGCGGCAGCGCCGACTCGAGATCGAGATCGTCCTGCGCCGCGAACGCCTCGAGGCCGAGGCGCACCGCGATCGGGCTCTTCGAGGCGATGGCGGAGGTCACCTCGTCGACCGCGGCGTCGAGCGCGCCCGGCTCGACCACCTTGTTGAGGAGGCCGCACTGCGCGGCCTCGTCGGCGTCGAGGCGCTGCCCGAGGAGCATCATCTCCAGCAGCTTGCGCCGGCTCACGTGCCGCTGGAGCACCGCCATGATCATCATCGGGAACAGGCCGACGTTGATCTCCGGCGTCCCGAGCTTGGCGCCGCGGGCGCCGATCGCGAAGTGCGACGCCGCGACGAGCCCGAGCCCGCCGCCCAGCGCGTGCCCGTTCACCCGCGCCACGATCGGCTTGCTCGAGTTCGCGAAGGCGAGCAGGAGATCCGCGTAATCGCCCTTCATCTCGGGCGGCGGCGCCCCCTCGGCGCCCGCGATCTGCGCGAAGTCCCCGCCCGCGCAGAACGCGTCGCCCGCGCCGGTCAGGACCACGCAGCGCACCGTCTCGTCCGCCGCGCCCGCCGCGAGGGCGTCGAGGAGCTCGCTCACCATCGCCGGCCCGATCGCGTTCTTGCGCCACGGGTTGTTCAGCGTGAGCCGGAGGACGCCCCCCGCGGAGGACGCCTGGAGGACGGTATACGCGCGCTCCGTCACGAGGCCGCCGCTCCTGCCGCTCCTGCCGCTCCTGCCGCGCCGCCGTCGTGAAGGCCCAGGATCTGCCGGGCTTCCTCGACCGTCGCCGGCCTGCGGCCGACGTCGCGCACCATGCGCACGGCCACCTCGCAGAGCTCACCGTTGCTGCGCGCCATCTCGCCGCTCGGCAGGTAGAAGTGGTCCTCGAGCCCGCACCGCACGTTGCCGCCGAGCACGAGCGCCGCCGCCAGCATCCTCCACTGCCCGTGGCTGATCCCGATCACCTCCCACTCCGAGCCGGGAGGCATGATCCTGGTCTGGAGCTGGAGCGACTCCACGTGCGCGGGGATGCCGCCCAGCACGTTGACGATGAACGAGAACTGGAGCGGTGGTCTGAGCAGCCCCATGTCGACGAGCGGCCAGGTACCCTGCGTGTGCCCCGTATCGAAGCACTCGAGCTCCGGCTTCGTGCCGGCCTCGTTCATTGCGTTGAGGAGCTTGCTGATCTTCGCGTACGTGTTGGGAAACACCATATCGAAATCGAAGGTCTTCCGCGCGCGCGAGTACTTCGAGTAGTTCATGGTGCCCATGTTGAGCGCCGCGATCTCCGGGCGGCTCTCCCGGAGGGTCGCGCACTGCTCGCTCACGTCGTCGAGGAGCGTGCCCGTCGAGAAGTTCAGGATCACCGGGCAGCGCTGGCGCACCTCGTCCTTGATCCGCGCGAACACGGCCGGAGAGAACGTCGGTGATCCGTCGTCGTTGCGCGCGTGGATGTGCACCGCCGCCGCCCCTGCGTCGTAGGCCCGCTTCGCCTCCTCGGCGATCTCGACGGGCGTATAGGGGATGGCGGGGCATTGCTTGCGGCCGGCGAGCACCCCTGACAGCGCGCAGGTCACCACGCAGATATCGGGATCTCGTCCGTTCGGATCCCTCGGTTCCCCGGTGAACGTCGGCTTCTCTCTCATGCCCCCTGCCTCCCTTTCGCGTCCTCAGCGCCGTCGCTCTTCTTCAGTCCGGCCCTGTCCGACCCGCGAAACCACCTGTTTTTGCAGCTTCGTCAGGATCCGGAGCAGATCGCGCAGATCGGTCGAGCTCAAGCTGAGCAGCGCGCTCCGGAAGATCTCCATCGGTTCGACCTGGATCTCGCGGGCGAGCCGCGCCCCCTTCTCGCTGAGCCGGAGGTGGACGACGCGCCGGTCGGCCTTCGAGCGTTCGCGGCGGACGAGCCCCTCTCGCTCCATGCGATCGACGATCCCGGTCACCGTGCTGTTCTGCGCCCGGATGCGCTCCGACAGCGTGGACAGCGAGAGATCCTGGAACGACTCCAGCAGCTTGAGGATGGTGAGCTGTGGCCCCGTGAGGCCGAACCCGCTCGCCATGCCCTTCGTGAGCCTGCGCGACTCCGTGTAGAGATAGATGATCATCTCCACGATGGCGTCGATCTCCGGCCTCTCGGGCGGCGGCAGGGTCGCTGTCACGATGCTTCGTGTACGAAATATTCGCTCCCCGGGGGAGGCGCAACCTGGATCTACCGACGTCCCCGCCGCGTCCCTGTCGCCCGGTCTGCCCGGAGCTCCCGGATGCACCACCGCAGCGCCTCCTGGAGGTCCCGATGCACCTGGACGGACGAGAGCTCGACGCCGAGCGACGAGGCCGTCTGCGCCACCTGCGGCTGGACTCCGGCCACGACCCCTTGCGCGCCGAGCAGCTCGATCGTCTGCAGCATGCCGATGAGGTGCTGCGCCGTCGTGGAGTCGACCTCTTCGACCCCCGTCACGTCGACGATCGCGTAGCGCGACTTCGTCTCGACGATCGTGCGCAGCAGCTTCTCCGTGATCTCTGTCGCCCGGTGACGATCGATGCTGCCGACGAGCGGCAGCACGAGCACGCTGTCCCAGACCTGGATGATCGGCGTCGACAGCGTCTCGATCGCGGACTCCTGCCGCGAGATCACCGCGCGCATCGACTCCTGCTGCTCGACCACCTCGCGCAGCGACTCCTCGGCGCGCATGCGCTCCAGCGTGATCGCGACCATCTCGCCGATGACCTGGAGCAGCGCCCGGACGCTCTTGTCCCACGCGCGGGTGGATCGCACCGCGTCGAGCCCCACGACGCCCACGAGCCGCCCCGCGTACACTGCAGGCATCCGGACGAGCGAGGCGATCCCGAGCTCCGTAAAGGCCCGCCGCTCGCTCGCTGCCTCATCCGGCAGGTCGGCCACGCGCGGCACGTCGCACACCTCGAGGCGGAACAGCCGCTCGACGAGCCACGGATACACGTCCCTGGATACGATTCCCCGCTCCGCGCGCAGCGACGGCACCCCTTCGGCGCACCACTCGTGCGTGTTCAGGAACCTCCGCCCGTCCTCGGCGAGGAGGAACAGGCTCGTCCTGTCGGCGCGCAGCGCCTTGCCGAGCTCCGCGAGCGCGGACTGGAAGCCGCGGTCGACGTCCGCCAGCTTCACGTTGATGAAATGGGCCGAGATCGACGCGACCAGCATCTTCGTCTCGATCCGCTGCATCAGCGCCCGCTCGAGGCGCTTCTGCTTGCCCACGTTGCGCGCCCACCCGTACACGAGCCCCTCGCTCGGCACCGAGAGCATCGACCACGACAGCCAAACGTAGAGGCCGCTCCTGCTCCGGCACCGGTTCTCCAGCCCGAGCGTGCCGGGCCCCTGGCGGAGCCGATCCATCTGCTCCCTGGTCGCGACGACGTCGTCCTGGTGCACGAGATCGAGGAGGCTCCGGCCGACGAGATCCTCGGTCCTGAGGCCGAGCGTCCGCTCCCAGGCGCCGCTCACGCGCAGGAACGATCCATCGCTCCGTAAAACACACAGCGGATCGGGACAGACAGCGAAGAATCGCTCTACGTCCGCTTCGTTCGCAGCTGTGTCCATCGCCGGTCGCCTTACCCAGACCACACCCCCACGCTCAGGTCTCCTTGACGTCCTCGAACGTCGTCCGCGCGGCCACGTGCTCCTCGTTCAGGTTGAGCAGGATGGGCAGCGTCTCGTGCTGCCAGTCATCGTCGAGGATCCGCCGCACGGTCACCCGGCCGGGCACCAGGTTGTAGACGGCATCCACGATATCCATGATGACGTAGAAGCCGTTCGAGTTGCAGAACCGCATCTTCACGAAATCCATCACCGTGGACGTGATCGGGTGCTGCGGGAGGACTCGGGCGAGCTCGTCCAGGTAGCTCGACAGGTACCGGTACGGGTTGTCGATCCGGATAGCGCCCTCGAAGGTCAAGACGAGGCGGTTGTCGTCATCGAGCCGGGCGACCGACTGAAAGACGCTCAGCCCGCCATCCGTGATTTCTCCATAGCTGAGAGCCTTCATACGCGACCTTTCGTGGAAAACATACGCAGCCTTTTCAAGGGAAAGTAGCCTGGACGACGAGGATTCCATCGACGTACTGCGTCGAGAGATGGAACTTGTTCTCGGCGGTCAACCGAATGAGCCCTAGACCGCCCCTGCGTCGATCGTTGCGCCTTTCGCGCACCGTCCTGGCAAAGAGCTCTCTCGGGTCCTCCGCGGCGAAGATCTCGTCGAATACCGCCTTGACGGTCCGGTACTCTTCCGGCGTAACGCGGTTGGATACCTTGATGAGCAGCCGATCCGGATCGATGCTCAGATCGAGCCGCACCTCGCTCTCACGCTCGGTCCCGTGCTGGAGCACGTTGGTGACCAGCTCCGTGACCACCACGTTGACCTTCTGGCAGATCCGTCTGGGATAGAACCTCACCAGAAGCGCGTCCAAAAAGTTCGCAAGCAGGCCGGCCACGTCGCCCGTGATGTGATCGATCGGAGAGATATATATCGATGCACCGACCGACGTCTGCGAATGATTCTTCTCGGGCTTCATCAGGCGCACCTTCGCAGGATGATCAGTGTGATGTCGTCGGCGTCCGCCACCCGGAACCGCGTGTAGTCCTCGATGCACCGGTCGAGGATCACCTGCACCGGTTCCTCGCTGTGCTTGACGACGATTTCGTTGAGACGTTGCACGGAATATATCTCCCCGCTCGCGTCCTGCGCCTCGAACATCCCGTCTGTGTACAAGGCGAGGACGTCATCCTCCTCGAACGGCAGCTCGAACTCATGAAATGGCTTGATGCGCAGACCGATGAAGTTGCTCACCCGGTTGAACGAGCGAGGCGTTCCGCGACGGACCAGGAGCCCGTACCCTCCGCCCGAGACGTAGCGGAGGAATCGGTCAGTAAACATGACGAAGTTCACCGTCGCGTAACGGCGAACCTCCCGGAGGAACGAGTAAGCGCTCCGGTTCACCCAGTCCACGATCGCCCCCGGGCTATCGAGCCGCTTGGTAGCGTGGGCGAACTGCGCCTTCAGAAACGCCATGATGAGCGCCGACGATACTCCGTGACCTGAGATATCGTAAACACCTATCGCGTGACGCTCGCCGGGAAGGTAGAAGAAGTCGTAGTAGTCTCCTCCGACCTGGGCGAGCTGCTTGTGAAAGATGGCCATGTCGAACGACGAGGCGATGGCCCCGCTCGCCTCCGGAAGCAGGGCGCGCTGGACCTGCCGCGCCACCGCGAGGTCGTCGTCGATGGCCCGGTTGTACCCTTCAAGCTCGTTCTCGATGCTGGTCGCGTGTTCCAGGATCGCCTCGTGCACCAGGGAGAGGTCGTCGAAGTCGAGCTTCAACTTGTCGACGTACTCCAGCAGCGCGCTGCAGCGCTCCATGAAATCTGTGAAGTTCCCTTCCTCGCGGAGCAAGGTGTTCCACGCTTGCCGCTCCTTCACGATCGCCCTGATGGCATCCAGATTGCTCTGCTTCTGCAGGAAGCCTCTGGAGTGCATCGAGCTGATGTCCTTGGGTGCAGTCATGGCTCGACCTGGACGCGATTCGGGTTGGACGGAAGAACCCATCCGATCTCAATCACAGAGTATCATCTCGAAGTTCTGATTGAACTTCTTGAGGTTGGGCAGCGACTTCCCCTGCCACGGGATGGACTTCGACCCGCGGACGATGAGCTGGAGCTCACCCTTCTTCCGGGTGGCGATCGCGAACTTGTAGAGGACGTTGATCCCTGAGCTGTTCAGGAAGTTGAGCGCCCTGACGTCGAGTGTGATGGTGGGAGGGTTCGTGGCCAGGACCTTGTCGAGCAGCTCCTCGATGGGGGCGTACTCGGTGGTGCCGCCAAGACGAAGGATGCCTTCCAGGTACACCACCACCTCAGAGGGATCGTACCAAACCCGATAGTTACCACCCTTGATTTCCATTCTCGACCTTTCATTCAAAATAGGAATCCTGGCCATCGTCTTGATGCTGAAGCTGTTGACCGAAATCGGGTCCAGCTTCCAGCCAAGACTGACACCGTAATCATTCATGATGATGAGATACCCGAGCCCCGACCCGGCGTTCTCCGCGTCCTCGGCGTTCGCCTCCGCCTGCCGACGCAGGAGCTCCCCAGGGTCCTCCTGCGTGAGCTCCAGGAGCTTCTCGCGAAGCGAGGGGACGGCGGCGTTCGTGATCTGGTTGCTGACCAGGCACACCAGGTCCTCACGCCCGATACCCACGGTCACGGTGATGTCACCGTGCTGATTGAACTTGACGGCGTTCTCAACCAGTTCGTTCAGAACGTACCCGATGGCGCCTGAGACCTCGTCTCGGCTGATGAGCCTGTCCTCGCCGTCTATCTCCGGAAAGAGCTCGCCGAAGTACTCGGCCATGAAGTTGGCCGTCAGGTTACAAAGGCTCCATCTCACCGCGAACGAGTCGGGGTACAACGTCAGCGACATGTGTTCGCTGAACGAATCGTCTAAAGAGTAGACGCCGATGATTTCGCTCATGGTAATGCCCAGTCTCCCCCTTGCTCATACCCTCTTAATGACAAGTACAGTGATGTCATCATGGATTTTGTTGTAGCCTACGTGCGCCAAGACGTCCTCGATGATAGCGTCCTTGATCTCCCGCGAGGTTCTTTCGTGGTTTCGCGAGATCACCTGACACAGACGGTCGATTCCGTACTGCTCCTCTGCAGAGTCCTCCGCCTCGGTGATGCCGTCGCTGAAGAGCGTCACGACGTCCCCGGTCTCCAGCTTCACCTCGATGCTACCGATGAAATCGCTGATATCCAGGTCGATGCCTATCGGCAACCCGAGCCCCATGGTCTCGACGCGCTCGAGGGTCCCGTCCTTCCGGACGATGATCAGATCCTCGTGCTGGCCGGTGAGCTGCAGCCCGCCGTCGCTGTAGTCGAGCAGGGTCAGAGACAGGTTCTTGTCCGACCGGATGCGCTGGATGTTCTGGTAGATGACCTTGTTGACGATGCTCAGGAACTTCTTCGGATCCCGCTCGTTGGCCGCGAGCAGCGTCCGGACGGCCGTCTGGACCATGAGCATCAGCACGCCGCTCTCCAGCCCGTGGCCGGTGACGTCGCCGATGCCAATCTTGACGAGCCCGTCGCTCCGGAGCACGTCGTAGTAGTCCCCGCCGACCTCGTCGGCAGGGGCCATGTAGCCCGCGATGTCGAGGCCGGGGATCTCCTGGAGCTCGCTCGGCGCGGGGAGCACCATGAGCTGGAGCTGCCGCGCGACGTTGAGCTCGGCGCCGAGCCGGATGTTCTCCTGCGCGAGCTTCGCGTTCAGCTCGCTGATCTCCTCGTTCGCCTTCTCGAGGGCCCTCGTCCGCTCGCCGACGAGCTCTTCGAGGTTGTTCGTGTAGGCCTCGATCTCGCTCGCCATCTCGTTGAACGCGACGCCGAGCTGCCCGATCTCGTCCGCGGAGTTCACGTCGATGCGAACGCCGTAATCGCCCTCGCGCATCCGCGTCGCGCCGGTCGAGAGCGCGACCAGGGCGCCCGTCATCTTGCGGGAGATGAGGTAGACGCCCAGCATGAGCACGAGGAACGAGGCGATCGTGATGAGGACCTGGGTCCCGACGATCACCGTCCTGCTCTTCTCGATGCTCTTCTGCGCGGCGAGCAGCGAGGCGTACATCTCCTTCTTCGGGACGACGAAGCCCATCGTCCACCGCTCCTTGGCGATGCGCGCGTCCGGCCCGGCCCAGCCGTTCACCGGCGCGAGCCGCTGGAGGGCGATGATGTACGTCTCGCCCGATATCACCATCTCCCGGTAGTCGACCTTATCATCGTTCGGGAGGACGATGCCAGACACCCCCGAGTCCTCGCTGTCCTTGAAGAACCGCTGGAGCATGCCGACGCCGGAGTTCTGGCCGGCGCCCGCCTCCGTGCGCAGCCGCAGCGTCTTTGCGCCGAGCTCGTTGACCGCGAAGACGTTCCCGTCCGCCTGCGCCAGGAAGGCGAAGCCCGCGGTGGCCAGCTTGACGTCCTTGATCGACGCGATGAGCTGCGCGAGCGTCAGGTCGAGCCCGACGGATCCCACGAACGTCTTGCGGTCCTTCGCCCAGAGCGGGTGGAACGCCGTCATCACGATGCCGCCGCCCGCCGCGTCGTCGTACGGCGCCGTGACCGTGGTCTGATCCGGGTGCGCGCTCAGCCCGGCGGGGTCCTTCGCCCACTCGTTCCAGCTCTCGGCGATGCCGGGGAAGAAGAACTTGTACCACCCCTGGTCGTTGTGCCCCGGATACAGCCTGTCGAAGGTCGACGCCATGTCCGTGTACGGCGTCAGCCGCACATACGGCTTGTCCTCGGGGCCGATGTAATAGATCTGGAGCTTGTCGGCGCCGTACTTGCCGAACGCGGGCAGGATCAGATCGAGAAACGCCGTCTCGTCGACGGCCCTCTGGACCTCGGGCAGGATCGTCCCGTCCTTCCCCAGGTAGCCCCAGACGCTGACGACGCTCGGCTCGCTCGGATCGTTCTGGTACCAGTTCCCCTTCGGGTTGTACTTCATCTGATCGCGAAAATACGGGAAGTCGGCGGCCGTCCGCAGGAACGGGGCGACGTCCTCCTCGCGATCGATCACGGTCTGCAACACGCCGGCGAGGGTCTGGAGATCCCTGTACGCCTCGCCGAGCCTGAGGTTGACGTGAGTGGCCTTGTCCTCCAGGTGATTGGTGAGGTACTCGCGGTTCGCCGAGTTGAGGCCGGCCTCGATCTCCGCGGCGGCCTCGCTGCTCAGCCGATGGATGCCTTGCCGCCCGACGACGACGTTCCACACGGCGCCGAGCAGGACGCTGACGCCCGTCACGAAGATGATCTTGGTGCTGAACTTCCTGAACCTGAAGAGCAGGCTCTGAGGCCGCTGTTCGCCAGAGTTCCGAGGTTGAATGCTCACGGCTGGCAATCTCCTAACGGCACGGCCCTGGGCCACTCGAGCGGCATCACGACGCGGCGGAGCATGACGACCGGGGCTCCCCTCACATGACCCGCATCGGCTTGCGGCCCGAGCCGGCGTAGATCGGCCACGAGGCGAGGCCGTGCGGGTGCGTGATGGCCGCCATGTGAGCGCGCAGCCCGGTGCTCAGCTCGGCGTGGTAGTCCGGCGGGGCGCCGGCGGTCCGGGCCATGTTGGCGGTCACCGAGATCCAGCACTCGACGACGCGCGCGAAGTCGAAGCAGTCCGTGTTCATGTTGTTGATGTCGATCAGGTTGACGCGGATGTCCTCGAGGCCGGCCTCGCCCATGATCTGCCGCGTCTTTATCCCCGTATCGAGATCCATCCCGATCGACCTGCCGAGCTCGACGAACCGCTTGTAGGTCGCGCGGATGAGGTCCTGCTCCGGATAGCCGTACGCGCACGACAGGAGCTCGTTCGTGATGTAGATCCGGCCGCCCGGCTTGCAGATGCGATAGAGCTCCTGCATGATGCGCTCGGGCTGCGGAAAGACCTGGAGAGACAGACGGCAAGACACGAAGTCGAACGAGTTGTCCGGCAGGAGCAGCGCCGCGGCGTCGCCGTACTGATACTCGACGTTCTCCAGCCCGAGCCGCCTCACGTGGTCCTGCGCGTAGCGGAGCGCGGGCCGGGAGTGATCGACCCCGGTGACGTGCTCTGGCTTGAACTCCTTCTGGAGCAAGATCGCGAAGTCGCCGAAGCCGCACGCGATGTCGGCGATCTTCATCCCCGGGTAGAGGCCGTGGTTCGTCAGCCCCGTCTTCTCGTGCTCCCAGATGATGCGCTCCTGGAGGCGGAGGACGTCGATGAACTCGGCGTCTTCGAGCATCCCCTGGCTCGGGTAGAACGCGACGTCGTAGATCTCGACGGAGACGCTCGAGTAGATCTCCGCGATGACCTGAAACTTGCGGATGGCCCAGGGGATGACGCTGGAGATGATCAGCCGGATCTTGAGGTTGGGGCGAGCCTCGACGGCCCAACGGACAAACCTGTTGATCTCCAGGAATGCCACGTTGTTCATGTACTTGAGCCGCTTGAAGTCCAGGCAGAGCTCGCCGCTCGCGTTCTTGGCCGCGGTCTCCAGCGTGCCGCGGATGGCCCTCATCTGATCGGCACCGAACGGCCGCAGCATGCCCGAGAGCGCAACCTCCTGGTCGGTCTGGTCGACGCGCATGCTGAAGGTCACCTGCGAGCGCCACGAAGGGAGGCCGCTCGCAGACGAGGGCGGTACGGCGGATTCGCGACCGATCGGAGCAGTCATAGTTCTTCTACCTCAGTGAACGGGAACTGAATCGCCAGAAGGAGCCAGTCCCCGCTCGTGGGTTCGGAGATACTGAGCTTCGAGCCGTAGACGACCGCGAGTTCGAGCAGCCCGAGCGCCTGGGCGTCATCATCCGGAACGTCGTGCTCGAGCTGCTCTCGATACCAGGCCATCGGGTCCGGCTGATTGGCCAGCTGGACGGCGTGGTTGTAGAACTTGGCGCTCTGCTCGTTGATCGGGACCTCCGCCTCGACGAGGATGTGGTTCTGCTTCTTGCGGAACCGCATCTTGATCTCGCCGGTGGAGCCGTGATTCCGGTATATCGCCTCCAACAATTCGTTGAAGAACGTCGAGAGCAAGGTCGCGTGGCGCTCGGGGTCATCCTCATTGGCGCTCGCGTACCTCGCGAGGAAATTGGCTAGCTGATGACAGTGGTTCCACCGTTTACTGAAGCCACCGACCGAGAAGTTCGCGGAAATGACCATGCCGTCCGCCGGTAACGCGGGCGGCGGTCGCAAGGTCGGAGCTATGTCGGCCTGCTTGGAAACGGACATCAAAGCCTCGGGGGTTGGTTGACAAGTGAGGCACGAACGAGATTACCCGGGTTCGGGGTGCCCCGTCGAGTGCATCGCGAGGTTTCCAGCGAGCGCCATCCGGGCCTTCACGCGGCAGAAACGTCAGCGATCGCCCGGCCGGTTGCACCAGGCATGCCACCGCGCCGTAGTTTTTCTGTAATACCGCTCGCATTTGTCGAAGATCACTGGTCCCATGACCAGGTGAACCGATGTAGGGCGCCGTCCGCTGGCCGACGGCTCCGTTCGGTCGCTTCGCGCAACTCCGGGTGAAACGGGCTCCGCTTGCCTCAGCACGCGGTGTTCGTAGGTCGCCACGACAGGCAGACATTTTGTCCACAGAACACCCACGCCGGCGACGCCATTTGTAATTCGCTACACATGTGCTCCCCGCTCGCCTCGGCGGGGCGCACAGTCGTTGACCATCAGACCATTTGGAGCAGCAGAAGAGAGGTAATCGAAAGTGCGTCGCTGCTGTCAACCCCTTCCTGCGCGCGGCGGAGGTGCGCT
Organism: Sorangium sp. KYC3313; assembly: GCF_052075895.1. Lineage (NCBI taxonomy): Bacteria > Pseudomonadati > Myxococcota > Polyangiales > Polyangiaceae > Sorangium > Sorangium sp. KYC3313. The sequence goes on from NZ_CP197255.1 coordinate 10,400,241, forward strand.
CAGACATCGTGTGGTCCCGCGAGTCGCCGCGGGAGTGCGAGGAGATCCGTGCGCCGACCTACCACGTGGCCCAACGCGCGCCGGAGCCGAGTGCGTCTCTCGGCCGCGGATTCGGTATGCGGCCCTCTCGCGCGGGAGTCGGCGTCTCGAGGCAGCGCCGCGAAGAGTCCGACGCCGGGCGAGCGCTCGGGGCTGGCGCCGGGTGTCGTCAGGCGTCCGGGAGCGCTGTGCAACATCGATGGTCCCGCAGCCCACGTCCTGCTGCTGGGCGCCGCTCGACCGAGCGCCCTCGCCTTCGCCGCGAGCGGCGCGAGCCGCCAAGGGACGCGCGAGGTCGGACATGGCAACGATTGAGCTTGACAAACATCCATGCTGGCTACGTGTATTCACCGTCGCGCAGCGCCGGGGAAGCTCACGCCACCGGCGCCTCGGCATCACCGCCGCGGAGCGCCTCGCCGCTCGATGGCGTCGAGCTCGTCCATCACCGCCTTCACACGCGGATCCGTGGGATCGACGGCGCGTGCCTTCTCGTACGCCGCGCGCGCGTCCTTCAGCTGGCCCGACTGCGCGAGGGCGTTGCCCAGGTTGATCCAGGCGCTCCCGAGCTTGTCGTCGAGCTTGAGCGCCTCGCGGTAGAGCGCGGTCGCCCTCTGCAGGTCGCCGCGGAGGTGGTACGCATACCCGAGGTTCGATCGGTAGGTGGCGCGCGCCGGGTCGCGCGCCACCGCCGCCTCGAGGTGCGGAACGGCGCGCGCGGGATCGTTCGCCGCGAGGAGCGCCGTCCCGAGGTCGTTCTGCAGGCGCGCGTCCGCCGGCGAGAGCCTCGCGGCGCGCTCGTAAGCGCGGATCGCGTCGGCCGTCTTCCCCGCGGCCAGGAGCGCTGTCCCGAGGTTCGCCTGCCGCTCCGCGTCCCCGGGGGCGAGCTCCGCCGCCCGCGTCAGCTCGCGGACAGCGTCTTGCAGGTTGCCGAGCGCGAGGTGCGCGACGCCGAGCGCGGAGTGCGCCTCGGCGTCGCTCGGGGCGAGCTCCGCGGCACGCGTCAGCTCACCGAGCGCCGCGTCGGCCCGGCCGAGGACAAGGAGTGTGCGGCCGAGCTCGAGGTGCGCGAGCGCGTGGTCAGGCTCGAGCGTCACCGCGCGCTTCAGCTCCGGGAGCGCGGCGAGCAGCGTCCTGTCGCCCGGCGCCCCGTTGTAGTCGGTGGACACGCCTGCCCTGGCGATCGCCGCGCGCTGGGCGCCGACGATCGCCGCCGCGTCCTTCTTGTCGAGCTGCGCGGCCGCGCGATAGGCCCTCTCGGCAGCGGCGAAATCGCCGCTCGCGTAGGCGGCGTCGCCCTCTTCGAGCTTCCTGTCCGCGGGCGTGCCGGTGCCGCGCGCGACGCGCGGAGGAGGGCTCGCCGCCGCCGCCTCGCTCGTGGAAGGCGCGTCGAGCGGGACGCCCGAGCCGACCGGCGGAGCCGCGCCCGGGGCCGCGCCGCTCCCCGGAGGCGGCGCGGGCGCCGCGTTCGCCGTCGGCTCGATCCGGGCAGTCGGCGCAGGGGCCTCCGCCGGTGGTCGCGGCGCCGGCGAGCGCGACGCCGGCGCCGCCGGGGCGCAGCCGGCGAGCGCGAGCAGGACGCCGAGCCGGCGGATCGCTCCGCAGGCGCTCACAGCTTGTACGGGGTCATCGCGTGCTCCTTGCCGTCATACCGGAGGAGCACAGGCTTGTTATCCATCTTCGTCGCCACGCCGACCGGCCGCTTCCAGCACCGGACGAGCGCCACGAGCGTCTCGCGCGCGTAGTCGGCGCGGAGGTCGAAGCCGCCGTGCACGTGCTCGAGCAGGAGCTCTCCGCGGTTGCCGTAGTTGGCGTCGACGACACGGATGTACGGATCGCCGAAGTTCGTCAGCTGGAAGAGGAGCTTCTCCTTCACCTCCTTGAACTCGCGGCTCTCGATCTCGAACCTGTCGTTCCGCCCCGAGAAGCCGAACGTGTACATCTTCTGCTCGATCACGAACTCCGGCGTCAGGAACTCGTCGATGAAGGTCACGTCGTTGTAGAGCGCGCGCACCTGGAAGATCTTCTCGCGGCCGAGGCCGAGCCGCATGTCCCACGTGCGCTTCGCGTCGAGGTCCGCGCACTCCTCCCACTCGCGGCCGAAGCGGCCCTTGTTCCATCGCTCCTCGATGTAGCGATAGAGCTCCACGCCGACCTTGTAGGGGTTGAAGCGCCCCGGCGCCGTCGCCATGACACCGGCGTTGTTCTCGGCGTAGTCGATGATCTCCGACGCATCGAGGACCTTCTCGGTCATCATCTTCGAGTGCCAGTACGAGGCCCACCCCTCGTTCATGATCTTCGTCTGGCGCTGCGGGACGAAGTAGTAGGTCTCCTCGCGGATGATCTCGAGCACGTCGCGCTCCCACCGATCGAGCGGCGCGTGGTCGAGCAGGAACTTGAGCACGTCGCGCTCCGGGCGCTCCGGCACCTTGCGCTCCGGCTTCTTCTGGTCCTGCCGCTTCTTCCGCTGCGCCGCGAGGATCTCCTCCGGGTTGATGAAGGAGTCCATGTACTCCTTGGCCCGGAGCTTGTAGGTGTCCATCGGCTCCTCCGTGGGCTCCTCGTCCTCCTTGGCCACAGGACGGCCGGTGAAGGGGGCCCACGGGTCGATCAGGTTCTCGAGCGAGAGGCAGTGGTCGACGAACGCCTCGACCTTGTTGATGCCGTAGCGCTCGATGTGGCGCGACACGCGCGCGCCGTGGTTCGCCATCTTGTCGATCCACTTGCGGTCCGGATCGTAGGCATCGCTCTTCCGCACCGGGTCGAGGATCGGGCCGCGATGGTCGAGATCGGTGGACCGGAAGCAGAAGTTGTTCTTGAAGAAGTCGACGTGCGCGTACACGTGCGCCATGACGAGCTTCTGGTCGGTGAGCGAGTTGCCCTCGAGGAGGTAGGCGTACGAAGGGTTGTTGTTGATGACCATCTCGTAGATCTTCGAGAGGCCATACTCGTAGCTCTTCGAGAGCTGCTCGTACTCCATGCCGAACCGCCAGTGCGGGTAGCGGCTCGGGAAGCCGCCGTACGCGGCGATCTCGTTCATCTGATCGTACGTCAGCATCTCGAAGATGACGGGGAAGAAGTCGAGCCCGTAGTCCCGGGCGATCTTCTCGATGCGCTCCTTCTCGGTGCGCAGGTAGCGGGGAAGCGCGGTGTTCAGGGCGAACTTGCTCATACCGCTCTACTTCCCCTTCCCCAGGAAATCCTTGATGCTGCCCACGATGGCGTCCTTGTCCCTGATCTCGCTCACCACCACCCGATCGTCGTGCGAGAAGTGTTCTTTCAGATCCTTGATGAACTGGCCCGAGCCGTACGGGCTCTCGACCTGCCCGTAGGCGAACATGTTGACCCGCGGCAGGATCTGGGTCTTGAGCACGTCCACGCAGGAGAGCGTGTCGTCCATCGACCAGTTGTCGCCGTCGGAGAAGTGGAACGGATAGATGTTCCACTCGTCCGGCGGGTAGTCGTTGTCGATGATCTGCGAGCACAGCTTGTAGGCGCTCGAGATCATCGTGCCGCCGGACTCGCGCGTGTGGAAGAACGTGTCCCGGTCGACCTCGCGGGCGATCGCGTCGTGGATGATGAAGCGCGACTCGAGGCCCTTGTACTGGCGGGTCAGCCACGCATCGATCCAGAACGACTCGATGCGCACGATCTCCTTCTGCTCGTCGCCCATCGACCCGGAGACGTCCATCATGTAGATGATGACCGCGTTCGCGACGGGCTCGGTGATCGTCTTCCACGAGCGGTACCGCTTGTCGTCCGGGACGGGGACGACGACGGGCGCCGACGGGCGGAACGTCCCGCTCGAGATCATCCGCTTCAGCGCCTCGCGGTACGTCCGCTTGAAGTGGCGCAGCGACTCGGGGCCCACCCTGCGGATGCCGGAGTAGCGATCGTGGGCGTTCGAGATCTTGCTCTTGCCCTTGTCCTGGATGTCGGGCAGCTCGAGCTCCTCGCCGAGGATGCCGGCGAGCTCCTCGAGCGTGACGTCGACCTCGAGGAGGTGGTCCCCCTCGCCGCTGCCCGCCTGCCCCTGGCCGGGCTGCTTGTCGTCCGAGCCCCCCACGGGATCGCCGGGGTTGCCGTCGCCCTGCCCCACACCGCCGCGTTGCTTGTCGCCGAAGCGGAAGCGCGGGATGTCGATCTGAGGGATGGGAATCGAGACGAGGTCCTTCCCCTTTCGTCCGATGAGCTCGCCCTGCGAGATGTACTTGCGCAGGTTCTCGCGGATGCGGCCGCGAACGATCTGACGGAAGCGCCCGTGATCCTGGTCGATCTTCAACGACACGCTCGCGAGTGTAGCATCGGAAGCCGCCTCGGGTCCGCACGTTCGGCGGGCCGCCGAGGTCTCCCGCCCCGGCGGCGCCGCTTCCCCGCTTCCGTTCGACGTCTCCATCCCCGACTTCCCCACTTCCCCACTTCCCCGCCGTTGCCCCACCGCCACGCCCGCCCGTCGTGAACTGGCCCCCGTGTTAGCCTCGTCGCCGTGCTGTTTCGAGCGCGCCCCCTCCGCGTGTTCCTCGTGCTCGTGGTCCTCGCGGCGCAGGCCCTCGGGTGCGGCTCGCGAGAGCAGCTCGTCGGGCTGCCCGATCTCGCGGGCGCAGGGGGCGCCCCCGACGCGCCGCCCCCGGCCCCGCCGGTGTGCCGGGAGGACGGGCTCCCCTGCCAGGGCGCGGCGGACTGCTGCAGCGCCGTGTGCGCGCAGGGGATCTGCGGCGGCGACAGCTGCGCGCGGGACGGCGCGCCGTGCGCCGCCCCGGGCGACTGCTGCGCCGGCCTGTGCACCGGCGGGCTCTGCCGGCAGGGCTGCTCGGCCGACGGGGCGCCGTGCCAGAGCGCGGCGGAGTGCTGCGCCGGGGTCTGCATGGGCGGGGCCTGCGGGCGGGGCTGCTTCCGGGACGGGAGCGCGTGCGGGTCCGCGGGACAGTGCTGCTCGCTGAGCTGCGTGGAGGGCGCGTGCCGCGCGCCGTGCATCCAGAACGGCGCGCGCTGCAGCGCGGGCGACGCGTGCTGCAGCGGCGCCTGCATCGCGGGCGTCTGCGCCGAGGCGTGCGCGCCCGACGGCTCCGCGTGCGACCAGAGCGCGGACTGCTGCACCGGGCGCTGCAACGCGGGCATCTGCGGCGGGTGCAGCTCGGACGGGGTCGCGTGCGGCTCGGCCGATGCGTGCTGCTCCGGCGTCTGCGCGCAGGGCGTGTGCGGGGGCGCGGCGTGCTCGCACGCGCCCTGCGCGATCGGCGCGCCGCTCGCCGCGGACTGCGGCGGGTGCGCGGCGGAGCTCTGCCGGTTCGACCCGTTCTGCTGCACCACCAGCTGGGACGAGATCTGCGTCGGCGAGGTCCCCTGGCTCTGCGGGCTGGTCTGCGTCGAGTGCGCCGCAGACGGCAGCCGCTGCGCGTCCGGCGAGGCGTGCTGCAGCGGCGCGTGCGAGGACGGCGTCTGCCGGCCCCCGTGCGCGCGCGACGGCCAGCCGTGCGCGGACCCCGGCGAGTGCTGCAACGGCAGCTGCCAGAACGGCCTCTGCGGCGGCCCCGCTTGCCCATCGGACGGGACGGGCTGCGGAGGATGCGTGGCCGAGCGCTGCTGCGCGCAGCTGAGCCAGTGCCTGCTCAGCCCCACCTGCGCGGACGACGTCGCGTGCTTCTTCGGCTGCCTCGACGAGGGGAGCGGCCCCGCCGTCTGCGGGTTCCAGTGCATCCACAGCGCGGAGACGTTGCAGCTGCTGCGCTGCGTGGGCAGGAGTTGCGGCGGCGGCGCCTGCTTCTGACGCGCGGCGCGGGCGCGACGGCGGCGCGAGGGGCGCGGGTCTCGCGCGGGCGTGGGGCTCGCCGCGCCAACGGCTCCGCCGCGCGGGTCTGGAGGGCGGATTGCCGAGCGCCTGACGCGCAATAGGCGCTTCCGCCGGGGTTGGCTACAGCGGATCCTGATTTCGATTCCGGTGCTTCCCGCCGACTTTCCGACCGGGAAAGAGGGAAGGCTGTGGCACCATGAGTCCACGAGCGAGCTCATGTCGAGAGAGCTCGGGGGGAGGGCTCAATGCCGAGAGGCGAGACATCGAAGGATACGTCCAAGCAGAGGAAGCGGGTCCAGAGCGGCGAGCGCGAGCAAGCTGCGCCCGCGAACTCCCGGGGCGAGGCGGGTCGGAAGGCTCCGCGCAGGCGGACGAAGTCCGCTGCCGGCGCACGGATGGCCGCTGCGTCGACCCGGCGGGTGACGCGGGCGAAGAAGGGAGCGAGCAAGGCAGGAGCGAGCGCCGCGGCGCGGCCGGGCACGGCGCGGAGCACCGCGGCGGCGGAGAAGAAGAAGACCAGCAGCGCGCCGAGGAAGGCGACCGCCGGACAGACGAGCCGGCAGCAGAGCGGCGCGGCCAAGAGGGCGGCCACGACGAGGAAGCGGACCACCACCGGTAACGCGGCGGGGCGCGGCCGGAGCGCGGCGGGCGCGACGCCGGCCGGCGGGCGCAAGACGACGCGCGCGGCGGGCGCGACGCCGGCCGGCGGGCGCAAGACGACGCGCGCGGCGGGCGCGAAGCGCGCGGCCCCGCAGCGCGCAGCGGCGATGAGGAAGCCGTCGGCCAGCGCCCGCGTCGGGCGCGGAGCCGCGCGGCGAACGAAGGCGGCGCAGCCGGGCGCGCAGAGGGCGGGGCAGAAGCGCGCGACCGCCGGCAAGCGGTCGGCGGCCAGCTGAGCTGCAGCGTCGGGCGCGCCGCTCGCCACGGGGCGCCCAGCCGCATCTTTCCCATCCCATCCCATCCCATCCCAAGCATCCCAAGAGGACGCCGGCAGATGCTCGGCCGTCGAGCCTCCGCGCGAGGCCCCCACCTCCGGGCGCAGCGGCACGCCAGCCACCTTCGCGGCCAACGGGAGAGGTGGGCACGCGCCCGCTCCGCCGCGCCGGCGACGAATGCTCCCGGAGCGCGGCGTCGTGCGCGGCAGAGCGGCTGACGCGCACGACGCCGCGCCCGGGCGTGATCAGGGCGGTGACGGCAAGGGCTCGCCGACCATGAGCACCACCCAGGTGGCGGCCAGAAAGGGATACGGCGCCCCGCCGAGGCCTGGCATCGTCGACCGCGCGCGCCGCGCGCAGAGCGGGCAGCCCGCGCCGCCGCGCCGGCTGAACGTATGCCGGCGCGAGGACGGCGGCGGCGCAGGACAGATCTGAACTTCATCGCCCTCCATCACCCCGCGCATCCCCCCCATCTCGCCCTGCAGCGGAAGCGCCTCCGTGCGCCCGGTCTCCTGCGACGCCCCGCGCAACCGCGGAGCACGACCGCCATCGCGAAGCCAACGCTCGATGGCCCGACATGCAGCCGCTGGCTTAGGGCGATGCTGGACCATCGTAGGAATGTTCCTTCTGCCGAGCCGAAGACCAGCGACCCAGGCTCCGGATGTGACCCCGCACTGCGGGCGAGATTCATCCTAGCAGGATCCCCGGACCATGCATGGATGACATTCCGTATCTGCGTAGTGCTTCCCACCGCGACAGCCTCTTGTCTCGGCTGTCGTCATGATTGTCGCCTTCGTACGCCTCCGTCTGCTCAATCGATATCTCCGAGACGCACGCGCAGCGCAGCGCGGCGAATGGCTGCGCAGCGCGGCAGCGCGTCCCGCCGCCGGCGCGCGCGATGGAGCGCAGACGCCCCCCGGCTCGCGGTCTCCCGCGGTCAGGCGAGGCGGATAGCGACAGGACACCCCGGAGAGGCACGAAGGCGAACCCCGATGGCGCGCGGCGCCCGCCGGATCGAGCGGAGACGACGCTCTCCGCCCATCATCAAGGATCGTTTGCGGGGCAGCTCGGGATGGTGACGACGTAGCTCAGGAGAATACCGACATGCGTCCTTCGGCGCCGGCGAGGCCCGGGGGCCGGCGCGCGGGCGCCGGCGGCGCGGTGGACGCCAGGGAGGCAGGTCACTGCGGGATGGGGATCGGCGGCGGCTCGTCGTCGGGAACGATGCAGGACGACAGGTCGAACAGCATGAAGAGCAGCGCCTTCTCCTGAGCGCTCAGCTCCTCCGTGGAGCACCCCTCCGGGAAGGGCGGGCCCGTGAGGTCCGCCGCAGAGACATGGATGTCCGTGAAGACGAGACGCCCGCACTGCTGATCTTCCGGGACGTCGACGGGCGTGTTGAATGTGAAGTACTGGACCCCGGCGGGCTCGGGCTCGTTGTAATAGATCCACCGGGTCGAGATGTCCTCGGTCACGTCGCTCACCGTATGCTGCGCGCCGTTGATCACGATCTCGCCGGGCACGTCCGACGCGCCGACATTGACGAGCCACTCCGCGAGGGCTTGCCCCTTCGGGAGCGTGGTGTCCACGAGCGCCGTGAGAGGGCTCTCCGGGTCCGTGACGTCGTTGTCCCAGACCGCCGTGTCCGGGAACGGCGCCGGCCCCTTCTTCAGCCAGACGTTGTGCCAGTGGGACGCGAACACGCGCCCGCCGAGCGAGGTATAGTCCAACATGGCCTGGCGCGCGGGGCCGGGTTTGTCCTCCTGGTGCGGATCGCCCTCGCAGGCGAGGATCACCATGTCGTACTGGCGCAGGGCCTCGACGGTCCCCCAGAGGCTCGTGGCCGAGGTGAACTCCACGCCTTGATTCAGGCCATCCGCATAGCGCGTCGTCACCTCGTGATCGACGTCCCCGCGGCCGGCGAACAGGTTGATCCGCCCGGTCCCGGTCTCCGGCGTGAACTCGCTCTCATCGATCCCGAGTTTGTGCAGCAAGCACTCGAGCGGATCAGCGCCGCCCGTCGTGAGCGCGATTTTCGGGATGTGCCCCTCCGATTGGTTGCGCGGCAACCGGATGATCCCGGCGTCCGTCGCGGTGTCCTCGCATCGCTCGACCACGGGGAGCGTCATCTCGCGGCGCCATTTGCCCACCTGGACGACCAGCGGGATGTTCTCGCCGACCGGCACGTCCTCCAGGACGAACTTTCCTTCCGTATCGGTCAGCGCCGTCACGAGGGGTGAGCCGGAGAGCGTCGCGCTGCACTGATCGCAGGTCGCGCCGTCGGGGATGGGATCGAGCGGCGCATTCGGGACGTAGACGATCACGTTGTAGAGCGGCAGTTTGCCGGAGGGGTCGTACACGGTGCCGCTCACCGTCGTCTTCGCCCCGTTCTCGCACTCGACCTGCTGGCATTCGAGGCCCTCGCAGTCGCCTTCGCCTTGGCCTCCGACGCCGCCCCCGCTGGCGATCGCCGGGAAGCCGCCGAAGCCACCGCCAATTCCACTCCCACCGCCAGGCCCCGCGCCGCCGGATGCGATCGGCGCCGTGCCCCCGGTATCTCCGCAGGAGCAGCCAGCCATGACGCCCGGTGCTACAGCGATCGCAGCCATCAAGACTCCCGCCTTGCCCGACCAAGTCACCATTTCGAGCCTCCCGGCGACGCGAGCAAAGGTGCTCTGCTGCCGCCCAGTCTCTATCGTATGCCAGACCGTAGAAATCGGGAAGTATGTCCAGCAAAGAGCAGGAATGGAGCGATGGGTTATTAGGGCGAGCCCTGATACCTCTGACTACCGCATCCGCGAAGGACATGCGTGTCGCGCGGTCGGACGGCCCGGACAGCGGATCTCCGTGCGTCCGACATGGTGCGTGACGCAATGACAAGAAGGATTGACGGATCGATGATTCGTGACGAGCGCGTTGCTCTCTGAAGCCGCACGCCGCACGCCGCGCTCCGCTCAATCGCGCCGCGAGCGAGGTCCCGCGACGAGCGCCGCTCGCGCCTCCGGCTCGCCTGAGCCCGCTTCGGGCCGGTCCGGCGGATTATTGCGGATCGACGCGGGTCAGCCCGAACCAGAGCACGGCGTGCCACCGCTCGTGCCACTTCAGCAGCATCGGCCCGATCGCGAGCCCGGCCTCCACGGTCCGCAGCTCGTCCTTGACCGCGCTCACCGGCCAGGGATTGCCGAACGCCTTCTCGCCATACGTCAGCGCGAGCGTCGGCTTGCCGTCGAGCTCCGAAGGGATCAGCTGCGCCTTGAAGCGACAGATCCGGCTCCCGAAGACCACGTTCCTGCCGGAGTTGCCGCCATGGTCGAACTCGTTCCCTTTCCAGGGCATCCAGCGCGACGCGAGCGCCGTGATCAGCGGGCGCGTCGCCAGGTGGATCTCGGCCGTCGGCTGCAGGGCGAGCAGGCGCCCTCGCGGCAGATCGCCGAGCTCCGCCGGATCCGCCGGCTTCCCTGCCTCGTAGAACTGCCTCAGCGTACCCGGGTGCGCGCCGACGAGGCTATCGAGGGAGGTCGTCCCCGTGACATGACGGTGCCCGACGGACGGGCGTGCGCTCTGCTCGCTCTGGATGGTCATCGGAGCGCTGGCATTCCACCGCGTCCGACAAGGGTCAACGGCAACCGTCAGCGCTCGTCTTCGCCCGGTTCCCTCGGTTCCCTCGATTCCCCCGCGGTCGCCTCTCGCGCCTCGGTCGCTGCGCCGCCCGCGACGATGGCCTCGTACGCCCGGCGTACGCGCTCGGTGATCGCGCCGTAGCGCGCGAGCAGCTCGCGCGCGGCCTCGGCCGCGGTGCGGCCCCGGATGCCCGTCCGGCGCGCGAGGGTCGGGACCCCGGGCGCGTCCTCCTCGAGGAGCTGCGACGCGTCCGCGTGCACGATGCGGATCCGCTGCTCCAGCTTGCGCAGGAACGCGTGGCCGTCCCGGAACGTCTCGGCGTGCGCGGCCGAGAGGTGCCCGGCCGCGGCGAGCGCGTCGATCGCCGCGAGCGTCTCGGTGGTCCTGACGCGCGGATCGGCGCCGTGCCGGATCTGCAGGAGCTGCACCGCGAACTCGATGTCCGCGAGGCCGCCCCGCCCGAGCTTGAAGTCGCGGCGGCCGCGGCGCTCGTGCGAGAGCTCGCGCTCCATGCGCAGCCGGAGCCGGTGGATCTCGTCGGCGATCCGATCGAAGTCGTCCGCTTGGAGGTACGCGGCCTCGTGCGCGATGGCGATCGCCTCCGCCCCGAGCTCGGGATCGCCGGCCGACGCGCGCGCCCGGATCAGCGCGAGCCGCTCCCAGATCGCCGCGCGCATGTGCCGCGCGCCGGGCGACGACTCCGGCTCCGCGGGCGCCGGGGCAGCCGCGTCGGCGCGGCGGATGCCGTGGTAGCGAGCGAACGAGTCGGCGGACGTGACGAGCAGCCCCTGGCTGCCCGACGGGCGCAGGCGCGTGTCGAGCTCGTAGCCTGAGCCCGCCGCGTGCGACATGGAGATGAGCCGGATGATCTGCCGCGCGCGCCGCGCGTAGTACGTGCCGGGGTCGGACGCGGCCCCCTGCTCGCCGGGCGGCGCGCACGCCGGGTCGAACAGGAAGAAGACGTCCAGATCCGAGCCGTAGCCGATCTCGCGTCCGCCGAGCTTGCCCATCGCGATCACGGCGAGCCCTCGCACGGGCTCGCCCGGCGGCGTCCCCAGCGCGAAGCGCGTCGCGGCCTCGAGCGACGCGTCGGCCAGATCCGAGAGCGCGAGCGTCGCCTCGCGCGTGCCGACCTCGCCGCTCAGGTCGGCGAGGCCGACCTCGATGGTGACGCGCGCCTTGGCGCGCCGGAGCGCCCCGATGAGCGCCTCCTCCGGATCCTCGTCCGGCGACGCCTCGCTGAGGCTGGCCTCGATCGTGTGTCGGATCAGCTCGGCGCTCGGCGCGCCGCGCGCGAACAGGACGGCGTCGACGAGCTCGGGGTACCTCACCATGGCGTCGCCGATGAACGCGCTCGATCCGAGCGCCTCGACGAGCCTGCGGAGCGCGCGCGGCTCGTCGCCGAGCATGCGCGCGTAGACGGAGGAGTGCCTGATGCGGGAGAAGCACAGCCGGAGAAAGCGCGCGGCCTGCTCCGGATCGGCGGCGTCGACCACCGCGGCGAGCAGCGTCTCCGCGAGGGAGGAGGACCCCTCGCGGCTGCGCGCCCCGAGAAGGCCGTCCGGGTGGCGGGACAGCTCGAAGAGATCGTCGGCGACGTCGCGGAAGCGCGCCGCCAGCGAGGCGTGCGGCTCCGGCGGCGCGGCGAGCTCGGGCGCGGCGCCGCCGGCGGCGGCCGCCGGCTCGCCGCCGAGGACGAGCACGGCGTGCTTCGCCAGCGCCTCGGCGAACGCGTCGCGATCGCCGTGGTCGAGGGCGGCCATCGCGTCGATCCACCGCGACGGCCGGGCGCTCCCCTTCGGCAGGAGCGACAGGAGCCGGGCCTTGATGCGCCCCCGGCGCTGCGCGGTGTCGGCCAGGAACGCCGCGGCGTCCTCGAAGCGCAGCGTCCGCGCGAGGCGCGCGATCTCCGCCTCGCTGTCGGGGAGGAGGTGCGTCTGCACGCCGGTCGCGGACTGCACCGCGTGCTCCGCGCGCCGGAGCGCGAGGTAGCCCTCCACGAGCTCCCGCCCCTCCCGGTCGGTCACGTACCCGAGGGTGCGCAGGCGCCGCAGGCCGTCGAGCATGCCCTGCGCGCGCGCGCGGGGCTCGCGCCCGCCCCAGATGAGCTGCAGGGCTTGCACGAAGAACTCCGCCTCGCGGATCCCTCCCGGGCCGAGCTTCAGGTCGCGCGACGCGTCGTGCGGGAGCTCCGCGCGAGCGCGATCGACGAGCTCGATCATGTCGACGGCGAGGTGCGGGTCGACCTGGCGCCGCCACACGAACGGGCCGAGCACCCCGAGCGCCTCGGCGCCGAAGTCGAGATCGCCGGCGATCTCGCGGGCGCGGAGCAGCGCGGCGCGCTCCCAGAGGCGGCCGAACGACTCGTAGTAGCGCTCGGCTGCGGCCAGGGAGTTGACGAGCGGGCCGCTCCGGCCCTCGGGGCGGAGCCGGAGATCCACGCGCCAGACGAAGCCGTCCTCCGTGACCTCCTCGAGCGTCGACGTGAGGCGGCGCGCGACGCGGGCCCAGAAGTCGTGCAGGGTGACCGAGACGGCGCGGTCGCCGGGCAGGCCCACGTGCCCGTCGTCCGTGTCGTAGAGGTAGATCAGATCCACGTCGGAGCCCGCGTTGAGCTCGTCGCCGCCGAGCTTCCCCATCCCGAGCACGACGAACTTCGAGCGCGCGCCCGTCGCGGTGCGCGGCTCGCCGAACCGCGCGGTCACGGCGGAGACGGCCTCGGCGAGCGCGACCTCGATCGTGGCCTCGGCGAGCGCGGTGAGCTCGCGCGCGGTGACGTCGATGTCCGCGCCGCCCGCCGACGGCGGGAGCAGCTCGCGCAGCGCGACGCGGATCCGCTCCTCGCGCGCCACGCGCCGGAGCTCCCGCCGGACGCGGTCCGTGTCCGAGACGTCGCCGACGCGGCTCCGGATCCGCGCCAGGTACGTGGCGCGATCGCGCGCCGTCTGGTGGCCCTCCGCCGCGAGCCGCTCCACGATGTCCGGATTCGCCTCGATGATCGCGCCGATCGCGGGGTAGGCGGCCGTCAGGAGCGCCGCGATGGCGAAGGCCATCGTCCCGGGACGAAGCCGGGACGACAGCCGCTCCGCGCGATCCTTCACGCGTTGCTCATCGATCGCGCTCGCGATCTCCAGGAGCCTCGAGACCTGTTGCATGGCGGGAGGCTAGCAAGACCGTGGGGGCGTGAACGGCGGTTCCGCAGGGCCCGACCGCCGGTTTATCGCCACCTTGCCCCACCTCGCGCCTTGGCGGCGTCGCTCTCCGATCCTATGCTCGCCGGGTGCGATTGCTCTGCGTCTCGGATATTCACGGCCACGCCGACGCGCTCGCGGCGGTCCTGGCCACGGCCGAGCGCCGAGGGTACACCCAGCTCCTGGTCGCCGGGGATCTCTGCTTTCCCGGCCCGAAGCCGCTCGAGACGTGGCGCCGGCTCACCCAGGCCAAGGCGGTTTGCGTACAGGGCGTATCGGATCGCGCCCTGGCGACGCTGGACCTCGACAAGGTCAGGGCGCGGAGCGAGCACGAGCGAGCGCGGCTCGATCGCCTGTCCCAGACGCGCACCGAGCTCGGCGAGCTGATCCTGGCGCGGCTGGCGCGGCTCGCCCCGACGTACCGCCTGCCGCTCGAGGACGGCGGCGAGCTCGTCCTGGTCCACGGCTCCCCGGCGGATCCGCTCGAGCCGATCTCTCACGACATGACCGATGAGGAGGTGCTCTCCCTGCTCGGCGACGATCCGGCGGATGTCGTGATCTGTGGTGGCTCCCACGTCCCGTTCGATCGGATGGTGGGCGGCGTGCGCATCATCAACGTCGGCTCGGTGGGCGAAGCGCCGTGCTCGCTGCGGGGCGACGTGCGGGGCACCGTCGATCACGTGCGTGTCGGTGTGCGCGCGCCTGGCGAGCTTGTGCGGAGCGGTACCGTCTCCGCGTATGGCGCGGGGCACGCCGACGCGACGTTCATCGAGCTCCGAGCGGGCGAGCTCTGGGTCGAGCAGCTCGTGGTGCCGCTCGGCAGGGCTGCGTGAGCGCGCAGGTGCGCGGAAGCGCTCCGTCGGGAGCGCGCGCAAGTGGTGGGAGACGCTCGAGCGGCGCGAGACGCGCGGCGCTCCGTCACGCACCCTACCCGACAGGGAACATCGCCTGTGCCATGCCCTCCCGCTTGAACCTATTTCAAGGATTTAGGATCATCCTCAGGGAGCATGGGCAGCTACCTCCCCGACGATGACTTCGAGGCTACGCGGGTGGCCAACGTTGGGGAACTCCACAAGGAGCTCCCGGCGCGCTCGCCGAAGGACCGCGCCTACCTCATCGTGCTCGCTGGCTCGAACGTCGGCGAGATGTACCGGGTCGAGGGCGCCGAGATCGTGATCGGCCGGGCATCCGGGGCGACCATCCGGCTGAACGACGACGGCATCTCGCGGCGCCACGCGCGCCTCCTCCAGATGGACAGCCAGGTGCTGATCGAGGATCTCAACAGCTCGAACGGGACGATGGTGAACGGCGAGCACATCACGCGCGTCGCCCTGCACGACGGCGACAAGATCCGCCTGGGCTCGACGACCATCCTCAAGTTCACCTACCACGATCACCTGGATGAGTCGTTTCAGCAGCAGATGTACGACGCCGCGCTGCGCGACGCCCTCACCAAGGCCTTCAACAAGAAGTATTTCCTGGATCGGCTCGAGACCGAGGTCTCCTATGCGCGGCGGCACGGCGCGCAGCTGTCGCTGCTCATGTTCGACGTCGATCATTTCAAGAGGATCAACGACACCTTCGGGCACCTCGCCGGCGACTACGTGCTTGCGAGGATCGCCAAGATCGCGAGCCACACGGTGCGGACCGAGGACGTGTTCGCGCGCTACGGCGGTGAAGAATTCGGCATCCTGTGCCGCGGCGTGGGGCTCGAGAACGCGGGCATCCTCGGCGAGCGGCTGCGCCTCCTCATCGAGGGGTCGGTCTTCGAGCACGAGGGCGTTCGCATGCCGACGACGATCAGCGTCGGCGTCGCGGCGCACCCCGACCTCGCGGTGCAGAACGGCACGGATCTCATCGCGGCGGCCGATGAGGCGCTCTACGAGGCGAAGCGCACCGGCCGCAACCGCGTGCTCCTGAAGTTCGGCCCGAAGCCGTAGAGCGGGGCGCGGGTTCATCGCAGCGCCGCCCCGCACGGCCGCGATAGGCCGCCGCGCCGCCCGAGCGGCCGGCGAACGGAAGCGTGCGCCCGCAAGACGCAGGCGACGGGGCGCGGCCGGTGGCGCGCGCCTCAGTCGATCTTGAGGAGCTCCTTGACCTTGGCGATGACCTGCGGGGCCTGGATCGGCTTCGTGATGTACGCGTTCGCGCCGAGCTGCAACGCGCGCTGGCGATCCTCCTGAGACCCCTCGGTGGTGATGATGATGATCGGGGTGTCCTTGTGGACCGGATCCGTGCGCACGCGCTTGACGAGCTTGAGCCCGTCCATGATCGGCATGTTGATGTCGGTGATGATCACGTCGTACTTGGTCGAGGCGAGCTTGCGGAGACCGTCGACGCCATCGTCTGCCTCGGTGACGCGGAGGTTCTTCACGCGCGCCAACGCGAAGACCAAGAGCTGCCGCATCATGGGCGAGTCTTCAACGATCAGACACGAGTACTCGGCCATGATCAGTCCTCCAGGTCCAGGAATGCCTGGACGCCAGGCACCTTCCGGCCGGCGTCGGTGAAGAGCCGCGCGTTGATGAGGGCGGGGGCGGCCTGGGCCCCGAGGAGCTTGAAGAGCTCGGTGTCCACGTTCACGAACTCCGTCTTTTGCGGGAGCGTGCTGAAGATCGCGATGACACCCACGGTGCGCCCGTTGAAGTCGAGCGGGATCACTGCAGCGGGATCCTCGATGCTCCCCTTGGAGACGTCCTTGGTCTCGTCGAAGAAGATTTCCCCCTTCGAGAATGCCTGGCCGACGATGCCTTCGGTCACCGGCATGCGCGCGATCTCCTCGACCGCGACGCCTTCGCTTGCGATCGAGACGAGCTCTTTACCATCGGGAGACGCCAGGTACACGGAGAAGGCGCCCGCCCCGAGGAACTGCGCCAGGAGCTCCTTGAGGTTGCGGAGGACATGGCGCACGTTGCGCGCCGCGTGCAGCTGCGACAGCGCGACGTACAGGTTCGCGAGGTTCGCGAGCTCTCCCTCCGCCTCCGAGTAGCGGCTGTTGAAGCGGTCCGAGGCCGCCACCATCCGCACCGACTGCGTCACGAGGTCGCGTTTCTCCTGCTCGAGCTCCTCGATCTTGCGGAGCAGATCGCGGATGGCCGAGTCGCTCGCGAGGTGCGCGCGGAGCTTGCCGTTCTCCGACTCGAGCTCGGAGATCTTGTCACGAAGGCGCTCGTTCTCGCGGAGGAGCTCCTCGGTCAGCTGCGCCCCCTTGCGGAAGAACTGCTGAATGAAGGCATCGCGCTCCTTCTTCAGGTCCTCGGGGGGACGATCGCTCGGACGCCCTTTTTTCTCCGTCATTTTATCCCGGGGTTCTCCAGAGCTTCGGACCGTATCATGCGGGGCTGACCGGACGGAAGCGTCGAGCGCGGGCCAGAGGCGTGCCCGGCGCCCCCGCCAAGGACAGCGACCGCTGGGCGCCTTGCCGTCCCCGCCGACAACGTCGGTTCGGCCCCGCCGGCCCTACCCCGGGGACCGGACCCCGCCGTCTCGTCCCCCCTACCCCCGTTACCGCCACCGCCACGACTACGCCCTCTCCGTCTGCTTCATCTGCTTCATCTGCTTCATCTGCTTCAGCAACCGGGTCCACCTGCGCAGCTCCCGTCCGAGCAGCACGGGCGCCTTCTGGAGTGACGCGACGTCGCGCGCACCGACGAGCAGCATGACCGCCCGGAGCTCGGCCTCGACGCTCTCGAGGTACCGCACCGCTGCGTCCCGCCCCCCCGAGACGAACGCCTGGAGGACCGGACGCGCGATCCCGGCCGCATGCGCGCCGAGCGCGAGCGCTCGAGCGACGTCAAGGCCGCTCGTGATGCCCCCGGTCGCGATGATCGTCTTGAAGCGAGGACGGATAGCGCGGGCGATGAGCACCGAGGCGGCCGTGGGTACCCCCCACTCGCGCAGCGCCTCACCGAGGGAGCGGGCCGCCCCCTCGGCGCGGGCCGCCTCGACGGCGACCCAGGAGGTGCCTCCAGAGCCGGAGACGTCCAGGTCGCGGACGCCCGCCCGGGCCAGGCGGTACGCCGTCCCCGGGCCGATCCCGCAGCCGGTCTCCTTCGCGACGACCGGCACGCTGAGGCCGCTCGCGAGCCGGCCCATCGCATCCAGCGCGCCGGCGAAGTCCCGGTCGCCGCCCGGCTGGACCAGCTCCATCGCGGGGTTCATGTGGACGCAGAGCGCGTCGGCGCCGACCTGGGCCACGAGCTCGGCGACCGCCTCCGTCGGCAGCGATCGCGCCTGCACGGCGCCGATGTTCCCGAGGAGGAGGGTGGTCGGAGCATGCGCGCGGACCTCGTAGGAGGCGGAGGCGTCGCCGTTCAGCATCGCCCGCTGGCTCCCGAGCCCGAAGCCGTACCCACGCTCCTCGGCGATCTGCGAGAGCTCCCGGTTGATCGCATGCGCGCGCTCCGTCCCGCCGGTCATCGCCGCGATCAGGAGCGGGACGCGGAGCCGCTTCCCGAGCAGCAGCACCGAGGTGTCGATCGCGTCGAGGGAGAGCTCCGGCAACGCGTCGTGGATCAGCTCGACCTGCTCCAGCAGCGTGGTCTTGGCGCGGAACCCGACATCGCCGGTCGCGCAGAGCTCGATGTGATCCGCTTTCCTCTCGGAGATGCCCTTCGCCTCTTCCGTCATGGGGGCACAACTTTACGCGGTCGCCGACCGCCGTCGAAAGGGAAGTGGCATGGACAAAAAAACGCCAAAATTCGCGTCCCCGAGCCAGGCGCTGCCGCCCGGCCCGCCTTCCGCTGCCGCTACCCGGGAACTACCGCGCGACCGCCGCGCAGCGGTGGCATACAGTAGCTGTATGGACCTCCCGGACGAACCGCAGATCCGCTGGATCCTTCGTACGACCGCGACGCTCCTCCAGCACGGCGCGGAGCCGGTGCGCGGGCTGGTGCAGCCGACGGCCGAGTTCTTCCCGGACGCGTTCGACGGCTCGCCGAAGACGGTGGCCGCCCTGATGCTGCGGGTCCAGGAGCACGCCGGGCTCCAGGATGTCCCGGTGGAGCTCGCGGTGGTCACCCCCGAGGGGCAGGCCAGCACGGTGAGCTGCTCGAGCGGCGCATGCGGCGGGATGGCGCTGGAGTCGAAGCTGGAGCGCGTCGCCCCGCGCGGCGACGGCGGGTACCGGGTCGCGCTCTCCGCGGGCGAGCTCCGCAACCCCACGGTGCTCACGACGGCGTTCGTGCGCGCCGTGGCGTACATGTTCCTGAGCGAGGCCGACGCCTTCGACGCGCTCGCGCCGTCGGACCGCGAGCCCGCGGTGGATCTCGCCGCCGTGCTGCTCGGCTTCGGCGTCCTCGCGACGAACGGCTCCTACCTGTACGCGAAGGGCTGCGGCGGCGTGCAGGTGCACTCGGCGACCAAGATGCCGGTCGACGAGCTCGCGCTCGCGCTCGCCGTCTACTGCCGGCTGCACGACGTGCCCGATCGGACCGCCGCGCGGCACCTCGACGTGACGCCGCGCGCCCACTTCGACGAGTCCGCCGTCTGGGCCAGCTCCAACGCCGGGCTCGTCCGGATGCTGCGCGCCGCGCCGGACCGGATCGCCGCGGACGACTTCGCGATCGGCGAGTCGAGGAGCTGGCTGGCCCGCGCGCTCGGCCTCGGCAAGCGCCGGCCGGCGCGGACGGCGGACGATGAGCTGCGCGAGCTCGAGCGAGAGCTCGCGGCCGGCGCGGCGAAGCCGCGATCGCTGGACGAGGGCAAGGCCAAGAAGCTTGCCGAGATCCGTGCTCTCGTGGACGAGAGCCTGGGGAGCTGAATGAGCGTACGACTCTGGGACAAAGGGGGCGCGACCGACGCCCAAATGCTGCGTTACACCTCGCGCGACGACTGGCAGCTCGATCAGCGCCTGCTCGCGTACGACCTGCGGGCCACGATCGCGCACGTCCGCGGGCTCGCGCGGATCGGCGTGCTCAGCGAGGCGGAGCGGGACGCGCTCGTCCGCGAGCTCGAGGTGCTCGCGGCGCAGAACGAGGCCGGCGAGCTGCGGCTCACCGAGGACGACGAGGACGGCCACAGCGCGATCGAGGCCGCGCTGGTCGCCCGCATCGGCGACGCGGGCAAGAAGGTGCACACCGGCCGGAGCCGCAACGATCAGGTGCTCGTCGCCACGCGCCTGTACGAGCGCGACGCGCTGGACGAGCTCGCCGAGAACGCGGTGGCGGGCGCCCGCGCGCTGCTCGATCTCGCCAGGCGCGAGGCGGAGACGCCGATGCCCGGCTACACGCACCTGCAGCGGGCGGTGCCGTCGTCCGTCGGCTACTGGGCCGCCTCGTTCGTCGAGGGGCTCACCGACGCGATCGACGTGGTGCGCGCGACGCGGGCGCTCGTCGATCGCTGCCCGCTCGGGGGCGCCGCGGGCTTCGGCGTGAACCTCCCGCTCGATCGCGTCGGCGTCGCGCGCGAGCTCGGGTTCGCCGGCGTTGCGCTGAACCCGCTCGCGTCCCAGACGTCGCGCGGCATCATCGAGGCGCAGATCCTCGCCGCCGCGTGGCAGGTGATGGCGGTGAGCCGCCGGCTCGCGTGGGATCTCAGCCTGTTCGCGATGAGCGAGCTCGCGTTCATCCGCCTCCCGGAGGCGTTCACGACCGGCTCGTCGATCATGCCCCAGAAGCGCAACCCCGACGTCGTCGAGCTCATGCGCGCGGCGTGCTCCGTCGTCCAGGGGGCGCTCGCCGAGGTGCAGTCCATCGTGGCGCTCCCGTCGGGCTACCACCGCGATCTCCAGCTCACGAAGGGCCCCACGATGCGCGGGCTCGACGAGGCGCTCGCGACGTCGCGCCTCTTGCCGCGGCTCGTCGAGGGGCTCGCGTTCGACCGGGAGCGCATGGCCCGCGCGATCACGCCGGAGTGCTTCGCCACGGATCGCGCCGTCGAGCTCGCCGTGGAGGGCGTCCCCTTCCGCGAGGCCTACCGCAAGGTCGCGGCCGAGATCGCGGAGCTGCCGGCCGGCGACGCCGCGGCGAGCCTCCGCGCGCGCGTGTCGCTCGGGGCTCCGGGCAACCTCGCGCTGGACGACCTGGCCCGCAGGCTCGATCGCCACGCGCGCTAGCTCCGCCTGTCAGAGGTCCCGCCATGGGCGGGCGCGCGCCGCGCTGGCGCCGCCCGCCCGAAGGCCGTGTTCCCTGGCTTCGCGTGTCAGCGATCCCCGACGGGATTCGTGACACGCGGAGCTAGCGCTGTCGCGTCAGCTCGCGGACGGCGCCCGGGTCCGCCACCAGCACGAGGGTCGCCATGTCGAGGAACAGCCCCGTGTCGACGACGCCGGGGATCTTGCGGATGCGCGCGTCGACCGCTGCGGGCGCGTCCATCGGGCCGAACGCGGTGTCGAGGATCCAGTTGTGGTTGTCGGTCTGGAAGGGGTACCCGTCCGCGTTCCTGCGGATCGCCGGCTTGCCCCCGAGCGCGGTCAGGTGCCGCGCGGCCGTCGTGCTCGCGAAGGGCACCACCTCGACGGGGATGGGCGCGCGCGAGCCGAGCTTCTCGACGAGCTTCTCGGGCGTGACGAGGATGATGAACTGCGCGGCCTCGTAGGCGACCACGCGCTCGCGGAGGAGCGCGCCGCCGAGGCCCTTGATGAGGCCAAGGTCGGGCGACACCTCGTCGGCGCCGTCGACGGCGACGTGGAGGCGCTCGATCTCCTCGAGCGACACCATCGGGATGTTCTCGCGGCGGGCGAGCGCCTCCGAGCGCTCCGACGTGGCGACGCCCTTGATCTGGAGCCCTCGGCGGACGCGCTCCCCGAGGCGGCGGATGAAGGCCTCGGACGCCCGCCCGGTGCCGAGCCCGAGCAGCATCCCGCTGTCCACGCGCGCGAGCGCGGCGTTGGCGATTCGATCGAGGTCGGAGGGGTCCGGTCCCGCGGTGCTCATGCGCTGCTCATCGGCCATCGGGACCGTCAGCGCAACGGGATTTTGTCGAGCTGGTCGAGCGGCCCCGGGCAGAGCGGCCGGAGCCTGCAGCCCTTGCACTCGGCGCCGGTCCAGATCGCCTCGAACGTCGCCTGCATCTCGTCGAGCAGGAGGTCGTCGTCGGTGAGAACGCCCGCCTCGAAGTTCCGCCGCCCCTCGCCCTTCGCCCCGAGCCCGGCGCCGGTGAGGTTCGCGGAGCCGAGGTAGAGGAGCGCGCCGTCGACGGCGATCATCTTCAGGTGGACCCGCGGGCAGCGCCGCATCTCGATCGGCGGCCGGGGCCGCCGGCGGAGCTCGGCGCGGAAGGCGCGCGACGGGACGCCGGCGTGCAGCAGGCGCAGCTCGACCCCCCGGGCGGCGAGCGCGTCGAGCAGGTCGAGGAACGACATGTACCGGCCGCGCGCCCGCGCCCTCGATCCGATGGGCGCCTCCACGCGCAGCTCCTTCACGTTCGCCGTCGCGATCCACACGGAGACGCGCGCGTTCGCGACGGCGCCCATCACGAGCGCGTCGTAGTGCGCCCTGTCGCGGAGGAGCGTCAGCTCGACGCGCCGCTTCAGCAGCGATCGCGCCTTCGCCTCGGGCTCGGTCCTCGCGCGCGCCCGCGGTCGCGCCGGCCGAGCGCTCACGCCCGTTGACCGGCGCCGGAGGGCGCCTGCTCGAGCTCGAGGTGAGCGATGAGCAGGGCCCGGACGTCCTCCGGCATCGGGACCGACACCAGCTGCACGAGGTCGGTGGTCACCACCGTGTGCCGTAGCTCCGCCGACAGCACGCCGTCGTGGGCGCGGTGCATACGGTACCGGAGCGTGGCGCTCCGCCGGCCGATGCGGACGATCGACGTCTCGATCCGGAGCGCCTGGCCGTAACGCACCGGCGCCGCGTAGTCGGCCTCGACCCGCACCGCCGGCAGCCCGATCCGCCGCTCGAGGATGAGCCCGGCGTAGCCTCCGTCGAGCGGCGCGAAGAACCGCTCCATCGCCTCGTGCGCGTAGTTGAGGAAGCGCGCGAAGAAGACGATGTTCGCGGCGTCGACGTCTTCGAACTTGATCGGGCGATCGAGGGAGACCATCGCGGCTAGGACAGGTCCTCGGCGAGCTTCTCCAGGGTCGCTCTCCCGAGCGGCGCCTTCACCGCGTAGCGCGGGTGCCCGACGACGAGCGATACCGTCGCCTTCCTCGCCTTGATCGCGGCCTGCGCCTCGGCCGGGAGATCCGCCTTGAGGTAGTGCACGGCCGTCGTGCGGCCCTCCATCGCCCCTTCGCGCTTGCCGAGCGCCCGCGTGGCGACGCCGTCGACCTCGATCGACACGGTGTCCTCGAGGCCCACCAGATCGATGAGCATCCGGTCGCGCAGCGCTCGATCGGGGATCTCGACGAAGAGCGTCAGGCTGAGCTGCCCTGCGCCCGGGATGAGATCGTTGTACGTCTCGATCTCGTGGAGGATGCCGCTCTCGCTCGTGATGCGCTCGGTGCGGAGCATCTCCTGGATCTGGAAGAGCACCGAGTCGCGGTTCTCGAACACCGCGGTCAGGTGGTCTCCGATCCGCACGCGGCGGGGCCGCTTCTCCTCGATGATGCGGCCGCGGAATCGCTCGCGGATCGCCTCGTATTCGCCGATCCCGAGCACCTCGTTGCGATCGATGGGACGCATGACGCTCCTCTCCTTGACGACGTCGGACCGAGACTCACGGCGTCGGGCCGAGCCCGTACGCGTGGGCGAGCGCCTCGACCGGGTGCAGCACCGTCGCGCCGTTCTCCTTGACCATCCTGAGACCCGCGAGGGTGCAGTCGCTGACGATGACGTCCGCGCCCCCGACGCCGCGCACGAGCTTCGACGCGTACTTGCGCCCGGTCTCGTAGTGGGCCGCCTTCATCCCCCACGTGCCGTCGACCGCCGAGCACTGCTCGATGACGCGCACGTCCGTGTCGGGGACGACGCCGAGCACCCTGGCGCCGGGGAAGCCGATCTTCTGCGCGCGCAGGTGGCACGCGGCGTGGTACGCGATCGTGCCGAGCCCCTTCTTGAACTCGCGGTTGAGCTTCTTCTCGCGGCCGAGCTGGACGAGGAACTCCATCATGTCGACCGTCGCGGCCGCGACCTCACGCGCCTCCGCCGTCTGCAGGTACTCCGGCCACTCCTTCTTCATCGTGTAGCCGCACGTCGGGCCGATCACGACGATCTTCCTCCCCCTGCGCACGTGCGGGAGCAGGAGCGCGACGTTGTGCTTCACCTTCGCGGTGAAGGCCGCGAGATCGCCGCCGTCGAGGTTCGGCATCCCGCAGCACGTCAGCGCCCCCGCAGGGGTGTCTCGCGGATCGTCCGCCGAGGAGCAGCCAGGGACGTGCACCGCGTAGCCGTTGTGCTCGAGGACGCGGACCGCCGCCTCGGGGACCGCGGGCGTGTTGTATTCGCCGTAGCAGGTCGCGAAGAGCACCACGTCGCCTTGCTTGCCGGCGCCGGCCGCGGCGCCGTGCTCCGCGAACCAGGACGAGAACGGCTTGCGCGCCATCTCCGGGAGCGGGAACTCCGACGAGATCCCGGTCACCTTCTCCTGCACCTTGCGCAGCAGGCGGCTCGCCTGCACGAGGTTCGCGAGCGGCGCGACGGCGCCGGAGCCCAGCTCGCCGATCAGCTGCGGCTCGCCGAGGATCCTGTCCACCAGCGGGATGCCCTCCCGCTGGGCGCGCACCGCGCGCTCTCGCGCGAGCACGCGCGGAAAATCCAGGAGCTCGTACGCGTGCTCGTCGGCCGTGTACGGGCACTTGATGTAGCAGAGCTTGCACTGCCAGCACTCGTCGCCGACGGCCTTGAAGTCATCGTAGGTGAGGGCCTCGGCGCCTTCGGCGACGCCGGCCTCGATGTCCCTGTCGACGCGCGCGAAGAGCTCGGGGAACGAGCCGCAATACCCGACGCACATGCGGCACTCGTGACAGATCTGGAACGTCCGCCGCAGCTCGGCCTCGAGATCGCGGGGATCGAGGTATCGCTCGTCGTTCGGCGATGTCGCCGGTGGACGGTCTGGTGCACGCCGGATGACGCTCACTGGTCGGCTCCTCTCAACATCGTCAACGTGGGATACGGCGCGAAGGGGCGGCTCGCCGCGCGGCCCGGCGCCGGACGGCCGTCGGGGCCGCGATGGCGCGCGCGCCCCGGGTCGAGTCGCCGTCGGTCCGGCGCGCCCCGGAGCGCTCGCGCACTCGCGTCGGTCGATCTCAGAAGTCGAGCGACTGCAGCGCCTTCGTGAAGCGCCCGGCGTGAGACTTCTCGGCCTTCGCGAGCGTCTCGAACCACTCCGCGATGTCGTCGAAGCCCTCGTCGCGGGCCTCCTTCGCGAAGCCCGGGTACATCGTCTCGTACTCGTGGGTCTCGCCGGCGACGGCGGCCTTCAGGTTCTTCTCCGTGCTGCCGATCGGCAAGCCGGTCGCCGGATCGCCCGCCTGCTTGAGGTAGTCGAGGTGGCCGTGCGCGTGGCCGGTCTCTCCGTCCGCCGTGTCCTTGAAGAGACCGGCGACATCGGGGCGGCCTTCGACGTCGGCGACCTTTGCGAAGTACAGGTAGCGGCGGTTGGCCTGCGACTCCCCGGCGAACGCGTCCTTCAGGTTCTGGTGCGTCTTCGTGCCCGTCAGCTGCTTGGTTGTCATGGGTTCGCTCTCCTTCGGTTGAACGGCTGGGATGGTGAGTCCCTGGTACCCGCGTAGGTCGGCTCGGCGGCGCGGCGGATCCGCTAGACACGTCCAGGGCGCCGCGCGCCTCGAGCCCCTGGAGGGCGGAGCCGACTGCTCGCCGCGCTTCGCCCGGCGTCTCGCGTCTTGCCCCGCGCGCCTTCGCCACCCCGGGCGCCCTTCGCGCAGGTAGCGCAGAGCCCCCGGTAGATCCGCTCGACGGCGCGGACCTCGAAGCCGGGCGCGGCAGCGAGAGGCGCGGGGACGATCTCGTCCGGGCGCTCGGCGGATGGGCCCACCGGCTCGCACGGCACATCGCGGACGAGCCCGCAGCGATCGCAGACCGCGTGATGATGCGCCCCCATGTTCGGGTCGAAGCGCGAGGCGCCCGGCGACAGCGACAGCGCGACGCACAGCCCCGCGGACGCCAGCGCGTCGAGCGTGTTGTAGACGGTGGCGAAGCTCATGGTCGGCAGCGCCGGCCGGAGCCGCTCGAACAGCTCCTGCGCCGTCGGATGCGTCGGGTCCGCCGCGAGCTCGCGCACGATCGCCAGGCGCTGCGGCGTCAGCTTGAGCCCCGACGCCCGCACGCACGCCAGCATGGAGGCGATCCGCGTATCGTCCTCGACCACGCTGCGCTCGAAGCCGCCCGCGCGACCCCGGACACCGCGGGGCGCGGCCCCCTTTGCCAGAGCTGTCCGCGAGGTGGCCACGGCGAGATGTGTACTTAGAAACATTCTCAGGTGCAAGTCCTAATAATTGCCGACGGGCAGCCGGAGAAATCCGCGCTCTGGTGCGGATTTTGGCGAATTTTGGCGAGCTGGACGAGCTGGACGAGCTGGACGAACCAGACGAGCCTGCCGAATCGACCCGGACGGCGCGCATGCGACGTCATGCTCCGCGTCCGCCGGGAGGTCTTGCGAGGCTAGAAGGCCTCTGCCATAGTGCGCGCCCCGCGATGCCGGCCCCCCGCCGGCTTGCATTCTGCCCGCCAACTGGGCCAGTTTTTTCCCAGCAGAGGACGCTTCGAGACATGCCGACCGACGCCATTCAGTGCAAACCGCTCGAGGTCGCCGTGGGCGACAAGGGTATCGAGCGCGCCATCAAACATCTCAAGAGGAAGATGGCCGCCGAGGGGATCCTCCGCGAGCTGAAGCGCCGCCGGCACTACATGAAGCCGTCCGTGAAGCGACGGAAGAAGGCCTCGGAGGCCGCTCGTCGCCGCCGGAAGCGGTCGAAGATGGACATGGTCGCCTAGAGCGACCGCCCTCGCGCGAGAGCAGCCGGCCAAGACGCAGAAGACGCACACGGACGCTTGATTCGAGCGTCCGGGGCGTGCTCTGCGTGTTGTCATTTTGTTCGTCCAGCGGTTGCCCCGGCAGCGTGATGCAGCCGTGGCTGAGCGGCGCGGAGGCGGTGCCCGCGCCGCGTCCAGCCTGGTGAGGTCCTCGATGCGCGCCGTGGTGCTCACGACGTCCTATCCGGTCAGCGACGAGGATCCCTCCGGCCATTTCGTGCGGTCGTCGGCGGAGGCGCTCGCGCGCAGCGGCGCCGAGGTCCACGTGATCGCCGCCGGGGGCTCGATCCTCGATCCACCTTCGCGGGACGGTCGGCTCGTCGTCCATCGGGCAGGCGGGGGCGCGCTGTTCGCGTGGCCCGGCGCCGTGGCGCGCGCGCGCGAGTCGCCGCTCCGGCTGCTCTCCTTGGCGCCGTTCGCGGCCGGCGTGCTCGAGCGGCTCCGTGAGCTCGGGCCGGTCGATCGCGCGGTGGCGCACTGGATCATCCCGTGCGCGTGGCCGCTCCTGCGCGCGCTTCCGCGCGCGCCGCTCGAGGTGCACGCGCACGGCGCCGACGTCCGGCTCCTGCTCCGCGCGCCGCGCGCCGCGCGCGCCGCGGTGGTGAGCGCGCTCCTCCGGCGCGACGCGCGCTTCGTCTTCGCGGCGCACGCGCTGCGCGACGCGCTCGCAGGCTCGCTCGATCCGGAGCAGGCTCGCGCGCTGGACCTCGCCTCGCGCGTCGAGCCCCCTGTGTTCGATCTGCCGCCGGTGGCCCGGCGCGCTGCCGCGCTCCGTCGCGAGATCGTGAAGGGCCCCGGCGAGCGCCTCGCCGTCGTCGCGTGCCGGCTGATCCCGACGAAGCGGGTCGAGCTCGCGATCGAGGCGGTGCGCTCCGCGGGACCCGGGCTGCGCCTCGTCGTCGTCGGAGACGGTCCAGAGCGCGGCGCGCTCGAGCGCCTCGCGAGCCGCGGCGGCCTCGACGCAGGGAGCTCACGCGGCGCGGGCAGCGCGGGCGTCACGACGACGAGCGAGGGCAGCGCGGCGGTGCGCTTCACGGGCACGCTCCCCCGGAGGGAAGCGCTCGCATGGATCGGCGCAGCCGACGTTCTGCTGCACCCTTCATCGCACGAGGCCGCCCCCACGGTGATCCGAGAGGCGCGCGCGCTCGGCGTGCCCGTCATCGCCTGCGACGCGGGCGACGTGGTCGCATGGGCCAGGAGCGACGGCGGGATCCTCGTCGCGGACAGCACGGCGCAGAGCCTCGCGGCCGCGCTCCGCGGCATCTGACCGCGCCGCTCGGATCGCGCGCCCGCGACGTCGCGCGGAGAGCCCCGGCGTTTTCGTCGGAGGATCCGCGCCCCGCGCCCGGCTGCATCCAGCGCCAAACGCCCCGTCTGGAGCGAGTCTGCGATCCTCGATGCGATGCCCTTGCAATTCCCAAGGCTTCGACTACGGTGCGCCCTCGCTCCGCAGCGAAACGAAGCGGCGGAGTGGCTCGGGGCGTAGCGCAGCCTGGTTAGCGCACTTGACTGGGGGTCAAGGGGTCGGTGGTTCGAATCCACTCGCCCCGACTGGTCCGGCGGAGAGGTTCTCCGGCGGACCTTTCGGCTTTGTAGGGCTTCAGCTTCTTTCGACTGTGGACGCGCCGGACAGCGACCGCGCGGCGGCATCATCGAGCTCCGGTGTCGTCCTGGTCAGCCGGCTCCCGGCGTTCGCCGCGTCATCCGGCGAGCGAGGGCGGTGAGACAGGCGTGACGGGCCGATCGGCCTCGCCGGCGAGCTCGTCCTCGATGGCGATCATGGCGGCCATCACCAGGTGCTCGGTGAAGGGGAAGCCGACCACCTGCACCCCGACGGGCAGGCCAGCGCTCTTCGCATCGACCTCGGCGGCCCGCTTCTCCAGCCGGTCGTGCGGTCGCTCGCGGCGCGCCTCCTCGGGGCGCACGCGGGTCACTGGGACGACGCCGGCCGGGAACTGCGTGAGGTTCCACAGCATCGCGGCGCTGCCCGCGAGGACGAAGTCGCGCGACGCGGCGTGCGGCAGGGCCGGCGTGGCGTACGGCGGGCAGAGCAGCAGGTCGAGCGCTTCGGCGCGCATCGCCGACGCGATCGCGGCGCGCGCCTCGCGCAGGGCGTGCGTGGTGCGCCAGAACTCCGAGACCGACTTCGGCCCGGTGACCTCGAGGAGACGCTGGAGCCGCCGCTCGCCCGCGAGGCCAGCGACGCGCGCGGCGGCGCGGCGCGCGAGCGGCGGGAGCGAGGCCATCGTGCGGAGCGCGCGGAGCGAGACGTCGATGGCCGTCCCCGCGCGGCCGTCCTCGCCGGCGTCGAGGAGCGACAGCGCCGTCGCGCCGCCGTCCGCCGAGAGCGCCGCGAAATACGCATAGACCGCGTCGGGGATCCCGGGCGGCGTGAACGGCACGACCGTCGCGCCCCGCGCGCGCAGGGCCGACGCCGCCTTCGCGACGGCGCGGGCGACGGCGGTCGAGGGAGGCACCAGCCCGTCGTCGCAGTAGAACCCGACGCGCAGGCGCGCCACCTCGACGCTCGCCGGCTCGACGATCGGGAGCGGCGGCACGCGCACGTCGAGCTCCGCCATCGACGCGGGATCGAGCTCGGACATGACGAGCGCGACGTCGCGGGCGCTCCTGGCCATCGGCCCGATCTGCGCGCGGATCGCCTCCTGTCCGAGGAGCGCCGTGTTGCTCCCCTGGTTGGTCCAGCGATCGAGCGTGGGCTTGAGGCCGACGATGCCGCAGCAGTGCGCGGGGACGCGGATGCTGCCGCCGATGTCCGTGCCGATCCCGAGCGGCGACATCCCCGCCGCGATGGCGGCCGCCTCGCCGCCGGACGAGCCGCCCGGGCTGTGATCGAGGCTCCACGGGTTCGCCGTCTGCCCGAAGAGCGGGTTGCGCGCCTCGTTGTACAGGAGCAGCTGCGAGACGTTCGTGCGCCCGAGGATCACGGCCCCCGCGCGCCGGAGCAGCGCGGTCACCGTCGCGTCGCTGGTCGCCCGATGCCCCCTGCGGGACGCGACGCCGAGCGTGGAGGCCATGCCGGCCATGTCGAGCGACTCCTTCACGGTGATCGGGAGCCCGTGGAGCGGGCCGCGGACGTCCCCGCGACGGCGCTCCTCGTCGAGGCCGCGGGCGGCCGCGAGCGCCTCGTCGCGGAGCACCTGGGTGAAGGCGCGGAGCCGCGGCTCGAGCGCGTCGATGCGCGCCAGGTGCGCCCGCGTGAGCTCCTCGGAGCTGATCTCGCGCGCCGCCAGGAGCGCGGCGAGCGCGGTCGCTGAAAGATGGGTCGGATCGGTCGATGCGCTCACGGCGATTCGACGAGTATCACAGGTCCGCGCGCGCCAAGGATTGCTAGGCTCCGCTGCCGCGCGCCCATCGCGCGGAGAGCGCCGAAGCCATGCAGCCGCTGCCGATCGATCCGATCCTCCCCGATCTCTGCGCCGCCCTGCGCGCGCGCCCGAGCGTGGTGCTCGAGGCCCCGCCCGGGGCGGGCAAGACGACGCGCGTGCCGCGCGCGCTGCTCGACGCGGGCTTCGCGGAGCGCGGCGAGATCCTGGTGCTCGAGCCGCGGCGGCTCGCGGCGCGCCTGTCCGCGCGGCGTGTGGCCGAAGAGCTCGGCGAGCGCGTGGGCGAGACCGTGGGCTACACGATGCGCTTCGAGGAGGCGTCCAGCCAGGCCACGCGCGTCCGCTTCGTGACCGAGGGCGTGCTGACGCGGCGGCTCCTCGTCGATCGCGAGCTCCGGGGCGTGAGCGTTGTGGTGCTCGACGAGTTCCACGAGCGGCACCTCGCCGGCGACGTCGCGCTCGCGCTGCTCCGGCGCCTGCAGCGCGGCGCGCGGCCCGATCTCCGCCTCGTGGTGATGTCCGCGACGCTCGACGCCGGGCCGATCGCGGCGTTCCTCGGCGGGCCGGAGGCGCAGCCCGCTCCGGCGGCCGAGGCCGGACGCGGCCACGACACCACAGCGGCGGGAGCCTCGGTGGCGCCGACCCTGCGCGCCGAGGGGCGGATGTTCGACGTCGCGATCGAGTACCTGCCGAGCGCCCGGGTGAGCGCGTCGACCCACGCCGCGGGCGACCGCCGCGCCCCGGCGCACTGGGGCGACAGGACGCTCGAGAGCCTGGTCGCGTCGTCGGTGCGGCAGCTCATCGAGGAGGGGCTCGACGGTGACGTGCTGGTGTTCCTGCCCGGCTCCGCGGAGATCAGGCGGGCGATGGACGCGTGCGCACCCATCGCGAAGAGCGAGGATCTGCTGCTCCTGCCGCTCCACGGCTCGCTGTCCGCGGCGGAGCAGGACCGCGCGGTGCGCCCCGCGGATCGGCGAAAGATCATCCTCTCGACCAACGTGGCCGAGACCTCCGTGACCATCGACGGCGTCGTCGCGGTCGTCGACAGCGGCCTCGCGCGCGTGGCCGCGCACGCGCCGTGGTCGGGGTTGCCGACGCTCCGCGTCGCGCCCATCGCCCGCGCCTCCGCGGCGCAGCGCGCGGGGCGCGCCGGGCGGACGCGGCCCGGCCGCTGCCTCCGGCTCTACACGCGCGGGGATCTCGCCTCGCGGCCGGAGCACGAGGCGCCCGAGATCCGCCGGCTCGACCTCGCGGAGACGGTGCTCGAGCTCTGCGCCGCCGGGGTCACGGATCTCGAGGCGTTCGGGTGGCTGGAGGCGCCGCCCGCCGCCGGGCTCGCCGCGGCCGAGGCGCTGCTCGTGCGGCTCGGCGCGCTCGACGAGGGGCGGCGCGTGACGCCGACCGGACGGCGGATGCTGCGCTTCCCGGCGCACCCGCGCCAGGCGCGGATGATCGTCGAGGCCGAGCGGCGCGGCGTCGCCGGCGACGGGTGCACCCTCGCGGCGCTCGTCGCGGAGCGCGACCTCGGCGCGCCGTCGGGCGGGCGGGAGCCCCATGGTCGGAGGAGCGACGCGCGGCACAGCTCCGACCTGCTCGCCGCGCTCCAGGCCTTCGAGGAGGCGGATCGCGCGCGGTTCGCGGCGGACCGCCTGCGGTGGCTGGGCGTGGACCCGGCGCGCGCGCTCACCGTGGAGCGGACGCGCAAGCAGCTCTCGCGGCTCGCCGATCACCGCAGCGCCGCGCCGCCGGAGACCGTCGAGGCGCGCGAGGTCGCCCAGCGCATCGCGATCCTCTCCGGATACCCCGACCGGGTCGGGCGCCTCCGACGGCCGACCAGCGCGACGGGTCGGACCGGACGGGAGGTCGTGCTCGCCGCCGGCGGGACGGCCGCGCTCTCCGAGGCGAGCGTCATCGACGACGTCGATCTCGTGGTCGCGGTCGACATCGAGGAGCGCAGCGAGGGGCGCTCGGCGCGCACGGTCGTCCGGGCGGCGAGCGAGATCGAGGCCGACTGGCTGCTCGACCTCTTCACGGACGCGATCCGGGACACGACGGAGGCGACGTGGAACGCCGCCGCGGAGCGCGTCGAGGTCGTTCGCCGGCTGTCGTACGACGCCCTCGTGCTCGACGAGGCGCGGCCGGCCGCGGGCGCGGGCGGTCCGCTGTCGGAAGCGGCGGCGCGGGAGCTCGCGGCGCAGGCGAGGGCGAAGGGGTGGCGGGCGTTCGTGAAGGGCGACGCCCTCGATGGCTGGCTCCTGCGGGTCGCGTTCGTGCGCGCGCACTGCCCCGACGCAGCGTTACCGGACGTGGGCGAGGACGCGGTGCTCGCCACGCTCGAGGCGCTCTGCGACGGGCGCAGGAGCTTCGCCGAGCTCCGCGACGCCGATCTCTCGAGCGCCGTGCAGGCCTCGCTGGGCCCCGCGAAGGCGCGAGCGCTCGCCGAGCTCGCCCCCGAGTCGATCGTCCTGCCCGGCGGCCGGCGGGCGCGCCTCGAGTACACGGCGGGCGCGGCGCCGTCGCTCGCGTCCCGGCTGCAGGACTTCTTCGGCATGGCGGAGGGGCCGCGCGTCGCCGGTGGCCGGGTGCCTGTCGTGCTGCACCTGTGCGCGCCGAACCAGCGCCCCGTGCAGGTCACGACCGATCTGTCGGGGTTCTGGGCGCGCCACTATCCCGCCATCGCGAAGGAGCTCCGCCGCCGCTACCCGAAGCACGCGTGGCCGGACGACCCCGCCCACGCCGCGCCGCCCTCGCGCGCGCCGCTCCGCAAGGCTTGAGTCAGCGCACGAGCGCGACGCTCCGCGCCGTCTCGGCGACCGTGCGGAGGAGCATGCGCACGATCCCCTCGCCGAGGGGCAGCGTGAACGCGACGTCGCTCTCGCGCTGCGCGACCTGCATCGGAGGGACCGAGCCGTAGCCGAAGCCCCACGAGGAGAGCAGGGTCGCGATCCTGGCGATCTGCTCGAGGTTGCGGAGCGCGACGGCGCCGTTCGCCGCGCTCTGCGGGTCCGTGTACGTGAGGGCGCCGGCGAAGTTGACCCCGGGCGGCTGGAAGTTGCCGATGACGCGCACGTACTGGAGCCCCGCGAGGAAGGGGAACTGCCCCGCCGCGGACGCGACCGCCGCCTGGCTCGAGAGATCGCCGGCCACGGCGAACGACGCGCCCTTGGTCCCGAGCAGCTCGACCATCCACGAAGGCACGGAGCGCGTCAGCTTGCCGGAGCGGAGCCGATCGAGGGCCCGCCGCATCCCGGTCTCGTTGCCGGTGAGGATCGTGTGCGGCGTGAGCACGACGAAGCCGACGTTGCCGGCCGTGAAGAGATCGTTGTCCGCGTAGCGCGTCTTCACGAGCGGCGCGCCGATCACGGTGATCGACCTGGCGTCGGCGGAGCGGCGGATCGCGTCGACGTCGAAGTTTCCCTGCATCACGGCGCAGAAATCCGCGCCCTGCATGGCATAGAGACCGCCGTAGACCTTCACGATGTCGCGCGACGGGACGAAGTTCGACTCGGGGCCCAGCGGGAGCAGGCTCGTGACGATCTGGTTGACCTCGCCTCCCAGGCCGGACGTGAACATGGCCGCCGCGTCGAGGTACCCGAGCATCACCGCGCCGCTCGGAAGGACCGCCAGCGGGTCGCGATCGATCGCCGTCGCGTCGATCTTCTCTCCGCCGACCAGCGCGAGGCTGTCGTCGGCGCCGCCGCAGCCGCCGAGCGTCTGGAGGGCGAGCGCCGCGATCGCGATCGCGCCCGCCGCGCGGCGCAGGGCGGCAGCGCCTCGGGAATGGAACAGCGTCCGCACCATCGCGCTCGTCATCAAGCTCGCTCGTGCGGGGGGTCGGGGCGCTCCAGCGGGAAGGAGCCGATGATCTTCAGCATCTTCGTCTCTCGCTTCACGCCCTCGAGCGCCGCGACGAGCGCCCGATCGGTCGTGTGTCCGCTGACCTCCACGTAGAACACGTAGTCCCAGCCCTCGCCGGGGACGGGGCGGGAGTGGACCCGCCGGAGGTTGCAGCTGCGCTCCTTGAAGTGCTGGAGGATGTCGTGGAGCGCGCCGGGCCGATCGTGGACGCTGAAGAGGACCGCCGTGGCGTCGTGGCCCGAGCGCGGCGACGGGAGCCGGGACAGCACCGCGTAGCGGATCCGGAGCTCCCCCTCGTCGCCGACGTTCTCGCGGGCGACCCTGAGCTCCTGCCCGCCCGCGAAGCCGCGGGGGACGATGGCGGCGCTGCCCTCGTTCTCCGCCGCGAGATCCCAGGCGGCCTGCGGGCCCCGCACGTCGAGCACCAGCGCGCGCGGGTGCTGGAGCTCGAGGTAGTTCACGCAGGCCACGTGGTCCTGGGGCGAGGAGTACACCCGCTCGACGTCGGCGAGGCTGCCCGTCCGGTTCACGAGGTCGAGCGCTTGCACCAGCTGGCGCTCGCCGACCACCTTGAGATCGGCGCCGCCGATCGCCTGGATCGTCGGGAAGATCGGCCCTTCCTTGAGCGACTCGTACGGGACCACCGCGAAGTCAGCGCGCGAGCGCGCGACCTCCTCGATGGCGGCGAGGGGGCTGTCGGCGCGGACGAACTCGCCTCCGAGCCCGAAGTGATCGTGCGCCGCGGTCCAGCCATAGTCGCCCTCGGCCCCCAGGTACGCCACCCGGGGCGCGACCTCGAACGCGCGCGAGGCCGCGTCGATGGCGACGAAGATCGGCCGCACCGCGCGCTGCGGGAACGGCGGCGTCACGGCGCGCTCGAGCGCCTGCATGTGGGCGGCGTCGGCCGTGGGGGCGAACCGGGCCGTGCCCGTCCTCAGCTTGGCAAGCTCGTGCGCGATGCGAGCCCGCCGCTCGATGCTGCGAAGGATTTCTTGATCCAGCTCCGTGAGCTGCCGGCGGAGCTCCTCAAGTCGCTTTCTCTCATCCATCCAGGGCACCCTAGCACCGCGCCCGGCGCCGGTGGGCACGACGCACTGCCGGCGCACCACGACGGCGCCACTGCGCGCTGCGCCGCGCTGGCCACAACCCCGTCGCTGCTCGCCGAGCTGGCGTCAGGCCGCCGCGGAGGAGGAGGCGGGCGACGCGCTGGAGTCGCTCTTGGTGCTGCCGCTCGCCGGCGAGGCGCTGCTCGACCCGGAGTCCGAGCTCGCCCCTTCCGACCCTGAGGAGCTGCCCGACCCGCCGTCCGACTTCGCGGGCGGCTTGTTCGACCCCGAGGCGTAGAGGTCGGAGTACCAGCCGCTGCCCTTGAGGATGAAGCCCGTGCCGCGCGAGATCTGCCGCCGGGCTGTCGCGTTGAGGCACGACGGGCACTCGGTGAGCGCGGCCTCCTTGATGGACTGCTCGGCCTCCCATTCATGCGCGCAAGATGTGCAGGCGTACTCGTAAGTGGGCATGACGTTTCTACTCCTCGGAACAACCGGAGGAGTATGGCCACGTTAGCCACCTGTCAAGGCGGCTGCCAAAGCACCCCTTGCGCTTCGGACATCGCTGCACCAGCGGGATGCGCAAGACCTGGTCCTCGGTGCGCGTGAGGAGCCAGGATTCCGCTCTTGCCGCGCGGCGCCAGCCCACGTAGACCCCGAGACGCCAGTTGTGACGGTACGTGGCGTGCTGTGACGATACGTTTAAGCCCGCCCGGCCGGTCCCGGGGACGTCATGCGCATTCGTAAGCTCGAGATCAGCGGGTTCAAATCGTTCGTCGACCGGACGGTGGTCCATTTCGACACGGACGTGGTGGGCATCGTCGGTCCCAACGGCTGCGGCAAGTCGAACATCGTCGACGCCATCCGGTGGGCGATCGGGGAGCAGAGCGCGAAGCACCTGCGCGGCAAGTCGATGTCGGACGTCATCTTCAACGGCTCCGAGACCCGCGCCCAGCACGGGATGGCCGAGGTGACGCTCACCTTCGACAACAGCGAGCCGACGGCGGCGTCGCAGCTGCCGCTGGAGTACCGCGACTACGCGGAGATCGCGGTGACGCGCCGGCTCTTCCGCGACGGGACGAGCGAGTACCTCATCAACAAGACCCAGGTCCGGCTCAAGGACGTGACCGACCTCTTCCTCGGCACCGGCGTCGGCACGAAGGCCTACTCCATCGTCGAGCAGGGAAAGATCGGGCTCATCGTCTCGGCGCGCCCCGAGGACCGGCGGATGCTCATCGAGGAGGCCGCCGGCATCACGAAGTACAAGGCCAGGAAGAAGCAGGCCGAGCAGAAGATGGACCAGACGCGGCAGAACCTGCTCCGCGTGGGGGACATCGTCTCCGAGATCCAGCGGAACCTCGCGTCCCTGAAGCGCCAGGCGGCCAAGGCCGAGCGGTACGTCAACTACCGCAAGGAGCTGGAGGACCTCGTGCTCCACGAGGCGTCGCACAAGCTCCTCGAGATCACGGTGCTCACGCAGCACGAGTCGCTCGGCAGGGCCGCGCACGCGGAGCGCGAACAGGCATCGCGCACGGCGCTCTCGGCGCGCGAGGCAGAGATCGAGGTCACCCGGCTCGAGGCCCTCGCCTGCGAGGAGCGGGCCGAGCGCGCGCAGAACGAGGCGTTCGCGGCCGACAACCAGGTGCGCACCCACGAGGCGGAGATCGCGCGGGCGCGCGACCGCCTGCGGCACCTCGAGGAGCGGCTCGTCACCGCGGCCAAGGAGCAGGGAGAGCTCGAGAAGACGGTCGAGGAGCTCACCACCGAGAAGGCGCAGCTCGAGGCGCAGCTCGCCGGCGTCGACGAGGAAGAGGCGCGGGAGAGCGAGCTCGCGCTCGAGCAGCACGAGCGGCTCGAGGAGCTGCGCCACGGAGAGCGGACCGCGGAGCACGAGGTCGCCGCCCTGCGCCGGCGGGCCGCCGAGGCCACCGCGGCGGTCGCGGCCGCCGAGGCGTCGCTCGCCGGCTTCGATCGGCGCATGGCGGAGATGAGCCAGCGGCGGGCGAAGCTCGAGGACGAGCTCGGGCGGCTGATGTACGAGTCGGAGGAGCTCGAGCGGCGGCGCTCGTCGCTGACGCGCAACGTGGCGGAGCTCGCGGACGGGAAGCGGATCTCGGCGGAGGAGCGGTCGCGGCTCGACGTCGAGATGAAGGCGCTGCGCGAGCAGGCGGTCTCGAGCGACCGCGCCGTGGAGCACGCCAAGAACGAGCTCGGGCAGCGGCGCAACCGGCTCCGCGCGCTCGAGGAGCTGCACGCGCGGCTGGAGGGCGTCGGCGCCGGGGTGAAGAACCTCCTCAAGACCAAGGACCCGGCGCTGCTCGGGCTCGTGGCCGACCGGATCGAGGCGCCGGCCGAGCTGACCGCGGCCTTCGCGGGGCTGCTCGGGGACCGGCTGCAGTGCGCCGTCGTGAGCGACGTCGAGCGCGGGATCGCGCTGCTCGCGGATCTGTCGAAGAACAACCGCGGGCGGGCGAGCGTGATCGCGGCGCGGCCCTCGTTCGTGGCCGGCGCGGCGCGGCGGCCGCCGCGCGGGGAGGGCGTGCTCGGGCCGCTCGTGGACCGGCTCGTCTTCGCCCCCGAGGACGAGGCGCTGGCGCGCGCGCTCGTGGGGGACGCGGTGGTCGTCGCCTCCGCCGAGGTCGCGGCGCGGCTCGCGGCGGAGGGCGCGGGGTGCACGCTCGTGACGCTCGACGGCACCGTCCTCCGCGAGGACGGCGTGGTGAGCGGCGGCTCGGGCGACGCGGTCGCGGCCGGCATGATCGAGCAGAAGCGGGAGATGCGCGCGCTGCACGAGTTCGTCGCGACCAAGTCGGAGGAGGTGACGGCCCTGCTCGACGCGCAGCAGAAGCTCCGCCTGCGCATCACCGAGGTGGGGACGGCGCTGGAGCGGGCGCGGAGCGAGGCGCACGAGGGAGAGCTCGCGCTCGTGACGGCCGAGAAGGATCTCCGCCGCGCGGAGGAGCAGCTCGCCGCGGCGCAGAAGCGCGAGGGCGTGGTGCGCTCCGAGCTCGAGGACCTCGCCGACAACCTCGACGCCGGCGGGAGCGAGCAGCAAGCGGCGCGCGACAAGCTCGAGGCGGGGCGAGCGGCACGCGAGGCGTCGGCGGCCGGCCTCGAGCACGCCGAGCAGGTCGCGGCCGAGTGGCGCGAGCGGGTGCTCGGGCAGCAGTCGGTCGTGACCGAGCGCAAGGTGAAGCTCGCGCGCGTGCGCGAGCGCGCCGCGGCGGCGCGGGGCACGGTCGAGCGGCTCACGCGGTCGTGCAACGAGCTCCGGGGCCGGATCGCCCGGCTCGACCAGGAGCGGACGGAGAGCGCCGTGGGCGCGGGGAAGGCCGCGGCGACGATCATGATCGCGCGGGAGGCGCTGGTCCGCGCCGTCGCCGAGGCGCACGCGGCGCAGGCCGCGCTGACCGAGGCGCGGCGCTCGCTGGACGAGGCGCGGCAGGCGCACGGGGTGCGCGAGGCCGACCTGCGCGGGCTGCGCCAGGAGCTGGCCGAGGTGTCGGA
This sequence comes from Sorangium sp. KYC3313, assembly GCF_052075895.1. Classification (NCBI taxonomy): domain Bacteria; kingdom Pseudomonadati; phylum Myxococcota; order Polyangiales; family Polyangiaceae; genus Sorangium; species Sorangium sp. KYC3313. The sequence goes on from NZ_CP197255.1 coordinate 10,438,442, forward strand.
GCGGCTCCGCAAGCACGAGCTCGCGCTGGAGCGGCTGCGGGTCGAGCACGACCACCTCATCGAGGGGGTGCGCGAGCGCTTCCGCGGGCTGGAGCTCGCCCGCGTGGTCGGCGACTACCACAAGCGGCCGCCCGCCGACGCCTCGCACCGCGCGCGCATCCAGGAGCTGACGGAGCTGCTCGACCGCATGGGCCCCGTCAACCTCGACGCCGTGCGCGAGCACGCCGAGGCCGAGGAGCGGTACACGTACTACTCGGGCCAGAAGGCCGATCTCGAGAAGGCGCTCGACGACCTCGAGAAGGCGATCGCCCAGATGAACCGCGAGTCGAAGCGGCTCTTCAAGACGACGTACGACGGCATCAACGCGCGCTTCAAGACGCTGTTCCCCAAGATGTTCCGCGGAGGGCAGGCGGAGCTCAGGCTGACGAACCCCGACGACATGCTGGAGACGGGGATCGAGATCCTCGCGCAGCCGCCGGGCAAGAAGCTCGGGAACATCGAGCTCATGAGCGGCGGCGAGAAGGCGCTCACCGCGGTGTCGCTCATCTTCGCGATCTTCCAGTTCAAGCCGTCGCCGTTCTGCATCCTCGACGAGGTCGACGCGCCGCTCGATGAGGCGAACGTGGCCCGCTACAACGAGGCGATCCGGAGCATGACGAGCCACTCGCAGTTCATCCTCATCACGCACATCAAGCGCACGATGCAGTCGGTCGACGTGCTCTACGGCGTGACGATGCAGGAGCCCGGCGTGTCGAAGCTCGTCAGCGTGAAGATCAACGAGACGGCGAAGCGCCCGGAGCGCGAGGCGGCGCCGGCGGCGGCGGTGGCGTGAGCGCGGACGGGGCGGCCGCGCAGCGCCTGTCGCGCGGCGCCTCGGGGCTCCGGCACCTCCGCTGGGCCCGCGAGGTGCTGGCGACGCTCGAGGCCCACGTCGAGCACAACACCGCGCTCTCCGGCGCCGATCACGAGGCGCTCCAGGGCGAGGCGAGCGCGCTCGCGGCGGCGGTGCAGGCGCTCAGCGGGGCGGTGAAGCGGTACCGGGATTTCCTCGAGCGGACGCGGGTCCGCTACCGCGGGCGCGTGCGCGTCGCGGAGTACCTGGTCCGAGAATCCAACGCGGGCGAGGCGGGCGGCACGGCGCACGCGCACCTTGGTGCGTCGCGCGCGCACCTCGAGGAGGCGCTTGTGGAGCTCACCTGGATGGAACAGGCGCAGCGCCAGCCGCTCAAGGCAGCGCTCTCGGCCGAGATCGATCGGCTGCGCGATGCGATGGCGCGGATGGATGCACACCTCGCGGGGCGGCTCTCCGGGAAGTTCGTCGAGAGCCTGTACCCACCGCTCACGGACGGCGCGACGAGGGTCGCCGACGACGGCGATCCGGACGACGACGCGACGTCCAGCCCTCGATAGCCGCGCGAAGCGGGCGAGCCGGCCGGCTGGCGCGCGGCTCGAAGGAGACCGGCGGCGCGGCGAGGCGCCTGGCAGGCGCAGCGGAACGGATCACCATGCCTGCACGCCGGGATGGAGATGCGGTAAAGGATCTTCGAAGGACCCCTGAAACGGGTCTTCGAAGGACAGCTGAGAGGACGTCGATGGGCTGCGCGGAGCCGGCCGCCATCCTGCTCCTCCGCGGGCGCGCCGCGGCGAGCGAGCGATTCGAAGCGCTGATCCGACGCCACGTGCCGGACGTCGGCGTCACCTCCGATCCCGCGCGCGCCCTGGAGCGGTGCCTGGGCGAGGCGCCGCCGGTGCTCGCCGTCGACTGGAGCGATCCCACCAGCGCCGCCGCGTTCTGCGGCCGCGTGCGGGCGCAGCCCGGCGGCGATGCGGTGTTCGTCCTCGCGATCACCGAGCGCGACGGGGACGTCGACGGCATCCTCGCGGCCGGCGCGAGCGATTTCCTGCTCGCGGGCGGCGACGGAGCGGGCCCCCGGGCGCGGCTCTCCGTCGTCCGCGAGCGCGCCGCGCGCGACGCCGCCTCGCGCCAGGCGCTCGCGCAGACGCAGGCCCGCCTCGTCGGCGCAGGCCGCATGGCGAGCGTCGGCACGCTGGCCGCCGGCGTCGCCCACGAGATCAACAACCCCCTCGCGTTCGTCATCACGAACGTCGACGCGGCCATCCGGCGCATCGGCTCGCTCGATCGCCGGAATAGCGCCGCGCGTGGCGGCCCCTGGGCGCGCTCTCACGGCGACGGCCGCGCTCCATCGAGCGAGCTCTCCGACGTGCTGAGCCTGCTGGAGGACGCGCGCGAGGGCGCCGAGCGGGTGCGGCTCATCGTGCGCGATCTCCACCGCTTCTCGCGCGCCGAGGAGGACCGCCGCGGGCTGGTCGACCCCCGGCGGGTGCTCGACTCCTGCGTCCACATGGCGATGAACGAGATCCGGCACCGCGCCCGCGTCGTCCGGAGCTTCCAGGAGGTGCCGCCCGTCCAGGCGAACGAGCCGCGGCTCGCGCAGGTCTTCCTGAACCTCATCGTGAACGCCGCGCAGGCCATCCCCGAGGGGCTCGCCGAGCAGAACGAGATCGAGCTCTCGACGCGCTGTGACGCCGAGGGGTCGGTCGTCGTCGAGGTGCGCGACACGGGCGCCGGGATCGCGCCCGAGTCGCTCGAGCGGATCTTCGAGCCGTTCTACACGAGCAAGGGAGCTGGCGAAGGGCTCGGGTTGGGGCTCGCGATCTGCCACTCCATCGTCACGGCGCTGGGGGGTCGGATCGAGGTGGACAGCCGCCCCGGCAAGGGGAGCACGTTCCGCCTCGTCCTCCCCGCCGCCGCGGCCAGCGAGGCGCACGCCTCCGCCGCGCCCGGCTCGTGCGCGTCGAGGTGGCCGCGCGAGGACGGCAGCCTCGACGCGCTCGCGCCGGAGGCGGCGCAGCGGCAGCGGGTCCTCATCATCGACGATGAGCCGCTGCTCACGCGGGCGATCGCGGGGACGCTCGAGCCACGGCACGAGACGACCGCGACCGCGAGCGCGCGCGACGCGCTCAGCCGGATCCGCGCCGGAGAGCGCTACGACGCCATCCTGTGCGACCTCATGATGCCCGATATGACGGGAATGGATTTTTACACCTCGCTCGCCGAGCACGCGCCCGAGCAGCAGCGCCGTGTCGTGTTCCTGACCGGCGGCGCCTTCACGGAGCGCAGCAAGGCGTTCCTGCAGCAGGTCAACGCCCGGCTGCTCCTGAAGCCGTTCGACGCGGCGACGCTGCTCTCGCTGGTCGACGAGGTCGTCGCCGCCCGCTGACGAGCGCGCTCGCGTCGACGAGGTCGTCGCCGCCGCCCTGACGAGCGCGCGTGCTCCCCTCACGCGCCGCCGATCGCCCCGCGCTCCGGGAGCGCGGCGTCGGCGCGCCCTCACCGGTAGTCGCGCGATTTGAGCGCGATCTCCTCGCCGCTGGGCAGCTCCAGCCGATCGAGCTCGCGCGCGAGCACGTGGACGACCTCACCCTGCCGCTCGATCCGCCCGGCGACGAGCAAGAGCGCCGCGTTCCTCGCCACGTGCTCGTACTCCGCGAAGACCTGCCGCTGGACGATGACGTTGACCACGCCGGTCTCGTCCTCGAGCGTCATGAACGTCACGCCGCTCGCGGTCGCCGGCCGCTGGCGTCCGACCACCATCCCGGCGACCCGCACGCTCTCCCCGTCGCGCGCGGCCTTGATCTCCTCGGCGGTCCGCACGCGCCCGGCCCCGCGCCGCCGCTTGAGCGCCCGCCGCACGTGCCGCATCGGGTGGTCGTGCAGCGACAGACCCACGCGCCCGTAGTCCAGCGCGAGCTGCTCCAGCGGCCTGAGCGGAGGGAGCCCGACGTCCCGGTCCTGCTCGATCGGAACGCCCTCGAACAACCCGTCCACGCGGGGGGCGCGCGCGCGCCAGAGCGCCTCTCTCCGGGCAGGCACCAGCGCGGCGAGCGCGCCCGCTTCTGCGAGCGCCTCCACCTCGTTCTTCTTGAGCTCCGTGCGCCTCACGAGATCCGGGAGGCTCGTGAACGGCGCCTCCTCGCGCGCCGCCACGATCGCCGCCGCGGCCGCCTCGCCGAGCCCCTTCACGAGCCGCATGCCGAGCCGCAGCGCCGGGCCCGCCGAGGGCTCGGCGGAAGGCTCCAGGGTCGCGTCCCACGCGCTCTGCACCACGCACACAGGCCGCACCTCGACGCCGTGCCGCTGCGCGTCCTGCACCAGCGCCGACGGGCTGTAGAACCCCATCGGCTGCGCGTTGAGCAGCGCGCAGGTGAACGCCGCCTGGTGGTGGACCTTGAGCCAGGCCGACGCGTACACGAGGAGCGCGAAGCTCGCCGCGTGCGACTCCGGGAAGCCGTACTCCCCGAAGCCCTGGATCTGCTGGTAGAGCATCTCCCCGAACTTCGCCGAGATCCCCTGCTCGGCGAAGCCCTGGATGAGCCGCCCGCGGTGCCGCTCCAGGCGCCCGTGCTTCTTCCACGCCGCCATGTCGCGGCGCAGCTGGTCGGCCTCGCCCGGCGTGTAGCCCGCGCCGACCATCGCGATCTGCATCACCTGCTCCTGGAAGAGCGGAACGCCGAGCGTGCGCTCCAGGATGGGATCCAGGCACGGGTGCGGGGACACCGGCGGCTCCTGCCCCGTCCGCCGGCGCAGGTAGGGGTGCACCATCCCGCCCTGGATGGGCCCGGGGCGCACGATCGCCACCTCGATCACCAGGTCGTAGAACTTGTTCGGCTTCAGCCGCGGGAGCATCGCCATCTGCGCGCGGCTCTCGATCTGGAACACCCCCACCGTGTCGGCCCGGCCGATCGCCTCGTAGACAGCCGGGTCCTCCGGCGGGATCTGCGCGAGCGCCGCGATCGGATCGAACGCGGCGCCTCGGCCCGCATGGAACGAGATCCCCGCGGGCGCGGGGTCCCGCGCCGTGTGGACCAAGGGACCCGTGAGCCCGGCGTACCGGTCCGAGTGGATCAAGCCGAGCGCCTTGCGGATCGCCGTCAGCATGCCGAGCGCCAGGACGTCGATCTTGAAGAAGCCGAGATCGTCGAGATCGTCCTTGTCCCACGGGATCACCGTGCGGCCCTCCATCCGCGCAGGCTCGACCGGGGCCACCTTGTGCAGCGGCTCGGACGACAGCACGAAGCCGCCCACGTGGATCGAGAGGTGGCGCGGGAAGCCCTCGAGCGCGCTCGCCATCATGACGGCTTGCCGGACGCGCACGTCATCCGGATCGAGGCCCGCCTCGCTGACCCGCTGCTCGGTGATGTCCGCCTCGTGGTGATGCACGAGGCCGCTCAGCCGATCGACCTGATCCGCCGAGAAGCCGAACGCCTTGCCCACCTCGCGGAGCGCGCTCTTGCCGCGGTAGGCGATCACCTCCGAGACCATCGCCGCCCGGTCGCGCCCGTACATCTCGTAGATCGCCTGGATCACCTCCTCCCGGCGCTCGTGCTCGAAATCGACGTCGATGTCCGGGGGCTCGTGGCGCTCCTCCGACAGGAAGCGCTCGAAGAGCAGGCTCGACCGGGCCGGGTCCACCGCCGTCACGCCGAGCACGAAGCACACCGCGCTGTTGGCCGCGCTCCCGCGGCCCTGGCAGAGGATCTGCCGCGCGCGCGCGATCTTCACGACCTGCTGCACGCTGAGGAAATAGGGCGCGACGCCGAGCTTCGCGATCAAGGCGAGCTCCTTCTCGATCTGCGCGCGCACCGGAGGCGGCGCCCCCTCCGGGTAACGGTCGCGGCAGCCCTCCTCGGTGAGGCGGCGCAGCGCCTGATCCGACGTCTCCCCCGGCATGCAGAGGGCGTCGCTCGGGAAGCTGTAGCGGAGCTCGGACAGCGAGAAGCGGCAGCGGGACGCGACCTCCACCGTGCGCGCGACCCAGGCCGGATGATCGCGGAACAGCGCCGCCATCTGCGCGCCGGACCGCACGTACGCCTCCGCGTTCGGCGCGATCCGCGTCCCCGCTTGATCGAGCGTGGTCTTGGTCCGGATGCACGCGAGCACGTCCGCGAGCGGCTTGCGCGACGGGTGATGGTAGAGCGGGCGCGCCGTCGCCACCACGCAGGGGCCATAGCGGCGCTCCGCCGCGAGGGCCGCCGCGACGCGCTCGCCGTCGCGGCGGTCGAGGTGCTTCCAGGTCGCGACGAGCGCGCGCTCGCCGAACGCGTCGCGCAGCGTGCCGAGGAGCGCGCCGGAGACGCCCGCGGGCACGAGAGGATCGAGCGGCACGATCGCGGAGAGGCCCCGCTGCGCCGCCGCGATCGCCTCCGCCGAGATGCTCGCCATCCCCTTCTCGCACTCGGCGTGCGCGATCGTGAGCAGGCGGCAGAGGTTCGCGTAACCCTCGCTGTCCTCGACCAGGAGGACCACCGACGGCCGGACCTCCGGCGCGCGCTCGGCGCCCCCGCGCGGCGCCCCCAGCGTCAGCTCGGCCCCGACGATCACCCGCTGCTCGACCTTCTTCGCCGCCGTGTGCGCGCGCACGCTGCCGTAGATCCCGTCGCGATCGCAGAGCGCGAGCCCCTCGAGGCCGAGCTCCTTGGCGCGGTGCACGAGCTCTTCGGGGTGCGAGGCGCCCTCCAAGAAAGAGAAGCAGGAGCGGCCGCAGAGCTCCACGAACGGGACCGACGCGCCGGCGCTCACTCGCACCACCCCTGCAGGAAGGCCTCGCCCGTCGCGCGGTCGACGTAGATCCACGCTTCGCCGCAGGAGCTCGCGCTCGCGCCGTCTCGAGGAGGGCGCAGCTCGCCGAGGCGCGCCGGGGCGGCCTTGCCGGACGGAGAGCCCGAGACGAGCCAGGCGCGCGCGTAGTCGCGCGACGCCGGCGTGGGCGTCCACCACTCCACCGCGTCGATCCGCATCACGAAGGAGAGCCGCTCGATCGCGTAGAGGTGCCGATCGACGGCCACGATCGCCCCGCGCCCCACCCGGCCGAGCGGGATCGGCTGCGCGAGGAGCCGCGCGGGCTCCAGCGCCGGCGCGTCCGCGCCCCCCGCCTGCTCCGCCGCGCCCCGATCCGCCGCGGCGCGCGCGCGGGCCGCGGCGGACGCGCGCGTCATGGCCGCCTCGCCAGAGGCCGGCACGAGCCGCGAGCGCGCCTCGGGGCGGTGCGCGTCGGCGATCTCCAGGATGCCCACCCGCTCCTGGCCGATCTCCGCCGAGAGCTCGGCCAGGAGCGCCGGCAGGCTGTCGGGATCGGCCGACCGGTCGCGCGACAGATCGAGCTGCACCCGGCGGGCCCGCGCGATGCGCGAGGCGATGACGTGGACCCCCACCGCGGGCGCCGCGAGCTCGATCCGCTCGAGCCTCGCCTTCAGCGGGCGGAGCAGATCGCTTGCGTCCGAGAGGGGCACCGGCATGTCGACGTGGAAGCGCAGCGAAGGGCCGCGCCCGTCGTCTTCCAGTTCCAGGAGCGCCGCGGCGGCGCCGTCGTCCTCGCGCTCGCCGAGGCGGAGCCGCGCGATCGAGCGATCGTAGGCGATCGCCACGTTGAGCCGCCCGCACGCCTCCCCGCGCGCGGCGAGCCGCGACGCGATCCGCGACGTCATGCCGCGCAGCACGAACAGGAGCGACTCGGCGCTCTCGATCGGCTCGTCGAAGAGCACCTCCTCCTCGAGCAGCCGGGGCACCTCGAACGGCAGGAGCGGCACGGGATCGCGGCCGGCGAGGAGCTCCATCACGTCGGCCGTCCGCGGCCCCAGCCGCGCCGCCACCTGCGCCCGCGGCAGGCGCGCGAGATCCTCGACGCGGAGCACGCCGAGCCGGACGAGGAAGCTCGCCACCTCGCGCTCGACCGGGAGCGCCTGCACCGGCAAGGGCCCGATCGCCTGCGCCCCCTTGCCCGGCGGCGCGATCGGGGCCTCCGCCCCTCCCCCGCCGTCCGCGTGCGCGCCGAAGCGCGCGAGCGCCTGCGCGAGCCGCGGCCCGTCGGCGATCGCGAGCCGCGCCCGGTGGCCGAGCGCCGCCACGCGCTCGCCGAGCTCGCCGAGCAGCGCCTCCTCGCCGCCGACGAGGTGCGACGCCCCGGTGATGTCGAGCCACACCGTGTCGTACGGCCCGTCGCCCCAGGGGCTCCGCGCCTCGCTCGCGGCGCGCTCGGGAGCGCGGCTCGCCCGCGCCGCGCCGGCGCGCGGGGCGCCCTGCTCGCCGAGCTGGATCGCCGCCGTCGCCCCGAGCCCGAGCGCCACCTCGGCGACCCGGCCGAGCGCCGCGTCGATCTCGGCGAACGTCACCCGGTGGATCGCGAGGTGGGCGACCAGCGCCGCCGCCTCGACGACCTTCTGCCCCGGCCTCACCCCGTACCGCCTCGCCTCGTCGTCGACCACGTCGATCACCGCCGCCGGCGCCTGCGGCTCGCGCTCGGGCCGCGGCGCGGGCGCCGCGCGGCGGTCCTCCTCGCCCCCGAGGATCACCGCGAGCGGCGCCTTCCCGCTCGGCGAGACCGGCCCGCGCTGCTTCACCAGCTCGCACGCGAGCTGCGGGAGCACGATCGCCACAATGCGCCTCACCGCCATCGCCTCTCTCCTCTCCCTCACGCCCGCGACAGCGCGGGCCGCGGCTCGCCGCCCGCCGTCCGCTCTGCCCTGTCCCCGGGCCGCTCCCCGAGCACCACCGGCGTCGGCGAGGTCACGCGCCCTCGGCGGTCCTTGGCGACGCGGACCATCAGCCGGTTCTCGGCGACCTGCTCGAGCTCCAGCCGCATCGCGACCGGCAAGGGCATCGGCCGCGCCGCCTGGCGATCGGTGAGGAGCAGGATCGTCCCGTCGCTCCCCTCGATCGCCAGGGCGAGCTTGCGCACCACGTTGACCCAGCGCGCGAGGTCCTCCTCGCGGCGCCCCGCCCCGGGCGCGCTCCGCTCCCCCTTCCCCGCGCCCTGGCCGAAGGCCCCCGGGACCCCGGCCACGTCGATCACGAGCACCGCGAACGCCCGGCTCATCGCCATCCGCACCGCGACCTTCGCGAGCACCTCCGGCGGGGGCCGCACCACGAGCAGCCGGCTCAGATCGACCTGCGCGCGCGCGACCGCCGGCGCGAAGAGCGAGCCGCTCGGGTCGACCCACGCGCACCACGCCCCCGCCGTCGCGCTCGTCCCGCGCAGCCGCGCCTCCGCTTGCGCCGACGCGCACGCGGAGAGGGCGAGCGAGGTGGAGCGCCCCAGCCCCCGCGGCGCGGCGAGCTCCACCACCCCCCCGCGCGGCAGCCCCCCTTCCGGGAGCGCGTCGTTGATTTCCCGCAGGCCGAGCGGGAGCGTCTTGGCGCGCGCTTCGAACTCGGGGAGGGTATGGCGCAGGAGGTCCCGGGCAAGCGGAGCGGCAAGAGCGGCGGACGACATACTGAACACGATAACAGTGCCCCCGCGAGGCTGCCAACTTTGCAGGACGAACAACGTCCTACCCGCGCCCGGCGCGTTCTCCTTTTGTCCTTCCAGGGCTCTGGAACGGCCTCTCCGGCAATTTCTGTGCGGATTAGGATGGCAGGACGACGGGGATGAAGCGAATGCCGTCGCGGACTCTTCAATAAGTCCGACCGGGGCAGGTCGACCTCATGGCCGGCGACGACGAGCGCTCCTGCCAGCGGCCTCGCCGCGCACGCGGCGGGCCCGACGCGTCAATGCGGCGGAGCTGCCGCTCCGGGGACGCCCCCGATGTAGCGTGAGCTCGGGCGAATGAGCCGCCCCGCGCGCCGTTGCTCGTCGATGTGCGCGCACCAGCCCGCGACCCTGCCCACCGCGAAGGTCGGCGCGAAGAGCGCGCGTGGCAGCCCGAGCGCGTCGAGCAGCACCGCCGTGTAGAACTCGACGTTCGCGCGCAGCGGGCGATCCGGGTGCCGCGCGCGGAGCGCGGACTCGGCCGCCCGCTCGACCTCACGCGCCAGCGCGAGCCGTGCGCTCCGCGCGCCGCCTGCCGTCCGCCCGAGCCGCTCGATCGCCCGCTCGAGCACCGCCGCCCGCGGATCCCTCACCCGGTAGATCCGGTGGCCCATGCCCATGATCCGCCGGCCCGCCGCGAGCTCGGCCTGGATCCAGCGCTCGGCGCAGCCCGGGGGCGGCGCGCCGCCCTCGCCCGCCTTCGCCGCGACCGCGTCCAGCATGTCGAGGACCGGCCCGGGCGCGCCGCCGTGGAGCGGCCCCTTCAGCGCGCCGATCGCCGCGACCACCGCCGAGATCGCGTCCGACCCCGTCGAGGTGACCACGCGCGCGGTGAAGGTGGACGCGTTCATGCCGTGATCCGAGACCGTCACGAGGTACGTGTCGAGCTCGCGCGCCTCGGCCTCGCTCGCCGCGGCCCCCCGCGCCATGCGCAGGTAGTCGGCCGAGAGCCGGAGCGCCGGATCGGGCGCGACCGGCGCCTCCCCCGCGCAGCGCCGCGCCCACGCCGCCGCGAACGTCGCGACCGCCCCGGCGATCGCCGCGGGCGGGACGTCGCCCGAGAGGTGCGCGACCGCGGCGCGGAGCGCATCCATCCCGTCGCCCGCCTGGAGCGCGTCCCCGAGCTGCCCGAGCAGCGCGAAGGCCCTCGTCCGCCCCTCGGCGATCGCTCGCCGGAGCGACTCCCGCTCCGCCGCCCCGGGCAGCGCGCCGCCCCAGAGCAGCCCGCACGCGTCCTCGAAGGTCACCCCGCCGCCGCCGGCGAGCGCCTCGACGTCGTGGCCCGCGAGGGTGAGCCTCCCCCGCTCTCCGTCCACCTCCGAGAGCCGCGTCTCCGCCACCACCACGCCCTCCAGGCCGCTCGCGAGCGGCGCCGCCACATCCCTCATTCCGATCACCTCCGCTGACGACATCTTGGGCACCGCACGAGGTTGATCAACCTTGATTGTACAATCAACCATGCACGGCCTCGAAGCGCGTCGAGGAAGAATCCCGGAGGAAGCCGAGGAGGGCGGTGCTAGGAGGAATGGATGTCGCCGATGTCGCCGGCGCGCGCGACGCCGGCGCCTCGTGCATCGGAAGACAGGATGGATGCAACGTTGATGGGCGCTCATGGTGGATCTACCTGACTCGGGGCAGCGCCCCTCGGCGTACGTGACCGGCGCCGAGGCGGCGGAGCTGCTCGGCGTGAAGCGGGAGACGCTCTACGCGTACGCGAGCCGGGGCGTGCTCCGGGGGGTGCCCGGCGGGCGAGGGCGCGCGCGGCTCTACCTCCGAGCGGACATCGAGCGGCTCAAGGCGCGGCACGACGCGCGCGCCGGCCACGGCCCGGTCGCCGCCGAGGCGCTCCGGTGGGGCGAGCCGGTGCTCGAGTCGGCGCTCACCGCGATCGGTCCGCGCGGGCCCGTCTACCGGGGCAAGGAGGCGGTCGCGCTGGCGCTCGACGACGTGCCCTTCGAGGCGGTCGCCGAGCTGCTCTGGACCGGCGAGCTGCCGGCGGAGGGCGCGCCGGCGGCGCGGCCAGGCCGGCTGAGCGTCCGCCCGGCCAAGCTCGCGGCGCTCCTGCCGGAGGGCGCGCCGCCGTTCGTCGCGCTCGCGCTCGTGGTGCCCGCGCTCGGCGCGCACGACGCGACCCGCCACGTGGGCGCGCCCTCGGGCGACGGGCGCATCCCCACGGGCGACGCGGAGCGCGCGCGGGCGCGGGCCCTCGTGCGCTCGCTCGCGGCGCTCGTGGGCCTCGGGCGGGACGCGCGCAGGGCGACCGACGCCCTCGAGGCCGACGGGGCGGCGCGGCGGCTGCTCATCGCCCTCGGCGCGAACCCCTCGAAGAAGGCCGAGCGCGCCGTGAACCGCGCGCTCGTGGTCTCGGCCGATCACGAGCTGAACGCCTCGACGTTCGCGGTCCGGGTGGCCGCCTCCACCGGCGCCGACCTCTACGCCTGCGTCAGCGCGGGGCTCGCCGCGCTCTCCGGCCCGAGGCACGGCGGCATGACCGACCGGGTGGAGGCCCTGGTCGCCGAGGCAGGCCGGCCCGAGCGCGCCGCCGCCGCGGTCCACGAGCGGCTGCGCCGCGGCGAGCCCATCGCCGGCGTCGGGCACAGGCTCTACCCCGAGGGCGACCCCCGCGCCCAGCTGCTGCTCGACACGGCTCGCGCGCTCGCCCCGCAGAGCGCGGCCTTGCGCACGGTGCTCGCGCTCGTCGACGCGCTGCGCGACGCCGGCCTCGATCCGCCGTCGCTCGACCTGGGCCTCGTCGCGATCGCGGCCGCGCTCGGCCTGCCGGCCGGCACGGCGGCGGCGCTCTTCGCGGTGGCGCGCGCCGCCGGGTGGATCGCCCACGCCTTCGAGCAGCGGGAAGCGGGGTACATGCTCCGGCCCCGCGCACGGTACACGGGGCCCTGAGCCCCGCGCGCACCCCTAGAAATCGACCTGCATTCCGAGCTCGACCACGCGGTTCGGCGGCAGACCGAAATACGCCGTCGCCGGCCGCGCGTTCCGCGAGATGAAGGCGAACAGCCCCTTGCGCCACCGGGACATCTTCGAGCGCCCGGTCGTCAGCAGCGTCTCCCTGCCGAGGTAGTAGCTCGTCCTCCCGAGATCGATGTCGAGCCCGTGCCGCTTGCACCCCTCGAGCACCGACGGCGCGTTCGGCGTCTGCATGAAGCCGTAACACGCCGTGACCTGGTAGATCCCCTCGCCCCGCGGGATCACGGTCGTGCGCCGCTCCGCCGGCACCTCCGGCACGTTCGTCACCTGGATCGAGAGGAGCACCACCTGCTCGTGCAGCACCTGGTTGTGCTTCACGTGGTGCAGCAGGATCGGCGGCGTGCCCTCCGGGCTCGACGCCATGAAGACCGCCGTCCCGCGCACCCGGTGCGGCTTCACGCGCTTCACGTCCTCGAGGAACATGTCGAGCGGCAAGATCGCCGACTTGATCGCCGCGGCGAGGTGCTTGCGCCCCGTCTTCCAGGTCGTCATCACCGTGAAGATCGCCGCGCCCATCACGATGGGCACCCAGCCCCCGTGGAAGAACTTGGCGCTGTTCGCCGCGAAGAACGCGAGATCGATCACCAGGAAGAGCCCGGCCAGCGGGAGCGATTTCCAGACCGGCCAGCCCCACGTCTCCCGGGTGACCACGTAATAGACCACCGTGGTGATCCCCATCGTCCCCGTGACGGCGATGCCGTAGGCAGCCGCGAGCGCGCTCGAGTTCTTGAAGGTGAGGACCAGCACGATGCACGAGATCAGGAGCCCGCTGTTCACCTCGGGGATGTAGATCTGCCCCGCCTCGTCCTTCGACGTGTGGACCACCGTGACACGCGGGAAATACCCGAGCTGCACCGCCTGCTGGGTCAGCGAGAAGGCCCCGGAGATGAGCGCCTGGGACGCGACGACCGTCGCCGCGGTGGCGATCGCCACCGTGGGGTAGAGCGCCCACGGCGGGACCAGCACATAGAACGGGTTCGCCGCCGCGGTGGGGTCCGCGAGGAGCTTGGCGCCCTGGCCGAAATAATTGATGAGCAGCCCGGGCCAGACGATCGTGTACCAGGTGTATTTGATAGGCACGCGGCCGAAATGCCCCATGTCGGCGTACAGCGCCTCGCCGCCCGTGATGCAGAGGACGACCGCGCCGAGGATCAGGAAGCCATGCAGTTGGTTCTCGGCAAAGAAGCTCACCGCGTAGGTCGGTGAGACGGCCCGGAGCACTCCGGGGCTGCGGATGAGCTCCTTGGCCCCGAGCAGCACGAGCGTGACAAACCACACGAGCGTCACCGGCCCGAAGATCGACCCGACCCCGGCCGTGCCGCGCTTCTGCACGAGGAACACGGCGAGCAGCACACCGCAGGTGATGATCGGCACGACGGCAGGGTCCAGCTTCGGAATCGCGACCTCGAGGCCCTCCACGGCGGAGAGCACCGAGATCGCAGGCGTGATCACGCCGTCGCCATAGAGGAGCGCCGCGCCGACGAGGACGAGGAGCACGAGGAGACCGCGGCCCTCGCCTTTGCGATCGCCGCTCGGGACGAGCGCGAGCAGCGCGAGGATGCCGCCCGCGCCCTCGTTGTCGGCCCGCGTGATGAACGTCACGTACTTGACGGTCACCACCATCATCAACGACCAGAACATCAGCGAGAGCACCCCGAGCACGTTCCCGGGCGTCGGAGCGACGTGGTGCGGGCTGCTGGGGCTGAAGCACTCCTTCATCGCGTAGAGCGGGCTCGTCCCGATATCGCCGTAGACGACCCCGAGCGCCGCCAGCATCAGCGGCCACATCTTCTTCGAGCTCCCCAGGTGGGCGCGCTCGGCCATCGAAGAGGGCGTGGGGCGCTCTGCGGCGGGGACCGGTCGTGGGCTCATCGTCATCGGGGGCGAATCCTACTCCATCGAGAGCGCGCCCCGCGAGGAGGCGGCGCGCGCCGGCTCAGCCGAGCGCGCGCGCCGCCACGGTGAGATCTTCGATGAAGCGGGAGAGCTCGGCTCGCCTCGCCGCTTCGTCCGGCATGCGGAGGATCGACGCGGGGTGCACGGTCGCCAGCACGCGCGGCGCGAGCGGCGAGGCGACGATCCTGCCGCGCTCACGCGTGACCCGGAACGAGCCGCCGAGCAGCGCCTGCGCCGCCGTCGCGCCGAGGCATACCACGATCGCCGGCTGCACCACCGCGATCTCCGCGGCGAGCCACGGCAGGCACGCGCGGATCTCGCGCGCGTCCGGCTTCATGTGCACGCGGCGCTTGCCGCGCGGCTCCCACTTGAAGTGCTTCACCACGTTGGTCACGTACGCCCGGCGCCGCTCGATCCCCGCCGCCTCGAGCGCGCGATCGAGCAGCTGCCCCGCTGGCCCCACGAACGGCTTGCCGGCCAGGTCCTCCTTGTCGCCTGGCTGTTCGCCGACGAGGAGCACGTCCGATCGCGCCGCGCCCTCGCCGAACACCGTCTGCGTCCCCCGCTCCCAGAGCGGACACGCCCGGCACCGCGCCGCAGCCTCACGCAGGCTCGGCAACGAAGGAGGGCTGGGGACGAGAGCCGCCGCCGTCGCCTCGCCGACGCCGCGCCCTGCTGCATTTCGTCTCGCCACGCTGGCCATGACCACCTCCGCAGCATCGCTCGTGCCAGGGCGACGCGGCGCGGTCGAACGCGCCGCGTCGCGAGAAGCGCGGCCGACGAGCGCCTTGACGGCCTCCGGCGGCCTTCCCATAGTGCCCCGGTCCTCCGACGTTGACCGACCAGTCAGAATGCCCCGCCTTGCCGATCGCCGCGCCAGGATCGAGCTGCTCCGCGCCGCCGAGGCTGCCTTCACCGAGCGCGGCTTGGCCGCCGCGAGGGTCGAGGACATCACCGAGCGCGCTGGCGTCTCGAAGGGCGCGTTCTACCTGCACTTCCAGAGCAAGGACGACTGCTTCAAGCAGATCGTCGAGACCTTCATCGCGCGCCTCGCCGACTGCGTGGAGCCGCCGCCCATCGTCTTCGAGGCCGAGCGAGCGTCGGTGAACGAGTACTTCAAGCGGGTCCTCGCCCACGACCTCGATGTGCTCGAGTTCTGCTGGCAGAACCGGGCGCTCCTCAGGATGATGCTGGCGGGAGGCGGTGGGACCCCGTACGCCTACCTGATCGACGAGTTCGCCCAGCGCGTCGCGCGGCAGGTGGAGGGCCGCGTCCGGTACGCGATCGACATCGGCCTTTACCGGTGCGATCTGGAGCCCAGCGTCATCGCCGCGCTCATCTCCGGCGCCTTCGATCGCCTGGTGCGCAAGCTCATCGACGCGCCATCCAGGCCAGACATCGCCGCCTGGGCTGCGCAGGTGCTCCAGCTCTTCACGCACGGCCTGCTCGCCCCGGAGGTGCGCGCCGTCGCTGACCTGTCGGTCATGGAAGCCCCCCCGCGCAGCGTGCGGCAGACCGCCGACCCGCCGCCTGCCTCGGCGTCGAGCAGCGAGCGCCGGCGCTCCAAGGCCAAGGCGACCTAGGCAACCTGGGTGTCGGGCTTTGCCTGAATAGAACGGCCGGAGGCTCGGCGGTGCCAGGACAGCTTACAGGGAATCCCTGACGAGCGATTCCATATCGCCCTAGCGGTCGGCCGGGCAGCAGCTGAGCTACAGCTGGCAGTCAACGGGATTTTCGGCAGGACAGTGAGGGGGTGGAGCGGGGAGCCGGAGGGAGAACCGCTCGGGCAACTCGGGAGGAGCGCAGCCTTGGGGAGCGGTCCTGCTCGTTCAATCGCGCCAGGCTGACCGTCGCGCGCTCTGGCCGGTCGCGGGCGCTCTCTGGACGGCTCTCCGCAGAAGAACGGAACTGTCGAGGGGGGCGGAATGGGCAACCAGACGGGTCGTGATAGACGGTTAATCCAGGAGCTGCTCCGGCAGACCTGCCGCTCGATCCAGTGGCGTGCGGACACCGCAAGGTCGATTGCGGACAGGATCGAGGTCGCCCTCGCCGAGCACGCGCTCCACGTCTCGACGCCGGACGTCGACCTGCGCGTCCGGCTGACCAAGGACTTTGCGCTCGCCATCGCGATACGCGTGCTGTCCTTCGGCGAAGACGCCGAGGAGTCGCTGAGCAAAGCCCTGTGTCAGGACAGGTCGCTCATGGCGGAGCTCGTGAAGGCAGAGTGGCAGCTCGTGCGCACCGCCTGCAGAACAGCCGAGCAGACCGCCGGGAGGCTGGTGCTGCTGACGGCGGTACCGGAGGCGTGAGACCGCAAGCAGGACGCGCGCCGAGAACTCGCGCCCTGGGCTCACGGCGAGAGATCCGTGAGAATCTCATGGAGCGGGGGGCTCGCCCGCCCGGCCCGGCGCCATGGCGAGCTGCACCCCGGAAGCTGCTATCAAGAAGAGCGCAGACACCGTATGACGCGACCGGGCCCACGAGGCGATACAGATGGCGCCCCAGACCAGCTACAGCATTTACGTTCGCTTCCGTGGCAGGCGGCTCGCGCTCACGAAGCACATCCGCTCGCTCGAGACGGCCCGGTCTGCGCTGCAGGCCTTGCGAGCAGAGCGGTTCCACGACGCCGATCAGGTCTTCCTCGTCAACGACGCGACGAAGCAGATCATCGACGAACGGGGGTGGGAGGACGCCGGGGGGCCCGCGGAGGATCAGCAGCTCAGCGTCAACGTCCGCCTTCCGACCGATGGCAAGCGAACGGAGCGCACGCAGGACGCGGGGAACGACGAGGCGGATCGATCGTTGCGAGGGGCGCAGGCTCCCGCACTGCTCGCGGCGCCCGAGGCGCTCGCGGCGCCCGCCGATCACTTGGCGCGAGCCGAGGGCGAGGCGCGGCACGTCTCACCGGAGAGGAGGTGGTCCGGGGTCGAGGACCTGGAGCCACCGCGCGCACGCCTGCGCCGCGCGATGGCGGCAGCCCAGGTCGCCCGGGCGCGCCATGACGCCGCGCTGGAGGCCATGACCAGGCTCCAGCCCGGCGGGAGGATGGATGAAATGACACGGATGAGGCTCAACGATTCTGCCCGAATGGTATCCGAACGATCCGCACACATCATCGAGCGGCTCGAGCAACTCCTGAAGCGCCTGGAAGGCGCACGCTGATAGGGTGAGATGACCGTGAGGCGCCGTGTCCCATGCGCGACATGGACGACGACAGCCATCGTTGACCGACCGCCCGCCGGAACCCTGGCTTAGTCCCTGTCAGGCTCTCGCCGTCGCGAGGCGCCTGAGAGGGCGCCCAACCGTTCAAGCCAACAATGCCCGAACAGAAGAAGTCACGCCGGACGCAACTCGGGGCACCGGGCCCGAGCGACGCCGCGCCCCAGGCCGGCAGGGCATCCGCGCCGGGGCGCGCGCCGGTCCCGCCCGAGGACGCCGGCGAGAGCGCCGCGGCGGGCGAGCCGCGCGTCGACGGTGAGCTGCGCTTTCCCGTCGTCTGTATCGTCGCGTCGGCCGGCGGGCGCGGCGCGATCGCGGAGCTCCTCCGGCGGTTGCCCAGCAGAGACACCAGCCTCTCTCTCGTCCTGATCTACAGCGCAGATCCAGGGGAGCTCCCCCTCCTCGAGCTCGTGGCGCAGAGCAGCCCTCTCCCTGTGGCCGAGCTCCGATCGGGGATGAAGCTCGCGCCGGGTCGCGTCCAGGCCCTGCCCCCGGAGGCGCAGGCGACGCTGGCGGGGCTCCGCGTCGACCTCGCGCCGCGGGGCGAGGGCGGCCCGGGCCCTGGCGATCTCTTCCTGCGCTCGCTCGCGGGCGAGCTGGGGTCGGGCGCGGTGGCCGTCGTGCTGTCCGGCGCCGGGAGCGACGGTGCGCTGGGGCTGAAGGACGTGAAGGCCGAGGGCGGGGTCACCTTCGCGGAGAACCCGCGCGGCGCGGAGCGGCCGGCGCTCCCGCGGAGCGCCATCGCGGCCGGAGGCGTCGACTTCGTCCTCAGCGTCGAGGAGATCGCGGCGGAGCTCGTGCGGATGGGTCGCCCCGGGCACGTGCTCGCTCCATGGCTCAGGCAGGGTACGCCCCTCGGCATGGACGCCGATCTCAGCAAGCTCCTCAGGCTGCTTCACGCCGCGGTGGGCGTCGACTTCAGCCAGTACAAGAAGAGCACCCTGAGGCGGCGCATCCAGCGGCGAATGACGCTCCATCGGCTCGCCACCCTCCAGGATTACCTGGATCATTTGAGAGCGCACCCCGGCGAGATCGAGGATCTCTACCAGGACCTCCTCATCAAGGTCACCACGTTCTTCCGCGACCCGGGCGCCTTCGCCGCGCTGAAGACCCACGTGTTCCCGGTGCTCATGCACAGCAGGCCGCAGGACTCCCCTGTTCGCATCTGGGTGCCGGGCTGCTCGACGGGCGAGGAGGTCTACTCTCTCGCCATCTCGTTGCTCGAGTTCCTCGAAGCCGACGCGACCGATCACGCCATCCAGATCTTCGGCACCGACCTGAGCGAGGCCGCAATCCAGCAGGCGCGGTCCGGGATCTACATCGAGAGCATCTCGATGGACGTCTCTCCCAGCCGGCTGCGCCGCTTCTTCGTCAGGGTGCAAGGCGGCTTTCAGGTCAACAAATCGGTCCGCGATCTGTGCATCTTCTCGCGCCACAACGCCGCGGCCGACGCGCCCCTGCTGAAGCTCGATCTCACGAGCTGCCGCAACCTGATGATCTACCTGGAGCCGAGCCTGCAGCGCCGGCTGCTGCAGACGTTCCACCAGGCCCTCAAGCCCACGGGGTTCCTGCTCCTCGGCGCGTCCGAGAGCCTCACCACGGCGCCCGATCTGTTCGGGGTCGTGGACAGGACCCACAGGATCTTCTGCAAGCGCGCCGCGTCGGAGGCGGCCCACCCGCTCGCCCTCACCGCGCCCGCTCTGCCCGGCGCGCCGGTGGTCGCGCTCGCGTCGGAGAGGCCGCGGGAGCCCGAGGGGCTCGGCATGGATGCGGTGCGCAAGGAGGCCGACGCCATCGTCATGGCGCGCTATGCCCCCGCCGGCGTGGTCGTGGACGAGGAGATGCAGATCGTCCAGTTCCGGGGCAAGACGGGGCCCTACCTCGAGCCGTCACCGGGCGACGCCAGCCTCCACCTCTTCAAGATGGCCCGAGAGGGGCTCGTCCTCGGCATCCGGGCCGCCATCGACGCGTCGATGAGCTCGGGAGCGATGGCCCGCAAGGAGCAGCTCAAGGTCAGGCAGGACGAGAAGATCCGGTACGTCGACGTCGAGGTCTGGCCGCTCAAGGTGCGGCTCCCGCAAGGGCGCTGCTTCCTCGTCACCTTCGCCGAGTCGGGCGCCGCGCGGCTGGACCGGCCGGGTAGCGACCCGGCCCCGAGCGACGCCCAGAAGGATCTGGAGATCGTCCAGCTCCGCAGGGAGCTCGTGACCACGAGGGAGTACCTCCAGTCGCTCATCGAGGAGCTCGAGGCGACGAACGAAGAGCTCCTGTGCACGAACGACGAGCTCCTCGCGAGCAACGACGAGCTGCACAGGGTGAACGACGCGCTCGAGGGCGCCCACGACGAGCTCGAGTCGGCGAACCAGGAGCTGACGACCATCAACGAGGAGCTCCGCAGCAGCACCGTCGCGCTCGGCCTCGCCAACGACGAGCTGCGCAAGCTCCTCGGCGGCATGAACATCCCGATGCTGATGGTCGACGCGGACCTACGGATCCGCCGGGTCGCCGGCGCCGCCGACAAGCTGCTCGGCCTCGCCGCCAGCGACGTGGGCAGGTCCATCCTCGAGGTGAAGTCGAGGAGCGTGGCCGACATCGCGCCGGTCGTCGCCGAGGTGCTCGGCACGATGAGCACCGTCGAACGGCACGTCGAGGACCGCGACGGGCGCTGCTATCTCATGCGGGCGCGCCCTTCCCGGACCACCGACGACGAGGTCGACGGCGCGGTGATCTGCTGGCTGGAGAGCGAGGCGCCGAGGCGCGCCGCGCGCGAGCTCGCGGGCGCGCGCGACGGCCTCTCCGCCGTCTTCGAGGTGCTGCGCCATCCGTTCCTCCTGCTCGACGGGGAGCTCCGGATCCGGGCCGTCACCCGGCGCTACTGCGAGCAGTTCATGGTCCCGCTCGGGGACATCGAGGGACGATCGCTCTCGGCCATCGATGCCGGATGGAACACCCCGCAGCTGGAGCAGCAGCTCCGGGACGTGCTCCACCGCCGCGCCGCGCTCGTCGACTTCCGCCTCGAGGCCGTGCTCGCGCACGCCGGCCGCAGGACGCTCTCGTTCTCAGCCTTCCGGCTCCAGGCCGACGAGGGCGAGCTCCCGGCCCTGCTGCTCGTCGTCGAGGACAGGACGGCGCCCGAGATCGACCCGGCCGGTCCACCCGGGCTGCGGCCAGCGCGCCGCGCGGGCCCCGGCTGACGCGCTCATCGCCGCCGTGCCCGCCAGTCCCCCGAGGCGATCCGAGGCCACCCCAGCGCCTGCCCCGCGGGCATCAGGTAGGCCTCGCAGAGCGCGCCTCCATGGAGCTCGATCGGCTCACGCCGGAAGAGGTCGGGGCAGTCCTCGTAGAGGTCGAGCGAGGGCAGCGCCTCCGGGTCCGGCTCGTACAGCTCCCCGAGGACCGCGACCGAGCCCCCGCGCACGAGCGCCGGGTAGGCGCCGAGATCGGCGAGCTCGAACGACGGGGCCGTGCGGGCGGGCCCGAGGCGCCGCGCGCGCCCGAGCAGCGCGTGCGCGCGCTCGCCGCGCATCAGCGTGCCGTAGACGAACAGGCGCGCCGTCACCGGCAGTGCTGTTCGACCGCGGCGAGCAGCTGCTCGAGGTTGATCGGCTTCTTGAGGAACTGCGCCGCGCCGAGCGAGGACACGAACTCGTCGCGGCCCGTCGCCGAGATGATCACCACCGGGATCGCGGCGAGCTCCGGATCCTTCTTCTGCTCCGCCCTGAACTGCCAGCCATCCATGATCGGCATCATGAGGTCGAGGAGGATGAGCCCGGGTCTCGGATCCGTTTTCAGCGCGCTGAGCGCCTCGCCTCCGTGCGCCGCCGACGCGACGGCGTACCCCTCCTCCTGCAGGAGCTCGGCGAGGGTCTCTCGAATATCCGGATCGTCATCGACAACGAGGATCCTCTTCAAGGGAGTGGCAGGCACGGTGCATCAACCACTATGCGAAAGCCGGACGTCACGGCGAAACAGGGAAAGGCCTGAATCCCTGCTCGGGTTCCGCTTGATGAGGCTCTTTCTGCGAGGAAGGGGGCTCATGAAGGTCTCTCTACGTCTCTCTCCGGCAATCAGCGCCGCGAGGCGCCTCGGAGCCGAGCCTGCACCCGCGTCGCCCGTGCGGCCATACAACCACGCGAGGTCGACGTTGGTTGAGCCGGCAGCTCTGGCAGGCGGGTACGGGCGTACGCATTACGGCGATCGATCGTCGGCGGTCGAGCCCGATGTTACAGCACGGTGGCGCTCCGGCGAAGCCGCTCTGTGCCCGATCTGCGGCCAGCCAGGGTGAGCGCGGCGTGGCCTGGTCGCCATCCACGTCATGAGCGGCGATCCTACCACCGGCGCCGGGGGGCGCAGCAGCCCGGCGTCCGCCGGAACGACGGCCCGAGGCGCTCGCGACGCGGGCCGGACGGGCAGCGTCGACGTTCGATATCTGTTCAGCCGCGCGAGCCGAGCGAGCCGAGCACCACCTTCGAGAGGGTGCCCAGCAGGACGTCGATGTCCACCGGCTTCGGGATGAGCGCGGCCGCATGCAGCCGCTCTGCGATCGCCTGCATCTCGTGGGGGAGGCGGGCGGAGAAGATCATGAGGGGCGAGGGCGTGCCGAGCCCCTCGATCTCGGAGACGAACCGGTCCGTCGTCATGCCCGGCATCGTCAGATCGAGGAGGACCGCGTGGAAGCGCCGCTCCGCGAGCGCATCGAGCACCGCGCGCGCGGTCGCGGTCAGCTCGACCTCGTACCCTTCCAGGGTCAGGAGCTCTTCCAGCATCGTCGCGGTGTCAACGTCGTCCTCCGCAACCAGGATCACGTGCTTGCCACACATGGCTCCCCTCGGCTTTCTTCAGTGGCGGGGGCCGCTCGCCAGGGCAGCGCGCCCTCTCTTCCCATGCTGGGGGAGGACGGGACGGGCGCTCGACGCGCTGCCCGAGCCTCCGCTGGCCAGCGGCCAGCGCAGCGCGAGCAACCTCGGTGATGCCCCCGGTGTGACGAATCGCCCGGACACACCGGAGCGCTCGCCGCGGTGCGCCACACGTACGGCCACGTCACGAAGTGCGCAGCCCGACAGTCCGCCGCTGTCTGCCGATCCGGTACGTTCCGTTCCCCCTCTCCCGCCCAGGGCAATATGAAAGCCCGACTGCGCGCCGGATGCAACTCCGGGCAGAAGGAGCAACTCCGGGCGCAAGGAACCGACCGGGGGGCGGGAAGTGAGAGCAGACAGAGAGCGCGAACGGGCTCCCCGACAGGGGAGACACCCTGGTAGACTCTCATGGATGCCTGGCGAACGCCGCGTCGCGCTACTCGCGATGGAGCCAACCATGCCGGACGGTGGGGGAGCGCCGTCCAGCCATGGAGTCCGTCGTCTCGAGGCCTCCTTGCTCGCCGATCCGGACCTCGCCGGCGTGCCGATCCACGTGATCGACGCGCAGACGAGGGATCTCGACGCGTGGGTCGCGGAGGTCGAGACCGTGGACGCGGACGTGGTCGGCCTCGCCGCGCACGTCTGGTCGTTCCCCACGTTCATCGAGGTCGCGCGCCACCTGCAGCGCAACCGGCCGGGGCGCACGATCGCCCTCTGGGGGCCCCTCGCGCGCCCCGCGATGTTCGCGCTCGCGCCCTGGCGCGACGCCACCGCTTGCATCGACGCGCTCGTGCACGGCAACGAGCTCACGTTCCGGGACATCGTCCGGCTGAGCGAGCGCTCTCCCGATGCGCTGCGCGCCGTGCCGGGGCTGCACGTGTCCACCGCCGGCGGCTGGGTCTCGACGGGCGACCCCCTCTACGTGGCGCCCGACGCGCTCCCCTCGCCGATCCGGATGAAGCTGCTCCCGACCGATCGCACCGTCCCGCTCGAGATCTGCCGCGGGGGCGGCATGAGCTGCGCGACGTGCGGCGTCTCCGCGGGCGACGCTGGCAGCGTCTTCTCCGAGGCCTACCTCGTCGAAGAGCTGAGCGCGCTCCGCGCCGCCGGCGCGCCGGGCGCGCAGATCGTCGACGCCCCGCTCAACCTGAGCGCGGAGGCGTTCCGGAACCTGGTGGCCGCGGAGAAGCAGGTCGGCTTCTTCAAGCAGGCGACGCTGACGGCATCGATCGATCCCGAGCACGTGCACGACGAGCACCTCGAGTTCCTCCGTGGCGTCGCGCGCGTGTCGCTCGACGCGCGGCTACCGCCGCTCAACAAGGAGACGGGCGACGGCACGCAGCGCCCCTTCAGGGAGTCGAAGTTCGCGAAGGTGATCGAGGAGCTCTCGACGTTCACGGACATCGAGGTGGACATCCTCCTCGGCCTCCCGGGCGACGGCCCGATCACGTTCCGGCGCACGCTCGAGCGCGCGCGCGAGCTCCCGTGCAAGGTCCGCATCTTCCACAGCCTCGTCCTTCCGGACGACCTCATGGTCCGCGCGCCCGCCTCGTTCGAGCTCCGCTTCGACCCCTTCACGCTGATGATGCGCTCCTGCCTCGGCTGGTCCGAGGACGCGCTCTCTCGCGAGCGCAGCCGCCTCATCGAGATGGCCTACCGCGAAGGCGGCGAGATCACGCCGGACATGTGGTCGTTCCCCGGGCCTCGGGAGATGCGGCGGCCCGCGATGCCGCTCGGCAGCGGCGTGGTCCCGCCGGGCGCCGAGATCCGGGTCGAAGGCGCGACGACGCTCGCGCCGGCAGGCCAGGACTTGCAGCGCGTGCTCGAGCTCGGGATCAAGGAGGCGACCTCCGGCGGGTGGACGTTCGTGGAGGCCTCGGCGCGCCCGGGCGAGATCGTCGTCATCATGAAGACGCGCGACGGCGCGCTGGTCGTCGAGATGCGCCCCGCCTCACCCACGGAGAACGCCTACAAGGTCGTGGACGGCGTCGCGTTCGGCTACCGCTCGCCGCGCGGCGTGAAGATGAGCGACGGCGCGCTCCGCCTGCTCGATCGCGTCCTCCAGCGCCTCCACGCGCCGGCGCGCACGGCGCTCGGCCTGTCGACGCAGGACGGCGGCCCCGGCTCGGCGCGCGTCCGGCGCTTCCGCGCCACGCCCTCGTGACCCCCTCGCCCCGATCGCGCAGCGCGCCGCGAGCCTCCGGCTACTCCTTGCCGAGCAGGGCGGCCGGCGCCCGCGGCGGCATCGATTCCATGGGACGGGCCCTCGAGAGGAGCTCGCTCCGGAGCTCGCTCAGGCGCGCCGGAGAGAGCTCCATGTGGTCCACGATGTAGGGGTGGACCTGTCGGCTCTTGCCCCGGATGCTCAGCGCGCCGGTCGGCTGCGCCGGGACGCAGTCGTCGAGGGTCGCGTACGTCGTCTGGCAGATGATGATCTTGGAGCCGAGCTCCTTGTTGAACTGCTCGAGGCGCGCGGCCGTGTTTACTGTATCTCCGATGCAGGTGTACTCCATGCGCTGGAGCGAGCCGATGTTGCCGGAGATGACGGTGCCGGTCGCGATCCCGACGCCCATCTGGATCTCGCCGCCGCCGAGGAGCTTCCGCTGGTTCATGCGCTCGAGCGCCCGCACCATCTCGATCGCCGCGATCACGGCGCGCTTCGGCGCGTCCTCGACGGAGAGCGGCGCGCCGAACACCGCCATCAGCCCGTCGCCGATGTACTTGTCGAGGGTGCCCCCGTAGCGGAACACGATCTCGACCATCTCCGTGAAGTACTCGTTCAGGAACGAGACCACGGCCTCCGGCTCGACCGACTCGGTGAGCGGGGTGAAGTTGCGGATGTCGGTGAACATCACCGAGACGTGCCGCCGCGTGCCTCCCAGCTTGAGCCGCCTCGGATCGGACAGGACGAAGTCGACGAGATCCTTCGATAGGTACCGGCCGAGCTCCTGCTTCTCGCGCTCGAGCCGGAGGCGGGCCATGGACTCCACCTCGGCCCGCACGACCAGGTTGCGCGACATCCGCGCGATGATGCCGGCGACGACGCCGGGGAGCGCGATGAAGAGGATCTGCTGGCACTGGTCCGCGATGTTGATGGCGTTCTGTCCGTAGACGGACACCGGGCTGATCGGGACCGCGCCGGAGCTGACCGTGACGGCGAGCACGACGGAGTTGAAGAGGGCCGACAGCCCCGCCGAGTACAGGCACGCCGCGAGGCTGTAGCGGAAGCCCGACATCAGGTTCCAGAGCACGTAGACGGTCGCGAGGTAGCTCGTGAAGTACTCGATGATCCCGGAGTGATTCCTCGCGTTCCCCAGGGCCGTGAGCGTCAGGAGCGCGAGGTCGACGAAGATGCTCACGTACTTGAGCCAGCCCGCGTAGACGCCGGGGCGCAGCCGGAAGAACGCGTAGAGCACGAGCGAGTAGGCGAGGTACCCGCCGGTCAGGATCGCGAAGATCCGGTTGGCAGCCGGCGTGTTGATCGTCCACACGTGCACGAGCGTGGCGGCGCTGAGCAGCGCGAACGCGAGCCGGATGTGGTTCACGATCTGCTCGCCGCGCATCTCCTGCGCCTCCATGATCCGCAGGATCTCGGGCGACTTCTCGATGCTCATGTGCGCCGCTCCCCTCCGCGCCGCAGCCGAGACCGCGCGGCGGCGAGCCCGCGCGCGCAGAGCGCGGTCGTCAGCGCCCTGCCCTGGTGGTGCCCCTCGCGACCGCGCTTCATGGGCACCCGGTAGAGCGGCTCCGCTGGCCAGGAGCCGTCCACGAGCTGGCGCTCGCCGAGGTAGCGCATCCCTCGCACAAGGAGCAGCGGATCGGGCCGCTCCCTCATCGCGGCCCCCTCGAGGCACGCGGCCGTGCAGAGCGGCGTCCCGGAGCCGCCGTCGAGCCGCTGCGATCGGAGCATCCGCGACAGCGTCGCGGCCTCGACCGCCGCGACCTCGTCGGCCCACCGCGCGTCCCCCGCCCTCCCCTGGTAGAGCCGCGCGAAGCGGAGGAACGCGAGGTCCGTGTACGAGGCATCGTAGAAGCAAGCGCCCTCGAAGCCGGCCTCCGAGGCGGCGTCGAGCACGCGCCGCGCGTTCGCGTCGATGAGCCGCGCGAACCGCTCCGCGTCGAACGAGAGCAGGCCCACGAGCAGGTTCAGCCGGACGGTCGCGCAGTCGTCGCCGGCCCACGCCGCGCCCGGCGTCGTCGGCCCCGCGGGCCCGCGGTAGAACCAGGTCGGAACGACGCCGTCCTCACCCACGTTGGCCAGCATGACCTCGATCCACGACTCCGCCCGCTCCTTCGCGGCGCCCGTCTCGGCGACCAGCTCGAGCACGACGCCGAGGAGGTCGGCGTCCGGCGGGACGTCACGGAACGCGCCGAAGTAGCGGAGCTCTCCCGCCGGGATCTCGTCGAGCAACGCCGCGGCGTCAACGCGGACGTCGCGCCCGCCCTCCCCGATCTCGAGCAGCGCCCTCAGGATCGTCGCCCGGACGAACCAATGCCCGACCGGCTGCTCGCTCGACCCGAGCACGCCGAAGCGCTGCACTTCCCAGGACTCGCGCCACGGCGCGGCGTCCAGGAGGAACGCGACCGCCGCCTGCAGATCCGCGCGCGCCTCGTCGGGCGGCGCCGGCTCGCCCTGCGCGCGCGGCGGCCCGAGCGGCGCGCCGGGGCCGAGGAGATCGCGGAAACACATCAGCCCCTCGAAGAAGCGGAGGCGCTCGCCGAGCGCCTCGAGGAATTCGCGCTGCGCCTCGGCGAGGCCGCGCGCGCTCGGGCTCGTTCGAGGAGAGGTGGCCACGACCTCACGGGCGGACGCGAGCGTCTCCTGCATGCGCGCGGCGAGCGCGGCGCGGTACGGGCGGGTCGCGAGCAGGCCGTGGATCTCGCCGCGGCGCACGCGGGACGCGCGCTCGCCCGAGAGCGCGCGGAGCAGCGGAGGAGCGAGCCCCGCGCCGCGCAGCCAGAGCGCGAAGAGCGGCGTGAGCGTCGGCGCTGCGAGGTCAGGCGCCCTCGGATCGAGCCAGAGGCGCACGAGCCCGTCCAGCAGCCAGATCGGCTCGGCCACGGCCTCTCCGAAGCGACGGGCGGGCGCGAGATCGTCGCCTGCGACGAGCGCGGGCGCCGTCCAGAGGGCCACGGCCTCGCGCGCGCTGGCGGCGGTGGGCGCCGCCACGGCGCCGGAGCCGTCGATCTCGATCACCGGGTTCTCGCGCCACGAAGCCTCCGCCTGGTCGGCCAGGCCCAGGAGCCACCCGTGCGCGCGCGCGTCGTCCGCGTGCTGCGCGAGGAGGCGCGCGGCGAGCGCGCCCCGCGCGAGCGCGTCAGGTGCGCCTTCGACGCCCCCGGCGGCCACCGCGGTGACCGCCACGGCGGCGTCCGCGGCTGCGTCGGGCGCGGACACCCGCCCGCAGAGCCGCAGCGCCCAGCTGGCCCACGGGACGCTGTACCCCGGCGGTGTGCCCACGCTGCGCTCGAGCGCGAGCGCTCCCCACGCCGCTTCGCCGCGCTCGAGCGCCCCCTCTGACGACAGATGCGCCGACCAGGCGCGCCCACACACAGCCCGGTCGCCCGGGTCGACCCATGGCCAGGCGGCGGTCACCCCACCAGCAGGGGACAGCGTCACATACCGACTCCGCCCTCACGCGCCGCGGCCGAGATGGCCGCATCGACCGCTTCGGGCGTCGAGGTCGCGGCATCCCGGATGCGCTGGAGCGTCTCCGCGCCGACGTCGTACCCCTCCGCCTGGATGGTGCGCTCGGGATCGGCAAGGAGCTGCTGGCGGAAGCTCGAATCCACGACGGCACGACCGATGAGCTCTGCCTCTGATTTCTTCGACGTCACGACTCCTCGCTTTCTCGCTCGGGAGGCTAGGAGACCTCCAAACGGCGAGCAAGTACAAGCAGGCGCGTGCGCGCGTCGTCGCGGGGGTGTTGCGTCCGCGCACGACACACCGGTTCACCGCGGCGCGACGGCGGGCTCGCCGGCGAGCGCGCTGAAGAACGCGAGGAATACCCGCCGCTGGATCGCGACCATGTACTGCTCGCGCTCCCTGCAGAACCGCGCAGCCTCCGGTAGCCCGAGGGCCCCCGCGGCGACCTCGGCGCGAGCCAGCTCACAACGCGCCTCCTCCAGGATGGCGTCGAAGCCGCCGCGCGCAAACAGCCGCGCGCGCAGGGCCGCCGCGCTGCGCACCTCCCGAGCGCGACGAGGCCCCCCGTCGGAGACGTCGGTCCCGCTCGGGGACACCCCATCCGCCTCGGCAAGCGCCCAGAGCCGGGAGAGCACATACGTCGTGTTGCCGAACGTACGATCCTTCTCCGCGTGCAGCAGGTCCGCGAACAGCTGATGCGCTGCGACAAGGGCGGAAACGAACTCCTCGAGGGCGGCCAGGTGCTCGGCCTGCGACAGCGCGAACAGGGCCGCCGCGGCCGGGAGCACGAGCGGGCGCGAGCGGGCGAGCACCTGCCGGAACGTGGCGCCGTCCCGCGGGCCTGCGCCGCGGTGGAGCCGCCGCTCGAGGAGCATCGCCTCGCCATACCCGAGCCAGACCTCTTCGAAGAGGCCCCAGAACGCGCTCCCGCCGGGCAGCGAGCGGGCGAGCAACGCCTGATGGCGAGCGAACAACGCCCCTGACAGGAGCACCGTCGCTCCAGGCTCACCGACCCCTTCGTCCAGCAGGTCGTCCTCGATCCGGACGTGCAGGTACCCGACCGCTGCCGCCTCGGCGAGGTCGACGGCGAGCGGCGGAAGCGCCGGCGATCCAGCGTCCAGCGCAAGCGCCGGCCCGCCGGGGCGCGTCGCGACCCAGAGCGGCAGCTCGAGCACCGGGAGCGCCGTCGGGTGCGAGAAGTACCCCTCGCCCGGCTCCCCCTCGAACAGCCTGAGGCGCGCGGCGAGCGCATCGAACAGCGCGCCGAGCTCGCGCCCCAGCCGAGCCCGGAACGACGCGAGCCGCCGCAGCACCTCGGCCTCGAGCGCCGCCTCGACGGCGCCTTGCGCGCCCTCGCCTCCCCCTGCGCGGCTGTCCTCGCTCATCCCACCTCCGGACGGCGCTGGCGGCGCCGACTCGGGCGACGCTAGCACGAGCAGCCTCGCCCGAGGGGGCGGGCGCCGCCGACTTTGCCCCGCGCGCCGCCCGTGCGACACTCAGCGACTTCACGAGATCAGAAGCCATGATCGATTCCGAGCGTTTCGCTGGGCGTCACGGGGACATCACGACCGACGCGCGCGCTGACGTCCTCGATTTCCGCGACACCCTCTATCGCCCCACGATGGTGGAAGTGCCTCCGATCATGCCCCCGGAGCGCTTCGTGGAGCACGGCGTGCCGGTGCTCGACCAGGGCAAGAACAACGGCTGCACCGGCTTCGCGGTCGCCACCGTGGCGCACTACCTGCTGCGCAGGCGCCGGGTCTCGCCGGACCGCAGCCTCGTCAGCCAGAACATGGTGTACACGATGGCGCGCCGCTACGACGAGTACCCCGGCGAGGACGACGCGAGGGGATCCAGCCTGAGGGGCGCCATGAAGGGCTGGCACAAACACGGTATCTGCTCCTACGAGCACTGGCCGTGGGACGCGAACGATCTCCACGGCACGCTCACGCCGGAGCGCGCAGTGGACGGGATGCTCCGGCCGCTCGGCCTGTATCAACGGGTGAACCACAGGGACCTCGCGGCGATGCACAGCGCCCTCGCGGAGGTCGGGATCATCGCGGCCTCCGCGCTGATCCCGTTCAACGGCTGGTATTATGGGACCCAGAGGAACGGCATCATCCCGACGGTCGACAAGTCGAACCCCTTCATCGCCCCCTGGGGAGGTCACGCGTTCGCGATCATCGGGTATGACGCGGAGGGCTTCTGGCTCCAGAACTCGTGGGGCGTCGGCTGGGGCAAGGGCGGCTTCGGTCGACTCTGTTACGACGACTGGCTCCAATACGGCTTCGACGCGTGGGTCGGGCGGCTCGGCGTCCCGATCCGCCTGAACCAGGCGCGCTCGCTCCGCCCGCTCACGTCCACCAGCCGGACGTTCGCCGGCCTGCGGCCGCACCTCATCAGCGTCGACATGCACGGCCAGCTCCAGCAGCGCGGCGCCTACGGCACGTCGTCGGAGGACGTCCGTATCATCATGGAAGAGGATTTCCTGAGCGCGACCGCGACCTGGAAGCGCCGCCGGCTCGTCCTGATCGCGGGCGGCGGGCTGCGCCGGCAGATCGACGCGATCAACCGGATGTCGCGCCTCCGGCCGAAGCTGCTCGGGCACGAGATCTACCCCATCGAGCTCCTCTGGGAGACCGACCACTACCCGCGCCTCCTCGAGATCCTCCATCGCGCCACGGAGGGGCGCCGCCACGACGGCTACGATCCCAGGGCGTTCGGGTTCATGATCGATCGGCGCGACGACGCCCTCGAGCCGCTCGTCCGCCGCATGGGCGGCAAGGCCGAGTGGGACCGCATGAAGCTGGCCGCGGGCGACGCGACGATGGACGCCGACCACGGCGGCGTCCGCGAGATGATCGGCCGCCTCGCGTCGCTGATGGACAGCGATCCGAAGATCGAGCTCCACCTGGTCGCCCATTCGAGCGGCACGTTCCTTCTCGCGCCGCTCGTCCAGCTGGTCACCTCGGAGAAGGGCAAGAAGATCGAGGGCGGCCCGATGCGAGGTCAGCTCGGGCTCGGTCTCCCCATCGAGTCGCTCTCCCTGCTCGCGCCGGCGAGCGCCATCGACGCGTTCCGCGACACGTACATGCCGCCTATCAAGAGCGGCATGGTGCGCCGGTTCGCCCTGTTCACGCTCACGGACGAGGCGGAGCTCCAGGACCACTGCGAGGTGTACGGCAGGTCGCTCCTCTACCTGGTGTCGAACGCCCTCGAGCGGCGCCCGCGGGTGCCCGGCACGAGCGGCGTCTCGCTGCTCGGCATGGAGGCGGGGCTCCTCGATCCGGAGAACGCCGACGTCCTTTCGCTGCTCACGGAGACCAAGGACGACCGGCCCGTCGTGTTCCCGAGGGCGGAGTGGATCAAGGGGCCCAACACGAGGCCCCCTCCCCATGGCTCCGAGGCGCGGCGGCATGAGGACTTCGAGAACGACATGACCACGTGGAAGTCCGTCATCGCCCGCATCCTCAACCAGCCGTTCGCCGATCACCTGCCGCCCATGTCGGCGCGGGACCCGTGGTGAACGCGCGCCCCTCACCCCTCCGGGCGGCGCCGCTCCACTGAGCTCAACCCGCGGAGGGCCGGGGCGCCGAGCCGCCCGGACGCGAGCGGCGGCGCGCTCGCGCCGCTCAGGAGGAGCGCGAACGATGCGCGGATCTCCTCGCCGAAGTTGATCCGGAAGAGGCCCATATCGGGGCGGCTGCGGATATCGCGGATCACGTCGCTGGGATCGCAGACCTGGCGCATCCCGATGAGCAGGGCGTACATCCGGATGAGGGTCGGGCCGCCATGGCCGGGAGCGAGCGACGGCATGCACCGCTCGAGCAGCACCCCGGTGCGCTCGACGTGACCCAGGAGAGAGAGCTTGAAGCGGAGCGCGGCCTCGTAGCTGACGTTCTGCTCGAGCACGCTGTGGAGGATGCCGAGCAAGCGTGTCATCGCGTCGCGCGCGGCGAGGGTCGTCGACAGGATCGAGGCGACGCTCGCCGGCGCGTCCTCGGCAGACGCCGCGGGCGCGCCGCGGCGGGCCCGCGAGGGCCGAGGGCGCGCCGCGCTCGCGTCACCGCGGGAGGCGCAGAAATGCGTCAGATGGATATCCACGTCGTGGAACCACTTCGCGAGCTCTTGATCGACGACCGCGAGAAAGAGCTCCTCTTTCGTGGTGAAGTAGAGGTAGAGCGTGCCCTTGGCGAGCCTGGTGCGCTCGGCGACCTGAGCCATGGTGACCTCGGGATAGGGGGTCTCCTGGAACAGCTGCCAGGCTGCGTCGATGATGAACCGCCGCCGCTCCTCCTTCTGCTCCTCCTTCCTCGCTCTCCGCGTCGGGCTCATAGACTCCCCGGTCTACGACGTCTCCAGAAGCGCCGCAATCCAGACTCAGCGGTCACCGCACAGCGCGAATTCGAGCCGACGGGCGCGACCAGCGCTCGCCGCGATCGCTCAGCAGAGCAGCGAAACGCATGTTGCAGCCGCGGTAACCGCGTTCATCACATTTCGCCGGACACGGTCACACCGAACCCGTGCAGACCAAGGAACATCGGGGTGATGCCCGTACGCGCCACCCGCTCGACGGTCCTTGAGAGGGCGCGCGCGACCCGCGCCGGGAGCCAGCCCGACCCCTCGGGTACACCGGGAGGCGCGGCGGCGCGCGAGACGCGCGAGACGCGCGGCGCGGGCAGCGCGAACAGGCCAGCGCCATCGTCGCGAGGCAGCGCGAAGCAGAGAGGAGGAGAGACCAGGGTCGCCACCAGGACGACCACCAATCCCCTCATGATCGTCGAACCAGCGCTCACCCGTGCACCCACATCTAACCTAGCGCTGCCACCGGCGATTGTCGTGAGCGGCAGGGCAGCAAAATAGCGCTGCCACTGTCCAACAATGGAAGGTCGACATGGAGAGTCGCCCTTTCTGCGACATCCCACCTCCGCCACGGCCGCGCCAAGTCGGGCGCTCCCTGGATCGCGCTGTTTCAGCCGGTGGCCGCCATCGCCAGGGCCTTGTGGATCACGCGGAGCGCGACGTCGGTCAGGCCGTAGGCCGGCAGCTCGGGGACGGGCACGAGGGCCACCTCGGAGGCGTCGTCTCCTGGAGAGAGCGCGCCCCCGATCGACTCGCACAGATAATCGAGGATCACATAATGATAGGGAGTCGCCACGATCTCCACGACCTCCACGAGGGGGCCGACGCGGACGTCGAGGCCCGTCTCTTCGCGGATCTCGCGGGCAACGGCGTCCGCGAGCCGCTCTCCGGGCTCCACGCGCCCGCCCGGAAGCGACCACGAGCCCTCGAGCGGAGGACGAGCGCGCTTGACGACGAGCACGCGCGGCGCGTCAGGCGCATCCGGCCGGCGATCGATGACGACGGCGCCCACCGCGACGCGCGGGGGCGAGGGGGCGCATGCCGGCGCGTCGCTCACGGGGCGGCAGCTTCCGTGCGGCCGGCCTTGCAGCGGACGTCGCCCGGCGTCGCGACCGCGAGGTCGTACTCGCCGAGCGCGAAGTCGCCGGGGATCACGACGGCCCCGTCGTACCGGCCGCGGTCGTCGGTCGACAGCGAGCCGACCGTCACGCCCTGCGGCGCCGCGGTCCCCGTCAGGATCACGTCGACGCGGACGTGCCCGCACGGCGCCCCGGCGCTGCTGACCTGTCCCTGGAGGTGGAGGGGAAAGCCGCGGCGGATGTCCTTGTCCAGCGCGGTCACGACGACGTCGGTGCTCTCCGCCGCGCGCCCGGCCGCGTCGCTCGTGGGCGTGGGCGCAGGGGGCGGCGGCGCGGCGGCGCCGCTGCTCCCGGCCCCCGGGCCAGCGGGCCCCTGCTGCGTCTGCTCGGCGCGCGTGCGGTCGGCGAGATCCTGGCCCGAGTCGCGCTGCTCCGGCCAGCTGTAGGGATCCGGCGGCGGAACATGCGGCGGGCGGCTCGGATCGACCTCCTGGTCCATGTTGAGGGCCGCTCCGCCGAGGTCGATGCGGTGCCAAAGCGAGCCATCGAAGACCTCGACCCAGGCGTGCGCCTCGTTGACGACCATCCGCGCGGGGATCCCGATGTGCAGGGCCGTGACGAGGAACGCGAAGGCGCGGTGGCGGCAGACGCCTTTTCGCGAGAGCGCGAGATCCAGGTAGATGTCGCCGTTCCCCTTGGGCGGGTCGTCCGACGGGGCGAACGACCGGAAGTACTCGACCATCTTCTGAACGACGTCGCGCGGCCGCATCGCGGACGAGATGCCGATCGCCTGGGCGACCTGCCTGAACGCCGCCTCGTGGGAGGCCTCCTGCGGCCCGCGGAAGGGCTCGAGCTTGCTCCAGCCGACGTCGGCGAACTCGCTGCCGAAGGTCGCGCGGGCGATGGCGAGCTGCACGATGAGCCGGACGCGCGCGCTCTTCGTGCCGCGCACGAACCAGTTGTCGGCGCCGTCGCGCAGGACGACGACCGGGGTATCGGGGTTCACGTGCATCCGCACGAGCCGCGTGTCCGGCCCGACCGTCGGGATCCGGACCGGCTCGTTGGGCACGAGATCGACCGCGATGTCCCCGTAGAACGCCTCGTCGCCCGCCGAGACGGCGCTGTCCGCCTTGACGGTCTTCAGGCTCCGATCGCGGACGACGAGCGAGTAGTCCGCCCTCACGGCGTCGTACGCTTGCAGCCGCTTGAACGGCGCGGTCGCGGGGGAGAACGGATCGTCGTAGCGCTCGACGTTCGGCCGGCGG
The DNA here is from genome assembly GCF_052075895.1 of Sorangium sp. KYC3313. Taxonomy (NCBI): domain Bacteria; kingdom Pseudomonadati; phylum Myxococcota; order Polyangiales; family Polyangiaceae; genus Sorangium; species Sorangium sp. KYC3313. The sequence continues at coordinate 10,473,077 of NZ_CP197255.1, forward strand.
GTGTCTCGATCCGGCTCGTAGGACGCGTCGGGGCCGGCGTCGGATCCTACGTTGCTGTAGACCTGCTGCTGGTTCGACGGCGGGCGCTGCGGGTCGGGCGCCGTGGCCAGGCCGCTCGGCGTCTGGATCGCCGCGGGGAGCCCGCCGTCGAGCGTCGTCGTGGCGAGCGACACGTCCTCCGCGGGATCCGGCGCGATGAACTCGTGCAGGAGCGACGCCTGCGCATCGGCGAGCCGCGACACGGCGCAGGCGAGCGCGAACACGAGCAGGCTGCGCGCCGAGCCGCCGAACCGGCGCCTGGACACGGGGACAGCCGGTGAAGCAGCAGGGCGCAGGCGTGCGGCCGGTGAGGACATCAGGGGCCTCTTATGAAACCAGAAACCCCGGTGATGTTCCACGGCGGCCGGTCCGTTGCCGTCAGCTACCTGCCCGACGGCCACCTTCGATCGCGCCGGCGTCGCCCACGGCGCCCACGTCGATCACCGGTCAGCGCCGGAACTGCGCGGCGTCGGCGTGCTGGCGCCGCGGGTGCGGGGCGGAGCGCAGCCGGTCGATCGCTTCCGTCGACTCTCCGCGCGCGGTGAGCTCGGCGGCGAGCACGTCGAGGGCGGGCTGGAAGATGTCCGTCCGCGCGAAGCGGCCAGCGCGACCCCCCGCGAGCCTCGGCAGGACGGCGACGATGCGGCGCATGCCGTCGGCGTAGCGGCGGGAGATGGCCAGCCGGTCGATGAGCGGCTCGAGGAAGTCGGCGACCGCCGCGGCGCGGTCGCGGACCCCGTCGCAGGCCTCCTTCATCGGCTCGAGGAGCAGGAGCGTCCAGAGCACCGTGTCGTCGAGCGGCCGGTCCGCGGCGGTGCGCCGGTCGACGTAGTCGAGCACGCGCCAGACGCGCTGGCCCGGGCCGTCGTCGCCGCGATCGTCGTAGAGCAGCGCCGAGACCTCCGGCAAGAGGACGTCGAGCACCCCCGTCTCCCACGCGAGGTAGATGGTGCGGCGCGCCTGGCCACCGCGCAGCAGGCGCAGGATCTCCTCCGAGAGGCGCGGGCGCGCCGCGAGCGCGAGCGCGTCCCGGCAGTAGACGACCGCATCGTAGACGTCGGGGGTGATCGCGAAGCCCAGCCGACCAGCGAACTTGAGCGCGCGCAGGATGCGGATCGGATCCTCGCGGAAGCGCGTCTCCGGATCGCCGATCGTGTGGACCACCTGGCGGCGCACGTCTTCCATGCCGCCGACCCAGTCGAGGATCTGCCGCGCCTCCACGTCGTAGAAGAGCGCGTTGATCCGGAAGTCGCGGCGGACGGCGTCCTCGTGCGCGACGCCGAACGCGTTGTCGCTCCGGATGAGCAGCTCGCTCCCGTCCTCGGAGTCCTCCTTCGGGTTGCGGCGGAAGGTCGCCACCTCGATGACCTTCCCGCCCTGAAAGAGGACGTGCACCAGGCGAAACCGCCGGCCGATGATGCGCGAGTTGCGGAACAGCTCGCGGACCTCCTCCGGCCGCGCGCTCGTGGCGACGTCGAAGTCCTTCGGGCGCCGATCGAGCAGCAGATCCCGCACACAGCCGCCTACCAGGTACGCCTGGAAGCCGTGGCGGACGAGGCGTCGCACGACTTTCTGGACGTCCGGATCGATCCGCGCCTCGTCGAAGACGACCTGGTAGCGCCGCGGGGTGGGGATGTCTTCGTCGACGAGCTCGACGCGGAACGGATCTTCGTCGAGGGCGCCTGTGTCCGTCGGCATGAGCTCGCCCTCGGGCCCAGCGCGTGGCCCGGAGGCGCTGCGGCTCTCGTACATCGGGAGTTCGGCGTCGTGAAACGCCGCTGTGCCGTTATCAGGTGATGGGGTCGCGCGACCCATAGTCAGCAACCGAAAAAGCGCCAGGCAAAGCCTGGAGGGAGTGGAGGACGACTGGCGCGCGACCCTGGGATTCCAGCGCTCGCTGGAGAACCGACCCGCGCAAACGAGGCCCGCGCCCGCGGACCTCCGAACCGCGCCGGCTCGCTCGCCGCGGCCGGTGTCGGCCTGACGAGCGGATCCGGCTGTCGCCCGGAACAAGAGATGGTAACGGCCGTCTAGCAGGGCTTCGCCGTGAGAGCAAAGCCGAGGCGCAGGGAGGCCGACGGAAGCCTCCGGAGCGAGCGGGCTTCACGGCTTGGTGCCCCAGTGCCCGACGCCGGGGGGCGGCCGCGCGCCGGCGTCGGGCGGGACGGCGGACGACGTCCCGGCGCGGGCCTCGGGCGTCGCGAGCAGCGCATCCCGCAGCTCCGCCATCGAGGCGAACCGGCCGCGGGGGTCCTTCACGAGCGCCTTGCGCACGACGGCGTCGAGCTCGCGCGAGATGAGCAGCCCCGGGTGTACCCGGTGCAGCGGCGGCGGCGGCTCGCGCCCGTGCTTCTCTGCGATGGCCGGGTACGGGCCCTGAAAGGGGACACGGCCCGCGAGCATCTCATAGAGCACGATGCCCAGGGAGTAGACGTCGGCGGCGGGCGCCGCCGGCGCGCCCTGCGCCTGCTCGGGCGCCATGTACTCCGGCGTCCCCACGACCCGGGGGAGCAGCGCGCCTTCGGCGCCCTGGCCCTGGATGCACGAGAAGCCGAAGTCGAGCAGCTTGACGATCTCGCGCCCGTCGGCCGCGTGCACGAGGAACACGTTCTCCGGCTTCACGTCGCGGTGGATCACCCCGGCGCGGTGGGCGGCGTCGACGCCCGAGGCGAGGTCGGCGGCGATCCGGACCGCGCGAGACGGGACGAGCGCTCGGGTGAACGTCAGCGTGTCGGCGAGATCGAGCCCGACGAGCAGCTCCATCGCGAAGCACGGCGCGTCGCCGGCGCGCTCGAGCGCATCGACGCAGAGGACGTTGGGATGACGGACGCGCGACGCCGCGCCGGCCTCTCGCTCGAACCGCGCGACGAGCAGCGGATCGTCGCGGAGCTCTGCCCGGAGGACCTTGACCGCGACGCGCGACGTCGCGGCCTCACGCGGCCTGCCGACGCGATCCGCGAGGTAGACGTGCCCGACCCCGCCGCTGCCGAGCAGCTGCACGACGCGGTACTTGTCGCAGAGGAGCTTGCCCACGAGCGCTTCAGCGGCGACGCGAGCGGGAGGCATGGGATCGATCGTAGCGCAGTCGCGCCTGCCGAAGGGCACGGAGGGCGCACGGACGCGACGGCGGCGCAGAAGAGCGCGCTGGCCAGCTTGCGCGCAGCCAGGAGAGGTTCGCGCCCGTACCATCGGGCGGCCGCATCGCGCGCCCCGATGCAGCGCAGCGCTCCGGCCGCGACCGCTTCCACCGACCGGGCCGGCGCCACAGGAGGACCGTGGCGCAGCGAGATGACGCGCAAAGTCATCGGTGTGCGCGCAGACCTTGTCGCGCCTGCAGCGGGCGGGGATCAAGGGTCCCGGGGCCAGACGAGCAGCACACCGCCGCCGCAGGGCCGCGCGCCGCCCAGCAGCGCGGCGCGCGCTCCTGGAGCGCGGCGAGCTGCCCGCCCTGAGCGCAGGCGCGCGTGGATCGCTTGAGCGGCGACGAGGAGGCGGCCACGCTAGGCGCCGCATGACCGACGACCGTCGATCCCCCACCCCGAGCACGCTCGACCTCGACGCCGAGCTGGCGCCTGCGGCGACGAGCTCCGCAGCGCCGAGCGCAGCGGCCGCTTCGCACCCGCCCCCGCTGCGATGGCAGAAGAACCTCGCGCTCTTCTGCCTGACGGTCGTCTCGGTGTTCGTCGCCGGCACCCTCTGGACCCCGATCACGCCGGACGACGACAGCGCGCTCTCGTTCGTGAAGGCGCTGCCGCAGACGTGGCCGTTCGCGGTGCCGTTCCTGTCGATCCTGCTGGCGCACGAGTTCGGGCACTACTTCGCGGCGCGCGCGCACGGGGTGGAGGCGTCGCTCCCCTACTTCATCCCGCTCCCGTTGGTGAGCCCGCTCGGCACGATGGGCGCGGTGATCTCGATGAAGGGCAGGATCAAGTCGCGGAACGCGCTGCTCGACATCGGCGCCTCCGGCCCGCTGGCCGGCCTCGCGGTGGCGCTCCCGGTCCTCTTCGTGGGCCTCATGTACTCGGACGTGCACGCGAGCTCCGGACCTGCGCTGCAGGAGGGGCGCAGCCTCCTGTATCTCCTGCTGAGGCGGCTCGCGGTCGGCTCGATCCCCGAGACCCATGACGTCTTCCTCGGCCCCACGGCGATGGCGGGGTGGGCCGGGCTGCTCATCACGGCGTTCAACCTCTTTCCCGTCGGCCAGCTCGACGGAGGGCACGTCGCGTACGCGTTGTTCGGCAAAGAGCAGGACCGCTACAGCCGCGCCGCGCACCTCCTGATGCTCGCGCTCTTCGTCGGCAACGTCGCCTATTTCACGCGACACTTCATCGCGGAGGGGCTGTCCGACGCGCTCATCTCGGCGGTCGCGAACGGGATGCCGTGGCTCACGTGGTTCGGCTTGGTCCACCTGATGTTGCGCGTGGGTGGGCGGGAGCACCCTCCCACGGAGGCCGGCGAGCTGTCGCCGGCGCGCAAGGTGATCGCCGTGGTGACGCTGCTCCTGTTCGTGCTGCTGCTGATGCCGACCCCGTTCGGCACCTACTGAGCGCGCGGGCGCTCAGGGCTTCGCGGCGCCGAACTTCGCCCGGAGCGCGTCGCAGACGGCGGCGGGCGCGTAGTGGCTGACGTCGCCGCCGTGGCTCGCGATCTCGCGCACGAGCGACGCGGAGACGAAGCCGTAGTGGGTGCGCGTCGGCAGGAACACGGTATCGACGCCGGGGAGCATGTCCGCGTTCGCGTGGGCGATCTGCAGCTCGTACTCGAAGTCGGTCGCCGCGCGCAGGCCGCGGACGATCACCCGCGCGCCGACGCGCTGGCAGTACTGGATGAGGAGCCCCTCGAACGAATCGATCCGCGCGTTCGTCACCTCGCTCGTGGTCTGGCGCAGCAGCTCCAGCCGCTCCGAGTACGTGAACAGCGGGTGCTTCGTCGGATGCCGGCCGACGGCGATGATCACCTCACCGAACAGCTTCGACGCCCGCTGGATCAGATCGAGGTGACCGAACGTGATCGGGTCGAAGCTCCCCGCGTAAACTGCCAACAGATCCTTGGACATGACGCTCACTGGTCCGGCGTCCGCTTGGGAGCGCCCGCGGGCGGCGCCGACTTCGGAGCGGCCGCAGGTGGAGTCGACTTCGGAGCGGCCGCGGGGGGTGCCGCGGGGGGGGTCAGCGGCGCCTGGAGCGCGGGCCCCAGGGGCGCAGTTGAGCCGGGCGCGCCAGCTGGACCGGCGCCCTCTGCTGGCGGCGCGGCGGGAGCCTGCCCTTCGTCGACGGGCGCCGGCGCGCTGCCCCGGAGCACCTTGTTCACCGCGGTGTCGTCCTCGATCCACATGAGCCGACCGCCGTCGCCGAAGGTGACACGGAAGTAGGCGAGCAGCCCCGCCCCGATCACGCCGTCCAGATCGAGCTGGAGCTGCTTCTCGACCGCCTGGAGCGGCGCCCCGTACACGCCCGGGACCTTGGGGATCTCCAGCGCGCCCAGCCGCAGCATCGGCACGACGCCCTGCTTCAGCTTCTGCTCCGGATCCTGCTCGACCCGCTTCAACCCATCGGCCTCGAAGCCGGCCTTCTTCCAGCCTTCCTTGTCGAGCGCGATCGGGAACGTCATCGACGTGTCGATGAGCAGCGGTCCCTGCACCGACTTGTCGGGGCCGAGGCTGCTCCGCAGCACCATGCCGCCGCCCTTGATGAAGACGACGTCGACGCGCGTCGCGTCGGGCGGCGCCGGCGGGGAGAAGCTGCGCACGACGAACTGCCAGCCGCTGTAGTCGATGGTCGCGTTGAGGCGGCGGAGCAGGTTCACCCCGAGCAGCGCCTTGACCGGCGCGCCGATCTGCTTCGAGACGCCCGACAGGTCCTGCGTGAGGGCGGGCACGTCGTTGATCTCGAGCTTCTTGCCGAAGCGGAGGGAGACCCAGCTCGGCTCCTTGCGCGTGCTGCTGTCGAGGACCACCTCGCCCGTGCCGGTCGACACCATCGCGAGCGCCGACTCGCCGTCGATCTCGAGCGGGACGACAAAGAACGGGGCCGCGGGGCTGACGTGCTGCATCTCGATCGCCGCGAGGAGCGCGCCCGAGACCGTGAACGGCGCGCGCCCCGCGCCGCGCCTCGCCAGCTTGGCGATCGACTTCGCCCACTCGTCGACGACGTCGGGATCGTCGAGCATCGCCTCGAGCTCGTCGGCGGCGGCGTCGAGATCGCCCTTGTACCAGAGCGCGCGCCCGCGGAGCCCTGCGGCCTCGGAGCCGGCGACGCCCTTGAGGAGGCGCAGCGCCTCGGCGTAATCGAGCCGGGCCAGCGCGATGCGCCCCGCGAGCAGCCGGGCCTCGGCGTCGGTCGGGACGATCGTCAGGGCCCTCGAGACCGCATCGCGCGCGTTCTCGACGTCGGCGGACTGGAACTCCTGTCGAGCGCGGGCGAGCCATTTCTCGGCCGCCGGCGGGCGGGCGGACTCCGGGCCGATCATGCTCGAGCACGAGGCGAGGAAGGTCGCGGTCAGGAGGCCGCCGAGGCGGACGGCGAGGGAGCTTCTCGTCGGCGAGGTTCGGTTCGAGTGGGTTCGCACGTGGATCTCAGGCCCTTTGCGGCACACCGTCCGGCCCGAGCTCTCCCGGCGAAATCGGCTCGATCGCCAGGATGCGATCGGCCCGTAGCTCGCGACGGCTGCGCGACGGGAGCAGATAGCCGAGAACCCGGGGTGGGTCGAGGTCCGTTCGCACCCCCGTTACGCACACGACGAGCTCCTCCGGCCCCCGGCGCGCCGGACGGTACCTCACGCGCACGGTGGCGCCATGCTCGGCCGCGCGCACCGCCGCTGCCACCAGCGCCGGGCGGGCGTGGCGCTCGCCGATCCGGACGTGCCACAGGTCGCGCGGCGTCCGCGGCGCGAGGACCTCCACGATCTTGCGGAACACGGCGCGCAGGGCGTGGACGTCGTCTTCGGCGCGGTGGGCGCGCTCGCGGTGCACGCCGAGCTCCCGGCAGAGGGAGGCGAGGCTGTGGCTCGGCAGGGCGAAGGCCCGGCGGGAGAGGACGAGCGTGTCGAGGTAGTGCGGGAGGCGCCTCGCCCTGCCCGCCCGCGCAAGCTCGGCCTCGAGGAACGCGACGTCCCACGCGGCCGCGTGCGCGACGAGCACCGCGCCCTCCGTGACCTGGTCGATGCGATCGCAGAGCTCGGCGAACGTGGGCGCGCCCGCGAGCTCCCGCGGATCGATGCCGTGCACGTGCGCGTTGCCGAACACGCCCGGCTCGGGCCGCACGAGCGACGTGATCGCGTCCTCGCGCGCATCCCCCCGCGTCCGCTCGGCGCAGACCTCGATCACGCGATCGCTCCCGGGGCGGAGGCCCGTCATCTCGAGGTCGAGGAACACGAGCGGCGCGCTCTCGATCGGATCATCCCATGGCGAGCCGGCGGGGGGCTCCGCGCCGGTCGCCCGCTCGGGCCCCACCCCTTCGCGCTGCTGCGTCATCCGACCTGCTTCCCCACCACGGCGGCTCGACCCAGGAGACGACCGTCCCTCGACATGGACGCGTCTTAGCGAATACGGCGCCCGATCGAAAGCGATCCGCGCGGAGCGTCCAGCGCGGGACGCCCGGCCCGTGACGTCCGGGCTCCGGCGCGCAGCCCGAGCTTCGACAGGGCGGGCGCGGGGGGTTCGAGGCGACGCCCTGACGGCGCAGGGCGCGGCGTCGCGCCCGATCCGCCGGGCGGCAACGGCAGAGATCCAGCAGAAACGCCGCCGTGCAGCGCCGGATGTTCACCGGAGCTTTCGTTGCTACACTGCCCAGCGTGCCGGACGGGGTAGCTACAGTCCCGGGGGGCTCTCCTCACGAGGAGCTCGATCTCGGCGACGGTTTTTCAGGGTTCCGCTGCGAGCGTAGGACCGAGCCGCTCGATCTCCCGGTCCTCGTGGTGAACCGCTTCTTCCAACCTGTGCAGATCACGACCGCGCGCCGCGCTTTCCTGCTGCTCTTCGGCGGGGCCGCCCTCGCCGTCGACGAAGTCGGCGATCTCCACGATTTCTCGGCGTGGCGGGGCTTGCCGGTGCGCGAGAAGGACGATGGCCTCCCCGTGGTCGGCGGCTCGCTCCGCGTGCCGCGCGTCCTCCACCTCCGCCGGTACGACCGCATGCGGCGCCCGACGATCCGGCTGACGCGGAAGAACGTGATGCTCCGCGACGCGCACCAGTGCCAGTACTGTGCGCGCCGCCCGCCCGTTCGCGATCTCAACATCGACCACGTGCTCCCCCGATCGCGCGGCGGCGAGGACACCTGGGAGAACCTCGTGACCGCGTGCCGCACGTGCAACCTCCGCAAGGGCTGGCGCACGCCGGACGAGGCCAGCATGCGGCTCATCCGCCAGCCTCTGCCGCCGCGGTGGTCGGCGACGATGCAGATCCTGATCGGCTTGCCGCATTCGTTCGACGAGTGGAGCCCCTTCCTCAGGGCCGGCTGACGGGCCCCCGTAGGTCTCCCCTCGGCGCCGAAGGCAGGCGCCGACGAGCTGATCGTTCACGGCGCCACGGTCACGCGCCCTTGCTCGTCACAGTAGGCGATCGCTCTCCACCCCTCCTCGGTGCAGAGGAAGAAGTCGATGCAGCCGGTCCAGCACGCGGTATCCGCGCAGGTCTCCGCGGCGTCCGCCGGGCAGTCCGGCTGCTGCAGGGCGGGCGAGCAGCCCGCGGCCTCGCCGCTGCGATCGAGCGTCACGACCTCGCACGCGCCGGGGCCGCCGCCCGCCCCCCCGTCCCCGGCGGGCTCACCGGCGGAATCGCAGACCGCGGCCTCCGTCCAGGCCCCCTCGAGGCAGTCGTAGAGCGCACGGCACGCGGCATCGTCGCAGGTGCCTCCCCGACCGATCGGGCACCCTCCCGGGGGGATCTGGCCGCACAGCCGCGGCTCCGCGATGGGATCGCAGCCAGCCGGCGCGAGGACGGCGACGGCGACCGCGAGGAAGCACAGCGGGATCTTCAAGACGGCCGTCGAGGAGAGCTCGGATTGCCGGCGCGAGGGGAGAAAAACGCGAGGCGCCTCGCCTCCGCTCAGCCGAACCGTTTAGTATGCGCGCCATGCGTCCCTGCGCCACTGCCAGCGCCGTGTTCACCGGAGTCCTCCTCGCCGCGGCCCTGTTCGCGGCCTGCTCGAGCGGCGCCGCGCCGCCGCCTTCGCCGCCTGACAGCGCGCCGCTCGGCGCTTCGCCGCCGCCCGCCTCGCAGCCGACGTCCCCGGGCGCCGCGGACCCGGGCGCCACGGCCGCCGGCGCCGCGGACCCGGCCGCCACCGCGCCCGCGCAGCCGGCCCTGCCTGCGAGCCGCAAGAAGGCCCCCGAGACCGTCGAGGACTGCAAGGTCATCGCCTCCGAGATCACGAACGATCCGCCGGACGGCGGGGTCGTGATGAACAACGCGACGACCTCCGCCGACGCCGGATCGAGCGATCGCCTGCAGCCGCTCGTCGACGCGATCAAGGCGAGGCGCGACGGCTTCCGCTGCTGCTTCGATCTCTACGCCCGCAAGCACCCGGGCGCGCAGGGCAGGATCACGTGGCAGCTCAAGCTGAAGCCCGACGGCACGTTCGAGGAGGCGAGCATCGTGCGCGACAAGAGCGACGTGACCGCGCCGCAGGTCGAGTCCTGCATGGAGGAGCTCGCGAAGTCGATCACCTGGGCGCGCTCGCCGAGCGGCAAGGAGACCGTGCTGACCTACCCCTTCGACTTCAAGCGACGCAACTACTAGCAGCGCGCCGCCTGCGAGGAGCACGCCAGTGTCGAGCGACGCTTCGGGGATCCTGCGCGGCTCGGGCCACCCCGGCCGCAATGCCTACGCCGAGCTGCTCCGCGACACGCGCGGCCTGAGGCGGGAGCAGCAGCAAGCGCGCGAGGCGTGGTTCGCGCGCCTCGCGGCCGACAAGAAGGACGAGACGCTCTTCGAGCTCGAGATCCTCCTGAAGGGCGTCGCCTGCTTCGCGAACCCGCGGAACCACCCGGGCGCCGGGCGGCGCCAGACGATCGTCAGCCACGATTTCCGCGAGCACCTCCAGCACGCCCGCGACGGCATGGCGCGCGTGGTCCAGCTGACGCGCACCATGCTCGGCGATCGCGATCGCGCCTTCGTCTTCCAGCGCTACCTGGAGACGGTGCTCCCGGAGGACACGGCGCGCACGCGCCTCCTCCACGCGACGATGGCGCAGGAGTCGCCGGAGTCGAGCCTCTTCGTGCTCCGGCACGGCTTCACGAACCTCATCGAGGTCGCGGGCGGGCTGCTCCGGCTGCCGAGGGTCAGCTTCAGGCTCTTCTACGCCCACCTCGCGACGGCGATGCGCGAGATCGCCCAGAGCACGTTCTTCAACCCGCTCCACGCGCTCGAGTTTCGCCCGGAGTTCGATCGCATCCCGTCGACGCAGGTGCTCGAGCTCATCCACCGCGTGCCCGGCGAGCAGGCGCACCGGCTCGTGGCGCTCACGTTCCTCGCGCTGTTCAGGATGCTCAGGTACCTCCGCCTGCTCGACGCCATCGCGCTCGATCACTCGGATCACCGCGTGGCGGGGCGCGGGTACCTCGTGCTCGCGGTCCTGCGCAGCGACGCCCGCGCGCTCTCGAACTACCTCCGGCGCCGGGCGGGCGCGCTGCTCGCGGACAGCTTCGAGCGCGATCTCCTGCGCGTGCCCGCGAGCGACATCATCGCGCGCCACGACGAGCTCGCCGCCGAGGGGCACCGCCTCCTCTCCACGAAGGCCGCGCTGAGCGGGCTCGCCGCGAACCTGCGGCTCGAGATGCGCCGCGCCTTCGAGCACGACCTCCCGCCCGCCGACGCGCTGGTGAGCGAGTCCGAGTACCGGGTCCGCCTCCGCGCCGTCTCGCACGGCCTCCGCCCCGCCCTGCAGAACGCGATCCTGTTCCTCGGCAGGTCGCTCGGCGCGAAGCTCGAGGAGGGCCGCGTCTTCGACGATCAGGCCGCGCGGCGCGCGACGAGCGATCGCCTCCGACGCGACGTGTGGATGTTCGCGCAGATCGCGCGCGCGTTCGCGAGCAAGGCGCGCCACACCGGCCCGGCGCCCGACCGCTGGACCGGCATCGCGAGCTTCGCGTTCGTGCGCGAGTTTCTCTCGTATTTCCGGGCGATGGGCTACCCGCTGCTCCGGGTGGGCGACTACCCCCACGTCGACGCGTTCGTCTCCGCGATGACGGCGCTCGAGGAGAGCGACTTGCTCGATCCGCAGCGGCTCGACGCCGCCATCCGCGAGTGCGAGGCGTTCTTCGAGTTCCTGATGAAGCTGTTCGAGCAGATCTCGAAGCGCGAGGATCTCGTCGGCGTCCCGTTCGATCGCAAGGGCGCCGCGCGCGCTCTCCGGCTCTACCTCGGCGAGCGCACCTGAGCTCCCCTCGCGGGTCGCGCCGCCGCATCCTCAGAGCGCAGCGAGGGCACGAGCGCCGCTCGTAGATCCTGGAAGCTCCCCCGCGGTCCGCCGTCGCCGAGCGGGGCGCACGCACCCCACCCGCTGCTCCGGCACCCCGGCGAACAGGCGCAGCGCGCCGATGCCGGCCACCTAGGCCGCAGGCGGCGGCGCCGCCGCGGGGACATCGTCCACCCGCGCGCGCCTCCGGCCTGGACCCGCGCGTCCGGATCCGCGGCGTCCTCACCCCCCGATGGTCTTGTAAGACGGATTATCTGATCGCAGCCGGCGGGTCGGCTCGCTGCGCCTCGTTCTGTTGAAAGACCCGAGGCGCTCCCGAGTCACCTTATTCCGACTCGTCGGACGGGCCGGTGCTCGCAGGAGCAGGAGCCGGGGTGCTCTTGCGCGCGCCGCGGGTGCTCGCGCCCTTGGCCGGCGCGCGCTTGGCGGCGGCGCGACCTCGAGGAGCAGCCGCCTTCTTCGGCGCAGCCGCCCGCTTGCCGGCGGCCTTCGCCTTGCGCTTCGGGGCGGCCTTCTTCGCGGCCGGCTTCTTGGCGGCGGCGCGCTTCGGGGTCTTCTTGGCGGCGGCGCGCTTCGGGGCGGCCTTCTTCGCTGCCTTCCGCGCCGGCTTCTTCGCGACCTTCCCGGCCTTCGCGGCGGCCGGCTTCTTGGCCGACTTCGTCACCTTCTTCGCAGGCTTCTTCGCGGTCTTCTTAGCAGCCATTGGAAATCCTCCTGCATTCGCCCCGGCACGGCACGGCGGACATCGCCGAACGTCCTCTCCGCTACAGTTTCCTTACCGAGGCAACAGATGTTGCACGACGTATATTGCCACGCATGGTGATGGTCAAGGAAAATCTTGCAGGCCCTAAACCGATGTATCCCGTGTGTTCCAGGCAAACTGGTCCGCAAGCGTTGCGAGGGTAAACGTCGGAGCAGGCCATGGTGAAGCAACCAGAGCAAACCGTACGATTGATTTTTGTTGACAGTTGACGGGATGTCTGTCTTGGCCCGTTGCGCTCCTTCCTGGCGATCGCGCGCCTGCGCGGCGCCGCAAACGGCGCCGGAGCGCTCATGGTCGCACGGAGCTCCAGCGTTGCGCAGGCTCTAGAGAGCCTTGTGCGGCGCCATTCGCCTCGCTACGGTCGCGCCGCCTGCGCGGCGCCCCTCATGGCCGAGCGCCGCGCTGCTCTAGGCTGCTCTAGGAGGAAAGGTATGTTGGTTCGTCGCTCGACGTCGTGGTTGTTGCTTGGCGCAACGCTCCTTGCGGGCTCGGGGGCGCTCGGGTGCGGCTACTCGGAGGAGGAGATGCAGGCGAAGATCCGCGAGATCGAGGGCCTGAAGACCCAGCTGAGCGCCGAGCAGGCGCAGAACAAGAAGGCCAAGAGCGAGCTCGACGAGGCGGCGGCCCGGATCGAGCAGCTCAAGTCCCAGCTCAAGGCGGCGGGCGTGGACATCTCCAACCTGAACGCGAACCTCGAGCAGCAGGCGCGCGCGCTCGAGGACTTCCGCCGCCGTGCCCAGCAGCTCGAGGACATCAAGAAGCGCTTCGAGGTGCTGCGGGACAAGCTCCAGGCCCTCACCAAGCTCGGGCTCAGCGTGACCGTCCGCAACAACCGCATGGTCATCCAGCTGCCCGGCGACGTCCTCTTCGACTCGGGACGGGAGACGCTCAAGAAGGAGGGTCAGGAGATCCTGCTCAAGGTGGCCGAGGTCATCCGCAACGACTCCGGCCTGTCGTCGCGCTCCTTCCAGGTCGCCGGGCACACGGACAACGCGCCGCTCGCCGGCGGCCGCTTCAAGGACAACTGGGGGCTCAGCGTGATGCGCGCCCGCGAGGTGCTGGCGTTCCTGCTCCAGCCCGAGGACAAGGGCGGCGGCGGCCTCAAGCCCGAGCGGTGGAGCGCCTCCGGCTACGGCGACACCGACCCGGTGAAGGCCAACGACACCCCGGAGAACAAGCAGGCCAACCGGCGCTGCGAGCTCGTGGTGCTGCCGAACGTCGAGGAGATGCTCGACCTGAAGACGCTCACCCAGTAGGGCTCGGGGCATGAGCGTCGCGGCCATCGACATCGGCACGAACTCGGTCCTCCTGCTCATCGCCGAGCGCCGCGCGGGTGAGCTCGTCGCGCTCGTCGAGCGCGCGACCATCACCCGGCTCGGCCAGGGGGTCGACGCGGCGCGCGCGCTCGCGCCCGAGGCCGTGGAGCGCACGCTCGCCTGCCTCGCCCGCTACGGAGAGGAGCTCCGGTCCCGGGGGGTCGAGCGCGTGGACGCCGTCGGGACCAGCGCGATGCGCGACGCCGCCGGCGGCGAGGCGTTCATCGCCCGCGCCCGCGAGCTCATCGGCGTCGCGCCGCGCGTGATCTCCGGGCCGGAGGAGGCGGAGCTCACGTACGCCGGCGCGCTGACGGGGCTCGACCTGCCGGCCCGCGGCCCCACGATCGTGGTCGACGTGGGCGGCGGCAGCACGGAGATCATCGTCGGCAGCGTCGGCGGCGCGGTGGAGCAGGCGGTGAGCCTCGACGTGGGGAGCGTCCGCCTGACCGAGCGCCACGTGCGCACGGACCCGCCGGCCGCCGCGGACCTCGAGGCCGTCCGCGCCGACGTCCGGGCGGCGCTGGCGACGCTTCCAGCCGTGCCCCAGCTCGCGGCGCCCACCCTGGTCGGCGTCGCGGGCACGGTGACGACCCTCGCCGCGCTCGTGCGCGACGTGGCCCCCTACGACGGCGCCCGCGTGCATGGCGCGCGGGTATCCGGGGGAGAGATCGTGGACGCCACGTCCCGCCTCGCTTCCCTGCCGCTCGCCGCGCGCAAGCAGCTGCGCGCGCTGGATCCAGCGCGCGCGGACGTCATCGTGGCGGGCAGCGTGCTCATCGAGGAGATCCTCGCGTGGGCCTCGCGGCTCGCCGGAGCTCCTGTCGATCTCGTCGCTTCGGATCGCGGCGTCCGCTGGGGGCTCGCCGAGCGCCTCAGCGCCGCCTGAGCCCCCCGGCTCGTTTGAAGGCCGGACGTAACGCCCGAGGTCGTCGCGTCCGTCACATTTTCGAGTCATCCCACCCAGGTCAGGTCCGCCACCTCTCCCGGAGAGGCCCGCTCTGCCCTAAACTAGGCGGGTGAGCCGGCGCGCACCCACGCCGATGCTTCCATCGGTACACACTGCCACCCCGCCCGACCCCGAGGAAAAACCAGAGTGATCACGCCACGATGGCCCAACCACGGGGATTTTCGTTGACGTATCTCGGCCGGCTCACTAGAGTGCGCGCGCCTGGCGCAAACCGGCCCTTTTCCAAGAGGGCCGGTCCCCCAACCTCAATCCCTTCCGCCCGCAACCGTCCGCTTCAACCGCCGCTTGTCAAGATTCCGCCGTGCACACCCGAGCACCGACCTCTCGCGGGTCATGGAGGTGCTCGCGTTCCTGCTTCTCGCACAGCGGTCTCGAGCGGCGGCTCATGGCTCTTTTCTCGGAATTTTTCTCGGAATGCGTGACGGTGTGTGTCGGTTCTGCGGGTCCAGGTTCAACCGCATGTGCAGCGTACGCCCCTCGAAGGGATTTCGGGAGGCTGACGAAAAACTAAAAGGACGGCGGGGTGGAAGGCAAAGGAGACGATATGCAGGCTCGTTCGGAGATCCAGTTCAAGGTGGGCGACAAAGCCGTCTACCCGGCCCAAGGCGTGGCCGAGGTGGTCAACATCGAGGAGAAGGACATCGCTGGCAACCGTCAGCGATTCTACGTTCTCCGCATCTTGGACACGGATCGAAAGATCATGGTTCCAGTCAGCAACGCGAGCGCGGTCGGCCTTCGCCAGGTCATCTCTGAACAGGAAATCCGGGAAATTTTCGACATCCTCCGCGAGCGTACCATCGCGTTCGACAACCAGACCTGGAACCGTCGGTACCGCGGCTTCATGGACAAGATCAAGACGGGTTCTATTTACGACGTCGCCGAGGTGCTACGCGACCTCTATCGCTTGAAGACGGACAAGCAGCTCTCGTTCGGTGAGCGCCGCATGCTCGACACCGCCCGGACGCTGATCGTGAAGGAGATCGCGATCGCCCGAGGCCAGACGGAGGAGCAGGTGAAGACCGAGATCGAGGCGATCTTTCTCGCCAACTGAGGCGTTACCTCATGGTTAGCGGCCCTGCGGCCGCTGCCGATGGAGGCCGGCACTGCCGGCCTCCGGGCTTTTGTGGGCCGAGAACGCCGTGCACCATCGATCCGGGCGCGTTCAGAGATCGCTGCCCGGTCGCCTCTGCACGGGGGGGAGCGGGGGCAGCGCCACATCGACGCGCCACCCCGCGTCCTCGTAGACGCAGGGCACCTGGACGCGCTCTCCCGGGAGCAGGCCGGCGATGTCCACGAGGGCGTGGGCGCCGGCGATCTGGGCGGTGTAGCGCTGCGGCTCGAAGCGCAAGAGGAAGCGGGACGGCGTGATCATCGCCTCGGGCGCGATCGCCTTGCCGGTCGCGGCGCTGTAGCGCTGCGCGCGCGACGCGAGGTTGTCCCGAGCGCGCCTCGACAGGAGCTCGAAGGCGGCCTTGGCGTCAGCCGGGTCGCCGTGCAGCTGGCGCAGGCGGGCGACCAGCTCCCGGACGGCGCCGTCGGGCGAGCCGCTCGGAGGCCGCCTGTTGCATCCGGCGGAGGCGAGCGCCGCGACCGAGAGCGCGATCGCCACGCCGGCCCGGACGAGGCGCGCACCCGGCCGTCGGGCGTCCTGTCGCGCGGGTTGCCGGTGCATGACCATGCGGCCCTCTCCTTAGAACGACGCGTCGCCGACGTCCACGGCGCGCGCGGCCGCCGGCCCCGGGGTGACCGTCGCCGCGGATCGCGCTCTTACCGGAGGTTGCGCGCGCCTGCGCGCACGCGCCGTCACCCCGGCGCGGCGCTGGCGAGCGCGCCCACCTGGCGGAGCGCCTCGTACAGGACGATGGACACCGCGTTGGCCAGGTTGAGGGAGCGCACGGGACCCAGCGTGGGAATGCCGAAGACGTCGTCCGGCATCCGCGCGAGGAGCTCGGGGTCGAGGCCTGCGCTCTCCTTGCCGAACACCAGCGCGTCGCCTGGCCGGAAGTCCGCGTCGAGGTAGCTCCGCGGAGCCACCGCGCTGAAGAGGCGGAGCCGAGCGTTCGGGTGATGGTGGCGAAAGTGGGCGATGTCGAGCTGCTGCTCGAGCGTGACCAGGTGCCAGTAGTCAAGCCCCGCGCGGCGGACACTCCGCTCGTCGATGCGGAACCCCAGCCTCCCGAGCAGATGCAAGGGGCTCTGCGTCGCGGCGGCGAGCCGCGCGATGTTGCCTGTGTTCTGCGGGATCTCCGGCTCCACCAGCACGATCCGGAACGGCGGATCGAGCGGCGCCGCACGGAGCCGGGGGCGACCATCGTTGAGCACGCCCTCTCTTTCCGCGACGCGCCCGCGCGCCGCAACCCCCGAGCGGAGGATCGCGCGCGCGGCCTGGCGCGCCGGCGCCGCCTCGACAGATAGCCAGCCCACGCGGTCGCGCGGAAAACGCGAACCGAACGGACGGAGGCCCCTCTGTTCGCTTGACGGCTGTACGAGCGGACACGTAGCCTCCCGCCTCGGAGACACGGAATGCGCGCATCGTGCTGGATCGCTTCGGCTATTGCCCTCGCAGGAGTGGCGTCGTCCTCGCTCGCGGCCGCCGACGCCATGGATCCGGCGCTCGCGCGGCTCGTGCGCGCCCCGGAGCCGAGCCTCGGCGGCGCCGCCGTACCCTGCCGCATCACGGGGCCGGAGGGTGGCCTCTACTACAACCCCGCTTCCCGCTATCAACGCTGCCTGACCGACGACGCTGCGTTCGCCAAGCTCATCGCGCAGTACGGCTTTGCGGTGGCGCCGTCGGCGATGCACTCGGCGCGGACCACGGGCTACGGCGGGTTCGAGATCGGCATCGAGGCCAACTACACGAAGATTGACAGCGACGCCGATTACTGGAAGCAGGGCACGCAGGGGCCGCAGGATCCGATCAGCAAGAACTTCTCCATCGAGAACCGGAGCCCGGACTCCTTCCTGCAGCACTACTCCCTCAAGGTCCGCAAGGGTTTTCCGTTCGGGTTCGAGCTCACCGGCGCCGTCGGATTCCTCGCCAACACCAGCCTCGTGAGCGCGGGCGCCGACGTGCGCTGGTCGCTGTTCGAGGGGTTCCGCCGAGGGCTCCCCGCGATCCTCCCGGAGCTCGCCGTCGGCGGCAGCGTCCGGAGCGTCACCGGGACCGAGGAGTTCCAGCTGACCGTGGCCGGCGTCGACGCAGTGATCTCGAAGCCCCTGCCGATCGCCGGCACGGTCGTGATCACCCCCTACGCCGGCTACCAGTGGCTCCGGATCTTCGGAGACTCGGGGCTCATCGATCTCACCCCGAACACCGACGCCGTGAACTTCTGCAACTTCCGCGGGGTGAACTCGCCTGCCAACCCGGTGCAGGGACAGGACGGCAAGCCGCTCCCCCACGACGGCCAGCCGGTGTGCGCGGGCGGCTCCCAGGCCGACTTCAACAACACCGTGGTGTTCGACGCCGTGCGCATGAACCGCCACCGCCTCCATTTCGGCGCGCAGCTGCGGTTCCAGATGGTCAAGCTCGGCGCGCACTTCATCACCGACGTCGTGAGCCCCGAGGACGCGAACCAGGGCGCCGCGAACGAGATCGACGGCGAGAACAAGTTCGCCGGGCTCGGGTCGCAGTGGACCCTCGGGCTCGATCTCGGCGCGATGTTCTGAGGCCCGCTGCGCCGAGGACGCTCACCACGGGCCCCCCGGCGCAGACCCGCTTCGAGCGGGCGCGGCTCGCCGCGCTCCTCAGCGCTTCGAGCTCAGATCGGGCAGCGCGTAGCCGAGCTCGGCGAGGAGCGCGCGGAATGCGCGGTCCTCGTTCCGCGCCACGGTGAGGTGCTCCATGAACTTCTTGAAGTTGCCCTGAGCCGCCGCGTCGGCGGCGCGCTCGCTGTTCTCGAGCACGAGCAGGAGGTGCGGGTGCGCCTTGGAGACGGAGCTGGGGCACTCCATCTTGCTCGCCACCCGGGCGCGCGCTTCCGCGAGCGCATGCACCACCATGACGAGCTCCTTGTCATGGGTCCGCGGCAGGAGCATGTCGCCCTCCTTGCGCGCCTCGTCGAGCAGCAGGCTCGCCCTGTCCAGGTAGCTCCCGGCCCAGGCCGGCAGCGCGACGAAGAGCGCGCAGAGCGCGAAGGTGAAAGCAAGCATCAGGTGACGGATCATCGACTGGGTCCTCGGTCGTTCACGGTTTGCTCGGAGGACCCCTCGCCGGACGGCGGGCCCCCCCTGCCCTCGGGCGCACCGCGCAGGGCCTCGGCGGCTGCCCGTCCATCGGATGCGGCGGCCGCGGGCTCCGGCGCGGCGCACGAGAGGAGCGCGGCGCGCGCGGCCGCCTGCTCCGCGAGCTTCTTCGACCGGCCCCGGCCGGTGCCGATGACCTGGCCGTCGACCTCGACGGCGACGAGAAACGCGCGGTCGTGGTCGGGCCCCTCCGTGCCCATCAGCCGGTAGCGCGGCGACGCGGCGCCGCGCGCCTGCACGCGCTCCTGCAGCTCGCTCTTCGCGTCGCGCCCGAGCATGCTGCCGCTCGCGAGCTGCGCGAGCGGGCTCGCGGCGATCTTCCGGCTCAGCGCCCGCGCGCTCTCGAAGCCGCGATCGAGGTACAGGGCCGCGACGAGCGCCTCGGTGGCGTCGGCGAGCACGTTCGTCTGGTCGCGCTCCCCGGCGACCTCCGCGCCGCGCCCGACCCGGAGCGCCGCGCCGAGCTCGATCCCTCGCGCCCACGCCGCCAGCGCGTCCGTGTTGACCAGGGCGGAGCGCATCATCGAGAGCTCCCCCTCCCTCGCCCCCGGAAAGCGCTCCATGAGGAGCTCCGTCACGCACAGGCCGAGCACGGCGTCCCCCAGGAACTCGAGGCGCTGGTTGTCCACGCGCCGGCCGCCTCGCTGCTCGTTCGAGAAGCTCGGATGCGTCAGCGCCTCCTCGAGGTGCGGCAGATCCCCCTCCAGCCCCAGATCCAGACGTTGCAGCAGCTCGCTCGGGAGCATCCCCAGCACCTTGCCCACGCGAAGCGTCAGCCCGCGCTCAAGCGGTCGGTCAGCTCGGCCAGCTCCAGGTCGAGCGCGGTCAGACCGCCAGCGTCATGCGTGGACCACGCGACCCGCACCTTGCCCCATGACAGCGCGATCTCCGGGTGATGATCGCGCCGCTCGGCCAGGAGGGCGATCCGCATCACGAAGCCAACGCCGGTGCCATAATCCGGAAACGAGTAGCTCCGCTCGATCTGCTCGCCCGCTCGCACCCAGCCCGGGTGAGCAGCGACGAACCCGGCGATCTCATCGTCCGAGAGCCGATCACGCTTGCCCATGGGACGCAACTATGGGCCAAGCCCCGCCCCGGTGGAACCCCGGAATGCGGCCCCCGCCGCGCGCCGCTCGCCGTGCGCTATCCTCCCGCCTCGATGACCGGGCTTCACGCCTGCCCCTTCTGCCGGGAGATGTTCGAGGCGAAAGAGGCGTCCACGTGCCCCGCCTGCGGCCTCCGGCTGGAGGCGCTCGCGAAGCTTCCCCCCTCGTACGACGCGCTCCAAGAAGAGCCTGACGAGCCGCGCCCGCCGCACATGGAACCGCTCCCGTGGACCTACGCCGGGCGCGGCCGGGGCGCCCTGCTCGCGCTCGCGCTCCTCGGGCTCGCGGCGTTCTTCGCGCCGTGGATCCACGAGACGGCCCCCGAGCTCCGCGACCTCAGCGGCTTCGGGCTCGCGCGACGGCTCGGCTGGATGTGGGCCCCGGCGGTCGCGTTCTTCGTGATGATCCCGCTCGCGCTGACCCGGAGGTCGATCCACAAGATGCGCGGCGCTCGCGTGGCCGTCGCTTTCCTCGCCGCGGTCGCCCTCGTCACCGTCGCGATGCGCCTGCTGTTCACGCCGGGCAGCACGCTGCTCCGTCCCGTCCGCTTCACGTGGGGCTACGGGCTCTACGCGACCGGGGCGATCGCGCTGCTCGCGCTGTTCACCGCGGCGTTCTTCGGGGGAAGGATCGACGACCTCCCCACGGGGCAGCGGCGGCGGGGCGACGAGGTGCTGCACTGACTGACCATGACCAGCGCACGGCCGGTGGCATCTCGGGTCGACAGGCCCGCCCGTGCGACGTAACCTTGATGGGAGTGGCCTTTGTCCGCTGCTCGAAGGTGCGCAATGGCCAAGCGATCTGCCGGCGTACGCCGTGAGCTCTCGCGGGACGACGAGGCGTTCGATGTCCCCGCGGCGGTGCTCTGCGCGTGCTGCGGACAGCCCGACTGCGCCGGGTGCTCCGCGGCGAGCGACGAGGGCTCGGGGGTCGTCGCGATCGTCCCGTGGGAGCGCCCGCTCGGCGGGGTCTGGTCGCGGCTCTGGGCCACATCGAGGGCGACCACGCTGGGAGCCGAGACGTTCTTCGCGACGATCCCCGACGGCGCGCTCCCCGCGGCCATGCGCTTCGCCCTGCTGGCGGAGACGCTCGCGATCCTGTCGATGATCGCCGCGCTCCTGCCCCTCGTCGCGCTGGCGGTGCCGGGCCTTGCGCTGGAGCTGGCCCGCAACCCGGCCGCGCGCGCGAGCGCCCTCCAGTGGCTCGCGATCGGCGTTCCGGCGGTCACCGTGTGGATGGTGCTCGCGCACACCTTGCACGGCGCCGCGCTCGACCTCGGGGCACGGCGCCAGGGCGCGCGGCCAGAGCGCCGGCGCGCGCTCCGCTTCGGGCTCTACGCGTGCGGCTGGGATCTCATGGCCGGCCCGCTCGGCGCGCTGGCCATGCTCATCACGGGCGGCACCAAGGGGGCCGAGCAGGTCCTCTCGGCCTCGCTCCGGGTGCCGGGCAAGGCGTCCATGGCGCTGCTCCTGGGCGTCTACGCGCTCCACCCCGACGCGGCGGAGCGCGCTCGACGCGCCGGCAGCATCGCCGCGCTCGCGCTCACCATCGCCTCCGGCTTCGCCGCCATCGCGCTCGCCATCGCCTTCAGCTGACACGCCGTTCAGCGCCCTCGGGGGTGTCGCGCTCGGCGGCGCTGCCCCCGCGGGCGTCGAGCGCCCGTCCGTGCGCGCCGGCAGCCTCAGCGCATGTCGTGACGCGGCGCGGGCGAGGGCGGAGGCGCGCCCGGACGCCGACCGCTCGCGAGGGTGCCCGGGCGCCTCTTCGGCTGCAGATCGCCCGTCGAGGTGATGTCGATGAGGTCCACGAGCTCGGGGGCGTGACCGGAGACGTCCTGCGCTCGCAGGCGATCGAGGAGCTGCTTCAGCTGCGCCTCCGCCTTGCCGTGCGCGAGGATCTGACGGATGGACGGCGCCTCCTGCTCGAGCGAGCGGCTCACGGGTCTCCTGCTCTGGCGCCGCCACAGCACGGCAAAGCCATCGCCCTCGGGCACGGGCTCGGCCACGAGCTCCGCGTCTTTCACCCCGGCGGCCGCCGAGAGGAGCCCCGGGTCGACCTTCAGCCCCGGCTCGGACGTGGTGCCATCGGACGCCACGAAGCCGAGATCGCCGCCGCGCATGCTCGTCGCCTTGTCGAGCGATCTCTCGCGCGCGATCTCCTTGAAACGCTGGGGTGACGGGTCCTTCTTCAGCTCGGCCAGGATCGCCTCGGCCTCCTCGCGCGTCGCGACGAGGATGCGCCAGAGCGCCACCATCGCCGGGGAGCTGAACCTGTCGCGGTGGGCCTCGTAATAGGCGCGGACCTCCTCGTCCGTCACCGGGGAGCTCCCCGCCGCCTCCGCCTGGATCCGCTGCAGCAGCGCGGAGCGCAGGACGCCGCGCACGCGATCCTGCACGTCGGCGCGCTCGGTGAGCTTCTGCGCGGCGGCCCCCTGGGCGAGGAGCAGCTCGCGCACGAGGACCTGGTTGACGAAGTTCTTCCGGATCTCTTCCGGGGTACGCCCGAAGGTCTGGAGCTGAAACGGCGGGACCTGCGCGAGCCTGCGCTCGACCTCCGACGCCGTGATCGCCGCGTCGCCGACGCGCGCCACCGGGGCGCCCGCGGCGGCCGCCGGCTGGGCCTCAGCGCGGAGCGACAGGCCGGTCGACGCCGCGCACACGACCGCCATGGCGGCCGCGCCGAGGGGGAGCTTCAGCGTTCTCGCGCGCATCGGAGCGGGTTATCCCCGCGCCGGCAGGCAAGGTCAAGCCGCCCCGCGGCGCGCTGCCTCTGGCGGACACGCCGCGCTCGTCCCCGCGTTCACCTCCGCGCTCGCCGCCCCGCAGCACCCCGGCCTTCCGCAGCGCGTGCGCGTCGAGCCCGACAAACCGGTACACGTCCGCAGAGAAACCGTAGGCGCGGTGGAGGTGCCTCAGGCCCTCCACGAGCTCGGCGGTCACCTCGACCGGGGGCGGCGGCGGGTACGCCTCGCGGATCGAGGCCAGCGGCTCGCCCAGCGCCAGGAGCTCCTCGACGCGCGACAGCACGTCGATCGGCTTGAGCGCGCGCTTGCCTCGCCGCGCGACGCCGTCGGCCAGCTCGGCGAGCAGGCGCCGGCGCCGGCGCTCGGTACGGCCGTCTCCGGCGCGGCCGCCGCCGCCCAGGAGAAGCTCGTTGAACCGGCGCGCGGCCCGGCGCTTCTCGACCGCGTCCGGACTCCCCCGGCGGTTCTGCGCACCGCCACCCCGCTTGGCTGGACGTGACGCTTTGGTGGACCCGGCCGTGCGGGCCGGCGAGCTCTTCGTCTTCACGATCCTCGGCAAGAGCACAGCGCGCTCGAGGAGCCGGTATTCCCCGGCACATCTTCTTGCTGTCCCGGCAGTATAGACAGCTCACCCTCCCGCTTCGAAGAAAGCGGCGGGCGCACGGCCGCGCTCGCCGCCCGCGGCGCTGGACGTCAGCGCCCGCCTGCGCACCACGCGAGGGCCGTTCCGACGGCCGCGATCAGCCAGGCCGGCCACGTCGCGCGCACGAAGCCGGCGACGTCCGACAGGGCGCCGCGCCGGGCGCGCCGCACCGCCTCGGCGTGGCCCACCCGGCGCAGCTCCTCGCGCGCGATCTGCTCGCGCTCCTCGTCGTCGAGCGGATCGCTGCCCGCCAGATGGTGCAGGTGATGTGTCACCTCGTGGTCGATCGTCTCCTCGATCTCCGCGTCGATGTCGAAGCCGGGATCCTCGCGGGCTTCCAACCGGAACGTCCTGTAGAAGATCCGGATCTCCGGAGGATGGGCGATCCCGAGCGCATCCGCGGGTGTCCCGGGCGTGTAGCAGCCGAGCAGCGGCTCGCCTCCGTCGTCGCAGGCCGGCACGCCTGCGTCGATGAAGAGATCGATGTTCCGCACGCCGCGGGCCTCGTAGATGCGCCCGGCCGCGGCGCGGACGCGCGCCTCGAAGCCGTCGAGATCCGGAAAGGCGCTCGAGGCGCTGGCCCGAGCCCTCGCCCCTGCCCTCGTCGAGCGGGGCTCCCCGAGCGCGTCCGCGTCCGCTCCGTCCACTCCAGCAGCGCGCAGCGGGGCGCGCGCGAGCTCCCGCTCGAGCGGCACGTCGAGATCGTTGCGGGCGCCGCAGCCCTGGCAGCGGTAAGCGGCGAGGAGCCGCGCCGGGTAGCGCGCCTCGTTGTAGAGGTCGACGATCGCCGCCCACGCCTCGTCGGGAGCGCCGGCGAGCGCGTCGGCGATCACCGGCGCGCGGCGCTCGCGGCCGAGCGCCGCGATCCCCATGGCCACCACCAGCGACGGCGTGACGCGCAGGACGCCGTCGCCGGGCAGGCGGAGGAGCGGCATCGCCTCCTCGACGGTGCGCTCCACGAGCCGCACGGCGCGGCAGACGGCGCGACCCACGCGCAGCGCCGGGATCGGGTGCGACACGCCGAAGTCGAACGGGCGATCGAGCTCGGGATCGTCGAGCTCGCCGTCGGTGAACGGCCCGATCTCCAGCAGGCCCGACGGAGCGACCTCGAACGGAGCGCTGCAGTTCTCGCAGGTGTAGGCGCCTGGCTCCTCGGGCACGATGCCGGCGGACGCGAGGAGCGCGCGCAGGACATGGGCGTCGGTGAGCGGGAGGCCGAGAGGATCCAGCGGCGCGCCGCGCGCGTCGGCCAGGACCGACGGGCCCGCGAGGACCTGCACGTCGAGCGCGCACCTGCCGATGGATGCGCGCTCGGCGCCGCCGCGGCCCGCGGGAGCGCCGAAGACGGACGAAGCGCGAGCGCGCGCGGCGGCGTCCGACAGGCGCGCCACGCCGCCGGAGGGGAGGTGGACCTGAGCGGGGAGCAGGCGTCGCGCGGGCGCAGGCATCGCGGCGGCCTATATAGCGGGTGGCTCGCCTCAGGGGTCGTCGGGACGCGGCGGACCGCCGGCGGCGCCCTCGTCGGTCGGAGCGAGCGATCCCCACGGTTTGCGATCCCTGTCGGCCTCGGACGGCGCGCTCGCCCCGCGGCCGACGTCGAGGCCGGCGGCGCTGGCGAGCTCGGCGGCCACCGCCGCGGAGAGCGAGCCTCCGCTGAGCGGTGACGCGCCGGCGACGGTCGAGATGGGCGACGGCTCCGAGGAAAGGCGATCTCGGCGGCGACGGGGCGCGAGCACCGGCGCGCGCTCCCCGTCGCCGGCCGGATCCGGCGCGGCCGCGCCCACGCGATGGACGGTCGCGCGCAGCTGCACGCGCCCGAGCGACAGGCTCGCCGCGCTGGCGGGCGGCACGCTCGACGAGAGCTCCGCGCCCACGGGCACGCCTGTCCCGAAATCGAGGTAGCGGGTGATCGCCAGGGCGTAGATGAGCTTGCGCACGGTCGGCTCCGGCGCGACCCCGGATCGGAGGAGCGCGGCGAGCGTGGTCGTGGAGCTCTCCAGCGCCTCGATCACCGCGCGCTCGCCCTCGCGGAAGCCGAAGCGGCCGGGCTCGAGGGCGGGGTGCAGGCGGAGGGGCACGGCCCCGATCCGCTCCAGGGTCCGCTGGAGGCGCGTCGAGCGCTCGCCGTGCTCGCGCAGCCCCGCCCAGAGGAGCGCGAGGGGATCGACCTTCGCGGGATCTCCCCCCCACTCGGCCAGCGCGTCGAGGCCGTCGAAGTAGCGGTACTTCGTCTCCGGGGGCAGATCGAACAGGCGCACCATCCGCCGCACGAACTGGACCTGGGCGAGCCAGTCGATGGTCGCGGCGTCGACGCACCCCGACAGCAGCAGCACGTCCCCCAGGAGGCCCCTTGTCGCGAGCGCCTCCGCCAGGATCTCGGCGGTGATCACCCCCTCTTCGAGCAGGATCTCCCCGAGCCGGGCGTACCCGTCGCTCGGGCGGATCTTCACGGGGTTCCCCCGGACGATCCGCAGCGTGTGCTCGGCGCCCGTGGGCTCCACCAGGATGAGCGCGCCGGTCAGCCGATGCTCGACGGCATAGACGAAAAGATGAGCGAACGGCGTCCGCTCCAGATCTCCTTCCGCCGTCGCAAGACCGTCGGGAGACATCCTGGGCCAAGCTACCATAGCGCGCGCAAGCCGGATCCCCCTTTCTCCACGCGCGGCGGCGCGGAAGCAGGGCAGGCGCCGCTGGTCCCGCTTGCGCTTCCGCTTCCGCTTCCGCGGCGCCGCGCTTCCGGCGTCGGCGCGCCCCGCCGGAGCGCGGCGCCGCGGAAGCGGCGGTTCCGCGCTACGGTGGCAGACATGCCGCGCGGACATGTGCTGGTGCTCGACGACGAGCGGGCGATCTTGACGACCCTCCAGAAGGCGCTGACGCTCGAGGGCTACACGGTCGACGTCGCTGGCGGGGTCGGGGTCGCAGAGGAGAAGCTCGCGAAGCGGAGCTACGACATCGCGCTCTTCGACGTCTCGCTGCCCGACGGTGACGGCGTGGAGCTGCTCCAGCGGATACGCGTTGCCGGCTCGGAGCTGCCCGTCGTGATGATGAGCGGCCACGCGACGGTCGACGCCGCCGTCCGCGCGACGCGGCTCGGGGCGATCGATTTCCTGGAGAAGCCGCTCTCGACCGATCGGCTGCTGCTCGTGCTCGAGAACACCCTGCGCCTCGTCCGCGCCGAGGCCGAGGCGAAGGCGCTGCGGACGCAGACCGGCCAGGTCGGCGAGCTCATCGGAGAGAGCCGGGCGATGCTCGACCTGCGCGAGCAGATCGCGCGCGCGGCGAGGGCGACCGCGACGGTCTTCGTGACGGGCGAGCGCGGCACCGGCAAGGAGCTCGTCGCGCGCGCGATCCACGGCGCGTCGAAGCGGGCGCGCGGTCCGCTCGAGAAGATGAACTGCGCCGCGGTCCCGAGCGAGCTCATCGAGAGCGAGATGTTCGGGCACGAGGCCGGCGCGTTCACGGGCGCGACGAAGCAGCGGCGGGGCAAGTTCGAGCGCGCGAGCGGCGGGACGCTGTTCCTCGACGAGGTCGGGGACATGCCGCTCGCGATGCAGGCGAAGCTGCTCAGGGTGCTGCAGGAGCGGGAGATCGAGCGGGTGGGCGGGCACGAGACGATCAAGGTCGACGTGCGCGTGGTGGCGGCGACGAACCGCGACATCGAGGCGGCGTGCCGGGAGGGGCAGTTCCGGCCGGATCTCCACGATCGGCTGAACGTGCTGCCGCTGTCGCTGCCGCCGCTCCGCGCGCGGCGCGAGGACGTGCCGCTGCTCGCGCGGCATTTCCTCGCGCTCGCGACGCAGGCGAACGATCGGCCCGGGATGGCGTTCACGGACGGCGGGATGGGCATGCTGGTCGCCTACAGCTTCCCGGGGAACGTGCGGGAGCTGCGCAACATCATCGAGCGGCTGGTGATCCTGACGCCCGACGAGACGATCGACGAGGGCGACGTGAAGGTCTGCCTCGGAGGGCCGCAGGCCACGACGAAGGGCGGGCTCTTCCGGCCGGGGGTGCCGTTCCGTGTGCTCGCGGAGGAGGCGGAGCGGGCGATCCTGGAGGAGGCGCTCGGCCATCACGGAGGGCAGATGGCCGCGACGGCCCGGGGGCTCGGGCTCGAGCGGAGCCACCTGTACAAGAAGTTCAAGGCGCTCGGGCTGCGGGGGGACAAGGGGGAGGCGGAGGACGAGTAGCCGGAGAGGGGGGCCTTCCGGGAGGCCGCGCCGAGGGGAGGGTCTGCGCGGCGGCCGCGGGTGGGCGCTCGGCCATCAGCCGAGGCGGGAGCGCGGAGCTTGCGCTGAGAACACCGCCCGGCATGTCTCCCTTCGGGCCATGCCACCTGGGACGTTTCGTCGCGCGCCACACAAGGCGCGCCTGAGACGTGGAGCCTGCTGAGACCTTATGGCACCTCGGTCGGTGCTCGTCGCGCCCACCCGCGGCCGCCGCGCAGACCCTCCCCTCGGCGCTACGGGAGTGGACGCGGAGCAAGCAGGCGCCGCATGGATCACGACCGATGCAGCGCAGCGCTCGCCGCGGATGACCGTCGCTGCACGGCGCATCCAGCGGACGCGGGTGCTCGGCCGCAGGGAACCTCGGCGCGTTGACGGGGCGTCCACCGCGCGGTCAACTGCCGCCGTGGACTTCCTGGAGCGCCTCCGCGCTTACCTCGAAAACGTCGCGCGCACGCCCGAAGGTCAGCCGCGCGCGCAGGTCGATGTCGCTGCCCACCGGAGGCACGTCCTCGCCGTCATCGATCAGCTCAGCACGGATCCGGAGCACGCACGCAAGCTCACGAGCAAGTGGCAGCAACCATGGTTTGCGTCGCTCATCGAGAAGCTCGCGGAGAGCATCGAGGGAGACATCCTCGCGCCGGATGCGTCCCGAGCTGAGATTGCCGCGACGATCGATATTGCGCTCAGCCGTCTCATCGGCGTCTCGTCGACCACAGGGTCGCTCGCCCGTGATGCGATGCTCGATCGAGTCGCTCAAAATGCCGCCTACGGGGCGGAAGTTGAAGGGGAATTTGGAGATTTTGCCGCCCGTCCGCCACGCTATGCGTTCGAAATCAGGGCGGTCCGAAAGCGCGGAGAGCGGGTCATGCTGACCCCTCTGGGTGCAACGCTCCTCGATCTCCCCGGCTCTGATGCGGTCCGATGGCTGCTCGCGGTGGAGTCCGCCCAGTCGCTAGGTCCGAACGACGATTGGCGGGTCCACCCGGAGCTCGCGCGCGAGCTGCTTCAAGCACCTGAACGCCATTTCTACGTCATGAATGACCCCGAAGAGCCGACGTTTCCATATTCCCGAAGCTCGGTCCACCGTCTCTCGGCTCTCGGGCTTGTCCGATACAGCGACCTTAAGTACGAGGAGCCGGAGTACGATTGGGGCTACAAGGTCCAGGAGCCCGCCCGTCCTCTCCTGGAAGAGATCGCCGAGCGACGCGCGACCCCCTTCGCCGTCCTGGCCGACGCCTTGCTCCGTGACGAGGCATCGCTCGCCTTGGACCGCGCGCTCCCCGATCCAGGCCTGGCGGCGCACGAGAGCGCCGCCGCTGCCAACGCCCTGCAAGCCCGCATGGTCGTGCACGAGATCCGCAACGCCCTCGTCCCCGCCGAGGTCGCCCTCGCCCGCCTCGTCCGTGATGCGGGCGAGGCCGCCGAGGTCAGCAAGCAGCGCGCGCGCGTCGAGGCGGGCATCCGCCGGGCGCTCCGCTTCGTCGACGAGATGATGAAGGTGGCCAGCCTCGGCGCCGAGCCGCCCGCCCCCTTCGATGTCGTCTCATCGCTCCGCGAGGTCGTTGCAGGCATGACGGACGAGCTGAACGGCCATCTCCGCTTCGCGCCGCCCGCGGAAGGCATCGTCCTCGTCGGCCCTCGTGCGCGCTTCGCCCTCGCCGTCCGCAACCTGCTGAGCAACGCAGGCCGTGCGGTCGCCGGCCGGGACGGCACGGTCGAGATGACGATCGCTCCGGCAGAGGACGCCGTCACCGTCCACATCGATGACAACGGGCCCGGCGTGCCCGAAGAGCAACGCCGGGCCATCTTTGCGCCCGGGGTCGCGCTCGTCTCGGGGGGGAGCGGCCAGGGCCTCGCCCTCGTGCGTCAGGTCATCGAGGACGAAATGGGCGGGGCGGCGGTCTGCTCGCAAAGTCCGCTCGGCGGCGCGCGGTTCACGATCACGGTTCCGGTGAAGAAGTCGAGGACACCATGAAAGGCGACGCGCGGATCCTCATCATCGACGACGACAAGGCGTTCCTCGAGCTCTACGACGAGGTCCTCTCCGCTGATGGCTATCAGGTCGAGACCGCGACGAGCCGCGCCCAGGCCCTCGAGCGCCTCGACACGCCGGGCTTCAGCGTCGTCCTCATCGACCAGAAGCTCCAGGGGCCCGGCGGGCCAGACACCGGGCTCGACCTCGTCGCCGAGACGGCGCGCCGCGCGCCGGGCGCCAAGGCCATCCTCGTGACCGCGTTCGCCTCCAGGGAGGCCATCGAGCGCGCCTTCCGCGAGGGTGCCTACGACTACCTGGAGAAGAGCGCCGTCTTCGAGGCGCTCCTGCGCGTCAAGGTGCGCAACGCGGTCGAGGCCGTGCGCGAGCGACGGATGGCGTCGATGGATGACGACGAGACCGAACGCTCCATCCGGAGCACCTGGGACGCGGTCCGCACCGAGCACGACAGGAACCGGAAAGGCCTGCTGCTCGAGCACCTGACCGCGCTGCTCCTCAAGACGATCCCGGGGTTCGTGCGGCTCGGCAGCCGCCTGTCGAACGAGCTGGAAGAGCTCGATCTGCTCGTCCAGAACGCCTCGCCGGACCCGTTCTGGCAGAAGGAGTCGCCGTACTTCCTGGTCGAGTGCAAGAACTGGTCGAAACACATCGGCACCAAGGAGCTGCGCGACCTCTGGGGCAAGATGGACGGGCGCTACGACCGCTGCCGGCTCGCGCTCCTCGTCGCGCCCGGAGGAATCGCCGAGACGGTGCACCAGCTCCAGCTCCAGAACGCGAAGCAGAGCAAGCTGGTCGTGCTCATCGGCCCCGGCGATCTCGATTGGCTCATCGCTGGACCGGACCGGAGCGCGATCCTGAAGGAGCTCCATCAGCGCGCCGTGAGCGCCGCGTCCTCCGGGGGCGACATGGAGAGCAGCCTCTGAGTGAGGACGTCGCGGCCGCTGGCAACGCAGGCGGCGCGCACGGAGCGAGAAGGGAGCAGACAGAGCGGACGGCGCGGGGCGAAGGGAGCCTCAGGACGGCTCAGCCGCCCTCGGGTTCCGAGGCGGCGCCGCGCTTCCTCGATCCCTTCGACGCGACATCCAGGAAGAAGCCGCCCACGTAGGCGCGCTGGCGCGGGAAGCGGGCGTCGAGCGAGCCCTTGAGGCTCGCGAGCGCGAGCGCCGCCTCGACGACGAGCCGCGTGCCCTCGCTCGCGAGCCGGGTGCGCGTGGTGTAGCCCTCGTCGCGCGCCTTCAGGAACTCCTCCTGCTTGTTCGCGCGCGCGGTGAGGTCCGCCTGGAGGGCCGCTCTTTCGTCGAACGGGGGGAGGTCGTTCATGCGCGCGACGGCGGCGAGCACGGCGGCGGGCTCGCTCGCGATCGGCGCGCCCGTGAGGTCGTCGACCCGCTGGCCGAACGCGTGCGTCGCGTCGAGGCCCGCCTTGCCGCGGAGCGCGAGCTTGGTGCGCGCGTTCGCCGTGCGCACGCCGCGGTCGAGCACCTCGTCGCCGATCTCCACGGTGGCCTGCTGGATCTCGCCCGTGCCGAGGTCGTGCTCGTCGAGCGCGAGGTAGACGGCCTTGAGCTGGGCAGCGAGCGGATCGAGCTTCGCCTGCTCGGCGGCGAAGAACGCGCGATCCTCGTCGCTGCGCTCGATGTCGGCGGCGATGGCCGCGGTGAGGGAGCCGATGGTGTGGCTGAGCGCCCGGCGCATGGTCCGGATCGAAACCGTGGGGCCTGCGAGCATGAATACCTCCCGGTAGATGTTCGCGATCATGGGAACGAGCGAGCTGATACGCTGTCAAGAGGAATCGCGGCTACGGAGGGCGTCAGGCGCCGCCAGGCGGCCGGCGGGCGAGGATCGGGACACCGAGAGCTCGCCGGAGGGCTGTCGGACGAGAATCGGGGGCCCGGAAGGGGCACCGGGCGCCGGGCGGACGGAATCAGGCGCCGCGGAGGGGGCACCGGGCGCCGGGCGGACGGAATCAGGCGCCGCGGAGGGGGCGCCGGGCGCCTGACGGGCGACATCGGAAGGCGCGGGTGCTCCACCGGCGGGCTGGCGAGAGAGAACCGCGACGGGTGTGGGCAATGCCGCTGAACGACGGGTGAAGCGTCGCCGCGGGTATGGGGAGCAACACCGGATGGCCGGCGGCGATGCCCCCGCGCCCCTCGGGCGTCTCCCAGGCTGACCGAAGCCTGCGCACGACACCACACTCGAGGGCCTCGACCGGCGGCTTGTCATCGCGCCTCACGCGACGACAAGATGCGCCATGACGACGGCGCACGTGCTGGACCGGGAGCTCGTTGCCCCCTTCGCGGGTCGGGAGGACGATCTCCTCGAGAAGGAAGAGGAGCCGTCGCCGGACGAGACGCAACCTCGGCAACCCGCCAGCTGGCCGCTTCAGATTTCCAAGGTCGAGCGCTCGATCTTCGAGCTGCACCGGAGCTGGAAGAACGGGGTGCTCCGCCTCGATCCGGACTTCCAGCGGGAGTTCGTCTGGGATTACTGGCGCAAGGTCAAGCTCGTCGAGTCCGTGCTCATGCGCCTCCCGTTGCCGGTGTTCTACCTCTCCGAGGAGAACGAGGAGAATACGCTCGTCATCGACGGCCAGCAGCGCCTCACCACGCTCTTCAGCTTTCTCGACGGAGAGTTCCGCCTGAGCGGGCTCAAGCTGCTCCCGGAGCTCAACCAGAAGCACTTCAAGGATCTCGACGGCAAGGTGCAGCGCCGGTTCGAGAACACGCCGCTCACCTGTTTCATCATCCAACCGGGCACGGATGAGCAGGTGAAGTTCCAGATCTTCGAGCGCGTGAACGAAGGGGCCGTTGCGCTCAACGCCCAGGAGATCCGCAACTGCCTCTACCGAGGACCCGGCCTCGACTTCATCAAGCACCTCGCGAACGACACATCGCCCGGTTCGTTTCGTGACGTCGCAGGCCCGGGCCGGGGCTACAGACGCATGCGGGCGGATGAGATCGTGCTCCGCGCCATCGCCCTGCTCGATCTCGGGGTCGACCACTACCCTGGCGAGCTGAAGAGCTTCCTGAACGACGAGCTCAAGCGACTGAACGCCTCGACGGGAGAAGAACGCGACGCGCTGGAGCGCAGGCTGAAGAACGCCCTCGCTCACACGAAGACTGTCTTCGAGGATCACGCTTTCTGCCGTTACAAGCCCTCGGACGGCTCGTGGACGCGGCAGCTCAACGGCCCGCTCGTCGAGGTCATCGTGGCCGGCTTCGATCGCTTCTTCCCTGCAGGGAAGCCCTTGCCGTCCAGGAAGATCAAGGCCGTTCGAGATCGCTTCCGGACGATCTCCGGCGAGGAAGCGTTCCGCGATTCGATCACCTTCGCCACGCAGTCGACGAACACGGTTCGAACGCGGTTCGACCTCTGGATGAAGGAGCTCGCTCATGTTGCGTAGCGTGCTGCTCGAGGGCTTCCGTTCGTTCGAGCAGCCGACGGCCGTGCGCTTCGCGCCGCTGACGATCCTCGCGGGGCCCAATAACGCAGGGAAGAGCTCCGTCATCCAGGCGCTGCTCGCGCTCGTTCAGTCCGAGCAGGCGTCGAGCAGCGCTTCGCTGCTGCTGAGCGGCGCCTGGTGCGATCTCGGCCGGTTCGACGAAGTGGTGAGCGCGGGCTCGCCGACCAACCAGCGCCGGTTCCGCATTGGCCTCACCGGAGCTACGCCGGAGGGTCTCGCTGTCGATGCGGTTTGGGAATTCGGACCGCGGGACGGCGAAGAGCCCACGCTCACGTCGGTCTCGCTCCTCTCGCTCACCTACGCATTCGAGCGAAGAGCGGGGCGCGTCGAGCGCCGCGTGGCGGGCTTCCAGTGGGAGAGCGACAATCCAGCCGATGGGTACCAGGGCCAAGCCGCTGGCCAGGCCGTGTTCGCCGATCCTGGCGCGTTCCTCATCTTGATCCTCGCGAAACCTGAGCAGGACGAGGTCGGGCGTGCGAGCCAATGGAATCGACCTGTGAGCGAGATCCGCCCCTCACCGCTCGACGCCTCGCGCACGCAGTACGTCGGTCCCTTCCGCTCTCCACCGCAGCCGCTCTACACGCCGCGCACCTCTCTGGCCGGCCCGCCGCTCGGCCGGCACGGAGAGCACACGGCCGAGCTCCTGTTCCGGCATCGCACGCAGCGGACCGACATCGCCGTCCCGGGGCAGCCGCACGACGACGCGGGCGCGCCGATCCTCTCGGCGGTCAACGCGTGGTGGTCCTACCTCTTCGACGGCAGCTTCGCCCTCCAGATCGATGCGCCCGCCCGCCTCGGGTTCACGCTGTCCATCGACACGCCCTCCGCCGAGCGGCTCGGGCTCGGGCAGGTCGGGCTCGGGCTCTCGCAGGCGCTGCCGATCGTCACGGCGTGCCTCGTCTCCCGCCCCGGCGATCTGCTGCTCATCGAGACGCCTGAGGCGCACCTCCATCCCGGCGCGCAGCACCGCCTGACGAGCCTGTTCATCGAGCTCGCCCGCAAGGGGCGGCAGGTCGTCGTCGAGACCCACAGCGAGCACCTCGTCACGGCGGCGCAGATCGCCGTCAAGGAGGGGCTGCCGCCGCAAGACGTCGCCCTCAGCTTCTTCAGCCAGGACGCTGGCCGGACGGTGGTGCAGGAGATCGAGCTGAACCCGCACGGACGCGCGCTGCGCTGGCCGCCCGGCTTCTTCGACCAGGCCGCCGTGGATCTCGCGGAGCTCCTGCGCTGATGCCGGTCGTGCTGCTGAACCACGACTTCGTGGAAGGGATGGCCCACCGCGCTGATCTCGGCCCTGTGGCCGTCGCGCTGCAGGACGTGCAGCGACGCCTCGGAGGCGATCCGATGCACGTGCACCCGGAGCTCGCGCGGCAGGCCACCGGCGGGGGACCGTTCGTCGTGTGGGCCAACCAGCACCGCAACGACGCCGAAGCGGATCGCCGCCCGCTCATCGCGCTGCTGCTCCGGCTGCTGAGCGGCCCGTTCGTGACCGATCTCCCGATCGAGCGGGATGTCTCCCTGCTCTCGGACGATCCCGCGCTTCCTCCCGAGCCTTCCTGGCGGCGCGAGGCGATGCGGCACCTCGCCGCGCGTACGCTCTCGCCGCCCTGCGCGGCGTCGTGGGCCCTGTCGTTCGATCCCTGTTCCGACCTCTCGCAGCCCAGGTACCGGTTCACGCAGGGCGACGCGATCGCCGAGGTCGACAACCTGAGGAGCAGCGCCGAGGCGCTCAGTCGGCTGGGCGAGCTGGCGACCCGCGGGCTCGTCGGCGCCCTCGCGGCGCTCGATGCCGCCGAACGGCAGGAGAACCGGCTCATCGTCCTCCCGCGAGCCCGCGACGCCGCGCGGAAGTGGAACCTCGACTGCCCGGAAGCCACCCTGTTCCGCGCCTTGGTCGATCTCGCGATCTACGCTGCGGCGCTCGACGAAGGGCTCTCCCGCGAGCTGGCCGCCGAGCGTTACCACAAGGCGAGCGGCGTCCCGATGTCCCGCGAGAGCGGTGAGGTTTCCCGCAGCCCCACCTGCAAGCGGCAGCGTACGTTCGTCGTCCCCGACCGGGGCGAACAGTACTTCGACATGCACGCGAAGCCCGGCGCCAGCACGCGCATCCATATCTGGACGGCCGTCGTGGAAGATCGGCACGTCGTGTACGTAGGCCATTGCGGCGAGCACCTGCTCCTACCCGGCGGCAAGCGCTGATTGCGCACGACAGCGAGCGCTCTCTGAAGCGACGATGCGCTCGTCGCGAGGATGACTCCTTCATCCCGAGGAGCTTCGTCGCCACCGCGTGGTAGGCCCAACGTGAGCGCCGGAGGGGGTCTCCGCGCGGCAGGGTGCGGGTGGGCGCGGCGAGCGCCGACCGAGGTGCCATAAGGTCCCAGCGGGCTCCACGTCTCAGGCGCGCCTTGTGTGGTGCGCGACGAAACGTCTCAGGTGGCATGGCCCGAAGGGAGACATGCCGGGTGGTGGTCCATGCGCAAGCCCCGCGCTCCCGCCTCGGCGGATGGCCGAGCGCCCACCCGCACCCTGCCGCGCGGAGACCCCCTCCGGCGCGTGCAGCCGGGATCTCCGCCCTCTCTCGCCCCGAACCCCGAGCCCGGAGCCCCGAGCCTCAATAATCCGGCAGCGCCCGCGGCGCAGGCGGCGGCACGCCCTTCATCGCCTTCTGGTACTCGAGCGCCTGCTTCGCGTAGTCGTCCCGCTTCATCTTCGCGTACGCCTTGGCAAGCTCCCCGTAGATCTCCGCCGCATCCCCCGGCTTCGACCCGGACAGGAGCGCGCTGTTCAGCTCGTAGATCGCCGACACGTGCCGCCCCGTGCGCGCCAGCGCCCGCGCATAGAGCCGGTGGATCTCCGGGTTCGCCACGTCGACGAAGATCGCGCCCTCGCCGACCTTGCGCGCCTCCTCCCACGCGCCGCGCTCCACGAGCAGCCGGAGCAGCCGCCGCCAGACACGGCGATCGTGCTGATCGAGGAGCGCGAGCCGGCGCAGCGCCGAGAGCTCGCCCGCCGCGTCCTTCTGCCGACGCGCGAGGTCGTAGAGCCCCTGGAGCGGCTCGGCCTGCGTGGGATCCAGGCGCGACGCCGCCTCGAGGTTCGCCTTCATCTTCGCCGCGTCCTTCTTCAGCTCGGCGAGATCGGCGAGCTTCATCCGCACGACGTAGCCGTCGTGACCGTCGGCGATCATCTTGCTCAAGAGCCTCGCCGCCTCGTCGGGCTTCTTCTCGGCGAAGGCCGCCCGCACCTTGAGGTAGGTCGCGTCGGGCTGCTTCGGGTCGACCCGGAGCGCCTCGGCGAGCACCGCCTCGCCCTCCTGGCGCTGCCCGTCCTCGAACAGCGCAAGCGCGAGCTCGACGAGCCGCTTCGCGTCCTTCGGGGCGCGCGCCGCCGCCTTGCGCGCCTCGTCGAGCGGCGGCGCATGCAGATCCGGGACGTACTGCTTCTCGTAGCGCTCGAGGCGGGGCTTCAGCCACGCGCGGAAGCGCCGGTCGAGCTCCTCCGCGCCGATCCCGAGCGACTCCTTCACCACCTCCTGCGTCCGCTTGCCCGCGGCCCACCGGGGCAGCATCGAGACCACCTTCGGGAAGCCGAACTCGCCCGCCATGAAGACGACGATCTGGCTCGCCGCGAAGTAAGCCATCGTCACGTCCTCGATGTTGTCGACGTGCGTGAACGCCCGGTTGAACCCGTCGACCGCAGGGATCCTCCCGCCCTTCAGGGCGGCGAACAGCGCCGGATCCTCCTCGCGGTGCCACTCGGGCCGCCGCACGATCGTCTCGTACTCGCTGAGCCCCTCGGTGAACCAGCGCGGGACGTGGTTCTTCGACATCTGGATCGCGAAGACGTGCCCGAGCTCGTGCCACAGCACGTTCCCCCAGTTGAACTCCCCCGCCGCCGGGCTCAACGCCGCGAGCGTCTGGCCGAAGCAGACGCCCTGGATGCCCACGTTGGGCAGGCCGCTCGTCCTGACGCTGAAGTTCTCCGTCGACGCGTAGAGCTCGATCGAGACCGGGACCTTCGGCGTGAAGCCGTACCGCTTCACCATCGAGCCCCAGGCCTCCTCGAGCATGCGCGGCACGTACCGCTCGAGGATCGCGCGCTCCTGCTTGTGGTAGCGGACGCGGAACGTCTGCCCCTCCACGGTCACGTACTGCGCCGCGATGTCCTTCTCGTAGAGGTTCAGCGTGTTGAAGACCCGCACGTTGAAGCGGTCCTTGTCCCACGCCTTCTGCAGCGAGAGCACGCCGCTCTTCTCGTCGCCGGCGCGGATCAGGTTCAGGCCGAGCGTTGCGTGCGCCTTCGCGTCGTCCGGATCGACCTGCGTCGCCTCCCCCATCATCTTGACGATGTCGTCGTAGCGATGCTCCCACTCCGCGAACTCGCCGACGATCTGGAAGAACCGCGAGAACTCGGGGTTCAGGCCGAGCACCTTCGCCTTGATGGCCTCGAAGCCGGCCGCGTCGTCGGCGAGGAAGCGGCCCGCCGCCTTGATCGAGAGCAGCGCGAGGTCGTTTGGGTTCACCTTGAGCCCGCGGTCGGCCGCGGCGTCCGCGGCGTCGATGTCCATGTCACGGAGCGCGAGCCCGGCGCGGACGAAGTAGGCCTCGGCGAGGTTCGGATTCACAGAGAGCGCCTGCGCGACCTCGCTGTCGGCGCCGCCGAAGTCCATCGCGCTCTCGAGCTTGATGCGCGCCATGGCGACGCGGCAAAGCGGATCCTTCGGCGCGAGCTTGAGCGCCTCCTTCACGACCTGCCCGGCGTGGCCGGGGTCGTACTTGTCGAGGAACAGCTCGGCCCGCCAGAGCAACGTCTCGACCCGCTGCTTGCCGCCGACCTTCTCGGCCGCGTTGAACGCGTCGTTCGCGTCGCGCGCGCTCCGGAGCAGGTGCGCCGCGCGCCCGACGAGCGACAGCCCCTCCGCGTCGCTCGCGGTGATCTTGTCGTCGTTGTAGTCGTCGATGATCGTCATCAGCGGCGCGCGCGCCTCGCCCCGCTTGCCCGACGCGATCAGGAGCTCGCCGAGCACGAGCCGCGCGCGGCGGGCCTCGTCCTCCCGCTCCACCTCGCGCACCGCCGCGATCGCCTCGGCCATCTTCCCGCGGCGCGCGAGCGCCTGGGCCCGGAGCGGCGCGGCGGCGATCCGCGCCTCCTTGCCGAGCGCGGCGGCGGCCTTCGCCGTCCTCGCCGCGTCGTCGTAGCGGCCCGTGAGCAGCTCGATCCGCGCCTTCGCGAGCAGCGCCGCGGCGCGCTCCTTCCCGCCCTGGAGGCCGAGGATGACCTTCTCGGCCTCCGCGTAGTCGCCCTGCGCGAGGAGCGCCTCCGCGCGCGAAAGCGAGGGGGGCGGCTCGCCGGAGGCGGGAGCGGGGGCCGCGCAGGCAGCGGCGACGAGGAGAGCGGCAAGAGAGCGGCAGATCGAGTGGCTTCGCATGTCACCCCGTGCGCAACCGTGCGCGACCGTTCGTCAATCGTGCACGACCGCACGCAAACGAACGCAAACCTACGCAATTTTACGCAAAACGAACGCAAACCTACGCCGAGACGCGGCGCCCGGTCGAGCCGGGTCAGGCCATCGTAACCGACGCCGCCGGCGCGACCGAACGGCGAAAGGCCGAGCATGCGCGAGCGCGCCAGGGCGCGCCAGGGCGCGCGCTCCCGCGATCGTGGTATGCGGGCGTCCATGGCAAGCAAGCTCGCCGGGCGGGTCGTTCTCATCACGGGCGCGTCGTCGGGGATCGGCGAGGCCCTGGCCCGGGAGGTCGCCCGGCGCGGCGGCCGGGTCGTCCTCGCGGCGCGGCGGGCCCAGCGGCTCGAGGCGCTCGCGACGGAGATCCGGCGGTCCGGCGGCGAGGCGCTCGCGACCCCGTGCGACGTCACGCGCGACGGCGACGTGGAGCGCGCCGTCGCGCAGGCGAGCGAGGCGTTCGGGCGGCTCGACATCGCCATCGCGAACGCCGGGTTCGGCGTGGCGGGGCGCGTCGAGGAGCTCGCGCTCGACGATTTCCGCCGGCAGTTCGAGACCAACGTGTTCGGCGCGCTGCGCACCGTGAAGGCCGCGCTGCCGGAGCTCAGGCGATCGCGCGGGGGCGTCGCGCTCGTCGGCAGCATCTGCGGCTACCTCGCGATGCCCGCGGTGGGCGCCTACACGATGAGCAAGTTCGCGGTGCGCGCCCTCGCCGAGACGCTGCGCGCGGAGCTCCACGCCGAGGGCGTCGCGGTCACGCACGTCGCGCCGGGGTACGTGGCGAGCGAGATCCGCCAGATCGACAACGCGGGCAACCTGCACGAGGGCACCCCGGATCCCGTGCCGGGCTGGCTCGTCATGCCGGCACAGACGGCGGCGCGACAGATCCTGGACGGCATCGCCGCGCGGCGCGCCGAGGTGATCGTCACCGCCCACGGCAAGCTCGGGGTGTCGCTCTCGAGGCACGCCCCGGGGCTCCTCCGCGCGACGGTGTCGAGGCTCCCGCGCAAGCGCCGCGTCAGCGAGCGCTGAGCCGGCGCGGCGCCGCCTACGGCGCGGCCTGCGCGAGCTCGCGCCGGACGAGCGCCTCCAGGGCGTCGATGAAGCGCGGCCGCGTGTTCACGGCCGGCGCCCGGGAGAGCCGCGCGAGGCCCGCCTCACGGGCGAGGACCTGCGCCTCCACGTCGAGATCGTAGAGGGTCTCGACGTGATCCGCGACGAAGCCGATCGGCGCGATCAGCGCCTCCCGCACGCCGCGCGCGGCGAGGCCGTCGAACGTCGACCGCAGATCCGGACCGAGCCAGGCGTCGCCGGTCATGCCCTGGCTCTGGAAGGCGACGAGCACCGGGTTCCCGCGGGCGGCGATGCGGCGCTCCACCTCGGCGGCCATCGCACGGAACTGGCGCTCGTACGGATCTCCGGCGGCGATGATCCGCTGCGGGAGGCTGTGGGCCGAGAGGATCACCGCCGCCTTCGCCCGGCCCTCCTCGGGGACGCGCGCGAGCGCCTCGTCGATCACCTCGACGAAGGCGTCGATCAGCGCCGGCTCGAGCCCCCACGCGGGCACGCACCGGACCTCCATGCCGCCGTGCTCGGCGGCCGCGTCCCGGACGACGGCGTGGTAGACG
This sequence comes from Sorangium sp. KYC3313, assembly GCF_052075895.1. NCBI lineage: Bacteria > Pseudomonadati > Myxococcota > Polyangiales > Polyangiaceae > Sorangium > Sorangium sp. KYC3313. Next base: position 10,513,081 of record NZ_CP197255.1, read on the forward strand.
TCGACGGACTGCGGCGCGAGCGGCAGCGAGACGACGCGCCTCACGCCGCTGCGATGGAGCGCGCCGAGCACCTCGGCCGGGTACGGGTGCCAGAGGCGCCCGGCGATGGCGACCGGGAGACCGAGCCTCGCGGCGAGCGCGTCCGCCTGGGCCTGCGTGATGCGCATGAGCGGCGAGCCGCCGATCGCCTGGAAGCGGCGGCGGACCTCGTCGATCACCTCCGGCGGGGCCGGCCTGCCGCGGCGGATGTTGGTGACGAATGCGGGCAGATCGTCGAGCCGCTCGACGGTGCCGTGGCAGGTGAGGAGGACGGCGGTGGTCACGTCGCTACTCTACATCGGCGCCGCGCGGGCAGCCCTCGCCGGCGCGTGAGGGCGACGCCGCTCGCTGGCGCTGGCTCAGTCCGCGTCCCAGGCGACGACGACGCGATCGTGGCCGATGAGGCCGTTCTTCTTGCGGGCCAGGTGCTGCGCGACGACCCGATCGCCGGCCACGTAGACGCGCACCTCCGTGTACGCCAGCCCCTCGTCGGTCTCGATTCCGTCCAGGATCTCCATCGAGTCGAGCTGGCGCTCCCAGCCCGAGATCGGATCGCGGAAGAGGTCGTTCTTGAGCCGCTCCAGGATCGCGGGCCTCCCGCTGGTGACGCTGGGGTGGGCCGGCGGATCGCGGCTGCTCACCTCCTCGATCACGGCGTCTTCCGCGTAGATCTGCGAGAGGGCCTCGATGTCCTTGCCCGTCAGGGCACGGCGGATCTCTGGGAGCAGTCCACCGTTCGCCCGCTGGGCCGAGGGTCGCGTCCGCGCCGAGCCTTCCATGCCCGCTTGCATGGGACGCAGCGGCGCAGGCGTCGAGCCCGTGCCAGGGCGGCACGGTAACGGTGATGAAGCGATGAAGCGATGAAGCGATGAAGCGATGAAGCGACGAAGCGCCGCGTCCCGGCGGCGACATCGGGCCGCGACGCGGCCGTGACGGATGGGACAGACGAGCGCTGAGCCCGGTGGGCGGCCCTCCTCCACATGGCCACCAGCCGAGATCGCGTGGCTGGCGGCGAGTTGCAGCGCCCGGACGGACGTGGTGGATAAGGAAGGTTATGACGCAGCGCCGCACGGTCGTGCTCGCCGATCTCCATCTCGTGCGCCAGACGCCGCGCGACGTGACCGCCGATCTTGCCCGGTTCGTGGAGGCCCACCGGGGGGCACGCATCGTGGTCGCGGGCGATCTGTTCGATCTCTCCTCCGAGTCGCCCTGGATGCCCCGGCCGCGTGCGCTGCGCGAGGCGCTGCTCGCGCACCCGACCGCGCGGGCGGCGCTCGCCGAGCACCTCGACCGCGGCGGCGAGCTCTGGCTGGCGGGTGGCAACCACGACGCCGAGGTCGGGGCGCCCGACTTCCCCGTGGCGCTGGCGGAGGCGCTCGAGGTGACCGGCGGGCCCCGGTCGCGGATCCGCACGACGCCCTGGTTCTTCCGCGAGGGGGCGATCCATCTGGAGCACGGCCACCTGTACGATCCGGACAACGCCCCGGCTCACCCGCTCGTGGTCGGCGAGCGCAGCCTCGGCGTTCACTTCGTCGAGGAGTTCATCGCGCCGACCGGCGCGCACCGCTACCTGCAGGCGAACGATCAGACGCCGCTGAGCTTGTTCCTCTCGGCGTTCACCTGGTACGGCCCTCGCGCGCCCTACGTCATCTACCGCTACTTCCACGCGGCGATCGGCGCGATGTTGAAGAGCGGCCCGCTCTACCGCGCGGGAGGCGAAACCACGGTGGGCGCCGCGGCCATGGAGCGCTTCGCGCACGAGCTCGGGGTGCCGCGCGCGATGGCAGACGCGCTCGTCGGGCTCGGGGCCACGCCGACCCTGGAGAGCGCGGCGCGCACGTTCACGCGGCTGTACTTCGATCGCGTGATCGCGACGCTGTCGATGGGCGCCGGGATCGCGGCGCTCGGGCTCGGCGCGCGGGGGACCGGCGCCGCGGCGCTCGGGCTCGGCGCGCTGCTGATGGGCGCGAGCTGGGCGAGCGGACACAACCGCTACGCCGGCACGGTCGCCGAGCGCCTGGCCGAGAGCGCCGGCCGCGTCGCGAGGACGACCGGCGCGAAGCTGGTCGTCTTCGGCCACACGCACCGCGAGGCGCTCGGCGACGGCTACGCGAACACCGGAAGCTTCTCGTTCCCTCGCGCCGCGCCCGGCCGGCCCTACGTGGAGATCGAGGGGCCGCCCGAAGCACCGCGCGCGATGACCCGCTTCTGGCGAGCCGTGGCGTGACCCCGACCCCGAAGCCGCAAGACTGACGGTTTCCCCTTCTCCTTCTTGCCTTGCTCGAAGCGCCGCCGAGCGGCGGTCACCCGCACAGGAGACGGGCCCAGATCGGCGTTTTCGGCGCGCAAGCGCACTCCAGTGCGCTGAGCACCGAAAACGTCGAGATGGGCCCGTATCCGAAGCGGGTGCCCGCCGCTCTAGCTCCCGCTCGCGTGCGCGGTGAGCGCGCCTTCGACGAGGTCGAGCGCGAGCGGGACGTCGTCTTCCGGGATCGGCGCGCCGCCGAGCATCGCTGCCAGCAGCCGCTCCCTCGGCTCCGGCCGCAGCACGACAGGTCCGCCGCCACAGGCCCGGCAGACGAGGCCGCCGCGCGCCGGATCGGCACAGGCCGACTGCGTCGTGTCGCAGGCGCGCCCGCAACGGACGCACTGCGTGAGCTCGAGGCCCCAGCCGAAAGCGACGAGCAGGCGCAGGCCGGTCTCCGCGAGCAGCGCCTGGGGAGGGGCCGTGGACACCTCGTCGAGGCGGTCGAGCAGCTGGTTCAGCTCACGCCACGCCGCCTGCTCGGCGGTGTGCGCCGGCGCGATCTCCCGCACCCAGCGCAGCGCGCGCCCGGCCACCTCGAGGCGCCCGAGCTCCCCCGCGAGGCGCAGCCGCGGGCGCTCGATCGCCGCTTCCGTGAGCTGGGCGAGCTCCGCGCCCGGACGGATCTCCAGGGTCACGCGGAGCAGGTGCATCGGCTCGAGCGCCGGGAAGCGCTTGGTCGAGCGGCGCGCGCCGCGCGCCGTGGCAGAGATGAGCCCCCCCTGCTCGGTGAAGAGCCCGACCAGGAGGTCGGCTTCACCGAAAGGTACACGCCGGACCAGAAGCGCCCCGGTCCGGAGGCGCTCCGTCCGCGGGCGAACCGATCGAGGCATGGCAGGTACCGGCGGTTATGGCGCGAACCACGCGCGAGCGCCCGGCGAAAATTTGGCCCTCAGGACGAGAGGGAGGTACGAGCCCTCGTGAACGTGCCCTCCGACAGCTCCGGCGGCATGTCGTGGCCGCGGGGCCTGAGCACGATGCTGAGCGCCAGCGTGAAGAGGATGAGCAGCAACACGAACGCGATCGCGACCCCGAAGCGCCTGCTCTGGGTGCGGCGCGCGGGCGCCGCGATGGGCAGCGGTGTGACCAGCGCGATCCGGCGGCTCGCCGTGTATCGGGCCAACACCTCCTCCATCGGGAGCGACACCGCGCGAGCGTACGCCTTCAAGAACCCCCGGACGAAGACCTCGCCGGGCAGGTCGTCGAAATGATCTGCCTCGATTCGTTCGATGGAGATCACCGGGATGCGCGTGGCGCGGGCGACTTCCTCCACGCTCATGGCTCGGGCCTCACGCGTGCGTCTCAGGTAGCGTCCGATCGACTCCATCCCATTCCACCCATCGTCATTCGGTCGTCACTCTACTCACCCTGAGAACCGTTGCTCAACCCCCTAGCGCACCCCGCGGTACTTCTCGGAGAGCGGCGCGCCGAGGCCCTATTGCAAGGTCTGTAACTGTGCAGCGCAGCGCTGCCCCACGGGCGTCGTCGCGTTGATCTCCCGGCACCGCTCGAGATCGGCGCGGGCGTCGTCCACGAGCCCTCTCTTCTCGGCGATGCGGGCGCGCGCGTCGAACGCGTCCTGCAGCCGCGTGCACTCCGGCTGGTCGGTCTCGACCGCCCTCGTCAGCGCCTCTCGCGCCAGATCGAGCTCGCCTCGCTTCTCGTAGGCGAGGCCGAGCCGGTACTGCCCCACGCAGAAGAGCGGCTGCGCGGCGACCGCGCGGCGTAGCGCGTCGATCGCCTCGTCGTTCCTGCCCTTGAGCAGGTACGCCCAGCCCAGGTTGCCCCACGACTTCTCCGGCGAGGCATACAGGATGTCCTCGGTCAGCGGCTTGAGCACCGCGATCGCCTCGTCATAGCGCCGCTGATGCACGAGGATGACGCCCAGCGCGTTCTTCGCGTCCCGCATCTCCGGGTTCGCCTCGAGGGCCCGCCGCGCCATCTTCTCGGCGCTGTCGAAGCGGCAGTCGCTGGAGTGAGCATCACCCGCGCAGAAGCCGAGCAGGATCAAGGCGCCGAGATAGGACGCCTCGGCGTTGTCCTCGTCGTGCGAGAGCGCCTGCTCGACGTGCGCCAGCGCCTCGCGCAGGCGGCCGCGCTGGAACGAGTCGCGCGCGAGATCATATTCCGCGAGCGACCGCGCGTCGCTCGTCTGCGCCGAGGGCTGCGCGCCGCCGCACGACGCGAGCGCGACCGGCGCAACGGACATCAACGAGAACAGCGACCCCATCGACATGACAGCAGCCGCGCCGCGGATGCACCCCGCGCGGGTCGCTGCTGTCCTGTGTCGCTGCGAGGTCATGTGCGATCTTGAATCCGCTGCCGAACGATGCCGGGGCGCGGCACATTGTCAGGACGGGACTTCGCCTGCCCTGCGGGGAACCCTGAGTAAACCAGGCCGCTTGTCACGTCAACCAGCGAATCTCCACGGGAAGACGCGGCGCGTTCTCGGGATCCCGATTCGGCTTCCAGCAGGTGTCAGGTCGGCGTAGGATGATGGAGCAGGCGGTTCTTGCTCATCACTGTTCGCCCCGGATCTCGTCCTTGAGACCCAGCAGGCCGAACAGCCTCCGAAGCGCTTCGATATCGGGGATCTCGAGGCGCTCGTCAGCGATGCGCAGGTACTGGCCCTCCCGGAGCTGCTGGACGGCGCGCTTCACCGTGTCGACGTCGAGGCCGACGCGGGTGGACAGCTCCATCGGCGAGATCGCGAACGAGGCGCCGCTCGAGGCGGCGCCGCCGGTGGCGCGCGACTGCTGCGCGAGCTTGAGGAGCGCGTTCACGACCTTCGACTGCGTGTCGGTGAGCATCATGATCTCGATCTGGTCCTCCGCGTCGCGGAGCCGACCGACGAGCTGCTTGATGATGCGCATCGCGACGGCCGGGTTGCGCTCGACGAGGTTCTGCAGCGTGCCCTGATCGAGCGCGAGCGCGACCCCGCGGGAGAGCGCGATCGCCGTCGACGAGCGCGCCGCGCCGCCGAGGAGCGCGGATTCGCCGAACAGATCGCCGGGCTTCAGGACCATCAGGCTGCGCTCGGCGCCGCGGACCTTCTTGATGAGCCGGACGCGCCCTTCCTCGAGGAGGTACGCCTCGGTCCCGGGCTCGCCCTCGCGGAAGATGACGTCGCCGGCCTCGAACGGGCGGCCGAACCGGGCGCGGAGCCGCTCGGGATCGGGCCCCGGCTCGGCCGACTCCACGGGGGCCGACTCCACGGGGACGGACAGGGCGGGCTCGTCGCGCGACGCGGCGGGGACGGACGGAGAGCGAGCAGGCTCCGCTGCCGCGGCGGGCGGCGGAGCGCGCTCCGCGTCGCTGGGGCTCGAGGCCTCGCGCTCCGCGTCGGGTGCGACGCCGTCCCCTTCAGGCGAGCTGATCATCGGGGCGGAGTGTATCCCAGCTCGGCCGGCTTCGCGTCCGGCGCGCGCACATAGAGCGGCTCCAGGAGCGCCGGATCATGCAGAGCCGCCGCTGCCCCGCGCTCGCCGCCCGCGGCGGCCGCCCGGAGCCGATCGATCGCGAGGCGCCCGATCCACGTCGCGTCCGGGAAATCCAGGGCGGCGCCCCGCGCGGCGAGCGGCCGGAGCGCCTCGATCTCCTCGGCGACGGCGCCGACGACGACGATGCGGCGCCCCGCGGCGAGCTCGGCCACGACGTCGAACGCCGCGTCGCGCGGCAGGTGGCGCGGGGGGAGCGAAGGCGCCGCCGCGGGCCCGTCGAAGGCGGCCAGGAAGACCTCGCCCTTCTTGGCGTCGATCAGCGGGACCAGGAGATCGCCGGGGCTCGCCGCGCCGGCGGCGAAGGCGGCGGCGGCCATCGCCTCGAGCGAGGTGACGCCGGCGACCGGGACGTCCAGCGCCAGCGCGACCCCCTTGGCCGCCGCGACCGCCACCCGGACCCCGGTGAACGAGCCGGGCCCCACGTCGCAGCCGAGCGCCTGCACCGCCGCGGCCGGTAGGCCTGCCGCAGCGAGGACCTCGTCGACGGCTCCGAAGATGCGCTCTGCGTGCCCGTGCAGGTCGGCGTAGGTCGTCGCCGCGAGCAGCCGCGCGCCGGCCGCCGGCGCCGCGGCGAGGCCGGCGGTGGAGAGCGCGCCGCCCCGCGACGCCGCCGCCTCGGCGCGCAGGTCCACGTCCGCTGCGTCGAAGAGGGCGGCGCTGCCGCGCGGGGTCGAGGTCGAGAGGGCGAGGAGCTTCAAGGCGCGCTCGGGAACGTTGCAGCCGCGATGCTGTCTGGCAGAACCTCGGGCCAAGGGCAACGAGCTTCGGCGAGGCGCTGGGGCCGCGGCGCGTCCGACTGGACCGAAGGGGGGTGCGAGCCGATGCGCGATCAACGAGCGATGGTGCCGGCGCTCCTCGTATCGGCGATCGTCCATCTGGGCGCGTGGAGCTCGGCGCGGCTCGGGCCGGAGGTGCCCGCCAGCGATCCCGCCGAGCCAGCGGCGCAGCGCGAGCCGATCGATCTCTGGACCGGGCTCACGGCCGCGCTGCCGGGCAGCGGCGGCGCGGCGCGCCCGAGCGACGCTCGCGGCGGGCGCGACGAGGCCGGCGAGCGCGGCGAGCCGACGAGCATGCCAGCGGCGCGCTCTCCGGCCGATGCCAGCCGGCCCACGGCGCCTGCAGAGCACCCTTCGGAGGCCAGCGGCGCGCCGGCGCCGCCCGTGGCGGCCGCGCCGCGCGGCCAGGCAACGCCTCGGCCGAAGGCGACGCCCCGGCCCGCAGCGCGACGCCGGGAGCCCGCGGCGAACGGGGAAGCCGGCGCACCGGCGCGCTCCGCCGCCGCGCGGACGAGCGCCGGCGCCGGAGAGGACGGCGAGGGCGACTTCGGGGCGGCCGGCGTCAGCGCTGTGCGCAACCTCGGGCGCGCCTTCACGAGGGCCATCCCGCCCGCGTGCCAGGCGGATCCGATCTGGGCGACGCTCCCGCCCGGAAGCGCGGGGAAGGCGCGCTTCGTGATCGACATCGACGACGCCGGGCACATCGCGACGTGGCGTCCGGAGCCCGGAGGGGAAGAGCCCGCGCGACACCTGAGCAACCTGGCGAAGCGGACGCTCGCGCTGCTCGGCGGCGGGACGTTCGCGGTGGCGCGGGGCGCCGTGACGGCAGGGAAGCAGACGCTGGAGGTGAGCGCCGTCGTCCGCGTCGGCGAAGGCGCGGGAGAGACAGGCGCCCCTGCCGATCTGGCGTGGCGCTTCGAAGGGGGGCGCGGCAAGGCGTCGTTCGTCCAGCCCGGCGGTCGCCTGGTGGAGGTCGTCGTCCAGGTGGTGCGCACGGAGGCCGCGCGAGGCGCGCCTCCTGGCTGAGCGGCCAGCGGGCCGCGTGCGCCGCCTCGTCCGGCCCACGGAGCAGCTCGGCCGCGGCGCGGAGCGCTCTCCGGCGGCCGGTCCTTGCGCGCTTGCGGTCGCGCCTCGAGGCTCTACGTCCGGCCCGTGGGACGGCTCCGCGCTGCCGCATGGGCGTGTGTCGGGTTCCTCGGGACCGCGCCGCTCGCTGCCTGCGACGACCGGGCAGCCGCGCTCTCGCCCCCTCCATCGCACCGCGGCGCGGCGAGCGCGCCGTGCTCGGTCCTGCGCGCGGAGCCGCCGCCCGAGCCGCCGGCCGCCCGCGGCGCGATGACCCTGCCTGCGCTCATCGAGCAGGTGCGGCCGGCGGTGGTGACCATCACCACCCTGCGCGCGCTCTCGTTTCCAGACGGGCGCGCGGGCCCGGCGCTCCCGTTCGGGGACCGTGTGCAGCGGGTGGAGCGGGCGATCGGATCCGGGTTCGTGATCGCCGAAGAAGGGCTCGTGCTGACGAGCGATCACGTGATCGGCGACGCGTTCGGCATCGAGGTGCAGCTCTCGGACGAGCGCGCCTTCGAGGCGACCGTGGTCGGGCGGGATCCGACGCTCGACGTGGCGCTGTTGAAGCTGCTCGGAGCGGGGTCGCTGCGGGTCGCCTCCCTCGGCTCGAGCGCGCCGGTCCGGCCTGGGGACGGCGTCATCGTGATCGGGAGCCCGTTCGGGCTCGGACCGACGGTGACCCGGGGCATCATCAGCGCGACGTCGAGGCCCATGGGCACGGGGAACCTCGACGGCTTCCTCCAGACCGACGCCGCCATCAACCCGGGAAACAGCGGCGGGCCGCTCTTCGACGCCACGGGGCAGGTGATCGGCATCGCGACGGCGATCCACGCCGATGGCCGCGGCATCAGCTTCGCCCTGCCGATCGACGAGGTGCTCGAGATCCTGCCCGAGCTGCGGGAGACGGGCCGCGTGGACCGGGGGCGCATCGGGATCAGCTTCCAGGAGGTGACCTCGCAGCTCGCGCGGGTGCTCCGGCTGCCGGGGCGGATGGGCGCGCTGATCACGGAGGTCGAGCCGGAGGGCCCCGGATCGCGGCTGGGCTTCAGGCCGGGCGACGTGATCACGTCGGTCGAGGGGCGCCGCGTCGAGCACGCGCGCGAGCTCGCGCGCATGCTCCGGCGAGCCAAGCCGGGAGACGAGGTGGAGCTGATCTACAAGCGCGACGGCGTCGACCGGCGCGCGACGATGAAGCTCGATCCGTCGGCCCCCGGCGAGCCGTCGTCGAGCTGGCGCGCGCAGGAAGATCGCGCGCCGAGGGACGCCCAGCAGCCGCCGTTCGGCGTGCTGGCGAGCGACGCCCTGGGAGGAGCGCGCATCGAGTCGATCGCGCCTCGGAGCCCTGCGGCTGGCCGCCTCGAGGTGGGCGACGTGGTGCTCGACCTGAACGGCGCGCCGGTGCGGGGCGGCGCCGACCTGACCGCGCGCCTGGGGGCGGCACGCCAGGATCTCCTGTTGCGGGTACGGCGCCACGGGGCGCCCCGCTACCTCACGGTCCCGGCGCGCTGAGCGGGCGTCGCTCCAGCGACCTCGGTCCAGCGCGCCGAGCGCGGGCGACACACGCGCCGAGCGCTGGCCACACGCCCGCCGAGCGCTGGCCACACGCCCGCCGAGCGCTGGCCACACGCCCGCCGAGCGCTGGCCACACGCCCGCCGAGCGCGGGCTACATGCCCGCAATGGACGCTGCTACGTTACGCCGCATGGGAGCTTTGGCAGGCGCGAGGTGCCCGATTTGCCGCAAGTCGGCGGGGCCCAGGCCCGAGAACCCGGCCTTTCCGTTCTGCTCGCCCCAGTGCAAGCTGGTGGACCTCGGCCGCTGGCTCGACGGTGGCTACCGGGTGCCTGGCCCGCCCGTTTCATCGACAGGGGACGCCGAGGCCCTGGAATCGAAGGCACGAGCCGACGGGCTCGACGGGAACAGCCAGGAAGAGGACGAATGATCGCTCGTCGCGCGCTTTGCCTGCTCACCGTTCTCACGTCGGCCTCCATCACGTCCGCGGCCCTGGCACAGCAGGGGCAGCCGCTCCCGGGGACCTCGCCGAGCGCCGGCGCCGCGGCCGCGCAGCCGAACCCGTACGATCCATCGATGCAGGCCGGAGGCCTGGCGCCGCCCCCGCCGATGACGACGCCCGAGCCGGAGCCCGCCGCCCCCGACGGCACGGAGCAGCGCCTCGACGAGGCCAAGGAGCGGGACTCGGGGCGCGGCCTCGAGATCGTCTGGCTGAACGTCGAGGGAGGCTACGAGAACGTCGGCCTCCAGACGTTCAACATCGACGAGGACGACTTCACGGCCGGCTTCGTTTCGAGCGCGGCCAACGGGGGCGTCATCGGCGCGGGGGCCGGCGTCCGGCTCCTGTACTTCACGCTGGGCGCCCGCGGACGGGTCGGGTTCTTCAGCGACTGGCAGCTCTTCACCCTGGGCGGCGAGGTCGGCATGCACCTGCCGCTCGGGAAGCTCGATCCGCACGTCGATCTGGGCTTCGGCTACGCCGGCCTCGGCAGCGTCAAGAGCGCGGTGAGCGGCGCGGCCGACGCCATCGCGATCCGCGGCTTCTACGGAAGGGTCTCCGGTGGGCTCGACCTCTACCTGTCGCCGGTCTTCTCGATCGGCGCGAACGCGAGCTGGGAGCTCCTGGCGCTGACCAGGCCGGGGCTCTCCTCGGCCGCGATCGAAGGGATCAAGAGCGGAGCCGCCGCGCCTCAGCAAGCCAAGGCCGATCTGCTCGCGGCCGAGGGCTCCAGCGTGGGCTCGGCGCTCGCCCTGACCGCGGTCGCCGGGCTCCACTTCTAGCCGCAGCGAAGCCAGCTCCGCCGCCCCGCCCCTCGCGCCCATGAACGCCGCCGCCGCGCTCCTCTGGCTCGCCACCGTCGCAGCGCCGCTCGGAGGGCTGGCCGCGCTCCTCGTCTGGTCGCAGCGCCTCTATGGGAGGCGCCGGTTCGCGGTGGGGACGGCGCTGCTCGGCGCGCTCGCGTTCGTGCCGGCGCTGCTCATCGAGACGTTCCTCCAGCGCTGGCAAGGCCTCGACAAATCCGCCAGCGCGCTCGACGCCGTCACGCTCGTCTACATCTTCGTGGTCACGGCGCCGCTGGAGCAGGGCCTCAAGGTGGCGGCCGTCGCGCCGATCGCGCGGCTGCGCGCCGTGGAGGAGCCGTTCGATGGGCTCGTGTACGCGGCCGCCGCGGCGCTCGGGTTCGTGTCGGCCCACAACGCGGTGTACCTGTGGGGCCGGCCGCTGGAGCCGCTCGACATCGCGCGGGCCCTCCTCGCCGTGCCGGCGCACCTCTTCTTCGCCTCGCTCTGGGGCTACGCGCTGGGCCGCGAGCGCACGCGGCCGCTGGGCGGCCGTCGCTTCAACGCCGCGTGGCTCGGCGCGATGGTGCTCAACGGCGCCTACGACTACATCGTCTTTGCGTGCCGCCCGGTCGCGCTCGTCATCGCGGCGCCGGTGCTCCTCGGCGCCGGCCTCGTGACCTTCCTCGCCGCCCGCGACCTGCTCCGCCGAGGCGCGTCGCCGCACGGCTCGCAGCGCAAGGAGCGCCGCTTCCTTCCGCGCATCGCTCCGCCGTCGCTCGGAACGTTGCGTGAGGCGCTCAGGCGCACCGAGCGACCGGTGACGCTCACCTGGATCGCCTTCGGCGCGCTCGTCACGGTCGGGGTGATGACGACCGCGCTCGCGATCGCGATCGCGCTCGGCCACCGCTTCGGCGTCGACTTCGCGGCGGTGGACCGGGGCGACGCCTCGGCCGCCGCGGCGGCGCCGCTCCTCTTGCTCGTCGCAGCGGCGATCGCCGCCTTCCCCTTGGCTGGCTATCTCGTCGCCCGGGCCTCGTCGACGGGCAGCGTCCTCGAGCCGGCCGCCTCGGCGGCGCTCGCCATCCTGGGCTCTCTGGTGCTGCTCGGCCTCGCGGCCCCGGTCGCGGTCGTGTTCGCGGCCGCGCTCGCCCCCATCGCCTTCAGCCTCGCGTGCGCGGGCGCCTGGATCGGCACGACGCGCTGAGCGCGGCGCAGGCTCGCGCCCGGCGCCAGAAACCCTGCCAGCTCGCCGGGCGTCCGCGCCGTTACGCGGTCGCCGCCTTCGCCGCCGGCTGGTGCTTGGCCACCTCGTCCTGGAACCTGCGGAGCAGCTCTTGCGCTGCGGGCGACAGGTTCCGCGGCACCTCGACCTGGATGACCACCTGGAGCGCTCCGCGGCCGCGACCGTCGATCCGGGGCGCGCCCTTGCCCTTGACCGAGATCACCTCGCCGGGCTGCACGCCCGCCGGGACCTCGACGTCGACGACCGTGTCGTCCGGCAGGTCGATCTTGACCGTGCTGCCGAGCGCCGCGTCGGCGAAGGAGATGGGCGCCCGCGTGATGAGGTCGAGCCCGTCGCGCTCGAAGCGCTCGTCCGCGGCGAGATCGACGTCGACGTACAGATCGCCGGGCGGCGCGCCCTGGGCGCCCGGCATGCCCTGGCCCGGCACCCTGAGCCGCTGGCCGCCGTCGATGCCGGCCGGGAAATTGACGACGACCTTCCGCGTCTTCTCGACCGCGCCGAACCCCTTGCAGGTGGCGCAGGGCGTCTTGATGACCGACCCCTCGCCCGAGCATTCAGGGCACGTCTGGGTGAACATCACGAACCCGCGCGAGGTCGAGACCTGCCCGGCGCCGCCGCACGTACCGCACGGCTTGCGTTTCGTCCCTGGCTTCGCCCCCGAGCCGGAGCAGTCGTCGCACGCCACCGGCGTCCGCAGGACGACCTCCCGCTTGCAGCCGAGCAAGGCGTCCCGCAGCGAGAGCCGCTGCTGGACCCGGATGTCCTGGCCGCGCGCGGGCCCGCGCCGCCGGCGCTGCCCGCCGCCGAAGCCGCCGAAGAACTCCGAGAAGATGTCCTGGAAGTGGGAGAAGATGTCGCCGTCGGCCGCGCCGCCGATCCCCTCGAGGCCGGCGTGCCCGAACTGGTCGTACCGGCTGCGCTTCTCCTCATCGGAGAGGACCTGGTACGCCTCGGTGGCCTCTTTGAAGCGGGCCTCCGCCGACGCATCGCCGGGGTTCCGGTCCGGATGGTTCTTCAACGCAGCCTGACGATAGGCCTTGCGAATGTCGTCAGGCGTCGCGTCTCGCGCGAGGCCAAGAACTTCGTAGAAGTCGCGCTTTTCACTCATGAATCGTGGACCGCCGCGTCGATCCTGCCCGACAGCGGGCACAGGCGCCGGCTGACCATAAGTCGTCGTGCGCGCCTGTCAACGCGTAATACAGCGTGAACGCCCGCGGTGGCCGAGCACCGGGAGCTCTGCCGCGCGGGCTGCGGCGCTGCTACTGGCCCCGGCGCTGGAACGCGGGCGTGTCCCAGTCGGAGTCGAGCGGGGGGACGAAGCTCGCGCGGTCGCGCGGGCTGCCGCCTGCCGCCTGGACCTGCGGCGCGGGCCGGCGGGTGGTCGGATACGCGACCTCCTCGTGCCGGTGCGGCTGGCGCTGCGTCATGGGCATGGGAGGAGCGCTCGGGGCGGAGCGGCCCGACATCGGCCCGGCCGCCGCGGCCAGCGACGCTCCGATGGAGTGCGCGGTGGCGCGCGGCTGCGCGGCGCTCGCGAGCTGCTGCGGGACCTCGGCGACGAGGTGGTCGAAGCCGGTCGCGATGACCGTGACCTTGATCATCTCGCCCATGTTCTCGTCGATGGTCGCGCCGAAGATGATGTTCGCGTCCTCGTGCGCCTGCTCCTGCACGAGCGTCGCGGCCTCCTCGATCTCGCGCATCCGCATGTCGGGGCCGCCGACGATGTTGATGAGCACGCCGGTCGCGCCCTCGACGGAGATGTCGTCGAGCAGCGGCGAGCTGACGGCCATCTCGGCGGCGAGGCGAGCGCGGCCCTGCCCCTTCGCGCAGCCGGTGCCCATGAGCGCGCGGCCCATGTTCGACATCACCGTCTTCACGTCCGCGAAGTCGACGTTCACGATCCCGTTCTGCGTGATGAGATCGCTGATGCCCTTGATCGCCTGATAGAGCACCTCGTCCGCCTTGCGGAACGCCTCGACGAACGAGAGGTCCTCGTCGCCCAGCGAGAGGAGCTTCTGGTTCGGGATCGTGATGAGCGTGTCGACGTGCTCCGCGAGCATCGCGAGGCCGAGCTCGGCGCGGCGCGAGCGCTGCTTGCCCTCGAAGAAGAACGGCTTCGTCACGACGCCGACGGTGAGGCAGCCCTCCTCGCGCGCGAGCTGCGCGATGACCGGCGCGGCGCCCGTGCCCGTGCCGCCGCCCATCCCCGCGGTGACGAACACCATGTCGGCGCCCTGGATGCACTCCTTGACGCGCGTCACGTCCTCGAGCGCCGCCTTGCGGCCCTTCTCGGGATCGGCGCCCGCGCCGAGACCGCGCGTGACGCTCGCCCCGATGTGGAGCTTGGTCGGGGCGAGGCTCGATCCGAGCGCCTGGGCGTCGGTGTTGACGACGATGAACTCCACGCCCTCGAGGCCGAAGTTGATCATCGTGTTGACTGCATTGCCGCCAGAACCGCCACAACCGATGACCTTGATCCGGGCGTCGTACCCGGTGTGCTCGTCGGCAAACTCGATGGAGAAACTCATGAACTCCTCCCGGGGAAGTACAGCTAGCCGCTCGGCCCGGCGCCGACCCCTACGGAGGTCGAGCGGCGCGGAACCCTCAGTGCGCGAGGACGTCCTCGCTCCGGACGGCATTCGGAGGGGCGCCTCTTCCCCTTCGAACACCGCGCTTCAAACCCTCTTGACCTCGCGTTCAAGAGGGATCGCCAGTGCGTTATCGGACCCTCTCAAACCCAATTCTCTAACAACTTTCTCTTGCCACGTCATGCCTAGAATGCTGCTCGAAGCCAGTTCCAGAACCTCCCGCTCGACCTCTTTTCAATCGACATTTCTTCGACGACATCTCGACGCGACTCGCGCTCGCGGAGCTTCTCGCGACGGATCTCCGCGCGTCCGGCGTGGCCGGCGTCGAGCGTCACCGGCGTGAGCGCACGCGCCTGCGCGAGTGCGTTGGCGCCGTACTGAACGAGGCCCACGCCCGTCGCGTACTGCGGGCCGGCCACGAGCTGCGTGATGCCTCGCACGCCGACCGGCACGCCGAGGCGCACGGGCATCCCGAGGATCTCCTCGGCGAACTCTGTCATCCCTTCCATGAGGACGCCGCCGCCGGTGACCACCGCGCCGGCCGAGAGCTGCTCGAGCATCCCGGTGTCCTCGATCCGCTTGCGGATGACCGCGAAGATCTCCTCGACGCGCGGCTCGATGATGTCCGACAGGACGCGGCGCGCCGCCTTGCGCGGCATGTGCCCGCCGACGCCGGGGACCTCGATCTCCTCCTCGTCGCCCACCATCCGGCCCAGGGCGCAGCCGGCGTTGCGCTTCAGGCGCTCGGCCTCGCCCATCGGCGTGCGCAGCCCGGCGGCGATGTCGGCCGTCACGTTGTTGCCGCCCGCCGGGATCACGCTGGCATGCGCGATTCCGCCGTCCACGTAGAGGAGCAGGTCCGTCGTACCGCCGCCGATGTCGATGATGGCGACGCCGATCTCCTTCTCGTCCTCGGAGAGCACCGCCTCGGCGCTGGCGAGCGGCTCCAGTACCACGTCGGCCACGGTGAGGCCGCAGCGCTCCGCGCAGCGGACGACGTTCTGCACGCACGAGGTCGCGGCCGTGATCAGGTTCACCTTCACGCCGAGCCGGACGCCGCTCATCCCGACCGGGTCGCGGATGCCGTCCTGGTTGTCGACCGTGAACTCGCGCGGCAGGACGTGCAGGATCTGACGATCGGCGTCGACAGGGATGGCCCGCGCGCCCTCGAGGACGCGCTCGACGTCCAGCCGCGTGACCTCGCCGCCCGAGACCGCGGCGACGCCGTCGGACTGCTGGCAGCGGATGTGGCTGCCCGCGACGCCGGCATACACGGTGCGGATCTCGACGCCCGCCATCGTCTGGGCGGCCTCGATCGCCTCGGAGATCGAGCGCACCGTCCAGTCGATGTTGCTCACCACGCCCTTCCGCAGGCCGCGGCACGGGACGTTGCCCACCCCGAGGATGGTGATCCCATCAGCGTCGATCTCGCCAACGACCGCCGAGACCTTGGTCGTCCCGATGTCGAGTCCGACGACGATCTCAGTAGTCTCCATCCGGCTCTTCATTGCGTGCACCACCTCATGCGGGGACGAGCCCCATGCGCGTGTAAGGCGGGCACGACGCTGCCATGAGCCAGCAGCACCGGCCAAGTTTTGCTCGGCGATCGCCGGCGCGGAGCGCGGGCCCGGCGGCGCTCATCTCATCCTCACCACGACGCGCTCGGGGTGCGCGTCGTTGTCGAGGAAGATGACCGACGCGTTCGCCTTTCGCTGGGCGAGCTCGGTGAGCACCCGCGACGCCTGGGCGGCCTTGTCCCGGTAGGGCGGCTGCCCGAGGTGGAGCGAGATCGCCTCCTTTCCGATGGTGACGACGATCGACCCGTCCCGCTCGACGTGGAGCTCCTGGATCGGATAGCGGCGCGCGACGCCGGCGCGCTCCATGTCCTCGACCACGTCGAGCAGGCGCCGGACCGCGATGACGACGCCGGGGCGATCCCGCGCCACCTGTTCGCCGGTGATCCCGGTGACGATCGGGAGGTCGACGGGGTCGTCGCCGGCGAGCTCCTTGAAGAGCTCGCCGTCGCGCGTCGCGAGGTAGAGATCGCCGCCGATCGCGACCAGGGCCTGCGCCTCCCGCTCGACGATGTCGACGTGGATCGTCGCGGGGAGCCTGCGCGTGACCGTCGCCTTCTCGATCCAGGGGTCGGTGGCGATCGAGGCGCCGGCGAGCTCGAGATCGAGCGTGAAGATGTTCTTGCCCACCTCGATGCCGCCGGAGCTGGCCACCTGCTCGGCGGTCCGGCGCTGGACGCCGTCGACGAGCACCGTGCGCACGGCGAAGCGAGGGCTCGACACGATGTAGCGGCGCGCGCCCCACGCGACGGCGGTCGAGGCGACGAGCACGACGGCGGCGCCCGCGAGCAGCTGCAGGGCGCGGAGGTGGCGCGCGATCGGCCGCCGAGGGCGCGCCGCCGGGGGCGCGCCGTCCTTCGCCGACGGGCGCGGCGGGCGCACGGAGACGCTCGTCGCGGGCGGGGCCGGCGACTCGTGCGACGGCGGGGTCGACGCCCGCACGCGCTCGTTCTTCGGCGGCACCGCCGCCACGGGCTCGGGCTTCGAGGCGCGCGAGGCCGTCCGGACCGGCGGGGCCGCGGGCACCGACGGCAGCGAGCGGCGGCGGTTCGGCGGGGGCGCGCTGGGACGCTCGGTCACGAGCTGCCCTCCTGCGGCGGCGACTTCGCCTCGAGCCGCGCCTTGAGCCCCCGCACGCACGCGTTCACGTCGCCCGCGCCGAGCGCGATGACCACGTCGCCGGGCCGGGCGATCTTCTCGAGGGCCTCCGGGAGGTCGGCCTTGTCGGCGATGAAGCGCGCGTCGTGGTGGCCGTGCTCCCGGATCGACTGGACGAGGCGCTCCGCGGTCACGCCGGGGATCGGCGGCTCGCCCGCGGCGTAGATGTCCGTGACGAGCAGGACGTCGGCCTGGTTGAAGGCGCGCGTGAACTCGTCGAAGAGATCGCGCGTGCGGGTGTGCCGGTGCGGCTGGAAGGCCACGACGACGCGGTGATCCTCGCCGGGGAACGCCCGCCGGGCCGCGTCGATGGTGGCGCGGATCTCGGCCGGGTGGTGGCCGTAGTCGTCGATCATCGTGACGCCGCCGATCGACCCGACGACGGAGAAGCGGCGAGCGACGCCGCCGAACGTGGCCAGCGCCTGCTTGGTGACGTCGAGCGGCACCTCGAGCTCGTCCGCGACCGCGATGGTGGCGAGGCAGTTGAGGACGTTGTGCGCGCCCGGCATCTTCACCGTGAAGCCGCCGAGCGGCTCCCCCCGGCGGTACGCGTTGAAGCTCGTCTCGAGGCCGCGGAACTGGATGCCGCGCGCCGAGTAGTCCGACTGCGGCGAGACGCCGTACGTGACGTGGCGGCGCGGGATGCGCGGGAGCAGATCCTGGACGTGCGGGTGGTCGAGGCAGAGCACGGCGAGCCCGTAGAACGGGACGCGCGCGGCGAACTCGACGAAGGCGTCCTTGATGCGCTCGTGCGTGCCGTAGTGATCGAGGTGCTCGGGGTCGATGTTGGTGACCACCGCGATCGTCGGGGTGAGCCGCAGGAACGATCCGTCGCTCTCGTCGGCCTCGGCGACGAGCAGGTCACCGGCGCCGAGCCGCGCGTTCGTGCCGAGCGCCGCCATCTTGCCGCCGACGACGACGGTGGGATCGAGGCCGGCGGCGCGCAGGACCGTGGCGACGAGGGAGGTCGTGGTGGTCTTGCCGTGCGAGCCCGCGATCGCGACGCCGTACTTCACGCGCATCAGCTCGGCGAGCATCTCCGCGCGCCCGATCACCGGGGTGCCGAGCGCGCGCGCCTCGGTGAGCTCGGGGTTCTCGGGGCGGATGGCGCTCGAGTACACGACGACATCGACGCCGCGGACGTTCTCGGCGCGGTGGCCGATGTCGATCCGGACGCCGAGCGACGTGAGCCGCCGCGTCGTCGAGCTCTCCTTGAGATCCGAGCCGGAGACCTCGAACTCGAGCGAGCGCAAAATCTCGGCGAGGCCGCTCATCCCGACGCCCCCGATGCCGACGAAATGGACGTGGCGAACGCGACCGCGGAACATCAACCTGCCTCCTCCCAGCCGAGGCCAGCGCCGAGCGGCGCGGCGTGGTTCGTCACGGCGCCGCGCTGCGCCTCGCCAGCGCGCGCCGCGCGGCCGCCGAGGGTGGGAAAGCGCAGCGCGCGGTGGCGCGGAGCCCGCGCGAGCTCGAGCAGGTCGGCGGCGACGCGCGCCGCGGCGTCCCGCGTGGCGAAGGCCGCCGCCGCGTCCGCCATGCGGGCCCGGAGCGCCGGCGCGGCCGCGAGCCGGGCGATCTCGTCGGCGAGGCGCAGCTCGGTGGCGTCGCCCTGGGCGATCGCCACCGCGGCGGAGGCCCGCTCAAGGGATTGCGCGTTCCTCAGCTGGTGGTCGTCGGCCGCGAACGGGTACGGAATCAGGATTGAAGGGCGCCCGACAGCGCAGAGCTCGGCGAGCGTCGACGCGCCCGCGCGGGCGATCACGACGTCAGCCGCGGCGAGCGCCTCCGCCACGTCGTCGATGAACGGGACGACGCGCGCGCGCCCTGGCAAGCCGAGCTCGGCGTAGAGCGACCGGACCGCGGCCTCGCGATCCCTGCCCGTCTGGTGCACCACCTCGAGGTCGACGCCGCGCTCGCGGCCTCGCGCGATCGCGCGAGGGACGACGTCGTTCAGCGCGAGCGCGCCCTGGCTGCCGCCGAGGACCAGCAGGCGGAGCGCGCCCTCGCGCGGCGCGTACGGGGCGCGGGCGAAGGCGCGCCGGAGGGGGACGCCGAAGAGGCGCACGGTGCTCGGGCGCAGCGCGCGCGCCGTCTCCGGGAAGGCGACGTACGCGCGATCGACGATCGGCGCGAGCAGCCGGTTCGACAGCCCGAGGACGCTGTTCGGCTCCAGGATCGCGACCGGAACGCCGAGCGAGCGGGCCGCGAGCGAGACCGGTCCGCCGGCGTACCCGCCGAGCGAGAGCGCCACGCGGGCGTCGAGCCGCTCGACGAGCCGCCTCGCCTCCGGGAGGACGCTGCCCGCGCGGGCAGCGCCGCGCACGAAGCCCGAGAGGCCGCCCCCGCGGAGCGGCAGGACGTGGAGCAGCTCGAGGTTGTCGCCGCGCTCGCCCATCACGCGCACCTCGATGCCGCGCGCGGTGCCGACGTACACGACGCGCGCTTCTTCGTCGCGCGCCGCGGCGCGGATGGCGTCGCCCACGGCGATCATCGGGAAGACGTGGCCGCCGGTGCCGCCTCCGGCGATGAGCACGGTCACCATGCGCCGCCCTCCTCGGCCGACGCGGCGACCACGGCCGACGCGCTCGGCGCGTGCGGGACGGGTGAAGCGCCCGCCTCGCCGCGCCTCTCGGGGGCCACGACGGTCCGCGATCGGCTGATGCTGAGCAGGATGCCCGCGGCCGCGGCGTTCACGAGCAACGAGGAGCCGCCATAGCTGAGGAACGGCAGCGTGAGCCCCTTCGTGGGGAGGATCGCCATCGCGACGGCGAGGTTCGTCATCGCCTGCACCCCGAAGAGCGTCGCGATGCCGAACGCCATGAAGCTGCCGTAGTCGTCGGCCGCCTCGAGGGCGATCTTCACGCCCCGCGAGACGATGACGAGGTAGGCCGCGCACAGGCCGACGATGCCGACGAAGCCGAGCTCTTCGCCGACGATCGCGGACACGAAATCGGTGTGCGCCTCCGGCAGGTAGAGCACCTGCAGCCCTCGCCCGAGGCCGAGGCCGAAGAGCCCGCCCGAGCCGAAGCTCATGACCGACTGGAACGGCTGGTAGGCGAGGTCCGCGCGGTTGTTGTCCATGTCGATCCACGCGAGGTAGCGCGCGTAGCGGTACCCGCTGAAGCGAACGAGCGCGGCGCCGGCGAGCGCCAGCAGCATGGAGAACGCGGCGATGTACGGGACGCGCGCGCCCGCCACGAACAGCAGCGTGAAGGTCAGGAAGAGCAGCACGACCGCGCTGCCGAAGTCGGGCTGCTTGAGGCAGAGGAGCATCAAGAGCCCGACGACGAGGAGGTGCGGGAGGAAGCCGACCGAGAACGACTTGATGCGCTCGGCCTTCTTCGACAGCGAGTAGGCGAGCCAGAGGACGATCCCGAGCTTCGCCACCTCGGCCGGCTGCACGTGGACAGGGCCGAGCGAGATCCAGCGGTAGGCGTTGCCGGCCTTGTGGCCGAGCCCCGCCACGCAGGCGACGAGCATCCCGGTGACGGTGATGAGCACCGGGTACGTGAGGACCTTGAGCCGGCGGTGATCGATGCGGCTCGTGATCCACATCGTGGCGATCGAGAGGACCGCGTAGACCGCCTGACGCTTGAGGAAGAACTGCGCGTCCTTGTAGCGGACCGTCGCCTCGACGGCGCTGGCGCTGTAGACCATCACCACGCCGAAGCCGATGAGCGCCGTGACGACGGCCGCGAGGAGGGCGTCGACCGGCCCCGACGGGCTCGATCGCACCTTCCAGAAGGCCTCGGCGGCCGCCGCGATCCCGCCCGGCGCCGCCTTCTCCTGGTCGGGGGGACCGACGTGCCGGTTCTTGGGCGCGTCGGCGCGCGCGCCGAACGCGTTGCTCCACGACGTCACGACGCCACCTCCCCAGCGGCCCCGCCGCGAGCTCTCTGGAGCTCGCGGACCGCGCGGACGAAGGTGTCGCCGCGGTCCTTGTAGTCGCGGAACATATCGAAGCTGGAGCACGCGGGGCTGAGCAGCACCGCGTCGCCCGGCCGAGCGAGGGAGCGCGCGGCGAGGACCGCCTCCGCCATCGAGCCCGCCCGCGCGATCGGCAGGACGCCGGCGGCCGCGGCGGCGATGCGGTCCGCGGCCTCGCCGAGGACGACGAGGGCGCGCCCCCGCTCGCGCAGCGCGGACACGAGCGGGGCGTAGTCGCCGAGCTTGTCGCGCCCGCCCGCGATCAGGACGGCCTTCGCCTCGAGCAGGCCGGAGAGCGCGGCGACGGAGGCGCCGACGTTGGTCCCCTTCGAGTCGTCGTAATACCGGACCCCGTCGACGTCCGCGACGAGCGCGGTCCGGTGCGCGAGCCCCTCGAAGCTGGAGAGCGCGTCGCCTATCGCCGCCGCGGGGGCGCCGAGCGCGGCGGCGAGCGCGACGGAGGCGCAGGCGTTCGCGAGGTTGTGCGCGCCCGCGAGCCGCACGCGAGCCAGCGGGTAGCGGGCGCCGGCGGCGCGATCGACGATCGCGTCCCCCGCGGCGCTCACGTCCGCGCGGGCGTCGCGCGCGCTGAACGTCACGACGCGGGCGCGCCCGCGCGCCGCCTGGCGGGCGACGAGCTCGTCGCCGAAGGGGACGACCGCGACGTCGTCGGGCGTCATGCGCTCGAACGGGTTGCCCTTCGCGTCGGCGTACGCCGCGAAGCTCGCGTAGCGGTCGAGGTGATCGTCCGTGATGTTCAGCAGCGCGTGGGCGCGCGCGTGCAGCGTCGGCACGCGCTCCGCCTGGAAGCTCGAGATCTCGAGGACGAGGACGTCCCACGTCTCGTCGACGACCTCGGCGAGGGGGGTCCCGAAGTTGCCGCCGACGAACGTGCGGAGGCCGGCTCGCTCGAGCATCGCGCCCGTGAGCGCCGTCGTCGTGCTCTTTCCGTTGGTCCCGCCGACGAGCACGACGGGCGCCGACGCGAAGCGCGACGCGAGCTCGAGCTCGCCGATGACCTCGCGCCCGGAGCGAGCGACGGCGTCGAGCGCAGGAAACGACGGCACGCCCGGCGAGACGACCACGAGGTCGGCGCCGTCGAACAGCGCCGGATCGTGCCCTCCCGGCGCGAGGACGACGCCCTCGCCCTCAAGGGCCGCCGCCGCGGCGGAGAGCCGCTCGCGCGGCGCGCCGTCGTTCGCGATCACGCGCGCGCCGCGCGCGTTCAGCAGGCGCGCCGCCGCGACGCCGCTCCGGCCGAGACCCACGACGATCACTGTTCGCCCGCGGACGTCCATCATGCCCTCACCGCAGCTTCATCGACGCCAGGGACACCAGCGCCAGGAGGATGGAGATGATCCAGAAGCGGACGATGATCTTGGGCTCCGCCCACCCCTTCTTCTCGTAGTGGTGGTGGATCGGCGCCATCAAGAAGACGCGCTTGCCGGTGAGCTTGAACGAGAGGACCTGCGTGATGACGCTGACCGTCTCGATGAAGAAGATCCCCCCGAGGATGATCGACAGGAGCTCGTTCTTGGTGAAGACGGCGAGCATCCCGAGCCCGCCTCCGAGGGCGAGCGACCCGACGTCCCCCATGAAGACCTGGGCGGGGTACGTGTTGTACCAGAGGAACCCGATCCCAGCGCCGATGACCGAGCCGCAGTACACCGACAGCTCGCCGGCCGACGCGATCGCCGGGATGTCGAGGTAGGCCGCGAGCGAGAAGCTCGCGATGGAGGCGCCGACGATGTACGCGAGGATGAGGTAGGTCCCCGCGTTGATGATCACCGGGCCGATCGCGAGGCCGTCGAGGCCGTCGGTGAGGTTCACGGCGTTCGACGTGGCGACCACGACGAAGACGGCGAACGGGATGTAGACGTAGAGCGGCAGCTCGATCGGGTACTTCGAGAACGCGACGAACGGGATCGCGAGCCGCGTCCTGATCTCCGCCCAGTCCGGCGGGAGCTTGGACGCGAGCAGGAACGTGTAGGCCACGGCCGCGCCGCCGATCAGCACCTGGCCGATGAGCTTGTAGCGCCCGGGCAGGCCCCCGCTGCTCCGCCGCTTGATCTTGAGGAAGTCGTCCAGGTAGCCGATGACGCCGTAGCCCGCGGTGACGGCCGTCGTCGCGAGGACGAAGGGGTTCCTGAGGTCGGCCCACAGCACGGTGGGGAGCAGCAGGGAGAGCAGGATGAGCGCGCCGCCCATCGTCGGCGTGCCCGCCTTGATCTTGTGCGTCTCCGGCCCCTCGGCGCGGACCACCTGCCCGATCTGCTTGCGCCGGAGCTCGCGGATGAACCACGGCGCGAGCACGAACGTCAGCACCATGGCGGTGATCGTCGCCATGATCGTGCGGAACGGGATGTAGCGGAGGACGTTGAGCCAGCTCAGCCAGCCGTAGTGGAACTTGAGCGGGTAGAAGAGCTCGTAGATCAACCCGCACCTCCGTGGGGCGGCCGCTCGCCGAGGGCGCGCGCGCGGCGCGCGGCGAGCGCGCGCCGCGCCTCGTCGCGATCGTCGAACGGCAGCGTGACGCCGCCGATGATCTGGTACGGCTCGTGGCCCTTGCCGGCGATGAGGACCACGTCCGCCGGCTCGGCGTCGAGCACCGCGCGCTCGATCGCGCGCGCCCGATCGAGCTCGACGACGACGCGCGCGCGCCCGGCGACGAGCCCCGGCAGGATGGCGTCGGCGATCGCGCGCGGGTCCTCGCTCCGCGGGTTGTCGTTGGTGACGATGGCGACGTCGGCGGCGCGGCCGACCGCCTCGCCCATCTGCGGCCGCTTCAGCGGATCGCGGTCGCCGCCGCACCCGAAGACGCAGAGGACGCGCCCGCCGCCGAGGGCACGCACGCTCGCGAGCACGCGGGCCAGCGCGTCCGGCGTGTGCGCGTAGTCGACGAGCACGATCACATCGTCGGCGCCGGGGGTGTCGCAGCGCTCCAGGCGGCCCGCGACCTGGAGCGGAGACGAGAGCGCCGCGGCGGCGTCACCGACGTCGAACCCGAGCAGGTAGGCCACGGCGAGGGCGGCGAGCAGGTTCGACGCGTTGTGCGCGCCGAGCAGGTGGGAGCGGATGGCGACCTCGCCGGCGGGCGTGCGGGCGCGGATGAACGTGCCGCTCGCGCCGTGGGCGAGCTCGACGGGGGCGATCTCCGCGGTGTCCGGGCCCGCGCCCACCTCCGCCGAGAAGCGCACGAGCGTCGCCGCGGTCGGGCGCGAGAGCCCGCCGGGTGCGAGCATCTCGACGAGCTGCCGCCCGAAGGGATCGTCGACGTTGATGACCGCGGCGCCGGGGCCGAGATCCACGAACAGGCGCGCCTTCGCCGCCGCGTACGCCTCCATCGTGCCGTGGTAGTCGAGGTGATCCTGCGTGAGGTTCGTGAAGACGGCGATCCGGAACCGGACCGCGTCGACGCGCTTCGCCGCGAGCGCGATCGATGACACCTCCATCACGAGGTGCGTCGCGCCGCGGGCGACCATCGCGGCGGCGACGCGGGCGAGCTCGTCCGCCTCGGGGCTCGTGTGCGAGGCGTGGACATCGAGATCGCCGAAGCGGTAGCCGAGCGTCCCGACGATCCCGGCCTGGCCGCCGCACCGATCGATGCAGGCCTGGACGAGGTGGGCCGTCGTCGTCTTGCCGTTCGTACCGGTGATGCCGACGACCTCGAGCGTGAAGGTCGGGTGTCCGTAGACCACGGCGGCGGCCTGGGCGAGCGCGAGCGGCACGTCGGGGACCTCGACGCGCGCGGCGCCGAGCGTGTCGGCCGCGCTCCCGCGGGCGACGATCACCGCCCGCGCGCCGCGCGCCACCGCCTCGGGGATGAAGCGCTCGCCGTGAGCGCGCGCGCCCGCGCGCGCGACGAAGATGTCCCCCTGCCCCACCTTGCGCGAGTCGAGGTGCACGCCCGTCACGACCATGTCCGCGGCGCCCGCCGGCGCGAGCGCGGCGCCCGGGATCTCGCGCAGCACGTCGCCGAGGCGGAGCGCGTGCTCGGCCAGGCTGGCTTCCTTGTGATCGTGCTCCGTCATGTGGGGGGCTCGAAGATGAGCTTCAGGGGCGATCCCTTGGGCAGCACGGTCCCGGGCGGAGGCTCCTGGCGCGCGAGCCGCCCCGTGCCCTCGACGCTCGGATCGAGCCCGAGCGCGGCGGCGCTCTTCACGGCCTCGCGCTGCGGCAGCCCCGTCAGATCGGGGACGCGCAGCTCCCCCGACTTGAGCGGCGCGGACGGCGTGACCACCGCCGTCGAGATCGGCGCGGCCGCGGCGCGCGCCTCGCTCAGCACCTGATAGGTGCTCGCCGCGAGGTCCTCCCCGGACTGCTCGCTGATCTCCGACAGCTTCATCGGCACGCTCCCGCGCGGGGTAACGCCCAGGTAGCGCAGCGCCATCTCACCGACCCGACGGAAGACGGGCGCTGCGACCGAGCCGCCGGCGTACGTGCCGCCCATCGGCTCATCGAGCACCACCGCGATGGCGATCCGAGGCCGCTCGGCCGGTACGAACCCGACGAACGACGCCACGTAGTGGGTGTCGGTGTACTTGCCCGTCGCGGGATCGATCTTCTGCGCGGTGGCCGTCTTCCCCGCGACGCGGAACCCCGGGATCGCGGCCTCGACGCCGGTCCCGTTCCCCTCCGTCACCGCGACGAGCATCTCCGACATCATCCGCGCGATCGGCGCCGGCACCGCGTCGCGGCGCACGCGCGGCGACGGCTCCGAGAGCGTGACGCCCGTGCCGTCGGTGACCCGCTTGATCAGGATCGGCTCGAGCAGCCGCCCGTGGTTGGCGATCGCCGCCGAGGCCATCGCGAGCTGGAGCGTGGTGACGCTGATCCCCTGCCCGAACGAGGCCGCCGCCGTCTCGACCTGGACCCACGGGCGGCCGCGCGGCCGCAGCACGCCCACGGACTCGCCCGGCAGCGGCACGCCGGTCAGGTCCCCGAAGCCGAACCGCCGGAAGCCCTCGTAGAGCCGCTGCTCGCCGAGCCCGAGCGCGATCTTCGCCGTGCCGATGTTGGACGACTGGGCGAGGATCTGCGGCACCGTCAGCCACTTGTGAATGTGCGTGTCGTGGATCACGACGTTATCGATCGCCATGTTCCCCTCCTCGCAGTAGATGGTCGCGCTGGGGGAGACGCTCTTCGCCGCGATCGCGCTCGCGATGGCGAACATCTTCATCGTGGAGCCGGGCTCGAAGCGATCGACCACGCAGCGGTTGCGCCGGGACCCCGGATCGCTCTGCGAGTAGTCGTTCGGGTTGAAGCCCGGAGCGCTCGCCATGGCGAGGATCTCGCCGCTCTCCGGATCGACGACCACGATCGATCCGCCGAGCGCCTCGTAGGTCTTCATCGCCGCCTCGAGCTCGCGCTCGGCGGTGAACTGGATGCCCTTGTCGATCGTCAGGTGGACGTTGTGCCCGGCGAGCGCCTGCTCGTCCTCGATCCCCTCCGAGAAGATGAGCCGGCCCGAGCGATCGCGGAGCCCGCGCACCTCGGACGCGTTGCCGCGCAGCTCGTGCTCCAGGCTGAGCTCGATCCCCTCCTTGCCCTCGCCGTCGGTGGCGACGAAGCCGAGCAGCGGCCCGGCGAGCTCGCGGTTCGGGTAGAAGCGGCGCCCCTCGCCCTCGATCACGAGCCCGCGCACCGGGTAGCGCTGCGTCCTGTCCCCGAGCGCGCGGACGTTCTCGACCTCCTGCTCGGAGATGCGGCGCTTGAGCCAGGCGAAGCGGCGCCGCCGGCTGAGCTTCTCCACGACCTCCTCGGCCGGCAGCGAGAGCGCCTGCGCGATGCGCTCGGCGTACTGCTGGATCCGCATCGGGACGTACTTCTCCTCGATGCCGCGGAGCATCTCGACCGCGTCCACGGAGACGCTGGGCACCTCCACGCTCTCCGCAAGCGGCGCGCCGTTCCGGTCGTAGATGGTGCCGCGCTTCGGCGTGATGTGGAGCCGCCGCTGGCGCTGCCGCTCGGCGAGGTCGTACCACGCGTCCCCGTCCTCGACCTCGATGCGGTAGGCGCCGGACACGACGCCGCCCAGGCCGAGCGCCATGAGGCCGCAGAGCAGCCCCATGCGGATGCGGATCCACCGCGCGCGCCGGGGATCGAGGTTCTTCACGGCTGCCCTCCGCTCGGCGGCGCGCTGCCGGACGCCTCGCCGTCGGGCTCGCGCTCGCCGGGCGGCGCCGAGTAGCCCCGCACCGGGATCACGCGCTCGGGCGGGGGCGGCGTCATGCCGAGCAGCGAGCGGGCGACCATCTCCACGCGCTGCGGCGTCTCGTAGCTGGCCGCCTCGAGCGAGAGCACCCGCTTGACCTCACGCAGCCGCGCCTGCTCGGCGCGCGCCCGCCCGAGCTTGTAGCCCAGGTCGACCGTGCGCCCTCGCAGCGCGAGGTGCACGACGAAGGCCGCCACCGTCGCGGCCACCGCGAGCGTCCACAGGATGAGGAACGGACGCTGCTGCGTCACGCGAGCGCCTCCGCCCCGCCCACGCGCCGCGCGGCGCGGAGCTTTGCGCTGCGGGCCCTCGGGTTGCCTTCGACCTCGTCGTCGCCCGCGGTCACCGGCTTCTTCGTCAGCGGCTCCCAGACCTCGGGCTCGCGCAGCGCGCGCTTGACGATGCGGTCCTCCAGCGAATGGAACGAGATCACGGCGAGCACGCCGCCGGGCGCGATGATCCTGGGCGCCGCCTCGAGCAGCGCCTCGAGCTGATCGAGCTCACCGTTCACCGCGATGCGCAGCGCCTGGAACGTGCGCGTCGCCGGATCGACGCCGCCGATGCGCGCCGGCCCGACGGCGCGCACCACGGCGCGCCGCAGGTCGAGCGTCGTCTCGAGCTCGCCGCTGTCGGCCGCCTGCTTGATGCAGCGCGCGACCCTCCGGCTGCGGCGCTCCTCGCCGTAGCGGTAGATGAGGTCCGCGAGCTCCTCGTCGCTGAGCCGCTCGATGAGCTCGAGCGCCGTCTCGCCGCGGCTCGGGTCCATCCGCATGTCGAGCGGCCCCTCCGCGCGGAAGCTCATGCCGCGGCCCGGGTCGTCGAGCTGCATGGAGCTCACGCCGATGTCGGCCACGAGGCCGTCCACCTGCGGCACGCCGAGGGCCGCGAGGTGCCGCTCGATCTCGGAGAACTCGCCGTGAACGTAGGTCACCCGATCCCCCGCGCGGGCGAGCCGGGCGCGCGCGATGGCGAGGGCGCGCTCGTCGCGATCGATCCCGATGACCCGGGCGCCCGGCGTCTCGAGGATCGTCGCGGTGTGGCCGCCGGCGCCGAGCGTGGCGTCGACGTAGACGCCCTCGCTGACCGGCGAGAGCGCGGCGAGCACCTCGCGGCCGAGGACGGAGACGTGCTGCTCGCCGCGCGGGCGCGGCGGCGGAGGAGGCAGGTGCATGGGGACTACATTGACGACGTTCATAGGCGGAACTGCTCCGCGATTGCGTTCTTGAAGCTCTGAAGCTCGACCTCGCTCATCTGCTGAGCGGCCTTCCACCGTTCCTGCGACCAGAGCTCGATCGTCTGGCCCATGCCCGCCCACAGCACGTCCTTCGTGAGGCCCGCGTGCTCGCGGAGGGACGGCGGGATGAGGATCCGGCCCTGTTTGTCAAGGTCGCACTCGACGGCCGCGGACAGGTAGCGGCGCCGGAAGGCGACCACGTTCGACTCAAATTGTGGAAGTGCTGCAATTTTCGCCTCCAGCTCTTCCCAGGCCTTCATCGGATACGCGTGCAGGCAGGGGTCGAAGAGGGCCGGAGTGATGACCATCCGCAGGTCGTTCGCGGCCGCGAGCACGTCGCGAAAGCGCGAAGGGAGGCTCGTGCGCCCCTTCGCGTCGATCGCGTGCTCGAAGTGACCGCGAAACATCGTGCTCATCGACCCCAGCTCCGGCTGGTCCGTCCCGCCGAGGGGTTGGCGACGCGTTGCTCCACCGGGCGCACGCCGCGTCGTGACATTCTCTGCCACTTCTTCCCACGAAGCTCCGCCACGCTACGGAGTGAGGTGCCGAGTGTCAACAGTTTGGGAGATTTCTGGACCTCATCCGCCACCTATGTAGGACATAAACCCTCAAGGTCGCACCCCACAAAACAGCACGATTTATTGATAAATGGCCCTCGGGCGGGGCCGTGGGAGGAAGTGGGGAGCCGCTCGGAGGTGGGCTGGAACCCGTCGGGCGGACGCTGGCAAGACGGAAAGCAAGCAAGACGGATCGCCGCCCCGAGCACGTCGATTCGCGGCCGGGCGAACGGGTGCGTAGCCGGGTTACCGGGCGGGCTCAGCGAGCCTGTGGCTGGGGGGAACCGGGCGGGGGAGACGCGCGGTGGGGGAGAGTGGGGAGGCGCGCCGCGGTGGGGGAGAGTGGGGAGGCGCGCCGCGGCGGCGGTCAGCTGTGGGGGGTCACGTTGGTCTGGATCCACTCCACGATGCTCTTCAGGGTGGTCCCGGGGGTGAAGACGCCCTTCACGCCGGCGTTCTGGAGCCGCGCGATGTCCTCGTCCGGGATGATGCCCCCACCGAACACCACGATGTCCTCGGCCCCGCGGCTCCGGAGCGCTTCGATAACCGCGGGGAAGAGGGTGTTGTGCGCTCCGGACATGATCGACAGCCCCACGGCGTCGACGTCCTCCTGCACGGCGGCGGAGGCGATCATGTCGGGGGTCTGATGCAGGCCCGTGTAGACCACCTCGAAGCCCGCATCGCGGAGTGCCCTGGCGACCACCTTGGCGCCGCGGTCGTGGCCGTCCAGGCCGGGCTTCGCCACGAGGATTCGGACTTTGCGCTCTGCCATGAGCGCGTCGATTACCGCCTGCCTGGGCAGACGTAAAGCGAAGCGCCCGATCGAGCGGCCTTCGCTCGCAGGGGTGTGTCCCCGCTGAGCAGCGGGCTTACTGCGCGGCGAAGACGAACGGAATCGTCACGGGGGTGGAACTCGAGGAAGGAGGGAACCGCCAGGACTTGATCCGGGAGGCGATGCAGCTCGACAGGCCGGGGTAATCCTTCTCCGACCCGCCGGCCGAAACGGACTGGACGGCGCCCGACGCGGCGATGACCACCGAAGCGGAGACCCTGGCGGTGCTGGCCGCGTTGCTGGCGCGCGCGTCGAGGGCGGGCTGCCAGCAGTGGCGCCGGACGCTGGGGCGGTTCGACTCGACGACGCCGGAGATCTCCCCTTGGGAAAGCGGGCTCAAGCTGGCGCTGGTCCCCTGGCTGCCCGGTCCTGGCGAGGGGCCGGGGACCCCAGCGCCGAACCCGGACCGGTCGAGCTGAGCAGAGGCCGATGGAGCGACCGGCTTGTCCGGTGGAGGGCGCTGGCTCGCGGCGCCGCCCGTCTTGCCCGTCGAAGCGACCTCTGGCCGGGCGGAAGCCGTCTCGGCCGGTGCAGGCACGTCCGGCTCGACGCTCGGCGGCGGCGGCGGCGGGGCCGCCGTGGGCAAATCGGCCGGATGGCTCTGCGGCGGGGGGGCGGCCACGACCTGCACGGGCTGCGGCTTCGGGGAGAGCAGGACGAACGCGGAGACGCCACCGAACGCCGCGGCCATGGCGATGAAGGCGTATGCGAGCGGGCTCATGCCCGATCGCCGCCTTGGCGCGACCGTCTCCACCAGGCTGCCAGGCGTGGCCACCAGAGGTGCGGGCTCCGCGGCGGAGAGGGCCCCGGCCGGCGCGGCGGGCGAGCCCCCCGCGGTCAGCCTTCCGCCTGCCGGCGCTGTCGCGGAGCGCACCCCCCCAGCGGCCAGGCCACCCGCGGGCGCCGCCGCGGCGGGCGACCCGCCCGCGGTCAGGCCGCCGGCCCCACGAGCGAGCTCGGTCGAGGCGGACGCGGCCAGCTCGGGTCCTGGCGCGAACGCGACGGGGGCCGTCCGATCGGCCGCGAAGGGATCGGCGAGCACCTCCACCGGCGCGGCGCCCGCGGCGTGGGTCCGCCCGGCGCCTGCCGGCGCGCCCGGCCATGCGGCCGGCGCGCTCGCTGCTGGCGCGACCGGGGTGCCGCGCGCGACGGACGCGACGGACGTAGCCGATGCGACCGGCGCGGGCAGCGGGGCCGACACAGCGGGCGTCCCCGCCGCGGTGAAGGCGGCAACCGCCGGGGCCTGCTCGTTCAGGCCAGGAGGCTCCGGCTCGCGCGTCGCCGGGCGCGCGGGCACGGCCCCCGCGAGCGCAGGGCCCCTCGACGAGGAGGGCGCCTTCGCCGACGGAGACGCCTGCGGCTGAACGACAGAGGAGCCTGTGGTGCTGATGCGGCGCGCGGGCGGGGACAGGCGGGTGGACTGAGCCTGCGTGACGATCTCGATCAGCTCCGGGAAGTTCTTGAGGGGCAGCCACTCGTCGAAGCCCTCGCGCCAGACGAGCGACTCGCCGTCCACCGCGCCGGCGAGCGCCTTGTCGCGAATGACCGAGAGGCGCACCGGGCCGAGCGGGACGCCGCCGACCCCGACGTACCAGTCCTCGCTCGCCGTGGCGCGCACGGCCGGCGCCTTCCCGAGCGGGCGGTCATTGGACATCGCGCGCATGAACGCGCCGGGGGCCCCCGCCGGCGTCGCGGGCTCCGCCGCCCTGGCTGCAGGCCCAGGGGAACGAGCCGGCGCCGCGGGCGCCGGCTGGACAGCCCGGGCCGCCGGAGAGGCCTGCGGTGCGGTCGCCGGACGCGGACTCGACGCCGGTCCGGGGACGGCGCGCGGCGCGACCGGAGGTCGAGGAGCGCCCGCCGGACGGGGCAGGGCGTGGGATGCCGGCCGGGGCGGCGCAGGCGCGGCGCCGTGGCCCAGGGACGAAGCCGGCGGCGGCTTCAAGGGGCTCGCCGCGCCCGCGTCCGGCGCCTCGTCGCTCGGAGGGGCGGCGTGCGCATCGTCGCCTGCCTCGCGCGGCGGCTCGACCGGGAGAGCACGCGCCACGGAGCTCTCGGTGACGCTCGCGCTGACCTGGATGAGGTGCCCGCATCGCCGGCACTGCATCCGCACCATCTTGCCGGCGACCTTCTCGTCACCGATCTGGTACTTGGCCTTGCAGTTATCGCAGATGAATTTCATCCAAGGACGCGCCTGCCGGTGGAATGGCGCAGTCTACGACAGCTTGGCCCCAGACGACATGGGGTAGGCGGTCAGAGCAGCCCGAGCAAGTGCTCCTTGATCGATTGCCGCGTCGGGTCATCGGGGGCGACGCCCAGCGCGCGCTCCCAGGTCTCGATGGCTTTGTTGCGGAACCCCGCCTTCTGATAGAGCACGGCGAGGTTCTTCAGCGCGGGGAAGTGCTTGCCGTTGATGTGCAGCGCCGTCTCCAGCTCCTGGATGGCGTCGTAGAGCTGCCCCTGCTTGCCGTAGAGCAGGCCGAGGTGGAAGTGCAGCCGGTACGCGAGCGGGTCGATCGCCGTGCCCTCGCGCAGGTGCCGCACGGCCTTGTCGAAATCGCCCGCGCGGTACGCCGCGATCCCCGCGGCGAGGAGGCGCTCCGCCTCCGCCGAGATCCGGTCCTGATCGCCGCGGATCGAGCGCGCCTGGAGCGCGTTCTCCACGGCGGCGACGACGTCGGCAACGCGGAAGGGCTTCTCGATGTAGGCCTCCACGCCGTAGCTCGACTTCAGGTCCTCCGCGAACCGCCACCCGCGGTAGACGGCCGAGATCATGATGATCGGGATGTGGCCGTAGCGCTGGGTGCCCTTCATGCGGCGGGCGATGTCGAAGCCGTGCACCTCCGGCAGCATGGCGTCGAGGATCATCACGTCGGGCGGATTCTCCTTGACCATGCGCAGCGCGAGGAGCCCGCGATCGGCCTCCTCCACGCGGTACCCGCGCTCCTCGAAGATGCGGCGGAGCAGCTTCCGGATCTCCGGCTCGTCGTCGACGACCAGGATCGTGGTCTGATCGCCCTGCGGCGCCTTGCCTGCGCCCGGGAGCGACTCGACGACGGACAGGTCGCGGTCTGCGGTGCCGAAATCCGTGTCCGTGAGCTCGTCCGCCGCCGCCGCCCTCCGCATGGCGTCGTCGACGACGAGCGGCGGCCCCGCCGAGGAGAGGCGGGCCGGCGACGGGGCAGCCGGCGGGCTCGGCTCGTCGGTGAGATCGGCGAACGAGATCTCCGCGTCGTCGCGCGGGCGCTCCGGCGCGGGCCGCGGCGGCGGGGCGGCGCTGGGAGCAGGCGCTGCAGGGGCCTGGGCCGCCGTCGCCGGGGGCACGGCGGACGCAGGCCGGCGCGGCGCGGGCTGCGCCGGGGCTGGTGGGGGCGCGGGCGGCGCCTCGGAGGCGGACGACGCCGTGGAGCCGAGCCCGGCCCGCTTCAGCACCTCGGGCGGGCACTTGGCGCCCACGTAGAACGGCTCGCCCTGCTCCTTCATGTCGTAGGCGGCCGCGATGGTCCGCACGAGCGGGCCCGCGAGCGCGATGTACGGGAAGACGCGCTTGCCGGTCACGAACTCGAGCTCGTCGATCACCTTCTTGTCGGCGGGCGCGGCCATGGCCACGAGGATGCGATCCTCGCGCACGAGCACGGGAAGGAGCTTGTGCTTGGCGGCGATCTCGCGGGGGAGGATGGAGAGGTCGCTCAGCTTGATGCAGACCTGGTTGAGATCGATGCCAGGAACGCCGCTCTGCTCGGAGAGGGCCTTCAGCGCAGCGACCTCGGAGACGGTGCCGCTCTCGATGAGGTTCGTGGCGAGGGGCACCCCCTTCGCGCGCGCCTCGAGGAGCGCCTGTTCGAGCTGGGGCTGGGTGACCGCCCGTTGCTGCAGGAGGATGCGTCCGAGCGGCTTCTTGTTGGCGTCTTGCGTCATTCCGCGGGCCGAGTTCGAAGGCTAATGGACGAGGAATGCGCGGGCAAGCACGCGACCCGCGCGCGGAGGCGGCCATCCGACCGACACGACCGGCTCGGGCTCGTGCGCCGACGGCTCGGGCATACGGCCGGATCGAGCGCGGCCAGGACGCCGCCCGATGCGCGCGGATCCGAGCGCGCGTCCCGACGCCAGAGGCGAGAGCTCACCATCCGCCCATGGTACTCCGGAACCCTCCGGGCAGCGCAGGCGATGCGCCGGCGGCGCGGCGGCGCCCGCTGCACCCGCTCCGCGAACGCATCGAAGAGGCCATGGCGACGATGTAGGGTCACTCGGTCGACTCGGTCGACTCGGTCGCGCCCACCGTCTCGTTCGCGTCGTTCGCGTCGTTGGCATTACCGGCGCCGCTCGCGCCGAGCCACTCGCGAGCGAACGCCGCGTACCTCCCCTCGGCGATCGCCGCGCGCGCCTCTCGCATCAGGCGGCCGTAGAGGTGGAGGTTGTGCTCCGTCAGCAGGCGCAGCACCAGGATCTCGCCGGCCATGTAGAGGTGCCTCAGGTACGCGCGGCTGTATCCGCCGGCGCAGGTCGGGCAAGCGCAGGTCGGATCGAGCGGCGAACGATCTTCCTTGTAGCGGGCCTGCTTGATGACGATCTTGCCGTGCTGCGTGAGCGCCTGCCCGTTCCGCGCGTTCCGGGTGGGGAGCACGCAGTCGAACATGTCGACCCCGGCGCCGATGGCGTGCACGAGGTCGAGCGGCGTCCCCACGCCCATGAGGTAGCGGGGGCGCGTCGGGTCGAGGTGCGGCCCGATCTGGGCGACGACCTCGTGCATCATCGCGATCGGCTCGCCCACGGAGAAGCCGCCCAGGGCGAGCCCGTCGAACGGCAAGGCGCCGAGCTCATCGGCGTGCGCCATGCGCAGCGCGACCGAGGTGCCGCCCTGCACGATGCCGAAGAGCGCCTGGCTCGGGCGCTTCGCGGCGAGGCAGCGCTTCCCCCAGCGCGTCGTCAGGCGACACGCCTCCTCGACCTCGGGGCGCGGCGCGCCGCCTGGCGGGCACACGTCGAGCTGCATCGCGATGTCGGCGCCGAGCAGCCCCTGCACCTCCATCGCGACCTCGGGCGTGAGCGCCTTGCGGGCGCCGTCGAGGTGCGATCGGAACACGAAGCCGTCCTCGACCAGGGTGCGCCGCTCCGCGAGCGAGAAGGCCTGGAAGCCCCCGGAGTCCGTGAGCATCGCGTGCGGCCAGCGGGTGAACGCGTGCAGGCCGCCGAGCTGCGCGACGAGCTCGGGGCCGGGGCGGAGCCACAGGTGGTACGTGTTGCCGAGGACGATCCTCGCGCCGGTCGCGGCCACCTCGGCGGGGGTCAACGTCTTCACGCTGCCCTGGGTGCCGACCGGCATGAACGTCGGGGTCAGCACGTCGCCGTGCGGCGTGGAGAGCACGCCCGTCCGGGCATGCCCGTCCCTCGCGAGCTCGGAGAAGGAGAAGCCAGGCGTCCGGCTCATGGCGCGTGCACCCCGCGGATCAGCATGGCGTCACCATACGAGTAGAAACGGTAGCCGGCGTCGATCGCCGCGCGGTACGCGAGGAGCGTGCGCTCGCGGCCGGCGAAGGCGAACACCAGCGCGAGCAGCGTCGAGCGCGGCAGGTGGAAGTTGGTCAGCAGGGCGTCGGCGACGCGGAACCGATAGCCCGGCTGGATGAGGAGGCGCGTCTCCCCGGACTGCGCCCGCACGAGGCCTGCGCGGGCCGGATCGGCGGCCGACTCCAGCGCGCGAACCACGGTGGTGCCGATCGCGATCACCGGCGCGCCGCGCTCGCGCGCCCCCGCGATCGCGCCCGCGGTCGCGTCCGGGATCGAGTAGACCTCCGCGTGCATCGGGTGCAGGTCGAGATCGTCGACCGTGACCGGCTGGAAGGTGCCGAGGCCGACGTGCAGCGTGACGCTCGCGATCTCGACCCCGTTCGCGCGGAGCCGCTCGACGAGGCCGGGCGAGAGGTGGAGGCCCGCCGTGGGCGCGGCGACCGCTCCTGGGACCCGGGCGAAGATGGTCTGGTACCGCTCGCGATCGGACGCGTCGTCGCCGCGGCCGAGGTAGGGCGGGAGCGGGACGTGCCCGTACGCGTCGATCGCAGCGGCGACGGACAGCCCCGCGGGCGAGGAGAGCTGCACCGTGAGCACGCCGTCCTCGGCGCGCTCCAGCACCTCCGCGACCAGCGCGCCGTCGCGCTCGATATCGAGCACCGATCCCGGGCGTATCGGCTTGGAGGCGCGCCCCATCGCCCGCCAGCGCTCGGGCCGCGGCGCGCTCTCCTGCGGCCCTCCGCCGAGGTCCTCCGCGCCGGCCGGCGCCCCGTCGAGCCGGCGCAGCAGGAAGAGCTCGACCTGCCCGCCTGTGCCGCGCTTCCTCCCGAACAGACGAGCGGGGACGACCTTCGTGTCGTTGACGATGACGAGCGCGCCGCGCTCGATGTACCGGTCGAGATCGCGGATCGCCGCGTGCTCCACCTCGCCCGCGCCGCGGCCGCGATCGACCAGGAGGAGCCTCGCCCCGTCGCGCTCCTCGGGGGGCCGCGAAGCGATCAGCGCTTCAGGGAGTTCGTAGTCGAGCAGCTCGCAGCGCACGCCGCGCTACTAGCACGACGCGGGCGCGAGCACGCTCGTCTTGGCGCGGAGGAAGCGACAGATCTCGCCCACCTGGTAAGGCTTCGGGACGAAGGCCACCGCGCCGCAGTCGGCGCGCTCGACCTGGCGCGCGGAGAGGTGATACGCGCTGGAGAGCACGACCCGCACCCTCGGGAACGCATGCCGGATGTGCCGCGCGAGCTCGAGGCCGTTCAGGTCCGGCATCATCAGATCGATCATCGCCACATCGATCGGGGACGAGCCGAGGGTCACCAGCGCATCGTGGAACGAGGCGGCGAACGCGACCTCGAACCCCTCGACGCTTAGCCCTGCCGAAAGAGCGCGACGCTGGGAATTCTCACCGTCCACGATCAGCATGCGGGCCATTAAGCGTCCTCCTGCGGCGATCGCCGCTATCCAATACGCCTACCTGTCTAGCAATCACCGGGCCAAGTTCCCGAATCGACGCGTTGCGGTTGCCGACGCTAAAGTGAAACAGAAGAGCACAGTCTACATCAGGCGCCTCATTGCACTACGGCAAATCCCGACGCTGCATCATTGCAAAAATGCAATCTCGCGTAGGCTAGCTCCCTCGATTTGCTGCTGAGTCAGGTGGTTTGCTTGGATCGAGCGGCCGCATCCATACGACCCGAACGGAGAAATGCAGGCTGAGCTCGATGGGCAGCAGGTCGCTGTGCCGGGGGAGCACGCCCCGTCCAGCGCGGTCCGCCTGAGGTCGCTGTGTGCCGTGGGAGCGAGCTGCTGAGCCCGGCCGGTGAGCGACGGGAAGGCGCTCGGCAGACCGGCGCCGTTTCAGCCCGGGGGATACGTGATCGCCAGGCGGGTCATCTTGCGCCACAGCGTGGTCGCGCTGATCCCGAGCACCTCGGCGGCGCGCTCCCGGCTGCCGTCGCACTCCCGCAGCGCGGCCTCGATCGCCTGGCGCTCGGCGCAGTCGACGACGTCGGCGAGCAGCCTGCCGCCGGCTTCGGGCGCGCGCTTCGGCTGCATCGCGGCGGGCAGCACGTCGTCGACGCTGATGACGCCGCCGCCCGAGAGGGCCACCGCTTGCTCGACCATGTTCTCGAGCTCGCGGATGTTGCCGGGGAAGTCGTATTGCGTCAGCGCCTCGATGACGCCGTCGGCGGCGCGGGCGCGACAGGTCATCTTGCGGTTGTACTTCTCCAGGAAGAACTCCCAGAGGATCGGGATGTCCTCGCGACGCGAGCGGAGCGGCGGGAGCACGAAGCGCGCGACGTTCAGCCGGTAGTAGAGGTCCTGGCGGAACCGCTTCTCCGACACCGCGGTCAGGAGCTCCTGGTTCGTCGCGGCGATGATGCGCACGTCGACGTTGATGGGCTTGTTCTCGCCTACCCTGCGGATCTCGTTCTCCTGGATCGCGCGGAGCAGCTTCGCCTGGAAGGTGAGCGGGGTCTCGGCGATCTCGTCGAAGAAGAACGTGCCCCCGTCGGCCTCCTCGAACAGCCCTTTCCTCGCCGAGATCGCGCCCGTGAACGAGCCTCGCGCGTGGCCGAACAGCTCGCTCTCGAGGAGCGTCTCGCTGATGGCGGCGCAGTTGACCGGCACGAACGGGCGGTCGGCGCGCTTGCTGTTGGCGTGGATGGCCTTGGCGACGAGCTCCTTGCCGGTGCCGCTCTCGCCGGTGATGAGCACCGTCGCGTCGGTCGGCGCGACCTTGACGATCCGGCCGAGCACCTCGCGGACCGCCTGCGAGCGGCCGACGATGTTCTCGAACCGGTAACGCTCCTTGAACTCGCTGGCGAGCAGCTGCACCTCGCCGGTGAGCTTCCGGTTCTGGATCGCGCGCTCGGCCTTCACGAGGAGCTCCTGCTCCGAGAACGGCTTCTGGATGTAGTCGAACGCGCCGAGCCGCATCGCCTCCACCGCGCTCTCGATGGTGCCGTACGCGGTCATCACGATGACCTCCGTGTTCGCGTTCGACTCCTTCACCGCGCGCAGGACGCCGATCCCGTCGAAGCCGCCCATCCGGAGGTCGGTGAGCACGACGTCGTACGCCCCCTTGGCGCCCAGATCGGCGCCCTGGCTGCCGTCCGCGGCTTCATCGACCTCGTACCCGGCGCCACGCAGCATCATCGCGAGCGTGGTCCGCATGTTCCGCTGGTCATCGACGACAAGAATCTTCGACATGGATTTCCCCCGCCGCGCCCATCCTCCTCCGGGAAACGAGCGCGGCGCGACGATCACGACCGACGTGCCGCGCTGGCGCGTGAGCGCGCGAGCACGGTCGTCCGCGGCGCCTTGGACATGCGTCCAGAGCATCGTACGTCAAGCACGACCTCCGCCGCCAGAAGGTGCACGGGGGACGCTCCCTGCGCGAGGGGCGGCCCTCACTCTGCCCTACCCGCGGATCTGCTGGGCGAGGTAGGCGGTCTCGCCAAGCTTCTCGATCAGCCCGATTTGTGTCTCGAGCCAGTCGATGTGCTCCTCCTCGGACTCGAGGATCTTGGCCAGGAGATCCTCGGTGGTGCGATCCCCCCTGTCGCGGCAGAGGGCGATCGCCGAGTTGAGCCGCTTGACCGCGTGGTACTCGAGATCGAGGTCGCTCTTGAGCTGCTCCGGCACGCTCTGCCCGATGTGCAGGGTGTCCAGCCGCTGCAGGTTGGGCAGCCCATCGAGGAAGAGGATGCGCTCGATGATCGCATCGGCGTGCTTCATCTCGTCGATCGACTCGGCGCGCCCGTGCGCAGCGAGCGTGACGAAGCCCCAGTGCGAACACATCTTCGCGTGCAGAAAATACTGGTTGATCGCAACGAGCTCTCCGGCAAGCACCTCGTTCAACGCATCAACGACGTCTTTTGCACCCTTCATCGGACCCCTCTCGCGCTCGTGCCTGTCGTGCGGACCCCGCCCCTGTCAGGCGAGGGACGCTGGCTAGGACGCCAGCGCCCCGCACAAATGCGCGAGGTCCGTGGAGGTGCGCAAGAAGTTTCTAAGGAAACAGGCGCCGACGCCGTCGCCTCCGGCGGAAACCAGGGCATCGAGGCTGTTGCCGGTCAATCCGGAGGATCAAGCTGCGCTGGAGACCGGCGCCATCACCAGGCGACGCGGCGTCGAGGCGCCATCGCGCTCACCGACAAGCTCGGCGATCGTCGACCGACAGGAGCCGCACCGCGTACCGGCGCCCGTGCACTCCATGACCTGCGAAACAGAGCAGGCGCCCTCGCTCATCGCTTCACGAATCTCTCGATCACAGACGCCCATGCAGAGGCAGACGTACATGCAGACCCCCGGCTACGTTACGGGTGGGATTGATATTGAACATAGCTTTCAATATCGAAGCGTCAAGGGGAATGTCGCCTGGGCGGATCGCCGAGGTGGCTCGTGGTCCGAGATCCCCTTGGATCGAGCCAGCAGCGCTCGATCGAACGCGCCGAGCTGCGCTCGGTCGGTCGAGCGCCACAGGAGCGTCGAAGGAAGGGGGATCGGGCAGGGATGCCGCCGGTCAGACCGGCGGAAGATGACGCCGCGCGAGCGCGGCCGGGAGGCGAGGCGCGAACGCACGCCCACCGCGGAGCGGTCGGCCGCGTGACGGCGTCACATCGTGAGGCCGCCGTCGACGTCGATGCAGCGACCGTTGAAGTACTCGCACTCGATCACGAAGCGCACGGCCTGCCAGATGTCCTCGGGCACGCCGATGCGGCCCACAGGGATCATGGCGACCAAGGCGTCGCGCGCCTTCTGGTGCATGCCCTGCGTCATGGGTGTCTCGATCATGCCGGGCGCAACGGCGCCGACGCGGATGCCGAACGGCGCGAACTCGAGCGCCCAGGTCTTCGTGTTCGCCGCGAGCGCGCTCTTCGCAGCGGTGTAGCTCGACTGGCCTCGGTTGCCGTGGCGCGCGATGGAGCTGATGTTGACGATGACGCCCTTCTGCTCGGCCTCGACCATCTTCGCGACGACCTCGCGGACCATGAGCGTGGCCCCCGTCAGGTTGACGTCGATGACGGCCTGCCACTGCGCCGCGCTCAGCTTGACGACCGCGCCCGTCTGGCGGTCCTTCTTGACGAGCAGGCCGTCCCGCAGGATGCCCGCGTTGTTCACGAGGCCGTTCAGGCCGCCCATCGC
Source organism: Sorangium sp. KYC3313 (assembly GCF_052075895.1). Lineage (NCBI taxonomy): Bacteria > Pseudomonadati > Myxococcota > Polyangiales > Polyangiaceae > Sorangium > Sorangium sp. KYC3313. Next base: position 10,553,544 of record NZ_CP197255.1, read on the forward strand.
CTCGTGCGCGAAGCGGACGAACGCCTCCACCTCGGCCTCCACCGCCACGTTGACCGCCCGCGCGTGGACCTTGCCGGCGAGCCCCTTGCTCGCCTCGACGAGCGACGCGAGCCCCTCCTCGTTCATGTCGCCGGCGGCGACCTGGCCCCCGAGCTCCGCGAGCCGCAGCGCATAGTGGCGACCCAGCCCCTGGGCAGCACCTGTGACGACGAACTTCGTGTCCTCGAGTCGCATGATCGCACTCCTCCAGCAGGGATCGCCCCCGATCACCGTGTCGAGCGCGCCGTCTACCACGACGCCGCCGCGAGGCGGCGGACGACGTCGCAGCGCGCCACCGACGCCCGCAACCCCCGCCTGGCCTTGCAGGCCCCCGCGCAACCGGTGCAACCGGTGCAACCGCGCAACCCGCGCGACAACGCGGTCGCCGCTTGCGCCGGGTGGCATCGATGTTATTCAGCGCCCATGAGGTCGATCGCGCTCGCCGCCGTGTGCGCCGGCATCCTGACGCTCGCGCCTGCATGTGACCGCGCCCCCCCGGTGCCCGAGACCTCCGATCCGACGGGCAAGGATCTGGTGATCGGCGCCGTGGTCGCAGCCGCCGAGCAGAGCGGAGGGCTGCGCATCTACAAGATCGTCGAGGTGGAAGAGCTGCCCGCGCCGTTCGGGCCAGATCTGCACATGATCGCCTACGATCCGAAGGCGCAGAGCTTCGAGGAGGCCGCGGAGCTCCGTCGCAAGGGGAAGCTGACCGTCGTGAAGGACCACATGACGGTCCGGCTCGTGTATTTCCTGCCGCGCGACCACCGGGTGATCAGCAACGAGCCGGTCAGCGACGACGAGCGGGCCCCGTATCTCCGCTCGTACCAGAGCCGGCAGCGCTGACCGGCGTCCGCCGGCGGGCGGCGAGGCGCCCGCGCCTCAGCGCGCCGTGCGGAGCAGCTCGCCCAGCCGCTCGATGGCCTGGCTGTGCAGCCGGCTCGCCCAGCTCTTGCTGATCCCGAGATCCTGCGCGATCTGATCGAAGCGCTCGTCGTCGAAGTAGTGGCGCTCCACGAGGGTGCGCTCGCGCTCCGGGAGCTCGCGCACGGCGTGACGCACGGCCTTCGCGAGCTCGGCGCGAGAGGCGTGCTCCTCCGGGTCGTCCGCGGCGTCGGGGACGGCGGCGACGTCCCCGTGACTCGAGAGCAGGCCGAGCGCCATCGCGGCCGCATGCCCGGCGAGCAGATCACCGAGCCGCGCGGCGTAGGCCTCCTGCGTGGCAGGCGCGTCGGCGTCGTCGTCCGCCCCGCGTCCCTCGGCGAAGCGCGCCGACGCAGCGAGCGCGCTCGCCCGCGCGGCCGCGGAACGCCAGCGCGTCTCCCGCCGGACGCCGTCGAAGATGGCCCACCGGAGCTTCCGCTTGGCGTAGGCCTCGAAGGTGGCTCGGCTCGGATCGTGCGTCCGCACGATCTCGAGCAGCGCCGGGTGCCCCAGCGCGACGAGGTCCTCCACCGGGATGCGGCGGCCCAGGCGGCGCGCGATGCGCTTCGCGACCAGCTGAAGCAGGTCGAGCCCCTCGGCGAGGAGCCGGTCTTCCGGAGTGCGCACCGCTATCCCGCCTTGGCGCGCCCCGCTGCGCCGAGCACCCCGAACGCCCGCTCGCCGCTCTCGTCGACCTCGCGCGGATGCGCGCGCCGCAGGAGGCGGCTCGCCTCCTCGTCGTGCAGCAAGACCTCCACGAGCTGCTCGCGCATCCACGCGATCTCGTGCGCGGGCAGGCGCCCCACGTAAGGCGCCACGGCGGCGTCGACCTGAGCGGCGATCCAGGGGTCATCGAGGAGCGAAGCGTCCATGGGAGACGCCCATTATATCTCCACCGAGTTATATCTCCACCGAGCGCGCCGTCATCCGCCGCTCGCCGCGTCGCCGAGGCGTCATGGGGCCGGCGGCGGCGCGTTGAGGCAGGCCTCGAACGCCCTGACGGTCCGCGCGTCGAACGCGCACTTGAGCGACCTCGGATCCACGCTCTTGCCGACGTTCTGCTCGCACGACTGCGCGTACTGCTCCCCCAGCGTGGCCGCGACGGCGTCGATCTTCTTCTCGGTCTCGCCCCGCTGCTCCGCCGTGAGCTTGGCGCTGAGCGCCGCGACCTGCTCCGAGCGCGTGAGCGCCGTGAGCCGCTTGCCCAGATCCACGCAGTCGCCATGCATGAGCGCGTAGTCGTCGGGCACCGAGTCGTCGCGGCGCGGCGGCGCCGGCGCAGCCGCGCCCGGCTCCGCGTCTGCCTCCCGCGTCGCGGCGCCCTGGGCGGCATCGTCCGTGGGCTCGGCCGCCGGCGCCCGCTCCTCCGGCGGCGCTGGCTCGGGCTGCTCGATCGGAGGCGGCGAGGCCCCCCCGCACCCGAGCAGCAACGTCGACAGCGGACCCGTGACCATGATCAAGAAAAGAGCTCTCCCCATGCGGCGAGGGTTGATCGGCTCGCGCCGGGCGTCCATGCCGCGCCGGGCGCGCTCGGCGCTGCGCGGCGGATCGAGCGACGCCTCGGCTCGCCGCGCTTGCCGCGAGGGTGCACGGGCCGCCTTGGCAGGCTCCGTGCAGGGCGCACCGTGACGACAGGTCGGCCTCGCCGGCCGTGTCGCATGTCCGTGCGGAGGCGGGAGCATGCGGTCGCTCTGGATTGTTCTCGTCCTGGTGCTCGGCTCGGCGTTGCTGCTCCAGGTGATGGCGGCGTCCGACGACCGGATCCCTTACGCGCGCTTCCGCTCGCTCGCGGAGCGCGGAGAGCTCGCCGAGATCGAGATCCGGGATGACATGTACATCGGACGCGCGGTGCCCGGCCTGAGCGCGCGCGCGCGGCAGAGTTACCGCACGGGGCGCATCGAGCAGACCGAGAAGGATCTGCTCGCCGATCTCGACCGGCGAGGGATCCCGTACACGCGCGTCGCGGACGAGCTGGGGCTGCCGCCGTACCTATGGCTGCTGCTGCCGCTCGCCGGTCTGGCGGCGATGGGCCACCTCGCGTCGCGCCGCGCGACGACGCCGGGGACCGTCTCGGGCGCCGCGACCGCCTTCGGCAAGCACAAGGCGCGGCTCTACGAGGAGCGGGGCGCGATCGCGACGTTCCGCGATGTCGCCGGCAACGCCGAGGCGAAGACGGAGCTCGGCGAGATCGTCGACTTCCTCAAAGCGCCCGAGCGCTACGAGAAGCTCGGCGGGCGGATGCCCAGAGGGGTGCTCCTCGTGGGGCCGCCCGGCACGGGCAAGACGTTGCTCGCTCGGGCGATCGCGGGAGAGGCGAGCGTCCCCTTCTTCAGCGCAAGCGGGTCGGAGTTCGTGGAGATGTTCGTCGGCGTCGGCGCCGCGCGCGTGCGCGACCTCTTCTCGCAGGCGCGCGAGAAGGGGCCCTGCCTCGTGTTCATCGACGAGCTCGATGCGGTCGGCAAGGTGCGCGGCCTCGGCGGGTCCGTCGGCGGCCACGACGAGCGGGAGCAGACGCTCAACCAGCTCCTGACCGAGATGGATGGGTTCGACGCGCGCACGGCCATGGTCGTGATCGCCGCGACGAACCGCGCCGAGATCCTCGATCCGGCGCTGCTCAGGCCGGGGCGGTTCGACCGCCGGGTGCACATCGATCGGCCCGACCTCGCCGAGCGGAAGGAGATCCTCGCGGTGCACGCGAAGAAGGTGGCGCTCGATCCTGGCGCGGATCTCGACGCCGTGGCCGCGCAGACCGCGGGGCTCGTCGGCGCCGACCTCGCGAACATCGTCAACGAGGCGGCGCTGCTCGCGGCGCGGCGCGGCGCGGAGGCGGTGGGACACGGCGATCTGGAGGCGGCGATCGAGCGCGGGCTCGCGGGGCTCGAGCGCCGTGGCAGGCGGCTCGGAGCGCGCGAGAAGCTCGTCGTCGCCTACCACGAGGTGGGGCATGCGCTGACCGCCTCGCTGCTGCCGACGCAGGATCCTGTGCGCAAGGTGTCCATCGTGCCGCGGGGGCCGGGCGCGCTCGGGTACACGATCCAGCAGCCGCGCGAGGATCGTTACCTGTGGAGCCGGCAGGAGATCCTCGATCGGCTGGTCGTGCTGCTGGGCGGGCGCGTCGCCGAGGAGGAGGCCGTCGGAGACCTCTCGACCGGCGCGCAGGACGATCTGCTGAACGCGACCGAGCTCGCGCGCCGCATGGTCCGCGAGCTCGGGATGGGCCAGGGGCTCGGGCTCTCGGCGCTCGATCCGCGCCGGCCGCTGTCGTTCCTCGGCGAGGCGCAGGGCGCGATGCCGTCCGGCGCAGGGCCGCGGGAGTGCAGCGACGCGACCGCGCGCGCGATCGACGCGGAGGTCGCGCGGATCCTCGCGGACGCGGAGGCGCGGGCGCGCGCTTTGATCCAGGGGCACCGGCCGACGCTCGAGCGCGTCGCCGCCCGGCTCTACGAGGTCGAGACCCTGAGCGGCGAAGAGCTCAGGGAGATGGTGGCAAGAGGGGAAGCCTAGGGCAGCCGCTCAGTCGACGCTCCGCAGCGCGCGGGACAGATCGAAGCCCGCGGCGTCGTGGTGATAGACGACGCGGAGCACGCGGCCGCGCAGCAGCTCCCTCGGCACCGCCCCCATCGCCCGGCTGTCGAGCGAGGCGGCGCGGTTGTCGCCCATCACGAAGAGGTGGTCCGGCGGGACGACGACCGGACCGAACGCGTCGAAGTCGGGCTCGCCGGCCGCGTGTGTGACCTCGCCGAGGTGCTCCACCCTCGTGCCGTCCCCGAGCTGCTCGAGGGCTTGCGCCGCGCCGTCGACGTACAGCACGCCTTGCCGGAGCATCACCGTCTGGCCCGGGAGCGCGATCACCCGCTTGACGAGGAGGGTGGACCCGCCGCGTGGATCCGCGAAGAGCACCACGTCGCCGGCGCTCGGCCCGCTGCGCTCGAACAGGTAGTGATCCGTGAGCGGGACGCGGAGCCCGTAGGCGACCTTGTCGACAAGGATGCGATCGCCCGGGGTGATCGTCGGCCACATCGAGCCGGTGGGCACGTGGTACTGGTCCGCGAGGGTCGAGCGACCCAGCGTGAGGATCGCGAGCGCCGCGAGGACCTTGAGGAGGCTCCGCCCGAGCGGCGCGACCGTCTGGTAGGCGCGCCGCGCGAACGCGCGATCGGATCGAGGCATGAAAAATCCGGCCTTGTCGGGCTGGAGGCACGCCGCCGCGGCCTCCACCGCCGGCCGGGGAACGCTGGGCTCGCTCATCTCTGGCGGGGCTAGCATCCGCGCTCGAGACAAGCCAGCTTCGCTGCATGCACGGCTGCACTTCATCGACTGCACCACTCTCCCGAGCTCTGGGCCGCCTCACACTCTGCGGATCAATGTCGCGTCATCCGGTAACGACAGGGGCCGCCATGCACCTCGCCGGCTACCGCGCGCTGGCGCTCGATTTTACCTATATCCCTTTTGCGGTGACCGATGTTGAAGGCGCGACGCGCGGGATGCGCGCGCTCGGGATCCGCGGCCTCGGCGTGTCGATGCCCTACAAGCAGGCGGTAATTCCATTGCTCGACGAGCTCGATCCCGTCGCCGAGCGGATCGGCGCGGTCAACACCATCGTGAACAACGACGGGCGCCTCAGGGGCTACAATACCGACTGGATCGGCGCGGTGCGGGCGCTCGAGGAGGTGACGCAGCTCGGGGGCGCGCGGGTGCTGCTCCTCGGCGCCAGCGGCGCGGCGCGCGCGGTCGCGTTCGGGCTCGTGGAGCGGGGCGCCAGCGTCACGGTGGCGAACCGCGATCTCGAGAAGGCGCGGCAGCTCGCGGCGGCGGTCGGCGGGGCGGCGGTGCCGCTCGACGCAGCGGCGCTCTCGCCCGACCACGGCGTCCTCGTGAACGCCACGTCGCTCGGCATGGCCGAGGTCGATCCACGAAGCCCTGTCCCGGAGGAGGTGTTGCGGGAAGGTCTCCTGGTGATGGATATCGTGTACAAACCGATGATCACGGAGCTCGTGGCGGCGGCGCGTCGACGCGGAGCGACCGCCGTTCACGGCGGGAGGATGCTCCTCCACCAGGCTGCAGAGCAGTTCCGGCTGTACACCGGGCGGGAGCCGCCGCTCGATGCCATGGACGAAGCGCTGCGCGCTCAGCTCGGCTGACGCGCGGAGCCGCCGCTCGACGCCGCGGACGAGGCGTCGCGCGCTGAGCCCGGCTGACGCGCGCGACGTCCCGCGCCAGGCTCGCGCTGTCCGGCCGCCAGGGCGCGCGGCGATCGCCGCTCTGCGCCGCGCGCACGGCCTCCGGAGCAATGGCCAAGGACGGGCGCCACGCGTAGGCTTCCGGCGATGATCTCGTTCGAGATACGCGCAGCCGTGACCGGCGACGAGGAGCAGCTCCTCTATGTCGCGCGCCACCTGAACTCGGTCAACCTGCCGAACAACCGTGACGCAATCCACGAGATCGTCGCCGAGAGCCACAAGAGCTTCAACGGGGCGATCCAGGATCCCCGCCTCCGCCAATACGTCTTCGTCCTCGTCGACCTGACGAAGGGCGACAAGGGCATGATCGTCGGGACGTCGATGATCATCGCGCAGCTCGGCCGGCGCGGCGTCCCCTACATCTTCTTCGACGTGCTCGACGAGGAGAAGTACTCGGCCACGATCGACAAGCACTTCCATCATACCGTGCTGCGCATCGGCTACTCGTACAACGGCCCCACGGAGATCGGCGGGCTCGTGCTCATGCCGGAGTACCGGCAAGGGCCCGAGCGGCTCGGCACGATGATCTCCTATGTTCGCTTCCTCTACATGGCCGCGCGATCCGCGCTGTTCCAGGACGAGATCCTCGCGGAGCTGATGCCCCCCCTCGAGCCGGACGGGACAAGCCACCTCTGGGAAGCGCTCGGGCGCAAGTTCACCGACATGAGCTATGCCGACGCGGATCTCCTCTCCAAGAAGAACAAGGAGTTCATCAAGGGGCTCTTCCCGGAGGGGACCCTCTACGCCTCGCTGCTGCCCGAGGACGCGCAGCGCGTGATCGGGAAGGTCGGGGCGCAGACCCGGGGGGTGGAGAAGCTGCTCCGCCGCGTCGGCTTCCGCTATGCCCACAGGGTCGATCCGTTCGACGGAGGGCCGCACTTCACCGCCCGCATGGACGAAATCTCGCTCGTGCGCGATACGCGCCGGGCGAAGGCGGGCCGCCCGTTCACCCCGAGCCCGTCGGATCCGAAGGGCATCCTCGCGATCGAGCGCCCAGACGCCCCTTATTTTCGCGCGGTCGCCGCGAGCCTCCGCGATGAGGGAGAGCTCGGCATGGCGATCGCCGAGGACGCCTGGAAGCACCTCGAGCTCCAGCCTCGCTCGCCGATCTGGGTCCTGCCGATGCCGTGACAGGGCGCCTGCGCTCCACGTCCAGCGCGCGTCCAGCGCGCGCAGGAGCGACGGATCAGCCCGCCTGCGCGCCACGTCCAGCACGCGCGAGGCCAGCGGATCGGCCCGCCTGCGCGCCACGTTCACCAGCAGCTCAGGCCGCCTTGCATCGCGATGATTCTATTGCTACAGAATTAACAGAAGATTTCACGAGCGGTTCGGAGGACCATGACCCTTGGATTGGACCTCGATTTCGGGCGCTTGCCCGCGCTGGAGCGGAGGGAACGCAGGCCCGGGACACCGAGGGAGGATGCCGGCGCGGAGAGGGCCCCCGAGGCAAACGGCGGCCCGGAGCCCAGGCTCTCTGGGCGAGAGATGCGTATCGCCGCCGCGCTCGCCGAGGCGGCGATGCCGCCCGGCCGCTTCCTCGACGGCGCGGGCGCCGCGACCGCCAGCCGACTCGCGGCCTGGCTCGGCTCCATCCCGCCGCACCTGGCGCAGGGGGTGCGCGCGGCGCTGTGGGCGATAGAGCTCGCTCCCCTTCCGTTCCGGCTCAGGCCGCTGTCGGCGCTGCCGCTCGAGGAGCGGATGACGGTGCTCCGCGGCTTCGAGCTGAGCCGGGCGCGGACGCTGCGTTCGCTGCTCCGCGCCGCGCTCACGCCGCTCAGGTTCGTCCACTACGACCGGCCCGAGATGTTCAGGCACGTCGGCTGCCGTTACGAGCTGCCCACGGTGCGCGACGAGGCGCCGCGCTGGCTCGCGCAGGTGACGGACGGGCGCGAGGTCGAGGAGGACCTGGAGCTCGAGTGCGAGGTCCTCGTGATCGGCACCGGCGCCGGCGGAGCGGCCGCGGCCTACGAGCTCGCGTCGCGCGGGCACGCGGTGCTCATGCTCGAGGAGGGCGACTTCCACCGCCGCTCGAGCTTCACCGGACGGCCCGCGCGCGCCTACCGGGAGATGTACCGCGACCACGGGCTCGACATGACGCTCGGCAACGTGAGTATCCCGGTGTTCGCGGGGCGCGCCGTCGGCGGGAGCACCGTGATCAACTCCGGTACTTGCTACCGGGCTCCGGAGAGCACCTTCGCGTCGTGGCGAGACGGCATGGGGCTCCCGGCGGAGTTCTCGTCCGGCGGGCTCGCTCCCTACTACGAGCGCGTCGAGCGCATGCTCCAGGTCGCCCCCGCCGACCCGCTGCACCTCGGGGCGATCGGGCCGATCGTCCGGCGCGGGGCGGAGCGGCTCGGGCTGCGGCACGGGCCGCTCCAGCGCAACGCGCCGGACTGCGATGGACAGGGGATCTGCTGCTTCGGCTGCCCCACGGGGGCCAAGCGCTCGACCGACGTGAGCTACGTGCCCGAGGCGCTGAAGCGGGGCGCGCAGCTCATCACCGCGGCGCGGGTCAGGACGATCGACATCGTGGCGGGCCGCGCGCGGGGGGCGACTGCAGTGCTCGGCGGCGACACGAGGGCCGGCGGCCGCGGCGGCCGCGGCGCAGGGCGGCCGCCGCGGCTCGTGGTCCGGGCGGAGGCCGTCGTCGTGGCCGGCGGCGCGCTGATGACGCCGCTGCTCCTGCGCCGGAGCGGAGCGTGCCTGTCGAGCGGCGCGCTGGGAAAGAACCTCTCGATCCACCCGGCGTCGAAGGTGATGGCGCTCTTCGATGAGCGGATCGATCAGTGGCAAGGCATCCCGCAAGGCTACCAGATCGACCACTTCGCCGACGAAGGGCTGATGTTCGAGGGGGGCTCGCTCCCGTTCGACGTCGCCGCGCTGGCCGTGCCCTGGACGGGACGCCGCTACACGGAGCTGATGGAGCGGTACCCGCACCTCGCGACGTTCGGGTTCATGATCAAGGACACGAGCCGCGGCGAGGTGAGGCCCGGGATCGGCGGCACGCCGCTCGTGCTCTACACGATGAACCGGGAGGACGTCGCCAGGATGCAGCGCGGGGTCGAGCTGCTCTGCGAGGTGTTCCTGGCCGCGGGGGCGCGGCGCGTCCTGCCGCTCGTCGCGGGCTGCGACGAGGTGAACGGCCCCGCGGACCTGGAGCGGCTCAAGGCGCGGCAGATCAAGGCCGGGGACCTCGACGTGGCCGCGTTCCACCCGCTCGGGACGTGCCGTATCGGGGTGGATCCGCGGTCATCGTGCCTCGGGCCGGACCACCAGGCGCACGACGTCGCCGGGCTCTACGTGTGCGATGGAAGCGCGATCCCCTCGTCGCTCGGCGTGAACCCGCAGATGACCATCATGGCCATGTCGCTGCGCGCGGCCGAGCTCCTGAGCGAGCGGCTATCCGGCTGAGCCGTCGCGGTACCCGAGGGCCGCGGCGCGCTCGCTGCCGATGCGATCGCTCTCGATCGTCCCGTCGCGCATGGTCACCACGCGCGGCATCGACTCGGCGAAGCTGAGGTTGTGCGTCACCACCACGATCGTGGTGCCGTGCTTTCGGTTCATCTCGAAGAACAGCTGGTGGATCGAGTCGCTCGTCGCGGTGTCGAGGTTGCCGGTCGGCTCGTCGGCGAGGAGGAGCTTCGGCGACAGGACGAGCGCCCGCGCCAGGGCCACGCGCTGCTGCTCGCCGCCCGACAGCTCCCCCGGCCGGTGCGTCGCGCGCGCCGCGAGCCCGACCTCGGCGAGCAGCGAGCGCGCGAGCGGCTCCATCTCGCGGCGGGTCTTCCCCTGGATGAGGCCCGGCATCATCACGTTCTCGACCGCGTTGAACTCGGGGAGCAGGTGATGGAACTGGAAGACGAAGCCGATCGTCCGGTTCCGGATCGCCGCGAGCCGCGAGCCCGGGAGGCCGGTGAGCTCGTCGTTGCCGAGGCGGATGCGGCCGCTCGTCGGGAGATCCAGCGTGCCGATGCAGTGGAGGAACGTGCTCTTGCCGGCGCCGGAGGGGCCCACGAACGCCACGACCTCACCCTGGTTGATGACGATGTCGATGCCGCAGAGCACGTGGAGCTCGCGGCCCATGTGAACGAACGTCTTGCGGAGGTCTTCGACGACGACGAGCGGAGTGGACATGGAGTGATTACTCGTAGCGGAGCCCGTCGACCGGAGAGAGCCTCGAGGCAGCGCGGGCCGGGTAGATGGTGGCGATGGTGCAGATGAGCATCGACGCGACCGCGACCATCGCGTAGTCGGAGAGGTTCACGTTCACGGGCAACCGGTCGATGTAATAGACGTCCGGATCGAGCCGGACACCGAACCAGTGCAGGCCCGTGCAGACCGCGAGCGCGGTGCCGACACCGTAGATCGTGCCGATGGCGCCGATGATCACGCCCTCGAGCATGAACACGCGCATCACCGCGTTGTCCGAGGCGCCCAGCGCCTTCAGGACGGCGATCTCCTTGCCCTTCTCGGTCACCATGAGGAGCAGCGTGCAGACGATGCAGAAGCTCGCGACCGCGATGGCGATGGACAGGATGATGAACGTCGCGATCTTCTCCAGCTTGAGCGCGCTGAAGAGGTTCTTGTTCATCTCCATCCAGTCGCGGACGCGGAGCTGCGGCGGCGGCTTTCCTCCCTCCGGCGCCTCGTCGAGCGCGGCGCTCGCGGCGACGGCCGCCTCCACGGCCGGGCGGACCTCCTGCACCCGCTCGGGATCCGGGACCCGGATGTCGATGTGGGTGATCTTGTCGTCGAGGCTGAAGAACTTCTGCGCCTCTTCCATCAAGACGTACGCGTGCGTGACGTCGTACTCGTACATGCCGCTATAGAAGATCGCCGCGACGCGGAACTTGCGGGAGCGCGGCATCACGCCGGTGGGGCCGAGCTCGCCCATCGGCGACAGCAGGGTCACCTCGTCCCCGACGAGCACGTGGAGCGATTTCGCGAGCTCGCGGCCGATGATGACGCCCGGGTACACGCGCGTCTGCACCTTCAGGTAGTCGCGCACCGACGGGTCGACGTCCGTCGGCTGGCGGAAGTCCGGCCCCTTGAAGTACGGCTCCCCGCCCGGACCTCGACCGATGATCTCCTCGGGAGGCAGGCTCGTCAGCTTCTCGGGCTCGCGCAGGTAATCGAAGCTGCCGACCTCGAGGTTCTTGGCGAGGTCGATGACCTGCCCGATGGTGTCCGGATCGATGCCGCGGACGAGCGCGCCCGCGGTGTTCGAGGCGCTCGAGCCCATCGCCTCGCCGGCCGCGACCGGGGTCGCGGCGCCTCCGTAGGGCGCGAGGGCGACGCGCACCTGGGTGAGCTTGTCGTCCCAGTTGCCGAAGCCGCCAGGCCGGGAGGCGTCGACGACCATGTGCGCGTTGTTGCCGAGGATCTTGCGCTTCAGGTCGGCGCCGAAGCCGCCCATGATGCTCGTCACCGAGCACAGGGCGCACGAGCTGACGGCGACGCCGGCCATCGACAGGACCGAGATGACCGTGAGAAAGCCGCTCTTCGAGGCGCGCACGTGGCGCGCGGCCACGTGGGGCACGAAGCTCCGGCGCTCGAGCGCGTCGAGGGCGAGCGGCAGGAGCGCCGACAGCACGAAGAACAGGAAGACGACGCTCGAGACGAGCGCGGTGAAGCGGATGATCTGATCCGTCGGATTGAACGACGCGCCCTTTCCGGCGGGCATCCTGGCCGTGAGCGTCGCGGTGACGCCGAAGCTCACGCCCACGAGCGCGCCCCACCACCAGCCGAGCGCGCGATAGAGCCCCTTGCGGACAGGGCGGCTCCCGGCGACCAGATAGCCCGCGCCCGCGCCGAACAGCGTGCCTCCAAGGATCCACCTGAAGGTCGGCTGGATGGGCAGGACCGCGACCCAGAGCACGGCGATCGCGAGCGCGGCGAGCAGGGACGTCGCGCCGAGCACGCGGAGCCCCACGCGGGCCCTGGAGCCCCACCTGCCGGAGAGCCACCGGGCGTTGTCCGCAGCCATCCTGGCCCGGAACAGCCGAAGGGCACCCGCCACGACCAGCGCGGCGACGAGCTGGGCGACCCTCTCCGTATTGCTCGCGAAGAAGGCGCCGATGGGCGCGAGGCCCTTCGCGCGCCCGCTGGACCCGATGAGCGTGAGCGCGAGCAGGCTGGCGCCCGTGAGAGCGACCACGACCCCGACGCGCACGACGCCGGGACGCCGCGGCTCCAGCTCGCCCTTCTTGTCGAAGCGGGTGTAGCCCCGCCAGGCGAGCAGGACGATGCCCAGAGCGACGGCGGCGAGGAGCGCGGCCTGCAACGACCTGGAGAGCTCGATCACGCGTCGGTCTCGGGACGGAGGAGCGGGAACAGGATGACGTCGCGGATGGAGGTCGCGCCGGTGAGGAGCATCGTCAGGCGATCGACCCCCATGCCGAAGCCCGCCGTCGGCGGGAGGCCGTGCTCCAGGGCGCGGACGTAGTCGGCGTCGTAATCCATCGTCTCCTCCTCGCCCCGGGACTTCTTCTCGACCTGCGCGCGGAAGCGCGCGTCCTGGTCCTCTGGGTCGTTGAGCTCGCTGAAGGCGTTGCAGAGCTCGCGGCCGTCGATGAAGAGCTCGAAGCGGTCGACCAGCGAAGGATCGCTGTCCTTCTTGCGCGCGAGCGGGGAGACCTCGAAGGGATAGTCGATGATGAAGACAGGGACGCTCTTGTCACCCGCCTCCGTGCGGTAGTCCCTCGTGAGGAACGGCTCGACCACGTACTCGTAGGCGCAGAAGACGAGCTCACCCGGCGACTCGCACTTCTTCGCGCCCGCGCGGAAGTTGGTCCAGTCGATCTCGCGCCCGCTCGCCTTCGCCGCCTTCGCCCACTCCTTGATCGGGGCGTCGTCCGCGGCGACGCGCTGCGGGACGTCGGCCGGCAGGCCCGACTTCGACAGGGCGCGGGCGATCCCCTCGGCCATGGGGACGCGCTCGAAGCGCTCGAGCGAGTACGTGCGCTGCGCGGCCCAGGCCGCGTGCTCGGCCGGGAGCCGCTCGGCGAGGCGGGCGTCGACGTGGCGGAGCATCGCCTCGGTGGCGTCCATCAGCGTCTCGTACGTCGCGTACGCCTGGTAGTACTCGAGCATCGTGAACTCGGGGTTGTGCCGCGTCGACAGCCCCTCGTTCCGGTAGCAGCGCGCGATCTCGTAGACGCGCTCGAAGCCGCCGACAACGAGCCGCTTCAGGAAGAGCTCCGGCGCGATGCGCATGAAGAGCCCGAGGTCGAGCGCGTTGTGGTGGGTCTTGAACGGCTTCGCGGCCGCGCCGCCGACGAGCGTGTGCATCGTCGGGGTCTCGACCTCGAGGAAGCCGCGGGTGTCGAGGAACTCGCGCAGCGCGGCGACGATCGCGGTGCGGGCGCGGAAGACCCCCGCGACGTGCGGGTTGGCCACGAGATCGACGTACCGCATGCGGTAGCGCGACTCGACGTCCTTGAAGCTCGTCTTGGTCGGCAGCGGGCGGTAGGCCTTCGTGAGCAGCCGGAGGCGCTCTGCGCGGATCGAGAGCTCGCCCTTCTGCGTCGCCATCGCGACGCCGCGGGCCTCGACGAAGTCGCCGAGGTCGATGTCCTCCAGCCGCTCGAAATCGGCGAGGCCCCCCTGCTCGCAGTAGAGCTGGAGCTCGCCGGTGCGGTCGCGCAGCCGGACGAAGGTGACGCCGCCGAACGAGCGCACGAAGAGGACCCGGCCCGCGACGCGGAACGGGACCGGCTCGACGCGCGCTGGATCGTAGCGATCCGCCGCGGAGGAGGCGGATCGCTCGGGCGCCGCGCCCTCGGGCCTCGGCTCGGCCGCGGCCCGCGCCCCGTCGAAGCGGGCGCGGACGGCCGCGAGCTCGACGAGCGGCTCGCCCTCCGTGACGTCGTTGGCGAACGGGTTGTCGCCGCGGGCGCGGAGGCGGGCCGCCTTCGCCTTGCGGGTGGCGATCAGCGTCTCCTCGGCGCGCGCGGCCTCGGCGGCCTCCTTCACGAGCCGCTCGGTCTTCTTGTCGTTGGGTCTGTCTTTTTGCTGGCTCACGGAGCGTCGTCCTCCGCGACCGAGCCGCCCTTCCTGAGCGAGCCGCCGGCCGCGGCGAGCAAGTAGGCCTCGATGAAGCCCTCGAGATCGCCGTCGAGGACGGCGTCCACGTCGGTGGCCTCGGTGGAGGTGCGCACGTCCTTGACGAGCCGGTAGGGCGCGAGGACGTAGTTCCTGATCTGGCTGCCGAAGTTGATGGAGCTCTTCGCGGCGTTGTAGGCCTGGACCTCGGCCTCCCGCTTCTGGAGCTCCATCTCGTACAGCTTCGCCTTGAGGACCTTCATCGCCATCGCGCGGTTCTGGTGCTGGCTGCGCTCGGCGCGGCACACGATGTTGAGGCCGGTCGGGATGTGTCGCAGGCGAACGGCGGTCTCGACCTTGTTCACGTTCTGCCCACCCTTGCCGCCGGCGCGCATCGTCGTGATCTCGATGTCCTTCTCGTTGACCTGGATGTTGATCTCGTCGTCGCTGTCCGGGGTGACCTCGACGGCGGCGAACGCGGTCTGGCGCGTGTGATCGGCGTTGAACGGGCTCATCCGGACGAGGCGGTGGACCCCGGCCTCGGAGCGCAGATAGCCGTACGCGGCGTCGCCGGTCACCGTGAGGGTGACGGCGTCGATGCCGGCCTCGTCGCCGTCCTGGTAGTCGATGATCTCCGTCTTGTACCCGCGGCGCTCGCAGAAGCGCAGGTACATGCGGAGGAGCATGGACGCCCAGTCCTTCGCGTCGGTGCCGCCGGCGCCCGGGTGGATGCTGACGATGGCGTTGCCGCGGTCGGCGGGGCCGGACAGCATGCGATCGAGCTCGACCTTGCGCAGGCGCCCGGCGATGGCGTCGGCCTGCGCGTCGGCGTCGGCGATGACGCCCTCGTCGCCCTCGGCAGCGCCGAGCTCGAGGTACTCCGCGAGATCCTCGATCTCGCGGCCGAGCCGCTGCGCCACCTCGAGCTTCGACTCGACCTGGGCGCGCTTGCGGAGGACGGCTTGGGCCTTTTCCTGATCGTTCCAGAACCCCGACGACAGCGTCGTCTGGGTCAGATCCTGGAGCATCCGTTCGAGCTTGGGGACGTCAAAGATGCCCCCTTAGCGCCTCAAAGCGCCGTTTGATGTCGAGGACTTTCTCGCGGGTCTCGGAGAGCATGGCCGGGGATCTATTCGATCTGGGCGGCGATCGCCAGGAGAGACGCCAGGCGGGACCGCCGCGCGCGGGCGGACCGAGGCGGCTCCACGCCGGCTCCACGCCGGGCGCGCCGGCGACGCGCTCGTCAACGCGGCGCGCAGGCGGGAGAGGGTGCGGCGGATGACCCGGCGCCGCGGATTCCCTGGCCGTGGACCGCGTCACGAGCGCCGGGCGCCCCGAGGCGGCGCGAGCTCCGGGCTTCCCGCCCAGCGGGACAGGGCGCCTCAACCAGGAGTCGGCGCAGGGACGGATTCCCGGACGGCGCGGCGGATCCTGAACCGCAACCGCTGAGCGCTCCGCGCTCGCCTTGGGCTCCGCAGGGCATCCCTGATCGCCCTGATGGAGACCGCGGGAGGCGGCGCCTTGCTGCTCAGCGCGGCGTCGAGGTAGCGGCCCAGGAACTCCGTCAAGGCGACGGCGGTGACCGCATTGGAGAAGAGACCGGCGACCGGGACGAGGCCGAGCGTGAAGTTGGCGAAGAGCCTTACGGCCGCACCACCCCAGATGATCTTGCTCACCTGCAGCCACGGAGCCCTGCGGAGCGGCACGCCCCGGCGCCGGATCAGCGACACGGAGAACGAGTAATGAATGGGAACCACGATCAACTCATCTGCGCCGGGAATGGGCTGAGTGACGAAGCTGATCACTGCAGCGATGGCAGAATATTTGTTGGTCAGCCGGCGGATCGTCGGTTCCATGGGTCGTATATACGGCGTGGAACCGGCCGCCGGGAGGCCGAGACAAGCATGTTGACGAGGGCGCGGCGCCCGCAGCCGAGGGCGGATCACGCTCGGCCTGGACGAAGCATGGGAGTCTCCGCGCCCGTCGGTGTCCCGGGGGCCCTGGAGATCTTTGCAGGACAGAGCGAGGGAGATCTCCAAAGCACGGTGGAGCGCCCCGCGAATTGGACCCCGGGCATGGGAAAGACCATTGCCCGCGCTCCGCGGCCCTCGCGAGGCGCCGGCGCTACGGATCGAGCCCTTCCCTGCACGCGACCCGGAGCTCACCGAGCGCGGCGACGAGCGCGCCGCGCTCGCCCTGCCACGCCGGCGACGGGTCCTCGGCGTCGCGCCGGCGGAGGTGCTCGCGGGCCTCGTCCCAGAGCGGACGCGGCGGCACGAGCGGCGGCACCCGCGCGCGCACGTCGTCCGTCAGGCGCAGCACGCGCTCGACGCGGGCCAGCGCCTCGCCGAGCGGCACCTCGCCCGCCTTGCAGCGCCGGAGCAGGCCGCACTCGTAGCTGCTGCACACGGAGAAGCGCATCTCGTAGACGGTGCACTTCCGGTCGAGGTGGCAGGGGCACGGCAGGCTGAAGGCGTCGTGGTACCGATTGCACGCGAGCGGCAGGCGCAGCTTCTCGGCCCGCGGGAGCTCGTGCTCCTCGAGCGGCGCGACGTCGAAGAGCAGCCCCGTGCAGCAGAGGCCGCACGCGGTGCAGAGGTCCGAGCCGTCCTGCCGCGCCTCGGGGGCTTCGTTCGCTGGGGGAGCGCTCACCCGCGTCGATTGGCACGCGCGTGGCCGCGCGTCGAGGCGCGAAGCGGGTGGGCGACGCGCGCGTGCCTGACGAGCGCGTGCCTGACGAGCGCTCAGGGCGCGGCGTCGTCGAGCACGATCTCGCGCAGGTGGTCGAGCCCGACGGACCCGGAGCCGATCACCCTGGCGTGAAACGCCTTCAGATCGAAGGCCTCGCCCTGGCGGCGCCGCAGCGTGTCGCGCAGCTCCAGGACGACGCGCTCGCCGACCTTGTAGGAGATCGCCTGCCCCGGCCAGCCCAGATAGCGCGTCGCCTCGCTGTGCGCGTGATCCAGCGGGAGGAAGGCCCGGCGCTGGAGGTACTCGACGGCGATCTCGTAGCGCCAGGGCTCGCCGGCGTGGAGCGGCGCGTCCCGGGGGATCGGCAGCTCCAGGTGCATGCCGATGTCGAGGACGACGCGGTAGGCGCGCGTCAGCTTGCCCGCGAGCATCCCGAGCACGTAATCGGGGCGCTCGAAATAACCGAGCTCGTACATGAGCTGCTCGGCGTAAAGGGCCCACCCCTCGGCGTGGCCGGAGTTCGTCACAAGGAAGCGGTGGAGCCGGCTCAGCCGGTCATCGAGGTGCACCTGGAGCGCGCACTGCAGGTGATGGCCAGGAAAGCCCTCGTGGTACGCCGTGGTGATCTCCTCGTAGAGCGGGAACGCCTGCTTCGCGCCGGGCGCATACCAGACGGTGCCGGGCCGCTTGAAGCCGTCGCTCGGGGGCACGTAGTAGGCGCCGAGCGCGCCGCCCGGCGGAGCGAGCTTCACCTCGATGTGACGGATGGGCGCCGGGATGTCGAAATGGACGCCGTCGAGATCGGCGAGCGCCTTTCGCTGGCGCTCGGACATGATGCGGAGGAACTCGTCGGCGCCCTGCGCGCACCGGGCGGGGTCGGTCATGAGCAGATCGATCACCTCGGGCAGCGACGCGCCGGGGAGGATCTCGGCGGCGAGGCGCGCCATCTGGGCCTCGATGGCGTGCACCTCGGACCACCCCCAGGCGTAGGTCTCGATCGGGTCGATGCTCGCGCCGAGGAAGCGGCGCGCGAGGCGCAGGTAGCGCTCCTCTCCCACGGCGTCCGCGGCGCGCGCGCTCGGCAGGTACGTCTGCTCCAGGTAGCCGGCGAGCGCGCCGAACGCGGCGCGCGCGCGCTCGACGCCGTCAGCGACGCGCGCGCGGCCGGCGCCCGCGCCGCAACCCGACGCCTCGTAAGCGGCCGGCAGCGTGAGGAAGAACGACGCGTCGCCCGCCTGGTAGCGCGCCTGCTCGATCACGGCGAACACCTGGCGACGCGCGACGACCTGGCCCGTCCGGCGCCCCTCCTCGAGCGAAGCGCGGTAGCTGTCGCACGCGCGCGGCAGGCCCTCCAGACGCGACGCGATGGCCTCCCAGCCGGCGGCGCTGTGGACATCCATGAGGTCGAAGACCATCCGGAGGTGCTGGAACGCCGACTCGATGTTGTTGAGATCGCGCAGGTGCTCGCCGTGACGGAAATCGTCGAGCCGCTCATCCAGGTGATCCGCCATGACACGGCGTGCGAGGCGACCCCACCGCGCCTCCGCCCCGGGGCGCGGCGGCGGCAGCGAGCGGAGCCGCTCCTGGAAAGACGCGACCGTGGAGGCCCAGGACGCGGCGCCGCTCGGGCTCCAGTCGTTCCAGGCGCCTTCGTCGCAGGGGATGCCCGCGAGGGTGGCATGGGCAGGACAGCGGGCAGCGAAGGCTTCGACGAACTCGTCGCTGAGGGCGAAGATAGGATCGCGCGCGTCGTGGTCTTGGCTCACCGCGACAGCATATGCGGCCACGACCGGATTTTCTCCGGGCGCGCGAGACGATCCGTCGGGTCTTCGTTACGCTTGCTGGAGGGAGGTCGCTCACGCGGCGGCCTCGGGGAGCGACATGAACCACCGCAGCCTGCCAGGCGAGCTCCATGACGACGACCGGCCCTCCTGCGCCGCTCCTCCATCGCGCCCCCGACCCCCGCACCAGCCCGGCTGGCCGCTCGTCTCGGCGCTCGTCGCCGCGACGGCGATCGCGGCGCTCGGCTGCACCGCGAGCTCGGCAAGCCAGCCGGCGATCTCCGCGTCACAGCCCGCGGCGATGACGCCAGCGCAGATCGCGGCGCGCGCCACGCCGGCGGTCGTCACGATCCGCGGCGACGGCTCGCTCGGGGCGGGCTTCCTCGTCCGCGAGGACGGCTGGATCGCGACGAATTTCCACGTCGTCGCCGGGATGCCGGACCTCAAGGTGGTCCTCTCCGATCAGAGCGAGCACCCGGTGCTCGAGGTGCTCGCGTTCGACGAGGCTCGGGATCTCGCGATCGTCCGGATCCACGCGCCTCGGAGGCTCCCGCTGCTCTCCCTCGGCAACAGCGGCGCGGTCCGCCCCGGCGATCCGGTCGTCGCGATCGGCCATCCGCTCGGCCTCGCGGACACCGTGTCGAACGGCCTCGTGAGCGCGGTCCGCGTCGTGGATCCGGAGCTGACGCTGCTGCAGATCTCCGCGCCGATCGCGCCAGGCTCCTCGGGCGGCCCGCTGTTCAACGATCACGGCGAGGTGATCGGCGTCGCCGCGGCGGTCTCGACGCAGGGGCAGAACCTCAACTTCGGCGTGCCCGCCGACTACCTCAAGCGGCTGCTCGTGCGCCCCGATCCCGTCCCGCTCTCGACGTTCGCGGCCGAGACGGCCGACGAAGAGCAAGGGCTGCCCGCGGTCAAGCGATCGGTGCCTCACCACGCGCTCGCGATCCTCCGCGGCTGCACCGAGGGGGACCTGCTCGTGCTGGCGCGCACGATGGACGGCGCGATCCAGGTCGGCTCGCCCCTCTACAACCAGGGGGATTTCGCGTCCTGCTATCACGTCTACGCGGGCGCCTCGCTCGACATGGAGCGCCGGCTCGGCCCCGCGTGCAGGGGCCCGCGGAACGCGCTCGTCGAGGGGCGGCGCAAGGCGGCTGGCCTCGACGACGAGGCCGCCCAGGCCTGGGCGATGCGCGACGCGTTCGACGGGCTGCTCGAGGTGATCCTGCGCAAGGTCCACGGCGAAGCGCGGTGAGCGGCGCCTCGCCGCGGTGGCGAAGGGGCCGGGCGCGGCGCGCCGCGGCCCCGGAGCGCGGTCGGGGTGCTGCTAGTCGAGCTGCGCCGGCGCCGGCCGGCCCGCATCGTGCGCGACGGCGGTGCGCGCCGCGGCGCCGCGGTGCCCCGCCGCGACGACCCCATCCCCCGCCGGAGCGACGCCGTCCTCCCCCGCCCCGCGCGCCTCGCCCTGGTCGTCGCTGCCCCGCATGAAGGGCAGGATCCGCTTGAGCCACGAGGAGACGTCGTCGAACAGCGAGTAGGCGACCGGGGTCGCGAGCAGCGTCAGGAGGAGCGCCAGCGTCTGCCCGCCGATGATCACGAAGCCGGTCGCGCGGTTCGTGCCCGAGCCCGCGCCGCTCGAGACGACGAGCGGGATCATGCCGGCGACGAACGCGAGCGTGGTCATCAGGATCGGCCGGAGCCTGTCGCGGTTCGCCTCCAGGATGGCCTGCGCCCGCGGCAAGCCGTGCTCGCGCAGCTTGATCGTGTGATCGATCTGGAGGATCGAGTTCTTCTTCACGACGCCGAACAGCACGACGATGCCGAGCAGCGAGAAGATGTTGAGCGACTGCCGGAAGAGGATGACCGCGATGAACGCGAACGGCACCGTCAGCGGCAACGACAGCAGGATCGTGATCGGGTGCAGCCACGACTCGAACTGCGCCGCGAGCACGAGGTACATGAAGACCAGCGACAGGAGGAGGGCGACGAGGAAGCTCTTCATCATCTTGACGAGCTCCTTCGACGCGCCGACGGGGCCCGCGGAGTAGCCGGACGCGAGGTTCATCTCCGACACGGCTTTGTCGAGCTCCTGGATGACCGTCTGCTGCGAGTACCCCGCCTCGAGGTTGGCGGTCAGCATGACCTGCCGCTGGCGGTTGTACCGCTCGATGCGCGACGGGCCCGTCCCCTCGGAGAACGACACCACGTTGTCGAGCGTCACGGCGCCGAGCTTGGTCGACGGCACCGTGATCTTCGCGAGGCCTTCCTTGTCGGAGCGGAAGCTCGGCAGCGCGCGCGCGCGCACCTCGTACTGCTCCCCGCCTTCGTTGTAGGTCGACACCTTGTACCCGCCGACCAGGAGGCGCAGGGTGCTGGCGACGTCGCCGACCTGCACGCCGAGATCGGCGGCCTTCTTGCGGTCGATAACCACGCGGAGCTCCGGCTTGCCGACGAGCAGCGAGGTGTCCGGATCGACGACGCCCGGGATCGCCTTGAGCTTCTGCAGCAGCGCGTCGGAGTAGAGGCCGATCTTCTGGAGGTCGGGGCCCTGCACCTGGTAGGCGATCTGGGCGCTCTGACCGCCGGAGAAGGCGGGCACGACGCCGATGTTCGCCCGGAGCTTCTCCGCGTCGAACTGCGGCTTGAGCTCGCGACGAGCGCGATCGATGAGGTCCTGCTGCGACAGCGCGCGCTGATCCGCCGGCTTGAGCTTCACGTAGATGGTGGCGAGGTTCGGCGTCTTCTGCGGATCGTCGCCGATCGTCGTCAGCGTGTAGGACACGCCGGGGAGCTTCTCGATCTGCGACGCGATCCGCGTGGCGATGACGCGCGTGCCGTCGAGGCTCACGCCCTCGGGCGCGCGCATGCCGACCTGGAACTGCGACTCGTCCTCGATCGGGAGGAAGTTGAACTTGGCCATTCGCCCCAGCACCGGGATCGAGAACAGCGCCAGGAGCGAGGCGAGCACGATCACCCAGCGGTGCGCCATCGACCAGCGGAGGATCGCCATATAGCCGCGCTCGATCGGCCCGTAGAAGCGCGACTCCTTGGAGCTGGCGGCGTCGTGCTTCTCCGGCTTCTTCAGCCATCGCGCGGACAGCATGGGCGTCAGCGTGAAGCTCACGATCAGCGAGACCAGGATCGAGAACGCCATGGTGAGGCCGAACGAGTTCAGGAAGCGGCCGACGATGCCGCTCATGAACGCGACCGGGAGGAACACGGCGACCAGCGAGAGCGTCGTCGCGAGCACCGCGGGGCCGATCTCCTTCGTGCCCTGGAGCGCCGCCTCCCACGGCCTCGCGCCCTTCTCCTCGATCCAGCGGTAGCAGTTCTCGAGGACGACGATCGCGTCGTCGATCACGATGCCGACCGCGAGCGTCAGCGCGAGGAGCGTGATCCCGTTGAGCGTGAAGCCCGCCACCCTCATCAGGGCGAACGTGGAGATGATGCTCGTCGGGATGGCGATCGCCGAGATGAGCGTGCTGCGGGCGTTCGCGAGGAAGATCGCGACGATGATCGCGGCGAGCAGCGCGCCGAGCACGAGGTGCTCCTTGACGGCGTGGACCGAGTTCTTGATGAACTCCGACTGATCGCGGGCGACGGCGATGGTGTACCCCTCGGGGAGGCGCTTCTCCACCTCGCTGATCCGCGCCTTCAGCCCCTCGATGACCTCGACGGTGTTCGTCCCGCTCTGCTTGCGGATGCTGAGGAGCACGGCAGGATCGAGGCCGCGGAAGCCGGCGGACTCCGGCTCCGCCATGCCGTCCTGGACCTCCGCGACGTCGCCGAGCCGGACGGAGTAGCCGTCGCGGTTCGCGAGCACGATGTCCGCCATCTGCTGGACCGACTGCACGCGGCCGCGCGTCCGCAGGGTGAGCGCCCTGCCCCCTTGCTCGATCCGGCCGGCCGGGATCTCGACGTTCTGGCTCGCCAGCGCCTGGGCCACCACGCCGCCGGTCAGGGCGTACTTCTCGAGCTTCTCCGGATCGATCCAGATGTTGATCTGCCGGCTCCGGCCGCCGATGAGCAGCACCTGTCCGACGCCGGCGAGCGACTCCAGCTCGCGCCGGAGCGTCTTGTCGGCGAACTCCGTCACCGCGCGGACGTCCGCCTTCGGAGACGAGACGGCGAGCGTGAGGATCGGCGCGGCGTCCGGATCCAGCTTGCCGACCACCGGCGGGTCGATCCCTTCCGGCAGATCCGCGAGGATGCCTTCGACCTTGTCGCGCACCTCCTGCGCGGCGACGTCGACGTCCTTCTCGAGCTGGAAGGAGATCATGACCTGGCTGAGCCCCTCGACCGAGGCCGAGCGCAGCTCGTCGATGCCGCTGATCGTGTTGACCGCCGACTCGATCTTGTCGGAGAGCTCCGTCTCGACCTCCTCGGGCGCGGCGCCGGGGAGGACGGTCGTCACGACGATGAACGGGAACTCGACCTTGGGAAACCGGTCCACGCCGAGGCCGAAGTAGGAGAACGCCCCGAGCACCGTCAGGAGCAGGACGATCACCGAGGCGAAAACCGGCCTACGGATGCAGATTGCCGCGAGCCATTGCATGGTCGCTACCTTTCTTCAGTAATGAGGCGCGCGGTGCGCTCGGCTCACTGCGCCGCCGCGACCTCGATGCCGTCCGCCAGCTCGCTCACCTTGTCGATCGCGACGTCCTCCCCCTCGGCGAGGGGACCGACGACCTCGATGAGGCCTTCGATCTTGCGGCCGGGCTTGACGAGCCGCTCCGTCACGCGATCGCCCGACTTCACGAACACGCGCGCGCTCGTCCCGGAGGTGCCGACCGCCGACTCGGGGACGAAGATCGCCGTTCTTGACTCGCCGGTCAGCGTCAGCTGCCCCTGCGCGAAGAGGCCGGGGCGGAGCTTGCCCTCGCTGTTGTCGAACTCGGCCTCCACGGGCAGGGTGCGCGACGTGGCCTTCAGGCTCGCGCCGATCCGCTTCACGACGCCCGGGAACAGGCGATCGGGGAAGGCGGCGACCGAGACGCTGACCGGCTTGCCCACCTCGATGTGCGCGATGTCCGCCTCGGGCACGTCGATGCGCAGCCGCAGCGGGTTGTCGCGGACCACGACCGCCACGACGCGGCCCGGGCTGGCGTACTCGCCGACGCTGATCCGCTTCTCGGCGATCGCGCCGTCGAAGGGCGCCCGCACCGTCGTGTCGGACACCGCCTTCGAGGCGAGCCCCGCCTGCGCCTGCGCGGACGTGAGCGCCGCGACGGTCGCGCGGATGCCGTTGACCGCGGCCTCGTACTGCGCGGTCGCGTTCTGGGCCTGCGTGCGCGCCGCGTCCCAGGTCGACTGGGGGACGGCGCCCTGGTCGTAGAGCTGCTTCACGCGCTCGGCCTCGGACTTCGCGAGCTCCATGCTCTGCTTCGCGGCCCGGACCTCCGGCACCTGGTCGGGATCGATGCCCTTCGGCGACGCGCCGTCCTGCAGCGCGAGCTTGGCCCGCGCCTGCGCGACGGCCGCGGACGCGGCCTGCGACTGGAGCGCGACGTTGCGCGCGTCGAGCACGACGAGCGGATCGCCCTTCTTGACCCGTGAGCCCACGTCGACCGCGACGCTCACGACCAAGCCGCCGATCTGCGTCGCCGCCTCGCTCGTCTCGTCGGCGACCAGGGTGCCGCTGATGTCCAGCGTCTGCGCGAGCGGGCGCGCGGTCACCTTCCCGAAGTGCACCGCGGGCTTCTGGCGTGGCGCGGCGGTGTCGCGCGCCGGCGACGGCTGCGCGTCCGCCTCGGGGCGGCGACACCCGGTCAACGTGGGCGCCGCGAGCGCAGCGAGCAGCGCCGCGACGACGGCGGCGCGGGAGTGATTCGATGTGGCGCTACGAGCGCCGAGAGCCCATCGAGCGAAACGGCGCTCGGGTCCGCAAGGAGGATGTGTCATGGGGAGTCCGACCGGTTCTTTGCCAGCGCCTGCCGGTGCGGTCCAGGAGCAAAGCTGGCGGGCAACACACTAGGGCGCTGACCGGCCGGTCATCAAGGGGGTGTTCGGGACAAGGTCTCCGTCCCTCTCGCACTTCATGCCGCGATGACCGCGAAAAAACGTGCTGGGACATGGGCGCCGGGTCGCGCGGCCGGCGACCGGCGATGAAACGGGCGGGTGAATCGCGGGTCACCTTCCCGAAAAGAAGCGCCGAGGGCACCGCCGCGGGGCGCACACGCCCTCCCGCGGAGTCGACCACCGCGACGCGGAGGGTAGGCGACCATGTGAAATATCGTCGTAGAAATTTTTAACTTAATTTAATACTCCGTTGCCGGAAATTGATCTGCCCCCCTGGAGCACGGGAGATCCGGAGGCGAGGGGCGCGGACGAACGCCGGCTCAGCGCCACGGGTCGAAGGCGCCTCGGAGCGCAGGGCCCGAGAGCTCGACGAGGAACGGGTCGAGCGCGCACAGCGCATCGAGCCACGCCACGTCCGAGGGCGAAGCCGTGGGTTGCTGGGCCAGGGACGCGAGGCGGCGGGCGCGGGTCGCGTGGGCGTGGGCGCGCGCCTCTGCATAGGAAGCCATCTCCCCGGCCGACATCATGAAGGCCCAGTCGCTCGATTGAAGGAGGAGGAGCTCGCGGATCGCCTGGTCCAGCGCGCGGCCGGGCAGGCCGCCCGCGTGGCGGCGACTCGAGAGCGCGCCCAGCACGGCGCGCTCGGCGTGGTGCGCGTGGCGCCACAGGAAGGACGCGCTCGGGCCCGTCCAGAATGCGCCGAACCCGCCTTCGCCCCACGTCGAGGCGGCAGGCTCCACGACCTCGACGGGCGGATGGCGCTCCAGGTACGCGCCGAGCGCGATCGGAACGGCGCGATCCGAGGCCGCGAGGCGGCGCAAGGCGTGCTCGAGGAACTCGGGCCCTTCGAGCCACCAGTGGCCAAAGAGCTCGGCGTCGTAGGGGGCCACCAGGATGGGCGGGGCGCTCACGCCGCGGATCGACGCGAGCGCGGCCTCGCGGCGGGCCACGAAGTCCGCGGCGTGCGCGCGCGCCTGCGCGGCGGCGCGGGCCGGGTCGTACGGGGCCTTGTCGGGGCCGGGCCCGGTCACGCGATGGAGCTTGAGGCCGGTCATGAGCCGGGTGCCGTCGGGACCGACCTCCCCTTCGAGCTCGCGCTCGGGCAGGTCGAGCCCGACGTCGCGGTAGAACTCGCGGTAAACCGGGTGACCCGGATAGCCGGCGTCGCGCGACCAGACCTCGCGCGCGCTGTCGCGATCGCGCCCGAAGCACGCGAGGCCGGCAGGCGAGAGCACCGGGACGGACGCGCCGGCGGACGCGGGCGGCGCGGCGAGCGTGAGCGCGTGGGCGTCGAGGACGGTGAAGCGGACGCCCGCCGCCGCGAGATCGGCGTCGAGGCCGGGCGCGTAAGCGCACTCGGGCAGCCAGAGGCCGCGAGGCTCGGGCGCGCCGGTGAAGGCGGTGAAGGCGCGGCGGCCGAGCCGCAGCTGCGCCCGGATCGACGCCGGCGTGGCGAGCAGCCCGGGCAGGTACGCGTGCGTCGCGGCCGTGGTGAGCAGCTCGACGCGGCCCGCCCCGGCGTGGCGCACCAGGGCGCCCGGGACATCGCCGCCGAGCGCCTCCCACGAGCTCGCCGCGTCCGCGAGCCGCGCGCGGTAGAACGCGGCGGCCTCCGCGAAGCCGCTCCCGGCGAAGCGGGCTTCGACCCGGGCCACCAGCGCGGTGAGCCGGCGGAGGTGGTCCTCGAACCGGCGAAGGAGCAGCTCGTCGCGCAGCATCGCGAGGAGCGACGGCGAGACGGAGAGGGTCAGCGGGGCGACGACGCGGTCGGCGGCGAGGCGATCGAGGACCCCGAGCAGGGGGAGATAACACTCCCAGAGCGCCTCGAAGAGCCAGCGCTCCTCCAGGGAGCGGACGTGCTCGGGGTGACGCACGTACGGCAGGTGAGCGTGGAGGACGAGGGCGACGTAGCCCGGCATGGAGCGCTGGGGGCGGGAAACCGCCGTTCATCCCGGCGTGGTACGGAGAGCCCTTGTCGATTCCATTCTAGATGTTCTGGACGTGGCAGCCTTCCAGTCGAGTTACCCGCCTCAACCCTTCTTGAGCTCCGCCCCGAGGTCCGCCCCGAGGCGCTCGGCTTCACGCGTGTTTCCGGGCCACGACAGGCGCCTTTCCGCCCTTCGCAGCCGGGAGCCGTCGGGCTCGGCGAGGAGCGCCCGAAGCCACAGCGCGCCGCCGTCCCGCACCGCATAGGCGGCCACCGGCGTCCGGCAACTGCCTTCCACCGCGGCCATCACGGCTCGCTCGGCAGAGACGCAGATCGTGATCTCGGCGTCCGCGAGCGTCCCGAGGACGCCACGCACGCTGTCGTCCGCCGTGCGGCACTCGATGCCGAGCGCGCCCTGTCCGATTGCGGGCAACGACACCTCGGGCGACAGCACCTCCGTGGCGCGGCCTTCGAGGCCGAGCCGCTTCAGGCCGGCGAGCGCCAGCACCACGGCGTCGAACACGCCGTCGAACACCTTGCGGAGCCGGGTGTCGACGTTGCCACGGACCGGCTCGATCACGAGATCCGGGCGCGCCTCGCGCAGCGCGACCGCCCGGCGGAGGCTCGAGGTCCCGACCCGGGCGCCCGCCGGCAGCTCCGCGAGCAAGGCGCCGCTCCGGGTGACGAGCGCGTCGCGAGGGTCCTCCCGCGCGGGGATGCAGGCGAGGCACAGCGCCGGGGCGATCTCGGCGGGGACGTCCTTGATCGAGTGGACCGCGAAGTCGGCGCGCCGGTCCAGGAGCGCCTCCTCGAGCTCCTTGATGAACAGCCCTTTGCCGCCGATGTCCTGGAGCGAGCGATCCTGCGTCTTGTCGCCCGAGGTCACCACCTCGAGCTCGCGCAGGGAGAGATCGGGCACCGCCGCTTCGAGGGAACGAGCGAAGGCGCGGGACTGGGCGAGGGCGAGCGCCGAGCGGCGCGTGGCGAGGGTGAGCTCCGTGGGCATCACGCTCCCTTTAGCCCAGCTGCGCTCACGACCGCGGCTGGATTCGCGACGGCCATGACGCCCGCCTCGGCGGGGCGCCCGCTGGGCTGCCGCGCGTAAACGCCGTTGTCCTCTGCAGCCTGGGGGCGCGGCTCGACGTGCCGGGGCGAGGCGCCGCCTCGATTGCCGGAGGCGGGAGGCGCCGCCCCGCGGGCGGAGCGAGGCGTGGGAGGCCCGTCCACCGCGCCGCGCAGCTCCCCCTCGGCGAGCGCCGAGGCGGCAGCGCTTTCGGACGGCGCGCCGTCGATGTCGAACAGCTCCCGGAGCGAGTCGACGTGCTCGGCGACGCGGGGATCGCTGGCCATCGCGCGGAGCCGGGTGGTGGGCACGTGGAGCAGCTTGTTCGTGGCGGCGTCGATCATCATCGCGAGGGCCTGGCGCTCGGCCACGCCGAGGTGCCGGAGCTTGCCAGAGAGGCTGCGCTCGACCTCGGCCACGAGGATGGATCGCGTGCGGGACCGCAGGCCGACGATCGTGGGCGTCAGGGCGCGCTCGAGCGTCCACGCCTCGAAGGCCTGCGCCTCGTCCGCGACGATCGCCTCGGCCCGCGCCGCCTCGGCGGCGCGCCCCTGGACGGACTCCGCCACGATCTGCGAGAGGTCGTCGACATCGTAGAGGTACACGCTGTCGAGCTTGTTGACGGCGGGGTCGATGTCACGCGGGACCGCGATGTCGATGAGAAACAGGCTCCTGCCCTTCCTGGCCTTGCGGGCTCGGCGGACGAGGTCGGGCGTGACCACGTAATTGGGGCTCGAGGTCGACGAGATCACGATGTCGGCGTCGATGACGGAGCGCTCGAGGTCGGCCCAGGGGCGAGGCTCGCCGCCGACATCGCGGGCGAGCGCGGCGGCGCGGTCCGGGCTCCGGTTGACCACGATGAGGCGGGTGCCGGCGCGGACGAGGAGCTTCGAGGCGGCCTCGGCCATGTCGCCGGCGCCGATGAGCAGCGCTGTGTGACCGGCGAGATCCGCGAAGATCTGGCGGGCGAGGTCGATGGCGACGCTGGAGACCGAGACCTGCCCGGCGCCTATCGCCGTCTCCGTGCGCACCCGCTTGCCGACCTTGATGGCGCGGTGGGCCGCGCGGCCGAGCCTCGCGCCGAGGGTCTTCGCCCCGCGGGCCACCTCGATGGCCTCCTTCATCTGTCCGAGGATCTGCGGCTCGCCGACGACCATCGAGTCGAGCGACGCGGCGACGCGGAAGAGGTGGAGGACGGCATCGCTCCCGACGCGGCCCGCGAGGTGGCCCCGGACGGCGTCTCCGCCGAGGCCGACGAGGGTCGCGACGGCGGCGCGCAGCGCCTCGTCCTCGCGCGAGAGCGCCTCGTCCGACGGCGGCGGAGCGCTGCCGGGGCGGTACAGCGCGGGCGCCTGCTGCCGGGGTGAGGCGTAGATCTCGACGCGGTTGCAGGTGGAGAGGACGAGCGCCTCGCCGATGGCAGGGTGGGCCGTGAGGCGCGCGAGGACCTCGGGCAGCCGATCCCGCCCGATCGCGAGCCGCTCGCGCACGTCGATGGGCGCGGTCTTGTGGGAGAGCCCGACGAAGATCACCTGCGCTAGCCTCCGAGCCCCGCGGCGGGACGGACGAGATAGATGATGAGCACCGCCCCGGCGCAGGCGAGCCCCGCGATGGTGCCGTACGCCGCGCGGCGGCCGCGCCAGCCAGCGGCGGCGCGCAAGAGCAGCACGAGCGCGATGAGGAGCCATGTGGCGTAGCCGAAGATGGCGCGCATCACCTCCTCGGCGTTGCCCATCTCGAGCTGGTGCGCCCAGTACGTCCCCGTGACGATGCCGAGCGTCAGCAAGGGGAAGCCGGCGGTCAGGAAGCGATGGACGGCGCGGTCGAGCGTGTCGAGCGCCGGGAGGTTGCCCATACGCTCGAGATGCCGCTTCCGCTTGAGCCGCTTCTCCTGGACGAGGTAGAGCGCGGCAGAGGCGCCGGCGAGCAGAAAGAGGGCGATCCCGAGCAGGTTCGCCATGACGTGCGCCGCGATGAACAGCGGGCTGAGCTTCGGCTCGGGGTGTGGCTTTCCGAGGAAGAACGTTCCGAGCAGGAAGGCGAGCCCGAGCGGCCCGATGAGGAGCCCGAGCGCGTCGATGCGAAAGCGATGGCGGGCGACGAGGTAAACGGCGATCGCGAGGAGGGACGCGACCGAGAGCATGAAATGAACGGAGTGCACCGGGCAGACCCGCGCGACGAAGCTGGCGAGCGTGACGTAGGTCGCGTGCCCGAGGGCGCCCAGGCCGAGCAGCAAGGGCGCGTGCCGCGAGGCGGACGCGGCGACCCCGGCGCTCGGCCGAGCGCCGGGGTCGTGGACGCGCGCCCCCGCGCCGAAGAGGCCCCCGAGGTCGCCCGCGGAGGGGAGCCGGGCGCGGCTGCGGGCGACGTCGAGGAAAAAGAGCGCGCTGGCAGCGCTGTAGAACAGCAGGGCGAGCGCGAAGCTGATCCCGGAGATGACCTCGGGCATGGCCCCGTTATAGCCTGCCTCACCGGGGATGGCCCGCCGGCCGCAGAGGCGGGAGCGTACTCTCGTAGGCCGAGGCCTGACAGCGCGGATGCGCCGGGAGAGGCGGGCGCGAGAGACCGTGTCGGCAGCGCCTCGCCGCCGCGGGTGTGGCGCGCCGGCGGGGGCGTCGAAGCAGCCGGGCGCGGCGCCCAAGCAACCGGGCGCGGCGCGCTACATCTTGCTGGTGAGGAACGCGGCCAGGAGCTCTTCGTCGCTCGTCGGGCTGCTGCTGGTCGCGGTCCCCGCCGGGGCGGCCTTGCGGTGCTCGGCGAACGTGCCCACCGGGGCGCCGATGAACCCCGGGATCACGTCGTAGGCGTTGTCGCCGATGATCATGGACCCCTCGAGGATCTCCGCCCCGAGCTCCCGCAGGAACGCCCGCGTCTTGACCCTGCCGAGGACCTCGTGGATGTCCGCCGAGCCTGTCACCTCGCGGAGCACGCGGATCGCCTCGATGATCTTGTAGCGGCGGCCCTCGGTCTTGATCAGAAGCTCGTCGTTGTTCAGATCGACGCGGTCGCTCGCGATCCAGTCGTCGAGCGCGGCCTGCGGAAAGAACACGCGGTTCTTCATCGCACGCAGTCTACTCAAAAATGAGCCGGAGCGGTTGGGTCGCGATGCCGGGGGGTGAGCCCGAGCCGACGCACCCCAGGCCGCAGGCGCCCCAGGCCGCAGGCGCCCCAGGCCGCAGGCGCCCCAGGCCGCAGGCGCCTCAGGCCGCAGGCGCCTCAGGCCGCAGGGGGCACCGGGGGCGGAGGCACCGAGTCCCGACGCAGGCCGCGGAGCCGCGCAGGCAGGTGCCAGAGCGACTCGAAGATCCCGAGCAGCACGTAGAAGCCGAGCAACCACACGAGCACGAACGCGGGCTGAAGCTGCGTCGAGATCACCGCGCTCGACCCGACAGCGAACGCCACGAAGAGCACCGTCCGGACGTTGAGCCGGAGATCCTTGAAAGAGCGGAACCGGATGGTCGAGACCATCAGCAGCGACAGGAGCGTCGTGGTGGCGAGGATCGCCGACGCGTAGCGCTCGCCGCCGATCTCGCCGGCGGCCGCGTGGTTCGCGACCACGATCGAGACGAGGATGCCCGCCGCGCCCGGGATGGGGAGGCCGACGATGTACTTCGAAGGCTTCGTGGGCTTGCCCGCCTCCCCCATGGAGAGGACGTTGAAGCGCGCCAGCCGGACCGCGCCGCAGGCCGTGAAGATGAACGACACGAGCAGCCCCGCGAGATCGAAGCGGTGCAGCGTCCACTGATACACGAGCATCGACGGCGCCACGCCGAACGAGACGATATCGGCCAGCGAGTCGATCTGCAGGCCGAAGGCGCTCTGGGTCTTCGTCATCCGCGCGACACGCCCGTCGAGGGTGTCGAAGAACATCGCGAAGACGATCAGCAGCGCGGCGCGGTAGAAATCATCTTCCGAGTGCGCGGTCGCGGAGCGCCGGATCGAGTCGAAGCCACAGAAGATCGATGAGAGGGTGATCAGGTTCGGAAGCAGGAACAGCGTCTTCCTGAGCTCGAACCGCCGTCGCTTCCGGATCATGCCGCCTCCCGTTTAGGCAGGCCAGGCTATCGCCGCAGGGACCGCGAACGCAAGCGCCGAAGCGCACACGCGAGTCGCTAGAAGGTTACCGCGAGCCAGGATCCGGGATCGTTTCATCTCACCGTCAGCTTCGTTTCATTCGTCGTTTTTGCTTTTCCTCCGTCGCTCAACGCGCGGGCTGCGCCATGCCAGGCTCACTCCATACCGCCTCCGGGACCTCCGCGCCGGGCGCGAAGCGGCACACCATCGGGCGGAGCTCGACGGCCGGGCCGCTCGATCCGCCCACAGCGACCGCCGGGCCCGCCGCGGCCCGGAACAACCACGCCTGGGCGAGATCGCCGGGGATGATCGCAGTGCGGGGCGCCCGCCCGATCGCTCGCGCCTCCCAGCCCGCAACACACGGCGCGGCAGGCGTACCGTGGAGCACCGTGGTGGAGGTCAGGAGCACCGTGACCTCGGGCGGGCTGGAGGGACCAGCGGCGTCCACGACGAGCACGGGGTGGCGTGTGCCCGGGAACAAGGCCGTGCTGCCGAGGAAGAGCGGCGCCTCCTGGCGCGCGGTCGCCGCGCGTTCGGCGGCAGAGCACGGGCGCGGCGCGTCTCCGAGGTCGAACGGCGTCGGCAGCGGCTGAGCGGGGCCGAGCGTGCCATCCCCGCGGAACGGCTGGAAGATCGACCACGCCGCCGCGTGCCCGGGGTGGGCGACCAGCGTCGCCACGCCGATCGACCGTCCAGCGTAGGTCCAGTCGGTGTGCACGATCCGATCGCGGTCCGCCGGCGGAGCGACCGAGACGGCGTCGATCGCCCACGCGGCGCCCAGGCCCGGCGCGGCGGACGCGCCGGCGGGAGGCGCCGGGCGGTGGGCGAGCAGCATCCCGATCATCGGGCCGTTCGACGCCTGCCGGACCATCCCCACGCCGACGGGCTGGCCGTCCGCCAGGACCGCATCGGCGCGCACGTCGAGGCTGCCGTGAAGGCCCGACGCGGGCCAGGACGGGAAATCGAAGCGCTGGAGCTTCCCCGGCGGCTCGTAGAAGAACGTGAGCGCCGAGTGAGCGCTGCCGGAGTGCGGCCTGATGAAGAGCCCGCGCAGCGAGACCGACAGGAGCGCGGGATCGAAGAAGTCGTCGGGGGGCGGCGCGCGGCGCGAGGCCGCGCCTCCCGGGCCGGCCTGCGGCCGGGCGCCCGCGCGCGGCTTTCGCGCGGCGTCGGGGACGACCTTCACGTCGCCGAGCTCGAACGGGCCGGCGTCGGGGATCGTGCCGCGGCCCGAGGTGCCATCCATCCAGTTCTCCCAGGCGACCTCGACGTTGCGCATCGGGGCCCCCGGCGCCGCCGCGCCGCCCGGGATCCGCAGGCGCGCCACGGCGTAGCCCTCCATCTGGAAGGTGACGTTGGTCGCGACCCGCGCTCGCCCGAGCCCCGCCGGCACCGCGGGCAGCAGCGATCGCGTGACGACCCGCGCCTCCCCGGCGCCGGACTCGGGGAGCATCGCGGAGACGACGTCGACGGCGCCGCTCGGGGCGCGCGTGAGCAACGACCACACCGACCGGCCGCGCAAGAGCTCGTCGCCGTCGGGCAGGCCGAGGCCGCTCGAGTCGACATGGTCGACGCGCGTCCACTTCGAGGACGGCAGCGTCTCGCAGAGGATGGGCGTGCGCGCGGACGGCTGCGCGCGCGGGGCCGGCTCCGGCGCGCGCGGCAGCGCGCCGCCGGCCTGGCCGCCCCAGCCGACGCGGGTCGCCACGTCGCCGAAGAGGCAGCCGCTCCCGCCGCACGCGATGGTGAGCTGGGCCTGGGAGGCCTCGCGCGAGAGCGCCGGCATCTCCGGGAGCTCCGCCCAGCTCACGCCGCCGTCGAGCGACTCCCAGAGCGCCGCGGCGTCATCGCCGCTGTCTCGCGCGCCCGGCGCGAGCGCGAGCACGCGCCGCCCGAAGCCGGCGAGCGCCGTGCTCTCCGCCGGCGGGGTCGTCGCCGTGAGCACCCGGCCGTCCTCGTCGGCGGTCAGGTACGTGAGCGAGCCGCGCTCCGAGAGCAGCAGGCCGACGGCGCCGTCTTCCGCCGGGCGCAGCGCGCTCTCCTCGACGACGTCGAACCCCTCCGGCGAGGGACCGTCGCCCGGCCCGCCTTCCTCGTCCTCGTCCTCGGCGCCGTCAGCCTGCGGGGCGGGCAGCGCGGCGGTCACGTCGAGCGGCCGCGGCGCGAAGGTCTCGCCCCCGTCGTGCGAGACGAACAGCGCGAGGCGGTCGTCCTTGCCGCGGAAGCCGAGGAAATACGCGGAGCGCCCGTCCGCCGAGAACGCGGGCAGCACGGCGGGCGTGCCGAGCGTGGGGGCCGCCGCGAGGGCGACCGCGGCGCGATCCTCGTCGTGGGCGCCGTCGTGGGACAGGAGGAGCGGCGCGGTCAGCTTGCAGCTGTCCGCGCCGCCGCTCGGCTTGCAGACGCCGGTCAGGAGCGCCGCGCCGTCGGGCGCCACCGCGACGCCGACCTGGTCGATGTCGGGCGTCTCCAGCGTGGCGGCCGGCGACCACGCGCCGCCGCCGTCGTCGCTGCGGAGCACCCGCGCGACGACGCGATCGCCGTCCGGCTCGGCGCACACCGCGACGACGCGCCGGCCGTTCGCGCCGAGCTTGATGCTCCCGCAGTCGCCCGTGCCCGGAATGGCCGCCTCCTTGAGCGGCCCCTCGATGGGGCCGCTCGCGAGGAGCCACGGCGCGCCGGCGTCTTCCGGGCGGACCGCCTCGACGTAGCGATCGCCGCTCATCGCGGCCCGTCCAACCGACACGGCGGAGGCGGACGGGGCGCGCGGGGTCGTCACGTCGAGCTCGACGTCGGCCGGCGGGAGCGTCGCCGCGCTGCGGGAGAACGCGGGCGTGCGCC
Organism: Sorangium sp. KYC3313; assembly: GCF_052075895.1. NCBI lineage: Bacteria > Pseudomonadati > Myxococcota > Polyangiales > Polyangiaceae > Sorangium > Sorangium sp. KYC3313. The sequence goes on from NZ_CP197255.1 coordinate 10,588,182, forward strand.
GAGGATCCCAGGTCGCCGACGCGAGGAGCCCCTCGGCGAGGAGCTCGCCCCCGAGGGCGCCGACCCGCGAGAGGCCCATCGTCGGGAGCGGCGCGCGCGACCAGGTGCCCCCGCCGTCCTCGCTGGCGAACAGCGCCTCCGGCAGCGCGAGCACGAGCGCGCGGCCGCCGTCGGCCATGGCGACACCGAAGGCGCGCAGCGGGGCCCCGCCCTGCCCCGCGGCGCCGTCGAGCAGCACCGGCTTCCAGCCGAGCTCCTCGCGCCACCGGAGCACCCCGCCGCCCCGGGTCACCCCGATCAGCGAGCCGCCGGCGCCCGCGACCTGCTGGAGCGGCTCGGGCGGAGAGAGCGCCCGCGTGAGCTGGCCGAGCGGCGAGGAGGCCTCGTAGATCGCGCCGCTCGCGCCGACGAACATCCAGGAGGCCGGCGAGCGCCGCACGATCGCGGTGAGCTCCTCGGGCGCAGGCGAGGCGCTCGTCCTGCCCTGGCCGGCGCAGCGCGCGGCCTGCGCGGCGGGCCCGGCGGCGCTCGGCGGCGGCGCGGACGTCCGTGGATCGGGCGTCACCGTCCATCGCTGCCCTCCCTGGGCGACGACGACGCAGCCGGCGCCGGCGAACGGCGCCCACGCGACCGCCGCGTCGGGCGCCGCTGGATGGTAGCTCCAGCGCGCGGGCGAGGTGTAGGCCGCGCCCGCGACGTCCGCCGCCGGGAGGGTGGCCTCGGCGGGGCGGGGCGGCTGCGCCGGGGCGCCCGAGCAGCCCGCGAGCGCGCACGCCGACGCGAGCGCGATCGGCGCGCGGGTCCGCGACGGCGGCGCGGTCATTCGACCCAGCGGGCGACGAACAGGTTGGTCTCGCCAGGCTTCGCGCCGTACCGGTTCGAGGCGAAGACGACGTGCTCGCCGGTCGGAGAGAACATCGGGAAGCTGTCGAAGCCCTCGTAGAAGGTCACGCGCTCGACGGGCGGCACGCCGTCCGCCGCCAGGGGCGCGTCGGAGTCGACGAGGTAGAGGTCGAAGTTGGGCATGCCGCGGGCGCCCAGCGGGGTGCTGAAATCGGAGGCGAAGAGGATCCGCCGCGAGTCCGGGAGGAAGTAGGGCGCGAAGTTGGCGCGGCCGTTTTTCGTCACCGGGCGCGGGTTCTGCCCGTCGGCGCCCGCGACGAAGATCTCGAGCGCGCTGGGGCGCACGAGCCCCTTGGCGAGCAACGCGCGGTAGTCGTCGAGCGCCGGTCCGGTGGGGCGGCTCGCCCGCCAGACCAGCCTGGTCGCGTCGGGGGAGAAGAAGGCGCCGCCGTCGTAGCCGGGCGTGCTCGTGATGCGCTTGACGTCCGAGCCGTCGAGCTTCGCCGTGTAAAGGTCGATGTCCCCGTCGCGCGTGCTCGTGAACACGAGGCGCGAGCCGTCGAACGCGACGGTCGCCTCGGCGTCGTAGCCCTTGCCCTGGATGAGGGGGCGGAGCTCCGAGCCGTCGGCGTTCGCGGTGTAGATGTCGAACTCGTCGAGCGGCCAGACGTACCCTTGCGCGTGGTCGGGCTTCGGGGGGCACGCCTCGCCGGCGGCGTGCGTGGAGGCGAAGAGGACGCGCGCCTGGGCTGGGGCCGCGGGCGCGGGGAAGAGGAAGTAGCCGCAGGTGGTCTTGCCCTGGCCGTTCGAGACCCGGCGGACCTCGCCGCTCTCCAGGTCCATGATGTACTGCTGGTCGCACTTGTTCTCGTCGCGGGTCGACTGGAACACGAGCTTCCTGCCGTCGGGCGACCAGTAGGCCTCGGCGTTCTCGCCGCCGAAGGTGAGCTGCCGGAGCTCGGCGAAGTGCTTCTCGCGCGGATCGGCGGCGACGCTCTTGCCGGCGCGGATGCGGAAGGGAAGCCACTCTGGCTTCGCCGTGGTCGTCGCCTCCGGGATCTGACCGAGCGGCTCCTTCGGTCGGGGCTCCGAGGAGGCGCAGGCGGCGAGCAGCAGGCAGGCGAGCGGGGCGGGCAGCCTTCGTTTCATGGCGGCGCGACCATAGTACGAAAGCGGCGAGCCGTCGCGGGGAGGCGCACGCGACGGAAACCCGGCCCCGCTACTCCCGGAAGACGGTCACCGTCGTCGGCGTCGTATGGCCACCACCAACGCAGTTCGGGAAGCTGCCGTCCGACGTCGGAGCGCCGCAGATGTCGTCGCAGTCGCCGAGGACGTCGACGATGCAGCCCTGCGTGTCGACGCCTGTCCCGCCGCACACGCGGCTGATGAGCGTCGAGCCGGGCGACTTGCACGCGAACCGGCGCTGCTCCGGCGCGAAGAGGTCGCCGAAATAGGCCGCCTCCCGCCGAGGGAAGGCCTCCTGCTCCGCTTGATCCGAGTCAAGGGCCTTGTGCTTGCCACGCATCGAGAGGGGCACGCTCTCCCCGACATGGTTGATCCTGGCCAGCATGCAGGCGGAGAGCCAACCCTGACAGCGGGCGTTGCACTGACCATGAGCTCGGCCCCACTCGGGGGAAAGACCGATGCTCCCCCCGAAGGTATAGGTCTCGCCGTCCAGCGAGACCTGCACGGATTGCCCCTCCGGGAGCGCGCAGCTCGCCACGTACGTCAAGAACTCGCGCGCCAGAGGATCGCGCAGCGCCCTCATGACATCGCTGCTGCTCGCGACTGCGTCGCTCGTCAGCGGGTTGCCCGTGAGCGCTTCCGTAGCAAGCGGGTCTGTCGCGAACGCACTCTCCACGAGCGCTTCCTTCGTGAACGCATTCCGCGTCACCATCTCTTGCTCCGCCGTGCCGCCGGCTGCCTCCAGGGGGTCAGCCTCGCCGCTACAGGCCGGGAGACCGACGCACGACAGGCCCAGGAACGAGATTGCGAGTTTGAAACGATGCTGCATAGCCCCCTCCTCACAAATGAAACACGCATCAGGAGTTTCCTCAACGACTTTTCCGGAGGAACCCTAAAATTCCGCGCCTGCGGTGACGTCGTGAGAACGGCGAGAAACCGGTCGTTCAGGCGCGCTCGTGGGCAACGCACGGCTCCTGGAAGAGCCGCGAGCAGGGAATCCCACGCGCGACGAAGCGCGAGTTCATGGGGCGTCTCTGTCGCCGAGCCAGCGCGCCGCGAGCGCGAGCGTCTCGCCGTTGTCGAGCGCAGACAGAAACCGATCCCGGTAGCGAGGATTCGAGATCTGCCCGGCACGGGACATCACGCTGCGGCGCGCCCGCGCGAGCGCGTCGAGCGCCTCGGCCTGCCGGCCGCTCGCGAAGAGCGCCTCGGCCCGCACGAGCCGGATCAGCGACTCGCCCTCCTCGACCGCGCCGAGCGACTCCAGGAGGGAGAGCGCGTCGCCGGAGAGGGCGAGCGCCTCCTCGGCGCAGCCCTTCCGGAGCAGGACCCGCGCGGAGAGCGCCCACGCCGCCGCGCGCATCGGCGGCGCACTCCGCAGGAGCTCCGCGGCCGCGCGGGCCTCGGCCTCGGCGGCGCCGAGATCGCCGCCGAGCAGCGCCGCCTTCCCCAGGTAGGCGCGGGCGATCCCCTCGGCCCGCGGATCGCCCAGCCGCTGGAACGTCGCGATCGCCTCGGCCTGGACCCGCCGGGCCTCGTCGAGATTGCCGCGGGCGCTCATCACGTTGCCCAGGTTGGTGCGGGCGACCGCGGCCAGATCCGTGAGCTCCATCTGCTCCGCCGCGCGGAGCGCGGCGCGCAGCGCGGCCTCGGCCCCCTCGTAGTCCCCGAGCTCCATGGTGATGGCGCCCAGGTTCACCCGCAGCGAGCACGCGTTGCGGCGGTCGCCGCTCCGCTCGAACACCGCGAGCGCCTCCTCGATGCCGTCGAGGCAGGCGCCGAGATCGCCGGAGGTCATGGTGCGGATGGCGCGCGCCTCGTAGAGCCTGGCGAGCACCTCGACGTCGAGCGGCCGCTCCTCCTCCCCGCTGCGCTCGAGGGCCTCGATGATCCCGTCCGCCACCGCGTAGCGGCCGCCGAAGGCGAGCCAGTTGGCCCCCTCGACGAGGCAGATGTCCCTCCCGGTCAGCGCGCCCTCGCGGGGTGATGCGCCCCGCGCCGTCGCTACCCAGGACTCCACGCGATCGAAGGCCCCCTGCTTGCCAGCGGCCGTGACCACCCAGGTCACGGCGGAGTACCAGGACGGCGAGCCCGGCTCGAACAGCGCGACGGCGTCGAGCGCGCGCTGCTCGGCGACGGCGAAATCGCCACGCCACACGCGGGCCTCCGCGTCGACGAGGAGCAGCCCGCCCGCCCCTGCCTCGGTCGCGCCGCACGCGAGGCCGCGCTCGGCGTGGCGGATCGCGGCGAGGAGATCGTTGCCGCGCAGCGCCTGCTCCGCCGCGCGCCGGTACCACGCCGCCGCGCGCCCCGGCTCGGCGCCGCGCTCGAAGTGCTCCGCGAGCTCCGCCGCGTCGCCCTTCCCCTCCCCTTCGAGCCACTCGCCCACCAGCCGGTGGCCGAGCCGCCGGTCGTACTCCGTCAGCGCCCCGTACGCCGCCTCCCGCACAAGGCCGTGCCGGAAGCTGTACTCGGCGTCGTCCGCGCCCGCCTCGATCGGCGGGCCAGGCTCGGGCGCCCCGGCACGGCACGCCGGCGGGGCCTCGCGCCCGGGCCCGTCCCCGGGCCCCCCGCGCGCGGACGACGTGGAGGAGAGGCTTTCACCAGGCGCGCCGCCCCGGCCAGGCGGCCGCCTCGGGACGATCACCTCGCGCTCGACGAGCTCGGCGAGCCGGACCGCCACCTCGGCGTCGGCGCCGCCGAGCAGCGCGGCGACGCCGGCGGGCCGGAAGCTCTGGCCGAAGACGCTCGCCGCCCGGAGGACGCGCCGCGCCTCGGGATCGAGCGCCTCGAGCCGCGCCTGCACCATCGCCAGCACCGTCTCCGGCAGCGCGGCCCCTCGCCCCTCGGCGGCAGCGCGGATCTGCTCCTCCAGGAAGAAGGCGTTGCCGTCGGCCCGCTCGACCAGCGTGCCGATGATCTCCTCCGTGACGGCGCCGCCGAGCGCCTGGCGCGCGAGCCGCTCGCTGGCGCGGCGCGAGAGCCCCGTGAGCTCGATCTCCTGGACGCCGCGGCCGGCCCACAGCTTCGGGAACACCTCGCGCACCTCGGGCCGGCCGAGCGCCAGCACCATGAGGGGCGCGTCGCGCAGGTTGCGGAGGGCGCTGTTGATCATGCCGACGGTGGGCAGGTCGCCCCAGTGCATGTCCTCGAGGACGAGCAGCACCGGCTGCGCCGCGCACTCGGCGCGCAGGAACTCCTCCCACGCGAGGTGCAGCTGATCGCCCATGAGCACGGAGCTCCGCCGCGCCGCCCTGAGCGCCTCGCTGGCCTCGTCCGGGAAGGGCGTCCCCACGAGCTCGCCGAGGAAGGGCGCGACGTGGGCGCCGCGCTCGCCGTGGCGATCGACGCGCTCGCGGATCCTGCGCTGCACCGCCGCGGCCGGCGCGCCGTCGGCGACGCCGAGCGCGCGGCGGAGCACCTGCGCCAGGAGGCCGAAGGCAGAGCCGGCGCTCATGGGGTCGCCGCGCGCGACCCAGACCGCCATGGGCTCGTCCCGCGCTCGGAGGCGCCGGAGCAGCTCGACGCGCAAGCGCGACTTGCCCATGCCGGCGGGGGCCGTCACCAGCACCGCGGACGGGGTCTGCTCCTCGATGCACTGGACGAACGTCGCCTCCAGGAGCGACAGCTCGCGGTCACGGCCCACGCATGGCGTCGGCTTGCCGAGGAGGCGCGGCACCGCCTCGAGGTCGTCGCACTCGCCGCGCAGGAGATGGCCCGCGTGATCCGACCCGACATCGAACCGCGCGCCGAGCAGGCCGGCCGTGACCTCGTCGATGCGGACCACGCCGAGCCGCGCCTCGTCGCCGGCGAGCAGCGCGGCGGCCTGATCGATGAGCTTGCCGATGGGAGAGCGGGCGGTGATCTCGGCGCGCCCCGAGACGAGCGCGACGGGCGCGCCGCCGAGCAGCACCTGCATCGCGAGCGCGCACCGCGCCCCCCGGGCGGCGAGATCGGTCGGCGCGACGAGGCCGGACAGCACCACGACGGGAGAGCGCGCCTCGATGATCTCGAGGCGGCCCTGGTGACGCTCGGCCAGGGCGCTGAGCGCGCGCACGCGGAGCGCGTCCTCGCCCTCGGACCGGGTAGCGTCGCTGTCGAGCGCGCCGTCGCGGGCGACGAGGAGGCAGATCATCCGGCGCTCGCCGGTCGTCAGCTCGGGCGTGGGGCCGCCCATGGGCAGGGGGAGGCCGCGCCGCGAGGCCGGCGCGAGATCGCCGAGCGACCCGAGCTCGGCGGCCACGGCCGCGCCGTCGCGGGGGCGGTCGCGCGGGGCCTTGGCGAGCATGCGCGTCACGAGGTCGTCGAGCGCTGCCGGGACCTCGCCGCGGAGCTCCCGGAGCCGCGGCGGATCTTCGAGGAGGACCTTCACGAGCACCGAGAGGCCGTCGTTGCCGACGAACGGGGGCCGGCCGGTGAGGCAGCGGTAGAGGATGCAGCCGAGGGCGAAGACGTCGGCGCGGGCGTCGATGGCGACCTCGCCGCGCGCCTGCTCGGGGGCCATGTAGCCGGGGGTGCCGAGCATCACGCCGGGCATGGTGAGCTCCTGGCCTGCCTCCGCGACGCGCGCGACGCCGAAGTCGAGCAGGGTGACCTCGTCGACGGAGCCGCCGACGAGCAGGAGGTTGCTCGGCTTGAGGTCGCGGTGGACGACGCCGAGCCGGTGGAGGGCGCCGAGCGTGGAGGCGACGCGCACGCCCAGCGAGAGGCTCTCGGGGACGGCGAGCGGCTCGCGGAGCAGGCGCTCGGCGAGGGTCTCGCCGGAGAGCCACTGCATGGCGAGGTAGAGCTCGCCCCCCTCGGTCGTGCCGTGGGCGACGTACCCGACGACCCCGGGGTGGCGGAGCGCGGCGAGCGCGTGAGCCTCCCGGCGGAAGCGGTGCGACTCCTGCGGGCCCGTGCGCTGGAGGATCTTCAGCGCGACCGGCTCGCCCGTGAGCCGATCGCGGGCGCGGAAGATCTGCGCCATGCCGCCGGAGGTCGCGTGCCCTTCGATCTCGAAGCGGTCGGCGACGAGGTCACCAGCGCGCATCAGCGGTACCCCTGAGACGACTCAGAGAGCCGCAGCGCTCGCCTGTGGGGTGCTTCGGACGAGCTCATCGCAGTGACCGAGGATATCCAGAACTGCAGCGCTCCCCGTCAGCAAATTGTGCGGTAAGCAAGGCAACGTCAGGGACCGCGGCCCGATGAGCTCGCGGCGAGGGCGGATCCAAGGTTGTGCGCCTCACCACATACGAACAGCGATGTGCCCGACGTCTGCCCGAGTCGATTGGCCCGACGCGTGTCCTCCGTCCTCGGCGCCGAGTCAACAGCGTCACCTCGTCGAGAAATCCATTCGAGTAACCGGACCGGATGGGGGTGTCCTCGTCGTCGATCAGGAGGACCACCGTGCGGCCGTGATGGCGCGCGACGTGATCGGACGGCTCTCTCGGTGAGCCACGGCAGTCTTCCTCCGAGATCTCTCCGAGGAGCATGTGCTCGTCGTGTCGCCGCTCATCCGGGCAGAGCGGTCGCTCTTCAGCAGCCGTTGATGCTGGCTGTCGAGGCGCTGCACCTCCGAAGCCCCGATCGCGCCCGTTCCCGGCGCCGCCGCAGCTCCGCGTGGCCCGCCGCGCACCGTCGATCTACCCTACCCGGGTGCGATCCCACGTTCTGGCCGGCTGCCTCGCGGTCCTGATCCCCGCGGCCGCGACGCTCGCGATCCCGCGCGCCGAGGCAGCGGACTTCGATCCGTCCGGCCGCGGCAAGCGGCCCAGGCCGAAGGCCCCGAAGCCCGGCGGCGGCAAGCCTGGCCCCGCGCGGCCGAAGCCCGCGAAGCCGCCGCAGGCGAAGCCGGAGCCGGCCGCGACCGGCGACGGGAAGCGGGGCGGCCCGTCGAGCGACGCGCTGATCGCGCGCTACACGGCCATCGTCATGAGCCAGCCGAGCGCGCCCTTCCCGCTCCAGCGCCTCGCCCAGCTCTACCGCGAGCGCGACGGGAACCTGAAGAAGCTCGTCGAGGAGTTCGAGCGCCGCGCCGCGCAGCCCGGGGCCGACGCCTGGGCCTCCAAGGTCGTGCTCGCCGGCGTCTACAAGCAGGACGGGCGCTACGACGACGCGATCAAGACCTACGAGGCCGCCATCGCGGACCGGCCCGGGGACCCGGCGGCGATGATGGCGCTCGCCCAGCTCGAGGCGGATCGCGGCGACAAGGCCCGCGCGCGCGCGCACTACGAGAAGGCGCTGCCGCTGCTCAAGGTCCCCGCGGACGTCGAGCAGACCCGGCGCACGCTGCTCGCGCTCTGCCTCGACCTCTCCGACTTCGAGGCGGCCAAGGCGCAGCACGACGCGCTCGTGAAGAACGCGCAGGGCTCGCTCTTCGTGAAGGCCGAGCTCGGGCGCGAGCTCTCGGCGCGCGGGCACCACGCGCGCGCCGAGGCCGAGTTCCGCGAGCTCGTGAAGGCCGCGGCCGGCGACAACCGGGCGCTCGCGCCGGCGCTGCGCGATCTCGGGCAGGCGCTCGCCAAGCAGAAGAAGATGGACGAGGCGCTCGCCGTGCTGAAGCGAGCGCTCGCCATCGCCGGCAGCGCCGCCGGGGTGCGGGCCGAGATCCTGCTCATCATGACCGACGCGTTCCGCGCCGAGGGCAAGCTCGCGGAGCTCATCGCGATCCTCGAGGCCGAGAAGGGGCAGGACTCCCAGCGGCTCGCGACCCTGGGCGCCCTGTACGAGGAGACCGGCGACGTCGACAAGGCGATCGGGATCTACAGGAAGGCCCTCGCGCTCGACGGCAAGCACATCGACACGCGGCTCCGGCTCGTCCACCTGCTCCAGACGGCCGGCGAGCTCGACGCCGCGATCCGCGAGTACGAGCTCCTGATCAAGGCGGCCCCGGGCAACGCGGACTTCGTCTTCGAGCTGTGCGAGACGCTCATCCAGCGGGGCGACCGGCCCAAGGCGCTCGCGCTGCTCACGCAGCTCGAGGGGCGCGTCGCGGACGAGGCCGAGACGCTCGCGGCCGTCGCCGATTTCTACGAGCGGGTGGAGGAGAAGGACCGGGCCCTCAAGGTGCTCCAGCGGCTCGCCGGGGCCGCGGGCGGCGATCCGAGCCACCTCGTCGACCTGGGGGACCGGTACTTCCAGGCCGGCGACAAGAAGAAGGCGCTGGAGACGTGGGCGCGCATCAAGCAGGTCGTGCCGAGCCGGGCGCGCGCCGCGGCCACGCTCGGGGAGGTGTACCTCGACCACGACATGGTGGCGGAGGCGCTCGCCGCGCTCCGGGAGGCGGCGCAGCTCGAGCCCGCGAACAGCCGCTACAAGAAGGCGCTCGCGATCGCGCTGGAGCGCACCGCGAGCGCGCTCGGCAACGCGGGGCCGCGCTACGCGGAGGCGCGCGAGCTCTGGGAGCAGCTGCTCGCCGGGGCGGGCAACGACAAGCTGCTCGCGCGCGAGGCGCGCACCCACATCGTCAGCCTCTGGTCGCTCACCCACGAGCTGCCGAGCCGCGTCGCGCCGCTCGCCGCGCGCTTCAAGGCGACCCCGCCCGACCTGGAGGCGGGGCGGCTGCTCGCGGAGGTGCAGCGCAAGCTGCACCGGCTGCCCGACGCCGAGGCCACGCTCCGGAGGCTGGTCCAGGCCGCGCCGGGCGACGAGGACTCGCTCCTCGCGCTGGAGCGCGTGCTCGTGCTCCAGCAGAACCTCCTCGGCGCGATCGACGTGCTGGCCAAGCTCGTCGAGGTGAACCCGAAGCGGGCCCGCGAGTTCTACCAGCGCATGGCGCAGTACGCCGCGGAGCTGTACCGCGACGACGACGCGATCCGGTACGCCGCGCGGGCCGTCGAGCTGTCGCCCGAGGACGCGAGCGGCCACCAGAAGCTCGGCGACATGTACCGCCGGCGGCAGGACTTCCCGCGCGCGATCGCCGAGTACCGGCAGGCGCTCGCGAAGAACGACCGGCTGTTCCCCGTGTACTTCGACCTCGCCGAGCTGCTGCTCACCGCGGGGCAGGCCGAGGAGGCCGACCGGCTCTTCCGCCGGGTGGTGCGGGCGTCGAACGACGAGGAGCTCGTCGCGCGCGCGGCGCGGATGTCGATGCAGGTGAACCTCGGCCGGGGCTCGCTCGAGGTGCTCGAGCGCGAGCTCCTGCCGGTCGCGGTCGGCAACCCGCAGAAGCCGCTCTACCGGCGGCTGCTCGTGGAGCTCTACGGCGCGATGACCTTCCCGCTGATGCAGAAGGTCCGCGGCGAGGGCCGCGCGGCGAGCGCGGCGGCGCGCGCGGAGCTCGCGAAGATCGGCGCCCGCGCCGTGAAGCCGCTGCTCGACGCGCTCGCGGACGAGAAGGAGTCGCAGCAGAAGGTCGCGATCGAGGTGCTGGCCTACGTCGAGAACAAGGGCGCCGGGCCGGCGCTCTACAACTTCGCGGTCGGCCAGGCCGACAAGGGCCTGCGCGCCCGCGCGATGATCGCGTGCGGCGCGCTGCGCGACCCGGCCATGCTGGAGCGCTACGAGCAGATGCTCGCGCCGCGCGACGCGGCGGCGAGCGTGCTGCCGAACGACGCGGTCGCGGTCGCCGCGACGTGGGGCGTGGCGCGGCTCGCGGCGGGCGGCGGGCGGCCGGCGGCGAAGGCGGTGGCGCTGCTCGCACGGCTCCTGTCGTCGCCGGCGCCGGAGGTGCGGGCGCTCGCGGCGGTCGGCCTCGGGCTGACGCACGACCGCAAGCACGCCGCGGCCCTGTCCGCGGTCGCGAGGGCGCCCGAGGCCGGCTCCGTGCCGCGCGCCGCCGCGGTCCGCGCGCTGGGCGAGCTCGCGGGCGGCGGCGAGGGGCCCGCGCTGTTCATGTCGCTCGCCGACTCGAGCGAGCCGGAGCTCCGCCGCGCGGCGCTGTTCACGCTCGCGCGGCTCGACGGCGGCGGCAGCGCGGGACCCGGGGGCGCCGGCGAGGCCGAGGCGGTCGCCGCGGGCGGGGCCGCCCAGGCGATCGCGGCCGGCGCGTTCTCGTCGGACGAGGGGCTGCGCGCCGCGGCGGTGTCCGCGGCGGTCGCGCTCACGCGGCGCGCGTACCCGCGCACGCGCGAGCCGCTCCCGGTGCCGGACGGCGCGCTGACGGTGAAGGGCGTGCTCGCGGGGCTCGACCCCGATCCGCCGGGCCCGGAGGATCGCGCGGCCGCGCTCGTGGCGCTCGGCCCGGCGCTGCAGAAGGCCGCGGTCGCCGCGGTCGCGACGTCGCCCGAGCGGGCCCTGGTCGTCGCGGACGCGATCCTGTCGCGCGGCGCGGCCGTGTCGGGCGGGGCAGGCGGCGATCGCGGCGCCGGCGGGGGCGTCGCGGCGCTCGGGCTCGCGCCGTTCACGGACGGGCGCGCGGCGCTCGCACCGGAGCCGAGGCGGCGGGTGGAGGCCGCCGTCGAGGAGATCGCGGCGGCGGTCGTGAGCGGGTTCGTGGCGCTCGTGCGGCACCCGGCGATCGAGGTGCGCACGCGCGCGGTCGAGCTGCTCGCGACCCGGCCCGAGCCGGAGGCACAGGCCGCGGTGGTCGACGCGCTCGGCGATCCCGAAGAGAGCGTGCGGCGCGCGGCGCTCTCGGCGCTCGGCGCGGTCCGGCACGGGCCGACGATCGCGGCCGTCTCGGAGCTCCTGCGGACCTCGTCGAGCTGGCCGCTGCGCGTGCGCGCGGCGGAGGCGCTGGGCCGGCTCGGCGCGCCGGGCGGGGGCGCGGGCGGCGGCAGGCCCGGTCAGGTCGCCGAGACGCTCGGCGAGGCGGCCCGCGCCGACGCGTACGCCCTGGTGCGCGAGGCGGCGGCCCGCGCCCTGGCCTCCGCCGACCGCGCGGCGGCGGCGCCGGTGCTCCGGCAGCTCGCGGCGAGCGATCCCGAGCCGCGCGTCCGCCAGACCGCGGCCGAGCTGATGCGGAGCGCCGCGCCTTGAGCCGCGCCGCTCCGCCCGGGCCGCGGCGCCGCGCGCTGCGGCTCGCGCCGCTCGCCCTCGCCGGCGCGATGAGCGCCGGCGGGGCGGCCGGCTGCGACGACCTGAGCCGGTTCTCGACGGCCGACGGGGAGGCGTACTGCGGCGCGATCACGCTGGGCGGCGCGTTCCGCGCCGGCCTGAGCCCGCGGGTGCAGATGCGGCTCACGCTCGACGCCGACGCGCTCGACGGGGCGGAGCCGCCGGGCGCGCTGTGGACCTACGAGGCGCCCGACGGGGCCACGGCCGAGCGGCGCCTCCTCGACGGCGCGCCGCTGCGGCCGATCGGCGCGCTCGCCCACGATCCGCTGTCGCGGCTGGAGTTCGGGGAGGGCCGGGAGCGCAACGCGATCTACGCGGTCGACGCGTCGGAGCCGGGGGCGGAGCCGCTGCTCGCGGTGCTGTCGCTGCGCACGGACGCGTCGGTCGAGGTCCGCCTGCTCCGGCCTGGCCGGGCGCCGCTCGCGTCGGGCGAGACGGCGGCGGCGGGGCAGCGGCAGGTGTTTGGCAATTTCAGGCTGACGCGACAGACAGGGACATGCGGGTTCTAGGGATCGAGACATCGTGTGATGAGACGGCGGCGGCGGTGGTCACCGAGGGCGGCGACGTCCTCTCCGACGTCGTGCGCAGCCAGGTGGCGCTGCACGCGCCTTACGGGGGCGTCGTGCCCGAGGTCGCGGCGCGCGATCACGCGCGCGCGGTGGTCCCGGTGGTGCGCGAGGCGCTCTCGCGCGCGGGCGTCTCGGCGGCGGATCTCGACGGCATCGCGGTGACGTCGCGGCCGGGGCTCGCCGGGGCGCTGCTCGTCGGCCTGCAGGCCGCGAAGGGGCTCGCGTGGGCCGCGGGCAAGCCGCTCGTGGGCGTCGATCACCTCGTGGGGCACCTGCTCGCGGTGTTCCTGCGGCGGGGCGGCGAGCCGCCCTCCGACGAGCGCGAGCGGCCGTCGTTCCCGTACGTGGCGCTGCTCGCCTCGGGCGGGCACACGGCGATCTACCGGGTGGATGGCCCGGCGGTCGGCGCGATCCGGGAGCTCGGCGCGACGCGCGACGACGCGGCGGGCGAGGCGTTCGACAAGGTGGCGAAGCTGCTCGGCCTCGGGTATCCGGGCGGGCCGGTGGTCGATCGGCTCGCGGCCGGGGGCGACGCGGCGGCCGCGGCGGACGCGGTGCCGGCGCTGATGGCGCGCAAGGAGTCGCTGGAGTTCAGCTTCTCGGGCATCAAGAGCTCGGTCGCGCGGCACGTGGCGAAGCGGGGGCGGCCGGAGGGGCAGGCGCTCCGCGACCTGTGCGCGGCGTTCCAGGGGGCGGTGGTCGACGCGCTCGTGCAGAAGACCGTGCGGGCCGCGCGGGCCGAGGGGATCGGGCGGGTGGTCCTCGGCGGTGGGGTCGCGGCGAACCAGGGGCTCCGCGCGAAGATGGCCGCGGCGTGCGAGCGGCGGGGCCTCGCGCTGTTCGTGCCGCCGCTCGCGAGCTGCACGGACAACGGGGCGATGATCGCGTATGCGGGCGCGCTGCGGCTCGCGGCCGGGGAGCGGGACACGCTGGATCTCGCGCCGGAGACGAGGACGGCGCTGCCGCGGGTGACCCGCAAGGGCGGTGGCGCGAGGTGATCGGGACAGGCCGGTAGCGTGAGCGCTGCGGGGAGCGGAGGGGTCGCGGGGCGCCTGTGTGTGGGGACATGGCGTCCGGCGGCGGACGATGAAGTAATGGCTCGTGCTAGGGATTACCTCGGACTTGTACGCTGCGGCGAGCCGTGGTCTGATGCGTTCTCAGGATTCAGGCCGGCCCGCGCTCGCCGTTCTTCCGGCCGCGCGGGACAGGACAGGGCGGGATAGCCTGCCCGGCGGGGCGCGAGGATTGTAAGCCATGCAGGTTGTTCTACCGATAGTGCTCGGGTTGATCGCGGTGGCGTGCGGCGCGGGCGCCGTGTTCCTGTTGATGCAGGCCACGCAGCTGAAGCGGCAGCTCCAGGACGCGAACCAGCATATCGAGGCGCTCCGGCAGGCCAAGGGCCAGCTGGATCAGCTGCGGGCGCAGTACGGGCAGCTCCAGCAGGCGCTCGAGATCTCGCGGGGCGAGGACCGGCAGAAGGTCGACTGGCTCGACGCCCAGCAGAAGGAGATCGACTGGTACAAGAGCGAGCTCGAGAGCCGGCCGAAGATCACGCAGAAGCGGTACAAGATCCTGACGCTCGGCATCAAGTGGACCGGCAAGACGTCGCTCACGCTCAAGTGGGCGAATCCCCTCGTGGATCTGGGCACGCTGCAGGGGACGAAGATCGAGCGTTACGAGCGGACCGTCAGCCACGTCCTCACGAAAGAGGTGTTGACGGAGCACGTGTTCGAGATCGGCGACTGGGGCGGCGAGCACATCGTGGATGCGCAGCAGGAGCTCATCATGGAGGAGATCCATGGGCTCTTGATGGTCGTGGATCTGGCGGGCAAGGACGGTCAGAAGATCGAGCCGTCGCGGATCCAGGAGCAGCTCCGGGAGTTTCAGCCGCAGTCGCTGCAGTTCTTCTTCAGCCCGAAGACGCTGGCCTCGTGCAAGGCGGTCGTGCTCTTCATCAACAAGTCCGATGTCCTGTCCGGGACGCCGGCCGATGTGGAGCGGGAGGCGCGCGGGTATTACAAGACGCTCATCGACAGCCTGGAGCGCTACAAGAACAACATCGACATTCGCGTGCTCGTCGGGTCGGCGAGCTACGGGCACAGCACGCATCACCTGTTCTCGCACTTCGTGGAGAAGATCCTCCCGAAGAACGCGTATGATCCGCAGCTCCTGCAGCGGATGAAGCAGGACATCAGCGGGCATTCGGCGCTGTCGCGGACCGCGGCGCTCCCTGCCCCGCCGGTGCCGCAGCAGGTCAGGCCCAATGTACGGTAGCGAGGGCGCTTCGGGGTATGTGATCCCGCGGTACCGCGCGCCGGCGGACGCGGCGTGGTATCACGTGCTGCACGGGAACATCCCGGGGCACCAGATCGACTTCATGTACTGCCCGGAGGTGCCGCAAGGGCCCCTCACGACGACGCAGTTCAGCCACCTTGCGCGGCTGATGAAGTACATCGAGCCTGCGACGGGGTCGACGCACGCGTTCGCGATTGGCAATCTGTCGAGGGATGACACGCAGCACGAGCCTGGCCACGGGGCGGTGGGGCTCATCTTCGGCTTCCGGATCGGCGGGGCGGTCGACCACGCCGGGCGGGGGAACCCGCCGTTCGCGCACGGCATCGTCGCGGTGGATCGGGACCTCGGGTATGCGACGCTGCTGGAGGCGTCGGCGACGTTTTACCGGCACGTGATGAACGCGACGGAGCTGAACTCGTCGGCGGGCATGTTCTACCGCGAGTACGTGAGTGCGGTGCGGGAGGCGCCGGAGCGGGTGGCGCACGTGCTGGAGCGGTATGTCGAGGAGTTCGGCGATCTGCCGTATCTCCGGCGGAGCGGCGCGACGTGGGACTGGGTGGCCGACGAGGGGGCGCAGCCGAAGCGGGTGGTGATCGTCCACAAGCCGGATGAGCCCTTCGGGTCGATCGCGCTCGCGGCGGCGAAGATCGCGACGGTGCTGTACCGGTCGAACATCAAGTGGACGTCGATCACGAGCGGGCGGGAGGCGGATATCCCGGGCGGGGTATCGGTGCGGTTCGTGCGGGAGCGGGACGTCACGATGGAGGACCGGCACGGCGTGCTGCTCCGGATCGAGGAGGTCTCGGAGGACGAGGGGGAGATCGCGCGGGGGATGTTCGGGGCGCGGCCGCTGGCCGAGGTGGAGGAGAAGCCGCAGTTCGGCGGCGGATGGCGCGAGCGGTTCGCGGCGCAGCAGGGCGGGACGGGGCCGGTGGGCGTGGCGGGCGCGATGCCGGGGGTGGCGCTGCAGGAGCGGCGGGTGCCGGGGTCGATGCCGCCGTCGCAGAAGGGTGTGGGGGCGGGGCCGGCGGGGCCGGCGTCGCAGCAGGTTGGGCCGAAGGGGACGCTGGTCATCGATTCGGAGAAGCTGCTGGGGAGCGCGGCGCTGGCGGCGGGGGTCGAGGCCGGGGGCACGGGGCCCGTGCGGATGGGACAGGCGGCGGCGGGGAATGCCGTGCCGGCGCAGGCGGCGGGCGGCGTTGCGGGGCGGGCGGCGAGCGGCGGGGCGTGGAGCGCGCCGGCGGGGCCGATGCCGGCCGCCGGCTTGGAAGAGCGCGACGAGATCCCGGTCATCGTGGAGAAGCCGGCGTCGTCGCGGACGTGGATCTGGGCCGTCGCGGGGCTCGGCTTCGTGGCCGTGGCGGGCATGGTCGCGGTGCTGGTATCGCAGGGGACGCCCGGGGGCGGGACGGCGACGCCGGAAGCGACGGGGCCGGGCGTGGCGGCGCCCGCGGGGAGCGCGGCGGCGCCGGGGCCGAGCGCCGAGGCCGGCGCGGCGTCGACGGGGTCGCCCGCCACGACCGCGCTGCCATCGCCGTGGGCGCCGCCGGATGTGACGGCGAAGCCGCAGGCGGATGTGCCTCCGCCGAAGACGCAGCCATCCGGGCGGACAAGGAACACCAAGGCAGGTGGGGCCGCGCCGGGGCGCTTGGACCCGAAGCCCAGAGGGGGTAAGGTGCCGCCGTCGAACGCTGCTGTGCCGCCTCTCCCCGAAGGGAAGCCCGAGTTTTGATGACTCCGACGATGAGGAAGCGACCGCTGCTGTGGAGCTTTGGCGTGGCCGTGGCGTTGATGACGCAGGCGGCGGGCGCGCAGCAGCCAGCCACCGCGGCCGCCGCCGGCGAGACCGACGCGCTGACGGACAAGGCGCGACAGCTCTACGAAGAGGGGAGACAGGCGGCAGCGGCGGGGAAATGGGCCGATGCGCACGCGTCGTTCCTCGCGGCGTGGGCCATCAAGCCGCATTACCAGATCGCGTCGAACCTCGGGGTGACCTGCCTGAAGCTGGGCAGGCATCGTGAGGCCGCGGAGTACCTGGCGCGGTATCTCCGCGAGGCGCCTGCCAGCAAGGTGAAGGAGCGGCAGAGCGCGGAGGCGTCGCTGAGAGAGGCGCTCTCCAAGGTCGCGTCCGTCACGGTGCAGGTGGCGCCGGCAGGGGCGGAGGTGACGGTCGATGGGGCGGCGAGGGGCAAGGCGCCGCTCACGGATCCGATCTTCCTGGAACCGGGCGAGCATGTCATCGGAGCGAGGCTCGACAGCCATGAGCCGGCTACGCAATCGATCGTGGCCATCGCGGGGCGGAAGGAGACAGCGGTTCTCCAGTTGAAGCGCACGCCGGCTGCCGGCGTGGTGGTGCAGCCTGGTCCGGCGGTCCTTCCGCCAGCGTCCGGCGCCGTGGGCTCGGAAAGCCGCACGCGGAAGGCGCTGCTCCTGGGCGGGGGGATCGCGGCAGGTGCCGGCGTGGCGGCGGGGGTGATCCTCACGGTGATGGCCAACGCGCGGGCGAGCGAGGCAGAGGACAAGACTGACGAGTTGCTCGGCAAAGGGTACAGCGAATCTTCCTGTCATGGCATGACCACGCCCGACTGCAAGGATCTCAGGGATACGGTATATGCCAAGGTCGATCTCAGCAACGCGGCGTTCTGGAGCTTCGTGGCGGGCGGGGCGCTCGGGGCTGGCACGCTGGTGTACGGGCTCGTGACGAGGAAGCCTGTGGAGGCGGCGCCGGGTGTGCGGGCAGCACCGCTCCTGGGGCCGAGCGTTGCCGGACTCTCGCTCAGCGGACAGTTCTGAGCTCGCATTCCTGGACTGGAGGAGTTTGCACTATGCGTCGCCGCACTCATGTCGCCTCGGTGCTCTTTCTAGCGACGATGGCCCTGGCCGCCGGCGGGGCCGGGTGCGGCGCAGTCGACTGGCCGTTCTCTCGCCCTCAGGAGGCCGACGAAGCGGGCTCCCAAGAAGTGGAGGACACCGGCTGCGCGGACATCCTTGCCTGCCACAACGAGGGAGAAGGCGGAGGCGGAGGACAGCCGCCACCGCTGGCGCAGTGCGTGCCGGGCGATGGCCAGGGCTGGAACGCAGACGCGACGTGCGGCGTGTTCGTGAGGCCCGACGGAGACGATGAGAACGACGGGACGCCGGGCGCACCGGTTCAGACGTTGGAACGAGCCATCGCCCTCGCAACCGAGCGCACCGATCCCAAGACGAAAAACGTGTATGCATGCGCCGAGAAATTCACCAAGGCGGTCGAGATCGCGGTCGACGTGGCGCTGTTTGGTGGGCTCGACTGCAAGAACGGCTGGCGGTGGATAGGCGAGCAGACTCGGACGACGTTGACGGCCGATGCTGGAACCATCCCCCTCACCATGCATGGGGGAGCAGAAGTCCGGATGGAAGACGTCGATGTCGTTGCGGAGTCTATTCCCCCGGAGGAGCAGGCGATGTTCGGAAAGTCGTCCATCGCGGCCGTGGCCGACGGTATCACGCTCTCGCTTGCGCGCTGCACGATTGCGGCAGGTAATGCCGCGCGAAACGCGAAGAGACGCCCGAACACCGGCGACGACGCGGCCGCCGAGGCCGGGAAGGATGGGAACCCAGGTCGTGAGGCGTGCATGCCCACCATTACCCCCGGCGGTGCTGAGCAATCCAACGACTGCGAAGAGGGGGTCGAGGACTCTCTCAGTGGCGCGGGCGGACCAGGGCTTCCGGCCGCTGGCAACCAGGGCCTCAGGGGCACACCAGGTGGCTCGGACAATGGCGGAGTCGGGCAGGCGTCAACAGCCGATCTCTGCAAGAACGGCCGAGATGGCGTAGATGGCACTGCCGGCGAGCCGGGCGCAGGCGCTGGGACCATGGCCCTCGGGACCCTCTCACGAGAAGATGGCTACACCGGCGTATCCGGCCTGCCCGGCCTGCCCGGGGTCACGGCGCAGGGTGGCGGCGGCGGCGGCGGTGCTCGCGGTATTCCGAACATTCCCAACCCCACGCCGCCGCGGGAATGCCCCAACGGGATCAAAGGAGTCGGTGGCGCCAGCGGCGGCTCGGGCGGCGCGGGAGGCTGCGGTGGTAAAGGCGGCCCCGGGGGTAACGCCGGCGCCTCGAGCATCGCGCTGATCAGCATCTACTCCACCCTCGAGTTCAACGGCGTCACCCTGAAGACAGGACGCGGCGGCGACGGCGACGACGGCTGGCCAGGACAGCCCGGAGGCGACGGTGGCAAAGGCGGCGAAGGCGGCAAGCCGCCGACGGACTCCTCCGGCCTTGACAACGCCTGCAGTGGCGGTCGTGGCGGCCGCGGCGGTCAGGGCGGCACCGGCGGAGGCGGCCGCGGCGGCCACTCCATCGGCATCGCCTTCCTTGGCACGCCACCGCCGATGGCCACGGACCAGATCGTATTCGAGATTGGCGACCCTGGCCTCGGCGGCCAGGGCGAGGGCAACGACACCGTACATAATGGTGCCGACGGAGACGCCGCGCCGACGCTTGATTTCACCCCCCGGTGACATCCACCGTGCCCGGCAGTGGCCAGGTCTCATGTACTTGCCCGCACGCGTTCTTTCCCCGAGGACAAATCGTGAGCAAGAATGCGCCGATGATCCACCGTTCGGCAGCGGCCAGCCTGCTCCTCCTCGGCGTCCTCTGCACGTCGCCAGCGGCGGCGCAGGACGGTCCTGTGCTGGCACAGAACAAAGCAGCCGCCGTCGCGCTCGCCGAGCAGGGATGGGCCCACTACGAGGCGCAGCGATACGCCGAGGCGCTCCTCGCGTTTCGTCAGGCCGAGGCGAAAGCGCACGCGTCCCCGTTCCTGCTCATGGTGGCGCGCTGCTACGTCAAGCTCGGCCGCTTCCTCGAGGCGCGCGATGTGTATCGGCTCGTCGTGGACGAGAAGCTCGCGCCCGGCGCTCCGTCTGCTTTCGCGGAGGCGAAAGCCAGCGCGATGAAGGAGCTCGCCGAGCTGGAAGCACGCACCCCGACCGTGGAAATCATCGTCACGGGGACCGTTCCTGCCGGGCTGAAGTTGACGCTCGATGGCCTCCCCATCCAGCTCGCTACCCCCGTGCAGCGCGATCCCGGCGATCACCCCCTGGTCGTCCGCACGCCCGGGCGCCGTCCCTTGACCAAGACGGTTCACCTGACCGAGGGAGCGAGAGAACGGATCGCGCTCGATCAGGCTGCGATCGATGCGCTGCCGCTCGTTGAACGACCGGAAGACAAGCGGGCGCCTGCCCCGACCGCGAAAGGGCGCCCAGACGCATCTCCGTCTCCGGCAGCGAGGACGCCGCGCAGCAACTTCCAGACGCCAATTGAGCTGCGGACGCCGTTGCTCGTCACGGGCGGGGTCGTGGCGGGCGCCGGCATCGTGACGGGCGTGGTCTTCGCGGTGCTCGCCGGCAATCGAGCCGATCACGCGGAAGAGGTCAGGAACGAGCTGAAAGCCCGATGGGGCGGCGAGAAGAGATGCCCCGAGGGAGACGTTCCCATGTGTAGCGACCTCAAAGACGCAGTGTACGACGAGCTCGATCTGGGCAACGTCGCATTCTGGAGTCTCGTGGCGGGGGGAACGGTCGGGGTGGGCACGCTGGTCTACGGGCTGGTGACGATGAACGCTGAGCCGCAGAAGACGGTCCCGGGCACACACGTGGCGCCGCTCCTCGGACCGGGCACTGCCGGGCTTTCGTTCAGCGGAAGGTTTTGAGCTTACGTACTTCGAAGGGAGAAGGCCGTACTATGCGTCGTCGCGCCCATCTTGCTGCTGCGATCTTCCTGGGGACGATGGCCATGGGAGCGATAGGGCCTCAATGCAACCACCCCCCGTGCACTGACTTGAGTGATGAGCTGCGGGAGGACTGCCAGTTGGACGGAACAGCAGGAGGGCCGCCGGATCCGCCGTCGCAGTGTGTGCCAGGAGAGGGCGAAGGGTGGAAGGCCGACGCGTTGTGTGGTGGGATCTTCGTGAGGCTCGACGGAGACGATGAGAACGCCGGGACGCCGGACGCGTCGGTGAAGTCGTTGGGGAAAGCCATCGCCCTCGCGACTGCCCTCCCCGATGCCACGAAGAGGAACGTGTATGCGTGCGCCGAGACGTTCGAAGAGAAGGTCGAGATCCAGGCAGCTGTGACGCTGTTTGGTGGGCTCGATTGCGCGAACGGCTGGGGATGGATAGGCGATCAGAAGCGGACGACGCTGACGGCCGAGGCTGGGACCATCCCTCTGACGATGCATGGGGGCGGATCAGTTCGGATGGAGGACGTGCATGTCCTTGCTGAGCGCATTCTGACGTCCGGAGCGTCGTCCATCGCGGCCGTAGCCGATGGTGTCACGGTTTCGCTTGCGCGCTGCACGATTGAGGCAGGTGATGCCGCACCTGGCGCCGATCAACGCCAGGACACGAACAGCGCGACGCGCGGGGGCGATGGGAACCCAGGTGAAGCTGGGTGCATGGCCTCTGCTACCGCCGGCGGTGCCGAGCCAGTCAACAACTGCGAAGATGGGGGCGAGGTCTCCGTCGGCGGCGCTGGCGGAGTAGGACAGCCGAACAGCGGTGGCAGCGGCGGCGATGGCACGCCGGGAGGCTCGGTCAATGGAGGAGCCGGACAGACGGCAGGGGGAACGCTCTGCCGCCCCGGCGACGTTGGCGCCAATGGCATGCCCGGCGGGCCAGGCGCCGGGGCCACGACTCTCGGCACCCTCTCACAAGGTGGCTACACCGGCGTATCCGGCGTTTCCGGTATGCCCGGAACCACGGCGCAGGGTGGCGGTGGCGGCGGTGGCGCTCGCGGTGTTCTCAGCAGTGGCTCCCCCGGGCGTTCCTGCCCCGGCGGTGCCAAGGGAGTCGGCGGCCCCAGCGGCGGCTCGGGCGGCGCGGGCGGCTGCGGTGGCAAGGGCGGCCTCGGGGGTTCCGCCGGCGGCGCGAGCATCGCGCTCATCAGCCTCGACGCCACTCTACAGCTCCACGACGTCACCCTGAAGACAGGCAGCGGTGGCAAGGGCGGCAACGGCGCTCCAGGACAGCCCGGCGGCGGCGGCGGCAACGGCGGCGTGGGCGGCGTGGCACCGCCACCGCCTGACTCCTCCGGCCTTAACGACGCCTGCGACGGCGGTCGCGGCGGTCGCGGCGGTCAGGGTGGTCAGGGCGGCCGCGGCGGCGGCGGCCGCGGCGGTCACTCCATCGGCATCGCCTTTCGCGGCACGCCGCCGCCCATGGACGCGAACGACCTCCATTTCGAGCTCGGCGAGCCCGGCCTCGGCGGCGAGGGAGACGGGAGCAACGGCGACGGCGCCCCCGGAGCCAAGGCGCCGACGCTCGATTTCACCTCCCCGTGACGCCATGGCCCCATCGATGGCCCCTCGTGCGTCTCGCGCTCCCCCAATGGCCCCGCGATCGCGCCAGCGGCGTCGCTCGGCGCGGCCCGCTTCCCGAGGTGTCACCGCTCCACCGAGAGGAGCGCAGACACGTCGTCAGCACCCCTGACCTCAGCATCAGCCGCGCACCGGAGCTTCCGTCCGCCATGCACGCATCGGGAGAATCCCGGTCGCCACCGCATCGCCGCCTGCCCCGCGCCTCCCTCCGTCAGCCGCCGCCACCCGATCCTCCCTCGCTCGCCTTCATCCTCTTCCTCCCTCGCGTCCGGATCCGCTACCCTCTTCCCTCCTCACCGAACTCCCGCCCATGCACCTCGGCGCCGGCTCCGTCCTCATCGGCAAGTACCGCCTCGAGCGCCCGCTCTCCCGCGGCGGCATGGGCTCGGTCTGGGTCGCGCACCACCTCCAGCTCGGCACGCCGGTCGCGGTCAAGTTCATGGACCCGGCCTACGCCAACTCGCCCGCGTTCCGCACCCGCTTCGAGCGCGAGGCGCGCGCGGCCGCCCAGCTCAGGACCCCGCACGTCGTGAAGGTGCAGGACTTCGGCATTCACGAGGGCGTCCCGTACCTCGTCATGGAGCTCCTCCAGGGCGAGGACCTCAACGCGCGCCTCTTGCGGCGCGGCCGCCTCCCGCTGCTGGAGGCGCATCGCATCCTCGCCCAGACCGGCAAGGCCCTGCGCAGCGCGCACGACGCCGGCCTCGTCCATCGCGACCTCAAGCCCGCCAACCTCTTCCTCGCGCGCGTCGACGGCGAGGACGAGGACATGGTGAAGCTCCTCGACTTCGGCATCGCCAAGGAGACCACCTCGAAGCTCGTCGCCGACGCCTCCACGACGGGCGAGGTCATGGGCTCGCCCCACTACATGAGCCCGGAGCAGCTCCGCGCCGAGCGCGACGTCGACGCGCGCAGCGATCTCTGGGCGCTCGGGGTCATCCTGTTCCGCATGGTCACGGGATACCTCCCCTTCCCCGGCGATGTGCTCGCGCAGGTCATGACCAGGATCCTCGTCGACCCGATCCCTTCCGCGACCCAGCTCGCCCCCGGCCTGCCCCCGACCATCGACGCCTTCTTCCACCGGGCGCTGGCGCGCGATCGGGCCCACCGGTTCCAGACCGTCCGCGAGCTGGTCGACGAGTTCGCGCGCATCGCGGGCGCGCCGCGGTTCGCGTCGTCCGTGTCCGATGCGCACGGACCGTTCCCCCTGGCCTCCACCGGCTTCGTTCCAGGGGCGGCGACGCCCCTGCCCGGAATGCCTCTGGGGCCGGGCGGCACGACCCCCGGCGGGCCGCTCGCGCCGCCACTGGCGCCGCTGACGGCGGCTGTCTCGGCGGGCACGCTGACCGGCACGATCGATCCCGCCAGACCGTCCGGCGGACGCCGCTCCTTCGCGTGGACGACATGGATCCTCGTCGCGGGAGCAGCGGCCACCGTCAGCGGGATCGGCGTGACCCTCGGATCGCGCTTTGGCCAGCAGGCCGAGCCTCCCTCCGCCGCGGGTGCCCCGGCGACCGCGGAGCTCGCGGCCTCCGGCCTGGGGCAGGCCGCCGCGGAAACGCCGTCCAACAACCCCGCGATGCGTCCCTCGCCGCCGTCGACCGCTGCGCCTCTCGTCGAGCCGTCCGCGCCGGTGACGGACGCTGGCCCGAACGCCGCTGCAGAACTCTCCGCGCAGCCCCCCACACCACCCAGCGCGCCAGCTGCCGAGCCCCACGCTCCAGCCCCCGCCGGCGCCCCGGCTGCCCGTCCTAAGAACACGCCGACGGTCGAGCCCAGCCCGTACCCAGCAGAGACCGGCGAGCAACCTCGGAGCCGCCCGACGGCCGACAACCCCGCCCCTCAGCGACCACCGCCGCCGCCATCACCCCGCAGCCCGCCGCAGCCCCCGAAGGAAACGAAGCCCAAATGGGGGATCCGCTGAGGACGAGCTCAAGGAAGGAAGCCGCCGCCTCCGGTGCTTGGGGCGCGTGCGTCTCCGTGCATGAAGCCGCGCGTCAACACCCCTGCGACGCAGGAACGGCCGCGGGACGCTGCGGAGCTGCTGCACCATCACGCCCTGTATGAAATGGGAGCATCAAATGCTTCCCTGATCGCACAGAAGAGGTACGGTTCGAGCTCCAGGGTAGGCAAGGTGCTGCTGTACCCTTCCCTTGCTCCCGACGCAGCTCCCTGACGCAACGCCGGACTTATCATGACGAGGAACCGCCCGCTGCCGTGGACCCTGAGCGTAGTCATCGCCTTGCTGGCGCCCGCCGCCGAAGCGCAGCCGGCGCCCCCTCGGGCCGAGGCGCAGGAGAGCGACGCGCTGACGGACAGGGCGCGCCAGCTCTTCGCAGACGGGGTGAACGCGGCCAACGCGGGGAAGTGGGCCGAGGCGCACGCGGCGTTCCTCGCGGCGTGGGGGCTCAAGCCGCACTACCAGATCGCCTCGAACCTGGGCGTGGCCTGCCTCCGGGTGGGCAAGCCGCGCGACGCGGCCGAGTACCTCACGCGCTACCTCCGCGAGGCCCCCGCGACGAAGGTCCAGGAGCGGCAGCGCGCGGAGGCGTCGCTGAAGGAGGCGCGGGCGCAGGTCGCGGCCGTCACCGTGGAGGTCGCGCCGGGCGGGGCCGAGGTGACGGTCGACGGGGCGATCGTCGGGCGAGCGCCGCTCGCGGATCCCGTGTTCCTCGATCCGGGGCGGCATGAGATCGGAGCGAAGCTCGACGGGCATGTGTCGCAGACCCGGCCGGTCGACGCGACCGCGGGGGGCACCGAAACGGTGGCCATCAAGCTGCAGCGCCCGCCGGTGCCGGAGGCGAGGCGTGCAGGCATTGAAACGAGCGTCTTGCCGGCGCCCGGGGTGTCGCGAGACAGCGGGAGGACGGCGGTGATCGTCGGGGGCGGCATCGCGACCGGCGTCGGAACGGTCGCGGGCGTCGTGTTCACGCTCGTCGCCAACGGCAAAGCGAGCGAGGCGGAGCGGCAGAAGAGCGTGATCGCCAACATGGATCGCGGACCCGTCCGCATCAACTGCGCGACCCCCGCGGGCAGCAATCAAACGCAGCAGTGCGGCAAGCTGCGCTCGCTGGTCGACGACAAGTATCTTTTCAGCAACCTGGCGCTCTGGAGCTTCATCGGTGCAGGCGCGAGCGCGGCGGGGACGCTCGGCTACACCTTGCTTGCGGGAGCGCCGACCGAGCCCGAGCAGCGGGTGCATCTCTTTCCGCTCGTGATGCCAGGCGGCGGCGGGCTCGTCGCCGGCGGCGTGTTCTGAGCCGAGGAACCATGAACCGACGAACACAGAGGGCGATACGGCTTGCCGCGTGTGGAGCCTCGACGCTGACCCTGGCCTCGATCGCAGCAGTGCTCCCAACGGCGAGCTGCCTCGGCCCCGACTGTAGCGAGCTGTATGAATGCAGCGGCGGGCGCGGGGTGGGTGGAGAGGCAGACGGCGCGGGGGCCGGCGGCGCATCAGGGAGCGGAGGTGCCACCGGGACCGGGGGCGCCGGCGGGACCGGGGGAACCGGTGGGACCGGAGGTGCCGGCGGGACCGGGGGTGCCGGGGGAGGGCCGATGACCATGGGGTGCGTGCCCAGCGAGGTGGCGCGCTGGACCGCGGACCCGACCTGCGGCGTGTTCGTGTCGGCCACGGGGAACGACGATAGTAACGGAAGCCCGGATGCGCCGGTGAAGACGCTCACGAAGGCCATCGAGCGTGCCGCGGAGAGCAAGGACAAGGCGGCGCGGCGCGTGTACGCGTGCGCCCAGACGTTCAGCGAATCGCTCACCGTCACTGTGACGGCGGGGGTCACCCTCTACGGTGGCCTCGATTGCGACGCAAACTGGCAATGGCGGGAGGCGAAGAAAACCATCCTCACGGCGGCGCCCGGCATTGTTCCCCTGGCCATGCGCGCCGAAGGCGAGACGGTGCGCCTGGAGGATCTCCATGTTATCGCTCCGTCGATCAATCCGGACGATGCAGGGACCTCTGCTATTGCGGCGATTGCCGAGCGCTGCACGATCGACCTGGTTCGGTGCACTTTCGAGGCGGGCAATGCGGCGCCCGGTGCGTCAGGAGAGGCCTCTCCTCTGGCGCCCCTGCGCCCCCCCAACGGAACCCGCGGAAACGATGCATGCTCGGCGGACGACGTATTTACCGCTGCGCCGCTGCTCAACGACTGCGGCACAGCGGACACCGCCGACGACTCGATCGGGGGGCGAGGAGGGAATGGCTTCGTCAACCGCGGGTCCGATGGCGGCAGCGGTTCTCCCGGCGCGGAAGGTCACCTAAACGCTGGCACCTACGTTGCCACCGGCGGGACGTGTACGAGCGGCGATCCGGGCAGCGATGGCGATCCCGGCGCGCCAGGCGCAGGGGCACGTGGCATCGGCCAGCTCTCTAGCGATGGCTATACCGGGTCGTCCGGCAGCGATGGCGAACGCGGGAAGACCGCCCAGGGTGGCGGGGGTGGCGGCGGCACCCGCGGGAGCACCGAATGCCCTGGTCCCACCGATGGCGGCGCCAGCGGCGGCAATGGCGGCGCTGGCGGCTGCGGCGGTGCTGGCGGCATGGGTGGCTCTCCCGGGGGGTCGAGCATCGCCCTGGTGAGCATCAACGCAACGCTCACGTTCCGTGGGCTCCGCCTGATCGCCGGGCAGGGCGGCAGGGGCGGCGACGGTGCCGCCGGCCAGGACGGCGGACCTGGCGCGTATGGCGGCCCCGGCGGAACGGGCCGGACTTTTGACGATAATAATTTCGTGCGTAATGCCTGTGACGGCGGGAGGGGAGGCCTGGGAGGCAACGGCGGCCGGGGCGGCGGCGGTCAGGGCGGCCATTCCGTCGGCATCGCCTTCCTGGGCACGCCAGGCACCGCGCCGTCGCTCGAGGACGTGATGTCCCTCCAACTGGGCGCGCCCGGCGAGGGCGGCAGGGGTAGCGACGCCGGGCACAACGGCGACGCGGGGCAGGCCAGCGGCCTGCTGGACTTCTCGCCTCCGCAGCGTGCTCCGGCGCCATGACATCCGCCGGCGTCTCCTCCTCGCTGCTCCGCACCACGCCCGCGCGGCGCTCCGACCGCCATCCGGGAAGACCGCCCGGCGCCGCGGACTCAGGTGGTCAGGAAGTCCCCCTCGACCACGCCAGCGCCAGCTCAGATCGCGAGCCATCCGCTCGATCTCCGCTGCACCACCAGCCGCCCCCATGCACCTGTCCGTCATGAGATCCCGCCGACGGCTCCCCCTGAGTCTGCTCCTCGCGCTCGCGCTCTCGGCCGTGCCGGCCACCGCGATCTCCCGGCCGGCCCAGCCGACCCAAGCGGCCAAGGCCGCGGCCCTGGCTCTCGCCGACAAGGGCTGGGAGCACTTCCAGGCCGGCCGCTACGAGGAGGCGCTCGCTGCCTTCCGCGACGCTTACGACCAAGTCCACGCGCCTCCGATCCTGCTCTACGCGGCGCGATCCAGCGAGCGGCTCGGCCGCCTGATCGAGGCGCGCTCGCTCTTCCAGCGTGTCGTGGACGAGCCGATCGCGGCCAGCGCACCGCCGGAGTTCCATGAGGCCCAGGCGAAAGCCAGGGTCGAGCTCGCCGCGCTCGCGTCCCGCATCCCGACCCTGGAGATCGCGATCACGGGCGTGGCGCCAAGCGCGGTGGAGCTGACGCTGGACGGAGAGCCCGTTTTTCAGACCGGGCCGCTGGAGCGCGACCCCGGCGAGCACACGGTCGTCGCGACCATGCCGGGGCAGGCTCCGGTGACGAGGACGATCCGGCTGAGCGAGGGCGCGAAAGAGCGTGTCGCCCTGGTCCTGGCGCCCGCCCCCGCGGTGGCGACGCGATCGGCGCCCCCCTCGGGTGATGGGATCCACTCCGCCAGGAGCGACATGGACATGCCCGTGCTCGTCGGCGGCGCGGTCGCGACCGGCGTCGGCGCGGTGACGGGCGTGCTCTTCACGGTGCTCGCGAACGACCGGGCCGGAGACGCCGAGGCGCTGAAGACGACGCTGCTCGCGGGCGGTCGGAACCCGTGCACCACCCGGCCCGCACCAGCGGCGTGTACAGCGCAAAGCCAGTCGGTCAACGAGAGCCGACTGTACAGCAATGTGGCGTTCTGGAGCTTCGCGGGGGCGGGGGCGGTCGGCCTCGGGACGCTGCTTTATGCCCTCGTGCACCGCCCTGAGGCCCCCGTTCAGATAACGCCCGCGGTGGGAATCAACGACGTGGGGCTCTCGGTGGGCGGAGCGTTCTGACGACGGTGACCTCCGGATGATGAAGGGTGGCTGATGCCTCGGATTGCTCGTACCCCCGCGCTGTTCGTCCTCGGCACGATGGCATCCAGCCTCGCTGCGGCGGGCTGCTTCCCGTTCCCGCCCCGAGACGATTGCGAGCACAAGGCCATACGCTGTGAAGCGAATCTGGCCGGGGCAGGAGGAGCGGGTGGCGTGGGGGTCGGAGGGACTGGCGGCGCAACAGGGACCGGGGGTGCCACGGGGAATGGCGGCGCTGCCGGGAGCGAAGGCGCTATGGGGACCGGCAGCGCAACAGGGACCGGGGGTGCCGGGGGAGGACCGACGCCCGAGGGGTGCGTGCCCAGCGAGGTGGAGCGCTGGACCGCGGACCCGACCTGCGGCGTGTTCGTGTCGGCCACGGGGAGCGACGAGAGTGACGGGAGCCCGGATGCGCCGGTGAAGACGCTCGCGGAGGCCCTCCGGCGCGCCGCGCTGATCGAGGACAAGGGGGCGCGGCGCGTGTACGCGTGCGCCCAGACGTTCAACGAATCGCTCACCGTGACGGCGGGGGTCACGCTCTACGGTGGCCTCGATTGCGACGCAAACTGGCAATGGCGGGAGGCGAAGAAAACCATCCTCACGGCGGCGCCCGGGATTGTACCCCTGGCCATGCGCGCCCGAGGCGAGACGGTGCGCCTGGCGAATCTTCATGTCATCGCTCCGTCGATCGATTCGGACGACGCGGGGACCTCCGCCATCGCAGCAATCGCCGAGCGCTGCGCCGTCGACCTGGCCCGGTGCACCTTCGAGGCGGGCGATGCGGCGCCCGGCGCCCCGGGGCCCCCCCCTCCTCCGCAACCCGCGCGACTCCCCCAGGGCACCCGAGGGAACCCTGCATGCTCGGCAAACGACGTATCCACTGCGGCACCGCAACCCGATACGTGCGGTACTGCGGACACCTCCGACGACTCGATCGGTGGGCGGGGCGGGAATGGCTTCGTGGACCGCGGGACCGATGGCACCAGCGGTTCTCCCGGGGCGGAGGGGTATCCCAACGGTGGCAACTACGTTGCCGAAAGCAGGGGTTGTACCGCGGGCCAGCCAGGCAGAGCGGGTGACCCCGGCGCACCAGGCGCAGGGGCACACGGCATCGGCCAGCTCTCCAGCGCCGGCTACACCGGGTTGTCCGGCCGCGATGGCCAACGCGGAACCACCGCCCAGGGCGGCGGGGGTGGCGGCGGCACCCGCGGAACCACCGAATGCACAGCTGGCACCCGTGGCGGTGCCAGCGGCGGCAACGGCGGCGCTGGCGGCTGCGGCGGTGCTGGCGGCAGGGGCGGTTATGCTGGTGGGTCGAGCATCGCCCTGGTGAGCATCAACGCAACGCTCACATTCCGTGAAGGCGTCCAGCTGCTCGCGGGTGATGGCGGCAAGGGCGGCGACGGTGCCGCCGGCCAGGATGGCGGACCTGGTGCCTATGGCGGGCCGGGCGGGACGGGTTTGATGAACCTCGTGGCCGACGGCTGTCGCGGCGGGCAGGGAGGCCAGGGAGGCTCCGGCGGCCGCGGCGGCGGCGGTCAGGGCGGCCACTCCCTCGGCATCGCCTTCCTGGGCACGCCGGCCACCGTCCCGTCCCTAGACGCCGTGACGGTCCAATTGGGCCTGGCCGGCGACGGCGGCGCTGGCAGCGATGTCGCGTACGCCGGCGATGCGGGTGAGGCCAGAACGCTGCTGGATTTCTCGTCTCCTCAGCGAGCGCCGGCGCCATGACTCCTGCCGCCGTCTCCTCCTCGCTCCGCACCGCGCGGATGGCACCGGCTTTCGTGATGTAATGGTCCCTCAGAAAGGCCGAGGCGGCGCAGCGCTCTTCTTCTCCGGCGCAGGCGCCTCGCCCGGCGGTGCGCCACGTCCAGCGGGCGTGGTGGAGCGCGCAGCCGGCGCCCCATACACCTCGTCCTCCCGCGGCGGCGCCTTCGCCTGTCCCGCCCTCTCGCCGGACTTCAGCGCCCGTTCTCCCGTCCCCGCCGCGCGCGACGGCACGCTCCCCTGGCCCGCCGTCGCCGCCGGTGCGGGCGGCTTCGCGCCCCCCTTCGGCGCGGCTTGCGGCACCTGCACCGCCTGACCCGGCCCCGCGTCTCTGGCCTCCCCCTCCCCGACCCCAACCGCTTCCACGCCCTTGCGCGCCGTGTCCCCAACCTCGGCGGGAGCCCCTGCAACCGCCGTCGTCGTCTGCTCTGGAGAAGACGACGCACCGAGCGTTGCCGCCGCAGCGGACCGCTCCCCTCCCCGAGCGGACGCTGCCGCCGCGCCCGCCGCCGGGTCGCCGCCGCCGTCCGCTCCCGCAGGTGCGGTCGACAGCTGCTCCCGGCGGCCAATCCACACGGCGACCAGCGCGCCCACGATCAGGCCCACCGCAAGCGTCACGACCACGTCAACGACCCTTGATTTCCCTCTCTCTCGCCTCGCTTCACCATTGCTCGCCACCTTGGCTGCGGGTTGAGCGCTCGCGACGGGCGCGCCGCCCCTCTTCGCCTGCTCTCTCGCCGCATCCATGATCGCAGCCACCGCCCGCTGCTGCGCTACGGCCAGCTGATCTCGCATCACAACGGTTCCGCGATGCGTCACCACCGGCCTGGGATCGGCGACCGGCGCCCCGGTCGGCATCCCGGCGCTCGAGGCCCCACCGACCTGTTCCCCCGCGCCCGGCCCTCCGAAACGCGCCTCCCCGCCGACCGGCCTCCCACCCCAGCCCGACACCGCGCTGGCTGCATGAAGCCCCTGCCTCGTCGCCTCCGCCTCCACCCCCGCCTGCCCGCCCTGCCCAGCCGCAGTCTTCCCCCCGCCGCTCTCCCGCTCCGACCGCGCCACCGGCACCGTCGTCGCGAGCTCATCCACGCTCGCCCCCTGGCTCCGCGTCGGCGCCACCGCCGTCTCCCCGCCCTCCTGCCTCGCAACCGTCTCCGGCAGCGCCTCCCCGCCCTCTCCCGCCGCTCCTCGCTCGTCCCAGCGCTCCGCCGCCGCCGCGGCCCGCTCCACCCACGCGCCTCCTGCGATGCCCGTGCCCCGCGGCACGAACACCGCCAGCTCCCGCGCCACCTCCTCCGCCGACGCGAACCGCTCCTCCCGCGCCCTGCGGAGGCAGCGATCGACGATCCGCACGAGCCGCTCGTCCACGCGCCGCAGGTAGCGCGACACCTTCGGGATCTCCCCCTCCAGGATCTGCGAGATCAGCTGCGTCCCGTCCCCCTGGAACGGCCGCACGCCGGTCAGCATCTCGAACAGCACCACCCCGAGGGCCCAGAGATCCGCCCTCGGATCGATGTCCCGATCGGCGCGGACCTGCTCCGGGCTCATGTAGAACGGCGTGCCCACCGCCGCGTCGAGCGTCGACGTCGCGCCGCTCGCGATCGCCAGGTTCTTCGCCACGCCGAAGTCGAGCACCTTCACCACGAAGTCGCTCGCCTCCGGCGGCCGGTGCAGGAAGAGGTTCGCCGGCTTGAGGTCGCGGTGCACGATCTGCACGGCGTGCGCCGCGGCGAGCGCGCCCGCCACGTCGCGCGCGATCCGCGCCGCCAGCGGCGCGTCCAGCCGCCGCCTCGCCTCGAGCAGCGCCGCCACGCTCTCCCCGGCGAGCATCTCCATGATCAGGCACGGCTCGCCGCTCTCGGTGCGGGCCACGTCGATCACGTCGACGATGTTCGGGTGCTGCAGCGCGCCGCACGACTGCGCCTCGCGCAGGAGCCGCTTCCGCAGCGAGGGATCCGGCCGGGCGATCACCTTGAGCGCCACCTCGCGCCCCGTGGCCTCGTTGGTCGCGGCCCAGACGACCCCCATCGCCCCCTGCCCGATCTTGCGGTGCAAGCGGTACTTGCTGGCGAGCAGCATGCCCGGAAGCAGCTTGTGCGCCTCGATCAGCCCCGACATAGGCCCCCAGGTAGCTCCCCCACCTGCGCAGGCTTACCATCGCGCTCGCGCGGCCGGAACGACGGATGCCTGGCTCCCCCGCGCGCAACACCGCTCAGGGAGCGTAGGGGTCCTTCTTCTTCGCCTGGTCCCGCAGGCAGTTCGTCCGCATGAACCCTGTCTTGCCCGCGCACGGATCGACGGGTTGCCGCCGGACCGCCGGTGGCTGTGCAGAACGCGACGGTGCGGGCGCAGGCTGCGCCGAAGGCTGGATCCTGGGCTGCGCCGCGACCACCGACCGCACCGGCGCGGGCGCCGTAGCAGCCGGCGGCGCCGTGATCACCGGCGCCGCCGCCGGCTGCTGCAGCGCCTCCACCGCCGGTTGACTCCGCTCTGCCGACGCCGGCTCCGTGCCCGCCGGCCCCGCGTCCGGCGCGCTGTTCGCCGCGCCGGCATCCGCCGGCTCCTCCGGCCTGGTCGGCTCAGCCGTCGCCGAAGGCTGCGGTGCAGCGGTCGCCGGCGGGGGCGGCGGGTCCGGCGGCCTTGCAACGCTCACCGCGCTCTCGATCCCGGCCTCCGCCATCGCCTCGGGCCCGGCTGCGTTCTCCGCGGGCGCTGGCGAGCGCAACGCGACGAAGAGCGCTGCGCCGACCAGGCCAGCCGCGCCGGCGGCGAGCGCCACCACGGCCGGGAATGGAAGGCGATTCAAGCCTCCCTGCCGCCGCGGCGGCGTCCGCGGCGCCTGCGGAGGCACCGGCGTTGCGCGCGCTGCCCAGGGCGACGGCTGCGCGCCTCGGCCTGCCTCCGGGCCCGGCACGAGCGGCGCGGTCGTCGATTTCCCCGGCTCACCGTGGCCCCACGCGGGCGACGCGCCCAGCGCCGCCTCGGCGCTTGCCATGGCCTCCGGCTCGAGCCTCTGGGTCAGCTCGGCGTTCCACTCCGGCGCAGACGCCCCGCTCGCCATCGGCGACACCGGCGCCCCGCTCGCCGTCGGCGACACCGGCGCCCCGCTCGCCATCGCCGCCCCGCTCGCCATCGCCGACACCGCCGCCCCGCTCGCCGTCGGCGACACCACCGCCCCGCTCGCCATCGCCGACACCGCCGCCCCGCTCGCCGTCGGCGACACCGCCGCCCCTGCCGGCGCCCCGCCGGGAAACGCGGGCGCCTCCATCGCCGCCACCTGCCCGCCGCCCCCACCGCCCCCGCCCCCGACAGCGAAGCTCGCCCTCGCCCTCGCCCCCGCGGCCGTGTACCCGTCGAGGAGGTCCGCCACCTCCGCCGCCGATCCGATCCGCTCGTCCCTGTGGCGCGCCATGCACCGCGCCACGAGCTCCACGAGCCCCGGATCCACCCGCCGCACGTACCGGGAGACCTTCGGTATCTCGCCCGTCAGGATGCCAGTGAAGACCGCCCTCGCGTCCCCCTGGAACGGCCGCATGCCCGTCAGCATCTCGAACAGCACCACGCCGAGCGACCAGAGATCGGCCCGGTGGTCGACGTTCGGCTCGGCTCTCACCTGCTCCGGGCTCATGTAGAGCGGCGATCCCACCGCGCCGCCCGTCGCCGTGCGGATGCCGTCGTTCACGGCGAGGTTCTTCGCGACCCCGAAATCGAGCACCTTCACCACCGGCTCGTCCATGTCCGGCTCGCGGTGCAGGAAGATGTTCGCCGGCTTCAGATCGCGGTGGACGATGTGCAGCGCGTGCACCGCCGCGAGCCCCCTCGCCACGTCGCGCCCGATCGACGCCGCCACGTCCGCGTCGAGCCGCCGCCTGCGCACGAGCAGGTCCGCGAGCGTCTCTCCGGTGAGCAGCTGCATCACCAGGAAGGGCTCGCCGAACTCGGTCTCCCCCATGTCATACATGTCGATGACGTTGCGGTGCCGCAGCGCCCCGCCGTTGCGCCCTTCGCGCTGCAGCCGCCTCCGGAGCTCGGCATCCGGGCGGTGAATCAGCTTCAGCGCCACCTCGCGCGACGTGGACAGGTTGAGCGCCGCCCACACGACGCCCATGGATCCCTCGCCCAGCCGCCGCACCAGCTTGTATTTCTCGGCGATCACCAGGCCGGCAGCTATCTGCGTGAAGGAGGTCGACATCGAGCTCAGCTAGGGTGGGTCGAGGCGCGTCGCCGCGATGGGCGAGGTCGCTTTACCTATCGCAAACGAGAGGGCGGCGCGGAAGGTAGCACGCTCTCCGCCGGGGTCCCTCGGGCGCTCCACCTCGCCGCGCCGCAAGAGATACCCCGCGGCCATGCCGATCCCCAGGAGGAGCGCCGCCGCGACCACGGCCATCGCAATCCACACGACAGGCGAGCGGGCGGGCACAGGAGGCGGCCTCTTCGGCTCGGGGAGCGGATCGAGCGGTACGGTGCCGCCGTGCGACAGCGCCTGTCCGAGGGGAGCGGCCGGACGCGCCAGCGACGGGCTGGACGCGCTGGCCGCTGATCGATAGGCGGCCGCCTGCTCCGGTGACATCTTGATCGTCCCGCGGTCCCCCAGCAGGGGATGGCTCGCCATCCGCTCCCGATGCCCCGGTGCCGCCGCCCCGCCCGCCGCCGGCTGCCCCGGCCATGCGCCCGCCGCCGGCTGCCCCGGCCATGCGCCCGCCGCCGGCTGCCCCGGCGACGCGACCGCCCCGCGCGGCCCCGACACCGGCGTGTTCGGGTGTCCCTGCGAGGCCTGCAGATGCGCCACGGACGCCGGAAGCGGCGTCCCGGTCGCCGGCGTCGGCCTCCGCCCGGGAGCGGCCCCACCCCATGACCCTCGCCCGAGCTGCTGCGGGATCTCGTGCCGCAGCTCCGGCGACGACCCCGGCCTCGAGGGCACGCGCTGCGGCGCCGGCGGCGTGACGAACGGCTCGAGCGCCGCCGCGACCTCGGCCGCCGAGCGCGGTCGCTTCTCGCGATCGCGCTGGAGACACTGCGTCACCAGGGCATCGAGGCCGGGATCGATCTGCCAGACGGACTGGGACACCGCCGGGATGTCGCCGTGCAGCACGCTTCTCAGGAGCTCATGCGCATTGCCCTGGATCGGCCGCCTGCTCGTGAGCATCTCGAACATCACCACGCCGAGCGCCCAGAGGTCCGCGCGCGTGTCGATATCGCTCTGCGCCAGCACCTGCTCAGGGCTCATGTACGCCGGCGACCCGATGAGGATGCCTGTCGCGGTCTTCACCTGTTGAGGACCCGCGAGGAACTTGCTCACGCCGAAGTCGAGTATCTTGACGATGGCGTCGCCCTCGCCAGGCTCGGTGTGGAGAAAGATGTTGGACGGCTTCAGGTCGCGGTGGATGATGCCCCGCTCGTGCGCGGCGGAGAGGCCGCGCGCGATGTCCCGAGCGATGCGCGAGGCATCGTGGATCTCCAGCTTGCGCTTGCGCTTGAGCAAGGACGCGAGCGTCTCGCCGGAGAGCAGCGGCATGACGAGGAACGGGTCGCCGTTCTCCGCTTCGGCAGCATCGTAGATGTCGACGATGTTCCGGTGGCTCACGGCGCCGCAAGCGCGCGCCTCCCGCAGCAGCCGGACGCGGAGCTCCGGGTCGGGCCGCACCAGCAGCTTGAGCGCGACCTCCCGAGAGGTAGCCTCGTTGTGCGCCGCCCAGACGACGCCCATCGCCCCTTCGCCGATCCGCCGGAGAAGGCGGTATTTGCCGCAAATGAGCGCACCCGGCGGCGGCGCGGCAGGAGCCGAAGGGGACTGCATGGGGTAGTCTCGCTGGAAGACGGACGTGGCAGCAGGTCGACGGTGCTTCGGAGAAGTGTCGCAGGTGAGGCAGCGCACCGTCAAGAAAAGCTGCTGACCGGGCTCGCGGAGCGCGGAGCCGGCTCCGGCGCTCCCGGTGCGGGCACGCTCTCAGCGCGCGTGATCGTCGCCGCCACCTCGCCGCTACCCAGGAGTCGCGTCGCGACCGTGGCGACATCTCGGAAGAGGCGGCGCGGGCCGCGGAGAGGCCGAGTCTATTTCTTGCGCTTCGCCTCGCACTTCTTCCTGTCCAAGAACCTGAGGTGCTCGCACGAGGCGGCGGATGGAGCAGCCTTCGCGGTCTGCAAGGTCGCCGGCTGCGAGGTCGCGGGAGGCGCCGCGAGCGCCGACTTGCCCGGCTTCACGTCGCTCGCCGTCCCCGGCGCCGCGCCCGCGCCGCCGTCAGGCGCCGACGCACCTGCGCCGTCGCCCGCCGGCAACGCCCCCGCCGTGTTGCTCGCCGGAGGGGCGCTCGGCGCAGGCGGCACGGGCGGCGTCAACGCCGAGGAGCCCGGCGGCGCGTCCGCGGACGGCGCCGGGGGCTCCGCGTTCGGCGGCGGCGCTCCCCCGCGCTCCGGCGCGGTGACCGTGTCTCCTCCGGCGCGGTCCACCGACGGCATCGCGCTCCCGGACACTTCCGGCGCGGCCGACGACGTCTCCGGCGACCTCAGCGAGATGAGCATCCCCACGAGGATCAGCGACAGCGCGGCAGCCACGATCGCGAGCGTCGCGGCCGTACGCTTGCGCCTCGGTTCGCCGCCGTGCGGGGCCCGCTCCTGAGCGTCCTGGGCCTGGTGCACCCCGACCTGATGGACCGACGGATGGTTGGAGACGAGCGGGGTCGTCGACGAGCTCCCGGCCTGGCGCGGCGCGCCCGTCGCCGTGGTCGCGCCCGACCTGGAGTCCGAGGCGCTCGCGCCCGCTTCCGGGCCGGGCCACGCGGCCGGCGCCGAGCTCCAGCTCGGCTGCGCGGCGATGCCTCCCGGCGGCAGCGCGCCGGCAGGGCCGAGGCCACCTGGCCCCGCCCCTGCCTCGGGCATCGGCGGCGCGTTCATGCGCACCGTCATCGCCCAGGAGCCCTGCTGCGGCGCCGCCACGGGCGCAGGCTGCGCCGGAGCGGCTTGCACCGCGCTCGCCTGGGACGGCTCCGGCGCTGCAAACGCCGCCACCGACGACGACGGGGGCCGGGGCGCAGCGGCGGCAGGCCCCGCCGCCGGATAGGTCCCCGACCCAGCGCGCGGCCCAGCGGCCCCGGCCGCCTCCGCGTTCCGCCGCGTGAGGGGCAAGGTCGCCACGTCCTCGTCCCGCAGCGCGCGCACCACGGACGCCGCGGCCAGGTGCTGGCCCGAGCTGCCCGGACGCCGAGGAACCGCGCCCGCCGCATGGCCGGCGCCCGACGCTGGCCCCCCATCCGCCGCGCGGCTCATGCCCGACGCCGGCCCCGCAGCCCCCTGTCCCGGCCCCGGCGACCTGTGCGCCTCAGGCGACTCCTGCACCGGCACCGGGGCCCGCGGCCCCCCACCGAGCAGCGCCAGCGGCAGCGCTCCCGCGCCCCCCTCGACGCTCCCCGACCGGTTCGCCACCGACGCGGGGTACGCCACCGACGCAGGCTGCGCCGCGAGCGCCGACCCGGGTTGCGCCATCGACGCAGGCTGCGCCGCGAGCGCCGACCCGGGTTGCGCCGCGAGCGCCACCGTGCCGCCTTGCGACTCCTCCCAGCCACCGTCCACGTCCTCGTCCGGGAGCGCCCCCCGCCCCTCCGGCGACGACTGCCGCAGCGCCGCGTCCCTGCCCGGACCCGCGCCGCGCTCCGCGTACCGATCGAGCAGCGCCGCGACCTCCGCCGCCGATCCGATCCGCTCCGCGCGATCCCTGCGCATGCAGCGGGCGATCAGGTCGACGAGCCCCTGGTCCACCCGCCTCAGGTACTTGGACACGGTGGGGATCTCGCCCGTCAAGATCCCCATGAACACCGCCTGCGCGTCCCCCTGGAACGGGCGCATGCCCGTCAGCATCTCGAACAGCACGACGCCGAGCGCCCAGATGTCGGCCCGGTGATCGACGTTCGGCTCCGCCCTCACCTGCTCCGGGCTCATGTAGAGCGGCGACCCGACCGCGCCGCCCTGCACCGTGTGCAGGCCGTCGTTGACCGAGAGGTTCTTGGCGACCCCGAAATCGAGCACCTTCACCACCGGCTCGTCCATGTCCGGCTCGCGGTGCAGGAAGATGTTCGCAGGCTTCAGATCGCGGTGGATGATGTGCATCGCGTGCGCCGCCGCGAGCCCCCTCGCCACGTCTCGCCCGATCGACGCCGCCATGGGCGGGTCGAGCCGGCGCCGCCGCGCGAGCAGCTCGGCCACGGTCTCCCCCGTGAGCAGCTGCATCACCAGGAACGGCTCCCCGGCCTCGGTCTCCCCCATGTCGTAGATGTCGATGACGTTCCGGTGCCGCAGCGCCCCGCAGTTGCGCGCCTCGCGCTGCAGCCGCAGCCGGAACTCGGTCTCGGGCCGGTGGATCAGCTTCAGCGCCACCTCGCGGGCCGTCGCCACGTTCACCGCCGCCCAGACCACGCCCATCGCCCCCTCGCCGATCTGGCGCAGGAGCCGGTACTTCTTGTCGATCAGCACCCCGGACGCGAGCAGTGTCGAGCTCTTCGGCGAGGGCATCATCGGCTTTCCGGAAGCGCGGCGCGCCCCGCCGCCACGGAGCGCGCACCGACGGCCGCGACCAGCAGAGCGAGGCGAGCCACGGCGCCCCCACGGCGCCCCCGCCGCCCGGCGCTCACGCCGCGCGATCCGTCAACCACCTGCGCCCGCGCGACATGACATCCGGTCCCCAGGTCCACGGGACAGCCTCCTGTGCGGGCATCCTACAGCAGATCTCCCTGGCGCGATACGTTCCCAGCGAGGACGAACGCACGAAGAAAACCGACGAGGAAAGAGGGAGAAGCCCGATTCGCTCCAGCCAGGCGCGGACCCACGCTCGTCGCCAAACCCGGCAAATCACTCGTGAAGGAAAGCGAGGCGCGCATGAGCGACACAACCGTCATGAAGGTCTCCTCCGGCCGCTCTCCGACAGGCCAGATGGGACAAAAATACCTGGCCTCCGGGATCCAGGTCTCGATGCGGCTCTGGGAACGCGAGCCGCCAGGCGACGCCAAACAGCCGACCGCGCGGGATTACGAGACCGTAGGGTTCGTCATCGCTGGACGGGCCGAGCTGCTCATCGAGGGGCAGATGGTGCGCCTCGAGCCGGGCGACTCCTGGACGGTCCCCAGGGGGGCGTCGCACGCCTACAAGATCATCGAGCCGTTCACCGCCGTGGAGGCGACCAGCCCGCCCGCCGGCGTCCACGGGCGGGACGAGACCGGGGCGACGCCCTCTGGCAAGACCTGAGACCACGACGCGGCGGTCTCGCCCCCGGGAAGCCCGAGCTCACCCGGACCTCACAGCGCGGTGCCAGCGCCGGACGCGGACTTCTCCCTGTCCTGCGCCCCCTTGGCGCGCCCCGCCGGCTGCGGCTCGGCGGCGCTGCGCCCCGCGGACTTCTTGTCGTCCGCTCCGCCCGCCGCCGGCTTCTTCTCGCCCTCGGCGGCCTTCTTCTCCTCCCGCCTCGCTCCGGCCAGGTCGCCCGCGCCCGCCTCCCACGCGCCGCCGGGCTTCCCCTCGCCCGCGCCCGCCTCGACGGGCGCCACGGGCGTCAGCAGCACCGCCGGCTTCACCGGCTCGGCCACCGCCTTGTCGCCGTCGTCCACCGCGCCCGCGGCCTGAGCCGACGCCACGCGGACCTCATCCTCGCGCGGCTCGACCGGCGCCGGTTCGTCCGGCCGCGAGGCCGGCACGTACACCACCAGCCGATCCCCGGGCATCAGCGGGCTCCGCCGCGAGCGCTGGTTGATCCGCTCCAGGCTGCCGACGCTGAGGCCGTACCGGCTCGCGATCTTGCTGAACGAATCCCCCTCTCGCACCGCGATCTCGATGCGCTTCCGCCCCTTCAGCCCCTCGAAGTGCGCGAAGAACTCCTCCGAGCCGACCTCGATGACGCGCGCGCCGCCCTCGTCGAGCAAGAACACGCCGTCGTGGCGCTGCGACCTCGGGACGAACAGCTGGAGCGTCATCCCCTCGTGGAGCGACGCCCCAGGCGCCAGCGTGTTCCAGCGGCAGATCTCGTCGGGCGTCACCGAGAGCACCGCCGCCAGATCCCGCAGCGCGTCGCCCGCGACCACCCGATAGAACACCCGCCGGCGCCCCTCGTAGGAGAAGCGCTGCGCCGGGACCACCACGACCGGCTTCCCCTCCGACGACAGCGGCGCGCCGCGCGCGAGCAGGTGCTCGGCCGCCGCCGCCCCGACGCCCTCCGCCGCCGGGACGAACAGCAGCGCCCCGGGGCGCACCGGCTCGCCGGCCCGCAGGCCGTTCAACGTCTGCAGCGTCCACCGCGTCGTCCGCCGGAACGTCGCGATGTCGTCGAGCGACTCGCCCCAGCGGACCAGGTAACGCTCGAGCTTCGGCTCGCGCTCCAGGAGCTTCGGCATCGACTTCGCCGCGCGCGCCCCCGCGCCCGCCGGCACCCGGACCTCCCAGCGCGCCTGCTCCTTCGCGTCCACCGGCGACGGCGGCGTGCGCTTCGCCACGAGCTGCGGGTTGAGCGCCTCGATCTCCGGCGCCGCCGCGCCCGAGGCCGCCGCCACCGCCTGCAGCGACACCCCGGAGCCCAGCGAGATCTTGTCGAACGTCACCGCCGGATCGAGCTCCACGTCGTCGCAGCCGAACACCGCCAGGTTCCGCGCCACGATCGCGATCGCGAGGATCTTCGGCACATAGAGCGCCGTCTCGAGCGGCATCCCCGCCTCGAGCCGCGACAGCTCCCAGAAGTCGTTCGTGTTGTACTTCCGGATCGACGCGAGCAGCCCCCCGTACCCCATGTTGTACGCCGCGAACGCGAGCTCCCAGCCGCCGAAACGCCGCCGCAGATCCGAGAGGTACCGCGCCGCCGCCAAGGTGGATCGTTCTGGATCCAGGCGCTCGTCGACCCAGCGGTCGACGGTGAGGCCATAGATGCGCGCGCCTTCCGGCATGAACTGCCAGAGGCCTGCCGCGCCGGCCGGGGAGTGGATGGTCGGGTCGAAGCCGCTCTCGACGAGCGAGAGCCAGAGCAGATCCTCCGGCAGCCCCTGCTCGCGGAGGACGCGGCGGATGGCGGCGCCGTAGCGGCCGCTCTTCCTGATCCACGTGACCACGGCGGAGCGGCCGCGCGGGTCGTCCTTGTAGTACTCGAGGTAGCGCACCACCCGGCCGTCCCAGCGGACCGGGATCTCGGGCAGCTCGAGCTGGCGCAGCCAGGAGATGTCGCGGGTCTCCTCCGCTTCCGCCGGCGGGGCGGGCAGGCCCGCGGGCGGCAGGCCGGAGACCTCGAGGCGCGGCTCGCCCGCGCCGAGCAGGAGCGTGCCGTCGACAGGCCACGCGGGCCCGGCGCTCGGGGCCGCGCCGGGAAACAGCGCCAGGTCGATCGCGCGCAGCGTGCGGAGCTCGGGCGACTCGCTGGTGCTCGCCCCCGCCGGCGTCGCTGTGCCCGCGATGACCCGCCGCGCCGCCTCGTCCGGCGCGCCGGGCTGCCCCGCCTTGCGCGTGATCTTCGCCGCGCCCTTCTTCGACGGCTTCGATCGCGCAGCGGCCTTCGCCGGCGCCTTGGCCGCGCTCTTCGCGCCGCCCTTCCCGACGGACACGGCCGCCACCCTGACCGGCGCCGGCTTCTCCGCCTTGCCCTCGGCCGACCCGTCCTTCGCCGGCTCCGCCTTCGCGGGCTCAGCCTTCGCCGGCTCCGCCTTCGCGGGCTCCGCCTTCGCCGGCTCCGCCTTCGCGGGCTCAGCCTTCGCCGCGTCGGCCTTCGCTGCATCGGCCTTCGCCGATTCAGCTTTCGCCGGCTCCGCCTTCGCCGCACCGGCCGCAGGCGCCGCTGCCTCCGAAGGAGGCGCCGCAAGGCCGTGGAAAGCGACGCCCGAGAGGGCGGCCAACCAGCCAAGACATACAAGCCTGCGTGCGGCGCGTCGGATCCGCATGTCAGGGACCGACCTGTCTCACGATGCGCCCGAGGGGTCAACTTTGGCAGCCCGCCGGAACCCGGCCCACCGTGGAGCGCCGATCCCGTGGATCAACCGAGAAATGAACCGCCAAGGGCGCCAAGAGCGCCAAGAACGCCAAGATTTTGTGCTCCCTCTTGGCGTGCGCGGCGCCCTTGGCGGCTCAAAATTCTGCCCTGCGCAGGAGGTTTCAATCCGCCTGTTGCTCTGGAGCGGCGGTCACCCGCACAGGAGACGGGCCCAGATCGGCGTTTTCGGCGCGGAAGCGCACTCCTGTGCGCTGAGCACCGAAAACGTCGAGGTGGGCCCGTATCCGACGCGGGTGACTGCCGCTAGGAGAGTAGCGCGATGAAATCGCCGATCGCCGTGAAGGGCAGGCTCTCGTTCACGACCCCGGCCCGCACCGCAGCCCCGGGCATGCCGTAGACCACCGCCGAGTCCTCGCTCTCGGCCACCACCGTGCCCCCGGCCGCGCGGACCGCCCGCGCGCCGTTCACCCCGTCGTCGCCCATCCCCGTCAGGATGATGCCCACCGCGCGGCTCCCGCCCACCTGCGCCACGCTCCGGAGCAGCCGGTCCGCGCTCGGAACGTACCGATCCCCAGGCGCCGGCGCCCCCACCCGGATCCGGATGTCGCCGCTCAACCCGACCCCGCTGCCCGGCGTCACCGCGATCTCCATGCACATCCTACCCGGGCACACATAGGCCTTGCGGGCCACCACCTGCTCGCCGTTCTGCGCCTCGACCACGCGGAGGCCGCCCTTCCGATCGAGCCGCTCCGCGAACGTGCGGGTGAACTTGTCCGGCATGTGCTGCGCGATGAAGATCGCGCCGGGGAAACGATCCGGGATCCGGTTGAAGATCTCGAGGAGCGCCGTGGGCCCGCCCGTCGACGAGCCGACCGCCACGAGGTGGCGCAGCGAGACGCCGAGCCGCGACGACTCCTGC
Organism: Sorangium sp. KYC3313; assembly: GCF_052075895.1. NCBI lineage: Bacteria > Pseudomonadati > Myxococcota > Polyangiales > Polyangiaceae > Sorangium > Sorangium sp. KYC3313. Next base: position 10,631,285 of record NZ_CP197255.1, read on the forward strand.
ACCACGCGCGGCGACGCAGGCTGCGCCGGCCGCGCCGGGGCCGGCACGGCCGGCATCGGAGACCGGGGGCGGAGGTAGCGCACCAGCAGGACCTTCTGGATGATCTCCCGCCGGATCTGCGCGTCCGCCGTGAACTGCCGGTCCGGCTTCGCCACGAAGTCGACGGCGCCCAGCTCGAGCGCCTTGAAGACGTTCTCCTTGTGGCTGTAGCTCGAGACGATGATGACGGGCGTCGGCTGCCTCGCCATCAGGATGCGGAGGAAGGTGAAGCCGTCCATGCGCGGCATCTCGAGATCCAGCGTGATCGCGTCCGGCCGGAGCTGCGCGGCCTGACGGAGCGCGTCGTCGCCGTCACCGGCCTTGCCCACGACCTCGATCTCGTCGCTTCCGCTCAAGATCTCGGCGATGTTGCGCCGGTTGTACGCGGAGTCGTCGACGACGAGCACGCGCAGGGGAGCGAATGTCATGAGCGCAAAACCTTCCGCCGGAGGTTCATTCTACCCCACCCGGAGCGCCATGGGACCAACCGTCGCCTGCGCAGCCTCGACTTCGTTGGCAACTCATCCGCCCTCCTCCCCGCCGCCCCGCTCCGGGCCGCCCCGATCGGGCGAGATCTCCGGGATCCCCAGACGCAGCGTGGCCGCCGGCTTGCGGTACACGAGATCCTCCCGAAGGTGCACGAGCTCGAACGCGGTCGTGACGTTCAGGAGCGACTCGGAGTGGCCCAGCAGGAGGAACCCGCCGGACGAGAGGCGCTCGTAGAAGATGTCGATCACGCGGCGCCGCGACTCCTCGTCCAGGTAGATGAGGACGTTGCGGCAAAAGATGACGTCCACGCGCCCGACCACCGCCGAGCGAGACGAGTCGAGCAGGTTCAGGTGGCCGAACTGGCAGAGCGCCCGCAGCTCGTCCGACACGTGGAACCCGTCCGGGCGCTCCACGAAGTAGCGCCGCTTGAGCTCGGGCGGCGTCACGCGGAACGACGAGGCGCCGTACACCCCCCTGCGCGCCGCGATCACGCAGCGGCGGGAGATGTCGCTGCCGAAGATGCGGACCTCGCGGCGCTCCGCGGCGCCCGACTCCCGCGCGGCGATCGCGATCGAGTAGACCTCCTCGCCCGTCGAGCAGCCCGCGCTCCAGATGGACAGCCGGCCCCTGGCGCCCCCCGCCTTGACGATCATGGGCACGAGCTCGGTCATGAGCGCGCGCAGCTGGTAGTCCTCGCGGAAGAAATACGTCTCGTTGACGGTGATGAGCTCGAGCGCCTCGTCGAGCTCGGCGCGCCCGCGGCTGTGGAAGCGCAGGTACTCGTGGTACTGCGCGAACGACGAGAGCCCGAGCTCGACGACCCGCTCGCGCAGCCGGCGCTCCATCGACGTGCGCGCCTCGGGCCCGAACTGGAGCCCGCAGTGCTTGTTGAACAGGTCACGCAGCCTCTGGAACTCGTCAGGCAAGAGGCGGATCTCGTCGTCCCGCCGCCGGTTCACAGCACCTTCCCCGACGGCGGCCCCCCGGTCACCCCCGAGGGGGACGCCGGGCCCTCACCGCCGTCGATCGCCACGGGCGCGCTGTGCCGCTCCGCGGCGTCGCTCCAGGGAGGATCCGAGCGGAACGGCGCGCCCCCCTGCGCCGCGGCCGCGATGAGATCGGGCTCCCCCGACGCGCGCACCAGCCCGAGCAGCTCGCGCGCGCGCGCCCGCTCGTCGCTCGCGCGGTCCGAGAGCGACGCGTACAGGCGGCCCAGCGCGCGCGCCGCGGCGAGCCGGACCTCGCGCTCCTCGTCGGCCAGGGACAGGCTCAGCACGTCGAGCGCAGAGACGCCCGCCGCCGCCGCGATCGCGGTCACGGCCGCGCGGCGCGCGCGCACGTCCCCCGCCGACGCGGCGCTCGTGAGGAACGCGATCTCCTCCGGCTCCGCGTCGCCGAGCGCCTCGATCACGATCGCCGCCGCGAGCTGGGTGTCCTCCGCCAGCGCGAGCCCGCGCGCGAGCTCGCGCGCCGTCCCGGGGTAGCGCTCCGTGAGCCCCGCGAGCGCGCTCTCCGCCGCGCGCGCCACCGGCAGCGAGATCGCGCGCGTCTGCGACACGATGAGCGGGAAGTCGACCGCGGCCCCGATCTTCGCGAGCCCGTAGAGCGCGCTGGTCGCCACGAGCGTCGAGGGGCTCCGGACCGACCGCCGCACCGCGCCGAGCAGCTCGGCGAGCGTCGCGTCGATGGCGGGCCGCTCGCCCCCCGGCGCGCTCTCGCGCCCGCCCTGCTCCGCGATCGCCACGGCGCCGTCGAGGAGCGCGGCCGTCGCGTCGTCGACGCCCTCCCAGAGATCCGGGTCGGGATCGATGTGGCGCTCGAGGTAGGACAGCACCGAGGGCAGCGCCTCCGCGCCGAGCAGCCCCAGCGCGCGCTGCGCCGTCTCGACGAGCGCGGGCTCGATCATCGCCTGCACCGCGGCGTCGGCCGCGCCCGGGGCGCGCGCCATCGCCGCGAGCAAGAGCGCCTGGGCGCGCCCGCTCACCGGATCCGCGCCGAAGCCGCGCCACGACGGGGGCTCCGCGCCGCCCGAGCCCGGCGCGGCGGAGGCGGCCTGCACGAGGCGGGCGCCCACCTCGGGCGGCGCCGCCCGGAGCGCGTCCACCGCGTGCGACGCGAGCGGCCCCTCGGCGAGCCGCGCGAGCGCCCGGACGAGCTGCGCGAACGCGCCGCCCCGCGCCGTCGCGAGCGCCGCGCAGAGCGCCCGCGGCGCCTCCGGGCTCTCCGCGAGCGCCGCGGCGACCAGCGCCGCCGGCCGGAGGATCGGGTCGTCGATGAGCGACGAGAGCACCCGCCACGGCACCGGCGCCTCGAGCCCGTTCAGCCCGTTCAGCGAGGTCAGCCGCACGAAGCGATCCCGGTCGGCGAGCCGCTCGTACAGGATGTCCGTCACCCGCTCGCGCGCGATGAGCCCCATCCCGGCGATCGCCTCGATCGCGCTCTGGCGCAGGTTGTCGTCCTGCTCGGCGAGCGCCGCGTAGAGCGGGTCGAGCGCCGCCGGGTCGCGCGTGCGGCCGAGCGCGTCGACGACGAGCTTGCGCTCGTCCCCCGCGAGCGCGCCGAGCGCGTCGACGAGCGCCGGCGTGGCGTCGCGGCCGCAGTAGCCGAGCACCTCGATGGCCGCGTTCCTGAGGCCGACGTCCTCGCTCTTCTGAAGCGCGTCGAGGAGCGCCGCGACGAGGAGCTGCGGGGCGGACGGCCGCTCGCCCTCCGCGCCGGCGCCGGGTGAGGCCGGCCGCTCCCCCTCGCCGGCCTGCGCCGCCGCGGAGGCGGGCGCGGCCTGGATCAGCCGGTGGCAGGCGTAGGTCGCCTCCTTGCGGACGCGCCAGTCGGGATCCCCGAGCGCGCGGAGCAGGAGCGGCAACGCCTCGACGACGTCGGCCCTGCCGAGCCGCGCGGCCGCCTGGCGGCGCTCCTCGGCGTCGTCCGCGGAGAGCGCCGCGGCGATCGCCGCGATCGGCATCGGCGAGCTCCGCACGCTGGGCGAGATGGACTCGGGCTCGGCCGGCCAGGAGCCCGCGTCGCCCGCGCGCGGGGCCTCGAACGGACCCAGATCGTCGAACGCGCGGCTCACGGCGCCTCCAGGAGGGCGCCCGACGCGGCGAGCGCGAGGGCGAGCTCGATGAAGCGCCCGACGTCGAGCACGAAGATCATCCGCTCGTCGTGGGTCGTCACCCCCGTGATGCCGCGCAGATCGCTGCTGCCGCCCACCGGCGGCGTCGGCCGGTAATCGCCGCTCGTCCCGAAGACCTCCGTCACCGCGTCGACCACGAGCCCCACCGTGTGCGTCCCCACGTCGACAAGGATCCACTTGGTGGTGCGGGTCGGATCGACCGGAGGCAGCCCGAAGCGCACGCGGAGCTCGATGACCGGCACCACCTCGCCGCGGTGGTTCGCGACGCCGGCGACCTCGGGGGGCGTGTGCGGCAGCGTGGTCACTTCGAGCGGATTCACGATTTCGCGGACCCGCGTGATGTCGATCGCGTAGTGGACGTCGCCGACCACAAAGCCGACGAGGCTCTTCTGCGGGTCGGGACGGCTGCGCTCTCCAGTCAACGGCATCTGAGCCTCCGAGCGCCCGGGCTCTACGAGCCGCCCGGGCGCGGACGAAATCGTCCGTTAGGACGCGAGTATGGCCTGCAGGTCGAGCAGGATGATGACGCGCGGCTGCGCCTCGCCCTGGGTGCCATCCGACGCGCTCGCCCCGTGCATGGGCCGGGCGATGCCGGCGATGTAGCCCGCCACGTCCCCCCCGAGCGCCGTCGCGGCGTGCTCGATCTCGGCGTCGGCGAGCCGGTAGACCTGCTGGACCTCGTCGACGAAGAGGCCGAGCGTCTCGCCGTTCGCCGCGTCGACGAGCAGGATGCGCGCCCGCCGCTGCGCCGCGCTCTCGTGCAGCCGCATCCGCCGCCGCAGATCGATGACGGTGACGAGCTGCCCGCGCACGCTGACGATGCCCATCGTCGAGTCCGGCGCGCGCGGCACCGGGGTGAGCGGGGGCGGCTTCAGGATCTCGCGCACGAGCGAGACGGGCGCGGCGTAGGTGTCGCCCGCGAGCGTGAACGCGAGGTACTCGGTCCGCGGGCCGCTCGCCTGCGCGCGCGAGTTCCGCTTCGAGACCGGTATCCGGGCGGGCCTTCGGGTGAGGTTAGCCATGGGTGCTCCGCGGATCGCTGCGCTGCCGGTCCCCGCCGTGGAGGATCTCCTCGATGAGCGCGGGGGCGTCGAGGACGAGCGCGATGCGCTGGTCGCCGAGCTCGGTGGCGCCGGAGAAGCCGCGCACCGAGGAGAGCGACGGGCCGAGCGCCTTGATCACGACGTCCTGCTGCCCGATGAGCGTGCTCACGACGAGGCCCAGCCTGCGCGCGCCGACCGACGCCACGACGATGTACTTGCGCTTGCTGCCCCCCTGGAGCCCGAGCGTCGCGCGGCCGTCGCCCCGGCGCCCGCCGCCGACCGCGGCGCGCGCCGCCGAGCCGCCGCGCGCGCCGCCGAGCAGGCCGGCGATGCGCGCGCTGAGCTCCTCCTCCTCGTTCAGGCCGAAGAGCCGCGCCAGGTAGCAGAGCTGGAGCGTGCTGTTGCGCAGCGTGATCATCTCGCGGCCGTCGATCTGGCGCACCGTGGCCTCGTCGAGCGCGACCGCCTCCTGCACGTTGGTCAGCGGGATCGCGAACAGCCGGTCGGCGACCCGGACGATGAGCGCGCTGATGATCGCGAGCGTGATCGGCAGCGTGACCGTCATCTTGGTGCCGATGCCGGGCTCGCTGTGCACGTCGATGACGCCGCCGAGCTTGCTGATGTTCGTCTTCACGACGTCCATCCCGACGCCGCGCCCCGAGATCTCGCTGACGTCGGTCTTGGTCGAGATGCCCGGCTGGAAGATGAGGTTCAGCACCTCGCGGTAGCTCGTGGTCCGCGCGTCCTCCTGGGTCATGACGCCGCGGCGCAGGGCGGCGTCGAGCAGCTTGTCGACGTCGATGCCCTTGCCGTCGTCCTCGATCTCGATGACGACGTGGTTGCCCTTCTGGAAGGCGTTCAGCGCGATCGTGCCGACCGCCGGCTTGCCCACCGCCTCGCGCATGCTCTTCGACTCGATGCCGTGGTCGATGGCGTTGCGCATCATGTGCATGAGCGGGTCGCTGAGCTCCTCGACGATGAGCTTGTCGACCTCGGTCTCGGCGCCCGTGATGACGAGGTTCACGAGCTTGTCGGCGTCGCGGCTGATCTGGCGGACGACGCGCGCGAGCTTGTCGAAGACCTGCCCGAGCGGGACCATCCGGACCTCGAGGATGCCCGCCTGCATCTGGGCGAGGTGCCGGTCGAACGTGCGCTGGAGCCTGTGGAGGTCGAGCGAGAGCTCGCGCTCGGTGGGCGCCGCGCGGAGCCGCTCGACGAGGCGGCCGAGCGCGGAGCGGACGAGGGCGAGCTCGCCGACGATGTTCATCAGCCGGTCGAGCTTGTGGATGTCGACCCGCACCGTCTGCGCGACGGAGCGGATGGAGCTGAGCTCCCCCTTGCGGTTGCCGCGCGCGCTCGACGGCGGGCTCGCCGCCGATATCGAGCCGGTCAGGTCGACGGCCCGCGACACGCCGGTCGGCGCGCCGCCCCGGAGCGCCGCGGACATCGACGGCATGCCCGGCGGGGCGACCCGGCCGTGGCCGTTGTTGTTGCGCCGCGGGATCTCCTCGACGGCGGCGCCGGCCTGGTGCAGCGCGCGCTGGAGCTCCTCGAGCGGCGCGCGCGAGGCCATCAGGATGTCGAGCTCGATCGAGTCCTGGTCCGCGCCCGCGCCGGTCGGCAGGTAGGTGATGATCTCGCCGTACGGCTTCGCGGTGATCTTCAGGTCGTCGAGGGCCTGATCGATCGTGGCGAGGTGGAACTGCACGCGGAGCCGGAACAGGGTCATCCCGCTCGCGATGTTCGTGCGCAGCCGGTGCTCCTCGTACTCGGTGAGCACGGAGAGCAGCCCCGGATCGAGGTCGTAGTTGTCGTCGGGGAGGCCTGCCGCGCTCGGGCCCGCGTCCTGGTGCAGCTGGCGCAGGAGGTCGTCGACCTCGGGCATCGGCGCGTCGCGCCCGTCCTTCTCGTTCTGGAGGATGCGCCCGTAGAGCTCGACGCTGCGGAACAGGAGATCGAGGACCGACGCGCTGACCTCGATGCGCCCGAGGCGGAGGTTGTCGAGCAGCTCCTCGAGCTCGTGCGAGAGGGTGGCCATCCGGGTCGCGCCGAAGAGCCCGGCGAGCCCCTTCAGGGTGTGCACGGCGCGGAAGACGTCGTTGATGACGTCGGGGTCGACCTTGTTGGTCCGCACCGCCTCGTCGAGCGCGAGGAGGTCGCGCCCGAGCCCCTCGACGATCTCCTGCGCCTCCGAGAAGAACTCTTCGCGCGCCCGATCGCCGCTGTCGACCATCAGCCGCCGCCTCCCTCGCCGGAGCCGGGCTGCTTGGTGCGGGCCGCGGGCTCCTCCGCGCGCGGGGAGGCAGCGGAAGCGCGATCGTCGGCGCCGGCGGCGCCGTCAGCGGACGGGGAGGCGCCGGCCTGCGGCGCCTCGGCCCGCGCCTCGAGGCTCGCGACCACCGCGTCGCGCAGGGCCTCGGGCGTGAACGGCTTCGGGAGGAAGCGGTCGGCGCCGAGGCGGAGCCCGCGCTGGATGTCTCGCTCGGTCGCCTGCGTGGAGATGATGAGGATCGCGACGTGCCGGTAGCGGTCGCTCTGCCGGACGAAGCGGATCACCTCGAGCCCGTTGATGTCGGGCATGTTGATGTCGGTGATCACGAGATCGAACGCGCCGCGCGGCAGGAGCCGGAGCGCGTCGAAGCCGTTCACGGCCTCCACGATGTCGACGTCACCCGCGAGCCCCAGCACGCGGTCCTCCAGCGTCGAGCGGATGTACGCTCGCATTGCCGGCGAGTCCTCGACGATCAGGATGCGTGCCATGCGGCGACAGGGTAACGGAAATCGGCCCGGGGAGACCAACTCGCTGAGCGTCCGGAGGCGACGCGCGGGGTCTTCGAGGCGCGCGGGCCTATGTACGGCGGTCTCCCTCCCGGAGTAAACCAGCGCGAGCGCCTCCCTGCACGATCGGCGAGGCGGCCGCGCGGGCGGCGCGTCGTCCGGAGCCGCGCGCGGCGCGGCCAGCCACTAGGTGGGGGGGGCGCCGCCCTCCCCGCCGCGCGGCCGTGCGGCCGTGCCCGCCCGGCGGGGCGGCCGCGGGGAGGGGCCGCCTGCGGCAGCGAATTGACATCGCGGCGTCCGATGCGCGCTAATCGCGCGCGTGAAAATCCTCCTTTGTTCTCCAGCGTTCCGGATCCTGCTCGCTGCCCTGTTCGCTCTGTCGAGCGTGGCGTGCGGCGGCGGGCTGCGGGTGACCCGGATCAACTCCGCCCAGAAGAAGCCGAACAACGTCTGGGTGTTCTTCAGCGTCGACGCCGGCGAGGACGAGCCGGTGGGCGGCCTCACGGCCGAGGACTTCGAGATCTACGAGGACGGCGAGATCGTCTCGAAGTTCGAGAGCAAGCAGACCATCCAGAACCCCGAGGTCGCGGCGGTCATGTACACGATGCTGCTCGTCGACATGAGCGGCAGCATCACCGAGTCGGGTCAGGCCGACGCCCTCGTCGACGCCGCGCAGTCGTTCAGCGATCGGGTGGGCAAGAGCCAGAAGGTCGGCGTCTACGCGTTCGACGGCGAGGTAAAAATCCACTCGGTGGTGCCGTTCACCGAGGCGCAGGGCTCGGTCGAGGGCGGGCTCGAGGGGCTCCGGAGCTACAAGCCGAAGGACACGTCGACGAACCTCCACGGCGGCGTGATGGAGGGCATCCGGGAGCTCAAGAAGCAGCTCGACAAGGACCGTCGTCCCCTCAAGTTCGGCACGCTCGTCGTCTTCTCGGACGGCACCGATCGCGCGAACCGCGTGAGCCGGGAGGACATGCTGAACGAGCTCAAGAAGGAAGAGTACGAGAACTACCAGATCTTCGTCGTCGGCGTCGGCGCCGAGATCGAGAAGGCGCGGCTCGACGAGATCGGGCGCGACGGGACCGAGCTCGCGGCGGACCAGGCGAAGGTCAAGGAGTCGTTCGACAAGATCGCGGCGAAGATCGAGGCGCACATGAAGCGCTTCTACCTGCTCTCGTACTGCACGCCGGCGCGCGCGGGGGAGCACGAGGTGGAGATCAAGGCGATCCGGAAGGATCCGTCGGCCTCGGGGTCGCTCGCGTGGAAGTTCAACGCCGACGGGTTCGGGCCGCCGCCGGAGTGCGATCCCAACACCCCGCCGTCGTTCGAGCTGAAGGCGACCGTGCCCGCGGACGACGACGGCGGCGGAGCGGGCGGGAAGGCGAGCTTCAAGGCGAACGCCAACGTGAAGGTCGAAGCGAAGTGAGGCGCGCCGCGGTCGCACGGGGCGGCCGCGACGCCGTCCCAGCGGCTCGCCGCGCCCCGCGGCGGGCCTGATCCAGCCAGGATCGCGCCTCCTCCCTCCCGTCGACGTTCACGCGTCGACGTTCACGCCTCGACGTTCACCCCTTGGCTCGGCGCCGGCGCTTGCTGCGGCGTGGCGCGCGCCGCCAGCAGGACCCGCCAGGCGGTGGCGCCGAGGAGGACGGCGCCGCCCACGGTCGACCAGATCCCGGGGCGCTCCCCGACGAGGAGGAGCGCCCAGACGGGGTTGAGCACCGGCTCCAGGAGCACCAGCAGCGAGGCCTCGACGGCCGGCGTGTGGCGCATGCCGCGGCTGAACAGGGCGGTCGCCACGCCGATCTGCACCGCGCCGAGGAACACGAGGAGCCCGAGGTCGACGAGCCCCGGGCGGGCCGCGCCGCCCAGGGCCATCGGCAGCGCGCCGAGCCACGCGAGGACGTTGCCCCAGACGAGCACCGCGGGGTTGTCGTCCGGAGCGGCGCGGAACCTCAGGATGCACAGCGCGAACGCGAGCCCGGAGAGGAGCGCCAGGGCGTTGCCGAGGAGCTGCCCCGCCGAGAGCTGGTCCAGAAAGAAGAGCGCGAGGCCCAGGATGAAGATGGGGGCCGCGATCATCTCGCCGCGCGAGGGCCGCTCGCCCAGCAGCCAGGGGCTGAGCAAGAGGACGTACACGGGCGAGGTGGACTGCAGGAAGATCGCGTTCGCCGCCGTCGTCAGCTTGGTGGCCTGCACGAACAGCACCAGGACGGCGGCGTAGATCGCCGCGACGCCGAGCGTGCGCCACGAGGGGAGGCGGCGCGCGCCCGGCATGGCCAGGCCCAGCGCGAGCGCCGCGATGAACGCGCGGGCCGAGGCGACCTGCCACCCGTCGAGGGAGATCAGCTTGATGGCCGCCCCTCCGGTGGACCAGAGGACCGCGGCGGCGAGGATCATCAGTCGAGAGCGGAGCATGGGCGACGAGGGCGGCGAGCCTAGCCGAGCGGTCGACGAGGCGCGCGGGGGCAGATTACGCTGCTCCGCGATGCCACCCCGCCGCCCGGAGCGCGCCGACCGCGACATCGATCCTCGCCCCTGCCGCTCGGAGGAACGCCCCTCGCGCGGGTCACCGTCGTCGCGCGGCGCACGCGGCCGCGCGCGGCTCCTCTCGCTCGCCGTGGCGGCGCTCGTCTCGGCGGCCGGGCCCGCGCCGATCGCGGCGCAGCCGAGCCCCGCCGAGCAGGCGAGCGAGGACCTCTCCGCGGCCCACGAGCGCTGGAGAGCGGCCGTGGAGAGGGACGATCTGGCCGGGGGCGCCGCCCTCGCCGACAGGTACTTTGCGCTGCTGGAGGGCACCTCCGAGGTCGACGACGAGCTCGCGCATTTCTACCTCGGCTACGGCGACTACGCGCGCGCCGAAGCGCTGCTGGTGCGGGGGCTGACGCGCGAGCAGCCCTCCTTCAACGACGAAGGGATGCTCTATACCCGGCTCGCCAACGTCTACCTGGACCTCGGGGACCTCCAGAGCGCCGAGGAGCTCCTGAAGCGGGCCCAGCCGCTCCTCCAGGGCTGGGGCGAGTTCTATGCCGTCGATTCGCTCGCGCGGCTGTACCTGGAGCAACGCGCGCTGCGCTCCTTCGCGGAGACGCTCGACACGATGCGCTCGTTCCTCCGCAAGGCCGGCGACGGCGCGCCGTGGGTCTACTCGCTCCCGGATCTGCGCGCCGCGCAGCTCTGCCTGCGGCGCGGGCAGGTCGAGGAGGCCGAGCGGCGCCTCCTCGACCTGCGCCCGCGGATCGAGCCCGGGCTCCCGGCGCAGAGCGCGGTGCGCGCCGATCTGCTGGAGGAGCTCGGCGTGCTCTTCACGCGCAAAGGCGATCCCGCGGCGGAGGCGCTGCTCCTCCAGGCGCTGGTGATCCGCGAGCGGGTCTTCGCGCCGGATCACCCGGCCATCGTCCGCGTGCTGGGGCACCTCGCGAACCTGTACGTCGCGCAGGGCCGGACCGCCGTCGCCGTGCGGACGCGCGAGCGGGCCGCCGGCCTTCAGGACCGGAGCGCCCGGGCCAACCTGGCGAGGGGCTCCGAGCGGCAGAAGCGCCTGTACATGGGCCTCGTCCAGCGCGACACCGACGCGACCCTCTCGCTGCACCTCCGGGATGCCCCGCGCGACCAGGCCGCGGCGCGGCTCGCCCTGCGGTCGATCCTCCGGCGCAAGGGGCTCGCGCTCGACGCCATCGCCGAGAGCTTCGCGGCGCTGCGGCAGAGCCTCGACGCCGAGGGCCGGGCGCTCCTCGGCGCCCTCACGCAGCTCGACGCCAGGCTGTCCACCGCGATCACCCGCGGCCCGATCGACGTCCCCGCCGAGGAGCACCAGCGCGAGGTGCAGCAGCTCGAGTCCGAGCGCCAGCGGCTCGAGTTCCAGCTCGCCGCGCGGACGCGCGCCGCGCGCCCGGCGGACGCGACGCGGCCGCCGATCACCGTCGAGGGCGTGCAGGCGGCGATCCCCGACGGGGCGGCGCTCGTCGAGATCGTCCAGTACCGGCCCCACGACCCGTTCGGGCCGCCGGTGAGGCCCACGTGGGGCAAGCCTCGCTACGCGGCCTATGTCGTCGGGCGGCGCGGGGACGTCGCGGGGGTCGATCTCGGCGACGCCGCCGCCATCGACGCGGCCGCCGCGGAGCTCTCGCGGGACCTCTCGAACCCGGAGCGAGACCCCCGGGCGCGCGCGCGTCACCTGGATGCGCTCGTGATGCAGCCGATCCGGGGCGCCCTCGGCCCCGCGCGCTGGCTCCTCCTCAGCCCGGACGGCGCGCTGAACCTCGTGCCGTTCGCCGCCCTCGTCGACGAGGAGGGCCGCTATCTCATCGAGGGCGCGTCGTTCACCTACCTGACGAGCGGGCGCGATCTGCTGCGCGCCGCGGGCGCCGCGGCGCCGCGTGGAGGCGTGCTGGTCATCGCCGATCCCGCGTTCGGCAGCCTCTCGGAGCTCGCGCCGGACGACGGCGCCACGCGCGGCCTGCGCTCCGCCGAGCTGGCCGGGGCGCGCTTCCCGCCCCTGCCGGGCACGGAGCGCGAGGCGGAGGCGGTGCGCAGCGCGCTGGCCAGCGCGACGGTCCTGACCGGCCCGTCGGCCACCGAGGAGGCCCTCAAGCGGGCGCAGCGGCCGCGCGTGCTGCACATCGCGACGCACGGCTTCTTCCTGCCGGACCAGGGCTCCCTGGCCGATCCGGCGAACACCCGCGGCGCCGCGCTCGAGGGCCCTGCCTTTCGCGAGAACCCGCTCTTGCGCTCGGGCCTGGCGCTGGCCGGGGCCAACGCGCGGCGGAGCAGCTCGGACGAGGACGACGGCATCCTGACCGCGCTCGAGATCTCCTCGCTGGACCTCCACGGGACCCAGCTCGTCGTGCTCTCGGCCTGCGAGACCGGCCTCGGCGAGGTGCCGCGCGGCGACGGGGTCTACGGGCTCCGCCGCGCGCTGCTCCTCGCCGGGGCGGAGACGCAGGTGATGAGCCTGTGGAAGGTCGGCGACCTGGCGACGCGGGATCTCATGACGTCGTACTACGCGGCGCTCGCGCGCGGCGGAGGGCGCAGCGAGGCGCTGCGGTCGGCGCAGCTCCAGATCCGGCGCGAGCGCCCGCACCCGCACGCGTGGGCCGGCTTCATCACCTCCGGCGAGGGCGCCGCGCTCGACGGCAGGCAGGTCGCGCCCACCTTCCCGCGCGCGGCAGCGAGCCCGCGCGGGTGCGCCTGCGCGGCCGGCGCGGGCGGCCCGGGCGCTCCGCCCGCGCTCGCCGCGCTCGCCGCGCTCGCCGCGGCGCTCGTCCTGGCCGCGCGGAAGCGCTGGCCCCGCAGGGCTGGGAATTGGTAGACGTGTCGGCGCTGGAGCCCACCCATCGCGGGCTCGTGGAGGTCTGCATGCGTCGATCGGCGATCGTTCTGGTGCTCCCCGTCCTGACCTGGATGCTCTCTGCCTGCGGAGGCGCTCAGGCGCCCGAGCAGCCCGCCGCCAAGGAAGGCGAGGCCGAGATCTGCCCCACGGGCGATCCCAGCGCGCAGCCCTGCCCGGAGGGCTGTGTGTGGGACGAGAAGGTCCAGAAGTGCAACAAGGACCGCGGCATCATCGTGCACTACAACCCCGGCGCGGCGGCCCCCAAGCCGTGAAGTGATCACCCCCCGTCGAGCCGCGCCGCCATCTCCGGCAGGAGGCCTCGCAAGAGGCCGATGACGCGCGGGCTCGACGCGCGCACCTCCCCGACGAGCCGCCGGCGCGCCTGCGCGGCTCCGGCGCCCTCCTGCGCGACCCCCGCGGCGCTCCTGCGCCCCCACGGCGACCCTCCTGCGCGGCTCCGGCGCCCTCCTGCACGGCCGCGGCGGCCCTCCTGCGCAACCAAAATTGTTTTTCATCTCACATTTTCGCGGCTCCTGTGCTTCTCCGCCGCCCTCCTGCGCAACCCAATTCGTGTCCCATCGTACAATCGCGCGACTCCTGCTCGATGGGCGGCTGGAGCGAACGCGCGACGGTGATGTCAGAGGCAGACCAGCGCTGGGTGCGGCGCCTCGGATGAGGGCTCGGGCTCGTCTTCCCATCGCACCACGAGCCTGGAGGATCGAGACAGGCTGATCCTTGTCGGGATCGGGCATGCGCGCGCACAAGACGGGATGAGTGACAGGGGGGCGCCCGAGATGACGCATTCTCCTCGGCACCTCGGCTTCGCGTGCGACGAGAGGCGGCTATCGGTGGTGGGCAGAGCTTCTGCGCCGCACGTTCGCGCTCGATGTCCTCGGGTGCCCAGCCTGCAAGGGCAGGACGAAGCTCGTCGCCATGGTGACCGAGCCAAGCAGCATCGTCCGCTTCCTCTCCGCGCTCGGCGAGATCCGCCACTTCGGTGCGCCGCACCACACTTCCTCGCGCTGCGATCCGGCTCCCTTTGCCCACGCGCTCAAGCCGCCTTGACGGAGGCGACCCGTTGTTCTCTTCTTTTGCTGCGTCAGCGAGATCTTCCGCGAGAGTGCATAAATGCAAGAACCGATGACCCGGGGCTCTCTGATTCTCAATGCGGCAGCCTACTCGGACGTGCTGTGTGACGAGGCTGGGGTCCGCCGGGTTCGTCACGGGCTCTCTCAGGAGCTCAGGAGGGCGCTGGCCACGATGTCCAGCAGCGCGTGGTACCCTCGCGCCTACTACGTCGAGGTGCTGCGCGGCATCGTCCAGGTCCACAACGAGCCATCGCAGAGCTACCTGGACGTCGTGAGGTGCGGCCGGACGGTCTTCGAGAAGGAAGCGAACACCTTGATGAAGCTGCTTCTCAGGGTGATGAACGCTCGGCTCTTCCTCCGAAAGTTCCCCGACTTCTGGGCGCAGGATATGGTCGGCGGGACGCTGCGGGTGGATTGCTCGCAGCTCGAGCGAAACGAGGCGACGCTGCTCGTCACCGAGGTCGCAGGGTTCGAGCACCTCGGACCGCTGTGCGTCGGCTTCGCCGGCCGTGCGCTGGAGCAGGTGACCGGCAAGCAGGTCGACGCGACCCAGACGGGCTGGTCGTTCGACGAGCCAGACGCGGATGAGGTCACGTTGCGCTTCTCGTGGTGAGCGCGCCGAGGCGCCGGAATGAGTTGGATGGCGTCGTCCAGCTCTCGTCGGAAGACGGCGCCAAGCCCAGACCGCTGCTCCTCGTATCAGCGGAAGGTCCCGAGGGCTTCGGCGCGGAGGACAACGCGGCTCACGGCTCGTCGGTGGTCATCTCGGCACGGACGTCGTCCCAGGGGACACCGATGGGGCCTTCGAGTTCGAGGCGATCAAGGCGGCGGTCAAGCTCAGCACGGAGCTCGGAGCTCAGAGGCAGGTCGTCCGAAGAAAGGCTTCGCCAGAGGTCATCGATCAAATCCAGCTTCTCGTCTGCGGTGAGCTTGGAGAGGTCGAGCGCGGGCTTGCCCATGGGCGTATCCTGCATCCGAAAGGGCTGGCAACGCCAGCACACGCGAGCATGGGCGGGCGTCGAGGGCTCCGCCGTCCGTCTTCCCGTTCCCGCGCGTGGCGCCGGCCCCTGAGCTCGGCGGGTGCGGGCCGCCGCTGCGGCCCAACGTCTTGGCGCTCACCTGCGGGGCGCCGTGCCGAGCGGAGCGAGGCTGGGCGCACCGTCGGGTGCAGCGCCTTGTTGGGCCGCACCCGGTCGGATGGCCCGCATGGTCCGGTGCCCACGATTTCACAGGAGCCATATCGCAGCCGGGACACGATCAATCACCAGCACTCAAGTGCGGCGGCGCATCGAACGTGATCGCAAGCGCTGCCGCGATTTGAGCGCTTCGCACGGGCTCAGCTATGGGAAAGGTGCCATGCAATCATCTGCGCGACTGCGAACATTGCGAAGAAGACAGGTGATGGCGGTCTCGTGACTCAGCTCAGGAGGAGACCACCTTCGCGACGAAATTCCGGAGGTGGAGGAACGCTGCGCAGCGGCGTGCGCAGAGGTCGATGTTCAGCTTCTCGGCGAGATCGACATTGTCGCCGGTGAAGTAGCGCGGCTTCTTGTTGGCGCTGGCAGAGAGCTTCATCAGCAACTCCTTCGGCTTGGCGATACGGTGCGGTTCCGGGTGAGCGTTTCCGGTGCCGCGTCCGACGATCCGGACGACCTCGGGATCGGACCAGAACCATGCCTCGAGCTCTTCGATCGGAATGCAGATCAGGCGTTCTACC
The DNA here is from genome assembly GCF_052075895.1 of Sorangium sp. KYC3313. Classification (NCBI taxonomy): domain Bacteria; kingdom Pseudomonadati; phylum Myxococcota; order Polyangiales; family Polyangiaceae; genus Sorangium; species Sorangium sp. KYC3313. The sequence goes on from NZ_CP197255.1 coordinate 10,646,901, forward strand.
CCTTCGGGCACATCGATCTGGGCCAACCGCTGTCGCAAAGCTTCCTCGTCGTTGAGCACGTTCGTGGGGCTCCGGTCGAGATCGTGCACCAGGATCACCGCCTGACAGTCCTCGCGAGCCAGCTCCTTCATCCATGCCTCGGCCTTCTTCCGGACCTTGGCGCAGCCCTTGCCGGAGCGTCGTCGGATGCTCACCTGCGCGTTGAAGATCTCGCCGGCGATGCGCCTCACGAGCACGCCGATGGCGTCGCAGTCGGTCTGGTCCTCGGCGAGGATCCCAAACTGGCGGGCGCTCATCCCTCGTCTGACCTCGAGTAGATGTAGTCGGCGAAGGTCCCCTCATCGTCGAGGTAGGCACGCACCCGCTGCACGTCGTCAGCGGACAGCGCGCGCACCACCGTCGCTTTGTCCACGCGTTCAACCAGCCGCAGCTCTTCAGGCTTGCACCAATCCACCACAATGGGGGAGTGAGTCGAGACCACGACCTGACGATCGAGTGCGTAGGTGTCGACCAAAGCGAGCAGCTTGCGGAGGAGGCCCGGGTGGATCGCCGTCTCAGGCTCCTCGATGAGGAGCACGGACCCCGGCGCGCGCAGCAGTTTGATGACGATCTCAAAGATACGCAGGGTGCCGTCTGAGAGGAGCCCGACGTTCACCTCGTCGAAGAGCACCGACGCGAAGTCCTGGCGCTCCCCATCGGCTACGTTGGGCTCGGGATCCTTGTAGATCTTGATCTGAACATCTCGGGCGAGGCCGAACTTTTGCACGATCCCGACGAACTCGTCATAGGTATCGCGCCTGCGATCTTGGAGCGTCACCAGCGTGCGGGCTAGCATTCCGGCGCGATCCGCGGGCCGTGGAACCCGCCACCTCGGCCCGCTCGCGCCAGAGACGATTCCGGCGATCAAGATTTCGCGCCGCGCCGAAGCCTCGCTTCGAGGTACACCGGCAGGCACCATACTCACCGCCGAGAGCAGCTCCGAGATCGGCTCCACCTCGGCCGGCATCTCCGCCGCGCCACTCGGAAGGCTCAGGATGCTGCCCGTCGGAGGGATGGGCACAGGTGTGGCACTGCCCATCGAAAGCATCCCCTGTACCGTCCGCCAGAGCTCCACGCCATCAGCGACCTTCCAGCAGCGCTCGCTCCAGAACTGCGTGCGGGAGCGCACGCGAGCGCTGCGGACCGACAGATCGATGTCCTCTTCGGGCTCCTGGGCGTGCAGTTCGTACTCGTAGCCGATCGCGCCGCTCCCGGGGATGTTCACCTCGCAACGGAAAGTGCGAGGGCCCCCAACGGGGGGCGAAAAAATTGCGCCTGCCGCGCGGTAGATGCCCTCCACCACCAGGGACTTGCCCGCACCGTTCTTCCCTACGAGCACGGTGCGGCTACCGGCGAGGTCAACCCGCACGGTCGCGCCGAGCCCCGACCAACCGCCGATCTCGACTGCGCTCAGTCGCGGTAGCTCCTCCATCTCCGGGAAGAGCGCGGTCTGGTTTGCGGTCTCGGCCATCTCGGAATCTTTACCACGGGGGACGAGGAGGGATCCAAAAACCTCGCGTAAGGCGCTTCCCGCATAGGCGTCCGGCTCCTCCGGCGGGGGTTAGGAAACGCCCATGCCACCCGTCACGTTGGACTCAGCGGGCGAGCCCTTCTGCGTCGTTGTGCCCCCGCTGCCCCCCGTTCGCCTCGCCCAGAGCGTACCGCTGCCCGGCGCTCTGAGCAAGCAGCGGGCGATCCCCGCCGACGGTGCGCGGAGCCAGGCCCCATCGACGTCGAACCCGAGCTGCTCCTCAGCCACGACAATCACCACCTCCCCGTCGGAATCGATGATTGTCACCCACGCCGTCGAAGGCGCGGCTACGCGGAACGTGGCAGCGCGCCCCTACACAGAACGCGCCCTCCCGCTTGCTCGCCTCGGCACCAGGCTCGTCGGCCCAACGGCTGGCCAATGTGCTGCCGGGCGCCGTGCCGAGCGGAGCGAGGCACTGCGCACAGTCAGCACCATTGGCTTGTTCGGCGCCGCCCTGCTGCCGCCGTCATCGCGCCCCCGACTGCGATCTCAGCGTGAACGAGTTGAAGAAACGGTCGGCGATCTGACCGTCGCCGCTGCTCTCCGGCATGATCGCCGCCAAGACGTACATATGCCGGTCGACTGCCACGGCACGAAATCGGAACGCCTGTACTTTCGTGGGCGACACGCCTCGAATTTCCCGCGTAGCAACGCTGCCGGATGCGTCGCTGACGCGGTCGGTAAGGCGGCCCGGAAATCGATCGACGACACCCTTCTCCCAAGCGTCGAACGCGGCCGTTGCACCCGCCACGGTCGCCGCCGGGTCATCTATGACCGTCACGCCGTACATCGCTCGGCCGTGGGTAGCCACAAATACGCGAGGGGCTGCAACGCCGGGCGACGCGGTGGGGGGCGCGCTCTCTTCCGGCACACCAGGAAATTGAACCTCGAAGTCCCCTTGGGGTGATGCGAACCTCGTCCAATTGGCAGACGGGCCCGCGGTCGTGGACTGCGCGCGTCCCCGGGAGAAGTGGGAACCTGCGTAGATCGCGAACGGCAGGAGTACCGCGCCTGCAAGGACCAGCGCACCAACGGCTTGCCACGTACCCTGGGAATAGGCCGTCTGACGTCCTTCGGCGCCGGTACGCATGCCTCGTCCGATTTCCCGTAGGCCGAGAATCGCGAGGACGCTGGCGGCAATCGGGCCACCCGTGAAAAGGACTGTCCCGGCGACGAGAAGTTGATTGTCTCCCATATTGCCGCCTGAGGTGGCGGCAACAGTTAGGAGCACCAACCACACGCTCAGCATCGCAGCGAGGGCGTAGACGGCCTTCTTGTTCGCGGTCGGGCGTCGTGCGAGTACGCTGCACTTGTAGAGCCCCCACGCGAACGGTGCGACAAGGATCAAGCCTTCCGGGTTGCTCATCCTAGATTTCGATATTGGCCATCCGTGCTCGCGTCAAGCCGGACGCCGCATTCCGCGGCGGAATCTGGCGGCATGCCTCGGAGTCGAGTCGCCGCCGGAAGCGCGCGCCGAACGGTCTGCCAGTGTGCTGCGGGCAGGGCTGCCGAGCGGAGCGAGGCTGCCCGGACCGTCAGCACCAGCGGCTTGTTCGGTAGTGGCGGCGCAGGAAGTGAACGTGCATACCTCATACCGGGACCTTGGTCTGCCAGTGCAGCAAGAACTTCATCCACGTTCGTTGGGATTTGACCAAAACCCGTAGCGTCTCCTCGAAGTATGAGCCGTCGCGAGCTGTCCATGACTGTCCGGGGCGACGCGCAGCCAATCTTGAGAGTGCGTCCACGGCCATGGGCATACACCTGTTGAGTTCCTCGAATTGCGCGATCAGAACACCTGGACCACGTGATGCGTACAGTCCGAGGGCCTCGTTGCACTCGGCTCCGCATTGGTGAAGGCCCGAGATGATCCAGTCAATCCACCGGACGCCTGGTGCGGCGTCGAGGTCCACGGCGGGCTCCAGCAATCGCGGAGTAATGATGTGCGCCGCCAGTGGCCTCACGATCGATACGTCAGGGTATTGCGAATAAGGGCCTTCGGGGGGTGTGGATAGCATGAGCCGCGAGAGCATGCCGAACGCGTCGGACCCCGCCGTGCGCGCCAGCATGGCCGCCATCGGCGACGTTGCCGCGATGAGGGCATCCCTCATTCGGTGCGCGATCATCTGCTCCAGAGGATCACGGACCAGAGCACTTGCCCCAGCCGACTGGGTGGGGCGGCCCTGGCGCTCCCTCGCATCAGCTTCGGCATACTGCTTCCACTGGCGCAAAAGGGAGACCGGATAGGTCACGACATCGTCGTCGATCTTCTTCGCGCAGATCTGACAGAGCCAGATGCCATTCTCAGCGGAAGTCCGCTCGGCCTCGGAGAGGGTCTCGTCGTAGCGAGGACCTCCAGGCGCCGCGGCGGTAATGTGGGCGGCAACGCCCACGTCTGACCGCGCCTGAACGGACTCGTCGCTCGGCCCCGCCGTCAGGGCTCGACACAGCGGACTCGAACACGCGTAGCCGGCGCGGTGCGCGAGGCTGCCGCGAACAAGAGAAGTGAAGTCATGCCGGCTCGAGGTCATGGCTGTGTTCCGCGTAGTTGTCGCTTACGAAGGGAAAGCTGCCGAACGCCCTGGGCCTCGGCTGCGAGCGCGCGTAGCGCGTTCGTCAGCCGCAGACCCTTGTTAGACGCCTCCACGAGCAGCCTCCAATTTCTTGATCTCGGTGGGAAAGAGAGCCCCGAAAACGGCCTTTAGCTTGAGCAATCGCTCGACGGCCCAAATTCGGATCTCCCGCAGACGAGCGTCGTCTTCTTGGATCGCGCCAGGGCGATATACCGCAATACGACTAGCTCGCCTGTCGTCAAGACGTTCCCACTCCAGCGGCTCGCCAAAGGTGCTCTCGACTTCACTACGCCGTGCGAGAAGAGCGTCAAATAGCGCTTTGTTTCGCTCGACCTCACCGAAGTCGATGTATGTCTCGGCGCGAACTCGACCGCCGAGCGCGAAGCTCGTTCCATAGGTGATCCCGGTGATGCCCGATTGGAACGAATGCCAGTTTTGCGGGAGCGCCGTCTTGATTCCGGTAAATCGGTACTTGTCGCGCATCTCGTCGATGAGCACCTGAAAGTACCGACGATAGGCTTCCCCTTTGCTCGAGGGTTGCCTTTCTGCCTTCTCTCGGGTTATCCGCTGCCATTCGTTCGGAAAAACGACAGGCTTGAACACGACGGCCGGCCTGGATTCATCGATCCGCATGACCTCGACCAGTACCAAAAAAAAGTGAAGCTCCGCGTCGGTTCGCCGGTTCAACCATTCGAGTGCTTGCCGGTGTTCCTCGCGCACGGACTCCGTCACCCATATGATGGCCCCCGCGTCGACGCCGCTCCCATAGGTGATGAGCTTGCCCAGATGGTCATGGTTGGTGTTACCGAACTGGTTCTCGATCACCGCCGAACGACCACTTCCGAGATCCTTGGCCAAGAGGTCGAGCGAAAAGTCGCCAACCTCCGCCTCCGTCGCAACCACCTCCAAGTCCATGCCGAGCGCTTCCCCCAGTCGCGCGATGTTGGCTGCCAACCAAGGCGTGAAGTCGCGTGCCTCGTTGGGCCAGATGTCGCGGATTTCGAGGGCTCTGATTTCACCAAGGTCTGTCATGTGTGCGGTGCTCCGACCTGTGCAAGTGCGGCGCGTCTAACGTTGCGGTAACCCGCGGCGCGAAGCGCCGTCGGGTTCAGCGCTGGGTTGGGCAGGCTCACTTCCGGCGTGCCCTTCTGCCGCTGCGCAATTGTTTGCCGGATTCTGCTGGAGGCCCATCTTTGCGGCGTCAGGCCGGCATCACCCGGAGATACGTTTGCTGCTCGACCGGAAAGTCGAAAACGAGCACGTCGCTGTCGCTCACAAGCGGCTTGACAAAGTCCTTGTACACCTGATGCGCGGGGTCGTAGTAGGCGGGATCCTCCACGACAGGCTGTCCCACGTAGTAGTTGCGATCTCCCTCGGACTTGAACGTCACGATGAAGCCCTGGTTTAGCCACTTGTCGGCACCTTCACCGCTCGACTGGGCGCCCGTCTCAATGCTGAGGATATAGCGGGCGCCGTTTCGCTGGCACGCGTCCTGAAGCGCGAGGAAGCGCTCGACGACCTGCCCACGTTGCTCGGCGGTCACGTCGGGCAGGTACTGGAAGAGGACGATGTGACGGATCAGGCCAGGCTTGTAGTCCTCGGCGGTGAACGCCTTCGGACCGATCTTTTTCAGTGTTTCTTTGGGAGTCTTGGACTGCGGGCTCTGTGGCGTGTTCTCCCACAGGCCGAACGGGCTCCCGATTGGGTCAGCGAGCTCAGCGAAGTAGCCGACACCCGGGACTGGCGTCTTACCAACGACGACCTTGGCACCCAGTTCGACGGCCCTCGACAGGTGCTGGTCGATCGAATCGACGGTGTAGTACTGGAGCGGGGTCTTCGGGGTCCCCGGACCGGTCATGATCGCGAGAAACGCGGTCTGTGGCGTCCGGCCGTCCGGCCCGGTGATCTCCCAGAACTCGTTCGGCGGCTGGTGGCGAAACCTCCAGCTTGGAAACAGTGCGGTGTAGAAAGTCTTTCCCGTCTGACTGTTGTCGTCTGGGATGATGCAGTGAAAGTTGAGCGAACCTACGTCTGTCATGATGGACCTCGGGGTTGGGGATCGACTGCGCATGGTCGGTGAGCGGGCTGTGGCAGGTCAAGGCTTTGGCACGCTGCCGACAAGGCTCCCCAGAGCGGTGTTGCTGTCGAGCGCCACCTTATAGGCCAGAGCGACCAGCGTCAGGGTCGGGTTTGCCGCCGGCAGGGTCGGCATCACGCTGTTGCTGACGATAAAGAGGTTGTCGGTACCGAAGACCTGCAGTTCGGGGGTCACCACGCCGTTGCTGGCATCCTTGGCCATCCGCGTGGTGCACGCGGCGTGATCGCTGCGTTGTGGGTAGGTCCCGGCGTTCACGCTGGAACAGCCCATCGTAGCCAGTACGCGGTTCATGATCCCGAGGTATTCCTGAGCAGAGTCGGGATCGTAGAGCGGAGCAGGTGTATCGATCCGGGTGCGCGGCAGCCCGAAACGATTGGTTCCAGTATCTGGCGTCACTCGGTTGTCATATTGCGGGATCGCCGACAGGTTACCATAGAGCTGGAACGCCGTCGCGGCCACGCGGGCGGCCAGGATCTCCTGCACGCTCTTCCCGGCCGCCATCCACTTCGCGACGTCGAGGTTCGGTGTTTCGTAGTTCATGGAGATGAAGAGCTTGCCCTTCTTCTGGTAAGCAGGGGTGTCGAAGGCGCGCGAGCACAGGCTGGCAAACCCGAGTTCCTCTTGGAAACCCGCCAAGTTAGGCATCTGCCCCGACGAATAGAAGAACTGCGTCGCACTCAGGAAGCGGCCGACCAGATCGTGGTCATTGCCGATGCCGCCCGGCCAGTAGATCGACTTGGAGCCAAGCAGCAGCTTGGGCACCTCAAGGGCGCCGTTGCACAGGATCACCGCCTGCGCGTCCACCTGGACAATGCGCCCGCTGGTCTGGTCGAGGTAGGTGACGCCGGCGACGCGCTGCTTGCTGCTCATGCGGATCGCGATCACCGGCGCCCCCATCCGGACGGTCACGGCCGGGTTGCCACGCAGCAACGTGAGGGGTTGGTCGCCGGTGAAGCGTCCCGCCACTGGGCAGTAATCGCAAGTGCCGGTGGTCCGGCACGGTCCGAAGTCGCCGCTGGCCTGGCCATACCGCGCCATCGGCAGATGCCCGTATCCGATAGAGAGTTTTTCGAACGCCGAGATGAACGGGCCTGCCGAGATCGGATAGGGAGCTGCGTCGTACGGATAAGGCTGGCTGCGGGGCGGGCTGTTGTCCGTCGAGTCGCCGCTGGCTCCGAGGTATTTCTCGGCCATGCAGTAAAACGGTTCGAGGTCGGAATAAGAAAAGGGCCAGTCGATGCCCTGTCCGGTTGCAGAGCACAGCGCGAAGTCCTCGGGCATGAAGCGCGGGATCCATCCGCCCCAATGGAGGGTGGTCCCGCCGCGTCCGAAAATGCGACCACCGACGATGCTCCATGGAGGCTCGGCTTTGGGGCCGGCGCCTCCGGTGGCGGTGATGTCTTGCGCTGCGTCATAGCAAGCGGCGTAAGGTGTGTTGGGCGTGCCGCCGCCACTCGCCACGTGATGGAACCACCATGATGGATCTCCCATGGGGATGTCGGGGCCGGCCTCCAGCACCAGCACGCCGCTGATACCGCGCGCCGCGCACATCCCGGCCAGCAGGCTCCCCGCGAGGCCGGAGCCGACGATCACAATGTTCGCAGACTCGTTGACCACGTTCGCGTCACGCATGCGATCCTCCCTTTCCGCTGCCGGGGACGTCCACGCCCCTCGGCGAGCTCATGGGCAATGCCCGATATGGCGGCGGCTTGTTCAGAAACGAGCCTCCGCCCATCCAGCCGTAGTAATTTTCGTAGTTGAACGCACGGAACCCGCCGAACGCCACGTTCCAGCGCATGAGCTCGAGGAGCACCTTCGCCACGTCGTTGTTCGGCTGTTTGTCGACCGGCACTTGGTTCTCCTTGAACAGCACATCGAGCGCTGCTTGCGGGTTCCCGTATCGCTCCAGCAACACGCGATACTCCGTAGTCGTCTTGAGATAAGACGCCGCATAATTCAAGTCGCGCTGAACCTGCCAGGTGATCGCCTGCTGGAACTGCGACTGAGGCATCGTGCAGAACGGCGCCGTCCCCCAGCTCGTGCCGATGTGGCCAAAAATGAGCCAAAGAATGTTGATATCGACTTCACTCATGATGGGTTTGTCTCTCCTGCCGTGAAAGGTGAATCCTCGTAGATCAATCGCCATTCATATCCGACACCGAGGCTGCTTCGTCGTCGAGCGCGGGCCCGGACTACGGTCATGGAAGAACACCCTCAGGCGCGATTTGCCGACGTGCTGACGTGCGGCTCTGGATGGGACGCACCATCCACCGGTTCTCCTTAGCAGAACACCCGCCTGCCCAACGTCGCAATCAGCTGTGATGCGCGACATATCTACTCATTTCCCCATGTAGGCCGCGAACCCTGGCACCCTATCTCCATATTCCCGAGGATACGTCGCGGCTCGTCATGGCCTATCTCCATGATCCCGTAGATAGGCTGTGACCTTCCGCGGCCTATCCCCGTCATCCCGCAGATCGGCCGCCGCTGCGTAACTACGTATTCCCGTTGCTAGATCTCGGACGGCGACGGCGCGTCGTCGCGCAAGATTCGCGCCGACGGCCGCGTACCCCGGGCGACCAGAGCCCGGTCGACCGTGGCGCGGCGGCACGAGATGGAGCTCGCGGCTGGTCGCGGCGAGGTCGACCTGCCCCACGCTCTCCGAGCGAAAATGCCAGGAGCAGCCACCAGCCTCGCCTGGCGATACCTCTTCCCCGCCTCTCGCCCTTGCACCGATCCAGCGACTGGCCGACAGGTCCTCTACCACCTGCACGAATCGGCCGTGCAAAGGACCGTGCACGATGCCGGACGCGGACCGCCGCCTCAGCGTGGAGCGCCTTGAGCTCCGACCCCGCCCTGTCGTGCCGCCCCCACGCATCGTGGAAAGGTAGCGTACCTGACGGTTGCCCCGCCTTGTCAAGGAGGCCAACGGGAGATCGTGCGAGCTCCGCACCGGACGACGACGCTCGAGATCGCCGCAGCGCTTGCGCTCCCAAGGCCGACGGTGGCCACGCGGATCCCCCTCACCGGCCGCCTCGTCGCCCGCTCCCTCCCCCGCCGGCGGAGGTGGCCGCGATGATCCGCGCCGAGCAGAGCGCCTCCGCGAAGGCGCTCGCGGAGCTCCCCGCCGGGGCGGCGGCGCGCCGCCCCGGGACGACACCACGGGGCTCGCGTCGAATCTGGACTACCGGCCCTCCGGGCCTCCGCGCTCTTCACCGAACGCGGCGAGTTCCTGCAGGGCGGCCGGATCGGCGCCGGACACGAAGAGCACCATCACGACGTCGATCCGGAGGTCCGCGCCGTCCGCCTGGACCGCGACGGCGGCGAGCGCCGCAGGCGGGCCCCTGTCGCACGGGCATGACACCCGGCGTCGCGCCAGCATGACAGCGTGACGGCGCCGTTCCACGTCGCTCGCTCCTGACGGGCTGAAATCCGGGCGATCCGCGCCGTGCGCGCACGGGTACGGCCAATGCACTGCTCGGAATGCGCAGGGACCTCACCAGAGATGGAGGCGAGTATGTCGAACGATAGGCGCGTTCCGGGTGTTTTCGTCGCAGCTACGCTGCTCGCGGCAGGCTGCGCGGTCGAGGCGGGCGATACGGGGCAGGCCTCCGAGGAGGCGTCCGCGAGCCAGGCCTCGCATGGCTTCGGGCGGGAGACGTCCGAGGAGAGCGCCGGCAACCAGCCCGCTCGGGCCATCCAGAGGATCGACAGCAAGGTGCTGAATCGATTCGTGGTTCCGCGTGTCGGGACGGTATCGCTGATCGACGAGGATCCGAGCAGCGCGGCGCCCCAGATCGGCGTCCTCGTCGTCTCTTCGCCCGAGGACGACAAGCTCATGCCGCTCGTCCACGAAGACGGGACCGAGATCACGCCGCTCGAGTACCTGCTGAGCGCGGACGCCTCGGCCGACGTCGCGCCGCGGCTCCTCGAACAGCACGTCTCGATCGCCGGCGGGACACGGATGCTCTCCGTGGTCTACGACGCGGGGCCGGAGGTGACCGCCGGGAACTGCGCAGCGGCGTCGTGGCAGAGCTACTTCGACAATGCGGCGCTCTCGTTCGGCGGCGTGGACGATTCCGAGCACCTCGCGAGCATCACCACGTCGTTGCCGAGCTGGACGGCGAGCGGCTACCTGGGCAAATACTCGCGCATCGTCGCGGGGGCGTGCTTCGTCAGCCAGGGCGACGGCAACGACGACCTGACAGTGAAGATGGAAAGGCGCGTCAGCGGAAGCTGGCAGACCGTGAGTGGAACGCAGGTCACGCTCAATACGACGATCAACGGCGGCAAGGATCGCTATCTTTACCTGAGCGGCTCGTCTTGTTATGACCACGAACGCCGCATCACCGTCGCGGGCCGCCCCCCGGGTGGCATCTACGCGCCGGACAAGTTCCACCTCTCGGGCGCGTGGGGAGGGCAGGCGAACGGCTGCTGGATCGAGTCGGGCGGCTGACGCGCGCCCGCCCCGATGCCTTCCGCGGTCACCTCGCCCAGAGCACCGAGAGGTCGAGCTCGACGGCGTCGAACGGCTCGACGCGGACGCAGGCGGCGTCGCGGTGGACGACCGCAGGTCCAAAGCTGCGATCCGCGCCGAGCACGTACACCTCCAGCGTCCGCTGGATGGGGTCGACCAGCCACGCGTGCCGCACGCCCTCGCGGGCGTAGATCGGCATCTTCTCGTCGCGGTCGACGTCCTCGGTGGAGGCGCTCAGGACCTCGCAGACCCAGTCCGGCGCGAGCGCGAAGTACGCCGTCTCGGGCAGCTCGAGCATGCGCTCGCGGCGCCAGCCGGCGATGTCCGGCACGAGCGCGTCGATCTCACCAGGCGCGTGCGGGTCGGGGAAGTGCAGCTCGGGCTCGTCCAGGATCCACCAGCCGCCGGGGCCCCCTCGCCCGCGCTGGAAGGCGCCGTGCAGGTCGGCCCCCAGCGACGACGCGGCGTTCGCATGTCGCGGCGCCGGCCGGGGCATGACGTGGAGCACGCCCCGGATGAGCTCCGCCACCTTGTTCGTCGGGACGGCCTCGAGGTCGGCGTACGTGGCGCGGCGCGGCTTCTCGGCGGGCTGACCCATGGCGGAAGCCTGCCCGTGCGCGGGCGGCGGGGCAAGGCGTCCAGGTCCGCCCGTCGCTCACCCTCGCCGCGGCCGCAGCGCCCTGATCAGCGCCTCGATCCCGCGGGAGCGCCACCTGTAAGCCGTGCTGACCGGCGCGTCTTGCTGCTCGGCCACGTCCTCGATCGACATCTCGAAGATGTCGTGGGCAATGATCACGTCGCCCTCGTGCACGGGCAGCTGGTGCAGCGCCTCGAGGAAGGCAAGGCGCCGCTCCTCGCGCTCGAGGGCCTGATCAGGAGTCGGCGCCTCGTGCTCGGCGCTCGGCGGGGTCGCGACGATCTCCTCGCGTCGCACCCGCGCACTTTCGAGGTGATGGCGGACGCGGTGATAGGCCAGCGCCCGTATCCAGACACGAAGCGCTTCTGCGGGCTGCACGTCCGGGTCCGGGCGGAAGCGGTCCTCTTCGCTGGCCTCCCACGCGGCGAGGAGCACGTCTTGCGCGAGATCTTTGACGTCCTCGCGTGTCGCCCGGCGACCTCGGAGGTAGCGCGCGACGAGGGCGCTGACGACGCCTGCTTGCGCGACGAGCTCGGCAGACGTGAGGCGCCTTGGCGCGAAGCGCCGGTTGTGAACGACGATCGCGAGAAGGAAAACGACGAGCTGAGCGAGGGTAAACGCTACTGCGTCCGTCGCCATACCGCTACCCCCTGAACAGGAACGATCGTGACGTACAGCGCGATCAGCATCGACTGCGCGAGATCCCAGGCAGTGAAGATGCCGAAGCGGTAGGGGCCCGCGAGCATCGACAGCTCGGTGATGAGGATCAGGCCTGTCGCGACGTGGTGAACCTTCGCCCGCTCCCTCCCGGCGAACCACAGCAGCAGACAGCCGACGGACGTGCAAAGCGCCGCGAGCTGCAAGGCGAGGTAGGCCTTGCCGAGGAGCTCACCCCGGAAGGTGGGGTATCCGGCAGCGAGGCCCGCGACCGCCACGACATACACCGCGAGCACACCCCACGGGCGCCGCCGTCTGAAGATCCACACCGCGAGCGCCGCCACCCCGGCCATCCAGCCGACGAACAAGGCGCTCTCGACGTGCCCGGCGACGCGAACCCAACCCGTGAATGGGGCTCCCCCGAGCTCGGCCCGCGCCGGCTGCAAGACGTAGAGCCGGATGACCCGGCGCACGACGTCGGAGACAACCCCGTACCCGAGGAGCCATGCGATGGGGCGGTGCTCGGGGCGATACCGCGCGACGACCAAGGCCAGGGCCGCCGCCAGGACGGCGAGCCCGTACAGCGAGGGGATCACCCCGCCGACGGTACGCGGGGCTTCGTTTCGGGCCAAAAACGGCGCTCCTCCGGTGCAGGAGCACGGGGGGTGTCCGGGGCGAGCTCGCGCCTCCTACGGCTTCCGGTGGCACCGGCGCGGTCGCTGGAGCGCTCGGGGGAGCACGGCGGTCCCGAGGCCGATGAAAACGAGGAAGTGCTGGAAGAAGCGGGCGAGATTCAGCGGGTCGGGCGGTTCGATCGGCATGGCCGGAAGGCTACCAGCGCCGGCTCGTGGACGTCGTCCGCTTTCTTGGCCCGGCGAGTCGACCTGTGGCACGCGCGTGCGCGCGCGATGAGCCCGTGCAGGGTCAAGAGGAAAGTCGCGCCCGAGCGCCGCCCTCGCCGCACGATCGCCTCGACGTCGCTGCAGGACGAGCAGCGCGCGGGAGGCTACCAGGGCTTCCGGCCGGTGGGTGTCGATTTCGTGAGAGAAGATCCGTGGCATCCGTAAGTGGCATCGGCGCGTCACGCGGCGAGCGCCGCCGCGGCGTGCCAGCAGGAGATTCCAGCTCCGGCGAACACTCACCGCCAGACGGCAGCCGGGGAGGCCTTCCGATTTTTTCTGTAACTCCGGGGCGGGTCCGGCCACATGGGGCTCGTGGCATCGCTCTCGGAGGTCTGGATGGCGGCCCCGGCGCTCGCGGTCCAGGAGGGGGAGGATCCGGTGAGCACGCCGGTGGAGGGGGCGGAGCCCGCCGCGCGGAGGCGCGCGCTGGAGGCGCTGTACGCGGCGCACGCGCGGGCCATCCACCGCTTCCTCTGCGATCTGCTCGGGGACACGGCGGCGGCGGCCGACGCGACGCAGGAGACGTTCGTGCGGGCCATGCACCGGCTGCACACGCTGGAGACGCCAGAGCGGCCCGCGCCGTGGCTGTTCGGCATCGCCCGGCACGTGTCGCTGGAGCACCGGAGGGCGCGGCGGCGGCGGCGGCAGGTGCTCGTCGACGGGCCGCTCGACGCCTGGGAGGAGCGCCCGGCCGCGTGCGCGGCGCGGGCGCCGGGGGCGCCGCGCACGCCGGAGGACGAGCTGATGGGGCGCGAGGCGCTCACGGTGCTGGCCGGGGCGCTGGATCAGCTCGGCGAGGACCGGCGCGCGGCGCTCTTGCTCCGGCTGGATCACGGCCTCAGCTACGAGGAGATCGCGCGGCTCATGGAGTGGAGCCTGCCCAAGGTGAAGGTGGAGATCCACCGCGCGCGGCAGGAGCTGCGCGCGGAGATCGTGCGGTACGACGGAGGTGGGCGATGAGCGGGTGCCGTCCCGAGGTGGTGGAGGCGTACGCCCTCGGCGAGCTTTCGGCGGCGGAGGCGGCCGAGGTGGAGGCGCACCTCGCCGGCTGCAGCGCGTGCGCCGAGGAGCTCGCGTGGGTGCGCCGCGAGCAGGCCCTGTTCGCGGCCCGCGGGGCGGAGATCCCGGAGCCGCCGCCCTTCGAATCCATCCTGGTGCGCGTGCTCGACGAGGGGCGCGAGGCGCGCGCCGAGGAGGCCGCGCCCGCGCGCGCGGCCGCGTCGGCGGTCGACCACACAGCGGCCCCGGCGCCAGCGCGCCGGCGCGCGGCGGGGCCCTCGGGGAGGCGGGGCAGCCGAACGCACGCCATGAGCGCGCCGAGCACCCTGAAGAGGTGGCTCCCGCGCGCCGCGGCCGCCGTCGCGCTGGCGCTCGGGGCCGCGCTGCTCGGGCTGCCGCGCGACGCCGCGACGCCGCTCGCGCCGGAGCCGCGCGTGGCCGCGCCGAGCATCGCCCCGAGCGCGCCGCCTGCCCCGCCGGAGATCGTCTTCGAGGAAGAGCACGGCGCGGCCTGCGGGGAGGTCTGCGATGACACGCCCGGGGGGCACGACGTCGACGTCGATCCGTCCGAGCACCCGGGCAGTGATAGCCCGGGCGCCGGGGAGGCCTGCGACGACGAAATGGCGTGCGCTGATATGTCGTGTGTAACTCCCGAGCCGTAGCGGCAACAGGGGGAGTGAGGCCCGACGAAACGGCGACGCCGCAATGGCGACGCGAATCCCGCGCGCCGCGGGCCGAGGAGGAACAGACCATGCGCACTTCGACCCGCTCCCCGCTCGCCTTCCCTCTCCGCGCTGCCGCCACAGCCCTCGCCCTCGTGCTCACCGCCGCGTGCAGCAATGCGCCGGACGACACGGCCCCGATCGAGGAGGTCGCGCCGGCGGCCGCCGCGCTCCGCGCTGTATCCCAGAAGCCCGAGGCCCGGAAGCCCGAGGCCCGGAAGCCCGAGGCCGCGAAGGCGACGGCACAGAAGCCCGCGGCCGCAAATGCGGCGGAGGTGCCCGCGATCCACGGGCCCGGGGGGGCCTGCGATTCCGATCCGGGCGGCGACTGCGGCTCGTGCGACGGGGCCGGGGATCACGGGCCGGAGCACCTGATCGGCGAGGAGGTCGAGCGGGTCGACATCCGCAATGCGCCGACCCGCGGCCCGGCCAATGCGCCGGTGACGCTGGTGGTCTTCTCCGATTTCCAGTGCCCGTTCTCCAGCAAGTTCGCGGGCGTGCTCGACCAGCTCGAGCAGGAGTACCCCGGCAAGCTCCGCCTCGCCTTCAAGCACCGTCCCCTGCCCATCCACAAGCAGGCGCGCGTCGCGGCGCGGGCGTCCCTGGCGGCGCACGCGCAGGGCAAGTTCTGGGAGTACCAGGCGGCGCTGTTCGACAAGGCGCAGGGCGCGCTCGACCAGGCGGGCCTGGAGGAGCGCGCGGCGGATCTCGGGCTGGACGTGGTGCGGTTCGCGCGGGACATGCGGTCCCCCGGGCTGGAGGCCCAGGTGGCCGCCGACTTCGAGGAGGGCGAGCGGCTCGCGATCGAGGGCACGCCCACGCTGTTCGTGAATGGCCACCGCGTCATGGGTGCGCAGCCCATCGGCGTGCTGCGCACCGCCATCGCCCGCGCCCTGGCGGGGAAGTAGCTTCCTCCCGCCCGGAATAGCTCTGCCAGACCTGGATCTCCGCGCCGTCCCCCGCGGTGGCCGCCCGCGCGGTCACCGCGCGCTCGAAGAGATCACCCCTCGTCGAGCCACGCCGCCATCTCCGGCAGCAGGCCGCGCAACAGGCCGATGACGCGCGGGCTCGACGCGCGCACCTCGCCGACGAGCCGCCGGCGCTCCGCCTCGAGCCTGCCGAGCTGCGCGCGGCGCAGCGCCGCCCAGAGGCGCGCGCCGGCGGCGATGCTGTCGTCGCCGTGCTCCTCGGCCACGCGCCGGGCCTCCACCGCGTCCTCGAGGGCCTCCCCCACCCGCTCCAGCTCCCAGTGAACCTCGGCGCGCCGGAGCAGCGTCAGCGCGTGGTACCGGTCCCCCCGCGCCCGCTGGAGCTGCTCGGCCTGATCCGCGCTCTCCAGCGCGGCGGCGGGGTGGCCCGCCCGCGTGAGCGCCGCCGAAAGGAGCGAGAGCGCCGCCGCGCGGAGCGCGGGGTCCCCGTCCTGCGCCGCGAGCTCCGCGGTCCGCCGCGCGACCTCCGCTGCCTCCGCAAAGCGCCCCTCGCGCATCAGGAAGGCCGAGAGGTTCTGCAGGAGCAGCCGGAGCTGGCCCCGCATCCCCTGCTGCTCGGCCTCGGCGACGAGCCTGCGCAGCCGGTCGATCGCCACGCCGGTCCGCCCCAGCTCGGCCTCGAGCACCGCGAGATCGCCCCCGATGTGGACCCTGTGCCACGCCGAGGCCAGCGGCGCCGCGATGGCGAGCGCGCGCTGGAGATCGCGCTCCAGCAGCGCGTGATCGCGGCGGTTCTGCGCGTAGTTCAGCTCGCACCGGAGCACGCGGGCCGCGAGCTCGGCCGCGGGGCCCGCGCCCGCCGCGAGCTCCACCGCCTCGCCCGCGAGCGCCATCGCGCGATCCCCGGCGGCCACCCCCGCGAGCGCCATCCGCGCCTCGCAGCGGAGCGCGGCCTCGCCGAGCGCGTCCGCGTCGGCGAGCAGCCCCGGATCGTCGACCCCCGCCTCGCTGAGCCCGCGCGCCACCTCGAGCCGCTGGATGCGCCGGCGCACGTCGAGCGGCCCGCCGCGCGCCACGACGGCGTGCTCCGAGAGGCGCGCGAGCCGCCGGCTCGCCTCCTCGAGCTTCCGCCCCTGGATGAGCGCCCGGACCGCGTCGATCTCGAGGCCGGCGCGCGCCTCGGGATCCGCCGCGAGCGCGGCCAGCCGATCCGCGAGCGCCGCCGCCTCCTCGAAGAGCCCCGCGGCGGCCGCCTCGGCCATCGCGCGGCCGAGCCAGCGGCGCGCCTCGGCCGCGGCGCCGAGCCGCTCGTAGCCCGCGCCGAGGAGCCCCGCGTCCACGCGCCCCTGCGCGCCCTCCGCGAGCGCGTCGAGCAGCGCCCGGTGCAGCCGCTGGAACCACGGCCGCCGCTGCGTCAGGCGGAGCGCCGCCTGCCGCAGCATCTCCTGCGGGAAGCTGTACTCCTGCGCGTCGCCGGAGGCCGCCAGCACGCCCGCCCCGCCGAGCGCCTCGAGCGCCGCCTCGGCGCGCTCGTCGTCCCCCACGACACGCAGGAGCACGTCGACGCCGAGCCCGCCGCCGCAGAGCGCCACCGCGGCGAGGGTCCGCAGGGCGCTGCGCTCCGCGGCGCTGTCGGCGGCGAACGAGGCTACCCGGGCCTCGAGCAGATCGGCCACGCCGGGGACCTCCCCTCGCAGGGCCCGGTCGTCCGCGGCGCAGAGGATCCCGTCGCGGAGCGCCAGGGCGCCGCTCTCGTGCCACGCCATGAGCGCGTGCACGATGTAGAAGGGCACGCCTCCGGACGTCGCGACAACGGCCCGCTCCAGCGCGGGCGCGAGCGGGGCGAGCGGGACAACGAGCGCCGCGGCCCCGCCCTGCGCGGCCTCCGGATGCAGGCCGCGGCCCACCGCCTGCGCGAGCTCGGCGGCGGCCTCGGGGTCGAGCGGCGCGAGGCCGAGGTAGGTCACGCCGGGGCACACCCGCGCGCGCACCTCGCCCAGCAGGGCGCGCAGGGGCGCCGGCCGGCTCGGCTCGCTGCGCGCGGCCGCCATCACGAGCAGCCGGCCCTGCCCCTCCGCGGCGGCGCGCCGCAGGAGCAGCTTGATCAGCTCCAGCGTCGCCGCGTCGGCCCACTGCAGATCGTCGACGAGGAGCAGCAGCGGCTCGCGGGCGCTCGCCCGCAGCAGCGCGTCCTCGATGGCCTCGACCGTGTGCGCGACCTCGTCCGCGGAGGGGAACAGCGCCGGAGACAGCGCCCGCTCCAGCACCGCGGGGAGCGCGCGGAGCTCGGGGAGGTCGCTCTCGCCGAGCTCCTCGGCGGCGCGGCGCAGCGGATAGAACGGGCTCCGTCGCTCCGGCAGGCACCGGAGCCGGACGGCGTGGCGCAGGTCCCATCCGGTGCGCTCGACCGCGGCGTCGAGGAGCCGGCTGCGCCCGATCCCCTGGTGGCCGCCCACCACGATCCCGCGCACGCGGCCCTCCTGCGCGGCCTGCGCAGCGCGCGCGATCGCGTCGAGCTCGGCTCGCCGCCCGAAGAGCGGCGGCCGGCCGTCGGGCGGCGGCCGCGCGGGGCGGTCCTCCGGCAGCGGCCGCGCGGGGCGGTCCTCCGGCAGCGGCCGCGCGGGGCGATCCTCAAGCGGCGGCGGCGGCCGCGCGGATCGGTCGGACCCGCGAAGTGGCGGCTGCGACCCTTCCTTGCTCCCTGGCGGGGCGAGCTCGGGATCGAGCGCGGCGAGGATGCGATCGAGCTCGCGCGCGACCTGATCGGCGTGCCGCGGGCGGCTCTGAGGGTCCAGGGCGACCAGCGTTGCCGTGAGGCGAGAGAGGAGGCCGGTCGCCGTCGTCGGATCGGGCACGAGCGCCTCGAGCGGGGGAGCCGGTCGCTGCGGCACGAGGAGCCAGTGCGCGGTCTCCCCGCTGCGTTGCTCGAGCTCGGCGGGGAGGCTGCCGGTCCTCAGGCGGAAGATCAGGACGCCGAGCGCGTAGAGATCGCTGGCCGGCGTGGCGGACTGGCCGGCGACAGCGCACTCCGGCGCGATGTAGCCGGGCGTCCCCGCGAGCACGGAGCCCAGCTCCCGGACGGCGCCGGCGACCGCGGGCACGCTCAAGGTCACGGTCGCGCCCGCCGGCTCCTCGGCCAGCACCGTGCCGGAGTATCCGTCGACCACCACGGTGGGCGGCGCCCCGGCGGGGGCGGCGAGCCCCCGCTCGACCCAGCTCCGCGCGTTTCCCCCGGAGATCCCGAAATCGATCAGCTTGTAGACGCCCGAGCCGCGGACGACGTTGGCGGGCTTGATGTCCCGATGGACGAGCCCGGCGGTGTGCACCGCGGAGAGCGCCCAGGCGACGGCGGACGCCGCTTCGAGGACGGCGCGCTCGGGGAGGCGGCCTGCCTCGCGCGCGAGCTCATCGAGGCTCGTGCCGGCCACGTACTCCATCACGAGGCCGACCACGCCGAGGGCGTCGTCGCGCTGGAACGAATAGAACCGCACGACGTTCGGGTGCTCGACCCGGCAGAGCGCCTGCGCCTCGTCGAGAATCGTGTCTCGCCACGCCGCCGTCGCGTCGGGGGAGCCCGCGAGCTGCTCGGGTACGAAGAAGAGCTTGATGGCGACGTCGCGGAGCTTCCTGCCTTCGTAGATCTCCTCGGCGAGCCAGACCGGCGCGAACCCGCCGCTGCCGAGCTGCCGGACGAGCCGGAAGGGACCGAGGCGGGCGCCCTGCCCGAGCGGGGTTCCGGAGGGATTCGGCGGCGAGCTGGGCATCCGCCGCGGAGCATATCCCAGCCACCCCGGCGCTCCGGCAGGAACCGGTCGCTCGCGCTCTCCATCGCGCGCTCATGCGTTCGTGCGCGGGCGCCGTCAGGGCACGATCTCGCGGACGCTGCCCTTCTTGTACAGGAGCCCGTCGGGGCCTACCCCGTCGCTCCGGAAATAGACGCTGATGTTGGGCTTGCCGGTCTCCGAGCCCTCCCGTGTCGGCTCCCGCGTGAGCCTCATTGCGGGATCGATGCCCGGCCGACAGGGCTCGCCTCCCACGCCGAAATCGGTCCCCTGGTCGACGTGCTCGTGGATCTTCACCCAGGTGCCTCCGCTCGCGCCGTCGGTCTCGTCGATCCAGAGCTCCTGCTTCACATCGCCGTTCGGCAGGTCGTAGACGAGCTGCTTGTACCCGATCCATACCTGCTCCGGCATGCCGCCTTCCCAGTACGTCTTGCCGAGGATGGCCGAGGAGGCGGGGTGATTCGTCTCCTTCTCGAAATCGACCTTGCCGTCGTAGCGCATGCGGGCGGCGATCCCGCGCGTGTCGCATTTGTTGACGTCCTCGTCGCCGATCGTGCCGTGGTTGGTGCGCGTCATGGCGACGAGGCCGCCATAAGGTGTCCCGTCGTCGGCGGCCCGCAGGAAATACATCGTGACCTCGACGTCGCGCCACGGGTCGGCGAGCGCGGGGTCGTGCACGTACATCCGCGGGACGCGGCCGCTGATCTTGAGAATGCCCTGGCCGTCGGTGTCATAGGACGCATCGCCGTGGTCGGCGTCGAACCAAGCGTCGGCCGGGTCGATCCCCGAAAAGGTGCGCGCGACGCCGTTGTCCCAGGTCGAGAACCACGTTTTGCCCGAAGGCAGCGTGGGCCGCAGCATCGCTATCCCGAACCTGTCGAGCCGTCCCTCCTCCCCTCCCCCGGCGCCGGCCGAGCTGGACGCCTCTGCGCTGCTGGCTGCGGACGACGCCTCCGCGCCGCCGCCGGGGCCGTTGCCACCGGGGCCGCCGCCACCGGGGCTGTTGCCGCCGGGGCCGTTGCCGCCGAGACCGTTGCCGCCGCCGGATTGACTTCCTGACGCAGGTACGTGTTTCTCCGCGCAACCGGCGCTGCTCAAGCTGACGGCAGCCGAGGTGACGGACATCGCGATCATGAAGAAGGCGCGCACGCCCATCTTCATAACATGATCTCAACAGTTCTGCGAGGCCCTTGAAGGCGAGATACTGGCGGCGACGCACCGACGAGGCGCATTACGGAAACAGCTCCGTTTCAGCTCGACAATTGGACCTTTCATCGTGCTTCGAGCGGGCAGCCGCTCGACGAGTTCGCCCGCTGGGTGGCGCCACGCCGGCCGCTTGAATGGGTGCTATCCATGCTACAGTACCTGCCCATGTCGACGACGGCCCGTGAGGAGCTCCTGTGGCGGTTCGCCAGGACCGGCGATCCCGAGATCGACGCGCGCCAGGACCGCATCCTGGAAGTCCTGCTCACGGCCAATCCCAAGATGAAGCAGCGTCTGGTCGACGAGGGCCGCCTCGAGGGTCGCCTCGACGAGGCGCGCGCGGCCCTGCGCCGCGTGCTCGCGCACCGGCAGCTCGCGCTCACCCCGGAGGATGCGGCGCGCATCGAGACGTGCACCGACCACGCGACCTTGGAGAGGTGGCTCGGTCAGGCGCTCGCGGCGTCCAGCGCAGAGCAGGCCCTGCGCTGAGCGCCGCCGCCGGCGCTCCTCAGCACCGGAACGGCCGCGGCAGCATCAGCGGCCCCTCCGGAAAGGGCCCGCGCACCATCAGCCGCACCGCCCCCGCACCGCCCCCGGCGTCGTCCCCGTCCATGGAGACGTGCGGCTCCGCCGTCCCCACCATGCCGAGCGCATCCGGGCACGCGAAGAGCTCCACGCGCCGCACCGGCGCCGGCAGCCTGCGGAGGATCTCGTCGAGCGGCGGCAGCTCCGCAGCCACGACATCGTAAAGGCACAGGACGTCGCCGGCGCTCTCCAGGGAGACGATGGCGTCGAGATCCTCGGCGTAGAACAGCGGCCGATCCAGCTCGTTGACCACGAACACCGCGGCCGGACCGGTGACCCCCAGCTTCGTCGAGGCAGGCGCGTGGCGCGACCCTTGCCCCCTTCCATCCATCTCCACAGCGCGGCTCCATGATTCGAGGCAGCTCGACTCTCGCGGAAGACGACAGAGATTGAGCCACAGAGGACACAGAAGACAGAAAACAAAGGTTCGAGAAACACGGGACCGAGAAATACAGCCCTGATTCTCTCCATCCCTCTCTCCCCTCTGTGCCCTCCCCTCTCTCCCCTCTGTGCCCCCTGTGGTCCGATTCTTCTCGTTACATCTCATCCCCTCGGAGTTCCAGCAGGATTGCGCCCCCGGTGTCCCCGCCCCATGACAACAGCAACGCATCGCCCCGCGAGGCGCTGCGCCAACGTGGAGGGAACCATGAAAAGCACGCTCGTTGCGATGATCCTCGGCGCGCTCTCGCTGTCCACCGTGATGTCCAGCAGCGGTCCCGCGCGAGCCCAGCACGGGGACCGGGACCACGCGCCACGCGGCTCCTATCTCAGGACGTGCAGGAACATCCGGATGGATCGCGGCACGCTGTACGCGCGCTGCGAGGACCGAAGGGGAAACTGGCACCCGACGCGCCTGGTGGACGCGAGGCGGTGCCGAGGAGACATCGAGAACAGGAACGGCCAGCTCCGCTGCGACCGCGGCCGCTGACGCGCGCCGCGGCGATGAGCAGGCGCGCATCGGCCTGCTACGTGCCCCAGCGGCGGCGCTCGTCCTCTTCGTCCGCCGCGTGCCGCTCATGGCTGCGCGTCAGGGACTCGATGAGTCGCTCGGCGAAGGCGTGGACGAGCGGGTCGGGGTCGGCGAGCCACGCGCGCGCGCGTTCGAGCTGCTCAGCGTCGTGCTCGGCCAGGCTCGCGACCAATCCATCCGTGCTGTGGGCACGGGCGATGATCTCGTCGGCGACCGAGCTCCGCGGCCCGAACCGCTGCACAAGGGCGCGCCAGATGGGATCGAGCTCGGGCGCGCTGGGGCGCACGATCGCTGCCGCCGTGCGACCACGGCGCGCGTCGTGCCCGACCCATGCGAGGACATCCTCCGCGGGCCAGGCGAACGAGGAGCGATGAAACATGAACGCCATCTGCAGGTGCCCCGCCGCGGCGTCGCGCCGGTCCAGGGTCGTCGCGACGGCCCGCCACGCTGTTCGGGCATCGCGCGCGGCGGCCGCATGCAATGCCTTCCATGCATGGTCCTTGGCGCCGCGAGGCTGCGATAGCGCGACGAGCGCGAGGTCCGCGACGCGCGCCGCCTCCCCCTGCTCGACGAGGAGCCGCGCCCCCAGCTCCCAGAAGTGGTCGGTCATGCCGTGCACGCGGTGGGGCGCCAGGCGTTCCAGCGCCCGGAGCAGGAGTGCTCTCAAGGGCGCCGCGCGCTCGGGTCGGTCCTGGATGCGCTCGACGAGTAGCTCCAGTGCCGCCGCGGCGTGCTCGATCGGCGTCCCTTCGACGAGCGCCCCCGCGAAGGCGGCGAACGCCGCCTCGCTCACCTGGAGCAGCCAGCGCCGGCGCCGGCCCAGCTCCAGCACACAGGCCTCGTCGAGGAGGCCACCCTGCACCGCCCGCTGAACCCAGGCGAGGCGCTCGTCCGTCGCGCCCAGCTCTATGACGGCCAGCGCGAACAGCGGCGCCTCGGCCGCGTCCAGCTTCAGATCGCTCAGGACCGCTTCCGCCGCGGCGCCTCGGCCCGCCTGCGCCCAGCCGCCCAGGTAGCGCGCGAAGACGGCTCGCTTCCTCCACGCCCGCACCCCGTGGCACGCCCTCGCCCGCTCGCGGAGCCCCGCGAGCAGGATCCCACGCTCGTCGCACCGACCTAGCGCGTAAGCGAACACATGCGCGCGTACGGCCTCATCGGACACAAGCAAGTCCACCTCGTTCAGCATGGGGACGTCACCCGCGAGCCCCTCGCGCACGAGCGCATCGTCGAGCGCGTCGTCGTCCTCGCGGAGCGCGGCCGGTCCCCACGCCCCGACGCGCTGGCGAAGGCGCTCCCTGAACGAGGACGGCGCGAGCAGCGCCTCGAGCCGCCCGGGGTACGCGCTGTCGGGCGCGAGCCAGTCCGCGTCGTAGGTTCGCACGGCCTCGAGAATATCGCGGAGCTGGACGCGCTCGGATTCCGTGAAATCGTCCAGGTGCGCGGCGAGGGTCGCCATGGCGTGGTCGCCCATCCCGGCCCGGACTGCGCCGCGCAGCTCATCGGCGACCGCTCGCTTCGCCTTGGCCGCCACGTACGGATGGGGATCACCGAAGCGCGCGCCGAGGAGCGTCCAGGCCTGGGCTCGGGCGAGGCGGGCCTCCTCGCCCGTGGGCGCCGTCCAGGCGCCGTCGGTCGCCTCGTGCGCGACGCGGAGCGCCCTCGTCGCCAGGACCGCCTGGACGCCCTTGAGGGCGACCGTGCGGACGGCGGGCTCGGGATCGTTCAGCCGATGTTCCAGGAGGGCCACGCGCTCGGCGAGCGACCGACGCGAGGCGTTCAGCTCGACGAGGAACAGGCCCGCCCAGGTCGCCGTGGCGTTGTTGGCGTACGACTCGTTCTCGGCCTGAGCGAGGCGGAGCAGCGCGGCCTCCGCATCCTCGAAGGCGTCCGCGCGGGTCGCGAGCTCCTCCAGGGCGAACACGATCCCGCGGCGCTCCTCGACGCGCGCGCGCAATTCGTCGATGCTCGACGCCTCGATCCGCCGGCGGAGCTCGCGCGCGGTCGCGCCGGGCGCATGCCGGGCGACGAACCGGAGGCGCGGCCCGAGCAGGCCGAGCGACCTGAGCTCCCCCCAGTCCGCCGGCGCCCGCTCGAGATCCTCGACGCCGGCCCGAGCCATACCGACCAGGAGCTCGCGGGAGAGCCCGAGCCGCAACAGGGTCTCGAAGAAGTCGTCCAGGTAGAGCTGGCCGTACCGAACCAGCGTCCGGCCTCCCGGATCGTGCCCTCCGTCCGGGTCGAGGAGCCACGCGATCACCTCCCGCTCGAGCACGAGCGGCGTCACGTACTTGTACTTCCAGCCCTGGTTGCGCCGGAGGATGCCGCGCTTCACGCACTGATCCGCGACATCGAACAGGTCCTGGCCACGCTCGAGACCCACGGCGCGGGCCACCTCCTCCCGCTGCGCCGGCGAGAGCTCGCCCCAGTCGATCCGTCGCGTGACGGACGCGGCGAGCAGACAGCGCGCGCGGCGGAGGCGGAGCGCCTCGAGCTCCGGACCTCGATCCGCCTCCCAGGACGCCGCGAGCGCCCACTGCGCCGCCTCGCGCACGTCGCGGGGCGGGCGCTCCTCGGCGAGGGACTCGCGCGCGAGCAGGTCGACGAACCACGGATAGCCCTCGCTCAACCGGGCGACGTCATGGACCCTCTCCGCGTCGGTCGGCCCTCCGAGCACGCGGGCTGCGAGCGTCCGGGTGGCGGTCGGGTCGAGCGGTTCGAGATACCAGCGCGGGGAGAGCCTCGGCTTGTCCAGCACCTGCCTGGGCGCCGGCGTCACGATCAGGAGCCGCGCCGACGTGTGTGTCCTCGTGGCGGCGAGGAAGCGCGCGGCGAGCGACTCCACCTGGTTCGGCGGGCAATCGTCGATGATCAAGACGACCGCGGGGTGGCGAACCAGCAGCCGTCCGCGGTCGAGCGCATCGAGCGCATCCTCGGGGGTCCGGGCGACCCGCACGCGCTGCTCGATGGCCGGGTCGCTCGCGAGCGCCTCCAGCACCAGGCGCGTCTTGCCGACGCCCGGGGGGCCAACGAGCCACGCCGCCAGCTCGCGGGGCGTGGACGGGGCGCATCGGATGAACCCGAGCAACGCGTCGCGCAACGCCCCTCGCGCCGCATCGTCGGTGAACTCCGGCTCGCTCCTGTCTTCCTGGTGGTGAGCGCGCCATGCGTCGAGGCCGTGCAGCAGCGGGACGAGACCAAAGCGGTCGACCCACGCGGCGATGCTCCCGCCCTCGGGTTGGCGCGCGCGCAGGAAACCGGTGAGCGCGTGGGCGTCCAGGATCTCGATGCGCGCGCTTGGATCCTCAGCGTCCGGCCGTTCCCGTTTCATGCGCTCCCAGAGCGCTGCGGCGAGATGCTTGTGGGGGGTTCGCTTGACGCCGCCCCTCTCGACCTCGTAATCACACTTTCCGATGGTGTTGATGAGCAGCTTGAAGTAGCCGCCCTCCAGGAGCACCTGGATCACCCGGCCAGGGCCCTTGCGATCGTTCACGTCCCGAAGCGCGAGGTTGAGCCATTTCTCTCCGCTCTTGCAGCCATAGGCCGTGCGAACCTGCCCGTCCTCCGTGAGCGGGGTCAGGAGGTGCTTTCGCTGATAATCGATCTTGGGGGTGACGGGCGACCGCCTCACGGTAAGCAGGATGTCGCGTCCGCCATCCGCAATGCTCCGTCCCGCTGGACCGTCGAGCTCCGGACCGTCGTGCCGCTCATAGGCCTCGAACCGGATCAGATCGAAGCAAAACTGCTCGAACTGGTCGGGTTCGAGTGCCTCCAGATGGTCGACCTTGAGGTCCGTCCAGCCGAGCGGGTCGCGGGTCACACTGGGACTATGGGCCGGCAGCGCCTCACGGGTCAACGAAGGCCCCCGCCGTCAGGAGGATAGCAACAGCGAACGCCGGACGTCGCCCGCTCAGGCGAGCGAGCCAGGCGGACGTCGGTTCCTCCCCCCATCGAGGCAGTCGCGCTCGGCACGCGCTCATCCGACCTCCCTGGCCCCTGCCTCTCCCAGCAGACGCGATCCGTCGCGCCCCCCCTCCGCCACCCCCTCGCGGCTCACTCGATCCGTCGCGCCACCCCCTCCGCCACCCCCTCGCGGCTCACTCGATCCGTCGCGCCCCCCCCTCCGCCACCCCCTCGCGGCTCACTCGATCCGTCGCGCCCCCCTCCGCCACCCCCTCGCGGCTCACTCGATCCGTCGCGCACCCCCTCCGCCACCCCCTCGCGGCTCACTCGATCCGTCGCGCACCCCCTCCGCCACCCCCCTCGCGACGGTTCGAGTCCGTCGCGCACCCCCTCCGCCACCCCCCTCGCGACGGATCGAGTCCGTCGCGCACCCTCCCGGGGCCGGGCGTCTCGGCACGACCTCTCTCTCGCAGCCAGGGAGGAGCTCCGTCAGGCGACGCGGTACCCGACCAGGTCCGGCGTCCGCGCGTGGATGCGCCTTCGCCGCTACCCCTTCCGCTCCTTCCACGGATCGTCCTGATACAGATAGTTCGGCTTCAGGATCTTGTTCTCCATGTTGGTGTGGAACACCGCCATGGTCGACGCCGACATCGGCGGGACGATCCACGTCCAGTCCGCATACACCGGGCGCTCGCACTGCCGCTCCTGCTGCTCGAACCTCTTGAAGTACTCCGAGAGCGTGTGGTGGTCCATCATCCGCACCTTGGCCTGCCGGAACGAGTGCAGCACCGCGATGTTCAGCTCGACCAGCGCGGCGTCCTGCCACAGCGTGTCGCTGCGCGTCCGGTCCAGCCCGAGGCGATCCGCGATGAGCGGCAGCTGGTCGTACCGCGTCACGTCGCTCAGGTTGCGCGCGCCGATCTCGGTGCCCATGTAAAAGCCGTTGAACGGCGCCGCCGTGTACTGGATCCCGCCGAGATCGAGGGCCAGGTTGGAGACCGCAGGCAGCGCGTGCCACTTCAGCCCGAGCTCGGCGAACCACGCATACCGCGGGTGCTCGATCGGCACCTCGAGCACCTTCTCCCGCGGCAGCTCGAACCACTTCGGCCGGCCGTCGCCGATCTGGAGGATCAACGGCAGCAGATCGAAGCGCGTCCGCTCCCCGCCCGGCCAGCCCAGCGCGAGCGCCTGGTCCGTCAGCTCCACGTTCCCAGGATCGCCGAGGACGCCGCCCTCCGGCAGCCGGTAGCCCGCATAGCGGACCAGCTGGCCGTTCCAGATGCGGATCCGCGGTTCACCCGGCCTGAACACCGTCATGGTCGCCCGGATGTCGCCCCCGTTGGTCGCCAGATCGAGGTGCTCGACGAGCGCCTGGAAGATCTCCTCCTCCGTCTTCAGGTGCCGCAGATCGCGCACGTGGAGCGTCGACCAGAAGAAGCGCCCGATGCAGCGCGAGCTGTTGCGCCACGCGAGCCGGGCGCCGTAGGCGAGCTCGTCGGGCAGGTGCGTGTACGTCCCGTGCTTCTCCAGGCTCGCCCGCACCTCCTGCCAGCGCTCTTCCACCGCCGAGGGCACCCCGAGCTCCGCGTAGCACTGGCGCAGGAACGCCTCGGCCTCGGTCGGCACCGCCTCGGGCGCGGTGGGGGTCACGTGAAACGACCCGTGCTCGACCGGACACACCCCGCCAGCCGCCCGCGCCGCGCCGGCGCGCCGGAGCGGCGTCGGGCGGACCTCGCCGGCGGTGTCGACGTTCGAGCTGAACAGCTCCCGCTGGATGGCGTCCGGCGGCCAGCCCACCGCGCGCAGGTGCTCCTGCGCGTCGCGCATGAAGGCATCGGGACCGCACACGAGCGCCCGCGATCCCGGCCGGTAAGGGTACAGCTCGGCCACCTGCTCCCTGGACAGCCGCCCCTCCGCCTTCGTCGCGCGCAGGCGGAACGCGACGCCGGGCGTACGGCCGGCGATCGCGCGCAGATCCTCCTCGAAATAGGCGAAATCCGCGGCGCGCGACGCCGACCAGTCGAGGAGGAAGGCCCGCGCGTCGGGGGGGCCGGCCCTGCCGTCGAGCGCCCGCAGCATCGCCATCGCCGGCGTGACGCCGATCCCGCCCGCGAGGAACACCACCCGCTCCACGGGCGGCGCCGGAAGGACGAAGCTGCCCTTCGGCGCCGACGCGCGCAGCAGCGAGGCCGCGGCGCGCTCGCACAGCCACCGCGAGAACACCCCGAGCTCCTCGCGCTTCACCGTGATCTCGTAGTCGCCGCCGGCGCGCGCCGGCGCCGAGAGCGTGTACGCGCGCGCCACCCAGCGCCGATCGAGGTAGCCCTGCACGAGCACGTGCTGCCCGGGCACCGACGCCGCCGGCGCGCCGCCGACCGGCGAGAGCGTGATCTGGAAGATCCCGGGGCAGAGCTCCCGCGCGGCCTTCACCTCGGCCTGCTGGAGGCTCGATCCGCCGAACATCTCGGCGAGCGCCGGGGCGCAGCCGCCGCAGATCTGGCCCGCCCGCGTCCGCTCCGCCAGCTCGGCGGGCGTCGCGCACCCGGCCTCAATGAGGCTCGTGATCTGCCCGCGCTTGACCCCGGCGCAGTTGCACACGATCTCGTTCGGCTCGAACAGCGCCGCGGGCTGATCGATCTTCAGCTCGCCGAGCTCCCGGAACGTCGTGAGCTGCCAGCCGGGCAGCGGGCCGCGCGCCATGAGCAGCCGCATCGCCGAGGGGAGGTCGTTCCATTCCCCCTCGACGTGCAGCCCCGCGAGCTGCCCGCTCGACACGAGCAGCGCGCGGCGCTTGTCGCGATCCCCGCACGGCACCCACCGGAGGCCCTCCGTGGGCGCGTCGAGCCACCGCGCCGAGACGCCGCTCCCGTCGAGCGCGCGGGAGAGCGACAGGATGCGGCCGGCGCCGTCCACGATCTTCGAGATCGCGGCCTCCTTGCCGGCCAGCGCGCCCATCGCGGCGCCGCGCTCGACGACCCCCTCGCGCCGGGAGAGCAGCCCCTGCCCGGGCAGCAGATGGACGTTGACGAAATCGAGCGCGTGCCGCTCGGCCCAGGCATCGACGCTCGCGGGCGGCAGCTCGAGCCAGGCCTCGTCGGACCCGCGGACGTCCGCGGGGATCCCCTCCCCGGCCAGGCTCGCCCAGCCCTCGATGAGCGCCTCGGCCGCCGCCTTCCGCAGGCCCGCCTGGACGAGCGCCGCCACGGCCTGCTCGGCCGGCGCGTCCACGTACCTGAGCTCGAACGAGTCCTCGCGCAGCAGCTGCTGGACCAGGTTGCCGAGCCGCCCCTGCAGCCCGGCGGTGAACTCCTCGAAGTCGACGGTCCCGTCCCCGGTCGTGTCCGCGGCCACGAGCAGCGCCTTCGCCTCGTCGGCCCGCATCCCGAGGCCGGTGAGGTACGGCAGGAGCTCGTCCTCGCTGAGCTTGCGGTTGTGGTCGCGATCGATCTCCTCGAACCGGCGCCAGGCGAAGCGCTCGCTCGTCAGGCCGGCGCGGAGGCCGCGGGAGAGCGCGGCCGCCACCTCGGCGCCCGAGCACGCTGCGGGGCCGCAGACGACGGGCGCCGGCGCGCCGGGCTGCTCCAGCGCGCGGATCGCCCTGCGGGCCACGTCCGCGGGCGCCACCCAGGGCAACGCGCCGCCGCCCAGCGGCAGCGGCAGCGTGCGGCGGAGCCGGATGTCCTCGCGCCAGAGGTCGAGCGCGCTCAGCAGAGGTCCGTGCCAGACCGTGGTCACCGCCTGGCCGGAGGCGCGCACGGACGCCTCGGCGTCGCGGATCTGCTGCCCCACCCGGCTCGAGGGAGGGAAGTACGGCGCCACCCAGAGGAGGTGCGACGCGCCCACCTCCCTCGCCGACGCGAGGAAGGTCCGCGCGGCCACGAGCGGATAGGCGAGATCCGCGGTGCCCATCACGAGCGCGATGGCCGGCATTGCGGGCTCGATCGGCAGCGACCGGAGGAAGGAGGCGAGGTCGTTTCTGGGCTCGGAACAGACGATCTTGAGGAAGCTCATGGTGCTCGACACGGGCAGCCGCGGAGGAGCGCAACCGCCCTCGCGGCCGCCAGGCGGCGCCGAGGGCTGCGCGCAGGCGCGGAGCGCCCCGCGCCAGGATACGGCGCATCCCCCGGCCGGCCGAAACCCGAAAACGCCAGCACGACCCGGCACACACCGCCGCACCCGGATGACCAAGGTGTGCACGGCGTCGGGGGATTCCTTGTTTTGCCTCGAGGAGACCCGTCCGCGCGTCACAATCTGCCTCATGGGGCACTTTGGTGCGCCGGCCCGCGCTCTCGTCGCGCCGGGACACGACGTTGACGCGGGCACCGCTCGACGACACCGCTGCTGGCAGCCGCGTGACGCCACCGAAATCTCGCCCGCTCGCTCGGGGTGACGGGCGAGCGCCCTCCGCTTTATCCGCGGGAAATTCGGCGAGATGGGGGACCGGGCGCACGAGCGTGCCCCCCCCGCCGCGCGCGCTCGAGCCCCGCCCTGCGCGCGCTCCGTACAGCCTGTGGCTGTGTACGACTGCGGACCGGACATACGGGCACGATCCTTGAATTCGCTCGCTCAGCGCAGCCATGAAGACCCTTACTTCGGATCAACCCCTGGCGATGAGGAGCAAGCAGACGCGGTCACCGGCTGCGTCCCGTCCCGCGGCGTCCACCGCGCGTCATCCCGTCCTGCAGGGCGTGACGATGACGCCAGCGAGCGTCTCCGAGGCGCTGATCGCGCTGGAGACGGTCGCCGCGCGGCTGCGCGAGAGGAACGACCCGCGGGCGGTGTTCCCCGACGTCTACGCCGTGATCACGCGCCGCGTGAAAGAGGCGGTCGTCGACGGCTCGGACGGACGGTTCCTCGAGCCGGCGTGGATCTCGCGCCTGGCGGGGATCTTCTGCGAGTACTACCTGGCGGCCCTCGCGGCGTCGCTGGAAGCGCGGTCGACGGGCATCGCGGCGTGGGACGTCGCGTTCCAGTGCGCCAGCGCGGGCGGGCCGGCGGCGGCGGTGCACGGGCTGCTCGGCATCAACGCGCACATCAACTACGACCTGGCCCTCGGACTCTACCGGAACATCGTCCAGCACGGCGCGGCGCAGGACGCCCGGCTTCTCGACCGCTACCGTCACGACCACGACCTTGTGAATGAAATTCTCGCGGCGGCGATGCCGGAAATTTTCGCGATCCTGCGCGCTCGTTATCGCTGCCCGCTCGCCCGGATCGCGACCTTCAGCCGGGGCGTCGAGCGCGCCGTCTCGAGCGTCGTGATGTTCCTGCTGAGGTGCTGGCGCGACCGGGTGTGGACCGACCTGCTCTCCTTGCTCGCGACGCTCGGGGACACCGGCGAGGCGGGCAAGCGCGCGGTGCTCGTCCGGATGGACCAGCGCTCGGGCAAGATCGCCCGTACGTTCGCGGCGGGCCATGGGGCGCTCCGGGTCGGGGCCCCGCTCGCCCGCGGCGCCGCCCTCACGCTGGCGCTGGCTGCCTGACGCGGGCCATCCCCGCGAGCTGACCGCAGGCGCCGCCCACGTCGCGCCCCCGCGGCCGTCGCACCAGCGTCGTCACGCCGTGGCCGGACAGCCGCGCCACGAAGGCGTCGAGCCGCGCGGCGGACGGCGGGCGCAGCGCCGGATCCGGCCCGGGGTTGCAGGGGATGACGTTCACCCTGCACCGGAGCCCGGCGACGTAGGCCGCGAGCAGATCCGCGTCCTCCGGGGCGTCGTTGACCTGATCGAAGAGCACGTACTCGAAGAGCACGCGCCGCCCCTGCGGCAGCGCCCGCGCGATCGCGTCCTTCAGCGCCGCCATCGAGAAGCGCGCGTTCACGGGCATGATCGCCTGCCTGCGGGCGTCGTCCGGGGCGTTGAGGCTGACGGCGAGCTCGGCGCGCGCCTCGCGGAAGAACGGCTCGATCTTGTCCGCCACCCCGACGGTGCTCACGGTGACGTGCGACGGCGCGAACCGGAAGGCCCGCGGATCGGTGAGCAGCCGGATGGCCTTCAGCACCTCGCCGAGGTTATCGAACGGCTCCCCCATCCCCATGAAGACGAGGTTCCTGAGGGGCGCGCCGCCGCGCTCGGCCGCGAGCGCCCTGGCGATCCGGACCTGGTCGACGATCTCGCCGGCGGCGAGCTGGCGCTCGAGCCCGAGGCGCCCCGTCTCGCAGAACGAGCAGGCCCGGGCGCAGCCGACCTGGCTCGAGACGCAGAGCGTCGTGCGGGCAGGCCCCGGGATGAGCACCGACTCGATGAGCGCGCCGTCGCACGCGCGCAGGACGAGCCGGAGCGTGTCGTCCTGCGCCGGCGCCCGCTCGGCGATCTCGAGCGACGGCGCCGGATCGAGCGCGAGCAGCGCCTCGTGCGCCCAGGCCCCGACGCCCAGGGCGGCGAGCGCGCGCGCGTCCCAGGCCGGCGCAGGCGCGCCCGGCTCGGCGCCGAAGGCGTGGCGCACCACCTTGCCGGAGACCGCGCGCGCCGCCGACGCCGTGCCGCCGGCCCGGCGGAGCAGCTCCGCGAGCGAGGCCGCGTCGTGGTCGGCGAGCCGCGCGCGCCGGCCCGGGACGCGCGCGCTCCTCCGGATCAGCGGGCGCCCTGCGACCTGCGCCGGCGGGTCGCCGGCGCGCGGGGGCGACGCCATCTCTTCGGGGATCTCCGGAACGCGCATGCGCACCCGCTAGCACGCCGGGCGCGGCGCCGCGCGGCCCAGCGACGCCGCGCGCAGCGAGCCGAGCCGTCCGCCTCGCCCGGACGGCCGCCGGATGGACCGCTCGCCGGGCGCTCCGGCCGAGGCCCCGGCGCCCGCTGCCTCCCCACCCAGGTCATCGCGAGCTTGTCAATCGCATGTCGATCGCCACCCGAAAGACAAGCGAGAACTCGCCCGACGCCCCCCATCCGACACGAAACCTGCGCGCCGTCTGGGGCCATCAGGTGGCCAATCTGTGGACAAGCATGTGGACTGTCAAACCGGGCTCGGGAGCGTGATTTTTGGGTTGCAGATTGGCTTCGAAGGAGGGAGTTTAGCGCCCGGAAGTTGGGAGGCGCGCCGGGGCACGGAGCGCCAGAAATCGCAGAAAAATCAGTTGCAT
This sequence comes from Sorangium sp. KYC3313, assembly GCF_052075895.1. Lineage (NCBI taxonomy): Bacteria > Pseudomonadati > Myxococcota > Polyangiales > Polyangiaceae > Sorangium > Sorangium sp. KYC3313. The sequence goes on from NZ_CP197255.1 coordinate 10,679,980, forward strand.
CGGTGTGGGCGGCGCATCCATGCCCGGGCTGGCTTCGGCTGGCACCGGGGCTTGGAGGGGCTGCCGCCCCGCGATCGGCGCAGGACCGGCACCTCCGCGGAGTTGCCAGGGTCCCACGGGGTTTCCACAACCTGGGAACAACCTGTGGATTATTTGTCCCTCCTGCGCGTGGCGTGTTCCAGGATCGGGTGAGCGGGCTTCCCGTCCCCGAGCTTTTCTGGCGCTCGCGGACACACCGGTGGGCTACGTTGCGCGCCGATGTCCGCACGCAACGGCCCTGTTTCCTGCGCGCCGCGCGCGTCCCTCGCGATCGCGGGGGGCCTCGCCGGGTGGCTCGCTGCGGGCGCCGCGGCCGCGCAGGCTCCGCCGCGGAACGCGCAGGCGGAGGCGGCCCTCAAGGAGGCGATGGAGATCGACTACCTCGAGACGCGGTTCGCCGAGGCGGAGCGCAAGCTCCGGGCCGCGCTCGACGCCTGCGGCGAGTCGGGCTGCTCGCCCGCGGTCAAGGCGAGGCTGCTTGTCGCGCTGGGCACCGTGCTCGCTCAGAGCAGAGAGGGGCTGGAGGACGCGCGGAGCGCCTTCGCGGACGCCCTCCGCGCCGACCCCTCGGCGAAGCTGGACCCGGATCTGACGACCCAGGAGGTCTCCTCCGCGTTCGAGCAGGCGCGCGCGGCCACCGGCGCCGGGGCGACCGGGTCGCCCGCGGCGGCCGGAGCGGCCGCGGCGGCTGGAGCGACCGGGTCGCCCGTGGCGGCTGGCGCCGCCGGGTCGCCGGGGTCGCCCGGGGCGCACGAGGGGCCCGAGGCGGCGGAAGCGCAGCTCCAGATCGGGCAGTGCCTCGACGACCGGCAGTGCGACCGCGGGTTCGCCTGTGTCGGCGGCGCGTGCGTCGCGCGAGCCGCAGCGGAGGCTGCGCCGGAGGTCCGGAGGAGCTGGGTCGCCCTCACCTTCTCGCCCGACGTCGCGCTGCTCTCCGGCCGGGACGTGTGCACGGTCGCGTCGCAGCGGAGCGACCATTTCGTGTGCCTGCGCGGCGACGGGACCCGGTACGACGGCACGCCGACGCCGGGCGTCGCGAACGACGTGAACCTCGGCTTCGCGCTCGCGACGTTGCGGGTGGCGATCGCCTACGATCGGCTGGTCCTCGACAACCTCACGGTCGGCGGCCGCGTCGGCTTCGCGGCCGGCGGCACGACGGAGGGCGGCGCCTCGTTCCTCCCGCTCCACCTCGAGGCGCGCGCGCAGTACTTCCTCGGCGCGCGACCCTTCGAGCAGCTCGGCGCGCGCCCGTTCGTGCTCGCCGCGGCCGGGGTCGCGCAGGTCGACGCCGAGGTCGACGTGGAGGTCCTCGAGGACGCGACCGCTTGCGGGGCCGACCTTGCCGACAGGACGAGCCCCTGCACGAGGCCGGGAGCGAGCGGGAGGGTCGAGGCTCGGCGACAGACGCTCACCGCGACCCGGCAAGCGGGCCAGGGGTTCGCGTCGGTCGGCGCGGGCGTTGCGTATGCGCCGATCGAGGCCCTCTCGCTGAACCTCGCGCTCCGCGCGAGCCTCACCTTTCCTGCCATGACCACCGTCCTCTCCCCGGAGGTCGGTCTTTCCCTGGGGTTCTGAATGGCTGACACCTCGGATATGCGCCGGGGGGCGACTCCCCCGGGCGCGCTGCGCAACCCGAAGATCGACGCGGCGATCGAGCGCGCCGTGCAGCTCGGCGATCCGGCCGAGCTGCTCGCGCTGCTCGATCGGAGCTCCGGGCTGCCCGCCCGGCGCGGCGGGGTGCGCGCGCCCGGCCCCGACCTCGGGCCGAACGCCCCCTTGCCGCGCGTGAACCTGGATCTCGCGCGGGCGGTCGGCGCGGCGATCGCGGACCGCGGCGCGCCGGCCGAGCGGCTCGTGCGGGCGCTCTGCGCGACCACGGAGGAGTACGCGCTCATCGTGGCGGCGCAGGCGCTCGCGTCGCTCGCGGTGCAGGGCGCGGCGCGGGCGGGCGGAGCGGGGCAGGCGCCGCGCGCGGGCGGCGCGCGCCGCGGGAAGGGCGGGCTCGATCCGCTCGAGGCGCTCGAGGAGCTGGCCGAGGACCCGCGGCGCGTCGTGCGCGACGGGGTGGTGGCGGCGCTCCGCGCCGTCATCGCGGCGCGCGGCGACGCGGCGGTCGGCGAGCTCTCGTCGTGGACCGACGGCTACCTGCAGGCGTACGTCGCGCTCGAGGCGCTCGCCGAGCGCACGCTGCTCGCCAGGCTCTCGGCGGGCGCGGAGGTGGTCGAGCGCCTCGAGGAGGCGTTCGTGCTGTCGGATCGCTCCCCGCGCGCGGACGAGCGGCTGCAGGGCCTGCGCCTCCTCCGGCAGGGGATGCCCGCGCAGATCGCGGCCCTCGCCGGCCGCTTCCCCGAGGTCGTGCGCTGGCTCGAGGAGAAGACGGGGGCGGAGCGCCCCGAGTCGCGCGACGTCGTGGCGGACGCGATCGCGGCGCTCCGGAAGGCGTCGTTCTCGGACGCGGAGGTCAGCCGCCTGTCCGCGGCGCTCGGCGCGACCGCCCCGACGCCGCGCTACGCGGCGCGCATCGTCCAGGGGACGCGCAAGCGGAGCAAGGGGCGGCGGTAGGGGCCAGGCGCCAGAGGGGACATCCCGGCAGAACGATTCGCGCTTCGCAAGGGCGCTGGACACGCACCATCGAGGCGAGCCCGATGTGGGACCCGCGCCCTACCTCTTCCGCTCCCCCGTCCTCTTGCGCACACCGAAGGCCGGATCCTTGGTCTGAGGACGGGCCTTCGCGGCGAGCTTCTCAGCCAGCATTTTCATCTGGGGCCAGCGCATGCCGAGCCTGGACAGGACGATACTCCGCACCATGCCTGCATGCAGGCGCTCCTCACCACCGAGCGAGACCAGTGCCTCGGCGTGGATCTGTGCACTATCGAGCTTGCCGTCGACGAGCGCCTGTTCGAGCCCTCTCGCGTGCCTGGTCGCGTCCTCTGCGAAGCCCTGCCGGACGTTTCGCAGCGATTCACGGCGGGAAAGCCCGAGCGTGCGGATCGTCGCCTCCCCATACTCGCTCCCGTTGCGGGCGATGATGTCGCCGAGCGCGCTGAACTCCAGGTGCTCGAGGGGATCTTCCACGCCGAACGGGTTCAGGAGCAGCGGCGTGTAGCGCTGGCCCGGCGCCGGCGGGCAAGGGTGCGGATGTTCTCGCACAGGAAAGAGCGATCGTTTCCAGCCCGTATTGCAGCGCTCGCACGCAAGCAGCCAGTTATTCCAGTCATAGGCAAGCCAGTGATACCCGGTCGGGCTCATCTGTCGCATGGCACGATCTCGGACGCCATAGAGCCCGTCCGCCTCGATTCCGTCGCTGGCCAGAGCCTCAACTTCGCCCTTCGGCGCGTAGTGCTCGATGGCCGGGGGGTGGTTCAGCGAGTACGTCTCGCAGTAGCCGCATTTCCCGTACTGTGCGGCCACAAACTTCCGTTTGTACTCGTCCTTGCGCCACAAGGGGAGGAAGTCCGGCGCCTGCCCCGCGGCGCACGCGCTCGCCACGGCGCGGCGGACCGCACCGACCTCCTTCGCAAACCCCCTGGGGCGCTTCGGGCGCCGGAACCCGAGCATGTCCCCGCTCAACCTGCTGATTGCTTGGGTCGTCTCGCCTTTGCCTTGCTCTTCGCGGGCGCCGGCTTCACCGGCCCCGGCTTCTCATCGAGCATCGCTACGACCTTCGCTCGAGCCTGCTTCCGCTCCTCGGGCGTCAGCTCGCGCAGATCCTTCTCGACGTGCTCCGCCATCGCTTCGTGTGCCAGGCGCTCCACCCGCGTATCTGCGAACGACCCGAGCCGCCGCCGCAGCTCCTCCTCGAGCTTCACCGCCTCGGGCGCGTCGAGGCCGCGCTCGCGGATCAGCTGCTGGTGCTTGGCAAGCATGTCCAGCGTCTCGTCGTCAAGCGTCGACGGGAGGCCGAACCACTCGCCGGTGAGGATCCGCTCCGCGCCCGCGCCGGGCGGCAGGTCCCGCTGCAGGATCTCGACGTTGCCCTGCGGATCCCGGCGCAGTACGTAGATCTCTCCCGGCTGCGCGCCGAGGAGCGTCAGCGGGTTGTGCGTGGTGACCACGAAGCTCATCCGCGGGAAGTGTCCGCGTACCATCGAGATCACGTCACGCTGCCATCGCGGGTGGAGGTGCAGATCGATCTCGTCGACCACGGCAACGCCGGTCATCTTCTCGTGGAAATCACCGTTGACCTCGATATTCCGCCGCCTCGCCTCCTCGACCCAGCGCGCCACCATGTCGAGGATCCAGCCCATGGTCGTACGGTAGCCGTCGCTCAGCGCTCCGAGCGGCACCCGGCCGAGGGTGGGGCCCTCGACCTCCACCCCCTTGGCGCTCACGTGGACCGCTTTGACGTCCGGCAGCAGCTCGCATAGCGTGGAGAGGATCGCGTCGAAAAACCGCGCGTCCTGCGAATCCTTGCCGCCTTGCAACGCTGCGAGCTGCCATCGGATGAGCCATGAGTCCGGCTGCATCAGGCTGGCGCCCTCGTCGAAGAGGGTCTCGACGGCTGCGAGGGGCGTGGACTCGGCGCTGCGTCCCGAGTCGAGGAGGCCGGACCCGCGGCGGGAGCCGTAGGCCACGACGAAAGGCATGGCGGCTTCGGTGAATGTCCGCCGCCGGAGGACTTCACCGCCAGGGGAGGGCTCCAGGGTGAGCGTCGTGAGGTCCTCCTCATCGTGTGTGCCTAGACGAATGGCGGCCTTCTCGCTGCCCGCTCGTACGGTTGGAGAGGTGACCCCCATCCTCCCCAGCACAGCATGAACGACATCGCTCGGAGAGAGCGCGAGCGTGAGTGCACGCAAGATGGTGGTTTTGCCGATCCCGTTATCGCCCAGGATGACAGTCCACTGCCCCTGGTTCTTATTGAACGACGGCCTCAGCGAAAGGTCGAGCTGAGGGAATCCTCGGACGGACGAGAGTGATAGACGCTTTATCCGGAATATCCTGGTGAGGTCGACCTCCCTTTCGGAAGATGCCTCGGTGGCTGCCGTGACCTGTGCGGCGCGCACACGTCGCTCGACAGGCAGCGCACTCAAGAAAGACCGCGCGAACGACGCCGCCATTCGACAAGCATAGCGGGTCCAATCTGGGTCACGTTTCAGACCGACGATCTCGCTGACACCCCGAATCGATATGATGGGCAGCTGGTGCGCCCGTGCCGCGTCGTAGGCGCTCATCGAGTTAGCCTCAACAGCAACGATATCCCGCCCCGCATTCCTGAAAAGAGTGCCCAGCTCAGCGGCATCCAGCACACGATCGCTTGCCGCAACAACACCTGCCACGGAACGCGCAGCCCGGCGTTTTTCACCACAATTGAGGGGTGACTGATGATGCATCAAAAAGTGATGCTCAAGCGACGACTGAATCACACCCTTGAGCAGAACGTCCGCCTCGATCTCACGAGGTATGCAGGGGGCCGGTCCAGTGAATTTCTCGTCGTTCCACGAAGGCAAGACCAACGCTGACAGGTGAGATACCCAGTTCAGAACATTCTTGTGCATGGGCTCCGTCGGAAGCGTTGTCCACGAGTAAATCTCGGCCGGACTTGCTCTGGCGATGCTGGTCGCAACAACCACATCTCCGAGCGTGACGTCCTCGGAGGGCATGCCTGCCGCGATGCCCACGATGAGTAACAGGCTCGGCGCCAGGTCCTCGACGAAGCTCTCGACGGCCTCGGCGGCGTCTCCGCCACCAAGGGTTGTAACGCAGCGAGAGATCGCGACCGTATAGCTCGCGCCTTCCGTGAGCGGTAACCGGCTGATGACGTACATCCGCCGCCCTGTGACGATGCCTTGCCGCGGGAAGCGCGCCGCAATGGCCTCGAGCTCGTCCTCTTGGAACGTCAAGATCCCGACATCGGCCCTCGGCAACGCTTTCCGCATGTGCAGGTTCACGTCATACCACATCCAGGGACATACCGCGCGCCTCTCCTTGCTCCTTGCGGACGGACGCACCGTGGACGCCGTTCGCAGCGCCTGGGTCAGGCGGCCTGCTGCGGCCCATCCGGCGCTCCAGCCTCCTCCTGCCGCTCAGTATCGGCCTCGGCGAACAGGAACTGCAGCGCCCCCGGCGCGCGCCGACGCCACGCATCCTCGCAGTGGGTCCCGTCCTCGTCCGGGCAGAAGAGCAGGTCGGCCTCGCCGTAGCCCCGGTGGCGCAGGTGATCCACGAGCCGCGCGGCGTCGCGCAGCACCGACCCGTCGTCCTCCTGAGCGCCGGCGTCGACATACAGCCGCGAGCGCGCCGGGACGGGCTGAGCCGCGACAAAATCGAAGATCTTCCGCTCCGCGAACCAGAGCGACGGCGACATGCAGAGCGCGGCCCCGAGCACGTCGGGGCGGCGGAAATGGGCGTAGAGCGCCGCGAGGCCGCCCATGGACGAGCCGCCGATCGCCGTGCCGGCCAGGTCGCGCCGCACCGCGAAGCGCTCCTGTACGGCCGGCACGATCTCGGAGGTGATCCAGCCGAGGAAGTCGTCGAGCCTCCCGTCGCTGCCGTCGCCCGGGAACGGCGACAGCTCGGTCAGCCGCTCGCTCCCGCCGTGATCGATCCCCACGAGGACGGGCGCCACGAGGCCTCGGCCCGAGAGATCGCGCACCGCTTGGTGCAGGTGCCAGCCGCCGCTGTAGGACGGGTCGTCGTGAAAGACGTTCTGCCCATCGAACAGGAAGAGCACAGGCGACGGCCCGGCGGGCGCCCCCTCGCTGGGCAGGTAGACGCGGACGTTGCGCTCCCCCTGGAAGCCGGGAATTCGATAAGGACCGAGGAGATAGATGATGTGTTCCGCCATGAGAGCTTCGAGACGGATGACCGGCGCAGCTCGTTTGCTCCGAGCACACCACCGTTCCGTCGTCCGAAGCTCAAAGCAATCGCCGGACCGCCCTCGGCTGCCGCTCTCCGGCCGCGGCGCGCGGCGCAGCCCGGGCCATCGCGGATCCCGGGTCGCGCCGCGCCGCCATGGCAGAACGCCTCACGCGTGACACGCTGCTGCGAGCAGGCGGCCGCCGCCGCGGGTGCCTGGCCTAATTGCAGCTCGCCTCGGACTTGCCGCCGAACACCGTGGTCCAGTAGGACCCGTAGGTCCCGCCTCCGGTCGCCCGCCCGATGCCGATGACCTTGTAGGCGGAGCCGAGCATGTTCTTGTTGTGGCCGTCCGAGTTCTTCCACTGGGTGAACGTCGCCTGCGCCGTCGAGTTGCCAGCGGCGATGTTCTCGGCCATGGCCGTGCCCCCGCACCCGAGCTCGTAGCAGGCGTTGCACATGCGGGTCCCGGGCGTCCGGCCGTCGAGGCTCGTGTGCGAGAAATAGTTCTGATCGCGCATGTCCTCGCTGTGCCCCTGAGCAGCGCGGCTCATCGAGGTGCAGGCCGAGAGCGCCCCGAGGCCGTTCTGCGCGCGATACTGGTTGATGATGGTGAGGAACGCCTGCTCCTCGGTGTCGAGCGGAGTCGTGCTGGGCCCGGCGCCGCTGCACATCTGGCATGCGCCGCAGTCGCTCGAGCAGCTCGAGCAGTCCTCGCCCGCGCCGCAAACCCCATTGCCGCAGACCTCACCGCTCGTCGAGCCTCCCTCACCGCTCGTCGAGCCTCCCTCGCCGCCCGCGCCTCCGTTGCCGCTCGTCGAGCCGCCCGCCCCGCCCGCGCCGCTCGTCGAGCCGCCCGCGCCGCTGCCCGGCGCCGCGGGGCCGCACGCCGCCTGCACGTAGAGCCGCTTCGCGGTCCTCCTGCACGGATCGCCGGAGAAGGTCGCGTTGCTCGCCCGCACGGTACAGCTCGCCTTTCCGAGGCACGCGCGCTCCACGACGGCCTTCGACGTCGGCGCGTTGCACGAGGTGGCCGCGTAGCCGCCGCAGACGCCGCGCGGCCTGCCATAACTCGCGAACTGGATCGCCGTGATGACCTCGCCGGCAGGACAGGAGAGCTCCACATCCGAGCCCTCCGACGCGGTATCGCAGACCGCCCCCGCGAGCGGCGAGGACTGGTCCTCCGACAGCTCCGCCGGCGGCTCCTCGCCGACCTCGGTCGAGGCGAGGCAGCCGACTGCAGAACAGCCAGCGATGAAGGCGAGGACAAGCGTCCTGTGCAAAGCGCTCATATGCATGCTCCTTGGTTCTCTGAGCCCGTCCGAGCTCGGCCCGCCCCTGCGTCGCGGCTCGCGCCAGCACGTACGCCGGGGCACACGACACCTCGACGGGCCACCCCAGTACAGCGTTGTTCAGGGGGCGGAGTAGCGCACAGCGCGATCCCACGCAGCGCAGCGCCTCCCTTCGATTCGCTCACGACACGGTGTCACCTGACCGCTGGCATGTCCAGATACGAAACACGCTGGCACGCATGATTTGCCGCCGGATCGCTGGATCTTTCCAAACCCCATGAAACCGAGCTTCCCGGAGCTCGACGACACAGGATTTCTTCACGCAAGGACGGTGTGAGACATGGAGCCACACAGGACACAACACCTCCCCTGGTCCGAAGGGTGGGTGTCCGTTTCCGACGACAGACCGCGATCAGAAGCCCGTGGGGGCGACGACTCCCTGCGAGCCTCCGCCCGCCGTGGATCGCGCGCCGATGCGCGCCGATGCGCGCCGATGCGCGCCGATGCGCGCCACGGGCCGCATGTCAGCAGCAGGTCAGTCGAGCGCCCATGAGATTCCGCGCGACTCCCTCGCTCATCGCCACACCGCCACGCCGCGCAGCTCGCCTGAGGGCCCTCGCCCGCTGACGTCCGCGGCAGAGCTCGCCCCTGCGCCACGCGCGGGGTGGTGGTAGATGTGGCCTCCTGCCGCACGCGCGCGCCATCTCATCCGCGCGGCCCGGCTGCCGCGCTCGTGGAAAGGTGGGAAGGCGGCCCGACGGCCTGACGGCCGACGCCCCGATGACCGCGCCGCGCGGCGGCCCCGCAGCACGGCCGCTCGACGGTGAGCCGCGAGGCCGCCCCCGCGGCGGCTCCTGTGCTATGACCGCCGACCATGCGCCTCAAGGACCGCGTTGTCTTCATCACCGGAGCTTCCCGCGGGATCGGACGGGCCGTCGCCCTCGCCTGCGCGCGAGAAGGCGCGGATATCGTCGTCGCCGCGAAGACGGAGGTCGCCGAGAACCCGCGCCTCCCGGGCACGATCCACGACGTCGCCCGCGAGGTCGAGCAGCTCGGCCGCCGCGCGCTGCCCATCAAGCTCGACGTCCGCGACGACGAGGCCTGCAGGGGCGCCGTCGCCACGGCCGTCGAGCGCCTCGGGCGCATCGACGCGCTCATCAACAACGCGGGCGCGCTCTGGTGGGCCGACGTCGTGGACACACCCATGAAGAAGTTCGACCTCATCATGGGCATCAACGTGCGCGCGTCGTTCGCCCTCTCGCAGGCCGTCCTCCCCCAGATGATCGCGCAAAAATACGGCCACATCATCATGATGTCGCCCCCCGTCGACGCCGAGGCCTGCGCCCACCACGGGGCCTATGCGGTCTCCAAGTTCGGCATGACGATGATCGCCAACGCCATCGCCGGCGAGTACGCGGAGCACAACATCACGGCCCACGCCCTCTGGCCCGCGACCGCGATCGAGAGCTTCGCCACGATCAACTTCGGCCTCGGCGGCCCGGAGCTCTGGCGCAAGGCGGATATCCTCGCCGACGCGACGCTCGCGCTGCTCTCGCGCGAGCCGTCGGCCCGGCGCGGCAAGGCGTGGATCGACGAGGCCCTGCTCCGCGAGGAGGGCGTCACCGACTTCTCGAAGTACCAGTGCGTGCCCGGCGTGGAGCCGCCGCACTTCCCCTTCACCGCGATCCCCAAGGCGACGAGCACCAAACATCCATGAGGCGCGACCCGTGACCCGCGAGGACGACAAGAAGACGCGCCCCGCCGCCGGCGGCGGCGTCGATCCCGGGCCAGAGCTCGCCGCGGTCTTCGACGACCTGGAGACGCTGCTCAAGAACGGCGACGTGATCGAGGCGCTCACGGCGCGCGGGATCAACGCGAGCCTCGCGCTGCTCGCCGCCGACGCGCTCCGCGCCTACCTTGCGGGCCGCAAGGCCGAGGCGGCGGAGGACTTCGCGACCGTCGCGGAGGAGATCCGCGGCCGGCTCGCCGCGAGCGCCGAGGCGCGGGGGCCGGACGACGGATCGCCAGGGGAGCCGTCACGCTCGAACGGGAGGCGCTGAATGGGCACGAGCTTCGAAGCAGAGCAGACACCGAGGCCAGGCGAGGGCGCGCGGCCGGCGCCGCCCTGGGAGCCGGCCGCGGCCCTCTCCGGGGCCGACTACTCGGCCGTCGAGCTGGCGCAGGGCGACGACCGCGTGTTCCTCCTCGAGCAGCGCGAGCTGCCCGAGCGCGAGCGCTACCTCACCGTGACCGACTCCGCCGGCGTCGCCGAGGCCATCCGGACCATGGTGGTCCGCGGCGCCCCGGCCATCGGCATCGCCGCAGCGTACGGGATGGCGCTCGCCGCGCGCGCCGCCCGTGACGAGGGCGCCTCCAGCTACGTCGCCGCCATGCGGGCGGCGGGGGAGCACCTCGCCTCCGCCCGGCCCACCGCCGTGAACCTCGGGTGGGCGGTGCGGCGCGCGATCGCCGCGGCCCTGCAGAACGCCGGGCGCCGCGGCGAGGAGCGCGCGCGGGAGCTCGCCGAGCTCGCCCGCGAGATCCACCGGGAAGACGTCGCCGCCTGCCGCCAGATGGGCCGCGCCGGCGCCGCGCGCCTGCCGGAGTCGGGCACGGTCCTCACCCACTGCAACGCGGGCGCGCTCGCGACCGGCGGCTACGGCACGGCGCTCGGCGTGATCCGCGCCGCCGTCGAGGAGGGCAAGGCGCTCCGCGTGCTCGCGTGCGAGACCCGCCCGTACCTCCAGGGCGCCCGCCTCACCGCCTGGGAGCTCCAGCGGGACGGCATCCCCGTCGAGGTGATCTCCGACTCGATGGCCGCGTGGTTCATGCAGAAGGGCGAGATCGGCGCCGTCGTCGTCGGGGCCGACCGCATCGCGCGGAACGGCGACGTCGCGAACAAGATCGGGACCTACGGCCTCGCCTGCCTCGCGCGCCACCACGGCATCCCGTTCTACGTGGCCGCCCCGTGGAGCACGATCGATCTCGCCACCGACAGCGGCGCGTCGATCCCGATCGAGGAGCGGAGCCGCGACGAGCTCGCCGTCATCGGCGGCCGCCGCGTCGTCCCGCCCGGCGTGCCCGTCCGGCACCCGGCCTTCGACGTCACCCCCGCGGAGCTCGTCACGGCCGTCTTCACCGAGCGCGGCAAGCTGACGACGCGCGAGATCAGCCGCTCCGTGCCGCCGGCCGGCTAGCGCACCTCCCCCCTCGCGCTCCCCCGCCGCATGGGCTAAGGACACCCCTGATGGCGCAGTTCTCGCCCAAACCTGAATGGCTCAAGGTCCGCGCTCCCGGGGGGGACACGTACCACCACCTCAAGGAGACGTTCCGCAAGCTCGATCTCCACACGGTCTGCGAGGAGGCGCGCTGCCCGAACGTCGGCGAGTGCTGGCGCGAGGGGACCGCGACGGTGATGCTCCTCGGCGACGTGTGCACGCGCGGCTGCCGCTTCTGCGCGGTCACGACGGGCGATCCGCGCGGCGCGGTCGACGTCCGCGAGCCGGAGCACGTGGCCCGCGCCATCGCCCGGCTCTCGCTCCAGTACGTCGTGATGACGATGGTCAACCGCGACGACCTGCTCGACGGCGGCGCCGAGCACGTCGCCCGCACGGTGAGCCGCCTGCACGCGCTCCGGCCCGACCTGCTCATCGAGACGCTGGTCGGCGACTTCCAGGGCCACATGAGCGCCGTCGACATGGTGGTCGACGCCGGGCCCGACGTCTTCGCCCACAACGTGGAGGTCGTCCGCCGCATCACGCGCGCCATCCGCGACGTCCGGTCGAGCTACGACCAGTCGCTCGCCGTGCTCCGGCGCGCGAAGGAGCGCCAGCGGCGCCTCGCCGCCGACGCCGCGGAGGCCGGCGCGCCCGCGCCGCGGCGGCTCACCAAGAGCTCGATCATGGTCGGCATCGGCGAGACCGACGACGAGGTCCTGGAGGCGCTCCGCGACCTGCGCGCGGCCGGGGTCGACATCGTGACGCTCGGCCAGTACCTCCGCCCCTCCTCGAAGCACGCGCCCGTGCAGCGCTTCGTCGAGCCCGAGACCTTCGCGGCGTTCGAGCGCGCGGCGCTCGAGATGGGCTTCCTCTACGCCGCCAGCGCGCCGCTCGTGCGGTCGAGCTACAAGGCGGCCGAGGTCTTCGTCCGCAGCCTGATGGACCGGGGCGGCGCGGCGCTGCCCGCCGGCGCCTCCCCGGCCGGCGAGGATCCCGCAGGCGCGGCAGCCATCGAGGCGCTCCTCGAGGAGCGCCTCGCCGTGGCGCGCCGCGAGGCCGCCCGCCTCACCGCAGAGCTCGACCCGGACGAGCCCCAGCCGCTCGACGGCCCGGCGGCCGCGTCGGCCGGCGCCGCGCGGCTCGTCCCGGCCGCCTCCCTCGTTCGCCGCTAGCGCGGCGCCCACCCGAGCGGCTTGACGCTCCCTGGCGTTTGGCCGAGCGTATGGCTCGGCAGGAGGGTCCAACACCACGATGTCCGCTTCCATCAACAGGCGCCCCGGCGGCATCGCGCCAGGCGCCTCGCGCCTCGGCTCGGAGGCGCCCCGCGTGCGCGTGGCGTCGATCCTGGCCCAGGCAGCGAGGGCCTACAGCGCGCGCCCTCCCATCGAAGACATCACGATGCCCACCGGCTTCGATCCCGCCGCGGTGGCGCTCTTCGAGACGATCATCGAGGCCGCGTTCCTCGTCGCGAACGCCGACGGCCACTTCGACGACGAGGAGCGCGGACGCTTCCAGGCGATCGTCGCCGGCGCCTGCCAGAACCTCGTCCACGAGAAGCAGCTCGAGGCGCTCCTCGCCGACCTCGGCGAGATGCTGGCCGAGGACGGGCTGGAGAAGCGCATCAGCATGGTCGCCCGCACGATCGCGCGGACCGAGCACCAGCGCGAGGTGCTCCGCGTGGCGGCGTCCATGGCGCACGCCTCCGGCGGCGTGAGCGCGCATGAGCACGGCGTGCTCGAGCAGCTCGCGCGCGGCTTCAAGCTCGACGTGGCCGCCGTCGACGAGGCCCTCGCGCAGGCAGCCGAGCCCGTGAACGTCTAGCGTGGACATCCGCGCCGCCGCGTACGGCGGGAGACGCGCATCAGGGCGCGCGCGCGGGTTCGAGCTCGCCGCGGCGAGTCAAACCCCGAGCGCGATCGCTGCGACGAGTCAACGTCACGCGTAAAGCGAATGAGCGTACGCCGCGTCTGGGCACTGGTCTCGGGCAGCGCCTTTGGTTAGTGTCCCGCGAACCGATGAGCACCGCGACGTACTCCACCGACCGCCCGCCGAACGTCTCAGGGGCAAGCCTCGAGCCGCAGGCTGCCGTCGCGCGGCACCCGCTCGATACGTGTGCCGACGACGTGATCAAGGTCCTGCGCGACGACGGCTCGCTCGACCCCGCGCACGATCCGAAGCTCGAGCCATCGGAGGTGATCGCCCTCTACAAGGCCATGATGCGCACGCGCCTGCTCGACGAGCGGCTCGTGGCGCTGCAGCGCCAGGGGCGCATCGGGTTCCACATCGGCTCGCTCGGCGAGGAGGCGACGGTCCTCGGCAGCGTGTTTGCGACGCGGCCCCAGGACTGGGTGTTCCCCTGCTACCGCGAGTTCGGGGCGGCGCTCTGGCGAGGGCTGCCGCTCCAGCGGTACATCGACAACATGTTCGGCAACGCGAACGACACGGTGAAGGGGCGGCAGATGCCGGACCACTACACCTACCGCGAGGGCCACTTCGGCTCGGTGAGCTCGCCCATCGGCACGCAGATCACCCAGGCCGTGGGCTTCGCGTGGGCCGCCAGGCTGAAGCGCGACGAGCTCGTCACGCTGGCCTACTTCGGCGACGGCGCGACGAGCTCGTCGGATTTCCACAGCGGCCTGAACTTCGCCGGCGTGTTCAAGGTGCCGGTCATCTTCCTCTGCCGGAACAACGGCTGGGCGATCAGCGTGCCGACCGAGCGCCAGACGTCGAGCAACACGTTTGCGGGCAAGGGCGTCGCGTACGGCGTCCCCGGGGTGCGGGTCGACGGCAACGACGTGTTCGCCGTCGTGAAGGTGACGCGCGACGCGATCGCGCGCGCGTCGCGCGGCGAGGGCGCGACGCTCATCGAGGCGATGACGTACCGCCTGTCGGGCCACTCGACGAGCGACGACCCGAAGGCGTACCGCCCCGACGCATGGCTCGACCCGTGGCGCCGGCTCGATCCGATCGCGCGGCTCCGGCGGCACGTCGAGCGCACCCAGGGCTGGACCGAGGCGCAGGATCGCGAGATCGAGGCGGCGGTCGACGCGGAGGTCAAGGCCTGCATCGCGGTCTCGGAGAAGGTCCCGCCGCCGCCGCTCGACTCGATGTTCGAGGACGTCTATGCGGAGCCGCCCTGGCACCTCGTGGAGCAGCGGGAGCAGCTCAAGGCGGGCCCGAGGCCCAAGGGCCACGGCGGCCACTAGGCCGCGCGGACGGCGGCGTCGGCGTGGCGGCTCGCCGGGCGGCGACGCGGTGGGGGTGGCGCCGCTGCCCGCGATCGGCGGGGACCCCCGGGGGGCCGGGGCGCCGGTGAGGTTGTACCCCCACCTGTTGGCCGAGAGACGGAGACGAAGAGCATGCCTCAGATGAACATGGTCCAGGCGATCAACGACGCGCTACGCCACGAGATGCGGCGGGACTCGCGGGTCGTCGTGCTCGGCGAGGATGTCGGCAAGGTCGGCGGCGTGTTCCGCGTGACCCAGGGCCTGTTCGACGAGTTCGGGGACGACCGGGTGATCGACACGCCGCTCTCGGAGAACGGGATCGTGGGGACGGCCATCGGGATGGCGCTCTACGGGCTCGTGCCGATCCCGGAGATCCAGTTCGCCGATTTCATCTATCCCGCGTACGACCAGATCGTGTCCGAGCTGGCGAAGTACCGCTACCGCTCGGGGGGAGAGTACCCGTCCAAGCTGGTCATCCGGACGCCGTTCGGCGGCGGCATCCGCGGCGGGCACTACCACTCGCAGTCGCCCGAGGCGCAGTTCATCCACGTGGCGGGCCTGAAGGTCGTGTGCCCGTCGAACCCGGCCGACGCGAAGGGGCTCCTGCTCTCGTCGATCCGGGACCCGGATCCGGTGCTGTTCTTCGAGCCGAAGCGCATCTACCGCGCCGCGAAGGGCGACGTCCCCGAGGGCGAGTACACGGTCCCGCTCGGCCAGGCGAAGGTGGTCCGGCCGGGCTGGCACGTGACGCTCGTGGTCTGGGGCGCGATGCTCTACGAGGCGCTCGACGCGGCGAACCAGGCGGCCGCGCAGGGCGTCGAGTGCGAGGTGATCGACCTGCGCACGCTGTGGCCGCTCGACATCGACACGGTGATCGAATCGGTGAAGCGGACGGGCCGGTTCATCGTGGTTCACGAGGCGCCGAAGACCTGCGGCCTCGGGGGCGAGCTCGTCGCGCTGGTCAACGAGAAGGCGTTCCTCCACCTGGAGGCGCCCCCGGTCCGGGTCACGGGCTTCGACACCCCGTTCCCGTACACCCTCGAGAACGAGTATCTCCCTCTGTCCCATCGTATCCTTCCGGCGATCTTGGAGACGGCGAGGTACTGACGCATGGGCAAGTACGAGTTCAGGCTTCCGGACATCGGCGAGGGCGTCACCGAGGGCGAGATCGTGACCTGGCTGGTGTCGCCGGGCGACATGGTCGCCGAGGACCAGCCGATGGTCGAGGTGATGACCGACAAGGCGACGGTGACGATCACGTCGCCGCGCACGGGCCGGATCGTGGAGACGCGGGGCAAGGTGGGCGGGGTCGTCCCGGTCCACTCGGTGCTCGTCGTGTTCGACCTCGACGACCGGCCTGCGGCGGCGCCGCCCGCGTCGGGCGCCGGGGTGCGAAAGGACGCCGCGAAGGCCGGCCCGGCCGAGCCCGCGGCGGCGGCCGCGAAGTCCGGGACCGCGGAGCCCGCGGCGACGGCGGTCGGCGACATCCGGGAGGACCTCCCGGGGATGAACCTGGTGGCGCCGGCGCGGTCGGCGTGGGCGAACGGCAGCATCGGCGCGGGCGCGCGCGCGGCAGCCTACTTCAACGAGAAGCCGCTCGCGACGCCCGCGACGCGCAAGCTGGCGCGCGATCTCGGGGTCGACCTGCGGCGCGTGCCGCCGACCGGCCCGGCGGGCCGCGTGACGAAGGACGACGTGCGGGCGCTCGAGGCGCCCGAGGAGGCGGCCCCGGCGCTGCCCGAGGCGGCGCCCAGGCGGGCGGCCCCGGCGCTGCCCGAGGCGGCGCCGAGGCCGGCGGCGGCGGGGCCCGGCCAGCCGGACGAGGAGCCGGAGCACGCGGCGGCGCGGCCCGAGGGGGAGCGCGGACGGGGGTTGCCCTCGGCGCCGGGCGACGAGCGCATCCCGCTGCGGGGCGTGCGCAAGCGGATCTTCGAGGCGATGTCGCGGTCGAAGCACACGGCGGCGCACTTCACCTTCGTCGAGGAGTGCGACGTCTCCGCGCTGAAGGAGCGCCGCGCGCGCCTGCGCCCGCTGGCCGAGAAGGCGGGCGTGAAGCTCACGTTCCTGCCCTTCTTCGTGAAGGCCGTCGTCGCGGCGCTGAAGAAGCACCCGACGTTGAACAGCGCGTTCGACGAGGCGGCGCAGGAGATCGTCGTCAAGAAGAGCTATCATATCGGCATCGCGTCCGCGACCGAGGCCGGGCTCATCGTGCCAGTCGTGCGCGACGCGGATCGGCGGAGCGTGCTGGAGATCGCGCAGGAGATCGCGCGGCTCGGCGAGGACACGAAGTCGGGGCGGGTGAAGCCGGAGGATCTCGGCGGCTCGACGTTCACGATCACGTCGCTCGGCCAGCAAGGCGGGCTGTTCGCGACGCCGATACTGAACTTCCCGGAGGTCGCGATCCTCGGGATCCATCAGATGAAGCAGAAGCCGGTGGTGCGCGACGGGCAGATCGTGATCGGCGAGGTGATGCTGGTGTCGCTGTCGTTCGACCACCGGATCATCGATGGTCACGTGGGGGCGGCGTTCGCCTACGAGATCATCGGGTATCTGGAGGATCCCGATCGGCTGTTCCTCGAAATGAGCTGAGCGGCGGCTGCGCGCGGCAGTCGCCTCTGTCGAGCCCGCTCCCTCCGAGCGTCAACGGGATCGCTGATCCGCGGGACCGGAGCGGCCCGGGGTCAGGTTGAACGCGGAGCCGACGAGCGCCAGGTGGCTGAACGCCTGGGGGAAGTTGCCGAGCAGCCGCCTGCTCCCTGGGTCGTACTCCTCCGAGAGCAGGCCGACGTCGTTGCGCAGCGCGAGCAGCCGCTCGAACAGCGCCCGCGCCTCGCCGGCGCGGCCCATGAGGGCATAGCAGTCCGCGAGCCAGAAGCTGCACGCGAGGAAGACCCCCTCGGCGCCGGACAGGCCGTCGGGCGTCCTCCCTGGGCCGGTCGAGTAGCGGAGCACGAAGCCCCCGCGCACGAGCTCGCGCTCGACGGCGCGCACCGTGCCCGCGACGCGCGGGTCGCCGGGCGGCAAGAAGCCCACGAGCGGGATGAGCAGCGTGCTCGCGTCGAGCTCCTGGCTGCCATACGATTGCGTGAACGTGCCGCGGCCCGGGTCGAACCCCTTCTCGCAGACCTCCGCGTGCACCGCCTCGCGCAGCGCGCGCCAGCGATCGACCGGGCCGTCCAGCCCGAGCTGCTCCACGGTCTTCACGGCGCGATCGAACGCGACCCAGGCCATCACCCGCGAGTAAGTGAAGGGGCGCGGCCCGCCCCGCACCTCCCAGATGCCCTCGTCGGGCCGGCGCCAGCTCGATTCGAGGAAGTCCATCAGCTTGCGCTGGAGGCGCCAGGCCTCCGGCTCCGGGGCGAGGCCGGATCGGCGCGCCTGGTACATCGTGTCCATCACCTCGCCGTAAACATCGAGCTGGAGCTGCTCGACCGCGGCGTTGCCGGCGCGCACCGGCCGCGAGCCCTCGTAGCCCGGCAGCCAGGGGAGCTCGATCTCGCTGAGCCGCCGCTCGCCCGCGATGCCGTAGAGGATCTGGAGCTTCGAGGGGTCGCCCGCGATGGCGCGCAGGAGCCAGTCGCGCCAGGCCGCGGCCTCCTCGCTGTAGCCGCCGAGCAGCAGCGCGTAGAGCGTCAGGGTCGCGTCGCGCAGCCAGCAGTAGCGGTAGTCCCAGTTGCGCACGCCGCCGATCCACTCGGGGAGCGAGGTCGTCGGCGCCGCGACGAGCCCGCCCGTGGGGGCGTGGGTGAGCGCCTTGAGCGCGACGAGCGACGTGACGACCGCCTCCTTCCAGGGTCCGGCGTGGGCGCAGCGGCTCGACCAGGCGCGCCACCACGCCTCGGCGTGCTCCACCGCGCGCTCGGCGTCGATCGCCTCGGGCGGCGGCTCGTTCGACGGGTGCCACGTGAGCACGAAGGGGATGCGCTGGCCCTCGTGGACGTCGAACTCGGCGACCGTGGTGAGCCCTGCGCCATGGACCGGCACCCCCGCGCGCAGGATCAGCGCGTCGGGCCCGGCCACCGCGCGCAGCGCGCCGCCGCTCGACCGCACCCAGGGCACGATCGAGCCGTAGTCGAAGCGAATGATGAGCTCCAGGGAGACCGGGACCCGGCCGCGCACGCCCTCGACGACGCGCACGACGTCCGGCGCCCTCCCGCGCAGCGGCATGCAGTCCACGAGCCGCACCACGCCCTCGGCCGTGGTGAACTCGGTCTCGAGCACGAGCGTTCCCTCGCGGTAGCGGCGTGCGACGCGGGGCGACGGGTCCTTCGGCCCGATCCGGAAGCGGCCGTGCTCCGGCGTGCCGATCAGGGCGGCGAAGCAGGCGGCCGAGTCGAAGCGCGGCAGGCACAGCCAGTCGATGGAGCCATCGCGCCCGACCAGCGCCGCTGTCTGTGTGTCCCCCAGCAACGCATAGTCCTCGATCCGCAGCGGCATGCGAGCTCCTGGCCGACGCGGCGACGCGCCAGCGCCTCGACGGCGGCGAAAGCACGAAGGATGCCACGCGCCGCGCTGCGGGTTCAGGCCGTGGCCCACGAGGGCGTGGGCCTGCTCCGAGCGGTTGTTTCGAGAGACGAGCGCCGCCGCGCGGGGCCGACTGCGGAAGACCGGCCGGCGGGTGGAGCTCAGCGCACCATGGTGAAGAAGTTGAGCTTGTTGCCGTCCAGGTCGCGGAAATATCCCCCGTAGAAGCTCTGTCCGCGCGGCCCCGGCGCGCCCTCGTCCTTGCCGCCCAGCTCCAGGGCCTTGCTATGGAGCGCGTCCACCTTGGCCGGGCTATCAACGGCGAGCGCGACCATCACCCCGTTGCCGACCGTGGCCGGCTGGCGGTCAAAGGGCAGGGCGACGGCGAGCGCGGGCGCGTTCGGCTTCACCGCCCAGATGATCAACCGCTCGAGCTGCAAGAGCCGCGTCGCGCCCAGCTCGCCCAGCAAGGCATCGTAGAAACGGGCGGCGCGCTCCAGATCGTCCGTGCCCAGCGTGACATATCCGATCATCGAATTCTCCGTTCATTGGAATGGTTCGTCATCGTTGGCCCGCCGTACTCCTCCGCGCTCCAGTGACCGGAGCGGGTCTCGCTTCCAGGCGACCCACGACACTGCGCGCGGGCCGCTCTGGCCGGTGGCAAAGGCCAATCTCCTACGACCACGTCGGGCGGAGACGTCCCGGCCTGGACGCAAACGTAAGAGCACCACGAGCGTATCCTGGCCCAGGCGGCGTGGGAAGGCGTGCCTAGGGGCCAGGGAGCGGCAGGGGAACGGCCGTCCGGGGAGAGGCGGTGGCGGTGCGCCGGGCGGCCGGAGGCGCCTGCGGCGACGCTGCGCTGGGCGGTGCGTCAGGTCGCTCGGCGCCGGCGGCGAGGGCTCCGGCGAGCGCCGGAGCGCCGCCCTCCCGCTGCCCGATCGGGAGCAGGGTAGCGCCGCGCTCCTCAGCGCGCGAGGAAGAGCTGTTCAGGGAGCGCGGTGTTGCAGGGTGCCTGAACGATGTGCGCATAGCCCCCGGTGCTGGCCCCCTCGACGCTCAGGCACTTCTGGCTGTTCACGTTCATGATCGACCGATACGCGCCCACCGGCCGCAGGATGAACTTCTGGTTGGGGTTGCCCGTGCAGGTGTATTGAATGAGCCCGACGCCGTCCTCGAGGCTCGAGTAAGGGATGTCGAAGCAGAGCCCGCTGTGCTTCGGCTTGATGAACACGCTCCCATCGGCGTCTCCCGTCGGGATGAGCTCGAAGCTCTGGTTGGGACCGCCGGTCGCAGGCCACTGAATGATCGGCGAGAGCGGCGTCGTCTCCGAGTAATAGACGTCCATGTTGAGGCCGCTGTTCTGGTTGGTGAAGGTCACCGCCGGGTTGGTGCTGCTCACGCTCCCGAAGTCCACGGTCGTGGCGAGCTCGGCGGCGACAGAGTAGCCTTGAGGATGCGCCTCTGCGTAAAAGAAGTACCAATCGACGTAGATCCCTTGGAGCACCTGGGTGTGCGTGACGGAGAGGGGCACCTTGCCGTTGAACGCGCTCGGCGCGGAATAGACGGTCTGATACGTCGGCTGGAGGGTCGAGACCGCGAGGAACGGCAGCGTGTGGAGCGTTCCGGTCCAATCGTCGACGAGGTCGACGGGGTTCCAGTACGGATAGCCCTGCGCCGAGGTCATCCGGTAGCTCCAGGCGGACGTCCGCCCCGTGCTCTGATCGATCGCGGTGAAGTCGGACAAGGACACGGTGGCGCTGTCCTGGAAGCTGCACGAGAAGCTGGCGCTGGCCGCGTCGGTGCCCCCCTGCGCGCCGACGCTGCAGCCGACGGAGCGCGTGAACGAGTTTTGCCCGTTCGGGGAGTTGGGCACGTGGGCGTACGGGCTCAGCGCCGTGCTGCCAGGCACGACCCGGACGTCCAGCTGCTGCTGGTAATAGCCCCGGTTGAACTGGTCGTTCGTGTTCAGCGGCCCCGGGTTCGCGCCCGCGCCCACGCCGGTGACGACCATGAATTTGTTGTCGGGCGTGGCCGAAGCGACGAGCTCGACCTCGTAGCTCAGATCCAGGGTCGCGCGTTGCGAGGTGCCGGGGACGGTCCACCCCGCGGAGCCGTTGACGATGAACTGGCGGTAGGTGCCCGGGGGGGCCGCGCTCGCGACGGAGAGAGCGAACGGCTGCACGACGGGCGCAGCGGCGAGCGTGCGGATGCGCGCCGCCACCTGCGTCGCGACGTCCTCTCGTGACGGAGCGGCCGTGGGCGCGGCGCCCTCCGCGGCCTCCCCGGCGTGCTCGCGGTCCGACGCGCGCGCCGCCAGCTCCTCGGCGGGCAAGGTAGCAGCCTCGTGGCTCACCTTGATCGTGGCGGAGGGGGACTTCACCGCCGTCGTCTCGATGTTCCCATAGAGCTTGATGTCGAACTTCGTTCCCCCGCGCGATGGCTCCACGATCGCCACGTCGCCCGCGACGCCATAGCCGAACACCGCGGCCATGCGCGCCGAGTCGCGGACATTCTCGAAGACGAACGGGACCCCGGCCTGGCTCGCGGCCTCGACCAGCGACCGGTACGTCGCGAGGTCCGCCTCACCGAGCTCGTCCATGTCGGCGATCACCGCGCCCGTTCGGCGAAGGAGGTCGCTGCGCTCGGCGTCGCCGGAGCGGAGTGAATCCAGAGCGCGCTGCGCCGACGTCGCCTGGAGCTCGCCGGCGAGGTGATGGAGGACCGGTGTCCTGTCCGCGGAGATACGGGTCAGGGCGATGAACCCGGTACGCGCGGCGGGCGCCTCGGACGTCGACGAGACGTCATCGAGCGGCTCGACGTCAGAGCCCCCGCAACCTGTTTGCACAGCTCCGAGGGCGAGCGTCGAGAGCGAGAACACCAGGCCGAATCTGGAACGGATCATGGATTCCTCCCTTGCGGCTTCCTTCGCCCAGGCGAGCGATCGCGCCGTCTGGTCCAGCTACGGCCGACACCGGCATCGGTTTCGCAAATTTGCCTCTGGGCAAAGACCCCCTACTCGCGGCGGCTGCGCCCAGCGCGCGCCGGGTCGGTCGCCGGCAGCTCCCCGAGGAGGTGGTCGATGCATGTCCGGACGGCGGCCGTCAGGGCGCGATGCGCGCGATAGAGGAGACTGACGCCGCCGGCCTCGGCCTCGTAGCCCTTGAGGACGCGGACGAGGCGCTTCGCGGCCACGTCCTCGGCGCAGAACACCTCCGGGAGCATCGCGATGCCGACGCCCGCGAGCGTCGCGCGGTAAGCGGCGGAGGACTCGCTCACATAGAAGCGGGGCTCGAAGGCGACGCGTCGTCTCCGGCGCCCCTGCCCGAGCGTCCATGTGGCCATTCCGTCCGTCGCGTGCACCGCGATGCAATCGTGACGCGCGAGGTCCTCGATTCGCTGGGGAACGCCCCGCGCCTCGAGGTAGCGAGGGCTCGCATACAGCAGCTTCCGCGTCGCCCGCCAGAGCTCTCGCGCCACGAAGTCGGTGGTGTCTTCCACGTGGCCCGGGACGATCGCGATGTCAAAGCCCCCGGCGAGCAGGTCGACCCGCCGTGAATCGATCTCGAGGTCGACCGACACGCGGGGATGCTTCGCGAGATAGGTGCAGATGACGCTCGCCACCGCGGCGCCGAGGGCGATCGGCGCCACGATCCGCACGCGTCCGCGCGGCTCACTCTGGAGCTCGCGGACGTGATGCGTGCCTTGCGTGAGGTCGTCGATCGCCCGTTCGGCGTGGCCGAAGTACGCGCGCCCGGCCTCGGTCAGATCGAGCCTCCGGGTGGTTCGCTCGAGGAGCCGGACACCGAGCGCGGACTCGAGCCGCGCGATGCGCCGGCTCACCGTGGAGACCGGCACACCGCGCTCGCGGGCGGCGGCCGAGAAGCTGCGCGTCCGGACGACGCGCACGAGGAGCGCGGCGTCGTTCAGATCCAGATCGATTCGTGCGTCCACGGCAACAGTCCCTTCCCTCCAGGCACACTAATGCGCTCCGGCGGCCGCCGCTAGGCTCGACGACGTGAAGAAGCCCATCGTCACCGGGCCACGCGGGGCACGGAGCGCCGCGCCCGCGTGATCTTCGGGATGACCGCGCAGGGTCGCTGCGCCGAACGCAGGAGGAGATTGTCATGATCATCGTCACTGGAGCCAACGGTCACCTCGGCCGAGCCGTCATGGAGCGGCTCCTTCAGCGCGCGCCCGCCGCTCGGCTCGGCGTCAGCGTCCGCGACCCGGAGCAGGCCAGCGCGCTCGCCGAGCGCGGCGTCCGCGTGCGCCGGGGCGCCTTCGACGACGCCGCGAGCCTGCGCCATGCCTTCGAGGGCGCCTCGCATGTCCTGATCGTCTCCATCGACAGCGCAGGCGAGGCCGCGGTGCGCCAGCACGAAGCCGCGCTCGAGGCGGCTCGTGCGGCGGGCGCCCGCCGCGTGCTCTACACGAGCCACATGGGCTCGAGCCCGGCGTCCCGCTTCGAACCCATGCGCGACCACGCGGCCACCGAGGCCTCGCTGCACAGGTCGGGGGTCGCTTTCACCTCGCTCCGCAACGGGTTCTATGCGGCGTCCGCGCTCATGCTCCTCGAGCGGGCGCTCGAGACGGGCAAGCTCGTCGCGCCAGAAGACGGCCCGGTCTCGTGGACAGAGCACGGTGACCTGGCCGACGCGGCGGTGATCGCGCTGACCGACGAGGCGCGCCTCGACGGGGTGACACCGCCGCTCACCGCCTCCGCGGCCCTCGATCTCGCGGACATCGCGGCGATCGCCTCGGAGCTCATCGGGCGCTCGATCACGCGGGTGACCGTCAGCGATCAAGCGTTCAGGGCAGAGATGGTGTCTCACGGCGCCCCCGAACACCGGGCGGACCTCTTCCTGGGCATGTTCGCCGCGAGCCGAGAGCGCGAGTTCGCCGCGGTGGATCCGACCCTGGAGCGCCTGCTCGGCCGAGCGCCGATGTCCATGCGTCACTACCTGGCGGCGCGCCTGTCACGCTGAGGCAGGGGGGCGCAATGCAGCGGGGCGCTCACGACCGCAATGGGTCCGGCGGATGGGGGAACACCGAGCACCGGCTCGCACACAGGGCTCCATCGGTCACCCGTAGATCACGGCGATCTTCGCCGGGAGATCTTTTGGTACCGTGGTCGCAGGCGCCTCGCCTGCTCGATGCGCGTTCGCTCGATCGAGCAGGGCGCACCGTGTCGGGCTTCGCGCGCCGGATGGGGTTCGAGGGAGGGGCATGCGAACAAAGGCCTTCATCGAGAGAGCGATCCTCCGTGCTGTCGCGCTGCTGGCGCTCCCGGCGCTCGGCGCGTGCGGCGCGGAGACACCGCCGTACGACGACCTGCCGCTGCGCGACGCGCTGAGCGCCGCGCCGGAGGTCCTCGCCGCCTTGCCGGACGAGGTCCTGCACGACCTCGCGGTGCGGCTGGAGGAGGCGCACGGCGAGCCGGGGGACGAGACGGCGATCGACGGCGCGGAGATCGCGAGCGTCCCCGCGCTGGTCCGCAGCGCGGACGCGGCGCGGGACGAGGCGGGGAAGGACGCGATCGTCCTCGGCGCGCTCGAGCCGTCCGAGGACGGGTTCGTGCTCCGCGCGGTGACGTCCGTTGCGGGAGGGCGCGGGCCCCAGGGGGCGCTCGATCGACCTGTGCCCACCCTCGCGGGGCCACCGGCGTCGCCGGAGTCCGCGCCGCTGGAGGACGCGGCGCTCGGCGGCCGGGCGGGCGAGATCCTGGCGGAGCTCGCGCGGCGCGCGGACGCGCAGGACCTCGTCCGCGTCACCGGCCTGCCCGCGGGCGTCATCGCCCAGGATCACACGGTGTACGTCAACGCCGCGTGGCTCGTCGCGCTGAGCGCCCTCTCGCCCAAGGACGCGCCCGCGCTCCCCACCCCGTCGGATGGCGCCGCGATGCCCGCGTGGCCCCGGAGCGAGCCACGATCCGTGCGCTTCAACCCCTATCACCTCCCCTCGTCCGTCGCGGAGTGCGCCGCCGAGGTGCGGGACGTCTGCACCTGCGCCGTGGCCGGGCAGTGCGAGCACGACCGCACCGACCCGACGTTCGCGGACGCCCAGGCGGAGTGTTCCTGGGTCAACGGCGGGGCGCTGAACGCCGAGGCGCTCTGCGTCCTCGCGCTGCTGAGCATCAACGGGGTCAAGGAGTGCGTCCTCTCCGCGGGCAGCGGCGCGTGCGCCGCGCTGCCGATCGCGGGGCGCGACGGCGCGCTGGCGTTCGCCGGGGACGAGGGCTGCATGGCCGTGCTCGACCGCTGCCTCCAGTACGGCAGCCCGACGGTCCCGGCCGCCACCCCGAGCGCGCCGAGCGGCACGTCGGGCGGGGACGACTGCGGCAGCTGCGGAGGCGGCTGCGACAGCTGCAACGAGGACGTCGCGGGTTGCAACCAGAACTGCAGCGAGTGCAACCAGAACTGCCACGACTGCAACCAGAACTGCCGCGACTGCGACCAGAACTGCAAGGACGGCGATCCCTCCACCGGCAGCAACTCGAGCTGCAAGCTGAGCGCCGGCCGGCGCGATCCCGGAGGAGGCCGCCCGGGCGCGCCCGTGCCCCTCGGCGCCGCGTTCTGGCTGCTCCTGCCCGCGGGTTACATGCTGCTGCACATCCGGAGGCGGCCGTGAACCGGGCGGTGATGCTCTGGCTCGAGCGCCACGGCCTGCCGCCGTGGCTCGCGCCGTCCTACGCGGTGATGGTCGCCCTCGCGGGGCTCCTCGGCGCGACGGCGTTCTTCTGGCTCGTGCGCCGGGATCGGGGCGACGTGGCCGTGGAGGGCCGGGCGCTCCTCTCGGGCTACGTCGCGGCGCTCCTCGGCGGCTACGTCTTCGAGGCGCTGCGCGCCGCGCCCGAGGCGCTGGCGAGGGGCTCGTGGGGTCCGATGCTCCACGCCGGCCGCGCCGCCTACGGGGGCCTCATCGCCGGCGTCGCCGTGGCCGGCCTGGTCCTCTGCCGCCGCGGCGCGGCCGTGCTCCCGTTCCTCGACCGGCTCGTGCCGGGGCTCGGGATCACCTACGCCTGCGTGCGCACCGGGTGCTTCCTCGCGGGGTGCGACTACGGCCGCGTCACCGGGGGCGCGCTGGGCGTCCGGTTCCCCGCCGGCAGCCCCGCGGCGGCGGACCACGCGGCGGCCGGCTGGGTGCCCCTCGGCGCGCCGAGCCTGCCCGTGCACCCCACGCAGCTCTACGAGGCGGCGCTCGGGGCGATGGCGAGCGCGATCGCCGCCCTCTGGCTCGTCCGGGGGCACCGGGACGGGCGCGCGTTCGGGACATGGCTCGCGCTCTACGCGGCGGGCCGGTTCTTCATCGAGCTCCTCCGCGGGGACGCCGGGCGCGGGGTGTACGGGGGGCTCAGCACCGGCCAGCTCGTCTCGCTGGCGCTCCTGCCGGGGCTCGCGGCGGCCGTCGTGCTGGCGCGCCGGGCGCGCAGCGCGCGGCGCGCCGCCGCCGTCGCGCCCGCGCTGGTGGCGCTCGTCTTCCTGAGCCTCGCCGCGGGTGAGGCCGCGGCCCAGCCGGCTCGCCCCGCGCCGTCCGCGCCAGCAAGGCCCGAGGCAGCGACGCCCGCGGCCACGAGCTCCGCGCCGGCTCCGGCGCCCCACCCGTACGCGCCGCCCCCCGCGGGCGGGCCCCCCGCGCCCTACCCGTACCCGCCGCCTTCGGGCGGGTATCCCGCGCCCTACCCTTACCCGCCGCCCGCAGGCGGATACCCCGCGCCCTACCCTTACCCGCCGCCTTCGGGCGGATACCCCGCGCCCTACCCGTACCCGCCGCCTTCGGGCGGATACCCCGCACCCTACCCGTACCCGCCGCCGCCCGCAGGAGGCCCTCCCCCGGCCTACCCCTACCCGCCGCCGGCGGACGGATACTCCGCGGCCCCCCCTCCCTCGCCCGCGGCTGCCGCACAGCCGCAGAGGCGCACCCCGGAGACGTCGCCGGGGCCCGCCGCGGAGCAGGGTCATCAGGCGGAGGCCAACGCGCGGCGGATGGCGCTCTCGCTCGGGATCTCCGGCTACTTCGTGCCGGGGCGCTTCGCGGTGAAGGACGGGACGTCCGTGGATCTCGACGTCCTCGCGCGCCTCCGCCTGAGCGAGACGCGCCGCTTCGAGGTCGGCGTCGAGCTCCGGACCGTCTCGACCACCGACGTCAACCAGCTCGCCGTCGGCGTGCCCATCCGGCTCGTGATGGGGGTCGGGTCGCACGTCGAGATGTCGGTCGGGATCACGCCGGGCTACCACCGCATCTTCTTCGACTCCCCCTACTTCGAGAGCGCGGGCGCCTTCGGCGCTCGCTTCGGGTGGGGGATCCAGCTCCCGATCACCTCGCACCTGTTCCTCGGCTTCTCTCCGCTGAGCTTCCTCGTGCTCGCCTCGGACGACGTGGACGCGCTCGTGGCGTACGAGCCCGGGCTCTGGGCCGGCGCAGGATTGCTGTGACAGCCGTCGGAGCTGCCGGCAGCTAGACGCGACCGATCCTGGTCGCGATGATGAGCCCTGACGACCAGCAGAGCTTGGTCAGCACGAGATCCTGGCGTCGCTCGAGCGCGGCGATCAGCTCTGCCACCTTGGGGGCGTGGTCATCAGGCCAGTTGGGCTGAGGGAGCATGTCGTCGATGACATAGAGTCCGCCGGGCTTGATCAGGCTCAGCGCCTCGTCGAGGGCGTAGTACTTGCCCGGCCATGTATCGGCAAAAATGAGCTCGAATTGCCGACCCCGGGCAGAGCGCAAGAAGGCTTCGCCATCCATGTTCTCGAGCGTGAGGCGGGGGTCGCCTCCGAGGTGCTGGCGTGCCACGGCCTGGACCTTCTCGTCGTGCTCCACGGAGACGAGCGTGGAGCTGGCATTCATGCCATCGAGGATCCAGCACGTAGAAATGCCCGTGCCGGTCCCGAGCTCGAGGAGAGCGCCCGATTTGGCGGCGGCGAGCGTGCGCAGCATCGAGCCCGTCTGCCTGTCGCTCGCCATGGCAAACCCGATCTCCGCGGTGGCCCGCTCGATCTCCGCGAGCACCGCGGGCGGTCTCAAATTCTCCAGATCCTTCATGACCCGATCCCTCTTCACGCGGCCAGTCGCGCGTCACTCTACAGCACCTCGATCTGGCGGCCTCCCTGGAAAGAGCCAGCGGTGGAGGGCGTGCTGCGCGGGGGGGCGGCGGGACAGGCCCCCACAAACCCCGAGCGCCGGCCCGCAGCGCAGCCGGTCGCCCCCCGATCTCGCCTCCCGCACACAAGGCAATAGCCCCCCAAAAGGCGCGAGTTTGTGGGACAGCCCCGCCGCCCCCCCGCGCAGCACGCCCTCCACCGCTGGCTCCGCTGCAGCCGGCTGAGCTCACTCCCCGAGCAACGCCCGCGCGAGCGTCAGCGTCCGGGCGTTCGCCGAGACGTTCTCGAGAAAGCTCCTCCGGAACGCGGGATCCTCGATCCTGGCGGCACGAGCGAGCAGCGCGCCGCGCTCCTCGCGGACGACCGCGCGCGCGGCCTCCGCGTCGCCCTTCGCGTGCAGCGCCTCGGCGTACAGCGCAGGGATCACCTCCTGCCGCAGCAGGAAGACCGTGCCGGCCTGCCGCTGGAGCGCGAGCGCCTCGCCGGCCATCGCGCAGGCCTCCTCCGTCCGCCCTTGCCGCAGCCGGATCTCGGCGAACAACGAGAGATGCACGGCCCCGGCGAAGGGCGCCATCACCGCCGGATCCCCCGCCGCGCAGAGCTCCTCCTCCGCCTGGGCGAGCTCGCCGAGGAGCAGCCGCCCCTCGGCGAGGAGCTGCCGCGGGATCACGCTCCGGCTGCGATGGCCGCGCGCGAGCATGTGCTGGAGCAGGCCGCTGGACATCTCCACCGCCTCGGTGAGCCTGCGCCGCTCGAGGAGCGAGAGGATCCGGCACGTCACCGAGGTCGTGAACACGTAGTCGAGCAGGCCCTCGGTCGCGAGCACGCGATCGAGGCACCCATCGGCGGCGGCCACGTCGCCGAGCCTCGTGTAATCGATCGCCACCAGCATCCACGCCCAGGCGACGAACAGCCCGCTGCCGAGGGACTCGGCGCGCCGCGCCGCGGCGAGGTTCGCCTGGAGCGCTCCCCACAGGTCCCGCGCCGCATGGCAGCGCCAGAAGCCGCGGGCGAGCTCGATCCAGAGGGCGGCATGGAGATCGCCCTCGACGGCCGGCGCGATGACGTGCTCGAGCCGGCGCACGATCCGCTCCGCCAGCGCCGTCCTCCCGTCCCAGAGCAGGCTGAAGACGATCCGGGTCGCGAGCTCCGGGCTCAGGACGTCGACGGGGAGCTCCTCGGCCAGGAGGCGCGGGATCAACACCTCCACGGCCCGCCGGTCGTCGCAGAGCGCGACGCAGTACATCGCGCCGCTCAGGGCACGCCAGGAAGCGAGGCTCCCGGGCGCGGCGATCTCGAGCGCCTGGAGCGCGCTCGCGTGGGCGCGCGCGGCGTCGTCGGTCCAGATGAAGGCGTTCATCCGGAGCAGGTGGAGCTCGGCCAGCCGCTCGCCCTCGGCCCCGCAGGCGATCCCCTTCTCCACCCGCGCGAGCGCCGCCTGCACGTCCGCCCCGTGGAGCGCCAGGGTGGCGGCGCGCAGGTAGAACCCCCCCGCGCGCGGCCCATCCCCGCCCCGCGCGAAGTGCTCGGCCAGCACCATCGGATCCTGCTCGCCGGCCGAGAGCAGCCACTCCCCGGCGAGCCTGTGCCCGACCGCCCGGTCGCGCTCGGTGAGCATCGCGTAAGCCCCCTCCCGCAGGAGCGCGTGACGGAACGCGATCTCCTCCTGCCCCGCGAAGCGCGAGCTCGGGCGGCGCTCGAGGATCTCGCGATCGAAGAGCTCCGCCCAGGCGTCCGCGTCGCTCGGCCCCGACGCCAGGGTGCGCGCGCCGACGAGCGCGCTCACGCCGCCGATCCACGACACATCCCCGAAGACGCTCGCCGCCCGGAGCAGCCGCCGCACCTCGGGATCGAGCGCCGCGAGGCGCGCCTCGACCATGCCCAGCACCGTCTCCGGCAACGCACCGCCGCGCCCCTCGGCCACGGCCCGGACGAGCTCCTCCAGGTAGAAGGCGTTTCCCGCCGCCCGATCGACGATCGCCGCCACGGTCTCCGGCGCGACCGACGCGCCCAGCGCGCCGCGCACGAGCTGCTCGGCCGCCCGCGCGGACAGCTCGCGCAGCCGGACCTGCGTGAGCCCTCGCTCGATCCAGAGCCGGGGGAAGAGCTCGTGGACCTCGGGCCTCGCGAACGCGAGCACCGCATAGGGGCGCTCGCAGAGGGCCCGCAACGCGTGATCGAAAATTTTCACCGAAGGCGCATCTCCCCAGTGCAGATCCTCGAGGACGACGAGCATGGGCCGCGCGCTCGTCACGGCGCGCGCGTAGTCCACGTAGGCTTCCTGGATCCGGTCGGCCATGTGCGCCGGGTCCTGCCGCGCGGCCCGCACCATCGGCCCGCCGTCGGCGAGAGGAACGCCGAGCAGCTCGCCGAGGAAGCAGGCCACGCGCTGCTGCTGCTCCCCCGCGAACAGCTGGCCCACGGCCCGCGCGAGCTTCTCCCGCTGCGCCTCGGGGGCCTCGCCGGCCGCGATCCCGAGCGCGCCCCGGAGCGACCCGGCCAGCACCGCGAACGCAGAGCCCGCGCCGATGGAGTCCCCGCTGCCGACGCCCAGCACGAGCTCGGGATGGCGCGGCCGCAGCGCCTGGACCAGCTCGTGACGCAGGCGCGATTTGCCTACCCCCGCGGCCGCCGTCACGAGCGCCACCGCGGCGCGCCGCTCGGTGAAGCTCTCCTCGACGAGATCGAGCAGGCTGCGCAGCTCCCGGGCGCGCCCGACATAGGGGCTCGGCTTGCCCAGCAGCCTGCGCGCGCCGTCGGCGACCTCGCGCTCCGCCTCCACCCAGGAGAGCCCGTCCTGCTCCGCGACCTCGAAGCGCGCGTCGAGCAGGGCCCGCGTCACCGCGTCGACCGCGACGCGGAGGCGGCCCGGGCGGCCCCGGGCGGCCGCGTCGTCGAGCAGCACGGCCGCCCTGTCCAGGACCTCGCCGAGCAGCGATCGTCCCGTCGAGTCGCCGCGCCCCGTCACCAGCACGACGTTGGCTCCGGGGACCGACGCGCGGATCCGCAGCGCGCAGCGGGCCGCGATCGCCGCCTGGTCGGTCGCGCTGCCCGCGCCCGCCACCGCCGCCAGGATCGCCACGACCGCCCCGCTGGCCAGCTCCTGCACGGCCGCGCCGAGGGCCGAGGTCTCGCGCCGGACGGCGGCGACAGCGCTCCGCTGCGATCGGCCGGCGGGCACGATCTCCGTCGACGCCGGCGCGCTGACGTCCGCCGGCCCGACGGCCACGATCGAGCAGAGCCACACCTCCGCGGCGGTCACGAGCTCGACGGCGGCCAGGCTGGAGCGAGCGCCGCCCGCCGTCGAGGCGCCGAGCGCGTCCAGGCAGCGCACCACGGCCGCGCCGTCGGCCGGGCGCCCCTCCGGGCGCTTGGCCAGCATCTGCGCCAGGAGCTCGTCGAGCGCCTGCGGCACCTCGGGCCGCAGCGCGCTCGCCCGCGGCGGCTCCTCCTGGAGGAGCTTGGTCAGGATGGTCATGAAGTGCCGCCCGTGAAACGCCGGGCGACCCGTCAGGCACTCGAAGAGCACGCACCCGAGCGAGAAGACGTCCGCGCGCGCGTCGAGCTGCGCGCGCTCCCCGCTGGCCTGCTCGGGGGCCATGTAGCCGATGGTGCCCACGAGGGCCCCCGTCCGCGTCAGCCGCGCCGAGGCGCCCGAGAGCCGGGCGATGCCGAAGTCGAGCACCTTCACCCGGTCGGCGGCCCCGCCCGGAAGGAACAGGTTGCTCGGCTTGATGTCGCGGTGGACGATCCCGCGCGCGTGCGCCGCGCCGAGCGCGTCCGCCACCGCGCGCACGAGCGCGACGCTCTCCTCCACGTCCAGCGGTCGCCGCGACAGCCGGGCCGAGAGGCTCTCCCCGGAGAGCCACTCCATCGCCAGATAAGGCTCCCCGGTGGGCGCCACCCCGTGCGTCACGTAACGCACGACGTGCGGGTGATCGAGCGAGGCGAGCGCCCGCGCCTCGTGACCGAAGCGCGCCGCTGCCTGCGCGTCGAGATCGCCGAGCAGCTTCACGGCGACGACATCGCCGCTCGCGCGATCCACGGTCCGGTAGACAGTGCCCATCCCTCCCGTTCCCGCGAGCTCGACCAACTCGAACCGGCCGGCGAGCAGTCTGCCGTGAAGCATGCGCGCCAAGGATGTCAGGGCGGTCACTCACGCGCCAAGCGGAACGAGCCGCCGCCGGGCGAGCTACGGCGCGATGTCGTCGAAGCGCTCCGCGACGGCGTGGCGGCTCTCCGCGTCCCGCGCCGTCCCCGGCCTGAGCAGCTGCACCGTGCGCATCCCCGCCGCCGCCGCCGCGTCGAGCTCGGCCACGATGTCGGACAGGAACAGCACCTCTCCCGGCTGCAGCCCGAGCGCCTCCGCGATCCGCTGGTAAGCGCCCGCCTCTCGCTTCGGCCCGGTCGTCGTATCGAAGAACGCCGTGAACAGGCCGGTGAGATCGCCGGCCGTCGTGTGCCGGAAGAGGAGCTGCTGCGCCTCGACGGACCCGGAGCTGAACACGGCGAGCGTCAGGCCGAGGTCGCGCCATCTCCGCAGCGCCGGCTCCACGTCTGCGTAGATGTGGCTCCGGAGCCCCCCCGACTCGTAGGCGCTGCGCCAGATCTTGCCCTGGAGCGCCTTCAGCGTCGTCTCCTTGCGATCCTGGTCGATCCACGCGAGCAGCGCCGCCGCGAGCTCGCCGTCGCTCACGGCCTGCTCGCTCTCGCCCCGCTCGCGCGCGACCGCGCGCCGGGCGGCCTCGACCTCCGGGCCCCCGGCGTGCGCCGAGACGTACGCGGCCAGATCCCGGCGCGCTACGGAGAACAGCGTGTCGTGCACGAAGCGCACGTCGGTCGTCGTCCCCTCGATGTCGACGAGCACCGCGCGGGCAGGGAGGGCCGCCACGCTCACGCCTCGAGCCGCGGGAAGCGCGATGCGATGTCCGACCCGGTGTGCTCGGCGACCCACCCCTTCGGGTCGGAGAACCACCGGATGCAGGTGAACGAGGGCTCCGGCCCCATGTCGAACCAGTGCCGCGTCCCGGCCGGTACGCTGATGAGATCGCCCTTCTCGACGAGGAACGAGAGCACGCGCTCGCCGTGATGAATGCAGAACAGCCCTCGCCCCTCGACGAAGAAGCGCGCCTCGTCCTCGGTGTGGATGTGCTCGTCCAGGAACTTCCGCCTGAGCTCGGCGTGGTTGGGCGTGCCCGGCGACACCGACACGACATCCGCCGTCACGAACCCGCACGCCTCGGAGAGCTGCTTCACCGGCCCCGCGTACGCCTCGAGCACCTGCTCCTGCGCCGTCCCCGGCGGCAGCGGGCGCTCGGCGGACCAGCGCTCGAAGCGGATCTGCGCCTCGGCGGCGACGCGGGCGATGTCCTCGAGCGTCGTGTATTCGTCGGCCCTCGTCGGGTCGCTCTCCCGGTAAACCCGCAATCGACTCATGATAGCCCCCCTTCCAGCAGCGCGCAGTCCAGCATGAACTCGATGGCCTCGATGTGGCGGATGGTGCTCGCGATGTCCGATCCCCACGTGTACAGCCCGTGACCTGCGATGAGGTAGCCGTACACGGGCGGATGCGCCGACATGAACGCATCGACGTCCTCCGCCAGCTTCCGGATGTCCTGCGTGTTGACGAAGACCGGGAGCAGCACCGTGGCGGAGTGCGTCGACATCCCGGAGAGCGCCTTCGCCACCTCGTAGCCCGAGAGGGTCACGTACCCCTCCTGCGCGCACCGGCGCGACAGCACCGTCGCCGCCCGCGAGTGGGTGTGCGCGACGGCGCCGATCTCGCTGGAGTGCCGGTAAAGCTGGCAGTGCAGCGCCGTCTCGGCCGACGGGCGGGCCGGCGAGGGCCCGGTCAGGCGGCCGTCCGCATTGACGACGACGATGTCCGACACGCCGAGCGCGCCCTTGGGCCGCCCGGACGCCGTGATCGCGAGGGTGCCGTCGCCGAGCCGGGCGGAGAAATTGCCGCTCGTGGCCGGCGTCCAGCCGCGCTCATGACAAAAGCGGGACAGCTCGACGAGCTCGGCCGCGACCGAGGAGAACGATGCAAACGACGTCCCGCGTACGCTCACGGCGCAAACATACCAAAGCGAGCGCGGGCGATCAACGCGCCGCGCCGCCGTTCGCGCCGCGCCCGAGCCGCTGAACCCGGGGATCACCCGCGCGGCTGGCGCTCACGGCGCCGGAAGGCGCTCGGCCTCGCGCCGGCCAGCGCCGTCCCGCGCGCCGCGGAGCAGGCCGGCCCAGAACCCGAGCCCGTGCGCGGCGTGCACCGCGGGGAAGATGGCGCAGAGCAGGGGGAAATCGCGCGGCGAGGCGCGCCGCGCGAGCCGGAGCGACTCCGCGATCACGAGCGCGGCATAGGCGAGCGAGGCGAGCGCCAGCGCCGGGCGGACCGCCGGCGCGAGCGCTGACGCGAGCGCGAGCAGCGCTCCGGCCGTCACCATGCAGAACGGCAGCGCCGGCCGGAGCGACAGGAACCTGCGGCGGCACAGCAGCGTGCGCGCGCGCCCCTTGCCGTACGCGAAATACTGCCGGAAGAGCGCGGCGAACGACGACCGGGGGTAGTAATAGGCGACGATCTCCCGGGACAGGTAGACCGCGCCGCCAGCCTCGATGATGCGCTGGTTCAGCTCGGCGTCCTCGTTGGTGACGGCGGCCGGGTCGTAGAGGCCGGCGATCTCGAACGCCTCGCGCCGGAAAGCCCCGTTGAACACCGACTCGACGAACCCCTCGCGCGACGGATCCCGGTACGCCGAGCCGCCCACGCCGAGGGGGCTCGAGAGCGCGGCGCAGAGCGCCCGCTGAAAGCCGTTCCGGTGGCGCGGCCGCGCCGCGCCGCCCGCGTTGAGGGCGCCGGTCCTCCGGAGCGCCGCGACCGACGCAGCCACGTAGTCGCCGGCGTAGTCGGCGTGGGCGTCCATCCGGACGATCACCTCACCTCGCGCCCGGCGAATGCCGATGTTCATCGCGGCGGCCTGGATCCGGTCGGGGTTGTGGAGGAGCACCACCCGTGGGTCCTCCGCCGCGACGCGGCCGACGAGCTCCCGTGTGCTGTCGGTCGAGCCGCCGTCGACCACGAAGATCTCGAGGAGCTCTGGAGGATAACGCTGCTCGAGGGCGCAGCGGAGGACGTCCTCGATGTAGCGCTCCTCGTTGTAACAGGGAATGACGATGCTGCACCGCGGCCGCTCGGCGAGCGGGCGCAGAGAGAGACGCCCGCCTCGAGGCGCGCTCGCTGTTCGATCCATGGACTCCCCCGGTCTCTCGCGGGTCGAGTCGACCCGCAGCAGGACTGCGACAGCCGCGGATACAATCGCGGGGCCAGGCGATCTCGCGGGGTCGCCCGGAGCGAACTGCACTGCGCGACGCGGCCTGGACCCGGCCGGGGCGGGCCGCTGGGCTCGGGCTGCACACTGGCGGGCTCATGCGAGGCGAGCGCGCGAGCGGACGAGCGGATGAGCGCGCGAGCGCTCGGCCTCGTGCTGGCAGGGCAGCGGCTCGAAGGGCGCGGAGCTCATGCTCCGCACCACGGCCATGCCCCGGTTCGGCGGGCTTCCCACGGCCCCGCGTGGCCGGCAAAAGAGCTTCTCGAGGAGGCGTGCAGATGGACTTCGATCTCGTGATCTCGCGGGGGACGATCCTCGACGGCAGCGGCCAGCCTCGCTACGTGGCGGACCTGGGGATCCAGAACGGCAAGATCGCCGCGATCGCCGGGCCAGGCGCGCTCGCGGGAGGGCGGGCGCTCGACGCCAGCGGGCTCGCCGTCGCGCCCGGCTTCATCGACATCCACTCGCACGTCGACTGGCTCCTCGCGCTGCCCGACCACGAGGACGTCCTCGCGCCGATGGTCGCCCAGGGCCATCACGACCGTGGTCGCGGGCAATTGCGGTCATTCCCCTGCCCCGGTCACCGAGGCGTCGATTCCGCTGGTGGAGCACTCCGCGGAGATCCTGAAGGACGGAGCGCTCGCCTACCGGTGGCGCTCGATGGGCGAGCTGCTGGCGGCCCTCGAGGCCGGCGGGCTGCTCGTCAATGCGGCGCTCCTGGTCGGCCACGGCACGCTCCGGCAGGCGGTCATGGGCAACAGCGCCGCTCCCCCGAGCCGCGTGAGCGACGGCAAGGCGCGCATCCTCCTGAACACGTACTCGGGCGTCGATGCGCACGACGAGCCGCTCCGGGCCGTGCTCTCGCACCCGCTCTGCGCGTTCGAGACCGACGCGATCCTCACCCGGCGCGGCCAGCACAACCCGGCGTCGTTCGGCACGTTCCCGCGGGTGCTCGGCCACTACAGCCGCGACGTCGGCCTGTTCCGGCTCGAGGAGGCCGTGCGCCGGATGACCTCGCTGCCCGCCGAGCGGATCGGGCTCCGCGACGTGGGGCGCATCGTGCCCGGGCACTGGGCGGATCTCGTCGTGTTCGATCCGGCCACGGTGGCGGACAACACGACGCCGCGGCGGGCCGACGCGCCGCCGTCGGGGATCCGCGCCGTCCTGATCACCGGCGAGGTGGTGGCGCAGGACGGCGCGCTGACGAGCAAGACCCGGCAGGGGCGCCTCCTGCGCAGGTAGGCGGGGCCGCGGTGTCCTTCGCTGACGCTCAGGGACGTTCGGTTCCGACCGCTTCAACAGGATCGCGCCGGAGCGCGAGATGAGCGATGGCTCCATCGTTCCGCATGTCAGAAATCCCGCCAGAGAAACGGGTCGATAGCGAGTGGTCGCTGGAAACAGCAGCGATTTTCGTAGTTTCCGCCTGCTTCGCCGCCGAGGTCGGCTCCGGTGTGGCCGAGCGGGGCGCCCTCTTCCGCCGCATCGCCCGCGGTGAAGGGCCCGCGGCATCACCGGTCCCACCGTACGGCCACGCTGCACGCGTTGGTTGACATAGAGAACCCTATGCGATCCGGCCTCCTGGGAAAACGACGCTATATCAATAATTTATCTATGCATCTAAGGGGCCGCTTTCACTCCACAGCCTGCGGGGCGCTGGCCATGGCGTATCTCTATGGCGAGCTCGGGCTCGATCCCGACGAGGCCGAGAACCGCCGGTATACGATGGCGGCCGAGCACGCCATCCAGCACCGGCAGGCTCCCCCGTGAGCGCCCGGGCGCCCACGCGGTCGCGACGTGTCAGCGCATCGCCCGAGGACCGAGGACCGAGGGTGAGCTGGTCCCTCGCCGGCAGCCAGCCGGGCGCGGCGCGTGCTAAAACGTCCGCATGGAGGCGATGAGGATCGAGGGAAGCGAGCGCGATCTCGAGACGTTCGCGGCGGGGATCCTCCAGGGCGCCGCACCCATCGAGACGCCCACCCCGTTCGAGCGCCAGGTGCGCTGGGACCTGCAGGGCAACACGGGCCTCATCAGCGCCTCCACGCTGCGCTCCGGCATCTCCCTCTCCGCCACCCGGTACCGGTGGGCGTGGGCGTCGGGGATGGTCATCGACCACGCGCCGACGGGGCTGGAGTTCGTCCTGTCGCGGGGACCGCACATGCGGGTGAGGAGCAGCGAGGGAGACGGCTTTCTCCTCGGGGGCGGGACATTCCGCATCGGCCAGGTGAAGAGGCCGCTGAAGCTCGTGTGCGAATGGGACGAGTCGACCCTCGGTCAGGATCAGGACAGCCTCTGCCTCACCATCGACGCATGGCGGCTCCGCGAGCTCCTGGGCTCGCAGGTCCTGCCTGCGCCCCTCGAGCGGATCGTGGCCCACACCGGGGGTTACCCGCGCGCGACGCACGCCATGTCGCCGACCCTGTACCGGCTGCTCGACGAGATCCTGGCCTGCGACGCCAGGGGTCTCTCCCGGCAACTCTACCTGGAGGCCAAGGGGCTCGAGCTGATGGCGGCCATGGTCGATCAGCTGGAGGAGAGCGAGAGCGCAGCGTCGCCGCTCCTCTCGCAGCACGACATCGCGCGGCTCGAGCGGGCGCGGCACGCCCTGCTGGCGCGCATGGTGGACCCGCCGACGCTCCCGGAGCTCGCCCGGCACGCCGGCCTGAACGAGGTGAAGCTCAAGGCGGGGTTCCGCGCGCTCTTCGGCGCGCCGGTCTTCGCGTACCTCCGGAACCACCGGCTGGAAGAGGCCCATCGCCTGTTGCGCCAGCGGGCGTGCAACGTGACCGAGGTGGCGCAGCGGGTGGGGTACGAGAACCCGAGCAAGTTCGCGGCCGCGTTCCGCAAGCGGTTCGGCGTGCCCCCGTCGACGGTGGGCTGAGCGCCCTGGGGGCGACGCTCGCTGCCGCGGACGGCGAGGGGCGCGCGGGGAGCATCGCCGCGAGGGGTAGGCGCTGCCAGGGGCCGGCTCGAGGCACGGTCCTCCCGCTGGGAGCTGAAAGGCTCCTGCGTGGAGCGGCGGCGTGCGGCGTCCGGAACCACCATCGCAGCGGGCGGCGAAGGGGCTCGCCCCGGGAGAATGCGATGAAGGCGATTGTTCAGTACGAATACGGTTCGGCGGACAACCTGCGGCTTGAGGAGATCCCCATGCCCGCGCTCAAGGACGACGGTGTGCTCGTGCGGATCGAGGCCGCGTCGGTGAACGCGGCCGACTGGCACATGATGCGGGCGGATCCGTTCTTCCTTCGGTTTCTCGGCTTCGGGCTCTTCGCGCCGAAGCACCGGGTGCCCGGCGCCGACATCGCCGGTCGGGTGGAGGCGGTGGGGAAGAACGTGACCCGGTTCCGGGTGGGCGACGAGGTGTTCGGGGATCTGTCCGCTCACGGGTGGGGAGGCTTTGCGGAATACGTCTGCACGTCGGAGCAGGCGCTGGCCCCGAAGCCGTCGAACGTGAGCTTCGAGGAAGCTGCGGCCGTCCCCTTGGCGGCGTTGGCTGCGCTCCAGGCGCTCCGCGACTGCGGGCGGGCTCGGGCCGGGCAGCGGGTGCTCGTCAACGGCGCTTCCGGAGGGGTGGGGACGTTCGCTGTCCAGATCGCGAAGGCCCTGAACGCGGAGGTGACAGGGGTGTGCAGCACCAGGAACCTCGATCTGGTGCGGTCGCTGGGCGCCGATCACGTCGTCGACTACACGCGCGCGGACGTCACCCGGAGCGGGCACGAGTACGACCTGATCGTGGACGCGGCGGCTTACCGATCCGTCTCGGACTACCGGCGCGTGCTCCGCGATGGCGGCACGTACGTGCTCGTCGGAGGAACCACCGGGGCGTTTCTGCGGGTCGCGCTCCTGGGGCGATGGTCCGGGTCGAAGGCGATGAAGGCGCACGCGTCGCGTCCGAGCGCCGCCGATCTCATCGCCCTGACGAAGCTGATCGAAGCGGGCACGGTCAGGCCGGTGCTCGATCGGCGTTATCCCTTGAGCGGGGTACCGGAGGCGGTCCGCTATCTGGAGAGCCGTCGCGCGCGGGGGAAGGTGGTGGTTACGCCCGCCACCGCCGTCGTCCCGCCGTCGTGACGCGGGGCCTCCCGCGTCACGTCTCCAGATCGCGCTTCAGCCGATCGAGGAGATCGACCGCGGCGGTGGCGTAGGGGCTGATCCACCGGTCGTGGATCCGCTTGATGAGGAGCACGTTCAGGTAGTTCCAGCGATGGCGTCCCTCCCGCTTGATGATCACGAGCTCGGCCTTCTCCAGCACGCCGAGGTGCTGCAGGCCGCGCCCGTACCCCGTGCGGCTCTTCGGCGATCGCCCCGCGTCAGACCCCCGTCGCCAGCACGGTGACGGGGGTGGTCGGGAAGACGCGCTTGCGAGCGCCATCGAAGCGCACGCGGACGACGTTGCCCGGCGAGAGCTTCCGGAGAGACTCCTCGCCGGCGAGGAGGGTCTCCTGGTCGACGAAGGCCGGACTGCCGTCGTCGGGGACGACCTCGAAGACGACCACGACGAGGAAGCCATTTTGTTTCACGAACTCCCGCACCACCGAGCAACGGAGGACGCGCCCGCGGCCGAGGGAGCCGAACGATGCGACCAGGGTGGAGGCGAGGTGCCGCAGGAACCGCGCGAGCTGTAGAATCGCGAAGAGGCCCCCCGCCGCGACGAGCGCCAGGTACGCCGGCGACTCGACTGCCTGTGTTGCGGCCCAGGCGGCGATCCCGGCGCCCCCGAAGACGAAGACCGCGTGGAGGAAGAAGCCGAAGCCGTTGATCGGCATGTGACGGACGAGCGTCCAGTAGGCCGAGAGGAACACGCTCTCCACGGCCCGCTCGGCTTCGTCTCTGGACACGGACGCTGCCCGCGCATAGTGGGCAATGGCCTCGTCGCGCTTGCCGTCGACGAGCAGCTGCTTGACGCGCTCGATGTCGTCCTTCGAGACGCTCTGCGCCCTGATTTGCGCGACGGCGGCGTCGGTGGCGGGCCGCTCGACGAAGAGACTCGTGTTGCAGAAGATGCAGATGACGTTGCGCAGCCCCGGCTCGACGGAGAGCGGCGCGCCGCAGTTGGGGCAAGAGGTCATCGAGAGCAGCAGGCTCATGAGCGGGGAAGCCTACCTCAGACCTCGCCTGGGCTCGAGGATCGCATCGTCGAGCCCGGGCACCTCGACCGGCTCGGCGTGCGAGGAGGAGCCATCGCTGCCCCAGCAGACGACCTTGCCCGTCGCGAGGCGGGCGCAGTCGTTGAGCTGCCACCCGAGGTGCCGTACGGGGCGATCTCGACGTAGCCGCAGGCGGCAAGGGCGGCGGGGAGAGCGACGACATAGAGGAAAGGAGCGACAATGGAGCGGGGCATGAGGTCCTCCGTTCGGCGGGCGCTTTCGCCGTACGGAGGAACTATGGGAGCGGCGTGCGGGGGCGCTCCTTAAACAGATCTCAAAGCGATGCCGGTCAGCCAGCTTGGGCGACGCGGTGGTGGCGCAGGACGGCGCGCTGACGAGCAAGACCCGGCAGGGACGCATCCTGCGCAGGTAAACGGCGCGGCGGTGCCCTTCGCTCACCAGGCGCGTCGAGCGAACGTCCGCGCAGTTGCGCAGCCCCGCGCGCAACTGCGCGCCACGCCCCGGGTCAGGGGCACGTCGCCGAGTCGTCGTTGTTGATCACGGACGCTCGTGGAACGCCGGTCCGCTCACAAAGCTCTTCCGCTTCACAGGTGGGGAGCCTCGGGTTCGTCGTGATCTCGAGACCGTAGTGGATCCGCTCGAGCGAAGAAAGTCCATCGAGGCTCGTGAGCTCCCGGTTGTTCGAGATGGTGAGATTCTGCTCGATCGCCCGGAGCGCAGAGAGTCCATCGATGGACGTGAGGACGTCGTTGCTCCCGATGGTGAGATCTTGGTAGATCGTCTCGAGCGCCGAGAGCCCCTCGAGGCTCTCGAGCTTCGCGTTGCCGATGACGAGCAGGTTGGCGAGCTCACTCACGCCGTCGAGGCCCTGCAAGTTCCTGAGAGCCGGGTTGGATTTGAGCGCCACCGCGCCCGTGCCGGTCAGGTTGCGCAGCCCGGCGAGGCTCGCCAGGACGGGGTTGTTCTCGATCTGGATGCCATGGCGCACCGTCGTCAGACTCTCGAGTCCGCCCAGGTCAGCGAGGCGGAGGTTCGAATGGATGTTCAATGAGCCATCCACCACCTTCAGGCCTTCAAGCCCCGCCATGCTCGCGAGCGTATCGTTGTTCACGATCGTCAACCCCGCCGCGATGGACTCGAGCCGCTCGAGCCCCTCGAGCGTGGGCAGGTTACGCGTGTACCGGATGGTGAGCGTGCCCGTGACGTGCCGTAGACAGCCAAGGCGGTGCAGCCGGTTCACCCCTTCGCTGAGCGTCAGGTCCCCCTGGACCTCCGAGATGAGCGGCAATTCGTCGACGTCGACCTGGTACTTCAGATCGAGCGAGCTCGTGATGGGCCGCGCCGTGGCGCAGTCCAGCTCCGCGGGCGCCCCCGCGCTCCCGCCGGTTCCCTCCGGAGCCCCGCCGCCCATGCCGCCCATGCCGCCCGAGCTCGCTGCCGCGCCGCTGTCGCTCGACCCGGTCGAGCCGAACGGGCCACCCGTGCCGGAGCCGTTGCCCGTGGTCCCGCCCGCGCCACTCGCTCCAACACCTCCTCCTGACGCCGTGTTCCCGGCCTCCCCGGAACCGCCGACCTCGGAGGAGCTTCCCCCTTCCCTGCCGCCCGCGGCGCCTGGATCGTCCAGAAGCACCCTACCGCAAGCCAATGGACCGCCTGCCGCGACGAGCGCTGCCGCCGTTATCGGCGCCAAGTACCAAACCCGCGTGCCACGCACCGGCATGACCGAACCTCCGCCACCCAGTATATGCCCAGGTGACGCCCTGCGGCGAGGGTTGGCGCCCGGCGAAGCCGCGCCGCTCGAGTCCACACCGTCACGCGCACAGAGGTTTGCGCCACCATTGATGTAAATGTGCCACGAGCGCGAAGCGCCGACCCGCCCGGCCCGACGTGGAGCTCCCGTCGTACCGCGCCTCCGCTCAGGCGGAAGGCACGACGGTGATCTCTCCGGTCGTGTACAGCGCGGAGGTATCCCAGGCGAGCCCGGGGGCGAGCGGCAGGGCGATGTGCACGTCAGCGAAGGTCCCTGTGAGCTCTCCGCTCCAGCCGAGCAGGGCGACGGTGTCCCCGGCCTGGAACGGCGCCGTGTCGTCCGCCGGGACCACCTCCAGCACACCATCGAGGCTCACGTCCCCGTCCACGACCAGGAGCGGCGCGGCGCCCGGGCCCGCGACGGTGGCGCTCAGCGTGGCGCTCGGGCCCTGGCTGTAATCGCCGGCCACGTCCGTCGAGGCATAGACCTCTCCCACGGAGAGCGCGCCGGCCTGCGTATTGGCGAGATCGCCGACGAAGCTGCCAGTGCTCAGGCGGCCGCCGGCGAAGTCGAAGTCACGTGCCTGGATCTCGATCGCACCCGCGGCGAGCGCCCCGCGCGTGAGGCGCACGATGGGCTCCGGGCCAGGCGTTCCGCCTTCGAACAAGGGCGTGATCCGGAGGAGGCCGCCAATGCTGACCTCGCCTCGCCCGTCGACGAGGAGCGACGGGGAAATCGAGAAGGTCGCGTAGATCGTCACATCACCGCTGTTGCGCCATGACGCGTAGGGCTCGTTCACCCGGACGAACCCGTAGCCGTACGTGGAGCGGATCTCCGTGTCTTCCGTCACGAGGGTTCCATAAGCGCCGACCGTGAGCTCGCCATGGCCGGCGGCCCCGACGCGCAGCAACCCCTCGTTGGTCCAGGTGGCGTCCCAGCCCCTCACGATCGCCGAGCTCGCGAAGTTGTAGGGCCCGCCGGGACGGGTCTCGATCTGCGCGTTCGCGGTGAAGAGCTGGGCCCCCTGCTCGATGCGCAGCCTCGCGCCGCCGTTCGCGCCCACGACGAACTCGCCCGTGTTGACCCACCTCGTCGCGGAGCCCGTGACGTTCACGTCGCCCTGGCAGATCTGGCACGTCGCGATGAATACGTTGTTCGAGAAGAAGCTCCCTCCCTGCTTGATCTCGAGGACGCTGAGCTCCTCCGAGCGGCCGATGTACGCGTTCGTCCGGCTCGTCAGGGAGGCGTCGTACCCCTCGACGAGCACGTATCCGAAGGCCGAATAGCCGCGCACGCCGAGCACGAGGTCGTCGGTGGTCACCTGGGCGCCCCGTTTCACGAGGAGCGAGCCGGACGCCCCGGTGCGAAGCCCGAGCGCGAGCTG
Source organism: Sorangium sp. KYC3313 (assembly GCF_052075895.1). Taxonomy (NCBI): domain Bacteria; kingdom Pseudomonadati; phylum Myxococcota; order Polyangiales; family Polyangiaceae; genus Sorangium; species Sorangium sp. KYC3313. Next base: position 10,723,680 of record NZ_CP197255.1, read on the forward strand.
CCCATGGTTGATCCACCGCGAACCGTATCCGATGACCTGGACCCTGCCGCTCGAGTAGGGGACCGCCGCCACCGATGCGCCGGCGCTGATCAACGTCCCCTGGTGGCTGACGATCACCTCTCCCATGGGCTCCTCAGCGTTGAGCGCGCTGCCGACCAGCAGCGCATTCGCCCCGAGATCCCACGGGTCGCCCGGGTCAGCGACAGCGGGCGTCACACTCCCCGAGACGGACACGCCGGCATAGGCCGGCCCGGCCGCGCCCATCGAAGCTGCCACGAACACTACCGAGAAAACGGTTCGAGCTTGTTGGTTCATGCACTGTACCTCTCCACGAGAAAACTCTCATTGCACTGGAACATCCCTCGCCACCAGTGTGCCCCCGAAACGGGAATTTTGTGAATTTCATTACACATCCCCGTATCAGAGACGTTATCGCCCGTTCTGATCCGCTTGCAGGGGATCAGGTCATCGTTTTCGAGGTGCGAAGGCAGGTTTTGAGGTGAGAGAGTACACAGGATCATTCAAAAGAAAAATCCTCCCGAGGCACCTCGCTTCAGGAGGACCGACCGCCCCGACGTTGGAGGCGAGAGCCCCAGGATGGGCCGCCCCCTCTGGACGAGCTGGAGAGGGATTTCGGCGGCCCTGACGGCGTGATGGATCTTCTTTGAGAGCGGCAGCGAGGACGAGGCTGCCACCTCGCCGGAGCGAGCATGGCAGCGCGGCGCTCATGGCTTGAAGAACGAGGGGTCAAACACCTGCCCCAGCACCGATTCGTGGAGGCCGGATGAATACGTGGCTCATGTCGAGCAACGAAGCGGCCATGGCCGAACACATTGCGCGTCGTTGGCGCCTCACGGGTCGCACCCGAGCAGCATCCGCACTGACCATCACGGCCCTGGTTGGCCTCGCCGCGTGCAAGCCCATCGGACGCGGCGGGGGTAGCGGCGGTGCAGGAGGCACAGGCGGCAGCGGCGGCTCTCCGGAGGCGAGCAGCAGCAGCGTCACAGAGGGTGCGGGCGGATCAAACGACGGCGGCGCGCCTGGCACCGGCGGCGACGACGACACACCCGGCACCGGCGGCGACGGCGGCGCACCCGGCACCGGCGGCGCACCCGGCACAGGCGGCGCGCCTGGCACCGGCGGCGCGCCCGGCACCGGCGGCGACGACGACACACCCGGCACCGGCGGCGACGGCGGCGCGCCTGGCACCGGCGGCGACGGCGGCTCGACCGGTGGCGGCGGCTCGCCGGGCACCTGTGTGCCGGGCTCGGTCGTCGCCTGCTACACCGGTCCTGCTGGGACGAAGGGCGTCGGGCGCTGCGCTTCCGGGACGCAGACCTGCCGCCCCGACGGCTTCGGCTACGGCGCGTGCGCAGGCGAGGTGACACCCGCTCGAGAGCGCTGCGCCACGCCGGCGGACGAGAGCTGCGACGGCGAGCCCCACTGCGCTCAGCCGCCGGCATGGGCGCGGGGCTTCGGCGGCCCTGGCGTCGACGAGGGCTTCTCCGTCGCGAGCGACGCCTCGGGCAACTACTACGTCTCGGGCACCTTCAGTGGAACCGTCGACTTCGGCACCGGCCCCGTGACCAGCGCCGGAGAGGCGGACATCATCTTTATCAAGTTCGATCCCTCGGGCGCGGTGCTCTGGAGCAAGCACATCGGGACCGAGCGCAACGAGCGGGGGGGCGCCGTGACCGTCGACGAGAACGGCAACGTCTTCCTCACCGGCGTGTACATGGACGCGTACGGGCACTCGAGCATCGATCTGGGCGGGTGTGCCCTCCCCATCTCAGACATCGCCCCGTTGATATCCTTCTTCGTGGCCCAATTCGATCCCGACGGCAATCACATCTGGAGCAATGGTCCCTACGATTTTCCGGCGGTGCACTCCGTCGAGCAGATCGCCGTCGATGCTCGCGGCGACATGTACGTCTTGTACCTCCAGTGGGAGCACGCCCAGCTCATCAAGATCGACGCCGCGAGCAAGGCCACCCTCTGGAGGGAGAGGTTGCCAGGAGAATATGTTCGCGACGCGCGGCTCGCGCTCGACAGCGCCGGCAACCCCGTGGCGGTGGTGACCCACGGCGTGAGCTTCGAGGGCATTGCAACCAGGTTCGTGGTCTCCAAGTACACGCCGACCGGCGAGCCGCTCTGGGTGCAACAGTTCGAATCCAGCGCGGACCCTGTGTTCGGCGGCGGCGTGACGGCGCACGCCGTGGCGATTGACGCGGCGGACGAGATCCTCGTGACGGGCACGACGGATGGATCCATCGACTTCGGCAGCGGGACCCTCCCCGCCGGCTCCGTCCTCCTCAAGCTGGGTGCCGCGGGCGAGCCCATCTTCAGCCGCTCGGTCCACTTCGGCGACAGGATCGCGCTGGATCGCGCCGGCGACATCGTCGTCGCCGGACGCGGCCTTGCGAAGCTCGACGCGAGCGGGGCGGAGCTCTGGTCGATCGACTTCGATGCAGATGCGAAGGATATCTCCCTGTCCCCGAACGGCGCGATCGCCGTCACCGGTCTCGCGCGTGGCCCCGTGGACTTCGGGACCGGCCCGATTCCCTCTGAAGGTTCCAACGACGCCTACGTCGCCGTCTTCAATCCGCCGGCAAGCGGCGGCGATGACGACAGCAGCGGCGGAGCAGGATCGAGCGGTGACGGCGGCGGCTCCGCCGGCGGCGACCCGCCAGCGACGTGCGTGCCAGGCTCGGTCGTCGCATGTTACACCGGCTCCGCCGGGACCCGGGGCGTCGGGCGCTGCGCTCCTGGCACGCAGACATGCCTCCCCGAGGGTGCTGGGTATGGGCCCTGCATCGGCGAGGTGACGCCCGCCGCAGAGGTCTGCGTGACACCGGAGGACGAGAGCTGCGACGGCGAGCCCCATTGCCCTCCGCAGCCGCCATGGCCGCGGGGATACGGCGGCGCCGGCGCCGACGTCGGCTGGTCCATCGCGAGCGACGCCGCAGGCAACTACTACGTCATCGGCACCTTCGAAGGTACCGTCGACTTCGGCGCCGGCCCGCTGACCAGCGCAGGCGAGACGGACGTGTTCCTCCTCAAGCTCGATCCCGCCGGCGCGTTGCTCTGGAGCAAGCGCTTCGGCAGCGACTTGCCGGAGACCGGCCGCACCCTCGCCGTCGATGGAAGTGGCAATGTGTTGCTAGCCGGCAACTACTGGCAAGGGATGTCGGCCGTGAGCTTCGGCGGCTGCGCGCTCCAGGCGTCGGGCTGGGAAGAAGCGATCTTCGTCGCCAAGCTCGACCCCGAGGGGAATCACATCTGGAGCCAGAGATCCGTCGCGTCGGACTGGTTCGGTTACAAGCTCTTCGGGCGGCTCGCCGTCGACGCCCTCGGGAGTGCCTATGTGGCGTTTGCCCCGCTCTTGCCCCCGTCGACTCCCTCCCTGGCGAAGCTGGATCCCGCAGGAAATATCCTCTGGAGTCAACCGCTCGCGACGGCGATCCCGTCCCACAACGACTACCAGCACCAAAGCGACAACGTTCTTGTCGCGGTCGACAGCGCCGGCAATGTGATCACGACGAGCGCGTTCATCTCCGGGCAGCCGTCCTGCCCCTGCCCTCACGGGTTCACCGTCCAGAAGCGCACCCCGGCCGGCGGCGAGGTCTGGAGCCGCCAGTTCGGCCCCTCGGATCCCTCCGAGGCGGAACTCGGAGCGTCGGCCCTCGCGCTGGCGGTCACCGCCGAAGGCGAGATCCTCCTGACGGCCTACACCGACGGGACCGTCGACGTCGGCGGCGGCGTGCTCCCCGAGGGCCCGGTGCTCATCAAGCTGGACGCCGCGGGCGAGCATGTCTTCAGCCGCTCGATCCCGTTCGGCGACGCGATCGCCCTGGATGGCTCCGGCGGCATCGTCATCGCCGGCGACGGGCTCTCCAGGCTCGACGCGGGCGGGACGGCGCTCTGGACGAGCAGCTTCGACGCGAGCGCGAACGACGTCGCCGTCTCCCCGAACGGCACGATCGCCATCACCGGCGCTGCCGAGGGACCGACGGACTTCGGGACCGGGCCGATCCCCCACGCGGCCGGCGCCGATGTCTTCGTCGCCACGATGAGCCCCTGAGCGCCTCGGCGGCGTCGCCGGCGCTGGCCGTCGTCGTCCCGGCGGTGGCGGGCGCGGCGACAGCACCCAAGGAGACAACGGCTCCGGTGCACCGTCACGACGCCCACGGCTTCATCGATGTCCTCGAGGGCTCGATCGTGATGGGCGTGAAAGGCGGCAAGGAGATGACGCTCACCCCGGGCCAGACCTTCTACGAGGGGCCCAACGATATCCACACCGTCGGCCGGAACGCGAGCACCAAGAAGCCCGCGAAGTTCCTGGTCGTGCTCGTGAAGGACCGGGGCGTGGCCCCGTTGCTGCCCATCCCGTGATGCATCTCGTGGAGCGCCGGCAGCAAGCGGCCGGTCGAGTCCCGTCGGATCCGGTCAAACGCGATCACACGGGAGAGCTCACCGCCCCCGCGCCCGCCGCGAAGCGACCGCCTTCTCCAACGCGGGAGGTCAGCGGCGAGTGCTCGCCACGGGCTTGCCGCATCCGGACGAACGACCCATGGGACCCGGCGCCGGCGTGCCCTGCCTGGCACGCACGACGACGAGCGAGCAGGTGCTCGCAGGAAGAGGGGACGCGTGAAGTCGGTCGCTGCCTTGATGGCCGAGAGGGTGGTGTGTCTCGTCGAGGAGGAAGACCGACCGGAGGCTCGGCGGCCGGCGAACGGGCACGCGCTGCTCCGCACCCTCGCGGTCGGACTGTGCGGGACCGACCGCGAGATCGCCGCGTTCACGTACGGGTCCGCCCCGGCAGGGACCGACCGGCTCGTGCTGGGACACGAGGCGCTCGCCGAGGTCGTGCAGACGGGTGAGGGCATGATTCGCCTTCGTCCCGGAGATCTCGTGGTCCCGACCGTGCGTCGGCCCTGCACGAGAATCGAGTGCCCGGCCTGCCGCGTCGGGCACCAGGACTTCTGCGCGACGGGCGAGTTCATCGAGCGCGGTATTTCCGGGGCGGGCGGCTTCATGACCGAGCTCTTCGTCGAGGAGGAGCGCTACCTCGTCCCCGTCCCTCCGGGGGTCGGCGAGCTCGGCGTCCTCGTCGAGCCGCTGAGCGTCGTGGCCAAAGCGTTCGCCCAGCTGGACGCCGCCCTGACACGCCTGCCCTGGGAGGACGACGCACCGCGGGGCCTGGTCCTCGGCGCCGGACCGATCGGCGTGCTCACGGCGATGGGGCTGGTCGCGAACGGTTATCGAGCGGTCGTGTATTCGAGGGAGCCGACGGACGGCGATCGGGCGCTCTTCGTGCGCAGCATCGGCGCCGACTACGTATCGAGCGAGTCCACCGACGTCGCGGGGCTGGTGAGGCGCCACGGGCGGTTCGACGTGATCATCGAAGCGGTCGGCGTGCCGGCGTTCGCCTTCAAGACCCTCCCCGCGCTGGCGGCGAACGGCGCGTTCATCCTCACCGGCATCCCTGCGCCGGGGCCCGCGATGGACTTCGACACATCCGGTCTGATGCGCGATTTCGTCCTCCAGAACCAGCTGATGTTCGGGACCGTGAACGCCGGCCGCAAGTCCTACGAGGCAGCCGTCCGGATGCTCGAGCAGTTCCTGATCCTGTTTCCCGACGCCGTGCGCCGGGTGATCGCGCGGCGGATCTCGCTCGACGAGGCGCCGGCCTGGCTGCGCGCAGGGGGGGGTGGAGCGAAGACGGTGATCCACATCGCGGAGGCCGGAACGGCGGCGCGCGATGAAGGGCTTCGGGCTGCCGGGTAGGCCGTGGCGCCCCCTCGCCCAGGAACCGGGAACCGGGAAGGACAGCGATGAACCAGAAGCGAAAGCTGAGGAGCCAGGCGTGGTGGGACGACGCGACCAATCCGGAGATGACGGCGCTGTACCTCGAGCGCTACCTGAACTTCGGGCTGACCCGTGAAGAGCTCCAGTCCGGCCGCCCCGTCATCGGGATCGCCCAGACGGGGAGCGACCTCGTGCCATGCAATCGCCATCATCTGAGCCTCGCCGTCCGGGTCAAGGAGGGCGTGCGTGATGCCGGCGGGATCCCGCTGGAATTCCCGGCGCACCCCCTCCAGGAGACAGGCAAGAGGCCCACCGCAGCCCTCGACCGGAACCTCGCGTACCTCGGGTTGGTGGAGGTGCTCCACGGATACCCGCTCGACGGCGTCGTCCTCACGACGGGCTGCGACAAGACCACGCCGTCCTGCCTGATGGCGGCGGCGACCGTCGACCTGCCCGCGATCGTGCTCTCGGGCGGGCCGATGTTGAACGGATATTACCGCGGGAGGCTCGCCGGCTCGGGGCTCGTGATCTGGGAGGCTCGCCGGCTCCTGGCGGCCGGCAGCATCGACTACACGGAGTTCATGGACATGGTCGCCGCGGCGGCGCCCAGCGTGGGACACTGCAACACGATGGGAACGGCCCTGTCGATGAACGTCCTCGCCGAGGCCGTCGGGATGTCGCTGCCCGGATGCGCGGCGATCCCGGCGCCCTACCGGGAGCGGGCGCAGATGGCCTACGCGACCGGGCGCCGGATCGTGGAGATGGTGCACGAGGACCTGACGCCGAGCGCGATCATGACCAAGGTGGCGTTCGAGAACGCGATCGCCGTCGCCTCGGCGATCGGCGCGTCGACCAACTGCCCCATCCACATGAACGCCATCGCGCGCCACGTCGGGGTCGACTTGACGAACGACGACTGGCAGAGGGTCGGGCAAGACGTCCACTTGCTCGTCGACTGCCAGCCCGCCGGGCGCTTCCTGGGAGAGGACTTCTATCGCGCGGGGGGGGCGCCCGCCGTCATGAACGAGCTGCTCCGCGCAGGCCGTCTCCACGGGGATGCGCTCACCGTGTCCGGACGAACCGTGGGTGAGAACGTGGCGAGCGCCGCCGTCGCCAACCGCGACGTGATCCGACCGTACGAAGATCCTCTGCTCCGCGCCGCCGGCCTGCTCGTCATGAGCGGGAACCTCTTCGACTCGGCCGTCATGAAGAGCAGCGTCATCGGAGAGATCTTCCGCGACCGCTACCTGTCGGACCCCGCGAATCCCGGTGTCTTCGTGGCGCGGGCCATCGTCTTCGAGGGGCCGGAGGATTACCACGCTCGCATCAACGATCCGTCGCTCGGGATCGACGAGCGCTGCATCCTCGTCATGCGCAACACGGGGCCCATCGCCTATCCGGGCTCCGCGGAGGTCGTGAACATGGATCCGCCCGACGCGCTGGTCCGAGAGGGAATATCCCTGCCGACGCTCGGCGATGGCCGCCAGAGCGGCACCTCGGACAGCCCCTCGATCCTGAACGCGTCGCCCGAGTCCGCGGTGGGCGGCGGCCTCGCGCTGATCCGGACGGGGGATCGCATCCAGGTCGATCTGCGCCGACGTCGCGTGGACGTGTTGCTCTCCGACGACGAGATCGAGCAGCGCCGCAGGTCCCTGAAGCTGCCGGAGCTCGAGAGCCAGACGCCATGGCAGGAGATCTACCGGAACACGGTCGGTCCCCTGTCCACCGGCGCGTGCTTCGAGCCGGCCGTCCGGTACCAGCACCTCGTTCAGCTTCGCGGGCTGCCTCGTCATTCACACTGAACGGCACGGGAACGGAGGTAAACACCATGAGCATGGAACGAACGGGCCAGGTCGTCGTGCTGGACTACGATTTCGGCGACGTCGACATCGAGCGCTCTCTCGTGGAGCCGGCCGGCTTCGAGCTGGTCGCCGCGCAGTGCAAGACCGAAGAAGACGTCGTGGCCGTCGCGCGCGACGCCGTCGGCGTGCTCACGCAGTACGCCGAGGTCAAGGGGCGAGCCATCTCGGGGCTCCGGCGCTGCCAGGTCATCGCTCGGTACGGCACCGGGGTCGACACCGTCGACGTCGCGGCGGCGACCCGCCGTGGGATCCGCGTCACCAACGCGCCGAACGACTGGTGCGCCGACGAGGTCGCCGACCATGCCGTGGCGCTCTTGCTCACGCTCGCCCGCAAGCTGCCCGCGTACGATCGTGCCACGCGCGGCGGATCCTGGTCCTGGCAGGATGGCCGGCCGATCCACCGGATGCGGGGCGCGACCCTGGGGCTCCTGTCGTTCGGCGCGATCGCCCGAAACGTCGCCGCGAGGATGGCGGGCTTCGGTGTGCGCGTCACGGCGCACGACCCCTTTCTCGACACGGACGAGATCCGCGCCGCCGGCGCTGACCCCGTGTCCTTCGACGAGCTCCTGGAGCGCTCCGACTACCTCGTCATCCAGGCGCCGCTGACCCAGGGGACCCGTGGTCTCTTCGGGGAACGCGAGCTCCGGCGCATGAAGCCGACAGCGATCCTCGTCAACACCGCCCGTGGTCCGATCATCGACGACGGCGCTCTGTACCGGGCGCTCGAGGAGGGATGGATCGCGGGGGCCGGGCTCGACGACCTCGCCGAGGAGCCGGCGAAGCGCCGGGACTGGAGGCCGACGAGCCCGCTCTTCTCGCTCGAGAACGTCGTCATCTCTCCCCACGCTGCCTATTACTCGGAAGAGTCGATCGAGTTCGTCCGACGATTCGCGGCGAGCGAGGTCGTTCGCGTCCTGTCCGGACAGGAGCCGATGTCGCCCGTGAACCTCATGGCCGCTTGAGGCCGCCGCCTCGCCGGCGTCGGCGGGTACGGCGGATGCCTTGGAGCGGATGCCTTGGAGCGGATGCCTTGGAATGGAGTGGTGGGACGCGTCCGTGCGACAATCAGCCCCGAACCAGGCCGGGGAGCCGTGGGTCGACGTGAGCGTGCCGGCCACGAGCTGGCCGTCGCCATGGCGACTCACGCCGCCCTGAGCCCCGACTCCGGGCGCGCTCGACCGAAGGCGTCGCACCTGCCCCAGCGCCCGGGGATGTCGAGCAGCCGGATCTCTCCGAGCTCGGCGGGGACCGCCGGATCGACGAACAGGCGATTGCCCATCGGCTCCAGCCCGAGCACGACGCGCAGAAAGAGCAAGGGAGCCGCGGTGGCCCAGGCCTGGGGGCTGCACGCGGTCGGATACTCGACAGGGAAGCTGGTGAGCTCTCGCGGGTACCCGGCGAACGCCTCCGGCAAGCGGTAGTGGAAGAAGGGCGCCGCGGCCAGGTTGCCCGTCGCGACGCGCCCGGCCTCCACGCTGAAGCCGTAACGCCGGAGCCCGAGCGCGATCAGCGAGTTCTCGTGCGGCCAGACCGTGCCCACGTGATATCCGATGGGGTTGTACCCGCCCTCGTCGTCGGCCATGGTGCGCACCCCCCAGCCGCTGAACAGATGCGGTCCGAGGAGGTGCTCCACCACGCGTTCGGCCTTGGATGTCTCGACGATACCGCTCCAGAGCAAGTGGCCGATGTTCGAGGTCAAGGAGTCGACCCGGCGCTTCTGGCCGTCCAGCGCGAGCGCGAAGAACCCGCGATCGTCGAGCCAGAAGTCCTGATTGAATCGACGCTTCAGCTCGGCCGCGTCTCGCTCCAGGCGCGCCGAAAGCTCGGGGTCCCGCCAGAACTCGCGCGCGAGCCGGGCGCCGCGCACCTTCGCGTCGTAGACGTAGCCCTGGATCTCGCAGCACGCGAGAGGCCGCCGCGCGAGCGATCCGTCATGAAAGACGATGGAGTCCCACGAGTCTTTCCAGCACTGGTTCTCCAGGCCGGTCTCGGGGTTGCGCGTGTCGTACTCGACATACCCGTCCCCGTCGCGGTCGCCCCACTCGTCGATCCATCGAAGCGCGGCGCGCGCGGTGTGCTCCATCGACAGGACGAGCTCCGCGTCGCCGGTCCAGCGCTCGTACTCGTCGAGCAGGATCAGGAAGAGCGGCGTCGCGTCGGCAGAGCCGAAGTAGGGGGAGTGCGGCCGCTCCTCGAAGGCGGTCAGCTCGCCCCAGCGAACCTCGTGGAGGATCTTTCCCGGCTCCTCGTCGCGGAAGTCGTCCCGGCGGCTGCCCTGGCGGCGCGCGAGATAGCGGAGCGTGGAGCGCGAGAGCTCGGGGACGAACGGCAGCGCTTGCAGGCTCGTGATGATGCTGTCGCGGCCGAAGGCCGCCATGAACCACGGTAGACCGGCGGCCGGAATGGCGGCGTCCGGCATCAGCTTGGAGAAGAAGCGCAGCGCGGCCAGGTCGATGAGGCTCCGCTCGTACGTCCGGGCGAGCGTCTCGTTCGCGGTGAGGAGCCGCGGCGCGTGGTCGATCCAGCTCTCGAGGCTGATGCCGATGTTCGGGCGCGCGTGGCTCTCGCCGTGGGCGTACTTCACCCGGGTGTGCCGCTCCTCGAGGCCGTCGATCGCCGCCACGACGTCGAGGCACGTGCTCCAGCGGCCGTGCGGCGCGATGCTCACCCGAAACGTCAAGCCGCTCGGATCGATCTGCGCGGGCTGCGAGGCGGAGATCCACGTCTCGCGCACGAAGCGCTCGCGTCGATAGCCGAGGACGAGCCGATTGTCCTCGATGCGCTGATAGCGCTCCCCTTTCTTCGGGAGCATGTCCTTGACCTCGAACAGGTCGGCGAAATCGGCGCCGGCCTGGATGCGGACCTCGAGCTCGACGGGAACCTTCCCGTGGTTCATGAGCAGGAGGTCCTCGTGGAAGCCGTCGCCCGCGAACCGGCTCCGGACGATCGAGAGGGTCGATTCGACGTACATCGCGGCGGGCCTCGGGACGAGGAAGAACTGGGCCTGGAAGTACTGCACGTCGTCGGTGGACAGCGCGGCCGGGACGACGCCGTCGATCGTCAGGATCCATTCGGAGAGAAAGCGCGTATCGAGGTGAAAGAGGCCGAGCGGCCGGCTGACGGAGTGCTCGATGTTGCCGCGCAGATCGCTGACGACGAACGTGCCGCCGTCCAGAATGCTCACTTGCCGTTCCATGGGCCCTCCGATGACGGTGGCTCAGCGCGTCGCTTCCGGAGCCTGTTGATCTCCCGGGGAGAAGACGCTCTGAAACATCTGGGCGACGCCCAGGTCTCCTCGCACGCCGACGCGGCCCTGCATGATCGCCGTGATCAGGTTCTGTTCACCGCGAAAGATCCGCAGGAAATCGTCGAGCGAGCAGGAGAGCTGGCAGTCCTCGATCGCGCCTTCGGGCGCGATTCCGAAGGACCCGTCGGCGATCTCCACGACGACGCGCTCGTCGTCGCTGAGCTGCACGGCGCACACCTTCCGTGTTCCTCGCAGGCGGGCGTCGTAGCGTCCTGCCGCGAGATCCTTGATGAGCTTCCTTGCTTGCGACATGATCAAAGAGTGTGTCCGGTTTGCCAACCTGGCCTTCGCGCTCGCCGCGCACCCCACCCCGAGCAAGGGGTGTGCCCTTCTGCACGGCGCGGAGGTCGCCTCTTCACGGTCGCGTGTGGAGCACGCGATCGCCGCCCAGCGCGATCAGGATCATCGACATACCGCCGGTCAGGAGGCTGATTCCGACGAGCAAGCCGAGCACCCTCACGGCCGTGGTGGCGCCACCCGTGAGGATCAGCATCCCGAGCCCCAGCGCCAGGAGGCCGTCGAACACGAGCCATCCCGAGCCCCGCAGCCCGCGGTGCTGATAGGCGCGGATGAGCTTGAGCGCGCCCTCGGAGACGAAGTACGCCGCGGCGATCACCATCAGCGCGAGCTTGCCGGTCATCGGGGCGAGCACAAGGAGAAGCCCGAACGCCACCTGCACCAGGGCGCTCACGAACTCCCAGCTGGCGCCGGCCCAGCCGCGGCTCTGGATGGCGTGGCAGCCCTCGGCCACGCCGGCGAGCACGATCAACCAGCCGAGGGCGATGGCGGTGACCCGGGAGGCGACGAAGGGCATGACGAACGCGAGCACCCCGAGCACCATCGAGGCCACGCCGATCGCGAGGAACCAACCCCGGTTCTCCCGCACGGTGTGAAAGTCGACCTGCGCAAAGCGAAGCGACCTCGGGGACTCTCCGAGCGGAGCAACCATGGGCGACCTCTCTGGTTCGTGGAGCACGCGTGTCCCGTCGGTCACCCGCCGCGCGAGGACCAGGTGGCCGGGACCGCGTCCGCCTCGAGCATCGCCCGTGCCAGCGCGCCGGCGAGAACATTGTGCCTGGCGCTCGCGGGAGGCTTCACGGCCGAGGGCGGCCAGCAGCGCACCGCCCGATCAGCGGGCGGCGGCCTTCGCGGCCCGGGTGCTCGGGCTGGTCGCCTGCCGGACCGCGCGCCGCTGGAGCTTCGAGCCCTGCTTCGCGCGATTGGCGCTCTTGCGCGTCGACTTGCGCGACGGGCGGTCCTGCGCCGAGTCTTCGAGCGTCGCGGTGGCCTTTCGTGTCCTCCGCATCGTGTTGCGCCGCGCCGTCGAGCCGCCGCCCGCCTTCCGGTCGGTCGCGCTCTGCCCCGGAGCGGCCGTGTCGACGGGAACGTCGCGCCGCGACTTCTCCGGCCGCTCCAGCGCGCGCTCGAGGTTCTCCTTGCTGCGCCCCACGCGCCGCCCGACGAAGCTGCCCTCGGGCGATGGATGACCGAGCCGCGCCGGGGCCGCCGCGCTGCGCTTCGCCGCTCGCGCCGTGGGCTTCGGGCCGCGCGCCGGCGCGCGCGATGCGGCGCGCGGCGCGCGCGCGAGGGCGCTCTGCACGGCCCGTACGATCCCCGGGACGGCTCTGTCGATCGTCTCGCGCGGCTCTCGACCTCGCATCTGGTAGACGACGCTGGGGTGCCCGCTCAGGACGACCTTCACGTCGCACGCGACGTCGACGCCGCCGCGCGGACCGTTCACGTCCGTGAAGCGCACCGTGAGCCGCTCGATGTCGGTCGCGAACCGCCCGAGCTTCGCCCCGAGGGTCTGGCGCACGTGCGCCCTCGTCGCCTCGTCGACGCCGACGCCGAAGGTCCGCAGCGCCAACGGGGTCCGCTCCGTCGGCGTGCGCCCGGCGCGCGCCCGGACCGGTCGTGGCACGGTGGAAGGGAACTGCGGACGTCGCCCGGTGGATGGTCGCCCCATGCGCGCAATATCGAGACCGGCCCCCCGTCGTCAAGCGTCGCGGCCGCCGGCGAGATCGTGTTCCTGTTCCCTCCTCCGCACCTCGGTCGGCTGCCAATCCCCGCCCGCCCGGTCACCCGCGCGTCCGCCGTCGGCGTCGGAGTCCGTCGGCCAGGAGCTCGCGCTCGTGGAGCTCGAACACCGCGAACCTCGGCCGAGGCGGTCAGTCGGCGGGCGGGATGAAGAGGCCCGGACAGGGCTCGTCGCCGAAGACCCTGGAGCCGAGCCGGTACATCGTGATCTTCGGGTTCGGCGCCCAGTTCCAGCTGCCCCCGGCGTGGGAGTAATCGTTCGACTGGTTGAACGCCTGCCAGCTCGACGCGTGGAACGCGATGTTGAACCGGTCGGTGGAGGATGAGGGATCGACCGAGAGGAACGGCAAGCGCACGTCGAGGTAATGCGTCGCGCCCGCGCAGCCGCCGCCGGGCACCTCGTGGAAGCTCATCTCGAGCTCGCTCGAGCAACCCCAGCAGGTCGCCTCGAGCGGGCCGGGCGGCTCCTGGCTGAAGTAGTACCGCACGGTCGAGCCCGCGAGGTACACGCTCTCGCTTCCCGTGTTGCGCACCTGGATCCCGGGCGTCACCCAGCTCGGCTGCGGCGCGTGGGAGTCGTACAGCACCTCCAGCTGGCAGTCCGCCGGGCACGACGTGGTGCTCTCGCCGCTGCTGCAGACGCCGTCGCCGCAGGAGCAGTCGCTCGCGCACGAGGCCGGGCTCTCGAGCGGGCCACAGGCGTTGTCGCCGCAGGAGCACAGGTCCGAGGCCGTGCGCTCGCACATGGCCTGGATGGCCCGGAAGGCATAGGTCACGTCCTCGCCGCGGCACGCGTCGTCGGCGCAGGTGAACGGACGCACGCAGTCGCCGTCCTGCGCGAAGTCGCGCTCGCCGCGCACCAGGATGCCCACGAGCTCCTTCGTGTTCAGGTCGAACACCCCGGACCCGGAGTTGCCCACGAACGTGTCCAGGTTGCCGACGAAGAAGTCGAGGCTCGGCGCGTTGCTCCGGATCGCGGCCCCGTCGGCCAGCTTGAGCGGCAACCCGCGGGGGAAGCCGTGCACGACGAGCGGCGTGCCGACGGCCAGGGGATCGCTCGACACACGCACCGCGGCGGGCGTCCGCCCCACGACCGGCCGGTCGAGCCGCACGACCGTGTAGTCCGCTCCCCGCCGGTCCTGGTAATAGCTGACGAAATCCACGCAGCTGTAGACGTCATCGCTGGTGATCTGGCCGAGCTGGCCGGACGGCGTCATCGCATAATCGAAGACGAAGCGGCTATTGTTGCAGTTGTTGATGCAGTGCGCGGCCGTGAGCACCAGGTCGTCGTCGATCAGCGTCCCGCTGCAGTCGGCGAGCGCCGGCTGGGACGCGAAGCGCTCGTCGAGGCACACGCCGTCGCGCCCCGCCCACGTGGGCCCGGCGATCTGGATGTCGTTCGGGTCCGAGTCGTCGACGGCCGACGCGGGGACGAGCGCCACGGTGAAGTCGAGCGCCCGCGCGGCCCAGGCGGGATCCGCGTACGTGAAGGGCTCCTCTCGGTCGTCCTGGCCATAGATGACCTCGGAGCGGGCCTCGCCGGCGGCCTCCTCCCCGGCGGGCGCGGGCGCCGCGCACCCCGCGGCGGCCCCCACGGACAAAAAGCCAGCAGCAATGATGAAGTGGTTCGCTCTCATGACAAGCTCCCAAATGTTCGAGGCAGAGCGAGGATCACCGGGCGGGCCCGATGACGACGTGTCAATGCCTGGCCGGCGTCGAGCAAGGTTCTGACGCCCGACAAGCAAGGACCTCCGAGTGGCACGCTCGTCCTGTTCTCAGCGAGGGGGATCTACTTCCTCGTGAGGCGCGCACCAATTCATATGCGCCATGGACCTCATGCACACGCTGCATCGAGCCGGCGCGGCCCGGGGCGCGAGCGCCCGCGGGGGCGCGCCCCTGACGACGGATTGACCATTGTCCAATGGATTGGCGCCGCCTCCAGCAGGCGGACATCCCGGGCTTACCCTCGTCCCATCGGGAGAACGTCCTCCCGGGGAGCACCACCATGAAGGTAGCCATCTTGACCGGCAGCGTGAGGAGCGGGAGACAGTCGCACAAGATCGCCCATCACCTGGAGCGGAAGCTCCGGGAGCGGGGCGCCGAGGCCGATCTCATCGATCTGGCGGAGACGCCGTTGCCGATCCTGGAGGACCGGTCGGGTCGCCCCCCGCAGCTCCAGGCGACGGTTCAGGGGCTGAGCGCGCGCCTCCGCGGGGCGGACGCGCTCGTGTTCGTGACGCCGGAATACCACGGGAGCTTCTCGGGCGTGCTGAAGAACGCCCTCGACCATTTCTGGGAGGAGTTCGACAAGAAGCCGATCGGCGTGGTCGCGGTCTCCGCGGGGAAGCTCGGGGGCATCAACGCCTCGACGCAGCTCCAGCACGTGATCCTGAGCCTGGGAGCATTCCCGCTGCCCCTCAAGCTGCTCGTCCCGGAGGTCCAGAACGTCTTTGACGAGTCGCTCCAGCTCAGGAGCGAGCAGGTCGCGAAGGCGGCCGACAGGTTCCTCGACGAGTACCTGTGGTTCGCTCGGGCCATCGTCCAGGCGAAGCAGGCCGGCGAGATCTCCCGGCCCCTGGTCGCATGAGACCCCGCGCCGGAGATCGTCCTCGCCGGCAGCGAGGGTCGGCGGGGTCGTCCTCCTACATCGACCTCCACGCCCACGCCGACGACAGGAGCGCGAACGCGCGTGCGGGCAAGCCGGCGAGGAGCGGGGCGTCTTGCGGTGTCGCGCGATGTTCGATATCGTCGGTCATCGGCGGAAGGAGCGCCTCAACCACCATCGGATATGGTTCAATACGTTTCTCCTCATCCCGGGCTCGAGGGCACCGGGACCACCTTCGCGTCGGTCGCCACGGCTCTCGGGGCGCACGGAGACATCGG
The DNA here is from genome assembly GCF_052075895.1 of Sorangium sp. KYC3313. NCBI lineage: Bacteria > Pseudomonadati > Myxococcota > Polyangiales > Polyangiaceae > Sorangium > Sorangium sp. KYC3313. The sequence goes on from NZ_CP197255.1 coordinate 10,739,577, forward strand.
GAAGAAGGTGCTCTCGACGATGGGCGCGTCCGACCTGGTCGCGGGCGAGTGGTACCCTCTCCAGATGCTCCTCGACATGCTGAAGGGCGTGGCCCGGGCGACCGGGGACCATACGCTGCTCGCCATCGGGAAAGCGACCGTGGATCACGCCGTGTGGCCGGCCATGCCGCCGACCATGGTGGATGCCCTCCAGAGCATCGACGTGGCATACCACATGAATCACAGGCTCGACGGAGAGGTGATGTTCGATCCGGCGACCGGCGTCATGCGGGAGGGGATCGGCCACTACCGCTGTCATCCGGAGAAGCACCAGATCATCATGGTCTGCGATACGCCTTATCCCTCGGAGCTCGATCGTGGGATCCTGCTCGGCACGGCGCGGCGAGCGGCGTCGCGCGGGGTCAGGCCGCGCGTCGACGTCGTGCTCGACGAGTCCCGCCCGTCGCGGAAGCGCGGCGCCGACTCGTGTACCTACCGCGTCACATGGTGAACCTGGGATGTTGATCATCGGCGGGCAGCGCACCTCGACCCTTCGCTGATCATCGAGGCCCGCACGAGCAGCGTGCGTCTCCTTCGTGGCTCCGCGCGCAGCGGGCAGCAGAGCCTCCGCCTCGTCGCGTCGTCGCGTCGCCTCGTTGGCCGGGCGCGGTCGACCTCGAGACCTCCGGCGGGCAGGAAGTCCAAGCGCCTTTGCGGATGTCAAGAAATTTTAGCCTCTCCCGCCTCCGGGTCGGTCGAGTGGACATGATCTGCCCTGTGAATCTCGCCCGTGTAATAATCCAATAAAATTAACATGTCAGCTGACTTGCTGTGAGCGAAATCACCACCGTGAGCTACCGTCGAGATGTCCCCGCGCGCCAGCTGCGCCGCACGCCCTCCGAACGCGGCGCTCCGAACGAGCCCTGACCCGGCGCGGCGCCTCGAGGGAGGCCCGCCCGCCTCGTCCTCCCTCGGCATCGAGCACAGCCGCGGCCGGTCGATTGGAATTGACATCGGGAATGTGAACGTTCACTTTCCCTCCTCGAGGGGCATCCTTCTGCTTCGACGATCGACGGCGTGCCGCCTTGGTCCGTGGGCGCCTGAAGACCCGTGTACACGTGCCCCGTCAGCACCGCCGGGCCGGGCGCTGCCGCATCCGAGCTGCGATAAAGATTTATAGCGTGGGTCGAGTCGAGGGCGACGCCTCGGAGGCACACCAGGCTACCAGCGATTCGAATCGCGGAGAGACGCGAGTGGAGTCCATTTCTTCGATCGCTCGAGGGAATACGGTGTTGTTATGAAGAACAAATCGACTTTGGCTTTCACCTTGGCTGCGCTGGGCATGATCGTCGGCGCTTGCGGCGGCTTGAACGACGACGGCGACCTCGAGGGGAGCGGCGGAGCCCCTGCGGGCGCTGGAGGGAGCGTGAGCGGCTCGGGCGGCGCGCAGGCGAGCACCACCGGAGGGCCTCTGCCTTCGGGCTCGAGTAGCTCGCAGAGCACGGCCGGAGGGTCTGACGCCTCCGGCTCGGCCACGAGCGGAGGAGCGCCTGCCAGCGGCGGCGGGGAGACGTCTGGCGGGAACGGAGGCTCGGGCGGCGACGGCGGCGGCGGCGGCCAGGTCAATCGGCCCGAAGTGGTGCTGGCGGGTGACAATGTGAACGCTAACGGACCGCTCGAGACGACGGTTCAGGACCTCTCGTTCAGCGGCGGTGGCCACATTCTCGTCAGGCCGACGACGCTCACCACCGAGCCCAACAAGAAGCACCCGGTGGCCATTTGGGGTCCGGGCGGAGGTACCCCTCCTCGCGACTACCTACAGCTGCTGACGCGCATGGCCTCGCACGGCTTCGTCGTCGTCGGTATTCGAGAGTCGACGGGCAACGCCGTGCTCATGTCGGCGGCGATCGATTGGCTGGAGGCTCAGGACGCCGATCAGAACAGCCCCATGTACGGCCGCTTGATCCTCGACCGCGTTGGTGTGTTCGGGCACTCGATGGGCGGGCTGTCGTCGGAAGCGGCTGCTCAAACCGATAAGCGCGTCTCCACCGCGTTGCTCAACAACAGCGGCTCCTTCGAGCACAACGCCCTCGTCAATCTCAAGATCCCTGTCGGCATCATCTACGGTGAAACGGGTCAAGAGGCGCCCAACGCCGAGGGTGACTTCAACAACGCCGGCAACAAGGGGCCAGTCTGGCTCGGCAAGATGAAGGGCGGTGGTCACGGCTCGGGGCCTTGGGACGGCGCCGGAGCGAACGTTGCTTGGATGCGTTGGCACCTCGGCGGGGAGAACTCCCGCAAGGACGCGTTCCTCAAAGACGGTGGCGACTACAACAACAAGGGCGTGTGGCAGACTCAGTCCAAGAATTGGAACGAGTGGAAGAACTGGAACGAGTGACAGGCGGTACACCGAGCAGACCTTCGTGCTCGGCAGCATCACGTTTCAGGACGGGCTCGTGACATGAGCCCGGCTGGCTGCGTCTGGCGCGCCCTGTTCTTCGAGGATGTCGCAACCTAGGACGACAAACATGTTGAAGATCGTCTAGTTTCGATAGGTTATGCCGCCTCCTGGATGAGCCGCTGGGCGGCCTCGAGATTCTGGATGGCGGCTGCGCGCCGGAGGTCGAATAGGTTTCTCCTGGCGCCGATGTAGCGCGCGCTGTGTCCTTTCCGCGCCGCGATATGGGCGAGCGCATGCTCCACAGCCGTGCGCTGCCGGAGCACGGCGCGTCCTGGCCCGGTCTGCTGCAGCTTCCGGAACTTGCGCTGCAGCGCCTCGTCCTCGGCGATGGACACGGTTCGGCCTCGTCCCGACGCGGCTTGAGTGCATTTGGCTCGGAGAGGGCACGCGCCGCACTCCTCAGGATCGAACTCGACCGTGTCGCCCGGTTCGAACACTTCGACCTGCCCTGCCGGACACGTAATCGTCTTGGTACGCAGGTCAATCTTGAAGTCGCGCTTGCTGAACAAGTCGGGGCTGCGAGCCCGCTGCCCCCAAGGCTTCGAGAACACCCGGCCCTTCGCGCGGAGCACGTCATCAACGACGGGACTGTTCACGTAGGCGCGATCGATGTGGAGTTCGACGATGCGCAGCCGCTGACGCTGAATGTCCTTGGCGATCGGCGAGGCTCCCTCTTCTTCGGGCCGATTCGCGAGCGTGACCGCGCAGGCGACAATGATGGGAAGGTCAAGGTCGCGTGCGATGTGCTCCTTGTAGCCGTCGAACCGCTTCGAGCGGCTCTTGCGGCCGTGGCGCATTTCAGCGTCTTCAATAGAGACACGGCGGTCAGGCGCAACGCCTTGCCGGATGCGTACGGTCCCATCCTCGACTGTTTCCAGGTCTTGGTCTCGAACCTGGGTGACCGCATCCAGATAGATGCGAAGCGGCTGCTCGACGACGTCGTCCATGTGGCGGTCGACCCACTGCTGCAACGACGAGACCTGCCGCTCCAGGATCTGAATCGCCGCCGCCTTCTGTTTCGAGTCGCTCCAGTCCAGGTCGAGCCCGGCCTTGATGCTGGGAGCCAGAAGCAGCGGGATGCCCGCCTTGCGGCAGATCTCCTCGGGCGGACGCTCCGTGATCTTCGACACGACGCGGACGATGCTGCGTGCAGCGTGGCCGAGCAGGTTGATCGTGTCCTCAACCCGCCCGGCCCCCGCTAAAGAGCGGCTATCGATGGCCACGCGCAGCGCCTTGGACACCGCACGCCTCTCGCCCTCCGTCATCGCGCCGGACCGAACAAGCGCCACGGTCCGCTCCAGCAGCATCCGGTCCATCTCGTGCGCGACCATCCGCTCTCGGAACGCCTGCAGCGCGCCCTGCGAGAACGGCGGCGTCACCGCGCCCAGGCAGCCGAGCACCATCTGCCAGCGCAGGTCCACGACACACAACTCCACCGCCTCGGCATCCGATGCGCCGACGTAGCCTTGGAGCAGCGTGACCATGCACATCAGCGCCGGTGGATGCGGCGCCTCGCCTGCCCCCGTCGTCCGGTACATGCCCTCCAGCTGCTCCTGGAACGTCTCATCGAACAGCTCGTGCCGGTGCAGCCTGAGAAAGCCGAACAGTGCTCTCACGCGCGTCAGCCGCTTCATCAGCGCCTGCTCTTGCCGCGACAGCTCCACCGGCGGCAACCATCGTTCCATCCGTGCACCTCCGGACGCGGACGAGATCATGGCCCGACGAAACCGTCGAGCCTTGCATCGAAGCGACCGGAATTATCGCAAAATCAACCTGATCGGTCCTCTAGGGGTACGTGCCGAACGCCCACCATTCGGTCGCCATGTTGTCGTCGGTGATGATCGGGTCATCCTGCGTCCGCAGCAGGATCGACTCCCGGCCTTCCCAGGTGGGCCCGCCGCGCCAGTCCTGTTCTTTCAGCAGATCGAGCTGCGCGGCGCCGACTCGTGTACCTACCGCGTCACCTGGTGAACCGACGCTGCCGCCCCTCTCCTGCTGAACGCCACCGGCGGGCCGAGCAGGCGGCGTCTCCTCCGGGGCTCCGCGCGCAGCGCGCAGCGGGCAGCAGAGCCTCCGCCTCGTCGCGTCGCCTCGTTGGCCGGGCGCGGTCGACATCGAGACCTCCGGCGGGTAGGACGCCCCAGCGCATTCGTGGATGTCAAGAGATTTTAGCCTCTCCAGCCTCCAGCGCATTCCGTCCCGTTACACATTTGTGAACGCACACACATGCGGGCATGGCCACGTCGCCTCGGCGCCTGCCGAGCGGACCAGCGAAGATCGCGATCCTGCACCCACCCCTCCGAACGCGGCGCTCCGAAAGGGCCCTGACTCGACGCGGCGCTCCGAAGGAGCGCCCGCCAGCCTCGTCCTCCCCTCGGGATCGAGGACAGCCGCAGGCCGGTCGATTGGAATTGACATCGGGAATGTGAACGTTCACTTTCCTCCTCGAGGGGCATCCTTTTGCTTCGACGATCGACGGCGTGCCGCCAGGGTCCGTGGGGCGCCTGAAGACCCGTGTACACGTGCCCCGCCAGCACCACGGGAGGATGGCAAGGTCAGGTAAACATCGAATGTTCCATGACACCGGCCGATGGCGTGCACGACCTTTGCCTGCGGTTCGCGGGGAGCCGGTCCGATCGGCGGTTCAACCTGGACCATTTCGACTTCAAGCCGGGTATTCTGCCGTCGGCTCAGGCAGCCCCGCGCTCGCCCCGCGTCGTGATTGCATATCGCGACCTCGCCCGGCCGGCGCCGGGCCGGGCGCTGCCTCATCCGAGCTGCGATAAAGATTCATGGCGTGGGTCGAGTCGAGGGCGACGCCTCGGGGGCACACCAGGCCACCAGCGACTCGAATCGCGGAGAGACGCGAGTGGAGTCCATTTCTTCGATCGCTCGAGGGAATACGGTGTTGTTATGAAGAACAAATCTAGTTTGGCTTTCACCTTGGCCGCGCTGGGCATGATCGTCGGCGCTTGCGGCGGCTCCGACGGCGACGGCGACATCGGGGGGAGCGGCGGAGCCCCGGCGGGCGCAGGAGGGAGCGTGAGCGGCTCGGGCGGCGAGCAGGCGAGCACCACCGGGGGGCCTCTGCCTTCGGGCTCGAGCAGCTCGCAGAGCACGGCCGGAGGGTCCGACCCCTCCGGCTCGGGCGCGGGCACGGGCGGAGGAGCGTCTGCCGGCGGCGGGGAGATGGCGGGCGGGAGCGGGGGCTCGGGCGGCGACGGCGGCGACGGCGGCGGCTTCACCGGCACGTGCACCGGGTCACGACCGGCCGGTGGAAGCCGGTCGGGGAGCGGCCCTCACAAGGTGGTCGTCGAGACGAATTCAGACCCGGGCATCAACCAGGGCACCATCTTTCGCCCGGAGGATCTCGGTGGGAACGCCAAGTATCCGATCTTCGTCTGGGGGGAGGGCGCATGTTCGCGAGACGGGCTCGCGACCGAAGCGGCCATGGCCGAGATCGCCTCGCATGGCTACTTCGTGGTGGCGGACGGGACGCCGGGAGGCAAGGAGCCCAACCGCGAGCTCGGGGGCGGCGGCGACGTGCTGCTCGCCTACGTCGACTGGGTGATCGCCGAGAACGAGAAGCCTTGCAGCGCCTACTACCGGAAGATCGAGACCACGAAGGTCGCCGCGAACGGCTTCTCCTGCGGCGGCTTGATGGCGGCGGGGACGGCCGCAGATCCCAGGATGACGACCTGGGGACACACGAGCAGCGGCTCTTTCTCGGTGAATCAGGCCTTCTACAAGTCGATTCACACCCCAGTGTTGATCGTCACCGGCACCGCGGACAGCCTGGGCGCGAACGAGAACGGCGCGAGAGACTTCGAGAACATCGCCGCCCGGGGTGACATCCCGGTCATGATGTTCGCCAAGGTCGGCGCGGACCATGGGGGCGACCTGTGGGCGCGCAACGGCGGCGAGTTCACTCAGGTCAACCTGGCGTGGCTCAACTGGTGGCTCAAGGGCGACGAATCGGCCACCGGCAAGGGCATGCTCGTGGGCGCGAGCTGCCGCTTCTGCACCGACAGGAGCTGGCAGATCTCTTCCGCCAATCTGCCCTAGCGCGGATCGCTCTCCAACCGAACGCAAGCGCGGGCGCTCCGCCCGCGTGTTCGCTGAGCCGCAGGGGATCAGCGCAGGCGCTCTCTGCTCCTGGAGCCGCCGGCGGCCGGGCGCATTCCCGGGTGAGGCGCGGAAGCGCGTCGCCACCAGGTAGTCGCACCAGCGCTCCACGCTGGCATGGATCGGCGGCATCACCAGACCGACCGCGCAGGCGTGGGCGTCGGCCGCGCTGGTGTCATACGCATTCTCGGCGAGGAACGACAGGCTCTCTCGCGTCACCCCGGTGAGCGCCTCCGGCAACAGGCGCACCAGGGTAGCCGCCGAGGTAGACGAAGCGCCGCAGGTGGGGCCGCCCGAGCGCCCACTCGGCCGCGTGCAGCGAGCCCTCGACATTGCAGCGCCGCGCCTCCTGCACGCCGAGCCCGAAGGCGAAGCGCGCCGCCAGGTGATAGACGTCGCGCACCTGCTCGAAGCGCTCCGACAGACCGAGCGACGTCGCCTCGACATCGCCCTCGACCACCAGGAGCCGCCGCGAACCGCCGCCGTGCGCGTCGACGAACGCGGCAAGCTCGGCGGCCCGCTGCCGCGCCCGGCGCACCGGCGCTGCCACGGCCTTCGTCCGGGTCAGCTCGGCCAGCAGCCAGCGCCCGATGAATCCCGTACCCCCCGTCACCATGACCTCGACATCGCACGCTCTCATAGGCCGCCCAGCATGCGTCGCTGAACCCATGAGGAAAATGGGATGTATCTCATGCCAGGCATGAGCGAGATCGATGTCCGGAGCATCAACCTGAACCTCCTCCCCGCCCTCGAGGCGCTGCTCGTCGAGGGCAGCGTCAGCGCCGCGGCGCGCCGCGCCCACATCAGCCAGTCGGCGATGAGCCACTCCCTCGCGCGCCTGCGCGAGCTCTTCGGCGATCCCCTCCTCGTCCCCCTCGGCTGCGGTCTCACCCCCACGCCACGCGCGCTCCAGCTCCGCGCGGCCCTGCCCGCCGCCTTCGAGCACCTCCGCCGCGCCCTCGCTTCCCCCGAGCCCTTCGATCCGCGCACCTCGGCGCGCACCTTCCGCGTCGCCACCGTCGACTACTTCGAGCTCACGACGCTGCCCGACGTGCTCGACCACCTGGGCGAACACGCCCCCTTCGTCCGCCTGGAGATCGAGCGCTTCTCCCCTGACGTCACCCCCGCGCTGGTCCTCGGCGACATCGATCTGGCCCTGTTCGGCGCCTCGCAGCCGGTGCCGGCCGCCGGCCTCCGCCGCGCCCCGCTCTACCAGGATCCCTCGCAACCGAGCCACATCGATAGCATTCCGCACAAAATTTCAAAAATCCGACAAATTTCTCGCCCCGCGTGCCCCGAATCGAGAAGGATCGTTCGCCAATCGATTCTCCAGGACCCGTTGCATCCACCCCATACTATCCAATGTGTCTGCTGCCAGGTAGTCTGCGTGAGAAGGACCGCGGGCCTCCGACATCAACAGCCTGGCGACAGCTCCAGCTTCAGTAGCAGGATCCGGCAACTCTATCGCGACGTCAACCGCAACGCTCAGTGTCGCCTGGATTCCGGACCGTGTCGCCGCGGTCACCGTTACAGCGCCACCACCTGACGTTGTAGCAAGCGCGCCGAGGTAAAACGAAAATTACCAACGGCGCGTACGCGAGGTATGCCATCGACGCCAACCACATCAGGATCACTGCTCGTTATTCTGGGAAAACCATCCGAGCGTGGAACATCGGCGAGCTCGATGCTGGCCGAAGAGTTCCATTCGGCGCTCGACATGTGAATAGTCACCGCCGTAACATCTGTTCCGTGTCGCCGAAAACGCATATATCACCTTCATATGGCGCGAGGCCCAGATCGATGCTTTACTCCTGCATCACTCTCCAGACCTGTGCAAGACCAGGGTCTCTCCCAGCGACTCGCAATCCCGCGGCAGCGAGTCGACCCACTTCTTCGTCACGAGACAACTGCTGCCTCTCAAAGCGGCTTCGTCGGGTGAGCGAATCTGGGATTCTGTGTGACGCAAAGAGAGATCCCATCGAGGCTCGCCCCTCCTCGACCGCCGGATTGCCCCCTGGCAGCATCTCCCTGCAGCGCTGCGATCGCGCCTCTCCGGGGAGACGTCGCCGGCTTCGCAGCCTCATGTCCCCGAACGAGCTCGACGTCGCCCCAGTATTCCCCGCCGCCATCCAACGCCCCCTGTCGCGAACGGATACGCGAGCCTATCGCAGGACAGCGGCAGGGGGAAGGCAGGAGCTCCGACGGTCTCGATGCTGGCGGATCATTGGAAACATGACCGTCCGTAGCGCAGGCGCCCGATCAACGCCAGCGTGATCCTCGGCGCAGCGCCGGTTGCCTGTCCCCCTTCGCGACGAAGGAGAAAGCGATGGCAACGAGGGTGGAGGGGGTCGAGCGATGGAAGCGCAGCGGGCTGATTGCCGAGGAGCTCGCGCGGCACGAGGGGTACAAGCTTTACCAGCTGTACTGGTGCCGCTGGAAGCCGCGGGCCTGCGGACCTTCGCAGCCCCTGTCGTGGTCCTCAACGGAGGCGCCGCGCTTCCTGCCGGTGCAGCGGTGGCCGGCGCCTCGCCGGTCGTGGCGGAGCCGCTCGAGATCGCGCTGTCCAAGGGGCGGGTGGCTCGCGTTCGGCCTGGCTTCGATCTCGCCACGCTCGAGCGCCGCGTCGGGAGGTGGACGAGTTCGCCCTCGAATGAGGCGACCTCGTCGCTCCACGGGCGCTGCATGGCGAGGATTTGCTCGCGCACCAGCGCCCGGCGGCGGCGGAGGTCGACGCCGTGGTGGGTCGCCTCGTCCTCGTTCCAGCCGACGCCGATGCCGAAGTCGAAGCGACCGCCCGCGACGAGATCGAGCGTGGCGACCTCCTTCGCCGTGACGATCGGGTCGCGCTGGGCGACGAGGCAGATGCCGATGCCGAGGCGGATGCGCGAGGTCACGGCGGCCGCCGCCGAGAGCGCGACGAAGGGCTCGAGCGTGCGCCTGGAGTCGTCGGGGAGCCCGCCGCCGGCGGGGTAAGGCGTGCGTCGGCTCACCGGGATGTGGGTGTGCTCGGGGGCTCGAGCATCGTGAAGTCGAGCATGCACGCGATGGTGCCGCCGAAGATAACGTCGGCCATCGAGAGCTCCTTGCCGAGGACGAAGTCACGGCAAGAGATGGCCGATTCCATCGTCGCGATCATGTCGTCGTCACGGGTCAAAGGCCCCGATCAGAGAAGAGAAATGAGGAATGGGGATGGGAATTCGAAAACTCCCCGCCTCCCCGTTCAATCCTTGCTTAAACCGCGGTATGGCTTTCACCCCACCTCGACGGTGAACGACCGTCCCACCATCGCCGATCCCGCCGTCCCGTCGCTCCTCGCGGCCCCACGCGCACGCTCAAGAGCCCCTGGCCTGCCCGCTCCGCGCGCACCCGGAGCGCGATCACGATCGCCGGTTGCGGAGGGAGCGCCGCGGAGGCGCCTTCTGACGCCGCGGGCATGAAGCCCGCTTCCAGAACAGCCTCCGGCAGCTCGGCGCGCGCCACCGCTTCCTTCCGCGTGAACGCGACGACCGCGCCCCCCTCGATCGCCACCGCCAGCGCGCGCACCATCCCATCGGCGAGCGCGGCTCCGCCGATCTCCACGTAGAGCCCGCGCGCCGGTCCGCCGCAATTCTCGACGCGCACCCGCAGCACCGCTTCGGCGCCGACGCGCGCTTTGCCCCGCCGCACGACGGCGGAGCATTTTCTTGATGTCAACCATGATCAGCTCTCGGTAGAGCATCGGCCTCCTTCCGGCGGCGACCCGCGCCGTCATCGGAAGGAGCCCGTCTCAGATCCCGACCGCGGCGTCCCGAGCTGGCCCCATAACCCTGCGAAAAACCTCGGAAGCTGGCCCCATGATTCTGCGAAAAACTGGGTCACGCCCCCGCGCGGGTGGCCCCATCCTCCTGCGATTGGGGTGGCCCCATGACCCTGCGAACTGGCAGCCCCGCCTTCGGCGCGCTTTGCGCCGGGTGCGCTGCGATGGGGCGCATCGATGATCTCGCCCGGAAGGCTGGTAAACGGGCGTACCTCGGCGTAGATTCGCCTGGTATTGGCGTTGCTTGGCGGTTGCTGCGCGACGTGCCGGCGTTCGGCTGGTCACGTTGGGCCGTGATGCGGGCGGCGCACAGTACGGCTGCATGCCGAGGAGAAGGCATGTGGTCATCCATCTGATGCCGTCTCGCCGAGGGACGGCGGTGAGGCGCTGGGAATGAAGAAGATCGCAAGGTTTCCTTTCGCAATGATCGCAGCGGCGTTCGTTGGCTGTGTCGCCGATGCTCCGGAGAGCGCGGTATCGGACGCCGTAGGCGGGGAGGAGCTTCGGACGGCGGAGTCGGCGCTGACGAGCGCCACCGCTGGGACTGTCACGGGCCTCGTCGGTCGCTGGAGGAGAAGCGGCTCGTCCATTTGCTCCGCCGTGTTCCTACCGGACGCCCTGGGCTCGGGGGGCGATTCAACCTGGGTCCTGACGAACCAGCACTGCGTCTCGAACACGGATCCGACCGTCTACTCGGTGGTATCAACCACCGGCCTCACCGCGAGCGTGGACAAGATCTACTGGCACCCGATCGCCGAATCGAACCTCGGCAGCGTCGGGAACCACGGGAAGGTCGATATCGTGCTCGCTCACCTCTCGAGCACCGTGGACCTGAACGGCCCTCCGATGAGCCTCTCATCCACCAGGGGAACCCGGGACGTGTTCCAGGAGAGCGCGAGGATGAACGGGGGCTGGACGTTCGCGGTCGCCGCGGGGGGGGCGGCCGTGCCGGATCCTACCTATTCCACGCGGATTACGGTGGATATCGATACGGAAGGCGGTGACTCTGGCAGCCCCATCTGGCGGGATGCTCAATCCGGCGGCACGTGGGTGCTCGAGGGGATTCACTCGATTAGCAACGGCAGCGCGAATCACCCCTCTGGCTTCAATGCATGGCTCATGGACGCGTTCGCGTGTGGGGCGTTCGACACCAGCGAGCCTGACCCCGCCTTCTGCACCCCCGGGTGCAAGTGCGGCGCCGGAGAGGGCGACTGCGATTCGGACAGCGATTGCCAAACCGGGCTTGTCTGCGGCAACAACAACGGAGCCCTCGTGGGCCTGCCTAACGACTACGACCTGTGCGTCGAGTCGACCAGCCGCCAGTCGAGCAGCACGAGCGGATACTGCAATTCGATCGGCGGCTGTCAGATTTACGAAGGGGACTGCGACACCCATGCCGATTGCCAGGGCGATCTCGTGTGTCGTCCGAACGTCGGGTACGCGATCGGCGAGAGCGACTCGACCGACGTGTGCGATCTGCCGCGGATGCCTGGGACGATGGTGTTCAACAACAACAAGGATGATACCTCCGGCCGGTGCACGGTGGACGAGCCTTGCGGGCTCGGGGACGGCGACTGCGATTCCAGCAATCACGCGACCTGCCGCGGCTTCCTGAAGTGCAAGGCGAACGTCGGCTCTCACTTCGGCTATGCGACCAACGCCGTCGACGTCTGCGTCCACCCGGACTTCTACTAGACAGCGCGGCGCTCGGCCGTACCGGACACAGCGAAAGTGAACAGAAAGGACGCCAAGAGACACGTAAAAATCGCTCCTCTTGGCGTCCTTGGCGCCTCGACTGTCCAATCCTCTACGACGCCGAGCGCGGCGCGGCCTTCACGTGGCCGAAGGCGCGGGGGGAGCGGCGCGCGGGGCGCGCGTCGACCGCCGGGGCAATCTGTGCGAATGCCGGGTGAGACAGGCTTCCGTTTGTGCCAACGTCCGGTGAGACAGGCGTTTGCGGGACTGCGCCGTGATCTGGGGGCGGACCGCCATCCTCATCCGTCGCTACCCCGTTGTGCTCGTCGGACATGAAGCAGAAGGGATGGGCTCTGTGCGAGGATTTCCCGCGCAAGGCCATTCCGATCTCTCAAGAATTTTCCACCAACGACCGGCGGTTGACACGACGTACAAAAAGTACGATCCACTGATCCGCCTATAAAAACCAACAGATCCAACGAGTTCACTCGGCCGCGTAATACTCCTCACATCGCGTTGAGAATGATTCCCGGCCGACCGAACCAGGAAAGGATTGCTGCGATGAGCGACCTGACCATCTGGACCTACGACTGGGTGCCTGAAGGCCCTCGTGGTTTTGTGCGTGATCTCAGGCTGAGATGGGCGTGTGAGGAAGCCGACCTCATCTACGCGGTCAAGACAATCCCATTCGATGACCGCGAGACCAATCATCGCGCACGCCAGCCATTCGGCCAGGTTCCGTTCCTGAACGACGGAGGGCTGGAGATATTCGAAAGTGGTGCGGGGCTGCTGCATCTGGCCCGGAAAAGCGACAAGCTGATGCCGCCTGATCCGGCTGGAGAAGCGGAGACATTGCAATGGACGATCGCCGCGCTCAACTCGATCGAGATGGTCACCGTACCGTGGTGGTTCCTGAAAATATGCGGCGATGAGGACAATCAACTCACCGGATGGATGGGCAAGCGCCTCGACCAGCTCGAAAAGGTACTGAGCGAGCGAGAGTGGCTCGCGGCCGGCCGATTCACCGTCGCAGACCTGCTGATGGCGGATGTACTACGGGTCCCGAAGGTCCGCGCTTTCGGCGATCGGCCGGCGACCGAGGCCTATGTAACCCGTGTGACGGATCGCCCCTCATTCAAGAAAGCCCAGGCCGACCAGATTCGTCTTTTCGAAGCCGCCGACGAGAAGAGAACAGAAAAAAGGGCAAACTGACGAGCTGTTTGGCCTCCGTCATTCGCGCACCGCGCTCGATCCGTTCGCGCTCGTTCGTGTGAACGAGCTGAGCTCCCGGGTCGCCGCGTCTCCGACCGGCGACAGAGCGCGGGGTCGACGAAGGTGCCAAGGAAAGCGGCGCGGCGAGGGTGACTAGCGCCCCCGGCGCACCACGCGCGCGATCTTGCGAGACAGCGCGTCCGGCGCGACCGGATAACGCGCCACGTCCGCGGCGCCCGCCGCCACGAGCGCGTTCATCCGGTCCGAGGAGAGCCCGGACGCGCACACGACGGCGCGCACGCCGGGTGCCGCGCGGCCGAGCGCCTCGAGCAGCGCGCACGCGGCCTCCACGTCGGCGCCGGCGTCGATCACCGCCACGCCGAGCCCCGCCTCGAGCAGCGCGGCGGCGTCCGGCACCTCGGCGAGGTGGATCCCCTGCGCGTCGAGCCCGATCTCGCACGCCTCGCTGAGCCCCTGCCCCGCCGGCGCGAGCCGGAGCAGCGCGACGGTGCGCTCCGGCACGGGCGCGAGCTGCGCGGTCTCGCCGTCCGGCCAGGCCTGCGCCCGCTCCGCCCGGTCGCCGGGCGGCGCGTCCGCCTTGCGCGCGGGCAGCCGCCGCGCCTCGGCCTCCCGCGACATCGCCTCGTCGAGCCGCGACCGCGCCGCCGCGGCGCTCTCCGGGCGCTTCTCGGGCAGCTTCGCCAAGAGATCCAGCCGGAGCCGCTCCAGGAGCGGCGGGACCGGCGGAGCCCCCGGCGGCCGGCGCAGCGGCGGCGGGATCGAGAACATGTGCATCGCCATGAGCTCCACCGCAGGGAGGCCGACGAACGGCGGCGTCCCTTGCAACAGCGCCGTGAGGATGCAGCCGCACGCGTACAGATCGGTGCTCGGGCCCACCGCGAGCGAGCGGCACTGCTCCGGGCTCATGTACTCCGGCGTGCCCGCGACCATGTCCTTCGAGGTGAGCGTCGGTCCGGCGTCGAGCGGGTCGTCGAGGTGCGCCAGGCCGAAGTCGACGACCTTGGCGACCCGCCCCCCGTCCTGCTCGGCGAGCAGCACGTTCTCCGGCTTGAGGTCGCGGTGGACGATGCCGCTCGCGTGCGCGGCGCCCACGCCGTCGAGGATGTCCGCGAACAGGGCCGCGACCTCGGCGAGCGGCAGCAGCTCGCGCGACGCCCGGAGCAGCGCGCCGAGCGACTGCCCCTTGAGCAGCTCCATCACGAGGTAGATCGAGCCGTCGCCGTCGTCCTCGTCGCCCCCGAGGTCGAGCACCTTGACCACGTTCCGGTGCACGAGCCGCGACGCGGCGCGCGCCTCGCGGAAGAACCTCCGCCGGCTCTCCGGGAGGATCGCGACGTGCGGGTGCATCGTCTTCACCGCGACCGGAACGCCGAGGAGCACGTGCTCCGCCTCGTAGACCTCCCCCATCCCGCCCGCGCCGAGCAGCCGCACGAGGTTGTACTTCCCGCCGAGGACCCGCCCGGCGCGCGCCCGCTGCGCCGCGCCCGCGCCGGGCTCTTCCGAGGGGAGCGTCTCCGCGGCCGCGAAGCGGTCGGCGCGCGGTCGAGGCGCGGGCGCCCGCCCGTCCGGCGCCCGCTGGCCCTTCAGCACGGTGCGGTCGGGGTCCCCGTCCGGCGGCGGGCGCTCGCCGTCGCCCGCGCTCACGGCGACGCCGCGCGGAAGCCCACCGCGATCTGCGCCGTCACCGGGCCCTCGCCCTCGTCGCGCCACGGGCTCACCCGCACCGACAGCGCCCCGAAGAGCGCGCCGCCCGCCTCCACGCCCGCCGACAGCCCGCCGAGCACGTCGTCCGCCCTCACCTCCCGGTGGACGAGGTGCAGATCCAGCGCGCCGTGCAGCCGGAGCCACGGCGCCGGATCCGCCGTCGCCCCCGCCAGCAGGAAGCCCTGCACTGCCGGCGTGGCCGGCTCGCCGCCCGCCGCCGCACCCTCGCCGCCCGCCGCGCCCTCGCCCTCGCCCACCGCCGCGCCGTCGCCCGAGGCGCGGATGCGGGCCCCGACATCGGCCACCCACGTGAGCCGGCCCGAGGCGCCGCCGAGCGCGATCCCGGGCTCGATGCGGAGAGGCGGGCTCCCGTCGGCCATGGGCACGCCCAGGCGGAGCGTGGGGCCGAGCTCGATCTCCGAGCGCCCGAGGCGCAGAACGCGCGCGCGCGCGCCGAACCAGCCGGTGCTGCCCGCGCCCGCGCCATCCCCCTCACCGGCCGGGTTCGAGCGGAGCGCGACGTCGAGGCCCAGCGGGCCGATCGCGCCGCTCGCGCGCACCTGCCCCGCGGCGACCCAGCCGCCCCCGGAGCGCGCCGCGGCCGCGCCGACGGCGACGACCGAGGGCGGCGTCGGCGCGAGCCAGAGCCCATCGGCCACCCCGGACATCGGGAGGAGCGGGAGGTACGCGCCCAGCACGGGCGCGGCCGGGGGCGCAGGCGGCGGCGCGGCGCTCGGCGCCTCCGGCGCGGCGGGCAGCTCGACGTCGCTCGTCCCGATCACGCCGCCGCGGCCGTCGGCGACGTCGAGCCGGACGCGCAGCGGCGCGCCGGGGCGCAGCGCCTCCCGGGGCAGCGGGATCCGCGCCGTCAGGGCGCCGCCGCGATCGCCGCCGGCGAGCGCGACGGAGCGCACCCCCCCCGGCAGGTGGGCGAAGAGCCGCGGCGCCACCCGCCGCGCGACGTCGACCCCGGCGAGCCCTTCGAGCTCGACCCGGGCCTCGAGCGCCGGCCCGCCCGGCGCCGTCGCCGCCGCGCGCGCGACTGAGACCGAGACCACCGCGCCCACCTTCGTGTACCGGACCGGAAGCGACGTCGCCGCGCCCGGAACCGCGCTGCCGCGCTCGCGCAGGCGGAGCGCGCGCGGGGCGCGCTGGAGCAGATCGATGCGCTCGGGGACGGGGCCGAACGGGCCGTCGTCGAGCGAGAGCTCAAGCGCGGGAGACGGCGTGAGCTCGACGATCCCGTAGGGGTTCGCGGTGATCTCCTGCGCCGCCGGGGCGACGCCCCCGGCGGCCCGCGCGGCGACGAGGTGGAACCTGCGCACCGCGCCCACCCCGAGGTACTCCTCGCGATCGACGACCCGGACCCGGAGGAAATAGGCGCCTGCCGGCATCTTCTCCGCGCGGAACGACAGGACGTCCGGCTTCACCTCCTCGCGGGCGATGAGATCGTTGAACTCCGGGTCGCGCGCGATCTCGACGCGGTAGCCGGCCGCGGCGGGCGCCGGCTTCCACGACGCCGACAGGACGCCGAGCCCCTCCGGGGCGAGCGCGATCTGCGCGGCGTCCGCGGTCGTCCACTCGACCGGCGCCGGCAGCGGGCGCGGGCGCGCGGGCGGCGCTTTGCCCACGAACCGGGTGCCGTGGTCCTTCGGGACCACGACGGAGAGGCCGCCCGACGTGACGCCCGCCTTGCCGTCGAACACCGCGACCGTCGTCCGCTCCCCGCGCCGCTGCACCACCGTGTCCCGCGACGACGCGCTCACGCGGCCGCCCCCGCTCGCGGCGACCTCGACCGACTGGCCCCGCAGCGCGGCGAGCGCGGCCTTCACCTCGCCGTCCGCGAGCTCGACGGCCGCGGGCGGCGTCTTCGATACCCGCGCTCGGCTCGCCGTGCCGTAGATGACGACGAGCGTATTCGGCGCGAGGAGCACCCGAGTCCGATCCACAAACTCGATATCTGCCCTCCCCTCATCCAGCGTGTTGACGCTCGAGTTCGTGAGCAGGGGCATCCCCTGGGCCGCGGGCGACCAGGCGCCGCCGGACGTGCGCGCGCGCACGTCCGGGTGCATCGACCGGAGCTTCGCGTCGGGGATCGACGTCACCTCGGCCGGGAGGACCAGCGTGAGCCCCTCGGCGA
The DNA here is from genome assembly GCF_052075895.1 of Sorangium sp. KYC3313. Lineage (NCBI taxonomy): Bacteria > Pseudomonadati > Myxococcota > Polyangiales > Polyangiaceae > Sorangium > Sorangium sp. KYC3313. Next base: position 10,756,710 of record NZ_CP197255.1, read on the forward strand.
GCGTCGTGCCCGGGCCGCACGCGACGCGGTTGTACCGCTGGATCAGCCCTGCATGCTTGGATGAGCCGTAGAGGACCGCCGCGATGTCGTCGCAGGTCTCTCCCGCCTGCACGCCCCATTGAATGACCGCCTCCGGATATCCGGGCGTCGGCTCTCCGGCGCTCGCCAAGCCGGCGTATCCGACGTGGATCGCAGCATGGGTGGCGCAGCCGAGGAGCACCGCGATAGCGACGGACTGGCCATTTGACGGTGCCACGGCAGCGGCACGCTACCGGATCGAGATCGGCGTTGCAAGGGACCAGGCAATAGGATACGAGCAGACCGATGGCGTATTGGTCGGCGCGCGTCATCGCGCCCCTCCTGGCCTCCCCGCTGCTCGTCGCCGCGGCCACGGCCTCCATGCCGGCCGCAGCGCAGGAGGCCACAGCGCTCGACAGGCTCGCTCCCGCGCCCGCGGGCGACGGGCTATCCACTGTCCCTTCTGCCGGCGTATCGGGGGAGCTCCGGCCCGCGGTCGGACTTCTGTTCTCCTATTCTCATCAACCCCTCAGCCTGCGCGGGACTTCGCCTGCCGGGTCGGTCACGTGGGTGGGCCGGCAGGCGCTCCTCCACGCGCTCGCGAGCGTCGAGCTCCTGCGCCGGATCAAGCTCGATCTCGACGCGCCGCTCGTGCTGGATCAGGGCGGCGCGTCCGGCGCGCTCGGGGGCATCCGGGTCACGGCGCCCGCCGGCGGCGCCACGCTCGGCGATCTCCAGGCGGGAGGGAGGGTGACGCTCCTGCCCCAGGAGGGGCTCCGGCCGGCGGCGGCGCTCGGGCTCTCCGTCTGGCTGCCGACGGGAGACGAGGCGGCGTTCGCCGGCGCCGGCGCCGTGCGCTACGCGCCGCGGGTGATCGTGGGGGCCGAGCACCCGGGCTTCCGCTGGTCGGCCTCGGCGGGGGGCCGGTTCCAGAAGGCCTCGGCGGACAGCCTGACGGGCAGCGAGGTCCTCTTCTCCGCGGGCGCGGGCGTCCGCAAAGGCCCGCTGCAGCTCGGGTCGGAGCTCTCCGTCTGGGCCGCCGCCGGCGAGGGGTCGGCGCTCGCGGTCCCGGGCCGCGCGGGGGGCGAGCTCCTGCTCACCGCGCGCTGGTCGCTCGGCCCCCTCACGCTCGACGCGGGCGCGGGCCCTGGCTTCGGGCGGCTGCCCGGCACACCCAAGGCGCGCTTCTTCGCGGCGCTCGGCGTCGCCGCGGACGTCGTTCCGCCGGCGCCCCCTGCCGCCGCCCCCTCGGCCATCGCCGGCGCGTCCACCGGGACGACGGGCGCCCGCGGCGCGGCGCTGGCCGCGCCTCCTGCCGCCGACTTCGACGGGGACTCGGTCCCCGACGCGGAGGACGCCTGCCCCCGGGTCATCGGCGAGGCGCGCCCGCCGGCCGCGGCGGCGGGCGCCCGATCGGCGTTCCGCCGTGGCTGCCCGCCGGACCGGGACGACGACGGGATCTACGATGTCGACGATCGCTGCCCGGACGTGCCGGGGGTCAGCAGCGCGGCCGCCGGCGCGGGACCGGGCGGCGCGGGGTCCGGGGTCACGTCCGAGCCCTCCGCAAGCGCGGGGTCCCAACCCACGCCCGAGGGACCCGCGAACGCGGGGTCCCAACCTGCGTCGAGGCACGGGTGCCCCGCGGACACGGACGGCGACGGCATCCCCAACGCCGCGGACGCCTGCCCCTACGAGCGCGGCAGGCCGAGCGAGGATCGCGCGACGCACGGCTGCCCGTTCGCCGTGCGCATCGAGGGCTCGCAGATCGTGATCCTGCAGCAGGTCCAGTTCCGGACCGGCCGGGCCGAGATCGAGCCGGAGAGCTTCGAGCTGCTCTCCGAGGTCGCGGCCGTCCTCGAGGAGCACCCCGAGATCGCCCGGGTCGCGGTCGACGGCCACACGGACAACCAGGGCGCCGCCCAGGCGAACCTGAGCCTCTCGCAGCGCCGCGCGCTCGCCGTCGTCGCGTGGCTGACCGCGCACGGCATCGACGCCCGCCGCCTCGAAGCGCGCGGCTTCGGCGCGCGCCGCCCCCTCGCCGACAACCGCACCCCGGACGGCCGGGCCAAGAACCGCAGGGTGGAGTTCCAGATCCGCAAGCGCACCGACGAGGGCGCGGCCGGCTGGAAGGACGGCCCTCTTGAGTGACGCGTCGCCCGCGGAGGCCTCCACGTGAGGGCGTTCTCGCTCAAGACGAAGGCGATCGCGCTCTTCACGGCGATCGCGCTCGTCCCCGTGGCCGTCGCCGTGACGCTCCTCATCGACGTGAACCAGCGCGCCGTGCGGACCTCCGAGGAGAGGATGCAGACGGCGATCCTCTCCGAGGTGGCCTCGACCTCGATGCAGCTCGTCCGGGACGTCGAGAGCGATGCCGTCGCGGCGGCGGCCATCTTCGGCCACGCCGCGGGCGGCGCCATCCGGGACGAGGACGCGGTCGCGTCGGTGCGCGCCCTCGTCGCGACGCGCGGGCTCGTCGGCGCGGTGCGGCTCGAGGTGCCCGGCGCGGGGATCAGCACCGTGATCCGCAAGGCGTCGTCCGACGCGGACGTCCCCGCCGCGCCGGCCGCGCTGCGCCAGCTCGCTGACGAGCGAGGCGTCGGCTTCGGCGTGATCGGCCCGGCCCGCGGCCTCCTCGTCGCCCGCGTGCGGCCCGCCGGCGACGCTGGCGCCGCGCCGGGCGCCGGCGCCGGCGCCGCGGCGCCGCCTCCCCCGGGCGGCCCGGCCGGCTACGTCGTCGCCGAGGTGCCGCTCGACATGCTCGGGCTCGACCTCGAGGTGATCGCCGGGCGCCGCCTCGGGAGCCGCTCGGTGCGCCTGCTCATCGCGGGCCACGATCGCCAGGCGATCGCGGCGTTCGGGGTGCCGGGCGTCGCGCCGGGCAGCGACGTCTCGTCCTTGCCGATCTGGCGCAACCTCCCCCCGGGCGCGGGGTTGAACGACAGGATCGGCGTGCTCGCCCCGCACGACGAGGCCGGCCAGCGGATGATCGGCGCCATCGAGACGGTGCCCGATCTCGGCTGGGCGGTCGCGATCTGGCGCCCCGAGCCGGAGGCCTTCGCCGCGCTCGACGAGATGCGGCGCCGCGGCGTCGCCGTCGCCGCGGGCGCGCTCGTCCTCGCGCTCGCCCTCGCGCTCGTCACCGCCCGCCACGTGACGCGCCCGATCCTGCACCTCGTCGCGCAGGCGCGGCTCATCGGCGCCCGGCGCTGGCGCGAGATCGCGCTCGGCGACGCGCTGAGGGGGCGGCGCGACGAGATCGGCGAGCTCACGACCTCCCTCGGCCGCATGGCCCAGGACCTCGAGCAGGGCGAGGCGGACATCGCCCGGGAGGCCAAGCTCCGCGGCGATCTCGGCCGGTTCATGGACAAGGCCGTCGTCGACGCGATCGTGCGGGGCGAGCACCCGCTCGCCCTCGGCGGCAAGCGGGCGGCCGTGTCGGTGCTCTTCGCCGACGTCGTCGGCTTCACGCCGCTCGCCGAGTCGCGCGACGCCGAGCGGATGGTCGCCCTCCTCAACGAGCTCTTCTCGATGCTCACCGAGATCGTGTTCCGGCACGGGGGCACGGTCGACAAGTTCATCGGCGATTGCGTCATGGCCGTCTGGGGCGCCCCGATCGCGCAGGAGGATCACGCGCGGCGCGCGCTCGCGGCCGCGGAGGACATGATGCGCTTCCTCGAGACGGCGAACGAGGAGTGGCGCGAGCGGTACGACGTCGAGGTCCGCCTCGGCGTGGGCGTGAACTCCGGCGAGGCGATCGTCGGCAACATCGGCTCCGACAAGCGGATGGAGTACACGGTGATCGGCGACGTGGTGAACGTCGCCTCGCGGCTCGAGGCGATCGCGGCGCCGAACCAGGTGCTGGTCTCCGCGGCGACGAGGGACCTCACCGGCGACGCCTTCCCCCTGCGCGCGCTGGGCGAGCGCAACCTCACGGGGCGAAAGACGACGACGGCCGTGTACGCGCTCGATCCGGACTGAAGCGGGCACAGCGCGCCCGCGTCCGCCAGCGGATGGTGGGAATCCCCCCGCCCTGCCGGAAGGATGCCACCGCCAAGACCCCATGAAACGCCGAGATTTCTGTGTTTGTAGCGTCTCATGACGCCTTGGCGGCTCAAAAAGCCCCGTCTTCAGCCAAAGTACCCACCCATCGGTGTCAACCAAGCTCGTAATGACAGCACTACCCGCGCTTGGATAACGCCGATGCCCCCTTCGTCGAGCGCACCAGCGGAGGGGATGTCGCTCATCCGGACACTCGAACGACGTGCACACTCCATCCAGGTCGAAGCAAAAGGACATCGTTCCGCCATTTGTGAACGTTCACAATACGAGCATCAGCTCCGATCGACCAGCCCGAGGGAGGCCACGCCCCGGGAGATCTCCGGGCCGGCGGCGACGTCCCTCGCAGAGGGAGCGCCCCCGCTCCATGGCGAGAACGCCGGCGTAACGTGGCTCGCGACCCGGGGCATGGGCATGGGCGAGGACGACGGGGATCCGGGCGAGGACAGCGACGCCGCGCAGCAAGGCGCACCTCGCGCGATCGCGGCGGCCGGCGCCCGCCCTCTTGACGCAGCGATCCGGAGGAGCTCGCCAGCCCTGCTTTCCCTCGGCCTCGCGGAGTTGCGCGGACCGGTCGATTGGCGTTGACCTCGGCAATGTGATCGTTCACATTTGGTTGAAGGGGTATCCTTCAGCTTCGTGCATGGGCGGGTCGCCCTGCGCACCGCGCCCTTCGTCATCCGATCGATTTCTTGTCGATTCCAGCGCGCCGTTCGCCCGACCGCCGCGAGAGCGATGGCCGAGCGATGGTGCTTGGTGTTCTTGCCGAGGGTGAGCCACCGGAGGACACCACAGACCTCGTCGTTTCGACGGAGGTCGAGAAATCCCGGACACGGTCCGCCGTGTCACCGCGTTGCATCATCGGAGAGCAAGATGAAGAAGCCGTCGTGGCACGAGCTCCATTTCTCGAGAGAAGTCGCCGCCGTTTGCGCGCTCGCGTTCGTGGCCGCGTGCACGGGCGCGCTGGGTGACACGACGGAGGGCGCTGGGTCATCCTCTGTCGGAGGCGATGTCGGAGGCGATGTCGGAGGCGGTGTCGGAGGTGACGGATCACCGACGGGCTCGGACCCGCCGGCGTTCCAACCCGCGGCCGGGATGCTGCGCCGCCTGACGAGGACGCAGTTCCGCAACGCCGTGCGCGACATGTTGGGCGTCGAGGTCGATATCCATCAGCTCGACGCCGACAGCTGGAACGGGAACTTTGCGGTCATCGGCGCCGCGACCGTCGTGACCTCGGAGCGAGGCGTCGAGCAGTACCACGCGGCGATCGAGGGGGCCGTCGACGCGGTGTTCGCGGATCCCGCGAGGCGAGACCGGTTCATCGGCTGCGCGCCCAGCGGAGCGGAGGACGACGCTTGCGTGCGCGGCTTCATCGAGGCGCAGGGGCGCCGTGCGTGGCGGCGCCCGCTCGAGGCCGCCGAGGTCGACCGGCTGGCGGCCGTCGCCGCGAAGGCCGCGGCCGAGCTCGAGAGCGCCGTCGAGGGGGCCCGCTGGGCGACGGTGGCCCTCTTCACGTCTCCGAACTTCCTGTATCGCCCGGAGCTCGGCGCTCCGAGCGCCGACGGCTCGCTCCGCTTGACGGGCTACGAGACGGCGTCCCGGCTCGCGTTCCTGTTGTGGAACAGCCTGCCGGACCAGGAGCTGCTCGACGAGGCCGCGAGCGGGGCGCTCGGAACGGTGGAGGGGATCCGCGCGGCGGCGACACGGCTGCTCGAGGCGCCTGCCGGGCGCGAGGCGGTCGGCGCCTTCGCCGAGGAGTACATGCGGCTCGATCGGATCAGCACGCAGGCAAAAGACGCGGCGCTCTTTCCGGAGTACAGCCCCGCGCTGCAAGCGGCGATGGTCCGCGACATGCGCGGCACCTGGGAGGTCCTCGCGTTCGACGATCGAGCGAGCGCGCTCGACCTGTTCTCGACCACGAAGGTCGTCGTCAATAGCGAGCTCGCCCAGGTCTACGGTCTCGACACGGCCGGCCTCGGCTCGAGCGCCTTCGAGGTCCGCTCGCTGCCCGCGGACGGCCCGCGCGTCGGGATCCTCAGCAAAGCGGGCTTCCTCTCGCAGTTCGCGAACCAGAAGGAGGGCTCTCCCACCTTGCGCGGCAAGTTCATGCGCGACGCCCTCATGTGCACGCCCATCCCGCCGCCCCCCGGCAACGTCGCCCTCGAGCTGCCGGAGCCGCCCGCGGACAGGCCCCTGACGAAGCGTCAGCGCCTCGAGATCCACCGGACCGAGCCCGCCTGCGCCGGCTGCCACTCGTTCATGGACCCGCTGGGCCTGCCGCTCGAGAGCTTCGACGCGATTGGCCGCTTCCGCACGACCGACCACGGCCTGCCGATCGACCCGAGCGGCGAGTTCGACGGGGTACCGGTCGCCGACGCGCGCGCGCTCGGTATGACCCTCAGCGCGGATGCCTCGGTCGCGGAGTGCCTCGTCCGCAAGTACTACATGTACGCAGCGGGTCACGAGGAGAGAAAGGTGGACAAGCGCGTGCTGAACGCGCTGACCGCCTCGTTCGAAGGGTCGGGGTACCAGCTGCGCGAGCTGGTCCTCGACGTCGTGACCAACGACGCGTTCTCGTCCGTCGCCCCCCAACCCTGATCGCAGGTCCCCCCAATGACGAACAAAGCTTTGAGCCGACGAACTGTTCTCCGGGGCATTCTGGCGACGGGCGCCGCCGTCACCATCCCGCTCCCGCTGCTCGAGATCATGCTGAACGAGAGCGGCACGGCGCACGCTCAGACGAAGACCCCGGTGTCGCCGCTCTACGTCACGTGGTTCTTCGGGAACGGCACGCTGCCCGGTCTCTGGAAGCCGACGCGCACGGGCTCCGGTCAGGCCTGGGACCTCAGCCCCCAGCTCCAGCCGCTCGCGGACCTCAAGTCGTATCTCACGGTGATCAGCGGCCTCGAGAACAAGACCGTGGTCTCGGGCGTCGAGCACCCCACGGGGTCGGCGGGGGCCACGACCGGCGCGGCAATCAGCGGGAACGCCGTGCGGGCCGCGTCCATCGACCAGGTCGTCGCGAACGCCATCTCGGAGGGGGCGCCGTACCGCTCTCTCGAGGTGGGGGTGACGCCGGCGACGCCGAACGGCCCTCAGGACTCGCTGCATACGGTCTCGCACAGGGGGCCGAACGCGCGCAACAACCCGGAGTTCGATCCGAAGGCCGTGTTCAATCGACTGTTCATGGGCGGCCTGCCCGAGCCCAGCGACGACGGCGCGGATCAGGCCACGAAGCTCGCGAACGTCCGGAAGAGCGTGCTCGACTCCGTCCTGCAGGACGGCGCGAGCCTGAAGCAGCGGCTCGGGGCGGCCGACAGGCATCGTATCGAGCAGCACCTCGAGTCGATCCGCGCCATCGAGCAGCGCCTCGAGACCATGCCGTCCGGCGGCGGTCCGACGGCGGCGTGCAAGAGCCCGACGGCCCCCACTGCCGGCAAGGATGCGCAGAGCGAGGCGCCCCCTGCGGTGAACGCCGCCATGGTCGAGCTCTCGGCGCTCGCGCTCGCCTGCGAGAGGACCCGCGTGCTCTCGTTCATGTTCTCGCTGCCCGCCGCGCACATCTACTACCGGCACCTGGCGCAGGACATGAACGACGACTTCCACGACACCATCTGCCACGGAGATGCCGGGGATCAATCGAGCCAGCCTCGCGTCGACAAGGGCGTGATGTACACGATGCGCTGCCTGAACGAGTTCTTGACGAAGCTCAAGAACACGCCGCACGGCAGCTCGAACCTGCTCGACAGCTCGCTCGTGTACGTCACCTCCGACACCGCGTGGGGCAAGGTGCACACGAGGACGGAATGGCCGGTGCTCTTCGCCGGGAAGGCCGGAGGGCGGCTGCGCGGCGACGAGCACCGCAACTTCCCCGGCGACAACCTGAGCAAGGCGCTCCTGACGGTCGCCCAGATCATGGGCGTCAACGTGACGGAGATCGGCGTCGACGCGGGGCGGGTCACCTCGCCGCTCGCGGGCATCCAGGTCTGACCGCGCCAGCACGCGCCGCGATCCCGCGGCGGATGGAGTCCCATGCACCGCATGCTTTCTCGACACGCTCCCTTCTTGCACGCCACCCTGGTCCTCCTCGCATCTGCCACCTTCCTCGCCTGCGGCGGCGGCACCTCCTCTGCTGACAGCGGCGGCGCCGGCCCTTCCGGCAGCGGCGCTGGCGCCTCTGGCGGCGGCGCCGGCACGGCCAGCAGCGGCTCTGGCGGCAGCGCCAGCGCCTCTAGCAGCGGCGCCGGCGCTTCTGGCGGCGGCACCGGCACGGCCAGCAGCGGTCAGGGCGGGTCCGGCGGCCATCCTCCCGCGAACCTCGTCGAGCCCGGCGATCCCGGGGCGGGTGATGTCACCTTCGCCGTGCACGCCGATCGGGACGTGCGCCCCATCAGCCGGCTCATCTACGGCGCCAACTGGGCCGAAGACCTGGACGGCGAGCAGCGCGGCACCACCGTCGTGCGCATGGGGGGCAACCGCATGACCGCGTACAACTGGGAGAACAACGCCTCCAACGCCGGCTCGGACTACATGCACCAGAACGACGCGTACCTCGTCGGGAACAGCGCCCGCGGCGACGTCCCCGGCGAGGCGGTGCGCGTGCACACCGAGGCCGCGCTGTCGCACGGCGCCGCCTTCATCGCGACCACCCCGATCTGCGGGTATGTCGCGGCCGACAAGAAAGGCGACGGCGACGTCAACAAGACACCGAATTACCTCCAGACCCGCTTCCACCCCACGATCGCGCGCAAGAACGCCCCCTTCTCGTCGTCTCCCGATCTCAACGATCGCGCCGTGTACCAGGACGAGTTCGTCGCTTGGATGAAGCAGACCTTCCCCGACGCGTTCAAGGGCGATGTCGCGCGCGTCCTGTTCTCCCTCGACAACGAGCCCGATCTCTGGAACCACAGCCACGAGCGCATCCACCCGGAGCCGGTGCGCTACGCCGAGCTCGTCGACAAGAACATCGAGTTCGCGTCCGCGATCAAGGACGTCGCGCCGAACGCGCTCGTCACCGGCTTCGTCTCGTACGGGTATTCGGGCTATGTCAGCCTGCAGGGCGCGCCCGACGCGGACGGAAACTTCATCGAGTACTGGCTCGACGCCATGAAGGACGCGGAGATGAGCGAGGGGCGCCGCCTGGTCGACGTGCTCGATCTGCACTGGTACACGGAGATCTACGCGAACGGCGAGCGCATCATCGGCGCCGATGCGTCCCCCCAGTCGGTCGAGGCCCGCGTCCAGGCGCCGCGCTCGCTCTGGGATCCCTCCTTCGTCGAGGACAGCTGGATCGCGAAGGACGTCGTGAAGGGCCCGATCAAGCTCATCCCCTGGGTCCAGGGCCTCATCGACGCCCATTACCCGGGCACCGCCATCGGTATCACCGAGTACAATTACGGCGGCGGCAACCACATCTCCGGCGCGATCGCGCAGGCCGACGCCCTGGGCGTCTTCGGCCGCGAGGGCGTGTTCCTCGCGACGATCTGGGATCCGGGCGAAGAGGTCTCGATGCTCCGGGCCGGCGTGCGCGCCTTCACGAGCTACGACGGGCAGGGCGCGCGCTTCGGCGATACGTCCGTCCGCGCCGAGACGAGCGACGTCGCCAAGGCCACCGTGTACGCGAGCATCGACGAGGCCGATCCGAGCCGCATGGTCCTCGTCGCCATCAACAAGACCACGGCCCCGCTCACGGCCGCGGTGACCCTCGCCGCCTACGAGAGCTACACGGCCATCGACGTGTGGCGACTCACGTCCACCAAGGCCGATCTCGTGCCTGCGGATCCCATCGCGCCGCGCGCCACGAACGCCTTCACCTACGCGATGCCGGCCCACAGCGTGTCGGTGCTGGTCCCCCGGTAGTCGCGTCCCCCCTCGTCCGGAGCGTCGTCGAGATAAGCCCCGTCGAGAAATGCGGAGACCCGACACGGGTTGGGCTGGGGCCCGCGGAGGCCCCCCGGACCGACAAGGCAGAACGGACCGAGCTCCCGTCAGATCATCGGCGCTCTGTAGCCGCCGAGCTCCCGCTCGATGTGGCCGGCAAGGGCGAGGACGACATCCTCGCGGAAGGGGCGGCCGATGATCTGGACGCCGACCGGCGTTCCTCGCGACGAGGTGCCCGCGCGCACGACGACCGCCGGCCACCCTGTCATGTTGTAAGCGAACGAGTAGCTGAATCCTGCGTAGACCCCGTGCTCGACCCACGCATCGTGGGGCAGCGCCTCTAGGACACACGGCGGGCAGACGATGGCGTCGACATCCTTCATGAAGCCGAGCATCCGCCCCCGCCAGGCGTCCAGGCGCTCGACCGCCGCGGTCAGCTCCCCGCTCGACAGCGGCTCGCTCGCGAGCGCGGCGTCCACCTCGGCGCCGGGGTCCGTGGTCCCGGCCAGGTCCAGGAGCCGCTTCAGCCAGGCGCTGCCGTCCGCCCGGAAGATATCCGCGTCGATCGTGAGCACGTCGCTCAGCGCGTCCGGCTTCTTCGACTCCACCCGCGCGCCGCCCGCCTCCAGCGCCGCCGCCGCGTCCACCACCGCCTGGCGCACCGCCGCGTCCGGCGCCGCGATCCCGTTGTCGGTGTGCATCGCGATCCGCAGCTCCCTGAGCCGCACGTGCTTCGGATCGCCGAGCGGCGCCGGGATCAGCGCCGCGTCGCGCCAGTCGGGCCCCGCCAGGACGCTGAAGAGCAGCCAGAGATCGTCGACCGAGCGGGCCATCGGCCCGAGCACGGTGAACGATTGGAGCAGCCCCTCCGCCGGAACGATATGGCCCGTCCGCGGGATGCGGCCGGAGGTCGGCTTGAGCCCGGCGATCCCGCAAAAATGCGACGGCACGCGGATGCTCCCGCCGGTGTCGCTGCCCACGTCGAACGGCGAGCCGCCCGCGGCCACGATCGCGCCCGCCCCCCCGCTGGAGCCGCCCGGCGACAGGTCGAGGCCATACGGATTGTTGGTGCGCCCGTACACTGCATTGTTCGTCTCGTAAGACCACGTCATCTCGGGCGTATTGCTCTTGCCCAGCAGGATCGCGCCCGCTTCCTTGAGGCGCCGGACCACGGTGGCGTCCTCCGCCGGAACGAAATTCGTGCGCCCGGTCGTCCCGCCGGTCGTCACCACGCCGGCGGTATCGATGGAATCCTTGATCGTCATCGGCACGCCGTGCAGCGGGCCGAGGTGCTTGCCTCTCGCCAGGGCCTTGTCCGCCGCCCGCGCCTCGGCTCTCGCCTCGTCGGCGCGGAGCTTCACCACGGCGTTCAGCCGCGGATTGATCTGCGCGATGCGCGCGAGATGGGCCTCCACGACCTCGAGCGACGACACCCGCTTCCGGCGGATGAGATCCGCCAGCTGCCCCCCGGTCGCCCGCGTGAGCTCCGACAGCGCCTCCGCCGCAGGCGCATCGACGGGCGTCATCCCATCGCATGCGCCCGACAGGGCCGCCACGCCCCCGGCGAACGCCCGCAAGAAGAAGCGGCGCGAGATCTCCCCTGTGTGCGCGGCAGCGCCCGGGTCATCGATGTTTGCTGATTCGCTCATGCTCTCCTCCCCACGGGAGCGTCGTGAGCCAGCGTCGCACGGCTCGCGAAACGCACACCGTGATTCTTCGGGTTCAGATGATGCCTTTACAGGAAACGAGCCATTGCACAGCAGGATACCGGTAATATCGAAGGGCCGCCATCGCCCCGCGGCCGACGACCCATCTACGGCGCTCGCCGCGCGCGGTTGCGGCGCCGACCACAGGTTCGACCGGAGGCGCGAACGGCGCCGCAGGCGCCGACGAGGCGCACGTCTCATCACCAGGCTGGAGGTGAAGCTGCCGCAGCCACACGCACATTTCGCCGCTCGGTAGGACGGTGTAAAGCGTCCGCGGGAGGTCTACACACGTCGTCAGACGTCCGAGAAGGGACGAGGCGCGCTCAGGCGCGCGGCGACAGGCGCATGCCGCCGTGAAGGTCGCTCGGGCCGGCTGCAGCGGAAGGAGTAGCGTCGTTCGTGCCGCCTCGACAGGGCGGGGCTCTCTGTCGCGCCCCCGGCCTTCGGGCAGCCCGGCGCAGGTCCCGCGGTCGAGGCTTGACATTTTGAGTCGGCTTGGATTTCCTTCTCCCTCGGGAAACTTTGACGTGCAACTTTTTATCCGGACGTCGCCGCGCCTCGCTCGCGCCGGCGCGCGTCCGTCTGTAAGCCTGGGAGCATGGATCTATTCCAAGTCTCGGCAGCGCTGCTCTCGCTCGCTGCGATCTTCAGCTTCTTCAACCATCGGGTCCTCAAGCTGCCGACCACGATCGGGTTGATGCTGATCGCGATGACGACGTCCCTCGTCATGGTGGCCGTCGGAGAGCTGTTTCCGCGGGTGGAGGCCGAGGCGAAGGAGCACCTCCATGGCATCGACTTCAACAAGACGTTGATGCAGGGGATGCTCGGCTTTCTCCTGTTTGCCGCCGCGCTGCACGTCAACCTGGCGGATCTGAAGAAGCAGCGGGTCGTCATCGGCATCCTGGCCACCGGGGGTGTGCTCATGTCCACCGTGCTGGTGGGCGGCATGACCTACGCCCTGATGACGCTGATGGGCGTGCACATCCGGCCGGTCTACTGCTTGCTCTTCGGCGCGCTCATCTCCCCCACCGATCCCATCGCGGTGCTCGGGGTCCTCAAGCACGTGGGGGCGCCCAAGGAGCTTGAGATGAAGATCGCCGGAGAGTCGCTCTTCAACGACGGCGTGGCGGTGGTGGCGTTCATCGGGCTCCTGGAGATCGCGTCGGGGACGTCGGGCCTCGATCTGCAGCGGCTCTCGCTGCTGTTCGTCCAGGAGGCGATCGGCGGCGTGCTGTACGGCCTCGCGCTCGGCTTCGTGACGCTCGCCATGCTCCGGCAGGTCGACGACTACAAGGTCGAGGTCTTGCTCTCGCTGGCGACCGCGGCGGGCGGCTATGCCCTGGCGTACGCGATCCATGTCTCCGGCCCCATCGCCATGGTGGTGGCCGGGCTCTTCATCGGGAACGAGGCGCGCGCCGGCGCCATGAGCGAGAAGACCCGCGAGCACCTGGACGACTTCTGGGAGCTGATGGACGAGATCCTGAACGCGGTGCTGTTCGTCTTGATCGGCCTCGAGCTCTTGATCGTCGCCTTCGACGCCCAGTCGCTGCTCGCAGGGCTCCTCGCGTTTCCGGTCGTGCTGCTCGCGCGGTTCATCGCGGTCGCGCTGCCGGTGAGCCTCATGAAGAGGCGCAGGGTCTTCACCCCGGGGGCGATCCGCATCCTCACCTGGGGCGGCCTGCGCGGCGGCGTCTCGGTGGCCCTCGCGCTCTCCATCCCCGGAAAGCTCGCGGACGGTACGCTCGTTCCGGAGCGCGAGATGGTGCTGACCATCACCTATGTCGTGGTGGTCGTCTCCATCGTGGTGCAGGGCCTGACCATCGGCCCCTTGCTGCGCCGGACGCTCGCCGCCGCCGCCGCCGTCGAGCCGGAGGAGCCGCTCCCCGTGGAAGCCGCCTGAGCGACCTGAAGAGGTGACATTCGCCCGGGATCCTCGTCCCTCGCGGCGCCGCTCGCCCGCGACGACGCTCAGCGGTGCACGGCGTTGATGATGCCGTCGAAGAACTCGGTGCAACCGACGTCGTCGAGCATGCGGTTCCAGCCGAGCTCGTCGAACGGCTGCGGCAGCCCGTGGTTGGTCAGGAGGACGCCGATGATCTCGAGATCCGGATCGACCCACATGAACGTGCCGGCGCCGCCCGCCTTGCCGAAGGCGCGCGGCGACAGGCGCATGCCGCTGTTCGAGAAGCGCCGCGTCCGCAGCTCCCACCCGAGGCCCTTCGGCGCGAGGAGCAGGTTGTTGATGGGCGATGTGTCGGTCTCCGCCTCCGTCACGTAAGGCGTGTTGTTCTTCTTCATCTGCCGGACCAGATCGGGCCGCAGGACCTCGGCGCCGCCATAGGCGCCGCCGTTCAAGATCATCTGGCAGAAGACCGCGACGTCGAGCGCCGTGGTGAACACGCCGTCACAGCCGGCGATGCCGCCCAGCGCGAAGTCCTGCTCGTCCTGCACCTGCCCCCGCACAAGGCAGCCCCGGCGGGCGGAGTACCCCGTGGCCGCGACGCGCTCGACGAGCTCCGGGGGCGGGTTGTACATCGTGTCGCTCATGCCGAGAGGACGCCAGATGCACTCTCTCGCGATGGCGTCGAGATCTTCCCCCGCGGCGGCCTCGATCATGCGGCCGAGGAGGCGGTAGGTGAGATCGCTGTACAGCACCGATCTGCCCGTCGCGTATTCGAGCGGCGTCTCGGCCATGATGCTCCAGGCCGTCTCGACGTCCTCATCCAAGCACTGGTTGTCCAGCGGCAGACCGGACGAGTAACGGAGCATGTCGTAGACGGTGACGGCCGCCTTTCCGTTGGCGGCGAACTCCGGCAGGTACCTGGCGACCGGCGCGTCCAGCCGAATCACGCGCTCCTGCGCGAGCGCGAGGGCCGCCGCCGCCGTCGAGAGCACCTTGCTCATCGACTCGACGTCGAAGATCGTGTCGAGCGTCACCGGCTCGTCGGCGCCGGCGACCTTGCTGCCGAAGGCCCGGTGACCCACGATGACACTGCGCCGCGCGACCAGCGCGGTGGCGCCGGGAAACAGGCCATCGTTCACGCGGCGCTGGATCCGCGCGAAGACGTCCTCCAGCCGCTCCGAGCTCATGCCCACGTCCTCGGGCCGCCCCGCGGTGAGCGTCGTCGAGCAGGCGCCTCTCCATGGGTCCGAACCGAGCGCGGGCGCCGCGGCGGCCACCGAGGCGAACTGGGTCATCCCTTGCAAGAACATCCTGCGGTTGACCGCTCGTCGTTGATCGATCATGGCTCTTCCCAACCTTGCTTTCGTGAAGAACGAATCCTTCCACGGCGTTTGCCCCCCGGAGGGCCCGAGGCGCATTCAGCGTGGGCGTCTGGCGTGAAGGCTCGCAATTTGTACGCCAGCGTGACCTGCCGTCTCCTCTTCGAGCTGCACCGCCAAAAAGAGCTGCTACCTGCCCGCTGGTCTCAGCCGAGAGGTCCGGCGCGTCCCCTCCAATGGAGTTGGCACGACTGGAATGGATGCGCAATCGATTGCGGGATGACGCAAGCAGATGACATCCTGGACGACCGTGGACGACCGCGGACGAATGAACGCGCTGCTCCCGAGAGGCCACGGGCCCTCATGGCCTGACGTCTCCCCCGCTGCCTCTCTCGCCGTCTCTCCCCCCGTCACCCGCGCTCTTGCGCGCCAGCGGACGAGACGGTGAGCGTTCCGCGCATGGCCGAGCTCGTGAGCTCAACCTGCGCGCGGGCCGGAACGCCCAGGCTGCGACCCGCCACGCCGCTGCCATCGGGTTCTTCCCTCGCGCGACGTCAACCCACCCGCGAGCGGCCGGGGGCCGGGAGGCGCGGCGGCGGCGGCAGCGCATCGAGCGGCGACGAGCGCGTTGACAGCGGGCGCGCCGGCGCTACCCTGGGCATACCGGTCAGGAACAGGATCCGTCATTCCACCGACCGACGAGTCATGACGGGCCGCGCTCGCGCCTGGCGACGATGGACCTGAGAGTGTCCCTGATCCCACATGGGGTCTCGGGTGATGAGGTCGCGCCATGCGAAAGGCGGAGATTGAGGCCCTGGTGCGCGCGCACCGGGGCCGTGCCCGTCCCGTCGCGTTCTTTCATGTGCTCCGTCAGCCGTCGCTGGAGCCAGACGATCATGCCTTCCTGTCCGAGCACATCGACGAGCTCGGGACATCCGATCTCCTGCGCTGGAGGGCGCGCTGCGAGAGCGGCTTCAGCGGGCCGGTGATCCGGCAGCTCGCGCGGCTCGCGATCCAGGATCCCGCGCACTTCCAGCACGAGGTGCTGGGCGTGCCGCGCCTCGTGCTCGACGAGGAGGAGTGGATCGAGCTCTCGGATCTCGTGCGCGGCAAGGTCCCGGCGGGGATCTACGAGCGCGTGCTCGAGCGTTGCCGGCGCGAGCCTGTCCAGTGGCCCTCGGGGTTCATCCTCGCGCCCAAGGTCCACAAGGCGCTGCCGCCGCTGCTCGACGGGGACGAGCTCGACGGCCTGAACGGGGAGCGCCCCGCGCTGCGCGATCTGCCGGTCCCGAAGATCCTCGCGGCGAGGCGGGCCGGGGCGCTCTCGCTCGACGACGACGCGCTGGCCGCGCTGGCGATGGCGCGCGCGCGCGGCTCGGACGAGGACTGGAGCGTCGATATCCCCCATTTTCCCCCGGCGCTCCGGGACGCGATCCTCGAGAAGGCGCGCCGGACGCCGCGGGGCGCGGAGCGGGCGAACCTGCTCGGCTGGCTCGAGGCGCACGGCGTGGCGCGGGCCGCGCTGATGGACATCGCGCTCGGCGCGATCCGGGCGGGGGGCGACGCGTATGCCATGCTCTCCTGGCTCGCGCGCCAGCTGACGACGCGGGCGGCGTGGGACAAACACGGCCTGGAGACGCTCTCCACGCTGATGTCGGCGCGCGCCTTCTCGGAGATAGGCGAGCTCGTGACGCTCGCGTGGAGCGAGGCCAGCCAGGGCGGCAAGGAGGTCTCCCGCGGCTTCCTGGAGGCGATCCAGGTCGCCTTCGCGCTGGTGCTGCTCGGGATGGCGCGGGAGGCGCTCGCGGCGGGCCGCGAGGCGGGCGCGACGGCGGCGCTGTCGGCGCTCGCGTGCCTCGACCCGCCGTCGCGGGTGAGCCGCGCTGTGCACGAGCTCCGGCGGGTCCCGGGCGCGAGCCCGGACGTGGTGGAGCTCATCGCCGTGAACGAGCGGCTGGTGAAGCACAGCGACGCGCGCGACGCCTCCCTGGAGGGCTTCGTGGCGGCCCTCCACGCGATCGCCGACGCGTCCTCGTGATCGCCGCCGGCGCGGCGCCGCTCGCGGCGGCAGCAGCGGCGCGTCCGCTCGCCGCCGGCCGCGCGTGACGTAGCGCCGGGGAGCAGCGAGCGGGGCGCGCCGCGCGGCGCGCCGTGGGCGAGCCGCGGCGCTCCCAGCGCGGCGCATGAAATCGTGGGGAGAGCGGCCGCCGCCTCCCCTCCCAGCGCAGGAGTCGACACCGGCCGCCGCGTCGAGCGGCGGCCGGTGATCGCCTTCGTTTCCAATGCGCTTCACGGCGGTCTCCATCGCTTCCAAGGCGATGAACGACGGTCGCCTTCTTTTTCAATGCGGGGACGGGCCTTGCCTCCCCTCGAACGTCGACTCTGGAGGAGCACGCCGATGGCGTTCATCAACTATGCGAGCCGGGAGATCTACTGCAAGATCGTCTATTACGGGCCCGGTCTCTGCGGCAAGACGACGAACCTTCAGTACGTGTACGACCGGACGGTGCCGGCCGCCAAGGGGCGGCTCATCTCGCTCAAGACCGAGAGCGATCGCACGCTGTTCTTCGATTTCCTGCCGCTCGATCTCGGGGGCCTGTCGGGCTTCCGGACGCGCCTTCAGCTCTACACGGTGCCGGGCCAGATCTTCTACAGGGCGAGCCGGAAGCTGATCCTGAAGGGGCTGGATGGCGTCGTGTTCGTGGCGGACTCGCAGCGCGCCCGGCTCGACGCGAACATCGAGTCGATGGCGGACCTCTGGGACAACCTCGCCGAGGAGGGCCGTTCGCCCGGCCGGCTGCCGTTCGTCATCCAGTACAACAAGCGGGATCTCGACGGGATCGCCGATGTCGCAGAGCTCCGGGAGCTCCTCAACCCGGACGGGGCGCCCGAGTTCGAGGCCGCGGCGGCGAGCGGCCGCGGCGTGTTCGACACCCTGAGGGCGATCGCGAAGCTCGCCCTCAAGGAGATGCAGCGCCGGCACGGGTAGGGCCTTCGCGAGCGAAGGCCTCTTGCTGCTCGCGCGCGCCGAGCTCACCCTCCCGGAGGGAGGACACACCATGACACAGAGGCTCACATACCACGTCATGCCGGACCCCGACGGCTGGGGCTGGGTGGTCGCGGCCGAGGGATACGTCACCCGCTCGCTCCCGTACGGCACGATGCAGGAAGCGATCGAATCCACGGAGGACCTCGTCCGCCAGCACCCGGGGAGCACGCTCGTCGTCGACGAGCAGCCGCCGCCGCTCACGCCGATCGAGATCGAGCATCGGCTGGCGGCGTGACCGCGGCCAGCGCCGCCGCGGAGGCGTGCGGCCCGTGAGGGGACGGCCGGCGCGCCCGGGCGCGTCCCCGCGGCGGCGCGAAAAAAAATGCTCCCCCGTGTCGATCCGGCGTGCCTCCGTTCGTCGCCCTGCTGAACGCCGGGCTTCCTCCCGGCAACGACCCCGTGGGAAGAGTGTACGAGCAGACAGCGCCAGGGACCGGAGCGAGGGCACGAACGAGCACGGCCGCAGCGAGCACGCCGGCGCGTGAGGGCCACCGCTCCGGGAGACCTCGAGAGAAGAGCGTCGAGCTGGACGGCGGCGGCTCATGAGCTCCCTGTCGGCCCATACCAAGGAGAATGTGGACATGCGTTTCATGATCATGCACAGGACCAACGCACAGACTGAAGCCGGCGCGATGCCGAGCCCCGAGTTCATCGCGCGTGTGGGGCAGATGATGGGGGACCTGGTGAAGACGGGGGTGCTGCGCGGCGGCGATGGGCTCCGCCCCAGCTCCGAGGGCGTTCGCCTCCAGTTCGCCGGCGGCCGGCGCACCGTCACCCGAGGGCCCTTCGGCGGCGCAAAGGCGGTACCCGCCGGCTTCGCGGTCCTCCGCGTCACGTCGCTCGACGAGGCGATCGGCTGGGTGTCGCGGTTCGCGGCCCTGATCGGCGACGTCGACATCGACATCCGGCCTGTGACGGAGATGTGGGATCTCGGCATGGGGCCGAAGCCCGAGGGGCTCACGACGACGCGGTACATGGCGGTCCACTGCCACGACGAGGCGGGAGGCGACGCGCCGCCCGCGCCGGAGCTGATGGCGGCGATGGGTCGCCTCATCGAGGAGATGACCCGGGCGGGCGTGCTGCTCGCGACCGAGGGAATGCAGCCGAGCGCGAAGGGCGCTCGGATCGTGTCGACCGGCGGCAAGCACAAGGTGACCGACGGGCCGTTCGCCGAAGCCAAGGAGCTGATCGGCGGGTACGTCATCGTCGATGTGCCGTCTCTGGACGACGCCAAGGACATCGCGCTCCGTTACGCGGACGTCATGGGCGACATCACGATGGATATCCGCGCGCTGTCCTGACGTAGGTCGGATGCCCAGATCGGCGTCGCCCAGGCGCCGTCGCGCGTGACGCTCGCTTGCAAAAACTCCAACCCACCGGAGAATACGCGGCGCCCGTCGCTTTCGTGATTGGGTCCGAGCGGCTCGGGCAATCATGGAGGTCATTCATTGATCCTCGGTCTCCGAGCGTCACCGGCCGCTGGGCCGCCGGCGATGGAGTCCGAGGACCTTTCGCAGATCGCCTCGCGCTCCGCGTGCTCTGAAAGGAACTTTCCATGCGAACTTGCTTGTGCAGGCGCGTCGGTCCCGTCACTTCCGGTACCGCGCGAGCGTCAGGCCGGCGTCCTCGGTGCCCTCGGCCACCAGGCCCGCCATGACCCGGGCGCCGGTCTCGTTGAAATGGGTGCCGTCGACCGAGCCGTCCGCCCGGACGAGGAAGAAGTCCTCGCCCGCCGCCACGCATCCGATCGAGTTCAAGTGGGCGAGCGTCTTCGCGTTGAGATCGATGACGGCCACGTCCAGCTCGTCTCCGAGCTCCCGCATCGCCTTCGCATAGGCGCTCAGGCCGTTGCCGAATTCGTGGCTGTCCCCGGAGCACGATCGCCGCGGGGGCGGGGTGACCAGCACCGGCGTCGCGGCGCGCCTCTGCGCGCCCGCGATGTACTGTTCGAGGTACGATTTGAAGTCCGTCGCGGGGTCCAGGTAATAGGGAATGGTCTCGCCGCCGTGCTCGTACGTCGCGGTCTTGTTGCTGTCGTTCGTGCCGAACTGCACAAGGAAGTAGTCTCCGCTCTGGATGTCCTCGAGGACGTCGTCGAGGCGGCCCTCGTCGATGTACCGGCGCGCGGTCCGGCCGCCGATGGCCCGGTTGTCGACGCGCACCCGCTCGTCGAAGAACTCTCCCAGCATCTGGCCCCAGCCCGCCTGGTGAAGGGCGCTGTTCACGTAGGTCTGAACGGTCGAGTCGCCGGCGATGTACACCGTGACATCCGGCAGCTCGGCGCTCCCGCCGCCGCCTTCCGAGCCGCCTGAAGCGCTCGTCGTCGCTCCGGCCGCACCGCCGCCGCCACCGCCCCCCTCGCCCGCGCCGCCCACACCCGTGGCGCCGGGGCCGGAAGCGCTGCTCGCGCCGCCCGCGCCGCTGCCGGCGCTCGCGCTGGTGCTGCCACCGCCACCGCCGCCACCGCCGCTGCCTGTGGTCTGCGTGGCAGGGTGATCGTCGGGGTCTCCCGAGCTGCACCCCCCGGACGCGAGGCCGATGCCGGCGACGAAAGAATGAAGCACGACGGTCATGAAGATAGGCCGAATTCGCATGACGAGCTCCTGAAGGAAAACAGTGTGTGACGAGCACGCGTCGGGTGCGTGCCCGGAGGGACGTACGTGGCCAACGAAGTTCAGCGCGAGCGCCCGGCTCATCCGGCACGACGCGCAGGTGCCGAGGTGGGCGTCGAGGGCGAGCCGATCCGGCTTTGTCGCGACGCCGCGGCGCACCCGCGTGAGGAGCTCGCTCCGACAGTCGGCGGCCACGTCTCCCTCCCCCGGAAGAGCTCGGCCAGCTTCGCGTTGTTGGCGAGCGCGCGCCGCAGCGCCTCCTTGCCGAGCCGGAGCCGACTCCAGACCGTGTTCGGAGAGACGCGGGCGAGCGCGGCGATCTCGTCGACCGTGTAGCCAAGCACGAAATGGAGCGCCAGCGCCTCCGCGGTCGCCTCGGGCATCCTGTCGAGCACCTCGAGCACCATCTTGCGCCGCCGGCTCGAGACCGCCTCGGCGAACGGCGACGCGCCGCGCTCGTCCGGGGCCACGTCGATCGGCGCGCCCGGCTCGTCGAAGCGCGCGCGCACGCTGAGGCGCCGGCGCGCGCCGAGCGCTGTCATCACGGCGATCCGGTTGGCGAAGTGGAGCACGGTGCACTCCGCGCGAAAGGACGGCAGCGCCTGGAGCAGGGCGAGCACGGCCTCCTGGGTCACGTCCTCGACATCGGGGTGATGCGAGCCGAGCACCTTCCGCACGCTCCGCAGCATGGCGCCGCCGAGCTCGGTGATGAGCGTGCGGATCGCCGCCGGATCGCGCGCCGCGGCGGCGCGCGCGAGCCCGAGCAGCTCGTCCGCCCGCGGAGGCGCTCCCTCCGGCGGCGCATGGAGGTCAGTCACGGGCTTTCGCATTCTGGCGACGAGGGTGGAGTCCATGAGTCCCGATCATCAGGGCGCGCAGCGCGGAGCCCGGCGACGGCGGCGCGACCAGCACGACTGCGGGAGGTCGGAGGGGGAAGCGAACCGCCATGACGCCAAGGGCGCCAAGAAACCAGGGAAATGGGAGGGGAAAATGCCGGGACGGCGCTTCTCCTTCTCCCTTGCGACCTTGGCGCCATGGCGGCTTTTCTGCCGATCCGGGGCAACTTCCCGCCGTCGTGCTAGGGCCCTCCGGAGCGCGGAAAGCCGTCGGTGTCCCACGCCAGCTCGGAGATCCGCAGCGTGGGGGCGCCGTTCGATTGCGCGTCGTAGGCGTGATAGACGTTGTAAGAGCGATCGCCGGAGAACAGCACGGCGTTGTGCCCGGGCCCTCGCCAGCGGGAGCCTCCTTCCACGACGATGCTGCCGCCGCCGGACATCATCGGTGTCCCCTCCTTGTCGACGTACGGGCCTGTGATGCTCTTCGAACGACCGACGGCGATCTTGTAGGTGCTGTCGGTCCCGCGGCAGCAGGCGTCGAACGAGACGAACAGGTAATAGAAGCCGCAGCGCCGGACGATGAAGGGCGCCTCGAGCGCCCCACGGGCGTCGGGGCGGGCGGCGAGGGCGTGGAGCTCCGCGTCGGCCCGCTCCCCCGACGCGGCGAGCTTCACCATCTTGATACCGCTCCAGAAGCTCCCGAACACGAGCCACGGCGTCCCCTCCTCATCCATCGCGACGTTGGGATCGATCGCGTTCCAGTCGTCCCGCGCCACGCCGTCGTTGGAGCAGATGGCGGCGCCGCGGTCCGTCCAGGGACCTGCCGAGTCGAGCGATGCCTTCGTCGCGTGCCCGATGCACGACCGGTTGCTGCCGAAGGTGGAGGCGGAGTAGTAGAGATGGTAGGTGTCCCCGAAGCGCGAGATATCGGGCGCCCACAGGTCGCCCACGCCCGGGACCTTCTCTTCCAGCCAGGCGGGCTTCGCGTCGAACACCCGACCGGCGGCCTGCCACGCGGTGAGGTTCGACGAGCTCTTCATCGGGAGCCTGTCCCCCGTCTGGAACAGGTAGTAGCGGTCGCCGGCCTGGAGGATGGCCGGGTCGTGGGTCCCCAGGTTCCCGGACAGGGGCAGCGCCTCTGGCGGGCTCGCCGGGTCGTAGAGGGCATCGGCGCACCTGTCCGCGGCCCCTCCCGCGCCGCCGCTGCTGCCCGCGCCGCCGCTGCTGCCCGCGCCGCCGCTCCCGCCCGCGCCGCCGCTCCCGCCAGCGCCGCCGCTGCCGTCCGCGCCGCCCACCCCGACCGTCGCGCTCGGATGGCCTCCCGCGCCGCTGCTCGCCGTGGTGGAGGAAGCGGTGCTCGTGCCGCCGGCCCCGGCGGCGCCGCTGTCCTGGCCGCCTGAGCCGGAGCCTTGCACCGAGGAGAGGTCCGTGCTGCAGCCCGCGAGCGTTGCGACGACGCCGATCAGGAGGCTCCACGTGGGCGCGGACACCTGTCGTCGCCGCGACCGGCAAAGCGTGAGACGCATCTTGAACTCCTGAGGATCCATGGGCGGATCATCCGTCGAGGTGCTGGCCATGGGGTCGGCTCGATGTCCTCCGGGACGAGTCGTCCCGCTCTCCCACGTGGGCCGGAGCGCCCACGATCCACCATCGGTAGCCCGAGCTTCTCGTGGAGCGCCAAAAACCGTCTTCGAAGAAATTTTACACCGGGACGGCGATGCAACGAATCATCGCGCGCTGTGCGCTGGATCGAGCCTCGCCCCTGGCGACGCGGGCAGGTCGCCTCACCCGATGCCGGCCTCGCCCGGCGGCGCGACGTCGGCGTCGCCCCCGGCGGCCTGGAGCGGCACGCGGGGGAACCACAGCGCCGCGATGAAGCCGGTGACCCCCATCGCCGCGATGATCCAGAACACCGTCGTGAGGCCGGACGTGAGCGCCTCCCCGAGGTGCTGGAGGATCGACGGATCGAGGTCGCGCGCCCCCTCCGCCGTCAGGAGCCGGCTCGCTGCGTCCGCGGGGATCGACGGGTCCTTCGCGAGCTGGGCCGTCAGCACGCCGCCCATGATGCCCACCGCCACGACGCCGCCGAGCAGCCGGGAGAACATCGTGCTCGCGGTGGCGATCCCCCGCTGCTCCCACGCGACGCTGCTCTGCACCGCGATGAGCAGCGCGACGTTGGACAGCCCCATGCCCACGCCGAAGAACAGCGTCGTCGCGCGGAGCAGCAGCGGCGTGTCGTGCGCCCCGCCGAGCGCGAGCGCGAGCCCCGCCGCCGCCGTGACGCCGAGGCCGATCCAGATGAGCGGGCGGAACCCGACCCGGGGGATGAGCCGCCCGCCGATCGCGCTCGCGACCGGCCAGCCGATGAGCATCGGCGCGATGGCGCTGCCGGCGTCGGTGGGGGTGCCGCGGAGCACGCCCTGCACGAAGAGCGGCACGAACGTGATCGTGCCCACCATCGCGCCGCCGAGGATCGCGCCGGCCACGTTGGAGATGAGCATCACCGGCCGCCGGAAGAGCGGCAGCGGGATCATCGGCTCGGGGGCCCGGCGCTCGACCGCGAAGAACACGGCGAACAGCGCCGCCGACGCGACCGCCGCGAGCAGCGTCGTCCCCCCGCCAAGCCTCCCCGTGGCGAGCAGCAGCGCGACCACCCCGGCGGACAGGAGCGCCGCGCCGAGGAAATCGAGCTCGTGAGGCCGCCTGTCGATGCGCTCGTGGAACGAGGTCGCCACGAGCGCGACGGACGCCGCGCCGAACGGGATATTGACGTAGAAGACCCAGCGCCAGGAGAAGTAGTGCACGATGAGCCCGCCCACCATCGGGCCGATGATGCCGAACAGCCCCCAGGCGGCCCCGAAGACGCCCTGGATCCGCGCGCGCTCGTTGAGATCGAAGATGTCGCCCGAGATGGTCATCGCCATCGGCTGCATCGCCCCGGCGCCGGCCCCCTGGAGGGCGCGGAAGGCGATGAGCTGCGGCATCGTTTGCGCCGCGCCGCTCGCGATCGAGCCGAGCAGGAAGACGGCGATGCCGAAGAGCATGATCGGCTTGCGGCCGTAGATGTCCGAGAGCTTGCCGCAGATGGGCACCAGCACCGACGACGTGAGCAGGTAGGCGGTGGTGACCCAGGCGTACTGTTGAATCCCGCCGAGATCGCCGATCACGGTGGGCATGGCGGTGGCGACGACGGTCGATTCGAGGGCGGCCATGGCGAGGGCCAGGATCAGCCCGGCGACGGTGAGGGCGCGGTGCGTCTTGCGTTCGGAGGCCATGCGGGTCGTGGGGATGTGGTGTGGATGAAGCGGCGCGGCAAGCGGGATGCCGCGCCGCGCGTCGGGGCGCAAGGCGCGGCGCGCGCGCCGTGAGCCCGCCCGCCGCCGGGAGGTGACCTTCGCGGATCCGCACCGCGTTGGCCGATGGCCGAGCGCGAGACGAGAACAGGTGGGGATACCGCCGCTCGCGCGGTCGGCGACCGCGCTCGGGGCAAGATGCGCGTCAACGTCTTGTGAGCAGAGATCGTCGCATGACGAGCGCCCGGGGGTGGGTCCCGCAGAGGGGGCGGTGCGACCGGAGAGGCTTCAACCGCGCTGCTTCACGCGGCGAGCACCGACGACCGGGTCATCACCTGGCTCACGCCGTCCGTCTCGGGGTCGGCCACGGGGGCGCTCACGGGGTGCGCGAGGGCATAGCGCAAGAGCTCGTGTGTCCACGGCTCGAATATCGTGAACACCTCGTCCGCGAGCGCGATGTACCGCGCGCGCGTCTCGGCGTCGAGCGGGATGCGCGCGAGCTCGGCGTGGTCGGCGTTCACCGCGTGGCCCGACTCGCGCTCGAAATGGAACGAGCCGCAGTAGCGCAGCTGCGTGTCGAGGCGCTTCTCCAGGGCCTCCGCCAGGGGAAGCATCGCCCCGAAGAGCACGTTGCCGGTCTCTTCGATCGCCTCGATGATGACGAGCCGCTCGAGGCCCGTCGTGCCCTTGATGAGCGCGGTGAGCCGCGCGGTGAGGATCCGATTCTGTATCGTCTCCTCACCCCAGAGGAAGTTCAGCAGGTCCGTGCTCCGGCCCTCGACGTCGTAGCCGAGCTTGGACAGATCCTCCAGGTACCACGGCCAGTGATGGTCGTCCTCGCGGGTGTGGGCGTTGACCATCTCTTGGTATTTGTCCGCGGCGTGCTCCTCCCGTAATACGAATTTGTTCAGATCACCGAAGCTCAGGATGAAGTACGCCATGCATGGATAGAACGCGAGCCGCTCGCTCGGATCGAGCAGTTCGTTACGCATGTGCTCGAACAGGGGTAGACGAGCGTATGCCTGCTTCTTCTCGAAGATGTGCCGCAAGACCTGCCGCATGAGCGATCTCCTTTTCGGCCGTGGGGTGTCAGTTGGTTGAACAATCCCTCTGTTTGCATGAACCAAGCGCCGCGAGCGCCTCGAGAGGCCTCAAGACGAGATCACGGCGCACCGAACATGGACGCTGCTGATGGACCTCACCTCGGTTGAAATCCTGCGCTCTCCCCTTGCGCTGCATTCCGAGCTTGATTACTGGAATTTTCCACCAACCACCTCAGGCGTTTCTGCAACGCTGCGGGGTGCGTCCAGCCGGTGCATCCACTGTAGCGCAAGCCCAACGTAAGTTGCACCCACAATCTTGAGATCACCATTCAAATTTGAAACGGCGGCCGGTGGGCGAACCGGCGCTGGGGTGCGACATGGCGTGCGACGTTCGAGATTGGCTGACGGTTGATCCTGCGGGACGCCCGAGAGCACGTGGCGACTCGATGGACCGAATGTGGAAGCGGGCCGCGGTCATTGCCTCGTCCCATGTCTCCCCGTCCTTCCCATGGGGCGCATGTCGCGGCTCCCAGTGTTCTGGTGAGGTGCTGGCTGGTCCCACACGCGCGTACCTGTAACGATGGCGCGCCGGTGTCGACGGCGCCGACCGAGGACGGCCGCCGCGAAGGTGCAGCCAAACAGCTTGAATGCCGGCGGTCGAGGCATGTAGCTTGCCGGTTGTGCCGTGAAAGACCAAATCGACTCAGCTCTGATCGTGGAACCCGAGAGCCGCGCGCTCCCGAAGAGCGGCCCCATGCGGGCGGAGATCGTGCGGCTGGTCCGTGAGAAGCGCTACGAGGAGGCGCTGGCGGTGCTGTACCGGGCGCGCGCGGAGTCGCCCGGCGATCGCGAGCTGCAGGCGAGCATCGAGCGGATCAAGGAGTTCCTCGCGGGCGCCTACGCCAAGCGGCTCGGCGGCCTGGATCAGGTGGCGGGGCCCATCCCCGTCTCGGCGGGTCGCTCGCCCGACGCGCTCCTGGTGGCGCGGTACATCGACGGCTCCTCGACGTTCGACGACGTCATTCATATGTGCCCGCTCGGGCGGCTCCGCACGCTGCAGGTGCTGGTCGGCCTCTACACGGGGAGCGAGGTGGCGTCGCCGTTCAGCGACCGGCCGTCGGTCTCCTTCCGGCCGCAGCTGGACACGCTGCCCTCCGAGGCCGGCGCCGATCCGGGGCCGCCGACCATGCCGGAGCGCGGCCTGGCGCGGCGATCGCCGGAAGCTCCCCCCGCGAGCGGGCCGATGCCCCCCGCGAGCGCGCCGTTCACGCCACGGGTGTACGAGACCGAGGAGGATCGGCTCTACCGCGAAGCGTTCGCCCGCGGCACCGCCGCGTTCGTGCAGCGCCGCTACGACGCTGCGATCGAGGCGTTCGAGGCGTGCGCGCGCATGCGCCCGGGTGATACGGCGTCGTCCGTCATGCTGCGCCGGGTGCGGCGCGACACCGGAGGCTGATGGCCATCGTCGTGATCGCCGTTCCTGATCTGCGCGAGCGCATGCGGTGCATCCGCGTCATCGCCGGGCAAGCGCCGGTGAGCGCCCTCGGCGCCGCGACCTGGGAGGAGCTCGAGCAAGCCCTCGATGGCGTGCAGAGCGCGGAGCTGATCATCTATGCGCCGTCGCTCCCGGGCGGGCCGGAGGACGCCGTCGCGCAGCTCCTCCGCCGCACGGCGCGGCTGGTGCTCGCCGTCAACGATGGCGTGGAGGTCCCGGGCGCGGCGAGCACCACGCGGGTGACGTGGCCCATCGCCGAGGAGACGCTCATCCTCATGGCGCACGCCGCGGGCGCCCAGTCGGCGCCGATCGGGATGAACTTCGTGCCCGTCGACTTCTTGCAGATGATCTGCATGTCCGGCGAGTCGCACGTCCTCGTGGTCAGCAACGCGAGCGCCGACGTGGGTCTGATCGAGGTGCGGCGCGGCCAGGTGTGGACGGCGTTCGACGGCCTCGGCGTGGGCGAGGAGGCGTTCGCGCGGCTCATCCGCCCCGAGATGCGGGTGCGCGTCACCCCGGCCGTCGGCTCGACGAAGGAGCGCACCATCTTCAAGGACCTGTCGGAGCTGGTGCTCGACTCGCTGCGCCGGATCGACGAAGGCAGCGTGGAGGCGCCGCCGCCGATCTCGTCGAGGCGGATCGAGATCGCGCTCATCTCGCCGGAGCAGCGCGCGGCCCGCATCAAGCAGCTCAACGCCGACGCGCGGCGCCTCTTGATGGAACGCAGCTACAGCGAGGCGGCCTGCGTCCTCATCGACCTCTCGACGCTCGACCCCGCGTCCAGCCTCGTGCGCGCTAACCTGGAACAGCTACGCAAGCTCGGATACCCAAGATGACCCGATCCATCGCATTCGCCAGCCTCAAGGGCGGAGTCGGAAAGACCACCGTGGCGCTCAACTGCGCCTTCGCCTTCGCGCGCCGAGGCGCGCGTACCTTGCTCGTCGACACGGATCTGCAGGGCGCCATCGGCATGTCGCTCGACGGCGTCAGCGACCGGCCCGGCCTGGCCGCGAACCTCGCGCGAGGCGGCCCCCCGCTCGAGGGTCTGGTGAAGACCCGGCTCCCGGAGCTCTGCCTCTTGCCCATGGGCCCCGTCGACGCGCTCGACGAGGATCGCTTCGCCATCAACGCGCGCGAGGCCAACATCGTGGGGCGCATCCTGGAGCACAGCCAGCGCGACTTCGACCTCGTCCTCTTCGACACGCCGGCCGGGCTCGGCGGGATGTCGCGCATCGCGCTGGAAGAGGTGGACAGCGTCATCGCCGTCGCGCAGTGCGAGCCGCTCGCGCTGCGGGCCATGCCCCGGCTGCTCGAGCTCCTGGCGCGGCTCCGCGACATCGGCTCCGCCTGCTCCCTGCTCGGCGTGGTCGGCACCATGAGCTCGTTCCGCGATCCGGTGCTCTTGGCCTCGCTGGAGGAGCTGTGGTCCCTCTACCGCGACCAGGTCTTCGACACCGCGGTCCCGCGCGACGGCACGTTCCTCCAGGCGAGCCGCGCGGGCGTGCCGCTCGGCCTGCTCAGCCGCCGCCCTCCGGCGGTCTCCGCGGTGTTCGACAAGCTGGTGGCCGAGATCGAGGAGCGCCTGGGCTCCAGTGCAGGAGGCGAGGATGACGGTCCGATCCGTCTCGTGGACTGACGCGCAGCGGGTGACCTCGCTCCTCGCGCGGGTGACCGCGACGCGGTCGCGGGAGCCCGCGACGCTCGTGACCGCCATGGGGGCAGCGCGCGCCGGCGCGCCGGGGAAGGCGGCGCCCGTGCCGGCGAAGGCGGCGCCCAAGGAGGTGAAGCAGGTGAAGGAGGTGCCGCGCCTCGTTCAGACCTCCGACAACCCGGCCGATCGGCTCGACACGCTCGTCGCCTGGACGCTCGATCACCATCCGTGCGTGGGCGCCTTCGTGGCCGACGACAACGGCCTCACGCTGGCGGCGCACGGCATCTCCGAGGCGCACGTGTCCCTCGTGGGGCCGCTGCTCTCGGCGCTGGTCGGCGTCCGCTCCATCCCCGGCGTCGACGCCACGGCGGGCGCGCTCTGGCTGGGCGCGCAGATGATGTCCTGGGTCGAGGCGCGCACGGCGCGCGGCGGCTTCTGCCTCGGCACCGTGGGCGACGAGGCTCTCTCCACGCGGTCGTTCGAGCAGCTGAAGGAGGCGCTCGCGACGACCTTGCGCGGG
The DNA here is from genome assembly GCF_052075895.1 of Sorangium sp. KYC3313. Taxonomy (NCBI): domain Bacteria; kingdom Pseudomonadati; phylum Myxococcota; order Polyangiales; family Polyangiaceae; genus Sorangium; species Sorangium sp. KYC3313. The sequence goes on from NZ_CP197255.1 coordinate 10,786,091, forward strand.
CTGTAGTACATCCGGGTTTTCAATGCGGGCGCGCGCGCCCAGGAGCGACGGAAGCACGATGATTGACACCAAAGTCCTCGAGGCCGCAGTCCATGATCTCCGCAGCATCCTCCGCGACGGGCTGCTGGCCACCGACATCTGGGAACGTACGGCGGGCCTGTCGCTCGCCGGCTTCAACCAGCAACCGGTGGCGGTGGCCCTCTTCACGCGCATCACCGAGGAGCTGGACAGCTCGCTGCGCGACTCGAACTTCCCTCCGCTAGGGCGGTATTACCTGCTCGACATGGCGGGCAACCACACCGTGGTGGTGCTCAACCACGGGAACCTGCTCCAGGGCATGCTGGTGGACAACAAGCGGGCGAACCTGGGGATCCTCATCTCCGTCGCCATCCCGCGCATGATCGAGACCATCGCGCACGCGAGCGAGCGCTGAGCTGCGCGGCACCCCTCACCGGCCACGATGGTCATTGCGGCCCCATTCTTCGGGCGAAGTCCTCCATGGTTTCCCGAGATCCGATGACGTCGCGCAGCGCGTCGATCGCCTTGGTGCGCCGCTTGTAAATCGCCGAGAGAGGTAGCCCTGCGTCTTCGGCGATCTGGGCCATCGAGACTCCGTCCAGATCGTGTGCCACGAGGACGAATCGCAGCTTCGGATCGAGCTCGTTCACCGCGTCGAGGGTGCCCGTCCTGATGCTGTCGGATTCCATCGTAGCAGCGGCATCCGGCGCTGGATCGGCCACCTCGATCAAGTCGACGAGCTCCTCCCTGCGGTGCTGCAACCGCTCGTGGTAGTGCGCGGCGACGTGTACGGCGATCGCGTTCAACCAGCGTTCCGGCCTGCCGCGCTTCGGATCGAACCTGGGCCAGCTCTCCCAGGCGTTGAGCCAGACTTCGCCTGCGACGTCGGCACGGTGCGACAGCGGGACCCCCAGCCTCGCCAGCCAGCGCGGTACGGCACGAACCAGCGCCGGGCAAAACAAGCGCGCGTGCGCGGCGGCACGCTCGTCTTCATCCGACGGACGACCCATGGCTTCACCCTCCCTCGCGGAAAATCGCCCTTCATCCGATGATGCCGCGTGCCCGCACTCCTGCGGCACCGATCCGCGGCCTTCCCCGCAGGCGTCTGCGCCCCAAGGAAGACGCCAGCCGTCATCGCGAGCCCGAGCGGCGAAATGAGCCACATCGCGCCAAGTAAATCCTCCATCCCATCCATCGCGTTTCGTCTCCTGGACGTGAACGTCCTTGTCAGAATGCCAGACAGATCTCGGCCTTGCGCTGTCCGAAGACAGCACCGGCATCACCGCCTGCCAGCTGTCGGCGGGGTGCCGGGGACTCAGCGAATTTGCATGAGGAGCGCTTCACGCTCTGCGGCGAGCTGCCCTTGCGGGAACTCCCGCGCGTGCGTCTCAAGCGATCGGCGCGCCTCTGCATCCGCGAACGCGTTATGGTCCGCGATGGCCCTTCGGGCCTCATCGATGAGGCTCTGCTCGCGCTCGCCGACGGCTGGGACCTCGGCGCGAACCGGGAGCGAGGGCCGACCGAGGCGCGCGGCTGCCGGAGCAGGCAACCGCGCGCCTCGGTCCTGCGCCGCCTGCGCGATCTCCGGCGCGACCGTCGCGCGCACGGGGAGGTGCGCCGGCGGCGGCGCGATCTCCTCCACCGCCGGTGCGGGTGCAGGAGCGCGCACCACCGCCGCCCGCAACCACGAACCCGGGCTGAACGCGTCCGGCAACGTCGCGATGACCGCGCCGGTCAGCACGACGACCGCTCCCTGCACCAGGATCTTGATACCCAGGCGGCCTAGCTTGCTCAGCCACCCCTCCCGGCCACGCAGATCGAAGGCGAACGGGACGCACGCAGCGTCGTCCCATCCGCGCGAGCGTTGCCGCGCCTTCCGGCGTTCCACGGCCGCGGAGAGGTCCTCGAGCGCTCGGAGGTAGTGTGTGCTCACCGTCTTCGGGTTGAGCCCCAGCTCGGCGGCGATCTCGATGAGCGGCACCTCCTCGAGCGCGTGCTTGATCAAGACGTCGCGGTACTTGGGCTCGACCTGGTTGATCAGGTCACGGAGGAGCGCCTCCCGCTGCTGGCGGCGCAGCATCTCTTCCGGGGTCGGGCACTCCGCCTGAAGCTCGTGATCGTCGAACGACGTCAGGACCTCCCCCCGACGGCGTGCGTTCCGGAGGTGGTTCCGCGCCTGATTCAGGACGATGGTGGCGCCGTAGGCCGCCCGAGCCTCCCCGAGCTCGACCCGCTGATTCGCTTCCAGCTCCCGCAGCAAGGCGTCCTGCGCGAGGTCCTCTGCGTGTCGCGCGGGGACACCGAGGCGCCGCGCGAGGCGCCGGAAGAACTCGAAGCCGGTAGGGGTGCTGCCTGGCTCTCCCATCACCGGTAGAACACCTGAGTCCCCTCCAGGGCTTCAAAAAAGCGCAGGGCTGCCCCAATGTCGGTCGGACAATGTGCGACATGCGACCTTCGGGTCACCTGGCTGCATGATCAGTGATCAGGGGTCGCCGCATTCCCCGATCGGGCAGGAATTTCTCATCCGATCATTCAGGTCATGACACTTTCCTTGGTCGTTGACGCGTCACGGCTGGCGTCAGTACTGTCCACGCATGCGTTTATTGGCGCGGTCGCTGTGGAGTTGCCTGATGCTTGGCGTCGCGATCGGCACTGCGCATTCGGTCCGTGCGGAAGACCGGAATCCAGCCTCCGCACGAAGCGACGGTGCGATCGTAAAGGACCATCTTCGCCGCGCCCGGCGAGCTCGGGCATCTGGCCAGCGGGCCGAGGCACACGCCGCTTACATGGCGGCGTTCGAGGCGATCGACGCGACGTCTGTCACAGAGAGAGAGTCCGCCGAGATCGCCGGCGAGCTGGGCCTCTACGAGCTCGAGCTGCGCAAGCCCCGTGACGCGGCGGAGCACCTGGCCTGGAGCCTTGAGCGGCGGAAGGCGCTCTCTCCTGCGCAGCTAAGAAGATTCACGGACGGACTGGTCACGGCGATGTCCTTCGTCCACACGCTCCATCTGTCGGTGGACCCGCCGGATGCCGAGGTGCTCATCGACGGTACGCCCATCGGCGCGCCGAGACGGACCTACACGCTGTACTTCGAGCCTGGCAAGCACCTGGTGCGGGCCCGAGCGCGGGGCCGCGCGGAAGGATCGCAGGGGCTGGACGCGATGGCGAAAGCGGAGACGACCATGACCCTCAATCTGTCGAACGTGGCGGCGACCAGCGCCGAGGAGGGCGCGGTGGCGAGCCCGCCGAAGGAGGCAGCCAAGGGGTCAGCGGCGGTGGCGAGCGCCGCGCGAGCGCCGGGGCCGCCGGCTTCCTGGCCGGGAACGGTGCGGATCGGCGGCATCGCCGTGGCGACGGCGACGGCGGCGGCAGGCGCGATCTTTCTCCTGCGGGCCCATGTCGTGCACGGCGATCTTCGCGAGGGGGACGTCCGGCGCCGCGCGCAGGGCTGGACGTCGTCGACGTGCCGGGACGCGAACGCGCCCGCGGCCTGCGCGGACATCCATGGCCAGATCGAGGAGCGGAATCTGTTCGCCACCCTCGGCAAGGGTTCGCTGGCGACGAGCGCCCTGTTCGGGGTGGCGACGGCCGCCTCGTTCTTCACCGAGGCCGCGCTCTTCGGGACCGCGCCGGCCGCCGGGGGCCTCCGCGCCGCGCCGGTGGCGACCGCCGAGCAAGCGGGGCTGATCGTTTCGGGCGCATGGTGAGGCGGAGGGAGGGAGAGCGGCTCATGGGTCGTGGTCTTGAGGATCGAGCTCGCGGGATGGCTCGTTGCCTCGCGCTCCTTGCGCTGGGCTCGACGGGCGCCGCCGGCGTCTCCGGCTGCTATTCCGACAGCTGTGCAGAGGGCTACCTGTGCGAGAGTCCTCCTGCCCAGCCGGGGCCCTGCGACGGCGGCCCGGCGAGGGCGCCGGCCCTGGATGAATGCGGGGTGTTCGTCAACGAGCAAGGCGACGACAACAGCCCCGGTACCCAGGGAGCGCCGGTGAAGACGCTCCAGCACGCGATCGGACTCGCCGCGCACGGGCGAGGCCACGGCGAGGAGCCGACCCGGCGCGTGTACGCGTGCGGCGGGGAGTTCGCGGAGACGATCACGCTGCCCTCGGGGGTCGACCTCTGGGGCGGGCGCCTGTGTGACGGCGGGGATTGGTCGTATGACGGGTCGTTCGGCGGGCCTGATCACCCGACGATCATCGCTCCGCCGGGGGGGATCCCGCTGCGGGTCCTCCGGGAGGAGGGGAAGGCGGTCGCGGGGGACGACACGACGTCGGTGATCGCCGGCGTGCGCGTCGTGGCGGCGGACGCCTCGGCGCCGGATGGCAAGTCGTCGATCGCGGTGATCTTGAGCACGGGGGCCACGGCGATCGTGCAGGACAGCGTGATCGTCGCGGGCAACGGCAAGGACGGGGAGCCGGGAGAGGACGCAGACACCGAGCGGGCGCCGGACGGCGTCGTAGGGAACAACGGCACGAACGCATGTACTGTAGACGCTGCGGTGGGCGCCCTTCCGGTGGTCACCGTGTGCGGCGACGGCATCGAGTCGACGGGCGGCTACGGCGGTGACGGCGGACTCGACGTGGGCGGCGATGGCGCACCGGGACAGCCGGCGCTCGCGGAGATTTCGGAGCGCGATGGCCGCGGAGGGCTCGGCGCAGATCTCACGAGATGCGAGGACGGGAACGATGGCGCAGACGGCGCCGACGCCGGTCGCGCCGATGGCGCCTTCGGCCCAGGCATTCTCAGCGACGATGGATGGATCGGTGTCCGTGGTGAGGACGGGACGAAGGGCGGCGTTGGCTACGGCGGCGGCGGTGGTGGCGGCAGCAAATCGCGCGGCCCCATGTTTGCGTGTCCGACAAGCCGCCCCCAAAGTGGCGCGGCCGGCGGCTCGGGAGGAAGCGGCGGCTGTGGCGGCGAGGGCGGCAAAGGCGGCGCCTATGGCGGCGCGAGCATCGGTATCGTCGCGCTGGAAGGCACGGATCTGACCGTCGCCAACACCGACGTATTCACGGGCAAAGGCGGCAACGGCGGGGTGGGCGGAACGGGCCAACCGGGCGGCGCAGGTTATCTTGGCGCTGCAGGTGGCACAACTCTTGTGAACGGTATGTGGAGTGCATGCAAGGGCGGCAAAGGGGGCAACGGCGGTCGCGGAGGTGATGCCGGCGGCGGGCTCGGCGGCGCATCCGTCGGCATCGCCTACGTGGTGCCCAACTTCGCCATTCGACCCGGCACCACGGTGAGTGTCGGAGGCGCCGGTGACGGCGGTTTCGCGGGGAACGCCGGCACGGAGGACGAGGTGGGCAAAGGGGAAAGCGGCCCACGAGGTCAAATGGTCGCCTTCCCCGCGGCAGGCGAGCCGATCCATTGAATCGCGCCGCGCGACACGCGGCCATCGAGGGATGCCCATGAACCTGAATTCCGCGATCCTCCTCGTCGTTGCGCTGCCGCTCGCCTCGGCCGGCTGCGGGACCGCACCGGGGGTGGACGACCCGAACGGTGCGCCGCCGTGCGACGGACCCTCGACGTGTGGAGGCGATCCGGTCCCCGAGTCCGTCTGCCTGGAGCAGCTTGCGAAGGGTCAGCTGGTCGACGGCTGCGGCGTGTTCGTCAACCATCCGTTTTTCGGCGGTGACGACGCGAACCCCGGCACGAAGGACAGGCCGGTTCGTTCCCTCCAGCGCGGCATCGAGCTTGCGCGCACCGAACGCGGTCGCGTGTTCGCCGCGAGCGATAGCTTCGAGGAGTCCATCACGCTCCCCTCCGGGGTGGATATCTACGGAGGCTTCAATGTCGTCGATTGGGAACCCCTGAAGGACACGCCACTCCCGTCGCAGGGCATGAGCCATATCCTTCCCTCGGTCGGGCAGATCGCGCTGATCGTCGAGCCGGCCCGCGCCGGCGACACGGGGGCAGCGGACGGGGTCTCGATCATCGATCACATGTTCATCCGCAGCCAAATACATATCGGGATGATCGTTCGGTCGGGCGCCGCGGTGGAGATCGTCGGAAGCTGGATCGACGCCGACTACGGATTGGGGGGCCACGATGGGGACAAGTGGCCGGGCCGGGCAGCGGACGGACCGGACGGGCAGTATGGGGGAGACGCGTGCTCCGCAGCGACGGTCCCGGGTGGGGCTCGGGCGGTGAACTCCTGCGAGGGAGGGATCCCGAGCGCCGGTGGCAAGGGGGGCGACGGGCTCGCCGACGGCGCCGGAGATGGGGAGGACGGCGAGCCCGTACCCGAGCCGAACCCACGGCACCAGGGAAGTGGAGGACGTGGCAGCCGGGCAGACGGTGGTTGTTACAGCGGCGCCACCGGAAGAAGCGGCATGTGGGGCGCCGTCGGCGCACCGGGCAAGGGCCGCGGGCGGCTCGATGAGACCGGATGGCACGGCGATTGGGCCGGCGACGGCGCCCGGGGGATGCCGGGCCAAGGCGGCGGCGGGGGCGGCGGGCGTCGCGGTGGGCTCGCGGTGTGCGGCGTGGCCACCCAGGGCGGCGCCGGCGGCGGCTCCGGAGGCGCGGGCGGTTGCGGGGGGCGGGGCGGCCGAGCAGGCGGGAACGCCCAACCGAGCATCGGGATCCTGGCGCTCCACGCGAAGGTGACGGTGCGCGATAGCTTCATCATCAGCGACGACGGGGGCCAAGGCGGCGACGGCGGGGAGCCGGAGGAGGGCGGCAAGGCCGGCCGAGGCGCTCCAGGAGGCGCCTTGGGGGACGGCATGTGGTCCTGCCAGGGGGGCAGCGGCGGCCCCGGAGGCGACGGCGGCTACGGCGGCCCCGGGCGCGGTGGGGACTCGATCGGCATCGCCTACCTCGACGAGGGCCAGCTCACGCTGGAGGACGTCACCTTCGAGATCGGGCTGCCGGGCCCGGGCGGCACGAGCTGGGATTGGTCCGGCGACGTGCTCACCGGGGAGGACGGCATCGCCGTCGAGACGCAGCGCTTCCCTGAATAGGATCACGACACCTCAGGCGAACTCTGTAAACGGTGTGACCGGCGTACGCCTCGGGCGATCCGCCATAGCGTGATCGCGGGAACCATCGCCGCGCTCCAGCCGATTGCGGCGACGGCACTGCCGACCGGAAGGACGAGGGAGCGGGCCCCCTCCGGGGTGCGGGCGGTCTACCGCTTCAGCGACGGCGCCTGAAGCCGAGGACGAGCGCGGCGCCCATGCCGACGAGCACGAGCAGGGCCACGGCGACCCACACCCAATCCCGGGGATCCGAGCTGAAGGAGACAGCCACCACGCCGCACCCGGGAGAACACGCTCGTTTCATCAGGCACCCATCCTTTTCATCAACCACCGCCGCCGGTCCGCCGGAAGGTGCGGACCACGCCGCGGTATTCCTTGACGCCGCGGCCCCGCTATCTGCTCCGGCGCCATGTGCGACGCCAGCGTCATCGCGCGCCCGCGGGCGTCGACCTCGACGCGCGCAGCCGCTCCGCAAACCGTGGCGCTGAACCCGGCCACGGGACGGCTGTCGCCAGGGAATGGCTACGGATCCACCCAAGTCCAGACGCGCGAGAAGAGGCACACGTAGAACGTCGCCTCGCCCATCATCAACCCGTCCATGTCCACATCCGGCACCACCTCGTTCCCGAGCTCCGGCGGGATCGGTCGGTAGCCGGGGTACGTGGCCTCGATCTCCCGGGCGACCTCGTGCGCCACCGGCTCCTCCTCGCGGATGCCGGGGAGGTGGATCCCGTAGTATGGGCCGAGCAGGGACACGTGGAAGCTGAGCGCCGATTCTTCAGTGAGCCAGATGCGGGCCGAGTACGCCGGGTCGCTCCCCCCTGCCACAAGGCTGAGCGACTCGTTCTGAAGGCCGTATCGATCCCCTAGGCGGTGGATCATCGCTTCCCACGCTGGGTACTCCGCTCGCCCACGGTTTGCGGCTTCCACCAGGCGGCGGTGCTCCTCCGTGTCCTCCCAGACGGGCTCGCCCGGAGGCACATAGATGCGCTGGATTTTATGCACGCCCCGCGGGTAGAAGCGGTAGACCACGTCGAGCAGCTCGGAGCGAGTCGTCTTCATGGATTCGTCACCTTGGCGCCGAGCCCCTTGTACTTGGACTTAAACGCAGCGTCCGCCTGGATAGCAAACCTCTTGCAAAAGATCCCCGGCGGCAGGTCATAGTCCATGACGTTGGCGACATCCTCCATGATCTCTTCACTGAGGCTGGCCGCACGACCCGGATCGATTAGCCCCATCTTCTCAGTCCGGATCGGCATGTTGATGGTGAAATCACAGTTCCAGCTTCTGACCGGATGCGGGACAGTGAGTCTCCTAAAATTCAGGGTTGGCTTGGCCTCTTGCCAACCTCCGCCCTTGCCCCGACCGTCGTCCGCAACAATGGTGACAAAATTGAAATCCGACGGATCGAAACCTCCGAATACCCATGGGGCCATTCCAGGTGGACACTTCGATCTACATTCATCGCTACAGCTCAAGAAGGTCGCTCCGTCTCCGGCGATGTCGCCGATTTCGGGGCACGGGCCTGGCGGGCTCGTCGGGCTAGCTGTCGGCCTCTCCGAGCTGTCGCTCGGGCTTTCCTCTTCTTCGTCTTCGCTGTCCGTTTTGTTGCACTGGATCTTGCGCTCGCCGCCCCCCTGCGGGTCGGCCCCGAAGTCCCCCGACGCGACGGAGGAGAAGACAGGAACGGGCGGCCCGACGGGTCCGCCTGCACCTGCGCCCCCCTCCCACTCCTCGAGGGGATAGCAGTCTCCTACCGTCAAGTTGCAGGCCGGCAGCGTGCAGATGGCGACAGCCAGGATCGGAAACAGAATTCCTTTTGCGTTCATTTTATATTCCATCGAAGCACGGGACCGGCGACGACAAGCACCGACACGTAACCTGGAAGCACGAGGCTGCTCCCGCCGACCCAATCCACGTTGGCGGTCACCGACACGCCCAGCGCTCCGGCGACGTACACGTTGGTTTGCGCATGCGCGCCTGCCGCCAGCCCGGCGACCTGCCCACATAGCGCGCTCCCGCAGGCTGGCATGAAGTACATCGCGACCGATGGACCGGCACTGAAATCGCCACTCTTCCAACCAACTCCGAGGGCGACGGCGGTGCTGTTGTACACGCCGGCTCCACCGATCTGGATTGGGGGCACGACGCTGAGCAGATCGTGAACCTTGAGCGTGATATCGCTCTTGATGCGCCACGAGATTCCAGCATGCGGGCCCACCGCGAGACGCGTCGCGGTACCAGCCCGGATCCCCCCGAGGCTCATCCCGGCGCTCAGCTCGGATGCGTCTGCCTGCGTCGGGACGATACTGAGAACGAGAGCGATCCCTGTCGCCGGGCAGATCTGCCGGCCTGTCGTCCTCATCCTCTCTCTCCCTGTCTTCCGAAACATCCGAGCAACGTGGCGACGCGGGCCATTCTTCTGATCACAGGGTCGACGTCAAACGGAATCGAGACGAGAACACGACACGGACCAGGGCTCGTACCGTCCAGAGCGTGCGCCAGTGCGTAGCTGCCTGCACGGCTCGCGTGTTCGTCAACCTGCCGGCACCGGAAGCCCGTCCACGTCGCGTCAGAGCGCACGGACGGCCTTGCGCCCCGGGGTTGCACGACGTCGCGACGCCGCCCGCGCGCCACGGCCACGACCCACCGCGACAGCCCGGGCAGGCCGCCGCCGCGGTTGGCGGTGCGATGCGGCGGCCGCGGCGAGATGTGGCCCAGCCTGAATCAGGCACCCGACGGGGCGCACGGCAAGTACGGCGGGGACGCGTGCTCGGCAGCCACCGTCGCCGGCGGCCCCGCGGTGGTGAACCCGTGCTAGCGCGGCGGGCGTCGCGGGGGGCTCGCGGTGTGCGGCGTGGAGCCGGAGGAGGGCGGCAAGGCCGGCCGAGGAGCTCCAGGAGCACGACTCCAGGCCGCGGCGAGCTCGAGCACGGCCCGAACAGGTTGGAGCCCCACGCGGCCTGCCTGCCTCGACCAGAAAAGTGGGCTCGCCATGGGTCTGGGCCGACGTACGCCTCAGCGCGCCACGCCACGCCCTACGTGGCGCGCTTTTCAAGTAGCTTCATGCGCCTGTGATCTGTGTCGTCGTCCACCACGACCCAAGGATCCAGCGGATCGTACGCCGTGACACCCCACACCGGCACCGGCGGTCCTTGAGCGATTTCAGCAAGACCGTGTCGCTTTATTTCATCGCCGGCAGCCGTCAACCTGTAGCGAGCCTCCAGCATGGGTCGTCTGTCCGTCCTATAGGGCACACTCTCCAGCGCCGCCTCGGCCCCACGGTGATCTGCCCACTGGCGCAGCCGCATGGCGATAAAGACGTCGCCGATGCGTTCCCCCCAACCACTGCGCAGCTCTTCGCCAGCCGATGAGCGGTGCATGAATACGTCAGCGGGCGTCAACCAGTCTTTTCCTAGACACGCGAACAAGAGCTGGTCAACCCAAGACAGGGTGAGCGCGTTGCCGTCCACCCGAGGAAAGAATGCAGCTTGGTGGGTGCCCAGCTCTACGAGTTCCTTCCGTGCTCGATCTGCGCGCCCACCCTCGGTGGACAGGATCGGAGACCGACCGGATAGCTTTCGCCAAGAGCGCGCCATGTGCTGGACGCGCGTCCGAGATTGAGCGCGCGCGTCGTCCTGACCGCGGCGTGCGTCGGCCGGCTTCACGCGGACGAATCCACGGCTAAACCCATCCTCCGGCGCATCTCCCAGGACGACCATGTCGAGATCAGGGTGCTCGGGCCGATAGCGGAGCCTCCACGCGCAGAGCGCCCACAGCATCAGCCTATCCCTCCACAACCCGGACGTCCACACGACGATTCTATGCCGCGATCTCAACGCATCGATAACATCGTGAAACCGCGAACGAAATTGTGCCCTTTCCCGCCCTTGGAGGCTCCAATAATCGCACCGCTGCTCACAATGGTCTTCGGGATCGGACGCGCACGGCCCCTCCAGCACGTTATCGCGCATGAACCGCACAGGAAGGCGAGACCCGCGTCGGACCGCGCTCCGAATGTCCTCATTTGTAGTGACGTGAATAGCCATTGGAACCTCAGAACAAACACTTTTTGCACTCCGGCGATGTAGGATCCCCAGACTTGCACCGTCCATAGCAGGTTCGACACATCGTCTGGCCTGCGTCTCCAGAATTTGGCCTTGCACAAGACCGCCATGGAGCGCGGTCCATGCAATCCTGATACTTCTCGTCACAGCTCTTATTGCTTGTCAGCTCGCAACCTTCTCGACAGCTCTTATATCTAGCGTATGCGCCATCCCGACACGCTGTCCGCTGCGCTTCGTCCTCGATCTTTCCACACTGTACCGGCATCGAGTAGAGCGACAGGGATGGACCAAGGCTGACGTTGCCCGTCTTCGTGACGTATCCAACGGTAACCGCCGTTCGATCGTAGACCCCTACGCGTGCCCCCGGAATGATGCTGAGCATGTTGTGGACTTCGATCCGGAAGTCCCTCTCTTTTCGCCAGAGCCAGCCGGCGAAGGGGCTCACGGCCAGCTTGGGTTCAGTCCCGACCTGGATCCCGCCCACGCTCACGCCACTGCTGAACTCGAGTGCCTGCGCCGACGCCGGAACAAGGACGAGCGCACATGCGCAAAGCAGGCAGACGTTGCCTTGTGAGCGCATCGACATGGTGGTGACGGTCCCCCGACCGAACCCCGACACGCGCAGTGTGGGGACGCGAACAGTTTTTCCGGGTGTGATTCGGGCGTCAATGAAAACTTGAGAATTTTAGCTAGTCGATGGAAGGGCGGTTCGACCGTCCCAGGCGCATCTTGTGCGCACGCGGCTGTGCGGCTGGAGTGTTAGTCAACCAACTGGCCGACGAACGGCCAGTCACCAGCGCCCGGCGTCGCCTTCGACCTGCGTGGCCCGCCGCACGCCCGGCCAGGGCACCGACGGCCCCGAGCTCGCCGGCGCCGGCGGCCGCTCCGCGATCGACCAAGGGGCCGCGGCGCCAAGCGCTCGAGGAGCTCGCCGGCAATGTGGCCGAGCTCGACCATCGACCTGGACGACCCGGCAGACGCGACGCTCTTCATTGAGGGCGTTCGCGCCGCCGACATCGCGATCGCGGCGCAGGCGCGCTGGGAGCGCGCACAGCGCTGACAAGACCTCTGCTGAGAGACACGGCATACGCCACGTCGGAGGCGTCGGCCGGCCGAGCCAGCGAGCGACGTCGCGGCCCCTGCTGCTCCGCGCTCGCCGCTCCGGCCCGTTCACCCCCTCACTCGCTCACCATCTCCGCCGCGGCCCCGGCGCCGTCGGCCTGCGGCGCCGGCGCGCCGGCCGTCGCCGGAGCGCCCAGCGCGACCGCCGAGCGGAGCGCGGGCAGGAGCTCGTCCGCCTTGCGCTTGCCGAGCGCGACGGCCGCGAGCACCTGCAGCCGGTCGTAGCGGTCGGCGACGAGCGACGCGAGCTGGTCGCGCAGGATCGACTCGGAGGTGCGCTTCGCCACCGTCGCGGCGGCGTTGCCGGGGCGCACCTGCTGCACGAGCGCGCCACCCAGCGTGGCGAGCAGATCGAGCTTGTCGGCGGGGAACGGGTGCTTGCCGGCGAGCGCCTCGGAGAACTCGGCGAAGAGCCCTGGAAGGGCGACGAAATCGCGCGCCTTGTCGAGCTTGCCGGAGCCCGCGCGCACCGCCGCGACGCGCTCCCGCGGCAGGAAGCCGAGCAGAGGATGCGACGCGACCTCGAGGAAGGTCAGCATCAGCTCGCGCCACGGGGCCCCCTCCGCGAGCATCTTCTCGATATCCCCCGCGCTGAGCTTCGCGACAGGCACGCGCGCCGCGGCGAAATCCAACGCCATGACCAGCGACGGCAGCTCGAAGACCTCTTTGAGCCTCGGCTCGCGGAGCGCGCTCACCGCCGCGGGCAGGTGCGGCTCCACGGCGTCGAGCGCAGCCTTGACGTTCGCGCGCATGAGGAGCGGCTGGCCCGTGAAGATGGGTAGGTCCGCCGCGGGCACCTGCTCCGCGAGCGCCCGGAAGTGCGCGAAGGCGCGCGCGGGCGCCTCGTCGGCGAAGGCGTCCGCCCGCGCAGCCGCGATGAGCGCCGCCGGATCGGCGCCGCTGGACTTGCCATCGCGCGAGCGCCGCGCCCCCTTCTTTTCGGCCTTGTCCGACTTCTTTCCCTTGTTGCCGCCCATGGGTCTCCCTTCCCTCACGTCACATCGATACGACGCGTTCCGCGGACCCTGCCATGAAAGCAGCGGCTGGTTCAATTCGCTCGGCCGGCCGGCCAGCCGTCGGCCGGCGGATCAGCACCGGCGAGATCGTGCCGCCAGGGCCGCGGCGGCGATGCGGGCGGGTCGCTCACGTCATCGGACCGAGGTGGGAGGTCAACCCGTTACAGGTCTTACAACCCCCTGGTCCGCTCAACGGGGGCCTCGTTGCGGGGCTTACAAAACAGCCTCTGTCATGGCGGGTGCCCCGTCGATGGGCGGGGAGATCCGCATCCCATCCGGCGGTGGGACCGCTCGGCCCGAGCAGGTCGCCCTCGATGTCGAGCGGTGGCGGGCGCCTCCGGCTCGGCTACACCGCGCGGGATGCTCCGCCGGCTCCGCGCATGGCTCGACCGCGCGCTCTCGCCCCGCGCGCCCGCGCCCCCCGGTCTCGCCGGGCTCGACGCGCCCGGGGCAGGGCCGCCCGAGGAGGCGCCCGAGCCGCCCGGCGACGACGACGTCGTGGTCATGCCGATCGAGGACGCGATCGACCTGCACACGTTCGCGCCGCGCGACGTCGCCTCCGTGGTCGAGGAGTACCTCCACGAGGCGCAGCTGCGCGGGTTCCGCGAGGTGCGCGTCATCCACGGCCGCGGCAAGGGCGTGCAGCGCCGCGTCGTCCGGGCCGTCCTCTCGCGCCACCCGGCCGTCGACGGCTTCCGCGACGCCCCGGCCTCCCGCGGCGGGTGGGGGGCCACCGTCGTGTGGCTCAAGCCGGCGGGCGGCGGCCTCTCGCCCTGAGCCGCCGGCAGGGCCGCCTCTGGACGAGCACAGGCTCGCGCGTAAGATGGCGCGCATGCCGCGCCCCCCCGCCACGCCCGACGACCCCGGCCCGCCGAGCCTCGCGGCCTCCACGGAGCCCCGCATGGCGAAGGGCGAGGTGCTCGCGGTGCCCCGGCTCGAGCTGTGCGTCGAGCGCGAGGCGGGCAAGCCCGCGAGCCGGGTCATGGTGCTCGACGGCGACTTCATCCGCATCGGCTCCCACCAGAGCAACGACCTGGTGCTCGCCGACCGCGCCGTGTCCCGCTTCCACTGCATCCTCGAGCGCGTGAAGTCCACGTTCCGGCTGACGGACGTCGGCTCGCTCAACGGGACGACCATCGCCGGCGTCCGCGTGCGGGACGCCGACGCCATCCTGCCGGAGTGCCGCATCGAGCTCGGCGAGTCGGTCGTGCGCATCCGCGACGCCGACGCCGTCGCCGAGACCGAGCTCGCGCGCGCGGTCAGCTTCGGGGCGCTCCAGGGCGTGTCGGTCCCCATGCGGCGCCTCTTCCCCGTCCTCGATCGCGTGGCGAAGAGCGCGCCCGACGTGCTGATCGAGGGCGAGAACGGCACGGGCAAGGAGGTCATCGCCACCGAGCTCGTCCAGCGCGGCGCCCGCGCCGACAAGCCGCTCGTCATCGTCGACTGCGGCGCCATCTCGCCGAGCCTCATCGAGAGCGAGCTGTTCGGCCACGTGCGCGGCTCGTTCACGGGCGCCACGCGCGACCGCGCCGGCGCGTTCGAGGAGGCCGACGGCGGCACCGTCTTCCTCGACGAGATCGGCGAGCTGCCGCTGGAGATGCAGCCGAAGCTCCTCCGCGCCCTCGCCTCGCGCGAGGTGCGCAGGCTCGGCGAGAGCCGGGTGCGCAAGGTCGATATCCGGGTGATCGCCGCCACGAACCGGCGCCTGGAGCGCGAGGTGAACAGCGGCAGGTTCCGCGAGGACCTCTACTACCGCCTCTCGGTGCTCACCGTGCGCGTCCCGCCGCTCCGGGAGCGCAAGGAGGACATCGGCCTCCTCGTCCACTGCTTCCTGAACGAGCTCGGCGCCGTCGACAAGGTGCACCTCTTCCCCCCCGAGGTCGTCGAGGACATGAAGCGTTACGACTGGCCCGGCAACGTGCGAGAGCTGAGGAACTACGTCGAGCGCCGCGTCGTGCTCGGCGAGGGCGCCGCCATGGGGGCGGCGCCGCCCGAGCGCAGCGCAGCGCCGCCGGGCGCCGCGCCCGAGGAGCCCGCCGCGAACCTCGAGATGCCCTTCAAGGAGGCGAAGGACGCGATCATCGACCAGTTCGAGCGGCGCTACCTCGCCGCCCTGCTGGCGTGGTCGAACGGCAACGTGAGCCGCGCCGCGCGCAAAGCAGGGCTCGACCGGATGTACCTCCACCGCCTCCTCCAGCGCCACGGGCTGCGCCGCGCCGCCGCCCTCGACTGAGCCGCGCGCGAACGGGCAACCGCCCGCGCCGGGCCGCATCGGTGCAAGAGACCACCATCCCCTGCGATAGAAAAGGGCGCAGCGGTGCTGCACATGTCACAGTCGCGTCGCAATGGCGCGATCCGTCCGTGTGCGCAACCTCGCAAAATCTCTGAATATTTCAGAAACCGATCTGCTCCTCTGGCTCGCGGAGCATGCGCCAGCGACGGAGCTCCGCCACCCCGCGGACTTCCTCCCGGCGGAGCTCGCGGGCCAGGCGCAGCAGGCGCTCGGTCGCCCCCCGCCGCCGGCGCCGGCGGAGGAGCGGGTCGAGCGCCGCTGCGCCGAGTGCGCGAAGCTGCCGCCGAAGGCCGGGCTCCGCGTGGTCGAGGTCGGCGCCGACGCCATTTGCGACCTCTGCGGCAGCTCCGCGAACAAGCGGGCAGCGCTCGCGATGATCGGCGCGTTCCACGCGCGCGGGCTGCGGAGGCTGCTCGTGGTCGGCGGCGGGCCAGGCACGTCCGAGGACCTGCGGCAGCTGCTCGCGGGCGAGGTCGAGATCCGCATCGTGGACGGAGAGGGTCACCGCAATGCGACGAAGGCCGACGCCGATCTCCGCTGGGCCGACGTGGTCGCGGTCTGGAGCTCGACGATCCTCTCGCACAAGGTGTCGAAGCTCTACACCGATCAGCGCGCCAGCTTCCGCGACAAGCTCGTCACCGTCCCGCGGCGCGGCGTGGCCGCGCTGTGCATGGCCGTCACCGAGAAGGTGAGCGCGCCCGCGGGATGAGACGACCGGCGCCCCGCCCGCCCTCCGCGGGGCGGCGCTTCACCCTTGCTCGAGGCGGTCGATCAGCGAGCGCTCACGCGGGGCGGCTGCTCAGCCGCACCCGGCGGAAGGTGCGCCGCGCGTGGGGCACCCAGCCGTGGAAGTGCCAGCGCGCGGCCATGACCAGCCCGCGGACCCACTCGTCGGCGGCGTAGGCGACCCAGATGCCGACGAGCCCCCAGCCGAAGTGGACGCCGAGCAGCCAGGACAGCCCGACGGCCACGGCGAACATCGAGAAGACGCCGAACCCGACCGGGAAGCGGGCGTCGCCGGTGGCGCGGAGCCCGTTGATGACGACCAGGTTGAGCGTGCGGCCCGGCTCGACCAGAAGGGTCAGCCACAGCAGCCGGGAGCCGGTGGCGATCACCTCGGGATCGCGCGAGAAGAGGCCGAGCAGGCGGGGGCCGAGCAGCGCGGTGGCGATCACCAGGCTCACGCACACGCAGAGCCCGATCGCCAGGCCGCCGCGCACCAGGCGATCGGCGCCCTGCAGATCGCCGGCGCCGATGTGGTGCCCGACCACGATCTCGGTCCCGAAGCCGATCGCCATGCCGAACAGGAGCAGGAAGTGCATGATCTGCATCGTGTACGTATGGGTGGTGAGCGCCGTCTGCCCCATGTTGGCGACCATCGCGAGGATGATCATGAAGCTGATGCGATAGACCACGTTCTCGCCCGCCCCCGGCAGGCCGATGTGCAGCATCTCGCGGAGGCGATCGGGGCGAATGCGCCAGAAATCCTCGAAGGTCGGGCGGATGCCGAGGCGCGAGATCCAGAGCTGCCGGTGCATCCAGAACGAGAGCGCGCGCCCGACCACCGCGGCGAGCGCGAGCCCCATCATGCCGAGCGCCGGCGCCCCGCCGACACCGAACATGAGCGGCAGGCTGAGCGCGAGCTGCACGGCGTACATGACGATGATGACGCGCAGCGTGTCGCGGGTGTAGGTGTGCGCGCGCAGCACAGCGCCCATCGAGAAATTCACCGCGTCGAACGCCAGCATCACGCCGACCGCGATCAGGTAAGGCTCCGCGATCGGGAACAGGGAAGGCGGCAGGCGCATCAGCTCGAGCAGCGGCCTCGCGCCGACCGCGATGACGGCGAAGCTGAAGAGGCCGAGCCACAGATTGGCCGCGAGCGACGCCCGCGCGACCTGCTCCGCCCCGGCGCGGTCCCGCGCGCCGAGAACCTGGGTGACCACCACGCTCGCGCCGACGCTGACGAAGCGAAAGGTGATCATGAAGGTCAACATGATCTGGTTGGACAGCCCGTACGCGGCGGCGGCCTCGTCCGAGAGGCGGCTGACCAGCCATACGCCGAACATGCCGACGAGCATGTGCAGCAGGTTCTCGCTGAAGATGGGCCAGGTGATCTCCAGCAAACGAGGGCGAGGGAGAGCGGGGGCAGGGTTGACCGATTGCAAAGCGCCGCATCCTACTCTGCCGAAGGGCATCTCGCCATGAAGGAGCACGGCCGCGCGGGCAGGGTTGTCCCTTCCCGTATCCCCGCGTATCGATGCCTCTTGGAGAAGCGCAGTGCGGCAGGTTCGTGTACACGGACATCCACGTGGCGGCGAGCGACGTCGCCGGGGCGCTCGCTCGCGATTTCCTGAGCGATAGTGACGCCCTGCGCATGGATGGGCGGTTGCCCAGGGGGGGCACCCGACCCCCGAGGGGAACAACGTGGCCTGGAGACCACCGGCCGCACGTGGGACCTGCGCGCACCGACACTGTATTTTTCCATACACACAGCGTGAATTTTATCCCTTGATCAGAGGCGCGCAGAGGGCTTGCCACGGCGCTGAACTGCCCTTTTAATGCCGCGCCATCCGGATACTTCTCTTGGAGGACATGATGAAAAGCGTTTTACTTCGCGGTGTGCTTGGCAGGTCGAGGTGGTCATTCGGCCTTGCAGTGGTTGCGTTGCAAGCCACCGTGCTGATCGGCTGCGGTGACGCGGGGACGGAGGACGGCGCGGGCGGCGCGGGCGGCGGGGCGACCTCCGCGAGCGCGACGACCTCGAGCGCCGGGGCGACCTCCGCGAGCGCGACGACCTCGAGCGCCGGGGCGACCTCCGCGAGCGCGACGACCTCGAGCGCCTCGACGACCTCCGCGAGCGCGACGACATCGGCCTCGTCCACGACGAGCGCGAGCACCGGGGGGGTGCCCACGGACGGCACGCCGGTCGAGCGCCATGGCCGGCTCCGGGTCATGAACGGCAACATCGTCGGCGAGCACGGGTCCCCGGTCCAGCTCAAAGGCATGAGCCTGTTCTGGAGCCAGTGGAGCAACTACTACAACGGCAATGTCGTCAACTCGCTCGCGGACAACTGGGAGTCGACCGTCGTCCGCGCCGCCATGGGCATCGAGGGCGAAGACGGGTACCTCCAGGACGCGGGCGCCCAGAAGGCCAAGGCGAAGACCATCGCCGACGCGGCGATCGCGAAGGGCATCTACGTCATCCTCGACTGGCACGATCACAACGCGCATCAGCACATGGACCAGGCGAGGAGCTACTTCCGCGAGGTGGCGCAGGCCTACAAGAACACGCCCAACGTCATCTTCGAGGTCTTCAACGAGCCCCTCAACACGAACACCTGGCCCGCGGTGAAGTCCTACGCCGAGGCGGTGATCTCCGAGATCCGCGGCCAGGGCGCGAACAACCTGATCATCGTCGGCTCGCCGAACTGGTCGCAGGACGTCGACATCGCCGCGGACAATCCCCTCAGCGATCAGAACGTGGCGTACACCCTCCACTTCTACGCCAACACGCACAAGGCGTCGCTGCGCGAGAAGGCCCAGAAGGCCATCAACAAGAAGCTGGCGCTCTTCGTGACCGAGTGGGGGACCTGCTCCGCCGACGGCAACGGCCAGCTCAACCTCGGCGAGTCGCAGACCTGGCTCGACTTCCTGGACTCGCACAACATCAGCTGGGCCAACTGGTCGCTGGGCGACAAGGCCGAGGCGTGCTCCGCGCTCAGGCCCAACGCAAACCAGATGGGCAACTGGAACGACAACGACCTCACCGAGTCGGGCAAGTGGGTGAAGGGGAAGATCGCAGAGTGATCCCCGTGCGGGTCACCGGCCGCTCGCGCCGGTGACCCGACCCCGACCGAGGGCGCCGCTCACCCGCGCGCTCGTTTGCTCTCCACGGACAGGGGCCGCCCGGCACAGAAGGGGCATTGATCGTCCGAGCACCAGTCGTCGTCCTCGAGGCCGAGCGCCCGGAGCTGCTCCAGCTCCCACGCGCGCGCCTCGGGCGAAAGCGGGGCGGGACAGGTGGACTTGAGGTCTCGCAGGCTGCTCAACATGGACGGTCCCGTTCGGTTGTGCTCCGGAGAGCGATTCCGGGATCTATCGCGCACAGCCCTGCAGCGCCCGCGAAATCGGCCGAGCCGCGCCGCGTCTGTCCATGGTCGAGACGAACGGAAAAGACCTCCGGAGGACGGTGCCCTGGCCAACGGCAGCTCCGTCAGTTCACCCGAAACCACGTCTCTGCGCTGTCGCAGCGTCCAACCGTAGCTCCGTGGAGGGAGCTCGTCGCGCGCTTCAGCGAAGCACCCCCGCGCGCAGCCGCTCGGCGACCTCCCGGCGTCGCAGCTTGCCGCTCGTCGTCTTGGGCAGCTCGCCCGGCGGGACCAGGACGACCTGGTCGACCGTGACGCCGTTCGCCCGCAGCGCCGCGCGCACGCGCTCCGCGAGGCCGGCGTGCTCGGACGCCTCGGCGCGCGTCTCGGCCACCACATAGACCGACTCGGTCTGGCGCTCCTCGACGAACAGCCCGACCGCGACCACGCACCCGGCCCGGATCCCGTCGACCCGGGCGGCGATCTCCTCGATCACGGCGGGGATCATCGTGTGACCGCCCTTGATGATCACCTCCTTCTTCCGGCCGGTGACGAACAGCGTCCCGCGATCGATGAACCCGAGATCGCCCGTGCGCAGCCACCCGCCCACGAGCGCCTCGGCGGTCGCCTCGGGCTCGTTGAAATAGCCCTCCATCACCGTCTCCGAGCGCACCTCGATCTCCCCCACCGCGCGCTCCGGGACGGGGCTGCGCTGGGCGTCCACGATCCGGATCTCCGTGCGCGGGATCGGCCTGCCGACGCCGGTGAGCTCCAGCGAGAGGGGGCCGGGCGCGGCCTCCTCGACGCGGCCCTCGCGCTCCAGGAGGCCGCGATCCACCGTGAGGGCGCGCGGCTCGGCGTAGAGGTCGGGGAAGGTCACGGCGACCGTCGCCTCGGCCAGGCCGTAGACGGGGAAGAACGCCTCGACGCGGAAGCCGCAGGGCGCGAACGCCTCGGCGAAGCGGCGGAGCAAGGCGGGGGAGATCGGCTCGGCGCCGATCATCGCGCACCGCCACGCGCCGAGGTCGAGGCCCGCCTCGGCGGCGCGGCGGGCGAGGCCGATGCAGATGGCATAGGCGCTCGGCGGCCCGAGCGAGATGACGCCCCGGATGCTCGACATCTCCGCGAGCCACGAGAACGGCCGCGTCCGGAACTCGAGCGGCGAGAGCATGTGAACGGGGAAGTCGTTGAAGAGCGGGAAGAGCAGCCCGCCGACGAGGCCCATGTCGTGGTGGAGCGGCAGCCACGAGACGCCCCCCGCGCCCTCGCCGCGCACCGGGAGCCGCTGGCTCATCGCGTCGAGGTGCAGCATCAGCCGCTCGTGCGGGATCACCACGCCGCGCGGGTGCCCGGTGCTGCCGCTCGTGAGCTGGATGAGCGCGGGCCCGGGCGCGCGCTCCGGATCGGGCAGCGAGCCCGCGAGGGGCGCGTCGAGCAGCGGCTCGGCGGCGAGCTGGACGAGGCCGTCCGCCCCCCCTTCGCCCTGCGCGAAGCCGAGCAGCGCGGACGAGACCACGAGCGCGCGCGCGCCGACGCGGGCGGCCGTCCTCCGGAGCTCGCCGAGGAACGCCGGCACGTCCGTGAGCCGATAGGGCACCCCGACCTGGATCGGCACCGCGCCGAGCACCCAGACGCCGAAGAGGCACGGCACCGCCACCTCCACGTCCGTCACGAGCAGGAGCACGCGATCGCCCGGGCGCACCCCCGCCGCGAGCAGGCCCGACGCCGCCGCGCACGCGCGGCGCCAGTACTCCGCCCACGACCAGCCGACGAACTCGCCTTGCTGCTTGTGATAGAACCCGAATCGATCCGGCGTCGCCTCGGCGCGCGCCCTGAGCAGGCCCGCGACCGTGCGCGCAGAGGGCCCGCGGCTCACGGCGCGCGCCCCGGCTCGGGCGAGGGCGCGACGCCGAGGCGCTCGCGGCCGCCGCCCTTCGTCGCCACGATCATGTACTCGAGCGCGGTGCGGCGCGCGAAGGAGAGCCGGCCCACGGTCATGTACGTCTGGAGCAGCCGCGAGAAGCCGGGCGCGCGGGCGTCGATCCGGGCGCGGTTCGCGCGCACGTTGTCGATCCACCGGGCGACCGTGTGCACGTACGAGCTCGTGAGATCCTCGACGCGCCGGACATCGAGGCCGGCCTGCTCGATCATCCCGAGCTCCTCGGCCAGCGAGATCAGGCGGCAATAGCCGAGCGCCTCGACGAAGATGTACTGGGTCGCGGAGCTCTCCCGGTCCCCGCGGGCGCGCGCCGGGAAATAGCAGTCGGAGATGAGCAGCCTGCCGCCCGGGCGCAGCGCGGCGGCGATCTTCTGGTGGATCCGCTCGCGGTTGTGCATGTGCACGATGCTGCCCACGAAGAGCACGGCGTCGAGCGACTCGGGCGCGAGGTCGATGTCCTCGATATGAGCGAGGTCGATGCGGACGCGCGAGGCGACGCCCGCCCTGTCGGCACGGCGGAGCGCCTCCTGCCGCTGCTTGTCGCTCAGCGTGACGCCCTGGAAGCTCCCGCCGGTGCGCTCGGCGAGATAGAGGAGGTTCGAGCCCCAGCCGCACCCGACGTCGAGGACGCGCTCTCCGGGGTGGATGTCGAGCTCGCGGCGGACCCAGTCGTACTTGCGCTCTTGCGCCGCCTCCAGGCTCTCGGCAGGATCGAGGAAGATGCCTGTCGCGTAGGCCAGGCGGCTGTCGAGGACCATGGAGAATATCTCCGGGTCGTTCTGGTAATGAGCGGCGACCTCCCGCCGCTCGTGCTCCCGCTGCTCCTCGGGCGTCCGGACGGCGGCCTCGCGCTCGGCGCGCGTGCGCGGGGCGGTCAAGGCGCCCCTCCCCGGCCGCCCCGCGCCGCGAGCTGCGCCTCGACAAAGGCGATGACGTCGCCGACCGTGCTGATCTGCGCCTGATCGGGCGCCGCGAAGTCGGGCGCCACGATCTGGAATCGCTCCTCGAGCGCGACGTTGACCTCGATGAGCGCCAGTGAATCCACGCCGAGGCCGCCCTCGAGCGACAGGTCGGGAGTCACCGCATCGACGCTCATCCCACATCGCTCTGCAATGATGGTACGGACCTCTCTGGCGATCTCCGGATCTCCGCCGCCCGCCGCCTGCGGCTGCTTCCGAAGCGCCGCCTCGCTCTTGTTCATCGCGCTCTCCAGTCCAGGGTTCGGCGCGCGACCATCAGCACGCCAGCGCGATAGATGCTCATGCCAGCGCCGGTCACGGCCGTAGCGCGACGTACCATGATCGCCAGTCGTCGTCCATGGCCGGACGAGCCCGCTCGGCCGCGAGGTCAGCGCGTCGCGGGCGCGCTCGCGCGCTGCGCGCCGGAGCCCACGCGCGACAGGCGCGCGAGGCCCGGCCGCGGCGCCTCGCCGCGGCCCGGCGCGCCGGGGCGAGCGGCTCAGTCGTCGAAATCGCCGTCGAACCCGCCGCCGTCATCGAACCCGCCGCCGTCATCGACCCCGCCGCCGTCATCACCCCACGGATCGCCGTCATCCGCCCCGTCCCCCTCGCCGCCCGCCGAGAGGTCGTCGCCGCCGCCGCGATCCGCGCCGTTCAAGAGGTCAGGATTCTCGGCGGCCTCCTGCGCTGTGCCGAGCATCGTGCCCGCCGGGTTCACGAAGAGGACGTGTGGAGGCGTGAGCATGTGCATGAACGAGGTGATGAGCATCACGTCCAGCACCATCCCCAGCGGGCTGGGTGGGTAATAGACGACGAACGGGTCATAGCCCGGGTGCGTGGGGCCCACGGGAGGCCGCTCGGCGCCCGCGCCGTCACCCGCGCCGTCACCCGCGCCGTCACCCGCCGGAGCGTGCACGAGGCGCGCGTCGGCGTGGTGATGCTCCACGCGCGCCTCCGGCATCGTGGCCTTGAGGGCGCCCTCGACCCGCCCGACGAAGGACTCGAACTGCAGCCGCGCCGCCTCGAACAGCGCCGGATCCTTCGCCAGGGGCTCGACGCGGCGGCGGTAGTCCTCGGCGGACTCGCCGGCTCGCGGCTCGAGATCCCGCAGGCGCCCGCCGATGGAGACGAGCCCCGCCGGCTCGTCGTCGGCGTGCTCGGTGCGCGCCCGCGTCTCGATGACCAGGTGCAGCCCCGCCTCCTCGTGCTCGGCGGCGAACCTGAGCTCGCTGAACCCGCGCCCGAACACGGCGGAATGCTCGGACAGCGCGAGCACGAGGTCGGGAAGGTCGTCCGGCTTCCCGTCGGTGTCCTGGAAGATGACCGTGTCGTCGATCACGAGCGAGAGGGCGTTCGTGACCCCGAGCTGGACGAGCGCCCCCCGCACCTGATCGACCACGGCGGTGGCCTCGAGCTCGACGCGCACGCGATCGGTGTCGAGATCCACCGTGGCGCCGAAGCTGCGCTTCAGCTTCTCCCAGACGGTGGGGTTGCGCTGGATGATGCTGCCCTTGAGCGAAACGTGGATCTGTCCGATGAGCCGCATACGCGCTACTTAGCACCGCGGCGGCGCGCCATCGTCGACGATGCTCGCTAGCCGAACGTGAAGCGCTGCGCCACGCGCTTGTACGCCTGCTCGACGACGCGGCGGGCGTGGTGGATCGCGCTGGAGTGGGGGAACTGCAGCGAGGGCGGCGCGCCCTCGTCGACGACGCCGTGCGCGGAAGACGCCGCGTCCGAGAGCCGGCGCGCGAGGGCGCCCACGGTGTCGACCTCGAAGTCCTTCGAGTTCTCGTCGAGGAAGCGGCAGAGCCCGCGGAGCCGCTCGACGTTGAGCCGGTTCGGGAAGCCGCGGCGCGCCTCCGCCGAGTCGAGGAAATAGAACTCGAACGAGTGGGTCACCAGCGTGACCTCCTTCACCCCGAGGGCGCGGTAGCGGAGGAGACAGTGCTTGATCTCGTCGAGCGTCACCGCCGTGATCTGAAGGTGCCTGAAGCGCTTCGTGGGCTCGATGAAGTTCGTGACCGGCAGCTCGTACACCCCCGGCTCGGGCGTCTCGAAGAGGCCGAGCCGCGCGCCCGGATACTGCATCTTGCAGTTCTTGCTGAAGTAGCAGGGGTTGTAGTTGCTGCTCAGCACGAGCCCCGCCCGCTTCATCGCCCGCCAGGTGTCGTTGCTCGCGCCGAAATTGCCGGCGCGGTAGCCGAGCAGCTCGCTCGCCGGGACGCCCGCGCGCACGAGCAGGTCGCGCCCCTCGAGGAGGAGCCGCGTCTGCTCCTCGACCGGGTAGTCGGCGATGTCGTCGGAGACGCGGGGCTCGCCCCGGGTGTGCCAGTCCGCGCGCCGCTGCACGGGGTGCACGTGCAGCTGCACGTCGTGGCCGCGGCTGTGGAGCGCCTGGCACACGCTCGTCAGCCCATCCATGCCGAAGCTGTACGAGCCGATGGCCTCGACGAAGAACGTCCCGCGCTGGCCGTACGCCTCGAGCTCGCGCATGATGAGCTCGATGCCGAGGGGCTCGCGCTGGTTGACGAAGCGGCCCCAGATCCGGAGATCGTAGCCCATCGCGGGAGACTTGGTATCGCCCAGGATGCGCTCCTCGGCGCACTCGACGTCCACGGTGATGTATACCCGCGTCCTCCCGTCAGCCATCGCCAGCTCCTCCCTCTCCGCGCTTCTGAAGAACCATCGTGATCGTCGGGGACACGAAGCCCACGTGCATCCCGAGCGGGCCGAGCAGCCGGTTCGCCGCCGAGAAGGCCATGAGCCGCGGCCCGGACAGCCCCATCTTGGCCTTCAGGTCGACGATCAGCCGGCCCCGATCCTGCTGCGAGATGTCGACATAGTCGCCGAACCCGCGCCGGAGCTCCCAGGGGAATACGCTGTAGATCGACCTGCCCGGAAACAGCGGGCGCAGCAGCCGAGGCACGTAGTTCATCAGGATACGGCGGCTGTGGCACTCGACCGGCCAGAGGCGGTTGCTCGTGCCCAGGATGACGATGAACCCCCACGGCGCGAGCACCCGATCGATCTCGCGCTGGACGGCCGGCAGGCGCTCGGGCGGGACGTACTCGAGCACGCTGTTGCAGGAGACGAGCTCGAACTCCCGGTCTCCGAACGGCATCGCGGTCGTGTCGGGGACGTGATGAACGCGGATCCGGTCCGACAGCCCGTGGCGCTCGGCGTTCAGCTGCGCCAGCTCGACGTACATGGGGTCGACGTCGAGCGCGGTCACCTCGGCGCCCAGGGTCGCGAGCACGACCGACGTCCCGCCGAAGTGGCAGCCGAACTCGAGCACCTTCTTGCCGCGGACCGACGTGAAGAGGTCGTCGTAGGCGTGGCGGCTGCGCCGCCACTCCAGCGCGGCATACCCCCCGACCCACGGGTCGTCGGGATCCCAGCCGTGGCGCCGCGCGCTCTCGCGGAAGCGGCGATCGGCGTCTGCGTCGCGGACAGCCGGCGGGGTGGCGGCGCTCTGGCTCGGCTCGCTCATCGGGGAAAGGCTCAAGCGTCCGCTGTCCCGGCGGGCAGCAGGGGCGCCCGGTAGATGGCGAACAGGAAGGGCGAGAACCAGGGGTTCGTCTCGCCGGGGACCACCCGGCGCGCGATCGCCTTGAGGGGCGGGACGACCTTCCAGACGACACGCCGCGCCAGGAGCGGCGCCTCGTCGTCCAGCCAGAAATCGAAATGGCCGCCCGTGTAGCGGGCCTGGACGATCTCGGCGCCGTTGCGGCGGGCAGCGGCCTCCAGGAACGGCAGGTTCATGATGCGGGTGTTGTGGCCTTTCAGGTTCTTGCGATCGAGCAGCCAGTGGAGCGCCTTCTGCCCGCCGGCGAAGTTCGGCATGCCCACGACCACGGTGCCACCCGGCTTCACCAGCTCGAAGTGCCGATCCATCACCGCCCCGGCGTCATCGAAGTGCTCGATGAACCCGAAGGAAGCGACGATATCGAACTTCTGCTGGGGCCTCCAGCTGAAGAAGTCCCCCTTCTCGATCTTGCCGACCTTGATGCCGCGCTTCCGGATCTCCTGCTCGACGACCTCCGGGTCGCAGGCGTAATCCAGGCCGTACGCCGTGAACCCCAGGCGCCCGCAGAAGTCGACGAGGATGCGGCCTGGTGCGCAGCCGATCTCGAAGAACGACAACCCCTCCCCGCGCGGCAGGAAGGGCGCGACGTCGTCGTAGATCTCGCAGCCGCCCCCCAGATCGTCGGTGCCGACGTAGCCCTTCCAGTGGTTCTCCCAGTACTCCTGTGACGTGAGCTTCAACGTCGCCTCCTCGATGCCATCGCGAAAAGGGCGGCTCCATGAGGAGCCTCCCGGAGAACCGCAGTCGACCACGCGCGGCGCGGACGATCGAATGCTGCCCGAGACTCGTTTAGTTTGACGAATCCTAGAGGACGGGGAGGCTCACATGCAAGCCGGCCCTCCGCCTTCTTCCCGCGCCTCCGTTCCTCAACGCAAGCGCATCCTCCTCCTCATCCTCAACGCTGGCGCGGCGCGCGGCGCGCGGCGCGCCCGGGCCCCTCCCCGGAGCGCCGCCGCGCGCGCGTCGCGGTCGCGGTCGCGCGTCGCCAGCGCTAGGAGGCGGCCCCCTGCTGGAGGCGCTCGCGGAGCAGGACCTCGAGCGTGGCGAGCGCCTTCGCGAAGCCGTCGATGCCCTCGCTCAGCTTGTCGCTCGCCATCCGGTCGGCGGCGTGCATCGCGCGGAACGCCGCCTCATCCATCGGGATCTTCGCGATCTGCAGGGCGCGCGCCGCGTCGGGGTCGAGCTTCCTCGGCAGGTCGCCGCGCGCGGAGGCGAGCTCCGAGAGCAGCTTCGGCGAGATCGTCAGGAGGTCGCAGCCGGCGAGCTCCTTGATCTCGTCGATGTTGCGGAAGCTCGCGCCCATCACCTCGGTCTTGTAGCCGTGCTTCTTGTAGTAGTTGTAGATCTTCGTGACCGAGACGACGCCGGGGTCCTCGGCGGGCGCGTAGCTCGTGCGGCCGGTGTCCTTCAGGTACCAGTCGAGGATGCGCCCGACGAACGGCGAGATGAGCGTCACGCCTGCCTCGGCGCACGCGATCGCCTGGTGCAGCCCGAAGAGCAGCGTGAGGTTGCAGTGGATGCCCTCCTTCTCGAGGACCTCCGCCGCGCGGATGCCCTCCCACGTCGAGGCGATCTTGATGAGGACGCGCTTGCGCGAGACGCCGGCCTCCTCGTAGAGGCGCACGATGCTCCGGCCCTTCTCGATGGTCGCCTGGGTGTCGAAGGAGAGGCGCGCGTCGACCTCGGTCGAGACGCGGCCGGGGATGATCTTCAGGATGCGCAGGCCGAAGTCGACGGCGAGCCGGTCGAACGCGAGGCTCACGACGTCGCCCGGCTCCTTGCCCCGGCCCGCCTCCTTCTGGCCCCAGGCGAGCGCGCCGCTCACGATGTCGGCGTACTCGGGCATCTGGGCCGCCGCCGTGATGAGCGACGGGTTCGTCGTCGCGTCCTGGGGGCGGAATTTCTCGATCGAGTTGATGTCGCCGGTGTCCGCGACGACGACGGTGTACGCCTTGAGGCGCTCCAGCAGGTTCTGGTCCATGGGCGGCATTGTACGAGCAGCCGGCCAGGACGCTTCAAAGCTTTCGTGGCCTTCGTGTGAGGACCCCCCTCCGGCTGGATGCACGGCCGGCGGTGGCCTATGGAGAGGGCCCCGTGGAGCCGCCCCCCAACGCCGTCGCGCAGCGCGTCCTGTCCGCCTACGATGATCGCCTCTCGGTCCTGCGCGCCGAGGCCGGCGCGCTCGAGCGCCGCTCGAAGACGTTCTCGCTGCTGCGCGGCGTCTCGTTCCTGGCGGCGGTCGTGGCCGGGGGGTACGCGCTCTTCGGCGACGTACCGCGGTGGGTCACGTACGCCGCCGGGGCGGTGACCGCGGTGTTCCTCGGGCTGCTCGTCGCGCACGCGCGCCTCGTCACCCGGATGACGGAGCTCGAGCAGCGCATCGGCCTCTACGTGCGCGGCAAGCGGCGGGTCGCCGGCGATTTCGCCGATTTCCCGGAGCGCGGCGACCGGTTCGCCGCGCCGGACCACGATTACGCGGGCGATCTCGACGTGTTCGGGCAGGCGTCGCTGTTCCAGCTGCTCAACGTGGCGCAGACGGGCGAGGGCGAGGCCACGCTCGCGGCCTTCCTCGCGGAGCCCGCCCCGGCGCCCGCCGTGGCGGCGCGGCAGGAGGCGGTGCGGGAGCTCGCCGGCCTCGGGGCGTTCCGGGAGGATCTCGCGGTGGTGGGCATGCAGGCGGGGGCGCGCGGGCGCGAGGCCGGCCCGCTCATCGCGTGGGCCGAGGCGCCCCCGGCGCTGCTCGGCCCGGAGGCCCGCGCCGGCGGCCTGCCGGTGAGCGCGCTCCTGACCGCTGCGAAGGTGCTCGTGCCGCTGACGCTGGCGCTGCTCGTGGCGCCGCGGTTCATCCCGGCGGAGCAGCTCGGGCTGCTCCGCCACGCGTACCTCCTGCCGCTGGCCGCCCAGATCCTCGTGCTGGTCCTGCTGCGGCCCGCGGTCGAGCCGATCGTCGCCGCGGCCTCGTCGCGCGAGGCGCCGTTCGCCCGGTACCGGCCGATCCTCGCCCGCGTCGAGGAGCAGGCGTTCTCGTCGGCGCTGCTCCGCGAGCTCAAGGCCGAGCTCGCGGGGCCCTCGGGCGCGCTCGCCTCGCGGGAGATGACGGCGCTCGAGAGCCGGGTCGGCTACTCGGACCTGCGCCACAGCGGGCTCGTCCACATCGTCGCCAACCTCTTCCTGCTCTGGGACGTGTGTTGCGCGCTCGCGCTGGAGCGGTGGAAGCTCCGCGCGGGCCGGCACGTGAAGGCGTGGATGCGGACGCTCGGGCACATGGAGGCGCTCGCGAGCCTCGCGACGTTCGCGCACGAGAACCCCGACTACGCGTACCCCGACGTGAAGGACGGCGAGCCGCGCTTCGCGGCGGCGGGGCTCGGCCACCCGCTCCTGCCGCGCGACCGGCGGGTGACGAACGACGTCTCGCTGGAGGGCGCGGGCGCCACGCTGCTCGTCACGGGGTCCAACATGTCCGGCAAGAGCACGCTGCTGCGCGCCGTCGGCGTGAACGCCGCCCTCGCCCTCGCGGGCGCGCCGGTCTGCGCGTCGTCGCTGTCGCTCTCGCCGGTCCGCGTGCGGACGAGCATGCGGATCAAGGACTCGCTCGAGCACGGCGTCTCGCACTTCTACGCCGAGCTGACCCGCCTGAAGCGCGTCGTCGACGGCGCGAACGGGGGCGAGCGGGTGCTGTTCCTGCTCGACGAGATCCTCCACGGCACGAACGCGCGGGAGCGCCAGATCGGGGCGAGGGCGGTGGTGCGGCACCTCGTCGCGCGGGGGGCCATCGGCGCGGTGTCGTCCCACGACATGGGGCTCGCCGTGCTGGAGCAGGAGACCTCGGGACGGGTGCGCAACATGCACTTCGAGGAGCTCGTGGTCGAGGACAGGATGACCTTCGACTACAAGCTGAAGCCCGGCGTGGTGACGAGCGCGAACGCGCTGCGGCTCATGAAGATCATCGGGATCGACCTCGACTTCTCGGAGGGGGAGCGGACGGCGCCGGCGACGACCGCGGCGGCGACGACCGCGGCGGCGGCGCGGGAATGAGCGGCGGCGACCGCGGCGATGGCTCGGGAATGCGCGCGACCCCCGGCGGCGTTGAGGGCGCCATGCTTTCTCCGCTCCCCGGGTGTCTCTCGCGCCGCGCCCTGGCCTCGGCGCGTCCCCTGCTCTCCTGCGCGCTCCTCGCGATCGTGACGACAGCGAGCGCCTGCGCCACGGCGCCGCCGCCGCCGTCAGCTCCCCCGGCGGCGAGCGGCGGGGCGGCCCCGCCGGGCGCGAGCGCGCCGGGCGAAACCGCGCCGGCCGCGGCGCGGACCGAGATCGACGAGGGCGGGGCGGCGCTCCTCCGCGCGGAGGGCGTGGACGGCGCGTTCGTCCTGTTCGACGCCGCGCGAGGCGTCACCCGCGTCGTGAACCCCGACCGCGCGGCGGCGCGGTACGTGCCCGCCTCGACCTTCAAGATCCCGAACACGATCATCGGCCTGGAGACCGGGGTCATCCCGGACGAGCGCTTCACGCTGCGCTGGGACGGGACGCAGCGCAGCGTGCCCGACTGGAACCGCGATCACGATCTCGCGTCGGCGATGAAGCACTCGGTCGTCTGGTTCTACCAGGAGGTCGCGCGCCGGATCGGGCCCGAGCGCATGCAGGCGCACCTCGACGCGCTCGGCTACGGCAACCGCGACATCTCGGGGGGCATCGACCAGTTCTGGCTGAGCGGGGGGCTCCGCATCTCCCCGCACGAGCAGATCGATTTCCTGCGGCGGCTCCGCGCCGGCGCGCTGCCCTGCTCCGCGCGGAGCGTGGACATCGTGAAGCGGATCCTCGTGCTGGAGCAGACGCCGGCCTACACGCTGCGCGGCAAGACGGGGATGGAGATGGACGAGCGCTCGAGCACCGGCTGGCTGGTCGGCTACGTCGAGCGCGGGGCAGACACCTACTTCTTCGCGACCGTGCTCCTCGGGGCAGGCAGCGACGGTGAGCGCATCATGCCGCTGCGCCGCAGCCTGACCCGCGCCCTGCTCAAGCGGCACGGCGCGCTCCCCGAGGACGCCTGACACCGGCGCCTCTCCCGGCGACGGCGCCGCCCCCTACGCCGCCGGCGCCGCGCTCGCGGGCGACGGCGCCGCGCCCGGCGACGCCGTCGAGCGCGCCGCCCACGCGAACGCGGCGATCCGCTCGGCGAAGCGGCGCGGGTCGTCGACCTGCGGGCAGTGCCCGATGCCTTCTGGCTCCTCGATCTCCGCGTGCGGAGGGAGGTGCCGCCGGTAGTACTCGAGGTTGGCGCTCGGCATCAGGCGGTCCGAGCGGCCCCAGATCAGCAGGATCGGCATCGAGAGCGCGCCCAGCTGCTCGGGCGTGAACGCGTGGTCGCACCGGGCCGAGCGCCTGAAGGAGAGGATGGTCTCGCGCGAGAACGTCCGCACGACGTCGCCGGCGATGAGCGGGGTGAACCACGGGACGCGGTGGTAGAGGCGCGCGAAGAACGCGTGGGCGTCGGCCCGCGACCGCAGGTTGAACACCGCGAGCAGCTCGGCGAGCTCGGCCTGCTCCATGCCGGCGCCGGCCGGCGACGCGAGCACCAGCGCGCGCACGCGGCCCGGCGAGCTCAGCGCGTAGCTCACCGCGACCGCGCCGCCGAGGGAGTTGCCGACGACGATCGCCGGCTCGTCGAGCTCGCGGTCGAGCAGCTCGTGCATGGCGGTGGCGAGGCACTCCGGCGTGAACGCCGACGCCGGCGCCGCGCTCCACCCGTGCCCCGGCGACTCCGCGGCGATGACGCGGCGGGCGCGCCGCCGGAGTCGCTGCAGCACCGGCGCGTACGGGAGCGCCGAGGAGCCGATGCCGTGGAGCAGGACCACCGTCGGGAGCGGGCCCGTGCCCGGAGCATCGTAGAGGTGCAGCCGGCAGACCGACGTGTCGACCCAGCGGCTCTGCACCCCGGACCTGTTCAGCGCCTTCCTGGCGAGGCGTTCGGCGAGCGGGAGGATGCCCATGCGCCGGGCATAGCAGATCGAAAGGGTCCCCGCGGGGGCGGAGGCGCCGGGGCGCGCGGGGCTGCCGAGCGATCGGCGGGCCTCGGACGAGGCGCGGCGGCGCGGTGGCGCGCCCGATTTCCGTTGAGCTCCATGGAGATCCGCGCCAGATCTCCCGCCGTGCGATCGCCTCTCCTCGCCGCCGCCGTCACCCTGGTCGCGTGCTCGCGCCCCGAGCCGCCGACGCTCAAGCCCGAGCTCGCGACGGTGACCGCCGTCACCGTCCAGGGCATCGATCTGCGGGTCCAGATCCAGGCGTACAACCCGAACAGCATCGATCTCTCGACGCGCTCGATGAAGGCGAGCGTGCTGCTCGACGGCAAGTACGACGTCGGCACGGTCACCGCGCTCACGCCGCTCGAGCTGCCCGCGAAGAAGTGGACGCGGATCGAGGCGCCGATCTCGGTGAAGTGGCAGGACCTCACGAGCATCGCCGCGCTGGCGACGCAGAGCCGCGGTATCCCGTACCAGGTGAGCGGCACCGTCGCGATCGGCGGAGAGACGCTCAACGTGGATGTGCCGTTCCGCCTCGCGGGGACGATCACGCACGAGCAGCTCGTCACGGCGATCGGCAACTCGCTCCCGGCCCTGCCCCTCCCCGGCCTGCGCTGAGGAGGGCCGCCGTGGCCTGCCCTGAGCGAGGCCCCGCGTGAGCCCCGAAGCCGCCTGATCGGACCGACCTCGCGTGAGTGGGCCTCACGTGAGCGGTCCGAAGCGCTTCTCGTACGCCGCAAGCTTCTCCGCGAGCGCCTGGGACCGCTCCTCCGCCGCTCGGGCCTGCTCCTCCGCCGCTCGGGCCTGCTCCTCCGCCGCTCGGGCCTGCTCCTCCGCCGTCGGAAGCACGCGTCCCTCGGCGTCGAGCCACCGGAGCCATCTCCCTCTGCTGGCCAGGTACAAGCCATCCCGCACACCGAGGCGCAGACCGAGCTGCTGACTTGCCAGCTCACCCTCCGCGTTCAAGGCCATCGGCTCGTAGGCGCGAGAGGCCATGTCGAGCAGATATCCTTCCAGGGTGTTCTTCATCGGATCGAACAGAAAGTACTCCGGCACGCGCAGCACCTTCGCGTAGATGCGCATCTTCTCGCCGCGGTCGATCGCCTCCGTGCTCTCCGAGAGGAGCTCGATCACCACATCCGGCGTCCTGCCGTTCTCTTGCCACACGACCCAGGACTTCCTGTCTCGGCGTACCGTGTCGAGCACCACGAAGACGTCCGGCCCGCGGAAGTCGTTCTTCATGGTCTGGAGCTCGCTGAAATAGATCGCCATGTTGCCGCTGACGTAAACGTCGTCGCGATCCTTCCAGAAGAGGTCCAGCGACTCGATCAGCAGCAGCATTTGTTTGCGGTGGCGATCGCTCTCCATGGGCTCACCGTCGTCGTGGGGGAGTTCGTCCTCTCCGGGCGGCGGGATCGGGACGAGCGAGGTCTCGCTGGCGTACGGCATGGGCTTCCTCGGCGCAATCTTACCAGGTTCCTGGGAGGCCGCAGCCGTGAAGGCGGACAGCGCGCTCGCGCGCGGCGGGCCGCAGCAGAGGAGCGCGCTCGGCTCGCGCGGCTCGCTCGGTTTACGCGGTTTGCGCGGGTTACGCGGGTTACGCGGGACGACGCGCCGCCGTGCCGGGATCGTGACGAGGGCCCGGCCCGCCCTGCGGTCTCCAGCGTTGTCTCGAGCCCACAAAGCTTGCAGAATCGCGGCGGAGAAGACGCCCGTGCCCGTCCACGAGGAGCCCCCCGTTCGCGCGCGCCCGCGGTCCGTTCGCGCGCGCCCGCGGTCATCGACGCGCTCGTCTCCGCCGCCGGAGGGCGCAGCTCCATGTCCGGCGGCCTGATCTTCCACGACGGCGGCGGCGGGGCCGTCGCGCGCTGCACGCGCTGCGGCGCCGAGGCGGCGGGGCCGTGCGCGCGCTGCGGCGCGCCCGTGTGCGGCGACTGCTGCGTGCTCACGGAGGGCGGCGCGCGCGTCTGGGCGATATGCCTCGCGTGCGAGGATCGCGGCGGCCGCTCCCTCCGCCGCGGCTGGGCGGCGGTCCTCGGGTGGATCGCGCTGCCCATCGCGGCGCTCGCGCTGGTCGTCGGGCTGCTCGCGTGGCTGCAAGGCAACTGAAGAGACCGGAGGAGTCATGTTCAGCGTGAAGGAAGTCGAAGGCGCGATTCCCACCATCGAGCTCGCCGACAGCGACGCCGCGAGCCGCGCGGTGCTGGCCCCGGCCCGCGGCGGCATCCTGACCGAGCTGACCGTCGGCGGCCGCGCGCTGCTCTACCTCGATCGCGGCACGCTCGACGATCGCACCGCCAACGTGCGCGGCGGCAACCCGGTGCTCTTCCCCTCGCCCGGCAAGCTCGCCGGCGACGCCTGGTCCGCCGCCGGCGCGGCGGGCCAGATGCGCCAGCACGGCTTCGCCCGCACCCTGCCGTGGTCGCTCGACGACCAGGGCGCCCTCGAGTCGGGCGGCGCGTACGCGCGCCTCGTCCTCCGGTCGAGCGAGGCGACGCGCGCGCAGTACCCCTGGGATTTCCGCGCCGAGCTCACCTACACGCTGCGCGGCAGGGCGCTCCGCATCGATCTGCGCGTCACCAGCGAGGCCGGCGACGGCGCGCCGCCGATGCCGTTCGGGGCCGGGTTTCACCCCTACTTCGCCGTCTCCCAGGCGGACAAGGCCCGCGCCTCGATCGAGACGCGGGCGACGCGCGCGTTCGACAACACCACGAAGCGGGAAGCGCCGTTCTCCGGCTTCGACCTGACCCGGCCCGAGGTCGACCTCCACCTGCTCGACCACGGCTCCACCGAGAGCGCGCTCTCGATCGAGGGCGCGCCGGGGGTGCGCATCGCCGTCCGCGGCTCGCCCGAGTTCACCCACTGGGTCGTGTGGACCTTGCAGGGCAAGGACTTCGTGTGCCTCGAGCCCTGGACCTGCCCCGGCAACGCCCTCAACACCGGAGAGCGCCTCATCCACCTCCGGCCGCGCGAGACTCGGGCGCTCTGGATCGAGCTCTCCGCCTGAAGCGACGACGGCCGCGCGCGCGACGCGCCGGAGAGCCCGAGGAGCCGCGCCGCGTCGGCGGCGACGCGCGGCTTCTCGGTTGACTGCCGGCCGGAAAACGCGTCGAATCCCGCCATGACTTCTACCGATCTCCTTACCGCACGTCGATCCCTGGTCGCCCCCTCCCGAGCGCTCCTCGCGCGGCGACCTCGCCGCTCGCTCTCCACCCTGGCCGCAGCCGCGCTGGCGACGACGCTCACCGCGGGCGCCTCCGCGGCGCCGGTCTGGACCGGAGACTTCGAGACGGGCAATCTGAACCAGTGGAACACGACCCTGAACGGCGAGCACATCTCCGTGGTGACGTCGCCTGTCCTTCAGGGCACGAGGGCCGGGAAGGTCCAGCTCACCAACGACGCGAGGTGGTCGAACGGCATCAAGCGCGTCGAGCTGAACCACAAGCCGGCCGCCGGGCGCACGGCCGAGGGCGCCCAGACCTACTTTGCCTGGAGCTTCTATCTCCCCGAGGCGCTCGCGGCCGACCCGCCGACGCAGATCGGATACTGGGAGTCCGAAAATAGCTATAGCCAGATGATGTCGTTCGAGGTCGTCGGACAGCACATCAGCTTCGCCACCCGCAAGCCCGACAACAAGGTGCACTGGGAGGCGGACGGCGCGGTGACGCCCGGCGTGTGGCACCGCATCGCGCTGCACATCCGGTGGTCGACGAACCCGAACCAGGGCTCCGTCGACGTGTGGTTCGACGGCAAGCAGGTCGTCACCGGCGGGAAGGCGCAGACGCTCGCCGACAACAACGCGCACTTCACGCAGATCGGCCTGCTGCGCAACCCGTCCGAGTTCACGGACAGCCCCGTCATCGTCCTCGATGACGCCGTGGAGGGGGACACCATCGAGGACGTCCGCCCCGCGCTGCCCTCCTCCGGGGAAGGCGGCGCCGGTGGCGCGGGCGGCTCCGGCGGCGCGGGCGGCTCCGGCGGCGCGGACGGCTCCGGCGGGAGCAGGAGCACCGGGACCGCCGGCGGCGGCGCCACAGGCGGCAGCGACGGCGCGGGCGGCGACGTGGCGCCCGGCCCCGGCGCCTCGAGCTCCTCCTCCGCCGCTTCCGGCGCCGGCTCCACCGGCGCGGGGACCGGCGGCACCGACGAGGTGGAGGTGGCCGAGGGCGACGACGGCGGCTGCAGCTGCCGCGCCGCCGGCTCGCCCGCGGCCCCCGCGCCCATGGCCCTCGCCGGCCTCGGCCTCATCGCGGCGCTCGCGTCCGCGCGGCGTCGCCAGCGGCGCTGAGCCGTCGCGAGCGGCGCGAGCCGCAGCGCCCCGGGCGGGCAGGAGCCGCGCCGAACACATGGTGAGCGCGGCTCTTAAACAAAATTGATTTTCGGATCAATTTTCATCACGTCGACATTGACAATATTGACCTCGGTGAGGACAATCCACTCATCCCGTGGCAAGATTTGTCGTCCGATGCCCTAGCTGTGATGGGGAGCTGCGCGCGACGCGGCTCGGTTGCCAGAGCTGCGGAACCAACCTGGACGGTCAGTTCGAGATCCCCGCGCTGCTCCAGCTGTCGCCGGACGATCTCGCCTTCGTGACCGCGTTCGTGCGCTCTTCAGGCAGCCTGAAGGCGATGGCTCAGGTCCTTCAGATCAGCTACCCGACGGTGCGAAATCGCCTCGACGAGATCATTGGCCGGCTCGACGCACTGGAGCAGGGCATCGCGCGGCGCCGGCACGAGATCCTGGACGCGCTCGAGAAGGGGAGGCTCTCCGCGAAGGAGGCCGAGGAGGCTCTGCGCAAGGTGGGATTATGATGATGACCACGCCCGACGAGAGAGTGCGCGCGCTCGTGCGCGACAACGTCATCAAGCCCGCGGAAGGCGAGCGGCTGCTCGCCACGATGTCGCCGCGGCCTCCCGGGCACGGATGGCGGCTCGCGCTGAATCCATTCGAGCGCTTCGGCGGGGGGCTCGCCGCCTCGGCGGGGCTCGCCGTCGCCGCGCTGAGCGTCGCCGTCACGAGGCTCGGCGTTCGCTTCGACGGCTTCCTCGACCTGCACGCGACGCCCGCCGTCATCCCGTACCGGACGGCGCTCCTCGAGCAGGTCGTCGCGTGGCCGTTGCCCGCCCTGCTCTTCTGGACGTATGCGCGGCTCCTGCGGCGCCGCGTGCGGCTCATCGACTTTCTCGGTGTGATCGGGCTGTCGCGCGCGCCGCTCGCGCTCGCCGCCGTCGCGCTCGGCCTGCTCGCCCCGCGGCTGCCGGTGGGCGCGCCCGCGTTCACCCCCGAGCTGGCCGTCATCGCCGTCCTCGGAACGGTGTGCCTCGTGTGGTCCTTGACGCTCCTCGTCCGGGGCTTCAGGAACGCCTCTGGCCTGCGGGGCGCGCCTCTGATCGCGGGGCTCATCGGCCTCTCGCTCCTGTCGGAGATCCTCTCGAAGGTCGCGCTCGCGCACCTCGGCTGAGCCATCGATCTCCCCGGCGCGCCGCCCGGCTCGCGCGGCGCGCTCTGCGGTGCTCGCGCGACCGCGAGGGCGCACCGGTGCGCCCTGGGCGGCACTGCATCTCTCTCTCATGCTCGGAGGGCTCGTCATGTCATTGCGATCGGTTCTCGTGGTCCCGGCGCGCCGCGCCGCGCTCGCCGTCTCGTGTGCAGCCGCGCTCGCGTCGTCGCCCCTCTGCGCGGGCTGCGGCGCCGGAGAGCGCGCGTCGTCCGCTGGCGGGAGCGGCGCGCCCCCTGACGACACGGACGTGCCTGACAAGGAGACGCCGGCAACGCCGGACGTGCCGGAGTGTCCGGCGGCGTCCAGCGCCAGGACCACCGTCGAGAACGCGCGAGGCACGCTGGTTGGAACGCTGGTGGTGCCGGCCGGGTGCGGGCCGTTCCCTGCGGTCGTGATCATCCCCGGCTCGGGGCCGACCGACCGGGACGGCAATCAGGTCGCCGCGGGCGTCGAGCCGGACACGTACAGGCTCCTCGCGGAAGGGCTCCGGGACAGGGGCATCGCGTCGATTCGCTACGACAAGGCCGGCATCGGCGCGAGCGTCTCCGCGGCCCCCCGGACGGAGCAGGAGCTGCTCTTCGAGATGGGCGCCGACGACGCCGGCCTGTGGGTGAAGAAGCTCCGGGCGGACGGGCGCTTCGCGACGATCACGGTGGTGGGGCACAGCGAGGGCTCGCTGCTCGGTATGCTGGTCGCCCGGGAGACCGAGATCGACGGGTTCGTCTCGATCGCCGGCGCGGGCCGGCCCATCGGCGATGTCCTGCGCGATCAGCTCGAAGGCCTCCCGGACGAGGATCGCGAGAAGGCAAACGCGATCCTCGACCAGCTCGAGGCCGGGGAGCTCGTCACGGACATCCCGCAAAGCCAGCTGTTCATGAGCCTGTTTCGGCCGGGCGTGCAGCCGTTCGTGATCTCCTGGATGAAGCACGACCCCGCGGCGGAGCTCGCGGCCGTGACGGCGCCGATCCTCCTCCTGCAAGGGACGACCGATCTCCAGACCAAGGTCGAGGACGCGGAGCGGCTCGCCGGCGCGCGGCCGGACGCGACGCTCGTCATCGTCGAGGGCATGAGCCACACGCTCAAGGAGGCGACGCTGTCGAACGCGTCGCAGGCCGACGCGTACACCGATCCGAGCCTGCCTGTCGTGCCGCGCGTGTTCGAGGCGATCGAGGCGCTGATCCGGGAGGAGTGACGCAGGCCCCGAGGCAGCGCTAGGGGACCGGCGCCGCTGCGGCGATGATCGCCTTGACCTCCCGCAGCATCTCGGTCGTCTCGGCGCGCTGCGCCCCCTCGGCGAAATACGCCGACAGCTTCTCCGAGCCCGCCCGGATCGCGTCGCTCTCCTCGCGCACCACGACGCGGAAGATCGGCCGCTCGGCGGCGCCCGCGAGGTCGACGCTGCCGTCGGTGGGCAGCGCGTCGCTCCGGTAGATCGCGAGCCGCTCGTCCCGGAACAGCTCTCGAAGACCCGAGATCTGCTCGGCGCTGAGCTCTCCGCGGAGCGCCGTCGTCCCCCGGTGCCCCTCGAACGTGCCGCTCAGCTCGATCCAGACGACGGTCTCCTCGCCTGCGCCGCGGTTCACCTCGAGCTGCGCCCAGGGCGCCGGCGGGATGTCCGAGCCGGGGTGCCCGGCGCACCCCGCGAGGCACAGCGCGCCCCACAGGAGGCCGCCGAGCACCGCCCTCCTAACACGTGATGATCTTGCTGCCATTGCTCGTGATGTTGAAGCAGGGGTTGACGTCGAACATCGTGTTCAGGATCCGGTTCGCCTCGTCCCTCGCGAAGGCCTTCATCGTCGACGAGCTGTGCTGGGCGTCGGCCTCGAAAGCGTACCACCACAGCCACAGGACCTGGTAGCCGGCCGCGCCCCGCCCGCTGGGCGACCCGATCCCGGAGCACCCGTCCAGGTACTTCTCGTCGCACGACGCGCTCTTCGCAGGGCACTTGTTGCTGCCGTCGTTGCCGCTGTGGCCGCACCAGTCCGCGTGCCGCGCCTCGTGGATCAGCGTCCCGGCGCGCTCCACGACGTTCTCGTTGTAGAAGAACGGGATGTAGAGCTCCGTATAGTCGTCGAACCCGCCCCAGGTCGTGTACGCCCGCTTCGACCCGTCCCCGCACCGCGCGTCGAGCTCGTCGAACTCACGGATCGTGTAGTTGCCGCCCCAGCGCAGGATGTTGCCGTTGAAGTCGTTCGTCTTGAGCGCCTCGTTCGGCGACGCATAGTTGAGGAGCTGGATCGCCTGGAACGTGCGCGCCAGCGGCCGCCTCCGGTCGCACGCGGCCTCCCAGCCGAAGCCGTCGTCCCAGTCCCCCTTGTCGAAGTCGTACGCATCCCAATAGAAGTCGATCCACGGCTGCGTGCACCAGAAGCTCGTCATCACCCCGGGATCGGTCCCCCGCACGGTGTCGCAGGTGGCGGCGCGGGCCTCGGAGGCGACGCCGAGGAGCAAACAAGAC
Organism: Sorangium sp. KYC3313; assembly: GCF_052075895.1. Taxonomy (NCBI): domain Bacteria; kingdom Pseudomonadati; phylum Myxococcota; order Polyangiales; family Polyangiaceae; genus Sorangium; species Sorangium sp. KYC3313. The sequence goes on from NZ_CP197255.1 coordinate 10,826,140, forward strand.
GCAAGAACGGCGCTGATCGTGCTTTTCATGATCGATCCCTCAACGAGCGATGACAGGCGTGTCGGTCCGAGGAGCCACCTTGAACAACCGCGATCCGGGCTTCTCCGGCTGCGCCGGTCGACCGTTGTTCGGGTTGTAATCCTTGACGTCGGCGACGTCCTCCGCGAGCGCCTTGCGCGCGTCGATCAGCTGGATCCCGCCGACGTCGATCCCGAGGGCGTAGAGGCTCGCCGCCGCCGGGTTGCGCAGCAGGTCGCCGGCGGAGAAGATGGCCTTCAGCTCCGCCGCGGCGCCGAGCGCCTCGAGCCCGGCGATCGCGCGCAGGCGAACGCGGTATTCATCCGCGAAGAGCTGCTCGTCGGCCTCGGGATCGGGGAGCTTCGTCGTGGCGATCTCGTTCAGCGGCTTGATGCCGTCGCGCGAGCCGAGCAGGCCGAGGAGGTGAGCCGCCCGCCAGCGCATCTCGCCAGGCCTCGCCGATTCGGCCTTGTCCGGCGAGACGGAGACCGACCACGCCTTATAGACCTCGGCGACCACGGGGACGGCCGCCGGGCCGATGGCCACGAGCTCCCGGAGCGCCCGCGTGAACTCCTCCTCGTTCCCGAACTCGCCCATCAGCGAGAGCTGCCTGTTCACCATCGCCAGGATGCACTCCTTGCTGCACTCGATGGCCTGCGACTCGACCGCCGTTTCCTCCGGCGCGTCCTTCTCGGCGGGCACGGCGCAGCCCGCGGCCGCGCCGATGAGAATGAAGATCATCGTTGTTTTGATGGAGACCGACGACATGGTTCACCTCGGGTTCGGTTCGTGTCGGGGCGCTCTCGCCCCCTCGACGGGTCGCGCGGCCGCAGCGCCTCCGCGCCGGCAGGCCCGCGCGCTCGTCTCACGCGAGCGGGATATCGATGCTGGGCAGGCGCTCTTCCCACCCCTCGACGTCATGGTGGGAATCGGCTGACCGACCGTGCGACCGACGGAACAACGGATCAACGTAATTGCAATCGTCAGGCCATGCGCTGAAGGCACGGCTGGGCGGCCCGGCGCGGCGCCGCCGGAGGCCGCGCGCTGGGCGGAATATCCCCGAGCTCGCAGCGCTCGTGCGTGGAGCGAGCGCCGGCTTCGCGTGATTCCCGGGCGCCTGCTGGGATGGTCCGGGCCCCGCTCGGAGGTCATGCGCTGGAGGCCGGGGCCTCCATGTGTGGAGGCTGGCCCCTCCAGCGCGACGCGCCGGGGCCCTTCATGGCCGGCTCCGGCGCGGCCCCGCCATTTCGGTCCTCCCGTCGACGAGGCGTGCTAGAAGGCGACGATCATGAGCAGGCTCTCCGAACGTGCGTTTGCCGAGATGGTCGAGGCGGGGTGCCCCGCGTGCGGGGGACAGAAGCTCAACCTGCGTTCGTATGTCGACGGGCTCGTGCCGCTCATGGAGGGCGAGCCCGTCGGGCCGGTGAAGTGGGTCTACAAGGGCGAGATGTTCGTCGACGGGCTGTACGAGATCACGTGCGGCGCGTGCCAGCACCTCGTGTTCACGGACGACCGCTGCCCGCGGTGCCACGCTGAAGGCGGCCTCGCGCGCGGACTCACGACGACCAACGCGTACGCGGTGCCGGAGCGGTGCTCGCGGTGCGAGCACATCGAGGTGCGTTATATCGCGTTCGTGCCGATGCGCGTGAAATACGAGGGAAGGCGCGCGGACAGGGCCCAGACGAGCGTCGAGCTGCACGACCCCGGCTTCCACGGCTATCGCGTCGACTGCAAGGACTGCGGCAAGATCGCCGAGCGCGCGGACGCGTGCCCGATCTGCGAGAGCCCGGCGCCGGTCCGGGCGCGCTTCAGCTGATCGTCAGGCGTGGCTCGCGATGAAGCTGGCGGTCGCCTCGGGCGACGAGAGGATCGCCCACTGGCGATCCGGGTACGAGAAGTTCGTGGTGAACGCGTCGGCCACCTTCTGGCTGCGCGCGGCCGCGACGAGGAGGGCCAGCGCGTGGTCCGGCGGCGGCAGGAGGAAGGCGTTCGTCCACTCCGTGGCCGCCCGGAGCCCGTTCCAGAGGCGATCCTCCAGGTCCGCGCAGAACGCCTCGTCGAACGCGGCGCCGGCGGCCGCCTGCCCGGCGATCTGCTCGGCGGCGAGCGACGCCGCGAGCGTGGCCATGTTCGCGCCCTGGCCCGTGATCGGATCGTGGGTGATGTGGAGATCGCCCAGCGCGAGCGCGAACCTCTCGCCGCCGAGGGGCACGTACGCGCGGCGCACCACCGGCGTCACGGCGCCCGTCAGGTAGTCGCGCGGGCCGGCCACGCCGAAGCTCGCCCGATCGACGCGCTCGGCCGTGAGCGGCGCGTGCGCGAGCACCGCGTCGAGCAGCGCCGCGTCGAAGCGCGCCGGATCGTCCTCGTAGCGCATCCGCGTGATCGGCTCGAGCGCGCCGCCGGGGATCGCCTCGATGAGCAGCGAGGGCACGATCCCGCCGAGCGTGATGTACTGGTTCTCGAAGATCTCGCCGTGCCCCGGGGAGAGCTGGAACATGAACTCCATCGGCCCGGGCGGCATGCGGAGCCCGCGGACGATGCCCGCGAAGAGCCGCCGCATCGGCGCGGCGTGCGGGCTTCGCTCGGGGACCCTCGGGAAGAGGTCCGTGAGGCCCGCCCGGCCCGTGGCGACGACCACGAGGTCGTGCGCCGCGGCGAGGCCGCGGACGCCGGCCGCGTCGAGCGAGGCCCTCACCACGCGGCCGCCCCGCGCGACGAAGTCCTCGAGCAGCTGGGGCAGATAGACCCGCATGTCGATGAAGAGCGCTTGATCCACGAGGCGGCCGACGAAGTCGATCGGCGGCGCGGCCGCCACGCGGATCCGGATGGTCCTCGTGGCATGCTCGGGCCCCTCCCAGTGCGCGACGCCGAGCGCCCGCTGGCGCTCCCGGGTCAGCAGGGAGAGCCCGACGGTGCTGGGCAGGCGCCCCGTCCGGATCTCGTCCGGCGTGCGCTCCTCGTAGAGGCTCACGTCGAGGCCCTCCTTCTGGAGGTGCAGCGCGAGATGCAGGCCGGCCACGCCGGCGCCGACGATCGCAATGGTGGGCATCCTTGTCCTCATCTCCTCTCAGCTGTGCGTGCGAGCTTCACGGCATGTGAGGTCCGCCGGGCTCTCGGCGCCCCCGACCACGGCGACGTCACGGGAGCGGATCGCGGCGGCGAAGGCCCCTCTCGCGGCAGCTCCGTCCGGCGGATCCATTGTCGCTACCGTCACCCCTCCGTGGCTCCGACCAGCGTAGTGGAAGAACGAGGACGAGTCGTGGCTTCCGTGGCGAAGTACGAGGGCGAGTCGCGGCTTCCGTGGCGGAAGTACGAGGAAGTACGAGGACGAGTCGCGGCTTCGAACGCAGCACCGCGGCTGGCTTCAGCGCGCGTCGACAGGCTTCACCCCAGGTCCCCCGCCGCCGGCAGGTACGCAGCGCCCAGCGTCACGCCCTGCGCCGCGCGGATGGCGCGCACCACCGCCAGCGTGCAGACCTCGGCCGCCATGACGCACAGGGTCATCATGCCGAGCGTCGCGCCGGACGCGCCCGTGCCCAGCGCGAAGAGGGCGTCGCCGTCGGAGAGCGTGTGCAGCGGGTTGATCGCGCGCGCCAGGCCGTCGTGCCCCACGGTGGCGAGGCGGCAGGCCTGGCTCTTGGTGAGCACGGCGTCCGTGGCGATCACGCCGATGGTGGTGTTGCTGCCCGCGAGCACGGGCCTGGGCGTACTACCGCCCGATCTGGACGTTCTCAAGGACGCCGAGAGCGTCGGGCACCAGCACCGCGGCGGAGTAATAGGTGCTCACAAGGTACGAGGTAATGGCCTTCCCGTCGGTCTCCATCCTGCGGGCCGAGACACCGGGCTCGATCTCCTCGGGGAGGCCCGTGCGGTGGAGGCCGATGACGCCCTGATGCTCCTGCCCCGTGCGCATGACGAGGATGGAGCTCGTCTTGTCCTCGTTGATCGGGATCTTGTCGCAAGGGAGGATCGGGACGCCGCGCCACGCCGCGACCTGCGTGCCGGAGAGCTCGACGGTGGTCGGGTAGATGCCGCGGCGACTGCACTCCCGGTGGAAGGCGGCGATCGTGCGCGGGTGCGCCAGGAAAAACTGCGACTTGCGGCGCCGGGAGAGGATCTCGTCCATGTCGTCGGGCGTCGGGGGGCCGCTCCGGGAATGGAGGCGCTGCTTCAGGTCGGCGTTGTGCAGGAGGCCGAAATCACGGTTGTTGATGAGCTCGTGCTCCTGCCGCTCGCGCAGGGCCTGGACGGTCAGGCGGAGCTGCTCCTGGAGCTGATCCATCGGATCGTTGAAGAGATCCGAGGCGCGCGTGTGGAGCCGGAGGACCGTCTGCGCGACGCTGAGCTCGTATTCACGCGGCGCGGTCTCATAATCGACGAACGTCCCCGGGAGCGCGCGCTCGCCCTTGTGACCGGCGGTGAGGGCGATCGCCGCCTGTCCGAGCTTGTCCTGCGGCCTCCTCCGCCGCTCCTTGAGCGACTCGACGTGCGCGTGGAGCGCCGGAGATCGCGAGATCAGCTCCTCGAAGACCCGCTGCGGGAGCTCGAGCACGATGCACGGCGTGACGGCCCTGACCGAATAGGTCCATGCGTCGTTCGATTCGATGACGGACTGGTCCCCGAAATGGTCCCCATCCGCGAGGACGTCGAGGATCGTGTCGGCGCCGTACTTGCCGACGCCGAGCTTCTGGGCCTTTCCATGCGCGAGCAGGAAAATCGTCTCCGCGGGCTTTCCGCGCTCGGCGATCAGCGCGCCGGGCTTGTACTCCCGCTGGACGAACCGGCTCGCCAGGGTGTCGAGCACGGCGTCGTCCGAGAAGCCTTGCAAGAGCGGCAATTCGCAGAGCTCCTGCGGGATCACCTCCACCTTCGCCCCGACGTTGCCGAAGCTGAGCCGCCCGTCGCCGACGGCATAACTCAGGCGGCGGTTCACGCGATACGTGCCGCCCGTGACCTCGATCCAGGGCAGGACCCGCAAGAGCCACCGGGACGTGATCCCCTGCATCTGCGGGTGCGACTTGGTCGTCGTCGCGAGCTTTCGCGCCCCCAGCGTCCCGAGGCTCGAACGCTCCACATCGTTCCCGATCCCAGGGTTTTCGGCGTTTGCCATGATGTACCTTTCCTTCTGCGCGCTTCGGAGAGCAGAGCGCTCCGCGTATCCCCCGCGCTTGCACGGGGCACACGCGGAGCGGCTACCGCTCGCGGTTCATTCGTGGGCGCGTCCGATCTCGACGCTCTCCAGGACGCCGAGCGCGTCGGGGACCAGCACGGCCGTCGAGTAATAGAGGCTGACGAGGTACGACATGATGGCCTTGTCGTTGATCCCCATGAAGCGCACGTTGAGGCTCGGCTCGACCTCGTCCGGAATGCCTGCGTGGTGCAGGCCGATGACGCCCTGGTTCTTCTCGCCCGCGCGCACGAGCAGGATCGAGGTCGTCCGCGTCTCCGAGACCGGGATCTTGTTGCACGGGAAGATCGGCACGCCGCGCCACGCCGGGACGCGATGGCCGTTCACCTCGATGCTCTGCGGGTAGATGCCGACGCGGCTGCACTCCTGGCCGAACGCCGCGATGGCCCGCGGGGGCGCGAGGAAGAACGACGGCTCCCTCCAGACCGTGGCGAGGAGCTCGTCCATGTCGTCCGGCGTCGGGGGGCCGCTGTGGGTGTGGATGCGCTGCTTCAGGTCGGCGTTGTGCAGGAGACCGAACTCGCGGTTGTTGATGAGCTCGTGCTCCTGGGTCTCCTTCAGGGCCTCGATGGTCAGGCGCAGCTGCTGCTCGGTCTGGTTCATCGGCTCGTTGAACAGATCCGCGACGCGCGTGTGGATCTGGAGCACGGTCTGCGCCACGCTGAGCTCGTACTCGCGGGGCGAGGTCTCGTAATCGACGAACGTGCCGGGGAGGACGGGCTCGCCGGAGTGGCCCGCCGCGATCTCGATCGCCGCCTCGCCCGTGTTGTCCTGCTTCTTCGCGGCGAGCGCCTTGAAGTTGTCGAGTTGCTGCTTCAGCGACGGGTGCTGGGCGACGAGCTCCTCGAAGACGTTCTGCTGGAGCGTCAGCACCGTAACCGCCGTGACGGCCTTGGCCGTGAACGTCCAGTAATCCTGCGTCTCCAGGAGCGCCTGGTAGCTGTAATGGTCGCCGTCCGCGAGAACCTCGAGCACCGTCTCATCGCCGTACTTGCCCGCGCCGATCTTGTTGACCTTGCCGTGCGCGATGAGGCAGATGTGATCGGCCTCCTTGCCGCGCTCGGTGATGACGTCGCCGGGCTTGTACTCACGCTGCACGAAGCGGTTCGCCAGCGCGGTGAGGACCTCGACGTCCTCGTAACCGCGGAGGAGCGGCAGCTCGCAGAGCTCCTGCGGGATGACCTGGATCTTCGCGCCGGTGTTCGTGAACGTCACCCGCCCGTCGCCCACCGCATAGCTCAGGCGGCGGTTCACGCGGTAGACACCGTTGACGTGCACCCACGGCAGGAGCTTCACCAGCCACCGCGACGAGATGCCCTGCATCTGCGGCGCCGACTTGGTCGTCGTCGCGAGCTGCCTCGCGGCCGCCGTCGCGAGGCTGGTCTGGTGCTGATCGATCGAACCCAGATTACCTGTGATAGACATGAGTCCCTCTTTCCCGGACGGCTAGGGCCGCCCGTGCTTCACCGGCACGGACCGCGCCGTACCCATCGAAAGATCCGCCTTCGCAGCAGGAGCCGCGGCGCCGGCTCTTCCGGCGCCGAAGAAGCTGCTGATACGCGCCGCAGAGGCGCCAAACCCACGCGCGCCCCCGATCGCCCGTTCGATCGGGTGGCGCTCGAGCTCCGCGTCCACGTACCGGCTCGTCACGACGTGCCAGTTGAGGACGCCAGCCATGTACAATCGCTGCTTCTCGACGTATCCGAGCAAGGCCTCGCGTGCCGCCTCGCCGAGGTCGAACTCGTCGAGGATGCGGGGCAGCTCGGTCGCGACGATGTGCTCGAACTCCAGCACGCGCGCCGTGAGCAGGTCGTTGACGACCTCCTTGGCCCGCTGCGCGTCGCATTCGAGGAACCGCTCGACGACCAGCACGAGGTTGCTGAGCTCGCCGTCGAACTCGATCTCCTTGCGGTACGAATAGAGATCGTTGATCCACCCGCCCACGTCGGCGGTGGTGTTGTCGAGCCCTCGCATCGTCCGCGTGCGGAAGACCTCGGCCGGAACCACATCGCCCAGCGTGAGCTTGGATAGGCTCATCGTGAGGTCGGCGCCGAACGTCTTGCGGCGCATCTCGACGTAATCGACCGGATCCGGGATCCGGTTCTGGGTCTGGTTCAGGAGCTCCCAGAGCCAGCTCCCGGTCATGGTCTCGACGCTGCGGCGGAGCGATTGCCGCGAGCTCATCGACATGGGGGAGGCTGTACGGATCCAGAGATCCAGCAGGCCGCTCTCCACCGGGTTCTCGGGCACCGGGGCGCCCGCGCAGTCGAGGGGCATGAACATCGAGAGCCGGGCAGAGAACCGCTTCGCGCCCGCGATGTCCCGCGTCGCGCCGAACAAGAGCGGGAAATAATCGTCGCCGTACGTCCCCCAAGTCAGCCAGCCCGAGCTCAGGTCGAGCTCGTGCGGGGACGCGTCCGGGTGAATGCCCGCGGCGTAGATGGGGAAATCGAAGCCGATGAACCTGCGCTCGTCCCAGATCCCGGACCCGAAGACGCCCGGCACCACGTCGAGCATCGCGAACTTGCGGGCCCACTCGAGGGTGCTCCGGCGCGCCGCGGCCAGATGCGGGCTCAGGCGGAGCTTGAACGGCATGGTGATCTTCGGGAGCGGCGTCCTGCCCACGGGCCGGAACGGGGCGTGGGTGAGGGTCTTGATCCGCTGCAAACCCAGGGCGCCGGGCGTGAGCCTGATCCGGAACGCCGAGGTGCCGAGCCCCGTCGGCGTCCCGAGGACATCGGGGACGCTCGCGGATTTGTCCGCGTTTTCGTTCATGTAGCGGCTCGACCGCATGTGCCATTCGTGGCCGCCGGACTGCCAATCCTGCAGCCCCTTCACGTACCTGGCGACGTCGAGGGCTTGCGCCGGCGTCAGCCCGTGCTCCACGCAGAGCGCCGGCACCTCGACGAGCGCCGTGTTCTCGAATTGCTGGAGCCGCGACGTCAGGATCTCGTTCGTCAGATCGGCCGCCTTTTGCGTGGGGACACCGAGGAAACGCTCGAGGACGAGCACGCAGTTGGCGTTTTCCCCTTCGTCCTCGACCTCCCGCTGGTACGAGAACAGGTCATTGCGCAGGTGGACGCCGTCCGAGAACGTGTCGCGCAGGACCTCGAGGGGGCGCGTCGCGGCGACGGCGGCCGGGACCTCGGCGCCCACGGCGATCTCGACGAGGCCCGCGGACCAGGGCGCGCCGCCGACCTTGCGGCGCATCTCGATGTATTCGACCGGGTTCGCGACGCGGTTCTCCTGGATATTGGCGAGCTCCCACATGCATTCGAGCAGCAGGTTCTTCGTCGCCTCGAGGAAGCGCTCGCGCCAGTGCACCGAGGTGAGCGGGACGGTCCGCGCCCAGAGGTCCGCGAGCGCGCGCTCGACCACGTTCGTCGGCTCCGGCGGCGTCCCCGTGGGCACGACGGGCATGAAGAGCGGCAGGCGGTCGAGGTACGCCTTGGCGCCGCGCATGTCCTTGGTGCGCTTGTAGATCTCGAGGAAATGGTCGTCGAAGAAGAACACCCAGACATACCAGTCCGTGATCAGATTGAGCTCGGGCGCGGGCGCGTCGGGGTGGGTGTACGCGCAGAGCAGCGCGTAGTCGTGCGCGTCGAGGTCGCGCTCGGTCCAGATGGGTTTTTCCTGCGGGTTCTCCTCCAGGATACCCATCTCGTAGGACCAGGCTTTGGTATGCGCGCGCGCGCCTTCGAGGTGCGGATTGATGCGCGCCGGATACGGCATGTAGAAGTCGGGCAGCGTGAAAGGTTGCATGTTCGCTGACTTCTCTCGCGCGACGTCGATAGGGGCGACGCGGGCGACCTGAATGTCTTGGCGGTCTGTATTCCGGACGCACCTCGGCCGCTCGCACGCAGACGTGCGACGACGCGTTGGTGGGGCTCCTCCGTACAGACCGTTCGGGATCGTTCGGACGGGGCGGATCTAGACCAGACCAGCGCTCCGACCAAATTAATGATGACGAGCTCCGGACCGCAGGAACTCGAGGACTGCTGCTTGGCGGTTCAAAAGACCCCACCTTCGGCCAGAGTCCCCCCCCACCACCCACCGCCGCGTCCAGCTGCTCGGAGCGCTGCGTCCGCTTCGCGGCCGCCCTCGTTTCGTGTCAGCGATCCCTGGCCGGATTTCTGACAGACGGCGCTGGGCTATACCCGCGCCGTCTCCTCGAGCTCCTTGCCGCGCGTCTCCGGGAGGAGCCACAGGATGAGCGCGAGCGCGACCAGCGGGAAGAGCGCCGTCGCGGACACCGCCGGTCCCCAGCCGATCTGCTCCGCGGCGAAGCCGACGGCGATCGGAGAGAGCATGTAGCCGATCCGGCCGAGCAGGTTGTTCGACCAGGCGATCGCGTCGCTCCGGAGGTGCGTGGGGAAGAGCTCGGTCATGTAGGCGTTCAGCACGGGGAGCACCCCGCTCGCGCCGAAGATGGCGAAGACCAGCGCGGCCGTGAGCCCGCCCCGCGAGCCCAGCGAGTAAGCGCCGAGCACGCCGGCCGCCGCCAGCACATAGATGATCACAGCGCCCTTGCGGCGGCCCACCACGTCGATCAGCTTGCCCGAGGCGAAGATGAGCGGCATCGAGACGAGCGCGGCGAACGTGATGCTGCCGCCCACCTCGCCGTCGCTGAGCCCGCGCTCCCGGAGCGCGAACGTCTTCCAGAACGTCACCGCGTTCTGGGTGCAAACGTACGTGAGCCCCCAGATCAAGGCGAGCTGCAGCATCCGCCCGCGGTACGGCGTGCGCAGGATGCGCGTGAACGACGGCGTCCCCTCCCCCGCCCGCTCGGCCGCGGCCTGCTCGAACCGCGCCGTCTCGCGCAGGCCGCGCCGCGCGACCGCGATGAGCACGAGCGGGATGCCGCCGACGAGGTACACGCTGCGCCACCCGTACGGCGTCGCGAGGAGCAGCGGCACGACGCCTGCGCACACGATGGATCCCAGGCTCGAGAACGCCTGGATGACGCCGATCACCATCCCGCGCCGATCGCTCGGGTACTCCTCGGCCGCATACACCATGCTGACCGCCCACTCCCCGAGGAGGAAGATGCGCGCGAGGAGCTGCAAGATGGCAAAGACATAGACGTTCGGCGCGAACGCCGTCAGCACGGAGAAGATCGTGTACCCCGCGATGGTGACCGAGAGCACCCGCCGCCGCCCCCACTGGTCGGCCTTGCGCACGAGGAGATACGCGATCATCGTGCCCGAGTTGATGACCCCGACGAGGAGCCCCTCGTGGCGGGGCAAGAGGCCCATCTGCGCGCCGAAGTTGGGCAATATCTGCGTGAGCGCCAGGAAGTCGTAGCCCTCGAAGAACGAGGCCACGCTCAGGAACCAGAACAGCCGCCGCTGGTACGGCGTGAACGGCGTCTTCTGGTGCGGGGCAGCTGTCGTCATATCACCTGTTCCTTCCGAGCGGGCGCTCGTAGACGCGATAACGCCGGTAAGGCGCGCCCTCGGCCGACGCCGAGCTCGAAACCCGGCAGCCGGATACGGTGGTTCGCCGGAGGCAGGCCGGCGCTCGCGGGCGTGGCGGCGGCTGGGTGCGTGTCGCGCGGGGCGGTCACATGACGTCTCCTGGCCAGCTCCCTAGCGCAGACGGGCCGCCGCGGGAACAGCGGCCGCAGGGAGCGCCCGCCAGCGCGGAATCTGCGCCGATGCGCACGCCTTGCGGCCGAGCGCGCCGGCCCGCCGCGGCGTCCCGCGGTCGCCCTGCGCGCCGAGTCGGCTCGTCCCCGCCGCCGGGCCGTCGGATCGCCGCTCCGGCCGAGACGTAGCGGCACCTGCCTTGCAAAGCGGCGGTCGATGATCGAGGATCGATGAACCGGTCCGGCGATAGATGACCCACGAGCAAGATCCCATGACGGAAGCGCAACGGCGAGATGAACCGCCGGCGCCGCCGGCGCGCGAGCGAGCGCGCCGCGGGCGCGGCTCCACAGGAGCCTTGCTCCTCGCGCTCTGCGTCGCGCTCGGCGTGGCCGCCGGGCTCGGCGGGTACACCTTCGTTTATGCGAAGGGCGCCTCGTACCTGGGGAGCGATCCGTCGGCGTGCGCCAACTGCCACATCATGAACGAGCAGTTCGCCGGGTGGCAGCGCTCCAGCCACCGGGCCGTGGCAGGGTGCAACGACTGTCACGCGCCGCACACGTTCCTGGGGAAATATGCCACGAAGGCGTCGAACGGGTTCTGGCACTCGTTCGCCTTCACCTCGGGCCGCTTCCCGGACCCGATCCGGATCAAGCCCAGCAATCTACGCATCACGGAGGAGGCCTGTCGCGGGTGCCACGGCGACGTCGTGGACGCGATCGACAGCGAGCACCACGGCGCCGCGGGGCTCTCGTGCGTGCGCTGCCATGAATCGGTGGGCCACCTGCACTGAGGGGCGCCCGCTGCACGAGGGATGGAATCGATGACGGAGCCGAAGGACGAACGATCCACGCAGGAGAGCGCGCGCACCGGGAGGCCGCCGGCGCGCTGGCGCTACCTGCCGCTCGCGGCGCTCGCCGCGGCGGCGGCGACCGCCGGGATCGCCGCGCTGCTGGTGAACATCTTCGAGCACAAGCAGGAGGCGAAGAGCCCGTTCTATCGCGTCGTCGAGCTTGACGATACGATAGACGACCCGGCCGTCTGGGGGAGGAACTTCCCCCTCCAGTACGACGGCTACCGGCGAACGGTCGACCAGAAGCGCACGCGCTTCGGCGGGAGCGAGGCGGTGCCGCGCACGCCGACGGAGGCCGATCCGCGCAGCGTGGTCGCGCAATCGAAGCTCGAGGAGGACGGCCGGCTGAAGACGATGTGGGCCGGCTACGCCTTCGCGCGCGACTTCCGGGAGGAGCGCGGGCACGCTCACATGCTCGAGGATCAGGTGTACACCGAGCGGCAGATCGCGGCGAAGCAGCCGGGCACCTGCATTCACTGCCATGCGTCCGTGTATGTGCCGTACAAGAAGCTCGGCGGCGGCGACCTGATGCGCGGGTGGGAGGCGATGAACCAGATGCCCTTCCCCGAGGCGCGCAAGCTGGTGACGCACCCCGTCTCGTGCATCGATTGCCACGACCCCGAGTCGATGCAGCTCCGGGTGACGCGGCCCGGGTTCATCGAGGGGATCCGCGCGCTCAAGGCGTCGATGGGCCAGGCCGATTACGACGTCAACACGATGGCCACGCGCCAGGAGATGCGCTCGTACGTCTGCGGCCAGTGCCACGTGGAGTATTACTTCAAGGGCCCGGAGAAGCGCCTCGTGTACCCGTGGGCGAAGGGCCTCAAGGTCGACGAGATCTACGCCTACTACGAGGAGAACGGCCACTCGGACTGGACGCACGCGGAGTCGGGCGCGAAGGTGCTGAAGGCGCAGCACCCGGAGTTCGAGATGTGGAATCAGGGCGTCCACGCGCGCTCCGGCGTGGCCTGCGCCGACTGCCACATGCCCTACCAGCGGGTCGGCGCGACGAAGATCAGCGATCACCACGTGCAGAGCCCGCTCCTCAACGTGAACCGCGCGTGCCAGACGTGCCACAAGTGGCCCGAGGACGAGCTCCGGCAGCGCGTCGAGACGATCCAGTCGCGCCATTTCGAGGCGCGAAACCGGGCGATGGACGCCGTGACCGCGCTCATCAGCGACATCCGCCGCGCGAAGGAGGCCGGGATGGCCGAGGAGGCGCTCGCGGGCCCGCGCGCGGCGCAGCGGAAATGTCAGTTCTTCGTCGACTTCGCCGAGGCGGAGAACTCGTCCGGCTTCCACGCGCCGCAGGAGGCGATGCGCATCCTCGCGTCCGCCATCGATATCTGCCGCCGAGGGCAGCTCTCGCTGCGCGACGGAACCCCGCCCGAAGAGTGACCGAACCAACGCGAACGCTCACGCGGACTGACGAGCTGGACCATGACTCCAGAGCTCCGGTGAAGCGTGAGTGTGTCCCTCATCGCATTTGACGCGATTCGGCCCAAAGCTCGACGCATCGCGAGATAGTGCTTGGATAATTCGTTTGAGATCCGTACGGTGTCGCCGAAAGGGGAAGACGCCATGACAGTTTGCCGCAATCGTTCGAGCGCCGTCGCCGCGCTGTGTGCCGCCTTTGCGCTCGTCTCGACGTCGTGCGCGTCCGGCGATCCGGGCGCGCCGGCGGCCGGAGTGATCCACGTCTCGCACGTGGGCAAGGATACGGTCAGCACGTTCCTGAACCGGCTCGCGACGGAGACTGGCCAGGTCGTCGTGACCCGCGCCAGCGTCGATGACGCCTGGCAGAGCGTCGCTCTGAAAGAAGAGCCCGGGGCCTCGCTCCACCTCGTGGAGGGGCCGCTGCCCAGCGCGGCGCTCCCGGGCGAGCGCGCGCGCGTCGGCGGGATCGCCGCCGTCGCCGTCCCGACGGGCCGCGACCCCCATGACTGGCTCGGCTCGCACCGCCTTCACGCGGAGCCGATCGGGGCGCACGAGGTGGTCCTGTCGCGCGCTCCGGGAGGGCTGGGGACCCGCGCTCCGGCCGGGGCGCGCGCGCGGCTCGACGGCGACGCTGCCGAGGTCCCCGAGCTCCACATCGACGCCGCGTTCCTCGAGGCGCGGCTCAAGGAGCTCTCCGGCGCGGCGCCCGTGACCGTCGGCGGCCGCTCGGCGGTCATCCGCGAGCGCGGCTCCAAGGACGGACGCGCGCTCGCCCGCGCCTGGATGCGCCAGCAATACGAGGCGATCGGGTTCACCGTCGAGGAGCACGCTTATCAAAGCGGCTGGAGCCAGGGCGTCAACCTGACGGCGGACAGGCCCGGCGCCGACCCGTCGCGCGTCCTCATCCTCTCGGCGCACTACGACACCATGAGCAACGCGGGCGCCGACGACGACGGCTCAGGCATCGTGTCGTCGCTCGCCATCGCCCACGCGCTGAAGGACGCGAAGCTGAGCATCGGGCTCCGCGTCGTCGCCTTCGATCAAGAGGAGGACGGCCTCCTCGGCTCGCGGGCCTACGCGAGCAAGCTCTACCGGAGCGGGCAGATGGATCAGGTGGTCGGCGTCCTGGATCTGGAGATGACAGGCTACGACTCCAACGACGACGGGCACTATCACGTCATCCACTGCAACGAGAACACGTCGTCCGATCTGGCCGCGCTTGTCGAGGAGGCCGCGTCGCACGGCGAGCTCGGCCTGACCCGGGTGGACGCCTGCACGAACCGCAGCGATCACGCGGCGTTCTGGCGCTACGGGGCGCCGGCCGTGGCCATCTCGCAGGACTTCTTCGGTGATGACGGCAACCCCTGTTACCACCAGCGCTGCGACCGGGTCGATCGGCTCAACTGGGACTACATGCGGCGGCTGACCGAGGCCGCCGGGCGCGCGGCGGCCAGGCTCCTGATGAAGTAGCTCGAGCGATCCCGGCGCGCCTGAGGCGCTACTCTGCCCGCCTCGCCTTGGTCTTCTTTTCTGGCCTGGTCAGCTCGCTGATGGCGGCGGCCAGCGACTGGAAGATCGAGATGTCGTGCAGCTCGATCCCGAGGCCGACCATGCCCTGCGCCATCCTGGGCCCGACGCCGACGAGGCTCACGCGCGCGCCGAGCAGCCGGGTCGCCTGCGCCGTCTGCACCAGCGCCGCCGCGATCGCCTCGTCGACATACGGCACGCCGGTGACGTCGAGCAGCACCCACCGGGCCCCCTCTCGCGCGACGCCGGAGAGCGCGGCCTCCATGATCTGCTGCGCCCTCGCGGCGTCGATCGCGCCTATCAGCGAGATGAGCAGCACCCCGGGCAGCAGCGGGATGACGGGACAGCCGAGCTCCCGCACCGTGCTCGCCAGCGCGCGCTCGCGCTCGTAAGCGGCGGCCAGCATGTCGCGCTCCGCGTGCAGCGTGGCCTCCATGTCGTGGTGCTCGAACGCGGCGATCAGGAGCGACACCCACATGGCCAGCGGATGGAGGTTGTTTACGAAGCTCTCCAGGTGCAGCCCTCCCAGCACCAGAGTCCCCCAGTCGCGCGTCGCGCTCACGAGCGGGATCAGCAGGAGATAGCCGCCCGGCTCGTCCGGCAAGGCAGCCGCGCGCAGGGCGGGCGGCGGAAAGTCGCCGGCCGGGTACCTGTGCCCCACGAGGGCGGTCAAGTCCGTATCGTACGGGTACACGGAGTGGACGAGGAACTCCGGCTCGGCCTTGTCCGACGCATCCGCCCAGAGCGCGATGCACCCGACGCCGACGGAGGTCTGCGCCAGCCACTCCAGGCGTTCCTGGGTCCATGCGTGCTTCGAGGCGAGGAGCCTGCTCATGTGCACCTTGGCGCGGACCAGCCGCTCGAGGCTCTTCACGTTCCGCCTGTCCCACGCTGCGAGGGCCCGCTGCTGCGCGAGCCGCACGCGGTCGAGGAACGTCTCCAGCCGGCGGGCGGCCTCCGGCTCCGGCGCGCCGGCGAGGCGCCGCGCGGCGGTCTGCTCGACGAGCTTCACCACCGCGAGCAGGACCTCGATCTTGTCATTTTGCGCGACCCCGGCGGCGAAAGCGCGCTGGAGCGTCCCCACGTCCAGCGGCTCCTCCCCGGCGAGCGCCGCGCCGAGGCCCTGCGCGATCACCTCCGCCTCGGGCCAGTCGAGGGGCGCGTCGTCGGACGGCGAGCGCCCAGACCCGTCCAGGAGGAGGCTCATCTGCCGGGACAGCGCGCGCTGCCAGCCGTCCTCCGGCGCCTCGATCGCTGGCGCGACCGGCGCGGCGTTCCACGCGGCGCGGCCGCTCCCGCACGAGCGACGCACCACCAGCTTGGCCGGGCCGCGGGTCACGAGCTCACGAGGGGGGAGGCCGTCGAGCAAATCGATGAGCCGCTCGACGGCCGTGCTCCCGAGGAGCGCCGGGTCCTGCCGAACCGTGGTGAGCGGCGGATCGCAGTGCTGGGCGGCGTTGATGTCGTCGAACCCCACCACGGCGATGTCCTCGGGCACGCGGTGGCCGTGCGCCCGGATCGCGTTGATGGCGCCAATCGCCATCTCGTCGTTGCCCGCCACGAGCGCGGTACAGAACTTGCCGTTGCGCGCGAGCAGCTCGTGGAAGCGCTGCTCGGTATACAAGATCGTACACTCGTGAAACTCGGAGAGCAGGTTGAGGTCCGCCTCGAGCCCGCGCGCGCGCATCGCCTGTTCGAATGCCCGGCTCCGCTCGTGGAAATCGTCCGATCCCGTCATGCCGATGTAAGCGATCCGACGATGTCCGAGCTGGATGAGGTGATCGACGAGCACGTGAATCGAATCGTGGTTCTCCGCGCGGACGACCGGGCAGCGCGTCCCGAGCGGGGGCGCGCAGAAGATGACACCCGGCTTCCCGTCGGCGAGCAGATCCTCCAGGCCGTCGATGTTGTACATCGCGATCCAGCCGGCCACCTGGCGAAGCGCCACGCCGCGCTCGAAGACGTGCCGAGGCGTCGCGTAGATGAGGAGTAGCTCGTAGCCCCGGGCTCGCGCGGCGCGGTGCATGCCTCGAAAGGCCGCGGCGTTGAAGGCATTGTCGAGGAAGATCGACGCGACGCCGATCACCTTCGATGTGCGCTGATCGACAGGCCCCGTCTTCATCCCGGTCGCGCTCGCCCCCTGATCCCCAGACGAGCCTACCACCGTCCTCGATGAAACGACTCAAGAACTTCCGCGCGTCGACCGGCCGCCGCACGATCCTGCGTGATGCGATGGGTGCGCGCATGTAAACAATCCTGAGCGGCCGCTTCCGCCGAGGTTCACGCGCGGCGCCGGCTGCGCAGGGCGGCCGCGCGAGCACCTTTCTCAGGGCGGCAGACCGCGGGCGCGGTCACTTGCCTTGAGTGCGCCCGACAGGGAGCGCCGGGCCGACGCAGCCGCAGCCGCACGCGTCGGAGAAGAGCTCCTCTCCCGGCGCGCAGATGAAGTCGACGAGGTGGCAGTACTCCGGATCGTGAGAGACGTAGCGGACGGCCGGATCCGCGGCGTCAGGGCAGGCCTCCGGCGCGGGGCCGACGCAGCCACAGCCGCACTCGCTGGAGAAGAGCTTCTCGGGCGGTGAGCAATCGAAGTCGATGAGGGCGCACTCGTTCGGATCGTGAGAGACGTAACGGACGCCTGGATCACCCGGGTCCGGGCACACGGGGGGAGGCGGCTCCTCGTCGATGCAGCCGCAGCCGCACCCGGGCTCGGTCATCAGCCGCTGTCCCTCCGCGCAGACGAAGTCGATGAGCGCGCACTCGTCCGGATCCTGAGAGACGTAGTGGACGCCCGGATCGCTCGGATCCGGGCACGCCCCGCCGCCGCCGCCCGTGGGAGGGTCACAGCCGAGCAGTCCGACGATCGAAGAGGCCGCAAGAAGCAACAAGGCACAGGCTCGCATGTTGGTCTCCGTATCTTTCTCGTGTGGGTTGGGAGATGCACCTCCCCCTCGAGGCCCGTCCCGAGCCTCCCGGAGGAGCGGAGAGATGGAATCGACTCAGGGAGCGCCGGGCACGAAGAGCGTCACCGCCCGCCGGAAGACCTCCGGTGAAGACACCTCGATCAGCGCCACTTCCTCGCGCGCGGCGGCGCCGGTCGGCCGGTACACAACGCGGAGCTCTCCGGCGCTACCCGCCTCGAGGACGACGGGAGCCGCCGTTCCCTCGAGGCTGTACTCGGGCGCCGGGGCGCGCAGCGCGATCCTGTCGATCGCGAGCGGCGCGCCGCAGGCGTGCGCGAGCGCGACGGCGCTGCTGGACGTCGCGCCGGCGGCCGCCTCGGGCAGGGCGAGCTCCCGCTCGACCTCGAAGCAGCCTGCGAGCGGGCGAGGCGACGGCGCGAGGGCGCCGGCGGCGGCGATGAGGTCCACCGGCTCGGAGCGCAGCGCGCCGCGCCGCGCCTGGAGGCGCAGCTCGTTCCCCCGGACGCCGTCGACGTCGAGCGCGAAGCTGCCGTCGCCCGCGACCGGCGCGACGACCGGGGGCGCGGTCCCATCGAGGTTCACCGCCCAGACCACGTCGGCGTCGGTCACGCTCCCGGGCGCGCCGGTGAGCTCCAGCGGGGCGCCGTCGCACTCGTCGCACACCGCGCCGACGACGTCGCCGGCGAGCGCCGGCGGCCGCTCGAAGGGCGGCTCCGGGATGGGGTTCACCCCGCACCCGGCGGCGCAAGCGACGAGAAGGACGGCAAGCCAGCGCATCACGCCGCCCCTCTGTTCAAGAGTCGCGCCAATGCGATCCGCGGTGTTCCGCGGAGATCGCGGCCCCATTTTGTACCATTCTGTACCATATTGTACCGATGGTACACCGCGGCATTGCGCCAGGGGCCGTGGTCGATGGCCGTTACGAGGTCGTGCGCGCGCTCGGGCGCGGCGGGCTCGCCTCGGTCTACGAGGCGCGCGACCGGCTCTTCGATCGCGACGTCGCGATGAAATCGCTGAGCTTCGGCTCCGCGGGCGCGCTGGAGGCGTTCCGGCGGGAGTTCTCGCTGCTCTCGGCCTGCGCTCACCCGCGCCTCCCGCGCGCGTACGACTTCGCCCGGACGACGTCCGGCGGCGCGCCGGGCCAGCCGCTCACGTACGCCACGACGGAGCTCATCCGGGGCCGGACGCTGGCCGAGCACGCGCGGGGGCGGGCCTTCCGCGCGGCCCTGCCCGTCCTGCTCGACGCGCTCGACGCGCTCGGGTGGCTCCACGGCGCCGGCATCGTCCACGGCGACTTCAAGCCCGAGAACGTCCTCGTGCGGGACGACGGCGCGGGCGTGCTCATCGACCTCAGCGCGGCGCGGCGGATGCGCGCGGGCGCGGGGGACCTCTCGGGGACGGCGCGGTTCTTCGCGCCAGAGCTCCTCCGGGGGGCCCCGCCGAGCGCGCGCTCCGATCTCTTCGCGGTGGGGCGGACGCTCGAGGCCCTGTTCCCGCTGCTCTCCGGGGCGCCGCCCGCCGCCGTTCGCCGCCTCGCCGAGCGGCTCACCGCCGAGGATCCGGCGAGCCGCCCCTCCGGGGTCGAGGAGGTCCTCGAGGCCCTCTCCGCCGGCGGCCTGCCGCGGCGCGCGCCCGCCGTCGTGAGCGAGCCGGGCGAGATCGTGGGCCGGGAGCGCGAGGTCGAGGCGTTCGGCGCGGCGCTCGAGGCGCTGCTCCGCGGCGAGCGCGGGCCGCGCGCGGTGATCGTCACGGGCGAGGAAGGCGCGGGCAAATCGCGGCTCTTCCGCGAGCTCAAGTGGCGCGCGCAGCTCCGCGCGCAGGTCGTCGAGGGCGCGCCCCGCGGCGACGATCCGCTGCGCGCGCTGCTGGTCCGGGCGCTCGGCGGCGCGCCGCTCCCGGCCGGCGTCGACGCGCTGCTCGGGGCCCGCGGCGAGCTCGCGGGGGCGCGAGGGCGCGAGGGCGAGGCGGGGCGCGCCCCGCGGGATCCGCGCGATCTGCGGGATCCGTGCGGATCGCCCGCGCCGCGCCGGCCGCGCGTGCTCGCGATCGACGACGCCCACAGGCTGGGCGCGCACGACAGGGCGCTGCTCGAGGCGCTCGTGCGATCGACCGAGCCGACCGACGCGGTCCTCTGGCTGATCGCCTCCGCGGAGCGGCTCGGCGTGGGCAACGGCGCGGTCGTCGAGCTCCCGCTGGGCCCGCTCGGCGAGGACGCGGTCCGGGTCTGGACCGCGCCCCTCGCCACGGCGGCGCGCACGTCGGACCTCCTGCGCGCGAGCGGCGGCCGGCCGCGCGCGCTCAAGGAGCTCTGCGCCGCGCTGGCGCAGCGCAGCCTGAGCGAGGCGGAGCTCGACAGGTTCGTCCACACGACGGGCACCCCGGAGCTCTGGCGACGGCGCGTGGCGGCGCTCGACCGCGGCGAGGCGCGCGCCCTCGCGGCGCTCGCGGTCGCGGATCCGCTCGGGCCCGAGGACGCCGCCGCGCTCGGCGTGGGGCGCGCGACGCTCGACGCGCTCGAGGCCGCGGGGCTCGCGCGGCTCGACGGCGAGGGGTTCCGCCTCGGCCAGCCCGGGCAAGCGAGGGCGCTCCTGCCCTGGCTCGACGCGGGCGTCGTGCGCGAGGTCGCGGCCGCGATGGCGGCCCAGCTCGCCGGCGCCGACGAGGCGGCCTTCGCGCCGGCGGTCCGCAGCCAGCGCGCGGCGGACCGGGCGAGGGCGCTCGTGCTCGCGGGCGACCACGAGGCGGCGCGGCGGGCGCTCGCCGCGTCCGGGCCGATGCTCGAGTGGGCGCCGCGCGCCTGGGTGCGCGCGGCGGACGCCGCCTGCGAGGTCCTGCCGGCGCCGCGGACGCTCGTGGCCGCGGCGTCCGCGATCGAGGCGGCCGGCGACCCGCGGCGCGCGCTCTCGCTGCTCGCGCGGGCGAGGCGCGCGCGGCCGCCCGCCGACGCCGGCGCGGAGCTCTCGTACCGGGCGGCGCGCTGCTACGAGAAGCTCGGCAAGGTCGAGCGGGCGCTCTGGCAGCTCGGGCGCGCGCGGGCCCTCTCGCCCGGGCCCTGGGGCGGGCGGCTCGCGGGCCTCTCCGCGCGCTGCCTGCTGCGCCTCGGCCGCTACGACGAGGCCCGGCGCGAAGCGGAGGGGGCGCTCGCGGCGCTCGGATCACGCGAGGTCGAGGGCGCGCCCGCGCGCGGAGAGGCGCGCGAGGACGAGGGCGCGCCCGCGCGCGGCGAGGCGCGCGAGGCCGCCGCGGAGCTCGCCGAGACGCTGGGCCTCGCGCTCGGGTACCTGAGCGACCAGGCCGGGGCGCTCCAGAGCCTGGCGCGCGCCGTCGCGCTGCGGCCGGCGTCGGGCTCGCCCCGCGCCCGCGCCCGCACGCTCAGCTACCACGCGCTCCACGCCTACCGCGCCGGCGACGCGGCCCTGGCGGCGCGCGGGTTCCAGGAGGCGCTCGACCTGGCCGAGGCGGAGGGCCTCGGCGATCTGCTCGCGACGGCCGCGCTCAACCTGGGGACGGCGAGGCACCAGCTCGGCGACTGGGGCGCGGCGCTGCGCTGCTACGAGCGCGGGCTCCGGGCGGCGGTCGCCTTCGCCAAGGAGCGGACCGAGGCGACCCTGCGCTTCAACCTCGCCAAGATCCACGCGGACGTCGGCCTGCTCGAGCGCGCCGAGCTCGCCGTCGCGCGGATGCGAGCGCCCGAGGGCCCGAGGGCCCCCGAGGAGATCGCCGTGGCGGCGCTCGGGCTCGCGGCGGAGATCGCCGCCGCGCGCGGCGCGCTCGGCGAGGCGGCGCGGCTGCTCGAGGAGGCCCGCGCCGGCCACGCGGCGCGCGGGTCGAAGCGCGAGGCGTGCGAGGCGGTGATCCACGCCGCGGAGGTCGCGCTCGCGGCGCGGGACAGGGCCGCGGCGGGCGCGCGGCTGGCCGAGGCCGCGGCGCTGCTCCGGGAGGCGGACGCGGCGGATCTCGCGCTGCGCCACGCGACGGCGGGCGCGGAGCTCGCGCTGGCCCGCGGCGACACGGGCGCGGCCCTCGCGGAGGTGCAGCGCGGCGCGGGCCTCGTGGCGAGGGTCTCGCAGCTCGAGCTCCACGCGAAGCACGAGGAGGTGTCCGCCGAGGTGCTCCGCCTCCGGTCGGCGACGGCGCTGGCGGAGCGGCACCGCACGGCCGCGCTCGAGTGCTGGGAGCGCATCGGGAGCACGCTCCCCGCCGAGCTCGCCGAGGTCTTCTGGCGGCACCCCCGGCGGGCCGCGCTCCGCGGCGGGCCCGCGCCGCCGGGGGCCCGGATGGAGCTCGTGCTCAAGCTGCTCGAGGTGAACCGGCGCCTGAGCTCGACGCTCGACGCGGAGGAGGTGCTCCGCCTCGCCATGGACGCGGCCATCGAGCTGACCGGCGCCGAGCGGGGGTTCGTGATCCTCGCATCGCCGTCGCCGTCGCCGGAACCGGGAGGCCACGCGAAGGGCAGGCTCGAGGTCGCGGTCGCGCGGAACCTCGATCGCGAGCGCGTCGGCAAGAGCCAGCTCAAGTTCAGCCACGGGATCGCGAAGCGGGTGGTCGAGCGCGGGGAGGCGGTGCTCACCGTCGACGCGCTGGCCGACGAGCGGTTCCACGGGAACGCGTCCGTGCACGGCCTGCGGCTCCGGTCGATCGTGTGCGTGCCGATCCGCGCGCACGGCGCGGTGCTCGGCGCCGTCTACCTCGACAACCGGTTCCAGCGCGGCAAGTTCGCGGAGGGCGACGCGGATCTGCTCGGCGCGTTCGCGGACCAGATCGCGGTCGCGCTGCACAACGGCCGGCTGATGGCCGAGCTCCGGGACCGCACGCGGGCGCTCGAGGAGGAGCAGCGGCGGGTCGCGGAGCTCATGCGCTCGCAGGCCGACGAGATCGAGCGGCTCTCGCACGCGCTCGAGCGGACCCGGGCGGACGCGCGCCGCGACTTCCCGGAGATCGCCGGGAGGAGCGCGCCGATGCGCGCGGTGCTCGCGCTCTGCGAGCGCGTCGCGGAGAGCGACGTGACCGTGACGGTGACCGGCGAGAGCGGCACGGGCAAGGAGCTCGCCGCGCGCGCGATCCACGCGGGCGGGCCCCGGCGGGACGGGCCGTTCGTGGCGGTCAACTGCGCCGCGCTGCCCGAGGCGCTGCTCGAGTCGGAGCTCTTCGGCCACGTGAAGGGCGCGTTCACCGGCGCGGTCCGCGATCACGGCGGCCTGTTCCTGTCGGCGCGGGGCGGGACGCTGTTCCTCGACGAGCTCGGGGAGGTGCCGCTCGGCGTGCAGGCGAAGCTGCTCCGCGCGCTCCAGGAGCGATCGATCCGGCCGGTGGGGTCGGACCGGAGCGTCTCGGTGGCCGACGTGCGGGTCGTCTGCGCGACGAACCGGGATCTGCGGGAGGAGGTCGCCCGGGGGCGCTTTCGCGAGGATCTCTACTACCGGGTCAGCGTCATCGAGATCCGCTTGCCGCCGCTGCGCGACCGGCCGGACGACATCCCGGCGATCGCGCAGGCGATCGTCGAGAAGCTCGCGGCGCGCCAGGGCCGCCCGGCGTTCCGGCTGTCCCGGGGCGCGCTCCGGCGGCTCTCGTCGTACGGCTGGCCCGGCAACGTGAGGCAGCTGGAGAACGTGCTCTCGCGCGCGTGCGTGCTCTCGCCGGGCCCGGAGATCGGCGCGGCCGACATCCAGCTGCCGGCGGCGGCGCCCGCGCCGCGGGGCCGGTCGCGCGCCGAGCACCAGGGCGCCGAGGAGGAGCGGATCCGCGCCGCGCTCGAGCTCTCCCGCTGGAACGTGAGCGAGGTGTCGAGGAGCCTCGGGATCCCGAGGATGACGCTCTACCGGAAGCTCGCCCGCTACGGGCTCTTGCGGAAGGAGTGAGGGTCAGGCCAGCGTGAGCAGGGCGCCCGCGACCAGCCGCCCCACGCCGAGCGAGGGGGCTAATCCCACACGCGCACCACCATGAGCCCCAGGCTCGACCGCTTCCCCGCGGCCACGATACGGCCGTCGCGCTGGACGGTGACGGCGTAGAGGTAGTTCTGGTCCGGATGGTCGTCGAGCACCACGGCGCCCGAGGCGCCGAACCCGGCGTCCCTGGAGCCGTCCGGCAGGAGCCGGAGGATCGAGGCCGTGATGCCCGAGGCCACGGTGCCCCCCGCGACCGCGGCGAGGATCTTGCCGTCGGCCTGGAGGGCGACACCGTAGCCCCGCACATAGGGCTTCTCTTCGCCGCTCGCGTTCACCATGCCAGTCCCGCCGAACGTCGTGTCCGCCGAGCCGTCCGCGTTGAGGCGCGCAAAGGCATAGTGGTTCACGCCGTCGAGCGCGTATCCGACGAGGATCGGCTTGCCGTCGCTCCCGAGGACGAGGTCGTTATCGTTGTAGGGCGTCTGCGAGAGATAGGCGATGCCGCCCGTTCCGAAGCCGGGATCGAGCGCCCCGTCGCGATCGAGCCGCACCGCAAGGAACGTGGGGCCCGCGTCCCGCTCGGTTCCTCCGGCGACGATCTGCCCGCCCTCTCCGAGCGCGACCGAGTGCAGCGGGCGGTTCTCGAACGAGACGACGCCCGAGCCGCCGAAGTCGCGATCGACATCGCCCATGGAAGAGAACCGCACGACGATGCCGCGGTTGCCCGGCTTCCCGACGCCGGCGGCGATGATCCAGCCGTCGCTCTGGACGGCGGCGTCGAAGCCCTCCGAGCCGCTGATCAGCGCAGGCTCGAGCCTCGCGACCCCGCTGGCGCCAAAGGCCTGATCGATCCCGCCGCTCGCGTTGAACCGGACCACCGCGAGCTGGTCGTTCCGCGTCCCCACGGCCAGGATGCGCCCGTCCGGCTGGAGGGCCAGCGACTTGACCGTTCCCTCCTGGCCGACGACGAGGCCCGCTGTGCCGAACTCCGGATCGAGCACGCCGCTCGGCAGGAAGCGAGCAAGACCCCAGGTCGCTCCGTCGACGCCGGCGACGAGGATCTTGCCGTCTTCCTGGACGACGATGGCGCGCGCCTCGTGGGGCGTTCCGCTGGTCGCGATTCCATCGCCATCAAACGACTGATCGAGCGTCCCCGGCGGATCGGCGACGAGCAGCGAGACCGGCAGCACCCGATCCTCCAGCCCGGGCGCGCTGGCCACGAGCGAGGGTGCGGCGCCGCCGACCGCCGCGAACGGCTCCGCGGTCAGCGTGAGCACGCCGGTAACCTCGCCGCCCGGGACCACGACCGGGCTCGCCGTGACGCCGCTCGGCAGCCCCGACAGCGAGAGCTCGACGTCGCCCGCGAAGTCGTCCGAGCGGGTGACGGCGACGGTGAGCGACGTCGAGCCGCCGCGCACCACGCGCGCCGCCGCCGGGTCGAGCGCGATCGAGAAGCCCGCCTGCGGCGCCCCGCCGCCACTGCCGTGTGCGGAAAGGTCGCCGCCTCCGCCGCCCCCTCCGCCCGACGCGGCGCCGCCGCCGACCCCAGCGCCGCCGTCACCGCCGGCCCCGTCGCGCGAGACGTCGTGAATGCCGAGGATGTTCTGGCAGCCGAGCGCGAGACAGGCCGCGGCCGCCCCGGCGAGGAAGGCCACGCGCGCGAGCCGGGCGCCGCGGGCTGGCCGGGGCAGCGCGCTCCTCTGCGCGAGCGGCGCGAGCGGGAGGATCATGCCGGCAGGCTACCACGTCGGCCCCCCGCCGGACGCAGCGCCACGACGGCGCCCGGGGTCACGCGCTCGGAGACGAGGCGCTCTCCACCTGCTGCGCGAGCTCATTCCACTCGGGGTACCCGAACCGGTATGGCTCGACAGAAAGGCCCTTCAGGAACCGGAGAACCGACCGCGCCACGACGTCCACCTCGTGACACGGCGCCATCGGGTGAGAGCGCCATGCATGGAACCGCTCGACCACCTCCCGAGGCTCGAACGGAAGACAGCGCGAGCTCGGGCTCGGATCGGGATCCGGATAGGAGGTCAGCACCTCGATCTCCTGCCGCAGGAGGTCGAGCGCCCCGCGAGGATCGGCCTGCTGCAGGAGGCGCGCGTACTCCCGGTACGGCGTGTGGTGCGACGGGCTCAGCCGCAGGGCCTCCTCGTAGTAGAACCGCGCCCGATCCGGATTGCCCAGCCGATCGCGGTACAGGTTCCCGAGCCTGCCGTACGCCTCGACCGTCCCCGGATAGAACCGCTTCACGTCGTAGTAATCCGGGTGGGAGGAGTACGAGTTCCTCGGGGAGAAATCGGGCTCGAGCTCGGCGAAGCGCGCGTAGTGCCGCGCGGCCTGCTCATGAGCGCCCCGGCGCTCGTGGAGCTCTCCCAGGTAGAAATGATTGACCGTGTAGAGGCGCGGGTCGTGGTACGCCCGCGACACGTTGTCCAGATACCGCTCCTTCAGAGGCGCGCGCGGCATGACCTGAGCCGCTCCGCCCCGCCCCCTCGTCATGAGCGTCTCCGCCAGGTGGAAGGAGCGGAGGAGATGGCGCTCCGCCTCGTCCGACTCGTGATAATGCCACAGGAACTGGCTGCTGATGATGTAGGCCCCCAGCGGGTGGATGCCGTCCTCGTCCATGAACGGATCCGCGTGTCGATAGGGGGCCTCGGACTGGAACGACGGCGCGATCTCGTCCCACCAGCGCTCGAGCTGGCGAAGCGCCGCGAGCGCGCGCTCCAGCGACATGTTCAGGCTCCGCTCGGAGTACCAAGGGTGGATATCGTACGGCATGCGCAGGAAGTCGACGGCCTGCTCGAGCGACGTGAGCTCCTCGCTGGACAGCGCTCGCCGCCTGGTCACGTCGTACTCGACGCGAGCGAGGCCCGGGTGCGCCCACCGGATCTGCTCCTCTTCCTCCTCCCGGAGCTCGGTCTGCAGAAGGTCGAGCACGGTATCGATGTTCTCCCGGTTCGGCTCGTCGTCCTCCGCCTCGCGGGCGGCCTGCAGGACGGGGATGAACCGGGCCCAGCAAGCTCTGGTGTCGTGGACGCACCAGGCCGCATGGAACCTGACCAGCGGAGACGGAGACCGCAGCGCGCGCTCGTAGAGCGACGCGATCCGGTCGTCGAGCGCGGCTTCACGGCGCGACGCCTCCGCGAGGAACACGAGCGGCTCCGCCGTGCGGGCCAGCTCGCGGTCAGCCAGGTCGATCAGCGCATCGCGGGTGTACTGCGAGAGCGCCTCCCTGCCGAGCGGCGTGACCGCATCCCGAGCCATGAACCAGGGATTCAATCACAATGGACACGGCAGACACAGGCGTTTCCTTGGTCCGCCATGCCCGGGCGTCCGCCAACCCCGGAGGGTCCACGCGCCACGAGCGCCAGGCACAACTGTACATCCGTTCAATGATCTGCTAGCCGATCGGCATGCGCTCCCGCAAGGCCGCCGCCGCCGTCGTCGTCGAAGAGCTGCCGCCCGCCGAGGAACCCATCGACGCGATCCCGCCCGACGACACCGCGGCGGACGAGCCGAGCTCCGCCGTCCGGGAGCCGCTCGCGCTCGATCTCATCTGCATCGACTGCGGCAGCAGCGGCCGCGGTCATGACGGCTGCGCGCACCGCGAGCGCGCCCGCTTCCACGCGCCGCCGCGGGCAGCGCTGGAGCTCGTCGCGCGCCTGCGCCGTGCCGCCGCCGAGCACCGCGCCGCCGCCCGCGCCCTCCGCGCCCTGGTCACCGCCGAGCACGCGCGCGGTCGCGCCGAGATCGAGCGGGCGGATCCGGTCGAACCGCCGCAGCCCGAGGCCGCGCCGGACCCCCCCTCGCCGCCCCGGCTCGAGATCGCGGCGCCGGAGCCGCCCGCGCCGCCCGCCGTTTGCCCGCGCTGCGCCGAGCAGACCGAGGGCGAGCCGGCGGAGTCCGGGGCGCCGCCGCGCCGGCCGAAGCGCAAGGGGCGGGTGGCCCTCGAGCAGCAGGCGTTTCTCTTTTCGAGCGATTCCGAGCAACGCTCGCCGCACGGGACCTGAGCCGCGACCCAATCGCTGCCGAAGGAATCGGAGACCCGGGATCGGCGTTAGGCTGCGCCGATGTCCCCGAGCCCATCCAGAGCTCCTCGCTTGCGCGCCGGAGGCGGCGCTCTGGCCGCCGCGCTGCTCTGGCAGCTCGCCTGCACGGCAGGATCTCCACCCGGAACTCTGCCCGTGAGCGGAGCGCGCCGGTCACCCGCGCCGGCTCGGCAGGAAGACGCGACACCACCGCGCCCGCTGCCCGCGGAGGGCCAGAGGACGCCGGCGCCCCCGCCAGGGCCAGCCCCGGGCGAAGCGCCGCTTCCACCCGATGTCGTGGCCGCGATGCAGGCGCTCGCCGCGCTCGACACCAGCGCGGAAGGCATCGGGCTGAGCGCGCCCCCCGCGGGAGCTCCCGCGCTGCTCCGCGCCTTGAAGGCCGAGCTCCGAGGCGTCGTCGGGCGCGCGCTCGACGCGGTCAAGGGCGCGCCCGACGACGCACGCGCGCACGCGATGGCGGAGCTCGGGCGGCTCGGCGTCCGCCCCGCCGGCGAGGAACGGCGGTGGGGCAGCCTCCTCGACCTCCGCGTCGAGCAGCCCGCGGCGCACCCCGAGCTCCGGGTCGCGCTCCTGACGCTCGCGGTCCCGTGCGGCGAGGACTCGTCTCTCTACGTCTTCGAGCGGGGCCAGGCGGGCTTTCGCCTCGCGCTCGCCCACGAGAGCGATCCGTCGGAGCGGACGTCGGAGGGAAACCGGCTGTCGTACGGCTTCCTCACGGGCCAACCGAAGGGGCGCTGGGCGCTGGCCGTCTCGAGCGCGGAGTCGTCCTGCGTCTCGCTCTGGAGGACGCTGACCACGAGGGTGCTGCTGGAGGGAACAGACCCGCTGCACCCGCGCGCGGCCTTCGCGAACAGCCTCCGATTCCACATGCCGGCCGGCTACACCCTCGCTGCGTCGGCCAGCGGCTTCACGCTGCGCTGGACAGGCGACCCGACTTTCCTCCCATGGTACCCGCGCTGGGACGCCCTCGCCGCGCGCTACACGGTGGAAGGCGACAGCGTGCGTCGAGCGCCGCCCCTCGCGCCTGACGCGGAGTCGTTCGTGTACGCCTGGCTCGGGCTCGAGTGGACAGAGGCCGAGCGCTGGCTCTGCTCAGCGGCATCGCCGCCCGCGGGCGAGCGCTGGCACCGGGAGCTGCGCGCAGCGCTGCCAGGGCTCGCGTCGACACCGCAGCTCGGCGCGTGCGAGGGCCCCGACGGGGAGGATCCCACGAAGTGCGAGGACGTGGAGCTGTGGCTGGCGCGCCCGGGCTCCGCCCGGTCCACCGCGACCACCCACGTCCTCCTGGCGAAGCAGGGCGCGGACCGCTGCGTCGAGCGCGTGTTCTCGAGGGGGAAGCCATGAGAGGTCCGGGCAGCGGCTCGGTCGAGAGCAGGATGCTCGCCGCGGCGATCGCGCGGCCGGCGTGGCGGCGCCTGCGCGGACTGGCCCTCTCTTGCGCGGCCTGCCTGTCGCTCGCGCTCACGGCGTGCGCGGCACCCGCGCCCGAGGCGAGAGGACCTCTGGCACCTCGGCCGGCAGCGCGGCCAGCGACGCACGGCCCCCGCCACAGCCCTCCCGGCGGACGACGCCACGGACCTCGCGAGAGAGGCGCTCGCCCCGTTCTTCGCCGCCCCGAGAGCGAGCGCGGCCGACGGTCAGGACACGTGGCTGACGCCGCGGGTGAGCGTGGAGAAGCTGCCGGCGGAGTGCTGGGAGCTGGCGCCGGAGCAGGACGCAGCCGGGCTGGCGATCGTCGCGCTGCACCGGCGCGAGCGCGGCCCCGTCCAGTGCGCTCCGTTCAGCGCGCGCCTCGCGCCGTTCGCCACGTTCGCCGTCGACAGGCGCGCTGGCACCGTGCGCTGGTGGGACGAAGCTACGCCCCGGCCGATGCGCGAGTTCTTCGCCGCGCGCGAGGAGTTTCTGAGAGCAGCCGTCTCGGCGCTGGAGAAGCGCTTCATCGACGACGCCATCGCCTGGGGAGGCACGACCGCGCTGCACGTCGAGGGCGAGACGGCCATGCACCTCCACGTGTCCGTGCTCTCGCCCGACGGCCGCAAGCGGCTCGCGCGCTTCCGCGTCGACAGGCGCACGCGCGAGCTCTCGTGGGACGACAACGGCGAGCTCCGCGGCTACGAGGCGTTCAAGGCGAGCTGGTACCGGGACCATCACCCGGCGGTCACCGCGCTCGGCCAGCTGCTCGAATGGAAATGGTCCGGGGTCGATTCGCTCACGCTGGAGGCATCCCACGGCCACGCCTTCGATCTCGTCGCCCGGGCCGGGGGGACGTGCTCACCGGCGAGCCGCATCTGCGCCACGGAGCGATTCCGCGTCGATATGCGGCGCGGCGCGGCGATGTGGCACGACGGCAAGGCCTACGTGCCCATCGAGCGATTTCTTCAGGACCTGGAGCGGAAGGGGCAAAGGGCCGTCCTCCTGGCCAGGGCCTGGGCGCTCAAGCAACGAGGGCCCGCCGGCGCCTCCTGCATCGCCTTCCGGCCCGAGAGCGTCGACAGGGCGAGCGCGCACGTCCGGATGCACCTCGCCCCGCCGTGCAACACCTCCCCGATGCTGATGACGCTCGCGTGGTACTTCGTGGACCTGCGCACAGGCAAGGTGTGCTCTTCCGAGGACGACACGTGCGGTTCGAAGTCCGGGCAGGGGAGACCATGACATGGGCCAGCGGGGCGCGGGCCCCATGAGGTCGCCCGCCGCGGCGCGCGACAATCGGAGCTGACAAGCACCGCCGTCCATCCGATACTCGCGCCGCTTGCCGCACAGCACGGCCATCAGCAGGCGACCGGGCGCCGGACGTGGGGACGCGGGAACGCGGGAGCTCGAGACGACGAGCGCTCGCTCCCGCCGCGAGCGCGCCGCAGAGCGGCATGGCCACACAGGTGTCGCGTGCTACCAGGTTTCGTTTGTAATCGCGTCACGACGGAACGCGGGCGCTGAGGACCACCGAGGATGCTGCCACCATGTCGCTCGATAGAGCCATCGGCATCATGTGCCCCGACATCTGGGGCAGCTATGTTTGCGAGCTTCTCGGCGGTATCCAGCCGGCCGCCGCGCGCGCCGGATATCGGGTGATCGCCATCAGGGCGTCCCCGCGAGACGTCCACAGGCTGCGGCTCGCGCGAGACCAGGTCGACGGGTGGATCGCGCTCATCGACGCGGCGGAACTCGAGCCCTTCCTCGACGACGGCCGGCCCGTCGTGACCCTCAGCGCGCGCGCAAACGACGACGCGCGCTGTCCCTACATCCTGCCCGACAACCACGGTGGCGCCCTCTCGGCCGTACGCCACCTGCTCGACCACGGCCACGAGCGGATCGTCTTCGCGGGCCACATGGCGCACGAGGACATCCGGCAGCGCTTCCAGGCCTACCGGGACGCGCTCGAGGAGCGCGGCATCTCGTTCGACCCCGAGCTCGTCTTCGATCTTCCGAACAACGAGCGGGCGAGCGGCCGGCTCGCCGTGCGGCGCCTGCTGGAGGAGGGCGTCACCTGCACCGCGATGTTCATGTCGGCCGACAAGGAGGCGCTCGGGGTCCTCGACGCGTTCGCCGAGGCAGGCATCCGCGTCCCCGAGGACATCGCGCTCGTCGGGTTCGACGACATCGAGGCGGCCCGGTACGCCTCGCCGCCGCTGACGACGGTCCGCCAGCGGTTCGACCGGCTCGGCGGGACGGCCGCCGAGCTGCTCATCGACCTCCTCGCCGGGCGGGAGCTCCCCTGCGCGGGGCACATCGCGCCGACGACCCTGGTCCTGCGCCGCTCCTGCGGCTGCTCACCCGCCCCGGCGCAACGCGACGCGCCCCCGTCGTCCCGCAGCGCCGCGGCGAGCTCCCGCGTGCCCGCGTCGGCCCGCAGCGCCGCTGCGCAGGCCGGCGCGCTCGCGCGGGAGCTCGCGGCGCTCGCGAGCGCCGCGACGGCCCTCGATCCGAGCTCGCCGCCGGAAGAGGCCTGGCCCGGCGCGACGGAGGTGGTCCTCGGGCTCGAGGCGGCCGTCTGGGGCAGGCCCGGCCCCGCTGCCGCGGCGCTGGAGCGGGCCTGGCGAGAGGCCGCGGAGCAGATGCCCGACATCGACCAGCTCCTCGAGATGGTCGACCGGCTGGAGCGGGCCGGCCAGGCGATGCTCCGCGGCGCGGCGGACGCCGGTGCCGAGCGGCGCGTGGCGACGTACATCCGGGGGGCCCGGCGCGCCATGATGGAGGGCCGGGTCGCGATCGAGGCGGCCCGCGCCGACTACCTGAACGGCCTGCTCGACATCAACCTCGTCATCCGGGAGACGCTCCTCGCGGACGTGGGCAGCGGCGGGAGCAAGCTGAGCTGGCTCTCCGCGGTGCAGATGAGCTGGGGCTGCCTCGCCGTGTGGGAGGCGCCCGGGGCCACGGGTCCCCTGCTGCGGGTCGTCGAGAGCTGCTCCCCCGGAGCGGCGGCCGCCATGCCGGAAGCGGGCGCGCGCGTCGCGGCCGAGGCGTTCCCGCGCGGCGACTGGCTGCCTGCCGCCGCCCAGCGGAGCGACCACGTCCTCCGGCTCATCCCGCTCCGCAGCGAGGGCGAGGATCGCGGCATCCTCGCCGTCTGCGCCCCGGTGAGCAGCCCGCTCGGGCTGGATCACCGGGACATGGAGATGTGGGTGGCGATGCTCACCGCGGCGCTCGAGCGCGCGTCGCTGATCGAGTCGCTGATCGAGCAGGAGCAGCAGGCGCGCGCCGCCTACGAGCGCGAGCGCGCCCTCGCGGACGACGTGCGCCGGCTCGGGTGCCCGGTCATCCCGCTCGACCAGGGCGTGCTGCTCGTGCCGCTCGTCGGCGCCATCGACCCGGAGCGCGCGCGCCACGTGCTCGAGGTGGTGCTCGAGGAGCTCAGCCAGAAGGAAGCCGAGGTGCTGCTGATGGATATCACCGGCGTGCCCTTCGCCGACATGCAGGTCGCGGCGTCGCTGATGAAGACGACCCGCGCCGCCCTCCTGCTCGGCGCCGAGGTCATCGTCGTGGGGATGCGGCCGCAGGTCGCGCAGGGGTTCATCCGCCTCGGCATCGACCTCCAGGGGATGACGCTCCACCAGACCCTCGGCAGCGCGCTCTCGGCGCTGCGCCGCAGGCGGCAGCCGCTCGACGCGCCGCCGGGCCCCCGGGCCTGAGCCCCCGGCGCGCGCCGCGCCTCGGCGCCGCTATTCCGCTGCGTCCGGCCTCGCCGCCGCGGCCCCGCGGGCACGGCGGCCGCGCTTGCCTTCCCCGGGTTCCCCCGGCGCGCCGCGCGCCGCGCGCGGCTTGCCCTTGCTGACGCCGACCCGCCGCACGAACGACAGGAACCGCCGGAGCGCGGGGGAGGCGTCGTCGGCGCGCCACGCGACGAGCAGATCGGTCGACGGCGCCCCCACGATCGGCCGCAGCGCGAGCCCCTTGCGACCGACATTCTTGATGGATTCCGGCAAGATAGAGACGCCGAAGCCCGCCGCCACCAGGCTCAGGATGTCGAGGTGCAGCGCCTCCTGCGCGATGCGCGGGGAGAAGCCCGCGGCGCGGCAGAGCCCCATCACCAGGTCGAAGAAGGCCGACCCGCGCTGGCGCGGGAACACGACGAACGGCTCGCGCGACAGGAGCTCGAGCGGGATGCGCTTCCGCGCCGCGAGCGGGTGATCGGCCGGCAGGGCGACCAGGAGCGGCTCGCGCCGGACGCACTCGGACGCGAGCCGGGCGTCGTGGAGCGGCGCCCTCACGAAGCCGACGTCGATGCGCCCGTCCTTGAGCGCCTCGATCTGCTCCTGCGGCGGCATCTCGCGGAGCGCGAGCTCCACCGCGGGCAGCTCCCCGCGAAAGGAGCGGACCAGCTCGGTGATGCCGCTGTAGGCGAGCGACGACAGGTACCCGACCACGAGGCGCCCGGTCTCGCCCACGCTCGCGCGCCGGGCCTCGTGCACCGCGAGCTCGAGCGCGTCGAAGACCCGCCGGACATGGGCGAGGAGCACCGCGCCCGCGGGCGTCAGCTCGACGCGCCGCCGCGAGCGATCGAAGAGCGAGAACCCGAGCTCGGACTCGAGATCCTGGATCTGCCGGCTCAGCGGCGGCTGGGCGATGCCGAGCCGCTGCGCCGCGCGGCCGAAGTGCCGCTCCTCGGCGACGGCCGTGAAGTACCGGAGGTGGCGTAGATCCATACCTTGAAGGTATCGTGTGATACGAAAGAATAGATTGGACGAACGTCAAGGGCACCCTAAATGCGGAGCCTGCCCTCAGGCGCCACCCCCGGCCGGGGCGCTCCGGAGGGGGACGGGAATTGGCCCATGTGGCTCGTCCGGATCGCGCTTCAACGCACGTACACGTTCATCGTGATGTCGATGCTGATCGTCATCCTGGGCGTGTTCACCGTCGCCCGGATGCCGACGGACATCTTCCCGGACATCGACATCCCGGTCCTGTCCGTAATTTTCAACTACGGCGGCCTCCCCCCCGAGGAGATGGAGAAGCGCATCGTCAACAACTACGAGCGCTTCCTCACCACGACCGTCAACGACATCGATCATATCGAGAGCCAGTCGCTCACCGGCATCTCGATCATCAAGATCTTCCTCCAGCCCGGCGCCAGCATCGAGGCCGCGACGGCGCAGGTCACGGCGATCTCGCAGACCGCGATCCGCCAGATGCCGCCCGGGATCAGCCCGCCGCTCATCATCCGTTACAGCGCCTCGAACGTGCCGATCCTCCAGGCCGCGCTGGAGAGCGAGTCGCTGAGCGAGCAGCAGCTCTTCGACTACGCGGTCAACTTCATCCGCGCCGACATCGCCACGATCCGGGGCACGCAGATCCCGTACCCGTACGGCGGGAAGCAGCGCCAGATCATGGTCGACATCGACCCGCAGCGCCTCTTCGCCTGGGGGCTGTCGCCGCGCGACGTGAACGCGGCGCTCGGGCTGCAGAACATCACCCTGCCCTCCGGCACGGCGAAGATGGGGGAGAACGAGTACCCCGTCATCCTGAACAGCAGCCCCGCGGCCTTCGAGGAGCTCGGCAAGCTGCCGCTCAAGACGGTGAACGGCAGGACGATCACCCTCCGCGACGTCGCGAGCGTGCGCGACGGGAACGCGCCGCAGACGAACATGGTGCACGTGGAGGGCAAGCGCAGCGTGCTCCTGAGCGTCCTCAAGAACGGGAGCGCGAGCACGCTCGACGTCGCCTCGCGCATCCACGCGATGCTGCCGGCCACGCTGGAGAAGCTCCCGAAGGAGCTCAAGGTCTCGCTGCTCTTCGATCAGTCGGTGTTCGTCCGCGCCGCGGTCTCCGGGGTCGTGCACGAGGCGCTGATCGCCGCGGGGCTCACGGCGCTCATGATCGTGCTGTTCCTCGGGAGCTGGCGCAGCACGCTCATCGTCGTCATCAGCATCCCGCTCTCGATCCTCGTCTCGATCATCGCCCTCAACGCCCTCGGCCACACGCTCAACGTGATGACGCTCGGCGGGATGGCGCTCGCCGTCGGCATCCTGGTCGACGACGCGACCGTGGCCATCGAGAACATCCACAGGAACCTCGGGCAGCGGAAGCCGTTCCTGCGCGCCATCGTCGACGGGGCGCAGGAGATCGCCGTCCCGGCGCTCGTCTCCACGCTCTGCATCTGCATCGTCTTCGTGCCGGTCGCCTTCATCACCGGCGCCGCGCGGTCGCTCTTCGTGCCGATGGCCATGGCGGTCGTCTTCGCCATGCTCACGTCGTACTTCCTGTCGCGGACGCTCGTCCCGACGCTCGTGCGCCTCCTGCTCGAGCGCGAGGCGGCGGAGCACGCGCACGGCCACGCCGCTCCCCGAGGCCTCTTCGGGCGCGTCTTCGCCGCGTTCAACCGCGCCTTCGACCGGCTGCGGGCGGCGTACGGCGGGTGGCTCGCGTGGGCGCTCGCGCACCGCGCCCGGTTCGTCGGGGCGTTCCTTGCGCTCGTCGCCGCCTCGGTCGCGCTGATCCCGCTGCTCGGCCGCGACTTCTTCCCGACCGTCGACGCGGGGCTCATCAAGCTCCACGTGCGCGGCCCGCCCGGCACCCGCCTCGAGGAGAGCGAGCGGCGCTTCGCTCGGATCGAGGAGACCATCCGCGGGGCGCTCCCGCCGGGCGAGATCCGCACGATGCTCGACAGCATCGGGATCCCGGCGAGCGGCATCAACCTGTCGCTCAGCGAGGGCGCGCAGATCTCGTCGGCCGACGGGCAGATCTTCATCGCGCTCGCGGAGCACCACCGGCCCACCGCGGACCACGTCCGGACGCTCCGCGCGAGGCTCAACGCGGCGTACCCCGACACGACGTTCTTCTTCCTCGCCCCCGACATCTCGACGCAGGTGCTGAACTTCGGCCTCGCGGCGCCCATCAACGTCCAGGTGGTCGGCCCGATCGGCAAGGAGGACGAGACCTACGCCGTCGCGCTGAAGATCGCCGATCGCATGGAGAGGATCCCCGGCGCCGTCGACGTCCACCTCGCGCAGGTGCCGGCGCGGCCGCAGCTCCGCATCGACGTCGACCGCACCATGGCCGACCAGCTGGGGCTCAGCCAGCGCGACGTGGCGAGCGACGTGCTCGTCTCGCTCTCGTCGAGCGGGCAGACGTCGCCGACCTACTGGCTGGACAAGCGCGGCGTGCAGTACCTCGTCGCCGTGCAGACGCCCCAGTACGCGATGGCGTCCATCGACGACGTGAACGCCACGCCGCTGTCGACCGGCGACGGCCGCCCCCAGCTCCTGTCCAACGTCGCGTCGATGTCGCGCGCGACCGGGCCGGCGAACATCACCCATTACAACATCGCGAGGACGTTCGACGTCCAGGCGAACGTCGACGGCACCGACCTCGGCTCGGTCGCGGGCGCCGTCGCGCGGGTTGTCGACGAGCTCAGGCCCGAGCTGCCGCGCGGGACGAGGGTGACCATCAAGGGGCAGGCGGAGAGCATGGACACCTCGTTCACGGGGCTCGGCTACGGGCTCCTCTTCGCGGTCGTGCTCGTCTACCTGCTGATGGTCGTGAACTTCCAGTCGTGGCTCGACCCGCTCATCATCCTGATGGCGCTCCCGGGCGCGGTGGCGGGCATCGCGTGGGTGCTCTTCGTGACGCACACGACGCTGAGCGTGCCCGCGCTCATGGGCTCGATCATGTGCGTCGGCGTCGCCACGGCGAACAGCATCCTCGTCGTGACGTTCGCGAACGACCAGCGCAAGCTGGGCCGCGACGCGGGCACCGCGGCCCTCGCCGCGGGCATGACGCGCCTCAGGCCGGTGCTCATGACGGCGCTCGCGATGATCTTCGGCATGCTGCCCATGTCGCTCGGCCTGGGCGAGGGCGGCGAGCAGAACGCCCCGCTGGGGCGCGCGGTCATCGGCGGCCTGCTCGTCGCGACGCTGAGCACGCTCTTCTTCGTGCCCGTGATGTACAGCCTCCTCCGGAACAAGGCCCCGGCCAGAGACCTGCTCGCAGAGGACCTATGAGCTCCCCCGCCCGCCGCGCCCCTGCCTCCCCGACGTCCGCTCCCCCGTCCCCGGGCAGCCCCGCCGACGACCTCGGGTTCGATCTGCCGCCGCCCGCCGCGCTGACGAGGACCCGCGGCCTCGCCCTCGGCGTGGGCCTCGTCGTCGTGCTCGGGGCGGCGTTCGCCGCGGCCTACCTGCCCCGCCGGAACGCCCGCGCCGCGCTCGAGCAGGGCGCCCGGGCCGCCGAGGGCGCGGCCCCGCGCGTGGGGGTCGTCGCGCCGCAGCCGGTGTCGAGCGACCGCGCGCTCGTCCTGCCCGGGAGCATCCAGCCCCTCGCGGAGACGATCGTCTACCCGCGCGTGAGCGGCTACGTGCGGCGGTGGACCGCGGACATCGGCGACAAGGTCGAGGAGGGGCAGATCCTCGCCGAGATCGACACGCCCGAGCTCGATCAGCAGCTCGCGCAGGCCCGCGCGCAGCTCGTGCAGGCGAGCGCCGGCCTCGTGCAGGCCGAGGCCAACCGCGACCTGTCGAGGTCGAGCGTGAAGCGCTACGAGCAGCTCGTCCCCGCGGGCGTGGCGCCGCAGGAGGAGCTCGAGCAGCGGCAGGGGCAGGCGCACGTCGCCGAGGCGAGCGTCACCGTGGCGCGCGCGGCGATCACCGCGCAGCAGGCGAACGTCCAGCGCATCCTGGATCAGAAGAAGTTCGCGAAGGTCGTCGCGCCGTTCGCGGGGACGGTCACCTCGCGCACGACCGAGCGCGGGGCGCTGGTCACGGCGGGCAACGGGACGCCGCTCTTCACCATCGCGGCGACCGACCCCGTGCGCGTCTTCGTGGGCGTCCCGCAGGGCGTGGCGCCCAGCGTGCGGGTCGACGCGCCCGCGAAGGTCACGGTGCGCGAGTTCGCGGGCCAGCCGTTCCAGGGCACGATCGCGCGCACGGCCGGCGCGCTCGACCCGGCGACCCGGACGATGAACACGGAGGTGCGGGTGCCGAACCCCGACGGCCGGCTCCTCGCGGGCATGTACGCGGAGGTCGCGCTGACCTTGCCCACGCCGCACCGCGTGCTCGAGATCCCGGCGACGGCGCTCTACAACGACGCCAAGGGGCTCCGCGTGGCCGTCATCGACCCCGCGAGCAGGATCCGCTTCGCGCCGATCGTCGTCGAGCGCGACACGGGCGCGACGATCCAGGTGTCGACCGGGCTCGACGGGAGCGAGCGGGTCGTGAAGCTCGCGAGCGCGGAGCTGAGCGAGGGGATGGCGGTCGAGATCCTCCCTGAAGGGCCGCCGCCCCCGCCTCCGGGCGGGCCTAACCGCTGAAGCCAGCCTCGTTCGCGTCGAGCTCCTACGTGAGCAGCGCCCTGGAGAACGCCGGGGGGTGAGGTACTTACCCAATCCTGCCGGAATGACGGAGCCGCCAAGACGCCGTAAGACGCCAAGATTCTGATGTCACGCTGTGACAATGTCACGATGTCACGCCGTGACAACGTCACGATGTCACGCTCCGCGAGCGTGCCTTCGTGCGGCGCAGCAGCGCGCCGAGCCTCTCCCCTCCTCCTCGCGAGCGGCGCGGCGCCAGGCGGGGGCGGCGCCCGGCGCGGCGCTACCGGGGGCGTCATGAGCCTCGCAAATAGCTGATATACAACGCATTTCCTCGGACTGCAGGCGGCGCCACGGCCGCTCCTGAGGGGCGCGCGGCCGTCGTCGCGGCCACCACGGCGCGCGCACCGCACGGGGTGCGCTGCTCGCCGGAGCGCCGTGCGGCCCGCTGGCACGAAGGGTGGATGAGCCCATGACGGGGCGCGGGCGAAGAGGCGCTCCGAGACCGCAGCCGATGATCCCGACGGCCCTTCGCCCCGCCCCGCGCTGAGGCTGCAGCACCATTCAAAAAAGGAATCGCGAACATGAGAGCCAGTAGCTTGATCTTCTGTGGAGCCGCGGCCGCCGCCTTCGTCGGCATGGCGCCGTCGGCCCACGCCCAGGACACGTATCCTCAGCAGCCGGCGGTCTTCTACTCCGTCCGCACGGGCACACCGGAATCGGTGGGTCTGTCCAGCGCCCTCCTCGACCAGGCGGTCAACGAGCTGGAGGATACGGTGGACGACGGGGATATCAATGGCGCGGTCCTCCTGGTCGCCCGCCGGGGCCGGGTCGTGCTCCACACCGCCGTGGGGACGAGAGACGGCCTGAACGAGGACGATCCGAGCATGCCCTCGGTGCCGATGCCGCTCGATGGGATCTTCGATCTCGAGTCCATGACCAAGCCGTTCACCGTCTTTCTCGCGATGAGAATGCAAGAGTCCGGGGATTACCCGGGGTTCAACATCAACAACACGGTCGCGACGTATTTCTCGGAGTTCGCCGTCTCCTCGGTCAACAACAAGAGCTCTGTCACGATCAGGGACCTGATGAGCTATATATCGGGGGAGGATGTCGACTACTTCGACGACACCAACCCGAACGGCCTCTTCGACGACGTCGACCCCTGGCACTCGATGCTCGACGCGCCGCTGGCCCACCCGCGGGGGACGAAGGTCGTCTACAGCGATCTCGGCTTTCGGATCCTGGGCCACGTGCTGGAGACGGTCGGCGGCGACTCGCTCCAGAACCTGATGAAGACCTACATCTTCGACCCGCTGCAAATGAATGACACGGGCTTTCAGCCGTGGCTCAACATGCCGGAGAAGGAGGACCGCTTCGTCGGCACGGCGTGGTCCGCGGCGCGCGAGCGCTATCTCCGGGGCGAGGTGCAGGACGAGACCGACTACTTCCTCGAAGGGGACGGCCCGGACCCGGCCGAGCACCTCACCGGGTGCGACGGCCTGTTCTCGACCGCGAG
This sequence comes from Sorangium sp. KYC3313, assembly GCF_052075895.1. Lineage (NCBI taxonomy): Bacteria > Pseudomonadati > Myxococcota > Polyangiales > Polyangiaceae > Sorangium > Sorangium sp. KYC3313. The sequence continues at coordinate 10,865,869 of NZ_CP197255.1, forward strand.
CGATCTGGCGAAGTTCGCCCAGATGTTGTTGAACCGGGGCAAGCACGTCTACAGCTGCAACCAGTGGCCTCTCAACATCTGCGTACGCAACATGCTCCCCGCCCAGGCCGTGCTCGACATGACCACGACCCAGACAGGCTCGCTCCACCTCAACAGGTCGGCCTGGACGTACTCCGAGAACCTGCTCTACTCGCGCAAGGGGTACGGCTGGGAGATGTGGGACGCAGGCATGTGGCCCGGTGGGGAGTCGACATCGACCGTCGCCTACAGCAAGACAGGCGCCGCAGGGACGCTCATCGTGGTCGATCCCGAGCCGAGCCGCGAGATGTTCACGATCCTGCTCACGAACCACGGGCTGCCGGGCTTCGACCACTTCACCGTCGACCCGTCGACGGGCAAGATGTCCTGGGAGGACTTCGACTGGATGCTCGGTGACATCCGGGCCAACGAGGTCATGACCAAGGTCCACGGGTCCCTCGCCTGGTGACCCGGCCCGCGGAGACGACGCGCGGGCCGGACCATTGCCAGGTGGGGCAGGAACGTTTGCCCTCATCGCGTCTCTGACCGTGCGGTACCACCTCCATACCCGATCACGGTGCTCGTACGAGCTCCGCAACGCGACGGCCACCCCGCTGGAGCGACGGACACCGACCAACCCCGGGACGGACGTGCGCGGATCAGGGGACGGAGCGGCCGACCGTCTCGGCCTTCGCCCACATCTGCGCGAAGCCTTCGGCTCCGCCGTAGAGCCGGTCGATGAGCTGCTCTCCGCCCGGAAGCGCCTCGACGTGCTTGAGGAAATCCGGGAAGAGCCCGATGTGAACGACCCCCTCCTCGTTGTAATCCCACGAGCGGCTCCCCATCCTGGCCCTGGGGAAGCTGGAGTAATCGACGCACGCACTGGCCGCCGGATCGACGCATCGGTACACGATCTCCATGGCCTGCGTACAGAATGCGCGCGTCGCGGCCTGGACACCGGCGCGGCGGTATTCGTCGGGAGTCGGCGCCTTGTAAGAGCAGGACGTCCTGTCGTTGCACGCGCGGCCGACGAGGCCCGTCAGGTTTCCGCTGGTCTGGATGTCGAGGCAGCCGATGCGCGCGGAGCGCACGTCGATCTCGGCCCCTGTGCACCGGAGCTGCGCGGGCGGGTGGCCCCAGGCGTCGCCTGGCACCGTCACCACCCGGTCCCGGGGCGCCTGGCACTCGGGAGAGCGCGGCATGACGACCATCCCGTTGATGTCCGAGCCGAGGGTGATCTGGAGCGCCTTGCCGCCGGACGTGATCGCCGCCACGGCGGCCGCGTTCCGCAGGAAGGTCCGTGCATCGGAGTCGCCGAAGCCGACGCCCGCGAGCCCGCCGCGCGCGGCGAGCTCCGTGTACTGGGCGTTGGTCCGGCCGTTCTCGTTGCCGCTCGAGCCGCGGAGCCCGTTGTGCCCCGAGACGAGCGGATACGCGCCGCCGGGCGTCGCTCGGGTGAGCGCGAGCACGTCGCTCACCATCCTCTGCGACATGTGATCGATGTCGATGACCATCCCGAGCCTCATCATCTCGTTGAGGGCGACTCGGCCCATGGGCAGGAGCCCCAGCCGGTTTTTGTGGCCTTCCCCCGGCTGGCAGCTCGGGAGCGGGATGTGACCGCCGGCGTCGCCGAGCTTCATCAGCTTGAAGAGGTCGTTCCCCGACTGGATCTGCTTCGTGATGCCCTCTCCGCGGGAGCACTCGAGGTCCCACCATTTCCCGGTCTGGAAGCGGTTGGCGCGCGCCACCTCGTCCTCGTAAGCGGCGGTGCCGCCGAAGAGGTTGTCGGTGAGGTGGACCGGGAACACGTAGCGCACGCCGAGGACGTGGAGGCGCTTGATCTCCGCGCGGATCTGGGCCTCCGTGGGCGACGCTTTGTTCCACACGAAGTTGCCGATGTCGTCCAGCTCGACACCGACGATCACCGCGAGCTTGTTCTTCTCCACGATGCGCCGGAGATCGGCGGATGAACGCGCGATCTCCATCCACGTGTCGTGCTTGCCGACGAAGCGGACGAGCTCTTCGATCTGGAGATTGCCCGACGCCCTGTCGTCGACGGGCGGGTTTGCCTCGATGCCGTGGGCGAGCGTGCGGCTGTTGACCGCCAGCGCGACCATCACCCGGAGGCCGCCCTCCTTCGCGCGGCGGATCCAGTCGACCCACATCTGCTGGTGCAGAATATCGTTGTGCGCCGGGAAGTGCGCGAACGTCGGATAGCCCACGGGGCGCTCGACCTCGAACGAGCGGATGCCGTGGGATTTCGCCATCTCCCCGAGCACGAGCTGGCGGACGTGATTCCCGCACTTGTTCGTTAGAAAATCGTGACCCCGGTGGGTGCTGTAGCTGGTCCCCAGCGCCTCCGCGATGCTGGCGGCGCGCCGCGCCGACGCATTGCACGTGGCGCCTGACACGCCTTGACCGCTGGGGTCGTAGATGGTCCCCGGCGCCATGAGCACGTCGACGTCGGGAGCGCCGTGGAGCGCGCGCCCGCCGAAGCCGAGGTGCGCCATCGGGTGGGTGTGGAGATCGGCGAACCCGCGCAGCGGCCGGCCGGGAGCGTTCAGCGCAGGATCGAAGATCGGCGAACGCCGCGCCTGCGCGCTCGCGGGGCCGGAGGCCGCGAACGTCACCGCGGCCGCGGCGATCGCAATCCAGGTTGGAGCCGACGCAGGGCCTGTCATTGGGCTGGTTTTCTTCATGCCGAGTCATCCTTCCGAGGTTTGCGAGAGACGGAGCCCATGCTTGTCTGCGCGCCGCGCGCTCCGTCGTCACACAGGCGCTTCGAGCAGCTCGATGGTGACCTTGGCGCCGCCTTCCGGGAGGTTGGCGCGCAGGACGAGCCCACCGCTCGATTCCACCATGCCGGCCACGAAGCCGAGCCCCAGTCCGGACCCACCCGGCTTCGGGCTCGGCGTGTCGTGGAACCCGGGGCCGTCGTCCTTCACCTCGATGGCCACCCGCCCGCCGCCCAGCGGGCGCGCGTCCAGCGTCACGCTGGACGCCCCGCGCTCGCCCGTCCCCTCGCACGCGTTGACGAGGAGGTTGAGGAGCACTCGCTCCAGCACGTCGTGCCCACCCGCGAACAGGACCGCGGTGCGCTCCGCGCGATCCGTGACGTCGACGTTCACCGCCTGGTAGCGCCGCCGGACGACCCGGAGCGCGCCGCGGGTCGCCTCGCCGATCTCGGCGGGGGCCGTCGCGCGCAGCGCGTCGAGCTCGCGCACCGTCCGATCGCGGATGTGCCCCATGGTCGAGGCGACATCCTCGATGCTCTCGCGGAGCTGCTCCAGCTTTCGCAACATGCGCTCGGCGCTCGCGGACTCGACCCGAAGGAGCTCGCGCCGGAGGAGATCGGTGTCGATGAGGGCGGCCGAGAGCGAGGTCTTCACGTCGTGGTGCTCGTGCAGCATGACGCTCAGGTTCCGCTGCGCGCGCTCGGCGCGCAGCGCGGAGCGCGCCCCGAGCTCGACGACGCGGACCGTGCGCGTCGTGGCGAGGAGCGCCGCGCTGGCGGCCGTCAGGAGCAGGAGGAAGAGCAGCGACGCCGGCGCCCAGAAGTCGTCGTGGTGGCCGCCGTTCAGCGCGCGGTCGAGCACGATGAGCACGAGCGCGGAGAGCGCGTTCGCCGCCGTCGCGAGGAGCACCGCCCGGCGGACGAGCCGGAACGCGCTCACGGACACCGTGATCAGGAGCGCGGCCATATCAAGCAGGTGCAAAATTCCAGGGTAGCCGTCCCAGGGCCAGAGCACGTTCGGCAGCAGCGCCAGAAAGCACAGGAGCGCGTCGAGGCCGACCGAGACGAGGATCAGGTGAGAAGGGGCATCGGCCGTCCGGCTCCGCCACCAGACGTACAGCGAGGCGACAACCGCGCCGAGGAGCAGCGGAACCTCGATGATCGCGCGCGCGTGAGAGCCTGACGGCGCCAACCCCCCGACGGCGAGGAACCGCGCGAGGAGGGCCGCGCAGAAGACGCTCCGCGCGATCGAGGCGGTGCGCTCACCCCGCAGCGCCTCGCGCGTGATGAGGGCGTCGAGCTGCGCGCCAGTCGACACGGCCGACACGGCCGACACGGCCGACACGGCCGACAGCGCCGGGACGCTGGCCAGCTCGGCCCTCTTGAGACTATGCGCCCCCATGAACCGGGAGCATGCTACCATATGATGTTACGCTGGCTGGTCGTGGAGGATGACGCGAGGCTCAGGCGCGCGCTGCGCGAGGCGCTCGAGGCGCGCGGCGCCGAGGTCGTCGCGTGCGCGTCGGTGGCCGAGGCGCATCGCGCGCTCGCAGACGGGGCGTTTCAAGGCATCATCGCCGACGTGATGCTCCCGGACGGGAACGCCGTCGACGTCGTGGAGCGGGCCATGACCTGCGCTGTCGCGCCGACGATCGTGGCCATCAGCGGCTCGGCGAGCCCGGCGGTCTCGTTCCGGCTCGCCCAGATGGGCGTGCGCTCGTTCCTGGCGAAGCCGCTGCGCCTCGAGGAGCTGGAGCGCACGATCGACGACGCGCTGGCCCGGCCGCCCGATCTCCGGCCTCAGGTGCGCGCGGCGGTGGGGCGGGCGTCGATCCAGGACGTCGAGGAGCAGGTGCGCACCGTCATGGTCGACGAGGCGCTCGCGCGCGCCGGAGGAAACCGCCGGAAGGCGGCGAAGCTCCTGAACGTCTCGCGCCAGCTGCTCCAGCACATCCTCCGGCGGCGATCGTAGGAGAGGCCGGCGCCGCCGCGCGCGGGCCGTGAACCACGGCCAGTTCCTCCTCTACCGCGAGCGGTGGCGAGCGAGGCGCGCCGCGGCCGGCGCCGTCACTGCCCCTGTGTCGCCGCGAACGGGTTGAGCTCGTTCGTGAGATGGCTTATCGAGCTCTCGCATGGTGGTTGTCTCTCCTCGGCCGTTACTCGGCGGCCGCGGGCTCGGCGGGCGCGGGGCTCGCCGCCGCCGCCGCGCTGGACGTCCTGCGCGCCGCGGCGAGCCCCGCGCCGGCGAACGCCCGCGGTCAGCAACCCCCATGCCGCGCCGGACCGGGCCGGAACGCGGGGCCGAGCGCTTCCGGGCTGCTGCCGTGGCAGCAGCGGGTGGTGATCCGGTGCCCCGGCGCGAGCAGGCGCGCGCCCGAGCGACCACGCAACGCTGGACCGCCACGACGACGCGACGCGCTCAACCGGCCAGCCGGCCAACCGGCCAACCGGCCAACCGGCCAACCGGCCAACCGACCAGGCGCGCGCGCGCGCGCCGCCGATAGCAGGTTTCGCGCGGAACCGCCCGCGCTTTGTTGTTGCCCTCGTCATTTCGAGGGTGGTACTGGTGCAAGGCATGAAATTCTCTGCGATTCATGCATTGATCGCCGCGTGTGCGCTCTGTTCCACGGCCGCGTGCTCGTGGCAGCCGTATGGCGAGGTCCGCGTCGTGAGGCGGACGAAGGTCGGCGGCGAGCTCGCGATCCTTGGCGATCGCGAGGTGGCCATGCAGAAGGCGAGCCAGACGATGGCCACGACCTGCGGCGGACCCGAGAGCTACGAGATCGTCGAAGAGGGCGAGACCGTGGTCGGGGAAGAGTCCGTGTCGGAGTCCAACGAGCGCCGCGAGAAGGATTTCTTCGGGCCGAAGAAGCGGAAGCAGGAGAGCACGCACACGGTGCAGAAGACCGAGTGGCGCGTGAAGTACGAGTGCAAGACGGACGAGCCGGCGCCCGCCGCGGAGACGTCGCCCGCGGAGGCCACCGAGGGCAAGACCGAGGGGCGCCGCGTCCACGAGGTGATCATCCGGTTCTGACGCGCGCCGCGGCCTGTCCGTCGTGGAGCAGCAACGCCGGCCACCGGGTCGCTCCCGGTCGCGCCGGCTTTGCCATCGTGCTCTTGGCCTGCCCAGTGGTAGATCTGGTGCAGCATGGACGTTCTTGAATTGGTCGAGCGCGCGGCGGCAGCGCCGTCATTGCTGCTCGCGACGGACTTCGACGGGACCATCTCCGAGATCACGGCGGGCGTGGCGGTGGCGGCGCCGCTCGCCCTCGGGGCGCTGGGGGCGCTCTCGCGGGCGCCGGGCACGACCGTGGCGATCGTCACGGGAAGGACGATCCACGACGTCTCGGCGCGCACGGCGGCGGTCGGCGCGGCGTGGCGCGTGGGCGAGCACGGGGCGGAGATCGCGACGCCGGGCGGGGAGTTCGTGTACCAGGCGGAGGCGCCGACCGAGGCGCTGGACGCGCTGGAGCGCGAGGCGGACGAGGCGGTGCGGCGGGTCCCGGCGCTGTGGGTCGAGCGCAAGCGCTGGTCGATCGCGCTCAACTGGCGGCGCGTCCCGGCGGAGGCTCGGCCGGCGGCGTTCGACGCGCTCGGGGCGTGGGCGGACGCGGCGGCGCGGCGCGGGTTCGTGGTCATGCGGGGGCGCAGCATCCACGAGGCCCGGGACGCCGCGCACGACAAGGGCCGCGCCCTCGCGTTCCTGCTGGCGCGGCTGCCGCCGGGGACGCTGGTGGTCTACGCGGGCGACGACACGACCGACGAGCCGGCGATCGCCCATGCCCGGGCGATCGGCGGCGTGGGCGTCTACATCGCCTCGTCCGAGCGGCCGGACACCGCGGTCGAGCCCGACCTGACGCTCGATGGCCCCGGGGCGTGGATCGCGTTCCTCGAGGCGCTCGCGGCGAGGCGCGGCGGCGTGCTCGGCGAGGCGCCGCGCCTCGTCTGAGGGTCGTACTCAAGTTCTCCGTTCCTGCACGTCAGAGAGAAGATCAGGAGAAGCGGTGTTGCGCGCGCGGCGCGCGCGACACGGGTGTACGGCGGGCAGATGCGGTGGGGTGGTGAGCCGGACGGCGGCGGCGCGCCTCGAACGGAGCGCGAGCTCCGCCGCCAGCAAACCGAGCGCGCCGTTCGTCCATCGCCGCTCGAAAGAAGAAGTCTGATTAGCGGGTGAGCTGGACCGACAGTAGAGTTCGGCGCATGTGGACATTTCACATCTCAGCACTTCCGCTCCGCCGCACGGGCCGCGTGCAGGCGACATCGGTGCCGCTGTGCCTCGTCGTCGCGCTGGCGGGCTGTTCGCCCAAGGCCCGCAGCTTCCAGGGCTCCGGCGGCTCGGGCGCCGGCAGCGACGGAGATCACGGGGTCGGGGCGGGTGACCCGGGCGCTGGCTGGGACGGAGAGGCCCCTGCGTGCGCGGCCGAGACGCAGGCGGCCGACTGCGACGATGACAATCCATGCACCGCGGACGCGTGCACGGCAGGCGCGTGCGTCAACGTCCCGCTCGACGGCGTCCCGGCCCTGCCGTCCGGGCAGATCGCGGGCGACTGCCAGATCCTCACCTGCGCTGCGGGGCAGCCGTATCCTGCGCCGGACGGCGCCGACGCCGAGGACGACGGCGACCCATGCACGAGCGACGGGTGTCAACGCGGGGTCGCCACGCACGTCGTGGCTGCAGGCGCGCCGTGCGGCCAGGGCCGCGTCTGCGACGCAGCGGGCGCGTGCAGGGGCGCGAACGGCCGGGCGTGCGGCGGGCCGAGGGACTGCGCGAGCGGGAAATGCGTCGACGGCGTCTGCTGCGACACCGCTTGCGACGAGGCCTGCATGGCCTGCAACGTCGAGCGGTCGGTCGGCACGTGCTCGCCCCTCGGCCCCGGAGTCGAGGACGATCCGGACTGCGTGCTGGACGACAAGGTCTGCAATGGCGCGGGCGCTTGCAAGCTGGCGCCCGGCCGGCGGTGTCATCGACACGAGAGCTGCGCGAGCGGCGTCTGCCGCGGGAACGGCCGCTGCGGCGAGTTCCTGGCGGAATGAATCACCATCGTTCCCGTCGATCGCGACCCCGACACCGCGTGGTCGCTCATCTGGCCCCAGCCAGCGCCACCGCGTCGGGGCCGGCAGGGAAACGGAGCTGCCCTGACGCGTCGTTCGCCGCGCGCCACACCCCTTCGGCCACGTCGGACTCGCTCGTCACCAGCGCCGGCTGCCCGAAGGAGGCGAAGATGCGCTGTGCGAGAGGCGCGTAGGCGTCGGGGATCAGGCCTTCCATGCGGGGTCCCCCGTTGCTCGTGAAGCGCGTCGTCGGGCCGTAGCCCGGCTCGACGAGCTTCACGCGCACGCCGAAGGCCTCGAGCTCGAACGCGAGCGACGCGGTGAACCCCTCGATGGCCATCTTGCTCGCGGTGTACACGGCGACCAGCGGCATCGGCGCGAGCGTCGCGCTCGACGTCACGTTCACCACCACGCCTGATCGCCGCGCGCGGAGCTGGGGCAGCACGGCCTGCGTCATCGCCATCACGCCGAACGTGTTGGTCTCGAACACCTCGCGCACCGTGGTCATCGGCGTGGCCTCGAAGGCGCCCATGAGCCCGATGCCGGCGTTGTTGACGAGAACGTCGATGGGCCCGCTCGCCTCCAGCGCAGCCGCGATGCTCTCGGGCTTCGTCACGTCGAGCGCGATCACGCGCAGCCGGTCCGACCGAGGCAGCACGTCCTCGCGCGGCGTTCTCATGGTGGCGACGACGTTCCAGCCCTGCGCGTGGAAGCGGCGCGCGGTTTCGAGTCCATATCCCGAGGAGCAACCCGTGATGAGCACAGTGTTCATGAAGGGAAGATAGCGACGGCGCGCTGGACTATCTATCATTGGTAGTCCACGTTTCGTTTGCTAGAGTCCGGACATGAACGACCCTCTCTCGGAGGTCATCGCGCTGCTCCAGCCGCGCGCGGTGTTCTCGAAGCGCATCAGCGGCGCCGGTCGCTGGGGGGTCCGCTACGCGGACTTCGGCCAGCCGAGCTTCTGCGCCGTGCTGGAGGGCAGCTGTCGTCTCGCCGTCGACGGCGAGCGCGCCCTGACGCTCGAGGCGGGCGACTTCGTGCTCCTGCCGGCGACGCCGGGGTTCACCCTGTCGGGCTTCGAGCCGGTGAGGCCAGAGCGCATCGACCCGAAGGTGACGCCCGCGCCGACGGGCGAGGTCCGCCACGGCACGCGCGGTGGACGCCCGGACGTGCGGCTGCTCGGCGGCTACTTCCTCTTCGACTCGCCCGACGCGGCGCTGTTCGTGTCGCTGCTGCCAGCGGTGCTGCACGTGCGCGGCGTCGAGCGCCTCTCGGTGCTTGTGCGGCTCGTGGGCGACGAATCCAACGAGCAGCGATCGGGGCGCGACCTCGTGCTCACGCGGCTCGTGGAGGTGCTGCTCATCGAAGCGCTGCGGTCGGCTCCGGCCGAGGACGCGCCTCCGGGGCTCCTGCGCGGGCTGGCCGATCCGCGGCTCGCGCCGGCGATACGGCAGATGCACGCCCAGCTCGCGCGCGCGTGGACGGTCGCCCAGCTCGCCAAGACGGCGGCCCTCTCACGCTCGGCGTTCTTCGAGCGCTTCAGCCGCACCGTGGGCCTGCCGCCGATGGAATACCTGCTCGCCTGGCGCATGGCCGTCGCGAGGGATCTGCTCCGCCGCCACGATCTCGGGATCGCCGAGGTCGCCGAGCGCGTCGGCTACGGCTCGGCGAGCACGTTCAGCACCGCGTTCAGCCGCCACGTGGGCCAGCCTCCGGGTCGCTACGCACATGAGGCCGTTTCGCGCTCCGGGGTGGCAAGCTCCGGTCCGCAGCGAGGCTCGAGCCTTCCGTCGCAACGCTGAACCACCGCGAGGCCCTGATGACAGGCAGCGCGGGCGCGACCTGCTCAGCGGGTGGGTTTACTACGACGCAAAGGGGACTACCAAACTGCTGTGGGAACCCTGCCCTCGAAGACCAGCGCCGCACCTGATCGTCGGGCGGCGAAACGCGCGCAACGCGCGCGAGCCCATCAAGCGACGCTTGACCTCCCGGAGCCGCTGAGACCACATGGGAAGCCATGATCAACGCCCCGGTCCGGCCCGGCGACGTCTTGGCGGGCAAGTACCGCGTGGAGCGTCTGCTCGGCACGGGGGCCGTGGGGATCGTCGTCGCGGCGCTCCACGTCGAGCTCGACCAGCGCGTCGCCGTGAAGTTCATGCGCTCGGCCCACCACGTCACCGCCGACGTGCGCGCGCGCTTCTTGCGCGAGGCGCGCGCGGCGGTGCGGCTGCGCAGCCAGCACGTCGCCCGCGTGTTCGACGTCGGCACCCTCGAAAGCGGCGCGCCATACATCGTCATGGAATTCCTCGAAGGGCGTGATCTCGCCGCGTTGCTCAGGGAGAGCGGGTCGCTCTCTCTCGACGACGCCGTGGAGTACGTTCTCCAAACGTGTGAAGCCGTCGGCGAGGCGCACGCCGTCGGGATCGTTCACCGCGATCTGAAGCCGGCGAACCTGTTCGTCACCCAGGACGTCAGCGGCGCGTCGTGCATCAAGGTCCTCGACTTCGGGATCTCGAAGATCAGCGGCGCGGAGCTCGCCCTCACCGAAGACGACCAGCAGCTCGGCACCCCCTACTACATGTCGCCGGAGCAGATGAGCTCGCCGAAGGATGTCGACGCGCGCAGCGACCTCTGGGCGCTCGGCGTCCTCTTGTATGAGCTCATCGCCGGGCAGACGCCGTTTCACGCGGAGACCTTGGCGGAGTTCTACGGGCGCATGCTCGCGGCGAAGCCTACGCCGCTCCACCAGCGCCGGAGCGGCGTGCCCCCGGAGCTCGACGCGGTGATCCTGCGGTGTTTGATGCACGATCGCGAGCAGCGCTGGAGCGACGTGGCAGCGTTCGCCGGCGCCCTTGCGCCTCACGCGCCCATGCGAGCGCGGGGTTATCCGGAGCGGGTCTCTCGGGTGCTCAACATGCGGCGGTCGTCTCTGTCGGGAGCCACGGACGCGCCGGGGTCGCGCCGCGCGGAGGCCTCCCCGCCGTCGCCCAGCGCCGGGGCGGAGCGGTCGCTCGAACCGCGCCCGTCGGATTCCGTGGCGAAGACAGCGCTCACCACGTCCTGGCCCGGCGGCGCCCTACCGCCCTTCGGGGTGCTGCTGTCGAAGCCGCGCTATTGGGCTCCCCTTCTCCTCGGCGGTGCGTTCGTCGCGGGCGCTGCGCTGGCGGTGGTCGCCTGGGGAGGGCAGGAGGGGGCGCGATCCCCGGCGCCGACAGAGCCGCCGGCGGCCTCCGTCGGCGCGCCGAACGCGGCCCCATCCGCGCCCGTTGAACCCCAGGCTCCCCCCTCCGCGCCCGCCTCCCACGACGCGAGCGCGAAAGCGCAGCCGGAGCCCACCTCGCCGTCGCCGTCGCCATCGCCGTCGGCCACGCTGAAGCTGAAGACGACAACGCCCCCCCTGCGGGCGAAGCCCCCGGCCAAGGCCCCTCCCACCCCGAGGCGTGAGCCGACGTTCTCGTACGACGAGCGGCGCTAACTTTGGGACAACGGCGACCGGCGTCGATATAATGGAATCGGTGCGTGGCCCAGGACCAGTGCGTGTCAAGCGCAGTGTCATCGCCGCGAGCGCGCTGATCCTATCGTTATCGCTCGCGCCGCGCGCCCTCGCGGACCCGACCGCCGAGGACCGGGCGGCCGCCGATGTGCTCTTCCGCGAGGGACGCGCGCTCGTCAAGCAGGGCAGCTACGCCCTGGGGTGCTCGAAGCTTGTCGCAAGCCAGAAGCTGGATCCAACGGCCGGGACGCTGCTCGCCCTGGCGGATTGCTACGAGCTCAATGGCGAGACGGCGAGCGCTTGGGCGACCTTCAACGACGCCGAGGCAATGGCGCGCAGAGCGGGCGATCGGCGGCGCTCGAAGGAAGCCGGGCGGCGGGCGAGCCTCCTCGAGCCGCAGCTCTCGAGGCTCGTCATCGAGGTGGCGCCGGAGGCCCGGGTCGAGGGGCTCGAGGTGCGGCGCAACGCGAAGCCGCTCGATGCGGCGATGTTCGGCTCGGCGATCCCGGTCGATCCGGGCGAGCATACGATTGAGGTGGTGGCGCCTGGCAAAAAGGCATGGAGCACGGAGGTGGTCGTCGAGCCGAAGCCAGGGCAGAGAACGGTACACGTCCCTCTGCTCGAAGACGCGCCCGCGCCACGGCGGGAAGCGCGCGTGCCAGCGGCCACGAGCGCCGCGCCCACGGCGAGCTCGTGGAGCGCGCAGCGGACCGTCGGGCTCGTGCTGGGCGGGGTGAGCTTGGCCGGGATCGCGGTAGGCGCGGTGTTCGGTGTCGAGACGCTCTCGAAGATGAGCGAAGCGCGCAACCGGCACGGGTGTACCAACGACGATCCTCCCCGTTGTGGCGCCGAGGGGGTCAAGATCCATCAGGACGCCAACACGACCGCCAACATCTCCAACGTGGCGTTCGCGGCGGGAGGCGCGGCGCTCATCACAGGCCTGGTCGTGTTCCTGACCGCGCCGTCGAGCGAGGCCGTGCCGTCGACGGCGCTGGAGGTGCGCCTGGGGCCTCCGGCCGAGCTCGGAACAGCGGGGCTGTCGTTGCGAGGTAGCTTTTGAGATGCGCCAGATGCGACCATGCGGGCTCGTCGTCGTCGGGGGCGCATTGCTCGTCGCCGGCTGCCAGATCATCGCGGGCGTGCGCACCGACGCGGAGCTGAACCAAGGAGGCGACGGCGGCGACGCGTGCAGCGTTTCTCCCGGGTGCCCGAGCGGCGTCTGTCAGGACGGCGTCTGCAAGCCGGCCGAGGCGAAGTGCGCGCTCGACCTCGAGCCCTTCGACATCCTCACGTCCGAAGACCTCGGCGGCCACGAGGTCGACACCTCCTCGCTCGTGCTGGCAAGCGGCCCCGGTCGCGTATTTGTCTCGATCATCGACAAGACTGCCAGCCGGCTCGTGATCGGGACGGTGCACGAGCTCGGGGAGCCAGCCGGGTCGAAGACGGAGTTCCCGTTCACCGACGGCGCGGCTTTCGTCACCGGCCGCGAATCCGGAGGGCGAGTGATCCTTCAGGGCAGGGTGGGGTATGAGATCGGGCAGCTCGCCTTCCCCACGACCGCCGACGGCGTCTCGTCCGAGGGGACGTTCCAGCGGTTTCCCGCGCTCGCACTGGAGTGCTCGAGCCCCAACGTGGCAACGTCGATGGCGTTCGTCCCGGCGGGCGATAACACCCTTTACGCCGCGACCTGCGCGGCGCCGGGCGGCTCGACGCGAGCGCTCGTCGTCGGTGGATCGTCCGAGCCTGCGCCGACCCTGGTGGCGCAGGGCGCACGTACCGATGCCTCGCTCAACGTTCGCTACTACACCGTCACGAACGGCCAGCACCTCCTCTTGTTGGACGACAACGCGACCGGAGAGGCGTTCTTCAGAACGGGCGCCTCGCGCGCCGATCTCGGCGTGGCGCGCCAGATCCAGTTCAGCCCATCTCCTGACGAGGTGGAGTCCTTCTTTGGGGCGTTCCCGCTGCCCGAGGGCGATGGCGTCACGCTCTTGATCGTGCACCTCGTCCCTCCGCCGAGGCTCGCCCTCTCGGCGGAGGTAGGCGTCGTGAAGGACTTTCTGTCGCTCGGACAGGTTCCCCCGCCCGGCTTTACCCCTGTCTTCAAGCTCCAGAATGTAAACCAGTACAACCCCCCAGGCCCCGTCGCGAGCGACGGCGAGAACGTGTATTTGACGTTGGTGCCGCCGCCTGGAAAGAGCGTGAACCTGGGCTGGTTCACGCGAACAGGTGAGAACGTGCTCCCCAACCAGCTTATCTTCTCCCTTCCGGACGGCAGCAGCGCGCAGATCCTCGGCTCGACCGTCGCGCAGCTCGGCGTCAAGCTGCTCGTCGCCTGGATCGAGCAGCGCGACGGCGCCTACTCCGTGCGCGGCCAGCGGCTCATCTGCACGCTGCAATGACGCGCCAACCGGCGCGGCCAGCTTGAGCGACCCGTTGTTCGGCGGGAGCTCCTCGGGACCGCACGTCCTTTCGCGACCCGTCCACGATTCTCACCTGGCTCGCCATCGTCACAGCACGTAAAGGTGCCCGAGCCGAGGCTCAGAGCGCGCAGCGCGGATCCAGCCCGCCGCAGGCGCCCGCGCTGCGGGGCGAAGCGCCTGGAGGCGCGGGGCGCTGTGCTGTCACGTTCGATTCAGCGCATACGCGATGCCGCTCCGCAGCGTCCCCGCCGTGACCAGGCCCCGCAGGTCGGCGTCGAGCTCGATGAGCGTCCGCGCGATCGCCGGCTGGATGCCGGTGAGCACCACCTGCGCGCCGAGCAGCCCGACCGCGCGCGCGGCGTGCACGAGCATCTCGGCCACCTGGACGTCCACCGCCTTGACCCCGGTGATGTCGATGATCGCGATGCGGGCCGCGTGCCTCTCCACCCCCTCCAGCAGCGTCTCGATGATCCGGCTCGCCCGCGCGCCGTCGAAGAACCCGATGAGCGGCATCACCAGCACCCCCTCGGCGATCGGCAACAGCGGCGTCACGAGCTCCCGTATCGTGTCCTGCTGCGCCGCGAGCAGCTCGTCCCGCGCGGCCTCCCGCTCGCGCTCCGCCGCCTTGACCCGCGTGATGTCCACCGAGATGCCGGCGACCGCGCCCTCCGGGATGCCCTCACCCCGGACAGGGAACTTGATCGAGTAGAACGTCTTCTCGCCTCGGGCGTCAGGGACGGGCTCCTCGGCCTCGAGCGGGGCGCCGCTCCTGCGCACCAGGTCATCGACGTCTTTGTAAATAGCCGCAACTTCCGGTGGAAAGAAGTCGCTGTCGGTCTTTCCAAGCATGCTGCCCGGGGCCGCCCCGACGAGCTCCTCCACCGAGCGGCTCACCAGGAGAAAGGCGCCTTCCCGATCCTTTGCAACCATGAGGACCGGCGCGTGATCACAGAACGTCGCGAGCAGCGCCTCGCTCCTGAGGAGGCGCTGCTCACGGCGCTTTCGCGCTGTCACGTCCTCGGCCGACAGAAAAATCTCTCGCGCCGATCCATCCTCGCTCCGCGCGAAGACCTCCGCGCGCACCGCGAAGATGCGGTCGTCTCCCTCGCGGCCTCGCGCCCGGAGCTCGCCCTCGATCACCTCGCCGTCCCGCGCCCGCTTCAGCCGCTCCGCGCTCGCGGCGAGGCCGGCCATGTCGTCCGGGCATATCCGATCCAGGAGCGCCTCGACGCCGCGTGTCGAGAGCTCGTCGTCCGTACAGCCGAGCGAGCGGGCGAGGGCGGTGTTGTGCGCGATGAGCCGCCGCTCGTCGAGGCCCACGACACACAGGATCGTCGGCAAAGCGTCGAGCATCCTCCGGGCTCGCGCGCTGAGCGCGTCCTGCTGCTCCTTGGCCCTGGTCTCCTTCATCGCGGCAGGCCTCTCCTCATGGTGGCTCCTTCCAGGCCTGGGCGACGGACGCTCCGGCCAGAGCTCGACCCATGATAGCCACGGCGCGCGCGCGGCGAAATCGAAGACGCGCCGTCGTCACCCGTCGCGGCCGCCTGGCGCGGCGCCGCAATCTGGCTTACCCGCGCAAGCGACGATCGCGGCGCGCGTCACGCAATGCAGCCCACCGTGCTGAGCAACGGCGGGCTCAGGGGAGCAAGCTGCACTTCGACAGGGGCGTTCGGTAGTCCATCGCCTGGGTGTTGCGCTCGAACTCCTCCAGGTTGTTCGGACAGACGACGTACCAGCCAGCGTCGGTGAAGGCGCTCACTTGCCTGTCGGTGGTGACCAGATCGTACGCCAGCATGACGGTATCGTAGCCCCAGCCGAACAGCTTCTGGCCGAGGAGCACGTCCACGTACCCCGCGCGCATGCGATCCATGTACTCCGGCAGCGTATCGAAGGCCACCGAGTGAATGCTCTTCTCCTTCGCTCTCGCGGTGAGCATCGGCGCGTTCCGCGCGAGGTCGGGCTCGCCGAGGAGCTTGCTGTAGGAGAAGAAGAAGCCCGTGATCTCGGGGTCCTCCACCAGGGCGTCCTCCGCGGTCTTCGCGCAGAAAGGGTTCGCGTAGTCGCAGCACACGCAAGGGAGGCTCACGGCGTTCGTCATGTCCGGGTACTTCTTCAGCGCCTCGGAGAAGCCGGCGAGCCGGTCGATGAACGTCCCCGCGGGGGTGGGGGTGTAGCCTCCGTCACCGTCCTCATCCATCATCGTCTGATAGGCGATCTTGCCGGTCTTCCCGTTGATGGTCGCGAGCGCATCCATGAGGAACGCGGCGGCGGCCTTGTTGTCCATGCCGTAGTAGGTGTGGCGCTTGCTGGCCGGAGCGTCGCCGCCGTACGTGACGACCTTGATGCCGGCGTCCACCGCCTTGTTGATGAGGGCGTCCTCGCATTCCCCGCTGAAGGCATCGACGGAGATCGCATCCACCTTCATGTCGATGACCTCTTGCAGCACGTCCATCTGCGGCCGGGCGAGGTAACAGGCGTCGTCGGGGTCCAGCGGCTTGCCGTCGTCCGTGAGCTCCGGACATTCAGGGTCCAGGATCATCACGTTGACCGGCCGCGCGCTCGTCGTCGACAGCTCGCTCTGCGCCTGCGCGGCGCCCGCGCGACCCAGATCGTGGAACCGATTGCACTTGCTGTGGGTGATGTAAGCGATGGTCAGCGGCGCTTCCGCAGTGCTCTCGCTCGAGCGGCAGGCAAGCGCGCTGGTCGCCAGAAGGATGCCCCCGATGATGGCGCGATCGACCATGAATCCCCTCCTCTTCTCGAACTAGCTCGACCCATTTCACCGGCCCTGACGGTCCAGCGCGGCTGTGCGCGCGCCGACATCCGGGCCCCCTGCGATGGCGCGCGCTCGGCGCGCCTCGCCCTCATTCACGGCGCACGTGGCGCGGCTCCTGTCCGCCGCGGGCTTGCCCGACAGGAACCGCATACGCGATGCCGCTCCGCAGCGTCCCCGCCGTGACCAGGCCCCGCAGGTCGGCGTCGAGCTCGATGAGCGTCCGCGCGATCGCCGGCTGGATGCCGGTGAGCACCACCTGCGCGCCGAGCAGCCCGACCGCGCGCGCGGCGTGCACGAGCATCTCGGCCACCTGGACGTCCACCGCCTTGACCCCGGTGATGTCGATGATCGCGATGCGGGCCGCGTGCCTCTCCACCCCCTCCAGCAGCGTCTCGATGATCCGGCTCGCCCGCGCGCCGTCGAAGAACCCGATGAGCGGCATCACCAGCACCCCCTCGGCGATCGGCAACAGCGGCGTCACGAGCTCCCGTATCGTGTCCTGCTGCGCCGCGAGCAGCTCGTCCCGCGCGGCCTCCCGCTCGCGCTCCGCCGCCTTGACCCGCGTGATGTCCACCGAGATGCCGGCGACCGCGCCCTCCGGGACGCCGTCGCCGCGGAGGGGGAACTTGATCGTGTACAGGGTCCGATCGCCCTGGGCCTGCGGGACGATCTCCTCGGCCTCGAACGGGGCGCCGCTCCTCCGCACCAGGTCATCGACGTCTTTGTAAATGGACGCAACTTCCGCCGGACAGAAGTCGCCATCGGTCTTTCCGAGCATGCTGCCTGGGCTCGCCCCGACGAGCTCCTCCGTCGAGCGGCTCGCCAGGAGGAAGGCGCCGTCACGGTCCTTCGCGTACATGAAGACAGGGGCGCGGTCGCAGAGCGCCGCGAGAAGCGCGTCTCTCCTGCGGCCGCCCTGCTCGCGGCGCTTTCGCGCCGTCACGTCCTCGGCGAAGACGACGACCTCGCGCACGGCGCCGTCGTCCCCTCGCGTGAAGACCTCCGCGCGCACGGCGAAGAGCCGCTCCTCTCGCCCTCCCTCGATGGTCCGCGCCCGCAGCTCGCCTTCGACGACCCCGCCCTCGCGCGCCGCGGCGAGCTCGGCCGCGCGCGCGGCGAGGCCCGCGAGATCGTCGGGGTGAATGCGCGCCGAGAGCGCCTCGACGCCCCGCGAGAGGAGCTCTTCTTCCGTGCAGCCGAGCGCCCGGACGAGCGCGGCGTTGTGCCCGGTGAGCCGCGGTCCCGCGAGGTCCAGGACACACACGATCGCCGGCAAAGCGTCGAGCATCCGCTGGGCCCGCGAGGTCGTCGCGCTCTGCGTCCGGCTGGCCTCGGTCTCATTCATCGCGGGCATCACAGGAACTTCCATCGAGCGTTTTCTGCCCGGTCAGGGCAAGAGGTCGCACTTCGTCAGAGGCGTCCGGTCGTCCTGAATGCCGTCAGACAGATCTCGATAGCGCACGATCCCCCTCCATGATGGCGCTACAACGGTACTGAGCGACAAACGGGTTGAAACCGCATGCAAAACGGCGAGAAGTTGAACCGCCAAGGCGCCAAGAGACGCCAAGAAAAGCATAAAATCTTGGCGTGTCTTGGCGCCTTGGCGCCTTGGCGGTTCACTTCTCTGGTTCCAGCCTGATCAACGCTCCAACTCAGCTTCATTATTACAACTAAGTGAAACAAGATCGGCTGTCAATGCCTTTTCCGTCCTCGTTCATGACGATGCCGACCGTGGCAGTTGCAGCAGGAGAGCATGCCAGTCACCCGTAGGGTACCGTCGGAGATGACTCCACGGTGGACCATTCGGCCCCTCATCTGGCGGACAGGCTGACGCAATCGAGCGTCATGGAGCGAGAGAGCGCCCGCGATCACAGCCCTACGCCGCCCGCGCCGCCTGCGCCCGCCGAGCCGCCGTCACCGCCTGCGCCGTCACCGCCTGCGCCGCCCCCGCCATCGGCGCTCGCGCCTGCGCCGCCTCCGCCATCGGCGCTCGCGCCGCCTCCGCCGGCCCCGCCGGCCCCGGTGGTCCCGCTCGCCTGAGAAGAGCTCGCGGAGACGCCCGTGTCGAAGCAGTTCGGGTTGTCGTCCTCGACGAAGCAGCCCACCTCGATGGGGTGGCCGACCTCGACGCAGCCCCCCGAAAGGAGGCCTGTCGTGGCCGACAAGCGGAGGAGGAGCGCGGGAAAACGTGTGCTCTTCACCGTGAAGCTCCGTGGCTCGCGCGCCCGACGGTCGCGATGGAGGAGGGCCTGGCCGCCGCGGCCGGGCTGCCCGCGGCGGCGTCGTCGTCGAGGTGAAGCTCGATCCCGGCGAAGAGCGTGAGGCGGTTCTTCAGCGCGAAATCCGCGGTGGGGCCGCTCTCGACGAGGTAGCGCGGCTGCCCCTGGTTGGGCCCGACGACGTAGGGCTCATGGGCGGAGAACGCGTACTGCCCGCCGAGCATGTACCCGGCGCCCTTCACCCCGGGTATCGCGCCCGTCACCGCCGCGCGGAGCTCGAGCTGCGGCGGCACCTCGGGGCGAGGGGCGATGTTCGACGGATCGCCGCCATAGTACGCCTGGTCGGCGATCCGCCGGCCCATGTAGGCGGCCGCCAGGGACACGGCGCCAGAGCCGACCTCGTACGATACGCGGGCGTTGCCGTACACCTGCGGCGCGACCGTGATGGGGACGTCGTCGCCGGTGCCGAACCGCGCGTTCCGGTTGACCTGCTCGGCGGACATGCGGCGTCGCGTCGCGGCGAACGTGGAGTTCACGCCGACGCGCAGCTTCCGCTCGAGGAAGCTCGTCTCGAAGCCGAGGTTCGCGCCGTAGTTCTCGATGCCTGGCACGTTGTTGTACCTCGAGACGCTGGGCGCCTTCGCCCTCAGGAGCTGGAGCTCGATGACGTCCCGCCAGTCCGAGTAGAAGCCGCCGGCCGTGAAGGAGTACGCGCCGCTCCGGAACGACGAGACCGCCTCCAGGGAGGAGACCTTCTCCGGCTTGAGGCCGTCCGGGTTCGGCAGGAGCCTGCCGCTCACGGTGTAGAGCTCGACGAAGCTGGGCGCGCGGAACGCGCTCGAATAGATGAGCTTGAGCGACACGCGCTCGTCCGGCGTGAGGATCAGCGCGGCGCGCGGCGAGATCGCGTTCGCCACGTACTCGAGCGGGATACGCGAGTCGAGGTCGACCCGGATCCCGGCGTTGAGCGAGAGGGGCCGGAACAGGCGGAGCGTCTGCTGCACGTAGGCCCCGAGCGCGGCCTCGTCCTCGAGACGGTGCCCGCCGCCGTGCCATCGCGTGCGCGCCGGGTCGGAGCCATAACTCTTCCCCGTGAGCTCGTCGAACGCGACGAACTCGAAGGCCGAGGTGCGGAGGCGCCCGTCGACGCCCGCCATGGTCGTGGAGGCGCCGTCGCCTGCCCAGTCGTACCGGGCCTGGAGCTCCAGCCCGACCCAGCGGGAGAGGAACAGCGCGTCCTTCCGGCAGGGGCCGGACGGGCCGCGCGGGCACTGCTCTGGATCGAGCACGTCGAGCGGGACGTGCGGCACGAGCGGATCGTGGCCCACCACGTAGCGCGAGCGCTCGATCCGGCTGTACCCGAAGTACCCGCGCGCCACGCCCTCGATCCGCTCGCTCAGGCGGGCGCGATAACGCACGCTGGTCAGGACGAGCGACTGCGTGTTGTCGTTGCGGGCGTCGTCAAAGGCCCCGACGCGGTTCTCGTGGAGATCCATGAAGGGCGCGGCCCACGACGAGCGCGTCGCCTGCGCGACGGCGCTCAGGTCGCCGGCGTCGAGGCGCACGAAGGCGCCTGCCTTGCGGCGAAACCACTGCTCCTCCACCGTGCCGCCCCAGAAGCCGGGCTCGGCGTGCGAGCCGAGATCCATGACGGACACGCCGTCCGCCAGGACCGGGAGCCGCTGCTTCGGGAAGCTCACCTCGGGCCCCTCGAAGCGGTGGATGTCGACCGCCGCCACCACGCCCGCGGGCTGCCCGAGCAGCGTGAAGCGGCGCCCGAAGCCGAGCGTCGCCGTGCTCTCGCCCCCGACGCGCTCGACGTCCGGCGCCCTGATGTCGCCCGATTCGTCGAGCGGCGGCGACGCCCCGAGCGTCAGGGAGGCGCGGAGGCCCTGGTGATCGGCGGCCTTCTTCGTGACGACGTTGATGACCCCCAGCATGGCCTGCGCGCCGTAGAGCACGGAGCCAGGGCCCAGGACCACCTCGATATGGTCGACGATCTCGATCGGGATATCGTGCAGGAAGACGGCGCCGCCGCCCTGCTCGTTCACGACCATGCCGTCGAGCACGATCAGCACGTGGCTGTTCGAGTCCCGGGTCAGGGCGACCCCGCGCGCGCCGACCTCCGGGACCGACATGCGGTCGTGCGCGAAGACGCCGCTCGCGAGGAAGGTGAGCGCGTCGGCGAGGCGCCGTATGCCGAAGAGCTTGAGCTGCGCGCCCGTGATCACCGACGACATGGCGGGCGCGTCGCTCTCGCGCTCCGCGGAGCGCGAGGCGCCCGACACGACGTTCTCTTCGAGGATCTCGAGGAGCGAGCTGACGTCCTCGGCCCGCGCCGCGCGCGGGGCGGCGGTCGACCACGCGAGCGACGCGGCGCAGATCAGTGCGAGACGGGTCGAGCTCACTCAGTAAATCCTTGCCAGTTTGAGGATGGGAGCGGGGAAGTCGATGTGCTGGGCCCGGGCCTGCGCGAGGTTGATGCTCATGCGCGGCTTGCCGTCCGCGACGTCGACGCCGAGCACGGCCCCCTGCGAGACATAGGGCTCCACGGCCGCGAAGCTCAGGATGCCCGTGTCCGTGAGCGCGCCGCGTATCGCGGCGACCTCCCTGCCGAGCCCCGAGGAGATGTACACGACGTTGATGTCGCGCGCGCGGCACGTCGCGGCGAGCTCGGACGCGCTCGAGTACTCGGCGCTCTCCACGCGGATCGGTTTGTCACGCACCTTGCCGATGTCGTTCAGCGCCCTCCTCATCTGGAGCGCGGCGCTCGCCGAGTCCGCGTCGCCGGCCCGAGAGAGCAAAAGGAAAGAGACCTGTCCCCTCACCCGCTCTGAAAAGCCCCTGTCGTACGGCAGGATGCGCGTGACGATCTCCGCTTGCACGGCGAAGGGCGCCGTCGCCGGCTCCGCCATGA
Source organism: Sorangium sp. KYC3313 (assembly GCF_052075895.1). Taxonomy (NCBI): domain Bacteria; kingdom Pseudomonadati; phylum Myxococcota; order Polyangiales; family Polyangiaceae; genus Sorangium; species Sorangium sp. KYC3313. The sequence continues at coordinate 10,887,504 of NZ_CP197255.1, forward strand.
CATGGAGCGGGACGAGGGCCGCCGCGACGAAGAGGCCGAGCACGAGGGCGCGCCGGCGAGGCGTCATGTCTTGCGTTCCTTGCCGCGCGACAGGCCGGCGAGCTTGCGGATGCGGAGCGCCGCTTGCACCTGCGGGGTGAGGGCGAGGAGATCGCCTTTCCTGCTGAAGACACCGTCGAAGCCGAGCTCCGCGTAGCGCGATCCGGCCTCGGCGTCCGTGGTGTAGAGGTAGAAGAGCGGCGGCCTCTCGCCCTCGGGCACGGCGGCCTTGAGCGAGCGGAGGACGGCGGCGCCGTCGAGGCCCGGCATGAAGAAGTCGACGATGACGAGATCGCAGCCGCGCAGGTGACGGGCCGTGCCCACGAGCTGCGTCGTCGTGGCCACCTCGTAACCCGCGCTCGACAGCTCGACGCGGATCCGCATCAGCACGATCTCGCTGTCATCGATCACCAGGATGCGTCCGCCGTGTGACATCGAGTCATTCTCCGTTGCTGAGAGGGACAGCCTGGGGGCGGATCACGAACGCCGCGCCGGTCCGGCGCGACGCGTCCACCTCGATGAGCCAGCCGACCGAGAGGAGATCGGCGCGGACCGCGGAGAGGCCGATGCCGCGGCCCGCGAGGTCGCTCACGTCGCCCTTCGTGCTCACGCCGGGGGTGAACAGGAGCTCGCGCGTCCGGCGCAGATCCTTCGGATCGACGCCGGCGCTCGTCGCGAGGGCGTCGAAGTCGATGCCCTGACCGTCGTCCTCGACGAGGAGGGTGGGCAGCGGCCGCTCGTCGATGCAGCTGGCGCGGATCACGCCGACCTCGGGCTTGCCCATCCGGGTGCGCGCGTCGGGAGGCTCGATTCCATGGGCGATCGCGTTCCGCACGAGGTGGAGGAACACGCCCGGGAGCAAGCGGGCGAGATCCGAGGGAATGGAGGCCTCGCGGCCGTCGATCTCGAGGCGGGCGCGCTTGCCCTCCCGCTCGGCCCAGCGGGGGACGCGCTCGAGGAGCGGCGCGAGCACCTCGCCGAACGGCCGGGCCGCGAGGCGGCGGACGATCTCGGCGGCCTCGCCGCCCTGCGGGCCGACGAGCTCGCCGAGCCGGGTGACGTCCGTGCGGCGGACCGTGATCTGGTCGAGGATCGCGCTGCCCACGGGCGAGGCGTCGACGAACGTCTCCTGGGCGCGCGTGAGCTCGTCCGCGACGCGGGTGAGCCGCGAGCGCCACGACGCCGAGTGCCCCTCGACCGAGGGCCTGTCCTCCGAGCGCGCGCGCGCCTGGACCCTGGAGAGCTCGTCCTCGAGCGTCATGATCTCGTCCGCGAGGCGCTCCAGGTCGAACGACCGGGCCTCGCCCTTCATGGTGTGCAGCTGCTGCAAGAGCTCGTCGATGTCGGCGGGGCAGAGCTCCCCGCCGGGCCTCAGGATCTCGCTGCACCGGGCCACGCGCTCGCGCGAGATCTCGATGAAGCGGACGAAGACCTGGCCGCCGCCGGCGATGAGGCGGCGCATGGCGGCGATCTGGCGCGCGTGCTCCTCGTCCTTGGTCTTGACGCTCTCCGTGAGGCGCCTGAGCTCGGTCTGGTCGGTCGCGAGCAGCATGATGCGCGCGATCTTCTGGCCGGAGACGATGGGGCAGAACTCGATCCGCAAAAACCTCCGGTCGCCCGGCGCGCGCTCGAACCACACCTCGCGCGGGGCGAGCTCGGCGACCTCCGGGAAGGCGTCGACCTCCGCGTCGAACGCCGCGTCGACCCATTGCCGGAGCGCCTGGCTCTCGACGCAGAGCGGCCCGCCGCGGTAGAGGAGCTCGGCGACGTGGTTGCCCTCCGCGGCGCGGTCGCCGAAGATCTGCCTGGCTTCTTTCGAGGCCTCGCTGCCCAGCCGGCCGTCGGGCCCGAAGGCGACGATGGCCTCGCGCATGTTGTCGAAGAGCTCGCGGAGGCTCTCCGTGGCCATCTCGAGCCTGCCCTCGCGCTCGAGGATGGCAGAGCTCATCGCATTGAAGACGTCGGCGAGCCGGCCGAGCTCGTCGTTCGTGCGGACGTTCACGCGGACGGCGCGGTCCCCCTCCCCGACGCGCCGCGCGGCGTCGACGAGCCTCGAGAGCGGACGCACGATCTGCCACCTTGCGAACGCGAGGAGCAGGAAGGCCGTCATCGCGCCGACGATGCCCGCGAACTCGAGGATGTCGCGGCGGGCCGCGGCGAACGCGGCGTTCTCGGGCTCGAGGGAGAAGACGAGCACGAGCGTCCCGAGGCGCCGCCCGTCGTCGCGCACGACCGGGCGGGCGACGCGTATCTCGCGCTCCAGGACCAGGTTCTCGGCGCCGCGCGCGGTGAACGCCGACAGGCCGCCATCCGGCTGACCGATCTTGGCGACGGGCTCGGCGTCGCTGCCCCACGCGACAGCGGCGATGAGCGCGCGGTTCGACCGGAGCTGGTCGAGGTCGCCCTGCGCCGTGTCGCGATCGCCGAAATCGAGCGGCGCGGTCAGGGAACCCGAGAGAAGGTCCGCCATCATCGATGCGGCGTTCGCCTTCGCCGACACGAGGTCATCTCGTGTCTTCTGGATCACCTGATTGGCGACCAGCACGGTGACGCTGGTGAGGACCACCACGGTCGCTGCGGCGAGCTTGACGCCGATGCCGAGCTGAACGCCGGAGCGCCGTTGAGCCGCCGGGGGCCGGGAAACAGGGGCAGAGACCAACATCACGCGCTCGGCGCGGCAGGCCGTATCCGAGCCAAGAAATGGTCGAAACCAAGAGCGTGCGTCATCCGCGCCCCCCTCCACGACAGAAGCTTCGCCAGGCGCACCATCGGAGGCACCCGAGGGGCGAGGACAGGCGCACGGCGATGCCCTTCCGACCTCGACGGTACGTAGTTCATTTCATTTCTGCAACAGGATTTTCCGGTCCCGGCGACGGTGACCCTACGGGATCGTGTAGGCTCGCGGACATGCCCATCACGCGACTCACGAAGCCTGATTCGAAGTTTCGCCTCGATGACGTCTCGACCGATCCGCCTCGGGACGCGACGAAGCAGGAGGCGGCGGAGCGGCTCAAAAAGCTCGGCGAAGAGCTGCTCGAGATGCAGGAGCTCATGTGGGGGGCGAGGACGCACAGCATCCTCATCGTCCTTCAGGGCCGCGACGCGGCCGGCAAGGACGGGGCGATCAAGAACGTCGTCGGCGCGCTGAACCCGCGCGGCGTCACGGTGAGCTCGTTCGGCGTGCCCACGACGGAGGAGCGAGAGCACGACTTCTTGTGGCGTATCCACCGGCAGGCGCCGCGCGCGGGGGAGTTCGCCATCTTCAACCGCTCTCACTACGAGGATGTGCTCGTCGTGCGCGTGCACGACCTCGCGCCCAAGTCGCTGTGGGGGGAGCGCTACGGCCACATCAACGACTTCGAGGAGCTGCTCGCCGAGCACGGGACCATCGTGATCAAGTTCTTCCTGCACATCAGCAAGAAGGAGCAGGAGGAGCGGCTGCTGGAGCGCGAGGAGAACCCGTCGACCGCGTGGAAGCTGAACGTGAACGACTGGAAAGAGCGGGAGCACTGGGACGAGTACACCGAGGCTTACGACGAGGTCTTCCGGCGCTGCTCGGCCAAGCACGCGCCCTGGTACATCGTGCCGGCCGATGCGAAGTGGTACCGCAACCTCGTCGTCGCCGAGACCGTGGCGGAGACGATGCGGGAATACCGCGACGGCTGGCTGAAGACGCTCGAGCGGAACGGGAAGGCAGGCCGCGAGGAGCTCGACGAGTACCGGAGGTCGCGGGGTGGGCGGAACAAGGGGTGAGCGCGCCCGACCGATATCCGCCCTGACCAGGCGCAGAGCGCAAGTCGCGCGCTGCGACCTGCGTGGGCTCCCGACGCCATGGCACGGAGCGCCACGCGAGGGATTCCTTGGTTGCATGAACCATTGAGTTCGCCAGCCGGCGGGGCCAATCGACGACCTTTGTACCCGTCGGCGATCTCAACACGTGGCCACGCGCGGCGCAGTCAGGAGGTCGTCCACGGTGGCCGCCGGGGGGACGGCCCTCGGCTCGCCGACGTGCTCGTCTTCCACGGAGGCCGTGGCCGGGCGCCGCCGCGCGTGCGCCGTGCGGGGCCGAGCGGCTCGGCCGATTGACGCGCTGTCGCTCGGGTGATGCAATTCCGGCGAGGAGGAGGGGGCATGCAGCTCGACGATCCCAGGCACGAGTACAACCCGTACGCTGCTCCGACGACCGGCGACGCGCGCTCCTATGGCGAGGACGAGCCGGACGAGCACGTCCTCGCCGAGCGCGGCGCGCGGTTCGGCGCGCGGGTCCTCGACAATCTGCTGCTCGTCGGCTCGGCGATCCCCGTCATGAGTCGTCGTCGCCCCGCCCAAGGCGGGATCCTGATCGCCCTCCTCGCCGCATGATCCACCGCGACACGCTCCGCGAGCCGCTCGACACGAGCGCCGAGATCGAGACACCGGAGCACGTGCGGTTCCGCCACCAGATCGCGGGCCCCGCGCGGCGCGCGCTCGCGTACCTCATCGATCTGGTCGTGCGCGGCATCATCGTCTTCGCGGTCGGGATGCTCGCCGCGATCGGCGGCATCGCCGTGGGGCCAGCGCTGCGCGGCGCGTCGACGGGCTTCGTGCTGCTGGTCCTCTTCGCGATCGAGTGGGGGTATTACGTCTTCTTCGAGACCCTCTGGAGCGGCTGCACGCCCGGCAAGCGCGCCCTCTCGCTGCGCGTCGTCACCGACGGCGGCCAGCCGCTCCGCTTCGGGGACAGCCTGCTGCGCAACCTGCTGCGCGCCGCGGATCTCCTCCCCCCGTTCATCGATCCGCTCTCGTTCCTCGGCACGTACGCGGTCGGCCTCGCCGTCATGGGCCGTGATCCGCGCTTCCGCCGCCTCGGCGATCTCGTGGGCGGCACCCTCGTGATCGTCGAGGCGCGCCACACGGTCGCCGGCCCGCTCGTCCTCCGACCTGCGCCGAGCCCCGCGGAGCTCTCGAGGTTGCCCGCGCGCCTCCCGCTCTCCGGCGAGGAGCTCGACGCCATCGAGCTCTTCCTCCGCCGCCTCGATCGCCTCTCGCCCGCGCGCGCGAGCGAGCTCGCGGAGATGACCGCGCCCGTGTTCGCGCGGCGCATGGGCGTCCGCTACAAGGACGCCACGCGCTTCCTCGGCGTCCTCCACCACCGCGCGCACGCGCACCGGGGCGGCCAGGAGGGGGCCGCGAGCGGCCCGGAGCCCCGCCGCGAGCGCAAGAAGGAGGTGAGCGCGTGATCGGCGCCCGCTCCCAGGACGAGTTCGTCGCGGCCCGCAGGCGGGACTGGCAGGAGCTCGATGGCCTCCTCCTCCACGACAGCGGTTCGCTCGCGAAGAAGGACGGCGCCGCCATCTCGCGCCTCGCCGCGCTCTACCGCTCGCTCTGCACCGATCTGATGCGCGCGCGCGCGGCGCGCTACACGCCCGATCTCACCGCGTACCTCGACGCGCTCGCCGCGCGCGCGCACGCGACGCTCTACGGCGCGGAGCCCTTCCGCCTCCCCGACATCGTCACCTTCTTCACCCGCGATTTCCCGGGCGCATTGCGCGCGAACGGCCGCTTCTTCGCGATCGCCTGCGCGCTCTTCTTCCTCCCCTCGCTCGTCGGCATCGCGGGCGCGCTCGCCTCCGACGAGTTCGCCACCCACGTGCTCCCGAGCCCGGTGCTCCAGGGCATGGCCCAGATGTACAGCGAGGGCCTCGACGGACGCGACGCGGGCACCGACACGGGCATGGCGGGGTTCTACGTCTTCAACAACGTCGGCATCGCCTTCCGCTGCTTCGCCACCGGCGTGCTCTTCGGCGCGGGCAGCATCTTCTTCCTCATCTACAACGGCCTCTTCACCGGCACCGTCGTCGGCCACGTGATGAGCGTGGGCCACGGCGGCAACATCTGGACGTTCATGTGCAGCCACGCGCCCTTCGAGCTCACCGCGATCGTGATCGCCGGCGGCGCGGGGCTCGAGATGGGCTACGCGCTCGTCGAGACGCGCGGCCGCACGCGCGTCGGCTCGCTCCGCCGCGCGGCGCCGTCCATCGTGCGCCAGGTCCTCGGCGCGGCGGCGATGCTGCTGATCGCCGCGGGGATCGAGGGCTTCTGGTCCCCCTCGGGGCTCCCCCCGCCGGTGAAGTGGACGGCCTCGGGCGTCTTCTCGCTGCTCATCGTCCTCTACCTCGCGCTCGCGGGTCGCCCCGCGAAGGAGGCCTCGCGATGAACCTCGGCGCCTCCGCGATCGTGCTGCGCCCGCGCTCGCTCTCCGAGATCCTCGATCTCGCCTGCCGCCTCTGCATGTCGCTCGCGCTCGGCCTCTACGCGCGGCTCTCGGCGATCCTCTTCCTCCCGATGCTCGCCGGCTGCCTCGCGCTGCGGCATGCGGCGGGCTGGTCGTGGCCCGAGGTGTGGGGCGTCGCGATCGCGCTCGGCGGCGTCGCGCAGGGCGTATTCACCGTCGCGGTGGGGCGCCTGCTCTTCTCGGAGGAGCTCGGCGCGGGCCAGGTGCTCCGCCTCTTCAGGGCGCGCCTCTCGTCGTACCTGTGGATGCTCTTCTTGAGCCGCCTCCTGCTCGCCGCGGCCGCGCTCCCGCTGCTCCTCGGCCTCCCCCTCGCCTGGCCGCGCCTCGTCTTCGTGCACGAGGCCAGCTTGCTCGAGGCCGCGCGCGCCGGCGACGCCATCCAGCGCAGCAGCCGCTTCGTCACCGGTCGCGTCGCCGCGGTCCTGGGCGCGCTGATCGCGCTGCTCCTCGCGCAGGCCGGCGTCGCGCTCACGGTGGAGCTGCTCGGCCAGTCGCTCGTCGACGCGATCCTCCAGCTCGGCAAGCCGTTCGGCGCGCTCCTCGACGACGGCGGCTCGCCCTTCGCGCTCGCGGGCTTCTTCGCCGGAATCCCGTACGTCGCGACCGCGCGCTTCCTCCACTACATCGACGCGCGCACGCGCGCCGACGGCTGGGACATCCAGCTCCGCTTCCTCGCCATCGCCGCGCGCGAAGGCGAGAAGAGGGCCGCCGCGTGAGCCGCCGCGCGCGCCTCGTCGCCGCCCTCTTCGCCCTCTCCGCGGGCGCGCCGCTCGCGCGAGACGCCCGGGCGGAGGACGTGGAAGAGAACGTGTACGGGAGCGTGCGCGACGCCCTCGAGGACGATCGCTACCGCTTCTGCCACGAGGCCGACTACCCGCTCACGCCCGACGAGCACGCGTGGTGCCCGATCATCGCCGGATCGAGCGACGTGTGCCCGGAGCTCCCCGCCGCGTGCAAGCTGCCCCCGGTCGAGCTCTCGCGATCGGCCGCGCCCGGCCGCGGCGGCCGCGGCGCGTCCGGCAAACATCGCGCGGGCGGCGCGCCGGTCGATCGCGGCCCGAGCGAGGACGACCGCCGCCGCCCCTGGCCCGAGATGCGCGTCGATCTCTCGGGGATGAGCTTCTTCGCGTCGGTGCTCTTCATCGGCCTGCTCGTGGTCTTCTTCGGGGGGGTGATCCACGCGCTGCTGAAGAACCTGCTCCGCGATCGCGCGCCCGCCGACGAGGCCAAGGAGGAGAGGGCGCCCGCGCGCGGCCCCACGCCCGAGGACACGGCGAAGCGCGAGGTCGAGACCGACGTGCAGCGCCTGCTCGCGCGCGCCCGCAGCCACGCGGCCCGCGGCGACCACGCGCGCGCGATCGACGACGCGTACGCCGCGCTCCTGCGCCGCCTCGACGGGGATGGTCTCATCGAGATCCACCCCTCTCGCACCAACGGCGACTACGTGCGCAGCCTGCGCGAGCGCCCCGATCTCAGGGGCGCGATGAGATCGATCGTGCGCGACGTGGAGGGCGTGCAGTTCGGCGTCACGCCGCCCTCCGAGCCGATCTTCCGCGCGGTGATGGACCGCGTCGTCCCGCTCGTGAGCCGCGCGCTCGCGCTCGCGCTCGTCGCCTTCGGGCTCTCCGCCGCGCTCTCCTGCACGCCGCACGGCGGCGGCGACGAGGGCGGCGGCGATCGGTCGCCCTCGGGCACCCAGGCGGTGCTCGAGGTGCTCGAGGAGCAGGGCTTCAAGGCGCGGCGCCGCGGCGAGGCGCTCACGGCGCCCGATCGCGCGCTCGCGCTGGTGGTGCTGCCGGGCGCGGCGATCGACGACGCGACGTGGAAGGACCTCTTCGCGTGGGTGAGCGACGAGGGCGGCACGCTCTTCCTCGCCGGGCTCCCGCGCCTGCCCGACGAGGTCGAGCTCGGCCTGCGCGTGGCCCAGGACGCCGAGACGTCCACGGCGCTCGCCGCGGACTGGTCGCGCGGGCTCCGCGCCTCGCTCCCGCCCGGCAAGCGCCTCGTCGACGCGGCCGGCGACGAGCCCGAAGAGCTCTACATGATCACGCGGGGCGAGTCGTTCTCGACCGCGGGCGTCGTCCGCCGCCTCGGCCAGGGCAAGGTCATCGTCGTCGCGGACGATCGGCTCGTGTCGAACGTCTCGCTCGCGGCCCCCGACAACGCGAAGCTCTTCCTCGATCTGCTCCGGTTCGCGCCGTACGCGACCGAGGTCGAGCTCGTCGACGAGTGGACCGGCGTCGGCGCCGAGACGCCCTTCGCGGCCGTGCGCGACGCGAACCTCTGGCCCGTGATCGCGCAGCTCTTCCTGCTCCTCGCGCTGCTCTACCTCTGGAAGGGCAGCGCCTTCGCGCGCCTCCGCGATCCGCCCGCCGCGGGCCGGCGCGCCTTCGCCGATCACGCCCGCGCGCTCGGCCTCGCCTACCGGCGCGCGCGCGCCTCGCGCCACGCCGCGGGCCTCTACGCGAGCTGGGCGCTCGATCGCCTGCGCGAGCGCGTGCACCGGTCCGGCCGGCGGGGCCTCATCCCGCTCGCCGAGGCGATCGCCGCGCGCACCGGCCGCCCCGAGGCCGAGGTGATGCGCGTGCTGGTCGAGGCCTCCGGCGCCCGCGACGACGCCGCGCCCGCCTCGTCGCTCCGCGCGCCAGAGAGCGCGCGCGGCGCGCGGCCCTCGCCTCGCTCGCGCGACGGCGCCGCCGCCGATCTCGAGCTCGTGCGCGAGCTCCAGGGCTTCCTCGACGCGACCGGTCAGCGAACCTCCGATCGAAAGACGACATGAACCCGATTGAATTCCGCGATCGCTTCGATCTCCTCCGCCGCGAGGCCGGCAAGGTGCTCCTCGGCCAGGACGATCTCATCCTGCACACGCTCGTCGCCGTCCTCGCCGGCGGCCACGTGCTCATCGAGGGCGTGCCCGGCCTCGGCAAGACGCTGCTCGTGCGCACCCTCGCGCACGTGCTCGGCGCCACCTTCAAGCGCATCCAGTTCACGCCCGATCTGATGCCGAGCGACGTCACCGGCGGCAACGTCTTCAACCAGAAGGAAGACCGCTTCGTCTTCCACGAGGGGCCGATCTTCACGCAGCTCCTCCTCGCCGACGAGATCAACCGCGCGCCCGCCAAGACGCAGAGCGCGCTGCTCGAGGCGATGCAGGATCTCGCGGTCACCTCCGACGGCATCACGCGCGCGCTGCCGGATCCGTTCTTCGTCATCGCCACGCAGAACCCCATCGAGTCGCAGGGCACCTACCCGCTCCCCGAGGCGCAGCTCGATCGCTTCTTGATCCAGGTCAACGTCAAGCACCCCTCGCAGGCGGTCGAGCGGCTGATCCTCAAGAACCACGTCAACGGCTTCCACGCGGCGCGCCTCGATCGCTTCGAGATCCAGCGCGTCGCCACCGCCGCCGAGCTCGTGGAGATGCGCGAGGGGCTCGCGCGGATCCGCGTGGACGACGGCATCATCGAGTACATCGCCGACATCGTCGGCCGGAGCCGCGTGCACCGCTCGGTCTACCTCGGCGCCTCGCCGCGCGCGTCGATCGGCCTGCTCGCGGTCGCGCGCGCCATGGCCGCGAGCGAGGGCCGCGAGTACGTCATCCCCGACGACGTGAAGGCGCTCGCGCCCGCGGTCCTGCGCCACCGGCTCATCCTCCACCCCGATGCCGAGATCGAGGGCGTGAGCGCCGACGACTGCGTCGACGACATCCTCCGCGAGGCCAAGGTGCCGAAGACGGCGGCCTGAGCGCGATGATCCCCTCGCGCGCCCTCGTCCTGCTGGCGGTCGTGCCCCTCGGGCTCGCGGTGGCGACGCTCGTCGATCGCACGCTGCTCCTGCCCATGCTCGCCGCGGACGCGGGCATCGCGCTCTGGGCCGCGATCGACGCGCTCCTCGCGCGGAGGCCGCTGGTGACGGTGAGGCGCCACGCCCCCGCGGTGCTCTCCATCGGGCGCCTCAACCTGATCACGCTCGAGATCCGCTCGCTCTCCCGCCGCAAGCTCTCGATCGAGGTCGCCGACGATCTCTTCGATCACGCCGAGAGCGACGACCTGCCGGTGAAGCTCGAGCTCCCGCCCAGGGAGCGCGCGACGGCCCGCTACCACGTGCGCCCCACCCGCCGCGGCGCGCACACGCTCGGCGATCACCACGTGCGCTACCTCTCGCCGTTCGGCCTCTGGATCCGGCAGGTCACGGTGCCGGCCGAGACGCCGGTCAAGGTGTACCCCGACGTGCAGGCCGTGCGCACCTTCGAGCTCATGGCGCGCCAGGATCGCGATCCGTCGGCGCTGCGCGCCTCGCGCAAGCGCGGCGGCGAGAGCGAGTTCGAGCGCCTGCGCGAGTACCGCCGCGGCGACGAGTTCCGCTCCATCGACTGGAAGGCGACCGCGCGGCAGAAGAAGATCATCAGCCGCGAGTACCAGCTCGAGAGCAACCAGAACCTCCTCTTCCTCCTCGACGCGGGCCGCCTGATGACCGCGCAGACGCAGGGGCTCTCGCTCTTCGATCACGCGCTGAACGCGAGCCTGATGCTCTCGCACGTCGCCGCGCGCGGCGGCGACCGCGTGGGCCTGCTCGCCTTCGCCGACGGCATCAAGAGCTACGCGCCCCCGGTGAGCGGCGCGGGCGCGGCCAAGCACGTGCTCTCCGCGGGCTACGACCTCTACCCCGAGCTCGTCGAGACCAACTACGGCGCGGCGTTCCAGCACGTGGGCCTGCGCGTCCGGAAGCGGAGCCTGATCGTGCTCTTCACGCAGGTCGTCGACGACGTCGCCGCGAGCGAGCTGCTCCGCCTGATGCGCGGGGTGATGCCGCGCCACCTGCCGCTCATGGTGCTGCTGCGGGACGTGGAGATCGACGCGCTGGTCGAGGGCGGCGACGCCGACCCTTACACGCGCGGCGCCGCCGCCGAGCTCTCGAGCTTCCGCGACCGGCTCGTGCGCGACCTCAAGAACCACGGCGCGCTGGTGCTCGACGTGGCGCCCGGCCAGCTCACCGGGCAGCTCATCAACCGGTATCTCGAGATCAAAGCGCGCCATTTGCTCTGATCTGCGCGGTGGCCCTGGCGCCCATTGCTGCTCCAGCAGCAATGGGCGCTGATCCATTGCTCCTGCACGAGCACACCGGCGCCGGCCCGAGCGGTCGATCAGGGCTCAGCGCGTCACATTCGGCGGGGTGATCGCTTTAAGATGAGCCCATGTCCAGCGAGCAACCCGAGCCGTCCCTTCCCCTGCCCCGCGCCGAGCTCCGCGGGGCGAGCCGCGTCCTCGACGCGCTGGAGCGCGCCGGCAACAGGCTGCCTGATCCGGCGGTGCTCTTCGTCCTGCTGGCCGCGGCGGTCGTGCTCCTCTCCACGGCGCTCGCGACGCTCACGTTCAGCGAGATCGACCCGCGCACGAAGCAGCCGCTCGTGATCCACAGCCAGCTCTCGGGCAAGGCGATCACGGAGTTCCTCTCGACCATGGTGCAGACCTTCACGAGCTTCCCGCCCCTCGGCGTGGTGCTCGTGGCCCTGCTCGGGGTCGGCATCGCCGAGCGCTCGGGCTTCATCAACGCCGGCCTGAAGAAGGTCCTCGCGGTCACGCCGAGGGTGCTGCTCACGCCGATGCTGATCCTCGTGGCCATCGCGAGCCACACCGCGGCGGACGCGGGGTACGTGCTCGTCATCCCGCTCGGCGGCGTCATCTTCCAGGCCGCCGGCCGGCACCCGCTCGCGGGCATCGCCGCGGCGTTCGCGGGCGTGTCGGGCGGCTTCAGCGCGAACTTCATCCCGTCGAGCCTCGACCCGCTGCTGCAGGGCCTCACGCAGGCCGGCGCGAGCATCCTCGACCCGAAGCGCACCGTGAACCCGCTCTGCAACTGGTTCTTCTGCAGCGCCTCCTGCCTCGTGATCGTCGCGGCCGGCTGGTACATCACCGACCGCGTGATCGAGCCGCGCGTCGCCCGGACCCCCGTGGACGCCGCGCCCGAGGCGGAGCAGCGCATGACGGCGGCGCTCACGCCGCGCGAGGCGCGCGCGCTCTGGCTGGCCCTCGCGTCGATGGCGGCCAGCGTCGCGCTGCTGGTCGCGGCGAGCGTGCCGGCCTCGTCGCCGCTGCGCGCCCCGAGCGGGCAGCTCACGGTCAGCGGCGCGCCGCTCATGGGCGCGATCGTCCCGCTCATCTTCCTCTTCTTCCTCGTCCCTGGGCTCGTCTACGGCTACGCGGCCGGCACGTTCACGAGCCACCGCGACGTCATCGACGGCATGAGCAAGACGATGAGCACGATGGCCTATTACCTGGTCATGGCCTTCTTCGCCGCGCAGTTCATCTACCTCTTCAACCGCTCGAACCTCGGCGCGCTCCTCGCGCTGAAGGGCGCCGCGGGGCTGCAGGCATTGGCGCTCCCGAGCGCGGTGACCATCGTGGGCGTCATCCTGCTCACGGCGATCACCAACGTCTTCATCGGGTCCGCGTCGGCGAAATGGGCGCTGCTCGCGCCGATCCTCGTGCCCATGCTCATGTCGATCGGCATCTCGCCGGAGCTCACGCAGGCGGCGTACCGGGTCGGGGACTCGACGACGAACATCGTCTCACCGCTGATGGTGTATTTCCCGCTCGTGGTGGTCTTTTGCCAGAAGTACGTGAAGGGCACGGGGATCGGCACGCTCGTCGCGCTGATGGTGCCTTACTCGGTGACCTTCCTCGTCGCCTGGACGCTGTTCCTCCTCGCGTACTGGCAGCTCGGGCTCCCGCTCGGGCTGGACGCGCCCTATGTCTACCCCTGAGAATGGACCTCTCCGGGACGGTCGCGCACGAGCCCGCCCTGGAGCCACGTCCTGTCGCACGGCGCCCGGCGCGACGAGGCGCTGGCCCGGGCGCGGCTCCTGAACCCGGCCTGTCGAAGCGGCGAGGGAGCGCGCTTACGGGCAGCCGCCGCCCGGACAGGTGTTGCAGGTGACGGTGATGCCGCCCGCGGAGTCGTCGACGCGGCACGCGGGACAGCCCGGGTCCGCACATTCGCAGGTGACAGGGCCGGTTCCGCAGGGATTGGCGATGCACGTCCCGAAGAAGGCGCCGCCCTGGATGACCGAGCAGATCTCGCCGGGCATGCACTCCTGGCTGTCGGTACAGGGAAACGCGGCGCAGGGTCGCGTCTCGAGCGTCCACCCCGATACCAGGCAAGTCGCGACCGTACGCTGGCCGCCTTCGCAATCGCCATAGAAACAGGAGGGGCCGTTTTGCTGCCGGCACTCCGCCTCGGGCACCGGAATGGCCTCCGGGCAAAGCGCGGTCGGAGGCGGTCCGCCGGCGCCGCTGGTGGTGGCCGCGCCGCCGGTCTGCGAGCCTCCGGTGGTCGCGCCGCCCGCGCCCGCGCCGCCGGTCGTCGAGCCACCCGTGCTCGCGCCGCCCGAGCCGCCGCCGCCATCCAAGCTATCGCCGGATCCGGACGTCGCGCCGGCCCCCGCGCCTCCGCTGCCCCCCGATCCGCTTCCGGCGTTGGTGCTCTCTCCGCCACAGCCATGGAGCGCGGCGAGCACCAGTACAAAGCTACCACGAACGTGAACAAATGCGGTTCCTGACATGGGCAGAGCGATTAACAAGCCGTGTACCAAGCGGTTAATTGCACGGGAATCCGAGCAGCTCGTGGCGCTCCTGCGCCGGCCGGCCCGATCCAGACGCCAGAGGACGCCGACGTGGTGGCACACTCGTGCGCTGCTCGTGCTCGCGTGAGCGAGCGCCGCGCCCACCGGCGTGTCCTGTGGACATGGTTGGATGGAACATCGCAGCAGCGTCGTTCGCCAGGTAGGCGCAGGCTGGCTGGCTGCGCTCGCGCTCCTCGCCTCCGAACGCCGACGCGTTCGTCCCTGCCGCCGATGTGGACACCCGTTCCTATGGAGTGTACACTCGTCCATATGCCGACCCCTCACGATCCCCGGTCCATGCGCGAGCGGATGCTCGCTGGCGACCTCTACATCGCCGACGATCCCGAGATCGCCGAGCAGAGCGCGGCGGCGCTCGATCTCATGGCGGCCTACAACGCGACGTCGCCACGGCAGCGCCCGCTGCGCCGCCGCTTGCTGGAGCAGCTGCTCGGCGCGATCGGCGAGGGCACCGAGATCCGCCCGCCGTTCTACGTGGACTACGGCTCGCGCATCACCCTCGGGGCGCGCTGCTTCGCGAACTTCGGGCTGGTCGCGCTCGACGTCGCGCCGATCACGATCGGCGACGACGTGCAGATGGGCCCGAACGTGCAGCTGCTGACGCCGACCCACCCGGTGGAGCCCGAGCCCCGGCGGCAGAAATGGGAGGCGGCGAAGCCCATCACGATCGGGAACAACGTGTGGCTCGGCGGCGGCGCCATCGTGCTCCCGGGGGTGACCATCGGCGACAACACCGTGGTCGGCGCGGGCTCCGTCGTGACGCGCGACCTGCCGGCCAACGTGGTCGCGGTCGGGAACCCCGCCCGCGTGATCCGCGCCCTCGACGCCGCCGGGGCCGCGCAGGCGCCGGGCGAGGCGCGGGGGTGACGGAGGCGCGATGAGCGCCACCAGGGCGAGGCGCGCCGCCCCCGCGCGGCGGGCCCGCCGCCACGACCCAGGGCGCCGGGAGCGGCTCCTGGCGACCGCGCTCGACGTGATCGCCGAGCACGGCGTCGCCGGCGCGTCTCACCGCTCGATCGCCCGGGCCGCCGACGTGCCGCTCGGCTCGACCACGTACCACTTCGCCTCGATCGACGAGCTGCTCGCCGCGGCGTTCACCCGGCACGCGGATGCCGTGGCCACCCGCTTCGAGGAGCAGATGCGCGCCGCGTGCGACCGCGGGGCCGCGGTCGAGCTCCTCGTCGAGCACCTCACCACGGCCCTGCTCGGCTCGGAGCGCGACCTGGTGCTCAGCGTCGAGCTCTACGTCGCCGCCGCCCGGAGGCCCGCGCTGCGCGCCGTCACCCAGGCCTGGATGCTGCGGAGCCGGCGCGCGCTGGAGCTCCACTTCGACCCGGTGACCGCGCGCGAGCTCGACGCGCTGATCGAGGGCCTCGTGCTGCACAGCGCCCTGTCGACGGATCCCATGGCGCCCGAGCAGATCCGGCACGCCATCCGCCGCTTCACCCGCTGACCTCCCGCAGGAGATTGCCCGTCAGGGGCGAGCGCTCGCCCGTCACTTCAGCACGACGCGGACGAGCGCGAACTCCGACCCGAACCAGCCGCTCGTCGGCCGCGAGTACGTGATGTACTGCACCCGGCCGCCGTCCTCCTCGTACTCCGCGTGGTGGACCGCGTCGTACGGCGCGCGCTCCTCGGGGGCCGAGTACAGGGTGGCCTCGTCCGACCAGGGGCCGGTGAGGTCCGGGGCGGTGCGCGCCACGATCCGGTGGTCGAACGGGGGCGAGTAGACCGCCAGCCACGCCCCGAGGTGCTCACAGTACGAGACGGACATGATGGGCGCGCCGTCGAACAGCTCCGCGGCATCCCCGGCGTCGTCGCTCCAGCCATCGCCGTCGAAGTAGCGGAAGGCGCCCCGGTCGAGGGGCGTCTCGAGCGGCACGCGCGCGAGGCGGCACGGCTTGGACAGGCTGCCGTCGCACGCGAAGGTGTACAGGTCGTCGCCGTGGGCGACCAGCGCGGCGCCCCAGCCGGGCTCGCCTTCCCCGAAGAGCAGGTCGGGGTGCTCGGCGCTCGCGTCCACGATCGGCCGCTCCGGCGCCTCATCGAGGCCCCCCCAGATCGCGAACGACTGGCCCACGCCGCGGAAGTTGAAGTCGCCCGGCTCCGCATAGATGAGGCCATACGGGATCAAAGCGCGGTCGCGCGCCGCATCGAACACCGGCGCCCCGGGCCACACCGCCCAGCGGGCGCCGCACGGCGCCTCGGCGCAGTCATCGCCGGCGTGAGCGTCGTTGAACGCCTGCTCGTCCGCGGTGGGCGCGATGAAATACCCCGGCGCCCCCGCGCCGTCGGCCGGGGATGAGAAGCCACCGATGCCGTCGGACGCGTCGAGATCGTCCGAGATGTCGAACGAGTTATGGTGCCAGTTCGTCCCGGCCTCGTCAGCGTTGGTGAGAACGGTATCGCCATAGACCCAGACCGACTTGCCCCACGCGACAGCGCTGTCCCCACCGTCGCGCCCGTCGATCCACGAGCTCTTCTCGATGACGCCGATCTCCTCGGCAGACTCGACGCCTGGGCCCGGCTCCCCGCCGCACGCCGCGACGACCAGGAGCGCCAGGACCCTGGCGACGGAACGGCACGGCGCGGTGGATCGGAGCACGGTGCACATGACACCATCATCTCACGACAGCCGACCGTGCAGCTCGGCGGAGCAGATTTTGGCCTTCTCAGGCCATCCGCCGGACCATCCTCGTGTGCGGGATCCCCGCCTCGTCGAAGATCGGCCCGTCCTCGACGAAGCCGAGCTTGCGGTAGAACGCCGCCGCAGCGACCTGGGCGTTCAGGACCAGCGCGCGCGCGCCCTCGGCCCCGGCGACGCGGATCGCCTCCTCCATCAGCCGCCGCCCGAGGCCCGCGCCGCGAAGGTCTTTCCTTACGGCCACGCGGCCCACCTTGAGCGCGCCCTCGTACGGCACGAGCCGCATCGTCGCAACGACCTCGCCGCCGTCGAGGACCACGAAGTGTTGCGCGACGGCGTCGAGCTCGTCGATCTCGATGTCCTCGGGCACGGACTGCTCGACGACGAAGACCTCGCGCCGGAGGCGGAGCGCGCCGGCGTAGAGCGGCGAGTCGCTGCGGATCGGGAGGACGTCGCCGGCCATGCCCGCTTCGTGCGCCGTCTCGGGCGCCGCGTCCACCCGGTTCAGCGCGCCTTTTGACTGCTCCGCGCAGCCGCCCCGGCCTCGGAGGAGCTAGCCTGATCGGACCGTGAAGATCATGACCTTCAACATCCTCTTCGGCGGCGAGGATCGGTTCGAGGCGATCCTCGCGATCGTCGCCGCCGCGCGCCCCGATCTGCTCGTCCT
The DNA here is from genome assembly GCF_052075895.1 of Sorangium sp. KYC3313. Taxonomy (NCBI): domain Bacteria; kingdom Pseudomonadati; phylum Myxococcota; order Polyangiales; family Polyangiaceae; genus Sorangium; species Sorangium sp. KYC3313. The sequence continues at coordinate 10,904,764 of NZ_CP197255.1, forward strand.
CCAGGAGTGCGTGGGCTGGGAGGACGGCGCCCGGCTCCGGGCCGTCGCCGAGGCGATCGGCGCGCCCGCCGGCGAGCGGCACGCCGTCCTGGGCAACGCCAACCCGCGCCCGAACGGGAGGCGCAACCATGTCGCCGTCGTCAGCCGGGCGCCGCTCGCCGGCGCGCGCGTGCACGCGCCCGAGGCGCTGGCCCACTGCCTCGTCGAGGTGGAGCTCTCGCTCGGCGGCGAGCCGCTCGTGGTGCTCGGCACCCACCTCAACGCCGGCAGCGAGGATCGCCGGCTCACCGAGGCCCGCTGGCTGCTCTCGCTCGTGCCGCCCGCCCGGTTCGCCGCGGGCCTCTGGGCGCTCGCCGGCGACCTCAACGCGCTGTCGCGCCGCGACCCCTACCCTCCGGACCTCGGCGCGCGCCTCGCGGCGGCCGGCATCGAGAAGTACGGCAGCCCGCCGCGGTTCGACACGATGGATTCGATCGAGGCGTTCGGCTGGGCCGACGCCCTGCTCCTGAGGCCGCGCTCCTCGCGCTGGTTCACCGCGCTGCGCGGGCGCGACGGCGCGCAGGTGGAGACGCGGACCGACTACGTGCTTCTGTCTCCGCGGCTCGCCGGCCGGCTCGCGCTGGCCGACGTCATCGACGTCGGCGCCGCGTCCGACCACCACGCGGTCGTCGCCGAGCTCTCCTGACGCCGCGCGCCGCGCGGAGGATCCGTCCACGCCTCTGCACCTGCAACAGCGAAGCACCGTTCGCTCAGCAATCCTCACGGCCAGCGCGGCGGCGGCGGCGCTCGAGCAGCGGACGGAGCGCCGGTGTGACCGGGTCGGACCGGGACGACGCCACTGGAACAGCACACGATGCGATGTCTTCGGCTCGCCAGCGGCCGACAACATGATTGAATCGGCGGTATCGCGCGCGACACGCGCGGGGGCTCCGGTACGCAAACGCTTCGGTCCGCGCCATGGATTCACCCTACCGCCTGCACGCTGGCAGCATCATCGGCGGCGACTTCGAGGTCGTGCGCCCGCTCGGCTCGGGCGGCATGGGCAGCGTCTATCTCTGCCACCAGCGCAGCACCGCGCGCCAGCGCGCCGTGAAGGTCATGCACCCGGTGCGCGCCGTCGACCCCGAGGAGCGCCGCCGCTTCGAGCGAGAGGCGCGGGCGCCTGGGCTCATCGGGTCGCCGCACATCGTCGAGGTGCTGATCGCCGGCGTCGACGGCGTGACGGGCCTGCCCTACCTCGCGATGGAGCTCCTCCAGGGCGAGACCCTCTCCGCCTGCGTCGAGCGCGCAGGCCCGCTCCCGATCGCCGAGGCGCGCCGCGTCCTCGGGCAGCTCGGGCGCGCGCTCGAGGACGCGCACGGCGCGGGCATCGTTCACCGCGATCTCAAGCCCGAGAACGTCTTTCTCGAGGAAGCCGGCGGCGGCGCCGCGCCGCGGGTCAAGCTGCTCGATTTCGGCATCGCCAAGATCATCGCCGACGCGCGCGCCTCGCTGACGGCCGCCGTCGGCACGCCCCTCTGGATGGCCCCCGAGCAAGCGCGCGAGAGCCAGGGGGCGCTCCCCCAGAGCGACGTCTGGGCCTATGGGCTCCTCGCGTTCTTCGTCCTCACGGGCAAGCCCTTCTGGCAGGGCCGAGACGTCCCGGCGCTCCTCCGGGAAGTCCTGTTCGAGCCCATCCCCACCGCGAGCCGGCGCGCGGGCGAGCTCGGACTGCCGCCCTTCTTCGCCGGATTCGACGCCTGGTTCGCTCGCTGCGTCGAGCGCGACCCCCTCGCCCGCTTCACCAGCGCGTCCGCGATGTGCCCTGCCCTCGATCGCCTCCTCGACGGCGCCGCGCGCGTGGCGCCGACCGCGCCGGCGTCGACCGCGCCGGCGTCGACCGCGCCGGCGTCGCGCCGCCGCACCTCGCTCCCGCCGCCGGAGGCGTCGCTCGGCGCCGCGGCGTCGCGTCGCCGCAGCTCGCTCCCGCCGCCCGAGGCCTCCCCGGCCGGCATGGTCACGGCGAGGCCGCCCGCCCCGGTCTCCGCCTGCTTCAACAGCACGCTCGCGGCCCCGCCGCTCAGGGACCACGACGATCCCGCGCCGCCCGCGAGCTCGCCGCCGCCGCGCAGCGAGGGGGGAAGCAGGGCGACGAGGCCTTTCCTCCACGCGCTGGATGAAGATCACTGCGTCGCCACCTGGAAGGGCCTCCTCTTCCAGATCTGGCGCCGGCACACCACGGCAGCCGCGGTGAGCGAGGTCCGGAGCATCCTGCGCGAGCGCGGCAGCGAGCTGCAGGCGACGCTGGTCATCCTCGAGGAGAACACCGTCCCGGCGGGGCGGGAGGTCCGGAGCTCGCTGGCGGAGCTCTCCAGGGAGCTCGCGGCCCGCGGCATGTGCGCCGCGCTGGTGTTCGAGGGCCACGGCTTCAAGGCGTCGCTCGTGCGCAACGTGGCCATCGAGTTCATCCTGCTGAGCCGCTCGCGGCTTCGTTACGAGGTGTTCAGCACCATGGACGACGCCGTCGCCTGGCTGATGCGCAATCGCCCGACGCGGGACTGGCTCAGGGAGCTGCCGGGGGTCACGGAGGCCCTCCGCCGCGAGGTGGCGGCGCACGCGGCGCGGGCGTCGCACATGCCCTAGCGAGGAGGCCGGGGGCGCCGACCCGGGACGAGCGCGGCAGCTCGCCGGGCGCGCTCCGCGATGATCCTGCGCGCGCCGCCTTTCGGCTACGCTCGCCGCGCGACCTCTCGCGGGAGGAGGAAGCAGGAGGAGAAGCGAGCGTGGTGGATCTGCCGATCATGGACCGTGCGCCCGGGGGCGACGCGGCGGCTCGACGCGACCGCCTGCTCGCCGCGCTGCTCCGCGGGCCGGACGCCCTCGTGCTGCTCCGCTGCGATCCGGGCCTGGCGTTCCTCGCGGGCAGGTCGGCGCCCCTCCAGATCGCGCTCGTCACGGCGCCGGGGGACCCCACGGCCGACGAGATCCACGCCCTGCTCGAGCCGCTCGTGAAGGCGGTGCGGCCCGGCGGGCCGCCGACGCACGTCGTGCTGGTGGGCGGCGGCGCTGCCCCAGGCCAGGCCGCGCTCGCCAAGGTCGCGCCGTTCGTGCAGCCCGTGCCGATGGGCTTCCACCACCTCGACGCGGCGGGCGAGCTCGCGCGCGTGAAGGGGCAGGCCCTGCCGGCCCTCGAGCGGGCCCACGAGCGCCTCGCCGAGGCGGGCCCGCTCGAGCCCGAGGCGCTCGCCGAGGCGCTCGCCGAGGGGCAGGCGCTCGCGCAGCAGGAGCGCGCGATCGTCGACCGGCTGAGGGGCAGCCGCCGCGTCACGGCGACGCTCATGATCGCGTGCGCCGCGCTCCTCGCCGTGAGCTACGCCTTCGGCTCGGGCACCCACCAGGCGGCGCTGTGGCGCATGGGCGCCAACAGCGGCGAGGCGGTGCGCCATGGGGAGCTCTACCGGCTCCTCGCCTCGGCGTTCCTGCACGCCGACCCGATCCACCTCTTCGTCAACATGCTGGCGCTGTGGTCCTTCGGCCCGATGCTCGAGGCGCTCCTTGGCCCGCGGCGCTTCCTCCTGCTCTACGGGGCCTCGGCGCTTGGCGGGTCGCTCGCGAGCGCGATGCTGGAGGACCGGTGGAGCGTCGGCGCGTCGGGCGCGATCTGGGGCCTGATGACGGCCGGCATCGGCGTCGCGCTCCGGCCGCACGGGCTGCTGCCCCCCGCGATGATCGCGCAGATGCGCAGCCGCGCGTGGCTGCCGCTCGGGATCAACCTCGTCTACAGCTTTCAGCCCGGCGTCGACCTGCTCGCGCACCTGGGCGGCGGCGTCGTCGGCTTCGCGCTCGTCGTCACGGTCCTCCCCCGGGGCCTCACGCCCGTGGACCGGCGCGAGCGCGCGGCGGACGCCGAGCCGAGGCCGCGCTCCCTCCTCACGGCGGCGGCCGCCCTGACGGCCGCGGCGATGGCGCTGTCCGTGGCGACGGCGTTCGCCGCCGGCCGCCCGTGGGAGCTCCGCGCGCCGCCGGCGCTGACGCGCACCGCGGTCGCGGACACGGGCGTCGCCCTGGACCTGCCGGAGGCGCTCGCGAGCGCCGCGTCCGTGGAGGAGCTGTCCGGCGTCCGCTTCCACACGTACGGTCAGCTGCCCCGGACGCCCGTCGTGTTCCAGGTCGCCGTCTTCCCGCTCGAGGGCCCGGTGCCGCCCGATCAGCTGGACGCCCTCCTCGAGCAGGAGCGCAAGGTGCTCGACGAGCAACGGCCGGCGAACACCGTCACGAAGGGCCCGGCGGCGCGCGTCACGCTGGGCGGGCGGCCGGCGGTGAGCGTCAAGAACGGGCTGAAGAACGGGGTGCAGATGGTGAGCTACGTCGTCGTGCTCGGGGACCGCGAGGTGATGCTCCAGGCCTACTCGACGGCGGATCGGCCGGCGACATGGGAAGGGATCGAGGACAGGGTGGCGGCGACGATCGGGGCGCAGTAACACGCTGCTGGCGGCGCCCGCGGCCGGCGCCGCGAGCGAACCACCTTGCGGAGATAGCGATCCCGTGGAGCACATGAATTCTCTGATGCAGCCGATCGGCCACCCTCTCCCCGGCTGGACGCCGCGGCCGCTGCCGCCGCGCGAGATCCTGCTCGGGCGCACGTGCCGACTCGAGCCGATCGATCCCGAGAGGCACGCGGCGGACCTCCATGCGGCCAACCTCGCGGACGCGGAGGGGCGAGGCTGGACCTACCTGCCCTATGGGCCCTTCGCGACCCTGGCGGACTACCGCGCCTGGATGGACGCCACGTGCCTGGGCGATGATCCGCTGTTCCATGCGATCATCGACGCGACGACCGGACGGGCGGTCGGCGTCGCGGCGTACCTGCGGATCGACCCCAATAACGGCGTCATCGAGGTCGGGCACCTCAGGTACTCACCGCTCCTTCAGAGGACGCCTGCTGCGACGGAGGCGATGTACCTGATGATGCGGCGGGCATTCGACGAGCTCGGCTACCGGCGCTACGAGTGGAAATGCCACGCGCTCAACGCGGGCTCGCGGGCGGCGGCGGTGAGGCTCGGGTTCCGCTTCGAAGGCGTGTTCCGGCAGGCCGCGGTGGTCAAGGGGCGCACCCGCGACACCGCGTGGCACGCGATCATCGACAAGGAGTGGCCGGCGGCGAAGGCGGCGTTCGAGCGCTGGCTCGATCCATCGAACTTCGACGGCGCGGGCCGCCAGCGGCAGAGCCTCTCCGCGCTGATGGGCGCGGAGGACCGGCGGTAAGCGGGGGTGACCGGGCGACGACGAGGCGCTCCGCGTCGCCCGGTGGTGGGGTACTTTGGCCGAAGGTGGCGTCTTTTAAACCGCCAAGACGCCACGAGACGCCAAGAAAACAAGAATAATCTTGGCGTCTTGTGGCGTCTTGGCGGCTCCATCATTCCGGCAGAATGGGGGAATTCCCCACCACCTGCATTTCATCCCCACACAACGCGGTCGAAGTCCGGATCGATCCCCGGTCGGGTCGCGTCGGCCCAGGCGCGACGTTCGTCGATCTCGTACTCGAGCGACTCATCGGCGAAGGCCTCCTGGATCTCCTCCCATCCATAACCTGGGCCCTCCGTCGTCCGCAGAACGTGGGTCTGCGTCCAGTACCTCACCGCCGCGCGCGCTTCGCCCGACCCAATCCACGAGAGCGCGGCCCGCACGGCGGCCGACTCCTCGAACGTGGCGGCGTCGTCCAGCGCGAGCAGGAGCTCTCGAAGGCACCACGCCTGACCGAGCGCCGCGAGCGCTGCGGCGACGTCCGTCCGGACCGCGGGCGTGCTCGATCGCAGCCCCCGGCGGAGCGCGGCGAGCGCGTGCGGAGGCGCATGCTCGAGGAGCAGCAGGGCAAGCTCGCCGAGGAGCGGGTTGCCCAGGTAGCCCTCGACGACCTCGACGCCCGCGAACGCCAGCACCACCTCGACCGCGCGATCGCGCTCTATCCCGCGGCGCAGCAGGTACCGGGCCGCGGCGTGCACGGCGTAGGGATGATGCAGCGCCGGATCCGCGCGGGCGAGCAGCCTGGCTACCGCCGGACAGACGGGGTAGTCGGGGTGTACGTCGAGCCGTTCGATCGCGCGCCCAGAGGTCGTGTTCACCGACGCGTCGATCAGCCCCGCGCACACATCGACGAACTCCGCTGGATCGAGCGCTACCTCGAGGGGCTCGATGAACGCGCTTGCCGTCGCCTCGCTCGCGATCCCCGCGAGCAAGTACCGCCTGTAGGCCTCGCGCTGCGCGGCGGCACGCGCCTGGGTGGCCGCCGAGGGCCGCTCGACGGCGAGCAGCTCGTGATCGCCGAGGTGCTCCGCCCAGCGAGCGCGGAGGGACGCGTCGGAGAAGTCGATCGAGGCGAACGCCCCGGCGTTCTCCTCGATTTCAGGGACGACGCGGAAGACGTGCCCGCGCTCGTTGACGACGAGCGGTCCCTCCCGGGTGAGCTCGCGGATCGCGGCGGCCATGACGTCCGCGGTCGGAAGATATGCGAGCAGGCGCCGCTCGGGGAGCGCGGGGCAAGGTAGGCTCAGGATGCGCTGCGTGAAGAACCAAGGATCGATCGTGAGACCGTTATCGCCGTGGTCGTCGACGTCGATCGTCTCGCCGTCGGGTGCGGTCAGGCAGAGGCCGATGCCGTGAAAGTAAAACTTCCAGCCCGGCATGCCCGGTACGTCGCCACGGCGGGAGGCATGAGAGAGGCGCTCACGCTGGACCCGCACCAGCCAGCGCTGCCGATCGACCTGCCGCGCGAGCGCCACGAGGAGCCACGCGTGCCACGGGTCAGGAGGCGGACCGGCGGCGACGGGGCCCCCGGCGAGGGCGGTGCGAACGGCAATAAGGACGGGATGCACAGGCGTCGTCGTGACGCGGCTGAGCGTGCGCGGCAAGGCGGGGGGGCGGGCGTCGACGTGAGCGCTGGGGGGCCGCTTCATCTCGTCGGCCACGAGGCGATCGCGGGTTCGCGGCCAGTACTTGGGCGGCAGCCTGTCTCAAACCTGCTGGCATTGCCCGCTACACCGAAGGTACCAGGCAGGTCACGCTCCATGACCTCATGTGCTGCCATCCCATCGAATTCATTGCTTTTATGATCCAGCGGGCGACACATCGCCCCCTTCAACGCCCGCGCGCATGGCTCAGCCAAAGCATGTATTTCTTGGGCCGATTGACGCACCTCGCCACTGTCCGACCCGGCCCGATCAGCTGGTTGATCCGCCTGACGATTTCGAGGTCCCCGCTGAGGAATCGGCCGTTCCGGCGCCGAGCTTTCCCGCTGCGTGAAGTTCAAGGAGCTGCTCGTATGCGCCTTCGAACGACGCAAGGCTTTCAAGAACTCCCCGAACGTCAAGCGCGCCCGCGGATCCGTTCCCACAGCACCTTGGCGCCGCCCGCGACAGCCACCAGGCCGAAGACGACGAGCTTCTTGCTGGCGAGCAGCAGGGCGAACAGCCCCTTGAACAGCCCCGCCTTGGCCGCCACCTTGCCCGCGACCAGGGCGCCGATGCCGTACACGGCCACCTGGTCGATCTTCTCGTTGAAGTCCTCGTAGCGGTTGCCGGGCTTGAACTCGACGAACTTCAGCACGCTCTGCATCTCGCCCCGCACGGACGCGAGCTGCTTCATGCCGGAGACGGCGTTCAGCTCGAGCACGCCTTTGCGCCCGAGCACGCGGATCGAGTAGTTGAGCGTGTGGTGCTCGTTGCCCTCGAACTCGAGCTCCTTGGCCCAGTACAGCTTCTTCGTCGCGGGATCGTAGTGAGGCGGCTCGGCCCAGCCGATCAGGCGCACGGCGGGGAAGCCCGCCTTCTGGCGCTCCAGGTTCCCCTCGCCGGTGTCCTTCTGCATCTCGGCCAGGAGCTCGCCGAAATCGATGTCCTTCGCGTCGTCGTCGTCGACGTGGCCCTCCTCCACGTAGCTGATCACGACCCCCCACGAGTCGTCCGCGATCGGGCTCAGGCCGGCCGGGAACAGCATGCCGAGCGCTTCGGACCCCGGAGGATTGCCCCAGGCCTCGAGCACCTTCCTGGTGCCTTCCGGGCCCGTGAAGCGGAACGCCTCCGGCACGTCGAGCTCGGCCAGGTTGTCGCCGACCGTGACCTTCCCGCTCTGGAGCTTCAGCTCGGCATCGAACTTCTGCATCGCCGCGGCGATCTCCTCCGCCGTCGGCTCCCGCGCTGCGTCGCCGGATGGCTCCGCCGCAGCCGGCTGCGCGTCCCCCGCGGGCACGGCGCTCGCCGCTCCGGCCGCGGCCCCGGCGGGCGCGGCAGGGCTCGGGTCCCCGGCCGCGGCGAGCGCGCTCGCGCCGAGCACCAGGGCCACCGAAGCGATCGAAGCGAGTTGACGATTGGACATTTTCCCCACTCCTGACGGAACACCCTGCCGTCTTCGAGAATATTCGGGGCATTCAACCAGAGTGCTCCATGGCGCACAAGCGCAGCGTGGCGCTCCCGCAGGCTGTGGAGAAGGCAGCTCCTTCAATGCATGGATAAGTTGTTGATGCAGTGTCATTTTTCCAGGAGGGGGGGCGGGGCGCGTCAGAAACGTGCTTTCGCCGCGAATGCAATACAGCCGATTCCCTTCGCCAAGCACCGCTAATGGACATGCGGCTCCACGATCCGGCTGGGTGCACGACACCTTCCGGCCAGATTCATCCAGTCGACCTGTGCGTGACTGCCCGGAGCAATCCGCCACCGCGAAGGCGACGGCCTCCCCCAGGCGGGCGTACACGGGGGCTCAGCTCTCCCCGGCGAGCTCGACCCCTCCCCGACCGCCGCGCAGGCGCCCTTCCCGCCCGCAACGCACGCCGCCTGGCCGGCGGCGCCGCTGCGCCCTACCCTGACCGCCATGAAGAAGCTCCGTATCGATGTCTGGTCCGACATCGCGTGCCCCTGGTGCTACGTCGGCAAGCGCCGGCTCGAGGCCGCGCTCGCCAGGTTCCCGCGCCGGGAGGCCGTCGAGGTCGTCTGGCGCGCGTTCGAGCTCGACCCCTCGGCGAAGCGCGTCCTCGACACCGACGTGTCCTACGCCGGGCGCCTCGCGAAGAAGTACGGCATGCCCGTCGCCAAGGCCGAGGCGATGATCCGGCAGATGACCGAGGTGGGCGCGGCGGACGGCCTCGATCTCCGCTTCGACAAGGTCCGGCCCGGCAACACCTTCGACGCGCACCGCGTGCTCCACCTCGCGGCCGAGCGCGGCGTGCAGGACGCGGTGAAGGAGCGGCTGCTCCGCGGCTACATGACCGAGGGCGAGGCCATCGGCGAGCCGGAGGTGCTCGCGCGCCTCGCCGGCGAGGCGGGGCTCGACCCGGAGGAGGTCCGCGCGGCGCTCGCGAGCGACGCCCACGCGCGCGAGGTGCGGGCCGACGAGGCCGAGGCGCGCGCGATCGGCATCACGGGCGTCCCCTTCTTCGCGTTCGGCGGGCGGTACGGCGTCTCCGGCGCGCAGCCGGCCGAAGCCCTCCTCGGCGTGCTCCAGAAGACGTGGGACGAGGCGGCCGACGCGCCCGAGCAGGCGCTCCCCGAGGGGGCGGCCTGCGGCCCGGACGGGTGCGCGTGAGCCGCAGGGCGTGATAGAGCTCCGCGACGGATGTCGATCCAATGGTATCCAGGCCACATGACCAAGGCTCGGCGCACGATCGCCGAGTCGATCCCGTCGCAGGACGTCGTCATCGAGGTGCTCGACGCCCGGATGCCGCTGGCCAGCGAGAACCCCGTCCTGGCCGAGCTGCGCGGCCAGAAGCCGTGCATCAAGGTCCTGAACAAGAGCGATCTGGCGGACCCGGCCGTCACCACGGCGTGGCTCCGCTACTTCGAGGCGGAGCGCGCCGCGCCGCCTGACGAGGCCGAGCGCGGCGCCTCGCCGGCGGGCCAGGTGCTCGCGATCGCGATCTCCGCGAGCCAGTCGTCCGAGGCGCGGCGCCGGATCCCGGAGCTCTGCAAGCGCCTCGCGCCCCCCAAGAACGGCCCCGGCAAGGTGGTGCGGGCCATGATCGTGGGGATCCCCAACGTCGGCAAATCGACGCTCATCAACGCGCTCATGGAGCGCAAGGTGGCCAAGGTCGGCGACGAGCCCGCGGTCACGAAGAGCCAGCAGCTCGTCACCTTGAAGACCGGCATGGCCATCTCCGACAACCCGGGGATCCTCTGGCCCAAGATCGACGACGAGGCGGCCTCGTTCCGCCTGGCCGTGGGCGGGGCGATCCCCGACACGGCCATCGACTACCAGAGCGTCGCCCTGTTCGCGGCGGGGTACTTCCTGCGGCGCTACCCCGAGCTCCTCGTCGCCCGCTACAAGCTGAAGGAGCTGCCGGAGACGGCCGCCGCGCTGATCGAGGAGATCGGCCGCCGCCGCGGCTGCCTGCGCAGCGGCGGGTCGGTGGACCTGCACAAGGCGTCGGACATCCTGGTCCACGACTTCCGCGCCGGCCGGCTCGGGCGCATCAGCCTGGAAGAGCCGCCGGGGCTGGAGTCGCCGTCGGGGATCGAAGAGAGCGCGTGAGCCGAAGCGCGGCGCCGACGGCCAGGCTGGCCGATCGACGTCGGCGTCCAGGATCTTCGACCCGAAGGCCGCCGACGCCCGCTACCATGCCCACCGCGACGGCTGCCCAGCGGCGCCGCCCGTGACGTTCGCCACGCTCCCTGCGCTCCCTCCCCCATTCACCCGACGAGGACCTCACTCCATGGCCGGAAGCAGCCTGCTCGCCCTGATCGACGACATCGCCACCGTGCTGGACGACGTTGCCGTGCTGACGAAGGTGGCCGCCAAGAAGACCGCCGGCGTGCTGGGCGACGATCTGGCGCTGAACGCGCAGCAGGTGACGGGCGTCAACGCCGACCGCGAGCTGCCGGTCGTGCTGGCCGTGGCGAAGGGCTCGATGCTCAACAAGGCCATCCTGGTGCCGGCGGCGCTGGCGATCAGCGCCTTCGCGCCCTGGGCCGTCACGCCCCTGCTGATGGTCGGCGGCGCCTTCCTCTGTTACGAGGGCTTCGAGAAGGTCGCCCACAAGGTGCTGCACAGCAAGCACGAGGACGAGGCGCACCACGCCGAGCTCGTGCAGGCGCTCTCCGATCCGAAGATCGACCTCGTCGAGTTCGAGAGGGACAAGATCAAGGGCGCGGTGCGCACCGACTTCATCCTGTCGGCCGAGATCATCGCGATCACGCTGGGCACCGTGACGGCGTCGCCGTTCGGCACGCAGTTCGCCGTGCTGAGCGGCATCGCCGTGCTGATGACGGTGGGCGTCTACGGCCTGGTCGCCGGCATCGTGAAGCTCGACGACGCCGGCCTCTACCTGAGCCGCCAGAGCGGCGATCTGCAGCAGTCGCTGGGCAGCGGCATCCTGAGGGCGGCGCCCTGGCTGATGAAGGGCCTGTCGGTCGCCGGCACGGCGGCGATGTTCCTCGTCGGCGGCGGCATCCTGACGCACGGCGTGCCGTGGCTGCACCACCCCATCGAGGACATGACCCAGGGCGCCGGCGCCATGCTCGGCGCCGTGGTGCCGTCGCTCGCCAACATGATCGTCGGCGTCGCGGCCGGCGCGGTCGTGCTGGGCGTCGTGACCGCGGTGAAGCAGGCGATGAGCCGCGAAAAGGACGGCCACTGACCCTGGAGCGCGGGCTCGCGCCGCTCAGCCCTGTCCGGACCGCCCTGGCCGCACCAGCGTCGCGAGCAGCCGATCGAGCGCCGCGGCCGGGTCGGCGCCGAGGCCCGCGTGGACACGCGAGGGCTGGACGACGGTGCTCGCCGGGGACACCACCCAGCCGAAGCGCTCGGCCTGGGGGAGCTCGGCGACGTACCCGCACGCCCGATCGCCGGCGCAGACGCGGCGGATGAAGTCGAGGTGGCCGCGGACCGCCTCCAGGTCGAGGTCGGGCCAGAGGGCGAGCAGGCGCCGCTCGTCGGGCTCGAAGCGCGCGTCGAGGAAGCCCCGGGCGCGGCAGAAGAGGACCACCCCGACGTTGACGCGCTCGCCGCGCTCCACGCGCGGGACCACGCGCAGCACGGCGTAATCGAACGGGTCGGCGGCGTCGGCGTCGCGCGCGCCCGGAGGGCTACCGCCGGGCACGTGCTGCATCGAGCGCCTCCTCGACGAAGCCCCGCGGCGACGCGAGGCGGTGGGTCAGGTAGGCGGCGTACGCCGCGCGCCGCGCCGCGACCGGCGCGGCGTCGGGCTGCGGCGCATCGACCGCGTCGGGCGAGAACGCGGACCGCCGCTCGCCCGGGGGCCGGTCGCGGGGGTCCTGGTCGGCCAGCCACGCGTCCGGGATCGCGGCGACGATCCCCGCGATGCGCTCGGGCGTGAGCCGGGCGCTCAGCGCGGCGTCGGCCGCGGCGAGATCGCCCGCGAACGGGAGCAGGACATGGCTCTTGACGAGCGGGAAGCGGTCGTCCGCGTCGGCGCGCGGGTCGGTCGCGTCGGTCCAGGCGTGGTGGACATAGAGCGCCGCGCCGTGGTCGATCAGCCAGAGGCGGCGGTGCCACAGGAGCAGGTTGGGGTTCTTGGGCGTCCGGTCCACGTTGCTCGTGAAGGCGTCGAACCAGACGACGGCGGCGGCAAGCCCCGGGTCGATCGCCGGGCCGGCGAGCGGCTGGAAGGCGAGCGAGCCGGGCAGGTAGGCGAGGGCGAGGTTCAAGCCGGCGCTTGCCGAGAGCAGGTCGGACAGCTCCGGATCCGGCTCGGCCCGCCCGAAGGCGGGGTCGAGCTCCATGAAGACGATCTCCGGCACCGGGAGCCCGAGCGCGCGCCCGATCTCCCCGGCGACGAGCTCCGCGATGAGCGCCTTCGGCCCCTGGCCGGCGCCGCGGAGCTTCAGGACATAGAGCCCGTCGTCGTCGGCCTCGACGAGGGCCGGCAGCGACCCGCCCTCGCGGAGCGGGGTGACGTAGCGGGTCGTGTGGACGGTTCGGATCATGCAGCAGCAGCGTGGTGGGCGGGGGGATTCCCCCACCCTGCCGGAAGGATAGGGCCGCCAAGACGCCATGAGGCGCCAAGATTTTTGTGTTTTTCTTGGCGTTTTTGGCGTCCTTGGCGGTTCAAAAGACCTCGCCGTCGGCCAGAGCCCCCGCAGTTACGTGAGACGGGGACGCTGGTCGAGCTGAGCGCACCGGACGCGCGCCCTCGAGGATCGATGAGGCGGGCCGGGCGCTCGCCCCGCGCAGCAGCGGGAGAGCGAGCGCCGCAGGCCCTCGTGGATCACTCGCCGAGGGGATCCAGCCTCGAGCCTACCACGGGCTGGTAGTCGCCGACCTGGAAGTTCTGCAGCCCGTCCGTGAACTCGAACGGACCGATCACATGGACCACCTCGCCGCTCGCGCCGCCGGCGCCGCCCTCGCCGCTCGTGCCGCCAGCGCCGCCCTCACCGGTGGCGCCCGCCGAGCCGCCCTCGCCGCTCGTGCCGCCAGCGCCGCCCTCACCGGCGCCCGCCGAGCCGCCCTCGCCGCTCATGCCGCCAGCGCCGCCCTCGCCGCTGCCGCCAGCGCCGCCGGCACCACCCTCGCCGCCGGCACCACCCTCGCCGCCGGCACCACCCGCGCCGCCGGCGCCGCCCGAACCGCTCGTGCTAGCCGGCCTCGTGACGGTGATGGAGTCGATATAGACGATGGTCGGGTTGGCCCAGGGCCCCTCGGCACCTGCGTCGACCTTGACGCCGATACGCCTCACCTCGGTACTCTCGAATTTCCCGTTAGCAGCGGCATCGGCCGCATCAGAGGCATCGACGTCGATGGTGAGGTCGGTCCACTCTTTCAGATCGCTGAAGCTCGTCCACGCCCAGGGGACGCCCGCCCAGTTCTGCCCTTCTCCGTTCTGCACGAAGACCTGCAGACCACCGCCGGTGGCGGTTTGAGCCTTCACACGGAACGTGACGGTAGCGCCGGTCAGGTCGACCAGCGGAGCGAAGTCGAACTGGAACAGCGTCCCCGTGGAAGCCGTGGTGAGCGGCACGGCCAGCCGGGCGCAACCCGAGCAGCTCTCCTCCGGACCGGGACCGATGTCGGGGGCCCCGCCGCCTTCGCCGCCGGCGCCGCCTTCGCCGCCGGCGCCGCCTTCGCCGCCGGCACCACCGTCGCTGCCGCCCGCGCCGCCTTCGCCGCCTTCGCCGCCGGCGCCGCCGTCGCTGCCGCCCGCGCCGCCTTCGCCGCCGCCCGAGCTCGACGTCGTGCTGGAGCTGGTCTCACCGCCCGCGCCGCCCGCACCGCCGCTGCCGGTGGTGTCGTCATCACCGCAACCCGTCATGGCGAATGCGCCGACCAGCATCCCGCACATTGCCAAAGAAAGAACTGATCTCATCCTGACCCTCTCCTGATGTGCACCACGAGGCCACGCAGCCCGGGCCGCCGTTCGCCATGGCGGTTGCCACCGCCCGCTAGCTCCACCGAGCCAGCCGCCTGGCGCAAGCTACCCTGGGCAGAAATTTTTCTCAACAGCCCGAACGTGTGTGCCCGCCAACCAGATCACCCCCGTCGAGGCGCGGCGCTCGGCGCACGCCCGACAAAAGCGCCGCGGCGGGCCCGACGACGGCGCCGCGACGGAATCGTGCGGCACGCCCTCGCCGGGGCGGCCCCTCAGGCCGCGCCCCCGCGCTTCACGTCGTACCGGAGGAGCGAGACGCCGTTCGCGTACGACGTCGCGCCGAGGAGCGCCAGCTCGACCTTCCTGGAGCTGCCGCCGAAGAGCCGGACCCCGTGCCCGAAGACGATGGGGTTCACCTTGAGGACGAGCTGATCGATGAGGTCGTGATCGAGGAGGAAGCCCGCGAAGGCGCCGCCCCCGCAGAGATAGATGCCTGAGAAAAATTTGTGGGTGAGCCATTCGGGCGCCGGCAGGTTCCCGAGCGCGTAGTAGAGGGCGATCTCCGCGTGGTCGAGTCATCGTCGAATCATCGTCGAGTGCAAGGCGGCGGCCGCCCACAACCTGCGCGGCGCCTCGCGGGCGGAAGCGCGGCACGGCGGTGTTGTTCAGCTGCCGCACGCGGGATCTTGGCTGGTTTGCGGAAGCGGACGGCGGACGGCGCGCGCTGGTAGCGCCTGCGCCGCGCCGGCCGCGTCGTCGGCGGACGGGCTGGCCCGTGGACAGGGCGCCCCGCCGGCGTCAGGGGGTGTAGATCTCGGCGCTCGACACGGCGGGGAAGAAGCCGTCGCTGCCGCCCACGACCAGCACCTTGCCGTTCCCGAGCCGGACCGCTGCATGAGCGAACCGGCCGCTGCTCAGCTCCCCAGTCAAGAGGGCGTGATTCGTCACGGGATCGTAGAGGAAGACGGTCCTCCGCGCGTTCGAGGGCAAATTCAGGCCCCCTGTGATCAGCACCTTGCCGTCGTTGAGCAACGTCGCGGTCGGCGAGGTGCGGGCGCCAATAATATTAAGGATGCCGGACCACGTATTGGACGCTGGGTCATAGACATCCGCGTCGGTCGTCGCTCCCCCCGCCGCCAGCACCTTGCCGTTGCCCAGCAACGTCAACGTATGATAGCCGCGAGCTGGGCTCACCGAAGCTGCGGAGGACCAAAAATCGATCAACGGGTCGTAGATATAGCTGCCGGCGAGCGCCCCCGTCGAGTTCACACCTCCCGAGACGAGCACCCTGCCATCGGGGAGCAGCGTCGCGGCATGGTAGGCACGCGCAGCAGCCGAAGCCGGCAAGGAGGCGACGGCCGACCAGGTGTTGGTCGCCGGATTGAACAGCGCCGCGTCGCGCAGATAAGTCGTGGGGGAGGCGGGCACCTGCACGCCTCCGACCACCAGCACCTTGCCGTTGGGGAGCAGCGTCGCGGTGTGCCCCTGGCGGTTGAGGTTCGGGTTTGACGAGGAGCCCACGGACGACCAGGTGTCGGTCGTGGGATCGAACAGCTGGGCGTTCGCGGGAGCCGCGAAGGTCTGAACGCCCACGACCAGCACCTTGCCATTGCCGAGCAGCGTCGCCGTATGGTACTCGCGTCCCGCGCTCATCACCGGCCCCGGGGCCCAGGTGTTGGTCGCCGGATTGTACAGCTCGGTGGTCGTTCCCGACACCAGATCACCGCCCGCTACGAGCACCCTGCCATCGTTGAGCAGCGTCGCGGTCGGCGCCATGCGAGTAGTTATCATCGATGCGACCGGCGCCCACATCGTGGCCGCCGGATCGTACAGTTCGGCGCTCGAGTAGTACGTGTTATTGGGAACGCCAAAGTTGAGCCCACCCGCGAGTAGCACCTTGCCGTTGCTCAGCAGCGTCGCAGTATGACCGACGCGGACGTTGCTCATCGACCCGGCCGCTGCCCAAACGTTGGTTCCCGGATCGTAGACCTCGGCGCTTGCACTGGCGACCATGGGGGCGCTCCACCCGCCCGTCAGGAGCACCTTGCCGTTCGGGAGCAGCGTCGCGGTAGGGTTGGAGCGCTTGCTGCTCATCGGCGTCGCCGTCGTCCAGACGGGTGGCGACGAGGACGGGTCGTAGATCTCGACGCTCTGCAGCTCGCTGGTAGCATTGATGTAGCCGCCTGCGACGAGCACCTTGCCGCTCACGAGCAGCGTCGCGGTGGCGTTGTGGCGGGGCCCGGTCATCGAGGCCGTCGGCGACCAGGCGCCGGTCCCCGGATCGTAGAGCTCGGCGCTCGACAGAGAAGCGGCGTTGCTCCCGCCGGCGACGAGCACCTTGCCGCTCCCGAGCAGCGTCGCGGTGTGCATGGAGCGGCTCGCCCCCATCGGTGAAGCGGGCGACCAGACGCCGGTCGACGGATCGTACAGCTCGGCGGTCGCCATCGCCACAGAGGAGGCGTTCCATCCCCCGGCGACCAGCACCTTGCCGTTGCCGAGCAGCGTCGCCGTGTGGCGGCCACGGCCCGCGGCCAGCGCGCCGGTAGCCGTCCAGGTATTGGATGCCGGATCGTACAGCTCGGCGCTCGTATGGACCACCGAGCCGCTGGCGTCCCCGCCCACGACCAGCACCTTGCCGTTGCCGAGCAGCGTCGCCGTATGATGGTAGCGGGCCGCGGCCAACGTTCCGGCCGGCCACCAGGTATTAGAGCACCTAACAAAAGCCCGTTCACCCCGCTTGCTTGAGGGAAGCCGATGGTGCGGCAGAATACAGCGTGGGCAAGCTGTTGGTGCCGGACGAACTCTGGGAACGAATCGTACCTCTATTGCCGAAAACGGAGCCGAAGCCGCAGGGGGGCCGGCCGCGTACGCCTGATCGGATCGCGCTGACCGGTATCTTGTTCGTGCTCAAGACCGGGATCCCTTGGGAGTATCTCCCGCAAGAGCTCGGCTGCAGCGGCATGACGTGCTGGCGCAGGTTGCGCGACTGGCAGCAGGCTGGCGTCTGGGATCGGCTCCACGAGGTCTTGCTCGATGAGCTCGGCGAAGCCGATAGGATCAACTGGGAGCGTGCTGCGCTGGATGCCTCGCTGGTTCCGGCAAAAAGGGGGGTGAAAAAACTGGCCCGAACCCCACGGATCGCGGCCGGCCGGGCACGAAATATCACCTTCTGGTCGATCAGAATGGTATCCCGCTCGCCGTCGAGATGACGCCGGCGAACGTCCATGACTCGAGGATGTTCACTCCTATGGTGGACGCGGTGCCGCCGATCGCGCGTCCTTGCGGCCGACCGCGGCGCCGCCCCAAGAAACTGCATGCCGATAAGGCCTACGACGACCCGGCCCTGCGGTTGGCTTGTCATCTGCGCCACATCGTGCCCCGCATCGCTCGCAAGGGCATCGAGTCGTCGGAGAAACTCGGCCGTTACCGCTGGGTCGTCGAACGGACGATCGCTTGGCTCCGGCGCTTCCGGCGCTTGACCGTGCGGTATGAGCGCCGTGCCGACATTCACCGAGCGTTCCTCCTGCTCGCCGTATGCCTGATCTGCCTCAACTATATCCCGACGGGCTTTTGTTAGGCGCTCTTAGATACCGTATCGTACAGCTCGGCGCTCCCCAGCACAGAACCCGCATTCTGCCCACCCACGACGAGCACCTTGCCATTCCCGAGCGGCGTCGCCGTGTAGTTGGCGCGCGCTGCGCTCATGGCTCCTATCGGCGCCCATATCGGGTCGACCAGCACCTCGTCGCTGCCCGCGTCGACCCACAGCGCGATCGTCGCCCCGCGCACCTCGAGCCGCGCCTCGACCGGCCGACCGCCGCTCGCATACGCCGCCGGCGCCGTCACCCGCAGCCGCGCCGCGCCCGCGTCGTCGACGACCTCGACCGCGTCGCCCTGCTGTCGCAGCGTCGCGCCGTCGACCTCCCATTCCGCCACCGGCGCGCCGCCGTTCGCCACGCCGGCATCGAGGAGCAGCCACTCCTCGTAACCAGCGTCGACCGCAGACCAGAACGACGTCCCGCCCTGGCGCCGATACGCCACGGCGCGCTCGACGACCGCGCCCTCGCCCTCGGCGCCGATCTCGCGCACGCCGATCTCGAAGCCGCCGGGCAGATGGAAGCGAACCTTCCCTTCTCCGCTCGCAGGCAGCACGGCCTTCAGCCCGCCGCGGCGCTCGAACCGAGCCTCGATCTCACGGGTCGAACCGCCTGTCGAGGCGAGCGCGAAGCCTTTGTCGACCGCGACGAACCCCTCGTCGCCCAGGAGCACCTGCGCCGCCTGGCCAGGGAAGCGAAAACGCAGCTCGTCGCCCCCTGGCGGCGCGGCGTCGAGCGCGCATCCGAGGCCGCTCAGGAAGAGCGCTCCGATGAGGAGCGCGGTGAGCCGTATAAATGATGAGAAAGGTAAACCCCGAAGCACGAAATGGACACGCGTCATGAATGCCCCCTTGGCAGGAAGAAAAGCCCATCAGGCCCGCATGGTATGGAGCGCGATGAGGCTCGCGATCGAGAGCGGTCGGGGATCGCACGCCGCACACGGGGACGCAGAGCTTGGCTTCCGGCCAACTGCGCCATCGCGGCTCGCGTCCCCGGCGCGAATGAACCCCGCTTCTCGATCAAAAAAAACCGGAAGTTGACCCCAGTTTGAAAGATGACACACACCATCTGCTCGATTCGCTTCTCGGTCAAGTTCAAATTTCCGCCACGTTGAGCGACGCTCCGCGCGCTTCGATGCGAACAGGCGCAACGGTCGCCTCTCCAGAGGCTCGCGACCCCATGCACGTCGCCACGCGCACCGCATCCAGACGCGTCCTTCACGCGCTCGACACGCGAGAGCGGCACGACGGCCAAGCGTGCATGTACACGAGCGTCCCGCCCTTGTCGTTGAACGCGGCGTGCGGCCCGTCTCGAACCTGTTGGTATTGTCCGCCCCGGCAACAGGCTCAGCCCCGTCGAGGTGCGGCGCTCAGCGCCCGCCGACGATCGCGTCGCGACGGAATCGTGCGGCACGCCCTCGCCGGGGCGGCCCCCTCAGGCCGCGCCCCCGCGCTTCACGTCGTACCGGAGCAGCGACACGCCGTTCGCGTACGACGTCGCGCCGAGGAGCGCCAGCTCGACCTTCCTGGTGCTGCCGCCGAAGAGCCGGATCCCGTGCCCGAAGACGATGGGATTCACCTTGAGGACGAGCTGATCGATGAGGTCGTGATCGAGGAGGAAGCCGGCGAAGGCGCCGCCCCCGCAGAGATAGATATCGGCCCCGTCGCCCTCCTTCAGCCGCTTCAGGGCCGCGATCTCGTCACGGTCCACGACCTCCACCTCGGCGCCCTCGCCGAAGCGGAGGGTCTTCGAGAAGATGTAATGTGCCATGTGCGGGTAGGCTCGCTTCCCGGGGACGAGCCCGAAGGGATAGCCCCACTCGTACGTCCTTCGCCCCATCACGACGGTGTCGTAGCCCTTCAGGCGCTCGACGTAATCGGCGGCGTGCTCTCCTTGCATCGCGAAGCCGTCCACCGAGCCGTCCTCGTGCGAGATGAAGTTGTCGAGCGTCACCGCGATGTCATAGACGATCTTTCTCATTCGAATCCTCCTTGATACGCTGTCCTGAGCTCGCCGGGGGTCCGTCCATCGAGCGCACCGGGTCCTGGCGCGTCGAGGCCATTCTCATCGCGCCGCTCGCGCCAGCGCCACCGGAGAAAGCTCGCCGGGGGGCTGTCGAGCCCCTCCGGCTGGCTTTGTCAGGGTTCAGGCTGTTGGATGCTCTGGCGCGCCTTGCGCGCTTCGCTGCGTCCGGTGCAGCGCGCTCCCCGGCTGCGCCGGGATCACTCGGCGATGTGGGTCAGCAACGAGCCGGCCACCGGCATGTAGTTGCCGATCACCATCGGCTCCGCGCCGGCCGTGAACTCGAACGGACCCACCACGTGGATCACCTCTCCACTGGAGCCGCCGCCTTCACCGCCCGCGCCGCCGACACCGGCCGAACCGCCTTCGCCGCCCGCGCCGCCGACACCGGCCGTGCCGCCTTCGCCGCCTGCGCCGCCGACACCGGCCGAACCGCCTTCGCCGCCCGCGCCGCCGACACCGGCCGTGCCGCCTTCGCCGCCCGCGCCGCCCACGCCGCTCTCGCCGCCGGCGCCGCCCACGCCGCTCTCGCCGCCGGCGCCACCGTCGCCGCTCCACCCGCCGGCGCCGCCCTCACCGCCGGCGCCACCCTCGCCGCGCTCGCCGCTCGGTGCGGCGCCTCGCGCGGCGCTCGGAGCGCCGGGTTTCGTGACGGTGATGGAGTCGACGTAGACGACGGTCGGGTTGGTCCAGGGCCCGGTGCCGCCCGCCGTGAGCTGAAGTCCAATCAACTTCACCTGCGTGCGTTGGAAGGAGGGCTTCGACCCGGCCAAGGCGTCGACATCGATCGTGATCTCTTGCCAGTCTGCCAGGCCGGAGATCGAATTCCACGAATAACCGATGTTCTGATAGCCCAGCTCCACCCCGTTTTGCACGAACGGCTGCACGCCGCCGCTGGTGCCGGCGTGGGTCCTCACGCGGTACGTGACCGTGCTCCCCGTCAGGTCGACCGGCGCGGCGAACTCGATGAAGAACTGCGTCGCGGTATTCGCGGTCGTGAACGGCACGGACAGCCGCGCGCAGCCGGAGCAATGCTCCTCCGGGACCGAGCCGCCGCCGCCTTCACCCGAGCTGCCGCCGCCTTCGCCCGAGCTGCCGCCGCCGCCAACACCCGGGCTGCTGCCGCCGTCGCCCGAACCACCGCCGCCGTCGCTCGAACCACCGCCGCCGTCGCCCGCACCCCCGCCGCCATCCGCGTTTGAACCGCCATCACCCGCGCCGCCGCCGCCGTCAGAGCCCGAGCTGGTCGAGCTCGACGACGTGCTGGAGGTGGACGAGCTCCCGCCGCCCGTCCCGCCCGCACCGCCGCTGCCGGTCGACTCGTCGTCACCGCAGCCCGTCATGGCGAACGCGCCAACCAGCACCCCGTACGCCGCAAAAGAAAGTACTGATCTCATCGTGACCCCTCCTGGATAGGCCCCCGCGAGGCTGCGCGACCTAAGCCGCCGTTCGCCGGAGCGGCTCTCACCGCACTCGATCTCTACCGAGCCAGCCCCGCAAGCAGCGACATTATCCCGGACAGACGACTTTCTCAACAGTCCGGACGTGCGAATCCGTCGCCAAAACCCAACACGCTCGGCATCGCTCGGCGCTGGCGCCGCTGCGAGCGCGGCAGCCACATGAGACCACCTGCGGAGCCGAGCAAAGCGGGGCGCGGCAGCCACATGAGACCACCGGCGGAGTCGAGCCCGAGCACAGCGCGGCATCCCGAGAGCGCGGATCAGCGCGCTCTCATGCCAATCGCTTCATCAGCGACCGTCGTCGCCGCGACGACGCCACCGACGGCGCACCTCGATCATTCAAGGCACCTCCGGACGCGGCAGCGCTCTGCTCGTCGAGCCCCTCGCCGTCGCGCCCGGAATCGTCGTCAGATCGGTTCAGATGGATTGCTTCAACACGCCTCGTGAACCTCGCTGACGGGGTACAGCGGGCGCCACGGGATAGCCAGGGGTCACGGGGCGACGTGGGTCACCGTCGAGCCTTCCACGGGCTGGTAATTGTTGATCTCCATCGGCTCCTCGCTCGTCGTGAACTCGTACGGACCCATCACATGAATCACATCGACGCTGGAGCCGCCGCCTTCGCCGCCTCCGCCGCCTTCGCCGCCTCCGCCGCCTTCGCCGCCTTCGCCGCCTCCGCCGCTCGCGCTGCTGCTGCTGCTGCTCGAACTGCTGCTGCTCGCGCTGCTGCTGCTCGCGCTGCTGCTGCTGCTCGCGCTGCTGCTGCTCGCGCTGCCGCCGCCTTCGCCGCCCGCGCCTCCGGCCCCGGCCACCCCACCCGCGCCTCCTGCGCCGCTCATACCCCCCGCGCCGCCATCGCCGCTGGTGCCGCCCGCGCCTCCGGCGCCGCTCATCCCCCCGGCGCCGCCCGCGCCTCCGGCGCCGCCCGCACCTCCGGCGCCGCCTTCGCCGCGCTCCCCGCTAGCGCCAAAGAAGAAGCGCTGGCTGCTCGGAGCCCCTTCGCCCGTGCCGGGTCTCGTGACCGTGACGTAGTCGACATCGACGACGGTCGGATTGGCCCAGGGCCCCGTGTTGCCCGCCGTGACCTGAACCCCGATCATCTCCACCTCGGTGCGGTTGAAGGATGTATTTGTCGGAGCCAGCGCATCGACATCGACCTTGATCTCCGTCCACTGTCCCAGGTCGACAAGCGCGTTCCACGAGTAGCCGATGTTCGCATAGCGGAGATCGCCCCCGTTCTGCACGAACGGCTGCAGACCGCCGCTCGTGCCGGCACGGGTCCTCACGCGGAACGTGACGGTCGCGCCGGTCAGGTCGACCTTCTCGTTGAAGAAGATCATGAACTGCGTGGCCTGCATCGCCCTCGTGAGCGGCACGGAGAGCCGCGCGCAGCCAGGGCAGCCATCGCCCGGATCAACGATGCCTCCACCCACACCGCCGCCGGCACCGCCACCTGCGCCGCCATTACCGGTGGTCGCTGCGCCGCTCGAGCTGCTGGTCGCGCCCGAGAGGCCCGACGATGTGCTCGGGGGGAAGGGGAAGCCCCCGCCCGTACCGTCCTGGTACGCGGGGTTGTCCGTGCAACCCATCACGGCGAACGCGAAAACCAGCAGCCCACACCCCGCTGTAGAACGAACTGTTCTCATCCTAGCCCCTCCTAGATCCATCCCGCGAGGCCCCGCGGCCCATGCCGCCGTTCGCCTCCAGCGGCTCCGATCGCGCCCGAGAGCCAAACAGCACGGGACGAGACTATCCTGGACAGAGCAACTTCTCAACAACACGGACGTGTAGATCCGTCGTTACAGTTCAGCGCATTTCGCGATCACCGACGGCGGCGCCAATGCGCGTGAAGAGGCCACATCATGCCACCTGCGAAGTCGCGTCCGGAGCGCGGGCGCCCGCCGGCGCCAGCGGCTGAGTGTCCCTGGCTGCTCGGCCGTGGTGCCATGTCGAGGCCACGGGGGCGCGCGCCGCGCGGCGCCCGCGGCGCGGCCCATCGGTCATCGGGGCGCAGGGCTCAGCGCCCGCCCGACGACGGCGCCGCGGTGGGGTGGAGTAGCATCATGGCAATGGCGATCACATAAAACGAGAGGCCGACCAGCAGGAACGCGATGGCGACACGGTAGATCGAGGTCTTGCGATCGCGGTAGGCGAGCGAGGCGAAGAGCCAGCCGCGCAGGTCGTCGCCCGGTTGCTGCGTGAGCCAGCGGATGTGCTGCACACCCCAGACGATCAGGGTCGCGGAGAGCAGGACGATCGCCACGCCGGCGATGATCAGCCCCTGCGCGTGGGGGCTGGTGCCGGCGATGAGGCGGCCCGAGAAGCCGGTCGTGGTGATGACGATGCCGCACAGACCGATGAGCACCTGGGCGCGGTTGTGGAGGACGGCGAACTGACGCTCCAGGATCCCGTGGATGACGTCCCATGTCCCGGCGCCGACGAGCTCGACGAGCCGGTCCACCTCTTCCTCTCTCTCGATCTTCTTCATGACAGGCGCCCTAGCACCGCGGCGCCCGCGCCTCATCACGCCGCGCCGCGCGCGCGACGAACAGGGCGAACGCCGCGCTCGTCAGCGCGACGAGGAGCGCGCCCGAGGCCCACAGCACGGGGCGGTGCCCATAGCGATCGACGCCCATCCCCACGACGGGCCCGAGCAGCACGAAGGCGAGGCGGAAGAGGAAGCTGCGGAGCGAGACGCAGCTCGCGCGATCGCCGTCGGGCGCGAGGCGCTGCTCCTCGTGGTGGAGCAGCGGCATGTGCAGCCCGCGCACGAGCGTGAGCAGGAAATAGAACGCGACCCCGAGCACGTGGCGCGAGAGCGCAAGGCCGAGGTACCCGACCGCCACCAGGACGACGCACGCGAGCAGCGTCCCCGTCATGCCGAGGCGGCGGCCGGCGCGCTCGCTCAGCATCGAGCCGAGCGCGGTGGTGAAGCTCGCGACGGCCCACATGGGGCCTATCCACGCGACCGGGGCGCCGGCCTCGGTCGCGTACAGCGCCATGAGCCACGTCGGCAGGTACGACGCCAGCGCGAGCGCGACGCCGAGCAGCAGCACCGCGCGGAAGTCGGCGCGCTCGAGCAGCGCGTCGCGCACGATCGCGCGCATCCGGCCCAGGTGGTCCTCGACCTTCGGCTCGGCGCGCCGGGTCTCGCCGAACCGGAGGGCGATCCCCGCCCCGAGCGCCCAGGCCGCGGCCTCCATCGCGAACGGCAGGCGGGACCAGCGCGCGTAAAGGAAGCCCGCGGCGAGCGCCGCGCTCCCCGAGGCGATCTGCGCGATCGAGCGCATGCGGCCGTACCAGCGGGCGAACTCGTGCTCCTTGCCCTGCTCTCGCAGCGAGTCGAAGAGGAGCGCGGAGTCCGCCCCCGAGACAAGGGAGAACCCGACGCCGAGCACGAGCTCGGCGAGCAGCACCGACCAGAGCCCGCGCGCGAGCGCGTAGAGGACCCAGCCGATCAGGATGCAAAAGGCGGCGATCACGAGCGCGCGGCGGTGGCCCAGGCGATCGGCGATGTAGCCCGACGGGAACTCGAAGAGCACGATGCTCAGGCTGAACGCGCCCTGCACCGTCATCATGGTGGCCACGCTCATGCCGATGTCCTGCGTCCAGAACAGCGGGAAGATGGCCGCCGGGAACATCAGCGACTGAACGCCGTGGTAGACGCAGATGCGCCAGGGGTTCTGCTGGACGGACGACATGGCGGGGAGCCCTGGGGCCCGCGCTGCTGCGGGCGCGCCGGACGCCTAGAACTCGGTCCCGATCCTGTACCTGAGTTGCCCCGTCTTCAGCGAGAACACGTAAAGCGCCGTCCAGCTGGCGAAGAAGACGTCGTTCGCCGAGATCGCGATCCCGGACGAGACCTGCGACTTCTTGTGGACCTGCACGTCCCACAGCCGCTTGCCGGTGCCGGCCTCGAAGCAGGCGAGGCGCGTGCCGTCCTTGTGATCCTTCATGTCATAGGGGATGACCAGGAACCCGCCTTCATAGGCCCCCACGTCCACCCCCGTGGCCTTCGTGGTCAGCGGGTCGACGCCGGGCACCACCGTCGTCCAGAGGACCTTCTTCTTGTCCACCGCGGCCACCATGCCGACCTGGCTGCCCTTGCTCCGGCCACCGAGCAAGAACCGCGGCCCGGGCCCGCTCGGGATGATCGCGCCGCGCACCGACATGCCCTCGACTTCATGCGAGCCGGGCAGCCCGAGCTCGTCGAACTCGTGCCAGCGGGCGAACCGATACCCGGGCGCCTCTTCCTGGATCGAGCTCGGGACCGCCTTGCAGGCCGCGTCCTTCGCGAGCTCGCGCCGCTTCCCTGTCGCCGGCTCGAGCCCGTGCTTCGCGTCGTCGACCGTCTCGACG
This sequence comes from Sorangium sp. KYC3313, assembly GCF_052075895.1. NCBI lineage: Bacteria > Pseudomonadati > Myxococcota > Polyangiales > Polyangiaceae > Sorangium > Sorangium sp. KYC3313. The sequence continues at coordinate 10,930,488 of NZ_CP197255.1, forward strand.
ACGATCACACCGTCGCCCTCGCACAGCCGCCTCGCCTTCTCGCCGAGCAACGCCGACCACGACGGCGCCCCGGTGCGCAGGTCATAGGCCTGCACCTTGCCGAGCGCGTCGATCGAGATGAGACGGCCGGAGGCGATCGCGCGCCGCGCCTCGTGGTTGGCCGCGTCCTTGGTGAGCGCCGCCGTCTTCCAGATCGGCTTGCCGTCGCGCCCGTCGTAGGCCGCGATCCACTCCTCGCCGCCGGGGACGTTGCTCTTGCCGATCACGTCCGGCGCGCCGTCGCCGTTCACGTCGGCGAGCATCGGCCGATCGCTGAAGTACGCCTTCGGTCCCAGGCCGACGAGCGGCGCCGACCGGCCCTTGGACGGCCCCGACGCGCTGAACATGACGGCGCCGGCGACCGCGCCGGCCACGACCATGCCCATGACGACCGACATCACGATGACCCCCGCCGCGTTGCTGGACGGCGGGGCGACCCGGACGACGTGCATGCCCTGCGGGATCGGCGCGGTGGTGGGCTTCCTGCCGCGATCGATGAGCGACCGCGCGCCGCAGTACTGGCAGGTGACTGCGTCCATCGCCGGCTGAATCGGCAGCGGGGCGCCGCAGCGCGGACACCTGGAATCGACGATCCGTGCCATCGTCCCACTCTACACGAGCTCGAGACCGACTATTTCTTCTTCTCGCGCTCGCCCGGGGCCGCGCGCGACGCCGCGCGGCCCGAGGGCGGGGGTTCCAGCAGCGCCGCGCGGGTGAGCCCCTTCCCGCCGAAGCGCTCGGCCACCTCCGCCACGACGCCCTCGAGGCGCCGGCGGCGCTCGGAGGCGACAGGGAACAGGCTCAGCGTCGGGCCGCCGGTCTCGCTCGTCAGGTCGCTCGCGGCGACGCCGACGAGCCGCACCGGCCGCGAGAGATCGAAGCGCGAGAGCAGCCCCTTCGCGCAGGTGTAGATCGAGTCCGTGTCGCTGACCGGCTCGGACAGCGTCGTCTGGCGCGTCCGCAGCGTGAAGTCCGCGTACTTGAGCTTCACCACCACCGCGCGGCAGGACAGGCCCGCCTTGAGCAGGCGCCGCGCCACGCGGCCCGACAGATCGAGCAGCCAATGCTCGATCGGCTCCCTGCCCCGGAGGTCCTCCTCCACGGTCTCCTCCGCGCCGATCGACTCCGCCGCGCGGCCCGGGACGACCGCGCGCTCGTCGGCGCCCGCGGCGAGCAGCCGCACGTGCTCGCCCCACGCGGGGCCGAGCAGCTCGTGGAGGCGCGGCGCGGGGCAGCGCGCGAGATCGCCGATGGTCGCGAGCCCCGCCGCGCGCAGCCGCTCGGCCGCGCGCGGGCCCACGCCCCACATGCGCTCGAGCGGCAGCGGCGCGAGGAAGGCGGCGACGTCGCCGGGGACCACGACGAGGCCGTCGGGCTTTCGCAGATCGCTCGCGATCTTCGCGGCGAACTTGCAGGGCGCGACGCCCGCGGAGGCCGTGAGCCCGGTCTCGTCGCGGATCGCGCGCTTGATCTGCGCCGCGATCGCCTCGCCGTCGCCGAAGAGAGCGCGGCTCGCGGTCACGTCGAGGAACGCCTCGTCGAGCGACAGCCCCTCCACGAGCGGCGTGAAGCGGCGGAAGATCGCGAAGACCTGCGCGCTCACCTCGGCGTAGCGGGCGTGCCGCACCGGCACGACGATCGCCTGCGGACAGCGGCGGAGCGCCTCCACCATCGGCATCGCCGAGCGGGCGCCCGAGGCGCGCGCCTCGTACGAGGCGGCCGCGACGACGCCCCGCCGGGAGGCGCCGCCCACCAGGACGGGGCGGCCTCGCAGCGACGGGTCGTCGAGCTGCTCGACCGACGCGAAGAACGCGTCCATGTCGATGTGGAGGATCTGTCGCATCGCGGGGCGCCGATCGCACCCGAGAAGCGCGCCGGGATCAACCGCCGGAGCGCGCCAGCGCGCGCCGCGAGCCGCCCGGGTCGGGTCAGCCGCCGGGCGGGCCCAGGATCACCGGCCCTGGCGAGAGGACGTGGGTGCCGTTCATCAACCACACCGCAATCTGGCTCGTCCCCAGGCGTTGCCACACGACATCCGCCATCAGATCGGCGTTGACGTCGCCGGCGGTGATCGCTCTCCAGCCGTCGCCGATCGGCCCGGGGATCACCGGCCCCGCGGCGAGGAGCTCGACGCCATTCATCAGCCACACGGCGACGAGGCCCCTCTCCTCGTTGGTCCAGAGCACGTCCGCCATGCCGTCAGCGTTGAAGTCGGCCGCCCAGAGGACGTCCCATCCCTCGCCGATCGGCCCGGGGATCACCGGCCCCCGCCCGATGACCTCCGTGTTGCTCATCAGCCATACCGTCATCAGGTTGTGCACCTCGTCGTTCCAGATCACATCCGCGATGCGATCGAAGTTGACGTCGGGCACGGAGCCGATCTCCCAGTCGCCGCCCGGCCCCGGGATGAACGGGCCCGGCGCGAGCAGCTGGAGGCCATCCATCAGCCACACCGTCATCAGGTTCTGCTCGTCGCTGTAAAAGAGCACATCCGAGGCGGCGTTGCGGTTGAAGTCGTTCGGCCGGATCACCCAGCCTCCGCCTCGCGGCCCGGGGAGCATCGGGCCCTGCGCGAACGGCCGGCCTCCGTCCGTCAGCCAGATGGTTATCAGATTCCGCTCATCGTGACGCCAGATCACGTCCGCCATGCCGTCGAGGTTGAAGTCGTTCCCTATGGCGATCCAGCCTCTACCGGCCGGCCCACGGACGATCGGGCCCGGCGCGAGCAGCTGGACTCCGTCCATGAACCAGATGGCCATGAGGCTGCGCTCGGGGTCGATCCAGAGCACATCCTGCTTTCCGTCGAAATTGTAGTCGATCGCCTGGATGACCCGCCACCCGTAGGTGCTGGCCCGCTGCTCTGCGACCCCGAGGGTGGGAGCCGCAGCCGCCGCGGATCCGCCCTCGTCGAGCAGGTCGACGCCGGCCGCGCAGCCGAGCACGGCGTGAATCGCGGCGGCGGCACACAGATACTTGGTCACGACCACAGGACTCGTCACGCTCGCCTCTCTTGCGCCGGGTGCGCGGCAAGGCCGCCGATCCTGGGGGGGAATGCGCGACCTCGCCCGTGGGCACGCCGCTCACGCGCCTCGTGGGACGGCAAGCGGCAGTCCATCCGGGATCGGCCCTCGGACACCAAGGCGAGCGCAGCGGTCGCGGCCCTCGTTGGGCTCCGTATCGCAGGCTTCTTCGGGTTCTCGAAGAAGTGGGAAGGACGGTACTGACATCCTCGCCCGGAGCGGTGATGCCGGTGCGAGCGCTATGCCTGGCAGCAGAACGTCGACGGCTCGGCCGGCAGCAGCTCGCCGGTGGGCTCACCGCCGCTCGGGGCGCAGCCGCCGGGATCCACGGCCACGACCTCCGCCGACTTGCTGCCGAGGGCGACGCCGGGCGGGGTGACCCCGCAGAACGGCGCCATGGAGCTGACGAGGTTCGATGCGACCTGCTCGGCGCACGCGCCGTCGCTGTAGACCGAGGCCATGACGATGCACGACGCGCCCTCCGGCTCCCCGCAGCCGCACTCGGAGCAGCCGCGCGTGTCGTCGGCACCGCCGTAGAAGACGTGCCTGTCCAGGTAGGGCTCTTCGCACGTCACGTCGCCCTCGTGGAAGATGCACGTCAGGAAGCCGCCGGGCGGCGGGACCCCGGGCTGGTCCGGCGAGGGCATGCAGGTGCTCCGGTCGCCTGGGCACTCGGTGTAGGCGCCGGGCAGGCAGGCGAGCGCCCGGGTCTGCCACGGATCGAGGAGCGCCGGCGGCGGGGGCTCGTCGACCCTCGGCGTGCAGGCGGCGGCGGTGACCAGCACGGTGGGCGCGTCGATCGAGATCGACTTCACACACGGCTGCCCGCCGCAGTCCTGGCCAGCGGAGATGGCGTTCTCGGCGGTGCAGGCGCCGTCCCAGCCGTCGGGCGCAGCGAAGGGGGTCGCGACGCTGCCGGGGTCGCCGGCGCAAGTCATCGAAGAGTGCGCCGACCAGCCCAGCGGGAGCTGGCACGAGGCGGTGGCCGCGTCAGGCGGATCGCACAGGCAGGCCGCGCAGGCGAGCGGCGCGGGCGCCAGGTCGGCGAACCCCTCGTAGCCGACGTTCGGCGCGGCGGCGGGGCAGTCCGGCACCTGGTCCCGCGGGCCGAACCAGAGGAGCGCCGGGCCGAACCAGCCGAGCGGCGCCGGTGGGACGCAATCGCCGGCGCAGGCGGTCTCGTCGCCGCCACCTGCACCGCCACCCCCGCCTCCGCCCCCATCCCCGCCATCGCCCGCATCCCCCGTGCCTGCCTCGGGATAGGGGCACGCCGAATGCTGGCCCCATTCCCTTGGCTGACACGGGCCTTCGATGGTCGGAGTTTCGCCGCAGCCCGATAGCAACAGAAGACCGACGATCGAAGAGGAGCAGATGCGCATGCCGCGCAGACTACCCGAAGCCAATGCAAGCGCGCAATTGGCCTCTTTCTTCGTGCTTCCACCGCGCTCGTCATTCCGATGTCCTTTTCGAGATTCTCACCCGATGTTCTCGGCCGGATGTTCTTTTTCCGAGCGCCAGTCAGTTCGTGGCCGTAATGCCTAGCCCGAAGACGCCGCCGAGCGGCGGTGACGTCCAAAAGACGGCGCCTGGCGTAGCTCTGTCGTACGGTCTACGCCTGAGCCCCGCATCGTCCACAATCCAGGTCGCCTCGGCATACCCGAGCACGGACCACCTGCCGGAGAGGGGCCACTCGGCGCCGAGCCGCGCCCCGAAGCCGAAGAGGACATCGCTACGCGAGCGCATGGTCCACGGGTCCCGAGGGGTAAAGCGAACTGCACCGAGGGTGGCGAGCCCGCATCCGAACAGCAGGCGGCCGCGATAGCAGGCCACAGTAGCGGCTGTGAACGCCCTGGTGCCGACGGGCACCGCTTCCACCTCCTGCGCCAGGGCTACGAACCCCCTCCCCTCCACTGCGACCGACCACTCGGACCAGCGAGCGCCCGCGGACAGCGTCATCCCGGCCGCCATCCCCGGCGTGATCCCCAGGCCCAGGGTCGCCCCGAGCCCCGCTTCGAGCCGCAGCCGCTCCGGCGGAGCCAGCGCCGCCTCCGGCCGGAAGGACGCCTGCGACGGCTCGGCCGGCCGAGGTGGCTCCGGCGCGGCACGGTGCGCTTGCGGGGGCGGCGCCGCGGGCGGCGAGGGCTCGGCCAGCGGCGAGGGCTCGGCCGGCGGCGATGCCGGCTCCCGCGCGCTCAGGACGCGCGCCACGATCGCCAGGGCCACGCCGGAGAGCAGCTCCTCGCAGCCGCTCCGGGTGCCGAACCCGTCAGCCCACCGGGTATCGCCCTCGCGGTCGCGCAGCGCCAGCAAGGCGGTGAGCTCCGGCCCCTCCTGCGCGATGCGGACCGTGAGCACCCGCGGCGCGTCGTCCTGGAACGGGTCGGCGCCGAGCCGGCGCGCCACCTCCGCGCGCAAGAACGCGTCGCCTGGGCAGCTTTCGGCGCCCGGGCCCCGCACGACCTCGATCCGCATCGCCGCGCGCGGCGCGTCCGGCGCGGCGCGGGCGTCCCCGGCGCCAAGAAGGACAGTGGCCGCCGCCACGGCGGAGCGCGCCGAGCGCCCCGCGCCCCGGAGCGGTCCGGTGGCGCAGAGGCCGCGGGCCGGTGGCGCGCCGAGCCCCGGTCTCGGTCTCGCCCTGGACCGGCTCATCGCGCCGGCCCTCTCCCTGACGCGCCCGGCTCCTGATGGGTGAGGCGCGCCCGGGCTGCCGTGCGAAGCTGCTCTCGCACGGACTTCAGCCGCCCTGCGGGGAACCGCGCCTCGTGCGCGGCGAGCTGCCGGAGCGCCCCGGCGGGATCGCCCGTGGAGAGGCGCTCTTGCGCCGCCGCGAGCAGCCGGCGCTCCTCCGCGAAGGCGTCCTCCCGCGCGCCGGCCGGCGGCGCCGCCCGCGGCGCGGCCGGGCACGGGCGCGCGGGTGCGTCGACCGCCGCCGCCACCGGCCGCGATTCCGGGGTTTGCTGCGACGGCGGCGACGGGGGAGCTGCACGGCCGGCGCTGGCCGCGGGGAGCTCGTAGACCAGCGCCGCCTCGAAGCGGCGCGCCCAGGCGGGCCGCGACGGGGCGAGGGCAAGCAGCACGGCGGCGGTCGCGGCGCCGCCCGCCGCGGCGGAGCCGACGGCGCGGCCGAGGCGGGCGAGCCGCGCTCGCTGACTCGAGCCGGCAGGCGCGCCCGGCACGCCGGCCAGCGGTGCGGCGGCGCTCGCGCCGCCGTCGCGCACGAGGAAGTCGGACGCCAGGGGAAGCACGAGCCAGCAGGCGCGCAGCGCCTGTCGCCGCTCCGGGCGCAGCCGCTTGACGGCGGCACGGTAGTCCTCGCGGGCAAGGCGCAGCCGGTTGCTGGCGGTGTTGTAGTTGAGGCCGAGCTCGCGCGCGATGTCGACGAGCGGCACCTCGTAGGCCTCGTGGAGGACCAGGAGGACCCGCCGCTCGGGCGCGATCGTCAAGAGCACGTCCCTCGCGACCTCCAGCCGCTCTTGCTCCGCGATGCGCTCCTCGCTGAGCGGCGCGGGATCGATGGCCTGGTAGCGCGACGCCGGACGCAGGCCGTCGGGCACCTCGCGGCGGCGGTAGGCGCGATCCAGGTGGTGGCTGACCTTTCGCCACGCGATCCCGAACACCCAGCGGGCCTCGGGGCTGCTGTGCTGGCGCCGGCCCTCCCGGCGCAGCGGATCGCCCGCGGCCCCGGCCTCGCGCTCCGGCGGGGACCAGGCGGGGTCGAACCGATCCAGGCTCTCGTACGCCGCGAGCAGGACCTCTTGCAAGACGTCGTCGATGTCGGGCTCGGCGACCCCCAGGAGCCGAAGCGCGCGGGGGAGAATTTCCACCGCAGCAGCGTGAACGGAATTCCATGTATGGTCGCGGGAGGAGCCTTCGGCGGGGAAAAGAAGTGCGCTCATATTCTCAAATTGCGCGGAGCTTTCCGGGGTTGTTTGTAAAACGCGCCTCCCGGTGCGCGGGGTTGGAGGCACGCCGCCCGCGGTGGGAGGCGCCCCGGTCCGCCGCGATCGCCCCAGGCTAGCTCCGCTGCCCCGGCGCACCGGCCGCGGTCGCCCCTGCCTGGCTCGGCTGCCTCCGGCGCACCGGACACGGTCTTCCCGGGGCAGCCACGCTGCCCTCCGCACACCGGACACGGTCTTCCCGGGGCAGCCACGCTGCCCTCCGCGCACCGGACACGGTCTTCCCGGGGCAGCCATGCTGCCCTCCGCACACCGGACACGGTCTTCCCCGGGCAGCCACGCTGCCCTCCGCACACCGGACACGGTCTTCCCGCGGCAGCCACGCTGCCCTCCGCACACCGGACACGGTCTTCCCGGGGCAGCCACGCTGCCCTCCGCGCATCGGACACGGTCTTCCCGGGGCAGCCACGCTTGCCTCCGGCCCCCCGGATACGGTCGTCCCTGGCTAGCTCCGCTGCCTTCGGTGCACCGGCCGCGGTCGCCGTCGATGCCCTTCGTCGCAGATGGCACAGCCTTCGCTCCAGGTCGACGCCGACGCAGGCGCGAAAGCCGTGGCGCAAGATTACGACTCTGGCGGCACCTCGTTCATGAATTCAGCCGGCACCGTTGACACCCCACGATGCGTCATTACCCCTGGCCGGAACGTCCGGCGCGCGCCGGACGCTCACATCACGTCCAGCGCGGGGGTCGGGAAGCATGGCAGTCCGTGTTCTCTCGGCGCCCGGCGAAGGACATCGACGAGAGGTGCTCCCCTCATGACCAAGCCTTCGACTCCGATCAAGAAAAAGCCCGCTCCCAGGAAGCCCGCAGCCCCGCCCCAGGCGGCGGCGGCGTTCGACAGGGCTCTCCCCGAGATCGCGGCGCTGAGCCCGGATCGGCTCGTCGCCATCAACCTCGATATCCCCCGCGCTGTCTCCCAGGTGCTGGGCGTGCTGCCTGGCCTCCTCGCGCTGCGCCCCGCCATCGCGGAGCAGCTCCAGAAGCACGATCTCGCGCTGCTCGATCGGCTCGAGACCTACGCGCTCGCCGCGTGGCACGCGCACCTCATGTGGCTGTCCAGCAGAGCCCCCGAGAGCGGGGTGAAGCCGCTCCTCGCAGAGGCGGTCCCGCTCCGCGAGAACCTGCTGGGCGACGCGGAGGCGCTCGCCCGCCGCGGCCTGCTCGACGCGGAGGCGGTCGCGGAGATCCGCGCGGGACAAGGGCACATCGACACAGCCAACGACCTCGTCGCCCTCTCGGCGCTCTTCAACGGCAGCTGGGCCGAGATCGCGGGCAGGACGGCGGCGACCGAGGAAGAGGTGAAGCGAGCCGGGGAGATCGGGCCGCAGCTGCTCGCCTCCCTCGGCGTGAGAGAGCACGGCGCAGGGCCCGGGCCGACCGAGGCCGCGGACAGGCGAGCGCGCGCGTTCGCGCTGCTCGTGCGCGCCTACGACCAGAGCCGCCGCGCCGTCGCCTACCTGCGGTGGGACGAGCGGGATGCCGACACGATCGCGCCGTCGCTCTACAAGGGCCGTGGCCGCGCGGCGTCGTCGAGCGACACCGCTGCTGCGCCGGAGGACGCCGCGCCGCCCGGCGCTGCACCGGCGGGCACGCCGGCGCCGGCGGCGCCCGGCGCAGCGCCGGGCGGCTCACCGCCGCTCAACTAGCTTCACTCCGGGAAGTTGCCCCGGATCAGCAGAAAAACCGCCAAGGACGCCAAGGACGCCAAGGACGCCAGGGGGAGAGGGGGAAGGGGCATAGGCGTCAACCACGATCGTTCGGTCACGTTACGCCTGTGCCCCTTCATGCCAGGATCGACTCAAGGGCTCTTGAGCCGGTAGCCCACGCCTGGCTCCGTGATCAGGACCGACGGGCGCGCAGGATCGCGCTCCAGCTTGTGCCGGAGCTGCGCCATGTAGACGCGCAGGTAGTGCGCCTGCCCCGCGTAGGCAGGCCCCCACACCTCGCCGAGGAGCTGGCGATGGGTGAGGACCTTGCCCGCGTGCCGGATCAGCGTCGTGAGCAGCTTGTACTCGATAGGAGTCAGGTGGACCTCCTCGCCCGCCCGCAGCACGACCCGGCGCGCGAGATCGACCTCGATGTCCTGGACCGCGAAGCGGTGGCCCTCCGCCGTCGCCCCGCGCGCCGCGCTGGCGGCGTGGCGTAAGGCCACGCGCAGCCGCGCCAGGAGCTCGCCGGCGCTGAAGGGCTTGGTCAGGTAATCGTCGGCGCCGCCGTCCAGCGCGTCGATCTTGTCCTGCTCCTGACCGCGGGCCGACAGCACGATGATGGGGACGGCGCTCCACTCCCGGAGCCGCCGGGTCACCTCCTGGCCGTCCATGTCCGGGAGCCCCAGATCGAGGAGCACGAGATCCGGATTGCGCGTCGTCGCCTGGGCGATCCCGTCTCCGCCCGTCTCCGCCTCCACGAGCCGGTAGCCGCGGGCCGCCAGCATCGCGCGGAGGAACCGGCGCATCTGCGGCTCGTCCTCGATCAGCAGCACGAGAGGAGACGCTTCCGCCATCGCCCACCCACGAGTTCAAGCGCCCGCGACCGCCGGCAGCTCCGGGGCGGCGAGGTTCGGCGGGCAGCCCTCGATGGGCAGCGTCACGCGGAAGGTCGCGCCCCCGTGAGGCCGGTTCTCCGCCGCGATCCGCCCGCCGTGGGCGGTCACGATACCACGGCAGATCGTGAGGCCGAGGCCGATGCCCCGCTGCGTGTGGCCGCGCCCCCGGTGGAACTTCTCGAAGATGCTCTCCTCCTCGCCGGGCGGTATGCCCGGACCGCGATCCTTGATCTCGAGCGTGGCCACGTTCCCCTCGGTGAACCCCCGGATCCCGATCGGGCTGCCGGCGGGCGAGTACTTGAGCGCATTCTCGAGCAGGTTGAGGAGCACCTGCTCGATCAGCACACCATCCATCGGGACGAGCTCCGTCGCCCGGTCGAGCTCGATCGAGACCTCCCGGCCTTGAAGGTGCTCCTCGACCCGGTTCAGCGCAGCCCCGACGACCTCCTCCAGCGGCAGCCACTCCTTCCTGACCGCGAGCGCCCCGGACTCGAGCCGCGTCATGTCCAGCAGGTTGCGCACGAGGCGCTCCAGCCGCTGCGCCTCCTCCAGCACCGTCTGCGTCAGATCGCGGCGAGCGGCCGGGTCGAGCGCCGCCCCGTCGTTGCCGTCATCGAGCAGCGCCCCCGCCGCGCCGGTGATCGTGGCGAGCGGCGTGCGCAGATCGTGCGAGACGGAGCTCAGGAGGGCGTTGCGGAGCTCCTCCGCCTGCGCCTTCAGCCGGGCGCGCTGGGCCTGCCTCGCGAGCAGGGCGCGCTCCAGCGCCAGCGCCGTCTGCGTGGCGAAGGCGCCGAGCAGCTCGCGCCGGCTCAGGTCGAGGAACGGCCACGGTCGGCTCGGGCGGACGCTGAGGACGCCGATCGGCCCGGAGGAGCCCTGGAGCGGCAGGTGCATCGCGCTCGCGCTCGGGAGGGTGTCGGTGCCGGCGCCCGCGGCCTTGCCGCGCGCATACGCCCACTCCGCGACCGCCCGCTCCTGCTCCCCCGCGACCAGATCCTCGGCCGTGCCCGCCCGGACGGCGAGGCGGCCGTCGGGGCCGGGCAGGAGGACGACGGCGTCGGCCTCGAAGACCTCGCGCACATGGCGCGCGGCGGCCAGGCCGAGCTTGTCGATCCCGCGCAGAGCGGCCAGCTCCCGGCTCATCGCGTAGAGCGCCGCGGTGCGCTGCTCGCGCTCGCTGGCGCTCTCGGCCTGGCCGCGGATGCGCGCGGTGAGGCTGGCGATGACGAGGCCCACGCCCAGCATGATAGCGAACGTGAGGAGATAGCGAAGGTCGCCGACCGCGAAGGTCAGGTACGGCCTTACGAAGAAGAAATCGAAGGCGGCGACGCCGAGCACCGACGCGAGCACCGAGGGCCCGGCGCCGAAGCGGCTCGCGACGAAGACGACCCCGAGCAGGTACACCATGATCAGGTTCGCCACGTCGGAGAACGGGTGCATGAGCCACGAGACCAGCGTGCAGATCACCGCCGCGCACGCGCCCCAGGCGTAGGCCAGCGGCCGGAGCCCGCGCCGCTCCGGCGGCCCGGGCTCCGGCTTCGCCGCCTCCGCCGCCCCCTGGATGACGTGGACGTCGATGTCGCCGCTCTGCCGCACGAGATCGTCGAGCAGCGAGCCGTAGATGAGATCCTTCCAGCGGGGGTGGGTCGGCTTGCCGACGACGATCTTGCTGACGTTGTGCTTCCTGGCGTACCGCAGCACCTCCCCGGCGACCTCCGCGCCGTGGAGCTGGACCGTGGTGGCGCCGAGGCGCTCGGCGAGCGCGAGGTTCCGGTCGACCCGCTCGCGATCGGCCTCGGACAGCCGCGCCTGGGCCGGCGTCTGCACGTAGACCGCGTGCCACTCCGCCTTCAGGCCGCCGGCCATCCGCCGCGTCGCCCGGATGAGCCGCGCCGACATGGGGCTCGGGCCGACGCAGACGACGATCCGCTCGGCGACGGCCCACGTCTTCTGGATCCCGTGGGCGCGCATGTAGCCGCGCATCTGGTCGTCGACGCGCTCGGCGGTGCGCCGCAGGGCGAGCTCGCGCAGGGCGATGAGGTTGCCCTTGCGGAAAAAGTTGCTCGCCGCGCGCTCGATCTGCTCCGAGAGGTAGACCTTGCCCTCGCGCAGCCGCTCGAGGAGGTCGTCCGGCGGGAGGTCGATGAGCTCGATCTCGTCGGCGCGCTCGATCATCGAGTCGGGCACCGTCTCCCGGACCACGACGCCGGTCACCTGGGCCACCACGTCGTTCAGGCTCTCGATGTGCTGGACGTTGACGGTGGTGTGGACGTCGATCCCCGCGTCGAGGAGATCCATGACGTCCTGCCAGCGCTTCGGGTGCCTGAGCCCCGGCGCGTTCGTGTGCGCGAGCTCGTCGACGACGAGGAGCTTCGGCCGGCGCTTCAGCGCGGCCTCGAGGTCGAACTCGCGCAGCGTCCGGCCGCGGTGCTCGACCTCGATCGCCGGCAGGCGCGGCAGCGGCGGGGGCTCGTCGAGGAGCGCCTCCGTCTCGGCGCGGCCGTGCGTCTCGACCCAGCCGACGACGACGTCGACCGCTTCCTCGCGGAGCGACCGCGCCGCCTCCAGCATCGCGTACGTCTTGCCGACGCCGGGCGCGGCGCCGAAGAAGAGCTTGAGCTTGCCCTTCTTCCCGCGCTCCTCCTCCTCGCGGGCCGCGGCGAGCAGCGCCTCGGGATCCGGCCGGTCGTCGCTTGCGTCCACCACCTCGCGCTCTCCTCAGCGGGCGCCGTCGAGGGCGAGGTTCAGGAGGAGCACGTTCACGTGGGGCTCGCCGAGGAGGCCGAGCAGGCGCCCCTCCGTGTACCGCGCGACGAGGCGGCGCACGTCGTCCTCTGCCAGGTTCCGCGCGCGCGCCACGCGCCGCACCTGGTACTCGGCCGCCGCGGGGCTGATGTGCGGATCGAGTCCGCTGCCGGAGGCGGTCACCAGATCGACCGGCACCGGCGCGGTGGCCTCCGGATCCGCGGCGCGGAGCGCCTCGATCCTGGCCTTGACCGCCTCGGCCAGGGCGGGGTTCGTGGGCCCGAGGTTGCTCCCGGCGGAGGCTTGCCCCGCGTAGGGCACAGGGCTCGTCGCCGAGGGGCGGCCCCAGAAGTAGCGCACGTGGTCGAACGGCTGGCCGAGCAGGCTCGATCCGACCACGCGGCCGTCCTTGAGCACGAGGCTGCCGTTCGCCTGATGGGGGAACGCGGCCTGCGCGATGGCGGTCGAGAGCAGCGGGTAGGCGAACCCCGCGAGGCCGGTGAAGACGAGGAGGAGGACGAGGGCGGGTCGCAGGTGCGCGAGCATGGTGTTCTTTCCTTGGGACCTCAGGCGAGGCCGAGGGCGGAGAGGAGCAGATCGATGAGCTTGATCCCCACGAACGGCACGACGAGCCCGCCGAGGCCGTAGACGAGCAGGTTCCTGCGGAGCATCCGCTCCGCGCCGACGGACCGGTAGCGGATGCCCCGGAGCGCGAGCGGGATGAGCGCGACGATGACGAGCGCGTTGAAGATCACCGCGGAGAGCACGGCGCTCCGCGGCGTGGCGAGCCCCATCACGTTGAGCCGCCCGAGCGCAGGGTACGTCGAGACGAAGGCCGCCGGGATGATGGCGAAGTACTTGGCGACGTCGTTCGCCAGGCTGAAGGTCGTGAGCGCGCCCCGCGTCATCAGGAGCTGCTTGCCGATCTCGACGATCTCGATGAGCTTGGTCGGGTTCGAGTCGAGGTCCACCATGTTCCCGGCCTCCTTCGCGGCCTGGGTGCCGGTGTTCATGGCGACCGCGACGTCCGCCTGCGCCAGCGCCGGGGCGTCGTTCGTCCCGTCGCCGGTCATGGCGACGAGCCGGCCGCCCGCCTGGTACTCGCGGATCATCTTCAGCTTCGCCTCGGGCGTGGCCTGCGCCAGGAAGTCGTCGACGCCGGCCTCGGCGGCGATGGCCGCGGCGGTGAGCGGGTTGTCGCCCGTGATCATCACCGTCTTGATCCCCATGCGCCGGAGATCGCCGAAGCGCTCCTGGATGCCGCCCTTCACGATGTCCTTGAGGTGGATGACGCCGAGCACCGCGCTGCCCTCGGCGACCACGAGCGGCGTGCCTCCTTTCCTGGCGATGGCCTCCGTCACCGAGCGGACCGGGGCCGGGACCGCTCCGCCCTTCTCCTTGACGTAGGCCTCGATCGCGTCGAAGGCGCCCTTCCGGATCTCGCGCGCGCCGCTGTCGACGCCGCTCATCCGGGTCTGTGCGGTGAAGGGGACGAAGCGGGCGCCGAGGGCCGAGAGATCGCGCTCGCGCAGGCCGTACTTCTCCTTGGCGAGCACGACGACGCTGCGCCCTTCGGGGGTCTCGTCGGCGAGCGACGCGAGCTGCGCGGCGTCGGCGAGCGCCCTGGCCTCGACCCCGTCCGTCGGGATGAGCTCCGTCGCCTGCCGGTTGCCGAGCGTGATCGTGCCGGTCTTGTCGAGCAGCAGCACGTCCACGTCGCCCGCGGCCTCGACCGCGCGGCCCGACATGGCGATGACGTTCGCCTGGATCATGCGGTCCATGCCGGCGATGCCGATCGCCGAGAGCAGCCCGCCGATCGTCGTCGGGATCAGGCACACGAGCAGCGCCGTGAGCACGGTGATGCTGATCGGGGTCCCCTGCCCTGCCGCCCGGACGCCGAAGACCGAGTACGGCAGCAGCGTCACGGTCGCGAGGAGAAAGACGATGGTGAGCGCGGCGAGCAGGATGTCGAGCGCGATCTCGTTCGGCGTCTTCCTCCGCTTCGCCCCTTCGACCATCGAGATCATCCGGTCGAGGAACGCCTCGCCGGGGTTCGCGGAGATGCGGAGGATGAGCCAGTCGGACAGGACGCGCGTCCCGCCGGTGACGGCGCTCCGGTCGCCGCCGCTCTCCCGCACCACCGGGGCGCTCTCGCCGGTGACGGCGCTCTCGTCGACCGACGCGACGCCGACGACGATATCGCCGTCGCCGGGGATGATCGCGCCCGCCTCCACGAGCACGAGGTCTCCCTTCCGGAGGCTCGACGCGGGCACGGCGACCCGCTCCGCGTCGCGCTCCGGGCGGGCGAGCTTCACGGCCTCCACGTCGCGCCGCGCCTTGCGGAGCGTGTCCGCCTGCGCCTTGCCGCGGCCCTCGGCGACGGCCTCCGCGAAGTTCGCGAAGAGCACGGTGAACCAGAGCCAGAGGGAGATGGCGAGGATGAACCCGGCCGGCTCCTCGCCCTCCCCGACGAGCGCGTGCACGAACAGGGCCGTGGTGAGCGCGCTCCCGGCGAGGACCACGAACATCACCGGGTTGCGTACCTGGTGGCGCGGGTCGAGCTTGCGGAACGCCGCGACGATCGCCGGCTTGACGATCGCCGGGTCGAAGAGCGGCCTCGCCGCGGTCTTCTTCCCCTCCACGTCGCGGGACGGGTGGCGCGGCCTCGGCGGCGGCGACAGCTCGGGGGGCGGGGGCGCGGGGGCGCCGGGCTTGGCCCTGGCGATCGCCTGTCCGGAGGTGTGAAGGTTCATGGTCATCGCGTCATCTCCAGGTGCTCGACGACCGGCCCCAGCGCGAGCGCCGGGACGAACGTGAGCGCTCCGACGAGCAGCACGGTGCCCGTCAGGAGCCCGACGAACAGCGGCGTGTGCGTGGGCAGCGTGCCCGGGCCGGCCGGCACGAGCTTCTTCCTCGCGAGCGAGCCCGCGAGCGCGAGCACGGGGACGATCACCGCGTAGCGGCCGACGAGCATCGCGACGCCGATGGCGGTGTTGTAGAAGGGGCTGTTCGCGCCGAGGCCGCCGAAGGCGCTGCCGTTGTTGTTCGCGCCGGACGAGAACGCATAGAGCACCTCGCTGAACCCGTGCGGCCCCGGGTTGAAGACGCCCTTCTGCCCTCCCTCGGTCATCACGGCGATCGCGGTGCCGACGAGGACCGTGATCGCCGGAAAGAGCACGACGAGGGACGCCATCTTCATCTCGAACGCCTCGATCTTCTTGCCCAGGTACTCCGGTGTGCGGCCGACCATCAGGCCGGCGACGAAGACGGCGATGACGACGAACATCAGCATGCCGTAGAGGCCCGAGCCGACCCCGCCGAAGACCACCTCGCCGAGCTGCATGAGCCAGAGGGGCACGAGCCCGCCGAGGGGCGTGAAGGAGTCGTGCATCGCGTTGACGGAGCCGTTCGAGGCCGCCGTGGTGGCGGTCGCCCAGAGGGCGGAGCTTGTGATGCCGAAGCGCGCCTCCTTCCCTTCCATGTTGCCGCCGGCCTGGAGCGCGCTCGCCGCCTGATCGACGCCCAGGGCGGAGAGCGCAGGGTTGCCCGCCTGCTCCGAGGCGACGCACGCGACGAGGAGGACAGCGAAGATGGCCGTCATCGCGGCGAGGACGGCCCAGCCCTGGCGCCTGTCGCCGACCATCCGGCCGAACGTGTGGCACAGCGCGGCGGGGATGAGCAGGATCGCGAGCATCTCGAGGAAGTTCGAGAGGGCCGTGGGGTTCTCGAACGGGTGCGCCGAGTTCACGCTGAAGAACCCGCCGCCGTTCGTCCCGAGCTGCTTGATCGCGATCTGCGAGGCCGCTGGCCCCATCGGGATCACCTGATGAACGACCGCGCTGCCGCCCTGGTCCTTGACGGCCTGGAGCAGCGACGCGCTCTGGTACCCGCCGAAGCCCTGCACGACCCCCTGGGACACGAGGAGGACAGCGAGCAGGAGCGAGAGCGGCAGGAGGATGTAAAGGGTGCTCCGGACGAGATCGACCCAGAAGCTCCCGACGGTGTCCGCCGTCTTCCGCGTGATCCCGCGGATCAGCGCGACGAGCACGGCCATTCCGGTCGCGGCGGAGACGAAGTTCTGCACGGTGAGCCCGGCCATCTGCGTCAGGTGGCTGAGCGTCGACTCGCCGCCGTACGCCTGCCAGTTCGTGTTGGAGGCGAAGCTCGCCGCGGTGTTGAACGCGAGATCGGGCGGAACGGCGGCCATGCCTTCGGGGTTCAGCGGCAGGACGCCCTGGAGCCGCTGGAGGGCATAGAGGACGAGGAGCCCGGCCAGGTTGAACGCGAGCACCGCGAAGGCGTAGTCCTTCCAGCGCATCTCCTGATCGGGACGCACGCCCGCGGCGCGGTAGACGAGCCGCTCGAGCGGCCCGAGGAGGCGGACCATGAGGCCGCGCTCGCCCTGGTAGACCCGCGCCATGTACGTGCCGAGCGGGACGGAGAGGCCGATGAGGACGGCCAGGTAGAGCGCCAGTTGAAGCGCGCCGCTGGCGGTCATGACAGGCGCTCCGGCTTGAGGAGGGCGAAGATCAGGTAAAACAGGAGCCCCAGGGCGAGTGTGCCCGAGATCCAGGTGAACGCGATCATGGCGCTCAGACCCTTTCACAGAGCTGGATGAGCCCTGCAAACAGCAAGAAACAGGTGACTGTCAGTCCCAGGTAGACCATGTCCATGGCGACCTCATCGGAGGCCATCGGACGCCGCAGACCCCGCGGCGCCCGCGCCGACCGAGCGGGACAGAACGTAGTCCCGCGCGGGTCAAGGGACCGTCAAACCGAGGGGGCCCCTCGTCAAGAAAGTATCAAGATGGCGGGATCCGGCCGCTCGGCCTTCCCCTGGCGCCTGCGAGCGGCTTGACGATCTCTTGACGGTGCCCGACCGCCTCTTGGCTGAGCGACGTCTACGTCCTCGTCAACTTCCGCCCCGCCGTCACCAACAAGAACTGGCGCATCGACTGCGGGGTGGCCGGCTACGACAACAGCTTCGGACTGCCGCCGTTCTTCCCGACGCGGCTCCGGTTCGAGGACGACATCTACCGGCTCTGGATCCAGCAGCGAGGTGTGGCCGCCGCCCACGTCGACGCCGCCCAGACGCACGTCAAGAACAACTACATGCGAAGCCCGCTCGCCGCCGAATACAGGAACAGCCCTCCCCCTCGCTTCTTGTCGGCCTTGGCGCCATGGCGGTTTCTCTGCTGAGCCGGGGCAGCTTCCCGCAGTAGTGCCACGTGCTGTGCGAGGTCACACAAGCAACCGAGCATGTTCCGGTAGGGTTCTCGGGATCAGGCAGTCCGCGCGGTGAACGCATCCACCGTGCTTTGCGCCGGACCTGGGCGAAGCTCCACCTGCACGCCCACACGGCCAATCCTCGCTTCTTGCATCCATGGCCGTCGGAGATGCATTCGATGCACATCGAGCTGGTCGCGCCCGTGGATCCAGGGTGCTCGCCACGTTTGCGCGATGGTTTCGGGAGGCCGAGGGAGAGCATCGGCTCCTCGGCGCTCTCCACGCCTGAACGGCCCCGTCTCTTCGCTGCGCTGATCGCAATCCAGGGGAGTGAACATGTTCGTTCCTGACGTGAAGCGCGTGCTCGGCACGGCGATGCTGCTCGTTCCATCCATGACTTGCGTGAGCCCGCGCGAGGTGTCCGAGGTACCCGAGCGCGCGGACAGCGGCGTGCGAGCCGGGGTCGGCGAGGCCCGGCAGCCCCTGTGTTTTGGTCAGACGATCACGAACGTCCTCGTTCTACCGGAGACGTTCCACTGGGAGGATGCCGCCCACCTGCTCCGCGTGGCGGAGGGGTTCGGCCCGCGGACCCTCAGCGTCTCCGTGTCGGCGAGCGTCTCTCCGGCGGTGCGCGTGCTGAGCACCACCGCGCCCAGGGTACCCCCGCCCCGACCCGTGGTGCGCGCGCGGGGCAGCCGCGCGCCCAACGACCTCTGGCCCTTCCCGGCGCTATCGGAGGACGCGCCGTTCGGGTTCTTCCAGCCCATCCCGGGCATGCCGGGCGGCGACGACACCTGGGGCCCTCAGCCATCGACGGGAATGCCGGGCAGCGGCGGCGGCTGGAGCTATCAGCCCGCGCCGGGCATGCCGGGCGGCGGCACCTGGGGCCCTCAGCCTTCCTCGGCCACGTCGGGCGGCGACACGTCGTCGAGCGCCCAGCCCACACCGGGCCCGCTGGACGATTGCGTGCCGTCGGACGACCAGATCACCAG
This sequence comes from Sorangium sp. KYC3313, assembly GCF_052075895.1. Classification (NCBI taxonomy): domain Bacteria; kingdom Pseudomonadati; phylum Myxococcota; order Polyangiales; family Polyangiaceae; genus Sorangium; species Sorangium sp. KYC3313. Next base: position 10,949,010 of record NZ_CP197255.1, read on the forward strand.
GGCAGTCGGCTTCGACGTGAGCGCGACCGTCGCGCTCGACGCGACCTCGGTCCTGTTCGTGCCCACGGCCGCGCTCGCGCGGGTCTCGGCCTATCCGGTGTACCAGCAATACACCTGGGATATCGTCAGCACCGTCGGCTGGAACGGGGAGACCCATGCAGCAGAGACCGCCGTCGTGGGATCTGGCATTGCCTACAGGCCGATCGGGGTCTATTTCGATACCGACCTCATCTATGATCTGGCCGCGATCGGCGGCGGTCTGATCGACCCGGGCCCGTACGTGGACCCCGGCGGCGCGGGCGGCGCCGGCGGCGCGGGCGGCGACGGCGGCGACGGCGGCGCGGGCGGCGACGGCGACGGCGGCGCGGGCGGCGACGGCGACGGCGGCGCGGGCGGCGACGGCGACGGCTGCGGCGGCGGCGCTGGCGGCGACGACGGCGCGGGCGGCGCGGGTGGTTCTTGGCTCGTCGATCCGTAGGCCGCTGGCAGCGCCGGCGCTTCGGGTAGGGCGGCCGGCACCGGCGGGCTCGCGAAGCGGCCGATCTAGACGATGCGGCGCGCCGCCCAGCGCGCCGCCCCTACCGCGCCGCCCGCGCGATCTCGTCGGCCGCCCCCGCCCTCTCCTCCGCCGACTTCGACAGCGGCCCCGTCAGGAGCGCCTGCGCCTCGCGGAAGCGCGCCGCCACGTCGGACCAGTAGCTCGCCTCCGCGCCCTGCGGGGCGGCGATCTGCTTGATGAGCGCCGCGTCGTACGCCGCGATGCCCGCGTACGCCGAGGCGGGCTTCGCGCGGGCCACCCAGTCGAGCGCGGCGAGTTCGCCCAGGCCGAGCCCCGCGAGCGGCGCCCGCCGCATCATGAGCGCCGCGTCCTCCGGGCCGTTGCGCAGGCCGAGCGCGACCGCGAGCAGCGCCGTCGCCTCGGCGGGGCGCGGGGTGTCCTCGGGCCACGCCGCGAGCAGCGCGGTCGCCTGGTCGAAGTCCACGGCCCGCCAGTACAGCCGGCCGAGCTCGAGCCGCGCCCTCGCGTAGAGGAGCCTCGACTCGGGCGAGAGCTGCGCGGTGCGCAGCGCCGCGCGGTGCTGGAGCGGGACGCCCCGGCCGAGCAGGACGCGCAGGAGCTCGGGCCGCGCCGCCGCCTCGGGCGCGATCAGGCGGCCCGCGTAGTACGTCGGCAGCCGGGCGGCGAGCCGCTCGACGGCCGACGCCGGGGGGGCGCCCGCCGCGAGCGGCGGCAGCTCCAGCGCGTCCAGCGCGTCGACGCGCCGGCCGCCGTAGAGGCGGGAGAGCATCTCGCGCGCGCCGTCGACGCGGGCGTCGCGGAGGACGCCGACCGACGAGAGCTCGCGCAGGCCGACGAGCGCGGCGTCACGGCCGCGGGCCTTCCAGGGATCGAGCAGCTGATCGAGCTCGCCGTAGTAGACGTTCGCGAGCTCCGCGTCCTTCCGCATGGCGTCCGGCAGCGGCGCGGACCGGACCGCCTCGACGAGCCGCATGTCGGCCCGCCCGGACTCCACGGCGACGATGCCCTTCGCGTAGAACGGAAGCTCGACGCCGCGCCGCCCGAGATCCTCGATCGCCCGGGCCTGCTCCGTCACCCACGCGAAGAGCGGCCCCTTGGTGAACGCGAGGACGCGCTGGACGTCGTAGGGCGGCCGCAGCGTGGGCGGCTCGGTCGCGGTGCGCGCGAGCCGGGCGGAGAGCGTCAGGCCGAGCAGCACCTGGTAGAGGTCGCCCCGGAGCGCGGCGGGCGGCGCTTCGAGGAGCGGCGCGGCGAGGGCGTCGCCGCAGGTGATGGGCGCGAGCTCGGCCCGGAGCGCGCGCGCGAGGCCCGCCTCGAGGCCCGCGCACGCCTCGACGCCCGCGAGCCGCGCGTCCCGCTTCGCGGCGTCGTCCTCGGCGAGCGCGGCGTCGAGCGCCTCGATCACGCCCTGCGCGTCGCCGCAAGGCTGCGCCGGCGCGACGGGGGCGCGCCGCACGAACGCCTCGCAGGCGCGCGGCGCGGCGGGCACGCCGGCCGGCGCCGGGGGGACCAGCGCGGTCTTCGGGTCGAAGGGCGCCGGCTTCAAGATCGGGAGCCACTCGTCCTTGAGCGTGCCGTGGACGGCGAAGGCCTCTTCCTCCGGGAGCGGCGCCGGCGGCGGCTTCGCCGGGCGGCCGTCGCCCGGCGAAACCGGCGCGTTCGGCGCGGGCGGAGGTGCCCCGGCGCAGGCCGCGAGGGAGAGCCCGATCGCGGCGGCGAGGGCGTTGAAAGCGAAGTGCGAGCGATGGTTGGAGGGCATCACGTCTCCTTGGACACGGGCGGTCCGCGAAGGTTTCGCGGAGGAGCGGCGGGCGTCCATCACAATCCGAGCGGGGGCGCAAGCCGGGCGGCCGGCCACGGCACGACGCCGCGGCCGGCGCCCGACCTGGGGTCCCTCTCTCGGTCACGCTCTCACCACAGCCCGACAGCCGCGTTCGACGATCATCGATCGCAGAACACAAACAGCGAACCTTGTGGTGCGCATCGCACCCACGGCCCTTGACAGCTCCGTCCTCAATGCGATGTCATCGTCTCGAAGGACAACCATGTACACTGGGATGCCTACCGTTCGGGACTGCCTCCATCGAGCCGGCGCGTGGCTGGGCGCTCGCAGGCGACGCATGCGCTGTGTGGAGACCGGGCTGATTGTGGGACTCACGTCCCTGCTCTCGACGTCCTGCTCGTCGACGGCGCCCGATGAGCCCGAGAACGCCATCAAGATTGGGGCCCTCCTCCCCTTCTCCGGGAGCGAGTCGGCCATCGGCCGCAACCTCGAGCAAGCCATGTTGCTCGCGGTCGAAGACCTGACCGCGGCGGGCGGGCTCGAAGGGAGGCCGTTCGACATCGTGAGCCGAGACAGCCATTCGAGCCCGGAGCGCGGGCTCGACCAGCTGCTCTCGCTGATCTACACGGATCAGGTCCGCTACCTGGTAGGGCCCGAAGAGAACGATCTCGCCCGCGACATCGCGTTCGAGGTGAAGAAGGAGGACCTCCTCCACATGCTGCCGGGCTACGCGGCGCCCTCCATCGCGCGCCGCGAGGACGTGGGCGGCAGGATGAGGCTCGCCCCTTCCCCCTTCGCCATCGGCTGCGCGCTCGCGAAAACCATCGTTCGCGATGGTGTCCGCACCGCCAATAGCCTCTCCGCGCGGGACGACTTCAACGCCGGCGTCAGCACCGAGTTCACGACCCATTTCGCGGCGCTCCAGGGCAGGATCCTCCCCTCGGTGACGTTCATGTCGGGGCAGCCCACGTACGAGCGCAAGATCGAGGCCGCCTTCAACCTGGACGACCCGGATCGGGCGCCGGCCGGCCGCACGCTGCTGGCCGCCTATCCCGCCGCCGCCTCGACCATCGTGACCGAATGGACCGTCCACGGGCGCCCGGGCAGGTGGCTCCTCGGGCCTGCGTTGCACACCGAGGTGTTCCTCGCCAACATCCCTCAAGGCACGCTCGACGACAGCTCCTATGGAATCTCGCCCTCGCTCAGCCTGCGGAGCGAGTGCAGCCCCGCCCCCGACGACCCGACCGGGGAGGCGCTCCGCTGCACGCGCTGGAACGCCGACGCCTTCGCCTATCACTTCTCCCGCCGGTGGGACCGCGAGGCGCCGTTCCCCGCAGCGCACTTCTATTACGACGGCGTCGTCCTCATCGCGATGGGCCTCGTGTACGGCTACGCGACCACCGGGCAGATCATCACGTCCGGACATGAGCTGCGGCAGAAGATCCTCGAGCTCAACGACCCCAAGAACGACGTGGCCTTGTGGTGGGATCTGAACACCGCGATGGCCATGCTCCGCGCGGGGACCCCGCTCCGCTACATCGGCGCAGCCGCCGAGTACGAGTTCGATTCCTACGGGGCGAGCCGGAATCACATCATGCAAAGGTGGAGCATCGAAGGCGACCAGTTCCGCGATCTCGACCCCTTCGACGCCAAGTGTGTGGCCCAGCAATGATCTAGGGCGGGGAGCAGGCTCGTGCGCCACGGGCTCATGAGCCGAACGCCCCGGATGAGCCCGTATCCCACGAATCTGCACCCCCGCTCCGGAGCGGCGGTCAGTAACGGTGTCGTAGCTCGAAGAAGATCTCGCGCGGCGCGAGCGGGTACTCGAAGCCCGAGAACCCGGGATCCGGGCCGAAGGTGCCGAGGATGTTCTTGGCGCGCACGGCCAGGGTCGTCTCGTGCCCCGGGATGATCCACAGGTTGCGCGCGACCAGGCTGGCGTTCCACCTGAGGTACGTGGGCAGCTCGAACGCGCCGCCGGCCTCGAGGGTGCTCGCCTCCGCGGACCGCCGGGGCCCGACGAGGATCCCTTGCGTCGAGAGCTCCAGCGGCACGGAGCTCGGCGACGGCAGCTTCACATAGGCGCCGGCGCGGGCGATCCAGCTCGGGTAGGCGACCATCGACGAGCCGACCAGATCCGCCTGGTACCCCACCTGGCCGGAGTCCCGGGTGGAGCGCACCGTCTCGAACGACCCGTAGCCCCCGAAGGCGTCGCCGTGCCGCAGGTCGGCGCGGGTCGCCCAGATCAAGGACTTCTGGCTGGCGACGTTCAGGGCCGTCTGGTTGATGCCCCGCGGAACGAACTCCGCCTTGTCGTTCAAGAGGCTGTACGACACCCCCGTGCTCGCCGAGGCCCAGACAGCAGGCCTCCACGTCAGCTCCGCGTCCACGGTGTGGATGAGCTGAGGCGACAGGCGCGCGTTCCCGATCACGTCGCCCGGCACGAGGGGCTCGGCGAAGAGCAAATACGGGGACGGCGCCTTGAAGGCGCTGCCGTACAGCAGCTTGGCCACGACCGTCTTTCCCAGGTGCGAGGTCGCCCCGAACCGACCGGTCAGCTGATTGCCATACTTGCTGTGGTGATCGTAGCGGAGCCCGCCCGTGACCTTCAGCCACGGATCGAGCACCTTGAGGTTGGCGCTAAGGAGCGCCCCGACGTCGACCAGCTCGGCCGATTCCTGCTCCCGCTCCGGCGAGCCGAAGGACTGCCCCGACTGCTTGGCGACCCGGCGGAAGGACGGCATGTCCTCCTTGTCGTAGACGGACTCCAGATTCAATATCACGTTGAATCGGTCCCACGGCATCCACCGGGCCTCGACGCTCGCGTCCACGCCGCGATACGCCATGCGCCGCTCGATGTAGTACCAGCCGCCGGCGACGTCGATGCGGTCGTCCGGCAGGACGCCGCCCTGGAAGTACATCCCCTGCACCGCGAACGCGAGCTCTCGGTTCAGCTGGTAAAGCCCGTCGACCGCCACGCGACGCTGCTGGAGGCTGATCACCGTGCCGGCACGGTTCCCCTTGTCGTCCGTCCCGCCGGTGAGCTGTGCCCATTGCGCAAAATCGCCGCCGCGCCGGAGGCCTGACCAGTACGCGCTGAGCACGAGGTGGTGCCCACGCTCGGGATGGCGATACCCGAGCCGCGCCCCGACGACCCCCGACATGCGCTCGAGGTTCTGCGCGTCCAGGCGCCCCGCGTTGTAGGGCGGGATGAGGGGAAGCGGGGACTGGGTAGGCATCTCCAGGCCGCTTCGATCGTCGAGCTCCCCGGCGGCCGTCAGCATCATCTCGAAGCGGTCGGTGAACATGCCGCCCACGAGGTCGAAGCGGCCGCGCGGGTGGTCCTTCGTCACGCCGACCTGCACCGTGCCGTCGACGAAGGGAATGTCCTCCGGATCGAGGGTGATGATGTTGACGACCCCGAGGAACGCATCGGCGCCATAGAGCGCCGACGCCGGACCGCGGACGATCTCGATCTGCTTGATGGCCGACAGCGGGATCAGCTCCGCGCCCAGCCAGTTGCCGCTGGTGGTCCGGAACGCCGCCGAGCGCCCGTTGATCATCACCTTGATCCCGCCGCTCTCGGCGCCCAGCCCGCCCGTCATCCCCTGCACGCCGGCGTTCGGCAGGATGTGATCGTCGATGAGATAGAACCCGACGACGTGCTCCAGCACCTCTCCGACGCTCGTGTATCCCCAGCGCCGGATCTCTTCCGCGGTGATCGCCGTCATGATGGCGGGCGCGTCGTCGAGGGTCTCCAGCGTCTTCGTGGCAGTGGACACCTCGACGTCGAGCAGCCGGAGCAGGTCGACGTCCTCGAGCGCGTCGTTCCGGCGCTCACCCCCCACCGCCTTCGGCGCTCCCGGCGCCGTCGCGGTCGTCGGCTGAGCCCATGCGAGACCGGGGATCGAAGCGATCACCAGCGCGACCATCCACCGGGTTTCGAGTGAGGCAAGCATCATGCGGGTTCAGTGGGCTCCAGACATTCGTCCATCGTCGATTCGGCGCGCTCGTCACGTCGCCTTGGCGGTCGCGGCGAGCTCCTCCTTCAGGGCAGCGCTCACGGCGTCGAACTCGTCACGTAACCGCGCGAGGTCGCCCGCCTGCGGCAGCTCGCCTTGCCCCGCGGCGAGCTGCATCTTCTCCGCCAGCTCCGCGACGCGCGCCGCGCCGATCGAGAGCATGCTGCCCTTCAGCTTGTGCGCGTTCGCCTTGATCTCTGCAGCCACGGCGCTCCGGATGACCCCCTCCAGGCCGTCGAGCTGCGCCGGCACGTTCTTGAGGACGAGCTCGATCAGCTTCCGCGAGCGCGGGACCTCCGGGTCGAGCACCGGCGCGCGCGCCGCCTCCAGCTCGGGGACGGAGGGAGACGGCGACGACCCGGGCTCGTCCCGGCTCAGGACCACGTGCCGCCACAGGGTCTTCTGCAGAGATTGAGGGCGCACCGGCTTGGCCAGATAATCGTCCATCCCCGCCGCGAGCACCCGATCCCGCTCGCCGACGAGCGCGTGCGCCGTCAGCGCGATGATCACCGTGTGGCGATTCCTCGAGCGCTCCCAGGCCCGGATCTCCTGGGTGGCGGTGTACCCGTCCATCACGGGCATCTGGCAATCCATCAGCACGGCGACATACCGCTTTCGCTTGACGCACTCCAGAGCCTCCTGGCCGTTGCACGCGGTCTCCACGCGCAGCCCCAGCTGCTCGACCTGCTCCATCGCCACGTAGCGGTTGATCTCGTTGTCATCGACGACCAGCACGGGGAGCTTGCTCGCGATCCTGCCCGGCTCCGCGCCCGGCTTGCTGGGCGGCGGGGTCGAGGCGCCCGTGAGCGCGCTCTGCAGCGTGTTGTACAGCTCGGAGACGCGGAGCGGCTTGGGGAGCTGCGTGACCATGCTGGAGTCCATCCCGCTCAACGTCACGCTCGATCCCATGTGATAGAGCGCCACCACGGGCAACGTCTGCAGCGCCGGGACCGACTGGATGGTCCTGAGGAACTCCTCGAGGCCGAGGTCGTCCATCTGGACACCGACGACGGCGGCGCTGAACGGCCGCTTCTCCAGCACCGCGAGCTCGAGCCGGTTGATCGCGTCCCTCCCGGAGGCCGCGGACTCGGCGTCGAAGCCCCAGGCCACCAGGTGCTCCACCACGACGTCGCGCCAGCTCCTGCTGTTCTCCACGACGAGCGCGCGGCGCCCGCTCGCCCACTCGGCGGAGCGGATCTGCTCGCCTCCGGCCGTGACGCCGACCTTGATCGTGAACCAGAACCGGCTGCCCTGCCCCGGCGTGCTGTCGAGGCCGACCTCGCCGCCCATGACCTCGACGAGGCGCTTGCTGATCGCGAGCCCGAGGCCCGTGCCGCCGTGCTTGCGGACCAGCGAGCCGTCCACCTGCGAGAAGGCCGCGAAGAGCTTCTTCTGGTCGTCGGGCGCGATGCCGGGGCCGGTGTCCACCACGGCGAGCTTGATGAGCGCCGTCGCCTTGTCCTGCTGAGAGATCGAGGCGTCGATCAGCACCTCTCCGCGATCGGTGAACTTGATCGCGTTGCCGACCAGGTTGGTGAGCACCTGGCGGAACCGGTCGGGATCGCCCACGATGCCCGTGGGGACGCGGCGCTCGACGCGGTACACGAGCTCGAGGCCCTTCTCGTGCGCCTGGCTCGCCATCAGCTCCGCGACCTCCTGGATGACGAGGCGCAGATCGTAGGAGACGTGCTGCGCCACGTACTTGCCGGCCTCGAGCTTCGAGAAGTCGAGCACGTCGTTGATGATCGACATCAACGTGTTGGCGGAGGCGTCGACGGTCTCCACGTAACGCCGCATCTTGCCGTCGAGCGACTGGTTCTGCATGAGCCGGATGACCCCGAGGATCCCGTTCATCGGCGTCCGGATCTCGTGGCTCATGTTGGCGAGGAACTCGCTCTTCATCCGGGACGCCTCGAGCGCCTGCGCGGTCTTCACGCGCAGCTCCTCGAACGCCTGCTCGTTCGCCTCGACCATGCTGTTGAAGGCCGCTCCGAGCAGCTCGAGCTCGTCGCCGCTCGTGATCTGCACGCGCTCCCACTTCTTCCGATCCACGATGGGCGATTCGGTCGGCGGCGCGCTCGAGCGGAGCCCGGTGGCGATGGCCCCCGCCGCCGTGCGCAGCGCGAGCAGCGGCTCGGTGATGTGGACCGCGACCCGCTTGACGAGGAAATAGCTGGCCGCCCCGCTGCCGAGGATCAGCGCCACGATCAGGCCGAGCGTGGTCACGAGCCGGTTCGCGGCGAGGTCCCGGGCCTGGACCATGCGCTCGACGACGCTCCTCGTGCTGATGCCGTAGATCACGGTCCCGGCGTGGGCCCCCTCCGAGATGACCGGGGCCGCGACCTCGAGGACGTCCTCCCCGCCCAGGGGGTTCTGCCGCCGCCGCAGCGCGAGCCGGGACGGGTGCGCGGTGCTGATCCCGAGCGACTCCAGGTCCGCCGCGGTGAGGGTCGGCGCCGCCGGGCTGGGCGCGTCCTTCGAGGCGGGCACCCGGGCCAGGCCGCTCGCCGCCCAGACCCGGTTCTCCGCGTCGAAGAACAACCCGTAGGCGATGTCGTTGTTCTCCGAGACGGTCTGGTGAATGAGCGCCTTGACATCCCCGAAGAGGTTGTCCGCCACCAGGCTGCGCAGCGCCAGCGCCTGATTGAAGCCGAGCAGGCGCGCCTTCTCTTCCAGACTGCTCAGGAGCTCCTGCTCACGCTTGGCCTGGACCGCGCGATCCGTCGAATAGATGAGCGCGCCGCTCGCGAGCAGCGTGGTGCCCCCGAGCAGCAGCAGCGCGCCCAGGATCAGGCGCAGCAGCTTGATGCGGAGCGAGCCGTGGGTGTTCGGGGTTGCCATGCACTCTACTTCGGACGCCGCATCGAGGGCGGCGGGTTAGAGGAGGACGACGCCGCAGAAGACCCCGCAGACGACGGCGGCGGGCTGGTCTTTCCGGCGCGCGCGGCCACCGCGCGCTCGACCGCCGGCGCCAGCGCGACGTGCAGCTTCGCCTTCGAGACGATGCCGTCGGCGCCGACCTTCTCGCCGATCGCGCTCAGCTTGTCGATATCACAGCTGGAGACGAGGACGATACCCAGGTTCGAGAGCTGCGTGTTGTCCCGGAGCAGCTTCGCCAGCTTGTCGCCGTTGATGGTCGGCATGTTGATGTCGAGCGCGACCACGGAGATCTTGTCTCGCTTGATGACCGCCGTCGCGCCGATGGGCGTGGCGAGCTCGACCACGTCGAAGCCGGCCCTGACCAGGACGGCCCGCATCGCCTCGCGGGCGATGTCGTCGTCATCGATCACGAGCACCCGGATCATGACGCCGCGCTCCAGGGACGACAGCTACGCGAGCGACGCTCTCCACGCGACGAGCAGACGGCAGGCCTGCTCGGGCGCTCGATGGTTCGAGCCGGCCCGCCGCATCGTGACCATGTGCCCGGTTGGAAAGGTAATCGCACGGCGCCTCCATTCCCCCCGATACGCGCTCACCTACCGATGAGAAAGTCAACCTGGCCGAACTGACTGGAATTCAGCCCGAAGCGCCGCGCGAGCCTCACGTCGACCAGGCGTTTCACCGAGATGGGCAGGCGGACGCCCGACGACCGGAGCTTCCAGTCGGCGTCCGCGAGCTCGTAGAGGAGATCCGCCGCTTGCACCGCGAGCGCCTGGGTGTCGGGGATGGCAGCGAACGTCCCGAACTCCGCGTGCTCGTTCACGAGCGAACGCACGGCCACGACCACCGGCGCGCCGAGCCGGTCCACGTAGGGCAGCCAGACGTTGGTCAAGAACCTCGGGCTCAGGAGGCCATTGTCGTTCGGCAGCCAGATCGCGTCGACCTTCGCCCGCTGGAGGTTCACGAGCGCGGCGCGGAGGTCCTGCACGCGCGGCTTGTTCGAGAGCTCTTCCTTGACGAAGGTCAGCTTCTCGACGTGCATGAGCGTTTCTTGTCGCGCGATGTGATCCGCGAAGCCCTGGCGGTAGACGACGCCGACCCGGTGAGCGTCGAGGCCCAGCGTGCGCAGGCCCACCATGGCCGTGACCGCCGGCACCTCGTAGGAGATGGCGACCGAGTTGGGGACGGTGCGCTGGAGCTCCTCGGCGAAGGACGCCATCAGGATCAGCGCGACCGGCGGGGTCGGGACGGTGCGCGCCCACTCGCGATACAGGAGCACGGTCGAGTTGTTGACCAGCACCACCGCCTGCGGGCGATCGCGGGCGACGATCCGCCCCACGAGGTCGGGGCCCGACTCCTCGCCGCGCAGCAGCGAGATGATGACGCGGTGTTCCCCGGACAGCTCGACGCGGAGCGATCTCAGCATGTCGTCGAGCTGCGGATCCGAGGGGGCGATGACGGAGATGACCGGCCTCGCGTCCGGAGGCGGCGGCTTGAGCGTCGGCGCCGGGTCGCTGGCGACGGGTGTGGCCGGGCCCGACGAACAGCTCAGCGACAGCACGAGCCCCGCGAGGGCGGAGGCCCGCAGCAGCCAGCGCCGAGAGAGGGGACGCGTCGACCTTACTTCCATTCGTCAACCCCCAGATCGGCCAGCACGTGTTTCGGGAGCCTCCGGATCGCGCCCTCCACCGCCTGGCGCTCGCTCAGGAACGTGACCGCCACCAGCCCGACCTTCGCCGTCGAGAGGCTGAGGATCGTGAACGTCATCTTGCTCCTCGACTCGAAGTCAGAACGAAATCGCTCGGGGAGGAGGACCGCATCAGCCGTCTGGAACTGGAGCAGCTGCAGGAGATCTTCGATCTTCGTGACGCGCTGGACCTCAGGCGCGGAGCTCACACCCAGCAGCCCGGCCACGAACTTAGGGAGCGATTTCCGTTCGACCAGATCGACGATCCCGTATTTGAGACCGGAGAGCATCTCCTTGGTCAGCGCCCTCGTCGAGACCAGGAGGTACTGCTCCGCGTCGCTCCCCGCCTTCATGCCCTGGATGTCGGCGGTCCGATTGAGCGAAGCCAGGACCGGCTTTGGCGAGAGGGCCGCGTCGGGCGGCGCCGACTCGAGCGCGGCTTTGAAATCGCTCAACTTTCCGAACACGGTGACATCGACGCCGGGCATCGACTCCTCGATCTTCTGCTCGAGGGCGCGAGCGCGAAGCGGTGTCACCGCATACACATAGAGCGTGGCCACGGGCCCAGCCGTGATAGGCGGGCTGAGCAGCAGAAGACAGCACCCGATGAGCAGAGCCGCCGCGAGGAGGGCCACCGGCGCGCGCGGCGTTCGGAGCCCCCGGCGAAGCGGAACTCCGGGCCTGTCGGGCCAAGCGCGCTCGGCGAGAGTCCTGAGGAGTGAGCGAAATCCCCCGTGCCGAACCGGAGGAGCCGCGCGGTTATTTCGTGGCACCCACGATGATGCCCAGCGGGTCGCGATTCGCGCCCGACACGCGAGGTGCCCCACGGCCCGCTCGACCGCTGACCGCCGTGCTCCCGTGGAGCGCCTGCAGCTCGTTTCCACCAGGCTCATGTCCTCCCGGTCATCATGGGTAGGCAGCGTAGCCGATGGTTAACCCTCTTTGTCAAGCGCCCCCTGGGAGGCGCCCCCGCGGTCCCACCGAGCTTGGCGAAACGGGGACGCCGGAGAGGGTGACAACACCCGACGGCCGCTCCCCCGCCAGCAGCCGGCCAGCACGACCACGCCGGCGCTGCCGAGCACGCCAGATACCGGGGCGAGCGCTTGACACGCGCCTCACACACCTCGGTCTCAGGGCTCGATCTCGAGTCCCAGGGGCGGCATGCCCCCCGCACCGCGCAAGCAAGAGATGGCGCCTCCGAGAAACCAGCAGATGGCGCGCCGGATTCGCCCGACACATCATACCTCGTCGACCTACATGGTGAGCGATAGTGCATCGCGATGCCCGGTAATTTTTACCTTGTCATGCACAAACAGGGGAATCCATGGGCGCGCCTTCGCTCCCTGCCGCCGAGCTCGAAAGCTCGCGCATCGCGCTCGATCTACGTACCGCTTGCGTACCGCTGGCGCTCTGCCGCTGGCGCTCTGCTGGTGGCGCTTGCCGCTGGTGCAGGACGATCGTGGCGTCCAGCTCTCCGTGCGGCGTCCCGCCAACAATCGCTCCGACAATGGGATTGTAGTCCATCGGGTCGCCGCACAGCAACCCTCGCGAGCCACGAACGCAGGCTCGGGGTGTCGCGGATCACAGCGGATGGCGCGCACAGAGGCGCTGGCGCCGAGCGCCGCGCAGACGTGAGGCAGGGCCCCCTGCGATGCTGCGTATTTGCAAGGAACTCTCTTGACCTGGAGAACGAAGGTTCCACTCGAAGGGCACTCGGCCAGCGGACGGGCAAACGGCTGCCCGCCGCTGCCCGGCGAGGCGGCGCGCCGCGCTCCGGCGCGCCGTTCGTCTCAGTACCACTCGCTGCCGAGGCCCAGCGTGAAGGTGAATGTCGGCCCCTCTGGCAGGAACACCGGGTGGAGATCCGCGCTGATGGCGAAGCCGCTCCGCCGCGCGCCGCTCCCGGCCAGGCCGCCGAGGATCAGGGCGCCCCGCGCGTGAGCGCCGAGGTACCAGGTCGCCGTGCTCTCACAGCCGGCGCTCGGGAGCGGGATGCCGCCCGCCGGGACCTCCGCGCCGCAGGTCGCGACGGCCACGTAATCCATGGAGGGTCCCGCGCCGAGATCGAGGAAGTGGAACAGCGTGAAGCCCGCGAGCACCGAGTTGTAGTCGATGAACCCCGCCTCGAATCCAGCGCTGTTCGCGGTGCTCTCGGGGGTGAGCGTCACCATCGGTGTGTTCTGGTAGTATATTCCGAAATAGTGGTTGACCTGGACACCGAGCCGGCCCGAGAGCGCGAAGACGGCCCCCGCGCCCGTGGGTGACTCGATGATCCCGCCGCCGAGCGTCGTACCGAAACGAAAGCGCATCCCGTCCTTCTCGTCGTCCTCGGGCTCCTTCGGTTGCTCCTCGGGAGCGGGCGGAACCGGCGCGGGCGGCTCCGGAGCGGGCGTGTGCGCGGCCCGCGGCGCGGGCGGCGGTGCAGGCGCAGGCGCGGCCCGCGGCGCGGGCGCGGGCGGCGGTGCAGGCGCGGGCGGCGGTGCAGGCGCCGGTGTCGACCGCGGCGCGGGCGCAGGCCGCGGCGCAGGCGGCACCGGCGCGGGAGATGGCGGCGGGAACGGCATAGGAGCGGGCGCAGGCGCAGGCGCAGGCGCGGGCTGCGCCGGAATCGGCGCAGGCGCAGGCGCAGGTGCGGGCTGCACCGGTGTCGGCGCGGGCGCGGGCTGCACCGGTGTCGGCGCGGGCGCGGGCTGCACCGGTGTCGGCGCGGGCGCGGGCTGCACCGGTGTCGGCGCGGGCGCGGGCTGCACCGGTGTCGGCGCAGGCGCGGGCGCTGGCGCGGGCGCGGGCTGCACCGGTGTCGGCGCAGGAGACGGCGGCGGTGCTGGCTGCGCGGAGGCAGACGGGAACGGCTCTGGAGGAGGAGGCGGCGGGAGGGGAGCGTCGCCCTGGGTCAAGGCCGTCGCCGAGACCGCCAATGGAACGGTGAGCGCCGCGAGCGCGGCAAGCCAGCGAGGGGGTGTCATCCGGTCTTCCTCGATGCGCTCCTCGCGGCCGTCAAGCGCGCGGAGGTGCGCGCTGTCGGTCGCGGTGCGCCGCAGCGGATGATCCGCCCGCGAGCCGTGGAGCGCCAGCCCATCGACGACCGCCCGATGCACGTCGCCCCCCGTCCCTGTACTTTCCTTCACGGAACGCGGCGGCTCCGGCCACCAGCCCCTCGACCCATGCGCCGAGCTCCCCAAGCCCTCGTCTGCGGTATCAGCCCCCCGCTCGGGGTCCTCTTCTCCGTGGCTTGCGTGGAGGAAACGCTCCCCCCAGACGCGACCGGGGGCGGCGGCACTGGAAATCTCCATGAGACGAGCGGTGAGCTCACCACGCTCGGCGAGCTCGACATCTCGCTGCCCCACGAGGAGGAGCGCAGCCCGTGACGGCCCGCGCGGCGGTCGCCCCGTCGACGCCTCCGCCCGCCGGCGCGGCGGCCGCCGTCCCCGCGGCCGGCGTGCAGGCCGCGCCGCTCGACTTCGCCGAGGTGTACGAGGAGATGTTCCCCTTCGTCTGGCGGACCGTGCGCCGGCTCGGCGTGGACGCCTCGGCGCACGAGGACGTGTGCCAGGAGGTGTTCGTCGTCGTGCACCGGCGGCTCCCGGAGTTCCTGGGCCGCTCGTCGCTGAAGACGTGGGTCTTCGGGATCGTCGTGAACGTCGTGCAGACGCACCGGAGATCGCTGCGCCGCAAGAGCCCCGCCCACCGCGGGACAGGAGAGACCGTGGATCCCGAGCTGCTCGCGGGGCCGAGCAACCTCAGCCCCTACGAGGCCATGACGAGGGCGGAGGCCGCGCGCGTCGCGCACGAGCTGCTCGCGTCGCTCGACGAGGAGAAGCGCGTGGTGCTCCTCCTCGCCGAGCTGGAAGAGATGCCGGCGGCGGAGATCGCGCGGGGCATCGGGGTGAACGTCAACACCGTGTATGCGCGGCTGAGGGCCGCTCGACAGGCGTTTTCCGACGCGGTGCACCGCCACCACGCCAGGATCCGAGGAGGCCGCAATGGATGAGCTGGGGACCGGGGAGCGAGCGCTCCTGAACGCCCTTCGTGACGAGGACGAGCCGACCGACGACGACAGACGTCGGACGCGCGCGGCCGTGTGGGCGAGGCTCGGCCTCACAGGGACGGCGGCCACGGCCGTGGCCACGGCCGTGGCCGCGAGCGCCGAGGGCGCCGGAGCCGCCGGCTCCGCGAGCGCCGGCGCGGCTGCGCACGCGGTCGGCCCCGCCGCCGCGAGCATGGCCGCGAGCGCGAGCACCGCGGTCGCAAAAGGCGCGGCCATCACGCTGCTCGGCGCCCCGATGAAGATCGGGCTGGCGGCGCTGGTCGTGGGCCTCGCGACGGGGGCCGCGCTCTACTTCCCGTTCCCGACGCCGGGCGAGGCGCCCGATGCGCAACGCGCGCAGGAGGAGGCGGCGAGCGCGGCCGAGGCGCCCCGAGCCGCGCACGCCGCCGCGCCCTCCAGCGCCCCGAGCGATGAGACGCCTGCGTCCGCGGAGGCGAGCGCCTCCAGCAAGGCCGACGCTCCCGAGGCGTCCGGCGCGCCCGCCGAGCCGAGCGCCGCGGCGGCCGCCGGGGGCGCGGCCGCGGCGGCGCGCGCGACGGCGTCGCGCACGCCCCGGGCGGCGGCCGCCGCGAGGCAGGGCGCCGAGGGGCTCGACGCGGAGATCGCGCTGCTCCGCGACGCGCAGCAGGCGCTGCAGGCGGGCCAGTTCGCGCAGGCGCTCTCGAAGCTCGACGAGCACGCCAGCCGGTACCCGAGGGGCGTGCTCGCGACCGAGCGCGAGGCGTCGCGCGCGATCGCGCTCTGCCGCTCCGGCCGCGCGCCGTCCGGCAGGGCGATCGCGGCGAGGCTGCTCGCGAAGAGCCCGGGCTCGCCGCTCGCGACGCGCGTGCGCGCCGCGTGCGGACAGGAGGAGTAGAGTGCGCGGGTGCACGTCTCAAGGTGGGCGCATGCGCCGTCGATCCTCCCGGCGCTGATCGTCGCGGCAGGGCTCCTGCCCGCGCGCGCGCTCGCGGCGCCCGCCGAGCCGCGCACCATCGATCTCCGCTGGGAAGCGCCGGCGGGGTGCCCGCCGGTCGACGAGGTCCGGAGCGAGATCGCCCGGCTGCTGGGAACGTCGGAGCAGCGCCTGCCGATCGAGGTCGAGATCGCGATCGCTCGCGAGCGCGACGAGCGCTACCGGCTCGACCTGCGCATCCGCGCGCCGGCGCCGGGCGAGCGGGTGATCCGTGGCGACGACTGCGCGTCCATGTCGCGGGCAGCGGCGCTGATCGTCGCGATGTCGATCGATCCCGACGCGGTCGCGCGGAGCGCCGCCGCGCAGCCCGCGCCGCCCCAGGCGATCGCCGCCCCCGCCGCCGGCGCGCCGCGCCCGCCGCCTCCCGCGCCGCGCCGCCCACCTCCCGCGGCAGCGCGGCCGTCCGCCGCGAGCGAGCGCGACGTGGAGGGAGCGCTCTGGGTGAGCGCGCAGATCGAGCAGGCGCTCGTCCCGACGATCGGCGTCGGGCTCGCCGCGGGCGGCGGGCTCCGCAGCGGCTGGTTCCGCGCGGACGGCGCGGCCGGCGTGGTGCCGTCGAGCTCGGGCCACATCGCGGGGCTGGCTGCAGGCGCCGAGTTCCGGCTCTGGTTCCTCGAGGTCGACGCGTGCGCGCGCCCGTTCGAGCGCCCCCTCCGCGTCTACGTCTGCGCGCTCGGCCGCCAGCACTGGCTCCGCTCCAGGGGGCGGGACGTCGATGAGCCCTTCACCCTCACGACGCCGATCTTCGCAGCCGGGCTCGGGACGCTGCTCGAATGGCGCGTCGCCGCTCCCGTGAGCGTCGAGGGCGCGCTGCACGCCGTCGTCCCGCTGAGGCGGCCCCGCTTCGTCGTCGAGAACCTCGACGGCGTCGTCTACCGCCCCCCGGTCGCAGGCCTCAGCGCGCGCCTCGGTCTCGCGCTGGCCTTCTAGTATTTGGGTTGCGCTTGCTAGAGTCCAGCTTGCGACGAGCAGTGTACGATCGAGCCTGCTGGACGGCGCGTCTTGCCCAGGGGCCGTGAGCGCCTACGACTCGCCGCGACCCGAGACGTTGCCCCAGATGACTCGCAACAAAAGAGCGAGACCCGAATCTGGGGCGAGCGCAGAGCAGAGGGAGGCGGCGGAGCTCGAGGCGCACTGGAGCTTCGTTCTGCGGCATGGCCGCGGCAGGGTCTGCGGGCGAGTGGCGGGGCCGAGCGCGTGGATCAGGCGCCGCGGGGCCGATACATGAACAGCGCGGGATAAAGCGCCCAGAGATGCCAGAAGGAGATGTCCATGACGAGGTACGTCCCGAGGTGGAACGCCATTGCGGCGAGCGCCACGGCTCGGCGGCTGCGGCGCCACAGCATCAAGGGAAGGAAGGCGAACTCGAACAAGCCGCCGAGCGCGGTGAAGACCTGGAAGATCCAGGGCCACTGCGTCAGGTACCGGCCGAGCTCTGCGCCCGAGTTGATCGTGAAGCGATACGCTGTCACGCCGCTCGTGAACCAGGCGAGGCCCGAGGCGACGAGCTTGGACACACCTGCCTGGAAGTAAAGGAGCGCAACATAGAGCTGCATGAACGCGAGGAGGAACGATGCCAGCTGAATGTCGCGCGCGGAGGCTGGCATCGTCCACCCGAGCAGGTCGTCCAGCGAGCCGCGCGCGCCGCTCCGCCCGGCGCAGAGCGCTATCGCGAAGAAATTGAGGTGTGTATCGTAGTTCCAAGAGATAGAAGCGGTCGAACGGGCCGAGCACGACCATCACCAGGATGACCAGCCCGAGGCTCGCCCGGGTGGCGGCCAGACGCGTCAACGACGCATCTTGCGCGAACAGGAAGCGGTCTGCTCGGCTGGAGAGGGGCTTCATGGGTGGGAGCTCCGTTCGATCAAGGGATACGAGAAGACGGGCGGCTCGCACTCCGGACGGTAGTCGGCGCCGTACCGGTACTGCGTGAAATCCCACTCGCAGAAGGTGACCTCCAGCCGGGTGAACGTGGCCCCGGGCGACGGCCGCGCGGCCGCCCATACCTCGTCGAACGCATCCCATGGCCCCTGGCGCAGCCGCGTGAGGATGGCGCGGGCGAGCTCGACCTTCGGCCGCGGGTCGCTCTGGGGAGAGTAGGTGGAGCGCAGGAGAGCGTTGGCGCGGAAAAACTCTATCGGCAGCACGTGCCCCGGCTCGACGAGCTGGGTTCGGCCGGAAGAGTCATGGAGCACCACATGCGGGCGTCGCATCCTGGCCGGTTGCAGGTACGAGAACATGCTGTACGGCGCGAATGGCCAGAGGTCCTTGCCAAAGAAGAGCGAGAGGGGGAGCTGCACGGCCTGGATCCCGAAGAAGACGGCCAGCGACACCGAAAGAGCCCACCGCGCGCGGTGCGTGAGGACCGTGCTCATCGGGATCTCTCAGGCAGAGAGCACGAGCCGATGGTGCTGGCCCGCAGACGCTGCGTCAAAAGCACCGTCCGCAACAGGCTGCGCCGATCCGGATCGACCTCTCGCTGGATACGGAGAGAGACGAAAACCGAGCTGAGCTGTTCGGACACGGGGACCCTCGTTACCACAGTTCACGCTCATATTCCCACGCTGGGACGCCCCGGATCCGCGTCATGCCCCGTCATCGCGAGCGCCCGACGCGCGAGGGCGAGTTTTCGACGTGATGCACCAAGCTCCCTCGAAATGCGGCCGCCCTTCCGGGAAACGCGCGCATCGCGGCTCACGCGTCGACTGTTCGACCTCGGCGAACTCTTCCACATCGGACAGGACGTCGCGTCATCCCTCTGCGCGGGTCCAGACCGCTCGGACACGTAGCCACGTTCTCCCGACTCAGCGCACCTCCACCATCGGCTCGCACACGGCCATCTCGACGCCGTGCCTCACGTGGGCCCGCACACGGACCCTGCACATCTGGGCCATGGTGAGCATCGGGACGGTGTGGGAACAGTCGAAGCTCGTCACGACCGGATACCCTCGGCGCAGCCCGAGCACCTCGAGCAGGAGCTCGTCATGCCTGAACGGGGCGCCCTCGGTCTCGGTCATCTCCGCCTTGCCGATCACCAGCGCCGCGATCTCGTCAAGCGCGCCCATCGCCTCGATCTGCCGTAGCTGCCGCTCCTCCCGTGAAAAGCAGCAGTCCATCTGCTCCAGGATCAGGATCGCTCCTCTGAGCGGCGGGAAGTACCTCGTCCCCGCGAGCGAAAGCAACGTGTTCAGGTTCGCGATGATGGCCGGCCCTTCGGCGTCCCCCGACACGAGAGCGCGCCAGCCGGCGTTCGGCTCGTACCGACGTGGAGCGGTGCACCACTCGGACGTCTTCGCGTCCCGGAAGTGGTTGCTCCACCGCGGCGGGCACAGGAGAGCCCTCGCGCCGTCCGTGTGGCGACCGGTGGCGTCGAGGAACGAATCGAGCGTGAACTCATCGACCCCGGGCCAGTCGCCGAAGGAGGGGACGACCGCAGGGCCGTAGAACGTCGATAGCCCGGATTGCGTGAGCAGGCCCATATGCAGCGCGGTAACGTCGCTGTACCCGCAAATGATCTTCGGGTTCTCTCTCACCCTCTCGAAATCGATGTGCCCGAGCAGGCTCGACGAGTTCGCGCCGCCTATCGTGGCGATCAACGCGCGCACCTCCGGGTTCGTCACGAGGTCCATGAATTCCCTCGCGCGCGCCTCGGGGGGGCCCGAGCGGTAGCCTTCTGCCACGGCCTTCGCGGTCAGCTCACCCTCGATGACACGGAACCCGAGCTTCCGCAGCGTCTCTCTGCCGTGGAGGTACTTATCGCGATAGACGACATGGGCGGGGTACGAGGGAGTAAAAATGCCGATCGCGTCGCCCTGCTTGAGCGCGCGCGGGCGGATGATCCGCCGACCGGTCCCCGCGTTCCTGTCCTCTGCTGCCATAAGCATTCGTCATTCTCAGTTAAAGCGCGGCGTCCACACGGCGCGGTGGAGGCGCATATAACTCTTGTTCTCGTCGAACACGCGGTTCCATTCGCGCCAACGCCGGGAGATCTGCTCGAATCGCTCATCCCCCGAGCCAGGAAGCTGGTCGAGCAACCCGGCGTCTGACAGCATTTGCCTAATCCCACCCGGCCCCGGCGCAGCGATATTGCTCAAATCGCCCGCATCCCAGTGCGCACTCGCAAAATCGGCGAACAGCTCTCTCCAGTCCGCTTCGTAGAGGAGCGCGACGTCCTTCCCGAATATCTCCCTCAGCTCGCGTCGTACATGCTGGGGCGGCTCCTCCACGTAATGCATGTCAATCACGCAAACGCGCGACCTGCCGTCCGCCATGACTCTGGCACACTCGCGTAGGGCCTGCTTCGGATCGGAGATGAAGCCAAACACGCACTCATAGAGCACGACATCGAATGAACTCGCGGGGAGGCATGACAGATCCTCGGCGCTACAAAGGTAATGCTTGGGCCGCATCTGCGTCATGCGCATGCAGTTCCTTAGGGCCGCCTGGAGCATGCGCTGGGACGGTTCCACGACACTCACGTCGAGCCCGGCGCTCAGCAGCGCACGCGTTGTATGGCCGGTACCGCAGCCGATCTCGAGCACCCGATCCTGCGCCCGCAGGCTGGCGATCTTGAGTAGATCGACGGTCGCCGCGAGCCCGCCGGGGTGAAGCGCGAATTCCCCGAGGCACGACAGGAACTCGAAGTATGGTAGCGCGAGGAGATCGGCGAACGACGTAATCCCTCGCAGGGGGGACATCGACTCGCTCATGGCGCCGCCTCTTCGAACCGGGGGGACGCCGGTCCTGATGCCCGGCTACAGCGATTGCATGTCGGCGCGTGCGGAATCCTCGTGACTGTGCTGCACATGGTCAGCGCATCCATGGCAACCACGGCGTCGAGCGTCTGGACCAAGTGCTCCAGGCCCCCGAGCCAAGCGAGCGCCTCCTTCGCCTGCATCGACGCGGCGAGCCCGTTGACCGGACCGAACGATGAAACCTGAAAGCGCCGGTTGATCTCGCTGATCAGTGGTAGATCCCTCATCGGTAGAGCCTCGTCCTCCGGTATCATGCAGCCTCTGCAAGCCGTCCGGCCAGGCGCGATGAGGGGGCCGCACACCGCAACAGAATGCGCGTACCCAGCCGCGGACCAAGGAATGTGCCTGCGGTACGAGTAGCTGTCGACGATGTCATGTATGTTCGCAGGGGTGTCACCCGAGAGCAGGATCAGGTCGACGTCGCCCACCAGCTCATCCATGTCACTCTCGTGTAGGATCGAGCGCGGGAGCGACTCGCACGTGATGCCCGGGTTGATGTTCAGGAGGCTCTGCCGCGCGACGTCGACCTTCGGCTTTCCGATGTCGCGCGGCGTGAAGTAGAGCTGTCGGGTCAAGTTGCTCTCCTCAATGAGATCGCCGTCGATGAGCTTGATGTGGCCAACGCCAGCCGCGCCGAGCAGGAAAGAGAGCCAGGTGCCAATGCCGCCGACCCCCACGATCGCGACGCGCGCGCTTTGCAACCTGCGCTGCACGGACGGCGCATGCGCGCCGACGCTCCCGTAGAACAGGAGATGCCTCGCATATCGGTCTCGCGTGCCAGGCATCAACTCCGGATGCGTCGACGCGTCAACCAGGATGCCACGCTCGACGAGAGCGCAAAGCTCGTCCTCGCATGCGTCGTCGAGCCCGGCAAACTCTTCACGCACGCGCTCACGGCATTCGCGGAAGGTTCGCCGACCGTCCGCAAGCGAGAGGAGGAAGAGCGTCGCAGCGCTGACCTCAGCGCTGGTCTCGTAAGGAGTGGATGGAAACGCCGCGAGCCGCAGGCCGAAGCGCGGCGGCTCCGATTGGATCAATCGGGCTGCGGTGACCTGCAGGTACGCCGGCAGCAGCGGGTAGAGATCGTCGGGTAGAGTCGCCACGATAGTCTCACCTTGTTGTAACATCGCATGTGGAGAAGATACACTCCACGACCAGATCGCGGAGTGTATCTTCTGGTCACGTCGACCCGATGGCGGCTCCGCGATGCAGCCGCTCAATAGCGGTGCTGAAGAACGCCACGCTCCGTAAGGTGCATCGCGTAGCCCGGCCTCATGCTGTCAGTTGGGCACCTCCATCCTGATGGTCGACTTCACGAGTTTGATCAGGGTATCAATGATGTCCAACTCCACCGGCGCCCCCTGGACGACGGCCGAATTGGCCGACGGCGACTCAGCTGCCTGCGCAGCGCCCGTGGCGCTCGCGGAAGCACCAAGGATCGACACCAGGAGCCCCACCTTCTCCCTTGCACTCATAGATTTCTCCCCTTGTTTGTTCCCCCCCCAGCGTACGAAGCAGTATTCGTCCCTTCGGGTCGAGTCAATCAAATTGTCCATCGGACTCATGCTCCACATGTTGCCTCTGGCGTGCGGCGCATCGCCGTGCGCCGACACGCGCCACTGCCTCGGAGCCCACGGCCAGCGCATCAAGCCGCCCATGTGCGCGACATCAAGGATGTTTGGCCCCTATGGCCCCGTACGAAAGAAGTCATAAGCATCCGTCGATGACGGAAAGTTCATACGCGCTCGCCCGCTCGGAAGCCGCCGCGCCCATACGGCAGGACGACGCTCCGGTGCGCCCCGCGCCCCGCGCCTTCCCGTTCGCCTCCCCCCGCTCGCCCCCCAGAGCTCCTTCTCCGGATGGCACGTGCCCACCGGCAGCACCTCGATCCGCCGGCACTTGGCCCTGAACCGCACCCGCCACGACCTCACCGACAGGCGTATCGCCCTGCTGACCCGGATCCGTTAGGAACGGGGGCGGCTGCGGCCCGAGCGCGAGCACCAGATCCACCCGCAGCCGCAGCGCGACCCTGTGCGCCTCGTCCAGCCACGCCGCCTGCTCGACCGCTTGGGCGCTCCACGCCACCTCAAGACCGGGCTCCCCGCAGGCTGTGGAGTGAATGCGGCCCTCTCGATGCATAGATAAGTTATTGATATAGCGTCACCATTCCAGGAGGGATGCGGATCGCGTGAGGTTTTATACATTGACCAGGGCGTGCAGCATCACTGTACGGTGGTTGGGACGGCCGCTACGAGGAGCTTGACTTTCGAATCGCGTTTGGATTTCCTACCCCCGGGATAGCCGCGCACTCCTTTCGCTCGTGTCGCTCGGCTTGCCCGAGCTCAACGAGCGGCGTGCGGCGCAGTCGCTCCCTTTACTCGCGCCTCCACCAGCGATTGACATCGTCCCGCGCACGCCGAATGTGAGACGGAGAAGCGGAGGAAGGCTTTGTGATGTCGTCGCCCAGCGACCCCGGTCATCACGCGCCTCGGTCAGCTGAACGGCGCGTCTTGCCCAGGGGCCGTGAGCGCCTACGACTCGCCGCAACCCGAAACGTTGCCCCCCGATCATTGGCGACAAAGAGGGCAAGACCCGTGGGGCTTGGTCTTTTGTTCCTCAGCAAACCTGCTCGAAACCGCGCGACTCTGCATCCATCTCGAAGGCGCTGCTCAGCGGCATCTCCAACACCAGCAAGGGCTTGATCGCGACGGTCACGTTCAGCGCCAGGCGCGACGAGGAGCAATGACGCGATGCGCCCGCCCTCGGCGGCCTGGCGACGGGAAGTCTCGAGAGGCGCTCCAGGCCTCACGGCCGATCCGGGCCGGCGCGGAAGGCAGCCTCGACCGCGCAGCCCGCCAGCGCCTCGCGGTAGATGCGTAGCTCGTCGTAGCGTCCGCCAAAGTACGGGTCCTGATCGAACTGGGACCGCCCGAGCCAGTTGTTCACGTCCTCGATCGCCGACAGCGGGAAGCCGACCGGCGCGCTGCCGAGGAGCGCGCCATCCAGGTAAAGGGCCATGGCCGCCGCCACGCCGTCGACGACGACGGCGACCTGATGGATCTCGCCGTCCTCGAGCGACGCGTCGGTGGGGATCGCCACCTCGCCCGCGGCGCCGCTGTCGCTCGCGAGCGCTGCGAGCCCCCGCACGTCGAAGCCTGTTGACGGGGTGATGGCCAGGTAAGACTGCCCGACGCTTCCATCTCCCTCGACGGGATCCTCACCTGTGCTGCCGATGCCGAAGTCGACGACGCGCAGGTACGCCCCTCCGCCGTTGCGGGCGACCCAGACCATCACGGTGACGTCGCTCGACCCCGTGAGGAGACCCGCGGGCAGATCGACGTAGTCGTCCTCTCCGTCGAGGGTGAGCACCCCTCCGCCGTCGAGGCTCGCGCCGCCGAAGATCTCGCCGTCGGCGCCGCCGACCGTATCGGCGACGACCGCCCCCACCCCGTCGAACGAGTACCGATGAGCCAGCGACGGCAGCGCATCGCAGGGGGCCGCGCCGCCGCCCCCGTCCCCGCCGCCGCCCGCCTCACCGCCGCTTCCCGCCTCACCGCCGCTCAGCGCCCCACCACCACGCCCCCCTTCCCCGCTGCCACGACCACCTTCCCCGCCGCCGCCCACAACCGACGTCGGCGTCATACGGCCCACCGCAATATCCACATCTGCCCCACATCCGGACAAGCCGAGGAGCAGCACCATCACCGTAGTCTTCCGCGCGCACGACACAGGCTGATCCTAGCGCGGATGTGCTGTCGATTCGATCACGAAAGGCGCGCGGTCCGGCGACGAGGGGGAGAGCGCTGATTCCACACGCGGGAGCCGACCATGATGTGCCGACTTGACCGAGTGTTCGCAAGTCCCTGGCTCGTCGCCGGGGGATGTCTCTTGAGCATCTCGTGCACTGGCATCCTCGGAAGCGACGACGATCCGGGACAGGACCCCGGAGGCGACGACGCCGTCGCGCCAGGCGGGATGCCTTTGCACCACATGACAGCATCGGAGTACAACAACACGGTCGCCCACCTCCTGGGCACGCGCCTGCGGCCGGCGGACGGGTTCCCGGCCTCCGGCGCGAAGGGCTTCGACGCGAACGCCAGCGCGCTCTCGAGCCTCTCGCAGGTCCTCGTCCAGGGGTATTACGACGCCGCCAAGAAGCTGGCGGCCGACGCGTTCTCGAGCGAGGCGCAGCGCGCCCAGATCCTCGTGTGCGACCCGGCGGAGGGCGCGGGCGACGGGTGCGCGCGCGAGATCATCGAGCGCTTCGGGCTGCGCGCCTTCCGGCGCCCGCTCGAGGCGGCGGAGGTCGACCGGTACGCGGCGCAGTACGACGACGCGCGCGCCACCCTCGAGATGTCCCCCGTCGAGGCGGTGCAGCACGTCGTCCGGACCCTGCTGACGTCGCCGAATTTCTTCCTGCGGATCGAGGTCGGCCCCGACTCGACGCGATCGCCGGGCGCCCTCGGCGGCCATGAGATCGCGTCGCGCCTCTCGTACCTGCTCTGGAGCTCGCTCCCGGACGAGGAGCTCTTCGAGGCCGCGGAGGGCGATGCGCTGGCCACCGAGGACGAGCTCCGGGAGCAGGTGGACCGCATGCTCGCCGACCCGAAGAGCGCCGCGTTCTTCCAGAACTTCTTCGGGCAGTGGCTCGGGACCCGAACGCTCCCGAGCCACAGCGTCGACACAGGGCTGTTCCCGGGCTGGAACGACGAGATGAAGGGCGCGATGATCGACCAGGCCAACGCCTATTTCACCGGCTTCACGACCGGCGAGCGGCCGTGGTCCGAGTTCCTCACGGCGCCCCACCCGGAGAGCCCGCCGCTCGCGCCGCTCTACGCGAACGACCCCGAGGCCGGGCGCGGCGGGTTCCTCACGCTCCCCGCGTTCCTCACGCTGTCTTCCCGCGCCGATCGGACCTCCCCCACGTCCCGCGCGAAGACGATCCTGGCGCAGCTCTACTGCTCCGACCTGGCCCCTCCCGCCGGGGTGGATATCCCGGAGCTCGAGGCCGCGGGAGGCGACTCGGGCCCCGTCGACAACGTCCGCAAGAAGCTCGAGAAGCACCGCGAGTCGCCCGACTGCGCGGGCTGCCACGATGTCCTCGATCCCATCGGGCTGAGCCTCGAGAACTTCGACGCGATCGGCGCCTACCGGACCGAGTACCCGAACGGCGACGCGGTCGACGCGACTGGCGAGTACGGGGGCGCGGCGTTCCAGGACATCTCCGGCCTCATCCCGGAGCTCCAGAAGGACCCCCAGCTGGGGCTCTGCCCCTCCGAGCAGCTCTTCACCTATGCGTTGCGCCGGCGCCCGATCGGCGGCGACAGGGACACGCTCGAGGCGATCGCCGCGCGCTGGGAGAAGGGGACGATCGCGGATCTGGTGAAGCAGGTGGTGACCAGCGAGGCGTTTCGCCTCCGCGCGGCGAAGGTCGGGGCGAAGTGAGGCCGCAGGGCGAAGTGAGGCCGCAGGCGCTGTTTCCGCACGGAACCAGGCACGAAGGAGCGATGCGCACATGAAACGCGGAATGACACGCAGGAACCTGTTGCGCGGCGCGGGCGTCTGCCTGGCGCTGCCGTTTCTCGAGAGCCTCGCCCCGCGCAGCGCGCGCGGCGGGGAGCCCGGCACGCCGAAGCGCTTCTTGCTCTGCACCTTCCCGAACGGGGCGCCCCACCACTGGTGGGAGACGGCGCCCGCGTTCGGCAAGACGCTGAAGGGCGCCGATTTCAAGCTGCCCAGGGTGCTCGAGCACTTCGCGCCGGTGAAGTCGAAGATGCTCATGATAAGCCGCCTCGGCAACCACACGTGGAGCAAGGAGCAGAACGCGTTCATCGAGCCGTCCCACTCGCGCTGCATGGCCGCGCTGTCGACCTGCGTGGACGCCGATGAGCTCGGGAGGGCCGCTGGGCAGGACCTCGGCGAGTGGGTGGGCAACGGCGTCTCGGTCGACCAGCTCATCGTGCAGAAGGCAGGCCCGGAGCAGGCGACCCGCATCCCGTCGCTGCAGACGGGGCTCGGGGTGAAGCCCGGCTTCTTCGACGGGCGCAGCTACGCCTACAATCAGGCCGTCTCCTGGAAGAGCCCGCGCGAGCCGCTGAAGCGCTCGGTCAACCCGAAGGCGGTGTTCGACGCGCTCGTCAACGCGGGCGCCGCGAGCGCGCCCCCCGTGCCAGGGCAGACCGACGAGCAGGCCCGGATCGAGGCCGAGCGCCGCGCGGCGACCGAGAAGAGCGTCATCGACGCGGTGCTCGCGGACGCGAACGCGCTCATGCGCAAGGTCGGCTCGGACGATCGCAAGATCGTCCAGCAGTACCTGGACGCCCTGCGAGAGACCGAGAAGAACGTGACCCGCGTCCAGTCGACGATGACCCCGTCGAGCCTGGGCTGCAGCCCGATCGGCGCGCCCGGCGTGGTCCCCGAGCCGCCGGGGCAGCAGGAGGGGCTCAACGAGAACGACAGCACGGAGGCCGGCGAGTACAAACACGACGATCACGCGAACGTCATGATCGATCTCATCGTCATGGCCATTCAATGCGACGTGACGCGCGTGATCACCCACATGCTCGACGACGCGCGCTCCGAGTTCGAGTACCGGTGCATCCCGGCCGACGTCCGCGCGAAGGTGGGACTCGAGTACAGGGCGGGCAGCAGCCTCCATTATCACTCCTGCCAGCACGGCCCCGGCAACCTGGGCGCCGCGGACGAGGGCGGCCGCTACGCGGTCGTCGAGGAGAGCAACCTCGATTTCGCGGCGATCAACTGCTGGCTCGGCCAGAAGACAGCGCAGCTCGCGCAGCGGCTCGACGCGATCCCCGAGGGGGACGGGACGGTGCTCGATCACTCGGTGATGGTCTACATGAGCGAGATGCGCACGCACGACCACGACGCGTACGATCTGCCCATCGTCCTCCTGGGCGGCGACGGCGTCTTCCTGAACGACGCGCACGTCGCGTATGGCCCCCTCGGCCAGGATCGCCAGCTCCGCGATCTGTGGTTCACCATCATGAACCAGTACTACGACCTCGGCGTCGCGTCGTTCGGCGAAGATCGCCGCGGGGTGCCGAACGCGCTCCTCGAGGAGGTCCTGCGGTAGCGCTGCGGTTCACGGTCTCGATGGATGGGCTCACACCGGAGGTCGAAACGCGATGTTCGAAGGCCGCTCACGTCGGTTGGTGTCCGGGGGTCTCCATGTCGCGCTCGGGCTGCTCGTGACCTGCACCGCAGAGCTCGGGTGCTCGAGCGACCCGTCGCCCGCGTCTCCCTCGCCGGCGTCGCCCTCGCCGGGCGACGGGGGCGGTACGGAAGGCGCGCCGCCCTGCGAGGAGACGAGCGACGGGCCAGCGCTGCCGCAGGCGTTCGCGCTGAACTGCGGCGGGTGCCATAGCGCCCACGGCAAGCCGACCGGCGGGTTTCCCGATCTGTTCGCCTTCGACGGCACCCTGGAGGAGTTCACGGCGCAGGTGCGCACGGGGGAGGCGCGCATGCCGGCCTTCGGCGAGCAGCAGATCGCGACGGCCGACATCGAGGCGATCTTCGCTTATTTCTCTGCGGGAGCGCCGCCCGCGCCGGCCTGCGACGGCGGCGAGGTCGATCCCGGCGAGTGCTCCGGCGTGGACGGCGAGATCTCCCCGCTGTTCCCCTCGGCGACGGCGGGCAAGCCGATCACCACGACGGCCGCCGATGGGACCATCACGCTCGAGGCCGCAGGGCGCGTGCGCGGGCGCCACGAGAAAGAGGAAGAGTTCAGCCCGTACCAGCCGCGTTATTTCGAGAACCGAAGCTACAAGTTCATCGTCGAGGACACGATCCCGGCAGGCGGCAGCACCATCAAGTTCACCTGGCTCCCCAAAGCAAACGCATCGAACAGCCAGACCATCAATTTCCGCTGTTGGTACTCGGGCGAGGGCAACGTGTTCGACTCGAACAACGGCATGGAGCGCATCACGAGCACCCACTGGGAGTTCGTCGTCGATCGCAACGCCAGGGACGGCAGGGAGATCCGCGCGGGAGATCTGCTGGAGTTCGAGTTCGGGGTGTTCCTTGACGCGGGCACCGTCGAGGGGAGGACGAGCTATTACAGCGACACGTTCCGCTACCGCGTCGGCAGCGGCGAGCTGACGCCGTTCAACGAGCCGAACGAGGCGGCTCTGTCGGGCGGCGACGGGACGATACCGTACATCTACGAGGAGCCTCATCTCTATTACGAGCAGATGGCGCTCAACATCCAGGAGAGCTCTATCCAGCCCTTCCTCGAGGGGCGCCGCCTGTTCCATACGGATTTTGCCACCGGCGAGCACAGCGAGGGCGGTAACCCCGTCTTCGACGAGCACGCCGGCAAGGCGGGGCCGCTCTCGAACCAGGCGGCGTGCGTGAGCTGCCATATCAACAACGGTCGCGGCGCCCCGCCCGAGCCCGGCGAGGCGATGGAGACCGCCGTCGTGAAGCTGTTCGGCGCAGGCGCGAAAGCGGACGGCGGGCCCACCGCCGACCCGAGCTACGGCCGGCAGCTGCAGGACAAGGCGCAGGGCGGGGGCGCCAGCGAGGGTACGGCCACCGTGGCCTATACCGAGGAACCCGGGCAGTTCCCCGATGGCACGGCGTACGTCCTGCGAAAGCCCACGTTCCGCTTCGACGGGCTCTCCGCAGGGCCTGTCGCGAGCTACTCGGTCCGCGTGGCCCGCCCGCTCGTGGGCATGGGCCTCCTCGAGGCGATCGCGGAGGACGCGCTGCTCGAGCGCGCAGACGGGATGGACTGCAATCAGGACGGTATCTCGGGCCGTCCGAACCTGATCCCGGATCCGGTCTCGGGGGCACTGCGGATAGGGCGCTTCGGCTGGAAGGCGAGCAAGGTGAGCGTACCGCATCAGGTCGCCGACGCGCTGGTGGCGGACATGGGCGTGACGACGAGCCTGTTCCCGGTCGAGGAGTGCGGCGAGGCGCAGACGGGTTGTCAGGCCGGCACGCGCGGAGCTCCCGAGCTCTCCGACGAGGATCTCGACAGGCTCGCGGTCTACATGCGCATGCTGGGCGTGCCGCCGCGCCGCGACACGGCGGACCCGGCCGTCCAGCGCGGCGAGGCGCTGTTCAGCCAGGCAGGGTGCGCGAGCTGCCATGTCCCCTCGATGAAGACGGGGAGCCGCCACCCGCTCGTCGAGCTGCGGGATCAGCGCATCCAGCCCTTCAGCGATCTGCTCTTGCACGACATGGGCGAAGCGCTCGCGGACACGTCGTCGAGCGAGCACCTCGCGGGGCCGCGCGAGTGGCGGACGCCGCCGCTGTGGGGCATCGGGCTGCTCGAGGCCGTGAACGGCCACACCCAGCTGCTGCACGACGGCCGCGCGCGGGACGTCGTCGAGGCGATCCTGTGGCACGGCGGCGAGGCGGACGTCGCGAAGCAGCGTTTCGTGGCGCTCCCCGCGGGAGATCGCGACGCGGTGGTCGCCTTCCTGCGCTCGCTCTGAGCCCCCGCCTCGCGGAGCTCGCTCCGGGCGCCCTCTCCCCGCCCCCACCTCCCTTCGGCTTGCTCGGGTGCTCGACCCGCCCGGCGTTCCCGGCGCGGGAGGAGCGCGCTCCGCTCAGAACCCCGAGCGGCGCGCCATCCGCCTGGAGAGCCAGCGCATGGGGCCGGGCGCCACGCGGGCGGCGAGGCTCGCGGTCTTCACGAACAGGCTCGTCTCCAGGACGTCGCGGCCCGCCTCGACGGCGCGCACGATCATCTCGGCGACCTCGTCCGGGCTCTGCTTCTTGTGGCCGGGCGGGCGGTAGCCGACGTTGTCGTCGGTCACGACGGCGTTCGCGTGGAACGGGGTCTCTACCGGCCCCGGCCGCACCACGAGCACGCGCACGCCGCGCGACGAGAGCTCCGCGCGGAGCGACATCGCGAGCGCCTCCAGCGCGAACTTCGACGAGGCGTACGGGCCCATCCGCGGCGCCGCGACGAGCCCCGCGATCGAGGAGACCATGACGAGGGTGCCTTTCGTGGCCGTGAGGGGCTCGATCGCGAGCTGCGCGAGGCGCACGGGGGCGACGACGTTCAGCCGGTAGAGCGCCTCGAGCTCGGCGGGGTCAATCTCGATCGACGGCGTGTAGTAGCCGCGCCCGGCGTTGTTCACCAGCACGTCCAGCCGGCCGTACGCGCCGAGCGCCCGCTCGCAGAGCGCCTTGCGGTCCTCCTCGACGGTCACGTCGCCGGCCACCGCGAGGGCGTCGCCGCCCGCCGCGCGCACCTCCGAGGCGACCTCTTCGAGCGCGTCTCGCCCGCGCGCGCTCAGCACCACGCGCGCACCGCGCTTCGCCCAAGAGAACGCGAGCGATCGACCGATTCCGCTGGATGCACCGGTGATGACGACGACGGGAGCCATGTCGGCGAGAGTACACCCTCCGCGGGTGAACCGAGGGAAATACGCTGTTCGCGCCCGACCCGGGCGCGCCAGGCACCGAGAGATCCCGGATAGGGACGGTCGGGATGTTGCGTGGCCGCGCGATCGAGCTGCTTTCGACCGCCCGCGCGCTACGATGCGGGCCTTGCTTCGCTGTGCGCAGCGGCGACGCGACACCGCCCGATTCACGCCGCTCCTCAATCGTCCTCGCCCGGTGACCATGAAGAAGCCTGTCAGAACGCTGTTGGTGGGAACCCTCCTGGCGGCCGCCGCCTGCGGCGACGGCGAGCCGCCCTCGGGCGGGGCAGGAGGCGGCAGCGCGGGAGACGGCGGCTCCGGCAACGGCGGTGTGTCCGGGAGCATCCGTTGCCCCGGCTCGGACATCGTGTGTCCCGTCGGGGCGCGGTGTCAGATCGACGCCGAGGGCAAGCCGTCGGGCTGCGCCGCCGCGTGCGACGAGGCGCGCGCCTGCGGCGACGCGGCGTGCTGCAGCCCCGGCGCCGCGTGCGTGCGCGGCGGCTGCGAGGCGGCGGACCTCGTGCTCGGGCCCCCGGAGCGAGGAGAGCCCGTCACGTTCGCCACGGTCCGCGTGGACGAGGACGCGTGCGAGCTGCTGCATGGGTGCTTCGGCGCGAGCGGCCGGCGGGCGCTCATGCGCTTCCACGTCTCGCTCGAGAACGCCGGCGACGTTCCGCTCGACCTCGGCGTGCCGTCGGAGAGCGACGTCTTCGAGCCGAACTTCTGCGAGGACAGCTACGTCGTTCCGCGCTTCTTCCGCGCGCGCCTCCGCCAGGGCGGCGCGGTGGTCGCCGAGGCCGAGCTCGACGGGCGCTGCGTCGCGATGCCAGGCGGCCAGTACGGCTGCGACGCGCAGGGCCTCGGCCCGGGCGAGCGCGTCGAGCAACCCGGCACCCTCGCGTGCAACGCCCTCGACGTGACCGGCGTCCCGGCCGGGCTCTACGAGCTCGAGATCACCGTGAACCCGAACAGGACCCTCGCCGAGGCGCGCTTCGACAACAACACGATCGTCCTCCCGGTCGATTACCCCGCCTGCGACGGCGCGATCTGCGGCGGCGCGTGCTGCCCCAGCGGCCACGCGTGCGAGGCCGGCGTCTGCATCGTGCCCGACCTGCGCCCGGACAGGCAGCGCATCGTCGACACGATCCGGTTCTCGTACCAGACGTTCCCCAGAGACGCCTGCGAGCTCATGGAAAGGTGCATCGGCGGCCCCGGCCGGCGACATCTCCTCGAGTTCGAGGGGCGCGTCGAGAACGCAGGGCCCGGCCACCTCGACCCCGGCCCCGAGTTCAACAGCCCGCTCTTCGAGTATGCGCAGTGCCACCAGCACTTCCATTTCCTGGACTTCACCGATTACCGGCTGGTCGATGCGGAGGGCGAGGTCGTCTCCCTGGGGCACAAGCAGGCGTTTTGCCTCGTCGACATGGAGCCCCTCGACCCTTCGTCCCCCGCGCCGCGCGGCTACCCGACCTCGGGAGGCATGGGGTGCAACTTCCTGAGCGCGGGATGGGCCGACACCTACGACGTCGGCACGCCGTGCCAGTGGGTCGACGTGACGGACGTGCCCGAGGGGGACTACACCCTCCGCGTCACCGTCAACCCCGTCGGCGCGATCGCCGAGCAGGCGATCGAGAACAACGTGGTCGAGGTGCCCGTCCACGTCCCGGCATTCGCGCCCTGCGAGCCCGAGCCGGAGATCTGCGGGGACGCGGTGGACCAGGACTGCGACGGGCTCCCCGACGACGGCTGCGAGGGCGAGGGGTGCGCCTCCCCGGTGCCCGAGGTGTGCGGCAACGCGGTCGACGAGAACTGCAACGGCGTCCCGGACGACGGCTGCGCGCCGATCCCGGGCGTAGGCAGCTGCGAGACGCCGGGGGAGCTGACGGGCTCGATGGATTACGCGGCGGAGATCACGGCCGAGAACACCTCCGACGTCGCGCTGCCGTGCGGCGGCGGCGGCGGCGGCGAGGTGTTCTTCCGGTTCACGCTCCCGTCCGACGAGGTCGTGTACCTCGGCACCCTGGCGTCGGACGTCGACACGGCGCTCGCGGTGCTCGAGGGCGAGGGGTGCGGCGGCCCCCCCGTCGGCTGCGCGGCCGACAGCTGCGGCGACGCCGCGCCGGGCGCGCACTTCGCGGCCAGGCTCCGGGCCGGGACCTACACGGTGGTGGTCAAGGCCGCGCACCCCGAGGCGCGCGGCACGGTCCGCCTCAGGTTCCAGCGCGCGTCGTGCCTCGGCGAGAGGGCCGGGGTCATCTCGGGCAGCGGCCTCGTCAGCGGCGACACCACCGGGGCGCCGATCCCTCCCAGCTCCTTGTGCGGCGCGAGCAGCCCTGAGCAGACGTTCTATGTTCCCGTCTGCCCGGGGACGTCCACCGTGGTGTCCTCGTGCGGCCTGACCGACTTCCCGATGACGATCAAGACCGCGGACGACGCATGCCATCCCATCAACATCGAGTGCTTCGGCCCGCTCAGCGCATGCGCGGGCGAGAGGGAGGGCGTGAACTCCCGGATTTACGGGGCACGACCTGGAGGGAGCCTCGGCGCCATCACCGTGAAGGGGCGTACTCCGGTGGATTTCGGGCCGTACCAGATCTTCGTCACACCATTCCAGTGACAGGGGCGCGCCGCCGGGCGTGAACACACAGCGCCGCGCCCCCATTCCACGAGCGAAGTTTGCGCTCGACCTCGGGCAATCTGCGCTAAAACCGCGCCCATGCGAGCCCACCATCGGTCCGAACGGACGCGCCTCCGGGCGCTCTCGTCCCTGTCCAGCGCGCTCGTCGCCGCGCTCGGCCTGACGTTGCCCGCCTACGCCGCGCCCCCGGCCGCAGCGCCGGCGCAGCCTGCGGCGGCTCAACCTGCGGCCAAGCCCGCGGCGGCGGCGCCGGTCGCGCCGGCGGCTCCGCCTGCGGCGGCGGCGACCAGCGTGAGCGTCGCGATCCCGGTCGAGAAGTACACGCTGGAGAACGGGCTCGAGGTGGTCCTGCACGAGGATCACCGCACGCCCGTCGTGGCCGTCAACCTCTGGTACCACGTCGGCTCCAAGGACGAGCCGCGGGGGAAGAACGGCTTCGCGCACCTGTTCGAGCACGTCATGTTCCAGGGCTCGAAGCACGTGGGCGAGGACATGTTCTTCAAGTACCTGGAGCGGGCCGGCGCGAGCGATCGCAACGGGACGACGAACACCGACCGCACCAACTACTTCGAGACCGTCCCCGCCAACGAGCTCGCGCTGGTGCTCTGGCTGGAGAGCGACCGGATGGGGTGGCTGCTCGACCACGCGAACGACGCGACCTTCACGAGCCAGCGCAGTGTCGTGAAGAACGAGCGCCGCCAGAACTACGAGAACGCGCCCTACGGCCTCGTGCCGCAGTTCCTCCGCGCGGCCCTGTTCCCGGAGGGCCACCCCTACCACCTGCTGACCATCGGCACGCCGGAGGATCTCGACGCGGCGCAGATGGACGACGTGAAGGCCTTCTTCCGGACGTTCTACGTGCCCAACAACGCGACCCTCGTCGTGGCGGGCGACATCGATCGCCGCCGGGCGAAGGAGCTCATCCAGAAGTACTTCGGCCCCATCGCGAAGGGCGCCCCGCCGCCCGTGGCGACGAGGCCCGACCCCGGCGACCTCGCGACCGAGAAGCGCCTCGACATCGAGGCGGACGTCGAGCTGCCCCGCGTGACGATCAGCTGGGTGACGCCGCCGAGCTTCGCGCCCGGCGACGCCGAGCTCGACCTCGTCGCCAACGTCCTCGCCTCGGGCAAGACGAGCCGCCTCTACAAGAAGCTCGTGTACGATCTCCAGATCGCGCAGGACGTCTTCGCGTTCCAGCAATCGAGCCAGCTCGCCAGCACCTTCCAGATCACGGCGACGCTGAAGAAGGGCAAGTCGCCCGAGCAGGCCCTGAAGCTCATCGACGCCGAGCTCGAGCGGCTGCGCAAGGCGCCGCCGACGCAGGACGAGCACGACAGGGCCCAGGCCAAGGTGCTCTCGGAGCTGGTCTTCAGCATGGAGCAGGTGACGGCCCGCGCGAACGCCATCAACAACTACAACCAGCTCACCGGCGATCCGGGGTACTTCCCGAAGGACGTGGCCAGGTACGAGAAGGCCACCGCCGCCGACCTGCAGAAGGCGACCGCGGATCTCCTGCCCCAGGGCAGGCGCGTGATCGCCCTCGTCACGCCGAAGCCGGGCGCCCCGAAGGCCGGGCGCCTCGTGAAGCAGACCGGGGCGGCGACGCCCGCGGCGGCGGGCGCGAAGCCCACCACCGCGGCGCCGTCGGCAGCGGCGAGCGTGAAGCCCGCGGTCGCGGCGCCCGCGGCCGCGCCGGCGGGCGCGAAGCCCGCGGCCGCGCCGGCAACCGAAAAGCCGGCGGCCGCGCCGGCCATCATGAAGCCCGCTGGCGACAAGCCCGCGGTCGACAAGCCTGCGGCCGGCCCGGCCGCGCCGAAGGGGGGTTGAGCCCATGCGCATGAAACGAACCGTCTCCGCCTCGCTCGCAGCCGTGGCGCTCGCCGCCTGCGCTCCGGTCACGTCGACGCCGCCCCCGGCGCCGCCCAGCGCGCAGCGCCCCGCCGCGGCGCCGCCCGCCGCCGCGCCGGCGGACGACTTCCGCAAATCGCCGCCTCCCACCGGGCCGGAGGTGGTCTTCCAGCCGCCGCGGATCGAGGAGGCGAAGCTCGCGAACGGGATCCGCGTCCTCGTCGTGGAGCGGCACGAGCTGCCGATCGTGGCCGTGGACGTGACGACCGTCCGCGGCGCCGACCAGGCCGAGCCGGCCGTCGGCGCGTTCGCGGGCGCGATGCTCATGCAGGGCACCAAGACCCGCAGCGCGCTCTCGCTCAGCGACGCGCTCGGCAAGCTCGGCGCGAGCTTCTGGTCCGCGGTCGGCTTCGACGGCGGCGGAGTGCAGGGCCAGAGCGTGACGCCGCGGTTCGGCGAGATGCTCACGCTGCTCGGCGACGCGTACATGAACCCGGCCTTCGCGCCGGCGGAGATCGAGCGCGAGCGGTCGCGCCGCATCACCCAGCTCGCCGAGATGAACGATCGCCCCGCGTCGCTCCTCTCCATCGCCCAGGCCCGGGTCCTCTACCCCGAGGGCCACCCGTACAACGCGCCGCTGATCGGCACCGAGGCGGCGCTGAAGAAGATCACGGCGGGCGCCCTGGCGAAGTTCCACGCCGCGCAGTTCCGGCCGGAGCTGACGACCGTCGCCATCGCCGGGGACATCACCAAGGCCGACGCGGTGAAGGAGGTGGAGCGGGTCTTCGGCGCCTGGAAGGGCCCGGCCTCGGCGCCGCCCGCCCCCGCCAAGGCGGCGATCCCCGCCGATCCGCCGGCGATCGCCGCGGGCGCGCCGCGCGTCGTTGTCGTCGACCGGCCAGGGCTCACGCAGTCGACCGTGACGGTGGCGCTTCCGGGCGTGCCGCGCGCGACGGCGGACTACGACGCGCTGCTCGTGATGAACACCCTCCTCGGCGGGCAGTTCTCGAGCCGGCTCAACCTGAACCTGCGCGAGAAGCACGCCTACACCTACGGCGCGCGCTCCGGCTTCGACATGCGCCACGGAGCGGGACCGTTCTCCGCGGGCGGCGCCATCGTGCGCGAGAACACGGGCCCCGCCGTGAGCGAGATCTTCGCGGAGATCGACCGGATGCGGAGGGAGCCCGTCACGAACGAGGAGCTCGCGGACGCCAAGGCGAACCTCATCCGCCAGCTGCCGGCGCGCTTCGAGACGGCGGACGCGACCGCGTCGACGATCGCGGGCCTCGCGGTCTACGATCTGCCGCTCGACGAGTACGCGACGCGACCGGCGAGGCTCCAGCGGATCACGCCCGCGGACGTGCAGCGGGTCGCGCAGAAGTACCTCGTGCCCGAGCAGCTCCGGGTCGTCCTGGTGGGCGACGCCGGCGCTGTCGGAGAGCAGCTCTCGGCGTTGCAGCTCGGTGAGGTCATCGTGCAGAAGGCGCCAGGCGTGGCGGCCGGACCGGCGGCGGCGCCCGGCAAGCCGGCGGCGCCCGGCAAGCCGGCGGCGCCCGCCGCGCCCCAGGCTGCGAAGCCCGCTGCGCCCGCGCAGCCTGCCGCGCCCCCCGCAGCGAAGAAGCCGTGAAGTACGGCGCGCCGCTCGCCTGCGTGTGCGCGCTGGCGTGGAGCGCGCCCGCCGCCGCGCAGGCGGGGCCGGCGGCCCCGGACTGGGCGTTCGGCACGCCGGGCGGCGAGGCGGCCCTCGCCGCGGCCTGCACCGCGTCGCTCGCGACGTACCTGCTCCCCCAGCGGCGCTCCGGGTGGGGCGCCGCCTCGAGCGAGGAGCGCAACGACGCGATCGGCCTCGCCAGCGACATCACCGGCGCCGCGGTGGGCACGCTGCTCCTCCTCGGCGGCGGGTACGCCCTCGAGGGCAGCTACCTCGCGGGCGCCGGCGTCCCCCGCCCCTACGCGCGGGCGCTCAGGACATCGCTCATCGAGGTCGAGGCGGCGGCGCTGTCGACCGGCCTCTCGAACGTGATCAAGCGCCTGTCGGGCCGGTGCCGGCCGCGCTCGTGGCGGACCGATCGGTGCGGCGAGACCGACCTCGATTTCGACGCCTTCCCCTCGGGTCACACGACCCCGGTGGCCGCCGTCGCGGGCGCGCGCCTGAACCTCGCGCTGCGCACGACCGGCGACGCCGCGCCGCGCCTCGGCGCGCTCGCCCTCGCCGAGGCGGCCACGGTGGTGACGATGGCGCTGCGGATCGGCGCCGGCGCGCACTCGTGGCAGGACGTCGGCGCCGGCATGATCCTGGGCCACGTGACGGGCTTCGCGATCGCGGCCGTCCACCCGATCCAGCCGAGCGAGGCCAGGTACGCGGCAGGCACGCTGCCCGGCCCGCCCCCCGAGCCGGCAGCGGTCACCTGGTCGTGGGCGTTCTGACGCCACGTCGGGAGGCCGCCAGGAGCGGCAGTGATGCGCGTGCGCTCCTCGAAGAGGGGCGCGACGCGATCCATGCTCGCGCATGCCCACCTTCGAGAAGCGCACGCGCATCGCCGCGCCCCCCGAGCGGGTCTTCGCCTTCCACGAGGAGCCTGACGCCCTCGAGCGCCTCACGCCCCCCTGGGAGCACGCGCGCGTGCTGGAGAAGGCCGGTGGCATCCTCGTCGGCGCGCGCGTGGTCGTGGAGACGCGCGTCGGCCCTGTCCCGCTGCGCTGGGTCGCGGAACACACGCAGTACGAGCGGGGCCGGATGTTCCAGGACACGCAGCGCAGCGGGCCGTTCAAGCGCTGGGTGCACACGCACCGCATGGACCCCGACGGCTCGGGCGGCTGCTACCTCACGGACCGCGTGGAGTACGAGCTCCCGCTCGGCGCGATCGGCCGGCTCGGCGGCGGCCTCTTCGTCCGGCGCAAGCTGGAGCGGATGTTCGACTACCGCCACGAGGTGACGCGACGGGCCTGCGAAGCCCCGCCGCGATAGCCCGCCCGCCGACAGCCGCGTCCGCCGCGCGGCTCACGCGCCCCCTGGTTGCCAAGGCTCACGCCGGACCCAAGTTGCTCGCAATGCCGCGGCACGCGGCGACGGCAAGGAGAAGGAGCATGGCTATCTACCGTTGCGGCCGTTGCGGCTCGATCAACCGGGTCGCGGACCAGCGGATCAAGGATCGACCGGTCTGTGGCCGCTGCAAGGCCCACCTCGACACGACGGGCGCTCCGCAGCCGGTGGACGGGGCCGCGCTCGAACAGGCGATTGCGAGCTCTCCTGTCCCCGTCCTTGTCGACTACTGGGCCACCTGGTGCGGCCCGTGCCGAGTCGTCGCGCCGGCCCTCGACGAGCTCGGCCGCAGGAATGCGGGCAAGGTGCTGGTCCTCAAGCTCGACACCGACGCCGATCCGGCGGAAGCCGGGCGCCGGCGCATCCAGGGGGTGCCCACCTTCGTGCTCTTCAGCGGAGGGCGAGAGCTCGATCGCCGCAGCGGCGTGACCTCGCGCGCCGATCTGGAGCGCTGGATCGAGGCCAAGGCCGGACAGCCCTCCACGCGCGCGAGCCACGCTTGAGCCCGCGCTGCGGGCCCTGGAGGGAGCGGAGCTGGGGAGCTGGGAGCCGAGAAGAGCGGGTGACGCGACGCGCCTGGTCGAGGGCTCGCCCCCGCACGCCGGGTCGCCCCCGGCCGGCCTCCCCGTCGCGCTCCTGAGGCGCCCCCGCCGGCCTCGCTCGCCTCACCGCGCCCGCCGCGCCCCGCACAGCCGAGCTGACGCCCCTCGCTCAGCGCACGCTCAGGTCGTCCCCGGGGCGCGCGGCGCGGTGCTCGCCTCCCCTCGCCCGAACGCGGCGGCCGCCCCGCCGCGCGACGCCCGGTAGCGCGCCAGCTCTCCGAACTGCGCGAGCCGCGCGCGCACGATGTTCCGGCTGATGCCGAGCAGCCTCGCCGTCTGGAGCTGGTTGCGATCGCAGTAGCGGTACGCCGTCCGGATGATCGTCTCCTCGATCTGCTCGTGCAGGTTCGGCAGGTTCTGCTCGAACAGCGCGAGCAGCGCGCCCTCCAGCGCCGTCGCCTGCGGCGTCGGCCTGACCTGGGACACGGCGTCCGTCGCGCCCTGCTCCGGCGGAGGAACGCTCGCCCCGGCCTTCGGCAGGAGCGCCGTGAGGCGCAGATCCGCCGGGGTGACCTCCTGGCCTTTGCAGACCAGGAGCGCGTGGTGCATTGCGTTCTCGATCTCCCGGATGTTCCCGGGCCACGGGTGCCCGAGGAGCCGCGCCGTCGCCTCCGCCGTGAGCACGGCCGGCCCCGAGCCGAGCCGGTGCGCGTAGAGATCGAGGAAGTAGCGCGCCAGCGGGAGGATGTCGCCCGGCCGCTCGCGCAGCGGCGGGAGCGCCAGCGTCGCCACGTTGAGCCGGTAGAAGAGATCCTCGCGGAACTTCCGCGCGATCACCGCCTCCTCCAGGTTCACGTTGGTCGCCGCGATGAGCCGCACGTCGATGGGGATCGGCTGGCGCGAGCCGAGCCGCACCACCTCGCGCTCCTGCAGCACGCGGAGCAGCTTGACCTGGAGCGGCAGCGACAGATCCCCGATCTCGTCGAGGAACAGCGTCCCGCCGTCCGCCGCCTCGAACCACCCGGCCTTCGAGGTCGTCGCCCCCGTGAAGGCGCCCTTCTCGTGGCCGAACAGCTCGCTCTCGACGAGCGACTCCGACCAGGCGCCGCAATTGACCGCCACGAAGGGCCGCCCCCGCCGGTGGCTCAACGCGTGGATGTGACGGGCCACGATCTCCTTGCCCGTGCCGGTCTCCCCCGTCACGAGCAACGTCACGTCGCTCGGCGAGAGCTGCCCGATCCGCTCGAGGATCGCCTGCGAGCGTGGATCCTGGAAGACAAGCGCCTTGGCGCGCACGGAAAGGGCCGGCGAGCTCGTGTTCGGAAGCGTGAGCAAGGGCATCGTCATCGGGCTTCACTCACCATAATAGCGGATGGTTCATCCATTATAACGGATGAACCTGCCGTGCGCCAGAGATCTTTCTCTGGCGCGGCCTCACCGGCTGTCCCAGGTGGCTTCGGGCCTTCCGTCACGCTGCGCCTCGATCCGTCGCGCTAGGCCTCGAGGAGGTAGCCGCGCACCTCGTCGACGAGGGCCTTGATCTCGTGATCGGTGCGGGACCTCGGGCGCGGCGCGCTGACGGGGACGACGCGCTTGATCCTCCCGGGCCGCGGCTCGAGCACGACGACGCGATCGCCGAGGAACACCGCCTCCTCGACGTCGTGCGTGACGAGGATCATGGTGATCTTCTCTTCCTGCCAGATGCGCTGGAGCTCCTGCTGCAGCTTCGCGCGGGTCAGCGCGTCGAGCGCGCCGAACGGCTCGTCGAGCAGCAGGATGCCCGGCCGGTTGACCAGCCCTCGCGCGATCGCCGCCCGCTGGGCCATCCCGCCGGAGAGCTGGTGCGGGTACGCCCACTTGAACCCGGACAGGCCCACGAGCTCGAGGTGCTCGTCGACCGCGCGGGCCTTCTCGGCGTGCGTCCACGCCGAGCTCTCGAGCCCGAGCGCGACGTTCTGCTCGATGGTCAGCCAGGGGAAGAGCCGGTGCTCCTGGAAGACGATGCCCCGATCGAGGCTCGTCCCCTCGACGCGCGCGCCGCCGATGAGGAGGTCGCCCTCGTAGTCGCCGTCCAGCCCGACGAGGAGCCGGAGGAGCGTCGATTTACCGCAACCGCTCGTGCCCACGATGCTGATGAACTCGCCGGGGTGAATGGTCAGCCCGATCCCCCGGAGGACCTCCAGGGGCTTGTCCTTGACCACGTACTTCTTGCTGACATCGCGAATGTTGATGACTCCAGGCGAGCCCATGAGTTCCTCCTCGAAGCAGACGGAATCAGACGGAATCAGACGGAAGCAGACGGAAGCAGACGTTGACGACGCTGACGACGTTCACACGCCGGGGACGCGCCATCGCAACAGGCGGTCTTCCGCGGCCTTGGCCAGCGCGTTCAGGCCGAAGCCCACGAGGCCGGACACGATCAGCCCGACCAGCACGACATCCATGGCGAAGCGCTCGCGCCCGTCCACCATCAGGGTGCCGATCCCGGGGGCGGGCTCGAGCAGGTACTCGGCCCCGAGCGTGCCGAGCCACGCGTAGATGAGCCCCTGGTGCACGCCCGCGAAGAGCGACGGCGCGGCGGACGGCAGGATGACCTTGCGGAGGATCT
Organism: Sorangium sp. KYC3313; assembly: GCF_052075895.1. Classification (NCBI taxonomy): domain Bacteria; kingdom Pseudomonadati; phylum Myxococcota; order Polyangiales; family Polyangiaceae; genus Sorangium; species Sorangium sp. KYC3313. Next base: position 10,990,735 of record NZ_CP197255.1, read on the forward strand.
GCCACCGCGAGAAGCGGAGCACCCGCGCCACCTCGATGTGCTCGACACCGACGCTGCGCACGCCTTCATAGGTGTTCACGACGACCGGGTAGAAGGCGGAGAGCGCGATGAAGGCGATCTTCGCCTGCTCGCCCACGCCGAGCCACACCGACATGAGCGGGATCCACGCGAACAGCGCGACCTGCTTCGCCGCGTGGAAGCTCGGTGAGAACAGCTTGTCGGCGGTGCGCGAGACGGCGAGCAGACCGCCGACGGCGCCGCCCGCGACGATCCCGAGCACGAGCCCAAGGAGATCCCGGACGAGGCTGGCGCGCAGGTGTGCCCAGAGATCGCCGCTCTCGTGCAGCGCGCTCGCGGCCTTCCAGACCGCGAGCGGCGGGACCAGGATGCGGGTGTTGGCGAGCTCGTAGCGGCAGACAACGAGCCACGCGACGAACAGCAGGACGGGCAGGACCAGGCCGCGCCGCAGCCGCGGCTGGATCAGAGCATGGGTGATGGCGCTCATCGTAGGTGTTCTTCGGTGAGGTGTACCAGGGCGGCGCGCCGCCAGCGGAGGAGGCGCGCCTCGATCGCCTCGAGCCCCTTGTCGAGCACGAGCCCGACGATCCCCACGACGAGGATCGCCGCGAGCACCACGTCGAGCTGGAACAGCTGGCGGCCCCAGACGATCAGGAACCCGACGCCCTCGGACGAGGCCAGGAGCTCGACCGTGACGAGCGACAGCCACGCTTGCGTCAGGCCGTAACGGACGCCGACGGCGATGGACGGCACCGCGGCGGGGAGCACGACCTTCCGGAGCAGCTGAGCATGGCTGAAGCGGAAGACCCGGGCCACCTCGATGTACGATCTCGGCACGTTCTTGATGCCCTCGAACGTGTTGATCGCCACGGGGATGAGGCTCGCCTGCGCGATGAGGATCAGCTTGAGCGACTCGCCGATCCCCGCCACCATCATGACCAGCGGCAGCCACGCGAGCGCGGGGACCTGCGCGAGCGCCTTGAAGAGCGGGTGGACGTGCTCCTCGATCCGCCGCGAGAGCCCCATCGCGATGCCGAGCGCGAGGCCCGCCGCGCCGCCCGCGGCGAAGCCGCCGAGGACGCGACCGAGGCTGATGGCGATGTTCGTGTGCAGATCGCCCGAGCTCGCGAGCTCGGTCAGCGTCTGCACGACGAGCCCTGGCGCCGGCAGGATCTGCGCCGGGATCAGCTCGCGCTGCGAGGCGTAGCTCCACGCGAGGAAGAGCGCCGCCGGGAAGACGAGCCCCACGGCGACGTTGCCCACCTTCCGCGACAGGAGCCGGGAGGCGCCGCCCGCGGGCAGCGCCACGTCGGGCGCCGCGAGCTTGTAGCCGGCCTGGGTCCGGCTCTCTTGAATTCCCTGCTGCGTCATCTTGGTTGCCTTTCTCTCGTGGCGTTCCGCCCTGCGCTAGGCTCCTTCGCCGCGCGCTCTCCTCTCATGGCCTCCCGGGGTGCTTGACCTTCCCGTTCACGTCGAACTCGGGCCAGTAGCCCTCGAGGTTCAGCTCCTTCAGGGCCGCGTTCAGGAACCGCAGATCGATCCAGGAGTCGACGTCGAAGGTGTTCCTGATCAGGCCGAACCGCTTCGCGTCGGCGACGGCCGCCTTGTAGCGGGAGATCAGGTATTCATCGAACAGCGGGCTCGCGCGCACCTTGAGCGAGTCGCCCGTCTGGTCCGCCTTGAAGTTCGAGTACGGCACCCCCGACTTGGACCAGAGCTGGTAGATCGGCGCCGGGTTGGCCTCGTTCTGCGCGATCCAGTGGGCGGCCTGCACGACGACCTTGACGACGCGCCTCGTGATGTCGGGATATTTGTTCGCGAAGTCCTCGGTGACGATCAGGTGGGCGTGCCGCAGGTAGGCGGGCGAGTCGTTCTTCGTCGAGTAGACGATCTTGGCGACCCCCTGATCCTGGAGCGTGAGCAGGTCGTACCCGCCGAAGGCGGCGTCGATGTCCCTCGTCGCCAGCGCCGCCTTCGCGGTCGCGCCGTCCATGTTGAGGATCCGCAGATCGCGCTCCGACAGCCCGCTCCCCGCGAGGATCTTGTTGACAGCGAGCTGGAGGTTCGTGCCCTTGAAGAGGGCGACCTTCTTCCCCTTGAGGTCCGCGAGCGACGCGATCGACGAGTCCGACGGGACGGCCAGGTACGTGTGCTGCCTCGTCGACACCCCCGCGAGGAGCTTCGTCTTGAGCCCCCCTGCTCTGCCGATGCTCGACGGCAGGTCTCCCTGGAGCGCGAAGTCGAGCAGCCGGTTCGCGTACGCCTCGTTGACGGCGGGCCCGGCCCCCTTGAAGAAGAACCACTCGATCTTGATGTTGTCCTTCTTGAACTCCTCCTCCAGGAGCCCCCGCGCGTGCACCACGCTCAGGCTGCTACCGCCGACGAACGGCCGGTTCCCGATCCCCACCCCCGCAAATGCCACCCGGATAACGCTAGGCGCCTCCGCCCGCGCCCCATGCGCCGACAACGTCAAAATCACCACAACCAGTATCTGCACCAAAACCAAAGCTCGTCTCATGAATCTCTTCTCCTAATTCGCTGCATACCGCCGCCAGAGGGGGGCTCGCCCGCACAGGAGACGGGCCCAGATCGGCGTTTTCGGCGCGCAGGCGTACTCACGTACGCCGAGCACCGAAAACGCCGAGGTGGGCCCGTATCCGAAGCGGGCGAGCCCCCCTCTAGAAGGCGCCTTGGAGTTGGGTTAGTACCTCGTGCTTGGCCCCCTCGGTGCTCGTGCGGTCGTCTCGGCGGTTGACGTTGAGCTGGAACTTCGTCGTCTCCGCGAAGAAGACGTTGAAGCCGAGCGTGTAGACGTCGACCCGGTTCTCCTTCACCTCGGTGCTGGGGTCGAAGAGGTCGACGCGGAGGAACGGCTGGTAGGTCTTCGGCCACCAGTCGTCGTAGCGGCCCTGGTTGCGGTAGCCCCTCAGGAACTGCTCGCCCCAGTTGTAGAAGAAGGTCGCCACGTGCGACAGGCTGGTTTGCCTCGTCTTCCGGGGGTCCTCCGCCGTCGTCCCGAGCGTCACGTCGTCCTGGCCGTAGATGAACTCGTAGGTGACGCCGATCGGATAGTGGTTGTAGTAGATGTCGCCGCCGAAGCGGCGCTTGACGCCCTTGCCGGACAGCGTCTTCTTCTCGTCCTTGAGGAACGTGTTCTGCCAGCCGACGTACGCGCTCCCGCCGAGCGTGATCTGGCGGAGGATGGAGTTGTAGTCGGACGGCACGGTGAACGCGAGGCGGCCGATGATGTCCTTCTCGCTGTTGTCGTCGGGCGTGTTCGGCCCGCTCCCGTTGACGATGCCGATCGCGTAGGCGAGGAGGGGCGCCCGGTAGTTGTAGCCGTAGTCCACCTGCGGCAGCACGTCGCCGCGGACGATGAGCCCGAGGTCGCGCCGGTTCAGGCCGAGCTTCGTCGTGAACTGCGCGTTGGTGATCACCGGCTTCAGCTCCTCGCTCGCGGGGACCTCCAGCCCGAAGGGCAGGAGCTGCTGGCCCAGGGTGACCTGCAGGACCCAGTCCTCGGGGGCGAGGGTGGGGAGCACGGAGTACGCCAGCTGGGCGTCCAGCAGGTTGAGGAAGCTGTTGTTGCTCGCCTGCTGGGGCGAGGCGCCGAAGCGCACCGAGTAGGTCAGGTTGCGGCCTTCCTCGTAGTCCTTGTAGAGGATGCCATTGAACGTGAGGGTCGCGGCGCCCGTGTCGAACGTCACCTTGCGATCGTTCGAGGTCGCCGTGTTCACCGGCTGCTCCGCCCATCCGATGCGCGCCTGGATGACGCCGCCGACGAGGAGCGAGCGGGTCGAGAGGGCGGTGTGGAGGTCGCGCTCTCGCTGCCACTGGAACTTGAAGTTCTCGAGGTCGGTGACGAGCCCTTGCAGGTCGTCCCGCGTGACGGCGTTGGGATCGGGCTCGACGAAGGCCTCCGCGGCTGCGTCGCCCGCGGGCGGGGTGCCGGGGTCCGGCGCGCCGGCAGGCGCAGGCGCGGGACGCTCGCCCTGGGCTCTGCCGGGCGGGTTCTGCGCGCTCGCCTGCGTCACGCAAAGGACGACGGTCGTCGCGAGGATCGATGAGATGGCGGTTCTTGAGCGGTCGAGCAAACGCATGAATGGATCCAGAGGGGTTCGTTGATTCACAGCTACGGTCGGGCGGGGCGGCTTCCGTGGCCCCGCCCGACGCTCCACGTTCAGGCCGCCTTGCTCTTCCGCAGCTTCTGCTCGACCGCGGTCCCCGCGAAGAAGCCGGGGTTCTTGCCGGCAAAGAAGTTGTATGGGTGGGTGAACACGAGATCGCGGAAGTTCGCCTCCGTGAGCGCCCCGCGCTCGACGAGGCTCCAGGTGTCCGCGAGGACCTCTGTCAGATCAGGCACGTCCCAGTGGCCGCTGTCCGACGCCCAGAAGGCGTTGAGCTGCACGCCGAGCGGGTTGACCTTCGTGTTGAACGCGTACGCGATCGTGGGGTCGTCCGCCTCCGAGCCGAAGTAGAAGTTCGGCACGTACCGGTCGCGGATGTCCTCGATCCGCTCGATGCCCGCCGCCGCGAAGTCGTCGAGCGCGACCGGGTCCTGCGGCTGCCTCCGCGAGTTGTTCGAGACGCCGAGCGCCCCGCCGAGGACAGCGTTGATGTCGCCGAGCCGCGCCCCGACCTCTTCGCCGCCGTACTGATGGTACAGCGCGTACAGCAGCTTCGCGTCGATCAGATCAGGGTTGTAGTTCTGGACCGCCCTGCCGTTGCGCTTCTCCCAGTGCCCCACCAGATCCGCGAACAGCGTCGCGCCCCACGCCGCCCCTCCCTCGAGGAAGCCGACGCGGAGATCGGGGAACCGGCGGGTCACGCCGCTGAAGAAGAGCGACTTCGCGAGCGCCTCCGAGGCGGAGGCGAAGTGGCCGATGTGGTTGTACATGTAGCTCGAGACCGAGCTGCGGCTGGTCCACCCCATCCCGGCGGAGTGGGTGGTCAGCACCGTCCTGAGCTCGACCGCCTTGGCCCAGAACGGGTCGTAGTTGTGCTCGCTGTCCACGCCGAACGTGTCGAGCCAGTTCGCGTGCCGCGCGACGTCCGGGTGGTGCCGCGACGGGTACTTCTCGGCCACCGACCGGATGGGCCGCCGGAGGTTGCCCGGGATGAGGGCGACCTTGAGGCCGAGCTCGCGCACGGCGAACTCGAGCTCTTCGACGCCCTCCTCCGGCGTGTGCAGCGGGATGGCGGCGACAGGCGTGAGGCGGTCGGCGTACGGCCGGTACACGTCGGCGTGATAGGCGTTGACCGCGCGGATGAGCACCCGGCGCAGGTCCTCCTTGCCGACGTGGGTGGCGAACGTGGAGACGTTCGGGAAAAGAACCGCGTAGTCCGTCCCCGAATCGCCGAGCCGCTCGTGCAGCAGCCTGGGCAGCGACACCGTGGCGAGATCGAGGGTGTTCTTCGTCGGCAGCGCCCACCACGGCGGGCGGACCGAGCGCTGCGCCGCGCGCTGCTCGGGCGTGAGCTCGTACCACTCGTTGCTCAGGTAGCCGAAGCCCCGGTTGATCGCGTCGCGGAACTCGTCGACGGACTTCGCGCCGCCGTACTTCGCGATGTAATCCTCGAGGATCGGCGCGAACTCGATCGTGTGCAGATCGGTGTCGATCACCGGGTAATCGAGCTTGTCGCGCACCAGCCGCGAGCGAGAGGTCTTCTTGCCGTCTTTCAGCGAGAGGTGAGAGGATGAGACGCTCATGATGATGACTCCATGGCGCGGTCGCGCGGTCGCGCGGCGGCCCTCGGCGCCGGGCAGCCGCGCCCAGGGCGCACGAGGCCGCGCGCCGACCAGGCGCCCGCTCCTGTGCTGAGAATGTGAGAGGCCTTCGAGCTAGAGCGCCGCGAGCGCGGCGCCCCTACAGCGCGTGGCGGTCCATCGCTCGACGTCAGCGCCGATCCGGCGGGACGCGAGCCGCCGCGAGCGCCGGGGGAGCGCCGCGGAGCGCGCCTGCGCGCGGAGCGCAGAGCGCGTCGCGACACGGCGCCGCACGACGCCCGGCGCGCGCGGGAGGGCGCTCGTCAGGGACGTGATCGCGAGGGTGGATGAGACCGCGTCGAGCGCGATCACTGGATCTTTCATGGCTTTCTTCAGGTCGACTATCGCCCTGACGCATTGCACTGTGCGGACCAAGCCTTCACCGTGGCCAGCAGGGCAGGTCGGGCGGAAGCACCATCGATATGCGCGGCCTTGTGACCGCGCCCGCACGCTCCAGCGCGCCGTCCCGGGGGAGAATTCAGAGAGGCCTCGAAGGCCCCGACGCCTCCCGGCAACGAAGGAAACTCGGCCGCACGCGGCACACGCCGCGCACGCTGTCAGGAAAGCAGCTCACGCTCGTTGCGCCGCTGCGGGTTCCGTTCGGCGTTCTGCATGATTCTGCATGCGGCGTACCAGCCTTGCGTCCGCTTCAAAAGACACGAATCCGTTATACCGGACAATGCCTTGCTGCTGGAGCAGCAGGCGCGTGCTGCGCGGGTGCTGCTCCAGCAGCAGCCCGCGGGCAAGGTGCGTCAAGGCTGGGACGGCGACGCGGGCGAAAGGCTCATCCCGGTCGCGAACGAGATCGCGCTCTGCAGGTCGCGGCGGGTCACGATGCCCGCGAGATCGATGTCGAGGCAGACGATGGCCTGGGACACCTCTGGTCGAATGCCCGTCAGGACGACCTGCGCCCCGAGCAGCCGGACCGCACGCGCCACCTGCAGGAGGGCGCTCGCCGAGGCCGCGTCGATGTGCGGGACGCCGGTGACGTCGATGATCGCCACCCGCGCCTGCCGCTCGACCACCTTGCTCAGCAGGTTCTCCATCATCTGCTGCGCCCGCGCCGCGTCCAGCACGCCCACGAGCGGCAGCACGAGGACGCCCTGGCTCATGGGCACGATGGGCGTCGACAGCTCCACGAGCGTCTTCGCCTGCAGCCGGAGCGTATCCTCGAGCCGCTTCCGGTCGGTGATCACCTCGGTGAACAGCATGATCCCGCCGATCTCGCCGCTCGACTTGTACCAGGGGAAGATCTTCCAGCGCACCCAGTCGACGCTCCCGTCGGCCCGCGGGAAGGGCTCTTCATCGTTCGATTCCGAGGCTCCTGCGATGCAGCGCCGGTGGATCGCCCTCCAGTGCTCGGGGATCTCGGGGAACAGATCGTAATGACATCGGCCGATGATGTCCTGCTCCTTCATGCCGAAATCTTCCCGCCAGCGGTGACTGGCCAGGATGTAGCGCATGTCCTTGTCGAACATGGCCACCGCAGCCGGGCTGTAGGTGACAAAGACGCGCGCATGCTCCTCGCTCTGGCGCAGCTCCGCCTGGAGGCGATCCCGCGCCGCCTCGGCCTCCTCCAGCTCCCGGATGCGCTGCTTCAGCTGCTGGTTCTCCGCAACGACAGCCATGTAATCCGTGCACCGTTCATCCGTACCCTCGGTTCCGTCCTGGCCTGTATATCAAAGAAGCGCGGTGCACGGCGCTCGACCGGCGCAACGCGTGCGCTACCGAGGAGCGGAACAAGGTCGCAGCGTGCGCTGCATTCAGCGTGGCGTCATGGCCAGCCGCGCAGGACGTCGAGCGCCCGGGCTTCCTGTCGCATCTCGCGCAGGAGGGCGGCGGCGACGACGCCGGGGTGCGTTCGCTCCGGCGCGGCGCCGAACGCGGCGAGGACGTCCGCGAGCGGGCGGGACGCGTCGTCTTCAGGAGGCGGCCCGCCGAGGCGCGCTGCCCCGAAGAAGAAGCTCGCGGCGTAGAAGGCGAGGGCGATGGCGCGCGCAAGGCCCGCCCGCGCGCGCTCGCCGTCGCTCGCTTGCCTCCCCAGGTACGCCTCGAGCAGCGCCTCGCGCTGCTCGGGCCGCGGACACGCAAAGACGCCGAGCTGCGCGAGATCGATGAACGGATCTCCCGCGCCCGCGTGGGTCCAGTCGACGAAATACACGCGCTCGGCCGCCACGAGCACGTTGTTCGGGTTGAGGTCGCGATGACACGCGGCCGCGTGCGCGTGCGGCGCGCTCACGCGCTCCAGCTCGGCGACGGTGCGCACGAGCTCGGCTGGCAGGCCAGCGCCCGCGAGCGCGGCGCACTGCGCGTCGAGGGAGCGCAGGAAGTCCATGCGCGACGGGCTGCGCGGGAACGGTGGACCGTCGTGAAGGCGCCGCAACGCCGCCGCGACCCGCTCGATCTGCGCCGGATCGCGCGTCGGGCGGAGCTGTGTCCCCGCGATGCGGTCCATGATCGTCACGCCCGTCCGCGCGTCCGCGTGGCGCAGGCGCGGCGCGACGCCGCGCTCGGACGCGATGCGCATGCACGCGCTCTCGCGCGCGGCGCGCGCCGGATCGCTCGGATCGACCGCGAAGCGCTTCGCGACGTACGGCGCGCCGTCGACGACGAACGCGATCAGCGCGGCGCCGGAGAACCCGCCGGAGAGCGAGGTCACGTCCTGGACCGGGCGCCCCGGGAAAGCAGCCTCGAGCGCGGCGGTGAGGTCCGGGTGCAGCTCCGGGGCGCTCATGCCCACCCCCGCATCGAGGCGAGCCGCTTTGCGTAGAGGCGGCTCCGCGCGGCGAGATCGGCGGGCCGTGCCCAGTCCCACCCGATCGCCTGCCAGTCCGGGTCGTCGGGATCGAGCCCGAGCGACGCGACGAACGCGCGATCGGCGACGAAGAAGTGGTGTTTGTACGCGAGGAGATAGCCGCGCGACGCCTCCGGCAGCGCCTCGACGTGGGCGCGCGCCTCCTCGTAGGTCGCGAACCAGTGGTGCAGCACGCCGCCATCCCGGCCGTAGAGCAGCGCCCCGAGCTCGGGCGCGCCGGGCTCTCCCGCGAGGGCGAGGCGCGCCCGCTCCCAGCTCGAGAAGCCGCACTCGCGCGCGACCACCGCGAGGCAGTGCTTCCGGCGGATGCCGGCGACCGCCGCGGCGAGCGCGGCCTCGTCGGCGCGACCGAGCTCGGGCAGCGCGCGCAGGCGCAAGAGCGCCCTGGCATCGTTCGACGCGAGCTGCTTGTGCAGCAGCTCAGCGCGGGTCTTCAGCTCGCGAACGGGATCCATCATGGACGTCTCCTCTCGAATCGGCCGCTGCCCGCTCCCTCGGCCCGAGGATGTCGACGTGGTCATGACGGTGCGAGGTGACTCGCGGTCGTCGCGTCGCAGGGTGAAAGGCTTCTTTCCGGCGGGGAGGGCGCCCCTGCGCACCCTGGCCAGACGCTAGCGCTTCGCGTCGGGGCGCGCCAGACCGAATCCAGGAGCGCGCGGGCGCTGAACGCGCGTCAGGCCCGCGCTGCCGCGCGGGCAAGCCCGCGAACGACCGGACGCTAGACGTTGATCTTGTAGTTCAGCTTGACCTCGTCGCCGTGCATCCCGCGAAACCCCCAGTCGTGGGCGGGCGACTCCGAGATGCAGATCTCGATGTCCTGGTGCTCGATCCCGACCTCGTCCCGGATCTTGTCGAACAGGAGCCGCACGAGCTTCTTCTTCGTCTCCACGCTGCGCCCGGTGATCATCGAGATCTCGATGATCGTATAGGCGTCGGTCCGCCCGCCCGGCGCCAGCATGTCCTCGCGCTCCATCGGGAAGAAGCGATGCGCCCGCTTGTCCTGCGGCATCTGCAGCGCCTCCATGACGCAGGCGTGGATCACCCTCGACAGGGCCTCCTTCACCGGATCGAGCTTCTCCTTGATTCCGTAGATCTTCACCTGAGCCATGGGGAGTTCTCCTGGAGCAACGTCAATTCGTTTCAGTCGTCCGCGTCCTCGCCCCTCGGCCCGGACCGCCCCGCGGCGGCCTCCTCGCCCTCGTCCTCGGGGAGCCCCGCGTCCGCCGCGCCCGGCGCCTCCGCCGCGAGCGCCATCCGCTCGGCGAGGGGCCGCTCGGGCAACGCGAGCAGCGGGCCGTCGCCGAGCTCGCCGATCATGTTGAGGTACGCGTTCATCGCGTGGCACACCGAGTCGGTGCGCACATAACGATCCCTGACGCTCCAGAATACCCCGCCGGCGGCCGCCTGCGGGTTCTTCACCACGAACGAGCTCTCCGGACCGTAAGTGTACTGCAAGAGCAACCGGATCGCGGCGACCACCGCATCCTTGTACCGATCGCAGCCCTCCGTGCCCTTCTTCCGGCAATGGTGGTACACCTCCGACATCACCTCGGCGAGCCAGCCGCTCCCGCTGCTCGACAGCGACCGCTGCCAGCGGCCGTAGCGATAGGCGTCCTCGGGCCTGCGCCACTGCCGCTTCACGAGGTCGTCGGCGCAGCGGAAGACGGTCTGCTCGACGCGCTGGTCGCCGCCGGCCTTCGCGAAGTCGAGCAGCGACTGGACCGCCCACGAGCTCGAGATCGGGTTGGGCTTCCTGTAATCGTCGCCGAGGAAACACCCCTTCTCCGCGATCCTGGCGAGCAGGTGGTCCGCGGTCCGGGCCGCGGCGTCGAGGTACTTCTTGTTGTTCGTGGCCCGGTAGGTGCGCGACAGCGCCGAGAGGACCTGCCCCGTGTAGAGCGTCGAGTCCTTGCCCTGGACCTTCCAGGCCCCGCCCTCCTGCCCGGTCAGGGCTGAGCGCACGCTGCCGTCTGGCCGCTGCATCGAGATCAACCACTCGGCCGCGAGCACGGCGGACTCGAGGTACCTCTTGTCCTTCGTGACGCCGTGGAGCTCGAGGAGCGTGAAGATCGACTTCGACGCCGTGCCGACGACCAGCCGGCGCTCGGGCCGCTCGCGCTCCAGGTCGAACGCATAGAAGAAGCCGCCGGCCGTGCGATCGCGCGCCTCGCGGCTCTGCATGCCCATCATGAAGCCGGCGGCCTCCGTCGCCAGCCGCAGCAGGCGCTCGTCGGGCTTGTAGGCGTGCAGCTTCAGCAGCGTCAGCGCCGTGGACGCGGTGTAGATCGTGTGCAGCTCGCGCTCGAACCGGTCCGCGGGGGCGTGGTAGTACTTGTGAACCCCCTTGTGCCGCGGATCGATGACGCGCAGGAGATAGCCTTTGCCGTCCTCGATGCGCCGCGCGAGGAGGGGCTTGTCGAGGACGCGCACCGGCACGAGCCCCTCGACGAGCTCGACGCCCTTCCCCGGGCGCTCGACGCTCTCCACCATCGACTCGTGATGATCCGGAAGCTCCACGACCAGCCGCGCGCCCGCGAGCGCGCTCGTCATCGCCGCCGCGCCGCCCGCCGCGGCCACGGCCCTGCGCGCGGCGCCCTTCAGCGCGACGCAGAGCCCCGCGTCCGACGCCTCCCCGCGGGCGATCTGCTTCCCCTCCTGAAAGGCCATCACGACAGCGCGGAAGGGGCGCCTGGACGAGAGGGCGAGATCGCACGTCACCTTGTCGCCGCCCGCCGCCACCTGGCGGACAAAGGCGATGGCGCGATCGCGGAAGGTGCCATTGTCGAGCTCGACGCCCGCGCCCCCGCCCTCCGGGGCGAGGATCGCCGGGTCGGGCACCCGGGGTAGGTTCGCCGCGATCTGGGCCGCGAAGCGGTCGTCGCCGGCGGGCAGGGCGCGTTTTCGACGTTCCGCACCATCCGCGCCTTCCGCGGCGCTGGCCGCCGCGGAAGCCGCGGCGGCGGGCTTCCCGGCCGCAGGGTCCTCGCTCGGCTTGCAGCCGTCACAACCGCTCGTGACCCCACACGACAGCGCGGCGAAGGCCGCCAGGGTTGCGATGGAGCGCGCGCGAGCAGACGGCATGAACAAGGACCCCGGAAGCAGCGATTCGACGCGTATCAAGAACCCAGAGGTCCCGCAAGGCCGAACCAGGTAGCCGCGCCCCTCGCGATCGCCCGCACGCGCCCCTCGCTGTTCGCCCGCGCGCGCCCCGCGCTATTCTGCCCTCATGGGACCCGCGCAGATCAAGGGCAAGAACGTGGACATCAAGCTGTGGACTCGGCCGGACGAGGTCGAGGAGATCGCGCTGGAGCAGCTGCGGAACATCAGCGCCCTGCCCTGGGTGTTCCACCACGTCGCCGCCATGCCCGACGTCCACTTCGGCAAGGGCGCGACCGTCGGCTCGGTCATCGCGATGCGGGACGCGGTCGCGCCGGCCGCCGTCGGCGTCGACATCGGCTGCGGCATGGGCGCGCTCCGCACGAACCTCACCGCGGCCGATCTGCCCGACGACCTCCGGCGGATCCGCGGCGACCTCGAGCGGGCGATCCCCGTCGGGTTCGCCGCCCACGACGCCCCGCCGGCAGGGTTCGAGCGCCTCCCGCTCTGGGACGAGTTCGCGAGCCTGAGCCCGAAGGTCCAGGGGCTGTTCGCGCGGGCGCGCTGTCAGCTCGGCACGCTGGGGGGCGGCAACCACTTCATCGAGCTCTGCCTCGACACGGACGGCGGCGTGTGGCTGATGCTCCACTCCGGCTCTCGCAACATCGGCAAGGAGCTCGCCGAGATCCACATCGCCACGGCGAAGAAGCTCGCCCACAACCGCGATCTGCCCGATCGCGATCTCGCGGTGTTCCTCGCCGGCACCCCGGAGATGAAGGCCTACCGGCACGACCTCTTCTGGGCGCAGCGGTACGCGCGGGCGAACCGCGAGGCCATGTTCCACCTCGCCGAGGGCGTCCTGCGCCGGCACTTCCCCGAGCTCGCGATCCAGGAAGCCATCACTTGCCATCACAACTACGTGGCAGAAGAGTGTCATTTCGGTGAAGACGTGCTGGTGACGCGCAAGGGCGCGATCCGGGCCGGCAAGGGCGAGCTTGGCATCATCCCCGGCTCGATGGGCACGCGCTCGTACATCGTCCGCGGCCTCGGCAACCCCGACGCGTTCGAGAGCGCCTCGCATGGCGCGGGCCGCAAGATGAGCCGCGGCGAGGCGAAGCGGCGCTTCACGGTCAACGACCTGGCCGCGCAGACGGCCGGGGTCGAGTGCCGCAAGGATGGCGGTGTCCTCGACGAAATCCCCTCCGCCTACAAGCCGATCGAGCGCGTCATGGAGGACCAGCGCGATCTCGTGGAGGTCGTCGCCGAGCTCCGGCAGGTCCTCTGCGTGAAGGGGTGAGCGGCCGGCGCGGGTCCGGACGGGGAACTTTTCGCGGCGGCCCCGTTCGTGGCCCCTCCCCGCCCCGCTCTCGGCTACGATGCGCGTCGCTCTCACGACGCGCGCCGCGCACCCACCGCGGCGCCCGCCGCCGCGCGGAGAAGCCATGAAGTCGGACTGGATCGATCTGGGCCCCCTCTCCGAATATCCGGCGGAGGTGCCCGTGCTGCGCAAGGACGACACGGGGCGGCGCTTCGCCTGCGTCCTCCGCGGCGGCGAGGTCCACGCGCTCGACGATCGCTGCCCGCACCAGGGCTACCCGCTGTCGCAGGGCGCGCTGCGCGGCGGCGTGCTGACCTGCGCGTGGCACAACTGGAAGTTCGAGCTCGCCTCGGGCGCCTGCACGTTCGGCGGCGAGCCCGTGCGGCGCTACGCCACCCGCATCGACGGCGGGCGCGTGCAGCTCAACCGGGCCGTCGACACAGCGGCCGAGGTGCGGCGCCTCGTCGCCGGCCTGCGCGAGGCGATCCTGCGCGACGAGCCGGCGCGCGCGCTGCGCGAGGGCCTCCGGCTGGGCGCGCTCGGGCTCCACCGGGGCGAGACCGGCCTCGGCAGCCTGCACCTCGCGTTCGAGGTGCTCGCCAGGGACGGGGCGGAGCGCGCCGAGTACGGCTTCGACCACGGCCTCGCCCTGCTCGCGGACCTCTGCGCCTGGGTCGAGCGCGGCAGGATCCCGGCCGAGGAGGCGTTCGTGGTCGCCGCCCACGCGATCGGCGAGGCGTCGGCCCGGCTAGGCCCCCGCGGCAAGGGCCCCGGCAAGGCGGGGGCCCGCTCGCCCCTCGTGCGCATCGCCGACTTCGAGCTCGACGAGCCGGCGAAGGTGAGCGAGGCGCTCGCGGCGGAGCGCCGCGACGAGGCCGAGGCGCGGATGCGCGAGCTCGTCGAGATCCGCGGCACGGCCGGCGCGCGCCGCGCGCTCATGCCCTTCGTCGCGCAGCACCTGTACGACTACGGGCACGGCGCCATCTTCCTCTCGAAGGCGCTCGAGCTGGCCGAGCGGTTCTCGTCCGCCGCCGACGAGGTCCTCGCCGCCTCCACGGTGCAGCTCGCCTGGGCGACCGCCGACACCAGCCTGCCCCCCTTCACCGCCACGCGCGCCGCGCTCGCGCGCCTCGCCGATCTGCCCCTGCCCGGCCCCGACAGCGCCGCGGCGGCCGCGCGCCCGGACGCCGCGCCGCTCGAGGGCGCGGAGCGCGCCGCCTTCGAGGCCGAGGTGCTCGCAGGAGAGCAGCCGGCCGTCGAGGCGACCGTGCGCTGGCTCGCGCGCGGCGCCGGGCCGCTCGCGCTGCTCGGCGCGATCGGCCACGCCGCCGCCGTCCGCCTCGCGCGCTTCGACTCGGCCTGGGAAGCGCGCCTCGACGCCGAGGTCGGGGTGCTCGACGTCACCCACGCCGTCACCTTCGCGGAGGCGGCGGCGGCGCTCGGGCGCGAGGCCCTCCCGCGCGAGGCCGCGCAGCTCGCGGTGCTCGCGGCCGGCTTCGTCGGCAAGCTCCGCAAGGCGGACGCCGCCGCGCCGCACGCGTCCGCTACCGCCACGACCCGCGCGCGAGGCGGCGGGCTGCTCCAGGCGGCGGAGGCGCGCGACGTCGGCGCGGCGCTCGCGATCGCGCGGGAGCTCGACGCCGCGGGTCGGCGGCGCGCGTTCGCCGAGCTCGCCCCCTTCGCCGCGTTCGACGCCGCGGTGCGGCCCATCTTCACGGCGCACGCCGTGAAGACGCTCGAGGCGCTGGAGCGGCTCGAGTCGGCCGATCCTCGGCCCGACGGCGCGTACCTCGCGGCGCTGCTCACCCACGTGGTCCCCGTCCGGCCGGAGCTCTCCGCGCGCCGGATCGCGGCTGTGGCCAAGAAGTTCATGTCCGATGGGCGGCCACCCGATGGGCTGTATTGAGCCGCGCGGCCGCCCGCTGGCGACGCGACTCGCACAAGAGAAACGTGCACTGGTGCGAGCATCATTCATACTGACTGTCTATGCGGCTTGAGCCTGGATCCCACGTAGCGCCGCACCTGACGCTCGACACCCTCCTCCGGATGGGAGGCGTCGGCAGCATCTGGACGGCGCATCACCTCGGGCTCGGCAAGGAGGTCGCCGTCAAGTTCATCTCTGCGTCGCTCGCGACCGACGCGACCGCGGTCGCCCGGTTCCACCGCGAGGGCGCGCTCATGGCGAGGATCAAGAGCCCTCACGTGGCCGAGGTGTACGAGCACGGCGTCGCCCCCAACGGCCTCTCGTACATCGTGATGGAGCTGCTGCGGGGCGAGGAGCTGTCCGACCTGCTAGCGCGCGCCGGGCGCCTCCCCCTGGAGGAGACGCTCGCGCTCGTCTCGCAGCTCTGCACGGGGCTCACCGCGGCGCACAAGCTCGGCGTCATTCACCGGGACATCACGCCGGAGCACGTCTTCCTCGTCGACACCGGCGGGGGCCCCTGCGTCAAGCTGCTCGATTTCGGGGTGGCCAGGGGGGATGTCGACCCGGATGGGACCACGCTGACGAACACGGGCGCGGTGGTCGGCAGCCTCGTTTATATGAGCCCGGAGCAGTTCTTCAACCCGAAGCTGGTCGACGGCCGCTCGGATCTCTGGTCCGTGGGCATCATGGCGTACCACGCGCTCACCGGCGCGCCGCCGTTCGAGCAGAAGGGGATCGAGGCCCTCCTCGGCGCCATCCGGCTCGGCACCTTCTCGCCTCCGAGCCAGCGCTGCGCCGAGATCACCCCCGCCCTCGACGCGTGGTTCGTCAAGGCGCTCGCCCGTGAGCCGTCCGGCCGCTTCGGATCGGCCGAGGAGATGTCCGAAGCGCTTCGCCGGGCCGCCGCCGGACCGCCGGGCCCAGGGAGCGCGCTTCCCAGGGTAGATTGACCGGCATGGCGCGCACCCGCACCCCGAGCCGTTCCAACCATGAGCTCGTGTTTCGCAGCGCCCGCAAGGGCGAGGAGGGCACCCTCGCGACGGTCGCCTACCGCGCGTTCCAGGCGGGTGATCCCGAGGCGTGGCTGCGGTATTTCACCGAGCACGCGCACCTCGCCCTCGACAACGTGATCGTCGCGGAGACCGACGGCCAGCTCGTCGGGTACGTCGCCTCGCTCGACCTGACGATGAGCTTCGCGGGCGCGGACGTGCCCTTCCAGGGCCTCTCGTCCGTCGCGGTGCTGCCGGAGTTCCGCCGCCGGGGCATCGCGGATCGGCTCGTCCGCGAGAGCCTCCGCCGCATGCGCCGCCGGGGCGAGGCGCTCACCCTGCTCCACCCTTTCCGGCTCTCGTTCTACCGGCGGTTCGGCTTCGGCGTCTGCGAGCTCCGGGACGTCGTGCGCACCTCGCCCGACCGGCTCCCGGACTCGGTGCTGCGCCGCCACGTGCGGGCCTTCTCCCGCCCGCGGGACGAGCCGCTCATCAAGCAGGCCTACGACGTCGCGCGGGCCGAGACGACGGGGCAGCTGAAGCGGAGCGACTACTGGTGGGACGTGCGCGTCTTCAAGCGCTCTCCGAGCGGCGCCGTCTACGTGGATCCGGGCTCCAAGGCGATCGCCGGCTACCTGTTCTTCGACGTACCGGAGGGCGGCGCCTACGGCGCCCAGCAGCTGCTCGTCCGCGAGCTCCACGCGCCGACGCCGGGCGCGTACCGCGGGCTCATCGGCTTCCTCGGCGCGCTCGGCGATCAGTACGAGGTCGTGGAGCTGGCGCTCCCGCGCGGCCAGGGCGCGCCGCTGCTCGACGAGCCCGGCATCCGCGACGAGCCGATCGTGTACGAGACGGCGGCCCGGCACCCCGGCCTGTGCCCGCCCGCGCACACGGCGCAGCGCCGCACCGTCCTCGGCCTGACGGCGGCGGGCGCGATGGGGCGCATCGTCGACGTCGCCGCCGCGCTCGCGCTCCACCCGTCGCCGCGGAAGCACGGCGTCCGCGGCGCCATCGGCGTCGACGTCGAGGACCCGGTGTTCACGGACGCGCCGCGCGCCTTCGACGTCACCTTCGCGGCGCGCGGCGTCCAGACGGCGCCCGGCAGCACCGCGGGCGATCGCCTCTCGCTCTCCATCGAGCGGCTCACGCAGATCTATTTCGGCGCCTCCTCGGCGCGCGATCTCCTGAGCCAGGGCTTCGTCGTGGGCAGCGCCAAGGCGGCCGCCCTCCTCGACGCCGCGTTCGCCGGCCCCCCCCTCTTCCTCGGCGCCTTCAACGCGTTCTGAGCGCCCCGCTCTGCAGCGATCTCCGCCCACCTCTGCGCTATGCAGAGCGCCGGCTGCGGAGGAAGAGCTTGAGCGAGCGCGACGCCAGCGCCGTCTCTTCCCCGCCCCTCCGCGTCTCGACGGCGGCGTCGTCCTGGGTGTCCACGAGGAGCTGCCACGGCCTGGGCTCATCCGCGAAGGGCAGGAGGAAGCCCAGGTCGCACGGCGACGCGTTGAGCAGCAGGACGAAGTCGTCGTCGATCAGCCGATCGCCCTCCTCGTCCACGTCGTCGAGCCCCTCCCCCGACAGGAACACGCCGAGGCACTGCGTGAACGGGTTCGACCAGTCCTCGTCGGTCATGAGCTCTCCGTCCGGGCGATACCACTGGATATCGTAGGTCTTGCCGCCGCGGATCGGGCGCCCCTTGAAGAAGATCGAGCGCCTGAGCGCCGGGTGCTCGTGCCGGATGCGGAGGCATTTGCGCGTGAACTCCAGGAGCGCCCGCGACGTCTCGTCCCAGCCCCACGGCTGCCACGTGAGCGGGCTGTCCTGGCAGTACCCGTTGTTGTTCCCCTCCTGCGTCCGCCCCCGCTCGTCCCCGTGGAGGAGCATCGGAGTCCCCTGCGAGAACAGGAGCGAGGCCATGATGTTCCGCGCCTGCCGCGCCCGCAGCTTCAGGATCTCGGGATCGTCGGTCGGCCCCTCGACGCCGCAGTTCCACGAGCGGTTGTCGTCGGCGCCGTCGCAGCCCCCCTCCCCGTTCGCCTCGTTGTGCTTCTCGTTGTACGAGACGAGATCCGCCAGGGTGAAGCCGTCGTGGGCCGTGACGAAGTTGATGCTCGTGTACGGCT
This sequence comes from Sorangium sp. KYC3313, assembly GCF_052075895.1. Lineage (NCBI taxonomy): Bacteria > Pseudomonadati > Myxococcota > Polyangiales > Polyangiaceae > Sorangium > Sorangium sp. KYC3313. Next base: position 11,008,779 of record NZ_CP197255.1, read on the forward strand.
TTCTCCCGCTGTTCTCGTAGAGGTCGCTGCTCCCCGTGAGCCGGAACCCGAGATCGGAGGCGATGCCGCCCGAGCCCCGCCAGAAGTCGCGCAGCGTGTCCCGATAACGGCCGTTCCACTCGGCCCAGCGCACCGGGAAATTGCCCACCTGGTAGCCGCCCGGGCCCACGTCCCAGGGCTCGGCGATGAGCTTCACCTGGCTGAGCACCGGGTCCTGGTGGATGATCGTGAAGAAGCTCGAGAGCTGGTCGACGTCGTGGAGGCCGCGCGCCAGCGCCGCCGCGAGGTCGAAGCGGAACCCGTCCACGTGCATCTCGAGGACCCAGTACCGCAACGAGTCCATGATCAGCTGGAGCGTCTGCGGGTGACGCACGTTGAGGGTGTTCCCCGTGCCCGTATAGTCGAAATAGTAGCGCTCGTTGCCGGGGACGAGGCGGTAGTAGGTCGGGTTGTCGATGCCGCGCAGGCTCAGCGTCGGGCCCAGGTGGTTGCCCTCCGCCGTGTGGTTGTAGACGACATCGAGGATGACCTCGATGCCGGCGGCGTGGAGCGCCTTCACCATCTCCTTGAACTGCCGCACCTCCGACGCCACCTCGGCGCCGGCGCGGTACCCGACGTCCGGCGCGAAGAAGCCTATCGAGTGGTATCCCCAGTAGTTCCGGAGCCCCTTGTCGAGCAGGAATTTCTCGTGCACGAAGGCGTGCACGGGCAGGAGCTCGATGGCCGTGATGCCGAGATACCGCAGGTAGCCGATGATGGCCGGGTGGGCGATGCCAAGGTAGGTCCCGCGGAGCTCCTCCGGGATCTCCGGGTGCTGCATCGTCATGCCGCGGACGTGCGCCTCGTAGATGACGCTGCGGTGGAACGGCACGTACGGGCGCCGCTCTCCGCCCCAGTCGAAGGACGGGTCGATGACGACGCCGAGCGGCGCGCCGAGCGCCTCCCCCTCGGCCATGGCGAGGTCGCCGTCGGGCTCACCGCTCCGGTGGGCGAACGCGCCCGCGTCCCACTGGACCCGCGAGGCGAGCGCCTTCGCGTACGGATCGAGCAGGCGCACCCGCGGGTTGAAGCGCAACCCCCGCTCCGGCGCCCACGGGCCGTGCACGCGATAGGCGTATTTCTGCCCCGGTCCGACCTCCGGCACGTAGACGTGCCAGACGAGGGAGGTGCGGTGACGCACCGGCAGGCGTTGCTCGTTCCCCTCGTCGTCGACGAGGCACAGGTCCACGGCCTCGGCGTTCTCCGAGAAGAGGGCGAACTGCGTTCCAGCGCCGTCCCATGTCGCGCCGAGCGGGTACGGCTCCCCGGGGCGCATTCCTTTGCGCTTGTAGGTCATGCTGGTCTCGATTTCGGGATCCACGGCCGGGGCGCGGCGCCCCCTCGGGCCTGGTCGCCCCGGCCGCCCGGCCGGCTTCCCGTAGAGCTAGGCGACGTGAGCGCGCCGGCTGCTCATGGCGTCGGTCACGACATCCACGACGCTCCGTGCCATCCCCTCCGCGATGCGGAGCGCCTGGGCCTGATCGCCCTCCGGAGTGCACACCCTGAGGCGCTCGATCATGTCCACGAGCCGCCGGGCTAGCTCGCACGCCTCGGTCATCGAAGCTGGTGACTCGAGGGAGGCCCTCCGCGGGAGGGAAACCATCTCTTCGCTCAGCGTCGTCGCGGTTGACATCATGCCTGGCTCCTTCTCGGTGATGGCTACGGTTGGTCGGTGGTGGCTACGGTCCGCACCCCCAGAGCAGGCGTCGTGCCAGCGCGCCTGCCGTATGGATGCTCACCGCAGACACAATGGTAGGTGCTCGGCCGACAGACTGGGCGGCACAAACCGCCACAGGTGGGGCGATTTGTCCCCCCAGAGCGGCCGTCGCTCGGCAAAGCAGGGCGGCGCACCGAACAGCCAGGCGCAAAAATTGAAGAGACGATGCATGCCGTAAGGGTTCGCTGCACGGTGGCTGCTCGGGACGGCCGTCCGGGCTCTGCTGGGGTGTGCTTGAGCTTCCATGGCCGCTGCGCACCCCTTGCCGTGGGCGGGCGGGCCGGGCCGCGCGCGCTCGCTGCTTGCGGGGCGAGGACGGCGTCGCGCGCGTCTCGCGGGGAGACGAACGGGGCGCGCACGATCACGACGTACGCGCCGTCGCGCGCCGTCCGGGAGGCAGGTGGGCCGCGCTCCGCGCGGCGTCGCGTGAGACCGCGAGGTAATCTCGATCACTGCGCGGCCCCGAGGCGGCTATGGCTACGCCCGGGGGGGCCAGGTTAGTATCCGTTCCGCCGCGGCGGCCGCCGGTCCAACGCGTCGCGGCCGAGAGAGCTCATGATCGGAACACTCCAGGCGAAGATCCAGTATCTCAAGAACAAGAACCTTCACAACTGGCTCGGCGGCTACGCCCGGCAGAGGATCGAGAACGCCCGTGCTCCGCGTCCGCTCGGCCCGCGGCACCTGCTCTTCGCGGTCTGCGATCACTGGGAGCCAGGGTGGGAGAACCCCACACCGGAGGTCGGCGACGCGCGGGTGAGGGCGTGGTCGAAGGGGTATCCCGAGATGGCCGGCGCGTACCGCGACGCGGACGGCCGGAACCCGCGTCACAGCTTCTTCTTTCCGGGGGAGCAGTACACGCCCGGGTGGCTCGACGCGCTGGCGGACCTCACGCGCCGCGGGTTCGGCGAGGTGGAGCTGCACCTGCACCACCACAACGACACGGAGGAGAACCTGCGCGCGGACATCCTCAGGTACCTGGACATCCTGGGGAAGCACGGGCATTTCTCGCGCGACCCGGACGGGCGCATGCGTTACGGGTTCATCCACGGCAACTGGTGCCTGGCGAACTCCGGGCGGGACTCGCGGAACTGCGGAGTCGACGCGGAGCTCCCGCTCCTCTTCGAGACGGGCTGCTATGCCGACTACACGTTCCCGTCGGCCCCCGACGAGTCGCAGCACTCCATCGTGAACCAGATCTACTGGCCGACGGGCAACCTGGCGCGCCGGAGCGCCCACGCCGTGGGCGCGCGGGCCAAGGTCGGCGAGGTGCTGGAGGACCGGATCCTGATGATCGAGGGCCCGCTCGCGCTCGCGCTGACGCGCCGGGGGAGCCGGGTGCGGATGCGGATGGAGTACGGCGCGCTCCAGGCGATCGATCCGCCGACGCCGGACCGGGTGAAGACGTGGGTGGATCAGAACATCCACGTCGAGGGGAGGCCCGAGTGGGTGTTCGTGAAGGTCTACACGCACGGCGCGCCCGAGGACCAGGCGGAGTCGCTGCTCGGCGCCGGGGGCCACGCGCTGCACCGGGAGCTCACCACCCGTTACAACGATGGCAAGGAGTGGGTGCTCCACTACGTGACAGCGCGGGAGATGTACAATATCGCGATCGCCGCGCTCGAGGGGAAGACAGGCAATCCCGGTGACTACAGGGATCACCGCCTGAAGCCGCCGCCCTGCGCGAGCTGACCGTTCATCCCCGAGGCATCCCCTCAAATTCTTCGGGGAATTCACAGGGAGGCGGGGAGACGGGGAGACGGGGAGGGAGATCTTCAATACTCCCTGTCTCCGTCTCCCTGTTCAATTTCCCCGTTGAATCAGCCCGGCCCGCGACCGCGCTGCTCGCCGAGGACCTCCTCCAGGAGCGCGTGATAGCGCTCTCCCACGACGTCCCATGACAGCGCCCCCACGCTGCCCCGCAGCGCCTCCGGCTCCCACGCCATGTCCAAGGCTCGCGCCAACGCGGCCCCGAGCGCCCCGGGATCGCCGGGGGGGACGAGGAGGCCATTGCCCCCGTGCCCTTCGCGGACGAGCTCCGGCACGCCGCCGACCCGGGTTCCGACGACGGGGCGGCCCGAGGCGAGCGCCTCCAGGACGACGTTCGGGCAGCCCTCGCGGCGGCTCGGCAGACAGAACACGTCGCACGCGGCCATGTAGTCCGGGATCTCCACGGGCAGCGCCCAGCCGAACAGCCGCACGCGATCGCCCAGGCCGAGCGCGCTCACCTTCGCGCGCAGCGGCTCGAGCAGCTCGCCGCCGCCCACCATCATCAGGTGAATGTCGCGGCGACCCGCCCGGTCGAGGTGCGCCATCGCCTCCACGAGGACGTCCACGCCCTTCTCGGGCACGTGATAACCGGCGTACAGCACCACCTTCGCGTCCGCCGGGACGCCGAAGCGCCGCCGCGGCTCGGCCCGATCCCGGATCGCGAACCGCGCGCCGTCGACCGCGTTGAGCTGCACCACGACGCGCTCCCGCGGCACCCCGAGCTCCACCAGGCGCTCCCCGAGCGCCCCGCTCACCGCGACCACCCGGGCGCAGCGCTGGAGCGCCGGCGCGATCTGCGCCCGCAGCGCGGCGTTCCTCGGCTGCTCGTTGATGTCGCTGCCGAGCACCGTCGTGACGACCGGCACCCCCGCCTCCCGCGCGAACGCCACCGCGGCGACGGTGTCGGGATAGGCCCACGCGGCCAGGATCGCGTCGTACGGGAACTCGCGCCGCAGCGCCGCCATCGTACGCCCGAGCGATGCGCGGAGCGCCCGAGCGTGCAGGCTCGGCAGCCCCGGGACCGACCAGTACGTGGGGAACAGCGCGTCGATGCCGGTGTGCGTCTCGCGCGTGCCGCCGAAGATCTCCCGCGGCGCGCCGCGCGCGCGCGTCCACCAGGGGATCGGGGCCACGAGCCGGAGCTCGCAGCGGCGCGCGAGCGCCCTGTACGTGTGGTGGCTGTACGGCGCCATCGTCGGCAGCCGCGTGGAAGGGTAATGATGGGTGAAGACGAGTACCTTCATCGCGCGCTCGCCTGTCACGTGAGGCGGAAATAGAGTTGCTCGTATTTGCGCGTCATCTTCTCGAACGAGAAGTCGTCGCGCACCCGCGCGTGACCGGCCTCGCCGAGCCGCCGCCTCAGCGCCGGATCGCTCGCGAGCCGCTCGATCGCGTCCGCGAGCGCGTCGTGCCCGTCCACCGGGACGATCAGGCCGTGCTCCTCGTGCCGCACCACCTCCGGGACCCCGCCGACCGGCGTCACCACGACAGGCAGGCTGCGCGCCATGGCCTCGAGGACGGCGAGCGGCAGCCCCTCGTCGCGCGAGGGCAGCGTGAAGAAATCGGCGGCGACGAGCAGATCGGGCACGTCCTTGCGGAAGCCGAGGAAGCGCGCCTCGGCGCCGTGGACCCCGAGCTCCCTCGCGAGCCCATGGATGCGATCGCGCTCGTCGCCGTCGCCGACGACGAGCACCGCGACCGCGACGCCCCGCTCCCGGAGCCGCGCGAGCGCCCGCAGCAGCACGTCGTGCGCCTTCACCGGGTGGAACGCGGCGGGCATGATGCCAAGGAACACGTCCGGGCCGAGCCCGAGCTCGGCGCGGACCTCGTCGCGCGTCCGCTTGGCCGGGGTGATGTCGATCCCGTTGTGGATGACAGAGATGTTGCTGGCCACGCCGACCGCGCCGCTTTTGTCGGCCGTGTCCTGCGAGCAGCCGACGACAGCGTCCGTTTCACGCCACTCGAAGCGCGACGGAACGCGGATGATCCCGCGCGTCTGGGCGTGATCGGTGAAGACGAGCCGCGCGCGCGTGAGGAGCTTGCCGATCGTGGCGTAATGGAGCGCAGTGGGGTTGTGCGCGTGGACGACGTGCGGGCGGGAGCGCGCGAAGGAGAGGGCCGCGCGCGCGAGCCGCGTGGGGAGGCGCCCGCCCAGCACCGTGGTCGGCAGCGCCCGCTGCCGCGCAAGCTCCGCCAGCGGCCCGCCGCGCAGCGCGAGGATGGAGGCGTCGTGGCCGTGGCGCCGCTGGGCCTCGGCGAGGCGCAGCACGAAATGCTCCATACCTCCACCATTGAGGCTGCTCACGACATGGACGATCCGCAGCGTCGAATTCCCCATGAAGGCTTGCTACCCGAATCGGGTCTCCTGTTGAAGCGCAAACCGCACCCAGCATCACCCCACGCGCTGCACACGCGCTGCCAAACGCCCACCCGGCACGCCGGCGGTCCTGGCCTCTGGCGCGGGTCGACGTTCGTCGGCGAGCGTCGGCGAGCGTCGGCGAGCGCCCAAGGTCGCTGGATCAGCGTACCACCTCGCCTCGCCGCCACCTCACCTTTTGATTTGCCGAACGGAAGCGGCTACTAGACGGGCATGAACCCTGAGCTTCGGCGCGCCCTTGACGAAGGCATGCGCCGCGTGCCCGGCATGGACGCCGCGACGAGGCTGCTCGCCGTGCGGCTCGAGACGGTCAGAGCGCTCCTTGCGCGCCGGCTCGCAGAGAACCCGCTCCCCGTGCCCGACGCCGTGACCCCGAGCGAGATCCCGTCGGTCGCCGAGCTCGGCCCGGGGGACAGGGTGCTCGCGGAGCTCGATCAGGACGGCTTCGCCTTCGCGGTCCACCCGGCCGACGTCGCCTTCTTCAACCGGCGGAGCCAGAAGATGCCGCGCCTGCGCTACCGGCTGCACGTCGTGCTGCGCGGCGGCTACGTCTGCGTCCGCAAGCGCTTCGTCGGCCAGCCGCAGAACGCGCCGCTCCAGGCGCACCTCTTCGCCCTGCTCGGCCTCTTCTTCTACAACGAAGCGGCCGCGCTCTTCCGCCTGCGCGACCTCCCCAGCGTCCCGAGGATTCGCGATCTCAGCCTCGCCACGCGCACCCTTTACCTCGACTACGTGCGCGGACGGACGCTGCAACATCAGGTCGCCGAGCGCGGGGAGAAGGTGCTCGACATCGACCTCGCGCCGCTCGGGCAGCTGTTCGATCCAGACCGCGACCGGCGGGAGATCGAGGCGTTCGCGAGCGGCGGCCGCGCGGCCTACCGCGGCCGGATCGAGGAGATCGTCCGGGCGATGAACGCGCGCGGCGTCGCGCCGCTCGACGTCAAGCTCGGCAACGTGCTCATCGGCGAGAAGACGGGCGCCCTGTACTGGATCGATTTCGAGCGAGCCGCGCTCGAGGGCACCCCCCGCTACCGCGATCGCCTCGACGAGCACCATGACCTCGTGAACCGGTGGTTCGGGCTCGCGCTCTCCGGCGACGGCGGGGCGTGAGGCGCGCGACGCGGTGCGACGCGGTGTGTTGCGGTGCGCTCAATGAGCGATCCCCGCGATCGAGGGTGGTTCGATGACGAGAGATGAAGGCGCGGCGCCGCGGAGCGCCATCGAGCGGATCGGCGAGAAGGCGGGGCGATCGTGGCCGAGCATCGAGGCGGCCGCGCGGCTCTCGGCGGAGACCCGGGCGCGGCTCGCGGCGCTGCTCCGCGAGCAGATCCCCTGCGACACGAGCGTCGTGGTCTTCGGCTCGCTGGCGCGGGGCGAGTACACGACCGGCAGCGATCTCGACTGGACGCTGCTCATCGACGGTCAGGCCGACGAGGGGCATTTCAGCCAGGTCCAGGCCATCACGAGGATCCTGAGGGAAGCGAAGTTCCATGAGCCGGGCCCGACGGGCGTGTTCGGCAACGTGGCCTTCAGCCACCCGATCCTCCACCAGATCGGCGGGCAGGAGGACACGAACAAGAACACGACCCAGCGCATCCTGCTGCTCCTCGAGTCGCTCGCGATCGGCCAGCCGGACGCCCACGAGCGGGTGCTCAGGCTCGTGCTCTCGCGGTACGTCGAGGACGACCGCGGGCTGCGCTACGGCAGCAAGCGCGAGATCCTCCCGATGTTCCTCCTGAACGACATCGTCCGGTACTGGCGCACGGTCGCCGTCGATTTCGTCTACAAGCAGCGGGAGCGCAGCTCGGGCTGGGCGCTCCGCAACGCGAAGCTCAGGATGTCGCGTAAGCTCATCTTCGTGAGCGGGCTCATCACCTGCTTCGGCTTCGAGCTGTTCTGCAAGGATCGGACGACGTTGACCGACGACGGCGAGCGGCTCTCGATGCCGGCGCTCGTGCGCTTCCTGCGAGAGCGCATCCGGGTGACGCCCCTGGAGAGCCTGGCCGAGGTGCTGCTCCGGCCCTCGATCTGCGCGGAGACGGCGCGCACGCTGTTCGACAGCTACGACGCGTTCCTCGCGCTCCTCTCGAACGAAGAGGAGCGCGGCCGGCTGAAGCAGCTGCCGCTGGACGACCAGCTGGGCAGCGACCCGACCTTCAAGCGAGCGCGGGACATCGCGCGTGAGTTCCAGGGCGGGCTCGACCGGCTCTTCTTCAAGGAAGACGACGAGCTCCGCAAGCTCCTCCAGACCTACGGGGTGTTCTGATGCTCCTCCAGACCTATGGGGTGTCCTGATGCGACCCGTGGGCTACTCGACAGGGGCGCTCGCCCTCAGCGACGTCGAGCGAGCGCTCTCGATGCTCGAAGGGAGCTCGGCGACCGCCGTGGAGCTCTCCGCGCTGCGGATCTCGGAGCTCAAGCCGCTGCTCCGGCTCCTCGGCTCGCTCGACCTGTCGCGGTACGGCTACGTCTCGTTCCACGCTCCGAGCCGCTTCGACGCGGCGGAGGAGCGCGCCGTCGCCGACGCCATGGCGGAGGTGGCCGCGCTCGGATGGTTGATCGTCCTCCACCCCGACACACTCCATGATCTCGGCGCGTTCCGGCAGCTCGGCGGCCTCCTCGCCATCGAGAACATGGATAAGCGAAAGCGGACAGGCCGCACCGTGGAGGAGCTCGGTCCCTTCTTCGACGCGCTGCCGGACGCGTCGTTCTGCTTCGATATCGGCCACGCGCACCAGGTCGATCGCACGATGACCGAGGCCCATTTCCTCGTACGGGAGCACAGGACGCGGCTGAAGCAGCTCCACGTGAGCGAGGTGAACGCCGGGAGCCGCCACGGCGCCCTGAGCCAGAGCGCGGCGCACGCGTTCCAGCGGATCGCCGCCCACGTCCCCGACGGCGCGGCGCTGATCCTGGAGACCCCGGCGTCGCCCGCGGAGCTCGAGCGGCAGATGGCCGTGGCGCGGGCGGCGCTGTCGAGCCCGAAGGGCTTGGAAAACACGCACGCCTGAGGCCGCGCGCGGCGCAGCCCCTCCTCTCCCACGAGCGCGAGAGCGCCCGCGTCGCGCTGACTCGATCCGCGCCGCGATCGACCGCTACGGGGCCGGCTCGCACGACGCCCGCGCGCCGCAGGGCGGGCTCGACGAGCTGCGCGAGATCGCCGTCGCGTTCAACGAGATGGCCGCCGCGCTGGCCGAGCAGCGCAAGAGGCAGCTCGGGATCCTCGCGGGCGTCGCGCACGACCTGCGCAACCCGCTCGCCGCGCTGAAGCTCACCGTCGACGGCCTCCGGCCGGATCGGCCCCTCCCCTGCGAGGAGCGGCTCCGGTCGATGCTCGCCCGCATCGGGAAGGAGGCCGCGCGCTGCGACCGGATGCTCACGGACCTCATGGACATCGCGCGGATCGAGGGCGGCGAGCTCGATCTGCGCCGCGAGGCCCGGGACGCGCGCGAGCTCGCCCGCGACGTCGTGGAGCTCTACCGCCCGACCGCGACCGCGCACGAGCTCAGGCTGTCGCTCCCCGAGGAGCCCGTCCGGCAGGTGACGAGCGCCGCTGGCAGGGGCTCGACCTTCACCCTGCAGTTGCCGTCCGCGTCGGGCGCGCCGCCCGCGTAGGACCTCTCGCTTACGTTCTCCTCGCTGGTCCTGCGCGAGGTCGCGCCAACTCCCCTGGGGCCTACCGAGCCCGGGGGGAGACGGGTTGACCCAGACGAAGGCCCGAGATCAGGCCTCACCCCTTTTGCGCCGGCGGGCGCGGCCGAAGATGCCGCGGCCTGCGAGGCCGGCGAGAGCCGATGACGCCGCAAACGCCATGACGGTCGTTGCGCCGACCTCCGCCTGAACGGCGAGGCCATCGTCAAGATGATCATCACTCACAATCTCCGGCGACGCTGAAGACCTCGCCGGCGATCTGGCCGAGCTCGAGCACCGCCCCGAGCGCGCGGCGCTGAGCACTGGTGTCCACCATCGCATCCACTCGCTCAAGTTCCCCACGTCGTGTTCCAGATGGGTGGGTTGAGGGTTCCGCCGCCCGCGTTCTCGACGTTGTCGTTGACCCTCCGAGCGATGAATTGGGCACCGTCGACGATCGCCTGTGTCCAATCTACCTGTTTCAACCGAACACTGTCATCATCCTTGAACCCGAGGATCTCCACGGCAACAGACTATGAAGCGCCATCTGGATCGAGCCGCACGTCACTCATTCGAAGCGTGATAATCCGCTGCGGACCGCCGCCTGCTGGGGTGAATGTCGTAATTAACTCAAACATTGGACCTCACCTGCATCCATCCTCGCAGTCGCGAAGACACATGGATCGGATGCCCCTCACTTTCCGTGACAAATCCGCACGGGCCGCCGCAATGCGCTCGGCCGTGGACCCGCCCATCCCGTCGGTATCCTGCCGCCCCAGGATGGTATAAAGGGGACGCCCCGCTGCCCCGGGTCGGCGGTGCGTCGGGTCCGCCTCGTTTCGCCTGAGGAGTTCCATGGGTGCTTCTGGACTGGCCGCTCGCTCCCTTCAGGCGGCGACACTCATCTCGCTGGCGCTGTGCTCCTTCTCGTCCCAGGTCCACGCGGAAGGACCGCCGCCTCGCTCGCCGGAGCTCCTGGCGCTGTTCCGCGCGGCCGACGAGGCGATGGCTCAGTTCGACGTGGGCAGCGCTCGCGCCATCTGGGGCCAGATCCACCTGCTCGAGCCCTCCAACCCGGCCCTGTGCCAGCTCGGGCAGCTCGATCGACGCCTCGAGCGCTGGGTGACGGCCGCCGGGGAGCTCTCCATGTGCATCGAGCGGATGCCCGCGCCCTACGATGCCAGGGAGCGCGGGCTCCACGAGGCGCGCCACGCCGACTTCGCCGCCGCGCGGCAGCACGTCGGCGAGCTCGAGCTGAGCCCGCCGCCTGGCGCGGAGCGCGTCCTCGTCGCCGGGAAGGACGTGGACGCGAAGCACAAGGTCTACGTCGCGCCGGGCGAGCACGAGATCACCGCGATGGGCCCCCAAGGAGTGTTCGCGCGGGCGCGCGTGAGGATCGAGGCGGGAGAGACGCTGAAGCTGCCCCTCACCTACGAGGTGGCGCCCCGGTCGCTGGAACCGGCGCCGGCGCCGAAAGCTCCCCCTGCGCCCGGACCGCACGACGCCCCGGCCGTCAAGGGTCCTGTGCTCGACAAACCACGCCCTGCGCCCAGGCCGCCCCCTCCGAGCGCGGGCCAGGCGGGCCCGACCCCGTGGATCGTCGGGACCGGCGCCCTCACGGCCGCGAGCCTCGTCGGCACCGGGATCGGTCTCCACGTGGCCGCGATCGACGCGAGCCAGGACGCGACCCGGCAGAAAGAAGATATCGACACGAGCGGACGGGACCCGTCGCCGCCTGCCGGCGCCGACAACACCTACGAGCGAGCGTTCGGCGCCTATGAACGCGCCAACCGGCTCCACACGTGGGGCGCCGCCGTGCTGATCGCCGGGGTAGTGGTCAGCAGTGCGACGCTGGTGTACGTCGTTCTTCCGCGCAATACCGAGATCCGGGCCCACGCCGGCGGCGCGGAGGTGCGCTTCGTATGGTAACCGTCGGCGACACCTGGGAAGGCTACGAGGTCCTGAGCGAGATCGAGCGGGGCGCGGTGGACACGTTCCTCGCGCGGCCGCTCGGAGACACCACCGGCCTCGTCCGCCTGCACATCCGGGAGGGCGCGCGGATCCAGCCCGATCGGTTCGCCGCGGAGATCGAGTTCCTGCAGCGCGTGGCGGCCGAGATCCCCGAGATCGTGCCCGTCCTCCACGGCGGCGTCACCGGCTCCGTCGCCTGGGCGGTGTCGCCCGTCCAGGGAGGCGCCGTCCGGCTCGTCGACGCGATGCGCGGCGCGGACCTCGGGCCGGCGGTTCTCAAGACGCTCATCGACCTCGGAAGCTGCCTCGCGCGCGCCCATGCGCTCTCCGCGATCCATGGCCTGCTGGGTCCGGATCGTGTCTTGGTCGTGGGCGAGGGTCGAACCGCCATCACCCATGTCGGGTTCGTCCGCCTCTTCGATCTCGGCGCCGACGACGTGATCCGCGAGCCCAGCTACGCGGCGCCGGAGCTCCTCTCCGGGGCTCGCCCGGGTCCCCGCGCGGACATCTACGGATTTGGCACCCTTCTCTACGAGCTCGTGTGCCAGCGCGAGTTCTCGGTCGAAGAGGAGATCCTCCCCCTCGTGCGGGAGGCGACGGCCGCCCGTAGCGCCGCCGCGATCCCGACCGCGCTCCAGTGGACGATACGCCGTGCCCTTGCGGAGAACCCCAAGCGGCGGCAGCCGAGCATCGAGAGCATCCTCGAAGTCTTGACGCCCCTCGCCCGCGAATGGGAAGAGCTGGGGGGGCCGCCCGAGCTCCCCCATGACAATCCCTTCCTGGATGTGTCCACCTCCCGGCGCCAACCGCGCGAGACGGCGATGGACCTCGAGCCCGACGACGAAGCGCCGCTCGCCTCCGGCGAACGGGCGGGAGGCACCAGTGCGCCGCCACCGTCGCTCCCGTCGGTGCCGCCGGACACGCTCAGGGCCGGGACGACGCCGCAGAACGACGTCGGCACGCCTCACGCGCCTCCTGCCACGCCGCGGTTGCCCGTCGCCGTCAAGGTGCCGGAGCTCGATCCCTTGCCCCCGCCGCCGCCCGTCGTGTCTCTCGATGCGCGCTCGGGCGAGCGAAGACGCCTTCTCAGGCCCCTGCTCGGCTACGCGCTCGCGCTGGCATCCTTGCTGGCCACCGCTTGGCTCTTCGTCCTGTGGCAGCGCGCGCCTCGGCCCGTGGACCCACTGCCACGGGTCGTCCACGTCGCGACCGCGCCGTCGTCCGCCGCTCCGCCCGCGCCCGTTCCCGCCGGCACCGTCGAGGCGCTCTCGACGCCCGAGCTGCCCGAGGGAGCGCCACCAGAGCGGCCCCACGAGCGCCGCCGCACCGTCTCTGTGTCACGACCGGTCCACGGGTCGTCGACGTCGAGGCGGGAGCCGCTCGGCCACTCCCGGTTCTATCTGCCTGCCGGGAACACGGCCTACTGAGAGACGAAGCGGAGAGGACTCACGATGCGATGCGGGCTACCGTCTGCGCTGATCGCGTTCACGCTCACAGCGTGCCTCGACCTGGACAACTTCTATATCTATCCCCCGAAAAAAGAACAGGAACCCATGTGGCTCTGGTCCGGCGATCACGAGGACGCCGCCCCGTGTCCAGGGGATCGCAAGATCTGGTGGGAGGGATGGGCGGACGAGGTGTTTCCACCGGAGTGCGGCCCGTGCGCATGCAGACCGGCCCGCTGTGCCCTGCCTACCGGCGTTACGACCCACGCGGCGGAGTGCCCCGGCGACGGGCTGCCGAGCTCGTTCGAGGCGGACGAGGTGCTCGAGGCAACGTGCATCGTCCCCGTGCGTCCCATCCCGGCGAGCTCCTTGGCCTCGGTGACCTACCCTCCGCCGGCCCTCGCCCCGTGTACGCCGTCACCCACGCCCGAGCCGCCACCCATCGACGGAGTTTTTGCGAGGGCGTGTCGGGCGGGCCAAGCGAACGAGACGCCTCCGCCGGGCTGGTCGTTCTGCCGTCCGCCCGAGGACGACGGGACCTGCCGGCCCGAGTTCCCGATCCGGCGGGAATTCCGCACGCTGGGCGCCGATCATCGCGCCTGCTCGCCATGCGAGTGCGGCCCGCCGAGCGGGGGCACGTGCAGCACAAGGGTCACGCTGTACGGCGATACGGACTGCACCCGCCCGTTCGACAACGCGGTGCGGTCCGACACCGACGTCGCGCTGTGCCACGACCTCGCGGCGCCGGCGGAGCTGACCGCCTTTCGTATCGATGTGATCCGGCAAGAAGAGGGCGCGTGTACGCCGAGGCGCGCCACGTCGATGGTCACCGGCACCGTCGAGGAGGGCGAACAGCGTGTCGCGTGCTGCCGCGACTGACCCTTGCCGGGCGGCGCACGCTCAGGAGCGAACCATGACAGCGCCTCGTTCGAGAGGTACGAGAGCAGGAAAGTGAACCCATGGCCAGCAAAGCCGCTTTCCCATGGAAGGTCTCGGGAAGCTGGAGAGCGCACCCTGGCCGGCTCCTGTGCCTCGGTCTCGCGACGCTCGTGCTCGGGTGCAGCGAAGCGCCGGCTCCCGAGGTCGCCGGCATTGCCCATGTCCTCCTGTTCAACGAGTTCGCGCAGGAGTATCGGTTCACCCTGGACACGGGCAAGAGTGGAACTCAGCCGGTGCAGAGCGACGATACATGGTACATGAGCTGCGATATGAGCATTCCTGGCTCTCCGTCGATGTACGTGGCCCGCAAGGACCACGCGGAGGTTGCCCAGCGTGAGCCCGACGCCATCACTATCATGTTTCTCAGGGTATGGCCGGAGTCGTCATCGGAGCGGAGCGTCGCCGCGATGCTCGACGATTACTACTACATGATGGGCACGTGCCCGGTCACGTTCGAGGCGGCGGACAACGACCCCACCGCAGGCACCTTCTCGGCAGCGGCCTGCGATGTGGCGACGAAGTTCGGGGACAAGGGCCGTCTCGAGTTCGCCAAGTTTCATGTCAAGAACTGCACCACGGAGCCGTCCGAGTGAAGCGCGCCGACGGGCGTCGTGGAGATTCGGGCTCCCGCGCTCACAGGGCGCCCTCTCACCGAGAGTGGACCACCGGTCGCTCCGCCCGGAGAGCGGCCCACCGACAGCTCAGGAGCACCACGATGCGATCCGTCCTGCCGTTCGCGCTCGTTGCCCTCACCGCCGCAGCGTGCCCCCTTGAGAGCGAGTACATCGAGCAGCCCAAACCCATGTGGCTCTGGACCGGTGACGAGGCGGCGGCGCCCCCGTGCCCGGATGGCGCCGAGCCTGCCTGGGATGGCTGGCAGGTCGAGGACCCGTCGCCGGACTGCGGCGAGTGCTCCTGCGCGCCGGCCGTGTGCAAGCCGTCGACGGCATACGAGACCTTCGGCGCGGCGTGCGGCGAGGAGACGGTGCCCACGAACCACGTCGACCTGCCCGAGGGCTGGGACGGCGCCTGTTTCGCCCCCAATTTGTCCGTCCCGCCGCTCTCCTACGCGTCGATCCTCTACCGTCCTCCGGTCGTGGTGCCGTGCGAGCCATCGCCCACCCCGGCGCCGCCGGCGCTCACCGCCGAGATCGGGAGGGCTTGCCGGGCGGACGCCGCGCTGGCGCCGCCCTCGGGCTTCGTGTCCTGCATGACCTCGACGGTGGGTGCCGCCTGCCCCGCCGAGTTCCCCCTCCGACGCGTGTTCACCGAGCACCGCATCGACTACCGCACCTGCTCGCCGTGCGCGTGCGAGCCGCCGAGCGAGCTGCAATGCGCCGTCCAAATCACCGCCTACGCGGACAGGCCCTGCGAGCAGGCGTTCGACAGCGCGACGCTCTCGTTCACGGATGATCCCGTGTGCCATGATTTCCCGTCGCCCTCCCGACCGAGATTCTCGGCGCTGCGGGCCGAACCCACGCCCCCCATCGCGGGCGTCTGCGCCCCCGTGCAGCGCCGCTCCGTCGTCGTCGACGAGATCGTGCGGAGCCCCCCGGAGTTCCTCTGCTGCGAGCCATAAGGCCCTGCCCAGCTCCGGCGCGCCACACCAGGCTGCCGGAGCGCCGAGAAACCGGCCCCGCTTCTCGGTGCCGGAGCGCCGCTCGGACCCGTGAGGTCTCGCCGGTCCGTGCCACCGGCGGCCCGCGGACCCAGAGGCCGGCCTGTCCAAATTCACGCGGTTTCCGAGGAGCGTCGACACACGGGAGCGCTCCATCCTTGCTCAACCGGTTTGGCCCGCGGCTCGGACGGAAAGCACAACGAGCGAGCCACGTGCTGCAGAGATGGTGTTGTCGGAACTGGAAGGCGCTGCGAGGGATCCAGAAGCTGCCGAGATGATGGATGGCGGAGCTGTGGACGACGCCATGGAGGAATCGCCGGACGCGATCGGGGGCATCAAAATCATTCGCTGCAAGAAAGCTGATCGTGGCATTCGATGCATGATGAAGTGCGCAGACGAGGGGATATCGTGTGCAGCGAAGCGACCTCATCCAACAGATCGCAACGTCGGAGACGGCGAGCTTGGGCAGTGCAGGCGAAGAAGCGTCGTCAACAGTTGTTGGTATCACTACCCGAATGGCCAGCTTTGTGTCTTTGTCCTGTGGAGGTCGTTCTGTCGCATTGATAACGAATGATGGGGAAGTTTATTGATCGGGATCGCGCAAGCTGCGGGCAGCTTCTTGCGCGGCTCGCTCCCAATCCGAACCGAACAGACCCTCCATGCACTGGAGCGAGAGCTGGTACAGCTCGGCCGGCCGCTCCCCTCCGGCCAGCGCTGCGGAGCCCATCGTATGAAGCCGGCGCATCCGCTCGACGTCCTCCAGGGTGATGGTCGTGGGGCCCTGAATGCGCCCGTCCACATGCTCCATCATCGCCCACTCGACGGCGCCCATGGTGTTCTCCCACGCGGATGGATCAACCCCCAGATCGGCGTCACCGCGCTTCAGCGCGCAAGCCAGAAGGTAGATATAGCCCATGGCGACGACCTGGGCATCGACCGCCCATGCGAGCTCTTCTTCCAGGTCTTCCGCGTCGGTCCGCTCATCGCTGGTCATGGCGTGGACTGTACTCCGGTTCTTAGGGGCTGCCAGCGGACAGGACCCATCATGGCTTCCCCTTCCGTTCCAGGTCGCCTTCGCGCTCCAGCACGGCGCGCAGCGCGGCGAGGGCCCTCGCGCGGTGCTTGTACAGCGTCGACAGGGACATCCTGGCCGCCTCCGCCATGCGCGCCATGGGGATCCCCTCGAGATCGTGGGCGACGAGGACCGCGCCGAGCTTCGGGTCGATCTCTCCCAGCGCCTCGACGATACGAACCTCGACGCGTCGGCTCGCCATCGCGTCCGCGGCGTCCGGCGCAGGATCGACGGGGTCCGGCAGCTCCGCCGTCAGCTCCTCCCAGCGGTGCCGCGCGCGCTCGTGGTAGTGCGCCACGACGTGCACCGCGATCCTGTTCAACCAGCGCGCGGCGCTGCCGCGCCTCGGGTCGAACGTGCGCCAGCTCTTCCAGGCCTGCAGCCAGACCTGGCCCGCGACGTCGCCTCGATCTCGCTCCGGGACCCCGAGGCGCGCGAGCCAGCACAGCACGTCGCGGCGAGCCTTCTCACCACCGAACAGGCGCGCTGCCGCCAAGGCCCGCGCCGCTTCGAGCTTCGTCCTCTCCATCGGATCGTCCCCCATGGCGAAACTCCGGCCTACACGCGAGGCTTGCTGCCCGTTCCAGGCAGGGTGGCCTCGAAGATCGAGCGCTCGACCTCGGCCCGTCCGTCGCCGTCGCCAGGGCGAGCGTCTCCACGCAGGACCGGGAAGTCCGTGAGCATGGAGGCTCGCCCGAGCGCCGGCGTCCCGCCCTGCGCCGGCGCGGCGCCCGGATGCTTGCCGCGCGGCTTCGGCGGTGGAGGCAGCCCGCCGAGCTCACGCCGTGCCGTGCTCGCGCCCGCCGGCTCGGAGACGGCGGGGCGCCGGGCCACCGCAGCGGCGCGCTGGGCGGGCGCAGCCGCGGGCGGCTGCGGTGCGACCGGGCGGCTGACCGGTGGAACGCGTGGCGCCGCCGGCTCCGCGACGGCGCGGCCGTCATCGACGAGCTGGAGCACCGGACGCGGCTCGAGCGGCGCCTCCTTGCGCCCGCGCTGCGCGCCGTCGATCAGCATCACGACCGTCTGATCGACCTCCGCGCGGTAGTCGTCGTGCAGCCGCCACAGGTGCTCCCAGAAGCGAGCGGGCGCGCCCGTGAACAGCTCCAGCTTCCGCGCGAGGCCTGGCCTCACCGGCAGGGCGTTCTTCAACAGCCTGTCCACCTCACCCGGCTGGAGACCGGTGGTCCGGGCCAGATCTCGTTTCCAGTCGGCGTGCCAGGAGCACAAGCCCGCCAGGACCGCCCCGGGCGACGGGACGGCCCGCTCTCGAAACTCCGTTGCTTCGGCGACGATCGCGTCGATGTGGCAGTCGAGCAGGCGCCTGAACCGGCCGATCTCCTCGAGCTCCCAGTCCTTGTTCGCGGCCAGCGTCTTGAGGGCCGCGTCGCGCGCCCGTTCCGCGGCCGCGCGGAGCCCGCGCTCCTTCCCCAGCGCCTCGCGCGCGGCAAGGGCCAGGCCGAACGCGAAACACGCCATGATCCCCAGCGCTATCGGCGACAAAGACACCATCGCATCGAGTACCCTGTGCATGCTCTGACCTCCAGAAGGCGCGGCGCAGCCCGAGCCGGCAGCCGCGGCGTAGTGCTCTTCGCTATCAGGTCCGGGTGCGGCACCGACGCCGCGCCCGCTACAGAAGTCGGCGCTCGTCTCGCGAGCCGAGGTGAAGCGAATCCGCGCTGATCCCCTCGATCGACAGGCCCGCCTTGCGAGCCCTGGCCTGCACGATCAGGGTGACCCCGCGCTCGGACAGCCGTCCACCACGCTGCCCCCATCGGTTGATCCCGACGAAGAGCGGCCCGCTGGGCACCAGCGCGGCAGCGTCGATCCACGAGCACACCGCGAGTGGCGTGCACGTGATCGGATCACGCCCCGGCGCGATGAGGATCCGCCGCGCCGGCACCAGGAGCTCGATCCCTTCGCCGCGGCGGACGACGTCGGCGACGTTCAGCTCGACGAGCTCCGCGGGTCGAAGCCTCGCCGCGAAGCCCACGAGCAGGAGCGCGCGGTCGCGAAAGGCGGCCAAGTCATCCCCCATGGCCGCCACGATCCGCCGCAGCTGAGCCGCCGTCAGGCCGGCCGTTCTCTGCGGTTCGTGAGAGCATGTGTCCGTGAGGCGACGCAGCCACGTCATCACGAGCGGGTGGCTCATGGGCGGTACGTGGCCGTGCAGCTCGTGAGCCCTGGCGATCGCGTTGCAAGCGACCTTCAGCGTTGAAGCCGACAGGCGCTCCTCGGCGAGCATGGCGAGATAGAGGATCAGAAGCCGGGGCCGAGCAGGGAGCGCGAGCGAAGGGCGCGCGGCGCACCAGCCGGCGAACTTCCGCCATTGTGCCGCGTAGAGCCGGCGCGTGTTGTCGGACAGCGCGACACCCTCGAACAGGCTTTGGAGCTCCGTGTTTGTCTTCGCGGCCTCGTCGCGATCCATGGTCGCCAGCCCCCCGTGAGCTGAAGACGCCCCTTGACACACTGAGGCACTGACGCGCCGACCCATCGCTGCGCTCAGGCATCGCGG
The DNA here is from genome assembly GCF_052075895.1 of Sorangium sp. KYC3313. Lineage (NCBI taxonomy): Bacteria > Pseudomonadati > Myxococcota > Polyangiales > Polyangiaceae > Sorangium > Sorangium sp. KYC3313. Next base: position 11,027,866 of record NZ_CP197255.1, read on the forward strand.
GTGGTCGGCAATGCGCCCGTCGCCTTGCCAGACTGTGCTTCAACATCGGAACCAACGCAAGCAATAACGGAAGTGACTGCGCGAGGGGCTGACCTGGAGACGCATCCGGCGCGAGCACCGGACGCGTCGCCAACGCCGAGACCTCACAGGAGCCGGCGCTCGTCCCGGGAGCCCGCGCGGAGCGAGTCGGCGCTGATGCCCTCGATCGACAGGCCGGCTTTGCTGGCCCTGGTCTGGACGATCAAGCCGACGGCGCGATCGGACAGCCGGCCGCCCAGCTGCCCCCATCGATTGATCCCGACGAACAGCGGTCCGCTCGGCGCGAGCGCGGCAGCGTCGATCCACGACCGCACCGCCCCCGGGGTACACGTGTGCTGGTGACGCCCTGGAGGGATGACGATCCTCCGCGCCGGCACCAGGAGCTCGATCCCTTCATCGCAGAAGACGACGTCGGTGACATCCAGCCCGACGAGTTCCGAGCGCCGGAGCCTCGCCGCATAGCCGACGAGCACCAGGGCGCGATCGCGCAGGTCGACCAGGTCAGCGCCCATGGCCGCTGTCATCTGCGCGACCTGGGCCGCTGTCAGCTCGGCCGCCTTCTGGGGCTCTTGATCGCCTGCTTCGATGAGCCGGCGCCGCCAAGCCACCACGATCGGATGGCTCGTCGGCGGCGCGAAGCCGCGCAGCTCATGCGCCTTGCCGATGGCGGTGCAGGCGCCTCTCAGCGTTGAAGCCGACCGGCCGCCCTCGGCGAGCGCGGCGAGATAGGCGACCACGAGGCGCGGCCGTGCCGGAAGCGCGCGAGCCGGGCGCGCGAGCCGGGCACGCGTGACGCACCACCCCACGAAGTGTTGCCATTGCGCGCTGTAGACCCGACGCGTGTTGTCAGGGAGATCGACTCCGTCGAACACGCTCTGAAGCTCGGTGCCGTTCGTCGCGGCTTCGTCGCAGCCCATGATCACCACCCCGGTGAGACAGACACGGTCCTCGGCGCACGCTCCTGACCCCCGAGGTGGTTTGGAGATGCCTGCGCCTGTGCCCGGACGATGCATCAACATCGGAAGTAATGCAATCAATAACGGAAGCTATAGCCAGGCCCCGTGGATCTCCTGCCGCCGGTCCCGGGCCGAGCCTTGTCGTGCTCGGCGCCCGCCCTTTGCACTTGACAAGCTTACGGGATCATCGGGTACCACGAGCTGCACCAGGTGCCGCAAGCGCCCTCGCGACCCGCTTTCAGGTGCTGCAAGCCCGGTCGCGACCCGCTCTCAGGTGCTGCAAGCCCGGTCGCGACCCGCTCTCAGGTGCTGCAAGCCCGGTCGCGACCCGCTCTCAGGTGCTGCAAGCCCGGTCGCGACCCGCTCTCAGGTGCTGCAAGCCGGTCGCGACCCGCTCGCAGCACCTGCGAGCCTACCGGCGACCTGCTCTCCGCCGGTGCGAGGAACCGCGGCGCCTCACGCCGGCTTGTCACTCGAGGCCGCGTCGGCCTCGGCTCCCTCCTCTTCCGGTTCCGGCTCGGTCGCCGCGCTGGCCGCCGGCGGGGGATACCGCTTGAGCAGCTCGAGGAACGGCCTGTGCAGCGCTTCGACCTGCTCGCGCTTCTTCCCCGCGGGCAGGTGCTCGAGCAGCCAGACCATCTCGTCGTGGATGGTGTTGAAGGCGTTCACGCAGACCCCCATGGCCTCGCGCAGGCGCGTCGACCGCGCGCCCGGACGGCCCTCCACCGCGCCGCGGCCCATCGCCTTCGCCAGCGCGTCCGTCGCCGCCTCGATCCGCTTGAGGTGGGGCAGCGCGCCGATCTTCTTGAGATCGGCCTCCATGCGCTTGTTCTTGGCCGCTTCCAGCTGCGAGCGCCCGAAATCGACCTCGGCACCATAGGTCAGGGTGGTCTGCCCGGTGCCGCCCCCCTTCAGCATGGCGCGCCGGACCCGCGTCGCGGCCGTGCGCACGGCCGCGTCCTCGTGCTCCTCGGCCGCGGCCACCGTGTAATCGAACGCCCGCTGCGCCGAATCCCACGCCGCGTCGAGCGAGCGGAGCACGTCGTCCGACGCGACCGCCAGCACCTCGTCGAGCCGCGCGATGCTCCACCGCGCGCGCAGCTTCCACGCCACCGGCCGCGGCGCCTCCAGGAGCAGCGGCGCCACCTGATCCGGCGCGTCATACTTGTCGATCGAGATCTCCTTCCACGCCCCTTCCTCGAGATCACCGATGAACGCGTGGAACCCCCGGTCGGGGACGTGACTGTACCCATAAGCTGCCATGTCTCTGCGCTCTCCTTTCGCCCTCCCCCGCGAGCGCGATTCTACGCTGAGCTCGGCCGGCGAGCGCAACCGGATCACTCGTCGGGATCGAGCTCCCAGCCGAAGAGCCCCGGGGTGCGGGCGCGGTGCCTGCCGAGCGCCTCGCCGAGGAGCGAGGGGCCGTCGGCGGCCCAGCGGGCGGTGAACGCGTCGCGCAGCACGAGCTCCGCGAGCTTGCCCCTCGGCGAGAAGCCCCACTCGGCCTCCTGCGAGACGTCGTCCGGATCGGCGTAGAGCCGCCAGACGAAGAAGCCGGCGCACGTGCGCGCGTCGAGGAACGGCGCGATCACCGCGGCGTAGGCCTCGGCCTGCGAGCGCTGGTCGACCACCACGCCCTTCATGCGGTCGGGCCACTCCCACGGACGCACGGCGGGATCGCGCCGCGTGGTGTAGCCGATCTCCGTCAGCAGGACCGGCTTGCCCCACGCGCGCGCCACGTCGTCCACCCCGGCCGCCACCTTGCGCCCCCCGCGCAGGAGCTCCTCGAACGACGCGCCCTCGCGCTCCGCCAGCGGATAGAACGCGTTGATGCCGATGAGGTCGAGCGCGTCGAAGATCAGCGTGTGCTCGACGTCGTCCCAGTTCGCCGAGTAGGTGAGCAGCCCCGGGTACACGCGGCGCACCGCCTCGATGATCGGGAGGAAGCTCGCCGCCCGCGGCGTCGTCACCCAGCTCCGCAGCTCGACGCCCACGCTGAGCATCTCCGCGCCGCCCTCGCGCGCGACCGCGGCCCACGTGAGCAGGAACCGGCGGTACGACTCGGCCCAGCGCGCCCAGCCGGCGTCGTCCCCGGGGTCGATCAGGGCGCGCCACTCGCCGCTCTCGACCCAGAGGTGCGGGACGAGCAGCACCTTGAGCCCGCGCGCGTGCGCCTGCGCGATCGCCGCGAGCACGTTGCGCCGGTTCTCCTCGAACGGCGCCTCGAAGGCGAGATCGACGCCCGTGCCCTTGCCGTCCCACACGCGGCCGAACGGCGTCAGGCTGACCCACGTCGCGCCCATGGCGACCGCCTCATCCATCGCCCGCCCGCTCGCCGCGGTGCCGTAGCCGCGGCCCGGGTGCCGCAGGTTCTCGATCGGCCCGATCGTCACGCCGCGCACGCCGCCCCAGCCCGACACGGCCCACCCCGCCGCGCCGTACGGCAGGTGCTCCGGCGCGACCCGCGGCGCCTGCTGCGCGGCCTGCGGCGCCTGCTGCTGCGCGACCCGCGGCGCCTGTTGCACGGCCTGCGGCGCGGCGATCGCAGGGCGCACAGGCGCGCCGACCGCCGCCGCCGACACGGCGACCGCGGCGCCCACCGCGCGGGCGAGCGCGTAACCTCCTCGACTCCTCCCTGGCACGGGCCGCCTTATATCAGGCAGGCGGACCGCCGGGCCGCGGACGTCACCCGCCGTCGCTCGCCTGAGGTCGCTGCGCGCCGTCGCCCTCCGCGGCTTGCTGCGGCGCGCGCGCGCCTTCGGCGGGCTGCGCCGGCCCAACCGCGCCCTCCTCGGGCCGCGGCGGCTCGCGCCGGGACGCGTCGCGCTCTTGCCGCGCGCGGGTGGTCGCCTCACGCCACGCCCGCTCGCGCTCGAGCTTCTCGCGCCGCCGCCGCCGCTCGCGCTCGACCTCGTCGTAGATGACCTCGGGGCGCCGCGCGTCGAGGCGGGCCCCTCGCGCTTGCGCCACCCGCGGCGCCTCGCTGTCAGGGCCCGCGAGGCTCGCGGGAACCAGCTCGGCCGCCTGGAGCTCGGCCGCCGAGGGCTCGGCCGCCAGGGGCTCGGGCGAAGGCTCCGGCGCGGCAGGAGCGGCCGCGCTCGATCGCCTCGCCACCACCGACGAGCGCGACTCCTGGACCGCGCGCTTCGCCAGCCCCTTCGCCGCAGGCAGCGCGCTCCCGCCTCCGTCGAGCGTGCGCATCTGCACGAGCCACACGCCGCCGATCCCCGCGAGCATCCCGAACAGCGCGAACGCGATCGCGACCCGCCGGGGCCACGGCGACGGACCCCGGCGCACCACCGTGAGCCGCTCCGCATCGGCCTCGGCCAGGGTGCGCGCCGCGAGCGCCGGCGTGACGCGAGGCGCCGCGCCGTCGCTGACGCGGTGCACGACCTTGCGGCCGAGCGGAACGGGCGTGTCCTCGGCGGTCGGCGGCTTCCCTGGCCCGCCCGCCTGGGGATCGGAGCGGCGCTCCGGCGGGCTCACCGTCAGGACCGGCGGGGGCGGAGTCCGGCTCGCCCGGAGCTGATCGCCGCCGTCCCACCCCGCCCCCGCGTGCGACACCAGCGTGACGTCGGACAGACGGCCTGCGGGAGATTCCCACTTGGCCGTCGTCTCGAGGTCGCTCATGAGATCGTCGGGCGACATCCTCGGCAGGTCCGCCAGCGTGTCGGCCTCCCACTCGTCCGCGGCGACCGGAGCAGGCGTCGCCATGCGGACGGTCTCGTCCGCCCGGAGCGCCTCCCACACGCGCTCGGCCGCGTCCTCCGCGCCCTCGCCCCCGAAGCGCGCGAGCGCGAACGCGAGCTTCGCGACGTCCGGGGGACGCGCCCCCGGGTCCTTGGCGAGGCAGCGCAGCAGGAGGGCCCGCAGCTCCGGGGGCTCGACGCCCGCCGGAAAGGGCGCGGGCGGCTCGGTCAGGACCTTGGTGCAGATCTCGAGCTCGGTCGGCGCATCGAACGGGCTCGCCCCGCAGAGCAGGGCGTAGGCGACCGCGCCGATCGACCAGATGTCGGCGCGCTCGTCGATGCCGCCCGCCGACCGCATCTGCTCCGGCGCCATGAAGAGCAGCGACGTCCGCATGGCGCCCGAGGCGGCGTTCGGCCCCTCGCTCTCGACGCCGCAGGCGACGGCCGACACCCCGAAGTCGAGGACCTTCACGCTCGGGGCGCCGTCGCCGAAGCTGAGAAAGAGGTTCTCGGGCTTGATATCCCGGTGGAGGATCCCGATGCCGTGCGCCTCGGCGACCGCCTCGCAGATCTGCAGGAGGTACTTCACCGCCTCCCTGACCCGGATCGGCCCGCGGCGCCGCAGGTAGCTCGTGACGTCGGAGCCCTCCAGGTACTCGCTGACCACGAACGGCGCGCCACCTTCGACCCCGACGTCGAGGATCCGCGCGACGTACCTGCCCTTGAGCGCGCGCGCGGCGCGGGCGCCCCGGAGCAGCCGATCGACGGCGTGCCTGTTCTCGACGAGCCTCGGATCGACGCGCTTGAGCGCGACGCGCTGGCCCGACAGGCGATCGGTGGCGAGCTGGACGACGCCCACGCCGCCGGCGCCGATCCGGGTCTCCACCGCGTACCTGCCGGCGACGATCTCTTGCCACCTCGGGCCGCCCTCGGCCGCCCGCGGCGCACGTTCAGCGTCGGTCCACGCGTCGGTCCGCTCCCGTGCGGCCGCGCGATCCTCTCCTCTGGGCTTCAGCGACGTCAACGCACTGCCTCGGTGTGAGTCCGCGAGCTCCGCGGACAGAGTCAAAGCCTGTCCCCTGAATAACAGATTCAGAGTGCTGCTATCGCGTCCATGACGTGTCGTCCAGGGACACTCGGGCACGAAAATGTCCGTTCTTCACGCATTTTGGCGCAGCTGGCTGGCCGGCCAGCTGGCCGGCCGGCCGGCCTGCAGCCATCTCCATCAGCGGCATCCGCGGCTACTTTCATGCGCCATCGAGCCATCGACACCGCTTCCATGCGTTCCGCGTGCCACCCGCGCGACTCACGGCGGGAGCCCCAATGCGAGCGCGACCAGAGAATCGACGCCGCTCAGGATCAGGACGAGCGCTGCGGCGGACGCCGCGCCGAGCCCGAGCGCCTTCACCGCGCGGAAGGGCGCTGTTCCGCGTGTTCCACGCGCCCCCGGCCGCCCGTGCTGGACGCCGCGCGTGACCCAGCACCACCCGAGCATGGACAGCGGGCCGAACGCATAGAGGGCCGCGCCCCAGGTGGCTCCGTTCCAGCAAGCGGCGCGCTGCTCGGGCGTGAGCCGCCGTCGGTCCCAGCGCTGCAGCGCGAACGGTAGCGCGAACCCGAGGACCATCTGGAGCGCGAGGCGGAGCGTGCTCATTTCGTGCGCCGAGCTCCCGGGCGAGCGCTCCACTCAGGCAGCGCCGGACAAGCGCAAATCGCCAGAGCACGCCGCAGCGCGTCGCGGCAGAGCTCGGGTGAGCGACTCGCTGCCCGGCTTCGCCGACCTCCTGCCGCGAGGAAAGCGCCGCAAAAATCGCGTGCCGGCCTTCTCGATCTCGACGGGGATTGGTACGAACGAGGGATGACAACGACTGAGGCAGGGGACATCAGGAACGTTGCAATCATCGGACACAAGGGGGCTGGGAAGACATCGCTTGCCGAGGGCATGCTGTACGTCGCCAAGGCGACGGCCAAGCTCGGCAAGGTGGACGACAAGTCGAGTGTCCTCGACGAGACCGCCGAGGAAAAAGAGCACGTTTGCTCGTTCGAGGCGAGCGTCGCGCACCTCTCCTGGGCGGGGAAGAAGGTCAACCTCGTCGACACGCCGGGCGAGGGCAGCTTCCTCGCCGAGACGCGGCTCGCCCTCGCGGCGGTCGACGCGGCCATCCTCGTCGTGAGCGGCAAGGACGGCGTGCAGCCGATCACCGAGCGCGTCTTCGGCTGGGTGAGGGACGCAAAGCTACCGTGCATGATCGTCGTCACGAAGGTCGACGCCGAGAACGCCCGACCCGACGAGGTGCTCGCCGAGGTCCGCGCGCGCCTCAAGGCGCCGCTCGCGGTGATGGAGGAGCGCGTCGGCGAGGGGCTCCAGCACCGGGGGGTCGTCGCCATCCGGACGAAGAAGGCCTGGCTCGACAAGCCCGAGGCGCCCGCCACGGCCGCGGGCTCTCCCGCGCCGGCCGACGCCGCAGGCGCCGTCGAGAAGGCCCGGGGGAAGCTCGTCGACGACGTCGCCGGCAGCGACGACGAGCTCACCGAGCGGTACCTGACCGAGGGCGATCTCACGCAGGAGGAGCTCGATCAGGGGCTCCGCGCCGCGGTCCGCCGGGGGGCGCTGATCCCGGTCTACTTCGCCTCCGGGGTCCGCCCGAGCGGCGTCGCCGCGCTGCTCGACGGCATCGTCGAGCTCGTGCCGCCGCCGACCGAGCACCCGGACTGGAGCGGCGTCGTCCCGAGCGGCAAGCCCGGCGCCGCGCCGCAAGCCGCGGAGCGGCCGTCGGCGGCGGAGGCCCCGGCCGCGGCGTTCGTCTTCAAGACCTCGATCGATCCGCACGCCGGCCGTACCTCGTTCGTGCGCGTGCTCTCCGGCGTGCTCCGGCCCGACGCCACGATGCTCAACGCGAGCACGGGCGGCTCGGAGCGGCTCGGCAAGATCCACGGCGTGGTCGGCAAGGACCACAAGCAGATGGACGAGGCGCGCGCCGGGGACATCGTGGCGCTGCACAAGCTGAAGGCCACGCTGAGCGGGCACACCCTCTCCGACGAGAAGCACGCGTTCCTGCTCTCCGCGCCGGAGCTGCCGCCGGCCCTCTTCTCGCGCGGCGTGCGGTTCGACGCGAAGGGCGGCGAGGACAAGGTCGGCAACGCGCTCTACCGGCTGACCGAGGAGGACCCGGGGCTCAGCGTGCACCAGGACGCGTCGACCCGCGAGCTCGTCGTCTCGGGCCTCGGCGCCCTGCACCTGGAGATCACGGTGGAGCGCATCCGCCGGCGCGTCGGGGTCGACTGTCGGCTCGGCCCGCCGCACATCGCCTATAAGGAGACGATCTCGAAGAAGGCCACGAACATCGAGGGCAAGCACAAGAAGCAGACGGGCGGACATGGCCAGTTCGGCGTCTGCTACATCGACATGGAGCCTTTGCCGCGCGGCGGCGGCTTCGTCTTCGAGGACGCGGTCGTGGGCGGCGCCGTGCCGCGGCAGTTCATCCCCTCGGTCGAGAAGGGCATCGTCAAGTCGATGTCGAAGGGCGTCCTGGCGGGCTACCCGATGATCGACGTCAAGGTCCGGCTCTTCGACGGCAAGTACCACGACGTCGACTCCTCGGACGCGGCGTTCCAGATGGCGGGCAGCAAGGCCTTCAAGGCCGCCGCCGCGCAGTGCGCGCCGGTGCTGCTCGAGCCCATCGTGCGGCTCTCGGTGACGGCGCCGAGCGTCGCGATGGGCGACATCATCGGCGACATCAACAGCCGCCGCGGGAGGATCATCGGCACGGACTCGGTCGAGAGCCAGACGATCGTGAACGCGTTCGTCCCGCTCGCCGAGGTGCTCGAGTACGAGTCGAAGCTGAAGAGCATGACCCAGGGCAAAGGCACGTTCACGATGAACGTCGAGCACCTGGAGGTCTGCCCGCCGATGGTGCAGGACAAGGTGATCAAGGAGAGCGGCTTCAAGGCCGAGGCCGACGAGGACTGACCCCCGCCGCTCCGCTCTAGGGATGGATGTGGACGATGGTCCCTTCGCCCGTGATCTTCCCCGCGCTGACCCCGTGCCACCCGTCGGGCACGGGGGGATCGGTCCAGAGGAAGACCCGCCGCGCGTCGATCGGCGACAGGTTGATGCACCCGTGGCTGCGCGGCTTGCCGTAGTCGTCGTGCCACGGCGCCGCGTGGATCGCGTAGCCGGCCTCGAAGTACTGCACCCACGGCACGTCGCGGAGCTCGAACTTGTTGTCGACCTCGTGCGCGTCCATGGTCGTCGTGACGTGTTTGTCGCGGATCCGGAACGTCCCGCGCACGGTCGAGAAGGTCTTCTTGGGGTCGCCGAGCCCGTCGCGGCCCGTGGCCGCCGCGGTGGCGTAGACGGGCTTTTTGCCCTCGTAGAGGATGAGCGTCTGGCTCAGGATCGAGATGTCGATCCACTTCACGGTCCCCTGCGCGTGCGACGGCAGCTCCGAGGGCTTCACCGCGATGGCGACGTCGGAGTCGCGCACCCACGTCCCGTCCTTCGCCTCGACGAGGCGGGCGCCGCCGACCTTCTTCGAGCGCCCCGTGAGCTGCACGGCGGTGTGCCAGGGCAGCTCGCCCGCCTTCTCCATCTCGCCGCCGGAGATGTCGTAGCGCTTCGCGTCCTGCCGGTGCACGAACGCGAGCGGCAGCTCCCACCCCTTGGTCATGTCGACGCCGTGGAACGTGGAGCCGCGGGCGGGCTTGAGCTTCGAGGTGGGCACGAGCCGCGCGTCGGTGGTCAGGGCGAAGCGCCGCCCGCCGTCGCCCATGAAGGTGTCGATGAGGGCGAGCCCTGCCTTGCGCGCGATCCGGTTGGTGATGATCGCGTAGCCCGGGACCTTGAACGACGAGATGTTCGGGAGCTGCCGGCCGCCCTTGAAGAACCAGGGGATCTCGTCGCTGCCGTTGCCGCCGAAGAGCTCGCTGTCGCCGATCTCGGGCGGCGCCGCGGGCGGGTCGGCGACGGCGTTGCCCGCCGCGTCGAGCGGCACGTCGTTGGCGCCGACCTTGATCTCGTCCCACTTCTTCTTGAGCTTCTTGTAGCTGCGGAGGTGCCGCTCCAGGCTCATCTCGTACTTGAGCTGCTCCTTCGTGGACGGCATCCGGTAGTAGTTCGGCGCGATGGCCCGGACGAAGGCGTACGGGTACGGCATCGGCTTGGACAGGTCGGGCCGCCGCGTGAGCGCCCGGACGATCGGGTGCTGCGTGTCGATCGTGGCGTCGCCGTCCGCGCACATGTACCCGGCGGGCAGCACGCGGTAGTAGCCGCCCTGGCAGTCGTCGAACGCGGCGGGCTTCTCCCCGCGGGGCGCCGTCCCGCCCGCGCGGAGGTAGCCGAGCTTGGCCGAGCGCCGGTCCGCCTTCTCGTAGATGGGCGCGACCATCTGCACGGCGCCGATGCGGGGCCCGTCCGGGCGCGGGAGGGTGGCGGGGTCGTTCTCGGCGGCCTGCTGGGCCGCGCCCGCGGAGAGGCTGATGATGCCCTCGGGCGTGGCGTTCTCCCCGCCGGTGCAGGCCGGCAGGGCGAGGGCGGCGACGGCCAGGGCGAGCGGGAGGGGTCCGCGCGCGGGGGCCGGGAGCGCGGAGCTTCGCTGTCGGGCATCCATGCCCCGGGAATGCCGGACAGACGGGCCGGTGGCCAAATTTTGGCCGTCGCCACGCCGCCCTCGCGGGCGGGCGGGCGGGCGGCGGCGCCACGGCCGGCGCGGGCCCTCGGCGAGCGACGGGCGACGCGGCGTGGGCGGGGCGGGATGGCGGCAGCGCGCAAAGGTGCAGGAATGGGGTTGCGCGAGAGCCAGGTCTTGGGTAGGTTCGGGGCCCCTCGCGAAACCCGCGAGAGTGCGCCACTAGCTCAGCTGGATAGAGCGTCGGCCTCCGGAGCCGAAGGCCAGTGGTTCGAATCCACTGTGGCGCGCTGAATCGACCTCGAGGCGGTGGCTGCGAGCTGCTCCGCGCCGGCCTAGACCTCGACGACACGGCGGACGCGGAGTTCTTCGTCATGGGCGTCCGCGCTGCCGACGCATCCATTGCCGAGCAAGAGCGCTGAGAGCGGGATCGGCTCCGCTGACGCCGCGCATTGCGGTCAACGGTCTATATTTTCCACATCCTGCGCCATCGATCGGACGAGAGGCCCGTAGTAGCCTCTCGGGCATGAGTCCCCGACGAGACAGCGCCGCGCCTGCTCGGCAGCGGGCCATCCCCGAGAACGACCCGGTGTGGCAGGCCGTTCTGCGCGCGCCGATCGATGACGAGCCGCTGACGGAGGAGGAGTGCGCGGCGATGGAGGCTGGGGCGGACGGCCAGGGGATCCCGCACGAGGTGGTCACGGCTGAGCTCCGGCGGCGGGCAGAAGCCGAAGGCGCTGAGGCGGAGTTCGACGAACTGATGCGCGCGCGCCTGCGTCGATGAGCTGGGAGGTCGAGTGGATGCCGTCGGGCATCATCTCACTTCAGCGGATCCACTGGCGTGACGGTGAACGCATCGACGCGGCCGTGCAGCGCTTCGCCACGACCGGCGAGGGCGACGTCCGCCGCGTCCCCGCTGACCATGTCGGTGTCATGAGACTGCGCGTCGGGCGGTACCGCGTCCTCACCACGCTCGACCCCTGGGACGGCGTGCTGCGCGTCTGGTGGGTGTACGGGGTGTAGGTCGAGAGCGAGCGCCACCGGGGTGGAGCGAGCGCCAGAACGGCAGTCGGTCACCCCCGGATCCTGGTAGCCTGGTTGCGTGGGGGACGACCGAACGCCCGCCGGCAACCAAGGCTGGGAAGGGCTCACGTTCGTCCAGAAAGCGGGCACCATAGTCCTGCTGTCCTCGATGTTCGCGTTTCTCGTGTCGCGAGGGTTCGATGACCAGCCGTCGCGCAGCAGCCCCCGCCCGAACCCCGACGCCGACATATTCGCCAGGGCGGAGCGCGCGAACCAGGAGCTTCGCGAGCGGCACGAACAAGAGCAGCGGAAGCAGGAGAAGGCGCGCCTCGCGGCCATCGAGGCGGCCAGGCCGCCGGCGGAGCGCGCCGCCCTCGCAACCGAGGTCCTCACGAGCGATGGCGGTGAGGCGAAGCACGCCTACTGCCGTGCCAGAGAGCTCCTCGATCCCATCGAAGCCAAGGACCGACCCGCGCCCGACGTCCGCAAGGCGCTCGCCCTGATGAAGGCGAAGGAGGCGCCTCTCCTCCGCGTTGAGCGGGCCGAGTTCGAGAAGCTGCGGGGCCTCCTGTGTCGGGACGGGACAATGAGCCCCACCTGCAGCTGCCACGGGCCACACCGAGGGTGCTGCTCCCACCACCGCGGCGTCGCTGGCTGTGAGCCGCTGCCGACGGAAGTCTCTTGCCCGTAGCTGGCGTGGAAGACGCCGAGCTTATGAGGCGGCGTGTGACGGGCGCTGGCTAAGCGCGACAGGAGGAACTCCTACCGGCAGGCGCAGACGCCGCCGTGCCGCGAGCAGCAGCCGCGGTGGACGGTCGTGCAGCTCGGAGAGACAGTGCCATCGCAGCAGCAGACACGACCGACCTCGCTCTCGGCTGGCGCTGCTCGCTCGCGGGCGCTGGCGGCCTGACGCTGTCGTTCCCTCGCCGGCTCGGACGCGGTGTACTCCATCGCCATGATCACGTTCCGCAGCGACGCCGCCTCGATCGGGGTGTCCGCTGCCGCGATGATCAGGCGCGTCAGCTGGGGGTTGCACCGTCCGCCCGGGCAGGCGTTTCGCAGCGCCTTCTCACGAGCCGCGGGGCCGATCGCCCGATAGTGCTGCCAGCGCGGGTCGGAGCGCTCTTGCGACCGTTCCTCTGGAGCGGGGCCGATGCCGATCCGACCGTTGCCGGGCTTCGCGCTGATCGTCGCCGTCGCCGTGGCGATGACCTGCGCCGTCTGCGGCTGTACGTCGGGGCGCGGCTTTGGACGAGCGCCGGGGCTCAAGAAGAGCAGCGAAGCGGTGCACGACCCCACGGCGGCCGTCACGAGCGTGGCGATGACCGCGCACCCCTTCCCGACCGCGCGATCCCTGTGCCCCATGCGAGCCAGCGTACGCGGAGCAGTGCGTGCCGTCTGCTGAACGCGCGCCCCCTCGATCGCTGAGCCGTCGCGAGCCTTGCGGCCGATCGGATGCGAGCCGTAGCCTGACCGTGGAGGGTCCCACATGCTCACTCGCACCGCGTCGCTGCTCGTGTTCTGCCTCGCTATCGCCGGCTGCTCCCAAAAACCAGCTGCTGCCGAGGTTTGCTCGAAACTCGAGGCCGCGGGCATCGCCAAGAACTGCCGGGAGGCGAAACCCCTCGCGCTGACCGCGCGCGCCGCGCAGAAGTATGACTTCGACCTCGTCGAGGTCCCTGGTAAGACGGGCCAGGTGCTTACCTTCGCCGCGGACGACGACTACTCGGCTACCGTCGAGGCCTTCAAGGCCATGGCCATGCTCGCTGGTCCGCACCGGTACGGGAACCAGAAGGCCCGGGTCTTCCTCCAGATGAACGACGGAGCCAGCCTCGACACAGGCAAGAAGGCGCAGGGCGTCATCGAGGGCCTGTAAGGTGAGCGCGCGCAGTGGCATCCAGCCGGCGTTGTGCGTAGCCTGAACCCCTCACCTCATGCGCCACTGCGTCGCCGTCGCCGCGAGGCGGCGGATCCACGCCTGCGAGCGTCGCGCGCCAGGTCAGCACGACCTCCTCGATCGGTACATCCAACGCGGCCCAGACGGCGAGCGCGCAGGCGTTCTCGACGGCGCTCGCCGGCGGCGCGAAGCCCTCCCAGGCCCGGCGCCCTAGCGAGCCCCGCTCGGGAGCCGAGGCTGGCAGCACGACGTCCGCCATGCCCAGCAGCGCCTCGAGTTCCTGGAGGTCGCGCTGGCCCTGCTGGCGAAGCTCCTCGCGCGTGCCGCGCCCTGCCTGGAGCTTCCTCACGACGCCAGCGATCGCCAGGGCGAGGTTCGCCGCGCGCTCCCGAGTGACCTCCATGGCGTCGACCCGAGCGGGCCGGCGGCGCCTCCTCGGTTCGGGAGCATCGGCGCACGTACGCGCCACGGTGGCGCGCACGCGGGGCACACCGAGATCGAGCGGCGGAAGCGTGGGCGCGGCGGCCGTTGAGGATGCAGGCCTCACCGTCGACCCTCGCTTACCGGGCTTACCGGGGCGAGTTCGTCGAGTTCGGCCTCGAGCACGTCCCACACCAGCGACGACGCGAGGACCTGCCGTCCTACCTGAGCGAGGCCGCCGCGGCCTCCGGGTCAGCCGACGCCTGGACCAATTCGGGCCAATCGGGGCGAACCCGCCGATTTCCCTGCGGTTCGCGACTCAGGCCAACGGGGCCATGGCTCGCGATTTTCTCGGTCGGATCCGGTCTGGCGGCATCACCAAGTCGGCCTCCGGAGCCGAAGGCCAGTGGTTCGAATCCACTGTGGCGCGCTGGGTCCTCTGCCTCTCCGCAACGTTCGCGGCTGGCTCTGCTGCGCTTCGCCCGGAATCCGCGCGCTGATCGCCGATCGAGGGATCGCCGGCGAGGGCGCGACGGTGGCCGACCGACGCCTCGGCGGTCGCGTCGGTGGCGTGGCCGCGCGCTCCAAGCGAAGTTCTAGCGGCCATCCATCGCTTTTGCGCCAATCAGGACACGCCACTCGTCAGCGTAGCTCGGATCGTCGCCCGGGTGGCAGGCGTCACCGTCGCTCATGTGGTTGTCCACGCTCGTGCCCACGATCGCGCGGTATGCCCCGCTCGCGTCGATATCACCTTCGTGCCCGTCGAGAATCGAGGCGCCGGGCACATGGTCGACCCAGAACTGGATCCGGGATCTGCGGCTGCTCAGGCATTCACGTCGGATTTCTACGGGACATCCTTCTCCGGTGGCCGGCACCATCGAGATCGGCGCGAAGTAGGCTTCAGGGGTCCAGCTCGAAGCGCGAGCGCCTCCCGCGAGCAGCGCGCCCGTGACATCGGAGCCGGCGCGCACCTCGAACCACTGATAGACCTCGCCGAACTCGTCATATCGCGCCGCCCGAAGGAACACGGGACCGCTCGCCGGAATGGCACCGACGATGTGCAGATTGGAAATGGTGAGCGTCAGGCCGTGCACCGTGCCGTCTGCATACGTACACGCGAGGTCGCGCGATGCTGCGCTGGCTGCCTCCACCTGGCAGGGCGCGGCGAGATTGTAAGAATACTCATCGGACGGATCATCCGGCCAATCCTCCACAATGAGCTCGAAATCAGCCGAAATCCCGGCCTGTTAGCCGCGCGGCCCCGTCGGCCGCTCGAGCGCCGATTCACGCACGGACGAGCTGCATCTCCGTCGACGTGAACGGCCGCGGCGGCAGCGCCGCGCGGTCACGGAAACCGAACCGCGCGTAGAACGTGTGCGCGTCCTGGGTGCCCAGGTGGACGTGGCTGGCGCCGCGGACCGCCGGGTGCCCGAGCAGCAGCCGCACCACCGCCTCGCCGACGCCGCGGCCCCGCAGCGAGGGCGCGACCGTCACGTCGTACATCCACGCGCGCCTGCTCCCGTCGCTGATCGCCCGCGCCGTCGCCACGAGCCGGCCCGCCGCGTCGCGCGCGCCCACCCACGCCGACGAGCCGAGCAGCGCCCGCGCGATCGCCTCGCGCGACACGCCCTGGTTCCAGTAGCCACCCTCCAGCAGATCGACCGCCGCAGCCACGTCGCGCGGGCCCAGCGCGCACGCGAGCACGCAGCCCTCCGGCGCGCGGAGGAACTCGGGCACCGGCGTGTCCGGGCAAGCGCCGCGGAGCAGCTCGATCGCCGCGGGATCGCCCGGCGCCCCCCGCTCCCAGAGCTTCGTGAGGAGCCGCGCCCGCTCCTCGGGCGTCCGGTTCTGCGCGAGCTTCGCCTTGCCGTCGAGCCGCGACAGCGGGACCGCGAGCACGAGGATCCCCGCGATCGCCTTGCGGTAGAGCGGGCTCGACGCGTCGAGCGGCGTGTACCCGCCCTCGGGCTGGTACTTCCGCATCAGCGCCTCCAGCACCTCGGCCTTGTGATCCGGATCGTCCACGCGCTCGATCACCCCGTGCGCCTGCGCGCTCCGGTAGAGCGTCGTCGCCGGACACGCCCGCTCCGGATCGGTGAAGTAGCTCGGGATCGACGCCACGATCTGCTCGCACGACACCACCGCGGGACGGCCGACGGCCTCGGTCTTCTCGCCCACGGGCGCGCCGTGGAACGCGATCGCGCCCCGGACCACGACGCCGTGCACCGTCCTCAGCACCGGCTCGCCCTCCGCCGTCGTCGACGCCAGGTGGACCACCTCCGCGAGCCCGAGGAGCGCCTCGGCCTCCGCCCTCTCCATGCGAAAAATCTCCCTGCGCATGGACCGAGGTTGGCGCGCACCTGGTACGCTCAAAAGATCCGGTTCGCCGATTTCTGCTAGACCAGCTGGCATGCCCTGGGAGCTCGCCCTCGCGGTCGATCCCGCCGCCCCGCAGCCGATCTTCCTTCAGATCGCGCGCGCCCTCGCCGACGACATCCGCCGCGGCCGGCTCCGCGCCGGCGCCGAGCTGCCGGGCAGCCGCGCGCTCGCGCGGTCCCTGTCGGTCCATCGCAACACCGTCCTCGCCGCGTACCGCGAGCTCGCCGCCGAGGGCTGGATCGAGGCCAGCGCCGCGCGCGGGACCTTCGTCTCGGCGGAGCTGCCGGCGCCGGCGCCCCGCGGCTTCGCCCGGCGCGCGGCCGCGCGGGCGGAGGTGCCGGCGCGGCTCGGCTTCGACCTCGGCGCGACCTCGCTCCGGCACGTGCCCATCATCCCGCCCGGCACGCTGCGCATGAGCGGCGGCCTCCCCGACATGCGCCTCGTCCCGACCGCGGCGCTCGCGCGCGCCTACCGCCGCGCGCTGCACGCCGGATCGAAGCAGCTGCTCGACTACGCCGATCCGCGCGGCGACGGGCGCCTCCGCGCCGCCCTCGCCGCGATGCTCTCGGCGGTGCGCGGCCTCGCCGCCGGGCCGGAGTCGGTCCTCGTCACGCGCGGCAGCCAGATGGCGCTCGACCTCGTCGCCCGCGCCCTGATCGCGCCGGGCGACGCGGTCGCCGTCGAGTCCTACGGTTACCGCCCCGCGTGGGAGGCGCTCCGCCTCGCCGGCGCGCGGCTCCTCCCGCTGCCGGTCGACGCCGCGGGCCTCTCCGTCGACGCGCTCTCGGAGCTCGCCGAGCGGGAGCGCCTGCGCGCCGTCTACGTCACCCCGCACCACCAGTACCCCACCACCGCGGTGCTCGCGCCCGGCAGGCGCATCGCGCTCCTCGAGCTCTGCCGGGCCCGCCGGATCGCGATCCTCGAGGACGACTACGACCACGAGTTCCACTACGACGGCCGCCCGGTGCTGCCGCTCGCCAGCGCGGACACGGCCGGCGTCGTCGTCTACATCGGCACCCTGTCCAAGATCCTCGCCCCCGGGCTCCGGATCGGCTTCGTGGTCGCCCCCGGACCGCTGATCGAGCGCCTCTCGCTCCACCGCACCTTCGTCGACCGGCAGGGCGACCACGCCGTGGAGCGCGCCGTCGCCGAGCTCCTCGAGGACGGCGAGGTGCAGCGCCACGCGCAGCGCGCGCGCCGCGCCTACCGGGCGCGGCGCGATCTGCTCGTCGCGTCGCTGCGCGCGCGGCTCCCCGACGCGCTCGACTTCGCCGTGCCAGCCGGCGGTATGGCCCTGTGGGCCAAGGTGGACGCCGCGATCGACGCGGACGCCTGGGCCGAGCGCGCGCTCGCGCGGAAGGTGGCGTTCTCCGCGGGGCGGCGGTTCGCGTTCGACGGCAAGAAGCGCCCCTTTCTGCGGCTCGGGTTCGCGGCGCTGGACGAGCGGGAGATCGGCGATGCGGTGGAGAGGATGGTCGAGGCGGTGTGAGCGCCCAGGCGGGCGGACCCGATGAGCGCAGCGGCCCTCCGAGGGTCGACGGCGCACGTGGACGCGTGGAAGCGTCGACGAGACATCCCTATCTCCCTGTCTCTCCGGATACGCCTTTCCTATGCACCACCGTGTTCCTCCTCAAGCGCCGATACGGCTGAACTCTCCTTCTCCCCGCAGGCGCTGTCTCCGACAGACCTCGATCGTACAGCGGCCCCGCCGTCGTCGAAGCGCGCTGCGCCCGCGGTGGATGGATGATGGATCCGACGCGGCAAAAGCCCCGCTGGCTTGACCTCGCACGCGCCCCCTCTCACGATGCGAAGTAAGGGGGAATACAATGAATGGCGCGGTGCTCTACGACCTCGCGATGCGGCTGCCGCTCGCCGTCCTCATGCTCTATAACGCCCTGTTCGTCGGGCGCGACCTCTATGCTCACCTGTTTCTCTGGAGCGGGCCCAAGGGGCTCACGTACGGGACGACGGTGGCCTCGCTCGTGGCCACCGGGGCCTACCTGCTGCTCGTCGCGGCGTTCACGCTCGTTCGTCTCCGCCCTGTACGCAAGCTGAGCGGCATCGTACCTCGCATCACCGCGCTCGCCGCCGGCCTGCTGCCGGCGAGCATCGCATGGCTGCCCAAGGCCCCGCCGATGCCCGGCCGTCAGGTGGTGGGCACGCTGTTCATCATCGCTGGCATGGCGCTCGCCATGGTCAGCATCGGGTGGCTGGGCAAGTCGTTCAGCGTCATGCCCGAGGCGCGACGCCTCATCACCAATGGCCCCTACCGGCTCGTGCGCCACCCGGTCTATCTCGCCAGCCTGATCCAGGGGACGGGGATCATCTTGATCTATCCGTCCATCGCCGCGGTCCTGCTCTACACGGTCGAGATGATCCTGCAGGTCATCCGCATGGGATACGAGGAGCGCGTGCTGCGCGAGACCTTTCCGGAATACGACGACTACGCGCGCCGGACGTCCGCGCGGCTCGTCCCCCGCCTCTACTGAGGAGGGCGCGCGCCCTCCGCAGTAGAGGCGGGCACGCGGCGCCATGGGACAGGATGCAACGCCTGTCGCGGGATGCCTCGCTCGCCCGGACCCGGCGCTCCTACCTGGACGGGTCGGTCACGCGGCCGACGAACAGGATCGCGCTCGTCGCGCGATCCCGGATGACGAAGAGGAACGGGCGGTCGAAGCGGATGGTGGCGGGCTCGGGCGCCGACGTCTCGCCGATCACCACCGCCGTCGCCGCCGCCGCCTCGGTGCCCGCCTCGTTGACGGAGACGAACGCTTCGTGGAGCACATCGGTGATGAACAGGCCGCCCTGGCCGTCGATCCCCGAGAAATCCGCGCGATCGGAGAAGGCGGCGGGCATCCCCAGATCCTCGAGCGGCGGGGCGAGATCCAGGGTCGAGGCGATCTTGAACCGCGGCAGCGCCATCGTGACGCTCCGTGCCCCGAGGGAGGCGAGGACGCCCTCCAGCCGCTCCGGATCGAGCCCCGCCTCGAAGCCGCCGAGCTCCGACGGGAGCACGAGCACCATCGACAGCTCGCCGCCGTCGTAGGGCAGCTCCAGCGCCTCGTAGCCGTCGCCCTCGCCATAACGGACCTGCGCGTGGTTGGTCATCATCGGAACGGACACCGTGGAGCCGTCCGCCAGCGTGAAGCTCCCCGGAGTCGTCTCCTCCTCCTCGAACGGAAACTGCCAGGCAGCGTTGAAGTAGATGGCGTTCGTCAGCACGAGCCGGGTCGAGGGCCCGAGGGCGCCTTCAGGCACGATGTCCTTGATGCGGTCCTCGGTGCGCTCGGCTACCCAGCCATTGATGATCTCCCGCGCCTCGTCGGGCGCCTTCACGAAGTCGACGACGTGCAGCCCGGCCCCGTAGCTCTCCGCCAGCACGTCGAGGAACGACGGCACGAACGCGGAGCCGACCTGCCCCCAGATCGCGTTGGCCACGTGGAGCCGGAACCCCTTGCCGTCCTGCCCCTCGGCGCCCTCGCCGCGGCGCGCGAGCGCCAGATCGAGCGCGTTGAACGCCGGGTGGAGCCGCGTTTCTGGCAGCGTGAAGCGCAGCGCGCGCGCCATCTGCTCCGCCGTTTCCCCGCGCGCGCCGGCGTACGTCATCGCCAGCGCGCTCGACACGCTGTACGGCGAACAGAAGAGGTTGCCCGGCGCAGCGCCGATGCGGCGGTAGAGCTCGAGCGCGAACGCCGTGTTGCCGAGGGCGAGCTCCCTGGCGTCGGCCTCCGGCACCCGAGGCGCGCGGGCCCGCTGCCTGTCCGAGGCGACGACGCAGCCCGCGGTGCCCGGATCGGCGCACCCGGACGGCGAGGGCCGCGGCTCCGGCCCGGCGCCGTCAGAGGAGCAACCGGCGCAGAGGAGGGAAAATGGCAACAGGACCACAGGGATCGGAGGCCTACGCATGCGCCCGGCGCAGCAGGGGGCGTGCCGAACCGCCCATGATAGGATGGCTCCCACCATGCGAAGAGCGCGAGAGACAGCCCTCGGAGAGGCGCGGCGCCCGTGATCGTGCTCGTGATGGGCGTGAGCGGCGCCGGGAAGACGACGGTCGGGGCGCGCCTTGCGCGCGAGCTCGGATGGGAGCTCGTCGACGCCGACGACCTCCACCCCGCCGCCAACATCGAGAAGATGCGCGCCGGCAAGCCGCTCGACGATCGGGATCGCGCGCCGTGGATCGCGGCGCTCACCGCGCGCATCCGCCAGCTCCTCGACGCGGGGCGCGGCGCCGTGATCGCCTGCTCGGCGCTCAAGGCGGCGCACCGCGCGCAGCTGCTCGTCGACCCCGCGCGGATGCGCCTCGTGCACCTGACCGGCGATCCTGCGCTGATCGCCGCGCGCCTCTCGGCGCGCAAGGATCACTTCATGCCCCCCGGCCTCCTCTCGACGCAGCTCGCCGCGCTGGAGCCGCCCGAGGACGCGATCCGCGTCGACGTCGGCGCCCCCCCCGAGGAGATCGTCGCCGCCGTCCGCCGCGCGCTCGGCGTGTGAGCCGGGCCCGCGCCGCGCCGTCTGCCGACGCCGGGCGCTTTCCAGGCGCTCTCTCCGGGAGAACCCGAGCGCCCGCGCGCGGTCAGCCCGGGTCCGGCAAGCGGGTCAGGAAGAGCGCGCCCTGGTCGCTGGAGAGGCGTTCGCCCCCGAGCGCCATCGTGCCCTGGAAGGACCCGGCCAGCATCGGGCTCTCCCACGGGTCCATCTCCAGCCCGGAGACGTGGACGTCCACGCCGATGCGCCGGGTCCACTGCTCCTCTCCGCTGGAGCTGAGCCCGGCCGCCCACGCGCTGCACGACGCCGGCTCATCCGCCGGCTCGCACAGCGCATCGCCGGCCAGCACCACGCGCTCGCCGCTCGCCGTGACGCGGCGGGGGCTCCGCGCGTCGAAGCGCTTCACCCAGATCACACGGCCATCCGGGCCGATCTTGGCGACGAACGGCCGCGGGCCGCCCGGCAGATCGGGCTCGCCGAAGACGCCGCTGCCGGAGAGCAGCGCGGCGCCTTCCGGATCCACGGCGAGGTCGTACGCCTCCTCGAGCTGGTCCGGCGAGCCACGGAACCGCTTGTGCCACACGAGCTCTCCGTCCCGGTCCAGCTTGGTCACGAACGTCGCCGTGCCCCGCCCGTCCTGGCTCGCGAGGATCATGTTCCCGTCGCGGTCGACCTCGATGCCGATCTCTTCGCTGTCGGAGCCGCTCGGCGGCAGGCTGACCCACGCGAAGCGACCGGAGGCGTCGAGCCGGACGACGAAGGCGCCGATGGCCCGCCGCTCGATCCGCGCGCCGGCGACCTTCGCGGCCCCCTCCAGCCTGCCGAGCACGAGCGCGCCGCCGCGGCCATCGGCGGCGAGCGCCGTACCGCTCAGGATCGCGTCCTCCTCCGCGGAGATCTGCGCCGCCCAGCTCGCCGCGCCACGCGGGCCGAGCTTCGCGAGGAACAGGTCCGCGCCCGACGGCGACGCCGCGGTGAGCCGGTGCGCGCCGAAGCGGACCGTGCCGGAGAAATCGCCGAGCACGAGCGACTGACCCCCGCCGCTCGCGGCCACGTCGATGGCGCTCTGCGCCGTGCCGTCGCCGAACTGCTTGCTCCAGAGCGGCGCGCCGCACGCGTCGAGCTCGGCCACGAAGGCGTCCGTCGCGCCCGCGCTCCGCAGCCGGGTGCCGCCGAAGGTCAGCTCCCCTTCGAAGGAGCCGGCGAGCAGCGCGCGGCCGGCGCCGTCGATCGTGAAGCCGCGCAGGGTCGCGCTCTTGCCAGGATACTGCCGGCTGAACGATCTCTGCCGACATGCCCGCTCGGCCCGCTCGCCGTCGCCGAGCCCAGCCGCGCCGGCCAATCGCCCGCCGGGTGCGACCGCGGCACCCAGACACACGCCCCCGGAACCGACTGCCCCCATCTCGCACATCCCGGGAGGCGAGGCGTGCTCGGCGTTCGCCCGCGCCGCACCGCCGCTGTCGCCTCCCGGTTCGCCCTCCGCCACAACGTCCGCAGCCTCCGAGGACATACACCCGGCGCCACAGCAGATGACGCCGCAGAGGGCGCTCCGTGCTCTCAAGACAGACCACATACTGCATCTCCTCTCCCGCCTCGACGCGGGCACACTGGAAACATTGCAGGATGCGGACCATGGCCCGCGCCTTTCAAGCTTCTCGCGAAGTTGAAAAATCCAAACTTTTCTCGCTGGATGCGGGCTCATCCGGGCAGGAGGACGCGTTCGTTCAGCGCCGCTTCATGTCCTCCTCACACCATCGCTCCCGGGCGAACCGGCCATTCGACCCCGGTCGCGCGATCGATCGACTCACGCGCTGGCAGGCGCGCGCCGACAGAGATGGATAGGGCATCTCTCGCCCGGACACCGCCTGTTCCGGATCCAGATCATCGATGGTCGAGATCTGGCCGAGTCGCTCGCCGCTGCGGTCGAGGCGCGGGCGACTGGCATCTTGGACGCCGCCTGGCCCGGCGAGGCGCAGACGATGGGGCGGGCAGCTCGCACGCAAGGCCCTGACGCCGGGCGGGCGCCGGGAGCCGCGAGCCGCGGGGCGCTCGCGCGGACCCCGGGGCCGCCCTCCCCCGGCTCCGCGGGTGGCCGGCCGCGCGGGCAGGCCGAGAAGACGGGCGCCTACCACCGTAGCGCACCCACGCCCACTTAAGGTAGGATGCTGTCACACGACTCCGGCGGACGTATTCCCGCTGGAGGAGCCCGCGACCGCGGGCGCCGGCTGCTCCATGATCCCCTACCCATCTACGATCACGACGGAGCTCCCTGCGAGCGAAGGCGCGACTGCGCGGCCCCCCCGCGCCAGCCCCGCCTCGCCGCCGGCGCCCCCCCGCGATCGCCTCGGAGATGGCGATGAAGTTGCTCTGCAAGCCCGCTGACGAGCGCACTGCGCGTGCGCAGGTGCTGAAGATCGAGATCGACGCCTACGCCGCCCTCCCTGACGCGGAGCGGCGCGCGGTCCACCTGCGCCTCGGGCGCATGGCCGAGGCGCGATCGCAGCGCGAGCGCTCGGACGAGGCGCTCTTCGAGGCCGCGCACCACCTGAACCTCGGCGCGCCCCTGATCGTCGAGCCGCGCGAGCGGGCGGCGCTCGCCGCGATGAACCTCGCCGCGGGCCGCAAGGCGAGGGAGCGGGGCGCGACCCCGGCGGCCGCCGATCTCTTCGAGGCCGGGATCGCGGCGCTGCCGGACGGGAGCTTCAAGCGAGACCACGAGATCGCCTTCTCGCTGCACGCGGAGGCGGCCGAGTGCGCGCACCTCGGCGGCCGGCTCGATCGCGCGGAGGCGCTGCTCGACGTGCTCGCGGCGGAGGCGCGCTCGGATCTCGAGCGGGCCAGGGCGCACGAGCTGCGCATCGCCGTGTATACAACCCAGGGCCGGCTCGACGAGGCGGTGGCGCTCGGAAAGACGGCCCTCGCGATGCTCGGCGTCCCCCTCCCCGAGGACGGGCCGGGGCGGAAGGCGGCGGCAGACGCCGAGCTCGCGGCCGCGCGCGCCGCGCTCGGCACGCGCCGGCTCAAGGATCTGCTCGACGAGCCCGAGGCGTCGGACGCCCGGACCCGCGCGGCGCTCCGGCTCCTCATGGCCCTCATGCTCCCCGCCGCAACGGTGAACCCGCCGCTCTGCACGTTCATCGCGGCCAGGCAGGTCAACCTGTCGCTGGAGCGCGGTCATGGCGGAGTCTTCCCGTACGGCTACATGGCCTACGCCTGGGTCGCCGCGCGGGTGCTCCGCCGCTACGACGAGGCCTACGAGCTCGGCCAGCTCGCGCTCGAGATGAACGAGCGGTCCGGACAGCCCGAGCTCTCCTGCCGGCTGCGCGTCGTGCTCGGGGCCCACGTCAGCGTCTTCACCGATCACCTCCTTTCCAGCCTCGATCTCTTCCAGGCCGCGCTCGAGGCGGGCCACAGGACGGGCGACCTCACCTACCTGTCCCAGGCGTGCGTCCACACCGCGCTCGTTCGATTCGGGCTCGGCGACGAGTGCGAGGCGGTGCGGGCCGAGGTCGACGGGTTCCTCTCGCTCGTGCGGCGCGCGAGGGAGGAGCTCGCCGCCCTCGCGCTGACCGGGGTGCGCCGCGCGCTCGACGACCTGATGGACGCGACGCGCGCCGGCGCGTCCCGCCCGCCCAGCCACGGCGATCTCGACGACGCAGGGGATGAGGCGAAGCTCTCGGCACCGGCGTACGGCGCCGCCGCGCGCGTCCACTACGCGCTGCGGCAGCAGATCTGCTTCCTCAACGAGGACCACGAGGGGGCGCTACGGATGGGCTCGCTGGCCGAGGCGAGGATGCAGGGCGGCGTCGATGATCACCTCGCGACCGAGGTGTTCTTCTACACCTGCCTGACGCTGCTCTCGCCCACGCTGGCGCGCGGCCGGCAGCTGACCACCGTCTCGGTGGCGCGCTACCGCGATCGGTTCTCGGAGTGGGCCGAGCGGT
Source organism: Sorangium sp. KYC3313 (assembly GCF_052075895.1). Lineage (NCBI taxonomy): Bacteria > Pseudomonadati > Myxococcota > Polyangiales > Polyangiaceae > Sorangium > Sorangium sp. KYC3313. The sequence goes on from NZ_CP197255.1 coordinate 11,052,325, forward strand.
GCCCGGACAACTACCGTCACAAGCACCTCCTCCTCCGCGCGGAGTCCGCGCGCGCCGCCGGCGAGGAGCTCGCGGCGATGAAGCTCTACGATCAGGCGATCGAGTCGGCGAAGGTGAACGGTTTCGTCCGGGACGAGGCGCTCGCCAGCGAGCTCTGCGCGAAGTTCCACCTGGCGAGCGGCAGGGAGAGGATCGCCCACGTCTACATGGCCGACGCCCACGAGGGCTATCTGCGGTGGGGCGCGCAGGCCAAAGCGCGACAGCTGTCGCGAAAGTACCCGCACCTCGTGGCGCGCGCCGCGCTCGTCGGGCAGCAGAGCCGTCCGCCGGAGTCCGCGCTCCCGGCGAGCACGGAGCGCCCCACGTCGCTCGACGCGTTCGCCCTCCTCCGCGTCTCGCGCGCGCTCTGCGGGGAGCTCGTCCTGGAGCGCCTCTTCGAGCGGCTCCTCCGGGCCCTGAGCGAGAGCGCGGGGGCGCAGCGCGCCGTGCTGCTCCTCGCGCGCGACGGCGCGCTGACCATCGAGGCCGAGCTCGACGGCGACCGCGGAGGGGTCCGCGTCGGACCCGCGACGCCGCTCGAGTCCACCGCCGATCTCGCTGCGAGCGTCGTCCAGCATGTCGCCCAGACACAGCAGCCGATCGCCCTCACCAGCGCGGCCATGGACGAGCGGTTTGCGGACGACCCTTACCTGCTCGAGGGCGGCCTTCGCTCGATCCTGTGCCTCGCCATGACGCATCAGGGCCGCCTCACGGGCGTGCTCTATGCAGAGAACGGCGCGACCGCTGGCGCGTTCCGCGCCGGCCAGGTCGAGCTCTGCGGCCTCCTCGCATCGCAGGCGGCGGTGGCCGTGCACAACGCGTTGCGCCACCGTGACGCGCAGAGCACCTCGCGCGAGCTCCGTCGCTGCAACGAGGCCCTCGTCGACGAGGTCGCCCGCCTCACCGAGGAGCTTCGCGCGTGCAACCGCGACGCTAGCCCCACGAGCGAGCTTCGGCGCTGCAACGAGGCGCGCTAGCCCCGCTAGCACGCTGTCGTCCGGTCCGTCCCGCCCGACAGGAAACGAAGGACTTCAGCGCGGCTTCCCGGGGCGCCGCGGGCAAAGCTCACATCGCGGAGGGGACATCCCCTCTGGAAAATCCATGACGCCGGCACCAGAGGGGCCGCAAAACATGCATAGCGTGGACGCGCCTGCACCATGGCTCCGTCCGAGATGCGTGCAAGCGCGGAGGGGAACGCAGTCGTGCGAACAAGGTACGCCGCAGCGTGAAAGGCACGTGGCAGCGCGGTAGAGCGCGCGACGGCAGCGCAGACAGCCCCTCGAGGCCGGCGCTGACAGGCACATGTTCTGAAATCAAAATGCTCGGGACACCACGGGACGGAGGGAAGACCCAAAGCACCTGCCGTCTCCCGGCCCACCCGTGATTCCCGAGCCTGCAGCGGGGCGCATCTTCGTGCGCTACGGGCTCATCCGCGTCGTTCGGCTCGCTTCAGCGCACGTTCGCACGCCTCACGCGCTGGCCTGGCGGTCGAGCTAGCATTCCACGAATCTGCACATCGCGATAGAGCGCCGAACAAAGCCAGACCGAGCCATGCAGCCGCGAAGGCGCATGGCGACGGGAGGTAATGCGTGGCGCTCCAACAGCCTATCCCCCGCCCGCCGTACCGCGGGCTCGGCGAGGGATGGCCGCTATCGACACGCTCGACTCAGGCGCCGCCCGCGCCGCCTTCGCCGGCGCCGCCGGCGCCGCCGGTGCCGCCGCCCTCGCCCGCGCCGCCTTCGCCGCCGGCGCCGCCGGTGCCGCCGCCCTCGCCCGCGCCGCCCTCGCCGCCGGTGCCGCCGCCCTCGCCCGCGCCGCCTTCGCCGCCGGCGCCGCCGGTGCCGCCGCCCTCGCCGCCCGTGCCCGTCGCCGAGCTCGTCGAGGTGGAGGTGGAGGTGGTGGCGGTCTCCCCGTCATCGCCGCATCCGGCGCCGATCATCATCATGGTCGCGCCTAGCAGCAGCGCGCTTGCAAAGATGCTCTTCGAAGCGTTCATGGTTCGTTCTCTCCGTTGGGTTGTCCCCCCCAAAGAATGACTGGGCAGAACCCCGCGCCGATCACCGCTCCACACCGCCAAGCGACTCAATCCACGCAATTTCGCGCAAAAGGTGCGTTTCCAAAAGCGCTATGAGCACGCTGCGTTCGATGGGCCGGTGTCAACTCCGTGGTGATTCCGTTATGGTGGACAATAGGCCACCATACTGGATTACGCAAGCTTTTTGTCTCACTGCATCATCGTTGCATGTGGGCGCATTCCCGTGAGCACCCACCAGTCAAGCACATTCGCCTACATCGGCGCGGGCGAACATGACGCGTGAAGAACGACTGTGCCTGACCGATCATCCGCCATAACGGATGGACCTCCAGAGGTGAGGGCCCCATGAGCCAAAGCCTGCTCGCGTGAGCGACCTGGAGGAGCGGCGCCGGCGCCGCGCAACACGCGAACAGAGCCCGACTGCAGCGCGGACGCGCCTCGTCTGGCCGCCGATGGGTCGGCTCCCTGTCTGGTCATGAGGACACGTTCGCGTCATGAAGTGCAAGTCCCAGGCCCAATGCCCATCGACCATGGTCCTCGTCCCTGCTCATGAGCGCGGGCACGCTGGGGAGAGACCCGAGTTCGCTGGCGGGCCGGGCAAGGTAGCGGGCGAGCTCAGGTTGGATTTGAGAGCGGTAGAGAACGCGGAGGCGCGCCGCTATGGAGCGCCCGCGGCCCCTCGCCTCCGCGCGATCATCACAGGTTGATCTCCTCGCTCGACCCTCGCTCCCGGGCGCAGGGGAGGTCGCCTGCGCGGGCCCGGGCCGCGAGGCTGGCCACGGCGGCCACGAGGGCGGCGGGCTCGATCGGCTTCGTTGCGTGCATGTGGAAGCCGGCGTCGAGCGCGCGCTTCTGGTCCTCCTTGCGAGCATAGGCCGTCAGGGCCAGCGCGGGCAGATCGCCGCCGGCCTGCGGCGGGCGCTGGCGGATGGCGCGGATGAGCTCATAGCCGTCCTCGCCCGGCATGGCGATATCGCTCACGAGCACGTGCGGGAGATCCGCGCAGAACGCCGCGAGCGCCTCGTGGGCCGAGGCCACGGCCGTCACCTCGGCGTGGTGCTGCGACAGCACCTCCTGAAGGAGCTCCCTGGCGTCCGCGTCGTCCTCGACGAGCAGGACGCGGACCCCACCGAGGTTGGACGCGGGCTCCGAGCACGCGAGCGAGCGCGATCGTCCCTCCCTCGTGAGCGCCGTGAGCGAGCTGCGCTCGACCCCGAGGAGCGGGAGCCGGACCACGAACGTGGACCCCTTGTGCAACCCAGGGCTGTCGGCCACGACCGAGCCGCCGTGGATCTCGACGAGCTGGCGCACAAGGGACAGCCCGATGCCGAGGCCCGCGTGCGTCCTGCGGCTCGTGCTGTCGGCCTGGCGAAAGCGCTCGAAGACGAGCGGGAGGAAATCCGGCGCGATCCCCTCCCCCGTGTCGCGCACCGTGAGCTCCGCCGTCGCGCCGGCCCGCCGGAGGGAGACGAGGATATGGTCCCCGTGACGCGTGAACTTGAGCGCGTTGGACGTGAGGTTCGAGACGACCTGCTGCAGCCGATCCGCGTCGCCGTTCACCTCGATGTCGGGGTCGAGCGAGACGTCGATCGTGAGGCCCTTCGCCTCGGCGGCGGGGCGGATCGCGTCGATGGCGGTCTCCACGACGGGCGCGAGCGCCATCGGCGCGGCGCTGATGCTCAGCTTGCCCGTCGTGACCCGCGAGACGTCGAGGAGATCCTCGATGAGCTTCGTCTGCGCGGCCACGTTGCGCTCGATCACCTCGAGCCCGTGGGACACCCGCTGCTCATCGAACGGCTCGGACCGCAGGAGGTGCGTCCAGCCGAGGATCGCGTTCAGCGGGCTGCGCAGCTCGTGGGAGAGCGTGGCGAGGAACTCGTCCTTCAGGCGGTTCGCCTCGCGCGCCTCGGCGTGCACGCAGTTCTGGATGGCGATGGAAGCGAGCTGCGCGAGCTGCACGAGGACGGTCTCGTCGTCGTCGGAGAACTCGCCGTCGTTCCGATCCGAGAGCTGGATGGTCCCGATGTTCTGGCCGTCGGCCGCGGTGAGGGGCGCCGCGAGGTACCCCCGCGGCGGCGGCCTCTGCCCGAGGTTGTCCAGCCACTCCGGGTGCAGCGAGAGCTCTCGCTGCGTCAGCCGGAGAGGCCTGTTCCTGGCGCAGACGAGCGCGCACAGCTTGCCGGCGATGGGGGGAGGCGCCTCCTTCTGGAACGTCGTGTACCGCTCCGAGAGCGACACCGCGGTCCGCGCCCGCTCACCGGGCCGCTCCAGCTTCACGAGGGTCATCGCCTGATGGGCGCCGCCGACGTCGCGGGCCGCCTCCGTGATCGCCGCGACCATGGCGTCGAGCGACAGGGCCGAGTTGATCGTGAGCGCGGCGCGGTTGAGCCGCTGGAGCTGCTGCGCGTGCGCGCGCAGCGACTCCGCCTGGAGCTTGATCTTCTGTGTCTTCTTGAAGAGATCGACGAAGACTGACACCTTGGTGCGGAGGACCTCGGGGGCGAACGGGGTCATGATGTAATCGACCGCCCCGAGCGAATAGCTGCGCTCGACATAGACGCGCTCGGTGTGCGCCGTCAGGAAGATGATCGGCGTGTGCAGCGTGCTCCGCCGCTTGCGGATGAGCGTCGCCGTCTCGAACCCATCTATCTCAGGCATCTTGATGTCGAGGAGGATGACCGCGAACTCCTCCTGAAGGAGATGGCGAAGCGCTTCCCTCCCGGACGCCGCCTTGACGATGTTCTCGCCGAGCGGCGCGAGGACTGCCTCCAGGGAGAGGAGCTGCTCAGGCCTGTCGTCAACGATCAGGATGTTGACTCTGCCCACGTCTGCCCTCATCCCGCGTCTCCTTGCCCCCCTTGCTCCGTTGTCAGCGCCGCGGCCAGCCTCGCAGCATCCTCAGGAATGGGGCTGTGTCCACCGCTTTCGGGCGGCGTCTGCCGCGTCCGCTCCAGCCCGCTCCAGCCCTCACTGCGAGGAGGCTCGGGGAAACCACGTCGCCGCGGTGACGCAGCGCGCGCCCGGGGCAGAGGGTGAGCACGCCCGCCACGCTCAGCCCGCCCGGCATGGCCGCTCCGCAGATCCATTCCAGCCCTCCCGTGCGCTGCGCTGCGCTGCGCCGACGAGCTCGTATCGTAATCGAGGCGCTGTCTTACCTGCGACCCAGGCCTCGCCTGCAGTATCCACAAGGAGGCGCCTGACGCCGCTGCATGATCCCCGCACGCAGACCCTACACCGGAGCACGCCAGAGTGGAAGGAGGAATTCGTGCGCCACGAGCGCCTCCCTCGAAGAGGCCGTGAGAGCAGCGCGAGAATTGGAGAGAACACGAAGAAAACCGACGCAAGTGGCGTGGACGGCGATGCATCGACGCTCTCCTGACCCTCTGTCGATACCGCGCTCGGTGTGCCTCGTGTTTCGGTGGTGAGGAGCCCGCCGCCTGCGCCGCGCGCTAGACGGCGGAGCGCCGCTCCTGGAGCGAGCGCGAGTGCCGGAGGATCACCTCGAAGACCTCGGCGACGCCGTCGGGGTCGAGGCCGAGCTCGACGGCGCAGCGGCGGCGCGACTCCATCAGCCGCGCCTCGCGCACCGGATCTCGGACCGCCGCCCCGATCGTGGCCTTGGCGCGCCCGGCGCGCTGGACGAGCTCGGCCCTCCGCGCGAGCAGGCCGACGAGCTCCAGATCCAGGTCGTCGATGAGCTCCCGCGTCTCGCGGAGCTCGGGAGAGAGCGCGCCGAGATCGGGGATCGCGAGCGCGGCGAGGTCCTCGGGCGCGGCGTCCTTGGTCGGGACGTCGAGGCTTCGATCGACGGCGACGAGCGCGTCGATGAGGCGGCGGCGCGCCTCGCCCGCGAAGGGGTTCTCGCGGTGCAGCGCGGCGAACAGGTGCCCCGCGTCCACGCGCACCGTCTCGATCGTGTGCGCGATGCCCTGGAACGAGGGCGGCGCGTAGGGCGCGCCAGCGGGCACGCCCGCGTCCATCATGCCCTTCGCGATGAAGAACGCGAGCGCGTGCGTGAAGGCCATGACGCGGTCGTGCTCCTCCGGCGCCTGCTCCAGCACCTGACAGCCGATCCGCTCGAACAGCGCGACGATGCGGCGCACCGCGTCCGGGTGCGCCGGGTTCGGGCAGACGACGACGCGCAGCGGGCGCTCGCCGCGGGCGAGGCTCGCCGGGCCGAACAGCGGGTGCGTCGCCACCCAGGGCCGGCCTTCGCCGAGCACCTCGGCCATGGCGCTCGACGGCACGCTCTTCACGCTGCCCACGTCGGCCACCAGCTGCCCCGGCGCAAGGTGCGGCCGCAGCGACAGCAGGGCCTCGCGCACCGCCGGCACCGGGACGGCGACGATGACGAGCTCCGCGCCGTCCACGAGCTCCGGGAGCGAGGCGGCCCGCGCGGCGCCGCGGATCTCCGCAGAAGGATCGAACGCGCGCACCGAGATCCCCGCATCGTGGAGCAACGACCCGAGCGCCGCGCCGAAGCGGCCATACCCGAGGAATGCGACCTTGCCAATGCGCGCGGGCGGAGCGAGACCGCCCCCGGAATGTGGGAGAGAACGCGGCATGCGGCGGATACTACGACAGCCGGTCTACGCGGATGTCACGTTTTCTCGGCATAGCCGCGAGGATCTGCGACCGTGTCCGTGGGAGACAGGACGGCTCTCCGGCTTCTCCACGCCTGCCGCGCTCGCGGCGACGATGCCCCTCCGGCGACGGCCGGAGGCGGCGCTCCTGCGCCCGCGGCGGCTCGGCCGGCGCCGGCTCACCTGAGCTGCGTCGCGGCCACGCCGAGGATCGCGAGCAGCGACGCGACGGCGGCGATCAGCGCGATGCGCGCCCTGTTGCGCCCCGTGTCCTGCGCGCCGTACGCGCCGTGCCGCGACGTCACCGGGCCCGCCTCCGAGCTCGGTCCGGCGCTCGCGGACGGACGGGGCCTCGCGCTGAGCCCGAGCCCGATCGTCGGGAGCGAGGCGCGGGGGCGCCGCGGGAGCGTCGCGCCGAGGAGGCGCGCGGCCCGCTCCACGTGATCCTGGCCCTCCGCCGACGCGTGAGGGGCGAGCGCGATCGCCAGCTCGGCCACGCTCGTGGGCCGCCGCGCGGGGTCCTTCTCGAGGCAGCAGAGGAGCACGCGGTCGATGGCAGGGGGGATGTCGGACCGCAGCGCGCTCGGGAGCGCCGGCGCCGCGCTCGCGATGCGCGGCGCGAGATCGGCGAGCGAGCTCGCCTCGAACGGCGGCCGCCCGGTCAGGAGCCGGTACAGGATCGCGCCGAGCGACCAGACATCGGCGCGGGCGTCGACGGCGACCGAGGATCGCATCCGCTCCGGCGACATGTAGAGCGGCGCGCCGAGCTCCTCCCGCGCCTGCGCCGGCGCGCCGCCGTCGCTCGCGCCGGGCAGCTCCCTGGACGCGCCGAAGCCGAGCACCTTGAGGAGCGTCGCGCCGCCGGGGGTCGTCGCCAGGAACAGGCGCGCCGGCTCGAGGTCGCGGTGAACGATCCCCGCGGCGTGCGCCTCGGCCACCGCCACGCAGGCCTGCAGCACCCAATCGATGGCCTCCGAGAGCTCGATCCGGCCGCGGCCGCGCAGCAGCTCGGAGAGGTCCTGCCCGTCGAGGTGCTCCGTGACGATGTACGCGACCCCCGAGGCGAGCAGGCCGACGTCGAGCACGCGCGCGACGTGCTCCCCCTTGAGCGCCACCGCCGCGCGCGCCTCCCGCAGCGAGCGCTCCACGCGCTCCGGGCTGCCGTCGGCGAGCAGGAGCTCGATCGCAACCCGCTGCGGAAGCACGAGGTGGCTCGCGAAGGCCACTGTCCCCAGCTCACCGCTGCCCGAGATCCTGTCGACCCGGTACTTCTCGGCGATCACGTCCCCTGCCACGACAGGTGCGTTCATCAGAGCTCCCCGCAGCGCGCACCGGCGCGGGGGCAGCCGCCCGCCCCCCGTACATGCGCTGATTCATCCTAGCACCTTCGCTCGCCGGATTGGCGGTCGCCGGTCGTCGCCGGAGCTCGAGGCCGGCGCCGCGCTGCCCATTTCACGGCTGCCCATTTCACGCCTGCCCGCGCGGGCCCACGGCCCGGCAAAAGACCGCTGGAGGGGAACCCTCGCGACGAGGGGGAGGCCGCGCAGCGCGCGCGTCGTCGTGCCGAGAGGGAGGAGGCGGCGGCGCCGCCGCGCGACCGCGCGAAGCGCACAACCCGACGTCTCTCCCATATCACGAGACCCGGGACTTCCCGGCTCGCACCAGCACACATCCTGCTTTATAGTCTCGCGGCAACGCGCGAGGGGGAACGCGTATGACTCGGGCGGAAGCGACTGAGGTCCACCGCTGCAGCCGATTTCTGCTCTGCAGGCAGAGGCTTGCCGGGAGGATGGTCGTGCAGAAAACCGTTCGGGGGCGTCATCCAGCCCCGGGCGCGGCGGCCCTCCTGCTGCGCGAGCACGCCTTCCTGCGCCGGCTCGACGTGCCGGGGGTCGTGCGGCCGCTCGCGCTGGAGGGCCCGGAGAGCATGCCGGCGCTGCTCCTCGAGGACGCAGGCCCCGAGGACCTCGAGCGGCGGCTCGCGCGAGGGCCGCTCGCGCTGGACGCGTTCTTCGACGTCGCCATCGCGCTCGCGGAGACGTGCGCGCGCATTCACGGGCGCGGCGTCGTCCACCGCGCGATCGCCCCGGGCCGCGTGGTCCTCGGCGAGGACGGGCAGGTCACCCTGGTCCATTTCTCGGACGCGGCCGAGCTGACGAGCATGCCCCGCGCCGTGGAGCTCGAGAAGCTCGACGCGCTCCCCTTCCTGTCCCCCGAGCAGCTAGGGCGCACCTGCTGGTTCATCGACGCGCGCTCGGATCTGTACGCGCTGGGAGCGACCTTCTACGCCATGCTCACCGGCGCGCCGCCCTTCAAGGACGCCGATCCGCTCGCGCTCGTGCACGCCCACATGGCGAGGAGCCCCGTGCCGGCGCACGTCGCGAGCCCCAGCGTCCCGGCGGTCCTCTCCGAGCTCGTGCAGCGGCTCCTCGCGAAGATGCCGGACCTGCGATACCAGAGCGCCGAGTGCCTCGCCCAGGACCTCCACGAGGCGCAGAGGCGATGGCGCGCCGCAGGCACCATCGCGCCGTTCGAGCTCGGCCGCATGGACCTCGCGCGGCGGCTCCCGCTGCCCGAGCGTTTGATCGACCGCGAGCGCGAGCTCGCCGCGCTGCGCGGCGCGCTCGCGCGCGTGTCGAACGGCGGGACGGAGCTCGCGCTGGTGACCGGGGAGGCAGGCGTCGGAAAGACCGCGCTCGTCGAGGCGCTGCAGGCCGCCGTCGCCGAGCGAGGCGGGCGGTTCATCCAGGGCAAGTTCGACCTGCGCGCGGCGAACGTCCCTTATGCGTCCCTGGCAGAGGCGCTCCGCGCCCTCGCCGCCGCGCTCCGCGCCGAGCCGGAGGAGAGCCGCGCGCAGCTCAGGGAGGCCGTCAGCGAGCGGAGCCGCGCCCTCGGCGAGCTCTGCCCGGAGCTCACCGAGCTCCTCGGGGACGCGCCCGCGCCGCCGGCCGCGGATCCGACGCGCGCGGAGAACTGCTTCCTGCTCGCGATCCAGGACTTCGTGCGCGCGGTGGCCAGCCAGCGGCCGCCGCTCGCGATCTTCCTCGACGATCTCCAGTGGACGGACGCCGCGTCGCTCCGCGTCCTCCGCGCCCTCGCCGCGGATCCAGGCAGCAAGCACGTGCTCCTGCTCGGCGCGTACCGGTCGAGGGAAGTCGGCGCCGCGCACCCGCTCCACCAGACCATCGAGGAGATCCGGGGCGCGCAGGTCCCCCCGATGACGCACCTCTCGCTCGGCCCGCTCGGCGTCGAGGGGGTCGTCGCGCTGCTCGCCGAGGCGCTCCGCTGCGAGCCGGAGCGGGCGCGCCCTCTCGCGGGGCTCTTCCTCGCCAAGACGGCGGGGAACCCCCTCTTCATCCGCCAGCTCCTCCGATCGCTCCAGGAGAAAGGCCTGCTCCTCTTCGACGCGATCCGCTCGACATGGACGTGGGATCTCGCCCGGATCGAGCGGATCGGGGTCACCGACAACGTGGTCCAGCTGATGTCGGAGTCCGTCCGCAGGCTGCCCCAGGCGGCGCAGGAGCTCCTGCAGGTCGCCGCGTGCATCGGCAAGCGCGCGGAGCTCAGGCTCATCGCGGCGGTGCTCGGCCGATCCGTCGACGAGACGACCGCGTCGCTCGTCCAGCCGCTCCGCGAGGGGCTCGTCGCGCCGGACGGCACGTGCGAGCACGAGGCGGGGCTCGCGATCCGGTTCGTCCACGATCGGGTCCAGCAGACGGCCTACGAGCTCGGGCCGGAGCAGCTGCGGATGCAGCTGCACCTGCAGCTCGGCCGCTTCCTCGAGGCCACCTGCACCAACGGGACGGACGCGGCGCTGTTCGACGCCGCGGACCAGCTGAACCTCGGCGCCGCGCTGCTCGACGCGGAGCAGCGGGACCGCCTCGCCGAGCTCAACCACCGCGCCGGCGTGAAGGCGCGCCGCGCCGCGGCCTTCGGCCCGGCGCTCGCGTACTTCCGCAGCGGCCTCCGCCTGCTGCCGGACGGCGCCTTCCGCTCGCGCTACGAGCTCTGGTTCTCTCTCCATCGCGACGCGGCGGAGTGCGCCGCGCTGACCGATCAGCACGCGGCGGCCCGCGCGCTCGTGGAGGAGGGGCTCCGCCACGCGGCGTCGATCCCGGAGAAGGTCGATCTGGAGGCGCTCCGGATCATGAGCGCGACGATCACCGGCGATCACGATCTGGCGCTCGGCTGGGGGCGCGACGCGCTGCGCGCGCACTTCGGGGTCGAGCTGTCCCTGGCGGACCTCGACAGCGAGATCGCGGCGCGAAGGCGGGTCATCGCCAGGTACCTCGCGGAGCGCTCGCCCGAGTCGCTCGTCGATCTCCACCGCGTGACCAGCCCGGAAGAGCGGGCCCGCATGAGGCTCCTCGCCGAGATGGTGGCCCCCGCCTGGTTCGCGGACCGGAAGCAGCTGGTGCTCCTCGCCGCCCTCGGCGTCTGCTTCGCGCTGGAGCACGGCAACTCGAGCGAGTCGATCCTCTCCTACGCAGGGCACGCGATGCTCCTCGCGGCCGAGGGCGACCTCTCGAGCGCCAAGGGCTTCGGTCAGCTCGCCGTGGAGCTCGCGCGGCGGTTCGAGGATCGCGCCCAGGAGACGATCGCCCGGTACATGTACAACGAGTTCGTTCACCCGTGGGTCGCGCCGCTCGCCTCGAGCGGGGCGCCGTTCCGAGAGATCATCGAGCTGGGCGTGTCGTCCGGCGAGCTCCGCTTCGCCTCGTACGCGCGCACGGGGCTCATGGCGCACTCGTTCGCCGCAGGGGTGGAGCTCGATCGCGTGCTGGTCGATCTGAACGACGGGTTCGCGTTCAGCCGGCAGACCGGCAACAAGTCGACGCTCCTCCACCAGCTCGCCTTCCGGCAGACGATCCGGTGCCTCAAGGGGCTGACGAGGGGCCGGAACGTGGCCGATGACGCCGAGTTCGACGAGCGGGCCTTCCTCGAGGCGACGCGGCGGGAGCGGCCGGCGAGGTGCGTGTATCACATCGGGCGCCTTCAGGTCTCGTACCTGCTCCGGGACCTGGCCCAGGCCATCGCCCACGCCGACGCGGCGGCCCCGTTCACTCACTTTCTCGGCGGCTACATCCCCGAGTGCCAGTACGCGCTGTTCACCGCGCTCACGCTGCTGTGGCGATGCGATGAGGCCGACGAGCAGGAGAGGGCCGCGCTGCTCGCGCGCGTGGCCGACCTGCAGCGCGCCCTGCGAAGGTGGGAGCTCGGCTGCCCGGAGAACTTCCGCCCGCGGCGCCTCCTCGTCGACGCGGAGATCGCCCGCGTCGAGCGCAGGTTCGAGCTCGCCGGCGCGCGGTACGACGAGGCGGTCGAGGCGGCGACGCGGGGGGGGTTCCTCCACATCGCTGCGCTCGGCAACGAGCTGGCAGGGCGCTTCTACCACGGTCTCGGGCGGGCGCGGATCGCGGCCATGTACCTGAGCGCCGCGCACCAGGGGTTCGCCCGCTGGGGGGCCTCGGAGAAGGCCCACGCGCTCGCGGAGGAGTTCGGGCTCGGCGGGCCCGGCGACGAGCCCGAGCTCGCGGAGCGGCTCCCGGCGGTCGCCCTCGACGCGCTCAGCCTGCTCAAGGCCGCCGAGACCCTCTCGAGCGAGATCGTGCTCGATCGGCTGCTCGAGAAGCTCCTGGGCGTCTGCCTGGAGGCAGCCGGCGCGCAGCGCGGCGCGCTCGTGCTCGAGGAAGAGGGGGAGCTCTTCGTGCGGGCCCGGGGGTCCGTCGCCACCCCGGTCTCCATCGAGCGCACGCCGCTCTCCCGGTCGCGCGAGGTCCCCCGGCGGGTCGTCGAGCACGCCCACATGGCGTGCGAGCTCCTCGTGCTCGACGACGCGGACAGCGCGCCGGCGCGCGACCACGATCCTCACTTCGCCGGGGGCGGCTCGCGGTCGGTCCTGGTCCTGCCCATCCAGCGGAACGAGGCGCGGCTCGGGGTGGTTTACCTCGAGAACAACCTCACCACGTACGCCTTCACGCGCGCTCGCGTCCACGTGCTGGAGCTCCTCTCCGACCAGATCGCGATCGCCCTCGAGAACGCCCGCCTCTACCGCGAGGCGCAGCACGCGGTGCGCGTCCGCGACGAGTTCCTCAGCGTCGCGTCGCACGAGCTCAGGACGCCCGTCACCTCCCTGCGCCTCGGCCTCCAGGCGCTGCTCCGCCGGGGAGACCACGCGGCCGACGAGCGCCTGTCGCGCGCCCTGCAACGGATGGATCGGCAGGTGCAACGGCTCGTCCGGCTGATCGACGACGTGCTGGACGTGTCGCAGCTCCACACCGGCCGGCTCGAGCTGCACGTCGAGCTGGTCGATCTCGCGGAGGTCGTGGACGACGTCCTGGAGCGGCTCACCGAGCGCATCGCGCAGTCCGGCTCGTCCGTGAGCGTGCGCGCCGAGCCGTCCGTCGTGGGCTCGTGGGACAGGAGCAGGCTGGAGCAGGTGGTCTCGAACCTGCTCGACAATGCCCTCAAGTTCGGCGCGGGCAAGCCGATCGACGTCTCGGTCGCGCGACAGGACGGCACGGCAGAGCTCGTGGTGCAGGATCAGGGCATCGGGATCCCGGCAGGGCGGCTGCCGCACGTGTTCGACCGGTTCGAGCGCGCGGTGTCGAGCCGCCATTTCGGCGGGCTCGGGCTCGGGCTCCACGTCGTGAAGAGCATCGTCGAGGCGCTCGGCGGCGCGGTGCGCGTCGTCAGCCGGCCGGACGAGGGGGCGCGGTTCACGGTGGAGCTGCCCTGCGAGCGGCCGGCGGCGAGCCACGCGGCGTCGGCGACACTCGGCGGCCTGCACGCCTGACCCGAACCGACGCGAACCGACGCGAACCGACGCGAACCGACGCGAACCGACGCGAACCGATGGCTACGGCCTGCTCTTCGGCTGCTGCGGGACCATGAGGATGTACGGCGTCGCAGGCTCCTCCTCCGGCGACACGGCCTGGGGCGCGGGGGCGCCCTTCTCGCCGAGGCTCCGGATGAAGCGGTACATCGCGACCAGATCGCGCTCGTGCAGGGTCACGTAGTTGAGCCATGGCATCGGCGGCCGGCCGGCGCCCTCGCGGAACATCCGCACCCAGGCCTCCTCGCTGAGGTTCTGGGCGGAGATCCGGAGGTTCGCCGCATAACTCGTCCCCCACGGACCTCGGTAGCCGACGCCGCTGCCCGTCAGCCACTCCGAGGTCGGGAGCCCGCCGCCCGATCGGTCCCATCCGGGCGTATGGCAGTCGTTGCACCCGCCCACGAGGATCAGGTACCGGCCGGCCTCCTCCGGGGTCCCCGCCGCGACGTGCGGCGAGACAGGCGCCCGTGCCGCGGCTGCACAGCCGATCAACGCCAGGAGCGCCGCGCCGGGCAGCCACTGCACAGTCCGGCGCGCCGCGCGCGCCCGATCCGCGGCGGACAATCCCGATCCGGCGCGCGTCTCGCTCTGCATTCCAACCATTCCATCCCTCGTGCAGCGCGCGTGCCGGGCTGCGGCGCGGCGCGCGGACGAGCGCGCTAGGGGCCGCCGGCGCGGGCCTTCCTGCGCGGCGCCGCCATGAGCGGACGCAGTCCGTTCACGCAGGCGAGGACCGCGGAGCCGTTGTTCATGAGCGTCGCCGCGACCGGGTTGAGGAGCCCGGGGATCGACAGCGCGTACGCGACCGCGTTCACGGCGAGGATCATCGAGAAGTTCTGGTGGATGAGGCGCATCGCGGCGCGCGAGATGTCGATCGCCTCGATGAGCTTCGACAGGTCGTCCTCCACGAGGACGACGCCCGCCGTCTCCCGGGCGATCTCGGCGCCCGCGGACACGCTGATGCCGATGTCGGCGTACGACAGCGCCGGGGAGTCGTTGATGCCGTCCCCGACGACCGCGACGGTGCGGCCCTCCTGCGTCAGCCGGCGCGTGATCTCCGCCTTGTCCTCGGGCAGCATCTCCGCGAAGTACCGGGTGATGCCGAGCTCGAGCGCGACCTGCCTGGCCACCTCGCGGCTGTCGCCCGTCAGCATGACGATATCCTCGATCCCGCGCGCGCGCAGGCTGCGGATCGTCGCGCGGCTCTCGGCCCGGATGGCGTCGCGGCAGGCGAGCGTGGCGACGTGCCGGCCGTCGACGGCGAGGAAGAGGAGCGATTTCGCCGCCGCCTCGAGCGCCTTCCTCGCGCCGGGCTCGGCGCGGCAGGTGATGCCGAGCTCGTCGAGGAAGCGGGGGCTGCCGAGCTGCACGACCTTGCCGCAGACCCTGGCCTGCACGCCCCGGCCGACGAGGTAGCGGGACTCCTCCCGGTCCGGGATCGTCAGGCACCACGCCTCGGCGAGCCGGAGCACGGCCTGCGATACGGGGTGGGTCTGCCGCGCGGACACCGCGGCGGCGAGGGTCGCCGCCTCGCGCTCGGACAGGGCGTCATGGACGACGAGGTCCGTCACCTCGGGGATGCCGGAGGTCAGCGTGCCCGTCTTGTCGAACACCACGGTCGACACCTTCGCGAGCTTCTCGATGTACGCGCCGCCCTTGATGAGGATCCCACGCCGCGCCGCGGCGTTCATCGACGCGAGCACCGTCGTCGGGGCCGAGACCCGCGGGCCGGTGCCGAAGTCGATCGTCAGGATCGCGGACACGCGGCCGAGGTCCCTGGTCGCGGCGAGCACGACCGCCGAGCAGGCGAGGGCCGGCGGGACGAGCCGGTTCGCCACGAGCTCCGCGTAGTTCTGCGCGCGCGTCTCCAGCGCGGGCGCGTTCTCGATGAGCCGCGCCGTGCTCGCGGCGGTCGTGTCGCCGCCGACCCGCTCGGCGCGGATGTACAGCTTGCCGTCCTTGATGACGGTCGCCGCGAAGCAGCGGTCGCCAGGGCCCTTGAGCACCGGCATCGACTCGCCGGTCAGCGTCTGCTGGTCGACGAGCCCCTCGCCGTCCGTGACCGTCCCGTCGACCGGGATGACCGATCCGGTATAGACGACGAGGAGGTCCCCGGCGGCGAGCTCGGCCACCGGGATCTGCACCTTCGCGTCGCCGCGGACCACCCACGCGAGGTCCTGCTGGTACTCGAGAAGGCCGCTGATCGCGCGCCGGGCGCGCGCCTGGGTGAGATCGCGGATGTGGTCGCCGAGCGTGACCAGCCAGATGATGCCGGCCGCGTTGATGGCGTTTCCGGTCGCCACGGCCGACGCGATCGCCAGGCTGTCGAGCAGGTCGACGTTGAGCTTGCGGTCCCGCACCACCGAGTTCCACGCCCTCTTGAGGATGGGCGCGGACGTCGCGGCGATGAACGGGTACGCGAGCAGCGGCGAGACGAAGCTGCCGAGCGAGAGGACCATGCCGACGCTCGACAGATAGAGCGGGTGCTTCGCGAGGGCGGCCGCGCGGCGCGCCCCCCGGGCGGCGCGCGCGGCGCGCAGCGCCCCCCGCGGGGCCGGCGCGGCGGAGGCCGAGGCGGCGGCGCCCACGAGGGCGTCGAGGTCGACGTGCCGCGGGTCGTGCTCGACGACGGCGCTGGACGCGCCCTCGGCGATGCGCACGGACAGGACCCCCGGCACGGCGGCGAGCCCCGCCTCGAGCAGCGGGCCAAAGGCCGCGTCCTTCCCGAGGCGGGGGAGCCGCAGGCGGACCCTGCCCGGGATCGCGTGGACCACCGAGACCGGCTCGGTCACGGTCGACAGGAGCGCGGCCATCGTCACCCCGCCTCGCCGCCGGTGGGTGCGCCCGCGCCCGCGCCCGTGCCCGTGCCCGCGCTCGCGCTCGCGCTCGCGCTCGCGAAGAAGCTCTGGATACGACCGTGGTTCAGCACCACGAAGAAGTCGACCCCGTACTTCACGAGCGTGATCCAGTGGGGCATGCCCGGGGAGCGCCGCGTCAGCACCTGGAGCAGCCCGGACCCGACCAGGAGCGCCGGGAGCAGGAGCTTGAGGTCGACATGCGGCGGCGGAACGACCTGCGACGCCGCGTTCAGCCTGTCCGCGGCCTGGAAGACGATGCGCGCCGTCCGGACCGGGCTCGGCGGCTCGGCGGGCGCCGCGCAGGGCGAGGGCGTGAGCTCATCGATCGGGCGACAGCTGCAGCCCGAGAGCTCGGGGATGTGCGCGAGCTCGGAGAAGACGTCCTCCAGCGGGACATCGGGCTCGTGCTCCACCGTGAGGCTCCCGGCCCACGCGCTCGCCCGCGCGTCGACGACGCTGGGGCAGGCGCGCGCCTGCTCCGCGATCTCCTCGGCCCTCGCCGGGTCCCTGCGCAGCGCGGGGACGGCGAGGCGCACGCGCCCTGGAACCCGGTGGATGATGACGACCCCTCGATCGCTCGGCATGGCTCACCTCCCGGCCTGCGAGGCCGGGTCACCGCAACACCCCTCTCGTCAGCTCCCGGGCGGCTCCATCTCCGCGCGCGACCACCCCTGCGCGCCGCCCGAACCGGCGCGCTGCTCCTGGCGCGCCATCTCCTCCCTCACCTCGGCGACGAGGTCGGCGAGCCTCTCCCTGCCCTCGCCGAGCGCGCCCCTGATCGCGTCCACGGCGACGAAGCCTAGCTTCATGGCCCTCTTGACGGTCGGACGGGTGATCCTCGTCAAGCTGGTGAGCCCTATCCCGATGACGATGCCGAGCCCGAGGCGTTCCATCCCCACTCCTCTCCTCGAAATCCACGATCCAAGGCGCGCCATGGCGCGCCGGACGCTGATGGCGCGCCATGGCGCGCCGGATGCCGACGACGCGCGATGGCGCGCCGGAAGACAGAGAATCTGGATCCCACAGGCACGGGGAACACGGAGAGATAGAGACAGTCGACGTCCGCTGTCCCTCCGTGCTCCCACTGCCCATTTCAGTCGGTCCCGAGCCGTTCGGAGCGCTGGCGCCGCGCAGCCACGACCAGGACGGGCGTCGGCGCCTGATCCGGGAGTGCGAGAGGGCATACTCGAACGAAAGCCCTTATGTCTTCGGCTTCCGTGGGAGCACCCACACGTGATTTGTAACACTGTAGTCGCGCGATCGCCATGGGCTTTTCATGTCCGGTCGACACCTGACTGGCGTGCTGAGGGAGCGTTCCGCGCGGGTGTCCGAGGCGCGCCGAGCGCGCGTTTCTCCTCTGGCCGCGCCGCGCCCCGCCGCCCCGGGCCCGCGCGGGGCGCGGCGCGCGGGCGCCGGCGTGTCCGTCGCTTCCAGCCGGCGAGCGACCGTGGTAAATTCCGGACATGCAAGCGGGGCAGCACGAAGAGCCGGTGATGGGGAGCAACGGCTCTCTCCTTGCGGAGCTCCTGGCGGAGACGGGGGTCGCCCCTTCCAACGGCGCCTACCACGATGTGAAGCGGGGCGTGGAGGCGGTGGTCGGCAAGGTCGCGGGCCGCCCGGAGGCCGGCGCGGCGCTGGACAGCGCCCTCATCGACCTGTGGATCGCGGAGATCGACCAGCGGCTGTCGCGGCAGATCGACGAGATCCTGCATCACCCGGTGTTCCAGCGCCTCGAGGCCGCGTGGCGCGGCCTGAAGTTCGCCATCGATCACATCGACTTCCGGGAGAACATCCGCGTCGAGCTCCTCAACTGCTCGAAGGACGATCTGCTCGCGGATTTCGAGGACTCGTCCGAGGTCGTGAGGAGCGGCCTCTACAAGATCGTCTATTCGTCGGAGTTCGGCAGTTTCGGCGGCAAGCCGTTCGGCGCCGTCATCTCGAACTACGAGTTCGGCCCCGTGCCCCAGGACATCGCGCTCCTCCAGAAATGCGCGGCGGTGGCGACGATGGCGCACGCGCCCTTCCTGGCCGTCGCGGGCCCGCAGTTCTTCGGGCTCAAGGACTACCGGAAGGTGCCGCACCTCGGCGACATCAAGGCGCTCTTCGAGGGGCCGCAGTACGTGAAGTACACCGCGTTCCGCGAGTCCGAGGACGCGCGCTACGTCGGCTTGGTCCTCCCCCGCTTCCTCCTGCGCCTGCCCTACGGGGCGAGCACCTCCCCCATCCGGGCGTTCTCCTACGAGGAGGACGTCGTCGGCAACCACGCGGCGTACTGCTGGGGGGCGCCCACCTACGCGATGGCGACCCGGCTCGCCGAGAGCTTCGCGCGCCACCGCTGGTGCCTGCACATCATCGGGCCGCAATCCGGCGGCACCGTCGAGGGGCTCACGCTCCACGAGTACGACGCGCTCGGCGCCATCCAGACGAAGATCCCGACCGAGATCATGCTGACCGAGCGCCGCGAGTTCGAGCTCAGCGAGGAGGGCTTCATCGGGCTCACGTTCCGCAAGGACACGGACAACGCCTGCTTCTTCTCCGCGAACTCGGCGCAAAAGCCCAAGTACTTCGGCCAGAGCGAGGAGGGGCGCGCCGCCGAGGTCAACTACCGGCTCGGCACACAGCTGCCCTATGTCTTCCTCGTCAGCCGGCTCGCCCACTACCTCAAGATCATGCAGCGCGAGCAGATCGGCACATGGAAGGAGCGCGGCGACCTCGAGCGCGAGCTGAACGGCTGGCTCGGCCAGTATGTCGCGGACATGGATGTCGTGTCGCCCGCCGTGCGCTCGCGCAGGCCGCTCCGCAAGGCGCGGACCTCGGTGACCGAGGTCGAGGGGAGCGCGGGCTGGTACCGGGTCCACCTCGAGGTGCGCCCGCACCTCAAGTACATGGGGGCCTATTTCACCCTGAGCCTGATGGGCAAGCTCGACCGGGAGTGAGGCCGGCCCCGCTCCGGACGGATGCGGTCGCGCGCGCGCGATCCGCGGCGGGCGGCCATCGCGAGCCCGCGCAGCAGCCGGTCCGTGGTAGAGCGCTGTATGCGCACGCCCCGACAGCCTGCCGCTCCCCTCGCGCTCACCGTGGCCCTCTCCGCGCTGGCGGCCTGCGGCCCCGCCGCGAGCCCGCCGCCGGCGCCCCCGCCCCCCGCCGTCAAGGCGCTGATGCCGCCGGCGCCGCAGGGCCTCCCTGTCGTCGAGACGAAGCTCGAGAGCGTCGGGCTCGACGAGGCCGCGCTCGACCGATCGGCGAACCCCTGCGAGGACTTCTACCAGTTCGCGTGCGGCGGATGGCTGGCGAAGACCGAGATCCCGGGGGACGAGTCCGCCTGGATGCGGAGCTTCAACGAGATCGAGAAGCGCAACGAGGCGGAGCTCCGGCGCATCCTCGAGGACGCCGCGAGCGCCGGCGACCGGGATCCGGTGACCAGGAAGATCGGCGCCTACTACGGCGCGTGCATGGACGAGCCCGCGGTCGAGGCCGCCGGCGCGAAGCCCATCGCGGACCTCCTCGCGAAGGCGCGGCGGGTGCGCGACCCGAAGGGCCTCGGGGCGCTCGTCACCGAGCTCCACCGCCGTCGCATCTGGGCGCTGTTCGACATCGAATCCGCGCAGGACATGAAGGACGCGACGCGCGTCATCGCGCAGCTCGACCAGAGCGGGCTCGGCCTGCCAGACCGCGACTACTACCTCAACGAGGACGACAAATCGAAGGCGCTCCGCAAGACCTACGAGGAGCACGTCGCGCGGATGATGCGGCTCGCCGGCGCGCAGGAGGCGGCGGCGAAGGCGGCGGCGCTCGACGTCGTGCAGATCGAGACCGAGCTCGCGAAGATCTCGAAGACGCGGGTCGAGCGGCGGGACCCGGCGAGCCTCTACAACAAGCTCGACCGGGCGGCGCTCGCGAAGGCAGCGCCGGCGTTCTCGTGGGACGCGTATTTCCAGGGGCTCGGCCTCCAGGACGTCAAGGAGGTCAACGTGACCTCCGTCCGGTTCTTCGAGGGGCTCTCCCGGCTGCTCACGTCGGTGAAGCCCGCCGCGTGGCAGAGCTACCTTTCGTGGCACGTGGTGCGCTCCATGACGCCCGCGCTGCCCAAGGCGTTCGTCGACGAGAGCTTCACGCTGCAGGCCGCGCTCACCGGGCAGAAGGAGGTGCGACCGCGCTGGAAGCGCTGCGTGGACGCGACCGATGACGCGCTCGGCGAGCTGCTCGCGCAGCCGTTCGTCAAGACGAGCTTCCCCGGCGCGAGCAAGCCCGCGGCCGAGGCGATGGTGCACCAGATCAGCGACGCGTTCGCGCGCGACGCCCGGGCGCTCGACTGGATGGATGAGGGCACGCGGCAGCGCGCGCTCGCCAAGCTCGCCGCGATGGCGTACCTCATCGGATACCCCGACAAGTGGAGGACCTACGATTTCGAGGTCGATCCGCGATCGTACGCGAAGAACGCGCTCGCCGCGCGCGCCTTCCACACGCAGTGGGACCTCGGGAAGATCGACAAGCCGCTCGATCGCGACGAGTGGCAGATGAGCCCGCCCACCGTGAACGCCTATTACGACCCGCAGCGCAACCACATGGTCTTCCCGGCCGGCATCCTGCAGCCGCCGTTCTACAGCGTGAGCTCGGCCGCGGCGGTGAACCTCGGCGGCATCGGCATGGTGGTCGGGCACGAGCTCACGCACGGGTTCGACGACGCGGGCTCGCAGTTCGACCAGAAGGGCAACCTGGAGGACTGGTGGTCGAAGGAGGTCGCGGCGGCGTTCAAGGAGAAGACCGGCTGCGTCGAGGCGCAGTACTCGGCCTTCGAGGCGCTGCCGGGGCTGAAGCTGAACGGCAAGCTGACGCTGGGCGAGAACATCGCGGATCTCGGGGGCGTCAAGCTCGCCTTCATGGCGTACCGCGCGATGCGCAAGGGCGCGGCGGAGCAGACGGTCGCGAGCGGCTTCACGGAAGATCAGCAGTTCTTCCTCGCGCACGGGCAGTCCTGGTGCGGCAAGCTGCGCGACGAGGCGCTCCGGCTGATGGTCCAGGTGAACCCGCACTCCCCGCCGCGGTTCCGCGTCAACGGCCCGCTCGCGAACCTCCCGGAGTTCGGCGAGGCCTTCAAGTGCGCGCCGGGCACGCCGATGCGGCCGACCAGGACGTGCGCTGTCTGGTAGCCGCGCGCGGCAGGCTCGGTTAAACGAGCCGTCATGATCCTGATTGGCCAGTACGACTCTCCCTTCGTGCGCCGCGTCGCCGTGGCGCTCCAGCATTACGGGCTCGCGTACGAGCACCGCCCGTGGTCGGTGTGGGCCGACGCGGAGTCCATCGCGAGGTACAACCCGCTCCGGCGGGTCCCCGTGCTCGTGACGGACGGCGGGGAGCCGCTCGTGGAGAGCGCGGCGATCCTCGACGCCCTCGACGACCTGGTGGGGCCCGATCGCGCGCTCCTGCCGCGCTCGGGCGAGGCGCGCCGCGCCGGGCTGCGGGTCTCGGCGCTCGCCACGGGGCTCGCGGACAAGGCGGTGAGCCTGCTCTACGAGCACGTGCTGCGCACGGGCGATCGCCGGAGCCCTGTCTGGGTGGAGCGCTGCTCCGCGCAGATCGGCGAGACGCTCGATCTGCTGGAGCGGGAGCGCGCCGCCCGGACCGGCGACACCTGGTGGCTGGGCGCCTTCAGCCACGCCGACATCGCGGTCGCCTGCGCGCTGCGCTTCGCCTCCGAGGCGCACCCGGCCCTCACCGACGCCGCGAGGCGGCCGGCGCTGGCCGCGCACGCGGCGCGCTGCGAGGCGCTCCCGGTGTTCGCGGCGGTGGTGCAGCCCCTCCACGTGGCCGTGTAACCCCGCGTGCCAGGAATTACCTGGCCATCGACCGCCTGTGAACTGCATTGGATCGAGCTGCTTCCGACTGACCAACGTCAAGAGCGGCAAGGTGCACCGCTCCGGATCGAGCACATCCGCGCGCCGGTTCATTTCGATTGACGCCAGCCGTGTGAACGTTCACATTTTACGCCAGGTAGTCTTCGGCGTTGCCCTGGATAGGTGCGTCATGCGCACCGGGCCTTTCTCATTGTGCGCGTTCGCCGTGCCGGTCGGGCTGCTGGCTCCAGGTGAGGCGCATGCAGGGGGAGGAGCGTGCCGGCGCCCGTGCTCGGTCGGCATCTCTGCTTCGCGACGTACCGCTGCTTCGCGAGGCTCTGGCAGGGCTCGCGGCAGCATCGCTGCGGGTCGGTTCCTCACTGAGTTGACGTGATCTGGAAGCGGCGCGGTGCTCCGCGTGGGCGGCTGGCTCACCTTCCCTTCGAGGCAAGAATCATGCGTGAGAGTCACGATTCCACCGTTCGTCACGTCAAGCTGCTGGTCGCCGCATTCCTCACGGCGTTCGCTGGGTTGGCTGCCTGTTCATCGGACGGGACGAGCCCCAACCTGACCGGCGGCGACAGCTCGGCTGGCGGCAGCGCAACCGGCGGAGCCGACGCCACTGCAGGAGCCGGAGGAGCGGCAGCGGACGGGGGCGGCGGCAGCGCCGGCGCGATGGCCGGTGGCGGAACGGGCGGCGGCGGCGGCGAGGTTCCAGACGAGACCGGGACGCGGCAAGCGGCGTACTACGTGTCGCCTTCCGGTAGCGACGACAATCCAGGCACGGCCAGCGCGCCGTTCGAGACGGTCACCAAGGCGCGCGACGCCGTCCGCACCCTCAACGCCAACATGACCGGCGACATCTACGTTTACCTCCGAGCTGGCACGTACAGCCTCACCGACGCCATCGCCTTCGCGCCGTCGGACTCGGGCACGAATGGCCATCGCATCTACTATCAGGCTTACCCCGGGGAAAAGCCCGTCTTGAACGGCGCGACGAAGGTGACCGGATGGACGCCGGACGCAGGCAATATCTACAAGGCCAAGCTGGACCGAACGACGAAGCTGCGCAACCTGTACGTGAACGATGCTCGTGCCCTGATGACGAGCAAGCGGGTCACGTCGCGCGGAGGGGTCGGGACGTACAGCGTGACGGCCGGGCAGCACAGCTGGGCTTGGGCGACCGGCAGCGGCAGTGACGGCGCCAAGTACGACCTCAACGCGGTACCCGCCATCGCCAGCAACAAGGACGACCTCGAGATCGTGAACGGCACCACTTGGAACGAGAATATCGTCTGCGTTCGTGATGTCATCACCACGCCAGACAACTTCCGCGCGCTGCTCTTTCAACAGCCCTACGGCGCCATCGCGCAGACCCCCGGCTGGAATTCGGGCTTCAGCGTTTCTGGTTCCCACACGATTTACAACGCGCGCGAGTTCTTGGACTCACCCGGTCAGTTCTATTTCGACAAGACGACCGGGACCCTCTACTACTACCCGCGGCAGGGCGAAGACATGGCTCAAGCCGACGTGCAGGCGCCGATCGCAGAAAAGCTGATCGACATCGTCGGCGCCTCCAGCGCCAGCCGCGTCAAAAACCTCACCTTCCAGGGCATCACCTTCGCCAACACCGACTACAACCTATACAGCGTAGACGGATCGCGCGGCAAAGCGACGGTACAGGGCGCCACCATCTACGTTGCTTACGGCGACGGCAACTGGCACAACAGCAAGTACGAAATCATCGACACGCTGCCCGGGATGATCACGGTCAACAACGCCGACTCGATCGACTTCATCGGCAACGTGGTGAAGCACAGCGGCAACGAGGGCATTTCCTTCATCAACGACGTCGTGAATTCCAGCATCGTCGGCAACTACATCACCGACATCGCCGGCAGCGGCATCACGGTCGGCCACCCGCAGCACCTGTACGCGGGCGACTCCGGCCCGCACCACAAGTTCGGCCCCGGTGTCGAAGGCATCTGTAAGAACGACACCATCAGCAACAACCTGCTGTACGACGTGAGCTCACTGCCGGGTTTCGGTGGCCATTCGGGCATCACCGCCTTCTTCGTGGATGGCCTGAAGATAACCTACAACCACATCCAGAAGACGGCCTATAACGGCATCAACCTGGGCTGGGGCTGGCGAAACTTCCCCGACTCGACCACCTGCAAAGACAATGCGATCAACAACAATCGCTTCATCGATACCTTGAGCAGGCTACACGACAGCGGCGCGGTCTACACGCTAGGTCAGATGCCGGGCACGACCATCAACGAGAACTACGTCAAGGGCATTCCGCCCGCGACGAGCGGCCCCACGTACGGCCTGCACAACGACGAGGGCAGCGCGCACATCACGCAGAACGACAACGTGCTCGACCTCGACCCCGGCGTAAAATACACGATCAACTGCGAGGATTTCGGGGCCAAGCACCACCTCACCATCCTGAGGACGTACGCCACCGTGAACAAGATGGGCATCAACCCGCCCGATAGCAGAATCGACCCGCCGGTCGCGGTTCCGGACAACATGTGGCCTGCAGCGCAATACGAAATTTGCCTGAGCTCCGGCATCCAGGAAGAGCATCGGGGCATCATCCCCAGCAGCCTGCTCGCGGTTCAAGACTACGTGTTCCCGGCGAGCGCCTCGGTGGCATCCGGCACCAAGACGATCAAGATCAGGAGCACCGGCGCGGCGGCCAACGCCGTCTGGCTCGCGCCGGCCGGCACCGGCACGTTCACGGAGGGCGCGACGATGACGAAGGCGGCGGGGGACGCGACGTCCATCGCCGTGCCGGCCAGCGCCGGGACGTACAACCTGCATGTGGTCGATGCGCAGGGCGAGAAGCTCGGTGAATCGGCGGCGCAGCTGCGGGTGCGCTGACGTGCCGCGGTGGGCGCTACAGCAGTGGCGCCCACCTTGCTTCCCCGACTGGCCGTGGCAGCGGGCGCCGGCGTCAATTCCAATCCACGGGCTCATCGATCGGCGCGGGCCGTTCGCCGCTCTCCCCTCGGTGGTCCCGGTTCAGGTTCACCCCACCGCCGTCCTCCGGCGACGACGGATCAAGCTCGAAAGTGCAACTGCCAGAGCAACCAGGGAAGTCCCGACGGACTCCCTCGAATCGGCCCTGCCGACCGCGCACGATCCCGAATCAGCGCTACCGGCCGGGCCACCAGCCGTGACGGCGCCACCCGTTCCACCGCTCCCGCCGCTTCCGCCTGCGGCGCCGCTTCCGCCTGCGGTGCCGCTTCCGCCTGCGGTGCCGCTCGACCCCGTGCTCCCGGCGGGCCCGCCGCTCATGCCGCTCTGCCCCTGTCCGCCGCCCCCACCCTCTCCACCGGTTCCGCCTGCGCCGCCGCTTCCGCCCGCCCCACCGCGGCACTGCTCTATCTCGGGATCGACCGGCCCGGTCTTGTCGAGACCCAGAAAGGGGATGACGTACTCAGCGGGGAATAACGCGTCGGAGGGGCCGTGATCGCCGCCAATCGAGGTGAACGCGTCGAGGACCACGTAGCCGCACTCATTCTCCCAGCGCTGCCGCGTCGCATCGTGATTGCCGAGCCGGACTCCCGTATCGGACGACGTCGGGCTCGCGCCCACGCCCAGAACATGGGTCCATTGCTTGATGGCCTCCGTGTGGTTCGGGTACCTGATGAGTGTGTCCGCGTCGCCGTGGAAAAGCTGCAGCCGCGGGCGATGTCCCGCATACCCCGGGGCCAGCGTACGGGCGATGTCTCCCCACTCTTGCGCTGTGTGGGTCACCGAGCCGCCCGCGCACGCTCCGCTATATCCGCCGTTGTTGCCTGATTCGTTGGCTGCGCGGCACCCGGCCGGCATGCCCGCGAACGCGGCGCCTGCTTTGAAGACGTCCGGGTAGAGGGCAAGCAGGAGCTCGGTCATCATGCCGCCGGACGAATCTCCCGTCGCATAGACGCGATCCGCGTTGCCTCCGTACGTGTCGAGCGCGTACTTCACCATCTGCCTGATGGCGTGACTGTCGCCACCGCCTTCGCGCGTGCGAGTCTTGTCCGAGACGACGTCCCAGCATCTTCCGCTGCTGGGGACGACCATGATGAAGCCATGGTCGTCCGCCGCGTCGACGATGCCCCCGCCCCGCGCCTGACCAAACACTGCACTGGCGGTCCCGCCGCAGTAGTGCACCAGCGTCAGAATCGGAGGATTCGGCTCCACGTGGTCCGGGACATAGACGTACATGCTCACGTCACCAGGCAGACCACTCACCTTCCAGTCGTTGATCTGCTGCAACGTCGCCGCTCCCGCGGAGGGTACCGGCCCCAGCATGGCTGCCAGCAAGGCGCCCCAAGCAGTCCAATTTCGGCTCATGATGGAGTTCTCTCCTGTGTATAAATTTGCTCTCTCGAACCAAGCAAGGCTGCGACGACATGACGCCGGCGATGTCAATGACGAATCGCCACGCTCACCTCAGGTGACAGAAGGTCCCGTACGCGATCCGCCTTCCTCTTGCCGACGATGGCGAAGCAGACCCTCCGGACGGAGTCGGCGCCGAGATCCATCGGATGACGAAGATCGCCGTGTTCACGACGACCCATCCATGGCGAAGCAAAAGGATACCGGTCGGGTCTATTGTGAACGTTCACATAGACAACGTCAATTCCAATCGATCGGCCCGCGGTGTCCTCCAGCCCGAGGGAGAAGAGGCTGGCGGGGCGCCTCTGGAGCGCGGCGTCACGAGAAGCGATCCTCGCTCGTTCGCCCTCTCTCCCGCTCCGCCCCGCTCCAGGGCCGGCGTCCTGCCCGCCTTCTCCGCATGACCGCAGCAAGCTCGGGCGGAGACAGGCGGTCTTCGTGCAGTATCAGCGGCCTGGCCATGGTGGTTCCTCGCGACACGCGTCCTTGCGGCGTCGCGCAGACTTGCCGCGCCAAACGACACGGGTTACCGTCGATGACATGAGCGTGGCAGCCTCCCTGTTGCAGATCGATCCCCGAGATGATGTGGCCGTCGCCGTGCGCGGCATAACCGCAGGTGATTCGGTGGCCGACGCGATCACCGCCCGCGTCGACATCCCGGCCGGGCACAAGGTGGCGCTGCGCGCGATGGCCGCTGGCGAGCTGGTGCGGAAGTACGGCTGGCCAATCGGGCGCGCGACAGTGGACATCCAGCCGGGCGACCACGTGCACACGCACAACCTGGCCACCGCGCTCTCCGGCCTCGACACCTACGCCTACGAGCCCACGACCCCTGAGCCCCTTCCCGCGACCGAGAACCGCACCTTCATGGGCTACCGGCGGAAGAACGGGCGGGTGGGCACCCGCAACGAGATCTGGATCCTGTCGACGGTGGGCTGCGTCTCGCGCACCGCCCAGAAGGTGGCCGCCGAGGCGGACAGACGCTTCAAGGGCCGGGTGGACGGGGTCTACGCCCTTACCCACCCCTTCGGCTGCTCCCAGCTGGGGGGCGATCTCGAGGCCACCCGCCGGATGACCGTGGCCCTGGCCGGCCACCCGAACGCGGGCGGAGCGCTGATCATCGGCCTGGGCTGCGAGAACAACCAGCTCGGCCCGCTCCTCGGGAGCGCCTCGCACCTCGATCCCGATCGCCTGCGGTCGTTCACCGCCCAGACGGCCGAGGACGAGCTCGAGGCGGGCCTCGAGGCCGTCGAGGAACTGGTGAGGATCGTCGAGCAGGACCGCCGCGAGCCCTGCCCCGTCTCCGACCTGGTGATCGGCCTCAAGTGCGGCGGCTCGGACGGCTTCTCGGGGCTGACCGCCAACCCGCTGGTCGGCCGCATCGCCGACAAGGTCTGCGCCGCCGGTGGCTCGGCCATCCTGACCGAGATCCCGGAGATCTTCGGCGCCGAGCGCCTGCTCATGACCCGCGCCGAGAGCGAGGCGGTCTATGAGGACATCGTCGGCGTGGTGAACAACTTCAAGAGCTACTTCATCGCCCACGGAGAGCCGGTGTCGGAAAACCCCTCGCCCGGCAACATCGCCGGCGGCATCACGACGCTGGAGGAGAAGTCCCTGGGCGCGGTGCAGAAGGCCGGCCGCGCCCCGGTGACCGAGGTGGTCCACTACGGTGGGCAGATCCGCGGCACGCCGGGCGTGGCTCTGCTGGAGGCCCCCGGCAACGACGCGGTCTCGTCCACAGCGCTCGCAGCCGCCGGCGCGACGGTCATCCTCTTCACCACCGGCCGGGGCACGCCCCTCGGTTTCCCCGCGCCGACCCTCAAGCTCGCCACCAACTCCAGCCTGGCCCAGCGCAAGCAGCGCTGGATCGACTTCGACGCCGGCCGCATCGCCTCGGGCGAATCCATGGACGCGGCCGCCGACGCCCTGATGGACCTGGTGTTGGCCACCGCCTCCGGCCGTCCAACCCGCGCCGAGGAGAACGGCGAGCGCGAGATCGCACTTTGGAAGCGGGGCGTCACCCTTTGAGCCGAACGCGCCCGTCGGGGGCCGGGCTCCGCCTCGTTCCGCCGCACGTCGAACGGCCCGCCTGGCCTCCTCCGGTCACCGGACCGGATGGACGACCTCATCCTGCGCTGGTAGGCGAACTATCTCGGTCAATATCCAGGCTGGGGTACCTCGCGGCAACCGGCGCCGACCTGGCCTGGAGCGGCTCGATCTTGCCGACGATGACGAGGTAGCTGAACGCGCCGAGCAGGCAGAAGCCGCCCGCAACGACGAGCGGGATCGTGAACGATCCTTTGGTCAGCGAGAGCATCACGCCGGTGAACGTCGTGATGACGATGCCGGCCAGGTTCGACGCAAAGTTCTGGATGCCGCTGATCGAAGCCACATGGCGCGGCGTGGGCGCGACGTCGCCGGGAAGGGACCAGACGCTGGCGCCGGCGAACGCGAGGCTCGCGTACGAAATGCCGAAGAAGGCGAGCATCAGATAGATGTTGGAGGTCAACGCCGACAGCGTGATCGCCGACGACACCAGCATGCCGCCGACCATGCAGGTCTTGCGTGCGGCGGTGAGGCTCCAGCCACGGCGATAGAGCGCGTCGGAGACGAAACCGCCGATCCAGCCGCCCGGAATCGCCATCAGCGCGGGGATCATGCCGAGCGTGCCGAGCGACTTGAGCGAGAAGCCGCGCGTTTGCACGAGGTAGCTCGGGAACCACGTGATGAAGAAGTAGTTGGTGAAGTTGAGGCAGAAGAAGCCGAGCATCATGCCCCAGAGCGTGCGGTGGCGGAAGAGCGACGCCCACGTCACGTTGTTCTGCGCGTCCTCGGCGGGCGCTGCGTGGACGACGTCCTGCTCGCCCGTCATGTCGCCATGTGCGGGGCTCCGGTAGATGACGACCCAGCCGAGGATCCACACCGCGCCGAACAGGCCCGTGATGATGAAGGCCGCCTTCCATCCGAGCGAGTCGATGATGAGCGCGACGAGGGGAATCGACAGCGCCGAGCCGACGCGCGCACCGCTGTCGAAGATGCCCGTCGCGAGCGCGCGCTCGCGCGGCTTGAACCACTGGCTCACGAGCTTGGCGCAGGCCGGGTAGGCGCCGGCCTCGCCCACGCCGAGCAGCAACCGGTAGCCGAACATGGCCGCGACGCTCGACGCGCCGGCGGTCGCCGCGGTGAAGAGCGACCACCAGCCGACGGCGATCGGCAGCGCGATGCGCGCGCCCACACGGTCGACGAACCAGCCGAACGGCATCTGCATGAGCGCGTAGGTCCAGAAGAAGCCGCTCATGATGAACCCCATCTGGGCGGGGCCGATGCCGAGCTCCTTCTCGATCTGGGGCGCCGCGACCGCCAGATTGGCGCGATCGATGTAGTTGACGGCGACGGCGAGAAAGCACAGGAAGAGCACGACCCAACGCATCTTTCTCATCTGCATGTCTCCTTCGGGCAGCCTCACCTGCTCATGCGGGCACGGCCGTGCAAAGAGCCGCGTGCAGCCGGGGCTGATCGAGGTTCAGGCCGAGCCCGCGCGCGAGCTCGATCACGGGCCCGAAGCGGCGTCGCTTCTTCTCGCCATGGTTGCGCGCGATATCGGAGAGCCGGTGATCGAGGAATGGGTTCTGGAAGCGCTGGCGCACCTCGTCGAGGTAGGCGCGCGCGGCAGCACCCTTGCCGAGCGCATCGAAGACGGGCACCACCTCGTCGCGCCAGAGCGCCTCGAGATCGGCGCGCAAGGCCGGATCGCGCATCGCGCGCAGCGTGTTCTCGTCCGCGGGGCGCCCGTCCAACCGCCAGCGCTCGGCGAGGTAGGTGTGCCCGAGGTTCAGCAACAGCAGCTTCAAGCGTTCGTAATGGAGCAGGTCGTCCGTCACGATCATCGCTTCATGCTGGCACGGCAGCACCATCCCCTCGCGCCGCTCGATCGCCCAGAGCGCGTAGGGCTCGGCAACCGCGCCGACGGGGCGGATCGGCTCCGAGACGATCCGGTCGACGAGCGAGTTCACCCAGATGCACGTGTGCTCGATGTAGCGCAGGAACGCGGCATCGGCGCCCCATTGGCGCGCGACGCCGGCGACGAGCGCACGCAGCGTGTCACCGTTGTTCGAGACGAGCTCGCAAGGCAGCAGCGTGAGCGGCGCGGCGCCCGCCTCGAAGCGTGCGCGCAGCAGGATGACGAGCTTCGCGGCGAACCCGCGCGGCACGCCCGCGCCGGGCGCGAGCAATGTCGCCGTGTCCTCGGGCAAGCAGACGTATCCGCTGTCGCTCGTGTTCGAGATCACGACGCGCGCATCCTTCGCGAAGCGCTCGCGCACGAGCGGCCAATCGGTGTTCGCATCGAGCGCTTCCGTGATCGAGCTGCATTCGATCGTCGTATCGACGACCTCTTCGCGGCGCAGCCCCCGAATCCGCACGGGGTGACGCCCCCGCGCGCGCAGCGCGTCGATGCGCGCGCGGCTTTCGGGGTTCGACGTGGTCTGCACCACGGTGATGGTCCCGAGCGCGCGGCCGGCGCCGAGCGCCTCCGAGATGAAGAGGTCCGCGTGAGCCTGCAGGAATCGGCTCGTGCCGAACTGAAGAATCGGATTGCCCATGTCGGTGCTCCGGCGGCTCAGCGGGCGCGTACCCACGCGAGGCTCGTGTGCGCGAGGCTCCCGCTCGCGCTCGGCGACACGGTCGACTCGGGATCGTGCTTCGAGAGCAGGCTCTTCATCCGCAGAAACTGATGGATCGTCTTCATCCGAAATCCCTTCCGTGAAGGCGCCGAATCGCGCACGCTCACGACATACCCACCATGATCTTGGAGGTTCGACCGGGGTGGGCAGCCCAGTCAGCGAGCGCCTCGGGCACGCCTTCGATGGGGATCGATTTCGAAATCAGGATGTTCGGGTCGAACGTGCGTCGCTCGAAGAAGGCGATCACGTCCGAGAACTCGTTCAGGCAGTTGCGCGAGCCGAGGATGTCGAGCTCCTTCATCACGAACAGCCTGGTCTCGTAGCTCACCGGCTCTTTGCCGTACCCGATGTACACGACTCGGCCGCAAAATTTCACCCAATCCACCGCATTGCGGTAAGTCGCGGTCGCGCCCACGGCTTCGATCACGACATCCGGCCCGTCGCCGTTCGTCAGGTCCATCACGCGCTGGCGTGCATCGGCGTTCCCGAGCACCGCCTCTCGCGCGCCGAGCGCCCGGGCGAGCGCGAACTTCTCGTCCTGCGTGTCGAGCGCGATCACGCGCGCGCCGCGGCTCACCGCGCCGGCGACGGCCCCGAGCCCCACGCCGCCGCAGCCCATCACCAGCACGGTCTCATCGGCCTCGACGCGCCCCCGCGCCGCCGCGTGAAAGCCTACCGAGAACGGCTCGACGAGCGCGAGCTCCGTGAGGCTCAACTTCCGTGACGTGAAGAGCTTCTGGTACGGCACGGCCACGAGCTCGGTCAGCGCGCCGTCGCGCTGTACGCCCATGGTCTTGTTGTCGCGGCAGGCGTTGCGCCGTCCCGCGCGGCACGAGGGACACCCGCCGCACGCCGTGTACGGCGTGAACGTGACGTCGGTACCGACGCGCCAGTCCGCCTCGACGCCCGAGCCGAGCTCCACGATCGTGCCGGCCACCTCGTGCCCCAGCACCCGAGGGTACGTCACCATCGGGTTCTTGCCCAAGAACGTGTTCAAGTCGGAACCGCACAAACCGACCCGCTGCACGCGGATCAACACCTCATCGTGCGCCGGTTTGGGCTCGCGGATCTGGCTCACCTGTGCAACCGACGGACCGGTGATCGTCAGGGCTTTCATGCTGTCATTGCCTCGCTGAGCGACTTCGTTCACTCGCGGCTTTCACGGCGCGCTCCGCAGCCGGGGCCGCTTCGTTCTGCTAAAGAACAGAGCGCCATGTCGAATGGCCGTAGCCGAAGCGGCGTGGCGTTGCTCTACGATCCGTGAGCGGGGCGGCAGGCGCCGCCTTCCCCGTGGCGCTCGGGACGCCGCTGTTCAGGGGTGACGCGCGTAGAACTTTTGCGCATTCTTGTACATGACCTTGTCACGTGCTTCCTGACCAAACTCCTTGAGGTAGAGCTCGGCGATCTCGATCTCCGAAGCGAGGCTGCCCCCCATATCGACCACGGGCCAGTTGCTGCCCCAGATCAGCCGGTCTTCGCCGAAGGCCTTCATCAGCACGTCGAAGTGCGCCTTGTACGCCGCGAGGTCGGTCGGCGCCTTCCAGGGATCGTCCTCGGTGGCGGCCGGGTTGTACATGTCGAAGAACGACGAGAACTTGATGTAGATGTTCGGGTGCCTGGCCAGCCGCTGCATCGCATCGACCCAAGCCGGATCCGGCGTCGGCCCCTTCGCGCCCGCCAGGTGATCGATGATGATACGGAGCTTGGGCACCGCGGTTGCGAGCGCCTCGACCCTGTCCTTCGGGTTCAGGGTGCCGCGGCTGATGATGTCGAGGGTCATGCCCTTGGCCGCGAGCTCCTCCAGCGAGGCGAGTTGCTTGGCGTCGAGCGCCAGCTTCGGGCTCCAGAGGAACCCGCGAATGCCGACCACGCGCGGGTCCGCGACGAGGCGCGCCAGATCGGCGCTGAAGCTCGGCGAGCCGATCTCGAGCTGCGCGACGAGGAACTTGAAGAAGTCGTTGCCCTTCGTCGTCTCGAGGACCTTGAAGTTGTCGTCGACGACGGGGCTGGCTTCGACGACGCCGGTGCCGATGATGCCATTCTGCTTCGCGATGGCTTCGTACTCCGGGGGCAACACGTCGCGGTAAATCGGCTTCTGCTTGGCTTCCGGCCAGACGACGCCGCCCGGACGCGTGACCTGGTAGAGATGGATGTGCGTGTCGAGGATCGGACCACGCTGCTTCGCCGGCACGGCCAGCGGGGCCGCCGCTTTGCTCGTGC
The DNA here is from genome assembly GCF_052075895.1 of Sorangium sp. KYC3313. Classification (NCBI taxonomy): domain Bacteria; kingdom Pseudomonadati; phylum Myxococcota; order Polyangiales; family Polyangiaceae; genus Sorangium; species Sorangium sp. KYC3313. The sequence continues at coordinate 11,085,809 of NZ_CP197255.1, forward strand.
CGCCCGCCGTCTCGGGTGGCGTCGCCGTGGCCGCGGAAGACGACGCACACGCCGCGAGCGGCGAGAGCGTCATCATCAGGCACAACTTGGCGAAACTCGCCGGAATACTCGTGAGTATTTTCATGGTGGAGTCTTTTTGGAGTCGGTGCCGAACGCGATCCCGATAGCGGAGGTGTCGCTGCGCATGACGACCCCCTCATGGCAAAGCAGAATAAGGAGGCCTCAATGTGAACGTTCACATCAGCGATGTCAACACCATTTCGCCATTGAGGCCAAGCTCGGACTCGGGTGGCGGGCAAGTCTCCTCCGGAGCGCCGCGGCAAGAGCGGCAGGCACCGGACCGCGGTTATGTTCGATGTAGATTCCAATTTCCAATCCGCTTGCCCCCGGTCAAGGGCCCATCTCGGTAGAGAGCACCTGGGATCACCGCTGTCGCGGGCGGGCTGGACGATTCGGTCCCGGTGGTCGCCGTCGGCCAACACGACGGCGCGGCGGCGGCGACCCGCCATCTCCTCGACCTTGGGTCATGGGCGCCGTGGCCGGCCGCCGCTGCGCGCCCATCGGGATCGAGGATGACCTCACGCCGATCCTTTTTCGTTGACACCCGCAATGTGAACGTTCACAATTTGTCTTGGGGTTTCTTTTCGCTCTCCCCCTGAGCAGGCCATCATACGCGGCGGCCCTTCGTCCCTGGGATCGGGATCGATCACCAACCCTGGAGAAGCGACGCTGGAGAACCGTTCGATAAGTTTTCCAGCATCGTCGCAGCGCTGCGCCGCACGCTGCCGGCTCGCTTGCCACGCGCACGGCGTGGGGCATCGGAGACTGTGTTGAACGCCTTGTCAAACAGCCCGCTAGTTCAATAACTCATCCATGCATCGAAGGGGCGGCGTTCACTCCACAGCCTGCGGGGCAGAGCTCGGTCGCCTCGACATCCTCGTGAACGACGCGGGGCGGATCCGCAGGTCGTCGGCCGCCCAGCACTCGGACGAGGACGGCGGCTGGATGAGTTGTCGAGGAGAAGAATATGCAGATTCGCAGTGCAAAGGGTTGCCAGTGGGACCAGGTGAGCCTCGGCGAGGTGATGCTGCGCCTCGACCCGGGTGAGCGCCGCGTCCACACGGCGCGGACGTTCGACGTCTGGGAGGGCGGGGGCGAGTACAACGTGGCGCGGGGGCTCCGGCGCTGCTTCGGGCTCCGCACCGCCATCGTCACGGCGCTCGCGGACAACGCCGTCGGGCGGCTCATCGAGGACCTGATGCTCCAGGGCGGGGTCGACACGTCCTTCCTGCGCTGGGTCGACTACGACGGCGTGGGCCGGGACGTGCGCAACGGCCTCAACTTCACCGAGCGCGGCTTCGGGCCCCGCGCCGCCGCCGGCTGCTCGGACCGCGGCCACAGCGCGGCGTCCAAGCTCAGGCCCGGCGACGTGCCGTGGAAGACCCTCTTCGGCGAGCGCGGCGCGCGCTGGTTCCACACCGGCGGTATCTTCTGCGCTCTCTCGGAGACCACGGCCGGCGTGGCGCACGAGGCCATGGAGGTCGCGCGCGCGCAGGACGTGCGGATCTCCTACGACCTCAACTACCGGCCCTCGCTGTGGAAGAACTTCGGCGGCCAGCGGCGAGCGCGCGAGGTCAATCGCGCCCTCATGCCGTACGTCGACTGCGTGTTCGGCAACGAGGAGGACTTCGTCGCGGGCCTCGGTTTCGAGGTGTCCGGCGTGGACAGCAGCTACAGCCAGCTCGACACGAGCGGCTTCCGCCGGATGATCTCCGAGGTCGTCGCGGCGTACCCCAACATCTCGGTGGTCGCCACGAGCCTCCGGACGGCCAAGACCGCCAGCGTGAACGGCTGGGGTGGCATCCTGTACTACGAGGGCGAGTTCCACGAGATCCCGCAGCGAGACATCGAGATCCTGGACCGCGTGGGCGGCGGCGACTCGTTCGCTTCGGGGATCATCTATGGCCTCTTGACCGAGCAGAGCCCGCAGTGGGCAATCGAGTGCGGCGTCGCGCACGGCGCGCTGGCGATGTCGACCCCGGGGGACACCTCGATGGCGTCGCTCGCCGAGGTGCGGAGGGCCATGAGCGGAGCCGGCGCGAGGATCGAGCGATGAACAGGGAGCAAATCGTCCGTCGCATCGAGGAGATCGGCATCGTCCCCGTCGTGCGCGCGCCGAGCGGAGAGCTCGCCGTGCGGGCCGCTCGCGCGCTGTGCGCGGGCGGCATCGAGGTCATCGAGATCACGATGACCGTCCCCGACGCCCTGTCCGTCATGCGCGAGATCGCCTCGCGGATGAGGGACCACGTCCTCGTCGGCGCGGGCACCGTGCTCACCGCGGACGCGGCCCGCAGGTGCATCGAGGCCGGCGCCGAGTTCATCGTGAGCCCGGGGCTCAACCTGGAGGTCATCCGCGTGGCGCACGATCTCGGGAAGGCGGTCTTCCCGGGGGCGCTCACGCCGACCGAGGTGATCACCGCGTGGAACGCCGGCGCCGACACGGTGAAGCTGTTCCCGTGCTCCGCGATGGGGGGCGCGAAGTACCTGCGCGCCCTGCGCGCGCCGCTCCCGGAGGTGAAGATGATGCCGACCGGCGGGGTCAACCTGACGACAGCCAGGGATTTCATCGAGGCCGGCGCCGTGGCGCTCGGGGTCGGCGGCGAGCTCGTGGACGCCGCGGCGCTCGCGGCGGGCAAGGACGAGGTCCTCACGGAGCGCGCGCGCGAGTTCATGTCCGTGGTCAGCGCCGCACGTGCAGAGCTCGAGAACAGCGCGCGGACGTAGAGAGCAGCTCCGGCGGGCGGTGCTCGGCAGCTCACCATCGACAAGGCGTTCCTGGCGTGCCCGCGCGCTGGCGCGCTTGCCCGACTCCCCCGAGGACATGGTGCTCGCGGACGACGCGCTCTGGGTGCTGCTCTGGAGCAAGGGGAGCTCGGCGGACTCCTCGGTCGTGCGGATCGATCCGGCCACGGGAGCTCAACGCCGCTCGCCCGCGCTCGGCCGGGACGCCTTCGCGCTCGCCGTCGGGCACGGCCGGATCTGGGTGGCGCACGGCGACGGAGACGTGAGCGTCGTCGACCAGACCTCGCTTGAGCCGCGCGACGATCTCCACATCGGCGACCTCCACCAGCACATCGCCGCCGGCCCGGGCGCGGTGTTCACGGATGTGCGCTCCGGGGTCGTCCGTCTGGATCCGGCGAGCGGCAGAGCCACGCACGAGGTCGCGCTCGGCGAGCCCGTCTCCGTGCTCCTCCAGACGGGAGACGAGGTCATCGCCGTGGGCCAATCTGGTCGCACGTGGCTGCTCGACCCGGAGGACCTGACCCTCCGCGCGAGCCTCGCCGCCCCCGAGGGCGTGAGGTCGCCGCGCGCCGCAATGCGATACGGAGAGACGCTGCTCCTCACCGAGTTCGACGACGCTGGCGCAGCAGGGAACGCGGACGGCCGCCTGCTCATCCTGCGATCTTCGCCTCGCTGACGCCGAGCCGAACGTCTGCACAGGCGCGCGGCGACGACGGCGACCACGCTGCCCTGAGATGGCCTAATGAGAGATATTGACGAAGACGTTCACGCTCCCGTCCTGCTGGACCGGGGTGGAGACGACGAGCACGTCCGGCCTCTGGTCGGCGTTCACGTCTCCGATCGCGAGCGCCCTGGTGAAGACGCTCTGGTACATGAGCGCGGAGTCGAACGTGCCGTCGCCCTTGCCGCGAAACACACCCACCGTCCCACCGCCGCCGAGCGCGACGAAGATATCGGGCCGCGTATCGGAGTCGAAATCCGCCGTGCTGAGCGCTGTCTCGAGGGGGAGGTAGACCGGCATGGTGATGGGCGCGCCGAACATCCCCCGTGGCTGGCCAGGTAGGACGCCGACGACGCTCGCGCTACCCACCGTCGCGAAAGCCATATCGAGCACGCCGTCGCCCGTGAAATCGGCGGGCGCGACGGTCCACGCGGAGCTGCCCACCGGGAGGCTCGTGGCCGCCTCGAACGTGCCGTCTCCGTTGCCAATGAGGAGCCGAATGTCATCGCTGTCGTAGTTCGCCGTCACCAGATCCGTCTTCTCGTCTCCATTGAAATCGCGAGCCGCCACATCCAGGATGTTCATCCCCGCGGGATACGCGATCGGCGGCAGGAACCCGCCAGCCCTGTCATTGAGGAGCACGCGCACGTTGTCGAAGGTGGTCGCTGCGATATCGGCGGCGCCGTCTCCATTCATGTCGGCGAGCGCGATCTTCCTCCCGCCCTCGTGGAGCACCACGGGGCCGAACGAGCCTGCGCCGTCGCCGAGGAGCACGCCGACCTTTCCCGCCGCGTCGGTGCCGAACACGACGTCGAGGTGCCCGTCGCCGTTCACGTCCCACGCGACGACCTGCTCCGGATCCACGCCGCCGGCAGGCAGGGTCACGGGCATATCGAACGCGCCGCTCCCTCTTCCGGCAAAGAGCGAGAGCGACTGGCCACCGGCATACGCGACGACCACGTCGGCCTTGCCGTCTTCATTCCAATCGCCGAGCGCCGCGCCGCTCGCGCCCTTGCCCCCGAGGAGCGCCGGAGCAGCGTGGAACGTGCCATCTCCGCGACCTCGCGCGACAAGGAGGCCGCTCGTCGACATGACGAGATCCGCGTTGCCGTCCCCGTCGAGATCTCCTGACCGGACGCGCGAGCCACGTTGTCCAGTGAAATAGGTCACCCGCGGCTCGAGCCCCCCGAGCCCGTCCCCCCGGAAGACGCTGAGCATCGAGTCGTCCGTGCTCTCCACCGCGATGTCTTGTCTTCCGTCGCTGTCCCAGTCGCCGATGACGACGCCGCTCGGCGCGAGGCCGGCCGGGACGCGCCTGGTCGCCGAGAGCGCGCCCGACGGGCTACCCATCAAGAGGGTCATTCCCTTCGTATCCACGGCAGCGATATCGGGGTTGCCGTCGGCGTCGAGGTCGCCGACCGCCAGATCTGCCGCGCTGCCGACCGGCACGCCGTCTCGCGCGGCGATCGTGGTCTTCGTCACGGGGCCGAACGCGCCGCCGGCCTGACCGAAGCGCACGCTGACGACCGGCGTGGAGATCTCTGTGTCGAAACCGACGATGTCGCGCACGCCGTCGCTATCGAGGTCGGCCAGCGTGATGAAGCGACAGTTCGTGGTCCCGGTGAGCGTGCTCGACGTCGTGAACGCGCCCGCGCCATCCCCCGCCAGGATCGTGATGCTATTGCCATTGCGGCTCGCCACGACGTCGAGCTTCCCATCACCGTTCACGTCGGCGAGGACGGGCGAGACGTAGTCCGCCCCCGGGCTCGAGATCGGGGCCTGGAACGTGCCATCGCCGTTGCCGAGCAGGACGCGGACGCCGGCGTCGGCGCTCAGGAGCGTGACGACCAGATCCTGGTTCAGGTCGCCGTTCACGTCGCCCACGGCGACGTCATGCGCGCCATTCACGACGTGCTCTGTCCGAGGAAGAAACCCACCCTTGCCATCGGCGAGGAGCACCGAGACCCTGTTCGCGCTGCGTAGCGCCAGCGCGCCGTCGGCACGTCCATCGCCATTGAGGTCCGCGAGCGCGAATGGGGTGCCTACATAGCTCGATCCGGTCGCATAGAACCTGACGACATCAAAATCGATCGTCTCCGCGGCCTGAGGCGCGCCCCCACCTGCTCCGCCTGCGCCATCTTGGCCGCCGCTCCCGCCCGTGCCGCCGGCGCCGCCGCTCCCGCCCGTGCCGCCGGCGCCGCCGCTCCCAGCCGTGCCGCCGGCGCCGCCGCTCCCGCCCGTGCTGCCGACGCCGCCTGTGCCGCCCACGCCGCCCGTGCCGCCGGCTCCGTCGCTCCCGCCCGTGCCGCCGACGCCGCCCGCCTCACCTTGACCGCCGAGCCCCCCGGCGCCCCCCTGACCCACGGGCTGATCGGACGGAACGTCCCCACACGCATAGCTGCAGAAGATGACGAACGCCGATGCCAGAACTCCGCCATGTGTACGCATTTGGACATCACCTTGCAATGAGCCGCGATTGGGAAGAGCTAGCCGACTCAGCGCGCAGCGGTCAGCCGCTTGGCAGGCGGGGTTGTCGCCCTCGCATAGAGGCTATCGAGGAACAGGGTCATCGAGAGGTACAGCTGCGCACCAGGGCTGTGGAACAGGGAACGGCGCTGTCCGTCCTCCCCCAGGCTGGGCGCGGTGTTGTCGTAGCCGAGCTCGAACCATGCGATGTCCTCGGCCGGGTAGCTCAGCGACACCTCGAACGTGGTGCTGGTCGTTGCCGACGAGCCGCGCGACTCCACGGGTACGCACGTCAGCACGGTCTGAACACAGCCTTCGTCGGACGGCACATCACGGAATCGGGCCACGAGCCCCCACGTGTTGCCGAGCGATAGATCGCCCCAGAGGTTGACCCAGAAGCTCATCCGCATGGACAGCTGATCGCGCAGCAGAAAGTCCCCCGAGAGCCGATCGTCGAGCTGCACCTCGCCCGACGGGGACGTACGAGGTCTGACGGGATCGCCGTTCGCGGGCGTGGTGGCCTGCGAGAACAGGTGCTCCCATACGCCGCCGGCCGAGAAGAAGACGCCGTTCAACCACTGTTCATCGAGCAGGGGGAGGTTCGCGAGCACACCGAGCCCGAGCCGCGTGCGCGCGTAGACTCCGGTGTACCGGCTCGCCGGCGACGTCGGGAGCGCGACGCCGAGCCGAGGCCCGGCGAGCAGGGCGAGGCCCTTGTCGTCTTGAAAGATCGTGTAGGTGTACGCGGCCTGGAGGGGAAGGTCCGCCAGGGTGACGGAGTCCTCTCCGGGGACATCGCCGTCTGACAGGGGCACGTTCAGGGCGATGTCGGTGCCCACCCAGGCCCAGTGTTCCTTCGTGCTCACGAACGAGTAGCGGGGAACGAGCGAGAACGTCATGCCGGCGTACTCGCCGTCGTCGCTGTAAGGCCCGCCGTCGAGGCCGAAGACGCTGGTGGTGGCGCTGGTGGTCCAGCCGAACCGGCTCGTGCGAAGCGCGTTGTCGCGCGCGCCGAGGTGGAACAGCGGCGCCCCGCCCCGGAGCCCCTGCGCCCGGCCCGGCCCCTGCGCCACAGGCGCCGGCTCTTCCGGGAGAGGATCGGCCGCCGGTTGCGCGAGCGCCTCGCCCCGGCAACAGACGAGCGCAGCGGCGAGCAAGCTCGCGCTGAGCGCTGCCCTTGCGACGCGACTGGACGGATCCCCCGGCATCCCGGCCAAAGCATACCCCCGCGTCCGCGAGATTGGAACGGGTCGCTCGGCCGTTCGCTGCTCGTCCACCACGGTGAACGACGCCCCGTCGAAACAGCCGCCGAACGACGGCATGTTCACGCAGGCTGGTGTGTGAACGCGGCCCCCGCGATCCGCGCTCGGGGCGCACCTCCTGCCGGCTCGTAGACCTACGGTCGGGAGCTGGTCAGAATCGTGACGACGAACGCGCCTCCAGCACGCCCCCGACAGGTCCGATCGTTCATCTCTGCTTGCCCGCTGGCGCCGGCCTCTCGTCGAGCTTCCTCTCGAGCGGCCCCGCTTCCGCGCTCTTCTTCTTTTCGATCCACGCGATCACCGGATCTCGCCACGACACCCCCGTCCCCACGGGCTTCGGATCTCGCGCCGCGAAGACGGCGCCGTCTCCGCCCCCGTACATGAAGTCGGTGATGATGACCGTGTAGCGCTTCTTCGGATCCATCGGCTTGCCGCCCACCGACCAGCTTCCGTTCGGCGCTCTCCTCGCGCCGGAGATGATGAACGACGTCGCCTCGAGGTCCTTCGCGAGCGACGCGCCGTCGACAGACACCTTCACCAGGCGGTTGTCGAACGGGAGCACGCTCCAGATGGTCGCGTGCGAGATCGGCCCCCGCGGAATGGTCTGTCGCACGCCACCTCGGTTCATGATCGCCACATCGCCGCCCAGCTCGTGGAGCCAGGCGTCGCTCACGATCTTGCCGACGGCCTCCTCCGGGCCGATCCCTCCCTCCGAATAGCCGATCACCTTCCCGAGCGCGCTGTCGACCTTCGTTCTCCACGCCGTGACGAGCCGCGCGAGCGGAGGATCCGCCGGGGCTTGCGGATCGGCGGCCACGTCGACGATGGAATGGCTGATCGTGACGACGCGAGCCCGCGGGGGATTGTCGGGGTTGATGGTGATGGCGACGCGGGCGTACTGGTGCAGGCGCCAGCCGGGGGAGACGACGGGCGTGTCGCCCGCGCGCGCGTCGATCTTCCTGTGGCAATGGCCCCCTCCGACGAACGCGAGCTGCCACTCCGGGTGTCTCGCCACGATGGGCACGAGATCGTCAGGGCACTCGTGCGCGGTCACGACGACGACGTCGGCTGCTCCCCTCTCCCGCGCTTCACGGATCGCGCTGTCGAGCGAGGCCTCGGTGGGCTCGAACGTGATCCCTCGAAAGCGCTCGGCCATCGCGGCCTTCAGCGTGTCTGCTGCAGCGAGCCCCACGACGCCGATCTTCACGCCCTTGCGCTCGAAGACCTCGTAACGCCGGATGGCGAGCTCGCCCGCGAGCTTCGCGTCGTCGATCTTCACGTTCGCCGCGAGGTAATGCAACCGGGCGAGGTCACGGAGCTTCGAAAATTGAGGCACGCCGAAGTCGAACTCGTGATTGCCGAACGCCGATGCGGCATAACCCATGCGACCCATCGCGCTCGCCATGGACACGCCGTTGAAATACGTCGAGATGGCGGGGCCGGTGAAATTGTCGCCGCCCGAGAGGAGGAGCGTGCGCGGCGAGGTGCAATCCTCGGGCGCGGCGGGCGTGAGCGCCCCTGCCGCCTCGATGCCCGCGGGAACAGGCCCTGGGCAGTGCCCTTCATACTTCACGAGCCTCCCGAGCAGCTCGGCCGCGCCTCCGCGGCTCACGCCGCCCTCGGACAAACCCTCCATCCAGCCGTGTTCATCCGTCGTGTAGAGCAGCGTGACGGTGACGTCGCCTCGCGGCTTCACGGCGAGCGGAGGCGCCTCGCTCGCGGGGTCCGCTGCGCCCGCCTCCGCCGGGGCGCCCGGGGGCTTCAGCGGTGCTCCAGGGCCCCCCTGAGGCTGGGCAGGGCCGCAAGCGAGAGGAAACAGGACGGTGCACGAGCCGAAGAGCAGGGCCAACGGGCGCATGGTCGAGCACGATAGTCCAGGCCGGATGTCGTCGGTACGAAAAACAAGAGGAAGGCGATGCGTGCAGCCCTGGAGGCGGGCTCGGACTCTGCCACGTCGCAGGGTCATTGAGCCGCCTGCCCGAGCTCGATCCGCCGAGCCATCGTGGCGGCCGCGCGGCGACGGGCGCGTCGCTCTGATTCAGAACCAGCGCGCGAGCACGTGGTCGAGCGACGTCGACGAGGCGTCTGTCCACGCGATGCAGCCGTCGGGACGGACGAGCATCGATGGACCGTCTTTGGTGCACGCATGGTGCACGTTCTGCGGGAGCGACCGTTCCGAAGGCGAGATGAAGAGGCCGCCGCCTCTCTCCATCAGCGCATAGAGCCGCGCTTCGCCGCCTTCGAGCGCGAGGAGCCGGTCCTTCGCGAGGGTGCCGACGAGCGGGTCGTCGTCGCCGAGATCGTAACGAACGCCGACGCCCGTGAGCATCTCGCCGAAGTAGCGATTGCCTTCGGGCAGCTGCATCAGGTCGCTCACGATGGCGCGGAGCGCGCTCGTGAGCGGGTCAGGTCGCATGAGCGCGACCTGCGCGCGGGTATTCTCGAGGACGCGCGCAGCGACGGGATGGCGCTCGGCGGTGTACGAGTCGAGGAGATGCTCGCGCCCGTTCACCGCCGCGGCGAGCTTGAAGCCGAGGTTCGCGGCGTCGACGAGGCCGAGGTTCAAGCCCTGGCCGCCGAAGGGCGAGTGGACGTGCGCGGCGTCACCGGCGAGAAGGACGCGACCCATCCGGTAGGTCGTTGCTTGCCGCGCGTTGTCGGTCCAGCGCGTCGCCATCGTCATCGACAGGATCTTGACGTCGGTGCCGCTCACGCGCTGGATCGCCGCCTCGACCTCGGCTTGCGTGATCGGCGCATCCCTGTTGGGCGGCGGCCCGTTGAACTCCGCCGTGAAGACGCGCCCCGGCATCGGTCCAGACGCGACGAGGCCGCGCGGCGTTCGGTGCCAACCCGTCGCGAGCTTCTCGGGCGTATCGAGCTCGACGACGGCTTGATAGCCGGTGATGGTCGGATCCGTGCCGGGGAACTCGAAGCCGGCGAGCTTGCGGACGCGGCTCCGGCCGCCGTCGCAGCCGACGAGGTACTTCGCGCTCAGCGGGCCCGCGCTCGTCTGCACGGTCACGGCGTCGTCGTCCCGCTCGAAGCCTTCCACCGTGACGCCGCGGCGGATCTCGATCCCGAGCTCCGTCGCGCGCGCGCTCAGGATCCTCTCGAGCGCCTCTTGCGGCACGGGGCGCATGTGGCGCTCCGGGTCGCGCTGGAGGCTCGGGTCGATCAAGAACAGTCCAGAGAAATGGCCTCCCGGCCTCTTCATCGGTCCAGGTCCGGAGCGCGCCTTGAGCGCCGGCATCATCAGCGCCATGGTGGCGCGGCGCTCGTCGTCGAGCGCACCCGCGAGCCCGCGTCGCTCCAGCGCCTCGGCGGCCACCGCGCCGACCCCGGCGGCCTTGATCGTGCGGTCGGGCTCCGCGAGCCGCTCCAGCACGAGCGGCGCCACGCCCGCGGTCGCGAGCTCGATCGAGAGGAAGAGCCCGACCGGGCCAGCGCCCACGATGATCGCGTCGTGAATCATGACGTTAAATTATACCGGGTACAATTTTGTGCAAGATAAAATTTTTATCTCGGTCTACTATTCGATCCATGGGCGAGCTCCGTGAAAGCAAGAAGCGCGAGACCAGGCAGCGGATCTCCGACGTCGCGACGGCGATGTTCTTCGCGCGCGGCTTCGACGCGGTGACGGTCGAAGAGATCGCCGCCGCCGCGAATGTCTCCAAGATGACGGTGTTCAACTACTTCGCGCGCAAGGAGGACCTCTTCCTGGATCGCGAGGACGAGGTGAAGCTGCTCCTGCGCGAGGCAATCCGCGGGAGGCCGCAAGGGCAGCCGCCGATCGACGCGCTCCGCCGCCTCGTCGACAGGCTGTGCGAGCGGAAGCATCCGTTCGCTCGCATCGACGGCCAGACGGTCGGCTGGTGGCGCGTCGTTGCGGCGAGCCCGTCGCTCAAGGCGCGACTCCGCGAAATCGGGGACGAGGTGGTCGAGGGGCTCGCGGTCGAGCTCGCTGGTCCAACGCCCGACGGCCTCGCCCGGCTCGTCGCCGGCATGGTCGCGCTGACGTGGCGCACGGCGTACGGCGAAGCGATCCGCGTGTTCGAGCGCGGAGGCTCTGCGAAGAAGGCGAACGCTGCGTTCATCGCGCTGATCGATCGCGGCTTTGCGGCCGCTCGCGGAATGGCGGCGGGGTCGGGCTGGCAGACGGACGGATGACCCATCTCGACCCAGGAGCCCGCTGCCCCACCACTCCGGTCCTCGCGGCGCTCGCCTCCCCCGCTTCGGCGAGCTCGAGATCCTGTAAGGCTCCCGCCAAGCATCAGCGTCATGCCCTTGGCGCTGGACGCTCGAGCCGTCCCTCCGGGGCTCGTCGTCGCCGCAGCCCACCGCAGCGCCGGCGCCGGCGAGACTGCATAAGTGCCAGAGGAGCAGAAGTCGACGCATCGCCGCACGCTCCTGCTGCAAGGAGTTGCCATCTCCGGACTCGGAGCCCGGGGCGAAATGCATTAAAGTCGATCGGCAGGTCGATACGTGGAAGGGCGCCGAGCTCCGGCGCCGAGTGGGAGCAGCGCGATGAACGAGATCAATTTCTACGAGCTTCCGCGTACCATCCAGGACGGCGTGATCGAGGCGTTCCGCGGGCGGTTCGCGCCGGCGCCGATCGTCAGCCGGTTCGGGACTCGGCGCACCATCGTGGCCTGGCTCGCGGTCAGCGCCGCGTCGGGGCTCCTGCTGGCGGCGCTCTGTGCGGCCGGCCTGGGCGACGTCAACAGCGTTCTCGCGCTCCACCCGACGTCGGCGGCCGCCGCGTACGTGCTGCTCGCCGCGACCACCGTCATCGGCGTGCTCCGGGCGCTCGCCTACAACGCGGACCTCATCACGCTGCCGTTCACGCCCGGCCTGTTCGTCTTCCCCGCGAACCTGATCGACGCGCGCGACCACAGGCTCCGGGTCTTCTCGCTCGCGGAGCTCTCGCGCGTCTCGGCGGGCCCTCGGGGCGCCGTGGTCCTCACGTTCGGCGGCACGCAGCACGCATTTCCCCTCGAGGACCCGTCGCGCTCGGACGACGTGATCCGGGAGGTCGAAGCCGCGTGCAGCCGCATGAGGGCGAAGCCCGACGCCGCGGAGCTGCGCCGGCTCGATCCGTTCGAGCCGCCTGCCATCGAGAGCCCGTTCGCGTCACCGATCCCGCTCTCGCGCGAGGTCCCCGGGTGGCGAAGCTATGCATGGCTCCTCGCGGCCGCGGTCGGCGTGGCCCTCGGCCTGGGGCTCTTCTTCCTCCGCAACCGGATGAGCGACGCTCGGATGTACGCCGCGGCGCGGGCGCGCGACGACGTGGCCGCGTACCAGAGCTACATCACGCGGGGCCGCGACCACGCGGAGGTCGTCTCGCAGGTGCTTCTGCCGCGGGCCGAGCTGCGCCTCGCGGTGGCGAAGGGCTCGGTGGAGGCGATCGACGACTTCACCCGCGCCTACCCCAGGACGGGCATCCAGGCCGAGGTCGCCGCGGCCCGCCGCGCGGCGCTCGCCGCGGAGCTCGAGCGGGCGCGCGAGGTGGGTACGCTCGCGGCGCTGCTGGCGTTCGCGGAGCGCTACCCGAAGCACGGCCTGGACAAGGCGTTCAACGACGCCAGGCACGCGCTCTATGCGCGCGCGCTCGATCGGTACAAGGGCGAGATGCCCGAAGGGAGCGAGCAGAACGCGGACTTCGTGCGGCGGCTCCTCGCCTACGCGGAGCGCGTGGGGCCCAGGAGCACGCCGGAGGGCCTCCGCGGCCCGGCCGTCCAGGTCCGCTTCCGGCGGCTTCCGTCGCAGGACCTGGAGCGCGCCGACGACATCGTTCGGAAGATCCCGATGTTCAGCGGCGCCGCGTCCCTGCCGACGCGCTACGTGGATGCGACCCGCCTCGATCCCCAGGAGAAGCGGACCGCGGCGGCCCTGGTGGAGGCGCTCGGGCGGGGGTTCGAGCCGGAGCTCGTCACCTTCGAGCCGGGCCCGCCCTTCGAGGGCGCCGCCGAGGAGCAGCTCACCGTGACCTCCCCCTCCCTCGTGGTGACCTATCGCGTCGAGTCGTCCGGGATCGCCCATGCCAGCAAGAAGCCGCAGATCATCATCATGGGGCTCAAGTTCTTCTTCAAGACGGAGTTCATCTTGCCCGGAGACGCGGAGCCGCTGCGCACGAGCTACAAGATCGCGCGGCGGGTCCCGGCCGGGCTCATTCAACAGCAGACCCCCGCCCCGCGCCCCGGGATCCTCGAGGCCATCGTCTACGAGGCCATGATGCGCGAAGCCTTCATCGACCTCGAAGAGCGCTACCTCTCCAAGTGGTTCAGGAAGCGCGACGCGCCCCCGTGAGGGTGGACGCGGCGGGCGCGCGCGACGCCGGGATCTCGCGAACGGGCGCCGCGGCGGGGGTTTTACGCACGCCGCGCCAGTGGTAGTTGATGTTGGAGGACGAGGTCAGGATCGACGTTGCATGGAAGTACGTCCGCGTTCGCAGGTAGGGGTCGGCCTCTCTGCCACGCCTTTGGCTTCGTGAGCGCGACGTAGGTGTGGAGGACGCCGTTCGCCTCGCGGTGCGTGATGATGCCCTTGCCGGGCGTGAGCGCGTAGAGCGCGCCCCCGCCGACGAGCCTGGCGCTGACGGAATGCCGCGCGTCGGCGTCGAGCAGGTACGTCTCGATGTAGGAGGTGCCGACGTATTCGGGCTTCGCGTCGGAGAGGAGCGGCCGGATCTTCGACCACGCGCCGTCGGCGCCGACGACGAGGCCGGTGGTCACGGTCGACCCGTCGAGCATCCCGCCCTGCGTACGCGCCTCGGCGGAGGCGTCCGCCTCGCACACGGTCGCCCGGATCCCGTGGACGTGGAGGACGCGCGCGAGGGTGAGCCCGCCCGGTCCGGCGCCGATGATGGTGACGGAAGTCATCTTGATTCCTCTCGTTCTTCAGCCCGAATTCATCCTGGAACGTCGTTCCAACAATTTACCTGGAACGCCGCTCCAGAGCTGTCAAGATGGAGCCGTGGCGAAGAAGGCGACGCGAGGGCCGGAACGCGAGAAACGCCGTGAAGATGCGCTCTCGCGCGAGCGGATCGTCGAAGCGGCGATCGCGCTGCTGGACGCGGACGGTGAGGATGGGCTGACGTTCCGCGCACTCGCGACGAGCCTTTCGACGGGCCCGGGCGCAATCTACTGGCACGTCACGAACAGGAGCGAGCTCCTCGCCGCCGCGACCGACGCCTTGGTCGCGCGCACGATGGGCGAAGTGCGCGGCTCGACCAGGCCGCGCGAAGCGATCCATCGCGTCGCGCTCGGCGTGTTCGACGCGATCGAGGCGCACCCATGGGTGGGTGCGCAGCTCGCACGCGCTCCGTGGGAGACGGCGATGCTGCGGATTTACGAGCGCCTCGGCCGCCAGGTCGAGGCGCTGGGCGTCCGCGGGAGGGCCCAGTTCACCGCGGCGTCGACGCTGCTCAGCTACGTCATCGGGGTGAGCGCCCAGAACGCCACGGCGATCCAGTTCGCGCGCCGCGAGCTCGCGCCGTCGACGAACCGCGTCGACTTCCTCGAGGCGGCAGCGGCGCGCTGGCGCGAGCTCGACGCCCGCGAGTACCCGTTCACGCGAAGCGTTGCCGCCCACCTCCCCGGCCACGACGACCGCAAAGAGTTCCTCGCCGGGATCGACCTGATCCTCGCCGGGATCGCGGGCTCGGAGTGAGCCGCGGACGTCGCGCCGGGCCCAGATCGGCGTTTTCGGCGCGCAAGCGCACGAAAGGGCGCTGAGCACCGAGAAAACGCCGAGGTGGGCCCGTATCCGAAGCGGGCGACCGCCGCTCTAGAACGGGACGAAATCCTGATCGCCTGCGGCGTGCGGCACGCGCCCGTTGCTCGATGCGCCGCCGCTCGGGGGGCCCTTCTGCGGCGGCCTCCACAGCGCCTTGCCGCCGCGGCGGTCCGGTAGATGCCCCGGCGCCGCAGGCCTCTGGCCCGGGTCGCCGTCGCTCTCCTGCGCGAGGCGGAACGACGCCATCACGTTCTGGAGCTGCTCTGCCTGCGCCGAGAGCTCGGCCGCCGTGCTGGCAAGCTCCTCGGAGATCGCCGCGTTGCGCTGCGTGGCCTGCTCTATCAGCTCCACCGCCCCGCTGATCTGGGCCACGCCGTTCGACTGCTCCTTGGATGCCACGGCGACGCCCTGCACCAGCTCCGCGGTCTCACGGATCGACGGGACGAGCTCCGCGATGAGCTGCCCCGAGCGCTCCGCGACGACGATGCTCGACGCGGCGAACGAGCCGATCTCCTTCGCCGCATCCCGGCTTCGCTCGGCCAGCCGCCGCACCTCCGTGGCGACCACGGCGAAGCCCTTGCCGTGCTCGCCCGCGCGAGCCGCCTCGATCGCGGCGTTCAGGGCGAGCAGGTTCGTCTGGTACGCGATCTCCTCGATGATCACGATCCGCTGGGTGATCGCCTTCATCGCCTCGACCGTCTCCCGGACCGCCTGACCGCTCTGCTCCGCGTCCCTCGTCCTCCGGTGCGCCGTCTCCTCGACCTGCTTGCAGTTGGCGGCGTTCTTCGCGATCGTGCCGTTCAGCTGCTGCAGGCTGGTCATCGTCTCCTCCACGGACGCCGCCTGCTCGCTGGTGCCCTGCGACAGGCTCTGCGCCGTCGCCGAGAGCTGCACCGAGACCGAGGAGACCGAGACCGCGCCGCTCCGGACCTCGCCGATGAGGCCCGCCAGGCGCTCCGACATGGCCTTCACGGCGCCGAGCATCTGGCCGAACTCGTCGGAGCTCTTCACCGTGACCTGGCCCGTGAAGTCGCCCCCGGCGATGCGCTGGTGGATCGACACCGCCTGGGTGAGCGGCAAGAGGATCATCCTGCTGAAGACGACGGCGAGCACGGCGGCGACGACGATCGCGAGCAGACCTCCTATCTGCAGCGTCACGTACATCGTCCTGACGAGCGCGTTCGTCGCCGCCTGCCGCTGGCCGAGGAGGGAGATCTCCTCGTCGTCGATCTCCTTGAGCGCCCCGCGCATCTGGTCCATGAGGCTCTTTCCGCGCCCCCGCCTGACCTCCTCGACGGCGCGATCCGCCAGCGCCTTCGCCTCGTCCGCGCTGCGGTGGTGCTGGATGGTCGGCTCGAGCACGGAGGAGAGCCACTCGTCATGGAGCTTGTCGATCTTCTCGAGGCGCGTCTGCTGGCGCGGGTTGTCCCTGGTGAGCTCCCGGGCACGGCTCAGGCTTTGCTCGAACCGGTCGCGCCCGCTGCGGTACGGCTCCAGGAACGCTTCCGCCCCGGTGATGACGAAGCCGCGCTCTCCTGTCTCGGTGTCGAGCAGCGACGCCATGATCTCTCTCGTCGTGAGCATCACCTCGTACGTGTGCTGGTCCCACGAGCGGGCCTCGTCGAGCTCCGCGAACCTCTGGTAGGCCGTGCCCGCCAGTCCGAGGACGATGACGACCATGGCGGCGAAGCCGAGGTAGAGCTTCCGGCCTACTCCGATATGCGCAAGCATGATGCATGCTCCGGGCTAGATGTGGTGCGGCTTCCTTCGAACCCGCCGGGGGCAGGAGCCGATAAATAAACGGATGGCGCGATGCCCGAGGCGCGCTTGACGAGCCTCTGGAACAGCGCGAACTCCTCGTCGCTGAGGGCGCGGGGGCCCAGCTCGGCGAGCGAGATCATGGCCTGTCCCCTTCGCCGGCCGGCGCACCGTGGCCGCCTGGGAGCGCCGGCGGGGCCCCGGGGGCCGAGGGGCCGGGCGGCGTCGAGGCCAAGAGCTCCGCCGGCGAGAGGATGCGGTCGATGTTGAGCAGCAGCACGAGCTTCTGGCCCACCTTCGCCATCCCGAGCAGCTGATCCACGCGCACCTGCGCGCCAAAGGCCGGCGCGTGCTCTATCTCGTCCTCGGAGAGCGTGAGCACGTCGCCCACACCGTCGATGAGCAGGCCGAGGCGGGTGTTCTCGCCGTCGAGCTCGGTCTCGACGATGAGGACGCACGTCCACCGGCTCACCCTCGTCGGCGGCAGCCCGAGCTTGATCGCGAGATCGATGACCGGCACGACGCTGCCCCGAAGGTTCATGGCGCCGACGATGCACGCTGGCATCATCGGGACCCGCGATGTGACGCTGTGCTCGACGATCTCCCGCGCCCGGAGGATATTCACCGCGTACTCGTCCCCCGCGATGACGAAGGAGATGTATTGCGACACGGGGCTCGACGCGTCGGAGATCATGACGCCTCCATGGAGAGAGATGGCAAACGGGCGCCCTGCGCGCCGGGGCGCCGGCTCATCCTGGGCTGCCTCCGGCGGCCGCTGGCGCTGCCCTGCGCTCGTCGGGGGCCTCGACCGGGCCGAGGTCCCCGAGGACGCCGCCGAGCAACGCGTCGACGTCGAGGATCATCGCCACGCTGCCGTCGCCGAGGAGGGTCGAGCCGGAGACGCCCCGGACGCGGCGAAACAGCTGGCCGAGCGGCTTGACCACCGTGCGCCCCTCGCCGTCGAGGAGGTCGACCACGAGGCCGGCCTCGGAGCCGTCTTCGCCTTCAGCCCTCCGCGCCGCGCTTCCTCCAGGCGCGCGACGACCTCTCTATGCGAGGTGCTGCGCTCGGCCCGCCCCCGCTCGACCTCGGCAACGAGCCGGCGGGCTGCGTCCACCGTCTCGAGCAGCAGCGAGACCACGGGCGTCGAGAGCGAGACCTCGCCGCGGCAGAGCGCCTCGATGACGTCCTCGGCGGCGTGCCCGAGATCGCTCAAGCCACCGAGGCCTACCGAGCCGGCGCTCCCCTTGAGCGTATGGGTGGCGCGGAAGACGCGCTGGAGGACCTCGTGAGCGTCGCCGCCGGTCTCGAGTAGCAGCAGCGCGCGCTCGATCTCGTCGAGGAGCTCGTGTGCCTCTGGCGTGAACGTCTGGAGCAGCTCGTCGCGATCGCTGTCCATGCGGCTCACAGAGGCCGGATCGAGATGGCGCCGTCGCTCGTCCGGAAGACGATCTCTAGCGCTTGCTCAGCGCCATCTGCTCGATATGCAGGATGGTCTGAGAATCGTCGACCAGCAGGATTTTCTTCCGCGGCATCGTTTCCCCCCTCGATCCGATTCAGCGAACATGGCGCGGCTGTGCCATCGCGCATGAGCACGACTCTCCCTCTTCCACGTGCCAGCCACCTGCCAGCAGGGCGTCTCCCCCGAGCAGGATCACCCTACCACGAGAGCAGGCGGAACCTCCAATAGAAATTTGCAACAGGCACGCATCTGGTCCCTGTCGATCGCGATGATTTACCGGCTCGCCCGGATCCTCTCCATGAGGTTCGCGGCCACGGCGCTGGTGGCATGCGGGCGGGCAGGCGCTGGTAGGCCTGCAGCCGGAGCGCGCGGCCTCGAGTGGAGGCGCCATCCCCGCAGCGACAGCGAACGCGGACCAGGCGCGCGAGCTCCGCGACCGGGAGCTCATGGAGGTCGACGGCAGCTGAAAGGGAGGCGGTAGGGAGACAGGTAGCAGGGAAGCAAAGGATGTGCGCCGCAACAACGCACAGCAAGCCTGAAGGAGCGACGCGCGGGTGCGTTCGGATGTCGAGCCACAAGGACGCCTGGAGAGCGTGAGCGCCGCACGCGACCCATGGACGGTGCGGTCCGGGGAGATCCGTTGTCGGACCGCACCCTCGAATCCATCGCTCGGCGCTCCACGAGGGTTCCTGAGGGTCGAGAGCGGCGCCCTCGAGAAGGCAGAACAGGTCGAGCTCGACCGCGGGAGCGTGGTAGCTCGACTGGCACAGCTGCCAGAGCAGCCGATCATCGATTGCGCGTAGACGGAATCAACGCTGGCGCTCGCTCGCGGGTCACGATGCCGTTCCTGCCGAAGCATCACGGTTACTTACCGACTGCTGCCCCATCAACACCAGGATCGCGCGACGGGCCTCGCCCGACCGGATCGCGCGGATCGACCGGCGTGAGGGTCGCCGTGTCGTACGCCTCGAGCAGGTTCAGCGCCTCCGCGACGGCGATCCCGCCGCTGCTCGGGAGGCCCAGGCCGTAGAGGGTGTAGTCGCGGTACGTCGTCGAGAGCGCGGGGCGAGCCTCTCGTCCGGTCCGCAGGCGCTGCAGGAGGCGCAAAGGAGGAAGAGAGCGAGAAGGAGTCCGGGTGTCTTCATGGGTTCTCTCGGGGTGCGCTGGAGGACGGACGGCTCGCGGTCGCACCCCGCCTCATGCGGCAGAGTCGGCCGTGAGGGCCCTGTCGAGGAGCCGCCATGTGCGGCATCGCCTTGCCCCGGAGATTCACAATGCAACCACCGTACCGGCGCTCGCAGCCGAGCGGGCGTCCGTGAGGTCGAGCCGGTCCTTGCCACGAGGCGGCCAACGCGGTAATGGTTCGGCAGGTCATGAGCGCCAGCGCGTAGCCCCGGCTCGCTGGCCGACAACCCTCCGATCCGCGGTGGGGTGTCCCGGGTGACGACCTGGCCGGCCGCATGTGCGGCGGGCAAGCGCGGACTCTGGTCGCCCGGAGTCCCCTGGACTCGTGAGGTGGTATGTCGCTCGCTTCCATCGTGGACTTTCGCCCTGACGCGGGCGCGCCGGCGTCGCCTGCCCTCGGCGCGCTCCCTCTGCCCGTCGTCGGGGCGGACCTCTCCGTGCCGCTCGTCACCGGCGAGCAGGTGGGCTACGTGAACCTCGATTACGCGGCGAGCGCGCCGTGCCTGCGCTCGGTGCTCGACGCGGTCGCGGCGCTGCTGCCCTGGTACAGCAGCGTGCACCGCGGGGCGGGGTTCACGTCCACCGTGACGACGGAGCTCTATGCCGCCGCTCGCCAGGAGGTGGCGGACTTCGTGGGAGCGCGCGACGAGGACACGGTGGTGTTCACGAGGAACACCACCGACGCGCTCAACCTGCTGGCCGCGGCGCTGCCCGACGACACGACGGTGGTGATGTTCGCCTCGGAGCACCACGCGAACCAGCTGCCGTGGCGGCGCGGTCGGTCCGTCGTCCTCCCGGTGCCCGCGAGCGCGGACGAGGCGATCGCGCGGGCCGGCGACGCGCTGCGCGGCGTGCCCTCACGCCATCGGCTGCTCGCCGTGACGGGGGCGAGCAACGTCACGGGCGAGCTGTGGCCGCTCCCGGAGCTCGCCGCGGTCGCCCATCGCCACGGCGCGCGGCTCGCCGTGGACGCGGCCCAGCTCGCGCCGCACCGCGCGATCGCGCTCGCCGGGATCGGGGCCGATTATGTCACGCTGTCCGGTCACAAGCTCTACGCCCCCTTCGGCGGCGGGGTGCTCGTCGGCCGCGGCGACTGGCTCGACGCCGCGCGCCCCTACCTCGCCGGCGGCGGCGCCGTCCGGCGCGTCACGCACGACGGCGTCGAGTGGGCGAGCGGCGCGTCCCGCCACGAGGCCGGCACGCCCAACGTGGTCGGCGCGGTGTCGCTTGCGGCGGCGTGCCGCGCGCTCTCCGAGGTGGGCATGTCCGCGGTGGCGGCGCACGAGGCGAGCCTGCTCGACCGCGTCACGCGCGGCCTCGGCGCCGTGCCCGGGATCGAGCGCCTCGCGATGTGGGGCCCGGAGAGCCCGCGGATCGGCGTCGTGACGTTCAATGTGCGGGGCCTCCATCCCGGCGCTGTCGCCGCGGCCCTGAGCGCCGAGCACGGCATCGGCGTCCGCGACGGCTCGTTCTGCGCGCACCCGCTCATGACGGCGCTCGCCGGGGAGCGCGCGCCGGAGGCGAGCGGGAGCGCGGCGGCGGTGCCCCTCGCGGTGCGGGCGAGCTTCGGCGTCGGCACCAGCGCGGCGGACATCGACCGGTTCCTCCTCGCGATCGCCGATCTCGTCGCCCGGGGTCCCCGCTTTCGCTATCGCCTCGACGGAGGGCGGCATGTCCCCGATCCGGATCCTCGCCCGCGCCCTGCGCTGGCGGGCCTGCTCGCCGGGGGCGCGGCCGGCGCGGCGCTCGGGCCCCTGGCGAGCCAGCTCGCGCCGTGCCAGGCGCTCCTCTGAGGCGGATCAGCCCCCGGGCCCGCGGCCCAGGGCGAGCGCGCGCCGCGCGAGCGCGCGCAGGTCGGCGAGGGTCGCCCCTTCCAGCGGCGAGGCCTCGGCGTCGACGTCCTCGCCGCGCGCCGGCGCATCCCCCCGGCCGAGCGCGTCGAGGAGCCAGCGCGCCGTGAGGACGTCGCCGCCGAGCCACGCGCGCGCCGGCGGAACGTGCGGGACGCGCGGAACGTCGGCGAGCGCTGCGGCCTCGATCCAGCCGATGGGCACGCGCGCCAGCGCCGCGGCGGAGGCGCCCGGCGGCACCGGGTCGTCGGGCGCGGTGATGGGCTGGAAGCGCTCGGCGGCGAGCTCGGGCGCCTCGCCGCCGTCGATCCGCGGGAGCGCGGCGCGGAGGGCGACCCCCTCGACGACGGCGCGCGCGAGCGCCTCGAGCGAGAGGCGCGCCGGGAGGACGTCGGAGAGCGCGGCCGGGGCCTTGCCCAGCCAGCGGTCGATCACGCGCTCGTCCGGCGCCGCGAGCTCCGGGGGGATCGCGGGCGCCGCGTCGAGGCCCGCGAAGACCTCGATGAGGACCGCGCCGTCCGGCGTGGCGTCGAGGCCGAGCAGCGCGGCGGGGCGGTGCTGCAGCGAGATCCACTCCCGCCCGAAGTAATGCGCGGGCGCGCCGGCGCGGGAGAAGCCCTTGAGAAAGCCGCGCACGTTGCGGTTGAGGACCGTCCGGGCCGTGGCGTCGGGCGCGAGCGCTGCGGCGTGCGGCAGCGCGAGGGTCCACACGACGCCGCGCCCGCCGAGGAACGCCGCGGTGCCGGTCGTGGCGCGCCGCAGGACCTTCGCGCCGCGCGCGGCGCAGGCCGCGAGGTCGACCACGCGCGCTGCGCGCTGGGCCGCGCCCAGCACCACGGCGGGCCCCTCGACGAGGCTGGCGGCGAGCCAGGGCGCCGCCTCTGCCGAGCGGGCGCGCGCGAGCAGCGCGGGGCCGAGCGCGAGCGCGTCCTCGAGAGGACGGTGAACCGGCGGGAGCGAGTGCATGGCGGGCATCGAGGGAGTCTCCTTGGCGTGAAGCTCGGCGCGCGGCGATGCGGCGATCTGCCGGCCTGCGAGAGCCATCGACCCGTTGACGGCAGCCCGGGGCGGGGTGTGCCATGGTGCCATGTTCAACGCCCGCCCCGATCGACCATGGCTCCCCGCCGGGCCCACGGAGCGACTGCTCCGGGTGGAGATCACGGTACCCCGGCCCGAGGGGAGCCTGGCCCGCAAGCCTGTCCACCTCTCGCTGGTGATCGACCGCTCCGGCTCCATGTCCGGCGAGAAGCTCCGGCTCGCGCTGGAAGCTGCTCGCCAGGCCATCCGCACCCTCCAGCCCGGCGACCGCTTCAGCGTGGTCACCTTCGACCACCAGGTCGAGGTGCCCATCCCCTCCACCGAGGCCACGCCCGGGGCGCGGCTCCGCGCCGAGGCCGCGCTCGACACGGTGACAGCGCGAGGCAACACCGACCTGGGCGGCGGCTGGCTCCGCGGCTGCGCCGAGGTGAGCGCGCACCTGCCCGAGGATGCCATCGGCCGCGTCCTCCTGCTCACCGACGGCCAGGCCAACCACGGGATCACCTCGCCCGACGAGCTGACTTCCCGCGCCCGCGCCCAGCGGCTGCGCCGGGTGACCACCAGCACCATTGGCCTGGGCGAGGGCTTCAATGAATTCCTCCTGGGCCGCCTCTCCGAGGAGGGCGGCGGCAACTTCTATTTCGCCGCGCGCGCCGACGAGCTCCCCGGCTTCGTCGGCCGGGAGATCGGCGAGGTGCTCTCCGTGGTCGCCCGCGACGCCGCGCTCGTGATCCGCGCGCCCGGGGGCGTCGAGGTGGCGTCGCTCAATGACTACCCCTGCACCCGCGACGGCGGGACTTGCTCCTTCTCGCTCGGCTCGCTCCCAGGCGGGAGGGTGCTGGCCCCGATGTTCCGGCTGCGCTTCCCGGCCGGCGCGCTCGGCGAGACGCTCGTGGTCGACGTCGCGCTCACGGACCGGGACGGCGCGCTGACGAAGGAGCCCTGCACCCTGGCATGGCCTCGGGTCGCGGAGGAGCAGGCGCGCGCCCAGCCGGCGGATCCGGAGGTGCTCCGGGCTGCGGCTGCGCTCGACGCCGCCCGCGCTCGCCGGGTGGCCCTGGGGCTCAACGACGATCGCCTGTGGCAGGAAGCCGCGTCCACGCTGGCCGACGCGGCCAGCCGGCTCCGAGGCTACGCCGACGGGGATCCCGAGATCCGGGCCGAGGCGGACCGGCTCGACGCCGAGCGGGACGCCTATTCCAGGCCGATGTCCTCCCTGAGCAAGAAGAGCCATTATTACGACGCGATGATGGCCATGAAGATGGGCGGGGGCGGCCGCGGCCGCGCCAGGCAGGGCCCTCGGGTCCTCGGGGTCTCCACGGCTGCCCGGCTGGCTCCGCTGCTCCAAACGGCATCCCAGGCGCTCGGCGGTGTGAGGGGGGCGCCGGCCTTCGACGTGGACGTGACGTTCCCGGGGTCGCCGCTCCCTGCCGGTCCGCTCTCGCAGCGTGGCGAGGACGAGCTGGTCGCCGACGCGGACGCGCTGGACCCCGGCGCCCTCAAGGTGGTCTTCGTGGAGCAGCCCCTGACGGACCGCTGGTTCTCGCACTGGCATCCGGGACACCGGACAGCGGTGATCTCGCTGGCCGGCCTGGATCAGCTCATCTCCTTGCCAGCCGCGTCCTTCGTGGCCTACGAGCTGCTCCTCTACGGGCTTCACGCCCTCTCCGCCGATTATGAGCCCGCGAAGCTGTTGCACACCGAGACCCTCGCCTGCCTCTTCGACCTCTGCCAGCAGAAGGCCGAGGTGGCTATCAAGCTCCAGGCCGGTCACATCTGCGCCGGGTGCCTCGGGAAGCTCTCTGCCGTCGGCCTGGATCGCGACGTGGTGACCCAGCTATGGCGAGCGGTCCAGGCGCTCGCTCAGTCGGGGACTTCGACGGGGCGCTGACCACCCGCCTTTGCTTGTCCTCTCCGCCGCAAGAGCGCAGTCCTCGCCCCGAGGAACGCGGACGGGGCCCTGCAAGAGGGGCGCGGACGAGCCCCTGCGGGACGAGGCCCTGCGGGGAGCCGCCGGTGGTAGCATCTCCCCATGGTGACCGAAGAGGAGCTGGCAGAGCAGCGCGTCGGCACGCGGATCGGCCCCTGGGCGGTGGAGAGCGTCCTCGGGGTCGGCGGCATGGCGAGCGTCTTCTTTTGCCGCCGGGCTGACGGGTGCGTGGCGGCGGTCAAGGTCCTGCACGCCGAGCTCGCCGAGATCGAGGCGGTGCGAAAGCGGTTTTTGCGCGAGGGGCCGATCGGGAGCGCGCTGGCCGCCGTGGCGCCGCTCTGCGAGGGGCTCCCCCAGGTGCTGGAAGCCGCGGCCACGGCCGACGGCCTTGTCTACATGGCCATGGAGGTGCTCGAGGGAGAGACCGTGTTCGACCGCATGGCGCGGCACGGGACGCTCCCTGTCGGGCAGGTGATCGCGCTCGGCGAGCGGGTCCTCGACGTGCTGATCGTGGCGCACGAGCACGGCGTCGTTCACCGCGATCTCAAGCCCGAGAACCTCCACATCGGCAACGACGGGCGCGTGAGGGTGCTGGATTTCGGCCTCGCGCGCGTCCTCGACCCGCTGCTCGAGGACGTCGCCGGGGTGCCGGAGATGACGAAGACCGCGACGGGTGTGTCGATCGGCACCGACGATTACATGGCGCCCGAGCAGGCCCTGGGCCTCATCCGCGAGATCGACGGCCGGACGGACCTCTTCGGCCTCGGAGCGACGATGTTCCGGCTGCTCGCGGGCCGCACGATCCACGGCAACCTGGACGACGCGCGCCTGCTCATCGCGGTCGCCACGGAGAAGGCGCCGCCCCTCGCGATGCACGCCCCCACGGCGCCGCCCGGCCTGTGCGCCGTGGTCGACCGCGCCCTCGCCTTCCTCAAGCAGGAGCGTTATCCCGACGCGAGGACGATGCGCGCCGATCTCGCCGCCGTGCGCGCCGGTTACGAGCCGCCTTATGCGACGGCCGCGGCGCGGCAGCCGCGGGGGGCGTAGGGACCGCGGCAGGCAGCGCTCCACGTGGAACCAGAAGGCGGGAAGGCCGGAAGAAAGATCGATGATCTTCGTGCCTTCATGGAACTCTCTCCGGGCCGATGGACGCTGACGGGCCGGCAGGCCGGTCATCCCTTGCTCAGCGGCCGCGCGATCTGGACGATCTTCTCCCGCGCGAACTTGCACGCCTCATCGTCGTCCGTGGCGGCGGGCCACAGCAGCTCCATGTACCCGGGCTGGACCTCGAACGGCAGGGGCTTGGTCCGGAGGTGCGGCCTGACGGCGCGGATGTCGTCGGCGACGATCTCGGGCACGGTCGCCAGCATCGCCGTGCCGTCGATCAGCGCGCCCAGGTTGGAGAAGGTCGCGACGGAGCACCGGATCCTCCGCGTCTTGCCGAGCAGGTCCTCCACGAAGCCGCGCAGGTCCCCGTTGTACGAGACGATGACGTGATCGTGCGCGAAGTACTGGGCCTCCGTCAGCTTGCGCAGGCGCGCGTGGCGCGGGTCGTACAGGCAGGTGAAGCCGGTCTTCAAGAGCCGCTTCCGGCAGACGTTCGAAGGTAGATCGTCGGCGACCGTGATCGCCGCGTCGACGCCGCCCGCGAGCGCCGCGCCGACGGTGCGGAACTGCACGGGCACGGCGACGACGCGCATGCGCGGCGCCTCGCGCTCGAGCGCGCGCAAGAGGGGCGAGAGCAGCCACACCTCGGCCGTGTCGGAGAGCCCGAGGCGAAGGGTGCGCTCGCACGTCTTCGGGTCGAAGGCCGGCGGCGCCAGCGCGGCCTCGATCAGGGCGCCGAGGTGCGGCTTCAGCGACGCGCGCAGCCGTTCGCCGCGGCTCGTCAGCGCGACCCCGCGCCCGCTCCGCACGAAGAGCGGCGCGCCGATCGTCGTGGTCAGGCGCCGGAGCGCGGCGCTCACCGCCGGCTGCGTCAGGTACAGCCGGCTCGCCGCCTCCGTCACGCTGCCCGCCTCGGCGACGACGGCGAAGACGCGGAGCAGGTTCAGGTCGAGGTGTCTCCCATAAATTTCAGACATGTCGAGAATACATCCTATTCATTGGATCAATGAAACGCGAGCGCCTAGGGTGACGGCATGACGACGAAGAACACCACCAAGCTCGGCAAAACTGGCCCCTCCGTCTTCCCCCTCGCCCTCGGCTGCATGAGCATGGGCGGGGGCAGCTGGTACGGCGAGAGCGACGACGCGGAGAGCATCGCGACCATCCACGCGGCGCTCGATCGGGGCGTGAGCCTCCTCGATACCGGCGACTTCTACGGCATGGGCAAGAACGAGATGCTCGTCGGCCGGGCGATCAAGGACCGGCGCGACAAGGCCGTGCTCAGCGTGAAGTACGGCGGCCTGCGCGCGCCCGACGGCACCTTCCTCGGGTTCGACGCCCGTCCGATGGCGACGAAGAGCTTCCTCGCCCATAGCCTGTCGCGCCTCGGCGTCGACTACATCGACGTCTACCGGCCCGCGCGCCTGGACCCGGCGGTCCCGATCGAGGACACGATCGGCGCCATCGCCGACATGGTGAAGGCGGGCTATGTCCGCCACATCGCCCTCTCCGAGGTGGGCGCGGAGACGATCCGCCGCGCCGCGAAGGTGCACCCGATCGTGGACCTCCAGATCGAGTATGCGCTCGTGAGCCGCGGCCCCGAGGCGACGATCTTCCCCGCGCTCGCCGAGCTCGGCGTCGCGGTCACCGCGTACGGCGTGCTCTCGCGCGGCCTGCTGGCCGGGAGCAAGCCGGCCGGCGCGGGCGACCTGCGGGCCCACATGCCGCGCTTCTCGGGCGAGAACGCCCGGAAGAACCAGGCGCTCGTCGACGCCTTCGTTCGCCTCGCAGAGAGGCGCGGCGTCACCCCCGTGCAGCTCGCCGTCGCCTGGGTCCGCGCCAAGGGCGCCGCGCAGGGCGTCACGGTGATCCCGACGATGGGCGCGCGCACGCGGAAGCAGCTCGACGATGCCCTCGCCGGCCTCGAGATCGCGCTGGCGCCCTCCGACCTCGCCGAGCTCGAGGCCGCCGTCCCCGCGGAGGAGATCGCCGGCACCCGCTACCCCGCGCCCATGATGGCGATGCTCGACAGCGAGAGGTGACCTCAGGGCGGCCTCCTCGTCGATGCATGGATGAATTGATCGGGGTGGGCGGAGAGGAAGAAGGAAGGATTCACAGGGAGGCGGGGAGGCGGGGAGACGAGAGATGGGGATTCTAGTTCTTCCCCCTCCCCGTCTCCCTGTGTACGCTCTCGCTCTGCTTCGCGTGCTGTGGAGTGAAGGCCGTCCGCATCGAAGGGGCCGCCTTCACTTCACAGCCTGCGGGGCCGCAGGATGGACGCGCGTCGTCCCGCGGCGAGCGCGGCGTCCGGGGCCATCACCCTGACGGGCCGGACGTCGAGCCCGCCGCTCGCGTGGGCTCGCTGCCGGAGCCTTGCCGCTTGCCAGCGCGCGCGGGCTGTGCGGAGATCGCCTGCGCGCGGCGATGCGATGGGCCTCGCCGCCTCCCCGCAACGAAACAGACAGGAGATCAGGATGAAAGTCCGCGTGCTGGTACTCCCCCTCCTCGTGTTCACGAGCCCCGCCTCGGCCGGCGCCCCGCCGCCAAACTTCTCGCAGCAGGTCTATCTGTGCAACAGCCATCTGCAAGCGAAGGTCGATATCACCTTCGGCCAGACCACCAGCACCGCGATCGTCCAGTCGCAGTCCGGGCAGGTCAAGGACAATCCGTTCGTGCCAGGCGTCGAGAGCGGCATGGAGTACTCCGTGTTCGTCGCCTCCTCGATCAAGCCCAGCTCGACCGCGTCCTGGTCGGCGGTGAGCGCGCAGCAGGACGGCCTGGTCGGCACGCCGCAGGCCCCTGTCGCCATCGGCAACAGCACGTTCGTGAGCTCGTCATCGTGCCAGATCAAGGGCACGGTGATCCTTTCGACCGGTTGCCCCAGCGCCAGCGGAATGACCCAGGACTACAAGACCATCGAGCGCACCTGGGTCGGCTGCGGCCTGTGATCGCAGAGCTTTGAAAAGGAAGCTCCATGAAGCTGTACTTCAGCCGAAACTTGAATCCACGGGTCGCCGTCGCCGTGGCGCGCCACCTCGATGCACCCGTGGAGTACGTCCACGCGGCTCCTCTCGACCCGTCACAGCGGGAGAAGTTTCGAGCGCTGAATCCGAACCTGCGCGTGCCCATCCTGGTCGAGGGGGACCAGTCGCTCTGGGAGACAGACGCGATCGCGTGCCGCCTCTCGCAGCTCACGGGCTCGGACTTCTGGCGCACGGGCACCGCGCAGCCGGAGATGATCCGCTGGTTGAGCTGGGGCACGCACAACTTCGTCGCCGCGTGCGACAAGGTCCATTTCGAGCGGGTGACGAAGCAGCGCTACGGGCTCGGTCCCATCCGCGACGACCTCGTGGCGGAGGGGCTCTCGGGGTTTGCCGAGGCGGCGACGCTGCTCGAACAGGTCCTGAGCGGCAGGGACTGGCTCGTCGGGAGCGCGGTTTCGTATGCAGACTTTCGGATGGCATCGGTGCTTCCGTTCGCGGATCTCGCCGGCCTGCCGCTTTCGGATTACCCGCGCGTCGCGGCCTGGCACGCGCGCCTGTGGCAGCTCGACGCCTGGCGCGATCCGTTCGCGGGGCTCGATGCCCCGGAGCTCCCGGAGGTTCCGCGCTTCGATGCCACCGGTCGGCGAGGGTGAACAGGTCAGCCGTGGGCGACCAGCCATGGCCATGGGCGCGACCGCTCGCCGCTCTCGCCGGGGTCGACGCCGTCGCTGGAGGATGTCTCGAGCGCCGAACGAGCTCCCCGACGCGCGCTCATCGTGTCTGCGCGACCACGGCGAGGAGGGCGTCGAGATCGATCGGCTTCTTGAGCAGCGCACGTACGTCCAGCGTGGCGGCTTTGGCTTCCAGAGAGTCGACGCCCGACAGGATCGCCACCGGGATGTCCGCGAGCGCGGGCTCCCGTCGCTTGAGCGCGAGAAACTCCCAGCCATTGATCTCCGGCATCATGAGGTCGAGCAGGATGATGCCCGGGCGGAGGCCGCGGCGGAGCAGATCCAGCGCCACCGCGCCATTTTCCGCGCAGACGACCTCGTAGCCGCATGCCTGCAACAGCTCCTCCACGACGGCGCGAAATCCGCTGTCGTCGTCGACGATCAAGACACCGTCGCGAGGATCATCCTGCGGGCTCATCGGGACCTCCCGCCGGCGGAGACACCCCGGTCGGCAGCGCGTCGCGGCGCGGGCGCAGGGGGAGCTCCACGATGAAGGCAGCCCCCGCGCCGAGCTCGCTCTCGACGCGGATCGAGCCACCATGGCCGTCCACGATCTGGCGGCTGATGTACAGCCCCAGGCCGAGACCGCCGTAGTGCTGCGCCGAGACGCCTCGCTCGAAGCGCTCGAAGATGTACGGCAGGCAGCTCGCAGCGATCCCGATGCCGCGATCGGCGACGACCAGCCTGGCCACCTCGCCCTCGGCCGCGACGCTGATCTCGATCGGCTTGCCCCTCCCGTACTTGATGGCGTTCAGCACCAGGTTCGTCACCACCTGCTCCAGACGGGCCCTGTCCCACATGCCCACTACGGGGGCGTCGGCCCGCCAGCTCACTGTACTTCCTGCCTGCTTCAGCTCCACGTCGAAGTGCTCCACGACCTCTCGCGAGAGCGCCCGGAGATCGACGTCTCCCAGCCTCAGATCGAGTTTGTCTGCCTGGATCCGAGCCACGTTGAGCAGATCTTCGATGAGCCTGACGAGCCGCTGGCACTGCCGCTCGGCCATCCTGGCCAGCTTCGTCGCGCCGGCGGGGAGCGTCGTCGCCTCGCGCATCAAGCCTTGCACGGCGAGCTTCAGGCCCGCGATGGGGGTATAGAGCTCATGGGAGGCGATCGACAGGAAGTCGTCGCGCATCCGCACCGCCGCTTCGGCGGCGGTCCGAGCCCTCTGCTCGTGCTCCAGGACCAGGGCGCGCTCCGCCTCGATCTTCTTGCGCTCCGTGATGTCCGTCGAGATGCCGCCCACCGCGTACGGGACGCCGGCGACGTCGCGCAGAGGGAACTTGATGGTGAGGTAGGTGTGCAGCCCGTCGTCCTCGGGCATCACCTCTTCGTCTTTCAGCGCCGTCCCTGCGAGGAGCGCCCGCCGGTCGAAGGCGCGAAGCGCCTCGGCGTGCTCCCGGGAGAACACGTCATCATCGCTCTTGCCCACGATGGCCTCGCGAGCGACGCCGAACAGCTCCTCGAAGCGGCGGTTGACGAGGAGGTAGCGCCCCTCGATGTCCTTGACGGCGACGATGGCCGTCGAGCTGTCGATGATGGCGCGCAGGAGCTCCTGGCTCGTGCGCAACGCCTCCTCCGCGCACCTGCACTCCTCCGCGACCTTCCGCAGCGCCGCCTCCGTCCGCTCGTGCTCGGCGATCTTCTGCCTGAGCTGGGCGTTGGCATGGCGCAGGTCGGCGGTGCGCTCGGCGACCTGCTGCTCCAGCCGCTCTTTTGCCCGGGCCTCTTCTGTCAGGCGAGCCTCGAGGGCGAAGATGGATTTCAAGTCCATCTCGATCACGTCGCGACACTGCTCCATGAGCGCCTGGTAGGCCTTGCTGTAATGGTTCGCGCGGTCATCCAGCACGCAGATGGTCCCGAAGATATCCCCCGTGGGCCAGGTGATCGGGAAGCCGAGATAGGATATCAACCCGAGCTCGATGTCCGGATTCGACCTCCACTGCTCGTCTTTCAGGGCGTCAGGGATCAGCAGCGGCGTTCGGGTCTTCATCACGCTCTCGCAGTAGAGCCCGGTGCCGAGGCGCGCTCGTTCGTTGACAGCGAAAGGGTTCCCCTTCGACTCGCTGGAGACACAGACGACGATCTCCGGCGGCTCGATCCTCATGATCAGAGCGGCCGGGACGCGCAGGATCTCCGCGAGGAGATCGGTCATCTCCTGCCACTTGCGAGCGATGTCCGTCGGGATGTCGGTCGCGACCGTGCTCGACTGGGCACTTCGGCCGCTCCCCGGCGGAGGGATCTTCGTCCCGAGATCGTCCGCACGCTGCTCCGGCGGGCAGCCCGAGGCGGCCTGATGTGGCCCGAGGCCCGCGCGCTCAGCGGGCTCGCCCGGCCCCGGGTGGCGGGCGTGCTCGACAACGAGCGCGCCTGGCTCGGTGTGATCGTCGGGTCCGGTACGCATGCTCCCCCACGAGGACGAATCGTGCGAAGGGCCATCAGGTTGTCAAGCAATCCACAATGACGCTCACCGACCCCCCCAGCGATCCGGCAACGTACGCGCCCCGGACCTGGTGACGTCACGCTGGCCGGCCCGCCGCCGCTCGGGCGAGCGCGGCGGCTCCCGGGTGTCCGGATGGTGAACATGGGGCGAAGCCGGCGGATCGCCTCCTGGGCCCCGGCGAACAGCCGGGCGCTGGCGAGCGCGACCGCCGCACCTCGGCGAGCCGCAGGTCGGCAGCGCCGTAACAGCGCCGGGGCGTGGTCGCCGGCGCGGATCCCCCGTCTTCCTGGACGGCGCCCGAGTCATCGTCTGGAAGATCAACGCCAAGGTCGACGACGCGGGCGGCGGCCCCCTCACCCATCTGGAACACGAAGCAAAGCGCTTGATGATGCACCTGGCTGGCCAAGCGCAGCCACGGACGCCAGATAAGGAGCATCGTCGGGTGCTGGGCGCACCGCGACTGTACGTGTAGCACAACAGCTCACGCCGGCCCCCAGGCTGCTTCGCTCGACGCCTGCAAGAGGCCGCGCAGCTCCGCGGAGCGCAACGCGAACTCGCGTCCCGCTGCACTGGGCCGTTCTCCCAGGTGCGCAGATTGGCCTTCCACTGGCTGCAGATCCCTGTAGCATTCTCCATGTGCGGGGAGTTCGAGGGCATGGCCGCAGTGGACGGGCACGCTGGGATCTTGGCAGGCCAGCCACGACGGTAGTCGTCGGTCTGCCCTCCGGTGGGCTCGACAACAGAGAGGTTCGCTCCTCTTGCAACCTCTGCGTTCGAAGGTTGTGCAACGAACCCAACAACAAGGAATGGGCGTGATGTCTGCGAGACTGCTGCATGGACCTCCCCCCTCGGCGTCACGCCGATGGGGTCGAGTCTTTCTGATGGCCAATACCGTTGCTTTTTCGTTCCTTGGTTGCGTCTACGACAGCGAACAGCCCTGTGGACCTGGCCAGACCATCAGGGCCGAGTCGGAGTACTTTGAGGCCTGCGTCTGCGCCGAGGGGCATGCTGCGACGACGGCGGGCTGCGTGCGCTGTGGCGAGAACGAAGAGGTCGGGCCAAGCAGCTGTGTCTGCAAAGCCGGATACGGCCGCGCTGAGGCCACGGCGTCCTGCACGGCGTGTGGCGAGAATGAGGTGACCGGAGCGACAGGGGCGTGCGAATGCGCCGCCGGGTTCAGCAGGGCGTCCGCCGAGGCGCCATGCACGGCGACCCCGGCCGGCCTGGCTGCGGCGTGCGACACCGCGACGATGCCTTGCCCCGAAGCCACGTACAACACCTGTCACGCCGTCTCGGGGACCAGCGGCTACTGCACAAGCCAGGGATGCGAGGGCTCTGGCGACTGCGCGGGTGGATACATGTGCGACCTCACGGTCACCCCGTCCTACTGTCGCCGGCCACCGATCGGCGCGGGGAAGCCCTGCACCAGCGACGCGGATTGCGCAGGAACCGAGGCCACGTACTGCAATGTCCATCTGACGCAAAAGTGTCAGGTCCAAGGCTGCACGCTCTCGCCGAACAATTGCTTCACCGGCACCGTGTGCTGCGACTTGACCGCCTATGGAGTCGAGCAATATCAGTGCGTCGCGGAAGGGAGCTGCCCCAATTGAGAACGCGATCCATTGAACTCCGCGGCGTGCCCATTCACCTTGCCTTCGCCGTCTCCTCCGCGCTGTTGCTCGGGTCGTCGTCCGCGGCGGCACAGGCAGCTCCGGCGCCTGCGGAGGCCACGGGGCCAGCGGCCCCCTCCGGACAAGCGCCGGCGCCGGACGCCTCGGGCGCCGTTGGCTCTCCGGAGCCAGCGTCTCCGGCGCAACCTGCCGCGAGCGCAGAGCCGGGCGCAGCAAACACACCTTCGCCGGCGGCCAGCCCGGCTTCGAGCGCCGCGGCGCCTCGACCAGAGGCAGGGGCTGCCGGCTCGGTCGACGCGGGCGCTGCGCCGGGGGCCGGCGGAGATGCGATCGCTCAAGCGTTGGCCGGCGAGGAAGCCGCGGCGGAGCTCACCTCCGAAGAGACCAAGCTCAGCGTCTACGGCTTCGCTGATTTCACCTTCGCCACGCTGCTCAGCGACGAGAAGACATCCGGGCTCCTGACCGGAGTGGGCCCGAACCCGACGTTCTACGTCGGCAATCTCAACGTCTACCTCGACTCGAACCTGGGCAAGAAATTCCGCTCCTTGATCGAGCTCCGCTTCACTTACCTGCCGGACGGAGCAATCATGACCGACCCGGCGACGTTCCAGAGCACCCGCATCAGCGCTGCCTTTCCAGACTACACCGACTTCTCTCGGGCGAAGAAGGTGGGCGGGGTGATCATCGAGCGCGCGTGGCTTGAATACGCTGCCCATCCTCTCTTCAACGTCCGGCTCGGACAGTGGCTCACCCCGTACGGGATCTGGAACGTGGACCACGGGACACCTGTCATCCTGAGCGCCACGCGACCCTATGTCGTTGGCTCCGAGTGGCTGCCCCAACGACAAACCGGCATCGAAGCGTATGGAAGCCATGGCATCAGTGACACGCAGGTGGGGTACCACCTGACGTTGTCCAATGGCCGTGGCCCGGTCGACAGCTACATGGATCTGGACAAAAACAAGGCAGTCGGCTGGCGTCTCTGGCTACGGCAAGACACTCCGTTCGGCAACTTCGCCGTCGGCACATCGGGCTATAAGGGCCGTTACACCGACGCCGGGCAGGTCACGACGCTGGAGAACGGCGCGTTTGTCACCAGCTTCCCGATCACCTCGAGATACGACGAGCTCGGCCTGGCCGCGGATCTCAAGTACACATGGGGCGGATTCTTGTTCCAGACCGAGTACATCATGCATGATGTACGCTACGACGACGACCACCGGCCTGCCGGCCTTACCCCAGGGACATGGACCCCTGACAACCGTGCCTGGGGCGTCTACTTTCAAACGGGTTATCGGTTGCCCTGGTACGGCATCATGCCCTGGTTCGGCTTCGAATACGACCGCACGGGCAAATCCAGCTTCGTGTACGAGGCGTGCGACATCGTCGGCGGCTTGAACATACGCCCCACGGAGAACGTCGTGCTGAAGGTCGTGGGTGTGCATGTATGGATGCCCTACCTGAAAGAGAAGAGCTACGATCTGGATCAGTTCATCACGCAGGCCGCGTGGAGTTTCTAGCATGATCGCGCGAAGAACCCTCTTGACGTCGTGCGCATTGGCGTTCGCGGCGGTGGTCACGGCAGCGCCGGAGGAGACGTACGGCGCGGGAGACCTGGGGCCTCTGGCGATCGTCGTCTCGAAGAGCTTCCCCGCGGAGGGGATCTCGTTTGGAGATCTGAAGCGCGCGTACATGGGCAGCCAGGTCATGGTGAACGGGAAGCTGCTGGTGCCCGTCACCTATCCCAGGGCCGCTCCAGAGCGCATCGCTTTCGACGAGGCGGTCCTCGGCATGTCACCCGAGGAGGTGGGTCTCTACTGGATCGATCGCAAGATTCGTGGCCAACCCGGTCCGCCGAAAAGCGTGCCGAACGCGGCTACGGTCGTCTGGATCGTGGGCAGGGTGGACGGGGCGATCGGGTTCGTTCGCGCGTCTGCAGCGGGAAATGACGTCAAGGTGCTTCGCGTCGACGGCAAGCTGCCGCGCGATCCGGGGTATCGCCTCTAGCGCATCGATTTCATCGAGCTACAGCGGTTTCCGTCCCCCTCTGCGACGTGCAGAGCAGCAGAGCGGCGGTCACCCGCACAGGAGACGGGCCCAGATCGGCGTTTTCGGCGCGGAAGCGCACTCCGGTGCGCTGAGCACCGAAAGCGCCGAGGTGGGCCCGTATCCGAAGCGGGTGACCGTCGCTCTAGCCGGCCCCGCTCTCGGCCTCGCCCACGCGCCCCTCCTCCTCGGGCGGCTCTTCCCACGGCCGCGTGATCTGCGCGGGCCGCACCAGCGGCACCCACGGCCTCGGCCCCGCCGCCGCCATGCGCCCCTCCTCGGCCGCGATCTCCGTCAGGCTCTCGCGGCTGATGCTCACCAGCTCCAGGCGCACCGCCTCCGGCATCGATCCCACCCGCGCCGGCTCCGGCATCTCCACCCCGATCGCCGCCGCGTCCCCCTCCCCCGCCGACGCCGCGCCCACCCGGATCTCGGGCGCCGACGGCCACGCCCCGCCGAGCTCTCGCCCGATGGCGTCGAGGCTCTCGCGCCCGAGCGTCGCCTCGCCGATGCGGATGTCCGGCAGCGACCCGGCCGGCCGCGCCGGCGCCCCGGGCGACGCCGGCGCCTCGCGCAGCGCCACCGGGCGCGCCAGCGACCGCGGCGGCCCCCCGTTGGCGAGGAGGGCCAGCCCCGCGACCGCGCTCCGCTTGCGGGCCGGCGGCGACGGCGGCGGCGGGCGCCTCGAGGCCGGAGCCGGCGCCTCGCACACGACCGCGGCCCCGCAGATGGCCGGAGACACCTCGCGCACCTCGCCGACCGGCCGGCGCGCCGAGGCAGGCACCGCCTCCCCCCGCGGCCGCGACCGGGTGCGCCGCGGCGCGCTCCGGATCGGCTGCGGCGCCGCCGGGGCCCCCTCGTCGATGGCCCGCAGGCCGCGCTCGATCGCGGGCACCACGTCCCGCCGGTCCGCCCACGTGGGCATCACCACGCAGAGGATCGCCTCGGCGGCCACGCCGAAGTACACGTCGACCGGCGCCGCGCCCCCGTACGGCACCAGATCCTCGCGCCGCAGCTCGACGCACCCGAGCCGCCCTCGCTCCCCGAGGCTCTGCGCCGCCTCGACGATCTGGCTGCGGCCCTCCCTGGGCATGTCGCGCGGCACGCGTTTGGTGATGACCCGCCCCCGCCGGGTGATCACGAACGCGAAGTCCGCCCCCGCAGCCACGTAGGTTCGGTCCGAGATCACATCGAGATCCACCACGCTCCCATCCTACCCGATCCAGGGCGACTTCGTCTCGAGATCATGCCTGTCCACGCCTCGCAGCCCCTCCCACCGCGCCGGAGGTGCTGTGTTGTGCGAGATACCGACAGAGCCCCTGTTTTTCTACAGCGCTGTTATCAGCCCAGCCCGCGCACCGCAGGCCCCCCGCGTCCCGCTCCGCGCGCTTCGCCGCCTCCCCCGGCGGCCGCCTCTCGCCGCTCTTGCCGCACGACTTGCAGCATCCCCATCATCCCCGCGTCGGCGTGATCGAGGATGTGGCAGTGGAACATCCACATGCCAGGCCGGTTGTCGTAACGCACCGCGAAGCGCGCCGCGCCGTCGACAGGCACGTTCACCGTGTCCTTCCACGCGAGCGGCCTCACCGGCTGGCCATCGGCGCCGAGCACCTGGAAGAAGAATCCGTGCAGGTGGAACGGGTGATCGAACGCCATCGTGTTCTCGACGGTCCACACCGCGGTCTCGCCCAGCGCCGCCACGAGCGGCTTCGCCTCCCAGGAGGGCACGCCGTTGATGCCCATCACGAGGTCGCCCGGGCCCTCCTCCCGCGTCAGCTGCAGATCGACGCGCCTCGCCGCCGCCGTGTCGAGCGCCTCGATGCCCCCGCGCGATCTCGGGGAGCGGATCGTCCTCGGCCAGGGGCTCGGCCGCGAGGCGCAGCCGGAACGCCTCGACCTCGGGCCTCCCGAAGGTCGCGCCGTAGCCGCGATCGTGGGGCCCCCAGCGCACCGAGAGCGTCGCGCCCGGCGCCCCGCGCGGCGTCACCAGCACGTCGGCCCGCTCGCCGGGGGTGAGCAGGATCCTGTCAGGTGTTGCGACCGACCACGTCGAGCAACGCGACGAGATCGACAGGCTTCTTCAGGATGTCGACCGATCCGAGCTCCGTGGCCCGCGGCGCCGCCCCGGCCGTCAGCACGACCACGGGGACGTCGGAGATCGCGGGCGTGCGCAGCTGCTCTGCGCGGAACGCGTAGCCATCCATCCCCGGCATCATCAGATCGAGCACGATGAGCGCCGGCGTCGGCGCCTCGCGGAGCCTGGCCAGCGCGTCCGCGCCGTCCCTGGCCGTCATCACATCGTATCCCTCATCGCACAGGACGGTCACGAGCGCATCGCAGACGCCTGGGTCGTCCTCGATGACGAAGATCGTCTTCCGTCGAGAGGAGCCCTGCTCGGCGAGCCTCCGCCCCATCGCGACCGGAGGGCGCGGCGGCGCGGCCGACGGATCGCCCCGCTCCGCGCCGCACCCCCTTCCGGGGGCGCACGGGACATCGACGCCGCCGCCGCTGCGCAATCCGCTCCGGACCATCGAGGGACCCATAAGGCGCAGAGCCGCGGCGCGCAATTTGAATCGCGCCGCATTCTATGCGCCATGCGTCCTCCGCGGCTGCGGAGCCTGCCAGAGGGCCGTTCCTGACGATGCCACGACGGTGCGCGCGGCGAGCTCGGCCGGAGCGCCATGTGAAGCGCCCCGGCCGTGGTCACGGCGGTATGAGGGCTGCATGCGCGCTCGGCATGAACGTGGCCGTGATCTTCTATTCCCGCTATGGCGGCACGGCCGCGCTCGCGGCCGCCGTCGCGCAGGGCGCCGATCAGGCCGGAGCGACCGTGCGGCTCCGGCGCGTCGCCGATCTGACGGCGATCGACGACCGGTGGAGCGCGGCGAATGAGCGGATCCGTTCCGCGCGGGAACACCTCACCTCCGTCCCGCTGGCGCAGCAAGACGACCTCTTCTGGGCGGACGGCATCGCCATCGGCTCGCCTGCGCGCTATGGCGCGATATGCGCGGAGATCCGGCGCTTCCTCGACGGATCGAGGCGGCCCTCGGGAGATCTCGCCGGCAAGGTAGCCTCGGTGTTCTGCTCGCCTTCCGCGGTCCAGGGAGCTCAGCGCGCGACGCTCCAGGCGACGCTCGCCTCCCTCGCCGGCCGTGGAGTCCTGCTCCAGGCCCCCGCCCGCGCGGAGATGGATTTGGATTTGACGAGCAGGGCCGCGCAGCGCGACGGCCCGCCTCAGGCGAGCGCGGATGACGCGCCCGCGCAGCTCGACCTCGCGCCGGCGCGCGCCCTCGGCCGCAGGCTCGCGCGGCTCGAGGGCCGGACTCGCGGGTAGGCGCGGAGAGCCGGCCGCGCCGTCGGCCTGTGCCGTTGACCGCGCCAGCGCCGCCGGCCCTGGAGTCCCGGACAACCGCGCAGCAAATCAGCAAGCGCCAGCCTCTTCTCCGGCGCTCGCGTAGAGCGCGTCCGCGTTGGGCTGTTACACCAGCGGCGATACCTCGCTACCGGTCATAACCGATGGCTTGTCAGGCAGAGCCCGAGATGGGCCGCCGACGACCACCTCAGCCGTAGACAGGAGAGGGCTCAGCGAACCATGAGCGGACAGGCTCACCGCAAGAACTATCATCCTTCGCCTCGGCGCGAAGGCAGGCTCAGGAGCTCGAGGCACTTTCCGAGGACGACCGCGCAGCTGACGGCCGCGCGCCGATCCAGCCAGCCGGCCGGCGCGGAGCGGGTCCGCTTCTTCGTCCGGGTGGGCGCCTATTTCAAGGGCGAGTGGGCGCGCCTCGGGGCGCTCGCCGTGCTGGTCTGCGTCTCGATCGCGATCAGCCTGCTCCAGGTGTGGCCGGTCGCCGTGATCGTGGATCTCATCTCGACCGGCCCGCGCGCGGGGGACTTCGTCCATCGCCTCCTGCTCGCCCCGCTCCCGGACAGCCTGCTCGGCCGCGTCCTCGGGCTCGCGGCGCTCACGCTCGTCCTCCGCGTGGCGCAGGAGTTCGTGGGCATGGGCCGCGCCTTGCTCACGTTCCGCATCGGCTATGGCGGGCTCACGCGCGTGCGGCGCGACGTGTACCGGAAGCTCCAGGCGCTCCACATCGGCTATCACCGGGCGCAGCCGCAGGGGGACGCCCTCTACCGGCTCAACCAGGACGCCTCCGGGTTCCACGGCATCCTCAACGTGGCGGTCGCGGTGATGGGGAGCGCGCTGACGCTCGCCGTGATGATCTGCATCATGGCCTCGCGCAGCCTGGAGCTCACGCTCCTCGCGCTCGCGGTCGTCCCGCCGCTCCTCCTCACGAACGCCAGGTTCGGGCGCGTGCTGCACAAGAAGTGCACCGAGGCGAAGGAGGTCGAGAGCGAGTTCGCGACGTCCGTCCAGCGCTCCATGGCGTCGATCGGCCTCGTCCAGGCGTTCGGCCGCGAGGCGGACGAGGAGGCGCGCTTCCACACGACGCTGCGCAACAGCGTGAAGGCGTGGCTCCGGCTCCACCACGACGAGCTCCGCCACACGCTCGCCATGGGCTCGATCCTCGGGCTCGGCGGCGCGCTGGTGCTCGGCTACGGCGGCACCCTCATCGTCCAGGCCCGGGCGAGCGGGGGCGAGGCCGGCATGACGCTCGGCGCGCTGACGGCGTTCCTCGGCTACCTGGGCATGCTCTACGACCCGCTCTGCAAGCTGACCGGCGCCGGCGCCGCGGTGCAGGGCGGCGTCGCGGGCGCGCAGCGCGTCTTCGAGGTGCTGGACCGCGACCAGGCGGTCGTCGACAGGCACGACGCGGCCACCCTCCCGCCCCAGCCGCGCGCGCTCTCGCTCGATGGCGTCGGGTTCGAGTACCGCCCGGGCCACCCGGTGCTGCGCGGGCTCGACGCGACGATCCGGCCGGGCGAGATGGTCGCGTTCGTGGGCTCGGTCGGCGCCGGCAAGACGACGCTGCTCGGCCTGCTGCCGCGCTTCCACAACCCGACCTGCGGCGCGCTGCGGCTCGACGGCATCGACACGCGCGCGGTCCGCGTGGCCGACCTGCGCCGGCACATCGCGCTCGTCCTCCAGGACAGCATCCTCCTGCCGGCGACGATCGCGGAGAACATCGCCTACGGCCGCCCCTCCGCGACCGACCCGGAGATCCGGAGGGCGGCCGAGATGGCGGGGGCGGCCGGCTTCATCGAGGCGCTGCCGGACGGCTACCGGACGGCGATCGCCGACGGCGGGCTCAACCTGTCGACCGGCCAGCGGCAGCGCATCGCGATCGCGCGCGCGCTGCTGACGGACGCGCCCATCCTGGTGATCGACGAGCCGACCGACGGGCTCGACGCCGAGCACGAGCGGACCATCGGCGAGGCGCTGCGGGCCCTGAAGGGGAAGCGGACGATCGTCCTGATGAGCCACCGCCTGAGCACGGTCGTCGACTGCGACCAGATCTTCGTGATGGAGCGCGGCCGCATCGTCGAGCACGGCGGGCACGGAGAGCTCCTGCGGCGGGGCGGCGTCTACACCAAGATGGCGCGCTGGCAGCACCTCCACACCGGCCACGCCCCCGCGGCGAAGAGCAGCCCGCGCCGCATCCCGTCGGCGTCGTCCCCCGACGCGTATCGCGGCGAGGAGGGCAGCTGGGCCGATGGGCTGATGGGCTGAGCGAGACGTCGGGCGCCGTCTGCCGCCCCGAGGCGGCGGGGACGTGATAGAGCAGATGGAGCGCGCGCGCCGGCCGCGCCTTCGCCGGATCGCCATCGATGCTGCGGGCCACGAACATCGACAGCTTGAGCCGAGAAACGTTCGACGTCCTCGTCCTCGGCGCCGGGATCAACGGCGCCGTCGCGGCCGCGGCCCTCGCCGCGCGGGGGGCGAAGGTCGCGCTGATCGATCGGGGCGACTTCGGCGGATTCACCAGCCAGGAGTCGTCGAACCTCGCCTGGGGCGGCATCAAGTACATGGAGAGCTTCGAGTTCCGGCTCGTGCGGAAGCTCTGCACGTCGAGGAACCGCCTCCTCAGGAGCTACCCGTCGTCGGTGCAGGAGATCCGGTTCTACGCCGCGCACGAGCGG
The DNA here is from genome assembly GCF_052075895.1 of Sorangium sp. KYC3313. Taxonomy (NCBI): domain Bacteria; kingdom Pseudomonadati; phylum Myxococcota; order Polyangiales; family Polyangiaceae; genus Sorangium; species Sorangium sp. KYC3313. Next base: position 11,126,999 of record NZ_CP197255.1, read on the forward strand.
GGCTTCCGCCACGGGCTCTTCAAGCTCTTCCTCGGCACCTGGCTCTACTGGATCATCGGCAGCTTCTTCACGCGCATCCCTCGCCTGCTCTCCCGCCGGGCGATCGCGAGGGAAGAGCCGATCATCCACCTGGACGGCTGCGATGGAGGATTCGAGTACTCCGACGCGTACCTGGTCGACAACGACGCGCGGTTCGTCTGGGGCTTCGTGCGCGCGGCGCTCGATCACGGCGCGCGGGCGGCCAACTACGTCGAGTCGCTCGGCGCGCGGCGCGAGGGGGGCGCGTGGGTCACGCGCGCCCGCGACGTCCTGTCGGGCAGGGAGCTCGCCGTCCGGTCGCGCGTGCTCGTGAACGCCTGCGGGCCGTTCGTGGACGCGCACAACGAGCTGACGGGCCAGCGGACGAGGCACCGCCACATCTTCTCGAAGGGCATCCACCTCATCGTGGATCGGCTCACCTCGAGCCGGCGGGTGCTCACGTTCTTCGCGGACGACGGCCGGCCGTTCTTCGTGATCCCGATGGGCTCGAGGACGTGCATCGGCACGACCGACACCCGCGTCGAGGGCCCGCGCGCCGCGGTGACGCCCGAGGACCGCCGCTTCGTGCTCTCCAACATCAACAAGCGGCTCAACCTGCCCCGGCCGCTCACCGAGGCGGACATCATCGCCGAGCGCTGCGGGGTGCGCCCCCTGGCGGTCGAGGACGGCGGCGGCGGCGAGGACTGGCTGCAGCTCTCGCGCAAGCACGCCCTCGAGGTGGACCGGGAGCGGGGCCACGTGAGCATCTTCGGCGGCAAGCTCACCGATTGCATCAACGTGGGCGACGAGGTCTGCGCCGTCGTGCAGCGGCTCGGCGTCCCGCTGCCCCGCCCTGCGCAGCGCTGGTATGGCGAGCCGGGCGAGGCGCTTCGTAAAGAGTTCTTTCACAAGGCGCGCGCCCTCGATCTCGACGCGCTGACGCCGCCGCGCGCCTCGGAGAAGCTCAGCGCGCGGCTGTGGCGCCGCTATGGCGCGCAGGCGCTCGGGCTGCTCGAGGACATCCGGAGCGACCCGGCGATGGCCGACCCGCTGATCGAGGGGGCGGAGGATCTGCGCTGCGAGGTCGCCTACGCCGCGAAGCACGAGATGATCGCGAAGCTCGCGGATTTCCTGCGGCGGCGCACGAAGATCTCGCTCGTGATCCGGAAGGAGGAGCTCGCCGCGTCGCCAGGGCTCCGGGAGGCCTGCCGGCTCCTGTTCGGCGACGAGGCCGACAGGCGGCTGGAGGAGTACTTCCACGAGCACGGCGCCGGCCGCCTCGCGGAGGGGAAGGCGCCCGCCGCGGCGCTGCCGGTCAGGTAGCGCCGCGCCCCGGAGCCAGATCAGGGCCCCCGAGCCGCCCCAGCGCCGCCCTGGCGCTCGATGGGCGCGCGCGCCCCGCCTGGCTCACCGCGCCGGCGCGCCGCAGATGCGGTGAACCAGCTCGAGCAACGGCTCGATCTGGAGCGGCTTCTTCAAGAGGCCCGCGACGCGCAGCCGCGACGCCTCCTGCTCGACCCGCACGTCGGCGGACACGATCACCACCGGGATCGACGAGAGCTCCGGGTCGCGCTGGAGCTCGGCGCGGAGCTGCCACCCATCCATGATCGGCATCATCAGATCGAGCAGGATCAGCGCAGGCGGCCCGTCCCGCCGCAGCAGCGCGAGCGCCTCGGCGCCGTCCGCCGCCTCCTCGACGTCGTACCCCTCGAACGCGAGGAGCTGCGTCAGAATGCTCCTGATGTCCAGATCGTCCTCGACGACCAGGATGCGGCCCGTTTTCTCGATCATGACCGAACCTCACGACCGGACTGCGCCGCGCGGCGCGCTCCCTCTGCCGACCCGCCGAGCAGCCCAGCTGCGGCCCTGACCGATCGAGTGTTCATGGGGCCGGTGACGCAACTTGAGCGACAGCCGCGGCCGTGGCAAGCGGCCGGCCCCGCGAAGCGGCCCCGCGGCGCGCCGGAGCACGGACGGCGCGCCGCCTGTCGGAGCCCGTCCGCCGCGGACGGCGGCGCGCCCTGCGCCGCCGCCGTGCCTACTGAGCGGCCTCCTCGGGAAGCTCATCGGAGGCCCCGCCCGAGGCGGCGTTGCGCTCCTCGCCCGCCCCCGCGCGATGGTCGTGGACAGGCAAGAGCACGCGGAAACACGCGCCCTTGCCGACCTCGCTCTCCACGCCGATCTCGCCCCGGAAGCTCGTCACGATGCCGTGGCAGATCGCGAGCCCGAGCCCCGTCCCTTCCCCGATGGGCTTCGTCGTGAAGAACGGGTCGAAGATGCGGCTCCGCAGCTCCGGCGCGATCCCAGGCCCGGTGTCGCACACCTCGATGCACACGCGGCCGGGCGGCGCGGGGGCCGTGGAGATCCGGATCTCGTTCTCCGACACCTTCCCCTCCGGCAGCGCCTGGGCGGCGTTCACGAGCAGGTTCAGGATCACCTGGCCGAGCTGCGCCTCGTTCGCGTGGACGGCCGGCACCGGGCGGAGCTCCAGGACGAGCCGCGCCTTGCTCTGTATCTGCTGCTGCGCCATCCGCAGGACCAGCTGGATCACCGGGTCGACCTCGACCGGGCCGAGCTCTCCGCCGTCGGCCCGCGAGAACGTCTTCAGGCCGCCCACGATGTGCCGTACCCGCGAGCCGCCCTCCGCGGCCTCGTCGAGCGCCGAGAGGAGCGCGTCGAGGCGCGCGCCGGCCCCCTTCGCGCGGAGCTCCTTGCGCGCGAAATCGACGTTCGCGACCATGTACGCGAGGGGGTTGTTGATCTCGTGCGCCACCCCGGCCGCGAGCGTGCCGAGCGAGGCCATGCGGTCGGCGAGCTGGAGCCGCGTCTCCATCTGCCGGCGCTCCGTGACGTCGGACACGGCCCCGAGCATCCGGTACGCCCTGCCGGTCGCGTCGCGCAGCACGATGCCCCGGTCGTGGACGTCTGCGTAGCTGCCGTCCGCGAGCAGGCACCGGTACCAGAGCTCGAACGTGCCCTCGTCCCCCTCCATCGCGCGCCGCAGCCCGTTCATCACGCGATCGCGATCCTCGGGGTGGACCCGCTCGAACCACCACGCCGCGTCCTCCTCGATGTCGGCGCCGCCCGTGCCATAAAAGCTCCGCATGCGCTCGCTCCCGGTGACGCGCCCGGACGAGAGATCCCAGTCCCAGAAGGCGTCGCTCGTGGCGCGCACGACGAGCCGCATGCGCTCCTCGCTCGCCCGGAGCGCGTCCTCTGCGGCCTTGATCACCTCCGCGGACGCGTCGCGGAAGGAGCGCGCGGTGCGCTCGAGCAGCGCGCGCTCCGCGGGCGCCCGGTCGGCCACGTGCGCCGACGGCCGCCGCGCCCACCACACCGCCGCGTCGAGCTGGATGGCGATCGACGGCTCGAGCGCCGCCGCCACGACGGTCGCGCCCGCCTCGAGCAGCGCCGCGGTCGCGCCCGCGCTCCCGGTGACGGCGACCACGGCCACGCGATCGCCCCCGGGCGCCGCGCGCAGCCGCCGGCAGAGCGCGAGCGTGTCCTCGAGCGGCCCCTCGTCCGCCAGCACGGCCACGTCGAACGGCTGAGTCGCCAGGAGATCCAGCCCGGCCTCGACGTCCCGCGCCGGGACCGCGACATAGCCGCGCGCCGCGGCGAGCGCCTGCGCAGCGCCCGAGGGGCCGCCTGGGAAGATCAGGATCCTGGGTGCCTGTGGTCCCGCCACGCGCGCAACATCCCGCGCGCGGCGCGCAGACGCAATACCGGCGCAGCGGTCATCCACGTCCTCGCACGTCCCCGCACGTCCCCGCGCTTTCCCGCGCTTTCCCGTGCGCTCCGCGCCTACCCCGGCCTCACCCGACCCCGGCCCTCCGGTCGTCGAACCATTGCCACGCGTTCGCGAACCCCACGCGCTGGGATGATTTCTTGTAGCAGAGGAAGTAGAGCCTTCCGCCCTGAACACCGCACTCGGTGCGGTCTTTCCAGCAGGTGAGGAGATCCGGGTCCACGGCCGGATTGCTCGAAAACACCGTCCCTTCCTCGAGCTCCTGTGTCCCGGCGGCGTCCGGGAAGGCCGCCGGGACGGAGGCCACCGGAATGCCCACCGCGCGCGATTCCACGCCCGTGTTGAAGAGCGCCTCGGCCACCCGGCGCACGGCGGCGGCGCGGTCTGGACCGCAGAGAGAGAGGATATCGAGGCTCGCGCGATCGACCTGGACGAGAATGAAGTTGCGCCCCTCGATGACGGTGAGCCCGAGCCCGCCCGCAGCGTACTCGTGGCGGAGCAGGTCGGGCGTATCGTCCGTGGCGGCATGGAACGCGTGGCGCGCGTTCACGGCCTCCCCGTGCGGGTTGAGCTCGTCCCGGAAGATGGAGTCGCACCAGTAGAACGACTCCGCGCGCGCCTGGGCCGGCACGTCGTCGAACCGCTCGACGGGCGTGAAGCCATCCGGCGAGACGCGCGCCACGGCCGCGAGCCACCCCGCGATCTTCGCGTCGACGTCCTGCTTGTGAAATGCGTCCGCGCTCATCCCCAGCCTCCGTTTCTGTAGGTCGCCACGATCTGCTCCACGCGGTACCCGTCGTCCGGCGCCGAGCTGAACCAGATGAGCCCCCAGAAGACGCCCAGGATCGGCTCGACGGAGTCGAACACGCCGGCGCCCCCCGCGTAATACCTGGTCACGCCGCCGTGGGAGAACTCGAGGCACGCCTCGTACCGGTTGAGCCCCGGGCTGAGCGTCCCGTCGGGGAGGCGCGTATGGGACGCCGGGTAGGTCCTCCCCACCTCCACCGGCCCGTCGACGAGCGCGGCGCGCCACACGCGGCCGCCCTCGACCTTCGTGGCGTCGAGCCCCGCCCACGGGTTCTGCTCGACATCGGCCGACAGCGTCCTGCGCCCGCCGCCCACGTTGGGGTCGCCCCAGACCACGATCATGCGCGTCCGCCCCGGGATGCCGAGCTGGCGCAGCATGCCGCGGAGGAGGCGGATGATCGCCTGGCACTCCCCGCTCTCCTCCACGTAATCGGTCATCGGCCAGGCGCCGCCCTCGTCGTTCATGTACGTCGGGTGATGGTACTTCCGGGGCACCCTGGGGCTCGGCAGGAGCGTGTACGTCGGGAACCTGGCCATGACCCCCTCCACGATCTCGTGGGGATTGAGGGTATCCATCGGCGCGATCCAGGAAACCGCCCTGTCCATCCGCTTCAAGGTCACCCCGTCTTCCGGCCAGACATCCTGTCTGTCGGTCTGGGGCCTGCCCATCGTGACATAGACGACGTTCGAGGTCCGGGCGGGCGACACCGCAGCTCCCGCCCCTGCAGACCAGCTCAGGGCGAGGTTGAACTTCTGGATCTTCCTCCCGAGCTGCCGCGAGGAGAAGAGATCGAGCGGCGCGGCGACGGCCCCGCCACCGCGGCTCTCGAGGACGATGCCCCCCGGCCCCACGGCGCGGATCTCGGCCGCCGCCGCGCTGTAGGCGTCGCGCTGCGAGAGCTCGAGCCGGACGACGATGTGCCGCCCCATCGAGATCGAGAGGGGGACGGCGCCCCCCGGCGTCCACTCCGGCCGTGGACACAGGGCCCCTTCGTTCCTCCAGCCCCTCTCCTCCTTGCAGTCCTTCAGGAGACCGTGATCGGACCTGAACTCGATGGAATGCAGCGCGATGGGCCGCGCCGCATCCGGCTGCGGGCTCTCCGTGGTCGGATCCGCCATATCGACCTTCCTCGCTCGCGGCGCTCATGCACTCGACGCTTGCCGAGCCACACGCCGGGTCACGACGATCGTAGTGCGCGAGCCGGCCGGGCCAAGTCGGGAGTCCACGCAGGGAGCGACGGCGCTCTGCCGGCCGCCGCCCCGGCCCGCCCTGCCACCCGCCGCCCGGAGGCAGCGCGCTCGGCCGGGCCCGCGCGGCCTGCGCGCGCTCTCCCGGAACGCCGGCCGCAGCGCGAGCCGGGTTCCTGCGGCAGCGCGCCCGAGCTAGATTGCGCGCATGTCCAACAGCCTGTTCGTCGTGCACGTGCATGTACGTGTCAGACCCGAGCTCGTCGACGCCTTCCGGAGCGCGACGATCGAGAACGCACGCGAGAGCGTCAAGGAGCCGGGGATCGCCCGGTTCGACGTCGTCCAGGACACCGAGGATCCCGCGCGGTTCGTGCTCGTCGAGGTCTACAGGACCAAGGAAGCGCCGGCCGCGCACAAGGAAACGGCGCACTACCAGCGGTGGCGGGACACCGTCGCGGAGATGATGGCCGAGCCGCGGACCAGCCGGAAATACGTCAATGTCTTCCCTGACGACGCGGGGTATTGACATGGCGCCTCGCGACCAGGAGCCCGCCTTCGAGTTCGCCACCGCGACGCGCATCGCCTTCGGCGCAGGCAAGGTCGCCGAGGTGCCCGCGGCCGTGCGGGGCCTCGGCGGGACGCGGGCGCTCGTCGTCACCGGGCAGGACCCCGGCCGCGCCGCGCCGCTCCTCGCCGCGCTCGCGGCGGCGGGCGTCGCCGCGGTGCGCTTCGCCGTCGCGGGCGAGCCCACGGTGGACATCGCCCGCGAGGGGACGTCGCGGGCCGCGGCCGAGCGGTGCGACGTCGTGGTGGCGCTCGGCGGCGGCAGCGCGATCGACGCCGGCAAGGCGATCGCCGCGCTCGTCGCGAACGGCGGCGACCCGCTCGATTACCTGGAGGTCATCGGCAAGGGGGGAGCGCTCTCCAGGCCGTCCGTGCCGTTCGTGGCGATCCCCACGACCGCGGGCACCGGCGCGGAGGTGACGCGCAACGCGGTGCTCGCGTCGCGGGAGGCCGGCGTCAAGGCGAGCCTGCGCAGCCCGCACATGCTGCCGTGCCTCGCGGTGATCGACCCCGACCTGCTCGCGGGCGCCCCGCCCGGGGTGCTCGCGTCGAGCGGGCTCGACGCGCTCTCGCAGCTCATCGAGCCGTTCCTGTCGAGCCGCAGCAACCCGCTCACGGACGGCCTCGCGCGCGAGGGCATCCGACGCTCGGTGCGCTCGCTGCGCCGCGCGGTCCTGGAGGGTACCGACGCGCCGGCCCGGGACGACCTCGCGATCGCCAGCCTGCTCGGCGGCCTCTGCCTCGCGAACGCCGGCCTCGGGGCGGTCCACGGCTTCGCGGGGCCCGCGGGGGGCATGTTCGACGCGCCGCACGGCGCGGTGTGCGCCGCGCTCTTACCCGCCGTCCTGGAGGTCAACCTGCGGGCGCTGCGCGCGCGCGACCCGGCTCACCGCGCGCTGCCGCGCTTCGACGAGCTGGCCGCGCTCGTCACGGGGCGCGCCGGGGCCAGCGCCGAGGAAGGGATCGCCTGGGTCCGCGAGCTCTGCCGTGACCTCGCGATCCCGGGGCTCCGGCGCTACGGCATGGCTGAGGCGGACCTCCCGGCGCTGGTCGCGAAGGCCAGGGCGGCGAGCAGCATGAAGGCGAACCCGCTGCCGCTCACCGACGAGGAGCTGTTCGACATCGCGGCGGCGTCCTTGTGATCGCGGCGCTGGTGGTATCATCACGGGGTGGCAAGCCCGTACCGCACGAGACCGCCCACTCCGCCGCGTGTCCGGTCGATCGACCAGCGGCGGCGGATCAGCGTGGCCAGCCTCGTGTTCGGCATGCTCTGCGGCGTGACGGGGATCTCGCTCGCCGACGAGGGTCGGGCAGAGTGCGCGCTGCTGTTCACGGGTGTCTGCGGCTTCGTCTTGCTCCTCCAGCGCTAGAGTGCACGCTAGCCTTGACCCCACCCCCGACGACCGGAGCTCGATGAAGAACGATACCGCCCCGAATCCCACCCTCGACGCCATGCTCGCCGCCCAGCGCATCGCGTTTGCGCCCGTCATGTTCCAGGTGGCGCGGGTGATGCGAAACCGCGGCGTCCTCAAGGCGCTCCAGCGCGCTGGCAAGCGCGGCAGGACACCGGCGGAGGTGGCCCAGGGCACCGGCCTCTCCGCCTATGCCGCCAAGACCTTGCTGGAGGCGAGCCTGAGCTTCGGCCTGGTGGAGCGCGCAGGCGGCGCAAACGCCGCGAGCGGCGCAAACGCCGCGAGCGGTGCAAACGCCGCGAGCGGTGCAAACGCCGCGAGCGGCGCAAACGCCCACGCAGAGCCGCGAGAGCGCGGCGAGCGGTACAGGATCACGCGGGTTGGGCTCATCGTCGAGAATGACAGGATGACCCGCATCAACATGGATTTCATCCATGACGTCTGTTACGAGGGCATGCGCTTTCTCGACGAGGCCATCGAGGGCGGCAAGCCGGCTGGCCTGAAGGTCTTTGGCGAGTGGCCGACGGTCTATGAGGCGCTCCCGGCGCTCCCGCCGAAGGTGAGGGAGAGCTGGTTTGCGTTCGATCACCTCTACTCCGACTCCGCGTTCCCCGAGGCGCTGCCCGCCGTGTTCGAGCGGAGGCCGAGGACGCTCCTCGACATCGGCGGCAACACGGGGCGGTGGGCGATCCAGTGCTGCGCGCACGACCCCGACGTGCGCGTCACGCTGCTCGACCTGCCGGGCCAGCTGGAGGACGCGCGCGTCAACGTCGAGCGGCACGGCCTGCTCGGCCGGATCATGGGCACGCCCATCGATTTCCTTGATCACGGCCAGGCGTTCCCGACGGGCTTCGACGCCATCTGGATGAGCCAGTTCCTCGTGTGCTTCTCCGAGGCGGACATCGTCCAGATCCTCCGGCGGGCCGCGTCGGCCATGGGGGACGAGACGGTGCTCTGGATCCTGGACACGTTCTGGGATCGGCAGGCGAACGGGGTGGCGGTCCACTGTCTTCACGGCTCTTCCCTGTATTTCACGTGCCTCGCGAACGGGAACAGCCGCATGTACAGCGCCGCCGATATCCGGCGTTGCATCGACGAGGCAGGCCTCGTCGTCGAGGCGGAGATCGACCACCTCGGCCTCGCCCACACGCTGCTCCGGTGCCGCCGGCGCGACGCGCCCGCAGGCAAGCGCGCGTGAGCGTCCGGGTGAAGCAACGCGCGTGGCAGCCTGGACGATCCCGACCCCGGAGCGAGCGGCGACACAACGGATGAGGCGGCTCGGGGCGGCGCGCCCCGTCCGCCGCCGGCGCGGCGTGGCCTGCGTTGCGCCGCGGCGATGACCGGGCGTGGCGCGCTCGAACGGCTTTCGCTCGTGGCCCTCGCGTAGCATAGTGGAGTGACGCCGCCACGGCGCCGCGCTGCGCCATGGGCCCACAAGGAGAAACCGTCGTGTCCCACCCCCCGCTCACCCAGCTCTCCGACGAGGAGCGCCTCTTCCGCGACTCGGTGCTTGATTTCGCCCGGAAGCGCGTCGCGCCGCGCGCGGCGGCGATGGACGAAGAGGGCGCGCTCGACCACGATCTGCTCCCTCCGCTGTTCGAGCTCGGCCTCATGGGCATCGAGATCCCGGAGGCGTACGGGGGCTCCGGAGCGGGCTTCTTCAGCGCGATCCTCGCGATCGAGGCGCTCGCCGTGGTCGACCCGAGCGTGAGCGTGCTCGTCGACGTGCAGAACACGCTGGTGGCCAATGCGTTCCTCCGCTGGGGCACCGAGGCGCAGAAGGAGAGGTACCTCCCGCGGCTCTCCCGCGACTGGATCGGCTCGTATGCGCTGAGCGAGGCGGGCTCCGGCTCGGACGCGTTCGCGCTCGCGGCCCGCGCCGAGCGCCGGGGCGACCGCTGGATCCTGAACGGCCGCAAGCTCTGGATCACGAACGCGAACGAGAGCTCGGTGTTCCTGGTGTTCGCCAACGTCGATCCGACGAAGGGCTACAAGGGCATCACGGCCTTCGTGGTCGAGCGATCCTTCCCCGGCTTCTCGGTGGGCAAGAAGGAGAACAAGCTCGGGATCCGCGCCTCCAGCACGTGCGAGCTCGTCCTCGAGGACTGCGAGGTGCCGGAGGGCAACGTGATCGGCGAGGTCGGCAAGGGCTACAAGATCGCCATCGAGACGCTGAACGAGGGCCGGATCGGCATCGGCGCGCAGATGCTCGGCCTGGCCGCGGGGGCGTTCGACCACGCGATGCGCTACATGGGCGAGCGGAAGCAGTTCGGGCAGCCGATCGCGAGCTTCCAGGGCGTGCAGTTCCAGGTTGCGCGCGTCGCCATGGAGATCGAGGCCGCGCGCCTCCTCGTCTACAACGCCGCGCGGCTCAAGGACGCGGGCCAGCCGTTCGTGAAGGAGGCGGCGATGGCCAAGCTGTTCGCGTCCGAGGTGGCCGAGCGGACGGCGTCGCTCTGCATCGAGTTCATGGGCGGCGTCGGCTTCACGAAGGACTATCCTGTCGAGAAGCTCTACCGCGACGCGAAGATCGGGAAGATCTACGAGGGGACGTCGAACATGCAGCTCTCGACGATCGCGAAGCTGCTCCAGGCGGGGTACGACGCGAAGGGCTGAGCGGGGGTGTTCGCCCCCGTCCCAATACCGGAGTTGCCTTCAGCCTCTCCGCTTCCATGACTCGGGTCTTCGGCGCGTGTGAAAGCACGCGACGAAGACGACGACGTCATCCATCAGACGAAAGAACAGCCCATAGGGGAAGCGCCGGACGAGCGCTCGCCGTGTTTGGCGGTGCAGAACAGCGTAGGCCGTCGGCGCCTCGATGACCGCCTGCATCGCCGCGCGGACCTCCACGAGGAACTCCTCTCCTAGCCCGTCGCGCTCTCGCTCGTACCAGGCATATGCCCGCGCGATGTCCGCCGCAGCAGCGGGCCGAACGAGGTACGGCCTCACCGTGACCGAGCGCGTGCCTGGGCGACGACATCATCCCAGGTGAGCCCGACCGGCCCCTCGGCCTCGAGCTCATCAAGGCGCCGATCGAGCTCGACCCGCTGGGCGTCGCTGAGAGGCAGCGCGTCAGGGTCTCGCCCGAGGCTCGCCCACAACTCGTCGAGGAGGTCGAGCTGCTCGTCGCGGCTCAGTCGGGTAATGTCCAGCGCAGCCCTGCCCATACGCCCGAAAGTATCGCACGGGGGGCCCGCCCGAACAATCCGTCGACGGCTTCGCGCGTCACGGCAGCTGCCGCTTGAGATCCGCGAGCGAGCGGCGCGTCGACACCTGCTGCGGCAAGATCACGTCCCGCACCAGGGCGTGCGACTCGGTGTCGAGCTCCTCGATGTCGTCCCGGTAGTCCTTCAGGCCGTGCTCCTCCCCCTCGGCCAGCGCCGAGAGCGCCGTCTTGTGGCCGAGCGCCAGCGCGGTCCCCTCGACGGCCTTGGCGAACGCGCCCCATGGCCCGGAGCTCGCCGGGGGGTCGCCTCCGAGCTCCTCGATCCGCCGGCGCAGCACCTTCACCCGCGCCTCGTGCGACGCGAGGTTCAGCCGGAGGTGGTGAGCGACCCAGCCCTGGCGCGCCGCGGCGATGGCCTGACGGTAGGTCTCGACCGCGGACATCTCGCCGCGGCAGAACGATTTGAGCTGCTCGATCGAGTCATCGTCGATGAGTCCGTCCAGGCCCACGCTCTCGTCTGCGAATGCCACCGGTTCCATGGGTACTCTCCTGAGCTGTCTGGTGAACGCCCGATTCCTCTCCTCCTTACCTCCCGAGGTGGGCCTCCACGCCATACGTCCACGCAGGAGCCGCGATCGCCAGGGATCGTCGCCGCTGTGGGAAAGCGCGCGCCCCCTGTTGCCCCAGGGGTACATGTTCGCCTTGTACCGAATCAGTCTCGGCTGAGCTCTTTCATTCCCTTCCAAATCCCTTCCAAGTCCCTTCCAAATCCCGTTCCAATGTCCAGGACTTCTCGGCCATGAAGCGAGCTCATCGTTCCGGCGGCGGCTCCCTCCAGCGGCGACGCGGAGCGCGGAGCGGTGAGCGCCGGCGGCTCACAGCGCGGCGAACACGCGGGCTCCCTTGCCCGTGCCGCAAAAATCGCCGTTGCCTGCGTCTCGCAGGATCGCGCGCAGCGCCGCGGCGTCCTTCTCGTCGCGCGCGAGGGCGCCGAGGAGCATCGCGCCTTCCTTGAGGCGCCGCTCGACCTCCGGCGCGCTCTGCTCGGGGATCCCGGCGTCGACGAGCACGCTGCTCAGGCTGGCCGTCTCGCTCGCCGAGCTCGCGTCCGCGAGCCTCACCGCGATGGGGCCGGCCACCGCGAGCCGCAGCCCCGAGACCACGAGCCCCGCGCTCGCCGCGGCGAGGACGGAGGTCAGCGCGCTCCCGTGCGAGGCCGCACCGAATGCGCGCGAGCGCAAGATGTGCTGGCGGCGCGTCGCTTCGCTCACGATGGCGCAGACGTCCCATCGCGTGTGCCCGCCGTCCAGGATGCGCCGGACGACGTCTTCGGCCTCCCCACGTCCTCGCACCATCCCGGTGATCAACCTCTGGCTCGCCATGCAGACCTCCTTGGCTGAGGGTTCGCGCCGCGCGCGCTGGTTTCCAGGGAGCTGCACACAACACGAACCGTACCGCGCGCGTACCCGGCGGGAGATCGCGGGCCGCTCGCGAACCCAGCAACAGCGCCCGTCGCGTCCGCGGCACGATGCCACAGCGAGGCGATCACGCTGTGACGCAACGACACGGCAGACCCGTCGGGAACAGCGGGGCGAGCCGCATCCCCGCGCGGCCGCTGCGGCGCTCGCCGCCGGCGCGGCTCAGGCCGCGGCGCGCCGCTCCCTGGGGGGACGCTTCGCGCCCTTGCCGGCTCGCCGCGCGTTCACCGCGCGCACCGCGCGCACGCTCTCGCTGAGGCGGGTCACGAGCGACACGGCCTCTCGCTCGCCGAAGCCGCGGACGATCCGGAGCATCTTCGCCTCTTCGGGCCGGAGCGCCGCGAGCGCTCCGTCCGCGACGGCCTCCTCCGCGTCGATCAGGGACTGCAGGGCTCCCTCCGTGTAGGCGCGGATCACGGCGGGGTGGACATAACAGCGCTGACAGACCGCGCGCGTGTTGCCCAGGCGGGCAGACACCCTGTCGATCACCTGCGCCACGCGCTTCTTCACCTGGCGGACCGAGCTCGAGATCTCCATCTCGCAGAAGAACGACGCGCACAGCACGGTGCCGGTCCAGGTGCGGAAGTCCTTCGCCGTGAAGTCGTGGCCCGCGACCGAGCGCAGGTACGTGCTCGTCGTGGAGCGTGGTGAGTCCATACGAGTCGTTGTCGCGCGCGTACTCGTCGTTCCCCACGCGGATCGACGTCTCGTCGAGCAGGCGCACCACCGCCGCCAGCACCTTCTCGCGCGGCAGGCCAGGCAGCGCGAGATCCCGCTCGCTCGCCGCGCGGATCGCCGGGAGCGCCGCGCCGAACGCGAGCATGCGGTCGTACTTCGTCTCGTCGCGGACCTCGCGCCAGCGCGGGTGATACCGGTACTGCTTTCGGCCGCGCGCGTCCCGCCCTGTCGCCTGGATGTGCCCGCGCTCGCTCCGGCAGATCCACACCTCGGTCCACGCGGGCGGGATCGCGAGGCGGCGGATCCGCGCGAGCGTCGCCTCGTCCTTGACGGGGCGACCGTCGGCGTCGACGTAACGGAAGCCCTTGCCCGCCCCTCGCCTGGAGATCCCCGGCTCACCGTCGTTCACGTACCGGAGCCCGGCCGACTCGGCGGACTCGACCGGTGACGGGGTGAGCTGCCCTGTCCCCGCGACCTCGCCGCTCGCGCGGGCGAGCTCGACCGCCTCGACGGACTCGACCGACACGCTGACGCGGCGCCGGCGGAGGACGACGCCACTCGCGGCGGAGCGGCGCGGAGCGCTCCGCCGGCGGCGCCTCTCATGGGGGGTCGTGGCGCTTCCGCTCTTCATGGCGCGGGCCGCTCAGAGCGCCTCCTGCGCGACCGCGCTCGGAGCGCGCCGCCGCGCGCGATCACGGTGCGCGTCATCGATGCACCGCCTCACCTCGGCGTCGATCGCCGCGATCGCCATCCGGTTGAACATGCGCAGCGGCAGCGGCATGTCGATCGCGAAGTCGACGGCCCTGGGCCGGAGCTCGAGCCGCCCGGAGAGCGTGAAGCCCTTGAAGGAGAGGCCGAGATCCGCGCGCCGCTCGTCGCTCCAGGAAATGGAGGGAGCGTACTCCGCGTATCGATCACAATACTTCGCCATCGCCCGCAGGACGGCGCTCTTCGCTTCTTCGTCGTTCAGGTCGTGATGGACAGTGTGGTTCATGATGACCTCGAGAGATGGCTGGAAGATCGACTCCAGCGGGCCTCCAGCGGCGTCGACGCGCGACAGGCTCGCCAGCGCCGACGTTCGCGGGGTTAGCAAGCCGGGTGCCTGTCGGGTCCGACGGGGGCCGAGCGCTCACGGCAGGGCCATTTCCGGGCGCCGCCGCGCGAGATCGGGCCCCCCCGCCGTCCGCGCATGTCGACGTTCGCCACGAGCGGGGCAGATCGCCACGGCCAGCCCTGAGCCCGCCCCCTCGCGCGCCGCGGCTCAGCTCGCGGCATGGCGCGTGCGATCGATGCGCGCATGCACGCGCTCCTGCACGAAGCTGCCGCGCTGAAGTCCCCACCTGCGCTCAGCGGGCGGCACGGGCCACGGGCGAGGAGGGCGCTGAAGGCGCTGTTGATCCTGCCTATCGCGCTCTGGCTCGGCTACGTCGTTGTCGTGAACGTGATGCTGAGCACGGGGCTCATCGCGAGGCTCGTCAGCTACAACCCCGTCGACGCCTCGCTCTATCACGGCTCGGCGTGGAGCCTCTGGCCGGGCGTGGTTCACGTCGAGGAGCTCCGGCTCAGCGGCTCCGACAGCGTGCTTCAGTGGGCGGTGGAGCTCGACGAAGCGGACGTCGATATCCACCTGACCGATCTCCTCCGGAAGAAGTTCTATGCGGAGGACATCCGCGCGAGGGGCTTCGTGTTCCGGCTGCGGATGCTCGTGGATCCGACGAGCGAGCGCGATCTGGAGGCGCCGCACATCGAGGCGCTGCCGCCCATCCCGGAGTTCGCGAACCCTCCGCTCAAGCCGGAGCTGCCGCCGAAGCACGATCTCGAGAGCTCGGACGAGGGCTACAACCTGTGGACGGTGCACCTCGAAGGCATCGACACGACGCTCAAGGAGGTCTGGATCCAGCAAGTCCGGTATGCCGGCGGCGGTCGCGTGCGGGGAGGGTTCTATTACAAGCCGCTCCGCGCCGCTCGCGTCGGGCCCGTCGCGCTGGAGCTCCGGTCGGGCGAGATCCACGTCGCCGATCGCGTCGTCGCGCGGCTCGACGCCGACGCGGACGTGACGATGAGCACGTTCGATCCGAGGGACGTCGACGGGCTCGACGTCCTCGATACCGCCTGGGCGCGCCTCCGCCTCGACGCGCAGCTGCCGGGGCTCGATTTCATCCACCTTCCCGCGGGCGAGGGCGCCGGACCCCGGCTCGAGGACGGGAGTGGAGAGCTCCGGACGAACCTCGTCGTGAACCGGGGGAGCGTCGAGCCGGGCAGCACCGTGTCCTACGAGACGAGCCACCTCGTGGCCTCCGCCGCGTCGCTCCGCGCGACCGCCGAGGCGCGCGCGGCGCTCCGCGTCGACGAGCGCGGAGCGGCGCGCCTCGCCGTGACGCTGCCCCGCGCGACGCTCGAGCGCCCGGGAAGCGGGCTGCCGCCCATCGTCGTGGAGAGGGCGAGCGCCACCTTCGACGCGCCGGAGCTCCACCTCCTGCGGCTCCAGCCGGGGTTCGCGTCGAAGGTGGATGTCGTCGCCGCGGCGATCCCGGACCTGCGCTGGCTGAACGCCGAGGGCGCCGCGCCGGACGCGCCGCGGTTCACGGGCGGCGCGGCCTTCGTGCGGAGCAGCCTGGAGGTCGACCCGCTGGGCCGGGGGACGGGCTCGCTGCACCTGCTGTTGAAACACGGCGCCCTGCAGTGGAAACAGACGAAGGTGAAGGGCGACGTGGCGGCGCGCATGACGCTCGACGCGGCGAACGTCTTGAATCCCACAGCCAAGCTGCGGAAGGGCCGCATCGACATCGAGGATCTCGCGATCGAGCACGAGGGCGAGGCCGTCCCTGGCTGGTGGGCGCACATCGACATCGAGGACGCCGAGGTGAGGCGGGGGCTCATGGAGGCGGCGATCCGGGTGCAATGCAAGGACGCGCGGCCGGCCGTGATGCTGCTCGACGCCGAGGATGCCATTCCCGGCTGGGCCGCGGGGCTCCTCACGATGGAGGGGCTCAAGGCGTCCGCGAAGGTGAGGCGCGCGGACGACGGCGTCGATTTCAGGCTGCTGGAGGCAAAGGGGGGCGATCTCGCGATCCGCGGGCGGCTCACGAAGTCCGACGGGCAGACCCCCAGGGGGGCGTTCCTCGTGAAGAGCGGGCTGCTCTCGGTGGGGATCGCGCTCGAGCGGGACGGGGCCGGCGTGCACCCCCTCGCCGGCGACGACTGGGTAAACGAGAAGATGATCGCGCTGGGCAGGTGAGCTCGCCGGACGACGGCGGCGGGCCGTGCGACGACCACCGCGCGGCTCGGCCCCGCGCGCGTATCGGGGCGGCGTGCGCCGCGACCGCATCATCATACCCGAGACCCCTCTGTAGTCATTACCGGGAGATTCGCTGTGTACCACGGCATCCCGGGTGAGATTCTCCATCCGGCCTTCCAGCTCGATGCCGTGCGACGGTGCGACGGTACAACGGCACAAGGCGCACGACCTCGGCGCCGCATCGCATCTCATCTCACGAGGCTCGACGCTGGCTTCCGCACCGGGTTAATCTTTGCTTTGCTCAGCCCACCAGAGCCCAGCGGTCGGTGTCTCGAGAGGCGGGGGCACGACAGAAGGACGCGAGAGCTGAGCAGGAGGAACTCAGTATGTGCCAGAAGCTCTGCGGAAACGACTCGAACCATGACGGAGAGCCGGGCGAGGCGGGCTCGTCTCGTCGCCGGTTTCTCGCGGCGGGAGCTTCAGCGCTCGGTGCTGCGGCGGCCTTCTCGACTCCCGCGGCGGCGAGGGGAAGGTCGGAGCACGAGGATGACGTGCCGCACGGGACCGGCGCCCCGCACCGGCGTTACATCCTGAGAGGCGGCGCCGTGCTCAGCATGGATCCGAACGTGGGAGACTTCGCCCGGGGCGACGTGCTCGTGCAGGGCAAGAAGATCATCGCGGTCGGGCCGCACCTGCACGCGCCAGGCGCGGAGATCATCGACGCGACGGGCACGATCGTGATGCCGGGGTTCGTCGACACCCATCACCACCAGTACCAGACCGCGCTGCGGAGCTTCCTCTCGGACGGCCTCCTCGCCAACGACGGGCTGCCGCACGGCGAGAAGAACTACCTCGACTACATCCACTTCACCATCACGCCGGTCTTCCGGCCGCGGGACGCCTTCCTCGCCATACTGGCCTCCTCGCTCAGCCAGCTGGATGCCGGGGTGACGACGGTCGTCGACACGTCCCAGGTGGGCCACACGCCGGAGCACACCGATGCCGTCATCCATGGGTTGCAGGAATCGGGCCGCCGCGCGCTCTTCGTGTACTCGCCGGGCGCGGGCCCCGGCAACATCTTCCCGAACGATCTCGATCGGATCCAGAGCCAGTACTTCTCCTCGACCGACCAGCTCCTGACCCTGGCCATGGGCGGGGAGGTGTTCGACCCGGCGTGGCGCGATACCTGGGCGATCGGGCGCCAGCACGGCCTGCCCATCGTGACCCACCTCGTCGGCAGCATCGGCCAGGGGACGCTCATCGAGCAGATCGAGAGCGAGGGCCTGATGGGGCCCGATCTCGAGTTCATCCACGCCAGCGCCATCTCGGAGGCCTCCTGGCAGGCGATCGCCGATTCGGGCGCGAGCGTCTCGATCGCGGCCCCGATCGAGATGACCATGCGGCACGGCACGCCGCCTATCCAGGCCGCGCTCGATCACGGCGTCCAGCCCGCGCTGAGCACCGACGTCGAGTGCACCATGACCGCAGACTTCTTCACCCAGATGCGGACCGTCTTCACGCTTCAGCGGGCGCTCATCAACGAGCGGGCGCTGGCCGGAGAGACGGATCTGCCCGAGCTCCTCACGTGCCGCGATGTCATCCGCCTGGCCACGGTCGAGGGGGCCCGGGTGGCCGGTCTCTCCCACAAGGTCGGCTCGCTGACTCCGGGCAAGGAGGCCGACATCATCCTGTTGCGAGCGGACGCCATCAACGTGGCGCCGCTCAACAACGTGCCAGGGGCCGTGGTGACGTTGATGGACCGCAGCAACGTGGACACGGTCATCGTCGCGGGAAGCATCAGGAAATGGCGAGGCAAGCTCGTCGGGGTGGACTTTGGCCGGCTCCGCGCCGGCCTCGAGGCGTCCAGGGACTACCTCCTCGACGCGGCGGGCGTCGAGCGCGTGCTCTTCTGAGGCCGTAGTCGCCGCGCTCGGCCAGGCACCTCGCCGCCCCGGCGGCGCGTCACGGGGACACGGGCGCCTCGAGGGCGAGCTCGCGTCGCAGCAGGATCTGCTGGAGCCCGGGCTGGCCGAGCGTGGTGCCGACCGAGAGGAGTTAGATGGTGTGGATGCGGAAGCCGGGGCGAGCGCTCCGGGCGAGGACGGGGAGGATGAACGCGAGCGCGCGTGTCCCCGAGGCGACGAGCGAGGGCCAGGTGTGGCCGGAGCTCACCAAGGCCAGTCGACGTCGAGGTCCTCGCCGTCGAGGTTCTCGGGGTTGCCTTGGCCGACGGATCCGCCCACCGTGTTCTGCGCCTCCTCCCAGCTGTCGGAGTCGCCTGCGTGGGTGTGGCCGACGAATCCGCCTCCGTGTTCCTCGACCTCGTCCCAGCTGTCGAAGTCAGCGTGGCCGTGCCCGACCTGCTGGAACCCACCGAATTCTTGGTCGGGCTGCTGCCAAGCTGCCGATGCCGTCGCTGCCGGCTTCGCTTTCGCGGCCTCGAGCCTCGCCTGGTGGTCGTACTTCACCTGCATCATCTGCGCTCGCAGCCGGGGAGCTAGATACGTCAGCTCGACGATCGTGTGCTTCTCGCGGATGTTCTTGGCTTCCTGCTGGTAGTGCTCATCCAGGGCGCGCTCGAGAGCGGCGTCGGGTTTGGGCGGCTTCGCGCCCCTCAGGGCCGCATCCAGCTCCGTGAGCGCGTGTCGGCGGTAATCGAACGCGCCCTCTGCAGCCTCCTCGTCGCTCTCGGGCACGTCTATGGCGTCGAAGCTGAGCGTGACGCCGTCGCCCAGCGTCCGTCGAAGCCACTCCATCGTGCTGCCCACCATGCAGCACAAGGGCAGGCCGCCGCCGGTCCATCCGTCCTCGCCCGCCACCTCGCTGCCATAGTTGTTGAGGAGAACCGGCCGCCCCTGGCTGTCCACCCAGATGCCGCCCGACTCGCCGGCCACCGAGACGGGATTCGGGCTCTTCAGGACGGCGACGTTGACGAAACGCGCATAGAGATCGCCGCCGAAGGAACACCGTCTACCTTCGTCGACGAAATCGAACGTGCCGCAGACGAGCCCCCTCCCGGTCCACATGCTCAGCACCTCGCCCTTCTCCAGCGGTTCCTGATCGAGATCCCGGACGGGCCCTCGGACGAGGGGGTGGGCCCCGACCTCTCGCCCAGGGCGCCGAACTGCCGAGGCAAGTGCTCGCGGAAGTGCGCTGAGAGCTCGCCGACGAAGCGATCGACCGCTATCTGCGCGAACATCGCCGACTGGCGGCGCCGGATCGTGAGCATCGCGCGGAGACTATCCCGCCCGCCTGCTGCCGTCACCACGCCCGAGCGGCGCTACCTCCGCCGCCGCGCCCTCCTGCCAGGAGCGGCGGATCTCCGTCCCACGGGCTCGCTCCGCGGCAACACCGATCACGGTCGCGAGAGGGAAGTCCATGTGAAGGTCGCGCCCTCTCGCTCCACCGTTCGCCCTGGCGAGCGATGCACGCGCTGGTGAAGCGGCAACAAGCGGCAACAAGCGGCAACAAGCGGCAACAAGCGGGCACAAACGAGCGTGGATCGGCGGCACCGCTCTTGAAGTTTTCCGAAGGAAAGCACAGAGTGGCGGGATGATGAAGCCCTCGTGCCTTGTGGCGATCGCCGCCTTGCTCGCAGCGCCGCTGCTCATCTCTTCTTCAGCGCGGGCGGACATCCCGCCGCCCGAGAGCTGCGGCACGCCGGGGTCGAGCTGTAACAACGCAGGGCCCAATTACAATGAGCCTGGCACGTGCACGCAGCAGAAGTGCCAGCGAACGCTGCCGGGCGAGGACGGCGGCTTCACCACCGTGGAGTACGACTGCAATCTGTGCATTTCCTCGGGCGGCAGCTCGACGTCGGCCTCGGGCGGGGACTCGACGTCGGCCGGCAGCGCGGGCGCGGACAAGGCATCGTCGGACACCGGCGGCTGCGCCATGAGCGGCGCCGCCTCGGGCGGCGCAATGGCGGGGCTGATGCTGCTCTGCGGCGCCGCGGCGCTCGTGACCGCCCGCCGGCGCCGCTGAACCGGGCCTCGACCGTGCGCGCGCCCGGTCCTCCGCCTGCGAGCGTGGCCCGCCTGCTCGAGCGCGGCGTCGCGCCGCTCGACGGCGCGCGACGGCGCCTCTTCGGCCTGCTCCGCCGGAGCGAGCTCGCGATCGCGGTCGTGGCGCGCCCCGATCGCAGGATAGCCACCGTCGCCGCGGCCAACGCGCTCGGCGCCTTCACCATGGCGGTCTTTGCGCCGAGCGCGCTGCTCGTGCTCGGGCCAATCCTGCTCGGCGTCCTGCACGTCGCGGCCGACGTGCGCTACCTCGTGCTGCGGCGCGGGCTGCCGTCGTGGTGGCGCGGCGTCGTCTGGACGGCCTGCGCCGCGCTTGTGGGGCTGCGAGGCGCCCAGGAGCTCTTTGGCTCGGCCGCGGCGCTGCTCCGCGCCGAGCACGCGTTGCTCGCCGCCTGGCTCGGCGCCGCGGTCGTCGCCGGCGCGCTCGCGTCGCGCGCGTGGCGGCGCGTCGCGCTGGCCGCCGCCGCCGCCGTGGCGCTGTCGGCGGCGGCGCTCGCCGCGCCGCGCGGCTTCCGGCTCGTCCTCGCGCACGCGCACAACCTGGTCGCGCTCGCGCTGTGGCTCGCGCTCTTCCGCCGCCGGGCGCGCGCGGTCGCCTGGCCGCTCGGCCTCGTGCTGGCCGGGACCGCGCTCCTCGCGAGCGGGGCGATGACCTCGATCACCCTGCGCTCCGGGTGGCTGGACGCCTTCGGGCTGCACCTCTTCCTGGCAAGCGACTGGCTCGCTCCCGGGCTGCCGACCCGCTCCGCGGTGGCGCTCACGGCATGTTATGCGTTCCTGCAGTCGGTCCATTACGCGGTCTGGCTGCTGCTCATTCCCCAGGAAGATCACCCGGGCCAGCGGACAGCCACCTTCCGCATGTCCGCGCGCTCGCTCCGGCGCGACTTCGGGGACGCAGGGCTCGCGGCCGTGGCGGTCGTCGCCGCCCTGGTGCTGCTCGGCGCCCTGCGCAGCGCGCTCGGCGCGCGCAACCTGGTGCTCTCGCTCGCCTCCTTCCACGCGTACCTGGAGCTCGCGCTGCTCGCGTACTTCTATGTCCGCGGCGACGTCGGCCGGCGCGCCGCCGAGGCGCGCCAGGAGCGGTCCGGGCGCGCGCGCGGCGTGGATCGCAGCGGGCCCGAGGTCGCCGCGCAGCCGGCCGCGCCATGAGCCGCGCCTTCACCGATCCGCTGGTGGCCGCCTGGGCGCGCGCGTTCGCGTTCACGCTGCTCATCGAGCTCGCCGTCGCCTCACCGCTGCTCGGCGCGGCGGAGCGGTCACGAGGCCGCCGCGCCGCGCTCGTGGCCGTCGCCAACCTCGCGAGTCACCCGGCGGTGTGGTTCATCTTCCCCGCGCTCGCGATCGGCGCCACGGCGCGACTGGCCCTCTCGGAGCTCTGGGCGGTGCTGATCGAGCTCGGCGTCTACCGGCTCGCGCTGCGCGAGCTGCCTGCCACGCACGCCATCGCGGCCTCGGCGCTCGCGAACGGCGCGTCGCTCGGGTTCGGGCTGCTCCTGCGCGCCACGACCGGCTGGGTGTGAGCGTGCCGCGGAGCGCCGCTCCGCCGGCTCCGGAGCAACACCACCGCGGACAGCGCCCCTGCGGGCGGGCTCGTCCGGCGCGAGCGAGACGCGACATCGCTCGTTCGCCGACAGCGTGGGTGTTCGTCACACGCAGCGCGGACGGCTCCGCTGCGCTATGACTGCGGGATGTTTGGTCCAGGGCGCCCTCAGTACCCTCCGCAGCAGCCGCCTCAGTATCCTCCGCAGCCGCCGCCTTACTACCCTCCGCAGCCGCCGCCTTACTACCCTCCACCGCCGCCGCAGCGCCCGAAGTCGGGCCTGTCGCCGATCGTGATCGTGCTCATCGTCCTCGGCGGGCTGTTCGCGCTGGGCGTGGGCGCCATCTTCGTGATCGGCGGCGCGGTGTACCTGGTGGCGAGCGCATCGCCGGAGCAAACCGTCGTCGAGACCACGCCTTCCGGCGTGTCGACCGCCGGCGGCGTCTCGCCCGTGGCGCCCACGTCGACGAGCACCCCGCTTCGCCCCGACCAGGAGGCCGACGAGGCGGCGGGCGAGGACCCGTCCACCGGCGACCACGCCGCGGGCGAGGCGCCGGCGCCTCTGTCGACAGCGGCGCGGACGCCCGCCTCCCCGAGCGAGGGCTCCTCGAATGGAAGCCCGAGCAACGGGGGCGCGGCGGGCGGGACGTCCTGGTGGTGTACGGCGAGCGCGTCCGTGCGCGTCTGCGGCTTCGCGGGCGCGTGCAACTATCAGATGGTGTTCGGCAACGGCTCGGCGAAGGACCGCTTCATGGCGTCGCAGCAAGCGAAGAGGTCCTGCGAGGCGAGCGCCCGCGCCAAGGGCGCCACGGCCTTCTGCGTCGTGCAGTGCAGCCCTCGCTGACGGGCGATGACGTCGCTCGCTCCGCTCCGCTCAGCTCCTCGCGCCCGCGCTAATAACCGCCGCTGCCGCCGACCCCCGCCGCGCTGTAGCCAGAGCTGTAGCCAGAGCTGTAGTCGCCGCCGCCCGCGCCCCCGGTTCCGACCGCAGTTACGTTTCCACCGTAGTAGTAGTCGTCCGGATCTTCGTAGACGTTGATGTCGAGGTTCACCTTGCCGTTGAGCCACAGCTCGCTGCTCCCGATACCGAACGCATACTGGGCCCAGGTCGTCGAATGCGGCGAGACGTACACGTAGACCCGTTGCGACGATAGCAGCGTGGCCTCCACGTTCGGATCCGTCACCGTGCCGTCCTCGACCTTCTCGAAGTGCCAGCCCGGAAGGAGCGTGACGCTGTACCCTCCCTGCTCCAGATCGACGACGAGGGAGCTCTCGTTCGGATCCTGATCCTCGCTGCTGACCGTCACCACGGTTCCGTAACCACCACCGACAGCCATGGCGGAGGTATTCTCGTCTTCGTAGTAGTAATAACCGTTCGAGATCTCGAACGTGGCGTCGCGGAGCCGATACCGCGCTCCAGACGGCGCATCGGCCGCGAGCGGCAAGCTGAGCGAGCCGACGTCCGGCCCGCGATCGGCCCCCTGCGAGCCGCAACCGCTGAGCAAGGCCGCAAACGCCACGCCAGCCGCCGCCACCAACCCAAACCCCTTGATCGACTTGGTCATTCTATCCTCCAGATAAGCTGCCCCTCCGGCCCGATGACGGCGTGTGCCGTGACCTGCCATCGGTCCAGCGTGGGCCACCACGTATAAGCAACACGCGGGCCAATCTGGATTCGCCGAAAAATTAGGGGGGAAGGCGGGAGCCGCCCAGGAATCGGCTCAGAATGTGTCAGCCACACTGAGCCAAACATGGCCTGTGCCACCGTCGAACATGTGCCACTTCGAACGCGCGCAGGCCGAGCGCGGGGACGTGGGGCGCTGAGGGCGTTCGTTCAGCCGAGCCAGAGCTGCCCGTCATCAGGCCGACGGCTCGCCGGCAGCTACCCCTCGCCCGAGAGCACCGCGGCGATCGCGACGCGCTGCCCTCGCGGCTGCCCCGCCGCGTCGGCGTGGGCCATGTCGAGGGCGGCCAGCACCGTCGACAGCGTCGTCTGGTCCAGGACCGACGACGCCTCGACGGCGTGGAGGTCTTCTCCCACGAAGTTCTTCGGGCAGGCGTCGATGACCGGCAGCGCGCGCTCGCTGGCCGGCGCGAACCGGATGGGCAGGCCGTGCGTGCGGCAGATGAGCGGCCGCGCCGCGTAGATCGCGCACCTCCCCTCCCCGTCGAGCGCCGGGCACACGCCCGGATCGCCCGCCCGCGCGCGCTCGGCCAGCGCCGCGCGGTCGGCCTCCGGGAGCGCCGCGAGCGCGTCGCGGATCGCGTCGGCCTCGATCGACGTCACCGAGAAACGCCGCCGGCAGCAGTCGCTGCACCCGGTGCGGCAGGCCATCCGCCCGCCGTGGCGGGCGCTCGCGCTCGCGAAGAACGCGTCGACCTTGGTGAAGAGCTCGTGGAGGCGCTCGCGCGGCGTGCGGTGCATTCGCCGGC
This sequence comes from Sorangium sp. KYC3313, assembly GCF_052075895.1. Lineage (NCBI taxonomy): Bacteria > Pseudomonadati > Myxococcota > Polyangiales > Polyangiaceae > Sorangium > Sorangium sp. KYC3313. The sequence goes on from NZ_CP197255.1 coordinate 11,151,291, forward strand.
GTCTATAGCGGGGCGGATCCTCGTGCGCCAAGGGCCCATCCGCGCCGCTCGGCTCGCCCGGGCGTGCTTTCCACGTCATCCGACGGCCACGGCGCGGCCGCCGGCGACCTCCTGCGAGGGCGCGTGCCGGGCCACGAGCTGGGCCACCTCGCCGCGGCAGGAGCCGCACCCCGTGCCGGCCTTGGTCGCGGCGCACGCCGCCTCGAGCGAGCAGGCGCCGCCCTCGATGGCCTCCCGGAGGGTCGCCTCGCTGACCTTGTGACAGGTGCAGACGATGCGCTCGGCCTGCGCCGGCGGCCCCGCGCCGCCGCCGGCGCAGAGCGCCTCCAGAGGGTCGGCGGGCAGCGGATCGTTGCGATCGAAGAGCTGCACGAGCGTGGCCGCGGCCGCGGTGTTGCCGACGAACTGGGCGCCCAGCAGTCTCCCGTCGCGGAGGATCAGCTTCCGGTACGTGCTCTTCCGCGTCTCCACGACCTGGAGCACGTCGTCGCTCTCGAGCTCCGGCTCGGTGCTGCCCATGGAGGTGACGTCGACGCCCGCCACCTTCAGCCGGGTATACAGCTTCGTGCCTCGGTAGCGCGCCTGCGGGTTCGCGCCCGTCAGCACGTCGGCCAGGACGGCGGCCTGCTCCCAGATGGGCGTCACGATGCCATAGAGCCTGCCCCGGTGCTCCGCGCACTCGCCGATCGCGTAGATGCCGGGCACCTGGGTGGCCATCGTGTCGTTGACGACGATGCCCTTGTTGATGGGCAGGTTGGAGGCGCGCGCGACATCGACGCGAGGCCGGACGCCGCACGCGAGGACGACCATGTCGGCCGGCAGGACGCTGCCGTCGTCGAGGCGACACCCCTCGACCGCCTCGCCCCCGCAGATGGCCTCGACGGTGCGCCCCGTGCGGACGAAGATGCCGCAGCGCTCGATGTGCTGCTCGAGCATGTCGCCGCCCATCGGATCGAGCTGCGCGTTCATGAGGCTCTTCGCGACGTGGATGACGGTCACGTGGAGGCCCATGTCGCTCAGCACCTTGGCCGCCTCCAGGCCGAGGAGCCCGCCGCCGACCACGATGGCGTTGTCCCCCGCCCGCGCGCAGCCGCGCATCCGGACGCAATCGTCCATCGTCCTGTACACGAAGACGCCCGGGCGCAGATCGCCCTCCGAGGTCGTCATGCCCTCGAGCGGCGGGACGAGCGGCTGGCTGCCGGTCGCGAGCACGGCGACGTCGTAACGATGGCGCGCGCCGTCCGCCGCCACGACCGCCCTCGACCCGGTGTCGATCCGCGCCACGGAGGTCCCGCTGACGAGCCGCACCCCGTTCCGCTCGTACCAGGCGGGGGGCTTCGTGACGATGGAGTCGGGCGCCTCCCCTGCGAGCACCTTGCTGAGCAGGACGCGGTTGTAGGCGCCGCCCCGCTCCTCGCCGAAGACGGTGATGTCGTAGCGGTCCCTGGCGCCGCGCGACATCAGCTCGTCCAGCAGGCGGCACGCCGCCATGCCGTTGCCAACGATGACAAGGTCCTTCCTTCGCATCAGTTCGACTCCGAGACCCGGCGCGCCCTGACGGCGCACACCTTGAACTCCGGCATCCGGCTGGTCGGGTCCAGCGCCGGCACGGTGAGGATGTTGGCGGCCTTCTTGCCGCCCCAGTGAAACGGAGCAAAGAGCGTGTCCGGCCGGATCGAAGGCACGACCGCGACCCGGAAGGTGACCGCCCCTCGCCGGCTCTCGACGAGCAGAGAGTCGCCCTCGACGACGCCGAGGCGCGCCGCCAGCCTGGGGTGGACCTCGACCTTCGGCTCGGGCTTGGCCTCTTCGAGCTTGGAGACCCGGCGCGTCTGGGCGCCGGAGTTGTAGTGTTCCTTGTAGCGGCCCGTCGTGAAGTAGAGCGGATAGGCGTCGTCGGGGAGCTCGGCAGCGGGGCGGTGGTGGACCGCGTGGAACCGCGCCCGGCCGTTCGGGTGATGGAACCGCTCGGCGAAGAGGCGCGGCGTCCCCGGGTGCTCGACCGACGGGCACGGCCAGAAGACGCCTCGGTGCCGGCGTATCTTGTCGTAGGTGATGCCGCTGTAGTCCGCCCTGGCGCCCGCGGTCGCCCGGCGCAGCTCGTCGAACACCTGCTCCGCGGACGTGTACTGGAAGTGCTTGCCCGCGCCGAGGCGGCGCGCGAGCTCGCAGAAGATCTCGATATCGGTCTTCACCTCGGGGGGCGCGGGGCGGACCTTCTGCCGCAGGATCACCCGCCCTTCGAGGTTCGTCATCGTCCCCTCCTCCTCGGCGAACTGGGCGACCGGAAGGAGGACGTGGGCGTCCCGGGCCGTCTCGTTGACGAAGGCGTCACAGACGACGAGCAGATCGAGCGAGGCGAGCCGCCGCTCGATGTTGAGCGCGTTCGGCGACGCGACAGCCACGTTGGAGCCGAACACGAGGAGCGCGCGGATCCCCCCCTCGGGGCCGAGCGCGTCGAGCAGCTCGTAGGCGCTCTTCCCCTTCGTCGGCAGCTCGGCAGGGTCGATGCCCCAGACGCGGGCGATGGCCGCCCGGTGCTCCGGGTCCTCGATATGCCGGTAGCCGGGGAGCTGATCGGCCTTCTGGCCGTGCTCGCGGCCCCCCTGGCCGTTGCCCTGTCCGGTGAGGCAGCCATAGCCGCTGTACGGCTTGCCGACCTTGCCGAGCGCGAGCATCAGGTTGATGAAGGAGAGCACGGTGTCTGACCCCTTCGACTGCTGCTCCGGCCCGCGGCCGGAGAGCAGCATGCTGCTCGGCGCCTCGGCGAGCAGCCGCACGGCCTTGAGCTGATCCTGCGTGGAGACCCCGGTCAGCCGCTCGACGTGCGCCGGGTGGTACGAGAGGACGACGCGCCGGAGATCGTCGAACCCGTCCGTGCGCGCGGCGATGTACGCCGTGTCGACGAGCTTCTCCTCGAGGGCGAGGTAGAGCAGGCCGTTGGCGAGCGCCAGGTCGGACCCGGGCGTGGGCTGGAGGTGGAGCGCCGCGGCGCGCGCCGTGTCGGTGCGCCGCGGGTCGACGACGATGAGCGCGCCGCCGTTGTCGCGCTGCGCGAAGATCCATTGCATGATCGGCGGCAGGGTCTCCGCGCAGTTCGCGCCCCAGAGGAGGAGCGCCTTGGTCTGGGCGATGTCGGACACGGGGAACGGCAGGCCGCGGTCGATGCCAAACGCCTTGTTGTGCCCCGCGGCCGCCGAGGACATGCAATAACGGCCGTTGTAATCGACGTTCGGCGACCGGAGGGCGAGGCGGGCGAATTTGCCGAGGAGGTAGGTCTTCTCGTTCGTCAGGGCGCCGCTGCCGAACGCGGCCAGCGCCGCGGGGCCGTGGAGCTCGCGCAGCCGGAGGAGCCGCTCGGCGACGAAATCGAGCGCCGTGTCCCAGCGCGCCGGCAGGAGGCGGCCGGCGCGCCCGCGGATCTTCGGCGCCGTCAGCCGCTCGGGGTGATCGAGCAGCGCCGCGGAGGTGAACCCCTTGATGCACATCTGCCCGCGGTTGACGGGGAAATCGTCGTCCGGTCGGACGTCGATCGCCCCCGCGTGGTCCGCGCGATCCGTCATGACCACGCCGCACTGGAAGGCGCAGTAAGGACAGTGGGTGTGCGTGGTCGTCTCGGAGGTGACGATCTTGAGCCGGAGGGAAGAGCGCGGTGCCATGGAGTCGCGTCGGCCACCCTCACCGAGCGCGTCGAGGAGGCTCCCCATGGTGTAGCAATCGCTCTGTTTCGAACGTATTTCTGAGGAATGTGCGGGCAGTTAATCTGTCGACGCCCGATGTCGCCGGCGCAGCAGGAGGTTCTCTCCCAGCGCCCACGCCTCGGCCCCGTCCCCGCGCACCTCGAACAGGGTGCCCCAGGAGCCGGACGCCTCGCCTCGCCATGTGTGGCCGCCATCGATGGAGCGCAGGAGCACGCCGCGCGCGCCGCACGCCCACAGCGTGCCGGCGTCGTCTCCCCAGAGGCTCCTGAGGCTGCCGGAGACCTGGGCCAGCACCTCCCACGTCGCGCCGTCGTCTCGAGAGCGCAGCACGTCGCTGACGCCCAGTCCGCCAGCCACGAAGAGCTCGTCGCCCCTGCCCCAGATCGCGGACAGATCGCGGGAGCTGCCGCTCTCCGCGGCTTCCCACGTGGCGCCGTCGTCGATCGTGTGGACGATGGTCCCGCCGGAGCCGACCGCCACGGCGCGCTGCTCCGCCCCTGCCCAGACGGCGCGGAGGCGCGGCGCGCGCGGGACCTCCAGCTCCAGCCATCGTGAGCCGCCCGCGGCGAGGCGGCAGACCCGGCCCTCGATGACGGCGAACACCCTTGTCTCGTTCTGCCCGTGGACCGAGGCGCCGCCGGGTTTGCCTGCCACTTCTATCCAGGAGCGCCCGCCGTCCTCGGTCCGGAGCTGCGAGGCGCCCTCGCCGACAGCAAGGATCGTCTCGCCGCTGCCCCACACGGAGATCAGCGCGCCGGCGTCGTCCACGGCGCTCCTCTCCCAGGTCTGGCCGCCGTCGTGGGTTCGCGCGATGGTGCCTCCGTCGCCCGCCAGCACGACCCTCCCCTGGGCTTGCACCCAGAGGCCCCGGAACTTCCCTCGGACAGGCACCTTCTCCCAGGGCCCGTCGAGCGGCGCGTCCCCTGCCTGGACTGGCACCTTGGTGAAGCTCTTCCCGCCATCGAGGGATCGGGCGGCGGGGCCGTCTCCCACGCACCAGATCGCGCCCTGGTCATCGCCCCATGCCGCGCAGCGGTGCTGATCGGACCGGAGCGCGGTGCGCCTCCAGGTGCGGCCCTCGTCCTCGCTGACCGCCAGGATGCCGCTTTCGCCGGACGCGATCACGACGCCCGCGGCGCCGAGCCACAGCGCCTTGATCGAGCGCCCGGTCCCGGTGGAATGCGACTCCCAGGAGGCGCCCCCGTCCCGGCTCGCGTGGGCATGGCCGTCGCCGTCGCCCACGATCACGAGCCCGCCTCGCGCGCAGAGCGCCCTCGGACTCCGGCCCGGTACCTTGTGGCGCGTCCATGTCGCTCCTTGCAGCGTGGCGAGCTGCCCTTCGAGCGCCAGCGCGAGGAAGCGGCCCTCGGCGTCGACCGCTGCGGCCTCCAGGCACAGGTCTCCGGGGCTCGGCCCGGCTCCCCAGGTCTGGCCGTGATCGCCGGAGCGGAGGACCGTCCCGCCGAGCCCCACCGCGATGGCCTCGCCGTCGTCCCGCAGGGCGACGCCGCGCAGGTCCGCCGTCGCGCCGCAGCCCACGTCGGACCAGCGCTGCCCGTCATCGCGCGAGGACAGCAAGGTCCCGCAGTGTCCGGCGGCGATCAGCGCCGCGCCGGTGCCTGTGAGCGCGCTCAGGTCCTGGCGGGTGGGCGTCTGCGCCCTCTTCCAGCGCTGGCCGCCGTCCTCCGAGCGGAGCACGTGCCCCTCGGATCCCGCGAGGACAATCAGCTGGCCTCGTCCCCAGACGGCGCTGTGCCGGATGCTCATTCCGGGCACGATACCAGGCCAGTGCACCCGGGGCGCTCGCGATCGCGTCGAGGCCCCCGCGCGCTGCCGGCGGAGGCACGCGACGGTCGTCATCGTCGGTTGGCAGCGGCGGTGGTCGTCCAGCGTCTCATGCCCTCACCACAAGGAAGATGGGATAGCACTGTTTCATTTCTCGAACGCCGCCGTTCCAGCCCGCCGTCTGGCGTCGCCCACGGTGTCGCCGCATACTCTGGACGTGATCCCGGCGCGGTTGCGGGGCGGGCCGGATGCGCCTGCCTCCGCACCTCGGGCAGCAGCGGGCTCATCATGTGGCTCCGCCGGTGCAGAGGGCATCACGGCGGATGGAACCTGGCCTCGATGATCCGCCGCGGTGCTCCGGGCCCGTCCTTCCAGCGCGAGGGGCGCGCGCGGGCGCTGCGGCTCGTGGAGGCTGGCGATTGCCGTGAAGGGAGACGACGTCGCGAGCGGCACGCGCCTCGCCGAGCTCCGGGACCCACGAGCGAATTGCAGAGCCCGACGGAAGGCAAGGCCTGTTCTACTGACCGGGTGACTGGGATCAGATTGCCATTTCCACTCCAATCATAGATATCCACGAAAACGACACGTTCGTTTAGACATTGACACCGTTTCCGCGTCTGAGAATGATGCCTCCGCGCTGGTCGATGAAGCACGGAGCGGGCTCTCCACTGCGGAGCCCACAGGGCATCTTGCGACGTGACCAGGATGCACCAAGGAACGCCTGCGCGCGACCACGCGCTTGGCTTGGAAACTTAAACCATAACAACAACACATTGGCGAACAAATGAAACACTTCTGTCACACGATGCCCATGGGCGCCCTGATCTGCGGCCTTGTCGCCGGAGGCATCTCGCTGAGCGCACCGGCTCAAGCTCAGGCGCTGGAGTTCGGAGTATACGAGGGAGAATCTTGCCCCGCAGGGTACACACCGTTGACCCCACTCGACGCCTTCTGGACGTTCTTCGCCCGCTGCGATGAGCTCCCCTATTCAGGGGTCTTTCGTATCGCAGACGGGTCCTCGATAGATGGCCCGTGGAACAGCTGCCAGCAGCACGCCGATGATACCCGCGAGCTGGACTACATCCTCTGCAAGCCCAACTACCAGCTCTTTGAGATTGACGGGACCACCTTCGCGGTAGTGAGAGGCGGAGATCAGTGCCTGGAAGGCTTCGAGCACGTGGATTTCGCTACCGCCTCCGCCTACTCGGATGAGATATGCACTCACGTCGGGTACTGGGGGATTGCGAGGATCGGTGGAGGGGGCTCCATCGACGGTGTAGGTTACGGCTGCGGCGTCCGCGCAACCGACTCTCGCGAGCTCGGTGACGCCATCTGCGTAGAAATCGAGTGAATATCCCTAAGCAGCGGCAGCTTGTGCGATCCCACCAGCCTGGCGGCCAGGGTGCGCAGCAACCGGGTTAGCCGCTTCGGATCGTACCCCTCGCGCCGCGCGAGCTCCTCGGCGCTCAAGCCGCTCCGCTCCCAGCTCCAGGAGGGATGCGGATCGCGTGAGGTTGTCTATGTCAACCAGCGCGTGCAGCGTAGCTGTGCGGTGGAACGGCCGCTACGAGGAGCTTGCCTTTCGAGTCGCGCTTCGATCTCCCTTGACGGATTGCAGCCATGCTCGACAGAGCGATTCGCTGTAGGCAATCGGCTCTGGCGGGCGGCAAGCAGGAGGTGATCGAGCCGCTCCGCGCCCTCGGGAACTTCTACGCGTATCTCTGCTGACAGGTCCTGGAGCGACAAGCGGGCCGAAGCTGCGTGAAAAGCGCAGAATTTTGAGCCGCTAAGACGCCAGAGGACGCCAGAAGACGCCAGAGGACGCCAGAATATTTCTTCTTCTGGCGTCTCATGGCGCCTTGGCGCTCACTTCTCGCTTGAACGACGTGAGCTGTGTTCTAGTCTCGACCTGAGCACAGCTGCCCGGCGTCAGGCAGCTGTGTCCGAGTCGAGACTAGCAGCCGAAGACCCCGGCGCCCCGCTCGATCTCGCCGAACGGATCCATGAGCGCGCGCAGGATCAGGCGCGCCGGCGCGCTCTCGATGCCCCCCGCCGCGCGCCAGGTCGCGTACCGGAGCTCGCCCAGGAGGACCCCGGCGAGCGGCGTGTAGACAAGATCGAGCGCCGAGGGCCGGACGCCGTTGGCCTCGTAGCCGTACTCCCAGAGGTGGGTGCCGGCGATGGCGAACGCGAGCGCGGCCGGGGCGCCGAAGCGGCATATCCGCGCCCTGAGGTACATCTCGCTCCCGAGCAGGCCGTGGCCGACCACGTTGATCGGCCACGGGTCGTGATCCCACCGGAAGGCGGGCTGAGCGGCGTCGAAGACCGGCGGCTTCGTGAGCGCCTCGCCATAGTGGTATCCCCATCGCTCCGCGCGAAAGTCGGCGAAGGGCTCGGGCCACAGCACCGCCTCGACGCTGCGGGTCACCGTGAGCACGGCCAGCGTGTGCACGATCGGCGGCGCCCAGGCGGGCTCCACGGTCTCGGCCGCGGCAGCAGGCGGTGACGCCTGGGGCTCCGGCGCGGCAGGCGCGCGCTCCGGCAAGGGGGTCGGGAGGCCAGGCGGGAAGGCGGGCTCGGCCGGAGGAACCGCCGTGGTCCGGCCGGCGCACGCGGCGACGAGGACGGTGAGCGAAGCGGCAGCGCACAGGCGGATCGGAGCCATCGGGGAGCGGCCGCGGCGCGCGGTGGGTGCGGCGACCAGACTCGAGTCTAGAGCGACCAGCGGGTCGAAGCCGCATGCAAACAGCAAGAAGTTGAACTACCAAGCAAGAAGTTGAACCGCCAAGTCGCCAAGGACGCCAGGATTTTGATGTCTTCTTGGCGTCCTTGGCCACTTGGCGGTTCATTCTCATGTCGCCTTGGCGCCCCTTGCGGCTTGCAGGTTGATTTCTCCGGTTTTCAAGCGGCTTGCTCTGGCGCGCGACCGCGGGCCTGACGGCGCGCCGCCTCGCCGCGGGCTCGCGTAGGCTCCCGCGCCATGGCCGACATCATGCTCATCACGGGCGGCAGCCGCGGGATCGGCGCCGCTACCGCGCTGCTCGCCGCGAGCCGAGGCTACACGGTCGCCGTGAGCTACCTGCGCGACGAGGGCGCCGCGGCGCGCGTCGTCGACGAGATCCGCGCGCACGGCGGCGTCGCCCTCGCGATCGCGGCCGACGTGAGCCGCGAAGAGGACGTCGTGCGCCTGTTCCAGACCGTCGACCGCGACCTCGGCCCGATCGCGGCGCTCGTCAACAACGCGGGCGTGCTCGACCGGCAGGCGCGCCTCGAGGACATGACCGCGGCGCGCGTGGAGCGCATCCTCTCGACCAACGTCGTCGGCAGCTTCCTGTGCGCGCGCGAGGCGGTCCGGCGCATGTCGACGCTCCGCGGCGGCAAGGGCGGCGCGATCGTGAACGTCTCCTCGCGGGCGTCGCAGCTCGGCTCTCCGGGCGAGTACATCGACTACGCGGCCTCGAAGGCCGCCGTCGACACGCTCACGATCGGCCTCGCAAAGGAGGTCGCCGCCGAGGGCATCCGGGTCAACGCCGTGCGGCCGGGGATCATCGCGACCGACATCCACGCGAGCGGCGGCGATCCGGGGCGGGTCGAGCGGCTCCAGGCGAGCCTGCCGCTGGGCCGCGCCGGCAGCCCCGAGGAGGTCGCGCGCGCCATCCTGTGGCTCGCCTCGAGCGAGTCGTCCTACTGCACGGGCTCGCTGCTGGACGTCGCGGGCGGCCGCTGATCCCGCCGCGCCGCCGGCGCTTCATCTCGCCTCGCCCGCGCCGATCGCCTGCGTCACGACCGCCGCCAGCGTCCGCGCCGCGTCCCGGAGCACGCCCTCCGAGTGCGCGCCGAACCCCAGGATGAGCCCGGGCGCTCGCGGCGCGCGCGCCGCCGTGCTGCGCGAGAGCGGCAGCGCGTCGACGCCCCGCGCCGCGAGCGCCTGGACGATGGCGACGTCGTCCACGCCCGCCGGCAGGTCGAGCGTCAGCACCGAGCCCCCCGCGGGCGCCCGCGCCCGGACGGCGCTCGGCAAGAGCAGCCCGAGCTCCGCGAGCAAGAGGTCGCGCCGGCGCCGCGTCGCCTGCTTCAGCTTCCGGAGGTGGCGCGCGAAGTGGCCCTCGTCGATGAAGTCGGCGAGCGCGGCCTGCAGCAGGTAGGGCGGCGAGCGCGTCGACGCCGCGCGCACCGCGGCCACGGCGCGCACCAGCGCGGGGGGCACGATCATGAAGCCGAGCCGCAGGCCCGGGAACAGCGAGCGGCTGAAGGTCCCCACGTGGATCACGCGCTCCTTCACGCCCTCGAGGTCGAGGCTGAGGAGCGAGGGCAGCGGGGTGCCGTCGAACCGCAGCTCGCCCTCGTAGTCGATCTCGACGACCACGGCGCCCGCCCTGGCGGCCCAGGAGAGGAGCTCGATGCGCCGCGGCAGCGTGAGCCGCGCCCCCGACGGGAACGCGTAGGCCGGCGACACGAAGGCGACCCGCGCGCGCGCGCCCCGACGTCGATGCGCGCCGGCGTGCACCTGGAGCCCGTCCTCGTCGACCGGGATCGGGATCAGCCGCGCGCCCGCCATGCGCACCGCCGCGCGGAGGGCCAGCGGCCCCGGGTCCTCCACCCAGGCGGCGTCGCCCGGGTCGAGCAGCGCGCGGCAGCACAGGTCCACCGCGGCCTGGGATCCCTCCGTGATGAACACCTGGTCGACCGTCGCGCGCACGCCGCGGGCCACCGCGATGTGGTGGAGCACCGCGCGCCGGAGCAGCGGCGCGCCCCGCGGATCGTGATCGAGCGCGTCGGCCGCCGACATCGAGCGGACGCGGCGCACGAGGCACCGCTCGAGGATGCGCCACGGGAGCAGCTCGAGGTCCGGCAGGCCGACCCCGAACGGGCGCGACCGCGCGCGGCCGCCGAGGAGCGCGTCGAGCTTGTCGGGAGGCACCACCGCCGAGAGCCGCCGCGCGCTCTTCGACGTGCGCGGCGCGGCCGCCGCCGGCTGGGCGCGGGCGGCGCCCTGCCACCCCGCGGGCGCCGGCACGTGCGCGACGACCGGCGCCCGCCGAGCGCGCACCACGATGGTGCCGTCCGCGGCGAGCGCCTCGTACGCCGCCACGGCGGTGTTGCGCGACACGCCGAGCTCCCGCGCGAGCTCGCGGGACGACGGGAGCAGGTGATCGGGCTGGAGGACGCCGTCCAGCACGGCGCGGCGCAGCTGCTCGACCAGCTGGGCGGCCAGCGTCGCCGGCGCGCCGCGCTGCAGGTGGAGGAAGGCGTGGGCGGCGTGGGAGGTGGAGCGCGCTGGCACCATCGAGATCGGCTTCGCTGGCCCTTTCCAGGGTGCCAGATCCAGGGCATCGTGTCGACGAGGAGCCAGCCATGCCCACCGCCGACGACCTCACGACGCTGCCCTCCGCCCGCGAGCGGCCGACCGCTCCCCCGCGGCGGCCGCTCGAAGACGGCAAGACGGGCGAGCTCTCGTCGCGCATCGCCCGCCGCGCGGCCGAGGCGCACGCCGGTCAGCCGCTCGATCGGCTCCTCGCCGAGGAGCTCCCGGGCAACGAGCTGACCACGCTCCTGCTCCACTGCCTGCGCCGGCGCGCGCTGCGGCGGAGCTTCGCCGACGTCCTCGACCACGCGGAGCGGGCGCCCATGACGCACGCCTCGACGGCGGACGCCCGGCGGCTGCACGCCCTCGACGCGGCGGCGTACGCGGCGGCGGCGGGCTTCGAGGCGGTGGATCTCGCCCCGATCGGGCCGCTCGGCGCCACGGCGTGCGCGGGCGTCGAGCCGAACAACGTGCTCGCGACGGTCCGCTTCGCCGAGGTCGCCGCGGATCCGACGACGGGCCTCGCGCTGCACGCCGCGCGGCGCCGGCGCGGGACCCGGGGCGGCGAGCCGCTGCGGCTCTGCGCGAGCCAGCGCGTCCTGCGCATGCAGCCCACGACCCAGCCGGGCTTCACGCCGCATTTCCGCCTGTTCGCCCTCGCGACGGCGGCCCGCTCGCCGGCCCGCGGCGAGGACGACGCGTGCGAGCGGCGCGCCCTGCTCGAGCACCTCGTCGTCTGGGCGGACCTCGTCCGCGCGCTGCCGCACGCGGGCTTCCGCGCCGCGGGGCTGCGCGTCGTGCTCTCCGACACGTCGCTGGTCCGCGCGAGCCTCGGCGCGCGCGGCGTCGACGCGGACGCGATGGCGCGGCGGGCGAAGGCGCACGAGCCCGGGTCGTCCGAGGCGGCCCTGCGCGAGGCCGGCGTCGATCTGCCGCGGCGCGCGGCGGATCTCGTGGGGGCCGCGCGGTCCCTCGGCCTCGGCCCCGAGCTCCTCGCGCGCGCCGAGCGCTGGGTCGCCGAGGTCAGCGAGCCGCTCGCGCGCGCGCGGCCGGAGGTCGAGGTCGTGCACGATCTCGGGCGGCTGCAGGGGCTCGGCTACTACGCCGGGCCGTTCATCCAGCTCGTCGTCCGTCGGGACGACGGCCTCGAGCTCCCGCTCGGGGACGGCGGCGCCTTGCCGTGGCTCGGCGCGCTGCTCTCGAACCGCCGCGAGCGGATGGTCGCGACCGGCATCGGGAGCGAGATGCTCGTGAAGCTCTTCGATCGATCGGAGGCTCGGGCCGGCGAGGCTCGACCGGAGGGAGCGACGCCATGATCCTCGAGACGCCCGCGTTCACGCTGCGCCCCTGGGCGGCGGCCGACGTCGACGCGCTCGTGAAGAACGCGAACGACCGCCGCGTCTGGGCGAACCTCCGCGATCGCTTTCCGCACCCGTACACGCGCGACGACGCCGAGGGCTGGATCGCCCACTGCGCGGCGCGCGCGCAGCCCGGCGAGGCCCTGGCGATCGTGGTCGCCGGCGAGGCGGCCGGCGGCATCGGCCTCGAGCGCCTCGACGACGTGCACCGGCACACAGCGGAGCTCGGCTACTGGCTCGGCGCGGCGTACTGGGGCCGCGGGCTGGCGACCGAGGCGGTGATCGCGCTGACGCGGTACGGCTTCGAGCAGCTGGGCCTCGAGCGCATCCAGGCCGGCGTCTTCGACTGGAACGGGGCGTCCGCCCGCGTGCTCGAGAAGGCGGGTTACGCGCTCGAGGCGCGGATGCGCCGCCACGTCGTGAAGGACGGGCGGATGGGCGACGTGCTGCTCTACGCGCGCGTCCGGGAGGACGCGCTGGCCTGCGACCCGCGGGGAGTCGCGGGACTACACTGCACCTGATGGTCTTCCGCGAGCCCGCCTTCCACCCCGCCTCGGGCAACGTCCGCTACGGCCCGTTCCCTGTCCGCACCGGGCGCCTCGCCTTCTCGCTCTTGCTGGTCCTCGTCGCGATCCTCCTCGCGCTCGTGGCGCTCGCGCGGGATCACCTCGCCTGCACGCCGCGCGCGACGTGCGTCGTGACGCGCGCGTTCCCGTCGAGAACGCTCGCGTTCCCGATGTCGGTGCTGCGCGACGCGCGCGTCAACATCGAGCGGGGGTCGAAGGGGAGCAGCCACGGGGTGGTGGTCCTCGTCATGGCCGGCGGGCGCGAGCTCCCCCTGCAGCGCGTGAGCCCCGAGAGGGCTGCCGAGGTCGCCGCTGCCATCCGCGCGGGCCTCTCCAGCGAGCAGCGGATCGACATCACGCTGCGCGGCCCGTGGTGGATCTTCCCGTTCGCGCTCGGGATGCTCGCGATGGGGCTCACGATGGCGCGCTCGGCCGTCAAGGGTCTCGGGCGCTTCCGGCTCGACGTCACGCGCGGCGGCGCCGCGCTCCGCGTCCAGCGCTATGTCCTCGCGATCCCGGTCTCGTCCCGTGAGGTCTCCCTCGAGGGCGTCGCCGACGTGCGCGTCGAGGCCGGAACGCTCGGCGAGAGGTGGCTCAACAAGGGAGAGGCGCCTTGGCCAGCCGGGCGCATCGTCCTCGTCGACCGCTCCGGCGCGACGCGCCCGCTCACGGAGGCCGTCTTCCCCGGCGAGGCCGTACACCTGTGCGCGGCGTCCGAGCTGCGGGAGATCCTTGGCCTCGAGCGCCGACGCCACGGCGTCGAAGAGCAGCTCGCGTCGCTCCCGCGCGTCGTGACGCCGCTCGGGGCGCGCATCGCGGCGCTGTGGACCGCCGTGGCCGTCGGCGCGCTCGCTGGCACCGCGCTGTTCGGGATCACCGGCGTCGCGCTGGGACTGCTCAGCATTCGCGGTCCGCTCGAGGTCTTGCACCTCGCGGCCGGCGGCGGCGGTGGAGCGATCGCGGGCGTCGCGCTCACCCTCTACCTCACACGCAGTCGGCCGCCGCGCTGAGCGCCTATCGTCGCAGCTCGGCTTCCATCCTCTGTCCACCCGAACCCGCGCTAGACTCGCCTTGCATGGATGTCGTCTCGGCCTGTCCTCTCCGCGTCGCATCGAGCCTCTGGCAGCCACTGGCCGGCGCTTGGGCGCTCACGATCGTCTGCAAGGCGACCTACACGCTCGCGCCGGGCGAGTCGCTGATCGCGCCGGAGCAGGACGCGCCCAGCAGCATGGATGTCTACTGGGAGGACGACGTTCACCGCAGCCTCGTGTGCGGGAGCGATCTGGCCCCCTTCAAGCGGCGCGCCGACGTGCTCGTCGTGGGGCACGCGTACGCGCCCGGCCGGCGCCCCGTCACGTCGCTGCTCGCGCGGCTCGCCGTCGGCGCGATCGACAAGTCGATCGCGGTGTTCGGCGATCGCGTGTTCACCCCGGACGGGGCGCTGAGCGCGCCCGCGCCGTTCGTGAAGATGTCACTCCGATGGGAGCGCGCCGCCGGGGGGGCCGGCACGGCGAACCCGGTCGGCGTGCCGCTGGGTGCGGCGCCGCACGGGCGGGGAATGGTGCCCGCGCCTAACCTTGAGATGCCTGGCGCTCACGTCACTGGCCACCGCGACGCCATCGAGCCGGCGGGCTTCGGGCCGATCGCCCCGAGCTGGCCAGGCAGAGCGCACAAGCTGGGCTGGCACGCGGCGACGTGGAGTCATGCGCACTGGAACGAGCGGCCGTTGCCAAACGACATCGACGCTGGCTATTTCAACGCGGCGCCACTCGATCAGCAGATCGACGAGATCTGCCCGGACGAGCGCATCGTGCTGGAGAACCTGCACCCGACGCACGCGCGGCTGTTCACGAGCCTCCGGGCCGCGGTGCCGTGCGCTGTCGTGGAGTCGGGCGGCGCCCCCGCGCATGAGAGGAAGCTCCGGTGCGACACGCTGTGCATCGACACCGACCGGGGGACCTGCTCGCTGACGTGGCGGGGATATGTCCTCCTGGACCATCCTCAGCAGGCGGGGCGCGTGGTGATCGCGCTCGCAGAGGAACGGAGAGGGCTGATGGCCGTCGCAACCGCCAGCGAGCTCGACGTTGCCGGTACGCTCCCCGCGCCGCTCGAACTGCAGTCGCGCGAGGTGCTCCCGTTCACCGGGACCACGGAGCTGCCGCCCCTCTCGCCGCTCGCCCTGCAGCCGCGCGAGGCGCTCCCGTTCAGCGGGACCACGGAGCTCCCACCCCCTTTGGCGCTACCCTCCCAACTCGGCGCGCCGCGCGTTCCGTCATCGCCCTTTTTGCCGGAGCTCGCCCCGCACGATGCCGTGCGCGCGGAGGCCGTCGCGCCAAGCACGCCTCCCCCCGTCGCCGAACCGCCGCGGTTCGGCCCGCTGGTGGCGCTCTGGGATCCCCCGCTCCCGGAGCCGCAAGAGACGCAGGAGCCGGAGGAGCCCGCGCCTCCCGCGCAGATGGCGACGCCGGACCTGCGCGAACCAACGATAGAGGAGGTCTCGGTCGAGGCGTGCGCCGCGCTCGACGCGTCGCTGGCGTTGCGCCCGCACGAGAAGGGTCTCATCCTGAAAGCGCGCCGGCTCGACGAACCCGCATGGGCGCGGCTTCGCGCCGCGTGGGCGGCGGAGGTCAAACGCGAGCTGCAGCGAGGTCGGAACGAGCTGCTCCGCACCTACGACGCGACCTATGTAGCGCAGATCGAGAAAGAGCGCGGGCCCATCTCCGCCGATGAGCTCGCGCGCCTCACCGTGGGCGCGGAGCGCGGCAACCTCGCGGAAGCGTTACGCGATCTCGGGCTGCCGGCCGAGAGCGTGATTCGCGTCCAGCGGACGTGGATCGCCAGGATCGCCCGCGATGCGGCGCTCGGCGACGAGGTGCGCAGGGCCGTGGCAAGAGCGCGAGCGGGGTGAGCCGGAGCCCGCGTGCGCGGGCGCGTCCGGGCATTCCGCGCGTGTTCGCGCGCTTGCAGCCGTAGCAGGGCTCGCGTAGCATCGCGCTCCTGCCGTCATGCGTCGGCGATCCTCGGCGGAAAACAGGATTAAGATGAGGCCATGACCAGCCCCTCTTCACACCTCTTATCGGTCCAGGTCGCATCCGGCGACTCGCTCGATGTGCGGAAGTTCCAGATCACCGAGCAGATCTCGAAGCTGTTCGAGGTGTCTGTCCTCACGCACAGCATCAATCCCGACATCGATTTCGACGCGATCGTGGGTTATCCCGCGTCGTTCACCGCGCATTTCGGCGTGGAGGTTCCGGCCTCGCGGACATGGACCGGCATCTGCACCTCGCTGCAGCAGGTCGCTGTCGAGCCTGACGGCGTCTCCACGTACCAGATCGACATCGCGCCGTCCCTCTGGTTCCTGACGCAACGCCGGCGCAACCGCATCTTCCAGCGCATTTCGGAGCTCGGGATCGTGGAGAAGATCCTAGACGAATGGAGCATCCCATTCGACAGGCGCATCTCGCTCGATCACAAGAAGCGCAAGTACCGTGTTCAGTACGGGGAGAGCGACTTCGTCTTCATCTCGCGGATGCTCGAGGACGCGGGCATCAGCTTCTACTTCGATGCCGCCTCCGGCGACAGCAAGCTGGTGCTCTGCGACACGCCGCAAAGCAACGAGACGCGCCGGCCGATCCGGTTCATCGACGCGCCTGGCGGCCGCGACCTGGAGTACGTCACCGCGGTGCGCGTCGGCCGCAGGATTCGACCGGGGAAATACACGCTGCGCGATCAGGATTACCGCAGACCGCCGACGTACCGCCTGATGCAGTCCGGGACCGGTGGCACCGCGCCGGAGCAAGGGCTCGAGCGATATCATTATGTGCCCGGCGCATTCCTGTTCGAGAGCGCGAAGGGGGACGATACACCGGCCGCTGACGACAAGGGGAAATACCGCACGGACGAGAGACTCGCGACGGAGCTCGCGCAGAAGCGGCTCGATGCAAAGCGGGTGACGGCGCGGACCGTCCAGTTCGAGACGAACTGCCTCGACGTCGCGCCTGGCGTGGTCGTCACCTTCCTCGATCACCTGAAGAGCGAGGTCTCGACCGGCAAGCGTCTCCTCGTCACCTCGGCGGAGATCTCCGGTACGTACGGAGGGGAATGGTCGCATGCCTGCCGTGCCGTCGGCGCGGACATACCGTATTACCCGGCGCTCTCCACGCCCAAGCCCAGGACCCAGGGCGTCGAGACGGCCACCGTCGTCGGACCGCCCGGTGAGGTGCTCCATGTCGACGAGTTCGGGCGGGTGCGCGCGCAGTTCCACTGGGACCTGGAGGGATCGATGGACGACGCCTCTTCGTGCTGGATCCCCGTTTCCCAGACAGGGGCGGGCGGCGGCTTCGGCCACATGAACCTCCCGCGCGTGGGCCAGGAGGTGATCGTCGACTTCCTGGGCGGCGACCCGGACAGGCCGGTCGTCGTGGGCCGCGTCTACACGAACCTGCAGAAGGTGCCTTACTCGCTCCCCGCGCTGAAGACGCAGAGCGGGTGGAGGAGCCAGACGATCGGCGGGGCGGGCTACAACGAGATCATGTTTGAAGACGCGCCCGGCCGCGAGCTCGTGCGCGTCCAGGCCGAGCGGGACGCGACGAGGCTGGTCAAGCACGATGAGTCCATCACCGTCTGCAACGATCGCACGACGACCATCGGGAACAACGACTGCCTGACGGTCGGCAACGACCGCACCCACACGGTCGGCAACAACGAGTCCATCCAGATCGGCAACTCCCAGACGATCCTCGTCGGCGTCAACCAGTCGATTACGGTCGGCGCGGATCAGACGATCACGCTCCCGGCCGGCAACCAGACGGAAACCATCACCGGCAACCGGACCTTCACGCTCACGGGCGATCTCACCGAGACGATCACCGGCAACAGCGCGCTCACGCAGGTCGGCAATCAGGCCGAGCAGGTGACGGGCGACTCCTCGCGCACGCAGACAGGCAACCAGTCGGTCACGCTGGTCGGAGATCGCACGCACCTCCAGGTCGGCAGCCAGGCCGAGCTGCAGGCGGGGAACCGGAGCTCGCTCCAGCTCGGCGATCGGCTCGACCTGCAGGTCGGCGGCCGCAGGGACTTCCAGCTCGGCAGCCGGCTCGACGTCCAGCTCGGCGGCACCACCCGCATCGAGATCGGCGCCCTGAGCGACACCGTCGTCGGCACGCGCACCGAGGGGACGACCGCCGACTCCACCGAGAACGTCGGCGCGGCCAAGAACGTCAACTCCGCCACCTGGACCGTGACCACCGGCGCGGCGAAGATCGACGGCGGAGCGTCGTTCGAGGCGAGCGGCGCCGCGGTCAAGGTGAACGGAGGCGCCATCAACATCGAGGCCGGCGGCGAGACCGTCATCAAGGGCAGCATCATCCGCCTCAACTGAGAGCAGCGTGATTCCAACGAGAACCCGATGAGCGCTCACGACCCGGAAGGCATCGCCCCCCCCGACACCGCGCCCGACGCGGGCGTCGGCGCCGCGCCCCACACCGTCGCCCTCGCGCACGGCCACTCCCTGGTGGTCGAAGGGGGACAGGAGCACAACCGCCTCCAGCTCGTGGACCCGAGCGGCGCCGCGCACCTGGAGATCTCCATCGGTCCGGAGGGCATCCGCCTCGTGGTGCGCGGGGCCGGCCTCTCCCTGGCGACGACCGGCGCGCTCGCGATCGAGGCCGACAGCCTGTCGCTCCACGGCAAGAACGGCATCTCGCTCACGACGGAGGGGGACGCCCGCGTCGAGGCCGCCGGCCGCATCGAGACCGTCGGGCGCAGCCAGCTCATCCGCTCGGCGCGCGGCAACGTGCGCATCCAGGCCAACGACGACGTCGAGGTCACGGGCGAGCGCGTCCGGCTGGGCTCCTGACGGGAACGAGGGGCATGGAGCTCGAGAACCACACCCGCTTTCCCGCACGGCTGTTCCGCACGGCGATCGACGACGATCGCATCGCCGCGTCGCTCGTGACCAAGGTCACCTATGACCTCCGGGGGACCGAGCTCGTACCCAGCGAAGAGCAGCCGTGGCGCATCTCGGCGGAGCCGTGGGAGAGCGAGTACGGCGTCATCGACACCGATCAGCTCTTTTATCGCGGCGGCGTCGATCTCTTCCTCTTCGGCCACGCACGCCCCGAGAAGCCTGGAACGACGCGGTTTGTCCTGTCCATCCTCGTGGGCCGCGCGTGGAGGCGGGAGGTCGCGGTCTCCGGCGTGCGCGTGTGGCGAAAGGGCCTGTCCGGGCTCGCCCCTACAGCACCGCTCGCGATCGAGGGCATTCCCCTCACGATGGCCTACGCGTACGGCGGCAAGGACGTGTGGGATGGGCTGGAAGTGCCCTATCCCCTCAACCCGGACGGGATCGGCTGTTACCTCTGGCCGCAGAGCGCCGAGGACAGACCGCTCCCGAACCTGGAGGAGCCCGACCAGCTCATCTCGTCCTGGGAGGACAGGCCGCTGCCGGCCGGTGTGGGCCCCTGCCCGCCCATGAGCGGCATCCGCCTCGCGCGCCTCGCCGGGCCGGCGCTCCACGCGCACGCAGCCGGCGCGCCCGACGCCGCCGCCGCGGGGCCGCCCATCCAGTTCGACGCCACCTTCTTCAACGCGGCCCACCCGCGCATGATCGTGCCCTCGATCGAGCCGGGCACGCGCATCGCCGTGGCCGGAGTCACGGGCGGGGCGCCGCTCGTCATCGACCTCCCGGAGGTCCTGCCGCGCGGCCGCGTGCGCTTCGAGGAGGAGGTGGACGAGCGCCCGCTCGCCATCGACCAGGTGGGAATCGAGGCGGACAAGGGACGCGTCTTCGTCAGCTATCGGTTCCCCTTCAGGTACGTCGTCGTCCCTGAGCAGATCCGTGAAGCGCACCTCTTCTTCTGAGGCCGATCATGTACTGCAACGTCCTCGTCCACGTGAACCCGATGATCGGCCTGGACCCGCACACGGCGCTCCCGCCGCCGGTCGGCCTGCCGATCATCCCGATTCACGCCCACATCACCGGCGCGTTCAACCACTGGGCGATCTGGGGCTTCGCCACGGCGAAGGACAGCTCGATCGTCCTGTGCGACGGCAACAAGACGATGCAGCGGGGGACGGACATCGGCTTCTTCGTCATCCACGTCCCGATACCGCTCATCCCCCACTTCCTGCTCCCCATCTGGAACACGCTCACCGGCTCCAAGTCGGAGTTCGGCGTCAACGCCGTGCTGGTGGAAGGCGCGCCGGTCGCGGTGGCGGTCGCCAAGATCGTCAACCTCAACCTCAACTGCTTCGGGTACACGTCGCCGCTGCCGGGCGTGGGGGTCGTGATCACGTGGACCAGCGTGCAGGCGAGCATGACGATGGCAGACTTCCTCGCGGGGCTCGCCGCGGCGCTCGTCGACTGGGCGATCCAGGCCATCGTGAACAGGGTCACATCGAAGGCGGTCAACCCTTTTAAGCTTGGTAAGATCACGGTTGGCCCTCTCAACTTCGGTAAGTTCGTTGATCGGCTCACCGGCCCCCTGTGGCGCCGCATCGCGCCCGGGCTTGTCGAGCGCCTGCCGGCGGGCACGATGCTCGGCTCTGCGCTCCATGCTACGGGCTGGAACCGGTACGCCGCCTACTTCGCGGGCAACATCCCCGCCGCGGCGATCAGCATCCTGGGGCACGGATCCCCCCTCGGGTATTCGGCCTTCTGGACGCCGGGCGGCGGCCTCAACATCGGAGATACATCGTATTTCGACCCGTCCGGGTGGGCGCACAGCGCTGTGTACGACTACTTCAACAGCCCCGCGGTGCCCCAGTATCCATCCGCGCCGGCGGGGCCCGTGCCCGCGCCGGGCGCCGCGCCGACGCCCTCCACCGCGACGGCTGCGCCGACAACGCCGTCCACGCCGACCCCCGCGCCGACCCCGGGTCCGGCGCCTACGCCGACAGGCTGGTGATGAAAGAATCGTTCTCCAGCCCCGGCCCCACGGCGCGCCAGCTCTCGGCGCAAGATCCCGAGGGCGGCCAGATCCTCTCCGTCGTCTGCAAGCGGACGTACAGCGTCGACGGCCGCGGCCGCCTTTCGCGCGCGCCCGAGCAGGTACCGCTGTTCGACGACTTCATCGTCGATCCGGCCGCGCCCACGGTCGTCGTGCACGACACGGACCTCGTCGCCTTCAAGCCCCTCACCGATGTGCTGGTGCTAGGCCACGCCTACGCGCCCGGCCCTGCCCCCTCTGTCCTCACGGCGGTGCGCGTCGGCGATCGCTCGAAGCAGGTGCTCGTCATCGGGGACAGGCGAGCCGCGCTGTCGCCTACCGGACACCTGCTGTTCTCGGATCCGGCGCCGTTCGATCGCATGCCGCTCGGGTACGACCGTGCTTACGGCGGCATCGACGCCGTGGCCGAGGCGCGGCTCGGCGATCCCACCGCGCCGATCAAGGCGTGCCTCCCGCGCGACGCGCAGGGCCCCGGCGCGAGCGAGTACAGCTACCCGCGCAACTTCGCGGGGAAGGGTTATCTGATCGAGGCCACGCCGGACGCGGTGGAGACGCTCGTCCTACCCAACCTGGAGGACCCCGAAGACAGGCTCACACCGGAGCGGCTCGTCGTGGGCGCCACCCTCGCGTGGCCCAGGATGCCGCTTCCCGCGTCGTACGGCGCGCTGGACTATGGGTGGTTCCCTCGCTTCGCGTACATGGGGGTCGTGCCGCTCCACGATCAAGAGCACGCCGTGTTCCAGGAGGTACAGCGCGGCTTCGCGCCCGCTTCCGTCCTGAAGGAGACATTCCTGAGCGCGGACCACGACGTCGACTTTCGCTTCACGTGCTGCGGATCCCTCGGGTTACAGCTCCCGCACCTCTCGGGTGACGAGGAGCTCGTGCTCTACAACTTGCACCCGCGGCACCCGAAGTGGACGATCCGGCTCCCCGGCGAGCGCCCGGAGATCTCCACGGATGGCCGCAATGGCAAGATGAACAAGGCCGATCCGGTGCTCCAGACGGTCACGATCGAGCCCGATCACGATCGCATCAGCGTGGTATGGCGTGGAGCGGCCAGGGCCATCCGTCCTTACATGCCGGCGGAGCTGGAGAAGATGCCGCTCCGCGTGGCGTGGTGAGCGTCGCGATGGCGCGCCACGGTGGAGCGCAAAGGGCCCAATCCCAGGCCGGGTGGAAAGAGGGCGCCGCCGCGTGCCGCGTGCCACGTTAGTGAATCGACGCCTCACCCGCGCGGGCGGCCCTCGCCTGCCACCGAGGGCGCGGGCGCCTCTGCCGCCGCGGGCTCCTCTTGTGCCGCCGCCTCGGCGATCGGGAGCGTGAAGTAGAACCGGGCGCCCTGCCCGACCTCGCTCTCCACCCAGATGCGGCCGCCGTGCGCGTCGACGATCCCCTTGGCGATGTAGAGCCCGAGGCCGGTGCCCTTCTTCCCGGGCGCCTCGTCCTTCCAGAACCGCTCGAAGATGCTCGTGAGGTTCTGCGGGGGGATCCCCGGCCCCGAGTCGAGGACGGCGAAGCGGGCCATCGCCCCGTCCCGGTCCACCGAGAGGGTCACCCGGCCGCTCCTGGGCGTGAATTTCAGCGCGTTCCCGAGGAGGTTCGACAGCACCTGGAGCACGCGCTCCCGCTCCGCGCGGATCACGAGCCCGGGCTCCTTCAGCGATTGCTCGAACCGGACCTGCTTCGACTCGGAGAGCGGCCCGAACGTCTCCATGGTCGCGTGCAGGAGATCCTCCACCGCGCACGGCCTCGGCGTCACCGAGAACCTGGAGGCTTGCATCGTCGTCACGTCGAGCATCGTCCTGATGAGGCGCTCCATCCGCAGCGAGACGTGCTCGATCGACTCCGCCTGCTGCCGTGTTCGCTCGGAGTCGGCGCCCCGCCGCAGCCACGCGGCCTTCAGCGTGATGGCGCCGAGCGGGTTGCGCAGATCGTGGGCCACGATGCCCATGAGCTCGTCGCGGGCCGCCAGCGCCAGGCGCGCGGCGTCGCGCGCCTCCCGCGCCTTGTGGTACGGGTCGCCGAGGAGCTTCGTGAAGTACAAGGCGATCCCCAGGCCGGCCAGCACCAGCAAGCCCAGCAGGCCATCGAGCCACAGCTCCAGCCGGGCTCGCTCCGCCTTCGCTTCATCGTAGAGCTGCCTGAGGACGTCTTGCTTGTAATCGACGAGGCGGGCGAGGGAGCCCTCGAGATCGCGGTGACGCGGCCTCAGCTCCTCGTCGAACCGACGCACGAGGCCGCTCGCGTCGTCGGTCCGCTGCCGCGCGGCGAGCAGCTCTTCCTGCACCCGGACGAAGCGCCTGGCCGCCTGCTCGACCTCGGCCACCCGCTCGAGACCGGCCGGACTGAGCGCCTGATCGCGAAGACCGCTGACGTGCTCGCCGAAGCTCGCCCTGGCCCTCTTCGCCTGCTCGAGGAGCTCGCGATCGCCGGAGATGAGGTAGCCCCTGCCGTGAGACACGATGAGCTCGCTGCTCCACCGGAGCCGCTCCACGAGCGTGATCTCGTGCTCCTTGGCGCGTAGCCGATCGATCTGAGCCTCGGCCACGGACGAGAAGCGCCGCACCGAGAACGCCATGCCGAGCGCCAGGAGCAGGGTGAGGATGGCGTAACCCGTCCTCGCCGTGGCCTCGAAGCGCGTCCGCGTCGGCATGACCGAGGTCCCGTCCTCTCGGCGGGCGTCGGCGGATCCGTGGGGCTGAGCCACCCCGCGAAGGCTAGGCCGCGTTGCGCGAAGGGCAAGGCGCCCGGGCGCTGCACAGCACGGCGAGACGCGCTCCGGCGGCGAGCGGGAGCGTGGCAGAGCGTGGCAGGGCGACGCGCGACGAGCGGGGCGGCTCGACCTGTCGAGGGGACGAGGGGCGCCTCGGGCCACCGCCGGATGACAAGCGAGCGTTCCTCGGTGTAAAGAGTGTGCGTCATGACGGATCGAGCGTCGAACCGGGTTCGCGGGCGGCGCGAGGCGCGCGGGCTGTCCCAGGTGGCGCTCGCCGAGCGCGCCCGCCTCACGAGGCAGAGCGTGGGCGCCATCGAGGCGGGCCGCGCGACCCCGGCGGTCGACGTCGCGCTGCGCCTCGCGAGCGCCCTCGACTGCTCGGTCGAGGACCTCTTCGGGGAGCCGAGCGCGGCGGCGGACCTCGCGACCGAGACCGACGCGCCGGCGGCGCTGGGCCGCGCCGCGGTCGCGCGCATCGCGGACCGCTGGGTCTCCTACCCCCTCGAGCAGGACGCGGTGCGGATGGCCGCGGACGGCATCGCGACCGGTGAGCGGCGCGGGAGGGCTGTCGTCGAGCCCCTCCGGGCGCTCGCCGAGATCGAGGAGAACGTCGTCATGATGGGCTGCGCGGCCGGCCTCGGGCTGCTCGCCGACCGGCTCAACACGAGGCCGGGGCCTGGGCGGTTCCTCTGGTTCCCCCGCTCGAGCACCGCGGCCCTCCAGGCGCTGGCCCTGCAGCGGACCCACGTCGCGGGCGTCCACCTCGTCGACGCGCGCACCGGCGAGGCGAACGTCGCCGACGTCCGCCGGCTCGGGCACGCCGAGCCGATCGTCCTCATCACGCTGGCGCGCTGGGAGGCGGGCCTCCTCGTTCGCCGCGAGGACGCCGGCCGCGTCCGCGGCGCGGCCGACCTCGATCTCCCCGGCCTGCGCCTCGCCGGCCGCGAGGCGGGCGCCGGCGCCCAGCGGCTCCTCGAGCGCGAGGTCCGCGGCCAGGGGCTGCCGCTCGGGCTCGCGCGCAAGCCGCACCTGCGGGTCGCCGGCCACCTCGACGTCGCGCGCGCCGTGGCGATGGGCGCGGCGGACACCGGCGTCGCGACGCGCGACGCGGCGATGGCGTTCGGGCTCGGCTTCGTGCCCCTCGCCGAGGAGCGCTACGACCTCGCGGTCCCGCGCGAGGGGCTCCACGATGGCAGGGTCCAGCGCCTGCTCGACGTCCTCGTCTCGGGAGAGTTCCGCCGTGAGCTCTCGGCGCTCGCCTACGACGCTCGGCAGGCGGGCGAGCGGGTCGCCGAGGTGCGGGCGGCATGACGGCGCAAACGGAGCCACGGAACGACGGAACCCAGGAGTCTCCCGGATGACTTGCCCCCGACGACAGCTGGCGCGCGCCCTCCCCCTCCTGATCCTCGCGGCGTGCCTCGCCGCCCTCGGCGGCTGCGAGCGGCCGAAGCCGGCGTCCGTCCAGCGGGAGGACAGGCTCGTCGTCTTCGCCGCCGCCTCCCTCCGGGGCGTGTTCACCGCACTGGGAAAGGACTTCGAGCGCTCTTATCCGGGCGTCGAGGTGACGTTCAACTTCGCCGGCACGCAGGAGCTCCGGACGCAGCTCGAGCACGGCGCCGCGGCCGACGTGTTCGCCTCGGCGGATCAGCGC
Source organism: Sorangium sp. KYC3313 (assembly GCF_052075895.1). Taxonomy (NCBI): domain Bacteria; kingdom Pseudomonadati; phylum Myxococcota; order Polyangiales; family Polyangiaceae; genus Sorangium; species Sorangium sp. KYC3313. The sequence continues at coordinate 11,176,322 of NZ_CP197255.1, forward strand.
CACATGGACGAGCTCGTGAAATCCCGGCGCGCCGCGGGCCCCGTCGTCTTCGCGCGCAACGAGCCTGTCCTCGTCGTCGCGAGCGAGAGCGCCGCGACCGTCCGGGGGTTCGCCGACCTCCCCGCCGCGACCCGCGTCGTCCTCGGCACCCCCGAGGTCCCGATCGGCCGCTACACGCTGCAGATCCTCGATCGCGCGTCGGCCTCCCTGGGCGCGGATTTCCGCGCGCGCGTGGAGTCCAAGGTCGTCTCGCGCGAGCCCAACGTGCGGCAGGTGCTCGCCAAGGTGCGCCTCGGGGAAGCGCAGGCGGGCGTGGTCTACCGGACGGACGCGCAGGCGGCGCAGGACGGCGTGGTCGTCGTGGCGATCCCGCCCGAGGTCAACGTCATCGCCGAGTACCCGATCGCCGTCGTGTCCGGCGCCGCGCACCCCGAGCTCGCGCGCGCGTGGATCGACCTCGTGACGTCGGAGGCCGGCCGGACGGCGCTGTGGCGCGCCGGGTTCCTGGTGCCTTCCGAGGGCGGCACGCCTCGGTGAGCGGGCGCCTCCGCGCGGAGCGGGTGGCCCTGGCCACGGTCGGCGCGGTCCTCGTGGCCTTCCTGGCCGTCCCGATCCTGGCCTTGTTCGCGACGGCCACGGCGGGGGACGTCGCGCAGGGGCTCCGCCACCCCCTCGTGTGGCCCGCGCTGCGCCTGAGCCTCCTGACGACCTCCGCGAGCCTCGCCGTCGTGGTCGTCCTGGGGACGCCGCTCGCCTGGACGCTGGCGCGCTCGCGCGGGCGGCTCTCGCGCGCGGTCGAGGCGGTGGTGCAGCTGCCCATCGTCGTCCCGCCCGCGGTCGCGGGTGTCGCGATGCTGCTCGCGTTCGGCCGCCGCGGGCTCCTCGCCGGGTGGCTCTACCCCGCGGGGTGGTCCGTCTCGTTCACGACGACGGCGGTCGTCATCGCCGAGGTGTTCGTCTCGGCGCCGTTCTTCGTGCAGGCGGCGACCAGCGCGTTCCGGAGGGTCGACGCGAGGCTCCTCGTTGTGGCGCGGACCTTCGGCGCGTCGCCGCTCCGGGTGTTCTTCCGCGTGGCGCTGCCGCTCTCGGCCCCTGGGCTCGCCGCGGGGGCCGCGATGAGCTGGGCCCGCTCCCTCGGCGAGTTCGGCGCGACGCTCATGTTCGCCGGCAACCTGGAGGGGCGGACGCAGACGCTGCCGCTCGCCATCTACACGGCGCTCGAGTCGGAGCTGCGCGCCGCGCAGGCGCTGTCGATGGTCCTTGTCGTCGTGGCGTTCACGCTGCTCCTGTTCGTGCGGGCCGTGCTCCGGCGCTCCACCGGGGCCGAGCGCCCCGAGGCGGCGCCGTGACGGCGGCGGAGCGCCTCCGCGCCCGCGTGACCGCGCGCATCGGGCGCCTGCGCATCGAGGCCGATCTCGACACCGGCGGCGGGTCGCTCGTCCTGGTGGGGCCGAACGGCGCCGGGAAGACGACGTTGCTCTCGCTCCTCCTGGGCGTCTTGCCCGTGGAGCGAGGGCGCGTGGAGGTCGGCGAGGCGGTGCTCCTCGACACGGAGGCCGGGATCGACGTGCCCGTCGAGCAGCGCGGGATCGGCTATGTGCCCCAGGACTACGCGCTGTTCCCGCACCTCAGCGTCCGTGAGAACGTCGCGTTCGCGGTGAGGAGCGATCCCTCGCGGCGGGGGCGCGCGGCCGGCGCCGAGGTCGTCGACGCCATGCTCGACGACCTCGGCATCGCCGCGCACGCGCACCGGCGGACGCAGGCGCTCTCCGGCGGCGAGAAGCAGCGCGTGGCGCTCGCGCGCGCGCTCTCGGTGAGCCCGCGGGCGCTGCTCCTCGACGAGCCGCTCGCCGCGCTCGACGTCCACTCGCGCCGCGAGGTCCGGGCGTTCCTCTCGGGCTACCTGCGGACGCTCGCCCTGCCCACCGTCGTCGTCACGCACGACGCGACGGACGCGCGGCTCCTCGGAGATCGCATCGCTGTCCTCGAGGCAGGGCGCGTGACGCAGGCAGGCACCTGGGAGGAGCTCTCCGCCCGACCGGCGTCGCCCTTCGTGGAGGAGTTCGTCGCCGCGGCGCGCAGCGCCGGCGACGCGCCGCCCTCCCGGAGCGCGGATTCAGCCTGAAAATTCAGCAAGGAGCAGCGAAGACCCTCTGTCAACGGCGGTGTCCGGGTCGCTGCTCACGTACGCCGCCTGTTGCAGAAGCTCGAGGCGCCCGAGGCGGTGAAGGTAGCTCAGCGGCCCGAAGCGCCCCGGTGTCGAGGTCGGCTCGGGGGCCACAGCCGGCGTCCGCGTCAAGGTTCTGGGCGGCGCTCGACGGCTTCACCGGACTGCTTGCGCTGCAAGCCGCTCCCCTATCGCGTTTCCCGTTTCCGCGGCGGAGGCGACGGCTCCTCGACCATCCGGCGCAGCCGATCGAGCGCGCGATCCCAGCCTGCGGAGATGCCGTCGAGGAACACGCGGGCTTCCTCGATCCGCCGCGGCTCGAGCGCGTAGAGGACCTCGCGCCCGCGCCGCGCGTGCGTCACGAGGCCCGCGCCCTCGAGCACCCGGAGGTGCTTCACGATCGCTTGTCGCGTCACCTTCGCTCCGTCGGAGAGCGCGGTCGCCGACAGCGCCCCTCCGGCCCCGAGCCGGGTCACCACCGACAGCCGCGTCCCGTCGCCGAGGGCGAAGAAGACGTCAGCGACCGCCGGTTCACACGCTTTCGACATACTTCGCGATGTTCTCGGCCTGCGCGGCCCATCCGCCCTCGTTCATGCGGAACGCGCGCTCGCGTCGATGCGCTGGCACACGGTCGAAGCCGGACTCCACGATGGTGAGCAGGGTGCCTTCAGCGACCCCCTCGAGGCGGAACTCGACGAGCGTCGTCGGCTCGTTGTCCGGATCGGCCTCGGCGTCGATGCCATACGGGATCCAGCGAAAGCTGAAGTACCGCTCCGGCTCGATGCGCTCCACCGTGCAGAACACCGCGCCCTTCTCGGGGAGCTTCACCTTCGAAGGCCGGAGACCACGGCTCTTCTGGTAGTCGATGATGGCGGCCTCGTTGAGCTCCTCGTCGAACGCGCCGGTGAGCGTCTTGCCCGCGACGAACTCGCCCTCGAGCTCGACGCCGAACCAGCGCCCGAACTCCCGGGCGTCGGTGATCGCCCGCCACACGCGCGACACGGGCGCGCGCAGCGTGACCCGCTTCTCGATCCTGTCCGTCGATGCCATGTGCAACCTCCTGGATGCACAATACCGAGCCGCGCGACGAGGTGCAACCAATTGATTGCACCTCGATCTTCGCTTGACTTCCAGGCATCGATCCACAACCTTATGGTTGTGGATTCGCTGAGCACGACCCTGGCCGCCCTGAGCGACGCCACCCGGCGCGCGATCCTCGTGCGGCTCAAGGCGGGGCCTGCGTCGGTGCACGAGCTGGCGCAGCCGTTTCAGATCTCGCAACAGGCCATCTCCAAGCACCTGGCAACCCTGGAACGAGCGGGCCTGATCGAGAAGCGGCGCGACGGGCGGCAGCACGTCTGCCAGCTCAATCCCGCGCCGATGCGGGCGGTGGCGACCTGGGTCGAGCAGTACCGGCAGCACTGGGAGGAGGCGTTCGGCCGCCTGGACGACCTCCTGCACGAGCTGCATCCGCCGAAGAAAGGGTGATCACGTCACGATGCAATTCTCTCAAACCCCTCATGAGCCCACGGTCCTCATCGAGCGCACGTTCGATTTTCCGCGCGACGTGGTGTTCGATGCGTGGACGAACCCCGACCTGCTGGCGCGCTGGTTCGCGCCGCGGGGGTGCACCCTCCGCTTCGCGCGGATCGACGTCCGACCGGGAGGGGGCTTCCACTCGTGCATCCACAACCCGCAGTTCGGCGATTGCTGGACCGTCGGTGTCTACCGCGAGGTCGTGCGGCCGGAGCGGCTCGCGTTCACCATGCGCATCGCCGACGCGAACGGGAATCCCGTCTCCTCCGAGAGCCAGGGGCACGATCGGGACTGGCCCGAGGAGACGCTCGTGTCGATCACCTTCGTCGAGCGGAACGGGCGGACGCTCGTGAGGCTCGAGCAGAACGTGAGCGAGGCGCTCGCTCGCCGGACCGGCGCGCACCCGAGCTGGCTCCAGATGCTGGACGCGCTCGGCGAGGAGCTGGCGAGGGGCGCGAAGCAGTGAGGCCACCATGACAACACCGATCCTCTACGCCCACCCCTTCTCGTCCTACTCCCAGAAGGCCTTCATCGCCTTCCATGAAAAAAACGTCCCTTTCGAGCTGCGCCTGCTGGAGCCTTCCAACCCGCAGGCCGGCGCCGAGCTGGCGGCGCTCTGGCCGCTCGGCAAGTTCCCCGTGCTCCGGGTCGGCGACCTCGCCCTGTGGGAGGCGACCATCGTTGTCGAGTGGCTCGACCAGGCGCATCCGGATCCTGCCCGCCTGATCCCGCGCGATCCGGCCGCCGCGCTCCAGGTGCGGATGTTCGACCGCATCTTCGACAACTACGTCATGAACATGATGCAGGTGATCGTGAACAACCGCATCCGCGAGATGCAGTCCAACCCGCGCGATGAGTACGGGGAGGTCCAGGCCCGCGCCGCCCTGGACAAGGTCTACGCCTGGCTCGACGGCGAGCTCGCCGGCCGCACCTGGGCGACAGGCGACGCCTTCACCCTCGCCGACTGCGCCGCCGCCCCGTCGCTGTTCTACGCCGACTGGGTCCACCCCTTCGACGACCGCCCCAACCTGCGCGCCTACTACCGCCGCCTGCGCGAGCGCCCGTCCGTCGATCGCGCCGTGGAGGGCGGCCGACCCTACCGCCACTATTTCCCGGGCGGCGCGCCGGCCGATCGCGACTAGCTCCGGTCTATGGGCGGATCGCCAGCAGCTCGGCGGCCTCATTCGGCACCGCGGTCGCCATCATGTCGATGAGCATCCGGGGCTCCGCGGCGCCGAGCGCGCCGAGGTTCCGGAGCTCCTGGGTGCGGCTCATGAGCCACAACAAGCCGGTCGTGAGCGTGCGCGGCAGACGGCTGAGCAGCGCCACCACGGTGGGCTCGATGGCGTGGCCCAGGCCGCGCACGATGTGAAACCCCTGGGCGAGCGCGGCGGCGTAGCGGCGCGCCTCACGCCATGTGATGCCGGCGTTCCGGTGCGCCACGACGACGCCGATCGACATGAGGGGGATCACCATGGCGGCGTGCGAGCGCAACCATCCATGCATATCGGCGCTGGTCACGGTCGGGATCCCCGCAGCGCCGAACACCTTCGCCCAGGCCGCATCGCCCACGGTGGTGCCGGGCAGGATGCGCCTCCGCAGCTTGCCGTCGATGAGGTGCGCCAGCACGCCGCCGGGGAAGCCGAACGAGAAGCGCTCGGCGCCCACCGCGTCCCGCAGTCGATCCAGCGGCTCGAAGGTGTTGAACATGAACATGATGTGTCTCGCGGCGCTCTGTCGCAGCGCGGGTAGGACGCTGTCGACCTGAGGCGCCAGCACCGTCACGAGCACGAGATCGTACGAAACGCTCGGGTCAAGCGTGCCGGCGACGGCCACAGGGGCGCGCGCGCCATCGCTCAGGACAATGGCGCGGTCTTCCCGCAGGCGCTCCAGCCGTGCGCCGCGCGCGACGGCCGTGACCTCGTGGCCGGCGTTAACGAGCTGGTAAGCGAATGTACTGCCGATGGCTCCTGTACCGAGCACTGCCATTTTCATGGAGACAGCATAACCTGCGCCGCACCAAGGAGGTTTTGCGCTGGTACAAACCCGTTTTGCATGGACGACGATCCGCCGAGATGGCACGGTCGTCCCATGGACTGGGACGATTGTCGTGTGCTGCTCGAGGTCCACCGCCGCGGGAGCTTCCTCGCGGCCGGACAGCGCCTCGGCATGTCGGCCTCGACGGTCATGCGGCGCGTCTCGACGCTCGAGCGCGCGCTCGGGCGCTCCGTCGTCCACCGGACGAGCCACGGGGTGCGGCTGGAACGCGAGGCCCTCGCGCTCGTGAACATCGCCGCCGGGTTCGAGCAAGCGCTCGGGGCGCACGATCGTGAACGAGCCGGCACCGTGCGTCTCTCCGTGCCGGAAGGGTTCGGCGCCGTGGCGGCCCAGGCGGCGCAGCGATGCTGGGAGCAGGACCAGACGACCATCGTCGAGGTGTCGGTCGAGTCGCGGCTCGTCGATCTGGCGGAGCGCGAGGCCGACATCGGGCTCCGCGGGGGTCGTTCGGCCTCGAACGTGCTCATCGAGAGGCGCGTCGGCGAGGTCAAGCCGGCTTTGTACGCGAGCGCCGCTTACCTGGCAGCGCATCTGCCCGGACGCCGGGTCACGCGAGACGACTACGCAGGCCAGCGCTTCCTCGTCGATGAGCGAGTCAGCCAGGGACTCGGCCCCTTCCACTGGCTCGTGGAGCGCGGCGCGCAGAACTTCCCGCTTCGTTCAAACGCCGTGGAGACGCGGCTCGAGGCAGCGCGAGCAGGCATGGGCATCGTCGTGCACGCGGCCGGCGTCGATGTTCCGGGTCTGGAGCCCGTGGCCCTCGACGCCGCGGGTCCGTCGGTCCCGTTCTACGTCGTGATGCATCGAGAGCTGCGCCAGGTGCCGCGCATGCGCGCGATGGCGAGGGCGCTCGGCGAGCTGTTCGCGGAGTACACGACCAAGGCCACCGCTCGTGGAGAACAGCGGGTCGATGGCCCATCGGCGTGCCGCCGCGTCGCGGCTGCCCGAGGCGACGTGGCATGAGCGCCGCGACGATCGTGGGGCCCGACGGTCGAGCGCGTTGCCGCTGGTCCGGCGCGGCGCCGGAGTTCATCGACTACCACGATCGCGAGTGGGGGTTTCCTGTCAGCGACGACCGCCGGCTGTTCGAGAAGCTGAGCCTCGAGGGCTTCCAGTCCGGGTTGAGCTGGCGCACCGTCCTCGCCAAGCGTGAGAGCTTCCGCGCGGTGTTCCACGGCTTCGACTTCGACGAGATCGCCCGCTTCACCGGGCGAGACGTCGAGCGGCTCCTCGGAGATGCGCGGATCATCCGCCACCGCGGCAAGATCGAGGCGGTCATCCACAACGCGCGATGCGCCGGAGAGCTCGTCGCGCGCGAGGGCTCGCTGGCGGCGTTCGTCTGGCGCTACGAGCCCGAAGCGGCGCGGCTCGCGCGCCCGCAGACCGTATCGACATCACCGGAGTCGGTCGCCCTCTCGAAGGACCTGAAGAAGCTCGGCTGGAAGTTCGTCGGCCCCACGACGGTGTACGCGTTCATGCAGGCGATGGGGCTGGTGAACGATCACGCCGAGGGCTGCGTCATCCGAGGAGACGTCGAGCGCTCGCGCGAGCGATTCAAGCGCCCCCGGCGCTGACAGCGCGCACCCGTCACGGTCGGGACACCGTGGCTCTCAGCTGCCCATCCGCCCACCATCATGGCTTGCGGTGCGAGCCAGCGCGCAGCGCGCTGACGATCCCGGCGCTCAGCGTCAGCACGGCGCCGATGCCGAGGCCGACGCGCGGCGCCGCATCTACGGGCATGAGCGTGAAGAGCAAGGTCATGACGACAGCGCCCGCCGTCTGGCCTGCCAGCCGCGCGGTGCCCTGCATGCCGCCCGCGGCGGCGCTCCGCGCGCGCGGCGCCGCGAGGAGCATGTTGCGGTTGTTCGGCACCTGGAACAGGCCAAAGCCCGCGCCGCACAGCGCCACGAACGGCACCAGCGAAAGCGCGCTGCCGCGCGCCGGCGACAGCGCGAGCGCAGCGAGCCCCAGCGCGAGACACCCCGCGCCCGTCGCGCACAGCCAGGCCGTCGAGATGCGGTTGGCGAGGCGGCCCGCGACGGGCGCCAGGAAAGCCACGCTCAGCGGCCAGGGCGTGATCAGCAGCCCGGTGCTCAGAGCGTCCTGGCCAAAGCTGTGCCGCAGATAGAAGGGCAGCGCGACAAGCGCCGAGGCCTGTCCCGCGAAGCACGCGACCGAGGCGATCACGGAGATGCGAAACGAACGGCTGCGCAGCAGGTCGAGCGGCACCAGGGGCGCCTCCTTCGGCAGCTCGCGGCGGAGCAACAGCGTCGCGCTCAGGACGGCCGCGGCGAGCAAGCCGGCCCCGAGCGCCGGCGCGGCCGGCAGCAGCTCCGCGCCTGCGATCAGCGCGCCGAAGGCCGCCGCGTTCAGCGCCATGCTGGTCGCGTCCAGCGCGCGCGCCGTGCCGGGGACCTCGGGGAGGCCGCGCGAGGCGAGCAGCACCGCCACGCCGAGCGGAAGATTGACGGCGAACAGCCAGGGCCAGCTCGCGCTCGAGAGCAGCGCGGCGCCGACCGTGGGCGCCGCGGCCGAGGACAGCGCCACGGCGAGCGCGTTCCAGCCGATGGCGGCTGCCAGCTGCGCCTGCGGAACCACGAAGCGCAGCAGCGCCACGCCGAGCGCCATCACGGCGGCGCCCCCGAGCCCCTGCAAAAAGCGCGCAGCGACCAGCCAGTGGAGCGACGGCGCCAGCGCACACAGCACCGACGCGCCCGTGAACAGCCCGACGCCTGCCGTGAACACGGCGCGCTGGCCCAGGCTCTCGCCCAGCGCGGCGCACGGCAACAGAGCCATCACCAGCGCGAGCTGGTAGGCGCTGACGACGCGCACCGACGCGGCGGGCGTCACCTGGAACGCGTGCGCCAGCGCAGGCAGCGCCACGTTGGCGATGCCCGCGGACAGCACCACCAGCACCATGGCCGCGAGCACGCACGCGATCGCCTCCGCGCGCGCCGGGCTCTGCACGCCGGAAGCCGCCTGATCGGGCGCCTCGCCCGGCAGGGGCGCGCCCGCGATCGAGGTGCGCAGCGCCATCATGTGCCCACCGTCCAGACGCCGTTGCGCTCGACATAGCGGGTCACGCGCCGCGCGACCTGATCTTCCTGCCGGAGATCGCGCTCGGTGAAGCGGAACAGCAGCGCCGGGCCGGCGACGCAGCGCGTGTCGTGGATGTCTCCCGGCAGGAACAGCTGCGCCTGTCCGGCGCGCAACAGCGTCTCGTCGCGCTTGACCAGCTGGACGCCGGCTCCGGCCTCGACGCGAGCGTAGGTCGACATCGCGATCTCTCCGCGCTGCAGGGCGTAGATCACCCAGCTGCGGCCGTGGTCGTGCGGCGGGCGATAGAGCCCGGCCTGCTCGGTGTGGGCCTGCAGCACGAAGCCGTGCTCCGCATCCCGGTAGAGCTCCCGGGACGCGGGCGCCTCCTCGTGCAGCGCCGCGAGCCAGGGCTCGGCTGCGTGCGCCTTCGCCAGCTGTTCCAGGTGACTGCGACAGCTGGCGACAAGGTCGCTGCTGAGCGGTCCCCAGCTGGCGCGGGTGCGATGGACGAACAGGTCAAGGGCGTTCTCGGTCATGCGTGGCCTCCGGCTCGGCTCGAATCGAGGTGATCCGACCTTCGACATCGAAACTAGAGCGCCGGCGCGGATTGCGGAACGCGCAACGATCGCAAACACTATGTGCGTCTGACGCCATGGTTCGCCCCGACCTCTGGTAGCCTGGTGGCATGTCGCTGCCCGACCTGAACCTGCTCGTGACGCTCGACGTGCTGCTCACGGAAGGCAGCGTCACCGGCGCGGCCCGACGCCTGCGCCTGAGCCCCTCGGCGATGAGCCGGGCGCTCGCGCGCCTGCGGGAGACCCTGGGCGACCCCCTGCTGGTGCGCGCTGGGCGCGGCCTGGTGCCGACCCCGCGCGCGCTCGAGCTGCGCGAGCGCGTGAGCCACCTGGTGCAGGGCGCCGAGGCCGTCCTGCGGCCGGCCGAGAAGCTCGACCTGAAGCGCCTGGTGCGCACCTTCACGCTGCGCACGAGCGAGGGCTTCGTCGAGAGCTTCGGTCCGGCCCTGATCGAGCGCACCGGCGCCGAGGCGCCAGGCGTCCGGCTGCGCTTCGTGGCCAAGCCCGACAAGGACAGCGGGCCGCTGCGCGCTGGCGCCGTCGACCTCGAGACGGGCGTCGTCGACGAAGACACCAGCCCCGAGCTGCGGACCCAGGCGCTGTTCCGCGACCGCTTCATCGGCGTCGTGCGCAGCGACCACCCCCTCGGCCGCGCGAAGATCACGCCCGCGCGCTACGCCGCCGGACGCCACGTCGTGTTCTCGCGGCGCGGCGTGGCCAAGGGGCGCATCGACGAGAGCCTGGCCGCGCTCGGTCTGGCGCGCGAGGTGGTGACCATCGTCGGCGGGTTCGCCACGGCGATCGCGCTGGCGCGCGCGACCGACCTGATCGCCACCGTTCCGGATCACCACACCAGGAGCCTGCGCGACGGCCTGTTCAGCTTCGCGCTGCCCTTCGCCGCGCCGGAGATCACCGTCTCGTTGCTGTGGCACCCGAGGCTGGACGCGGACCCCGCGCACCGCTGGTTGCGCGACAGCGTGCGGGAGGTCGTGGCAGGCGGGGAAGAGACGGCGGCGCGGAGCGGGCGTGCCGGGCAGCGCCGCGAGCCACGGAAGAGGCGAAGGGGCTAGTGTCGCCCCTCAGCTTCGACGATGACCCAGGGCTTTACCCCTGTGGCCCGGCGGCCAGGCTGGCGGTGTCGATGACGAAGCGATACTTGACGTCGCTTTTGAGCATCCGCTCGTACGCCTGTTCGATCCGCTGGATCGGAATCACCTCGATGTCGGCGACGATCCCCTTCTCCGCGCAGAAATCGAGCATCTCCTGCGTCTCGGCGATGCCGCCGATCGTCGACCCGGCGATCGTCCTGCGCTTGAGCACGAGGTTGAAGACGGCGGGCGACGGGTGGGCGTCCTTCGGCACGCCCACGAGCACCAGGGCGCCGTCCCGCCTGAGCAGCCTCGTGAAGGCGTCGAGGTCATGGCTCACCGCGACCGTGTCCAGGATCATGTCGAAGCTCTCGGCGTGAGCGTCCATCTCGCTCGCGTTGCGCGACACGACGACCTCGTCCGCGCCGAGGGCCTTGGCGTCTTGCCGCTTCGACTCCGACGTCGTGAACGCGACGGTGTGCGCGCCCATCGCGTGGGCGAGCTTGACGCCCATGTGGCCGAGCCCGCCGATGCCCACCACGCCGATCTTCTTGCCGGGCCCGGCGTTCCAGTGCCGGAGCGGCGAATAGGTGGTGATGCCGGCGCAGAGCAGCGGGGCCACGGCCGCCAGCTGCTCCTCGCGATGGCTGATCTTCACCACGTACTTGTCGTCGACGACGATCCGCTGGGAGTAGCCGCCCAGCGTGTGCCCGGGGGCGTCCGGGGTCGGAGAGTTGTAGGTGAGCGTCATGCCCCGCTCGCAGTACTGCTCGAGGTGCTCGGCGCAGGACGCGCAGCGCCCGCAGCTGTCGACGATGCAACCGACGCCGACCAGCTCGCCCTTCTTGAAGCGAGATACCTGGGCTCCCACAGCGGATACCCGCCCCACGATCTCGTGCCCAGGAACGCACGGATAGAGCGTGCCGGCCCATTCACCTCGGACGGTGTGCAAGTCCGAGTGGCAGACACCGCAGTAGATGATGTCGATCTGCACATCGTGGTCGCCTGGGGCGCGACGAAAGATGTTGAGCGCTTCCAGCGGCTTGTCGGCGGCATGGGCACCAAAGGCTTTCACGGTCATCTTGAACTCCTGGAAGAGCTTGAGCTCCGGGAAGGGGGAGGATCGGCCCTGCTCGCTCGCCGGCTGCCGGGCCATGTGCAGCACTATCATGCGCTCGGCGCCGACGGTGAACCAGAGCGCCGAACGGGCAAAAATCAGAACAATTACGATAATTTCGCAGGCAGTGCACCGCGCGACCCCCTCCTCGCCCGCGCAGCACACGGTCTGGAGCGGTCCCTTTCTTGCGAGGGCCCCTCCAGCGCGAACGGAGCAGTACTCCCGTGCCCCCGAAGGAGACGGCCATGCCCAGCAATACCGAGACGAGACACCTGCACCGCTGCGTCGAGATCGCGGCGCCGGCGCGCTGGGCGGCTGCGAACCTCGCGCCCGACTTCCATTCTGCGCGCTGACGCGCGTGGCCGTACTGGCAGGGGACGCTCATGGAAGGGAACTTTGGTTTTTCCAAGCCCCTCTGGGAGATCGCCCTGCGCACGACGCTCGTCTATCTCGCCCTCGTCATCCTGATCCGCGTCATCCCCAAGCGACGCACCGGACATCTCTCACCGAACGACATGCTCGCCCTCATTCTCATCGGTGGTATGGCCGCCGACGGCATCATGGGCGGATCGAGCTCGCCCGCGGACGCCTTGCTCATGATCGCGCTCATCGTCATGTGGGGCTACGTGCTCGATATCCTGGAGTTCCGCGTCCCCTTCTTCCGGCGTTGCCTGCGCGACACGCAGACGACCCTCGTCCGAGACGGCCGCCTCCAGCGGGACAACATGCGCCGCGAAATGGTCACCGAGGAGGAGCTGCAGGCGGCCCTTCGCAGGCAAGGGATCACGGACATCACCACGGTGCGCTCTGCCTGCCTCGAGGCGGACGGGGAGATCAGCGTGGTCAAGAAGCAGGGTGCGCAGGGCGGCGAGCCGTGAGTCGGGCCGACCGACGGCCCCTTCAGCGAGAACACGTGTGCGTTGTGGACCAGCCAATCGCAGTTCGCGTCGGCGCTGGTGGGTTTGCGAGCATCTCGTGCCAACGTTTCATCGGGACCCGGATGGTCACCACGGTCGAGCGCTCGTCGTACCTGTCTTCCAGCACCTCGAGCAGATCGCGCCGCTTCGCGTCCTTCATCGGCGCGATCAGCAGATCGTCGAGCATCTCCTTTCGAAGTTCGGGGCGCGTGGCATCGGGTCGAATGGCCGCTTTGCCACAGACACGCCGACACCGTCGCCATCACGCGCGGCTAAGGTCGAGCCGATGGTGCGGGGGCTGTTCCCGCGGGTCGAGCAGGAGGCTATCCAGCTGCTACGAGCGTCGTGAGCCGCTGAGGATGCTGCCCGGCGTCGGTGATCGAAACGGGCCCCGGTATCCATGCATGTCGGCCCGTCGGCCCGGCACGCCTTCTACGTCATCGTCCCCCCACCGCCGTCACGTTCACGGGGAACCAGCACACGCACGCGCTATCGTGACATCACGACACGCTGGGCGCGGGGCGCCGACATCGAACTCCCGGAAGATCGGAGGGGCGGGCAGGTTCGCCACGCGGCGCACAGCGGATGGATGCCTCGGTCTGCTGGAGGACCTGCCCCCTTCCCGTCGGGCATCCCACGCGCTCGAGGGGATCGCCCCTCGTCCGAGCTGGGCATGGCACCGGGTCGGAGGGGGGCCGCATCGGGTCGGAGGGGGCCTCGGCCCGGCCCGATTCTGTGACGGCCGCGAGAGACGCCCCGTAATTCTGAGCATGAGCCCTTCTCGTCCTCCGGCCGACCCGGTCCAGCACGGCGCCTGGACATCCATGCACACAACCGCCGTTCATGTCCTCCCTGGGATGCTCCGGTTCCTCGGGGTCGCCAAGGTCTCGCGCGCGAGTGAGGAAGACTTTCTCCTCAAGCGCCGCATCGAGAACCTGCTCGCACGGGCGACGCCGTCCTCACACGACGCGTCCGACGGGGAAGAATCATGAGTCCGCGCAAGGCGGCTGGGCGACCGCCGCACCCGACCAAGAAGCCCAAGGCGGGCGGCTCGAAGAAAGGCGCAGCGCCGCTCCGACAATCGCCGGGCGCCGCCGTCGAGAAGGCGGCCCCCGTGTCCGGCGCCCAGCTCGAGGCCGACGTGGCGGTGCTCGTGCGCGACCTCGGCGCGATGATCGACGCCGCGCGCAAGCAGGTGGCGGTCACGGCGAACGCCGCGCTCACGGGGCTCTACTGGCAAATCGGTCAACGCGTCCACACGGAGGTGCTCGAAGGGCGCCGCGCGGCGTACGGGGCCCAGATTGTCTCTGCAGCGGGGAGACAATTGGAGGCGCGCTACGGGCGCGGCTTCGGCGAGAAGAGCCTGCGGCACATGATTCGGTTCGCGCGCGCGTTCCCCAGCGCGGAGATTGTCTCCGCACTGCGGAGACAGTTGTCGTGGAGCCACCTCAAGCAGCTCATCTACATGGAGGACGAGCTGAAGCGCACCTTCTACGCCGAGATGTGCCGGATGGAAGGGTGGTCGACGCGTGTCCTCGCCGAGCGCATCGACGGCATGCTCTTCGAGCGCACAGCGCTCTCCAAGAAGCCGGAGGCGCTGATCCGCAAGGGACTGGCCGCGCTACGCGAGAGAGGCGAGCCCTCACCTGCGCTCGTGTTCCGCGACCCGTACATGCTCGACTTCCTCGAGCTTGCGGACACGTACAGCGAGAAGGACCTCGAGTCGGCGATCCTCCGCGAGATCGAGCGCTTCCTCCTCGAGCTGGGGGCGGGCTTCGCCTTCGTCGAGCGGCAGAAGCGCATCACGCTCGACGGCGACGACTACTATCTCGACCTTCTGTTCTTCCACCGGCGCATGCAGCGGCTCGTCGCCATCGAGCTGAAGATCGGCGACTTCAAGCCCGCCGACTCCGGCCAGATGGAGCTTTACCTGCGCTGGCTCGACCGCCACGAGCGCCAGCCCTTCGAGCGGGCTCCGCTCGGCATCATCCTGTGCGCAGGCAAGAAGCGCGAGACGGTCGAGTACCTGGACCTCGACGCGCGGGGCATCCACGTTGCCGAGTACCTGACCGAGCTGCCTCCTCGTGAGGTGCTCGAGGAACGGCTGCACCGCGCCATCGAAGCGGCGCGGAACCGGCTCGTCTTCGGCGCCGGCATCGATGCCGTGATCGACGTGGCCCCGACGCGCACCGCGACGGTCAAGCGCAAGGGACGGAAGAAGTGACGACAGCTCTGTCGCCCATCATCGTCGCGTCGCCGGGCGGACCGTGCCCGACGTGCCCGCGCTGCATCGGCTCCTGCGGCGCGCATTCCAGCTCTCGAAGGCACTTCCGAACGAGCTCCTTCACGCGTTCGCGAAGCAGGTCGCCGCGCTGCCAAAGACCACGGAGGCCGAGCGCCTCGTGGTCCAGCGTGTTGGCCAGAACCTGTTCCGAGAAGGGCTCCTGGACCTGTGGGAGGGGCGCTGCGCCGTGACGGGGCTTGCCGTGCCCGCGCTCCTGCGCGCGAGGCACATCAAGCCGTGGGCTGACGGCGAGACGGATGCCGAGCGGCTCGATGTCTACAACGGCATCCTGCTCGCGCCGCACCTCGATGCCGCGTTCGACCGCGGCTTCATCACCGTGGCGGACGACGGGGCGATCGTCGTGAGCGACGCGCTCGACGCCGAAGCGTGCACGACGCTGGGGCTCGACCGGCCGCTTCGCGTGCGCGGGCTGGCGGATGGCCATCGCACGTATCTGCCGTGGCACCGTGACCGGGTGATCAACAGGAAGGGAGCGGGGTGACGCTGGCGAGCTCTTCAATTCGCCCTCGTGTGGCCGGCGGCGAGTTGGTGAAAGGTCAGCAGCTCCCTCCCGCCCCCTCTCGTCCGCTCGCTCGAGGAGCGGCTTGCGAGGCGCCGGCCTGCGTCCCGGTGCGGCGCCTGCATGCCCCTCACGCGCGGTCGCTGGCGATGCGCCCGTCGACGATCTCGATCACGCGTTCGCACTGCTCGGCGATGCGCGGATCGTGGGTGACGACGAGGAACGTCGTGCCGAGCTCGCGGTTGAACCGGCGCATCAGCGCGAAGACCTCCGCCGACGACTCGGTGTCGAGGTTCCCTGTCGGCTCGTCGGCGAGGACGAGCGGCGGCCGGCGCGACAGCGCGCGCGCGATGGCCACGCGTTGCTGCTGGCCGCCCGAGAGGGCGGTCGCCCTGAAGTTCATCCGATCGGCGAGCCCCACCGCTCCGAGCAGCTCGGCCGCGCGCGCCTTCATGGTCGACGAAGGGAATCCCTCGTCGCCCCAGGCGGGCAGCATGACGTTCTCGAGCGCGGTGAACATCGGCAAGAGGTGATGGAACTGGAACACGAAGCCGAGCGTCCGCGCGCGAAGCCTTGTGAGGCTCGCCTCGTCGAGCCCCGTCGTGTCCTTGCCGTCGACCACCACGCGCCCGCGCGTCGGCCGGTCGAGCAGGCCGATGATGTTGAGCAGGGTGCTCTTGCCGGAGCCGGACGGGCCGATCAGCGCGGCGAACTCGCCCTTCTCGAGCCGGAGATCGACGCCGTCGAGCGCGCGCGAGACGACGGCCTGGCCGTATTCCTTCACCACGCCTTCGACGACGAGCAGCGGATCAGCCATTGCGTCAGCCATTGCGAATCGCCGACGCCGGATCGAGCATCGAGGCACGCCGCGCGGGGAGCACGGCGGCGAGGAGCCCCACGCCGACCGCGAGGGCGGTCGCGAGCACGAAGAGCTCGAGATCGAGCTGCACGGGGAACTTCGGGGCGCCGTCGGGCCCGCGCACGAGGCCCTCGAAGAGCTTCGACAGGAGCGCCCCGAGCGCCGACCCGACGAACGACCCGAGGAGCCCGAGCACCGCGCCCTGGATCAGGAAGATGCGCAGGACGCGGCCTCGCGACGTGCCGACCGCGCGGAGGACGCCTATCTCGCGCGACTTCTGGACCACCGACACGATGAGCACGCTCGCGATTCCCAGCGCGACCGCGAGGACGACGAAGAACTGGATCATGCTCTTCGAGCTGCTCTGCGCCGAGAGGCCGGTGAGCAGCTCGGCGTTGATCTTCATCCAGCTGTCCGCCTTCAGCCCCGTCCTCCCGCGCAGCTCGCCCGCGACGGCCTCGGCGGCGAACACGTCGGCGACCTTGAGCTCGATCGAGGTCGCGCCGCCGGGGAGCGCATAGAGCGTCTGCGCCCTGCGGAGCGACGTGATCACCCACGTCTTGTCGACCACCTCGTTGCCGAGCGAGAAGACGCCCGTGATCGCGACGACATCGTCGATCCCCTCGGTCGTCGTGATCCGGATCTTGTCGCCGACGCCGACGCCGAGCTCGTCCGCGAGCACGGCGCCGATGACCACGTCGCCCCCGGCGACGTCGAACCGGCCCGCGCGCATGCGCCTCCGGACGTCGATGATCGCGAGGAAGCGCTCGGGATCGACGCCGCGCACGACGACGGCGTTCTTCGCCTCGGCGCGGACGGCGAAGCCGGCGCCCACGATCGCCGGCGACGCGGCGATGACGCCGGCGGTGCGCTCCGCGTCGGCCATGACGAGCGGCCACTGGTCGATGGAGCGAAGGCGCTGCGGCGCGGGCTGCACGGAGCGCGCGACGGCGCGATCGTCCGAGGGGTCGACGAGCGGACGCGCCGCTTCGCGCTGCACCTGCAGCGTGATGTGCGGCTGCGAGCCGAGCGTCTTGTCGATGAGCGACACCTGGAGGCCGTTGATGAGCGCGGAGAGGAAGACGATGACGCTCACGCCCACCGACACCGCCGCGAGGATCAGCGCGGTCTGCCCCTTCGCGTCGCGCAGGTAACGGAGCGCCACGAACCACTCGAACGGCATCTCAATCGAGCTCCGCGCGCACGCGCTGGCCCGGCGCATGGAGCCGTCCGTCGGGCAGCACAACGACGCTCCCCTCGCCGAGGCCCTCGACGACCTCGACGGCGCCCTCTCCGCGAATGCCCAGCTTCACGTCCTTGCGCACGAGGCGATTGTCCTCGACCGCGAACAGCCAGGGCGCCGGCGTCGCCGCGTCGCGCACGGCGTCGCTCGGAACGACGAGCGCGCTCTCGCGCCGCGCGACCGAGAGATCGATGGAGACGGTCATGTCGGGCAACAGAAAGGCTGGCGCGCTCGGCACAGCGAGGCGCACCTCGACACTGCCCCTCTGCGGATCGATGGAAGGCGCGATGTAGCTCACCTCGGCGTCGAACACCTGTTGCGGATAGGCGTCCGCGGACGCGCGCGCCTTCTGCCCCAGCGCGATCCACGCGAGGTTCCGCTCATCGGGCTGGAAGACGAGCTGCGGGCTCCCGTCCGCGGCGAGCACCATCAACGTTCGCGCCGGCTGCACGACGTCGCCGGGCTCCACGGAGCGCGTGAGCACGACGCCGTCCTGATGCGCCACGATCCGCGTCTGCGCGAGGCGAACGGTCGCGCCGACGTGCTGCGCCTGCGCCTGGAGGAGCGCGGTCAGCGCGACGCGGGAGTCCGCGCCCATCGGGGTCGACGCGATGCGCTGCGCCTCCGCCGCGACCTTTTGCGCGCGCGCGAGCTCGACGCTCTGTCGGGCGTTGTCGAGCTCGGCTTGAGCGACCGCCCCCGACGCCGAGAGCTCTCGCACCCGCGCGAGCTCGACCTCGGTGCGCTCGAGGTTCGTCTCCGCCTGACGGAGCGCCTCCGTCGCGACGATCGCGCCGACGCGGCGGAGCTGCTCGACGCGCGCCGTCGCCTGGTCGACGGCGGCCTTCGCCTGCGACACCGCCGCGCGCGCCTCGGCGTCGTCGATCTGCACGAGGAGATCGCCCCCCTTCACGCGTTGCCCCTCGATCGCGCCGACCGCGACGACGAGGCCCGGGACCTGCGCCGCGACCTGAACGCGCGTCGGCACCCTCACCCGTCCGCTCGCGACGACGCGCTGCTCGAGATCCTTCCGAGCGGCCACGGCGACCTTCACCTTGGGTCCGCGCGCGCGCACCGCCACCACGATCGTGGAGGCCGCGAGCAACGCGATCAGGAGCCAGAGCCCAGGGCGCCGAAGGAGCGTCCTCATAGGCCGAACCGTTTACCACCAAACCGACGCGGCCTGCGAGGCCCGTCATGCGGAACGCTGGCGCAGGAGAAAAGACGGAGCCCCCACCGGAGGCCCGCTTGCCCATCGCCCGAGGTTCCGGCCCGGGAGGGCGGAGCGTGGGTCAAGGGCGGCGCAGCCGGCTCGCGTCGCGAGCGCACCCTTGACCCGCGCGAGCACTCCCGGATGCTGACTGCGCGCTGGGCCGACTTCACCGATTTTCTTCACCGCCTTTCCGCGCAAGTACAAGCTCACCAACACGAATAGCCTCCTTGCCACAGAAGCGGCCACCCGGCGCGTACCGCCCGCGTCGATCGCTGCCAACCCGGAAGCGCTGCCCGAGTAGAATGCGCCAGTGAGCAACGTGCCCAGCGCCGCCGACGAGGTCGAGCGGTACCTCCGCACCGGCGAGACCGACCCTCACAGCGCGGCGTGGCCCGGCGAGTTCATGGAGCGTGCGAACCGCGCCCACGAGGAGCTCCGAGGCGCGCTCGTGCGCGAGGTGCGGCGGCGGACCGAAGGACTCGCGCACCAATCGCTGCCGCACGCCGACACCGTCGCCATCACGCGCGGCAAGGTCGAGCCGATGGTGCGGGGGCTGTTCCCGCGGGTCGAGCAGGACGCGGTGCTCGCGACGCTCGAGAAGTCGGTCGTGTTCGTCACGAGCGCGAACATCGAGCCGCTCTTGCTGAAGCATGGATACGACAGCTCGGCGTGGACGCTCGCCAACCTGTACCTCGCGAGCCTCGGCGCGGATCTGCTCTGCGAGGACGCGCCGCGCCTCGTTGGCTTGAGCGAGGGGACGACCTGCTATGTCTCGGTCGAGTACTTCGCGGACGACGATCCGTTCGCCGACTTCATCGTTCACGAGGCGGCGCACGTCTTCCACAACTGCAAGCGCGCGACCGTCGGTCTTCGCGAGACGCGGACGAAGGAGTGGCTCCTCGACATCGAGTACCGCAAGCGCGAGACGTTCGCGTACTCGTGCGAGGCCTACGCGTGCATCCTCGCGCGCGCCAAGGGCCCGGCCGAGCGCCGTGCGCTCGCCGCGGAGTACGGTGCGACGGCGCGGCTCTCCGAAGAGCGGGTGGACGCGAGCGAGGTCGCAGACATCGTCGCGGAGGCGGCGAGCGCACGGAACGGCTGGAAGATCATCCTCGCGCGGTGCGCTCCGGCGAGCCGTCCGCAGTCGGCTATCCAGCTGCTACGGGCGTCGTGGGCCGCGGAGGATGCTGCCCGGCCTCGGTGATCGAAATCGGCCTCGGCATCCATGCATGTCGGCCCGTTGGCCCAGCACTTCATCTACGTCATCGTCACCCCGCCGCCGTCACGTTCACGGGGAACCAGCACACGCACGCGCTATCGTGACATCACGACACTCTGGGCGCGGGGGGCCCGCCATCGAGCTCCCGGAGGATCGGAGGGTCGGGCAGGTTCGCCACGCGGCGCACAGCGGATGGATGCCTCGGGCTGCTGGACGACCTGCTCCCCTCCCATCGGGCGTTCCACCCGGTCGAAGGGGTCGCCCCTCGTCCGAGCTGGGATCGCACCGGGTCGAGGGGGGCCGCATCGGGTCGGAGGGGGCCTCGGCCCGGACCGATTCTGTGACGGCTGCGAGAAACGCCCCGTAATTCTGAGTATGAGCCCTTCTCGTCCTCCGACCGACCCGGTCCAGCACGGCGCCTGGACATCCATGCATACAACCGCCGTTCATGTCCTCCCTGGCATGCTCCGGTTCCTCGGCGTCGCCGAGGACGACCTCGACGACCTGTGCCAGGACGTCCTGCTGGGCGCCTACCGCAGCTTCCCCCGGTACGACCCGATGCGGTCCAGCAGCGCGCGCGCCGCGGTCCTGGTGGACTCGCCAG
This sequence comes from Sorangium sp. KYC3313, assembly GCF_052075895.1. Classification (NCBI taxonomy): domain Bacteria; kingdom Pseudomonadati; phylum Myxococcota; order Polyangiales; family Polyangiaceae; genus Sorangium; species Sorangium sp. KYC3313. The sequence goes on from NZ_CP197255.1 coordinate 11,196,761, forward strand.
ACACCGTGGGATACGCCGCAGCGCCCGCGCAGGCCGCTGTGGCCGCAGACAGCGCACCGTGCGACACGCCTGCCTGGCTGCGCACCACACCCACGGGCATGCCCGATCCATCTCGGCCGGAGCGCCTCGGCGAGCACTGGAGGGCCGAGGCGTCGTGGCTCTTCGGGATCGCCTGGCGGCAGGTCCGCCATCATCTGGAGCGCGCCTACCGGCGCCGCGAGGTGCCGGTAGGGCTCGCGGACGCCGCCCACTTCCAGCGGGCAGACGCCGCGGCGAGCAGCGAGCATCACATCGCCGCGAAGGAGCGGCTTGCGCTCGCGATCCGCCTCCTGTCGGAGGTCGCGCCCGAGCGCCGCGCCATCCTCCTCCTGGCCGACGCGTACGATGTCCCGATGCGCGAGATCGCGCGCGCCCTTTCGCTCAACGAGCACACCGCCGCGAGCCGGCTGCGCCTCGCGCGCCGGGACTACCGCGCCGCCGAGAAGCGGCTGCGCCCCGAGGAGAGGCGGGCGCTCCGGTCCAGCGTCGTCGTGCTCCCGCTGTTCTCCGCGACCTCCTTGCGTTCGCTCCGCGAGACGATCCTGCCCGCGAGCGACCCGGCCACGCCGAGCGCCGGAGCGCGGGGCGATGGGACACGGTGGCGAGCACGCTTCGTGCGGCTCGCGCGCCCGGTCGCCCGGGCCCTTCGAGCGGCGCTCGGGTGGGGTGCGGCAGGCGTCGCCGGCGGCGTGCTCCTGGCCGCCTGGCTCGCTCGAGCACCGGTCGACTGGGCGCGCCACCTCGGCCCGGGCGCGATACCCATCGTCGTCGCCCGGAGCACACATCCAGCCCCGACGCCGGAGCCGCGACCCCGGGGCGTTGTCGGTGAAGCGCCTCGCCCCGACGACGCCACGCGCTCCGCCGACCCCCAGAGCCCCCGAGCGCCCGCGGCACGGACGACCGATGGGCCAGGCCAGCGCAAGCCCGCCGGATGGAGGCACGTCTCGGCGCCCCCAGAGCAGAGCCAGGATCGGCTCGACGAGGAGCTCGCGCTGCTCGATGCGGCCAGACAAGCGCTGCTTCACGGCGAGCGCGGCGCTGCCCTGAAGCACATCGACGCGCACGCGCAGCGGTTTCCACAGAGCCGGCTGAGGTTGCTGCGCGAGCGTCTTCGGTCGAGGGCGGAGGTGCTGCCGGCGAAGACGACCGGCGGCACGGCAGGGCACGAGCGGCGATGACCGCAAAACCGCCGCTTCACGCGCGCGTCGCGTCGCGCGCCCCGCGATGGGGAAAGCGGGCATGGTGCGCAGCGTTCGCTTCGATGGTCGCGGCCCTTGCCGCGCAGCTCGCGGCCGCGCCGGTCCGGGCCGATTCCGGACCGCCCCGGGCGCGCGTGCGGATCGAGCTCACGCGCGGCCCAGGGGCCGAGCGCTGCCCCGACGAGCGGTTCCTGCGCGCGGAGATCGCCCGGCGCATGGGCTTCGACCCCTTCGACGCGGAGGCTCCGCTCACGATGGCGGTGTCGATGGAACAAGGGCAGCGCGAGCTCATCGCGTCGATATACCTGCGCGATCGCCGCGGCGTGGTGATCTGGACCGACGGCTACAGGGCGCGCGGCGACTGCAGGGCGCTGGTGTCGACGGTGGCCCTGTCGATCGCGGTGCAGCTCGACGAGACGGGCGAGCTTCCGGCCCCGCAGGCAGCGCCGGCCCCGCGGGAAGAGCCGGCGACGTCCGCGGAAGCGCCGTGCTCCCCCGAGCGCCCGTGCGCGGGGCAGCCGGCGCCGCCGCCGAGCGAGGCGCCGCCCGCGCGCCGGCAGGGCAAGGCGCCGCCCGCGCGCGAGCTGCGATCCGTGCGGGCGCCGCCCTCGAGCAGTGCGGGGCAAGCCGCGGCGGAGCGCATCCGGTGGAGCGTTGGCGCCGGCGCCACGATGGCGCTGGGGCTGACGCCCGGCGTTGCGGTTGGGCCGACGTTGGCGGTCACGGGACGCTGGCCGGCATGGTCGGTCGCGCTGGAAGCCCGCGGGCTCTCGTCGCTGTCGACGAACGTGGACGACGTGCGTGTGGCGACATCGGCGCTCACCGCGAACGCTGCCCTGTGCCTTCACCGGCAGTTTCTCTTCGCGTGCGGGGTCGGAGAGCTCGGCGTGCTCCGTGTCGTGCCCGAAGCTCCAAGGATCGCAAGAATGCTGCTGAATCTTCGTGCCGGAATTGGCCTGCGAGCCGGCGTCAGGTGGCCGCTGTCAGAGGGCCTCTCTGGGTACGGAACTGCCGAGGCGGTCCAGCGCACGATCGACGCGTCACTCCTCCGTCGTGGAGGCATCGCCGAAGCAGAGCGCGCAATCTGGAGCGCTCCCGCGCTCGGTGCGGCGTTCGGGATCGGTCTCGAACTGAACCTATGAGGAGGTCCGGCGGCAGAGATATCCGCCCTCCCCCAAGGTGACAAAAAAAAATGAGAAACGTTTCACGACCGAGGGAATGCTCAGCGCGCGCCAGGCCCGCGGTACGACAGCCGCCTTGCGCTCAGGGCCATCATTCCCATAGGGTACGACGCATGCGCGTTCCGAGCTTTGCCCTCGCAGGCGTCCTGTTGACTGCGAGCTGCACCCAAGCCCCCATCGTCATTGAGGGCCCATGTTCGGACGAAGAGCGCGTCCACTATCCTGAGTGGTGCGAGAAGTACGGCGGCGACGGCGGTCAGGGCGGCGGTGGTGGTGGTGACGGCGGCGGTCAGGGCGGCTCTGGCGGTCAGGGCGGCTCTGGCGGACAGGGCGGCGAGGAGCACAGCGCGCTGTGCTCCGGCCAGTGCGTCTCCCCCGCCCCTCTCGGCTGGTCCGGCCCGGCGCTCCTCTGGTTCGGCCCGCCGGAGGCCACCCCCGAATGCCCCGCCGACGCGCCGACGATCGGGTACGAGGGCTTCGCCGATCTCCAGCAGGTGCCGAAGACGTGCCCGACCTGCGCGTGCGACCCGCCCGAGGTCTCGTGTTCGCTCCCCACCGCGTGGGCCGCATCGTCGTCCTCGTGCCCCGGCGATGCGCCCGACGCCGTCGCGACGCCATTCCCCGCGCCCGACGCGTGGGACGGCGCCTGCACCGCCGGGAGCGCGATCCCCGCCGATCAGGACTGCAACGGCGAGCCCTGCGTGCAGTCGCTGACGATCGCGGCGCCCTCGATCACGGCCGGCGCGTGTACGCCGCGCATCGAAGTCCCGCAACCCATCCCCCAGAACGCGCGCTGGTGGGCGACGCGCGCGAAGGCCTGCGTCGCCGGGGCGCACACCGCGTGCGCCGACGCGACGACGTGCGCGCCGGCAGCGCCGCCCGGGTTCCTGACCTGCGTCTACCACGAGGGAGAAGCCGAGTGTCCGAAGGGCTACGCCCAGAGGCACGTCTTCTATAAAGACGTGCTCGACGGCCGCGATTGCACCCCCTGTAGCTGCGGCGAGCCGACCGGCGCCTCGTGCACGATCATGGCGTCCGTGTACCGCGACGCGGCATGCACGGACCTGGTCGCGTCGACCCTCGTCGACTCGAGCGTCCCGTTTTGCGGGGTGACGCCGCCCGGCCTCGGTCTGGGGAGCAAGTCGGCCGCGGTCGTGGCGATGGAGCCGGGCGCGTGCGCGCCGCAGGGCGGCGAGCCCGTCGGCGAGCTCCAGGCGACCGAGCCGTCCACGTTCTGCTGCATCGCCTGAGCTCGCCGGAGCCGCCCCCGCCGGAGCCGCCGCCGACCGGGATGACGACGGCCGAGCGCCGGCCGATGTCTAGGAGGTCGCGGGCGCGGGGGTCGCGGGCGCTGACGCCGCCGCCGGCTTGCCGTTGGCCTGTCCGGCCTCGGCGGCCTTGCGGGCCTTCTCGCGCCGCGCCGACGCGCGCCGGCGCCGCTCGTAGGCGCTCGTCACCTCGCGGGCGATCTCGGGGTGGCGCCGGAAGACGTGGGCCGCGGTCTTCCGGATGGCGCCGACGCGCCCGACCATGAGGTGCAGCAGCTGGTTGCGGATCGTGGTCGCGGCGGTCGAGGCGCCGACCTCGGGGGCCGCTTCCAGCGCTCGCCGCTGCAGATCCTCCGCGAGCTTCCTGGCCTCGGCGATGAGGCGCGCGTCGAACGCCTCGTCCGCCTCGACCAGGCGATCCTTGAGCGGCTCCGCGAGCCCCGCGTAATCGCGGAGCGCCTGGGAGAGGGCGCTCGAGCGCTGGCCGTCCTGCGCGTGGAACTCCTTGATGCGCGCGAGCTGCGCGTCGGCGGGCTCGTCGACGTCGTCGTCGAGCAGGAACTCGAGCGCCGACTCGAGCTCATCGACGACGAACCGGGCGCGCTCGCCGAGATCGGCCACAGCCGGATCGACGATGAGGAGCAGCCGAGTCTGCGCCTCCTGCACGGCCTGCACGATGGAGAGCAGTTCGTCGCTGCTCGATGCGGGCAGGCGGCTCTTGACCCGCTTGAGGCCCGGCCGCTCGCCGTCGGGCTCCCAGTACTTCTTCACGAACGCCGCGGCGGCGACCGCCTCGCGCACAGCGATGTCGTACGGAATGTTCAGCGGGTTGTCGGTCCGCTCCGACCCGGCGGCGACCTTGACCCAGCGATCGAAATCCTGTCCTTGCTTTGCCATGATGATTGCCTGACCCCTCCTCCTGCGACCCGCGCCCCTCGGGGCACGACGCAAAGCGGCAAGGATGAGCTCGGTTGTGGAGACGTCCAGCACGGAGCAGGATCTGGACACGGGTGGGCGGAGCCGGAAGGCGAGGCGGAGGGGTGGGATGTCCTGATGAGCCCACCACCTGTCCAGATGGGCGCGCGGGTTGTCCAGATGACCCCTCTCCCTGTCCATATGGGCAGGCGGGGGTGGCGAGCGCCTCGGTCAACGCGTCGAAGTACACCGAGGAGCTGGGGAAGTTCGAGGCCGCGCGCAAGCTCATCGAGGCGAAGCTCCGCGCCGAGACCGACCGGCTCGTCGCCGCCGAGCACCAGCTCGCGGAGACAGCGCGCGACCGGCTCGACCTCGAGGTCGCCGACAAAGAGGCCGAGTAGATCGGCGCCGCGCTCCGCGACTTCGCGCGCGTGTGGAAACTGATGACGCCCGAGAACCAGGGGCCCCTCCTGCGCGCCCTCGTCGCTGCCGTCCGCGTGAAGGAGGAGACCGGCGTCGTCGAGGTCGAGCTGGTGAACTTCGCCGCCGATGCCGGCTCGAAGGAGGCCGCATGAGTCTCGACACGCAGCAGGCCGTGATGTCCGAGGACGCGCCCAAGGACCGCCACATCCTGACGGGCACGCTGTTCCGAAGGCGCAGCTCGCGCGTGACGCTGACCGAGGAGCCGCCGCCCTCGAAGCCCGAGCCCGTGCGTCGCCCCGCCAAGGTCGCCCGGATGCTCGCCCTCACGCATCACCTGCAGAGTGCCATCGACCGCGGCCTCGTGGCCGACCGGGCCGCGGTTGCGTGCAAGCTGGGGCTCACGCGGGCCCGGGTGACGCAGCTGCTCGATCTCTTGCACATGGCGCCCGATCTTCAGCAAGCCGTCCTGACGCTCGAAGCCGTCGACGGCACCGAGCCCATGAGCGAGCGGGCCCTGCGGGCTGTCGCGCACGCCGGGAGCCGGGTGGAGCAGCGGGGGGCGTGGGAGAGGACCGACCCTGGACTCGTTTCATCGACTCTGGTCGACTTATGTAGAATATTGTTTGGGAGTGCCGACGCTGGTAGGGTCTGAGCGAATGCAAACCGTCGCGCAGGTTCAGACCGCCGAGCCCTGGGTGTCCGTCGAAGAGGTGGCCCTGCACCTCGGCGTCGCCAGAGACTCCGTGTACCGCTGGATCGATGCGAAGGGCCTGCCGGCTCACCGGATCGGAAAGCTCTGGAAGTTCAAGCTCTCGGAAGTGGACGACTGGGTGCGTGCAGAAGGAGCGAACGAGGCGCAGGCGCGAGCCAAGCCCGTGTGCCGCAACTCCACGAGGAAGAAGAAATGACCACGGCCCACGCCCGCACATCAACGAAGACGACGCCCATGCTGTTCGCGCGCCAGCGACAGCTGCTGCAGCTGCTCGACGCGGTCGGAGGCTCGGCAGGGAAGCTCGACTTCCAGAAGCTGTTGTTCCTCTAATGCCAGGAGCCGTCGTCGGGCGCGCCGTACGACCTCGTGTCGTACAAATTCGGAGCCTTCTCGTTCACGTCCTACGCGGATCGCCGCAAGCTCATCGAGCGAGGGCTGCTCGTAGACGACGAGCACAGCTGGCAACTCACCGATGACGGCCGCCGCATCATTGGTCGGACGGGCAACATGCAGCTCACGGCGTTCGCCAAGCGATACCGCGCGCTGCGCGGCGATGAACTCGTTGCCGACACGTACCGTCGCTTCCCTTTCTTCGCCACGCGCAGCGAGGTCGCCGAGCGCGTGCACAAGGGAGACCGCGACGCGCTTGCGCGCATCGCATCAGCGCGGACAGGGGCGAGCGGGCGGGCGCTGCAGACGACCGGCTACGAGGGACACACTCTCGAGAGCTACCTGAACCTGCTCCTCAAGGGCGGCATCACGGTGTTGTGCGACGTCCGACGCAACCCCCTCAGCCGCAAGTACGGCTTCTCGAAGAGCACGCTGGCGTGGGGATGTGAGGGCGTGGGGATCCGCTACGAGCACCTGCCTGAGCTCGGCATTGCCTCCGAGCAACGGCAGAGCCTCGAGACGCAAGCGGACTACGACGCGCTCTTCGCTGAGTACGACCGCACCTGGTTGCCGAAGCAGGCAGACGCACTGAAGAAGAGCCGGGGTTGGGTCGATGGCGGGGAGCGCGTCGCGCTCACTTGCTACGAGCACCTTCCAAACCAGTGCCATCGCCACTGCATGGCCGAAGCGCTCGAAGCGCGATTCGGGAAGGACTTCTCCGCGACGCACCTGTGAGGGGGGCATGGACAAGGAGCGCATTCTCATCACGGTCAAGACGTACTCGACGCTCTCGCGGAAGTACGGCGAGACCGTATGCACGGCCGGCGTTCGCGAGGACGGATCGTGGGTCCGCATCTACCCCGTCCCCTTCCGACGCCTCGACGAGAAAGAGCAGTACAGCAAGTTCCACTGGCTCGACTGCCGCCTCGTTCGAAACGCAACCGACCCTCACCCAGAGACCTTCCGTCCCGTCGACGAGCATGAGTTACATCCTGTCGAGCACATCGACACCTCCGACAACTGGCGCGAGCGTCGGCGCATCTTGCTCAAGACCGCACGCGTGTATGATCGCCTCGACGACCTGATCGCAGGCGCGAAGGCGAACCAGGTCTCGCTCGCGGTGTTCAAGCCAACGCGCATCCTGGAGTTCGTGTGGGAGGCTGAAGAGCGGCAGTGGAACCCGGACAAGGTCCGCGAGATGCGAGAGGCAACGAAGCTGTACGACCTTTTCGCCGACAAGACCTGGCGCGAGACCTTCAAGGAGATCGACAAGCTGCCCTACAGCTTCTCGTACAAGTTCGAAGATGCAGCCGGGCGCCAGAGCGAGCTGCAGGTGCTCGACAGGGAGGCTGGTGCCCTCTACTGGAACTGCCTCCGCTCCGCTGACGGCGACGAGCCGCGGGCGCTCGCGAAGGTCCGGCAGAAGTACTTTGGCGAGTTCCTGCCGAAGGACCTGCACTTTTTCCTCGGGACCACGCAGCAGTTCCACTTCGTCGCCCCAAACCCGTGGGTCATCATCGCCATGTTCCCCATGCCGCACGAGAAGCAGCTAGAGGACCGATCAGGTTGATTTTGTGATAATTCCGGTCGTTTCGATGCAAGGCTCGACGGTCTCGTCGGGCCATGATCTCGTCCGCGTCCGGAGGTGCACGGATGGAACGATGGTCGCCGCCGGTGGAGCTGTCGCGGCAAGAGCAGGCGCTGATGAAGCGGCTGACGCGCGTGAGAGCACTGTTCGGCTTTCTCAGGCAGCACCGGCACGAGCTGTTCGATGAGACGTTCCAGGAGCAGCTGGAGGGCATGTACCGGACGACGGGGGCAGGCGAGCCGCCGCATCCACCGGCGCTGATGTGCATGGTCACGCTGCTCCAAGGCTACGTCGGCGCATCCGATGCCGAGGCGGTGGAGTTGTCCGTCGTCGACCTGCGCTGGCAGATGGTGCTCGGCTGCCTGGGTGCGGCGACGCCGCCGTTCTCGCAGGGCGCGCTGCAGGCGTTCCGAGAGCGGATGGTCGAGCATGAGATGGACCGGATGCTGCTGGAGCGGACCGTGGCGCTTGTTCGGTCTGGCGCTATGACGGAGGGCGAGAGGCGTGCGGTGTCCAAGGCGCTGCGCGTGGCCATTGATAGCCGCCCTTTAGCGGGGGCCGGGCGGGTTGAGGACACGATCAACCTGCTCGGCCATGCTGCACGCAGCATCGTCCGCGTCGTGTCGAAGATCACGGAGCGTCCGCCCGAGGAGATCTGCCGCAAGGCGGGCATCCCGCTGCTTCTGGCTCCCAGCATCAAGGCCGGGCTCGACCTGGACTGGAGCGACCCGAAACAGAAGGCGGCAGCGATTCAGATCCTGGAGCGGCAGGTCTCGTCGCTGCAGCAGTGGGTCGACCGCCACCTGGACGACGTCGTCGAGCAGCCGCTTCGTACCTATCTGGAAGCGGTCACACAGGTCCGAGCCCAGGACCTGGAAAGAGCCGAGGATGGGACCGTTCGCATCCGGCGAGGTGTTGCGCCTGACCGCCGTGTCTCCATCGAGGACGCCGAGATGCGCCACGGCCGCAAGAGCCGCTCGAAGCGGTTTGACGGCTACAAGGAGCACATCGCACGCGACCTTGACGTTCCCGTCATCGTTGCCTGCGCGGTGACGCCAGCGAATCGACCGGAAGAAGAGGGGGCAGCGCCGATCGCCGAGGACGTGCAGCATCAGGGGCTACGCGTCGTTGAGCTGCACATCGATCGCGCCTACGTGAACAGTCCCGTTGTGGGCCGCGTGATCGGCGCGGGCGGCCAGGTGTTCTCCAAACCCTGGGGGCAGCGGGCTCGCAAGCTCGATTTGTTCAGCAAGCTCGATTTCAAGATCGACCTGCGCGCCAAGACAATCACATGTCCCGCCGGACAGGTCGAAGTGTTCGAACCGGGCGACACGGTCGAGTTTGATCCCGAGGAATGTGGCGCGTGTCCCCTCCGAGCCAAGTGCACCAAGGCCGCCTCGGGACGAGGGCGGACCGTGTCCATCGCCGAGGACGAAGCTTTGCAGCGCAAGTTCCGGAAGCTGCAGCAGACCAGGCCAGGGCGCGCCGTGCTCCGGCAGCGGATAGCTGTGGAGCATGCCCTCGCCCACATCGCGGCGCGGAAAGGACACACCGCGCGCTATATCGGCGCCAGGAGAAACCTGTTCGATCTTCGGCGTGCGGCAGCGATCCAGAATCTCGAGGCGGCCTAGCGGCTGCTCCAGGAGGCAGCATAAACCATTGGAATCAGACGATTTTCAGTATGTTCGCCGTTCTAGGGCTCTTCTGACCGGTGGCTCCGGCCGAGGCGTGGCCCGAGCAACCGAGCCCTACGCGCCTTGGCGCTCGGCGGGGGCCTGGTGGACCGGCACAGCCGGCGGAGCGCTGATCGCTACCCGCAGCCGGTGGAGCGTTGCGCGTCGCGCCCGGCCTGATGTAACCTGGCGTCGGCTGGCAACTTCTGCCAACCGCTACCCAGGTCGAGCCTGGTCCCTGCCGGACGAGATTCTCACGCTGCCAGAGGTCGCTCAGTTGCTGAAAGTCGCAGAGAAAACCGCCTACACGATGGCCCAGAAGGGCGCGCTCCCGGCGTTCAAGGTTGGCGACCAGTGCCGGTACAAGCGCGACGACGTCGACGCGTGGATCGAACGGCAGAAGGCTGCTCTGCGCGACCCGGGCGAGGAGAAGTAGCGTGGCCCCGACCTGCGCCATCTTCGCCCTTGGGTTGGTTCCACGCGGGGGGAACACATGAAGCTCGAGGAGATCTCGACTGGGGCGAACCTGGACGGCGTGGAGCCCACCAGCGTCGTGTCGGTTGTGGCGGCGATCCTGATTCCGCCCGACGCGCTACAGCTCGTCTACCGCCTTCCTGACGGTGCGCTGCGCGAGCGGCTCCTGTCGCGAGCAGACGAAGGTTCGATCAAGATCGCGACCGAAACGCGCCCGTGGTCGTTCGACGGTGACGGCGCAGCCTTTCAGCTCACAGCCGAGGCGAAACGCATCGACCTCGCCTTTCTCTTCGACCCGATGATGGCGGTCCACACGTCCAACGTCGATCCGTTGCCGCACCAGATTACGGCAGTCTACGAGTCGATGCTCCCCCGACAGCCCCTCCGCTTCGTCCTCGCCGATGACCCGGGCGCCGGCAAGACGATCATGGCCGGGCTCTACATCCGCGAGCTCATCATGCGCGCCGATGCCCGACGCATCCTGATCGTTGCGCCCGGCAGTCTCGTCGAGCAGTGGCGGGACGAGCTGTTCGAGAAGTTCGGACTCGAGTTCCGCGTGTTCTCCAAGGACCTTGAACTCGCCTCGCCAAGCGGCAATCCGTTTGAAGGCGTCGATCACCTCATTGTTCGGCTCGACCAGATGTCGCGGGCCGAGGAGATGCACGAGAAGCTCTGCGCCGCCTCGTGGGACCTCGTTGTCTTCGACGAGGCCCACAAGCTCTCCGCGCACTTCTTCGGTCAGGAGCTTAAACGCACGAAGCGGTTCAATCTCGCCGAGAAGCTCGGCGCGCGCACGCGCCACCTGCTCCTAATGACGGCGACACCGCACAACGGGAAGGAAGAGGACTTCCAGCTCTTCCTCTCCTTGCTCGACTCGGACCGGTTCTACGGCAAGTTCCGCGACGGCGTGCACAAGGTCGACACCTCCGACCTCATGCGAAGGATGGTCAAGGAGGAGATGGTCAGGTTCGACGGGACGCCGCTCTTTCCAGAGCGCCGCGCCTACACCGTCAACTACAAGCTCTCGGACCTCGAGGCCGCGCTATACGAACGCGTCACGACCTACGTCAAAGACGAAATGGGCAAGGCCGATGAGCTGAACGGTCAGCGCCGTGGCTCCGTCGGCTTCGCGCTGACTGCCCTCCAGCGTCGACTCGCCTCAAGCCCTGAGGCCATCTTTCAATCGCTCAAGCGCCGACACGCGCGTCTCGAGCGCCGGCTCCGGGAGGAGAAGCTCGGTGCCCGCGGTCGCCGCCCCCTCGCAGAGACCATCCCGTCTGTGCCGGACGACGAGGACGAGCTCAACGCGGACGAGCAGGAGCAGCTCGAGGAGACGCTCGTCGACGAGGCCACCGCTGCGCGCACGATCGGCGAACTCGAGGGCGAAGTCCTCGTGCTGCAGGCGCTGGAGCAGCGTGCGCTCGATGTCGTCGCCTCTGGACAGGATCGCAAGTGGGAGGAGCTGTCGCGCATTCTCCAGGACGATCCGCACATGCGCGATGCAGGCGGCCGTCTTCGCAAGCTCATTATCTTCACCGAGCATCGCGACACGCTGAACTACCTCCACCAGAAGATCGCCGGCGTGCTCGGCAACCCCGACTCCATCGTCACGATCCACGGCGGGACTCACCGCGACGAACGCAAGCGGATCCAGGCGACGTTCTGGAGCGACGCCGAAGTGCGGGTGCTGATCGCGACCGACGCAGCGGGCGAAGGCGTGAACCTGCAGTGCGCGAACCTGATGGTGAACTACGACCTCCCGTGGAATCCGAATCGCCTCGAGCAGCGGTTCGGTCGCATCCACCGTATTCGCCAGACCGAGGTCTGCCACTTGTGGAACCTCGTTGCGAAGGAAACGCGCGAGGGCGACGTCTACCATCGACTCCTTGAGAAGCTCTCCGTGGAGAGCGAGGCGCTGAAGGGCCGCGTCTTCGACATCCTGGGGGAAGTCTTCGAGGAGACGAGTCTCAAGGACCTACTGCTTCAAGCGATTCGATATGGAGACCAGCCCGAGGTCCGTTCTCGCCTGTACCAGAAGGTCGAGAAGGCCCTGAACATCGAACACCTCCGAACGATCCTCGATCGCAACGCGCTCGCGCAGGAGTCGATGAACGCCGAGCGCCTCTTCGCGGTGAAGGAGGAGATGGAGAAAGCGGAAGCTCGACGTCTTCAGCCATTCTTCATTCGGTCCTTCTTCATGAAGGCCTTTGAGGGGCTGGGTGGTTCCATCCATCCGCGTGAGGCAGGACGGTTCGAGGTCACGTACGTCCCCACCTCCGTGCGCGAACGTGACCGCCAGATCACCGGGCGCAACCGTCGCGATACCACTCCGGTCCTCAAGAGGTACGAGCGCGTCTGCTTCACGAAGGACGCCGTCCGTCCAGAGAAGCCCGGTCTCGCGGTCGCGAGCATGCTGCATCCCGGCCACCCGCTGATGCTAGCGGTCACCGACATCCTCTTGGAGCAGAACACCAATCTGCTGCGCCAGGGGGCGGTGCTCGTCAATGCCGCCGACGACGGCGTCGAGCCACATCTCCTCGTTCTACTGACGCACGAGATCAAGTCGGGCGACGGACAGGCTCTCTCCAAGCGGCTCCAGTTCGTCCGCGTCGAGCCGAACGGCAACGCCAGTTTCGCTGGCTGGGCTCCACATCTCGATCTGCAACCACTGGAGGAGAGCGATCAACCCCGCCTCAAGGAGGTGCTCGAGGCGCCGTGGATTCGAGCTGACCTCGAGCAGAAGGCGCTCGCCTTGGCGGCGAGCACGCTCGTCCCAGAGCACTTCCGAGAGGTCGCGGCGCGTCGCATCGCACACGTCGACAAGACGTTGGCAGCGGTGCACGACCGCCTGAGCAGGGAAATTTCGTTTTGGTCGGACCGCTGGATGAAGCTCCGAGAGGATCAGCAGACCGGCAGGGACGTCCGGCTCAATCTGGAGAACGCACGACGCACGATCACCGACCTCGAGGGGCGTCTTGAAAACAGGCGGCGCGAGTTGCAGGCCATGCGGCACGTCGCGTCGGCCACGCCGATAGCGCTCGGCGGTGCGCTGGTGGTGCCGATGGGGCTCCTACGTCGACTGCGCGGCGAAGCTCCTGACGGCGTTGGCTTCTCCACTGACCCGGAAGCAAGAAGCCGCATTGAGCACCTCGCGATGAAGGCGGTTCGACGAACGGAGGAGGCCCTTGGGTGTCGTGTCGTCGATGTGTCCGCGCAGAAGTGCGGCTGGGACCTGACCTCGTATCCACCGCCCGTGGACGGCAAGCATCCGGAGGCTCGGCACATCGAGGTGAAGGGGCGCATCAAGGGCGCCGCGACTATCACGGTCACGCGCAACGAGATGCTCTACGCACTCAACCAGGCCGAAAAGTTCTACCTGGCGATCGTGATGGTCGGCGACGACGATTCACTTGAAGGGCCGTTCTATCTGCAGAACCCGTTTGAGGCCGAGCCCGGATGGGGCGTTTCGTCCATCAACTTCGAGATCAAGGCGTTGCTCGAGCGCGCGAGGCGCCCATGACGCTACCGAGCACCCTTCGGCTCGACAGGCTGGCGTTGCGGAACTTCCGCTGCTTCGCGGACTGTTCCGTCGAGTTGCATCCCCAGCTGACCGTCCTCGTTGCGGAGAACGGCCGCGGGAAGACCGCTGTCCTCGACGCCATTGGCATTTCGCTCGGGCTCTTCGTCGACACCATTGCGGGAACGCACCAATCGCATGGGTTTGAGCGCTCCGATGTGCGGCTCGCACGCACCCCGAACGGAGCCATGCTGCCGGCTCTTCCCGTGGAACTGACGGCTAGCGGCTCCGCGGATGGGGCCCGTCTCTCGTGGCGTCGGGCGCTCAACGGGACCGGCGCCCGCGCGCGCACCACAACGAAAGACGCCGAGACGCTGCGCGCTGCTGCGGGGCAACTTCGCGAGCGGCTGGAGGGTTTTGCGGCAGGCGGTCGCGAACAGCCACCTCCGCTTCCTCTGGTCGTCTTTTACGGCACTGGGAGGTTGTGGAGCGAGCATCGTCTGACCGAAGGCAAACGGTCCGGGGACAGTTCGGCGCTCGGCCGCCTGGCGGGCTACCTCGACAGCCTCTCGTCCTCCTCGTCCTTCAAGACGTTCGTGGCCTGGTATGAGGCGACTGCCAACGCGGCGCGCAGCGGCACCGCCGTCGCCTACGGCCCTAACGAAAGACCGGAGAAGCTGCTCGCTGCCGTACGGGAAGCCACGAGGACGGTGCTCGAACCCACGCGCTGGAGAGACATCGACTGGGAGTTCCCGCCGAAGGATGAACACGGAGCCCCGAAGGGGGCCGGCTATCTCGTCGTCGAGCACGAGGATCACGGGCGCCTCCCGCTGTCGATGCTGAGCGATGGGGTCCGGAACATGATCGCGCTCGTCGCCGATCTCGCACACCGGTGCGTTCGCCTCAATCCCCACTTTGGAGAAGCGGCCGCACGGCTCACGCCCGGCATTCTTCTCATCGACGAAGTGGACATGCATCTCCACCCACGCTGGCAGCAGCGAGTCGTGGAGCTTCTCCAGAAGGCCTTCCCCGCGATGCAGATGGTGTTGAGCACGCATAGCCCTCACGTGCTGTCGACCGTCGACGTCGCTTCGATCCGGGTCATCCGCGTGAATGACGGACACGGCGAGCTGGAGACGCCCACTTTCCAGACGCGCGGCGTCGAGAGCGCGGACGTCCTTGCGTCGATCATGGGAGTCGACCCGGTTCCCCAGGTGGAGCAGGCCATTTGGCTTAGCAGCTACCGTGCGCTCATCGAGGATGGATCCGCGGAGCGTGGGGAAGCGCTCGCCCTGCGCACGAAGCTTGTTGAGCACTTCGGGGCGAAGCATCCCCTGATGCGCGACTGCGAACGGCTGATTCGTTTTCAGTCCTTCAAGCGTGACCGACCGCGCACGGGGGAAAGCTGAGTTGCGAAAGCTCGACCGCACCGTCGCCCCCGCTCCCGCCTGTCTTGGCGGGTATCACCACGGAACGAACACCTGGGACGACGTCGTCGGTGACCACAAGCGCGAGATTCGCCAGTGCCTCGAGCAGATGCAGGGCCGACGCTGCGCCTACTGTGAAGGCGCGCTGGACGTGTTGGGCCAGCACATCGAGCACTTTCGCCGCAAGCGCCATCATCCCCACCTCACGTTCTCGTGGGGCAATCTTTACTGGTCCTGTGACCAGCGAGACTCCTGTGGCCACTACAAGGACCACGGTGCCGGCAACTACACACCCGCCGATCTGCTCGAACCAGGCGTAGATGACCCGGACCTCTACTTCCGCTTCCGCTCCGATGGAACGGTGCAGCTGCGGCCAGGGCTCACGCCGCAGCAAGAGCATCGCGCCCGAGAGACACTCAGGGTCTTCAATCTGCACCCGGGCTTCGGACGCCTTCGGAACATGCGCAAGGGCGCCGCGGCGACCTATCTCGGGCTTCTCGATGAGCTCGTTGTGCTGACGGAGGCGGACCGGCGCGACTACGTGCGCCTTGAGATTCAGGCAAGCGATGGCGAGCCGTTCTGCACCCTGATCCGGCACCTCTTCGAGGACCTCCTATGACTGCATCCCATCCAATCAAGTCCCCGAGGAAGCTCATCGAGGTCGCGCTGCCACTCGATGCGGTCAACGTCGCTGCCGCACGCGAGAAGTCGATTCGCCACGGGCATCCAAGCACGCTGCACCTTTGGTGGGCTCGCCGTCCTCTTGCAGCCGCAAGGGCCGTGATCTTCGCCCAACTCGTCAACGACCCCGGGTTTCAGCAGGGTGGTGGATTCAGGTACGGCAAGAACAAGAAGGAGGCCGCCGCCGAGCGCAAGAGGCTATTCAAGATCCTCGAGGAGTTGGTGAAGTGGGAGAACACTTCGAATGAAGAAGTCCTCGAGGCGGCGCGTACCGAGATCCGTCGCTCCTGGCGGGAAGTATGTGAACTAAATAAGGATCACCCGCAGGCCGCCCAGCTGTTCGACCCTGCCCGGCTGCCGGGACTTCACGATCCCTTCGCCGGAGGAGGGGCCATCCCGCTCGAGGCCCAGCGCCTTGGCCTCGAGTCGTACGCGACAGACCTAAATCCCGTCGCCGTCTTGATCAACAAGGCGATGATAGAGATCCCTGGCCGCTTTTCGGGAAGGCCGCCTGTTGGTCCCCTCGTCCGGGGCGAGCAGCTAACATCCGCGAACTGGAGCGGCGCGACCGGCCTCGCCGAAGATGTAAGGCGCTACGGCGCTTGGATGCGAGAAGAGGCCTGGAAGCGCATCGGGCACCTATACCCGCCGGTGGTCATTACGCCTGAGTTGGCTCGGGAGCGGCCGGACCTGCGTGGACTTGTTGGCGAGAAGCTGACTGTCATCGCGTGGATTTGGGCCCGGACTGTGCGCAGTCCTAACCCGGCCTTTTCTCACGCACACGTACCGCTTGCGTCCACCTTCATCCTCTCCAGCAAGTCTGACAAGGAAGCCTTCGTCACGACCACCGTCAAGAGCGACACTTACCGGTTTCAGGCGTGCGTCGGAAAACCGACTGCGGCGGCGGCAGCAGGTACCAAGTCCAACGGTCGTGGCGCGAACTTCCGGTGTATTTTGTCCGATGCACCCATTTCCGCCGACTACATACGCGCCGAGGCTCAGGCCGGACGAATGGGGCAGCGACTCATGGCAGTCGTTGCTGAGGGGCCGCGAGGACGCGTCTTCCTCGGGCCAGAAGACGATGCTGAGGAGGTCGCGAGGAGTGCAGAGCCTACCTGGAAGCCCGATGTAGAGTTCTTTCAGCAGGCGCTGGGGTTTCGCGTTGGAAACTACGGCATGCGTCAGTGGAGCGATCTGTTCACGCCGCGGCAATTGGTAGCACTCGACACGCTCAGCGATCTTGTCATCGCGGCTCGCGACCGAATCCATCATGACGCTGTCACAAGCGGCATGGCTGACGATGCCGTTCCCTTCGATCAAGGTGGACGAGGTGCCTCTGCCTACGCGGACGCGATCAGTGTCTACCTTGCCTTCCTCGTGAGTCAGGTAGCCAACCACTCGTCGACCATTTGCGGATGGAATCATCCGAACACGCAGATGCGCAGTGTCTTCTCGCGACAGGCTATCCAGATGACTTGGGACTTTGCGGAGGCAAACGTCTTCAGCGACTCGTCAGGAAGTTACGCGAACTTGTACGAGCGGCAAGTAAAGGGAATGAGCGCGCTCGGTGCCAGCGCATTCGGCTTTGCCATGCAAGCGGACGCGCAGACCCAAGACGTTTCCACCGGCAAGTTCGTGTCAACGGACCCACCGTATTTCGATAATATTGGATACGCGGATTTGTCGGACTTCTTCTATGTGTGGCTGCGTCACTGTCTGCGCCCCTCATTCCCCAACCTGCTGGCGACCATCGCGGTCCCGAAGGCCGAAGAACTCGTAGCGACTCCGGCGCGACATGGCGGCAAGGCAAAGGCCGAAGAGTTCTTCATGGGAGGAATGACCGCGGCTATGCGCCGTCTTTCTGACCTCGCGCATCCCTCCGCGCCGATCACCATTTTCTATGCATTCAAGCAATCGGAAACCGAGGACGAAGACAGCATTTCCTCCTCGGGATGGGAGACGTTTCTCGAGTCGGTTCTCGCGGCTGGAATGCAAGTGAGCGGCACCTGGCCGGTGCGAACGGAGAAGGAAGGTCGAACGCGAGACAATGATTCCAACGCGCTAGCGTCAAGCATTGTCCTAGTGTGCCGAAATCGCTCACGCAATGCTCCTTCCATTTCGCGACGGGAGTTTCTTCGAGAGCTGAACTCCGTACTTCCGGAAGCGCTGGATGAGATGACGAAGGGGGCGGGCGGCGAGCGATCCCCTGTCGCTCCGGTGGACCTCTCTCAAGCGGTCATCGGCCCCGGCATGGCGGTGTTCTCAAAGTACACTTCGGTACTGGAAGCCGATGGGTCACCAATGAGTGTGCGAACGGCTCTCCAGCTGATCAATCGATTTCTCGCTGAAGATGATTTCGATCACGACACTCAGTTCTGTCTGCATTGGTTCGACCAGTACGGCTGGGGCGAAGGTGCGTTCGGTGAGGCTGACGTACTCGCCCGCGCGAAGGCCACAAGCGTTAGCGGACTTGACGGTGCAGGCGTGGTTCGCAGCGGCGGCGGGAAGGTGCGCTTGCTTCGGCCTAGCGAGTACCCGTCAGACTGGGACCCAGGAAGCGATGCTCGGCTCCCAATCTGGGAGGCGCTGCACCAGCTCATTCGCGCGTTGCGTGAAGAAGGAGAAACGGGCGCCGGTCATCTTCTCGCGGCAGTCAAGGCGAAGAGCGAGGCGATCCGCCAGCTCGCCTATCGCCTCTACACGCTCTGCGAGCGTCGGGGCTGGGCCGACGACGCGCGGGCGTACAATGAACTCGTGACATCGTGGTCTGCGGTCGAGTCCGCGGCTGGCGAGGTCCCAGAGGCGAACGTGCAGCTCAAGCTATTTGGAGGCAAAGAATGAAGCCGTGGCGTGAAATCAGCGTGCCTCATCCCGACGTTCTAGAAGGCACGTTTCAGCAGTCGGAGTTCGCGGCGGACATCACCGCTGTGCGCGACGGCAAGGCCACGCGCGAGTACCAAGACGCCGGCGCCTTCTACCAGCGCACCTTCATCACCGAAGGCATGCGGCTCCTGCTCACGCAGGTCGCGCAGCGGGTGAATGGCAAAGGCGGTGAACCGGTCATCCAGCTCCAAACAGCCTTCGGCGGGGGCAAGACGCACACGATGCTCGCCGTGTTCCACCTTGCCTCGCGCGCGTGCCCGCTCAAGGAGCTTGCAGGCGTTCCGGCGCTCTTGGACCAGGCCGGCCTCATGGACGTTCCGAAGGCCCGGGTCGCGGTGCTCGATGGGACCTCTCATGCTCCGGGACAGCCCTGGCCGCACGGTGACGTTCGGGTGCGAACGCTCTGGGGAGAGCTGGCCTGGCAGCTTGGAGGCGACGATGGCTACGCAATGGTGCGCGAGGCCGACACGACGGGCACTTCACCGGGCAAGGAGACGCTCCGCGCACTGCTCGAGCGGTTTGCGCCGTGCGTCGTACTGGTCGATGAGCTGGTCGCCTACATTCGTCAGTTCCCCGACGCGCAAGCCCTGAGCGGAGGGACGTACGACAGCAACCTGTCGTTTGTCCAAGCTCTGACCGAGGCAGCGAAGCTGGTGCCGACTGCGATGGTGCTCGCGTCACTCCCGGAGTCGGAGGTGGAAGCCGGCAGCTCCAGGGGCGTCGCCACGCTGAAGGCCCTGGAGAAGACGTTCGGACGCGTCCAAGCACTGTGGAAACCAGTCGCCACGGAGGAAGCCTTCGAGATCGTACGGCGGCGACTCTTCGAACCGATTCGGGACACGCAGGCTCGCGATGCCGTCTGCCGCGAGTTCGCGAAGGCCTATGCGACCGAAGGGACGAAGCTGCCTTCGGAGACCCACGAGGCCCGCTACTACGAGCGGTTGGTTCAAGCCTATCCGATTCACCCTGAGGTGTTCGACCGCCTCTATGAGGACTGGACGACGCTCGACAGCTTCCAGCGCACGAGAGGCGTGCTGAAGCTGATGGCGCGCGTGATCTACCGCCTGTGGAAGGACCAGAATCACGATCTGATGATCCTGCCAGGCAGCCTGCCGCTCTACGATGGGCCGTCGAGAAACGAGCTCGTCTACTACCTGCCTCCGGGGTGGGATGCCGTCCTCGAGGGAGACATTGATGGTGACCGCGCTGAGACCACTGAGCTCGACACGAGAGAAGCCCGCTTCGGCGCTGTTCACGCAGCGCGACGCGTTGCTCGCACGCTGTTCCTCGGCAGCGCTCCGTCGTCGGGTGACGCGCAGAAGGGGCCCCGTGGCGTTGATCGTGCACGAGTGCTCCTCGGTTGTGTGCAGCCCGGCCAGCCCTCAGCGGCGTTTTCGGATGCGCTGAATCGCCTCTGCGAGCGCCTGCACTATCTCAACAGCTCAGGGGACAAGGCTCACGACAACACGCGGTTCTGGTTCGACACTCGCGCAAACCTTCGTCGCGAGATGGAGGACCGCAAGGGTCGCTTTGATGACCGTAGCGAGGTACGCGGCAAGATCGCCGAAGTTCTGAAGAAGCTGTCGGGTGGTTCGGGGTTCTTCGATGGCGTGCATGTCTTCACGCCGAACGGGGATGTTCCGGACGACTCGTCGCTGCGGCTCGTATTCCTTCCACCTGAGAAGGCGTACAGCAAACAGGAGTCGAAGACGTCCTTCGACGAGGTCCTCGAGGTCGTGCGGACCAACGGCTCGAAGCCGCGCTATCGCGGCAATCGCCTGGTGTTCGTCGCGCCCGATCAGGGCTCGCTCATTCGCCTGCGGGACTGCGTTCGTACGGCCTTGGCTTGGAGTTCGATCGTCGACGACATCAAGACCGGGCGCTTGAACATCGACCGCTTGCAAGAGGAGCAGGCGAAGAAGGAACTCGAGACGGCCGAGAGCGTGGTACCCCGCGCAGCGCGCGAGTGCTTCAAGTGGCTGCTGTGCCCTGTCATGACTTCAGCCACGGACCGTCAAGCGACGGTGGAGGCCTTCCCGCTGAACACGAGCGGAGGCGGGTACCCCGCGGAGATGGATCGTGTCTGCCAGGAGAACGAGCTCGTCATTTCAACGTGGTCACCGGTGCACCTCCGGAACAAGCTGCGGGAACTCTATTGGAAGGAGTCCACAGTCGCGGTGCGCGCGGCTGCCGTCTGGGAGGACATGCAGAAGTATCTCTACCTCCCGCGCCTGAAGCACCGGAGCGTGCTCGAGCAGGCCGTCGTGAAGGGCGCAGCCAGCCGAGATTTCTTCGGCACCGCGTACGGCCAGAGTGGTGAGCAGTTCGAGGGCTTCAAGCTGGGTGATGCCAATATCCAGTTCGACGACACGCTGTTGCTCGTAGAGCCGGCCGCGGCAGTGGCGTACGAGGCCGCTCAGAAGAAGCCAGTGCCGCCGGTCGAGACTGGCTCGGGCGGCACATCAACAACTCAGGGCACTGGCAAGCCGACGCCGG
Organism: Sorangium sp. KYC3313; assembly: GCF_052075895.1. NCBI lineage: Bacteria > Pseudomonadati > Myxococcota > Polyangiales > Polyangiaceae > Sorangium > Sorangium sp. KYC3313. Next base: position 11,217,627 of record NZ_CP197255.1, read on the forward strand.
TCGCCGTCGGTGCCGGGGCCCAGACGGGAGCGACGGGGGAGGTTCGAACGAAGCCTGGCAGTGTGCCTCCGCCGCGTGCGAAGGCGTTCTTCGGCTCCGTCGACGTGAGCGCCACCACCGCGAAGATGAAGCTCGTCTCGATCGCCGAGGAGATCATCGCCGTCCTGGCAGCCGATCCGAACGCTACGGTCAAAGTCACGCTCGAGGTGTCTGCCGAGTTTCCCGGCGGCGCCTCGGACCAGACCAAGCGTGCCGTCGCCGAGAACGCTGCGTCTCTCGGCTTCAAGAGCAAGCTATGGGAGTGAGCGGTGGCTCGCGACGTTCCGACATCCAAGCGCGGCGACCATCGGCAGCAGGCTGAGAGCCCTCTGCCGACGGTCTTCCGCCACTTCGTCGCGACCATGAGCTGCGCGCCAGGCGGCACGCTCCCGTTCTACTGCGACCCCGATCGCGTCGGAGCCTTCGCAGTCGTCCCTGACGAACTCGCGGCCGGGGACGACGCAGCGGTCTTCCGCCTCTTCGTGACGCTCTCGATGTACCAGGCGCTGCGCGACGTCGTGATCATGCGCCAGCAGCGGTCGCTTCCGCAGGCGTCGATGCGCGTGGTCGCGGACGTTGCCTTCGTGAGGCGGTCGATCGCTCGGCACGAGTGCCCCATGCTGCGCTCGACCGACGCGTTCGAGGAGGGCTGCGATGTCTCGAAGGTCGGCGAGGTCGTCGACTGCGGGACCTGCCCCGGCACCGCCTGCCACGTGAAGGATGCGACGGTCGTGTTCAACCGCATGGGGGACATGGGCAAGCTGCCGACCTCGGCGTGCCTCCGGCTTTGGAAGGCCGGCGGCGTGCGCGAGGTCCTCGCCGAGGTCTGCCGTGACGAGGCCTCGCCGACGAAGCGAGCCGCGCTCCTCGTGGAGCGCTTCGCGCGCGTCCACCGGGTCGGGCGCAAGCTCGCGACGATGTTCGTGAGCGCGCTCTCGACGCCGGCTCTCGCACCGGGCCTCACGCCGTGGTTTCCGGACATCGACGGCAACGACCTGGTCGTGGTCGACACGAACGTCGCGCGTGCCGTGGACGCGCTTCGCGAGCCGGGTGCAGCGAAGACCTACGACGCGCGCGAGCGGTGGGTGCGCGAGCAGGCCGCCCAGTTCGACCTGCGCGAGTTCCGGCCGGACCTCCCGAGCTACGCGCCGAGGCTCGTCCAGCAGGCCCTCTACGCGTTCTGCTCGAAGTCCAACCGCGTGGCGCAAGGGGACGCCTGCTCCGGACGCGCCGCTCCGTGCGCGGGCTGCGCACCCGCGTTGTGCCCGTTCGCAACGTCGACGGAGGGCGCCGATGCGCTGGCCAGTTCAACGTCAGCGGCTCCGTCCCGGAAAAACGGGCTCCGCTGTTAAACGCTCTCGGTTCCTCTCTCCCCGCTGGCCAGAAGAGAGAGCGCGAACGCCGTCCAGAAGGCCCTCGGCGCGCGCTCCTTCACGCCCGCGGCGCTCTCTGCGCGAACGCTGTCCACGCGCTCGTGGCGCTCGTGGCGCTCGCGGAGCGGCGAATGTCGCGGAAACGTGGGGGAGAAACGCAACGGCCCCGGAGATCGCTCTCCGAGGCCGGTGTTAAGAAGTGCGGGGTCGCGTTTCCGCGACCCCGCTTGAATGGCTCCAGCTGCTGGACTCGAACCAGCGACCCGGCGGTTAACAGCCGCCTGCTCTACCAACTGAGCTAAGCTGGAATGCGTCGGAGACGGGCGCGAGAATAGTCGGCCGGCCCTTCCCGTCAAGCGAATCCGCGCGGCGCTTCACTTTGGTGACACCCGCGTGAGCTCGCCCGCTCCCCTTCTCCCCTTCTCCCTCCTCCCCCTGCCCGCGCTTCCCTTCCCCTCGCCCTCCCGCGAGATTGCCCGCCTGGCGTGCTTCTGCGACAACCGCGCCGTGTCGCGCGCCGCCGAGCCCTTCCCGCCGCCCGAAGCCGCCGCCCCCTCGCAGGCCGCCCCGGCTCCTGCCGCGGCCTCTCCGGCCCCGTCCCCTGCCGCCCCCTCCCCCTCCGCCGCCCGCTCCGCCGGCCGCGGCGGCCTCGCCATCGCCGGCGCCAAGGTCTCCTTCATCCTCTTCGGCTTCGTCCAGCAGCTCATCCTCCCGCGGCTGCTCGGCACCGACGGCTACGGCGCGGTCTCCGTCGTCCTCGCGGGCGTCGGCGTCGTCAACAACGTCATCGTCGCGACCGGCATCCAGGGCGTCTCGCGCGCCGTCTCCAGCGTCGCGGAAGCGGACGTCGCGGCCGCCTTCCGCCGCACGCTCGCCCTCCACGCCCTCCTCGCCGTCGTCGTCTCCGCCGGCTTCGCGCTCCTCGCCGGCGCCGTCGCCGACTTCTCCGAGGCCCCGCACGTCGCGGGCCCGCTGCGGCTCGCCGCCGCCGTCGTGCTCCTCTACGGCCTCTACGCCCCGCTCGTCGGCGCGCTCAACGGCCAGCGGCGCTTCGTCACGCAGGCCGCCTTCGACGTCGGCTACGGCGCGCTCCGCACCGCGAGCATCGCCGCCTTCGCCCTGCTCTTCCTCCGCGCGGGCCAGAGCGGCGTCCTCGGCGCGATCGCCGGCTTCGTCGCCGCGGCCGCCGTCATCGTCCCCCTCGCGCTCACCAGGACCGGCCTCGGCCGCCGCGGCACCGCCGGCCCCTCGATCCGCGAGCACGCGGCCTTCCTCCTGCCGCTCGCCGTCTCGCAGACGTTCCTGAACCTCCTGCTCCAGACCGACTTCTTCCTCCTCCGCCGCTTCCTCGGGCAGGCCACGAGCGGGCTCGCGCTCGGCGCGAAAGCCGCCGACGACCTCATCGGCGTCTACCGCGGCGCGCAGCTCTTCGCGTTCCTGCCGTACCAGCTGCTCCTCTCGGTCACGTTCATCCTCTTCCCGATGCTCGCCCGCGCGCACGCCGAGCACGACCGCGCCGCGGTCCGCCGCTACGCCATGACGGGCGTCCGCCTCTCGTTCCTGCTCACCGGGCTCCTCTGCGCCCCGATCTCGGGCCTCGCCCCGCACGTCCTGCGCTTCGCCTTCCCTGTCGAGATCTGGAGCCGCGGCGGCGACACGCTCCGCGTCCTCTCCCTCGGCATGGGCGCGTTCGCCGTCCTCGGCGTCGCCTCGGCCGCGCTCACCAGCCTGCACCGGGAGCGCGTCGCGGCCGCCCTCACCGCCACCACCGTCGCCCTCGTCGCCACCGGCTGCTCGATCGCCGTCCCGCGCGCCGCGTTCGGCCCCGACATGCTGGTGCGCTCCGCCGTCGCCACCTCGCTCGCGCTCGCCACCGCTGCGGTCGCCGGCGGCGTCCTGCTCCACCGCGCCGCCGGCGGCTTCGTCGCCGCCCGGACGCCGCTCCGCGTCGGCGCCGCGCTGCTCGCCGCGATCGCCGTGGGCACGCAGCTCCCGTGGCTCGGCAAGATCGCCGTGCTCGGCGAGGCGATCCTTGTCGGCCTCGTGTACCTCGCCGTCCTCGTCGCCACGCGCGAGGTCGGCCGCGAGGACCTCGCCGCCCTCAAGCAGGCGTTCGGGCGCGGCGCGCGGCGCGCCTAGCTCCGCCCGTCCGTCCCGACGCGCGCCCTGCGCGCCCGCCTACAGCCGCCTCCGCGCCCTCTTGACCGTCAGCCGGCGATCTCGCATACGGCCTCTCCCCCCAGCCCGGCCAGCGCCGCGCCCGCTCGAAGGCCGAGCGGAGCCCCACGGCGCGCCGGGCACGCACAGGCAGGCGAAGACGTGGCCCCTCAATTCATCTTCACGATGCAGGATGTCCGGAAGGTGCACCCCCCGAACAAGGAGGTGCTGAAGGGCCTGTGGCTCTCCTTCTACCCGGGCGCGAAGATCGGCGTCCTCGGCTCGAACGGCGCCGGCAAGAGCACCCTGCTCCGCATCATGGCGGGCGTCGACAAGGAGTACCTCGGCGAGGCGAAGCCCGCCGACGGCATCCGCATCGGCTACCTCGCCCAGGAGCCGCAGCTCGAGGCCGGCAAGACCGTGCAGGAGCACGTCGAAATGGCGGTCCACGACGTCCGCTCCCTCGTCCAGCGCTTCGAGGAGATCGGCGCGAAGCTCGGCGAGTCGCCCCCCGACATGGAGGCGCTCCTCGAGGAGTACGCCGCGCTCCAGGACAAGATCGAGGCCGCGAACGGCTGGGAGATCGACCGCGTCGTCGAGCGCGCCATGGACGCCCTCCGGCTGCCGCCGCCCGACGCCGACGTCACCAAGCTCTCCGGCGGCGAGCGCCGCCGCGTCGCCCTCTGCAGGCTCCTCCTCGAGAAGCCGGATATCCTGCTGCTCGACGAGCCGACCAACCACCTCGACGCCGAGAGCGTCGCCTGGCTCGAGCGCTTCCTCCACGACTACCCCGGCACCGTCGTCGCGGTCACCCACGACCGGTACTTCCTCGACAACGTCGCCGGCTGGATCCTCGAGCTCGACCGCGGCGCCGGCATCCCGTACGAGGGCAACTACACCGGCTGGCTCGAGCAGAAGAAGAAGCGCCTCGAGCTGGAGCAGAAGCAGGAGAGCGCGCGCAAGCGCACCCTGGAGCGCGAGCTCGAGTGGGTGCGCCTGGCCCCGCGCGCCCGCCAGGCCAAGAGCAAGGCCCGCCTCGCCGCCTACGAGACGCTGCTCGCCGAGGACAGGTCGAAGAAGGTCGAGGAGAACGAGATCCACATCCCCGCCGGCCAGCGGCTCGGGAACGTGGTCGTCGAGGCCGAGCACCTCCGCAAGGGCTTCGGCGACCGCGTCCTCATCGACGACCTCAGCTTCTCGCTCCCGCGCGGCGGCATCGTCGGCATCATCGGGCCGAACGGCGCCGGCAAGACCACGCTCTTCCGCATGATCATGGGCCTCGAGCAGCCCGACGGCGGCGCGCTCAAGCTCGGAGAGACCGTGGAGCTCGCGTACGTCGACCAGTCGCGCGACGCGCTCAACCCGAACAACAACGTCTGGCAGGAGATCTCCGGCGGCGAGGACCGCCTCCTCGTCGGCAAGCGCGAGGTCAACTCGCGCGCGTACGTCGCCAGCTTCAACTTCGCCGGCAGCGACCAGCAGAAGAAGGTCCGCGATCTCTCCGGCGGCGAGCGCAACCGCCTCCACCTCGCCAAGCTGCTCCGCCGCGGCGGCAACGTCCTCCTGCTCGACGAGCCCACCAACGACCTCGACGTCGACACGCTCCGCTCGCTCGAGGAGGCGCTGCTCAACTTCGCCGGCTGCGCCGTGGTCATCAGCCACGACCGCTGGTTCCTCGACCGGATCGCGACCCACATCCTCGCCTTCGAGGGCGACAGCAAGGTCGTCTGGTTCGAGGGCAACTACGCCGACTACGAGGCCGACCTGAAGCGCCGCCTCGGCGCCGACGCGGCCGAGCCCCGCAAGCTCCGCTACCGCAAGCTCACCGCGGGCTGACCCGGCCCGGCGCGCCTCGCACGGCGCCCCCGCGGCGTTCCACCCTGGAGCACGTTTCCGGTCGGGTGCGACGCGCACGCACCGGCATTTTCCCGTCACAGGATCCCCCCGCCCACGTAAGCGTCCGACCGCGCATCAGCTAAGCTGCGCCCCGATGCACGGCACGAGGAGAAAGGGCTCCCCGCCGAGCGCCCGCAGGGACTGGGGGCGCCTCGCCGTGCGCGTTTTGTGCGCCGTGTTCGCGGTGATCGGCGCGATCCCGCTCGCGCTCGGCTTCCTCGTGCGCACCGAGACGGTGCGGGCCTGGGCGGCGCGCGAGACGGCGGCGCTGCTCCAGCGCGAGCTCGGCATCACGGCCCGCTACCAGGTGCGCGTCCAGGCCTGGCCCCTCATGGTCGGCCTGAACCGGCTCGTCGTCGACTCCTCGGACGGCGGCGCGCCGTTCCTCGAGCTCGAGCGCGTGGCCATCCGCCCGCGCCTGTTCTCGCTGCTCGCCGGGCACATCGACGCCGGGGACGTCGAGATCATCGGCCCCCGCGTCCGCGCGGTGCTGAAGGACGGGGAGCTCCGCAACCTCACCCTCCCGAGCACCGGCGGGGGCGGCGGGGGCGGCCTCGACCGCGCGCCGCTCTCCTCGGTGGCCATCACCGACGCGCGGCTCGACCTGACGATCGACAACGTCCGCGTCCAGGCCACCGAGGTCGACGTCGACGTCTCCGCCGAGCCGTCGGACGCGTTCGAGATCGCGATGCGCTCCGGCCTCGTCTCGGTCGTCCGCACGCACCCGGCGCCCGGCCACGAGGCCGAGGAGGACAGCGTCGACGAGGACGTCGTCTGCCGCTTCGACACGCGCGTCCGCGTCGAGCCGGGCCGCGCGCTCGTCCGCCGGCTGATCCTCGAGGGCGCCGCCGACTTCGACCCGGATCCCGGCACCGCGCCGCCCTGCGCGCTCCAGGACGGCGACTGGCGCCGGGTGGAGCTCGAGCTCGGCGCCCTCCGCGCCGTGGGCCTCGGCGACGGCATGCCCCACCGGATCGAGGGCCGCGTGCGGGCGCGCCTCCCCGTGCCGATCGTGCACCGCTTCCTGGCCCTGCCGCCCGCGTCCGGCTCGGTCTCGCTCGACGTCGACGCGGAGTACGACGCGGCGTCCGCGCCGCTCGGCCTTTCGCTCCCCCGCGTCAAGGGCACGCTCCTGCTCGACCGGCCGGGCCTCGACGGCAGGGTCTTCGTCACGCGCCTCGCGGGCAAGGTCTCGACGACCCCGGACGCCGTGCAGCTCTCCGACGCCGACGTCGCCTGGGCCGACGGCACGCTGAAGATCTCGAGCGCGGAGATCAAGCCGTTCGAGAAGGGCGTGCCGCTCCAGGCCGGGCCGATCGGCCTCGCCAACGTCGAGCTGCCCGGCCTGCTCCGCGACCTCGCGGTCCACCCGCAGGCGCACGTCGCGTGGACGCTGCGCGAGGGGAGGTTCGATCGCTTCGGCGGCACGCTGTCCCCGCTCTCCCTCGAGGGCCCGCTCGCCGTGCAGACGCACGGCTTCGAGATCTTCGATCACCCGACGAAGGACCCTGCCCGCAAGCGCCTGATGGGCGTCAAGGAGGCCACGGTCCGCGGCTCGTTCCAGGTGCGGCCGCACGCCGTCGTGCTCTCGGGCTTCTCGGTCGACACGCCGGGCTCGCACCTCAGGACCACCGTCTCGCTCGGCTTCAACGACCAGCTCGGGGTCGAGGTCCACCCGGGCTCGCGCGTCGACCTCGCCGAGGTCTCGCCGCTCGCCGCGCTCGAGCTCGCCGGCGTCGCCACGATGAAGGCGGCGATGCACGGCTCGTACGCGCACCCGAAGCTCACCGGCGAGATCGGCGTCGAGAAGTTCGTGTTCGGCGGCTTCCCCATCGGCGACCTCGAGCCCTCGCCGGTCGCGTTCGAGCCGCTCGCCGTGACGCTCGAGAACGCGCGGGTCCGGCACGGGGCGAGCCGCGTCCGGGTCCCGTCGATCAAGGTCGATTTCGACCCGGCCGGCAACCTGCCCAAGGGCCGCCCGCTCGACAGCTCGGCGGGGATCGTCGTCGTGGACGCGACCGTCGACACGCGCGAGGCGCCGCACCTCGCCGCGCGCGACCTGCTCGAGGTGCTCCGCCTCGACAAGGATCCGCGGTTCGCCGACTACAAGGCGACCGCGAGCGGGACGGCCCGCGCCCACTTCGCGCTCGGCGGCCCCGAGGACCGCTGCGGCGGCGGCACCCTCGCCGTGAACGCGGGCATGCGGCTCACCGGCGTCGAGCTGCTCGACGAGCGCTTCGACGAGGGCGAGATCGACCTCGACATGATCTGGGACGACCAGGCCGCCGGCGCCGACGGCATGCGGCTCGACGTCCGCTCGGCGTCGCTGCGCAAGGGCACGGGCTCCGTGCTGGCGAGCGCCTCCGTGGCGCACGGCGGCGCGCTGAAGGGGAGCGTCATCGCGAGCGGCCTCCCGCTCTCGCGGATCGACGGGCTCGGGGCGGCGGCCTCGCAGTTCGACGGCTCGGTGTCCGTCGTCGCCAGCCTGGGCGGCACCGTGAGCAGGCTCGCCGGCTTCGCGGACGTGCACGTCTCGCGCGTCGGCATCCGCCGCACGCACGCGAGCCTGCCGCCCTCGCGGGTCGCGCTCACGATCGTGCCGAACGACAAGCCGCCGAAGATCATCGGCAGGACGCCGATCTGCGGCAACCCCCAGGGCGCGCCGTTCGATCCGGCGGAGTACGAGCGCGACCTCCCCGACGGCTCCTTCATCGCGAACGGCTCGCTGTTCGGCGGGCAGGTCGCGCTGAAGGGGCTCCGCGTCACGCGCCAGCGGCGCAAGATCGTGGACGGGGACGCGCGCATGGACGCGCTCGACCTGGGCACGCTCGCGAACCTGATCCCGGGCGCCGCGCTCGCGGCGGCGCCGAAGGGCACGATGACCGGGTCGCTCGACATCGAGCGGCTCCCCCTCACGGATTTCCGGCAGGCGGCGCTCACGCTCACGGTCGACGCGCTGAAGCTCGATCGGGAGGGCCAGGGGGTCCACCTCACGAGCCCGAGCGGCCCGATCCGCCTCGCGGGCAACACGCTGAAGGTGCCGGAGCTCCACCTCGAGGCGCACACCGCCTCGCGCCTGTCCGCCGCGTTCACGGCGTCCGGCGAGGTCAAGCGGGTGTTCACGGCGCCGGACCTCGACGTGGCGATCCGGGTAAGCCCGACGAACCTGTCGCGGCTCAGCGCCGACATCCCGCAGATCCGGCGCGCGCGGGGCACGGTGGAGGCCGAGGTCCAGGTGGCCGGGCCGCTCCAGGGGCTGCGCTACACGGGCTCGGCGACGCTCAAGGAGGGCGAGCTCGACGTGGTCGGCCTGCCGGTCTCGCTCGACGACATCGACGTGGAGATCGCGATCGGCGGCGACCAGGTGCGCCTCACGAAGGCGAGCGCGCGGGTCGGCACGGGCACGGTGACCGCGGTGGGGCACATGCCGGTGCGCGGCCTGACCCTCGGCACGGCGCAGGCCTCCATCGTGGCGACCGGCGTGAAGCTGCCGGTCGCCGAGGGGGTGAACCTCACCGCGAACGCCAACCTGACGGCGAGCTTCCGGCCCGGCGTCGAGGACGACGCGTCGGGGGAGAAGAACCTGCCGCGGGTCGAGGGGAAGATCACGCTCACGTCGTTCAGCTACACGCGGCCCATCCTGATGAGCATGGACCTCGGCGATCTCACGGGGCGCCAGCGGACGACGGTGCAGACCTACGACCCCGCGGACGACGTGGTCCGGTTCGACGTCACCGTCGCCTCGCCGAACCCGCTCCGCTTCTCGAACGATCTGGCCGACATGCGGCTCGAGGTCTCGCAGCCCGGGCTCGCGCTGTCGGGCACGAACCAGCGCTTCGGCGCGCGCGGCACGCTGCGCATCCTGCCCGACTCGAAGCTCATGCTGCGCAGCACCGAGTTCGAGGTCCGGGACGGCTACGTCCGCTTCGACGATCCGTTCCGCATCGCGCCCAAGGTCGACGTGCGCGCCGAGAGCGAGTACCGCCGCTACACGTCGACGAGCACCGCCGCCGCGGCGGACGCGACGTCGGGCGCGGAGCCCGCGGCCGCGGCCAGCAGCGCGAACTCCAGCGGGCTCTGGCGCATCAAGCTGCACGCCCAGGGCGACGCCGACAACCTCCAGCTCAACCTGACGAGCGATCCGCCGCTCAGCCAGGAGGACATCGTCCTGCTGCTGACGCTCGGCATGACGCGCGCCGAGCTCAACCAGGGCGTCGTGTCGTCGCTCGGCGAGACCATGGGCCTCGAGGCGCTCTCGTCGCTGACGGGCGCCGACAAGGCGGTGAAGACGATGGTCCCCCTCATCGACGAGTTCCGCTTCGGCACCGGCTACTCGTCCAAGAACGGCGCCCCGGAGCCGACGGTGACGATCGGCAAGCGCATCACGGACGCGGTGCGCGCCAACGTGACGACGGGGCTCTCGCAGGGCAGCCAGGTGCGCGCGGGCGTCGAGGTGAAGCTCAGCGACCGGATGAGCCTCCAGGGGTCGTACGACAACTCGAGCGACGCCTCGAGCTCGCCGCTCGGCAACGTGGGCGCCGACCTGAGGTGGCGGCTCGAGTTCGAGTGACGTTCGAGCCGCGGACGGCGCTCGGACGACGCTCGCGTGGCGCTCGATCCGCGGCCGTCAGGTGGCCGCGGCGAGCGCCGCGTCGAGGGCGCCGTACCGGTCGTCGCGGCCGGAGACCCACTGCCTGTGGCCCATGAGCTCGAAGATGCGCCGGTGCTTCGGGTTCTTCCAGGTCATGCCGAGCAGCGCGCGCTGGAACGCCTCGGCCTTCGCCTCGGGCAGCGCCGGCAGCGCGTCGAACATCGCGAAATCGTAGGCCGGCGTGGTCCAGAGGACGTCGACCCGGCGGAGGTCGATGTGGCCGTTCGCCTGCTCGGCGAGCCACACCGCGTCCCCGACCGCCGCCGCCTGCGCCTTGCCCTCGTGCAGCGCCGCGAGCGCCTGGACCTCGCTCGTCGCGGTGTCCCCGTGCTTGCCGACGTCCACCTCGAACGGCACGAGCTGGATCTTCTCCACGGCCACGCCCGCCTGCCGGAGGAAATGGAGCGGCAGGATGCGCGCGTGCGCCGAGTCGACGCTCCCGACAGCGAGCGCCTTGCCCTCCAGATCGCTGAGCGCCCCGACGGCGGCGTCGCGGCGGACGAGCAGCTTGCTGTGGAAGTCGCGATCGACCTCGCGCATCGCGAGCGAGCGGGACCGGCCCTCGGTCTGCCGCTTCACCCGCACGTGCGCGACGGCGCTGTTCCAGGCGACGTCGATGTGCCCGCGGATCAGCGACTCGACCTGGCGCTCGTACGTAGAGAACAGCGCGAAATCAATCAGGATTCCATGTTCGCGGAAGTGCTCGCGCAGGCTCTCCCACAGCGTCACCACCTTGGCGTCATGCGCCACGGCGCCGACGAGCATCGCCAGGTCCTTCATCCAGTGCCTCGCACGGGCGGCGACGCTAGCACGAGCTCTGCCCGCCGAGAGCCCCACGTCTCGCACATCGAGGCCTCGCGGGCGGCCTCTTGCCCATCCAGCGCCCAACCGGGCTACGCTGCGTCCGTCGTGCACGCCGGCGCCGGTTCATTTCCGCTTCGTCCCCCGGCGCTCCGCGCCTGATGGCTCGCTTCCGTTCCACCCTCATTGCCCTTCTGCTCGGCTTTTTGCCGCTCGGCGCGATCGCCGTCCCGGCGCACGCCGCCCCGCCCCCCGCACGTCCGGCTCCGGCCAGCCCCAACCCCGGTCAGGCCAGCCCCAACCCCGGTCAGGCCAGCCCCAACCCCGGTCAGGCCGGCCCCAACCCCGGTCAGGCCAACCTCAACCCCGGTCAGGCCAACCTCAACCCCGGTCAGGCCGGCCTCGACCCGGTCGACGCTGTCAACCCTGCGGCACGGGCCGTGCCTTCGGGCGAGGCCGGCACCCAGGCCACCGACGTGCCGTCGCTCGGCCAGCCGCTGGCGCTGGGAGAGCTCGTCGGCAAGCCGATCGTCCGCATCGATGTCACCGCGCAGGGCGACCGATGGCAGATCGTGTCGCCGGTCACCAGCGTCGACCTCGGCGAGCCCCTCAGCCCCGACGCCGCGCGCCGCGCCATGCGCGAGCTGCTCGCCTCCGGCAACTTCGCCCGCGCGTCGGCCGAGGCGTACGCCGTGCCGGACGGCGCCGCGCTCCGGATCGTCGTCGTCCCCCGCAGGAGCATCGCCACCGTCCAGATCACCGGCGGCGCGCTCGACCGGCAGGACACCCTCGAGGCCGCCGGCGTCGCCGAGGGCGGCGAGCTCACCACGGCCACGCTGGCCGAGATCAGCCCCCGCATCCGCGCGTTCTACGCGCTTCACGGCTACCCCGCGGCCGCCGTCACGATCCGCGCCGTCGACACCGACGAGCCCTCCCAGGTCGTCCTCGCCCTCGACATCGAGGCCGGCGCGCCACGCGTGGTCTCCGAGCGCGTCTTCGTCGTGGCGCCGCGCGCGGACCGGGAGCTCGGCTCGCTCAAGCAGAGCTACGGCCTCGGCGTCGGCGCCCGCGTCGACGAGCCCGCCCTCGCCGAGGCCGACCGCGAGATGGCCGAGCTGCTCCGCCGGAGCGGCTTTCACGACGCCGAGGTCTCCCACCGCGTGCTCGCGGTCGGCCCGCACAACTACCTCTACGTCTACCTCGAGCCCGGCGCGCGCATCGTCCCCGCCTTCGACGGCAACCGCGCCTTCGACGACGACGCCCTCGAGGCCGCGCTCGATCTCGGCGAGACGACCGAGACGAAGACGAACGATCTCACCGATCGGCTCCGCGCGTTCTACGTCGAGCGCGGCTTCCTCGACGCCGAGGTCACCCCGTCGCTCGGCGGCAAGCCCGACGATGCGGTCCGTTACCTGACGTTCACCGTCCGCGAGCACGAGCAGGTGAGGGTCACGAAGCGCGTCTTCCCCTGCCTCACGGGCGACCTCGGCCCGGACGACCTCGGCCGCGAGATCGAGAGCTTCCTCGAGGAGGACCTGCCCGGCGCCGACGCCTTCTCGATGCCCGACCCGCGAGGCATCTCGGACCTCTTCGGCCCGACCCGCGGCGCCGGCGGCCGGGCCAGGCCGGTCGAGCTCATCCCCTCGATGACGTACGCGCAGGAGACCTACGAGCGCGCCCTCAAGCACCTTCGCGATCTCTACTTCAGCAAGGGCTACCTGAACGCCGTCGTCGGCCCGGTCTCCGTGCTCCGCGCCACCTGCTCGCGCCGCTCCCCGCCGGGCGCCTGCATCCCCGAGCCGGTCGCCGAGCGCGTCACGGCCCAGTGCCTCACCGACGCGCAAGGGCTGCCCCTCCCCGAGCCGCCCGTCCCCGCCGCCCTCACGTGCCGCCCCGACGCCGCCCGGCGCATCGCGTGCTCCCCCGAGGTGACGCTCCGCATTCCGGTCCATCCCGGCCCGCAGACCCAGCTCTACGATCTCGCCTTCGAGGGGAACAAGGGCTTCTGCGGCCAGGCCGGCCTGAGCGAGCGCGACCGCGCCTTCTGCGCCGAGACGCGGCCGTTCAGCGAGCGCTGGCTCAGCGACCTCGTCGATCTGAAGGTCGGACAGCCCCTCTCGACGCTCGCGCTCGACGCCGCGCGGCTGCGCATCATGGATGCTTACCGCGACCTGGGCTACGCGTTCGCCGAGGTCCGCACGGCCATCGAGCCCTCGCCCGACCGCACGCGCGCCCGCGCGCGGTTCATCGTCTCGGAGCGAGATCGGGTGTTCGTCACCGGCATCGTCGTCAAGGGCGCCGTCCGGACCGACGAGCAGCTGATCCTCCGCCGCGTGCTGCTCCGCGAGGGCGCGCCGTTCCGCCAGTCGCAGGCCCGCCTGAGCGAGGAGCGCATCGCCGCGCTCGGCCCCTTCTCCAGCGTGTCGATATCGCTCGAGGATCCCGACGTCCCGCAGAAGAACAAGCGGGTCGTCATCCACGTGGTCGAGCAGCTGCCGCAGTACCTCAACCCGCAGATCGGGTTCTCGACCGGCGAGGGCGCGCGCGTCGCCTTCGAGTACGGACACCGCAACATCGGCGGCCTCGCCATCGGCCTCACGATGGGCGTCCATCTCAGCTACCTGTTCGAGTTCATGATCGTCGACAAGGCGGCGAGCCGCCACTACGAGGATCTCCAGATCGACGACCAGCTGGAGCGCCGCATCGCGGTCTCGGTCACGCTCCCGGACATCGGCCTCGGCCCGCTCGTCGGCATGTCGCTCGCGGGCATCAACGTGCGCGACAACCAGCTGGATTTCGGCGTCACGAAGACGGCGATCATCCCCGCGATCACCTACCGCCCGCGGCGCGCCGTGACGACGCAGCTCGCCCTGTCGACCGAGCTGAACAAAGTCGGATTCTTCCCGGGCGCCGTCGGCGCCGACAAGCGGGATATCCTCGACCAGCTGCGCATGCCCGAGGGCGAGACGATCGCCCTGGCGCAGCGGATCGACGCGTCCTGGGACACGCGGGACACCCCCTTCGCCGCGACCCGGGGCTTCCTCCTCTCCGGCGGCGTCGAGCACGTCGACGCCTTCGACGCCTTCGCGTCGGTCCGGGCCCAATCGAGCTTCCCCGAGAGCCACTTCCTGCGATTCACGGGCCGCGTGTCGGGCTATATCCCCCTCGCGCCGCGGTCGCGGCTCACCCTCGCCCTGAGCCTGTCCGGAGGGTACATTCAGCCGCTCGTGGCCGAGAGCGGGACGTACCCGGATCGCCTCTTCTTCCTCGGCGGCGTCGACTCGCTCCGTTCCCATCTGGCCGAGTCGCTGTATCCTGAGGACGGGCTCGAGGAGGCGAGAAAGGCGCTGGGCGGGGACGCCGAGGTATCGACCGACGATATCCCGCGCGGCGGGACGGTGATGGTGAACCCCCGCGCCGAGCTGCGCATTCCGCTGACGGATCTGCTCCAGCTCGGGCTCTTCCTCGACGCGGGCAACCTCTGGATCAAGGCGAAGAACGTCAACCTCGATCCGCGGCTCTTGCGCTACGGGCTCGGCGCCGGCCTGCGGGTGAACACGCCCATCGGCCCCCTCGCCTTCGACTACGGCTTCAACCTGGATCCGCGCGACGAGCTGGATGAGATCGACGGTGCACTCCACTTCTCCGTGGGGCTCTTTTGACAGGCGGCCTCGCGCGCGACGCGCGCGAGGCCGCTCCCAACGCATGATGATAACGAGGCTCCCCTGATGAACCGTTCACTCCGCATGTGTGCTTTGCTCGCCCTGACATCGACCCTCACGATCGCCGGCTGCGGCGACGACGAGAGCGCCGCGCCGAGCAGCGCGGCGAGCACGTCCGGCGCCGGCGGGCACGGTGGGCATGGTGGGCATGGTGGGGCCGGCGGATCGGCGGGCAGCGGCGGAGCGGGCGGGCAAGGCGCCTCGACGAGCAGCGCCTCGGCGGGCGGCGGCGATGCCACGGGCGGCGGCGGAGCGGGCGGGCAGGGCGGCTCGACGAGCAGCGCCTCGGCGGGCGGCGGCGATGCCACGGGCGGCGGCGGAGCGGGCGGGCAAGGCGGCTCGACGAGCAGCGCCTCGGCGGGCGGCGGAGCAGCGGGTGGCGGCGAGGCCACGGGCGGCGGCGGAGCGGGCGGGCAAGGCGCCTCGACGAGCAGCGCCTCGACGAGCAGCGCCTCGACGAGCAGCGCCTCGGCGGGCGGCGGCGGCGGCGGCGACTCGGTGAGCAGCGCCTCGACGAGCAGCGCTTCGACGGGCGGCGGCGACGCCGCCGGCGGCGGTGGAGAGGGCGGGGCGTCGGCGTGCGGCGATCTGACGTGTGACGCCGGCGAGACGTGCGATTCGTGCGCCGCCGACTGCGGCGTGTGCCCGCCGGTCTGCGGTGACGGCACATGCGAGCCCGACAGGGAGAACTGCCAGGCGTGCGCCACCGACTGCGGCGTGTGCCCGCCGGCCGAGTGCAGCCACGACCTCTGCGAGGAAGGAGCGCCCCTCCTCATGGGCTGCGACCCGTGCGTGACCGCGCTGTGCGCGGAGGACCCGGCGTGCTGCATGAGCTCGTGGGACACCCACTGCGTCGCTGGCCTCACCGCCGCCTGCGGGCGGGCCTGCGGGTGCGCCCACGACCTCTGCGAGGAAGGCGCGCCCCTCGACGCGACCTGCAACAGCTGCGTCGAGACCGTGTGCGGAGAGGACGGAGACAGCTTCTGCTGCACGCTCGGGTGGGACGAGAGCTGCGTCGCGCTCTCGGGGACGATGTGCGGCGTCACGTGCCGGTGAGCTCGGCTCGCCGCCCGAAAGGCGAACCACTCCTGGCGCGGTAGCGACGGCGCTCCGCCGTGAACCTGACCGGCTCCGCGGGTGGAACGCCATCCGGCGGGCGCGCTCAGCGCGCCGTCGCCGCCTTCATCTCGCGCACGAAGCTCGCGACGGCGCGCGCGGCCGCCTCGGGATCGCCGAGGTTCGCCGCCGCCCGCTGCACGACCGCGGACCCGCTGACCACGCCGAACGCCCCGGCGGCGAGGGCGTCGCGCACGTGCTCGGGCTTCGAGATGCCGAACCCCAGGATCGCGGGCGGCGCGCCGAACCGGCGCAGCGTCTCGAAGAGCGCCCCGTGGCCCAGGCGCAGCTGCTCGTCCGCCCCCGTCACGCCCTTGCGCGTCACGCAGTACGTGTACGCGCTGCACCGCTCCGCGAGCCGCTGCAGCGTGGCCTCCGAGGCGTTCAGCGGCGCGATCAGCACCGGCGCCACCCCCGCGGCGCGCGCCGCCGCCACGTACGGATCCGACTCCCTCACCGGCACGTCGGCGACGAGCACGCTGTCGACCCCGGCCGCGGCCGCCGACGCGTAGAAGCCCGCCAGATCGCGGTGCTTCACGAGGTTCGCGTACGTCAGGATGCCGATCGGCACCTCCGGCGCCTCCGCCCGGAACCGCGCCAGGAGCTCGATGCAGTCGCCCGGCCTCACGCCGGCCTCGAGCGCCCGCACGGCGGCGGCCTGGATCGTCGGGCCGTCCGCGATCGGATCCGAGAACGGGATCCCGACCTCGATCGCGTCCGCGCCGCCCTCCACCGCCGCGCGCAGCAGCCGCGCGCTCGTGGCGAGGTCCGGATCCCCCAGCATCAGGAAGGGGATGAACGCCCCCTCGCCGCGCTGCCGCAGCCGCTCGAATGCGCGATCGTAGCGCGTCGTCACCGTCTCCCGACTCATGTCGACCTCCCGGGATCGAGCAGCCTCTGCGCCTGCTCCATGTCCTTGTCTCCGCGGCCCGACAGGTTCACGACGAGCACCGTCTCGCGCCCTGCCTGCGCCGCCTCCGCCACCATCTTCAGCGCGTGCGCGATCGCGTGCGCCGACTCGAACGCCGGGATGATGCCCTCGCTGCGCGAGAGCCGCTGGAACGCGTCGAGCGCCTCGTCGTCCGTCGCCGCGACGTACGTCGCCCGGCCCGACGTCATGAGGTGCGCGTGCTCCGGCCCGACGCCGGGGTAGTCGAGCCCCGCCGAGACCGAGTGCGTCTCGGCGACCTGTCCGTGCTCGTCCTGGAGGATGTAGGTCTCCGACCCGTGCAGCACCCCCGGGCGGCCCTTGAGGAGCGTCGCCCCGTGCTTGTCGGTCGACAGGCCGTGGCCGGCGGGCTCCACGCCGACGAGCGCCACGCCCTTGTCCGGGATGAACTCGGAGAAGATCCCCATGGCGTTGCTGCCGCCGCCCACGCACGCGACCACCGCGTCGGGCAGGCGCCCCTCGGCCTCCAGGATCTGGGCGCGCGCCTCGCGGCCGATCACCCACTGGAAATCGCGCACGATCGTGGGAAACGGGTGGGGCCCGGCGACCGTCCCGATCAGGTAATGCGTGTCCTCGTAGCTCTCGGTCCAGTAGCGCAGCGCCTCGTTGAGCGCGTCCTTCAGCGTCTGCGAACCCGAGGTCACGGGCACCACCTCGGCCCCCATGAGGCGCATCCGGAAGACGTTGAGCCGCTGCCGCTCGACGTCCTTCGCGCCCATGTAGATGCGCGTGGGCATGCCGAGCAGGGCCCCGATCATGGCGGTCGCGACGCCGTGCTGGCCGGCCCCGGTCTCGGCGATGAGCCGCCGCTTGCCCATGCGCCGCGCGAGCAGCCCCTGGCCGAGCGCCTGGTTCGTCTTGTGCGCGCCGCCGTGGAGCAGGTCCTCGCGCTTGAGGTACAGCTTCACGCGCGGGTCGCCGGTCAGGTTGCGGCACAGGGTGAGCGGCGTCGGTCGCCCCGCGTAGGTCGTCAGCAAGGCGTCGAACTCCGCCGCGAACGACGGATCGCCGCGCGCCTCCAGGTACGCGCGCTCGAGCTGCTCGAGCGCGGGCACGAGGATCTCCGGGACATAGGCGCCGCCAAAGGCGCCGAAGCGGCCGCTTTGCTGCATGGTGATTGCCTCGATCGTCGGTTGTGCGTTGTGGGTCGTGAGAGCTGCCGTCAGGGAGAGGCGCGGTCCGACGGGGCCGCGGGATCACGGTCGTGGCGCGACGGGCCGCGCGCGCCGTCGAACAGGCGCACGAGCAGGTCGGCGCACTTCTCGCCGGGCGCGCGCTCGACGCCCGACGCCACGTCGAGCCCCCACGTCCCGACCCGGCGCGCCGCGGCGATGTTGTCCGGGTTCAGCCCGCCCGCGAGCAGGCTCCGGGCGCGCGCCGGGTGGCCGTCGATCGCGCTCCAGGCGAACGTCCGCCCCGTGCCTCCCCGCGCCTCCGCCGTGCGCGTGTCGAAGACCAGCCGATCGGCGCTGCGCTCGACCTCCGCGCCCGCGCCGCCGTCGCCCGCCTCGCCGCCCGCGCCCGCGGCGCTGGCCGCCTCCCCGGACGGCGCCATCGGGACCGCCTTCCAGACCTCGCACCCCTCGGGGAGCGCGCGCCGCAGCGCCTCGACGAACGCGGCGTCCTCGTCGCCGTGGAGCTGCACGGCGCGCAGCCCGATCGCCCGCGCCGTATCCGCGACGAAGTCCATGGATTGATTGAGGAAAACGCCGACGAAGGGCAGCCCCGCGGCCGTGGCGACCACGATCTCGGCCTGCTCGCGCGTCACCCGCCGCGGCGAGGTCTCGGCGAAGACGAGGCCGCCGAAGCGGGCCCCGAGCCGCTCCGCCTCGCGCGCGTCCCCGGGCCGGGTCAGGCCGCAGATCTTGACCCTGCCGGTCACCAGCGCGCGCGCGGCGTCCGCGATGTCGGGGCTGCGCATGAGCGACGTGCCGACGAGGAACCCGTCCACCGAGGGCGCGAGCCGCTCCACGTGGGCGCGCGACTCGACGCCCGACTCCGCGATGACGATGCGATCGCGCGGCACGCGCGGGGCGAGCCGCTCGGAGACGGCGAGATCGACCTTGAGCGTCTTGAGATCGCGGTTGTTGATGCCGATCACGGGCGCGGGCAGCGCGAGCGCGCGCTCGAGCTCCGCCTCGTCGTGGACCTCGACGAGGCAGTCCATGCCGAGCGCCTCGGCGGCGCCCAGGCACAGGAGCGCGGTCGCGTCGTCCAGCACCGACAGCATGAGCAGGATCGCGTCCGCGCCGTTCGCCCGCGCCTCGATCACCTGGTAGGGCGCCACGACGAAGTCCTTGCAGAGGATCGGGACGTCCACGACCGCGCGCACGGCCTGGAGGATCTCGAAGCTGCCCTGGAAGAAGGGCTCGTCGGTCAGCACGCTCACCGCGTCGGCGACGCCGTAGTACGCGGCGGCGACGGCGTGCGGGTCGAAATCCGGCCGGATGAGGCCCTCGGACGGAGAGGCCTTCTTGCACTCCAGGACGAACCGCGCGCCCGGCGCGGAGAGCGCGCGCCGGAGGCTGCGCGAGGTGGGCGGCGCGCTCGCCCGGAGGCTGGCGAGCGGGGTCCGCCGCTCGCGCTCCGCCACGTCCGCCCGCTTCCGCTCCACGATGCGCGCGAGCACATTGCCCTGCTCAGCCATGTTTCGCCTCCTTCCGCGCTTCCTGGGCCCCGTCCCGGCTCAGCGCCACGAAGCGCGTGAGCCGCTCCGCCGCGCGCCCGGAGCCCAGCGCGTCGAGCGCCAGGGCCGTCCCCTCCCGCAGCCCCTCGGCGCGCCCGGCGATCCAGAGCAGCGCGCCGGCGTTGATCGCGACGGCATCGCGGTGCGCGGGCGCGCCGCGCCCGGCGAGCAGGTCGCGGAGCCACGCCGCGTTCGCCGCCGGGCCGGCGCCCCGGAGCGCCTCGATCGGCGCCGGCGCGACCCCCGCGTCGGCCGGGTCGATCGTGAGCTCCTCGACGACCCCGTCGCGGAGCCGGGCCGCGCGCGTCGGGGCGTGCAGGGCGACCTCGTCGAGCCCGCCGCCGTGGACGACGAGCGCGGCCTGGCACCCGAGCATGCCGAGCGTGCGCGCGGCGTCGGTGACGAGCGCCGGATCGTAGATGCCCATCACCTGGATCGGCGGCGCGCTCGGGTTCACGAGGGGGCCGAGCAGGTTCATGATCGTGCGCACCTTGAGGGCGCGGCGCACGGGCATCGCGTGGCGGAGCCCGGCGTGGTACTGCGGCGCGAAGAGGAAGCAGAAGCCGACCTCATCGAGGGCGCGGCGCGAGACCTCGGCCGGCGGGTCGAGCCGGGCGCCGAGCGCCTCGAGCGCGTCGGCGGAGCCGCACTGGGAGGAGACCGAGCGGTTGCCGTGCTTGGCGACCGGCAGGCCCGCTTCGGCCGCGACGAAGGCGACGGCCGTCGACACGTTCACGGTGGACTGCCCGTCTCCGCCGGTGCCGCAGCAGTCGGCATAGGCATACGCCGGCCGCGCGAACGGCACCGACATCCCCCGGAGCGCGCGCGCCGCGCCCGCGATCTCGGCGGGGGTCTCGCCCTTCGCCTTGAGCGCCACGAACAGCGCGGAGAGCTCGATCTCCGTCAGCGCCCCGGCGATCAGGTCGCGGAACAGCGCCTCGGTCTGCTCCGCGGAGAGGTCGACGCCGGCGCAGAGCGCATCGATGACTGCATGCATCATGGTTCTCTCCTCATGTTCACGGCTGTTCTGGCAGACACGGATCCTCGGGACTCGGGCGTCGGGCCGCGGCGCACTGCATAGCGGACAAAAACGAAAAGGCCCACCGTTGTTCCGGCGGGCCCTCTTTCTTCTTTCCTTCAGGTCGTCCTCCCCGCAGGGAGGCGCGTTACCCGTGGTAAGGGCCCGCCTTGGTAGAGCACCAGCGCCACCAGCGCAGCCCTGCCACGCACGAACCCACCTCGACGGCCGAGCACGACGCGCCGCCGAGGACGAAGGCCTCGGAACAGCGGCGAGCGCAGGACGCGGGGAGCGCGCGGGACATGCGGGGAACATAGCTTGCGGGCGCGACGAGCGTCAAGCGGGTTCCGCGCGCGCCTCGAGCCGCCCCATCACATCGGCACATCGGTCATGTGGCCGACGGGATAGAAGGCGCGGAAGATCGCATAAAAGAGATCGTTGGGTGGCTGGCTCGAGGAGAAGCCCGGGAGAGCGCACACGCATTACCTGGAGATCACGAGCCAGGTCAGCTCGTCGATCCCGGAGCCGGGCGACGTCCTGATGACCGAGCCGTCTGCCTCACCGGCAACCGGCGCCGAGAGCTTGCCGTCGTACTCGCTCAGGGTCCGGAACCTCACGGGCGTCCCTGGCGCCAGGTCCGAGGGGGCCTGGACCCCGACGGGCGAGTCGCTGATCGTCGCGAACGGGTAAAGCGCGTAGACCGCCACGATCTCCTCCCCGCCGAGATCGGGGAGCGGTGGCACGCGCTCCGGCGGGATCTTCCGGGCCGCGATGTCGTGGAGGGCCTCGCCGAGCGGCGTCGCGAGCGCAGCGCGGTTCACGGTGAGCTGGAGGCCATCGCCGACCTCGAGCACCTGCGGATCGTCGCTGTTCGGCCCGAGGACGGCGCCCGCGGGCAGGTGCGGCACGAAGAGCGATCCCGCGTCGACGGTGACCGCGTCCGTGAAGCGCAGCGGGAACATGGTCGTTCCCCGGCGCGGCGTCGTCCCCGCGTCCTCCATCGACTTCACCACGAAGTCGACCGGCGGCTCCGCGTCGCTGCGAAAGGTGAAGCGGCCATCCGCCCTCGATCGGTCCGAGTAGCAGACCGCGGTATTGCAAAACAGCACGGTGGCTCCGCCGATGGGCTGTCCCGCCTCGTCCGCGAGCACGCCGGTCACGCCCGGACCCGCCGGCGCGCCGCCTGCGCCGGAGCCGCCCGTCGCTGCGCCGCCGCCTCCGGTCGCTGCGCCGCCGCCAGCGTCGCCACCGCCGCTGGTCGCTGCGCCGCCGCCTCCGGTCGCTGCGCCGCCGCCGGCGTCACCACCGCCGCTGGTCGCTGCGCCGCCGCCTCCGTCGCAACCGGACGCAATCAGCGCGACCATCAGGAGCAGGGCGCGCTTCATCATTCGGCCAGCGCCTGCTCGATGACCGCCGTCATGGCGTCGGGGTCGTACTCGTGGCTGGCGTACCGGACGATGCCGTCCTTGCCGACGATCACGTCGACCGGGAACGGGTTGGGGCCGGGGAAATTGGACGTCACGGCGGCGTAGGTGCTCGCGGTCTCCTCGAGCCCGACCGGGAAGCTGACCTTGATGTTGTCGCAATACGCCTGCACCTGGCCGATCTGATCGACCGGCTCCCTCGGGTTGAGGGCGACGATCTGCAGGCCTTGGTCCTTGTACTTCAGCCAGAACCGCTCCTCGGTGTCCGGCAGGTGGTTGGCGCAGACCGGACAGAAGGTGGCAAAGTAGGTGAGCAGAAGCACGCCCCCTGCCGACTCCTCCGAGGTCCATGTCGTGCCGTCCAGCATCGTGCCCGTGGTCGCGGGCAGGGGCGCCCCGACGCTCACGCCGGGCGCGTTGCCGACGAGATAGCTCTTCCGCACCGGGGCTGCGGGGTCGTCCGAGGCGATGTGGAGATAGCCGATCTCCTGGTCCGTCGCCGAGGCGAGGTACGTCATGTTGAGCTCGATCGTCTCGCCGGGCGCGATCCGGGCCTGGCGCGGCTCGACGCTGAACGCGGAGCCGCTGACCCAGCTGTCCACCAGGGTGAGCGGCGCCGTCCCCTGGTTCGTGACCTCGAGCGGGAGCGTCTTCGTGTCCCCGGCCGCGACCGGGCCGAAATCGATCCGCGCAGCGGATTCCGGGAGACGGATGTTGGGGGCGAGGCGGTCCGGCTCGAGTCGGTAGGAATACGGGTTCTCCCAGGTCCCGATGAACACGTCCTGACCCCGGGCGGCGACGCCGAAGGTGCGCATCGTGGGGAGCTCGCGATCCGGATCGTCGTACTCGAACGCCCTCGGGATGCGCACGGCCGCGATGAAGGTCGGGGCGGCGGGCGTGGACACGTCGTACACGCGCACGTCGTTCCACGCGGCGACGAAGAGGCGGCGCTCGGAGTAGGCCAGGCGGAGCGGGGTCCCGGGCATCTCGGCGCGACCGACCACGACCGGGCGCGTGAGGTCGGAGATGTCGACGACGGCGACGCCCGCAGAGCCCGCTGCCACATAAGCGAAGTCGCCGTCCACGACGACGCCCTTCGCCTGGCCGCCGGTCGCCACGCGCCCGAGCTCCACCGGCGCCGTCGGGTCCGTCGCGTCGACCGTGACGAGCCCGTCCACGCCGTCGGCGACGAAGACATGGTTGTCGCGCGCCGCGACCCCCCACGCATTGGTGAATCCACCCAGGCTGCCGACCCGCGTGAACCCGACCTCGCCGTCGTAGCGGTAGACGCCGAGGCCATCTCCGTGCAGCCCCACGAAGATGTTGTGGTTCGCGACGTCGACCCCCTCGTAGCTGATCCCCTCCTCCTGCAGGACGGGCAGCTGCACCGGAGCCTCGGGATCGCTGATGTCCCAGCCGCTGAGGAAGGCCGGGTTCCGGATGTTGCCGAGGTGCGTGGTGAAGACGAGATCGTCGTCCCACGCGAGGTGCTTGCAGCCGGGCGTGCGGGTATCGCCGGGGATGGTGTGCTTGAGCCCCCCCGCGAGCACCTCCATGCCGGCGGGGTCCTCCGCATCGATGACGTTGAATGTGTAGCTGCAATTGAGGAGCAAGTCATCGTCGCGGACGCGGACCTCATCCGTGTGGCTCCCGACTTCGTGCAAGCTCTGGAGCTGCACCAGCGGGCTCAGGAAATGCCCGGGCTGGAGCGCGGTCGGGACGCATTCCCCGTCGACGTCCTCGGTGCCCTCGCCGCAGACGACACCGGGGCTCGTCGCCGAAGGCACGCACGCGCCGTCGACGTCCTCGGTGCCCTCGCCGCAGACGACACCGGGGCTCGTCGCCGAAGGCACACACACGCCGTCGGCGGCCTTCGTGCCTGGACCGCACGACAGCCCGGTCTCGCTCACCCCATCGTCGTCTCCGCAGGCGGACAAGGCGAGCAAGATCAGCGCGGAGACGGAAGCACGGCGTCGCAGCAGCGTCATGAAGAGCTCCTTGGAGGGGAGGAAGGACAGGGCGGCCGATGAAGCAAGGGCAGCGTCTTTGCGACGATACAAGTCGTCGGGGGGGCCTGGGCAAGGAGAACCGGGGTCGCGGCGGCGCCGGCGCACATCTCCGACGGTGTCCGCCGCTGCGCCGTCCGGACCAGGCGTCGAGACGCCGCTCTACTGCTCGTCCTCGTCCGGATCGTCCCCGAAGAGCGCCCCGACGGACCACGTGATCGCGTCGAACGGCTCTGCCCTGACGCGCTCGCCCCGCTCTGCCGTGAGCACGTTCAGATACCCGTCATCCATCCAGCGATGCACGGTGAGCACCTCGTTCATTGGATCCACGATCCAGCAATGCGGCACCTTGCACCGGTGATAGGTGCGCATCTTCTTCACAAGATCGTTGCGCGTGTTGCGCGTGTTCGAGACGCTCAGCACCTCGCAAACCCAGTCGGGCCGCAGCGCGGGGAGCGACACGGCTCCGCCATCGTGCCGTACCCGCGCGGAGCCCGCCAGCGGGCACGTGCCAGGCGCCGCGCGGGCCCCCGGCGCACCCGTGCAGCCATCTTGCCGGCTTCGCGTGCCGCAGCCTCGGCGCCGAGCGCGTCGCTTCCGGGTTGCCGGCCGCCGGCGCCCCGAGCTCGTCCGCTCCCGCAGGATACTTTGCGGCCCGGTACACCGATGGTAGGCCCCGTTCTCCAGGGCGCACGTCCTCGCGGCCAGGCGCGACAGGCCCTCGCGAGGCGCCCCCCGCGGCCCTCCCCCTGTGTGCCCATGATCACTGCCGAACCAGGTCCCCCGCCGCCGAGCGCCGCCGGCTCTCATGACAGCGTCCCGCCGCGATCGCCGAGCGGCCCGCCCGCCCGGCAGAGCGCGCCGCCGGGGCGGTCCGTCCCCCCGCCGGGGCGGCCGGCCCCTCCGCCGCCGCGCCGCAGCGCCTGGACGACCCGCCTCGGCGAGGCCTGCGTGCTCGGCCTCGGCGTCGCCTCGCTCTCCGCCGTGCCGACCGCGCTCCGCACCGCCCGCGCCGGCGCGTCCTTCCTCGACGGGCTCCTCGTCGGGACCGCCGTCCTGCTCCCGCTCGTCACGCTCGCGCTCATCCTCTCGCGCGCGGCGGGCCGCGGCTTCCGCGGCATCGTCGGCGCCGGCGGCGAGCGGCTCGCCGTCCTCCGCGTCGCGCTCTGGATCGGCGTCGCCTTCCCGGTGCTCGCCGCGCTCGCCGCCCTCCTCAAGGCGGCGACCCACCACCGGGGCCTCGCCGGCGCGACCTTCGGCGTCCTCGGCCTCGCCGGCGTCGTGGCGGCGGCGCTCGTCACCCAGCGCCTCGTCGCGCTCGGCGATCGCCTCGCCGCCCGCGGCGTGAAGCCGTGGCTCCTCGCCGCCGCCGGCACGGCCATCGGGGTCGTGCCCCTCGTCGCCGCCTTCGCTCCGCTCGCCGCCCACGCGGCCAGCACGACCGGCGACCCCGGAGCCGCCGTGCGCGCCGCCATCGTCGACGGCGCCATCGCGCTCGTGGCGACCGCGCTCGTCTCGAGCGTCGACCTCAGCGCGGCCGTCGGCCGCGTCGCCGGCGTCGCGGGCGTCCCGCTCGCCGCCCTGGTCCTCATGACCGCGACCGCCCGGATCGAGTCGTTCCCCCCGCTCGGCCAGGCCGTGCGCGCCGGCGGCGGGCTCGCGGCCACCCTCTTCAGCGCGCTCGAGCAGTGGACCGACCGCGACGGCGACGGGATGGGCTCGCACTTCGGCGGCCTCGACTGCGACGAGGGCGATCCCACCCGGTATCACGGCGCACCGGAGACCCCGGGCGACGGCATCGATCAGGACTGCAGCGACGGGGCCCACGAGGGCGCCGCCCCCCTGCCCGCCAGGGCCGTCGCGGGCTCGCCTGCCGGCGCGCAGACGACCGCGGCCGCCGGCGCCCCGCCTGCCGCCGCTTCCGGCGCCCCGCCGGCCGCTCCTGCCGGCGCCACGGCGGCCGCGCACGTGCGCGCCGCCTCCACGCCCGCCGCGCGCGACGAGGGCGGCGCGGTCATCCCGGCCGTCCTGACCAAGACCATCTCCCCCGCCGGGACCACGCCCGCATCCCCCGCGCCCGCCGCCGCGCCGACGCGCCCCGACGTCCTCCTCGTCACGCTCGACACGGTCCGCGCCGACCACACGTCGGCCTACGGCTACGGCCGCGACACCAGCCCGCGGCTCGCCGAGCTCGCGGCCCGCGGCGTGCTGTTCGAGCGCGCCTACGCCGCCTCGAGCGAGACGCAGCGGGCCATCTCGCCGCTCGTCACCGGCCGCCGCCTCAACCGAGCGGCGCGCGACCGCCGCGAGTGGCCCACGCTGCTGCCCGAGAACGACACCCTCGCGGAGCGCATGAAGCGCGCCGGCTACCTCACCGCCGCGGTCAGCTCGTTCACGTGGATCAGCCAGGAGCGCGGCTTCGATCAAGGCTTTGACCGCTTCGAGACCGTCTACGGCGACGCCCACCCGGAGCGCGAGGCGACAGGCCATCTCGCGGTCGAGAAGGCCATCGCCCTCCTTGAGGGGTATGCCCAGCGCACCCAGCCGATCTTCCTCTGGCTCCACCTCTTCGACGCCCACGAGCGCTACCTCGCCCACCCCGGCATCCGCTTCGGCTCCGGCAGGACCGCCGCCTACGACGGCGAGATCGCCTATGTCGACCGGCAGCTCGGCGCCCTGCTCGACGCCGTGGCGAGGGGCCCCCGCGCCGGCCGCACGGCGATCATCGTCCACGGCTCGCAGGGCGAGGGGCTCGGCGAGCACGGCCCCGTGGGGCACGGCGTCGAGCTCTACGAGGAGGCGATCCGCGTCCCCCTCGTCATCGCCCTCCCCGGCGCCGCGCCGGGCCGCTACCCGCATCCGGTGAGCACGGTCGACATCGCGCCCACCGTCCTCGACGTCGGCGGCGCGGAGGCCACGGCCGTCGAAGGCGCCTCCCTGGCCGCGATCGCCGCCGGCCATGGCCAGGGCGACCGCGCGCCCCGAGGGCCGGTGTTCGCGCGCACCGCCCGCCGCGCCGCGGTCATCGACGGGCAGCTCAAGCTCCTCGTGATCGAGCGGAAGCAGAAGCAGAAGCGGAAGCAGCAGGACCGCCTGCTCCTCTTCGATCTCGGGAGCGATCCCCGGGAGAGCCGCGACCTGTCCGGCGAGCGGCGCTTCGAAGCCGACCTCGCGCGGCTCCGCGAAAAGTTGTCTGCCTTCGAGTCTGCCTCGCAGTAGAGTTTACTGCGAGGGATCATGCATCGACTCGCCCCTTCGACGCGGAAGCCCGCGCCCCCCCGCGCGAGGGCGCTTCGCGCCGCCGTCGCCGTCGGCTTCGCGCTGGGCATCGCCTCGCTCGCGCTGCTCGTGGTGCGGCTCGCGGACGCGCCGTCGGTGCCGCTGACGCACGGCGCGGGCGCCATCACGGGCTCGCTGCCGCGGCGCCTCCGGTTCGAGTGGCGCCTCGTGCGCGATCGCCACTGGCAGATCGCCTCGTCGCCTGCCGAGTCGCGCGAGGCCACCGACCAGATCGAGGGCACCCGCGGCACCTGCCCGACGGGCATGGTCGAGGTCTCCGGCCTCATGAAGCTCGACCCCGCCCCGAAGGCCCAGGGCGACCTGCGCTCCATCGACGAGATGCAGCGGACCACCTGCAAGCACTGGATCAGCAGGGACTACCCCGAGCGGTGCGCGGAGTTCGATCGCGAGAAGTGGCTCTCGATGTCGAAGGACCTCGACACGAAGCCGATGCACTTCTGCATGGATCGCTACGAGTACCCCAACCAGAAGGGCGTCTATCCGTTCATCCTCGTCTCGTTCTACGAGGCGAGCG
Organism: Sorangium sp. KYC3313; assembly: GCF_052075895.1. NCBI lineage: Bacteria > Pseudomonadati > Myxococcota > Polyangiales > Polyangiaceae > Sorangium > Sorangium sp. KYC3313. The sequence continues at coordinate 11,245,279 of NZ_CP197255.1, forward strand.
AGCTCTGCGCCGAGGAGGGCAAGCGCCTCTGCGACGAGGCCGAGTGGACGTTCGCCTGCGAGGGCGAGGAGGCGCGCCCCTACCCCTACGGTTACGTCCGCGAGCCTGAAGCGTGCGTCGTCGATCAGGCATGGCGGCCGTACATCGAGACCGCGCTGCGCCCGCGGGGCGGCCCCGCGGCCATGGCCGAGATGGACCGGCTCTGGCAGGGCATGGCGGCGGGCGCCCAGCCGCGCTGCCGGAGCCCCTTCGGCGTCTACGACATGACCGGCAACATCGATGAGTGGACCCGTTCCGTCCGCGAGGGCGAGCGCCCCTCCATCCTGAAGGGCGGCTACTGGGGCCCTGTCCGCACGCGCTGCCGCCCCTCGACCCGCTCGCACGACGAGAACCACATGTTCTACCAGCAGGGCTTCCGCTGCTGCGCGGACCACGGCGCCACGATCGGCGTCCCCGCGGAGCGCGCCGTCTCCGGCGATCCCGCCGCCGCCCCGCTGCCGCGCGAGCTCCGCTGACGCGCTCGCCGCGCGCCGCCGAGCGCCGCCGCGCAGTCGACCGCGCTCGCCACAGCGCGTATCCTCTGCGCTGATGGACCACCCCCCCGCCGGACAGGGCGCCTCGCCTGGCCCCCGCGACGTGCGCGCCGAGCACGCCGGCACGCGCCTCGCTGCCCGGGCGGAGCCGCCGGGCGCCGCGCCGGCCCCGCCGCGCGCGCGCCAGCTCGATCGGCTGACCGGGCTCGCGCTCCTCGCCTCCGCCGCCGTCGTGCTGCTCCCGGCGGCGCCGGTCGTGTTCCGGGCGGTCGCCGGCGATCGCGCGCCGGCGCAGAGCGCTGGCCGGTTCGCGCACCTCCTCGACGGGCGCTCCCCGGCGGACCGGCGCGCGCAGGTCCACCCTCGTTTCCCGTTCGACGACGATCCAGGCTCCGACGAGCGGCCATCCCTTCACGACGACGGCCCTGCCTTCGACGACGAGGAGGACCCGGGCGGGCCTGCGCGCCTCCAGGCGGGCATCGCCTCGCGCGGCATCACGCTGCTCGACGAGCCGCGGGCGGACGGCACCCGGGTCGGCGCCATCGCCGCGGGCGAGATCGTGATGATCGTGCGCGAGTCGGGCGCGTGGGCCCTCGTCATGAAGAACGGCGGGGGCGAGCTGCTCATGGGCTGGGCCCGCCGGAGCGAGATCGCCATCCGATGAGCGCGCGGCCGCCGGAGTCGCCGCGCGCCTACCGCGGTCGCCTGCTCACCCCGATCCCCGCGTCGCCGGACGGCGCTCGGGTCCGCACCATCGACGACGCGCTGCTCGTGGTCGGCAGCGACGGTCGGATCGCCCAGGCAGCGCCGTTCGCTCCGGGCGCGTTCCGCGGGCCGGTGCTCGACCTGCGGCCTGCGGTGTTGATGCCGGGCTTCATCGACGCGCACGTCCATTTCCCGCAGACGCGCATCATCGGCAGCGCCAGCGGCCCGCTGCTCGACTGGCTCGATCGGTCGGTCTTCCCCGAGGAGGCCCGCTTCCGCGACGAGGCCTATGCCACGCGCGTCGCCGGCGAGTTCACGGGCCGGCTGCTCGCGTCGGGCACGACCACCTGCGCCGTCTTCTCCAGCTCGTGCGCCGGCGCGACCGACCGGCTGTTCCGCGCCCTGCTGGCCGCCGGCTTGCGCGGCATCGCCGGCCTCACGCTCATGGACCAGAGCTGCCCGGAGGCGCTCCGCGTCCCTCGCGACGAGGCCATCCCCGCCGCCCGTGATCTCGTGCAGCGCTGGCACGGCGAGGGCGGCGGCCTCCTCGAGTTCGCGATCACCCCCCGCTTTGCCCCGAGCTGCTCCCGTCCCTTGATGGAGGCGGCCGCGCGGCTCGCCCGCGATCACGGCCTCCTCGTCCAGACGCACGTCGCCGAGAACCCGGCCGAGGGCGAGGCCACGTTGCGCGCGCACCCCTGGGCGCGCGACTACGTCGACGTCTACGACCGCGTCGGCCTGCTCACCGGGCGCGCCCTGCTCGCGCATGCCATTCACCTCTCGCCGCGCGAGTGGGACCGCCTCGCGGAGACGGGCTCCTCGGTCGTCCACTGCCCCGACTCGAACTTCTTCCTGGGCAGCGGCCGCATGCGCCTCGCCGACGCGCGCGCGCGCGCGGTCCCGGTCGGGCTGGGCAGCGACGTCGGCGCCGGCCGCAGCTTCGACATGCGCCGCAGCATGTCGAGCGCCTTCGACAACGCCCTCTGCCTCGGCGACCGCCTGACCCCGGCGGATCTCTTCGTCATGGCCACGCAGGGCACCGCCGACGCCGTCGGCCTGGGCCACGTCGTCGGCAGCCTCGACGCCGGCAAGGAGGCGGACTTCATCGCCGTGCGCTTCCCCGAGCACGTGATCGGCGAGGCCGAGACGCTGAACCACCTCGTCTTCGCGTCCGACGCGACCGTCCAGCGCGCGTTCGTGCGCGGCCGGCCTGTCTACCCCTGACCTGTCCCCCGCTCGTCCTCGGCGGCCTCGTAGACCTCGAGCTCCCAGACGAGGATCTCGAAATCTCGCCGCAGGATGTACCGCGCGCCGTCGTCCCCGCGCACCTTGAAGTAGAGGTGATCGCCCCCGGGCCACCGGTCGAGGATCTCCGTCACCCGCACGCGGCGCTCCCCCAGGGTGACCGCCTCGGGCTCTTCGCTCCCGCCGTGGCCGGCACGGCACGCCACATCGACCCGCATCTGCCTCTCGCGCAGGGTAGCAGGCGCGGGCGCCTGGCTCCCGCGATCCCTCCAGGGAGAGGGCTCGCTCGGCCGGACACCCCGAAGTGGCGGCGCTCCCGGGGTGCCGCGCCCGGGAGCGCCTCCTCGCTCAGTCCGGGGTGACCGAACAGCCGTAGAGCAGCTCCATGCCCGCGGTGTTGTCCTGCGCCGCCATGGCGCACGTGTCCTCGCACAGCTTGATCTGCCCCTCCTCGATGTAGAACGACGAGGTCGCCCCGGCGCACTCCTCGAGGCTCTTCACCTGGGAGAAGGTCTTCTTCGGCCCGCCGTCGCTCGGCGAGAACTCGATCTGCACCGTCTTCAGGTCGATCGAGTGCCCATCCGGCGCCGTGGGCACATCGACCTCGCACGACAGCTTGGCGCCCGAGATCACGCTGTCTGCGATGGCCTGGAACACCGCATCGTAGGTGGCGTGCTGCTGGATCGGGTATCTCAGCCCGCCGGTCATGACGCTGAGGACCTGATAGGTCGTCCCGGGATCGACCGAGTCTGGCCGGCACTGCTCCCACGTGGCTGGCGCCTCCGGCGGCCAGGGGGTGGTCGGTGGATTGTTCTCCTTGATGCCCACGAAGCTGAAGAACTTGTAGTTGCGCGCGTCCTTCGAGCCGAAGAACTCCGGCGCGACCGCCATGAGGGCCGCGTCGAAGGTCTCTGCCGAGCTGGTGCCGCCGGCGACGTTCCTGTTCGCAGGCTCATCATCGTCGAGGTCGTAAAGCTTGATGTCAGCCCCCTCCTCGAAGACCGCCTTGTCCGCGCCGAGCGACTTCGTCGTGCAGTCGACGCCGTCATCGGTGATCTCGACGAACACCTTGAGCGAGTCCTCCCGCAGCCACTGCGACCACCCGGGTGACATGGTCTCTCCCCTGGGCTGGACCGCGCCCTTCAGCGTGTCGATCGCCATACAGAGCGAGTCGAGGCTGCTGATATCCAGGTTGTACTGGTAGAAGTGCGGCGGATTGGTGTTCGGGGTGGACGGGACCGGCGAGCAGCTCCCGCTGCCGAGCGGCGCCTCGATGCAGACCGACTGCTCCACGTCCGAGCTGCCGTGCCTCGAGAGCATGATGACGCGGAAATCGATCTTGCTCGCCGCGATGATCGAGGCGAAGTTCTGGTTGATGTTCCGCTGGACGCTGTTGATCTCGTCCTTCATGCTCTCCGAGTTGTCGATGATGAAGATGATGTCGGCCGGGCGCTGCTGGTAATCGGCCTGCAATCGGGTCGCGACGCACGCCGTATCGCCATTGAGCCCCGCGTCCTTGTCCCCGGTCCCTGAGCCGACATCGAACTCACCGCCGTTCCCGAGCCCGCTCCCGGACGTCTCGCCGCTGCTGCCGCTGCCGCCGCTGCCGCTGCCGCTGCCAGAGCCGCTATTGCCGGGGTTCGCCTCACCACCCCCGCCGGAGCACCCACCGATGGCTGCCGCCGCCGCAAGCAAACCCAGACCAACCAGCCCAACAAGCGTCTTCGTCGAGAGCTTCAAAATGACCTCCAGATCGGGGAACGCGACAATGCGCAGCGACGGATGTTACCAGACTCACGTCCCGGTGGACGCGATCGACATGAAATAATCTAGACCGACATGAGGTAGACAACCGACCACCGTTGTCGGTCCAGGTACCTTGTCCACGACCGTTCGACTCGCCCTCTGGGACACGCTCACCAAAGGAGCGAGGACATGGCCGAGGGCGGGTGAACCGGAGCGCCGCACGACACGTCGGCCCCGGGGCAGCCCTGCGAGACCACCCTCGGGTACACGCAGCGAGCGCGGCGCACAGCCATCCTGACGTCTCCCCTCGGCCGCTCGGCGACGTGAATCGCAACTTTGCGGCGGGGGGAAGCGCTAGACTGCGCTCTTCGAGGCAACGAGTTCGCGCGCCGCCGCGAGCAGGCGCTCGGGCGTGTTCGCCTCGGGCTCTTCGGTGACGAGCTCGACGAGGCGCTCCAGGAGCTCGCCGACGAGCCGGCTCGGCGGAATGCCGAGCTCCTTCATCAATCGATTGCCGTTCACGGCGAGATCCTTGGCGGAGAGCGCCGCGCCCGCGGCGAGCAGCGCGTCCACGCGCTCCCGGAGCCGCCCGATCGTGGCGATGTCCTCGGTCGCCTCGCGCCCCTTGCCGAGCGCGTCGGCGACGCCGATCTCGTAGAGATCCGGCGCCAGCGCCGGGGTCACCCGGCGGAGCCAGCGGCGCACCGCGGCGTCCGTCCAGGTGTCGTCGTAGCAGATCAGGTGGTGTCGGATGAGCGCCACGATCCGCGCGCGCTCGTCGTTCGAGAAGCGGAGCCGCGTGAGGATCGGGTCGGCCATCTCGGCCCCGACCCGCTCGTGCTCGTAGAACGTGTAGTCCCTCGTCTTCTCGGAGAACTCGCGCGTCCTCGGCTTCCCGATGTCGTGCATCAGCGCCGCCACGCGGAGGATCGGCTCGGGCTTGCACGCGTCGAGGCAGGCCATCGCGTGCCCCCACACGTCGTAGGCGTGCCATCGGTTCTGGTCGCACCCGACCGACTCGATCATCTCCGGGCAGGTGATCGCCAGCAGCTCCGTCCGGCGCATGATCTCGAACGCCACGCTCGGGCGGCGGGCGCGCATCGCCTTCAGCCACTCGTCGCGCACCCGCTCCGCGCTCACGCAGCGGAACGTCTGGTGCGACCGCGCGGTGCCCATCGCGCGCTCGGTCTCCGGGTCCAGCGTGCCCTCCAGCGTCGCCGCGAAGCGCGCCGCGCGCAGCACCCGCAGCCCGTCCTCGGCGAACCGCTCGCCCGGATCCCCGACCGCGCGGATGATCTTCGCCTCGAGATCCCTTTGCCCGCCGAACGGATCGATGAGGTGCCCGTCCACCGGATCGATCGCGATGGCGTTCATGGTGAAGTCCCGCCGCGCGAGATCGGCGGTGATGTCGTCCACGAACTCGACCCGGTCCGGCCGCCTGCCGTCGCTGTAGGTCCCGTCGCCGCGCAGGGTCGTGACCTCGTACGGCACGCCGCGCACGAGGACGGTCACCGTCCCGTGCTGGATCCCGGTCGGGATCACCTTCCGGAACGCGGCCACGACCTCCTCCGGCCGCGCGTCGGTCGCGACGTCCCAGTCCTTGGCGTCCTGCCCGCGGAGCAGGTCGCGCACGCAGCCGCCCACGATCCAGCCGCGCTTGCCGCGCTCGCGGAGGCGGCGACAGATGCCGAGCACGTCCTCGGGGACGGCCTCGATGAGGTGATCGATCCGGGTCACGCCTGCGGCTTATCACGGGGCACGGCGAGCAGGGCCCCCGCCGAGCGCACGCTCACTTCTTCGGGTGAGCCCAGGGGTCCCGGACATCCGGGTTCTTGGGGGTCCGGACCGTCGGCACCGCCGGCGGCCGTCCCGCCCCGGGCCTCGTCCTGGGACCGCTCTTCTCGTCGGCCTCGAGCTTCACGAGCTTGCTCGGCTCGGTGCCGTCGAGCACCACCGTGCTGGGCTGGTACCCCTCGGCCCGGATGTCGATCGTGACCGTCTGCCCGTGCTCCACGTCGATGCTCGCCGGCAGCTTCAGCTCCACGCCGTTGCGGTAGCCGACCGCCGTCTCCGGCACCGCGGCCAGCGCCACCACCGTCTTCTGGACCGGCGGCGGCTCGGGGGGCGCCGGCTTGGCGGGCGCCTCGACCGGCGGCCTCTGCGCCTTCTGGGCGTTGTCCCTGGCCGACCCGCTCGCGCCGATGACGAAGATCGCCGTCACGATCCCCACCGCGGCCGCCGCCCCGGCGACCCACACGTAGCGGGGCCAAGGCGAGCGCGGGGGCGACGGCGGCGTCGCGGGGACGATCACCTTCGAGGTCTTGAAGTAATCGTGCGGCACGTTGAAGCCGCCCGAGCGCGCCATCATCTCCGCGACCGCGCCCGGCACGCCCCCGCACTTCACCTGCTCGAGGTCGGCGTGGAGATCGCTCATGGTCTGGTAGCGCGACTCCGGCTTCTTGGAGAGGCACTTCAGGATCACCGCCTCGAGCCCGGGCGGGCAGTCGGGGCCGCCGACGAGCGCGCGGATGGGGACCGGCGCCTTGTACATGTGCTGCGTCAGGATCCCCATGAAGTTGTCGGCGTTGAACGGGAGCTGGCGGCTCACGAGCTCGTAGAGCATCACGCCGAGCGAGTAGATGTCGGTCCGGTGATCGATGGGCGCCCCCGCGGCCTGCTCCGGGGACATGTAGTGCGGCGTCCCGAACACCGCGCCGGCGCGCGTCAGCTTGGTCGTCGTGCTCGTCGACACCTTCGCGATCCCGAAGTCGAGGATCTTCACGAAGTTCGGATCGCTGCCGCGGGCGACCACGAAGACGTTGTCCGGCTTGAGATCGCGGTGGATGATGCCGGCGTCGTGCGCGGCGGCGAGCCCCGCGGACAGCTGCATCGCGATGTGACAGATGCGCTCCATCGGCAGCTCGTTCGGCGAGTCGATGAGCTGCGCCAGGCTCACGCCTTCCAGGTACTCCATGACGAAGTACGTGGAGCCGTCCGGCAGGTCGCCGAAATCGGAGATGTCCACGATGTGCGGGTTGCCGATGCTCGACGCGGAGCGGGCCTCCTGCACGAAGCGCTCGAAGATCTCGCGGTCCCTGGCGAGCTCCGCGCGGAGCACCTTCACCGCGACGCGCTTGTCGATGACCTTGTGGCGGGCGAGGTAGACGAACCCCATCCCGCCCTCGCCGAGCAGCCGCTCGATCTTGTACCGGTGGTCGAAGGTCGTCCCGATGTAAGGGTCCTTGGCGCCCGGCGGCCGCCGCTCGCGCGGCTCGACCTCGTCGGGCGGCGGGATCTCCAGGGAAGGCTCCCCCTCGCTGATCGGCGCCGGGCTCGTTCGCCCGCTGATCTCGTCATTGTCGGGCTCGCTCTGCCGCCCGAACCGCGGGGCCATCTGGCGCAGCGGCGGCGGCGCCCGGAAGCTCGGCGGCACCTCGCTCGCGGGCCCCTCGACCCACCCTGCCCTGGAGGGCCTCGACGAAGGCCGGAGCTCGACCTCCACCGGCACGTCGTCGTCGGCGCCGCTCGGCGCCATGGCGGAGGGAGCGAACGCGGCCGCGACACCGGACGAGCGAGGACCGCCCGCCGCGCTCTCGGGGCGCGACGGGGGCGCCTCCTCGAGCGCGCCTTCCTCGGCGTTGAAGACCCTGCTGCGCGCGGTGTGGTGCTCGTTTTTGGTGGCGCTCATGAAAGGCTCGCGGGCAGAAGTGCACGCCACATGCCGGCAGCTGCGACAGGGTTGGATTCTAGCAGGCGTTCGGTCCGGGAAGCGAGATCATGCGGACCCCGCGCGCGAAAGGCCACGGCGAGCGCGCGTCGACCGCATGTCGGCCCGCCGCCGACGATCGCGGCCCAGCGTGCCGCGCGCGCCGCGTTCTGCTAGGAGGGCACCGCGATGAGCTACCCTATCGAGGTCGCGCTGCGATATCTCGGCTCCAAGAAGCGGGCGTTCATCTCGGTCGGCACCACGTTCGCGATCCTCGGGGTCGCGCTCGGGGTCGCGGCGCTCGCGACCGTGATGAGCGTGACCGGGGGCTTTCAGGCGGAGTTCCGCGAGAAGGTCCTGGGCGTCAACGCGCACGTCCTGGTGATCAAGTACTCGACGGACTTCCGTGAGTACCGCTCGATCATGGAGCAGGTCTCCAAGGTTCCCGGCGTCGTCGGCGTCGCGCCGTTCAGCATCAACCCCATGATGCTGACGCACGGCGACGCGACGGCGACCGGCGTCCTGGTCAAGGGGGTCGACCCGGCCAGGAGCCTCGGCGTGGGCGCCGAGGGCGCCTCCACGGCCGTGCTCGACCTGCCCCGTCACATCCTCCCGGGCGGCGATCTCACCGGGCTGCGGCGCCCCGGCTCGAAGCCCGCCGAGCGCGCCGTGCCGTCGTTGCCCGAGGTCCCCCTCCTGGAGCCGGACGCCGGCGCGCGGGGCGCGCTCGCGCCGGACGCGGGCGCCGAGCTCGATCTGCTGAAGGCCTACGAGGCGCGGATCCTCGAGGACGAGCGCGCCGCGGCCGCGCGCGACGCCGCGCTCGCGCCCCCGACGCCGCGCGCGGCCGAGGCCGAAGGCGCGCCGGGCGCCGGGGCCGAGGAGGCGGAGGTCGCGCTCGACGAGGGCGCCCCGCGGGGCGCGATCGAGCCGCAAGGCGGCTATGGCAGCGTTCTCCCGGAGGACGACGAGCTGCCGCCCGACGTCGATCCGGACCCCTGCGCCGACAAGGAGCAGATCGCCAGGATGCCGGGCATCGTGATCGGCGCCGCGCTGGCGAAGAACCTGTCGCTCGACCTCGGCCAGTGCGTCACCGTCACCTCGCCCACGATCGGCTTCTCGTTCGCGAACGGCGCCATCAAGCCGCCGGTCGCCAAGCGATTCCGGGTCATCGCGATCTTCGAGGCCGGCTTCGAGCAGTACGACACCAAGCTGGCGTACGCCGATCTCTACGAGACGCAGGCGTTCTACGACCAGGGCGACACGGTGACCGGCGTCGAGATGAAGGTCGACGACATCGACGACGCGAGCGGCATCGCGCGCGAGATCAGCAAGCTCCTCGGCAGCGGGCTCTATTACACGATGGACTGGGAGGAGCTGAACCACGGGCTCTTCACGGCGCTGCGCATCCAGCAGATCGGCATGAGCGCGGTGCTGGCGCTCATCATCGTGGTCGCCGCGTTCACGGTGATCGCGACGCTGATCATGGTGGTGCTCGACAAGAAGAAGGAGATCGCGGTCCTCAAGGCGATGGGCGCGACGGACGGCGCCGTCCTGCGCATCTTCCTCTACCAGGGCGGGATCATCGGCGTCGCGGGCACCACGCTGGGCCTCTTGCTCGGCGTGGCGGTGTGCAAGGGGCTCCTGGTGTACGGCTTCCCGCTCGACCCGAAGGTCTATTTCATCTCCCGCCTCCCCGTCCAGGCGCGCCCGCAGGAGTTCATCATCACGGGCTGCATCGCCATCCTCATCTGCCTCGCCGCCACGATCGTGCCCAGCCTCTACGCCGCGCGCCTCCGCCCCGCCGAGGGCTTCCGCGCGCAGTGAGCCCTTACCTACCCGCGCGGCTGCAGGCCCGAGGTGGGCCTGCTCGCCGCGCCGCCTACCGCCGAGAGGCGGCGTAGAGCTTCTGCTGCCCGTCCCTGTCGGACGCCAGGTAGAGCGTGCACTCGTCCGGGGACAGCGACGCCGTCATGACGGCGACGCTCGGGCTCAGGTTCGGCAGCAGCATCCTCGCCGGCTGATCGTCCACGGGCAGCCCGTCGTCGCCGAGCGCCACGTAGAAGCTCCGCAGCACCGACGCCGTCTCGCACTCGCCGCGCGCGCTGTAGGGCGCCTGGAAGAAGAGCAGGCGGCCGTCGGGCGTCACCCACGGGGCGAGGTCGTCTCCCCGCGCCGGGCAGTCGCCTGGCAGGTGGATGTCGAGCACCTGCACCTCCGCGTCCTCCGCGCGCTTCGTGACGAGCCGGCTCGTGGTACCGCCGGCGTCCTGGAGCCTGTTCATGAACCAGTACCGGTAGGAGGGCCGCTGCCCGTGGGCGACCGCCACCGAGCGGCTCCCCCCGTCCGGGGTGAGCGCGGGGAGCGCGTCCGCCTGGGTCGCCTCCAGCCCATCCGCGACGAACAGCTGCGGGAGGCTGCCCGGCGCCGTGAGGAGGCGATCGAAGAGCAGCGAGCCCGCGGGGAAGCCGCCCCGCGGCGAGGGCGCGTCCAGGGGCAGGAGCAGCGGGCCCGACTCCTGGCCTTCGGCGTCGTCGACGAGGAAGTTTGAGACGACCTCGCCAGCCGTCCAGGGCCGCCCGGTGGCCGTGGCGATCTTCGTGTCGTCCGATCCGAACTTCGCGGTGTAGACGAGCCGGAGCGTCGCCTCGCCCTCTCCGGGCTCCGCGCGCACGCGCGGGAACGCGGGCATCGCCCCCACCACCTCTATCTCCGAGAGCGCGCCGAACGACAGCGCGCGGCCGCGGGCCGCGCAGGAGACGCACGTCTCGCTGGCCGTGCAGAACTCCCCGTCCCTGCACGCGCCGCACCCGCCCTCGCCGCCCCCGCCCGACGCGGCGGACGACGAGGCCGAGCCCCCGCCTCCCCCGCTGCCCCCGCCCCCGTCGCCGCCCTCGCCGCCGGCGCCGCCCTCGCCGCCCTCGCCGCCGCTCGACGACGTGGACGTGGCGCTCGCTCCGGCCGCCGTGAACCGCTCGCCGCAGCCGGCGAGCGCCGCGAGCGCCAGCTGCGCGGCGAGCGAGAAGGTTCCGTAGAAGCGAAGCGTGCGCACCCGAGCTGCCTCCTGTCGTGGTCCCGCCGCGCGGAGCCGGCGTGCGCGGTCAAGACGCCTTGTTGTAGTCCGTGTCCTCGAGAAGGATGACGTTCGTCTTCGAGCGGGTCTCGCCGACGCTGGTCACGTAGACCGCGGGCTTGTCCTGCACCGGGCACACCTTCTCGCACGCGCCGCAGCCGATGCACAGCGACGGATCGACGTGCGGACGCTGCACGTGGACCATCTTCATCGGCGGCTCCTTGCCGTGCTCGGCCGCCACCGGCTCGCGCTTCGGGATGTCGACCTCCTCGACCCAGATCGCCTTGGGCGACGTCGGGCAGAACTCCTCGCAGACGATGCACGGCACGCTCATCGACCACGGCAGGCAGCGCCCCTGATCGTAGAACGCGGTGCCGATCGAGATCGGCTTCTGGCCGACGCCCATCTTCTGCTCCTCGGTGATCTTCTGGATCGCTCCGGTCGGGCAGACGTCGCCGCAGAGGACGCAGGAGTGCTCGCAGTACCCGATGCGCGGGATGACGATCGGCGTCCAGAGCCCCTCGATGCCCGCCTCGAAGAAGGCGGGGTGGATCGCGTTGTTGGGGCAGACCTTCATGCACTCGGCGCACCGGATGCAGCGCTCCAGGAACTCGCGCTCCTCGACCGAGCCCGGCGGCCGGATCACGCGGTGGTCGTAGTTCGCGTCGAGCACGTCGGCGATGCGCGCCGTCGGGATGATCACCGCGCCGGCGGCGGCGGTCGCGAGGGCGGTGCGGCGGCCCGTGTCGGGCGTCACGAGGGCGCTCTTCCGGTTCGGCAGGAAGCGGAACTTGATGACGTCCTCGGGGCAGGCGCTCTCGCAGTTGAGGCACATGTGGCACTCGTCCTGCCGCCACTTCACCCCGCCCTGGGGCGAGTCGGCGCCCTGGCAGTGCACGAGGCACAGGTTGCAGTCGGTGCACTTCGCGTGATCCTTCTGCATCCCGAAGAGCGCGAAGCGCGCGAACACGCCGAGGAACGCGCCGAGCGGGCAGAGCACGCGGCACCAGAACCGCGGGATGAAGCGGTTCATGAACAGGATCGCGACGAACAGGATCCCGACGAACCACGTGTGGTGGAAGTAGAACTGCTTCGTCTGCCACACGCTCGCGGCCAGGAAATCCTGCGCGTGATCCGCGACGAGCTGCACCGGCCGGCTCCCGGTCGTGGCCGCCGAGCCGGTCACCACGGCGGCGACGTACTGCGCGGCCGGGATGACGGCGAGGCCGATGGCCCGGACCGCCACGCAGATCGGATCGAACAGCCCGCCGATCACGCTGCCGGTCGCGCTCGCCGCGAGGAAGGCGTACATCAGGTAGTACTTCACCCGCTGCCGCGTGTACGTCTTGTTCGCCTCGACGCGCTTGCCGCCCTTGCCGTAGCGCGACGGGAAGATCCACCCGAAGACATGGTGGAGGGTGCCGAAGGGGCAGATCCAGCCGCAGAACACGCGCCCGAAGACGAGCGTCAGCGCGAGGATCCCGAGCGACCAGAGCAGGCCGCGGTAGACGGTGTGCGTCGAGAGCAGGGTCATCGCGCCGACGAACGGGTCGGCGAGGAGGAAGCCCTCGACGGGGAGCGGCAGGCGCACGCGCGCCTCGGCGGAGGCGAACGAGCCGCGGAAGCCCGTCTGGAACAGGAAGTAGAGGAACAGCCCGAGGCAGCCGGCCTGCACGGCGCGGCGCACCCAGACGAGCACCTGGATCACCTTGCGCGCCGGCAGCCCCGAGCCGGGCCGGCGCTTCGGGGCGGGCCGGACGATGGCGCCGGCCTTGCGCAACGTGCGCAACGTGCTCAACAGCGCACCCCGGCGGGCCTCCTTCGCGGGCGCGGCGGGCGGCGCCGCGCTCGCCTTCGCGGGCGCCACGGCCGCTCCTGCCGCCGGTTCACGGTGCGCCGGCGCGGCCGGTGTCGGATCGAGGTTTGCCATGAGAACTACACCTCGGCGAGCCGCAGGTTCTGCCAGTGCATCGTGCCCAGGCCCCGGTCGTGGCCCATCTTCAGGTACGGGATCTCCTCCGGCTTGCGGCCGATGAGCTGACAGCCGTACGCGTCCGCGGCGACCTGGTCGGTCGTCGCGATCACGGTGTGCATGTCCTTCGCGTCGGCGACGTTCCCGCCCTGCGGCCCGTTGCGCATGAGGACGCGGACGGCGTCCACGATGGTGAGCGTGGGCTGGATGAACGTCGCGAGATCGGCGATCGACACGTCGATGTTCTGGTGGAGGCGGTTGCGCCGGCCGCCGAGCGCCCCGTACCAGTTCTTCATCGCGCCGGTGTACCTGGACAGGTTGTGGTGCTTCGCGATGGGGACGTTGATGACCTTGTCCGCGTTGACGAGCGGCGTGTAGACGGGCCAGTCGTCGAGCACCTCGCCCTTCAGGCGCATGCCGCGGAAGCGGTGCGCCGCAGGGATGACGACCTCCCCGCCGACGTCGTAGGCGGCCTTCCAGATGCCGGAGCGCTGGAAGCAGCGGTTCGGCTCGTTGCACGAGGCGTCCGTCACGATGACGCTCTTCGCGCCGGCGTCGTAGGCGAGGCGCACCACCTCGGCCACGACCTTGGGGTTCGTGTTGGCCGCGTGGATCGGCGTGCGATCCCAGCCGATGTTCGGCTTCACGACCACCACGTCGCCGCGCGAGATGAAGCGGCGCATCCCGCCGAGCGCGTCGACCGCCTTCCGGACCAGGGCGGCCGGGTCCGGGGCGCCCGCGGCGAGCGCCTCGGCGCCGGCGCGGGCGACGACGAGCTCCGGCACCCCTGCGGGCGCGTCCCGGAGCCGGTAATCCCGCGTCTGCTGGCGCTCGGCGGCGGCGACGGCGCTGCCGCCGCGGTCCCACCGGGCCGCAGCGAGCCCCCCCGCGCCCCCGAGGACGAGGCCCGCCGCACTCAGCCGACGCAGCATTTCACGTCGAGAAATGTCACCCATGGCCCTCGCCTTCCCTGGACCTACGGATAGCCTCCCCGGGCGGTCGCCACAAGCAGAGGTGGCCTGGCGGCAGCGATGTGCGCCGCTTCCCGGCGCTTCCAGCAACGGCGCTCTCAAGGAGGAGCCGCGGTGGACGTCGCCGGGGCCGCCGGGGCCGCCGGCGACGCCGGAGCGCCTGCGGCGGGGGAAGCGCCCGTGCTCGCCGGCTGCGGCGCCTGCGGCGGCGCGCCGCTCGCGGCGGGCGGCGCGGGCGCAGGCGGCGAGGGCGGCGGGGCGGCGGGCTCGTCCGGCTCGTACGGGTCGGCCCTCAGGCGATCGCGCTCCGCAAAGCAGCTGGCGCGCTCCGCGTCGCACGCGGCCCGCAGCTGCGCCGCGCTGGCGAGCTCCGCCGAGCGCTGGTCGGCGAGCGCCCTGGCCTCGTCGCGCTCGGCGGTGACGGCGGCGCGCTCCTTCTCGACCTCGGCGAGCCGCTCGCGCTCGTCCATGGCCGCCTTCTGCGCGGCCGCCGCGCTGTCCTCGCAGGTCTTGAGGCGCGCCGCCTGGGTCGCGTGCAGCGCCTGGATCTCGCGGGCGTGCTCCGCCTCCGACGTGGAGCCGCTCTTCTGGAGGGTGGCCAGCGTCGCGTTGAACTCCGCGCGATCCTGCTCGCGGGCGCCGCGGCACGCGATCGCCTCGGACTGGGCGATCTGGTGGCCGGCGACGCAGGTGTCGAGCTTGTCGAACGACTCGGCGCCCCGCTGGCGGGCCTGCTCGAGCTCGTTCGCGAGCCGCAGGGTCTCGCGCTTCGAGAAGCCGAGCAGCACGACCGCGCAGCCCACGAGGGTCAACGCGCCGGCCGCGATCCGCGCGCGCAGGTAGGACGTCTTCTGCTTGATCCGCAGCCGCTCCGCCTCGCGCTCCGCCTCGCGCTCCGGCTCGAGCAGCACGTCGAGCTCCTCGGCGAGCTGGGTCATCGACGGGCGCTCGTTCGGATCGATCGCGAGCCATCGCCTGAGCGCGGCCTGGAACATCTCGCGCGGGCGCCCGGTGAGGCCTGGCAGCGCGTTGTCGGCGAGCGGCTTGTCGGCGCGGACGTCGTGCGCCTCGGCGAGCTCGGTGCGGCTCTGCGCGGACTCGCCCGGGAAGTCCCTGGGGTTCACGAGCGAGTAGAGCAGGGTCGTGGCGAGCCCGTACGTGTCCATCTTCTCGGAGAGCGGCACGGCGCCGGGGAACCCGTTCAGCGCCCGGAGCTGCTCGGGCGAGGCATAGAGCGCGGTGCCGGCGCAGAAGGAGGCCTCTCGCTCCGCGGCCACGCCGAGATCGAGCAGGATGGGGTGGACGCGGCCGGCGAACCTGGCGAGGAAGAGGTTGTCGGGCTTGACGTCCTGGTGCCGGAGCCCGGCGGCGTGGAGCGCCTCGAGCCCGCGCGCGACGGCGAGGAAGATGTCGTGCGCCTCGCGCAGGGCGAGGGGGCTGCGCTCGAGGCGCTGGGCGAGGGTCTCGCCCTCGTAGACCGGCATGGTGAGCCACACGTAGTCGGCGTTCATGCCGTGGTCCTTCAGCTGGACGACGTGCGGGTGCCCGACGGTCGCGAGCATGACGAGCTCTCGCTCGACGTTCCGCATCGCGTACAGCGAGCGGGGCATGAGCTTGAGGGCGACCTGGTGCTCGGGGACGTCGATCCGCTGGGCGACGTACACCTTGCCGAACATGCCCTGCCCGAGGAGGCGCCCCAGGCGGTAGAGCCCGCCGACGACCTGGCCGACCTCGGGGAGGATCGAGGGGCCGCGGCTGCTGCTCCTCGCGGGGTCGTCGGTCCCGCCGCGCGACGTGGTGCGCACCAGGCTGGACGGATCCGCCACCGTGACGGCGAACGCGTGGACGATCGTGGTGCGGAGGTTGGGGTCGACGGGCGGCACAGCGATTGCCAGAGTAGCGGAAGCAGCGCGCGCTGAGAAAGAAGCCGGCGGACGGAGGACGGCCGGCGCGGGGCGTTTATTCGAGAAAGCTGGCGGAGGCGCCGGGGGGCTCACCCGTTCGCGCCGTTGCGCCGCCGGTGTGTGGACTGTGCCCCGGCCTCGCTCTCTGGATCGCTCGCCGCGGCGAGGCGAGCCCCTCGCCTGCCGCTCAGCCCTCCAGCGGCATCTCCGGCGCCGCTGGCGAAGGCGCCGCCGGCGCTGGCGTTGCCGGCGAGGGTGCCGCCGTCGCCTTGGCCCGCCGGGCCGCCGCGCGCTTGCGGCGCTCGTACGCGCTCGTCACCTCGCGCACGATCTCGGGCTGGCCACGGAACACGAAGCGCGCCGCGTTCCGGACGAGGCCCATGCGCTCGACGAGGAGCGTCGCCAGCTTGTTGCGGAGCAGCAGCGCGTCCTGCGCCTGCCTGGAGATCGCCTCCGCCTGCGCCGGCCGGCTCCGCAGCTCGGCCGCCACGGCGCGCGCCTCGTCGAGGTGAGCCGCGTCGAAGCCGCCGAGCCCGTCGAGCGCGTCGCGGTGCTTCTCCCCGAGCAGCGCGTAGTCGTCCAGCGCGCTCGCCAGGGCGTCGGCCGTGTCGGGATCCTCCGCGTGCGCCGCGTCGATGCGGGCCAGCATCTCGTCCTTCGCGTCGTCCACGCCGTCGTCGAAATAGAAGCGCAGCGTCGCCGAGATCTCCCCCAGCAAGAACTTCCCGCGCTCGCGGGGGCTCTCGTTCTTCTCGACGGTCAGGAGATACCGCGTCTGTGCCTCCTGCGTGGCGCGCTGCAGCGAGAGGATCTCTTCCGCCGTCCTCGGCCCGAAGCGCGCGGCGTCCCCTTTCTTGGCGTCCTTCGGGACCGCCGACTCGAGGCCCAGGCGGGTCACCCGCTTCTGGGCGTCGACCTGTGTCTTCCAGTACTTGTCGCAGAACCTCGCCACGTCGACCGCCTCCCCGAAGAGCACGTGCAAGGGCACCGTGATCGCCGGGAGATTGCCGGCGCTCATCTGCTGGACGACGTCCGACCACCGCTCGATATCGCTCGTCTTCTTCGCCATCTCGACCTCCCCTGGGTTGCGGCGCCGGACACCCCGTCCGGAGCGGCAATCCCGGGCATCCATTCCGGAGAGCCCTGGCTCGGACTCCCCTCCACAAGGACCTGAGCCCGAGACTCCCGCTCTCTCGCACCACGAGCCGCCGAGAGCGGGTCATGAAGCGCGCGAGATGCGGGAGCTTCGCGGCAGGGCGACAGGGATCCACGTCCCGTGCCTGGACGACACGGCGCCAGGGACACGCGAAGACGCTCCAGGGTGTCCCTGGCGCTTCACGACGTGTCCCTGGCAGCGATCTCCGTGTCCCTGGCGACGATCTCCGTATCCCTGGCGACGATCTCCGTGTCCCTGGCGAGAACACCGCCGGTCGGGATCGGTGCTGCCGCTTGTCCCTGTCGGCCTGTTCCCTGTCCCTGCTCCTCATTTCCATGTCCCTGGCGCCGCTCGACGAACAGCGGCATGACCATCGCTGCCGGCTCGCTCGGATGGTCCTTGTGGATCATTGCAATGAGGGCAGTCGATCCCGGGGCGTCGCTCGCGACAAGAGGTCGCATGCGGGGGCTCAGGCGCCGTCGTCGGATGCGCAACAGCGCAATCCATTGCGCAATGGGCAGAGGCGACAGGAGAGGTCGTCGCGGCGGTCGCGTGCCCCGGAAGAGCGAGAACCTGGCGATGAGGGTTGGTGGAGGGGATGCCGGCGCTCGCCGCGCTCCGAGCAGCGCCAGGAGCAGCAGCCAGGGGGCGGCGCTCGCGCGTGCGGGGAGGCGCGCCGTGCTGCACCCGCCGGCATCGCCGTCACCGCCGGGCGTCGAGGCGCCGGAGCTGCCCTGTGCGGAGGACGCGACGCCGGAGCCGCCCGCGCCCGAGGCGATGTCGCCGGCTCCGCTGCCCGCGCTGGACGTGCCGCCGCCCGCGCCGGGCGCGTCGCCGCCCGCGCCACCCGCGCCGCCGGCGCCGCCGCCCTCCGGCATGCACACGCCGCGCTCGCAGGTGCCGTCCCCCGGGGCGGTATCGCCAGGCGCATAGAGCAGGGCCCGGCAGTCGGGGCCCCCGAGCCGGCACGTGGCCGTCAGCAGCACGCGACCATCGGCGAGCCCTACCAGGCCGCCGACCCCAGGCTCCTCCGCGAGGGACGGGACCAGCGACCACGTGTCGCTCTCCGGCTCGTAGAGCTGAACGGCAGAGGCATCGCGCCGAGGATCGGACCAGCAGCGGACGACCAGGACCCTGTCATCGGCGAGGAGCACGGCGCTCGGGGCCACACAGTGCGCAGGGGCCGCCACGCGCCAGGTGTCGTCTGACGGATCGAAGAGCTGCACCGGGTACTCCGAGCCGCTCTCGGTGCGGCTCACGGCGAGGACCCTGCCGTCCGCGAGCCGTGTGGCCGAGTGCTGGTGGTACCGATTCCAGCTCCGCATGGGGATGGTGGTCCAGGCGTCGTTCGACGGATCGTACACCTCGGAATGGCTCCCGCCGACGACGAGGACCCGGCCGTCGACCAGCGGTGTGGCCGACAGGCCCGCGCGCGCCTCGCTCATCCGGGCCACGAACGTCCAGGTATCCGCGACGGGATCGTACTGCTCGGCGCTGCGCTCCGACGAGCTCCCGTCGAAGCCGCCCACGACGAGGACGTTGCCGTTCGGGAGCAGCACGGCCGCGTGAGCTCGGCGCGCCACGTTCATCGGCGCGGCTGCGCTCCAGGCGCCCGTCGCCGGGTCGTAGCGCTCTGCCGCTGCGGTCACCGGGGCCCCGCCCGCGACGAGCACGGTGCCGTCCGGGAGCAGCGTGGCCGTGGGTCGCGCGCGCGCGTGGAGCATCGCGCCGGTCGGCGTCCAGGTGTCGCTCGCCGGGTCGTAGCGCACGGCGCGGTCGACCTGGACCCGGCCCCCTTCCGGCGTCGGCGCTTCCCCGCCGGCGATGAGCACGGTGCCGTCCGGGAGGAGCGTGGACGAGTGCGCGTCGTATAGACCATCGGGCACGGGGGCTGCCGGAGCCCACGCGCTCGAGGTCGGGTCCGGGCAGGGAGTCCCGTCGGGCAGCGGGGTCGATGTCGGGCAGAATCCGCTCGACGGAACGCACGCGCCCGGCGCGAAGCAGCTGCTGCGCACGGGGCAGACCTCGGGCGCGCCGGCGCAGGCGCCCGCCTGGCAGGCGTCGGCGAGCGTGCACGCGTCGCCGTCGTCGCACGGCGCGCCGTCGGGCCTCGCGGACTCGACGCAGGCGCCCGTGGCGGCGTCGCAGGCAGAAGCCCTGCACGGCGCCGAGGCCTCGCACACGACGGACGTCTTCCCGACGCAGGCGCCGGCGTCGCACGTCTCGCCCTGGGTGCAGGCGGTGCCGTCGTCGCACGGCGCGCCCCAGGGCGCCAGCGCGCCCTCGCACCGGCCCGTGGCCGGATCGCAGAAGGGGGTCTGGCACGCGTCCGCCGGCGCAGCGCAGGCGACCGGGTCCGCGCCGGCGCAGGCGCCCGACTGGCAGGCGTCGGCCCGGGTGCACGCGTTGCCGTCGTCGCACGGCGCGCCGTCGTCCACGGGCGCTCCGGCGCAGGCGCGCCCGCCGCAGTCGAGCGAGGAGCCGCACGGAGCGCCGGGGACGACCGCGAACTCGAGCCGCTCGACGCCGTTCGTCGCGTAGAAGGTCCACGCTTCGTCTGCGTAGACAGTGCCGCCCGTGACGAGCACCGTCCCGTCGAGGAGCAGCGTCGCCGTGTGATCGCCGCGCCCGCCGTTCATCCCCGGCCCCATCGACCACGAGTCGGTCGCCACGTCGTAGATACCGACGGTATCGTAGAAGAAGAAAGAAGGCGGAAACGGCTCGCAGCTGATGGTGCCGCACGAATCTGCTTCCACCGTTATGCCTCCGGTCATCAAGGCGCGGCCGTCCGCGAGCAGCAATGCGTGCTGACCTCCCAGGTCGAACCTCGCGTCCCAGCCGCTCGATGACACGAACCTCCACGCCCCGGTCGCCGGGCTGTAAATCTGGTCGATGCCCCAACCAATCCTGTCGAGCAGGAGGACCTCGCCGCCCGGAAGCAACATGCCGGCGTGAGACATGTGGCTCGAGAGCATGGGTGCGCCGGGCGTCCATGCATCGGCGACCGGATCATAGGTCTCGGTGGTCGTGTCTGTCTCGCGGCCGTACCCGCCGCTCACGAGGACCTTGCCGTCCAAGAGGAGCGTGGCCTCGTGCGAGGAGCGGGCTCTGTGCATGGATCCGCCGGCGCTCCACGCGTTGAGCGCAGGATCGTAGATCGCACAGCTCGCGATAGCGTGCAGGGCGCTCCCCGTCGGGGTCCCTCCGGCGACAAGGACCCTCCCGTCGGGCAGCGGCGTTGTCGTGTGGCCGAGCCGTGGGGTGTCCATCGGCGGTACGGCGGTCCAGACGTTCGCGGCGGGATCGTAGACCTCGGCTGTGGCGAGCGGCACGGAGCCGTACGCGCCGTTGCTGCCGCCCACGACGAGGACCTTGCCGTTCGAGAGCAGCGTCGCGGTGTGCATGGAGCGCGCCGAGCCCATCGACGCCGCGGCGGTCCAGGTGCCGGTCGCAGGATCGTAGAGCTCGGCGCTGGAGAGCGCGTCGTCGTACCGGGAAAAGCTGCTCATGGGCTCGCCGCCCGCGACGAGGACCCTGCCGTCGAGCAGGCGCGTCGCCGTGTGGAACACGCGCGCGGCGCTCATCGGGGGCACGGCGACCCACTCCAGCGCAGCCGGCGCGGTCTCGCGGAGCCGCGCCTCGGCGAGCTGCTCGGCGCCGGGGTTGGCCGTCCCCGCGTCCGGCCGGGCGCACCCGGCGGTCCACGCGATGACGGCGAGGGCCAGCGAGAGCCACGCGTCGAGCGCGCGGCGCGTGCGGCGCTCTCCTCGACAGCGATTCATCCAGCGATCTCCTGTCAACGAGGACGCGCCGTGCCCTGCAGCGCCACCGGCTCTGGTCACGCGCGGGCCCCCCGGGGTGCCTCGTGCTTCTTGGATGCGATGCCACCGCCCGCCGTTCATGCCGCCGCCGTCGCGGGACGGATGCCGCGCCCCGCACCTGGCCGGCGCTCGCCCGCGGCAGGGCGATGCTCCGCGGCGCGAGCCAGCCAACCCGCGCGCGCGAGCACGCCCCCGGCGCAGGCCAGATCAGCCCGGCTCGTCCGCGGGCAGCGAGCAGCCTGCGCGCACGGATCGCGCCGGCCAGGCTGGCCTGCCCGATGCACAGCGCGATCCCAAGGCGCGCCGCCGGGAGCGACGGTGCCACCGGCGCCGCGAGATCGGGAATCCACGCAAATGCTCGCCAGGACCGCGCTCGTGATCGCCTGTCTGGAGCTCGCCGGGTGCGCTGCGTTCCGGCCGCCGGCGTCACCGCCCGAGCTCGCCCGCTCCCGGGCGGCGATCCGCGCGGCCGAGCGGGAGGGCGCGAGCGCCGACCGGCGCGCGGCCATGCACCTCGCGCTGGCGAGGAGCGAGCTCGCGCGGGCGCGGCGGCGGATCTCGGTGGGCGACGTGGAAGGGGCGCGCTGGCTGCTGCGGCGGGCCGAGGTCGACGCGGAGCTCGCGGCGCTCCTCGTGAGGGAAGCGGGGCTGCGCGACGCCGCGGGCCGCACGCTGGACCAGGCGAGCGCACTCGCCGAGGGGAAGGAGTAGGGCCCGCGTGCGCGCCGGAGCCCCGCTCGCCATGGCGCTCGCGCTCGCGGGCTGCGCGACGCGCGCGGCCGCGCCGCCGCCCGAGCTGCTGACGGCGCGCGCCGCCGTCGTGCAGGCGCAGGACAACCCGCTCTCGCCGCTCGCGCTCGCCGAGCTCAGGCAGGCGGAGGAGGCGCTCGCGATCGCCGAGCGCGTGGCGCGCGAGCGCCCGCGCTCCACGATCGCGCGCGACGCGGCCTACGTCGCGCGGCGGAGGGCGCAGTGCTCGCTGCTGTCCTCGCTCGTGCGCGCGAACCAGAGCGCGCTCGTGCGCGCGCGGCAGAGCCAGCGCGCCGCGGAGCCGCGCGCGCGCTCCGGCGGCGAGCCCGAGCCCGCGGCGCCCGACCCTACCGACGAGGTCGGTCGCGGCGTCACGCTCGACGGCGCACGCACGCGACCCCAGCAGTCCGCCAGGTGATCGCGGCCGCGCTGCCGCGCCGTCGCGCTCACCGCTGCGCGCCCGCGCGACGCCTGATTTGCGGCCGGATCCGGGCGGATCGGCCCGAGCGCCCCCGCGCGCCGCGTACCGCCCAGGGCGTCGGCGCGGCTTCCATGGAACAGTTTCTCCTGGGAGTGGCCGATTTTTGGATCCAAGATGCGCGCGACGCGCCTCCGCCGGCATCGAAGGCGTCCCGGAGGTCAGCGTCGGTCGAAGTTCGAAGTTCGACGGGACCCTCGGTCCCGCGTGCGAGGAGAGCGCGATGAAGGAAGGCGCGAACGTGATACTGGTGCCTGTCGACTTCGAGGCGGCCTCGATGAAGGCGATCGAGCTCGCGAGGGATCTCGGCGCGAGGCTCGGGCACCGGGTCGTGCTGCTGCACGTCTACCAGCTCCCGGTCTACACGTACCCCGGGCTCGAGCCGGCGCTGATGCCCGGGTTCCACGCCGAGGTGAGCGCCGCCGCGTCGCGCGCGGTCCAGCAGCTCTCGGCGCAGACAGGGGGGCTCTCGACGGCGCTGCGCGAGGGCGACCCTGCGACCGAGATCCTCGCCGCCGCCGACGAGCAGAGGGCGGCGATGATCGTCATGGGCACGCACGGCCGCCGGGGGATCTCGCACCTCTTCCTCGGGAGCGTCGCCGAGCAGGTGATCCGGAAGAGCAACGTCCCCGTGCTCACGGTGCGCGTGGCCAGCTGATCCTCCGCGGCGCCTCGCGGTGGGCGGGCCGGCGCGGCTGCCGGCCGGGGCGCGGCGGGCAGGGCCGCGCTCGACTGGGTTAGGGCGGGCTCGACCGCGCTCGACGTGGGTCAGGGCCCAGGCTTCTGCGTCGCATGCGGCGCGTGGAGTTCCTCGCATGTCGACCCTGTCTCCGCGCGATCTCGCGCTTCCGCCGAACCTCGTGAGCCTGGCCCGGCTGCCGCTGGCGGCCCTGTTCCCGATCGTGGCCACGCGGCCTGCGCTCGCCCTCGCGGTCCTCTGCTGCGCAGGCCTGACGGACGTGCTGGACGGCTGGCTGGCCCGCCGCTCCGGTCAGGTGACGCCCACCGGGGCGATCGTCGACCCGATCGCGGACAAGGTGTTCGCGCTCGCGGTGGTGGGCACGCTCCTCGAGAGCGGCGCGCTCCCCCTCTGGGGCATCCCGGCGCTGCTGGCCCGCGAGCTCCTCGAGCTGCCGCTCGCGCTCTGGATCGCGGTGAGCCGCCGCTTCCAGGGCGCGCGCCTGTCGACGGCGAGCGCCAACATCCCTGGCAAGCTCGCGACGGTGGTGCAGTTCGCGGCGGTCTTCACCGCGATCGCGCTCCCCTCGGCGCTGCCCGCGATGCTCGCCGCGTCGGCGATCGCGGGCGCGGGCGCGGGCGTCTCGTACTGGGCGCGCCAGCTCCGCCGCGCGCCCGGGGCGGCGTAGGCGCATCGGCGCTGGCCGGGACTGGCGCGCGCGGGCACGCAGCACGCGCTCGCCACCGCAGGGCTCCCCTCCGCGCGCCGCCCCCCCCGACGGCGCTCCGGTGGCTCAGCTCAGCCCGTCGAACACCTCGGCGAGCGATGCAGCGACGATGGCCCGCTCAAGCCACCGTTCCAGCGTCTCCGGATCCTTCTCGGCCAGGATGCGCTCCCGCACGACGTCCGACACGGCGATGCCGCGGACCCGGAGCGCGGTCAGCACGGCACGCGCCGCCTCCCGGGCGCGCCCCTCGTTGAGGCCTTCCGTTCGCGCCTCGGCCCGAAGCTTCTGCTCGTACTCCTCGACCCACGCCCGGATTTCTGCGCTCACCTCGTCCTCCTCGTCGATCGGCTCCTCGGTTCCGAGCCGGAAGTGTATCAGCAGCGGCCTGGCGATGCCCTTCTCCCAGGCATCGTCCGGCAGCAGCGCCAGATCGGCCAGCGCCTCGTGCAGGAGGCGGCCGGAGCCGAGCAGCCGCAGGAGCAGCGTCGAGCGCGTCCGGGGCAGCTCCGCGAGCACCACGACGCGCGTCACCAGGCCGGGCACGGCGTGGTAGACGCCTGGCTGCGCCGGCTCGCAGCGGTAGGCGTCGAGCACCGTCTCAGGACGCCCCGGGCCGATGACGACCAGCGCAGGGAAGTCCACCGCCGGCTGCGGCGGCGCATCGACGTCCTCGTTTGGAACGACGGAGCCGGCTGCAGCGCGGGCACGGCGTTCGAGCTCATGATGCCATGTGAGCTGCTTGCGCAGGCACTGGCGGACCTGACGAAGGCTCGGCGTGCGGTGGAACGGCTCGAACAGGCTCGGCTCCGCCGAGAGCTCGCCGAGCAGGCCCATCCTGGCGCGTTCGGCCTCCCGAGCTGGATCAGGCATGCTGAAGACATCGATCTTCTGGGTCGCCGCCAGGACCTCGACCTCGGTCTGCGCCGTTGAGGCGAGGCTCAGCCCGTCGCGCAGCAAGCTCTTCGCGAACTGGTCAGAGCGGTTGTGCATCGGCGAACGTCCCTAATCCATCGTCGCGTCCTGCGCCACCCTGGATCGATTCGAAGAAACGAATGGAGGAATCGTCGCGTCACGCCGCATCGCGCCCTGTCTTCCAAGCTGGCCCGTGTCGGCGCGTTGAACAACGAGCGCTTACCGACACAATGAGCCAATCGTGTGGGAATCGTTATCGGCTGCGTGATCTTTGGTGCGGCCTGGGCGAAAGGAATGGAATGCCAGACCGGGGGCCAGGCACCGAGACAGCGGGGTGAGCGGGGTGATGTGCACCCCACCGCCGCCGCGGACATCAACTATCGTGATGCGATGGCTTTGCTATGGATAAGCAGCTCGCGCGGAACCTCGGCGCGAGGCTGGGGCACCGGGTCGTGCTGCTGCACGGCTACCGACTCGCTCCGGACCTCCCCGCCACCCGCCACGACCACCCCCCCGGCGCCATGGCGCGAGACGTAAGCAGTCCTGCCTGAACCGCCGCCTTCCCCCCTACTGAAGTAAGCCCTCTTCCTTTTTTCGCCGCCTGCCGGGGGTGCGCGGCAGTCCACTGGCGCAAATCGGGTGGCGGGCGGCGATCACAAGCAAGATGGCTTACGCTGCCCCTCTGCCAGGCGGCGATTTGAAGTATGTTATCTTACGTCAAATCGCAGCCGGGCGGCGATCACAAGCAAGATGGCTTACGTCGAACCCCCGCCGGGCGGCGATCGCCGAGAGTTGGCTTGCGCGGAGTGCCCCCGGGCGAGGACAGCGAGCAAGATGGCTTACATCGAGACGCCGGCGGTGGCCGCTCGCCGGCAGCGGGCATGCGTCGGACCCCTGCCGGCAGTGCGCCGGTGACGAGCACGAGGCACGAGGCACGTCGGACCCCTGCCGGCGGTGCGTCGGGTCCTGCCGGCTTGAGTCGGCTGGGCGCGTGCCGAGCCTGGCGGACCGAGCGCGCGCCGATCCCATGCGGCGAACGCCGTCTCGCCGTCCCAAGACGGCTGAGCCGATGGTGTAAGGTCGGTCGCGGCGGCGCGTTGAGCACCTGCCGACGGCCCGACGCTCCGAGGAACCATGCGAAGAACGCTGCCCGCCTGGGCTCTCCTTGCCTTGCTCGCAGGCCCTGCGGCCTGCGCCTCCAGTCCCTACGCCGCAGCGAAGGACGCCGCGGGCGCGCCGATGCCGGGATACGCGCCGGCGCCTCCTGCCACCGCGATGGCGCCTCCGGGCGGCGACGCGGTCGAGGAGTCGTTGCGCGGCGACTCGTCGTACGACCTCGAGCGGTCGGTCACCACGGCGGAGCTCGCGAAGGCCGCGCCCCCGCCGACGTCGACGAACGCCTCGGGCGGGGCGCCCGGGCGGGCGGCGCCCGGCCCCGCCGCGCAGACCCCGGCCACCGGCGCGCAGACCCCGGCCACCGGGCCGACAGCGGCCGGCGCCGCGCCGCAGGGCGCCGCCCAGGTGAGCGAGGCGCCGGCGCCCCTCCTCGTCTACACCGCGGAGATCGCGATGGCGGTGTTCGAGGTGGGCGCGTCGCTTGGCAAGGTCGAGGCGCTCGCGCGGGAGCTCGGCGGCTTCCTCGCCCGCCGCGACGATCGGACGATCACCATCCGCGTCCCCGCCGCCCGGTTCGACGAGGCGCTGAAGCGCCTGGCGGAGCTCGGCGACATCCTCCAGCGCAACGTGGTCGCCCAGGACGTGACCGAGGAGTTCTTCGATCTCGCCATTCGCATCCGGAACGCGCGCGCCGTGCGCGATCGCCTCGAGAAGCTCCTCGAGAAGGCCGCGAAGGTCGAGGAGTCGATCCAGCTGGAGCGCGAGCTCGCGCGCGTGTCCGGCGAGCTCGAGCGCCTCGAGGGGCGGCTCAAGTTCCTGCGCGATCGGATCGCGTTCTCGACCCTCACCGTGTCCTTCCAGCCGCGCTCGACGGAGACCCTCGCCCCGTCGGGCCCGCGGCTCCCCATCGACTGGCTCAACGAGCTCGGCCTCTCGCGGCTCCTCAACCTGTGAACCGGGCGCCTCCGATGAACCACTCCCTTCGCCACGCCTTCGCCCTCTTCGCCACGCTCACCGGCGCGGCGGCGCTGCTCGGCTGCGGCCGGCCCTTCGTCCCCGCGACCCCGCCGGGGTTCGTCGATCTCGGCGATCGCTACGGCGGCGACGAGTACCGCGCGACCACCGCCGAGGGGCTGGTGATCGGGATCCGCGCGTTCGAGAACGATCCGGAGGGCGACCTCGCCTTCTGGTCCCGCGTGATCGAGAAGCGGCTGCGCGAGGGCGGCGGCTACGCGCTGCTCGGCAAGACCGACGTGAAGGCCCGGAACGGCCTGCCGGGCGTCCAGCTGCGCTTCGGGCACGACGAGGGGAAGGAAGCGCACCTTTACTACCTCACCGTCTTCGTCAACGACGATCGCGTCTTCCTCCACGAAGCAGGCGGAGCGAAGGCGCTGGTCGAGCGGCACCAGCAGCAGATCGACTGGGCCATCCGCAACTTCCTGCCGGAGTGACGCGCGCTGCCCGCGTCGGCCGCGCGCGCGTCCCTGCAGCCGCGGCGCCGCTGCGCTTGCTCGCGGAAGCCCTGTTTGCTACCTGGCGGACGTGCGTTCCCGCCCCATTCCCTGTGACGCGCGGCAGCGCCGGTGGAGCCAGGCGCTGCTCCTCGCCCTCGCGGCCACGCTCGGCAGCGCCGACGCCCTGGCGCACGGCGGAGGAGAGAAGCCGCTCGCCACGGTGCCCGCGCCGCCCCCCGGCGACGGCGCCAAGGCGGCGCAGATCCTCCGCGAGATCGAGGGCCGCGTCGCGCCCCCGCCCGCAGCCATCGCCGGCGAGAAGGCCACCGGCGAGAAGGCCGCCGGCGAGAAGGCCGCCGGCGGCGAGAAGGCCGCCGATGGCGAGGAGGCCGCCGACGGCGAGGAGGCCGCCGACGGCGAGGAGGCCGCTGTCGGGGCGCCGAGCGCGGCGAGCGGGCCCTCGCCGAGCGCCGCGAAGGTCGTGGCCGAGCCGGTGGCGCACGCGAAGCGCGCGCTCCAGCGCGCCCACGGCGCGCGCGCGGCGGGCGACGCGACGAACGCGCGGCGGCTCGACGCGGTGGCCCTCGAGTGGGCGGAGGCGGCGAGGACGCTGCTGCGCGCCGCCGCGGCGGAGACGGCGGCCGTGGAGGCCGCGAAGCGCGCGCGCGAGGTCGAGACGAAGCTCGAGCGGGCGCGCGCGCTGCTCGAAGAGACGCAGGCGCGGCGAGGTCGCGCCGCGGCGGAGCTCGAGCGGATCGAGGCCGAGGCGCGCGACGCGACCAGGGCCGCGGCGAACGTCGAGGCGCAGCGGATCGAGGCTGGCAAGAGAGGGGCGGCGCGCAGGGAGGCGACGCGGGGAGCACCGACCGCGGCGCCAGGCGCCGGGCCCAAGGGCGGCGCCGGCAAGGCGACGGCTCCGGTGGGCCAGGAGGGCGCGCCTTGAGCGCGCGTCGCCTCGCAGGGGTCGCCGTCGCGGGGGTGCTCCTCGGCGCGTGCGCGCCGATCCCGCGGCCAGCGGTGCTCGATGAGCTCGATCATGTCCGCGCGGGGGCGGCCGCCGCCGAGTCGAAGCGGCACGCGCCGGGCGCGTTCGCGCGGGCGGAGAAGCTGCGCGGCGACGCGCTCGCCGCGCTCGAGAGCGAGGATCGATCCGGGGCGCAGATCCTGGGCGAGCAGGCCATTGCGGCGCACGCGCACGCGCACGCGCTGTCGCGGGTGGCTCGGGCCGAGGCGGCCGAGACCGAGGCGAAGGCGCAGCGCTCCGCGGGCGAGGCGTCGCTCGCGGGCCTCGAGGCCGAGCAATCGCGCGTCGCGGCCGAGATCGACGCGCTCGACATGCGAACCAAGGTCGCCCGGGACGCGCAGCCCGTGGTCCCGTCGGGCAAGGCCGATGCGGATCGCGAGAAGGCGCGCCTCGCCGCCGCGCGCTCGCTCGCGCTCCAGGCCCGCTTGCTGTGCGGCGCGGCGCGCCTCCTGATCGCACCGGCGCCGCAGGACAGCTCGCAGCCCGCGAGCGCCGGCCCCGCTGGAGCCCAGCCCGCAGGAGCGAGCCCCGCAGGCGCCCAGCCCGCGGCCGCGAGCCCCGCAGGCGCCCAGCCCGCGGCCGCGAGCCCCGCCGGCCCCCAGCCCGGCAGCGCCGAGCTCGCGACGCAGCTCGAGGGGGCGACCGCCGCGATCAAGAAGCTCGACGCGGAGCTCGCCGAGGCGAGCGGCTCCACCCGCGCCGTCCCGGCGCCCATCGACCAGGCTTCCCGCGCCCGGGCAGGCTGCCTCGCCGCGCTGACGGCCGCGCGCCGCGCCGCCACGCCGGTGACCCGCGCGCCTGGCGCTGGCGACGCGCTCCTCGCAGAGCTCTCGGCCGCAGGCACCTGGTCGCCCGTCCGCGACGATCGCGGCATCGTTGTCACGCTTCGCGGGCTGTTCGCCGGCAACGCCCTCACGAAGGCCGGCGAGGCGCGCCTCCGCGACCTCGCGCTGGTCGCCGCGGCGCACCCCTCCTTTCCCGTGGCCGTGGTCGTGCACACGGACCGGGAGATCCGCGCCAGGGAAGAGCCCGCGTGGGCGGCGCGGGCCGATGCCGTCGTCCGCGCCCTCGCTCCGGCGCGAGGTGCGACCGCCGCGGGGGCGCCCGCGGGCCCGTCCATCGCGCCGTTCCTCGCGGGAACCGCGTCCCCGGTCGTCGATCCCGGGGGCAGCGAGCGCGCCCGCAACGCCCGGGTCGAGATCATCTTTGTAACCCCGGAAACCCTGTGAGGCGTGATGGTCCCGGCCGCCGGAACTCCGCTCGCCTCGGAGAGTCGTTCTCGATGATGCGCTCTTCCACCTTCGCCCGAAGCGAAAGCAAGCCTGCCGTGCTCGCCTGTGCGCTGGCCGTCGCCCTCGGGAGCGCGTGTCAGGAGGACGGCAAGACCTCCCAGAAGCACGCCGCGGAGCTCTGCGCCAAGCTCGCGCCGGTCGTCGCGGAGGACGTCGGGCAGGTGCGGACGGGCCTCCCCGCGGGCTCGCAGAAGCTCGCTGCGCTGGTGGACACCGACCCGGGCGCGAACCTGCTCGGGCTCCAGAAGGCGATCGCGGGAGCGCGCGCCTCGGTGAAGGACCTCGAGTTCGCGAAGAGCACCTTCTTCTCTTTCGCCGATCCGAGCGGCACGGTGCTGCGCAGCGAGGCCGATCCGGACATGCTCGCCAACAGGTCCGTCCTGGCCTCGTTCCCCGAGCTCAGGAAGGTGCTGGCCCCGGGCAGCGGCGTCGTCGAGGCGTTCGGGGAGATGCAGGAGATGCGCGGGGTCAGGAACGGCCCCGATCTCCAGTGGGTCGCCGTGCATCCGGTCACACGGAGCGGCGGCGAGCTCCAGGGCCTCTTCGTCACGGGCTGGTCGTTCCGCGCCTACGCGTACCGGCTGCAGGAGGCGGCCAAGCGCGACATCGCCGAGCTCGCCAAGCGCGACGGGCTGAAGTCGACGCCGCTGCTCTACGTCTTCGCGTGGAAGGGCGCGAAGGCGTACGGCGGACCGGTGACGCCCGACGTCAACACCGAGGCGCTCGAGAAGCTGGACCTGCCGGCGAAGACGACCTCGGGCCCCTGGAGCGGCACGGTGGAGATCGCCGGCCGCACCTTCGGCGCCGCGGCGCAGCGCGCTCCGGAGCTCGCCGCGGACGCCGGCGTCGCCGCGCTCGTCTCGACGCTCTGACCGCGCCCTCCGGGGCGGTCCCCTGCGGCCCGGGTGCTGTGGCGGCCGGCGGCGGGCCTGGGGAGCTCTCCTTATCGAGCGCTACCGTGCTAGGCTGTGGCGACTGGCTCGCGCTGCCGAGCTCACCCCCATGCCGGCTTCCATCGATCAGCTTCTCAAGGTTTGTCGCGAGGTGATCGCGCCGCTCGTCCGAGCCGACGGCGGTGAGCTCTACATCGTGGCCGTCGAGCCCGATCACCTGACGCTCCACCTGGCCGGCGCGTGCTCGGGCTGCCCCGGGGCGATGCTCACCGCGCGCGCGGTGATCGAGCCAGCGGTGCTCGCCGTCGCGCCGTCCGCGCGGGTCATCGTGACCAACGGGATGCGTGTCCCCGACGGCGCCTCGCTAGCGTGAGGCGGGCACCCGCTGCGGAGACGGGCCCATCTCGACGTTTTCGGTGCTCAGCGTACAAGAGTACGCTTCCGCGCCGAAAACGCCGATCTGGACCCGTCTCCTGTGCGGGTGACCGCCTCGGCTGGGTTGCCGGGATGCGGAGGGACCGCCTCGGCTGGGTTGCCGGGGCGGGACCGGGAAAAGGGCTACTTCTTCTTGCCGGGCTTGTCGGCGGAGGGGGGCGGGCCGGGAGGGGGGTCTTCCTTGCGGACGGCGGAAGCGACGGCGGGGTCGATGGCGTTCGCGTCGACCGGCTTGTTGGGGCGGAGCGAATCGAGGCTGCCCAGCGTGACCAGGTCCTCGTAGGCGAACGCGATCTCGGAGTCGTTCCGCTCGATCGCACGGAAGCGCGTGGCGGCGTCCTTCCAGTCGACCTCGTTGCCGTAGCGGCCCTTGTCCGGAGCAGGCGGCGTCACGCGGCCCGGCACCCCGAACGCCGTCGCGAGCTTGACCACGGCGGACGCATAGTCCTTCCCGCGGGCGGCCTTCTCGCCCAGCGGGTGCTCGTCGATGATCTTCCAGAGCTTGTCCTGGATGAAGAAGAAGTACCGCTTCCCGCTCTCGCGGGTCAGCGTCATCATCGATTCCTTGTTGAGGTACGTGTACTCGCCCTTGAGCGGCGTCGCGTCGATGCCGGTCGGCAACCCGCCGAAGTCGATGCGGCTGCGGCGGAACGCGCTCTTCTCCTCGGCGAGCTCCGCGTCGAGCGCCCTCATCTTCACGCCGGGCGAGATCGCCTTGTAACGCGGCACGTACGCCTCATCGAGCATCTTGTCGATGACCGCCGCCACCTGCTTGGTGGTCATCCCCCAGGCGATGCCCGGAGGCGTCAGCGCGATCGTCTTCTTCGTCACCGGCGTATCGGCAGGCTTGGCAGGAGCCGCGGCAGCCGCCCCGCTCGTCCCCCGCTTCTGCTGGGCAGCCGCCACGGTCGCACTCGTGATCGCCGCAAGGCCCAGCCCCAGAGCCAGCGCCGCTCCCAGGAGCCTCTTCGCTTTCATGTTTCTCCTCCAGCCGGCGCAGGCCCTGTCCCTGCGCTCTGTGCAATCGCAAAAGCCAGGAAACCCAGCCCGGCAAGCCGGAGAACGCTAGCACCTGCGGTAGGACAGGAGAATAGGTTCTCCGCACCGAGCGGGGTCGACCGCCGTTGGACGATCGCTCGGCCGGATCGATGGAGAGCGAGCACGAGGCGGACCGCGACGAGGGCAAAACAGGCTCGACAGCGCATGTAGCCAGTGTGTGCCGGGTCCTGACAGGGACCGGCCGACGTGCTACGAGCTCTGGCCCCAAGGATGATGCCTGCCGCCGGTGCTGCACCTTTGCGCCTTGCGCTCGCCGCGCTGGCGACCGTTGGCGCCGCCGGCGGCTGCGTCGCCGATCACGAGCGGCCCGCGGCGTCCGTCGATCCACAGGCCGGCCTGCCCCCGTGGGAGGGGCGCGCGCGCGAGGTCTTCGACGACAACATCGAGCCTGCCGCCGTGGGCTTCTCGCTGGACGGCCCCTCGCCCAGATCCGACCCGTTCCTCCGCGAGCGGGCGCAGACGGGAGACGTGGTCGCGCGGGTCCGCGTCAACACGGTGACCGTCGACTCGATCGGCGAACAGAGCACCTACCACCTCGGGATCCAGGTGGGCTACCCTCCGCTGGCCACACCCCGGGCGCCGGACCGGGCGTTCGAGCTCCACATCCGGCCCCAGAGCCGCGCGTTCGGCGTCGCGAAGGCGATCGACGCGCGGCTCCGCGGGCTCACCTTCATCGCCTTCATCCGGCGCTTCGCGGGCGAGGCCGGCGAGCCGGAGATCCACTGGCACCTTTCACCTGATACAGCGGAGGTCGCCGCGGCCGTCAAAGAGGCCGTCGTCCTCGGGGAGCTGTCTGCGCCGTGAGCAACGTGAGCATCAAGACGGTCAAAGAAGTCGACGCCCTCCGCACGGCCTCACAGATGGCTGCGGAGACGCTCCTCGGCGTCGGCGAGATGATCCGCGCCGGCATCACCACCGAGGACATCAACACCTTCGTCCACGAGGACACGATCCGCCGCGGCGGCTACCCCGCGCCGCTCAACTACCACGGGTTCCCGAAGAGCGTCTGCACCTCGATCAACGACGTGGTCTGCCACGGCATCCCGTGCGATCGCGTCCTCGTTCCGGGCGACATCATCAACGTGGACGTCACCACGATCTACAACGGCTTCTACGGCGACACGTCCGCGACCTTCTACATCGGCAAGCCCTCGGCCGAGGCGAAGCACGTGACCGAGGTGTCCCGGCGCAGCCTGCAGCTCGGCATCGCCCAGGTCCGGGACGGGGCGCGCCTTGGCGACATCGGGGCCGCCATTCAAGAGTTCGCCGAGGGCGAGGGCTGCTCGGTGGTGCGGGCCTTCGTCGGGCACGGCATCGGGCGGCGCTTCCACGAGGCGCCGCAGGTCTCGCACGTGGGCAAGTACGGCAGCGGCGCCCGCCTCCGCGCCGGCATGTGCTTCACGATCGAGCCGATGATCAACCTCGGCACCTACGAGGTCGAGATCCAGGAAGACAAGTGGACCGCGCTGACGGCCGATCGCTCGTTGTCGGCGCAGTTCGAGCACACCATCGTCGTGACGAGGAACGGCTGCGAGGTGCTGACCCGTCGCAGCCGTCCGCTCGCGAACAGCGAGATCTTCCCCGATCCCTTCGTCGTCTCCGCGGCGCGAGCGCTCTGACGCAGAGCGCGCTCGACGACGCGCACGACGCCGACGACGCGCACGACGCCGACGACGCGCACGACGCGCACGACGACGCGCACGACGACGCGCACGACGACGCGCACGACGACGCGCACGACGCGCACGACGCCGACGACGCGCCGTGCCCGGACCGCGCGCGCGCCGGCCAGCCCCGGGCACGAGGGCCGGCGCGGCGGTGCGCCGACGTGGCCCGGATCGGTCGATCGGAAACCGAGTTTTGTCGACCGTCCGGCCTGCGATTGGGAGTAGAAGCAGGGGCATGGCCTTGGACGAAGCGTCGCGTGCCCGAATCGCGCCGTATGTGTCGAGCCCGACGGCCGACGTCTTCTCGCTGTCGGGTCTGCCGGAAGAAGTCATCGCCGTCCTGTTCGCGTACTACTCGCGCAGCCGGGACGATCTGCGCACCAACCTGGCGCGCCTGCTCGGCGACGAGGAGCTCGACGTCGCCCCGGAGGCCGGCGGCCGGCCGCGCCGGGGCCTCGCGTTCGCGTCGGACAAGGCGCGGAGCTTCCACGAGAAATGGGTCGTGGGCTACGGCCACGCGTCGGTCGCCGAGCACGCCGTGGTGCACCTCGCGATCGAGAACGTCAGCATCGTCGCGTCCAAGGTGATCGAGGACCTGCGGCTCGGCTCGTACACGGAGAAGAGCACGCGCTACGTGGTCTTCGATCAGCACTCGTTCGTCGACCTGCCGGAGCTCGACGCCGAGCACGCCGCGAAATACAAGGCCTCGAGCGAGCGGCTCTTCGCGACCTACCTCGACCTCGTCCCCCGGGTGACCGAGCGGCTCGGCGCGCGCTCGCCGAAGCCCGAGAAGATGTCGGACGCCGCCTACAAGGGGGCGCTGCGCGCGCAGGCGTGCGATCTCCTGCGCGGCCTCCTGCCGGCGGGGACGCGGACGAACATCGGCCTCACCGCGAACGCGAGGGCGCTCGAGGTCCTGCTCACGAAGATGCTGTCGCACCCGCTCGAGGAGGTGCGCAGGGTCGCCCGCGAGATGCACGCGGCGGCGCTCGCTGTGACCCCGACGCTCGTGAAGTACGCCGCGCCGAACGAGCTCCGGCAGACGCTGCAGGCCACCGTCGCCGCGGCGATGAAGCGGGTCTACACGCCGCCGGACGAGGGCGTGAGCGCGACGATGGTGATCAACCAGCCCGTCCGGCTGGTGCGCTACGACAAGGACGCGCTGGAGCGCGTCGCGCTCGCGCTCGCGTACGACGGGAGCGATCCGGGCGTGCACGCCTACAACCTGGGCGACGCGCTCCACCGCGCGACGCTGCCGGAGCTCATCGGGATCGCGAAGGCCGCGTGCGAGAAGCGCGGCCCGTACGACGCGCCGCCGCGCGCGTTCGAGGCGTCGACGATGACCTTCGAGCTGATGCTCGACTACGGCGCGTACCGCGACCTGCAGCGCCACAGGATGCTGACGCCGGCGACGCAGCGGCTCACCTGCCGGCTCGGCTTCGAGACGCCGCAGGCCCTCTCGGATCTCGGCCACGCCGAGGCCTACCAGGACGCGATGCTCGCCGCGCGCGACGCGTGGAACGCGATGGAGGAGCGCTACCCCCTCGAGTCGCAGTACGCGGTGCCGCTCGGCTTCCGCGTGAGGACCCTCTGGACGCTGAACCTGCGCGAGCTCTTCCACGTCATCGAGCTCCGCTCGGCGAAGCAGGGGCACACGAGCTACCGGCGCATGGCCCAGGGGCTCTACCGCACCGCGATCACGGTGCACCCCTGGCTCAAGGAGATGATCCGCGTCGATCTGAACGACTACGCGCTCGCGCGGAGCTGACGTCCGGGACGCCGGCGCCCGCTGGCGTCCGCGTCAGAGGCGAGCCGCCTCGATGAGCTCCGTCGCGGCCCTGAGCGACGCGCCGGTGACCTTCGCCCCCGACAGCATCCGCGCCACCTCGGCGATGCGGTCCTTCTTGTCGACGCGCGTGACCGAGCTCTTGGCGATGCCGCCCGCGTTCTCCTTGGCGACGACGAAGTGAGCGCCGGCGAACGCCGCGATGGGCGCGAGGTGGGTGATGCAGAGCACCTGGTGGTGGCGCGCCACGTCGCCGATCGCGCGCCCGATCTTGTCGGCGACGGCGCCGCCGACGCCGCTGTCGACCTCGTCGAAGACGTAGAGCCCGGCAGGCCCGCACTCCGCGAGCACCCGCTTCAGGGCGAGCAGGGCCCGCGAGAGCTCGCCGCCCGAGGCGATGCGGCGCAGGGGGCGAGGCTCGATCCCCTTGTTGGGGGAGATGAGGAACTCGACGCGGTCGATGCCGTCCTGGCCGAGGCGGGCGCCGTCGACGACCAGCTCGGCGCGGTCGCCGCCGTGCGGCTCGATGTCCACGACGACCCGCGCCCCGCCCATGCCGAGATCGGCGAGCTCCGAGGAGATCGCGGCGCCGAGCTTCTCGCCGGCCCTCCGCCGCTTCGCCGAGAGCTTGCGGGCGCGCTCGGCGGCGACGGCGAGCAAGGCGTCGCGCCGCCGCTCGAGCTCCGCGACGTGGCTCTCGACCCCCGAGAGGCGCTCCAGCTCGGCCGCGAGGCGCGCCCGCGCGGCGAGCACGTCGTCGAGTGTGGGGCCGTGCTGCCGCAGCAGGCCCTCGAGGCGGTACATGCGATCCTCGATCTCGGAGAGGCGATCCGGGTCGGCCTCCGCGCGCTCGGCGTAACGGGCGATCTGGCGGGCCGCCTCGCTGAGCTCCGTCCAGCAGCCGTCGACCGCGCGGGCGACATCGTCGAGCGCGGGATCGATCTCCGCCGCCGCCCGGAGCTCCGAGGCGAGGCGCGCGAGCTCGTCGCACATCGCGTCGTCCCCTTGATCGAGGCGGGACGCGGCGCGCCGCGTGATGTCGTGCAGGCGGCCCGCGTGGCGGAGCCGGTTGCGCTCGGCCGCGAGATCGGCGAGCTCGCCGGGGCGCGGCGACAGCGCGTCGATGGCCTGGAGCTGGAAGGAGAGGAACGCCTCGCGCTCGCCGCGGCCGCGCTCGAGCTCGCGGGCGGCCCTGAGCTCGGCGGTGAGCGCCTCGAGCGCGCTGACGTCCGCCGCGAGCTCGCTGCGCGCAGGCACGAGGCGGCCGAAGCGATCGAGGTAGCCGAGGTGCGTCGACGGATCGGTCAGCGCGACGCTCTCGTGCTGCGAGGCGACGTCGGCGAGCTCCGGGGCGAACGCCTGGAGCTCGCCCGCGGTGCAGAGGCGGCCGTTCAGGTAGGCGCGCGAGCGGCCGGTCGCCTGGACCACGCGGCGGACCACGAGCTCGCCCTCGCTCGCGATGCCGGCGGCGTCGAGCATCGCCATCGCGCGATCGGAGCCGCGCACGTCGAAGAGCGCCTCGATCTCGGCCTCGTCCGCGCCGGGGCGGACCTGCTCGGCGCTCGCGCGGCCGCCGAGGACCAGCGAGAGCGCGCCCACGACGATGGACTTGCCCGCGCCCGTCTCGCCGGTGAGCACGTTGAACCCCGGCTCGAGGCGGAGCTCGAGGGCGTCCATCAGGATGAAGTTCTTGACCCGAAGCGCGACCAGCACAGCGGCGGGAGGATAGAAAGCTTTCGACCCGTCGTCAGCGGATCTTCACCTGCTTCATGACGGTGACCGGAATTCCTTCGAAAGGCGGCACCGCGACGTCGCGGAACGCAGCGGCGATGCACCCGGCGGTGGCGGTCCCGACCAGGTCGCCCCCCTCCACGCGCGCCGACATGGCTTTCCCCGTGAGCGCGAAGGTGACGGCCACGCGGGCCGTGCCGGTGAGGCCCTCGCCGGTGCACCCGGCGGCGACCGCCGCCGCGGACGCAAGGACGCTGGACGCCGCGCTCTGATCGAAGCGCGCTGGCTCGTCCTTCGCCGGAAGGAGCGGCGCCGGCGGCGGCTGCTTGCCCGCCGGCTTGGCGCGCTCGGGCTCGCTCGGCGCCGCGGCCCGGGCCGGGCGCTCGGGTACATCAGGCTTCTCGCTGGCTTGCGGCGCGGCGGTCGCCGCCGGCGCGGGGGTCGGCTCGGGCGCGGGCCCGGGAGCGGCCCCTGTCTGCACGGGCTGCGGCGGTGCAGCTGGCTCGCCGGCAGGGCTGGCCGAGGCGGCCAGCGCCTGCTCCGCAGGGCCGGGAGAAGCGGCCAGCGGCTCCGCGACCGGCTCGTCATCCAGGGACGGCTCCCGGTCGGCGGTCTGGCCAGCGGGATCCGCCGCGGCGGACGACGGAGGCGGCACCTCGGGCGGCGCCGCAACGAGCGCGCCGCTGCCTGCGGGCGCGCCCTGGGTCTCCACGGCGCTGGACGAGCGGCCGTAAGCCTGCGCGAGGTAGAGCGCAGCGCCGAACACGATGAAGACGACGGTCACCCAGCCGGCAAGCGCCATGTTCTGCCGCGATGCCGGCGTCGAGAGGGCGCGCAGCTTCTCGGAGACGAGGGAGCCGGCCGTGATCGAGGTGCGCACCGGCGTCTCTTCCCCGGAGGACGTGTGTCCCTCGACGGCCAGGAGCTCGGGCTCGACGGGCTGCGAGGGGAACGAGGCGTCCGAGCTCCGCTCGGCGGCGGCGTCATCGAACAGCCCGCTGTTGATGCTCAGGATCTCGTGATCGGCCCGGTCCTCGTTGCGGCGCGCCTCGCCCTCCTCGCCGGGCGGCGGCGCCATGCTGCGCAGGTCGATCAGGCCCGAGGTCTCCTTGCGCTCGGCGCGCCCGCGAGGCTCGGTCTGGCCGGGCCAGTCGCCCGCCGCGTGGGCGGTCGACCGCGGCGAGAGGTTCGTGAGCGCGAGCGGCTCGTGCGACGGCCGCTCGTCGCTCTCCTGATCCTGCGGCCCTCCCGCGGCGCCCTGCGCCTCGGCCGCCTCGGACCTGGCGCGGTCTCGCCGCTGCTCCTCGGCGGCGCGCGGCGGGCCCGCGGCCGGCGACGGGGCGAGCGAGCCCAGCAAGGCGAGGTCCGCCGGCGAGGCGTCGGCGAACTGCGCGGCGCTCGGACCGGACCGGGCGCGCCGCGCGGACGGCATGGGCTGCGGGGCGAGCGCCGCCATCGCCTGCACGTCCTGGAGCCGGAGCTCGGGCGACGAGCGGTGCGACGACGGCCGGCCCTCGTCGATGGAGAGCGGCGCCGACGGCATCTCGGAGAGCGGCGCCGGCGGCATCTCCGACGGCGGCGCGATGGGCCGCGCGGAGCCGCCGGCGCGCGGGACAGCAGCGGCCCGCGGCCGCGCCACCGGCGCCGTGGTGCGCTGCTCGCGCCGCGCCGGCGGTCGCGCCGGGACCGGCGTGCGCGGGGCCGCGCGGGGCACCGCGGCGGGCTCGAGCGCGGGCGCGGGCTGGCTCGCGCGCTCCTCCTCGAGGACGTGCGAGCCGAACGAGAGCGACGGCGGCTCGACCCCCGGGGAGAGCATCTGCGCGAGGTCCTGGATCGAGACGGGATCCGAGTCGGCGGGAGGGAGCGCGGACGGGCTCCTACCGGCCGGCGCCGCGCCGCCGCGGGGCGTGTCGTCCCAGGAGAGGCCCGCGAACGTGCGCTGCCGCGCCGGGACCTCGCGCCGCCCGAGCCCGCCGTCCGGCGTCACGACGGCGTGCTCGAGCGAGGCCTCGGCCGCCGCGTAGAACGCGTCCAGCGCCCTCGGGCTGGACTCAGGCGCGGCGTCCAGCTCCTGCTGCGCGATCCGCTCCGCGAGCGTGAGCCCTCGCCTGCCCCCGGCCGCCGCCGGCGCCGCGCGCCGCTCCGCCTCGCCCGCGGGCTCCAGCCGGCGCTGGATGCCAGCGCCCGGGAGCGTCGTCTCGGCGTCCAGCACATCGCTCGACAGCCCGGCCCCCCTCTCCGAGCGGCGCCCGGAGGAAGGCTTCGCGCGCTCCGGCTCGCTCGACGGCTCCCGCCGGTCGCGTCCGCTCGCGGAGCTCGGAACACCCGAGGGAGAAGACCGTGGCTCCCCCCTCTCGGCCGCGGATTGCTTGCTCTTCATGCGACACGTCTTGCAGACAAACGGCAAGGACGGACGCATCTCGCGTCCTACACCGATCTCCACGTAGGTCCTGCAGAGAGAGCAGGCGAGTTGCACCTTGAGAAGAGAATCGCGCAGCTCGCCAGCACGCGCAATCTTCTTCACAGGTGACCGGGGCGGTCGTCCTCGGGCTCGCCCGCTCCGCCCGGCTCCGGGCCGCGGGATTCCGCCGGATCCCGCTGGATTCGCCTAGGCGGAGGGCTCACCGGCGCGCGCCGGCAGGGGCGCGGGCGGGCGCACCCAGCATTGCTCCAGCCACTCCAGCGAGACCGGCGCGCTCCGCAGCGCCGCATCGACGGCGCGCGCGACCGGATCGGGGGCCGGGGCGGACCCGGAAGCGCGGGTCGACAGGATCCAGTTCGACAGCTCGTAGTGGTGGAGGAGCGGCGCGAACCGGTGGGCGTCGAAGCCGGCGAGGATCTCCGCGGCGCGGCTCAGGCGATCGCAGCGCACGAGCGCCGTCGTGACGTCGAAGAGCAGGGCGCGGAGGTCCTCGAAGGCGCGCTCCGGGTTCCCGGCCACGCTCTCCAGGAGCGCCTCGAACCCGGCGTCGGAGAGGCCAGCCGCCTCGGCCGCCTCGGCCATCGCGGGCACCTGCGTGGCCAGGAAGTCGGAGTTGGGGGCGTGCCCAAGGAGGCGCCCGACGAGGTACAGATCGAACGCGCTGGCGATGGCCTCGGCGAGCAGGAGCGCCTCCGCGCTGGGCGGAGCGCCGGCGCCCGCGGCCGTGAGCGCGCGGTGGGCGAGGTGGTGCCACGCGACGTGCGCGACGACGTCGGCGGCGAGGTGGTCGCCGGCGATCAGGTCGCCTTGCTCGCTCTGGCTCCAGAACGTCAGGTTCAAGAAGACGACGCGATCCCAGCTCGCCTCGCCCTCGGGCACGCGAAAGCGGTACCCTTCGCGCCGGAGCGCCTGCTTCAGATCGTCGTAGAGCGCGACGTGCCGGAAGGAGCGCTCGTCGTCGATGGTCAGCTCGTCCAGGGTCAAGGTTCGCAGCTTCACGCGGCGGACATTAGACCCGGAACGTTTCGTCAGCCACAGCGGAGGCCGGGGAGGGACAGCCCCGCCGGAGGCCTGGAAGAACCGAGCGGCGTCGCGTGTTTGGGGCCGAGGGCGGGGTTTTCCCGACCAGGGTCGCAAGTTCTCGCCCCTGGCCGGGTGTTGCAAGCGCCGCCGGCTTAGGCATGATGCGCCCGTTCCTGCGCCAGCCGAGGAGGCACACCGAATGATTTCCGTCAGGTCTCTCTGTTCTATCGCGCTCGTGCTCGTCGCCAGCGGTGCCGCCGGCTGCAAGGAGGACCCGCCCCCTCCCCAGCCGGAGCCGGCAAGCTCCGCGGCGGCGACCACGAACAAGGGAAAGGCGAGCCTGCGGACGCCCGTGTCGCCGATGGCGAAGGTCGACCCGCAGTCGATGAAGGAGTACCGCGTCGACGTCTGCTACTTCGGGACGCTCTCGCTGAAGCAGGCCCGCGACGCGTACCTCGCGAGCCTCGGCAAGGAGGAGCCCAGCGAGAAGAAGATCCCGAGCTTCGGCAACGACGATCAGGCGAAGGGCGCGCTCCCCGCGAAGCTGCCCGGCGCCGCCGCGCCGAAGACGACCGGCCTGCCCGGCACCGCCGCCGCGCCGGGCGGCACCAGCGCCCCCGCCGCCAAGGGCGCGCCGACCCCGCCTGGCAAGCCGGAGGAGCGCCGGCCGATCAACTTCAGCGCGCGCGCGCCGCACGAGCGCAACGCGCGCGCTTGCACCGTCGCCCTCAGCCTCAAGGAGCCGGCCATGGCGGACGTCGACGCCACGCTCGCCGAGTACGCGCCGTTCGCGACCGAGCTGGCGAAGAACATCGCCGCGGCGGCCAACTACTACCAGCGCGAGGAGTACAAGAAGGACAGCTTCGCGAAGGGCAAGGAGCTCCACGCGAAGCTCCTCGCCGAGTTCCAGAAGCTCGACGCGCACTCCGACAAGCTCGGCCTCGCGGTGTCCGCGTGGCACGCGTCGCACCTGCCCGACCTCGCGAAGGCGGAAGAGGGCCAGAAGGAGGCGATCACGGCCCTCGAGGACGCGCGGGCGCTCATGCTGATCCTCTCCAGCAAGAACGTCGATCCGGCGGCCGAGAAGACCGCGCTCCAGAAGCTGGAGACGTCCGCGGCCGCGCTCAAGACGTACGGCTCGACCCACCAGACCGACCCGTGGGCCAAGATCATGGAGCCCGCGCTCGCCGGCTTCATCCGCGACGTGAAGGCGGCCGAGCCCAAGCTGACGGACAAGGGGATCACCTCCCCCGCCCTGTTCCTGCCGGTCGTCACGAGCTTCGTGTCGGTGATCGAGGGGAAGCACCGCGCGCTCTCCCGCTCGCTCATGGCGAAGAGCCAGGCGGCGACGCGCGCGGCCGCCGGGACCGCGCAGCCGGCCGCGCCGGCCGCCCCCGAGAAGGAGTGACGCGCCCGGGCGCGCTCCCGCGAGGGAGGCGCGCGCTCCCCGCATAGGGAGGCGCGCGCCGCTCGCGCCGCGCCTCCGCCGGGGGCGCGGGCGCGATCAGAACGGGCGGCCGGTGCGGCGGGCGATCGCGAGGCGGTAGAGGGCCTCGTACTGCCGCGCGGCTTGCGCCCAGCCGAAGTTCTTCTTCATCGCCCGCAGCTGCATCGACCGGAAGTAGGCCGGGTCGGCGCGGTAGAGGTGCACCGCCCACGCGACGGTGTTCCCGAGCGCGCTCGACGACATCTCCTCGAACTTGAAGCCCGTGACGTTGTTCTCGACCGTGTCGTCGAGGCCGCCGACGGCGCGCACGACCGGCAGCGTCCCGTAGCGCTGGCTGTACATCTGGTTCAGCCCGCAGGGCTCGTAGCGCGACGGCATCAGGAAGAGGTCGGCGCCCGCCTCGATGCGGTGGGCGAGCCCCTCGTTCATGCCGACGTAGACGCGGAAGCGGTCGCTCGCGCCGGAGATCCGCGAGAAGAGGTCCTCGGCCCAGCGCTCGCCGGAGCCCAGGACGATGAGCTGGACGTCGAGCGAGAGGATGTGGTCGAGCGCGCCCGCGAGGATGTCGATCCCCTTCTGGGTCGCCAGGCGGCTGATGAGCCCGAGGAGCGGGACGTCGGGGCGCTCCTCGAGCCCCATCTCTCGCTGGAGCGCCGCCTTGCAGAGGCGCTTGCCGCCAAGATCCTCGGCGGAGAACGGCGCCGCGATGTGGGGATCGGTCGCGGGGTTCCAGATGGAATCGTCGATGCCGTTGAGGATCCCGATCACGTCGGTGCCGCGATCCCGCAGCACGCCGTCGAGCCCCTCGCCGCCCTCCCACGTCTGGATCTCCTGCGCGTACCTGGGGGAGACCGTGGAGACGAGCGTGGCGTTGTAGATGCCGCCCTTGAGCAGGTTGATGCTGTCGTACGCCTCCAGGCAGAACCTGTGGAACTGATCCCACCCGAGCCCGGTCGTGGGGAGCTGTCCCTTGTTGAACCAGCCCTGGTAGCCGAGGTTGTGGATCGTCAGCACGGACGCGGCGCGGGCGAGCGGCGACCGGTGCTCGAGGACGTTGAGGTAGAGCGGGACGAGCGCCGACTGCCAGTCGTGGACGTGGACGATGTCCGGCCAGAACTCGAGCGCGTGGCAGAGCTGCAGCGCGCCGCGAGACAGGAGCGCGTAGCGGGCGAGGTTGTCGCCGAACTCGCCGTGCGCGTCGCCGTAGATGCCGTCGCGATCG
Organism: Sorangium sp. KYC3313; assembly: GCF_052075895.1. NCBI lineage: Bacteria > Pseudomonadati > Myxococcota > Polyangiales > Polyangiaceae > Sorangium > Sorangium sp. KYC3313. Next base: position 11,288,228 of record NZ_CP197255.1, read on the forward strand.
TAGAGCACGTCGTGCTCGAGCAGGTACACGCGGGGCGCAGGCGCGCCGGGCGCGCCGGAATCGAGGCGCGTCTCCCAGACGGCGGTCCACGCCTCACCGCCGCCGAGGGGCACGCCGAGCGAGAGCGGCAGCCGGTGCGGCATGAAGCGCTCCGCCGGGGGCTCGCCGCCTCCGCCTTGGGCCGCGTCGGCCGCCGGGGCCGCGCCGGCCGCCGGGGCCGCGCCAACCGCCGGGGCCGCGTCGGCCGCCGGAGCCGCGTCGGCCGCCGGAGCCGCGTCGGCCGCCGAGGCGGCGAGCCCGTTGCCGGCGGCGGCCGCCGCGGCGACGGCCGGCGCGGCGACGGCCTCGCTGCCCGCAGGCTGCTGCTCGGCAAGCGCGATCTGGCGGGCGAGGTAGCGCTTGGCGGCACGGTACGCCGGCATCACGACGCGCACGTCGTGACCGGCCGCGGCGAGCGCGATCGGCAGCGCGCCCGCCACGTCGGCCAGACCACCTGTCTTGCTGAAGGGGACGCACTCGGACACCACGAAGAGAATTTTGAGGCGCGGCATGGACATGGGTGAGGAGGGGGAGCGCGCCCCCGACTCAAGGCGAGCGCGTCGCGTTCCTTCTACCAGCTTCACGCGCGATCTTGACCACGCGATCGACAGAGCGCGCGAGACCGAGCGCCGACGTGTCCACCGAGAAGTCGGCCTGCTCATAGAGCGCGCGCCGCGCCTGGAAGAGCGCCCTGAGCTCCTTCATGGCGTCGGCCCGGTTGGCCATGGGCCGCGCGTCCCCCTGCTCGACCACGCGGCGCCAGTGGTCCTCGGGCGTCGCCCGGAGCCACACCGTCACCGCGCAGCGCCTCAGTCGCTCGAAGGTCGCCGGATCGGTCACCAGGCCGCCGCCCGTGGCCACGATCCCGTGGGCGCGCGCGCCCTCGAGCCGCGCGAGCTCCTCGCGCTCCAGCCGCCGGTAGTAGGCGTTCCCATGGATCTCGAACAGGGCGGCGAGGCTCATCCCCGCGCGCGCGGCCACGAGGGCGTCGAGCTCGAGGAACGGCACACCGAGCCGCGCCGCGACGCGGCCGCCGATCGTGGTCTTGCCGGCCCCGCGCAGGCCGAGCAGCGCGACGAGGGGCTCGCCCGCCCCTCCCCCCTCCTCGCCGGCCGATCGGCCGCGCGGCGGCGCCTCCTCGCCGAGCTCGCCCGCCGAGAGCAGCGCGGCGGCCGAGGTGCCCAGCGCGCGGCCGATGTCCTCGAGCCGCACCACGGAGACGTTCGCCCGCCCGCTCTCGAGCAGCACCAGGAAGCGCTCGCTCACGCCGGCGAGCTCGGCGAGCTCGCGCAAGGTGAGCGCGAGCTCCGTCCGCCGCTGCCGGAGCCGACCGCCGAGGTGCGCGAGGATCGGCGGCGCGCCGTCCGCCGCGCCCGCCGCGCCGTCCGCCGCGCCCGCCGCGCCGGCCTCCGGCCCATGACCTGCGCGTGCCCTGCGCGATGTCTGACGGGACGCCATCTCGTCGATGCACTATATTTCATGAAAGCCGGTCCAGCAAGAACTATACTGCTTGACTGAACCCCGGCGCGGTGGTGGGCTCGTCGGGTATGGAAGCGACCACCTCTCCTCCTTCCGCGGCGCCGGCGCCGCAGACCAGGGCCCGGGAAGACGGCGCGTCCGGCGAGGACGCGCCCCTCCGCTTCGAGACGGAGCCAGGCCGTTACAGGCACTGGAAGCTCTCGTTCGAGGGGGCGATCGCGCGCGTGGCGATGGACGTCGACGAGGACGCGGCGGCGCGGCCCGGCTACCAGCTGAAGCTCAACAGCTACGACATCGCGGTCGACATCGAGCTCGCCGACATCGTGCAGCGGCTGCGCTTCGAGCACCCCGAGGTGAAGGCGGTCGTCGTGACGAGCGCGCAGCCGCGGATCTTCTGCGCCGGCGCGAACATCTACATGCTCGGGTCGTCGACGCACGCATTCAAGGTCAACTTCTGCAAGTTCACGAACGAGACGCGCCTCGCGCTCGAGGAGGCGTGCTCCGAGAGCGGGCAGCGCTACCTCGCGGCGCTGAACGGCGTCGCCTCGGGCGGCGGCTACGAGCTCGCGCTCGCGTGCGAGGAGATCTTCCTCGCCGACGACGGGAGCAGCGCCGTCTCGTTCCCGGAGACGCCGCTGCTCGCCGTGCTCCCGGGGACCGGGGGGCTCACGCGGCTCGTGGACAAGCGCAAGGTGCGGCGCGACCTCGCGGACGTGTTCTCGACGCTGGCCGAGGGGGTGCGCGGCAAGCGCGCGGAGCAGTGGGGCCTCGTCGATCGCTCGATCCCGAAGAGCCGCTTCGAGCAGGCGGTGGCCCAGCGCGCGGCCGAGCTCGCGGCGGCGACGCCGGACAGGGCGGGGCCCGGGGTGAGGCTCTCGCCGCTCGAGGCGCGGCGCGCCACGGCGGGCGACGTATCGACCTGCGACTACCGCCACGTGTCGATGAAGGTGGACCGCGCCGCGAGGACCGCGGAGATCCGCGTGCTCGGGCCGGACGGCGAAGGGCCCGAGGCGCGCGAGGTGCGCGAGGTGCGCGAGGTGCGCGAGACGCCGACCGACGCCGCCGGGATGCGCCGGGCGGGGGCGGACCTGTGGGCGCTCCGCGCGTTCCGCGAGCTGGACGACGCGCTGCTCGACCTCCGCTTCAACCACCCGACGGTGGGCCTCGTGCTCCTGCGGACGTCCGGCTCTCCCGCCGCGGTGCGGGCCGCGGACGAGGCGCTGTGGGCGAGCCGCGACGACTGGTTCGTGAGGGAGGTGCTGCTCCACATGCGGCGCGTGCTCAAGCGGCTCGACCTCACGGCGCGCAGCGTGTTCGCGCTGATCGAGCCGGGCTCCTGCTTCGCGGGGAGCCTGTTCGAGCTCGCCCTCGCGGCGGACCGCTCCTACATGCTGGACGGCGGAGGGGACGAGGGGCAGGCAGGGGCGCCCGCGTCGCCCGCGTCGATCGCGCTGAGCTCGCTGAACTTCGGTCCGCTCGTCATGTCGAACGGCCTGACCCGGCTCGCGTCGCGCTTCCTCGGCGCGCCGGAGCGCGTGGCCGCGCTGAAGGAGAAGACGGGCCTCCTGTCCGCCGAGGAGGCGCTGGAGGAGGGCCTCTGCACCTTCGCGCCGGACGCGATGGACTGGGACGACGAGGTGCGGCTCGCGATCGAGGAGCGGGTGAGCCTGTCGCCCGACGCGCTCACCGGGATGGAGGCGAGCCTGCGCTTCTGCGGGCCGGAGACGATGGAGACGAAGATCTTTTCGCGGCTGTCGGCCTGGCAGAACTGGATCTTCCAGCGCCCGAACGCGGTGGGCCAGCGGGGCGCGCTGACGGTGTACGGGCGGCCGGAGCGCCCCGAATTCGACTGGAGGCGGACATGAGCGCGGTGGTCAACTCGGAGAGGATCCCGAACAACGTCGACCTCGCGTCGGACAGGAAGCTGCAGCGCGCCCTCGAGGCGTGGCAGCCGAAGTTCCTGGACTGGTGGCGGGAGACGGGGCCCGAGGGCTTCCAGGCGGACGACATCTACCTGCGCACGGCGATCAGCGTCGATCACGAGGGGTGGGCGCATTTCGACTACGTGAAGATGCCGGAGTACCGCTGGGGCATCTTCCTCGCGGATCGGGTGGCGGACCGGGCGATCGGCTTCGGCGACCACCTGGGCGAGCCGGCGTGGCAAGAGGTGCCGGGGGAGCTCCGGAACATGCTGCGGCGGCTGGTGGTGACGCAGGGAGACACGGAGCCCGCGAGCGTGGAGCAGCAGCGGCTGCTCGGCCAGAGCTGCCCGAGCGTCTACGACCTGCGGAACCTGTTCCAGGTGAACGTCGAGGAGGGGCGGCACCTCTGGGCGATGGTGTACCTCCTGCACAGCCACTTCGGCCGCGACGGCCGGGAGGAGGCGGAGGCGCTCCTGGAGCGGCGCAGCGGCGACCCGGACAAGCCGCGGATCCTGGGCGCCTTCAACGAGCCGTGCACGAACTGGCTCTCGTTCTTCATGTTCACCTACTTCACGGATCGCGACGGCAAGTACCAGCTGCTCGCGCTCGCGGAGAGCGGCTTCGATCCGCTGTCGCGCACGACGCGGTTCATGCTGACCGAGGAGGCGCACCACATGTTCGTCGGCGAGACGGGCCTGCTCCGCATCGTCGAGCGCACGTGCCAGCTGATGAAGCGCAACGCGAACGAGGACGCGCGCGCCGAGGGCGGCATCGATCTGCCGACGATGCAGAAGTACCTGAACCTCTGGTACTCGCTGTCGCTCGACCTCTTCGGCGGGGAGATCTCGTCGAACGCGGCGTCGTTCTTCGCCTCGAGCGTGAAGGGCCGCGCGAAGGAGGCGTCGTACGACGACCACCGGGCGCTCGACGGCGTGTACGTGATCGACGTGCCGCACGTGCCCGCCGCCGGGGGCGGCGCGGTGACCGGCTGGCGGCGCGAGGAGGTGCCGCTCAGGAACGCGATGAACGAGGTGCTGCGCGACGAGTACGTGGCCGACTCGCAGCGCGGGATCGACAAGATGAACCGGGTGATCGAGGCGTCCGGCGTGTCGTTCAGGCTGAGCCTGCCGAGCCGGCGCTTCCACCGGAGCTCGGGGATCTACGCGGGGCTCCACTTCGACGTCGACGGCAACCCGCTCTCGAAGGAGGCGTGGGAGCGCCGGCGCGACGCGTGGCTGCCGACCGCGAGCGACGAGGCCTACGTGCGGAGCCTGATGGAGAAGCCGGTGTTCGATCCGCAGCAGATGGCGAACTGGATCGCGGCGCCGACGAAGGGGCTCAAGGGCAAGCCCGTCGACTTCGAGTACGTGCGGCGCGGCTAGGGCGCGCCCGCGTCGGGCGAATCAGGCGAAGACGCGCCCGCGTCAGGGGGAGGCGCGCCCCCGCCCGCGGGCGCCTTCTTCGGCGGGTCGCCGTGCTCGGCGGTGAGCTTCTTCACGAGCCCGTCGAGGAGCACCTGCTCGTGGTACTGCGGCATCGCCGGGAGCTGCACGGCGACGTGAACCCCGGCGCGGCCGTCCACGACCTCGATCGCCCCCTGCGTCACCCGGCCGCCGCTCTCCGGGCTCCGGTACTCGAAGAGCAGGTAGCCGTTGGAGACGTCCTTCTCGACGAGCTTGAAGCCGAGATCGACGCGCACGAGGCGCAGCGCCGTGCCGAAGGTCTGCTCGAAGGTGTAAGGCGACTCATAGGCGACGCTGGCGCTGGCGTGCCGCTCGCCGAGGCCGCTCGCCACGGGGACGGCGAGCGCGACGAGGGCGGCGAGCGCGATCGACGGGAGGCGGCGCATGACCGCTGCGTAGAGGGGCTGGCGAGGGCGGGCCAAGTTCCTTGCTACCGAGCGAGCGGCTATGCTGGCGTCGATCTCGATGGACCGACCCTACGTCGAGCAGCTCCGCATCCAGGGCTACGGCTGCGTGCAGGACGCGACCCTGCAGCTGACGCCGCTGCATGCGCTCATCGGGCCCAACGACAGCGGCAAGAGCACGGTGCTGCGGGCGCTCCGCGCGCTCTCCTCCGTCCTCGAGCGGGCGCTCGGGGCGCCGTCGCAGGACACGCTCGGGCGCGCCGGCCCCGCGAGCAAGGCCCCGGACGGCGCCGTGTTCGAGGTGTCGGCGGCGAGCACGACGTGGCGTGTGGAGCTCGACGCCGGGGGGCGAGTCCGGTCCATGTCGTTCCCCAGGGATCTCGAGCCCCCTTCCCTGCTCGACGACGCAGACGGGGACGACGCGGGCGGCGCGCCCAGCCCGGAGCGCCCTGCGCTGGACATCGTCCAGGCGCTGCGCGGGGCCCAGATGCTCCGCCTCGATCCCGACGCGCTGAGGGCCCCGCACCCGCTCATCCCCGACGGGCACCCGCTCTGCTTCGCCGACGAGCGCGGCACGGGCCTGCCGGCTGTCTACGACGCCGTCATCAGCCGCGATCTGTCGGCGTACGTCGATCTGAACGAGGAGCTCACCCGCCTGTTCCCCAGCGTGAAGAGCCTCCACCTCGCCAACCCGAGCTCCACGACGAAGGCCATCGGCGTGAAGCTCGAGGGCGGCGCCGTGGTGCCGGCGTCGCTGATGAGCGAGGGCATGCTGTACTACCTCGCCTTCGCGGCGCTGCCGCACCTCGATCCGACGCCCCTGCTCCTCGTCGAGGAGCCCGAGCACGGGCTGCACCCCGCGCGCATCGCCGACGTGATGCGCGCGCTGCGCCTCGTCTCCGAGAAGACCCAGGTCCTCCTCGCGACGCACAGCCCGCTCGTGGTGAACGAGCTGCAGCCGGAGGAGGTCACGGTCGTCACCCGCGCGGGCGAGCGGGGGATGAGGGCCACGCGCATCCTGGACACGCCGGGCTTCGAGGATCGGGCGAGGGTGTACGCGCTGGGGGAGCTCTGGCTGAGCTACGCCAACGGCGGGGACGAGGCGCCGCTCCTCGGGGGAGGGCCGCGGCCGTGATGAAGGCGCCCGATCGGATCCGGGTCTTCCTCGTCGGCGAGGGCGAGAGCGAGCTGGGCAGCCGCGCCGGGGCGCCCGCCTTCCAGTCGGACAAGCACCCCGGCGTGCTCTTCACGCTGCTCTCCCGCGTCCAGCCGAGCGGATGGGTCGTCGGCGGCGCCCGCGAGTGGAAGAGCATCCGGAAGTACCAGGCGCGCGGCGCGGCCCACGAGGACACGCACCACGTGCTGGGCGCGGCGCTCGACGCGCAGGAGGCGGGGTGCGAGATCCTCGCGTTCGCCCGCGACATCGACCGCGATCCGGCGCGCCGCGAGGCGATCGCGGAGGGCATCCGGCGCGTCTCGTCGGCGCTGTCCTCGCCGCCCGACGTGATCGGCGGCGTGGCAGCGCCGGCGCTCGGAGGCTGGATCCTCGCGCTGCTCGGCGAGAAGGCGACCGAGGAGATGTCGCCCCTCAGGGCGCAGGCGATGCTCGCCGCGAAGGGCATGATGCCCGGCGACGGCGCCGCCATGGTGCGCGTGGCGGAGGACGCCGACCTCGACGCGGTCCCCCCGGACGCCACGTCGCTCGGCGAGTGGCTCGCGCGCGCGCGCTCGGTGCTGCCGCGGCGGGCAGGGCGCGTCGTGAGGTGAGCAGCTGACGCGCTCACGATGGAACAGCCATCGTCGGAAGGGGCTATCCCAGGAGTCGAAGCGTGCGAGCTGCTTCGGCGGCGACCCTCGCACGTTTGTCCTTCACGAACGTCTCGATGAGAGGTCGATCCTGTTCGCGGCCGAACTCTGACAGTACCGCGAGGGCGCCGATGAGCTGCGCGGTCTGGCCGGAGGAGCTCGTGAGAATCGAGAGCGCGCGGTCGCGGTGGTCGACGCTCCTGTGGAGCTTGCGGAGGTAGCGCCGAGCGTAGAAGCGCACATTGGCGTTGCCGTCGAGGCACGCGGCCTCGATGCGATCAGCGTCTGCGCGCCGACGATACTCACGCAATGCCAGGAGTCGGAGCGACGGGCTGCGATTGTCCGCGAGCAGCCGAAGAAGAGGTTCCAGCTCATGTTGTGGAACGACGGAGAGCGCGGTCCGTCCTGCCCATCGTCGGACGGGAGGGCTCGCGTCTTCGAGGGCTTGAGCGAGGCGCGGGGTCAGCTCGTTCGGGAACAAGCGAGCGAGGTGGGTGAACGCGCTCAGGCGCAAGTATTGGTCTGGCGAACGGGTCGCGAGATCGAGCTCGGCGACGGCCGTGTCCGGGAAGCGGGACATGAAGCCATCGACGTCTTGCAGAACACTGGAGCGCGCGCCGCGTGGCGTCTTGATGAGCATGTCGACGAGCGGGAGGCACCAGACCAGGTGCTGGATGCTCGAGGTTGCCAGCAGAGAGGCCCAGGCATCGCGCGCCTGTTCAGCGACCTGGGGAACGGGGTCGACGATCCGGTTCGCGACGCCAGCCAGCGAGATGGATTCCACTCGGACGGCGAGCGCAGAGACAGCGCGCTGGCGCAGGTAGCCGTCGCGCTGCATGGCGAGACAAACCAGGAGCGGAGTCGACAGACTGGAGATATCGAAGGGGAGCAGCGAAGAGAACTCGGTGAGATCGAGACCGACCCTGGCGTAGGCTTCACGGCTGCGCAGGATCCGGTCGAAGTAGCGAAAGGCGCGCGCCCCGTCCCGCTCGAGGCGAGCTCGCAGGGTCGGGGAGTGCGTGGCGTCGTCCAGCAGCGCGTCCCGAACCAGCTTGTGAAGGCTGAGCATGCGTCTCGTTGGCCAACGAAGGAGAGAGCGGAGAGCGAGGGGCATCGCAGGCGGCCTGCCGACCCCCTGCCGGCCTTCAATTCTCGGTCAGCGGCGGCGGCACTGCGGCGCCGCGGAGAGCGCGGCCCTCGCCGCCTCGCGCAGGCCGTGCGGCGTGTCCTTGTCGAGCAGCGGCCTGAGGCGCGCGGGCAGATCCGCCGGGTGCACCGACCCGAGCGCCGCGAGCGCCGCCGAGCCGAGCCGCTGATCGTGCTCGCCGATCGGCGCCTTCGCCCGGAGCGCGAGCCGCGTCCACAGGTCGACCGAGCTCGCGTCGCACATCGCCCCGAGCGCGAGGATCGCCCGCGCGCGCACCTCGAGGTCCTCCTCCTTATCCTCCGCCCGGTCGCGCACGGCCTCGATGTGCGCGGTCGCGCGGTGCGCGCCGAGGCCGTCGAGCGCGTGCCGGCGCACCTCGGGCGAGCTGTCGGCGAGCGCCCCGACCAGCGCCCGGTCGCCCGCCGGCGTCGCCGGCATCGCGCCGATCGCGAGCGCAGCGCCGCCCCGGATGAACGTCCACGGGTCCGAGGTGAGCCGCGCCGCGAGCGCCTCGGCCGCGCCGGCGGGCAGCTTCGCGCCGGCAGAGGCCGCGCGCGCGAGCGCCACGATCGCCGCCTCGCGCACGCGCGCGTCCGGATCGGAGGCCGCCGCGAGCAGGTCCTGCGCGAGCGACGGCACGTCCGCCGCGACCTCGGCCGCGCGGAGGCGCACGTGCGCGTCCGCGTCCTTCCGGAGCGACGCCTTGAGGTACGCCGCGGCCGGCGCCTCGCCCGCGCGCGCGAGCGCCGCGGCCGGCGCTTGCAGCAGGTAACGCCGCTCGAAGGGCGCGCTACCCGCCGAAGCGAGCGCCTGGAACGCCGCCCCGCCGCCCTTCACCCGCCCGAGCGCCGGCCCGAGCGCGCGCAGCAGATCGAGCTGCGCGTCCTCCGGCCGGGCGCGGAGCCGCTCGATCTGCACCTCTTCCTCGACTGCGGAAGCGGCCCGCTCGCTCCGCGCCGCCAGCGCGAGCGCGGCCCGGAGCTCCCTCCGCGGCGCGCCGCGCGCCCCGGCGAGGGCGTCGAGCAGCGCCGGGATCGCCTCGGCCGGCGCGACGAGCGCGAGCTCCCGGGCCGCCGCCACCCTGGCCGCGGCCGCGCCCGCCCTCACGATCTCCGCGAGCGCCGGCGCGGCCGCGCGCCCGCAACGGCGGATGCGATCGCGCGCGTGGTGGAGCTCCGGATCGGGCTCGGGCGGCGCAGCGCGAGCGGCGCGCCCCGGCGCGGCCGGTGCCGGCCCGGACGCGCGCCCCGCGGATGCCGCGCCGGGCGCGGGCTGCGCCGCCGACGCCGCGCCGGACGCCAGCCGCGCGGTGAGGAACGGGATCTGCACCGCGCAGGGCGCCGTGTCGATCACGCCCCGGGCGAGCTGCCTGCCCGCGGGGTCGAGCCTGTCATAGCCGGCGATCGCCGCCTCGACCGCCTCCGGTCCGCCGCGCGCAAGCAGCGCCGCCGACGCCCTGGATCGCTCGCCGCCGCCCGCGAGGGCGCCCACGAGCGCCGCCGGGCCCTGCCCGTCGAACGCCGTGCGCGCCGTGACCTCGGCGATCGTGACCCGCACCTCCGGCGTCGCGGGCGCGCCGCGGCCCCCCCCGGCCCCCGCCGGCGCGTACGCGTCGTCGAGCACGACGGCGATGCACGAGGCCTTGATCTCCTCGGGGAGCTTCACCTCGTAGCCGGCCGACTCCTTGAGCCACGCGTCCTCGGGCAGGCTCACCTGGAAGAGCCGGTCGGGCGTCGCCACGAAGAACGTGCGCGGCGCGGCGCCGCCCTCGACGCCGTCGGGCGGCTTGATGCGTAGACCGAAGCCCGTGATCCCGACCTCGTCCGCCGACGAGAACGACACGAACTCGCCCCGGCCCGCGCCCGCCTTGCCCTCGGACCACGCGGTCCTCGGGTCGCCGTCGGCGATCTCCGCGAAGCGCTTGCCGACCGCGCTCGACGCGGCGGTCGGGCGCAGCAGCCGGAAGGCGGCGGCCGCCGCGTCAGCGTCGCGGCGCTCGGCGACCACCTTGCCTGCGGCGCGCCGCTCCTCCGCCGAGAGGTTCTGGAAGCTGGCCCCCTTCAGGAGCGTCATGGTCCGGGGATCGACCTCGCTCGCGCCGACCAGCGCCGGCCGCCCGCAGAGGGTCACGTCGTCTCGCAGCTGCCCGACGAGCACACGGCTGCCGCTGCCGAGCGGCTCCACGACCACGGCGTCGCTCCGCCCCTCGCCGTGCTCCCCGGTCGCGACGCCGGTCCAGCCGCTCCAGAGCACGAGCGGCTCCGTCCCCTTCCCCGCGAGCGGCGCCGCGAGCAGCATCACCCAGCTGCCGCTCGCGCCTTCCGGCGCGCCAGCGCCCGCCGGCTTTCCCGCGGCCGGCGCCTCGATCTTGGCGAGGCGCTTGCCGTCCGCCAGGGTGACCGGCACGACGCGCGCGCCGCCGAGCAGCGGCGCCACCTCGGACGGCACGGCGAGGACCTTGCCGCCGTCGGGCGCGCACGCCCCCGCAGCTGGACAGGCGCGGGCAGTGACCCCGCCCGGATCGACGCGGACAGCGAGCGCCTGCTGGCCCGCCGCCTGAGGGAGCACCACGGGCGCGGCCTGCGCGGCGGCGCTGCCCCCCACGGCCGCGGAGGCTGCGATCACCCCGGCCGCGGCGCCAAGGCGAGGCCGCCGGAAACGAAACGGCGATCTGGACATGCGCGCCATCCTAATCGCCCGGCGCGGCGAGACTGCTCGAGAGTTGATCGAGAGTTGACGCCTCGAGCACAGCGCCGCTCCCCCCGGAGCGGCGCTGCGGCGCGTCGTCCTGGTGGACCCACCGCGCCCGGCGGGCCCGCGCACCCTCGCTACTTCGGCGTCTCCGAGGCGGGGATCCAGAAGCCGCCCTCGTCCGGCGGCGTCATCCCGAGCGCCTTCGGGAGCACGTTGGTCCAGCCCGCCACCGTCTCGAGCAGGTAGATCTCCGCGCCGGCCTCGATCTCGCCGATCGGCTTCTCCTTCTCGTCGCGCCGCGCGCGCACCGGGATCGCCCTCGTCGCCTTCACGATCGGCGGCGCCTTGTCGAGCGCCAGCTGCGCGCCGGCCACCGCGGTCGTCGGCGGGATGTACTGGTCCATCATCTCGCCCTTCTTCAGCGGCTCGAGATCCTTGAGGCGTCCCCAGGCGTCGATCGTGAGGTCGCCCCGCGACATCAGGTGGACGAAGCCTGACTTCGCCTCGGTGCTCCAGAAGAGCTGGGCCGTCCCCTCCAGCATCCGCAGCGTGAAGATCACGTCGCCGTCCGGACGATCGAAGAGCTCGATCGTCGACGTCTTCATCAGGTACCCGCGGGCGCTGCCGGGGATCTCCATCTTCGTGGAGACACCGCGCTGCAGCGCGAAGGCGTCGCACGGGGCCGAGGCCTTCGCCGTCTGCCTTTCGGACCCGGAGATCGAGAGCTCCGCGCGCAGCGAGTCGCCGGTGGCCGCGACGAGCTTCACCTTCTGCGCGCTCGAGATCCAGACGTGCCCGGCGATGACCGGGATGTCGCGCGTCGTGAACACCGAGACGTCCGAGGGCGCGATGTAGCCGTCGATCCGCAGCGCAGGCGAGCTGTCCGACGTGCTCAGCCGCGCGCGGCCCGCCGCCGGATCCGCCGGGATCGCGCTCAGCGTCATCGGGACCAGCGCGCCGGTGAAGCTCGCGACCGTCCTGCCGCCGCTCGGCGCGTCATGCAGCCGGGCGCCCTTGGGCACCGGCGCCGTCCCCTTCAGCTTGCACGCCGGCCCCGACACCGCCTGTCCGATCGTCGCGGTCGCCTGCGCGACCGCCCCCGTCACCTGCGCGGCCGACACCACCACCTGGGCGGGCTCTGCCTTCGCCTCGGAGACGGCCGGCGTGCCCGGGAGCCCCGCGCAGAGCACCCCCCCAAGAGCCAGAAGACCGAGTCCCAGAACGTTGCTTCTCATCCACTTCCTCCGACACAGGCCGGCAGCCCCGCTCGCGCGGCGAGCCCGAGCGCGGTCGCTCCTGTCGAGTCTCCCTGGAACCGCCGGCCTGCTCTGCGCGGCGGCGCACTGCAGGGCCGCCCGGCACGCCGAGCCGCCCCTGCCGTTGGTCGGATCATCCTAGCGGATCATTCAGGCCTCGCCCGAGAAAGGTCCTCCACCGCAGCGCTTCGACCGTTTCGGGTGTATGGAGCAGGGCGCCCGACGCGGCACGCGCCGGGTCGCCCGGCTGGACGGTACCTACCTCCCCGGGAAGCCACGCCATGCATGGATTCGATCTCGCCTTCGCCTCCCCTCGCAAGCTCCCACGCGCCCGCGATCTGCGCGGCAACGTCGCCGTTCTCGACATCGCCTTCGCCTCGGAGGCGGGGGGCAAGAGCTTCGAGACGGTCACGCTGCCCTTCATCCAGGACCTCGGGCCGCGGCTCGCCGCCTGGGTCGACCACCACGACAGCGCCCACCACGCGCGCTTCGCCGGCGACCCCCGCTTCGTCCTGTCGACCAAGGCCGCGCACGGCGCCTGCCCCGAGATGATCACGCCGGAGCTCGTCGCCCGCGCCGGGCGCGTCGACACCCTCGTCTGCCACGTCGACTTCGACGGCCTCGCCAGCGGCGCGAAGTGGATGCGCGGCGGCGTCGAGCCCTACCCCGGCTGCGACGACGACGCCCGCGCCATCGACACCCGCATCGGCGTCCCGGGCCCGGCCGCCACCCGCATGGACCGCGCGCTCCGCGCCCGCCCCCGCGATCAGGCCCTCTTCGGCCTCATCGTCCGGCACCTCGCGTCAGGCCTCTCCGACCCGTCGCTCTGGACTCCCATCGACCAGGCCGGCGCCGAGCTCGCCACCATGGAAGCCGAGACCCGCCGGATCGCGCTCCGCTACGAGCGCGTCGAGCCGGGCCTCGTCCTCGTCGACGCCTCCCAGCGGGGCGGGGCCTACGACAAGACCCTGCTCCTCCTCATCGGGCAGGAGCGCGCGCCCATCTCCGTCGTCGTCGACAACGACAGCATCACCTTCGCCGCCCGGTTCGACAGCGGGGTGAACTTCCTCGAGACGTTCAAGATCTCCGGAGGGATGCCGACCCGCATCTCCCTCCAGCGCTCCCGGCTCCAGGAGGCGCTCGTGGCCCTCGGGGTCAAGGCGACCGACGCGAGCCGGCTCGCCGCGACCCCCTGAGCCCCTCCTCACAGCGCTCCCGCCGACATCGTTGACGCTGTGGGCCTCGGCTGCTACGGGGCATTGCAGATCTGCAATTTGCAATTCTGCAATGAACATCTGATCCGAGGCGTCACGTCTGCGCCGAGCGCGAGGGGGTATGGCAGCGATAAACTTGTCGTCGACGGCGAGCAGCGGTGTCGACGAGCTCCTGTTCCGGAACGACTCCGTCTCGCTCTGTCTCCTGGTCAATCGACGGCACCGGACGCTCCGCATCGTCGACTTCCGCGCGGGACCTACGCCGTCCAAGCGGAGCTTCGTCCTGTCGACCGCCAAGCGCGAGGGGGTCGAGAAGATCTTCACGCTGGTCGAGCGCGACGAGGTGCCGACGTGGACCCGCCTCGGGTTCACGCGGGAGGGGTCGATCCCCGGCTTCTACAAGCGCAGCGACGCCTGGATCCTCGGGGCGGTCGTGTCCGAGATGACGTCGCGGCTGCGCACGAGCGGCGACGGCGAGGAGGGCGGCGAGGGCGACGACGTCGCGGCCTCTCCGGGGGTCCTGCTCGCGGAGCGCACGATCGCCCGCGCGAGGCGGCTGCTCCGGGAGGCCGAGGGGCGGCCGCTGCCCGCGATCAAGATCGCGCCCGCGAGCGGCGTCGAGCTGCGGCGCGCGGTCGCGGCCGCGCAGCGGGCGGGGCGGGCGCTGACGGGCTTCGAGCCGTTCGGGCGCGACGCGGTGCGGACGGGCTACGTGCTGTCCGCGCGGGGCGGCTTCACGCTGCACGCCGCGTGGGAGATGCAGTCGTGCTTCGGCAACTCGTTCCTGGAGATCCTGTGCCCGCCGCGCCACGAGGCGGAGCGGCTCGCCACGACGGCCGCCATCGGCGCGCTCTGCGAGCGCCTCGTCGAGGAGAAGGCCGTGAGCACGTTCACCTTCGCCCCCGCGGACGACCAGGAGCTGTGCGCCGCCCTCCTCGCGAACGGCTTCCGCCGCTCGGCCGTGCTGGCGCGGCACCTCGTCGTCGGCCGCGCCCGCAAGGACGCCATCCTCTGGGCGAAGAAGCTCGTCGCGCCCGAGGCCTGAGCCGCCGGCCCCGCGGGGCGAGGGCTACGGCGCGATCGTGACCTCGTAGTCCTCGATGACGGTGTTGGCGAGCATCTCGTCCGCCATCTTCTTCAGCCGCTGCTCGAGGTCGGGCGCGCTGCCGAGCGAGGGGTCGAGCTCTATCTCGATGAGCTTGCCCACGCGCACGCCCTTCACGCCGGGGAACCCGAGCGAGGTGAGGGCGCGCTTCACGGCGTCGCCCTGCGGATCGAGGACCTCTTTCTTCAGTCGGACGTTGACGACGGCTTTCACTGGCTTTGCTCCACGCGCTCTTCGCGCGACGCGATGGCGGTGCGCACCTGCGCCCCGCGACGATTCATGGGGGCGCGGCCGCGCCCGCCTCACACCCCCAGGTTGCGCGGGATGCGCACCGCCGGGTCCTCGAGGTCGGGGACGAACGCCGCCCCGGTGATCCGCTCGAACGCCTCGATGTAGCGGCGGGACGCCTCGATCCGGACCTCGTCCGGGATCGAGGGGATCGGCCCGTCGCCCTGGAAGCCGCGCGCGGCGAGCCAGCGGCGCACGTACTCCTTGTCGAACGACTCCGGGTCCTCGCCGGCCGCGAAGCGCTCGCCGTAGGACGAGGCGAACCAGAAGCGGGACGAGTCGGGGGTGTGGATCTCGTCGATGACGACGATGTTCCCGTCCCGGTCCTTGCCGAACTCGTACTTGGTGTCGACGAGGATGAGCCCCTGCTCCGCGCACGCGCGGGCGCCGTGCTCGAAGAGCGCGAGGGCCATCTCGGCGGCGGCGTCGAAGTCGCGCGGCGCGATCGTGCCGAGGGCGAGGATCTCCTCGCGCGAGGCGGAGAGGTCGTGCCCGCCCTTCGGCGCCTTGGTGCTCGGCGTCAGGATGGGCCGCGGCAGGCGCTCGTTCTTGCGGAGGCCCTCGGGGAGCCGGTGGCCGCAGAAGACGCGCTCGCCGCGCGCGTAGTGCGTCCAGATGCTGGTCGAGGTCACGCCCGTCACGTAGGCGCGCACCACCATCTCGACCGGCAGGGGCACACACTCGATCGCCTCGAGGACGTTCGGGTCGGGCTGGGAGATCATGTGGTTCGGGGCGACGCTCCGCGTGCGCTCGAACCAGAAGGCGGACAGCCGGTTCAGCACCTGGCCCTTCAGCGGCAGCGTGCCGAGCACGCGATCGAAGGCGCTGATGCGGTCGGTGACGACGAGCAGGCGGCGGCCGTCCGGCGTCGTGTAGCAGTCCCGCACCTTGCCCTCGTAGCGGGCGAAGGGGCCCGCGAGCGAGGTGCGCTCGAGCACCCTGCCGAGCGCGGTGCGCAGATCGTCCTCGGTGACCATGGGGCGCGGCTTACCCGGGCTCGCGGGCCGAGTCGACAGGTTTCGAAGGCGCCGGCCGAGTTCCCTCCCCCGCGCTCGCCTGGAGCCCCGTTGGTCTCCGGCCGGGGGGGTGGTAATAGGGCCGCCCATGGCAAACCGAAGAAAGATCGCCCTCATCGGCGCTGGCAACATCGGCGGGGAGCTCGCGGCCCTCATCGCGCGCAAGGAGCTCGGGGACGTCGTGCTGTTCGACATCCCCCAGAAGACGGACTTCGCGAAGGGCAAGGCGCTCGACCTCGAGCAGAACGGCGCCGTGCTGGGCTACGACGCCTCGATCAAGGGCACCTCGAGCTGGGCGGACTGTGCGGGGGCCGACGTCCTCATCGTCACGGCCGGCATCCCGCGCAAGCCGGGCCAGAGCCGTGACGACCTGGTCGCGACGAACCTGCCGATCATCCGCAGCGTGGCGGACGGCGCGAAGGAGCACTGCCCGAACGCGCTGGTGATCGTCATCTCGAACCCGATCGACGCGATGGTCTACGAGTTCAAGCGCCGCACCGGCTTCCCGCGCGAGCGCGTGCTCGGCATGGCGGGCGTGCTCGACAGCGCGCGCTTCCAGCTGTTCCTGGCGCGCGAGGCGAACGTGTCCGTGAAGGACGTGCGCGCGATGGTCCTCGGCGGCCACGGCGATGACATGGTGCCCATCCCGTCGGCGTGCACGATCAACGGCGTGCGCGCGACCGAGCTCATCAGCAAGGAGAAGCTCGACGCGCTCATCGCGAGGACGCGCAAGGGCGGCGGCGAGATCGTCCAGCTCATGGGGACGAGCGCCTACTACGCGCCCGCCTCGAGCGCCGTCGCGATGGCCGAGAGCTACCTGCTCGACCAGAAGCGGCTGCTCCCCGTCGCGGCCTACCTGGACGGCGAGTACGGCTACAAGGACATCTTCATGGGCGTGCCGGTCATCCTCGGCGGCAAGGGCATCGAGAAGATCGTCGAGCTGCCGCTGACCGCAGAAGAGAAGGAGATGCTCGCGAAGAGCGCGAAGAGCGTGCAGGGCATCACCGACGTGGTGAAGGCCTCGAGCTAGCGCCGGTCGCGCGGCGCGCCGCGCGGTACGAAGAGCACGCGCGCCAGGAGCGGGAGGGAGAGGAGAGGGCGAGGGGCTCTCCCTCTCCCTCGGCGCTTCAGCGGTTCACATCACACCGCCGCAGAGGCCATCCAGCACGGCCGTCAGCTCGCGCCGGGGCTCGCGGGCGAGCTCGCCGGGGCTCGCGCCGCCCGCCGGCACCTCGGCGGCCGCGTCGCCGTCCCCCGCAGCGATGTCGCTGATGCGCTGGCAGATCAGGTTCATCATCTGCCAGCCCTCGGTGAGCGCGCCACGCAGCGGGCCGAGATCCAGGCCGGGGAGGCCCTTCAGAAGGCTGTACCCGAGCTTGAAGTGCTCGGCGTCCACCTCGGCGTGCGTCGCGAAGTAGTCCGAGTCGGGGAAGACCTGCTGGGCCGCCGTGAGGAGGACGTCGGCGCAGCGCTCGATGACGAAGTGGACGAGGACCGTCCGCTCCTCGGTGGACGCCGAGCCCATCCGCTCGATGAACCAGGACGACGCCGCGGCGATGCCGCGGTCCCAGGACGGCGAGCTCCGCGGGTCGTGCATCCTGGAGAGCCTCCGGTTGTGCCCGACCTCGTCGGCGAGGTGGCGCTCGGCGATCGCGATGGCCCCGGGGTGCGACTCGAAGACGACCCTGGCGCACAGGACCTTCTGGAACGCGTTCGACCAGATCTGGAGCGCGCCGAGCATCCGCCGCTTCACGTCGTCCCGGAGGGCGCGCTCGGACCGGATGAGCCGCATCAAGGGGCTGCCCGCGAACTCCCGCGCGTGGACCTCGTTCTCCTCGACGAGGGCATCCACGGGGGACACGGCGCGATCCGGGGACGCCTCGTCCGCGCTGTCCTCCCGCCCGAGCGCCGCGCACAGGCACGGCGTGTCCCAGCGAGGCTCGCTTTCGTCGAGCTCCTCGAGATGGATGGATATCGCGGAGAGCCCGTCCGGCGCGCCGCCCACGAGCCCCTGCAGCCCGCCGGGGGGGACCATCACGACATCTCCCGCCTGGACGCTGCGGGGCGAGCCCCCGATGACCTCGCCCGAGCCTTCGGTGACGACGATCATGCCTTTGCCGAGGAGCGCACGAGGCCTGAGCGGCTGACCTTCGAGGAGGCGCACCCATCTCAAGGACAGGCGGCAGACTTCGGGCAGGTAAGCCGAGAGCTCCGAGTGTTTCCGGAGTTCCTTGAACAGCCCCAGCAGGGTGCGCTCATCCGCCTTGAGAGACTCGATCGCGAGGATGTCGGCTGTGTTGACTACGCGCATCTACACGGTCCTCCGGGTCGACATGATGGTGCGTCGACTCTGCACGGCTTGATCGCTTGTGTCTAGATCACACGCGGGCATGAAGGCGAATCGTGCGGGCCTGAAAAGGGGAGAACTCCCGCGGTTCTTCTCATTCACGCTTCCCGCTCCATGCGCCGCGGCTTCTCGGCATCTCTATTTTTCTGCTCGTCTGTTTCTCTGCCCCTCTGCCTCCCTGCCCGGCTCCTGCCGTGATTCCGTGATCGCGTGATTCCGTGCGGGACCGCCGTGTGTTGTGCCAGGATGCGTGCATGAGCCAGCCGCAGCTCGTAACCGCCATCCGCCGCGCCGCCGAGGCAGATCTGCCGGCGATCGTCCATCTCTTCTCGATCCCGGACGAGGGCAACGCGAAGACGGACCACCCCGGCCCACCGCTCGATCCGCGCTACCGCGAGGCGCTCGCCGCCATCGCGGAAGATCCGAACAACGCGCTGCTCGTCGCGGAGGTCGAGGGGCGCGTCGCCGGCGCGTTCCACCTGACCATCATCCAGTACGTGGCGAACCGCGGAGCACGGGTGGCGCAGATCGAGAACGTCATCGTGGACCCGAGCCTGCGAGGCCGCGGGATCGGCGAGGCGATGATGCGATGGGCCATCGACGAGGCGCGGCGGCGGGGGTGCTTCCGGGTGCAGCTCACCTCGAACAAGGCGCGGCTGCGCGCGCACCGCTTCTACGAGCGGCTCGGCTTCGTGGCGAGCCACGAGGGGATGAAGCTGAAGCTGTAGACGCGAGCAGCCGCGCGGCCAGCGGGATCGCCACGGCGCGGGGAGCGCCGCCTCAGCGGCCGCTCACGAGGAGCGGCTCCCCCTCGGCCCCGAGCAGCGACAGCGGGAAGACCTGCGCTCCGGCCAGCACGTCGCGGCAATAGAGCTCCACGTCGGGGCCGCGCAGCGGCAAGGCCGCGAGCTCGTCCAGCGTGACCCAGCGCGCCTCGAGCGAGTGCTCGTCCGGCTGGCTCTTCGGGGGCGTGGCGTCCCGGGGGCGCGCGAGGAAGATCACCCGGAAGCGCGCCTGCCAGGGGCCCGGGCTGTGCTCGATGCGCAGGATGCCCTCCAGCTCCACCGGGACGCCGGTCTCCTCGAGCGCCTCGCGCCGCGCCGCGTCCGCGAACGTCTCCCCGGGCTCGACGCGGCCCGCCGGCAGATACCAGAGCTGGTCGTGCTTGCGCTCGTGCACGAGGAGGAACCGGTTCCGGTGCCTCACCAGCACCACGGCGAAGCACCAGGTCGGGATGGCCGTGCGCGACATGATCGAACCTGCGACAGCTTACCCGGGGGCGCCGTTCGCCAGAAGGGGGGATGCGAGGATCACCCCGGCGCCGCGCCAGCCGGAGCCGCAGGCCCGGGGGGCTCGCTCGGCACCGCGAACGCGGCGACGGTGAGCACCGCCATGAGGGCGCCGAACACGAGGAGCCCCATGAACAAGGCGATCCCGGCGTGCAGCGCCACGGTGGCGACGACCCAGGGCAGCCGGGTGCGGCGCGGCCAGATCAGGAAGCCATAGCCGATCTCCACGAGCAGCACCGTCCACCCGGCGACCGCCGCGAGCCAGGGGGCGCCGGCGAGCCACGAGAGGTCGAACTGCCGGTATTCCGGCAACATGACCGAACGCCAGATCGCCTCGCCGTCCCACCATGACTCGCCCGCTGCTTTTCCCAGCCCGCTGACGAGGTAAGCGAACGAGAGGTGCAGCTGCGCCACGCGCAACCCGAGCCGGGCTGCCGGCGTGGGCCCGCCCCGCGCGCGCCCGAGCCGGCGATCCATGGAGAAGGCGGCCTCCGAGGGCATCCAGAGGAGATAGAAGAGAAAGATGGTGGCGAAGCTGTCCGCGCCATAGACGGTGGAGCTCGCCGTCGCCACCAGCATCAGGTGGGTGAGCCACGCCAGGAAGGCCGCGGCCCTCGTGCACCAACCGACCAGGAGCGCGACGAGGGCCACCACGTAGATCACCCCCGTGCCCAGGATGACCGGATCCTCCCCGATCCCGAGCGGGGCGAGGAGCTCCACCGCCCAGCCGATGCGCGGCAGATCGGCCCTCGCGAACACGTCGCGCAGAGGCCCCTGGAGGATCCCGGACCGGCCGTAGAGCTCGAAGAGCGCGGGCGCGACGAGCGCCGCTTGAAGCAAGAGCACGGCCGCGAGCCCGATGCGGAGGGCCGCGAGCGGCGCCGCCGAGGCCGGCGCCAGCGCGAAGCGCTCGATCGCGCGGAGGACGCGCGCGGGCTCGCCGCCTGCGGCCGCCCCGCGGACGCCGATCGAAGGGTCCTTCACCGCGCGCCCCCGCTCGCCTCTCGCGAGGTCCGGAGCTTCGAGCGGATCACGAACTTCGCCTCGTACTGCAGGTTCCAGCTGGACCGCTTCCCCTCCCGGTACTCCCGCATCGACGGCAGATCGCACGTCTCCAGTCGGACGAGGACGCTCTCGGCCGCGGGGTGCCTCGCCAGCACCTTGCCCGCCCACGAGGCAGCGATCGAGCGCTGGATCGCCGGATCCTCCACGTTCAAGAAAGGCGTGATGAGGTTCAGTATCCGGATCTCCGTCTCGCGGCTGGCGCCCGACTCGAGGGCGTCGGTGAGGGTCGGGCCGCCGGCACCCGAGACGTGAAAGCTGGCCCTGGGCAGCGGGGTGATGCTGTCCGCGAAGAAGGCATAACCGCTCTCGGCCCCGGAGAGCGCGCCGTGAACCGCGAGCGCCCGCGCCAGCCAACCGTCTCCCTCGGGATGGATCTGGAGAGCCCCCATGACGACGAGGCCTAGATGGCCCACGACGGCGACCAGGGCTGCGGCGTGACTCCGGCTGTTCCGCTTTCCCTCCATGCCGCTCCCTCCGGGTGTGCCCGCCTGCGAGCGCCCGCGAACCTGACCGACGAGAGCGAGACGGGGAGAGAGCCGCCCGTCCCGCGCCCCTGCCGCGGCGCCGGCGCCCTCAGCGATCCGCCCTGCCCCCCCCTCGGGCGTCCGCCGGCCGAGGGGGCGAGGCCCCCATCGGACCGCCGCCGGTCATGTCACCGCCAGTGCCCGTACCAGAGACCATGCCAATGACCATGCCAGTGACCATGCCAGTGACCATGCCAGTGACCATGCCAGTAACCGTGCCAGTGACCATGCCAGTAACCATGCCAGTAACCGTGCCAGGGCCTGTACCAATGACCATACCAGAACGCGTACCAGGGCCGCTGGCGTGCAGGACGAGCGTCGGCTGCATCCGCGGCGACGGGAGCTCGTGTCTCCGCCACGAGGACGAGCTCCTCGACGGGCGTCGTGGGTGCGGCCGAGGCGAGCTGCGCTGCCCCGAGGCATGCGAGCGGCGCGGCCAGCATGCCGATGATGTTGATGCGCTTCATGTTCATCCCCCCGTGTGAAGGCTGCTCATGACGAGCGCCGAGCATGGCCGAACGTCCTCAACACCCATGCAAGCCGCACGCCCCGGCTGCATCCGGCGAACGGTCGTCGCTTCCGCGATCTCGGGGTGACAATCACGACAAAGCGGAGCTCACGCACCTTGCTCGGCGCGCGCGCCGCTCGGGCCCCCGAGGGCGCGGCTCGACGCCGGCCGGCGACGGCAGATCCTGCGCTATTCCTGCGCTATTCCTGCGCTATTCCTGCGCTACTCCTGCCAAAGAACGCCGAGCTCGATCTCCACGGCGTCGAACGGCGCCGCGCGCACGGTGACGTCACCCTCCCACACGCCCACGCGCGCGAACCGCCCACCGTCGCTGCGGTAGACCTCCAGGAGCCGGAGCCGCGGGTCGATCAGCCAGTAGTGCGCCACGAGCTCGCGCGCGTAGATTTCCATCTTGTCGCGGCGATCGAGCGCCTCGGTGGACGGCGAGATCACCTCGCACACCCAGTCGGGCGCGAGGAAGATCGCCGCGTTCCGCATCGGGATCTGCGGCATCCGGTCGCGGCGCCACGCGGCGATGTCGGGGATCACGATGTCCGGATCGGTGCCGAGGTGCAGCTCGGGCTCGACCAGCAGCGCCCACCGGCCAGGCCCCTTGATGCCCCGACGAAATGGCAGGTACAGCTCGCCCGCGAGCACCGACGTCACGTTGCGGGAGGACACGGAGGGACGCGGCGTCGCGTGGAGGACGCCGTTCAGGACCTCCGCCACCTGGTTCGGCGGCGTGTCAAGCACATCCTGGTACGTGGCGCGACGGGCGCAATCGGACATGGTCGGATGTTAGCATGCACGCCGCGCGCGGCGGCTCGCCCGGCGAAAATCCGTGAGCAGCCCCCCTCCGATCGCCGCGGGTTCGTTGTAGATTCCGCCGCCATGAGCGAAGCAGCCCCCTCCCCCACGCAACGCCCCCGTCCGCTCGTCCTCTGCATCCTCGATGGATTCGGCGAGCGCGAAGAAAAGGACCAGAACGCGATCGCCCTCGCGGCGATGCCGAACCTCGACGCGATCAAGCGCGACTCCGAGAAGACGCTGATCGGGACGAGCGGCCCGGACGTCGGGCTCCCGGTGGGGCAGATGGGCAACAGCGAGGTCGGCCACCTGAACTTCGGCGCGGGGAGGATCGCGCTGATGGACATCTCGCGCATCGACGTCGCGATCGCCGAGAACAAGCTCGGCTCGAACGAGATCATCGACCGGACGTTCCGGATCGCGCAGGACCGCAAGTGCCGGGTGCACCTCTTCGGGCTCGTCTCCGACGGCGGCGTCCACTCGTCGCTCGACCACTTCCTCGCGCTGATCAAGCTCGCGAAGTTCCACGAGGTGCCCCTCGTCCTGCACGCGTTCCTCGACGGCCGCGACACGCCGCCGAAGAGCGCGTGGGGCTACGTCGAGAAGATCGAGGAGGCGCTCCAGGGCATCGGCGTCATCGGCACCATCTCGGGCCGGTACTACGCCATGGACCGCGACAAGCGCTGGGACCGCGTCATGAAGGCCTACACCGCGATCGTGCGCGGCGACGCGCCGCGGGCCGACACGGCGTTCGACGCGATCCAGCAGTCGTACGCGGCCGGCAAGACGGACGAGTTCGTCGAGCCCGTCCGCATCGGCGACTATAACGGCATCAAGGGCGACTTCGTGGCCGACTTCGCCTCGCAGGAGCCCCGCTGGGAGTGGCAGGGTGAGGAGGTCGGCCTCTCCGTCAACTTCAGGCCCGACCGCATGCGCGAGATCTCGGCGATGCTCACGCGGCGGAACCTGCCGGCCGAGGTGCTGGAGCTCCTCTCGGACCGCGGCAAGCCGGTCTTCGCCTTCCAGGAGAACTGTTACAGCGGCATGACCGAGTACGACGCGGCGCTGAAGCTGCCGGTCGCGTTCCCGAAGGACGAGGTGACCGAGTCGTTCCCCGAGGTGATCGCCCGCGCCGGGCTCACGCAGCTCCGGTGCGCGGAGACCGAGAAGTACGCGCACGTCACGTACTTCTTCAACGGCGGCCGCGAGGAGACGTTCCCGGGCGAGGACAGGAAGCTCGTGCCCTCGCCGCGCGACGTCGCCACCTACGACAAGAAGCCGGAGATGAGCGCGGCGGGCGTCGCGAACGAGGTCGTGGCCGCGATCAAGAGCGGCAAGTACGACTTCATCCTGGTGAACTTCGCGAACCCGGACATGGTCGGGCACACCGGCATCCTCGAGGCCGCCATCCACGCCAACGAGGCGGTCGACAAGGGGCTCGGCGCCATCGGGGACGCCGTGCGCGAGGCCGGCGGTGCGCTGATAATCACCGCGGACCACGGCAACTGCGAGCAGATGAAGGACGAGCACGGCAACCCGCACACCGCCCACACGCTCAACCCGGTGCCGCTCTACTACCTGAACAAGAACGACCCCGGCATCGTGCTCCGGTCCGGCGGCCGCATCTGCGACGTGGCGCCGACGATGCTCGAGATCCTCGGCCTCCCGCAGCCGGCGGCGATGACGGGGCGCACGCTCCGCGTCCGACAGCGGTAAGTGGGCGCCGACCAGAGGCAGCTCGGCCCGTACATCCTGCGCGAGGCCGTCTCGTCGCGGGCGCTCACCGTGACGTACCGGGCCGAGCACGCGGGGCTCGGCCGGGCGGCGTTGATCAAGACGCTCAAGCCCACGGTGTCGGCCGCGAGCGCGTTCGCGGCCGGCCTCGAGCGCGAGGCGAAGATCCTCGCGCGCATCCGGCACCCCAACATCATCGACATCCACGACTTCCAGCGCGACGAGGACCGGATATGGCTCGTGCTGGAGCCGCTCTCGGGGCCGACGCTCGCGGCCCTGTGCGCCCGCGCTGGCCGCCTCGACGAGGGCGCCGCGGCGGCCATCGCGCTGGAGATCGCGCGCGGCCTCGGGCACGCGCACGAGCGGGGCGTCGTGCACCGCGAGCTGCGCCCCGAGCGCGTCATCGTCACGACCGCGGGCGGGGTGAAGATCCTGGAGTTCGCGGCGGCGTCCGACGGCCGGCTCCCCTCGGTGCCAGAGCCGTTCGAGGGCAGCGACACGTTCGCGCGGCCCGACTACATGGCGCCGGAGCAGATCCTCGGGGCGGAGCCCGGGCCTCAGGCGGACGTGTTCGCGCTCGGCGTGGTGCTGTTCGAGATGCTCACCGGCGTGCGCCCGTTCGACGAGCCGAAGGCGGGGCCGGAGGATGCCAATCCTACGTCGAGCCGCGCGTCGAGCCGCGCGCCCGGCGCGCCGCGCGAG
This sequence comes from Sorangium sp. KYC3313, assembly GCF_052075895.1. NCBI lineage: Bacteria > Pseudomonadati > Myxococcota > Polyangiales > Polyangiaceae > Sorangium > Sorangium sp. KYC3313. Next base: position 11,313,037 of record NZ_CP197255.1, read on the forward strand.
CGCGACGAGGACCGGTGGGCCGAGGGCAGGGCCGTCGCGCACCGGATCCGCAACGCGCCGCCGCAGCCGCTGCGGGGGCTCGTGCCCGACGTGTCGCGCGGCCTGGAGCGCGTGGTGCTCCGGTGCCTCGAGAAAGAACCGGAGCAGCGCTACGAGAGCGGCCGCGCCGTCGCGGACGCCCTGGCCGAGGAGCTCGCGGAGCGCGGCCATCCGCAGCCGCGCGCGCTCATCGCGAGGGCCCTCGCGGCGGCCAAGCTCGGCGGCGACGAGCCGCCGCCCGCGCAGGCGCCCTCCGCGCGCCCCGCGGCCGAGCATCGCAGCGCGCCGTCGCTCGCGCCCGACGTGGCGCGGCTCGTCGGCGTCTTCGCGCTGGTCGTCGCGGGCGGCGCGCTCATCGAGCTCGGCCTCCGCCAGCACGACGCCGCGGAGCCGCCCAGCGCCGAGGTCCAGCAACCCGGCGGGCGCTCGGAGGAGCGCGGCTACCTGAAGGTCCTCGCCAGGCCGTGGGCGGAGGTCGTCATCGATGGGGAGCTCATCGACGTGACGCCGATGGCGCGGGCGATCCCGCTCCAGGCCGGGCGGCACTACGTCACGTTCCGGCACCCGAACGCGCCCGAGGAGAAGCGCACGATCACCGTCTCCGAGGGGCAGACTGTCACGCTCGACGTGAGCATGCGGATCGATCGCAGCGCGATCGACGCAGGCGCGCCGCCGGTGGAGGACAGGGACGCGTCGCCCTGACGGCGACGCCGGCCGCGCCTACACGGCGCCGCCCGCCGCCCCCGCGCCGTTTGGGCCCCCCGCGCCGCCCTCGCCGCTCGCGCCGTTTGGGCCCCCCGCGCCGCCCTCGCCGCTCGCGCCGCCCGCGCCGTTTGGGCTCCCCGCGCCGCCCGCGCCTCCCTCGCCGCCCGCGCGGCGGCGGAGCGCCTCGAGCGCGAGGAGCGGCCGCTCCCGCTTCTCGTGAAGCTCGCCGAGGCACGCGCCGCTGCCGCGCTCGAGCGCGCGGCAGCAGTCGGGGCGCACCTCGTAGATCGAGCACAGGAAGCGGCCGTGCTCCGCGTCCAGCGTGAGCGCGGCGCAGCGGCCGTCCTCGATGCGCATGTAGCAGCGGTTGCCGATGAAGCGCGTGAGCCCCCGCGCGCGATCGTCCATGCGATCGTGGTCGCAGCCGAAGACCCGGACGTACTCCGGCAGGGCCGAGAAGCAGCAGGTGCCGCACGCGGTGCACTCGGGGACGACCGCGCCCCCCTCACCGCCCGCGCGCGCCGCCCGCTCGCCCTTGCGCGTCAGAGCCGGACCTCCACGTGCGTCCCGCGCTTCAGGTCGTCGAGCCACTTCTGCTTGGCCTTCGTCATGATCTCCGCCTGCAGCCGCTGGAAGACCTCCGGGCGAGCGGCCTCGAGCGTCGTGAAGCGGGACGGCTGGCGGCTCAGGAGCTTCATGACCACGAACGCGTCGCCCGCGCGCATCGGCCCGGTCACGCCGCCCGGCTCGATCGCCATCAGCGCGGCCTCGAGCTCCGGGGCCATCACCTCGCGCTGGCCGGTCGCCGCGGCCTGCGTCCCCTGCGGCGCGCGGACCCCGAGGTCGCCGCCCTCCTCGCGGGTCGCGGTGTCGTCCGAGAACTGCCGCGCGAGCGCCGCGAAATCCTCGCCGCCGCGCGCGCGCTCCGCGAGCGCCACGGCGAGCGCGCGGCGCTCCTCGACCGCCTCGGCGCTCGAGCCGGGCAGGACGCGCAGGACGATCCACGCCGGGTGGTAGTCGCGCCGCCGGCGCTCCTCGCGCACCAGCCGATCGAAGGCGGACCGCACGTCCTGCTCGGTGATGCGCACCCGGCCCTTCACCCGGAGCTGCAGCATCTTGCCCTCGAGGATCTGCCGGCGGATCTCGTCGCGGTACTCCTGCTCGGTGAGCCCCGAGCTCGCCCGCGCCGTCCGGAACAGCTCATCGACCGTCATCTGCTCCGCGGCCGCGATGTTCCGGAAGGCGTTCTCGATCTCCTCGGAGGTCACGCGGATATTGGCCTTCTCGGCGGCCTGGCCCTCGAGCTCCTCGTCCACCATCTTCTGGAGGAGATCGCGGAAGACCTGCGATTCGGCCGCCGCCTGCTGCGCGCCCGGCGGAACGCGGGCCTGGATCTGCAGCAGGAAGGGGCGAGCCCGCTGCCGCAGATCCGAGAGCAGGATGGCGCGATCGCCGACGACGGCGACGATCCGCTCGCTCACGACCGCGTGGGCGAGCGGCGAGGCGAAGGCGGCGGCGGCGACGAGCCCGGCGAGGGCGAGGCGGAGCGAAACACGCATCGCGCGCCTCTACCACTGGGCCCCAGGCGGTTCCACGCGTTTCCGGCCCCGCGCGGCCCGGATGGATCAGCCGGAGCCGGGGTACACCGTCCGACGGGAGGCGCGCTCGCGGACGGCCTCGCGCGCGAGCGCATCGGCGCGCTCGTTGAGCAGCACGCCCGCGTGCCCCGGCACATACACGAGGCGCGCGCGAGGCCGCGCGGCGAGCGCGCCGCGCAGCGAGGCGATGAGCTCGGCGTTCGCCTTCGCCTTCCACCCCTTCTGGAGCACGCCGATCGAGTACTGGCTGTCCGTGTGGATGACGATGGGCCGCCCCGGCTCGTCCACCTCCTCGAGCGAGCGGAGGATGGCCGTCAGCTCGGCGATGTTGTTGGTCGCGGTGCCGAGGAACTCGCTGCGCTCGATCCGCCGGCCGCCGTCGATGATCACCACGCCGAGCCCCGCGGGCCCCGGGTTCCCCGAGCACGCGCCGTCTGCGTAGACGATGACAGCCCCTTCCGGGACGGGCGCCGCGCCGGCCTCCCCCCGCGCCGGCGCCTTGCGCTGCGCGCGCCCGGCCGGCGCCGGGGCGGCCGCGCCCCCCTCGGGCTGATCGCCGGCGCGCGCCTTCACGACCGCCTCCGCAGGCCCACAGGTGTCGTCGGGCAACACCTTCGGGTCGACCACGGTCAGGTTGTCGGCGCGCGCCTTGTACCTGCGGCCGTCGTGCGGCTTGTAGCGGATCTCGACGCCGCCGCCCTCCTCCGCGACCAGGGCGCCGGCGGCGTCGGCGCGAGCGTAGACGGTTTGACCTCGAAGCGATGCGCGGACCCAGGGCACGAGCGCACCCTGGCATGGATCGAAGGCCGCCGGTACGGGAGACCACGCCAGGCGAGCCCGGCCGATCGGGCCGGCCGGGCGCGGCCGCGCCTGCCCGCGCCCACCAGGGTTGCAGCCCTCGCGGCGCGCGCGGCGGACAGCGTGGCTGGCGGCGCGCGCGCGGCCGCGCCGCCCTGCGATCACGGGTCGATGCAGAGCGCGAGCGACCACGCGGTCAGCGTACCGGAGTCGGACCCGGCGTCGTCCCCGACCCGGAGCGTCCACGTGCCGTTCGCCGGCCCCGAGAGGAAGGCCGCGAACGACGACTCGGGGCGGAAGCAGCCGCGGAACGGCGCCATCGCTCCCGTGACCGCGGTCGCGCAGCCCATGTCGAAGACGGTCCTCCGGTAGTTGTCGCCGGAGCCGCCGTTGTCGCTCGACACATCGACCGTCGCGCCAGCCGGAGAGGTGAGCGAGATATCGAGATCTCCGTCGAACGAATGCACGATATCGAGCTCGAGCGTCACGCGCCGGATCGCGCCCCTCGAGACGACCGGGAGGACGCTTACAGCGACCGCGCGATCCGTGACGGTCTTGGGGATGTCCGTGGACGACTGCACCCACAGCACCTGCCCGGGCGAACACGCGCCGATGGCATCGTCGCAGCCGAGCGCGCAGTCCGGGTCGGCGCAGTCCGTCTCGCCGTCGAGGTCGTCGTCCGCCGCGTCGCTGCAGTTGCGCTCCTTGGAGTACGTGCACACGCTCGGCGTGCCCCGGCAGGTGTACCGCGCTTCCACGACGCAGGCCGCGCTGCAGCCGTCGCCGCTCGACGTGTTGGCGTCGTCGCAGCCCTCGACGCCGTCCCGCACGAAGCCGTCGCCGCACCTCGCGAGGCGACAGGTGATGGGACAGCCGTCGGCGCTGTCGGCGTCGCCGTCGTCGCACTCCTCGCCGGCCTGGATCACGCCGTCGCCGCAGCCGTCGAGCAGGCACCCTGGGCTGCAGCCGTCGCCCGCGTTCCGGTTCCCGTCGTCACACGCCTCGACGCCGGCACGGACGAACCCGTCCCCGCACACGGCGCGCGTGCAGCTCGTCGTGCAGGCGTCGGTGTTGCTCGCGTTTCCGTCGTCGCACGCCTCGACGCCCGCGCGGACGAACCCGTCCCCGCACGAGGCGGCGACGCACGTGGTGAGGCACGCGTCCGTGGTGCTCGTATTGCCGTCATCACACGCCTCGGCGGCGGCGTTGACCACGCCGTCGCCGCAGACCGGTGCGGCGCAGGTGCCTGCCGAGCCGCACACGTGGCTCAGGCAATCGCGCCCGACGGCGCAGCGCATTCCGGCGGCGCACCCGACGCACGCGGGGCCGCCGCAGTCGATATCGGTCTCCGCCCCGTTCCGGGCGATGTCGGTGCACGACGGGAGGCACGTCGTCCCCGAACAGCGGCCGCCCAGGCAGTCGCCGTCCGCGGCGCACGCCTTGCCGGTGGCGCAAGGCGAGCACGCCGGTCCGCCGCAGTCGACGTCGGTCTCCGCCCCGTTCGTCGCGCCGTCGGTGCACGACGACGCGCGGCACCTGCCGTCCGCGCAGATCCCGCTCCGGCAGTCCGCGCCGGTGAGGCAGGCCTCGAGATCCGCGCACGGCACGCAATCCGAGCCGCCGCAGTCGACGCCGGTCTCGGCGCCGTTCATCGCGCCGTCACCGCAATCGGGCGCGACACAGCTGTTCTCGACGCAGATGTTGCTCAGGCAATCACCGGCGACGAGACACTCGACACAAGCGCCGTTCCCATCACAATAGCGCGCTCCGATCGCGTCGGGCCGGCCGCACTCCGTGGTCGCCGGCGCCGGGAGGTTCTTCGGCGCCCCGGCGACGCACACGTCGGCCGAGCACGGGTCTCCGTCGGAGAAGGTGTCTTGGTCGTCGTCGAGCTCGATCACGGCGCCATGCCCATCGCAGACGCGCGCCTTGCAGTCGCCCAGGACCTGCTCGCCCGCGGGCTTTCCCCGCGGCGCGGCGTCGAGGGCGCACCGGCCGCCTTCGCAGGTGCGCAGCTGGCACGCGCCGTCGACCCCGGGGCAGTCCGCGGCCGTGACGCAAGGCGCTCCGCCTCCGCCGCCTTCGCCTCCGCCGTCCTCGCCGCCTCCGCCGTTCCCGCCGTTCCCGCCGTCGCCAGCCTCCGGCCCCGGCGCCTGCCGGGGACGAGCGCAGTCGACCGCTGTCAAAGCAGCAGCGATGACGAGCGGCGACAGAACCTTCGTGAACGGAGCGCTTCTGAGGAGGTCCGCTCGCACTGACACCTCGATTCCTCCGCTTCTGGCGGGAACGGCGACGTCCCCTCAAGGCTCGATCCGAGCCTGACGGACGCGCAGGCGGTCGATCATCGGCGCACTAGACTGATATGGAATCGAGAGGACGCCAGCAGCCAAACGGATCGGGAGAGCCCCTATTGCGACGCGCGGCGCCCGCAGCGCGCCGGGGGGCCGTCCGAGCATCCCCCCTGTTCCCCGGTTTTCTTGGCGCCCTCGGCGGCTTGGCGGTTCACTTCCCCGCCCGACTTCCCGCAGTAGAGCTAGTTCCGCCCGTCAGAGGTATGGCCAGGGATCTGGCGAGAGATTTCAACGCAAAGGCGCAAAGGCGCAAAGGCGCAAAGGCGCAAAGGCGCAAAAAAAGAACAAATCTGGGTCGATCCGAGCGCGAAGCTCACGGTCGTCGTCCCGACCAACACCGCCTTCGCCGGCATGGTGGGCGAGCTTCCCGACGCCGCTCGGCGCGCGGTCTACGGCCCCGCGCAGCCGTGATGTTCGTCCCCGGGCTCGGGACGCGAGGCGTTGGCCGCTGCGAGCTGCGCATACAGCGCGGCGTACTCCGCCATGATCGCCCTGCTCGCATAGCGGCGCACGGCGCGCCGGCGCGCGGCCTCGCCGAGCTGCGCCCGCAGGGAAGGGTCGTCGCGCAAGGAGCGGAGCGCGCCCCGCAGCGCGCCCTCGTCTCCCGGCGCCACCAGGAGGGCCACCCGACCGCCCTCGCCCTGGATCACCTCCGGCACCGCGCCGACCGGCGTGACGACGCAGGGCAGGCCGCTGGCCATCGCCTCCAGCAACGCGTTGGGCATCCCCTCGCCATGGCTCGGTAGGCAGAAGACGTCCGCGTCGCGGTAGACCGCGGGCATCGCGTCTTCGGGCACGTCGCCGAGCAGGCTCAGGCGGCCCTGCCGCTCGAGCTCCGCGAGCGCCTCGTCGAGGCGGCGGGACGGGCCGGCAGCGCCGCCTGCGTCGCGAGGCCCCGCCAGCGCGAGGGTCAGGCCCTCGACCGCCAGCACGGCCCGCGCGAGCTCCAGGACCCCCTTCTGCGGCGTGACGAGCCCCGCGAAGAGAACCCGCAGCGGCTGGCCGGGCGAGCGCGGCGCGGCGGCAGCGGGGTGGAAGCCGCCGGTGTCGACCGGGTTGGCGATCCGGAGGACGCGGCCCCCTGGAACCAAGGCCTGCACGTAACACCGCAGCTCCTCCGAGAGCGTGATGACGGCTGCGGCGCGGCCCAGCACGGCGCGCACGGCCTGCCGAGCCGGCCAAGGCAGGGCCCGATGCCAGGCGATGATCTGCGGCGACAGGCGCAGGTGGAGCACGGCCGGCACCCCCGCGCGACGGCACAGCTCCACCGCGAGGCCGTCGCGCGCGGTCGCCCAGAACAGTGTTGTGCACAGATGAACGACATCCGGCCGGCGTCGCGCGAGCAGCCGGTGAAGCGCCGCCAGCGCTTCGCCCGCGCGGATCACGCGCGCGGGGCGAAGCCTGCTCACGGGATCGATCGAGGCGCCTCGGGGCGAGGTGTCGATGACGTCCGCCTCGACGCCCGCCGCTGCCGCCGCGTCGAGGTAATTCCGCATCCACCGCGTGATTCCGCCGGTGGGCGGCGGGAGGGGGCCCCAGAGCGCGACGCGCATGTCCCTAGAAGCGCGCGTCGGCCTCGATCTGGGCCCAGCGCTCGCGGAACCACGCCACGGTGCGCGCGAGCCCCTCGCGCAGGCCCGTCTGCGCCTCGAAGCCGAGGACGCGACGGGCCTTGTCGGTGGACGCGACCCGACGGAGCTGCGTATCCCACGCCCGGCGCTCGACGAACCGGACGCCGGCGCGGTTGCCCGTCATCTCGTTGATGGCTCTCGCGACGTCGAGGATGGCGATCTCCTCGCCCGACGCCAGGTTGAACGCCTCGCCCGAGGCGGCCGCCGCGGTGCCCGCCCGGAGAAATCCATCGACGATGTCGCCCACGTAGGTGAACGAGCGGGTCTCCTCTCCCGTCCCGGTGATCGGCAGCGGCTCGCCGCGCAGGGCCCAGTAGACGAAGTTGGGGATCACATTGCGGTATCGGCCAGGGACCTCGCCCGGACCATACGAGTTGAAGGGGCGGACCCGCACGGTGCTCAGCCCGTCGTGGCCAGCCGAATGACCGCAAAAATAATTGCAATAGAGCTCGCCGAGCAGCTTGGTGGCCTGGTAAGGCGTGTGGACGTCGAGCGCGAGGTGCTCCTCGTGGACGGGCCGCGGCGGGTCGCTGCCGTAGGGCGCGCACCCGGACGAGGCGAAGACGACGCGCTGCGCCCCGCTGCGCTGCGCGTGCTGCAGCACCCGCAACGTGCCGAGGCCGTTGACCTCGAGATCGCGCTCCGGGTTGTCCACCGAGTTCTGGTTCGCGAACAGCGCGGCGAGGTGGAAGACATGCGATGGTTGCTCGCGAAACACCGCCGCGAGCAAGCCGTCATCAACGACGCTCCCCTCCACGAAGCGCACGTTGCGCCGCGCCGGGATGCCCCAGCGGGAGGAGGAAGAGAGGTCGTCCACCACGATCACCTCCGCGCCCGCGTCGGCCAGAGCCGCCGTGAGCGCGCCGCCGATCGCGCCCGCCCCACCGGTCACGATGATCCGCCGATCCTTGTAACCCTGCATGATGCTCACCGCTGTGTCTGTCGTTTCGCCCAAGAAACGTTGCTCACCGCAATGCCCCGGTGCATTGCGTCCTCAGGTACCCCCAGCCTCGCGCCGGCGCCCGAGGGCGCCGGCGTCCTCACGACAATGCTTCACCCGCTGCGCGCGCGAAGATCTCCTCATAACGACGCACGAGCGGCTCTCGCGTGAACCAGCGAAGGAAATAGAGCCGGCCGGCCTCCCCCATCGCGCGCCGCGCCTCCGGCGTCATGCCGTGCAACCGCCGCACGGCGTCCGCGAGCGCCGCCGGGTCCTCGGGCTCACAGGCGAGCCCCGCCCCGCTGTTGCGCACCAGATCCGCCGGATCCCCGCCCGCCGCGACGAGCACCGGCCTGGCGGCGGCCATGTAGGCCGGGATCTTCGAGGGGATCGTGATCTCGAAGCGCGGATCGCGCCGGAGGTGCGAGAGCGCCACGTCGGCCAGCGCGAAGAAATGCGGCATGCGCTCATGAGGTTGCTGGCCGATGAAGACGACGTTCGAGAGGGCCCGCGCCTCAGCCTCGCGCCGGAGCCTGAGCGCGTCGTTCCCGTCCCCGACCATCACGAACCGCACGTCGGTGAGGTCGCGCAGCCGATCGGCCGCGTCGAGCACGCTGGAGAGGGCCTGGGCAGGGCCCATGTTGCCGGCGAAGAGGACGACGAACCGCCCCGACAACCCGTGCTCCGCTGCGAGCTGCGGGTCGGGCTCCACCGGCCTGTAGATCCGATCGTCGGCCCAGTTCGGGATCAGGTGCACCTTGTCTGTCGAGACGCCTCTGCGGGAGAGCGCGCGCTCGAGCCCCGGGCTGATGACGGTGATCGCCGCGGCGCGCCGGAAGAGGGCGCGGTTCACGCGATCGATGCCAGCGAACACGAGCCTGCTGTCGAGCATGCCCGAGGCCGCCGCGGTCTCGGGCCACAGGTCCTGGACCTCATAGACCCACGGTATCCGGCGGAGCGCGGCGAGCCAGGAGGCGGCGAGGGCGTGGCTCGGTGGGGGATTGTGGACCCAGGCGACGTCCGCCGGCCCGGAGAGGGCGGTCCCGAGCAGCGCGGTCGAGGCAGCGAAGCTCGCGTAGTTGAGCGTCCGCCGCACGCGCGATCGGCTGTGATCGGGGTAGGTCGGGAGGCGTATCACCCTGGTGCCGCTCGCGTGCTCCACGTCCCAGAGGCGCTGTCGGTACCCTGGATAAGTGCGGCCATGCGGGTAGTTCGGGAACGCGGTCACCACCGTCACCTGGTGCCCGCGCTCGGCCAGCGCCTCCGCGAGCAGATGGGGGCGCGCGATCGGCTCGGGGTGATACCACTGCGACAGGAGGAGAATCTTCACTTACCGCGCTTCGATGCACCGGCGCTCGCGGACATTCACGCGATCCACGGTGGGCGGCGCCGAAACGTCGCGGCGGGGTACGACGGGCGGCGCTCGCCTCGATGGGACGGGCGACCATCACGCCTCGACAGCATCACGAGGGGCGGCTGGCGCCACGGTGATGACGCTGGCGCCGCGGGTCGCGCCAGACGGCTGAGACGCGCGCGCCGGGAGCGGTTCGAGCAACGCTGCGAAGATGCACCCCCGGCGGAGCCGCCGTCTCGTCAGTACTCGACGTCCTGCTTGAAGACGAGCTCCGAGGACGGCGACTCGGGATTGGCGGCCTTCTCGAGGCTGATGACGAGCTCGAACCGGGTGAGCGGCACGCTCACGTCCTTGAGCTTGCCGGTGCGGGCGTCGGGGTCGAAGGTGAGCGCGCCGATCCGCTGCCAGGGCGAGTCGCTGTCCGGGCGCGCCCAGACGACGTAGGCGGCGCCGCTCGAGTCGAGGCGATCGGGCGGCGGGAGGTCCTTCGCGTTGATGTCGAGGCGGGTCATGGCCGCGTCGAAGTTGACGTCGGCGATGATCACGGCGTCCGCGCCCGGCGCCTTCCCGATGCCCTGCGGCGTGTAGCGCAGCGGGCCGCCGCAGCCCGCCATCAGCGCGCACGCAAACGCCACGACAGCGAGCCGCAGCACCCTGGAAACATGTCCTCTCATCTCGGTAGCTCCTCCTTCGTCCCTCTGCTGCGGGCGTAGACGCCTCGCGAGCCGCCAGCACCGGCCGGCGGCCGAAACAGCCGCGGCATCATAGCCGCTTTCGGCCACGCCGACGGCGCTCGACGCAGCGGGAGGCGGCCTTTCCCGCCGGGCGTGCTCGACGCGCCGGAAACCCCGCCGCCTCGCGCGCCCGCCCGGCGAGGCGCCGCCCGCGAGCGCAGCGCGCGCCCCCGGCGTCGGGGAACGGCGCGGCTCGGACGGATCGCATGGCGGAGCGCCGCCCATCGACTAAAGTCTCGAAATCGAGATGGATTTGGCACACACACGGCTCGGAGCTCGGGGCGATCGCTGGTCGACCGGGCGGGGAGTCCTCGATGTTCGAACGCCCGCGTCCGACGTCGTGACGAGGCGCCTCGAGGGGTACGCGTCGCTCGATCTCATCGAGCCGGCGATCAGGCACCTGGAGACCCTCGTCGAGGCGGGCGTGCACCCGGTCGTGTTCGACGATTTCGAGCTCGGCACCGGCTATGACAGCGACGTCCGGGCCAGGCTCACGGCGTGGCACCTCCGGAACCCCGGCAAGCTGAAGGAGGTCCATATCCTCGTGCGGCCAGGGCTCGTCGCCATGGGCGTCACGGTCGCCAACCTCGCCACGGGCGGCCGCTTCAACGTGTACACCGACCGCTCCGCGTTCGAATGGGCGCTCGCGGGCGTGCTGACGACGAGGATCACGGCGGGGCCCGCCTCGTCGGTCCGCGCGCCGTCCCTGCGCTGACGAGCGCACCCGGCGGCGTGCGCGCGGGCTCGCGCGCCGTCGGCCCGAGCTCAGGGGTGCTGAACGGCCCCGTTCGCCGGAGCACCCCTGGCGCCGAGCGTGATCTCGCTCATCCGCTCCGGGTGCTTCCCTTCGATGCCCTCGTAGTGACGGCAGATCGCCGCCATGTCGGCCTCGATGTTGCCCGTCGGGTGGAACACCTGGAGGATCCCGCCCCGCTTGCGGGGGAAGTCGAGGTATCCGAGGAGGATCGGGACGCCGGCGCCGAGCGCGACGTAGTAGAAGCCCGTCTTCCAGCGCTTCGTGCGCGAGCGCGTGCCCTCGGGCGCGACGATCAGGATGAGCTCGTCGCGCTCCTTCAGCACGTCGACCACGGCCGCGACGAGGTTGTTCCGGTCGCGGCGGTCGACGGGGACGCCGCCGAGCCACTTGAAGAAGAAGCCGAACGGCGGCTCGAAGAGCGTGTGCTTGCCGAGCCAGGAGAACTCGAGGTCGAGCACGTAGCTGACCGCGAGCGTGAACGGGAAATCCCAGTTCGAGGTGTGGGGCGCCGCGATGATCACCGCCTTCGACGGGAGCTCCGTCATGCCCTCCACGCGCCAGCCGAACACGGACAACCAGGTGCGGCCGACGAACCGGCGAACGGCGCGGCGCGCGGCGGAAAAACGTGGAGCGGGTGCGTTCGGCATGGAGGACCTCGACGGTAAGCAGCCGGAGGTTCGTCGCTGCCCGGGTGGAAGTCACGTCACCTTTCCGTCATCCCGCGCCGCGGCTCGCGCGCATGGGAAGCATGGCGCGATGAGCGCGTCGCGCGCCGCGTCGCGCTCCATCCACGCCGCTCCATCCACGCCGCTCGCTCAGCGCCGTTCGATTCCGTGCGGCTTGCCCTCGCCGTACCCCGCCAGCGTCTGCACCCCGATGACGGCCTTGTCGTGGAGCTCGTCGAGGTTCGCCGCGCCGGCGTAGGTGCACGCCGACTGCACGCCGGTGATCATCTCGATCAGGATGGCGCCGACGCTCTCGCGCCCCTCGTGGATGTAGATGCGGGACGTCGAGATGCCCTCGCGGAAGAAGGCCTTCTTGGCGCGCTCGAACGCGTCGAGATCCGCGGTGCGCTCGCTGACCGCGCGGGCGCTCGCCATGCCGTAGTTCTCCTTGTAGAGCAGCCCGTCGCGGTCCTCCATGACGTCGCCCGGGCTCTCGTACGTGCCGGCGAGCGTCGTCCCGACCATGACGCGCGAGGCGCCGGCGGCGATGTAGAGCGCCACGTCGCGCGGGTGACGGACGCCGCCGTCGGCCCAGACGCGCTTGCCGTGGCGGCGCGCCTCGCGGGCGCACGCGAGCACCGAGGAGAACGTCGGGCGACCGGCGCCGGTCTGCATGCGCGTCGTGCACATCGCGCCGGGGCCGACGTTCACCTTCACGATGCCGGCGCCCGCCTCGATGAGCGCCCGCGTGCCCTCCGCCGTGCAGACGTTGCCGGCCACGAGCGGGACGGCGTCGCCGACGGCGCCCCGCACGGCGCGGATCGCCTCGATCATCCGGCGCTGGTGGCCGTGCGCGGTGTCGAGCACGATCGCGGACACGCCGATCTCGAGCAGGCGCGCGGCGCTCTGGGCCGCCTGCGCGGAGATCCCGATCGCCGCCGCGACCATGAGCTCGCCGCCGCCGTCGAGCGTCGGCTTGAGCAGCTCGAGCCGCACGGCGTCGTCGCGCGTCAGCACGCCGTGGAGCCGCCCGTCCCCGTCGAGCACGGGGACCGCCTTCACGCGGGCGTCCTCCATCAGCAGGAAGGCCGTCCGGTTCGGCGTGCCGGCCGGGATGGTGATGAGGCGCGACGACATGAGCGCGGACGCGGGCGTGTACTGGTCCCGGTCGCGCAGGTCGGCGTGGGTGACGATGCCGATCGGCCGCCGCTCGTCGTCGACCACGACCACCATGTCGTGCGATCGCTTGCGGATGATGCCGTGCACGTCGCGGAGCGTCGCCCGCGGGGAGACCGAGAGGGGCGTGTCGTAGCGCGGGTCGGCGCGCTTGATGTGGTGGACGATGCGCTCGACCGTGTCGAGATCCATGTCCTGCGGGAGCACGCCGAGGCCGCCGAAGCGGGCCATCGTCTCCGCCATCCGCTTGCCGGTGACCGCGTTCATGTTCGCCGAGACGATCGGGTGCGAGCCGCCAGGGAAGTCCGCCGGGCGCAGGTCGGTCTCGAGGCGGGAGCCGCCGGCGAAGTACCCGGGGGTCAGGAACACGTCTTCGAGGGCGAGCTCCAGGCTCTCGTCATGCTCGGGGTGGAGAAAACGCATGCACAAGCTCCGAGGAAGGGGGATGGCGCCGCGAAGGCGGCGCTGCGCGCGCCAGTCTAGTTCCACCCACCAGGAGCCCTGCCAGGGATCCGGAGCGAGATTTCAACGCAAAGGCGCAAATGCGCAAAGGCGCGAAAAAGAGCAAATTTCGTGCATTTTTGGGTCTTTGCGTTGAGATCTCTCCTCGCTCGCGAGCCAGGTCCCTGGCAATCGGTTTCAAGCAGGCTGGCGGGCGCGACGGGCGGCGGGCGCGTCGGTGATGACGCGGTCCAGGATCGCGGCGACGCTGGCCGCGGCCGCCTCGGACGACAGCGCCGCGGGCGGAGGCGCCGGGACCGGCAGCGCGCCCGTCTCCCGGAAGCGCGCGAGGTGGCGCGCGAGCGCGGCGGCGATGCCGTCCGCGTCGTCCGGCGCGACGCGAGCGTTGTCGCTCCGGTACGAGAGGAGCTCTTCGACCTCGCGGTTCGCGGTCACGCTGACGACGGGCATCCCCGACGCGGCGTAGTCGTAGGTCTTGGCCGAGACGCGCAGCACGACGTGGGGGCTGAGCATCGCGAGCAGCACGTGCGCCCGCCTGAGCTCGCCGAGCACGTCGCGCTGCGGGACCGGGGGGAGCGCCTCGATGTACGGCGTGAGCCCCAGGCGCTCGAAGCAGGCGCGATCGTGGTCGGACATCCGGCCGATCTGCCGGAGGACGACGTCGCCCGGCGCGAGCCGCTCGCGGTCGATGAACCGCCGCAGCGCGGCGCCTATCTGGTCCGCCGAGGCCTCCTCGCGGATCGTGCCGAGGTGGAGCACGACGAAGCGGCGGGGCGGCTCCGGCGCGGGCGGCGGCGCGTACAGCGCGAGATCGAAGTGGTTGCGCACGAACGAGGACTTCGACGAGAGCTCGGGGAAGCGCGCGCGGTAGGCCTCGAGCGCGGCCCGCGTGTTGAAGATCACGTGGTCGGCGCCCTCGAGCCAGCGGCGCTCCAGGCGCGGGACGATGGCGCGCCGGGCCCGCTCGGCCAGGCCGGACGGCGGCCCGCTCCCCGTCTCGTGCAGCGAGTACGGGTCGCGCATGTCGAGGACGAGCGGCACGCCGAGCGCCCGCTTCACGTGGAGGCCGACCGGGCAGGCCGAGTACGGCCCGGCGCTCACCACGACGGCCCGCGCGCCGGTGCGGCGGGCCAGGGCCACCGCCGCGCGCGCCCCGCGCGGCGCGTGCGCGATCCAGCGATCGGTGATCGCCTGGAACGGGCGGAGCCCGACGAGCGGCCCCGCGCGCCCCGCGGGGAGCGGCGCCCGCGCGCGGAGGGCGCGCAGCGCGGCGCCCGCGGCGAGGACGGCCGGATCGAGGTACTCGTCGAAGACCTCGACCTCGGGCGGCAGCGCGGCGAGCAGCCCGTCGTCGCGCGGATCCTCGGGGAAGGTCCCCGACAGGACGGCGACGCGGAAGCCGTGGCGCGGCAGGTGCCGCGCGAGCTTCACCCAGCGGAAGGCGCCGACGCTCGTCTGGGGCGCGAAGGCGGGGGAGATCAGCAGGAAGGGGCGCACGTTCGGTCCTCTCGCGAGCAAGCTGGCGTCCACGACGTCAGCCGTCGCCGCGCACCCCGCGTTCGAGCAGGTCCGCGTAGAGCGCGAACAGCGCTTCGAAGTGCTCGTCGCTCGTGGGCAGCCGCTCCCCCGCGGCCCGCGCCGCCGCGACGCGCTCCTCCCGCGGCCGCGCGAGCACCCGCTCGATCGCGGCGGCCACCTCGCCCGGCGACGCGCGCGGCGCGTACACCTCGGCGGCGCCGGGCTGCACGAAATCCAGCGCGGCGCCGGCGGCCGGGACGACGAGCGGCAGGCCCGAGCACAGCGCCTCGCCCAGCACGAAGCCGAACGTCTCGGCGGCGCCCCCGTGGACGAAGACGTCGGCGCTGGCGTGCAGCGCGGCGTAGGTGGCGCGGTCCTTGGCGAAGCCGAGGAAGGTCACCTGCGGAAGGGCGGCCGCGCGGCGCTCGAGCCGCGCCCGCTCGGGCCCGTCGCCCAGCACCGCGAGGGCGACCGGGCGCCGCGCCGCGAGCTCTCGCGCGGCGTCGATCACGAGCGCCACCCGCTTCTCGACGGCGAGCCGGCACGCGACGAGGAGCAGCGCGGCCGACGGCTCGTCGGCGAACCGGCCGAGCAGGCTGCGGCGCAGCGCCGCGTCCGCGCGGGAGGGGCCGAAGTCGCCGCGCTTCACGCCGAAGGTGACGCGGTGGACGCGCTCGCAGCCGTGGCTGCGGAGCTGCTCCGCGATGAACGTCCCGGGGGCGATCGTGGCGTCGAACCGCCGCGACAGCGCGCGCGGCCAGGCGAACAGGGCGCCCTCGAGCGCCCGGGCGACCGCGCGCGGGCGCACCCGGTCGAGCAGCGGCGCCGCGTAGGTGCTGATCTGATCCGAGTGGTACACGAGCGTGCGGAGCGGGACCTCGCGGGCGCTCGCCGCGACGAGCGCGGCCGTGTACGGCGCGCTCGCCTGCACCACGTCCGGCGCCTCGCGGCGGATGATCGCCCGCGCCGCGCCGAGCCGGAGGAGCGCGTGGTAGGTCGGGTCGTACGGCATCGGCGGGCCGGCCACCCGCACGATGCGGCCCCCCTCGAGCGGCACCACCTCGTCGCGCGGCCCGGGCGCCACGACGACGATCTCGTGGCCGCGCCGGCTCCCCTGGCGCACGAGCTCCTCCAGGTACGACCGCACGCCGCCCCCGCGGGACGAGAAGAACTCCGCGACGTCGAGGATCTTCACGAGTGGTTGCTCCCGCGCAGGAGGAGGCCGCCCTTCCACGAGCGCCGCATCCGCGCCGAGCGGTTCATGACGTGGAGCAGCGCCGGGAGGAACAGGAGCGCGGTCGCGACGCACGCCACCTCGCCGCTGACCGCGACCCAGCCGAACGAGTTCAGCGCCTGGTTGTCGGCGAAGACGAGCGACCCGTAGCCCAGCACGGTCGTGTAGCTGCAGAGGGCCACGGGGCCGGCCGAGCGCTTGAGCGCGAGCGACACGTCGCCGCCGAGCAGCCGCGCGCGATCGAAGACGTTGAAGGGGTACTCGCAGCCGATGCCGAACGTGATCGGGAGCGCGATGAAGTTCAGGAAGTTGATCTTGACGTCGAGCGCCGCCATGGCAGTGGCCGTCGCGAGCACGCCGAGCACGAGGGCCAGGAGGACCGCGAGCGCGCCCGCGACGCTGCCCGTCGCGAGCACCACGACGATCGTGACCGCGAGGAACGAGGCCGCCGTCGCCAGCGGGCCGTCGCGCTCCATCGACCGGATCATCTCGGCGAAGACCGTCGGCCGGCTCGCCGTGACGACGTGGGTCCCGTCAGGGAGGACCACGTTGCCGGTCGTGTCGGCCATCCGCAGGAGGTTCCTGCCGTTCGAGAACGAGACGTTGTTCTTGTACTTCACGTAGAACACCGTCCCCACGACGCCGTTGTTCTCCTCGAACCTGCGGCGGATGAGGTCGGGCAGGTCCTTCGGGCCGATGACGTGCAGCGTCTCCGGCGGCTTCATGCTGAGGACGCGCTCCCGCTCCTCGGGGCGCAGGGCCTTGAGCACCCGCGGGGTCAGCCGGTCCCGGATGCGCTCCAGGATCTCGATCTTCCGCTGCTGCTCCTCGGCCGTGCCGGGGAGGGCGTCGGCGATCGTCGCGACGTCGGCCACGAGCTGGCCCTGCGGATCCTTCGCGTCGTTCGCCAGGATCTGCGCCTTGATGGCAGGCACCTGCTCGGGGGTGTCGGCGAGCATCATCGCGCCCGCGACGTTCATCTTCCCGCCGAAGACCTCGGACGCCTTGAGCGACCAGCTCCCCGCGCCCTTCGCCCGCGAGCTCTTCGAGCCGAGGCGCGCGAAGTTGTACTCCCAGGGATCCCGGATGTACGCGGGGAGCTTCCACGCGGCGAGCGCGACGATGACCGGCGCGAACGCGAGGAACGCGAGCGGCCACCGCGACGTCACGCGCGCGAGCGCCCGCGCGCCGGGCCCCGCGGTGCCCTCGTCCGAGACGCGCGGCGCCGGATCGCGCATCCAGCGAGGGAGCCTCGCCTGGATGCGCTCGATCGCGACGAGCGTCGCGGGCACGAGCGGCACGATGGACGCCCACACCATGAACATCCCGACGAAGCCGATCGTGCCGAACTGGCTGAACCCGCGGAAGTGCGTGATCGTGAGCGATCCGTAGGCGATCGCCGCCACGCTCGCCCCGACGAGCTCGGCGCGGAACGCGTTGATGACCGCCTCGCGCCGCGCCTCGTCCGCGGGCATGCCGCGCGCGCGGAAGTCGCGGTACCTCGACAGGAGCACGATCGGGTAATTGACCCCGTTGCCGACGATGATCGCCCCGAGGAAGGCGCCGACCGTGTTGACGTAGCCGTAGGTCAGGGTCGCGAACGCGTACCCCGCGCTGGCGCCGAAGGCCGTGGGGAGCAGGATCACCACGAGCGACCAGGGCGAGCGGTAGTAGATCATCACGCCGCCGACGATCAGCACGAGCGCGATGACGGTGGCCCACACCGCCTCGCTCACGAGCGACTTCTGCTCGGCGATGGCGTTCGGGATGTCGCCCGCGTACCCGACCTGCATGGCCGGGTGGAACGCCGCGGGATCGAGGCGCGAGACGAGCGCGGTCACCTGGTCGAGGAGCTCCGCCGCGCGGCGATCGCCCATCCCGGCGCTGCGCGAGACGATGCGGAGCGCGACCATGCGCCCGTCGGGCGTGGCGAAGTAGCCGCTCGGGAACTCGTCGATCTTCTTCAGGCGCCGCTGGAGCTCCTGCCAGGTCTCGTCGAGCGACAGCCCCTTTTGGGCCGGCGCCGCCGCGCCCGCCGCGCCCGCCGCGCCCGCGTCACCGCCGGGCGCCCCGGAGGCCTCCAGATCCTCGATGAGGCCGCTCCGCAGCGCGAGCTCCAGCTCGATCGCCTCGTCCGCCGCCTCGAGCTCGCGGACGCTCGCGTAGAGCCACTTGTTCGCGTCGAAGAAGCTGCGGACCTCCTTCGTGCCGGACTCCACGTAGCGGATGAGCGCCGGCGGCCCGCACGCCGCCCGGCAGGCGTCGTCGCCGCACGCCGCGGCGCAGGCCGCGCGCTTCCGGAGCGGCTCGTTCAGCTGCTCCGCGAGCGCGTCGATGAACCGCTCGTTCGCGCCGCGATCCGGCGACTCGGCGATGACGATGAGCTGCGCTCCGCCGTCCACGCGCTGGGCCTGACGCTCGTAGGCCTGGAACGCCGGGCTGTCGCGCGGCAGGAGCTCGCGGAGCTCCGTGCGCAGCTCGAGCCGCGACGCGTACCCCCATAGCCCTGCCATGGAAAGGAGGGCGAGCGCGATGACGAGCCAGGGACGGCGCCCGCTGATATCGACGAGCGCACCGATCATCCTGAGGAGCATTCGAAGGACACCTCGAAACCGGGGACACCTCGAAGCGGCCGCGTGCGGGCCGGCTTCGGGCCGGTCTTACCACGCGCGCTAGGCGCAGAACGACGGCTGGATACCCTTGGGCCGCGGCGCCGCCGCGGGGCGCAGGTGGCCGAACGCGAAGAGGCCGCCGGTGAAGCCCATCCAGGTGCGGAAGTGCCGGAAAGTCTCCAGCCACTGGAGCGCCTTCGGCCCGTCGACGAGCGGGCGCAGGTTGGATTGCCTCGCGTGCTCGCGCGCGTGCGCGAACGCGTTCGCGAGCATCCGCTGCACGACGAGGGGCGAGGACCGCTCGCGCGCCCGCTGCGAGGCCGCGCTCCCGATCCGCGCGGCGGCGAGCGGATCGCGCGTGAGCGCGAGCACGGCCTTGCCGAACGCGACGTTCGCGCTCTCCTCGGCGCTCGGCCCGCGGCCCGGGTCGATGAGCAGGCCGTTGTGGCCGCTCTGGATCTGCGAGCTCACGCCCATGCCGTCGGCGAACGCGACCGTCGGGGAGCCGCACCAGAGCGCCTCGCTGAGCACGTTTCCGAACGTCTCGCTCAGCGAGGCGTGCAGGAAGAGGTTCGCGTGCCGGTAGTAGTCCGAGATCTGGCTGTACGGCACCTCGCCCGTGAAGATGACCCGGCGCGCGACGCCCAGCTCGCGCGCGAGCGCCGCGTACGCCACGCTGTCCGGCCCGTCGCCGACGAGCGTGAGCGTCGCCTGCGGCTCGTGCGGGGCGATGTGCTCGGCGAAGATGCGGATCAGCCGGTGCTGCGACTTCTCCCGGGTGTGGCGGCCCGCGCAGACGAGGCGGGGACCGCGCGGGTCGAGCCCGCGCTCCTCGAGCAGCTGCACGTAGGGGTCGGGGCCGAGCGGGCGCTCGAACACGTCCTCGGGGACCATCCGCGGGATGACGTGGATGGGCACCGTCACGCCCCGTTCGCGCCAGTAATCGCGCAGGCCCTCGCTCAGCACGACGAGGCCGTCTCCCTGGTTGTACAGGTCCACGAAGAGCCGCTCCATCGGCGCGCGGAGCGTCTTGTGGAGCACCGTGTGGACCGCGCCGATCCGGGAGACCCGCTCCGGCAGGAGCACGTCGTACGCGGCCGCGAGGTGCGTCGTGTTCACGCAGAGCAGCGGGATGCCGCGCATCTTGCGCAGCCAGATGCCGAACTCGACGAGCAGGGTCGTGGTCTGCGCAAAGCAGATGTCAAAATCCCACCGCATCGGATCGAGCACCGAGGATCCCACGGGGATGGGCAGGTGCACCCCCGGGTAGGTGCGCAGCGGCAGGCTGGGCAAGGCGACGGTGCCGGGGGGGATCTCGTCGGCCGAGGCATCCGGATCCCGAGGTCCGATCAGTGTTGCCTGGTGACCACAGGTGTTGAGCGCGCGATACAGGGCCCGCGTCTGGAAGACCGCGCCATTCGCGTAAGGAATGCGCGTGAAATCGCTGAGGATGGCGACCTTGAGCGGCCGCCCGTTGGCGCCGGAGAGGGCAGCGAAGGGATTCTCTGGAATGGCCGCTTGCACCCTGACGGAGGAGAGCCCTCCCCGCGCGGGTCCCGTCGACGGCGTGGGACGCGCCGGCGCGATCGCCTCGTGCGGCGCGCGATCGCTCCGGTGGTCGCTGAGCGGCAGAATTGCATCCATCGTCATCTTCGTTGCTCCTGGAGAAGCGGCGCGAACCGTGGTCGATGACCGACCGAGGCGCGCAGCGTGACGGGCGGTAGGGCATTCGTGTCGCGCCCGCGACAGCCGTGTCGCGCTGCGGCCGCGAGCGCTGCCTGCTGCTCGGCACAGCAGCCATTCCTCGTCGGCCGATGGGCCTGTCGGCGGTGGGCGTAATTAGCAAACCTCATGCCGCTTGTGTCGACTTCGGCCACGGTGCGAGGTGCGAACGTCGCGATGCACCTCGTCACGAGGCGCCCGCGCACGCCTCCTCCAGCAGGGTGAGCATGGCGGAAGGCGCGCTCGGCAGCGCGCGCTCCAGGTCGATGCGAGCGAAGTCGGCGGCGCGGCAGCGATCGAAGAAGCGCGCCACGACGTCCGGCGAGAGCGCCGCGAGCGAGCTCGCGACGGCGACGCCGGCCCGCTCGGCGAGGAGCGCGTTGAGCGTCTGCTCGTCGTGGCGGTCGTCGTAGAGCGCGAGCACGGGCTTGCCGGCGAGCACGCACTCGGCGAGGACGTTGCTGCCGGCGGTGGTCACGACCGCCGACGCGCCCTCGAGGTGACCGAGGAACGCGCCCGGATCGAAGGGGCGCGCCTCGACGCCGGGCACGTCGAGGCCCGGGTCGCCGAACGCGATGACGCGCCGGCCGTCGCGCGCGACGAGCTCGAGCACGCGGCGCGCGTCGCACTCGCTGAAGTAGCAGACGACGGCCCCGGGCTCGCCGGCGCGCGCGGGGGCGAGCCGGCGCTCGGGCCGCGCGACGAGGGTGCCCGGCGTCTCCGGCTCGATCGGCAGGAAGTGGACGGCGACCGCGCGGCGCGCCCGGCTGGAGGCCCAGGTCGTGCGCCGGCACGCGAGCACCCGCAGCCTCGGCAGCCCCTCGGGCAGGCGGCAGCGCGAGAAGACGAGATCGTGGCCGAGCGCGACGGCGGGGATCCCGAGCGCGCGCGCGGCGAGCAGCGACGGGACGTCGCCGTCGCTCACGACGGCGTCGGGCCGGAAGCCCGCCTGCTCGACGATCTCCTTCGCCAGGCGGCGCGGGAGCTCGATCACGCCCGCGAGCCCGCGGCGGATCGGCCGCACGAGGCGGTGCTCCGGGAGCGCGCCGAGCAGGTCCGCCGCCTGGCCGCCGCCGTAGATCCGGAGCTCGTGGCCGCGCTCGCGGAGGGCTGCCGCGATCGGGAGCGCGCGGCTCGCGTGCCCGCGCCCGCGGCCGTGGACGTAGTAGCCGATCTTCGCCACGGGCCGTCAGCGCACCGGCGCGCCGCAGCAGCCGCGCGCGCGCGAGAGGGCCGGTCCCAGGATCACGCGCGGGCCCATGGCCGCCCGCGCGGGGGCCGCGCCGGCGAGCACGCCGTTGCGGACCGCGATGATCACGAGCGCACGTCTCTGCTTCATCCCATTTCCCCGCGGCTCGCCGCCGAGATCGCCGCCATTGCGGGGGGCTCGGAGCGAGCGCGGAGCGCCTCTACAACGGACGCCCCGCCGGCGGAACCCCGGAGGCGCGCTCGCCGCGCCGCGCCCGGGCGGCGCTCGTGCGCACGACGTGGGCAACGCGTACGACGTGTGTGATGCGTGCGATGCGCGCCGCACGTACGTCGCGTGCGACACGTGCGTTGCGTCATTTCTCGCTCCTCCGGGCGGGCGACGTGCGCTTTGACTCCGCGCCAGCGCGGAGCTCCAATGGCCTGCGATACGGCCCGCGCCGCACCATGACCGCCTCGAGCAGCTTCCATTCGACGGGATCCCAGGGACCTCGAGGCGTCAGCTCGGCGGACGAGCGCCGCGCGATGGCGCGGGGCCTCCCCACGGCGCTCGTGACCTGGCCCACGTTCGCGGCGCTCGACGTGTTCGTGGTGCTCGCTGTGTTTCCGAGCGCCTCGGTCACCCGGCTGCTGCTCTACCGGCTGCTCGGCGAGGTCATCCTGCTCTGGCTGTACCTCCTCGCCCGGCGCGAGCAGACCTCGGCCGAGCTCCTCGACGCGGCGCACGTCTTCGCGGTCTGGAGCACGGGGGGGCTCATCTCCGTGATGGCGCTGGAGTTCGGGGATCTGACCTGGAACTACATGCACGGGCTGTCGATCGTGATGCTCGTCGACGCGACGATCCTGCCCACGCACTTCTCGCGATCGCTCCGGATGACGATCCCGGTGGCGCTCAGCTTCCCCATCATCATGGGCGCGGGGGCGTCCCTCGACCCGGCGCTCGCGGCGCAGTGGGCGTCGCCGCGGTCGCTCGTGATCTTCGCCTGCAACTACATCTTCGTGCTCGCCACCGCGATCCTTGTGTCGGCGGCGAGCCACGGCCTCTGGTCGGCGCGCCAGCAGGTCTACGAGGCCCGCAAGCTCGGCCGCTACCGGCTCGTGGCGCCGGTCGGCCGGGGCGGGCAGAACGAGGTGTGGCTCGCCTGGGACGAGTCGCTGCGCCGCGACGTGGCGCTGAAGCTGCTCCGCAGCGAGAGCAAGTCCGAGGGCGACGTGCGCAGCTTCGAGCGCGAGGCGCGCGCGACGAGCCGGCTCACGTCGCCGCACACCATCCGGATCTTCGATTTCGGGGCGAGCAGCGACGGCATCTTCTACATCGCGATGGAGCACCTGGCCGGCGCCGACCTGGCCACCCTGGTGCGCGATCACGGCCCGATGCCGCCCTCCCGGGTCGTCCACTTCGCGCGGCAGGCCTGCCTCTCGCTGGCGGAGGCGCACGACGCGGGCGTCATCCACCGCGACATCAAGCCCCACAACCTCTACATCACGCGCGTGGGGGACGAGCAGGACGTGCTCAAGGTGCTCGACTTCGGGATCGCGAAGCAGGTGAGCCTGGAGGGAGACGCGAGCATGACGGACGTCGGCGTGATCAAGGGAACGCCGACGTACATGTCCCCGGAGATGATCTCGGCCGGCGCCGTGGACGCCCGGAGCGACATCTACTCGCTCGGGGTCACGCTCTATTACCTGCTGACGGGCGTGGCCCCCTTCGACGGCCGGAGCTTCGGCAAGCTCGTCTACTCGCACCTGACGATGCCGCCGATCCCGCCGTCGCTGCGCGCGCCCTGGCCGCTGTCGTCGGAGCTGGAAGAGGTGGTGATGCGGTGCCTCGCCAAGCGGCCAGGCGACCGTTACCAGAGCGCGCGCGAGCTGCTCGCCGCGCTCGACGCATGCGAGCCGGCGCCGGCGTGGACGCCGGACGACGCAAGGAGCTTCTGGACGGCGCGCGCCGCGATGCCACGCGCCGAGCCGCCGCCCCCGGATCCCGGCCCCACCGTTCGCCTGCGGCCAGAAAAGGCCGTGCCCGTGGCCTGAGGCGGGGCCAGGGCGAGCGCGGCCCTTCAGGCCTGGCCGACCCCGAGCTGCGCGCCGTCGGGGAAACGCCGCGAGGGGGGCGGCGCCCGTCGCACGGACGCAGGGGGGTGCGCGTCCGCCTGGAGCGCGGGGCCCTTGTCGAACACGGGCACGCGCAGCGGCGCGGGCGCTGGCGAGCGCCGCTCGCTCCGCGCCAGGACGAGCGTGTCGTGGAGCGCGCGAGCGCTCTCGTCCCACCCCTTGCACCCGGCGAGCGCCGAGATCCGCTCGGGATCGTAGGGCGCGTGCGCCGCGCGCGCCATGGCGCCGGCCAGGGCGGGGAGATCGCCGGGCGAGACGAGCTCGCCGAGCTCGGGGCGGCGGATCACGTCGGGGATGCCCCCGACCCGCGTCGCGACCACCCGGCGGCCCGACGCGATCGACTCGATCACGACGTTGGGCGTGCCCTCGTGATGGCTCGGCAGGACGAGCGCATCGCAGGCGGCGACCCAGCGCGCCACCTCGTGGTGCGGCAGGCGACCGGTCATCAGGACGCGCCCGCCGAGCCGCTCCGCCGCCGACCTGCAGGCCTGCTCGTCCGCGCCGCTCCCGACCAGCGCGAGGTCGACGTCGGGGTGCGCGGCGGCGATGCGCTCGAAGGCGGCGATCGCGTCGAGCGCGCCCTTGTCGCGGAGCAGGTGGCCGACGTAGAGCAGCAGCCGGCGCTCCGCAGGGCGGCCCAGGGCGGCGCGGGCCTCGCGCCGGTCGCGCGGGTAGAACATGCTGCGATCGACGCCGTTCATGACGACATCGATGCGGTCGCGGGGGACGCCGAGCGCGTGCACCCCCTCGGCCAGCTGCTTGCTCACGGCGACGACGCGGGTCGCGCGCTGGAGACCCCACTCGAGCGAGGGCCTGACCGCCGCTTGCTGCGAGAGCACGTCGACGTCCGAGCCGTGCACCTTGACGACCGCCGGGACGCCGAGCAGCTCCGCGAGGCACACGGCGGCGAATCCGTCCGGATAGGCGAACGAGCCGACGATGACGTCCGGCGCCGGGCGGTGGCGCGCCAGCTCGACGAGCATGGACGCCGCGTAGAGCGGACCATTGAGATAGGGCGCCACCTTGGGCACATAGAGGAATCGCGGGTGGCGCACCGGCAAGCCATCGATCACGTCCTCGCGAGGCGCGTCGCTCGACATGGACCACCGGGAGAACCTGGAAGCCCCCGGAAACCAGGGGATCGTCGCGAAGACGTCGATGTCGCAATACCTCGAGAGCGCAGCGAACTGCCGCCGGTTGAACGGCGCCTGTCCCGGGTTCATCGCGTTCGGGAAAATCTTGGTGATAAGCAGGACGCGCATACCTCTGCTCCTTCGAACTCGCCCGCTCGGCTCGATGGAACCCCTGAGTTCAGGGGAGCATCTCGCCGCGCGGTCGAGCGGCGTCGAGCAGAGAACATGCCACTCCGAGAAGGCTGGAAACGAGGCAAGAATTGAGGCCATGCGCCCAGACGAGCGATGAACGAACAGCCATGCCGCCCCAGCGAGGCAAATTGCCACGCGCCGGGGGGTACCTCGGCAGACGGGATCGGCAACGGCGCGCAGCGCCGCCGAGCGCGGCATTTGCGATGAGAACGGCATTTATTATAAAGAGAGCTTCGCGACGAACGCGTCGCCCTGGCCTGCGCTCGAGAGCGCCCCTTGACCGAAGTTGATGGCGCCGTAGAAGCGGCCGGCGATCAGCACGCTCGCGCCTGAGCCCGCCGCCACGTCGAGGCCGACCTGCGTCTGGACGTCGCCGAACAGCTTGCTGAACACGTGAGCGCCCGAGGCGCCGAGCTTGGCCAGGTAGACATCGGTCTTGCCTCGGCTCGCCAGCGGCCCTCCGCCGAAGTCCGCCGAGCCGAACAGCGGCCCCGCGAGCAGGAGATTGCCGGCGGAGTCCACCGCGACGCTCGCGCGCGCCCCGGTCTCGAAATCGGTGAGCAGCTGGTCCTCGGCGTCGCCGAAGCGCCGGCTCATGAGGTGCGCTCCGGCGCCGGAGAGCCTGGCGACGAACAGATCCCGCCCGCCGGCGCTCACCAGCGGACCGCCGCCGAGATCGATGGTCGACGCGAACGTGCCCGTGAGCGCCACGTCGCCCGTCGCCTGGTGGACCGCGACGTCGTGGGCCTCGTCCGCCTCGGCGCCGCCGAACCGGGCGCTCCAGACGTGGTCACCGGAAGGGCGGAGCTTGGCGAGGAAGATGTCGGAGAGGCCGGCGCTCTCGAGCTGCGCTCCGCCGAGATCGATGGATCCCTCGAAATACCCCGCGACGAGCAGGTTGCCGTCGGCGTCGACCGCGATCCCGTGGGCGTAGTCGTCGCCTTCGCCGCCGGCGCGCATGGCGAGGAGCGTCCGGCCGTCGTCCGAGGCGAGGCGCAGCACGAAGGCGTCGCGCATGCCCGCGCTCGTGAGCTCGCCGGCGCCGAAGTCGACGGCGCCGTGGTAGCCGCCCGCCACGAGGACGTCGCCCGCCGCGTCGACGGCGATGCGGTCGCAGCGCTCCGCGCCGGATCCGCCGAAGATCCTGCTCCAGATGTGCTCGCCGCCGCCGCCCAGCTTGACGACGAAGACGTCGTCGCTCCCGCGCGACGCGAGCTCGCCGCCGCCGAGATCGACGCGGCCGAAGGCGCGGCCCGCCACGAGGACGCTGCCCGCCGCGTCGACCGCGAGCGCCATCGCGAACTGGTTGCCGTCGCCCGGGAACAGCTTGCTCCAGACGTGCGCGCCGAACCTGTCGAACTTCGCCACGAAGGCGTCCGTGCCGGTGGCCGTGAGCGGGCCGCCGCCGAGATCGACGGTCCCCTCCAGCTGGCCGGCCACGAACACGTTGCCATCCGCGTCGAACGCGACGGATCGGGCGTACTGGCCGTTCGCGTCGCCGAAGCCGCGGCTCCACACGTCCTCGCAGGCGGGCGCCGCGCCGTCGCAGTCCTCGTCGTCGGGCGTGTCGCACGCGTCGAAGGCGGGCAGGACCTCCCCCATGCACGGGCCCCACGACGTGCCCTCCGCGTTGCAGGCGCGCGTGCCGGCCGCGCAGCGCCCGACGTCGCGCGTCCCCTCCGGGCCCGTGTAGCACGCCTCCTGCGCGCCGGGCGCGCACACGCACCCGGGACAGCCGCAGTCGAGGCCGCTGCACACGGCCGGCCTGAGCTCCGCGATCCAGGCGGCGACGCACGCGATCTCCTCGGACGAGTACGGGGCCCCGCCGAGCGGCATGCGCGCGCCGCACGAGGGCGCGTCGGTGAGCCGCACGTAGAGCGCGCTCTCCTCCGGCCGATCGGGGTCGGCGAGCACGCCGGCGCAGTTTGTGGCCGGGCGGCCGGCGACCCGATCGCCGACGCCGAGCGTGACGAGGTCGAGGCCGGCCGCGGGCTCGCCCGGCCCGTGGCAGCTCGCGCCGCCGCACCGCTCGGCGAACACCGCGGGCACGTCGGCGCACGCGGCCTGCGGGTCGCGGTCCCGCCGGTCGAACCGCTCCTGGTCGTCGATCGTCCCCGGACACCCCGCGAGCAGCGGCAAGGCCGGCGCGGCGAGCGCCGCCGCCGTCGCCGCCGCCGTGAAGCGCGCGCGGCGACGGGTAGACCCGGCGCGCGCCGCGCGCGCTGAGCGCGCCTCACTCCCCATGATAAGCCACCCCCAGGTGAACGCTGAAGAGCTGGTCGAGCGCCCCGCCCGCGATGTACGTGTCCTCTGGCTCGGAGTCGAAATCGTAGAAGAACCGCGCGTACGACACGCCCGCGCGCGCCTCGAGCCCCGGCGCGAACGGGGCGGCGACCGCGACGCGGAAATCGACGCCTCCGGCGCTCGGCGCGCGGAAATGAGACGCGAGGGCTCCCATCGAGAGGGGCGCCTGAACCCCTCCCCCGGCCTCCAGCGCGACCGGGCCGACCGGCAATCGCCCGTCCACCCCGACGCGCAAGGCGACGTAGGACACCGACGCGGCGTCGCGCGAGGGGTCGCCCGTCGACTCGATATCGAAGTCGGTCCACCGGAGTCCGCCGCCCGCGAACAGGACCGGCCCGTCCTGCCCGGCGAGGCGGTAACGGCCCCGGAGGCCGGCGTGGAGCCGGCTCCACGAGGTCGATACGCTCGCTCCGCCGGCGCCCTCCGAGTCGAGGCCGAGCGCGCGAGCGTACGAGAGCTCGACGCCGAGATCGCGGAGCACCGGGACGGCGCTTCGCGCGAACGGGTACAGCTCGCCCCGAAGCGACGGCATGGGCACGCCCAGCACCTCGTAGGTGCGGAGGTTGTCGGAGAGCAGATCGCTATAGGACAGCGTACGACCCGCGATCTCGAGATCGACACCCGCGCTGAAGAGCGCGGTCCCCGCGGTGGGGGGGCGGGCGCCTTCGTCGCGCTCGGCGCTGGACGCCGCGCCGGGATCGGCGAGCGCCGAGCCTGGCGAAAGGAGCGCGAGCAGCATCGACAGCGCCGAGAGCGCCGCGCCGAGCAGCGCGGCCGCAGGAGAGCGGCGCGCGCGGCGCCGCGGCGCCCGAGGAGAGAGAGGAGAGAAAGGACAGGCGAGCGTTCGCCTTTGCATCGGGCGCGAGCATAGTCGCTCCGTACACCGCAGGTCGAGCCGCCTTCGAACGCCGGAGTCCGCGGCAACGCCGTAAGACACGCGCACACGGGATGATCACATCGGCCCCGCGCTCCCACTTGATTCGGCCGCTCCGAGCGCGGCTCCTATCCGGGAGCGACGGTTTGCCATACGCTCCTTGAAGATGGCGAGATGGCGCGCCACGCACACGGCCGCGCCGCGCACGCTGCACGGAGGGGAACGCGCCGTGCCCTGCTCGCGCTCGCCGACGAGGCACCATGGCTGAACCAAGAGCTCTCCGCTGGCCCATCGGCTTGCTCCTCCTCGCCTCCTGCTCAGGGCAGTTCGGCGATCTCCCCGCGAACGACGGCGACGACGGCGACGACGGCGAGGAGACGGCGCCGCTCTGCGCCTCCATCGAGCCAGGCGAGTCGCCGCTCCGCCGCATGACACGGGTGGAGTACGACAATACGATACTCGATCTCCTCGGCGACGACAGCCGCCCTGCGAGGGGCTTCGTGCCCGAGGAGGAGTCGCTCGGCTTCAACAACCAGGCGGCGGCGCTCGTGGTGAGCCCGCTGCTCGCGGAGCAGTACATGACCGCCGCCGAGGGCATCGCGGCGCGCGCGGCGGGCAAGCTGCTCGGCCAGGCGCCCTCGTGCCGCGGGGCCGCGGCGGGCGCCGCGTGCCGCGGCGAGATCGCGGCGCTCATCGCGTCGCTCGGCAAGCGGGCGTTCCGCCGGCCCCTCGCCGAGGACGAGGTCGCCGAGCTCGCGGCGCTCTTCGACCGCGGGCTCGGCCTCGGGGAGACGCCCGACGACGCGTCGACCGGCCTCTCGCTCGTCGTCCAGGCGATGCTCCAGTCGCCGCACTTCCTCTACCGCGTCGAGCTCGGCATGCCGGATCCGGTCGAGGGCGACGTCGTGCCGCTCTCCTCGTACGAGATCGCCTCGCGGCTCTCGTACCTGCTCTGGGGCACGATGCCCGACGACGGGCTCTTCGCGGCCGCCGAGGAGGGGGCGCTCGGCACCGCCGCGGAGATCGCGGCGCAGGCGCGGCGCATGCTGGACGATCCGCGGGCGCGCGAGGCCGTGAAGAACTTCCACCGCCAGTGGCTCGGGCTCTCGAAGATCGGCGAGATCGCCGCGGGCGGGAGGGACCCGGAGCTCTACCCCGAGTACCGGGACGAGCTCCTGCCGCTGTTCCAGGCCGAGACCGAGGCGTTCCTGGATCACGCGATCTTCGAGCAGGACGCGAGCGTGAGCACGCTGTTCACGGCGCCCTATTCGATGATGAACCGGGAGCTCGCCGCGCTCTACGGCGTCGAGGGAGGCCCGAAGGGCGAGGCGTTCGAGCGGGTGGAGCTCGATCCGTCGCAGCGCGCCGGCTTCCTGACGCACGCCGGGCTGCTCTCGCTCTACGCGAAGCCGAACCGGTCCTCGCCGGTGCACCGCGGCCGGTTCGTGCGCCAGAGCCTGCTCTGCCAGATCCCGCCGCCGCCGCCGGACGTGGTCCCGGAGCCGCCGATGGTCGACCGCGCGAAGACGACGCGCGAGCAGTTCTCGCAGCACGTGTCCGACCCGGGCTGCAGGAGCTGCCACACGCTGCTCGACCCGATCGGGTTCGGCTTCGAGCACTACGACGCGCTCGGCCGCTGGCGGGACGCCGAGAACGGCATCCCGGTCGACGCCAGCGGCGAGCTCACGCAGACCGACATCGACGGGCCGTTCGACGGGGCGGTCGAGCTCGCGCACCGGCTCGCGGAGAGCGAGCAGGTGCGCGCGTGCGTCGTGAAGCAGTGGTTCCGCTTCGGCTACGGCCGCGCCGAGCAGCGCGAGGACGCCTGCAGCCTCTCGCAGGCGACGGAGGCGTTCGAGGCGTCCCGGTACAACATCAGGGCGCTGCTCGTGGCGCTCACCCAGACCGACGCGTTCCGCTACCGGCGCGAGATCAACGTGGGAGGCGCCTCGGAGAGCGCCCCGGGAGGAGAGCCGTGATGAAGCCGTTCCGACTCAGCCGCCGCGCCGTGCTCAGGGGCCTCGGCGGCGCGGCGCTCGCGCTGCCGTTCCTCGAGGTGATGGGCTGCTCCAAGCGGCTCGCGCCGGCCTCGGAGCAGACGGGGCGGGCCGCGTTCGGGCTCGAGTTCCCGAAGCGGTTCATCGTGCTCTACACGCCGAACGGGACCGTCCCGCCGGACTTCTGGCCGTCGTCCTCGACATTCCAGAACGGCGAGGAGCTGTCGCCCATCCTCGCGCCGCTCAAGGACCACAACAGGGATCTGCTGGTCCTCGGCAACGTGAGCGCGCTGTCGGCGCTGACCGGGCCGGGCGACGCGCACCAGAAGGGCACGGGGCAGTGCCTGACCGCGCGCGCGATGCAGGAGGGCGACTTTCCCGGCGACGCCGGGCTGTCGTGCGGCTGGGCCGACGGCATCTCGCTCGACCAGGAGATCGCGAACCACATCGGCACGAAGACCAGGCTCCTCTCGCTCGAGCTCGGCGTGCTCGTCTACGGGGCGACCGTGGGCGCGCGCCTCGCGTACCGCGGGCCGGCGCAGCCGCTGCCGCCGGAGAACAGCCCGTACGCCGCGTTCGACCGGCTCTTCTCCGACCTGTCGGTCGCGCCCGCCGACGCGACGCGGAAGACCGAGCAGCGCAGGGCGGTGCTCGGCAAGGTGGCCTCGGACTACGACCGGCTGCGCCAGCGGCTGGGCGCCGCGGATCGGCTGAAGCTCGACGGGCACCTCGCGTCGGTGGAGGACATCGCGTCGCGCCTCGATCGCGGCTCGGCGCCGACCTCGCCGGCGTGCGCCGCGCCGGCGCTGACGCCGGATCTCGACGTCGACAAGGTCGCCAGCATGCCGGAGCTCTGCCGGCTCCAGCTGGATCTCATCGCGATGTCCCTCGCCTGCGATCTGACGCGGGTCGCGAGCCTGCACTTCACGAACTCCGCGACGACCAAGGTGCTGAGCTTCCTCGGGCCGGACATCACCGAGGGCCACCACCCGATGGCGCACAACGGCTACGCCGATCAGGTGAACCGCGGGCGGCTCACCAGGATCAGCCGCTTCTACGCCGAGCAGCTCGCGTACCTGATCGCCAAGCTGAAGAGCATGCCGGAGGGCGACGGCACGGTCTTCGACAACACGGTGATCTTCTGGACCAACGAGCACGCGGACGGCAATCACCTGCGCAAGAACATCCCTTATGTCGTCGCCGGGAGCGCGGGAGGTCATTTCAAGACGGGCCGATACGTCGTCCAGCAGAAGGAGGTCGCGCACAACAACCTGCTCCTGTCGCTGCTCCACGCGATGGGCATCGAGGCCGACTCGTTCGGCGACCCGGACTTCTGCACAGGACCGCTGGTAGGGATGATCTGACGGCGGCCTGCCGGCCGCGCTCGCCGGAGCGAGGCGCACGTTCGTGGGCGAGCGCCGCCGTGGACGGCGGCGGCCCCCTCAAAACCGGCCACCGAATCCGGTCGGGCGGCCCTCGCTGGGGGCTTCCTGGCCCGCCCTCACCTGCGCGGGATTGTGATCGTGCAAGAGGAGGATGCCGGCCGACAAGGCCGCCGCGACGACCGCCCCGGCGCCGACGATCCATATCCACGCCGGCGTCCCGCCGAGCTTCTCGGCCGGCACCAGGCCGACGCGGACGCTGCTCAGCGCCTCGTCCCGAACCAGGATCTGGGCCTGGTAGGGCACCTTCCCCGGCGCCGTCACCCGCACCGCGTGACGGCCGCCCGGCACGATGCCCTCCCACTGCCCTTCGCCCAGGAACTCGCCGTCGAGCGCGAGGCGATCGCCCGGAGAGGCAACGATGGAGAGCCTGCCGCCGTTCATCGGCCGCGCCAGCCGGACGTCGAGCGCCAGCTGCGCGCCAGGGGACACGCTCTCCACGCGGAGGTGCTCCTTGAACCCCGGCTTGAAGACACGGATTCGCCGCGTGCCGGCGTCGACGATCACCTTGCCCGGGAGCGGCGTCTTCCCGATCAGCTGGCCGTCGATCGTCACCTCCGCGTCCCGCTCGCTCACGGCGACGTCCAGGTGACCGACGAGGGCCCTGGCCTTTCGCTCGACCTCGTCGATCGTCGCCCAGTCCTCCGGGAGCAGGGCGCCCCGATCCTCCTGCTTCAACCTCTCCACCAGCGCAAGGAGCTGGCTGTACCGGTGCATCTTGGACGTGCAGGCGATCATGTTCCAGAGGAGGCGCGCGTCCTTCGAGCTCTCGTAGGCGCTCTGGAACTTGAGGAAGGCGCCGGCGAAGTCGCCGCTGCGAAAGAGCGTCTTGCCGGACTCGTAATCGGCCCTGGCCTCACCGCTCAGCCGCTCGCGGGCGGGCGCAGAAGCAGCCTCACCCGGCGCGGGAGCGGCCTTCGCAGGAGCCGCCGGCGCGGGGGCGGCCGGCGCCGGAGCCGCCGCTGGGGCGGGCTGGGGTTGCTGCGCGGCCGCGCCGCCGGCCGTGATCAACACCACGATGGCGGCGGCTGGCGCGAGCCCCGTCGCCGGGCGGCTCGAACGCACAGGCGCCTCGCCTGCATCCGGACGGAATGCGGGGTGCAGCGGGTCGGAGGCCGGTGTTTCCTGTCTCATCTGAGCGGTGGTTCCAAGGGATTCGTCCCTCCGGGCGCCGACGGGGGCAACGCGACCGCGCCCCAGAGGGCGAGCGCGAGCACGGCGATCACGACCGCCCCGAGCGCCGCCCCGAGGATCCTGCGCGACCCGGGCCGCGCGGACGTCCGCGTGAGCCCCCGCGTCGTGGGCAGGAGGCTCGTCATCGCGCCGGACGGGGCGCTCGGAGGGCCGCTGGCCGTCACGAGCCGCGGCGGCGGCACCGAACCGGTCGGCGGCGGCGTCACCTGCGCCCCCGCCCCGAGGATCCGCGCGGCGCGCTCCGCGCGCTCCTGCCCGCCCGCCGTCGCGAAGGGCACCAGCGCGCGCGCCAGGTCGGCCACGGTCTGCGGCCGCCGGGCCGGATCCTTCTGGAGGCAATGGAGGATCGCGGCCTCGAGCGCCGGCGGGATGTCGCTCCTGAGCGCGGTGGGCGGGATCGGCTCGGCGCTCGCGACCTGCAGCACGAGCTCGGCGAGCGCCGGGGCCTCGAACGGCGGCTGCCCTACCAGGAGGCGGTAGAGCAGCGCGCCGAGCGCCCACACGTCGGAGCGGGCGTCGACCGAGCGCGACGACCGCATCTGCTCCGGGGACATGTAATTGGGCGAGCCGAGCATCTCCCGCGTCTGCGTCAACGACGCGCCGACGCCCTCGGTGCTGCCCGGCACCTCCTTCGAGATCCCGAAGTCGAGGACCTTGATGAGCGTCGCCCCGCCGGGCGTCGTCGTGAGGAACAGGTTCGCCGGCTTGAGATCGCGGTGCACGATGCCCGCGGCGTGCGCCTCGGCCATCGCCAGGCAGGCCTGCAGGACGTAGTCGGCCGCGTCCGCGACGCTGAGCGTGCCGCGGGCGCGGAGCACATCGGAGAGATCTTGGCCCTCCAGGTACTCCATCACGATGTACGGGATGCCCGAGCCGAGCTCGCCGACGTCGAACACCCGCACGACGTGCTCGCCCTTGAGGCGGACCACCGCGCGCGCCTCGCGGAGAAACCGCTGCACGAGCGCCGGGCTCTCCGTGCTGAGGAGGAGCTTGATCGCGACACGCTGCGGGAGGAACAGGTGGCTCGCCGCGACCACGATGCCCATGCCGCCTCGGCCCACGACGCGATCGACCCGGTACTTGCCGGCGATGACGTCTCCTTCGACGACAGGTGGCTTCATCAGAGCTCCGCGCTTCACGCCCGGCCACGGGGCGTGCTGCCATCCGAGCCTGCTGTGGTCGATGGTAGCACAGGCGGCCCCCGGCCGGTCCATGGACGGAGGCTTGCCCTCGTCTGCGATCGCAGGCCGGAGGGCGATACGATGCGACGATGAAGCGCTCACCTCGATGCATTTCAATGGCGGTAGGCTCGCTCGTGCTGCTCGTCCAAAGCGCGTGCGGCGGCGCGGTGATCATGGACGGCGGAGGAGGCGGGGCCGGCGGCGCGGGCAGCACGAGCGGCCAGGGCAGCACGAGCGGCCAGGGCAGCACGGATGGCCCGGATGGCCCGGTCTCGACGACGAGCTCGGTCGCGCCGTCGCCGACGACCTCGGGCGGCGGTGGGCGCCGGGTGAGCGCGATCGTCTTCGGCGACTCGTCGAGCGTGACGCTCCGTATCGCCACCCTGGCCCTGTCCTGCAGCGATCCCGACGCGAACCCCACGTACTCGCCCTGCAGCGACTGGTGGGACCTGGAGCTCCGCATGCCCGAGTCGATGCTCGCCGTGGGCGAGGTGGACACGGCGAGCGGAGATCTCACGATCTTCGGGACGTCCTCTCGCGCGGACTGCAGCAGCACGGGGGCCGTCACCGGCGGCGGCGACGCGGGATTCGGCAGGCTCACCATCACGGCGATCGACCCGACCTCGGTCACCTTCGAGCTCTCCGACGTGGGCAGCGTGTTCGTCGACGGCGACCCGAATGGCCGATATGTCGCGACCCGGTGCGCCCCGCGGTAGCGCCGCGCCGCCGGACTCGGCGCGCCACGAGCCATCCATCAGGGAAAGAGAACCGAAACGATTCGAGGACGTGAGGGCGAATCGCCGCGGTCACCGGTCGCGCTGGACCGGACCTGCCATCGCATGCTCGATGTGGGCGGCGGCTCGATGGGCCGGTTTCTTCACTCCAGCACGACGCTCACGCTCTTCGTGCCCTCGTAGCCGTCGCCGCGCACGGTCACCGTGAGCCCGAGCTTCTGACCTTCGAGCGTCTCGCGGTCCCACGCGAAAGGGTGGTAGAGCGCGCCGTCCGAGACCAGGAAAGAGCCGGTCTTGATGAACTGGACGTTGAACTGCGCGGCGGCGATCCCCTCGGGATCGCTGGCGAGCGGGCCCTCGAGCTCGTTCGCGAGGCGCACCACATGGCACGTCTCCTCCGCGTCGCCGGGCAGAGCCTCCACCTGGACCCAGGGCGTGATCATCATCGAGCCCTGGTTGCCGAGGATCAGTTGCACGCTGGCGCCGTCGGCGTAGGGCACGAACGTCCCGGACGACGCGTCACCGATGTCGACGGCGCGGGTCTCGGAGAAGTCCTCGCCGAGCAGCGCAGGACAATCGCTGGCTTCCGCGGGGATCGACGGATCACCGTCGACAGGGCCACACCCGGAGAGGGACGCGAGGAAAGAGCAGGCGGACAGTAGCAGGCAGGATCGCATCGCTCGCTGCCTCAGCGACAGGTGTGCCAGGGCAGCAGCAGTGAAGGCAGGGGCCGGCCGCGACGCGATGGCGCGCCGCTCCGACGCCTGCGGCGCGTGGCACGCGCGCTGCTATCGGCTCGCGGCGATGCTGAACTCATCACGGCGAAACGCCGGCGGCCACGCCGGTGCTCTGACGCTGGTGTCGCGGTCACGACAATCTGTGTCGCCTCGATTCGCGGTCCTCCGCCACCCCCTCTTCCTTGGCGCCCTGGCGCTCCTGGTGGTCAACGACCACTTCCTGAAAGGCGCCGGGCTCCTGCCAGGCGCGCTCACCGGCAAGCTCAGCGACCTCGCCGGCCTCGTGGTCGCCCCCGTCCTCGCAGCGGCGCTCGTGGACGCGCGCACGTCGCGCGGGCGAGCGCTGGCGTTCGCGGCGGTGGCCGCGCCGTTCGCGGCGATCAAGCTCTCGGCCGCTGCCGCGCAGCTCCTCGTGGGGCTCGTGGGCCTCGCGGGGATCACGTGGCGTATCTGGCAAGATCCGACGGACCTGGCCGCGCTCGTGGTCCTCGTCCCGGCATGGCGCCTCTCGGCGCGCGCTGCTTGCAGCCGGGAGCTCTCGGCCCGGAGCGCCGAGGAAGGCGCGCGCGCCGCCTGGGTGCTCGAGCGCGCGATCCTCGGGGCGTCCGCCGTCGCCTGCGTCGCGACCGGCACCCCCGCCCCCGAGGGCTACTCCACGGACGCCTATCTCGTCAATGCCACGACCGGGATCGTCGACGTTCGCGTGCGCTGGGTGGACGCGTCGCTCGATTGCGCTGCCGTCACCTCCGGCGATCCGACACGCATGTTCGGGCCGAGCGCGTTCAACCTCGGGATCACGTATCGGCTGGACCCGCAGGACACGCTCCCGCTCAACCGGGCCGAGGCCCACCTCGCCGCAGGCAACTTCGAGGAGACGGCGCCGGCCTCGGGAGGCCGTTGCGAGGTGGTGCTGCTCGAGACGGATGGACTGCGGCCTGTGATGGCATGGTGGTCCGACCTGCAAACCATCATGGTTCCGCAGAACGTGAACGACAACAGCGATTTCTGGAAGGATACGGAGACGGTGGCGGGGCGCGTCGCGCTGAAGCCGCTGGCGGTGGTGGCGCCCGGACAGGTGAAGACGGGCGCGCTGCAGACGAACGTCGGGCCCTCGGCGTGCGCCGGGGCGCCTCAATCGTCCTTCCAGTGGGCCGCCCCCTTGCCGAAGCAGGTGGTCCGCGAGATCGCGAACATCGACGCACTGTCGGACGGCTGCATCGAATTGACCATGAGCTCCCCGTGGCTCGGCCCCGACGATGGCGCGGGCGGCGCAGGCGGCGTGGGCGCAGGCGGCGCGGGTGCCGGCGGAGCCGACGTCGGTGGCGCTGGCGGCGCGGGTGCCGGCGGCACCGGCGGTGATGGTGGAATGGGCGCCGGCGGCGAGGGCGGCGGCGAGCCGGACCCGAGCTTCACCCCTCTGACTCACTATCTGTGCATTCCGATCGAAGACTTCCCGTTCTCGGCGGGCGAAACGGTGCAATGGTCCGACGAGGGTGACCACCTCGAGGTCTCGGCCGTCGACTCGGCGAAGCGGCTCGATGTCTATCACAACGTCGTCGAGCTCCAGCTCGGAGGCCTCGCTGCCTCGATCGAGGCGACCGGGTGCGAGGGCGACCGGCTGGGCTGCGGCGCCTACGTCACCGACGCCGTGGTGGCGGTGCAGAGCGGCGGCGCGAAGACCCTGCTGAGCCCTGGAGACACCCTCGAAGGGCCGGATTTCCGTGTGCGTGTCGGCCGCGCCGAGCGCGTGCTCGCCGGGCGTGACGAGTGCGACGCGGGCTACCAGACGCCCAACGCGTCCGCGGACCTGTTGATTGCTTACGAATGAGGAGAAGCCACATGTCGTCGAAGATGAAGCTTGTCTCACTCGGCCTCTGCGCCGCCGCCGTCGGTTGCTCCACCCAGAGCGACGGCGGCGCGGGCAGCGAAGTCCCCGCAGGCTCGGTCAACGTGGCCCAGGGCGGGGCGCAGGACATCTCGCAGTTCCGCGCGATCGTGAACGCGGGGAAGGTGCCCACGCTCGACACGCTGGATCCGGTCGGGTTCTTCGCCGAGCACGCGATCGACCTGCCCGACGCCGACTGCGGCAAGGACGTCTGCGTTCACCCGTTCCTCGCGGTGGCGCCGCGCTTCAACGGGGGCAACTGGACAATGGCCTTCGTCGCGATGAACACCGCGGTCGACCCTTCGAGGCTGGACAGGCCGCCGGTTCACCTGGCGATCGCCGTCGAGAACAGCCGCTTCGCCGAGATCGATGAGAACGCGCTGGACACGGGGATGGCAGGGCTGCTCGCGGGCCTGCGTCCCGAGGACCGCGTCAGCGTCATCCGCTATGGCGAGAGGGTCGAGCGCCGCGCCTTCCTCGCAGCGCCGGGGTCGGCGGAGCTCACGCGCCTCATCGACGACGAGCGCCTCGGCAACGGCGCCGGCGAGCTCGTCGGCCTCTACGAGGGGATCGCCGCCGCCGAGAAGGCGTTCGAGGAGGGCGACGCCGCGGGCTTCGAGGGCGCGCACCGCGTGCTCCTGCTCACGAGCGGGCACGCGACCAGCGGTATCACGGACCCCGACCGCATCCTCGGTCTGGGCGAGGCGCTGGTGGAGAACGGCACGGCGTTCGGCGTGATCGGCGTGGGCGAGAGCTTCCTGGTGAGGATCCCGTCGGCGCTGGGCTCGATGGGCGCGGGCACATATGCCTACGCGCTGAGCCCGGGCGACCTCGGCGGTTTGCTCTCGGAAGAGGGGAAGACCACGCTCTTCCCGCTGGCCACGGACTTCAGCCTGGAGGTGACCCCGTCCGCCGGCTACAAGGTGGGGCGCATCTACGGGACGAAGCGGGCGACAGCCAGCGCCGCGGGCGCGGCCCTGGAGATGCCGGCGCTGTTCATCGGCCAGCGCGACGGCGCGACCGACGTGGGCGGC
Organism: Sorangium sp. KYC3313; assembly: GCF_052075895.1. NCBI lineage: Bacteria > Pseudomonadati > Myxococcota > Polyangiales > Polyangiaceae > Sorangium > Sorangium sp. KYC3313. Next base: position 11,351,361 of record NZ_CP197255.1, read on the forward strand.
AGCCGCCGCGGCGGCGGTGGTGGTCTGTTCGTGGAGCTCCTCGGCGACGCGTCGCTCGCCGACGACATCGGGCCGGACAAGGCGGCCTTCCAGGTGACGGCAGGCTGGACCTCGGCGAAGGACGGAGCCGCGCAGGACGTCGACACCACCCTGCTCAACGCGCTGCCTCCCGGGCAGAACCCCGACTCGAGGTGGTGGAACATCTCCGACGGCGGCTCGGGCAAGCCGTACATGATGCTGAACATGTACCTGGCGCTGCGCGGCGCGCTCGACTTCTACCAGGCGGGCGACTGCCGGCGCTCGCTCGGGGTCATCGAGATGATGAAGCCGCCGATCGGGGCGTGGCTCGGGAAGTACTCGGACACGGACATCCAGGACGACAACAACCTGATGTTGATGTTGCGACAGAACATCGAGGATGCCTGTCGTGCATCGCAGTCGTCCACGGAGCCCACGCCCCCCCTCGACTTCGACGGCGGCTGCGGCTGGCTGTGACCGCCGCCTTCGCCCGCTGAACGCCGCTCGGCGGCGGTGGGGGTCGGACAGGCGGTCACGGAGAGCCGGTGAGCATCACGGCTGTCCGATACCAGCGATCGCCCGGAGCGCCTGGACCGTGTTGTCGAGGTGCCCCCTGGCCTGGACGAGGTGGCTGATCGTCCTTCGGATCTCGCGCACCGCCGGGCGGAAGATATAGAGCCCTTCGAGAAACAGGACCCCCAGGGTCACACAGAGCAGGATCAGCTCGACGAGCCGGAGCCGCTCGATCCGCGCGGTCGCCTCGTGGGCATACCGAGAGACGACCCGGTCCATCCCGCTCAGGAAGCCCGGCTCCGCGGCGAGGATCGCGGCGACGATCGGCTGGATGGCGGCCGCCTCCACCGGCTTTTCGCCGCCGGCGCCGACCGCGGCGAGGAGATCCTTCCCGTCGCGGAGCATGCTCTGGTGCAGCGGCTCGATCGCCTGGAACATGCGGGTCACCTCCGGCGTGTTCTTCCCCGGCAAGCCCATCCCGGGATCGCCGTGCTGGAGCGCGCGATGCGACCGCTCCCAGAGCGCCATCGCCTGCGCCAGCTCGTCGGCGCGGCCCTTGCGCTCGGCGGGGTCGGTGGTCACCTGGAACGTGAGCGCGGCCTTGCTGAGCCGCTGGCTGAGCATTCGCTGGCGCCCGGCCACGTTGACGACGTGCGCGTCGCTCGTCTGCTGGTTCAACGCGTGCTGCACGAGGAGCTGCGCCACGACCGACAAGAGCGCCACGGCGCCGAGCGCGCTGACGTACAGGCGCGTCAACCGGCGGGTCGGTGCCAGGAGCTCGGAGGAAACCTGCGCCATTGTTCTCTCTCCATGGACGAGGAGGGAGACATTACCCGAGCATTGAAACGAATATGTATCGCTCATGTTTCCGAAGATTGCTTTGCGCGCGCCGCCCCGCGCTCCGCCGTTTCAGGCGGACGCGCTCAAATAAGCTGACATCTCATGACCGCTCCATGGTAAGACTCGCCTGAGAACGCTCCTCATGAGGCCCCTTTGCGCTGGCCTTGCCGTAGCGTCCACTGGAACCAGGAGAATGTCTCATGCAAGAGCGTACCGCGTTGGCCGCGGGCGGCGCGCCGTCGAGCGCAGCCGGAAACGCACCTGAGCTCTTGCCGAAACAGTTCGGCAAATACACGCTCCTGTCGAAGCTCTCGGCGGGGGGCATGGCGGAGATCTTCCTCGCGCTGCATCGCTCGTCCTTCGGCTTCGAGAAGCTCGTCGTGATCAAGCGCATCCTGCCCTCGATGAACCAGGATCCGTCGCTTATCGACATGCTGCTCCGCGAGGCGCGCATCGCGGCGACGCTCTCGCATCCCAACATCGTCCAGACGTTCGACGCCGGGCAGGTGGACAGGACGTATTTCATCGCGATGGAGCACATCCACGGCGAGGACGTCGGCTCGATCGTGCGCGAGGCGGCGGAGCGCGACCCGGGAGGGATCCCGCTCGAGCACGCGCTCAGCATCATCCTCGGCGTCTGCGCTGGGCTCGCGTACATCCACGACAAGCGCGGCCTCGACGGTGCGCCGCTCGGCATCGTCCACAGGGACATCTCGCCGCGCAACGTGGTCGTGAGCTACACGGGCGACGTGAAGATCGTCGACTTCGGCATCGCGCGGAGCGAGCTCGGCGACGTCGAAGAGCAGAGAGAGAACGTGCTGATGGGCAAGTTCGCCTACATGGCCCCGGAGCACGTGGCGGGGGGTCGCATCGACCATCGCGCGGACATCTTCGCCGCCGGCGTGGTCCTGTTCGAGATGACGACGGGAAGGCGCCTGTTCAAGGGCGGTACCCAGATGAGGACGCTCCTCCAGATCCACGGCTCGGAGTACCCCCTCCCGAGCGCGATCAAGCCCGGCTACCCGAAGGGGCTGGAGAAGATCGTCCTGCGCGCGCTCGAGAAGCGGCGCGAGGATCGCTACCAGTCTGCCCGGGAGATGCACGCCGCGCTCGAGGAGCTCATCCGCGACGAGCGCATCCCCGCCTCGCCCATGGGCCTCACGGCATGGATGGAGTCGCTCTTCCGGGACAAGCTCGCTCGCCACAAGGAGGCGCTCCTCGGCGTCCGGCAGCTCATCGACGTGATCGCGGCGCAGCAGCAGCGCTGGTCGCTGGAGATGAGCGGCGGCGCGACCGTCTCCCAGAGCGGCGTCCCGACGAGCACGAGCCCGGCGACCTTGAGCAGCCCGCCGCCGCTCGCGGGCAAGGGAGGTGTTGCGGCGCTCATCCCGGCCGCCAGCGCGCTCGCGCTCGTGCCTGGGTTCCTCTACATGCAGGGGCAGCTCTCGGAGCGGCACGCCGAGTTCATGACGATGGTCCACGACGCCCAGGCGAGCCGTCAGGAGCCGCCCGCGCCGGTCGAGGCGAAGGGCTCGCTGGAGATCACGAGCAAGCCGGAGGGCTGCACGCTCTGGGTGAACGGCGAGCGTCACCCCGTCGCCACGCCGGCCAAGCTCCACGAGCTTCCGCTCGGGCGCGAGCTCCACATCAAGCTCACCCGAGACGGATACAAGCCGTACCGCACGGCCGTGAAGCTGAGCGACGAGGCGCGCTTCAAGGAGATCGTGGCCGATCTGGAGAGGCTCACGGCGACGGTGGTGCTCTGGGTCGATCCGCCGGCCAGCGTCGTCGTCGACGGGAAGCTCTGGAAGGGCAATCGCACCAGGATCGAGGGGCTCACGGTGGGCGAGGGACACCGCTTCGTGCTGTCCGCCCCCGGGCATGCCTCCAGGACGCTGATGGTCAATGTGGAGCCGGGAGAGACGAAGACGCTGAGCGTCCGGCTTCCGAAGCTCGGCGCGCAAGCGCCGGCGGAGGAGCGCGCCGAGGGCGCACAGTGACGCCGCGCCTCTCCCTCGTTATGCCGGGATCACCGCCTGCTCGCCCGGATCACCGCGCAGGAACGCCAGCGCCGCGCGGGCGAACGGCTCCTTCCACTCGCCGAAGATGGGGCCGTGTCCGCCGTTCGGTACGATCCACAGGCAGGAGCGCGGGATGGCACGGTACAGCTCCAGGGCGATCTCGGCCGGGTAGAGGGGATCGCGGTCGCCGCTCACGATCATCGTGCGCGCCGTGATGGTCGACAGGTGGGGGGGCGTGAAGCTCATGTCGTCGTGGCTGGCCGCGAAGCGGCGCGGCTGACTCCACAGCGCTCGGATCTGCGCGTCGCCGAGCGCGTGGCGGCTCCTCATGTCCCGCCATTCCTCCTCCGAGCGGCCCTCGTCGGAGACGAGGCGCATGATCGCCCTGGCCTGCTCCGGGAAGTACGGTGTCGCGGACACGAGGACCATCGACTCGATGCGATCCGGCTGCTGCGTGGCCAGGTGCAGGAGGCACTTGGCGCCGAAGCTGAGGCCGATGGCCCGGAACGCCTTCACCCCCAGGTGGTCGAGGAGGGCGAACACGTCGGAGGCGCACTGGCGGATCGTCAGCGAGCCAGCCGGGTTGGTCGAGCGGCCGTGGCCGCGCAGATCGGGGGCGATGACCGTGTGTCCACACCCGAGCTCCGCGAGGTCGAACACGTGAGCCCAGTCCCCGCCCGCTCCGGTGAAGCCGTGGAGCAGCACGAGCGGCGGCCCTTCGCCGCGAAGCTCGTAGTACATCTCGATGTCGTTGACGGGCGCGGTGCGCCCGGTGGCCGTCGCTGTCGCCATTCGCTCCTCCGATCGCTCGACCGCGGCCGATCCGCGGCCGGTCGCACGCGATCTGTAAGCGGCGCGCTTCGCTCTTGATAGCTGTGCTCTTCTCGCATAGAATGCCAGTCGGCTGGTGAGGGGACCGCCGACGAGCGTATTGCGCGGAACAGAGGTTCAGTGTCCGTGGTCCTGGCGGCCCTTTTCAGCGGAGAATTTGAACAGGGAGGCGGGGAGACAGGGAGTATTTTGAATATTTCCCGCCCCGCCTCCCTGTGAATTTTCCGAAGAATTCGAGGTGATGCCTCAGCAGCCGACGAGGAAATGGCGCAGGAACTCGTCCGCCTCGCGGAGGATGCGCGGGATCGAGGCGACGAGCTCGTGGCCGTCGTCCACCTCGATGAGCCGGACATGCCGCTTCCCCGCGGCGAACGTCCGCGAGAGCTCGATGTCCACCACCTCGTCGCTCCGGCCGTGGACGATCAGCGTGGGCACACGCACGTCCGGCCAGCCCCCCGAGCGCTCATCCAGCTCGGCCGCGTCGGCGGCGAAGCCGAAGTCGACCCGGGCTCGCTTCTTCTCCGCGTAGTCGTCGACCTCGAGCCACCCCCGCTCCTCCCACGCCCGGAAGCCCTCCTCGCCCAGCCGCAGCCGCCATCGCTCCATGATCCGGAACGCGGGCGCGAGCAGCACCAGCGCGCACACCCGCGCGTCCTCCTCGGCGACGCGGCACGCGGTGAGGCCGCCGAGGCTCGAGCCCATCACCACCGCCCGGTCGCGCTCGCCGCCGATCGCCTGCTTCACGGCGCCGATCATCGCGCTCAGGCGCAGGCGCTCGAGCGAGGGCACCCGCAGGTCGAGCCGCTCGACGGCCACCCCGCGCCCCTCCAAGTGCGCGGCAATCCGGACGCCCTTGGTCGAGCTCGGGCCCGAGGCGAAGCCGTGCAGGTACAGCCAGCGCGGGCCGGCGGCGGAGGGCGGCGGCGTCATGGTCATGCAGGCGGCGAGCCTACTCCCTCCACCGCGGCGCGACGATGCGGTATGACCCGCCGGAGAGACGCCATGATCCGCCCCGCCACCGCCGCCGACATCCCCACCATCGCCCGCCTCATCCGGATGCTCGCCGAGTACGAGCGGCTCGCGCACGAGGTCACCTTCGACGAGAGAGAGCTCGAAGCGCACCTCTTCGGCCCGAGGCCGGCAGCCGAGGTCGTCCTGGCCGAAGCGGACGGGATCCCGGTGGGATTCGCCCTCTTCTTCCAGAGCTTCTCCACCTTCCTCGGCAAGCCCGGGATCTACCTCGAGGACCTCTTCGTGCTCCCGGAGCACCGCGGAGGAGGCCACGGCAAGGCCCTGCTCGTGCACCTCGCGAAGCTCGCGGTGGAGCGCGGCTTCGGGCGCCTCGAGTGGTCCGTGCTCGACTGGAACGAGCCGGCGCTCGGCTTTTACCGGAAGCTCGGCGCCAAGCCCATGGACGAGTGGACCGTCCACCGCCTCACCGGCGAGGCGCTCTCCCGGCTCGCGCAGGGCTGACGCGCTCGCCTCGGGCATTGCTCGTGGCGGCGCAGCCGAGCACCACCGGCTGCTGCTGGAGCAGCAGCCGCCGCGGCCCCTCGGCGCGCTCGCGGCCTGATCGCGCCCGGGGCGCTCCGTCCAGACGACCACCGCGAGCGCGGGGATCCTGGTACGGATGTTGCGGTTCATGGCGAATGGCGAATTGCGGATCGCCCGGCGCACGTCCCGCGTGCGCTGACAGCGGCGGCGCGACTCCTGGACTCGGTCGCGATATGCCCTAGTGCTCATCGTACATGAGCGAGAGCCCACAAAGCCCCACCAGGGCCGCCGCAGGCGCCGAGATGTCTTCCAACAACCTCACCGGGCTCGGCGTGCTGCGCCACCGGAGCTTCGCGTTCTACCTCGCGGCGAGGCTGCTCTCCGCGGTCGCGGTGCAGATCCAGAGCGTCGCGATCGGCTGGCAGGTCTACGCGCTGACCGGCGATGTCTTCGATCTGGGCCTCATCGGCCTCGCCCAGTTCGCGCCCTTCTTCGCGCTGATCCTCTTCGCCGGCCAGGCGGCGGATCGGTTCGACCGGCGCCGCATCATCACGGTCGGCCTCGCCGTGGAGCTGCTCTGCTCCCTCCTGCTGCTCGCGTTCACGGTGTCGGGCCTGACGGTGGTGTGGCCCGTGTTCGCGGTGCTCGTGCTGTTCGGCAGCGCGCGCGCCTTCATGATGCCGGCGCAGCAGGCGATCCTGATGAACCTGGTGCCGCAGGACAGCTTCAGCAAGGCGGTCGCGCTCAGCTCATCGAGCTTCCATGTCGCGGTCATCGTCGGGCCGACGCTCGGCGGGCTCCTCTACCTCGCCGGGTCGACGATCGTGTATTCGACCGTCGGCGCGCTGCTCCTCGTCTCTCTCGTGCTCATGAGCCTCGTGCGCGCGACCCGGCAGGCGAGGCGCGCCGAGCCGACGTCGTGGAGCGCGGTGCTGGAGGGGCTGCGCTTCGTCTGGTCGAAGCCGGCGGTGCTCGGCGCCATCTCGCTCGACCTGTTCGCGGTGCTGTTCGGCGGCGCGGTCGCGCTCCTGCCCGCGTATGCGCGCGACGTGCTCCACGCCGGCCCGACCGGCCTCGGCCTGCTCCGCACGGCGCCGGCGGCGGGCGCCGCGATCACCGCCGGCGTCCTCGCCTTCCGGCCGATCACGCGCCGGGTGGGCCGCTGGATGTTCGGCGGCGTCGCGGTGTTCGGGCTCGCCACCATCGCCCTCGGGCAGACGCGGAGCTTCACCGTCGCGCTCATCGCCCTGTTCCTCGTCGGCGCAGGCGACATGGTGAGCGTCTATATCCGCCACATCCTCGTGCAGTTCGAGACGCCCGACTCCATCCGAGGGCGGGTGAGCGCGGTCAACGCGGTGTTCATCGGCGCCTCCAACGAGCTCGGCGAGTTCGAGTCCGGCCTCACCGCCAGCTGGTTCGGCCTGCTCCCCGCCATCCTCCTCGGCGGCAGCGCCACCGTCGTTGTCGCCGCGCTGTGGGCCCTCGGCTTCCCCGTGCTCAGCCGCATGGACCGCTTCCCGCACGCGAAGCGAGATCCCGAGCAGAGCGCCGACGGCGGCGGAACGACCGACGCCGCCGCGACGACGTAATGATGGAACCGCCAAGGCGCCATGAGACGCCAAGATCATTGATATTTTCTTGGCGTCTCATGGCGCCTTGGCGGCTCAAAAAACCTCACCTTCGGCCAAAGTACCCCACCCCCCTACTCCGCGCGGAGGGCCTCGATCGGGTCGAGCCGCGAGGCGCGCCAGGCCGGGTAGAAGCCGAAGACCACGCCGATCGTGACCGAGAGGCCGAGGCCGAGGAAGAGCGACCAGGGCTCGACCTGGAACGCCCAGCGGCCGACCATCCGCGCGAGCAGCGCGCTGGCGAGCCAGGAGAGGGCGAGCCCCGAGAGCACGCCGAGCACGCCGCCGAGCAGCGAGACGGCCGCCGCCTCGCACAGGAACTGCAGCAAGATCGCGCGCGGCGAGGCCCCGACCGCGCGGCGGATGCCGATCTCCCGCGTCCGCTCGGTCACGGTCACCAGCATGATGTTCATGATGTTGATGCCGCCCACGATCAGCGCGACAACGCCGGTGCTCAGCAGCAGCATCTTGATGATGTCGAGGACGAGCCGCTCCTGGCCGTGGCTGTCCTCGTCCTCGATCCTGAAGTTCTTGACCCCGTGATGGCGGCGCTGGAGCGTCGCGTCGATGACGCCGCGGAGCGCGGCGAGCGGCGTCCGGACGGTGACGAGCGGATCCTGCCGGACGTACAGGCGGTCGGTCCTGTGCGACGGCGCGTAGAGCGCGTCGTAGGTGGTCTCCGGGACGAGGACCTTGCGGTTCCAGATGTTCGTGTCGTCCGTGGAGCCGAGGATCGGCCGGTCCTGGAGCACGCCGACGACCGTCCACACGTGGCCGTCGGCCGTCATGTGGAGGGGCTCGGCCTGCGCGGCACGCGCCGGAGGGCCGCCGAAGAGCTCGGCCCAGACCTCGTGGCCGACGACGCACACGCGCCGCCGCGCCGCGAGATCCGCATCGACGAGGAACCGGCCCGCCGCGAGCTCCAGGTCGTAGAGGGCCGGCGCCGCCGGCACGGCGCTGACGAGGGAGATCCGCTTCTTCTTGCCGCCGGCGCGGGCCTCGGTCGGGCGCACCGACTCGCTCAGGGCCGAGGCGCCGCCGAGGGCGCGCGAGGCGGCGAGCGCGCGGGCGTCGTCCCGCGAGAGATCGCGCCGGGTGCGGCGCCTGTCGCCGACGCTCACCTCCGCGGGATGGACCTGGATGAGGTCGGCCTCCACGGCCTGCTGGCTCGCCCGGAGGAGCGCCTCCTCGCCGCCCGCGAGCAGCGAGGCGAGCAGCACGATCGAGCCGGTGCCGATGATGATGCCGAGCAGCGTGAGCGCGGCGCGGGTCCGGTCGGCGACCACGGCGCGCGTCGAGTGGAGGAGATCGTCGAGCCTCATCGCCGCATCGCCGCCACGGGGTCGAGCCGGCCCGCGCGCTGGGCCGGCAGCCACCCGAAGACCACGCCCACGCCGGAGGACACGAGGAGCGCCGCGACAACGGCCGGCGTGGAGACCGCGCCGATCCAGCTCGGCGTGAAGCGGCGGATGACCGCCGAGGCGAGCTCGGCCGCGGCGGCGCCGCCGGCGACCCCGAGCAGGCCGCCGAAGCCCGAGAGCAGCGCCGCCTCGGCCAGGAACTGCGCGCTGATGTCGCGCGGCGACGCCCCGAGCGCCTTGCGGATGCCGATCTCGCGCACGCGCTCGGACACGCTGACGAGCATCATGTTCATCACGCCCACGCCGCCGATGAGCAGCGCGACGCCCGCGATGAGGCCGACGATCGCCTTCATCGTGGTGAACATGGCCTCGAACTTCTGCATGATGCTGCTGAAATCGAGGAGGGTGAAGTCGTCGACGCCGTGGTGGCGATCGACGAGGAGCGCGTTGACGATGCGCTTCACCGGGTCGTTGTTGCGGACGTCGTCGGTCTTGATGACGAGCAGCGCCGAGGTGCTCACCGCCTTCTCGACGTCCGCCGCCGTGTCGAGCGGGGCGACGAGCAGGTCGACCCAGCTGAAGCCGAAGTTGACGCCCATCCGATCGGCGTCGGCCAGCACGCCGATGACCCGGCAGCGCAGGGCCCCGACCGTCACCCACCGGCCGATCGGGTCGCCGCGCCAGAGCCGCGCCGCGAGCTTCGGGCCGGCGACGCAGACCCGGGCCCGGCGGCGGTCCTCCTCGTCGGAGAACGTCCGGCCGCGCGCGACGGGCATCCGGAAGGCGTCGAGGAAGCCGCTGTCGGCCGCGATGAAGTCGGTGCGATCCTCCTTGCCCTCATCGGAGGTGACGTCGCGCGAGCCGAGCATGGCGTACATGGTGTGCTCGGCGACGTGGGGGACGCCGCGCGCGAGCCGATCGCGATCCCGGCGGGTGAAGCCGGTGACGTACATCGTCTTCTTCCGCTCGGCGCGCTCCGGCTGCTTCGGGACGACGAGGATGAGCCGCGCCCCGCCGAGCTGCTCGATGCCGCGGCCCAGCGTGAGCAGGCCGCCCTCCGCGAGCGAGGTCATGAGCACGATGGCGAAGGCGCCCAGGGTGATGCTGAGGACGGTCAGGAGCGACCGCAGCTTGTGCGCCGAGAGGGCCTTCGCGGCGATCGCGAGGTAGGCGGACCACCTCACATCTTCGTCTCGTTCGCGGCCGCCGAGGGCGGGTTGATGAGCACGCGGGCCCCCTCCGGGACGCCGTTCACGATCTCGACGTCGCGGTCGTTGCGCGCGCCGAGCGCGACCTCGACCTTCTCGGTCGTCTGCTTGCCGTCGGGGCCGTCGACGACGCGCGTGACGAGCTGCTTGCCGCCCTCGTCGGCGACGGCCTCGATGGGCAGGGAGACCACGCCCGGCCTGCTGTCGAGCCGGATGCGCACGTCGGCGGTCATGCCGGGCTTGATGAGGCCGTCGATCTGGGTGAGCTCGGCCTCGACGGGGAAGACGTCGACCTCGCGGCCCTCGAGCTTCACCGAGGCGGGCGCGATCTTGGTGACCCTGGCCGCGTACGTCTTGCCGGGCAGGGCGTCGAGCGTCAGGGTCGCCGTCTGGCCGAGCGCGACCTTGGCCACGTCGATCTGGTTGAGGTCCACCTTGACCACGAGGTTCGAGAGATCGGCCACGGTGAGCAGCGCCTTGCCGTTGAAGGTCGACTGCACGCCGGGCGTGACGACCTCGCCGGGCTCGATGTTGCGCTGGATGACGGTGCCGTCGAGGGGCGAGGAGATCTTCGTGTACCGGAGCTGGTCCCTGGCGGCGCTGAGCGCGACCTCGGCGAGCCGGATGGCGACGGTCTTCTCGGTGAGGTCGTGCTTGGCCACGTCGAGCTCCTGCGAGGGGACGACGCTGGCCTCGACGCCGGCGGTCCGCTGCGCGACCACGCGCTTGGCGAAGCCCGCGGCGGCCCTGGCCCGGGCGAGCTCGGCCTCGGCGCGGGCGACCTCGCGCTCGTAGTCGGTCGGGTCGAGCACGAGCAGCAGCTGGCCCTTCTGGACCCGGGCGCCCTCGTCCGCGAGCACCTCGGCGACCTGGCCCGCGACCTTGGACTTGAGCTCGACCTGCTCGCGGGCCTCGATGCGCCCGGTCTCGAGGATCTCGACGGCGAGGTCGCCGCGCTTCGCGGTCACGACGAGCGCGGGGTCGATGGGCGCGGGGCCCCCGCCGGCCTTCGCGAGGACGACGGCGCCGCCCCCGGCGAGCGCCAGCGCCCCGACGAGCCACGGCCAGAGGCGCCGCCGGCGCCGGGCGCTCACGAGAGGCCTCCAGGAGGGGACGACGGTCCAGGAACCGATGGCGCTGGTCCAGGAACCGATGATGAGACGTCCACGCGCCGGCCGCGGGGGCCGGTGTCCTCGACGATGGCGCCGTCCCGGAAGGTGACGACGCGCGTGGCGTAGTCGGCGATCGAGCGGTCGTGGGTCACGACGACGACGGTCATCCCCTGCGCGTGCAGCGCGCAGAAGAGCTCCATGACCTGCCCGGTGGTGGCGGAGTCGAGCGCGCCGGTCGGCTCGTCCGCGAGGAGGAGCGGCGGCTCGTTGACGATCGCGCGGGCGATCGCCACGCGCTGCTGCTGGCCGCCGGACAGCTGGTTCGGCAGGTGGTGCGCCCGGTCCTCGAGGCCGACGCGCGCGAGCGCCCGCGCGGCCCGCGCCCGCCGGTCGGCCGGCCGGACGCCGGCGTAGACCATGGGCAGCTCGACGTTCGCGAGCGCGGTGTCGCGCGGCAGGAGGTTGAACGACTGGAAGACGAACCCGATCTTGCGGTTCCGGAGCTGCGCCAGCTCGACCTCGTCGAGCTCCTCGACCGGCTCGTCGTCGAGGAGGTAACGGCCGCCGGTGGGGCGGTCGAGCGTGCCGATCACGTTGAGCGTCGTCGATTTGCCCGACCCCGAGGCGCCCATGATGGCGACCATCTCGCCCCGCGAGAGCTCCAGCGAGACGCCGCGGAGCGCCTGCACCTCCACCTCGCCCATCCAGTAGACCTTGGTGATCGCGTCGAGCTTCACGAGTGCAGACATGAGGGTCCTCGGCGGTGGCCTGCGCGCCGTCCGCGGGACGGCCGAGGCGCGCGCGAGCCCGGTTCGCCTGACCCGCGCGTGACGCACCAGGGTGCGCCGCTCCCGTCGCTCCGGCCATCACGCAGCGAAGGCCGGCGAGCGCGCTGAGGCGTAAGCGAAGCGCAGCAGCAAGGCAACCGCAGCGCAGGAGCGCGGCGCTCGCGCGCCGAGGCCACGGCGAGCGTGGCGCTGGCAGCGCTACAGCCCGGACGTTTCGACGAGCGCCAGGATCACGGCCCCGACGCCGTACGAGAGGTCGTCGCGGAGCTCGACCGCCGCGTAATCCTCGAGCTTTCCCACGGTCGTGGGCCCCGAGATGCCGGTCACCACCGGCCGCCCGGCCCCGTCCTCCTCGATGCGCGAGCGCACGCCCGCCATGGCGCGGTCGATCGCGGGGCGCACCGAGGCGTCGAGGAAGCCGTGGCGCAACCCGCGCGCGAGCCCGACGGCGAAGAGGGCCGTCGCGCTCGTCTCCAGGTAGATCTCGCCCGGGCGGTTCATGATGGTCCACCACAGGCCGCTGTCCTGGTCCTGCGCGCCCAGGACCGCCGCGACCTGCCGCTCGAGCGCCCCGGCGACGGCGTCGTCGCGCTCCCCGCGCGCCGCGCGCACGCGGAGGTACTCGTAGCCGGCCGCCGTGACCCAGGCGTTGCCGCGCGCCCAGTACACGCCCGGATCCTGCGGCGCCGCCCAGTCGTACGCGTGCCGGAAGAGCCCGGGCTCGTCCTGGAGGAGCGACGCGAAGATCTGGAATTGATTCGAGAATTCGTCGATCGGACGCGCCTCGCCCGAGCGCTCGCCGGCGCGGACGAGCACGTTGCCGAACATGAACAGCGAGTCGACCCAGAGGGTGGGCTCGAACAGCGGCGACACGCCGAGGTGGCTGATGCCGCCCTGCTCTGTCCGGCGGGCCTCCTCGTAGAGGTAGCGGAGCACGTCGTCGACGACCTTCGCATAGGGGGCCGCGCACGTTTCCTCGTGGAGCGCGAGCGCGGCCATGGCCGGCGGGCAGCGGTCGCTGGTCGTGATCTCGTAGCCGTACTCGAGGTGGTGGTCGATGGTGCGCCGGTAGTAGTCCCGGTACGGGGCGTGCTGCGTGACGCGGTACAGGTCGACCAGCGAGAGCATGACCGTGCCCTCGCCCCAGTCCCACGGCAGCGACTCCGCCGGGTGCTCGGCGATCCAGCGGTCGGCGATGGCGCGCGCCAGCGCGATGTTCTCCGAGTCGGGTGCGCGCTCGCGCGCGAACGCGTCCTCCGCCGACGGCGAGATCGGGGTGCATCCCGCCCCGGCGTTGCCCGGCTGCCCGGCGCCCGGGTCCCCCGAGCACCCGCCGGCCGCCGCCGCGCACGCGGCGGCAGCGACGAGCAGCGCGCGGAGGCGCGAGGTGCGCGACATGGGAGGGCGAGCGCTCGGCGGCATCTCACTCCTCCACGGCGATGCCGGCGGCGTCGGGCGCGGTGAGCCGGGGGCTCCCGTCGAGGAGCACCCTCGTCCCCCGCGCCATCAGCGCGAACGGCCGCTCGCCCTCGATCCGCAGCACGACGAGCTCCGCGTCGGTCTCGAGGACCTGCCCCCCGGGCAGCGCCAGCGCCTCCGCGGCTCCCTTGCTCCGCAGCACCGCGACGTCCGTCCCGCCGTCGCTCTCGATCCGCCACGCGACGACGCCGGGCTCCGCCGCGATCGGCGCCGCCTGGAGGGGCGCGTCGGGGCCCGCGTCCACGCCGACCTTGTAGGGCAGGAGCACCGCGAGGAACCCCGGCGCCTCGGCCTGCACGGCTGCGTCGATGACGGCGTGGTCGGCGGCCTCGCGGTCCTCCTCGAACTCGTGGACGTGGGGCACCGTGAGCGGCGTGTACGGCGGCTCCACGACCGCGAGCCCCGGCGACGTCGACTGCACGCGCGCCTCGACGCCCGCCCGCGCCCGCTCCCATCGACCGCCGTCGGGGAGGAGCTCGAAGGTGCCGCCGGACGTGAGCCCGGCGTAGCCGTGCAGCCGCCACGCGTGCGCGCGGGCCGCCGGGTGCGACGTCGAGAGGCGGTCGCCGACCACGACGTAGCGGCCGTCGATGAAGGCCACGGATCGCTCGACGTGCGTGTCCTGGTAGTCCTGGTGCGCCTCCGCGTAGTCGACGGCGTCGCCGTCGTGGGTGTTCCGGAGGAAGGCGTCCGCGTCGCCGAAATCGTTGAAGAGCCCCTTGTCGGGCGCGGATCGGCCGTCGATGAGGATCACGTTGTGCGACGGCGACTGGCTGGTCTTGGCGTTGTCGAGCGAATCGGGCTTGTAGTAGCCGGCGTCGATCAACAGGTACTCTCCGTAGGCCGCGAGGGAGAACGACGTCCCGTCCACGTGGTCGTGGATCGCCTTGCGCGCCGAGCCGTGCTCCGCGAGGAGCAGGAGCCAGCGCGCGTCGTCGCCCCAGTCCGAGCGGAACACCGCGTGGCCGGTGTCGGGGAAGAAGCGCGTGAGGAAGCGCGGCGCCTCGGGGGCCACGGCGTCGTCGACGTAGAGCAGGTGATGGGCGACGAGGTCGGCGCCGAACTCCATGGCCTGGGGGTCGCGGTTCTGCTCCCAGTCCCACAGGTACTCCCCGCTTCCGCCGAAGGACGTGAGCAGCGGGCTCCCGTTGAACGGGGTGAAGACCCCGTCGTCGACCGGGGGCCGGCTGCCCCAGGGGAGGCGCAGCGAGAGCGACCAGTCGACGGCCTTCGTGAAGAGCCCGCCGCGCAGCGGGACCTCCAGCGCGCCCTGCTCGCCGTCGACGCAGCCGTGTCCGGCCCACGGGTCCTCGTCGGAGCGGGTACGGCAGTCGCGGGTGAAGGCCGCTTCGCCCTCGAGCGCGTTGTCGAGGGCGATGAAGAACGCCGCCGTGGGGCCCCAGGCGAAGCCGGAGTAATACGGGCCCTCGGAGGCCCCGCCGTCGGGCTGCACGTACTGGCCTTCCGGGCCCCAGAGGTAGTCGAGCTCCGAGATCGACCAGCTCCACCACGTCGCGGCCGCCGGGTGCTCGGGGAACGCGAGCGCCACATAGCCGATCGCGTCGGCGGTCCGGATAGGGTGGTTGTTCTGCGCGGGGCGCAGCAGGAGATCTCGATAGAAATCGTGCTCGATGTACTTGGCGAAAAACTGACCGGTGATGTCGGTGATCTTGCTCTCGGCCTCGACGGACTCCTCGGCGGGGAACCACGGCGTCGCGCTCAGGAGGTCCCACGTGTTCGTGTACCCCATGAGGACCTTCGCCATCCGGATGTTCATGTCGAGGACCGTGTTCGTGTCCCAGCTGGTCCGGAGGCGGCGCAGGAACTCGCGCGCCTTGTCGGCCGCCGCCCGGTCCTCGAAGGCCCAGGCGAGGAGGGCATTCGCCTGCGCCGTCGAGGCGTTGTTGCCGTTCGTCTTGTGGTCCCATGAAGCGGGGTCGGGCTCCTCCTCGTAGGGGCGGTCGGCGCGGCGCTTCAGGGTGGCGAGGATCGAGGCGTAGGGCTCGCGATCGACGCGCGAGCGCAGGAGGTCGCGGTGCTCCGGGCGCGCGAGGAGCCGCGGATGGACGCCGGTGTCCCGCGGCTCGCTCGGCCCGGGGGCGTCCGTGCCGCACGCCGCGGCCGCGAGCGCGGCGCACGCGAGCGCCGGAGCGAGGGTGTGAAGAGGGAGAGCAAAGCCGCGAGATCGTGATTTCATGGAAGGACGGGGCGAGGGCTCGGAGGGACGAGCTGGTGCGTGAGGCGCAGCGTATCAGCTCGTCCCGGCCTGGAGCGGCCCGAGTTCTCGCTGCCGTGGGGGCGATCACCACGTGTCCACGATGGGCAGTCTCGGCAGCCGCCGACACGCCGGAAGATCCGACCAAAGCGGAGAGAACAAGGCTGGCGACGCGCGGTAACGAGGAGAAAGCGGGAGAGGAGGAGCCATCTGTGAGGTCGCCGGGGTCATCGCGTCGGGCGCCCCGGGGAGCGTGTCCTGCGGGCTGAGCAGCGCCTGTTGCGATGGCCTGTCGCGGGCTGCGTCGAGCGCGCCCGCGGCCTTCTCCGCGTGAGGGGGCGCGATCGCGCAGGGTGGCGCGATCCTGCGCGGGCGTCTGCCTGCTCTTGCAGGACGCGACGAGCGGGGTGGAGCGACCGCGCCGCTCGCGCGGAACCCTCGACACAGGGGCTCCCCGCCGCGCGGTCTCCCGCTTGCATTGCCCGGCCCCGGTGGGGGGAGTCGAGGAGGTTTGATATGGCGACCGAGCAGAAGCAGGGAATGGGCGCGCAGGGGCAGCAGGGCGCTGGCCTACAGGAGGGCCGCACCGAGAGCAGCGTGATCCCCGACAAGGACTACAACCTGGTCAGCGTGCTCTACCATACGCTCAAGGGCGCGCAGACCCACTCCCAGTACATCCAGGATGCGAAGCAGCAGGGTGATCAAGAGCTCGCCTCCTTCTTCAGCGAGGTCCGGCAGGAGGAGCTGAAGCGCGCGGAGCGCGCGAAGCAGCTCCTCGGACAGCGGCTGACCGGAGGGCGCCCGGGCCAGGGAGGGGCCCGAGGGAGCGCCTAGAGCGACGGTCACCCGCTCTCGAGCCCACGGGGGCGCCGGGCCGCGCTGACGAGCGATCAATCGGCGATGTACTGGTTCCGGCCGACGAAATCGAGGTACGGATACAGCGCCGAGCGCAGGTTATCCACCTGAACACTCGAGTTGATACCGCTGATCTCCCAGCCGTTCCACTTGGACGGGTTCCGGGTCGTCGCGTTCAGGAACAGCGGCACCTCCAGCAACGACTCGACGACGCCGGTCGTGGACATCTTGTCGAAATCGATGAGGACCGGCGCGGTGTTGTCCGTCAGGTTCTTCACCCAGACACGCGCAGCGCCGAAGTCACCGCCCGCGACGCCGTCGATGTCGCGGTTCGGGTCGACCTGCACCTGGATGTCATACCACTTGCCCGAGGCCGGCGCGAAGTTGGTCGCCTTGTACAGCTCACCGCTGTCCCGCGACCCCCGGAGGCGCAGCTCCCCCTGCTCGAACTGCACAAGGAACCCGACGTAGTTGTTCGGGGTAAGGCCGTTGCTCGCGCTGGTGGCCGTGTTGACAGGAGCAAAGTAAACCCCTGTGGTGCCGTACAGCTGGCCGGAATAGACCGTCAGGTCGCTCGCGTCGTGGCCGGTCAGCTCGGTCTCCCACCAGGCGCTGGCCGCGCTCGCCCCCGTCGGACGAACCGCGAGCGTCGAGGTGTTGCCCGTACCGTACGGCGCGGAAGCCGTGAGCTGCCCTGGCCCGCCGGAGGCCGGACCCTTCCACACGAGCTGCGGAACGACCTGACTGTCCATGGCGACGCCAGATTGATAATGGTCGAAATTGTCATTCATCTGCGGCACGTAGTACCCCATCGAGAGGTCATCCACGGCGTTGCCGTCGCCGTAGGCCGCCACGATGAACCCGTTGAAATTGGACGGGTTCTTGTTCACGCCCATGAGGAGCGGCACAAACAGCACCCGCTCGGTCACGCCGGTCGTGTTGAGATTGTCGAAGACGACGCGCGTGAAGCCCTTCTGCCCGTCCGTCACATTGCGGACGTACAGCGAACCGAGGCCGGTGCCCACGGTGGGGTTGACGACCATCTTCACCTCCAGCCATTTGCCCATCGTGGCGGGGATGTTGACGGCTTGATAGAGATCTCCGCCGTCGTAGCCGGAACGAAGGCGGAGCGCCCCCCAGGCCATGGAGACGGTCGGCCCCTGGTAGGCAGGGACGGCGTAGCCCGTCGGGCTCCCGCCGGCCACGTTGATCGGCTCGAACGTGACGCCTGAGATGGCATTGTAGAGGAGACCCGAGTAGACGACCTTGTCCGTGCTGTTGAAGCTCGGACCATCGAACGCGGACCAGGCCACCTTGCCGTTGTAGCCGCCCGTGGAGACGATGCTCTGCCCGGAGACGTTCCCGCTCCCCGGCGGCGAGCCGATCGCGAACTTGTCCGGGTTCGCCCCCGTCCAGCTGTTCGCGCCCTGGTTGTTCATCGCGTTGCCAAAGACGTGCTGCTCGTAGTCCTCGCGATCCATGGTGCAGGCCTCATACTGAAGGCGCACGTGGTCGTGGTAAGCGACGTCCGGCGACTGGGAGGGCAGCGCCGCCACAGGAGACCAGTCGGCGTGCTGCGTCGTGGTGTTCATGTTGCTCACCAGCACATCGACGCGGCCGCCTCTCTGGACGCCGGACCACTCGATGCCGGCGTTCTTGTTGGTCGCCAGGTTGAGGGTACGCAGCTCGCCGTCCCGCGCGAACACGCCGTCCAGCGCCTGCCACGCGTCGGCCATGTCGGCAGTGAACGCGAGCGTCGCGGTGACGACGTTGCCATACGTCTGATAGTAGTAGGTGGTCGCCCCCGACTGGTTGACGTTGACCTCCCACGTCCTGAACCCATTCGCCCCGCGGAGCCGGTAGTGCTGGACTTGCGCGACGTTGTCCGTCGGCAGGAGGACCTGCGACTGAGGCACACCATAGTTGGGCTTGTTGACGAAGTCCGCGATATAGGGAATCAACAAATCACCAGCAGGAAGGTGGCGCGCCGCCACGCTCACCGTCTCGAGCCCCTGCCAGAAGATCGCGGAGATCTGGGTGGGCGCCGTTCCGCCGACATAAGGCACGCCATTGATCGAGGAGGCGACATGCAACGCCGACTGGCTCGAGCTGTACGCCACCGGCATCGCGACATTGATGCCTGACGTATAGTAGATGTCCTCTCGATCAATCTTGTACTGCTCACCGACATTCCAGGGCCACGCGCCGGACGTATCGACGCTCATCCCAGGGTAGTAGCCATAGTTGCCCACGTACGCCCCCGAGATATTCGGGTCTGGGTCGGTTCGAACGCGGTCGACGTT
Source organism: Sorangium sp. KYC3313 (assembly GCF_052075895.1). Lineage (NCBI taxonomy): Bacteria > Pseudomonadati > Myxococcota > Polyangiales > Polyangiaceae > Sorangium > Sorangium sp. KYC3313. Next base: position 11,370,027 of record NZ_CP197255.1, read on the forward strand.
GTCGAGGAGCAGATCGTATTGCGTCTGGGTGTCCCCCTCGATGTCCATCAACAGGTAATCGAGCGCATAGCCGTTGCTGCTGATCCAGTCGAGCGCGGGGTCCAGCGTCGCCAGGCCCCACCCCCTGGTCTCGAGCCCCGTGGGGACCCCGGCCAGGGTGTTGCTGATGATCACGTCGTCGTAGTCGCCCCGCTCTGCCCACCCCACCGCGACGATGTCTCCCCCGTTCTGGACAATCTCGGGGTTCGTTGGCTCGATCGCCTGCCAGCTCGTGAAGTACCCCTCGGCTTGCGCCATCGCGGTCGCGCCGCTCTCGAGCACGCCGAGCAGCGCGCCTCCCATCACGATCACCCAATGCAGCGCTGTTCTGTTCTTACCGTGCGTTCGCATCTGAGACACCTTCTTCATGGCGTTCTGGTAACGGCCCCGAGACGCATCTCGGCCATGGACAGGCGCGGTCGGGCGCAGGGAGACGGCGCAGGCTGCGCCGCCCGCGGCGGGCTCTCCGATTGGATCACAAGGACGGGAGGGATTGGGCCAAAATCGTCCGTCCGGCGTGCCCACGCATCCAGCGCGCCACAAGAAAATTGAAGTGCGTGTACAGACGCCGGCCGCGAGCCGCTCCGATCAGGGGCTCACCGGTCCGGGCGCCCCTTGCGAGGCGCCCCGTCGCCCCGAGCGGCTACTGGAGGGTCGGCGCCGTCCACTTCATCCACCTGTTCAGATCGGCGGTCGCCCCGTCGCCCTTGAGCAGGTTGGTGTCCGCGGTGCCGCCGCCGACGAGGAACTTCTTCACGTACGCATCGAGGGCCGCCCTCTGCGAGGACGGGAACGCGCAGTGGGCATGGGCGGCGGTCTGCCAGTAGCCCATCCTGTCCGGCACCCCGAGCCCCTTCCAGATCTGCTGGGCGATGGACCCCGCCGTGAAGGTGCTGTTGATGCCGAGCCAGTCGATCCTGTTGTCGATGACGAGCAGCGCGCGCGGCGCGACGAGGCCCATGACCATGTGATGGTCGAACGGGAGCGACGTCACCCGGTTGCCGAAGGTCGAGCCGAAGTTCGCGCGGAACCACGGCTGCTCGCCGGCCGCGCTGGACAGGGTCTGCACGTTCTCCCCGGCGTTGGCGCCCGCCTGCGAGGCGCGCCAGCTCGCCGAGCCGCCGGCGCCCGACTCCTGCGGGATCGTCAGCACGATGCGCTCGTCGAACGCGCCGACCGTGAGCGCGCCCTTGCCGTTGCGCGAGCAACCCGTCACCGCGATGCGCTTCGGGTCGATGTTGGCGCCCGGGGTCTTCTCCAGCGCGTCGATGATCCGGCTCACGCCCCAGGCCCACGCGATCATCGAGCTGGCCGAGTGGTTGCTGCCGTAGAGGTTGTAGAACGTGCCCGTCCCGCGCGAGCCGCCGCCGTTCTGAGCGCCCATCGCGTTGTTGTCGAAGGTCGCCATCGCGACGCCGTTCTGCGTGAACACGCTGGTGTCGAGGTTGTTGCCACCGATGCCGATGACGAGCGGGATCGGACCAGCAGGCGCGCCGGAAGGCCGGCTGATGTTGATGGAGAAGGAGGCGCTCTTCCCTGCGTCGTTGACGCTGACCGTCAGCCTGTTCGCCGAGAACTGCCCCGCGACATTGTCCTTGGACACCACAGGCTTCGAACCGGACTCATACGTCTCGACCTGCGACTTGATCTCCGCGCGCCGGCACGCCCACTCCGACTTCTTCGTGATGCGTGAACCGCTCAAGCTCAGGAACGGATCGTGATGCGTGTCGAACACCGGGAGAGACGAGGCGGCAGGCAGCGTCGGCCTGGGGCAGCTCGCGCCGCTGTCTTCGACCGCGCCCGTGCTCACGCCCGACCCGCCGGAGCCGCCCGACCCGCCGGAGCCGCCCGAGCCGCCCGCACCGCCCGAGCCGCCTGCCCCGCCCGAGCCGCCCGCCCCCGAGCTGCTGCTCGACGACGCGCTGCTGCTCGACGACGCGCTGCTGCTCGACGACGCGCTGCTGCTCGACGAGGAGGACGCGCCCGTGCCGACGATCGTGCCTCCGCTGCCGGTGACCGACGCGACAGCGGGCCGCCCGCTGCCGTTCGCGCAGAACCCCCACTCCACCCAACCTTTCTCCTTGATCGCCGCGTTGTGGGTCACGTTCGTGGCGGTGAACTGCCCGTTCGAGGACACGGGGGTCACGTTCCACGCATTGGCCAGCGTCGAGCCGTTGAGCCGGACGACCACGTTCCAGCCGGTGGTGGCCGGGGAGCGGGACTTGTTCGTCACCCTCACGTTCGCGCAGTAACCGTTCCCCCAGTCCGACTGAATCGCGATATCCGCCGACATCGAGCCGTCAGCGCTGTCCAGGGCGCCGTCCAGCGTGTCGAGGTCCTCTTCCTCGACGGGCTCCACGGCGCACGCAAGCAGACCGAACGTGAACGAAGCGGAGATGCAGCCAAGCAAGCGAGTGAACCGCATAAGATTCTCCATGATCGGAACGGCAGAGTCGCGGGCGTCTGCTCAAGGTGGATATGTGCACCAGCGAGACGCCCGCCAACCCTCGTTCAATTGGTAGGGTCCGATATTCCCGGCCAGCGTGCGCCTGATCATGAACACCTCACGAACCTTGCCGCCCCCATGCCTGGCAACCACGGTGTTCGTCGGACAGCTACTCACATGCGGATACCCCGCGGTGGGGCGGGGCACCATGAGAAAGCAAGAGCAACCCGGAAACGCAGCTGCAAGGAGCGAGCGCTCCGGGCGTCCTCCTCCGCCGGAGACACTGGACCGCAGCGCGATCGGGTGAGCCTTCCCGGTGGAAGGCGCGTCGAGCACGGCGATTGGCAGCTTCAGTCCGCATTTCTGACGTTTTCTGCTCGGACCCCGCCAGAAATACAGGAGCGCTGAATACTTCGCACGCGACGGCACAAAAAGCGACCTCTGACGAGGTGGGCGAGGCATGGCGGAGCCGAGGTGCGTTGCGGTCTTGCACGGCGCGTTTAGCCCTTGACGGGCGTCGAGATTCACCCTCGAGATCCGCGAATCGGTTGGTTCACTCTCTTTCCCAAGCCCCCTCCATGGAAAGGCTGATTCAGATGGCGCCTCCTTCGGAAAACAAGATGCCACGTTGCGCGGGTCGGCCGCCCACCAGACGGCCTCGTTCGATGAAAATCCTGCGGGTGCCGCTCCTCGTTGTCGGGCTCTTGAGCGCGGCGCTCGCGGGCGCCTGCTCCTCGAGCGGCACCGATGAGCCGAACGACGTGACCGGCAGCGGCGGCTCCAGCGCGGCGGGGAGCCCCAGCGGGGCCACCGGCACGGGCGGCGGCGCGAGCAGCGGCGTGAACAGCGGCACAGGCGGCGGCGCATCGGTCGGCCAGGGCGGCGGGGACACGACAGGATCGACCGGGAGCACGGGCGGAATGTCGGGCTCCGACGAGGAGTACCCCGCGCCGGGCGCCCTGCCGGAGGAGACGGGCGCAGACCTCTGGCTCAGGTACCCGAAGGTGCCGATTCCGGGGCGCCTCGCGGAGTATCAGGCGGCCTTCAAGCGCGTGGTCAAGTCGGGGACCGGCGCGAGCCTCGACATCGCCGAGGCCGAGCTCGTCAAAGGGCTGAGCGGGTTGACGGGCGGAACGGTCGGGACCGGCGCGGCCGTCGACGGGCCGGGCGCCGTGGTGATCGGGACGGCCGCCGCGGACGTCATCAAGGGCCTGCCGCTCGCAGCGCGCCTCGGCGCCCTGGGCCCCGAGGGCTACCTCGTCGAGGCCGCGGACGTCGGGGGCCAGCCGGTGATCGCCGTGGCAGGCAACACCGAGGTGGGCGTGCTCTATGGCACCTTCGCGCTCCTCCGGCACGTCCAGAGCCACAGCGCCCTCGACAAGCTGTCGCTCACCGGCTCTCCCAGGATCGGCCATCGCATCCTGAACCACTGGGACAACCTTGATCGCAGCGTGGAGCGCGGCTACGCGGGCCGCTCCATCTGGGACTGGAGCGCGCTGCCCGGCACGCTCTCTCCCCGTTACAAGGACTACGCGAGGGCCAACGCCTCCATCGGCATCAACGGGACCGTGCTGACCAACGTGAACGCCAACGCGCAGGTCCTGACGCCGTCGTACCTCACGAAGGTCAAGGCGCTCGCCGACGTCTTCCGGCCTTATGGCATCAAGGTCTACCTCACGGCCCGCTTCAGCGCGCCGGTCGAGATCGGCAACCTGAGCACGGCCGATCCGACCAACTCCAGCGTCAAGCAATGGTGGACGAACAAGGTCAACGAGATCTACCAGCAGATCCCCGACTTCGGTGGTTTCCTCGTGAAGGCGAACTCCGAGGGGCAGCCCGGGCCGCAGGACTACGGGCGGACCCACGCCGACGGCGCCAACATGCTCGCCGACGCCCTCGCGCCGCATGACGGCATCGTGATATGGCGCGCCTTCGTCTACTCCGACACCAGCCCCCCGGACCGCATCAAGCAGGCCTACGAGGAGTTCAAGCCTCTGGACGGCAAATTCAAGAGCAACGTCCTCGTGCAGGCCAAGAACGGCCCGCTCGATTTCCAGCCCCGGGAGCCGTTCCATCCGCTGTTCGGGGCCATGCCGAAGACGCCCCTCGCCCTCGAGCTCCAGATCACGAAGGAGTACCTCGGCGAGGACACGCACCTCGCCTACCTCGGCCCGCTCTTCGAGGAGGTCCTCAAGGCGGACACCTACGCGGGCGGCGAGGGCTCGACCGTGGCGCGGGTCATCGACGGCAGCCTGCACAAGTACACGACCACCGCGATCTCGGGCGTCGCCAACGTGGGTGACGACACGAACTGGACCGGATCGCAGATGAACCAGGCGAACTGGTACGTGTACGGGCGCCTGGCGTGGAACCCGGACCTCTCCTCGGAGGCCATCGCGGAGGAGTGGGTCCGGCAGACGTTCTCGAACGACCCCGTCGTCGTCGAGCCGGTCGTTCAGATCATGATGCAGTCACGCGAGGCGCTGGTCGACTACATGACGCCCCTCGGCCTGGTCCACATCATGGGCAACGACCATCACTACGGGCCGGGGCCGTGGCTGAACAGCCTGGGCCGCGTCGAGTGGAACCCGGTCTACTATCACAAGGCGGACGCGAACAGCATCGGCTTCAACCGCACCTCGTCGGGCAGCAACGCTGTCGCCCAGTACGCCGCGCAGGTGGGACAGACGTTCGGGAGCCGGGACACGGTGCCGGACGATCTCGTGCTCTTCTTCCACCGCGTCGGCTGGCAAGACAAGCTGAAGTCGGGGAGGACGGTCTGGGAGGAGCTCGTCCATCGTTACAGCCAGGGCGTCGACGAGGTGGGGGCCATGCGAGAGACATGGAAGTCCGTCGAGGGCCGCATCGATGGCAAGCGCTTCGACGACGTGAGCGACTTCCTGGAGATCCAGCACTACGAGGCGCGCTGGTGGCGCGACGCGTGCCTCGCCTACTTCGGCTCGGTGTCGAAGCTCCAGGTCCCGAGCGGCTACGCCCCCCTGGCGAACACGCTGAGCTTCTACCAGGGGCTCCGCTGCCCGTCCGACCCAAAGAAGCCCCGCTGCTCGCAGGTGTATACGGGGAATCCGTCCCCGGCCATTCTCCAGTGAGAGCGCAGTGAGAGCGGCGGGCCGGCTCGGTCTGGCCCGCGGCCTGCTGGCGATCTTCACGCCCCTGCCCCTGTCAAGCGAACAGCACCCTCTGGGTCTTGCTGGCTCGGCGATCTAGCCAGGTCACAACACCGGAGTCGTCGCATGACCTCGTCGTGGTCCGCGATCGACGTGAACGCTCACACGCTGTTACCGTCCCGCTGGCTCATCCATCGGGGGATGGCGGGGTGCGCGTCGGCTGCCAAGGCCGTCAGGAGGTGCGTCATGACGCTGGCTTCGAGTCGAGCTTTGTTGCTGTTGATGGCGGGGTGCGCCTCGGCGTGCAGCGCGCCTGGACCGCGGGCGGCGGGCAATGGTCCTGCCGAGCGCCCCGCGGAGCGCGCGCTCCGGCCGGGCGGCGCCGCGCCGGTCGAGCTCGGGCGGATCGTGAGCAGGGCGCGGGCGAGCTTTCGATCCACGCGACGAGGGCTCTTCGCGGAGGGCGCCGCCCACCGGATCGACGTCGAGGGCGGCGCGGCGCGGATCCGCGCGAAGCCCCCGGCGAGGGCGGCACGCAGGGGGCGAGCGAGGCAGCTCCAGGCGCTCGCCGAGGCGCGCACCGCCGCCGAGCTGACGGCGCGCCGCCGCGCGCTCCGCGGGCCTCTCCTCGAGGGCGCGCCCGGCGAGCTCCAGCCAGGGAGCGCGCTCACGCTGACGACGCGATCGATCGCCCGCGCCGGCCACGAGTGCGTGAGCGGCGAGGGCCACGTGCGCATGGCGGCGGACGGCGGCGCGGAGCGCGCGTTCGAGACCTGCAGCGAGCTGTGGAAGAACCACGAGATGAACGCCGAGCAGGCGTTCCGGTTCCCCGAGCGGCCCGGGGGGCGCGGCGATCTCGTCGTGCGCGTGAGCGCCCGGCTCGGCGCCGCGGACGCCGCGCCCTCGGTCGCGAGCGACGCCCGCGGCCTCGTCCTCGGCGCCGCGCCGGGGCAGCGGTTCGTGTACGGCCACGGCACGTGGATCGACGCGTCGGGCCGCCGCGTTCCGGTGCCCGCCCGCTGGTCGGACGGCCACATCGAGCTGCGCGTGCCCGCCTCGGTCGTCGAGGAGAGCGGCTATCCGGCGCTGCTCGATCCGGAGGTGGGCCCGGAGATCGGGACGGAGCCGCCCGTGCCCGTCCAGCAAGACGTCGGGTTCGATCCGGAGATCGCGACGGACGGGACGAGCTACGTCGTCGTCTTCGAGAATCTGTCGCGCATCCGCGCGGTCCGGGTCGGCGCGCGCGGGGACGTGCTCGATCTCGACTGGCTGGATCTGGGCGAGGCGTCCGCCGGGCAGTACCTGCCCAGCGTGGCGTACGGCGGAGGCCGCTACCTCGTCGTCTGGAGCCAGTACGGTGACGACGCCCGGATCACCATCCGCGGCCGTCTGATGCGACCCGACGGCACGCTCGAAGGGCCGGCGAGCTTCGCGATCTCGACGTCGGACGAGGGCGTGTATCCCTCCGTCGAGTGGAACGGGGAGCGCTTCGTGACCGCCTGGCTCAGCCTCGCCGACGATGGGGCCGACGACGTCCGCGCGACCCTCGTCGACCCGAGCGGCAGCGCCGTCCCCGGCGCAGAGCGCGCCCTCTCCACGAGCGGCCGCGCGTCGCGCCCGGCGGTCGGCGCCGGGGCGGACGTCTCCGTCGTGGCCTGGGACGAGGACGTCGCCGGCGGCGGCGCGCGGGCCATCCGTGCGGCGCGGGTGGCCAGCGATGGGACGGTGCTCGATGCCTTTGGCGTTCAGATCTCGGAGGACCCGGGCAACGCGCGGCTGGCCGCGCTCGCGTCCGGCGGGGCGAGCTTCCTGGCCACGTGGGTCCGGGACGATCCCACGAGCACGATCCGGGGCGCGGTGCTGCGCGCGGACGGCACGATCGCGGCAAGGGACTTCCCGATCTCGCGGCCGAGCCCGGGCACCGGCGCTCCCACCGCGGCGTTCGACGGCAGCGGCTATCTCGTGGCCTGGACCGACGAGCGGGACGGTCGCGCGATGTACGGGGCCCGCGTCTCGGCCGAGGGCGTCGTGCAGGGGACCGACGACGTGAGGCTCGCGGACGGGTCGCCTCGCTCCGTCTGGGATCCGGATCGGAGCTCGCTCGCGTGGAACGGCTCGCGCTTCCTGCTCGCGTTCCACGGCCAGGGCATCGAGGGCAGCCTGATCGGCCCGGATCTCGCGCTGGCCGCGGGCCGGCTCGGGCTCAGCCCCCTGCCGAACAAGCAGGGCGCCCCGCGCGTCGCCTGGACCGGCGAGAGCTACCTCGTCGCCTGGACCGACGAGCCGGACCCGGAAGGGGAGCGGACGACCGCGCGCGCGGTGCGCGTGAGCGCGGCCGGCGAGGTCGTCGATCCGGTCGGGATCGAGCTCGCGAGCAGCGCCACCGCGATCGATCTGGCCTCGAACGGCGACGGCGCGTCGGTGCTCACCTGGAGCGCGCTCGGCGCCGGCGGGGATCTGCTGCGGCGGGTGTCGGGCGACGGCGCGCTCGGGGAGAGCGTCGCCGTCTCGTCGCTCCACCTGTCGGCGGCGCCGTCGGTCGCGGGCAACGGCGACGGGTATCTGGTGACCTTCGTGGAGAGGACCGCCGAGGAGCCCTTCGTGTACACCGCGTCGGGCCGCCTGCTCGGCGCTTCGGGGAGCGCTGGCCCGGTGTTCCCCATCGTGCCCTCGGTCGGGGCGGAGTCGCGCGCGACGCCGCTCCGCGCCGGGCAGGGCTACCTGGTGGCCTACGCGAAGGCGGGCCTGCATCTCGTCCCCGTGAGCCGCACGGGAGACGTCGGGGAGGGCTTCCTGCTGTCGAGCGCGTCGGCCGCCGTCGCCGGGGCGACGGACGGCACGGACACGCTCGTTGTCTGGACGGAGCCCGCCGATGGCTGGCCAGAGGGCGGTGATGGGCCGGTGCGCGGTCGAATCCACGGCACGGGCGGCTGGCGGGGCGAAGCATTCCTGATCTCGCCGACGAGCGCTGGTGATGCGGCGGCCGTGGCCTGGGACGGCGCGAGCTACCAGGTGGTGTGGGAAGAGGCGGAGACGCACCGGCTCCGGATCCGCGCCGTGGCCCCCGATGGAACGCCGGGCATGGAGGCGCTGCTCGTGGACGACGCGTGCAATGCGCCGATGCTGGCCCGCGGCGAGGATGGCCGCTTCCTCCTGAGCTATGACAAGCGCGGCCCTGCTGAGCGCACGCGGCGCGTCGTCTCGCGGCTGCTCGGCTGGGAGCCCTCGCCCGGGCCCGGCGCGGGCGGCGGCGCGGGTGGAAGCGGCGGCGCAGGGCTTGGCACGGGTGAAGCCGGCACTGTGGAGCCCGGGGCGGGCGGAAATGGCGGTGCGGAGCCGGGCGCGGGCGGAAACGGCGGTGCGGGGCCGGGCGCGGGTGGCCGAGCAGGGAATGGCGGGGGCGGCGGCACCTCCGGCGTTGCCGCCGGCAGCAGCAGAAATGACGGGACCGACGAAACCGGCGACGACGCACAATGCAGCGCTCACGGCGCTGGCAGCAGGTCCGCGTACATCGGGCTCACCGTCGCCCTGTTCGGTCTCGCCCTCATTGCACGACGCTGCAGCACCAGGAGTGCGCAGGACGCTCAAGCGGGCCGCTCAGCCTGATCCACCCAGAAATGAACCGCCAAGCGCGCCAAGGACGCCAAGACGCATGGCTGCGCGGACACACGCGCGAGATCCTCCGAGCGATCTGCCGTGGAGAGGCGTGACCCGGCAGCAGAGCAGCGCGCCAGTCGGCCCGGCCGGCGCGGCCCTCAGCCCCTCCTCCGGCGGCGCGGCGCCTTCCCGGCCGCCGCCGGCGCCCCGGCGCCGTGGCCGCAGCGCCCGAGCGCCTCCCAGAGCGCCTGCGCGACGACGCCGTGCGGGCGGTCGCGGCGGCGTATCACGAAGAGCTCCATGGTGTCGGCCTCGAACTCGGGGACCTGCAGCGCCACGAGCTCGCCCGCGGCCAGCGCGCCGGCGGCCACGTGCTCGGGCAGCCCGCCCCAGCCCATGCCCGCGAGGATGACCTCCTTCTTCGCCGCGACGTCGGTGACCGTCCAGCGCAGGCCGCCCTCCAGCACGTTCAGGGACGGCGAGGCGCTCGCCCTCGCGCTGTCGCGCAGGATGATCTGCGCGTGCGCCCGCAGCAGCGCGGGCGGGATCGGCGCGCCGCAGGTCGCGAGGGGGTGATCGAACCGCGCCACCGGGATCACCCGCACGTCGCAGAAGCGCGCCGCCTCCACCGCGGAGCCGTCGATCCCGAGCTTCGTGGCGACGGCGAGATCGGCTCGGTCCTCGCGCAGCGCGTCGGCGGTGCCCGCCAGCCGCTCGGTGCCGAGCTCGATGCGCACCAAGGGATGACGCGCCAGGAGCCCCCGGAAGATGTCCATGATGGGGCCGAGTGGCGTCACCGCGTCGACGGCGAGCCGCACGATCGGCTCCACCTTGCCCGAGAGGCGCATGCCGAAGCTGCGCAGCGCCTCGGTGCCCTCGATGACGGCCGCGGCGCGCTCGTGGAACAGGCGGCCGGCGTCGGTGAGCGTGGCGCGGTACTCCCGGCGATCGAACAGCTCGATCCCCAGCTCGCGCTCGAGGTTGCGCACCAGCTTGCTCACGGCCGGCTGGGACTTGTGCAGCCGCGCGGACGCGGCGCTGAACGTGCCCTCGCCCGCGACGGCGAGGAAGGCGACGAGCTGATCGTAGGTCATGGCGGGGCCCGCGGGATCATAACATGGAGTTATGGTGTCGATAGAAACATACCACTTTCTCGGTTCGAGGGGCGGTCCTAGGTTGTCGGCGCGAAAGGAGAGACACTCCATGTCCACCAGGATCGATCGCGTCATCATCACAGGCGCCAGCAGCGGTATCGGCCTCGACCTCGCCAGGAGCTTCCTGGCCGAGGGATCGAGCGTCGTCATGAACGGCCGCGACCCGGAGAAGCTCGAGCACGCGCGGCGGAGCCTCGACGGCGGGGCGCGCGTCGTCGCCGTGCCGGGCCACGTGGGGGATCGGGCCACGGCGCGGGCCGTCGCCGCGGCCGCGCGCGAGCGCTTCGGCGGCGTCGACGTGCTGATCAACAACGCCGGGATCTTCGGCGTGAAGCCGTTCCTCGAGAGCACGGAGGAGGACCTGGAGCGGTTCTTCACCACGAACGTGAAGGGGACGTTCCTGATGACCCAGGCGGCGGTGCCGCTGATGATCGCGGGCGGCGGGGGCTCGATCATCAATATCGGGACGGTGCTCGTCCAGCAGGCCATGGCGCGGATGCCGGCCTCGGCCGCCATGGCCAGCAAAGGCGGCGTCCACGCGCTCACCGTCTCGCTGGCCGCCGAGCTCGCCGCCCACAACATCCGCGTGAACACGCTGGCGCCCGGCATCATCCGCACGCCGCTCATCGGCGAAGGCGCGGATTCGCTGGCGTCGATCCACCCGCTGCAGCGCGTCGGCGAGGTGCGGGACACGACGGAAGCGGCGCTGTTCCTGGCGAGGGCCGGCTTCGTGACCGGCACGACGCTCGACGTGGACGGAGGCTATTCCCATGGGCGCTGAGGGCCGGCAGCACGTGCTCCTGGTGGGGCTCCAGGTGACGGACGAGGCGTCCTATGCCCGCTACCGCGCCGGGATGATGCCGATCCTGTTGTCCCATGGCGGCGCGTTCGGCCATGATTTCGTCGTGGCGCGCGTGCTGAAGGGGGATGAGCGGATCAACCGCGTCTTCACCCTGGTGTTCCCCGACCGCGCGGCGCGGGAGCGGTTCTTCGCCGACATGCAGTACCGCGCCGTGCGCGCCGAGCTCTTCGAGCCGGCGGTCGCGGCGACCTTCATCCTCGGCGAGCTCGAAGGGACGACGGCGTGAGCTGCCTGCCGCGAGGCGAGGGAGCTCGGCGTCGCGCCACCGGCGCCGGGCTCGGGCCATCCACCGGTCGCCCGATCGACCGATCGAGCGGCGCGAGCGCCGGCGCGACCTGACACGCCCCCTGCATTGCGGTTTGCTTCCCCGGCCGACTTCCCGCAGTAGAGGTGGTCGACGCCCGCGCCTGGGCTGCCGTGGTCGACGAACACGGGCTGGTTGCGGAGCGATCGCGCGATGAGGCTGCCACTCGCGGACCAGGACGTTCGGTAAGGAGGAGCTCGGGGGGGGAGCGGCGAGGAGGGGAAGCGGCTGAGGAGGGGGAAGGGCCAGCGCAGGTCGCGCTCGAGGTGGTTCGCTCGGGGCGGGCGCTGGCCGTGGGGAGGTCTCGTCGTGCCGGCCGATCACCGGGTATCGGCGGAGCGCCGGTCAGTCACGGTGCGGCGCGCAGAGGCGGCCGTTGTTGTAGTCGTCGAGCTTCGTGGCGAGCGGCTCGCCGGCAGCCCAGGGCGAGTTCTTGCCGCCCTCCTTCACGTTGCTGCCGAGCGCGTTCTTCTTGAGCCAGGCGTCGGCCGCGGCGATGGTGTCCTCGATGCAGCTCGACTGGTTGCCGATACCGACGTTGAGCTTGGCGACGATGAGGTGCTTCGCGATGATGTACGTGACGTCACCCTTGGTCGGACGGCTGATGATGTCGAGGAGCTGGGACTTCGTGTACGTCTTGCCGCCGATGGTCAGCTGCGAGACCTTCCAGGCGCTCTCGTGGTTCTTCCAGTAGCCGGGGGAGCCGGTGCCGGGAGAGGCGGACTGGCAGACGCCGCAGTCGGCCGCGCAGCTCGAGCAGTCCTCGGAGCCGGCCTTGCAGACGCCATCGCCGCAGACCGGCGGGCACTCGCCGCAATCGGCCGCGCAGCTCGAGCAGGTCTCACCGGCCTCGCAGACGCCGCTGCCGCAGACCGGCGGGCAGATACCGCAGTCGCTCGGGACCTCGAAGCAGTTCTCGCCGGCCTCGCAGACGCCGTTGCCGGGGACCGCGGGGCAAGCGCCGCAGTCGCCGGTGCAGGTCGAGCAGTCCTCGCCGTTCTCGCAGACGTTGTTGCCGCAGACCGCGGGGCAGGCGCCGCAGTCGTCCGAGCAGGTGCCGCAGTCCTCGCCGGCCTCGCAGGTGCCGTTGCCGCAGACCGGCGGACAGGCGCCGCAGTCGTCCGCGCAGGTGCTGCAGCTCTCGCTGCCGTTGCAGGTGCCATCGCCGCAGGCGGGCGGGCAGACGTCGCAGTCGGCGCTGCAGCTCCCGCAGTCCTCGCCGGCCTCGCAGGTGCCGTTGCCGCACTGGGGCGGGCAGACACCGCAGTCGACGGCGCAGGTGGAACAGCTCTCGTCGCCGCCGCAGACGCCGTTGCCGCAGGAGAGCTGGTAGCCGAAGTCCGCGTCGAGCAGGTCTTGTGCCCAGCCGAGCGACACAACGCCCACGTTGTCGAGCCCGCCGTCGGGGTCGGCCGTCGGCTCCTGTCCGGCGAGCGGACCGCTTGCCATGAAGTTGTCGGGCGTGATGACCACCGAGTAGGTGCCCGCCGGGAGCGTGTCGAAGAGGTAGAAGCCGGGCTGGCCGGTGTAGGGGCTCGTGCCGGTGACGGTGAAGTCGATCAGCTGGGCCCCCTGGAACAGCTCGACACGGACGCCGTTGACGCCGAGCTCGCCGGTCTCCGGCTCGTAGAGCCCGTCGGCGTCGCTGTCGAGCCACACGGTGTCGCCGATCGACGAGTACGTCACGTAGCCGAAGTCGGCGTTGGCCACGTTCTCACCCGCGTCGAGGGACACGCCGAGCGGCTCGTCGTCGCTGGTCAGGATATGGCCGAGCGGGAGCGTCGCGTCGTCGACGTCGACGACGTAACAGCCCGCGTCGAGCTCGGTGAAGCGGTAGACGCCGTTCGCGCCGGTCACGGCCGTCTGGAGCAGGGCGCCGTCGGCGACGCCGTCGCAGTTCGCGTCGCCGAAGAGGTCGACGACGACGCCGGAGATGCCGAGCTCGGAGGCGTCCTCGATGCCGTCCGCGTTCGCGTCGAACCACACCTTGTCGCCGATCGAGCCCTTCGGCGCCGTGTAACAGACCTCGAGGAGAGGGCGATAACCCATGTCGGTGTGGGCGCTGCCCTTGTACGACGTCTTCCCGCTGGCGCCCTCCTCGAGGAGGATCCCGTGGCTCGGCGCCGTCCCGCTCACCCAGTCCTGCACGATCCCGGTGAGATCGACCGAGCTCCACCCGGTGACGTTGGGCACGAACGAGGTGAACGCGGCGGGGTCCATGCCGCCGAAGTTGTTCCACGTGACGAGCTCCTCGCTCCAGGGGGCGAGCACCTGGTGGACGTACACGGTCTTCGCGGTGCTCGTGTACGTCAGGGCGTAGAACGTGGCCGACGTGACGAGAGAGCCGGCGGGGATGGGGCTGAGATCGAAGCGGAACAGGGCGCGCTTCTCTCCGACCGAGCTGGAGTACCCGGTGTTGACCTCGAACGGGGACGGGACGTGGTAGCTCGGGGCGAGGCTCCAGATCTCGGCGTTGTAGATGTCGCCCAGGACACCCCGCTTGATCACGGTGCACGTGGGAGACGGAGCGGTCGTGTTGGCGAGGCTGGTTGCGGCGATGAACAGCGTGGCGAGCGCGGCAGAAGATGCGATTGCGATCTGCTTCATTGGTAGCTCCTCGAGGTCCTCACGGGTGAACCATTGCTGGAGCGTCATCCGGATAGCAGGCACCATGACACACGGGTCAGGCGAGGTCGGTTTCGCGGGCTCCGGTCGGAATGAGCCCCCGCGGGCTGATCAGGATCGGATCAAGTACGCGGGTGCTCTGGCTTCGATCAGAGGGCGGATGCGCAAGGTGACAGTGTTCAAGATAGCAACTCGACTACGAAGGTGTCCAGATCTTTCTGAAGACAGATCAGAAAAATACATCGAGTTGCGCAGTGACAATTTTGGGTCGTGCGGTGACGCTTTTGGGCTGCTCGCGTCGTCTCGCGTCGTCTCGTGATCTGTGGGGAGGAACGCAGAGACGAGCGCGGTCGGTCGCATCGATGTCTCATCGACATCGATGGCCAGCGCGCAGCTCGCGGCCCGCGGGGTGCCGCGCGGCGGCGCGCCACGACGCTCAGCGGCCCTCTCCGACCCTTCGCAGGGCCCGAGGGACGAACAGGATCGGATCAGGTACGCGGGAGTGTCTGACGAGATTTGATGCAGAATGCGCACGGGACCATTTTTCAAGATAACGAGTCTTCGCTTCGCCTGTCTAGATCCTTTTTTTACGGCACGAGCTCTTTGTGCGGCGCTTGGCCTCGCGTGCGGGTGGGCGCTGGGTGCCGGGCGCAGCGGGTCACACACCGTTCATCACACACGTTCATCGTCCACCGCGTCCACCGCGTCCACCGCGTCCACCGCGTCCACCGCCGCCGGAGCCCGCCGCGGAGGCGGATCGCGCAGCTGGTATGCCGCACACCAAAGCCGGCTCACCGAGGCGCCCGACCCCGGAGGGTGAGCCGGCCACGCGCTTCCCGCTTCCCGCTGCTCGAGGCGCCGAGCGGGACCGCGGCCGCGAGCGCTGGTCGCGGCCGAGCGGCGCGACGCCCGGGCGGTTATCGAGCGGATGGAGAGGGACGGGCTCCTGGCGTAGCCGCGTCCGCCGGGTCCGGCGAGCGCCGAATCATCGCCATGGGCTTGACGACCATCCCCCCTACGGAACGACAATGCACCACGATGATAACGGCCCGTCCTCCTCCGATGACGGCCGAGCTACTCGAGCGCACGGACGAGTACGTGGTGGCGGTGTGGCGGCGGCTCATGCTGCTGGTCTGGCGCGGCGAGGCCACCGCGGTCGGGATCGATCGCTCGCGGGACCTCTTCGCTCGCTGGTCGGCGGGCCAGCCGGGCGGCGCGGTCTTCGTCGTCGTCCTCCCCCTTGAGAACACCCTACCGCCGGACGAGGCGAGCCGGGCCGCGATGCGGCGGGCGGCGAGCTCCCCTTCCCGGAACCTCAGGGGCACGGCCACGCTCGTCGAGTCGGAGGGGTTCATCGCCGCCTCGGTCCGCTCCATCATGATGATGCTGCACACGGGGCGGGCGCCGAACGTCTTCAGGACGACCGGCGAGCTCGCGACCTGGGCGGCGACGCTCCTGAAGGACCCCGAGCTCACCGCCGCCGGCATCGCGGAGGCGATCCGCATGGCGCGCGAGGGTTGAGTCAGCCCGCGCGCGGGCGGTCCTCCGGCCTCGCGCACCACGTCCCCTCCCGTGTGCGGGTCCCGCTCGACCAGCAACCCCGGCTCAGCCCCTGGCGGGTCCGGGTCCAGGGGTGGACAGCCCCGCGTCGGGTCCGGAGCGAAGCCCAGCGAGGCGCTCACCCCGCGGGCCCTGCCTTGGGGATCGGCACGCGGCCAATCGCGTAAGGCAGGATACGCGCGATGTTGCGCGCGTCGTCGATCCCGCGGTGATGTGTCCCGTGGAGCGGCAGCCCGAGCCGCTCGAGCGCGCTCGCCATGCCGTAGCGCTGGGTCACCCCGAGCGCCGCGGAGAAGCGCTTCTTGATGTTCATGTGCCCCTGCAGCGGCAAGGGCGCGCCCCAGCGGGCCGCGTCGATCTCGAACTGCTTGCGGTCGTAATCGCCCCACGAGCAGAAGAGCGCCTCCCGCCGGCCGACGAAGCGCCCGAGTTCCGCGATGGCTTCGGGGAACGTGGGCGCGGCGTCGACGTCTGCTTGCGTGATCGTGGTGAGCTTCGTGCAGAACGCCGTGAGCTTCGGCCGGATGACCGGGCGCACGAAGGTGGCGAGCTCGCTCACGGGCTCGAGCGTCGCGCCGTCCACGAGGACCGCGCCGATCTCGATGATCTCCATGATGCGCTCGGGGATGCGGCCCTCCTCGTCGCACGTCGCTTCCAGATCGATCACCAGGAAAAACGCAGGTTCCTTTCGCATGTCCGTCCTCCTCTCTGCTGGACCTTGATAGGATCCGCGCGAAGAAAATGCCCGGACACGAAACCGGACAGGCCGCTCCCGCGGGCTTTTCCTGGGAGGACTACGTCGCCTGGCTCGTCGCGCAGCACGGCTCCTTGACCGCGGTCGCCGAGCGGCTCTCCTCCCTGCGCGGCTACGAGGACGACGTGTCCTCGATCGAGCGCGCCCTGCGCCGGCTGCGGACGCGCGGCCAGCGGGACGGCGGGACGTGGGGGGCGCGCGCGCTCGCGGCCTTCGGCTTGCCGGACGCGCTCGCCGAGCGCGCCCGCTGGATGGGCGCCTATCACTCGCGGTTCACCGACCTGCCCCTGCCCCTCGCCCAGGACCTCCTGCGCCTCTGGGATCGACCGCCGGTAAACGAGGATCCGACCTCCCACGTCTTCCTCGCCCTCGCCCACGCCACCTGCGCGCTGCGCGGCGACGACCGCGAGGCCGGAAAGACGCACCTCGCCCGCATCCGGCCGCTGCTCGGAAAGGCCCCGCCCGAGGCGCGGGCGGAGGCCCTGCTCACAGAGGCCTTCGTGGCGAGCCGTGATGACGTCGCGCGCGTGCCTGGCTTGCTCGACGAGATCGAGCCGCTCGTCGAGCTGCCGATGCCCGCCTGCGACCGAGCCTGCCTGTTCGCCCGGTGGATCGATCAACGCGCCTTCGAGCGGAACCGCTCCTGGGGCGGCAAGCAGCCGGACCCGGCGGCCGCGGAGGCGCTTTACCGCCGCATCCCGGAGGACGGTCCGGCCTTCGCGCGGTCGCGGCGGGCGAACGGACTGGCGTATGCGCGGTGGAAGCAGGGTTTCCCCGAGGAAGGCGCCGCGCTCGCGCGCGAGGCGTGCCGGCACGCGGGGGACGGCGGACACATGCGGATGCGCGCGATGGCGCTGAACATGCTGGCGCGGATCGTGGGCGGCGACGAGGGCGCGGAGGCGAGGCGGCGGGCGATGGCGATCGCGAACGAGCTCGAGGACGAGGTGCTCAGGCTGCGGTTCGAGCGGCGAGCGGGGAACAAGGCCTGAGGCGGATCAAGCCGCCAGCAAGACCTTCTTTTCCTTCTGGGAGGCGGGCCGCACCCCGGCGAGGGCAGCGTCGGAATCGTGCCAGATGGCCCGCGACGCCCGGACGGCGCGCTCGTGCTCTCCGAGAGGCCTTTACGCAGGGCGCGACTTCGCCGATCCTGGTGGAATGAATTTACGTCTTGTTTCAGCCTGGGCTCTTGCTGTCGCGCTTCATGCATCCGGGTGTTCGGACGCCGGCACCGATCCTGGCGATTCCGGCGCCGGCGTCGGCGCCGGTGGCGGTAACGGGGGCGCGGGCGGGGATGACGAGAACGGTCTCGGTGAGATCGCCGGCGTCGGCGGAGGGACCGGGCTCTCGACCGCGGTGAGCGTGATCATCACGGCCGACAATGCGTACGGCTTCGGCTACGGGACCGGCGACGGGCTCCTGAACTATTTCGGGGGCATCGAGAACACCCTCGCCGGGAAGATCTTCTCCTGTCCCATCGGCAACGGGCCGGAGTCGTACACCGTGCCGGCGGCGTCCGCGAACGCCGGGCATTATCTCTACATCATCACGTACGCCGACAAGTCCACGACACAGGGCGTGATCGGCCAGTTCTTCCGCGAGGGGGCCGCTCCCGTCTTCACCGGCGACGGCGCGTGGGAGGTCTGCGCGACGGGCGAGGACTACGACCTCGGGTCGAACGGGCCGACGCTGGAGACCATCAACCAGTATATCGCGCGCTGCAACAGCGGTGATCTCGACCCGCAGACGACCAGCGCCGGCTGGGTGACCACCGAGGCGTCTGCGCACGGCCATGTGGCGTTCGGAGAGACGAACGACACGGAGCGCTCGGTCCCGGAGCCGGGCAATGAGTTCTCCATCGTCTGCGAGATCGACGAGGAGGCTCGGTGGATGTGGTACGAGTGGGATCCGGACCGCAGCGCCGGCAGCCCCTTCCTTTGGCCCGCCGGTAGCGGCGGCAACGTCACCAAGGACTTCTTGATCTTCCGCCTGGGCGCCGAGTTCATCCCCGAGGTCCCGCGCTAGGCGCGGCGACCTGGCCCCGAGCTCTGGTCGACCGCGGCGGTCAAGGACTACAAGATGGGTGATCATGCTTGTGCGAAGTGATCCTCGTCGGTAATGCGCTGACGGTTCGCCGCTGGGAGCGACAGGTCAGCTCACCCGCGTCCGGGTGGGCGACGGCCTCGCCGCGCACGGTCGCGGTGTCCACGTGCCGGTCGCGCGTGAGCGCGCGCAGCAGGTGCTCGACTCGCTGCTCGCAAACACCGCTGGATTGCGTCGCGGAAACGAGCCCACGCGATCGAGACACTGCGAGGAGGTCACGCCGGGTACTCGGGGAGCACGAGGTCGCTGGCGGCGCTCGTGACCATCTTCTCGAACCAGCGGGAGAGCGGACGCGAGGTGAGCGCCCGGTACATCGTGTTGCGCAGCGCGAGCTGCGCGCGGGTCGGTGGTGCGAAGAACGAGCCGACGCGCTTCGCCCCCTGCTGGCAGCGCCGGGCATATCGGCGGATCCGCGCTTCGTAGCGCTGGAACGCGGCGCGATGGTCTCCCTTCGCCACGGCGAGCTCGCCCGCGAGCACATACGCGCAGACCACGGCGAGGCCGGTCCCCTGTCCGCCGATGGTGCCGCCGTAGCCGGCATCGCCCAGGAGCACGACGCGACCGCGCGAAGTGCGATCCATGTCGATCCGCCCCACGGCGTCGAAATACAGGCTCGGACTCTGCCTCATCGCCTCGATCAGACGCGGCACCTCCCACCCCATCCCCGCAAACCGCTCGGCGAGGATCGCCTTGTGCTGCGCGACGTCGCGCGGATCGTGGTCGAGCGGCCTGGAGGCGAACATCAGGAGCGCCGTCGCCTCCTCGGGGCGGCGGGCGCTCGCGACGCTGGCGGCCCGCCCCGGCTCGCTGAAGAGCAGGCCCTGGTGATCGAGGCCGAGGTGGTTCGGCGCGGCGAACGTCGCCACGTAATGGCCGTGGAAGCGCAGGAACCTCGACTCGTCGCCGAACGCGAGCGCGCGCACGCGGGAGTGGAGCCCGTCGGCGCCCACGACCAGGTCGAAGCGCCTCGGCCGGCCGCGCTCGAACGTGACGTCGACGCCGTCGGGCGTGTCGGTGAGCGAGGCGATGCTGTCGCCGAACACGAACTCGGCCGCGTCCTTCGCGGCCTCGTGGAGGATGCGGCTGAGATCGCCGCGCTCGATCTCCACGTCGCCGCTCGCGAACGCCGCGGGGAGCGTGACGAGGCGCCGGCCGGCCTCGTCCACCATCGCGAGATCCCGCATGTGGGTCTGATGCTGTCGAATCGCGTCGAGCACCCCCATCTCGCCGAGGACGCGCAGGTGCGTCGGCCCGCGGAAGTCCACGGCGTTGCCTCCTGCCCGCAGGGCGGGGGCGCGCTCGACCACGGTGGGGGTGAACCCGCGACGCGCGAGCCAGTAGGCGAGCGCGGGGCCTGCGATGCCTGCGCCGGAGACGAGGACGGTGCCGTTCGACATGGGGACCTCGGGGGGAAGGTTGCGTACGCCGTACGCAACCGATCGCGTACGACGTACGCACGAGCCTGGCGGCGGCGGCGGCGCCCGGCACCCCGCGAACGGCGCCATGGCCGAACATTCTAGCCTAGAACAGCTGCGGTCACGCGCCGCGCCGAGGCAGCGTCGCGCGCGCTTTCAACCGACCATCTGTGCTAGTACAGTCACCATGCCTCCGGTGAAGCGCGGCACGTCGACGAACCGCCGCAAGTCGGCCGACGGACCGCCCTACCTGCAGATCGCGAGCGACCTGCGCGCGCGCATCGCGTCCGGGCGCCTCCGTGCGGGCGATCGCGTCCCTTCGACGCGCCAGATCGTCCGCTCCTTCGGCGTCGCGCTCGCCACCGCCACCAAGGCGCTGTCGACCCTGCGCCACGAGGGGCTCATCCGATCGGTCCCGCGCTCGGGCCACGTGGTGGCCGAGGGCGATCGCGCGGCACGTGAGCCGTCAGAGCGAGGCGGCGCCTTGACGCGCGAGCGGATCGTGCAGGCCGCCATCCGGCTCGCCGACGACGAGGGGCTCGACGCCCTCTCCATGCGCGGTGTCGCCGCGAAGCTCGGCGTGCCGACGATGTCGCTCTACCGGTACGTGGAGGGGAAAGACGCGCTCGTGCTCCTCATGATCGACGCGGTGTTCGGCGAGCACCCGCTGCCGAGGTCGCCTCCTTGCGATCTACGCGAGGCCCTGATCCGCGCGGCCCGCGCGCAGTGGGCGCTGTACCGGCGGCACGGATGGCTCGCGCACGTGCTGCCGCTCGCGCGGCCGGTCGCGCTGCGTAACGTGATCGCGCACGCCGAGTGGATCCTGCGTGCCATGGAAGCCCCCGGGATCGACGCGGCGACCCGGCTCGAGGCGCACATGACGCTCTACAGCTACGTTCGCGGCGTCGCCGTGAACCTCGAGTCGGAGCGCGAGGCCGAGGCCACCACGGGGATGACCGAGGCGCAGTGGAACGAGGCGCAGGGGGCCGCGTTCCTGGCGATCGCGACGTCGGGGCCGTATCCGAGCTTTGCCAGGCTGCTGAACGAGCTCTCGGGCGGGTACGATTTCAACCTCGATCGCGTGTTCGAGTTCGGCCTCCAGCCGATGATCGACGGCCTCATGAAGACGTTGCGGCCGCGCGACTGAACGGCAGCGCAAAGCCGAGCTCACGCGCGCGTCAGCACCTCGAGGATGTGCCCGTCGAGGTCGCGGAAGTAGAAGCCGCGGCCGCCCTTCCGGTGGTTGATCCGGCCCATCTCCTTCGCGTGCGGATCGGCGCTGAAAGGGATGCCGGCGCTCTGGATGCGCTCGAAGATCCGGTCGAACTCCGCGTCATCCACGAAGAACGCGTAGTGGTGCGGCTCGAACGTCTCCCGGTCCGCGAAGTCGAGCGTGAGCCCGCCGTTGATGCGCACGGGGGAGAACGGCCCGAACGGCGCGTCCACCGCGAGTCCGAACATGCGCGCGAAGAACTGCGCGGCAGCCTCCTTGTCATGCGCCGGGACGATGGTGTGGTTGAGCTCGATCGACATCGGTGATCCCCTCCCCTTTTGCCATTCGATCCGAGCGCGGATCGTCAAGCGGCGCGCGCGTCCTCTTCCAGGGTCGCTTCGATTTCGCGGAGTTCTTCCCGTCGACCCTTCCAGGGTTGATGTGCTCCGCGAGCCCATGCGAAGGGCGCCTGACAGCGGATGAGCTGATGCGCGCAGGAGGGGATGAGGAGGCGGCGCGGATCGTTCACGAGGCGATCGGTCGGCTGCTCGGCCTGGCGCCAGCACCGGAGGGGAGAGAAAGGTCGCGCCGACCGTAGCAAGCCGCATTGACGAGGCGCCCGGATAGGACAGGTGCGGAGATCTGCGGAAACCGAACCGTCTTGGCCTTGGCCGGCACTGTCGGAGATGGCGGCCGAGGTGCCACAGGACCGGAGCAGGCGAGAACCTGCGCTGGCAGCACGACGGCGAGCCAGAGCAGGCTCTCGTGCCAACCCTTGCTCTCGCAGGGCCTCGCCACGGCAACGGTCGCGCTGCTCGCGAGCTGACCGCAGCCGCGTAGGCGTTCGCGCTCTGCAGGCGCTTCCGGCCGCCGGCGGCGCTCACGATGACGTCGCGAATCCCGGTTTCGCGATCTTCCTCCAGAGCTTGATGGCGCCCTGAGGGCCGCGCTCACCTCAGCGTGAGTGTTGCGGTC
Organism: Sorangium sp. KYC3313; assembly: GCF_052075895.1. Classification (NCBI taxonomy): domain Bacteria; kingdom Pseudomonadati; phylum Myxococcota; order Polyangiales; family Polyangiaceae; genus Sorangium; species Sorangium sp. KYC3313. The sequence goes on from NZ_CP197255.1 coordinate 11,392,199, forward strand.
GCCAGCGTGGTGCCCTCGGCAGTGCGCACGACGCCCGAAAGCGTGCGTGGACAGCTCGAGAAAGACTTCACCAGCACGGAGGCGGTGTAGCGCGTGGGCTCGCCGGGGTTTCCCGGTCGGAACGAGGTCATGTAGTGGGCCAGTCCCTCGAACTCGAGGAGACCCGCTGGGTGCGTCCCCCCGTGGCCGAATGTCAGGACCTGACCGTCCGCGACGAGCTCGACGATCAGACCGAAGGTGCGGCTCGTCGGCGCTCCCGAAGGCTTGAAGAAGGGGAAGGCCACGGCGTAGCGGATGAAGAGGTCCACCGGGCCCGCGGGCGGCGCCGCGACGGTCAGCGTGAAGGGGCCCGCGCCTTGGAGCGTCGCGCTGGCGATGTTGGGCTTGCCGGCGCCCAGCCGCGAGTGAGCGAGATAGAGCCCCACGGCGAGCAGGGCGACCGCGGCGATCACTGCGGCCAGGATGAAAGCGAGCGGCGAACCGTCGGCGAAACGCATCGAACGCCTTGCTAACCTTCGTCGGGCGTCGGGTCAACAAGCCGGTATCAACCTGTCGGGTGATCCGTCCCTCCCTACATCGACAGTGTTGCGCGGACGTTCGAGCTGCGGGGAGGCGCCAAGAGCTGCCGTGGTTCGCAGCCAACCGCGAAACCCTGGTTTTCGAGCACCGCTTCGTCCAGGGCAGCGGGAAGTTCGCGCGTCTCAACACCCGCGTGGTGGTGGCCTTCACCCGCGCGATATCGCCGCTCGCGGACGAGCCGCGGAGGACTGCCCGCCGGGCAAGGCCTCGCCGGCTCGCCGAGCAGAGCTCGTCCTAACGGCCTAGCGGAGCGCCGCGCGCCTCGAAGCCTTGGGCAGCGCCGCTGCAAGCTCGCGCGATGCGCCCTTTCCGGTCCATCGCGCTGAAGGCTGCGGTGATTGGGCGAGACGAGCGGCGACGGCGACGGCGGCGCCTTTGAGCGAAGCATTGCGCTTTCCGATCGCTCGAAGAGGGGCGGGGTGAGGCGGGGAGACAACGGACAAGACTCCGTCATGTCGTGGGTCGTTCGTCCGCCCGCTCGCTCACCTTCCCAGGGTCGCTCGGATGGTTTGTGTGTCGAGATCGACCCAGAGCCCGAGCTCCAGCGGCTCGATCTCCGACGCGTAGAAGATCCGGGGAGTCGGGCGACCGTTGAGCAGCACGCCCTGGCGGCAAGCCTTCCGGATCTTCTCCTGGAGCTGCTTGAACAGCTTCGTGGTCCTGGTCCTCTTCGCCAACGTTCGGATCACCACCTGCTCCAGGTCGCGACCGCGTTGGCGGCCGCCCTGCAGCTCGATCAAGCCCTCCCCTCACGGTCCAAGAAGCCCCAGTCCTGCGCGCTCCGTGGCGGTCCCGAGAGGGCGACGTAGACGAGCTCGTAGCCTCCCTGGGCGTACAGCTCGGCGAGGCTCGCAGCCGGATCCACGGCGGTCAGCGCCGCGGGACGCCCCGGTGCATCGAAGCGCTGGAAGACCAGGGTCGCCTCGTGAGCGGTCGCCAGTTCGGCAAGCATGTTCAGCCAGTATGCGGTCGGGATGAAGGCGTGGAGGGTCGGCATGTCGGCCTCAGCCCCGTCAGTATCACCCAGCCGGTCCCGGTAGGACCAGGCCCGATCGACGGGTGCGTGCCGCGGAGCGGGCGAGACCGCCGCGCGCCGGAGCCAGAAACGGCGTGAGCCTGCGCGTCGCGCCGGTGTTCATCCTGGAAGCTCGGCGCGCCGGTGCTCACGCTGAGGCGCAGCCCGGGCGACGTCGTGACCGTCTCGAGCGCCCTGACAGCCATGTCAGACCGCCGTCCTTCGATATCGCGCATCTCGGGGCTGAGGAAGGGAAGCCCTCCCGGTACCCATTTTGCTCGGCTCGCAGCATGGCTTATCGAACGATACAATAGGTCGGGGTGCTCGGGTGCGCGCTGACCATGAGCTGTGTTGGCCCCCCAGGGGAGCGCGAGGAACAGGCGAGAAGCCTCAAGGGCTGTTCGTACGGTGTCTCCGAGGAGGAGCTCCAGGACAATATTTTCATCACCGAGGAGTACGCGCGGGCGCTGGAGACGAGCTTGACGATCAACTGGTTTCCGGCGGACGCCAACGATCTGCCCCAGTTGTTCGGCTTCAGCGCTTGCATCGAGCCGCGGACCTGGCTACGTCATCGCCTCCGTGACTCCCGCCCCCTCGCCCTACGGTGTCCTAGGCCCCCTCGACGTTCCCCTCGGCCTCGGCCTGCTCCGGCTGGCCACGGAGGGGCGCCCCTCGGAAGAGGACGCGACCGCCGTCATCCACGTTGCCCTCGATCAAGGCATACGCCTCCTCGACACCGCCGATTCTTACTGCCTCACCGACCGCGAGGCCCACTATGGAGAGCGCCTCGTCCGCAAGGCGCTCGACGCGTGGTCCGGCCCGCGCGACGACGTGCGCGTCATCACCAAGGCGGGCCTCACCCGACCCAAAGGGCGATGGGTCCCGAACGGCAGCCGCGACCACCTGCGCCGCACGATCGAGGGCAGCCTGAAGGCGCTCGGCGTCTCGCGGATTTTCATGCTCCTCCTCCACGTGACCGACCCCAAGACCCCCCTCGAAGACAGCCTCGCCGCTCTCGCCGAGCTCCAGAACGAGGGCCTCATCGAGCACCTCGGCCTCAGCAACACATCCATCGCAGAGGTCCACCAGGCCCTGCGGCACTTTCCGGTGCGGGCCATCCAGGAGGAGCTGAGCGTTCTCGATCGCGGCAGCGCAGCCCGAGGCCTCTTCGAGCTCGCCAAGCAAATGGGCATCCCGTTCCTCGCCCACCGGCCGCTCGGCGGTCACGCCAAGGTCGATAGCCTCCTCAAGAACCGCGCGATCAAGCCCATCGCCGCGCGGCACACCATCACGTCCCAGGAGGCGGCCCTCGCGGTCCTGCTCGATCTCGGCCCCCCAGTCCTCCCCCTGTTCGGGGCGACCAAGCGGGAGAGCGTCGAGTCCTGCTTGCGCGCGCTCCGGGTCCCCTTTGGCGCGCGCGATCGGGCCGACCTCTCGAAGACCAGCTTTGCGCCCGCGGCCGATGTGCTGGCCTCGGTCGCGCCCCCCGTGGTCCCCGCCGGCCTGCGCAAGCTCGAGCCCGGAGAAGGCCCCGGCGATGCGCCCGAGGTGGTCGTGGTCATGGGAATTCAAGGGGCAGGCAAATCGTCGGAGGTCGCCCGCTACACGGCCAAAGGGTACGCGCGTCTGAACCGCGATGAGCTCGGCGGCACGCTCGACGGCGTGGTCAAGAAGCTCGGAGAGCTGCTCTCCTCGGGGCAAACGCGGGTGGTCCTCGACAATACGTACGGCACGCGCGCGTCGCGCTATGCGGTGCTCCGGGTGGCGCACGCGCACCGCGTGCCGGTCCGGTGCCGGTACCTGGCCACGCCCATCAACGAGGCCTACGCGAACGTCGTCCTCCGCGTCCTCGAGCGCTACGGCAAGCTGCTCGGGCCGGAGGACATGAAAGCGCTCGGCAAAGAGGATCCCAACCTGCCGCCGCCGCAGGCGCTCTCGCGGTGGGCTGCGAATTTCGAGGCGCCGCACGTGGATGAGGGCTTCTCGGTGGTCGAGGAGATCCCGTTTGCCCGGCGCGTTGATCCGCTCTTCACGGGCAAGGGCCTGCTCCTCGACGTAGACGGCACGCTGCGAACGACAAAGAGCGGCGAAATCTACCCGCGCGGCCCCGACGACGTCGAGCTTTTGCCCGGTCGGCGCGCGGCCCTGGAGCGCTGGGTCAACGACGGATACACGCTCTTCTTCGTGTCAAACCAGAGCGGCATCTCGAAAGGATCGGTGACCGAAGAGGCTGTCCTGGCCGCGTTCTCGCGGACGATCGAGCTCCTCGGCCTGCCCGTGGCCGAGGTCGTGTACTGCCCGCACCCGGCGTTTCCGGTCGGCTGCTTCTGTCGCAAGCCCCTGCCGGGGCTCGGGATATCGCTGATCCAGCGCCATAAGCTCGCGCGCGAGCACCTGGTTATGGTCGGTGATATGGAAAGCGATCGGGAGTTCGCGCAAGCGCTCGGGGCGAAGTACATGACGGCCGAGGAGCTCTTCCCAGGCGAGTGAGCGCCGGCGACGAAGAGCGTGGGCCCCCGCGTGGACGCGCCGGGCGCCGTCCTCGCCCGGGCAACCGGCCGTCAGCGCGGGGGACCCTTCGCTCAGGTGGAAGTCGCCGGCGTCGCCCTCGGGGACGAGGTGGCGGCCCGGGTCGTTCACGAGACGATCGGTCGGCTGCTCGGGCTGCCGGTGGCACCGGAGGGGTGAGCGACCCCCGATCGCAAAGGAGCGCGTCGAGCCGCAGCAGGACGGCCTGGTGCGGCTCTCGCTCAAGCGCGCCTTCGTCGACGGGCCAGGTGCAGCGTGAGGTCGGCGTCGAGCGTCACGCGATCGGGGAGCACGGCCCGCACCGCAGCGAGGGCCAGTTCCCGGACGGACGCGGGGAGCTCGAGGTAGGCCGAGATCGTCGCGAGAAGGCCGACATAGTCCGAGGCGGAGACCGTCGGGCGCCGGGTGACCACGACCTGGCGCACGTCCGTGAAGGCGTCCGACCTGATCAGCTCCGTGCCGGGCCACTGCATCGCCGCGCCCTCCGGTGTGCCGTCGGGCGACGGCACCTCGTCGTCGTCGAGGAACGGCGCGCGGGCGGCGCGGACAGCCTCCGCGAGGCCGGGGTCGGCCAGCCGCAGCGGCGCGCCGAACGAGGCGAACGCCGCGTCCGGCCCCAGGAGAGCGGCCACCCGCTCCCAGCGACCCGACGGCGCGGTCCAGTGCAGCGCGGCGGCCGCGAACACGAGGTCGTAGGTCCGCGTCAGCGGGAGGTCCTCGAAGGCTCCCCGGACGACGGTCACGCTCGCGGGCACCTGACGGCGGAGCTCGGCGAGCATGGCCGCGTCCGGGTCCGTGGCGGTGACCTCGATGCCGCGGGCTGCGAAAGCCCGCGTGGCCTTGCCCGTGCCGGCGCCGATCTCGAGAGCGGAGCGCACGGGCCGGCCCGCGTACTCGAGCACCAGGTCGACGAGCTCGTCGGGGTAGCCCAGCCGGAACCGCTCGTACGCGGACGCGGCGCCGCCGAAGGTGCGAGCGCGCGAGGTCATGGTCGTCAGTCTGGTCCGCCCGGCGCGACGGCTCACGCACTTTTCGACGAACCGGGAGCTCGGCGCCGTTGCGAGTAGTCGGCCCTCCGGCGACGGTGAAAGCCACGTGGCATCACAACGGGACCGGAGGCGACGTGACCCAGGCTGCGAGCAGCACCCAGGACAAGGAAAGGTCGGTGCCCAGCCCCGGCGGCCGCCCGAACCCGATCCGGCGGCGACCACGAGGCGTACACCGCCGCGTCCGAGCGCGTGATGGCGACGCTGCGTGGGCTCGGCATGCCGGTGGAGGCGCTCGGCTGGGACGAGGCGTTCCTCGGCACCGACGCCGAGGAGCCGGAGGGCGTGGCCCACCGCATCCAGCAGGTGGTGCTCGGCGCCACCCGGCTGCACAGCTCGGTCGGCATCGGCGACAACAAGATCCGCGCCAAGATCGCCACAGGGTTCGGGAAGCCCGCCGGCATCTACCGCCTCACCGCCGACACCTGGTTCGAGGTCATGGGCCCACGACCGACGATCGACCTGTGGGGCGTCGGCTCCAAGGTCTCCAAGCGCCTCGCCGGGCTGGGTATCGACACGGTCGAGCAGCTCGCGGCGGCGGACACCGATGCCCTTGTGGCCGAGTTCGGGCCCCGCATGGGCACCTGGTACGGCGACCTCGGCCACGGGCGAGGCTCCGCCGTCGTCGACGACACGCCGTGGGTGGCGCGCGGGCACAGCCGCGAGACGACCTAACCAGCGGAAGCTCGGCACGCCGGAACAGGTCGAAGACGCGCTGCGTGAATCGCCCGCGCGCTGCGGTTGCGTGCCGAAGCGCCCCGGAGGCATCCGGAAAGTCATGCCGGCAAGCCGCAGGCCTGTGCCGGGAGAAACGACGCGGTTTCTGCCCGTCGTGTCTGGGCCGACGCATGTGTGCCACGGCGGCGAACCTGTTCGAGGACGTCCTGTCCGAGGTGGCGCACCGTCCGTGGGTGTTGACGTTTCCGTTTCCGTGGCGGCGCAGGCTCGCCCAGGACGGGGCGTTGTTCGGCGTGCTGACCCGCCTCTTCGTCGAGGGCGTGGAGCGGTTCTACGAGGAGCGCGCCGCGCGCCGAGGCGCGTGCGGCGCGGTCAAGAGCGGCGCGGTGACCGTCGTGCAACGCACGTCCGGCGACATGCGGCTCAATCCGCATCTGCACGTGGTCTTCCTCGACGGGGCTTATCACGAAGACGGCACCGAGCTCGTGTGGAACGAACTCGGTCACCTGCGAACGGGCGAGGTCGGTCAGGTCCTAGAGCACGCCGTCGGGCGGATGCTCCGTTACCTCCGGCGGCACGGGCATCTCGAGATCGAGCACGACGTCGAGGAGGACGACGAGCCCGAGGCCGTGCTCTGTGCCTCCGCCGTCTCGGGACGAGAGCCGCCCGCCGGCCCGCAATGGCTCCGCGGACTCTCGTCGTATTGTCCGAGCGCGCTCGCGTACGACAAGCCGCTGTGCGCTGCGCTCGATGGCTTCACCTTGCACGCAGCGACGCGCGCCGGTGCGCACCATGCCGCGGCGAGGGAGGCGCTGCCGCGTTACGTGCTGCGACCCCCGATCGCAAAGGAGCTCGTCGAGCCGCAGCAGGACGGCCTGGTGCGGCTCTCGCTCAAGCGCGCCTTCGCCGACGGGACTGTCGCGGTGGACATGGATCCGCTCTCGCTCTTGTGCCGCCTCGCGGCCAGCGTCCCGCCGCCGCGCTTTCACACCGTCAAGTACGCTGGCGTGCTCGCCTCGGCGAGTCGCCCACGTTGGCGCGCAAGCGCATCGGACCGCGCCCTGCGAAGCCAGAAGAGCCTACGAAGGCGCACGATGACGCCGCTCCGAAACGCAAGCGTGGCGGCTATCGAGCGGTCGACAAACCGCGCCGAGCTCTTGCGCGGCACATTTGCGATCGATGTCCTCGAGTGCCCAGCTTGCAAGGGGCGGATGAAGCTCGTCGCCCTGGTGATCGAGCCAAGGAACATCGAGTGCTTCCCCTTCCAGGTGCTCGCCGTCCGCGCTCCAGCGCAGGAGTTCTACGACTTCTACGGGGTTTAGCGCTGCGAGCCGAGCCCCCCGCGCGGCGCCAGGCCGGGCTGCTCGGCCGCTCGGCCGTTCGGTCGATCGAGCGGCGTTCGCCGTGCGCTCACTCCACACAGCGCGTCGCGTCGCTCGTGCCGGGCTGGCACTCCATACAGCGCGTCGCGTCGCTCGTGTCGGGCTGGAAGCACCTGACTTGAACGCCGCCCCCTTCTTCACCGCAGTCGTTGTAGTAATACGTCACGTAGCCGAAGCGATCGTCGAAGTAAACGTCGCGGAGCTCGCAGTGATCGCCCGCGTCCTCCGCGTCGTTGAACAGGGCTTCTACGGGATCCGCTTGCTCGGGCTCTGCAATGAACGTCCAGTCGCCGCTGCTCGGAGCGTCGCTCTGGCTGCGAGCGGCGGCGACGACGGTATCGCCGGAGACCGCGGTGAGCGTGCAGCCGAGGGGCTCGAAGCCAGCACCGCAGATCGAGATGACATACTCCTCCGGCCGGTTGGCACGCCACTTCTCGCGGTTGTCGTCGAAACCCCGATCACCACAGCCAGCGAGCAACCAACAGCCCATCGCAACCAGACTCCATGTTTTCATGCCAGCAGAGCTTAGCAACCAACATGCCAACGCGAAAAAACGCGCATGGTTGGCTTGCAAAAGGGGCCCCATGCATGACGCACCGATCATGCAGGAGCGTGCCACGCCCCGAAGAAGGCCCTATCCAGTCTCTCCGGCGAGGCACCCCAGCAGGCGCCGGCGCCGCGCCCCAGAGGTGTTCGGATGTCGCGCAGAGGGCCGGCGAGGCGGGCGGCGGGCGCCGTCTCCAGGTTGCCAGCGAGCGTGGCCTTCGCCTCGTCGCGCTCCCTCAGCTGATGGCTCACGAGGTTGTCGGCGATCGTCGCGCTGGCGTTGCTGCTGCCCAGACGTGGATTGAAGCTTGACGCCTCCGAAACATCTGGGTTTCCTGTTCCCCGTGGACATGGGTACGTGGCAATGACGGTGAAGGGGAATGGCTTCGAGGTCGTCTTCGGCCGTCCGGCGAAGGTCCTGGCCGAGGCGCCGGGGCGCGTGAACCTGATCGGCGAACACACCGATTACAGCGGCGGCTACGTGCTGCCAACGGCGATCCCGCAGAAGACGCGCGTCGAGATCGCGCCGCGGGACGACGGGCTCCGGCGAGCGCCACCTCCTGCGGGCTCCTCCAGGCCCGTTCGCCGGGTCCAGCCGCGGCGCCCGGCCGGACCATCCCGCTGGCTGGGGAGCCTCGACCCCTCGCGATGAGCAGCCAAGCGCCCCCCTCGACGCGCGCGCTGCGGCCCGGGGCGATCACCCCTCGTCCTCGTCCTCGCCTTCGCCCGGCTCGCCGTCTTCCCGCTCCGGCCCTGCGACGCGAGGCGCGGCGACGGGGTGCGCGCCTGATCCTCACCTTCTTCGCCTCCGCGCTGGCCGCGCGGACCCGACGCCGCGCCGCGGGGGGACGGCCGCGTCGCGCCACCCCACGAGCAGCTCACCGGGAGCCCGTACCATCGACCTGCCAAGCGCGTGTCGATCGCCCTCCGGCCCAGTTCGTGGCCCTGAGCGGGGGCGTCGAAGTGCTCGAACCCGACGAGAAGGAGGTCTTGCCGAGCCTTCGCGCCGATTCCTGCGCAAGCGCGCGGGCGCGCTGGTATCAGGGCCGTCATGACGACGATGCGCGCCAAGCGAACGGTCTCGGCCCCTCGTAGAGCCCCCATCGCGGCCGCTCCAACGGTCGCTGCTCCGCGTGCGGCGCCGGAGCGAGCCCATGTGCTCGACGTCCCGTTCGCGATGCGCGCGGTCGCGTCCGCGAGCGGCGCGCGCTGGGACGCGGCGCACGGCGTGTTCGTCGCTCGCGCAGAGACGCTCCCGCCGGCCCTCGCGCCGTTCCGCGCCGCGCCGTACTCGTGGGAGCGACGCATCGAGCGCGAGCTCAACGACGACCCAGTGCCCGCGCCGGCCGCCCCCGCGGGGGCGATCGTCCTCCGCCCGCACCAGCTGGACGGCGTGCGGGCCATCGCCGCCGCGAAGGCCGAAAGGCGCGCCGGGTTCCTCCTCGCCGACGACGTCGGCCTCGGCAAGACGATCACCGCTTGGGCCGCGGTCCTCCGGATGCCGGACGTCGCGACGGTGCTGATCGTTTGCCCGCTCGCCGTCGTCGCGCACTGGCGCCGTACGGTTCAGGCGATGGGCGACGCAGGCAAAGAGATCGTGATCATCAATTATGATCGGCTTGGCAAGCTCTTCGAGGTGACCCCGGAGGCGCGGCGAAGGATCCGATCGAAGAAGGGCCTCGCGCGCGCCGGCAGCGCCGCGGAGTTCGACGTGGTGATCTGGGACGAGAGCCACCGCTGCAAGAACCCGGCGGCGGCGCGCTCCAAGCTCGCGGTGAAGCTCAACGCACGCTCGGGGTTCGTGCTGTGGCTCTCGGCCACCGCGGGGCAGAACCCGCTGGAGCTATCGTATCTCGCGCCGCTGCTGGCGAGCGCGACCGGGAGCCGCTCCGCGGATCTCAAGGACTTCGAGCAGTGGTGCGAAGGCCAGGGGCTCGGGGTCACACGCGGCGCGTTCGGCAGGTGGGACTGGCGCGGCGATCCGGCGGACTGCGAGAAGGTGCGCGCGCTCCTGTTCGACGGCCGTCCCGCAGTGGGGATGCGGCGTCGCCCGGAAGACGTGGCCGGCTGGCCCGAGATCAACCGCATCCTCACCCCCATCGAGCTCGACGCCTCCGCGCGCGAGCTCTACGCGCAGGCGTGGACCGCGTTCCGCCGGGAGATGGAGCTCGTGCCGAAGGGCGCGAACCCGAGGTCGGCGCTCGCCGCGACGCTGCGCCTGCGGCAGAAGAGCTCGCTCATCCGCGTGGCGGGCACCGTGGAGCTCGTGCATGAGCTGCTCGACAACGGGCATCAGGTCGCGGTCTCCGTCGCCTTCATGGAGACGCTCGAGGCCGTGCAGGCCGCGCTGGCCCGCGAGCGCGTCCCGTGCGCGCTGATCCACGGCGCGATGCCGGCCGGCGAGAAGGAGGCCGAGCGCCTCCGCTTCCAGCGCGGCGAGCCGCGCGTCGTGCTCTTCACCGTGGAAGAAGGGATCTCGCTCCACCAGGGCGAGCACAACGAGGTCCCGCGCTCGGAGGTAATCCACGATCTGCGGTGGTCGGCGATCCAGATGGCGCAGATCGAGGGCCGCTGTCACCGCGATGGACGTTTTGCGCAGGTCTACTGGGCCTATGCCGACGGTACCGTTGAAGAGAAGATCGCCGCGATCGTGTGCCGCAGGATCCAGTCGATGAAGGCGATGGTCGGCGATGACGTCGAGACGATGCACGAGATCGAGCGGCTGCTCGCCGGAGCTGATTGAGGCGCGTCACGCACTGAAGCCGTGGTCGAGGTCGACGCGGAGCGCGTCTACTGGTCCGACGACTCCGATGGTCAGCGCCTCGACCCAGAACCAAGCCCTCGCAGCCATCACGATTCCCTCGCGCACCTCGACGACGGCCTCTCGGGTGATGGTGGCGAGCGCGCAGGAGCTCGTGCGCGGAATCCTGCCCCCGGACGATCACTGACCGGGGCGACGTGGCCCGGCGGCCTCTCGGCCCGACGCCAGGTCACACCGCCGAGAGATTGGCACTCCATGCACAGCCGTCCGATGGTCCGCTCACGGCGTAGCTCAGGCGGCCGGCCTTCACGACGCCCCTGCGCGCCGTCGAGCTTGAGGTAATCGATGTAGCGAGGAATGCTGGGGTGGGTGAGGTTCGAGAGGCCCCTCGCCTCGCGCTCGAACAGATCGAGGGCCTTCCACTCCGCGCGCTTCCAGATCACGAGCTGTTTGACGGCGACGCGCCCCCCGGTCGAGAGGTCCTCCGCCTCGTAGGTGATCGCGTTGCCGCCGCGGCCAAGCACGCGAACGACGCGGCCAGCAGCGCCGGCATCGCGCAGCGGGATCGGCGGTCCGACCGCGCGCTGGTCACGAGGCGTCTGGCAGGCGCGCAGGGCGCTCGCCGAGCCGTGGAGCAATCCGCGCCAGGCGCCGGAGCCGGGCGGGCAAGCGCCCCAGAACACCGGGGCCTTTCTGCCTGGGACGCCGGGTACCCCCGGAGCGCCCAGCGTGTGGCGGCGCCCGCTGAGCCGTTGTAAACGCGGGGCGTGACCCAGGTGCGCTCGATCTTCGCCCCAGGACTCTTCGGACAGCAGGTGGCGATCGTCACCGGCGGGGGCAGCGGCATCGGCCTCGCGTGCACGCGTGAGCTCGCTTACCTCGGCGCGAAGGTCGCCCTCTGCGGCCGCCGGGCCGACAAGCTCGAGGCCGCGGCGAGGACGCTCGCGGGCGACGGCGTCCCCGGCGACGACGTGCTCGCCGCGCCGTGTGATATCCGCGAACCGGAGCAGATCGCCGCCTTCGTGGGCCAGGTCCTCGGGAAATTCGGCCGCGTCGACGTCCTCGTGAACAACGCCGGCGGCCAGTTCCCGAGCCCGGCCAGCGACATGACGCCGAAGGGCTGGGAGGCGGTCGTCCGCAACAACCTGAACGGCACCTTCTTCATGACGCGCGAGGTCGCGAGGCGCGCGATGCTCCCGGCGCGCCGCGGCCGGATCGTGAACGTCACCGCGTCGGTGAGCCGCGGCTTCCCGGGCATGGCGCACACGGGCGCCGCGCGCGCCGGCGTGGAGAACCTGACCCGCACGCTCGCCGTCGAGTGGGCGGCGCTCGGCATTCGCGTCAACGCGGTCGCGCCCGGCAGCAACATCCGGTCGAGCGGCACGTCGCAGTACGGCGACGAGCTGCTCGAGCTCGCGCGGCGCGCCACGCCGCTCAAGCGCCTCGCCGCGCCCGAGGAGGTCTCGCGGCTCATCGTCTTCCTCGCCAGCGACCAGAACGACTTCATCACGGGCGCGGTCTACGGCGTCGACGGCGGCCAGCCGCTCTGGGGCGACATCTGGTCCATCCCCGAGCCGGACGGCGCGCCGGGCGCTCCACCGGACGTGAAGGGCTGAGAGGGGCGCGGCGTGACCTATCCGCCCCCGTCCCCTGCCGCCGCGCGCGACCCCATGTCCAGCGCGCTCGACGACGACACGACGACGCCGTACGGGCCGCCGTCCTCCGGGCCGCCGCCGTCCTCCGGGCTGCCGCCTTCGGCAGGGCCGCCCGCCGCGCCGTCCTTCCTCGGGAACGCCGCGCGGCGCGTGCGCGACTACTTCCTCGCGCTCGACCCGACCTTCCTGTCCGCGATCGCGCCGCTCGCGCTGGTCGCGGTCATCCTCTTCACGCGCGCACCGTCGACGAACTACATCTTCGACGAGCAGGAGGCGCTCCTCGCCAACCCGTACGTGAACGCGAAGGGCGGGATCGGCTTCCTCGACGCGATCCACCGCGATTTCTGGGGGCTGCCGCCCGACCGGAGCGTCGGCTCCTACCGCCCGCTGCCGAACTTCCTCTGGCGCACGATCTGGGCGGTCACGAAGCAGCCGTTCTTCCACCACTTCTACAACGTCCTCTTCCACGCGGTGAACGGCGCGCTGCTCACGTGCGTCACGTTCTGGCTCACGCGGCGGCGCGGGCTCGCGTACCTCACCGGGCTGCTCTTCGTCGGCTGCGCGGTGCTCACCGAGGCGGTGAGCGGCATCGTGGGCATCGCCGACGTGCTCGGGGGCATGGGGGCGATCGCCGCCCTCGCCGCCCTCGCGCTGCCCGCGTGGGCGATGCCGTTCGGCGTGTTCGCGGCCGTGCTCCTCGGCCTCTTCTCCAAGGAGAGCGCGCTCGTCTGCGTGCCGCTCGTCCCGTTCGCCGCGCTGATCGCCGCGCCGCTCACCCACCCCACGCGGCCGGCGCGGCTCGTCCGGGCGCTGCTCGCGCTGCTCGCCGCGGGCGCGGCGTTCGTGCTCTACGTCGAGCTCCGGCGGCGCTGGTTCCCCGCGCCCATGCCGGCCGAGCTCGCCGCGCCGCTCCCCGAGGGCGCGCCGCTCGCGAAGCGCGCGCTCCACGAGGCGCTCGTCTGGTTCCACCAGGCGCCCCTGCCGCGCGATCCGCTCAACAACCCGCTCGGCGCCGCGGACATGCCGCACCGGGTCGCCGGCGCGCTGCGCGTCTACTGGCGGGGCCTCACCCAGCTCGTGTTCCCGTGGACGCTGAGCGGCGATTACTCGTACCCGCAGGAGCCGGTGCCGGACAGGCTTGTCTTCTTCGGCAGCGTCGCCGGCGCCGCGATGATGGTGCTGCCCCCGCTCGGCTCGCTCGCGCTCTGGATCGCGGCCCTCCGCCGCGAGCACCTGGAGCGGCGCGAGCGGCGCTCGGTGCGCGCCGCCTTCCTGGTGGACGGCGGCCAGGCGACGTCGCGGAGGTGGCCGCTGCTCCTCGCGGGGGCGCTCCTCGCTATCGCGGCGGCGGCGCTCGCGGCGTACGACTGGCACGTGCTCCGCCCGGCGGGGCGCGTGCCGCTGCTCCGGGCGCTGCCGCTCGTGCTCTGGCCGCTGCCGTTCCTGCCCGCGTTCCTCCTCGGGCTCGGGCTGCTGGTCGAGGGCGCGCGCCCCCTGCCCTGCCCGGCGACGGCGGACCGGAGCGCCTGGGTGCCGCTGCGCCGCGGCTACGCGGGGATGTGCGTCGCGGCGATCGGGCTGACCTGGGTCGTGGTCAGCTACTTCCCGCACTCGAACATCCCGGTCGTCCTGCCGACGGTGCGCGCCGAGCGCTTCTGGTACTTCCCGGCCATCGGCTCGTCGCTCGTCCTCGCCGTCGCCTTCTCGTGGCTCCACGAGGCGCTCGCGGGCTCGCCCCTCACGCCGCGCGCGCGCTGGTCGTGGAGGGCGTGGGTGACGCCGGCGCTGTTCGTCCTCTTCTTCGGCTTCCAGTGCGCGCAGGCCTACCGGCACGCGATGGACTACCGCAACGACCTCGATTTCTGGGCGGCGACGAAGGAGGCGGTCCCGAACAGCGCCAAGGCGCACCTCAACTACTCGGTGATGAAGGGCGCCCGCGGCGACCTCGAGGCCCGCCTCGCCGAGAGCAAGATCGCGATGGAGCTCGCCCCGACGTGGCCGATGGCGCACGTGTACACGGGCGACACGCTCTGCCGGATGCACCGCCCCGACGAGGCCTTCCCGCACTACCAGCGCGGCATGGAGCTCGGCCCGAACGAGCTGAGCCTGATCGCGCTCGCGCTGCAGTGCCTGCACGACGAGCAGCGGCTCGCGGCGCACGACGCGGAGCTCCGGCGGCTCGCGGAGGAGCACCCCGGGACGTGGCTCGCGTACCTCGCGATCGACACGCTCGACAACGGCGCGACGCACGGCGGCGTGGACCCGAAGTACCGGCCGCGCGGCTACAACGAGGGGCCGAAGGAGTGACCGCGGCCTGGCACGTCTACATCCTGCGCTGCGGCGACGGGTCGTTCTACACGGGGATCGCGCGCGACGTGGAGGCGCGCGTCGCGCAGCACGCGGCGGGGCGCGGGGCGCGGTACACGCGCGGCCGGGGGCCGCTCGCGCTGGTCCACGTCGAGGCGGCGGCCGACAGGGGGGAGGCGCTGCGGCGGGAGGCGGCGATCCGGCGGCTGGGGCGCGCGGGGAAGGCGGCGCTCGCGGCGGGGGGCCGGGAGGCAACGTGAACGTTTACGTGGTCGTGGTCGTTCACGGCCTACCGTGGACGACCACGACCACGCTCACGACCACGTAAACGTTCGGATGTAGGAGAACGCGGCGCGAAGCTTGGTGGTTGCCGTGGATCTCACGCCCGGGATGTGGACTACACTCGTCGGGGTGAAGCCCTGCCCCTTCTGCGCGGAGCAGATCCAGGACGCCGCGATCAAGTGCCGATTCTGCGGCAGCATGCTCGACGAGCGAGCGGCGGTGGCCGCGGCCACCGCCGCGCCGCTCGCCCTCGCCGCCCACGCTGGCGGCGCGCTCGCCCCCGCCGCCCCCGCCGGCGGCGCGCTCGCCCCCGCGCCGGGCGCGGCGCGCGTCCTGTTCGAGGGGACGCCGAGCTGGAAGGCGTGGTTCTGGTCCTACGTGGCGGCGAGCGTGCTCTCGCTCGTGCTGGTGGGCCTCGTGTGGCTCGGCATCCTGCACTGGAAGCGCAAGAGCCTCCGCTACAAGATCACCGATCGCACGATCGACTACGAGGCCGGCCTGCTCACGCGCCGGATCGAGACCCTGCAGCTCTGGCGGGTCCTCGACATCGACCTCCGCCAGACGTTCATGCAGCGGCTGCTCGACGTCGCGGAGATCCGCGTGTTCACGAAGGACGCGAGCGATCCCGAGCTCGTCATCCGGGGGCTGCCGGCGTCGCGCGAGCTGTTCGAGGCCCTCAAGAACGCGGCGGAGCTCGCGCGCCAGCAGCGCGTGCTCGGCGTCGTGCAGTGAGCGCGGCCCACGAAGGCCGGATCTCGGAGCCTGACCATGCCCCCTAGGCGATCCCCGCTCGACGAGCTCCCGGACGTGCGCGACGGCCTGACCCGCGCCGAACGCATCATCCTGTGGAAGCTCTCCGAGCTCGAGAAGGAGTTCAACGGCCGCAACGTGCCCACGGCCACGCTCTACGGCCGCGTCGTCGAGCACATCGACCTCTCGGTCCCCGAGTTCCAGCGCCTGATGCAGCGCCTCGTCGGCGTGCGCTGAGCGCTATGTGGCCCCTCCTCGCGCGGGCGCGGCGCGTCCCGTCAGGCGGCCGCCTGCTCGATGGCGGCCCGCAGCGCGGACACGGAAGCGCTGCGCAGGTACACGACCTGAGCGCCGTCCGCCGCGAGGCTCTGCATCTGGTCGCGCAGCGCGTGCGAGACCATCGTCACCATGATCACGATGAGCGCGATCCTCCCCACGCCGCGGCGCGCGCCCGGCGGCACGCGGTTCTCGTAATGGCGCAGCGACCAGCCGTGCTTCTCGACCACATCGCGGTAGCGGCTCGACATGCCGCCGCTGCCCCCGATGACGAGCACCGTCTGCTCCTCGCGTTTCCTGTCGACCGCCTGGGAACGCCGCTCCGCCTTCATGCCGTGACTCAGAGCAAGGCGTAAGCCACGCTTCTCGAGCGGTCATCTCGGCGCAAAACTCGTCATCTTGATCTATTCCCGGGGATTTCCGGGCAAAATGTCGGTGAGGCGCCGGGACCTTTGTCATCGTGACATGGCGACCGCACGGGCCCGGCGGCGCTGGCCACGAGGGCGCGCGCGGGCGCGCCGGCGCTGTGGTACGAGAGCGGCCCGCCCTTTCCTGCCGCGCCCGCGCCATGCCGTCTCCCCTCGCACCACCCAGCGACGCGCCCCCGCCCGGCACCGTCGAGCGCTGGGCCTGGGATTACGTCCTCTCGGTCGACCTCGAGCACAAGCTCTCTCCGCCGCCCGTGCCCTCCCTCTGGGAGTCGGATGCCACGCTGTCGGCGTCGGGCGCTGCGCCGGTCCCGCCGCGGCGCCTCGAGCGACCTGGACGGCCCGCCGCGCTGCGCATCTCGGAGCGCGCGCAGAAGAGCCCGGGGCCCGAGGCGCTGCGCAACCCGGCGCGTCGCGCGCAGCTCTTCCACGCGTTCCTGCACCACGAGCTCCAGGCGGCGGAGCTCATGGCCTGGGCGCTGCTCGCCTTCCCCGGGACGCCGCGCGCCTTCCGCGGCGGCCTCGTCCGGATCGCCCTCGACGAGGCGCGCCACATGCGGCTCTACGCCGCGTACCTCGCCGCGATCGGCCACCGCTTCGGCGACTTCCCTGTGCGCGACTGGTTCTGGACGCGGGTGCCCGCCGCCGCGTCGCCCGCGCAGTTCGTGGCCGTGATGGGCATGGGCCTCGAGGGGGGCAACCTCGACCACACGGCGCGCTTCGCCGAGCGCTTCCGCGCCATCGGCGACGTCGAGGGCGCCGCGCTCACGGAGCGGGTCGGCGCGGAGGAGATCCCGCACGTGCGCTTCGGGGTCCGCTGGTTCCGCCGCTTCACGCAGGCGAGCGGGAGCGCTGGCCAGGCGGCGCCTTCCACGTCGGCCGCAGGCCATCCGGCCGCCGCGGGTGAGGCCGCGCCGCGCGGGCCGGAGGACGTCGCGCCGCGCGGGTCGAGCGATTTCGACGTGTGGGTGCGCCACATCCCGCCGCCCCTCTCGCCGCTGCTCATGCGGGGCGAGCCGATGAACCGCCGCGACCGCAGCCGCTCCGGCCTCTCCGAGCCGTTCCTCGACGCGCTGGCCTCATGGACCGAGCGAGCGCCTGGGTCCTGAACTTCGACGCCGACGAGGAGCTGGCGCGCCCCGCGGGGTACACCCCGCGCGCCGCGGTCGCCGGCCGGGCGCCCGAGCTGGCCGGCCGGGTCTCGGCCCTGCTGCGCCCCGGCGACGTCGTGCTCAGCCCCGAGCTCCCCTCGCCCCTCGTGCCGCCGGCGCCGCCTGGAGCGCCGCTCGTCGGCCGCGCGTGGTGCCCCACGCCCCGCGCCCTCCGCCTCCTCGGCCGCGCCGGCGTCGCCCTCGCGGAGGCGCCGTCGCTCGAGGTGCTCCGGCGCGTCAACCACCGGAGGTTCTGCGCGGACCTCGGCCAGACGCTGCCCGGGGCGCGCTACGTCGCCTCCCTGGCCGAGCTCGAGGCCGCGATCGCGGGGCCCACGCCGACGGGCCACTGGCTGCTCAAGCGGCCGTTCGGGTTCGCCGGGCGCGGCCGGCGCCGGGTCGCCCGCGGCGCGCTGCCGCCCGACGCGCGGCCCTGGGCCGTCGCGTCGCTCGATCCCGCGTCGCCGGACAGCGGCCTGCAGGTCGAGCCCTGGGTCGAGCGCCGCGGCGACTTCTCGCTGCACGGGCACGTCGCCCGCGGCGGCGCGGTACGCCTCGGAGACCCGTGCGTCCAGCGCTGCGACGCGAACGGGGCGTACCTCGGGGCCGCCCTTGCCGGCGGGGGCGACCTCGGCGACGGCGAGCGCCGGGGGCTCGTCGAGGCCGCGCTCGAGGCGGGGCAGGCGCTCGCCGGCGCGGGCTATTTCGGGCCGTTCGGGATCGACGCCTTCCGCTGGGAGGACGAGCGCGGCGCGCTGCGCTGGAACCCGCGGTGCGAGATCAACGCGCGTTACACGATGGCGTGGGCCATCGGCATGGGCAGCGCGCGGCCTGATCTGGAGTGACCGAGGCCCTCCCCTCCGGCGGTGAGCGCCGGGATCCGCGCCCGGAGAGCGACGCGCACTGCGTCGCGAAAGGACGCATTTGCGGCGGCGACCCGGCGCGGTCCGCCTGGCCGCCCGGTGGTGACCTGCCAGGACCTCCGCGCGTCGTTCCTCACCCCGGGTGACCGAGCCGCCTGGAGCCCGAGGGCGTCCAGCTCGAGATCACCACGCTACTCCGCCGCCGGCGGTTCACACGGTCCGCTCGAGAGGTGCTGGAGCAACCCGTGGGTCCCTTCGTCGGTGATGTGCCGGTTGAGACATTGGCCGGCAGGCACGCTGACGGACTCGTCCGGCGCGATTCGGCTCGTGCCCTCGAACGTGCCGCTCTGGACCTCGAGCAGCGAGCCCAGCTGTTCACGCAACAGATTCAGAGCATCCGAGGGACCTTGACGCAGCAAGGCGGAGGGAGCGGTGGAGCCCGACAGCGTCAGCCGTACGTCGTCGTCCAAGGAAAAAGCCCATGGATCCTCGATCCATGCCGCTACCGGCGCCAGCGCGTAATGAATGCGCAGATCGAATCCTCCCGGCACGGAGACCGCCACGCTGCCGTCCGACTGACCCGTCGCGGTGAAGTTCACTCGGTGTTCTGCGGCCGGGTTGACTTCCCAGGACAGGATCGTGCGCGCGCCGTGCGCGAACCTGGTCGCGTCGCCAATCCCCACGTCGGCGCCTCGGAGCTCGTCGCCTTGGCCGTCGAACGAGAAGCGGCCATGCACCCCGGGGACGCTCAACTCCACGATCTCGGCGGGGCTTGCCTGGGGCGCGGCCTCGCGATTGAACAGATGGATGAACGACGAGAAGGGCATCATCCACTGAATGCGGCCGAGCGCCAGCGTGAATTCAATCTTCCGGATCGTTCCGTCGGCGGTGATGTCAATGGCGTCTCCGGTGGTGGCAGGGATTCTCACGCCCCCGCGGGCGGAGGCGCCGCCGTCCTGCTCGACCGTGCTGTCGACGGCGATATCTTCGGTGACGCGAAGCGTGGCGTGGATCTTGTTTTCGGACAGCAGCTCTTCCACCATCTCCAGATGACCGGTCGCGCCTTGATCGAACAGCGGTTCGGGTTCGGCATCTTCCCCGCGTCGAATCGTCGTGTTCGCAGCCAATTCGCCAACGTCCGCCCGGACCACGACCTTCGAACCGATGAGATCCAGGTTCACGTATTCTTTTCGCTCAGTCCCGGCGAGCAGGGCCAGGTGGACGTTGTCCTCGGCCCCGCAGGCCACCCGCGAGACGACCACGCGCAGGGGCGTCTTCGTGTACTGCTCCCGGCATCTCTCCTCGTCGCCGGGGCTGCTCGAATCCGTGACGCCGCCGCCCGTCCCCGCATCCCCGGCGGAGTCCTGACAGACCACATCGGGGCGTAGAAGGAACACGACTTCGCCTCGCTCCTCCGACTCCACGTTGCCACTCACGAACACCCGATCACGCAGCATTGGCAGCACGTCCTCGTCGAGCCACTTCAACCCGTCGGCCGAAGGGGTCAGCGCCTTCTCATCGCCAAGGCTGAGGACCCGCGCCAGCACGACGGACGCGTCGACAGGACCCAGCGCCCGAAACGTGGTTCGGAACGCCTTCTCTAGCTTGCCGATGGTGACAGAAGCCGCGGTGGCTGCGTCGAGCGTGCCACAAGCCTCGGGGATCTCGGTTCCACCGAGGGGCGCCGCGGGCTGCTCGCCGTCGGAGCAGGCCGCCGCGCCGAGAATCGCAGCCAGGGAGGGTAAGAAGACGCGAGCTGCGAGGGGGATCCTTCGGGACATTTGCATAAGATACTCCTGCAACGTGGGAATAGCTCCGCCACGAGGGCGCTGAGCGGCGGGTGGCCGGGTCCGGCTCAGGCATCCAAAGGCCGGCCTGCGGTCGCGTGCTCCCATGCAACTTCACGGCCAGTACAGCGGGCCATGCGGGAGGTGACCAAGGATCGATGATTCCTTGGCGTCAAGGAGCTACAAGAGCTGCGAGGGCAGCTTGATCGTGTGACTCCCCGTGAACTTCGGTGCGCGCTCCCGGCACGGATGGGTGTCAACGATCGTTATCACGGAGCTTATGTTCAGGTGGTCGCTGCCAAAGGAGGACGTCCGCCGTAGCCGCTCGGCTCCCGGAGCGGTGGCATGCTCACCACCATGCCTCGGATGGCGAGCAGCGTCGGGGCGCGGCGTGTGGCCATCCGGAGCTCGTCCCCCCTTTCGTCACGCTGTAGCGGGAAGCCCGAATTTGCCCCGGATCGCAGAAAAACCGCCAAGCCGCCAAGGGGAGAGGGGGAAGGGCGCCGTCCGGGCATCCCCCCCTAGCACCAAACGCTCCCACAGCCCTTCGAACTGCTAGAACACCAACGATGAGGCAGCCCCGAGGTCAAGGGCTTTAGCGCTCTCTTTCCGCGGCTGGCCGGCTTCGGCTCGGCAGCGGTAGCGCTCGATGTCGTCAGTGCAGGTCGTTTCGGCATGGGCGTCTCCCTTCGCCCTGGCGGGCGTCGTTACGGTTGGGCTGGAGCGCCGCGTCGCGTGCGCAGGAGCGAGCTGTGGCTCAATCGACGATCCGCATTCACAGGCCGGCGGTCGCCCTGGTGACCTGGATGCAGGCTGGGGTCCGAAACGGGATCGTGGAGGCGCAATCTATCAAACGGCGTGTTCCACCCAGAGGCGGATCACCCTCGGTGTTCCCGCGCTCATCCACGTAGCCCTCGTTCACGCTCCTGGCGTGGCGCGCTCGTGGCGCATGTCCCCCGTGTGGGGGAAGTCAGTGCATCGAGGCCCTCCTTGAGGTCGAGCTCGGCCTCGATGGAGCCGCTGCCGTGGCGGCGTTGAGTCCCTTGTCGACGGACCGTTGCCGGCGGCGCGCCTTGACCGTGGCTCGCTGCAAGGCGTGCGCCTGCTGCTCGACCGACTGCGCCTGCAGGCGCAGGCCCTTGGCCGAGGCAGCCGCTGCGCTCTGCGCGTCGTAGAGCGTGCCGTCGCGCCACATGGCCCACAGCACCCCCGACAGCCGCCGCGCCAGCGCCACGACGGCGATGTGGCGACCCCGGCGTTCGGCAATGGCGTCTGCCCATCGACGCAGTGGGTCGTCGCCGCTCTTGTTCTTGTGCCGCAGGATCGTGTGCGCGGCCTGTGTCAGCAGCACGCGCACGTACGCGTTGCCTTGCTTGGTGATCGAACCCAGCCGCCGCTTGTCGCGCCCGCCGGAGGTGTCCTCCAAGGGAACCAGACCCAGGTAGGAGGCGAGCTGGTGGGCGTGGCGAAAGCGCTTGGCTTCGTCCACGACCGAGACGAACGCGGCAGCGACGACCAGCCCCACGCCGGGCGCCGTGGTCAACCGCGCGATCACCGGCTCGTGGGCGCACAGCTGCTCGAGCGCGGCATCGACCAGCGCGATCTGGGGGTTGAGCACCTCCAGCGTGATCACCAAGGGCCCGACCAGCTGACGGCTCTCGGCTGGCAAAGAGGCCTCGCGCAGCCGCGCGAGAAAATCCTCGGTCATACATGTCGCGAGCTTGTGTCCGCAGGCGCGCAGAATGCCGCGCACGGTGGTGACGTACTGGGCTCGCGTCTCGACCAGCGCGCGCCGGACGGCCAGCTGGTGGCGAATGGCCCGCCGGTGAGGCGAAAGCACGTGAGCGAGCGGAATGCCCCCGCGCTCGACGGCGCGCGCCAGCGCCTCGGCGTCGAGGCGGTCATTCTTGCGGCCGTGCTGGCCAACGCCGACCTGACGTGCTCGCGTGGTGTCGACGACCAGGACGTCGTGGCCCCAGTCGCGGAGCTTGTCGTGAGCCACCCAGGCCTCCCGGCACGCCTCGATCGCCACCCGGGCCGGCGAGGACGACGGACCGAGGACATCTTGAAGCGAATCAAGCGAGCGGACCGTGCGTCGCAGCGCCACCTGCCCGCCCACTACCTCGCAGAACGAAATCTCGTTGACCCCCAGATCCAGCGCTACACTTCGCATGGCTGACCTCTCCTGGGCCCCCGTCGACTGCGTCTTCGAACGCGTGGGGGTGCCCGCAGGCAACCCTGCAGGCGAGAGGTCGGCCATCTTGCTTGCTGCTCCGAGTGGCTCCTTCTTGCGCGCTGCTCTCCGGAGCTTGGAGCCCCCGCCGGAGGCCTCCGTCCGCCCATCGCCCGCAGCTTTGTCCGGCTGGAGCGCGCAGGGGGAGTTAAGGGCGGCGGAGCCGGCGAGCTCCGCTCGCGAACCCTTGACCCCCCCGAGCACTCCAGCACGCTCTGCTGCTGCCGATGGGCCGACCTCCACGGTGATGCGGGCTGTCTTCGCAGGCCCCGCCGCGCGAACGCGTCGAGCAGACGCACGGGTCGGTGCGGTCGGCATCGTGGATCCAGGCGCCGCTTGGGCTGCCTCATCCCATCTATCATGTTGAAACCCGGAGGATTTCACAGGGAGGCGAGGAGGCGGGGAGGAAGAAAAAAAGAATCTCTCCTTCTCGCCGTCTCTCGCTCCCCGCCTCCTCGCCTCCCTGTGAAATTCCTGCTTTTTTTCGGGGTTTCAACCCGTTTGTCGCTCTAGACACGCACCTCGCGGCGCGTGCCCACGTCCACCACATCCGAGGCACGGTGGCGCTCACCCATGGCTCCCTACTCCCGGAAGTGTCGTGTTCAGCGGAGAGCGCGCTGCTTCCTCCCAATCAGATTCCTCCCAATCAGACGCGTTGGCGGCGCTCGCCCCCCCTTCGTCGCGCTGTAGCGGGAAGCTCGTCAATGTCCCAGCGCGCCCTGCGAGCTCCGCCCCTGTGCCGGCACGGACAGGGAGCGGCGACCGAAGCCGCGGCACCGGTGGCGGCGGGAGCTTCGCCCCCGGGCTCCTGGCCGCGAGCTCGGGAGATAGCCCCGTGCTCTCGGCCAGCTTTCTCCTCCACGAAGGGTCCGTCGCGCAGAACGACTCGAGGACCCTGCCTGGCCCGGGGATCGGGCGCGCGCGGACGTTTGTCAGCTCTGCGAGCGCAGCATCGACGTGACAGTCCAGCAGGCGCCGGTATCGGTCCCGCTCCCCTGCAGCCTGATCCCTCGCATCGGTGAGGCCTGCCTCTTCGTCATCATGCGCGTGCTCGCGCGCCTCGCGAAGCCCGCGCTCGCGTCCCAGCGCCTCACGCGCGGTGACCGCGAAGCCGATGGCGACGCAGGCTATCATCGCGAGCCCGAGCGGCGAAATGAGCCACATCGCACTGAGCACGTCCTCCATCGTAGTCATCGCATTTCGTTTCCTGGACGTCACCGTTCTTGTCGGGAACAAGGCGGATCGTAGCCTTGTGCTGTCCGAAGACATCACCAGCGTCACCGCCTGCTTGCTCTCGGAGGACTGCCGAGGGCTCAGCGCAGCTGTCGGAGAAGCGCTTCGCGCTCGGCGGCGAGCAGCCCATCGGGGAACTCCCGCGCGTGGACGTTCAGCAGCTGGAGCGCCTCGACGTCGGCCATGGCGTTGCCGGCCTCGACAGCCCTCCGGGCCTGGTTGATCAGGCTCCTCTCGTGCTCGCTGACGGGCGGTCGAACGGCCCTCGCCGGAGACACGGGCCGGCCGTTGGTCCTGGTCGAGGGAGCGGGCGTGCTGCTCGCCGCCGCCTGCGCGCGTGCGCTTCCTTGATCCCTGATCGACGAGATCTCGTGCGCGATCGGCGCGGCGGGCGCCGCGGCGTCGTGCGCGCCGTCTCGCGCAGGGGACGCCACAACATCCTGCGCTGCGGGTGGGGTGACAGGGACGCGGACCGCCGCCGCCTCGAGCCATGATTCCAGGTCGGCCAAGGGCGGCACGGAGGAGACGAGCGCGCCGGTCAGCAGGACGAGCGCGCATTGAACGAAGATCCTCACGCCCAGATGGCGCAGCGAGGCCACCCAGGACGTGTGACGGCGGAAACCCAGCGCGAGCGACAGGAAGGCGCTGTCGTCCCTTCCCTGCGAGCGCTCCTGCGCCTGCCACCGCTCCCGCTGCACCCGGAGCGCCTTGTGCGCCCGCCAGTGTCGCGTCTTCACCGTGGCCAGCGGGAGTCCCTGCTCGGCGGCGATCTCGGCGAGCGGGACGCCCTGGAGATCGTGCTTGATCACGAGATCCCGGTACTTGGGCTCGAGCTGGTCTATCAGCTCCCGCGTGAACTCTTCCTGCTGGCGTCTCCGGAGCAGCTCTTCCGGGGTGGGGCACTCGTCTCGGATCTCGCACTCATCGAACGACGTCAGCACCTCGCCGCGGCAGCGGGCGTCACGTACGTGGTTGCGCGCCTGGTTGACGGCGATCGTGACGCGGTACGGGGCCGGGTCTCCCCCCGGGTCGAGCCGTTTGTCGGCCTCCAGCCCCCGCAGCAGCGCTTCCTGGGCGACATCCTCGGCGTTTCGCGCCGGCACGCCGTGGCGCCGCACGAGGCGCCGGAAGAGCTCGAAGCCGGGGGAGACGGTCGCTGGCTTGTCCACGGTAAGCAGCACACTTGAGCGGGTCGAAAGGCTTCAAAGAAATGAGCCGACGAACAATTTTGGTAGGATAACGTAGGACAATGTGGCATTATTAATTACATTCAGTCGACCATGGCAGTCGGCCGAACGTATTCCATCATCCGACTAAAAATTCTCATCAAAACGGACGAAATCTGGCGATTTCTGTCGGTTGACACCAAGCGAACGGCATCACTAGCGTGACTGGATGCGTTGCATCGCGCATTCGCTCTCGATCTTTCTTGCGCTCGGGGCTGCGACAGGCTTCACGCGCTCGGCCAGCGCGGACGACATTCAAGCGAAGGCGAGACCGAGCGGCAGCTCCTCGGTGAAGGACCATGTTCGCCGTGGTCAGAGAGCGCGCAATGCCGGGCTGTGGGTCGAGGCGCACGCCGCCTACAAGGCGGCTTTCGACGCCGCAGACCCCGCGACCAGCACCGAGCGAGAACGCGCGGAGCTCGCCGGTGAGCTCGGCCTTTGCGAGGTCGCGCTGCACAGGTACCGCGATGCGGCCGAGCACCTCTCCGGGAGCCTGGAACAGCGCGAAGCGCTGCCGGACGCGCTCCGGCGGCGATTCGAGGCAGGACAGCGCGAGGCAGCGAAGCACATCGCGACGCTCGTGCTCGGGGTCGATCCGCCCGACGCCGAGGTGTTCATCGACGGCGAGCGCATCGGCGAGATTGCACGGACCTACACGCGCTTCTTCGAGCCGGGCAAACACATGGTGCGGGCCCGCGCGCCGGGCCGTGAGGACGCGCTCCATTCGTTCCTCGGCGTGGCAGGCGCGGAGCACGAGATCACGATGCAGCTGTCCCGGTCGGCGGCGAGCAGTGCCAAGGAGACCGCGCCGGGTTCACCGAAGGAAGCACCGCAGGCCCTGAGCTCTGCGCCCGCTGTGCGGGGCCGGCCGCACAGCCCCTCGGCATCCTGGCCTGGCCCCCTGCGCATCACCGGTATCGGGCTGACCGTGGCGACAGGCTCGCTCGGTGCGGTCTTCATGGTTCGCGCGAGGACCGCTGACGGAGATCTGGACGAGCGGAACGCGAAGCTCGACGCCTCGGGAGTCTCTCAAGGGGTGTGCCGGGAAGCGTCGAGGCCCTCCGCGTGCTCCGAGCTGAAGGGTCTCCGACGAGAGCGAGATCTCTTCGCCGGGCTCGGCACGGCGATGGTGGTGACGAGCGGTGTCGTGGGCGCTGCGACACTGGCCTCGTTCTTCACGGACCTCTCTTTTTTTCAGTCTGAACCGACCAAAGCTCGACTCGCGCTGGTGCCGACAGTCACGCCGGCACAGGCCGGTCTCGTGGCGTACGGCGCGTGGTGATCAGGACCAAGGACATGCCTCTTCTCGAACGGCGACGAATACGGCTGCTGCTCACCGCAGGCATCCTCTCCACGGCCAGCGCGAGCACCCTCTCCGGGTGCGCTTACGACGATAGCTGCTACGACGAACGCCTCTGCTTCACGCCACCGAAGTCTCTCTGTGACGGCGATCCCGCCACGGAGACGGCGCTCGACGAATGCGGGGTGTTCGTCAGCGACCAGGGCGACGACGACAGCGCCGGTACGAAAAGCGCGCCGGTGAAGACCTAACCACGATGGCACGACAACGATCGGCCCGAGCGGTGAGGCCCACCAGACGTTTCGCTTCCCCGAATAGCCGAAGTCACGTCCTGGGAGAACGGCACGGCTCTCCACGACGGCTACGAAGAAGCTTCGGGATCCGAGTCCACGGGCCAACTCGCCGCGAAGCTGGAGTCCCTCACACGGGCGACGATCGGCGCGCCAGCTCCGGCGCGCTCCGTGATAGGATCTCATCGAGGCGTTCTACGACCGGCACACGCCGGTGCACCACCGGGTGTTCGTCGAGCGCGACATGGCGATCCGCACACCGCGTGAGCTCGGCTTCGTGCTGATCCCGTCGTACGGCATCGCGGGTGTCTTCGCGCTGACGCTCCCGCTCGCGCTCGCCTTCAGCGCGGCCCGTCAAGGCAACCTCGCGTCGCTCTTCGTGGCGACGTGCATGGCGTACCTGGTGCTGTACGAGTGTCTCCATCTCTCGTACCCCCTCCCGCCCGACGGCAGGATAGGCCGCAGCCGCGTCGTGGCACGACTCCGGCGCCACCACGGCGCGCACCACCGGCCGTCGTCGATGCGACAGTGGAACTTCAACGTCGCCTCCCCGCTCTGGGATCGGGTACGCGGGACGTACTACCGC
This sequence comes from Sorangium sp. KYC3313, assembly GCF_052075895.1. Classification (NCBI taxonomy): domain Bacteria; kingdom Pseudomonadati; phylum Myxococcota; order Polyangiales; family Polyangiaceae; genus Sorangium; species Sorangium sp. KYC3313. Next base: position 11,419,102 of record NZ_CP197255.1, read on the forward strand.
GGCGACGCCGCGGACGCGACGACCCGGGATGAGCGCTCCAGATCAGCGCTCGAGCGTCTCGAACGGTGATGTCAGCGCCCGGGAACCGCCGGGCGGATCCGGCGGCCGCGCAGCTCGAGCCCCCGTTCGGTCAGCGCTTCTCGCTCGTTCCGAGAGAGAGCGACGACACCGTGGAGGCCTCCCTGGTCCGCGGTAGGGGCAAGGCCGCCGATCGGCCCAGCATCCCGGAGCTCTGATCGCAGCGCCGCGCCCTCGCCGACACAGACTTGTTGCACACTGGCCCGTCCCGCTCCTTTACGTTCCCGCCCGCCGAACGACACGGGCCATCCAGGATCGCCCGATGGCCACGTGAGAGGAGGGAGCGGCATGGATCTTCCAACGTGCATAGCGGTGCGACGTGCGGTGAGGCATCGCGCGGTGCAACGGAGAACCAGCGCGACGACGAGCGTGGGCATCGGGGCGTTCGGGGCGCTCGTAGCAAAATGGAACACCATCTCCATGGAATTGTATCAATATTGGAAATAGCACTTCCACTAACCTGCCCGTGCCTCGCTCACACCTACGTTCGAGATCAAGAGAAAGGGTAGACAGACTCATGCAGAATTCGCGCACGCGAGAGGACGCTGGCACACACGAACACCGAGAGACGAGCTGGTCGAGACGTTCGAAGGGCGCCCTCTGCGCCGCCCTGCCGGCGCTCGCGGTCATCCATGCCTGCGGCGCCAATGACGAGCACATCGAGGAGGTCCTGGAGACGCGGCAGGCGCTGACCACGGTCTCCTTCCAGCAGGGGTCGCTCCCGAGCTCGTCGTACGCCGGCTCGACCGACGCCACCCTCCGGCAGGCCGCCGCCACCACGAACTACGGCGGAGCCACCACGTGCGAGGCCGACGGCGACGACGGCTCGGGCGTGGACAAATCTTGCCTGCTGAAATGGACCCTCTCCGGCATCCCCGCGGGGAGCATCGTCCAGTCGGCGTCGATCACCCTCCAGGTCACGGACGGGTCCTCCAACACGTACAGCGTCTACGAGGTGAAGCGCTCGTGGAGCGAGTCGCAGGTCACCTGGAACAACGCGACCTCCACGACGGCGTGGGCCACCGCGGGCGCGATGGGCTCGACCGATCGCGGGAGCCTCGTGGGCAGCGTCACCGGCAGCGCCGGCGCCAGGACGATCACGCTGAACGCGGCCGGCGTGGCGCTCGTCCAGGCGTGGGTCGACGGGACCTCCAACAACGGCCTCCTCATCGCGAGCGCGTCGAACACCGACGGCATCGATTTCGCGTCCTCGGAGCACGCCACCGTGGCGCAGCGGCCCAAGCTCACGATCACGTATGGCCCGCCCGGCGGCGGCGCGGGCACGCCGACCGATCCGGATCTCCTGATCGCCTTCATCGGCGACCAGGGCGCGAACGGCAACTCGGACGCGGTGCTCAACCTGATCAAGAACGAGGGCGCCGCGGCCACCATCCACAACGGTGACTTCGACTATGCGAACAACCCGACCGCGTGGGACAACCGGATCAACAGCATCCTCGGCGCGAACTATCCTTACTTCGCGGTCATCGGCAACCACGACGCCGCGGCCTGGGGCGGCACGAGCGGCTACGCCAGCAAGATCCAGGCTCGCCACGCGGCCGTGCCGTCGATGAACTGTACCGGCGAGCTCGGCGTCAAGTCGACGTGCAACTTCCGCGGGCTGCACATCATCCAGTCCTGCATCGGGACGAGCGAGCTCCGGTCGACCTGCGCCGCCAACGCGGCCGACCAGGTGGACTTCATCCGCGACTCGCTCGCCGCCGACAACTCGATCTGGTCCATCTGCAACTGGCACAAGAACCAGAACGACATGCAGGTCGGCACCAAGGGCAACGAGGTCGGCTGGAGCGCGTACCAGGAGTGCATGAACGCCGGCGCCATCGTCTCGACCGGCCACGAGCACTCCTACTCGCGCACGCTGACCCTGACCGACGTCGGCAACGCCGCGACCGGCCACGGCAAGACCGGCGCCTACGACCTCGTGGAGCTCGGCCCGAGCCGCAACTTCGTCTTCGTCTCCGGCCTCGCCGGCGTCGGCATCCGCGACTACGACGCGGCCAGCCACGACGACGACACGTGGTGGGCCTCCTACTACGCCAGCAACAAGTGGAAGAAGAACAACGTGGTCATGTCGGGCACCGCCGCCTATGGCGCCCTGTTCATCCGCTTCCACGTCGGCGGGGATCCGAAGCGCGCGACGGCGTACTTCAAGGACGTGAACGGCCGCCTCGCGGACGAGTTCACGATCCAGGTCCAGTAGACCCGGGCGGCCCCCGGCGAACCTGCGGGATCCGCGGCTTGCGCCGGGGAACAGCCTGCTACCCGCAGCCGGGCGGGGTGGACAGCCCGATCAGGGCGTTGTTCCTGGCCACGTTGTAGCTGAGATCGACATCGTCGCTGTTCGACACCTCGAAGCCATTGGTGTTGTCTTCGACCAGGTTGTGCGTGACCCGGACGTCCTCGGAGGTCTCGACCCAGATGCCGCTGTCATCCATCGCTTCCTGGATCGACTGGCCTGGCCGGACGACGAGGGTCAGGCGCGGTCCACTCCGTCAGCATCGCGCTGGAGGCGTGGGCCCGCGCAGAGACAAGGCATGCGGCAGCTGCCCCCGATACCGCACACAGCACGACGAGCACGGCGCGATTGCAGTTCATGAAACTCCCCCGGCGATCTCGACGATTCGAGGCGTACAGTTGTCCTCGCTGCGTCTACGACAGCTGAGCGCGGACTTTCTGCATGTCACGATATATCATGCCTTCCGCCTGCCAGCAAACCATGGTGCGTCACCACGTGAGCGGACCGCCACGCCTCGTGGCGGAACCTGGCAGCGAGCCCCGAGAAGCCGACCGCCTCCAGATCGTTCGATTCATCCCGGACGGGTCGATGGAAGCGTGTCCGCGGAGCGCCTGAGACAAACGCCAGGGCGAGGACGGGAGGCGAGGGCGCCGGCTCTCCGGACGGAGAACGCTGGCCATCAGCGATTCACCATGAGGCCTTTGCGCCCTTCATTCTCCAGCATCAACAGGCCGCCACGCCGGCTCGCGGGCAGCTCCATGAACGACCGAACGACGCTTTCCGCGTCGAGCGCACGATCGATAAGACCTGCCCGCCCTGCGGGAGAGGGGAGCGCTGGCCTCGCGGGGTCGGAGCCGAGCTCGATCCCGAGGGAGAAGGTGCCGGTACGCATGACGACCCCCCAGGGCAAAGCCGAAGGAGATGACCCGATTGTTCTCGCTCGCATTTTTTGATGCCAGCGATGTTCTGTCAGTCCGCGGCCAAGCTCGACATCGGATGGCTGGCAAGTCTCCTCCGGAGCGGCGCGTCAAGAGGGCGGGCGCAGGGCCACGGTATTGTTCGATGTGGATTCCAATTTCGGGATCGAGGCTCGCTCCGCGCCGGTTCATTTGAGTTGACATGGGCAATGTGAACGTTCACAATTTCGTCTCGGAGCGTCGCTCCGCTTTGTCCCGGGTAGCCGTCGTGCGCACCGGAGGCTTGGTCCTTTGTATCGGGATCGATCTCTGCACCGACTTTGCTCGGGTGTGGTGAACGCAAGCCATGGCGAGATCGCGGGGGCTCTTCCGCGCTGGGCTCGCTCAGGTGGAGCCGATCCAGGTGAGACAATCCTGGCGGAGGGAACAGCATGGCGATAGGTAGGACGAGATCGTGGTTCGGATTGACGATGACGGCGTGCCTCGCCGGCGCGTGCGGCGGCGCGCAGACCGTCGACACGCCCCCTGCGGCAGCGCCGCCTGCGCCTGCGCCGGCGGTGGCCCCCGCGGCGAACGCCGCTCCAGCAGCCCCGGCCGCCAGCGCCGAGCCACCAGGTGGTGAAACCGTGAACGCAAAGCCCGCTTCCGTCTCCAAGGCGCCCTTCGGCAACGCCGATGGCAAAGAGGTGATCCTTTACACGCTCACGAACGCGAACGGCCTGGTCGCGAAGGTGATGACCTACGGCGCGACGGTGACCGAGCTCCACGTCCCCGACAAGACGGGGAAGATGGGCGACATCGTCCTCGGCCACGACAACCTCGACGGGTACCTGAAGAACAGCCCGTACTTCGGGGCGACGGTCGGCCGCGTGGCCAATCGCATCAAGAGCGCGCAGTTCCAGCTCGATGGCAAGACCTACAAGCTCTCCGCGAACAACGGCGCCCACACGCTGCACGGCGGCACGAAAGGCTGGGACAAGGTCGTCTGGGACGCGGAGGCGACCGAGACGCCGGACGGCCCCTCCATCAAGCTCACGTACGTATCGAAGGACGGGGAAGAAGGATACCCCGGCACGGTCAACGCGACCACGACCTACACGCTCACCAACAAAAACGAGCTCAGGGTCGAGATGTCGGCGACGACCGACAAGACCACGATCGTCAACATGGCCCACCACGGCTACTGGAACCTGGGAGGGCACGGCTCGGGCTCCGTCGCCGACCAGGAGCTGACCCTGCACGCCGACAGCTACACCCCGCCGGACGCCACCGGCATCCCCACGGGCCAGCTCAAGCCGGTGAAGGGGACGCCGCTCGATTTCACGGCCGCCAAGCCGATCGGCAGGGACCTGAAAGCCATGGGCGGCAAGCCGGTCGGATACGACCACAACGTCGTCGTCAGCGGCGACCCGCACACGCTCCGCGAGGCGGCTCGCGTCAAGGATCCGAAGACCGGTCGGGTGCTGACGATCGAGGCCGATCAGCCGGGGATCCAGTTCTATACGGGCAACTACCTCGACGGGTCGATCAAGGGCAAGGGCGGCGCGGTCTACGACCAGTACAGCGGCCTGTGCCTCGAGCCGCAGAAGTTCCCGAACTCGATCAACGTCCCGGCCTGGAAGAACGAGGTCATCCTCAAGCCCGGCCAGCGCTACGCGCAGACGGCCGTCTTCCGGTTCACCACCGAGTAGCTCGCCGACGGTCACCCGCGCTGCCTCGCGGCGCCTGGGCGCTCACGCAAACGTCACGATCGGCATCACGTCCGCCGAGCGGCGCGCGAGCGCCACGGCCCGGCGTCCGTGCCGCACACGCCGACGGCGGGCGGCAACCCAATCCCAGGAGGCTCCATGATCCGCTCGATCCCATTCAGTATCTCGCTCCTTGTCGCGCTTTCAATCGCTGCTTGCGGGTCCGACGACGACGCCGTCGACGGCTCGGGCGGCAGCGGAGGAAAAGGAAGCAGCAGCGCTTCGAGCAGCAGCAGCAGCAGCAGCAGCAGCAGCAGCAGCAGTTCTTCGAGCAGCAGCGCCAGCACCTCGGGCGCGGGCGGCACGGACGACCCGAACCCGAGCGGCGGGGGAGGACAGGGCGGCACGGTCGATCCGGTCGGCACCGAAGGCGACGGCGATTTCGAGATCGGGCCCAACTACCAGGACGCCCCGGAGATCAAGAGGATCGACGGCGTTCCCCAGGGGCGGACGTTCACGTTTTCCCTGTCGTCCCGGGAGAGCGACATCTTCACCGGCCACGATCCGACGTTGAACGACAACGCCAAGGGGGATTTCAACCGCCGCGTGGAGGTCGCGATCCCCGCGACGTACGTCGACGGCGCGGAGGCGCCGTTCATGGTCGTCCAGGACGCGCGCGACAGGAACGAGATCATCAACACGATCAACAACCTCGTCGCGGCCCCGAACGACCGTTTCCCGAGCGTCATCGCCATCTTCGCCGCGAGCGGAGGGGGCGACTCGTACGGCAGCGAGCGGGGGCTCGAATACGATACCATGTCGGACGCCTATCAGAGGTTCGTCGATACGGAGCTCCTGGAGGCGGTCAAGAACGACCAGGCCGTCCACGCCGCGTACCCCAACCTGAAGTTCACGAGCAACCCGGACGGCCGCTCCTCGTACGGATGCAGCTCGGGCGGGGCGGCGGCGCTGACCATGGGCTGGTTCGGCCACGACACCTACCGCAAGATCGTCACCTACGCCGGCACGTTCGTCGACCAGCAGAACCCCATCGCGCCCACCGAGGCCGAGTATCCCGACGGCGCCTGGGAGTACACGGAGGGGCTCATCCGGGAGAGCCCGCCCAAGCCGTTGCGCGTCTTCCTGCAGGTCGGCGAGAACGACCTCGGCAGCACCAGGGATGAAGCCAGCCACCACAACTGGGTGATGGCGAACCAGCGCGTGGCGGCGGTCCTCAAGGAGAAGGGGTATCATTACCGCTTCGTCTACGCGAAGGGCGCCGGCCACTGCGACGGGAGAGTGATCAGGCAGACGCTCCCCGACACGCTGCGCTGGATGTGGCGGGGCTATCCGGTCGATTGACGGCACGCTCGAGCTCGAAGGCGAGAGGGCCCGACGCTCGCTCATGAAGGTCGCTCCAGGGAAAATCAGGGCATCGGGAGGACGAAGGTGGTGACGGAAAAGGCCGGGACCGTGACCACCAGGCGATAGCCTTCGATCGCCATGTCGGGGAGCCGCTCGAGGTCCTCCGTGCGCGAGGTGCGGTGCACCTCCGCGGCGGGACCGACCGTGGGGAGGCGGGTGAGATCGAGCGTGTAGCCGCGGCTCGCGTTGCGATCGCCGTTGCGGACCACGAGAGAGAGAGAGCTCCCGTCGGCGCTGACCGCGGCCACCATGTCCTCGCTGTCGACGTCGACGAAGCGCGCGCCGGGCCGGATGTAGCGGCTGAAGCCGGCATGCATGTAAAAGCGCTTGATAGGAGCGAAGGACTGCTCGCGGTCGTTCAGCGTGAAGCTCGCCCAGCTGCGCGACGGATCGCCCGACTGCCAGTCCACCCAGGCCTCCGGCTTCAGCTCGCGCAGATCGTCGATGATGCGCGCCGCCATGAACAGCGCCGCGTCCGTGTCGTCGCTGATGCTCTGCCCGAGCGGCCCCGATTCCGATTGCCACAGCCGCTTGCCGAGCCTGGTCGCCAGCTGCCGCAGCTCCCTGCGCTGGCTGCCGGCGTAGGAGTGGACGTTGAGCTGCTGGAAAGCGGCGAGCGTCCCCGCGCCGAAGGCGCCGATGTTCCGGACGGCGTCATCCATGCTGTTCTCGTCCGACGCGCTGACCACCGTCTCGGCGAGGCCCTTGCTGGTCAGCTGCTTGGCCACCTCCTGGATGATCTTCTCCTGGCTCGCCCGGTCGAAGTGGCATCCTTCCTGGGAGCCGTTCGACTTCCACCAGTCGGCGAAAGGCTCGTTCAGCGGCTCCAGCGTGCGAAAGGTGATCCCGTGCTCGTCCCTGTAGTGGCGGACGACCTCCGTGAGGTAGTGGGCGAAGTCGTCGTAATGGTCCGCTTTGAGGTTGTCTTTGCCGTCGCTGCTGCCCGAGGCGCAGCCGCTGTTCGTCATCCAGTAGGGGGGAGAGTTGGAGAACGCCTCGAAGATCAGATCCGCTCCGCGCTCCGCGATGCGCAGGAGGATGGCGCGCTGCCGGGCGTCGTTCGCCCACGTGAAGGTCCCGTCGGCGCTCTGGAATCCAGGCATCTCGCGGTGCTCCTTCATGTGCTCGTGGGACGGGTTCTCCCCGCCGCCGATGTTGTAGCGGAAGACGTTGTAGCCGAGGCCATTCACCGGATCGACGACCGCTTCGATCACGGCGTTGCGCTTGGCTTCCTGCCATCCGCCCACGTGATCGGCCCACCAGCACAGGCTCGTGCCCCAGCCCTCGAAGGATTGGTGCACCACGTTCGTGTCGACCCGGACGAGCTCCGTGCCCGGAGCGGCGGTCACCGTGGGGCGAGGCTCGCTCGGGGAGCCCCCGCTCCCGCCCGACGAGCCGCCGCTGGACGAAGCCGCGCTCGCCGCCCCTGCCCCACCGGAGCCCGCCGGCGCCCCGCCTGAGCCCGCCGGCGCCCCGCCCGAGCCCGCCGGCGCCCCGCCCGAGCCCGCCGCTCCTCCTGATGCGGTCGAGGGCGCGCCGCCGCTCCCACGGTTCGACCCGGCCTCGTCCGAGGGAGCTGCCGAATCACGACCGCAGCCCGATACGAGGACCAGGGTGATCGCAAGGAGGGACGAGGTTCTCGACGTCCTGGGCATCATGGGGCCGTCCCCGAGCGCCGGCGCCTCCCGGTCGCTCCACGGTGAGAGGTCTCAACAGCGCTCTCTGGTGGCCGATGACCCGTCCGGCCGGACAAGGCGCCGGACAGGCAACGTCTTCCCGAGAACCGCAACAGTAGAGCATGACGGCGCGGAGCGTGGAAGATGGGACCCGGGCCGTTCCCGACTTCCCGCCCTCATGTAGTTCTCTTGCGCTGGTTCACGCGACTCGGCGCGTCAAGGCTCCAGCGCGTCAGGGATCCAGGGTGACGGGGGGGCGCTTGCCTCGGCAGCTGTTCGCAGACCCACCGTACCGGGGCGGTTGTGCGACCTCGTCCGCAGCTTAACCGGATCGAGCCGAGGGCGGGTCTTGAAACAGCAGCTGGAAGGGCTCTACGGGTCGTTGTCGCCACCGAGCCCTGGTGCTAGCCATGATCACGAGATCGGCCGCAGGGAATTGACCCATCTCGCCAAGGAGGCTCTGTGAGTTTAACTTTGTTAAAACATTTTACTATCGCCCTAGGAGTCGTTGCCATCGGCTGCGCGGGGCCGGACGAATCCTCTGGAGAGACCGGGGCGGGTGGCAGCTCGTCTGGGACGGGCGGCGTGACCGTGGGCACCACCGGTACCACCGGCACCACCGGCAGCACGGCGGGCCCGGGCGGGTCGACAACGAGCGGGACGACCGGCAGCACCACCACGAGCGGGTCGGCCGCGGGCGGGGCCGGGGGCTTCGACGGGTCCGGGGGCGGGAGCACCACGACCACGAGCAGCTCGACCACCAGCAGCTCGACCACCAGCAGCTCGACCACCAGCAGCTCGACCACCAGCAGCTCGACCACCAGCAGCTCGACCACCAGCAGCTCGACCACCAGCAGCTCGACCGCGAGCAGCTCCGCGGCCACGACCGGAGCCGGCACACCTACCCGGTGCACGGAAGCCGACCTGGAGGTCTGCAGCGACAGGACTGGCACCCATTGCGGGCTCACCTTCGAATACTGGAAGGACCGAGGAAACGGGTGCCTCGTCAACACGGCGGATGGCTTCCGCGTAGACTGGAACAACATCAACAACCTGCTGGGCCGTAAAGGCTTGAGGCCGGGTGGGAAGAACAATATCGTCACCTACGAGGCCGACTACCGGCCCAACGGCAACTCCTACCTGTCTGTCTATGGGTGGACGAGGAACCCGCTCATCGAGTATTACATCGTCGATAGCTGGGGCAACTGGCGTCCGCCGGGCGGAGAAGGGTTCGTGGGCACCGTCACCAGCGACGGAGGTACCTACGACATCTACAAGACCCAGCGAGTCAACCAGCCCTCCATCGATGGCAATGCGACTTTCTATCAGTTCTGGAGCGTCCGGCAGCAAAAGCGCACGAGCGGAACCATCACCGTCGGCAACCACTTCGACGCGTGGGGGAAGCAGGGGCTGACCCTCGGGACCTTCTATGAGGTCTCGCTGGTCGTGGAGGGCTATCAAAGCAGCGGCAGCGCCGACGTGAAGCTCTCGATCGAGTGAGCGCTGAGCCCTGAGCATCGTTTCGGCCAACAGCCGTTCCTGAACGGAGCAACGACGGGCACCTGAAGCATCCCCTCGAATTTTTCGGGGGGAGAATTCACAGGGAGGCGGGGAGACGGGAAGTAAGATCCCGACGATCTCACCGTCTCCCTGTTCAGTTTCCCGCCGAGATGCCGACCCATGAGGGGTTGTTCAGGACGACGACACGCGCCCCGTCCAGGCGCGCGCCGCCCTGCGCGCCCCCGAGCGCCGGCCGCGCCGGCCCGCTCGCGCGGCGCTCGAAGGTGGACCGCCCGTCGGGTACGCTGCGGGCCGGACATGAAACAGCACGCGCCGCGCTCCCCTGACGCCCCGGCCCCCGGGGCCCACGCGAACGCGCCCTCTCTGCCGTCGCCGCCTTCCAGCGCCACGACGCAGGTCCACAAGACGCGCGTCCCGGAGGCGTTCGGAGAGGCGCCCACGATCATGTACATGCCGGGCGACGAGCCCGATCGCCCGCCGGGCCACGCCCCGCCCCGCGCGGCCGGACAGGCCCGGCCTCCGGCGACCGACGAGGCCACCCTGCGCATGCCGCCCAGGGCCGGCGCCCAGGCCGGGGACGAGGCCACCCTGCGCATGCCCTCCAGGGCCGGCGCCCAGGCCGGGGACGAGGTCACCCTGCGCATGCCGCCCAGGGCCAGCACCCCGGGCGGGGAGCACGACGACCGCACGCTCAAGATGCCCGAGCGGCAAGCGCGCGGCGGGGCAGCGGACGAGGACAACGCGCCGACCGTCAAGGCCGAGCCCAAGGCGTCCTACGTCGACCTGAACGCCGAGGACGAGGACAGGCCCGGGGACCTCCGATCGTCCGCCCGCGCCTTCCTCAAGCGCCACCACAAGAAGCTCTGGTGGCTGCACACCGCGTATGCGCTCAGCCTCGGCGCCTTCGTGGTGACCTTCGCGCAGAAGGGGTTCCAGCACGCGCGCTTCCTCGCGGTCACGGTCAGCGTCGCCTGGCTGCTCGTGCTCCTCTTCTTCCGGCTCTTCGGCACCGGGGCCCGCCAGGACTTCGCGACGGCGTGGCGCGGCGCCCGGCTGCGCTTCCTCGTGATGACCTATGTCCTGAAGAACCTCTATCAGGGCATGCTCTTCTTCCTCCTCCCGTTCTACTGGAAGAGCGCCAGCCTGGACGCGCCGAACCGGTGGTTCGTCCTCCTCCTCGCCGCCTGCGCGGTGCTCTCGACGCTCGATCTCGTCTTCGACCGCGTGCTCATGCGCTGGAAGACCCTCGCGTCGGTGTTCTACGGGGTGACGCTGTTCGCGTGCCTGAACCTCGTCATCCCCGCGCTCCTCCCCGACACCCGCACGCTGTACACGCTGCTCTCCGCCGCCCTCGTGTCCGTGCTCGGCTTCTGCACGCTGCACCTGCCGTTCGGGGCCCTCTGGAGCCGGATGGGCGCCGTGTTCCTCGTCGTCGCGATGGCCGCCGGGGTCGGGCTCGCCTACGGGACGCGCGAGCTCATCCCGCCCGTCCCGATGCACCTGTCCTCCGCGGCCGTGGGCCCCTCGGTGCTCCCGGACGGACGGCTCGCCATGTCCGTGAAATCACTTCATTTTTCTGTAATTCGCGAGCTCCGCGCGGTGACCGACGTGGTGGTGCCGGGCGGCGACGGCGATCGGCTGCTCCACGTCTGGCGGCGCGAGGGGCGCGAGGTCCTCCGCGCGCCCGAGGAGACGCTGCGGGTACCCGGCCCGGAGGGCGCGGTGCGGCTCCAGTCGCAGCTCGTGGGCGGGCGTCTGCCGCGCCGCCTGACAGGGCGCTGGACGGTGGACGTCGAGACCGAGGACGGCCAGCTCGTCGGCCGCGCCTCGTTCGAGGTGACGGAATGAGCTGGCCGCTCGGGGGCGAAGGTGGGGCGAGCGCCGCGCAGCGCGCGCGCTGGGTCGACGCCGGCAACATCGCGAACGGGTTCCTCGTGTTCGGCAACGTCGTCACGGGCTTCATCGCGATCGGCAACGTCGCGCGCGGCTTCATCGCGATCGGCAACGTCGCCGTCGGCGTCGTCGCGATCGGCAATGTCGCCTTCGGCGTCGTCGGCGGGTTCGGCGCGACGATCGCGGTGGGCGCGTTCGCCGGCGCGGGCGTGCTCGCCCTGCCGGTGCTCGACGGGGTGGCGGGCGTGACCAGCCTGCTCGCGCTGAATCCGTTCCTGTCGGCGCTCCCGATCGCCCTCTGGCTCTTCGCCGCGCGCGTCCTCCCGGGGGAGCGCGCGCCCCGGCTGGGCCCCGATCCCGAGCTCGCGCCGCTCTCGTCGGTGCTCGGCGGCGAGCGCTCCGAGGGCTGGGTCCGCGGGCGGGTCGAGCGCGCGGGGGACGGCGCGCTCCGCATCACACAGCGCGGCCGGGCCGTCGCGCTGCCGGCGACCCCGGAGGCGCTGCGCGCGGCAGCGGCGCTGCTCCCGGAGGGGCGCGGCGCGCGGCTCCTCGCCCTCGTGCGGGCGGAGGAGCACGTCCGCGGCGGCGAGGGCGGCTACCGCGCGGCGCAGGAGCGCGAGCGGGTCCTCACCGTCGCCGATCTGCTGGCGCCGCCGGCGCGGGTGCCGCCGTGGATCAACGGCGCCGAGGTGCAGTGGTGGCTCGCGCGCGCGTGGAACGTCGGGGCGGTCGTGGCGGTGGTCGCGCGGGCGGCGCAGCTCATCGCGGGCGCGATGGGATGAGCGCCCGCGATGCCCCTACTCCGTTGACTCCATTGCTCCGTCTCTCCATTGCTCCGCTCCGCCGCCGCCTTCCGCTCGCTCTCGGGCGCCAAGGCGACGTCGCCTCCCTCGATCTCCGGAGGCAGCGGCAGCCGGACGCGGAACGAACGGCTCGAAGCGCCTGTCCCGCTGCTCCGGCGTGGTGCCGACGCCGCGATCGCGCACGGAGATGACCGCGAAGCCGACCTGCCGGACGACCGACAGCGTGATCGGCTGTCCGGCGCGATCCCCCGGCGCCGAGGCGCGCCGGCGCCTCGCCTCGGTCAATGCGCAGGCGGCCCCGAGGGCGCGGCTCACCCCTCCACGATCGAAGGGCTCCCGCTGTACACCACCGCGTCGAGCAGCCGCTCCTCCCGCACCATCGCGAGCGCCGGCGCGCCCCGGCGCACCGAGATGCTGCCGCCGGGATCCGCGAACCCGCACGCCTCCGCCCCCCGCTGCGAGCCGATCTCCCAGAGCGCCTCGGCGGGCGTCGCCCCGCCCTCGCCCCGCAGCGTCACGCGCCGGCCCGTCCGCAGCCGCTCGCCCAGCTCGACGCCGCGCATGTCCTCGAACGGATCGGTGATGACGTGGCTGTCGATCCCGACGCACAGCCGCGCGCCCGCCGCGCGCAGCGCGCCCACGTCAGGCAGTCCGTCGCCGAGGTCGCGCTCGGTCGTCGGGCACAGGCACGCGAACGCCCTCGCCGCGCCGAGCAGCGCCGGCTCGTGCGGCGCGAGGTGCGTCGCGTGCACCGCCACGAAGCGCTCGCCGAGGACCCCGCGCTCGGCCAGGAGCTCCACCGGCCGACGGCCGGTCTCGGCGAGGCACGCCTCGATCTCGGCCGGCTGCTCGGCCACGTGCATGTGCACCATGAGCCCGCGCTCCGCGGCGTACCGCGCGATCTCGCCGAGCCACGCCGGGGGCACGGCGCGCACGCTGTGGGGCGCCACGCCGACGCGCACGTCCTCGCAGCCCGCGTAGCGCGCCCGGAGCGCCTCGACGTCCGCGAGCGCCGCGTCGAGCGAGGCGTCCGAGAACCGCCGCTGCGCCCCCTCGGGCGCCCTGCCCGCGCCGGCGCGGGCGTAGACGACCCGGAGGAGCGCGATCCGGAGGCCCTCCTCGCGCGCGGCCTCGATCACCGCGTCCGCGAGGACCGTGCGATCCGCGTAGGGCGCGCCGCCCGGCTGGTGGTGCACGTAATGGAACTCGCCCACCGTGCGCACGCCCGCGGCGCGGAGCTCGCGATAGGCCACCTTCGAGATCGAACGAATGGACTCGGGCGTGAGCGACTCGGCGAGCGCGTACATGGCGCTGCGCCACGACCAGAAGTCGTCCGCCCCCGACGGCCCCGGCCGCTGCGCCTCACCGCGCATCCCGCGCTGGAAAGCGTGGGAGTGGGCGCTCGCGAGCGCCGGCAGCTCGATGGCTCGCTCGGTCAGCCTCATGCCGCACGTCTATCACGTCTATCACGTCTATCACGTCCATCGCGTCCATCACGTTGGGACAGACGAGAAAAGGCGTGGGCAGGCCGCTCTGCCGGGGCGGCGCCGCGATCCAGAGCGGCCCTCTGTACCGCGGCAGGGAGCGCAGCGGTCCGGAACACGCGCCTTCCGGTCAATTCCGGTCAATCATCGCTCGGCGTCAGGAGGAGCGGGAGGCAGCCGACGTTGAGCTTGCTGCAGGCCCCATCGAGCACGGCGGGGTCCTCGTCGGATTGCTCGTAAAACGCCATGGTGAGCGCGCTGCACTCGGGGAGCACATCGCGCGTGTACGCTCGCACCTCGGCGGCGCAGGCGTCGATCTGCGCGATCGTGGCCGTGCACTGCGTCGGCTGGCCGCAGGGCTTTGCGTCGACCTCCATGAGGGCCTGCTCCAAAAGCTGCTCTGCCTGGCTCGGGTCGGCCATGCACCCCTCGACCAGCTCGGAGCACTTCGCCTGCAGCTCGGCGTCGCTGGTCCCGGCGTCATCCCCATACGCCGCGCCGAGCACGCCCTGCATGAGGCACACGGACTCGACGGTCACCTGCTCGGCGCTGCAGCGGCGATACCCCTTGCACGCCTGCTCGACCTCCGCTGGCGAGAGCTCGCTGACGAGCGCCGACGTGTCGAGTCCCGAGCAGGACGCGGCCCCGGAGCCCCCGCCCCCCGCCGAGCCCGTCGAGCCCGCCGAACCCGTCGAGTCGCCGGGCGTCGCCCCGTCGTCGTCCCCGCAGCCCAGCCCCGAGAGGCCGCAGGCCAAGCACACCCCCACCACACCAGCCCAGAACGTCGTTCGCATTCCTCTGCGCTCCCGATGAAAGGTCAAGAATCGAGCCCTGCCGCGGCGGCAGAACCACGTCTCCTTACGCCGGGCGGCTCCGGTTCCCCCCTGACGAGGCCGTCACGATGCTGCTCGCTGCGCGCCCCGACGCCGGCCCTCTGGATCTTCCTCGGGCCTTCGCGGCCCGAGCGCGCCTCAGCGCTTCGGCTCGACCTCGAGCTCGGGCAACCCCGCGAGCTTCCCCTCGACGTCCGCGGCCGGCGGCGCTTCACGGGCCTCCTCGCGGCGGGGCGCCATGACCGTCAGGGCGCGCGGGAGGCACTCCACCACGAGCGGCGTCGTCCCGGCCTCCTCGCCGTCGATGAGCACGTTCTGGGGCGGATCGGTCGTGATGCAGACCCGCCGGGCGGCGAGGAAACCTATGTTGTCGCGCTCGGCCGGCTCGCCGTCGATCGCGGTCCTCAGGAGGTGCAGTCCGGTCGCGACCGCCTCCACCAGCGTCGTGGCCGACACGATGGTGAGGTCGAGCCGCCCGTCGTCGGGGGACAGGACGGGCGGCCCCTGCGCCAGCACCGTGCGCGGAGGCGCCATGTTCGCGACGGTCACCGCGACCGCACGGCAGTGGATCCGCTGGTCCTCGGTCTCGATCTCGACCGCGAACGGCTCGAGGCTCATCAGCTTCTTCATCCCGGTGCGGATGTACGCGAGCACACCCCAGCGCTGCTTCTCGTCCTGCGGGGTCTCGCCGACCGTGTCGGCGTGCAGCCCGACCGCCGAGAGCAGGATCATGGTCTTCCCGCTGGCGCGGGCGGCGTCGATGCGCGTCGGCTCGCCGTGGACGAGCACGTCGATCGCCCCCTCCAGGTCGGCCGGGATGCCCAGGGACTGCGCGATCGAGTTCGCCGTTCCCAGCGGCAGGATCCCCAGGCACGCATCGGCCGCCCCGAGGAGCGCGGACGCCACGCTGGAGATCGTCCCGTCGCCGCCCGCCGCGATCACCAGGGAAGCGCCTTCGCGGCGCGCAGCCTCGGCGCAGGCGGCGGCAGAGCGCTCCGCGCTCGTCTCGTAGACGCTCAGCGCAAACTCGCGCTGGAGCCGGGCAGGCAGCGACTCGACCGAATCGCCCGCGTGGCCGGCAGCCGGGTTGACGATCAGCGCCGCTCTCCGCTCGGTCATGGCGGCATCGTAGAACGCCGAACCGGTTGAAACCCCAAGAAAAATCGGCGAGGTGGCCGCGAGCAGACCCGCGCGGGCGGCTATCGCCGCGCCCGTACGGCTGTGCCTGCGTGCGCCACGCGCGCGACAGCGACGCCCCGCCGCGCAGCCCGGAAACGCCGCTGGCCGCACGATGGCACGGCAATTGTACTGCGATGTTGTTCATGAGACTTCAGCGAATCGGTCGACCGGCTTGTCTTGCGCTCGCGCTCCTCGGCGCGGGGACGCTCGCCGCCTGCGGAGAGGACTCGTCAGCGGGCGCGGGTGGCAGCGGCGCCACGAGCAGCGGGGGCGCCACCGGCGGCGAAGGCGGCGAAGGCGGCGCGGGCGGCGCGGGCGGCGAAGGCGGCGCGGGCGGCGAGGGCGGAGGGGACGGCGGGAGCGCCGGAGGCGGCGCTTCATGGCCCGTCGACACCTACCCGATCGACATCACTCCATCGGAGGACTGGAAGAACCAGATCAGCTTCCCCTTCGAGCCCTTCGCCGCCTGGCCCGCGACCTTCCAGACGCCGGGCTGGGTGAAGTTCACCGTGCTGATGCACGATCCCACCAAGGTCTATTACCAGGACAGCAACAAGTTCCCGTTCCACGGCGAGTTCGCCACGGCGCGGCTCGACCCGTTCTTCGAGATGTCGCGGGACGAGTTCGACAAGGTCTCGCTGCACGAAGAGGGGCAGAAGGCCATCCTCGGCGCCGTGATCTTCCCGCCGACCCCGGAGAGCGTGCCGGAGTACGGCATCCAGCTCGTCCGCCAGGACGCTTACGATCCCGAGGTGGCGCGCGTCGTCCTCGAGCTCGTGAAGGACAGCGTCATCGCGCCCGAGGGGGCGCGGCCCTTCTATTTCCCGACGTACGAGCAAGCGGCGTCGGCCGCGGAGAACAGCGCGTTCTACGAGGCGAGCGGGTTCCCGGTGAGCTCGGTCGAGCGGTGGCTGGACGGCGACGCGTGTTATGCGACGGGCTGGGCCGTGGGCCGGCTCCGCTATGTCCCGCCGGACGCGATCGACGCCGCCTACGCGAGCGGCGAGCTCCGGGCCGAGGACATCCTGCTCACCGACTCCATCCCTGCGGAGGTGCCTTATGTGGCGGGCATCGTCTCGCTGTCGCCCGCGACGCCGAACGCGCACACCGCCCTCCTCGCGACCTCGTTCGGCATCCCGTTCGTCTACCTCGGCGATCCGGCCGCCGCGGCGGCGGCGAAGGCGCTCGACGGCGAGGAGGTCGCGCTGCGGGCCTCGCTGCAATACGGGTCCATCTGCCGCGCGGTGCTCTTCGAGGCCGGAGGGATAGCGCCGGCGGACAGGGAGCAGCTCCTCGCGCTGAAGCGGCCCGGCGAGCTCGGGATCCAGCCCAAGGAGCCCCTCGGCGCCTACGCCGGGTCCACCGAGGATCTCGGCCCCGCGGATATCGTGCATTTCGGGGGCAAGGCCGCGAACTATGGCCTGCTGCGGGACGCCATCCCGGAGAGCTCCGATGTCGCTGTCGCGCTGTCGTTCGATCTCTGGGACGATTTCCTCGATCAGGTCATGCCCGGCGGCCGCACGCTGCGCGCCGAGATCGCGGAGCGCCTCGCGGGCCACAGCTACCCGCCCGACATGCTGGCGCTCAAGGCCGATCTCGCGGCGATCCGCGCGCGGATCACCGGGGAGAGCGCCTTCTCGGCGGGGCAGCGGCAGGCGATCGAGGCGGCGCTCGAGGGCTTCACGCCCACGAAGAAGATCCGGTTCCGGAGCTCGACCAACGTGGAGGACAGCGCCGTCTTCACGGGCGCGGGCCTCTACGACAGCTACAGCGGCTGCCTGGCCGACGATCGGGACGCCGACCAGGCGGGGCCGAGCCTGTGCGACGCCGGCGAGGCCGGCGAGCGCGGCGTGTTCCGCGCGATCCGCAAGGTGTACGCGAGCTTCTACAACGACAACGCCTTCCTCGCCCGGCTCCTCCATGGCGTCGACGAGGCCGAGGTCGGGATGGGCGTCCTCGTCCATCACTCCTATCCTGACGAGGACGAGATGGCGAACGGCGTCGCGACGCTCGAACGGCGCGAGCTGGTCAGCGACCAGATCAAGATCGTGACGCAGCTCGGGGCGACGTCCGTCACCAACCCGGAAGGCGGAGCGCAGCCGGAGGTCGTGACCGCGAGCCTCTTCGACCAGGAGACCTCCGTTTACCTCCTGTCTAGCTCGACGCTCGTCCCGCTCGGCGGCCACGTGATGCAATGGGAGGACGATTACCACGCGCTCGCCGCGCTGCTCGGCCGCGTCGAGGCGCGGTTCAGCGAGCTGAACCCTGGCAGAAAGTCGTTCCTGCTCGATTACGAGTTCAAGAAGATGAAGCCCGGAGACCTCGTCGTGAAGCAGGTGCGCGAGGTCGCGCTCCCGGACACGGCGCCGAGCCTCACGCCGTTCCTGCTCGACGAGCCCCGGGAGGTCTGCACCTTCCAGGGCGAGTTCGGCGACGTGTTCGCGAACCACCGGCTCAAGGTGCGCGCGAGGCTCCCGGCGAAGAGCGGGTTCCTCACGCCGGCGGCGCTCGCCAGCACGCTCTTCGACGAGGAAGCGCGGCTCGACTACCTCTCCGGTGGATCGGTGACGACGCTCTCGGGCAGCCCCGCGGCGTGGCCGGCCGCGTCCCACGCGTACGCCGAGGAGACGGCCACGGACTCCTTCGTGGACGGCGCCGGGGCCTCGGAGATCACCTATGCGCTCGCCACTTCCCCGGTGCCCGAGCTGCTACCGCCGTCGCTGGGCCCGCTGGTCGCGCTGCGCGACGTCGGGATGATGCTGAGCGCCGCCTACGCCACGCCCGTGCCGGCGCTCGACTGGGAGGGCGCGCCGATCGACGTTTCCTCGGCGGTGGTGCAGCTCGACGCCTGTCCCGCGGACGGCCCCCCGGTGGCAGGCGCGCTGCTCCAGGAGCGCTCGCTCTCGTGGGCGTCCGGCGTCTCGGTGAAGACCTCGTTCTACTGGCCGCCGGCCCCCACGGGCCCCACGGCGGGGTACACGGCGCCGCTCCACAAGTGGGTGGAGACGCGCATCGAGGGGCTGACGAGCGCACCGATCGTGCTCAGGGGCTACCACGCGCAGACGTACCACCCGCAGCACCACAACTTCTCGGAGGACTTCATCTTCGAGCCCCGCCTCGAGCCCGGCCTGGATCCCGCGATCCTCGCCGAGCTGGAGCAGAAGGGCATCCGGCTGATCCACGTCCGGACGCCGGACGGCGGCGAGGGCGGCGCGAAGCTGTGGACGCTCGATCCAGAAGGCGTGTTCCACCGGGTCGACTGAGCGGCGTACGGGCGGCCTGCGGGGCCCCGGCGAGCCGCAGCGCCGCCCGGGGCTCCGCCGGGCTCGTCACTCCTCCTCGAAGCATAGAGCCGAGCTCGACTGCCGCTTCAGACGGCCGCGCGACGTGGACCGGGGCCGGCGCGCGCGCGGAGTTGACGCGCGGAGGCCGCGGGTGGAGCAGAGGCGCCGGCTGTTCCTGCTGACGAGGAGAAGATCATGAGCCTTTACGACAGCTCGTTCCCCCAGATGACTCGCATGCTCGGCCAGGTGCTGGTCTGGCTCGACAAGGCGGAGGCCTACGCACAAAAGAAGAAGTTCGATCCGGAGGTGCTCCTCGCGGCGCGCCTCGCGCCCGATCAGTGGAACCTCAGGCGTCAGATCCAGAACGTCATCGCCTGGCCCCTGAGGCTGAGCGCGCTGCTCACCGGCGGGGAGCCGCCGCAGCTCGAGGCGGGCGACGAGACGCTCGCGGAGCTGCGCGCGCGCATCGGCAAGACGATCGAGCAGGTGAAGGCGCTGAAGCCGGAGCAGCTGAAGGGCGCGGAAGACCGCACGATTCCGCTCTTCTTCCTGCCGGGCAAGGGCATGAAGGCCCCGGCGTTCGTGTTCGAGTTCGCGCTCCCCAACTTCTACTTCCACGCCACCACCGCGTACTCGATCCTGCGGCACAGCGGGCTCGACGTCGGCAAGTCCGACTTCATCGGGCCGATCGACCTCCGCGACCTGTGACCGCGGCGGCCCTCCCCCGCGGGAGGCGGCGGGGGGCCCGTCAGCTGTGCAGCGGGCACGCGTCGAGCATAGCGCCTCCGAGCGAGGTGTCGCGACGCTTCGCTCGACCTTGCCAGCTCGCTCCACCTCCGCGGCGTGGGACCGCGTCGCGCCCTCTCGCCCGATCGGCGCCGGGCCTCGGTCCAGCGCGGCGCCCGCTCAGCGCGCGCTCTCTCCTGGCTTCTGCTCGGCGAGGGCCGCGAGCGTCTCCTGCGCGACCAGCGCCGAGGACGCAGGGTTCTGCCCGGTGACGAGCCGGCCATCCCGGACGGCGAACGGCTTCCACACCGGCCCTCGCTCGTAGCGCGCGCCCAGGGAGCGCAGCCGCGATTCCAGGGCGAACGGGACGACGTCCGCGAGGCCCACGGCCTGCTCCTCCTCGTCCGAGAAGGCGCTCACGCGCCGCCCCTTCACGAGCGGCTCGCCGCTCGCGAGCCGGACGTTCACCAGCGCACCTGGGCCGTGGCACACGGCGGCGACCACCTTGCCCTGATCGAACGCGCGGCCGAGCAGCCTCGCCGTGGCGGCGTCCTCGGCGAGATCCCACATCACGCCGTGGCCGCCGACGACGAAGTACGCGTCGTGGTCACCGGCGATCCCGTCGATGCGGAGCGTCGACGAGAGCTTCGCCTTCGCCCGCTCGTCCGCCAGGAACGCCTGGACGGCACCGGACGGATCCTCGGCGCTCTTCGGGTCGGCCGGCGGCTTGCCGCCCTGAGGCGACGCGATGTCGACGTCCGCCCCGGCCTCGACGAAGGCGCGGTACGGCGCGGCGAGCTCCTCGAGCCAGAACCCGGTCGGTTGGCCGGTCTCGCCGAGGCGTGCGTGGCTTGTGACGATCAAGAGAACCCTAGCGTTCATGGCGTCTCGCTCCTCTGGGCGCCGCTGCGCCCGGTGCCGTCGCGCCCCTCGCGCCCGAGGCGCTCGGGCTGGCGGCGACGGGAGGAATGTAGGCTGCCCTGTCGATGCAAACCAGCGAGACGATCTCACGCTATAGATGAGCCATGCTCATCAATTACGAGCTGCTACGCACCCTGCTCGAGGCCGGCGTCGCGCCCACGTTCGCCGAGGCGGCGAGGCGCCGCCGCGTCACGCCGTCCGCCGTGAGCCACCAGATCAAGGCGCTGGAGGCGCAGCTCGGCGTGCCGCTGTTCGAGCGGGTCGGGCGCAACGCGCGGCTCCTGCCGGCGGGCGAGGGTCTGGTCGGCGCGCTGCGCGAAGCGTTCGCGCGCATCGACGACGCGCTCGCCGCGGCGTCGGACGACCACCGCGAGGTCCGCGGGGCCGTGCGCATCGGCGGGCCGGGCCCGTTCTCCCGCATGTGGCTGCGGCCCCGGCTCGCCCGGCTCCTCCGCGAGCACCCCGAGCTCGTCATCGACGTGCGCTTCGACGTGCCCTCGGTGCTCGCGCGGCGGCTGCTCGCGGGAGACGACGATCTGAGCCTGCTCGTGAGCGCCGAGGACACCCCGGGAATCGAGGCGCGGCCCGTCTACGTCGAGGAGTTCTCGGCGGTCGCGTCGCCCGCAATGCTGGGGGCGTGCGGCCGCCCGGAGACGGCGCGGGAGCTCGCGGCGCACAGGTTCGTGGTCTTCGACGCGGATCTCGCGATGCACGCCGCGTGGTGGCGGGCGTCGTTCGGCAAGAAGGCCCCGCTGCCGCCAAAGATCGCCTGCCGGATCACGAGCCTCGACGAGATGCTGGCGCTCGCGATCGCGGGCGTCGGGATCGCGGTCCTGCCGAACTACTTCATCGCCGAGGCGGCCGCGGCGAAGCAGGTCGTCGTGGTGGGGCCGCGGCCGGGCAAGGGGCGCCGGGGCGCCCGGAACACGATCCACCTGGCGTGGCGCAAGGGCGCGGCGCAGAGCGCGCGCTTCCGGGCCGTGCAGGCGGCGCTGCTGGGAGAGGGCTGAGCGCCGCGCGCGGGCTCATCCTCGCGTGCCGCGGAGCGTGCTGGGCCTGGAACGCGCGCCGCCCGTCCCGTCCAGAGTCCGCACGCTTCTCCGGGCGCAGGCGCGCCGTCGAGCGATTCAGTGAAACGACGGGCAGCGCGGCGGTTACACTCCACGCCGAGAGCCCATGCTGACCTCGATCACGCTCGAGAACTTCAAGAGCTTCCGGAAGGCGGCGATCCCGTTGGGCCCCTTCACGCTGCTCGTCGGGACGAACGCCTCCGGCAAGAGCAACCTCCGCGATGCGTTCCGCTTTCTCCATGGCGTCGGCCGCGGCTATTCGCTCGCGGAGATCCTGGGAGAGAAGTACGGCGAGGGCGGCGAGCTTCAGTGGAAGGGGATTCGCGGCGGCACGAGGGAGGTCGTCTTCGGAGGAGGATCGGAGTTCTCGATCGAGACTACGCTTCGGGTGCCGATCCATCCCGTCCTCCGGCGCGGAGTCCGGAGGCTCAGGTACCAGATCGCCGTCGCAATCGAGAGCGCGAGAGCAGCACCGCGGGTGGCTCGCGAATTGTTCTACTCGGGTAGGCGAATGTATTTCGACTCCCACCCATCCGACAATCCACCGAAGCAGCAAGACGAAGAGCATCTGATCGTGCGCCTGAGTCGAGGGGGGAATTATCGGAGAATGGGGCCAGCGCTGCCCGTGCTGTCGAGCTCGCCGGCGATCCTGCAGGTCGCAAGAAAGGCCGAGAAGCAGCCCATGGTCCAGAGATTTGCCGGAAGCACGCTGCAGACGCTGCGCTCGATGCGCTTCTTGGATCTCTCACCGGACGCGGCGCGACTGCCCTCGCTACCGGGCAGGCAGGTACTCGGCGATCGGGGCGAAAACCTCTCCTCTGTGTTGCAGTCGATCTGCCAGGACCCGGATAGGATGTCGACGCTCCTCGAATGGGTCCGCGCGCTCACGCCGCTCGACGTCGTGGACTTCGACTTTCCCCAGGACTTCGCCGGACGCATCCTTGTGCACCTCGTAGAGCAAGGGGGTCGCAAAATCTCCGCACACAGCGCATCGGACGGCACGCTGCGCTTTCTGGCGATCCTCGCCGCGCTGCTCGACACCGATACCGCTCGCTTCTATTTCTTCGAGGAGATCGAAAACGGCATTCATCCGACGCGCCTTCACCTGCTCGTGCAGCTCATCGAGCAGCAATGTCGCACCAGGGACGTCCAGGTCATCGCGACGACCCATTCGCCCCAGCTCCTCGGCTTTCTCAGCCCCGAGTCGAGGGAGAGCGCCCTCCTCATCTACCGGCTCCGCGGCGCCGACGAGTCCAGCGTGCGCAAGGTGATCGACCTTCCCGACCTGAAGCGGGTCCTCGAGACCCAGGACCTCGCTCGCCTTCACGCCTCGGGGTGGCTGGAAGACATGGTAGAGCTCATGGCCGACGATGCGGGCGAGGCCGCCCAGTGAGCTATCGTGTACTCGTCATTCCCGAGGACTTTCGCAACGATCAGTACGTCCTCGAGCCCATCGTCACAAAGATGTTCGAGGCGATCGGCCGTAAAGCCAAGGTGCTAGTCTGCCGCGATCCGCTCCTCGGCGGCGTCGAGCAGGCACTCCGGTGGGAGCGCCTCCAGGAGATCCTCGTGCGCTACCAGGCGATGATCGAGTGCTTCCTGCTCCTCGTCGATCGCGACGGCAAACCGGGACGGCGCGAGGCCCTCGATCGACTGGAGTCGCTGGCCAGCGCCGCGCTTCCGTCGGGAAAACGTTTTCTGGCCGAGAACGCCTGGCAAGAGATCGAGGTGTGGCTCCTCGCCGGACACGATCTGCCCTCCGAGTGGGCGTGGAAGGCAGTACGCGCCCACGAAAACCCGAAGGAACACTACTATCAACCCCTCGCCGAGCAGCGCGGGGTCCTGCTCAAGCCGGCGGAGGGGCGCGGGCTCCTGGCCCGCGAAGCGGCCTCGCGGTACAGCCGCATTCGCTCCCTGTGCCCGGAGGTCGCGGACCTCGAGCGACGCCTCGGCGCCTAGCACCCCCGCGCCGCCCGCGCCCCGTGCAGGCTCACCCGCCCCAGTCGACCTTCGGCCTCCCGGGCGGCGTGACGTTCGGCATCTCGTGGAAGAGCCCCCGCGCGAGGTCGGGCAGCGGCGCGCACGCCTGCTCTCCCAGGTTGGTCAGCTCCAGCGGGTCCTCGAGCACGTTGAAGCAGTGGTACTCGCCGTCCCACTCGCGCGCCTCGATCTTCATCGGCCCCTGCATCATCCCCCAGTTGCGGAACGCGCAACCCCACACCCATGTGCAGTTCGTGAGCGGCATCGGCGCGACCGTGCGCTCCGGCCGCGTCAACGGGTGCCCGATCATCCGCCGGCGGAACGGATCGAGGCCCGGCTCGTCCCAGAGGCCCATCAGATCGAGGAACGTCGGCCCGAGGTCGAGGTGCCACACGAACGTGTCCTTCGCGCCCTCGATGCTCGCCCGCTCCTCCGGGGCGAGCGTCCCCTCCGGCGCGTCGACCCACGTCGGGACGAGGATCTCCTCGTCCCAGAGCGAGCTCGTGTGGCCGAGCTGCCAGTGCTCCCGGAACGACTCGCCATGATCCGACGTGTACACGATGACCGTGCGCTCGCCGCTCGGCGTCCCGCGGATGTGCTCGATGAGCCGGCCAACCGCCATGTCCGACAGGTAAACGACGTTCTTGTAGTAGTTCTTGAAGTGCTCGTTCTTCTCGGGCGCCTTGGTCAGCTCGCTCGGCTGGAACGGCGCGTGGAGCGGATCGCTCACGTACGGGAAATGGACGTTCGAGTAATGGACGACCGCGAAGAACGGCTCGACGAGCTCGTCCCACTCCTCAATCACCCGATCGGTGAGCTGCCGATCGTAGGCGCCGTAATCGAGGTCGGCGCCCGGATCGAGCTGGGTCGCGACAGCCCGGTGCGAGACGGGGATATCCTGCACGTAGAGCCGGGCGTTCCCGAACATGAGGTTCTGGCTCGTCCAGTACGCGGTGTCCCACCCGGCCGCGTGGGCGTAGTCCCAGAGCAGCGGGGCAGCGCCGAGCACCTCGAGGCTCTCCGTCGGAGGGACGCCGGACCAGATGTTCGAGATGGAGATGGCCGTCGTCGAGTCGTGGGCCCGCATCTGCAGGAGCGGCATGCGGCGGGGCGCGGCGGCGTTGGAGAACGGCGTCGCCTTGTCGCAGGCCGGGTCGTACGCGACGCACGTCACGTCCGCCCGCTGGCTCTCTTGCAGGATGAGCACCACGTTCCGCGGCCGCGCAGGCCGCGCCGAGAGCCGCGGCACGCGCTCCGGGTCGCGGCGCTGCACCCGCAGATCCGGCGAGTCGTTCGTGATGCCGAGGTGCTCCTTCACCAGGGCGGCGATGCCGTGGAAGTAGATCATGTCGGCCGACGACGACTGGATCACCCGGTAGCTCACCGGGATCATCGCCACGCCGGCCAGCGCGAGCGGCACGACCGCGGCGGCGAGGCGCCGCCGGAGCCGCCGGGGGCGCACGAGCCGGCGGGAGAGCCGGAGCGCCCCAAGGGCGAACCCGAGCGCGACGGCGAAGTGGGCGATCACGCTCGGGCGCCCGAGCGGGAGCGTGCCCACGATCGACCAGGGGATCGACTGGGAGTGGATCTGGGAGTCGATCGAACAGTAGATGTTGTAGAGGGCGTGGAAGCCCCCCTGGACGCCGCACGCGAGCGTGAAGAGCGCGACGAACAGCGCGCCCACGGCGCCGCGCGCCGCGCCGCGGCGGCCCGAGGCGACGTAGAGCAGGAGGCCCCAGAACCCCAGCGACGCGGCCACGGTCGCGGCGTATCCCGCGGCGTGCGGCCGATCGAACGTGGTCATGTGGCGGGCCCGGCGCAGCACGTCGAGGAAGAGGAGCCCGAGCGCCGGCGAGGCCAGGAGGGCAGCGCTGATCAGGCGGCCGCGGCGGAGCGCGGCCTTGCGCGCGGCGCGCGGGCGGGCGCGGTCACGGGCGGCGCGGTCGCCCGCGCGCGCGGGGCGATCTTCTGCGCGCGTGGGGAGGACGGCGGGGGACGCGGGCGGCTCGGCGAGCGCGCCGCCCTCTCGGTCGATGTCCTGCGTCATCCGGATCAGTCGTGGCGAGGCCCGACCGCGAGGTCGCGGAGGTGGGCGGGGACGTCGACGCTGCCGGCGGGACCGCCGTAGAGGGCGTCCGCGAGCCGGGGCAGGTCGCCGCAAGCGGCGGGCCCGAGGTCGCGCTGCTCGCGGGGGTCGGCGAGCACGTCGTAGCAGTGCCAGGCGGTGTCCCAGGCGCGGGATTCGAGCTTCATGTTGCCGCGCATCATCCCCCAGTTCTTGAACGCGCAGCCCCAGATCCCGGTGCAGTTCGTGAGCGCCAGCGCCGCCGGCCCCGGCGACGGCCGGAGCAGGCTGTGCCCGACCATCGCCGCCCGGTACCCCGCGAGCGCAGGCTCCTCCCAGAGGCCCATCAGGTCGAGCAGGGTCGGCGCCACGTCGGTGTGGAAGACCAGCTCGTCCCGGGCCGCGCGCAGCGCGCCCTCCTCCGCGGCCGTCAGGGTGCCCGGCGGAGCGTCGACCCACCCGGGCACCCGGATCTCCTCGTCGAGGATCGAGCCCGTGTGGCCGAGCTGGCCGTGCTCCCGGAACGCCTCGCCGTGGTCCGACGTGAAGACGATGACCGTGCGCTCGCCGACCGGGGAGCTGCGGACGAAGCGGATGAGCTCCGCGATGGCCGCGTCCTGACGGTAGACCGCGTTCCTGTAGAAGTTGCGGTACGCCTCGTTGTCGTCGGGCGCCTTGCTCTCGAGGGCGGGCTGGAACGGCGCGTCCTCCGGGTCGACCAGGTACGGGACGTGGGTGTTCCCGAAGTGAGCGACCGCGAGGAACGGCTCGCGCAGCGAGAGCACCTCGGACCGGACGTGCGCCGACAGCAGCCGGTCGTCGGCCCCGAGATCGATGTCGGCGAGCGGATCGAGCTCGGTCGCGCCGCACTGGTGCGAGACCGGCAGGTCCTGCACGTAGAGGCGCGAGTTGGCGAACATCATGTGGTGGCTCGTCCAGTAGGCGCTGTCGAAGCCGGCGGCGTGCGCGTAGTCGAAGACGAGCGGCGCCGTGTGGAGCGCCTCGCGGGTCGCGACCGGCTGGAGGCCGGACCAGAGCACCGCGAGCCCGATCGCCGTCGTCGAGGCGTTCGAGCGCATCTGCGTGAGCGGCAGCCGGTCGGGGACCGCCGCGTCGATGCGCGGCGTGCCGGGGCACGCGACGGGCGCCTCGCCGGCGGCCGCGGGCATGCGCGCCGAGCACGTCGCGTCGGCGCGCACGCTCTCGGTCAGGATGAAGAGGACGTTGCGCGGCGGGCCCGGCCGCGGGGTGACCGGCGGCAGCGAGGGCGGCGTGCGGAGCCCGGGGCGCACCTGCGCCGTGGTCTGGACGCCGGCGAGCTCCTTGAGCAGGCCGCCGATCGCGTGGAAGTAGATGACGTCGGGCGTGGAGGCCTGCACCGTGCGGTAGGAGCACGGCAGGACGAACGCGGCCACCACGACCGCGGGCGCGGCGAGGCGGGCGGCGCGGGCCCACGCCGTGCCGCCTGGCCGCACGATCCGCCGGCCCAGCCACACGAGCGCGATCGCGAGGAGCAGCGGCGGGAGGACCGAGCGGAAGAAGTTCTCGCCGTCGGCCCGGAGCTGGCCGAAGAGGCTGGCCGAGAGCGAGGTCCCGAAGAGCGTCGCGTCGAGGTTGAGGTACGTCGCGTACTGGCGGTGGAAGTAGAGCTGGCCGCCGAGCGACAGCGTCGCGAGCGCCACGAAGAGCAGCGCCGCGAGCCACCGCGACGCGCCCCGCCGCGACGAGGCCGCGAAGAGCAAGAGCCCCCAGAGCGCGGCGCTCTCGACCATCGCGCCGAGGTAGCTCGCGATGTGCTTGCCGCCGAGCTCGAGCAGGCGATCGCCGCGGAGGAGGACGTCCGCCGCCACGATGAGGAGCAGCGGGAGCGCGAGGAACAGGCGGCCGTAGCGGCGGCGGGCGCGGGCGACGGCGCGCAGCCGCGCGCGCGCCGCGGCGCGATCCGCGCCCAGATCGCGGGCGAAGCCGCGGGACGAGCGGCTGGCGGCGTCGGCCTCGACCGGGGGAGGATCGTTGAGCGCCTTGGAACGGAGCACGGAGGCGCGCGAGTTTACCGAGGACGTGGCGTATCGGGAACGTTTCTGAGGCGGCCCGGTGGCGTCGAGGTGACGGCGCCGGCCGGGATTGCCCGCCCGGGAGGCGAGAAAACCCTTCGACCGCCGCGCGAGGCGTGCCATGGAGGCGTTCGCATGGCGGAGCAGCTCTTCCTGAACGGGACGCGCGGCGCGCAGCAGACCTCCGGGGCCGCGGCGCCGCCGGCCGAACCCGCGTCGACCGAGGTCGCCGCGCAGCCCGAGACGCGGCCGTCGCCGGGCGCGCCGGCGCCCGAGCCGCCGCTCGAGACGGCGGCCAGGCTCAGCGCCGAGCTGGAGGCCGCGCTCGTGCGCGAGCTCATGGCGGCCTACCAGAGCCTGAACTACACGCATTTCCGGCGGAAGCTGCGCGCTGCGTCCATCGAGCTGTCCGACGCCGCGAGCCGGCTCGGGCGGTGGATCTCGGAGGCGCGCGCGATCGAGATCTCGCGGCCGCTCGTCCTGACGCAGCCGTGGGGCGTCGTGATCGAGGTGCTGAAGCACGAGATGGCGCACCAGTACGTGCACGAGGTGCTGGGCGTCAGGGACGAGGCGGCGCACGGGCCGGCGTTCCGCGACGTGTGCACGCGCCTCGGCATCGACGGGACGGCGGCCGGGATGCCGGCCACGGGGCGCTCGCCGGCGGATCCTGGCGGGGTCGCGCGCGGCGGCGACGCGGGCGCGTCGGAGGCGAGCGTGGACGCCCGGATCCTCGATCGCATCGCCCGGCTGCTCGCGCTCGCCGACAGCCCGAACGCGAACGAGGCGCAGGCGGCGATGAGCGCCGCGCAGCGGCTGATGCTGAAGTACAACCTCGACGTCGCGAAGGCGCGCGCCGCGCGGCAGTACGGCTTCCGCCACCTCGGCGCGCCGAGCGGGCGCGTGGGCGAGACCGAGCGGATCGTCGGCGGCATCCTCGGGAAGCACTTCTTCGTCGAGGCGATCTGGGTGCCCGTCTACGTGCCGCTCGAGGGCAAGCGGGGCAGCGTCCTCGAGATCTGCGGGACGCCGGCGAACCTGGAGATGGCGGCCTACGTGCACGCGTTCCTGCACCACACGGCCGAGCAGCTGTGGAACGAGCACAAGCGGACCCAAGGGGTGAAGGGCAACAAGGACCGGCGGACCTACCAGGCCGGGGTGATGCTCGGGTTCCTCGAGAAGCTGAACGCGGAGCGGAAGGTGTCCGCGGAGCAGGGGCTCGTCTGGGTGAGGGACGCCGATCTGGACGGCTACTATCGAACGCGCCACCCGCACGTGCAGCACCTGCGCCACACGGGCAACCAGCGGACGGCGGCGCACGCGCACGGGCGCGAGGCGGGGCGAAAGATCGTCCTGCACCGCCCGATGCAGGGGGCGACCGGCAACCGGGGCATGCTGCTGCCGCCGGGCAAGAAGGGCTGAGCTCTCGGCTCCGGATCCGGGCCGCGCGAGGAGCGCGGACGGAAGCCGGAGGACGCGAGATGGCGGAGCGCCAGCGTCTCGGCCGCGGCGCGCGCTCGACGCGCTCGTTGACGGAGAAGGAGCGGTTCCGGCACGATGGCACGGCGCGCTGGAAAGCCTAGGAGAAGAACGAGATGCCGCTCCTGTTCACCATTGAAGAGCGCTTCGATGCGTCGCCCGAGGACGTCTTCCGGCTCGCGACCGACATCGACGCGTTCGGCGACTGGATGCCCAATTTCGTGCGGGTAGAGAGGCTCACGGGCGCCGTCGTCGGCAAGGGCGCGATGTGGCGTGAGACCCGCAAGATGTTCGGCAAGGAATCGACCGAGCTTTTCGAGGTCACGGCGGCGGAGCCCGGCAAGCGTCTGGACCTCTTCGTCGATGGGCAGAAGGGCACCACGGGGCGGGGGGCCTACCACTTCCGGTATGTGTTCGAGCCCCAGGGCGCCGGCACGCTGCTCAGGATGGAGGGTGAGATCGCGGGGATGGGCTGGTTCATGGAGACGCTGGGGCGGCTGTTCATCGGCAGCTTCAAGAAGGCGGTGCACGGAGATCTCAAGGCCATGAAGACGCACCTGGAGCGGCGGCGGGCGAGCTAGGGCTGCGCCGGCCGGTCCCCACGGACACCCTCTCCGGGGGCCTCGTCGGTGTTCATCGAGCTCGTTCGATCGCGCTCAGGGCACCAAGGGCGCCACTGCGCTCACCAGCGTCATCGTGGTTATCTTGTCCTTCCTCGACACGAGCCTGGAGGACATCCGCCGATGCAGCGAGGGTGATCCGCCGCGGCTCCAGCGTACTTCTCGCGTTGCGCTCGGGCGGGCGGCGGAACAGCATGCCGGCATCATGGCGATGCGATGGCGGAAGGACCCGGAGAGGTCGCAGTCATCTCTTATGCTCGAGCGGCTGCCGTCTATCCTGCTGTCGCTGTTTGCCGCGTTCTTCGTCGCCATCGCGAGCTTCGTGATCTCCGCCGGTTACGCGGAGCACCGAGCCGCCGAGATCGACGCGGCGGCCAGGAGCCTGGCGGAGAACGCCACGCCGAGCATCATGCACCTGGCGGCCGCGCGCGCCGAGCTGAGGCATATCCAGGCGCTCCTGAGCGACCTCGTCAACGACGCCGCGCTGGGGCGCCCGCGCGACCGCCACGAGCTCGACGAGGCGCGCGACAACCTGTCCCGGAGCATCGACGTCTACCTCGGCATGCCCGTCTATCCGGGCGAGTTCAAGCAGTGGCAGACCGTCGCGCAGGCGCTCGGAAAGCTCGATCAGGACACCGACCGGGTCCTCTCGCTGGTGGCGAACGGCCGTCCGGACGAGGCCAGCAAGCTCATGGACGCCGCGCTGCGGGCGGACTTCAACGCGGCGAACGACGCCGTGATGGACAGCATCGAGCTCAACGCCCAGCACGCACGTCGTCTGGCGATCGAGATCGCAACCAACCGCGTTCGCTCTCGTCGGATCGCGCTGGTCCTCAACACGGCGAGCGTGACGTTCGCGCTGCTGGCCTGCGCGGCGGCCGCCGCGCAGGTCCGGCGCCACGTGAGGCTGCTCTGGCAGCAGGGCGTGCTCCTGGAGCGTCGAGCGGATGAGCTCGAGCAGTTCGCCGGCCGGGTCGCACACGACGTGCTCAGCCCCCTCGGCGCGGTCGCGCTCTCGCTCGACCTCGCCCTGCGGCGGTGCGGCGAGGGAGAGCCGGCGCGCAAGGCGCTCGAGCGGGGCCGGCAGGCCATCGTGCGCGTCAAGCGCATGACCGACGGGCTCCTGGGGTTCGCTCGCGCGGGCGCGATGCCGGAGCCAGGCGCGCGCGCCGAGGTGCACCCCATCATCGACGATCTCATGGCCGAGCTCGTCCCTACCGCGGTAGAGCTCGGCGCGGAGCTCCGCGTCGAGCCCTTCGCCCCGTGCGCGGTGGCCGCGAGCCCCGGCGTGCTGACAAGCATCCTCGCCAACCTGATCCGCAACGCGCTCAAGTACCTCGGCGACGCGGCGGTCTGTCGCGTCGTGATCCGGGTGCTCGACGCGAGAGAGGCCGTGAGGATCGAGGTGGAGGACACGGGGCCCGGCGTCGCGCCGGCCCTCGAGCAGATGGTGTTCGAGCCTCATGTCCGAGCGCAAGGCGCTCGAGTGCCGGGTCTGGGCCTGGGGCTCGCCACCGTCAAACGCTTGACCGAGGCGCACGGCGGCCGCGTGGGGCTCCGCACGGTCGTGGGCCAGGGGAGCCTCTTTTGGTTCGAGCTGCCCAGAGCGAGCACCGAGGCGGCGCACGCGCCTGAAATCGGCTCCAGCACCAGCGCGTGACCTCCGGGAGACCGCGGCCCGGTTGCTCCGCGAGCGACGCGAGGATGCGCTGGCGATCGCGCTCCTCTCGGCGCTGCCGAGGGACGCGACCGACGGCATGAATCGCGCCGTGCGCAAGGCGACGCTCGCCAATGAACAAGGCATCGGACCAGAAGCGGCGCGCGACGAGCCGGAAGCTGCCGTGATGGCGCGATCGGAGGAAGGCGTTACGAGCGTTCCAGATGCGGACGAGATGATGGACGGCGAGGCCATGGACGAATCCATGAAAGAATCGGTGGATGCAATCGGTAGCCTCAAAATCATCCGCTGCAAGAAAGCCGACCGTGGCATTCCATGCATGAAGCAGTGTGCAAACGCTGGGATCTCGTGCGCGGCGAAGCGACCTCATCCGGAAGACCACGACGTCGGATACGGAGAGCTCGGGCAGTGCAGAACGTTGGGCGCCGTCGGCAGCTGTTGGTATCACTACCCCAATGGCCAGCTTTGTGTCTTCGTCCCGTGGAGGTCGTTTTGTCGCATTGATAACGACTGATGACGACGGTTATCGACCGGGATCACCCAAGCCACGAAGAGCTTCTTGCGCGGCTCGTTCCCAATCCGAGCCGAACAGACTCTCCATGCACTGAATCGATAGATTGTATAGCTCCGGCGGCCGCTTTCCTCCGGCCAGCGCTGCGGAGCCCACCGTGTGAAGCCGGCGCATCCGCTCGACGTCCTCCACGGTGATGGTTCTGGGGCCCTGAATGCGCCCGGCTACATGCTCCATCATCGCCCACTCGGCGGCGCCCATGGTGTTCTCCCACGCGCATGGATCAACCCCAAGATCGGCGTCGCCGCGCTTCAGCGCACAGGCAAGAAGATAGGTATAGCCAACGGCGTAGACCTGGGCATAGACCGCCCATGCGAGCTCTTCTTCCAGGTCTTCTTCCGCGTCGGTCCGCTCCTCGTCAGTCATGGCATGGACTGTACTTCCGTTCCTAGGGGCTGCCAGCTGGGGGAAGGAGCCGGGACCACGTCTCCAGGCGCCCCCGTGAACGCAGCCAGCGGTGAGGGCGTGAGGTCAGCCCGCGTCGCCCCCGTGGCCTCGAGGCGCGTGTCGGCTGCTGCTCCGCGGCCCCTCAGGCGAGCGGCCACAGGGCGCGAAACGGCCACGGACACGCCGAACCGCTCGCTGGCGCGAGCTCGACCAGGCGGACGGCGGCGCCCCCGGCACCGCGCGGGCCCCCTCGCTGCAGCGTGGGCGCGGCGTCGAGGTGCACGCCGGCGTCCGCCTGGTCGAGCTCCGGGGCCGCGGCATCGAGGCCGCGAGCGCCCTGGAGCTGTCATGGGAAGATCAGCTGCCCCTCCCCGGGGCGTCCATGGGGAACCCTTCGAGAAAACCGCTTGACTCCGCCCGCTTGCCCATGATGGCTTGAAAGCCAAGGGAGGTATTCTCCATGGCAAAGTCCATCCCCTTCGATCCGACTCCATACCTGCGCCCTCCGAAGCTCGACGTCCGGCAGGCCGTCGCGCTCGCGATCGCGCTCCTCTCGGCGCTGCCGAGGGACGCCACCGACGGCATGAAGCGCACGGCGCGCATCGTGCGCAAGGCGACGCTCGCCATGAACAAGGCGTGGGACCAGAAGCGGCGCGCGGCCGGCGCCCCGAAGCCCGCGAGCAAGGCCAAGGCGGACTACCGCGTCGACACCGCCTGGGCCGCCCTGAAGATGCGGGTCGATGCCTGCGCCTTCTTGCCGGCCACGGCGCACCCGAGGGCCGAGCGAGCCAAGGAGATCTCGCAGATCCTGTTCCCGGAAGGCCTCGAGTTCCTCAAGCTCTCGATGGATCTCGAGTGGGCCGAGAGCAACGCCCTCCTCGGCCGGATCGCCGAGGACGACGCGCTCGGCAAGGACCTTGTCGCCATCGCGGGTCCTGAGTTCCTGGCGGAGGTGCGCGCCGCCCATGAGGCCTATGGCGAGGTCCTGGGGATCACGAAGGCGCACGAGACACCGGCGGACGTGGCGGCCCTGCGCGAGCCGCTCCGGGAGCTCGTGAGCGCGATCGGCGATTACATGCTCCAGGTCGTCGCCGGCGTCGATCGCGAGAGGCCGGAGACGGTCCAGGCGGCGCGCGCCGCGCTGGCCCCGCTGGACCGCCTGCGCCAGGCCGCCGCCCGGCGGGCGGCCGGCAAGAGCGGCAAGGGCGCCCCGGCCGCGGACGAGGACGACGAGGAAGCGCTCCCCGAGATCGAGCTCGAGACGCCGGTCCCTGACGTGCCGCAGTAGCCGCCCCTCGCACGACGCTCCCGCCCTCGAACGACCCACGGCGCCTCGAACGTGTACAAGGTTGCCCCCTCGGACGACCCGCGGCGCCTCGAACGTGTACAAGGTTGCCCCCTCGAACGACCCGCGGCACCTCGAACGTGTACAAGGTTGCCCCCTCGGACGACCCGCGGCGCCTCGAACGTGTACAAGGTTGTCCCCTCGGGCGATCCCGGTTTCCTTCCGTTCACCCCCTTCCGTCTTTGTTGACCCGGTGCGCGGCCCCAGGCACCATCGGCGCGCAGCGCCCGGCCGGCCTGCATGGCCGGAGGCTCGGCTCCGGCTCGCTCCCCTTCCCCTAACAAGCTGTTGAGGTGCTTTGATGCCCGTTCGTACGATGCTCTTGCTCTGCTTCGCGCCCTTTGTCATTGGCGCTCTCCAAGGTTGCGGCGGCGATGACGGCGGGGGCGAGAGCTCCGGGGGATCGACGCTCGGCGACTGTCCGCCCGACTCGACCGCGCAGGCGGACATGGGCTACCAGGCGCTCCAGAGCCAGTGCGTGCCCTGTCATTTGACGACCTCGATGGGCGCGTCCCGCATCAACGCCCCGGAGGACGTCAACGTCGACGACCCCGCCAGCGTCAGGGCCGAGGCGGAGGAGATCTTCGAGGAGATCCAGATCGGCGGGGCGAATGGCGCGGACGGGATGCCCATCGGCGCGAAGCTCTCCGACGACACGATCGAGGCCATCCGGGTCTACCTCGCCTGCGACGCGGCCCAGTAACGCCGCGCCCCGCCACGCCCGCCTCTCACGTCCGAACGCCGGCGCGCCAGCTCACGAGAGGGCGCGCCGGCGGCTCACCGCTCGCCTCGATCGCTGTGCGACCGCGCGATCCGGAGTATGGTGCAGCCATGTTCAGGCTGGATGCCCGCTCCGGGGCTGCCGCGCTCGCGCTGGCCGCCACGCTCGCGCTGACCGCGTCGCTCGGCGCCTCGTGCGCCGGCGCGCCCCCCGCGCAACGCGGGGCGGCGGCCTGCCCGCCGCTCTGCCCGCAGCCGGCGCCCCCGGCGAGCGCAGCGCCGGCGGGGCCCGTCGTCCCGGGCACGCCGGGCGAGGCGCCGGCGTTCGACCCCGAGCGCCTCACCCTCGTGCTGGACGACCCGCGGCTCGCGCAGGTGCAGAAGCTCGTCGAGCAGGAGGCGTACGCGGGCGCGGCCGCGGCGATGGCGCAGGCGCTCTCGGCGCCCCTGTCGCCCGCGGACGCGGCGGCGTTCCGCTACCAGCTCGGGCGGCTGCGCGTCCTCGCGGGCGATCCCGTGGGTGCGGCGAAGGAGTACGACGCCGCCGCGGCGGCGGGCGGGCCGCTCGCGGATCACGCGAGGTTCGCGGCGGCCGATCTCCTCGCCAGGGCGGGGCAGCCCGACGCGGCGCTCGAGCGCGCGCGCGCCGTCGCCTCGGACGTCGCGATCGCCGACGAGCTCGATCGCATCGTCGCCGGCGCGCTCGCCGACAAGGGCGACATCGAGGGCGCGGCCGCGCGCTGGCGCGCGTACCTCTCCCGCAGCTGGCCGGCGTCGACGTGGGTGCCCGAGGCGCTCCGCTTCGCCCGCGCGCTGCTCCGCCACCCGAGCCAAGACCACGCCGAGGAGGCGATCCGGGTCGCCCGGCGCGTCATCGACGAGGCGCCGGGCGGCGCCGGCGCCGGGGAGGCGAAGGAGATCCAGGACCAGGCCCTGTCGACGCTGCCGTTCGCGCGGCGCAAGCCGTTCCTCGATCTGGGCCCCGCCGATCTGCTCGCCCGCGCGCGCGCCCTGCTCGCCTCGCGCCAGGACAAGGAGGCGCTCGCCGTCACCGACGCGCTGATCGCCCTCCCCGAGGCGCAGGCGCCCTCGGCCTTCGCCTGCGACGCGTTCGCCGCGCGCGGCGAGGCGCTCGGGCGCCTCCGGCGGCGGGCCGAGGCCGCCGACCTCTTCGGCACGGCGATCGAGCGCTGCGGGCCGGCCGCGCCCGCCGCCGGAGGCGCGGCGCCCGCTGCCGCAGGCGTGACGCCCGCCGCGGGCGCGAGCGCGCCCGACGCCGCAGGCGTGACGCCCGCCGCAGGTGCGAGCGCGCCCGCCCCGCGGCGGCCCGAGACCCTCTACAACGCCGGGCGCGCGTCGCTCCGCGTCGATCGGCACGCCGAGGCGGCCGCGCGCTTCGCGCTGATCGAGAAGGAGTACCCGGAGCACCGGCTCGCGGACGACGCGCGCTACCTCGGCGCGCGCGCGCTGCTCGGGCTCGGGGACCAGGCGCAGTTCGTGCAGCTGCTCACCGCCATGCCCGACGACTACCCGTCGGGCGACATGGTCGCCGACGGCCTGTTCGAGCTCGCGCTCTTCGAGATGGAGCGCGGCGACTGGGCGGGCGCGGTCAGGCCGCTCGAGCGCGCGCTCGAGCGGTTCCCGCACGAACGGGCGTACCACGCCGCCGGCAGGCTCCCCTATTACCTCGGGCGCGCCCACATCGAGACGGGCTCGCCCGACAAGGGGAAGGCGCTGCTCGAGCAGGTGATCCGCGATTACCCGCTCTCTTTCTACATGGCGCTCTCCCACGCGCGGCTCGCCGACGTCGACCCCGCCGCCGCCGAGCGCGCCCTGTCCGCGGCCCTGGAGCGCGACGCGAGCGCGCCGTACACCGAGCTCAGGAGCCCGCTCTTCGCGCAGCCCGCGTTCACGCGCGCGCTCGAGCTCGCGCGCCAGGGGGAAGCGAGGCTCGCGCGGCGCGAGCTCGATCTGCTCGGCGTCGGAGGCAAGACGGCGCCGCGCGAGGTGATGTGGGCCTCGGCGTTCCTGCTCGCGCGCGCGGGCGCGCTGCCGCAGTCGTACAGCATCCTGCGCACCGCCATGGCGGCGCCGGCGGCCGTCGAGCTCGCGGGCGAGTGGGTCGATCACTACCCGGTCGGGCGCTGGCGCGGCGCGTGGGAGCTCGCCTATCCGCGCCCCTTCGCGGGCGTCGTCACCGCGGAGACCAAGCGGAGCGGGATCCCCGAGGCCCTCGCCTACGCGATCATGCGCGAGGAGTCGGCCTTCGACCCGAGGGTGGCCTCGCCGGCCCAGGCGTTCGGGCTGATGCAGCTCATCGTGCCGACCGCGAAGCGGATGGCCAAGCCGCTCGGGCTGCCGTGGAGCGCCAACGCGCTGAAGCGCCCCGAGGTCAACATCGCGCTCGGCTGCCGCTACCTC
Organism: Sorangium sp. KYC3313; assembly: GCF_052075895.1. Taxonomy (NCBI): domain Bacteria; kingdom Pseudomonadati; phylum Myxococcota; order Polyangiales; family Polyangiaceae; genus Sorangium; species Sorangium sp. KYC3313. The sequence continues at coordinate 11,456,174 of NZ_CP197255.1, forward strand.
TCGCAGCTGCGCGGCCAGTTCTCGGACAACCCCCTGCTCGCGATCCCCGCCTACAACGCGGGGGGCGGCGCGCCGAAGCGATGGATCGCGGAGCGCCCCTCGCAGAGCTTCGACCTGTGGGTCGAGCGCATCCCGTACGAGGAGACGCGGCTCTACACGAAGCGCGTGATGACGAGCCTCGCCGTCTACGAGCTCCTCTACGCCGGCGCTCAGCCGGGCGAGGCCCTGCGGACGCCGCTCCCCGCGAGCCCGGCCGCGCGCTCGGCCGTGGCGAACGCCGCGCCCTGACCGCCGCGCCGGCGGAGCCGCGCGCCGGAGCGCCGGCGGAACCGGAAGCCAAACGCCGCCGAGGTTTCGGCGAGCTGGCCGCGCTCAAGCTTTGGTAGAGTCCGCGTGTGATCGACCCGTCGAGCCCTTCCCACCAGCTCGTGGGCGCCGTGCTCAACGGGCGCTTCCGGATCCTGCGTCTCCTCGGCGAGGGGGGTATGGGCGCGGTCTACGAGGCCGAGAGCCTTCGCGGCGAGGGCAAGCGGGCGATCAAGGTGCTCCACCCCGAGTTCACGCAGGAGGAGCAGGTCCTCCACCGCTTCTTCGCCGAGGCGGAGGCGACGAGGGGGTTCGTCCACCAGAACATCGCCTCGGTCTTCGAGGCGACCCGCGCCGAGGACGGCACGCCCTACCTCGTCATGGAGCTCCTGCAGGGCGTCCCGCTCGCCGCGTACATCGACACGGGCAACCCGATCCCCCCGCAGCAGGCCGTGCCGATCATCCACGAGGTGCTCCAGGCGCTCATGGCGGCGCACAGCCACAAGGTGATCCACCGCGATCTGAAGCCGGAGAACCTGTTCCTCATCCGCGATCCGCGCGGGGGCTTCCGCGTGAAGGTGCTCGACTTCGGCATCGCGAAGGTGATGGACGCGGCCGGCGGAATGGGCCTGAAGACCCGCGCCGGCACGCTCCTCGGGACGCCCGGCTACATGAGCCCCGAGCAGATCAAGAACGCGCAGGGCGTCGACGCGCGCGCCGATCTCTGGAGCGTCGGCGTGATCTTCTACGAGATGCTCACGGCGACGCAGCCGTTCCCCGCCGAGAACGAGTTCGCGCGGCTCACCGCCGTGCTCGCCAAGGAGGTGCGCCCGATCGAGCAGGTCGCGCCCCACCTCGCGGCCTGGGGCCTCTTCTTCCAGCGCGCCCTCTCCAAGGACGTGGCCGGGCGCTTCCAGACGGCCGAGGAGATGGCGCAGACGCTGGGCGCCATCGCGCACCGCACGGGCATCGCGACGCCCAGCGCGCGGCCCGACGCGCCCGCGCTGACGCACCAGCTGCCCTCGCTGCCGCCGCCGCAGCCGCTCCAGTACGCGACGCAGCCGCCGCAGAGCATGGCGCCGCCGCCGCAGAACGTGACGCAGCCGGTGCAGAGCGTGCCGCCGGCCGCGTCCAGGATCCCGACGGTGCCCCCGCCGCGCATGACGGCGCCGCCCATCCAGGCGTCCCCGTCGGTGGCGCCCACGGCGACCTTCTCGGTGACCAACAGGCCGACCCACATCAGCGCGCAGCAGCCCGCCGGCGCGCCGACGCTCACGGGCGGCCACTACGACGTGCGGGTCGTGGAGGTCCCCCTGGCCGCCGAGGGCGGGGGCTCGGAGGGCGCTGCCTGGTGGCTCGTGGGGCTCATCGGGCTCGTGTGCCTCGGCGTCGGCTTCGCGCTCGGCGTGCTGGTGAGCGGGTGAGCGCGTGAACGGGAGCGCCCGCGTCCGCGCCCTGCTCGCCGTCACCTGCGCCGCCGGCGCCCTGGGCGCGCCGCGGTCCACGCTCGGCGACCCGCCCGCGGAGCCCCCCGTGCCGGTCGTCGATCTGCACGTCGACGTGCCCTGGCAGGTCCACTTCAAGGGGCGCGACAGGCGCCTCGGCGAAGGCCACGCCCGCAGGGAGACGCTCGTCGCGGGCCACTACCTCGGCATCGTGCTGCCGATCTACCTGCCCGACCAGGCGCGCCCCGAGGGCCCGCAGATCGAGGACGCCAGCGCGGTCCTCGCGACGATCGAGGCGATCATCGCCGCGAACCCGGTGCTCCTCCCGCTCGGCGCGGCGCGGGCCGAGCCGGGGAAGATCAGCACGTTCCTCTCGATCGAGGGGGCCGGCGCGTTCGCGGCGGACATCGCGCAGATCGACCGCTTCATCGCGCGCGGCGTGCGGCTCATCAGCCCGAACCACGCGAAGAACACGCGGCTCTCGTCGTCCGCGACCGGCGGGCCGGCGGCGTACGGGCTGACCGAGCTCGGCAAGCGGTTCTGCGAGCGCGTCTACGACCAGGGCGCCCTGATCGACGTCTCGCACGTCTCGGACGCCGCGTTCGCGGATCTCGTCCCGATCGCCGCGGCGCGCGGCGCGCCGATCGTCGCGACCCACTCGAACGCGCGCGCGGTCGCGAACCGGCCGCGCAACCTGACGGACGAGCAGCTGCGGCTCATCGCGCGGAGCGGCGGGGTCGCGGGGCTCAACTTCCACGCCCCCTTCGTGAACGGCACGAGCGAGGCGGACGTCGACGACGTGGTCGCGCAGGTCGATCACATGGTCCGCGTGGCAGGCGTCGATCACGTGGCGATCGGCTCGGATTTCGACGGTGGCATCGTCCCGCCGAGGGGGCTCGACGACGCGTCGGCGCTGCCGGCGCTCGCCGCGCGGCTCAGGCAGCGCGGCATGTCGCGCGAGGACGTGGTGAAGATCTTCGCGCAGAACGCGCTGCGCATCCTCGGCTGGCGGCCGGCGATGGAGGCGAAGAGCGCGAGCGCGGCCGGCGGCGCGCGCCCGTAGCCGGGGGCCGCGGCGCGCCCGCGACGGCGACGCGCGCCCGCGACGGCGACGATGTCCTGGTCGCAGCGCCCGGCGCCCGAAGCGGCGGCGAGCGCCTTCGTCTGCATGGATGGCGTGGACGGCGCCGCGCCCCTCGGACTACCCTCCGGCTCCCGCCGGGAGGATCCCATGACCGATCTCGACGACCGCTGTCTCGACACGTTCCCCGAGTGGCTGCGCAGCCTCGCCTCGGACGCCACGGATCTGGCGGGCCTGCTCGCCTCGCCGGACAGCCCGGAGGCCACGCGCCGCTCGCTCGCGGGGGGCCTCAACTACCTCTTCAAGTCGCTCGACCTCATCCCGGACGGCATCGAGGATCTCGGCTTCCTCGACGACGCCTTCGTGCTGCGCGTCGCCGCGTCCTTCGCCGCCGCGGAGAGCCCGGAGCTGCGCGACCAGGCGCCGGCCCTCGCGCGGCTCGCCCGCGACGCGGAGCTCATCGCCGAGCTGCTCGGCGGCGACTACGCCCGGCTCAAGGGCTACGTGCGCTCGCTGGAGAAGGGCGCCGCGCGCGGCCGCACCGTCGACGACATCCTCGGCGACGAGCAGGTCCGCACCTCGTTCATGCACGAGATCACCGGCTGGGCGTCGAGCTACACCGCCCCGGGCTTCAGCCGTGACGCGAAGAATCTGATCAAGCTAAAATCATTCCTCTCCGCCAAGCTCCCGGCCTGATCGCGCGCATCGAGGTGCCGCCGCGGCGCGCCGCGGCGCGTCCACCGCTCGCCATGGTACACCCCCGATCATCCCCCGGAGGATCGCGTCCGATGTCAGCCGCTCTCCGCCTCACCGCGCTGCTCGCCGCACTGCTCGCCGCGGGCTGCGACGCCGACCGACCCGCCTCGACGGCGCACAGCCCCGCCGCCACCTCTCCGCCTTCGCGCTCGACAGGAGCCCCGGCCGCGCCGCCGCCCGACGCGGATCGCTCCTACGCGTACCCGGCCGCCGATCGCGTGGTCGCCATCGGCGACGTCCACGGCGACCTCGCGGCGACGCGCACGGCCCTGCGGATCGCGGGCGCCATCGACGGCGCGGATCGCTGGATCGGCGGCAAGCTCGTGCTCGTGCAGACGGGCGACGAGATCGACCGCGGCGACGACGAGCAGATCATCGTCGACCTCTTCGATCGCCTCGCCGCCGAGGCGCGCGCCGCCGGCGGCGCCGTGTACGCGCTGAACGGCAACCACGAGGTCATGAACGTCCAGCTCGATTTCCGTTACGTCACCGAGGGCGGCTTCAAGGACTTCGAGGACGTGCCCGGGCTCGACGCGTCGGGCCCCCGCCTCGCGCCGGTGCCGCCCCCCGCGCGAGCCCGCGCCGCCGCGTTCGCCCCCGGCGGTCTCTACGCCAAGAAGCTGGCGGCGCGCGACGTGATCATCACGGTCGGCGACACCGTCTTCACGCACGGCGGCGTGCTCCCGGCCCACACGCGCTACGGCATCGCGCGGATCAACCGCGAGGTGCGCGCGTGGATGGAGGGGAAGAGCCCCTCCGCCCCGACCGTGATCGCGGCCGAGGACAGCCCGGTGTGGGCGCGCCTCTACTCGAGCGACCCGCCGCCGAGCCCGGGGTCGCCCCCCTGCGCGGCGCTGGACCAGACCCTCGCGGCGATGTCCGCGAAGCGCATGGTCGTGGGCCACACGGTCCAGAGGCACGGCGCCACGTCGGCCTGCGGCGACAAGGTCTGGCGGATCGACGTCGGCATGGCGTCGCATTACGGCGGAAAACCAGCGGCGCTGGAGATTGTCGGTGACACCGTGCGCGTCTTGACGGCCGACGCAACCAAGGCAACCGACGCAACCAAGGCAACCGAGGCGGCCAACGCGGCCAACGCGGCCAGCGCGACCAGCGCGACCAAACCGAAAAAATAGATGTAATTGTGAGAGAACTTCAGCGCCGTCCCCAATGCGATCGCGTGTCGTCCACGTCCACGTTGACAGCCACGCCCACGCCTCGCGCCAAGAACCGCCGGGGGAGAGGCCCCCGGGTGCGCCCCGAGCTCCATTGACGGGCGAGGCGAGAACCGGATAACGTGAATAGCAAACTGGGGCTCTTCGATCCCCAGGGGAAGGGAATCAGATGCCCGAGCGACCGCTCGCGCTGATCCACGAGGCGAATCTGAGCGACGGGGTGCCTGCCCTGACGCTCGGCGAGCGGCGCCCCCCCCTTCCGGTCCCCCGTGCTGCGCCCGCGCTTCTGAGCCGGCGCCAGCGGGTCGAGCGCTGTACCGCGTGGCTCGACGCGGGGAGCGGCTGATGGACGACGACGAGCTGCTGCGCGCCCTGACGCGCATCGCGCAGCGGGATCCTACGACCGATCCGCGCTGGCGCAGGCTCGCCGAAGAGACGCGCCCGGAGGGCGCGCAAGACGCTCCGGGAGACGCCGCGAACACCGCGGCGCGCGCGAGCGCCGGGCGGGAGGAGCGCGAAGTCCGGCCGCCCCTCGATGACGAGACCCGCGCCCGGCTCGCCGACCAGCTCCTCGCCCAGCTCCGGGAGCCGCGCGGTGGTGCGCCCGCGCCGCCTTCGCTGGCGCGTCCAGCGGTCGATCGGAAGTCGGGGATCCGCTTCCGGTGCCCCGAGGAGTGGGACTGCGACGCGGAGGAGGCGAGCGACGTCGCCGATGCCGCGCCGCTGGGCGCGGACGCCGACTCGCTCAGCGGGACGAGCGCGCCGTCCACCACGGACGCGCCGGTCTGTCGCACGATCGACGGAGAATCGGTGCCGCCCGGGACATCGGAGCCGCCGCGCGATGCGCGCTCGAGCGCGGCGCCCGGGCAGCCTGCCCAGGGCGCGGAGGCTCTCGCCAGGCCGCCGCGCAAGGGCCTGCTGCACCCCGAGCTGCTCGTCGAGCGGCGGAGCGCGCGGCGGACGACTCCGGCGGCGCGGGCCCGGGCGGCCGTGGGCGTGGTCGGCTGGGTCGTGTCGGCGGCGCTCGTGTCGCTGCTCGCGCTGCGGCCCGCGCCGTTCGCGCCGGGCGCTGCCCCGCTCCCCGACTACACGATCGCGACGACCCTCGGCGACGGCCCACAGCAGGGCGATCGCGGGCCGGGCAGCCCGCGCCACGTCGGCAGGGGCGAAAGGCTCACGATCGCGCTCTCGCCCGGCACGCGCGTACCGGCGCCGGTCGCGGTAAGGGCCTTTCTGGTGCAGGGCGGGAGCGCGCGCCCGTGGTCCGTGGAGCTGGCGCTGGACGGCGCCGGCGGCGGGCGCATCTCGGGCACGCGCGAGGAGCTGTTCCGGGGCGTCGCGGTGGGTCCCTGCGAGGTCGTCCTGGTGGTCGGCCACCCCGACGCGCTGCCAGGCCCGGACGACCCGCTGCCCGACGAGGACGCCATCCACCTGGCGGGCGGCCGGCTCCTGCGGCAGCGATTGTTCCTTGACTGACCGCCGCCTGCACGCATGAGGTAGCCCGTCCCTCCCCTGGCGAGGGAGGCCCGCCTCACCCGCGGGCGCGCTCGACCCGGCGCGCGCTCGACCCGGCGCGCGCCGCCGTCCCTGGCCGGGAAGGGCAGAGGGCATCACGCATGAACCGACGGATGTTCAAGAGCAAGATCCACCGCGCGACCGTGACCCACGCGGATCTGCACTACGAGGGCAGCGTCACGATCGACGCCGACCTCCTGGAGGCCGCCGACATCCTGCCGTACGAGGCGGTCGACATCTGGAACGTGACGCGCGGCTCCCGGCTGACCACGTATGCGCTCGCGGGGGCGCGCGGCTCGGGCGTCGTGTGCATCAACGGCGCGGCGGCGCACCTCAATCAGCCCGGCGACCTCGTGATCATCGCGACGTTCGCGGACATGGACGACGCCGAGGCGCGGCGGCACACGCCGCGCGTGCTCCGCGTCGACGGGCACAACCGGCCGCTCGCCGACCAGCCGCCCGAGACGCCGGGCCCGCTCGCGCCCAACTGAGCGTGCGCGGGCCGGCCGGGCGCCGAGGCCCCTCCGGGCCGCCGCCCAGGCCTCACCAGGCGAGGTGCGCCCGACCGTCGAGGTACACGCGCTGCGCCTCGCCGAGGCCCGTCGACTCGCCCTCCACGACGCGCAGGATCCCCGTCGCGGGCCCGAGCGCCACATCCCGCCCCGCCTCGAAGCGCTGCATCCGGACCAGGGCGCGGTAGGCCTTGTCCAGCAGGAGGGCCCGCTCGCGCGACGGCGCGACGAGGTACGCGAGATCGCGGTCGCCGCCGGGCGCGCCGCGCCGCACCTCGGCCTCATCCAGCGCGCCGCCCGGGAAGAAGCGGGCGAGCATCTCCGCGTTCCCGCGGTAGTCGTCGGCCCCGCGCGCGCGGCGCAGGTAGGTCAGCACCTCCGGCTCCGCGTGGCCGGCCTGCGGCACGTCGGGCATGCCGCGCAGGTCCTGGTGCCGCCATCCGGCCGCGCCGGGCACCTTGCGCGCCAGCGAGAAGGTGTGATCCACCGTCACCCCCACCGCGCCGTGGCAGCCCATGCACGCCCGGTGCTCCTCCGCTGTCTGCAGCCGCAGCCGGCCCTGCTCGTCCTCGATGAACGCCTGGAGCTGCCAGCCGAACGCGTTGCGCAGGCCGACCTCGGGCCCGCCCGGGTGGAACGGCGGCTGCCCCTCGTCCTTCTCCTCCGCCTCGCGCTCGTACGCGCGCGCGATCGCCCAGTCGTCCGGCTCGTCGACCTTGCGCGCGTAGCGCAGCTCCTTCATCCGCGCGGCGAGCAGCGCCGGGCGATCCGGGTCGAGGTACCGCACCGAGTGCAGGAGCTCCGCCCCGCGCGGGTAGAGCCACGCCCGCACCGGGACGCCGGCCGCCCCGCCGGCGTACCGCGCGGGCAGGCGGACGACGCGCGTCACCGCGGGCTCGAGCGCGCCGTCGCCGTCGAGATCGAAGCCGGCGAGGAGCTCGCTCACCGGCTCCACCTCCCGCCCGGCGGCCGCCTCCGCGGGCCCGGCCGCGCCCTCCCTCGGCAGGGGCGACGGCGACGCGATCGCCGCCTCGAGCAGCGCGAGGTTCAGCTTGTACACCTCGCGCGACGGCGCGCCCGAGGCGTCCTCGCGGAACGCGGCCGGCAGCCGGAGGAACACGTCGCCGGCGCTGCCGTTCGTGGGCCAGAAGCTGCCGGGGAACGGCTTGTAGCGGACCGCGCGGAAGCCGCTCCCGTCGCGCGCGAAGCCCTCCTCGTCGAGCCCGGCGCCGAGGTCGAGATCCGGCACATAGCCCGGGTAATCCCGGCGCGCGGCGAGCGCCTCGCGCAGCGGCGCGTAGTTGTCCTCCCGGATGTACTCGAGGATCTCCGCGTCGCTCGTCCGGGCGGCGGCGGCCGAGAGGTCGTCGAGCAGGTTCGTCCAGGGGTTCTTCCGGGCCGCGTCCGAGAAGCTGTACTCGCGCTGGAGCGCGTGATCGGCGAGCGTGTTCGGGCCGATCCCGATCGTGTGGCACGTCCAGCAGCCGTTCGCGCCGCTGGCCGTGGTCGCGTAACACATCGGCGGGATCGACGCCTCGGGGTTGCCCGCGTGCCCGGCGCGCGCGGCCGCGGCGGCGAGCGGGTCGTGGCCGCCCCCGCCGCAACGCGCGCCCGCGGCGAGGACGGCGGACACCGCCGCGAAGGCCAGGGGCGCGGACAGCAGGCGCGCGCGGCGGGCGGGCATCGAGGGGATCACTCGGGCAGGAAGGTGACCGCGATGACGCTCGACAGGGAGGCGTCGCCCTTCGGCCAGGTGCTGTAGGCGTTCTCGCCGGGGTGCTGCACCGACATGAAGATCGTGCCCATGTCGGGCGTGAAGGACGGGCCGGTCGCCTCCGCGTCGCTCGGAAACGCCACGACGCGGAACGCCTTGCCGAAGCTCGGCCGGGTCACGCCCGGCTGGCCCGCGCGGTGGGCGGGGTCGAGATCGAGGTAGTAGAAGGCGTCCGCGTGCGAGGCCACGCCGAAGTTGCCGTCGGTGCCGAACCACACGCCGCCATCGCGGTCGAGGAGCAGGTTGTCCGGGCAGGAGGCGTCGAAGTCGCCCTGCCCCTTCGAGCCGTGCCAGACCTCGAAGTACAGGAACTCGGTCGACGCGCCCGGGTTCGCGGGGTCGGACTCCTCCAGGGCGAAGATCGAGCCCACGGCGTCCGCGCGCTTCGGGGACTGGGTCGCGTGGGTCGCCGGATCGAAGACCGCGCCGCCCTGATCGAGCGACGTCTGCCCCGTGTGGTTGGTGAACGCCACGTAGATGCGCGGCGTGCCGCTCGGATCGCGCGGGTTCCACTCGATGTCCTCGGGCCGGTTCAGCTCCATGATCCCGACCTTGTTGCTCACCGTGAACAGCGCGCGCCAGACGTCGTAATCCGTCTGGAAGCCGCCGATCCGGTTCCAGGTCACGTCGCGCAGCGCGTCGCCGACGGTCCTGGCCGGGTCGCCGAGCGCGGCCGCGTTCGGCGCGATGGCGGCGCTGTCGACGGAGAGCTCGATCCACTGCCCCGTGCCCGGGGCCGCCTCGGTCGGGGCCGCGTGGGTCGCGACCAGGGTGTTGCCGGTCGTGTTGTCGAGCCCGGCCATGTGCGCCGCGTAGAGCGTGCCCTCGTCGAGCAGCGCGCGGATCGCCGCCCGCGTCATCCCGGCCGTGTACGTGCCGCTGGTCACGTACTTGTAGATGCGGCCGCCGCGGCGATCGTCGGTCCCGTAGACCACGATCGGCCGACCGGGCACGAGCCTCCACGCGTCGTCGACCGCGAACGTCGCGGCCTCCCAGCGGGCGCGGCCCATGAACCCGAACTTCTTGTGGCCCGTGCCCGGCTGCGTCTTGCCGTCGTACTCGCCCGCGGGCTGCCCCGGGTCGATCTCGGTGAGATAACCGTAATGGTCGCGCGGCTGCCGGCCGTTCGGATCGGAGATGCGCCCGAACTCCGCGCTGGTGCTCGCCTCGAAGACCGGGCTCACCGGCGCGCCCGGGTCGAAGCCCCGGCCGGTGAGGAACCGCTGATCGCCCGACCAGCTCGCCTCGAGATCACCGTAGTAGTCCTGCACGTTCTCCTCGGCGGTGATCACCGTGCCCCACGGCGTCTGCCCGCCGGCGCAGTCGCCCATGATGCCTGCCACGAGCCCGCCCGCGAGCGCCGCGCCGGTCGTGTCGTCGTGGCCCGGACTCGAGAGCTCGTGCCCCGCGACGCGGCTCAGCGTCTTGCTCGTGGCGTCGTAGCGGACGGCGGTCGCGCTCCGGTCGACCGACCATGCGCCCGTCGCCGGGTCCTGCACGGTGCGGAGCCAGGAGCCGCCGACCTCCTTCTTTTCCCAGCGGATATAGGTGTCGACGTCCGCCTGCGACCAGACGTTCGACTCGACGTCGTTCGTGAGGACGCCGAGCTTGCGCAGGTGCCGGGCCAGCGTGAGGTGCTGCCCTGTCGGCGCGGAGCTGACCGTCGGGCTCCGCCCGGAGACGTACTCGTGGTTGACCCAGAGCCACCCGGCGGTGGCGGAGCCGTTCCACTGCGGCGCGTCGCCCGCGGTGGCGGCCCACCCTTCGCCGAAGAACGCCGTGTAATCGTTGTTGGCGCCGAAGCGGGGCGCTTCCGGCGCGGTGCTGACGGTCAGCGGATCGAGCCAGGTCACCACGATGTCGGAGCGCACGCCGGCGAGCGCCCGGATGGTGTCGGTCGCGGCCGCGCGGAGCGGGAACTGCTCGCCCTCGGGCAAGGTGCCGGCGGCGAACAGCGCGACGCGCTCTCTCACGTAGTCCGCGAGGTTCGCAGCGCTGCTCCACACCGGCGCGTCCTCGCCGGGCTCCCCTGGCGCTCCGGGCTCACCAGGCGCACCGGGCTTCCCCGGCTCACCGGGCTCCCCCTGCTCACCGGGTTTCCCCTGCTCACCGGGTTTCCCCTGCTCACCGGGCTCCCCCTGTTCACCGGGCACCCCTTGCTCCCCGGGCTCTCCCTGCTCACCGTTCGCGCCGTCCTTGCCCGGTGCGCCCTGTTCACCGGGCGCCCCGGGCGCGCCCTTCGCGCCATCCTCGCCGCAACCGCTCCCGATCGCGGCAAGACCGCCAGCGAGCACCAGAAGCAACGCCGTCCTCAGGGTCCGCCTCGTCATCATTTCCTCGTCTCCGCCGGGTAATGGCCGCAGACGATGCCTGATGACGGTGGCGCCCCAATGTCCCTCACGCGACGAGTTGTTGTCAGAGATCGCCTGATCCTCGATCGGGCGTGTCATGAGCTCCGCACGACAGGCGGCCACGCGCCGGGGCCACGGCGAAGATGCCCTCAGAAGACCGGCGGAGCCGCGCTGCTCGTCATGACCGCGCGGCCGTCGTCGCCGCGCTACTCGTCATCCTCGTCGGGCACGACGACGTCTTGGCCGAAGCGCGCGCGCGCCTCGAGCAGCTCCCTGTCCGAGATCCAGGTGCGCTCGCAGCCGAGGAGCGGCTCTACCTGATAGACGTCCTTGCGCTGCTCGCCGTGTCCGTCTTCGAGGACCCGGACTACCTCGTGATGGAGGCCGCAGGTGGGGCAGAGCGCTCGCATGAAGGGTCCCTATAGTGCGGGCCCGCTGGGCGCAAGGCCCTCCCCTGCGCGCCGTCGACCGCGGAGCGGCGTCGGGCGGCGGGGGAGGTCAGCGCGTGCGAGAGGGGAGCGGCAGGGCGCGGGGAGCGCCGAGCGCGAGAGGAGACGCCCGGCTCAGGCCGTGGCGCGGGCGCCGGCAGCGGCGGTCGTCTTCTCGTCCGACTTGATCCGCATCCCGTAGAAGGAGCGGTACACGAACACCGTCGAGAGCACGAAGAAGATGCCCGCGAGCACGAGGCTCGTCCCGCGGTCGATCTCGATCGCCAGCTCGACCGCGAGGAGGCCGAACAGCGTCGTGAACTTGATGATGGGGTTCATCGCGACGGACGAGGTGTCCTTGAAGGGGTCGCCCACGGTGTCGCCGACGACCGTCGCCGCGTGGAGCGGCGTGCCCTTCTCCTTCAGCTCCACCTCGACGAGCTTCTTCGCGTTGTCCCAGGCGCCGCCGGCGTTCGCCATGAAGATCGCCTGATAGAGCCCGAAGAGCGCGATGCTGATGAGGTAGCCGATGAAGAAGAACGGCTCGAGGCAGGCGAACGCGAGCGTCGAGAAGAAGACGCCGAGGAAGATGTTGAACATCCCCCGCTGCGCGTACTGCGTGCAGATCTCGACCACCTTCTTGCTGTCGGTGATCGAGGCCTTCTCCACGCCCTCGAGGCGGATGTTCGCCTTGATGAACTCGACCGCGCGGTAGGCGCCTGTCGAGACCGCCTGGGTCGACGCGCCGGTGAACCAGTAGATGACCGCGCCGCCCGTCACGAGGCCGAGCAGGAACGGCGGGTGGAGCAGCGAGAGCTTGTCCACGTTCGTCGTCAGCTTGCTCGTGAGCACGACGATGATCGAGAAGATGAGCGTCGTCGCGCCGACGACCGCCGTCCCGATGAGCACCGGCTTGGCCGTCGCCTTGAAGGTGTTGCCCGCGCCGTCGTTCTCCTCGAGGAAATGCTTCGCCTTGTCGAAGTTCGGGGTGAAGCCGAAATCCTTCTTGAGCTCGGCCTCGACGTTCGGGACGCTCTCGATGAGCGAGAGCTCGTAGACCGACTGCGCGTTGTCGGTCACAGGGCCGTAGGAGTCGACCGCGATGGTCACCGGGCCCATGCCGAGGAAGCCGAACGCCACGAGGCCGAAGGCGAAGACGCTCTCGGCGATCATGAGCTGCCCGAGGCCCTGGGCGGAGAAGAAGTACGAGATGGCCATCAGCACGACGAGGACGATGCCCATCCAGTACGCGCTGAAATTGCCGGCCGTCAGGCCCGAGAGCACGTTCAGCGAGGCGCCGCCCTCGCGCGACGCGGTCACGACCTCGCGGACGTGGCCCGACTCGGTCGAGGTGAAGATCTTGGTCATCTCCGGGATGATGGCGCCCGCCAGGGTGCCGCAGGTGATGATCGACGAGAGCTTCCACCAGAGCGTCGTGTCGCCCCCGATGTTCGGGATCATGAACGCCGAGACGGCGTAGGTGAGCGCGACCGACACGAGCGAGGTCAGCCAGACGAGGCGCGTCAGGGGGGCCTCGAAGTTCATCTTGTCGGCGTCGGCGTAGGACGCCTTCGCGATCGCCTCGTTGAGGAGGTACGAGCCGATGCTCGCGAGGACCATCACGATGCGCATCACGAAGATCCAGACGAGCAGCTGGACCTGGACGGCGGCGTCGGGGACGGCGAGGAGGATGAACGAGATGAGCGCGACGCCGGTGACGCCGTATGTCTCGAAGCCGTCGGCGCTCGGGCCGACCGAGTCGCCGGCGTTGTCGCCGGTGCAGTCGGCGATGACGCCCGGGTTGCGCGCGTCGTCTTCCTTGATGTTGAAGACGATCTTCATCAGGTCCGAGCCGATGTCGGCGATCTTCGTGAAGATGCCGCCCGCGATGCGGAGCGCGGAGGCGCCGAGCGACTCGCCGATGGCGAAGCCGATGAAGCACGGGCCGGCGTAGTCGGCGGGGATGAAGAGCAGGATCACCAGCATGAGCATGAGCTCGGTGCTGATGAGGACGGCGCCGATGCTCATCCCGGCCTTGAGCGGGATCGCGTACGTCGGGAACGGCTTGCCCTTGAGGCTCGCGAACGCGGCGCGCGAGTTCGCGAACGTGTTGATGCGCATGCCGAACCAGGCGACGCCGCAGCTGCCGGCAATGCCGACCAGGCTGGCCAGCAGGATGACCACGACCTTCGTGGCCTCCATGTGGCGCAGCACGCCGAAGTAGAGAACCATGACCGCGCCGATCAGGATCTCGAGCAGCAGGATGAACTTGAACTGCGTGACCAGGTACGTCTTGCAGGTCTCGTAGATGAGCTCCGAGATCTCCCGCATCGCGCGGTGGACCGGGAGTTTGTTCAGCTGCGAGTAGATGACGAGCCCGAACGCGAACCCGAGCGCGCAGACGCCGATGCCGCCCATGAGGAGCGTGCGGCCGTCGATGCCACCGAAGGACTGGGTGCTTAGGTCGGGGAGGATGAGATCGGATTCACTGGCGCTGGCGAGCCCGCCGCTGAGCAGCAGGGCAAGCGCGGCGAGCCCGGCCAGCATCGGTGCGAGCCAGGCCTTGTGGGACCGGAGAACGTTCATGGACGGTGTGCCTCCATCGCAAAATCCGAGGCAGAGGACGGCGCCATCGCCGCTCGCTGCTTCGTGGTTCCGAGGGGTTGGCCGCCTGCGTAAAGGGGAAGGGGACCGGCGCGCTGCCGGAGGGGCTCTTGCTCTAACGCCGACGCTTCAGCACAGCCTCGTCCCTCGACGACCGGAGGGTGTCGGAGCGCCCAGAGCTGCCAGGCATGCCTCCACCGTGACCGGACCCCCGAGGCGCGCGCTAGCTACCATGCACCCGAGACGCCGTCGAGAGGGCGCGACGCGCGCCCACGACGAGAAGGTCTGTCATCGGCGCGACGTCAGGAGATGACGTAGGGAGATTACGTACGATGGTGAAAGAAAGAAGCGCGCACGACCGAACGCTGTTCCACGCTGTCGCGTTCGGTCGCATTCAGCTGCGCTCGGACGCTTTCAGCTGCGCTCGATCGCGTTCAGCTGTCGTCGTCCGTGTTCAGTTGCGCTCGGTCGCGTTGTTCAGCCGCCGATCCGAGCCGGAGAGCCGCTGATCCGAGCCCGAGTCCGCGCCAGGGCTGGCGTGGGACGTGAGCAGCTCCGCCACGAGATCCCGACACTCCGGCTTGTTGCGGAGGTGGCTCAGCAGCAGGTTGGAGGCCTCGCTGAACGACTTCTCGTAGGCGAGCCCCTCGCGCGTGCGCGCCGCGACGCGCTCGCGCCCCTGCGCCAGGTCCTCCTCCAGGGCCTCGGCGTAGCGGGCGAGCTGGGCGCGGAGCTCGTCGATCTGGCGGCGCAGGTCGCGCGCGTTCGCCTCGCGCGTGTTCTTCTTGTGCTCGTAACGCCCGAGCTGCTCGCGCTTCGCCTGCGCGGTCGCGCCGGCCGCGCCCGCGCGCTCGTAGATGAGCGGATCGTGGTTGCCCTGGCGGGCCGCCCCGTCCGCCAGCTGGCGCGCGGAGAGCGCGAGCTTCTCGGCGGCGGTGAGCTCGACGCGGACCTTCTCGACGTCCTCGCCGTCGGCCATCGCCTCGCGCATCACGCGCGACTCCTCGTGCGCGAGCTCCTCGACCTTGCGGCCGATCTCGGCGCGCAGCGCGCGGCCGCGGCGCTCGAGCGCCTCGAGCTTGCGGGTGAGGCTCGCGACCTCGCCCTCGAGCTTGTTGGCGCGCGCGGCGAGGTCCCAGGCCTGCGCAAGGCCGTTCTGGACCTCCTGCGGCACCTGCCCGGACGGGTAGGCGCGGGAGACCATGCGCGAGAACAGGGCCGCCCGGCTCGCCCACTCGATGACGCCCGCGCTCTGCGGCGGCGGCGGCGGCGGCGGCACCGGCACGCCGTCGCTGCCCTCGACCTCCCACGCGTGGGCCGGGAGCCCGCGCTGGAGCGCCTTCAGCTCCTCCTGGAGGTGGTGGGCGTCGCGGTAGCGCTTGCGGATGTCCTTCTCGAGCAGGCGCAGCACGATCGCCTCGCCCTGCGCGTGCGCGTCGGGGCGGATCGAGCGGGGCCGCGGCGGCGCGTGGGTCCGCTGCATCTCGAGGAGCGTGTCGCGGTCGTTCGCGCGGAAGGGGAGCTGCCCGGTCAGCATCTCGAAGAAGAGCACGCCGAGCGCGTAGAGGTCGGACTGCGACGTCGCCTCCTCGCCGCGCGCCTGTTCGGGCGACATGTACTCGGGCGTCCCGAAGACCGCGCCCTTCGGGGCGAGGCGCGGGTCGCGCGCGATGGCGGCGAGGCCGAAGTCGAGGATCTTGACGAAATCCTTCCGGCCGCCGCGGTGGGTGAGCAGGATGTTGTCGCTCTTCAGGTCGCGGTGCACGACGCCGAGGTCGTGGGCGCGCGCGAGAGCCGCGCACATCTGCTCGAGGATGTCCACCGATCGCGCGATCGGCATCGGGCCGCGCGCGAGCTCCGCCGAGAGCGGCGTGCCGACGAGGTATTCCATGACGAGATAGAGCTCGCCCTCCTCGGTCTCGCCGATGTCGTGGATATCGATGATGTGGGCGTGATCAACGCGGTTTGCGGCGCGCGCCTCGCGCAGCATCCACGCGCGGAGATGGGTCTCTCCGCGGAGATCGGGCCGGATGAGCTTCAGGGCGACGACCCGGTCGATCAGCACGTGGCGGGCGCGATAAACGACGCCCATGCCGCCTTCGCCAAGCCGTGCCTCGAGCCGGTACCTGCCGGCCACGACCTTCCCGATCAACGGATCGGTGCTCGAAGCCTTGGGACCTGCCGGTCGCTGAATCGCGCGCTCCATGGTGCCTTCGTTTCTCCTCAGCGCTCCCCAGAAGAGCCGTTCTCGTCTCTCAGGGCCCTATTGCGCTGTGCGGTGAGTCGGATCGCTCGCTGAACGTATCCGGTTTGAAACAGCCGGTCTACGGGCCCGCGGTCGGGTTGCGATGAATATCGTGCGAGCTCCGCGTGGAGGTGGGGTGGGAGACCGGCGCCGATGACGCGCTCGTCTCGTCAAGCCAAGCCGCGCGTAGGCCGAGCGGGCGGGCTCGCCTCCGCGGACGGCCGTTCGGGCGGGCTCGCCTCCGCGGACGGCCGCGCGGGAGGAAGGGTATCGCCTTGCGTACGGGCGCTCGCCGGGCGAGGATCGAGGGGCAGGCGACAGACGAAGCGCGCGCCGTGGACCGAGGCCGGCGCTCCGCGGCGCGGGTGTCCGCCGCCGCCGCCGTCGCCGTCTTCTCCTTCTGGCTCCGGCGCGAGGGCGAGCGTGCCGCCGTGCCGCCGGACGATCTCGGTCGAGATCGACAGCCCGAGGCCGGTCCCCTGCCCTCGCGGCTTCGTGGTGAAGAACGGATCGAAGATCCGCTGGGCGAGGTCCGGCGGAACGCCCGGCCCGCCGTCCGAGATCGCGACGGCCGCCATGTCCTCGTCGACCCAGGTCTCGATGCAGAGCGCCGGCTCGCCGGGCGTACGCGGCGCCGCGCCCCCGCCGGAGGTCCCCTCCTCTGCCGGTGCGGCGGGCGCCGGCGGCGCCTCGAGCGCCTGGATGGCGTTGACGAGGAGGTTCATGAACACCTGGTTGATCTCGCCGCCCCTGCAGGTGACGGGCGGCAGCTCGCCGTAGCGCCGGATCACCTCGATGCGCGCCTGCCGGAGCCGCGGGCCGAGCAGGAGCAGCGTCTCCTCGAGCCCCGCGTGCAGGTCGACCGGCAGCGGCTCGCCCGAGACGCGCGAGAAGCTCTTCAGGTTCGTGACGATGCGGACGCTGCGCTCGACCGCGCGGTGGACGAGGGTCGAGATGCCGGCGAGATCGTCGAGCGCCGCCTCGGTCTGGAGCCGCTCGCGGAGCGCCTCGAGCGCGCGGCGGCGCTCGCCCGGGAGATCGCGCTCCGCCTCGCGGTACGCGTCGAGGACGGCGCGGAGCTCCGCGGCGCGCTCCTCGATCGGCTGGGCGGCGCCGGCGATGGCGTTCAGCGGGTTATAGATCTCGTGCGCCACGCCGGCCACGAGCTCGCCGATGGAGGCGAGCCGCTCGCCCTGGATGAGCGCGGCCTGCGTCCGCTTCAGCTCGGACAGGGCGCGCGTGAGCTCCGCGGTGCGCGCGGCGACGTTCTCCTCGAGGCCGGCGCGCTCGGCCTCGAGCTCGGCGATCGTCCGGGACAGCGCCTGCCGCATGCGCTCGACGCTCTCGCCGAGGCCCACGACCTCCTTCGGCCCTGACAGCCGCGGCACGGCGGCGTCGAGCTCGCCGCGCGCGACCTCGTCGGCGGCGCGCGCGAGCCGCGCCATCGGCCGGGAGAGCTCGCGCGCCGCGCGCGCGACGACGCCGAGGGCGGCGAGGACGAGGAGGGACAGCGAGGCGAAGAGCGCGGCGATGGCGTTGAAGTCCTCGTCGAACGACGAGCCGGTGGCGAGCGCGCGGTAGAGGCCGATCGAGGAGAAGAGCGAGAGGAGCCCCGTGAACAAAAGGGGCAGCCCGAAGTCGCGCAGCATGCGCCGCCGGAGGGGCGTCGGGGGCGCGCCGCCGTGCTCGGGCGCGCCCGTCCAGGCGCGCAGGAGGTCCACCGCGCGGGTGACCGAGTCCTTGTGCCAGGCGCGCTGGTAGAACGAGACGCCGAAGGCGAAGAGGGCGCCGAAGCCGAGCTGCATGAGCGCGTCGGCGACGCTGGAGGTGGCGCCGACGCGCACGTACGCCATGCCGATCGCGGTGCACCCGAGCCACAGCGCGAAGTTCAAGGAGGCGAGCACGTCGGGGAGCCGCTCGGCGCGGGCGAGGCCGCGGCCGAGCAGGGCGCGGGCGCCGGAAGGGCCGGCCGCGAGGGCGGCCAGGATCGGGCGCGTGGCGGGGCGCACGGCGAGCGTGAAGCCGAGGGTGCCCGAGAGGGCGAGGAGGGGGACGACCTCGAACCACGCCTGGAACACGACCTGGCTCTGGGTGCGGAGGAACGCGACGCAGAAGAGCAGCATGACGTGCCCGCCGACGATGCCCGCGGTCACCGCCGACTCCGCGAGCCTCGGCCGGAGCGCCGCGGCGAGGGCGCGCGCCGAGGCGGCGTCTCCGGCGCCGCCCTCGACGGCGCCTTCGCGGAGCAGGGCGCGGTAGATCGCGCGGCGCATGCCGCCCGCCATGACGCCGAAGGCGACCGCGGTCACCAGGAGGCCGAGCCACGACGGCGGCATCGCGCGGCCGATCCCGAGCGGGCCTGGCCAGGAGGGGGGCGCGGTCGGGGCGCCTCGGAACGCGAGCGGCAAGACCGCGAGCGGCCACGAGAGGGCGCGGATCGCCGCCGCGACGGCGAAGCCGCGGTCGCCGCGGCGGGTGAGCGCGCCCGAGAGCGCGGCCGAGGCGGCCAGGGAGGCCAGCAGGAGGATCGCCGGCCACGGCGTGGTGAGGGCGGCGGGGACGACGGCGGAGAGGAACAGGAGCGCCGAGAACAGCTCCCAGCCGGTGGCGACGAGCTCTGCGCGGACGCGCGGGGCGCGGAGCGCGGCGGGCGGGGGCGGCGGCGGCGTGTTCACGAGGCGGGCCGCATGGAAGCGCAGGGCGCGCGTCCTCGCAACGGCGCTCCGGCCCGCGGCGGGGCGCGCCTCCGCGCGTCAGCGGTCGGGGAGGCGCACGCCCGGGAGGACGGTGCGCCGCTCGACGACGTCGTCGAGCGCGTCGGCGTCGATCAGGAGGTGCGCCCGCAGGCTGTCCTCGATCGCCGAGAACACCTTGCCCTGGTAACGGATCTCGCGGCCGGGCCCGGCCGCGAGCCAGTAGTTGCCGCCGGGTTCGCTGCCATCGCCGGCCACGCTCGGGCTGGCGAGGAGCGGCTCCGCGTCGCCGGGGAACGGATCGGGCGGGGTCGCGAAGCCCGGGAACGACGGCGCGGGCGGCGCGGGAGCGAAGTGCTCGGGGCCCGCGGAGAACGTGAGCGACGCGCCGGGCTCGAAGCTCACCGACAGGGCGCCGCCGCGCGCGGCGAGCACGACGCCGGGCGTGCGCTCCTCGACGACGACCTCCTCGATGACCTTCCCGGAGACGAGCAGGAGCTTGTGGCTGCTCGTCACCTGCGAGCTCTCGGCCGTGAGCTCGCGGCGCAGCGCGATCTGGTGCGAAACGTAAAATTGCAGGTTCTTCACGTCGCTGTCGCTCAGGTCGTGCTGCACCCGGAGCTCGTGCGTGAACGGGACGAGGCGGGGGCCGCAGCCCACGACGAGGAGCGAAAGGAGCGCCAGGAAGAGCGGGGCGAACGCAGTGGACAGGCGCCAGCGCGCCGCGGCGTGGGTCGTGTGGACGGAGAACGGCATGGAAGCCCTCGTTGAGGAGGCCCCGGCGAGACCGCCGCGGCGCACCTCTTCTTCTCTTTGCAACGCGGCGGCCGGGCGCAGCTTACAGCGGGCCGGCGAGCCGCTCGCCGCGAGGGCGCCCGGCGACGCCACGGCGGAGTCGCCTCCGCCGGGGCACGCGACGGGAGGAGGCGCTCAGCCGGCTCCAGGGCGATTGGCGATGTCCGCCAGGTGCTGTTTCAGCACCTCCGCGCGGACCGGCTTGACCAGGTGCACGTCGAACCCGGCCTCCCGGGTCATGCGGCGGTCCGATTCCTGGCCGTAACCGGTCATCGCGAACAGCGATAGGCCCGCGAGGCCCGGAATGCGACGCAGCGCGCGCGCGACGTCGACCCCTGTCATGCCCGGCATGCCGATATCGAGCAGCACGACGTCCGGCTGGAGCTGCGCCGCGAGCTCGAGCGCTGAAGGGCCGTCGAACGCGGCGTGCACGTCGTTGCCCATGCGCTTGAGCAGCAGCGCCATGCTCTCGGCCGAGTCGTGGTTGTCGTCGACGACGAGGATGCGCAGCTTGCGCCCGGCCTTCGTCGCGGGCGCGACCGCCGCCGGCGGCGCGAGGGGGCGCGTCAGCCGCGGCAATCGCACGATGAGCTCGCTGCCGCGGCCGGGCCCCTCGCTGAGCGCCTGGACCGTCCCGCCGTGCAGCTCGACCAGCCGGCGCACGATCGTCAACCCGAGGCCCAGCCCGCCCTCGACGCGATCGAGGCCGCGATCCCCCTGCGTGAACAGATCGAACACCTGCGGCAGCAGCTCGGGCGACATCCCCGCGCCGTTGTCGCGGATACGGAGGATCGCGTGCGCGCCGTCCACCTCGAGGGTGACCCGGATCGCGCCGCGCGGCGGCGTGAACTTCGCCGCGTTGTGCAGCAGGTTGCTCACCACCTGCGTGAGCCGCGCCAGGTCGCCCGAAACGATCGCGAGCGGCCCTTCGGGCAGCTGCAGCTCCAGGGTCTGCTCGCGCGCGTCGATCCAGGTCCGGGACGCTTCCGCCGCGCGCGTCACCACGTCGGCGAGATCGATCCGCTTGGACTCCAGGGCGATCTTGCCGCGCGTGATGCGGCTCACGTCGAGCAGGTCGTCGACGAGCCGCACGAGCTGGCCGAGCTGCCGTTCCATCAGGCCGGCTGCCCAGACGACCTGGGCGTTGTCCTTACCTTCAAGCTTGAGGACGCTGGTCGCGTTGGCGATCGGCGCCAGCGGATTGCGCAGCTCGTGCGCCAGCATCGCCACGAATTCCTCCATCTGGCGCGCGTTGGATTCCATCTGCTCCAGGCGCTTGCGCTCGCTCAGGTCGCGCGTGATCTTGGAGAAGCCGCGCAGCTCGCCGTCGAGGCCGTAGATGGGCGTGACGAGGACGCTCGCCCAGAACGACGACCCGTCCTTGCGCACGCGCCAGCCTTCGTCCTCGAAGCTGCCTTCGCGCCGCGCGGCGGCGAGCACCGCCTCGGGCCGGCCGCGCTCGATCGCCTCGGCCGGATAGAAGCGCGAGAAGTGCGTACCGATCACCTCCTGCGCGGAGTATCCCTTGATCCGCTCCGCGCCGGCGTTCCACGTGGCCACCCTGCCCTCGGGGTCGAGCATGAAGATGGCGTAATCCTTCACGCCTTCGACCAGCGTGCGGAAGCGCTCCTCGCTCTGCCGCAGCGACTCTTCCTGGCGCTTGCGCTCGGTCAGATCGCGCGTGATCTTGCAGAAGCCGCGCAGCTCGCCGTCGGGGCCGTGGAGGGCCGTGATGATGACGTTCGCCCAGAACATCGAGCCGTCCTTGCGCACGCGCCAGCCTTCGTCCTCGAAGCGGCCCACGCGCCGCGCTTCGGCGAGCTCTGTCTGTGGCCACTTCCGCTCGATCGCCTCGGCCGGATAGAAGCGCGAGAAGTGCGAGCCGATCACCTCTTGCGCGGAGTATCCTTTGATCTGCTCGGCGCCGGCGTTCCACGTGGCCACCCGGCCCTCGGTGTCGAGCATGAAGATGGCGTAGTCCTTCACCCCTTCGACCAGCATGCGGAATTGCAGATCGGCGCCGAGCCCTGTCGGATCCATGCGGCACAGCCTACAGCATGGGTGCACGTTTGCCACGCGGCGAGGCTCTCCGTTCCCGTCCTGCTCTCCGCGTCTGCGAGCCGTCATCGTGGCGGCCGGCAGCGGCGAGTGACGAGCACAGCAATGGCCACATGAGCCGGCGTCGAGAGCGCCCGCCGGCAGCCGCGCAGGGCCACCGCTGGCCGCTGGAAGGGTTCGAGAGTGCCAGGGCGGACTCATCGATTGTGGCGCCATCGGACGTGGCCAGTGCGATCCACCCAACCTCGACGGCACCGGGGTTGTCTTGCCCATCAGCGCCGAGGGCGCGCGCCGCACGGCGCCCCAGCTCCTCGGCCAGCCGCGGCGTGGAGGGGCCATAACGGCGCCGTGGATGGGTCGAGCGCGGGTTATCGCGCATCCCTGCGACCCCCCCGGCATGTGTGGAATGGAACCCGCGGCCGGAACGGCGCGAACCGTCGGAGTGGACATCGCTCCAGGCGGCGCGGCGCCTACTCCCAGTACAGCGTCGCCCGCCCGATCGCGGTGAACGGCCACCCCGGCGAGTAGTGGATCCCGGTGACCGGGGCCGGCTCGTACGGCAGCCGCGACTCGCTCGCGAACTGGACCTCGCGCCACGTCGTGTCGAAGAGGTTCTGGATGTCCACGGCCACCTCGACGCTCTTCCACCGCAGCCCGGCGTTGGCGTCGACGACCGTGAACCCCTCGGCGGTGAGCGACTCGTCCTCGGTCGCAGGCCGCGCGCCGATCGCCTTGACCCGCAGCGCCGCGAACGGCGTGAACGCGCCGAGCGTCGGGCGGACGCCGACGCCCGCGGTCAGCGTCCGGGTCGGCGCGAGGGCGACAGCGCTCGCGTTGCCGGCGTTCTCGCGGAAGCGCGCGCGGGTGAAGGTCGCGTCCACGTCCGCGAAGAGCCAGCTCCGGAGCCGGTAGCGCCCGCCGATCTCGATCCCGTAGCGCCGCGTCTGCCCCGACGCCTCGGTCGCGCCCGCGTCGCCGCTCCAGACCAGCTCCGAGTCCAGGTCGAGCAGGAACGCGGCCCCGCTCAGCGACAGCCCGCGCAAGGGCGCGACCCGCAGGCCGACCTCGTAGCCCGTCGCGGGCGTGATCAGCGTCGCCGCCCCCTCGCCCAGCACCGCGCCCTGCGCGTCGTTCGAGTGGAAGCCCCGCCCGAAGTGGGCGAACAGATCGACCCCCTCGACGGGCGACACGATCGCCGTGAGCTTCGGGAGCAGCTGCATCTGTCCCCGGGCGCCGCTCGACCTGTTCCCCGCCGTCTCGAGGTCCTCGCCCGGGTCGTCCACGTTGACGTCGATCCACTGCGCGCGCGCCCCGAGCACGACGCGGAGCCAGCGCCGGAGCCGGGCGTCCTGCTCGACGTAGACGCCGATCTGGCTCTCGTCGACGTGGGTCCTGCTCTTCTCCTCGACCCGCTCGCGCGCCTCGTCGTGGTGGAGGGACTTGTCGATCGCGTCCGCGCGGATCTGCGCGCCCAGCGAGGTCGTGAACCTCGCCCCGCCGATCTCGTATTGCCTGCGGAACCGGAGATCGGCGCCCCCGACGGCGCGGTCGTCGTTCTGCTCGATCTGGTCGCCCCGGACGGGGTCCTCGCTGAAGAAGGTGAAGTTCGAGTACAGCGTGAAGCGGTACCGGACGAGGTAGGCCAGCGCGCTCAGATCGGCGTCCCGCCACGCGGTCGAGGTTGCAACGGACGCCATGTGCCGCTCGGTCGCCCCGCCCTCGGTCGGATCCACGGCGCCGAAATGGTCGATGCACGGCTGTCCGAACGCCGACGGCGGCGGGTTCAGGCCGCCCTGCTCGCCCTCGCCGCACACCGCGCGCGCGGGGATCTGGCCGGAGCCGTGCCAGGTCGATCCGTACGACATCCAGGTCATCTGGACCTTCCCGGTGTTGCCCAGATCGTGCGTGGCCCGCAGGTACACGTTGAAGCGCTCGAGCCGCTCCGGGCTCAGGAACGGCCCGTCGTTCCGGTAGATCTCCGCCGCGGCCACCGCGCGCCACGCGTCGCCGAGATCCGGCGAGGCGATGACGAGGCCGCGCTGGATACCGTACTGCCCCAGGCTGACCTGCGCGTGGCTCTCCTCGAGCTTCTCGGCGAAGCGCAGGTTGACGGCGCCCGCCGTACCGAAGTCGCCGATGCTCGCGTAATAAGGCCCCTTGTACCCGTCGAGCCCTGTCACGAGCTCCGGGATCATGAAGTAGAGATCGGTGAAGCCGTGCCCGTGGCCGTGGCTGACCATGTTGACGGGCACGCCGTCGACGAAGAAGGCGACGTCGGTCCCGTGGTCCGCGTCGAACCCGCGGAGGAAGTACTGGTTCGCCTTGCCGCCGCCCGCGTGCTGCACGGCGAAGAGCCCGGGGACCGACTCGAGGAGGTCGCCCGGCCGGAGCCTCGGCCTGAGCTCGAGCTCCCGGTGTCCGACGGAGACGCGCGACGCGGCCTCGCTGCCCGGCTTCTCCGCCTGGATCGTGACCTCGATCGCGGCGTCGCCCGCGGGCGCGCCCGCACCGGTGGGCTCTGCAGCGGCGGCCTCCGGCGGGGCAGCGGGCGCCTCGGGGGCAGCGGGCGGCTCGGAGGTGTCGCCCTCGGCGCGCGCGGGCCGCGCGGCGGCCAGCACCATGGATAAAGCGGCGAGCAGATGAAGATGAAGCAGATGAGATGGATGGCGGTGCCCGTGGCTCGTCGTGACCGTCTCGCGCAGCATTCGCGTCCTCCTTCGCTGCAATCGCGCGGAGCGGCGCCGTGCCGCTCGCGTCGAGCTCCGCGAGGACGAAATGGCTGGCCATCGCACGGTGCGCTGGACCGACCTCTCGCCCCCACGGGCGACCGGAAGGCGACGCGGGGGGCGGTTCGGTATCCGGGACGTGGCAGAGGCAGAGCTGCACCGGCTCGGACCTCACCGCCTCCCTCGAGGCTCCCAGGTCGAACCGGCGCCGGATGTCTCCCGCCGCCGGGCGCTGGCAGGTCTTCGGGCTCGCGAGCGCTCCGGTCAGACCGGCTCCCTACTGTCCACCGCTTCCCAGCCCTCGACGGGCCAGTGCTTGGGGTGGAGGTCGTTCTCGCTTACCGCTGCGGGGCAGCCCCGGAGTTTCACCGGGTTCCCTCTTCGGCCCAGGCGAACGCCCGGGCACCAGCGCGGCGCGCACCCTATGGCCGTGCGCCTTCGGCTGTCAATCGCTACCGCTCCCCTCGCCCGCCCGCGCGGATGCCGCGCAGGCCGAACGTTCGGGCTCTAGCGAGGATGGGCTCGCTCCTCCGTGGGTCGCGTGCTACACGGCCGCGGCCGTATATGCCCCGTAACGATCTCCGCAATATCGCCATCGTCGCCCACGTCGACCACGGGAAGACGACCCTCGTCGATCACATGCTCCGCCAGTCGGGCGCCTTCCGAGAGAACGAGGTCGTGGCCGAGCGTGTCATGGACTCGAACGACCTCGAGCGGGAGCGCGGCATCACCATCCTCGCGAAGAACACGAGCATCCGGTACCGCGGGGTCAAGATCAACATCGTCGACACGCCCGGCCACTCCGACTTCGGCGGCGAGGTCGAGCGCACGCTCATGATGGCCGACGGGGCGCTCCTCCTCGTCGACGCCGCCGAGGGCCCGCTGCCGCAGACGCGCTTCGTGCTCTCGAAGTGCCTCCAGCGCGGCTTCCCGGTCATCGTGGTCATCAACAAGATCGACCGGAGCGACGCGCGCGCCCACGAGGTGCTCTCCGAGGTGTTCGACCTCTTCTGCGACCTCGAGGCCGGCGACGCGCAGATGGACTTCGCGACGCTCTACGCGATCGCGAAGTTCGGCCAGGCGAAGCGCGAGCTCGAGCACGAGGCGAAGGACCTCGAGCCGCTCTTCGAGACCATCCTCGAGCGGGTCCCCGGCCCCTCCGGCGACCCCGACGGTCCGCTCCAGGTCATCGTCTGCAACACGACCCACGACGACTACGTGGGCCGGCTCGCGGTCGGCCGGGTGGTCCGCGGCACCGCCCGTTCGGGCGCCGACGTCGCGCTCCTCGGCGAGGGCGGGCAGTCGCGCGGCTACGTGAAGATGCTCTACGCGTACGAGGGGCTGAAGCGGGTCGCGGTCGAGAGCGCCGTCGCGGGCGAGGTCATCGCCATCGCGGGGCTCGAGTCGGCCACGATCGGCGACACGATCACGGATCCGGCGCACCCCGAGGCGCTGCCGCGCATCGTGGTCGAGGAGCCGACGATCAAGATGAAGGTCGGCGTCAACACGTCGACCTTCGCCGGCAAGTGCAAGCAGTCGAAGTACCTGACGAGCCGTCACCTGAAGGAGCGGCTCGAGCGCGAGGCGATGAAGAACCTCGCGATCCGCGTGGAGCCGACGGACGTGCCCGACACGTTCGTGGTGCTCGGCCGCGGCGAGCTCCAGCTGGCGATCCTCGTGGAGACGATGCGGCGCGAGGGGTACGAGATGCAGCTCTCGAACCCCGAGGTGGTGACGCGCGAGATCGACGGCGAGGTGATGGAGCCGCTCGAGCTCGTGGTCGTGGACGTGCCGGACACCTACGTCGGCATCGTGACCGAGCGCCTCAGCTCCCGGCGCGGCCGGATGGTGAAGATGACGAACCCCGGCTTCGGCCGCGCCCGCCTCGAGTTCCGGGTGCCGTCGCGCGGGCTCATCGGCTTCCGCGGCGAGTTCCTGACCGCGACGCGCGGGACGGGCCTGCTCAACACGATGTTCGACGGCTGGGCGCCCTGGGGCGGCCCGATGATGCGCCGCCCCACCGGCGCCATCGTCGCCGATCGCGCCGGCGTGTCGACCCCGTACGCGCTGCACCACCTGCAGCCGCGCGGCATGTTCTTCATCGTCCCCGGCGTCGAGGTCTACGAGGGGATGATCATCGGCGAGCACAACCGGCCGAACGACACCGACGTCAACGTCATCAAGGAGAAGAAGCTGTCGAACGTGCGCAACCACGGCAAGGACGAGAACGTCCTCCTGGCCAGCCCGCGGCTGCTCACGATCGAGACGGCGATGGAGTGGATCGACGGCGACGAGCTCGTCGAGGTCACGCCCGACGCGGTGCGCGTCCGCAAGAAGGTGCTCGCGTGCAACCGCCGGGAGCGCCGCGAGGACGCGATCGAGCAATCGCAGGCGGTGGAATGAGCGGCGGGGGCGCGCGGGGGCGTGCGGGGAGTCCGACGCGCGCCCCTGCCGTGCCTGCCGCGCGATATGATGCCCTGATGAGAACGCCGCTGCTCTTCGCTTTCCTGGCTTCGCTCGCCGCGCTCTCGGGGGCGGGCGCCTGCGGCGGGGCCGTCGTCGTCGACGGGCTCCCCGGGAGCTCCGACGGCGCCGGGGGCGCGGGCGAGGGCTCGCAGTCGGCGAGCTCCGGCGGCCCCTCCATCGAGGAGCAGATGGCCTCGTGCGATTTCTTCTGCTCGCTCTTCGACGGCGTCACGTGCCCGGAGCTCCGGTGCAGCGAGCGCTGCGCCGACCTGCTCTCGGAGCAGCGCCCCTGCAACGCGCTGACCGCTCCTTTCTTCGAGTGCATGGGCGAGACCGTCATCTCCGCGGACCGGATCCCCTGCACGTTCCTCGCGCCGTCGATCGCGTCGCTCTTCGATTGCCTGAGCGGGCGCGATCCGACGTGCACGACCGATTTCCTGCCCCAGACGTGCGACGCGCCGTTCGAGAAGCTCAGGGCGTGCCAGCGCGATCAGGGCCGGTAGCGGGGGCGCTCGTCGCCTGACGCGCGCGGCCGCGCGCCGGGGTCGAGGGCGCGCCGGAGCGGCCCGAGGGCGTCGGCGACGAACGCGACGAGCGCCTTCACGCGCGGCACCCCGCGCGTATCGCGGTGCACCCCGAGCCACAGCTTGCGCCCTGGCGGCGGCGAGGGCGGCGAGAGCAGGCGGAGGCCGGCGGTCGCGTCGCCCAGGTAGCGGGGCAGGCAGACGAGCCCGACGCCGGCGGCCCCCATCGTCGCCTGGGGCTCGCGGCCGTTGGTGCGCGCGGCGACGCGGGCCTTCGCGGCGACGGCGCGCACCCACGACAGGTCGGCGATCGCCGGAGGATCGTCGTTCATCGTGACGAGGGTGTGGCCCTCGCACTGCCGGCCCCAGTCCGGCGGGCCGCGCTCGGCGAGGTAGGCCTCCGAGGCATAGAGCCCGAACCCGATCCGCGCGACCTCGCGCTGGAAGACCTCGTGGTGCTCGAACGCGGCGGGGCGAAGGGCGATGTCCGCTTCCCGCCGCGGCAGGCTCAGCCAGCGCGCGTCCGCGATGAGATCGACGGAGATGGCGGGGTGGCGCGCGAGGAACGGGACGAGCAGCGGCCCGAGGACGCGCGTGGCCAGCCACTCGGACGCGGTGATACGGAGGTGGCCTCTCAGGCCTGCGTCGCGTCCGGCGGCGGCGCGCTCGGCGGCGAGCGCGTCCTGCTCCATGCGCTCGGCGTGGCCGAGCACGCTCTCGCCCGCGGCCGAGAGCGCGAACCCCGACGGCGAGCGCTGGAAGAGCCTCGCCCCGAGGCGCCGCTCGAACGCCGCGACGCGCCGCCCCACGGTCGGCTGGGTGACCTTCAGCGCGCGCGCGGCGGCGGAGAGGTTGCCGTGCCGCGCGACGGCGAGGAAGTAGCGCAGATCGTCCCAGTCGAGCATGGCTCCGGGGCGCGGGGCGCTGCTGCCGGAGAGCGCTCCGCGCCATGCAAAGGTGCATGCCGAGTCTACGTCGATGGAGGATCCCCGGGCAACGGCGGACCGCGCATGCTCTCCAGCGTGCGTTCCCGCACCCGCGCACTCGCGCTCTCGCAGGTCGCGTGGTTCACGTCGGATGATCCGATGGAGGCTGGCATGTTGACGAATCGTCGTGAGTTTCTCCACCGCGTGACCGGCACGGCCGCGGCGGGCTTCCTGGGCTCGGCCCCGGCCGGGACGACCTCCTGTGCCGCGCAGCACGGGCCGGCGCCGCCGCGGCCGGCGGCCGGGTCGACGATCAAGGCGATCGCCTTCGACGCCTTTCCGATCTTCGATCCACGCCCGATCGCGGCGCTCGCGGAGGAGCTCTGTCCTGGCAAGGGGGCATCGCTGAGCGAGGCGTGGCGCACCCGGCAATTCGAGTACACGTGGCTCCGGGTCGCGTCCCACGAGTATGCCGACTTCTGGCAGGTGACGGCGGACGCGCTGGTGTTCGCCGAGCGCGCGCTGGCGCTCGATCTCGGGGAGGAGAAGCGGGCGCGGCTCCTCGGCGCCTACCTCGATCTCCGGGCGTGGCCCGACGTGCTGCCGGCGCTCCGGGCGCTGAGGGGCGCGGGGCTCCGGCTCTCGTTCCTGTCGAACTTCACGCCGAGGATG
Organism: Sorangium sp. KYC3313; assembly: GCF_052075895.1. Lineage (NCBI taxonomy): Bacteria > Pseudomonadati > Myxococcota > Polyangiales > Polyangiaceae > Sorangium > Sorangium sp. KYC3313. The sequence goes on from NZ_CP197255.1 coordinate 11,485,226, forward strand.
CTCGGGGCCGCCATCGAGAGCTCCGGTCTGGGGGGCGTGTTCGAGCACGTGCTCAGCACGGACCGGGCGAGGACGTACAAGCCGGATCCTCGCGCGTACCGGATGGCGCTCGACGCGTTCGGCCTCACGCGCGAGGAGATCGCGTTCGTCGCGTTCGCCGGCTGGGACGCCGCGGGGGCCCGGTGGTTCGGCTATCCCACGTTCTGGGTCAACCGCCTTGGCCTGCCGGCCGAGGAGCTCGGCGTGAGCGCCGACGCGACGGGAGCGAGCCTGTCGGATCTCGTGGAGTTCGTGAAGGAGAGGGCGTGACCGGCGGGGGCCATGCCCTCAGCGCCTGCGTCGAGGCAGCAGGCGTGATCGGCGGGGCACGCCGGCGACGACCGAGTCGAGGCTAGGGATTCCCCTGCTGCACGGCCTCGTCTTCGACTGTGCCTTGCTCAACCTCGTCGCCGTCGATCGGGGCGGGCTCTTCCGGGTCCTGCTGCTGTCCCCCGCCTTGAGCCGGTTGCGCCCGCGCGAGCAGGCGCGGCGTGATCTGCTCGAAGTCGTCGCCGTGGAAGTAGTAACCGATCCTCCGGAGGTGCTGGTGACGCTGCACGATCAGGGTCCACAGCCGATCTCGCGCGTCCTCTGCGGACGATCTCTCCCTCTTCTTCACCTCGACCCGCGCGCCGTTCGGGGTCAGGTTCTCGAGCAGCCACTCGCTCGTGCGCCCGAGCTTCTCGATCTCCTCCCGCGTGAACGGGTGCAGCCCCTTCAGGGCGCCCGCGTGCCGCAGGAACAGCGCCGCGAGCTCCATCCCGTCCCGGGCCATATCGTACTTGCCGGTGCCGGCCCGGATCTGCGCGACCCGGTCCTTGTCGAGCAGCCCGCGCCGGGCGAAGAGCTCCGCCTGCGTCAGCAGCTCCTCGCGCGGGCCGCTGATCTCCTGAAGCGCCCGCTCTATCTCCCTCGGGCTCGCCGTGCGCGGCAGCGCTTCGCGCGAGGCGAAGAGGAGCGCCCTGGCGATGTCCGGCAGCTGCAGCACCTCTTTCAGAGGGATCCTGGGCAGGTGCTCGCTCACGGCCTGGGATTGCTTCCTCGTGCCGCACACCGCCGCGACGCCGCGCTTCACATTGACCAGCACGATGCGCGGATCGGCGCGGCACCCCTGCACATCGGCCTCCGGGATCTCCGCTGCGATCGGCAGGTATTGTCTGTAAAGGGCCTCGTAGCTCCGGGTCTGCTCGTCTCCCGCGGCATCCGCCGGCGGGGCACTCTGTTGTCGGCTTTTCGTTCTCGCCATATCGCGGACCATAAGCAGCGGTCATCACGAGCGAAAGCGGCCGGTCATCGTCTGTAATCTGGTGAGGTATCATGCAGAGTCGCCTGCGCCCGCGCACCCGAGCGAGCCGCCGCAGGCAGTTTTATATGCTGCACTTCATCGGGAGGCGCGCGCGCACTCACATTTGCATGATGGCTTACTTCCGGAGGAGGCACCGCAGGCAGATCTGCATGCTGGGTTACTTCCGTAGGAGGCACCGCAGGCATTTTTGTATGATTTTTCACTTCCAGGAGCCGCCGCGCAGCCCCACCCGCGCGTCGACCTGCTCCCGGGGAACTCTGAGAAGGCGGATCCGGGTGCTGTGGAGCTTCAGGGCGCTGCGATGGATGCGGGTCCGGGTGCCGGTGGGCGGGACGATCGCAGCGAGCACACGTCGCTCGCCCCCTCGGCGGGCCGGGGCTACCATCCGGCGGCCAGCGCAGCCGCAGCCATGAGCAATTCTCTGGAAATACTACGAAAAGACGGACAGACGAGCGGGCTCCAGCGGGCCGCGGCGGCGAGCCATGTGCGGGTGGGCGTGGTCCAGCTCGCTTACCACCCGGCGGTCCCCGTCCCCAGACCCAGCGCGCTGGACGATCCGCTCTGGGAGCTGGGCCGGGAGATATCGTCCCTGCTTCCCGAGGGCCAGGACAGCGCGCCGCTGCTCCTCAAGGACCCGCTCAAGCAGCTCAGGCGGCGGATTCGCGAGGCCTACCTCGCGCAGACGAAGCGCAAGGTGGAGGCGATCCTCGAGGCGTGCCGCGCCTGGAGCGTGCAGATCCTCGTCTTCCCCGAGTACAGCATCCCTCCCGCTCTGCTGGAGAGCATCGCCAGGACGGCGCCGGACACCGTCGTCGTCGCCGGGACGCACTTCGTCGACGACGACACGCTCGAACAGCGGCACTATGAAAAGCTCGGCAGCAGCGCCGATCACGACGAGCTGCTCGGTTGCGCCGTGAGCCCGGTGCTGTACGGCGGCCGCCTGCTCGCGCTGATCCCAAAGCTCCACCCTGCCAAACCGGAGCTCCGCTTCCTGCAACCAGGGCAAAACTGGGCCCCGATCGACCTGCCCGAGAGCATCGGCGGGCGGCTCGGCGTGCTCACCTGCCTGGACCTTCTGCAACGCGAGAGCGAAGCTCACCGTGAGCACGTCGGTCCACACCTCTCGCAGTGCAGGCTCATCGCCGCGCCGAGCCTCACGGGAAGGCACACGCTCGCCGAATTCGACGCCAAGGCGCTGGACGAGGCGCGGCGCAAGGGTCGTCCGGTGCTCTACGCCGACCATATGGCGGGCGGCGGTAGCAGCATCTACGTGGACGAGGGACGGGCGGAGAATCTCCGCATCTTCCCCGAGCACGCAGGGTACCTGGAACCTGGAGAAGAGGGCATCGTCATCGCGGACATCGACCTCGGCCACCAGGCGGCAGGAGCGTCGACGCGCCACGCCTCGACGTCTCCGATCCTCCCCTATGCGGCGGCGTCGCTCGTTTACTCCGGCGTCGATCGCGTCCACGCTGCGTGGTACCAGCGGCTCGTCGCGGTACTCGACGCGCCGGAGATGAACGCGCGGCAGCGGCTCCGCGCCGTGAAGGCGTTCGCCGCGGCCTCACCGCCCGAAATCCCCAGCGGTGCCAGCGCCCGCCAGCGTCGCCTGCAGCGCTTGGTGCACGAGATCGAGGACGAATCGGATCTCGAGCGCATCAGGCAGCTCACGCGCGAGATCGTGCTGCCCGACGAGGTGCTCCCGCTAGACGGGCTCCGCGCGGCGCTCGCGCGCGGCGCGGCGGACGAGATCCAGAGATGGGTCAGCGAGCGCCAGGCCGGAGCCTTCGGCTCGGTCGTCACCCGGCTGCAGGAGCCGTGGGAAAAGCTGGAGCGGACGGCGGCGTCGTGGAGCGGGAGGGCCAGACGCGCGGCCGATGAGGTGAGCACAACGGTCAGGGGTGGGCCTAAGCCTTTGAAAGAGAGCATGCTCCGGCAGCAGCTCTCCATCTACGAGAAGGACTTCGACGCCTCCCTGGAGCAGATCAACCAGGAGGCGTCGAAGCTCTTCGACGGAGGGCGCTATACCGAGGCGCGAGAGCACTATCGAGAGATGCTGCGGCGATCGGAGGAGAAGCTCGCCGCGGCCGGGGATACGGCCTCCGTCGAGCTGCAGCGGCGCGTCTCGCGTTACCGCCTGAACCTTGCCGCCATCGCCCTCAACATGCAGGAGGTGGAGGAGGCCAAGCGATTGCTCGACACGATCGACGCCGACCTCTTGTCCGTCAAGGCCCAACTCAACCTGGCCGAAGCCGCGGCGCTCGTTGGCGATCTCAACCGCGCAGAGGTCTTGCTAGCCGGCAACGATGCGCTGGAAGACACCGAGCAGCGCGGCCGCATCGCGGATATCAGGCAGAGGATCGCCATCCGGCGCGGCGACATCCCGCCGGATCTACGGCCCTCTGCACCGATCCGGCTGGACGCGACCATGGCGTTGCTCTCGCGCGACGACCTCGCGGGCGCCGCCGCGATCGCGATGGAAGTGCTGAAGAGCGGGGACGACGACGCGCTCAGCGCCGCCCTGGCAGCGATCGCGCTCACCGATGCGCTCGTCAGGACGATCTTCGAGAACCCCCCCAGGGCCGTGCCGGTCCCCATCGGGCAACGCGCGGACCTCATCGCGGCCCTCGAAGAGCACTTTGGTGCCCTCCGTGACCGTGAGCTGCCGCCCGCGACACGCCGGGACCTGGATCGCGCCGAAGAGGTCTTCCGCGGGGTCACGTACGACGATGACCAGCTGCCGGAGCGCTACGCGGCAGGGGGCGGGAACGACGGCGAGGAGGCGTACGAGGACCGCCGCCGCCTGGCGTTCCGCCTCGCCATGGACGGCCGTCTGGAGGAGGCGTTGCGCGTCCTCCCGACCGATCCCTCCAACCATCCGTGGCGCGAGCGCCTCTCGCGCGTGGAGCTGCGCGCCGTCGGCGGCGAGCTCGATCGCGCGCTCGACGAGGTGCTGGCGCTGGCGCGCGACTTCCCCGCGCGGGCGCCCATCGAGCACATCACCGCGCAGCTCTGCGCCAGCCAGGGCCGGCCGGAGGAGGCGCTGGGGCATGCGGAGCTGGCCTACGAACAGCTCCCCGGCAAGGGGTGCCGCTTGCTCCTCGCCGAGCAACTCCTGGTCAACGATCAGGCCGACGCCGCGTGGGATCTCGTCAAGGATCTCGAGGACGACCGCCCGCGCGTGCTGCGCACACGCGCCATCGCAGCAGAGCGGTCCGGCCGCGCGGAAGATGCCGAGAAGGCATGGCGCCGCCACGCGGACCGCAGGCCCGAGGACGTTCAGGCCCGCGTGGTTCACGCGCAGCTCCTCTTCCGCATGCACCGACCGGAGGAGGCCGCCGCGATCGCCTGGAGGCTGTACGAGGACCAGCGCGATCGCCTCGACCTGGAGGCGCTCTACGCCGTCGGCTCGCTGCAGCGACTCGCGGGGGCGCTCGATGAGGCACAAACGCAGCGGATCAAGGGGATCGCGGCGCGCGTCAAAGAGAGATTCCCGGCGGACGCCAGGGCCGAGTTCCTGCGGCTCCAGCTCCTCCTCTTGCTCGGCGAGCTGCCCGAAGACAGGGAGCCCATCGACTATCCACGGTTGGTCGAAGCCGGGTTCCTCCAAGCGCGTCCCGCGTCGGAGCTTGAAGAGTTCCTCCATCAACGGAGCGCCTTCGCTGATGCCGTATCGCACCTAGTCCGGCAGGGCGCTATTCCGACGTCCACCGCGCTCGCGTCCTCCGGGACTCAGCTCGCCCTCTTCGTGACGCGCATCCTGGAGCGACGGCGCCTCTCCTCGCCGGGCTTCCTCTGTCCGCCGGTGTCCCTCAGCGACCAGCCGCCCGCGCTCCAGCTGGAGGGAGCGACGATCCTGGTCTCGGATCTGGAGCTGCTGCTCCTCGAGATCCTCGACCTGACCGGCGCGCTCCGCGCCGCCCTTGGCCCGAGCGGCCGGCTCGTCCTCTTCCCGCGCGCCGCTGAGCGCATTCGCGACGACTTTGCCGATCTCCGGATCAAGGCAAACCCCAAAAAGCTCGCCGAGATCGAGGCGCTGCTCCGCCAGATCGAGCAGCTCCCTGCACTGGAAGCCGATCCCAGCGCTCCTTACGACGATCGGGCGGCCGCCCGAAAGAATGGCGCCGCGATCGTCGACGAGGAGGTCGGCGTCGATGCACAGCGCATCTCGCCGCAGGAGTTTCTGAGATACCTCCACGACGAAGGGTGCATCGACGCAGCGCAGCGCGCTCGCATCGCGCCCTACCTACCCGGTGGACAGGAGCCAACGGCTTCGATGCCAGACCCGCTCCCTGCGCGGATCCTGGTTCCTTGGTACCTCATCGAGAGGCTCTTTCAGGAAGACGTCCTCGTCTCGGTCTTTCGGGCCCATCGTGACCGGTTCTGCATCGGACCGCGCACGAGGGCACACTTCCAGATCGAGCGCGACGATCGGGCGGACACGATTCGAGCCGAGCAGCTGGCGGAGCGAGTCCACGCCCTGCTGGCGGAAAGTTGGATCCAGGAAGAGCGCGAGCCCGCCGTGGACGTCCTGCCGGCGCTGCGAGATCCAGACGGGGAATCGGGAGAAGAGCTCGTGCTGGAGCCGCTTCGAGAGGCGCTGGCCTATCGCTACGCGGTGTTACAGAGTCCAGGCTGGTGGAGGCTGTCGGCCGACTTCTTCGGGACCAACGCCCTCGGGGCGCCAGGCTTCACGAACATGCTGGCCTGGAAGAGCGACGACGAGTACCACGCCTTGATGGATCGCGTGCGCCCCGCCGCCGCGCGAGACATCACGTTACCGGCGCTCGTCAGGAGCCTTCTTGCTCGCGGAGGAGACGCCGATTCACGGCTGCTCAAGCTCGCCGAGCTGGGCTTCCCTGATGCGCTGGCCGCGGAGGAGATCCTGCGGCTGGAGCGGCGCTATCGCGGGCTCGACAAGAGCGAGCCAAAGCGAATCCTCGACAATCAAGAATGGATGGCGAGGGCGCCGGGGCACATTGGCGGAGAGTTTGCCAGGATGCGCTTGGCGACGACATACGCGGGGAGCATCTTTCGCGCCTTCTGCGACGATGACGGCTCGGCTGCAGCGGGTCGCTCCGCGGCGGAGCAAGCCGCCCTCGCGCGCGCGCTGCTCGTCCGTCAAGAGAGCATGACGGCAGCGTCCATGAGCGACTCGCTCGCGCAAACGCTGCAATTTCTGCTCCTGAAGCTCCTAGACAACCCGATGACTGCATGGAAGCGGGAGGAGGGCGGAGTTGTGACCGACTACGAGAGCTCCGCAGCTCGCCTTCTGTGGGATGCGATCAGGGAATGGTCGAGCGGGACCGGGGCGCGACGCGCCGCTCATGAGCGTGCCATCCGGGAGGCATGGCTCCTGCTCGACGGGCGGAGGAGAGAAGGGTCGCCGATGTTCGAGGCGCTGACGCTCGACTTCGCTCATCCCCCCGAGAGAAGCAAAACCGACAACGCGGTGTCTCTCGTCGATGCGGGCGAAGAAGCGCTGGCGATCCTCTCGGCGAGCTGGGAGGAGCGCCCGCTCAGGCAGCGCGGTGTCGACGTGGAGCATCCTCACGCGCCAGAGCCACAACGCCTCGACTTCGAGCAGATACTCCAGCACGGCGCCACCGTTCTCTCCGCCGGCGCCGCAGCAGTGCGACATGGAAGGAGCATCGCCTACGAGATGGTGATCCCTGGATGTGAGGCTGCGTTGCCCGTGCGCGCGCCGGTAGAGGCGGCCTTCTTGAGGGCGGCAGGGGACGATCGACGCAGAATCGCCCGAGAGCTTAAGGTTCTCCAGGGCCGGCATGACGGTGCGCTCTACGAGCTCCTCGCAGAGATCGAGCGGACGCCCACGAACGAAAAAGCGCTGCGAGAGTACGCCCGAAGATCAACATCTGCATTATTTCGCCTCGTCCGTGACGATCCATTCTTCATCCGCGTGTGGAGTCAGACGCGCGGAGTCAGCACCGGAGGCGAGCGTCCTCGCCTCGACGATTTGCTCGACGTTCTGTCCGAGCCCAACGAGCCGCTACCGGCGTCGTTCCGGGAAGTGCTTCAGAATCGCCTCACTCGCTCCTGGTCAACTCGTGAGGACCGTGCTGCACTGTTCTGGATGGCGAGCGAGATCCCTGGCCTCTTCTCTGCTGGGCCCGTTCCATTGTGGCTGCGGCAACCGGAGGACGAGCAACTTGTCGGTCTAGCTCTCGATCGGCTCGACCACTCTGACGAGTTTCCGATCGCCCGTCTGGCCAGCGATGTGATCTTCCTCCGGCTCGCCGCCGCGCGCCGCCCGCTCGTCAAGCTGCCGGGAGGGGAGGTCGACCTTCGAGAGATCCTCCCAGCGCGCCTCGAACGTCTCCTTAACAAGGTGAGCGAGCCGGCCGAGCCGGAAACGCTGGGCGCCGTGGAAGGCCCCCTCCTGCGCGTATGCGGCGAGGTGGTGCAGCGGCTTGCTCGCACGGCTGTTCTCCCGCTGCGTGAAGGCCTGTGGCTCACCTGGCGGCTTTTCCAGTGGCTCTGTCTCCAGCTCGGCGCCATCTCCCCCGACGCACGCCGCGATGGCCTTCGGCGCCTCGTTGCACAGGCGCCACCGCCAGCGGAGCCACGTGACATCCTTGATCCCTTCGGCTTCGGTCGCGACCGTTTCGACCACCGCCTCGCTGCCGTGCTCCATGCGCTCGGCACGATGGAGGAGCTCACGCAAATCTTCCGGAACCAGGAACCGAAAGAAAAAACTCCCGAGCCGCGGAGCGTCTCCTCGCCGGCGCTGGAGGACAAGCTCCTCGCGCTCGCGCGTGGCGTCCACCTGGGCCCGAAGCTCGGCTCGGTGCTCGGATGGGAGGCTTCTGGAAACGTCCCTGATCTGGCGCTCAATGCGCTTCTGCACCTGAACCCCGGACGCCTCGCCGACCTGAGCCCGGAAGCGCGTACGCGCAGGATAGATGTGCTCCCGGAGGATCCACAAGGTCTGGAAGACTCCGACCAAGCGGCGTTCTGGTTCGCTTACCGGCTGGTACTCGCAGCAGCTGATGTCGCGGAGGCTCTCACGGCCGAGGAGCGCGCACTCCTGGAGACGAAGCTACGCGCCATGGTCGATGGGCCGAGCGCTCGGACACTGCGCTGGTGGGGGTTCGTACGCCTCTTCGCCGCCGGCGTGGATTCCCTGGAGAACGATGCGCGCGCCTTGACGATCGAGCACGTCAGCACCCCGTCGGCTCCCGCCGCGTTCGGTTCCTACCTCCTCGGCGTGGCTGCGCGTGATCCAGCCCGCGTGGAGCAAGCCGCCGAGGCCGTTCTCTCCGCGGCGAGCGGGCGCGGCGCGGACGTCGTCGCGCTGGCCGCCGGTGCGCTCGGACGCCTCGTAGTGCATGGCAAGCCCCCCGCCCAGAAGGTCGCGGGCGCCCTCTTGCTGCGGCTTGCGGAGCGCTCTCCCTTCCGCGAAGATCCCCGCATGGACCAGGTGATCGGCGCCTTCGGCCTGCAAGCGGGTACGCCGTGACCGGGCGGACGATACGCCTGCACACCTTCTGCTCCGTCAAGGGCGGCGTGGGGAAGTCCACGCTCGCCACCGCATGCGCCAAGCTCCTCGCCGCCCGCAAACGCGTGCCTGTCCTTGTCGACTGCGATCTCACGGGTACGTCGCTTGCGGATGGTCTGCGCCTGCGCGCGCCCTCCGTGACGCGGCTCGATGACGGCTCGATCGACCTCGAAGCGCCGCCGACCGGGGAGCTGCTCACGGTCGAGCAGACACGGGCGCTGCGCGCGCAGCGGCGGGACGCGTTGCGGCGCGACGGGCAGACGTGGAAGGACCGACCGCACCCGCCGCCCTACTTCAACGATCCCTTGAACTACGCGTTCCGCACCAAACGACCGGGGCGGGTGGACGCGCTGCTGTGGCGCCACGAGCGCGATGACGGGGTGCTCTACCTGCCGTCCTCGTCGACGCATGACGATGTGATCCAGAGCGTCGAGTGGTTCTTCGGGCAGCCGTTCGACTGGGCGAGAAGCTTCGCCTGGACCCTCGACGCGCTCGCGCAGCAGGTGCCAGCGCTCAGCGACGTGGTCGTCGACCTCCCGCCAGGGATCTGGGGCTTCCCGCACGAGGCACTCGTGCTTGTATCGACGCTGCTCCGCGAAGAGCCGATGCCCGACGACTACCCACCGTGGCACACGGGACCGATCCGGTGGGCGCCGAACCCGTTCCTGGTCACGAGCCGCGATCCGAACGACATCCTGCCGGCGATCGAATACGTCGCACGGCAGCGGGCGCGGATCCCGACCCTCAAGCCCATCGTGAACCGGGACACCGAAGGCTTGAACGCGCTCCGTTCGATGGCGCGAGCCCGCGTCGGCCCGCTCCTGGAGGCCGCTGGGCTCCACGAGACCCTCGAGCGCGTCGCGGAGATGTCCAGCCTGGCGCGGCTCTTCTGGGATGGCGACGTGACGGCCGACAAGGTGCCGCCAGAGGTGGAAAAGACGCTTCGACTGGTGGAGGAGCCATGAGCACGGCGACCGCCGAGGTGCTGGTAGAGCGGCGGAGAGCGACCGAGCGCATGATGCGCTGGAACCTGCCACGGCCCAAGCTGCTCTCTGCGAGCCAGGCCCCTGCTGACGACGGGCGCGCGGATCTGCGCAGCCGGATCGACGCCCTGGAGGAGCAGACCGGGGCGCAGCACGATCGCATCGCCACGCTGATGCACGAACGAAACGCGCGCCCGGATGACGGAGACGTCGCCGCGCGTCTCCAGCTGGCGCTCGATGAGCTCGTGGAGATGCAGCGCGAGTACGCAGAGCTGATGTCTGCGTATTACCGCCCGACTTTTCCGGCCCCGTCCGAAGATGCCCTCCAGCTGCTGGAAGAAGCGAGAGGAATCCTGAAGAAGTATGAAGATCTTGCCTCCCGTGACCAGACCGCCGACGACCCCCTTCTCCCGAAGCCATGATCCTGCGCCGCCGCGATCGCAGCGCGGCTATCACGCCTTCCGTCCTTGCCTGCGGTGGGAGTTCGGCTTCACTTGCGCCCTTTGCATGCTGCACGAGGCGGACCTCGTCGAGTACGGGATACGCCCGACGGGCCTCACCACCGTGGAGCATATCGTCCCTCAGAGCGAGGACGCTGGACAGTCCAGCACCTATGCGAACTGCCTGTATGCATGTCGCTGGTGCAACCGCGCGAGGTCGACGAAACCGCTGCACGACGACAACGGAAACGTTCTTTTGAACCCGACGACGAGCGCCTGGGCGGATCATTTCGAGGTGCGGGACGACAAGCTGGCTCCGAAGACCGGCAGCGGCAAATACACGGAGGTGGCTTACAGCATCAACGACCCGTTCAGGGTCCAACGGAGGGCCGCGAGGCGCAAGGACATCGAGCGCTGCCGCACGCTGGTGCTCGAGGCGCCGGCAGAGATCGAGGAACTATCACGCGTTCTCGAATCCTTGGTGATGTCCAATAAGCTGGAGGATGCCGAGGCAATACGCCGCCTGGCACGACGTCTCAACGAACAGGTTGCTCTCGCCCGGCAGGCGCTCGAACGTTATCAAGGGGTTCCGGTCGACGCCGACACGGCGTGCCGTTGTCGGCCCGAGCCGACAATGCCTCCGCAGATCGCCGACCAGCTCATCGATCTCTGAGCTGGTGTGATCGCGCCACTCAGGTCACGCTTCCGTCCGCCCGGCGAGCATGGCCGGCCTCCCGGTGAGTGTGCACGATCCGGTGGTCGTCCCCCTCGAATATGAACGAGCCGTTCTGCGGAGGATGCGACTCCGGGTGCCGGCGGCTGGCCGTGCGGGCGCTCGCGTGATGTGGTGAGGAGGCGCTCGGCGCGCGGGTCCCGTCACGGGGCCGCTCCGCTCCGGGCGCGCCTCACGGCGGCGAGGTCACGGCGCTGCGCATGGCGCGCATGGAGTCGCGGGCGAACCGCGCCTGGACCCGGCGCGCGTAGGGATAGCCGAGCCGGGCGAGGAGGTGGTTCGGCCGGGAGACGGCGAAGATGTCGTAGGCGACCTCGCCGGAAGGCTCGTCGTGCTCGACGAGGAAGCGCTCCTCGCCGCGCTCGCCGTGCTCCTCGAGCGTCCCGTAGGCGAAGCCGAACCGGCGCACAGGGCCGCTCGTCTCATCGACCGTGTAAACGATCCGGCACGCGTTGAGCCAGTGAATCCCGAGCACGCGGACGAGGATCGCCACGGTGACGCCGGCCTGGAGGGGAGCGTCGGGATAGCAGAGCTCGACCCAGCCGAGCCGGAACTGCGCCCAGCGCCGCATCGCCTCGACAGCGCGGTCGAAGAGCGCGGCGCCCTGGCCGAGCACCGCGCGGTGGTGGTCGACGTTGAAGCCGGCAGGCGGCCGCGGGCGGCCATCGCCGGCGCCGGTGCAGCCGACCTCCGCGTACGAGAGCGGCCGGCCCGCCTGGCGAGCGAGGAAGGCGCGGATCGCGGCGTCGGAGGGGCGGGCGCGGGAGAGCACGAGGGGCAGGATAGCCGATCACGGAGACGCCATCTTGATGGCTTTCCGGCCACGACGAAGCACGCGGAGCACCTTCGCGGCTGACCGGCCTGCACGGATCCGAAAGACCTCTCGCCGAGGGCTCAGCATGGACATGAGATGTGCTGGACGATCGCGAAGCGGGCTTCAGGCGCGCTTCGCAGGTCGAGGACAGCGGCGCGTGCGCCACGCGACCTCGCGTGTGCGGCTGGCACCTGCCAGCGAGCGCTGATACGCTCCTCGGCGACTCGTAACAGCGAGGAGGTGCATGGCCAATGGACATGCAGTTCAAATTTCACGACGCCGATGTCGAGGCCGACCAGCTGGACACGATGCTCGAGAGCTTGATGCGCGACATCGGCACCGCCGGCGCGGCCCCGTCCCGCGTCGTCGAGGGGCGCCTCCCCAGGAACGCCAAGGGAGACGCCTTCACCGTCGGCGCGATCGCGCTCGCCGCGCTCCCCGCGGTGCTCCCCCAGGTGATTCAGCTCGTCAATGAGTGGGTCGTCCGCGCGCCGAGGCGCCGCATTCGCATCCGCGGGAAGAACGGCCTGGAGGTCGAGTTCACCTCGGACAAGCCGCTCGGGGAGAAGGAAGTGCTCGACCTCGCGCGCCGCATCAGCGCAATCAAATGACAGCCATGGACAGAGATCCTGTGCTGGGCGGACGGGACCGCATCGCGCTCATCATCGCGAACGGAATGTACGCGGACGGCAGGTTGCGCTCGCTTCAGGCGCCCGCCCTCGACGCATCGAAGCTCGCCGACACGATGGGAAACCCGGACATCGGCGATTTTCGGGTCCAGCTCTGCGTCGATGGCAGCCAGCTCGAGGTCCGGAAGGCCATCGGCGCGCTCTTCCATCGCCGCCATCCGGAGGATCTGCTCGTCCTCTACTACTCCGGTCATGGCCTGAAGGACGACTGGGGTCACCTCCACCTCGCCACGCACGACACGGAGAAAGAGCTCTTCAGCGCGACCTCGGTCGACGCGGCCTGGATCAGCCGCCAGATCGATCAGTGCCCCGCGAAGCGCATCGTCCTGATCCTCGACTGCTGCTACAGCGGCGCGTACGAGAACTCCGCCAAGAGCGAGCAGGACAGCGTCGACATCGCCGGGACGTTCATGGGAGACGGCTCGGGTCGCGTCGTGATCTCCGCCACGACGTCGGTTCAGCTGGCGTGGCAGGCCGACCAGCCCGTGGGGGTGCCCCCGCAGTCGATCTTCACGCGCCACATCGTCGAGGGTCTGTCGACCGGCACAGCCGATCTGGACCGGGACGGATACGTCGATGTCCACGAGCTCTGCGAGTACGTGCAAGCGAGCATCAAGGCCGAGGGAGGCCGGCAAACCCCGCAGATGTGGACGCAGAAGTACGAGGGGCGGCTGCGCATCGCGAAGGCCCCGCTCCGGCCCACGATCCCGGCGTCGGGCGGGAACGCCGCGATCACCTACGAGCTCTTCGTGTGCAACGGGCCGCTCGCAGGTCGGCGGTTCGTGCTCCACCCTGGAGAGTTCAGGGTGGGGCGAGAGCCCGATTGCTTCATCCGCCTCGATGATCCGAAGGTGTCGCGAAAGCACGCGACGATCGTCGTCGGAGCGGACGAGGTGCGCGTGATCGACCAGGGAAGCACGCACGGGACCAAGATCGACGAGGAGCGCATCACGAGCGCCTTGCTCCCGCAAAACGGCCAGATCGTCGTCGGGGGCACCGTGCTCAGGCTGGTCCGCCTGGAGGCCCCAGGCACACGTCAGACCGCGGAGACGGTCGCGCACCCGCCAACGGTGCCGAAGAAGCGATCGGCCACCCTGTTCACTCCCTGAACCCTGGCGCAGGCGCGCCCGCGCTATGCTCCGGCGCGCCCGGCGAGCGCGGCCCCTCCCGGTGGGTGTGACCGCGCCCCAGGGTGAAGGGGCACCGCTCGCCCGCAGCCCGCGGGAGGCCTGACCGCCCTCCCGTCGATGCACAAGGACCTCCTCGATCTCCTCCTCGCCCTCGACCGATGGATGATGGGTAGGACGACTCGCCGGATTCGGAGCCTGCGGTCGTCGCTGGATTCTACCGCTTTCACCCGCGCTGCGAGGCCCAGGAACCTCACCGGCGGGGCGAACGTGGACGAGGCGAACGTGGACGACGCGTCGGTGTCGCCGCGTGGCGAGGCTTGACCCTCGCGACGCCCCGGTGCTCTCATGGCGCGGTGAAGCCCGAGGCCCCGCCCATTCCCAGCGCGATTGCGGCGCCTTCCGGAACGGCGGCGGCGGGGGTGATGTGGCGCGCGCGGGGGCGGCTCCACCTCACGGTGATCGCCAAGGCGACCTTCGCCTTCGTCGACGGCGCAGAGATGATCCCCATCGAGCCGCAGCCGATCATCGATGCCGACATCCACCATCACAACAACCCGGGCCGCAGCGTCCGGTTGACGAGCGACCTCGCGCCCTACCTCGCGCGCATCGACGTGTTCTTCACGGGCCACGCGCACGCGCCGCCGGGCCCGCCTGCGGCGCCCTTCTCCGTGCGCCTCGCGCTCTTCGCCGGCGAGCGGCCGATCCTCGACAAGGCGCTCTCGATCGAGCCCGGCGGCGCGGAGAAGGCGATCCCGCTCGCCTACGAGCGCGCATTCGGAGGGATCGGCATGGCCGACAACCCGTTCGGCACCGATCGCCCGGCCGTCCTGGATCCCTCGCGGCGCGACCGCCCGGCGGGCTTCGCGCCGATCGGGAGCGTGTGGCCGTCGCGCAGGCGGCTGCTCGGGCGTACGCCCCACAAGGCGCTCGAGGGGCCCCTCCTCGAGATCCCCGACGATTTCGACTGGAGCTACTTCCAGGCAGCCCCGCCCGATCAGCGCGTCGAAGCCCTGGTCGGCGACGAGTGGCTCGTGCTCGCGGGGCTTCACCCGACGCTCGCGGCGCTGCGGACGCGGCTCCCCGGGGCGCGCGCCCTCGCGCACGTCCATGGCCTCTCCGCGTTCGGCGTCACGGAGGGGCAGCCGCTCGATCTCGTGCTGGACACGCTGCACGTCGATGGCGACCGGCAATCGTGCTCGCTGGTCTGGCGACGCAGCTTCCCGCTCGCGGATGAAGCAGCGCTCGCGGCGGTGCGTGTCGTCGTCGGCGTCGAGGTGCCGGGCGCCCCGCCCGCATGGCTGGCTCCTGCCGAGATCGCGATGGCCGCCCCGAGCGCCGTCGCGGCGGCCGATCCGACCGAGGTGACGCTCAACCGGTCCGATCAAGACGTCGAGGCGCGCGATCGGCGCGGCGCCGCCCAGCGCCCCGACGCGACCGCCGCGCAGACGAAGCGAGCCCCCGTCGGGTCGGCGGCCCCGCTCCCGCTCCGCCCGGGTGCGGAGCCGTCGCTCGCGGCGGCGCCCAGTCCGCAGACGCCACGCCCACCGAAGGGGCATTCCATCTCGTAGACCGACTCCGCGCATTGCGTCAGCGGCGGCTCGCGCACATCGAGAACGACGCAGCGCCCGCTCTCGCACATGGCAGCGCGGGAACTTGCACACAGATGTGGTACCTGGACCACCACCAGATGTCTGACTGCGTGCGGCCATGGGCTCGATCTGGAATGGAGCAGTCTTGATGAAAACGCATCGCGAATCTCAGGGGATCGGCGCTTCGAAGGACGGGGCGCTTCGCGGCGTGCGCTGCATCCGCCCTGCGGGCGTGATGCTTCTTGTGGCGCACGTGTTGGTGGCTTGCTCGAATGACACCGTGGCCGGCGGCAGCGGTGCCGGAAGCACCGGTGGCAACGGCGGTGCCGGGGGCAACGGCGGTGCCGGGGGCAACGGCGGTCATGGCGGCAGCGACGGTAACAGCGGCACCGGCACCGGCACCGGCGGCGACGGTGGTGGTGGTGGTGGTGACGGCGGTGGCGGCGACGGCGACGGCGACGGCGGTGGCGGCAGCGACGGCGGTGGCGGTGGCGACGTCACCGTGTCGGCCGAGTTCTTCGACGACTTCACCTACACCGGCATCACCGACGACGACCTCACGAGCTGGTGGTGGGTCCGCGCGGAAGACGGAGCGCCCGGGGTCGACGGCGCCCAATGGCTGCCGTCGAATGTGTCGTTCATCGATGATCCCGATCTCGCCTCGAACAGACTGCTACGGCTCGAGGCGACCACACGCGGCTCCGGCGAGAGCACCTCGCACGCAGAGCTTCAATCGAACGACGACAAGTTCCGCCTGGGGACGTACTCCGCTCGGGTAAAATTCAGCAACGCTCCTCTGACCGGGACCCGGCACCTCGCCGACAAGCCGGTCGAGACGTTCTTCGCGATCAGCCCGTGGATCAACGACCCCGAGACCGATCCCGGCTACTCGGAGCAGGATTTCGAGTACATGCCCAACGGCGGGTGGGGTCAGGAAGACACCAGCACGCTGTGGCTGACCTCGTGGGAGACCGCCACGCTGGAGAATACGCAGTCAAACCATGTGGCGGGGGACCAGTCCGGCTGGAAGAGGCTCCTCATCCAGATCACCGAGTCCGACATCCGCTACTACATCGAGGGCACGCGGCTCTGCACGCACGACGCGACGTACGTCCCCGAGACGAACCAGCACCTCGACTTCAATCTGTGGTTCGACGAGCTCGCCGCTGGGCAGACCGAGCCACGGACGTACGCCGAGGACGTCGACTGGGTCTATTTCGCCAAGGATGCCATCCTGTCGCAGGCCGAGGTGGACGCGCAGGTGGCCGGCTTCCGCGCGTCGTCGATCGCCCGCGAGGACACCCTGCCCTAGCACTGCGTCGCCCGGGTTCGGCCTTGGTTGCGCGTGAGGCATGCGGAAGCGGTGCCTTGTCCGTCACCGGCCCGGTAGGCCGCCGCCGGAACGCCACGAGACGGTCGAGGCCGGCGGGGCGCGCGGGCCCCGGAGCGGCGGGCGCGGCGGCGCGGGTGGAAGCGGCGGCGCAGCACGGGGCGCGGGGCGCGTTGCTCGGCCTCGCCGCCGCAGATACATTCGGTGACCCATGGACGTCACGACGCTGGTGCGGGGCGACGCCATCTCGGTGGTCGACTACCGGTGCCGCTCCGGACCCGGGGACGCGCCGTTCGCCGAGCTCCACCGCGGCTTCTCCGTCTCTTACGTGCACAAGGGCAGCTTCGGTTACCGTGTCCGGGGGGAGGCGTTCGAGCTCGTGGCCGGGTCGCTCCTGGTAGGCCACCCCGGCGACGAGTACACGTGCTCGCACGAGCACGTCGTCGGCGACGAGTGCCTGTCGTTCCAGCTCGCGCCGGCGCTCGTCGAGTCCCTCGGCGACGGCGGCGGCGCGTTCCGGGCCGGCAGCCTGCCGCCGGTGCCCGAGCTGATGGTGCTCGGCGAGCTCGCGCAGGCCGCCGCCGAGGGCAGGAGCGACATCGGCGTCGACGAGGTGGGGGTGCTCCTCGCCGCCCGCTTCGTCGAGGTCGCCTCCGGCCGGAAGCGAAGGCCGCCGGACACCGGGGCGCGCGACCGCCGCCGCGCCGTCGAGGCGGCGCTCTGGCTGGACGAGCACGCGCACGAGCCGATCGACCTCGAGGGCGCGGCGCGGGAGGTCGGGCTCAGCCCGTTCCACTTCCTGCGGGTCTTCGGGAAGGTCCTTGGCGTGACCCCGCACCAGTACCTGGTCCGCGCCCGCCTGCGCCGCGCGGCGCGCCTCCTCGCCGACGGCGCCCGGTCGATCACCGACATCGCGCTCGACGTCGGGTTCGGCGACCTCTCCAACTTCGTCCGCACCTTCCACCGCGCGGCCGGCGTCTCGCCCCGCGGCTTCCGGAAGGCGGCGAGGGGGGATCGCAAGATCTTCCAAGATCGCCTCGCCGCGCGCTCCTAGGATGGCCGCCGGACGCGGGCGCCCCGCCTGCCCGCGAGGACCCTCATGACAGCGACGGCACACGGCTTCCTCCTGTTCGACACGGCGATCGGCCGCTGCGGCATCGCGTGGGGCGAGCGCGGCGTCGCCGCCTTGCAGCTCCCCGAGGCGCGCGAGCCCGAGACGCGGTCGCGCCTGCTCCAGCGCCTCCCGGGCGCGCAGGCGGCGGCGCCGCCGCCCGAGGTGCAGCGCGCGGTCGACGCGATCGTCGCGCTCCTGCGCGGCGAGGCGAGCGACCTGTCCGCCGTCGCGCTCGACATGGATCGGGTGCCGCCGTTCCACCGCCGCGTCTACGAGGTCGCGCGCACCATCCCGCCGGGCGCGACGCTGACCTACGGCGAGGTCGCGGCGCGCCTCGGGGCGGTCGGCTCGGCGCGCGCCGTGGGGCAGGCGCTCGGGCGGAACCCGTTCGCGATCATCGTGCCGTGCCACCGCGTGCTCGCCGCCGGCGGCAAGGCAGGCGGCTTCTCCGCGAACGGCGGCGTCACGACGAAGCTCCGCCTCCTCGCGATCGAGAGCGGCCAGGCGCGCGGCGCTCCGGAGGCCGCGCCCGGCCGCGACTTCGGCTTCGATCCGGGCGCCGCCGTCGAGCACCTGCGCGCGTCCGACGCGGCGCTCGCGCGCGTCATCGACGCGGTCGGGCCGTTCGCCATGCGGATCGACAGGACGTCGAGCCTCTTCCTCGCGCTCGCGGAGTCGATCGTCTACCAGCAGCTCACCGGCAAGGCCGCCGCGACCATCTTCGCGCGCGTGCGCGCGCTCTTCCCGCGAGCGCACGAGGGCCCCACGCCCGCGCAGCTCCTGCGCGCCTCCGACGAGAAGCTCCGCGGCGCCGGCCTCTCGCAGGCGAAGCTCCTCGCGCTGCGCGACCTCGCGCGGAAGACGGAGGACGGCGAGCTCCCCACGCTCGCCGAGGTCCACGGCATGGAGGACGAGGCGATCATCGAGCGCCTCACGCGGGTGCGCGGCATCGGCCGGTGGACGGTGGAGATGCTCCTCATGTTCCGCCTCGGCCGCCCGGACGTGCTGCCCGCGGACGACTACGGCATCCGCAAGGGCTTCGCGCTCGCGTTCAAGCGGCCCGAGCCGCCAACGCGCGCGGACCTCGAGAAGCGCGGCGCGCGGTGGAAGCCGTACCGCACGGTGGCGAGCTGGTACCTCTGGCGCGCGGTGGATCTGGCGCGGAGCGGCTGACGCCTCGCCCCGCGGCGGCGCTGGGCTGCCCAGCGGGGCGCCTCCGCCGGCGCGGTCGCCGTCGCCCGGGCGAGCAGCCTTCGCGGCGCGGCCGCCGGTCGGGCTCGCCATCGCGGCGCGGCCCTCGGTCGGGCTCGCCGTCGCGCTGGCTGGCGTCGAGGCCGGGAGCTAAGTTCTCGCCGGCCCGAGAGCGCCGCGTGGAGCGCCGCACGACGCTGGACAAGGTTGCCGTCGCGGATGGCAACGAGAAGAGCACGGGAGGAGCACGACAGTCATGCTGAAGAACCTCGAAGGGCAGCGCGTTCCGGATGTCACATTTCGTACGCGCGTCGACGGTCAGTGGAGGGACGTGACCACCAAGGAGGTGTTCGCTGGCAAGAAGGTGGTGGTGTTCGCGCTGCCGGGCGCCTTCACGCCGACCTGCTCGAGCAGCCACGTGCCGCGCTACAACGAGCTCGCGGAGGAGTTCAAGCGGCGCGGGGTGGACACCATCGCGTGTGTGTCCGTGAACGACGCGTTCGTGATGGATGAGTGGTGCAAGGCGCAGGAGGCGGACAAGATCCAGTTCCTGCCCGACGGGAACGGGGAGTTCACCGAGAAGATGGGCATGCTCGTCGACAAGGCGAACCTCGGCTTCGGCAAGCGCTCGTGGCGCTATTCGATGCTGGTCGACGACGGCGTGATCAAGAAGATGTTCATCGAGCCCGAGGTGGAGGGGGATCCCTTCGATGTGTCGGACGCGGACACGATGCTGAAGTACCTGGCTCCGTCGTCGAAGGCGCCGCACGACGTGCTGCTGTTCACGAAGCCGGGCTGTGACTACTGTACCAAGGCGAAGCGGCTCCTCGACGCGCGGAAGATTGCTTACGAGGAGGTGGCGGCCTCGCCGCGCCGCCTGCGCGCGGTGAGCGGCAAGGGCACGACCCCGCAGGTCTTCATCGACGGCAAGCACATCGGCGGCGCCGACGAGCTCGAAGCCTACCTCGCGAAGGCCTGATTCACGAAGGCGGCCTGGGCGCCCCCCGACGATGGCGGGCGCCTACGCGCCGCCCTCGGGATCCGACGGCTCGGCGCGGAAATGGGTCACCGCCGGCGCCGAGGCCGGCGCCTCCACGGGGGCGACGGCCGAGCTGCGGCGCGCCGCGGCGGCGCACCTGTCGCTGTTCATGGCGAACTGCCCGATGCTGCTCCATAGCCTGTCGAACTCGGCCTGATCGAAGGTCGACCGGGACTGGAACAGGTCGTATCCCCCGTATTTCGGGTCCGCTCCGTCGCCGTCCTCCGGGGCGATGAACCGATAGTGGCCCATCACGTCGGCGTGGTCGGCGTCGACCAGGAAGCTGCGCTTCGTGTCGGGATAGACCATCGATACGCAGTTGACGATCCCGTCGTTCATCTCCGACGTGAGCGACTCGGTCCGGGTCGGGTCGTCGAACCGTGGCACGGAGCAGGGCGGCCCGAGGGCCTCGACCACCTTCGGCTCCTTGATGTTGGCCGTGATGCCGTGAAAGATGCCGAAGGCGCCCAGGAACGGGCCGCCGGGATCGCGCTTCGCCCGGGTGACGATCGACCGGAGCGCGATGCCCCGCTGCTCGTAGTACGCGCTCAGCTCCTCCTCGAGCTCCGCCCCGAGGAGGCTGGCTTTCCTTGCCTGCCTCGCGCTCTTGATGGAGGCCGCGAGCTCGCGCGGCCAGGCGCCGATACCGTGCGCGGACAGGCCATGCCTGGACCGGCGCTCCGCGCGCGACGACTGGCCTGACAGCGGCAGGGGATCGAGATCCTCGAAGGCCTCGGTGTCCTCGGCGACGTGCAGCAGCCAGCGGAGCACGTTGAAGTACTCGCCGCGCGCCTCGGCCCTGGCGAGATCGTCGCACGGCAGCGCGTGGAAGCGCTCGATCGTGTCGAGGGCGGCGCGGACGATGCCGTCCGATTGGCCGAACACCTGCAGGAGCGTCTTCGCGCGGCGGGCCGCGGAGCTCGCGTCCTTCGGGCCAGCCAGGCGGAGCCACCAGTGGAGGGCCCCGGCCAGGCCAGTGAGGAGGGGCTGCCTCCGGTGGAGGACGTGGGCGAGGTTCGTCCCGCGGTGCGGCGTCGAGAGGAACTGGATCGAGCAGATGCTCTCGAGGATGCGCTCCACCGGGACGCCGTAGACCGACCCTTTCTGCTCGGTCTCGGCCAGGAGCAGGAGCATCAGCGTCTTGATGTCCCGCCCGCCGGTCGAGTGGCCCACGAGGTGGACGCAGTCCCGCTGGCCGCGGCCCGCGCCCCCGTAGAACACCCCCTGCCTGAACCGATCCGCGAGCCAGCGGAGGAGCGCGTGCGCGCGGGTGTCCACGCTCGCCGTGGGCAGGTTCGGGAAGCAATGCACCGAGAGCGGGCCTTGGTACGGCCCGGTATCGGTGTTTCGGAGGATCTCCGTGACACCGCTGTAATAGACGATCGACCCCAGGATATCGAAGCCCGCAAAACCAGGCACGAGCACGAGGTGGCTTCTCGGTGAACTCATGGCTTTTCCCTCCCACATGAAAGGCCGCGCGCATCCCCTTCGGGAGATGAGCGACAGCCCGACATTCTCTGTTCGATCGGGCGGTCGACGAACGCGCCGCGGGGCGCCTCTCCCAGGGCCGGGCGAGCGCCGCGGCGCGCTCGTCGACCGACCGCCCGCCGGCGGGGCCCGCGGCCCCCGCTCACTCGGCGGGGTACATCTCGTCGATGGTCCCGCGGAAGCGCTGCTCGATCACGTTGCGCTTCATCTTGAGCGTCGGCGTCATCTCGCCGTCCTGTACCGAGAACTCGCGGCCGAGGACCGTGAACCGCTTGATCTGCTCGAAGCTGGCGAGCTCCGCGTTCAGGGCGTCGATGTGCGCCTTCACCTGGCCGACCACCTCGGCGCTCGTGATCGCGGCGTCGCTGCTCAGGGCGCCCCGCTCCTTCAGCTCGGCGAGCTTGCCCTCGGTCAGCGTGATCAGCGCCGAGAGGTACTTGCGGCCGTCGCCCACCATGCACACCTGGCTGATGATCTCCGCCGCCTTGAGCCGCTCCTCGATCGGGAGCGGCGCGATCATCTTGCCGCCCGAGGTCTTGAGGATCTCCTTCTTGCGGCCCCGGATCTTGAGCTGTCCGCGGTCGTTCCACTCGCCGAGATCGCCCGTGTGCAGCCAGCCGTCCTCGAGCGCGGCCTCCGTCGCCGCCTGGTCCTTGTAGTAACCCACGAACACGTGCCGGCCGCGGGTCAGGATCTCGCCGTCCTCGGCCAGCTTGAACTCGACGCCCGGCACGGGCTTGCCCACGGTGCCCGCGCTCTCGATGCCCGGCTCGGTCATGCAGATGACGCCGGTCGACTCGGTCTGGCCGAAGTCCTCGAGGATCTCGAGGTTCAGCGCGCGGAACCACGTCGAGATGTGCGGCGCGAGCGCCGCCGCGCCCGAGGCGAGCACCTCGGCCTTGCCCAGGCCGAGCGCCGCGCGCACCTTGCCCAGCACGAGCTTGTCGGCGAGCTTGAGCTGCAAGGCGTCGAGCGCGCTCGGCGCGCGCTGCGCGTACTTCGCCTGGGCCACGCGGGCGCCCACGGCGAGCGCCCACTCGGCCAGCTTCTTCTTGGCGCCCTTGCCGCCGCGCACCTTCGCCATCACGCCTTCCATCATCTTCTCCCAGAGCCGCGGCACGCAGAGCAGCAGCGTGGGCTGCACCTCGGGGAGCTCGCTCGAGACGTTCTCGAACTTCGAGCAGAAGTTGACGGTGTAGCGCTGGGTAACGCCCGCCCCGACGCACTGCAGCTTCTCGGCGATGTGACAGAGCGGGAGGAACGAGAACGTCGTGCCGCGCGCGAACGGCAGCTTCCAGTACTTCGCGACCAATTCGGCCGTGTAAGCCAGGTTGTCGTGCGAGAGCATGGCCCCCTTGGGGTTGCCCGTCGTGCCCGAGGTGTAGATCAGGAACGCGCCGGCCCTGGGGTCGATCTTCGCCAGGTAGTCGGCGAACGTCTTCGCGCCCGGCTGCCCCGCGAGCGCGCGGCCCTCGGCCAGGGCCTGCTCGTACGAGATCGCCTTGGGAGAGATCGATGTGTCGCCATCGAAGACGAGGATCCAGCTCACGCTGTCAGGGACGGAATACTCGCCCTTCTCGCCGGAGATCTTCTGAAAGTACTCCTTGTTTTGCACCGAGAGCAGCGTCGCCTCGGTGTGGTTCAGGATGTACTGGATGTCTTTCGCGGTGGAGTTCGGGTAGAGGCCCGCCGACTTGCCCCCGACGAGCAGCGCCGCCAGGTCGACGTGGACCCACTGCGGGCAGTTGTACGACAGGATCGCGCCGGCCTGGCTCGCGTCGAAGCCCCTGGACTCCAGGAACAGCGCGAGGTGGTGAACCCGGTCACGGTACTCGCGCGCGGTCAGCGTCTTCCACTCGCCTTGAGATTTGAAGCGCTGGGCCGGCGCGTCAGGAGATTCGTTGGCCCACTGTTCCAGACGGTGGAGGACGGTGCTCATGGCATCTCCTGCGGCTCGAGGCCTCGGGGGGTCGCGGGGTGGCCAGGATGCGGGAGCCGCCGGGGCATTGTCAATCAGCGTCGAGGAGCCCCTCGGAGCGCAGGCGGCACAGGACGAGCCGCCGGTTGTCTCGTTCCGCGTTCCGCTTCCGTTGCCGCGATCGCCCGCCAGGACCGCGTAACGGGCCGCCTCGGCGGGGCGCCCGGCGCGCCGGAAGTGCACGGCGAGCGCGTCCGCGTCGGCCCGCCCCGGGGCCTCCAGGACGGCGGCGACCCGCATGTGGACCTCGGCGAGCTCCGCCGCGCCGAGCTGCGCCAGGTCCGCCTCGCGGATGTGGTCGTGGAACACCTCGAGCCCCTGCTCGCCGTGCTGCCGCCGCGCGCGCACGACGTTGCCGGCCCGGAGCGCCGGCGGCGCCGGCTACCGGTTGACGGCGCTCACGACGGCCTGCCACTCCGTCGAGAACGAGCCGTCCGTGCGCTTGATGTCCGTCCCCGTGTCCCACAGCACCGGAACGACGCCGCGGGACCGCGACGCCTCCACCACCGACCGCATCCACAGCGTCCGCGACGCCGGCTCACGGGGGTAGTTCGTGCCCAGCGTGACGCCGAACTCGCCGAGGATGATCGGGAGGCTCCGCTGCGCGCTGAACGCGCCGAGCGTGTCGAACTTGCTCTTCAGCTCCGCCTTCTCGGGCTCCGTGCCCCACGTCGTCTTGGGAGAGCCCCAGCTCTCCACCGTGTCGAGGCCGCAGAAGGTGTAAGGCGTATAGTAATGGATCGAGAGGAAGAGGCTCTTCGTGCCGGCCGGATCGGTCGGCACCTTGAAATCGCCCACACACGTCCTGTCGATGTCCGTCACGAAGCCGGCGATGAGCAGGGCGCGGCTCGCGTTGTAGCCGCCCTGCCCGCGCACGGTGGTGACGAAGAGCTGGTTCATCTCGTTCAGAGCGGCGTAGTCCGGCGTCCCGCCGTCGTGAACGCCGTTGACCCAGTAGTTCCCCTCCTCGTTCATCCCCTCGAGGATCAGCTTGTGACCGACGTCGCTGAAGGCCGTGGCGATCTGGGTCCAGTAGGACGCGAACCTGGTCTTGACGCCGTCGGTGAGCTTGTACTTATCGGCGTTGTCCTCGTTGTAGATCCAGCCCCCGTCCCAGTGGATGTTCACGATCGAGTACATTCCGGCGGCCTCGATCCAGCCCACCACCTCCTTGACGCGGGCCATCTTGGCGGCGTCGATCGTGCCGCTGGCGGCGTAGGTGTCCCAGGCCACGGGCACACGCACCGTCTTGATGCCGTGGCTGGCCATGCCGTTGATGAACGTCTGCGTGATCAGCGGCTGGCCCCAGCCCGTCTCCCAGGCGGTGGTGTTCTCCAGCGTGTTGCCGATGTTGGCCCCGATACCCATGTCGGGGACCATGGCCGCGGCGTCCACGGGCGTCGCTGATCCGCCGGTCCCGCCGGAGCCCCCGACTCCCCCCGTACCGGCGCCGCCCGCGCCGGCACCACCGGAACCGGCGCCGCCCGCGCCAGCGCCGCCCGTCGCGGCGTCGCCTGCACCGCCACCGCCCGTGCCGGCGTCGCCCGTGGCGGTGCCTCCGCCGCTGCCTCCGGTGACCCCTCCAGAGGCCGCGCCTGCGCCCGACGTGACATCGGGATCCGTCGAGCTACAAGCGACAAGCAAGCCGAGAATCGAGAAGGAAGCGAGTCGATACGCGTGGGTCATGGGTCCTCTGCGGGTCATGGAAAGGGAGCTCGTCTCCCTCAGGTTGCGCTGCGCCCCTGCCGGCCGTCACAAATCGCACGGACGCTCCCGGACCGCGATCCGCGCCGGATCCCGGGAGCCCGAGCTCGGCCTTCGCGGTCAGGGGGCGCAACGGGGCTCGCCGTCGCCCGCCGCCGCCCGAGGGCGTGGCGCCCGCCAGGTGGCGCCACGCAGCTCCTGTTCAGCCTGGATCCCGAGCGCCCGCTCGGATGACTCAGCCGCTGGCCCAGGCGTTGATCCGCGCTGCCCAGCCGGCAGCATCGTCGATGGTGAGGACGAGCCGCCGATACCACTCCCCCTCGAGCTCGACGGTCAGCGGGTGCTCCTTCCGGCTCCGCACCCAGTACCAGAACTCCTTGCCGTGCGCGGTGAAGTAGGTCCCCGCCTTGATCACCCCCGGCAGGGCCGTCCCGGGCGCGCGGATCTCCATCCATGTGGAGGGCGGCAGCGCCGCCTCCGCCCGCGCCACGTGCTCGCGGGGCACCACGATGGGCCGGAGCCTCACGGCCCAGAGCCGCTCGGCTCCTTCCAGGGTGAGCGTCAATCGATCCCCTTCGATACGAAGCTGCACGGCGACAGTCTAGCTGTTCGCGAGCGCCTGGCGAGCAGGGGCCGCTGCACGACGCGCGCCGGCGCTCGGCTCACCCCGGATCGCGCCCGGGGAGCTCCGGCCGCACGCGCACGCTCTTCCACCGCGCGAGCTGCACGGTCCCGGCGGGCGCGCCCCGCGGCTTGCTCACGTCCGCGGCCCTGCAGACGTGGACCTCCACCTTGGCGGCGCTCCGCGCCTTCGAGTACCACGCGGCGGCCGCCGCGGCGCGCTCCACCACCTCGCGCGGGACCTCCACGCGCTCGGGGTTGCGCACGATCACGTGGCTGCCCGGCGTGCCGCCGGCCACGTGCAGCCACAGATCGTGCGGCTCGGCGATCTCGAAGGTGAGCGCGTCGTTGTCCTCGTCGCCGCGGCCGACGAGCACCTCGAAGCCATCGATCGTGAGCGTGCGGTACGGCCGCCCCTTGCTGCCCATGCCGGCCCCCGCCGTCAGCCGGACGCGGCGCCGGCGCGCGGCCCGGCGCCCGGTTGCGCGGGCCTCGCCGGCGCCCTCGCCTCGCCCGCCACCTCGGCGGCGAGCCACGCGAGCAGGTCCCGCACGACCTCCTCGCGGTTGATCTCGTTCAGCATCTCGTGGCGCCCGCCGGGGTAGAACCGCTGCGCCACCCTGCGGAGACCGGCGGCGCGGTACGCCTCGATCATCTGGGTGACGCCCTTGAGCAGCCCGCCGACCGGGTCGCGAGAGCCGGAGAAGACGTAGATGGGCAGGTCCTTCGGGATGCGCGAGAGCCGCTCGGGGCGCGCGAGCGCCGCCATCGCGTCGAGCAGGTCGACCCAGAGCGAGGTCGTCGCCGGGAAGCCGCAGCGGGGATCGGCGATGTACACGTCGACCTCGGCGCGATCGCGAGAGAGCCAGTCGAAGGGCGTGCGCGTCGGGGCGAACATCTTGTTGAAGCTGTCGAAGCTCATCGTCTGGAGGAGCTGGCTCTTGCCGCGCTCGCCCAGCCGCCGCCGCTCGGCGCGCGCCACGAGCCGGCCCGCGTCCACGAGCGCGTTCGCCTTGCCCGAGGCGCCGGAGAGCACCGCGCCGTCGATCGAGCCGCCGTGCTCGATCAGGACCTCCTGCGCGAGGGCGGCGCCCATGCTGTGGCCGAAGAGGACGACCGGCAGGCCGGGGTGCTCGCCGCGCGCGCGCGCGATGAGCTGCGCGAGATCGCGGACGACCCGCTGGAAGCCGCCCTGGCTCGCGAAGAAGCCGAGCTCGTCGCTCCCGCGCGCCGTCGCGCCGTGGCCGCGGTGGTCGTTCGCGTAGACGGCCCACCCGTCGGCGCAGAGCGCCTGCGCGAGGCGCGCGTAGCGGCCCGCGTGCTCCGACATGCCGTGCGCGACGTGGACGACGCCGCGCGCCCCGCCGTCCGGGAGCCAGCGGTACACGAAGAGCTCTCGGCCATCGTCCGCCTGAAACGTGAAGGTGTCCGCGGGCATCGCGGGCCGACCCTATCACCGCTCCGCGCGCGGCTGACCACGATTCTCGATGCTTCCGCGCCGAAAGGAGTTTTCGGTACGGTCCTCCGTGGCATGAGGTTCGCACAAAGGCCGGCCATGCCCGAGCGCCGATCGTTGCCCGTGCTCTCGTTGCGCGACACCGTCCTCTTCCCTGGGATAGCGACGCCCATCACGGTCGGACGGCTGAAGACGCTCCGCGCGGTGGAGGCCGCCCTCCGGGTCGAGGGAGAAGACAAGCGCATCTTCGCGGTCGCCCAGCGCGACGCCGCCGAGGAGCCCACCGCGAGCGGCCTCTTCTCGATCGGCGTGATCGCCCGCATCACCCAGGTGCAGCGGTTCGGGTCGGGCCTCCAGCTCGTGCTCTACTGCGAGCGGCGAGCGGCCGCGCCCCGCTACACGGAGGTCGACGGCGTGATCCGCGCCCCCGTCATCGAGCTCGCCGACTTGCCCCTCCGTCCAGAGGAGGACGGCGCCCTGGAGGCGCTCTCCCGCGAGGTGCGCGAGCGGGCCGTCGAGTACGGCCGCCACCGCGGCGCGCCCGAGGACGTGCTCAAGCAGTTCGTCGGCAGCATGTACGGCCCGGCCGAGCTCGTGAACCACATCGCCTTCTACCTGGACCTCCCGACCCCCGAGAAGCAGGCGCTGCTCGAGATCCTCTCGACGGAAGAGCGGATGCGCAGCCTCGCGCTGCACCTCTACCGGCAGATCGGCATCGTCGAGACCCAGGAGAAGATCAGGACGACCGTCGAGGAGGAGCTCGGCGAGCGGCAGCGGGAGATCTACCTGCGCGAGCAGCTGCGCGCGATCCAGAAGGAGCTCGGCGAGGAAGACGACGAGAACGCCGCCGCACGTCTTGAGCACAAGCTGCAGCGCGCCAACC
Source organism: Sorangium sp. KYC3313 (assembly GCF_052075895.1). NCBI lineage: Bacteria > Pseudomonadati > Myxococcota > Polyangiales > Polyangiaceae > Sorangium > Sorangium sp. KYC3313. The sequence continues at coordinate 11,513,272 of NZ_CP197255.1, forward strand.
TGCCGGCGGAGATCCTGCAGGAGGCCCGGCGCGATCTCGGGCGCTTGCGGCGCATGGGGCGGGAGACGTCGCCGGAGGCCCAGGTCCTCATGACGTGGCTCGAGTGGGTGGCGGATCTGCCCTGGAACCAGCGGACCGACGACCACGTCGATCTCGATCGCGCGCGGGCGATCCTCGACGAGGATCACTACGGCCTGGGCGACGTGAAGGACCGGGTGCTCGAGTTCCTGGCCGTCCGGAAGCTGCGCCTGGAGCAGGCGAGGAGCGAGGGCGAGCGGAGCCGCGCGATCTCCCGCGGGCCGATCCTGCTCTTCCTCGGTCCGCCCGGGACCGGCAAGACGTCCATCGCGGAGTCGATCGCGCGGGCGCTCGGGCGCAAGTACGTCCGCGTCTCGCTGGGCGGGGCGCGCGACGAGGCGGACATCCGCGGCCACCGGCGCACGTACGTGGGCGCGATGCCCGGCCGCATCCTCCAGGGCATCAAGCGGGTGGGCTCGAAGAACCCGGTGATCGTCCTCGACGAGGTCGACAAGCTCGGCGCCTCCTACCAGGGCGATCCTGGCGCGGCGCTGCTCGAGGTGCTGGATCCGGCGCAGAACGACGGCTTCGTCGACCACTACCTCGGCCTGCCGTTCGACCTGTCCGAGGTGCTGTTCATCTGCACCGCGAACTTCCGCGAGACGATCCCCCCTCCGCTGTTCGACCGGATGGAGCCCGCGCTGTTCGCCGGGTACACGGAGCAGGAGAAGCACGAGATCGCCCGGAAGTACCTGCTCCCCCGGCAGCGGAAGGAGTGCGGGCTGCGCGAGGAGCAGCTGCGCGTGACGGGCGCGGCGCTCGGCGGGCTCATCAGCGGATACACGCGCGAGGCGGGCGTGCGGCAGCTGGAACGGACGCTCGGCGCGCTGGCGCGGAAGGCCGCGCGCCGGATCGCGGCCGGCGAGATCGAGCGGGCTGTGGTGGGCGCCGACGACGACGTGAAGGAATTGCTCGGCCGCGCGAGGATGCGCCTTGAGCGGAGGCTTCAGCACGATCAGCCGGGGGTCGCGACCGGCATGTATTACACGCAGATGGGTGGCGACATCATGCACGTCGAGGCGAGCGTGATGCCCGGCAAGGGCGATTTCGTCCTCACGGGGCAGCTGGGCGACGTCATGAAGGAGAGCGGCCGCGCGGCGCTGAGTTATGCGCGCGCGCACGCGGCGGAGCTCGGCGTGCCGTCCGATCGGCTGCAGCGGCGGGACGTTCACATCCATGTTCCGGCGGGGGCGGTGCCGAAGGACGGGCCGAGCGCGGGCGTGACGATGGCGGTCGCGCTGGTGAGCGCCCTGTCGGGCAGGCCGGTCAGGAGCGACATCGCGATGACGGGGGAGATCACGCTTCGCGGGACGGTGCTGCCGATCGGGGGGATCAAGGAGAAGGTGCTGGGGGCGCACCGCGCGGGGATCTTCGAGATCCTGCTGCCGGCGGACAACGAGGCGGATCTCGACGATCTGCCGGCCGAGGTGAGGAGCTCGCTCGAGTTCTACCTGGTGAACACGCTCGACGAGGCGCTCGCGCTCTGCCTGCGGCTCCGCTCGATCCGCCGGGAGGCGCCCGAGGAGATGCCGCACGCGCGGGCGTCCTGACGCGCCTCAGGTGGGCGGCGGCGAGGCCGGCGCGCCGTCGCCGCCGAGCGCGCTGGCCGGCGCGCCGGCGGCGCCGAGCGCGTCGGCCAGCGCGGCGGCGGCGGCGGCGGCGAAGGCGTCGAGCGTGGCGGGCTCGGTCCAGCGGGTCGCCTCCCGGGCGTCGAGCGCGTGGTGGGTCTCGACGAGGATGGAGGGCATGGAAGGGCGGCGCAGCACGAAGATGCGCTGTCCCGGGGGGCGCCGGTCGAGGAAGACGCCGGGCTGGGCGGCGTCCGGCTCGTACAGGCCGCTGTACGCGGCGCCGTCGTAGGGCAACAGGCCTGCTTCTTCCATCCGCCTCGCGAAGCCGCGCGCGAGCGCGAGCCGGAGGGCGCAGAGGGCGGGCTCGCCTTCGTCGGACCACAGGACGGCGAACCCCGGCGCGGCGAGGCTGAGCGGGCACTGGCGGCCCTGGCCGGGCGACCACGTCTCGGTCCTGCCGCGCACGTCCGAGTGCAGGCTGACGAAGGCGTCGGCGCCCCACCGGGCGGCGTCCTCGACGCGCTCCGGGTAGGGCAATGGACGGTCGCCGGCCCTGCCCACGCGCGCCTCGAAGCGCCCGGTGGCGTTGAGCCGCTCGGCGAGGGCGCGCGCCGCGGCGAGGGTGAAGTCCTGCTCGTCGACGCAGAAGCAGGAGAGGTTGCCGGAGTTGCCGGGGGCGCCATGTCCGGCGTCGAGGTAGACGCGGCGGACCCCGAAATCCCGCGGAAAGACGGCGGACGGGGCGACGACGCGGGCCCCTGGAAACGGCCACCCGCTCGGCGCGATCGGGAGCTTGAGGGCGCGCCGCGCCGCGATCTCACGCGGGGCGCCCGGGGCGAGCGCCCGTGACAGGGCGGCGGCGCCGGCGGCGCCGGCGAGACCGAGGACGAGCTTCCTGCGCGAGATCACCGCGGCTCCGCTTGCTATCAAAGGCGGAGCGCGGCGTCAGGTTCTCGGCAAACGAGCGTGGCCGGGGTGACGAAGGGGGCGTGACGTAGCGACATCCCGGGATCGCCCGAGACGTCCGGGAGACCGTGACCCGGCGCGCCCCGCACCTCGGCCGGCCCCCGCTACTGGGCGGGCGTGTAGCAGACCTCGAGCTTCGGCCGGGGGGCGATGTTCGTTTGCTCGCTCGAGCGGATGTCGGTCCGACCGTTCACGTCGTGGAGCGCGACGCCGTAGTTCGGGGAACCATCCACCCAGGACTGGACGAGGGCCGCCACGTTGGCGGTCACGACGGCGCTCGCCTGGGCGACGGTGGAGATCGAGGCCTCGACGGCCGCGTTGTACCCGGGGAAGTTGCCGGCGTGCACGGTCGACTCCTGCCAGGGGCCGTTCACGCGGTGCAGCTCGATGGTGCTGGCGCTCTCCTTCCACGTGTGAGACAGCGAGAGGGTCGCGGATTCGACGTCGGAGCCCGCCGGGATGAACGACAGATCGAAGGCCAGCACGCCCAGCTGCACGCCCTCAGGGAACGTGTTCATGACGACATACGGGTAATCGCCGTAGGGCCACGAGACGCCGGGCTGGATATGGGCATCCTGCACGCTCCCGTAGGTGCCGCGCTGCACGACCACGCACACGGGCTCGGCCGGCGGGGGGGGCTCGCAGGCGTCGCCGATGCCGTCCGCGTCGGCGTCGGCCTGGGAGGGGTTGGCCAGCGCCGGGCAGTTGTCGCACGAGTCGAACACCCCGTCCTGATCCGTATCGGCGGCGACCACGGTGACGTTATCGAGGAGCGTCCCCTGGCCGTTCGAGATGCCCAGGTCGTTGAACTGGAGGCGCGTCGTCGTGCCGGAGGCCACGAGGGTATAGGTGTAATAGACCCATGCGGAGCTGGCGGTCGTCAGCGTGGCCACCTGCTGGCCGCCCCAGACGACGCCCAGCACGTTCTGGCTCGCGTTCGTGCCGGGGCGCGCGGCGAAGGCGAACCGGAGCTGGTACGTCGCTCCCGGGACGGTCGTGAGGTTCTGATAGATGCCGCTCGAGTTCGTGGCGTCCAGCTCGACGTGCTGGTTGCCGTGCGCCGGGTTCATGCCGTTCGAGTGGTCATAGACCTGGATCTGACCATAGGCAGCCTGCCAGCCGGTGATCGAGCCGTTGTAGATCGACGACGTGCCGGACCACACGTCCGGCGATTCGAAGCTGCCGTTCGTGACGATGTTGCCGGTAGGGAGCACCGAGCAGGAGACGAGCGCCGCCGCGCCCTCGCCGATGGCCTCGTCGTTGTCGTCATGCGGCTCGGGTGCCGCCACGCAGCCGGAGATCATCAAGGCGAGTGCGAGCGCGGAAGCAAAGGAAACGGAACCGGACTTCGACAAATAGGTGGTCTTCATGGGAGAGCTCCTCGTTGCGGCGCCGCCATAGCTGCGCCGCGTCGTGCGGCGTTCTGCCGCACGTCATGGACTTTGAAATTACTATTTACAAATAGAGTAGACGTTGATATAATGGTCCATTTGCCCGAAGGCGGAGCGCTGAAGGAGTCATTCGTCAATCAGCGCGTGCGGCGGGACGGCACGACGGGACGGCCGTCACCAGGCGTTCGCCTCCCGGATCGTGGCCGACCTCGACCTCCCTCGCCCCAAAGGCTCTCGCTCCCCTGAGCCGGATGGGGGTCGTCGCTGGCCTGGCGATCGATGGACGGAGTCGAGCGAGCGCGGTCACTAGCGATTCTTGCAGCAGGCAGCCGTAGCGCTGTCTGGTTATATCATGAAATGGGCGCGCGGATCATCGTCTTTCGCATCAATCGGCGCCGCGACGCGAAAGCCCGTCCTCTGGTCTCGTGAGAAAAGGAACCATAGAGGGCACCGTGGACGTCGAGGGAAGAGGAGGGAGTAAAAATTATCCCTCTCTCCTCCTCTCCTCGCTCCCCCTCCCCTCACTCCCCTCCCCTCCCTCTCCTCGGCGTCTTGATGCGTCGCCTGGCCGCCCTCTGTGCCCTTGCGGTTCAATTTCTCCGTGTCATTGAACCGGGGCGAAGCGCGCCGCCGCTCACCCCGGACACGCCGCGCCGCCCCCTGCTCCCCCGCAGTCCACCCCGAGCTCGTCGCCGTTCTCCACGCCGTCCTTGCAGATGGGCGGCTCGCACGCTCCGGCCCAGCAGACCCCGCTCTCGCAATCCTCGCCGGACGCGCCCCCGCGGCCGTCCGGGCAGCGGCGCGGGCACGTGCCGCTGCAGTCCACGCCGGTCTCATCGCCGTTCCTCACGCCGTCGTCGCACGTCGGGGCCTTGCAATGGGCCATCGCGCAGACCCCCGACTGGCAATCGGCCCCGACCTTGCACGGATCCCCGTCCTTGCACGGCTTGCATGGTCCACCGCAGTCCTGCGACGTCTCTCCGCGGCCCGCGTCGGTGGATCGATCACGCCCGAGCACGCCAGCGTTCCTTCCGCGCACTCGTCGCAATCCCGGCACTCGAGAAAGCAGTCCGGCTCCTCCTCGCCCGGCGGGCAGCAGATCACCTGGCCCGGCTCGGCGCAGACGCAGCGCTCCTTGATCAGACCGTGCCCGGCACCGTCTGTTTGCTGGACAGGCAGTCGTCCGTGGTCGCGCAGTCGCCACCCATGTACGGGACGTCGCCACAGGCGAAAGGGAGCGCCGGGGCCGTGAGAGACAAAATTCCCACGATCCAATGCTTGGAAGAGATCATCGTGCGTCCAGTCCTCCGGCACGAGGCTGGGCAACCGGCACCCCGGCGGCCCCAATCCGCCGGGGTGTCGTTGGCCTGATCGTCGAACAGGCGCAGTATGTTGCTCCCTGCCCGCCGCCGTCACGCAAGGTTTCGCCAGTTACGCCCTCTGGCGGGATGAGGCGCTCGCCGGCCGGCCGATGGCACGGCCGGGCCTGCTCACCCCTCGCCCGCTCTCCGCTCCCGCAGCGGCAAGAGCAGCCCGAGGAAGGCGACCGAGATCACGGTCCCCAGGGCGAACAGGCCTGCATAGCCGAGCCGCTGGGCGACGGCGCCCGAGAGCCACACCGCGGGCGATTTGCCGAGCACCTCCACGCTGGCCAGCAGCGTGTAGTGCGTCGCGCCGACCGACCGCCGGACACGCGACATCATGAAAGCGAACACCGCGGTCGTGAGGGCGCCGCCGAAGAGGTGCTCGGCCACGGTGACCGCGACGACGGCATTCGCGGTGGGCGCCCCCGCCGCGGCGAGGTACCACTCGCCCGCCATCGCGACGGTGCGCAGCGCCGAGGTCACCGCGACGGCGGCGAGCAGCGGGATCCGGTGCGACAGGAGGCCTCCCGCGAGCGAGCCGGCGATCGACGCGACGAGGCCGTACGTGCCCACCCAGAGGCCGATCCGGTGCGGCGGGAAGCCGGCGTCGACGAGGAACGGCTTGAACATCATGTCGACCATCGCCTCGCCGAGCTTGTAGGTCCCGAGGAAGGCGACGACCCAGAGCGCGCCAGGCGCCCGCAGGGCCGCGAAGACCGCCGCGAGCACCTCGCGGAGCGACCGGCGCGCGTGCGCCTCGGCCTCGCTCGCGGGAGGCTCGCGCAGCGCGAGCGAGGCCAGCGCCGAGAGGAAGACGAGCGCGGCCATCGCCCCGAACTGACCGCCCCAGCCGATCCAGGCGCTCGCCCAGACGAGCAGCCCGCCGGCGACGAGCATGCCGATCTTGTAGCCGACCACCTGCGCGGCGTTCGCCAGGCCGAGCTCGCCGCGCCCGAGCAGGTCGATCGCGAGCCCGTCGACCGCGATGTCCTGGGTGGCCGCGAGCAGGTTCATCAGGAAGACCAGCGCGAGCAGGGCGCCGAGGTGGCGCGACGGCGGGACGAACGCGGCGGCCGCGCACGTGAGCGAGAGCAGCACCCCGAGCGGCAGGATCCACGAGCGGCGCCTGCCGATCCGCTCCCAGCCGTAGCGGTCGACGAGCGGCGCCCAGAGCGCCTTCGCCGCCCACGGGATCGCGAGCGCGCCGGCGAAGCCCACGCCGGAGAGCGAGACGCCGCTCGCCCGCAGGAAGACGGGGAGCGCCGTCGCCTGGAAGCCGAACGGGATGCCCTGGGCGAAGTACAGCGCGGCGAGGGCGGCGATCGTGCCGGCGCGCGTTCGGTCTGCCACGACGGACAATCGTAACCGAGCGGACGAGCTTCGGTCGCCGGAAACACGGACACTTGCGTACGTTTCGATCTCGATCCGGTCTCGATCTCGATGAGCACGCCGCACCGACTCACCCCGTCTGCCGGGCGGACGAGCCCGCGCCGATGATCGCCGATACGCTCTCTCCGCGGTCGCTCGCGCCGGCGGGCACGGTCCGGGTGCGGTGGCTGGGCACGGCGGGGTTCGCCATCGAGCACGCCGGCGCGGTGGTGCTCATCGATCCGTATCTCACGCGCGCTTCGCTCCTCCGTTGCGTGGTTGGCCAGCTCGTCCCCGACGTGGCCGCCATCGCGCGCCACGCGCCGCGCGCCGACGCCGTCATCGCGGGCCACACCCATTTCGATCACGCGCTCGACATCCCGGACATCGCGCTCCGCACCGGGGCCACGGTCTTCGGCTCGCGCTCCGCGGCGGCGCTCTGCCACGCTTCCGGCGTCCCCGCGGCGCGCGTGCGCGACGTCGAGCGCGCGCCGGGCGGCGAGCCCGTGGTCGCCGAGGTCGGCCCGTTCCAGCTGCGCTTCTTCCCGAGCGCTCACTCCCGCCTGCTGCTCGGCCGGGTCCCCTTCCCCGGCGACATCTCCGATTGCGACCAGGTCCCGCTCCGGGCCGAGCGTTACCGGTGCGGCGCCGTCTTTGCGGTGGAGATCCGGGTCGCGGGCCGGCGCATCGTCCACCTGGGCAGCGCGGAACTCGTCGAGGCGGGCCTCGATTGCAGGGAGCCCGACCTGCTCCTGCTCTGCGTGGCCGGCTGGACCGCATCGAGCGATTTCCCCGAGCGCGTCGCGCGCGCCCTGTCGCCGCGCGCGGTGCTCTTCTCGCACTGGGACAACTTCTTCCTTCCCATGGATCGCCCCGCCGTCGCGCTCCCCGCGATGCAGGGAGAGCGGCTGGCAGAGCGCCTCGGCCGGGCGTCACGCGACGTGAGATTGGGTGTGCTGCCGCTGCTGGGCGAGGTGTGGCTCTAGGTCGAGACTCGCTATTTCCTCGCCGTCCGCGGGGACTCTGTACCAGCGTGGATGGGAGCTGTCCGGACAACCGTTCATTCGGTGGTCGAGGCGATGTTCCGACGCTCACCCGACCTCCGCCACGTGCCTCGCGCAGCCGGAATCGTCCCTGGCGAACGCGCGACCAGCTCCCCGCCCTTCTCACGGCCCGGCGCGCAGGAACGCCACCTTGATCCGCTTCTTCCCCCACCCGGAGAACTTCACCGTCGCGATCGGATCCGCCCCGGGATCCACGCTCTCGACCACGCCCGGCCCGAAGCGCTCGTGGTACACCCGCATGCCGCGCCGCAGCGCGAGCCCCTCGCCGCCCTCGGCGCCCGGGTCGACCGCCTCCCGCTCGACATACCGCTCGCCCGGCGCCCGGTCGGGGACGTCCATGCCGCGCGCCGTCGCCCCCCTCGCCGGCTCGCCCTCCCGCGAGAACCGCGCCCCAGCGAACCGCTCTTCCGCCTGCGCCCCGGGCCTCCGCTCGCGGCCCTCCCACGAGCGCTCCTGGCCGCCGAACCGGAGCCCGGACGCGGCGTACCCGCCGCCCCCGCCGAACCCGCCCTCGACCCGGCGCTGCGCCATCATGCTGGCGGGCGTCGCGATCGCGCGCACCGAGGCCGGCGGCAGATCCGCGAGGAAGCGGCTCGGCAAGCCGTAACGCGTCTGGCCGAAGATCGCCCGCCGCGCCGCGTGTGTGATCCAGAGCCGCTCGCGCGCCCGCGTGATCGCGACGTAGGCCAGCCGGCGCTCCTCCTCGATGTCGCCCTTGCGGTTCGGATCCTGGCTCCGGAACGGGAACAGGTCCTCCTCCATGCCGGTCAGGAACACCGCGTGGAACTCCAGCCCCTTGGCGGCGTGGATCGTCATCATCGCCACCTTGGGCACGTCCGCGAGCGCGTCGACGTCCGACACCAGGCTCACCCGCTCGAGGTAGCCCGCGAGCGTCGCCTCGTCGCCCGCGGCGGTCGCCTCCTGCTCGTAGTCGACGAGCGACTGCACGAGCTCGCGCAGGTTCTGGAGCCGCGCCTCCGACTCGACGCTGTCCTCCTGCTCGAGCGCCTTGGCGTAGCCCGACCGCGCGAGCACCTCCTCCGCCAGCGCGCTCGGCGACGCGCTCTTCGCCTCGGTCATGAGCCCGTGGATCAGATCGCGGAAGCCGAGCAGGCTGCGCTTCGCCGCCGACGCGAGCGGCGGCAGCTGGCCCCCCGGCATCGCCGACGGCGGCACCCGCCCCTCCAGGAGCGGATCGATCGCCTCGAACAGCGACACCCCCAGCAGGTCCGCCGCCTGGATGAGCTTGTCGACCGTGCTCTGGCCGATCTTGCGGGCGGGCACGTTGATGATGCGGTTGAGATCCACGTCGCTCTTGGGGTTCGCGATCACGCGGAGGTACGAGAGCAGGTTCTTCACCTCCGCCCGCTCGAAGAAGCGCGTGCCCCCGATGATCTGGTACGGGATGCGCGCCTCGCGCAGCACCTCCTCGAGCACGCGCGACTGCGCGTGGATCCGGTAGAACACCGCGATCTCGTTCGGCGAGACGCCCTGCGCGATGAGCTCGCGGACGCCCTCGACCACCCACGCCGCCTCGTCGTGCTCGCTGTCCGCCGCCACCACGTCGATCGGCGTGCCGTCCTGGTTGGCCGTCCAGAGCTCCTTCGGCTCGCGATCCGACGCGTGGCGGATCACGCCGAGCGCGCCCCGCACGACGTGCCCGATCGAGCGGTAGTTCTGCTCGAGCTTCACCACCGTCGCGTGCGGAAAATCGCGCCGGAACCCGCGGACGATCCGCACGTCCGCGCCGCGCCAGCGGTAGATGCTCTGGTCGTCGTCGCCGACCACGCAGAGGTTGTCGTGGCTCTTGCAGAACGCCCGGACGAGCCGGTACTGCACCTGGTTCACGTCCTGGAACTCGTCCACGAGCACGTGGCGGAAACGCCCCCGGAGATCCTCGCCGGCGTAGCTCGTCGGGTCCTCCGCGATGCGCAGCACGGCGAGCAAGAGGTCGTCGAAGTCCACCGCGCTCGCCGCCTTGAGGTGCCGCTCGTACGCCTCGAAGCACCGCGCGATCGCGTCGTCGAAGTAGCCCTTCCGCTCGAACTCGGCCGGCCCCCGCCCCTCCTGCTTCTCCGCGTGGATGCGCGAGAGCACCTGGCGGGGCGGATAGCGCCGATCGTCGAGGTTGAGCTCCTTGAGCACGCGGTTCATGACCGCCCGCTGATCGTCGTCGTCGTAAATGACGAAGTTCTTGTCGAGCCCGGCCGCCTCGTGGTGCCGGCGCAACAGGCGCGCGCACACCGCGTGGAACGTGCCCACCCAGAGGTCCTTCACGATGTCGGCCCCGATGAGCCCCTCCAGCCGGCGCTTCATCTCGGTCGCCGCCTTGTTCGTGAACGTCACCGCCAGGATCCGGTAGGGCGGGACACGGTGCGTGACGATGAGGTTCGCGATCCGGTACACGATGACGCGGGTCTTGCCGCTCCCCGCGCCGGCGAAGATGAGGAGCGGCCCCGCCGCGTGGCTGGCCGCGCGCGCCTGCGGCTCGTTCAGCTCCTCGTAAGGGAGGCCAGGCTCGGGCGTCGGAGAGCGGTCAGCGTCGTGTGCGGCGAAACGATCCACACGGGGTCGCTAGCACGACCTCCGCGCGAGCGGGAGCCCGCCGAGCCCCGGAGCCCCTCGCGGCGCTCTCCTGCTTTTTCCCCGGCAAAACACGCCCGCTGGCCGTAATCTCGCAGGCGCGTGCGCCTCCGGCAGAGCACCGGGGGAGCCGCTGCCCGGACGAGCGGCACAGGAGAGACCATGCGCATCGTGCTCACGCACAACCTGAAGATCACGAGCTCCGCCGAGGAAGCCGAGTTCGATAGCCCGGAGACGATCGCCGCCATCGCCGGCGCGCTCGAGCGAGCCGGGCACGAGGTCGAGCGGATCGAGGTCAGCGGGCCGGCCTCCCGGGTCCTCGCCCGGCTCGAGGCGCTCCAGCCGGACCTCATCTTCAACACCGCCGAGGGCCACAAGGGCAAGACGCGCGAGGCGTTCTATCCGTCGCTCTTCGACGAGCTCGGCATCCCGTACACCGGCTCCGACGCCTACACGCTGAACGTCGCGCTCGACAAGTCGCTCACGAAGCGCGTCCTCGCGAGCTACGGCGTCACCACCCCGCGCGCCCGCCTCGTCAACCGGACCACCCTGGAGGGCGGCGCGCTCGACGACGTGAGCTTCCCCGTCATCGTGAAGCCGAATTTCGAGGGCTCCTCCAAGGGCATCTTCCGGGAGTGGAGCGTCTGCGAGGACGCGCACCACCTCGCCGAGGTCGTCGAGCGGCAGCTCGCGCGCTTCGAGGCGGGCCTGCTGGTCGAGCACTACATCGCCGGCATCGACGTCGCGTGCGCCTTCGTCGACGGGCTGAAGGAGACGAGCCCCGCGCGCTCGAGCGGCACCGGGATCCCCGAGGGGATCCTCGACCCCATCGAGTTCGTGATCGATCCCCAGGTGCCGGGCAGCTACAACGTGTACGACTTCAACCTGAAGCACGCGAAGCCCGAGCACGTCACGCGCCGGCCCGCGCAGCTGCCCGCGGCCACGCTCGAGCGCATCCGGTCGCTCACGGCGCGCGTCGTGCGCGCCCTGGACCTCAAGGATCACGCGCGCTGCGAGTTCCGGGTCACGCCGTCCCCCTCGCGCGGCCAGGGCCACGACGTCCACTTCCTCGAGGTCGACGGGCTGCCCACCCTCCAGCCGGGCGCCAGCGTCTTCGTCGCGGCGGCGCAGCGCGGCGTCGACTTCGACGGCGTGATCCGGGCCATCGTGAGGAGCGCCTGCAAGCGGCGGGGGCTCCTGCCGCTCCTGGAGAGCAACCAGCCGCGCCGGGCGAAGCGGACCGCGCTCCGCGTCGGCTTCACCTACAACATGAAGCGGAGCGACACGGCCGCGGCCGACAAGGCGGGCCCCGGCACGCTGCACGACCTGGAGGCGGAGTTCGACTCGCCGCGCACGATCCAGGCGATCGCGAGCGCCATCGAGAGCTACGGCCACACCGTGGTCCCGCTCGAGGCGACCCCGGACCTGCCGCGCGCGCTCGCGGCTTCCGGGGTCGACGTCGTCTTCAACATCGCCGAGGGGCTCCGCGGCCGCGGCCGCGAGGCGCAGGTGCCAGCGCTCTGCGAGCTGCTCGGCATCCCCTACAGCGGCTCGGACGCGACGACGCTCTCGCTCGCCCTCGACAAGGGCCTCACGAAGCAGATCCTGCGGGCGGCCGGCATCGACACGGCCGAGTGGCAGGTGGTCACGACCGGGCGCGAGAAGCTGAAGCCGTTCCGCTACCCGGTGATCGTGAAGCCCAACGCCGAGGGGACCTCGAAGGGGATCACCTCGGCGTCCGTCGTCAAGGACGAGGCCGCCGCGCGCGCCGCGGCGAAGCAGCTGGTCGATCGCTACCACCAGCCGGCCCTCATCGAGGAGTACATCACGGGCCGCGAGTTCACCGTGGGCCTGCTCGGGGAGCGGCGGCCGAAGGTGCTGCCGCCGATGGAGGTCGTCTTCGTCGACCCGCCCACCTACCCCGTCTACGGCTACGACGAGAAGCAGTCGGACACGCCGCGCGTGCGCTTCCAGTGCCCCGCGCAGCTCACGCCGTCGGAGCTCCGCCGCATCGAGAAGGTCGTGCGCGACACGTTCGCGGCCCTCGCGTGCCGCGACGTGGCCAGGGTCGATCTGCGCATGGCGAAGGACGGCAGGGTGTACGTCATCGAGATCAACCCGCTGCCCGGCCTGACGCCCGACTTCAGCGATCTCTGCGTGATCGCGAGGGTGGCGGGGATGGATCACCGGATGCTGATCGGCGAGATCCTGGCCGGCTGCCTCAAGCGCTACCGCGACGCCCGCGCCACGTCGCCGCGGGCCGCGTTCACCGCGGCGGCGCCTGCGGCCGGAGCGGCCGCGCCTGCGGCCGGAGCGGCCGCGCCCTCCGCGGGCGCAGCCGCGCCCTCCGCGAGCGCAGCCGCGCCCTCCGCGAGCGCGGCGGTCGCCTCGCCGGCCGCCGATCCGGGCCTGCTGGCCGCGCCCGGCCCGGCGCTCGCCGGGCCCGCGCCGCTCCCGGCGGAGGCCGCGCCCCTCTCCGGCACGATCTCCGTCACGAACGGCGAGGTCGCCGGCCCATGAGCGCGCCCTCGGCCGCGCTCAGGCGCCCTCGGCTGCGCGATCTCGGCGTCGCGATCGGCCGCTTTCCGACCGGTCCGGAGAACGCGATCACGGACGTCCCCGGGGTGCGGGTCCACCACGTGACCAAGATCGAGGGCGAAGGCGAGCTCGTCCCCGGCCTCGGTCCGGTGCGCACGGGCGTGACCGCGGTCGTCCCGGCCGACGGCGACGTCTTCCTCGATCGGGTGTTCACCGCGAGCTACGTGCTCAACGGCGCGGGCGAGGTGACCGGCCTCTCGCAGATCAACGAGTGGGGCCTCTGCGAGACGCCGATCCTGCTCTGCAGCACGCTCTGCGTCGGCCGCGTCCTCGACGCGACCGTCGCGTGGCTCTCGCGCAAGCACCCCAAGATCGGCAAGGACTACGACGTCGTGATCCCGGTCGTCGCCGAGTGCGACGACAGCTTCCTCAACGACGCCGTGGGGCGCCACGTGGCGCAGGCCGACGTCGACGAGGCGATCGACAACGCCCGGGGTGGCCCCGTGGCCGAGGGGTGCGTCGGCGCCGGCACGGGCATGCAGACGTTCCACTTCGCGGGCGGGATCGGCACCTCGAGCCGGTCGGTCCCTGTCGGCGGGGTCGACGCCCTCGTGGGGGCGCTCGTGCTGTCGAACTTCGGCGATCGCGAGATGCTCCGCATCGATGGGGTCCCGGTCGGGCGGCTCATCAGCGACCGCTTCAACCACGTCCCGCGGCGGGGCCCCGCCGGCTCGATCATCGTGCTCGTCGCCACCGACGCCCCGCTCATCCACCGCCAACTCGCGCGCCTCGCGCGGCGCGCCGCGCTCGCGATCGGCCGGACCGGCGGGTATGCCGCCAACAACTCGGGCGAGATCGTCCTCGCCTGGAGCACCGCGAACCGGGTGCCTCGCGTCGCCACAGAGCAGTGGAGCGCCCCCCGGTCGAGCCGCTCGCTCAGCGTGCACCCCCTCGCGCCGGGCCGGCACATGGCCGAGCTCGTCCTCGACACCGAGGTCGACGCGCTCTACGAGGCCACCGTCGACGTGGTGGAGGAGGCGATCCTCAACGCGATGTTCGGCGGCGCCGACATGATCGGCCACAGCGGACACCACGCGCCGGCCCTCCCGCTCGACGCCGTGGCCGAGATCCTGAAGCAGTACCGCCCCCCCCACCCCTCCGACCCCCTCCCCCTCTTCTAGCCCGCGCTCTCTCTGTCACAGGCCCCGCCGAGCGGCGGTCACCCGCCGCAGGCCCCGCCGAGCGGCGGTCACCCGCCACAGGCCCCGCCGAGCGGCGGTCACCCGCACAGGAGACGGGCCCAGATCGGCGTTTTCGGCGCGGAAGCGCACTCATGTGCGCTGAGCACCGAAAACGTCGAGATGGGCCCGTATCCGAAGCGGGTGCCCGCCGCTCACTCGGGGTCGCCGTGGAGGAGCCACTCGTGGGCCGCGTCCTCGTCCCAGAAGCGCCGGAGGACCTTGTCCGTGCCGCTCTCGCGCGCCACGCGGTTCAGCTGGAGCGCGACGATGTCGCTCTCGATGATCTCGGCGACGCGCATCACCCCGAGCTCCAGGCCGAACTCCTGGACGGCGCGGATCTTCTCCGCCACATCGGGGGACATCGGCCTGAACCCGCGGACATCGGCCTTGATCTTGATCTCCCGGCCCTGGAGGCTCTCGCACGCCTTCCTCAGCTCGCTGACGAAGTGCTCCATCTCCTCGAGGCGGACACGCCCCTCAAGGACGAAATCCACCATGGCGATGATCCGGTCGACTTTGATCTCGAACACGTTGAGAGACCTCCTGCCAGTTCCCGAAGGGGCGGGATGGGGCCGCGTGATCATACCCCGGATCGCGCGAGGACGCGCCTAACACTGCTGCGGGAAGTTGCCCCGGAGCGGCAGAACAACCGCCAAGCCGCCAAGGACGCCATGGGGAGAGGGGGAAGGGGCCGTCCGGGCATCCCCCCTATCCCCGGTTTTCTTGGCGCCCTTGGTGGCTTGGCGGTTCCCTTCCCCGGCCGACTTCCCGCGGTAGAGCCAGGGCTCGCGACGCTCACGCGGCAGCGACGCTGGCCGCCGGCCGCGGGGAGCCCGGGCCGGGATCGCCGCCCTTCACGCCGCGTGCGGCTCGCCGACGCGCGACTTGCCCTGTCCGCGCCGCACGGCGATCGCCTGCTCGTAGATGGTCTCGTACCGCGAGAGCAGCGTGGGCCACTGCCGCTCCTTGAGGATCC
Source organism: Sorangium sp. KYC3313 (assembly GCF_052075895.1). Lineage (NCBI taxonomy): Bacteria > Pseudomonadati > Myxococcota > Polyangiales > Polyangiaceae > Sorangium > Sorangium sp. KYC3313. The sequence goes on from NZ_CP197255.1 coordinate 11,528,412, forward strand.
ACGCCCGCGCGTTCTTGCCGACCTCCTCGAGGCGCGCCGGGTCCTTGAGCGCCTCCACACACCGCCTCGTGAGGTCGGCGCTGTCGCCCGCCTTGAAGACGAACCCGGTCTCGCCATAACGGACGAGCTCCCCCATGGCCGCGACGTCGCTCACCATCACGGGCCGGGCCATGGACATCGCCTCGAGCGGCTTCAGCGGCGTCGTGAGCTCGGTCGTCCGGGTCCGGATGCGTGGATACACGAGCAGGCTCGCCATCGCGTAGATGTTGAACACCTCGTCGTGCGGCACCCGCCCGGTGAAGGTCACCTTGGACTCCACCCCTCGCTCGCGGGCGAACGCCTTGAGCTCCATCTCCTGGCCGCCGGCCCCGGTGATCACGACGTGCGCGTCCGGGATCTCCCGCGCGATGTCGCCGATCGCCGCGATGAGCGTCTGGAGCCCCTCGTACGGCTGGAAGGTGCCGACGTAGCCGATGAGCTTCTTCCCGGCGAGCCCGAAGCGCTCCCGGGCGCCGGGCGGGGCCTCCCGCGGCGCGAACTTGTCCGAGTCGACGCCGTTGCCCACGACGTGGAGCGCGTCCGTGCTGCGCACCCGCGGCGCGACAGCGCTCTTCAGGGCCTCGCAGATCGTCACCGTCGCGTCAGCGTACTTGTAGACGATCGTCTCGAGGCCGGCCGCGATCTTGTAAGGCGCCGAGTCCTCTTTGAATTTGCCCCGGTCGACGGAGGCGTTCTCCCAGAGGTCGCGCACCTCGTAGACGAGCGGCAGCCCGAAGCGGCGCGCCGCCGCGAGCGCCGGCAGCCCGACGAGCATCGGCGAGTGCGCGTGCACGAGATCGGGCTGAAACTCCCGGATGGCGTCCTCGACGCGCGCCTCCAGCGCCCGCACGAGCTGGAGCTCCCTGACCAGCGGCAGCTTCTTGCCGGTAGGCTCGCGCGTCCGCCAGTACGAGATGCCGCCGATCTCGTCCTTCAGCGCATCCCCGGACCCCTGCTGCCCCGACGTCACCACCGCCGGCCGCATCCCGTGCTCGGCCTGGTGCTTGATGATGTAGTCGCTGCGGATCGTGTACCCCGCAATGACAGGCAGCGACGTATGAAGAACATGGAGCACGCGCACGAATCACCACCCTTCTTGATGCTGCGCCGCGCAGCCTACCCGAGGCCGCAGCGACCGTCATCAAGCTCCTCCATGCGCGTGGAGGAGCGTGGACGCGTCCACGCTGACCGCGGGCCGGCCGAGAGCCTAGCTCTCGGCCGCCACGTTGCGGTACGCTCCGCCGCCGCATGACCCTCAAAATCGCGATCGTCGGCTGCGGCAAGATCGCCGACGGCCACATAGAAGAGATCCAGAAGATGCCGGAGCGGGCTCGGGTCGTCGCCGTGTGCGACCTCGAGCTCCTGATGGCCGAGCAGATCGCGGTGCGCTACGGCATCCCGAGCCACTACGACTCGTTCGACCGGATGCTCGACGTCGAGAAGCCCGACGTCGTCCACATCACCACCCCTCCGCAGTCGCACCTGTTCCTCGCCCGGCGCGCCATCGAGGCGGGCGCCCACGTCTACGTGGAGAAGCCGATTGCGCTGAACCTCGCGGACGTGCGGCGCCTCATCGAGCTCTGCACCGCCGCCGGGAAGAAGATGACCGTCGGCTGGGAGTACCAGTTCGATCCCCCGGCCGTCGAGATGCGCAGGCTCGTCGGCGACGGCGTGCTCGGCGATCCCGTCCACGTGGAGAGCTGCTTCGGCTACAACCTCGCCGGCCCCTTCGGCACGGCGCTCCTCGGCGACGGCACCCACTGGGTCCATCGCCTCCCGGGCAAGCTGTTCCACAACAACGTCGATCACCTGCTGAACAAGATCGTCGAGTTCGTGGACGACGAGCAGCCGACGGTCACCGCGACGGCCTACGCGCTCCGGGAGAAGCGGTTCGGCGACTCGCGCGACGACATGCTCGACGAGCTCCGCGTCACGGTGCAGGGCGCGCGCGTCAGCGCCTACGGGACCTTCTCGTCGCACGCGCGGCCGCCCGGGCACTTCCTCCGCGTCTACGGAACGAAGAACACGCTCCACGTCGACTTCACGAGCCGCACGGTCACCCTCGACGCGTCGCCGAAGCTCCCGAGCGCCATCGGGCGCGTCGTCCCGGCCTTCGATCAGGCCCTCTCGTACCTCCGCGAGGGGGGCAAGAACGTGGTGCGGTTCGCCCGCAGCGACTTCCACTTCTTCTCGGGGCTGAACCGCCTGATCGGCCTCTTCTACGACAGCATCACGCGGGGCGCGGAGCTGCCCATCTCGTACCGGGACATGATCCGGGTCGCGTGGATGATGGATGAGATCTTCCGGCAGGTCCCGCAGGAGAAGGCGCGCACATGAAAGTCCTTGTCACCGGCTCGAACGGCTTCCTCGGATCGGCCCTCGTCGACCGGCTGCTCGCCCACGGCGAGGCCGACCTCCGCTGCCTCGTCCGCCCCGCGAGCAACCGCGCGCGGCTCGAAGAGATCGAGAAGCGGCGGGGCGTCCCCCTCGAGATCGCGGTGGGCTCCCTCGCCACGAACGAGGCCGCCGAGCGCGCGGTCGAGGGCGTGGACGTCGTCTACCACGTGGCCGCGGCCATGGGCGGCGCGCCCGCGGACATGTTCCTGAGCACCGTCGTCGCCTCGAAGAACCTGCTCGAGGCGCTCGTCCACACCGGCCGTTCGCCGCGCGTCGTCCTGGTCAGCTCCTTCGGCGTCTACGGCGTCGCCGACCTCCCGCGGGGGTACATCGTCGACGAGAACACGCCCCTGGAGACGCGGCCCGCGCAGCGCGATCTCTACTCGCAGGCGAAGCTCCGGCAGGAGAAGCTCTTCTGGGAGTACCAGGCGCGCTACGGCTTCCCGCTGACGGTGCTCCGCCCCGGCGTCATCTACGGCCCCGGCGGCAACGCCTTCTCCAGCCGCGTCGGGATGAGCCTGTTCGGCGTGTTCCTGCACCTCGGCGGCCGCAACGTCCTGCCGCTGTCGTACGTCGAGAACTGCGCGGAGGCGATCGCCGTCGCCGGCCGGAGCGACGTCGCGCGGGGGCAGGTCTACAACGTCCACGACGACGACCTGCCCACGGCCGACGTCTACCTCGCCCGCTACAAGCGCGAGGTGAAGCCGATCCGCTCGCTCACGGTGCCCTACTTCGCCCTCGCCGGGATATCGAAGCTCGTCGAGCGCTACCACGCCCACTCGAAGGGGCAGCTGCCGGCCATCTTCACGCCCTACAAGAGCGCGACCTCGTGGAAGGGGAACCGGTTCGACAACACGAAGCTGAAGGCGCTCGGGTGGAAGCAGCTGGTCTCCACGGAGGAGGGCCTCCAGCGGACGTTCACGTACCTCAAGGAACGCGCGACATGACGGGGTCGCGGTCGCTCGCGTCGCTCGGCCTCGCGCTCGGCCTCGCGGGTCTCCTCGCCGGCTGCGACCGGCGGCAGACCCCGGGGCCCCCGGCGGTCCACAGCGGCGAGGGCATCCAGTCCGCGACCGCCGCCCTCGCGGTCGCGGCGCCGCGCTTCGACGCGCCGGCCGCGCCGCCGGCCACGCCGGCCAAGGGGCACCCCCGGCTCTGGGTGCGCGCGGCCGATCTGCCGAAGCTCCGGGCGCGCGCCACGCAGGCGAACCCCCTGTTCAAGGAGCTCGCCGCCGTGGCGGCCGAGGCCGCGGCGGCGATGGACAAGGGCAACATCCCCTCGGAGGGCGACTGCACCCACGCCCGCATCTACTGCGAGGCGCACGCGGAGCTGTTCGCCTTCATGTCGCTCGTCTCGAGCGATGAGGCGGCCCGCAACGACCACGCCGCCCGCGCGCGCAAGATCCTGCTCTACATCGTCGATCGCGTGAACAAGGCGGATCCGCAGGATCCCTTCGTCCGCAGGTTCTCGACCGGCGACCGCGCCCGCTGGGCCGGCGAGTCGTTCGGCCTCACGGTCGACTGGATCTACGGGTACCTCTCGGCCCAGGACAAGGCGGCGATACGGCCCGTCTTCCTCCGCTGGGCGGAGGAGCAGCTGAAGTCGTCGACGACGAGCCACGATCACCCCGAGCCCGTGGGCAAGCTGAACGACCCGGCGATGCTGAAGGAGCCGAAGAAGCGCAGGTACGCCGTGAACAACTACTTCACGTCGCACATGCGCAACCTGACGCTCCTGTCGCTCGCGTTCGACGAGGCCGACGATCCGCCGGATCCGAAGCCGAGCGGCACCTACCCGCGGCTCAGGGACTACTTCGCCAACGTCACCGGGGCGTGGCTCTACATGACCGACAGCGTCCTGCGGAACGACGCGCGCGGCGGCGCGCCGCCGGAGGGCTTCCAGTACGGCCCCGCGACGCTGGCCTACGTGAGCGAGACGCTGCTCGCCATCCAGACGGCCGGCGAGGCCGATCCGGCGAAGTGGGGCCCGCAGGTGCACCTCGACGGCAACCCGTTCTGGCACGAGTTCATCCCGGCCCACCTCCACAGCCTGAGCCCCGCCACGCCGGCGGGCCGGCTCGGGCCGACCCACGAGGCCGCGTGGACGGGCGACGGGGAGCGCTACGAGTACACGGATCACATCGACCCGTTCGCGGCGCTCGGCCTCCACGCCGAGAACAGCGGCAACGCCGAGCGCCTGAACGCGCTCCGCTGGATGGCCATCCACGCCGGCCCGGGCGGCGCCGCGGCCCTCGCCCGGCGCGCCCGCTCGCAGCTCGGCCAGGTCCACAAGCGCCACTCGATCATGTACTTCCTCCTGCTCGACCCGGCGGTCACCCCGACCGACCCGCGCCCCTCCACCCCGCTCACGCACTACGGCCCCGGCCTCGGCCAGGTCTTCGCGAGGACGAGCTGGGGGCCCGAGGCCACGTGGCTCCAGTTCCAGCTCGGCTGGGAGCAGATCGACCACCAGCACGGCGACGGCCTCAGCTTCGGCTTCTACCGCGGCGGCGAGTGGCTCACGAAGGAGCGCGTCGGGTACGGCTCCTTCATGGGGAGCTCCGAGCAGCACAACACCCTCGCGGTCGAGAACGACAGGAACCGCCGCCACGACGACCCGAACCGCGGCGAGCTCTGGCGGCGCGGTTCTCAGTGGCCGCTCGTGCACACGGGCGATCCCCGGGTGCTCGCGAAGAGCTTCGCGCAGGACTACGTCTACGTCCTGGGCGACGCGACCCCGCTCTACAACTCCGAGTACGAGAACATCCGCGACGTCACGCACGTCAGCCGCGCGCTCGTCTGGCTCAAGCCGGACCACCTCGTCCTCTACGACCGCGCCGCCACGGGCAAGGACGGGCGCTTCAAGCGCTTCTTCGTGCAAACGCAGAGCGCGGCGCAGGTCGCGGGGAAGCTCGCGACGGCCACGACCCCGAAGGGGCAGAAGCTCTTCGTGACCACGGTCCTGCCGGAGAGCGCCGTCATGGTGGCCGAGCCGTACAAGCCGACGGGCACCTGGGACACCAAGCCGGCCGAGAACGAGCCGATGCTCGCGACCCTGCGGGTCGAGCCGCCGGCCCCGATGCCGAAAGACACGCGCTTCCTGCACGTGCTCCAGGGCGCGGCCGGCAACGCGACGGCGGATCCGGTGACGCTCGTGCGCACGAAGCGCGGGACGCCGTTCGCCGGCGCGGCGGTGAAGGGCACGCTGGTCCTGTTCCCGGTCGAGCTGGGCGCTGTGTCCGAGGTGCAGTTCACCTCGCTCCCAGGCGTGGCGAAGCACGTCGTCACGGGGCTCTCCCCCGGCGCGTCCTACGACGTGATCAGGAAGCCCGCGGGCGGCGGCGACGAGATCACGATCCGCGCCGGCTCGGCCGCCAAGGCCGACGAGGGCGGAGTCCTCGCCTTCTGAGCGCCGTGCCGCAAACGTGACGCCGGCGCCCTCCGCGCCCGCTTGTCCTCGGCGCGGCGCGCTGCAATAATCCATTCTCCTTGCCCACATCCTGTACGGAGATGCCATGAGCAAGAAGCGACTCGTCTCTGCCGGTGCATTCCTCGTCGCGCTGGGCGCCCTGTTCATCCCCATCGAGGGCACGGCGCCGGCCGCGACCGGCCCCGTCGCGAAGGCCGGCTCGCTCGATCTGTCCGGCTTCGCGAGCACCCGGCCCGATACCCCGCTGGATCTCCTGTTCATCCACCACTCGTGCGGCGGCCAGCTCCTCACGGAGACGGGCGCCGAGAAGGAGAAGGCGTCGTGCGTCTACGAGGCGCACCCGAACGGAGGCGGGCTCAAGAAGAAGCTCACGGAGCAGGGCTACCGCGTCCACGAGGCCTCCTACGGCAGCGAGATCGGCGAGAACACCGACCTCTTCGACTGGGCGCCCAAGTTCCGCGACAAGATGGACAAGGTGCTCCGGGTCGCGCTGAACGACCAGATGCACCCGGACGGCGTGGTGAACCGGATCGTCGTCTTCAAGTCCTGTTATCCCAACAACCGCTTCGTCGGCGAGGGCTCCGCCCCCGGCAACCCGGCCGGCCCGGAGCTCACCGTCTGGAACGCGAAGGCCACGCTGGCGTCCATCCTGCCCGACCTCGCGAAGCGGAAGGACACGCTGTTCGTCTACATCACCGCCCCCGCCAACATCCTCAAACGCTCGAAGGAGCCCGCCTGGAAGTGGACCGCGAAGCGGCTCCTCGGGAAGCCCTCCGACGCCGAGATCGCGCAGCGGCAGGCGGATCTCGCCCGCTCGTTCAACAACTGGGTCAAGTCGCCCGACGGCTGGCTCAGCGGCTATCCGGAGAAGAACGTCGTCGTCTTCGACTACTACGACGTGCTCACGAACAAGGGCGAGTCCAACTTCTCCCTGCACGGCTCGGAGGGGAACACCGACCACCACCCCTCGAGCGCGGGCAACGCGAGGGCCGCGGATGAGTTCGTCCCGTTCCTGAACCAGGCCGTACGCCGCGTGGGCCTCAGCACGTAGCCTCGATGACCCAGAAACCACGCCGGAGGGAGCGAGCGCAAGTCGCTTGACGCGAGCCGCGATCCTCCGGAACGTCCCCTACCACCCGAACGGCGTCTCCGCCGAGGACCCTCGACATGCTCGCGCTCCCCGGGGTCATCCTTCTCATCGTCTTCATCTACGGCAGGCCTCAGGAGTGGGACGAGCGCTTCGAGAGCCTGCCGTTCCTCTACCTCTGGCTCGGCCTCGCCTTCATGGGCATGGGCCTCGACCTCGCCATGGGCAAGGTCAGGCTGAAGGCGACCCCGCAGCTCCGGTGGGCCATCGTCGTCTACTCCTGGTGCGTGCTCACGCTGGGCTTCCGGAACCCTGCCGAGTTCTCCGAGGGCTTCGTCTCGATCAGCGTGACGTTCGTCCTCTTCTTCCTGATCGGGCACAGCCCCGACGGCTTCAAAGGGTTCCAGAAGCTCGCCGCCACGGTGCTCATCATGGGCCTCTTCGTGGCGGGCGTCGCGATCCACCAGGGGTTCTCCTCGTTTCAGTGCCTGGCGATGACGCAGACCATCGGAGGCTCGCGCGGCGAGGCGGGCATCCCCGACGGCCGGTCCTGCGAGCTCCGCGTGGACTGCCGCGAGGGGCCGGGCGCCGATCCCGAGGTCGAGTACCTGTGCGAGCGCGTCGGCCTCTTCAAGACGTCGACGATCAACGGCCGCGTGCGCTGGCGCGGCGTGCTCCAGGATCCGAACGAGCTCGCCCTCACGGCGGGCATCGTGCTGCCGTTCAGCTTCGCGATGTTCGAGCAGAAGCGCTCCTTCACGCGCGCGCTCCTGGTCTTCGGCTCGCTCCTCCTCATCGCGACCGCGATCATCCTCACGCAGTCCCGGGGCGGCCAGCTCGTCTTCGCGACGGTGCTGGGCGTCTACTTCGTCAAGAAGTACGGCATCCGCGGCGCGATCTTCGGCGCGATCTGCGCGGCGCCGCTCATGATGCTCGGCGGCCGCGGCGGCGGCGAGGCGGATGAGTCGGCGAACGAGCGCACGGAGATCCTGGGCGAGGGCCTGAACATCTACCGGATGTTCCCGCTGATGGGCGCGGGCTTCCGCCAGTTCACGGAGCACCACTGGCTCACCGCGCACAACGCGTACCTCCTCGCGCTCTCGGAGCTCGGTCCGCTCGGGATGTTCGCGTGGACGGCGATGATCTACCTCACGCTCAAGATCTCGCTGGTCGCGCTCAAGCGGTACGAGCACGGCGCCCAGTTCGCGGCGATCCGCGCCTGGTCCATGGCGATCATGGCCGGGTTCTGCGGGATGATGGTCGGGATCTTCTTCCTCTCGTTCACCTACCACTACGTGCTCTGGATCTACTTCGGCCTGGCGGGGGCGCTGTACTCCGCCATCAGGAGCGTCGATCCGAGCTTCTCGATCCGGCTCGACAAGCGCGACATCTACCGGCTCATCCTGGCCGATCTCGCCCTGGTGCTCGTGATCGTCGTGCTCAGCAAGAGGGCCTAGCGGCGCCGCGGGAAGCGCCCCCGGCTCAGCGGAGAGAGCGCCATGGCGCCGGGGTCCGGGGGCGCGGCGCCCGCTCAGCGCCCGAGGCCGAGGACCATCACGAGCGGCGTCTTCACGATGATCGAGAGCTCCATCTGCAGGAATGTCGTGAGCTTCTCGAGCGACGCGGCGTACGCGAGATCGAAGAGCAGCTTCATCCGCATGTCGTCGGCCTCGGCCCCCTCCGCCTCCTCGAGGCCGAACGGGTTCGTCAGCGTCGCCTCGAACGCGGCGACCTCGCTCTCCGCCGGGGCGCGTCCGGTATACCCGAGCGACACCTGCGCGAGCCCCGTGATGCCCGGCTTGATGTCGCGCATCCGCTCCTCGAAGAAGGGAATGGCGAGCGCGAGGTTGACGAGCAGCTCGGGGCGCTCGGGGCGCGGCCCCACGATGCTCATGTCGCCCATGAGCACGCTCCAGAACTGCGGGATCTCATCGAGGCGCGTCTTGCGCAGGAAGCGGCCGACCCGGGTGATGCGCGGGTCGTCCTGCTGGGCGAGCACGGGCCCCGTCATCTTCTCGGCATCCACGCGCATGGAACGAAACTTGCGCATGTGGAATTCGACGAACCGCGGGTAGGCCACGCCGTCCCGCACTTCCGTGCCGATGAGCATCCCGGCACGGCGCTGCATGTAGAAGATCGGCCCGGGCGACTCGAGGTAGATGGCCGCGCCGATGAGGGGGTAGAGCGGGAGGGTCAGCGTGAGACCCACGAGCGAGCCCGCGATGTCGATCGCACGTTTCGCTACACGAACGCCAGGTGTCACTGTTTACCTTGTGGCTCCCATAGTCGAGAACGTGGTAGGGTACAAGCTCGGATGGAGGTTTGGGCGTGATCCGACTCCGCGTACCAGGTTCGTTGACCTATCGCCACCTCGCCCTCCGCGTGGTGGCGGCCGCATGCAAGATGGCCACGCCTGGGAGGGTCGAAGGCGGGTCGCCCGGCCTCACCCAGGAGGATTTCGAGGACCAGACCGTCTCGGCGTTCGGCGAGGCGTTCAACAACATCGCGATTCACGGATACCGCGCTGGCCCGCCGGGCGACGTCGACATCGAGATCGAATCCGACGCGGACGGCATTATCATCCGTTTGATGGACACGGGCTGCAGCTTCGATCCCGCGGCCATCGACAACCCTCCCATCGACGACCTCCCCGAGTCCGGGATGGGGCTCTTCATCATCAAGTCGTTCATGGATGAGGTCGATTACTGTCCCGGCAGTCCGAATGTCCTCCGTCTCGTGAAACGGAGGGAGGGCAGCTCGTGTATTGCCGGTGACGGGGGTGAAGGCAGCAGCGAACAAGAGCATTCCGACGCCGATTTCGCCGGGGCGACAGGGCATCGGACGAGCAGTTTTCGAATGCGGAGCGTCTCCCGTTCGGGCGCGACCCGCGCCGCAGGGGGAATCAAAATCCAATGAGTTATACGCGGACCGATAACGGCAGTGAGACGGTCGTGCAGTTCGAGGGGACCCTCGACGCAGTGACCGCACCGGAGTTCAGGACATTGGTGGACGAGCTGGTGGCCGAGAACCGGCAGAACATCACGCTCGAGCTCTCGTCCCTCCGGCTGATCGACAGCTCGGGCGTCGGCGTCATCGTCTCGCTGTTCAAGCGGGTACGGGCCAACGGCGGCCAGGTGCGCATCGTCGGGCTGAGGGATCAGCCGCGCGCGATCTTCCGCCTGCTGCGCCTCGATCGGGTGTTCCCCACGTGACGCCCGGTGGCGGCGCGCGCGCCGCCACCCGGGCCCCTCGGCCCACCCGTCGACAACGGCTGCGGTGGCAGCGCCGCGCGGCAAGTATCGCGCGGACGGCGCTGAGCGGCTGGAGTCGCCCGGACGGTGCCTCCGGTCGCCGCGGCGCTGGTTCCGCGTGCTGCGCGTGCTGGGGGCGTGTTAGGCGTGGGGTTGCGCGCGGCGGGGACAGCCGAGCGCAACAAGCTGGCGCTCGCGCGGCGCACGTCTACCATAGGCAGCCAGCCTGCCAGACCGGGGTGCGCGTCCTCCGGACCGGGCGGAGCAAGGCAACCTTCGAGGAGCGGGGACCATGGACAAGAAGATGAACCAGCAGCTCTCCGGGCCTACCCCGCCCCAGGAGGCGCTCGGGGCGATCCCCGCCGACGCAGCGGCGCGGCCTGCAGGTCCGCAGCCGCCCAGCGTCAGCGCGATGATCAACCGGACGCTGGCGCACTGGTACGTGGCGGTGCTGGTGGCGATCGCGGGGCTCGGGTTCACGGTGCTCGTCGTGCAGTCGAGGAAGCCCGCGTACCGCTCCGAGACCGTGATCTTCTACCGCGAGGGCGTCAAGGCGACGTACCTCGGGCCCGACGGGCCCGACCCGCTCCGCACCCTCTCCGCGCGGCTCAAGGAGACGCTGCTCGCGCGCTCCAACCTCGAGAAGGTCGTGACGGAGTTCAACCTCTTCCCCGACGTCCTCGAGAAGCGGGGCATGGTCGACGCGGTCGATCGGCTCCGCGCCAAGATCACCTTCAAGGCCCGCTCGCAGGACACCTTCGCGATCTCGGCCGAAGGGGAGACGCGCGAGCAGGCGCAGGAGGTGACGCAGCGGCTCGCGGACATCCTCGTCGAGGAGACGACCCGCATGCGCAGGTCACAGGCGAAGCTGACGAACGAGTTCCTCGACGCCGAGCTGAAGCGCGCCGAGCAGGACGTCGAGAAGGCCGAGACCGAGCTCGCGGCGTTCCTCGCCGAGCACCCCGAGTTCGCCGCCGAGCAGAACTCGCCCGGCGGCGCGCAGGGCGGCGCCGCCATCCGGGAGCGGGAGCGGCGCGCCACCGGGACCGACCCGACCCTCGAGGCGCTCGAGCGGCAGGTGCCCCGCCTGCGCAGCCGGCTCACCGGCAAGCCGGAGCAGCCGGCGGCGAGCGCCGCCGGGGTGCCCTCCCCCGCGCTCACCCGGCAGCGGGATCAGGCCGAGCAAGAGCTCGCCACCGCGCGGCGGGATCTGGCCGACAAGCAGTCCCGCTTCACCGAGCAGCACCCCGACGTCCGGGCGGCGGTGGCCCGCGTGACCAACGCCGAGGCGGCGCTGCGGCGCGCCGAGCAGGCGCTCATCCTGCCGCCGGAGCCGGTGGTGGAGGTCCCCGCGACCGACGAGGCCGAGAAGGCGAAGATCAAGTCCCAGCTCGCCGCTCTCGAGCGGGAGATCGCGGCGCGCAGGGGCGCGAAGAAGGGCAACGCGGCCGACGCGAGCGAGGCGGCGAAGCAGATCATCAACACCGAGACCGACTGGTCGCGGCTCAGCCGCGAGAAGGCGCGCGCGCAGCAGCGCCTCTCCGACCTCGAGGGCAAGTCGTTCCGCGCGGAGATCGCCGCGAGCTCGGAGCAGGGCGGCTACTCGGCGCAGATCGAGGTGCTCGACCCGGCGTACCGGCCGAGCGCGCCGTCGAGCCCGTCGCGGTTGATCATCGCCATCGGCGGGCTGTTCTTGTCCGTTGCGGCCGGCATCGCGGCCGCCGCGGCGCGTGGCATCGTGTTCGACGATCGGGTTTACGACATGGAAGATATCGATCGAATGGCGCTCGCTCCGGTGCTCGTCGTCGTACCGCCCGCCGCGCGCGCGCCCCGAGGGCGCCGTGGCTGAGACAGGCGGAGCTGAGCCGGGAAAGCCCCCGCCGGTCGCTTCCCTCGAGCGGGCGCTCGATCAGGTCTGCGATTTCCTGAGTCGCGCGGAGCAGACCGCGCGGGTCCGCGCCCTCGTCATCGAGGCGCGCCGGCTCCGCAACGTGGTCGGCAACTGGCGCTCGATCGCGCCGGATCCGGACGTGCGCGAGGAGATGATCGCCCGCGTCCTGCGCCTCGCGAACGACGCGGAGGACGTGGTCTCGGCGGAGCGCCCGAGCTCCAGCCAGGACGACGCGAGCGCCGCGTTCGACTCGCCGACCATCCGGCAAGATCTGCCCCCTCCGGGGCCGCAGCACCCGCAGGCGATGGGGCTGCGCTTCGGCGCCGCGCAGGCGCCGGGCGCTCACCCCGGCGCGCAGCAGCCGCTCAGGGGGCCGCCGCCAGCGACGGCGCTCTTCCTCGGGGGTCCCGCGGCGAACCACGGCGAGCACCGCGCGCATCCGGGTACCGCGACGGTGCTGGGCATGCCCACGCCGGCGCTGCCGCACGGCGCCGAGCGGCAAGGCTCATCCCCCGCGATCGCGCGTGTCGTCGATCTGAGCGCGACGCTGAGCAGTCCTGGGCTCGCGTCGAGCGGCGGGAGGCCGGGCAGCTCGCCGGCGCTGCCGGTGCCGATCGAGCGGGTCATCGCCTCGCCATCGCGCGACGTGGGGGTCCGGGACGCGGCGGCGCCCCCCGGGGGAGCGCCGTCCATCGAGCGATCGTTCAGCGGCGCGTTCTCCTCGCCTCCTTCGCTCGTCTTCGATCGCGTGGTGCCGCCCGCGACGCGCGAGGTGACGGTGCGCGAGGTGCCGCAGCCGCATCAGCAGCCGCAGCCGCATCAGCCGCCCGAGAGGCCGATCGAGCGCTCGCTCACCAGCACGTTCAGCTCGCCGCCCTCCCTGATCTTCAACCGCGTGGTGTCGACCCCGGCGCACCAGGCCGTGGACGCGAAGCTGCAGTCGCTGGATCCGACGTTCGAGGAGCCGCCGTCGCTGCACATCGAGCAGCTGCGCTCCCTGCCCACCACGCCGGAGAGCCCCGGGTTGCTCCCGGAGGAGTCGCTGCGCGGCCCGGGCGAGATCACCGTGCGCCCCGTGCCGATGCCGGACGCCGTGGATCCGAACATCGTGATGCTCCGCGCGCCCTACTCGCCCCAGGCCGACGCCTACCGGACGCTCCGGCGCAAGCTGCCGACGGGCGCGGGGATCACCATCGCCGTGACGAGCGCGGGACCCGGCGAGGGCAAGACGTCGTGCGCCATCAACCTCGCCCTCGCGCTCCGCGAGACCGTCCGCGGGAAGATCCTCCTCGTCGAGGCGAACATCCGCAAGCCCGGCATCGCGAAGGCGCTGCGGTTCGAGCCCCCGAGCTGCTTCACGGAGCAGCTCCAGCGCCACGTCAACGAACGGTTCGCGCCCTGGGTCGTCGTCGATCAGGCGGCGCCCGCCGTGACGCCCGGCGACGACGGCGGCGAGTCGTCGTCGGACAGGAACGCCGCGCCGATGGGCGGCAGGTCGCCCGACGCGAGGCTCGCCCTCCAGACGCCCGTCCACATCCTGGCCGTCGATCCGCGCACGGAGCGGCCGCCGATCTTCGACGGGGTGGCGTTCTCGACCGCGATCGAGAGCCTCAAGCGCGCGGGCTACTCGTACATCATCATCGACACGCCGCCGGTGCTCGGCAGCATGGACCTGAACGTCATCGGCGACTCGGTGGACGGCGTGGTCCTGACCTCGCTGGTCAAGAAGTCGACCCGCAAGGCGATCCGCCAGGCCATCGAGCAGCTCCGACCGGCGCCCATCCTCGGTGTCGTCCTTCTCGACGCCTGAACGGCCGGCGCGCGGCGCTCGCCTCCTTGCGCCGAAAGGTCGGGGAGGCGTAGCCGAGCGCCGGCTCCATTGTTACCTTGCAGCCCTCATGCGCTCCGGACGAGGCATTGCGGTCGCGGTCTTCGGCTGCGCGATCCTCACCCACCACGACGCCCGGGCGCAGGACGCAACTCTCCACGGCGTCTTCACCGGGTCGATCGGCGTCACCGACAACGTGACCTCCGCGGCCGAGCCCCCGGCCGGGCCCGGTCCCGACGCCGACGGCCTCGCGACCGCGAGCCCCGGCCTGATCTTCACCTACACGACGCCGCGGACCGCGCAGACGCTGTCCTACACGTTCTCGACGAGCCTCTTCTTCCGGCACGCGGAGGCGAGCTCGTACTCGAACGTGGCCGCGTGGTCCGGCCGCTTCGTCACGTCGCCGCGGACCTCGCTGACGCTCGGGGCGTCCGGATCGCAAGGCCAGCTCAACACGTTCCAGCTCGAGCAGACGCCGGGGACCACGACGCTCCAGGGCAACGCGGGCGGGACGACGAACTTCGTGCAGGGGTCGTTCAACGAGGGGTTCTCGTTCCAGCCCTCGCCGGTCTGGTCGCTCGGGCAGGCGGCGACGTTCGCCGTCTACAACCCGCTCCTGGATCGCCCGCAGCGCACGTACAGCGTGACGAACACGCTGAACGCGAACCGGAGCTTCCGTCACGACGTCGCGGCCCTCGCGCTCTCGGTCGGCTACACCCATTTCGACAACGTTCCGGTCACTGACACCGATCCCACGACCGAGGACACGACTACGTCGCGCGACCAGCTCCTCAGCACGCTCGTGGCGAGCTGGCAGCACGACCTCGGGCGTCGCTTCTCGAGCCAGCTCGACCTCGGCGGGGTCGTCGCGACGGACCTGGCCGGCGGCGCCGGGTCGCTCGCGCGCCCGAGCGGGCTCGCGGCGCTGCGCTACTTGCACGAGCGGGGCGACGCGGCCGAGCTCGCGTACACCTACGCGGCCACGCCGAACGTCTTCCTGCAGCAGATCCAGCTCTCCCACATGCTGACGCTCCGCGCCGCCGTGCCCATCCGCCCCGCCTGGCACCTGTCGGTCGAGGGCTCGGCCAGCGGGCAGCTCTCGCAACCTCTCGAGACGAACGCGGAGGGTGATCTCGACACGGGGCCGACCACGCTCGCGGTGCTCACCGACGTCGGGCTGCTCTGGAGCCCCGTCATCGTCATCCCCGATTTCGCGCTCGCGCTCCGGTACCAGCACGCGAACCAGCGCACCGAGGCGAGGACGGCGGAGCTCCCCGACACGCGCGTCGTCCGGAACACGCTCCTCCTGTCCGTGTCGGGCGCGTTCCCGCGGCAGGTGGCGCCCGGCTCGCGCATCTTGATGACCCAGCCCTTCGGCTCGGCAGGCCCTTCCGGCACGCAGCGCCGGGAGCCGGCGCCGAGCGAGCCGCTGGAGGGCGAGGCGTCGGCTGGCGCCGGCGACGCCGCTCGCTGAGCGCTCAGGGGCTCCGCCGGGCGGCCGACGGCGGCGCGCTCAGGTGCGCCGCGCGAGGAGGAAGGCCCTGTCGTCCTCGGGCAGCTGGTCGCCGCGGAACTCCTCGAGCATGAGCGTGAGCTTGTCGGCGATCGACGCGACCGGGCGGCCAGCGCTGGTGGCGCAGAGCTTGGCGAAGCCCGTGCCGAGCGCGTGCAGGCCGAGCATCTGCTTCGACGAGTTGCGCAGCTCGGTGAGCCCGTCGGTGTACATCGCGAGCACCTCGCCCGGCGCGAGCACGCTCTGGTGCGCCTCCATCGGCACCGGGCCGACCCCGAGCGCCGGGTTGACGGCCGCCTGGAGGTGCCGCAGGCCGCCCTCCGCGGTCGCCACCAGCGCCGGCGGGTGCCCTGCGTTGACGCACTCCATGCGGCCCGTCGCGGGGTCGAGGGCGACGGCCACCATCGTGACGAACGAGTGCTCCGGCAGGTACTCGCAGAGGTAGGCGTTCAGCCGGTCCATCATGCCCGTGATCCCGCGGCCGGCGTCAACCGTCGCGCGCACCATCGTGTGGACGCTCGAGCCGATGAGCGCGGCCTGGAGCCCCTTGCCGCAGACGTCCGCCACGGCGAGCATGAGGCGGCCGTCCGGCATCGGGACGATGTCCACGTAGTCGCCCCCGACCCACCGGCACGGCTCGAAGCCGAGCGCCACGTCCAGCGCCTTGAACTCCAGCCGCTTCGGGACGAAGGTCCGCTGGATCTGGTGCGCCATCTCGAGCTCGCGCTCGATCGCCGCGTGCGCCTGCGCGTGGCGCCGCGCCTCCCAGGCCGACTCGGCCTGCTGATAGACCTCCGCCGCGAGCGCGATGAGCCCGAGCCACTCGACGCTGCCGAAGTCGGGCGGCAGGGTCACGTAGAGCAGGTTCATCATCTGCTCCTCGACGCGCAGCGGACAGGCCACGACCCAGAGGGCCATGACGTCGCGCGACATCGTGAGCTCGACCGTGGCGCTGTCGCTCACCAGGTTGCCGGCCAGCACCGGCTCGCGCGTGTCCTGCACCGCCGCGAGCACGCGGCGCGAGATGTACGGCGGGGCGACGGAGTCCTCGCGCCGGAGCGACTGGAACGGGCGGTGCGGCCCGGACAGGATCGTCAGCGCGCCGTTCTGCCGGAGCCGCAGCGCGAGCGCCATGCTGCCGTGGAAGTCCTCGCGGACCATCAGCTGGCAGAGCGCGTCGAACCGATCCGTCGCGTCCTCGATGCTGAGGAGCCGCCGCGACAGGTCCATCAGGGTGAACAGGTGCTTCGCCGCGATCCGCGGCGGGTCGAGCTCGCCGAGCTTGCGGATCGCGGTCGGTTTGTCCTCCTCGAAATGGAGGCCGCCCGGGTCGATCGGCACGCGAGGGGCCCGCGCCGTGAGCTGGAACTCGAGGATGTAGTCGCCGATCCCGATGCGATCGCCCGGCTTCAGCACCTTCTCGTTGATCCGCTCGTCGTTGACGAGCGTTCCGTTGGTGCTGCCGAGGTCGCGGATCCACCACCGGCCGAACGGATCGCAGAAGAGCTCCGCGTGGCGCCGTGAGACCGTGTAGTGGTCGAGCGTGAGCTGCACGCCCGGCGCCCTGCCGATGACGATGTGGGACTCCGTCAGCGGCCGTCGCGTCCCCGGGAGATCGCCGAGCCGGATCTCCAGGTAGCCCTTCCAATCCGAGCTCGACGGCGCAGGGCCCAGGCTGTCATCTGCAGGCGACATCGTTCGACCTGGCCCGACCACGGGCGGCGGCGTGGACATGGACCGTCTTTGATGGGTACCGAACCGGCGCCCTGACATCAAGGGGATGCTCGCGATTTCGCGAGCTCGGCAAGAGCTGCATCGGTTACTGGGTTACCGGGTCACCGGGTTACGGCGTTACGGGGTCACGAGGATATGTGGTGACGAGGATACGCGGATACAAGGTGACGCGGCTACGAGGTCGCGAGGACACGCGGAGCCCCTCGCGGTCGAGTCACCCGGGAGCTCCGCCGTGGCGCCCGCGCCGTGGCGTGGGCGCCACGGCGATGCCCGCGGCGCGCCGCCCACAGCGTGGGTATTGAGCGACACGCCACGGGGCCAGCGGCGACGCGGCAACGACGCCGCCGCTGGAGGCCTGGTCACCAGGACCGCCGCGCTGGCGTGCGACGCCTGCCCGCGCCGCTCCGGACGCCCTCGCCCCCCGTCAGGCCTTGATCACCTTGGGGTTCGCCGCGCGGTAGACGCCGCGGGCGTCGACGATCAGGGCGGCGTGGTTCAGCACCAGATCGTAGTCGACCACGGAGTGGTCGGTGACGACCATGACCGCGTCGTGGCTCTTGAGCGTGTCCTCGTTGAGGGGGACGGACGAGAGCTCCGGCAGATGCGGCCAGGTGCGCATGCGCGGCAGCTTGGGCACGTGCGGGTCGTGGAAGCTCAGCACGGCCCCGAGCTTGCGCAGGAGCTCGATGATCTCGAACGCGGGGCTCTCGCGCGGGTCGTCGATGTCCTTCTTGTAGGCGACGCCGAGGAGCAGGACCTTCGTGCCCTTCAGCGCCTTGCCGCGCTCGTTCAGCGCGAGCTGGAGCTTGTTGACGACGTAGTGCGGCATCTCGACGTTCACCTCGCCGGCGAGCTCGATGAACTTGGTGGACACGCCGTACTCGCGCGCCTTCCACGCGAGGTAGAACGGGTCGAGCGGGATGCAGTGGCCGCCCCAGCCCGGGCCGGGGTTGAACCGCATGAAGCCGAACGGCTTGGTCGACGCGGCGTCGAGCACCTCCCAGACGTCGATGCCCATGGCGTCGTAGACGACCTTGAGCTCGTTCACGAGGGCGATGTTGATGGCCCGGAAGATGTTCTCGGTCAGCTTCGCCGCCTCGGCCGCGCGCGCCGAGGAGACGGCCACGACGCGCGCGATCGCCTGCGAGTAGAGCGCCTGCGCGAGGACCAGCGACGCGCGATCGACGCCGCCGACGACCTTCGGGATGGTCGCGGTGCTGTGATCGCGGTTGCCCGGGTCCTCGCGCTCGGGCGAGAAGGCGAGGTAGAAGTCCTGCCCCATGCGCAGGCCTGATTGCTCGAGGATGCCCTTGACGAGCTCATCGGTCGTGCCGGGATACGTGGTGGACTCGAGGACGATGAGCTGCCCCTTCCGCAGCCGCTCCTTGATCTTCTGGGCGGAGCCGACGACGTAGCTCATGTCGGGCTCCCGCTGGGCCGTCAGCGGGGTCGGGACGCAGATCAGGATGGCGTCAGGCTCGCCGAGCCGGGAGAAGTCCGCCGTCGCCTCCAGTCGGCCCGTCTTGGCTGCCGCCGCGATGCGCGCGGGATCGAGGTGCTTGATGTAGCCCTTCCCCTCGCTGAGCGCGGTGACCTTCGCCGGGTCCACGTCGAAGCCCAGCACGCGGAAGCCCTTCTCGATGAACGTGAGCGCCAGCGGCAGGCCGACATAACCCATGCCGATGATGCCCACCTGGGCTTCGCGGGAGTTGATCTTGGCCAGGAAGCTCTCGACCGCAGGGGGATGCGTCTCTGCCATGTCCTTTTATCTCCAGTGGTGGAGGGGAGCCGCCATGCGGATCCCGACCCAGTTTCGAAGAGAGGGGCCCGACGCTACCACAGGCCCCCCAATTTCGCTCGAGTGTCGCGTGGGGCCCCAACGTCCGGAGGGGAAAAATGCTCCTCGTTGCGGGCCGCACGCTGGTTACGCTCGTTACGCTGGCCACGCTCGTTACGCTGGCCACGCTCGTTACGCTGGCCACGCTCGTTACGCTCACCGCACTCATCACGCTCGCTGCGCGCGCTTCGCTCGTCACCCCGGGTCGGTGACATTCAGGAAACGCCTTAACGACGGCGGCGGACCGCTTCGCGTGCGAGCTGGAGGAAGTCCCGTGATGCCTGCCGCGCGATGAGCAGCGCGGAAGCGACGAAGGCGAGCCCGCCGACCACCACCTCGGCGCCAAGGCGGCCCCCGCGGGGCAGGTCGTGGAGCGACCGCATTCCGTAGCGAACGGCGAGCACCGCGGCGACCATGGGCACACACGCGAGGAGCGGGCGGACCAGCGGGCGCAGGAGCCGCATGTACGGGACGCCGTCGGCGCGCTTGACCACCCAGAGGCTCGCCAGGGCGTGCACCCCGAACGCGACGCCGACGCCGGCGCAGGCCCAGAGGACGCCGCCGATCGTTCCGAGCAGCGCGATGCCGCCGACGATCGCGGCCACCTTGAGCCACTCCAGGACCATGATCGTCCGCGTCCGGCCGTAGACCTGCATGTACGAGGACAGGACCCAGCCGATCGGGCGCGTGACGCCGAGCGCGGACAGCACGGCGAGGAGCGGGCCGGCCGGCTCCCATGCCTCGTTGAAGAACGTGTCGTTCAGGATGGTCGGGGCGACCGCGCCGAGGCCCACGGCGAGCGGGAAGATGATGAGCGCGAGCAGCGTGAGCGCGCGGACGAGCGCCGCCTTGCGCTGCTCCGGCTCGAGCTTCGCGAACGACGGGACGAGCACGTCGCCGATGCGCTCGCCGACCTGGGAGGCCGGGATGTCGGCGAGGTTCCACGCGAGGTTGTAGAGCCCGCCGACTTGCTCCCCGAACAGGCGGATCATGACGAGGTTGTCCCACTTGGAAGCCCCGAAGTTCGCCAGCGACCCGAAGTTGAGCGGGATGCCGAAGGCGAACAGCTCGCGCGCCTTCTCGCGCGACAGCGGGCTCGGCGTCAGCCACTCGGCGAGCTTCACCGCCGGGACCGTGGTCACCACGCGCACGACGGCGCGCAGGAGCGTCGCCACCACGATGGCGTTTCCCCCCCAGCCGAGCACGGCGAGGGAGACGGACGCCGCGGTGTAGGTGAGCTCGCCGGCGGCGTTCCGGAGGCTGACGCTGCGGAAGCGCATCTCGCGGATGAGCAGGCGATCGGGGACGTACCAGATCCGATCGATGAACATCGCGAGAATGAGCCCCGGCATGAACTCGAGCATCCCGGGCGCGCCGACGAGGTGCACCGCGATCGGCTCCCGGAGGAGGTACACGACGGCGATCGCGACGAGGCCCGCCACGTGGAAATAGACGGTCGCGTTGAAGACCATCTGGCGGTCGAGGTTGGGCCTCGACGCGATGAACTGGCCGGTCCCGAGGCTCGACATGAAGTGCGCCGTCATGATCACGACGGACGCTGCCGAGACCTCGCCGTACACATCCGGCGCGATGAACCGGGTGAGCACGAGGGTGCCTATCAGGCCGAGCACGCGCGAGCCGAGCCCGGTCGCGATCGTCCAGACCGCGCCGAGGACGGCCTTTCGGGCAAGCGCGGAGGAGCCGGCCACGATCAGGGCACGAAGACGGTATCGCCAGCCTTGAGCACGAGGTCCTGCTCGGGCCGCTTGCGCGAGGCGATGTCGTCGTAGTTGATGGGGATGTGCCGGAATTTGCCCGGGCTATCCATGCGGATGAGCAGGATCTGATCCGTCGAGGCGAACTGGTTGGGACCGCCGGCGAGCGCGAGCGCCTCGGAGACGGAGACGAAGTAGTTGGAGGCGAAGATGCCGGCGCGCGCGACGTTGCCGCTGACCACGAACCGGTAGCTGTTGATCCCGGTCACGGCGACGGTGATCACGGCCGTCTCGTCCTTCACGAACTCGGCGAGCCGCTTCTTCAGCTCCTCGCGCACCTGGGTCGGCGTCCTGCCGGCCACGTAGACGTCGCCGATGAGCGGCATCGTGATGACGCCATCGGCCCGGACGAGCGCCTCGCTCGACAGGTCGGCCATGCGCCAGACGTTGATCCGGATCTGGTCCCCTACCCCGATCGTGTATTCGTGCTTACGCGGGTCGTACTCCTTCGCGTAGTTCGCGGGATTGTAGACGTACGTGGGCGCGCACCCGGCGGAGAACGCGGCGAGGGCGAGCCCTGCCGCTGCCGTCAGAAGCACTCCTCGCATGAAGGACCGTTTCGTGGGACGGGCTGTGCCTTCCATGGGCGTCTGCATTGAGGAGGATGTCAGGCGGTACGGGGTTGCGATCACGCGGCGATCACGGGGTAACGAGGTGAACTCGGCCGTACGGCGGCGCGATTCACCGAGCGGCGCCAGCATTGCAGGAAGGCCGTCCGCCGCCAAGGGGAAGTTTTCGTACCGCGGCAAGACGCGGGATCCTCGAGAGGAACCAACTTGACGGGCCGATGACCTCTCTCGAAAGTCGGCTTTGATGCTGCTTCATCTGCAACGGATCGCGGTCCCCTTCGAGTACCCCGTCTACTTCACGGAGGGCGTCTTCTCGCCGAGCAACGCCGACCTGGCGGCCGCCATCGCCGCGAAGGAGCCGCGCCGGCGTCACCGCGTGCTGCCGGTGATCGACGGCGGCGTCGCGGCGGCGTGGCCGTCTCTGGCGGACGACATCGCGCGGTACGTGGGCGCGCGGCCGGACCTGCTCACGCTCGCGGCCGAGCCGATCGTGGTGCCCGGCGGCGAGGCGGCGAAGAACGACGGCGCGGCGACGGCGGCGCTGCAGGCGAGGCTCGACGCGCTGGGGATGGATCGGCAGTCGTTCGTGATGATCGTCGGAGGCGGCGCGGTGCTCGACATGGTCGGCTACGCGGCGGCGACGGTGCACCGAGGCGTCCGGGTCGTGCGGATCCCGACCACGGTGCTCGCGCAGGCCGATTCCGGGGTCGGCGTGAAGAACGGCGTCAACGCGTTCGGGAAGAAGAACCTGCTCGGCACGTTCGCTCCGCCGTTCGCGGTGCTCATCGATCCGCGCTTCCTGGAGACGCTGCCCTTGCGCGACAAGGTGGCGGGGATGGCGGAGGCGGTGAAGGTCGCGCTGATCCGGGACGCGCGGCTGTTCTCGTGGCTGTCCGAGCACGCGCCCGCGCTCGCGTCGGGGTCGCTCGCGCCGCTCGCGCAGCTCGTGCGCCGCTCGGCGGAGATCCACCTCCAGCACATCGCGAGCGCGGGCGACCCGTTCGAGCTCGGGAGCGCGCGGCCGCTCGACTTCGGGCACTGGGCTGCGCACAAGCTGGAGTCGCTCACGAAGCACAGGCTCCGCCATGGCGAGGCGGTCGCGATCGGGATCGCGATCGACACGCTGTACGCCGAGCTGGCCGGCCTGTGCAGCCAGGCGACGGCGACCGCGGTGGTGGCGGCGCTCGAGGCGCTCGGCTTCACGCTGTGGGACGAGGCGCTCGCGCTGACGCGCACGTGCGAGCGGGGCGAGCGGGGCGAGCGGGGCGAGCGGCTCTGCGTGCTCGATGGGCTGGAGGAGTTCCGCGAGCACCTCGGCGGGGAGCTCACGGTGACGTTGCTCGAGGACGTGGGGCGCGCTCGCGAGGTGCACGCGATGGAGGAGCGGCACATCGTCGCGGCGATCGCGCGGCTGCGCGAGCGCGCCGGGCGGCGGGGCGCGCTCGCGGTGACCGGCGCGACGGGCGCGGCCACGGGAGCGGCGAGCGCGGCCACGGGAGCGGCGCAATCATGAGGCTCGCGTGCGCGGGCGCGCCGCACCTCACGTACTGCACGAACATCCACGCTGGCGAGACGTGGTCGGAGGTGAAGCAGAGCCTCGAGACGCACCTGCTCGCGATCTGGTCGCGCGCGGCCGGCGGGGAGGAAGGGGCGCTGCGCGGAGGAGGCGGCGGAAGCGCCGGAGGCGGCAGCGGGGCGGAGGGCCTGGGACCGAGCGCGCGCCGCCGGTGCGGGGTGGGGCTGCGGCTCTCGGCGAGGGCGGCGGCGGAGCTCGCCGAGCCGGCGGAGCTCGACGCGTTCCGCGATTTTCTCGAGCGGAACGGCCTCTACGTGTTCACGCTGAACGGCTTCCCTTACGGCCGGTTCCACGGCGCGCCGGTGAAGGAACGCGTGTACCTGCCCGACTGGCTCGACGACGAGCGGCTCGCGTACAGCGATCTCCTGGCGACGCTCCTCGCCGAGCTGCTGCCGGCGGACGAGGGCCTGATGGGAAGCGTCAGCACGTTGCCCGGCGCGTTCAGACCGCGGGTGCGCACGCCGGGCGACGCGGCGGCGATGGCGCGGCGGCTGGTCGAGCACGCGGCGCACCTCGTGGAGATCCGCCGCCGCACGGGCAAGCACATCGCGCTGGCCCTCGAGCCGGAGCCGTGCTGCTTCCTCGAGACGACGCCCGAGGCGATCGGCTTCTTCGCCGATCACGTGTTCGCGCCGGAGCGCGCGCGCGAGCTGTCGGCGCTGGCCGGGATGAGCCTGCCCGGCGCCGAGGAGGCGCTCCGGAGCCACCTCGGTCTCTGCTTCGACGCGTGCCACATGGCGGTGGAGTTCGAGGACGCCCCCGCGTCGCTCGCGGCGCTCCGCGCGGCGGGCATCGGCGTGCACAAGGTGCAGCTCAGCGCCGGGCTGCGCGCCCGCGTGGCGGAGCGCGAGCCGGCGACGATGGCGAGGCTGCGCGCGTATGCGGAGGACGTCGTCTACCTGCACCAGGTGGTCGAGCGGCGCGGGGGCCCGGGCGGGGGCGAGCTCGTCCGCTACCTGGATCTCCCCGAGGCGCTGGCGGCGCTCGACGGCGGGACCGCAGCGCCGCCCGGGGCGCAGCCGGAGGAGTGGCGAGTCCACTTCCATGTGCCGATCTTCCGGGAGCTTGAGGGCGCGCTCGCAACGACGCAGCCGGAGCTGGCGGCGCTGCTGTCGCACCTGCGAGACTCGCCAGCGACGCAGCACCTCGAAGTGGAAACATACACCTGGGATGTACTGCCGGACGACCAGCGCCGAGGCGGGCTGGTCGAGGCGGTGGCAAGGGAGCTCCGCTGGGTGGAGGAGCGGATGGTGGGTGACGGAAGCGTGGGCGCCGGCGAGGGCAGAGGCGACGGCGAGGGCAGACGCCTCGGCGCGAGCCGTGGAGTCGGGGGTGGCCGCGAGGTCCGCGGTGGCCGCGAGGTCGGGGCTGGCCGCGAGGTCGGGGCTGGCCGCGAGGTCGGGGCGAGCTCCGCCGGGCAAGCCGACAGCGAAATCGGCGCGAGCTCCGGCGGCCGAGCGGACAGCCGGACGGGGGCAGGGCGATGAGCTCGCGCGCACGGGTATACCTGCGGCTCGGCCGCGTCTCGAACCTGCCCACGGTGTGGACGAACGTGCTCTGTGGCATGGCCCTGTCGGGGTCTGCGCCGCGGGCGCCCGAGGTGGCGCTGGTGGGGTTCGCGGTGTCGCTGATGTACGTGGGCGGCATGTTCCTGAACGACGCGTTCGACCGGGAGATCGACGCGCGCGAGCGGCCCGAGCGGCCGATCCCATCCGGACTGGTGAGCGCCCGCGAGGTGTTTGCGGTCGGCTACGGCCTGCTCGGGGCCGCGGTGTTGCTCGTGGGCGGCCACGCCTATGTGGCGAACCGGGGGATGGCGCCCGCCCTGGCGAGCGCGCTGCTCGCCGGGGCGATCGTGCTTTACGATGCCTGGCACAAGGGGAACCCGCTGAGCCCGGCGCTGATGGGGGCGTGCCGCGTGCTGGTCTATGTGACGGCGGCGTTCGCGGCGGGGGGGCAGCTCGGGAGCGCGGTGATCGCCGGGGGGGTGGCGCTGCTGTTCTATTTGATCGGGCTGACCGCGATCGCGAAGCAGGAGAACCTGCTGGCGGTACGCAGCCTGTGGGCGCTCGGCTTCATGGCGGTCCCGTTCCTGGCGACGCTCGGCGCGCCGCTCACGGGGATGATGGGGACGATCGCCTACGGGGCGCTCGCTGGCTGCGTGATCCACGCGGTGAGGTTGCTGCGGGGGGCGCGGAAGGACCGGATCCCGCGCGCCGTGGTGACGCTCATCGCAGGGATATCGCTGCTGGACGCGGTGCTCATCGCGAGGAGCGGCGCGCCGGGCGCCGGCGGCGCGGCGGCGCTCGCCATGCTGGGATTTCCGCTGACGCTGGCGATGCAGCGGGTGGTGAGGGGGACGTGAGGGAGAGGTAAGAAGAGCCACGCCCTACCTTCCGATCGAGCATCAGCCCGAGTTTCGGGAGAACACGTGAGTCACAGGAGACACCCGCACATGTCCACATATCGCCCCCGAATGAAACAGGCCGGCTTTCTGGCGTTCGTCCTCGTCGGGTCCGGGTGCGGGCTCCTCCTCGGGCTTGGCGACTTCGAGGACGCTTCCACTTCAGGAAGCCAGAGCTCTGGCGGGAATGGCGGATCAAATGCGTGCCCCCCTGACACATCCGAGCAATGCTATAGTGGCCCGCCTAGCACCGCGAAGGTTGGGCTCTGCCGCCCCGGAACCCGGACCTGCGACAGCCGAGGCGAGGTCTGGAGCGCCTGCCAGGGCGAGGTGGTGCCCCAACAGGAGAGCTGCGCCTCCACCGAGGACGAGAACTGTGATGGGTTCGACTGTGCGCTGTGGGCAAAAACGTTCGATACACCTAGCGGCGCTGCAAACATCCACTCGATAGCCTTCGACAGCGAAGAAAATATCATCGCGGCTGGCTCGTTCGCGCGCTCGATACAGTTCGGACCCGAGCCGCTGGTCGGCTCCGACGACGACGACTCTGGCGTCGACGCTTTCATCGTCTCCTTCGATAGCGCCGGAAATCATCGCTGGAGCCGCCAGATCGGCGCTCCGCTGGCCCAGGAAGCGACATCTGTGGGCGTCGACAGCGCGGGCGACGTCATCGTCACAGGGATCAACACCGGCAGCTTGAACCTCGGAGACGAAAACGTGGGCCCGGGCATCTTCGTCGCGAAGTTCGACAGCGACGGGAACCACCTGTGGAGCAAGGGCATCGGCGGATCATCGGCGGGCGATTCCGGCTTCGTGGCAGGTCATCCAAAGGTCGAGATCATGCCCGACGGCGACGTCATCCTCGCTGGAAACTTCGCTGGCACCCTCCAGTTCGACGATGACCAGTTCACCACCTATCCCGCGGAGGCGTATGACATCTACGTGGCGAGGCTCGACGGAGAGACCGGGTCCAGCAGCGCGGCGGACGGCGGATGGGTCCAGCGATTCAAGAGTCAAGGGGACGACACCTTGACCGGGCTCGCCGTTCACTCGAGCAGCAACATCATCATCACCGGGAATTTCGCTCAGAGGATCGAGTTCGGCTCTCTCTCACCGGCGATCAACGAGGGAATGTTCCTCGTCAATTTGAACAGGGACGGAAGCCCCGCCTGGGCCCGCGGCTTCGCCAATGCTGAGCCGACCGCGCTGAGCATCGACACGCTCGGCAACATCTCTGTGACAGGCGCCTACGAACATCCCACCGATTTCGGGGGCGGCGCTCTGCCAGAGTGGAGCCAAATGGCGTTTACGGCGCAGTTCAACATCACCGGAAACCACATATGGAGTCGCGGCTTCAGAGGGGACATCACGACGGCGAGCATCAGCACCGACGCGAACAACAATGTCATCGTGCTCGGCACTGTGGCGTATGAAGTGAGAATCGACGACGGCGAGATACTGTATGTGGAAGAGATGCCATCGCCCATAGTCATCAAGCTCGACCCCGAGGGAAGAACGGTCTGGAAAAGGTGGTTCCCTCTCGAGCCTTTCGGCGCGGGACCTGCAGGGGCCGCCAAAACACACCCCGGAGGCGGAACCGTTATCGCAGGACGAGGGGTCAACACCACCGACCAGAGCACGACCATCGATTTTGGAACCGGCCCGCAACCCATAGTAGACAACGCTCTCTTCATCGCGAGGCTCGGCAAGTGAGCGCCTCGCGATGCCGCACGAGCCGACCGGCAGGCCGCACCGAGGCAGCTCGTGAGCGTTCAGTCAAAGATGTGACTCAGGACGATCTCCTTGATGTCCGCAGCATGAACGCTCCTGTTCGGCAGCAGGGACGCATCGGTCGACGCCACGAGCGGCCCCTCTCTGGCGCTCTCGGTCACGCGACCGTGAGAGCCCTTCACGAGCGAAGCGTCCAACGAGATGACATCCATCAGATAGCGGAAACCGAGCTTCTTCTTGAGTAGCCTCCACGCGACGTGGGCCGGCGGGAGACGCAGGCCCGCATCGACGAAGAGCTCCACGGGGTCATAGCCTGGCTTCCTGTGGATATCGACCGTCCTCGCGAACTCGGGGGCCTTGCTGTCATCCGTCCAATAATAGTACGTGAACCATCGGTCCTTCTTGGAGACGGCGACGAGCTCACCTGACCTCGGGTGATCCAGCCCGGCGGCGCGCTTGCCCTCGCCGTCGAGGACGAAGTCCACGCCAGGCAGCTTCACGAGCAGGCTCTTCACCTCGTCGATCCTCTCCGGGCGTCGAACATAGACGTGCGCAATCTGGTGGTCGGCCACCGCGAACGCCTCGGAGGCTCCCGGATCCAGCTTCTCCAGGCCACGCTCGACGCGCACGCGAATGAGCCCTTGCTCCCGCAGCGCCCGGTTGATGTGCACAGCGCCCGTCACAGGCGTGATGCCATACTCGGAGAGCACCAGCACCCGCGCTCCGTCCTTGCGCACGTGCTCGATGAGCTCCCCGCAAACGGCATCTACCGCTCTGAGATCCTTCTCGACGGCTGGATCGCCCGGGCCGAGCCGCTGCAGGTTGTAGTCGAGGTGCGGAAGGTAAACCAACGTCAACGTTGGCCGTCGCGTGTCATACACATGGCGCGCACACCGCGCAATCCACTCCGTCGACCGGATATCCGCATTCGGACCCCAGAAATTGAAGAGCGGGAACTCACCCAACCGGCAGACGAGCTCATCTCGCAACGACGCCGGCTCGGTGTAAATATCCGGCAGCTTGAGCCCGTCCGCCCAGTAGATCGGCCTCGGCGTTACGGCATAGTCTGCCGAGCTGTACATATTGTACCACCAGAACAGCTTCGCGCAGGTGAACGTCGGATCGCGCCGACGCGCGGCTTCCCAGATCTTCTCACCTGCCACGAGCTGGTTCGCCTGACGCCACAGGTTCACCTCGGCGATGTCGCGGAAGTACCAGCCGTTCGCGACACAGCCGTGCCCGCTCGGGAGGAGGCCTGTGGTGAACGTCGACTGGACCGTGCACGTGACCGCCGGCAGGACGGCCTGAAGAGGACGCATCACGCCCTCCCGTGCGAGCCGCTTCAGGTTCGGCGTGGAATCGCCGAGAAGCTCGCCGGTGAGCCCGACGACATTGAGGACGACGGTGCGGTGCATACGTTGGTTCGATCAGCCCTTCACGACGGGGGCCTGCCCGCGCAGGACCGAGTTCCCCTCGAACAGGGCGCGCTGATCCACCGCAGGCGCTTCGCCGAACTCTGCGAGATCCAGCCGGCCGCTCTGGGAGAAGAAGGCGAGGGGGTTCTTCCAGACGATCCGCTCGATCACCTCGTCCGCGATCCCATTCTCACGCATCCGGGCCGCCGTCTTCGGCACTTTCAGGGGATCGCTCACGCCCCAGTCCGCGGCGCTGTTGATCAGCATCCGCTCCGCACCGTATTTCTTGACCAGCGCGACCATCCGGTCTTCGTCCATCTTGGTGTTCGGGTAGATGGAGTGACCCGCCCAGCAGCCCGACGCGAGCACGAGCGGCAGCGTCTCCTCGTTATTGTGATCGATGAGCACGCGCTCCTCGGGGAACCGAAGCTCTCGCACCGCGGCGAGCGTCCGCTCGGTTCCCCGCTTCTTGTCACGGTGCGGCGTGTGTACGAGGATGGGAAGCTCGTGCTCCCTCGCGAGCTCGACCTGCAGGGCGAAGTACTTCTCTTCGTCGGGCGTCATGTCGTCAAACCCGATCTCGCCGACAGCGACCACGCCCTCCTTGTCGAGGTAACGCGGCAGGAGATCGATGACACCTTGCGCCACGCGAGGGTTATTGGCCTCCTTCGGATTGAGCGCCAGAGTACACAGGTGACGGATGCCGAACTGGCTGGCCCGAAAGCGCTCCCAGCCGAGCAGGGACGTGAAGTAGTCCTCGAACGAGCCGACGTGCGTCCTCGGTTG
Source organism: Sorangium sp. KYC3313 (assembly GCF_052075895.1). Classification (NCBI taxonomy): domain Bacteria; kingdom Pseudomonadati; phylum Myxococcota; order Polyangiales; family Polyangiaceae; genus Sorangium; species Sorangium sp. KYC3313. The sequence continues at coordinate 11,557,675 of NZ_CP197255.1, forward strand.
ACCGAGCCAGAACGCCGGCTCGAGGACGGCCACGATGCCGGCCGCGGCCATCGCCTGGTAGTCGTCCGTCGTCCGCGATGTCATGTGGATGTGGGGATCGAATAGCTTCAAGAGTCCCTCCGCAGCGCGCCGTTTCACTCGGGGATCCGCGTCGCGCGCTCGCGCTCATGGTCCAGGGAGAGCAAGCCTATGTCGACCGGGATGCCCCGGCCAGCCGCCCTCCGTTCGCTCGCGAAGTCCTCCGCCATCCTGGCGAGCTCGCCCGATCGCCGCCGGTCGAGCCCGACGATCCGGGCGAGCGCCACGCCCATGAACATGGCCTTGAGGACCATCTGGTTGAAGTTGAGATCGGGAAAATAGGCAGCCGGGTAGGGGTTCTCGCAGGCGATCGCTTCGAAGATGGGCAGCTCGTTCGTGCGGCACGCCTCGACCGCGAGCGGAACGAAGCGCTCCGCCTCGGTCAAGAGCGGCAGTGCCCGCAAGAGCGCCTGCCGCTCCCGGCCGTCTCCCTGCTCATAACAAACACGGAGCAGCGATTCGAGCTCCGGTGCGGGCAGGCGCCTCGAAACCTGCGCCAGCATCGTTACCCGGCCGAGCTCATCCAGCGCCCGGCCATCGACCACCCCGGCGACACCGGCAGCCTCCAGGGCATCCCGCTCGTCGGGGTGAAGCCCGAGCTGCGCCCTGCCGAGCACGCGTACCGCCGCAGTGAACGTCGCGAGGAAGCGGTCGAGATCGAACCACGTCGACGACTCGCTCTCCCGCGCGTCGGGCGTGCCACCGAGACCCGCACCGATCCCGGTCGCCCGTTCGACGCGCTCCAGCCAGGAGCGCGCCGCCGGCGGAATCCGGCGCGATAGAATTCCAAACAGCAGTAGGGAAGCGTCTTGCATTGTAGCCATGCCCGCCGGTCCGGGCGCCTGCCGCAAGATGCCGACGTCGCCGAGCGGTGGAAAGTTATACCAAGGGGCGCGCTGTTCGGATAGTGTCCTACTGCATGATGGACCAGAAGCGTTTCCTTTTTCCTTTTATGCCCATCGCAGCCGCCCTTTTCGGGCTTGGCTTCACCCTGAATGGCTGCGGCGGTAGCGAGAGCGGCGCAGGCGGAGGAGGCGGGGGAGGATCCGGTCCCGGGACAACGGGCTCCGGCGGCGGCACCTCGACCGGCGCCCCCACGAGCAGCGGAAGCGGCTCCAACACCAGCGCCAGCGGCAGCACCACCGGCAGCACCACCGGCAGCACCAGCGGCTCGGGCACCACCACGAGCAACGGAGCCGGCGCCGGCCCTGCGACCGGCTCCGGCTCCGGCGCCGGTGGGAGCGGGACGATCGAGTGCGACGAGCCGGGCGGGACCGTACCGCCGCTCAAGCTGACGGAAGTCGTACGTGGTCTGGATCAGCCCCTCTTCGTGACGAGCGAGCCGAAGGACGCCAGCCGGCTCTATGTGCTGGAGCAGGGTGGAACGATCCGCCTCATCAGCGACGGCGTACTGCAGAGCACTCCATTCCTTGATATTACCGACGACGTCCAGCAGGTCGAGTGGGAAGCCGACGAGCGTGGACTCTTGGGGTTTGCGTTTCACCCTGACTATGCGGCCAACGGCCGGTTCTTCCTCTACTTCAACACGACGAACAACTTGCTGGTTCTTCGAGAGTACAGGCGTTCTGAGAGCAACCCGGACCGAGCTGCCCCACAGGCGCAAAACGAGCTTCTCTCGATACGGGTGCTGCGAAAGAACCATAACGGCGGCATGCTCGCCTTCGGGCCCGACGCCATGCTCTACGTCGGCGTCGGCGATGGTGGCAGCGAAGGCGATACGCAGGACCCGGACAGGAACGGTCAGAATATCGACGTAAAGTACGGGAAAATCCTGCGCATCAACGTTGACACATATCCGACTCCCCCCGCCGGAAACCTCGCCGGAGGAGACCCGGACATCTGGGACTACGGCCTCCGCAACCCATGGCGGTTCAGCTTTGATAGCTGCAATGGCGACCTGTACATCGGCGATGTGGGGGCGAAATCGGTCGAAGAGATCAACGTCGAGCCACGCGGCCAGGGGCACAAGAATTACGGATGGAGCATCTTCGAGGGGAGCGGCTGCTACCCGCCGAGCCAGACGAACTGCCAACTCGCAAATCACACACCGCCTGTCGCGGTGCACGGGCACGGCACCGGCGATGGGTCAATCACTGGAGGGTATGTGTACCGCGGCAGCAGGATCCCTGCGCTGCGTGGCACTTACATCTATGGCGATTTCTCCTCCAACCGCATTCATAGCTTCGTCTGGAAGAACGGCAGCAAGGTGGGAGAGAGGCCTCTCACGACCGATCTCGAGAGCGCGGATACGCTGCAAGCGCTTGCGTCCTTCGGAGAGGACGCCGCCGGGGAGCTCTACGTGGTTGACTATGGAGTCAACGGTAGCGGACGGCTGTTCCGCATCGATCCTGAATGATCGGGGGCATAGCGCCAGGGTCACGCCGCCAGCGCGGAGAGGGTGGTAGCTGAGGCACTTCGGACAGAGCACATCGAGCAGAGAAACCAGGTGAGAAAGAGGACAGGATCGATGCTGAGCACACGGGGGAACACCACTGCCTGGGGACTGCTTTTCGCGCTCGGGCTGCTGAGCCGAGGCGCTGCCGGTGGGATCGACGATCTCCAAGGGACCAAGCCAGGAGATCTGCCGAACAACGGAGATTTCTTCTCCGCCGAGGCATGCACCGGCTGCCACCGAGCCTTGCCTAATACAGATCCACCACAGTCGAAGGACTACATGCCGTCCGATACATGGGCAGGCACCATGATGGCCAATGCGTGGCGCGATCCCGTCTTCATCGCTGCCCTCACCATCGCCAACCAGGACGCGCCCGGAGTCGGCACGTTTTGCATACGCTGCCACTCCCCTATCGGCTTCGTACGCGGGCGTGCGACGCCTCCGGACGGGTCCGCGTTCGACCCCGATACGACCCTGGACGGTATCGTCGACGGCCAGGGGGTCGGGTGCGATGTGTGTCATCGAGCGACGACATCGCCCGCCCCCAACGATCCGTACATCCTGGGCAACGCGCAGCTCGTATTTGGCTACGAGATCGACCCGGAGGAGCAAAAACTGGTCAAATATGGCCCTTACGAGAACGTGATCTCTGAGCACCACGGCGGACAGAAGGCTCCCAGCCTCTCCACCTCCCGTTTTTGTGGTCAATGCCACCAGGTCACGAATCCGGAAGTGATGCTCCGGGACGCGAGCGGCGCTCCGACGGACATCGAATTTCCGCTCGATACGACCTTCGAAGAGTGGGCATCCAGCGACTTCCGCGACGGCGCGACGAATGCACAGAGCTGCGTTGACTGCCATATGCGCAAGAAGCTCGGGGAGTGGTCCGTCGCCAAATTCGGGCCTCCCCGCACCGACCCGCGGGACCACCTCATCGTCGGCGGCAACCACTGGGGCATCCAGGCCGTCATGGCGGCCGACCCGACGCTCGCGGCGGAGCGCGCGGATTCCTTCGAGCGCGCGCTCGACGGCACGCTCAAGAGCCTCGCCTCGGCCGCCTCGGTCACCCTCGTCGACGCCCCGCAGGAGGCCGCGCCAGGAGAGGAGATCGCCGTCACCGTCCGGGTCGAGAACCTCACCGGTCACAAGTTCCCGACTGGCTATGCGGAGAGCCGGCGCGCCTGGATCGCCGTGTTCCTCGTCGACGAGAACGGCGTCGAACGGCCGCTGCTCGGCGGCTACGACGCCGACACCGGCGAGATCCAGCACGAGCCGCCCACCCACGAGTACCGCGCCGTGCACGGGCGATGGGACAGCGAGGCGGGCGTGGGGGAGAAGGAGGAGCACCTCGCGCTCCACGACATGATCATCTCCGATACGCGCATCCCGCCGAAGGGGTTCGTCCCGTCGCGGACCACCCAGCCGACCGAGGAGATCGACTTCACCGATGGGAACGGCGGATACCGCAACTACGACGAGGCGCGCTTCACGCTCACCGTCCCGACCGACGCCTTCGGCAGGCAGACGCTCTCGGCGCGCGTGTACTACCAGTCGATGACGAAGGAGTACATCGAGTTCCTGCAGTCCGAGAACCACACGGACAGCACGGGAGACGACCTCCGGGCCATCTACGAGGAGACCGGCGAGGCGCCGCCCATCCTCGTCGCAGCCGATGACGCGGAAGCGCCGCTCGATCTCGGAGAGCCGCCCGCCAACGCCAGCAGCGGCAACGGCGGCGGCGGCAGCGGCAGCGGCGCAGGCGGCAACGGCACCGGCGGCGAGAGCTCGACCGGCGGCAGCGGCAGCCGCTCCAGCGACGACGGCGGCTGCGGCTGCCGGATGCCCGGCAACGTCCCCGACGGGTGGCTCCCCGCGGGCCTCGCGGGGCTCGCCCTCGCCGCCGCCGCCAGGCGCCGGCGCACCCATCGGCGGCATTGAGCCTCGCTCCACCACGAACCGCCGCAAGCGCGCGCCGCTGCAGGGCGGACGATCCCCGAGCGGCTCCGTCCCGCCCTTCCACCTGGAGACGGCCGCTTTTTCGCTCGCATCGCCCCCCCGGCGCCTTCATAGAGTGAGCCCATCCAGCGCCTCACGGCGAGCCTCGCCTTGCCCATCTCCCGCCTCGTCGATCCCCTCCTCGTGCTCCTCGTCGCCGCGGGCGTCGGCCTCGCGCTCTCCGGCGGCGACTGGAGCTTCCGAACACGCGGGGCGAAGATCGGGCGGGCGCTCGGGTGGAGCGCGTGGCTCGCGCTGTGGCTCCTCTCCACGCCCTGGCTCTCCAGCGCGCTCGCGCGCCGGATCAGCACAGTGCCGAGGGACCTGCACGCGGAGCTCGCCGGAAGCTCACCCGAGCGGCGGGTCCTCGTCATCCTCACCGCCGGCATCGACGCCGACGAGTTCGGCGAGCCAGCCATGGAACGGCAGTCGGCGGCAGGCCTCGAGCGCGGCCTCGCCGCCGTGCGGGTCTACCGCGAGTACGGCTTCGGCCACATCATCGTCTCGGGGAAGGACGTCCGAGGCGCGCCCACCCAGCTCGCCAGCGCGATGGCCGATCTCCTCGTGGAGCTCGGCGTTCCCAGGAAGAAGATCATCCTGGAGACCGAGTCGCGCGATACCCGAGAGAACGCCCTCCACTCCACGCGGATCGCCCGCGGCCTGTCGGCCGACGCCGTCGTGGTCGTGACCAGCGCGCTCCACATGCCGCGCTCCCTCCGCATGTTCGAGCGCGCAGGGCTCGACGTCCTCCCCGCGCCGGTCAGGTTCCAGTCGCTGCCGCCCGAGGGGCCTGAGCGGCTGCTGCCGGAGTCGCTCTCCCTCAGGCGGTCGCAGCGCGCCGTTCACGAGCTCGTGGGTCTCTTGGAGCCGTAGCCCCGGCGCGCCCCGCGCTACCAGGTGACCTTCTGCGAGCCGCGGAGGTATCGCCAGAGGCCGACCACCGCCGCCGCGTTCAGGACCACGAACGTCCGCGCGAGCGCGCCGAGCTTGCCCGCAGCGCCCCCGAGCGCCGCGAGCAGGTAGAAGGCCACCTGCCCGCCGAACAGCGCGCGCGCCGCGTAGAGCGTCCATGCGGCGTCGCCGCTCATCTCGGCGCCCATCCACGCGACCGTCGACGTGATCAGCAGCGCGACGAGCGCCCAGGGGCACACGAGGCGGAGCAGCTTGTGCGAGAAGATCTCGAACCAGGACGGGTTCCTGAACGGGACGAGGAGCGCCGGGAGCAGCGAAAAGAGCTGATAATTGCCGGCCAGCGTGCGCACCTTGCGGCCGAACTCGCGCTCGTCGCCGAACGCGTCGTCGTACGCGATCGCGTCGGGAGCAAACAGGATCGAACGCCCCTCGAGGCGGAGCCGCATCGGCACCCACATGTCGTCGAGGATGACGCCTTCCGGGAGATGGCTCATGTCGGCGCGGCGGATCGCATAGATGGGACCGGTCACGCCCACCATGCTCCTGAACCGCCCTTCCTGGAGGCGGATCCAGTTCTCGTAACGCCAGTAAGCCCCCGACCCGGCCGACCCCTTCAGCACCAGGTTGCCAGAGACGCAGCCCGCGTTCGGATCGGCCAGGAGCCGCACGAGCGCGCGCAGCGCCCCGGGCACGAGCGGCTGGCGGATGTCCGTCATCAACAGCACCTCGCCCGTCGCGACCCCGAGCATCGTGTTCACGCCGATCGGCTTGCCACGACGCGCCTCGCTGACGATCACCTTCACCCGAGGATCGCGCTCGGCCAGCTGTCGCGCCACGAGCACGGTGTCGTCCGTCGAGCCGTCCGAGAAGAGAAGGACCTCCAGCTTGTCCTTCGGATAGTCGAGCGCGAGGAGGCTCTCGACCTTCGCCGGGAGATACGACGCCGCGTTGAAGACGGGTATGCACGCCGTCACCGTGGGGACGTAGTCCGGATCCTCCTTCCGCTGCGCAGGCCGGAGGCGCGCCAGGATGCCGATAACGATCGGGTACCCGAAGTAGGTGTACACGAGCACCGCGACAGCCAGAAAGGAGGCAATGACCACGCTAAACTGTAGAGCGCCGGTCGGGGGCGGTTGTCAACTGACACGGATGGCCACGCCGCGACACGGCCGTTCATGTTGCACGCGTTGCACGCGCGCCGCCCGCGATCAGTCCCGCACCTTCACGCTCCGGATGATGTCCCCATCCGCGAGCGCGGCCCACGGCCCGGCGGCGACGCCGACGGCCGCGTACTGGCCGTCGAGGTGCGGCGCGCGCGCGTGCATCACGAAGAGCTGGCTCGATCCGGTGTCGCGGCCGGCGAGCGCGACGCCGACCCGGAGCGGCTCGAACGCGACCGGCGACGTCTCGCAGCGCAGCGCCGGCCTGCCGGGTGGACCTCCGGCGCCGTCGCCGAACGGCGCGCCGAACTGGGTGACGAAGCCGGGCACCACGCGATGGACGATCTTGCCGTCGTAATAGCCGGAGCGCGCGAGATCGACGAAGCGGGTCACCGCGACCGGCGCGAGCGCAGGGTCGAGCGTCATCGTGAGCTCGCCGGCGTCCGTGTCGAAGATCAGCACCGCCGGCGCGCGCACGAGCGCGGAGGCCTCGGCCGGCACCTCGCCGACCGGCGGCGCGACGGCCGGCCGCCCCGCCGCGCCCGCGTCCCCCGGCAGACCGGCGTCGCACGCGATCTTGCGGCCCCTGAGCACGCCGAGCGCCGTTCCGGCGCGCGCCCGCGTCGTGGGGTGGCTCGATCGGCAGAGCTGCTCCAGGCGAGCCTCCGCCGGCTTGAGCGCCAGCGCCCCCACCGCGTCGACGACCGCGCCGATCAGCTCCGGATCGTCGCGCGCGCCTGGGCGGTCGAGGAGCGCGAGCAGTGCGGCCTCGATCGCCGGCGACGTGACCGCCGCGAGCGCGTCCTTCCCGTCGCTCCGCTTCCTGCGCTTCCGCTTCCCCGGCGCCTCGGACGCGCGCTGGGGCTGCCGCGCGATGACCTCCGCCGCGGCGGCGACGAGGCCCGGCTCCTCGGCGGCGAGCGCCTTCGCGAGCAGGTCGGGCGCGCCGGCGATCTCCTCGTGCGCGGCGATGAGCTCGATCGCGGCCTCCCGCGCGCGCAGATCGCCCGACGCGGCGTACGCGCGGAACGCGGCGAGCCGCGCGCCCGTGATGGCGTCGCGGCCGATCACCTCGACGACCGCCCGGGCGCCGATCGGGCCGCGCACCGGCGCGCCTGCGTCCGGCTTGCTCCCCGGCTCCGCCGGCGCCGTGACGTCACAGCCGAGCAGCAGCGGATCGCGGTAGTCCCCGCCCGCGAGGAGCCGGGCCGCGCCGCAGCGGAGCCACGCGACGCGGCGGAGGATCGCCGCGGGCGCGCTCGGCGGCGGCGGCAGGGCGGCGAGATCGCGGAGCGCCTTGCGCGCGGGGCCCGCAGATCCGAGCGCCTCGAGCGCGGTGAGCAGCACGCCGAAGTCCTCGCTCACGAGGCCCGTGAGCGCGATCGGGTCCGCGCTCGGGGCGAGCGCCGCGACCGCGTCGGCGAGGGCGCGCTGGCCGGGCAGGCCGAGCCGCTTGAGGGCGCGCGCGGCCTCGGCGCGCTCGCTCGCGGTGAACACGCCCTTCGCGGAGAGGACGCGCGCGAGCTCGGAGGCGGCCGCCTCCCCTGCCCGGCCGAGCGCGCGCACCGCGAAGAGCCGCGCGTCGGAGGCCTCTGCGAGCCGCGCGGTCGCGACGTCGCGGATGCGGGGGATGACCGTGAGCGGGACGTGCTCGAGGCGCCCGATCGGGTAGAGCGCCTCGGGGACCGGCGGGCTCGCCGCGCTCCCCGAGGCGAGGTTGAGCAGCGCGACGAGCGTCTCCTCGCGCAGCTTGAGCTTGATCGCGGCGAGATCGCCGAGCGCGTACGCCGCGTGGATCGCGCGCTCGCGCGGGCCGTCGAGCCACGCGACCAGCGTCGGCTCCGACGCCTCCGCGCCGCACCGCCCGATGGCGCGGGCGAGCGCGCCGCCCGCGTCGAGCGGCGGCGCACCCGCAGCGGCGCCTCCGCTCGGCGCCGCCGCGGACGCAGCGGCGCTCGCCGCGGACGCAGCGGCGCTCGCCGCGCCCGCGGGGCCCGGGCGGGCGTCGCGGGCGAGGGCGCGCGCGACGAGCGCCGAGACCGCCTCGGCCTCGCGCTCCTTGCACGAGAACCCGAGGCCGTAGGCGGCCCACGCGACCACCTCGTCGTCCTCGTCGGCGAGCGCCCGCGCGAGCCCAGGCCACGCCGCGTCTCCGCCGATGCGCGCGAGGGCCCGCGCGGCGGCGCGCCGCACGCCGACGTCGCGGCTCTGCTGGTCCGCGGGGCTCACCTCCAGGGCGGCGCGGCGCTGCTCGGCCGCGAGGAGGGCATCGAGCCGCCCCGCCGCCCCGGCGCTGGCGGCCGGCGCCGCCGCGGAGATCCCGGCGTCGGGCGCAGTGCCCGGCGCCGGCTGCCCGGTGCAGGCGGAGAGGGAGAAGAGCAGCGCGAGGACGAGGAGCGGAGAGGAGCGCCTTCTCGGCATGATCACGGTTCACCCTGACGAGCGGTGTCGAGCAGCCAGGCGGCGCTCTCGCTGAGGATCCGCTTGCGGCGCATCGCGCGCGCGTCGAGCCACATCGAGATCACCTCGTGACCGCGCTGCCATGCGCGCGCAACCGCCGGCTCGCCCACGCGCGACGCCGGCAGCCCGCAAGCGTCGATCCCGACGTCGTGGAAGTTCTGGAGAGCCCTGGCCATGTGCCAGGAGCAGGTGACGATGGCCGCGCGCCGCGCGCCCACGCGGCGCAGGAGGGCCGCGCTGAAGATCGCGTTCTCGTGCGTCGTCAGCGACCAGAGATCCTGCAGGATCGCGTGCGCCGGCACGCCGGCGCGCCGCAGCTCGGCGGCGAGCACGCGCGCCTCGACCTGCGCGCCCCAGCGGCGCCCGCCGCTGGCGATCACCCACGGCGCGACCCCGGCGCGGTAGGCCTCCGCGGCGCGCGCCGCGCGGCGCGCACCGGGGGCCGCCGGGCGCCCGGAGGGAAACACCCTGCAGCCGAGGACGACGATGGCGTCCGCGTGGAGCGGCATGCGCCCGACCATAGCCCATCGGCCGCGGCCTTCGCGTGCCCGCTGCGCGCGATCGTCCTGCCCTCCCGCTCCCGCCGCCGCCCGCGGGCCGCGCCGCCCCGATGCCTGCGCCGCCCGCAGGCCGACCTGGGCCGCCACCTGCGCCCCCCGCCCCGCCGCCCGCGCCTCTGCCCCGCCACCTGCGCCCCCCGCCCCGCCGCCACCGCCTCCGGCCCCGCCGCCGCGCGCTCCCGCCCCCCAGCGGCAGGCCGCGCCGGCCGCCGGGCCCGCAACCTATCCCCTGACTACATTGGCGCCTTGGCCCTGCTCCCCCGGCCAGGTCTCCACGTCTGCGACCTTCCTTGCTCCCGGTGCACCAGGCGGCTTGACGCTGCCCGCGCTCGGAATCTAATAGCTCTACCTTGAAACGGGCGGGGTTCAGCGAGCGAGGCAGGATGCGGATCAAGATGTGGGGGGTTCGCGGAAGCATCCCCACGCCCGGTGCAGGCACGGTCGAAGTAGGCGGCAACACGAGCTGCTATGAGATTCGTGCCGGCGAAACGCTGGTCATCCTCGATGGCGGGACGGGGCTCCGTCTCCTCGGCCAGGAGCTGGTCAAGGAGATGCCCTTCGAAGCCTGGATGTTCTTCAGTCATGTGCACTGGGATCACATCCAGGGCTTTCCGTTCTTCACGCCCGCGTTCGTGCGCGGGAACAAGATCCATCTCTACGGTGGCCTCAACGTCTCCCGGACGCTCGAGGAGACGCTGGCCGGGCAGATGGACTACCCGAGCTTCCCGGTGCACCTCACGGAGATGGGCGCGGCGATGACCTTCCGCGACCTCTACGAGGGCGAGGTGGTCACGATCGGCCCGAACGACGATGTGCGTGTGACCAACGCGCGCGGCAACCACCCGAACGGCGTGTACGCGTACCGCGTCGAGCACGAGGGCAAGGTGGTCGTGTACATCACCGACTCCGAGCACTACGCGATCGTGGATCCGAAGCTGAAGAAGCTCGCGATGGGCGCCGACGTGCTGATCTTCGACGCCATGTACACGCCCGAAGAGTACGCGGGCGAGGTCGGCGGCGGTCCGAAGACGGGCTGGGGTCACGCCACGTTCGTCGCGGGCTGCGAGCTCGCGAAGGCGGCGGGCGCCAAGCAGCTCGTCCTGCACCACCACGATCCCAACCAGACCGACGCGATGGTGCGCGAGAAGGAGATGCGCGCCCGCGAGCTCTTCCCGAACACCATCGCCGCGCGCGAAGGCACGGTCATCGAGATCTAGCGCGACGCCTCGCCAGGCGCGCAGCGCGCCCCGATCGCCGCCCGTCGCCACCGACGCCGGGCGACAGCGCGCCGTCCCCAGCAGCACCGCCGCAGCGCTCTCCCCCTCCGCACGCACCGCAGCGCAGCACCACCGCGGCGCTCTCCCCCACCGCACGCACCGCAGCGTCGGCGCGGGGCTCTCCCGCACAGGAGACGGGCCCAGATCGGCGTTTTCGGCGCGGAGGCGCACTCCGGTGCGCTGAGCACCGAAAACGTCGAGATGGGCCCGTATCCGAAGCGGGAGAGCCCCGCGCCTAGGCGCTCTTTGCCATCGGCTCGCGGGTGATCTCCTCGAGGCGCGCGCGCATCCGCTTCTTGGCGCGCTCCTCGATCTGCCGCACGCGCTCCTTGCTGACGCCGAAGTCGGCGCCGAGCTGCTCGAGCGTCACGGGGCTGTCCGTCAGCCAGCGCTGGTTCATGATGGAGCGCTCGCGGGGCGACAGCTCGTTCACGACCTGGAGCAGCGCGCGCGAGAGCTGCGCGCGCTCGTCGGCGTCGCAGGCCTCGTCCTCCGGCGTGTGCGCGCCCGACGCGAGCCGCTCCACCGGAGCCACGCCGTCCTCGGTCGGAGAGCGCTCCAGGCTGACGTCGCGCGCCATGAGCAGCGGCAGCAGCTCGGCCGCCCGCTCCTCCGACAGGCCGCTCAGCTCCGCGAGCACCGCCGGGTCCTTCTCGTGCGTCTTGCGGTAGATGCGCAGCGCGCGCCGCTCGCTCTTCGACGACCCGAGGCGCACGATCCGGTACCCCCGCGCCACGTGCTCGCGGATCTCCGCCCGGATCCAGTAGGCCGCGTAGGTCGCCAGGCGGCAGCCACGGTCCGGATCGAAGCGCTCGGCGGCCTTCAGGAGGCCGATGTTCCCCTCCTGCACGATGTCCTCCATCGGCAGCCCCCAGCGGCGGTACTCGAGAGCGATCGTCATCACGAACGGCAGGCACGCCTCGATGAGGCGCCGGCCGGCGTCCCGGTCACCTGCTCGCCAGCGGAGCGCGAGCTCCCGCTCGGCGTCCGGGCTCAGGGTGGCGTAGTTCGCGAGCTCTGTACGATAAGCCGAGAATGCCGCACGATCCCAGGTGGCGCTCATGATCTCTCCGCTCTTCTCCCACCGCGCGCGCCGATCAAGCAGGGCTGGTTGGCGAGCCCCTACGAGCCGGCGGGCGGCACTGGCGCAGATGCAGGCGGGATGCCGGGATAACCCCTAGGAAATCGCCTTTTTTTGCGCTGGAATGCGCAACGTGTTCGGATCCCTCGACCGAAGCGAAAGCTTTGCGGGAAAGCGGAGGAGCACGAATGCGCAGCGCTGAGCCCAGATCCACAGCGCACGAGCGGCGAACGAGGCGGACGACGTGCGCGCCGAGGCCCCAGGCCGCGGGCGACGGCGCCGCCCGCGCGGCGCGCGCGCTCGCTCTCCGCGCGGACGCCGCCGCGGTCGCCCCTGCCCCCGCGCGCCGCATCGTGATATCCGGGGAGCAGTGAGGACGCGCGTCGCGGGCTCCGTCGCGTGCATCGCCGCAAGCCTGGCGACGCTCGCCTTGCTCTCGCGCGAGGCGGAGATCCCCCTCGCGAGGGCGCGGCGCGGGATCGCGCGGCCCTTGCTCCACACCGTCGCGCCGGACGACGAGGAGATCGACGGCGTCGGCTGCGACCCGAACGCCCTCGACCGCGGCATCGCGGTGCCGACCGGGGCGCCGACGTCGCTCGGCTGCGAGCAGGCCCGCGCCATCGTGGCCCAGGCCCGCACCACGCTGGCCGCTCCGCCGCTCCGCGTCGATCCCGCAAAGTTTGCCGAAGCGACCTCCGACTGGCTGGACCCGCACGGGCTGTGGTCGGTCGCCCCCGACACGCCCGTGGGCGCCTCGCTGCGGCGGGAAGCCGTCGCGCTCCTGGACGAGCTGCAGGCGCCCGTGGGCAGCGGGCCGTGCGCGGCGGCGCTGCGCGTCGGGCAGGAGCTCGCCCGGTGGTCGCGCGAGCTCGAGGGGCTCTTCGATGACGGCTACCGGCGCGGCCTGGCCAGCCCGCCCGCGACCCACGCCGCGGCGTGGGAGCTGGTGTCGTCGGCGCCGTTCGAGGACGGCGAGGTGACGCGCAGCGCCCGGGACCTCGCGCGCAAGCTCGGCCGGGAGGTCGGCGGGCTGCGCGCGCATGTCGGGGAGCCGCTCGCCCGGTACGCCGACGCCGTGCGCGAGCGGGCTGCGCCCTCGATGAGCGAGGACGGCTGGGCGCGCACGGTGATCGCCGCCGCGGTGCGCGCCTATGTGCCTCAGCTGGACGCGCACGGCGCCTGGGCGCCGCTCGCGGAGGAGGTCTCCATCTACGATCTCGACCTCGAGGCGCACCCGCCGGCCCGGCTCTGGCAAGAGATGACGCGCACCGCGATCGGGGTGCGCATCGACCGCGGCGCGCTCGCGCCGCTCGAGGACGGGGACGTGGTGATCCGGATCCAGGATCTGCCGATCTCCGGCATGAGCGTCGAGCAGGCCGAGCAGCTCGCCGTGCTGTCCGACGTGCCCCCCGGGACGACCGCTCGCGTGGCGCTGCTGCGGCGCGGGGTCGCGGCGCCCCTCGAGGTGATCGTGGCGCCGCACCCGGTCGGACCGCAGCCGGCCGAGGCGGCGCCCTCGGAGCTGCCGCTCGATCTGGTGCGCTACGGGGACGGCAAGATCGCGGTGATCGCCATCCCCGACGTGCCCGACGACCTCGGGGATCGGGTCGCGGCGGCGCTCCTCCGCGCGCGCGCGGAGGGCGACACGCGGGGCGTGATGCTGGACGTGCGCGCGAACGGCGGCGGCTCGACCGACGGCGCGATCGCCGCGCTAGGACTGTTCCTGCCGGGCGTACCGCTGTTCCCGATGCGGCGCCGCGACGGCGGCGTCGAGGTGGAGCGCTCGCCCGACGTCCCGGAGGAGCGCGGGTGGAGCGGGCCGCTCGCGGTGCTCGTCGACGGCGACTCCGCGAGCGCGGCGGAGATGATCGCCGGCGCGATCGCCAGCTACCGCCGCGGCGTGATCATCGGCGATCGGACGTACGGCAAGGGGTGCGCTCAGGAATACCTCGACGACGACGCCCACGTCGGCGTGCTGCGGCTCACGACGCTCCTCTACGCGCTCCCCGACGGCGCGCCGGTGCAGAAGGTGGGCATCGTGCCGCAGGTGCAGCTGTCGCTGCCGGCGACGAGCGAGCGAGAGGCGCGCGTGCACCGGGCGCTCGGCCCGTGGCGAGGCCCCGACGTGCGCGATCTGCACCGCGTGCGCGACGTGCCCTGGCCGGCGCACGCAGGGCGGATAGGGCCCTGCCGCGACGAGACGGTCTGCCGCGCGCTGCGGTCGCTCGGCGCGGTGCGCGCGGCAGCTCGCTGACGCGCGTCAGCGCTTCCAGAACTTGCCGAGGAGGCCGCCCGCGGGCGTCGGATCGCTCGTCGTGCGGCTCCGCATCTCCTGCAAGCGGACCTCGCGGATGGCGTCGAGGTTCTTCGGGTTGAGCTCTGCCGCCAGGCGGAAATCGCCGATCGCCTTGTCGATCCTCCCCGAGCGCTTGAGGAGCATGCCGCGGTAGAAGAGCGCCCGCTCGTAGCGAGGCTCCTTCTCCAGGACGGCATCCAGCGTCTGGATCAGATCGTCGTAGTGCGCGCTCGTGGCCCCCTCCGCGAGCACGGGCGGATCGCCGCGCCGCTGCGCCTGGATCCAGACGAGCAACGTCATGTACTCGGGCTGCTCCGGGTCGGCGTTCAGCGCGCGCCGCGCGCGGGCCTCGGCGCCCGCGAGGTCGTTCTTCTTGAGCAGGATCTCGGCCTTCTGGAACTCGAGCGCGGCGTCGACGGCGCGGGCGATCCGCTGCTCGTCCTCGGCGGGGGGCGGGGCTTCCTTCGGCGCGCTCTGGTACTCGGCGCGCCGCTTCGGATCGCTCAGCGTCTGGTAGGCCTCGCTGATGCGGGCGAACACGCGCGCGACGAGCGGCTTGACGTCCTGGAGCTCCGCGGGCGTCCGGTCGGGGTGCCACCGCTTGGCGAGCGCGAAATAGGCGCTCTGCACGCGCTCCGGAGGGGCGTCCTCCGCGACGCCGAGCATCTCGAAGAAGCTCTCGCCGTCGATCGACGCGGCGCGCGCCTCGATCTCCGCGCGGCGCGCGGCGAGCTCGGGGTTCGGCGCGGCGCGAGGCAGCGGCGGGAGATCGGGCGCGAGCGCCGCCGGTCCCTGCGGCTTCGCCGGCTCCGCGGCGCGCGCCGGCGGCACAGGCGGCGGCGCCTCGGCGCGCCCCGCCCCTCGCGCGGCCCTGCTGCCCTCCAGGCCGACCGCCGCCATCTTGACGGTGGGCGCCTGCTGGGGCGGCGGCGGAACGCGGGCGCCGGCGAAGGTCGGCGCGGGAGGCGGCCTCAGCGCCTTGGGATCCACGCCGCGGTAACCGCCGCCCGGATCGCCGCCGAACGCGCGCGTGTCGAAGGGCGCCACCGGGCTCGGGGCCGGCGCGCCGCTCCACGATGCCGGCTCCGGCGCCGCGGCCGGGGGTGGCGCCGTGGAGCGGCGCGGGGCGACCGGGACCCCAGCGCGCCTGCTGGACGGCGCGGCGACGTCGTCGGGCCGCCGGTGCGCTGCGCGGCCTTCGGCCTCGCCGCGCGCCGGGCGTGGACCGGGCATCGTCGAGCCCGCGGTGGGGCGCGGCGAGCGCGCCGCCGCGCCGGAGGGCTCGCGCTGGGGCGCTGGCCCCGCCTCGGCCGGGGAAGCGCCAGCGGCCCGCTCCCGGCCGGGCCCGGCGGGACCGCCGACCCCGACGGGGCGCCGGCCCGTCGCGCCGAGATCGAGGTGCCGCGTGATCGCGAGCGCATAGATCATCAGCCGCACGACGCGCTCCTGCGCGACGCCGGCGCCGAGCAGCTCGGCCAGCGTCATGCGCCGCATCCGCAGGAGATCCACGATGGCCGCCTCGTCGCGATGGAGCTGGAACCGCTTCAACTCGGCCTCGACGTGGAGCCCGAGCTGCCGGTTCTGGATCCGGTCCAGGGTCGTGTCGATCAGCGGATCGTCGGCGTGGAGCCGCACGCCCGCCATGATCACCGCGAGGGGCTCGCACCCGATGAGCTCCGGACCGCCGTAGGACGACAGCAGGTTCTGGGCGTCGTAGTAGGCGTAACGCGTCGCGGGCGGGAGATCGTAGAGCGCGACCAGCTTGCGCGCGAGCTGCTCGCGTAGCACGCCGAACACCGTCTCCCTGTCGAGCAGGCCCCGGGAGACGAGCAGCCGGCCATGCAGCACCCGTCGCTTGGTGATGTCCCGGAGCGTCTCCCGGAGCGTCGCCTCGTCGAGGAGGCCGAGATCGAGGATCACCCGATCGAGCGGGGCGATGATCGTCCCCGTCCAGATCTTGGCGGGCACGCCGTCGCTGAAGAAGATGCCGTGGCGGACGCCGTCGGGGTCGATGAAGCACGTCGTGCCGGTGAGGCGCCGGTCGAGCATGTACACGAGCAGGTGGACGAGCGGCGTGCGCGCGAGCGTGCCCTCCGCGGTCGGCGGGTCGCCCGGCAACGACAGCACGGCGATCGGACCGGCCATCGCCGACGGAGGCAGATCGGACACGGGGTTGCGCTCGCGCCGCTGCGGCGGATCTCCCCAGCCGCGGGCGCGCACCGACGGCGGCCGCGCGCTCTCCTCGGGGACCTCGTCCGGATCGCTGTCTGTCTGCACCGACCACGACTCCTCTCCATGAGCGCCCGGGGCGGGCGAGGTTGGGGCCGCCACCGCGGCGGGCTCCAGATGCGGTGGATCGGGCCAGCGCGCCGTCGTGCGCCCTGACCGCAAGGGCGGAGACTGCCTGCCGGACGGCGCAGGCGGCAGATCCGCGAGCATCCTGGCGTCCGCGCCGTCGTCGGGCAGCCCCCCGAACGTGGCCTCGGGCGGCGAGGCGGGCCCGCGGGCGGCGTCGCTGGCCCGCGGCTGCGTCTTCCGGCTCGCCGGCGCGTTGGTCATGGGCAGCGTGGGCGACGAGGGCCGCGTGATCTGCTGCTGCTGCGGCGGCATGCGCAGGTTGCCGAGCGGCGACGCCGGCGCGTTGCGGATCGGCGGCGACTCCGCCGCGAGCACCGGCGAGCGGAGCGACACCTGCGGCGCCTCCTGGATCGCCGCGTGGGCGCGCATCGACGCGGCGGCGGGGTCGTCGCTCGTCGCGACGATCCGGCGGATGTGCCGCGGCGGCTCGCCCTGGCGAGGCCGCTCGGCGAGATCGACCTCGAGCGCGCGCGGGATGGGGCCGCCGGCGGCGTCGAGGACCAGCCGGACGCGCGGCTGGGAGTACCGGGCCGGGTGCGCCGGCGTCTGCACGACGAGCGCGACCTCCCCGGTCGAGAGCTCCACGAGCGTGCCGGTCGGAAAGATGCCGAGCGCGCCCACGAGCAGCCGCAGCACCGCGCGGTCCGACGGATCGGCCGCCTCCTGCTCGAGCTTGGCGATGGCCTCGTCGGCGGAGAGCGGCGCCTCGCCCGGGGCCGCCGTCAGGAGGTCGTTGAAGGCGCGGGCGGTCGCGAGGATCCGCGCCTGGAGCGTCGGCTGGCGGAGGCCGCGGTAGACCGGGCCGAGCGCCGGCTGGCGGCGCACCCAGTGCGCCTCGTAGGCCACGACGGTGCGCATCACGCTGGGCTCGTTGACGAGGCCGAGCGCGGTCAGCACGACCGCCGTGCCCGCCGGGACGTCCGCCTCCTGCTGCTCGCTCAGCTGCGGGACGAGCCCGCCCGAGCCGCTCGTCGCGGCGCCTGTGAGGCGCGGCCGGGCGATGTCGAAGAGCAGCGCCGCCATCGAGAGCCGCTGGAGAAGGACGACGTCGCTCGTGATCTGCCGCGCCATCGCGAGGCTCAGGATCGCGGTGTTCACGGCGCGCCCGGCGTCGTCGTAGTTCTGGTTGCGCAGCGCAGTGACGCCCAGGAAGGCCGGCGTCTCGTTCGCGGAGAGGTCGACGAGGCGCTGCGTGATGCGCTTGACGCCCTGCCGCAGCGTGTACCGACCGTGCCGCAGGTCGTCGTAGAACCGGCGGATGATCACGATCGCCGTCGCGTAGGTGCGCACGATCGCGGAGGTCTCGTCGCCCTCGCGATCGATCGCCACCTCGCGGCGGAGCACGGCCTCGTCCACGGCGCGCAGGCGGATGCGCGGCGCCGGGCGGTCGGCGAGCGCCGGCCTGCTGCTGCGGAGGGCCTCGGCGAGCGCGGAGGCGAGGGCGTAGAGATCGCTCGCGCGGACGTCCTTGGCGACGCCGATCTCGGAGTAGCCGCAGCGGCTCAGGACGTCGCCGAGCTCGAGCGCGCCCTCGTAGACGGCGCGGTTCGCCTTGAGGAGCTGCCCGGAGACGAACACCGAGCCGCGGGTGAACAGGATCGAGACGTTGTGACCGGAGCGCTGGCCGAAGTCCTGGACGAGCGAGACCGTCTCCTCGACCTGCCGCACCATGGCCTGGTTGTCGATCGCGTGCAGCGTCGAGAGCTTCACCAGCCGGAAGAGGGCCTGCACGACGCTGGCGGCGAGATCGCGCGCCTGCTCGCGGCGGATGTTCTCCGACACGTTCTGGCTGATGACGTCGACCTGGGGCGCCGTCACGGGACCTCCCCGGCGGTCGAGATCCGCTTGCCGAGGCGCGCGGCGATGGCCTCGGCGGCGGCGCCCGCGGCGTCGCGCAGCGCCTGGCTGTTCCAGGGCCGCCGCTTCGTGGCCGCGAGCGCGGCGTCGAGCGCCTCCTGCGAGCGCGCCTCGCGGCCGAGCAGCTCCGCCGAGAGGCAGCGGGTCTGCTCGGCCGCGTCGTCGGCGAGGAGGCCGTGCCGCTGGAGCAGCTCGACGGCGACCGACTCGCCGCGCGCCGGGTTGAGCGTGTAGAGCGCGCCGAGGAACTCGCGCCGCTCGTCGAGCGTGAGCTGGTGGAACGAGCTGTCCTGCACGCGGCGGACGAGCAGCGGGCCGGCCGCGCGGACCTGGTGGTGCGCCAGCGTGCGGAGCGCCGCGACGCGCACGTCCGGCGGCGCCGACTCGGCGAGCGAGAGCAGCTCGTCCCGGATCTGCTCGGGGCTCGTCGCGAGGTGCGCGATCGCCTCGCAGCGGAGCGCCGCGTTCGCGCACCCGGAGAGCCGCTTCAGCGCGCCCAGGGCGCCCTGCGTCCGCGACGCGGCGAACATCTTGAGGATCGGGCGGGCCACGTCGAGATCCAGCGTCATGAGCGCGTCCACGACCCCCTCCTCGTGCCCGGGCAGCGTGCGCTCGACGTGGACGAGCAGCGCGCGGCGCAGCGCCTCGTGGCCGGTGTGCCCCACGACCTCCATCGCGACGGGCAGGGTCTCGCTGCCGAGCTTGTGCAGGATGGGCGCGAGCCGCTGCGCGACCAGATCGAGGTCCACGGGGGCGGGCTGCGCCGCGCCGCCGGGGGCGGCCGTCATGACGACGCGCGTCGCCTCGCGGAGGAGCAGCCGCATCGTGTCGGGCGGGAACATCCCCCGGGCGAGCTCCGTCGCGAGCGCGCCCCCCTGCTGCCTGGGCGCGAGCGCGTCGAGGGCCTTCTCGATGGCGTCGTGCATCCCGAAGAGCACCTCGAAGCGGCGCGCGAGGATGAGATCGCGCGCCGAGGCGGCCATCGGCTCGGTCACGAGCTCGACGTCCTTGTACCGCCTGGCGTTCAGGAAGGCGTCGGCCACGACCTCGACGAAGCGCTCGCTCCAGCGGTCCGGGCTCATGACCAGCTGCGTGCCGAGCGCGCGCTGCGCGACCGGGTCGAGCGCGAGCGCGCTCGCGGCGCGGCGCGCGGCCCGCAGCGCTGCGGCGTCGGTGTCGATGACCATCGCTGCGGCCTCGGCGCGGTTCGCCCTCTCCTCGGCGGCGCGCCGGGCCATGCCCTCGAGGTCGTCGGCCTCGTGCCAGAACTGCTCGCGATCGGCCGCGTCCCCCTCCACGAAGACGCTCACCACGTCGTAGCGCACGTGCTCGAGGCGGCGCTCCCACAGGGCGGCCGCGACGTCGTCCTCGGGGGCGAGGTCGCGCAGCGGATCGAGCAGCAGCACCTCGCAGAGGGCGCGCAGCTCGTCCTCCGTGATGCCAGGGAGCAGCTGGACGCGCCGCACGCCGGCCGCGAAGAGGTTGTACGGGACGAGGTCGAGCGGGTGCGACGGCTCCCACACCGTCCGCCGGCGATGCTCGAAGGCGTACGGCGTCAGCGTCCAGTGGACGAGGCCCCCGTCCGCGCGCAGCGCCTCCACGATCGCCTGGAAGGTCGCGCGGAGCTTGTTGTCCGCGTCCGGGTGGGTCCAGCCGTAGTGACGCACCGCCGGGAGCAGCCGCTCCATGCGGCGGAACACCTCGGTGAGCCGCGTGACCGCGGGGTCGTCCGGCTCCGCCTCGCCCGGCTCGTCGTGAGGCGCGGGCTCCTCCGCCGCCCGCATCCCGACGGCCGTGGGCGAGTCGTCCGGCGGGGGGCGCCTCGTGCTCGTCGGCGAGGAGCGGCGGGGCACGGACGCGCCGGCCTCCTCGAGGACGCGCAGCACCTCCTGGCGCATCTGCGCGGCCGACTCGAAGCGGTTGCGCTTGTCCCAGGCGAGCGCCTTGTCGACGAGGCCGATGACCGAGGCGGGCAGCTCGGGCGCGATCCGCGCGAGCGACGGCGCCGGCGTCGTCGCCGCGAGGATGAACGCCTCGTTGTCCGAGCGCCCCTGGTGGAGGCGCTGCCCGCTGAGCACGGCGTACAGGGTCGCGCCGATCGAGAAGAGATCCGCCCGCCCGTCGACCCCCTCGG
Source organism: Sorangium sp. KYC3313 (assembly GCF_052075895.1). Taxonomy (NCBI): domain Bacteria; kingdom Pseudomonadati; phylum Myxococcota; order Polyangiales; family Polyangiaceae; genus Sorangium; species Sorangium sp. KYC3313. The sequence continues at coordinate 11,578,259 of NZ_CP197255.1, forward strand.
TCAGCCCCATCGCCTGCTCGGGCGCCATGAACGAGGGGGTCCCGAGCGCCGTGCCCGCCTTGGTCTTGTCGCCGGGCGCGCCGCGCATCCTCGCCACGCCGAAGTCGAGCAGCTTCACCACGTTGTCCTTCGTGATGAAGATGTTCGCGGGCTTCAGGTCGCGGTGGACGATGCCCTCCGCGTGGAAGCTCTCGAGCGTGTGGAGCACCTCCCCTGCGATCCAGAGCGCCTCGGCGACAGGGAGCTTCCGGCTCCTGCGCTTCCAGAGCTGCTGGACGGTCTCCCCGTCGAGCAGCTCCATCACGAGGAACGGCTCGTCCTGCTCGGTGATGTCGTCGTCGAGGATCGCGACCCGGCCGGGGTGATCGATCTTGTTGGCGACGTAGCCCTCGCGCAGGAACCGCTCGCGGATGCCGACGTCGCGCGCGAACTCGGCGTGCAGGATCTTCAGCGCGGCGCGCGAGCCGTTCCGGTGGTGGGTGGCGGCGTACACGGAGGCCATGCCGCCCACGCCGAGGAGCGAGTCGATCCGCCACTTGTTCTTGACGGTCATCCCGAGGCGGGCGCGCGCCCGCTGCTTCTCGTCCGGCGCGTCCGTGACTTCCGAGGGCGGAGGGATGACGGACTCGGGGAGGACGCCACGTGAAGTCATTCGGCCACCGGAAGGCGGGAAATCGTATCACCTCCCCGCCCGCGCCAGGTTCCGGATTTCACGCGGGAGGGCGGCCGGCCTTACGGTCCCTCGCGCTCCCTCCGCGGGCGCCCCCGCCGGCGCCGCGGGAGACCGCGCTCAGGAGGCCCCCCGCGCGGCGAAGATCGCGCGACAGCGCGCGTCGTCGAGCACGGGGCGCACGCCGCGGTTCGACGGGAAGAGCGCGTTGAGGCGCGCGGTGACCGCAGGATCGCCCGTGAAGACGTCGATCTGCCGCCCGACGACCTTGATGCCGCGATCCTCGGCGACGAAGCACCCGTCGTGTCGGCCCCCGCCCGGGAGCGGCAGCCCGACGAGCTCGGGCACGAAGAGGGGCGTGCCGAGCGGAATGACGCTCGAGTCGACCGCGACCGTGCGCAGCGGCGTGATCGGGCGCCCGGTCGCGCCGCGGCCATACGGGAACCGCCGCGGATCGAGCCGCTCGAAGCAGACCTGCTGGCCGGTGCGCGGGCAGACATCGGCGCACGCGCAGCCGCGTCGCGCAAAGCTTACCGTGTCACCCGAAGCGAGCCGGCCGCTGCCCTGGACGCAGACCTGGTCGTGGAACGCGCGCGGGACGCTCGCGAGCGTCCCGCAGGCAGCGTCGTAGAGGACCGCATCCTTCGGCCCTCCGCCCTCGCTCGGGAAGTCGTAGTAGGTGTTCCGGAACATCCCGGGCGCGAGCCCCGGCGCCGCTTGCGGCGCCGGCGTCGCGCGCGCGGGCCGGCCGTGCTCGCGCACGAGGATCACGGGGTCGTCCTGCGCCGAGGCCGCGCCCGCGGCGCCGCCCAGCTCGGTCTGCGCCTCGCCGGGCGCGCCGCCGACAGCGGCGCTGGCGCGCCGGTCGCGATCGCGGTCGTCCGGGGAGGGCTCGTGGAGCCAGCCGCCGCCTCCGCGCGCGATCTGCGGCTCGCTCGAGCCGTCGTGGACCCAGTCCGCGCCCCCCTTGGTCGCGCACCCCGCGGGGAGCGCGAGCAGGAACGCATGGATCCCGCCGAGGACGAGCGCTCGCGCGCGTGCCGCGCTCGTCAAAAGGCGCCTCCGAGCCGGGCGAGCTCCCGGATGGCCGCGGCGGCGACGTCGGCGCGCGCCCAGAACGCGGCGGGTGAGCCGGCGCTCTCGGGCGCGGCGCCGGCCGCGATCACCACGGGCGCGGTGTCGCCCGCGCCCGGCTGGCCAAGGCGGCTCGCGACGAGCCGCAGCGGCTCGACCACCAGCGCGAACGCGATGTCCGAGCCGAGCGGCGCCAGCGCGGTCTTCATGGACGGGATCTCGCCGAGGCGCTCTCCCTGGAGCGCGCCGACCACGCTGCGGAGCCCCGCGCCCGGATCGTTGCCGACGGACGCGAAGAGGCCGTCGTCGCGGACCAGGTAGAGCAGCTCGATCGACGACGGCGGCAGCGACGCTCCCTGCGCGGCGGGCCCGCCCTTTCCGCCCTGCGGCCCCTTGCGCGCCTGCGCCCCTCCCGCGCCGGTGGGCGCGCTCGCTCCGGCGGTCCGCTCGAACCGCACCCGCCGCACGTCGCCGTCGAGCAGCGGGAGCGCCGCCTTGCCCGCGGAGACCCGGAGCCCCTCGCGCTGCAGCGCGGCCTTGATCGGCGGGATCTCCGCGCTCCCGAGGAGATCCTGGATGGAGGCCTCGAGCTTGGCCCGGTCGCCCACGGCGGCGCGCACGAACGCCGTGGGACCCGCGCCGTCGAAGCGGAGCCCGCCGGCGAACCAGTCGCCGCGCGCGTCCGACGCCGCGCGGATCGCGGCGCCGACCCGCTCCCGCTCCGCGGCCGGGAGGTCGCCCTCGACGAGCCCAGCGAGGGCGTCGACGAGCCTGGGCACGTCCTCGGCGCGCGTCGCGGCCCGATCGCGGACGAGGATCCCGACGAGCGAGTCGGCGGGCAGATTGAGCAGCGGCTTCACGTCGCCGACGGCGAGCTCGGCCGACGCCTTCGACGCCGGGCCGCCCCCTGCCTTCGGCGTTCCGGAGACGCGCAGGTGCGCGTTCTCGTCCAGCACCAGCGTGAGGCGCGCTCGCTCGAGATCGCCGAGCATCGCGAGCGCGCTCTCGATCATCGGGCCGAGCGGCACCGCGGTGGCGCGCGGCGCGCCGTCGGGGCCGCGCGCCTTGTCCCAGGCGCTCCGCGCCGCCTTGAGCACCGGGCCCTCGAGCGCGGCCCTCGGGATCTCGACCGCGAGATCCTCCTTCGGCACCTGCGCCTGCGGCATCGTCCGCGCGACGTAGGGGCCCAGGGAGATCAGGTCGCCCGGCGTCTCCGCGACGAGCAGGTAGTTGCCGAGGACGCCGAGGGCCACCGGGCTCGCCCCCTGGAGCGGCTCGAGCAGCGCGATGGCGGTCGCCGCGTCGGGCTTCGCGCGGAAGCGCGCCCCCTCGCCTCGCGTGAGCTGGTCGATGAAGCGTCCCCCGTCCTTCACGTGGATGCCGAGCGCGGCCCGCGGGCGCGCCCCATCCGCGGCCTCCACGGCCGCGCCGAGCACCGGCACCCCGCCGTCGATCTCGGACGCGACGGTGATGGGCAGGCCGAGCAGCGACGCCGCGAGGGCGCCGGCGCTGCTCGGGAGGAGCGCCGCCGAGCCGCCGACGAGGGCGCGCGCCCTGGCCCACGTGGCGTCCGGCGTCGGGAGGAACGCCTCGGCGATGAGCCCCGCCGGCGCGGGCACGGGGCTCAGGGCCGCGGCGCCGGCGTCGGACGGCGCGCCAGGCGATTTGCAGCCCAGAGCGCCCGCGCTCAGGCCGAGGACGGTGGCCAGGAGCGCCGCAGCGCCGCGGCGCATGGCAGAGGTCGATCGCGCGATCACGACCCGAACGGTAGCGCCTTCCCGCCGCGATCGACCACGAACCTGCAAAATCACAGCGTGCGCGCCGGGCGACGCACGGGAGGTCCTCGCCGGGCGGCTCGTGCGTGGGGAGGCGACTCCCGGGCACGTCCCATCGACCGAGCGAGGAACCGCCGGGCCACGGTCGCGGATGGCGAACGCCCTTGGCTGCAGCCGCGGGTGCACGCCCCGGCCGGACGGCGCGCGCAGCGTGGCAGCTGCCCCCATCACCCCTGCGCTGGTGCGAGGCGGCGTCAGCGGAAAGCTGCGGAGCAGGCGCACCGCTGCGGTAAGCTCCAGCCGATGCCTCGCCCCGGCTACGACAGCGTGGTGCTCATCACCGGCTTCCCCAAGTTCATCGCGCGGAAGATGCTGCAGCACATCCTCGCGTCGGAGCCGCGCACGCTCGTCGTTGCCGTCGTGATCGCGAAGTCGTCGGCGCAGGCCAGCGCGGAGCGGGACGCGCTCCCGGCGGCGGACCGCGAGCGCCTCGTGCTGCTCGAGGGGGACGTCGCGGCGATGGATCTCGGGCTGTCGGGCGCCGAGTTCCGGCAGCTGGCCCGCGAGGTCGACCGGATCCATCACCTCGCGCACGTGGGCCACGCCGGGGCCGACCGGAGCACCGCCCACGCCGTGAACGTCGTCGGGACGGCCGAGGTGATCGAGCTCGCCCGCGCCTGCACCTCGCTCCAGTGCCTCGTCCATCAATCGACCGCGTTCGTCGCGGGGGACCGGACGGGGATGGTGTACGAGGACGATCTCGAGGCCGGCCAGGCGTTCCGCAACCCCGTGGAGGAGACGCGGATGCGCGCGGAGGTGCTCGTGCGGCGGGCGATGCGCCACGTGCCGGCGGCGGTCGTCCGGCCGACCACGGTGGTGGGCGACGCGACGACCGGGGAGATCGACCGGCTCGACGGCCTGTACCTCCTTGTGCTGCTCATCATGGCAGCGCCGGCCGACATGGCGATCCCGATGCCCGGCCGCGGCGACGTGCCGCTCAACATCGTCCCGATCGATCACGTCGTCCGCGCGTCCCACGCGATCGGCCTGAACCGCCTCGCGCCGGGTCGCACGCTCCACATCGCCGACCCGCACCCGCTGTCGGCGCGGCGGGTCTTCGATCTCATCGCGCGGGCGAGCGGCCGCCGCGCCGCGCGCGGTCACATCCCGTCGAACCTCGCCAAGGCGCTGCTCCGTACGCCCGGGATCGAGCGCTTCGTCCGCAGCCCGCGCGCGTTCGTCGAGCAGCTGATGACCCCGGTGCGCTACGACGCCCGGAACGCGGATCTCGTGCTCACGGCCGCGGGGATCACGTGCCCGCCCTTCGAGTCGTACGTCGACGTGCTCGTCGGCGCCGTCCAGGAGCGCGTCCGCGAGCGGCGCGAGCGCCAGGAGATCGAGGTGAGCGCGGACGCCGAGCCCGACATCGAGGATCCGCTGTCGTGAGGGGCGCAGCCCGCCCCGCAGGCCGCGCGGAGATCCCGGAGCGCCGCGCGGCGCCCTGCCGCGCCCCGCGGCGGCGAGCGCCGGCGCGGCCCCTCTCCGCCGCGTCGCGGCGCGCCCTCGCGGCGCTGCTCGCGGCGCCGCTCGCGGCCGCTGCGCTCGGCTGCAGCGCGACGCGCGAGCACGTCGCGCCGCCCGCGCCCGAGGTGGGCTCCGCGCCGCCCGCGCCTTCGCCCCCGCCGCACCTCGCGGAGGCCCCCGCCCCGGAAACAGCCGCGCCGAGCCCCGCGGAGGCCGCGCCGGCGCGCCCGCCCGAGCTGGATCTGCTGCGCCCCGAGGACGGGGCTTACGCCCACTTCTTCGCGGCGCTCCGCGCGCTCGAGCAGGGTCGCCGCCGGGATCACGTGCGCATCGCCTGGCTCGGCGACTCGCACGCCGCGGCGGACTTCTGGAGCGGCGCGGTCCGCGCCGCGCTGCAGCGGCGCTTCGGCGACGGCGGGCTCGGCTTCGTGCACCTCGGCTATGCCGCCTACCGCCACAACGGCGCGCGGCTCACGGCCGAAGGCAAGTGGCGGACCCGCCCGAAGTCTCCGGGCGGCTCCACGCCGGCGGACGACGGCGTCTTCGGGCTCGGGGGCATCCTCTTCGGCGCGCAGACGGCGCCGGTGCGCGCGGAGATCTCGCTCACCTCGGCGGCGCCTTCCGCGCGGCTGCTCTGGGACGTGTGCTTCCGCCCGAGCGCGCCGACCGACGAGGTCGCGGTGACGATCGAGGGCGGCCCGAGCGAGGTGCTCCGCGCGGCCGCGGGCGAGGCGCCCGGCGCGCTGCAGCACACGCGGCTGGCGAGCGTGGGCGCGGTGAAGCTCGGCGTCGCGCCGTCGGGCGGGGCCGAGCTCTGCGGGCTGGTCGTCGAGCGCGATCCGGAGGCCGGGGCCGGGGTGGTGCTCGACACGCTCGGCATCAACGGCGCACGCCTGGCGACGCCGCTCCGGTGGAGCGAGCTCGCCTGGGCCGCCGAGCTCGCGCGGCGCTCGCCGGAGCTCGTCGTGATCGAGTACGGCACGAACGAGGCGGGCGACGTCACCACGGATCCCTCCCTCTACGCGAAGCAGCTCGCCGAGCTGCTCGCCCGCGCCCGCAGGGTGGAGCCCGACGTCGACTGCCTGGTGCTCGCGCCGACGGACCGGAGGGACGCGCCGGAGCGCACGCCCGTCGTCCGAGACGTCCTGCGCGACGCCGCGCGGGAGGGCGGCTGCGCGTTCTGGGACACGTACCAGGCGATGGGCGGAAGGGGCTCGATCGAGGCCTGGTACCGCGAGCGCCCGCCGCGCGCGTCGCGCGACGGCGTCCACCTGACCTTCCGCGGCTACCAGGAGCTCGGCGTGAAGCTCTCGAACGACCTCCTGGAGCGCTATCGCCCCTGACGAGCGTCGCCGCCGCCGTGGTCGGTTCGACGCCGACGGCGGGCGGCCGGCCCGGTGGCCTTGCTCGTGCTTTCCGCAGTCGTTGCTCGATCGGCGTGAAGGCTTCTCACGCGCGATGGGCGAAGGGGGCACATGCTTCATGCCGGGGACGTTGCAGGAGGTCGCTTCCGGCTGATCCGGCAGATCGGCGCGGGTGGGATGTCGAGCGTGTGGTGGGCGCGCCATGAGCTCATCGGCCGGGACGTGGCGCTCAAGCTGTCCCCGGCGCTCCGGGACGAGCAGGTCGTCGGGCGCTTCATCCGGGAAGCGAAGATCATCGGCAAGTTCCAGCACCGGAACATCGTCGGCGTCGTCGACGCCGGCGAGCTCCAGGACGAGGGTTACCTGTTCCTGGCCCTGGAGCTCCTGCGGGGCTCGCCGTTCGCTGACCGCCTCCAGCCGAACCGGCCGCTGCCGCCCGAAGAGGTGGTGCCCGTCCTCATCGAGGTGTGCTGCGGGCTCTCGGCCGCCCACGCCGAGGGCGTCGTACACCGCGACATCAAGCCGGAGAACATCATGATGGCGACGGTCCCCGGCGAGGGGATCGTGCCGAAGATCGTCGACTTCGGCATCAGCCAGCTCACGGGCGCGGGCGACGCCATCACCATCGACGGGCAGCTGCTCGGGACGCCCTCGTACATGAGCCCGGAGCAGGCGCTCGGCAGGCGCACCATCGACGCGCGCGCCGATCTCTGGGCGATCGGCGTCATGCTCTACGAGGCGCTCAGCGGCGCGCAGCCGTTCACGGGAGGCAACCACCACGCGGTCCTCCGGCGCATCCTCGAGACCGAGCCCGCGCCGCTGCCGAGCTCGATCCCGCCGCGCCTCCGGAAGATCGCCGGCCGGTGTCTCGAGAAGGACCCGGCGCGGCGCTACCCGGACGCGGCCTCGCTGCGCGCGGATCTCCAGGCCGCGCTCGACGATCTCGGCGCGAGCGCGCCCGCGCCGATCGTGATCCTCTCGCCGCCGGCCGCAGGCTCGCGGCCCGGGGAGGTGACGCGAGCCCGCGGCGCGCTCGCCGCGCCCCCGAGGCTCGCCGTTCGCGCCCTCGAGCGGCTCTGGACCCGGGCGCCGCGGGCGCCTCGGTGGCGGGAGGCGACGACGATCGGGCGCACGCAGGGCGCCGCCGCCACGCAGGGCGCCGCCGCCACGCAGGGCGCCGCCGCCACGCAGGGCGCGGCGCGCCGCGCGAGGACGATCCTGGCGATCCGGCTCGCGGGCGCCGCGGCGCTCGCGGCGGCGCTCAGCTCGGCCGCGCTGCGGGAGCAGGCGGACGCGGGGCCCGGGAGCGCGACGCGCGAGAGCCTCCGCCCCGTGCTGGCCACGGCCTTCGCCGACAGCGGCGCCGCCTGGCGGCGCGGCGCCAGCGCGCCCGAGGGGACGAGCAGCGGTGCGCCGCCTCGGAGCGCGGCGGGCCGCGGCGGCGCGCCGGGCTCGCCCGAGCGCGCCTCGAGGGACCCGGGCAGCGACGACGTCTCGCCGGCCTCCGAGGACAAGCCCCCGCGCGGGCAAGCGCCGCGCGGGCCGTCTCGACCCCGCATCACGAGCCCCGGGTTCTGATGACCAGCGCCGCACCGATCACCGCTCCTCGCCGACGCCGCTGGCGGCGCGCCGCTGCGCCCGGGCTCGTTTGCTGGGCGCTGCTCTCGCCCTCCTGGCTGCATGCGCAGGACGACAGCGCGACGCGCGCGCTGAGGCTCCAGTTCGCGCAGGGGCTGACGCTCGAGATCGCGGGGCGCTGGGCCGACGCGCTGGACAGGTTCGAGGCGATCGCCCGCCGGCGGCCGACGGCGAACGTGACGTACCACATCGGCCTCTGTCACGAGCGGCTCGGCCGGCTGCGCACGGCCGAGCGGACGTACCACAACGCGCGCGCAATCGCGGACGCGGACGCGGACGCGCGGAAGGCGTCGCCGGGGGTGCTCGCCGAGATCGACGCGCGCCTCGAGGACCTCGCGGGACGGATGCCGAGGATCGTGCTGAACCTCGCCGGCGCGACCGACGGCGTGACCCTGCTGCTCGACGGCGAGGTGACGCAGCCGTCGCGGGCAATCCGGGTCGATCCAGGCCCTCACGTGGCCGTGGCGCTCCGGCACGGGATCCCCGTCGCCGCGAGCGCCTTCTCGAGCCACGAGCGCCGAACCAGGTTCGTGACGCTGACCGTTCACCCCGTCGCGCTCCGCGTGTCCAGCGTGTCCAGCGTGTCGCGCCCCTGAGCTCGCCGAGCCCGCGCCCCGTACCGAGCTCCCCACACCCCAGCACCTGTGTGTGAGCGGAGGGGGCCCGCGCCCCTCGCTCCGGACATGAGCGCGCAGCGGTGGCGCGCCTTCGCGGAGCGCCCTCGCCGCGCGGCCCTGCGGCTCGTCGCGGGCGTGTGCCCGGTCGCACGCGCCGCGCCCACACGCCGGCGAGATCGCGCGAGCACGCGGCATTTCGCCGCACGGGCGGCGCTGGCCCGACCGTCCAGCGCACGCTTGGATCCCATGCGAGGCCCACCTGACAGGACGCTCCGGACAGGCCCAAACTCGCCGAGTCATCGGCCGTGAACGCTGGATCCAGCTTCTGACGTCCTGATAGCATGCGAATCCCATGGCGCTCGACAGGCCGCCCGGTGCGGGCTCTGCTTCGCGACTCGGCAACTATGAGCTGCTGAGAGAGCTCTCCGGCGGCGGCATCGGCTCCACGTGGCTGGCGCGGGCGTCCACCGACGAGGGCGGGGCGAAGAGCGCGCCACCCGTCACGATCCTGCGCATCTACCGGCACCTCACGAAGAGGGCCGAGACCGCCGACAGCATCCTCCGCGAAGCCGGGATGGCGCAGCAGGTCCGCTTCCCCAACGTGCTCTCGGTGCTCGACGCCCGCATCGCGGACGGCGAGGTCTTCATCGTCTCGGAGTACGTGGAGGGCGAGCCGCTGGGCGCGCTGGTGTCGGCGGCCGGCGCCGAGGGGCTGCCGCCGCCGGTGTCCCTCCGGATCGCGATCGACGCGCTGCGCGCGCTCGCGTCCGCGCACACGGCGCAGCCGGCGCCGCTCGTTCACGGCGAGCTGAACCCGACCCACGTCTCCGTCGGCATCGACGGCGTCACCCGGGTCGGCGGGCTGGGCGTCGCGCGGGCCATCGCCGGGCTCGCGCCCATGGGGACGAGGAACCCCGATCGGCTGGCCTATGCGGCGCCCGAGCGGGTCAAGGCGATGGCAGCGCACGCGGAAGCCCCGCTCGATCCGCGCGCGGATCTCTTCTCGGTCGGCGTGGTGCTCTGGGAGCTGCTCGCGCGGCAGCGGCTGTTCTCGTCGAAGCTGGAGGCCGCGGTCATCCAGAAGGTGCAGTCGGCGCCGATCCCGCAGCTCGCGGGGCTCGCCGGGGGCGCCGTCCCGGCCGAGGTCGTCGAGGTCGTCCAGACGGCGCTCGAGCGCGATCCGACGCGCCGCTTCGAGAGCGCCTCGGCGATGCTCGCGGCGCTGGAGGCCGCGGGAGCAGGGCGGATCGCCGGGGATGAGGACGTGGCCGCGGCGGTGAGCAGGGTGGCCGGCAAGACGATCGAGCCGCGCAGGACGATGATCGCGGCGGCCATGGCGAGCCCCGCTGGCGGGGACGAGCCGCGGCCGCCGCCGCGCGCGCGGGGGATGACGCTGGTGGGCGTGGCGGGCCCCGCGACCGACGGTGCGCTCTCCCCCCGCGGCGACGGCCCGCGTCAGGCGATCACCGCGCCGTCGCCGCGCGCGCGCGCGGCGACGCCTGGCGCGCCGCCGGTGGCCGCGGGCGGCGCGATCGCCGCGAGCCAGGCTCGCCCGACGAGCGGCGCGACGGCGACGAAGGACGCCGCCGCGCCGAAGAACGGCCTGGCGGCCAAGCCAGCGGTCGGCGCAGGCGCGTCGAACGGCGCGGGACCTGCGGGCACCGATGCGGCGCACGCCAGCGTCGACACCGGGTGGGGCTCGGCGGACGAGGCCCCCGCCCGCGACCTGCCCGGGCCGCGGCGTCCCGCACAGACCCTTCCTCGGATCGAGCCGTCGGGCCAGGGGACGGAGGACCGCGCCGCCGCCGGGGCGAGCACCGAGCGCGCCGCAGCGACGGGGGCGGCCACGGCGAAGGAGCAGCCGCCCGCGCGGCCCGCCGCGCCGCGCCCGGGCGATCTGGGCGCCCCCGTCGTGGCGGCGCGGGCGACGCCGACACCGGCCGAAGGGACGGCGCCGAAGCCGCGGACACCCGCCCCGGGAGGGCCGTCCCCGAGGCCACCTCGCCCGCCGCCGCCGGCTCGCGCGACGTCGCCGGCGCAGCCCGAGACGCACGGCAAGATCGCCGCTGCAGCGCCCGCCGCCGCCGTGCCAGCGCACACGCCGAGCCCTCCGACGCCTCGGGTCCCTGTGCCGCCGCCGGCCGCTGCGACGCGCCGCACGCCCATGGTGCCCGCCGTGACGCCGGCGCCACGCGCGGCCGCCACGCCCGCGCCGCCGCTGGCGACGGCCACGAGCCGCGCGCCGGTGACACCGTCGGCGCCCCTCCCGCCCGCTGCGCCCGCGCCGGCCGCGTCTTCTCAGCCGCTGCCCCCCGTCGCGCCCGCGTCGGCCACCGCGCCTGCCATCCCTGTCGCAGCGAAGACCCCGCCGCCCCCGCCGGCGGCGGCCGCGCCTCCGGGCGGGGCGCCTGCGACGCAGGAGGGCGCGCGCGGCAACGGTCCGGCGTCGACCTCCAGCAGGACGGTCGCCACGCCGACCGGGATGCAGGGCCCGAACAAGCTCTGGGGTCGCGCGGCGTCGGCCGTGGACCAGCTGGGCCCGGGGAGCACCCTCGGCCGCTACGAGATCCTCATGCCGGTCGCCAAGGGCGGCATGGCGGCCGTCTGGGCCGCGCGCCTCCAGGGCACCCGCGGCTTCAAGAAGATCGTCGCCATCAAGACGATGCTGCCCGACGTCTCCGACGACCCCGACTTCGAGTCGATGTTCCTCGACGAGGCGCGGGTCGCGGCGCGGATCCGGCACCCCAACGTGGTCGAGATCCTCGATCTCGGCGAGGAGGACGACGTCCTCTACATCGTGATGGAGTGGGTCGACGGCGAGACGGCCGGCACGCTGCAGAAGGCCGCGAAGCGGCTCGGGGGCATCCCGCAGCGGATCGTGCTCCGCATCGCCTCGCAGATCTGCGCCGGGCTCCACAACGCGCACGAGCTCCGCGACGACAGCGGCGTGCTGCTCGACCTCGTCCACCGGGACATCTCGCCGGCGAACGTGCTCATCTCGACCGCCGGGTTCGTGAAGATCGTCGACTTCGGCGTGGCGAAGTCGAAGGGGCGCCTGCACGTCACGCGCGCTGGCGGCATCGTCAAGGGGAAGACGCCGTACCTCTCGCCGGAGCAGCTCGGCGGGCTCCCCATCGATCGCCGGAGCGACATCTTCTCGCTCGGCGCGCTGCTGTACGTGCTCACGACGGGGCTGCACCCCTTCCGCGCCGAGACCGAGCTCGCGACCATCGAGAACATCACCATCAAGAACCCGCTCCCCCCGCGCGACCTGAACGGAGCGATCCACCCCGAGCTCGACAGGATCATCCTCAAGGCGCTCGAGAAGGACCCCGAGAGCCGCTTCTCGACGTGCGCGGAGATGCAGCGGGCCATCGATCAGGTCGCGTCGACGCTCGGCGAACCCACGACCGACGAGGACGTGGCGGCCTTCGTGCGGCAGGCGATCGGCGAGATCCAGGAGAAGCGCGCCCAGGAGCTCCGCGACGCGATCGCGGCCGTCGACGCAGGCGCGGCCGTGAACTCGGAGCGCCGGCCCGGGGCCTCTCTGGAGGGCCACGCTGCGCTGGCCGACCTCGGCGCGGGCTCGCGCGAGGGCGGTCCCTCCGCCGCGGGGTTTCCTCCTGCGGCAGCGGCGCCAGCCGGCGCCGGCCAGGCGTCCAGCAGAGGGCCTGCACCACCGACCGCGGAGAAGGACGAGGAGCCGCCGGTCAGCCTGGAGCCGATCTCGTTCGAAGAGATCGCCGTGCCGGCGCAGCCTGCCGGCGTGCCGCCGCGGCTCATCATCGCGCCCGCCCTGCAGGCCGACGTCGCGCCCGGCGAGCCGGCCGAGCCGGTGAGCCCGCGGCCCGCCGCCCGGGAGGGCAAGCCGCTCGGCCCGTCCGCCAAGCGGATCCTCCCGGCGGCCGGCGTGCCCGCCACGAAGGTGCTCGCGGCAGCGGATCCGCCCGCGTCCCGGGCCGCGGCGCTCAGCGAACGCCTCGCGAGGGGCGGCTCGCGGAGCCTCGCCAACGACGCCGGCGAGGTCACGGCGGTCGACCGATCGTTCGAGACCGGGGAGCGGCGCAAGCGGCTCCAGCTGATCGTGGCCGGCGCGGCGATGTTCTGTGTGGCGCTCGGGGCCGTCGCGCTGGTCGTGCGCGGCGGCGACGAGCGCTCGCGTCCCGAGATCGGCAAGGCGCGCGTCGATGCGTTGCCCGCGGCCGTGGCGGCCGACACCACCGCCACCGCCGCTCCGGCGGAGGCCGTCCCGGCTGCGCCCATTCCGCCAGCGGAGCCTCAGGCGGCGGAGCCGGCGTCGCCGCCCGCTCCCGAGGCCTCGGCGACGCCTCCCGAGGCCTCCGCGACGCCTCCCGAGGCGGCGTCGGCGCCTTCCCAGGCGGCCAAGGCGCCCGCGGCAGCGACGGCGCAGCCCGTCGCCGCGCCGCAGGCGTCGCCCCCACCGTCGACCACGCGCCCCCGGACGACCGCCACGCCGGCGAAGCCTGCGCCCAAGCCAGCAACGACCGGCAAACCCACCCCCAAGAAGAAGTACAACCCATCGGGTATCTGAACACCGTGCGATCTCGACCCTGGCTCCGTGCGCTGCTCTTCGGTGCGGCATCTTGCCTGTGCTTGTGCACGCTCCCCGGGCGCGCAGCCGGCGCGGACGGCGCCGCGGCGACGCCCGCGCCGGACGCGGTGGAGAAGGCGCAGAACCACTTCAAGAAGGGCGCCGCCCTCTACGAGAGCAAGCGCTACGCGCTTGCGCTGGAGCAGTTCCGGGCCTCGTACGCCACCGTGCCGAGCCCGAACTCCCGCCTCTACATCGCGCGCTGCCTCGCGGATCTCGGCGATCACATCGAGGCGTACCTCGAGTTCGATCAGGTCGCGGCGGAGGCCGCGTCCCGGGCGAAGGACGAGCCGCGCTATGCCCAGACGGAGCAGACGGCGCAGCTGGAGCGCGACGAGCTCGCGCGCAAGATCGCCCTCGTCACGGTCACGGTCGCGCACCCGGACGCGGCGACCTCGCTCGCGGTGGCCGGCAAGGACGTCCCGCGCGAGCGGTGGGGCAAGCCGTTCCCGGTCAAGCCCGGCAAGACCGAGATCGTCCTGCGCACCAAGCTCACCTCGACGCCGCAGACCGTCGATCTCTCGGCGGGCGAAGCGAAGACCGTCGCGCTCGACGCCGAGCCGAGCGGCCCGACCGAGGCCGGCTCCGGCGCTCCGGCGCTCCTCGACGAGGGCCCGAGCCCGCCCTTCTCGGAAGCGCCCTCGCCGCGTGCGTACCTGCGGCCTTACGCCTACGCCGCCGGCGGCGTGGGGGTTGCGGGGCTCGCGATGTTCACCGTCGCCGGGCTGATGGCGAACAGCACCTACAGCGATCTCGCCGAGACCTGCGGGGGCCCCTGCCCCGCCGATCGCCAGGACGACATCGACGCCGGCAAGACCCAGAAGACGGCCGCGAACATCGGCGTCGTTGTCGGCGCGCTCGGGCTCGTCACGGGCACGACCCTGCTCATCCTGAGCTTCACCGGAGGCGGCGCTGGCGGCTCGCAGAGCGCCACGGCCTCGACGCAGCTGCTCGTCGGCCCCGGTTTCACCGGTCTACGCAGCACCTTCTAGGCGCGCGGCGACGGAGACGCCCGTGCTGGCGGCGCTCAGGCCGTAGCTGCGCAAAAAGGAACGGGCAGGGCCGCTGCTGCGACCCTGCCCGCTTCATGTCGATGCGCTCGCGGTTGACGCGGAGCGATCAGCGACCGCCCGGGCCGCCCTTGCCGACCTTGGACTTCTTGTCCCCGGAGTGGCCGTGGAACGTGCGCGTCGGGGCGAACTCACCCAGCTTGTGGCCGACCATGTTCTCCGTCACGAACACGGGAACGAACTTCCTCCCGTTGTGCACGGCGAAGGTCAGGCCGACCGACTCCGGCAGGATCGTCGAGCGGCGCGACCACGTCTTGATCACCTTCTTGGCATTGGTCGCCTGGGCCGCCTGGATCTTCTCCAGCAGGTGACCGTCAATGAAGGGCCCTTTCTTGATGCTCCTCGGCATGACTAACCCTTGGTCCCGCGCCGCCGGACGATCATCCCGTCGGTGCGCTTGTTGTTCCGCGTCTTGAGGCCCTTCGAGAGCTGACCCCACGGCGAGCACGGATGGCGCCCGCCGCTCGTCCTGCCCTCACCGCCGCCCATCGGATGATCGACGGGGTTCATCGTGACACCGCGGTTGTGCGGCCGGCGCCCGAGCCAGCGCGAACGCCCCGCCTTGCCGAGGCTGATGTTCGCGTGCTCGGGGTTCGACACCTGCCCGATCGTGGCGCGGCAATCGAGGTGCACCTTGCGGATCTCACCGCTCGGGAGGCGGACCTGCGCATAGTCGCCGTCCTTCGCCATGAGCTGCGCAGCCACGCCGGCCGAGCGCACGAGCTGACCGCCCTTGCCCTTCTTGACCTCGACGTTGTGGATCGAGGTGCCGGGCGGGATGAAGCGGAGCGTCAGGCTGTTGCCAGGCTTGATGTCCGCGTTCCGGCTCGCGAGCAGCGTCGCCCCGACCGCGAGGCCGTCGGGCGCCAGGATGTAGCGCTTCTCGCCGTCCACGTAGTGCAGGAGCGCGATGCGCGCCGTCCGGTTCGGGTCGTACTCGATCGCGGCGACCTTCGCCGGGACGCCGATCTTGTCGCGCCGGAAATCGATGATCCGGTAGCGCTGCTTGTGACCACCGCCGCGGAACCGCGACGTGATCCGGCCGTTGTTGTTCCGGCCGCCGGTGGACGTCTGCTGCTCCAGCAGCGACCGCTCGGGCTCGACCTTCGTGATCTCCTTGAAGTCGCTGACCGAGTAGTAACGCCGCGCCGGCGAGGTCGGCTTGAAGGATCTGATTCCCATCGCTATTCCGCCTTCTCGTCGAAGAACTGGATCTCGTCACCCTCCTTGAGGGTGACGATCGCCTTCTTCCAATTGCGCAGCTTCGCGTAGCCGCGCCCCATGCGCTTGTCCTTGCCGCGCATGATCAGCGTGTTGACGTCCACGACACCCACCTTGAAGAGCGTCTGGATGGCGTCTTTGATCTGGATCTTGTTCGCCTCGCGGCGGACCTCAAAGATGACCTTGTTGCCTTGGTCGCGGAGCCGGCTCGACTTCTCCGTGAGGATGATTGGCCGGCGGATGATCTGCTCGGGCTGCATGTCGGACTCCCCTGACTAGCGAAGGCAACGCGCCTCGAGCGCCTTGGCGGCGTCCCTCGAGACGATGAGGTGGTCGTGCCTGAGGAGGTCGTAGACGTTGACCCCTTCCGGCGGCAGGTACTGGTGGTTCTCCAGGTTGCGGAGGCTCTTCACCAGCTTGTCGTTGCCGGCCGTGTCGACGACCAGCGACTTCCGATCCGCCTGCAGCGTCGTCAGCGTGGCAGCGATCGCCTTGGTCTTGATCTCGGAGACCTCGAGGCTGTCGAGCACGATGAGCCGGCCCTCCTTCGCGAAGAGCGAGAGCGCGCTCTTCAGGGCGCCGATCCGCACCTTGCGCGGCGGACGGTACGACCAGTCCTTCGGCTCCAGCGCGTGCGCCATGCCGCCGCCCGCGTGGTGCGGCGCGCGGATCGAGCCCTGGCGAGCGCGGCCGGTGCCCTTCTGGCGATAGAGCTTCTTCGTGGAGCCGGCGACCGCGCTCCGCTCCTTGGTGGCCTTGGTGCCCGAGCGGCGGGACGCGAGCTGCGCCTTCACGACCTCGTAGAAGAGGTGCTCCTTCACCTCGGTCCCGAAGACCTCGTCCGAGAGGTCGAGTTCGCCGACCTGCTCCCGCTTGAGGTTGTAAACGGTAACCTTCATGGTACCTGGACTCCTAGCTCTTGATCTCGACGTCGACGCCGGCCGAAAGGTCGAGCTTCATCAGCGCGTCGAGGGTCTGCTGAGTCGGCTCGATGATGTCGAGAAGCCGCTTGTGCGTCCGGATCTCGAACTGCTCGCGCGACTTCTTGTCGACGTGGGGCCCCCGAAGAACCGTGTAACGGCGGATCTCGGTGGGCAGCGGGATGGGCCCCGCGACGTGCGCCCCGGTCCGCTTCGCCGTCTCGACGATATCGCTCGTCGACTTGTCGAGCAGCTGGTGGTCGAAGGCCTTCAGGCGAATCCGGATCTTGGTTGTATCAGCCATGGTGCTCTTCCTACGCGAGGATCTTGGTGACGACGCCGGCGCCCACCGTCTTGCCGCCCTCGCGGATGGCGAAGCGCATCTGCTCCTCCAGCGCGACCGGGGCGATGAGCTCGATCGTCATCGTGATGTTGTCGCCCGGCATCACCATCTTCACCCCCTCGGGGAGGTTCACCGTGCCGGTCACGTCCGTCGTCCGGATGTAGAACTGCGGCCGGTAGTTGGTGAAGAACGGCGTGTGGCGCCCGCCCTCCTCCTTCTTGAGGACGTACACCTCACCGGTGAACTTCGTGTGCGGCGTGATCGACCCGGGCTTCGCCAGCACCTGGCCGCGCTCGATCTCTTCCTTCTCCACGCCGCGGAGCAGACACCCGACGTTGTCGCCCGCCTGTCCCTGATCGAGCAGCTTGCGGAACATCTCGACGCCGGTCACGACCGACTTCTTCGTGTCCTTGAAGCCGATGATCTGCACCTCGTCGCCGACCTTGATCACGCCGCGCTCGATGCGGCCCGTGGCCACCGTGCCGCGGCCCTTGATCGAGAACACGTCCTCGATCGCCATCAGGAACGGCTTGTCGATGTCGCGCACCGGCTCGGGGATGTAGCTGTCCAGCGCGCTGAGCAGCTGCTGGATCGTCTCCTCCCACTTCGGGTCGCCCTGAAGCGCGGGCAGCGACGCGCCACGGACCACCGGCGCGTTGTCCCCGTCGAACTTGTACTTCGACAGGAGCTCGCGGACCTCCATCTCGACCAGGTCGAGCATCTCCGGGTCGTCCACCGCGTCGCACTTGTTGAGGAACACGACGATGTGGTTCAGGCCGACCTGCCGGGCGAGCAGCACGTGCTCGCGCGTCTGCGGCATCACGCTGTCGAGCGACGAGACGACGAGGATCGCCCCGTCCATCTGCGCCGCGCCGGTGATCATGTTCTTGATGTAGTCGGCGTGCCCGGGGCAGTCGACGTGCGCGTAGTGGCGGTTCGCCGACTCGTACTCGACGTGCGCCGCCGCGATGGTCACCGTCTTCGTCTCGTCACGGACCGTCCCGCCCTTCGCGATGTCGGCGTACGAGATCGCCTTCGCCAGGTTGCGCTTCGACTGCACCTTGACGAGCGCCGCCGTGAGCGTGGTCTTGCCGTGGTCGATGTGACCGATGGTGCCCACGTTCACGTGCGGCTTCGTACGAGTGAATTTCTCCTTGGCCATGGCGTCTCTTTAACCTCGCTGCTTGGCGACGATCTCTTCCTGGATCGCTGCTGGAACCGGTGCGTAATGAGAAAACTGCATCGAATGGGTCGCGCGGCCTTGCGTCTTGGAACGGACGTCGGTCGCGTAACCGAACATGGTGGCGAGCGGGACCTCTGCGCGGATCACCCGGGTGTTCGCGCGCTGGCCCATATCGAGGATGCGGCCGCGCCGCGAGTTGAGATCCCCGATGACGTCCCCGAGGTAGTTCTCGGGCGACACGACCTCGACGGCCATCATCGGCTCGAGGAGCACGAGCCCCGCCTTCTTGGCGCCGTCCTGGAAGGCCATGGACGCGGCGACCTCGAACGCGGGCCCGGACGAGTCGACCTCGTGGTAGCTGCCGAAGTGGAGCCGCACCTTGATGTCGACGACGGGGTAGCCGGCGAGCACGCCGCGGCCCATCGCGTCCCGGATGCCCTTCTCGATCGAGGGGATGAACTCCTTCGGGATGATGCCGCCGACGATGTCGTTCTCGAACACGAAGCCCGCGCCGCGCTCCGCCGGCTCGATGTCGATCCTCACGTGACCGAACTGGCCGTGCCCGCCCGACTGCCGGACGAAGCGCCCCTCCACGTCGGTCGCCTTCTTCGCGATGGTCTCGCGGTAGGCGACCTCGGGCTTGCCGACGTTGGCGTCGACCTTGAACTCGCGCTTCAGGCGGTCGACGATGATCTCGAGGTGGAGCTCGCCCATCCCGGCGATGATCGTCTGGCCCGTGTCCTCGTTCGTGAAGGTGCGGAACGAGGGGTCCTCGTAGGCGAGCTTCTGCAGGCTGAGCCCGAGCTTGTCGAGATCGGCCTTGGTCTTCGGCTCGATGGCGATCGAGATCACGGGGTCGGGGAACTCCATCCGCTCCAGCACGATCGGGTTCTTCTCCTCGCAGAGAGTGTCCCCGGTGCGGGTGTCGCGGAGCCCCACGGCAGCGTAGATGTTGCCCGCGTAGCAGACGTCGATCTCCTCGCGCTTGTTCGCGTGCATGCGGAGGATGCGCCCGAAGCGCTCCCGCTTGCCGCGCGTCGAGTTGAGCACGCTGACGCCGCTCTTCGTCGTGCCGGAGTAGACACGGAAGAACGTGAGGTTGCCGAACTGGTCGTTCATGACCTTGAACGCCAGCGCCGCGAACGGCTCCTCGTCGCTCGCCTTGCGCGAGACGACCTTGTCCTTCTTGTCGGGCAGCGTCCCCTCGACGGCCGGGATGTCGACCGGCGACGGCAGGTAGTTCACAACGCTGTCGAGCAGGAGCTGGACTCCCTTGTTCTTGAACGCGGAGCCGCACAGGACCGGGACGATCTTGAAGCCGAGGGTGCCCGCGCGGATGGCCGCGTGGATCTCCTGCTCGGTGATCTGGTCGAGCTCACCGGCGATGAACTTCTCCATCACCTTGTCGCTCGCGTCGGCGCACGCCTCGATGAGCTTCTCGCGGAGCTCCTTGCACCGCGGCAGCAGGTCGCCCGGGATCTCCTGCCAGTCGTAGCGCTGGCCCTTCGTCTCCTCGTCGAACACGGCGGCCCGGAGGGTCACGAGGTCGATCACGCCGCGGAACGAGTCCTCCGCGCCGAGCGGGTAGTGGATCGCCACCGGGTTCGCGCCGAGGCGCTCGCGGATGGAGTCGACGCACATGTCGAAGTCGGCGCCGACCTTGTCCATCTTGTTGATGAACGCGATGCGCGGGACGCCGTACTTGTCCGCCTGCCGCCACACCGTCTCGCTCTGCGGCTCGACGCCGTTGCCGCCGTCGAACACCGCCACCGCGCCGTCGAGCACGCGGAGGCTCCGCTCGACCTCGATGGTGAAGTCGACGTGGCCGGGCGTGTCGATGATGTTGATCCGGTGGGAGACGCCCTTCTCGGGGCCCTGCTCCGGCGCCCAGAAGCAGTTCGTCGCGGCGGACGTGATGGTGATGCCGCGCTCCTGCTCCTGGACCATCCAGTCCATCGTGGCTGCGCCCTCGTGGACCTCGCCGATCTTGTAGTTGACACCCGAGTAATAAAGGATGCGCTCGGTGACCGTGGTCTTGCCCGCATCGATGTGGGCCATGATCCCGATGTTGCGCGTCCGTTCCAGGCTGTACTCGCGTGCCACTTTTCCTTCTCCGTCGTGTGATGCGTGGGGTGAGGGTTTCGGACTCAGGATGCAAAACACCCTCTCCAGCCCGGCCCGCCTCCGTTGTGGCGGGCACTTGAAACCTGGAGAGGGTGTCGGGGTACAGCAGCAGCTTTTCTAGGTCCCGCGAGGGCGGGCGCTGTCGCGCTCCCTCGAGAGGACCGGCTCTGTAACCCGATCCTTATGTCAGCCGTGCCATCTCGCTCTACGCGTCTCCTCGCCTGGGGATGGGACCTGAAATGACGAACCAGCGCAGATCCGGGATCTGCGCTGGCCTCGCTGACCTACCAGCGATAGTGGGCGAACGCCTTGTTGGCCTCCGCCATCTTGTGCGTGTCGTCGCGCTTCTTGACCGCGTTGCCGCGGTTCTGCGCCGCGTCGACGAGCTCGGCGGCGAGCCGCTCGCGCATCGTCTTCTCGCCGCGGCCGCGCGAGTAGGTCACGAGCCACCGCATCGCCAGCGCGACGCGACGCTCGGGGCGGACCTCGACGGGGACCTGGTAGGTCGCGCCGCCGACGCGCCGGCTCTTCACCTCGAGCTTCGGCTTCACGTTGTCGAGCGCCTTGCGGAAGACGTCGATCGGCTCCTCCTTGAAGCGGTCGCGCACGATGTCGAACGCGCCGTAGAGGATCCCCTCGGCGGTCGCCTTCTTGCCCGACTGCATCAGGGAGTTCGTGAACTTGGCGACGAGCTTGTCCTTGTACTTCGGGTCCGGAATGATCTTCCGCTTCGGGACTTCGCGACGACGGGGCATCTTCGTTCCTCTGCTCGGCTTTCGCGCGTTGAGGCGGTCAGGCCTTCGGGCGCTTCACGCCGTACTTCGAGCGCTTGCGGTTGCGGGTCGCTTTGTTGGTGGAGCTAGGCCCGGCAGCGCCGGACGCGTCGAGCGTGCCGCGGACGACGTGGTAGCGCACGCCCGGCAGGTCCTTGACACGGCCGCCGCGGATGAGGACGACCGAGTGCTCCTGCAGGTTGTGGCCTTCGCCCGGGATGTAGCTCGTCACTTCCATCTGATTGCTCAGCCTGACACGGCAGACCTTGCGGAGCGCCGAGTTGGGCTTCTTCGGCGTCGTGGTGTAAACACGTACGCACACGCCTCGCCGCTGCGGGCAGGACTTGAGCGCAGGAGAGGCCGTTTTGTAACGAGCGGCCTCGCGGCCTTGGCGGATGAGCTGGCTGATGGTCGGCATAGTGACGCGTATTTCCACCTGAGGGATGGGGACGCGCAGGATACCCAGGAGGCGACCCATGTCAAGCGGGACGACATTCGTTCGTGTTGGATACGCCAGCGCGCCGTTCGTTCGCGTCGATCCCGTGCGCCGCGCCCGCCGCGTCGCTCGCGTCGGTCGCATCGCTCGCGTCCGTTGCGTCCGTTGCGTCCGTTGCGTCCGTTGCGCTGGCCAAGGCGCGGCATCGTTCGTGTCGGGCGCGTCGGTCCCGGCGCGCCTGCGGAGGCCGTGTTCCGCGCGTCCCGGCCGCGCGCGAAGGGCTCGTGGGTTGAGGCGCGCGGCGGAGGCCGTCCGTGCGCGCCTCGTTCGACGGGGCGCTCGGCGTGCGACCGCGGCTCCCGAGACGGGCGGGAGCCTGCGCGCGCGGCACGAGTCGGACGCCGACACGCGCCGCGGGCCCTTGGCGGCCCGCCTGCTGTTCGGTACGGTCGCTGCGTGGCGAAGAAGCTTTCACGCTCCCAGCGTAAAGAAAGCCGGCGCAAGGCGCCGCAGAGCAGCGCAGCGTCGAGGCCTGCGTCCGGCGTGGACACGGGGGGCGCGGAGCGCTCGTCGCGCGGCGATCAGGGCGACAGCGCGACGGCGCGAGGCCCTGCGGTGGCGCGCGTCGATCCGGCGGCGAGCCGAAGCGGCGACGACCCGCGCGGCGCGCGCACAAGCGGCGCCGCTGCGCCGAGCAGCGCGGCGCCCGCGCGGGCGCGCGACGCCGGCGATCGATCCCATCGGAGAGGCGGCGTCGAGGCGCAGCCCGCGCGAGCGCGCGGCGGAAGCGCACAGACGAAGCCGAAGCGAGATCGCGCGCTCCTTGTGTTCCTGGGCCTCGTGGCGCTCGCCGCGGTGATCGTGTTCGCCGCGCAGTCCCCCCGCGCCCCAGCGCGCGCTGACCCGGAGCCCGCGGGAGCCGCTCCGGCAAAGACACACGCCGCGGAGCCGTCCGCCGCGCCGACGGCGACCGACGGGCTGCCGGCTCCACCTCCCGTCGACTCGTCGCCGCCGACGATCGTCACCGCCGAACCGCCCGCAGCGGAGGGGGCACGCGCTGCAACCCCGCAGCGTGCCGCAGCCGGCGCCCCGCCAAAGGGGACGGCTGCCAGCGCCTCTCCACCACCAGGAGCGGCCACCGGAGCAGCCGCAGCCGCCCCGCTGAAGAAGCGCACCAGCGCACCGAAGCCGGCCGCCGCCCCGCCCGTGGCGACGACGGCAGCGGGGGCGACGCCGTCCGCCCGGGTGCCGACAGCAGAGGCGGCGCCCCCGCCGGAGCCGGCGCCCCCGCCGGAGCCGGCGCCCCCGCCGGAGCCGGCGCAAAAGCCTGCCGAGCTTCCACACGAGTGATCGCAACCGCCGTGATGAAAGGACGCCCGAGATGCTTCGCTTGAATGCTTCGCCCGACGCCGCTCGAACGCCGGGCCGTTCGCCGAGCGCCCGCGCGCAGGCGCTCGCCCTGCCGCTCGGCGTCGCGCTGTCCGGCCTCCTCGCCGCGGCGACGGCGGGCGCGCAGCCGGCGCCGCAACCCGCGCCGCCCGCTGCCTCCGCGCCGCCCGCTGCCCCCGCGCCGCCGTACCCGGCGGCTCCCCCGCCGTACCCGGCGGCCCCCTACACAGCGCCTCCGCAGGAAGTCCCGCAGGCTCCGCCAGGGGCCTCGCCGGGCTATCCGCCGCCTGGTCCCCCGGGCGGCTACGCTCCGTACGGCGGCGCCTACCCTTCGCTCCCGCCGGGCTACCCGGTGACACCGGCCGAGATCCCGCCTGCTCCGCCCCCGGTTCCCCTGCGCCGGAAGAGCCCGAGCCTCATGCTGGGCGGCATCGCGCTCACCGCCGGCGGCACGATCGCGTTCTTCACCGGGACGGGCCTGCTCGCGTCGGCGAGCAACCGATACGAGATCTACTGCGATTTCGGTGGCTTCACGGGCATCTGCGAGACGCGCTCCGACGGGCGCCGCCAGCTCGCCGGCGCGCTCGTCTCCGTGGCGGGCGGCATCATGATCGCCGTGGGCATCCCGCTCTGGGTCATCGGCGGGAAGAAGGTGCCGGTCAGCGACGCGACGCCCAAGGCGTCGGCCCAGACCACGCTCTCGCTCGGCCCCGGCTCCGCCGCGTTGCAGACGCAGTTCTGAAGGGCTCCCCTCGCCCGATCCCGCTCCTGCCCGCGCGCGAGGCCGCGGGGACTCATCTGCTGCTCGTGCGCGTCGTCGCTCAGGGCAGACCCTTCTTCTTCTTGGCGCCCTTGCGGTGGCGCGGCCCGCCGTCGTCCGTGCCCGCGGGCATGCGGAGGATGTGGAAGCGCCCGCCGCCGCGCGCCAGCGGATCGCTGAGCTTCACCCGCTCGCGCGCGAGCTCGATGAAGCGCTGCTGCGACCGCAGCTGGGGGGCGCCGGCGGGCTGCTGGAGCTTGTGGTAGCTGCCGTCGCTCGCGAGCTCCCAGGTCTTCGCCGTGTCGGACATCACGGTGTTCAGCATGTCCTCCACGCGCGCGCGGGTGGCGGGCTCGATGATCGGGATCATCAGCTCGACGCGGCGATGGAAGTTGCGCGGCATCCAGTCGGCGCTCGACATGTAGATCTCCGCGCTGCCGCCGTTCGCGAACCGGAACAGGCGCTTGTGCTCGAGGAAACGATCGATGATCGCGCGCACCTGGATCCGCTCCGACAGGCCCGGGATCCCCGGCCGGAGGCAGCAGATGCCGCGCACGGCGAGCTTGATGTCGACCCCGGCCTGCGACGCCGAGTAGAGCGCGTCGATGACGTCGACGTCCACGAGCGCGTTCATCTGCGCCACGATCTCCGCCTTGCGCCCGGCCCGCGCGTGGGCCTCCTCGCGCGCGATGAGGCCCAGCACCGCCTCGTGCAGGCCGAGCGGCGCCACGAGGAGGCGGTTCCACTTGGGCGGCGCGCTGTAGCCGGTCAGCAGGTTGAAGAGCGACGTCATGTCCTCGCCGATCTCCCGGTTCGCCGTGAACAGGCCGATGTCGGTGTAGAGCCGCGCGGTCTGCGGGTTGTAGTTGCCCGTCGACAGGTGCACGTAGCGGCGCAGCTTGTCCTTCTCGCGCCGCACCACGAGCAGCGCCTTCGCGTGCGTCTTCAGCCCGAGCAGGCCGTAGATCACCTGCACGCCGCTCTGCTCGAGCGTCCTCGCCCACTGGATGTTGCTCGCCTCGTCGAACCGCGCCTTCAGCTCGACGATGGCCGTCACCTGCTTGCCGCTCTCGGCCGCGCGCGCGAGCGCCTTCAGGATCGGCGAGTCGCCGCCGGTCCGGTAGAGCGTCTGCTTGATCGCGAGCACGTTCGGATCGTCGGCGGCGCGGGAGACGAACTCGGCGATCGGATCGAACGACTCGTACGGGTGGTGCAGGAGCACGTCCTGCTCCCGGATGACGGCGAAGACGTCCTCGACGTCCCGGAAGAGCGGCGGGACCTGCGGCGCGAACGGCTCGTCCCGGTACTCGCGGCGCTCGTCGTCCGCGACGATGCCCATGAGGTCGGCGATGTGGAGCGGCCCAGGCACCCGGTAGACGGCGTGCGACGCGTCGACCTTGAGCGCGCGGCAGAGCCGCTGGACCGAGGTGCCGGCGCCCTCGCCGAAGCCGATCTCCAGGCGCACGGCGTTGCCGCGATCGCGCCGGCGGAGCTCGGCTTGGATCGTCTCGAGCAGGTCCTCGCCCTCCTCCTCGTCGATCTCGAGGTCCCAGTTCCGGGTGACGCGGAAGGGGTACGTGCCGCGCAGCCTGCCCGAGGGGAAGAAATCCTTCACGTGCCGGGCGATCACGTCCTCGAGCAGGACGAACGCGCGCGTCGCGCCCTCCACGCGGACCCGCATCAGCCGGCTCAGCCCCGGGGGCACCTGGATGACCGCGAAGCCGGGCTCCTGCGCTTCATGCTCCCGGGAGAACATGATCCCGAGGTTGATCATCTTGTTGCGCAGGTGCGGGAACGGGTGCCCCGGGTCGATCGCGATCGGCGTGAGGATCGGGAAGATGTCCGTGCGGAACCGCTCGTCGAGCACGCCGAGCTCGGTCGCGCCGAGCTCGTCGGGCCGGACGATCACGATGCCGGCGCGCTGGAGCGCCGGGATCAGATCCGAGTGCCACAGCTGGTAGGCGTCATCGACGAGCGCGTGGACCCGCGCGCTGATCGCCACGAGCTGCTCGTGGGGCGTGAGCCCGTCCGGCGGGACCTCCGCGATCGTGCGCTGCGTCTGCGCCTGGAGGCCGGCGACGCGCACCATGAAGAACTCGTCGAGGTTGGAGAAGAAGATGCTCAGGAACTTGAGGCGCTCGAACAGCGGCACCTCGTGCGACCTGGCCTCCGACAGCACCCGCGCGTTGAACTCGAGCCACGAGAGCTCGCGGTTCAGGTAGTGCGCCGGGTCCCCCTCGATCGGGAGCGCCCCCGAGGCGGCCGAGATCGACACCGGGCCGCTCGATGGAGCGGAGCTCCCCCCGGGCCGAGCGCTGGACGCGCCGCCCGGGCGCGATCCAGACGCGGCGGCCTGGGCTGAGTCGATGTCGTCCTCGGAGTCGGGAGCGAGTGAGCTATCTGGGGTGGACGGCAGGTCAACCATGATCGAAGCTCCGATTTTGTCGTACGTCTGGTAGGGTTCAATCATGGAGTTTTGGCGACATCCTGGCGACCTCAGGGTGGCGTGCGACCGGGCTCGTGCGGCGGGACGCCGCGTCGGCCTCGTCCCGACGATGGGCGCGCTCCACGCAGGCCACCTCGCCTTGATCGCGGAGGCGCGGCGGAGGACGGACTTCGTGGCCGTGACCGTCTTCGTCAACCCGACCCAGTTCGGCGCGGGCGAGGACCTGGCGCGCTACCCGCGGACGCTCGAGCGCGACCTCGCCGCCTGCGCGGAGGCCGGCGCCGACGGCGTGTTCGCGCCGGACGTCGCGGCGATGTACCCGCCCGGCGAGGAGACGCGCGTGCGCGTCGGCGCGACAGCGGGCCCGCTCTGCGGCGTCCATCGGCCCGTGCACTTCGAGGGCGTCGCCACCGTGGTGACGAAGCTGCTCTCGCTCGCCGGGCCGTGCGTGGCCGTCTTCGGCCGGAAGGACTACCAGCAGCTCCAGGTCATCCGGCGGCTCGTCGCCGACCTGTTCCTGCCCGTCGACGTCGTCGGGGCCACGACGGTGCGCGAGCCGGACGGCCTCGCCATGTCGTCGCGGAACGCCTACCTCTCGCCCGAGCAGCGGAGCGCGGCGCGCGCCATCCCGCTCGCCCTCGCCGGCGCGTGCCGCGCCTTCGCCCGCGGCGAGCGGCGCGCCGCGGCGCTCCTCGAGCCCGCGCGCGCGCGCCTCGCGGCCGCCGCGACGAGCATCGATTACGTGGACCTCGCCGATCCCGAGTCCCTGGCGATCTGGAGCGACGCGGCGGCGATCGGCGATCGGGCGCTGCTGGCGGTCGCCGTCCGCGTCGGGACGACGCGGCTCATCGACAACGTCGTGCTCGGGGAGGACGCGCCGCCCGTCGCGGAGTCGAGCGAGGAGGCGAGCTAGATGTCGAGGACGAGAGGCGAGCAAGAGAGCCCCGCGTCGCGCCCGGCGGGGGAGGCCGGCCGTGGCGTCTTCGTGGTGTTCGAGGGCATCGACGGCGCCGGCACGAGCACGCAGGCCGAGCGCTACGCGGCGCACCTCAGGGCGGCGCGGCGCATGGTGCACGTCACCCGAGAGCCGAGCGCCGGGCCGGTGGGCGCGCTGCTCCGGCAGATCCTGACCCACCGGATCTCGCTCCCCGGCGCCCGCCAGGCGGAGGTCATGGCGCTCCTCTTCTCGGCCGATCGCCTCGATCACCTCGGCGCCGAGATCGAGCCGCTCCTCCGTGACGGGTACGTCGTGATCTCGGATCGCTACGACCTGTCGAGCCTGGCCTACCAGTCCACGACGGCGGGCGAGGACGGGGCGGGCTCCGGGGCGATCGTCGAATGGATACGTGAGCTCAACCGCCACGCCCTGAGGCCCGACGTCACGGTGGTGATCGACGTGGCGCCCGAGATCGCCGAGAAGCGCCGCCGCGGCCGCGGGGGGCCGGAGGAGCTGTTCGAGAAGACCGAGCTGCAGGCGCGGCTCGCGGAGGCATACCGCCGGGCGGAGGAGCTCGTCCCGGGGGACAGGGTCATCCATATCGACGGGGATGGCGCCGTCGACGACGTCTCCCGGGCGATCACGGCGGCGCTCTCGGCCGTCGTGGATCGGTGAGCCGGGGTCCCCGCTCGAGCATCGGAGTCGAGCTGCCGAGGGCGCAAGGTCCCTGAGCCTCCCCGCGCCGCTGTCGCGCGCTCTACGGGCAAGCTGCGTTCGTGATCTCCACATCGTCGATGTTCCAGCTCGACACGGTGTCGACGAAGGCTTCCCGCCCGATCGCGTAGCCGAAGCGGACCCGCAGGCTGGCGTTCTTGTAGGGCGTCAGGTCATGGACGACCTTCGTCCAGGCCGAGTCGCGGACGCCGGGGTACGCCCCCGACTCGAAGAGCACCTTCCAGCGGACGCCGTCATAGACCTCGACACGGTTCGTCATGTGAGGCGTCTCATCGCTGTTCAGGAGACGCCAGAACGTCAGGTACACGCCGCCCGCGACATCGACGTTGACGACCGGGCTCGTCAGGTAGAAGTACGGGTGGACCCCGAGGGGCGCGTTCCCTCCGATGACCACGCCGGCCACCCCGTTGTCCGACGTCGCCGTGTGATCGAGCGCCGGATCGGGGTGCCCATAGGTCTGCCCGGTTGACGCCTTCGCCGCGCCGATCTGCCAGGTCGGACCGAGCTCCCACCCGGCCCCGTCGCTCTCGAACGTATCCCGGAAATAGACCACCGGCGCCGCCGCGGCGGCGCCGCCCTGACAGACGCCAGCCAGGCAGGACTCCCCCACGGTGCACGAGTCGCTGTCGACGCAGACCCCGCCGTCGGGAACCGGGCGCGCCGTGCACACCCCGGCCTCGCTGCAGACGCCGCGCGTGCAACCGACCGCCTGCGAGAGGCACGACTCCCCGGGGGTGGGGATGGAAATACAGGCGCCGCTCTCGTCACAGACGCCACGATTGCACTCGTCGGTCCCAGAGAGGCAGGCGCCGCCCGGTCCGATCGGCTCAGCATAGCAATTGCCAGAGCCCGGATCACAGGCGCCATCGTTGCACCCGACGCTCAGCGCGCTGCAGTCCTTCGGGACGCCCCCCTCGCAGCGGCCGCTCTGGCAGGTCTTGCCGACCATGCAGAGATCGCCGGAGTCCGCGCACGGCGCCCCCTCGTTCCCCGGAACCGCCTCGCACGCACCGGTGGCCGGGTCGCACGCACCAACATGACAGGAGTCCGGCAGGTGGAAGAAGAAGCAGTCCCGCGGCGTCCCGACGCAAGCGCCGTCCAGGCACGCCGCGTCGAGGATACAGCGGTCTTCCGTCGCGCACGGGGCCCCGTTCGCCCTCGGCTCCACCCCGCAGCGCGGCGCGCCGCCCGCGTCGACGCACGTGACCACGTGACAGGCGTCCGGCGCGAGGCCGCAGTCCTCCTGGGCCCCGCCCTGACAGACACCCTCCTCGCACGTCTCGCCGACCGTGCAGGCGTCCCTGTCGTCACAGGGCTCCCCGCCCGCGCTGGGGACGAGCTCGCAATCGCGCGTCGCCTCGTTGCACACGGCCACGACGCATTGCGAGGTCGGAACGAGCGAGCAGTCGATCCGGCACGGCGCGCCGTCCCCGCCCGCGCCGCCCCCTCCGCTCGAGACAGCCGCCCCAGCGGCGCCGCCGGCCCCCGTCGGGCCCGAGCTGCCCGCAGATGTCGCAGTCGAACAGCCGAGATCCGTCAGGGCGACAGCGGAAAGTACCCATGGAATCCACCTAGTCATGTTCGCCTCTTTCCAGCAAGCGTGACGCACCTCGTGGGAATTACGCGTCCTTCGCGGCTGCGCAAGGAAACATGATGTTCCGGCGCGCGAGCACCCGGAACGGTCGGCGTGCTCAGCGACGAGCAAAGACGCCGAGCCCCGCCGCGCCGGCGCGCGCACGAGACCGCGAGAGCGACGAGAGCCGCGACAAGCGACGAGAGCCGCGACAAGCGACGAAAGAAGAGAGAGCAACGACAGCGCGACACGAGCGGGGCTTACAAACCGGAGAGCCCCTATCGCGCCTCG
This sequence comes from Sorangium sp. KYC3313, assembly GCF_052075895.1. Classification (NCBI taxonomy): domain Bacteria; kingdom Pseudomonadati; phylum Myxococcota; order Polyangiales; family Polyangiaceae; genus Sorangium; species Sorangium sp. KYC3313. The sequence continues at coordinate 11,607,734 of NZ_CP197255.1, forward strand.
ATCGAGAGCTGCATACACTGACGAGATCGTCTCGGAGCTCGGCCATCCCTCGATAGACAGACCACTTCGCGCGTGGAGCCCCGCGGCAGCGAGCCACGTCGCACCCATTTTCAGAGGAGCGCAGAGATGTCCTTCCGACGCCATTTCGTGTTTGCCCCTTTCCTCGTCGCCGGCGGGATCGCGGCGCAGTCGGGCGGCTGCGCGGCCACCGAGGACGAGAAGCCCGCGAGGATCCCCCGGCCGGATGACGCCGCGAGCGACGGCGGCTCCTTCGGCGTGAGCAGCGCGAGCGGAGACACGTCGCTCGGCGAGGGGGGAGGGCTCGGCGGCGCCGGCGCGGGCGGCCTCGGGGAGGGGTCCTCCTGCGCCCAGGCGAGCGCGGAGGCCACGCTCCTGCCGCTCGATATGCTCGTCCTGCTCGACCGATCCGGCAGCATGCTCGGCTCGAAATGGGTCGGCGTCACGAACGCGCTCTCGGCGTTCGTGACCGACGCCGCCTCGGCCGGGATGAACGTGGGGTTGACCTACTTCCCGCGGAGCAGCAATGGGCAGAGCGACTGCGACCACACGAGCTACGACGAGCTCGCGGTCGCCATCGGCGAGCTGCCGGTGAACACGCCGGAGCTCACCGCCTCCATCCAGAGCACCTCGCCTGGCGGCGGGACGCCCATGCGCCCGGCGCTGCAGGGGGTGCTCGCGAACGCGACCGCCTACAAGGACGCGAACCCTTCCCACAAGGTGATCGTCGTGCTCGCGACCGACGGCGATCCCTCGGGCTGCTCCGGAAACACCGTCGCGAGCACCGCGGAGATGGCGCAGAGGGCCCTCCGCTACAACGGCGTCCAGACCTACGTCGTCGCGGTGCAAGGCTCGACGCTCACCAACCTGGACCAGATCGCCGCCGCCGGCGGGACGACCCGCGCGTTCGACGTCACGGCGGACATCACGGCGTTCTCGGCGAAGATGGCCGAGATCCGCGCGTCGGCGCTCCCGTGCGAGCTCCTCATCCCCGCGCCGCCCGCGGGCGCGGTCCTCGACACGAGCCGGGTCGCGGTCAGGTTCGCGCCCGAGGGCGCGAGCCCGCTGGAGGTCCCGAAGGCGGACGACGCGGCGGACTGCGGCGCGGGGCCGGGGTGGTATTACGACGACGAGGTGCTCCCGAAGAAGATCATCCTCTGCCCGGCGTCCTGCACGACGGTGCAACACGAGGTGCGCGCGGAGCTCGACGTGCTCTTCGGGTGCGCGCCGACGCTGAACTGAGCCCCACCCCCGCCGCCCGCGCGGGGCTCACGGCCGCTTCGGCGCCGCCGTCTTCAGGGCGTCGAGCGCCGCGAGGAGCTCGGCCTCGGTGAACGGGAGCCTCGCGAGGGCCGCCTGCTCGTCGGCGAGCGCGAGCGCTATCTCGCGCTGCGCGTCGCGGGCGCGCAGGACCCACGCCGACGACTCCCCGGTGCGGTCGCCGAGGCGCACGGTGCCGGCGAGCATCTTCTGCCCCTTCTCCAGGAGCACGCGGTAGCGCAGGCGCATCGCCCCCTCGAACAGCTGCCTCTCCCTCGGGGTGTCGGCGCCCCGCGGCGGCGGGACCTGCATCACGTCGCGGTGGAGCTCCTTGTAGAGCTGCCCGATGCGGTAACCCGCCATCGCCGACCAGTGGGCGTCGAGGCTGCGCATCGCCTCGGTGTAGGCGCTCTGCGCGTCGAGCAGCCCCTGGCAGCGGCGCTCGAGCGCCTCGGCGAAGCTCGCCGGCACCGGCACGAAGGTGATCGCCTCGCTCCGGCGCCGCCGCACCTCGCCGAGCGCGAAGCTCACCTGCGCGAGCTCGATCGGCGGCTTGCCGGACTCGCCCAGCCGGTGCTCCTCGATGAGATCACGCGCGAGCGCGACCTGACGCGCCGCCTCCTCCACGAGATCCTGCTCGACCAGGCCGAGCGCGAGCGCGCCGCGCGCCTCGATCGCCTCCAGCACGCTCAGATCGCCGAGGCGGAGCAGGCCGCGCGACACCTCGACGAGCTCGGGCCACCGCTCGAGGGCGGCCGCCGCGCGCGAGAGCCGGAAGAGCGCGCCGCGCGCGACCGCGTGGTCCGGGAAGCGCTGCGCGACCTCGCGGTAGCGCTCGGCCGCGAGCGCGCGGTCGCCGAGCGCCTCGTGCGCGAGCCCGGCGTTGAACAGGCTCGGGGGCGCGACCTCGCCGCCCGGCGCGAGGCGGGCGAGCCGCTCGAACAGGGGCGCCGCCTCACGCGCCTTGTCGGCCAGGAGCAGCGCGCGCGCCCGCTCGAACTCCGCCGCGAGCTCGGCGTCCGAGTAAGGCGACACGACGACCGGCGCGAGCTCGACCGGCGCGCGCGCCGGGGCCGGCCGCGGCGATCGCGCCGGCGCCGGCACGTTGGCCTCCGAAGTGCATCCGCCCAGGACGACCGCAAGGGCCAGAAGGGCGACCGAGGTGGCGCTGGAACTCGACATTGCCGGGGAAGAATAGCCCCACGCTCGAGGTTGTTCCGCAACGTGCATGGACGGAGAGTCCGGCCCGGCCGTCCGGGACACCGGTGGATTGCTGTACGCCGTAGGGCAATCCCTGACTACAACGGCTGCTCTGTGAAATTGCAGAATGGCCTCGCCCGACAAAAAGCCTGCATGGATCCGCCAGGTTGCGGTAATCTCGCATTCGTTCATCAGGCCGCTGTCTCGGCGTGTAGCTCGGTCGGCGGCGTTCTCCTCTCCAGCGACGATCGGAACGAGGGCCTCTGTTGTGGGCCCTCGAAGGCATCACGGCCCCGTTGTGGGGCCTTGGAGGTGGGCACATGAAGCATCAGATCATCTCTCCTCGCGCGGTGATTGGAATCGGCCCCGAGCAGCGGCTGAGCATGGCGGAAGCGCGTCATCGCGAGCTCGACTCACGCCTCAGGCAGCTGGGTCGACGGGCGTTCCTGACACCGGGGGAGAGAATGGAAGCTGCCCAGCTCAAGAAGCGTAAGCTCGCCGCGAAGGACGAGATCGAATCCCTGCGCCGGCGGTTGTCGTAGCGAGCGACCCCTCGCCGACCCTCGATCCTGCGCCACACACGGCGCACCCCCCGCCCCTTTCCGTTCTATTCCAGACATCCCGCTCGCCCACGCAATGGGCCGCTCGCACGCTGCGCGCGTCGCACGGATCTGCGCGCGCTGCTGGGACGCGCCCATGCCCGATCGCCGCGGTGGACGTGCCCGCAGGGACGCGCGCACGCAATGCGGTGCTCGCACCCGAGTCGACGCCCGCGAGGCGCGACGAGCGGGGACGTCAGCGCGCGGCGGTCAGAGCGTGGGCGCCGACGGCTCCGACGCCGGCGGCGGCTCCTCGGGCGACGCGGGAGCGTCGGTCTGCGGCGCGGCGCCCCCCTCCGGCAGCGCCTCGGCGCCGCCGTACACGTCGCGGTTGAGGTCCGCGAGGGTCTCGGTCAGGCGGTTCTTCTGCTCGCTGGTGATGCCGCCGGGGGCCTGCTTCTCGGTCGCCGCGGCGAGCCCGAGCCAGTGGCGCGCGTTGTCGCGGTAGCCCTTGCGCGGATCGGCGACGCCGGTGCCCTGCGGCGCGAGGTCGGCCAGGCGGTAGTCCGTCATGCCCCGGAGGTAGGCGTACTGCGCCCGCTCCGGGACCGAGAACGAGTCCTGATCGTGCTCGAGCACCCGGAACAGCGCCAGCGCCTGCTCGAACCGGTTCGCCTCGTAGTGGCTGCGGGCGCGATCGAGATCCTGCGTGTAGGTCGCGCAACCCGACGCAAGGGCGAAGGACGAGAGAAGGAGGACGCACGGGACCAGGCGGCGCATGCGCGCAGGGTATCTCCCGCGTCGCCAGGCGATCAAGCACGAAGGCAGCGCGCCACACACCACGCGCCACGCCGGCCGCTGACGCACCCCGGCACCGTCGCACGCCCGCGGCGCTCCGCATCCAGCGGAGCGCCGTCAGCGCAGGAGCGTCGCGGCGAGGACGCCGCTCACCGCGAGCAGCGCGACCGCCAGCAGGACGACCGCCCAGACGAGGCCGCGCGCGGGCGCAACAGGGCGCGCGGCCGCGACCGCGCCCGGCCCCGTCGCCGACGACAGGGGGGCGACCGGGGGCCGCGGCGCAGCCGGGGGCTGCGGCGCAGCGACGACCGGCGCAGCGGCGACCGGCGCCTGCCCGTCGCCCGAGGGCAAGGCCACCGTGTCGGCCGTCTCCCACACCCCGGCAGGGGGGCGCACGGCCGAGGGCGGCTTGCCGTCGGGGAGGCCCGCGGAGGAGCCGCGATCCATCGAGTCGGCGACGCCCGACGCCACCATGAACGCCTCGGAGAGCTCCCGGGCCGAGGCGAAGCGCGCGTCCGGCTCGACGGCGAGCGCCTTCCGCATCCAGGCCTCGACCTCCACCGGGATGCCAGCGCCCGGCGCCGCCGCGGTCAGCGCGGGCGGGGGCGTCCCCAGGATCTTGGCGATGAGCGGCCCGAGCGCCGGGGCGGTGAAGGGACGTTCCCCCGTGAGGAACTCGTAGACCACGACGCCCAGGGACCAGAGATCGGACCGGTGATCGACGCTCTTCAGGCCTTTCGCCTGCTCCGGGCTCATGTAGTAGGGCGTCCCGAGGAGCGCCCCCGTGCGCGTGGGATCCATGCCGGTGACGGCGAGCGCGTCTGTCACCTTCGCCACGCCGAAGTCGAGGATCTTGACGATCTCCCCATCATCCTCGCGCGCGATAAAGATGTTCTCCGGCTTGATGTCGCGATGGACGAGCCCGGCCTCGTGGGCGCGCGAGAGGGCGCGGCAGACGTGAGAGACGATCTTCGCCGCCTCCGCCGCCGTCAGGCGCCGGCGCGCGGAGAGGCGATCGCGCAGGCTCTCGCCTGCCAGACACTCCATCGCGATGTACGGTAATCCATCGTCGGTGAGGCCATGGTCGAGCACCTTGACCACATGGGCGCTGCGGAGCCGCGCCGCGATCTGCGCCTCACGGTCGAAGCGCGCCCGGGCGGTCGCGTTCTTCGCGGCCTCGACGTCGATGAGCTTGATGGCCACCGGCGTGCGCAGCGACAGGTGCTCTGCCAGCCACACCGAGCCCATCCCGCCCCTGCCGAGGAGCCGGGCAAGGCGGTACTTCCCGGCGATACGTTGACCTTCCATGGCGCGGGAGCAGGGTAACGCGGGGCGCGCTCGCCGTCAGTACGGGAGTTGGTCGACGATCCCCCGCGCTTGCGTCGCCGGCGCCGACGGCGCGGACGGCGTCGCCGATGGCGCCGGCGCCTTCAACGTGCCTGAGAGCGCGCTCGGTGAGGGCCGCCTGGACAACGACGACGCCGCGGGCGGCGCGACGCCTACGAGCACAGGCTCGTCCCCAGCGGGAAGGGGCGGCGCGGGCGAACTCGGCATGGATGCTGGAGGCACCGCGACCGCCGTGGGCGGCGGCTCCACCACCGCTTCCGCCGAGGCGGGGACCGGAGCGGCAGGCCCGTCCGGCGGCGGGGGGCGGAGCGCAGCGAACGCCGCCACGGAGGCCACCGCGAGGAGCGCCGCGACCGCGAACGCCCTCTTCAGCGCTCTCGCGCGCCCGCCGGGGGCCGCGAGGGCCGGAGGCGCCGCGACGGCTCCCGAGCTCAGGGGCGCGGCGAGCGGCGCGAGCGCGCCGACGACCTTGCCTCCCGCGAGCGCGCCCGCCGACGTGGGATCGGCGTAGCGGCCGAGGACCTCGACGAGCGGCGCCAGATCGTCGAGCCGATCCTCACGCCGCTTTTGCAGGCAGCGGTCGAGCACCCCGGCGACGTCCGCGGGCAGGTCGGGCACGGCCGAGCGGATCGACGGCACCTCGCGCTGCAGGAACGCCGTGTACATCTCGCCGAGGTTCTCGAACTCGAGCGGCCTCCGGCCGGTGAGCGCCTCGAAGAGGATGACGCCCATCGCCCAGATGTCCGCGCGATGATCGATGTCCTTCTCGCTCATCGCTTGCTCGAACGACATGTAATGAGGCGTCCCGAGGATCGAGCCGGTGCTGGTGTTGCCCCCCTGCGTCTCCGCGCTGATGGAGGTCGGGTCGAGCACCTTGGCGATCCCGAAGTCGAGCACCTTGGGCACGCACCCGCCGGCCTGCGGCTCCGAGAGGAAGATGTTGTCCGGCTTGAGGTCGCGGTGCACGATCCCCTTCTCGTGCGCGGCGCGGAGCGCGGAGGCGACCGGCACGAGGAGGCGCGCCGCCTCGTACAGCGGCAGGGCGCCCCTGCGCTTGCGCAGCCCGGAGAGCGGCTCGCCGCGGAGCAGCTCCATGACCATCACGGGCGCGTGGTCCTCCTCGAAGACGTCGAGCACCTCGATCACGTTCGGGTGCTGGATCGCGGTCGCCGCCTTGGCCTCGCGGAGGAAGCGCCGGGTCTGCGCGGCGTCGGCGACGCCGCGGATCATCTTGAGCGCGACGTCGCGCCCGGTGCCGACGTTCCTGGCCGCGTACACCTCGCCCATCCCGCCGCGGCCGATGAGGCGCTCGATCCGGAAGCGCCCGGCGATGATCTTGCCGGCCGGGAGGGAGCCCTGGAGATCGTCCGGCACGAGCGGCAGCGTACCGTGGTTCCCACCCGGACGCAGCGGTTCGCGGTCGCCGGCCGGCCCCGATCCGCGGCAGCGCGGTCACATCGGCCGCGCGCAGCGGAAGCCGGTGGCCGGGTTGAACGCCGACGCCCTCTCATGGCTGCGCGCCGTGGCCCGGGCCCCCAGCTTGTAACCCGACCAGGAGCTCCCGCGATAAGAGAAGCCCGGCGCCGCGCCGGGCGCGGGCTCGCGACACACCGGATCGACGAGGAGCGGCCCGCCCGACTGCCAGCAAGGCGCGGCGTAGGGAGCGAAGGTGTCGGCCACCCACTCGGACATGCTCCCGGCGAGGTTCCGGATGCCAAGGGCGGTCACGTCGCTCGGGGCGCCTCCTACGACAGGCCCCCAGGGCACCGGCGCGTCGAGCGGGCGACAGCCGGAGTTCTCGAACACGCCCTGGTCGACCTCCCCGCTGCCCCGACCCCTGCCGAGGAGCGCCATCGCGCAGAGATCCCCGCCGTTGCCCCAGGGATAGGCGGTCTCGTCATCGAGGTTGCCGGCCGCGTACTCCCATTCAGCCTCGGTGGGGAGCCGCAATCCCCGCGCGGAACAGACCTCCTCCGCCAGCGCGTGCGTGACGCAGTTGACGGGCAGCGCGTCGTTCGCGCCGTCGGACACGCCGAGGTACGTGCACGCGCCCAGATCCGACCCCGGCGCGTCGAGGCCCCTGTCCACGGGCGCAGACCGGATCTGCCCTGTCGCCACGAGCTCCCGGACCGTGCCCACGGTCACCTCGTCCGCGTCGAGGGCGAACGCGCCGAGCTGCACGAGGCGCTCGGGCTGGCTCAGCTCGTCGAGATCGACGGTGTATCCGGGCCGCGGCGTCCCGAGGAGGAACACCCCTCCGGGCACACACACCATCCCCGCCGGCGCCGGCCCCTGGCAGGGTACCGGGGCCGCGCTCGGCCAGGAGCCGGGCTCGGGCCGGGCTCCGACCTCGGAGAGCAGCGGGAGCACCGGCTCCGGCGCGAGCGCGCCCGCCTCCGGGTCGCACGTCGCGCGCTGCTCGGGGAGGCTCGGGACGCCGAAGCAGCGCATGGACAGCTCGAGGGCCACGCGCGTCTCGCCATCGAGCGGCGGGAGCCTGGCGACGGCGTCGATCAAGGCCGGACCGCGGGGAAGGCCGTCGGGGCCCGCCTGCTCGGCCCGGTAGAGCCGCGCGCGGACCCGCACGGCGGCGCCTTCCTCCTCCGGGACGACGCCGAAGCTGACGGGCAGGCTGTCCGGCCCATCCACCCCGATGAGCCGCGTGCAGCCGGTGCAGATCGCGCCCTCGCCCATCACCTCGAGCAGCAGGTGATCACCGAACCGGGGCGCCGGCGCGTCCGTGGAGACGCTGACGAGCCACTGGCGCGGCTCGGGCGCGCACGCCGAGAGCGCCGACAGCAGAAACCCGGCGGCCGCGAGCGCCGTCGACAGGCCACGAGCCATCACGGCGCACCGCCCGCGTAGACACACCGGAAGCCGTGCAGCGAGTCCAGGACATCGCCTCTCCGGAACGCGGGTCTCGTGTTCGCGGGGCCGCTGGCCCAGTCTCCGCCGCGGGCGGCGCGCGCGTTGATGCCGTCATCGTCGCAGCGGGGCTCGACGAAGATCCCGGGCGCGCTCCAGCAGCCCTCTCCGTACGGAACCAGCTTGTCGGCGCACAGCTCGCTCAGGCTCCCGCCGAGATCCAGGACGCCATCCCTGGAGCTGTCGCCCAGGCCACCGCACGTCGCCGAGGGCCGATGCGAGCCGACCTCCTCCGGCCCCGGATCGCCAGGGCACAGCGTCCCGCGCCCGGCGCTCGCCGTGCAGCACGCCGGAGACGCGTCACCCCAGGGATAGATCCGCCCCTGCCCTCGACCCCGCGCGGCGTGCTCCCACTGCGCCTCCGTCGGCAGATCACCGCCGCTCGCTCTGCACGCCTCCCGGGCAAGGCGCCACGAGATGCAGTTGAGGGGATATCCATCGTTCGCTCCGTAGGCGGCGCCCAGCCAGCGGCAGTCTGCGAGCCCCGCCCTGCCCGGATCAGGCCCGACGATGTCATCGGCTTCGGCGTGGAGGAGCCCCTCGTTCAGCAGCGCACGGAGACGGCCGACCGTGAACTCCGTCCTGTCCATGAAGAACGGGCCCACATGCACCGGCCGCGGCGGCACGACCGAGACATCGCTCTGCTCGTCGACGCCGGCGAGCTCGGCCTGGCCGATGACGCTGAATCCACCGGGGATGCAGGCGGCATCGGCGCCCTCGGGCGCGGCGCCGCAGGGGACCTCCCGCGCGCGCGACCACGTGCCGGCGCGCGTCGCGCCCCTCTCTGCCCCTGATCCGACGAGGACCCCCTCCGATGGGGCCGCCGTCCGCCTGGAGGCATCGATGCATGTGTGCGGCGGCTTGCGCAGCGACGCGGGCACGCCCAGGCAGTCGGCCGAGAGCGTGAGTTGCACCGTCACCACGCCGGACACGGGGAGCGCGACCTCGAGCAGCCGGTCGATGGCGGCCTCTGGCGGAGGATCGATGGTCGAGAACCCCCTCCCCTCGATGGAGTCCTTACCCCGCGTCGCGACGGCGCCGCGGAACGCCCGGATGCGCAGGCGGAGCACGGCGCTCCCCTCCTCCGGCGCGGCCACCCCGAAGGAGAACGGCCAGGACGAAGGGTCCGGCAGGACGAAGTTCGCCGTGCAGTCGACGTCATCGATGCAGCCCGGGCGCCACGCGCCGTCGAACCCGTCGATGCGCACCGTATCGATGACCGCCTCCGGCGAGATGGAGGGGTCTGCCAGGAGCTGCGCGGCGACCGGCGCGTCGGTGTCCACGACGACGAGGAGCTGCGGTCGCTCTCGCTCGCCGCAGGCGCCGGAGAGCCCCGCCGCAGCGAGCACGACGAGGATCGAGAGCGCGCGTGTCGGTTCGACCACCTGCCGCCTTTCGCCTTTCTCGTTGCCGCCCGACAGGACCCAGGGGTAGTCTCCTCGCTATCATCGAGGAGGGGCGAGGCCAAGAGGGTTCTTTCGCCGCTTCATCCGAATCCCCCCAATCACCCGAATCACTCGTCATCCGAATCCCCCGAATCACCCGAACATCGCTCTGCCGCTCGCGAGGAGATTGTATGTCGTGGGTCACCCGGCCAGTGCTCGCCGCGCTCTCCGTAGCCATCGCGGCGGCGCTCTCCCCCGCGTGCGACGGCGATTCCCCATCCGGAGATCCGGGAGCGGCGGCGAGCACGGGATCGGGCGCCGGCAACGGCGGTGGCGGCGGTGAGGCCACGTACGGCGCGAGCTCGTGCGGAACGTGCGTGGAGCAGACAGCGTGCTTGTCCCAGGTGAACGCCTGCGCGGCCGACCCGGGCTGCGCCGCCTACCTCGACTGCCTCGACGCTTGTCCGCTGGGCCCAGGTGGGGACGCGGACATCGCGTGCGAGCAGGCGTGCCCGCCCGTCACCGGCTCTCTTGGCCAGAGCGCGAAGCAGGCCTTCATCGACTGCCGCCTCGCCGGCCCGGGCGCGGCGTGCGCCGGTTGCGGTCAGATCCCCGCCCCGACAGACCCGGATTTCAACCAGACGTGCTCGCCGTCGACGGATCCGAACACCTGCTACAAGTGCGAGGACGAGCGCTGCTGCGAGACCTACCAGGCTTGCAGAGACGACCAGGATTGCCAGGACCTTGTCACGTGCGTCAAGGCGTGCGCCGAGGACCCGGATGACGCGGCCTTCTCGCCCTGCGAGAGCGCGTGTTACCAGGCGCACGCCGCCGGCTACGCCGCCTACGGCCACCGGATGGCGTGTATGCAGTACTTCTGCTTCGACGACGACGCTTGCGGCAATGAGCCGCTGGACCCCTGCGTCAAGTGCCAGAACCTGCACTGCGCCGATGAGATGGCGGCTTGCCAGCATGAGATCGAGTGTGCGTTGCTGGACAACTGCAAGGTCCCGTGCGACGTCGGGGACCAGGCCTGTCTCCTGGAGTGTGACGTCATGTTCCCGGACGCGGTGGCGACCCACGAGGCCGGGCTCGACTGCGCGCTCGCCCACTGCGAGATCGCTTGCGGCGGGACGGACTGAGGGGGCGGCCAGGGACGAGGGGTACGATGCGGACACGATGGATCCTGGGTGGCCTGGTCGTGGCGGCGGTCGATCTCTCGACGGCCGGGCGCGCGCGCGCCGAGGCGCCGGGTCCAGCGGCGGCGCCGGCAGAGGCGCCGGCGGTCGATGAGCGCACCGCGCGTGGCAGGGCGGCGTTCCTGCTCGGCGTGCAGCGCTCGAAGGACGCGCAGTGGGGCGAGGCGCTCGCCGCCTTCGAGGAGGCGGCGGCGGCGCGGGACGCGCCCATCGTCCAGTACAACATCGGCTTCTGCGAGCGCGCCCTGGGCCGCTACGCCGCCGCGCGCCGCACCTTCCGCCGCGTTCTCGCGGGCACCGAGGGCCTGGCGCCCGCGCAGATCGACGACGCGAGGGCGTTCGTCGCCGAGCTGGATCAGCTCGTGGTCCGGGTGGCGGTCACGCTGGATCCCCCGGGCACCCCGCTGACCGTCGACGGGCGCGCGCTCCGGCTGGCCACCGACGACGGGACCCGGGTGTTCGTGACGCTCCCCGGGACCGCCGAGCGCGCGGCGGCGCCGGTGGAGAAGAGCTTCACCGTGGAGCTCGATCCCGGGGTCCACCTCTTCCGCGCGGCGCGGCCAGGGCGCCAGGACGCGTTCGTCCAGAAGACCTACCGGCCGGGGGAGAAGGCCACGCTCGATCTGCACCTGGACATCCTCCCCGCGCGCGTGGCCGTGCGCGCGGAGCCGGCGCAGGCGCTCGTGCGCGTGAACGGCCGCGAGGCCGGGCTCGCGCCCATCGACCTCGAGCGGCCGCCGGGGAAGTACAGGATCGAGGTGGTGCGGGACGGGTTCGAGACGTACGCGGCGACGCTCGCTCTGCACGCGGGGCAGCGGGCGGATCTGACGGCCAAGCTGATCCCGGTGCGGCCGTCGCTGTGGACGCGGTGGTGGTTCTGGACGGGCGCGGCGGCCGTGGTGACGGGAGGCGTGGTGCTGACGTACGCGCTGACGCGGCCGGAGCCGGACTACAACGGGGGGAGCCTGAACTGGGTCGCGGAGCCGGCGGCGATCAGGTGGTGAGCGGCATCGGGCGCGCGAGGCGCCCAGATGCCAGGGCCGCCGTGCTGCGCGCGAGGCAACCGAGCGGCGCGCGTACGGTGGTGGGGCAGCTAGAGCGACAAACGGGTTGAAACCCCGAGAAAAGCGGGAATTTCACAGGGAGGCGAGGAGGCGGAGAGCGAGAGACGGCGAGAAGGAGAGATTCTTTTTTTTCTTCCTCCCCGCCTCCTCGCCTCCCTGTGAAATTCTCCGGGTTTCAACATGATTGATTGGTGTTCTAGAAAGGCCCGGCAACGGTGCCCGCACCGTGTCGCTGCGCGAGGTTGACGCGGTTCTCGAGACCACGGCCAGCGAGGCCGCCGAATGACCGGCAGGCGGCTCTACCTACGCGCAAGACGCTATGCGGAAGGTCCGAGTGACTACGACTTTCTCTTGCCGCTCCTCGTTGGGCGGAGAGGAAGAAGGAAAGATTCACAGGGAGGCGGGGAGGCGGGGAGGCGAGAGATGGGGATCAGTCGTTCGAGCCATCAGGCTCGGCGCCGGCTGCTTCGGGCGGCATCGATGCGGGGCGGCCGGTGGTGCTGGGGTGGCCGTCTTCGGTGCGACATCGGGAGAACCGGACAGCCTCCGCATCGCGACGTACCAGGCGTCGGATCCCGCGGCGGAGCACCGGCGTGTTGAAGTTGACGAGCAACCCGACGTCCAGGTGCGTCAGCTTCAGGTATGTGAGCACCTGAGCTCCATAGACGGGCAGCATGTGCTCGACGGCCTTGAGCTCCAGGATGAGCTTCTCCTCGACGACAACGTCGAGTCGATAACCACACTCGAGCGTCGCCCCCTTGTAGGTCACTGGAAGTGGCCTTTGCCTCGCGAAGCCCAAGTCCATGAGCGACAGTTCACGACACAAGCATTCTTCGTAGGCAGACTCCAGGAGCCCGGGACCGAGGTGGCGGTGCACCTCGATGCACGCTCCGATGACTCGCTCGGACAGATCCCACAATCTTCTCGTTTCCCTGTCACCCCGTGCCGAATCCATGCTCATGCGTATGTATCGACGCAAAACCAGCTCTGGTTGCGCGAATTGACGTCACCGGGAACCGCCCCGCAAACGAGCGACCTGAAAGCAGTCAACCCCCAAGCGAGCGGCCTCGAAGAATGGCCCACCTCTCGCCTCTCCACCTTGATCTATATATATCTCTCTCCTCCCCGCCTCCACGTCTCCCTGTGCAATCTCTCTCTGTCTCCCTCCCAACAAGCCGCTGCTGCCGACCGCGCTTCGCGCGGCGGCACACCGGCAAGACGATCGACTGCTGTCCTCGTTCGCGTTGTCGCTATATTTCCCGGCGCCTGCGATGTCGAGACCGAGGCGCGGATGCTGGCCGATGCCGAGGTCTTCCGGACCTTGCTCAGCAGCGGCGCGCAATCAGCTCTCCCCGCCGAGCCAGAGCGCGAGGCCGATCCCAAGCTGGCGCTGGGGCGAATCTTGAAAGAAGGAGGGATGAGACGAAAGCCGGAGCGGCTCTACCGCTTGTTCGGCGAAGAGGTCAGCCTCGAGGCGCTGCGCACACTGCCCGCTTTCCAGCGCTTCGGAGCGGAGCTCGCCGAAGCAATCTGCGCTGTCGCGCGCTCACAGGGATGGCCCCGATGAGCTCCACCTCGGCTCACCCCCCGAGCCGCCTCCCGAGGAGCCGCGCGGCGAGCTTCCGCAGCCAGTCCGCCCGCCGCGCGTCGGGCGCGACGAGCCGCCCCGTGCGCGCGGCCTCCAGGATCGCCGCCGTCTCCGGCGTCGGGTCGGCGCACGCCTGCAGCACCCGGAAGACCGTCGCGTCCTCGTGCGCGACGCCCGCCTCCTCGACCCAGGCGTCCACCGACGCCGCGAACGCAGGATCCCCGGGGAACGGCTGCTCCTCCGCGTTGCTCGGGCCGAGCCCGTTGATGCCGCTGATCACGAGGTCCTTGCGATCCTTGTAGGTCAGCCCCGCGAGCTCCTCGGGCAGCAGCGGGCGGCCGATCCAGATGTCCTGCACGCCCATGCCGAGCGGGAACTCGAGCCGCCGCTCGAGCGGCTCCGGCGGCAGCGCGCCGGAGAAGCGCACCGGCACCACCGGGACGCCCACCGCGAGCGCCATGTCGATGAACGAGCCGCTCATCTTGCGCACCGGCGTGCGGCAATCGAGCGACCGCGTGCCCTCGACGTGCACCATCACGCCCTTGCCGGCCCCCTGCATCTCGGCCCCGAGCTCCGCGATGATGCTCCCGAGCGACGCCTTGTCCTCGCGATCGAAGTACGTGATCACCTTCGGATCGCGCGCGCCAGGGTACGCGAAGCAGTGCGCGAGCATCGTGCCGAGCCACGTCGTCCGGTGCTCGGCCTTGGCCAGCGTCACCGTCGAGACCTCCGTCAGGCCGGACACGGCGATGCCGAACAGCAGCGACTCCACGCCGACCTGGTGGTTGCCGAGGTAGAGCAGGCTCCGGCCCTTCACGGCGCGAAACGCCGCGGGATCGACGACGTGCACCCGGCGGATGAACCGCTCGATGAGGCCGAAGTACAGGTCCTCCGCCGGCCACCGGCCGATGCCCATGGCCGCGCCCCAGTAGCGGCGGACAGGCGCGATGTCGATCACGGGCGGGCCCGCGTCGCGGACCACGACCTCGGAGCCCTCGCGCGCCACGGCGAACGGCCAGCGCGTGAGCGGCTGCGCCGAGGAGAGGCCGTCGAGGGACACGGTCGACGGGTGCACGCCCGCGCGCCGCGCGACGTGATCCTTCACCGCCGCCGCCTCGACGAGGTCGCCCGACGCGGCGTAGAGCTGCGCCACGGTGCCGGGCATCCAGTCCATCGTGCGCACGTCGGCGGGGCTGCAGCGCGCCTCGCCCGACGCCGCGTCGACGCGCGAGACGCCGAGGTCGACCGGCGCGCGATCGCGCAGGAACGCCCGGCGGATCCCGGGAGGCGCGCCGCCGATCGGCCCCTGCGGGAGCAGCACCTCGACCAGCCGGAGCTCCAGCCAGACGCGCTCTCCCGCCTCGGCCCCGGCCTGCGCGATGGCCTGCACCCGGAACGAGACGAAGCGATCGTCACGGCCCTCGTAACGCACCTCCACGCGCACCGGCGACCCGGGCGCCGGCCCGTACAGGCGGAGCGACGGGATGCGCGACGGGAACGCGATCTGGGCGGGCGGGCACTCCGGATCCCACAGCGACAGCCGGTCGTGCGGGATGGTGTGGGTCAGCGCGTCGAGCATGCCCTGGTGCAGCGTGCCGGGGGGCACCGAGCCCCTCCGGGGGTCCAGCACCGCCGATGACCCGCGCGCGCCGAGGCGGAGCGCCGTCAGGTACTGGAACGCAGGGCCGTGGAACAGCGTCCCCGCCGCGTACGGATCGTCCGCCTCCGGCGCGTCGAGCGCCGGCTCCGGCGCCGGGGCGGGCGGGTAGTCACGGGCCACCCGCACGCGGCCGGTGCACACGGGCTCGAACCGCGAGAGCGCCGGGTTCGATGCCTCGCGCCACGCGAGCAGCCGGACGTCGAGGACGTCGCCGGATCCGGTCGCCTCGGCCTTCACGCGCACAGGCCCCGGCACGGGCAGCCAGCGCAGCACCACCACGTCCTCCACGGCCACGACCACGCTCCCCGGGCGCGCCCGCAACGCGGCGCTGGCCAGCCGATCGACCATGCTCATCCCGGGGAGCGCCGGGACCGTCCACGTGGGGCGGTGGTCCGCGACCCACCCGTCCGGGTCCAGCACCTCCTCGACGTCGTCGAGCGCCGGCGCCGGCGCGGCCTTCGCCGCGGGCTGCTCCTGCGGGCGCAGGCGCGGGCTCCCGCCCACGGCGCCCGGGAGCGAGGCGAGGCGGCGCGCGCTCGCGCGCGGGTCGAAGCCGACGTCGCGCCGCGCCCGCGGCGAGGCGCCGTCCACGATCCGCACGCCGAGCGTCGCGCCGTAGATGCGCAGGCCGTCCACCCAGAGGTAGGACTCGGCGATGACGTAGGGCCCGCGGTCGTCGCGGCCGACCTCGAGGATGTCGGTGTCGACCGTCACCCGCCGGCTGGCCGGCAGCACCTGGCCCCGGTACCGCCAGGAGTGCTCGTGCCCCGTCATCACGGGCTCGAACCGCGGGTCGCGGAGGCCCGCGTGGAGGTCCTGGTGCAGCATCCAGAACTGGATCGTCTGCAGCATCGCCTCGATGCCGAGCGAGCCCGGCTGCACGGGATCGCCCAGGAAATGGGCCTTGAAGAACCACTCCGACGCGTGCACGTCCCGCCGCGCGCGGAGCCGGCCGAGCCCCTTCCGGCCGCCGGCCTGCCACAGGCCGTCGATCCGGTCGATCATCAGCAGCGACGGCCGCGCGAGCCCGAGCTTGCCGCCGCAGTACCGCGCGGGGCGCTCGCGGAGATCGACCTCGAAATCGGACGGCTCATCGAGCGCGGCGACCTCCTCGGGCCTCGGCGGGATCCCGATCTGCGTCGCGAGCGCGGCCTTCGGGAAGAAGCCGAACACGGTGTCGAGGTCGTACACCCGCGCGCCGCCGAGGCTGCACTCGACCCGGAACGAGAGGATGATCATGCCGCCCGACCGGGACATGTTCGTGAGCCGCGATCGGGTGCGCAGCGCGCTCACTGCCGGCGCCGGCGCCGGCAGGACCTCGGCGTGCAGCGTGCCCTTGCCGTCGAGGTTGCGGAAGTACAGCGCGCCGTCGGTCGAGAGCGCGCAGCCGGCGTAGCTCGCGAGCCAGCCGCACGTCTGGAGCGCGGCCTCGAGCACCACCGCGAACGGCATCGTGAGGCTCGCGTTCTCGTCGAAGTACCACGCGTCCTCCGGGACGTCGTACTCGACCTCGACCTCGGCGCCGGCCTTCATCGACGCCATGGGGCGCGAGACCGACAGGACCCGGCTCATGAAGTGATACGGCGGCCCCGGCAGCCGGGCGACGTGCTGGCCCCCGTCGAACCTGCGGTAGAGCGGGCCGAACGCGTCCGACGGCCGGCCCCAGGCGCACGAGAGCAGGCTCCGGTAATCGAACGGGAAGCCGCCGGCGTCCGCGTGTCCCGCCGAGGCGGCGCCGTCCGGCGGCGGCGCGCCCGTCTCGGACCAGGGGACGCGCGCGACCGGCACCGGCTCGACGTGGCCGTCGAGCAGCTCGGGGGCGCTCGCCAGCGGCCAGTCGGGGCTGAGGCGCAGGCCCACGCGGCGGGCGTGGAACGCCTTGAGGCCGTCGACCGTGCACAGGAAGTCGGCGAACACCGTCGGGCACGGGCCGTCGTGGACCTCCTCGACGAACACCTCGTACGTGAGCACCCGGCTCGCCGGGACCACCTGGCCCCTGCAGCGGAGCAGGTACGGGATCTCCGGCACGGGCTCGAAGCGGAAGCCGTCCGCGTCCACCGTGAAGCCCATGGCCGCCATGTAGAACGCGAGCGCCTGCAGGCAGCCCTCGAACATGAGCGTCCCCGGCATGCAGGGGTCGTCCTTGAAGTGGCCCTCGAAGTACCAGCCGTCCTTCGTGATCGGCAGCGTGGCCCGGAGATAGCCGCGCTTCCACGGGCCGCCCGCCGGGTCGAACACGTCGACGCGCTCGAAGAACAGCATGGGCGGGGCGCTGATCCGCGGCGTCCTGACGTGCGTGCTCAGACGATCGAAGCCGGGGCCGAACGCCGCCGCGCCGTCGCCGGCCGCGAACGCGAGGAGGTCGGCCCGGTCGAACGCGGACTTCCCGCACGCGATCCGGGGCGGATCGAGGCGGGCGGTCGTCGCGTGCTCGGCGGTGTCCGCGTCCCAGAGGACGCCGCCGGAGCTCGCGAGCTCCTCGTCGGTGAAGAAGCCGGCCTGGCCCTTGCGCGTCTTGAGGCGCAGCTCGCCGCCGATCCGGCAGTCGTAGTGGAAGAAGAACAGGCGCACGTCGCCGTGCTTCGCGTGCCCGTCGACGTGGATGTCGTAGACGAGCGTGTCGCCCGGGCGCGGCAGGCCGCCGTAGAAGGTGAGCTCGCAGCCGAGCAGGCGGTAGACGCGCTCGCCCTTGTTCTCGAAGTCGGCGCCGAGCCAGCTGATGAGCAGCAGGTCGGCCTGGCCGCTCTCGATCATGACGCCGGCCGGCATCGCGCCGTCGTGCAGGTACCAGGAGTCCCACCGCACGTCGGTCTCGGTCCACATCGTGCCGAGCTTCATCGAGCCGGGCTCGGCGTCGATCCCGGTGACCCGATCGGCGAGCAGGAGCGGCGGCATGGGCATGCGCACCTGGCGTCGATAAGCGTCCTGCCGGGCGAAGAGCGGGCCGAACACGTCGGAGATCCGGCCCGAGGCGAGGTGCTCGAGCTGCTCGCGGCTGAACCGGGGGCCGCGTGGCGCAACGGAAGGCGCCGCGGCGAGCACCGGCTGGGCGGAGGGGCGCGGCGCGGCGGCGGGGCGCGGCGGCTCGACGACGCGCGGCTCGAACGAGCGCGGCGCCTCGGCGCGTGCGGGCTGCGGTGGCTCGACGCGGACGGGACGCGGCGCCTCGATCAGCTGCGGCGCAGCGGCAGGGCGCAGCGCCTCGATGCGCGCGAGAGGCGGCGCATCGATCGGCCGCGGCGCAGCGGCGGGGCGCGGCGCCTCGACCAGGCGCGGGGCCTCGGTACGGACCGGCGCGGCGTGAGGCACGTGCGCCAAGGGGGCCTCGACCACCACCGCGGCCGCGCCCGACGACGCCTGCACGAGCGAGTCCAGCGCGCGCTGCCGCATCCGAAGGAACCGACGGTGGACCTGGGCCTGCTGCTCCGCCCACTCCTTGTGGATCTGCGCGAGCTGCACGGTGAACGCCGCGGCGCCGGCGATCACGTCGCCCGGAATGTCCACGGCAGCGGCCGCGACGACGGCCGGTCCGACCGGCGGCGGCTCCTCCGCGAGGCTCGCGGCGACGGCCGTGACGACCGCCGACCCGACCGGCGGCGGCTCGTCCCAGGACGGCGCCCGATCCGCGTCGGCGGCAGAGAACCCCGTGGGCCCGGGGTACAGCGGCGGCAGGTCGTCGAGGGCGGACGGCAGAGGCGGCGCAGGTTCCATGGAGTCTCCGGGGGATGAACAGGAGGCCGCGCCGGGCACGACGATCGCCGGCGGGTGGGCGGGGAGCGTGAGCGTCGGCCCCTCCGCCGATCGCGGCGGCGGGAGCGGCGCGGCGGGGCCGCCGGCCCCGATGCGGACCGACAGCGAGCCGCCGCCGAGGCCGGCGCAGCGGACCTCGGCGACCCGGATCTCGTCGGGCCACGGCGCCCCGTCGGGCTTGCGGCCGTGACGGCAGGCGAGCACCGCGGCGGCCACGTGCAGCAGGCCCGAGGCGGCGTGCGCGTGGCCGAACCGCGGCGCGAGATCCGTGGACGACAGCACGAGACCAGGGTCGGCCGGCTCGTCCACGACCACCGCCAGGACCGGGTGCCGCTCCCGGACGGCGTCGTCGAGGCGCTCGAGCACGAGCACCACGGCGGCGTCGCCGGGGGGCAGGCGGACGCCGAGCGCCTCGAGCGCGGCCGCGTGGGCGGGCTCGCACGAGAGATCCACCGCGCCGACGATCGCCGCGTCCACCGCGCCGGCGCGCAGGGCGCGGGACGCCACGCGCAGCGCCCAGGGACCGGACAGCTCCTCGGCCGCGATCGTGAACGACGGGCCACCGACGTCGAGGTGGCTGTTCAGCCGGTTCGCCGGGATGTTGGGCATGTTCCCGACGACGCCCGCCGCCTGCAGCGCAGGGATGATCGCGTCCTTTAGCGCGCCGACGTCGACCGACGGACCGAGCCGCGCCGGCGCCGTCTCGGCGAGCCGCCAGCGCGTCATGTACCGGCACACCTCGGTGTCGGCGCCCATGCCGATCAGCACGGCGGTGCGATCGCGCGGCAGCGCGAGCCCCTCGGTGGCCTCGATCACCGCCTCGAGCAGCAGCGTCTGCTGGGCGAGCGCCTGCTGCAGATCGCGCGGCGGGAACCGGAGCCGATCCGCGGGCAGCGCGACCGCCGCCCGGCGGGGCGAAGCGCCGCGGCCCGAGAGGAGCGGCTCCGCGAAGGCCCGGACGCCGCCGAGCTCACCGACGCACAGGCCCATGGCCACCACGGCCAGGGGCCCTGCCGGCGCGGGGCGCCCGGCATCGACAGGGCGCGAGGCCGCAGCGGCGGCCTGCGGCGCGGCGTGGGCCGCGCGGCCCCTCGGCGAGGACGGCTCGTACGCCTCCACGAGGAGGTGGGCGTTGTTCCCGCCGAACCCGAACGCCGACAGGCCCGCGAGCCGCCGCCCCTCCCACGGCTCGGCGCGCTGCAGCACCCGGAAGGGGCTCGAGGCCACCGCCTCGCTCAGCGGATCGGCGTGCAGCGTCGGCGGGCGGACGCCTGCCGCCATGGCGCCGAGCAGCTTGAGGAGCCCGGCCGCGCCGGCCGTCGTGACGAGGTGACCGAGGTTCGACTTGAGCGAGCCGAGCGGGACCTCGCGGGAGCCGAACACCTCCTTGAGGGTCGCGATCTCGGTCGCGTCGCCGAGGGGCGTGCCCGTCGCGTGGCACTCGAGCAGCGACACCTCGCGGGGATCGAGGCCCGCCGTGGCGTACGCGGCCCGCATCGCGCGCAGCTGACCCTCGACGGAGGGCGCCAGGAGGCCGCGGCCGCGGCCGTCGTTCGACAGGCCGATCCCCCGGATCACGCCGAGGATCGGCCTGCCCGCGGCCTCCGCGTCCGACAGGCGCTCCAGGACCACGAACGCCGCGCCCTCCGCCGGGACCAGGCCGTCGGCCTCCGACGAGAACGGGCGGCTCTGCCCGGTGCGGCTCATGGCCGACAGCGCGCAGAACCCGATGTGCATGAAGAGGTCGTCCGAGCGGCACACCGCGCCTGCGAGCATCCGGTCGGCCTCGCGGTCCTGCAGCCGCTCGCAGGCGAGCGCGATCGCGTACAGCGACGACGCGCACGCGGCGTCGAGCGCGAACGCCCCGGCCCCGAGGCCGAGCACGTCGGCCAGCAGGTGGGCGGGCAGCCCCGACATGAACCGGTTGCGCGGATCGGGCCGCGGGACGCCGGCGAGATCGCCGAGCCACGTCGACTCGACCCACGCCGACATCGCCGACGACGGGAACGAGAGGTTCCCGAGCACCGCGCCCGCGCGGTCGGACCGGCCCTCGTGCCCCGCCTCGCGCAGCGCCTCGCGGCCCGCGTGCAGCACCCACTGGAAGAGCGGGTCGAGCGCGAGCAGGGACTCGGGCGGCCCGCCCCGCCGCGGGAACGGGTCCCTGGCGAGCACGCGGCGGAAGTGCTCGTCGAACCCGGTGACGTAGCCGCCGCGGTCGCTCCACGCGCGGTCCTTCGCGTCGCGCACGTCGCGCGCGCCGCGCGCGGGAAGCCCCCCCTGCGCGAGGGCGCGCTCGCGCGAGAGGCGCCAGCGGCCGTCGGGCGCGGCGGACACGAGGTCCCTGCCGGCGAGCACGTTGTCCAAGAGGGCCGCGGGGTGGAGCGCGCCCGGGAGGACGCACCCGCGGCCGACGATCGCGATGGGCTCGAACACGCTGGCCTCGATCACGCCTGGCCGCGCGCCGTGTCGGGGCGCAGGACGTACTGCACGTCGCGCAGCTCCGCGACGAGCGAGCCGCGGTCGTCGACGAACGAGATGTCGGCCTTCGTGCGATCGCGGGCCACGATCTGCCCGCGCACCACCGCGCGCAGCGGGCCGTCGGACGGCCCCTCGGCGAAGGTGTGCAGCGCGCCCACGGACATCGGGAGCGCCGCGCCGCCGAGCACGTGCTGCGTCCACAGCGTCGCGAGCTGCAGCCCGCCGTCGAGCGCCGCCGGATCGGTCTTCCACGGCTGGGCCACCCAGCCGGCCTCGCGGAGGCCCACGACCGTCCCCGCGATCCCGTCGCGGCTCACGCCGTCGAGCCGCCGGATCACCTGGAAGTCGCGGCCGTGGAAGAGCGTGCGGCCGTCGTACAGCTCGCCGCCGGCGGTCCACGGGCCGAGCTCCGGCGCGGCCGGGCCCTTCGGGGCCACGCGCCCTTCGGGCTGCTGCATCTGGATGGTCGCCGCGTAGTGCAGCGCCCCCTGCGGCCCGCGCAGCTCCGCCGCGAGCACCGCGCCGTGGCCGTTGCTCACCTCGCGGCAGTCGACGCGGAACACCTCGCCGCCGGACTCGTACGCCGCGAGCTTGATCCCGCGCAGGACCCGCACGTCGCGGAGCTCGGTCACGACGAGATCCGGCCGGCACGCGCGCGCGGCGCGCGCGAACCACTCGAGCGCGATCACCACCGGCACCACGGGCACGCCGTTGATGGCGTGATCGCCGAGGTAGGGGTGCGTCGCGCGGTCCGCGCGGACGGCCAGCGCGACCCGGCCGCCGTTGCCCTGGGCCGCGAGCGCCTTCGGCTCCGCGCCGAGCACGAGCTCGACCGCGCCGGGCGGGGCGCTGCCTTGCCCGCGCGCGCCGCGATCGCCGCGATCACCCGAGGCGTCGCACAGCTCGTCGAGGAGCATCTTCGCGCCCGCGGCGAGCGGGATGAGCGGCACGCCGAGCTGCGCGAAGTGGGCCTCGAGCGCCGCGTTCACCATGCCGCCTTGCCAGGGGCCCCAGCCGAGCGACTTCACCCGGCAGCCCGGGCGGCGGGCTGCCTCGGCGGCCGCGACCTTGTTCAGGACCTCGTTCGCCATCGCGTAGTCGCACTGCCCCTTGTTGCCGCCGCGCGCGGCGACCGAGCTGAAGAGGACGATCGCCTTGAGCGGGTCGCCCGCGGTCGCGCCGAGCAGGGCCCGGAGGCCGTCGACCTTCGTGCTGAACACGCGCTCGAACTGCTCGGCCGTCTTCTCGGCGACGAGCTTGTCGGCGAGCACGCCCGCGCCGTGGACGATCGCCGTGACGGGGCCGAGGGCGCCGCGCACGCCGTCGAGCGCCGCGGACACCGCCCGCGCGTCGTTCACGTCGACAGGGACGTAGAGGGCCTCGCCGCCGGCGGCGCGGATCGCGTCGAGCGTCGCGCGGACCTCGCGGTTCGCGAGGATCTTCGCGACGCCCCGGCCGATCTCCGCCGGGGTCACCCGATGGCCCGCCGAGGTCGCCGCCTTGACGAGCGCCGCCTTGAGCGCGGCCTCGCCGTCGATGCCGCGGCAGGCGGCCGGCTCGTCCTCGAGCGCGGTGCGGCCGAGCAGCGCGAACCGCGCGTGGCTGGCCCTGGCGAGCGCGATCAGCGTCGCCGCGGTGACGCCGCGGGCGCCGCCGCTCGCCACGACAACGTCGGACGGCCCGAGGGGGAGCGGCCCGGGCTGCGCGTCCTGCCGGACGCTGCGCGGGGTGGTGCGCCGGCCGTCCGCGCGCAGGCCGATCTCGAGCTCGACGCCGCCGGACAGGAGCTCCGAGGCGATGGCCTCCGCGAGCTCGCCGTCGGAGCGGCCGGCGCGCTCGAGGTCGATCGCGCGGCAGGACGCCTCGGGCCACTCTAGCGCCGCCGTCTTCACGAGGCCTGGCAGCCCGCCGACCCAGGCTCGGTCCGAGCCCGCGAGGCCGAAGTCGCCGCCGGTGTCCTGGACCGTGACGAAGAGGGCCGGCTTCGCCGCGATCGCCTGGGCCGCGAGGAACGCCGCGCGATGGACGGCGAGCGCCTCGTCGGCCGTGGCCAGCTCGCGCAGGCCGCCGAGGAACACGGCGCCGCGCGCGCCGCGGGGCACGGCGGGGGCGTACTCGGCGGCGATCCCGCGCGCCGCGAGGACCGCGACGAGCGCGTGGCCGATCGCGTCGTGACCGGTGACCACGAGGGTGCCTGCGTCGAAGAGGCCGGGCATCGCGAGGCCGGCGGCGGGCGCCGGCTCCTCGACGAGCGTCCACCGGCCGAGGGGCGCGGAGGCCGGCTCCTCGGCGGGCTCCGCCGGGGCAGCGCCGGCGGCGGCAGCGGCGGGACCGAGGCTCGCGCGGAGGTGGTCGACGACCTGCCCCAGCGTGCGCAGCTGCGCCAGCGCCGACGCGTCGACCTCCGCCAGCCCCGGCGTCCGGTCGCGGACCGCCGACAGGATCTCCACCCGCTTGATGCTGTCGATGCCGAGATCGCTCTCCAGCTCCATCTGCAGCCCCAGCATCTCCGCCGGGTAGCCCGTCGTCTCCGCGACGACCGCCATCACCACCCGCTCCACCTCGGCCGCGCCGGGCGCCGCGCCGGACGCGACGGCAGGCGCGGCGATGGCAGGCACGGTGGCGGCGGTGGGCGTGACGACTTCCGAGCTCGCGCTGGCGGCCGGCAGCGAGGCGCGGAGGTGGTCGACGACCTGCCCCAGCGTGCGCAGCTGCGCCAGCGCCGAGGCATCGACTTCCGCCAGCCCCGGCGTCCGGTCGCGGACCGCCGACAGGATCTCCACCCGCTTGATGCTGTCGATGCCGAGATCGCTCTCCAGCTCCATCTGCAGCCCCAGCATCTCCGCCGGGTAGCCCGTCGTCTCCGCGACGACCGCCATCACCACCCGCTCCACATCGGCCGCCGCGGGCGCCGCGCCGGACACGACGGCAGGCGCCTTCGCGGCGGGTGCGGCGACAGCCGGACTGGCGCTGGCAGCCGGCCCGGCGGCCGGGAGCGAGGCGCGGAGGTGGTCGACGACCTGCCCCAGCGTGCGCAGCTGCGCCAGCGCCGAGGCATCGACTTCCGCCAGCCCCGGCGTCCGGTCGCGGACCGCCGACAGGATCTCCACCCGCTTGATGCTGTCGATGCCGAGATCGCTCTCCAGCTCCATCTGCAGCCCCAGCATCTCCGCCGGGTAGCCCGTCGTCTCCGCGACGACGGCCATCACCACCCGCTCCACATCGGCCGCCGCGGGCGCCGCGGCGGACACGACGGCAGGCGCCTTCGCGGCAGCCGCGGCGACAGCCGGGCTGGCGCTGGCGGCCGGGAGCGAGGCGCGGAGGTGGTCGACGACCTGCCCCAGCGTGCGCAGCTGCGCCAGCGCCGACGCGTCGACCTCCGACAGCCCAGGCGTCCGGTCGCGGACCGCCGACAGGATCTCCACCCGCTTGATGCTGTCGATGCCGAGGTCGCTCTCCAGCTCCATCTGCAGCCCCAGCATCTCCGCCGGGTAGCCCGTCGTCTCCGCGACGACCGCCATCACCACCCGCTCCACATCGGCCGCGCCGGGCGCCGCGATGGACGTGACGGCAGGCGCCGCGACGGCAGGCGCCTTCGCGGCGGGCGCGGCGGCAGCCGGACTGGCGCTGGCGGCCGGCCCGGCGGCCGGCAGCGAGGCGCGGAGGTGGTCGACGACCTGTCCCAGCGTGCGCAGCTGCGCCAGCGCCGAGGCATCGACTTCCGACAGCCCAGGCGTCCGGTCACGGACCGAGGACAGGATCTCCACCCGCTTGATGCTGTCGATGCCGAGATCGCTCTCCAGCTCCATCTGCAGCCCGAGCATGGAGACGGGGTATCCCGTCTTGTCCGCGACAACGTCGAGGACCAGCCGCTCGATATCGACACGCGGCGCAGCGGCGGCCACCGCCTGCGTCGCCACGGCGGCCACGGGCGCGGTGACGGCCGCAGACACTGCCACCGCCGGCGCCGCGGCTGCGGCCTTCACAGCCGCAGCAGGCGCCGCGGTGGCCGCCTTTGCTGTCACGACGGGCGCTGCAACGGCCGCCTTCGCTGTCACGGCAGGCGCCGCCTGCGCCGGCAGCGCGACAGCCGTAGGGAGCTCCCCGCCTGCGCCGTTCAGGCCGTCCAGGGCCATGTTGCTCCTGCCCTCGCTGGAGCGCGCGGTCGGCGCCGCTGCAGGCCGTACGGACGCCTCCGAGACAGGCCCCACATGCACCGGAGCGAGGAGAACCGGCGCAGGCCGTACCTCGGACACCGTCGTCGGAGCGACCGGGTACGGAGCGCCGGTCGCCAGCGCGGCGAGCCCTGCGAAGGACGCCTCGGCGGCCTGGAGGAAGGCGATATGGCTCTCGGCCATCGTGCGCTGGTACACGCCGTGGGCTTCCGCCGTGGCGCGCTGCGCTTCCTGGTACGCGGCCAGCCACGACGCGCTAGCCGCCGGCCGCGACGCGCTCACCACAGGCGTCGACGCGCTCACTGTCGGCCGCGGCGTACTCGCCACAGGCGCCGACGCGCTCACTACCGGCTGCGACGCGCTCACCACCGCCCGCGGCGCGCTCACTGTCGGCGCCGACGCGCTCACTACCGGCTGCGACGCGCTCACTACCGGCTGCGACGCGCTCACTACCGGCGCCGACGCGCTCACTACCGGCCGCGGCGCGCTCACTGTCGGCGCCGACGCGCTCACTCCCGGCTGCGACGCGCTCACCACCGCCCGCGGCGCGCTCACCACCGCCCGCGCCGCCTCCGGCGCCGGCCTCTGCGCCGCCCGCGGCGGGCTCGCCGCCGGCAGCGCCTTCGCGCCCCCCTGCGGCGGGTACGGCTTCCCGTAGTTGCTGCCGTTGATCTGCAGCGCCAGCTTCGGCTTCGGCAGCGCCCGCGGATCGCTCGGCACCGCGAAGCCTTCCCACAGGACCCGCGCGTCCAGCGGCACCCCGGCCACGGCGAGCCGCGCCACCGCCTCGAACAGGCTCGTCACGCCGTGCTTGCCCTTGCGGTCGAGCGCCACCGCCCGGTGCGGCCGGCCGCTCAGGATGTCGCCGACCAGGTTCGTCAGCACCGAGCCCGGCCCGACCTCGACGAACGTGCGCACGCCGTCCGCGTACATCCGCTCGATCTCCTCCACGAACCGCACCGGCTCCGCGAGCTGCCGCGCCAGCCGGTCGCGCGCCGCGTCACCGCCGCCCCCGTACGGCTCGATCTCCGCGTTGCTGTACACGGGCGCCGCCGGCGCCTCGACCGCGATGCCCGCCAGGAACTCGCGGAGCGGCGCGCTCGCCTCCGCCACGAGCGGCGAGTGGAACGCCGCGGCCACGTCGAGGCGCCGCGCCTGGATCCCGGCGCCCTTCAGCCGCTCCTCCGCCGCCTCGATCGCCGCGACCGAGCCCGACAGCACCACCTGCTTCGGGCCGTTGTGGTTCGCGATCACCACGCCGCCGAGGCCGAGCGCCCGCACCTCGTCGATCCCCCGCGGGACCGCGATCATCGCGCCCCGCTCCGACGACGCCGCGCCCATCAGCTCGCCGCGCCGCCGCGCCACGCGCAAGAGGTCCGCCGCGGACAGCGCGCCGGCCGCGTGCAGCGCCGTGATCTCGCCGAAGCTGTGGCCCGCGAACGCCTCCGCCCGCACCCCGAGCGCCGCGAGCAGCGCGAGGTGCGCGAGGCTCGTCGCGCCGATCGCCGGCTGCGCCCACCGCGTCTCGCGGAGCCGCGCCTCCTGCGCCGCCCGGTCCTCGTCCGAGAACACCGGCCGCGGGAACACCACCTCGTGCAGCGGCGCGTCCGCGATCGCCACGCCCGCCGCCGCGTCCCAGGCCGCGCGCGCCGGGTCGAACGTCATGAGCGCGTCCGCGCCCATCCCGGCGTACTGGCTCCCCTGCCCCGGGAACAGGAACGCCACCCGCCCCGGCGCCTCCCCGCTCGCGCAGTGCACGAGCGGCGCCGAGAGCGCCTGCTCCGGCCTCGCCTCCAGGTGCGCCGCGACCTGCTCGAGCTTCTTCCTGAGATCCGCCTCGTCCGTCGCGCACAGCCCGAGCCGCGCCGGCCTCGACGCGTCGAACGAGAGCACCGACTCCCGCGCCAGGAAGCGCAGGATCTCGGGCACCTCCGCCGCCTTCGCCAGCGCCCGCGCGCGATCCGCGAGCGCCGCCGGCGTGTCCGCCGACAGGAGGAACAGCTCCGCCGGCAAGGCCCGCACCCGCCACGCCTTCGGCGCCGGGCCCGTGTACTCCTCCAGCGCCACGTGGAAGTTCGAGCCGCCGAAGCCGAACGAGCTCACCGACGCCCGCCGCGGGTGGTCCCCCGGCCGGATCCACGGCCGTGCCTGGGTGTTCAGATAGAAAGCAGTCTTTTCTATGTCGAGCTTGGGGTTCGGCCTGTCGACCTTGATGGTCGGCGGGAGCACCTTGTGGTGCAGCGCCATGATCGCCTTGAACAGGCCGGCCGCGCCGGCCGCCGCCTTGGTGTGGCCGATCTGCGACTTCACGCTGCCGAGCGCGCACCACTGGCGGTCTTCGCGCCCCGACTCGTCGAACATCGCGCGCAGACCCTCGAACTCGGCCGCGTCGCCGGCCTTCGTCCCGGTGCCGTGCGCCTCCATCAGCTCGACGGTCTCGGGGCCGTACCCGGCGGCGGCGTACGTCCGGCGGAGCGCCTTCGCCTGCCCTTCCGGCACCGGCGCGTACACGCTCTTGCTCCGCCCGTCCGAGGACGAGCCGATCCCGCGGATCACCGCGTAGACCCGGTCCCCGTCGCGCTCGGCGTCCTCGAGCCGCTTGAGCGCCACCATCCCGATGCCCTCGCCGAGCAGCGTGCCGTCGGCCTTGTCGGAGAACGGCCTGCAGTCGCCCGACTTCGACAGCGCGGGCGTCTTGCTGAAGCACATGTACATGAACGCGTCGTTCATCGTGTCGCAGCCGCCCGCGATCACGAGATCCGACTGGCCGAGCGCCAGCTCGTTGATCGCCATCGACATCGCCGACAGCGACGACGCGCACGCCGCGTCGGTCACGCAGTTCGTCCCGCCGAGGTCGAGCCGGTTCGCGATGCGCCCGGCCACCACGTTCCCGAGCAGGCCCGGAAAGCTCGACTCCTGCCATGGCACGTAGTTGCCAGCGATCTTGTCGCAGGCGCGCTTCACCTCGTCCTCCGGATACCCGAGATCCCGGAGCGCCTTCGCCCACACCGGCCGCTGGATCCGGCTCACCATCGAGGCGAGCAGCTCCTGCGCGGAGGTGACGCCGAGGATCACGCTCATCCGCTCGCGGCTCATCGCCTCGAACTGCCCCTGCGCCGCGTCCTCCAGGACCCGCTTCGCCACGATCAGCGCGAGCAGCTGCGTCGTGTCCGTCGCCGGCACGATCGAGGGCGGGACGCCCCACTCGAGCGGATCGAACGGCACGTCCTTGAGGAAGGCGCCGCGCTTCGCATACGTCTTGTCCGGGGCGGACGGGTCGGGATCGTAGTAGTCCTCGACCAGCCAGTGGGTGCTCGGGACATCCGTGATGAGGTCTGTCCCGGACAGGATATCGCGCCAGAAGCCGTGCGCGTCGAGCGAGCCGGGGAAGATGGCGCTCACGCCGACGACGGCGATGTGCGGGATACGCGAAGACGAAGGATGCATGAGGACCTCGGCAGGTGGTCAGGCGCTCAGGCGAGCGGGCGAGGAGTGAAGTGGAATGCGGCGCTCGGCACGGGGACGCCGTACGTCCGGAGCTGCTGGGCGCGCGTGACGACGGCCGCGCCCTCGAGCAGGTTGCGCGCGACCTGGACCGCCGTGCGGCGCGCCGGGTCCTCGAGGAACGACCCCTTGACCCAGCGGTTGAACGCGCCCATGGCCGGGCCGCACCAGATCTGGTAATCGGCGCGGCGCTTCGGGTCCCCGGCGATCGCCCACTTGCTGGACATGCCGAGATACCAGCGGAAGATCAGCGCCATCTTGTGCTTCGGGTCGCGCGCGGCGCGCTCGAGCTCGGCCGGGTCGCGCTCCGTGAAGAACCGCTCGCAGCCCGCCCACACCTCGTCGCACGACATCTGGAACAGCTCCCTCTCGATGCGCGCGCGCACGTCCGCGGGCAGCGACTCGATGGAGCCGTGGGCGACGTAGAGGTCGTAGAGCCGCTGCGCGCGGACGCCGAACATCGTGCCGCGCTTGAGCACCTGGACCTGCACGCCGAGCTCGAACATGTCGGCGGCCGGCGTCATCACCACGTCCGGGAGATCGGCCTGGGCCAGCATCTTCTTGCCCTCGTCGGACAGGCCCGACTCGACGCACGACTGGTTGACCGAGCCCGTGAGCACGTACGCCGCCCCGAGCGCGAACGCGGCGGCGACCGACTCCGGCGTGGAGAGGCCGCCGGCGGCGCCGACGCGGATCGGCCGGTGATACCCGTACTTCGCCGCGAGCTCGTCGCGGACGCCGAGGATCACCGGGAACAGCGCGACGAGCGGCTGGTTGTCGGTGTGACCGCCGGAGTCCGCTTCCACGGTGATGTCCTCGGCCACCGGGAGGCTCCGCGCGAGCTCCGCCTCGTCGCGGGTGAGCCACCCGTTGCGAACGCAGGTGTCGAGGATCTCGGCCGGCGCGGGCGACAGGAA
Organism: Sorangium sp. KYC3313; assembly: GCF_052075895.1. NCBI lineage: Bacteria > Pseudomonadati > Myxococcota > Polyangiales > Polyangiaceae > Sorangium > Sorangium sp. KYC3313. Next base: position 11,637,541 of record NZ_CP197255.1, read on the forward strand.
GCGCGCGGCGACCTCCGGGCGCGAGATCTTCGCGAACAGGTGGTTCTTCCGGTCGACGCGGCCGTCGGGCAAGCGCTTGACGCCGCTGTAGGCGAACCGCACGACCATCGGGTTCAGGGCCATGTAGGCGGCCGCCTCGGCCCGCCGGACTCCCCTCTTCAGGTAGAGCTCCACCGTGTCGCTCTCCAGCCTGGGCTGGTTCGGAGCGTGGATGAGGTTGCAGCCCCAGGTGGGGCCGTCCGTCCCGAGCGCCGCCGAGATCTCGTCGATCGCCTGCTCGATCCGGTGCAGCCCGAGGCCGGCGGCGCCGAAGAACCCCATCATGCCTGCGTTGGCCATCGCGATCGTGAGCCGCGTGGTGTGGATGCCGTTCGCCATCGCGCCGGCCACGTAGGGGAAGCGCAGGCCGTGGACCTCGACGAAGGAGCGGTCTCCGAGCCACTCCGGGTACAGGGCGGGCAGCGTTCCGAGGAGCGGGAACGTGGGGACCCCGTTGACCTGATCCTCGCGGAGGACAGCGCCGCCCCGGGACACGCCGACGCGCCCATCCGGCGTCTCACGCACCACGTGCACCGGCTCTCGCACGCAGGAGACGGCCTCCCGCAAGTCCGTCGATGTGAACGCGGGGAGCCAGGGCCCGCTGCGCCAGATGCCGATCGGCTGGAGGCCGGCGCTGCGGATGACCTGCGGATCCTCAATCATGCTGAGCTGCCTCCTAATGACAAGCACGGCCTCTATAACACCCGTCGTGAGCGGCCCGCGGTAATGGTTCGGTCACGGCGCAACGGCGGGACGGACGCCTTCACCAGCCCATGAAAGCGCTTTCCCTCGGCTCCTCTGCGCCTGACGCGCCCTCGTGACGCACCGCGCCTTTGTTTCGTGACTGTCACGCGCGCCGCAGCGCGGCGCTCACGCCCAGGCGCCGGTGCAGAGCGGGTGGCGTTCAGGGCCAGTGGTACGAGGCCAGCGGGCGCGCAGGCCAGCGGCGCCGGGAGGGCTCGACGGGACCGACACCGGGCGCTACCACAGCGCCCCTGCGGCGAGGCGAGCGGCGGACTCGGACGCGCCAGCCTGCTCGCGCGTCATTTTTCGCGACCGCACGCGCTCGACCGCGGCGTCCCGGTGCTGCGCAGGTTTGATGTCGCCCGCGCTCGTCTTATGCTCCTGTGACGATACGACGATGAGACGTCTCTACCGCCTCTCTGCCAAGATCAGCAGGCTCCTCACGGCCCGTCGGACGCGCGAAGCACGCGCGCAGACGCCCCGTGTGGCGCCGCCGGACGAGGCCCCGACTGGCACCGCCGCCCAGGAATGGACGCCGGCGCCCCTCGACCAGCAGCAGGCGGTGCTCAAGTACGTCATCGCCAACGTCCCCCACGCCATCTTCTGGAAAGACCGTCATGGACGGTTTCTCGGGGGAAATCAGAACTTCCTCAACGACACCAACACGAAGGTGCTGGAGAACCTCGTCGGCAAGACCGATTTCGACGTGTGGGGCAGCAAGAACGCGGAGAGCTTCGTGCGCATCGACCGGGAGGTCATGGAGGGCGGCACCCCGATCCTCGACGTCGAGGAGCCGCTGCTCCGCCCGGACGGCGAGCAGCGGTTCCTGCTCACCAGCAAGGTGCCGATCCGCGACGAACGGGGCAATGTGACGGGGATCCTCGGGATCTACGCGGACATCACCGAGCGCAAACGGATGGAGATCGAGCTCCAGAAGGCCAAGGAGGCGGCGGACGCCGCGGCCTGCGCCAAGGGAGAGTTCCTCACGATGATGAGCCACGAGCTCCGGACGCCGCTCTCCCTCATCCTCGGACCGCTCGAGTCGCTCCTGTCCAACCGGGACGAACCGCTCTCGCCGCGGGTGCGGGCGGACCTCGAGCTCATCCAGCGCAGCGGGCGGCGGCTCCGCCGGCTGGTCGACGATGTCCTCGATCACCAGAAGATCGAGGCCGGCAAGATGCAGATCGACTGGGAGGCCGTCGACGTCGTAGAGCTCGTCTCGGACATGGTGGAGGAGGCTCGCCCGGCGGCGGCGCGCGGCGGGCTCGATCTCTCGATTCACGTGGATCCCGAGCTGCGGAGGGTCCCCGCCGATCGGCGCAAGCTCGAGAAGATCGCGCTCAACCTGCTGGGCAACGCGCTGAAGTTTACCCCTCCTGGCGGGCGCGTCACCGTCGGCCTGCGGGCGCTCGATGGTCTGTTCGAGCTCTCGGTCGAGGACACCGGCCCTGGCATCCCGGCGGACAGGAGACACCTGCTCTTTCAACGGTTTCAGCAGATCGACGCCTCGGCGACGCGAAAGCACGAGGGGACGGGGATCGGGCTGTCGCTGGCCAAGGAGCTCACGGAGCTCATGGGCGGCACGGTCGGCGTGGAGAGCGAGCCCGGGGTCGGCTCTCGCTTCTTCGTGCGGCTCCCGCGCGCCGCGGATTTCCTTGCAGCGCGGCGGGCGACCGCCGCGCCCGCGTCGCCGAGCTCGCTCGGCGGCGCGGGCACCTGCGAGCCTCCCCCGTCGTCGGTCAACCTCCGCGCCTTCGAGGTGCCTCCGCAGCCCGCCGCAGGCGCGCCCTGCGCCGGCGGCGGCGCGGCGGGGCCGCGCGTGCTCGTGGTGGAAGACAACCCGGACATGAGATCGTACCTGGCGGACATCCTGTCGGCCGGACACGAGCTCGCCCTGGCGACGAACGGCCGGGAAGCGCTCGAGTCGATCACGGCGAAGCGGCCCGATGTCATCGTCTCGGACGTGATGATGCCGGAGATGGACGGATTCGAGCTGGTCAGGCGGCTCAAGGGGGATGCCGCGCTCCGGGACATCCCTGTCCTCCTCTTGACGGCCAGGGCGAGCGGCGCGGAGGCCGTGGGGGGGCTCGACGTCGGCGCCGACGAGTACATGAGCAAGCCGTTCGACCCCCTGGAGCTCAGGGCGCGGGTCCGCGCCGCCGAGCGGCTGCACCGCGCCTATCTGGAGCTCGCGGCGAAGAACGGCGAGCTCGCGGCGGCGCTGGAGCGGCTCTCGGAGGCGCAGCAGGAGCTCCTCCAGGCGGGCAAGATGGCGGCGATAGGGACGCTGGTGGCGGGGCTGTCGCACGAGATGAACAACCCGGTGTCGGCCATCCTGATGAACGCCCAGCTGCTGCTCAGGCGGCACCGGAAGGGGCACGGCCTGCCCGACGAGGCCTCGCTCCTGAAGGCGCTCAGCACCATCGAGCGGCAGGCGATCCGGTGCTCGGACCTCGTGACGGCGCTGCTCGAGTACGCGCGCGGCAAGCCGATCGGCCGGGAGCCGTGCGACGTGCGCGCGGCGCTCCGCCGCGCGGTCGACCTGTCCACGCCGCGGGCGCGCGAGCGCAGGGTCCACCTCGAGACGGACGGCACCTCCTCGGCGCTGCCCGAGGTGCTCGTCAACGCATCGCAGCTCGAGTCGGCCTTGCTCAACGTGATAGGCAATGCGCTCGACGCGAGCCCGCACGGCAGCGCCGTGGTGGTCGAGGCCCGCCCGCTGCCCCGCGGGGACATCCACGGCGTGGAGATCGACGTGCACGACCGCGGCTGCGGCATCCGCGCCGAGGACCTGAACCGCATCTTCGAGCCGTTCTTCACGACGAAGCCGCCCGGGCAAGGGACCGGGCTCGGGCTGTCGCTGACGCACCGGTTCATCGAGGAGCACCAGGGCAGCATCCGTATCGAGAGCGCGCTGGGCGAGGGCACGACGGTGCGCATGTGGCTGCCCGCGCGGCAAACGGAACGGGCGGAGTGAGGCGAGGGAGCGACCGCGCCGGCCGCGCCGGTCAGCTCGCCGGCGAGGCGCGGAGCTCCGCGGCGAGCGCCGCGCCCAGGGCGAAGAACGCCGGCCGGGCGGGCTCCGGGCCGCCGCCCAGCCGGCGCTCGAGCCGCGCCGGATCCCAGCCGCAGGCGTCGTAGGTCTCCAGCGCGTGCCGGTCGCGCCTGGACAGCCGGGCCCTCGCGCCGTGGAGCGCTGCGGTCATGGCCGGCAGCACCGCGGAGAGCGCGCGGCCGGTCTCCCCCCAGTCGTCGAGCGACGATGGGCTCTCCAGCACATCGACGACGAGGCCCGTGAAGAACAGGCCGACGACGGCCTCGCAGAGGCGATCCAGCGCGCCGCGGACGGCGTCGTCGCCCATCGTCCAGAGCGCCGGGTCCGGGTTGAAGTAGCCCAGGAACGCTTGCAGCATGAGCATCGGCGTCTCGGGCATCAAGAAGCGACGCTCGCCCCGCTCGCGCGACCGCCTTCGGAGCACGCGCATCATCGAGATCATGATCTCGCCGACCGCGAACCCCTGCTGCGCCTGCTCGGCGAGATCGTCGCCCATGTCCACCTCGACGCGGACCCCGGGGGCGAGCCGGGCGACGAACGTGATCCCGAGCGGGTGCACGAACAGCGTCCTCGTGGCGAGCATCTCGACGTCACGGAGGACATCCGCGGGCAGAACCGCCGCATAGGCGACCAGCGCGCGCTGGACCGCGCCGGTGAGGAGCGGCTCCTCGGGGACGTCGTCGACCAAGTCGCCCAGGCTCATGATCGACTCCGCATGATCGCGGAATAGCACAGCTGGGCGAGGAGCGGCGCCCGCTTCGCGCCGGACGCCCTCGATGCCGCCGGCGGCGGCGCGACATCGGATCTGTCATTTATTTGCGGCGAGCGTTCTGTCATTTATTTGTGACGGGAGATCTCGTCATTTATTGATCACGAAGAGGGAGGGAGGCCACGGCGCGCCGCGCCCCCCTCGGGCCGACAGCGCACCGCATCAAGCTCGCCCGCGAGCCGGAGCTCGATCTGCGGCGCGCGCCGTACGGGCGCCCCTGTGTGATAGCTTCGGCGCATGACCAGCGCGGGCGCGACGCTGCCAGTCCCGGTCGCGACGCCGCGTCGAGCCGCGCTGCGCGCCCACCTCGCCGAGTTCCTGCTCGTCGGGGGCGCGACGCTCGTGCTCTTCCCGCTCGCGTGGCTCGCCCGCAGGGCCGTCGGGCTCGACGCGGCGGAGCTCGCGATCGGCTTCCTGACGTTCCACGCCGCGTCCGTGATCAACGATCCTCACTTCGCGGTGACGTACCTGCTGTTCTACAAGGACGCGAGGCGCCGCGCGCTCGGCGGCGCGTTCGCCCCGGCGCAGCGAGCCCGCTACCTCCTGGCCGGCCTCCTGGTCCCGGCCGCGCTGCTCGCGTGGGCGATCGGGGCGCTCTCGACCGGCTCCGCGCGGTCCATGGGCTTCATGATCCAGCTCATGTTCCTCCTGGTGGGCTGGCACTACGTGAAGCAGGGCTTCGGCGTGCTGACGGTGCTCTCGGCGCGGCGTGGGTTCCGGTTCGGCCCCCTGGAGCGCAAGGTGATCCTCGCGCACTGCTTCGCGGCCTGGGCGTACGCGTGGGCGAGCCCGGCGGATCCGGGCAGGGAGGTCGAGGAGAAAGGCGTGGTCTACACGTCGCTCGCGCACCCACCGGCGCTCGAGCCCGTCACCGGGCTCGCGTTCGGGCTCAGCGCGCTCGCGCTGCTCTGGGTGCTCGCGCGCAGGTGGCGAACGGAGCGGCGCCTGCCGCCGCTCGCGCCGCTGACCGGTTTCCTCGTCACGATCTGGCTCTGGACGGTCTACTCGAGCCTCGACCGGCTCATGGTGTACGTGATCCCGGCGCTCCACTCCGTTCAGTATCTGTATTTCGTCTGGCTCATGAAGCGGAACGAGGCGCGCGACGCCGAGGGCCCGCCGCTGTTCGGGCGGCCGGCCGGCCTGCGCCTCGCGATCCTGGCGGCGACCGCCGTCGGCCTCGGGTGGGTCGTGTTCCGCGGCGCCCCCGCGCTCCTCGACGCCGCGCACGGCGCGCACGGCGCGCACGGCGCGCTGGTGCTGGGCTCGAGCGACGGCGAAGCGATGTCCGACCTGGGCCCGACGCCGTACTTCGCGGCCGTCTTCGTGTTCGTGAACATCCACCACTATTTCATGGACAACGTGATCTGGCGCCGGGACAACCCCGAGACAGCGTATCTGCTGCGACAGGACGACCGAGGCAGCGCGGCCGGCTGAGCGAGCGGCCCGGCGCGGCGGCGCTCCCGCCCCCGGCCCTGCGAAGCGCGGAGCGCCCGCCGGCGCGACCAGGCGGCGCAAGGAGGAGCCCCCTCACCGCCCCGATGAGCGCGGCCACCGCGCGAGGCTGCCCCGGGCGGAGCTAGAACACCAACGATGAGGCAGCCCCGAGGTCAAGGGCTTTAGCGCTCTCTTTCCGCGGCTGGCCGGCTTCGGCTCGGCAGCGGTAGCGCTCGATGTCGTCAGTGCAGGTCGTTTCGGCATGGGCGTCTCCCTTCGCCCTGGCGGGCGTCGTTACGGTTGGGCTGGAGCGCCGCGTCGCGTGCGCAGGAGCGAGCTGTGGCTCAATCGACGATCCGCATTCACAGGCCGGCGGTCGCCCTGGTGACCTGGATGCAGGCTGGGGTCCGAAACGGGATCGTGGAGGCGCAATCTATCAAACGGCGTGTTCCACCCAGAGGCGGATCACCCTCGGTGTTCCCGCGCTCATCCACGTAGCCCTCGTTCACGCTCCTGGCGTGGCGCGCTCGTGGCGCATGTCCCCCGTGTGGGGGAAGTCAGTGCATCGAGGCCCTCCTTGAGGTCGAGCTCGGCCTCGATGGAGCCGCTGCCGTGGCGGCGTTGAGTCCCTTGTCGACGGACCGTTGCCGGCGGCGCGCCTTGACCGTGGCTCGCTGCAAGGCGTGCGCCTGCTGCTCGACCGACTGCGCCTGCAGGCGCAGGCCCTTGGCCGAGGCAGCCGCTGCGCTCTGCGCGTCGTAGAGCGTGCCGTCGCGCCACATGGCCCACAGCACCCCCGACAGCCGCCGCGCCAGCGCCACGACGGCGATGTGGCGACCCCGGCGTTCGGCAATGGCGTCTGCCCATCGACGCAGTGGGTCGTCGCCGCTCTTGTTCTTGTGCCGCAGGATCGTGTGCGCGGCCTGTGTCAGCAGCACGCGCACGTACGCGTTGCCTTGCTTGGTGATCGAACCCAGCCGCCGCTTGTCGCGCCCGCCGGAGGTGTCCTCCAAGGGAACCAGACCCAGGTAGGAGGCGAGCTGGTGGGCGTGGCGAAAGCGCTTGGCTTCGTCCACGACCGAGACGAACGCGGCAGCGACGACCAGCCCCACGCCGGGCGCCGTGGTCAACCGCGCGATCACCGGCTCGTGGGCGCACAGCTGCTCGAGCGCGGCATCGACCAGCGCGATCTGGGGGTTGAGCACCTCCAGCGTGATCACCAAGGGCCCGACCAGCTGACGGCTCTCGGCTGGCAAAGAGGCCTCGCGCAGCCGCGCGAGAAAATCCTCGGTCATACATGTCGCGAGCTTGTGTCCGCAGGCGCGCAGAATGCCGCGCACGGTGGTGACGTACTGGGCTCGCGTCTCGACCAGCGCGCGCCGGACGGCCAGCTGGTGGCGAATGGCCCGCCGGTGAGGCGAAAGCACGTGAGCGAGCGGAATGCCCCCGCGCTCGACGGCGCGCGCCAGCGCCTCGGCGTCGAGGCGGTCATTCTTGCGGCCGTGCTGGCCAACGCCGACCTGACGTGCTCGCGTGGTGTCGACGACCAGGACGTCGTGGCCCCAGTCGCGGAGCTTGTCGTGAGCCACCCAGGCCTCCCGGCACGCCTCGATCGCCACCCGGGCCGGCGAGGACGACGGACCGAGGACATCTTGAAGCGAATCAAGCGAGCGGACCGTGCGTCGCAGCGCCACCTGCCCGCCCACTACCTCGCAGAACGAAATCTCGTTGACCCCCAGATCCAGCGCTACACTTCGCATGGCTGACCTCTCCTGGGCCCCCGTCGACTGCGTCTTCGAACGCGTGGGGGTGCCCGCAGGCAACCCTGCAGGCGAGAGGTCGGCCATCTTGCTTGCTGCTCCGAGTGGCTCCTTCTTGCGCGCTGCTCTCCGGAGCTTGGAGCCCCCGCCGGAGGCCTCCGTCCGCCCATCGCCCGCAGCTTTGTCCGGCTGGAGCGCGCAGGGGGAGTCAAGGGCGGCGGAGCCGGCGAGCTCCGCTCGCGAACCCTTGACCCCCCCGAGCACTCCAGCACGCTCTGCTGCTGCCGATGGGCCGACCTCCACGGTGATGCGGGCTGTCTTCGCAGGCCCCGCCGCGCGAACGCGTCGAGCAGACGCACGGGTCGGTGCGGTCGGCATCGTGGATCCAGGCGCCGCTTGGGCTGCCTCATCCCATCTATCAATCATGTTGAAACCCGGAGAATTTCACAGGGAGGCGAGGAGGCGGGGAGGAAGAAAAAAAAGACTCTCTCCTTCTCGCCGTCTCTCGCTCCCCTTCTCCTCGCCTCCCTGTGAAATTCCTGCTTTTTCTCGGGGTTTCAACCCGTTTGTCGCTCTAGCCCCCGATCTCATCCGTCCAGACGCGGAAGCTCCGCAGCGTGTTCTCGCCGAAGGTCGTGGTGATCGCCACGTCGGCGGCATCGCGCCCGCGGGCGATCAGCACGCGCCCGATGCGAGGCACGTTGTTGCGCGCGTCGAACGTATGCCACTCGCCGCCGAGATAGGCCTCGAACCAGCCGGAGAAGTCCATCGTCCCGTGGGGAGGAGGTACGCCGATGTCGCCCAGGTAGCCGGTGCAGTAACGAGCCGGGATGTTCAGGCAACGGCAGAGCGCGATCGCGAGATGCGCATAATCTCTGCAGACGCCTCTCCGATCGTTGAACACCTCCTCCGCCGTCTTGGTAGGGCTCGCGAACTCGTAGCCGAAGGCGATGTGCCGATGAACGAAGTCGCAGACGGCCTGCACGCGACCCCAGCCGGTGGGCGACTGGCCGAACAGGTCCCATGCCGCCTCTGACAGGCGATCCGTCTCGCAGTACCGGCTGCCCAGCAAGAACACCAGCGTCTCCTCCGGCAGCGCATCGACGGGGTGTTGCTCGGCCGATGTCACGACGCGGTCCGGCGCGCCCGTGTCGTTCACCACCGCGTCGGCGGAGATCTTCAGCTGCCCCGCCGGCGCGACGATACGGCTACACCAGTTGCCGAAGGCATCCCGGTAAGCTCGGACCGGGATCGACGGGCTGGTGAGCATGTGATCGGGCCGCACCAGATCCGATGCGCGCGAGTAGTGGACGCTCAGCGTCAGGATCACCGGCGTCGGTCGTGGGAATTCGTAGAGCAGCTCGTATCCTACGCGGATCTGCATGCGTGCACCTCGATGTGATCGCGCGGCTCCAGTCACGAGCAGGACGCAGCGAGGCCCCCTGTTCTTGCGGCGCACGAACCGCCGCGCGACGGCCGGCCGCGCCGGCTCCCCGCCGCGACGGAGCGCTCGGACGAGCCATCCCACGTCAAGCTCGACGAGCCCGCACCGCGCGACGCCGCTGCGAGCCCCTGGACCCCGAGCGCGACGAACACTTCGGCGCACGCTCGAATGGCTGACTGAAACAGTCTGTACGCAGCGCCCATGTATGTCAAGAACGATCCACCGCCGCTGACGGTCTCGACGTTCGGCTCGTCGTGATAAGGCGGCGTGCGACGTCGCTTGCGCGTCGCCGTGATGCGCTATACCTGCAGGAGCGACGCGGCGCCTGGCAGCACAGCATTGTTTCCGGTCGATGAACTTGCCCGTTACGGACTCGCCTCCACGGACGAAATCGCGCGGCAAAAGAACGCGCTCGCACGAGCGACGCGGCGACGGACCTCGCGAATCGTGACCGTGAGCTGACCGCAAGTGGGCCCAACCGGGGTGTACAAGCGAGCCATGGAATTCGTCGCCATCCTGATCGCCCATTCGACGCTATCGGTCTTTTTCCAGACCTTCTTCCTGCACCGGTACGCCTCGCATCGGATGTTCACGATGTCGAAGCGCTGGGAACGGATCTTCCATCTCCTCACCTACGTCACGCAGGGCTCCTCGTACCTTGTGCCCCGGGCGTATGCGATCCTGCACCGCATGCACCACGCGTACAGCGACACCCAGAAGGACCCGCACTCGCCGCGCTACTACGCGGAGCCGGTCTCCATGATGCTGTCGACCGCGAAGCGCTACGACGCCATCTGCGACGGCACGGCGGAGGTGGAGCCGCGCTTTCTGGGCGGCTACCCCGAGTGGCGCGCGCTCGACCGCATCGGCAACTCGTGGGCCAGCCGCCTCGCGTGGGGGACGGGTTACGCGCTCTTCTACATCGCCTTCGCCACGCAATGGTGGCAATTCCTGTTTGTCCCGCTCCACTGGACGATGGGCCCGCTCCACGGCGCCATCGTGAACTGGTGCGGCCACCGCTACGGTTACCGCAACTTCAACAGCGACGACGACTCCCGCAACACGCTCGCCCTCGACCTCGTGACGCTCGGCGAGCTCTTCCAGAACAACCACCACAAGTACCCGCAGAGCCCGAGCTTCGCGGTGCGCTGGTTCGAGATCGACCCGGCCTACCAGGTCATCCGCGTGATCGCCTGGATGGGCATCGTCCAGATGCCCGGCAGGCGCCAGATCGCCCGGTTGGACACCGGCACCACGGGGGCCGAGGGTTGAGCTCCCCTCCTTGAGAGACATCTCTCATGAGGCCCGGGGCGCCGCGCCGCGAAAAAGCATCGTGCCGGTGAAATCGTGTGTGCTCCGCCGATAAACGTGGTGCCGCGGCCGTCCCTTCTGCTATAGGTTGTTTGCGCACACGCAGCGAAGTTGTCGGTGATGCCGTCTGGGCCCCGTCGAGAGCTATAGGCCATGAAAGCGTCGTTGTCGCGGGTCGTGGACGGTGTGGAACAGAGGCTCTGCTGGCGTTTCCATGTGCATGGGAGGAGCGACGTCATGTACGAGCCGGCGAGCGGGCAGCACGGTCCATTCGATCGCGACAGGCAGCGGCACCTCAAGACGGGCGAGACGTTCAAGCGGCTCGACCGCTCGGGCTCTCCCCGGAGGTACGACGGGCTCTCCTGGCAGCCGGCGAGCGCGCTCGCCGGCGCAGGCCCGTGATCGCCGGCTCCGCGAGAGCTCGGCCGCCGGGCAGCCCCGGAACGACACGTCGCACGGGAACTTGCAAGGTCCATCAACGGAGCTGTTCATCACCGCCATGTCCATCCCTCAGAAGCCAGTCGCCTCCTCCCTGTTGCTCGCCACCGCTGCCCACCTCCACTTCCGCGCCACGGCGCGCGACCGGAGCGGCTCGACGCTCGGCGTGCTCATCAACACGTCGGGCGCTCGGCAGCACCTCGTGATCGAATCAGGCGGCGCGGAGGGCACCTGGACGCTGTCCAGCGCGGCGCCCGCCGGTCACGCCTCCTTCCTTCTCTACGAGAGCGCCGCCAACGTGTTGCGCGGCGGAGACCTGAGTGAGGACGGGAGCATCTCCTACCAGGGAGCGTTGTACACCATCGAATCGTCGCTCGACGGGAATACCCGTACAGCGAAGGTGAGCGGCAGCGTGTGAGCGGTGCCATCGCCGGTCCTCGGCGGACGCGCCGTGACAGCGCGGTGTTCCGGCCGCCTGGCAGGCGAACGAGGACGGAGGAACGCGCGGGTCCGGCTGTCCGGCGTGGTGCTCGTCACGGGCCAGCCGCGGGTGGCGGGCCTCAGGAACCGCTTCCGCCGCGACGCATGGACGGGTCGCCATCTCGGCCGCCGAGGCCGTGCGATCGAGCGCGCTCGCTCGATGCAACCCCATAAAAGAAGAACCGGTTGCGAGCGGGGCTGGTCGTCGGACGCCGGCGCCACCGTGGGAGAGAACCCCGGGCTGCTCGGCATCTCCCTCGACGCGATGGTCTTCGATCCCGTCCCCTGGAATCGCCGCGACGTCACCGCGGACGCCGCGGCGTAAGGGCAAGCCTCACGCGCTCACCGAGACGGGCACCTACCGGCTGCACCTCCTCCACCGGGTCAGCAAGCTCGCCGCGGGCGCGGCGCTCACGCTCTACCCGGCAGACCACGTGAGCAAGTGGCACGACACCCTGTTCGATGAAGGCCTGCGGACGGAGTTCCTGGCCAACTACGGCCTCGGCGCGGCGGGCGCGGTCGCGCTCTCTTCCGCCGAGGTGACGAGCCTGTTTCCGGACGCGGGGCGGGGCGCGCTCACCGAGGACTGGTACAACACCCACCTCCTCGATCTCGCCAAGAGCGCCGGCGTCGCTTACGCGCTGACGTGGCAGACCTACTACGACGGCAGCGACTTCGACGACAAGGCCGTCTACTACTATGTTCCCTTCCCGGGCCACCCGGAGGCGGACAACTTCCGTCGCTTCGCGGACGATCCGGCGGTCTGCTTCGGCGCGGCAGCCTGCCAGTAGCCCGGCGAGGAGGCGAGGAGGCGAGGAGCGAAACGCGGACATCCGCTCTAGACGTGAAAGCTGCGTCGAGCCCCGGGCCTCGCGGTCAGGTGACGAGGATCAGGCGGTCCCAGGCGGCGCAGGGCCGCCGGAGCGAGGGAGCTCGGGCGGCTCCTTCACTGTCCCTGTCGCCGCGGCCGAGCGCTCCCTCGCCGGCGCGCGCTGGCCTCGACGACCGCGCTGGAGTAAGGGGAGAGTGTTCAGGAGGCACCATGGGCATCTCCATCGCGTACTCGGGCAAGCTCCGCGACCCGATCGTCGTCCCCGAGCTCGTCGCGGATCTCGCCGCCAAGGCCGCGGCCGCCGGCTGGCCCAGCAAGACCATGAAGGAGCTCGTCGCCGATCGGCGCGTGACGTGCTCGGGTCTCGAGGGGATCACGCTCTATCCCCACCGCGAATGCGAGCCTCTCCACTTTCACTTCGACGGTGAAGGCACCTTCATCAACCACACGTACCACGCGCTGCTCAGCGACTCGAAGATGGCGGACATGATGCGGGAGGCGCTGGCGGAGTCCGCGGCCATCACCCGCAACCTCACCCGCGCAGCGCAGGAGAAGGCGGGGCGCGGCGGAGGGCCGCACGTCAGCGTCAGCGTCCCCAGCCTGCCGGAGGCGCCGGGCGTCGAGTTCTTCAAGGAGGGGAGCCGCTACAACTGGACGAAGACGCAGTTCGCCGGCCCCAAGGTCCACGTCGCCGTGTGCGCCATCCTGCGGTACGTGAAGCAGCGCTATGCGCCCGAGCTCGACGTCAAGGACGACAGCGGGTACTTCGTCGACGGGGACTACGAGAAGCTCGAGGGCCAGCTCGCCTACGTCGAGCGCCTCACCTCGCTCGCCTCGCAGGCCATCGAGGCCGCCGCCGCCGCGAGCAAGGGCCCGATGACCCTCGACGCGTTCGTGGACCGGATCAACGAGGAGCTCGCCGAGGCCAAGGACAGGCTGCACTGACGAGCGCGCGCGCCGCCGCCGGCGGGGCGGCGCGCTGGGTCCCACCTTCTCGGCCCACCCGCACCGGGTCGCTGCGAGGAAGACGAGCTACAACTTCGGCGTCCATCGCCCGCGTCGACGTCGACACGGGCGCGATCACCCTGGCGCGCGTCGCACACCACGAGCGCCCGTCGGAGCCGATCTTCGTGCCGCGCGCTCCCGGCGCCCCGGAGGGCGACGGCCACGTGCTCGCCGTGGTCACCGATGCGAAGGCCGGGAAGAGCGCCGTCCACATCTGGGACGCCGCGCACCTGGACGATGGGCCAGCGGCGCGGGTCCACCTGCCCCACGCCTCGCCCCAGACCTTCCACGGGGCGTTCCTGCCCCGCGCGGATTGAAAGCCGCTGCTTCCGCCCCGGCTGGCGCGTCGCCGTCAGGCAGGGAGAGGAGGTGGCGCCGCGCCGAGCGAGAGGCTCGTCGGGCGTCGAGACCGCGGGGAGACGCGGAGCTAGAACGACAAGCGAGTTGAAACCACGAGAGAAAGCAGGAATTTCACAGGGAGGCGGGGAGGCGGGGAGGGAGAGACGACAAGAGCGAGAGATTCATTTCTTTCTTCCTCCTCGCCTCCCCGACTCCCTGTGAAAATTCTCCGGGTTTCAACGTGATCGGTAATCTAGACCCGCGGGCGACGCATCGCCCCCCGCGCCACGGCTGCTGAGAGCCTTTCGAATGGCGAGCTCAGCGTCCGCGGCGAGGAGTGGAGCACCACGCCCCACGCTCGAACGCTCACCGTCGCGTCGCTCGCTCTTTGGCGATCTCGTCGCGGCCGCCCTTCTCGACGAGCGCCGGGAACATCCTGCCGAGGCGCCAGAGGAAGCGTGCGCGCGAGGGCAGCACGATGACGGGCTCGTCGTCGGCCGCCGCGTCGAGCGCCTCGCGCGCGAGCGCGTCGGCCGGGTAAGGCGGGCCGGCGAGGGCCTCGAGCAGGCGTCGCGCGTTCGGAACCCACGGGACCGCCGGCAGATCGCGGGGGTTCTCGGAGTCCAGGATCGGGGTCTCGACCGCGGCCGGGCAGAGCACGCTGACGTGGACGCCGTAGGCCGCCGCCTCGATTCGCAGGCTCGTGCTGAGGCCGACGACGGCGTGCTTCGTCATCGCGTACGGCGTGAAGAGCGGCGCAGGGCCCAGGCCGGCGAGCGAGGCCACGTTGAGGATGTGGCCGCTCTTCTGGCGCACCATGATCGGGTAGCCCGCCACGATGCCGTGGAGCACGCCGCGCACGTTGACGTCGAGGACGCGGTTCCAGTGCAGGAGCGGGATCTCGTGCGCCTCGCCGGCGGCGCCGACCCCCGCATTGTTGATGAGCAAGTCGAGGCGCCCGCCACGGGCGGCCGTGTCCTCGATGGCCTCGCGCATGCCCGCTTCATCGCGCACGTCGAGCGCGCGCGACGAAGCGCCGTTGCCGGCCTCGGCCGCCACCTTCGCAGCGGCGTCGCCGTTCACGTCGGTCACCGTCACGCGCGCGCCGCGCCGCGCGAGCTCCAGGCTGAGCGCTCGACCGATCCCCGAGCCGCCGCCTGTGATGAAGGTGACTGCATCTTTCCACGTTTTTTTCATGGGCTCTCCGAGCAGGAGAGGGCATACGATAACGTTGCTCGTGTCAAGCTCCCGTTCGGCTCGCCGGGCGCACGCAAACGCGCTCTTCGCGATTCCGTCGGCCGACGCGCGGAAGCTCGGTCACGTGACCTGTGGCGACACGCCCGTACCAGCGTGCCGCCCTTCGTGGCGCCGCGCCTGCCCAACGTCTTCGTCATCAGCCGCAAGGCACCTTGGCAACTGCATTGCCGGGTTCGGCGGCCTCGCTTGCGGTCCGCCCCAGGGCGTCAGTGCTGCGGCAGCTGCAGGAGCGCATAACTATGTACGTCGAGCCCAAAAAGTTCGCAGGAAATTCAGGACTCCTGCCAGCTGCCGACCACGAGGCCATGTCAGGGCACGCCCACGTCATCGCCCGCGGAGAAAAAGACGACGAGCGCCGCCTGCACCGCACCGGTGATCAACCCCGTCGCGAGCAGCGCCACAACGATCCTGGCGAGCAAGCCCGCGCGCAGAGCCGAGAGCCAAGGCCCCAGCAGCACCGCAAGCCCACCGAGGACGATCGCCAGGGCGCTCGCCAGCACCAGGCCGAACAGCGCATCGCCGGGCGTCGCGA
Source organism: Sorangium sp. KYC3313 (assembly GCF_052075895.1). Lineage (NCBI taxonomy): Bacteria > Pseudomonadati > Myxococcota > Polyangiales > Polyangiaceae > Sorangium > Sorangium sp. KYC3313. The sequence goes on from NZ_CP197255.1 coordinate 11,652,980, forward strand.
ACGCTCGGATCGCCTGCCACGACGCGCACGGTGTAGCGCCGTACCCAAAGGTCGTCGCCCCCACCCCCACGGCGATCATGAGGCCCGCAGCGACGGGTGCCGTGAACGGGAGGAGCGCGTACGTTCGCCAGAGCGGGCGCTGGGCGCCGAGGCCATGGTGGGTCTGCCACGCGAGCGCGACACTGCAGGCGGACGCGGCGACTTGGGCAGCGCCAGTGCGCAGCACGGAGGCTACCAGCAGTCCGGCGAGATGCTTCTCTGCGCCGAACGCTGACAGCGCGTATCCGATCTGAAAGGCGAGCGCGGCGCCCCTCACCAGCGAGGCCCCGAGAAGCCACGTGACGAAAACCCTCGCAGCGCTTCGTGACAAGGGGCCCGCGGGGACGGCCTCGACCGGGGTGCGCGGCGCCTGGTAGCGGTTCTCACGCTGGTTCATCGCGCTCGACACTGACAGAGCACGCGCGGGGCGCACAGGCGAATTACGAGTTCATCGGCTGGCACAGGCCGAAGTCAAACCGGTGGACCAGATCCGTGCGTTCGGGCTCCTTTGGAGAACTTCCGCACCGAGGGTCACACTGTTCGGCGCTGCGCCGCAAGTGCCGAGCGCTGTCCAGCGCCGTCGGGTAGCTCTGTCTAGGAGCAGCGGCGGCTGTGATTCGGCCCTTCCGGCCTCTGCCGCCGCAAACGAGGATTTCGCGGCGCTCGAGGTCGCGGCCCGCAAGGGGAGACCGCGCCCCTTCGTGCACGGGGAGCGGTCTCCCCTTGCGGGCCGCAGCTTCAGGGTTCGCCGGCGAGCTTCTTCACCGCCGCGAGCAGCAGATCCGGCTTGAACGGCTTGATGATCCACCCCTTCGCCCCGGCCTTCCGGGCCTTCTCGATGAGCTCCGGCTGCCCCTCGGTGGTGAGCATCAGGATCGGAACGCCCGGCGCGAGCCCCTTGTCGCGCAGGCTCTGGATCATCTCGATGCCGTTCATCACCGGCATGTTCACGTCCGCGATGATCATCGCCAGCCCGTCCTTGTGGGCCGCGACCGCGGCGACCGCATCTCGGCCGTTGTCCGCTTCCAGCGTGCCATAACCCGCCCCCGACAGGAGAATGCCGACCTGCTGGCGGACCGTACTCGAATCCTCGACGAGAAGAATCTTCTTGGCCATGTGACGTATCTCCTCTTGCGTGTACGGCCATCCGGCTCAGAACAGCAGCACTTCCCCCTCGGGCTGCGGATCGGGCATGTTCACTTCCTCGAGCTCCAGCGCGCCGTCGGGCGCGAGCGCGTCGAAGAGCACGACGAGCCGGTCGGGCCCCGCCGCGAACAGGATCCGCCGGAAGCCCTCGCTCTGCTCCTCCCTCGCGCGCAGGTGCTCGCCGATCGCGGCGCTCGGCGTCGAGAGCACGATGACCAGCCCGAAGTGACGCAGGCGGTTCTTCACCCGCCCGAGGAGCTGGTTGGCGAGCTCGCTCGCCCAGTCGCACACCATGTCTTCGTCGATCTCGCGCTGCTCTCGCAGCGGGTGGCTGCGCGTGATGAGCGCCACGGGGGCGACGACGGTCAGGCTCCCGCGAAGGTGGTCGCCCGTGAAGCCGATGAAGGAGACCACCGCGTTGCCCGGCGTCGCCTCCGACGTCCCGTCGTCCAGCCGCCGGAGCTCGACGCCGTTGTCACGAAACAGGTGGACGCACGACGAAGCGAGCTCCTCATGGATGCGGTCCCAGCTCTCCGAGTTCATTCCCCTCTCCTCGATATCTCGCTCTGCATTGTCGATGTGCTCACCGTGTCACGCGCTCCCCGAGGCCATGCCCGGGCTCGATCCGCCCCGCGAAGGAGGAGGTACCAGCGAGCCCCGCCCGCTCGGAGGCGGCAGCGAGGCAGGGAGCGACACCCCCGCGGCGTCGCTCGGCTCCCGGGGGAACCGGAAGCGGAAGGTCGTCCCCTGGCCGCGCTCGGTGTCGAGCTCTATCCGGCCCGCGAGCCGCCGGCACTCGTGGAGCGCCACGCCGAGACCGACGCCGCGGCCGGAGACGTCCGTGACCTGCTCGGCCGTGCTGAAGCCGGGCGCGAACAGCGCGGCCTCGAGATCTCGGCGCGTCGCGCCCGGCAGCCCGACGGCCACGGCCTTCTCGCGCACACGCTCCCAGTCGATGCCCGCCCCGTCGTCGCCGATCTCGATGACGATCTCGTCCGCCGTCACCCGCGAGACGAGCGTGAGCGTGCCCCTCGACGGCTTGCCCGCCGCCTCGCGCGCCTCCGGCCGCTCGATCCCGTGGTCCATCACGTTGCGCACCACGTGGCCCAGCGCCTGCCACATCCCGGCGAACCGCGACGCGGGCAGCCGGACGCCCCCGGCGTCGATGCGCACCTCGGGCTTCGGCTTGCCGAGCTTCCGGGCCAGCGTCTCGGCCTGGTCCCTCATCCGGCTGAACCGCACCTCGGTCCGCTCGTCGCGGAGGGCCGCGACGGCCCGCTCGATCTCGGCGGGGTCGCGGCGGTGGCGCACCATGGCGAGCAAGGCCTCGACCTCTTCATGGCCGACGTCGGCGCGCGAGGACTGCGCCGTCGACGCGAGCAGGACGCTCACGCGCCCCACGAACGCGAGCCACACGTCCCTCAGCGCGTCGATCTGCTCGTCGGACGGCAGCGCGCGCTCCTCGACGACGAAGCTCTCGATCTCGTGCGCCACCCTCGCCACGCTCGTCACGTCCCAGAGCCCGGCGTTCCCCTTGATCGTGTGCACGAGGCGCATCACCTCGTCCACCTCGCCGCTGGACCGCGCGCTCACCGCGTCGACGAGCTTCGTCGTGTCGTTGACGAAGCCGACGAGGCCGAGCCGGTCCTTCACGGCCCGCTCGAACACCTGGATATACTCGTGCTGCTGCTCGGCCTCGCGCACGGAGGCGATCGTGGACGTGACGTCCGTGATCACCATCAGCGCCCCGTTGAACTGGCCCTCTCCCGACAGGATCGGCTTGAAGCCGAGCGCGAGGTAGCGGCCCTCGCGGCGCAAGGTCTTCGGGAGCTGGTCGAGGACGACCTCGAGCGGGAGGAAGTCGTCGCAGGCCGCCTCCCACCCCATCCTGAGGAACGCGCTGGCCCGCGGATCGTGGCCGGCGATGCGATCGGCGAAGTGCTCGTCGCGCGCCGGTACGCCGAAGAGGCGCTCGAAGGCGGCGGAGTGCACGGGCTCCATCGTGCCGTCCCGGTGGAGGGTCACGAGGGCCTGATCGACGTTGTCGAGGACGAGGCGCATCTCCCGGTTGCGCTTCTCGAGCTCGGAGGTCCGCTCCGCGACCGTGGCCTCGAGGTTCTGCCGGTGGCCCTCGAGGACCTCGTCGCGCGCCTGGATGCCCGCCAGCATCTCGTTGAAGGCGTCCGTGAGCGCCCCGAACTCGTCGTCGGCGGTCTTGCGGGCGCGCGTCGTGTAGTCGCGCGTCCGCCGGACGTGGGCCGCGGCCTCGCCGAGGACCTCGAGCGATCGGGAGATCCCCCGCACGAGGACCAGCGCCAGCGCGGCCGACACGAGGAGCACGAACGCCGAGACCGCGACGCCGTCGCGCACCGTCCTCCGCGTGTCCGCCACCCTGGCCGCCGCGGCGCGCCTCATCCCGGAGATCGCCTCCTCCTCGATCGCGGCGAGCCCGTCGACGCGCCCCTGCTGCGCCTCGAACCACGCGTCGTGATCGATCGCCAGCGCCTCGTCGGTCGACGCGATCGCGGCGGCGCGCAGCTCGTCGGCGCGCCGCACGCGCGGGTCGGAGCGGGCGGCGTCGTAGAGCGCCCGCGCCGGCTCCGACGCGTTGGCGATGAACTCCTCGTGGTAGAGCTGCTCCTCCGTCATCAGCGTCACGAGCGTCTTGAAGGCGCCCGGCTCGAACTGCGTGGACGCGAAGGCGTGCGCGAGCAGCGCGTGCTGGCGGCTGGCGCGCTCGGCGAACTCGTGGACGGCGACGATCGACTGGATGCCGCGCAGGAGCTCGCCTTCGTCGCTCAGCTCGGCGAGGCCGGCGTTGGCCCGGATGAGGCTCACGTTGATGCCGCCGAAGACCCTCAGCACGCTGTCGAGCGACACCGTCTTCGCGTCGGCCTGGCCCCGGAACGCGCCGAGCTCGCCGACCTTGGCGCGCCCCTCCGCCAGATCGCGGGCGAGCCGGCGCGGCAGCCCGGAGAGGTCGCGCGCGGCCAGGAACGCGTCGAGCTGGGCGAGGCTCTCGTCGGTCGCCGCCCGCGCGTCCCGGAGCTGGCCGCCGGCGCGCAGGAGCTCCGCCGCGCGATTGAGCGGCGGCGCGGCGTGCGGCTCGCCCTCGACGTCGGTCGCCTCCGGCGGACGGGCCTCCAGCCCCTCGACCAGCGCGGTCCACGCCCGCTCCTTCTGGAGGGCGTGCAGCGGCTGCGCCATGATCGAGGAGAGCTGCGCGAGGTCCTCGATCGAGCCTATCCCCGCCGCCCTCGCCGCCTGCTGCCGCGCGTCGCCGACGATCATCGCCGCCAGCAGCAGGGCCCCCGCGACGGGGACGCCGGCGAGCGACCACAGCTTCAGTCGAATCGAAGCGCTACGCAATGTCGGCATGCCCCCGTCCCCCCGGCGTGGCCCGCGCGGCGCGGCGCCCGCGCGCGTCTCGTGTGCTTCGTGACGAGGGCTCTCGCGCGAACGCCTGTCTCCCCGCGCGGCGCACTCAGCGCGAGCACCGGGCGAGCTGAGCCCCGCGCGCGGCGCGGATGATGCGGATGACGCTGATGATGCTGCTGATGCAAACGACAATCAACACGCGCCCACGTGGAGTCATCATCGACGTTCGCCCGCACACCATGTACGCTCCCCTGATCCACGTTCTTTTCTGTTGAGATGTCTCACCTGGCCGTGGTGCACCGGAGCGTCACGGAGCGCGTCGAGTTCCCCGACGCCCTCGTCGCTGTGTATGCTACGCGTGAAGGTCGCGAGTCCGCAAGAGCGCGTGCGACGTCGGCCGGAGCCGCAACGAAGGCTCCGCGAGCGGGGAGAAATCAAAGAGGATGGGCCGGAGTTCACTGCGGCGAGCGCGGACAGGTCGCCTCGCGCGCGCTTCGAGCGCGGCCATCGGAGCAGTGCTCTTCACGGCATCTCTCGCGCACGCGCGGAGCCCTGGCGCCGGCGTCGCCCCGGCGCCCGCTGCGACCGGGGCGCCCGCCGCCGCGACCGGGGCGCCCGCGGCCGCGCCTGCCGCGACCGGCGCGGCCGCGGAGACACGTGAACCCCACCGCAGCAGAGCTTGACCGCGCGGCGCGGGCGCCGCGCAAGAGCGGCTCAGAACAGGATCACCTTGCCATCGAGCGGAAGCGGGGACGAGTTCGAGAACACCAGCGAGCTCTCGTCGAAGTCGCCGCCCAGCGTGACGACCACCTCGCCCTTCAACGTCCGGAAAGCATAGCAGAACTGCTGTTTGCTGCCCCGGTACCGCCGCGCCACGTCGCTCGCGCGGCGCAGCTGCGGCAGCTCGGCGTGAAGCGCTATCTGGAACCGCGCGAGGCGGCTCTTCACCTTTCCCATGAGCTGATTGACGACCTCGCGCATCCAGTCGTCGACGCTGTCGAGCGCGGGCGGCAGCCCCGTCATCGCGCGAAACACGCCAGGGTGCGCCGACAAGGCCAGCAGGCCGGAGAAGCCGGGCGCAGAGAACTCGACCGTGCTCGCCGGATCGCTGTGAACGAGCGCCTCGTCGCGGCTCTCCCCGATGTCGGCAGGCGCTATGGCGACGCCGTAAAAGTGGAAGAGCTCCACGGTCGCGCCCTGAACGAGGACGTCGATGGTCCGCACCTTGCGCGATGAAGCAGACCTTGGAGCAGGCGACGGCTCGCTGGACGGGCCGGAGCGCTCAGGCCCGGAGGATGGCTGCCCGAACCGGGGCGGGGGGAGCGAGTCGCGACGCTCGGCGCCGGGGCGGTCAGGGATGCTGTGCCCCGACCTCATGTCGGACTCACCCTCCGGTGTCGTGCTCCGCCGTCGCATGACAAACGCTCAACTTAGCTCATCTGCCCCTCGAGGACCAATGCGGTCCTCGGACAGGACGCACGAGCACGCAACGCCTTGTCTATCACACTTGATCACGCTCGACCACGCTTAGCCACACTGGACCACGCACCTCAACGCTCGGAAACGTGTGGGCACACACACTTGTCCGGATCACCGGACGCCGTGCCTTGCGCTTTACAGGCGTGGCCGGCAGCGCGCGAAGCGCGCGGGGTCCACGAGGAGATTGACATCGGCGAAAGTTCCAGGATTCCCTGATCGCCCGATGCTGAAGCGCAGAGATTTCCTTCGAGCCACGCTCGTCACCGCCGGCGCGCTGGTCGTCCCGGCCTGCGGCGATGACCCCGAGCCGATCAACCCGCTCGACGACGAGCGCGAGCTCGCGGACGGCTCCGAGTACTTCCCCCAGTCGGTCGCCTCCGGCGATCCGCGCCCCGGCAGCGTCGTCCTCTGGACCCGCGTGCAGGACGGCGCAGCGGATCTCGATCTCGAGGTCGAGGTCGCGACCGACGCCGGGTTCGCGCGGCGGGTGGCGCTCGACGCCGGACAGGCGAAGGTGAAGGCGCTCGCGAGGCACGATCACTGCGTGAAGGTGAAGGTCCGCGGCCTCGCGGCGGGCACGGTCTACTACTACCGCTTCATCTACGTGAAGGGCGACACGAGCTACGCGTCTCGCGTGGGGCGCACCAAGACCGCCCCGGCCGAGGAGGCGGACGTCAAGGTCCGCTTCGCCTACGTGTCGTGCCAGGATTACGTGGGGCGTTACTACAACACCCACCTGGCGCTCGCCCAGGAGGAGCTCGATTTCTTCGTCCACCTCGGCGATTACATCTACGAGACGGACGGCGATCCGAGCTTCCAGAGCGCGACCGGGCGCCGCATCGTCTTCACCGACGTGGCCGGCAGCATCTCCCTCGGTGACGGCGACGGCGCCTACCACGCGGCGAGATCGCTCGATAACTACCGGGAGCTCTACAGGACATACCGCTCCGACGCGAACCTCCAGAAGGTCCACGAGAGCTTCCCGATGATCGCCACGTGGGACGACCACGAGTTCTCGAACGACTGCTTCGGCGCCACGGCCACCTATTTCGACGGCCGGCAGGACGAGACCGACGCGGACCGGCGCAAGGCCGCGAACCAGGCCTGGTTCGAGTACCAGCCCGTCGATTACGGCGACGACGTCGAGCTCGACCCGGACGCCTCGCTCCCGGACGAATTCCACATCTACCGCGACTTCGTGTTCGGCCGGCACGTCCACCTGGTGATGACCGATCTGCGCAGCTACCGGCCGGATCACCTCATCCCGGAGGACGCTTTCCCCGGCAGGGTCGCGCTCGATCAGCCGAAGCTCGTGGCCGAGCTCGGGGAGGTCCCCGCGGCCGCCCTGCCCTACGTGGACGTGGAGACCTACGGCGGCGGCATCTATGCGCCGGTCCTCCTCGGGGCCGCGGAGGCCGCGGGCTACGACCCCGCCGAGGTGACGGGGAAGATCAGCGTCGCCTTCATCAACGAGATCGTCGCCGCCGCCAACGAGGGCCTGCCGGCGGACATGCAGATCCCCCTCATCGACGCCGCGGAAGAGGGCCTGGAGCGGGGCATCGCCTACGTGGATTTCGGCAAGATCAACGCGTACGGCATGATCGGCACCCGCTACTTCATCGCCAAGGACCCCTTCGATATCTACGCTGCCATCCGCTACAAGGAGACGCAGGGCGCGAGCGAGGACGTGATGGGCGCCGAGCAAGAGGCCTGGTTCCTCGACACGATGGAAGGCTCGAAGGCGACCTGGAAGGTCTGGGGCAACGAGTACTGCCTCGTCCAGATCGCCGTCGATCTCAGCCCCTATTCCCTCCCCGCCCAGTTCAAGCGCAGCTTCTACACGACCACCGACGCCTGGGACGGCTTCCGCAACAAGCGGGACGAGCTGCTCGGGAGGCTCGTCGGGCTGGGGGGCGTCGTGGCGATCACCGGCGACGTCCACGCCTTCTACGCCGGCACGCCCGGGCCGAGCGGCGATCCCACGAAGAAGATCGTCGAGCTCGTGGGCGGCGCCGTCTCCTCGGCGTCCTTCCGCGAGATCCTGACGGGCCAGATCTCGAGCGATCCGACGCTGCGCGGGCTCCCGGGCGCCGCGGCGCTCGCCCTCAGCATCGACACGCTGCTCACGTCGCCCGAGACGAAGATCAACCCGCACCTCGCCCACGCCAACAGCAGCGCCCACGGCTATGTGGTGGTCGAGGCGAGCGGGCAAGAGCTCGTCGCCGACATGCGGAGCATCAAGGCCTCCGAAGCGCAGACCGACTACTCGGGGAGGATCGGCGAGCTGAAGATCAGCAGCAAGCGCTTCCGCACCCTCCCCGGGGAGAGCGAGCTCTACCTGGACGACGCCGGCGCCTGGAAGCGCTGGGATCCCACGACGCAAGCGTGGGTCTGACGCCCGGCAGCCCTCGATAGACCGCTCACGGCATCAGGTGGAGCATCGCCATCATCCCCAGATCCGCGTGGTCGAGGATGTGGCAGTGGAACATCCACATGCCGGCGCGGTCGTCGAACGGGATGGCGATCCGCACGGCCTTTCCAGGCACGAGGTTGACGGTATCGCGCCATGCGCGCACGGGCGGCTCGGCGCCGTCGATGTCGAGCACCTGAAAGAAGAACCCGTGCAGGTGGAACGGGTGATCGTAGTGGGTGGTGTTCGTCAGCGTCCAGATCTCGACCGTGTTCGTCTTCGCAGAGAGCATGAGAGAGCCGTCCGTCTGGCCGTTGATCCCGAGCACCGCTCCGTCGGCATCGCCCTGCTCCATGAACTCCACCGCCTGTCGTTGCGCGCCCGTGGTGTCGATCGAGGCGATCTCGGCCAGACGCTCGGGAAGCGGCGGTGCGCCGCTCCCCGGAGGCTCGTCGGCCAGCTCGAGACGCATGAGGTCCGTGGGATCAACCTCGTTCGGCAGGTGGAATCGATTCGCGTCGAGGAGCGGGATCACCACCGGCTCGCCCTCGACGGGCAGCATATAGAGCTCCGCGCGCTCCCCCGGGGCGAGCCTCACCTCGTCCACGGGGAGCGGGCTCTCCGAGAGGCCCGCGTCTCCGCCGATGAGCACGAGCGGCTGGCCCGGCACGGTGAAGCGGAAGTAGCGGCTGCGCGCGGCGTTGACCACCCGCCAGCGCTGCGGAACCCCCTCCCGCGCCGCGACCGTCGGCAGGATCTTCCCGTTGACCAGGACCGTCCCGCCCTCGCGCCCGAAGTAATCGCCGAACCATCCGCTCTCGTCGGCGGGGGTGAGCGAGCCGTCTTCCTCGACGCCGATGTCGCTCATCACGAGCAGCAGCTCGTCGCCGAGCGGCGCCTCCTCCGCGGCATCCTCGACGACGAACGCGCCGTAGAGGCCCGCGCCGACCTGGGCGCTCGAGCGAAGGTGGGGGTGGTACCAGAACGTGCCGGCGTCCGGCACGGTGAAGGAGTACTCGAAGCCCTCGCCCGGCTCGATGGGCTTCTGCACGTGCTGCGTCCCATCCATGGCCGCCGGCACGCGCAGACCATGCCAGTGGACCGTCGTCGCCTCGGGAAGGTGGTTCTCGAGCTTCACCACCACGCGGTCGCCCTTCTTCGCGCGGATCGTCGGACCGGGGAGCATCCCGTTGTAGGTCCAGACCTCGGTCGTGAGCCCTGGGACCACCTCGATCGCGGCCACCCTGGCCTCGAGGTGCACCTCGACCACGTCGGGCGCGGGGTCGTGATCCTCGGCGTCCGGCAGCCGCAGCGCGTCGTCCCAGCCCGCCGGCTGGCGGAGGTCCGGCGGCGGCTCTTCCGCGCCGCACCCCGCGAGCGGGCTCACGAGCGACAGGATCACCGCAACCTCTCCGGCAAAGCGTGCCGAGGACACGCATCCTTTGCGCCTTGCGCGGGGCAAGGCGCATCCGATCCAGCGCATGCGCCGCCCCCCTGCAAGGCGCGATCCTTCACGGGGGAGCCGACCTGGGTTGTGTGGGGTGACCCCGCGGGCCGTGGCGTGAGCCTCGCCGCGGGGCTGCGCGGCGCGGGCTACCGCCCGAACGCGCCGATCGTGAGGGTCGCGCCGTCGTTGCGCGCCCTGGCCTGCTGGTGCGGCGTGTACTGGTGCTCGACCGGCGGGAGGCCGTCGAGCGAGGCGCCAGCGCCGATGAGCGGCGCGCTCGCGGCCGGCATGAAATCGTGGTTTGCCGCGGACGCGAACGCCGGATCGACGCCGAAGATCGAGTCGTCCAGGCCGTCCACCTGCCCGACCACCTTCACCACCTCCCGGACGGGATCGAACGGCAGCCACCCGTTCGTCACCCAGTTCCCGGACAGGGTGAGGGCCCCGGCGGCCACGCCGTCGCGGTCCCCGAGGAAGGTGACCGCGCGGAGCTCCGTCGGCTCCAGGCTGCTGGCGAACACGTTGTTGCGGGCGTCGATCTGCTCGTCGTTGGTCGAGGCCTCGAACATCGCAGAGCGATCGTAGTCGTCGTAGTTGTCGTTCTTGACGAAGACGGTGTTGGAGAAGAAGTGGAGCGTGCCCTTCCTGTAGTACTCGGTCTCCCCGCTGTCCCCGCCGTAGTGGATCATGGACGCGCCGTAGCCGTTGCGCAGGAGCACGTTGCCGTAAATGAACGTCTCGTGGAACGAGGGCAACGCGACCGAGTCGGTCGCCTCCTGCGCGTCGACGAGGTCGATCAGGTGGGCGCCGTCCTCGATCCAGTTGTACCGGATGACGACGCCGGCCGAGCGCTCCTTGATGTTGTTGCCATGGCCGCCGCGCGTGGGGCCGAAGCGGTTGAACTGGTAGATGACGTTCGAGGCCTCGTTGTAGACGTTGTGCTCGTTGTAATCATCCATGCCGTTGTCGTGGATGTAGTTGGATTCGATGAGCACGTTCGTGGTCAGGATATCCCCGCCGGCCGTGCCGATGAAGAGGCCATTGGCGTTCTCGTGCACCTCGCAGGCGCGGATGGTCACGTGATCGCCGCGCTCCACGAAGACGCCGGCCGCGTTGCCCGCGTAGCCCACCCCTGACCCCGCCTTGTCGGTGAAGCCGTGGGGGGGCGCTGCGTTCTTGATCTCGAGCCCCTCGATCGTGATGTGGGTGGGCCCGAGCTCCCACGGGTCGTCGTGCTTGTGCCCGACGATGATGAGCCCCCGCACCTGGTGGCCGTCGAAGGGGAAATCGAGCTCGGGCCGGGTGGTCGCGTCCTGACCGTCGATCACCGGCAGCTCGCCGTTCGGCCCCGGGACGCCGCAGAGCCGGATGGGTTGCTCGGCCGTCCCCTGGCCCCCGAGCATGATCTTCTCGTGGTACCCCTCGGCACGCCAGAAGACGCGCACCGTGTCGCCGGCGACGAGCGATTCAAGCGGGACGTCGCCGATCGCCTCGAATTCCTTACCAGGACCGACCTGGTAATCCGTGCCGCTTCCGACGTGGCTGCAATCGACGTGAATCGGCGGAATGTTCACGACGGGCGGAGGGAGCGGCGCCGGACCGCCGCCGCCGTACGTCGTTCCGCCAAGCTCGCCGGTGCAACCGGCAGCCAGGAGCAATCCTGTCACGCAGGCTCGAACTCTCACAGAGGCTCCTCCTCAAATCTGCTTTTGCAAGCGATGTTGGATTTTTACAGCAGAGCGCACAAACGCCCCGCAGTGGACCAAGATGACACGTCGGCGCTCGTTGTCATCGGCCCGGAGGCCCTTCTTCATCGCGGATTCCGTGCGTCGGTGGGAGGATGTGTCCCGGCGCTCCCGGACGTTCCGGCGAAGAGGGCGTTATCGCACCTCGGGGGCAGCTTGCTCATCGCCCGCTCCGCCATGGCGGTGATGGTGAGCGACGGGTTCACGCCCAGGTTGGACGGCACCATCGAGCCGTCGACCACATAAAGGCCCTCGTGGCCGAACACCTGGTTGCGCTCATCGATCACCCCGCGCTCGGGGCTCTCGGCGATCGCGCAGCCGCCGAGGAGATGCGCCGTGGTCGGCACGTTGAGCACCGCCTCGTTGATGGCGTTGCGCGGGGTGCCGTCCATCAGCACGGCCAGCCGCCTGCCGACCTCGTTGGCGACGGGGATGTACGCCGGCGGCTTCGGCTGGTCGGGCGGCCTGTGGGTGGTCATGCCGCCGCGCTTCCAGACGAGCTGCATGTAATTGTCCAGCGTCTGCATCACGAGGAGGATCGTGGAGCGCCTGGCGAATTTGAACGGCAGGAGCCCTGAGAGCAGGTCGATCGGGTGGAGCAGCCGCCGCCCCAGCCAGCGCAGCCAGCGCGGCAGGCCCGGCGCGTCGTCGGTGAGCACCGTGCCCAGCGCGCCCATCACGTCCGAGCCGGCGGGGTAACGCACCGGCTCGATGTGCGTGCGCGCGTCGGGGTAGATGCCGCTCGTGATCGCGATGCCACGGGAGTAATCGACCCGATCGTCGCTGGCCGTCACCCCGAGGATGACCTCGCTGTTGGTGCGCACGTAATGGCCGAGCTGCGGAGAGAGATGGGGTAACCGGCCCTCGGCCCTCGCCTTCAGCAGGAGCTTCACCGTGCCGAGCACGCCGGCGCTGAGCACCACCGCGCGCGCCCGGAGCACGCGGCGGCGCTTCCTGAGCAGCGCGGTCGAGCGCTCCAGGGTGAGCTCGTAGCCGCCGCCCGGGAGCGCGTCGATGGCGGTGACCATCGTCTCGGGCTGGATGGTACAGCCCTTCTTCTCGGCCAGATAAAGGTAGTTGAGGTCGAGCGTGTTCTTGGCGCCGAAGCGGCAGCCCACCATGCATCCGCCGCAGTGGACGCACGTGGTGCGGTCGGGCCCCTCGCCGCTGAAGAACGGGTCCGGCACGCGCTGCCCTTCCTGCTCGCCCTCCCTCGCGAAGAGGACGCCCACGCTGGCGACGTGGAACGTGTCCCCTCGACCCATCTCGTCGGCGATCTGCCGGAGCTGCCGGTCGGCCGGCCAGAGCTTCGGGTTCGCGGTCACGCCGAGCATGCGCTTCGCGAGCTCGTAGAAGGGCATCAGCTCGTCGCGCCAGCTGGCGCCGGCCGGCCAGCCGGGGCTGGCGAAGGCCTCGGGCGGGGGCACCAGCAAGGTGTTCGCGTAGACCAGCGAGCCGCCGCCCACGCCCGCGCCCGAGAGGATGAGCGTGTCCCTGAGCAGCGTCAGCCGCTGGATGCCGTGACAGAGCAGCCTGGGCGCCCAGAGGAACTTCCGTACATTCCAGTTGGTCTTCGGGAAATCCTCCTTGCGCCAGCGCTTGCCGCACTCGAGCACGGTGACGCTGTAGCCCTTCTCGGTGAGGCGCAGCGCGGAGACGCTGCCGCCGAAGCCCGAACCCACGATGGCGAAGTCGACGTCGAAATCCATGCCACTCGCTTCTCGGGACGGAGTATGGCCCAGCCGGTCTCCGGAGCCCACCCGCGGATGCGGCCCGGCCGAGCGCGGGTGCAGGTCGGCTGCTCGCTGCGCAGCAGCGTCGCGCGCTTGCCCGGTGGACAGGTGTTCGGCAGCACCGGGGAGCGCGATGAGGCCGCGCGCGCCGCCCTGCGCCGCGCCCCCAACCTGCGCGCGCCGGGCGGCAGCGTCCTCGGCGCGGGCGCCGCGGCCGGGGGATAGGCGACTGGCTGCACATCAAGGTGGTGGGATCCGGGAGGACCTGTCTCGACTGCGCGGCGCTACTGGAAGGTCACCGAGAGCGTCGGACGCCTCGCGGTATTGGCCACCTCGCTCGAGCAGATGCGCAGATCCTTGCCGGTCGCGGAGTTGGCGAGCACGAGGCCTTGATTGGCGGCGCTGCTCCGGACCCACCTCTGCACGCTGCCGGGGTCGAGCGCGATCGATCTGCGCTGATAGCCGCTGGCGTCGATGTTCAGGAACTGAAAGGTCGGTCCCTGCACGTCGCCCGAGCCGATGCCCGGCGCCGTCCAGTTGCTGCCCGCGCCCCCGCTGGCGAAGCCCAGCGTCGCGGAGCTGTAGCTCCACGGCGTCTTCATGAAGTTGCCGTTCAGGACTTGCGGCCCAACCCAGCTCTCGAAGGTCACGTCGAGCCTGGCGGCCGTCACCGTGGCGGTGGTGGGGATCTGCGATACGTCGAAGCGAATGAGCGCCTTGGTGCTGTAGCGGCGCGTGTCGGCGAGAAGCACGTCGTTGGTCCTGTAGACCGTGCCGACAGGGTTGCTGGACGAGTAATTCATACTGGAGATGCTCAGATCCTGCACGCCGGTGTAGCCATTGACGCCCTGAGTGAAGGTCAGCGTCTGCGCTGTACCGCTGGGCGCCGGCGGCGCCGGCTCGGTGGGGGTCGCGGGCGTCGGCGGCGCCGGCTCGGTGGGCGGCGACGGCGGGGTCGGCGTCGACGTCGGAGGCGTCGAGGAGCCCGCCGTGACAGCGCCGGTGGCGCTGACCTTGAAGCTTAAGGTCTTGCTGGGGCCCGACACCTGCAGCGCGCCGCCCGCGCTCACGCGGATGCGCCATTTTCCGCCGGAGGCGACGGCCGTGACCGCATATCCGGAGCTCGAGGGCGCAACGTCGACCAGCACGTGCTCGGCTGCCGTTTGCGAGACCAGGTACTCCGCGCTCGACACGGCGCCGGTCGCTGCCTGATCGGCCGAGAAGAGCACGACCTGATTCTGCGGCGCCGAGAGCTCGACGCCCACCACGTTGCCGGCGATGACGTTGCCGTCTGCAGACGACAGTCGCGTTTGCTCGCCGGGCGTCGCGCCCGCCGAGACGACGGTCAGCCACTGCTGCGCCGCCGCACGCACCGGAGCGTGCACCTCGAGCCGCGCCATCGAAGCCGGCAGCATCGTCGTCGTCGTGCTCGCGCTCTTCGGCAGCAGCGCGCGCACGCTTCCGACCAGCGCGGAACCCACCACGACGTCGAAGCGCCTCTGTGTCGCGTCGGCGGTGGTCACCTGACGCGGCGCCACGGGTGTGTGAAAGCTCATCCACTGGTCCGCGCTGGCCTTCGCCACCGTCGTGCGGTCGAACAGCACGAAGCTGCCTGGACGGAAGAACACCACGTCGCGCGTGAACTGCGAGACCGGCTTGACCGTGGGGCTGCCGTACTGGTCTTCGAGGCCCGTGGCGCGCGCGCGCACGAAGGCGCCGCGGTCCTCGTACCGCTCTACATGGGCCTTCGAATCGGCCGGTGAGAGCGAATTTTGTCCGGGGTTGTACCGGTTCGAGGCGTCGTCGACGAAGAACGTATTGTGCAGCCGGCGCTGGCTCTTGCCGTAGCTGTCGTCGTTCACCAGGTTCTCGCAGGCGTTGCCGCAGTTCTGGGGCAGCCAGCCGGTGGCGTTCATCAGCACCGGCTGATCGCCGACCACCACGCTCAGACCGCCGGCGTTGAACATCTGCTCACCGGAGTAGGCGGCGTTGATGTACGCGCCGCCAGACAGCGCCCCCCACACGGCCGTCCTGTCCCAAGACGAGCGCATGCCGACGTGGCCAGGGCCCGCCGCGAAGTGCGACAAGCCGGTCGACTGGTACCCGCTCTTTGCGGCGCCCGTATCGCCATACAAGAACCTGGACCACGGCGCCGAGTCGTCGCCTGCTGCCGCGATCACGTCGGCGGCGAAGCCGCGCGCGACGGCGGCCGAGGTGTCGCCCTGCTGCTCGAGCAT
The DNA here is from genome assembly GCF_052075895.1 of Sorangium sp. KYC3313. Classification (NCBI taxonomy): domain Bacteria; kingdom Pseudomonadati; phylum Myxococcota; order Polyangiales; family Polyangiaceae; genus Sorangium; species Sorangium sp. KYC3313. Next base: position 11,668,594 of record NZ_CP197255.1, read on the forward strand.
GGTCGCCAGACCGAGGAACAGCGCCGCAGAAGGACGCATGTTGATGCCCGCACGAATGGTGCCCTGGTCGTCCATGTGCTTGAGTGAAGGCCACGTGAAGTACCGAGCATAGGTCGCCTCGTCGCGGGCCAGCGGCAGCTCCTTCCACCAGTCGAGGCCGGTCGCCGTCCTGGTCGCCCACAGCGCCTCGACCATGTACAAGACGGCCCTGCCGCCGTAGCCCCAGCCCTCCGGCCAGCCTCCGCCGCCCATCATGCTCGTGAACTTCGGCTTCACGAGCTGTCCCCACATGCGCGTCACGACGTCGTTCCAGTACACGCTGGCCTTCGCGTTCTCGCCCTCGGTCGCCAGCGCCGCCGCGGTCTTGGCCAGGTAGTAGCCGGCGAAGTAGTTACCGATCGGGTCGTTCTTGATCAACCCGCTCTCGTCGTACCAATCGATCCACGCGTTCATCGAAGCGACCAGGCGCGTCTTGGTCGCAGCCGGCAGCGCCGGGTAGAGCCAGTCGTAGCCGAACGCCATACCGACCACGTAGTTTCGGATGCCGTAACCCAGGTCCGTCGACGGCTTCTGCCCCCCGGACGCGACCGGGGTGCTCATGGCCTCCAGCAGGCGAACGCCGGCCTCGCCGTAGCGAGCCTGCGCGGCCGTGTCGGTCGTCACGCGATAGCAGATGCCCAGCGCGCGCACGACCGGCGGATACTCGTCACCTTGATAGCCTTGCCCGACGTTCGGGTAGCCCGGGTAGGTACTGCCGTTCGGCGGGTGCATCGTGCCGGTCGTGTAATCGTCGCAGCGCTTCTTCAACGCCGTCCAAGCGGCGTCGCCAGCCGCGGCGCGCGCCTTCAGGCGCGCGATGACGGAGTCGGTCAGAATGAGCCGCGCGGCGGGGCGCGCTACCAGCATTTCCTCGCTCGCGCCCACGTCTTCGTCGGCCAGTTCAGCCAGCTCGTCCGAATCGGGGATGCCCAGGCAGCCGAGCAGGCCGGAGATCCCGGCCAAGAAGGTCAAGGGAAGGAAGCGGCTGATTCTACGCATTGAGTCTCCTTTGAGGGCACACACGTGCCCCGTCGCAGACTTGCTTCGTCTGCCGGTTACCCGTTCAGCGACTGACTTCGAATCGGGGCCTGGGCGGCTCCTCCGCGGTCACGTCCTTATCGAGCGGCGCTCGACGTTCGACATCGCCACGAGCGAGGCGATGAGCTTCCCGGCGGCAAACGACCGCGGCCCAAAGCCTTGAGAAATCGAATGCATGGCTTTTCTCCCCCGGCGTCGTCGAACCGCTGTGGTGGACAGGGCCGCGACGGGCGAAGGCACCAGGGGGCAGAAGAGGAGCCTCCCGCTGCATGCCTTCGCGCCGCGAGCCATCGGTGCAGACCATCCAGCACCAGAGGGTGCGGATACCGGCGCTCTCGTGAAACGACTTTATTCCCGGATCGATACGTCCGGTCAAGACGAAACACTTTCGAAGATCAAACGACCGCCCGATTAGGTCGCACACTTCGGCCGTTCTTCACGTCAAGGTCACAAATTTTCGATAAAGAACTTAAGCGCTCAGCCCGCCCGCCGGTGTGAAGCAAGGCATAGAGAAGCGGTCGTTCGCTCGCTTGAATGTAGGAATGCAGACGAAATCCACAGAAGTGTCGGCGAACACCAAGCGCGACCAGGTTATCCAGGCCAGCCAACGACCTTTACTTACCCGCCCCCGCGCTGGCTGGCTCGGCGGCGGCTCCCGCGACGCGATGGAAGTCGCGCGCTTCGTCGGCGACACCGCGACTCCGCAAGCAAGAGGCCGCTCGCAGTCCTGCTCGAGCGCTGCGCCGGTCAGCTACCCGGGTCGCGGCTGGCCAGCGCCGCTGGAGCGCCGCTCGCCGCCCGCGTCGACTCGCTGCCGAAGCCTTGCCGCTCGCCAGCGCCTGGCGCGCTTCCTCTGCGTCGACCTCGATCTGGTCGAGGAAACCACCGCACGTCTGCAGTTGGCGCGGGGTCGCCTCGACGATCTCGATCACGACGCCGCCCGGTGTGGTGAACCGCTCCCCCCGCAGCCGGGATCCGCCCCGCGAGTTCCAGGCACAGCCCGGCTCTGGCGGGATCTCTGACACGCGGAACTAGCGACAGATACCCGTGACGCAGTTCTGTCCGTCGGTGCAGACGGCGCCGCACGCTCCGCAGTTGCTCTCATCGTTGCTGAGATTCACGCATCGGTCGCCGCAGTACGCCAGCCCCGCATTGCACGTGCACTCCCCAGCGGTGCAGAACGAGCCGCCGCCGCATGTGTTGCCGCACACCCCGCAGTTGAACTGATCGAGGTTCGTGTTGACGCAAAGCGAATCACAGTAGGTCTGCCCTGCCAGCGGGCATGTGCAGGCGCCGGCCTGGCAGGTCGAGCCCGCTGTGCACGTGGTGCCGCACGCCCCACAGTTCATGCTGTCCGTCTGCGTATCCACGCACGAGGCGTCACAGAACGTCTGGGTCGGGGGACACGGAGGTTCGCTGGCCCCACCCTGTCCCCCCGAGCCGTCGAGGCCGCCTTGCCCCCCCGCGCCGCCGGAGCCACCCGCGCCGCCGTCACCGCTCCCGCCTTGCCCTCCGGCCCCCCCGAGCCCACCCGCGCCGCCGGCGCCACCCGCGCCGCCGGCGCCGCCCGTGCCTCCATCACCGCTCCCGCCTTGCCCTCCGGCGCCCCCGAGCCCGCCCGTGCCCCCCTGCACGTCTCCACCGCTCCCCCCGTCCCCGCCAGTAGCGCTACCCGTGCTCGTGGTGGTGGAGCCTGACGTGGCGCTCGTCTCCTCCTGGGCGCTCTCGCCGCCGCTACATCCGACCATCGTTACCGAACAGACGGCCACGCCCGCCAGCGAACCCAGGATCCACATGTTCACGCGCGCAAGATGCATGTCGTCCTCCAGATGTAAGAGGTAAGTGGAGTCGTGCCAACATCATGGCTTGCTCTGGGCAGCCTCGACGACTCCCATGGACCCGCTGTCGCTGCAAACGGCGCGTGCGGCTCAGCTTTTTCTCATCAGGGGTCCGAAAAAGCGACAGCCTCTGTTCGGGGAACCACGGAGAGCCCAGGACGGCACCTTCTCTCGCGCCTCGCGCCCCCATGAAAGATGCGCCCCTATTTCAGCAGGGCACACCTGAGCCACAATACCGGGCGAACGGGCCCGCCGTCGACAAGGAGGCGCTCAACTCCCACTGTTGCGTCACCACGGCGGTGTCGGCCCACGACGAGGGTCGGCGGCGCACATGCGGAGATGGGCTCTGCTCTGCGCGCCGACCAGGCTCCCTCTCCCGATCCGGCAGCATTGTGGCGGCCACCGTGCGTGCCCGGGCGGAGATCTTCAGAGCTCGAGCATCGCCCGCCGAGCAACGGAGGACGCTACTCCTCGTCGTCACTCTCCATCTCGGTGTTCGGCGTCGGCCGAGAGACATCGTCTTCCTGCCGCAACCCCGAATGCACAATGAAGGATCCCGCGACCGGCAATAGCCATATCAGCGCGCTTTGCAGGAGATTCTGGTCGCGCGAGCACAGCTCGCTCCGCCACAGGCGCACGGTGATGAACGCCTGAGCGAGGATCGCCGCGGCGACGGTTGTCCACGTGAGGATCGAACGCACGATGTGCAGCGCAGCCGCCATCCGCCTCACGCGCCTCGTCGAGCGCGTCCAGCGGGCTCAGCCGGCGTCTTGGCCGGGATCCAGCGGCGCACCGCCGGCCGGGCGCGGCCGCCTCCGGTAGAGCAGCCGGCTCACCGGCAGCCCGTCGGCGATCGCGTGGTGCTCGCGGGGGCTCCGCGCGCCGTAGGGGTTCTCGGCGAGGTGCGGCGAGCCGGGCGCGTCGCCCGCCGGCTCGAAGGCGGGGTGCGCGCCGATCTGCTCGGCGTAGAGCGCGCCGCGCTCCTCGACGTCGGTCTGCACGAAGAGCTCGCCGCCGTCCACGAGCAGGCGCGCCAGGCTGTCGAGCAGCGTCGGGCCCATCACGAGGCGCTTCGTGTGGCGCTTCTTCCACCACGGATCCGGGAAGTGCAGGAAGAACCGCGCGATCGACGCGTCGGGGCGGAGCCGCGCGAGCGCCTCGCGCGCGTCGGCGTTGAGCGCCCGCACGCGTCCGCCGAGGCCGCCCTTCCTCAGGCGCCCGTCGACGATCGCCGCCCACTTCAGGCGGATCTCCAGCCCGAGCAGCCGCGCCTCGGGGCTCGCCGCCGCGCGCTCGAACAGGAAGCCGCCGCGGCCGGGGCCGATCTCGATCTCGACGGGGCCGGCGCCCGGGATCAAGGCGTCGATGGAAACGTCGTCGCCGTCAGGGAAGCGAGGCGCGTCGGCGTACGGGTGGTTCGGGCGCGGCTGGAAGACCATGGATCCCCGGCGCTCTACCAAATGCCGGCCGCCCCCGCGCGGGAAATCCGCCGGCCACCCGGCGCGGGAAATCGCTGTCCCCGGGCGGCACGGTGGTATGCGTCGGGCCCCATGGCGGCACCTCCGGCCCCCTCCCGGCTGCGCGCCCTCGCCGCGCGCGCCCTCCCCTATGCGCCCGCCCTGGCCGTGAGCGGCGCGCTCGGCGCGCTCTGCGTCAGGGCGATCCTTGCGCAGGCCGGGCGCCCGGCCCTGCCGCTCGACGACGCGTTCATCCACATGCAATACGCCCGGCGGCTCGCCGAGGGCGGTTTCTTCAGCTTCGTCGCCGGCGACGGCTACTCGAGCGGCGCCACCAGCCTGCTCTGGCCCGTGCTGCTCGCCCCCTTCCACGCGCTCGGCCTGCGCGATCTCTCGCTCGTCTATGCGGTCTGGGCGCTCGGGCTCGTGTTCCACGCCGCGCTCGCCGTCGAGACCGCGCGCCTCGCGCGCCCCCTCGCCGGCCCCGCGGCCGCCGCCGGCGCGGGCGCGATGTGCGCCGGGTTCGCGGCGTTCGCGTGGTTCGCCTGGAGCGGGATGGAGACGGTCGCCTTCGCCTGGATCCTCACCCGCACCGCCCGCCTTGCAGCGGCGCTCTGCGAGCCAGCACCGCCAGATCCCGCCACGGACAGCGCCGCGCCCGCGCGGCCGCCCGGCGCGCCCGCGCAGCCGCCCGGCGCGCCCGCGCGGCCGCCCGGCGCGCCCGCGCAGCCGCCCACCGCCTCGATCGCCCGCTCCCTCGCCGTCTGCGGCTTCGTCGCGCCCCTGCTCCGCCCGGAGGGCGCGCTCGCCTCCCTGCTCGCCGCGACCGCGCTCGCCCTCTCGGCGTCACGCGCCGTGCCTCCAGCGCTCCTCCCGGCGCCGCCCCTCTCCGCTCCATCCCCCTCCCGCAGCGGCGCTCTCTGGCCCTCCGCGCGCTCCGCCGGGCGCCTGCTCGCCCTCGCGCCGCTCCTCGGCCCGCTCGTCGTCCCGGCCTTGAACCTGCTGCTCGCGGGCCACCCGACCTCGTCGACGACGTCCGTCAAGTGGCTGATCGGCAACCCCAACTACGACGGACCGACGCTCAGGGCCGCGCTCCTCGACAACGTCCGGCTGCTCGTGACCGACGTGATCGACGGCGGCCAGTGGACGGCCGTCTTCCTCCCCGAGGGCTCCGCCGCCGTCATCGCCCTCGGCGCCGTCGCGCTCGCCGTGGCAGCGCACCGGAGAGGCCGCCCGGCGCACGCCGCGATCGTGGGCGCCCTCGCGCTCGGCGCGCTGCTGCCCTGCACGTACCTCAGCTTCCTCTGGAACCGCGTGCGGTACGTCTGGCCCTTCGCGCCGGCGTGGATCGTCATGGCCGCCTGCCTCGCGCGCGAGCTCGGCGACGCCGCCCAGCGGCTCCGGCCCTCGCTCCACTACGTGACGCCCCTCCTCGCCGGCGCGTTCGCCGGCGCCCTGGCCGCGCGGCTGCCGTGGGCCATCGGCGACCTCGCCAACTCCGCCCGCGCCATCGATCGGCAGCAGGTCTGGCTCGGCCGCTGGGCCGCGCAGCACCTGCCGGAGGACGCCAGGATCGGCGTCAACGACACAGGCGCGCTCGCCTACTTCAGCGGCCGCAGGACCTTCGACGTCGTGGGACTGACCACCGAGGGCGAGGCGCGCTACTGGGTGGCCGGCGCCGGCTCCAGGTTCGAGCACTACGAGAAGCTGCCCCCGGAGCGCCGGCCGACCCACTTCATCGTCTACCCGCACTGGATGGCGTGCCCGCCGGTGCTGGGCCGCGCGCTGGTCGACGCCACCGTCGAGGACCAGGCCATCCTCGGCGGCACCACGATGATCGCCTACGAGGCGCGCTGGGACCTCCTCGGCTCAGGGGCGCTGCCGGTGCGGTCCGTGCCCGGCGAACGGATCCTCGACGAGCTCGACGTCTCGGACCTCGAGTCCGAGGCGGCGCACGCCTACGCGCTCGAGCCGCTCGCGGACCAGCGCAACATGGCGATCGCGCTCGCCGCGCCCGAGAGCAGCGCGCCAGGGGAGCTCGACCTCGCGCGCCCGGAGCTCGCGGACGGCGGCCGCTACCACCGGATCGCCGATCGCTTCGTCGCCCACCTCGCGGCGCTCCCCGCCGAGGCGCGCCTCGTGCTCCGGGTGGCCTCGGACGACGGCGCCGAGCTCGCCGTCTCCGTGGCAGGCGAGGAGATCGGCACCGTCGACGTGCCGCGTGGACCGTGGGTGGAGCGGGCGCTGCCCCTCCCCGCCGCGCGCCTCCCGACGCCGACCCCGATCGCGATCACCCTGCGCCGCGGCGCTGGGTTCCACGCCTTCCATTACTGGATCACCGGGCGCTGACGCCGGCCCCCTCGCCGGGGAACACCACACCTTCTCACATCGACCTCACATCGACTCCTATCGAGTCGCGCTCAGGGAGCGACTCCCGCTCCCGCGATGCGCTCTCGAGGGCGCGCCGGCGGGCTCGCGGCGCTCCACGTGGAGCGTTCAGGACAGCCGTTGACGCACCCGGGCATTCGTGTAACATCGAGATGTTCGCGCAATACAGCAAGTCAGCGAACAGATCCGTTGCAGACTCGTGGGGGAGACCGGGCAGCGCGCGCCCGCTGGCGCCGCCGCGCACAGCCATGGCCGGCGGTCCAGGCGCGCTCCAGACTTCGGGCCACCGGCACGCCGGCTCGCCCCGAATCCCGTGCGCCCTGCCCGGCGCTCGGACGTGGGGGAATCGATGCGCAAGTCGGCTTTGCTCCTCTGCTCGCTGCTATGCCCTCTCGGGGCGGCGGGCTCCTCCTGGGCGCAGGCCCCGGGGAGCGAGGCGCTGGCCAGCGGCGATGACGGCGGTCAGGGGCAGTTCCTCTCGCTCGATCTCGAGGAGCTGCTCAACGTGAAGGTCTCGTCGACTGGCTTCTTCGAGACCGAGAGCAAGACGTCGACCGGTCAGGCGCGCCTCTATGACGCGCGGACGCTGAAGCTCTACGCCGTCCGCTCGCTCGACGACCTCTTGCAAGCCCACCAGCCCGGCGTCGTGATCGGCGAGCACGAGCGCACCTCGCGCCTCATCGGCGCGCGCGGCGTGCTCATCGACAACAACGCCAAGACGCTCGTCATGGTCGACGGCGTGAACACGAACATGCGCGCCCATTTCGGCGCCATCGGGAGCACGCTGGCCGTGCCCCTCACCGGAGACATCGAGCGGGTCGAGGTGATCCTCGGCCCCGGCGCCATCGTGCACGGCTCCGGCGCGATCAGCGGCTTCGTCAACGTCCTCAGGCCCACGGGGATCACCCGCCCCGGGCTCTGGGGCAAGGCGTCGTATGCCTCCGGCGACACGCGCACCCTGGAGGTCAGCTACGGCGGCCTGCTCAGCGAGAAGCACAACGCCGATTGCTTCCTCTACTTCGGCCACGCCGACAACGAAGGAGAGCTGCCCCAGGCGCCCCGGCCGAACACCGCGGAGCTGTATGGCAAGGGCTACGCAGGCGTCACGACGTCTCCCTTCCTGCGCCACACGCGCGTCAACGCCCTCGGCGAGCCGAGCTACAAGGGCTTCGGCCGCTTCCGCTACGGCTCCGAGCGCAGCCCCGTCAGCGTCGATCTGCGGCTCGACTACGCGCAGACGTCGATGATGGGCAACGCCCCGAACAGGGCCATGACCCGCGAGCAGCTCGCGGGCCAGTGGTCCGACAGCAACACCGGCCATGTGCGGCAGAGGACGTTCGCCGTCACGCCGGAGATCCACGTCCACCTGTCCAAGCAGCACAAGGTCGAGCTGGTCCCGACCTTCTCGGCCTTCGAGACGGCCCTCGTCCCGGCCGACTGGGTCGCAGACGAGATGGCGAAGGCGTCCAATCCGGTCCCGGGCGCGGGGGTCCTGCCGGTCGGGGGCCTCGGCGAGGAGCACCGGGACATCAAGGCGGTCTACAAGACGACGGCGCTGCCGAACAGCCAGATCGCGATCGGCGCGTCGGCGAGCCACAAGCGCTTCAGCGACCAGAGGTCCCGCTGGGGGCGGCTCTACGGGACCGCCTTCGAGTCTCCGGAGAGCTTCTCGTGGACCGAGCTCGCCGCCTTCGGCGAGAGCACGGTTACCTTCCGCGATCTCACCGTCTCCGCGGGCCTGCGCTTCGATCACACCGGGTTTGGAGAGCTGAACCTCCGCGGGGGCCTCTCGCGCGCGCCCGAGCCGGTGAACAGCCCCTCCTACCGCGTCGCGGCCGCTTACGCGATCAGCGACACGCAGAACGTCAAGCTGTCCTACCAGAAGGGCTTCCGCTTTCCGGACGCCGCCTACTTCAACTGGCTCGAGCAATTCAACGCCGCCTTCGAGGACGAGCCCATCGCGCCGCTGCCCTCGCTCGTTCCGGAGTCCTCCCACCTCGTGGAGCTCGACTATGTCGTGGGCCTGCTCGACGGGCGCCTCGCCCTCGACGTCGCGGTCTTCTATGAGCGCTACAAGAATACCCTCGGCTGGGTGTCGTGGGATCAGGTGCGGCCCGAGGACTTCGAGCACCACGTGGCCCACAACCCCAGGCACCCGTCCGCGGGCGGCTGGTGGGGCAGCTTCTCGAACAGCACCGCGGACGTCGACGCCCTCGGCAGCGAGATCGGCGCGATCGGCGACCTCGGCGGCGGGTTCGCGGGGGACCTCTGGTACAGCGTGTCGAAGCCGTTCGGCGCCGAGAGCGACCTCAACATCCTGACCAACTGGGACGGCGAGACCTGGGCCAACTACCCCATCCACCTCGTCAAAGGCCACCTGAGCTACAGCGCCAGCCGGTTCACCGCCGGGCTCGCCGCGACCTTCCGGACGGGCATGAACAGCCACGGCTCCAGGGACGCGCCCGCCCACGACACGGACGAGCTGCCGCCCAGAGATCGGCTGGCGGCGCGATCGGCGTTCAACCTCGACGCCGCTGTGTCCTTCTCGCCGATCGAGCGCGTCTGGGTCTCTGTATTCGGCAAGAACCTCACCTTCAACAAGGTCCCTCCACCGTCCTACGCCTCGCACCGGCTGATCATCACCACCGGTCGCCCCTACGTGGGCGCCTCGGTCGAGGCGTCTTACTGACGCCGCCGGCCTGCGCGGGAAGGCGGCCCGCGCGGGAAGGCGGCTCGCGCGGGAAGGCGGCCCGCGCGGGAAGGCCGCGCGCACGACAGCGACAGCAGAACCGACGTCAGAAATCTCCCGACACCGCGCGGCCCGATACGAATGCACCTCCCCGGCGTCTGCCCTTGTGATAAATCGAGGACACCTTGTCCGAAGCAATCAGCCAGGTTCACGATCTGCGCGACGACACCCCGGACAAGGGCCCGCGCGAGAGGGCCGTTGTCGATTTGCTGCTCTTCGACATGGGCTCGGTGACTTTCGCGCTGAGGGCGCAGCAGGTCGAAGAGGTGATCGCGTGGCGCGCCCCCTTGCCGCTGCCGCGCGCCGACCCCCGGGTGATGGGCATCCTCCAGGACCGGGGGAGGATCATCGTGATCGCGTCGCCCGTCCTCGCGGAGCCGGAGGCCACCCCGCTCCGCATCGTCGTCTGCCGCGCTGCGCGCGGCTACCTGGGATTGCCCGCCGGCAAGACGCGGTGTGTCGCCGCGGTCGAGGTGTTCGGGGAGCCCGCGCCGAACGCTCTCGTCGACACCAGCGAGGGAGCAGTGACCTTCCTCGACGCAATCCACCTGGTCGACGCCTCCGACGCTGCGCCGCGGCCCTTCGCGGCGACGCGCGAAGCTCAGGGCGTCTGGTCGAATCCATGAGCGTTCCGAGCTCCCGATCACCTGCGTCCAGGGCCAGACCGCCGCTCGATTCGGCCGAGGAGGCGCCCCCGGCGAGCGCGGCCCCGCTGTCGCGGTCGCCGGCGAGCACGCCGGCGAGCACGGTGACAAGCGCGCCGGCGAACCCGCCTGTGCTGGTGATCGACGACAGCGAGATCGCCCGAGAAGAGGTGTCTCGCGTGCTGGGCTCTGCCGGTTTTCAGGTGCTCGCGCTCCCCTCCCCCATCGGGGCGACGCAGGCCATCGTGCGGCACCAGGTGCGCGTCGTCGTCCTCGACATCTTCATGCCCACCATCCGTGGGGACCGGCTGCTCACCCTGTTCCGGAAGAACCAGCGGCTCGGGCAGCTCAGCGTCATCCTGATGTCCGGACACTCCGAGCGGGAGCTCGATCAGCTGAAGCTGGAGGTCCAGGCGGACGCGGTCCTCTCGAAGCGCCACCTCGATCGTCTGCCGGCCCTGGTCAAGCGGCTCGCCGGCAAGGAACGCTGACGTGGGGACCGCGGTCGCCTGATGCCACGCCCGTCGAGGATCCGTCCGCGATCGTACAGAGCTCGCCAGCGGAACATGGTGTCTCCGATCTCGTCGATTCGAATGCTGATGGCCGCGGCGCTCCTCACGACCGTGAGCACCGAGAGCCGCTCTGCCCCCTCCGTCCCCTACGAGCTGCGGGGCGCCATCCTCCTGCGGTCGATCGGCTACGAGAGCGGGTTCGCGAGCCGCGCGGGCCCGGCCGTGCTCGCGGTCGTCGGGGCGGAGTCGGGCGCGAGCGCGGAGGACGCGAGCGCGATGGCGGCCGTGCTCTCGAGGCTGGCCGCGAAGACGACCGTGGCCAAGCGCCCGGCGTCCGTCCTGCGCGTGACGTACAGCGGAAGGGCCAAGCTGCAGGAGGCGCTGCGCGCCGCCGGCGCCGAGGTGGTCTATGTGGCGCGCGGCCTCGCCGCGGCCATCCCGGACATCCCGTCGCGCGAGGGAGCGGTCGCCCGCATCGTCGTGTGCGGCGACGGCGACGACACGAAGCGCGGCTGCGCCGTCGCCGTGGGGCTCTCGGGCGCCAAGCCCGAGCTCCTGCTGAACGTGAAGCACGCCAACGCCATCGGCCTCCGCTTCGACCCGCAGCTCCTCCGGCTCGCCCGCATCGTCGACTGAGGCCCTCGCGACGTCCGTCACCGGACGCCGCGCGTCGCCGCCCGCAGGTTCACGGCTCACGGTTCACGACTCGCGATCTCCCGTCGCCCATCCAGCGTCCCTCGTTCAGCGTCCGCCATCGCCGCCCCTCACCCGCCATGCTCAACTTTCGCTCCATCCGCTGGAAGATCGCCGCCCTCGTCGCGTCGGTGGCCATCGTGCTGTCGGCGCTCGATCTGTGGCTGATCCCCGAGCACGCCGCGCGGGCGAGCGAGGCCGAGCTGCGCGAGCGCGCCGGCATCCTCGCCACCATGCTGAAGGAGCCCATCGGCGTGGCCATGGACCTCGAGCAGCCGCCGGAGACCTTCCCGGACACCCTGCGCACCGCGATGACCGATCCCCTGGTGAGCTGGGTGTCGGTCTACGACGCGAGGGGGCAGCGCATCGCCGCGATCGGCGCGGCGCAGGCGCCCGAGGGCGCGCGGGGCCGGGGCGACGCCGGCGTCGTCGTCAGCGAGGCCCCGATCCGGTCGCGGAACGGCGATCGCCAGCTCGGGACGCTGGCCGTCGGGCTGCGCAGCGACCGGATCGCCGAGCGCCGCGCTTCCGCGCGCAGGACCATCGCCCTGCAATCGGCGGGGATCGCGCTGCTCGGCCTGGGCCTCGCCTGGGTCATCTCGGCGCGCATGACGCGCTCGATGGCGCACATCAAGGAGGCGGCGGACCGGATCGCCCGCGGCGACGTCTCGGCCCGGCTGTCCCTCAGGATCTCGGACGACGAGCTCGGGGACATGGCCAGCGCGTTCGAGCGGATGAACACCCAGCTGCGCGAGCTCCAGGAGACGGCCGCGCGGGTCGCGGGCGGCGATTTCACCTGCAAGATCACCGGCGACGGGGAGCTGTTCGCCGCGTTCCGCTCCATGGTGACGAGCCTCCAGGAGCTCGCCTCGCGGATCGGCAACACCTCGGCGGAGGTCGCGTCGGCCGCCGCCGGCATGTTCTCGTCGGTGCGCGAGCAGGAGACGAGCGCGAGCCAACAGAACGCGGCGCTCGAGGAGATCCGGCGGACCGTCGAGGCCCTGACCGCCAGCGCGGATCACATCGCGAAGGACGCGGCCACCGTGCGCGAGACGGCGCAGCGGAGCCTCGTCAGCGTCCAGCACACGGCGGAGCAGACGCGCCTCGTCAGCTCCCACTCGGACCGCATCGGCGAGATCCTGTCCTTGATCCAGAGCATCGCCGACAAGTCGGACCTGCTCGCGCTCAACGCCGCGCTCGAGGGCACGAAGGCCGGCGAGGTGGGGCGCGGGTTCTCGCTCGTGGCCGCCGAGATGCGCCGCCTGTCCGAGCACGTCATGGACTCGGTGCGCGACATCCGGAAGCTCGTGGCGAACATGCACGCGGCCTCCCACGCGTCCGTGCTCGCGACCGAGGACGGGATCAAGCTGGCCCGCGACACGGCCGCGGCCGCCGCGCAGATCTCGGACGCGGTGGACCACCAGCGCGAGGGGACGGCGCGGGTCAAGACGGCGATCGTCAACATCGTCGGGGCGGTGAACGACACGCTGACGAGCAGCGTGGCCGCGACGCGCTCGGCCGAGTCGCTGCTCCAGCTGTCGCACGTGCTCAAGACGACGGCGAAGGCCTTCCGGGTCAAGCCGCTGGGGGCGAGGGCCGGCAAGCCCGAAGGCGCGGAGGCGGACGCGGATGAGGAGCCGGGCTGATCTCGTCGCCGCGTTCCACCGGACCATGCCGGACCGCGTGGCCCAGGCGACGGACCTGTGGCTCGGCTACGAGCAGGGCCAGAGCGGCAACCTGCAGGTGCTGCGCCGGCTCCTGCACACGCTGAAGGGCGAGGCGCACATGCTGGAGCTCGCCGCGTGCGGCGACCTGGCCGAGCTGACGGAGGACGTCATCGACGCGGTGCGGGGCGGCGCGCGCCCCACGCAGCTCACCGGCGACAGCCTCCTCGGGGCGCTGGAGGGGCTCGGGCTCCTGTCGGCGAGCCCCGACGCCGAGGCCGCGCCCGAGCTCGAGATCGTGAAGGAGACCCTCCGCGCTGCGCGCGCGGAGCTCGGCGGCAGCGTCCCGCCCGCCGGCGAGCTCGCGCCGCCGCTCGTGCCGCCGTGTGATTCCGTGCACGAGAGCGCCCTGCCGCCGCGGCTGGACCAGCCCGACGCGCCGCCCGACCTCGCCCAGCCGACCGCCCGCGCGGCCCTCGACGCCGAGGCCGTCGGGACGCTCTTGCGGGAGCTCCAGCGGCTCCACGACGAGCGGGAGGTCATCCAGCGGCGGCTCCGCGAGTCCCAGCGCATGCTCCGCGCGCTGCTCGTCGAGATCGACCCCCGCCGCGCGGACGTGGATCGATTCGCGGAGCGCATCGCGAAGACGCTCGGCTACGGCGCGGAGATCGAGCGCCTCCTGAGCGCCGTCCGGGCGGACTGGTCCAGCAACGACTTCGCGGCGGGGCGCGCGCTCGGCGAGCTCGACGAGGTGGTGCGGAGGGCGTCGGTCGTGCGCACCGAGCGCCTGCTGAACCAGGTGTCGCTCGCCGCCCGGAGCGCGGCGCGCATGCTGGGCAAGGACGTCGAGGCGCGGGTCGAGGGGACGGGGCTGCTCGACGCGGCCGTGGAGCGCCGCCTCGAGCCGGCGCTCCTGCACCTCGTGCGCAACGCCATCGACCACGGGATCGAGCCGGCGGACGTCCGGGCGCGCCGCGGGAAGCCCGCGCGCGGGACGGTGGCGGTGACCGTGGTCCAGACCGACGCCGCCGTGCGGGTCGAGGTGAAGGACGACGGCGGCGGGGTCGACTTCGCCCGCCTGCGCGAGGTGCTCGCGCCGTCGGTCCCGGGCGCCTCGACCCTCGACGACGCCGAGCTCATCCCGTACCTGTTCGCGCACGGGCTCACGACGAGCCGCAGCGTCGGCGCGATCTCGGGCCGCGGCGTCGGGCTCGACATCGTGGCGCGCGAGATCGGCGCGCTGGGCGGGCAGGTGCGGGTCGACTCGAAGCCCGGGCTCGGCACGACGATCCTGCTCGTGGTGCCGAAGAACCTGCACGGCGAGGAGGTGGTCCCCATCTCCAGCGGGCGCTTCCGGTGCGCGGTGCCGACGCACGCCGTGCACTCGGTCGTGCTGCTGGAGGACGAGGAGCTCCTGCGCGCCCCCGACGGGCCGCGCGTGCGCCTGACCGGCGGCGCCGGCGCGGAGCTCGCGCCGCTGTACGCGCTCGGGGCGGTGCTCGGCGACGGAGGCCAGCCCGAGCCCGGGGACGCGGCGCTCGTGCTGCACCACGCCGCGGGCCTGTTCGCGGTGAGCGTGGACGGCTACGAGAACCCTCGGCTGGTCGCGCTCGTGCGCTCGGAGGAGATGCCCCTCACCTCGCCGCTCGTGCGCGGGGTGGCGCCGACGGCGGACGGCGAGGCGATGCTGCTCCTCGACGTGGAGCGGCTGTTCGCGTACGCCCGGCAGGCGCCGCGGGACGCGCCCTTCACCGCCGCCGCCGAGCAGAAGCGGGAGCCGCTCGCGCTGGTCGTGGAGGACGCGCCCGTCGCGCGGGAGCTGCTCTGCGGCATCCTGCGGTCGATGGGGCTGCGCGTGGAGGAGGCGTGCGACGGACGGGATGGGCTCGCGCGGGCGCGGGCGGCGCCGCCCGACGTGGTGCTGACCGACCTGGAGATGCCCTACTTGAGCGGCCTGGAGATGGTGGCGGAGCTCAGGCGCTCGCCCGGGCTCGCCCGGGTGCCGGTCGTGGTGCTGACGACGGCGGCGCAGGAGCAGAGCGAGGCCGCGCTGCGCGGGCTCGGCGTGCGGGCGGTGCTGTCGAAGCAGCGGTTCGTCGAGGAGGAGCTGCGCCGGATCATCGCGGCCAGCCTGGGGGGCGCGTGACGGCGCGCACGTCGAGCGCCCGCGCGACCGTCACTTCTCCGCGGAGGCCGCCGGCAGCGCGACGGAGAGCTCGACGCGCCCCGGCGCCAGCTTGGTCTCGCCGAGCGCGGCGGCCGCGGGGTCGTGCTCGGCGTACCCGACCGCCGACAGCCGGGCCCCTGCCACCGCGCACTTGTCCTGGAGCGTCTGCGTGACGGTCGCCGCGCGGACCGCGGAGAGCTCCCACGGCGTCGGATAGGCGGCCTGCAAGGGGGCCGGCACCGAGGCCGGAGGACCGCTGACCGCGCCGACGCGCAGCGGCGCCTGGCCGCCGCCGCTCGCGGACAGCGCGCCCGAGACCTGGCACAGGAGGGCTTGCCCCTGCGGGCTCACGTCGACCGTGTTGGGGAGGAACACCGCGCCCTCTGAAAGCGCGACGAACGCCTGCCCCTCCGCGACCGCGACCGCCGCGACCCCTTTCTTGACGTGCTTGTCGAGCTTCCCCGCGAGCTCCGCCTTGATCTGCGCGACCCGCTCGACGCCCGACTTCTTCGCGGCCTCGGTCTGCTGCCGCTCCGCCTCGCCCTTCTCGATCTGCGCCGTCTTCGCCTCGAGCTCCCCGCGCACCTGGCTCAGCGTCTGTTCGAGCTCTTTGGCCTTCTGGTTCGACTTCCGCTGCTCCTCCAGCAAGAGCACGTGAGCGCGGTGAAGCGGGACGTAATATGCCGCCACGAACGCGGCGGCCGCGACGAGGAGGAGCGCCGGCATCACGCGCATCCAGCGTCGGAAGCTGGACGATCCAGCGCTGTTGCCGGCCGCGATCGCCTCATCCGCGATGTTCATGACTGCCTCCATGCTCCGCCGCCATCGCCGGCGAGGATACCGGCATGACGAGGATCCCGCCAGCGCCACGGGTCACACCTCACTCATTGCAAAAATCCGCACCGTCTCGAAAGCACGCGGAGCCTCATGTCGGTGTGTACGGTGCGCTCGCGCCGTGGCATCCTCGGGGACGCAAGGGAGGACTTTGTATGAAACCGCCGCCCCTTCCGGCCAGGCGCCCGGCGCCGCCCGTTCCGGCAACCGATGATCGCGAGAGCCTCTGGCACGTCGCGATCGCGCCTGACGACATCAAGGTACTCACGTTGGACAAGCTCGACGATCTGTTCCGTCTCGACGTGATCGACGAGACGACGAAGATCTGGCGCCCCGGGATGGCCGCCTGGCAGCCGCTCGGCGTCGTGGCGGGAATCGAGCCGACGCCGCCCGAGCCGGCGCAGGTCCAGGGTCCTCCGCCGAGCACGGCGCGCGGGGGCCCGCCTCCGCCCCCCCCGCGCGCCCCTGCGCGGCGGAACATGGACTCCGACCATCCGACGCCGGTGGCGTCGCCCATGTCGTCCACGATGCCGCTCGGCGCCCCGATGTCGCTCGGCGACACGATGCCGCTCCGAGCGCTGGACGACAGCTCGCCTCACCTCGTGACGCGGACCGAGGTGCAGGCGCCGCCCGCGGCGATGCTCGCGGCGTCTCGGCCCACCTCGCCGCCGTGGATGCCGGAGGCGCGGGAGCCGGAGTTGTTCAACGAGTCGCCCTACGCGGCGCCCCGCGCGCGCGAAACGGGCCGGGCGCAGCGCCTGACGCTCGCGCTGTCGGTCGTCGCGGGGCTGGTCGTGACGCTCTACCGCAATGACGTCCTCCTCGACGCCGCGCGCTCCTCCGGGCATCAGGACGTGTATCTGAAGGTCGAGACCGCGCTCGGCGGGCCCGGCTTCGGGACCCCGCGCTCGATCGAGAAGCTCGACGTGTCCGCAGAGCCGGCGCCGGCGAAGTAACCCCACCGAGATCCAGCGCTCCTTCGAGCGCCGTGCGGCACGCGACATCGCGAGCGCTGCCGCGCTGCGGCGCTCGGCCGTCCTGACACAGCGACCCGGACACGAAGGCCGCCGAGGCGCAAGCGACGCCGCGAGCGCGATAAGGGCGCGCCCCTCGGCGTCCCGGCGGCTCGCCTCCGTCTCGTAAGAGCACCTCCGCCGCGCCACGCGCCGCCAGCGGTGGATCGCCCCGCCGCTCGCCGCAACGCGCGGTGGCGCCTCGCGCTGGGCTTCGAGCCGACCGGAGCAGCCATGTCCGCGCCAGGAACGACACAGCGGCTCGTTCACGCACAATGTCATCCACCGACATCGCAAATCAACGTTGTCGGCGCGAGCGAGCGAGCGCCCCATTTGCTATAGTAAAGACCTTACTCTAATCGGGGAGGGCTCTACCGGATGTCACGCAATCCCCGGTTGCATGCCGAGATTTACCCAGCGCGCCCGCCACGCCATGGCGCGGCGGGATCTGGTTAGCACCGACACACGAAAGTCCCTTGAACGAGACAGGGAGGTAGTCCTATGTCGCCCTTTATCTCATGCAACCTGGCTGTTGTTCTGGCTCAAGTTGGTTTGCTTACCACGGCTTCGTGGAGCCTCACCGGATGTGGCCAGGCGGGTCCCCCGGACGAGCCGCTCGAGTCCGATGCTCAGGCCATCGTCACCGGGGATCCCGGTGATGCCGAGGATTGCTCCGGCGAGGAGCCGACCTTCACCTCGCGCGAGATCGTACGGGATCTCTCGTTTCCGATGCGGATCGTCCGGGGGCCGGATGGCTACCTGTGGCTCACCGAGCGCACCGGGAAGCGGGTCGTGCGCGTGAGGCCGGAGGACGGCCTGCAGAAGACCGCCATCACCGTCTCGGAAGCGTTCCAGTCGGGAGGTCAGGACGGGCTGCTGGCCCTGGCGTTGCACCCGGATCTGCTCAAGCACAAAGGGAAGGACTACGTGTACGTGTCCTTCACCTACAACGTCGCGGCGGATCCAGCGGTGGACCGCAGGACGAAGATCCGCCGCTACACGTACAACCGGGTGACCGAGACGCTCGGAAACCCTGTCGACGTCATCACGGGCCTGCCGGGGAGCGACGATCACAACTCCGCGCGGCTCCTGTTCGGCCCCGATGGGAAGCTCTATTACACCATCGGGGATCAGGGGAACAACCAGTTCGCCAGGATGTGCAACCCGAACCGCGCGCAGGAGCTGCCGACGGCGGCCGAGGTCGCGGCGCACGACTGGTCGAAATACGTGGGCAAGATCCTGCGCTTGAACGTCGATGGCTCGATCCCGAAGGACAACCCGAAGATCGACGGGGTCCGCAGCCATATCTACTCGTACGGCCATCGCAACGCGCAGGGCCTCACGTTCGGCCGGGGCGACAAGCTCTACGCGAACGAGCACGGGCCGAAGAGCGACGACGAGCTGAACCTCATCCAGGCCGGCAAGAACTATGGCTGGCCGTACGTCGCCGGCTACCGGGACGACCAGGCGTACACGTACGACAACTGGTCGGCCTCGAGCCCGACGCCGTGCAACGAGCTCTCCTGGAGCGACTTCGCTCCTCCCGAGTCCGTGCCGCGACAGCTGGAGAGCGCCTTCAGCCATCCGGACTTCAAGGAGCCGCTCCTCACCTTCTACACCGTCCCCAACGACTACGTCTTCTTCGACTGGGCGTGCGGCTTCAACCAGTACATCTGCTGGCCGACGATCGCGCCCTCCTCGCTCCACTACTACCCGGCCGGGCACGGCATCCGCGGGTGGGATCACTCTCTCCTGATGACCTCCCTCAAGAAGGGCGCCGTGTACCAGGTGAAGCTGAGCCCGAACGGCAAGACCGTGGAGGGCGAGCCCGTCGTCCTCTTCCAGACCACGAACCGGTACCGCGATCTCGCGATGAGCCCGGACCGCAAGACCTTCTACATCATCACGGACACCGCGGGGAACACGAGCGGACCGACCGGCGGCGTCACGACGGTCCTGGACAACCCGGGGGCGATCCTCGAGTTCAAGTACACGACATCGCACTGAGCCAGCACCGGAGCCGCGGGGCCTGCGTCGTACCGGCGCAGGCCCGCGCACAGGCGCTCAGGCGCTCGCGGGCGCCCGGTGGAGCTGCAGCAGGTCCATCGACGGCGCCCTGGCGGTCAGCCGGAGATCGTAGCGCTGCTGCAGCAGCCGCAGCACGTTCGGCGAGAGGAACGCCGGCAGGCGCGGCCCGAGCACGATGCCCTTCACGCCCAGGCTGAGCAGGGTCAGGAGCACCGCCACGGCCTTCTGCTCGAGCCACGAGATCACCAGCGTGAGGGGCAGCTGGTTCACCCCGCAGCGGAGCGCCTGGGCGAGCGCGCCGGCCACGCGGAGGGCGCCGTAGGCGTCGTTGCACTGCCCCATGTCGAGCAGCCGCGGCAGGCCGAGGAGGGTGCCGTGGTCCTGGTTGCGAATACGGTATTTGCCGCAACCGAGCGTGAGAATGAACGAATCCCGGGGCGCCTGCGCGGCGTAGTCCGTGAAGTAGCTGCGCGCCGCCTCGGGGCCGTCGCAGCCGCCGACCAGGAAGAACCGGCTGATCTTCCCGGCCTTCACCGCCTCCACGATGGCCCCCGCGTGCGCGAGGATCGCCTCGTGGTGGTAGCCGACCTCGGTCTCGCGGACGAAGTGGTCGGGCAGCGGCGGGCTCGCGAGGGCCGCCCGGATGACCTCGGAGAAGTCGCCGCCGCGCACGCGCCGGCCGCCGGGCACCGCGGTGACGCCGGTGGTGAACAGGCGATCGCGGTAGGCCTCCTTCGGGAGGAGCACGCAGTTCGAGGTCATCAGGATCGGCCCAGAGAACGCCAGGAACTCGGCCTTCTGGTGCTGCCACGCGGAGCCGTAGTGGCCGACGAGGTTCGGGTGGCCCGCGAGCTCCGGATACGCGTGCGCCGGCAGCATCTCGCCGTGGGTGTACACCCTCACGCCCGTCCCCTCGCACTGCCGGAGCAGCTCGGCGAGGTCCGAGAGATCGTGCCCCGAGACGAGGATCCCCGGCCCCGCCACGGTGCCTTCCCGGACCATCGCCGGCTGCGGCTCGCCGAAGCGCAGGCGGTGGCCCTCGTCGAGCATCCTCATCACAAGGAGGTTCACCTGGCCGCACTCCATGCAGAGCTCGAGGAGCGCCTCGGGGTCGAAGCTCACGTTGGTCAGCGTGGAGAAGAGCGCCTCCTCGAGGAAGCCGTTCACCCGCTCGTCGCGCATGCCGAGCTTTCGCGCGTGGTGCGCGTAGGCGGCGACGCCCTTCACGCCGTAGATCAGGAGCTCCTGGAGCGACTGCACGTCCTCGTCCTTGCCGCAGACGCCGGCCGTGGTGCACCCGGTCCCGTGGGATGCTTGCTCGCACTGGTTGCAGAACATGGTCATGACGGACCTCGAGGGTTGTGGGCCCACGCGCGCTGCGCGGGCGCCGGCCGGAGAGCGCGCGTGGCCGCAGCGCAGCCGCGCAGGGCGCGTCCTCGGCGGCCACGAGGCCAATCAACGTTCGTGCCGCCGGCTCGCCCCTCATCCGGAGAGGCCAGAAGGGGACGAGGCCGGGCTCTCCGGCGCTGCCCCGCGCCGGCCGCGGCGCAATCACGGCGCAGGGGTGCAAACGGTGCGCGCGCCTGAAACGGATAGCGCGGCAGCCCTGTGTGTCAGTAGAATGGAGGATCCTTGAACTCTGAATGAGGTCGCAGTGGAAAATCATACCATGGTCAAACGAGGGCGCTTTGCCCGGTTTCACCGTTCCATCTCGCTCGCCCTGCTCTCTCTGAGCATTGCTTGCGGCCAGGCACCGGCTGGCAACGGCAACGGCAACGGCAACGGCGGCGACGGCAACGGCGGCAACGGCAACGGCGGCAACGGCAACGGCGGCAACGGCAACGGCAACGGCGGCGGCAACGGCGACGGCAATGGCACCGCGGCGCCGCCCCCCTCCCTGATCGGGGAGGTGTCGTTCTCCACGCCCAGCCAGACGTTCAGGGATCAAATCCAGGTGGGGATGTCCACCCCCATCGAGGGGGCCGAGATCCGCTACACGCTGGACGGGCTGCTGCCGACCGCGTCCTCCACGTTGTACACGGGCGAGCCCGTGACCCTCACCGTCACGACGCAGGTCCGCGCGCAGGCGTTCGTGGGAGGCGCCGCGAGCGGCGCGGTGAGCACCGGCCTCTACATCGCGCGCACCTTCGACGCGACCTCCGATCTTCCCATCGTGATCATGGACGGTTACGGCATGGGCAAGCCGACGGACAAGGAGGTCTACTTCGACGCGGCGGTGATGATCTGGGAGCCGGTCAACGGCGTCGCGTCGATCGCGTCGCTGCCCACGCTGGCGATGCGCGGCGGGTACCACGTGCGCGGTCAGTCGTCGCGGAACTTCCCGCAAACACCGTACAAGCTCGAGCTGTGGGACAACGACGACAAGGACCTCGACTACCCGGTGCTGGGCATGCCCGCCGACTCGGACTGGGCGCTGATCCCTCCCTACTACGACCGCACGTTGATCCGCAATCCGTTCACCTACACCCTCGGCCGCGACATGGGCCTCCAGGCGCCACGCGTCGAGCTGGCCGAGGTCTACCTGAACTACGACGCGCGCGTCATCGGCGAAGCGGATTACCAGGGCATCTACTGGCTCTCGGAGACCATCAAGAACAACAAGGTCCGCACCGATCTCAAGGAGCTAGAGGAGACGGACCGGGCACTGCCGGACATCAGCGGCGGCTACATCTTCAAGTTCGACCAGGCGGCCGCCGAGGAGCCGAAGCTCGCCTGCACCGGGTCGGATCCCCTCCCGTCGTTCAGCTTCGGCGGCGGCGGTCCCCGTCCCGACGAGGGCGGCACGTGCTGGATCGATCTCGAGGTCGTGGACCCCGATCCCCTGAACGACGAGCAGGCGACCTGGCTGACGCAGTACATCCAGCAGTTCCACGACAGCATCCACCAGACGCCGATCGGCGATTACGCGTCGTACATCGACGTGCCGTCGTTCATCGATTATCTGATCATCAGCGAGCTGACGCTCAACGTGGACGCGTACGTGCGGAGCGCCTATTATTTCAAGGATCGCGATCAGAAGCTCAAGGCCGGGCCGCTGTGGGATTACAACTTCGCGCTCGGCGGGGTGGGCGCCCAGAGCGCGACGCCGCAATCGGAGAGCGACACCGGCTGGCGCTTCAGCGGCACGAGGAACGTCAACAACTGGTATCAGAAGCTCACCGCGGATCCGAGCTTCATGGCGCAGGTGAAGGCGCGCTACACGGCGCTTCGCCAGACGCACCTGTCCGAGGCCGCGATCGAGGAGCGCATGAACAGGCTGAGCGCGCCGCTCTCGCAGGCCGTCGTCCGCGACTTCGCCAAGTGGCCGGTGTCGAGCATCATCGAGTCGAGCGAGGGCTTCCTCGGCGGCCCCACCGCGCCGACGTGGGAGGGGCAGCTGCAGGTCATGCGCGACTTCCTGCGGGCCCGGCTCGCCTGGATGGACGCCAACTTGCCGTGACGCGGCGCGGGCCGCCGCGCAGATCGCGCGGCCCTTCTCGACCGTGCGCGGCGAGGCGCTAGCCGCGCTGCAGCCGGCTCACGGCGAGCGCGCCGTCGCCGAGGAGGGCCTGCGCGCCGAGCGCGATCATCAGGAAGGCGACGTACTCCCAGCCTCCCCCCTGACCGGCGAACATCCAGCCGTTCGGCAGGTGCACGAGCAGCGCGCCGATCATCACCGGCAGGAGCAGGAGCGAGATCAGGCGCGTCCTGAGCCCGGCGAGGAGCGCCGCGCCGCCGAGCAGCTCGGCGAGAAACACGGGATACGCCGTCCAGCCCGGGAAGCCGCTCGCCGCGAAGAACGCGGCGGTGCCCGGCAACGTGTACACGAGCGGCTTGGCGAGCGCGTGCGCCAGGAACACGGCGCCCAGCCCGAGGCGCAACATCAGCGCGGCCAGCTCGGCCGAGCGGGGAACGGAGAGGATCGTCTCGACACGGTTCATGGGTGATGCCTCCATGACCCGAGGAGTAAGCCCCGGCGCCGCGCCACGGTAGAGCGCGCCCGGGAACGAATTGTTCTCCAGGGAGAACGATCTGCCGCTACGCCCACGAGATCCCGCGGAACGCGGCCGCCAGGTGCTCGACGAGCCGCCGCACCCGCGCGGGCGGGCGCCGGCCGGCCGCGTGCACCGCGTAGATGCCCATGGGCCGGGGCGCGAACGCGTCGAGCAGCGTGACCAGGCGCCCGGCCGCGAGATCCTCGTCGACCATGAAGCGCGGCAGCACCGCGAGGCCGATCCCGGACACGGCCGCCTCGCGGAGCGCCGTCCCGTTGCTCGCCGTCAGCGGGCCGGAGACGGGGACGGAGACGCGCCCGCCGGCCCCGTAGAAGCGCCACTCGTCCTCGACGCGCAGGTGGAGGTAGCGCAGGCAGTCGTGGCGCAGGAGATCCCCCGGCTGCTCGGGCCGCCCCCGCCGCTCGAGGTAGCCCGGCGCGCCGACCACGTGCAGCGCCGTCGTGGCGAGCTGGCGCGCGACAAGGCTCGAGTCCTTGAGCTTCGTGATCCGGATGGCCAGGTCGACGCGCTCCTCCACGAGGTCGACGAGGCGGTCGTTCAGCATGAGCTCGACGTGCGCGCCCGGGCTCGCCCGGAGGAACCGCGCGAGCGGCTCCGCCAGGTACATCTGCGCGAAGCTGACCGGCGCGTTGAGCCGGATGCGGCCCCGGTCGGCGTCGGACGCGCCCCGCACCGCGGCGGCGGCCTCCTCGAGCACGCGCGCGCAGCGCGCATAGAGGTTCATGCCGGCGTCCGTGACGGTGAGCTTGCGCGTGGTGCGCACGAGCAGGCGCTCGCCGAGGCGCTCCTCCAGGCGCGCGACCCGGGTGCTCACCATCGACTTCGACACCCCGAGCTCCGCCGCGGCCGCGGTGAACGAGCGGCGCTCCACCACGCGCGCGAAGCACAGCAGAGCGGGCAGATCGTCGAAGAGCGGGTCGACCATGCGCCCACTGTGCGCGGCGGGGCGGATTGTTCGCAACGGAGAACATCCCGGGATCGGCGTCGCCCACGGCGGCCCGGCGAACGCGGCGCCGCGCGGCGGGCGGCCGGGGCCCCTTCGCGGAGCGCGACGTTCAGAGGAGACAAGGCGACAACGCCGCGACGCTCCGCTGGCCGCGTGACGCGGCGCGCGACCGCCGTACGCCTCCTCTCGACGCGCCGGCGCCGCCGGTCGTGGCGTCGCTCCGCGCGCGGGGTCCCTTCACGACAGGGGCAAGCCCCGTGCCCGGGCGTGCGACCGGATGGCAACAAGAAGGTGTTCGAGCAGGGCCTCCCACACCACGTCGCCGCAATCGCGCGTAGCGCACGGATCGGCGCCCCGCTATAAAGGAACAAACCACGAGAGAGAGGGGGTCCCATGGCCAGTTCATTCGGTTACCTGAGCACGAGCGTCGACGTCTCGTCCGTATCGTTCGACGCGATCAGCAAGTACATGCAAGTGCTCCTCCTGCGGAACATCGCGACGGGGACCTGGGTCTTCAGCAAGGGCGCGATGCAGTCCGTCAAGGGGTGCGTGCTCGCGTCCCCGTCCCTGCCGGACGACAGGGGTCAGACCGACCAGGACTATGTGCACCACTGGATCCGGGACGCGGCCATCTGCATTCCGGAGGCGCTCGACAACCCGGTCTTCATGGCGCGGACCCTCTGCGAGGATTACACGATGTTCTCGGCGCTGTGCCAGGAGAACGCCGAGCGCGCGAGCAGGTTCGCGCTGGCGTGCTTCAACATCGACGGCACCGTGCGCGACAACTGGACATCGCAGACGGACGGCCCGGCGCACCGCATTCTGTCCCTCCTCGCCATCGAGGATCGGCTCTCGCTGCAGGCGCTCGCCACGGCCAGGTCCATCATCGAGAAGGACACCCGGTACCTCCTCTCGGCCTACAAGGAGCAGACGCACAACCTCTGGGAGGAGACGGCCGGGTTCAGCTTCTATGCGCGCTCCGTGCAGCGAAAGGCGTTCCTCTCGCTGATCAGCCGCGCCGACGAGCACGGGCTCTCTCCGTACATCAACGACATGTGGGCGGCCGCAGAGTGGCTGGGCAGCCAGATGGCGACGCACCAGGGCACGTACGACGGGCAGCCGTACTACGCGTCCATCACGGGGCCGAACGGCAGGCCCACCGAAGGCAGGGGAGCGACGCTCAACGTGGATGTCGTCATGTCGGCCGTCTACGGCTCCACGAACTGCGCCGACCCGGTGCTGCTCTCGACGGCCGCGCTGGTGCGCGACGCGTTCACCGAGGGCGACCGGCGGTACCGCATCAACGACGCCGATCGGGCGCTGCCTCGGAGCAGGGGGCCGATGATCGGGCGGTACCCCGAGGATACGTACGACGGCAACCTGTCCGATCATGGTCCGGACGCCGGTCACCCGTGGGCGCTCACGACGTGCAACTTCGCGGAGCTCTACTTCATGCTCGCGGCGAAGATCAAGAGCTCCCCCGCCGCCGCGCTCGTGAACGCCACGACGCAGAGGTTCTTCGCGCAGGTGGGCGTGAGCGATCCCGCCGATCCAGACATCGCGGCGAAGCTGATCGACGCGGGCGACAGGATGCTCGAGGCGGTGATCTACCACTCCGATCGCCTCCAGCTGAGCGAGCAGTTCGATCGCGACAACGGGTACGAGTGCAGCGTGAGCGATCTGAGCTGGAGTTACGCCACCTTCCGGAGCGCGGTCAGGGCGCGCGAGGCCGCCGTGGGGGACTTTCCGAGCCGCCACGGGTAGCCCGAGCGCGGAGGTGCCCGGCGGCGAGGCTCGTTGAGCGCAGCGAGATCGCGCAGGACGTTGCCGCTGATGAACCAGAGCCCGCGCATGTCGAACACCCCGAACTTCGATCGATCCGGACGAACACCGCGCAGGGCGGGGTCCGAGCAGCCGCTTCGACAGCTTCGATTTTTTTGGAAGAATCCCCTTGCGCCAGTACTTCTAGATCCGTAGAAGTAGTGCGTGCCCTCGACACTGGAGCGTCACGCGGAACAGCTGGCCGCGCTCGGTCACCCCGTCCGCCTCGCGATTCTGCGCTTCGTTGTGCAAGCCGGCGCCGACGGCGCATCCGCAGGCGAGATCCAGGCGCACGTGCACATGCCTGCATCCACGCTGAGCCATCACCTGAAGCGGCTCGTCGACGCCGGCGTTCTAAGGACGCGCGGAGAAGGAACGTTCCACTACTACAGCGCCGACTACGCGGCGCTTCGCGGCCTCACGGACTACATCTGGGAGGACTGCTGCAAGCGTGGGAAGGGTTGCTGCTAATTTTTTTCTCCACTATTTCTAAAAAATTGGAAGGAGTACCCGAGATGAACGTCCTCAAGCCTCACGTTTCGCTGAACATCTCCGACATCGATGCCTCGGTCGCGTTCTACGAGAAGGCATTCGGTGTGCGCGCCGCGAAGCGTCGACCTGGCTACGCCAAGTTCGACCTTGCGTCGCCTGCCCTCAACCTGACGATGCAAGAGGCGCCGCGCACGGGCGTGAACGCGAGCCATTTCGGCATCCAGGTCGCGAGCACCGACGACGTGCTCGAGGCCAAGCGCGCCTTCGAGGCGGCCGAGCTCAAGACCTTCACGGAGGAGAACACCGCGTGTTGCTATGCGGTGCAGGACAAGGTCTGGATCGAGGACCCCGACGGCAACTCGTGGGAGGTGTTCGTGGTGAAGGGCGACGCGGACGTGATGGGAAGCCAGCCTGCGAAGAGCGAGCCTGCGAAGAGCGAGGCGGCGTGCTGCGCGCCCGGCTGCTGCGCCCCGGCGAAGCTCGGCGATGCAGCGCGCTGATCTCACCCGAAGGGCCGTCGCCGAAGCGCTCGGGACGGCCCTCCTTCTCGCGACGGTGGTCGGGTCGGGGATCATGGGGGCGGCCCCCGCAGTGGTTCAGCGAGTTTGTCGCGACTTTCGGTCTGCTTGCGGTGATGTGGGGATCAGGATCGACCTGTCCGAGTCGACGCCGCAGAAGCTCACGCACGCGCTCGCAGCGGACGCGTACATGCTGATCACGATGGGCTGTGGCGAAGCCTGTCCGACCGCC
Source organism: Sorangium sp. KYC3313 (assembly GCF_052075895.1). Classification (NCBI taxonomy): domain Bacteria; kingdom Pseudomonadati; phylum Myxococcota; order Polyangiales; family Polyangiaceae; genus Sorangium; species Sorangium sp. KYC3313. Next base: position 11,695,683 of record NZ_CP197255.1, read on the forward strand.
CCAGGCGTGCGACGCGACGACTGGCCCTTGGAGGATCCGAAGGGAAAGCCGCTGGAGCGCGTCCGTGCCATTCGCGACGAGGTGAAGGCGCGCGTCGAGGCGCTCATCGCGGCTGAGGGGTGGAGTTGAGCGACGCGAAGATCGAGCCGGCTGCGTCGGGCGATCTCGACGTGGTTCGGGGGCTCCTTGTCCGCGCGGAGCTGCCGACGGCCGGCCTGCTCGACCAGTTCCCCGCCGCGTACGTGGTCATGCGGCGCAGCCTGGAGCTCGTCGGCGTAGCTGGGCTCGAGACGTACGGGCGAGTTGGCCTGCTACGCTCCGTGGCCGTGGTGCGGACGCTTCACGGGCAAGGGCTCGGCCGGGCTCTCGTCGCCAACCGCGTCGATGCGGCGCGGGTGGGGTCGCTCGAGGCCGTCTACCTGCTGACCACGACCGCTGCGGACTATTTCCGGGCGCTCGGCTTCGCCTCGACGCCGCGCGAGGCGGTTCCAGCCGACCTCGCCGCCTCCCCGGAGTTCGCCGGCGCCTGCCCGGCCTCGGCGGCCTGCCTGGTGCTCCGCGTGTGAGGCCAGGAAGCCGCGCAGCTTGGCGAAATCCTCCTTGGTGGAATCGATGACGCCGTCTGCCCCCAGCGACTGCGCGACGTTCGCCTGCTCGCCTGCTCGCCCGCTCGCCCGGTGCGGCGCTGGACAGCCAGGCGCCGCTCGGTGAACACTCGGGCATATGGGATACGAGCGGGACGACGATAGCGCTCAGCTGGCTCGCCGCCTGGAGGCGATGGAGCAGGAGATGGAATCGTGGCGGGCGGACGCGCGGAGATGGCGCGCGCTGATGGCGGCGCGCTGCTTCAGCGTGTCGATCCACCGCCCCGTCGGCAGGACCCACGCCGTCAACGCCGGCTGGGAAGCGCTCTGGCGGGCCCCAGCCGAGGCGTTCTTGCAAGTGAACTACAACATGCTGGAGGACCCGCAGCTCGCCGAGAACGGGATCATGCCGCACATCGAGCGGTTCTTTCGCGGCGAGGAGGTCGCGATCCCGCCGATCAGCTACGACACCGACGCTAACGAGACGCTCACGAGCAAGACGGGCGGAGCGGTGTGGGTCTGCTCCTTCGGCGTGCCGGTGCGCGACGCCGGGGACGGCTTCGAGGGCGTGCTGGTCCAGTTCGCCGTCCCGGAGGCTGCCGAGATCCAGCACAAGTACGAGGCCCTGATCGAGGAGCAGCGGGCGCTCCAGGCGTCGCTGGAGGCGCGGAACCGGGAGCTCGAAGAGACGGTGCGGGTGATCGCGGCGCAGCGGGACGCGATCCAGGCGATGAGCGTCCCGGTGATCCGCGTCGCGGACGGCGTGCTCTGCCTTCCCATCGTGGGCATGATCGACGACGCACGGGCCAGCGCGCTCCTGGAGCGCCTGCTCGAGGCGATCGCCGCGCAGCAGGCGGCGCAGGTGCTGCTCGACATCACCGGCGTGCCGGCGCTCGACGCCCGGGCTGCCGCGCAGCTCGTCGGGGCGGCGTCCGCAGCGCGGCTGCTCGGCGCGTCCTGCACGCTGGTGGGCGTCTCGCCCGCGCTGGCGCAGACGCTGGTCGAGCTCAGCGTCGACCTCGGCGGCCTCGACACCGCGGCGACGCTGGCCGAGGGGCTGACCCGGGCCCTCGCCGCGCGCCGCGGGGCGGCGCAGCGGAGCGCGATGGTCGCGGCGCGCGCGCCCCAGCGAGAGGCGCATCGGCCGGCGGCGCTGCCCCGGGGAGAGGCTCCGTCCCGCAAGCGGTGAGCGCTCGGCCGGCTACGGCGCCGCGTCGTCCCTGGCGGGCGGGGCGCCGAGCCCGAGCTCCTTGAAGAGGAACGCGAACACGTCGGCTTGCTCCTCGATCTCCTCGGAGAGCGGCGTCCCGGCCCCGTGGCCCGTCGAGCCGCTCGCCCGGAGCAGGATGGGCGCCGGGCCCGGCGAGGCCGCTTGCATCCGCGCCGCCATCTTCCGCGAGTGCCACGGATCCACCCGCGGGTCGTTGGCGCCGGTCAGGAACAGGGTCGCCGGATAGGCGGTCCCGTCCTTGACGTGGTGATACGGCGAGTAGGCGTGAAGGGCCTTGAACTGCTCGGGGTCCTTCACCGTGCCGAACTCGGTCACGTTGAACGCCCCGTTCGGCGTGAGCTCCACCCGGAGCATGTCGTAGATACCGACGTGCGACACGACCGCCTTCACCATCTCCGGGTGCTGCGTGAGCTGCGCTCCCATCAGCAGACCGCCGTTCGAGCCGCCGCGGATGGCGAGCCGCGCCGGGCTCGTGACGCGCCCGTCGACGAGGTGCTGCGCGCACGCCGCGAAGTCGTCGAAGACGTTCTGCTTCTTCGTCAGGTTGCCGCCGCGGTGCCACGCTTCCCCGAACTCGCCGCCGCCGCGCAGGTTGACGATCGCGACCACCCCTCCCTGGTCGAACCACAGCCGCCAGAGCGGGTTGAACCCGGGAGCCATGCTCGTCCCGTAGCCGCCGTATCCCGTGAGCAGCGCCGGCGCGGTCCCGTCGAGAGGTGTGCCCTTCCGGCGCAAGATGTTGATGGGAACCCTGGTCCCGTCCTTCGAGGTGCACGCCTCCCGGGCGACCTCCACGTCGGCATAGGAGACAGGGGCCGTCATCGCGAGCGGCGTCTTCGTCACCTTGCCGTCCCTGGCCGAGTACGCGAACCAGGCCGCCGGCTCGGTGTAGCTCACGCCGCGAAAGAGCATGTCGTCGCCTTGGGTGCGCACGACCTGCCGCACCGAGGAGACCTGCGGGATCGGCACCGTCCCGAGCGCCTTGCCCTTCAGATCGAAGACGCGGACCTGCGACGGGCCGCCGAGCAGATCGCGGACGTAGAGCCGCCCTGTCGTGGGCAAGAAGCCCTGGATCACCGCCTCGCTCTCGGGCACGACGAGCTCCGCCTTGGCGAGGTCCAGCTTGCCCGGCGAGAGGCGCAGCACCTTGCCGCGCGGCGCGTCCTTGCGCGACAGGAGGTAGAGCCGGTCGTCGGCGCCGAACACGACCCGGATGACCTTGTCGGGCAGATCGGCGAAGCGCGCCCACTTGCCCGAAGCGTCGAGGAGATAGTGCCAGTACTCGCCTCCATCGCCGTTCTGGACGCTGGCGAGCACGAGCTTGCCGCTCTCGCTCGTCGTGAGCTCGACCTCGGCGATGCGGGGGAATTCCTTGCCGAGCGCGTACTTGTCGTCCTTGTCCGGCGTACCGAGCTTGTGGAAGTAGATCTGCTGGAAGAAGCCCATGTCCTCTCGCGGGCGCTCCCCGGGCCGGGGGTGCCGGGTGTAGTAGAACCCCTTGCCGTCGCCGGTCCACGCCAGGCTGCCGCCCGCTGTGCCGCTGTTCGCGTAAGGCACGGTGTCGCCCGTCTCCTTGCCCGTCGCCACGTCGTAGACGTGCACGGTCCCGCTCTCGGTGCCGCCTTCGGACAGGGAGACAGCCACCTGCTTGCCGTCGCGCGACGGGACGAACCAGTCGATGGTCGTGTGCCCTTTGGGGTCGATGACCTCCGGATCGACGAGGGTCCGCGCGGAGGCGGGGTCGTTCACGGACCTCAGGACGACGAGGAAAGGCTGCTGCTTCGGCGGCTGGTCCTTGAGCGCGAAGATCTGTCCGCCGGCCTCGTCGAGCGCGTAGTGGTTCGCGGAGGTCGCCGACAGGATCTCCTGCACGCGCGCCCGGATCGCGCCGCGCGCCGGCACGGCGTCGAGGGTGCCGCGCGAGAGCTGGTTCTGCTCGGCGACCCAGCGCTCCACCTCGGGGGAGCTCCCGTCCTCCAGCCACTGGTAGTCGTCGACGACCCGGGCGCCATGGTACTCGCTCGCCACGGGCCGCTTCGCGGTCGCCGGGTAAGGAAGCCGCCCCGGTCCGGGGGGCGCTGCCGGCGCGGCGTGCGGCGGCGGGGTCGCGGCGGCCGGGGACGCGGCCGGCTTGTCCAGCGGCCTCGACGCGGGGGCGCTGCACGCCGCGAGCAGCGGCAGCGCCAGGGTGACGGCGGGGGTCGTACGCAGGCGGTTCATGTCCCCGACGCTAGCCGGCAAGACGGCGGTCACGGAAGTGGGCGAGCGCCGTCGCGATCCTGCAACCGTGCAAGCCGGATCCTCGCAGAATCGAAACCCGCCCGATCGGCGCCCGAGACATAAGTAGGGGATTTTCCGAAGGGTGTACCTGGTACGGAGAATGCTTAGCCTTGAGCCAGCTCCGCCGGCGGCCTCCGCCTAATCCCCCGAGGCGCCCGGCGGCGCTGCTATTTTGTCCTCCTGATTCCGGGCGGCCGCTCTGGTCACGGCGCCTCGATGGCTGAGGCCGCGGGGCGCCGGCGCCCCTGCGTCGATGGCAGAGGTCGCCTGGGCCCCCTGGGCACCGGGCAGGACGAGGCGCGGCGCCCTTCCTGCTACCATGCGTCGCATGACGACACACGGGAACGAAGGGGCGGCTGCGAAGGGCGAGGTCCGCGAGGTCGACGAGAGCGTCCTGAAAGATCTCGAGTCGAGGTACGCCGACGTGGCTTGCCCGGTGCATGGCGAGCCGCCGAGCTTCGAGCTCGCGCCCGACGGCTCCGTGGTCGAGCGCATCTGCTGTCCGGCCCTCCTCTCGATCGTCCGCGAGCTCCAGGTCGCCGCGGGCGAGCGCCCTCCGCCTCCAAGAGACGAGGACGAGGAGGTCAGAGGCTAGTTCCACCCACCAGGAGTCCAGCCAGGGCTCCGGAGAGAGATTTCAACGCAAAGGCGCAAAGGCGCAAAGGCGCAATAATGAACAAATGTCTTTTTGCGTCTTTGCGCTCTTGGCGTCTTTGCGTTGAATCTCTCTCCGCTCGCGAGGCAGGGTCCCCGCAGGATTTCCGACCCGCGGCATTGACTCCGCGTCACCTGAGCTCCTCCCCGGTGGCGTGGGAGAGCCTCTTCGGGCTGGAGAGCTCCGAGCTCCTCATGGCGCTACTCGTCGAACGCCGCGCCCGCGATGACGTCGCAGAAGTGGACGGGTCGAAACCCGTCGAGCCTGCGCTCGCCGACGTCGGCCACGACCGGCGAGGTGGCCGCGGCCGCCTCGTTTCGGCGGAGCAGCCCGCAGAACGCGGAGGTCATCGCCTCCTTGAAGCCGAGCCGCGGGTAGCGCCCGAGCGCCTCCTCGACGAGCCGCTCGGGCAGGAGCGTCCGGGGCGCGTAGCCGACGTCGATGGCCGCGCCCATCTGGCAAAGGGCGATCTCGGGGCGCTTGCGCTGGGGTATCACCACGGTGGTATGCAGGGCGATCGCGTCCCAGACGATCTCCTGCTCGCGCGCGCCGACCCCGCGCGCGGCCAGGAAAGCCCTGGCCGCGTCGGCCCCCTCGACCTCGAAGCGCGTCTCGACGGGGGCCGAGTCGGTGAGGCCCAGATCGTGGAACACACACGCCAGATAGAGCAGCTCGCGGTCGTACGACAGGCCCCTGCGCCGCCCCAGCGCGTCGCCGAAGACGTACGTGCGCGCCACATGGTTGAAGAGGAACGGGGCGCTGACCGCCCTGGCGTGCTCGGTCGCCTCGACACAAAGGGCGCTGTCAGGAATCTCGGGTAGCTCGATCGCGTTCATTGGCTCCTCCCGGGTTTGCTTGGGCCTGGCTCGGGACGTCACGAAGCGCCGTCACCGCGGCGCAGCGCGCGAGCCCGCGGCCGCGCCGCCGGCGCCCCGCAAGTGGGTAACAGACGGCGCGTCTGTCCCGAAAGACAATGAAGCTGCATTTTCGGCCACGGCGGGCGCTCGCTCTGCGGCGCGCGCGGCCCGTTCGGCCCGGTCCCTCGCCTTTCCCGACCCGAGCTGCTCGTCTGAGCGGCCTCTTGCGCGCCCCTCCGGTGGGTCGCTTGAGCCAGCCGCCGCCACGCTCTATCCTGGTCGCCGGCGATGCTGCTCGGACACGACGCGCTCAGGAACCTCTGCCGGGCGCGGGATCTGCTCTCCGAGGTGCGCGAGTCGAGGTTGTCGATCGAGGACGTGGCGCGGGAGGTGGCGATCTCGCCCTACCACTTCATCCGGCAGTTCGAGGCGGTGTTCGGCGTGACCCCTCACCAGTACCGCATCCGGCGGCGCCTGGATCTGGCCAAGCAGCTCCTGGCGGCCGGGCATCACTCGGTGACCGACGTGTGCATGGAGATCGGGTTCTCCAGCCTCGGCAGCTTCAGCGCGCTGTTCGCGCAGCGGATCGGCGTGCCGCCGTCGGCGTACCGGCGCCGCGTGCGCGCGATGGTCCAGGTGCCGGGGAGGCTCCCGTGGGAGCTCGCCCCCGGCTGTCTCACCCTGATGGGCCGGCTGCCGCCGGGCGCGTTTCGCAGTTTTCGAGAAGCGTGAGCCGGGCGGCCCTGGCAGAGTCGGCCCGAACCGTCAGCTCAGCGAGGCGATCGATGAGGATCAAGCTCAACAGCATCATGGTCGAGGACCAGACACGCGCGCTCAAGTTCTACACGGAGGTGCTCGGCTTCAAGAAGAAGAGCGATTTCCCTGTCGGCGAGTACCGGTGGATCACCGTGGTCTCGCCGGAGGGCCCCGACGACGTCGAGCTCGTGCTCGAGCCGAACGCCAACCCGGCGGCGAAGACGTTCCAGCAGGCGATGTTCACGCAGGGCATCCCGCTCACCGCGTTCGAGGTGTCGGACCTCAAGGCCGAGTTCGCTCGCCTCAAGGAGCACCAGGTCGCGTTCACGCAGGAGCCCACCCCGATGGGCCCGGTCATGATCGCGGTGTTCTCGGACACCTGCGGGAACCTGATCCAGCTGTATCAGCCGCTCTGATACCCCATCGCCAGGGCCGTCCCGGGCCCTGGTAGGGTGGCGCGCAGGGACGAGCGGCTCGCGAGGCATTGCGCGCGTCATCGCGGCGGCGCTGGCTCGGGCTCGGGCTCGGCCTTGATGTCACGCTCCGGATCGCGCCGGTCTCGACGACACGGGCCGAGGTTCTTCAGCAGCTCGACGGGCAGCGCCACGTCGACCGAGAAGCGCTGCTCCTCCGGCTTGCTCGCCCAGGGAGGGCGCCGCGCCTGCGTCTCCACCCGCGCGTGGTCGAGCAGCTCGGCGAGCTCGTCATTGTCTTCGCGCTTCGCGTTGAGCCGCCCCATGGAGAGCGCGGCGCCGAACAGCTTCGACAGGTCCTCCATCTCCTGACCGGCGGGGCCGGCGACCTCGGCGACGACGGCGACATCCTCCGAGGCGTCGATGTGGATCTCCACCCGCTGGACGGTCTCTCGGATCCGCTCGGCGAGCTGGTCCTGGTCCGACGGCAGCATCTTCGAGAGATCGTCGGGCGAGAGCACTCCATAGACGTCGCTGTAGGCCTGGTATTCCTGAAGGATGGATCCCTGCGCGGGATCGGTCGATTCGAGCCGATCGATCGCGTCCTCGACGAGATCGGGCTCGGCGCGCGGGTTCAAGATCAGGACGTCAGGCCCCCACGTCGCGACGCCCCTGCCCGTGTCCTTTTCCTCGTAGAGGACACCTCTCTCCCCGTACGTCCGCGTGGACCATCGCTCCCGCTCGAACCTCGCGCCCTCGAACGATCCCTGGAGCACCATGAGCCCCGTGCTCGACGTGGCGATGCGCTCCACGTCCTCCAGCACGTCGATCCCGTATCGGTCCTTCAAGCGCGCCAGGCCGGCGCGCTCGTCGCCGCGCGACAGCATGCAATCGAGCCATATCTGCATGATCGGCGACTCCTTGAGCGCCTCGATCTCGAACACCATGGCCGAGCGCTTCGGATCGGCGGGCAGGGCGGCGAGCACCGGGTCGCGCTTCCATTGCGGCGCTTCGACGCCGGGCGGCGGCGCAGACAGCGGCGGCAGCGTGCGCCGACGGCTGGCGCGCTCCACCTCGGCCGGCTTCGGATGGCGCGGAAACTCGATCTTCCGGGGCCGGACCGTGGGCTTCTCCTTGTCGCCGCGCGACATCAGCCACGCGGCGAGCGCGAGCAGGACCATCGCCGCCGCGAGCCACACGCCCCGCTTCTTCATCGGTCTCATCGGGTCGTCACCCCCGCCCAGGCGCCGCGGAGCCGCCGATTCCGAGCGCTCACCGCCTCGTCCGAGCATCGCCGCTCCACCCTAGAAATCCTTCTCTTCGAACACGTGGATGCCCACCGCGAGCGCGGCCAGGCCGAAGAGGAGCAGCCCCGCCACCTGGCTGGCGAGCACATCCCCCTTGATCGCCGTCGCCACCGCGAACTCCGCCGACGCGTCGGCGAGCGCCGACACCCGCGGCAGCACGAGCGTCGCCGCGCGGAAGGCCCCGCGGGCCACGCCAGGCTCGAAGAACGAGTCGAGCTGCTCGCGGTACCCCGCGACGATGCCGAGGATGAACAGCGCGATCCCCACCGCCGCGGACAGCGCGGCGCTCCGCACCATCACCGCGGTCGTGAGCATCGCCCCGTAGATGCCGGCGAACGTCACGCTCGCGAGGAGCGCCGCCACGATCGGGCTCGCCATCCACACGCCCGCCCTCAGCCCGAAGATGACCGTGATCCCGAGGGCGCCGTACAGCGTGCTGAGGAGCGAGAGCGCGAGCACGCCGAGGAACGTGCCGAGCAGGAGCTCGAACCGCCGCACGGGCAGCGAGAGCAGGTGCTCGATGCGCCCCGGCGCCAGCAGGCTCGGGCCGAAATCGGCGCAGGAGACGATCCCGAACGCGAGCCCCCCGTAAAACAGCACGTACGAAAGCGCGCGGCCGACGTAGCGGAGCGCGACGTCGACCGAGCGGATGTCGCCGCGGCCGACCTCCTTGCCGAAGAGCCGCGTCGCCGCGAGCGCGCCGTCCACCACCTCGAGCTGCAGCGCGCCCCCGATCACCACGAGCGCCATCGTGACGCCGATCCCGAGGGCGAGGAACCACCGCCGCGACGAGGCCTCGCGCAGGAGGTCGCCCGCGACGCTCAGCGCCGCCCTCACGCCACGCCTCCGCGGGCGCCGCCCGCGCCCAGCGCCTCCGCCAGCACGTCCTCCAGGTCGCGCAGGTCCCGCGACAGCTCGACGAGCAGGGCGCCCGCGCGCCGCGCCTCGTCGAGCGCCTCGTTGAGCGCCGCGGGGCTCTCGGCCTCCAGGCGCCACCCGCCTTCCCCGTCGATCGGGCGGAACCCGAGCGCGGCGAGCCTCGCCGCGTCGACGCCGTCCGCGAACCGCACGCGGTACGCCGTCTCGCTGCCGCACAGCGCGACGAGCGCGCCCTCGCGCACGAGCCGCCCGCCCGCGAGGATGCCGATGCGGTCGCAGATGCGCTCGGTCTCCGACAGGAGGTGCGAGTTCAGGAACAAGGTCGCCCCCCGCGCGCGCTCTTCGCCCAGGATCCTGCGGATCTCGGCGCGGCCGAGCGGGTCGACGCCGTCGGTGGGCTCGTCGAGCACGAGCAGCTCGGGCTGCCCGAGCAAGGCCGCGGCGAGCCCGAGGCGCTGCCGCATCCCCTTCGAGAACCCGCCGATCTTGCGGTCCGAGTCGGCCCCGAGCCCTACCCTCTCGGTCAGCGCGCGCAGCGCGCCCTCGCCCGGCGAGAGGCCCTTCATGCGGGCCACGCTCGCGAGGAACTGCCGCGGCGTGAACGCGCTGGGCAGGAAGAGCCGCTCCGGCAGGTACCCGATCCTGGCGCGCACGCCCGGGTCCTCCGGCTCGCCGCCGAGCACGCGCACGGCGCCGCTCGTGGGGCGCACCACGCCGAGCAGCGTCTTGATGAACGTCGTCTTGCCCGCGCCGTTGAGGCCGATGAGCCCGAACGCGGCGCCGCGCTGGATGGCGAGGTCGAGGCCCGCGAGCGCCGTCTGCCCGCCGCTCCGGCGGAAGAAGCCGCGGTAGACCTTCCTCACGGAGGACGCTTCGATGGCGAGCACGGCGGCGTAGTCTGGCCGGCCGACCGCCGCACGCAAGCGGAATGCCCGAGGCGAGGGAGAGCGGAGCAGGAATCCTCCAATCGCGACGGCGCGACCAGGCGCGCGCCGAGGCGACCTCGAAACACAGGTTCAGAGCAGAACACATCGTGAGGGAGCGGGAAGTCCAGACGCTCCGGAGGCGTTCCGGCCCCATCCTTCGCCCGCGGGCAGCGTCAAGCGCCAAGGAGCACGTGGTGTTGACAGACCATGTCCGACCGGGTCCACGCCTCGATCACGCCCCGTCCTCTCCAGCTCTCCACAGGGGTTCTCCACAGGACATCCCCTGGACAACAGCTGGATTCTGTCGATTACCTTTGCCGCGCGCGCCTCCGCTCGTCATGGCCGCTCGCGCGGCGTCGAGGAGCCCCGCGCCGCCGGGTGGACCGCGCCCGGGCACCCACGCAACCATTCGTAATTACAATATATTTTCAACCCGCAGCGCATCCGTCCGCCCTCGACAGGTTGGGACAATGTCCGTCCGACCGATCCCTTTCCCGACGGGTCGAAGATGACTATCCATGGTAGACACCAAGGACGCGGCGCGACGGCGTGTCTCTCGTACGACGCGTGTCGATGGCGCGCCGGAATGCTTCGTTTTGCAGGAGACTTCATGGAAAAGATCTCGCTGACGTACTTTGTCGACTTCGTTCTCAAGGCCGGGACGCCCAAGCTGACCGGCGTCAGGGAGTTCAAGGAACGGAAGGACGAGCTCTACACCGACTTTTACAGGCAGGTGCGAGAGGCGATCGTCGACATGCACAGGAGCGGAAAGCCCACCAGCGTGCTCGACGGCTTCCTCGCCGCGCAGCACGACGAGCGGCGCCGCCGCATCTACCCGTCGGTGGTGAATGGATATCGCAAGTTCCTCGCCTCGACGAAGATGACGTGGTTCGAGCCGCCGGTGTCGACGTACCGCCTGGGCGATCTCGAGATCAACGTCAATCCGGAGCTCGGGCTCGTCATCGATGGGACGCCCCACGTCATCAAGATGTATTTCCGCGGGGAGCCGCTGTCGTCCAAGCGCGTCTCGGTCGTGCTGAACCTGCTCATGAACGGCCTCGCGGAGAGCACGCCGGGCGGCGCCTTCGCGGTGCTCGACGTGCGGAACGCCAAGATTCACACCTTCAAGGTGCCGAACCCGCGTCTCAGCCTGCTGCTCCGCGGCGAGGCGGCCTCCTTCGCCACCATCTACACCGGGCTCTGATCGCGGCGCCGCCGCGCGAGGCGGCGCCGCGCAGCGCGGACATGACGCCGCGTCAGCCGTCGATCACCTTGCCGGGGTTGAGGATGCCGCCCGGGTCGAAGGCGTGCTTGATGCGGCGGTGCAGCGCGAGCGACGCCGCGCCGAGCTGGCGGGCAAGGAGGCCGCGCTTGAGCGTGCCGACGCCGTGCTCGCCGGTGATCGTGCCGCCGAGGTCGAGCGCCTGCGACATCACCTGGTTGAAGGCCGCGACCGCGCGCGCCTCGGCCGCGGCGTCGCTTCCATCGAACACGACAAGAGGGTGAAGGTTGCCGTCGCCCGCGTGCGCCACCGTCGCGATGGTGGTCTGCGTCGCGGCGGCGATCGCCTCGATTCGACGGAACATCTCCGGCAGCTGCGGCAGCGGCACGGCGACGTCGTCGACGAGCACCGTGCCGAGCTGCTCGACCGCCGTGAGCGCGAGGCGGCGCGCGGTGAGCATCATCTGCCCCTCGCTCTCGTCCTCGGTGGTGGCGATCACCGTCCCGCCGGCGGCCTCGCAGGCCGCCTGCATGCAGGAGAGCTCGGCGGACCCGGGCGCGTCGCTCTGCGCGATCAGCATCGCGGCAGCCTCGGTGTCGAGGCCGAGCGGGCGGAAGCGCTCGACGGCGCGGAGGGCCGTGCGGTCCATGATCTCGAGCATCGACGCATCGACTGACCGGACGAGCGCCGCGACGGCCCGCCCCGAGGCCTCGAGCGATGCGAACGTCGCGACCAGCGTGGTTGCCGGCGGGGGCCGCCGGCGCAAGCGCAGGGTGATCTCGGTGATCAGCGCGAGCGTGCCCTCGGAGCCGACCAGGAGCCGCGTCAGATCGTAGCCGGCGACGTCCTTGCGGCTCCGGCCGCCTGTGCGGAGCACCGTCCCGTCGGCGAGGACCGCCTCGAGGCCGAGCACATAATCGGAGGTGACACCGTATTTCACGCAGCACAGGCCGCCGGCATTGGTGGCCACGTTGCCGCCAAGGGTCGAGATGGCGTAGCTCGACGGGTCGGGCGGATACCACAGCCCCCGTTCGTGCGCGGCGGCCTTGAGCTCGCCGTTGAGCACCCCCGGCTGGACGACGGCGAGCATCGCCGCCTCGTCGATCGCGAGGATCCGGTTCATGCGCTCGAAGCTCAGCACCACGCAGCCGTCGCTGGCGGTCGCCCCGCCCGCCACCCCGGTCCCGGCGCCGCGCGGCACCAGCGCGGTGCGGTGCCGGGTCGCCCACTGCGCCAGCGCCTGCACCTGGGAGGTCGAGGCAGGCCGCGCGACCGCGACGGGCCAGCCGCCAGGCGCCCAGAGGGCCTGATCGCGGCGATAGCCCTCCAGGATGTCCCGATCCGTCACCAGGCCGTCGCCCAGGACAAGGGCGAGCTCGTCGAGCGGGTTCATGTGCCGTAGAACTCCGAGAGGTGCGCCCTGAGGAGCGTCGCGGCCGACCTCGCGTTACCGCGCTCGATCGCGCGCAGGAGCGCCCGGTGCCCCTCGACCACCCGCGGGCGGATCGCCGCGAACGAGCGCGCCCGCAGCGCCTCTTCGAGGTGGAGCCGGAAGCTGTCCTTGACCGCGTCCATCACGAGCGCGAGCACCTGGTTACCAGAGGCCGCGACCAGCGCAACATGGAATGCGATATCGACGTCGTGGAACTCGGTGGGGAGATCTGCGGCCGCCCCATCCCCGCGAGCGCGGCGCACGCCTCGTCGAGGTGAGCGGCGACCGGCGCGGCCGCAGAGCGGGTCATCGCGGCCGTCTCGATCGCGACGCGCAGCTCGATGAGGTCCGGGAGCGACACATTCCGGAGCTGGACAATCGCGCTCCCGCTCGTCCGTGCACATGCAATTTTTCTACAACCATTACCATGGCAAATGACACGGCAATATGTTATGCACACCACGAAGATAAATCACTTCTGTGCGCCAGCCGCACGTCGGTCTTCACGGGGAGAACACCTTTCATGAAATTTGCTACCAGACAGCGTGGTGCTGCTTGCTCGAGGCTCCTTGCGGCTTCGGTGATCCTTGGCTTATTCGCGGCATCCGGATGCACCGCCGAGCTCGAGGCGCCCCCGGCGTCGTCCGAGGACGAAGGGGCCTTCATCGCGGCCGAGCCGGAGGAGGATGCCCTGGGCACGTCCGAAGGGGCGCTCGCCAGCGGAACCGTATCGGCGTTCGGCGGCTGTCCCGGCGCTTATCCGTCGTGCACCACGTGCGGCCCCTACGCGTGCGGCCAGACGTGCTGCGCCACGGAGCGGGAGCCTGGCTTCGAGTTCTCGTACCCGGATGACTGCTCGAGCTGGACCCGCCCGGCGTGGCAGCCGACGAGCGATCCGCCGCTCGTGTGCCACATCGATCCGGACAGGCACTGGGATGGCGTCGAGATCGAGATCTACGCGGCGAAGCGCTATCAAGACACGAGCTGCGCGCCGCAACCGAGCCGGTGGCAAAAGGACAAGGTCGCGGAGGTCGATTGCAGCTGGTGGACCGCCCTCACGGACGGGAGCACCTGCGGGCGGCGCGTGTTGAACAAGGTGACCGAGCTCGCGGCCGCGGGATACGCGCCGTTCCTCCCGAACCCGGAGGGCGACAACTGCCCCACCGGCTCCGCGCCGCCGCCGCCGCTGCCGCCGCCCCCGCCTCCGCCTCCGCCCCCCAACGACGATCCGTGCAGCAACTGCCGCGGGGGGACCTCGTGCTTCTGTGGCGACGACGTGTGCCGCCCGAGGACCACGGCCTGCCCCTGATCCGATCGACGAGGGCACGGGCCGGTTGAGCACGCCAGCCCGCGGAGGCTGCCGCCCTGCCGTCCTTGCTGTGGAGACGCTGCCCCCTTATTGCCGCGCACTCTCGTTGATGCCGAAGCTCCTCTTATCGAGCATGCTTCTTAGATGCCGGCGCGGGGTTAGTGTCACCTCCCCCGGTGCTGCCCGAGAAGGATTCGAGCGAGGTGAGGCTGAATTCCGACTGCTCGGCTCGCCGCCAGGCGCGCTCGCCGCGGCCGCTCAGGCGGCGACGAGCATCCGTTCCCCGTCGCGCCGCGCCGCCGCCGATGTCTCGTCCCAGGCGGCGTCGGCCTCCGCGCGCTGGAGCCGACCGAAGGCCTGCACCTCCTTCCGCTCGCCCTCGACCTCGGCGTCTTCCGCCGGCGGCGCCGGCGCCGGCCCCGTCATCGCGTCGCCGACCGCCTCGCGCACCTCGCGCCCGCCCTCGGCCAGGCAGTAGGCGAGCACGCGCCACCCGAGCTCGGCGTGCAGCGCCTCGTCGCGCGCGATCTCGCCGAGCGCCACGCGCGCGCCCTCGTCCCTCGCCCCCGCGAGCGACCGGCGCGCCCGGGCCGCCGCCGCTCCCTCGCCGAGACAGCCGTCGTGCCACGCCTCGAGCGCCATCCGCACGAGCGCCGCTTGCCGGTCGGCGTCGCGCGCCGCAGGAGGCGGGAGAAGCGCGGGCCTGAGGCGCCACCCCGCGAGCGCGCTCGCGAGCTCGCTGCAGCGCGCCGTGTGGCGCACCTCGTCGCCGAGCGCGGCGAGCGCCCGCGCCACGAGCGACGCGGGCGCGCCGACCGCCGCGAGGTCCCGCGCGAGGGCGAGGAACGCCGGGATCGAGCCGCACTCGGCCCGCGCGCTGTCCAGCCACGCAGACGCGAGCGCCGCCCGGGTCGCGCGATCGAGCCGCGCCGGGCGCGACACAGCGGGGCCCAGCCCGAGCACCGGCGGGAGCACGACGCCATCGGCCGTGCGCAGCGGCCGGCCGTCGATGCCATGGGACCGCTCTCCGAAGATCGGAGCGGCGTGGACGCCCACGCCCAACATCTGCTCGGGGGCGAACGGTTCGCCCGACAGTGGAATGGCCGCGCCCGTCGAGAAATCGATGACCGCCGGGTCGAGCAGGCTGGCCATCACACCGACGTGGAGACCATGCTGCCCCGGGAGCAGGTCGCGGTAGGGGGTGCGGTACATCCAGCCGAGCTCGCCGTCGATGCTGGCGTCGCGCGACAGATCGCCGCCGCCGTGGGTGCCGATCGCGAAGCGGCCCGCAGAGAAGTTGAGCCACGTCGCCTGCGCGAACGGACCGAATCCCATGTGCCCCGAGTCGAACGCTCCGGCGAAGCTGCCCTCCATGAGGAACGTCGCGCGGAGGTCGGCGCCCAGACCGAAGGCGACGAGCTTCGGACCGAAGGAGACCGACAGGGAGACCCCGACCGACATGGCAAAAGGCTCGTCGGCGCGCGCCTGGCCGGGCAGCGAGACGAGGGCGGCGACACCGAGGGCGGCGAGCACGGGCGGGAGCGCGCGGGAACAAGAGGACATGGAACCTCCGCAAGCCACAAGGGGAAGGATCGAGCTCGGCTCCAAATTTACCAGAGGACGCAAACCGGCACGACCGCGGTGGACGACGGAAAACGGCTCTGGAGCGCGGGAGCACGCGCCGCGCGCGGTCCGCTGGGAGCGCCATGTTGCCGCTCGACCGACGGCGAGCGAGCTCGCGGCGGAGAAGGCGCCACGTGCAACAGAGCGCGACCTTCCGGGCGGAACATCACATCCAGGAGCCCGCGAAAAAAGATTGACTCTCCATCCCGCAGTGTCGCCACATATCCATCTGGGCGTTGCAAAAAGTTTGTCGAATTGAGAAATTCCCCTCGCCAGGCGGATGGGGCACCAGCACCCTCGGCTGGGTCGTGGGCCCCCTGTCTCTCGCCTGCTCGACCTCTGGGGTGCGGCCGGCAGCAACGCTCCTGCTTAACACGAGAAAGGAAACGGAGACCATGACACGCACTTATCGTCACTTGCTGCTGCCTCTGACCCTCGCGCTCGTCTCGCACGTGGTCGGCTGCTCCGGCTCAGACGCGGAGGCGGACGCCTCGAGCGACGGCTCGACCAGCGCCTCGTCCACCTCCGGCGGCACCACCTCGTCCACCTCCGGTGGCGGCACCACCTCGTCCACCTCCGGCGCCGGCAGCACCTCATCCACCTCGGGCGGCGGCAGCACCTCATCCACCTCGAGCGGCGACACCACCTCATCCACCTCGAGCGGCGACACCACCTCATCCACCTCGAGCGGCGACACCACCTCGTCCACCTCAGGCGGCGGGACGACCGAGAAATTCAGCTTTTTCGTGACGAGCCTCGCCGCCATGCGGGAGGTGTCGGGCTCCCAGGACGGCTTCGGGGGTGACCTCCGCTTCGGGGAGACAGGGCCGGGCGCCGGCCTCCGCGGCGCGGACAAGATCTGCGCGACGATCGCCGAGAAGAGCCTCCCGGGCGCAGGAAGCAAGACGTGGCGCGCGTTCCTGAGCGCCACGGCAGGCGAGGACGGGAAGCAGGTCAACGCGATCGACCGGATCGGCGAGGGGCCCTGGTACGACCGGCTCGGCCGGCTGGTCGCGAACGAGAAGAAGGAGCTGCTCAACACGCGCCCCAGCGGGGCCGACGCGGCGATCATGAACGATCTGCCGAACGAGGACGGCGTCCCCAACCACCAGCCCGACCCGGGCCAACCCGAGGTCGACAACCACGACACCCTGACGGGCTCCAACACCCAGGGGCAGCTCCAGGGCGCCAACGCGACGTGCAAGGACTGGACGGCCAAGACGGGAGACAGGGCCGAGGGGACACCGCAGGTTGGACACTCGTGGCCAAGGGGAACCGGCGGCGGACCCGGCGGGGGCGGGACCTGGGCCCACTGGATAACGACCCACAATGCACCGGGGTGCGCGCCTGGGGTCAATCTCGTGGACTCGGGAGGCCCGGCGCCGGGCTCGAACACCGTCGGCGGCGGCGGCGGCTACGGCGGGATCTACTGCTTCGCCTTGACGCCCTGACGCAGGCAACCCGGCGCGCTCTTGATGGGCGCCTCGCAACGAGGGCGATCCGGGCACTTCGCCTGCGACCGAGCTCTTCCAGGCGATCGCCGACGCCGTCAAGGAACGGCGCTCGGCTTCCTCTCGCGCGCGACCCGGAGGAGAGGGCGCCGTACAGGAGATCCTCCTTGGCCATACGATGGCGGCACCTCGGCAGGGTCGCGGTCGATGCCTCCGGAGCGCGCGGCCACGGCGCCGGCTTCACCGGGAGCGCTGCGCACAGGCGCAATCGATCACGCCGGGAAGCGAGAGCCCCTCTCCGGCCCGATACTTCACGTTGGAAGCCGCCGGCGCTTGGTCGCTCTCGCGAGCTGCCTCTCGCTCCGAGGAGAGCGTGCGTCGCTGCTGGGCAGCCTCAGCTACGGAGTGAGCCTCGTGCTCGGCTACCATCGTGCTTGGGCACAAGGGCGCTCGCTCTCTTCTCGGGAGAGCAGCATCCCGCGAAGGGGCCCGCCGGACGCGCCGGGATTGGTCCGGTTCTTGAACGCCACTTCGATCGTGATAACGAAACGGAGCACCTGGCTGACGGCCACTCGGTGGGGGCGAGCCCGTCGTCCGGACATCCTGCTCGGAGCAGCGACAAAGGAGGGTGACAAATGGTCATGAACGACAGATTGATCATGCCGACGCGAGTCGTCAGGGACTACCTTAACAGTTCCCTTGTCTGGAACGACTTCCTGACGCAGGGCGGCTTCGTCTCCGGCGACATCGTGGTGGCGGACCCGTTCAAGGCGGGGACCACGTGGACCCAGCGCATTATCCAGCAGATCCTCGACAACGGAGAAGAGCGGAAAGACGCTCTCTCGGACACGTCGCCCTGGCTGGACTCCAGCTTCGGCGACCACGCCGCGATGCTGGCGATGCTGAAGGCGCAGCGTGAGGCCGGCGAGCGTCGTGTGCTGAAGTCGCATTTGCCCGCGGACGCCGTGCCCATCGCCGCGCAGGCCCGCTACATCTTCGTCGGCCGGAACGGCAAAGATCTCGGCATCAGCTTCCACAACTACTTGAGTCAGTTCTCCGCCGAGACCATGGACAAGATCGACCGCATCCACGCGAAATGGTCCAACGATCCAACGCGGCTCGTTATTCCGGAGGACGCGCAGGCGTTCTTCGACAAGTGGCTGGACACCGACGGGTACGGCTGCTGCGATCTGTTCGACGTCGTGCGATCGTGGTGGAAGCTCCGGGGCGAGCCGAACGTGCTCCTCGTGCATTACCGGCGGCTCAAGGAGGATCTGCGCGGTCAGATCGTGCGCATCGCCGAGTTCATCGACGTCGATCCGACCAGGCTGCGGCTGGACGTGATCCTGGAGCACTGCTCCTTCGGCTACATGCGCGAGCGGGCCGAGCAGATGGCCCCGTTCGCCGGTACACACATGCGGGACCCCAAGGCGTTCTTCCACAAGGGGCCGGCCCGCGACTACCGCGCCGAGATCACCCCCGAGCAGACCGCGCGCTTCGATCGGCTGGCGCTCGAGAAGCTGGGAACCGACTGCGCCCACTGGCTGGAGACCGGCGAGGAGCGCCCCGGAGCGTCGGCCGGCGGGCGTCGTCAAGCGGCCTGATCGTGCCCTCGCCCCTGCGTCGCTGAAAGGAGGAGCTGCGCGACCTCCGGGCGGCTGAACTCGGGAGGAGGCAGCTTCCCGGCGCGCAGCAGCTCGCGCACCTGGGTCCCCGAGAGCGTGATGCGCGTCTCCGGCCCTCCAGGCGCGGTCTTGTCGGTCGCCATCCCGCCGACGACCGTGGACCAGAAGGCCTCCTCGAATTTGAGCGGCTCGATGCCGAGCTCGCTCGGGAGGAAGTCGTCGAACGCACGCTGCGCGTCGTACGTCCCATAGAAGCGCCCGACGCCAGCGTGGTCGCGCCCGACGATGAAGTGCGAGCAGCCGTAGTTCTTGCGCACGAGCGCGTGGAAGATGGCCTCGCGCGGTCCCGCGTAGCGCATGGCGGCCGGATACAGCCCCAGGACGACCCGGTCTGCGGGGTAGTACTTCTCCAGCAAGAGCTCGTAGCAACGCATCCGCACGTCCGCCGGGACGTCGCCGGCCTTGGTCGCGCCCACGAGCGGGTGGAGCAGGAGCCCGTCCGTGATCTCGAGTGCACACTTGGTGATGTGCTCGTGCGCGCGATGGATCGGATTGCGCGTCTGGAATCCCACGACGCGCCGCCAGCCGCGCGCCTCGAAGGCTGCCCGCGTCGCCGCCGGATCCCGGGGATACTCCGGGAACTGCGGAGAGAGCGGCCGCTCGATCAACCAGACCTCGCCGCCGAGGTACACGTCGCCCGACGACCGCAGGTAGGCGACGCCCGGGTGGCCTTCGTCCGTTGCGCCATAAACGTTGCGCGCCTCGACCTCCTTGTCCGGCGTCCAGCGGTCGACGAGCTCGAGCACACCGACGACGCGCCCGTCCGGCGACGCCAGCGCCACCTCGCTGCCGAGGGAGAGACGAGCGGCGTCCTCGTCGGGGACCGCGAGCGTGATCGGGATCGACCAGACGAGGCCGCTCTCCAGCCGCCGCTCGCGGACCACGTGCAGGTAATCCCGCGACGTCATGAACCCCTTGAGCGGGGAATAGGCGCCATTGCCGATGAGCTCCAGATCGCTCGCCCCGCGCTCATCGAGCCTCACCCTGGGTAAGCCGGCCACGCGCTCGAGCAGCCGCTGTCTGGCGTCGCCGCGAACGAACCTGTCGACGAGCTCCCCGCCGTGCGGGGGCGCGAGGCCCGCCCTCGCCGGCTCGGCCGGCTGCGCCATGGGACGGACATACCCGAGCTCCTCGAGCTTGGCGAGGATCCTGGCGAGGCCCTCGCGGGGCGACTCGCGATCGGTGTGAACGATCACCTCGGGCGAACGCGGCGGCTCATACGGATCATCGACGCCGGTGAAGCCCTTGATCTCGCCCGCGCGGGCGCGCGCGTAGAGCCCCTTGATATCCCGGCGTTCGAGCACATCGATCGGGCACTCGCAATAGACCTCGCAGAAACGCCCGATCGCGCGCCGCTGCTCGTCGCGGATCTCCCGGTAGGGGCTGATCGCCGCGGTGATCGCGCATGCGCCGGAGCGCGCCACGAGCCTGGCGACGAAGCCGATCCGGCGGATGTTGGTGTCGCGATCCTCTCGCGAGAACCCGAGCCCCTTCGAGAGGTGTGTGCGGACGACGTCTCCGTCGAGCGACTCGACATGCACGCCCCGCCTCGGCAGCTCGGCAGCCTGCATGGCGGCCAAGGTCGACTTGCCGGACCCCGACAACCCGGTAAACCACACGACGAAGCCCTCGCCCGAAGCCATTGTGTGCCTCCTTTCGACGTATCCGTACACCGCTTTGGGCACGCAGTATGCCACTTTGCATGGGCGCGCCGGCCGACTCGCGCCCCCGTGCGCCCGTACACGACCGTCGTCTGCGGTACGCGGGTGCGGGCGACCTCCGCGGCTCGAGCGGGCTCCGCCCGCCCCCCGGGGCGCGGCGACGTGGCGCGACGCAGCGGTATGACGATGTACCTGATAGCGGCGCTCGGTCTGATCATCGGGATCGTATCGGCCATCCTCGGGGCCGGCCCGTCGATCCTCACCGTGCTGCTCTTGACGAGCGTCGCCGGGCTCGAGCTCCACAGCGCGGTCGCCACCTCGCTCGTGGCCGTCATGCTGATGAGCCTCGTCGCCGTCGTCCCGTACGCCATGGAGAACGCCGTCGTCTGGCGGTACGCTTTCACCTTCGGTCTCGCCTCGATGACGGGAGCGTACCTCTCCGGACACATCGCGGGTGTGATCCCGGAGCACATCCTTCGGGTGATCTTCTTCATGGCCACCGTGGTCGCGTCCGTCGCGATGCTCTGGGATCGCCCCCCGCTTCCGCTGGACCAAGGCAGAAAACGATCGAGCTGGCGGCCTATGGCTGTGCTCGCGGCAGGGGGGATCCTGGTCGGTTGCTTGACCGGCCTGGTCGGTCTCGGCGGCGGGTTTGCTATCGTCCCCCTGCTCGTCATGTTCACGGGGACCCCCGTGCACGCCGCGATCGGCACCTCCATCCTCGTCATCGCGATGAACACGATGGCTGGTCTCGCCGGCCATCTCCCCCACCCGCCGATCGATTGGCCGCTCGCCGTTTCGCTGAGCATCACCGAGTGCGCAGGCAGCCTGGCCGGCGCCAGGCTCGCCAGGCACATCAGCGCGGCCGTGCGGCGTTGGGCGTTCGCTGGCCTCATGCTGGCGGCGTCGGCCTTGACGCTCGGACAAGCCATGCATGGATATCATCCCTCGCACGTGCTGAACGGGTGAGGCCGCGGCTGCGCCAATCCCCGCCACGTCCCCAATCCCACGGCGGCCGACTGTGCACCCTTGGGACATGTGGGCGCGCCCTGGCGATCCGCTGCGCCCGGTATTAATCATGGGGTAGGATGAAGACTGATCCGGAGCTCGACGAGGTACTCCGTATTGCGCGCGCCGCTGAGCGTCGCGTGCGCGCCATCTACGCCACCGCCTTCACGGTCGAGCTCAAGGGACCGGGTGATCCAGTGACGCGCGCCGACCGAGAGGCGAGCGACATCATCTGCGAATCCCTGGCCTCATCCTTCCCAGGCGACGCCATCCTCTCCGAGGAAGGTGTGCCCGAGGATCCCGCGGAGGTGGCCCGCCTCGTCACCTCGCCCCGGGTGTGGTTCGTCGATCCTCTCGACGGCACGCGCGAGTTCACCGAGCACATCGGCGAGTTCGCGGTGATGATCGGCCTCGCCGTCGCCGGCCGCGCCGTGCTCGGCGTGGTGGTGATGCCGGCTGACGGCGAGGGGATCGCCGGCCGAGCGGGCGGCGCCGCGTTTGCCGAGGACGCTCACGGCGCGCGGCGCCCTCTCTCGGTGAGCGCGGTGAGCGATCCGCGCGAGGCCACGATCGTGATCTCCCGCTCCCACCGCCCTCCGCTGCTCGACCCGTTGCTCGCTCGCCTCGGCACCGAACGCATCGTCCCCTGCGGATCGGTCGGCGTGAAGGTGGCGCGCCTCGTGCTGGGGCAGGCCGATCTCTACGTGCACGACGGCGGAGGCGCCAAGCGCTGGGATACCTGCGCCCCCGAGGCTGTGCTGACCGCCGCAGGCGGGCGCATGTCTGATCTCGACGGCGCGCCCATCGACTACCGAAGTGACGACCTCGTCCTGCGGCGCGGCATCGTCGCTACCAACGGCGCGCTGCACGAGGCGGTGCTCTCCGCGGTGGTGGCGAGCAAGGTGCGCGCGGCTGCGGCTCGAAACGACGACAGGGCCGTGACCAAGGGTTCCTGAGACAGACATGTCGGCGGGGGCCGACGAGAGGTGCGCATTCCGGGAGGGGTATGGCGCGCGATATCCTGATCGCCGTCGTGATCACCGCAGCCATCCAGTCCGTCTTCGGGGTCGGGGTGCTGCTGTTCGGCACGCCCATCCTCCTCCTGCTGGGGTACTCCTTCACCAAGACGCTGACGGTGCTCTTGCCGATATCCATCTCCATCAACCTGCTTCAGATCGCCCAACACTGGCGCCAGATCGACTGGACCCTGTTCCGAAGGATCCTTCTGTACACGATCCCCTTCGTCGTGGCTTGCCTGGCGTTCGTCACCCGCGTCAAGATCAACGTCGGCTTCATCATCGGTCCGTTCCTCGTGTTCGTCGCCCTCAAGGACTTCTCCCGGCGGATCGGCGCAGCGGTCGAGTCCCTGATACGCTACGAGCGCACCTACCTCGTCACGATGGGGGTCGTGCACGGCCTTACGAACCTGGGCGGCTCGCTCCTCACCGCCCTGGTGCACGCCAAGAGGTACGACAAGGACGCGACTCGAGTCACCACCGCCATCGGCTATTGTGCGTTCGCCGCATTCCAGATTGCCACGCTGGTGGCCACCGCCGCCCACGCCCCCGTCGACTACGGCGCGCACGCCATCTACGTGGCGACAGGCATCGCCGTCTTCTTGCTGGTCGATCGGCTCGTCTACGTCAGGTTCGACAACGCCGGGTACAGGCGCCTCTTCGCGGCGTTCCTCTTCGCCTCGGGGGTCCTGCTGACCTACAAGGCGTTCGCCCGCTGAGCTGGCGCGGGAGCGCCGCGGCGAGCGTCTTGCGGAACCTGCGTGGACCTCCGAGGGCGCGCCGGCGCCGAGACGGCGCGCAACGCGGGCCCGCGACCCGGCCAAGGGGGGCCGCGAGCTCCACCCGCGCCGCACGATGCGCCGCGGCCAGCAGACCGCCGTCGCCGGCCGCGCTCGCCGGCGACCGGCGCCGCGGACCTCAGCGACACGTCGACTCGAGCGGCCCCCCGTTCACCGGCGCGCCGCCTCCCATTCGGGGCTGCTCAGGAAGTACGTATCGAAGAGCTCCTGCACGTCGCGCAAGGTCTCGGGCGGCTCCTCGCCGCGGGCGATGCGCGTCAGCTTGCGGAAGTAGTCGAACCGCTCGACCCCTGGGGTGATGACGACCAGGAGCTCTGCGCCCTTGCCGCGCGCGGCGGCGAACGCGTGGGCGACCCGCGGAGGGACCACGAGGAGATCGCCCTTCTCGGCCGTCACGACGTCGCTCCCCGAGAGGACCTGCACGGCGCCGTCGAGCACGTAGAACATCTCGGCCGAGCCGTCGTGACGATGGGGCCGCGCGCCGTCCGCGTCCTTCGCGAGCGTCACACGCACGGTGGAGAGGGCCCCGCCCGTCGCGCTGCTGTCCGCGAGGAGCTGGATCCGCGCGGCGGGAGAGCCGACGATCTCAGCGTCAGCGCCACGGACGACGACCGACCGATCGAAACAAGGCTGGATGATCGACATGCCACCCAGTGAAGCACCCGTTGAGAGAGCGCTCACCTGGAAAAACGTACGGAGCGCGCCCGCAGGCGGGGCGCCGCATGCGCTGCGTTCCGCGCCGCCGGCGAGAGGCGGCGCCTGCTCAGGTGAGCGGCAGGGCGCCCCCGGTGTTCAAGACGCCCTCGCCGAAGCTCTTGACGTCCTCGAAGCCCATGTAGTGGAAGCAGCTCACGAGCATGTCGGCGAAGGAGCGATCGCCGCGGAAATCCACCAGCCGCCCGCGCCGGAAGTAGTCGTGCGCCTTGCCCGCGAAGACGACGAGGCTGTCCTCGATGCTGTGGCTGTCGCCCTGCCCGAGCTCGTTCCAGTGCACGACGAGCGTGTGATCCCAGAGCGTGCCGTCACCGTCGCTCGTGTTCTTCAAGATCTCGTAGAGCTTCGTGTTCTGCTCCCAGAGGTGCCTGTGGATCTTGCGTACCTTGGCGAACGAGTCGTCGTCGCTGTTGTGCGAGATGTCGTGGTGCCCGTCGCTGAGGCCCAGGTTCGAGTAGACGCGGTTGCTGGTGTTGCCGCTCCAGTTGAAGTGCACAACGCGCGTCAGATCGCAGGCGAACGCGAGGGCGCTGATCTTGAAGAACAGCTCGCCCATGATCGCGTGGTTCTCGTCGGCGTAGGGGTTGAGCCGCTCGCCGAGCGGGGTCTTCACGCACGCGGCCGCGCCGTTGCCTGCCTGGAGCGCGCGCTCGACGTCGCGCATCGCGTCGAGGTGCTGCTGGATCTTGGCGCGGTCCTCGGCGCCGACCCGGGTGAGGAGGGAGTTGCCCTCTTCCCGCACCAGATCGATGGCCGACTGCTTCTTCGCCAGCCGCCTCAGCACCTCTTGCTGCGCGCCCCCGTCGTCGGGCATGGAGGCGAAGATCCGGGCGTAGGCCTCGTACGGGTCGGTCTCCGGCGGGATCGGGCTCTGCTCGCCCGCGGGCCCCGCGTGGGAGTGGGTGTTCCAGATGTCGTTCCACTTGTCCCCGACGCGGTACACGAGGTGCCGGTGCGCGATGCTCTCGTTCGCTTCCAGCACGCGACCGCCGATCGCATAGTCGGCGCTCGGCCCCTCCACGTAACCGATGGTGCTCTCGGTGCCGCCGATGGGGAACGACCCGGTGCCGGACTTCCACGGAGCGAGCGAGCTGCCGCCCTGCTGGTGGTTGTCGGCCCGCTCGGACTCCGGCAGATCGTAGAAGCGCTTGTGCAGGTTGTTGAGAAAGAGGAGGTCCTCGCGGTACGGCTCGAGCGGGGCGAGGAACTCGCCGAGCTGAAAGCTCGTCTCACCGCGGGCGTCGAAGCGCCGATCCGTCTCGTCGCCGTTCGCCTGGAACACGAACATGATGCGGCGCGGGGACGGCGTCGTCTGGGCTCGCGCGCGGCTCGAACGCATCGCATCGAGGAACGGGAGCGCGAGCGCAACTCCGGATGCGCCACGCAGGAAGGTACGGCGGCTCAGAGGTTTCATTGTTTCTCCGGGACGATGACGGGGCGGTAGCGGAAGGCGTCGGTCTGCGTGAGCGCGACCAGGAGCTCGGACAGGCTGTAACCGCTGTCCTTGAACGCGAGCGAGAGCGACGCCATCGAGCAGCGATCGGCGTCGGTCTTGTCGCGACCGTAGAAGAAGCGGAAGTTTTGCAGCACGTAGCAGGCGCGCGCCTCCTCGCTCTGCGCGAGGCGCTGGCCCAGCTCGGCGGCGTTCGCCACAGGGCCGTTGACGTCGCGCGTGCTCGAGATGGCGCTCGAGGTGTCGATCGGCCTGCCGGCCTCGTCCGTGGCGCGGGGGCGGCCCACGGCGTCGAACGACTCGAACACCACGCCGATGGGATCCATCAGCGCGTGGCACCCCGCGCAGCTCGGCTCGGTGCGGTGGAGCTCGAGGCGCTCGCGCTGCGAGAGCCCCTCGCCCAGGCCCTCGAGATCGAGCTTCACGTCGTTGGGCGGCGCGGGCACGATCTGGCACAGGACATCGGTGCGCACCTTGAGGCCGCGGCGGACGATCGAGGTGCGCGTCGCCTTGTCGCGCGTGAGCATCATGCCCTGGGTCAGCACCCCCGAGCGGCCAGGCATGTCGACCTTGACGAAATCGTCGCCGCTCACCCCGCTCACGCCGTAGTGCTGCGCGAGCGCGCCGTTCACGAAGCTGTAGTCGGCGGCGAAGAGGTCGTCGAGCGAGCCGCTCGGGCTCGCGAACAGGTCCTTCACGAACGTGCGCGTCTCCGCCCGCAGCAAGGCGGGCAGGTCGCGCGGGAGGCCCGGATACACCGCGGGATCGCGGTTCATGCTGCTCAGGATGTCGGTGTCGAGCCACTGGTCGAAGTACTCGAGCAAGCGCTCGGCCCTGGGATCGGCCAGCATGCGCCGCGCCTGGGCCTCGAGCTGCTCCGGCGTGCCGAGCTCGTCCGCCTCCGCCGCCCGCGTGAGCTCCTCGTCCGGCTGCGACTGCCAGACCAGGTACGAGAGCCGCGAGGCCATCTCGTACGGCGTGGGCTCGGTGACGTCCCCCGTGCTCGCCTGGCCGAGCTCGACGCGATAGAGCACGTTCGGCGACTGCAGCATGCTGAAGACGACCCACTCGATGCCGTCGTCGAAGGTGTACCCGTCCGCTCCCGCGGTGAAGCGCTCCTCGTAACTCTGGACCTCGGCTTCCGTGAGCGGCCGACGGTACGCCCTGGCGCCGAAGGTGCGGATGAAGTCGCGCGCGCACTCGAGCTCACCGATCTCCTCCGGATCGCAGGAGACGAGGCCCGAGGCGTGGGCCGCGACAGCGGCGACCTGCTCCGCGGCGTCGAGGAACTTCTGCGCGACGAGCGAGCCGACGTTCAAGAAGCTCGCGTTGTTGCGGAAGCCGAGCGACTCGGACTCGTTCGGAAATGTGGCGACCACCTTGTCGACTGCGGAGGCCACGCCCGGGACGCCGGAGAAGAGATCCTTCACCGTGTTGGCGTACTCGTAATTGCTGAGACGGCGGAGCGGCGCCGTACCGGGCCTCGGCGTCTGGCAGAACGCCGAATCCAGCACGTCTTCCGGGGGCTGGACGATCCCAGGTTCGTCCCCGCCGGGGCCCGTGCCAGCCCCCGTGGACTGGCCGGGCCCGCCGATCTGGCCGTTGCAAGCCGCGACGAGCGCGAGCAAGAGCGGCGCAGCGTACCTGAGGTGTGAGCCGAAGAGCTCGAGAGGCCAGCGATGCGTGTGTTGCTCGGGGTTCACCGTGTTCTCCACGCCGCGCCCGAAGGAAGGCACGAGTTGGTGCGAGCGCCGACCACATGGATCGGCGCCTGCACGGGTTCCCGACGCTGCGACTCAACAGCGCCGATTTGATATTATGTACCAGAACCTGTCCCGTCCGGCTCACGGCAGAGGTCGATCGCGGACATTTTTGTGCCCCAACGACCCACCAGCTCACCCATTTTATCTACTGCTGTCGCGTTTTTGAACCTCGACGGTAGCTGCGCGCGGCGCCTCACCGCACATCACTGCCGAGAGCAGATAGTTCAACTATCAACGATTTTGACGCCTGGACGACGGCGTGGTCCGGGATCACCTCGACGCGTCTCGCTGAGCGCCCGCGATCCCAGCGTCACGCCGCCGAGAGGCCCCCATCAGGCGATCACCTGTAGAAGCCGACGTCGTCGATATAGACGTCGAAATCCTGCCCTTCCGTGAACCCGAACTCGATCGCGAAGAGCCCTGTGAGGTCGATGGCCTCGCCGGTTGGCTCGGCGTCCCCGCCGCCGCGCGCGAGCTCCTCGAAGGGGATCACGACCGGGGCCCACGCCGTGCCGAGGCGCGCGATGAATGACCAGTCGTCGAAGCACGGATTGGCCACGTCCTCTCCCGATTCATCGCAGATCCCGCCCGCGGGATCCGAGGTCTTGTCCGGGATGTTGACCTTCATCGTCGTCGCCGCGCCCGCGTCGCCGAGCTTGGCCCAGAACACGATACCGCTGTACGCCGACGCGTCGTAGGCGAGCAGGCCCCCGTCGGGGCCGTTCAGCGCGAAGCCGAACCCGGCGCCCCACTCCGTGAAGCCGGATCCGAACGTGTGCATCGCCATCGTGCTCTCGCCGCGCGGCTCCGCGAGCGCCTCCGGGACGAACCCGACGGGATTCTCGTCCGAGTAGACCGGGGGAGTCTGCGTGCCCGTCCCATCATTGAAGCTGTACCAGTAACCGACCCTGCCGCCCGCCTCATCGATGGCGCTGTCGCCGTCTTCCATGTCGTCGATCAGCTCGACGTCGGTGGGGACGACCACCTCGCCCCCGCCCGCGCCAGTGCCGGCCTCGCCCCCCGCGCCTGCGTCGGCCTCGCCGCCCGTCGCGCCGCCCGCGCCGTCCACGAGGTGGTAGCTGTCGTCCAGCCCCACGAGCGTGGTGCATCCCCCGGCTGTGAGCGTCAACGCCGCGCACATCCATGCTGCACGCCTCTTCGCCATATCTTCTCCTACCATCACCGCGTGGGCACGGTCCACCGCGGCCCCACCGCGCCCACGGCACCCCGGAGAGCCAGCGACGGACGCGGGCGTTGGACGGATCTGCCCTGCGGCGCTGGGCGACACCCGGGACTTGCGGCGCAGCGCCGATCCGTGAGACCTTCTGTGCGTGAGTTCACCCAGAGCGCCTGAATCGACAGATCTGGTCGTCGAAGACGTGACACGCGCCCTGGACGCCGCCCGCGAGGAGCTGTCGGCTGCAGCAGCCGCTGCGCTCTCCGGAAAACGCGGAGACGGGGGATGGGCCCGTTACCAAACTGCGCACGACAAGTGCATCTCGCTCGAGCGAGATCTCGCCCGCGCGACCGGGGAGGAGTGTGCCGTCGAGATCCCCTGGCAGCACCCTTGGAATGTCGGCGCCCCACTCCCGCATGTTTTCGCCACGAGCTCTCGGACTCTCGTCGTCTACAACATGCGCGAACCCGACCCCACGTGGGATGGGTCCTATGCGACCGTGGTCGATCCCACCAGCGCCGACCTGCGCCTGATCGCCATCGTCGAATTCGAGCTATGCCTCGCCCACAAGTTCGGTCCACCGAATGACGAGGTCCTCCACGGACATCTCGCTGCACGGCCGCGGGCTGGTCGGGTATGCCGCGCACGTCGTCGAGAGGTCTCGACGGATCGCCGAGCTGATGAAGATCAACTCGGTTCACAGCCAGTACGATCCAAGTCAGTGGAAGCAGTATCGACACTACTTGCTCGCCTTCCACGACGAGACGTTTGAGTGCATCGCCCGGGGTCATTCCCTCAAACAGACCATGTCGTCATTCCCCGAAGCGCTCCACTCGTGCGTCAAGAGCCTCCTGGCGTGACGCCGCCCAACAAGCTGTTGAAGCAAGCGGCCGCACGTCCGTCGTTGGGCATGACGAAGCAGAGATTGCCACGGAATTACATCCAGGGCGTTCGAGGGTCCCGGAGGCGATCGTGTACCGACCCAAAGACGGACAATATGTATATTATGGAGTTTTGTTGAGTTCTTCGGTGGCCGACGGTGAGCCGTTACAACCGTGAGGTGCGAGCGCTAGACTGAGCTCAGCCCCTATGCCCGTCCATGCCATCCGAATCGAAGAGCGCCTCTGGTCGAGCGCGTCGCCGCTCCGCAGGCAGGAGTGGCGCACGATCACGACCGATATCGTCTCCGGCGAGCCGCCCTGGCCCTCGCGCGAGCCCTGCACCCTCGTCGCCGGTTGCGACGACAGAGACCTCCACCTCGTCTTCACCGGGAGCGCCCTCTCGGCTGACACCCTCGCCCTCGCGCGGGCGGAGGTCGCGCCGCTCGTGGGCGAGTACGTGGACCTCATCCGAAGGCTCTCCGGGGGCGACCTCTACCCCGCCCACATCGAGCCCATCGATATGGCCAAGCGCGTCCTCCACGACGCCGGCGCAAGGCGGATAGGCGCCCTCCTCCCCGACCTGAGCCCGAGCTTCGAGACGCGCCGCCGCTTCTTCTCGCTCGTCGTCTCGCTCCTCGTCGACACGACGCGGCTCGGCCCGCTCCCAGCGCATCACCACGATCCGAGGCGCGTGCGGTAGCCGGGCGTCAGTCCGGGCGTCAGGTAGAAACGACGACGAGCGGCGGTCACCCGCACAGGAGACGGGCCCAGATCGGCGTTTTCGGCGCACAGGCGTGCTCCAGCACGCCGAGCACCGAAAACGTCGAGGTGGGCCCGTATCCGCAGCGGGTGCCCGCCGCTCGCCGCTCGGGATCAGCGGGCGCCTAGGAAGTCTAGCTTGCCGATCTCGAGCCCGTTGTGGCGCAAGATCGCGTAGGCGGTCGTCACGTGGAAATAGAAGTTGGGCAGCACGAAGTTCAGCAGGAAAACCAGGCCCTTGAATTGCAGCGGCTGATCGCGCGTCGGGACGGTGATATCGCGGTCCTCGGAGCCGTCGATCTGCTCGGGCCGCAGGCTGTTCAGGAACGCGACGGTCTTGGTGATACGGGCCTGTAGCTCCTGGAAGCTGGCCTCGTTGTCCTCGTACTTCGGCAGGTCGGCGGCCGCCAGCCGCGCCCCACAGCCCTTGGCGATGTCGGTGGCGATCTGCACCTGGCGCGTGAACGAGAGCATGTCCGGGGCGAGGCGCGCGTCGAGCAGGACGCGCGGCTCGATCTTCTTCGCCTCGGCGTACGCGGCGGCCTTGGTGAGGATCGCCGAGAGGTTGCCGAGCATCCTGACGAGCACCGGGACCGAGGCCTGATACATCGAGATCGTCATCTTCTTATCTCCTTGCTATCGCACGGTTCATGCAGCGCGTTCCCCGCGCGGCGCACGCGGCGCCGACGCACCCCCTGGCGGGGACGCGAGCAGGCGCGAACATAGGGCATCCTGCTCGCCAGGCAAGCACGCCCTCTCACGCAGGGGCCGCCCGCGCCCCCCGGGCGCCCGAGCACGGCGCTCGTTCGCCGGGATCCACGGACTCAAGCGCTGAGGACGCGCCCGCCGGGCGCTCTGCGTCATGACGCGCTCGTGAAGTAATGTAAAGAGCATTGACGAACAAGCTTCGATGACGGGGTGCCGCGGCGCGAGGCTCCGTGCCGGGGAGGCAGCGCGACGGAGCGCGCCGTGATGGCCCTCGACGGCCGCACGGGCGGCGCGCTATAGGGGGCGCCGATGCGAAACCTCCTTTTCGTCTGCTTGTTCACGGCTGCGCTCGCGGCCGCTTGCGGCTCCACGACGACCGACCCGGAGCCGACCGGGAGCGGCGGGTCGGCCGCCAGCTCGACGAGCGAGAGCTCGGCGAGCGCCAGTTCGACGGCCTCCAGCTCCGCGACGGGCGCAACCTGCACTCCTGGCGAGACCACGTCCTGCACCTGTCACGCCGTCAGCGAGCCGGGCGTCGCGACGTGCCTCGCCGACGGCAGCGGCTACGGGCCGTGCATGGAACAAGGCGGCGGCGCCTGCCGCTGTCCCCTCGGGCGCAGCGACGGCTGCTGCCCCGGCGACGGGATCTGCTGTGCGTGCGTGCAAGGCTGCGATCCGAACACGGATCCGCTGCAAGATCCCGAGACGGACGCGCTCATCGCCTGCGTCTGCGCGGCGGGCGTGTGCGCCGACGAGTGCGAGAGGGAGTGCGCCGGCCAGGGCATCGCGGCGGACTGCAGGGCGTGCGTGCAGCAGGCGGGCGCAGACGCGTGCAAGGCGGAGTACGAGGCCTGCGGCGGGACGTGAGCCCGCGCCGCGCGTCGCGCGGCCCATGGCGCGCCGGGGGGCGGGGCCCGATTCCCACCTTCCCGGCCGGCCCCGATTCCCCCCTTCCCGCCCCCGGGCTCGCCGCTACATCCTCTCGAGCTCTGCCGCTCTCGCCTGCAGCAGCGCATCGATCCGCCGGAGCAGCTCCGCCGGGTCGATCGGCTTCGGCAGCACGCGCCCCTCGTGGGCCGAGAGGAACCGCCTGCTCACCTCGCTCGTGCCCCCTCCGGTCATGAACAGCACCCGGTCGACGAGCGCCGGCAGCTCCGCCTCGAGCCACTCGTGGAGCTCTATCCCCGTGCCCTCCTGCATCACGATATCGCAGAGCACGACGTCGAAGTCCGCGTCCAGCCGGAGCGTCCTCTGGGCCTCTCTGCCCGAGCGCGCGCAAACGACCTCGTGCGACGCCTCGAGGAGCCCGCGCAGCGCGCGCAGGAGGAGGGGCTCGTCGTCCACGAGGAGGATCCGGGCGCGCCGCGCCGGCTCCTCCTGCCGCGCGGGCGCAGGCGGCGCGCGGCGAGGGGTGAGCTCGGCGCTCGACCAGGCGGGCAGCCGGACGCGGACGCAGGTGCCGACGCCGGCCTCGCTGCTGACGCCGATGGTGCCGCCGCACGACTCCACGATGTTGCGGCAGATCGCGAGTCCGAGCCCCGTCCCCTCCCCCGCGCGCTTCGTGGTGAAGAACGGCTCGAACAGCCTGTGCATGTGCTCCTCGGGCACGCCGCAGCCGGAGTCCACGATCTCCGCGACGACCTCCCGGCCCTGATCGCGGGTCCGCACCTCGACGACGTTGTCGGCGACGCGCCCCTCCCGGATCGACTGCGCCGCGTTGATGAGCAGGTTGACGAACACCTGCGTCAGGCGCCCCTCCGCGCCGCTCACGGGCGCGACCGAGGCGAGCTCGCGCACGACCCGCGCGCGGTGCTTCATCTGGGAATGCACGATGTTGAGCGCGCTCTCGATCACCGCGTTGACGTCGGTCGGCCCGATCGCCTCGTTCGCCTCCGCGCGCGCGAACACCCCGAGATCCCCGACGATGTCCATCACCCGCGCAGCGCCGTGGCGGGCGTCCGCGAGCGGCTGGGCGAGGTGCTCGGTGGCGACGCCCCTGTCGGCCAGCCGCCGCACCTCGCGGGCGAGCAGCTCGAGGTTGGCCACGACGTACGCGAGAGGATTGTTGATCTCGTGGGCCACGCCCGCCGCGAGCTGGCCGACCGCGGCGAGCCGCTCGCTGCGCTCGAGCCGTGACCGCAGCTCCTCGGCCCGGCGCCGCCCGGTCACGTCGCGCAGGAGCGCCATGCGCGAGGGGCGCCCCTGCCAGTCCACGTCGACCCAGCGGACGTCGATGACGACCTGCTGCCCTCCGACCTCCAGGCTCGTCTCGCCGGCGCAGAGCGCCGCCGGGCAGCCCCGCCCGGCGACGGGGCGCCCGTCGCCCAGCAGCGACTCTGCAGCGGGGTTCGCGAAGAGCACCGTCCCGGAGGGATCCAGCACGATCACCCCATCGGCGCTCCGGGCGATGAGCTGGTGCAGGTTGGCCTCGTTCTCGCGGGCCTCGGCCATCGCCCGCCCGAGCTGCGTCAGGAGCTGCTGGCGGCTGACCGCATAGCGGATGGCTCGCCACAGCGTGTCCGCGCCGAGGCCCCGCTTCACGAGGTAATCCTGCACCGACGCGCCGAGCGCGCGCTCCGCGAGGCGGACGTCG
The DNA here is from genome assembly GCF_052075895.1 of Sorangium sp. KYC3313. Taxonomy (NCBI): domain Bacteria; kingdom Pseudomonadati; phylum Myxococcota; order Polyangiales; family Polyangiaceae; genus Sorangium; species Sorangium sp. KYC3313. Next base: position 11,728,826 of record NZ_CP197255.1, read on the forward strand.
TCGTGGCCCGTCAGCACCACGATGGGCACATGGGGGTCCACCGCCCGCACCCGCTCGACCACCTCGATGCCTTCCCCATCGGGCAAGGAGAGGTCGAGGAGGACGACATCCCACCCCTCGTTCACGCGCGCGAGCCCGGCGGCGAGCGTCTCCGCGTGCGCGAGCTCGGCGCGCTGCCACGGCACGGCGTCGAGGTGGCTTTGCACGACCGAGGCGGCGATGGCGCTGTCCTCGATCAGCAGGAGGCGAAAGCAAGGCGCAGGCGGCGCCCGGCTGGGTTCTGCGGACATGGTGACCCCCTGATGGCTAAGGAACGCCAACGCTTTCCCGGAATCAAGCGCCTCGCGCGCTCGCCGCCCTCGTCGCGCCGGCGGCTCGCAGCGCGGGCGGAGCGGGGATTGCCGCGCTCCTCCGCCGCGGACGACGCAACGCACCATTCGGCGCGCCATTCGGCGCACCATTCGGCGCACCATTCAGCGCATCATTCAGCGCACCATTCAGCGCATCATTGCGGCTTCCGCGGACCGGCCGCGCCATCGGCGCTATCGTCGCCGGAAATGGAGTTCCTCCCCTTCCCGAAGATGCCGTGCCTCGGCGCGAGCGACGCTCCGACCTGGGTCGCGCTCGAGAAGATCCACGGCGCGCAGCTCGTGATCGGCGTCGACGCGGCCGGCGTCCATTTCGGCAAGCGCAAGGAGTGGCTCCGCGACGAGGACCCCTTCTTCGGCTGGCAGCTGCTCCGCGCGTCGCTCCGGGACGCCGCCCGCGCGGCGCACGCGGCAAGGCGGAGATCGCCGCCGTGCCCGAGCGCTTTCCGTCGCGCGTCGCGTCCGCCCTGGGGCTGCCGCCCCTCGGCCCGGAGAACCTCGCGAAGGGCCTGGTGGCCAAGCCCGACGTCCGCATGCCGGCCGGGGCCTACATGGCCTTGAAGCGCAAGATCGCCGAGATGCGCGAGGACCGCTTCGACGAGAGCACGCCGTGGGACCCGGAGCGCCCGGTCGACCTCGCCACGCTGATCCGCTGGGGGGAGCGGCTCGTGAACGGCCCGCGCCTCGCGTCCGCCGCGTCGAAGGTGGGACGCCACGATCGGGCGGCCCTCGACGAGGAGGCGGCCCTCGACGTGCTCGTGGACCTCGAGGCGGCGTTCCCAGGCGCGATGCGCGCCCTCTCGCCCGAGGACAGCGAGGCGCTGGAGCGCGCCGTCAGGGCCGCCGTCGCGGCGGAGCGGCTCTCGACGTGAGCGGCGCGCGGACGTCTTTCGTACGGCGGCCGAGCATCCGCGCGCGAGCGACGCCGCCCCTTCGCTATCATCGCGCGATGCTGCCCCACCCGCCGCGCGTCGTTCGGCTCGTCCTCCTCACCGCGAGCGGCGGGCTCGTGGGCGCGCTGCCGCCCTATCCGGTCGCGACGCCGTGGTGGCAGGATGCGCACGCGGTCGTCCAGGGTGCCCGCGAGCGCTTCGGCCTCCAGGTGACGGTCCTCCGGATGCTCGCCGCCGAGCTCCCGGCCCCCCAAGGCGGGGCGGTCACCTACCTCGCGGAGGCGGAGCTCGACGCGCCGCCGCCCGGGGTCGAGCCCTGGCGCGGGGCGCTCGACGACCACCCGCTCCGGCAGCCGTGGGCGCGGCCGGGCGGGCCTGCCGACGACCTCGCCTGGGCGGACGCCGTCCTGCGCGATCGGGGCCTCGCGCGGACGGCGCCCGCCGAGCAGATGCGGTCGTGGAACCTGTCGAGCCTGTGGCGGCTCCGGGTTCGCGACGAGATTGTCTGGCTGAAGCATGTCCCTCCGTTCTTCGGCCACGAGGGGGCTGTGATCGCGCGGCTCGCGGGGGGACCTGTACCGGCGCTCCTCGGCCACGACGGCCGGCGGATCCTGATGCGGGAGATCCCGGGCGAGGACCTCTACGAGGCCGAGCTGCCGGTCCGGGAGAGGTTGGTCTCGCTGCTGGTCGGGCTGCAGCGCGACGCGAGCCGACAGGTCGGTGAGCTCCTTTCGCTCGGGCTGCCGGACTGGCGCGCGCCGGCCCTGATCCGGCTCATTGCTGACGTGATGGCTCGGACGCCCGAGCTGTCCGCCGGCGATCGGGCGACCCTCGACAGCTTCGTCGATGGCCTGCCCGAGCGCTTCGCTCGCCTCGCCGAGGCCGGGCTGCCCGGCACGCTGGTTCACGGCGACTTCCACGTCGGCAATGCCCGCGGCGACGCGACGTCGGCCGTCCTGCTGGACTGGGGCGACAGCGGCGTCGGGCATCCGCTGCTCGATCAGCCAGCGTTCCTCGACGGGGCCCCGCCCGGCGCGGTCGAGCCGCTCCGGAGCTCCTGGAGCCGCGCGTGGCGCGCCGCGATCCCGGGCTCCGACCCCGAGCGCGCCGCCGAGCTGCTCGCGCCCGTCGCCGCGGCCCGCCAGGCGATCATCTACCGCAAGTTCCTCGACAACATCGAGCCGTCGGAGCACCCCTTCCACGCGAGAGATCCCGTGGCGTGGCTCGCGAGGACAGCCGCGGTGGTGCGCTCTCGATCCTGCTAGCTGGGTGAGCACCGCCGCCATCGAGCTCTCGGACGGTCGACGACGCGCGCCCTCCCCGCGACGCGCCTTCCTCGCGAACAGGTACAGCAGGAGGCGGCCACGGACCCGAGCGGTCAGCTCGACATGCCGAAGGCCGTCAGTGATGCGACCGCGTTCGTGTTCGCGGGCCACAAGACCACAACGGACCTGCTCGGCAACGCCGTGCATCTCTTGCTCCTGCACCCTGACACGCTCGCGGCGCTCGTGCGCGATCCGTCCCTCGCCGCCGCCGTCGTGGAGGAGACCCTCCGCCGGGACTGCCCCGTCCCCGGGACGACCCGTGTCGCCAATGTCGACGTGACGATCGGAGACGTCACGATCCCCAAGGGGGCGCGGGTCTTCGTTCTCCTGGGCTCTGCCAACCACGATGAGGCCGTCGTTGAAGCCCCCGCGAGGTTCGAGCCCGGGCGCCCCGACGGGGGCGAGCACCTCGGGTTTGGCCGCGGTGTGCACTTCTGTCTCGGCGCGCCCCTCGCGCGGCTCCAGGGGCGCGTGGCGCTCTCCGTGCTCACGCAGCGCTTGCCGGGCCTCCGCCTCGCCAGCGATCGGCCGGTGCAGCTCCGGCAAGTCACCATGTTCCGAGGCCCCGTGTCCCTCGATGTCGCCTGGGACGCCAAGGGTCAGGGCACTACGGGAACTGCGCGCGGACCGAGTTGAAGTAACTGACGAGCGTGTCCGTGACACGCGGGCCCAGCCCGCCCGTGTTGGCGACCACACCGTTCGATATCGACGTGGAGATCACGTAGGGGCCGCCGGCAGCCGGAGCGTAGCTGAAGACGCCGGCGCCGCTCACGCCCTCCGAATTGTCGACCCTGTGGCTGAGCCGAGATTTCGCGTTGAGAAACGGCCAGTCGGCGAGCGGCTCGGAGACGATTGGGCCCGGGTTCTGGCCCTCTCCGGCGCCTCCGAAGAGCACGCCGTCCGTGCAGCCCGGCGGGCTCTGCGCTACTCCACAGCCGGGAAACCCCCAGAGATGATGAGCCCAGGACTGGACGACCGCATCGTTCGAGTTCGCTGCGTAGCCGAGGTAGCCAGGATGACTTCCGCCGAAGGGCGAGGGCCAGAGTATCAGAATGACCCAATCATGCGCATTGCATTCCCACGTGGGATTGACCGGACAGTTCCGGGTCACCCACGCCGTCGGGTAGGCATAGGTTTGAGCTCCGACCACGCCGTAGGGCGGAGCAGGGCTCGTCGTGTCTTGCCTCGGGACAATGCGAGGCCAGTCGATACCTCCAGCCGAATCGACGGTCCCGTGCGCGTTCGTGATGGCGATCCTGGCCCCAATCATCGTCCCGGAGCCGGCGCCATGGTTGTTCGTCACACGCACCATCGTGGTCTGAGGCCAGGCGGTCGCCGGATAGAAGGCGCTGATCCTGAAATCGAGTCGATTGTCTGCCGGACCGACGATCGACTGCGTCCCCAACCTAGGCGGCCTCAGCTCTTCTTCGGCCGCGACCGGCGCCATATCGCCCGTAGGCCTCTCCGCGCGGCCGTCGTGCCCTAGCTTTCGCGCATACTCGGCAGCCACCTTGAGGCCTTCGAGGGTCTGGATGACCTGATATTCTTCGCCTGTTTCCCCGTTGCCAACGATGACGGAGAACTCATCCTCCTTGACCGGCTGGAGGAGCCGTTTGTGGGCTTCGTGCGCTGCTGCCTTGTCTGCATCTCCAGAATGGTCATACGGGTACTCGGGTGCCATGGCGGCCTTGCCCTGCGGTGGCTCCTGTAAAACCGACGCCGGCGCCGTTGGGATCTTTCGTAAGAAGACCTGCCTCCTGCCGGTGTCAAGCGGTGAGTCATACGCCGCGCCCTGCGAGGACGGCCAAGGCCGTGACTCCTCCGGCCCCGGCGGCTGTGCTCCTTCGGAGCAAGCAGCCAGCATCCCCGCCGTCAATACCGTGAATGAAACCCTCGAATGCACCGTTCGTGCGCCAGCCCCTGGCCTCTGCATTTTGCGCGTCCTCCTAGCCAGTCCTTCCAAGCGGAAGCGGCAACTCGATGGCGACGCTACACCATTCCCTCTCACGCACGTAAGGCTTTCGAGCGCTCACGTGCGACTGCCCAGCGCAATCAGCGGCGCTGAGCCAGGAAAGACACCGCTCGAATGAAATCATCGCACAATGAGCACATTTTTCTTTCACGGAGCCTGTTGAAGAAGGCTCCTTGGAGCTCCGGCGCCGAAGCGAATCACAGACGGAGCTCCGCGAGCATCCGCGACATGTCGCGCGCCTCGATCGGGTCGCGCCGGTCCGGGCCGGCCGCGTGGCGCAGCAGGCTGAGCGGCTCAGGGTGGGGGATGAGTCGAGATGAGGGCAAGCAGGCGCTGAGCCGCACACTCACGCCTGTGAACCAGATCGAGACGGCGAGGTCGGCACGACCGTCGCCGTTCAGGTTTGCGGCCGCGGCCGACGGGGCGCGCTGCCACCCTCTCCTGCCGCAGTGGCGGAGAGTGTGAATGTGTTCTTTCAAGCCAGGACAGGTCGCGCAGTTGGGGATTGACATCTCCTAGGCGTTCGGATCTCATCTTCGCGCATGATGCGCGAAAAATTCGGGCACGGCGGACGATCGGGCGCCAGGCGCGAGCTGGGTCTCATTCTGGGGCTCCTCCTCGTCGCGGCCTGCGGACAGAGGGTGCGAACATTCGAGTCGTCGTCGAGCTCCAGCGACGTGGGCAGCGGCGGCGGCGGTCGTGCGGGCAGCGGCGGCAGCGGCGCGACAGGCGGTGACGGAGCGGGCGGTGACGGAGCGGGCGGTGACGGAGCAGGGGGCGACGGGACCGGAGGCGACGGGACCGGAGGCGACGGGACCGGAGGCGAAGCCCCCCCGCCCCACTGGGCTACGTTCGAGCGCGTCGGTCATGACGATCTGGCCAATCAGATCTCGAATTTCCTTCCGCAGGTCGCGGTCTCGGCCAACGGCGACGCGCTGCTCGTGTTCTATGATCAGGACACCGTCTGGGCGCGCCGCTATGTCAAGAAGAGCGACAGCTGGGACCCGCTGCTGCAGGTCAACGACGCGGCCACGAGAGGCGTGAACGCCAGGGTCGCCATCGACGCCGGTGGCAACGGGGTGGTCGTCTGGTATTCGTCCTCGGTGGGCGGAGCCGTGTTCGGCAAGCGGTTCACGGCATCGCTCGGTTGGCCCGCCGGGTGGGGCACGGTCGAGACGATCGCCGAGGGCACCTCGGGGGTCTCGAGACATTCGACGACGGTCGCGATGACCCCCGCCGGCCATATCGCCGTGGGGATCGACGTGAACACCGTCGACACCTCGGCGCGTGAGGGATACCTGGCCATTTACGAGGGCGGGCAGGGCTGGCAAGCCCCGGTGAAGGTGTCGGGGAGCACGACCAGCTGCAACGGCACGGCTGTCGGCGTCTCCACCGTGGGCACGACGCTGCGCGGGGTGGCCGCGTGGTACCAGTCGGACGGCGGGCGTCTCAACGTGCTGGGCAACGTGGTCACCTACGATCTGACGACGCACAAGGGCAGCGCGGCAGGCCCGAAGCCGCTGGAAGCGGATGACACGCTCGACCACTTGAGCCCACGCGTCGTGATGGACGGCAACGGGAACGCGATGGTCGTCTTCCTCCAGCGCGACTCGACCTCCTCGGTGTCGCACGTGATCGCCAATTTCTATTCAGGGGGCGTGTGGGCCGGAGCGACCGGCGTGGATACCGCGGGCCAAAGAGCGACGGACTACGCCGTCGCGATGAACGCGGAGGGTGACGGGGGCGTGGTGTTCCGTCAGTGCGGCGCCGGCTGCGCGATCTGGGCGCGGCGCTTCTCGGGGACGACGTTCCAACCGGCCGACAAGCTCTCGGTCGATGAAGATAGCGTGAGCGGTCCCGAGATCGCCGTGGATGGGGCCGGGCGAGGGCTCGCCGTGTGGACCCAGAAAGCCGCCGCCCTCCGGTCTATCTTTGCCAGCGAGCTCTCGCCCGCGCAGGGATGGACGGAGGCCCACGCGCTGGAGGACGACAACGCCGCGGAACACTGGGAGCCGACGGTGGGCTTCGGCCCGAACGGGACCGGGATCGCCGCGTGGGTGCGCGAGACGACGACGAACGACATCATGCGTCGCTCGATCTTCGCCGATGTTTACAGACACTGAGGACGGCGCTGGGCGCCTGCCTCACGAACATCCGAGTCCATGCGTCCACGGTCCTGGTGGGCCTTCAGCCGGGCTCCAAGAGCCTTTATGCGCTCATCCGCGGGCGGTGCACGCAGAGAGGCTCAGCGCGGGGGCACGTTGATCAGGCGGGCCGCGCACCGGCCGCTCTGGCAGAGGCAGCCGCCGCCGCAATCCATCGTTCCGGGCCGACACTCCTGCGTGCACATCAGGCCTCGATCACACGTCGGCGCGGTGGCCTTCGCGATGCACGCGGCCGCGTGGCACGCGCACACGGGGACACAGTCTGCGTCGCTCTTGCACGGATCGCTGCCCACGACGATCCGCTCGCCCATCGGGGCGGCTGCCGGCGGCGCGGCGGGCTCTTCCGCCGGTGGCGCGTCCGCGCCGGGAAGCGCGTCCGCGCCGGGAAGCGCGTTCGCGCCGGGAGGCGTGTTCGTGCCGGGAGGCTCATGCGCGGACGCCCTGCACCCGGCGCCGCAGAGCCCCGCGGCCAGGATGACCCCCATCGACCCATCGAGGATGTGTCTCATGCGCGTGCTCTCTCACGGATCGCCACGACGTTCCACCCGGCCCGCGAGCTCGACCTCGCCCAGGGCCGCCCCGGCGCGGCGGCCGGCGGACCACGGCGGCCGGCCGGCGGGCTGCCGCCCCGCCCCCCCTCGGCCAGCCCGGCGACCCGGGACCCGGCCGCCCCGGCGGGCCGAAAAAAAATCGTCGGCCCCATGTCGAGCAGGCCCACCGTGCTCCGACATCCAGGCAAAGCGCGGTCGCGGTGACCGCGCCGCCCTCACCTCACCGCCGGGCCCGACCCCGGCCAGGAGCCCCGATCATGACCACCACGCAGAAGCTCAAGACGTGCCTCTGGTTCAGCAACAACGCCGAGGAGGCGGTGCAGTACTACCTGTCCATCTTCAAGGGCTCACGGATCGTCTCCGAGCTCCGCTCGGGAGACGCGGGTCCGGGGCCCAAGGGCTCGCTCGTGATGGCCGAGTTCGAGCTGAACGGCCAGCGGCTCATGGCCCTGAACGGCGCCCACCAGAGTTTCAACGAGACGTTCTCGCTCGTCGTCACCTGCGAGACGCAGGAGGAGGTCGACGAGCTCTGGAGCAAGCTCACGGCCGACGGCGGCGCCGAGAGCCAGTGCGGGTGGCTCAAGGACAGGTTCGGCGTGTCCTGGCAGATCGTCCCGTCCGTCTTGATCCGGCTCATCCAGCACCCGGAGCCGGCCAGGGCGGGGCGGGTCATGCAGGCGATGATGCAGATGAAGAAGATCGACATCGCGCGCATCGAGGAGGCCGCCCGATAGGCGCCCTCGTCCCGCTCGCCCGAGATCCGGCGAGGGTTCGCCGGACCGCGCTCCTCACGCGAGCGCGCGGATCGCGCGCAGCACCGCCTCGACGTCCGCCTCGGAGTTGAGCAGGCTCGGCGCGACGCGGACATACGAGGTCGCGTACGGCGACGTCGACGCGATGATCCTCCTCTCGCGGAGCCTCCCCACGACGGCCTCCGGCGTCATCCCCGCCACCTCGAAGCACACGATCCCCGCAGAGAGCGCGTCGTCGAGCGGCGTGTGCAGGGTGACGTGACCCATCCCCGCGAGCCCTTCCTTGCACTGCCGGTTCAAGGCGTGGATCCGCGCCGCGACCCTGGCCTTGCCGATGCCCCGGTGGAACGCGAACGCCGCGGGCAGCGCCCACCGGTGCTCGAAGGAGTGGAACCCTCCGGGAGACATCATGTCCGCGGTCGTGGGCGGCGGCGGCTGCTCCCGGAGCCAGGCTTCGTATGCAGCCTTTCCGAAGGACGGGATGCTGGGGCGCAGCATCGGCCAGAGCTCCCGCCTGCCCCAGAGCACGCCGGTGCCCCGCGGCCCGAACATCCATTTGTGACAGCCCGCGGCGAAGAAGTCGCAGCCGAGATCGGCCATCGTGGCGTCCTCGACCCCGAGGCCGTGCACGCCGTCCACGCAGCAGACGACGCGCTTCGCCGGCGCCCGGCCCTGGTTCGCCCTGGCGACGACCTCGGCGATGGCGCGCACCGGCGTCTTCACGCCCGAGCTCGAGTGCACCCACGTGATCGCCACGACCCGCGTGGCCGGGGTGAGCGCCGCCTCGATCGCCCCCGCCATCTCCGTCGCCGTCGCGGCGCGGCTCCGCCCATAGAGCGCGATCTTCCGCACCACCGCGCCGGTCCGCTCCGCGGCGAGCCGGAGCGACTCGTGCGTGGAATAGTGATCGTGCTCCGTCGTGAGCACCTCGTCGCCGGCCTCGAGCGGCAGGCCGAGGTACAGCGACGCGAGCCCCATCGTGGTGCTGTCCGTGAGCGCGATCTCCTCGGCCGCGGCGCCCATGTACGCCGCGGCCGCCTCCCGCACCGGCGCCAGATCCCCGTGCGCGTGGAGCGCGTCCACCGGGTTCTCGTCGAGCTCCCTCCGCAGCCGCTCGATCGCCTCGCGGACGGGCCGCGGGTGCGAGGCGAGCAGGAAGGCCGTCATGTGGATCCACGCCGGCGACAGGGCGAACTCGTCCCGAACGCCCTGCCACGGACCGGGCGGCGCTTTCCGGCGAGCGCTCGCGGTCGTCATCGCCCCCGAGCCCGCACAGCCCGCGGCGCCCATCACCAGCAGGCCTGCGAGCACGCTCCGCCTGGGTAGCTTCGTCGTCATCTGGTCCCCCCTCCGTGCCGGCGCGGCGGCTGCCCGCCGGCGCCGCAGCATCGCTCGCCCGGGAGCGCCGCGCTCCCGCGAACAGAGAGGTCGGACCGCGCCGCCCCGGGCGATGGATCAGGGCATTCCCAAGCAGTAGCGAGGCCCCGTCGGAAGCTGCCTCGGTCTCGTCGCGGCGCGCGTCGCCACAGCGCTCCGGGCGCGGTCACGTCGTGTCGTCGTCGAGGATCTCTGACGTGGATCACTCGGGCCTGCGGGCCGGTGGCTCCTCGAGGAGCGACGTCAATCGATCGATCTGGATGGGCTTGACGAGGTGCGTCTCGAAGCCTGCCCCCTCGGAGCGCCGGAAATCCGCCTCCTGCCCGTAACCGGTGATCGCGATCAGGCGAACCCGCTCACCCGCCGGCTGCTCGCGGAGGCGCCGCGCGAGCTCGTAGCCGTCCATCACCGGCAGCCCGATGTCGAGCAGCGCGACGTCGGGCGCGAACTCTTCCGCGATCCGGAGCGCGGACGGGCCGTCGGAGGCGACGCGCGTCGTGTACCCCATCGCGCCCAGCGACTCGGCCAGGAGCTCGACCGCATCGAGGTTGTCGTCCACGAGCAGGATGCGGCGCCGGTCGACGAGCGATCGAGTCCCCCGCGCCCCGGACATCCCGCGCGCCGGCGCGGCCTCGGGCGAGCGCACGTTCGCCGCGGCCGGCAGCCGGATGGTGAACTCGCTCCCGCGCCCGCGGCCCTCGCTGTGCGCGCTCGCGCGGCCGCCGTGCATCGCGATGAGGCTGTGGACGATGGCGAGGCCCAGGCCCAGGCCGCCCTGGGAGCGGTCGAGCGCCTGGCGCTCCTGCACGAAGCGCTCGAAGACGCTCGGCAGCATCTCGGGGGCGATGCCGATGCCGTTGTCGCGCACGGAGAGGACGACCTCGCCCTCCGTGCGCCCGGCCCGGACGGCGATCTCGCCGCCGCTCTCGGTGTACTTCGCGGCGTTCGTGAGCAGGTTCGAGACCACCTGGGCGAGCCTCGTGACGTCGCCCTCCACGGCGAGGCCGCTCGAGGGGACCGCGACCGTGAGGTGGTGCCGGCGCTGATCGAGCAGCGGGCTCGCCAGCTCGAGCGCCTTGGCCACGACCTCCGCGATCTCGATCGGCTGCTTCTTCAGCTCGACCTTGCCCCGCGTGATGCGGGAGACGTCGAGCAGGTCGTCGACGAGCGCCGTCAGGTGCTTGATCTGGCGCTCGATGACGAGCCGCTCGCGCTCGGCGTGCCCTCCGGCGCGGAGGCGCATCAGGTGGAGCGCCGTGACGATCGGCGCGAGCGGGTTCCGCAGCTCGTGGCCGAGCATCGCCAGGAACTCGTCCTTCGCGCGGTTCGCCCGCTCCGCGTCGCGCCGCGCGTCCTCCGCGCGGCGCAGCAGCTCCTCGCGCTCCCGCGCCGCCGCCTCGAGCTTCTTTCGCGCCCGCACGTACTCGGTGACGTCGAGCGCGACGACCAGGATCCGGGCGAGGGCAGCGCCCGGGTCACGCATCGGGTGCATGTTGAAGCTCCAGTACAGTTCTTCGCGCACGCCGTCCCCGCGATCGAGGTCGAACCGGTAGTCGTGCGTGACGAACGGCTCGCCGCTCGCGAATACCCGGGAAAAGACCTCGAGGAGCGGGGAGCCGACGATCTCCGGGAAGGCTTGCGCCAGCGTGCGTCCGATCACGTCGCGATGGCCCACCATGGCCACCAGGCGTGGGTTCGCCATCTCGATGACGTGCTCGGGGCCACGGTAGACGGCGATCCCGACAGGCGCCTGCTCGAACAGCGCAAACATCTTCCCGCGCTCCCGCTCCGCGGCCCGCCGGTGCTCGCCGAGCTGGAGGTGCGTCGCGACGCGCGCGATGAGCTCGCGCGCCGAGAACGGCTTCACGAGGTAATCGTCGGCGCCGGCCGCCAGCCCCTCGACGCGAGACTCCTCGCCCGCGCGCGCCGAGAGCATGATCACCGGCACGCACCGCGTCGCCGGATCGGCGCGCAGCGCCCGGAGCAAGCCAAAGCCGTCGAGGCCCGGCATCATCACGTCGGCGATGACGAGATCCGGCGGTGACCGCCGGGCGACATCGAGCGCGGCCGCGCCGTCGCTCACGGCCTCGACGGTCCACCGCGTATCGAGGATGCGCCGCACGTACATGCGCATGTCGGCGTTGTCATCGGCGAGGAGGATGCGCGCGCTCGGGTCGAGCGGCACCGAGAGGTGATCGGACTCGACACGATCGGCCGAAGCGAGCGCCAGGGCGGGCGCCTCCGCGGCGAGCTGCCACCGCAGCGCCTCCTCGACGTAGGGCGCGGCGCCGGTCGCCGTCGACGAGAGCGTCTTCTCGGCGTGGATACGCTCTGCCGGCAGGTGCGCGGACCCGCGCGGGATCGCGATCGTGAACGCCGTCCCCTCGCCCAGGCGGCTCTCCGCCCGGATGCTGCCGCCGTGCAGCCGCACCAGCTCGTGCACAAGCGCGAGCCCGATCCCGGAGCCCTCATGCGTGCGCGCGCGTGCCCCCTGGACGCGGTGGAAGCGCTCGAAGAGGTGCGGCAGCTCGTGCTCGGGTATGCCGGTGCCCGTATCGCGCACCACGAGCTCGACCTGGTCCCCGCGCGCGCGGAGCAACAGGAGGATCTCGCCGTCGAACGTGAACTTCAGGGCGTTGGACAGCAGGTTCAGCACGATCTTCTCCCACATGTCCCGGTCGACGAAGACCGGCTCCGGGAGCTTCGGGCAGTCCACCTTGAACGCGAGCCCGGCTCGCTCGATCGCGGAGCGGAACGCGCTCGCGAGATCGACGGTGAGGCCAGCGAGGTCCGTTGGATCGTAGGACGCCTGCGCGCGGCCCATCTCGAGGCGCGAGAAGTCGAGCAGCGCGTTGACCAGCTTGAGCAGGCGCAGCGCGTTGCGGTGGGCGAGCGAAAGGTGCTCGCCGCAGAGCGCGCGCTCCGGCGACGCGAGCGCGTCCTCCATGGGGCCGAGCATCAGCGTCAGCGGCGTCCGGAACTCGTGGCTCACGTTGCTGAAGAACAGCGTCTTCGCGCTGTCGATCGCGGCGAGCTCCTCGGCGCGCCTGCGCTCTTCCTCGTAGGCCCGCGCGTTCGCGATGGCGGTCACCACCTGATCGGAGATCAGCCGAAACAGCCCGCGATACGGCTCATCGAGCAGGCGATGCGGGCTGACGCCGCCGACGAGGAAGCCATACGGACGAGGTTGGCCCGGCCGCGAGAGGGGCAGGACGATCGCCTGCTCCGGCGCGCTGCCCCAGCGGCCGACGGGCAGGGCGCCGAAGCGGGCCGCGAGATCGCAAACGAGGAGCTCGCCAGCGGCGCGCGCCGCCTCCGCGAGCGGCCAGGCCGAGGCCTCGTCGCCTCGATCCTGGAGGGAGACGCGCGCCGGCTTCGCCGCTCCCTCGTATCCGTCGAGCCCGCTCGCGCCGACGAGGCGCGCGTCGCCCGGGTCGCCGTCCAGGAGGTAGAGCAGCGAGAACGGCAGGTCGGCGTCGTTCGCCGCGAAGATCTCCGCGGCTGTGCAGCACGCCTCCTCGGCAGACTTCGCCTGGGCGGAGCGCGTCGCGAGATCGCGCAGCATGCGGAGCTGGCGCGCGTCGAGCACTTGCTCCGTGGTCTCCTTCACCGTGATGAGGACGCCGACGACCGGCTCGGCGTCGCCGGGTATCGGGCTGAAGGAGAGCGTGAAGTACGTCTCCTCGACGAAGCCTCGCCTCTGCACCGGGAGCAGGAGGTGCTCGCTCCACGTCGCGGGCCCCCCGTCGAGCACGCCCTGCGCCATCGGGCCGACGACGTCCCAGACCTCGGCCCAGACCTCGGCCGCCGGGGCGCCCACCGACGCAGGGTGCTTCATTCCCAGGATGGGTCGATAGGCATCGTTGTAGATCTGCAGAAGCTCCGGCCCGACCAACATGATCATGGGAAACCGATTGCCGAGCACGAGGCCGACCACGGTCTTGAGGCTTATCGGCCATGTCGCGACAGGGCCGAGCTTCGTCTTCGCCCAGTCGATCGAGCGCATCAGGGCGCCCATCTCGCCGCCCCCGGCGAGGCACGCCTCGGCGCTCGCGTCCAGGGCACCACCATCGAGCGAAGGCTCGGCGACATCTGAAGATTTCTTCCATATGCCGGCTGGCCGCATGCACCGCCATGGTGGATGAAATCCACGGCTTTTGCCACCGGGATACGAGCGCGGCCCAGGCGCCGCCGGCCTTGAGCCGCCCCTGCGGTCATACGGGCGAACGAGGCGGCCTCGGGGGACGGCGCCCTCTCGCGCCGCGACGTCGCCTCACTCGCGGAGCCGCGTATCCGTGTTGTAGCCGCGCGGCGCGAGGGGCGAGAGCCTCTCCAGCCAGATCTGCTCGAGCAGGGTGAGCTCATCCGCCACGGAGAACCCGGGCTCGTCCTTCTCCTGCACGACCTCGAGCACCTCGAACGTGAAGGCGTCGGCGCCGTGCTGCTGCCAGTCCCGCTGGAGAGCCTGGTTCTGGTGCCCGCCGATGGACAGCATGAAACGGTGCTTGTTGAGCGGCCCATGGAGGTTCGTGCTGCTGCCGAGCAGGACCTTGCCGTTCACCGTGTTCTTGACCTGGAAGATGCCCGCCTGTTTCGGGGTCTCGAGGTACTTCCGCTTCATCTCCTTGCGCGTTTCCATCGTGCTCGCTCTCGCCTTCTTCGTCCCTGACCCGGGCGTCGTGTCCTTCGCATCGGGTGTCCTGGTCTGTTCCGCGATCAGCTCGTAGTGCAGGCCGTCGCGCGTCATGTATCCCTCGTCGACGAGCATGCGCCGGATCGTGCAATGGTCGGGATACATGGTCTGGATGATCTCGTTCACCTCCTGCTCGCGATAGCGCCGGCCCGCCTGGAACTTGCCCAGGAACTGCTCGAGCACGATGCGCCGCTTGCGCCATTGCTTCGGCATCTGGACGAGCACGCCCCCGCGGAAGAAGGCGCGCATCACCTGGCTCCGGGCTCGCTCCGCGCGCCGCCGCGCAGCGCCGCCGGCGGCGGAGGGCAGCGAGACGAGCTCCTTCAGCGTGAGGCGGAGCAGATCGTCGCGCAGCGCATAGACCAGGTAGTACTGGGTCTTGCGCTTGGTCACCAGCCCGGCCTCGTCGAGCTTCCGGAGGTGGAAAGAGACCGTGGAAGGCGCGCGACCCAGCCGCTCGGCCAGCTCCTCGGCGCAGTGCGGCCGCTCGATCAGGGCGTTCACCACCTGGAGCCGCGACGCGTCGGCGAGCGCCTTGAGCACGCCGATGCGCGCCTCGACGCCCAGCTCGCGCGCCGGGGGATCTGGTTCGATGGTCATCAAAGTGAATCTAGGCGGCGCGGGGGCGCCGTCAATCTGTTTCGACAGTCATCGAACCGGAAGCGCGCGGGACGGCCGCCGCTCATTCAAGCGTCACCGTCGAGCCACGGCCGGGCTCGGGCGGGGGCGGGATGCGGGCGGGAGATGACGAGCGTCGACCCCGCAGGGGCGGCGAGCGCCGCCTGGGGGCCTCACTTCAGGAGATCACGGCGAGCGGTGCTGCGTGGCGGTCATGGACGGGCGCTGGCCGACGACGTCGAACCAGCGCGAAAGGCCGCTCCGGCCGCTGCGCCACGCCCGATCCGGCCAGCGGAAGTCGAGGTAGCCGAGCGCGCAGGCGACCGAGATCGCGCCGATGTCCGCGAGCGCTCCCGACAGCGTACCGGCGTCGCGCTCCAGCCTGTCGAGGCCGGCCTCGATGGCAGCCGCCTGGCGCTGCATGACGCTGCTCGATCGCTCGTCGGATGGGCGATGCTCGTCGGCGAAGAGGCGCCCGGCAGCAGCGCTGACACCATCCGCGATGCCCTGCCGGAGCAAGGCGCTCCACCGCGCCTCTCCCGGCGCTGGATACAGCCCGCCGGCCCCGAGGTGATCCAGGTATTCGCAGAGGAGCGCCGACTCGAAGAGCACCTGCCCGTCCTCCAGCACCAGCGTCGGGACCTTGGCCAGCGGGTTCAGCGACCGCAGCGCCGCGTCCGACCAGGGATTGACCAGCACAAGATCGATCCGGTCTCCCAGCTGCAGCTCGTGGGCGGCGACCCGCACCTTGCGGGCAAAGGGGGATGTGGAAGCGTAGAAGAGCTTCATGGCGAACAGCTCCGGACAAATCCGCTCATCTATTGGTATCTCAGCAAAGAAACATTGAACAGGGAGGCGGGGAGACGGGGAGGTTGTTGGGCTTTCAAGGCGGCGGCCAGCGGACGCCGAGCCCCTGGTGCGGCGAGTCGACGCTCAAACGGACGTCGTCCGCAGGGGCCGGCAGCGCGCGCCACACGTCGGGGTGCTGATCGGGCTGCTTGCCCTGGCTCTCCGCGAGCGCCTCGTAGAGCGCGCCCCGGTGGAGGACGTAGGCTCCCTTGGGGTACGTCACGGCGCGCTCGTCCGGGCTGAGCGTCGCGCGGTCGGTCCACCACTCCAGGCGCCGGTAGTCCTCGTCGAGGCCGCCCCCCATGAAGTCTCGGAAGCGGACCCGCTCGACCGCGACCGTCGGATTGTCCTCGGCCTGCACGCTGTCGAAGAGCCACTTGATGAACGGATAGGGCCCGTCCACCCGGTTGCCCTTCAGGATGTGCGGGTTCGGCGCGTTGCTGCCCACCGCGAAGACCTGCACCGGCTCGTCCGCGTCGGGGTAGACCTCGCCATAGTTGAAGTGGAACCCGAGGAAGACGTTGCGCTCGAAGCGTATCGTGGCGCCGGTGTCCACAGCGTGCGTGTACACCCCGCTCAGCGACGTGTCGGCGAAGTAGTTGTCCGTGAACGAGACCGTGTCCGGGGGCGAGCGCGGATCGCCGTCCACGCGCGTCGGGAACAGCTCGACGAAGAGGTCGCCCGTCCCGATCACGAGGTTGTGGTGGAAGCTCGAGCTGCCGTAGCGCTGGCCGAGCTGCACGTTGCCATCCTGGTAATGGTCGAACGCCGACCGCCACCGGACCGCGCCCGGCCCGATGACGTTGTGGTGGATCTCGCAGTCCGAGCCGAGCTGCCCGACCTGCAGCGCCTCGGTGCCGGTGCGCAGGAACCGGTTATCGTACACCTCGAGGCGCTCGAACGCATGCTGCGGCTGCGCCTGGGTGCTGCCGAAGTAGATCCCCTCCGAGCCGACGTCGTGCACGTAGAGGTCGTGGATCTTCACGTTGCGCATCGTGGCCTGCCCGTCGTCGTCGGTCTTGGCGATGATGCCGGCGAACTCGGCGCGCGCGACCTCGAGGGTGTCCAGCTCGAACTCCGACGCTCCTCCGCCGATGGCCAGCCCCGAGAGGCCCTCTTTGCTGAACGCGTCGTCGATGAAGATGCCGTACGTCCCCTGGCCATGGGCGAACGCGCCCTCGGCGTGCCCCCGGAACCCCTCGTCTCCGGTCTTCGAGACAGGGTCGTGCCGGCCCGTCAGGATCCAGCCCTTTCCGCCCTTGATCACGAACACGTAGTTGGCGGCGTCGCCCCCGACCTTGACCTGTCCGCCGAGGTTCGTGATCACGAGCGGGCGCTCCGCGCTCCGCTCGGGCAGGCCGCCGAGCAGGATGCTCCGGTAGCGGCCAGCCGGAATGTAGAGCCGATCGAGCGCGCTCCAGTCGACCTCCGGGAACGACCCGGCGAGATCGGGATAGGCGATCTCGGGGAGCTCACCCTCCCTCGGGGCCGGCTCCGGCAGCGTGAAGGTGGTCGTGGGCTGGCCGAAACGACCGTAGGCCGGGACGCCCGGCGTGGAGCCCCCCGCGCCAGGCGAGGAGCCACCGGCGGCGCCCGCGCCCGACGTGGAGCCTCCGGCGCCGCTCGCGCCCGGCGTGGCGCCTCCGGCGCCAGCGGTGGACTCCGCATCATCGCCGTCGCCGCCGCACGCCGCCATCGCGACGAGCAGGACACCTATCCTCGCGCCTTGCCGCATCCGCAGGAGGATACGCCATCAGCTGGGCACGCTGCGCCGAAAGCCGCGCACAGCGCGACGGCGCGTGGGCGCTGGTGCTCAGATCCGGGTGGACGTGATACCGGCTGCGCCGCAGAGCAGCGCTTCCCTCCCGTCAACCTACGCGTCTGACGGTGTGCGCACCGTCGTGCTCTCGCCGCCTCGCCTGCCGGTAGCCGAGGGGGCTCACGCCGTGGGCGCGCGCGAAGGCGCGCCCGAACGCGGGCTCGCTGTCGTAGCCGACGCGGGCGGCGACGAGCTTCACCGGGAGCGTCGTCTCGCCGAGCAGGACCGCGGCGCGCTCGAGGCGCAGCCGGCGCACGTGATGGCCGAGCGGCTCGCCGAGGAGCGCCGTCGCGCGCGCCGCGAACGCGGATCGCGAGAGCCCGGCCGCTCGCGCGAGGTCCCCGAGCTCCCACGCGCGCTCGGGCGAGGCGCGCACCCGCGCGAGCGCGGCCGCGATCGGCTCGTCCCGGAGCGCGTCCCGCCGCGGCAGCGACGCCGCGGGGTCGCGCAGCGCGCTCGCGAAGAGCGCGTGCGCCCACGCCTCGCCGACCGAGCGGCGCAGCGCCGCCGACAGGGCCGGCGGGCCGGCGAGCAGCGCGAGCGTGTCGTTGAGCCAGCGCGCGAGCCCCGGCGTCGCGCCCGCGACGTGCACCGCCGGCGGCAGCAGGGCGACCCACGGGGCGCCCGCCGCGTCGACATGCAGGTCGACGACGACGAGGCGCGTCTCCGGCGGGGCCTCCGTGGCCAGGGCGTCGTCGGCCACGGCGCGCATCCCGCGGCAGAGGGCCTCCGGGTGCGCGAGCGAGGTCGTCGGCCGATCGCGGATGGCGTGCTCCTCGGCGCGCGGCAAGAACACGAGCTCTCCCGCGCCGAGCGCGAGCCGCCGGCGCGCGACGTCGATCCACCCGCCGCCGCCGAGCGCCGCATACACCCGGGCGGAGGCGCGCTGCGCCGGCTGCCGCTTGCCCCAGCGCTCGCCGAGCGCGAAGCGCCTCACCTCGGCCTCGCGGAGCACGACGCTCCGGGCCAGCTCGTCGAAGGCGGCGGACATGGCGCGATCGACTCTACAACACCCGGCGGGCCGCGCCACGCCGGCGCGCGCGGCCCGCCGCGCGGGCGGCGCCGGCCGCGGGCCGTGGACGCGCGGATCGTGGAGCTGGACGCGCGGCAATCGCGGCGCCCCTACGCTGGCCTCGTCGACACGAAAGGAAAGGACATCCCATGACGCACCCCCTGCCGCATTCCCGTCCGCTCGACGCCGCCAAACGCTACGAGCAGGACTATGTGATGATCGTCGCGACGAGGAACGGTCGAGTCGTGCGCTACCGCGAGTACTGGAATCCAGCGCCCGTCCTCGAGGCCTTCGGCGGCGAGCTCGACGCCCATCGCGAGGAGGCGTCATGAGAACGCGCGCAGGGAGCGATGGGCCGCTCGTCCTGATCACCGGCGGGACGGGCACCACCGGGCGAGCCGTCGCCGCGCGGCTCGCGGCCGCCGGCGCGCGCGTCCGCACCGCGAGCCGCGCGGCGCCCGCCGCTCGCGACGGCGTGGAGCACGCCCGCTTCGACTGGGCCGACGCCGCGACGCACGAGGGCGCGCTCCGCGGCGCCGATTGCGTGTACCTCGTGGCGCCCGCGATGGTCGAGGATCCCTCGGCGCTCATGCTGCCCTTCGTCGAGCGCGCGCTCGCGAGCGGGGCTCGCCGCCTCGTCCTGCTCAGCGCGTCGCCCGTGGCGGAGGGGAGCCCCGGGCTCGGCCTCGTCCACCGCGCGCTCCGCGAGCGCGCTCCGGAGTGGACCGTCCTCCGACCGTCGTGGTTCATGCAGAACTTCATCGACCCGCGCCACCCGCACGCGGCGGCGATCGCCGGGCGAGGCGAGCTCACGACCGCGACGGGCGGCGGCCGCGTCGGCTTCGTCGACGCCGGCGATATCGCGGAGGTCGCCGCGCGCGCGCTCCTCGACGGCGCGCCGCACAACACATGTCACGTCATCACCGGCCCGGAGGCGCTCAGCTACGATGACGTGGCGGCCATCGTGTCCCGCATCGCCGGCCGGGCGATACGCCACGTCCGCGCCGGCGAGGAGGACGCTCGGGCGTACCTCGTCCGGGCGGGTATCCCATCGCCCTACGCCGCGTTCCTTGTGAGCCTCGATCTCGCCATCCGCGACGGGGCCGAGGACCGCGTCACCGACGTCGTTCAGCGCGTGACAGGCCGCGCGCCCCGCGCCTTCGGCGACCTCGCGCGCGCCCACGCGCACGTCTTCCGTGGAGAGCCCAGCGCGCGCCGCGGCGGCCCGGCCGCGTAGCGACGTCGAGCCGCCGAGCCCGCCGCGTCCAGCCGACAAGCGAGCTCCACGACGACTCGCCATTCACGCTCTCCCGATGTGCTCGACCCCACCACGGCGACAACACCCCTCGTCCAGCTCCCCGTTCTCCTGTAACCTGAGCAGCTGCGGGCAGGCAGCGCCTTCGCGGACACCGCACCTCAGGCGTCGTCGGGCCGGACAAGTCAAGGTCGAAGCATGACCGGGGGAGATTGGCGATGGGGACGAAGGACCGCGTGGAAGACTGGCATGACGTCCTGGACAACGCTTCGCTGGGCGTCCACCTGGTGGACGCGAACGGCAAGATCCTGTGGGCGAACAAGCTCGAGCTCGAGCTCCTCGGTTATACGCGCGAGAAGTACATCGATCGACACGTCACCGACTTCCACATCGACAAGGACGTGATAGACCAGATCCTCTGCTCGCTCGCGGGCACCGGCGAGCTGGCCTCCTACCCGGCCCGCCTCCGCGCCAAGGACGGCAGCATGAAGCACGTGCGGATCAACTCCAACGTCTTCAAGCGGGACGGCCAGTTCGTCCGCACGCGCTGCTTCACGAGCTGGTTCTCGGAGACCGTCTATGAGCAGCTCAAGAGCGAGATGCTCCGGGGGCGTCGTGCCGGGTGAGCGGGCGCAGGCGATCCTACGCTACATCGAGCAGCTCAAGGAGGGAGACGCGGACGCAGCGCTCGCCGAGGGATCGGACCCTGGCGACGATCTCGGCGTGATCGCGGAGGCGCTGGGGGTGCTCGGGGATGCGCTGAGGGAGCGGGAGGAGCTCGTCCAGATCGCCCAGGCGGTCGCGGCGAGCAACCTGAGGCGGCTTGACGACCTCGCCCAGGAGCTCTCGCGCACGAGGGCCCTCAACGCGGAGCAGCAGGCGACGATCCGCGCGCTGTCGACGCCGATCATCCAGGTCTGGGAGGGCGTGCTGATGATGCCGGTGCTCGGCGCGGTCGATCGGTGCCGGGCGGATCAGATGATGCAGGGGCTCCTCGGCGCGGTGTCGAACACCCATTGCAGGGTGGTGCTCATCGATCTGACCGGCGTCGACTCCATCGACGCCTCGCTCGGGAACATCCTTCTGTCGCTGGTCCACGCGGTGGAGCTCCTCGGGGCGAAAGGGATCATCGTGGGCATGCGGCCCGACGTGGCGCGCGGCCTCCTCGTGGACGGCGTGGACATGTCGGGGGTATCCACCTTCGCGCGGCTCCGCGACGCGCTCGTCCTCTGCATGAAGCAGGCGCCGCAGCGGGCGGGCCAGCTCAACTGACGCGCCGGGCGACGCGCCGGGCGACGCCGGACGCGCGTCACCCGTGCCAGAGCTCCTTCACCCCGTCGGCCATGAACTGCACGGCGATGGCGGCCAGGATGAGGCCCATGACGCGCTCGAGCACGGCCATGCCGGACGCCTTGAGCGCCCGCTGTACGAGCCCCGCGCCGCGCAGCACGAAGTAGGAGGCCACGAAGGTGATGGCGACGCCGGCGAGCACAAGCCCCATGGCCACGGGGTCGTTGCCCTCGCGCGCCATCAGCACCATCACCGTGGCGAGGGCGCCCGGCCCGGCGAGGAGCGGCATGGCCAGGGGCACGAGGGCCACGTCCTCCTTCGTGATGCCCTCCTGCTCCTCGGACGGGGTGGTGCGCGTCGCCGAGGAGCGGGCGCGCAGCATGTCGAGCGCCGTGACGAGCAAGAGCAGCCCGCCCGCGACGCGGAACGCGGCCAGCGAGACGCCGAAGACCTTGAAGACGACGCCGCCGAAGAGGGCGAAGAACAGCATGAGCCCGCCGGCGACGGCGCACGCCCGCCGCGCCGTGCGCCGCACCTTCTCCGGCGGGTCGCCCGCGGTCATCGTCAGGAACAGCGGCACGATGCCGAGCGGATCCACGACGAAGAAGATCGCCGACAGCGAGACGAGGAAGACCGAGACGTAATGGGCCATGCTCATCGGATGCGTCGCGGCCCCCGCGGGCCAGGCCCATCTCCCACATCCCGGGCGGCCGCGCCAGAAATGCCAATAGCGAGGGATTTGTCAGCGTCTTCTCCTGATCTCCGCGCAGCTCAGTCGAGCGGCACAGACGAGGACGCCGAGGCGACCAGGTAATCGTGCGCGAAGGCCCCGCGCTCCTTCGCGAGGGCGAGCGGGAAACCCGGCGCGACCGCCTGTCGACGGCGAGAGGCTACCGCGTCAGCCGGAGCTCCGAATACGGAGACTCCGGCGCTCCGGCCTTCGAGGGCTGCGCTACCGGTCGTTGCGGCGACGGCGAGGGCGGCGGGACAACCCCCCGCGACATCGACCCCCACGACGGCGGGGGCGCCGGCGGCGGGGGCGCCGGCAGCAGGGGCTGCCCCGCCGGATCACCCAGCTCGGCCGCGCTGAGCTGCTGCGTGCTGCCATCCCCGGACAGCGTCGTCTCCGTCGCGGCCGCGTAGGCCTCGGCTTGCTCGAGGACCCGCACGAAGTTCCCGCCCAGCAGGCGGAGGATGTCCGCATCCGAGTAGCCGCGACGGATGAGCTCCAGCGTGATGTTCGGGGCCCCGGCGCTGCCTGCGAGCCCCTCCTTGAGCGCCTCGCTCCCCTCGAAGACGGAGCCGAGGGCGACATGCTCGATCCCCGCGATCTTCACCACGTGGTCGATATGGTCGACGATCCGCCACAGCGGCGGCGTCTTCTCCCCTTCCCGGGTCCGGAGCTTCTCGATCTCCGCGCGGAGCGCCTTCGTGTCGCCCGGGTACCTCTCGCCGAGCTCCTTGAGGTGCGCCCCGTACTTCTGCGCGAAGCGCGCCGACTGCTCGGCATACGCCTCGTCCAGGAAGAGCGCCCAGGAGTTCACCATGACGAGGCCGCCGTTCTCCGCGATCCCGCGCAGCATGTAATCGTCGAGGTTGCGGCGGCGGTGGCCGGCGGCGGGCATCGTGGAAGAGGTGATGATCGGCGCCCTGGCCACCTTCATGACGCCCTGGAACGTGCTGTCCGATGCATGCGAGACGTCGACGAGCATGCCGATCCGTTGCATCTCGCGGACCACGGCCTCGCCGAAGGGGGAGAGGCCGCGGTCGCGGACGTACCCGGGATCGAGCGCTCCTCCCGCGGAGCCCGCCCAGTCGTTCGTGGTCATGTGCGTGAGCGCCATGGTGCGGACGCCGAGGCGGTAGAACGAGCGCAGCGCGGGCAGGGAGTTCTCGATGGCGTGCCCGCCCTCGATGCCCATGAGCACGGCGATCCTGCCTTCGCGCTCGGCGCGGCGCATGTCTTTCGCGTCGCGCACGAGCAACAGCGTCTCGCGGTGGCGCTCGATCTGCCGGTGGGTCGCCTCGATGAGATCGAGCGCGCGGCGCGCGGCGCTGCCGCCGAGCCGCGAGGACGAAGGCGGCGCGGGCGCGCCGACCTGGATCGGGAAGAACGCGCCGGTGACGCCGGCCGCCTTGATCCTGGCGACCTCCTCGGCCATCAGCTCGTCGTCCGAGCTCACCTGAGCGAACGAGCCGCCGAGGAGCAGCGAGGGCACGCCGCTGTGGCCATCCACGAGGATCGCCCTGGCTTGCAGCCGCGCGGCCCGCTGCTCCGGCGCCTCGAGCCCCGGGGGGATCGCCGTGAGATCGGGCGCCGACGTGTACCAGGGCCCGACGTCGGCGGCGGACGGCGCGAAGGCATCGGGCGCCGCCGCGGGCGCAGGGGAACGAACGCAGGCCGCGAGCGACGCGGCGGCGAGCAGCGCGAGCATTGGCGAAGTGCGCATGACCGGATCGTACCATGCGAGCTCGGCGGGAAAGCCAGCCATGAAGGCGGCAGGATCGTGCGCCGGAGAGGCGAGGCAGCGCCGCCGCCGGGCGCCGACATATCGGCACAGGTGGTGGCCCGTAGGCCTCGATGGCCCCCGTCGTGAGCCACCGTGGCGCAGGGCTGGCACCGCCGGCGCGCGCCGCGGAGCCGCGATAAGAGAGTGTTCTGTTCTTGGCGTCCTTGGCGCCTCGGCGGCTCATTTCTCGCTCGATCAACGTGCTCGGCGCTCTAGACTCGAACGAAAGACCCGATGTCGCTCAGACAGCGCGATTACATCCTCCGCATGATCGAGCAGCTCGCCGAGGCCGTCGGCCGGATCGCCGGGCTCCGGCGCGCCGGCGAGCTCGACGAGGCGGAGCTGCTCGTCCGCACCACCGCCGACGGGCTCTTCGGGCCGATGCGGGACATGCTCGACCGGCTCGACGCCGCGGGCGCGGCCACCCTGCTCGGCGACCACGAGAAGATCGGCGCGTACGCGGCGCTCTGCGCCGAGCAGGCCGAGATCCTCGAGCTCCGGGGCCGGGCCGCGCAGGCGCTCGCGGAGCGCAGGCGCGCGCTCGAGCTCTACCTCGAGGCGGTGAGCCGCGCGCCCGAGGGCAGCCCCCGCGCGCAGGAGGCCGCGCGCGCGCTCCTCGGCCGGCTGGACGCCGCGCGCCTGCCGGAGCGGTACCGTGCCCTCGCCGCGAAGCTCGGCTGAGCGGGGCAGCGGGGCTCGCCTGCCGCGCGCGCCGCGCCCCGCGCTGAATGTCGGGTTGCAGCGGCGCTGGCGCGCGACCATGACATGGGGAACCCCTGTGGAGACGACCCCCTCGTCCGCCAGCTTCGCCGCGCTCGGCATCGCACCTGCTCTCCTCGCCGTGCTCGCCGAGCTCGGTTACGAGGAGCCCACGCCGATCCAGCGCGAGGCGATCCCGCACCTCCTGACCGGGCGCGACCTGCTGGGGCAGGCCGCCACCGGGACCGGGAAGACGGCCGCGTTCGCGCTGCCGCTGCTCCAGCGCCTCCAGATCGGCGGCGAGCCGCCCGGCCCCCCCCAGGCGCTCGTCCTCGTGCCGACCCGCGAGCTGGCGATGCAGGTGGCCGAGGCGATGCACCGCTACGGCCGCCGGCTCGGCGTGCAGGTGCTGTCCGTGTACGGCGGCCAGCCCTTCGGCCAGCAGCTGCGCGCGCTCCGCCGCGGGGTCCACGTCGTCGTGGCCACGCCGGGCCGGACGCTCGACCACATCGGGCGCGGCACGCTCGCGCTCGACGGCATCCGCACCGTCGTGCTCGACGAGGCCGACGAGATGCTCGACATGGGCTTCGCCGAGGCGCTGGAGGAGATCCTCTCGGCCACGCCGGCCGCGCGGCAGACCGTGCTCTTCTCCGCGACGCTGCCCCCGCGGATCGCCGCGATCGCCGGCCGGCACCTGCGCGAGCCGGTGCGGGTCAAGATCGCGGGCGAGAAGGCGGCCCCCGGCGAGCTCCCCCGCGTCCGCCAGACGGCGTACATCGTGCCGCGGGCGCACAAGTCCGCCGCGCTGACCCGGGTGCTCGACATGGAGGACCCGTCGTCGGCCATCCTCTTCTGCCGCACCCGCAACGAGGTCGACGAGCTGACCGAGGCGCTGCGCGCCCGCGGCTACGATGCCCAGGCGCTCCACGGCGGGTTCTCGCAGGAGCACCGCGATCGCGTGATGGCCCGCTTCCGCGCCGGCACGGCCGAGCTGCTCGTCGCCACCGACGTGGCGGCGCGGGGGCTCGACATCGAGCATGTCTCGCACGTCATCAACTACGACGTCCCCTGCTCCCCCGAGGTGTACGTCCACCGCATCGGCCGCACGGGGCGCGCCGGCCGCGAGGGCGCGGCGATCACGCTGGTCGAGCCGCGCGAGCACTACCTGATCCGCAACGTCGAGCGGCTCACCGGGCAGCGCATCGAGGCCGCCACCCTCCCGACCGTGGCCGACCTGCGCGCGCGGCGCCTGGAGCTGACGCGCGCCTCGCTGCGGGAGGCGCTGATCGAGGGCGGCGCCGAGCGCTTCCGGGTCGTGGTCGAGGGGCTCGCCGACGAGTTCGACGTGATGGACATCGCGGCGGCGGCGGTGAAGCTCGCCCACGACGCGACGGAGGGGGACCGGGAGGAGGACGAGGCGGAGATCCCGTCGTTCCGGCCGCCTCCGCGCGGGCCGGATCGCGCCCGCGACGACCGCGCGCCGCGCGGGCCCGCGGGGCCGCGAGGGCGCCCGGGCGAGGCGCAGGCGCGGCCGCGGCGCGAGGGGCGGGAAGCGCGGGAGACCGACGGCAACGTCGCCCGGCTGTACGTCAGCGCGGGGCGCAACGCGGGCATCCGGCCGGCCGATCTGGTCGGCGCCATCGCGAACGAGGCGTCGCTGAGCTCCCGCGACATCGGCGCCATCGAGATCGCCGACGGCTTCTCCACGGTGGAGGTCCCGGCCGACGCGGCCGACGCCGTCATCGAGGCGCTGCGCGCCACGCGGCTGAAGGGCCGCAAGGTCCAGGTCCGCCGGGACGACGCGGGGTCCCGCGAGGCGCGAGGCGGGGCGGCCGAGGCCCGCGGCGGCGTGCCTGGGGCCCGCGGCGGCGTGGCTGAGGCTCGCGGCGAGGCGGCCGAGGCCGCGCCGCGCGCCGGCTCGGCCGAGACCCGGAACGGCGCGGCGGGCATGGCGCCCCCGCGGCGTCGCCCTCGGGCCTGAGCTCCACGGAGGCGTCGGCCACGATCCCTGTGGGATCCCCCCACACGCACGCTCGGCGTGCCGTGGGAACCGCCAGGGACAGGCCAAGGCGCGCCGGGGTGCCCCTCGGCCTTCCCCTCGTGTCCTTGGAGGCGGCTTCAGAGTCCCTGAGGAGACGACCCCTGTCCCCGTCATCCGGCGCCGTGTCCCTGGCGGCAATTCCGCAGTCGCCCTCGATGATTTCAAGAGCACCTCCGGGCTCTGCTCCGTCGAGGGAGAGAAGGAGCTCGACGCCTTGCTCGGAGAGACGCCGGCGCACGTCGGCGACGCGGAGTCGCGCGCCGTCAATCCGTCGCGGCGAGCCGCTTCCAGTCAGATGCCGGCCCCGCGCACCAGAAGGACCATCCCCGTCCCCATCACGGCGGCGCCGGCATAGCGCAGCCCCCGCGACAGGGACTCTCGACCGGCGGCGAGCTCGCCGAGGACGAGACCGCAGAGATGAAGCACGGTCGTGCTCAGCAGAAAGCCCATGGCATACAGCGCCGGGCTGACCGCATGAGGCATCTCCAGGCCGTGGGCATGTCCATGAAAGACACCGAACATCGCCACGCATCCGGAGAGCAGGAACGGTGAGGAGCCACGGGTCGTGGTGACGATGCCGAGACCGAGCGCCGCGACCGACGCCGCGATGCAAAGCTCGCCCAGGGGCATGGGCCATTGCGCCATTCCCAGGAGGCCGCCGACCAGCATCGCGGCGACGAACGTGGCGGGGATCCGGAGGAGGTGCTTTCCGCCGAGCTGCGAGCTGACGACACCGACGCTCACCATCGCGAGCAGGTGGTCCGCGCCGAACACCGGATGGAAGAGGCCCTTCAGAAATCCCGCATCGGCCCCGCCCGGGTGCGCCCAGCTCACGGAGGGCCACGAGACGAGCGTGGCGACGAGCAGGGCGCGCGCGCCGGGACATGAAGCCCATCCCATCGTCTTTTGGATCGTGGATTTCATGAGGCGCCTCTCCTCGTCAGGCGTTCGCCACGCGCGCTGCCGTCGATGCAGGATCGCTGTGGAAGAGCTTGTAGGCGAGCGCCGCGAGCAAGAGCTCGGTACCTGCGATGAGCACGTTCGGGTAGAGCGGGACGCCCGCGACGACCGGGAGCGGCACGTCGGGTCCCGCGAGCAGGCTGGTCCCCGGGATGAGCCACGTAATGTAGAAGAAGGGCGTCCAGATGATGACGACGATCCAGGCCGCCACGTTGAACCCGACCTGCGGCTCCATGGACCGCCGCCACATCATCCACAATCCGACGATCGTCACGCCACACAGGATGAGCAGCATGAGGGCGTCATGAAAGCGCGCATGCTCATGCCATGCAGGGTTGAACAGGTGGGTTTTATTCCAGTCCACGCCGACAGCGACGATGGCGCCGCTCGCCAGAACGAACGTGAGAACGACTCTTCCCAGGGTACTTCGGTTCATGGTGATAGGCTCCTGACTCTCGCTGGTTGAATAGCCCGCTTCCCTCATCAGCGCGGCCACCTTGCGCCGAAATTCATCGTAGCGGCGGAACGCGGCCGCGGCGCTGGCCGGGACAGTATCGAGAATTGCTGCGCCAGGCTCTCCCGCGGGGCCCGTGTCGTCTCGGCGACGTAGACGAGACATAGCCGCTCATTCACAAAAATAAAAATATATTGATCCAATCGATCGATTGGATCTTCTGATTGATCCATGGTACGGTCAAATGTCGTGGACCTACGACACCTTCGCTATTTCCTGGCCGTCGCCGAGGAACGCCATTTTGGCCGCGCCGCGCAGCGACTGCACATCGTTCAGCCGGCGCTGAGCATGCAGATTCGGGCGCTCGAAAACGAGATCGGCGGCGCGCTGTTCGTGCGGACGAGTCGGCGCGTGGAGCTGACCGAAGCCGGCGCATTGCTGGTCGTCGAGGCGCAGCGGGCGGTCGCGCAGGCGGAGCGGGCCAAGGCGATCGTCCAGCAATCGCTGCGCGGCGACATCGGCAAAGTTCGCATCGGTTACGCGGGCAACGCGATTCTCACTGGCAAGATGACGGACCACCTGCGAGCGTTCCGCAAAGCCCATCCTGCCGCGGAGATCGAGCTGCGCGAGATGCCACCTTCGAGGCAGACGGAAGCCGTGTTGACCGGCGAGGTTGACGTCGGCTACTGCCCGGCGTTCGCGCTCAAGGTAGATCCGCGGTTGAGCGTCCAACCGATCGGCGCTTGGCCGCTGGTGGTCGCGATGGCAGAGGAGCACACGCTCGCGGCGCACAGGCGCGTGACGCCGAAGATGCTCGCCGGAGAGCCGCTCATCATGTTCCCATCGGAAGAGGCCGGTGGCGACGAGCTGAAGAGATTGATTCTCGTGCTAGGACGCGAGCCGCGCCGGGTCCACCGCGCCGACACCACCTTGAGCATGCTGTCGTTGGCCGGCGCAGGCCTGGGCGTGGCGCTGGCTCCAAGACCGCTGATTCAGGTGAAGGTTCCCCGCATCGTCTATCGTCCGTTCGTCGCGCCGAAGAACGTCTTCGCCGAGCTGCTCCTGATCGGCCGCGCGGACGAGACCGCCGGCGCTGTACGCGCCTTCGTGAAGCTAGCATCCGGCTGCTCGGATCGGGCCACCTCACGGTCGTAAGCTCCCTTTCGTCGATGTCGTCATGCACGCACAGAATGGATTCGATATCCAGCATATCCCGCGAGCGATGGGCCACCGCCAACCTACGGCGACGGCGCGGACCTCGCGAGGATGGGGTCTACCGTACGGATACGAATCGTCCGGAGGGGGCCGGGGCCGCGTCCCGCCGACGGGACGGCGCGGGGCGCGGAGGCGCGGCGACCACCAGCGCGCCCGGCGGGCCTGGTGGCGATGGGCGTTCTGGGCTAGACGCGTCGCCATGCCATCGGAGAGCGCCATGCCTGGCGGAGACGATCTCGTCGCGCGCGACCGCCGCTGCGTGATGCACCCTTACGCCGCGCCCATCTCGAGCGCGCCGCTCTTCGCGGTCGAGCGCGCCGAGGGCGTTCGCCTCACCCTGACCGACGGCCGCGAGCTCATCGACGGCATGTCGTCCTGGTGGGCCGCCATCCACGGCTACGCGCACCCGGCGCTGACGGCGGCGATCAGCGCCCAGCTCGGGCGGATGAGCCACGTGATGTTCGGGGGGCTCACCCACGCGCCCGCGGTCGAGCTGTGCGAGGCGCTGGTGGCGCTCACGCCCGAGCCGCTGACGCGCGTCTTCCTCGCCGACTCCGGATCCGTGTCGGTCGAGGTGGCCATCAAGCTCGCTCTCCAGTTCTTCATTGCGCAGGGGCAGCCCGAGAAGCGCCGCCTGATCAGCGCGCTCGCCGGCTACCACGGCGACACGTTCGGCGCGATGGCGGTCACCGATCCCGTCAATGGCATGCACCACCTCTTCCGCGGCGCGCTCGCGCAGCACCTGTTCGC
The DNA here is from genome assembly GCF_052075895.1 of Sorangium sp. KYC3313. Lineage (NCBI taxonomy): Bacteria > Pseudomonadati > Myxococcota > Polyangiales > Polyangiaceae > Sorangium > Sorangium sp. KYC3313. Next base: position 11,758,394 of record NZ_CP197255.1, read on the forward strand.
GGAAGCGCCCGGGCCCGCGTTCGACGCGCCCTGGTCGCCGGACGCCCTGAGCAGCATGGCCGCGCTGCTCGAGCGGCACGCGCACGAGGTGGCCGCCGTGATCCTCGAGCCGATCGCGCAGAACGCCGGCGGGATGCGCTTCTACCACCCGCAGTACCTGCGCGAGCTGCGCGCGCTCTGCGACCGCCACGGCGTGCTGCTCATCTTCGACGAGATCGCGACCAACTTCGGCCGCACCGGGGAGCTGTTCGCGTGCCACCATGCGGGCGTCGCACCGGACATCATGTGCCTCGGCAAGGCCCTCACCGGCGGCACGATGACCCTGGCCGCCGCGCTCTGCACGGAGCGCGTGGCCGCGACGATCGCCGGCAACGAGCCGCGCGTGTTCATGCACGGCCCGACGTACATGGGCAATCCGCTCGCCTGCAGCGCCGCGCTGGCCAGCATCCGGCTCCTGCTCGGCTCGCCGTGGCGCGCGCGCGTCTCGGCCATCGAGGCGCAGCTCCGCCGCGAGCTCGCCCCTTGCCGCGCGCTCGACGCGGTGGCCGACGTGCGCGTGCTCGGCGCCATCGGCGTGGTCGAGCTCAAGCAGCCCGTCGACACGGCGCGCGTGCAGCCGGCGTTCGTGGAGCGCGGCGTCTGGTTACGGCCTTTCGGGAAGCTGGTCTATACCATGCCTCCTTACGTCATCGAGCCAGCCGACCTATCGCGTGTCAGCGAGGCGATCGTGGGTGTGCTGTCGGGGGTCTGAGCCGCTGGACGCGCCGTGGGTGAAGGGCGCCTTTGAATCGAATCTCGACGCGCGCCTGGACACCTCGCCATGCTAGCGTGCACGCCCAGGTCATCGCTCCGGCGCACACGGAGCGCGCACGACCACGGGAGATACGAACATGACCAAGGGCGCATGTCTTTGCGGAACGGTCCGCTTCGAGATCGACGGTCCGTTCCAGACCATGCTGAACTGTCACTGCTCGATGTGCCGCAAGTTCAACGGCACGGCGTTCACCACGGCCGTTGTCGCGCCGCTGCCCGGCTTTCGCTGGCTCGCCGGCGAGGACGCCATCCGCCCGTCCTGCGCGAGCGACCGTCGCTCCTTCTGCGCCACCTGCGGCTGGGTCCGCGGTGACGCGCTGATCGCGAGCTACAAGGTGCCCGACGCGCGGTTCTTCACCGTCGCGTTCTGCGCGCGCTGCGGCGGCGCGGCCCCGCGCCAGTCACCCGAGCGCGGCTTCGCCGTGGTGCCCGCGGGCACGCTCGACACCGATCCCGGCATCCGCCCCGCAGCCCACATCTTCGTCGACTCCAAGGCGAGCTGGTTCCCGATCACGGACGACCTGCCGCGGTTCGCCGAGTACCCGCCCCAGGCCTGACGACAGCATCACGCGATCTGCCACGGCACCGTCACCGAACGGGCACGCGCGGTCACTCAGGTACCCGGGCGCCGCACGGCCCGCAACGCGTCTCGCCGAGCGAGCAGCCATGCGCGCGCCTCGCCCTCCGTGTCGAAGAACTGCTGCGGGTAGTGCCGTCCCGTGAGCATCTGCACGCCCTTCGCGAGGAGGGTCATGACGACGCGCAGGGAATAGCTCGCTCCGATGATCGCGACAGCATCGATGCGCGCTGCCCGCACTTCTTCCGTCACCACCTTGCGCGCCGCCGCCGAGAGGGGGCCCGTGTGGCGCGTGTCGGCGAGCACCAGGACGTCGCAGCCGCTCTCCGCCACGCGCCGGACCGCGCCGAGGACAGCGCGCGCTCGGTCTTCCGTGACCTCGCCGTGGATCGCCACCCGCAGGATGCCGTCGGGCTCGTCACGAACGTCGGGGCTCGCGTCGTTGAGGCCGAGATCGCTCATGCCGACCATGCTAGCGCCCCGACGGCGCGGCGGGGTGCGTACTCTCACGGCCCGCCGGGCTCGGCTGGATGTCCGAAGCGAGCCCGACCGCCGCGAGCGCGCGGATGAACAGGAAGGCGAGGTCGTGCTGCCCGGGCGCCATCGCTTGCCGGGCGGCGCGCGGGAAGGCGTGGTGGTTGTTGTGCCAGCCCTCGCCGAAGGTCAGGACCGCCACCCAGCCCACGTTGCGGCTCCCGTCGCGGGTATCGAACGCGCGGCTGCCGAAGCGGGCCGCGTGGCAGACGGAGTTCACCAGGTAGGTCGCGTGCATCCAGCACACGAACGGCACGAAGAACACGAAGGGCACCGCGGCCCAGCCGAGGGCGAGCCCCGCGAGCAGCAACGCCGCGATCTGCGGGGCGAAGCGCCAGCGGAGCAGCCACCGGTAGTAGGGATCGCCGACCAGATCGCGGCAGTATTTCTCCGGATCGCGTGGATCGGTGGAGGCATCGTCGAGGATCCACCCGAGATGGGCGTACCAGAGGCCGCGGCGCGGCGAGTGGACGTCGCCTTCGCGATCGGTGTGGGCGTGGTGCCGCCGGTGGGTCGCCACCCACGCGATGGGGCTGCCCTGGCCGCTGATCATCGCCACCGACACGAGCGCGTATTCGACCCATTTCGGGCAGCGGAACGCGCGGTGCGAGAGCAGCCGGTGCAGGCCGACCACGGTGGAGAGCTGGAGCGACGCGTACAGCGCCGCGGCGAGGGCGATGAAGCTCGCCCGGATCGGCAGGAACAGCCCGAGGACGGCGGCGGCGTGCACCAGGGCGAAGTAGGCGATCGCGACGAGGCGTGTGCGGCCCTTCATGGTGGATCTCCCGTGGCCTCACGCGGCCGCGCTGGAGCGGCCCGCCCGGCGGGGCCGGATCCGCGCGAGGCCGCGCGGATCGGCTCTGCAGGACGACGCCTCGATGCGCTGCGGCTCGAGGCCGAGCTCCCGCATCTTCTCCGTGTCCCAGGCCTCGATCGGATCGCGCCCCGCGATATAGCTGCGTGATCCGTTGGCGAGCGGCGCGCGCAGGCTCATCACCTCGGGCGCCGACATGACGACGCACGCCTTGTAACGGGGCAGATCGCTCGTCATCAGCCGATTCCACACGTGGCGGCCCACGTTGTGGAGGCTCCCCAGCGCGCGGCTCAGGCGCTGGAAATGGTCGATCACCTCCGAGGGGTGCAGCCGTGGCGGGCGGTGGCAGAGGGTGTATCCATCGAGGTCCCGGCTGATCACCCCGGGAAGGAGCCGGCCCTCGGCCGCCACCTGCGCGAAGAAGGGCGTCTCCGGGTACGGGCAGACGATCCCCAGGAAGGTCGGGCAGTGATCGCCGAGGTCGTGGAGGTACTCGGGCACCCGCTCGAGGTAGTCGTTGGTGTCCCCGTCCGCGCCCACCAGGAGCCCGAAGGAGAGGACGATCCCGCTCGCGAAGGCCCGCTGGATGACCTCCCGGACCTCGCTCAGCTTGTTCTGGCCCTTGTTCATCGAGCTGATCGACTCGGGGTTCAGCGACTCGAGCCCGGTGTAGACGTAGCGGCACCCTGCCCGCCCCATGAGGCGGACGAGCTCCGGGTCGCGCAGCACGTTGAACGTGAGCGCGCAGCCCCAGATCTTCTTGAGGGGCATCAGCGCCTCGCAGAGCTCGCGCAGGTAGCGGGGCGAGCCCCCCAGGTTGTTGTCGAGGAAGCTGAACACGTTGTTGGTCACCCCGGGAATGCGCTGGTTGAAGATCATCCGGTCGCGGATGTCCCGGATCACGTGGTCGATGGGGCGATAGCGATACTGTTCGTGCCCGGTCAAGACGCAGAAGTTGCAGGAGAACGGGCAGCCGCGCGACGCCTCGATGCCCGGCAGCCGGACGAGGTTGTTCCGGTAATCGACAAGGTCATAGCGGTAGGTGGGGATCTGCTCCGGGGGCACCGGCGGGAGCGCATAGACGGGCTGGAGCTCGCCCCGCTGGAAGTCGGCGATGAGGGCCGGGAGGTTGGCCTCCGGGTCCTCCGCGACCACGGCGTCGAAGTACTGCAGCGCGTCCGCGCGGAAATGGCTCGCGTGCCGCCCGCCGGCCACGGTGGTCATGCCTTGCCGCCGGAACAGCGTGGAGAGGACCTTGGTGTGCTCGTAATAGGCGTGCAGGTACGAGAAGAACACCAGGTCCCAGTGGCGATCGAGCGGGATGTCCGTTTCCTTCTCGTTGTAGAGCTCGATCTCGGCGTCGGGCGGGCACAGGGCCGCGAGCAGCTCGGGCACGGACGATTGCATGATCGAGCGCTCCTTGCGGAGCAGACGGCTCGGGTGCGTATAGGTCGAGATGATCGCGATGCGCATTGAGGACACTCCTGTTCAGCTCAGGACGTATCACACCCTCGCGGCAAGCAGGACGGAGACAGACGAGGGGGCGCGCTGGAGCACAACGAATGCGCCATGGGGTGGGCAGGGGTCAGCTCTGGGAGCACTCCACGCGACACGAGGACACAGGAGCCACTCGGCCGGGTCGACGGCGCCACCGCCGCCGTCCCAACCTCGGCGAACGCGACGGCGAACCGCACGATGACGTGTCGTCTCTGTTGCGATTCCCCGACAAACTTATCCTCGAATCGAAACATCTCCTCGCGCAGCATCCCGGGCTCCGGGGGTCGGCCGGACTGGCCAGTTGCGATTTCATGGAGACGTGACATTCACAATGCGCGTTCCGGCGTAGCGTGAAAGGGGCCGCTGCTGTCTGCTTCGGCCATTCCTTGCAATCGTCATCGAAGGCCAACAGGTGTCATCGTGCTAAAGTCATCCTTGTTCCCGCGCGCCCTCTCGCGCGCGGGGTATTCTCTTCTTCGGCGTGACCGCGTTCGATGGACGGCGGCCATGGCGCTCGCGACCGTCTGGGGCTGCGGCGGCTCGCCGGAGCCCGGTGAGCTCGGGACCGCCGAGCAGCCCGGCGATCTCGGGACCGCCGAGCTCGCCGCCTCCCTCCCGAGCGGGCGCGTGGTCATCAGCCAGGTGTACGGCGGCGGGGGCAACGCGGGGGCCGTCTACACGCACGACTTCGTCGAGCTGTTCAATCGGTCGAACAGCCCGGTGTCGCTCGCGGGGTGGTCCATCCAGTACGCGAGCGCCAGCGGCACGGGCGCCCTCGGGGCCACGACGGCGCAGCTCACGGAGCTGCCCGCGATCACCCTGCAGCCCGGCCAGTACTTCCTCGTGCAGGAGGCCGGGGGCTCGGGCAGCGGCGCGCCGCTCCCCGCGGCCGACCTCGTCGATGCGACCCCCATCAACATGAGCGGCACGGCCGGCAAGGTCGTCCTCGTCCGGCAGGCCACGGGCCTCGGCTGCAACGGCGGCACCGCGCCCTGCTCGGCGGCCCAGGAAGCGCTGATCGAGGATCTGGTCGGCTTCGGCGGGGCGAGCTACTTCGAGGGCGCCGCGCCGGCGCCGGCGACCGCCAACGCGACGGCGTCGCTCCGGCAGGGCGCTGGCTGCCAGGACACGGGCAGCAACATCGACGACCTCTCGACCGGGACCCCTACCCCCCGCAACACCTCGACCGCCGCGCTCGAATGCGGCGGCGACACCCCGCCGGTGGTGACCTCGACGGCGCCCAGAGACGGCGCGACGGGCGCCGACCCGACCGCGCGCCTGAGCGTGACGTTCAGCGAGGCGGTGGCCGTCGCGGAGGCCTTCGAGCTCTCCTGCGAGGGCGGCGCGCGCCCGATCGCGGTCAGCGGCGGCCCCCTCGCCTTCACGCTCACGCCGGCCGAGCCGCTCCCCCCGAGCGCCGCGTGCCTCCTCGTCGTGCGGGCGAGCGGCGTGCAGGAGCAGGACCCGGGGAGCAACGGGACGATCGACCCCCTGCCCGCCGACGTGTCGGTCTCGTTCACCACGGCGCAGGCGGCGCAGGCGCTCGCGATCCACGACATCCAGGGGCGCGCGCACCTGTCGCCCCATTCGGGCGCGGTCGTGAAGACGACAGGCCTCGTGGCGACCCTGCGCAGCAACGGCTTCACCGTGGAGTCGCCGGCGCCGGACGGCGATCCGGCCACCTCCGAGGGGCTGCTCGTCTTCACCGGCGCCGCGCCGTCGGTGAGGGTCGGCGACCTTGTCGAGCTCACCGGCGAGGTCACGGAGTACCGCGCCGGCTGCGCGGACCCGTGCACGCCCTCCCGCGGCAGCGCGTACCACAACCTGACGGTCACCGAGCTCGCCCGCCCGCAGATCGCCGTCCTCTCGAGCGGCCATGCGCTGCCGGCCCCTGTCTCGATCGGCTTCGCGCCCGGCGCGCGCCGCCCCCCGACGCAGATCATCGAGGACGACGCCGGCGGCAGCGTCGAGGCCGCGAACGGCTTCGACCCCGAGGCCGACGGCATCGATTTCTGGGAGAGCCTCGAGGGCATGCGGGTGAGCGTCAACGCCCCGGCCGTCGTGGGCCCCACCCGCGAGTTCCCGAGTTCCGGGACCGCGGAGATCGCGCTGGTCCCGGGCGACCGCGACGCGGCCACGGGCGACGCGGCCGGCCTGCGCAGCGCGCGCGGGGCCGTCGTCATCAGCCCCGGCGACTTCAACCCGGAGCGGATCCTGCTCCAGGTCCCGCTGCGCGCCTCGGCGCCCGCGCTGGACGTCGGCGCCACGTTCGCCGGGCCCATCGTGGGCACGGTCGACTACAACTTCGCCAACTACAAGCTCCTGCCGGTCGACGAGGCGCTCCCCGCGGCGACCTCGACGCTCTCGCGCGAGGTCACGTCGCTCGGACCGCGGACCGCCGACGACCTCGACGTGGCCGCGTTCAACGTCGAGAACCTCGATCCGGGCGACCCGCAGGACAAGTTCGATCGCCTCGCGCGGATCCTCGTCGAGAACCTCGGCAGCCCCGACCTCGTCGCGCTCGAAGAGGTCCAGGACAACAGCGGCCCGACCAACAATGGAGTGGTGGACGCCTCGACCACGTTCGCGCGGCTCATCGCCGCGATCGCGGCCGTGCCGGGCGGGCCCAGCACCTATCAATTCCGCAGCATCGATCCGACCGACGGCACGGACGGCGGGGAGCCCGGCGGCAACATCCGCGTGGGCTTCCTGTTCCGGACCGACCGCGGGCTCGAGTTCGTCGATCGCCCGGGCGCCGGCGCCCTGACGCCGAACGAGGTGATCGGCGGCGCGGGCGGCGTGTCGCTGCGCTACAGCCCCGGCCGCATCGACCCGGGCAATCCGGCCTTCGCCAGCAGCCGCAAGCCGCTGGCAGGCGAGTTCCGCTGGAACGGCCAGCCGCTGTTCGTGGTGGCCAACCACTGGAACTCCAAGGGCGGCGACGAGCCGCTCTACGGGCGCTTCCAGCCCCCGACCCTCTCGAGCGAGGCCCAGCGGCGACAGCAGGCCACCGTGGTGGCCGGCTTCGTGCGGCAGATCCTCGACAGCGATCCTTCCGCCAACGTCGTGGTCCTGGGCGACCTGAACGACTTCCAGTTCTCGGCGCCGCTCGGGATCCTCAAGGACGCCGGGCTGACGACGCTCATCGAGACGCTCCCGCCGGAGGAGCGCTACACGTACGTGTTCGACGGCAATGGCCAGTCGCTCGACCACGTGCTGGTCAGCGCCAACCTGGCCGGGCCGAAGCTCGTGGGCTTCGACGTCGTCCATGTCAATGCGGAGTTCGCCGACCAGGCCAGCGACCACGACCCCGGCGTCGCGCGCTTCCGCGTCACGCCCGCGCCGGACATGGATGGCGACGGCGTCCCCGACGCGAGCGACAACTGCCCGGCCGAGCCCAACGCCGCTCAAGGCGACTCGGACGGCGACGGCCTCGGCAACGCCTGCGACCTCGAGTGCGTCAGCGTTCGTCGCGGCGCGTTCGGCGCCGTGCAGGACACCTTCGTCGAGGGCCCCACGACGGGCTGGGCGTACGGCGCGTATCCCTACCTCATCACCAGCGCGAGCGCGGTCCAGCCGGCGACGGCGGTCCTCGCCTACGATCTGTCGTTCATCCCGGAGGGCTCCAGCGTGACCTCGGCGACGCTATCGCTGTCCTATGCCTGGAAGCCCGCGGGCAGCGTCGTGACGGTGCACCGCGTGAACGGCGCCTGGGAGGAATCGACGCTCCATGGCGGCGGGTTCAGCGGAACCAGCCCGGCGGTCGAGGCCTCCCTCACCACGCTGGCGCAGACCGACGCGTTCATCACCGCCGATCTGACGTCCCTCGTGCAGGGCTGGGTCGATGGCGCGCAGCCGAACCACGGCGTCGCGCTGGTCGACGCGAACAACAGGACCGACTTCCGCGCGAGCGAGTATCCCGACATCGCGCGCAGGCCCAAGCTCGACGTCTGCTATCACGCGGCCGAGTAGCCCGCCGGATCGACAGCGCGTGCCGCGATCGACGCCTACGCGCCCACCGTCGGCGCGACGCGCGCGTCCACGGCCGGGTCCCGCGGATCGCAGCCGGGCGATCCAGCGAAGGCGGCGCGCGCGGGACATTCCCACGCTGAATCAGAGCGCTTCAGGCTGGCGCCCTCGCCTCGGGCCAGCGCATCACTTCGCGCCGGCGCGCCGCAGCACCTCGGCGCGCTCGGCGTCGGTCGGCTCGCGCTGGCAGTCCTTCCCGGCGCTCTGCAGGACATCGAGCTGCCGGACGAGATCCTGGGGATCCACGCTCAGGCATCCTTCCTCGAACTCGGAGCACTCGGCGACCGAGAGCGCGGTCCCCGCGACATAGCGGCAATCGGGATCCCCGGGTGGGTACCTCAGGAAGGTGGAGGCGTTCGTGAGGAGACACGCCGCGTCCGACGGCGTGTTCGCCTTCTTGCAGCGGGAGGCGGCGATGCGCGCCATCCGGTCCAGCTCGGCCGCCGGATACATGGGGACCCGGGGGCGGGCGGGCTCGGCGCTCGCGGCGCCGGCGGTCCGCGGGCCCGCGGCGGGCTGCGGCGCTCCGGAGCACGCGCTCGCGAGGAGCGCGCACGCGCCGGCGAGGACGAGCAAGGACCCCCCAGTCATCATCACGCGAGACGTACCATATCGGCCTCATCACCCGCAATCGAGCCGCCCCGGACCGGAGGCTCGCTGGCCCGACGTGGATCGGGTCGCCGCCCTTGCGGCGGCGGCGAGCGAGGAGGCAAGCTCCTCCTCGATGCTCCCGGACAGCGTGATCGACGGCCGCTTCGAGGTGAACGCGCTGGCCGGCGCCGGAGGGATGGGGACGGTCTACCGGGCCCGCGACCGGGCGAGCGGCGCGACCGTGGCGCTCAAGCTGCTGCGCGAGGCCGACGCGCACTCGGCGGCGCGCTTCGTCCACGAGGCGCACGTGCTCTCGGGCCTCGAGCACCCGCACATCGTGCGCTACGTGACCCACGGGACGACGCCGTCGGGCCAGCCGTACCTCGTGATGGAGTGGCTCGCGGGGGAGACGCTCTCGGAGCGCCTTCTGCGCGGAGCGCTACGCCTCGAGGAGGCGCTCGCCGTCGTGCGCGCCGCGGCCGGAGCGCTCGGGACGGCGCACGCGCGCGGGATCGTCCACCGCGACGTCAAGCCGAGCAACCTGTTCCTCGTGGATGGCTCGATCGAGCGCGTGAAGGTGCTCGATTTCGGGATCGCGCGCCTGCACGCGGCGGCGACGCGGCTGACGCAGACGGGCAACGTGCTCGGCACGCCCGGGTACATGGCGCCGGAGCAGGCGCGGGGGGACCACGCGCGGCTCGACGCGCGCGCCGACGTCTTCTCGCTCGGCTGCGTGCTGTTCGAGTGCCTGACCGGGCTGCCGGCGTTCCACGGGCAGCACGTGATGGCGCTGCTCGCCAAGCTGCTGATGGAGGAGCCGCCGCGCCTGCGGGAGCTGCGGCCCGAGATGCCCGCGGAGCTCGATCACCTGGTGGCGCGGATGCTGGCCAAGGAGCCGGCCGCGCGGCCGGGCGAGGGCGCCGCCGTGGCGCAGCTCCTCGACGGGATCAGGGACGCGAGCGGCGGCGCGACCCCGGCGGATCGGAGCGTCGCGCCGATCACCGGGGACGAGAAGCGGCTGATCTCGATCGTGGCGATCCAGCCGGTCCGCGAGCGGCCGAGCCCCTTGCAGGAGACCGTGCCGCTCAGCGCGGTGTCCCTCGACGCGCTCGCGCAGGTGCGGTGCGTCGCGGCCCCGCTGGGCGCGCGGGTGGAGCAGCTCTGCGACGGGACGGTGGTGGCGACGGTGACCGGCGCGGGCAGCGCGACCGACGTGGCCTCGCTCGCGGCCCGCTGCGCGCTGCGGATCCACGCGACCCTGCCGACGGGCGCGTGGAACGTCGCGCTGGTGACGGGCCGGGCCGAGGACACGGGGCGCATACCGCTCGGCGAGGTGCTGGAGCGGGCGGCCTCGCTGTTCGAGGCGCCCTCGCGGGCCGGCCGCGCGGACGGGCGCGAGGAGCGCCACGAGGGCGTCCAGATCGACGCGATCACGATGGCGTTGCTCGACATGCGCTTCGACGTGCTGGAGCAAGGGGGAGCGCTCTGGCTGCTGGCGGAGCGCGAGGTCGGCGAGGCGGCGCGCAAGCTGCTCGGCAGGCCGAGCCCCTACGTGGGCCGCGACCGCGAGCTGCGCGGCCTCCTCCAGACCGTCGAGGGGAGCTTCGAGGATCGGCAGGCCGCGGTGGCGCTGGTGACGGCGGCGGCGGGGATGGGCAAGTCGCGCCTGCGCCACGAGCTCCTGGAGCTGCTGAAGCGGCGCTACCCCGCGCTGGACCTCGGCGTGAGCCGCGGCGACTCCATCGGCGCGGGCTCGGCGTTCGCGATGCTGGCCGGGGCGCTGCGCAACGCGCTCGGGATCGCGGCGGGCGAGGCCGCCCCGGCGGGCCGCGAGAAGCTCGAGCGAGCCGCGTGCCGCCTCCTCGCCGAGGCCGATCGCTCACGGGTGGCGGCGTTCCTCGGAGAGCTGATCGGCGCGCCGTTCCCGGACGATGACCGGCCGCTCCTGCGAGCGGCGCGTCAGAGCCCGGCGCTCATGGCGGAGCGCGTCGAGCAGGCGTACATCGATCACGCCCGCGCGGTGACGGACGCGCAGCCCATGCTGGTGGTGCTGGAGGATCTGCACTGGGGGGACGCGCCTTCGGTGCGGATCTTCGATCGGGCGCTGCGCGAGCTCTGCGATCGGCCGTTCGTGGTCATCGCCTTCGCGCGGCCCGAGGTCCACGACCTCTTCCCCCGGCTCTGGATGGAGCGGGGGCGCTCGGAGATCCAGCTGCGCCCGCTGCCCGCCCGGGCCGCCGAGCACCTCGTCCAGAGCGCGCTCGGCGAGGCGATCGAGGCGCAGACCGTCGCCGCCATCGTGGCGCAGGCCGACGGGAACGCGTTCTACCTCGAGGAGCTGATCCGGGCGGTCGCCGAGGGGCGGGCCGGCGCGTTGCCGGAGACCGTGCTCGGGATGGTGGAGGCGCGGCTCGCGACGCTGGGATCGGAGGAGCGGCGGCTGCTCCGGGCCGCGAGCGTCTTCGGCGAGGTGTGCTGGACCGAGGGCGTGCGTGCGCTCTCGGGCGCCCCGACGCCCGGCGCGCGGGAGGAGGAGGCCTGGGCCGAGCTCTTCGAGCGCGAGATCCTCGAGCGCCGCCCGACGCCGTGCTTCGCGGGCCAGGAGACGATCGCGTTCCGTCACGCGCTCGTGCGGGAGGGCGCCTATGCGATGCTCACCGATCGCGACAGGCGCCTCGGGCACAGGCTCGCGGGGGAATGGCTCCGCCAGGCGGGCGAGCAGGATCCGATGGTGCTGGCCGAGCATTTCGAGCGCGGCGGGGAGACGGCGCGGGCGGCGGAGTTCTACCTGCAGGCGGCCGTTAAGGCGCGGCTCGCGGCCGATGTGCCGGCGGTGCTCGCGCGCGCCCGGCGGGGTATCGCCTGCGAGCCCGCGGGGGAGGTGCTGGCCGAGCTCCATATCCTGCTGTCGGAGCTGCTGTTCCACCTCGACGACCTGGCGCAGTCCTTCGCGCACGCGCTCGCTGCGCTGGCGAGCTTGTCGCCAGGCAGCGAGCACCACGGGAACGCCCTGGCGATCGCGCTCCTCGGCGCGGTCTACGCGGGTGACCGGCAGGCCGCCCGCGACCTGCTCCAGCGCGCGCCCCCCGCGGATCTCCCCGTCGATCCCCGGCGGGTGCTGGTCACCTGGACCCCCATCACCTTCCACGCCGTGCTCTGGGAGGGGATGCCCGACCTGGCCCGGCGCTACCTGCACAGGATCGAGCAGGACGCCGCGCCGATCGCGGGGGATGATCACATCGCCTGGGCCGCGATCGACATGGTGCGGGCGTGGTGGTGCGCCCACGCCGAGCGAGATGCATGGGAAGCGCTCCAGCGGTGCCGCACCGCGCAGGAGCACATCGAGGCCCTCGGCGATCGCTTCCACGTCATGATGGTGCGGCTGTATGCGGCCCAGAACGAGCTGAGCCTCGGCGCTTTCGAGCTCGCCGAGCAGGCCTTCGACGCGTTGCTCGCGGTGGAGCACGCGCCGGCCTACCTCGCGCTGACGGCGCTCTCGTTCCGGATCATGGGGCTGCTGGAGCAGCGGCGGGTCACGGAAGCGCAGGAGCAGGCCGGCACGATGCTCCGCAGAGCCTCGGCCTCCAGCGGGTTCTCTTACACGACGCAGGCGCGCCTGCTCCTCTCGGAATGCCGCCTGGTGCGAGGGGATCTCGCCGGGGCGGAGGAGGAGGTGCGCGCCGTCGGGGATGCCGCCAGGCTGGTGCCCTGCTTTCAGTCCGTGCGCCTCTCGCTGCTCGCCGAGATCCGGCTCCGGCAGGGGCGGGCGGCGGAGGCCGCCGCGCTGGCCCGCGAGGCGTTCGCCCTGGAGCGGTCGACCGCGTGTCTCTTCGTGCTCCGGCAGGAGGTGGTCCCCGCGCTGCTGGCCGAAGCGCTCCACGAGAGCGGCGAGGTCGAGGCGGCCCGTGAGGTCCTCCGCGAGGCGCGCGCCGAGCTGCTCGCCCGCGCCGACAAGATCGCGGATCCCGCCTACCGGCGGAGTTTTCTGGAGGACATCGACGCGCACGTACGCACGCTGGCGCTCGCGCGCGCGTGGCTCGAGACGTGAGCAGACGGGGGCGGCGCGACGAGGTAGAACCAGGCGGAGTGAACAGGGAGAGAACCGTGGCCGCCGCGAAGTCCACCCGGAACGATGTACAGGGCGCCCTGGAGCTCGCGGTGTTCGCCGGGGGCCGCGTGACGCGGCACCCGCTGCCTGCCGAGGGCCGGGTGTCGCTCGGCCGGTCGCCGGAGAACGACGTCCCGATCGACGACAGCTCCGTCTCGCGCCGGCACGCGATCATCCACCTCGGCCCGCCCATCGCGATCGAGGATCTCGGGAGCGCGAACGGGACCCGCCTCCGCCGCGAGCGCAGCGCCGGGCCGACGACCAAGCTCCTCGAGCTCCAGCCCGAGCAGGGCAAGACGATGGAGCTCTCGGTCGGAGACGCGGTGAACCTCGGCTCGACGCTGATCGTGATCCTGCCGCGCGAGGGCGCCGCGAGCGCGGCGCCGGGCCAGGGGCAGGGCCAGCCCATCGTGCTCGACCCGGTCATGGAGCGGCTCTACGCGCTGGCCGAGCGCGTGGCCGGCGCGCCGATCACCGTGCTCCTGCTCGGCGAGACGGGCGCCGGCAAGGAGGTGCTGGCCGAGCACATCCACCGGCGCTCGCCGCGCGCGCAGGGGCCCTTCGTGCGGCTCAACTGCGCAGCGCTCTCGGAGACGCTCCTCGAGAGCGAGCTGTTCGGCCACGAGCGGGGCGCGTTCACGAGCGCGGTCCAGGCGAAGCCGGGCCTCCTGGAGACGGCCGAGAAGGGCACGGTGCTGCTCGACGAGGTGGGCGAGCTGCCGCCCAGCATCCAGGTGAAGCTCCTGCGCGTGCTCGAGGAGCGGAAGGTGATGCGCGTCGGGGGGCTGAGCCCGCGGCCCATCGACGTGCGCTTCCTCTCGGCGACGAACCGCGATCTGGCCGCCGAGGTGAAGCGGGGCGCTTTCCGGGAGGATCTGTTCTTCCGGCTGAACGGCATCGCGCTGACGATCCCGCCGCTCCGGGCGCGCATCGCCGAGATCGCGCCGCTCGCGCGCGCGATCGCCGACCGGACCGCGAGCGCCGTCGGGCGCCCGGCGCCGGCGTTCGCCCCCGAGACGCTCGCCGCGCTGGAGGCGCACCGCTGGCCCGGCAACATCCGCGAGCTGCGCAACGTCATCGAGCGCGCGGTCGTGCTCTCCGGCGGGGACACGCTGCTCCCGGAGCACCTCCTGCTCGACGCCGCCGCGGCGCTACCGCCCTCCGAGACGCGCCCCGCGGCGGCGCCTGCCGAGACGCGCCCCGCGGCGGCGCCTGCCGAGGTCGCTCTGCCGGCCGTCGCTCTCCCTACGGCCGACGTCGCGGGCGGCTTACGGAGCGAGCTCGACGCGATCGAGCGGCGGCGGATCGTCGACGCGCTGGAGCAGTGCGCCGGGAACCAGACGCAGGCAGCGGCGCTCCTCGGCATGCCCCGCCGCACCTTCGTGGCCCGGCTGAGCGCCTACGGCATCCCGCGGCCGCGCAAGGGCAAGGCCACGCGCTGACGCGGCGGCTGTTGTCGGCCAGAGCGCTCCGACGTCCAGGCCGGTTGGGCGGCGACCACGCGAATTGAGCGAGCTTCGCTCAAGTGGCGCCAAGAGGGCCCGACTGACCTCGGATATCCCGCGCGATTGCCTGTGGTTCCGGTGGCACGCGCGCTGCTGTGTGGGCCGACGAGAGCCGGGCTCGATGTCCCGGCGTCAAGAACGAAAGGATATTGCCATGAAGAACCTTCTTCTCGCGCTCACCGTCTCCCTCTTCGCGTCGTTCACCGCCGCATGCGTCGCGACATCGACAGAGGATGCCGAGGTCGAGCCGGATCAGGAGACGATCGTGGAGAGCTCTCAGGAGCTCGTCGTATGCCCCGGGGCCGGCACGTGCGAGAGGGCCGACAGGTATTGTCAGGATCCCCAGAGCACCCCCAACTGGTGCGATATCCTGACGCGTTGCCTCGAGTGCGGCTCCGACCCCTGATCGAGCGCGAGGCGGCGCGCCCCTAGCGCTCTGCTGGACAGCGCCTCACTTCGCGCCGAGGAGCTTCAGAAGCTCTGCCCGCTCGAGGTCGGTCGGCTCGCGATTGCAGTCCTTGCCGGCGTTCTGCAGGGCCGCGATCTGGTGGTCGAGATCCTTCGCGTCGACGGTCTGGCAGCCCTCCTCGAAATCGGAGCACTCGGCGACGGACAGCGCGGTCCCCGACACGTAACGGCAATCCGGGTCCTCGGGCCGATATTTGAGGAATGGTGTGGCCTCGGTGAGGAGGCACGTCGAGTCCGAGGGCGCATTTGCCTTCTTGCAGCGCGCGGACGCGACGCGAGCCACCCTGCGCAGCTCTTCTACAGGATAGCGACGGCTTCGGGGACCGGCAGGGCTCGCCGCGGCGGCTCCGCCAGCCGGGGCCGCGGGCTCAGCGACGGCCACCCCTGAGGCACCACCCCCCCGACTCTCCGGCGTCGAAGGCGAAGGCGGCGAAGAGGAAGCGCACCCACAGGCGAGAAGCGCAGCAACTGTGATGAGATGAGTTCCCCCAACCTTCATGGGCTACCTGTATCACACCTCGTCTCGCCCCGGCAATGCAGAGCTCACCCGCCGAGCGCCATTCCAGCACGTCGAACATTACAGCAAAATTGAATATTTTCAGCGAGAACGCCCCATCCAGGGACGGGGGCGGTCGGTGCTCCGGGGCTGTCGTCGCGTGCGCGCCCGCGCGACGCTCGCGCAAGCGCCGCTCGCGCAGGTCTTGCTCAAGTCGAGCGAGGGTGACCCGACCTGCGGCGCCGGAACGCGAGGGCTCCTCGGATCCTGCGCGGATCCCCGTGTCCTCGCGGTGGCATGACGCCTGCTAAAAGGCCAATCGCCGCGCGCAGCGCCGCTATCTCGGCAGGAGAGCGCGCAGGCAACCCCCGAAGGGAGCTCTATCATGATGCGTGCATTGTTCGCCGCGTTGTCCGTCTCGTTGCTCGCTGGTTGCGCGGCGTCGTCCGATGGAGAGTCATCCGCGGAAGACCTCGTCCCCGAGGACATGGTCGCGCACTCAGACCAGGCGACGCTGAGCTCAGCGCGGTTCGAATGTCCTCCGGAGAAATGTGACAAGGCCATTCCCTCCAAGGAGCCCTGGTGGGCCATCAAGCGCCGTCCCGTTCAGGACCATCGTTATCTGGCGGCGCCCGGCGCGGGCGTCGACGACGCCGCAGAAGTGACGGACAGCGACGCGATCGCCCTCTCCTCGGCGGTGACGTTTCATTCGGAGACGCCGTTCTACGTCCCGCCGCGCGTCGGCGGCGACGCCGACTTCGGCGGGCACGGGCCGCGCACCTCTCTGGAAGTGGAGCTCCACGTCTTCAATGGCAACGAGGTCTGGGCGTCCGTCCATATCGACGCCATCGAGACGAAGAGCGACTGGACGCGCGCCGAGGGGACCGGCTGGTTCCACCTCTACACCGCGCCCAGCGACATCGCCGAGATCCTCAGCCCCACGTACTTCGAGCACGAGTACCTCGACACGAACCACGCCCACGACCTCTTCTCGTTCTCGACGGGCAGCCTGGTCTCGCTGCTCGACTATGTCGGCGACACGAAGGGCAACGAGGCGGGGACCAGGACCGGCGTCCAGGTCTTCTTCCAGCCCATCACCGTGGGTCTCCTGTGAACCCCCGGCGCGAGCGCGCGCCCGGCGAGGTCCGCCCCGCCGGAGGTCGCGCTCGCGCCGGACAAGTCGGCCAACATTCCAAGGTTCCACACACGAGACGAGGAGTTCATCAAGCCATGAGCATTGGATTGAGCACGGGCGAGCTGGGTGTCACGAGGGGAGACATCTTGCCCAAAGGGACGGATCCGCCGTACAAAACGCAGATTCCCATCGACTCGAAGCTCCGCTTCTTCGAGACGATCACCGGGGACTCGCTCCTCCAAGTGGCCGTGGCGGGCTTGACGCCCCCAGGCGGGTACACCGCGAAGACCGAGTACTGGTCGAGGCTCGCCCCCTTCAAGTCGACGGCGATCACCCTGGTCTCGTCCGGGTTCACGAGCGACCGGGGGACGTCGAAGTACGCCGAGGAGTTCCGGGAGTGGCTCGCCGGGGGCAGCGTCCTCTCGACGAGCCAGGAGGCGTCGGAGCAGCAGTGGACTCAGGGCACCTACCAGCCGGCCTCTCCGGCCAGCGCGCTCTACTGGGCCGTCGATCCGGACGAGCCTATCGGGCGCCGGATCGGCCTCCTCGTGGAGCTCGGCAGCGCCGGCGAGCTGCGCAACGCGATCTGGTACAAGATGGATGAGCCGCCCCAGGACGGCCTCATCTTCCAGAACCGCCCGAGCAAGCTGAAGTTCAAGCAGGTGTTCGCGGGGGATACGCCTTCGAGCGACCCGCACGACATCGCCCCTCAGCACACCTGGTACTACTACCATGGCGTGATGAGGCCCGCGTGAGCGGCCAGCGCGCCTGACGCCTCGCCCAGGGGCGCCGCCCCAGGCGCGCCCGGGCAGGCCTAAAGCGCTGGGCGGCGGAGCCGCTCACCCCGGCGCCGGGCGCGCCAGCCGGAACCCGATCCCCCCGAAGCGATCCCCGGGCTTGCCCGCGAAGCGCCCCGCCGCCCGGCAGAGGTTCGGCGACGTCGACCACGCGCCGCCCCGCGCCGCGCGGAAATCCGCGTCGCCGTCGTCGGCCGGATCGAGCAGCACGATCCCCGCTTCGGTCCGGGCCCCCTCGCGCTTCCACGCGTTGATGCACCAGTCGCGCACGTTGCCCGCCGCGCCGCGCAGGCCATAAGGGCTCTCGTCCTGCGGGAAGTCGTCGACGGGCCGCCGGCCGGCGACGCCCTCGTGGCTGCCCAGCATGCAACCCCAGGTCGGCTCCAGGAAATCACCCCAGGGCATGCACCGGCCGTCGACGCCCCGCGCCGCCTTCTCCCATTCGAGCTCGTTCAGGAGGCGCCACGGCGCGCCCGTCCCGGCGGCGTACCACGCGGCATAACGCATCGCCGCCCGCCAGTGGACGAACGCGACGGGCATCCTCGGCTCCTCCTGGACATCGGTCTGGATGCACCCGAGCCGGAAGCGGCCGTCGTCTCCCCGCTCGAACCGGAGCGAGTCCGGGCTCGATCCCGAGGCGGCGCGGCCGAGCGAGAGGCGCGGGCAGCACTCGAGGGCCTCGGCTTCCCGCCCGCTCGCGACGAGCGCGTTGAGGAAGGCGAGGTACTCGGCGTTCGTGACCGGGTGCCTCCGGACGATGAAGCCGTCGCACCAGAGCCGCGTCCGCGGGAGGCTGTCCCCCGCGTCCGGATCGCCCCCGGCGAGGAACCAGCCGGCCGGCACGTAGAGATCGTCCTCGCCGAGCTCGCCGAGGCGAAGCAGGCGCACCGGGTGGGCCCCCTCCCCGCCTGGCCGGACGCCGTCCCAGCGCCGCCCGCGCTCGATGAGCACGGGATACCACGCGTCGTGGTACCCCGGCGCGCGCAGCGTGAGGAGGTAGCTGCCGCGCGGGAGCGCCACATCGAGCAGGGGCGTCGGGCCGAGCTCGCGCGCGAGCTCGGGCACGAGCCTCCGGTCGCGCTCGACGTAGCGGTGGAGGGAGACCTGCGCCCCCGCCGGCGCGGTCGCCAGCGTGAGCGCCCCGTCGCCGGCGAGCAGCACCGCGTGGCGCCCGCGGTCGTGCTGCCGGAGGAGCGCCTCGGCGCGCGCCGCGCCCCGCGGATCCCGCGCCTCCTCGGCCTGGACGAGCTCCTCGGCGTAGTGGTCGGCCAGCGCCTCGTGCGCCTCGCGGAGATCCGGCGCCTCGTTCAGCGCCGAGCGGAGGACCTGCATCCACTCGACCTGGCCGAGCGACGCCTCCCGCTCCAGGCGCTCCGCCTCGTCCTCGAGCCGCCACCCGCGCGCCTTCTGCTCGGCCGGATCGAACGAGCTCAGGCCGTCGAGGATCGCCCGCGCCTCGTCGCGCAGCGCCCGGGCGCGCGCCCGCGTCGCCTCGATCTCCGGCCGGATCGCGCGGGCATGGTCCACGATCGCGAGCGCGCGCTCGCGCCGCCGCGCGCCGTCGAGCCAGCTCCGGAGATCTTCGGCGAGCGCGCCCGCGTCCGGGGTGCGAGCCTCCGGGGCGAGCGCCATCGCGCGGGCGCAGATCGCCGCGAGCTCCGCGGGCACCTCGTGGGGGGCGCTCGCGTCGACCGGCCTGAGCGCGCCCGTGAGGAGCGCGCCCCAGACCGCCGCGGGCTGGCCGCCGTAAGGGTGGCGCCCGGCGAGGATCTCGTAGAGAACGACGCCGAGCGCGTAGACGTCGCTCGCCGCGCCGAGGCGATCGCCCTCGCCTCGCGCCTGCTCCGGGGCCATGTAGAGCAGCGTGCCCAGCACCTCGCCGGGCTGCGTGAGCGGAGCCGCCTCGATCACGTCCGCCGCGCCCGCGGCCCCGGGCGAGGCGCGCAGCGGCGCGGAGGGCCGCGCGAGGCCCCAGTCCATCACCAGGACCTCGCCGAACTCGCCGATCATCACGTTGGCGGGCTTGAGGTCGCGGTGCATCACGCCGCGGCTGTGCGCGTACGCCACGGCCTCGCAGACGCGGAGGAACGTGTCGACCGCCCGCCGCAGCGCGACGGGCGAGAGGCTCCCGCCGCCGGCCGCGTACGCCTCGGCGATCACCTCGCCGAACGTGCGCCCGCGGACCTCCTTCATCGTGAACCACAGCCGCCCGTCGGCGAGCTCGCCGCACTCGTGCACCGGCACGATCCCCGGGTGCTGGAGCGCCGCGGTCAGGCGCGCCTCGGCGAGGAAGCGGGCGCGATCGGGCGTCGCGTCGCGCGTCTCGGACGACTGGATCTTCATCGCGAGCACGCGCCCCAGGATGCGATCGCGCACGCGGCGCACCTCGCCCATGCCCCCGCGCCCGATGCAGCCGAGGTCCTCGTAGCGCTCCTCCGCGGACAGGCGCTCGGGGGCCGTGACGGAGATGGGCGGCGGCTCGGGGGCCGTGGCGCCCGGGGTCTCGCGCAGCCTGAACGTGACGTCCGACGCCGCGCCGGCCGGCGGCGCGCTTCCCGACGCGGTCGAGGCGGGCGCGCCGCCTGCGGGCTGCGTCAGCGCCATCCGCTCGCGCTCGCTGAGGCTCATGCGTCGTCCACTCCGCGGATCGCGCCGGGGAGCTCCCCAGGGCCGAGGTCCGCGCCGACTCTATCGTCGGGGCGCGCTCGGCTCAACCCGACAGGCGCTGTACGACCCGATGAGCGCCGGCAGCCTAGCTGCGCAGCGCGGCCGTCGCCTGGGGCCGGAGCGCGGGGCGCGGACGCAGCGCCGGGCGCGGGCGCTTGGCCACCTCGGCCTTCCTCGGCACGGACGGCCTCGCGTCGGCTCTCCAGGGCTGGAACCGCTCGTCCTTCCACATCACGAGGCCGCCCGACAGGGGCGCCTCGGGACCCGCGTCGTCCTCGGACCGCAACCAGACGAGCGGGCGCGCCTCGAAGACGGGCTGCGTGCACGCGATGTCCTCGAACGCCGCGGACCAGGAGCCGGTGTTCCCGAAGAACACCCCGCCTTCCCAGCTCCCCTCCGGGTTGTGGGTGTGCCCGAAGATCACGGCCTTGGCGCCGTGCGCCCTGGCCACGGACCGCGCCGCCCGGTTCACGCCCTGCCAGACCGCGTCGAGCGTCGGCTTCGGCACGGCGCACTCGTACGCGACGAGGAGCGTCGGCGCGAGCAACGCCGCCGCCGCGAGCCCCCCCGGCATCCAGCACAGGCACGCGAGCGCCGCGAGGATCCCGAGCGCCGCGAGCCCGAGGCGATCCAGCCAGAGCTCGCGCGCCACGCGGCCGAGGCAGTCCTCGGCCGGCCGCGCGAACAGCCGCGCGTGCTTGACCACGGCGGGGAAAGGCGCGCCCGTCTCGCGGGCGGCCGCGGCGAGGTCCGCACGCCGGAGCGCCCGGCGGCTCGGGTCGCGCCGGCGCACGAGCTCGATCATCGTGCGCAGCGCGCCCACGCCGAAGGCGAACACGAGGGAGCGGCCAGAGAACAGGTAGTACCGCGTCCAGTGAGAGAGATAACCGAAGCCGGAGAGCATGAACGACGAGTCGACGTGCGGGTTGAAGTACCCCATGCGCGACACGAGCAGGCGGCTCACCAGCGAGCCCATCGTCGGCTGGATCTCCCCCGGATTCCGGCCGAACGGCGCCATCGGGTAGCGATAACAGCAGTACGAGTCGTACTGATTGCCGTGCTCGACGATGACGCCGTCGTGCGTGCGGTGGAACCAGGCGCGGAAGGCCACCCGCGCCGCGAGCGCCGCGCGGAGCTCCTCGGTCGATCCCGCCGGAGGGCCGCCGTCCCGGATCGCGAGCTCGTGCATGGCCGCGTCCACGACGCTCCGCTGCACCGCCTCGCGCACCTCGGGCAGCGTGAGCTGGATGTCGTGGTTACCCGCCACGAAGACCGCGGTGTGCCCGTCCGCGACGATCCGGCCGACGGCCGCGACGAACACCGGGTGATCGCGCAGGATGGCCTCCATCGCCGGCACGGCGTGCTCGGCGGTGCGCGGCAGGTCGTGGACCACGCTCTCGTTGCCGATCACCCGAGGCGCATCCAGGTCGAAGATGTCGCCGTTCAGGACCAGCGTCAGCGCGTCGCGCTCCGCGCCGAGCCCCCCGGAGCCGCCCGCCCCCTTCCGGACCTCTCCCCGGAGCGCGTCGAGCATCGCCGCGATCTCCCCGTCCGGGGAGTACGGCGCCTGCCGATAGCGCATCCAGAGACCGTCGGTCGGCTCGAGCTCACATAGATGGATGTCTGAGATAGCCACCGTGTGGTGCATCGGCGGGAAAACTGACATGAGCACGTCTCCACGCCAGCCACAGGACCGTCAAGACTTGGTGTCACCGGGCGTCGAGAGCGCCCTGCTGCAGTGCGCCCGGAGCGTGTTCCGGCGCGCAATCACGCTCAGCACACCTGTTCGCCACGGTGCATCCCCGTGACTGTCGCGCGCCCGCCACGAGCGAACTCGGAACGATCGAGCACGAAGCGCATTGAGATCTCGGCTCCTGGATTCTCACCAAGAGAGCAACTGACCGAGCGGCCCCCTCTGGTTGGGGCTCGGTCGCCCCGGAACACATGATGTGGTGGCCGCTCCGGACGCGGCGAAGCCCTGGCGAGCGCGACGAGCGGCCCCATCTTTCCTGGGCGGTCGCCGGCGCGATGTTCCGTCCGGGGGCGTGCGGGCCCTGGGGGGCGCCGGCCTCTGGTACGATGCACACTGGCGGAGCGAGGTGGACGCAAACCATACTGGGTGGACGGCCTGTTGAGCCCGTGTGGCGTTCCGCGGGGGGAGCTCCGCGACAGAGAGGTGACCATGTCGACCCATTTCATCGACGGCAGCTGGGTGATCGGCGCGGGCGAGCCGTTCGCGAGCCGGAACCCCGTGACGCAGGCGGTCGTCTTCGAGGGGCGCGCCGCGGGCGAGGAGCAGGTCGACGCGGCCGTGACGGCGGCGCGCGGCGCGTTCGCTGCGTGGCGCGATCGCGGCCTGGAGGGGCGGGCGGCGCTGGTGAAGCGGTTCGCCGGCCTCCTGGGCGAGCACAAGGCGCGGCTCGCGGACGTGATCGGGCTGGAGACGGGCAAGCCGCGCTGGGAGGCGCTCACCGAGGTCCAGACGATGATCGGCAAGATCGACGTGTCGCTGATGGCCTGGCGCGAGCGGACGGGCGAGCGTCAGGCCGAGGCGGGCGACGCGATGGCCGTGGTGCGCCACCGGCCGCACGGCGTGGTCGCTGTGCTCGGGCCCTACAACTTCCCGGGTCACCTGCCGAACGGCCACATCGTCCCGGCCCTGATCGCGGGCAATTGCGTGGTGTTCAAGCCCTCGGAGCTCACGCCGAGGGTCGCGGAGGAGACCGCGCGACTCTGGCAGGAGGCGGGCATCCCGGCCGGGGTGCTCAACCTGGTCCAGGGAGGGAGGCGCACAGGCGCCGCGCTCGCCGGTCACCCGGGCATCGACGGCCTCTTCTTTACAGGCAGCTCCGGCACGGGCAACGCGCTGCACCGGCAGCTGGCGGGCCAGCCGGAGAAGATCCTCGCCCTGGAGATGGGCGGCAACAACCCGCTCATCGTCCAGGACGTCGCGAACACCGAGGCGGCGAACCACCATATCCTTCAGTCGTCCTTCATCTCGGCGGGCCAGCGGTGTACATGCGCGCGGCGGCTGCTCGTGCCGGCGACGCCGGAGGGCGACGCGCTGGTGGCGCGCCTCGTCGACGCGGCGTCCCGGCTCAAGGTGGGCAGGTACGACGACGCAGAGCAGCCGTTCATGGGCGCGGTGATCTCGCTCGCGGCGGCGGATCGGCTGCTCGCGGCGCAGGCACGGCTGGTCTCGCTCGGCGGCGAGGTGCTGCTGGAGATGCGCCGGCTCGAGGAGGGGACCGCGCTGCTCTCGCCCGGCATCCTCGATGTGTCGGCGATCAAGGAGCTACCGGACGAGGAGCATTTCGGGCCGCTCCTGCAGGTGCAGCGGTATGGGAGCTTCGATGAGGCGCTCTCGCTGGCCAACCGCACGCGTTATGGGCTCGCGGCCGGGTTGATCTCGGATCGCAGGGAGCTCTATGAGCGGTTCTGGCGGGAATCCCGGGCGGGGATCGTCAACTGGAACAAACCGCTCACGGGGGCGTCGAGCGCCGCGCCGTTCGGTGGGGTCGGGAGCAGCGGGAACCACCGGCCAAGCGCGTATTACGCGGCGGACTACTGCGCGTATCCGGTCGCGGGGCTGGAGGCGGCGGCGGTGGCGCTGCCTGGGCAGCTGGCGCCGGGGATGCGGCTCAACAGCTAGAACCAGGACCAGGCGCAACGGCCGCCGGGGAGAGGGGAGGGGGCGCGCGGGGGCGAGGGGGGCCCTTCCCGCGGACTCGCGCCTTGTGGTGGCTATGGCCGGCTGTGCGGGAGAGGAAGATCCGGGAGGACTGGCTGCGGAGCGGGCCGGCGCTCGGATCCGCGGGGCCCTTCCCCCTCGCCCCCGCGCGCCCCCTCCCCTCTCCCCGGCGGATCCATATTGGAACGGTGGGTGGGGGGACGAGGGGTCGGAGTTGGTCAGGAGGCGGAGCTCTGCGGGCCTAGATCTATCGGGATGGCGGTGAGGCCGCGCATGCCGGGGTTCATGCGCCAGGTCAGCGGCCCAGGGGAGAGCTCGGCGTCGGGGAAACGACGCAGGAACGTGGAGATGGCAGCCTGGGCCTCCACCCGGGCGAGCGCGGAGCCGGCACAGTAATGGACGCCCAGGCCGAGCGAGATGTGACGGATGTCCGTGCGGCGGAAGTCGAGCTTGTCGGGGTCGGGGAACTGCGCGGGATCGCGGTTCGCCGCGCCGAGCACCAGGAAAGCGCGATCGCCCTTCGGGATCCGCACGCCGTCGAGCTCGATGTCGTCGAGCGCGACGCGGCTCATCCACTGCACCGGAGAGTCGTATCGGAGCAGCTCCTCCACCGCCGGGCCGATCAGCGACGGGGTGCCGCGCAGCGCTTCGCGCTCGGAACGGTGGAGGAGGAGCGCGAGCAGGCCATTGCCGATGAGGTTCTTCGTCGTCTCGTGGCCGCCGAAGAGCAACATGCAGCACGTCGAGAGCAGCTCCTGCTCGCCGAGGATCGCGCCCTGCTCCTCCGCGAGGATGAGCTGGCTGAGCAGGTCGTTGCCGGGGCTCTGCCGCCGGGCCGCGATCACGCCGCGGAAATAGTCCTCCAGCTCGGCCACGGCGCTCAGCGCGCCCCCCGCGATCTCCAGCGTCGGCCGGCCGGCGCCGAGGAAGCCGCCGAGCGCGTTGGACCAGCCCTTCAGCCGGTGCCGGTCCTCGACGGGTACACCGAGCACCTCGCCGATCACGAGCAGCGGCAAGAGGTCGCCGAGATCGCGGAGGACGTCCATCCGGCCCGCCGGGGCGACCGCGTCGAGCAGCTCGTTGACCAGCGTCTCCACCCGGGAACGCAACCCCTCGACGAGCCGCGGCACGAACGCCTTGTTGATCAGCGAGCGGATGCGCGTGTGCTCCGGCGGATCGAGCAGCAAGGCCCACGACGCCAGGTTGCGGCGCAAGGGCTCCAGCCGCTGCCGCACCTCGTCAGGCAGCTTCGTCACGAAGGCGCTGGAGCGCTTCGCCGACAGGCGCGGGTCACGAAAGCCCGCCGCGACCTGGTCGTAGCGGGTGATGAGCCAGCCGTTGTAAGCCGCGCTGAAGTACACGGGCGCTTCCTGGCGCAACCTGGCGTACACGGGGTACGGGTTCGCGAGCGTCTCCGGCGACTGGAGGCGAAACGGATCGAGATCAGCGTCCGCCGCTGGATTGGCCGCGGGCGGTGCGTCGGGCTTCGGTGCGTCGGGCGAGTTCATCGAAGCAGGGTACGACGGCCACGCCCGCTTGGGAACCGGCGCGGCCCACGCCCGCGCAGGCCCGCCCCAGGCCGGCCTCCCCGCCAGCGCACGGGCGCGCGGCCGCCCTTGGCTACAACGGCTTCCGCCCACCTCTGCACCATGCCGATCAGAGCGGCGGTCTCCCGCACAGGAGACGGGCCCAGATCGGCGTTTTCGGCGCGCAAGCGCACTCCGGTGCGCTGAGCACCGAAAACGTCGAGGTGGGCCCGTATCCGAAGCGGGTGACCGTCGCTCTAGGCCCAGAGCTTGATTCCGCCGAGCAGGCCAGCGACGTTGTCCACCACGACGACGTTCTCGGGCAGCCGCGAGGCGTCGAGCAGGCGCGCGTTGCCGCCGCCGAGGTAGAGCTTGCGGTAATTGAAGATCGGCTCGACCTGCTCGATCATCTTGCGCACGCGCTTGTTCCAGCGCTTCGGGCCGATGCGCTTGCACTCGGCGTCGAACACGCGGTCCTCGTACTTCAGGTCCCTCTTTCCGTACGGATGGTGCCCGAGCTCGAGGTTCGGCACGTAACGGCCGTCGATGTACAGCGCGCAGCCGAGCCCCGTGCCGAAGGTGAGCACCATCTCGAGCCCCTTGCCCTCGATGACGGCGAGCCCCTGGATGCCCGCGTCGTTGGCGACGCGGACAGGCTTGCCGAGGCGGCGCTCGACGGCCTCGCCGAGCGGGTAGCCCTTCCACTTCTCGTTGTCGAGGTGCGGCGCCGTCTTGGTCACGTTCTCCATCACCACCCCGGGGAAGCCGATCGAGACGCGGTCGAACTCCCCCTGCGCCCGGGCGATCTCCTCGATGAGGTCGAGGATGGGGTCCGGCGAGGCCGGCTGGGGCGTCGACACGCGCACGGGATCCGTCATCGGAGTCCCCTGCTCGTCGAGGATGGTGGCCTTGATCCCCGTTCCGCCGATATCGATACAAAGCGTGCGCATGGATCCCTCTGTACTCCCCCCGGAGCTCTTCCTCCGGGGCCGCCGCGGATGCACCCACGCACCCGCGTTCGCGGCGGACATAATCTAGAGCTCTGGCTGCGCGTCAACCGGCGCCGCAACAGCGCACGCCTGAGCGGGCGACCACGCCCCCTGCGCCCGCCCTCCCGCGCACGCTCCGCCCGGCGCCGACCAGCGCGCCCCCCGGTGCCCCGGCCCCCGCGCCGCCCGCCCCCGGGCGACGCTCAAGGCGAGCCGCAAGCGTCGCACGCGACGCTCGGCGGCGGCGCACCGTTTGCGAGCCCGTCGAGCCATTGCACGAGGCGCGCTCCGCGCGACTCGAGGGTGTAAAATTCCGGCCGCCAGAGGATGCAGTGCGCGGAGCCGGCGGCAAGGAACGACCTGAAGTTCGGCGTCGACGCCTCGATTTCGGCGATCTCTGCCCTCATGGCGTCTGACCACGCCTGGGCGTCGCCGCCGCCCATCGCGTTGAAGAAGAAGACCTGGTCCTCATCATAGGCGGTGTTGTACTGCGACAGGCGCATGTCGGGGTAATGGGCGCCGATCTTCTCGTAGAGCACCGACAGCCGCGCGAGCTGGGCCGGGTCGAGGCCAGGTATCCATGTGGGATAAGCGCCCTCGGGCTTCCAGGAAGGAAGGCTGTCCCTGAAGAACGTCTCCGTGATGATCCCTGCCCCGCTGTCGGCGAACTCGATGACCGACGCGCTCTTGTAGTGCTCTCTCAGGTGCGCGGACCAGAGGATGGCGCCGTACGCGCCCGCGCTGCAGCCCGTCACGAAGATCTTCTCCGGCGCGGGGACGTTCTCGTAGACCCAGCCGAGCGCCGCGCGGACGTTGACGGCGCCCTTGTGCTGGATGGTGACGGCCTGGCTCCCCTCCCCATACGTGGCCACGTTGTCGCCCCAGTGGACGTCCCCGGTGCAATAGGGGATGTACACATGGTGCCAGTCCTTGAAGGGGTTGTCCGGGTTCTCATGATCGTAGATCCCGGTCGCCAGGGCGTCCTCGCCGACCGTCTCCTGGAAGAGCGCCCCCGCGAACGAGCACGTGGTTGCGTCCCAGCAGGCGCCGCCGCCCCGGAACTCGACGATGAGGCGATTGACGGTGCCCGGACGGACGAAGTACTTGAAAGGATCACCGCGCGAGCACGTCGTCTCGCCGCCCGGCGCGATGGAGCTCCAGCCGGACGGCAGGCTCAGGATCCCGCCCCGCGGCTCGCTGCTCGGGTCTTCGTGCTCGGCGGACGCGCCGTCACAACCGAGGACGGCGAGCGGGCAGAGCAGGAGTTGAACCGCGAGGGGCGGAACGATCTTGAATCGCATGGAGGGCGGAGAATACCACTCCATGACGCGCGGGCATCACCGCCGGTGACGGCCCGCCCGGCGGTGCCGTCGCGTCATGGCACAGGGGCGTGCTCTGCCCACAGCTGCGCCGCGGCCTCGCCGACCGCGCGGCGGATCGACCCCTCGTCGAGGCGGGCGCGGTCGCGCGGCGCGAGGGCGGCGCAGACGCCGAGCGCGACGAGGTAGAGGGCGCCGAGGAGGCCGATCCAGCGCAGGCCGGACGCACCCAGGCGTGAGATGATCTCGATGGGCACGATCTGCGCGCGGATCTGGACGGCCCCGATCACGATCACGGCACGGTCTCCTTCCTGGAGCTCGATGTCGGCCGGGCCCGTCAACAGGCGCGCGAGCCCGTCGGCCCCATGGAGGCGCGCCCGCGTCCGCCGCGGGACGTGCAGCACGTAGCGGGCGCCGATCACCTCCGCGATGACCGGGGCCGCTCTATCGAGCTCCGCCGACGGCACGCGCACGATGGACGCGGGCGTGTCTCCGATGTGCGCGCGCCCCTCCGCGAGCACATGGCGGACGCCGAGCACGTCTTTGCCTCGGACGGCGACGAGCTCCAGCGCGCGCCGCGCAGAGGCGCTCGCCGCGGGCGGCCGCGACCTCCGGTCGCTGATGGGTTCGGCCGCCGCTGCCTCATTAGGCCCTTTCGCCATACTCTCCAGCCCCCTTCGTCGGCCACCGGCAGGGCTCGACTCGACATGTCACCTGAAGACCCTGCCCCCGGCGGTGCCGCCCCGCGCGCTTCCGCATCAATCCCCTTCCCTGGCTCCTGGCACGGAGCGTTCCGTGGCAGAGCGCGCAGGTACGTGGCGGCCCGACGGCCCGCGCCTGCGCGTGAGGCCCCGGAGGACGCGCCCCGCGACCGCGCGCCGAGGCGCGACGGGGACGCCCGCCCCGGGGGCAACGCCGCCGCTCCGGGCACGGCGCGCGGCGCGCGACGCGGCGCGCCGTGCCCGGAGCTCCGCCCCTATTTCGTGGCGCCCTCCCGGCGCTGGTGTAGATCGCCGCCCGTGAGGAAGCGCCCCCTCGGCAAGACGACCCTTCAGGTCTCGGAGCTCGCCCTAGGCACCTGGGGACTCTCCGGCGACGGCTACGGTCCCATCGCCGACGTCGAGATCGATCGCGTCATCGATCGCGCGCTCGCGGTCGGCATCGACCTCTTCGACACCGCCGACGTCTACTGCCGCGGCGAGATGGAGCGCTGCCTCGGCAGGCGGCTCAAGGACGCCGGCACGACGTTCGTCGTCACGAAGATCGGCACCGTTCGCGACGGCGATCCTCCGACGAAGCGGTTCGACCCGGCCCACCTCCGCACCGCGTTCGAGCGGTCGCAGGAGCGCCTCGCCCGCGAGGTGGTCGACGTCGTCCTGCTCCACAACCCCACCGTGGCCGCGATGCAATCGAAGGAGGCCCTCGCCTTCCTGAAGGACCTCAAGCAGGCCGGGAAGATCCGCGCCTACGGCGTGAGCGCCGGCTCCGCGGACGTCGCCCGCTCCGCGCTGCGCGACGAGGTCGACGTCATCGAGATCGCCTACAACGCCTTCTTCCCCGGCGACCTCCACGACGTCGCCGGCGACGTCTCCGAGTCCGGCGCGGGCGTCCTCGCCCGATCGGTGCTCGCGCACGGGCTGCTCGCCGGCCAGTGGAGCCCCGATCGCGAGTTCTACCTCGACGATCACCGCCACCAGCGGTGGACCCGCGACGAGCTCAGGACCCGCATCCGCCAGCTCGACGCGCTCCGGCCGCTGGTCACGGGCGCCGTCACGTCGCTCCGCTCGGCGGCCCTGCGCTTCGTCCTCGCGAACCGCGTCGTCTCGTCCGCCGTGCTCGGCCCCCGCTCGGTCGCCCAGCTCGACCAGCTCGTCCGCGAGGCCGGCATGCCGCCCTACCTCCAGGACACGGCGCTCACGGAGCTCTCCGCGCGCCTCAGGCAGGCCGGGATCGAGGTGTGAGCAGGATGGACCAGAACGACAGGGAGCTCGACGAGATCGTCCGCATCGCGCGCGCCGCGGCGGCGATCGTGATGGACGTGTACGCGACGCCGTTCGCCGTCGAGATGAAGGGCCCCGGCGACCCGGTGACCCGCGCCGACCGCGAGGCGAACGCGCTCATCTGCAGCGCGCTCGAGGCCGCCTTCCCCGGCGAGGCGATCCTCGCCGAGGAGAGCGTCCCGAGCGGCGACGAGCTCGCCTCGCGCCTGGGGAAGGAGCGGGTGTTCTTCGTCGACCCGCTCGACGGCACGCGGGAGTTCGCGGACAGGAACGGCGAGTTCGCCGTGATGATCGGGCTCGCGGATCGCGGCCGCGCGGCGCTGGGCGTCGTGGTGATGCCCACGACGGGCGAGGCGCTGGCCGGCCGCGCCGGCGAGGGCGGCGCCGCCTTCCTCGAGGCGAGGGACGGCAGCCGCAGGCCGCTCCGGGTCTCGGCGGTGAGCGCTCCGGCCGACGCGACGCTCATCGTCTCGCGCTCGCACCGGCCGAAGGAGATCGAGCCGCTCCTCGCGCGGCTCGGCATCTCGAAGGTCGTCCCCTGCGGCTCGGTCGGCGTGAAGATCGCCCGGATCGCGACCGGCGAGGTCGACCTCTACGTGCACGGCGGCGGCGGCGCCAAGCTCTGGGACAGCTGCGCGCCCGAAGCCGTGCTCCTCGGGGCGGGCGGCAGCTTCACCGACCTCTCGGGCGCGCCCATCGACTACAACGGCCCCGGGCTCAAGCTCGGCCGCGGCATCATCGCCTCGAACGGCGCCCTCCAGGCCGCCGTCGTCGCCGCGGCGAGGTCGGAGCTCGGCTGAGGCGCGATGCGGGGGCAGGCCGAGATCGTCATCGTCGGCGCGGGGATCATGGGCCTCGCGATCGCGTACAACCTCGCGCGGCACCACGGCATCACCGACATCGTCGTCGTCGACCGGAGCTACCTCTGCGGCGGCGCCAGCGGGCGCAACGGCGGCGGGGTCCGTGCGCAGTTCTCGAGCGAGGGCAACATCCGGCTCATGCAGGAGAGCATCCGCATCTGCCGGGATTTCGCCCGCGAGATGAAGATCAACATCTGGTTCCGGCAGGGCGGCTACCTCTTCCTCGTGCGCAGCGAGGCCGGCCGCCGGACGCTCGAGAAGAGCGTCGCCGTGCAGAACGCGTGCGGCCTCGGGACGCGGATGCTCACCGCCAACGAGGCGCGCGCGATCGTGCCGCAGCTCTCGACCGACGGCGTCGTGGCGGCGAGCTACAACCCCGACGACGGCGTCGTGTTCCCCTGGCCGTTCGTCTGGGGCTACGCCGAGCGCGCGCAGAAGCTCGGCGTCGACATCGCCACCTTCACGAACGTCCTCGGCTTCCGCACGCAGGGCGCGCGGATCGACGCCGTGGTCACCGATCGCGGCGAGATCCGGACGAGCAAGGTCGTCAACGCGGCCGGCGCGTGGAGCCCCGAGGTCGCGCGCATGCTCGGCGTGGAGCTGCCGAACCACCCGCACCGCCACGAGATCTGCTCGACCGAGCCGCTCAAGCCCTGGCTCGGCCCGCTCGTCGCGGATCTCTCGAACGGCCTCTATTTTTCCCAGTCGATGCGCGGCGAGATCGTGGGCGGCATCTCCAACGAGGACGTCCCTGACGGCCTCGACATGGGGTCGAGCCACAAGTTCCTCTCCCTGTACGCGCGGGCGCTCGTCACCGCGTGCCCCCTCCTCGGCAGCGTGAAGGTGCTGCGGCAGTGGGCCGGCTGTTACGATCTCACCCCGGATCAGAACCCGATCGTGGGCGGGGTCGACGAGGTCGAGCACTTCTACCAGGCCTCCGGGTTCATGGGGCACGGCTTCATGATCGCGCCCGTCATGGGCAAGCTCCTCGCGCAGCACATCGCCGAGGGCGCCTCTCTCCCCCTGTTCGACCGCTGGAACCTGCGGCGCTTCAGGGAGGGCCGGCTCCTCAGCGAGGCGATGATCATCGGCTGAGCGCCCGCCCCGGCGGCGCGGCGGCGGCGTTTCGACGCGGCGCGCGCGCCGCACATGCCGCGCGCCCCGCGCTCCCCCGCCGTCCTGCGCTTCGCCTATACTCGCGCCCCTTCGCCATGGGTCACCTCGTCCTCGTCACCGGCTCCTCGAGCGGCATCGGCCTCGCGACCGCGGTCGCGTGCGCGGCCGCGGGCCACCGGGTCATCGCCACGATGCGCCGCCCCGAGAAGGCCGGCGCGCTCCTCGCCGCCGCCGGCGCGCGGGGCGTCACGCTCGAGATCGAGCAGCTCGACGTCGCCGCGGCGAGCGCGCCCGACAGGGTCCGGGAGATCCTCCGGAAGCACGGCCCCGCCTACGCCCTCGTCAACAACGCCGGCATCGCGGTCGGCGGCGCCTTCGAGGAGCAGGCGGACGGCGACGTCCGGGCGCAGTTCGAGACCAACGTCTTCGGGCTGATGGCCGTGACGCGCGCGGTGCTCCCGGCGATGCGCGGCGCGGGGCGCGGCCGCATCGTCAACGTCTCGAGCCTCTCCGGGCTCGTCGGCCTCCCCGGCGTGAGCGCCTACGCGGCCACGAAGCACGCCGTCGAGGGCTTCAGCGAGGCGCTGCGCTGGGAGGTCGCCCCGTTCGGCGTCCACGTCTGCCTCGTCGAGCCCGGGACCTTCAAGACCGAAATTTTCTACGAGAACCAGCGGCGCGGCGCCCACGTCTCGCTCGACGGCCCTTACGGCGCGATGACCAGGGCGATCGAGCAGATCGTCCTGAAGGACGCCGCCAAGGCGCCGCCGCCCGCCCCGGTCGCGGCCGCGATCCTCCGCCTCATCGACGACGCATCACCGCCTTTCAGGACCCTCGTCGGCCGGGACGCACGGGCGCTCGTCGCGCTGCGCCGTGTCATCCCCGACCGGCTCTTCGCCACGGGGATCCGTCGGCTCGTCTCGGCGCCGCGCTCGCGTTGACACGTTCTCTGACGGCGAATAGCGTCGGCTTCGCCGTTTCCATGGCGGAGCGGCGCCACGTCGTGGCCGAAGGGGGGCCGCGCCCCCTGCCGCGCGCTGTTTTTGTCCGCTTTCGTCCCCTCAGGCTAACGAAGGCTAGCCGCTGACCGCCTCTCCTGAAGCGCACCGTGCGACGGCGAGGTCAGGCCGGCAGCATCACCGAGGTCCCGGAGGAAACACCATGTCCCGCTCAGCACGCAGCATCCTGCCGCTCCTTCGCTCGCTCCTCCTGGGGGCCGCCACCGCGTCGTCGATGGCGCTCTCCGCAGGGGTCATCGTCGGATGCGGCGACGAGAACGACCCCGAGACGCACGTCAAGCGGCTCGACGACCCGGCCACGCTCACCGCCTCCGTCAACCGGCTCGTCCAGTTCTTCGAAGACGCGATGACGCGTGACAACAAGGACCGGAACGGCCCGACCGTGAAGCCGCTCCTCGACAAGATCATCGAGCCGATGACGCAGAAGTGCGTGACCGGCGATCTCGACGAGCGCACGAACTCGAAGCTCATCAAGTTCATCTCCGACACGAGGGACCCGCGCGGCGAGGCCTGCCTCATCAAGGCGCTCAAGGACTACAAGCCCGAGTCCACCGAGGAGGACGTCCGCTGGGCCGTGCGCGGCCTCGGCGCGATGAAGTCGGAGAAGGCCGCCGAGCCGCTCATGGCCGTCTTCTCGAAGCTCCAGCACGGCAAGCCCAAGGGCTCGACGATCTCGCGCGACGTGCACGACGCGATGGTCGACATCAACAGCAAGGCCTGGGAAGACGGGCTCATCACGATGATCGGGCGCCCGATCAACGACCCGAAGGACGTCGGCACGATGCGGAACGAGCTGTTCTGGCAGATCACCGCCGCGGAGCTGCTCGGGTGGCAGCGCAGCGAGAAGGCGGTCGTGCCGCTGCTCAAGGTGGTGCTGTCGCCGTTCAAGGCGGACGCGGCCACGACGGCCATCCTGGCGCTCACGAAGATCGGCAAGCCCGCGATCGAGCCGACGATCGCGCTGCTCCAGGGCGACCAGAAGGAGCTCGTCGAGTACTCGAAGGTCGAGAACCTGAAGGGCGCCGGCGACAAGGCGAGCGCGGAGCAGAAGAAGGCCGCGGAGACCGCCCACGTCGCGGCGGCCGCGCTCGTCCTGGCGACGATCGGCCGGCAGGAGTCGTCGCAGCCGCTGCTCGCCGCGCTCGGGAAGGCCGAGGACGTGCCGCGCGCCATCATCGCGCGCGAGCTGACCAAGGTGCCGAGGACGCCGGAGACCCTCGCGGCCTTCCAGGCGGCCTACGAGAAGACGCCCGCGGGGCTCGAGATGCCGCCGGCCGGCATCAACGCGCGGGTGATGCTCGCCGAGGCGGCGAGCAACTTCTTCGACGCGAGCCTCGTGCCGTGGCTCGTGAAGACCGGCCTCGAGGCGCGCGGCGAGGAGGACGACGTCGCGCAGATCCGCGACGTCTCGCTGCAGACGGCGCTCAAGCTGATGAAGCCCGACCAGATCGCCGACGTCGACCGGCTCGCGGGCACCCGCACGAGCGGCGGCGGCACGGTCGGCAAGTCGATGGAGAAGGAGATCAAGATCGCGAAGGAGCTGCTCGGGGCCTGCGGCACCAAGCTCGAGTGTTACGTCGGCAAGCTCGGCGAGCCGGCGTCGCAGGTGAAGGAGACGCAGTTCCAGGGGATCAAGTCCGCCTACATGGTGGGCGTGCTCGGCACCCCCGAGGTCCGGCAGCAGATCATCGACGCGATGCCGAAGGTCTCGAACGCGGCCGTCCGCTTCGTCTCGGTCTCGGTCATCGACGCCCTCTCGCCGAAGGGCGACGCCGAGGTCGCGACCAAGCTGCAGAAGATCGTCGACGACGGCGAGGCCTCGAAGGATCCCGAGAAGATCGCCGGCAACGCGCCCTTCAAGACGGTCATCTACCGCCTCACCGCCCGCGCGCAGTGATCGCCGCAGCGCCGTGCGCCCCGTCCGCGGTCGGGGCGCACGGGGCGCATGAAGCGCGCAGGTAGGCACATCACCTGGCTCCAGATTTTCCTTGATTGGCGCCACCCGGGCGCGATGCTTGCCTGAAGCTCGCATGAAGCTCGCATGACGCTCGCACGACGCTTCACGGACGCGCCCGGCGCCTGATTTTTCCTGGCGCCTCCGCCGTCTTGACGGTTTACTCCGGCCCTTGTCACGGGGTCTTCCCCGCTGAAGAACGAACCATGATCGTGCTCGAGGTAACCCAGGGTCTCGCTGCCGGGCGCACCTTCGAGCTCCAGGGCGAGCTGATCACGCTCGGGCGCTCGTCGGAC
Organism: Sorangium sp. KYC3313; assembly: GCF_052075895.1. Lineage (NCBI taxonomy): Bacteria > Pseudomonadati > Myxococcota > Polyangiales > Polyangiaceae > Sorangium > Sorangium sp. KYC3313. The sequence goes on from NZ_CP197255.1 coordinate 11,793,192, forward strand.
AACCGCGTCGTCCTCGACGATCGCCACGTCTCCGGGGCGCACGCGCGCATCGTGAGCGGCGCCGACGGGGTGATCCTCGAGGATCTGCGCTCGACGAACGGCACGAGCGTGACGCGGCGGGGCGAGCGGCTGGAGCTCGGCGCGGGGCGCAGCGCGCTCGCCCTCCAGACGGGGGACGTCATCGAGCTCGGCTCCGGGGACGCGGTCACCCGGATGGTGGTGAAAATCCCGGAGGAGGCCGACGACGCGCGGGTCGTCTCGATCCGCCGCCTCGACGAGATCGAGCCTGCCGAGGCGAAGATCGAGCGCGACCCGAGCGCGCTGTCGGCGATGTACGCGGCGCAGAAGCGCATCGGCGCGGCGACCGATCTCGACGAGGTGCTCGCCGAGATCGCCGACGCGGTGCTCGCGCTGGTGCCGAGCTCGACCCACGTCACGGTGGTGCTGCGCGACGACGACCAGGAGCCGGGCGCGGCGCCGGCGGCGTTCGTGCCGGTGCTGACGCGGGTCCGGTCCGCGTCGGGCAAAGGGGGGCCGCCTGCAGGGCCGGTCCCGATCACGCGCAGCGTGTACCGGAAGGTGATCAAGGAGCGGGCGGCCGTGCTCGCCGCCGACGCGCCGATCGAGGTCGGGCAGTCCGAGTCGCTGATGGGCGCGTCGATCCGCAGCACGCTCGCCGTCCCGCTCTGGAAGGGCGAGGAGATCATCGGCGTGCTCCAGGCCGACAACCGGAGCGTGCCCGGGATGCTGAACGCCGGCGACCTGGAGACGCTCCTCGTGCTGGCCGCCAACGCCTCGCTCGCGGTGGCGAACGCCCGGCTCATCAAGCGGCTCGTGCTCGCGGAGGAGCGGCTCCAGAAGGAGAACAGCTTCCTCAAGGGGCGCGAGGAGCGCCGCCGGGGCGGCGGCGGGGGCGCGGTCGACATCATCGGCAACAGCGACGCGATGCGCAAGGTGATCGGGCAGCTCGACAAGGTGGTCGACACCCGCGTCACGGTGCTGATCGAAGGCGAGACGGGCACGGGCAAGGAGCTCATCGCCGCCGCCGTCCACTACCGCTCCCGCCGCCGCGACAAGCTGTTCGTCGCGCAGAACTGCGCGGCGCTGGCCGAGAGCCTCCTGGAGAGCGAGCTGTTCGGGCACAAGAAGGGGTCGTTCACGGGCGCCACCGAGGAGAAGAAGGGGCTGTTCGAGATCGCCGACGGGGGCACGCTCTTCCTCGACGAGATCACCGAGACGCCGCTGTCGCTGCAATCGAAGCTCCTCCGGGCGCTCCAGGAGGGCGAGATCCGCCCCGTGGGCGCGACGAGCCCGAAGCACGTCAACGTGCGCATCGTCGCCGCGACGAACCGGAACCTCGAGGACGAGGTGGCCAAGGGGCGGTTCCGCGAGGACCTCTACTACCGCCTCAAGGTCTTCCCGATCCGCCTGCCGCCGCTGCGAGAGCGGCGCGACGACATCTCGCTGCTCGCGACGCACTTCCTGGAGCGCTACGCGGACGAGATCGGCAAGCCCTGCGGCGGGTTCAGCCAGCAGGCGATGGAGCTCATGGTCGCGTACGACTGGCCGGGCAACGTCCGGGAGCTCCAGAACGAGGTGCAGCGGATCGTCATCCAGCTGGAGCCGGGGGCGTTCGGGACGCCGGAGCTGCTCTCGCCGAGGATCCGGCAGGTCGAGGGGCTCATCGCGCGGGCGGGGACGCCGAAGGGGTCGCTCAAGGAGATGATGGACGCGGTCGAGAAGTTCTTCCTCCTGGAAGCGCTGCGCGGGCACAACAACAACAAGACCAACGCGGCCAAGTCGCTCGGGATCACGCGCGAGGGGCTCCACAAGAAGCTCCGGCAATACGGGATCTGACGGGACCACGGGACGGAGAGGGCTCTTCAGGAGGCGGGGGAGCCCTCGGGAGGGGGTGTCGCGCGCGGGGCCGGCGGGGGGCCCTTCCCACGAACTCGCGCCTTGTGGTGGCTATGGCCGGCTGAACGGGAGAGGGAGAACCAGGGGCGAGTGGCTTCGATGCGGGCCGGCGCTCGGGTTCGTGGGGCCCTTCCCCCGCCAGCCCCGCGCGCGACACCCCCTCCCGAGGGCTCTCTCCAAGGGATGGGAAGAGCGGTTTCGAGGGGGCGCGCGGGCGGGCGGGGGGAGGAGGCGGGGGATTTGCTGGGGGTGTCTACGCGGCCTGGCCGGGACGCTGGGGTCTGGCCGCGGGGGCGGGAGGGCGGCTCTGCTTATCGCTTCGGATTGGCGCGCATCTGCTTCGAGATCTGCTTCCAGCGCCGCTTCTCCTCGATCCTCGCGCGCACGTCCTGCTGCCCGGCGAGGTGGCGTCGCTCGGCAGCCAGCTTGAGGTAGCCGCCGAGACGCTCGGGATCGAGGTCGCCGTTCTTGATGGCGCGGAGCACGGCGCAACCGGGCTCGCCGTCGTGCGCGCAGTCCCGGAAGCGGCAGGCCGCGGCGTGGGCCTCGACGTCGTCGAAGCCGGCCGGGGCGCTGCCGCCCGCGGACCAGAGGCCGAGCTCCCGTATGCCCGGCGTGTCGATGAGGAGACCACCGCCAGGGATCAGGAACAGCTCCCGGTGAGCCGTCGTGTGACGGCCGCGCTCGTCCGACGCCCGGATCGCGCCCTCGAGCTGGACCTCCGCGCCGAGCAGGCGATTGCTGAGCGCGGACTTCCCCACGCCGGACGAGCCGACGAGGGCGATGGTCTCCCCTGCCCCGATCTCGGCGCGGAGCGCGTCGAGGCCGGCGCCGGAGAGCGCGCTGACGAGCGCGATCGGCGCGGCAGGGGCAACGTCCCGCGCCGCGTCGATGTACCGCGCCGGATCCGGGCAGACATCGGCCTTGTTGAGCACGAGGACCGGACGAGCACCGCTGTCGAGGACGGCATCGATGTAGCGCTCGAGGCGGCGCAGGTTGAAGTCGGCGTTCAGCGACGTGACGATGAACACCTTGTCGATGTTGGCCGCGAGCACCTGGGCCTCCACCGTGGGCCCAGCGGCCTTGCGGCGCAGGCACGTGCTCCGCGCGAACGTGTGCACGATGTACGAAGGCCCGGCGCCGTCGCCAGGCCTGAGCCCCACCCAGTCACCGACGGTGGGGAGCGCCGCGCGATCCGCGGCCTCGTGCGCGAGGCGACCGCTGACCACCGCGAGGCGCGGGCCATCCGCGGTCTGAACGTGGTGCCTGGACGCAGAGGCGAGGACGACGCGCGCAGGCTGCACGGCATCCTTGAGACAGGCGAGCTGGCTCGCGAAGAAGGGAGTCCATCCAAGCCCGACCAGATCAGGCTGCGTTTCGTGCTGCGAAGACGGATCAACGAGAGAATCGAGGTGAGTTTGCATGACGGACGAGCGCTCCATGGCGTTCGGCCGCGCCCGAGCTCGGCGCGCGGCGATCGACGGACAGGGCGCGGCGGCGCACAAGCGCGCACGCGCCGGCCATTCCACGCGCGGGGCCGCCGCGGAGCGGAGCTCGTCGATCGATCAGGACGTCACGCCGGAAGGCACGCCCGGCCAGGGCAGATCCCTGCGAGGGGCACGCGCTCAGGGCACACACGCGCCCCTCAGGGCACGCGGGCGACGTCGCGGAGACGTGGAGACGAGCTCAGCCGGCCGCGGCGGAAACGACGGCGGCGGCGCAATGGGTGTGCGATGTGTTGGCACTCATGACCTGACCTCCGCGTTCGGCTCACGTCACCACGACGCGACAGCACCCAGAATCCTATGGCCCCGCGCCGACGTCAAGCGCTCTCGGCTCGGCCCGGCCGTATGGACAGCGAGCACAGCGCGCGCGTGCCGAGCGCGCTTCATGCCACGAGCGCGCGGAGCCCGCTCCGGGGGTTGACGGCCGCGGAGGTTGCGAGGAGCGCCTCGCCGCACTAGGGTCCTCCGCTCCATGCCCACACACTTCGAGCTCGTCTCCGAATTCAAGCCGTGCGGTGACCAGCCTCGCGCGCTCCAGGAGATCTGCTCCGCTTTCGAGCAGGGCGAGGCCTTCCAGGTCCTCCTCGGCGTCACGGGCAGCGGCAAGACGTTCACCGCCGCCAAGGTGATCGAAAAGCTGCAAAAGCCGACCCTCATCATGGCGCCGAACAAGACGCTGGCGGCCCAGCTCTACGGCGAGATGCGGGAGCTCTTCCCCAACAACGCCGTCCACTACTTCGTCAGCTACTACGACTACTACCAGCCCGAAGCCTACGTCCCGACGAGCGACACGTACATCGAGAAGGACGCGATCATCAACGACGCGATCGACCGCATGCGCCACGCGGCGACGCACGCGCTGCTCTCGCGGCCGGACGTGATCATCGTCGCCTCCGTGAGCTGCATCTATGGCATCGGCTCGGCCGAGAGCTACCACGGGCTCCTGATCAAGCTCGAGCGCGGCACCGAGATCCGCCGCGACGAGCTCCTGCGGCGGCTCGTCGACATCCAGTACACGCGGAACGACGTCGATTTCCACCGCGGGACGTTCCGCGTCCGCGGCGATGTCGTCGAGATCTTCCCGGCCTACGAGGAGGCGCTCGCGATCCGGGTCGAGTTCTTCGGCGACGAGATCGAGGCCATCAAGGAGGTCGACCCGGTCCGCGGCAAGGTGGTGGGCCAGCTCGATCGCTACGCGGTCTTCCCCGGCTCCCACTACGTCACCGAGCAGCAGCAGCTCAGGCTCGCGATCCACGCGATCCGCGAGGAGCTGCGCGAGCGCATCGACTTCTACGACAGGGCCGTGCGCTTCCTGGAGAAGCAGCGTATCGAGCAGCGCACGATGTACGATCTCGAGATGCTGGAGCAGATGGGGTTCTGCAACGGCATCGAGAACTACTCGCGCCACCTCTCGGGCCGGAAGGCCGGCGAGCCCCCGCCGACGCTGATCGACTATTTCCCGAAGGACTTCCTCCTCATCATCGACGAGTCGCACCAGACCGTCCCGCAGGTCGGGGCGATGTTCCGGGGCGACCGGGCGCGGAAGGAGACGCTCGTCGAGTACGGGTTCCGGCTCCCCAGCGCGCTCGACAACCGGCCGCTCAAGTTCGAGGAGTTCGAGCAACACTACGCGCAGGTCCTCTTCGTGAGCGCGACGCCCGGCGACTACGAGCTGCAGAAGTCGGCCGGCTCGGTCGTGGAGCAGATCATCCGGCCGACCGGGCTCATCGATCCGCAGATCCACATCCGCCCGGTGTCCGGTCAGGTCGACGACCTGCTCGCGCGCATCCGGGAGCGGGTCGGCCGCGGCGATCGCGTGCTCGTCACGACGCTGACCAAGCGGATGGCCGAGGATCTGACCGAGTACTACACGGAGCTCGGCATCCGGGTCCGCTACCTCCACTCGGACGTCGACACGCTCCAGCGCGTGGAGATCCTGCGCGATCTCCGGCGCGGCGAGTTCGACGTGCTGGTCGGCATCAACCTGCTGCGCGAGGGGCTCGATCTGCCCGAGGTGTCGCTGGTCGCCATCCTCGACGCCGACAAGGAGGGCTTCCTCCGGAGCCCTCGCTCGCTCATCCAGACGATCGGCCGCGCCGCCCGCAACGTGAACGGCGAGGTCGTGATGTACGCCGATCGCATCACCGAAGCGATGAAGCGCGCCATGGACGAGACGAACCGGCGGCGCGCGATCCAGGAGGCGTACAACAAGGAGCACGGCATCACGCCGGCCACGGTGAAGAAGGCGATCCTGGACCTGTCGCCCACCTCGGGCACGCGCGACTACTACGCCGTCCCGAAGGGCCCGGCGAAGCCCGCGGCCGAGGCGGCGCGCGCCGAGATGGATCTGGTCGACCAGATCGACGCGCTCCGGCAGGAGATGTTCGCGGCGGCGGAGAATCTCGAGTTCGAGAAGGCGGCGCGGCTGCGCGATCAGCTCCGGCAGCTCAAGGCACAGCAGGGGGACGGGGACGCCGGCACGGCGCGCGAGGCGGCCGAGGAGAAGCCGGCGCGGGCCGGGCGGCCGGCGAGCCGGCGCGGCGCGGGCGGCAAGGGGGGCGGGCGGCCGGCGGCGGGCGGCAAGGGGGGCGGGCGGGCGGCGGCGGGGCGAGGGGGCGGGCGCTACCGATAGCGACGGAGCCCGCGGGGGAGGAGGCTGCGCGCGCGGGGGGGTGGTGGGCCCTCCCACGAACTCGGGCCTTTTGGGTGGCTGGTGCCGGCTGGACGGGTGGGGGAGACCGCGCGGATGTGGCTGCGCTGCGGGCCGGCCCTCGGGTTCGTGGGGCCCGCCCACCACCCCCCCGCACGCGCAGCCTCCTCCCCCGCGGGCTCTTTGTGGGGGGATGGGGGATGGGGGGATGGGGGGATGGGGGGGACGGGAGGCTGCAGGCGCGCAGGCGCGGCGGGCCATGCGGAGAAGGAGGTCGCTGGGGCTTGGAGCGCGAAGGGGGGAGAGGTGGGGCGGCAAACGCTCTTCCGGGGAAGCATCGTTTTGCTTCGTGCAGGGAGCTATCGGCGTCGACCCTGCCGCGCGGCGCTGTTAAGGGGGCTCCGGCATGGCAGTCTCGCCCGATCCGATACTCGTCACCGTCACCGGCAAGGACCACCCTGGCATCACCGCTCGGCTCACGGGCATCCTCAGCGATATCGGCGCCACGCTGCTCGATATCGAGCAGGTGGTGGTCCACGGAAACCTGAACCTCGCGCTCCTCGCGCTCTTCCCCGAGACACGCAGCGGACTCAAGGAGCTGCTGTTCGCCGCGAAAGAGCTCGGCGTGACGCTCGACTTCAAGCCGCTCGACGGCGGCGCGCCGCGGCGCGCGCCCGGGAGCCGCTACGTGGTGACAGCCATCGGCCGCGAGCTCGGCGCGAAGCCGCTGCACGACGTGGCCTCCACACTCGCAGCCCACGGCGCGAACATCGAGAAGATCGCGCGGCTGTCGGTCGAACGCCTCTCGTCGGTGGAGATCCAGGTGCTGCTCCAGCGCGAAGAGGAGGCCGACGCCCTCAAGCAGGCCCTCCTCGCGCTCGCGACGCAGAACAGCTTCGATCTCGCGCTGCAACGCGAGGGCCTCTTCCGCCGGAGCAAGCGGCTCGTCGTGATGGACATGGACTCGACGCTCATCCGGATCGAGGTGATCGACGAGCTGGCGCGCGCCAAGGGCGTCGCGGAGCAGGTGGCGAAGATCACCGAGCGCGCGATGCAAGGGGAGATGGATTATGACGAGTCGCTCCGCCAGCGGCTCTCGCTGCTCCGCGGCCTCGACGTCGGCGTGCTGCGGAAGCTCGCCGCAGAGCTCCCCATCACCGAGGGCGCAGAGACGCTCATCCGGGTGCTGAAGCGGCTCGGCTACCGGACGGCGGTGATCTCCGGCGGCTTCTCGATCGCAGCGGAGGCGCTGAAAGCGCGGCTCGGGATCGACTACGCCTACTCGAACGCGCTCGAGGTCGTGAACGGACAGCTGACCGGCCGGGTCACAGGGCCGATCGTCAACGCGCAACGCAAGGCCGAGCTGCTCGAGACCATCGCCCAGGCAGAAGGCGTGTTGCTCGATCAAACCATCGCCGTGGGCGACGGCGCCAACGACCTCCTGATGCTGCAAAGGGCCGGCCTCGGCGTCGCGTTCCGCGCAAAGCCCAAGCTGCGAGAGGCCGCCGACACGTCCCTCTCCGCAAGCGGCCTCGACGCCATCCTCTTCCTGCTCGGCATCACCGAACGCGAGCTCCTCGAGGTGGCGTGAGCCGCGCGACACGGCCCGTCCGCCCAGCAGCGGAGTCCCACGGGACGCAGCGCCGCGCTTGACAGCGGCGCGCTGACCAGACCCCCGCGGCCGTCCGGCGCGGCGCCTCGCTCGCCTGGCCAGGCGACGGTGTGGGAGGGGCTGCGCCGGGCTCGGCGCTCGGCCCTGCGCGGCGTTCGGCTCGCCAGCGGGCCGCCGTGCTATCCACCGGGGCCATGCGGCGGAGCGGGTTCACACGGCAGGCGCGCTCCGTCGCCTGGAGCGGAGGTGATGCGTGAAGCGTCCGACGATCACGGACATCGCGTGGCGGGCGGGGGTATCCAAAGGAGCGGTGTCGTATGCGCTGAACGGCAGGCCCGGCGTGTCGGAGCCGACGCGCGAGCGGATCCTGGCCATCGCGGCGGAGCTGGGCTGGCAGCCGAGCAACGCGGCGCGGGCGCTCTCCGACGGCCGCGCCGGCGCCGTCGGCCTGGTCATCGATCGGCCCGCGCACATGCTCGGCATCGAGCCGTTCTTCATGCAGCTCATCTCCGGCATCGAGGCGGAGCTGTCCGAGAAGGCCGAGGCGCTGCTGCTCAAGGTCACGGAGGATCGCGTGGCCGAGGTGGAGACCTACCGCCGCTGGTGGGCCGAGCGGCGGGTCGACGGGGTGATCCTCGTCGACCTCTGCGACGACGATCCGCGCGTGAAGCTGATCGAGGAGCTGAAGCTCCCGGCGGTGGTGATCGGCGGGCCGGCGGGCAAGGGGCAGCTGCCCGCGGTGTGGAGCGACGACGCGAGCGCCATGCGGGCCGTCGTCGACTACCTGGCCGCGCTGGGCCACCGGTCGATCGCGCGGGTCGCCGGCCCGGCCGAGTTCGTGCACACCGCGGTCCGGACCAAGGCGTTCACCGCGGCCGCGCGCCAGCGGCGCCTGGATCGGGCGCAGACGGTCCACGCCGACTACACGGGCGAGGCAGGCGGCCAGGCGACACGGCGGCTGCTGGCCGAGGCCTCGCCGCCGACGGCCATCGTGTTCGACAACGACGTGATGGCCGTGGCAGCGCTCGCGGTCGCCCACGAGATGCGCGTCCCCGTGCCGGAGCGCCTCTCGATCGTGGCCTGGGACGACTCGGCGCTGTGCCAGCTCGTCCACCCCGCCCTGACCGCGGTGCGCCGCAACATCGCCGAGCACGGCTCCCGCGCCGCCGCGCTGCTCCTCCGCCTCGTCGCCGGAGAGCCGGTCACCGACGACGAGTGCAGCGCGCCGACGCTCGCGACGCGGGGCAGCACCGCCCCGCCCCCCCGCGCATGAGCCGGCCCGGCCCGAGCGAGGGCGCGGCCCCCCGCTCGGACGCGTAGACTGAACCGATTAAGTGATATAAACTGAACCGATTAAGTTTCCTGCCCGCCGCTCGCGCCTCGATCGCGCGGTCCGCGCCGCGAGCAGGGGGACGGACGGTGTTCGAGAGCGCCGCTCTGCATGACCAGGACGTGAGGACTATGCACCGCAATTTCGCCAAAGTCGCAGTTCGTCAACAGGCGGTCGCCTGGCTGGGGGCCAATTTCTGGTCGCGGCGCGGCGGCCCGCTCATGTGGCAGAGCTATGATCCGTTCGTCGTCCGCGAGGAGCTCCGGGTGCTCGCCGATCACGGCCTGACCATGACCCGGTCGTTCTTCTACTGGCCGCACTTCATGCCGGAGCCGGACCGGATCGACGAGGACTGCGTCGCGCGTTATGCCGATTTCCTCGAGGCGCACGTCGAGGCGGGCCTCACGACGATCCCGACCCTCCTCGTCGGCCACATGTCCGGCGAGAACTGGGACCCGGCCTGGCGGCGCGGGCGGGACCTCTACGGCGACGTGTGGATGGTGGCCCGGCAGGCCTGGTTCGCCGAGCAGATGGCGCGGCGCTTCGCGGGGCACCAGGCCGTGACGGGCTGGCTCGTCTCCAACGAGATGCCGATCTACGGCGAGCGCGAGCGCTCGATCCGCGAGAACGTCACGAGCTGGGCGAGCCTGGTCGTGCAGGCGCTGCGGGCCGGCGGGGCGAGCCAGCCGATCTCGATCGGCGACGGCGCGTGGGGCATCGAGGTCACGGGGAACGACAATGGGTTCTCCGTCCGCGATCTCGGCGCGCTCGTCGACTTCCTCGGCCCGCACGTGTACCGGATGGAGAACGACCTGACGCGCCAGCACTACGGCGCGGCGTTCGTCTGCGAGCTCACGGGCTTCCTCGGCAAGCCCGTCGTGCTGGAGGAGTTCGGCGTGTCGTCGGCCTTCGCGTCCGACGAGAGCGCCGCGCACTACTACCGGCAGGTCCTCCACAACACGCTGCTCGCCGGCGCCACCGGGTGGATCGGCTGGAACAACACCGATTTCGATCTCATCCACCAGGATCCCTACAGGCACCACCCCTTCGAGCTCCACTTCGGGCTGACGACCGTCGAGGGCCGCCCCAAGCCGCAGCTCGAGGAGATGGCCCGCTTCGCCAAGGTGCTCTCCGACATCGACGTCCTCGGCTGTGAGCGCGAGCCGGCCGAGGCGGCGATCATCGTCCCATCGTACCTGGAAGGCGCGTTCCCGTTCACGGAGGCCGAGGACCGCAGCTACCTGTTCACGATGCTGCGGCAGGCCTACATCGCGGCGAAGGAGGCGGACCTGCCGGTCGGGCTGACGCGGGAGCGGGACGGGATCGCCGAGGACTGCCGGCTTTACCTGCTGCCGTCGGCCAAGCAGCTGACCGCGCCCACATGGCACCTCCTGGAGCGGCTTTCGTCCGCCGGCGCGGTCGTCTACGCGTCGTACTGCCACGGCACGCACGGGTCGCAGCGCGGGCCGTGGTACGCGCACCTCAACGCGATGTTCGGCGTCGAGCACCAGCTGCGCTACGGGATGATCGATCCGATCGAGGACGATCGCGCGAAGCTCACCTTCGAATGCCAGTTCGGCACGATCGCGGCGGGCACGACGCTCACGTTCCCGGTCTCCGGCACCGAGCACAGCCGCGCTTACCTGCCCGTGCGCCCGAGGGGCGCGGAGGTCGTCGCGGTCGACCAGCGCGGCCGGCCGGCGCTGCTGCGGCGCAAGATCGGGAGCGGCAGCGTCGTGCTCTGCACGTATCCGATCGAGCACTTCGCCGCGGCGACCCCGCGGATCAACCCGGAGCCGACCTACACGATCTACGACGCGCTCGCCGAGCTCGCCGGCGTGAAGCGACCGGTGACGGTGGACGACCCGCGCGTCGCGGCCGACACGCTGCGCCACCGCGACGGCCGCCGCTTCGTGTTCCTTGTCAGCCAGGCGGATCAGCCGCTCTCGGTGAAGCCCGCCGCGGCCTCGGGGCACCTGACCGAGCTGGGCGGCAAGTCCCCGGTCCACGCCGTGGAGCTCGCGCCGTACGACGCGCGGATCCTCGAGCTGCGGCCGGGGCCGCGGTGAGCGCAGGCGTAGCTCCCCAGGGTGTTGGTGCGCGATTCCCCTCCTCGCGCACTCGCACCCACCACCACCGTATTCGCCAGCTTCAGTCCTGTCCCCCACCGCCTCCGGAAGCGTCGGCGTCGTGGCGATCGCGCGCTGCCATCGTCGCCTTCTCGTCCGGCTCCGCTTCCGGCGCGCTCGGCGCCGAGAACCGGAGCAGGAGCAGCCCGGCCAGCGAGACGACCATCCCCGCGAACGTCACGCTCCAGGGCAGGATCTCTCCTTCGAGGAGGCCTTGCGCCCATGACGGCTTGAAATAGAGGAGCGACACCGCGAGCCCGTTGTTCAGGGCGTGAAGCAGCGCTCCGGGCAGCACGGAGCCGGTGCGGTGGCGCGCGTAGCCGAGCGCCAGCCCGAGCGAGAAGGTCGGCAAGAGCCGGTACACCGACCCGTGCGCGAGCCCGAAGAGGAGCGCCGATACGCCGATCGCCACCGCGGGCCCGGCGCGGCGCAGGCCTGCATAGACGAGGCCGCGGAACAGGAGCTCCTCGCAGACGGCCGGCGTGACGGCGACGAGCAGCAGGACGACCGGGTACGGCTGCCCGCCGAGCAGCACGAGCTCGCCCAGCTCACGGGCGAAGGGCTCCGGCGCGGGGAACCACCGGAGGACAGTGCCGCCGATCGCGGCCCACGCCGCGACCCCGAGGAGCAGCGCCCCGGCGAGGCCCCGGACCGAGGCCGGCCTGAGGCCGAGCGTCGCCCGCGGCGAGTAGCCGAAGCCGGCGACCAGCGCGAGGGTCGGGACCAGGAAGAAGCCGACCTGCGAGACCGCGAGCTGGACCGCCACGCTGGTGCGGGCGATGAGCAGGCTGCCATAGAAGAAGAGCACCTGGACGCCCGCGAACGCCGCCAGCGAGAAGCCCGCCGAGGGCGCCCCGCCGGCCCGGCGCCCCAGGCCGAGCACGGCGCGCGCCGACTCGTGCCCCCCGAGGAGCACGCTCTCGCGCTCGAAGACGCGCGCGGCGAACAGGAGCGCGAGGCAGGCATAGAGCGCCGAGGAGACGAGCGCCGTGAAGAGGAGATCGGCCGGCGCCTCTCCGACGAACAGCGCCTTGATCAGCACCGCGATGTTGAGGACCGGGGCGTAGGCCGTCCACGGGTTGAGCTCGACCACCGGCAGGGCCGTGATGCCGGCGAGCAGCGAGAGCGGCAGGTACGCCGGCATGAGCGCGTTCTGACCGTCCTTGAAGTCCTTCGCGAACACGGCGAGCGCGAGGAACAGCGCCGAGAACAGGAGCGTGACCGGCACGAGGAGCACGAACGTCAGCGCGAAGGTGCCGGGGCCGACGACCATCGCGTCGGGCAGCAGCCGGCTCACCGTGAGCGACATGCTCACCACGTTGCCGAGCGCCGTGAGCAGCGAGATGACCCACACGGCCAGGAACTTGCCCGAGATGATCTCGATGGGCCGCACGGGCGCGCACAGCAGCGTCTGCATCGTGCCGCGCTCCTTCTCGCCCGCCGTCAGATCGATCGCCGGGAGGAAACTGCCGAGGAGCGACATCAGGATCAGCAGCATCGGCATCATCGCGCCGAGGATCTGGCCGACCTTGCGGCTGTCCGCCGCGACGTCGCGCGGCACGACGTCGAACGCGCGCGAGAACCCCTCGGGCAGGCCGCGCTCCGCCTCTCGATCCGCGACGATGGCCGTGCGGGCGCGCTGCAGCGCGCCCTCGAGGCGCGCCTCCGCCGTGGCCGAGTCGGCGCGGACCGAGTCGAAGTAGATCGCGACGGCGCCCTTCCCGCCACGCCCGAGCTCGGCCCCCATCGACGGCCACGGGACGAGCACCGCGTCGACCTTGCGCTCGCTCACCGCGGCGCGCGCCGCGGCGAGCACCGGGTTCTCCGGCTCGATCCACCTCGCCGGCTCGGCCTCGGCCTCGGGGGGCGCCGCCTCGCCGTCGCTCGGCGCGGGCTCTGGCCCCGCCGGCGGCGCGAGCGCCCCGGAGAGGAGCCCCTCGCGCACGTCGGGGGGCGCGCCGGCCCACGGCGCGAGCTCGATCTTGCCCGCCGCGGAGAGCCTCGCCTGCAGGCCCTCGGCGAGCTCCCCCCAGACCGCGATCCTGGACGGGCGCGCCTCGCGCGCGGCCGCCTCGAAGCCGACGAGCTTGCTCATCGCGAGCGCGAAGAGCGGATAGAGGAGGAGCGGGACCACGACGAGGCGCACGAGCGTGCGCCGATCCCGGAGCGACTCGACGAGCTCCTTGCGGAGGATCGTCCAGACGATGGCGAGCCTCACGGCGCCTCAGCCTCCTTGCGCGGGCGCGCCGGCGCGCTCGGGCGTGTCGCGCGCCGCGCTCGAGCGGCTCCGCTCCACGTGGTGGAGGAAGGCGTCGGTCAGGTTCGTGGTGCCGGACCGCTCGAGGAGCTCGGGCAGGGCGCCGGCGTCGATGACGCGCCCCTCGTGCATGAGGGCGATGCGGTCGCAGAGGTACTCGGCCTCGCTCATGATGTGCGTCGAGAAGAGGATCGCCCTGCCCGCGGCGCGCTCCCGCCGGATCGACGCGACGATGAAGCGGCCGCTGAGGATGTCGAGCGCGGTCGTCGGCTCGTCGAGGATGAGCACCTCCGGCTCGTGGAGGAACGCGCGCGCGATGTTGGCGCGCTGCTTCTGCCCCGTGGAGAGCGTGCCGCACGGCCGCGAGGCGAACGCGTGCATCTCCAGGTCGGCCACGAGCGCGTCGATCCGGCGCGAGAGCGCCGCCTCTTCCATGCCGTACAGCCGACCGAAGTAGCGGAGCACCTCGCGGGGCGTGAGCCGCTGGTAGAGCTGCGTGTCCCCGGAGAGGAAGCCGAGGCGCTGCTTCGCCTCGAGCGGCCTCGCGGCCAGGTCGACGCCGCCGACCAGGATCTGCCCCTGGTCCGGCGACAGGATGCCGGCGAGCATCCGCAAGGTCGTCGTCTTGCCCGCGCCGTTCGGCCCGAGCAGCCCGACGACCTCCCCGGCGTACACGGCGAGATCGACCCCGTCCACGGCCGTGACGCCGCCGTACCGCTTCACCAGACGCTCGGCGTACAGGGCGGGGCGCATGGAAGCGTCTCCTAGTTCGGCCCGCGGCGCGGCGCAAAGCGCCCGTCGGACGGACCGCACGCAGCGCATGCCGCGGCGCGCCGCCCCTCTGCTCGCGCCGCCCGATCGCCTCCGTCCAGGCGGCGTGGCGGCGCCGCCCCCTCGACGTCCGCCGCGGGTCCCCTAGAGTATGTTGAGATCTATGCCAACGAGCACGTCATCGATGCCCTACCGCGACCGTACGACGCCCGAGCCGGTCCAGTGCCCCTGCGGACACGGTCGCGATCATTACATGGTGAGCGCCGAGGCAGAGTACCGCGTCTTCGGGTACGTCCAGCTCGCGTTCGGGATCTCGGCCCGACCGACGAAGGTGAAGTACAGGTGCCGGCGCTGCGACACGGTCTTCGCGACGACGAAGGATCCCGCGGTGCTCGACAAGCATTACTGACGCCGAGGCCTCCAGCGCGATCTGGCACCTCCTCCTGCCGTGGTCGCCTCGCTCGGCGCGCCCTGTGGCATACTCGTCGCCGATGCGGCAACGGCTCTTCACGATATCGCTCGTGATGCTCGGCGCGGCGGCCCTCCCGGCCGGCTTTCTGGCAGTCGCCTGCGCACCGACGGAGCGCTCGTTCGGCAACAGCGGCGGCGGCGGGACCGGCGCCGGCGGCACGTCGCCGACCGGCAGCGGCGGCACGTCGCCGACTGGCAGCGGCGGTGCCTCGCCGACCGGCAGCGGCGGCGCGTCGCCGGTCGGCAGCGGGGCCGGCGGCAGCGTGAGCGCCGGCGAAGGCGGGGGAGGAGGAACGGGCGCAGCTGGCGGAGGGGACGCGCAACCATTGCCCCCGGAGGTCGTCGCCACGGGCCTTGACGACCCGTACGCGATCGCGGTCGACGACCAGAGCGTCTTCATCCTCTCCACCTCCACGCTGCTGCGTTGCCCCCTGGCAGGCTGCCCGGCTCCGGTGGTCCTCGCCGAGGGGCTCGGGCCTCCGACGACCACCGTCATCGCCACGCCGTACCTCATCGGGGTGGATCCGAACTTTGTTCACTGGCTGAGCTCCCCCAGCAATGGAGGGTCGCGCCGCTACTACCGGTGCCCGGCGGCCGGCTGCGTCTTCAAGTCGCCGGTGGAAGTGTGGGAGTCCACCGCGAGCAACCTGAATCAGATCCACGTGAGCGATGACGGCGTGGCGCGCATCTCGGACAAGTTCGATGTCCTGGAGTGCGATGACGGCCAATGCGAGCGGATCCGCTGCGTGAACGCCGACGGGATCCGCTCGTTCGTCATGGATGGGACGACCGTCTACTGGGCCCACCCCACCGATCCCGGAGGCGTCTATTTCTGCGATCCCGGCAATGCCGACGGCGCGATCCAGCTCCACGCCGAGCACGGCGTCGTCATGGCAATCCACGACGGGATTCATTACGTGATGAACGCGGCCAAGAGCACCATTTTCGCGTGCAAGAAGACCGGGTGCGGCGGCAGCCCGACGACCTTCGTCGAGGGCGAGCCGTCATTGACCAGCATGGCTGTCGGCCCCACAGGCGTGTACTGGACCGCTCTCGGCACGGGCATGAGCGCAGACGGCGTCGTCAAGATGTGTCCGCTGGCCGGCTGCGGCGGCGGCCCTCGGGTCATCGCCTCGAACCAGGCGCGGCCGACGAGCGTCCGCCTCCGGAACGGCTTCGTCTACTGGTCCAACCGCGGCTTGCCCGGGAGCGCGATGTCGGGTGAGATCGTGCGCGCTGGCCTCTGACGCGCGGCCGGCATCGCGGCGCGGGCGCCTGCGCTCGCGGCAGCGAGCAGCGCGCTCGATTTGCCGCGGCTCGACCTCCCTGGCCGGCGGCCCTCGGCCCTCGCGCGCCGCCGGCAAGAACCGCTCGCCACTCGCGGCATTTCGGGACACCCTGCGCGCTCGCCATGCGCGCCTCTCGCAGCTCGCTCCCCGCTCTCCCAGCGCACCTGCCGCGCGGAGGCCGACCGGCCTCCGCAACCGCCCGCCGCCGGAGCGCGCCATGAAAGGGCGCGTCCTCATCGTCGCCGGCTCCGACTCGGGCGGCGGCGCCGGAATCCAGGCCGATCTCAAGGCGGTCACCGCGCTCGACGCGTTCGGCGCGACGGCGATCACCGCGCTCACCGCCCAGAACACCCGCGGCGTCGACGCCGTGTTCCCGGTGCCACCCGGCTTCATCGGCCGCCAGATGGAGGTCGTGCTCGACGACATCGGCGCGGACGCCATCAAGACCGGGATGCTCCACTCGGCCGAGGTCATCGACGAGGTCGCGCGCGTCTACGAGCGCCTCGGCCGCGGCGCGCCGCTCGTGGTGGACCCGGTGATGGTCGCCAAGGGCGGCGCCCGGCTGCTGAAGTCCGACGCCGAGGGCGCCCTGCGCGCCCGGCTCCTGCCGCTCGCGGCGCTGCTCACGCCGAACATCCCCGAGGCCGAGGCGCTGACCGGCGTGGTCATCGACAGCGTGGACGCGATGCGCAGCGCCGCCGCGCAGCTGCTCGCCATGGGTCCGCGCGCCGTGCTGCTGAAGGGGGGCCACCTCCCGGGCGCGACGGTCGTCGACGTCCTCCGGGTCGCGCCGGGGCCCGGCGCCTCCGGGCTTCCGGAGGGCGAGCAGCTGTTCGAGGACGCGCGCATCGAGACGCGCGCGACCCACGGCACGGGCTGCACGCTCGCCTCGGCCATCGCCGCTGGTCTCGCCCAGGGCCTCGCCCTCGTCCCGGCGATCGGGCGCGCGCGGCGCTACCTCCGCGAGGCGATGCGCTCCGCGCCGGGGCTCGGCCAGGGCCACGGGCCGCTGAACCACGCCCACACGGCGCGGCCGTTCCCCTGAACAGCGCGGCGCGCCGCGCGCGTCTGTGGACGGCCGCGACGACCACGGCGGCCCCGCGCCGCGGGCCCCGCGCGGCGGCCCGGCGGCTCTGCGAAGGCGCGGCGGGGCGGCCCGGTGCGCCGCCGAACGGGCCGCGTGCAGCGCTTGTGCAACGACTCGTTGCGCCCGGCGCTCGAATGGACGACCCTGCGCGCAGTCCGTATCGGCGTCCCGGCGCGTCTCCTTCGGCGCCGTCGCGGAGCTCTTCCTCACCCTTCGTGCGCCCGTGGCCGTGACCAAAGATCCCCTCCCTCCCATCGACGTCGGAACGGTCATCAACGACCGCTACGAGGTCCTGAAGAGCATCGGCAAAGGCGGCATGGGCGAGGTGTTCTTGGCCTTCGACCGCCTGACCCAGCAACAGGTGGCGCTCAAGGTGGTGCCCGAGGCCTCCGCCATGCCCGGCGACGACGAGGCCCTGCGGCAGGAGGTGATCCTCGCGCAGAAGGCCCGCCACCCGAACGTCTGCCGCGTGCACGACCTCGCCCCGAGCCCGTGGGGGCCCATCCTCGTGATGGAGTACATCCCCGGGCAGACGCTCCACAACCACATCCGCAAGCGCAAGACGTCGGGCGGGTTCAGCGCCGACGAGTTCCGAAAGATCTCGACCGACGTCTGCGCGGGGCTCGCCGCGATCCACCAGCAGGGGCTCGTGCACGGCGATCTGAAGCCCGGCAACGTGATGGTCGCCGACGATCGGGCGGTCATCCTCGACTTCGGCTTCGCGAAGGAGCGCGCCCGCGCCGCCGTGCGCAAGCCGGGGGCGCCTCCGGACGGCGGCACGCCTCACTACATGTCGCCGGAGCGGCTGCGCAGCGGCGGCGCGAGCCCGGAGGACGACGTCTACGCGGCGGCGCTGACGCTCTGGGAGATGTGGACCTGCCGCGTCCCCGAGCCCGGCTACAAGCCGCGGCTCAAGACGATGAAGCAGCAGATCACGTTCGACGTGCCCGCCGCGCTGACGAACGACGAGATCAGGCAGATCTTCCGCGCGCTGAACCCGGATCCGCAGATGCGCCCGCAGGCGCGGCACATGCGGTTCTTCAACCCGACGCAGACCGCGACCGCGCCGATCCAGCTGCCGCGCGAGCGCATCGATCCCGGCCCCGCGCCTGGGCGGGCCATCAAGACGCAGTTCACGCCGGGCGCGCAGTCGCTGCTCATCACGTACGCCACGAACGCGCCCGACAGCGTCGCCACCCTGTTCCCGCTGCAGAAGCCGGTGCTCTCCATCGGCCGCCGCAGCGATCAGGACCTCGTCCTCGCCGAGGCGACCGTCTCCGGGTCACACGCGCTCCTCCGCTGGCAGACGGGCTCCTGGCTGGTCGAGGATCTCAACAGCACGAACGGCACGTACGCGGACTTCCCCTTCGAGCGCAAAGCGCAGGTCTCGCTGCTCCATGGGGCCGAGGTGCAGCTCGGCGAGTGCCGCCTCATGGTGGTCACGTTCGGGCCCGACTCGCCGCACCACGACAAGGCGAAGCGTTACCTCGCCCGGCGCGACGGCCTCACGGGGCTGCTCGTGCGCGAGCACCTGATGAAGGCGATCGACGAGGACGGCTTCTTCGCCGAGTGGGCCGAGGTGCCGATGCAGATCGCGCGCTTCGAGCTCCGCGGCCAGAACGGCCTCGTGAGCTTGCGACCGACGATCCTCGAGATGCTCGCGCTGCGCAAGGCCGCGCTTCAGGTCGTCGACTTGACCCAGACGCTGCTGCTCAGCCTGACGCCGGCCGCGGCCGGGCGCACCGGCCCGCTCACGTTCGTCGTCTCCATCGTGGGTCCCAACCTGGACGAGGCCCAGCACGTGGTGGAGCAGGTCGTCGCGCAGGTGCAGGGCACGCTCCCCGAGACGCTCGAGCTGACCGCCACGCTCGTGAAGTGCGAGCCTGGCCGCCCCGCGCGCACGCTGATCGACTGAGGCAGACCGCCGGGTCGTCGCTCGACCGCCGCTCAACCGCCGGGTGGTGGATCGAGCGCGTGTTCCGTCACGAAGCCACGGAGCCCATCACCAGGCGCACCGCGCCGACAGCACCTGCACCCCTGCGAGCGCTCCTGCGCAACGGGGCCGCTCCCGGGCCGGAGCAGCGAGCGGCTACTGGACGGCGAGCGGATGCTGGGCGGTGAGCGGATGCTGGGGCCCGCTGCAGGCCTCGCCCGGAGCGGCGACGCGATCGAGCACCACCTCGCCGGCCGACTTCCGGACGTCGATCTCGCCCTGCCAGATGAGCTCTGCGCTGCCCTGAGCGTCGACGACATCGCGCAGCAGCCGCACGTAGACCTTGCGCTGGGCGACCTCGGGGATCGCCACCGCGAAGTCGAACGCGCAGACCGAATCACACCTCGGATTCGCCGCGTCGGGCTCGTCCCGCTCGGTGATCTCGTAGATGCTGTCGATCCTGTCGACGTGCATCGCGCGCTGGCCGCAACAGTTCAGCAAGAGCCGGCTGTCCGCGATCTTCAGGGCGCCGCTCGACGGGTCGTAGCGCCAGCGCAGGACCTCGGCCCCGCAGTAGCTCTCCTCCCCCTCGGAGGCGAGCCGCCGCTCCGGCTCCACGAACCCGCCGGCCTCGCTCACGAGCCCCACGTGCGCGGGCTCCGCCTCGAGGCACGCGCTCAGAGCAAGCAGCGACCCCACCGTTGCAAGCGCTCCACAGACCCCCAGGTACTTCATGCCCCGATTTCCTTGGCTGTCCCGCGACACTGTCAAAATACGCCCAAAAGGCAAAGAAACAGGGCCTCTAGAAACGCGCTTCACGTATCCGCTACTTGCGCCTAGGGATTCAGCTGCAAGCCAACGTACATAAGGTGCGCACATGCGCCGCACCCCGGAGCAGCTGTACGCACATTCGAGTGTGATCTACGGGTTTCTGGAAACCTTGTCCAGGTGAAAGTGGCAGAGTTAGCCCGATTCTCTGACCATGAACGTCATGGTCGACTAAACTCCTCCACCACCCTCCACCATCCCACCCCATGACGCGCTGCCATGCGCTGCCATACGCGGAGGGACATTCACGATCTCCCCCTGCCGACCGCAGACGCGAGGTGCTGCGGAGCGATCCGGGGGCGTGTGCTCAGCGCCTCATCGCGCGGCGACCGTCTTGCTGCGCTGGCGCGGGGAGCCCTTCGCCTGACAGCCGGCTTCCGCGGGGGCTTCGTCGAGGACGACCGCGCCGGCAGAGACCCCCAGATCCAGGGAGCCGCTCCAGATCACGGCCGGGCCGCCCTGCTGATCGACGACGTCGCGCAGCAGCTTCACGTAGACCTCGCCCCGCGGGACGTCGCGCACACCGACGGACAGATCGAAGGCGCACTGCTCGCTGCAGCGACCTCCGGCGCCGTCCGGCGCGTCCCGCTCGGTGACCTCGAAGAGGCTGTCGATCCTCTCGACGTGGATCGCGCGCTTCCCGCAGCAGTCGAGCATCAAACGGGCATCGGCAAGGCGGAGCGTCGCCGCCGGCTCATCGTACTGCCAGCGCAGCACCTCGGCGCTGCAGTAACCCCCGTCCTCTGCCGCGGCGAGCCGGTGCTCCGGGTTCCTGAACCCCCCCTGCTCGCTGATCCTCGCCTCCTGAACCGCCGCCGCCTGGCTGCAGCCACCGGCGCAGAAGGCCCAGACGATCGCGATGGCGGTCCAGAGTCGGCTCGACACCATGCACTTCTCCATTTCCTCTTGGCTGGCTGGCCAGGGCGGTTCGTCCCACTTTCTTTGCAATTTTCCAGCCAACTCTCCCCCTGAGCAGTCCGGAGGCTAACCGCGACCGACGCGGTGGGCCAAGGAACCGGGGGCTGCGAGCGCGGTCTCCCTTCACCTTCGCTCGCAGCAGGGGCGCGGGAGGGCGCGCAGGAACTACCCACGTCAGACGTGCCGGGACGTAAAAAGTTGTCGGGGAGAGAACGCCTGGCTCAGCCACGATGCGGGCGGCCCTCGATCGGACACAAGCCGGATGTCCGGGCCGTGCCCCGCGGCTCGCCCGCGTCAGTTCTTCGCTTCGACGGCCTTGCCGGGCGGAAGAGGATCCCAGCGCAGGGAGTCCCCGAGGAGGTTCGAGATGCGCTTCGGGCGCTGCCCATCGACGCGCATGACGTAGAGCCCTGGCCCCTCGCCGGAGGTGCGCGTGGAGAAGAACGCCACGAGGCGCCCATCGGGGCTGCAGGCAGGGTACCCGTTCCTGCCCTGATTCTGGGTCAACCGCACGAGGCCGCCGCCCGTCTCCCCCGAGGCGACGAGATCGGTGTTCTTCCCCACGCCGACGGCATAGATGGCCTTCACGCCGTCGGGGTGGTTGCAGAACGTGGGCGCCGAGGCGAAGAGCCCGTCCGGAGAGATCGCCTTGTCGCCGACGTAGATGCGCTGTCCGTACCTGCCCTCGCCGGAGAAGGCGAGCTTGCCGGTCGGCGTGAACACCGGGTGGAGCGCCATCCCCACCTCGGACGCCGGCTTGATGCTCTGGAGATCGGGCCCGGAGAACAGCTTGATCGTCGACCCCACCCCGATGCTGAGGGCGACCTGGGCGCGATCCTTCGAGAACGCGATCCCGTAGACCGAGCCCTTCACGGGCAGCGGCAGCGGGCCGCCGGCGGGCGTGAACACCTTGTACTCGTCGCCCTTCACGCTCGCCGCGTAGTGGAGCTGCTCGTTCTTCCCGAACGCCGGGGCGATGGCGGTCTGGTCGGGCGGCGAGACGGCCCTGGCGTCATGGCCGTCGGCGTCGATCGTGAAGACACGCCGCAGCGAGCCCGAGCCCGAGGCGAACGTCATGTGGCTGGCGAAGCCGCCGTTCTGGCCGGTGAGGGCGCCGATCAGCTGGTCGGCCACCCGGTGCGACTCGAAGCGCACGTCGCGGAGGGGCACGATGAACTTCTTGTCGAACACCGGGGCCTGCCCGCGGTTCACCAGGAACGCCTGGCCGACGAGCTCGACCTTGTCGGCGGCGACCTTCTTGCCGCTCACGCTCACGACCGCCTCGACCCCCTTCGCGGACCACGCCTTCACGTCCACGGGGCTGTCGGAGAGGTACAGGCCTTCGGGCGCGGCGGTGTCGGGCAGCACCTCGAACTCGCCGCACAGCTCGAGGTCGCGCCGGACCACGCTGTGGATCGTCACGTCCTCGGGGTCCGAGACGAGCGACGGCAGGACGCCGATCTTCGGGAGCGGG
Organism: Sorangium sp. KYC3313; assembly: GCF_052075895.1. Taxonomy (NCBI): domain Bacteria; kingdom Pseudomonadati; phylum Myxococcota; order Polyangiales; family Polyangiaceae; genus Sorangium; species Sorangium sp. KYC3313. The sequence goes on from NZ_CP197255.1 coordinate 11,815,363, forward strand.
CGCGTCGCGCCGGCCACGACCGTGATGTGGCCGAGCAGCTCGTCCGGGTTGGGCGGCGCCGCCGAGGAGGCCGGCGCCTGCGCAGGAGCAGGGGGAGCAGCGAGCGCGGCGGCGGCGAGCGCCAGGGCGCCGAGGGCGGTTCGAGCTAGTCGCATGTGGTCTCTCTACAGACGAACGTGACGCTGACCTGCTTCTGCCCGAGGTTGGGATAATTCTCGGGCGGCGGCGGCAGCGCCTGCCCCTTCGCCGCCTCGAGGGTCGCCTGCGCGGCCGCGTCGAAGGCGGGATTCCCGCTCGGCGTCAGCGTGTAGCTCACCATCTGCCCGTCGGACAGGACGATGACCGCGCGCGGCTTGTGCTTCGTGAGCTCCTCCGGCGGGAGCCCCGAGCCGTTCACGCGGAACCTGCTCGAGAACCAGCCCGCGATGCGGGCCAGGTACAGATCCACCGCGCGCGCCTTGAGGGGATCGACCTCGGTCCCCTCCTTCACGCCGTCCTCGTGGCCCTCCTGGTCGACGTTGGCGGCCGGGGCGGCGTCGGTCTTCGGATCGAGCTCGGTGTCGACCTGCTTCGCGATCTCGGCGTCGGGCGGCGGCGGCGCGGTGCCCGCGTCGGCGATCTTGACCTCCGGGGGCGGGATGTCCGCCTCGGTCTTGCCCGCGCTCGGCGACACGAACGCCTTCTGCTCGACGCGCGGCTTGGGCGTCTGGCGCACCCACCGATCGGGCAGCTTCATCTTGTCGCGCTTGCCGCCCAGCTTGAGCAGCGGCGTGTCCATGTCGAGCACCGGCACGACCTTCACCGGGATGCTCGGCCCCTTGTCGATCTCGGGTGCCGCCGCGGGCACGGCGAGGTCGGCCAGGCTGACCGCGACGGCGGCCCCCGCCTGCACGGCCATCGCCACCGCGACGGCGAGCGCGATGTCCCGCGGGCGGAAGTCGCTCGCCGGCCGGCGCTGCCCCCGCGGCGTCCTCGGTCCGGGCGCGCGCGCCGCAGCCGTGCTCACGGCGCCGCACCTCCGGGCCGCGGCGCGGCTACCCCGGGCCGCGGCGCCGTTCCCCCGGGCGGCGGCGGCGCGCCCTCCGGCTCGATCTCCGGCTGGACGAGGAGGTTCAGCCCCTCGACCCCGGCGGCCCGGGCGGCGGCGACGACCCGCGCCACGGCGCCGTAGCGGGCGTCCTTGTCGGCGCGGATGTAGAGCTCCTTCTCCTTCTGCACGCGCCCGTTCGAGGCGAGCACGCCCTCGATGTCGGCGGTCGCGTCGTCCTCGCCGAAGAGGATCTTCTCTTCCTTCGTGACGGTCACGACGAGCTTCGTGTCCTTCGTCGGCGCCTCCTCGGCGGAGACGTTGGGCAGCTCGACCCGGAGGCCCGCCGTGAGCAGCGGGGCCGTGACCATGAACACCACGAGGAGCACGAGCATCACGTCCACGAGCGGCGTGACGTTGATGTCGCTGAAACCGCCGCCGCCCCGCCGCCTGCGCCCGCCACCGACCGACATGCCCATGATCGGCCCCGCCCCTCAGCCCTTCGGCATCACCGGCGTGGGCCGGTCGCTCGACCGCTGGAGCGCCAGCGGGATGGACTCCTGCATCCCCCGCGCGGAGAGCGACGCGATCTCCACCCAGCCCTCGCTCGCGGCCTCGAGCGCGGAGAGCAGGTCGTCGACGCGCTTGTTGATCCCGTTGTACGCGATGACCGCCGGGATCGCGGCGAACAGCCCGATCGCGGTCGCGATGAGCGCCTCGCCGATGGCCGGGGCGACGACGGGCAGCGACGCGCTCTTCTGCTGACCGATGCGGAGGAACGCGTCCATGATCCCGTAGACCGTGCCGAACAGGCCGATGAACGGCGACGCCGCCGCGATCGACGAGAGCGTAGGCATGAGCGCGCTCGCCCGCTGCGTCTCGGTCACGATCGCCCGCTTCGCGATCGAGTCGAGGAGCCGGCTCGTGCCGACGCGGCGGCTGAGCTCCATCACGACGCGGGCGCCGGGCGCGTCCGCGTGCCGCTGCGCGAGCGCGAACAGCTGATCGGGCGAGTGGGCGTGCGCCGACTCCTGCTCGAACCGCGCCTGCAGAGAGGCGAGCCGCGCGAGCTGGAGGACCTTGAGGACGGCGATCACCCAGACGAGGATCGCCGCGAAGATCAGCAGCCAGACGACCAGGAAGACGGGACCGGAGGCGTGAAGGACCAGGGAGACGGGGTCGAGCTTGATCGGGACCGCCGTCGCCAGCTCAGGGGCGCTTTGCAGGAAGGCCATTTCGATCTCTTCGGGTCAGGGAGTCGTCGGCTCGTCAGGGTTCCGCGCGCGCGGCCCCGTTCGGTGGAGTTTGCGACCGCGGCCCCCTCTCTCGCCTGGAAGCGCGGCCGTGGCCCTCTTCAAGTTCGCCCAGCGCCGCACGCGCCGCGGCGCTCAGTCCGCGAGCAGGATGTCGACCTTCCGGTCGCGCGCCCAGCCCTCTTCGTCCGTGCCGGTCGCCTCGAACTCGCCCTTCGACGAGGTCGCGATGCGGCCCTGATCGAGGCCCTTCTTGCCGAGGTACTCCGCGACGCTGCCGGCGCGCTTCTGGCCGAGGCCCAGGTTGTACTCTGTCTCCCCGCGGGGGTCGGCGTGGCCGATGAGCTTCATCCCCTTGCCCTTCAGCGGACCCGAGACGAAGCAGCGCGCGAGCGCGTCGAGCGCGCCCGCCGCCTCGCCCTCGATCGACGTCGAGTCGAACGCGAAGCGGGCGGTCGGTAGATCGCCGCAGGCCTTGAGGATCTTGTCGTCGATGCGGATCGATCCGCTCGTCGGCTTCTCGGTGTCCTGCTTCGGCGCAGGCGGGGCGGCGGTCTTCGCCACCGGAGGGGGCGCGACGTCGCTGGCGACATTCGCCGGCGGCTGCGGATCGGAGCCGCAGCCGGCCGCGAAGGCGGCAAGGGGCGCCGAGACCACGAGGATCAACGCAGGCAGTTTTGTCATGGGCATGCCGTTACCACGCCGGGAGGCGCGTTGCAGCATTTTGAGCGCCCGCCGGCGAGCCGGCGCGCCGGGATGACACGCATTCCGTTAAAGTGCCGCGATGCATCGCCCGATCCAGGCGCGGGAATATTTGGGGCACCAACGGGTTGGCCCGCGCCGCGCCCTCCGGGCCGTCGGCGCCGCGCTCCTCTCGCTCGGCGCAGCGGCGTCGGTCGCGCTCGCCGCGCCTCGCCCGGCGCGGGCCGAGGCGCCGGTGCAGCGCACGTTCTTTCGCCTGCCCTCGTCGAACGGCTTCGGCGCGGTGCTCCTCGATCTGGGCGCGGCGAGGCTCACCCACTTCCGCGAGCACCTGTTCGCCACCGAGGAGCCGCTCCTCGACGAGCGCGGCGAGGAGGTCTGGATCGGCAACCAGCCGCAGGCCGTAAACACGCGCGATCTGCTCTACGACGCGTACTTCGGGCTGCGCTCCGACGGGCACCAGCGGTGGCTGACCGAGGTCCCCGTCGACCGCGACGCGAGCGGCTACGCCGGCTGGACCGACGGGCAGCGCGGCGGCACGGGCGTCGTCACGATGGTGCAGCGGGTCGGCAACCTCGAGTGCACCCAGCTCTTCTTCGCGCCGCAGGGCCTCCCGCAGGCGGGGTTCGTGATGGCGATGCGGGTCGAGAACCGGGGCGAGCGGCCGGCGGAGGGCGTGTCGGCGTTCTCGCTGCACAATTTCCACCTCGGCTTCGGCCGCCCGGGCGTGATGGCCGACATCGGCGAGTCGGGCGAGACCGTCGCCTACGACGCGAGCCAGGGCCGGCGCGACTTCCTCGAGCGCGCCTTCGCCGGCGTGGTGGTCGCGCGCGCGCTCGAGCCCCCCGCGCGCCACGGCGCCTCCAGGGCGGGCAGCCCGCCGGACCTCGACGTCTACCGGATCGTCGCGGACGACGGCGGCGCCGACCTGCCGGACCTCGACGGGGCCGCGCCCACCGCGGACGGCTCCGTGAGCGCGTTCCAGTGGGACCTCGGCAGCATCGGCCCCGGCGAGGCGCGGTGGGTCGGCGTGGCGTTCGCGCACCACGGCGACCCCTCGGGCGCGGCGGACCCGCTCGTGCAGGGCGCCCTCGACGCGTACCTCGGCGCGAAGCGCGCGGCGGAGGTGGTCGCGGACGAGATCGCCGCGTACCGCGCGTTCCAGGGCTCGATCCGGGTGCCGCCCTCGGCGTCGCCCGAGGAGACGGCCTTGCTCCGGCAGTCGGCCGTGACGCTCCGGATGGCGCAGTCCCGCGAGAGCCACGCCTTCCTGCGCGAGCACCTGACGCGGGACTCCGAGCCGCGCGCCACGCGCTTCGGCACGACGCTCGGCGGCGCGCCGGCCACGCTGCCGGCCACCATCGCCCACCGCGGCCACGGCGCCGTCCTCGCGAGCCTCCCGCCGGGCGAGTGGACGGTCGCCTGGATCCGCGACGGCGCCTACGCCACCGTCGCGATGGCCGCGCTCGGCATGCAGGCCGAGGCGCGCGACGCGCTGGGATTTTACCTCGACGCGGAGGCAGGGCGCTTCCAGGGCTGGAGCGAGCTCGCGCCGTACGACATGCCGCCGTACCAGATCAGCCTGGTGCGCTACCACGGCTTCGGGGTCGAGGAGACCGACTTCAACGACTTCGGCCCGAACCTGGAGTTCGACGGGTTCGGCCTGTTCCTCTGGGCGCTGCGCCAGTACGAGGAGCTCACCGGGGATACGGGCTTCGTGGACGAGCGCTGGGCCGCCGCGTCGGCGAAGGTCGCGGACGCCCTCGTCGCGCTCATCGATCCGGACACGGGGCTCGTCCGGAAGGACTCGTCGATCTGGGAGACCCACTGGAACGGGCGCCAGCGGTCCTTCGCGTACACGAGCATCACCGCGGCGCGCGGCCTGTGCGACGCGGCGGCCATCGCGGAGCGGCGGGGCGAGGCGGACCGGGCCGCGGCGTACCGCGGCGCAGCGGAGCGGCTGCGCGCCGCGATCGCCGCGCGGCTCACGGACGCCTCGGGCGCGCTCGCCGCGAGCCTGGAGGAGCTCGCGTCGGGCGCGGGCTACTGGGACGCGGCGGTGCTCGAGGGGATCGCGATGGGCCTGTTCGATCCGCAGGGGCGCATCGCCGCCGCCACGCTCGCCGGGCTCGACGAGCACCTGCGCGTCCCCGCGGGCGCCGGGTGGTCCCGGAACGACGATCGCACCGATCACGCCGGCGCGGACGACCTGAGCCCCTGGGGCAGCGAGTACGACAGCGCCGAGTGGGTCGTGACCGACCTGCGCGGCGCCGTCGCGGCGCGGCTCATGGGGGACGTCGCGCGCTCGGAGCGGCTGCTCCGGTGGGTGCTCGATCAGTCGGCCGCGAACTATCTCGCCATCGCGGAGACCTACGACGAGCTCCGCGGCACCTACAAGTTCAACGCGCCCATGGTGGGGTTCGGCGCCGGCGTCTACGCGCTCGCGCTCGCGGCGCGCGACGGGCTCGTCGTCGGCCCGGCCTGCGGCGCGTACTTCGAGGAGAGCGCGGCGAGCGGCGGCGCCGGCGGCCCCCCGAGCAGCGGCGCCGGCGGGGCGGGCGCCGGCGGGGCGAGCGCCGCCGGAGCGGGCGCCGCCGGCGGTAGCGGCAACGACGGCAACGGCGGCGGCGGCAGCAGCGGCGATCTCCGGGAGGACGCCGGCTGCGGCTGCCGCCTCGCGAGCGTCAGCGCCGCGCCCTCGGCGCTCGCGGCGGCCGTGGCCGCGGCCGCCGCCGGCCTCACGCGACGGCGCCGGCGGGCGCGGCGCTGACGCTCGCCGAGCGCGCCCTCGGCGCTGGCTATTCCTCGCTGGTGTCGGCCTGGCGCTGCGCGTCCGCAGCGGCGGGGGCCGGGGGGTCGGCGACGGCTGCAGCCATCGCGTCGGTGAGCGACATCGGCGCCTGAGGCCGCGACGCCTCCTCGGGCGCGAGCGATGGCGACGGCTGACGCTCGGGCCGGGCGCGGGCGCCCGGAGCGGCGGGCGGGCGCACCCCCGCCCCGGAGGCCTCGCGCGCGCCCGCCTCCGGTGCGGCCCGCGGCTGCGGCGCCGTGACAGGCTCGGCGGCGCTGGCCTCATCGTCGCCGGCCGCGGGCGCGCGCGCGTCGAGCCCGCGCAGCGCCGTCCTCCGGGGGCCGGGCGCCTCGACCGGCACGCTCACCTCGCGCGCGATCTCCGCGGCCCGGGACACGCCGCGCTGCGCTGCAGGCGGCACGACGTCATCCCCCGGCGCACGCGGCATCCGGCCGGCGATCAGCGTCAGCCCGACAGCGATCACCAGAGCGCCGGCCACGGTCGCCGCCGCAAGGATGCGCACGCGGGCTCGAGATCGCGCCCGGGAGGGCACCGCGACGGGCACGAGCGCGTCGTGGACGCGCATCACATCGCTCACGCTCGGCGCATCGACCCCGACCGGCGCCGTACCCGCGAGCGCGCTCGAGGCGGTCGCCGCGGTCGACTCCGCGCCCCGGATCGCCTGTGGTGTCGTCAGGCCCACCGCCGCCGGAGCGACCGGGCCGCTGCCCGGCGCAACCGAGCCCGCCGCCGACGCGCTCGACGTCGTCGTCGCGGCGGGGAGCGTCGCGGTGAACGACTTCAGCGCGAGCGACCGGAGATCCATGATCGTCGGGTCGTCGTCGCTCCGTGGCACCGAGGGCGCGCTCGATCGCCGGAGCGGCGGAGGAGGCCGGCTCGATCGCCGGCCGGCGCCTCCCGCCGGGGGCGCAGCCGCACCCCTCCCATGCGCACGGAGCATCGCACCGCCGCAGACGCTGCACTCGAGCGCAGCCCCGCCGCGCGCGTCGCTCGACACCGTGGTGACGATTCCGCAGATTTCGCAGGTAACGTCCATGAGCCCCCCGCAGGCCTCGCGACACGACAGCGGCGAGCGCCCGCCACGCCAAACTGTGATTCAAATTACATCTTGAGTATGGCGCGCGAGGGGCGGCCATGCATGCGGTCTCCGCGCGGCATTTCCGAGAATCGAGCGCGCGGCGGCGTTGCAGTGCCATCCCGGACGGTCGACATCGGACGAGAGCCGTCCTGGACCGAAGGTTTCCCGGGTGGGCGCTTGCGATGCCGGCCTTCGGGCCGCTGTGGTAAGAGGCGCGCTTCGATGTGGTCGGGAGCGGACCACCGGTCCGCTCGACGTGGTCGCGGCTCCCTGCCGGGGGTCACGCGGGGGTCACGCTGACATGGGTCTGGGGGCCGCGACCGGCCTCCGATGCGCCGGGAGGAGTTCGAGAATGGGTCTCAGCGAAACGCTGCTCGATGCGAACAAGAAATCCAAGGTCGTCGCCGACTGTTGCACGCTGGTCGACGAGGAGGTGGCTTCGAAGAGCGGACTCTCCGGCCTGGCGGTCAAGGCCGGCTACGCGGCCGTGAAGGGCATCAAGCCCGGCTTCATCCAGCAGGTGGTCGAGAAGCTCCTGCCCGAGTTCGCCAAGAAGCTCGATCCCATCTGGACCGAGGCCGCGAGCAGCGGCAACCCGAGCTCCTTCTTCACGTCGAACCGCTCGCGGATCGCCGACGCGCTCCTCAGCATCACCGACGAGAAGGCGAAGTCGTCGTCGAGCGGCGTGGTGCGCGGCACCTACGAGAAGCTGCGCGGCTCAGCGAAGAAGAACGTCGAGGAAGCCGTTCCGCGCCTCGCCCAGCTCATCCAGAAGCACACGGCCTGAGCGGCTCGGCGCAGCAGGCCCGCTTCGCGCCGGCCTGCTGCGCGCCGCGGCGAGGCGCCCCGCGGCCGCGTGCGCGGCGGAGGGCGCCCCTGCGATCGGCGCTCAGCCAGGCTCGCCGAAGCTCCGCGCGAAGAGGTCGCGGATCGCGTCGCGGCCGGCGTCGTTGAGATCCTGCGTGCCGATGCCGGCGAAGTTCTCGCAGGTGATGCTCGGCTGCCGCGCCATCTCCCAGGCCGAGCCGCTCCAGCGGAACCAGCCGCGCTTCTCCTGATCGTAGACGAACAGCTGCTTCTTCCAGAGACGCGCGAGCTCCGCGCCCCAGCCGGTGCCGCCGCGCACGGTGCCGTCCTCCTGGAGCGTCCCCACGACGAAGACCTGGCTGGACGCGTTGATCTGGTGCCAGATCGTCTGGAGGATGTTGCGCACGAGCGGGATCTCGCTCAGCACGCGGCCGAGGCGCCGCGACACGTAGACGAGGCTGAAGTCGCCCTTGCGCAGCTCGTCGTCCCCCAGCACGACCACGCCGCGCTGGCGCTCGAGGAGCCGGTGGCCCTCGAAGCTGTAGTTCAGCTCCTGCACCCCGTACCGCTCGGCGCACGCCCCGAACTCGGCCTCGGCCCCCTTGGCGCCGCCCGAGTGCACGCGGAAGCTCCGCGGGTCCTTCGGCCGCTCCGAGGGGGGCCGCACGTCCTCGTCGATGACGCGCATCGAGTGGGGATCGAGCCGCAGGTGGAGATCGGCGAGATCCTTGTTGCCGTGGTCCTTCAGCAGCCGCAGGCGAACCACGTCGCGCTCCGGCTGCAGGTAGACGACCACGTTGAGGTGGCGCTCGACCCGCTGGAGCGTGGCAGGCAGCTTGCCGGGAGGGCCCGCCTCGTCGACCTGGGCCGCGACCCAGACCTCGGCGGAGCGCTCCTTCGCGAGCCGCCCGAGCGCCTCCATCGCCTGCTCCGACGCGACCGCCACGTCGAAGCCGTCGACGATGATCACGTCGGGCTCGAAGTGGGCGACGCCGCGCGCGAACGCCACCGTCTCGAGCATCTTCTCGACCCACAGGCGCGCCGCTTCTTCGGGCGCGTCGACCGGCGCCTTCACGTGGCCGAGGTGCGAGTAGATCTGCCGGTGCCGCTCGACCTCGAGACGGACGGCCTCCGGCTCCTCGAGCCGCATCGACTGCGCGAGATCGTGGAAGATCTCGTCGTAGTACGCGCGGACGTGATCGACCGCGTTCTCGTGCGAGATGTGGAGGACCCGGCGATCCCGCAGCAGATCGTCGAGCGCGATCTGCACGAGCAACGCCGTCTTGCCCACGCCGGGCCGGGAGACGATGACGCCGACGTTGCCGCGACCCAGCCCGCCGTGCATCGACCCCTCGAAGACCCGCATGGGGCTCCGCTCGTTTACCTCTTTGCGGTACATGCCGACCCCCTCACTTGGCCTTCTTCGCCTGCTCTTCCCGGTACTTCTTGATGAGCTCCTCACCAAGCGCCGCCGGAAGAGGAGCATAGCGCGAGAACTCCATCGTGAACTCGGCTTTGCCCTGGGTGGCGGAGCGGAGGATCGTCGAGAAGCCGAACATGTCGGAGAGCGGCACCTCCGCCTCGACGCGGCAGAAGCCGTCTGCCTCGGTCGAACCGACGATGATGCCGCGCCGCTGCATCAGGATGCCGACGATGCCGCCCTGGTACTCGCTCGGCCCCTCGCAGGCGACCTTCATCAGCGGCTCCAGGATCTGCGGACCGGCCTTGGGGTACGTCTCGCGCCAGGCGCCGCGCGCGGCCTCCTGGAAGGCGATGTCGGACGAGTCGACCGCGTGGGCCGCGCCGTCGTTCAGCGTGACCGACACGCCCGTGACGGGCGCGCCGATGAGCTGCCCCTTGGCGAGCATCGACACGAAGCCCTTCTCGACCGCCGGGATGAACTCGCGCGGGATCGCGCCGCCGACGACCTGATCGTCGAACCGGAACGGCGCCTCCGTCCACGGCTCGATGAAGCCGCCGACCTTGCCGTACTGACCGGAGCCGCCGGTCTGCTTCTTGTGCGTGTAGTTGAAGTCGACGCGGCGCGTGATCGTCTCGCGGTACGCGACGCGCGGCGGGCTCGTGACCACCTCGGCCGCGTACTCGCGCTTCATGCGCTCGATGTAGACGTCCAGGTGGAGCTCGCCCATGCCCTGGATGATCGTCTCGCCGCTCTCCGGATCGGCCCCGACGCGGAAGGTCGGGTCCTCCTTGGTGAAGCGGCGCAGCGCCTTCGACATGTTCGCCTGGGACTTGTTGTCCTTGGGCGTCACGGTGAGCGAGATGACGGGCTCGGGCACGTGCATCGACGTCATCGCGACGCTCAGGGTCCCGTCCGTGAAGGTGTCCCCCGAGTTGCAGTCGATGCCGAACATCGCGACGATGTCGCCCGCGCCCGCGGAGTCGATGTCCTCCATCTCGTCCGCGTGCATGCGGACGAGCCGGCCGGCCTTGTGGCGCTTGCCCGTGCGGGTGTTCGTGATCTCGCCCCCGCGGGCCAGGTTGCCCTGGTAGATCCGCAGGTACGTGAGCTGGCCGAAGCGGCCGTCCTCGAGCTTGAACGCGAGCATCACGAGCGGCTTCTCGGAGTCGCTCGACAGGACGACCTCGGCCTCGTCCTTGTCGAGATCCACGGCCTTGTTCGTGATGTCGGCGGGCGTCGGCAGGTAGCGGGTCACGCCGTCGAGCAGGACCTGCACCGCCTTGTTCTTGTAGGCCGACCCCATCATCACCGGGACGATCTGGAGCTTCACGGTCGCGTCGCGGATCGTCTTCTGGAGGAGCTCCTCGGTGACGCGCTCCTCGAGGATCGCCTCCGTGAGCTCGTCGGAGTACATCGAGAGCGCGTCGAGCATCTCCTCGCGCGCCGCCTTCACCTCGTCGGCCATCCCGGCCGGGATGTCACCGACGACGATCTTCTCGCCGTTCGCCCCCTCGAACCGGTAGGACTTCATCGCGATGAGGTCGACGACCCCCTCGAACTTGTCCTCGAGCCCGATCGGCAGCTGCAGCAGGACCGGGTTCAGGTTGAGCTTCTCGCGCAGCTGCGCGCGGACCCGCAGCGGGTTCGCGCCGGCGCGGTCGCACTTGTTCACGAACGCGATGCGCGGGACGCCGTAGCGGCGCATCTGGCGGTCGACCGTGAGCGACTGGCTCTGCACGCCGGCGACGGCGCAGAGGACCAGGATCGCCCCGTCGAGCACGCGCATCGCGCGCTCGACCTCGATCGTGAAGTCCACGTGGCCGGGCGTGTCGATCACGTTGATCTGATGCCCGTTCCAGAAGCAGTGCGTGGCCGCGGACTGGATGGTGATCCCGCGCTCGCGCTCGAGATCCATCGAGTCCATCTTCGCGCCGACGCCGTCCTTGCCCTTGACGTCGTGGATGGCGTGGATCCGCTTGGTATAGAAGAGGATGCGCTCGGTCAGCGTTGTCTTGCCCGAATCGATGTGGGCGCTGATCCCGATATTGCGCAGCTTGGACAGTTCGCTGATCACAGAAGGCTCCCCGCCGCGCACCCGTGAGGGCGTGCCCGTGGAGGGCGTGCGGCACGCATCGAACGTCAGCCAGGCGGCGCACTCTTGCGATCGCCCAGTCAGAAATTCGGCGCGGCTCTTAATTCGGCCCCATGGCCAGCGCCAGGGGGAAAATGATCGCGCGTGAACATTTCACGCTACTTGGCTTGAATCCTGGAAAGCCCGACCGTCTCGTCCCACTCCGATCCGTAGCCGTCGTAGTGGATGCGGTAGCGCTCTTGCCCCACGATGCCGGTGACGACCGCCGGGTACATCTGCCCGTGCCACTCGACGCGGACCCTGTCGCCGATCTTGTAGACGTTGGTCTGCGACGCCTGCAGCCCCTTGCTCCGGACCTTCGGCGGCGGGGGCGGGTGGACGACGTTGCCCTCGACGAGGCCGCGGATCCGTTCACGAGGTACAACTTCGTCCCAGATGTCATCGTACCCCTGGTAGTGGATCTTGAACTTCGTCGGACCCACGACCTCGATGACCTCGGCCGGGTAGACGTTCCCTTCCCACGTCACGAGGACGTGATCGCCGATGGCGTATTGACGCTTGCAACCCCCCAGAACCAGCACGAGGGCCAGAAGGAGGGCCGCAGCGTGGGCGCGCGCTGCGGGCATACTTCACGCCCGCCTTACCGTCCTCGCCGGCGCCCCGCAAGAGGCTTCGCTCAGGGACGCGCGCGGGTCGGCGCTGGACGGCGCGACGGCGCGACGGCGCCGGGCCACGCCATGCCATGCCGTGCCGTCCTGCCGCAGGCCGCGCCATGCCGTGGTGAGCCGTCCTGCCGCAGGCCGCGCCATGCCGTGGTGAGCCGTCCTGCCGCACGCCCGCCGCGCCCCGTCCTCGACGCCCCCCAGGGCGCTGCAACGGGGCACGAACCCGTGTAGAGAACGCCCATGACCCGAGATGTCCGTCCTGGTACGGGGACCCTCTCCCGCCCGTGCCCGTGCGGCTCGGGGCGCTCGTACCGCGAGTGCTGCGCCCCCTGCCATCTGGGCGATCGCGAGGCCCCCGACGCCGTGGCGCTGATGCGCTCGCGGTACGCCGCGTTCGCCGTCGGAGACACCGCCTACCTCTGGCGGACGCTGCACATGGGCCACATCGACCGCGGGCGCGACAGGGACCAGGTGCTCCGCGAGCTGAAGCTGACGATCCACCACCACCGGTACCGGGGCCTCCAGATCCTCGACAGCCTGCAGAGCGGCGGCTCCGCGTCGGTGCTGTTCCTCGCCAAGATCTTCGAGGCAGGCGTCGATCGATCGTTCGTCGAGCTGTCCGATTTCCTCCACGACGGCGAGGGCTGGCGCTACCTCCACGGCGTCGCCATCCCGCGCGCCCGCATCAGCGTCCCGCCCGACGCGCTGACGATCGCCCGGTTCTCCTCCCTCGCCAGCTGACCGGCCCTCGCCGGCCGAGCGGGCGCTCGGGCGGCCGATGCGCCCTGGGCTCGCTGACCAGGCCCCCGGGCGAGCGATGCGCCTCAGCCGGCCGACGGGCCCGACGCGCGGGCCTCGTGCCACCCCATCGCCTCGACCACGGCGCGGTTCTTGTCCATCCACACCGCGATGCGCTCGCGCGTCGTCCGGTAGGCGTACTCCAGGATGGCGCGCCGCGCGCGCAGGTTGGCGGGGTTGTGGAGGAACAGCAGCGCGTCGTTCCGCGCGGGCTCGAGCACGAGGACCTGCATCTTGCCCTCGACGAGCGCGCGCCCCACCGCCTGGTGGAGCCGCGCGTGCGCGCCGATCCGCATCGCCTGGTTGAAGATCCAGAGCATGCCCTTGTCGCGCACGCTCTCGCGCACCCCGTGCCCTGTCGGGACGGGGCGGTGCGCGGTGGAGACGGGCACGAGCGGGCTCACGACGATCGTGAGCTCCACGCCGGCGGCCTGCGCGAGATCGAGGTGCGCCACGTGGCCCAGCCCGCCGTCGAGGTAGTGGCGGTGCTCGACGCGCACCGGCGAGAAGAACAGCGGGAGCGCGAGCGACGCCGCGCAGGCGAGCGACACCGGGACGTGGTCGAACCCCTCGGCGCCGAAGACGACGCGCTCGCCCGAGTCGAGGTCGTGCGCCGGGATGCGCAGCGTCCGCGGCATCGCGCGGAACGAGTTCGGGATGCCGCGCCGCAGGAAGAACTCGCCGAGGAACCGCTCGTAACGGTCGAGCTGGAAGAGCCCCGCGGGGAGCGAGTCGTTGAAGCGATCGAGCTGCTCGAACAGGTACTGCTGCGCCGGCGCGTTCGGGGTCGCGTCGCCCCGGGTCGTGAGCCGGACGATCGCGTGGCGGAGCGCGACCAGGCTGGTGCTGAGCGCGCGCCGCCACTCGCCGACGTCGATGTGGAGGAGGTGGCTGCGCTCCAGCGGGAAGAAGTTGTCGACCGGATCGAGCAGGGCGCGGTAGAGCCGCTCGATCGGGATGCCGCCCGCCAGGGCCGCGGCGACCGCGGCGCCGCTGCCGTGCCCGAGGTAGAGCGAGAAGCTCTGGTTGTCGATCCCCTCGACGCCATCCTCGAGCGCCGCGAGCGCGCCGATCTGGTAGAGCGCGCCCGTCAGGCCGCCCCCTGGCAGACAGAGGCTGACGCGCGCTCGCTTCGCCCCGGCGCGCGGGGCGGCGCGGCCCTCGCCGCTCGCGTCCACGGTCCCGGACGAGCGGCCCTCGCCGTCCCCCGCTGCGATCTGCGCGGCTCGGCTCTCGCCGCCGCCTTGGCTCCCGAACGCCGGCATCATGAGAGGTCCTTTTCCCTCGCGCGGGCCGCCCCCTCGGCGCGACGGCCGAGGACGCAGGCGAGCACGGTCAACACGAGCGCAGAGGCGGAGCTCACCGCCACGAGCCACACCGGGCTCGCCGCGGCGTCGGGCAGCGCGCCGTCGGCGGCCCCCGCGCCCGCCGCGGAGAGGAGCGAGAAGCACTGGATGGCGTTGTAGGTGCCGTGGAGGAGGATGGACGGCAACAGCGAGCCGCTCGCGACGCGCAGGACGCCGAGCGCCGCGCCGAAGATCCCGATCGGCAGGAACTTCTGCCACCCGACGTGGGCCACCGCGAAGAGCGCCGCCGTGATCGCGATCACGACCGGGGCGCGGTGCTTCCAGCGCAGCGGGCGGGCGAGCGCTCCCCGGAAGAAGACCTCCTCCAGCGCGGGGCCGAGCACGATGAAGATGAGGCCGAGCGCGGCCTGCTCGGGCGCGCTGGCATCGACGAAGACCCGGACGAGCTCTGCGTCGTCGATCCCCGACGGCCAGCGCGCCTCGATCGCCGTGTAGAGCGCGGCGATGGGCCCCTCGAGCGCGAAGCCGAGCGCGATCGCGAGGGGATAGAACGCCACGTGCGTCCTGCGCACGCCGAGGAACTGCCGGATCGACGCGCGGGGCGCGTGCACCTGGAGCACGCCGAAGAGCCCGAGCAGGTACGCCGCGGCCTGGCACGCGAAGCTGCCGATGATGTCGAGCTTCGGCGCCGCCCGGAACGAGCCCGCGCCGTCGGGCGCCGGCTCCATCCGGAAGGAGGAGATCAGGCCGAGCAGGAACAGGAACAGCGCGGTGACGCCCACGGTCCAGCCGATGGCCCCGGGGATCGACATCGGTCGCTCCTCGCCGCCTCGCCGGACGAGCGGGCCGGGCCCTCCGCCGCTCGGCGGAGGGTCGGGGGTGCCGTGAAGATCGCTCATCGACCTCGCAGATAAGGCAGGACGCCCCGCTTCACGACCGTGTCCGTGCTGAGGCGATCGCTCGTCTCCGGGTAGTCGATCGTCGTGTGCAGCCCCCGGCTCTCGTGCCGGGCGGAGGCGCAGCCGACGATGAGCTCGGCCACGGTGGCGATGTTGCGCAGCTCGAGCAGATCCCGGGTGACAAGGTGCTTCCAGTAGTACTCGCGGATCTCCTCCTGGAGCAGGGAGATCCGCCGGGCGGCGCGCCGGAGGCGGGCGTCGGACCGGACGATGCCGACGTAGTTCCACATGGTGCGGCGCAGCTCGTCCCAGTTGTGGGCGACGACGACCTCCTCGTCGCTGGCGACCGCGTTGCCGACCTGCCACTCGGGCACATCGGGGAACGCGCTCTGCCGGAGCTCGGCGATCTGGGTGCCGAGGCGGGCGGCCGCGCGCTGGCCGAAGACGAGCCCCTCGAGCAGCGAGTTCGAGGCGAGCCGGTTCGCGCCGTGCAGCCCCGTGCACGTGCACTCGCCGATCGCCCAGAGCCCGGGGATCGTCGTCCTGCCGTAGAGATCGGTCGTGATCCCGCCGCACATGTAGTGGGCGGCCGGCACGACGGGGATCGGCTGCACGGTGATGTCGATGCCGTAGCGCAGGCACTGCGCGTGGATGGTCGGGAAGTGCTCGCGGACGAAGCTCGCGGGCCGGTGGGTGATGTCGAGCAGCACGTAGTCCGAGCCTGTCCGCTTCATCTCGAAGTCGATGGCCCGCGCCACGATGTCGCGCGGCGCGAGGTCCTTGCGCGGATCGTGGCTGGCCATGAAGGCCGTCCCGTCCGGCAGCCGGAGGATGGCGCCCTCGCCGCGCAGCGCCTCGCTCACGAGGAAGCTCTTTGCCTCCGGGTGGAACAGGCACGTCGGGTGGAACTGGTAGAACTCCATGTTCGCGATCTCGGCGCCTGCCCGGTAGGCCATGGCGACGCCGTCGCCCGTCGCGACGTCGGGGTTCGTCGTGTAGAGGTAGACCTTGCCTGCGCCGCCGGTCGCGAGCACGGTCGCCCGCGCGAGGTAGGTCTCGACGACGTGCGGCTTCGAGGCTGGCCGGTGCCGGGGCGCCGGCCGCTCCGAGTCGCGCGGCCGCGGCCCGCCGTTCAGCGCGGCGTCGGTCTCGTCGAGCACGTAGGCGCCGGCGCAGATGTCCGGCCCCCCGAACCGGGAGAGCGGGATGAGGTCGATCGCCGTGTGGTGCTCGGCGAAGCGGATGTTCGGGTTCTGCCGGGCCTGCTCGAGGAGCGCGCGCTCGATCTCGAGGCCGGTGGCGTCGGCGGCGTGCACGATCCGCCGCGCGGAGTGCCCTCCCTCGCGCCCGAGGCGCACCTGGCCGTTCTCGTGATCGAACTGGGCGCCCCGCGCGATGAGCTCGCGCACCCGCTCGGGCCCCTCCCGCGCGCAGATCTCGACGACCACCTCGTGACAGAGCCCCGCCCCCGCCTCGAGCGTGTCGGCGATGTGCGCCTCGGGGGAGTCGTCCGGAGCGAAGACCGCGGCGATGCCGCCCTGGGCGTACTTCGTGTTGGACTCGTCACGCGCGCGCTTGGTGACGATGATCACCTCGCCGTGCTCGGCCGCCTCGAGCGCGAAGGTCAGCCCAGCCACACCGCTACCGATGACGAGGAAATCGGTCGTTATCGCCACGGCCAGGAGGGTAGCAGGAGCGGGGCGCACGGAGGTAGGCCGTGGTGCGCTTCCTGCGTGCGACAGCGGTGCGGCCAGGCGCTCGGGCGGGAGGCCGGCGTGGCCGGGGAGAGCGGAGCGCCGGCGTGCGCTTGCGGAGGCGTGGGCGCGCGCTCGGGCTGATCGCGCTCATGGAGGAGCGCCTCGGCCGTTGTCGACGCGTGCCGGGGCGCACGTCGCGCGCTCGGGCTCGCAGCGCGAGCCCATGAGCGCAGTCCATCCATCAGGAGGCGCGACTCGCGCAGCAGGTTGCGATGCGCCGTCGAGGATGCCGGAGATGCGGTGTTCCGGCACGACACGACAGGTTCCCGGAGAGCACATCAGAGCCAGCGTCCCCGACACACCCTCTGGTCGACTCGCTCGATCCAGCCCCTTCGTGAAGGGGCCTCTCGCTCAAGAGTCCTCGCTTCTGCGGTGGGCCGAGGGCACGAGCATCAGCTTCGGGCGGCGCTTGCTTCGCGCTTTGGGGCCACCTGCCGGGCGTGGATTCTTCGCCCACAAGAGGCTCTGCGACGCGGGCAGTCTGGGCCCTGACGGCGGCGCAAGCTCCTCCGCCGCCGCCGCTTCGCGAGCTTCCCGCTCTGCAATGCAGTGCACGCAATACTTCTCGGGATCCCAGTCGATGTCCTCGAGACCCAGCCGCCGTACCCACATCCGCTCCCACTCCCCCATCTTGCTCGAGCTGGGGCGCTTACCAGAAGGAGGGGGGTCGTCTCCGCGGGACCTTCGGCGCTTCGGCATGGGGCTCCTTGAATTCGGGCGGCGCCCATTCTGCCGGCAACGAATGAGCGCGCCAAGGGGATTCTTCGAATCATCGTTGCCGTTTTGCCGAGTTACGTTCGGCCCTCCGAAATTGCCACGAAATCATACCGCCTCTCATTTTTTCTTCGACGCTCGCCGCGATCAGCAGTCCAGCGGGCTCTGCTCGCCGCTCCACCCCTTCCCCGGGCAACCCGCCGCAGCCGCGGGATCCGCCGCTGCCTCCGTTCGCTCCGGCGCCCGGCCTGGCTCCCGGGAAGATCGCCGCCCCGCCGTTCGCGCCGTCACCTTCGCCCACAAGAATGCTGCCCACCCCGGCCCGTGCTCGGCCCTCCGGGCCTGCGCGTGCTCCGGCGCTTCTGCACCGCTCCACCTGACGAGTTCAACCCACAGGCCCCGCCACGCGTGCCAGGACGCACATTACCTGATCGGGCTCGCCGTTCTCATGAGCGCAGTCCATCAGCAGGCTTGCCGCCAGGCGCAGCTCACGGTGCGCGGCGAGGATGCCGGCGATGCGCTGCTCGGACACCGAGCCCCAGAGGGCCCCCGAGCACGCGAGGAAGATGTCGCCCGGCTCCGTGTCCTCGACCTGAGCCGTCATCTCCACCGCTGCGTCGCAGCCGAGCGCGCGTGTGGCCGCGCTGGCGTGTTGTCCCAGCATGGCTGGGGCATCCGGCGAGGCGGATCCGTCCAACGCCCCACCGTCGCGCGCCGCATCCTCACGCGTTCGCGCCTCCAGCTTCCCCCCACGGAACCTGTAGATGTGCATATCGCCGGCGTAGACGATGTACGCCGCCCCTGGCGCGAGCAGTACACCGGCGAAGCTCACCTGCACGCCGCTCGGTCCCGGCCCCGGACGTTCGTCCTCGGAGCGGCCTGTTCGATGCGGGCGCATCAAGAGCCGCACTTCGTCCCGGCACTGCGGCGCGATCGTCTCACCAGCACAGAGGTCGTCCGCGCAGTGTGCCTCGACAGCGGGTTGCACCGTCTCGATCGCCGTGCGGGAGACGACCTCTCCGCCAAGCCGGCCCGTGATCAGGAAGAGCCCCAGGCAAGGCAACTCCCCAGAGCGCTCTTCGTTGCTCGCACGACGCCTCGACACAAGGGCCTCCGCCCCTGCCTCGATGGCGATCGTTGGACGCACCATCCTCCACCTCGCATGCTCGTCGTAAGGACGAGCCGAGTCAGCGCGCACCACGCTCGCGGTGCGCCGGTCTCCTGTTCTGTCGCCCGGCGCGCCGCGTGGTCGCCGTGCTCCCTCGGCGTGCTCAGGCCGTCAGCGGCTGCTCGCTCGAGCTGGGAGCTCGCGGCGGGACCTTTCGCTCAGGCGCTCAAAAATCCTCGCGCACGAGACGCGCCAGTCGCACCATTTTCAGCAGCAGCCGCCTGCAGCGGCCCTTGCTCCGCCTGCTTCGCCTACCCGCCCTCGGTGGGATCTTCTCCCACCCAGGGCTCAGCCGCAGCTTCGGTCGGTTCGCCGACCGTGATGCCAGCTCCTCCATCACCGCTTCCCAGGCCGCTCGCTTCGCGATGCAGTGCTCGCAGTGCAGCTCGGGGTCCCACTCCACATCCTCGAGACCCAGCCTGCGCACCCACATCCGCTCCCACTCCCCCATCCCGCCCGGGCTGGGGCGTCTTCCGGAGGGAGGGACGTCGTTTCCACTGGAATTCCGGCGCATCGGCAGGGCGCTCCTTGGGATCGAGCGGCGCGCATACTGCCGGCCACGAACGGGCTCGCCAAGCGTTTTCGTCCAGAAATCGATGTCTTTCGATTACTTACGCGCAGCCAGGCCGGGTCGTCACAAAATCGTACGGTCGTCCTCACTTTCTCCACCGCTCGCCGGTGGCAGGAGCTCGGCGGGCTCTGCTGTATCTCGCGCGTGTCGCCCCCACGGCACACCTCTCCCCTGCGATCGCGCTTCGCGCGCTCGCCAGCACCTCCTTCCGCTGCACCGCGCCGCAGCGGGCGGGTCCATCGATGACTCCGCCCGCTACCTCGCCGAGTGTTTGCTCTCCTCGGCTCGTCGTCAGTTCATCCGTCTACTGCCCGCAACTCTCGTTCGTCGCAAAGTTCCAGCAGACGCCGCTGGCGCCCTGAGCACCGGCACTCTGCTCCGATCCACCAGGCCCCGCGCTGCCTCCGTCTCCGGCTGTGCCCATCATGAACTCCTTCAGCTCCAGCGTAGCGCTCGCCGCTGCAGCGTAGGCAATTCCCAACGCGTGGCCCCCTCGGCCGCCGGCGCCAGGACCTCCAGCTCCGCCTCGGCCACCATCCCCGCCTTTGCATCCGGGGATCGCAGGCGCCGCAGGCGCCGTGCCGCCGGCAGCACCAGCTCCACCCGACCCGCCGAGTTGACCCGCCGCGCCATTCCCCCCCTTGCCCGCCTCGCCCACCGCAACGGTCACATCCGCCAGCACCAGCTTCGTCCCCAGGCTTATTATCCCGATGCTCGACCCGCCGGCCTGCCCACCACCGCCGCCCTTGCCACCGCAGCCTCCAGCGCCTCCGCCTCCGCCGCTGGCGCCTACCCCCTCGACGGTGCTCATACTGGGCCCCGGGCAAAACAATCCAGCCTTTGCGCCGCCCCCACCACCGCCCCCTTGACCACGCGTCCCGACTGTGCCGTTTTCACCATCGCCTCCCACGATGCTAGCCAGCGTCAGCGTCGTGTCAGTGCTGGTCGCGCCAGCCATGCCGCGAGCTCCGCTCTTCCCGACTGTGCCGGGCTTGCAGTCGCCGTCTGGATCCGTCTGTCCCGTGCCGCCTAGCCCGGACGCGTCGACGTTCGGCTCCGGCAGCGGCGCACCGTCGGCACCCTTCAGCCCGTTGCCGCCCTCAGTGGTGGTAATTCCTCCGAGCCCGCCGACTCCCCCGCGCGTCTCGCCGTCCTCGCACGCCGTCACGCCGGGATCGTCGCCGTATACCAGTGCAGTGCACGCATTCGACACGTTCGACGGCGCGCCCGCCCCCGCCAGCGGCGCCTCCGTCGGCGTTGTGCCGTCCTCTCCGGCCATCCCATCGCCTGCGGTCACATCCACCTGCGCCAGCTCCGCCTCGACGTCCGCCACCGCAACGCCGATCGACGACCCGCCCGGCTCCGTCGCGCTCGCCGCGCGGACCGAGAAGCTCCGCACCTTCGCCCCGCTCGCAGCCTCCGACACCGTGAGCGCGATCTGGTTCGCAGGCGCCTCGATCCCGCTCCGCGCCTCCTCGCTCCACGTCCACTCCGCATCGCAGTCGAAGCCCCCGATCACCTCGACCCCAGCCTCGATCGTCACGCTCTCCGCGAACGCCCCGCTCGCACACGCAAGCACCCGCTTGTTCCCCGCGTTCGCCACTGCCTCCCCGAGCGACGCGTACGGGTTCGCCTTCGTCCCGTCGCCCCCCGGCTCCGCCGTCGCGCTCGCGAACACCGCGCACTCGTCCCTCACCGAGCTCGCGTTCTCCGTCGGATCCGCCTCGCACTCGGGGTTCGGCACGCTGCCTCCGGTGCCATCCCACAACCCGCGGTGGTGCTCACACATCAGGGTGAACTCGCAGTCCTCCGCGACGTTGCTCCACACCGTATCGCAACCGGCGGAGCAAACGACAAACCCCACGGAGCACAGCTGCCAGCGAACTCGATTCCTCTTCATCGCACCCTCGTGTCGGCTCTTCACCATGCCCCCTGCACCACAATTCCCCTGTAACCCACCTGCGTTTCGGGCAGGACACGCACCTTGCCTGCCGCCTTGGTCCCCGAGCGCGGCCACAGCGCGTAGGTCACGGCTGCAATGGCGAGCACGCCCGACGCCGTGTACGCCACGGTGGCTGCACGCCCGAACGTGTCGACCTGCGAAGCCGTCGATCGGAGCTCAGAGCACGCTTGACTGTATGCAGCCGGTGCATCCGGGCAGCCACCACCCGCCTTGAGGATCGCATCCGCTTGCGCGTGCCCATCCGCGCTCGCGTTGTTCGACGCCACCGTCATCCCGATCCCCACGCCGAGCCCCACCGCGCTCGCCGCGCCCAGCGCGATCACCGGCACCCAGTTCTTCTTCGGCAGTGGCTGCGGCTCCACCGGTCCCGCAGGCGGCTGCCCCGCCACGGGCCCGACGATCCCCGCCCCCGCCGCGCTCGTGCCCCCGTCCGGCGTCGTCCTCGCCGACGCCCGCGGCTCGGCTTTCACCGGCGTTATCGCCAGCTTCACCTCCGCCGTCCCTCCCTTCGCCACGCTCACCGTCTGGCTCGCCGGCTCGTAGTCCAGATGCTTCGCCTCCACCCGGTGCTCGCCGGGGTCGACAAACACCTCGCCTTCCAGCGGCGCCTTCCCCACGGCATTGCCGTCCACCAGCACCTCCGCGCCAGGCGCCCCGGCCGTCACCACCAGCGCCCCCACCTGCGCTCGCGACTCCGCAAACCGCTGCTCCGCCGTCGCTTTCAGCTTCGCGGCCGCCTTCATCAGCGGCCAGTTCCTCAACGCGAACGACAGGTGCCGCGCTGCCTCCCGGTGCTTCTTCAGCTGGTACTCCGTGTTTCCGAGGTTGTACGCCACGTCGAACGTCCGGTTCAGCTCCCACGCCGACTCGAGCTCCGCTTCGAAATACGGGTCTGACGCCGTGGCAGACGACACCCCGAACTCTTCGCCCCACGCAGCACGCGCTGGCGCGCAGCACAGAAGAGCAGCGAGAAGATAGATGCCCACCCCCGGCCCGTGCTCGGCCCTACGGGCCTGCGCGCGGTCCGCCCCTCCCTTGCCCCGCGCTACGCGCGGGACGGGAGGGGTCTCGGTCGCGACGGCCACTCCGCGTCCAGCGCAGCGGCGCGTCCGCCCCCTCGCGCCCCGCGGCTCCCCCACCGCGCAAAAGCGATCTGCTGCCGGGCTGCCTTCAGCGACCGTAGGATGGTATCCGGGTTTGCGGCCCGACGCAGAAGCAGTCAGCAGATCATCGGTCCCTCCGCCCGCGCCTCTTGCGATCCACTCCAGGGTGGTGAAGTTTTCAGCGCCGGGCAGCCCACCGTGCCGCGTCTCCGCGACAAAAGAGTCCCTATCACCCCGGCGCGGGGTGCGTCCAACCATTTCTTGTCGCCTCCTTCAGCTCAGCTGCTCGCGGAGCACCGCGCTCGTCCGCCGCTCCTCCGCATTGCGTTCAGCTCGACGAAATTCTCATCCAACGTCACAGCTCACAGCTCGGCTCACTTCACTGCCCGCAGCTCGTTTTCGCCATGAAGTCCCAGCACGCTCCCATTGTCCCCGGGTTGCCGGCGTTGCCATCGGGACCCCCGATGCCCCCCTCGCCCGCTGTACCCACAATAAACTCCTTCAGCTCCACCGGACTGCTCGGCGCCACGCCATACGCGATACCCACTGCATGGCCGCCTCGACCGCCTGCACCGGGACCGCCGGAACCGCCTCGACCGCCTTTGCCCCCATCGCAGCCGGGGACGGAGTCCACGTGCTCCGAGGCGGTACCTCCAGTCGCGCCCATGCCTCCATCGGCGCCCCGTCTTCCGCTGGCGCCCTGTCCACCCTTCCCCGCCTTGCCGACCGCGACCGTCACGTCCGTCAGCACAAGCTTCGTCCCCAGGCTTACGATCCCGAGGCTCGAGCCGCCGGCCTGCCCGCCACCGCCACCCTTGCCACCGCAGCCTCCAGCGCCTCCGCCTCCACCGCTGGCGCCTACCCCCTCGACGGTGCTCATACTGGGCCCTGGGCAAAACAATCCAGCTTTTGCGCCGCCCCCACCACCTCCCCCTTGACCACGCGTCCCAACTGCGCCGTTCTCACCATCGCCTCCCACGATACCAGCCAGCGTCAGTGTCGTGTCACTGCTGGCCACGCCAGCCATCCCGCGCGTTCCGCTCTTTCCGACTGTGCCGGGCTTGCAGTCGCCGTCTGGATCCGTCTGCCCCGTGCCGCCTAGCCCGGACGCGTCGGCGTTCGGCTCCGGCAGCGGCGCACCGTCGGCACCCTTCAGCCCGTTGCCGCCCTCAGTGGTGGTAATTCCTCCGAGCCCGCCGACTCCGCCGCGCGTCTCGCCGTCCTCGCACGCCGTCACGCCGGGATCGCCGCCGTATACCAGTGCAGTGCACGCATTCGACACGTTCGTCGGCGCGCTCGTCCCCGCCTGCGGCGCCTCCGTCGGAGTCTCGCCGTTCGCACCATCCATCCCGTCGCCCGCGGTCACATCCACCCGCGCCAGCTCCACCTCGACGTCCGCCACCGCCACGCCGATCGACGACCCGCCCGGCTCCATCGCGCTCGACGCGCGAACCGCGAAGCTCCTCACCTTCGCCCCGCTGGCGCCTTCCGTCATCGTAAGCGCCACCGCGCCCGCAGGCCCCTCGATGGCGCTCCGCGCCTCCTCGCTCCACGTCCACTCCGCCCCACAGTCGAAGCCTCCGATCACCTCGACCTTGGCCCCAATCGTCACGCTCTCCGCGAACGCCCCGCTCGTGCACGCCAGCACTCGCTTGCCCTTCGCGTTCGCCACCGCCTCCCCGAGCGACGCGTACGGCTTCGCCTGCGTCCCGTCTCCCCCCGGCTCCGCCGCCGCGCTCGCGAACACCGCGCACTCGTCCCTCACCGTGCTCGCGTTCTCCGTCGGATCCGCCTCGCACTCGGGGTTCGGCGGTCCACCGCCTGCTGCTTGGAGCCAGTCGTGTTCTGGGCCCTTCAGCATGTAGTCAAGGTCGCTGGTCAGTCCGATCGACAGCGCGTCGCACCCGACGGCCGCGAGCACCGCGCAGAGGGTGCCAGCGGTGATGCCACTAAGTCTTCTCACGTTCGCGTCCTTTCCTTCCCGTCACCGCTCACCACACACCCACGACGCCAAGGCCCGTCTCTCCCTGCGCCACCCAGGCCGTCGGCAGCACACCCACCGCGTTGCTCGATGCAGAGGAGTGAGGCCACAGCGCATAGACCAACGCACCTGCGGCCAGCGCACCGGACGCCGCATAGGCCACGATGGCTCCAGTGCCGAACGTTCCAGCTCGCCCGGCTTTCTCTTCGAACGCGCTGCAGGCACTCGCGACATCGCTCGGCGCGTGAACGCACCCAGGCCCCTGCGACAGGATCGCAGCGCGCTGCGCATCCGCCTCGCTCCGCGCGTTGCTGGACGCCACCGTCATCCCGATCCCCACGCCGAGCCCCACCGCGCTCGCCGCGCCCAGCGCGATCACCGGCACCCAGTTCTTCTTCGGCGGCGGCTGCGGCTCCACCGGTCCCGCAGGCGGCTGCCCCATCACCGACCCACCAGCTGTCGCCCCCGCCGCGCTCGTGCCCCCGTCTGGCGTCGTCCCCGCCGACGCCCGCGGCGCGGCTTTCACCGGCGTTATCGCCAGCTTCGCCTCCGCCGTCCCCCCCTTCGCCACACCCACCGTCTGGCTCGCCGGCTCGTAGTCCAGATGCGTCGCCTCCACCCGGTGCTCGCCGGGGTCGACGAACACCTCCCCTTCCAGCGGCGCCCGCCCCACGTTCTTGCCATCCACCAGCACTTCCGCTCCCGCCACGGTGACCGACACCTTGAGCGCGCCCACCTGTGCTCGCGACTCCGCCAGCCACTGCTCCGCTCTCGGCTTCAGCTTCGCCACCGCCTTCAGCAGCGGCCAGTTCCTCAGCGCGAACGACAGGTACGTCGCTGCTTCCTTGTGCTTCTTCAGCTGGTACTCCGTGTTCCCGAGGTTGTACGCCACGTCGAACGTCGGGTTCAGCTCCCACGCCACGAGCAGCGCCTCCTCGGCTTCTTGGTACTTGCGCTCCAGATAGAGCGACTTCGCTTTGTCGACGAGCGCCTCGGCGCGCTTCGCCGCGTCCGCGGCGCTGGCAGGCGCCGTCCCTGGCGCGGCCGACGGCGGCTGTGCGGCAGCGATGTCGGGGTCGGCGATCAAGGTCGCAACGGTCAGCACTACAGCAAGCGATCGGCTGGTCATCATCATGGCTCCACGCGGTCTCACTCCATCCATCCTTCGTCTTGTGGCCGCTCCGTAGGCGCGGGCGCGACGGGCGCCTGCGGAACGTGCGGCGCCGCACGCGTCGGCCGCGCGGGCACAGGCGACACCGGCGCTGGCGGCGCCGGCGGCGCTGGCGGTTGGCTCGCCGTCGCGGTGTCGTCGAGGCTTGGCTCGACCGCCTCCGGCGGTCCCGGCACCACCGGCGCCAGCAGCTCCGAGGCCGCCGGCGGCGCCTGCGTGCTCGGCGCAGGCGCCACGCTCGGCGGCGGTGCCGGCTCCGGCTCTTTCGGCGGCTCCTCTCGCCCCAGGATCCTCGCCAGCAAGAACGGGCCGAGCACCGCGATCACCGCGAGCAACACCATCAGCCACGTCGGCATCCACTGCCGGCGCTTTCCCGTCGTCTCCGTGGCGGCCGGCGCCTTCGGCACCGCGACCGGCGGCGGCGTCACCGGCAGCAACGACGACGGCAGCAGCGCCTTGTCGATCGGCGGCAGCGCTCGATCCGCCCACTGGCTCTGCACCGGCACGCCCTGCTGCTGCACCGGCACGCCCGGCTGCTGCACCGGCACGCGCTGCTGCTGCATCGGCGCGCCCTGCGGCGCAGCCGCGCCCCCGAACACCGGCACACGCTGCGTCATCGTCGCGCCGTGGTGCGCCGCCGCCGCCCCGTGCTGCACCGGCGCGCCCTGATGCACCGGCACTCGCTGCGTCATCGTCGCGCCGTGGTGCGCCGCCGCCGCCCCGTGCTGCACCGCCGCGCCATGCTGATGCGCCGCCGTCACCTGCGGTCCTGCCGGCTGCTGCGCCGTCGCCGGAAACGGCGGCGGCACAGCTTGCGCCGGAAACGGCGGCGGCACCGCCTGCACCGGCAACGGCGGCGGCACCGCGGGTTGCCCCTTGGCCAGCGCAGGCACCACCGGGAACTGGAACAGCGGCTGCCCCGTCGCCTTCTGCTGCTGCATCTCCGTCAGCGCGCGGTCAAGCTCCGGGTTGTTCTGCGCCTGCCGCAGCTTCCGCTCCGCAACCTCAGGATCCGCCTCGCGCCGGATGCTCTCGAGGTCCGGCAGGTACTGCCGGATGTCGTCGCTGTCCTTGTTGCTGCCCATCGAAGACCTCTCTCCTCAGCGACCACACACTAGAACGGCCTGCACCCCGCCGTGGCGCACGGCCCGGCTGGCTTCGCGCCCTGTTGCTTCGCAGGCGCCGCCGGCTTCGCTGGCGCCGCCTTCTTCCGCTCCTCGATCACCCTCAGAAACGACGGCTTCTGACGCTTCGGCATCGGGTAGAAGTCCTCGTCGTCCTCCGTCTCCGCCGCTGCCTTCACAGGCGCTGCCTTCGCCGGCTCTGCCTTCACCGCCGCCGCTTGCTCCTTGGGAGCAGGCGCCTCGGCCTCCGCTGCCGCCCGTGCCTTCTCCGCTGCTCCGGCCTCCACCACCTCGGCCGTGCTCGCCGCCGCCGCGCTCGCCGTCGCCGTGCTCGCCGCCGCCGCGCTCGCCGTCGCCGTGCTCGCCGCCTCAGGCGCTGGCGCCACCGTCGCCGCCTCGGCCGGCGGCGCCGCGCTCGCCGTCGCGCTCTCCACCGGCGCCGCCGTTGCCGCTGGCTCTCCCGTCACCACCGCCGGCCCGGCGTCGCGCGCCGCGCGCAGCCCCAGCACCACCCCCACGCCCCCCAGCGTCAGCGCCAGCGCCACCAGCGGTGCCAGCACGTACGCTTTCGGCGCCCGCCGCGGCTGCGTCAGCAGCGCCGCCGGCGCCGGCGTGGTCGGCGTCTCTTTCCTCAATGCCTCCACCGGTCCCGCGCTCGGCGCTGTCACCGAGCTCGGCGCCACTGGCCGCGCCGCGGCCGGCTGCGGCGCCAATGCCGTTCGCTGCATCTCCATCAGCGCCACCGGCGGCGTCACGTACGGCGCCCCAGCATCCGGCCGCGACGGCACCACCGCCGCTGGCTGCTGCGCCATCGCCGGATACGGCGGCGACGCCGCCGCTGGCTGCTGCGCCATCGCCGGATACGGCGGCACCACCGCCGCTGGCTGCTGCGCCATCGCCGGATACGGCGACGACGCCGCCGCTGGCTGCTGCGCCATCGCCGGATACGGCGACGATGCCACCGCCTGCGGCCCCGTCACCGGCAACGGCGGCGGCGCTACGTACTGCGGCGTCACGTACGGCGGCTCGACCTCCGGCCGCGACGGCACCGCCGCTCGGTGCGTCTCTCTCCACGACGGCTGCGACGCCGCTACGTACTGCGGCTCCATCGCCGCCCTCGGCGGCGGCACCGCGTAGCTCTCCGCCCTCACCTCCGCCGCCCTCGGCGGCGGCACCGCGTAGCTCTCCGCCCTCACCTCCGCCGCCCTCGGCGGCGGCACCCCATACCCCTGCGCTCCCGCCTGCGGCAGCGGCGGCGGCCCCGTCCGCTGCGCCATCTTCTCCGCCCACGCCCCGGACAGCTTCGCCGTCGACGGCAGCGCCTTCAGCGCCGGCAGCGGCTCCGTATGCCCCACCCCCCGCCCCCGCGGCACGCGCGACGACGGCGCGAACGGCAGCGCGCTCGCCGGCGCCACGAACTGCTCCAGCGGCGCCGTCTCCCCGTGCACCACCCGCCGCGCCCGCTTCTCGCCCTCCTGCCGCGCCTCCTCCGTCTCCTCCTCCCCCGCCCGGCCCGCTGCGCCCCTCTCCTCCTCCACCGGCGCGCTGTCCTCCAGCGCCACCCCCGCGAACGCCGCCTGACGCTCCGCCTCCATCCGCTCCCGCGCCAGCCGCTGCGCCAGCACGTGCCCCGCAGGCACCGTCTCTCTCAGCAGCCCCCGCAGGTCCCGCGCCACGTCGTCGAACCTCGGATACCGCTCCTCTCGGTCGATCGCGATGCACCGCGACACCACCGGCCACACGAACTCAGGGCAATCCGGCACGATCTCGTGCACTGGCTCTGGCGCCGCCACAAGGTGCCCTGTCAGCGTCTCCTCCGCCGTCGCCGGCTCGCTGTCGTCCAGGAACAGGTGCTTCCCCGTCAGCACCTCATAAAAAATCGCCCCGAACGCGTAGATGTCCGTACGCCCATCCGGCCTCGCACGCTCCACGCGCTCCGCCTTCCTCGAGCTCGTGTACAGCATCTTCACCTGCTCCGGAGAGATGTACCTCACCGTCCCAACGTCCGGCAGATCATCGGTGTTCATCCCCCCGTCCGCGAACTTCGCTATCCCGAAGTCGAGCAGCCACACGTGCCCTTTCGCGTCCGCCTTCGTCCCCACCATGATGTTCTCGGGCTTCAGGTCGCGGTGCCATATCCCCTTCGAGTGCACGAACGTCATCGCGTCCGCCACCTGCAGCATCACGTGCATCGCGCTCAGGAAGTCCAGCCGGTACGCCTTGTTCAAGAGCTTCCTCAGCGTCCTCCCTTCGAGGTAATCCATCACGATGTACGCCACGTGATCCGGCGACACACCCGCCTTCTTCATCCTCACGATGTTCGGGTGCTTCAGCTTCGGATAGAACTTGCACTCCTGACGGAACCGCCTCGCGAAGTCCTCTCTCTTCAGGTGCCGTGGCAGCATGCACTTGATCGCCACCACATCCTCCGAGTAGTCCTCCACTGCCTTGTACACCTCACCCATCCCACCCGCGTCGATCACCTCCGTGATCCGGTAGTCAAGGAACACGTCCCCGGCCTTCAGCGCCTCCCGCGCCATCACCACACCCCCATCCCGCGCAGCACCAGCGCCGCGATCGCCGAGAACACCGCCGTGCTCGCCAGCGTCAGCCCCGCGAACAGCCACGCGTCCACCGGCGCCGCCCCCGCCGTCACGCCACCGCCGGCCCTCACCCCGCTCGTGCCCTCCGCCACCGCCTCGAACCACGCCCTGCTCTGCGGTCCCCACCCGGCCCCCGCCTCCGGCGCCCGCCCCGCTCTCCAGCTCCCTCCCCCCTCCGCCAGCTCCGCCGCGATCCGCCCGAGCTCCGCCGCGAACGCCTCGGCGCTCTGGAACCGCTCCTCCGGCCGCTTCGCCAGCGCCTTCAGCACCGCACGGTCCAGCTCCGCCGGGATCCGCTGCCCCGCCACCCGCGACGGCGGCGCCGGCGCTTCCTGCACGTGCGCGCGCAGCACCCCCAGCGCGTCCTCGACATGGGCGAACGGACCGTGCCCCACAACCAGCGTATACATCAGCAGCCCCACCGCATACACATCCGCCCGCCCGTCCACGGGCTGGCACCGCGCCTGCTCCGGCGAGGCCGTCCGCGGCGTCCCCACCAGCAGCCCGGCCTCGGTCGGATACGCCGGCCCGTCCACCGCAGGCGGCGCCCCCGGCGCCGCGCCGGCCAGGGCGCCGTCGAGCACCTTCGCGACGCCGAAGTCGAGCACCTTCGCGACCCGCGTGTCGCCCGGCGCGGCCGCCCCCGGCGCGCACAGGAACACGTTGTCGAGCTTCACGTCGCGGTGGACCACCCCCACCCGGTGCGCCGCCGCGAGCCCCGCCAGCACCTGCCGCACCAGATCGATCGCCTCGGCCACCGGCAGCGGACCGCGCCGCTGGAGCTCCTCCCCCAGCGTCCTCCCCTCGAGCCGCTCCATCACGAAGTAGGGACGCCCCGACGGCGTCTGCCCCAGATCGAGCACCGCCACCACGTGCGGCGACGAGACCGCCGCCAGCGCCCGCGCCTCCACCTGCAGCCGGTCCGCGAACCGCGGATCGTGCGCCAGCGCGCGGCGGACCAGCTTCACCACGACCCGCTTCCGGAGCGCGCGGTGCTCCGCCTCGACGACCTCCCCCATGCCCCCGCGCCCGAGCACCCGGAGCGCACGGTAAGGTGTCCCTTCCAGCACATCCCCTGCGGCGCCGGAGGGCCCTGAGCTGTCTGACGTGCGGCGTGCCACCACCGGCGAGGTCTCCTGAGATGGAAATCACGACGAGGGGACCCGTTCAGACAAAGAAAATGCACGGGCGATGTCGATTCCTGAAAAACGACGTCAGTTCGAGGGGTTACCCGCCCGCCAAGGCCCGCCCACCACCCGCTCCGGCGCTCCGGCGCACGGTCCAGGCCCGCCGCCCGCCGCGACCTCGCGGGGCGCGACAAATCGATCCCGGCGTGTCGCTTTCCTTGTCTGAACCGGCCACGCCGCAGTGATTTAGGAGAAGGAACGGGCGCCGCACGCACGCGGCCCCCCCCTGCGCGAGGTCCCCATGACGCACGACGCTTCCGACCAGCACGACGACCTGGAGCCGCCCGGCGACGCCGATCCCATCGTGGAGGCCTGTCTCGCCGACGCGCTCGGCCCGTACCTCGGGGCGCTCTCCCCCGAGGAGCTCGAGGATTACCGCAGGTACCTCACGGTCTTCATCACGACCCACCCGACGGCGGCGCCGCTCCACGCTCGCTTGCGGGCGAAGGGCTACGTCCCGGCCGGGAGCGGCGCGATGGCCCGCGAGAGCGGGAGCGCGAGCGAGGAGGCGGCGGCGCCCGACGACGGGACCTCCGGCGGGCGGCATTGATCAGGGACCGGCGTCCTCCTCCTTCATCTCACCCCCCGCGGGAGCGCGTCATGGCGGCGCTCCCCCTCGCTCGCCGCGTCGCCAGGGCGACCGCGCGGATCTACGGCGTGCGGACGCGCCAGGGCATCGAGGACTGCGAGCAGACGGCCTACCAGGCGCTCCTGGAAGCCGGGCTCGGCTTCGATGAGACACGCGGCGTCCCCCTCGGCATCTATGCCTGGAAGCGGGTCGCCGGCGCCGTGATGCGGCAGCTGACCCGCGACGCGCCGATCCGTCGCGCCGGCGCCGCCGCCGCGCTCGACGCGGCGGAGTCGATGCGCGACACCAACGATCCGTTCGGCGACGACGACGACGACGCGTCGGGCCAGCTCATGGCCCATTGCCGGACGCTCGTCTTCACCCGCTTCGTGGGGGACACGGGCGAGCGGCTCAGGGCGCCCCCGGAAGACGCGCTCGCGCGCACGCGCGCCTTCGCGGCGCTCGCCGGGGCGCTCCGCGGCCTCGACGAACGGGAGGCGCGCCTCATCGAGCTGCGGTACTGGCAGGAGCTCTCGTGGGCCCAGGTCGCCGCGGCGCTCGGCGTCCACGAGAAGTACGCGACCCGCATGGACGAACAGCTGCGGAGACGCCTCCGGGGCGATCTGCAGGCGAGCCACGTCGAGGAGCCGCCGCCGAGCGAGGGGACCTGAATGGACCTCAGCGCCGGACCACCCGAGCTTCCGGAGCAAAAGGCAATTACAGGCGATAACACCGACCTCCCCCTCGAGCCCCTCTCGAGCCGTGAATCAACTGCAATTGAGCCGTAATCGAGCCGCGGCGCCCCTCCCGGGCGCGCCGCGGGCCGACTCGAAATCTCCTGCCGACCGAAAGGGCATTTACAATCTCCACACGCCCTGAGAGCGTGACGCATGGTGCATTCCCCGGCGCGTCGCCGGAGGACAACCAAGGAGGCACCATGGCCCTCAAAGACCTCTCTCCTCGTCAAATGGTCCAGATCACCGGCGCATGGCTCGACCCGGAGCGCGAAAGGCCGCGCCTCGCGTCGCTGAAGCGGTGTGCCCCGCTCATCGACGATATCGAGGAGGCGCACGAAGGCGTCTTGAAGTCGCACCGGCGGCAGAAGAAGGCGGACGACCAGATCTCCGAGATCCAGCAAAAGCTGGTCGCGACCGATCAGATCCATGATCGCAAGGCCCGCGGCGCCCATGCGGTGCTCACCGGCTTCGCCGATCTGGCCGACGATCCCGAGGACGCGGCGATCTACCTCGAGATCCGCGATCAGCTCTTCGCGGATGGGCTCAAGTTCATCGGGGCGAGCTACAGCGATGAGGCGGGCGAGGTGAAGCTCGCGCGCGACCGGCTGACGCCGGAGTCCAAGGCGGCGCTCAGGGCGCTGCCGACGCCGGGGGGCAACCTGCTCAAGGCGGTGCAAGCGTGGTTTACCGCGGGCGACGAGCTCGGCACGCTCGACGCGCAGCGGATCCACCTTTCGGCGGAGGACCGGCCGGGCGCGGCCGCGTCGCCCGGCGGGCAGCTCCGGGCGCGCAACCGCTGGATCAAGGTGGTGCGCAGCGTCCTCCAGATGCTGGAGCTCGAGGAGGCCGACGAGGAGACGGCGCGCCGGCTGCTCGCGCCGCTCCAGCGGGAGACGGCCAAGGCCGAGCGCCGCCGCTCGGGCGGCAAGGAGGAGACCGACGTGGAAGGCGGCGCGCCGCCCGACGCCAACGAGCCAGCGATCGACGAGGGAGCCCCGGCGACCGGCGTGGATTGACGAGGCCGCCCCTCCGCCGGGCCCTACGGGCTCACTCGATCCGTCAACCAGCCCCCTCCGCCGGGCCCTCCGCGCTGACTCGATCCGTTGACCACCCCCCTCCGCCAGGCCCTCCGCGCTGACTCGATCCGTTGACCGCCCCCTCCGCCGGGCCCTCCGCGCTGACTCGATCCGTCACGCCGCCCTCCGCCGGGCGCTCCGCGTTGACTCGATCCGTCACCAATCCCCCTCCGCCACCCCCCTCGCAACGGATCGCGTCCGTCACCAACCCCCTCCGCCACCCCCCTCACAACGGATCACCTCGCCTCTCCCGCTCCGCGGGCCCCTCACAGGCTCGCGCCCTTCGAACAGGCCGCAGCGCCTGCTTGACGCACCACGTCGGCGCTGCCATGACCGGCTCCCTCCGCCTCGGGCGTGCTGTTTCAGCCGCGCGCGCCGGGTCCACGCATGGGGCCGCCGGACCGGCTGCCGCAGGCGTGGCGCGTCCTTGCCGAGGCGGACTACGCTCTGCGTTACCACACAGCAACAGGAGCCACCGAGCCGTGAAGATCCTCGTTCCGCTCAAGCGCGTCGCCGATCCGGATAACGCGAACAAGGTGAAGATCCCCGCTTCCGGGGACAAAATCGAGACGACCGGGCTCGAGTGGAAGCCGAACCCGTTCGATGAGTACGCGCTCGAAGCGGCGCTCCGCCTGACCGAGGACGGCAAGGCGCCGAAGACGCGGGCGGGCGAGGTCGTCGTCGTCACCTTCGGACCGAAGGAGACCGAGCAGACGCTCCGCGCCGCGCTCGCCACCGGCGCCGACAAGGCCATCCGGGTCGACGCCACCGACGACAAGCTCGACGGCGACCTCGTGGCCCGCGCCCTCAAGACGCTCGTCGAGCGCGAGAAGCCCGACGTCGTGGTCATGGGCAAGCAGGCCGTCGACGGCGACTCCAACCAGGTCGGCCAGATCCTCGCCGAGCTGCTCGACTGGCCGCTCGCCTCGTTCGCCGCGACCATCAGGGAAGAGAAGGGCGCGCTCCTCGTCGGCCGCGAGGTCGACGGCGGCGTCTCCACCCTCCGCGTGCGCCTGCCGGCCGTCGTCACCGTCGACCTCCGCATCGTCGCGCCGACCAGCGTCTACTCCCAGAAGACGGCGCCCGCGTTCAAGTACAACGACGGCGTCCGCTTCGCGGCGCTCCCCGCGATCATGGCCGCCAAGAAGAAGCCCCTCGCCGAGGTGAAGCTCGCCGACCTCGCCGCGGACCAGGCGCTCAAGGTCCAGTACACCGCGTTCCAGCCGCCCCCCGCGCGCAAGGCGGGCATCAAGGTGAAGGACGTCAGCGAGCTCGTCTCGCGCCTCAAGAACGAGGCGAAGGTCCTCTGACGGGACGCAGCGAGACGAGACGGGACGAGAGGAAGGCGACAAGAGGTCGAAGACATCGAGGGTGCCGCCGACGCGGACCCCCGACCCGCGTCGACGGGTCGACGAGGTGCAGGAGGGATCATGGCTGACGTTCTCGTGGTGGCCGAGGCCGCCGATGGAAAGCTGAAGAAGACGACCCACTCCGCGGTCACGTTCGCGAGGCAGGCGGCGGCGGCGCTCGGCGGGACGTACTCGATCCTCGTGATCGGCGACGCCCTCGGCGACGCGGCCGCCGAGGCGGCGACGCTCGGCGCGGCCAAGGTGCTCGTCGCCCAGGCGAGCTCGCTCAAGGACTACGTCGCCGAGCGCTACGTGCCGACCGTCGCGGCGGCCGCCAAGGGCGCTGCCGTCGTCGTGGGCACCGCGAGCGCCTACGGCAAGGACCTGCTCCCGCGCGTCGCGGCGCGGCTCTCGGCGGGGTTCGCGAGCGACATCTCCGAGCTCCTCCCCGAGGGGAACAAGCTCAAGTACAAGCGCCCCATGTACGCCGGCAACGCGTACGGCGTCTGCACCGTCTCGACCCCCGTCCAGGTCGTGAGCGTCCGCCAGAGCGCGTTCGCCCCCGCCGAGCCCACCGGGTCGCAGTCGCCGATCGAGCCGGTCGCGGTCGTCCCGCCGAGCGCGGCGGCCGAGCGCGTCGAGTTCGTCTCCTTCGACCAGGTGAAGAGCGAGCGCCCCGAGCTCACCGAGGCCAAGGTCGTCGTCTCCGGCGGCCGCGCCCTGAAGGAGCGCTTCAACGAGATCCTCGACCCGCTCGCCGACGTCCTCGGCGCCGCCCTCGGCGCCAGCCGCGCCGCGTGCGACGCCGGCTACGCCGCCAGCGACCTCCAGGTCGGCCAGACGGGCAAGGTCGTCGCCCCCTCGCTCTACATCGCCGTCGGCATCTCGGGGGCCATCCAACACCTCGCAGGGATGAAGGGCTCGAAGGTCATCGTCGCCATCAACAAGGACGCCGACGCGCCCATCTTCCAGGTCGCCGACTACGGCCTGGTCGCCGATCTCTTCGCGACCGTGCCCGAGCTCGTGAAGCAGATCCAGGCAGCCCGCAGCTGATCCTCGCGCGACCGACGCAGCCAGCGCGATCAACGCGACCAGCGCGACCAGCGCAACCAACGCAACGGACGCGACCGCGACGCGGCCACCGCGACCAGCACAACCGACCCCGCCGGGGTGCACCTCGTCCGCCCTCCAGCGAGGCAGGCGTACCCCGGCTCACCGGATGAGTCCGTCCAGCGAGGAGTTCACGTTCGCGGGCGCGATTTCCGTGTCAGGTCGCGCACGTAGCATCTTGTTCGCGTCCTGCGGCCGTGGGATCCCTTGAGCTCTATGCCCGAACGCCCGGACATGCCGATCGTCGCGGCGCTCGCGCAGGCGCGGGCATTGCTGTACGACGCGGCCACGACCACGGAGCAGCGGCGGCTCATCGGCCCCACGGTCATGGAGATCGACCGCGCGATCGTGAGCCTCGATCCGACCGCGAGCGCCGCCTTCGAGCTCACGCCGCTCGCGGCGTCGGTGCCGCCGGTCGACACGGAGGTCGAGGCGCTGCGCCGCGAGGTCGAGCGGCTTCGCGTGATCACCCAGCACGAGCGCGGGCTCCTCGACGCGCTCCTCAGCGAGAGCCCGCACGGCATCATCGTCTCCGACAGCCAGGGCAAGCTGATCCTGCAGAACCGCGCCTCCGAGCGGATCTGGGCCGGCAGCTCCACCGCCGAGAACGTCGAGAGCTGGGGGCGCTACCGCGCGTTCCACCCCGACGGGCGGCCGTTCGAGGGCGGCGACTGGTCGATGGCGCGGTGCCTGTCGCGCAGGGAGACCGTCCCCGCGGAGGAGATCCACTTCCAGCGCTTCGACGGCACCCACGGGATGCTGCTCGGCAGCTGCGCGCCGCTCTTCTCGCCGGAGGGCGAGATGCTCGGCGCGGTGTCCATCTTCGCCGACATCACCCAGTTCAAGCAGCTCGAGGCGGACCTCCGGGTCAGCAAGACCAAGTTCTCGACCACCCTGAAGAGCATCGGCGACGCGGTGATCTCGACCGACGGCACCGGGCGGATCGACTTCATGAACGCCGTGGCCGAGACGCTGACCGGCTGGACGCTCGACGAGGCGAAGGACCGCCGCCTGTCCGACGTCTTCCGGATCATCTCCGAGCAGACGCGCGACGACCTCGACAACCCCGTCACCGAGGTGCTGCGCCACGGCGGCATCATCGGGCTCGACGACACCACGCTGCTCCTGCGCAAGGACGGCTCGGAGCTCGCGATCGACTCGAACGGCGCGCCGATCCGGAGCGAGGAGGGCGAGCTCGTCGGGCTCGTGCTGGTCTTCCGCGACGTGACCGAGAAGCGGCTCGCCGACAAGCGGCGCTACTTCATCGGCGAGGCGAGCCGGCAGCTCGCGCTGTCGGGCCTCGACTACGAGAGCACGCTGGCCAACGTGGCCCGCCTCGCGGTGCCGCACATCGCCGACGCCACGGTGGTGGACATCGTCGAGCCGGACGGCTCGCTGGGCCGGCTCGCGGCCGTGCACGCGAGCGAGACGAAGAAGGCGCTGGGGCGGGATCTCCCGGCCCGCTACCCGACGGATCCCGAGGTGCCGCGCGCGGTGCACGCGGTGCTCCGGTGCGGCGAGTCGCTCCTGCTCCCCGAGGTCGAGGGCATGGCGTGGCAGCGCGCCGCGTCGCTGAAGCCCGGCAACGAGTGCTGGTCCGGCGCGCACGACCCGGCGTATCTCGCGCTGCTCCGGGAGCTCGGCGTCCGCTCGGCGATGATCGTGCCGCTGCGCGCCCGGGACCGGACGCGCGGGGCGATCACGCTGCTCTCGACCGAGTCGAGCCGGCGCTACACCGTCGAGGATCTCGCGCTCGCCGAGGAGCTCTGCAACTTCGCCGCGCTCGCGCTCGACAACGCCCAGCTCTACCGCGAGTCGCAGCAGGTCAACCGCGCCAAGGACGAGTTCCTCGCGACGCTCTCGCACGAGCTCAGGACCCCGCTCACCGCGATCCTCGGCTGGGCGCGCATGCTGCGGCAGGGCTCGCTGAAGCCGGACACGCACGTCCGCGCGCTGGAGGCGATCGAGCGCAACGGCACGCTCCAGGCGCAGCTCGTCGAGGACCTCCTCGACGCCTCCCGCATCATCACCGGCAAGCTGCGGCTCGACGTGATGCTGGTCGACCTGCCGCCGATCATCAACGCCGCCATCGACGCGGTCCGCCACGGCGCGGACGCGAAGGGGATCGAGCTGCTCGTGCAGCTCGACCCGAACGCGGGGCCGATCTCGGGCGACCAGACGCGGCTGCAGCAGGTGGTGTGGAACCTCCTGTCGAACGCGATCAAGTTCACCCCGCGCGGCGGCAAGGTCTCGATCCAGCTCGGCAAGGCCGACGGCCTGGCCCGCATCCAGGTGAGCGACACCGGCCAGGGCATCGTGCCGGAGTTCCTGCCGTACGTGTTCGACCGCTTCCGCCAGGCCGACAGCACGAGCACGCGGCCGCACAGCGGGCTCGGGCTGGGCCTTGCGATCGCCCGCCACCTCATCGAGCTCCACGGCGGCACCGTGAAGGCGGAGAGCGCCGGGGACGGCAAGGGCGCGACGTTCACGGTGGACATCCCGCTCGCGCCCCGGGGCGCCATCGCGGCGCTCCGGCGGGCCGACGGGCTGGTCCCGCTGTCCAACGAGCTGGAGCCGACGCTCCAGGGCGTCCGGGTGCTGATGGTCGACGACGAGCCGGACGCGCGGGAGCTCGTGACCACGGTGCTGGAGCGCAAGGGGGCGAGCATCACCGCGGTCGCGACGGTCGACGAGGCGCTGTCCGCGATCGAGCGCGAGAAGCCCGACGTGATCCTGAGCGATCTCGGGATGCCCGGGGAGGACGGCTACAGCCTGATCCGGCGCCTGCGCGCGCAGAGCCCCGAGCAGGGAGGGCGCATCCCCGCCGCGGCGCTGACCGCGTACGCGAGCGCCCAGGACCGGACCCGCGCGCTGCTGGCCGGCTTCCAGTCGCACGTGCCCAAGCCGATCGAGGCGTCGGAGCTCGCGGCCGTGATCGCCAACCTGGCGGGCCGCACGGGGTAGTACCGCAGCCGACCACGTCAACGGGATCGTGGTCGTGGACGTAAACGGCCAGACGTCCGTGAGGACGCCCACGACCAGGGAGGCCCCCCGCTCCCCGTCGTCCCGCCGGCACGCCCAAACGACGAAGGGCGACCCTCAGGCCGCCCTTCGTGAAACCCCAGATGAACTGAGTCGGGGCGAGAGGATTTGAACCTCCGACTCCTCGGTCCCGAACCGAGTGCGCTACCAGGCTGCGCTACGCCCCGTTCGCTGCCCCAAGAGCAACGCCCGCTGAACAGCGGGCGCGCAACATCGCCAAGAGCGAGCCTCTTGTCAAGACGAAATGATCAGGGCTCCACGGCCGCACCGCGGGCGCGCACGGCGTCCCCGGGAGCGCCCGCGCGCCGCAGGACAGCCAGATGACAAAAAGCGGCAAGAATTCGCTCACTTCGGGGCCGTCCCCGGCGCCCCGGACGTTTCACGAAGCCAAGAATCGTGGGAGCGCAAGAAAAATGTCCCGTCCTGACTTGCTCAGGCCGTGTTAAAGTGTCACTGGAATCCCGATGTTGCCGAAAGGAAGCAGAGAGCGAGGCGCCTGGTGCGCCGGTGAGAGCCTCGCACCCTGCTCGCGCAACTTGAGCAGGGGACCGCACGGGCGGCCCCTTCCAGAACGGACCAGGGCGACCGGCCGGCTCCGGCGGTCGTGACGTGAGAGGAGGAACAGGTGGCAATTGAGCTTCCCGCTGTACGCATTCTGATCGTCGACGACGACCGCGCGATCTGTGACTACATGCAGACGCTGCTCGAGCGCGACGGGTACCAGGTCAAGACGCTGGGCGACCCCACGACCGTGGAGGAAGAGGTGCGCACGGGCGGCTACCACCTCATCATCCTCGACCTGATGATGCCGAAGCTCGACGGCATCGAGGTGCTCAAGCGCATCCGCAAGGTCGACAACGACATCGCCGTCGTCATCTTCACCGGCTTCCCCAACCTCGAGAGCGCCGTCGCGTCTATGAAGCTCGACGCGGTCGACTACATCAAGAAGCCGTTCAACGTGGACGAGTTCCGCGAGGTGCTCGCCCGCGTCATGCGCAAGAAGGGCCTCGCGCGCACGCCCGAGGAGCAGCTCCACCGCGTCATCGGCGACACGATCAGGAACCTCCGCAAGGACAAGGACCTCACGCTGAAGCAGATGGCGCGCCGCACGGGGCTCAGCGTGTCGCTGCTGTCGCAGATCGAGCGCGCCGAGTCGTCGGCGTCCATCTCGTCGCTCTACAAGATCGCGGTCGCGCTCGAGTCGCGCATCCAGGACCTCTTCGGCCACTACTGATCCGCTCGCCGAGCGGCGACGCCTGGCCCGCCACGCGCGCAGTGTGGACGCGCGCGCCCGGGCCGGCGCCGGCTCAGCGCCGCGCGCCGCGCTCGATCGCTGCGTCGAGCTCGTCGGGCGCGAGGCCGGCGATCGCCTCCACCCGCGCGCCCGACGTGTCGAAGACGATCACGTACGGCAGCTTCGAGACCTGCTTCAGGTACCGCCGGGCGAGCGGGCTGTCCCAGTCGACGATGTCGAGCTTGCGGTACGCGACGTCCTTGCGGGCCGCGAGCACCGTGACCATGTGCGCGTCCAGCTTGCGGCAGGGCAGGCACCAGGCCGCCACGAAGTCGATGACCGTGACCTTGCCGGGGACGATCTGCGCGCCGAGGTCGGGGATGTCCGCGCCGCCGTCCTCGATCGTCCGGGCATCCGCGCCCTCGGGGAACGTCGCCCAGCCGAGGTACTGCCCCTGGCCGGCGCCGAGCACCGCCTCGAACCCCTCGTCGGCGGCGAGCCGCTTCACGGTCCCCGCGACGTCGAACGACCGCGAGGCGGTGACGGAGATCTCGGCGCGGCGCCTGTCGAAGGCGGCCGAATAGACGCCCGGGCGCTCGCGGAGATCCGCGACGAGCTCGGCGCCGCACGCCTCGCAGTCGATCTTCCGCAGCGAGACGACCGTGGTGCGCGCGCCCTCCGGGACGGGCTGCGCGCCGCCGCAGGCAGCCAGCCAGCCGCAGAAGGCCACCAGCCAGCCGCCGCAGGCAGTCAGCCAGCCGCCGCAGGCAGTCAAACCGAGGGCCGAGGAGAGGGCGTTCGCGCTTCGCACCGCGTCCTTCCAGGTACCTTGCCCGCCTTCGCCGCGCGATGCAACGTCGTGTAGGCTGGGCCGCGATGAGCCCCGTGGTGACCCGTACCCTGCCGGCCGATCACGTCACGCCGGTCCGCGCCTACGCCGCGCTCCGCGCCCAGTCGCCGGGCCGATCGTCGTTCATGCTCGAGTCCGCCCTGCCCGGCGAGCGCTGGGGCCGCTACGCGATCCTCGGCTACAGGGCGCGCGCCGAGAGCCTCCTCCCGAGCGGGTTCGACCCGTTCGCGACGCTCGCGGACGGGCTCGCGCACGCCTCGGCTCGAGAGGCGCCGGACGCACAGGACACGGCGCGTGACCTGGCGGCCCGCGTCTGTCAGGCCTGGGTCGGCTTCCTCGCCTACGATGCGGTGCACCTGCTCCTGGGCGTCGAGCCGTGGCCCGACGAGGCCTACCTCGGGCGGATCATGAAGGACGCGACCGTCGTCGTGTTCGACAGCGTGGCGCAGACCATGACGATCGCCGGCCAGTCGCAGGGCGCCGTGAGCCGATGCGCCTGGGAGCTGTCGCACGGGCCAGAGCAGATGAGCCTCCCCGCGCTCGATCCGCAGGCGCTGCCAGAGCACGTCGAGACGCCGGTGGCCGACGAGGACTTCACCGCGAAGGTGGCGGCCGCGCGCGAGCGCGTCGCGGCCGGCGAGGCGAAGGAGGTCGTGCTCGCCCGCAGGTTCCGGGCCCCGCTGCGCGGCGCGGATCCGTTCGACGTGTACCGGGCGCTGCGGGTGCTCGCGCCGTCGGCCCACCTCTACTTCCTCGACTTCGCGGAATCGCCGTTCGCGCCGGGGCTCACCGTGGCAGGCGCGTCGGGCGAGACGCTCGTCCGCGTCGAGCGCGCTCCGTCGGCGGGGCCGAGCGCGGGCGACGCGTCGCCCGTCGAGGCGCTGCGCGCCGCCTTCGCGCGCGGCAGCGCTGTCGGCGCGCCGGCGGCGCGCGCGAGCGGCGTCAGCCGCCGCCTCGAGGTCGGCCCGCGCCACATCTACGGCGGCTCGGTCGGGTACTTCGGGCCCGAGGGCGCGGAGATGGCGCACACGCTCGGCGCCGTCTGGGTCGAGTCGGGGTACTTCGAGACGATGACCGGCGCGCGCATCGGGGACGGGAGCGACCCGCGCGCGGCGTCGGAACGGACGCGCGGCGACGCGCGCGCGGCGCTGTCGGCGATCCGCGCGGCGCAGGAGGCGCGCAAGGCGA
Organism: Sorangium sp. KYC3313; assembly: GCF_052075895.1. Lineage (NCBI taxonomy): Bacteria > Pseudomonadati > Myxococcota > Polyangiales > Polyangiaceae > Sorangium > Sorangium sp. KYC3313. The sequence continues at coordinate 11,856,722 of NZ_CP197255.1, forward strand.
GCGACGCGGCCGCGGAGAAGAGGGCCGCAGACGAGAAGGCCGCAGGCGAGTAAGGCCGCAGACGAGTAAGGCCGCAGACGACGACGCGATCCGGAGCGCGTAGCGCGCAGCGCTCAGTCGCGCAGCTGGTTCTGGCGCGCGCGCGCGCCCGTGGGGGCGGCCCCCGTGGCGGTGCCTGGCCGCGCGAGGCGCGACGAAGCGGCGGCCTGGGGCGCGGTCGCCGCCGCGCGGGCGCCGCTCGGAGGAGGCTCGGGAGGCGCCGGCCGAGCCGGCGGCGAGGCGATCGCCTCGCGCGCGGCGGCGCGCGCCGCCCGGGCCTTGCCGGCGGCGAGCACCGCCGTGAGCACGGCCGCCCTGGCGCCGGTCGCGGCCATCGCAGGCCTCGGGCGCTCGGGCCGCGTGAGCGTCACGAACGTCGCGACGCCCATCAGCGCGACGAGGCCGGCGGGGAGGAGCCAGCCCAGGCGCGCGGGCGACGCGAGCCCGCGCGGCACGCCGGCGCTCTCCGCGCCGAGCAGCGTGTCCGGCGGCGTCGTGCGGCTCGCGGGCGGCGGCTCGGAGCCGGCCTCCGGCTGCACGACGGCGCGAGGGGCCGCCGCGCTCCCCTGCGCGAACGCCGCGACCGGCGCCCGCACCGAGGCGACCCCGGAAGCGCGCGCCGACAGGGGTGGGCGCTGGAGACCCGAGGAGGGCGGCGGCGCGTGCTCCGCGATGCGAGCGAGCGACGACACCATCTCCTCCACCGAGCGGAAGCGCCGGGCCCGGTCGCGCGCGAACGCCTTCTCGAAGAAGCCGTCCAGAGCGGCAGGCAGCCTCGGCGCGAGCCGCGTCGCGATGGGCACCGGCGCGAGCAGGATCTTCGAGGCGACGACGCTGGCGACGTCGCCGGGGAACGGGAGGTGACCGGTCACCGCGCGAAACAGGATCGCGGCCAGCGACCAGAGATCGGTCTGCGCGTCGAGGGTCCGCTCCGCCCGGATCTGTTCCGGGCTGAGGTAGTGGAGCGCGCCCGCGCTGATCTCCGCCGCGATCTCGCCGACGAGCCGGGGCGCGACCGCCCTCGGGAGGCCGAAGTCGAGCACCTTCACGACCTCCTCGTCGCCCTCCAGCGCGAGGAAGAGGCTCTCCGGCCGGAGGCCCTGGTGAAGGAGGCCCGCCGCGTGGGCGGCCTGCAGGGCGTCGCCGGCCTGCGCCGCGACGCGCGCGGCCTCGTCCAGCGAGAGCCGGCCGCGCCGGACGAGGCGCGCCGCGAGATCCTCGCCGGAGAGCAGGTCCATCGCCAGGTAGACCACGCCGTCCTCGGTGCCGTGATCGCGCACGCTCACGACGTGCCGCGACGAGAGCTCGGCGGCGGCGCGGACCCAGCGGTCGAGCCAGAGGATCTCCCCCGTGGCGCCGGCGTCGGGGTCGAAGAGCTTCAGGGCGACGCGAACGCCCAGCCGGAGCTCGCGCGCGGCCCAGACAGAGCCGCGGTCGCGCGCGATCCGTGCGAACGGACGCGCGAGCTGCCTCTCCAGCAGATACTTCCCCCCAACGATGGTGCCCGGTGAGATATCCATGGGTTACCTGAGCCTCCTCCCCCACCGTAAAGTTGCACATACGCCATGCGGCGCAATTTGGCGTTGCGGATCGCCGCGCGGTTTGCCTGTGCGACCGTGCGGGCGGCGGGAGCGTTCGCACCGCACGCCGCGTGCGGGAAGGGGCGAGGCGTGTCGCGGAGCACTAAGGAGCCCGTCCCGGTTGGGGCGGACCGAACCCGGCCCTAGGGCTCCGAGGGCCGCGGATCCGGCGAAAACCGGAGCGGTGCGACGAAGCGCAGGTCGCCGCCCTCCGGCGCCGGGAACGTGAGCGCTCGCGCGCGCCGGAGCACGCAGCGGGTGAGCCGTTCGTCCGGGAAGCGCGACTCGGCCTCGAAGGCCTCGTCGACGGCGCCGCTGTCGGTCACGTGGAAGCGGATCGCGAGGCGGCCCCAGAGCGCCGGCGCGCCCGCGAGGGCCTCTTCGTAGCAGCTACGCCACGCGGGCAAGGCCTCGGCCAGGGCCGCGGAGATCGCGTCCGGCTGGAGCTCGCCCGGGCCAGGAGCGAGGACGGACGGCGGAGGCTCGACCGGCTCGTCGCCCGGATAGACCTGCAGCGTGGCCACGACCGTCGAGCCGGCCTTGGCCCCGGGGAGCGGGAGCGACCGCGCGCGCGCGGCGAGGCACGAGACGACGTCCGGCGCGGAGAGCGTGGACGAGGTGGCGCGCGCCCCCGTGACCTTGCCGGCGCGGCTCACCGTGAGCCGCACCGTGGTCTTGCCGTGCAGCGTCGGGTCCCGGTACGCGCGCAGGCGGTAGCACGAGTAGACGTGGATCCAGAGGTGCCGCCGGGCGATGCGCTGCACCTCGCTCGCCTTGAGCGGACCCTTCACGTGGTCGATGTCCACGATGATCCTCGGCAGCGGGTGCCCCTCGGCCGGAGGCGGCGGCGCGGGGGGATCCCCCCTGCCCCCGGCGTTCCAGCGACGCTGCTCCGCCGCCTCGGCCTGGCCGCGAGGGACGAGGTGGCGGCCGAGCTTGTAGGGCGGATCGATCGCGATCGAGGGCCCCTGCGAGGCGCCGCGCGCGTCGCCCTCGACGGCCGCCGCGGACGGGTCCCCGAGGGAGGCGCCCGGCGCCGCAGGCGAGGCCGCCGGAGGCGCGGCCGGGGCGCGCGGCTCGGCGGAGGAGGCGGCCGGCGCGAGGGCGCCCACCCGCCTGGGCGGACCGGCGGCCGGGGCGGAGAGGCCGGCGGCGCGCGGGGCCGGGCGCGGCGGCGCCGGCGAGGCGCACGCGGCGAGCGCGAGGGCCACGGCGAGGAGCGGACCGCGCGCGCGGCCCGCGCCGCGCCGGGAGGCCGCGCTCAGAACCGGAGATCGCCGCGCGGCGCCTCCACCTTGCCGTCGAGCGCGTCGATCGCCTTCGCGACCTCGGGGTCGTCGACGGTGGGGACGTGCACCACGAACTTCACGTAGAGATCCCCGGGCTCCTTCGACTTGCGGGCGATGCCCTTGCCGCGCAGCCGCATCACCTGGCCGGTCTGGGTGCGCGCCGGGATCTTGAGCGTCACCTCGCCGTCGGGCGTGGGGACGCGGATCTTCTCGCCCCGGTAGGCTTCTCCCAGGGTGACGGGGACGTCGAGGTGGAGGTCGTCGCCCTCGCGCTTGAAGAACGGGTGCGGCGTGACGTGGATGTTGAGCAGCAGATCGCCGGGCTCGCCGCCGCCCATGCCCGGCGCGCCCTGGCCGCGGATGCGCAGGCGGCTGCCCTCGGCGGCCCCGGGCGGGACGCGCACCGTGACCGGCTCGGGATCGCCCTCGCGCTGGAGCTGGAGCGTCGTGCCGCGCACCGCCGACACGAAATCGATGGTGAGGTTCTGCTCGATGTCGCCGCCGCGGCCGCGCGCCGGCTGCGGGCGGCGGCCCGCGCCGGCGCCGGCGCGGCCACGGCCAAAGAGATCGCCGAGGATGTCGCTGAGATCGCCCCCGCCGGGGGCGTTGCCGAAGATCTCCTGGACGTCGAAGCCGCCGGGGCCGCGGCCCCCGCCGCCGGCCCGCGCGTTCGCGTAGCGGCGGTAGGCGCGGGCGCGCTCGGGATCGAAGTTCTGCGAGAGGCTCTCCTCGCCGAACTCGTCGTAGAGCGCGCGCTTCGTCTTGTCGCTCAGCACCTCGTGAGCCTGGTTGATCTCCTTGAACCTCTGCTCGTTGGCCTTCCCCGGGCTCTTGTCCGGGTGGTACTTCATCGCGAGCTTGCGGAACGCCTTCTTGATGCTGTCCTCGTCCGCGTCGCGCGAGACGCCGAGCACGGAGTAGAGATCACGAGCCATGGTCGTCCGTCATCGTTCTGGTCCGCGGGAGGTGCGAGGCGCGCGGACCGCTGCGGGCCTTCATCGGGCCGAAACCTAGATCTGCCGCCGGTCCTCGTCCACTGGGCGCAGCCGCCTGCGCGAGCGCCAGCGGTGGAACGCGCGCGGCGCGGCGCGCCTCAGGCGCTCACCCGGAATGTCGTACCGGTGGGAGAGTCGGCAACCTCGATGCCGTCGCGCTCGAGCTCCTTCCGGAGGGCGTCGCCCCGCGCGAAGTCCTTCGCGGCGCGCGCCGCGGCGCGCTCGGCGAGCTTCGCCTCGATCGCCTGCCGGGTCGTGCCGAGGAGCCCGAGGCGCTGCTCCTGCGTGCGGGCCTGGTAGACCGGAGACGGCGTCTGCAGCAGGCCGAGGGCGTCGAGCGAGGACCGCAGGGCCGCGTGGAGGCGGCGCGCGAGCGGCGGGGCGGCGCGGGCGACGTCCTGGTCCTTCCCCCGCCGCTGGGCGGCGTCGGCGAGCTCGTTGGCGGCCTTGGCGACCTCGGCGATGATCGAGAGCACGACGGGGGTGTTGAGGTCGTCGTCGAGCGCGGCGGCGGCGCGGCCCGGCGCGCCGTCCGCGAGCGCGGCGAGCGCCGCGAACCCCTTCGGGAGCCGCGCCGGCAGCTCCGGCGCTTCCCCCTCGCCGGCGGCGGGCGGGCCGGCGAGCGCGGAGAGCGCGGACAGTCGATCGAGCGTCGCGTACAGGTAGTCGACGCGGCGCTCGGCCTCGACCACGCCGGGGAACACGACCCGGCCGTCGTCGCGCTTGTGGGTGTCGAACTCGAGCGGGCCCCGGTAGTGGACCGTGAGCAGGAAGTAGCGGAGCGCCTCCGGGTCGTTGCGCGCGTAGACGTCGCGGAGCTTGACGAAGTTGCCGAGCGACTTCGCCATCTTCTCCTTGTCGACGTTGACGAAGCCGTTGTGGATCCAGATCGAGGCGAGCGGCGCGTCGTCCGGGTGGGCGGCCTCGCTCTGGGCGATCTCGTTCTCGTGATGGGGAAAGACGAGATCCATGCCGCCGCAGTGGACGTCGAAGCCGGCCCCGAGGTAGCGGCACGCCATGGCAGAGCACTCGATGTGCCACCCGGGGCGCCCCTTGCCCCACGGGCTGTCCCAGCCCCACCCGCCGGGGGCGACCCCCTTCCAGAGCGCGAAGTCGAGCGGATCGCGCTTGTCCTCGCACGGACCGACGCGCGCGCCGACCCGCAGCTCGTCGAGGTTGCGCTTCGAGAGCTTGCCGTAGGAGGGGAAGCTGCGAACGGAGTAATACACGTCGCGAACGTCGCCGGGCCGCTCGACGACATAGGCCGCGCCTCGCTCGATCAGCCGCTCGACGAGGGCGATGACCTCCGGGATGTGCTCCGAGACCTTCGGCTCGACGTCGGGCGCCAGACAGCCGAGGGCGGCGACGTCCTCCTGGTACAGGCGAGCCATCCGCGCCGACAGGTCCATGGGCGGCTCGCCGGACTCGGCCGACCGCTGCAGGATCTTGTCGTCGACGTCCGTGACGTTTCGAACGTAGACGACGCGGAGGCCGCGCGCCCTCAGGTGGCGGACGAGGATATCCGGGGCGAGCGCGGCGCGGCCGTGCCCCACGTGCGCGACGTCGTAGGTCGTCGGGCCGCAGCAGTACATGCGGACCTCGCCAGGCCGCCGTGGGGCGAGCGGGGCGAGCTTCTGGGTCAGCGTGTCGTGGAGGCGCAAGGCGGGCATCGGCCGGGGGTCTATCAAGGCGGGCGGATGCTGTCACGGGCCCGCGTGCTTAAGGTGATCCCGATGCTGCCCCTCCGTGACCAACTGCCCACCCGAAGGACGCCGATCGTCAACTACCTGCTGATCGCGCTCAACATCCTCGGCTTCTTCTGGATGCGATCGCTGATCACGGCCGGGTTCCCGCCCGACCGGCTGCTCTCGGCGTGGGGCCTCGTCCCCCGGCAGTTCCTGGAAGCGCCGGGCGACGCGTGGTGGACGGTCTTCAGCAGCATGTTCCTGCACGATCCGACGGGGTGGGCCCACCTCGGCGGGAACATGCTGTTCCTCTGGATCTTCGGCGACAACGTCGAAGACGCGCTGGGCAGGGCCCGCTACGCGGCGTTCTATGTGCTGTCCGGGATCGCCGCCGCGGGCGCGCAGATCGTCATCGATCCCGGCTCGATGATCCCCATGGTGGGCGCCTCGGGCGCGATCTCGGGCGTGCTGGCCGCGTACGCGTCGCTCTACCCGCGATCGCCGATCACGGTGCTGAACCCGATCTTCCTCCTGTGGTTCATCTTCGGGCTGTTCCTGGAGTTCCCGGCGTGGCTGGTCATCCTCGCGTACTTCGTGGTGAACCTGCTGAACGGGCTCGGCTCCATCGGCGGCGTGAGCGGCGGCGGCGTCGCGTTCTTCGCGCACCTCGGGGGGTTCGTCGCCGGGCTCTTCCTCGTCCGCGCCTTCATGACAGGGCGCGACCGGCGCGAGCACGAGCGCTGGCAGCACTTTCGCCCGTCCCCCCGGCGCCCCGCTGCGCGCCGCGGACGGGGCGCCGCGCCATGGGACGCGCCGCGGCGGCGAGACTCCTGGTGACGGCGAGGCGGGGTCAGGAGCGACCCGAGGTGCGGCGTTCCGTACGCGGCGCGCGGCGAAAAGGCCGGTGGGATCCGAAGGATCTCGCCGGAACGGCCAGGCGGCTCGCGGTTCGCCCAGGATGCAAAAGCGTGATAGCGTCGGCCCGCAGCGATGCGACGACCCCTTCGAAGGCGCCTCACCGCCGCGGGTTCTGCGGCCGAGGCAGCGCACCCCCGAGCCTGGCTGCTCGCCGTCGCGATCGCGCTCGCCGGCTGCGGAGGGTCGTCGTTCGACGGAACGGTCTACCGCGGCACGGACGTGGCGTTCCGCGTGCCCCCGGCGCCGGCGAGCTGGAAGCGGCTCGAGGTGTCGGACGCGGCGGTGGCGTACCGCGACGACGCGAACGGGGCGACCATCGCCCTCAACGGGCGCTGCCGGAACGAGGAGGACATCCCGCTCGTCTCGCTGACCAACCACCTCTTCCTGCACTTCACCGAGCGCGAGGTGCTGAAGCAGGAGGTCGTGCCGTTCGACGGCCGCGAGGCGATGCACACCGTCATGTCGGCGAAGCTCGACGGGGTGCCGAAGGTGTTCGACATCTGGGTGCTCAAGAAGAACGGCTGCGTGTACGACATGCTCCTCATCGCCGATCCCGCCGGCTACGCCGCCAGCGAGCCGGCGTTCACGCGGATGGTCCGCGGCTTCTCGACCCTGCGCACCGATGACCGATGACGACTGATCGCAAACGGCGCGTGGCAGCGCCGCCGCCCGCCTCGAACGGCCCGCCGGCCGCCTCCTCCGGCGGGGGCTCCACCAGCGTGCCCCCGCAGAGCCCGCAGCCGAACAGCGTGCCCCCGCAGAGCCTGGCGCCGAACAGCCTGCCCCCTCCGCCGCTCCCCCCGCCCCTCGCCCGGCTCAACGAGAGCGCGGTCGGGTTCGTCGAGCACCTCGGGCAGTTCGGGCGGATGACCTGGGGGGCGCTGAGGTCGATCTTCGAGCGGCCGCTCGAGATCCGCTCGACCCTCTATCAGATGGAGGCGCTCGGCGTCCGCTCGGCCGCCATCGCGTCGGTGACGGCGCTCTTCGTCGGGATGGTCATGGCGGTGCAGTTCGCCATCGGCCTGCAGAAGTTCGGCGGCATGGAGTACACGGGCCGCATCATCGGCCTGTCGTTCTCGCGCGAGCTGGCGCCGACGCTGACGGCGGTGATCGTCGGCGGCCGCATCGGCGCCGGCATCGCGGCCGAGGTCGGGTCGATGGCCGTCACCGAGCAGATCGACGCGATCCGCGCCCTCGGCGCCAGCCCGCTGAAGAAGCTCGTCTTGCCGCGGCTGCTCGCGAGCGTCGTGGTGATGCCCGTGCTCGGCGCGTTCGCGCTCGTGCTGGGCTTCGGCGGGGCGATGCTGGTCTGCGCGACCGAGTTCGGCATCCCCGCCGGCTTCTTCCTCCGGACGGCGCTCGGCTCGGTCACGTTCATGGATTACTTCAGCGGGATGTACAAGACGCCCTTCTTCGGGGCGATCATCGCGCTCGTCGGGTGCCACTTCGGGCTGATCACGCGGGGCGGAACGGAGGGCGTCGGCCAGGCGACAACGCGCACGGTGGTGGTGACGTCGATCACCATCCTGATCGCCGACTTCTTCCTGACCAAGATGTCCATCCTGCTCTTCCCGACCCGGTGAGCAGGGGCGGTCCGGGAGGCGCCCAGATGCCGCCGCCGACGTCGCAGCGAACGCTGGCCGGGCTCCTGCCGGTGCTGCTGTTCGGGGTGCCGTTCGGGGTGACCGCGTGCCAGGGGGACGCCGGGAGGGAGGGCGGGGTCGCGGAGGCGAGCGACGGCGGCGCCGCGCTCCCGGAGGGCACGCCGGCGCCGCGGCGGCCGACGCGGCACTACCACCTCCGCCGGACGGACGACGGGTGCGAGATCTTCTGGATCGACGGGGATCTCGTCTCCGCGTCCCAGGCGGTCGTGTGCCCGGCCGACCTCGAGGTGGGCGAGCGCCTCCGCCTGACCGGCAAGACTTGCCTCCGCGAGTCGGCGCAGACCCCCGCGCGCGCCGTGCCCGTCGTCTGCCCGCTGCCGCTCATGAACATGGAGAAGGCGGACAGGGTGCCGCCCGACGCCGGCGCGCCGCCCGACGCCGGCAAGCGAGACGGCGGGTAAGCGACGGGGAAGCGACGGGGAAGCGACGGGCAAGACGCGGGGCCATCGAGGGCACAAGCGCGCAGCCGGCCACGTCCCTGGAGCATCGTAGTCCGGGGGGTAGCGTCATGCGACACGCGGATACCGTCGTGATCGGATCGGGCGCCGGCGGGCTCACCGCGGCGCTCGCGCTGGCGCGCGCGGGACAGAAGGTGCTCGTCGTCGAGCAGCACTACCTGCCCGGCGGGTGGACACACAGCTTCTCGTTGAACGGGTACCTGTTCAGCCCGGGAGTCCATTATATCGGCGGGCTCGGCCCGGGGGGCGCCGTGCGGCGGCTCTACGAGGGGCTCGGGCTCTCGGGAGATCTCGAGTTCTGCGAGCTCAACCCGGACGGGCTCGATCACCTGATCATCGGCGACGAGCGGCTCGACGTGCCCAAGGGCCTCGATCGGCTCATCGCCCGGCTCACGGCGCGGTTCCCGCACGAGGCCGCGGGGATAGCGCGGTACTTCCGTGTCCTGCGAGCGGTCAACGACGATCTCGGGCGGCTCGAGGCGATGCTCGAGTTCCCGAGGGTGCTGCTCGCGCCGTTCAAGGCGCCGAGCCTCGTGCGCTGGGGCCTCCGCACCCAGGAGGATCTGCTGGACGCGACGATCCGCGATCCCCTGCTGCGCGCGTTCCTGTCGGCGCAGGGGGGCGATCACGGGCTGTCGCCGTCGCGCGTGGCGCTGCCGGTCCACGCGGGCATCGTCTGCCATTACATGGATGGCGGGTACTACCCGCGCGGGGGCGCGAAGCGCATCCCGCTCGCGATGATCAGGGCCCTTCGCCGGCTCGGCGGGCAGGTGCGGACGCGCGCGCGGGTGAAGCGGATCCTCGTCGAGCGAGGGAGAGCGGCCGGCGTCGAGCTGGAAGGGGGAGAGGTCCTGCGCGCGGCGAGCGTCGTCTCGAACGCGGACCCGGCGATCACCTATGGAGAGCTGCTGCCGCCCGAGCTGACCGCCCGGGAGCGCCGCAAGGTCCAGCGGATGGAGTACTCGGTCAGCCTGCTCAGCGTGTTCTGCGCGGTGGACATGGACCTCCGGTCGATGGGTTACGACTCGGGCAACTACTGGTGGTACCGCGGGCGGGACGTGGGGCGCCTCTACGAGCGCATGGAGCACCAGCTGCCGTGCGGGGCGGTGGACGGGCTGTTCCTGACCATCACGACGCTGAAGGACCCGGGGCACCCGACCCGGGGCAACCACCACACGATCGAGATGTTCACGTTCGTGCCCCACGGCCCCTTCACGCGCTGGGAAAAGACCCGCACGGGCGAGCGAGGGGCGCACTACGAGGCGTTCAAGGAGTCGATCGGAGATCAGATGATCGCGGCGGCGGAGAACGTCATCCCGGGCATCTCGCGCGCGCTCGTGTTCCGCTCGGTGGCGACGCCGCTGACCAACGACTTCTACTGCGCCACGTACCGCGGCGCCGCCTACGGCACCGCCAAGACGAGGTGGCAGCTCGGCCCGCTGTCGTTCTCCATCGGGACGAGGATCCCGGGGCTGTACCAGTGCGGGGCCAGCACGCTGAGCCACGGGGTGGCAGGCGCCGCGATGTCAGGCCTCATGGCCGCGCAGCGGATCACGGGCGCGGCGCGCGCGGAGGATCTGCTCGGGCCGGCCGACGGCTCGCTGCGGACCTACCCCGCCGATCGGCCGGAGGAGTGGCTGCAGGAGCGGAGGATGGCGAGCGCGGCGGCGCAGGCGGACACGGGCGACGAGGTGCCCGAGTGGACGTGAGGGGACGTGAGCCGCGCTGCCGCCCTGTCGAGCGCTAACCGGCCGGCGTCCTGGACCGGAACGTGATCTGCACGAGCGGCATCACGTCGGGATCGTCCTGTGTCTCCCGCTCGAACTGGAGCACGTCGTAATAGCCGCACCGCGGCCTGCCCGGGTAATCGCGGCAGACCTCGGGCCGGGCCTCGTAGATGGTGCAGCCGCGGGTGGTGAGATCGAGGAAGCGGCAGACCCGGCCGAGCACCGGATCCGACTGCCGCCGGAGGATGCGCTCGTCGTTGTAGCGCTTCGTGAAGCGCGCCTCGGCGGCCTCGAGCGTGAGGCCGAAATGGCGGGCGAGCCGGCGCAGGTCGCGCGGCGTGACCTCGACCCGCTCGTAGATGGAGCAGCAGTAGGCCGGGCACTTCGAGCAATCGTAAGAGACACGGGGCTTGGCCTTGAGGGTCGTCGTCATGGATCGTGGGGGGGACGTGCCTTCACTCGTTGAAGCCGAGCTGCTCCCGCGCCTCGGTCAGGCCGTCGCTCACGGCGAAGACGATGAGGTCGCGCGCCTCCGCGTTGCGCCCGATCCAGGTGACGCGCTCCTTGCCCGCGGCGGGCGGCGCGTTCGTGTTGCCGCCGGACCAGGCGATGCCCGTGAGGACGACGTTGATGTCACCCACGGCGAGGAACGCGGCCCGGTTCCCCCAGCCGTTGATCGCGGTGTTCAACGTCGAGGCGCGGTTGCCGATCGAGCCGATGACGTCGGCGGCGAGCACGCTGATCTTCGGATCCACGCCGCCCGCCATCACCCGCTCGATGCGGCCGTGGTACTCGCGCAGGCGCCCGGCGTCCGCGCCCTGCGGCGACCACGTCGGGACGAACACCTTCAGGTAAGCCGCGAGCAGCGGCCAGAGATCGATCGGCGCCGTCCGCGAGAAGGCCGAGGCGTTGGTCTGGAGGATCTTGACGGCGCGGTGGATGAGGGCGACCCGGACGTCCTCGCGCGGCGAGGTGACGAGCGCCTGGCCGAGGACGATCTTGGGCGGGCTCGTGGACGCCGGCACGCAGACGGCGCCGAGCGCGCCCGTCATGTAGACCTGCAGGCCGGGGAGGCCGTACGCCGCGCCGATGCCGCGCGCCAGATCGGTGATCTCGGCGTGCTGGGGCGGCAGCGGCGTCGCGCGGATCGAGTCGAGATCGAACGACACCGCGGCGTCGAGCAGCGGGCCCGTCTTGAGCAGGAGCTCCCGGAACGCCGGGGTCATGAGCTCCGGCGCGAGGTGGGCGTCGAGGCGGGCCGCGCCGGCGGCGTTGCCCGCGCCGCCCATCGCGGCGTCGCGGCCGTCGAGCGCGTCGACCGTCGCGCGCGCGATCCGCGCGGCGCCGGCGCGGCCGCGGAGCTCCGCGACCGTCGCGACCGTCGAGAAGAGGTAGGGCTCGAAGCGGCCGGTGTTGAGCGCGCGGCGCGCGTCGGCGAGGGCGCGATCGAGCAGGGTCGTCGCCGCGGCGGTCTGCTCGGTGCGCTGGTAGTAGCGGGCCAGCGCGCCGAGGGCGAAGTCGTCCTTCGGCCACGTCTTGCGGGCGGTGAGCAGCGTGGCCTCGGCCTTCTTCGCGTCCCCCATCGCCTCGTAGATCTCGGCGAGCTCCGCGGTGCGGCGGCACTTCTGCTCGGGCGCCTCCGCGGCGCTGATGAGGAGGTTCTGCTGCTCGAGCGCGCGGGCGCCGTCGCCGGCGCGCTTGTAGAGCGAGACGAGGCGCTCGCGCGCGCTCACGTCGCCCGGCGAGCGCTTCAGGATCTCCTGGTACGCGAGCTCGGCGCGCTCCGCGTTCGGGAGGTGCTCGTCGTAGAGCTCGCCGAGGCGGAGGTAGATCGCGACCTGCTTCGCGGGCTCGGGCACGAGGCGCGCGAGGCGGATCCACGCCTGCTCGGCGCCGGCCCAGTCGCCCTCGCCGGCGCAGACGTCGGCGAACGCGGACAGGGCCTCGACGTGATCGGGGTTCGCGTCGAGCGCGGCGGCGAGCGCGCGCTTCGCGGCCGCCGCGTCGCCGACGTCGGCGAGCGCCCGGCCGCGCAGGACCTCCATCTCGACCCGCTCCGCAGGATCGGTCACCGCCTCGAGGCGGCGCTCGAGGAGCGCGGCGAGCTCGGCGCGCGCCCCCTCGGCGATGTAGATGGCCCTGAGCCGCGAGAAGACGTCGGCGTACGACGGATCGACCGTGGCGACCGCCTCGAGGACGTCGCGCGCCCGCGCGACGTTCTGGACCTTGTCCTGCCAGAGCACGGCCGCGGCGTAGAGCGAGTGCGCGCGCCCCTCGGGGCCGACGCTCGCGCCCGCGGCGGACTCGAGCGCCGCGGCGGCGGCCGCCGGGTCGCCGCCGCGATCGAGCGCGTCGGCGAGATCGAGGTGCGCGACGAGGTAGTGCGGGACGAGCGTGATCGCGTGCCGGAAGAAGGCGACGGCGTCCTCGATCGAGCCCGCGAGCAGGGCGTCCCTGGCGGCGCGCACCGAGAGGGCCGCGGCCTCGGACGGGCGATCGGTGCGCTCGATGAGCTGGCGATCCGCCTCGATCGCGACGGCGTGATCCGCCTTCGCGCGGGCCTGGGCGGCCATCTGGCGCAGCGCCCAGATGCCGCGGGGCTCGTTCCTGTACGCGATCTGGACCGGCTCGAGCGCCTCCTCCCACGGGAGCACGCGCAGGCGCAGCCGCGCCGACAGGAGCGCGTGGGCGATCGCCTCCGGGCCGTCGAGGACACGGGCGATCTCGAGGGCGATCGGCTCGAGCTCCTCGTCGCGGCCCTCGCCGATGAGGTACGAGGCGACCCGGCGGAGCGTCGGCAGGTGGTGCGGCGTCTCCTCCAGGATGGAGCGGCGCCAGAGCAGGGCGCTGCCGGCGTCCTTGCGCCCGTGCTCGTCCAGCTCCGCGAGGCGCTCGTAGATCTCGAGGCGCTCCGCGGCGTCCGCCGCCTCGCGGGCGCGCGGGATCAGGGCGTCGACGAGCTCTCCCGTGCCGTGGCCCGCGACGGCCGCGCGGTAGAGGGCGATCGGCGCGAGCGCGTTGTCCCCGGCGGCGATCGCCTGGCGGGCGCACGCGGCGGCCTGCGCGAGATCGCCGGCGCGCTCGTGGTCGAGGGCGGCCTCGAGCGCGAGGCGAGCGGCCTCGGCGCCCGCGGCGGCGCGGTCGTCATCCGAGCGGCCGGCGTCGCCATCACCGCCTGCGTCGAGGGCGCGCAGGAGCTCGGCGGCGCGCTCGGCGCGCCAGGAGGCGCGGTCGGCGGGCGGCTCCGGCGCGAGCCGCTCGAAGAGCTCGCGCAGGCCGATGTCCTGGGGGCGCGAGCGGTGCGCCGTCTCGAGGAGCGACGCCGCGGCCGCGGGGTCGGCCTCGGCGACGAGGAGCGCCTCGCGGACGAGATCGTGGGCCCGCTCGAGGGGGTCGGCCGCGCCCTCGCGGCGGGTCCTGAGCCACTCGAGCAGGCCGTCGCGGTCCACCCGGGCGCGCGCGCTCCGCTCGCCGAGGTGGAGCGCGACGGGGAGCTTCGGATCGATCTGGGCGGCGCGCGAGAGCAGGCGCTCGCCCTCGTCGTTGTCGCCGCCGTCGAGCAGGCGGATCGCGGCCTCGGTGACGAGCACAGCGGCCCGCGGCCCCTCGTCGAGCGTGAGCGCGTGCTCCGCGAGGATGCGGGCCGCGCCGACGCCGCTCTCCTGCGCGGCGCGGGCGCGCGCGGCGCCCTCGTGCTGCGGGTCCGCGGCGCGGGCGCGATCGAGATCGCTCATCGCCGCGCGCTGATCGCCCGCGACCTCCGCGAGGACGGCGGCGGCGAGCGCGCTGTCGCGCTCGGACGCGACCTCGCGCAGCGACGCCACGGCCCTGGCGACGCGGGCGCCGCGATCGCCGTCGAGATCGAGCTCGAGCGCGAGCGCCCGGAAGAGCGGGCTCTCCGGCGCGGTGTCGCCGTAGGTGACGACCGCGCGGGAGAAGGCGTCGCTCGCGTCGACGCCGCCCTCGGCGGGGACGGCCTCGCGCGAGAGCGCGCGACCGAGGGCCGCGGCGGCGCGGGCCCTCGGGCCGCCGAGGGGGCGCACGCCCCTCGACGCGGGCGCGCCGTCCACGACGGAGGCCACCGCGGCGTCGCCGCCGGCGTCGCTCAGGGCGGCGCTCGCGGCGGCGCAGAGCGGCGCGAACTCGGGCTCGTCCGCGAGGGCGTCGAGCCACGGGTCGATCTCGCCGGCGGCGCCGCCGGCGAGCGCCGAGAGGACGATGCGATCGGCCGGCGAGAAGGCGCCGTCGTCGTCGAGCGTCGCGTCGCGCACGGCCGCGGCGTCGCCGAGCTCGATCGCCTGCGCCGCGAGGGCGCGGCGCGCCTGGCCGCCGTGCGAGCCGGCGGCGACGGCGCGGAGCGCGCCGAGCGACGCCGGGCGGGTCTCCTTGCGCGCGGCGCTCAGCGCGGCGGTGAGCCACGCGACGGCGGGCGCGAGCGAGGTGCCGCGCAGGGGATCGAGGGTCGCGAGGCCCTCGGCGAGGTCGCCGGCGCCGAGCAGGGCGCGGGCGCGGAGCAGCGCCTCGTACGGCGTGGCGGGGGCGGCGCGGCCGCGCGCCGGCCTCGGGGCGCCGCGGTGCGCTGCGACCTGAGCGCTCGCGGCGGCGAGCGGCGCGAGCTCGGGCGCCTCGGGGAGGCGGAACTTCGCGAGCACGGCGGAGGCCGCCGCGTCCGAGTCCGGCGCGGCGAGCGCCTCGCAGAAGCGCTGGACGTGCGCGCGGGGATCGGCGGGGTGCGTCCGCGCCGCGAGCTCGAAGCGTTTGTGGGCGCCCTCGGGATCCGCGAGCGGGATGCGGCAGAGCTCCGCGCCGAGCACGAGGTTGTGGCAGCGCGCGGCCGGCGTGCCGAGGACGCGGGTCTCGCTCTCCAGCGCCTCGAGCGCGGCGGGCACATCCCCCTCGCGCATCAGGAGGCCGCGGAGCTGGCGGTGCGCGAAGATCTGGCTCGGGGCGAGATCGCGCGCCTCGGCGGCGATGGCGCGGGCGGCGGCGTCCTCCCCGGCCATCACGTAGAGCTCGGCGACGGGAAGCAGCGCGCGCGCCCGGGCCGCGGGGTCCTCGATGAGCTCGGCCTCGGAGCGGAGCCACGCGGCGCGCGCCGCCCACACGTCGCGCTGCTGCGACTGGACGAGGATCGCGCTCGCGTCCTGCTCGCCCTCGAACACCGAGGCGGGCGGCGGGATCGACGGCAGCGGCGGGAGGCTCTCGGGCGCGCGGGAAGGCGACGACGACGACAGCGGGCCCGCAGGAGGCGCCGACGGGACGCGTGCTGACGAAGACGGGCGCGGCGGCGACGATGACCCGCGCGGCGATGAAGACGGCACGAACGACGGCGACGGCACGAACGACGGCGACGGCCGGACGTGGGACGGCGTGAACGGGCGCGGCGGCGACGACGCCGCGCGCGGCGATGAAGGCGGGCGCGGCGGCGCGAACGCGACGCCGCTGTCGGGTCTCCGGGTCGCGACGCGCGTCTGCGCGAGATCGTCCTCGAGCTCTTCGTCGGTCGGCTCGGTCGTCCCGCTGATCAGGCTGGACTCGTCCACGAGCTCGCCGGGATCGCTGTCGGCGGCGGGCTGATCCCAGCGGCTGGCGGAGGCGGACGACTGGCCGGCGTACGGCCGGGTCGTGGGCCCGGGCCCGTCGAGGGCGTTCGTCTCCTCGTCGTCGATGCCGTGCGTCTCCTCGTCGTCGATGCCGTGCGCCTCCGAGAACCGGCCGCTGCTGGCGCCGCTGGGCGGCGCGAACTCGAACGGGGAGTCGCCGCCGTCGGGGATGGGCGTCGCGCGGTCGCCCGGCTCGGCGGTGTCCTCCTCGAACACAGGCTCCCGGCGCACCGACGGCGGCGGCAGCGGGGGCGGCGGGGCGGCGGCCTGCGGGCGCGGCGCCGTGAACCTCGCGGACGGGGCCGGCGGCGGGATCTTCGGCGTCCTTTCGCCGGGCGTGAGCTCCGCGCCGAGCGACGCCCTCACGTCGCCCGGCCTGCTGCCCGAGCGGGGCGCGGCGGCGGGGCGGGGCAGCGACGGGGGGCGCGGCGGCGGGATGGGCGCCGGGGGCCGGCGCGTCCCGTGCAACGCCGGCGCCGAGGTCACGACCCCGTCGTCGGCGTCGTCGGCGCGCTGATCCTCGAACAGCATGTCGAGCAGCGCGTCGCTCTCTCCGGCGCTCTGCGCGGGCCTCGCGGGCACGGGCACGGGCTCGCGGGAGAACAGCTGCTTCAGGCCGCCTTCGCCGGCGCGCTCGCCCTCCTCCGCGCCGCGGATCGACTGGATGAGCTCTTCGGGGATCTTCGCGAGGAGCGTGGCCTCCTCGACGTCGCCCTCCGAGACCGCCGCGCCGTACATCGCCGGCGGGGGGACCGTGATCTTCTCCTGCGACGGCGCGCCCTCGTCGCCGCCGCCGCCAGAGGAGCTCTTGGATTGCGGATTCTTGCTCACCGGACCCCCATGCCGAGCTTCTTCCGGAGCTCGAGGTAGCTCTGCGAGAGGACGAACGCGACCAGCTGGCGCGCGCGCTCGCTCTCGACGACGACACCGCCGAGCTGCTCGCGCGGGGTGTTGAGGATGTCCGAGAGGACCAGCGAGACGTCGCCAGCGGCGATGACGGCCATGCGGTCGATGCTCCTGCGCGCGGCCTGCGCCCAGCGGAGCGGGTCCTGCTGGCTCGAGACGATGCGCTGGCAGACGTCGGCGATGGCCTTGCGGGTCGCGCGCGACATCTCCTTGTGGATGGCGCGCGAGACCTCGCCGAAGACGGCGTAGGGCGGCTGCGGGACCGCGAAGCCCGCCTCGATGCACGCGGCCGCGACGAGCGAGGCGACGGCGCTGTCGTCCCGCGTCCTGAGCGACGAGATGCCCCGGCGCAGCGCGAACGCCTCGCGCGCGATCGCCGAGCGCGAGGCGGCGTCGAGCGGCGTCGTGATCTCGGGGCCGAGCACGAGCGCCGGCAGCTGGCCGTAGACGCCGGTCGCGCCGCGAGGGCTGGGGCCGCCGACGTAGAGCTCGAAGTCCGTCTCGAAGCTGAGCGCGCCCATCCACTCGGCGACCGCCACGCGCAGCGGGTGGCCGCCGCGCGAGTCGATGCGGTCCTTCTTGCCGACGCCGAGCGACACGAGCGAGGGGCCGAGCGCCATGCAGATGGTCTCGGCCATCTTCGCGAACAGCTCGCCGACGGGCCCGGTGTCGAGCGGATCGGCGATGTCGGCCATGGCCTTGGCGTCGAGGGCGATCTGCGGCCGCGCCGGGACGCGGGCGTCGATCTTCCTGAGCTCCGCGGAGATGCCGTCGTCGATGCGGACGAGCGAGACGAGCGCGCCGAGCGTGGCCTGCCGGAGCGCCGCGTCCTGCCCCGCGCCGGCGATCTTCGCGAGGAGCGCGACCCGGTCCGCGTCGAGCGGCTCGGACGCGAGCGCCTGGATCAGCGTCGCCTTGGCGCGGCCGAGCACGCGGGTGCGGAAGGCGGGCTCGTAGTCCGTCGTGAGGACGAGATCGATCGCCTCGCCGTCGTCCGGCGCCTCTTCGAGGAGCTTGGCGACGGCCCGCTCGGCGCGGCGCGGCGCGCCGAGCTGATCCCGGTAGATGGCCATCGCGAGGCGCGCCGCCTCGATCCGCCCCTCGGGGGTGTCGCGCTCGACCATGAGCTCCTCGAGCAGGCGCGTCGCCTCGTCCCAGGAGCCGACCCGGGCGGCGACCCGGACGAGGCGCTCGCGGACGACGGGCGTCGACAGCCCGGCCCTGTGCAGGCCGATCAGCACCTCGAGCGCCCTGTCGTGCTCGCCGAGCTTCTCGTAGGCGTCGACGGCGGTGATCCCCGACATGAGGCGCTGCTCCCCCGGCGCCTTCGCGACGCGCGAGAGCTCGGCGTAGAAGGCGGCCGCCTGGCCGAGGTCGCCCTGCGCCTTCGAGATGTCGGCCGAGAGCGCCAGCGCGCCGATGTGGTCCGGCTCGAGCAGCGTCACGTTCTCGAGCGCGGCGAGCGCGTCGTCGAGCTTGCCCTTCTTGCGGAGCACGCGCGCGCGCTCCCAGAACAGCTTGCAGAGCTCGAGGTCGCTGTCCGCCACGCCGAGCCGCCTCTCGATGATGTCGAGCAGCCGATCGTCCTCGTTGCGCGCGCGGACGCGGCGGAACAGCCGGTCGAAGGCGACGCCGCGCCGCGGGTCGCGCGCGAACGCGCGATCGAAGGCGATCTCCGCGTCGTCGTGGGCCTCGGTGTGCTGGACGAGCAGGAGCCCAGCGCTCTCCCAGAACCCCGCGCCGCGCGCGTCGTCCCTGCAGAGCGCCCCGAGCTGCGCCGAGGCGAGCGCCGTCGACACGGGGTCGCGCAGCGCCTCGGACGTCGCGCGGACGCCCTCCCAGGCGGCGACGTCGTCGGGCCGCCGCTCGACGACCGCGCGGAACGCGGCGAGCGCGCGCTCGTGATCCCCGGCCGCGAAGTCCGACCAGCCCGCGACGCCGAGCGCGGTGAGCTGCGCCTCCTCGCCGAGCGCGTCGCCGAGCCCGTGCAGCGCCGCGGCGCGGCGCCGCGGATCGCAGCCGGGGAGCGCGAGCTCGAGGTTGGCGAGCTGCGCGGGCGCGTGCTCGCCCGTGAGGAACGGCCGCGGCAGGTTCGGCTGATCGAGCGCGCCGACGATGGCGGCCGAGGCCTCCATCGCGGCGCGGGCCTCGCCCTCCATGTGCCGCGCGAGCGCGCTCCGCGCGGCGACCTCCGCCTCGCGGTCCTCGGCGCCGAGCGCGGCGCCGAGCCACTCGAGCTCGGCGTGCGGGCTCGGGTCTGCCGCGGCCCACGCCGCCGCGCGCGCCGCGGTGCGCGCGCGATCCTGGTCCAGGGTCCGCGCGAGGCGGAAGCGCTCGGCGTGCGCGATCGTCGCGGCGGCGCCGCCGCGCTCCTCGATGTAGTCGAGCGCGCGCTCGACGGCGCTGCGCTGCTCGAGGGCCGGCTGCCAGAGGAGGCGCCCGAGCGCGGCGGCCAGGGCGAGGTCGTCGCTCGCCTGCGACTCCAGCGCCTCGAGCGTCGCGAGCGCCTCGTCGGCGTCGCCGCCCTCGGCGGCGCCGACCTCGAGGCCGAACCGCGACAGCGCGAGCGCCGCCGGGTCCTCGCCCGCCTCGCCGGCGACCTCGAGGGCGCGGCGCCGGCTCTCCAGATCGCCCGCCTCGTGGCCGCGAAGGGCCCAGGTGAGCGCCGTCGCGCCGGCGCGCGGCGCCTTGCCGCGCGCCGCCTCGAGCTCCTCGACGGCGCGCCCGCGCTCGCCGGCGCGCCAGAGCAGGATCGCCGCCTCGATGTGCAGCGCCGCCGAGAGATCGGCGTCGTCGATCGCCGCGGCGCAGGCCGAGAGCGTCGCGGCCGCGGCGGTGGGGCTCCCGGCGCGCCGGTGCAGCTCGGCCAGGAACACCGCGACGACCTCGTCGTCCGCGGATCGCTCGAACAGCGCGCGGAGCCGGCTGCGGGCGCGATCCAGATCGCCGCCGCGCGCGCTGCGCAGGGCAGCGACGAGCCACAGCCCGCGCGCGGTCTCCTCGCCCTCGACCTCGGCGAGCGCCTCGATGACCGTCGGCGAGCGCCGCGGGCCGGGGGCGCCGGGCTCGTCGCCGCGCTCGCGCCGGGTGCGGACGAGATCGACCGCGAAGGCGCCGAGCGCCCGCCCGAGCCACGCGTTCGGCGTGGCGCCGTCGTCGGCGCCGGCGTTGGCGAGCTCGGCGAAGGCGCCCTCGGCGCCGTTCGCGTCCCCCCGGAGGAGGCGGCTCCGGCCGATCTCGAACCACAGGCTCGCCTTCTCGGCCGGGTCGACGCCCGTCGAGAGCAGCCGCTTCGTCGACTCCTCGTACCAGGCCGCGTCGCCGCGGAGCGCCGCGAACGACCGGCCGAAGCGCGCGAGCACGCCCGGGTGGACGCCGGCCATGCCGGCCTGCGACAGGGCCGCCTTCGCCGCGCCGACGTCGTCCGTCCGCACCGCCCAGACGTAGGCCGCGAGCAGCAGCGCGCGCCCCCGCGCGTCGTCGCTGGCGTAGGAGGCCGCCGTCGCCTCGAGCGAGGCCGCGAACGCGGACGGGTCCTGACCGTCTCCGAGGAGATCGATCTCCAGCGCGCGGGCCGGGATGCACTGCGGGTCGGCCGCGAGCGCGCTCCGGAGCGCCGCGAGCGCGGCCTCGCGATCGCTCGCGAGCGCCGCCGCCTCGGCGACGCGGAGCCACAGGGCCGCGGCGCCGGGCCCGCTCGCGCCGCGCGCGATCTCCTGCTTGGCCAGGCTGGCGGCGGCCTCGGCCTCGCCGGCGGACTCGAGCGCGGCGATGCGCGCCCGGCCGAGGAGCGTCGACTCGGGCAGCCGCTCCGCGGCCCGCTCGAGGAGCGACGCGAAGCCGCCCGTCCCGGCCCGCTGCGTCAGCTCGGCGGCGCGGAGCCACGCGTCGGCCGCGTGCTCCGGCTTGCGCAGGGTCCGCGGGACGCCGTTGGCGTCGCCGCTCGCCTCGTCGTCGAGCGCGTCGGCGATGAGCTCCGCCTGCCCCTCGAGGGCGCGCGCGAGCGCGCCGAGGTCCTCCTCGCGCCGGGCGATGACCTCGAGCGCGAGCTGCGACCTGAAGCGCGCCCGCCCCTCCAGCGCGGCGGCCGCGTCGAGCAGCTCGTAGGCGCGCTCCACGTTCTCGGTCGCCGCCGCGAGGTCGGCGAGCTCGATGAAGAGCAGCCCCTTCCACGTCGCGTCCGTCGCGAGCTCCGCGCGGGCCTCCAGCGCGCGCATCCGGCCGGCGAGGTCCCCTTCCTTGGCCGCGATGAGCTCGAGCTCGAGCCACGGGGTCGCGTCCTCCGGGTTACTGAGCGCCGCCTCTTCGAGCGCCTCCTTGGCCGCCGCGAGGTTCTGCTCGTGGTCCTGGAGGTACGCCGCGCGCTCCCAGAACGAGCGCGCCCGCTCCTCGGGCGTGGCCGCGGCGCGCGTGAGCGCGTCGAGCAGCTTGCCGAGGTTCTTGATCGACTTGCGCCGCGTGAGGATGCGGACCAGCGCCTCGAGCGGCTCGCGGAACTGGGGATCCGCGTTGAACGCGGCGAGGTAGTCGCGCGCCGCCGTGGGCTCCTCGCCGAGCGCCTCCTCGAGCGCGCCGAGCTCGTGCAGCAAGAGCGCCTGGAGCTGCCGCTCCGGTTGCTCGCCTTGCTCCGCGCGGAGCCGCGCGATCAGGGCCGTCATGCTCTCCACCTGCCCCTCGGGTGCCTGAACCGTCATCTCGCTCGCGACGCCTCCGAACGGGGTCTCATCTGTGCGCACCGCATGACGATGGCGGAGAGTAGCGAACCGAACCTGACGGAGTAAAGCGCGCCGGGCAGGGAGCGGGCTCGAACAGCGCCGAGCGGCGTCGAGCGCCGTGCCTGGCCGCGCGCGATCGGTGGGTCGAGCGGCGGACACGAAGGTGCGCGCGCTCGCGCGCGGCGCGAGCAAGCGGGCGGAGGCCGCTCGCTCGCGAGGAGGAGGAGGCGGAGCGCGTGTCGGCCGGGGCGCCGCCCGCTGCGGGGCGGCTCGGTCGATCGAGCCGCCGGGGCGCGCCTGGCCCGGCCGCCGGGCTAGGCCCTGCCCAGCACGGCGTCGAGCTTGTCGTTGACCTTCGACTCGACCATGCCCTTCATCGCCTTCAGCAGGAACGGGAGATCGATCTCCACGTGGACAGCGGACACCTCGACGCGAACGAGGCCCTTCGTCCCCTTCGCGGCGCCGCCCGGCGCCTCGAACCGGATGACGTCGCCGTCCCATCGCCACTGGATGCCGAGCTTGTCTTCCATGCCCCGCGCAAGCTCTTCCGCGCGCTTCCTGGCATCGTCCTTGGTGAGCGCGTGCTGCCGACGGATGTCGATCGTCGCCATACGGTATCTCCACTCGTTCGCGTCCACGGCGACGCGCCGCGCGCGGTACGCTCTACTTACTCGATCCGACGCGCGATCCAAAAGCCGCGCGGCGTGTCGACCGGACCGCTCACGCCCCCCTTGGAGAGGCTGAACAGCTCGTACTCCGGCGCGGGCTCGAGCACGCCGCGCGGGATGTAGCCGAGGTCGTCGGTCGACCCCTTGTCGCCCTTCTCGATGGCGGCCTTGAAGTCCGTCTTGGCCACCTCGGCGAGCTCCCTGGCGAGCGCCAGCGCGGCGTCCTTGGAGCGCGCGGTCGGCGCCGCGCCCTGCGCGCCGCGGTACTGGATGAGCACGACGCCGAAGCGCACCTTCTTCGGCGCCTCGGCCGGCAGCGAGGGCGGCGCCTCTCCCGAGAGGAGCGTGACGCCCGCGTCGGATCGCCCCGCCGGCTCGGGGCCGCGCTCCTGGAGGATGCCCTCGGCGCCGGCGTCGCTCCCCGCGTCGGCGTCGCCCGCCGCGGCCGTCGCGGGCGAGGCGGCGGCGTCGGCGTCGGCGGCGTCGGGGCCTGCGTCGGGGGGCGCGCTGGCCGCGCCGCGCCCCTCCGAGCCGCCGTGCGTGATGACGAACGCCAGCGCGCCCGCGAAGAAGAGCGTGTAGATGACCGCCGTCGAGCGCTGCATGAGCGGCAGCGCGTTAGCACAAGTGGAGGACGCTTGGCGAGGCCGCGATGGCGACACGCGCCGCCTGCCAGACGGCGTCGCCGCTCCGTTGCCACCGTTGCCGCCGTTGCCGCCGCTCCCGCCCGTCTCCGCCCGCCCCCGCGTCCGTCCGTCCCCGGCCGCCCCGCGACTGCGCGCTGTCCGCTGTCCGCTTCCTGCTTCTTCCTGCTGCGGGACCACGCACGCGACATGCCCGAGGAAGTCGCCGATTTGAGGGCGCCGGCAGAAGAGGCGATCCTAAGGACCGCAACCCCTGCTAGTAAGGAGAGCGGATGTCGGGGCATCCCGGCCTTTCGCAGGTCGAACGAGCGTGGGGCGCCTGCGAAGGCGCTCGCAGCGCCGGCATCGGGTCGGGAAGCATGATCAAGGTCGAGTGCGACGGGTGCAAATCGCCGTACCAGGTCGACGAGAAGCGCGTCCCCCCTGCGGGGCTCAGGATGCGCTGTCCGAAGTGCGGTACGAGCCTGCTGGTGACCAAGGGGGGCGCAAGCGCAGCGCCCGCGCCGACGCCTGTGCCCACCCCCCCGCCGCGGGCGGGGGCGGGGGGCCTTCAGCTCTCGGAGCGGAGCGCCCCGGCGGCGCCCGAGGACGCCGATCTGCCCATGGCGGCTCCGGAGGACATCGCCTTCCCCGCGGTCGCGCCTCCCCGACGCCCCGGGCCGGCGCCGGCGCCGGTACCGACGCCGCCGCGCCGTGCGGCGCCCGCGGTGCCTGCGCCGCCCGCGCCGCCTCCTGAGCCGCCGGGTCCGGAGGTCTTCGGCGAGATCGGCTTGCCGGACGTCCCCGATCGCCCCGCGCCGTCCGATCGGCGGAACGCCAAGACCGTGCCGCAGCGGCGCGGCTTCGGAGAGATCGATCTCATGGTCGAGCTCCCGAGCCCGACGGACGCCGAGGTGCAGGGGCTCAACCCGGACGATCTGCCGGTCGTCTACGGCAATGCGTCGGTGGCGCTCCCGGCGCGATCGCGCGCGGAGTCCCGCACCGCCCCGGCGACACCGACCGCGTTCGCCGGTACCGACCTGCCGGCGCGGGTCGAGCCGCTGCCTCCGAGCAGCCGGCGCACCCTCGGGTTCGGCGAGCGAGAGTCGGCGCCGGGCGCCCCCTCGGGGCCTGGTGCGCGGGACGCGGGGCTCGGCGCGCGAAACGCCGGGGCCACCACGCAGCCGCTCGGTCGCGGGCGCACCCGCGGTGCGGGGGACGCGCCCCCGCGCGTGGTCCCGGAGTACGATTTCGGAGACCTGGACGACGACGCGCCCCCGGCTCCTCCGGCGCGTTCGAGCAGCGGCTCCATGTCGTTCGGCTTCGGTGAGCTCGAGCTGCCTCTCGAGGGCGACGGCGACGCCGAGCTGCCCGCGATGTCCGCGGGCGACCTGCCCATCGTCGCCGGCGATCTGCCGAGCTCGGCCCCGGCCGTCATCGGCATGCCCGCCCCGTTCTCGAACTCGGGCCTGCCCTCGCCGGCTTCCGCGCCGCTCCCCTCGCCGGCGCGCGCCGGGCTCCCGGCCGCGGCCCAGGCGGGCTTCCCTGCCCCGGCCCCCGCGGGCTTCCCCTCGAAGGCCACCGGCCCCGCCCTCCCCTCGAAGGCCGCCGGCTCCGCCCTCCCCTCGAAGGCCACCGGTACCGGCTCACCTGCAGGACCGGGGACCATCGTCGGCGCCGAGCTCTTCGACGAGGCCCCGCCGGACTACGACGACTCGCGCGTCGGCGCCGCATTCCAGGCGCCCGGGCCGCGCCCCCTCCCGCCGCAGGCAGCGCCGGAGCCGCCCAGCAGCGGCGCCATGCCGCCCGTCGACTTCGGCGCCGTTCCCCCCGCCGACTTCCTCGCCGCGCCGCCCGCCGACGCCCGCGCCTCGTCCACCACCGGCTTCGGCGCCGCGCCGCCCGCCGACGCCCGCGCCTCGTCCACCACCGGCTTCGGCGCCGCGCCCGCCGCCGGCTTCGGCGCCGACGATTTCGGCGACGAGATCGCGCTCGGCGAGAGCGTCACGCAGCTCGCCCCCGGCGCCGCGCCCACCCCTTACGATCCGTCCGACCGCTCCGCGAACTTCACGCAATCGCCCGCGGACGCCGACGATCGGGGCATCGAGCTCAGCGAGCCGCACCCCAGCGTCGGGGACGAGGTCGACCTGACCGGCGCGGGCACCGAGATCGGCGACCTGAGCGCCGGTCCCGGCGCGCAGGCCGAGAAGCCCGCGGCGACCACGGAAGCACCGCCGCAGAAGTCGAAGATCAAGCGCTACGTCGTGGCGGCGCTCGCGGTCGCCGCCGTCAGCGGCGGCGCGCTCGCGCTCGTTCCGGACGTCGGCGCCTTCGGCGTGAACCTCATCAGCGACCGGCTCAACGCCTTCGCGCACGAGGGGGCGCTCGCCGAGCTGCGCCAGCGGACCCAGACGGCCTTCGCCAAGGACACCGCGTCGGCCGCCAACGGCGCGCTGAACGACGCGAACGCCACGCGGGCCAATGCGCCGCGCCACCGGGCGACCATGGCCTACGCCGCGTACATCGCCTTCGCCCGGAGCATCCGCTTCGGGCACCGGACCGTCGACGACGCCTTCGGCAAGGAGATGCTCGCGCTCGCGAGCTCCCATCCGGGCGACCTGCTCTCCCTGGCCGTCGCGGCGCAGGCCGCGGCCAGCGGCGAGCTCCCGCGCGCGCGACAGGCCGCGCAGGCGCTCGCCGCGCAGCTCAAGGACGACATCGACCTCGCCGTCCTCGCGGCCGAGATCGAGCTCGCCGCCAGGGACGCCCCCAAGGCGATCGCGGCGTGGCAGCACGCGAGCGGCCTCCGGAAGAACGCGCGCACGCTCTACGGCCTGGCCCGGGCGCAGATCCTCGCCGGGGACGCCGCGGGCGCCGAGGCGAGCGCCCGCGGCGCGCTCGCGGCCTCGCCCGACCACGTCGGGGCCCGCACCCTGATCGCGTCGGCGCTCTGGCAGACCCCGGGCCGCGAGCAGGAGGCGCTCGATCTGCTCGGCCAGGTCACCGGCGACGGTCCGACCCGGGCCGCCGCGAGCGACCCCGAGATCGTCGACGCGTACACGCTGCTCGGCACCATCCACCTCGCGAGGTCGCGCATGAGCGCGGCGGAGCAGGCCTTCGCCGCCGCGGTGAAGCTCGACCCGCAGGCAGTGCGCGCCCTGATCGGCAACGGCGAGGTGCTCTACCGGTCAGGCCGCTACTCCGAGGCGCAGGCGCGCTTCGAGGCCGCGGCCCGCGCGGACGCCCGGAGCCTCGCCGCGCAGCTCGGCAAGGCGAAGACGTGGCTGGCGCAGGAGCGCATGAAGGAGGCGAAGGACCTCCTGAAGGAGCTGCAGAAGACCCACGCGGCAGACCCGCAGGTCGCCTACTGGCTCGGGCGCACCGAGCTCGCGCTCGGCAACAAGAAGGACGCGGAGCAGGCGTACCTCGACGCCGTGAAGTCGAACGAGAACCTCCCGGAGGTCGTCGACGCTTACGTGGCGCTTGCGTCGCTCCTGTCCAGCATGGGCCGCAACGAGGCGGCGGCGGAGAGGCTGTCGGAGGCGACGGCGAAGTTCCCGGACCTGCCCGCGCTGCACAAGGCCAAGGCGGAGGTCGCGCTCCAGACCGGGCGGTACGACGAGGCCCGGCAGGAGCTCGAGCTCGCGCTCGCGAAGGAGGACGACCTCGGCAGCCAGTTCAAGCTGGGCGTGGCGTACCGTCGCCTGCGGCGGTTCGAGGACGCCGCGAAGGTCTTCGACAAGGTCACGGCGGCCGACAAGGACTACCCGGGCCTCGCGCTCGAGCGCGGGCTCCTGTTCGAGGAGACCGGCCAGAGCGAGCGCGCGCTGGAGATGTACGCCGACGCGCTCCGCAAGGCGCCGAACGACATCGACCTGAAGCTGCGCGTCGGCTCGACCCAGGTCATGGCGGGGCACGCGAGCCAGGCGGAGCCCATCCTGCGCGACGTGCTCAAGGACCGCGCGAACTCCGCGGAGGCGAACCACTTCCTCGGCCGCGCGCTCCTCGTGCGCGGCACGAACATGGCCGAGGCGCTGCGCTTCCTGGAGCGCGCCGCGGAGCTCGACCCGAACCGCGCCGAGTACCACCTCTACGTCGGCTGGGGCGCCAACGAGACGGCCCAGACCGCGCGCGCGGAGATGGCGCTGAGGCGCGCGCTGGAGCTCGACGCGGAGCTCGGCGACGCGTACTGGCAGCGCGGCGTGCTGCTGCAGAAGCAGGGGGCGAGCCGGGACGCGCTGGCGGATCTGAAGATCGCGCTGGAGAAGCGGCCGTCCCGCTACGAGGCCTACGCCACGATGGCGCTCTGCTACCAGGATCAGGGCAACTGGGCGGCCGCGGAGGAGGCGTGGCGCAAGGCGATCGCGTTCAACGACAAGGTCCCCGAGTGGCACTACCGCCTCGGCAAGATCTACGCGTCGCGCGGCAACCGGGCCGGGACCGCGAGCGAGATGGAGCAGGCGGTCACCCTGGGCGAGGCGCCGGACCGCTCGACCCCGCCGTGGCTGTTCGACGCGCACTTCCTCCTCGCCGAGGCGCTCCGCGCGGCGAACAACCGGGAGAAGGCCGTCCACCATTACCAGCGCTTCCTGGAGACGGCGCCGACCGACAACGCCTACCGGCGCGACGCGGAGCAGGCGCTGGAGAGCCTGGGGGCGGGCAAGGGGCGCTGAGGCGGAGCGAGCGGCCGGCGCTCGGCTATCCTGGAGGATGCTCCCCTCCGTCAACGCCCGCCTCGCGGTGCGCGCCGACATGCCCGAGGTCGCGCGCTTCGCCGCGCAGCTCGTCCGCCTGCACCACGCCCTCGATCCGCACCGCTTCATGTGCCTGGAGCCGATCGAGCCGGGCTACGAGCGGTGGCTCACGGGCGAGCTCGCCAACCCCGACGCCGCGATCGTCGTCGCCGAGCGGACCGGCGCCGAGCCGGCGCTGGTCGGCTACGCCTACGGCCGCCGGGAGCCGCGCGACTGGAACAGCCTCCTCGACACCTGCGGCGCCCTCCACGACATCTATGTCGCCGAGCCCGCGCGCCGGCTGGGCGCGGGCGCGATCCTCCTGGAGGCCGTCATCGCGCGCCTCCGGGCCCTGGGCGCGCCGCGCATCGTGCTCCACACCGCGACGCAGAACGCCGCCGCGCAGCGCCTGTTCGAGCGGTTCGGCTTCCGTCGCACGATGATCGAGATGACGCTCGATCTCGAGTGACCGCGGCGTCCGCCCCGCCATCGGCGCGTCGGCCGCTCCGCGATCCGAACCTCCGAATCCGTTGGCGCTCACCTGTCATCGCGTCGCTCCATGCCTGTCGCCGTCATGCGCTTGACGACGACAACGCTGTCTTGCCCAGGCCATCGGACCACGCGACGGCCACGTCCCGAACCATACGAGACATGGAGTGCTCGGGCGTCGAGGCGAGCAGGCGCCACGCCACGCAGCGTACAACGAAGACACCCCTCGCACATCCGGTCAATCCCCGGGCACCGCAGCGATCATCGCCGTTGCACGCCGGTCCACACACCTCTTGCCGAGGACATCGACGCTGCCGAGGAGCGTCTTGACATGTCCGTTATAGCAGACTATCGTCCACCATAGAAGAGTAAAGCGAAAAACATCAGCGCGCCCTCCCGGCACACCGGGAGGAGGTCCACGTCCACGCCCGCGCGCGGACGACGGATGACCGCTCGAGCAGAGGTGCCATTGGCGGAGGTGGCGCGGACTGCGAACCATGACACGAGGAGGAAGGATGAAGATCTGAGCACGCCTCATCCCGACGGACGCGACGTCTCCCGGGTGCTCGACAGGGGTCGATCCTCGATCAGCAGAGGCCTTCCCACGCCCCACGCCGGATTCACTGCTGCCGCAGCAGCACATCACCAGCAATCCCTGCTCCCGTCGCAGCAAGCGCGCGGCCAGCGCAAACGATTGTGATCCGTTCCTGCAATAGAGCCCTGGCACGCTCCCTGCTCCCTGCCACGACGACGGCCCGTGAGCGGAGCGCCCCTTCTGCCTGAGGGCAGGAGAGCTCTTCGCGTGGCGCACGCCATCAAGGTCACGCGGCTCCGGGCGTGGATCGAGGCCGTGCAGGCGCGCCCCGCGGTCCGAGCCATCCAGAATCCTGTCGAGTTCTACGTGGAGCGCTTCGCGAAGTTCGTGAAGCCGGCGACGACGGCCGCCTGAGCGGCGCCGAGGGACAAGGAACATCATGTTGAAGCTCTGGGGTCACAAGAATTCTTCGAACGTGCAAAAGGTCCTCTGGGCGCTCGACGAGCTCAAGCTCGATTTCGAGCGCATCGACGCCGGCGGGCCGTTCGGGCGCGTCAAGGACGCCGACTATCTCACCCTCAACCCGAACGGGCTGGTCCCGACGCTCGAGGACGGCCCGCTGGTGCTCTGGGAGTCGCACGCGATCGTGCGTTATCTGTTCTCGCGCTACGGGTCGCCGCCGCTCCAGCCGAGCGATCTCGCCGACAGGGCGCGCGCCGACGCCTGGACCGACTGGCAGTTCGGGACCCTGTGGCCCCCGATCCGGACGCTCCTCGTGCAGCTCGTGCGCACGCCCGAAGAGCGCCGCGATCAGGCCGCGATCGACGCCGCCCGCAGGTCGGCGCTCGCCGCGCTGGGAATCCTCGACAGGCAGCTGTCACGACATGCGTGGGCCGCGGGAGAGTACTTCACGTTCGCCGATATCCCCCTCGGGGTCGCGGCGCAGCGGTGGTACAACCTGAAGACCGAGCGGCCCGCGCTGCAGCACGTCGACGCGTGGTACGGCCGCATCAAGCGCCGGCCTGGATTCGAGCGATGGGTGGATCTGCCCCTGGGATGAGGCGCGCGCCCGCGACTCACCCCTTGCGTGGCGGCTGCGCATAGCGCGCTTCTTCAGCGTAGTACTCGGGGAACCCGACGATCTCCTGGAGCGCCGCGAAGCTCATCCGCGGGTCGGGGTGCCGGCCGGCGCGCAGGGCCGCGAGCGCCTCGCGCATGGCGGCGGCGGCGACCGAGAGCAGGGTGAGCGGATAGGCCGCGATCTTGTAGCCGATCGCCTCGAGCTCGGCCGGCGGCAGCACCGGTGTCCTGCCGTGATCCACCATGTTGGCCATCGTCGGCGCACGCACCTCGCGGCAGAACGTTCGCATCTCCTCCACGCTCTCGGGCGCCTCCAGGAACACGATGTCTGCCCCGAGGTCGGCGAACGCCCGCGCGCGGGCGAGCGCCTCGTCGAAGCCGTGCGTCTGGCGGGCGTCGGTGCGGGCCATGATGAGCACGCCGGCGCCCTCGTCGCGCGCGTCCACGGCGGCCTGGACGCGGGTGAACGCCTCGTCGCGGGGCACGACCTGCTTGCCGCGCGTGTGGCCGCAGCGCTTGGGAGCGACCTGGTCCTCGATCATGACGCAGGCCAGCCCGGCCTGCGCATAACCGCGCACCGTGCGCTTCACGTTCATCGCATTGCCGTAGCCCGTGTCGCCGTCGCCGAGCACCGGAATCGACACGGCGCCGCAGATCGACCGCGCCTGATCGACCATCTCACCATACGAGATGAGCCCCGTGTCGGGGGCGCCCAGGCGCGCGGCGGAGACCGCGAAGCCGCTCATGAACGAGAGCGAGAAGCCGGCCTGCTCGATCAGCCGCGCCGACAGCGCGTCGAAGCAGCAAGGCATGACGAGGAGGCCGGGCGAGGCGAGCAGATCGCGGAGCTTCTGAGCGGGGGACACGGCAGGGACGATACCGCGATCGGCTGCCCGCGAGGCAAGCGCGAAGGGCCGAGAGGCGCCGCGCGCTCAGCCAACGCCCGCGCACGCACGAGGGAGGGACGGGGGCGCGCGCCGGCGTGCGTTCCTGTTGCGGGCACCCGGCGCCCGGGGGCAGGATGGCCCCGCGATGATCCCGCACAGGAGAGGGGCATGAGCACGGTTTCGTTGAAGGAGATCGCGATCGACGGCCGCCCTGCCAGCGTCCACGTGGGCGGGCAGGGCGAGCCGCTGCTGCTGGTGCACGGCGCCTGGGGCGGGGCGTCGATGCACTGGGCGCCTGTCTGGGAGCGATTGGCGGAGCGCTTCCAGGTGTTCGCGCCCGATCTGCCCGGCATCGGGCGCACGGACGCCCCGGGGCTCGGCTCCCTGGACGCCTATGCGCGCTGGCTCGATCGGCTCCTGGACGAGCTGGGTGTCTCCAGCGCGTGGTGCGTCGGCAACTCCTTCGGCGTCTCGGTCGTGTCGAGCTTCGCTACCCTGTTCGCGGCCCGCTGCCGAGGGCTCGTGTTCGTCAACGGCGTTCCCATCCCCCCGCTGCCGCGCCTCGTCGGCTGGCTCGGAGCGCGGCCGCTGCCCCGCCGGATGCTGCGCGCGTTGATGCGGAAGCAGACCTATGGCCCGCGGGTCCTGAGCCGCGCTTACGCCGATCCCGGCCGCGCCCCGGCTGCCCTGCGGGACGTCCTCGCGAGCGCCAATCCACCTCAGCTGGAGGCGGTGCTCGACGCCGCCATCCAGGGAGGTCTCAGTGCCCCGCTCAACCTGAATCCCCTCCTCGTCTGGGGCGAGGCGGACCAGCTCCTCGGCAACAGCGCGGACGACGCGAAGAAGCTTCACGCTTCGCTGCCGGGGTCGCAGCTCACCTTCATCCCGGCGACAGGGCACATGCCGCAGGTGGAGAACCCCGAGGCGTTCGTCGACGCGGTGTCGCGGTTCATCGAGGCGCGCGCATCCGCCGCCCGTCCGCGCGGCTTCGGCGGCCAGGCCAGCCCGGGCGCATGAGCGCCCGGGGTGCGGAGGCGCGTCGCCCTCAGGGCATCGTGGTGACCCGATCGCGCTTTCCGAGCTGGACCGCGGCGTAGAGCAGATAGAGCCCAGCGAGCCCGACGAGCACGTAGATGATGCGGCTGAGCGCGCTGAGCCTGCCGAAGAGCGCGGCGACCACGTCGAACTCGAACAGCCCGACGAACCCCCAGTTGACGGCGCCGATCACGACGAGGACGATGGCCGCCCACGTTAGCCCTGAGATCCCACGGTTGACCTGCTCCATGGCCCCGGCAGAAGCATGCGCCGCGCCGCGCGAGGCGTGCACCGCGCGCTCGCTGCGGCGCGACAGCGCGCCACGCTGACGCCGCCGGCTCGCCGCGCCCGTCGGGCCGCGGCGCTCACGCCGGCGTGACGTCGAGCAGCGAGGGCAGGATCGCGCCGGAGCCGCCGGTGAACACGACGTCGCAGAGGCCGGAGATCGCGCTCGGCTCGACGTTGACCTCGGCGATGAGGGCGCCGTGGCGCTTGGCCATGGGGACGAAGCCGGCGGCGGGGTACACCACGGCCGACGTACCGACGACGAGCAGGAGATCGCAGCCCTCGACGCCGGCGGCCGCCGCGGCGAGATCGCTCTCCTGGAGGGCCTCGCCGAACCAGACGACGTGAGGGCGAAGGACGCCGCCGCAGCCGCAGCGCGGCAGCTCCGCCGCCGTGAAGCGGCGGGCGGGGGCTTCCGGATCGGGGGAGCCGCTGCCCGCGAAGGCGGGCGTGATGGGCACGTCACGGTTCTCGGTCACGCTCCCGCACGAGAGACAGCGCACCTGCCACAGCGAGCCGTGGAGGCGCACCGGGCTCCGGGAGCCCGCCTGCTCGTGCAGGCCGTCGATGTTCTGGGTGATCAGGGTGAAGACCCCGCCGGCCTCCCGCCACCGCGCCTCCAGCTGCGCCAGCGCGTGATGACCCGGGTTCGGGGCGCAGCCGAGGGCGCGCTCCCGGCGGTGATTGTAGAACTCCCAGACGAGGCCCGGATCGCGCTGCCACGCCTCGGGCGAGGCGAGGCTCGTCGCCTCGTACCGCCGCCACAGCCCCCCAGCACCGCGGAACGTGGGGATACCCGACTCCGCCGAGACGCCTGCGCCGGTCAGGACGGCGATCTTCCTGGCGCGGCACAGGGTGGATTGGAAGCGCTCGCGGCTCGTTTCGCTCATCACGGACCCCTGAGGGAGGATAGATCGAGAGGGAGGCGGGCGGAGGACCCGATCCGAGCTCCCGTCGATTTCGGGTGTAAGCCGGCCGAGACGACCGCGTTTCCCTGGCACTCGGACGCGCCGAGCCCCGCCACGGCGGGCCCCGGCCGCGAGCCCCTTCGCCGGCTCGCCGGACGACCGGCGACACGCGGCGTTCACGCAGCGAAAGCGGCGAAGGGCCCGTCTCGCCCGTGGAAAACACACGATGGGGCAGCCGCGCGTGCGGCCCCCGCAAGGACCTGTGTGTGGCGCTCGGCGATGGCCGACCCACGAGGACGTACAGCAGGGATCCGCCCTCGCGATCCCCTTCAAGGAGGACACCTCATGCGCACCCGGCCCCTCGATCTCGTCGCCCCCGCCCTCGTCACCGCGCTGCTCATCGGCTGCGGTGGCGCCACGCCTGCCCCCACGGCGGCGACCGCATCGGCCGCGCCGACCGAGGCCGCCGCCGGGCAGCCGATGCAGCCGGAGTTCGACGCGCCGCAAGACGAGGGCCGCACGTCCACCGCCAGGCGCGAGGAGGCCGCGGCGAGCGACGCGGTCGACCGTGACGCCGCGCCCGCGGAGGCCGCGCCGCCGCCGGCCCCGCCCGTGGCGGCCGCCCCCGTGGCGCCCTCGCCGGCCTCGCCGGGGTCCGCGCAGCCCCGGGCGACCAAGGCGGGCGCCGCGCGCGGGGCGGACGCGCGCATCCAGGTGACAGGCGGCGCGCCGGCGCCCAAGAGGGCGCCCACCCCGGCGGCGACCGCCGTGGCGCGCCCCGCGCCCCCGCCCCCGGCCGTCGCCGTCACCGCGCCCGAGCCCCAGGGCAGCGAGACGTACCGGGACTACGGCGTCAA
This sequence comes from Sorangium sp. KYC3313, assembly GCF_052075895.1. Taxonomy (NCBI): domain Bacteria; kingdom Pseudomonadati; phylum Myxococcota; order Polyangiales; family Polyangiaceae; genus Sorangium; species Sorangium sp. KYC3313. The sequence goes on from NZ_CP197255.1 coordinate 11,890,401, forward strand.
CCCGGTCGAGGACCCCGCGAAGGACCGGCTCTCGACGTTCGCGATCGACGTGGACACGGCCTCTTACGCCATCGCGCGCCGCAAGATCATGGATGGCGCGCTGCCCCCGTATCAGGCCGTGCGCGCCGAGGAGTTCCTCAACTACTTCGATTACGGCTACGCGTCGCCCGCGACAGGCCCGTTCGCCGTGCACCTCGCGGCCGCGCCCTCGCCGTTCACGTCGGGCCACCACCTCGTGCGCGTGGCGGTCCAGGGCAAGCGCGTGCCGGTCAAGGAGCGGACCCCGGTGCACCTCGTGTACCTCGTCGACACCAGCGGTTCGATGCACTCGCCGGACAAGATCGAGCTCGCGAAGAAGAGCCTGAAGATGCTCACCGACACCCTCAAGCCGGGGGACACCGTCGCGCTCTGCACCTATGCGGGCAGCGTGCGAGAGGTGCTCGCGCCGACCGGCATCGAGAGCAAGGGGAAGATCCTCGCGGCCCTCGCCGACCTCACCGCGGGCGGCTCCACCGCCATGTCGAGCGGCATCGATCTCGCGTACAGCCTGGCCGAGCGGACGCTCGTGAAGGGGCACGTCAACCGCGTCATCGTGCTCTCCGACGGCGACGCGAACGTCGGCCCGACCTCCCACGACGAGATCCTGAAGACGATCAAGCGCGCGAGGGACAAGGGGATCACGCTGTCCACCATCGGCTTCGGCCAGGGCAACTACAAGGATCTCATGATGGAGCAGCTCGCCAACCAGGGCGACGGCAACTACGCCTATATCGACAGCGAGGCGCAGGCGCGGCGGGTCTTCTCCGAGCAGGTCGGCGGGATGCTCCAGGTCATCGCCCGCGACGTGAAGATCCAGGTCGAGTTCGACCCGAGCTTCGTCAAGAGCTACCGGCTCATCGGCTACGAGAACCGCGACGTGGCCGACCGGGACTTCCGGAACGACAAGGTGGACGCCGGCGAGATCGGCGCAGGGCACAGCGTGACGGCCCTCTACGACGTCGAGCTCAAGGCCGCCGCGCCGAAGGGCGAGGGCGCGGCGCCGATCGTCGTGCGCCTCCGCCACAAGGCGCCGCTCGGCTCGAACACGGCCGAGGAGACGCTGGTCAAGATGGCCCCGGGCGCCATCGCCCCCACCTTCGACGCGGCGCCGGCCGACCTCCGGTTCGCGTCCGCGGTGGCAGGGTTCGCGGAGGTCCTGCGCCACAGCCCGCACGCGCGCACCTGGAGGCTCGCCGACATCGAGAAGATCGCGAGGGCCGCCGCGTCCAGCAAGGGCGATCAGCAGGAGTTCATCGGCATCATCCGCCGCGCCGGCGCGCTCGCCAATGGCAAGACGGACGCCGTGGCCGTGAACGCCGACTGACGCGCGCGCCGCCTCGTTCGTGGTATGCGGCGGTGATGGGATTGCTCGCGATCTGCGGCTCGATCACCGCCGATCTCATCGGCTACGGCCCGCGGCTGCCGCGCCCCGGCGAGTCGGTGCTGGGCCGCCGCTTCCTCGTCGCGCCGGGCGGCAAGGGCGCGAACCAGGCGGTCGCGGCGGCGCGCTCCGGCGCGCGCGTGCGGCTCGCGGGCGCGCGCGGCGACGACGCGCACGGCGAGCTCTGCGCGGCCGCGCTCGCCGCCGACGGGGTGGAGCTCTCCGCCGTGGCGGTCCACCGCGGCGCGACGACGGGCGTGGCCCTGATCTGCGTCGACGAGGCCGGAGAGAACCAGATCCTCGCGATCCCCGGCGCCAACGCGCTCGTGACGCCGCCCTCGCCGTGCGGGGCCTCGGTCTGGCTCTGCCAGGGCGAGATCCCGGCCGCGGCGATCGACGGCGTGCTGGCGGCAGCGCGGGCCGACGGCGCGCTGTCGATCTGCAATCCGTCGCCCGTCAACGCCATCGATCCCGAGCTCGTCGGCCGGTTCGATCTCGCCGTGGTCAACGAGCTCGAGCACGAGGCGCTGCGCGGTCACCTGCCGGAGCGCGTGGTGCTCACGCGCGGCGCGCGCGGCGCGGTGCTGCTGCCGTCGGGCGAGGAGCTCCCCGCCCTGCCGGCCCGCGCAGTCGACACGACGGGCGCCGGGGACGCCCTCACGGGCGTGCTCGCCGGCGGGCTCGCCTCCGGGATGGCGATCGAGGCCACACTCCGGTTCGCGATCGCGGCGGCGGGCATCTCGGTCGAGCGCGAGGGGTGTCAGACATCGTATCCGACGCGCGCCGAGGTGGAGCGCCGCCTCCAGCGCTCCACGGTTCCGTGACGGCCTCTCCTCCCGGCGTCCCAGGGCACCTCGCCCATCACGCGCCCTCGCGGTGAGCGCCGCGCCTCCGGGACATGACGCTGCACCTCGCCTGCAAGGAAGGCTATCCTGGCGGCATGACGAACTTTCGCGGGCCTGCGATAGCAGCGCTCGTCAGCCTCTCGGCCTGCAGCGTCCAGGAGCGCAACTTCGCGGGCGCGGGCGGGTCGGGCGGCGGTGATGGCGCCGGGACGACCGAACATTCCAGCGCGAGCGCCGGCACGAGCGCGACGACCGGCACGAGCGCGAGCGCCGGCACGAGCGCGAGCGCCGGCACGAGCGCGGCGACCGGCTGCACGCAGGTCGAGGATTGCTTCAATGGGGGCGACGACGACTGCGACGACGCTGTCGACTGCGCGGACTCGGACTGCGCGGAGGGCGCGGTCTGCCTGACGGCACCCACGAACTTCGAGCTCGGCGTCGTCGTGGACGCGGCCGAGTCGTGCCCTGACGGGTTCACCGCGAAGGAGACGCTCCTCTTCCGCGGCCTCTCCGGCAGCGGCTGCGAGGGCTGCGGCTGCACGCCGAACCCCACCGACTGCGCGGCGGATCTCTACCTCTACGCCGACGAGTCGCAGTGCGAGGCCGACGCGGCCGGGACGCGCGGCACGCTCGCGAAGCGGGTCGGGTTCACGTGCGACGCGAAGCCGATCAACAACGGGTTCGTCGACTGGGGCGGCGTGCGCGCGAGCCTCTTCGACGTGATCCAGAGCTGCACCGCGACCGGCACGGCGATCCCCGCGCCGGCGACGTGGAAGGAGTCCAGGAAGTTCTGCCACGCGAGCGGCGGCGTGGGCGTGGGCTGCGGCGCCGGCGAGGCCTGCGTCCCGAGGCAGGCCTCGCCGGCGACGCAATGCGCGCTCGTGTCCGGCAGCGCCACCTGCAGCGGCTATGCGCGGCGCGAGAGCGACTGGTTCCGGGGGTACAACGACACCCGGACGTGCTCGTCGTGCTCGTGCACCGCGAGCGGCGGCGACTGCAACTACGTCCGCGTCGAGCTCGGCAACGACTACAGCTGCTTCGATCACGCCCAGATCTCGCAGGGCGGGCGGTACTGCGGGTACGCCTACTCGCCCCCGGCTCACCTCGTCGGCACGCCGACCAGCTCCACCTGCACCGCGCGCACGAACCTCAGCGGCTCGCTGGATCCCACGGGACAGTCGACGCTCTGCTGCGTCGAGTAGCGGATGCTCGTGCCGCGCGCTCGCAGGCAGCTCCTCGCCGCGCTCTCGGCCGCCGCCGCGGCCGGCGCGCTCGCGGTGGCCGGCTGCGCCGAGCCCGCCGCGGTCCGCGCCGCGCCGGCCTCGCCGCGCAGCGCGGCGTCGACCGGCGCCGGCGACGCGTCCTCACCCGCGGGCCCCCCGGCGGCGCCGGCGGCGGGCCCCGAGCGCCGGGCCAGCCTCCAGTACCACCTCAACGATCGCGCGTTCCCCTCGCCGCTCATCGACGCCGTCGTGGCGGGCCAGCCGGCCGTGCTGATCGTCGACACCGGCGCCTCCCACCACGTCCTCGCCCGCTGGCTCGCCGACGAGCTCGCGCTGCCCCTCTCGACCGCAGGCGACGTCGCCGTCGACCACGCGGGCAGGCCCCTCGCGGTGTCCCGCCTCGAGGACGCGAGCCTCGCGCTCTCCGGGTGGGGCCGGGTCGAGGTCTCCGCGCTGCTCGTCGTCCGCATGCCCGACGTCCTGCAGCGCATCGGCATCGGCGGCGTCGTTGCGCCTCAGGAGCTCGCGGGGCCGGGCCGCGCCGTCGTGCTCGACCTGCGCGAGGGCCGGATGACCGAAGCTCCGCGCGACGAGGCCGCACGCGCGCTCCGGGCGCGGTTCGGCGAGGCCGCCATCGTGGAGCTCGCCCGCTGCGGCGGACCGAACCAGGGCAGCGAGCTCACCGCGAAGGCGAGCGTCGAGGGGATCGCCGTCACGCTGAAGATCGACTCGGGTGCATCGCAGAGCTCGCTCTTCGCCGTCTCGCCGGCCGGCAAGAAGCTGTCGCGCCGGGCGACCGGCGATCGGAGCGCCTACGCCGCCTCCGGCAAGCACACCGTTCCCGTCCTTTCGGGCGCTCGCCTCCGGATGGCGGGGTTCGACGCCGCCGCGGAGTTCGATCTTCTTCCCGGCGAGCGGCGGGCGACCTGTCCGTCGGACGGATTTGCCGGCATGGATGTGCTCCGCGCCTGTGTGCTGGTGCTCGCCGAGGACGGCGGCGTCGCGGCCTGCGCCCCGCGGTGACCCGGTGAAGGACCGCGCGACGCGCGTTCGGCGCGAGCGCGGCGCGTGATCGACGAGGCGCCCCGCGGCAACCGCGGCGCGGTCAACGAGGCGCCCCGCGGCACCCGCGGCGCGATCGGCGCCGAGCCAGCGGGCGGACCGCCATGCCTCAGCGGAGGCGCGATGCGTCGTGGTAGAAGGGGCGCACGCGTGGACGCCTCTGTCGCCGCAGCGGGGGAGAGATCCGTTCCTCCGCGAGTCCGGGGCGCCCGCGGCGCTCGGGAGGCATCATGACGACAGGTTTCGAGTTCTTGACCCAGGACGACGAGCGGCTGCTGCTGGAGAAGTCGAGCTGCGTCACCTACCGACCGGGCGAGCAGATCCTCGAGGAGGGCTCGCGAAGGCAGGGCATCTTCATCGTGCGCAGCGGCCTTGTCGGGGTCGAGGTCGCCCATCTCGGGCGCGGCGTGGCCCTCCGCCAGCTCGGCCCCGGCGCCATCTTCGGCGAGATGTCGTTCCTCGAGAGCGCCGCCGCGAGCGCCTCCGTCGTCGCCCGCGAGGAGTGCACGCTCGACGTCATCGAGGGCCCGTATGTGCACTCGCTCCTCGCCTCCGTCCCCGGGCTCGCGGCGCGCTTCTACCAGTCGCTCGCGATCATGCTCGCCCAGCGCCTCCGCGAGAACACCGCGATGCTCCCGCCGCTCCTCGTCGAGGACGTGCCGCAGGTCAACCGCTTTCACGCCGCGAGGACGGGCCAGGCCGGCACCAACAACATCCCTCCGAAGCTCATCGACACGGTCGAACAGTTCAAGTTCGAGATGATGATCGCCGACAGGATGGTGAAGGAGGCCAAGCAGCCCGAGGCGGAGATCCAGGAGAAGGTGAGCGCCGCGTGCCAGACCATCGTGTCTGCGCTGCGCGAGCACATCGAGCGCGAGCGCCACCTCGAGAAGGGCATCGGCGCCTATGTCTTCCGCGAGACGTTCTCGCTCTTCATGCTGAGCCGCACCGTCGACCGGTGTTACACGAAGCCGCGCGGCTACGCGGGCGACTTCTACACCATCGAGATGATGTACAACGACGAGCCCGCGGGCGACGGCCGGCTCGGCCGCTTCATCGACCAGTGGGGGCTCGCCATCGACGCCTGCCGCGCCGTCAAGAACCGGAGAGGCGTGCTGAGCCGCGCGCTCCGGGACGCCTGCAGCGCGCACGCGTCCGGCCCGGTCCACATCACCAGCCTCGCGAGCGGCCCCGCCCGGGAGCTGTTCGACCTCTTCGCGGACGGGGGCGAGCTGCCCGACATCAAGGCGACGTGCATCGATATCGACAACCAGGCCCTCGCCTACGCGGCCGGCATCGCCGACCAGCTCGGCGTCATGGACCGCTTCAGCTTCGCGCAGGACAACGTGGTGCGGCTGGCGCACGGCCGCGGCAGGACGGTGCTCAAGCCCCAGCACATGATCTACAGCATCGGGCTCACGGACTATCTCCGCGACGATCTGGTCGTGAGCCTCCTCAATTGCATGCACGACAAGCTCCTCCCCGGGGGCGTCGCGGTCGTGGGCAATTTCGGGGTGAACAACCCGAGCAAGGCGTTCATGGACCACGTCCTCGAGTGGGAGCTGATCCACCGCAGCACCGATGATCTCAGGACGCTGTTCGCCCGCTCGAAGTTCGGGAGCACCCCCGTGGAGGTGGTCGCGGAAGAGGCGCAGGTGAACCTGTTCGCCTTCTGCACCAAGTGGTGACTACCGGAGCCAGCGCACCTCGTATTCACACGTGGGGTGTCCCTCGAAACGACACTTCGTGTGGAGGCTCTGCCCGCCTCGCGCGCCCGAGAGCCGGAGCGCGTTCTCCTGCCACGCCGGCACCGCGTCTCTGCAGATCTGGCGCCCCGGGTCGGACTGCGGGTCGACCCCCAGGTAAAGTATCAGCCGGAAGAACCGCTCTCCCTCGGCGAGGGGCGCGAGCCGGCCGCCGTTGAAGTACATGCCCCACATCACGCCGGCCTGCCGCATGACGAGCGCGGGCGTGCCGAGCTTGAGCAGCACCTTGTGCGCGAGCGTCAGGTCCTGCTCGGCCACGTAGGCCGCGAGATCGCGGATGACGCCGGACCGGTTGGGCCACCGCGAGATCTCGTCCGCGATCGCGTTCCAGACCGAGATGGGATACCAGCTGTGCGCCGCGAGATCGGGCGCCGTGAAGACCGCCCGCGCGGCGGCGGGCAGCTTGGCGTCGAGGGCGGACATGGCCTGGCTCCCCCACCGCGTCTGCAGGTAGGTCCTCGTGTGCATGAGCGCCGACCCCCGGATCTTCATCGCCAAAGCCGCCCGTCCAGGATAGATGCACCCGGGCGGTTGGGGCCAGCGTGGCGCGCTGCGGGCCGCCGCGCACGCGCGCGCACACGCCGACGATCGCGCGCGAAGGCCCCGCGAGCCCGCCTCCCGCGGCGCACGAGCGCGCTCACTGCAGGCGCTCGGCGGTCGGAGCCGGCGGCGGGGCGTCGCCGGAGCCCTTCGCCCATCGCGCCTGCGCGGACGCGTCGAGCACGGCGCGCACCGCCTTCGCGAGCTGCGTCGGCGTGTACGGCTTGGCGAGGAAGTGGGCGACCCCGTCGAGCAGATCGGTCTGGAGGAGGGCGTCCTCCGTGTAGCCCGAGGCGTAGAGCACGGGCAGCGGGGCGCGCGCGCGGGCGAGCATCGCCGAGAGCGCGGGGCCGCGCGCGTCCGGCAGGACCACATCGCTCACGAGCAGGTGGATGGGGCCTGGATAGGCGGCCGCGAGCGCGATCGCCTCCTTGCCGCTCCGCGCCGCGAGGACCGAGTAGCCGAAGGAGCGCAGCGCGGCGACGCAGAGCTCGCGCACCTGCGCCTCGTCCTCCACGACGAGCACGGTCTCCACGCCCCCGACGGCGGCCGCGGTCGCCCTCGCAGGCTGCTCGCAGGGCACGCCGCGCACGCGCGGGAAGCAGATCGTGAAGCGCGTGCCCTGGCCGGGGGCGCTGGCGAACCAGATGTGGCCGCCGTGCTGCTTCACGATGCCGTGGCACGTCGCGAGCCCGAGGCCCGACCCCTTGCCCGGCTCCTTGGTCGTGAAGAACGGCTCGAACACGTACTTCTGGACGGCGTCGTCGATGCCCTGCCCGGTGTCGGTGACCGTGAGCTCCACGTAATCTCCGGGCTCGATCTCTGGCCCCCACTCCCCGTCGCCCGCGCCGAGCGCCCTGTTCGCCGTCTCGATCACCAGGCGGCCCCCGCCGGGCATCGCGTCGCGCGCGTTCACCGCCAGGTTCATGAGCAGCTGCTCGAACTGCCCCCGATCGATGTGGATGGGCCAGATCTGGCTCCCCGGCAGCACGACGAGCTCCACGTCCTCGCCCACGAGCGGGCGGAGGAGCGGCTCGACCCCGAGGATCAGCGCGTTCGGGTCGACCACGCTCGGCTGGATCAGCTGCTTGCGCGCGAAGGCGAGCAGCTGCCGCGTGAGCGCCGCGGCCCGCTCCGCGGCGGTGCCGATCTGCGTGAGGTGCTCGGCGACGGGCGACGCCGCCGGCACCTTGCGCACCGCGAGCTCCCTGTGCCCGAAGATCGCGGTGAGCATGTTGTTGAAGTCGTGCGCGACCCCGCCGGCGAGGCGCCCGATCGCCTCGAGCTTCTGGCTGTGCAGGAGCTGCTCCTCGAGGCGCCGGCGCTCGGTGATGTCGAGGCTCGTGCCGACCAGCCCGGTGATCGTCCCGGCGTCGTCCATGACCAGCTGCGCCGCCATCTGCACGTGGCGCAGCTCCCCGCTGGACGGGCGCACGACGCGGCACTCGACGGGGCTCGCGATGCCGAGCGGTGACGCGGTCTCCGCGCCGCCGAAGACCCGGTGGCGATCCTCGGGGTGGATGAGGCCCGCGAAGAGCTCGAACGTCGGGCGCACCGAGGGATCGACGCCGAGGATGTGGTAGAGCTCCTCGGACCAGCAGATCGTCCGCGACGCGATGTCGTAGGACCAGCTGCCCACGTGCGCGATGCGCTGCGCCTCCTTCAGCATGCGCTCGCTGCGGCGGAGCTCCTGCTCGGCGCGGCGGCGCTCGGTGAGGTCGACGACCGCGCCGAAGAAGCGCGACGGCGGCCCCGCCCCCTCGACGAGGGGCAGGCTGCTCAGCAGGCATTCCCGCACCGTTCCATCCCGGTGGCGCACGCGGAACGCGATCGCGCCCGACCCCTCTCCTGTCTCGTTCGCCAGCTGCAGGCCGGCGTGCAGCCGCTCCCGGTCGTCGGGGTGGACGGCCTCGAGGAAGGTCTCCGTCGAGGGCGTATCCGTCTCGGGATCGCGGCCCAGGATCCGGAAGAGCTGCCGCGACCAGATGATGCTGCTCTGGCCGAGCTCCCAGAGCCAGTTGCCCATCTGCGCGGCCTGCTCGCCCTCGTCGAGCCGCCGCCGCGCCTCCTCGACGAGGGCGGAGCCCCTCGCGCTGCCCGGATCTCTGGCCGGCGCGTCCGGGCCTCCGGCGGCGGCGGCGACCCGACCTGGCGCGCGGGCGTGGGCCAGCTCCCGCTCCAGCTCGGCGACGCGCGCGCGGAGCGCGTCCAGCTCACGGCTCCCAGCGGTGCTCATGGCCGTCCCGTTCCTCGCTGGGGCAGAGCGGTGCTCATGGCCGCCCATTGTATGCCGCGGGCGGCCCGCCGGGGACCGTTTGTCACGCTAGCTCCGCCGGCGCAGGAGCAGCGTTCGCGTGATCTCCACGACCTTTTCCTTCACCCTGCCGTCGGCCTTGCCGAGCTCGGGCGTGAACAGGTCGGCGCCCTGCGCGATCAGGGCGCGCGGCGGCGTGTTCTTCACGCCGACGATCCGGAAGGTGACGCTCCCGGCGCCGCTCCTGGCCTCTTCCCTGGCGATCACCTTCGACGCGGCGAACAGCGTGTCGCCCGCGAGCACGCCGCTCGGGTGCGCCCCCTCGTCGAGGCCGAGGTCCCAGACGCCGCACCCGGCCGTGTCGCGGCTCGAGAGCGCGAGCACCCAGGACAGCACGAGCCCCCCGTGGACGACCCGCGTCTTCGCGAAGGAGCTCGACCTGGAGTACTGCTCGTCCACGTGCAGGGGGTGGGAGTTGCGCAGGAGGGTCGCGAGCTGCATGTGCTCGCTGTCCCCGATGGTCCTGCCGACCTCGTGGGTGATCACGTCGCCGACCTCGAAGTCGTCCCACGCGCAGGCGAAGCCGCCCTGGCGCGCCGGCGGAGGCAGCGGGCCGTCGAGCTCCTCCGGCAGGCGCGCCGGCGGCGCGTCCGGCTGCACGACCGCGTGCGGTGCGTCCGCGGGGCGCTCCGCGACGCGGCCAGGGGGCACGAGCGCCTTGCGCTCGAACGAGCAGACGAGCAGCCCGTCCTGGTTCACCACCTGGGTCCTCACGTGCACGACGCCCTTGTCCCCCGTCGAGACCGGCTTCTTGCCGAGGACCAGCGAGCTCGCGCGCAGCGTGTCCCCCGGGTAGCAGGCCGCCGGGAACCGGACGTCGGTGTACGCGAGGTGCGCGATCGCCTGCTCGCTCACGTCGTGCACGCTGAAGGAGATCCCGAGGTTGAGGAGCAAGAGCGGGCTCACCGGCCTGTCCCTGAGCCCCACCGACCGGGCCGCGACGCGGCTGGCGTAGGTCGGGATCGCGTCCTGGAACGAGGCCGCGAAGAGCGCGAGCATCCCCTCGTCCACGGTGACGTCCCAGGGGTGGGCATACACCGCGCCGACCGTGAAATCGTCGAGCTTGCGGCCGTAACGAGGAGAGCGGACGCGGACCATCGGTCCGCGCGATCATGGCACAGGCGCGCTCGGCTGACGACGGCATGCGCGCCACGCCTGCGCCACGCCTGCGCCGCGCCTGCGCCGCGCCTCCCGCGCCACGCCTCCGCGCACGCGCTCGCCCGCTGGCTCACGCGCCCGGCCGCCCGGCCGCGCCCCCCCTCTGCTCGTGCCCCCGCGCAGCGGCGCGCCGCGGCGGAGCGCGCCTCAGGGCAGCGGCCCTTCGAGCAGGGCGCGCGCGATGCCCTGCGCGAGCACCTCGTGCGGGCCCAGCTGGAAGAAGAGGCTGCGGGCGTCGAGCAGGAGCCGCGCCGCGGTCGAGCTCTCCGCGTAGCCGCTCGCCCCGTGGATCTGCATGCAGGCGTCGGCCGCGTCCCAGGCCACGCGGCTGGAGAAGAGCTTCGCCATCGCCGACGTGAGCTCGCACGGCTGCCCCGTGTCCGCCACGTGCGCCGCGGCGCGCGTGAGCTGCCGCGCGGCGGCGACGCGCGCGATGAGCCCTCCGAGCCGGTGCGCCACGCGCGGGAAGGAGATGAGCTGCGACCCGAACTGCACGCGCGTCTTCGCCCGCTCGAGCGCGAGCTCCAGCGCGGCCTGCGCCACGCCGACGCCGCACGCGGCCGCGTAGGTGCGGCCCGTCACGAGCGCCCGCTGGATCTGGGCGATCCCCTCGCCCTCGCGCTCGCCGAGCAGGGCCTCGCGGCCGATCTGGAGCCCCTCGATCCGGAGCTCGTAGTGCCCCATGCCGCGCTGCCCGAGCGCCCGCAGCTCGGTCCCGGCGATCCCGGCGTCCGGGAAGTCGGCGCCCGGCGCGCCGCGCCGCTTCGCGATGACGAAGAGGCTCGGCCCGAGCGGCAGCTGCCCCTGTCCTCCCGGCGTCGTGGTCCTCGCGAGGGTGAGCACCAGGTCGGCGCGGGACGCGCCGGTGACCCACGCCTTCTTTCCGATGAGGACGTAGCTGCCGTCGGTCTGGCGCTCGGCGCGCGTGACGACGCGCGCAAGGTCCGACCCGTACGCCGGCTCCGCGAACGCGAGGGCGCAGCGCGCCTCGCCGTTCGCGATGCGCGAAAGCCAGGTGCGGCGCTGCAGGTCCGTGCCGGATCGGGCGAGCAGGTCCGACGCGATGGAGGCCGTCATGGTGAGCACGCCGAAGCCGAGCGAGCCGCGCGCGAGCTCCTCGACGGCGGTCGCCATGGCGGCCACGCCGAGGCCGTCGCCCCCGTGCTCGGGCGCGGTGGCGAGCCGGAACACCCCGAACTGCCCCATGCGGCGGACGATCGACTCGGGGATGAGCCCGTTGCGGCGGTGGATCTCGGGGGCGAGCGGCTCGACGAGGCGCTCGACGAAGTCGCGCATGTTGTGCCGGATCCAGCCGATGCGCTCGTCCTCTGCGCCGGCGCTGGCGGGGATGCCCTGCTCGGCGGCCGCGCGCGCGATCGAGGCGACGGCGGCGCCGGCGCCCGCGTCGCGCGCCCACGCCGCGACCGCCGGGTGGCCGATCGCCTTGGCGACCTCGTCGTCGCGGAGCTCGAGCTCGCCGAGCGGCGCGACCTCTCCGCCGCCCAGATCGACGCCGCCGCGCAGCGACAGGAGCAGCGCCCCTGCGTGCGCCTCGGCGATGGCCCTGGCCTCCCCGCCCGCCTCGCAGGCCCAGCTGGCGAGCGAGCGGCAGGCCTCGATCTCCGCGTAGAGGTGGGCGAGCGCGTGGGCGGCGACCTGGTGTCGATCGAGCAGCATCCGCGACACGTGCAGCGGCACGGCGGCGGCGCCCGCCCGGACGAAGCTCGCGCTCCTCGGCGCACCCCGGAGGGCGGTGCCCACCGCGCTCCCGACGTCCACCACCCGGTCGCGGAGGCGCCCGCGCGCGACGCGCGCGAGCTGCTCGGCGGAGGTGATCGCCTCGCGCATCCCCCCGGGACTGTCGGCCTCGAGCTTTCGAGAAACGATCGTGGCGTGTTGCTCCCGAATCGCCCTCATCCCCCAATCCCCCCGCTCGCGGACTATGACCCACGCCTCGCTTCACGGGACGCAGGACACAGCGCCTTTGCACCGCGCCACAGCCACGCTCCCCGCGGCAGACGCGGAAAGGCCTGCCGAGGATGCCACCCCAAACCGCGTTCGTCGAGCCTGGGCGCAGCCCCACTATCGCCAGGCGACAGCGCATTAAGGCCCTCCCTGAATTTACCTCGTTTCTGGCTCACGTCGGTTCAGATCGGTTCACGTCGGTTCACGTCGGTTCAGATCGGTTCACGTCGGATTCACACGTTCCGTCCCGCGACGCGCAAACAACACAGCTCCACTCCCACCCATCAGTCTCAGACGTCCCGAGCCCCCCGACGGCCGCCCCGCATCGGACGTACGTCGGGCCGCCCGAGCCGTCACATGGAGCTCACGGTCGGCAGCGCCGCCGAAGGCCCCCTGCAGACCCGGAGGAGCCTGTCCCCCAGCTCGACCGCCCACGACCGCACGTCGTCCGCCCGCGGGCACTGCGGCACCGCCTCGACCGCGTCCTGGATGAGCCGCTGCAGCAGCCGGGTCGTGCCGGAGAGCCCGAGCTCCAGCGCCGTGTTCGGGCGCCCGAGCGCCCCGTCGCGCCCCGCCGGCTTGCCCATGTCCTCCGGCTTTCCGACCAGGTCGAGCACGTCGTCCGCGACCTGGTACGCCTCGCCGATGCGCTGCCCGAGGTCGCCCCAGGCGGCCCCGTCCTGGCCAGCGGAGAGCGCGCCGAGGGTCGCCGCCGCCTCGAAGAGCGCGCCTGTCTTCGCGCGCCGGTAGGCCGAGAGCGGGACCTTCGCCTCCGACTCCCACGCCTGCCCGGCGATGATCCCCTGCGGCATCCCGACGCCGCCCCCGAGCACCTCGAAGAACCGGACCGCCCTGCGCGCGTCGGTCACGCCGCTCGCCATCGCGTGGAAGGCGCCGCGCGCGAGCGCCTCGAAGGCGAGCACGATGAGCTGATCGCCGGCGAGCACCGCGATCGGCTCGCCGAAGGCCCGGTGGACCGACGGCCGGCCGCGCCGGATCGACGCGTCGTCGAAGCAGGGGAGGTCGTCGTGGACCAGCGACGCGCAGTGGATGAGCTCCACCGCCGCCGCCGCGGCGTCGGCGGCCTCCGGCGCGGGATCGCCGTACGCCGAAGCGACGGCCAGGCAGAGCCGCGGCCGGATGCGGGCGCCTCCAGGGAAGACGGCGTGCTGCGTCGCGGCCAGGAGCCCGGGCGGCGACGCGGGCGAGGAGAGCGGCTCGATGGCGGCGAGGAGGACGCGCTCGATCCGGCGATCGAAATCCATGGGGAGCGAGTCTTGGCGACCCTCAGGGGCTTGTCAACAGTTTGAACATTAGTTAAACAAAGTATAGACAAACTACCTCCGACGCGTACACTCCGACCATGGCGGACAGGAGAGATCGCGTCGTGGTGATCGGCGGGGGGATCGGCGGTCTGACCTCGGCCGCGCTCCTTGCTTCGAGCGGGCTCGACGTGGTGCTACTCGAGCGGGCGCCGCGCGTCGGCGGAAAGATACGCGAGGTGGTCCTCGGGGACCGCCGCGTCGACGTCGGCCCGACGGTGCTCACAATGCGGTGGGTCTTCGACGAGATCTTCGCGTCGCTCGGGCTCCGCTTCGGAGACCACGTGCCGCTCCGCCGGGCCGGGACGCTCGCGCGCCACGCCTGGCTGGACGGCTCGACGCTCGACCTCTTCGCGGACGTCGAGCGCACCGCGGACGCGATCGGCGCGCTCGCGGGGGCGCGGGAGGCGGACGGGTACCGCCGGTTCTGCCGGTACGCGCGCGAGATCTTCGACGTGGTGGAAGCGCCGTTCCTGCGCGCCGAGCGGCCCACGCTCAAGACGATCGCGACCACGGCGGGCAACCTGGGCCTCGGCGGGATGATGAAGATCGACGGGCACCGCACCCTCCACCGCGCGCTCGGCGACTTCTTCGCGGACGCGCGCCTCCGGCAGCTGTTCGGGCGTTACGCGACCTACTGCGGCTCGTCGCCGTACCTCGCGCCTGCGACGCTGAGCGTCATCGCGCACGTGGAGCGCGAGGGCCTCTGGCTCCCCGAGGGCGGCATGCGCCGCGTCGCCGAGGCGCTCGCCGCGGCGGCGACCCGCGCCGGGGCGACGCTGCGTTGCGGCGCGCACGTCGCAGCCATCGAGGAGGGCCGCGGCCGCGCGACGGGCGTCGTGCTCGAGGGCGGCGAGCGCGTCGAGGCCGACGCCATCGTGCTGAACGCCGACCCGGCGGCGCTGCGGGCCGGCCTGTTCGGCCAGCGCGCCGCCCGCAAGGCGCCGGGGAGCGAGCCGCGCTCGCTCTCGGCCGTCACCTGGGCGCTCGCGGCCGAGGCGAGCGGCTTCCCCCTCCTCCGGCACAACGTCTTCTTCTCCGGCGACTACGAGGCCGAGTTCCGCGCGCTGTTCGACCGCGCCGAGCTCCCGCGCGACGCCACGGTCTACGTCTGCGCCGAGGACCGCGGCGACGCGCCGGCGCACGAGCCCGGCGGGCCCGAGGCCGGGGCGCGCCCGGGCGCCGAGGGAGGCGGAGAGCGGCTGTTCTTCATCCTCAATGCGCCTGCGACCGGTGATAAACACACCCCCTCATCCACGGAGATCCACGAATGGGAGCAGCGCGTGTTCCAGCAACTGCAGCGGTTCGGCCTCTCGCTGAAGAGCACGGGCGCCTCCCCGGTGGCGACGACGCCGGCGGACTTCGAGCGGATGTTCCCGGCGACGGGAGGCGCGCTGTACGGGCCGGTGTCCCACGGGTGGAGCTCGACCTTCGCGCGCCCGGCCTCGCGCTCGAAGCTCCCGGGCCTGTACTTCGCCGGCGGGAGCGCGCACCCGGGGGCGGGCGTGCCGATGGCGGCGCTGAGCGGCCAGCTCGCGGCGCGGAGCGTGATGGAGGACCTCGCTTCGACCTCGAGATCCCGAGCGGCGGCTATGCCTGGTGGTACCTGGACGCGGTGAGCGACGACGGGCAGAGCGCGATCACGATCATCGCGATGCTCGGGAGCGTCTTCTCGCCCTACTACGCCAAGGCGCGATCGCGCGGCGCCGCGGATCCGCTCATGCACTGCGCGATGAACGTCGCGCTGTACGGAGCGCGCGCCGATCGCTGGGCGCTGACCGAGCGGCCGCGGGGCGCGGTCTCCAGGTCGCCGCGGTCGCTCGCCATCGGACCGAGCCTGATGGAGTGGTCCGGGGGTGAGCTCCGCGTCTCCTTCGACGAGATCACGGCGCCTCTGCCCTCCCGGCTCTCGGGCACGGTGCGCCTCCGCCCGTCCGTGCCCGGGCCCGCGGCGGACGGCGCGCACGATGGCGTCGCCCTGGACGGGCGGGGGCTCCACCGCTGGACGCCGATCGCGCCGATCGCGCGGGCCGAGGTCGAGCTCGCGCACCCCTCGCTGCGCTTCTCCGGCAGCGCCTACCTCGACACGAACGCCGGCGACGAGCCGCTCGACCACGCCTTCGAGCGCTGGACCTGGTCGCGCGCGCTCGGCTCGGACGGGATCGCCCTCACCTACGACGTCCGGCGCCGCGACGGCACGCGCATGCTCCTCTCGCCCGCGTTCGACGCGGCGGGCGGCGCGCGCGAGCTCCCGCCGCTCGCCCCGCGGCCGCTCGGCGACACGCGCTGGGGCATGGCGCGGGAGATCGCCGCCGACCCGGGGTCCGCGCCGCGGCTCCTCCGCACCCTCGAGGACACGCCGTTCTACGCGCGCTCCCTCGCGGCCGCGACGTTCGGCGGCAAGCCGGCGACGGTCGTCCACGAGGCCCTCTCGCTCGATCGCTTCGCCAGCCCCTGGGTGCAGCTCCTGCTGCCGTTCCGCATGAGGAGGGCGCGATGACGCTCGCGATCTGGATCGGCACGGCGCTCGCCGCCTTCGCGATCATGGAGGTGTGGGCCGCGCTCCTCCACGGCAAGGTCTGGCACCACGCGCTCTGGCGCATCCACCGCTCCCACCACACGAAGCGGCGCGGCGCCTTCGAGCAGAACGACGCGCTCGCGTTCCTCCACGCCCCGATCGCCGCCGGGCTCATCATCTACGGCTGCGACGGCGCGCCGGGGCCGCTGCGCGAGGCCGCGTTCGGCTTCGGCCTCGGCATGACCGCCTTCGGCCTCGCCTACGTCCTGGTCCACGACGGGCTCGTCCACGGGCGGCTCCCGGTCTCGGGCCTCGCGCGCGTCCCGTACCTCGCGCGCGTCCGCGACGCGCACCGCGTCCACCACGGCACCGGCGGCCCGCCGTACGGCCTGTTCCTCGGGCCCCTCGTCCTCGCGCGGCGCGCCGCCGCGGGCGGCCGCGTCCAGCGCGCCGCGCAGCGGGCGCGATAGAGCGGCGCTCAGCCGCCCCTGTTACACGCGTCGCCGAGCGGCGGTCACCCGCACAGGAGACGGGCCCAGATCGGCGTTTTCGGCGCGGAAGCGCACTCCAGTGCGCTGAGCACCGAAAACGTCGAGATGGGCCCGTATCCGACGCGGGTGACCGCCGCTCTAGCTTCAGCGGGCGCGGTAGAGCTCCCTCGCGAGCCCCGCCCCCCAGCGGCCGATGGCCCGGAGCGGCAGTGCGCTCACGACCTCGCGGTACACCTCGGGCCGCCGCGCCGCCGTCTCCCGCAAGAACCTCACGAAATCGGCCGGCTGCATCTCGTCGCGCAGCAGCGCCGCGTACGCGTCGTTGCCCATCGCGTGGAGCACGGCGAAGGCCGTGTTGAGGAGCGCGTTCATCTCCCCTGCCCTCGCCCCGCCGGCCGGCTTCGCCATGAGGGCCGCGAGCGCGCCGGTGCCCGAGTGCACAGGCGCGTCGCGCGCCGTGGCCAGCGCGCGACGCGCGCCCGGCTCCCGGACCGCCCGCGCCAGATCGGCGGCCGTCGCCGCGAGCTCGCGCACGTTCGCGCCGAAGCCGCAGAACGTCAGCGGCGAGTGCCGCGCCGCCGCGTCCCCCACGAGCCGCACCCGGCGCCCCGGCGCGCGCGGCGCGGCCGACAGCCGCGACCAGCCGGGGATGAAGCCGAACGTCGGGCGCACGAGGCGCGCGTCGCCCTCCTTGTAGCGCGAGAGGAGCCGGAAGAACCGCGCGTAGAGCGACAGGAGCGCGCCGGGCCCGACGTCCCCGGAGCGCGCGTAGTAGAAGAGGTAGACCGTCGTCTCGCCCGGCCGCCCCGGGAACGCCTCCCAGAGGTGCTGCCTGCCCTCCTCGACGTCCTCCGTGGTGGCGAGGATCTCGCCGACGTCCGGCCGGATCCGCCGCTCCCCGTCGCCCTCCGAGAGCCCCGTGAGCACGCCGCCGACGGTCGGGCAAAGGAGATCCGCGGTCGCGTAGGGGCTCGCCGCGCCGCGCGCGTCGACGAGGAGCCGCGCGGACAGCGCGCGCGGCGCGGCGCCCGGCTCCGCCTCGGCCACGGCGAGCGCGACCGCGTCCGGCCCCTCCGCGTGCCCGAGGAGCGCGTGCCCGTCGAGCAGCGTCACCCCCAGCGCCTCGGCCCGGGCCCGCGCCGCGGCGAGCAGCCCCCCCGCGTCGATGGCGTGGTCGAGCACGCCGCGCACAGGGTACGTCCCGCCGCCGTGCCAGCGGCAGAGCCCCTCGACGTAGCGGGCGATGACGAGCCGCTCGATCTCGTCCCTCGTGAAGATCCCCGACGCCGACAGCGCGGCCACCTCGGCCGTCCCGGCGTTCCACTCCCGGTGCGCGGCGCCGATCCGCGCCCGGTCGAGCACCGCGACCCGCAGCCCGGCCGACGCGAGCAGCGGCGCGAGCAGGAGCGACAGCCCGCCGCCCGCGACGACCACGTCGTAATCGGCGGTCGCGCCCCGCTCCGGCGGCCGCGGCGAGGGTCCCGGTCGAGGCGCCGGGGCGGCCCGCGCCGCGTCGAGGTGCTCGAGGCGCGCGAGCAGCGCCTCGCCGCCCGCCTCGCGCACGCGCCCCCGCGCCGCGTCGATCTCCCGCGCGGCTGAGCCCGGCGCGCCGCCGCGGCTCATCGCGCCGCCTCCAGGAGGAAGCGGACCTCGTCGAGCGGCGGCGCCGCGCCGTGCTCGCGGGCCTCCGCGGGCGCGACGGACCTGCGGAGCAGCGCCCGCAGCACGAGCCACGCCTTGCGGCCCGGCGACACCACCGCGCGCGTCGACACCGAGTCGAAGCCGCGGCGCGCGATGACCCGCCCGATGTCGGCGTAGATGAGCCGCGCCGCCTGGATCGCGGGGCGGCAGTCGCGCGGCAGCATCGGGATGCCGGCGCCCGCGCGGAGGTAGAGCGCCTCCGCCTCGGCGAGCAGCCGCGCCACGAGCCGCCCCAGCCGGTCGTCGAACACAGGCCGCGCGAGCCACCCGTCCGGCGCGATCCCGGCCTCCCGCATCCAGGCGAGCGGCAGGTAGATCCGCCCGCGCCGCGCGTCCTCGCCGACGTCGCGCGCGATGTTCGTGAGCTGCATGGCGACGCCCAGGTCGCACGCCCGCGCGAGCGCGTCGGGCCCCCGCGCCCCCATGAGCGTCGACATCGTCGCGCCCACGGTGCCCGCCACGCGCGCCGCGTAGGCGTTCAGGTCCGAGAGCGTCTCGTAGCGGCGCCCCTCCGCGTCCCACGCGAACCCCTCGAGCAGCGCCTCGATGAACGCGCGCGGCAGCCCGTGCTCCGCCATGACGTGGGCGAGCGCGCGATCGACCGGGCTGTCGTCCGGCCTGCCCGCCGCGGCGCGCGCGAGCCGCTCCCGCAGCGCCGCGACCGCGGCCGCGGCCGCGGACGGCGGCGCGTTCTCCCCGAGCTCGTCGACCGCGTCGTCGGCGACCCTGCAGAACGCGTAGAACGCCGCCGCCGGCTCCCTCACGCGCGCGGGCAGCAGGAGCGCCGCCGCGGCGAAGCTCTTCGACCCCTTGCGCAAGAGGTCCCTGCACGCGGCGAAGTCCGCCGCCGACGCCTCAGGCGAGCTTCGATGCATCCGGGACCACCCGATCCAGCACGCGGGCCGACGAGAGCACCCCGGGCAGACCGGCGCCCGGGTGCGTGCCTGCCCCGACGAGGTAGAGGCGCTCGACGTCCTCGCTCGCGTTGTGGGGCCGGAAGAAGGCGCTCTGCGCGAGCACCGGCTCCGGCCCGAACGCCGCGCCCCGGAACGACAGCAGTCGGTCCTGGAAGTCCTGCGGCGTGAGGAGCCGCGAGCTCGCGAGCGCGCCCTCGAGCCCCGGCAGGATCGTCGCCTCGAGCAGCGCCGAGATGGAGCGCCGGTACCGCTCCTGGGCCGTGGGCCAGTGGGTGCCGCTGAGCAGGTTCGGCACCGGGGACAGCACGTAGAACGCGTCGCAGCCGGGCGGGGCGAGCGCCGGATCGGTCGCGGTCGGGCGGTGCAGGTACAGGCTGAAGTCGTCGGCGAGCACGTGCTTCTCGAAGATGTCCTCGAGCAGCGGCCTGTACCGCGGGCCGAGGAGGATCGTGTGGTGAGCGACGTCCGGGTACTGCCGGCGCGTGCCGAAGTACCACACGAAGAGGCTCATCGAGTAGCGCTGCCGCTCGATGCGCCGGTCGGTCCAGCGCTTCCGCGCCTCGGGGGGCACGAGGTGCCGGTAAGTCCACGCCGAGTCCGCGTTCGAGACGACGACGTCGGCGGCGAGCCGCTCCCCCGACGCGAGCTCCACGCCCCGGGCGCGGCCGCCCTCCACGGAGATGCGCCGCACCTCGGCGCCGCACCGCACCGAGCCGCCGAGGCCCTCGATGAGCGACACGAGCCCCTTCACCAGCGCGCCCGTGCCGCCGATCGGGAAGTGGACGCCCCAGTTGCGCTCGAGGAACGCGATCAGGCTGTAGATCGAGGTCGTCGAGAACGGGTTCCCGCCCACGAGCAGCGGGTGGAAGCTCAGCACCTGGCGCAGGCGATCGTCCTTCACGTGCTTCGCGACGAGGCCGTACACCGTGCGGTAGCTCTCGAGCCGCACCATGTCCGGCACGATGCGCGCCATGTCCATCCACGACCCGAACGGCACGTGCGCGAGCTCCTCGAACCCGACGCGGAAGATCGCCTCGCTCCGCCGGACGAAGCGCTCGTACCCCTCGACGTCCCCGGGTGAGAGGCGCGCGACCTCGGCGCGCATCGCGGCGGCGTCGCCCGTGTAGTCGAACGTCACGCCGTCGTGGAACCGGATCCGGTAGAACGGCGCGACGGGCCGCATGTCGATGTCGTCGGCCATCTTCCGGCCGCAGAGCTGCCAGAGCTCTTCCAGGAGGAACGGCGCCGTGATGACGGTCGGCCCCGCGTCGAAGGTGAACCCGTCCTGGCGGTGGACGTACGCGCGCCCGCCCGGCTGGTCGAGCTTCTCGACCACCGTGACGTCGTAGCCCCGCACCCCGAGCCGCACGGCCGCCGCGAGGCCCCCGAAGCCGCTGCCGATCACGACGGCGCGCGGCGCGCGCGCTCCACGGAGGACGCCGCCCGCGCGCGCCGCTCGCGGGGGAGCGGCCACCTCGTCGCCCGGCGAGGCGTCAGGCCTGGCCGGATGCGCCGGATCCTGCGCCGAAGCGCTGGTGTTTTGCATGACGTTCAGTATAATGTTTGTCCTAGCCTTTGACAAAGGCGAATGACAAGCGCGAAAGACGTCGGCAGGAGGGGGTCTTTCTGGGCCTCGCTGCCCGCCGTTCCGATGCATCCCGGTGCGCCGGGCCGGCGCGGACGGCCGCGGCTCGGCGGGTCCTAGCAAGGTTTATCCAGTTGAGCCGCTACAGAATCCATGTCGTCTCGGAGATGTGTGGCGTGTCCTCGGCGACGCTGCGCGCGTGGGAGCGTCGTTATGGCGTGCCGTCCCCCGCGCGCACGGCGTCGGCGTACCGCCTGTACAGCGACGACGATGTGGCGGTGATCAAGAAGATGCGCGACCACGTGAACGGCGGGATCGCCGCGGCCGAGGCGGCGCGCATGGTGCTCGAGGCGGCGGGGCCGCGCGCGCCGGTGGGCGCGAGCGGCGGCGACGCGTTCGCGGGGGCGAGCGAGCGCATCGTCGACGCCGCGGTCCGGTTCGATCCTGACGGCCTCGAGGCCGAGGTGAACCGGGCCCTCTCGCTCGGCCCGGCGGTGACGATCTTCGAGCGCGCGCTCGGCCCGGCGCTCGAGCGCATCGGCGATCTCTGGCACGCGGGGAAGATCACGGTCGCGCAGGAGCACCTCGCCTCGCAGGTCCTCGGCGCGACGCTGCTGCACCTCCTGCGGCTCGCGCAGCCTGGCGAGAGCGGGCGTCGCGTGCTGCTCGCGGCCTTCGCCGACGAGGATCACGTGCTCGGGCTGTTCGGCATCGGCCTGCGCTTCTGCTCGTGGGGCTTCCGCTCCGTCGTGCTCGGCGCGAGGACGCCGCCCGCCGCGATCGCGCGGGCGGTCGAGGCGCTCGCGCCGGACCTCGTCGCGCTGACGGTCGCGATCCCGCCGCTCCCGCCGTCGGCGCGCGAGCTCGTCGACGCCTACGCGGACGCTTGCCGGGGCGTGCCGTGGCTCGTGGGCGGCGCGGGCGCCGGGGCGCTCCGGCCCTTCATCGAGGCGCGCGGCGGCCTCGTGGCGGCCGCGGAGGCGACGGAGATCCGCGCGCAGGTCGAGTCCGCGCTGCACGCGCGGCGGCGCCGCAAGGACGGGCGCTGAGCGCGCGCGCCCCGCCGGCCGGGGCGTTCGCTGCGGTCAGCCCTCGACTTCCTTGCGGAGCAGATCGAGGACCCTGCTCTGCGACTCCGGCTTGAGGGCGCCTTCGGCAGCGAAGAGCACGTGGCCGTTCTTGCCGACCACGACGACGTTGCTGACGCCGCGGCGGAGCTTGTAGGCCGCGCGGAAGGAGCCGTCCCAGTCGCAGTACACCGTCCCGCCGACCTTCCTCGACTCCTCCCGGATGGCGTCCTTCACGAAGCCTCTCGCCGGCCAGAAGTCGTAGGAGCTGACGTCGGCGATCGCGGCGACGGCGATGCCTCGCCGGTAGCGGTCGCCCTTCGTGAGCTTCGCCAGCGCGTCCTTGAGCGCCTGGTTCTGGGTCTTCGAGTCCTTGTCCTCGTAGACGATGAGGATCGGCTTGCCTTGAAGCGCCTTGATCTGGAGCGCGCGGCCGTCCGCGTCCTCGACGCGCGCGTTCGGCGCCCGGTCCCCCTCCGAGGGCAGCGCCAGCGCCGCGCCCGAGATCAGCGCGAGGGACAGCGCCGCCGCGGAGGCGACCGAGCGGAGGCGGGCGGCGAGGACGCCGCGGCGGCGGGGGGCGGGCGGGCAGGGCTGCATGTCCGGGGTTTCTAGCGCTTTCCGGGGTGCGCTCCCAGGGCTGTTCGAGTCTGACGAGTCCGTTCGCCGCCGTTCCCGCCCATCTGCCTCGAGGGGACGACGGCGCGCCGTGCTCTTGACACCCCACGTGCCGTGCAAAGATTGGGCGGTGCGAAGAGACCGGCTCTCGTAGCCAAGGTCCCGTAACGCTACAACAAATCGGCCGTCGCGAGCAGGGTGACGGCGCCGTGGGCGGAGCCCCGGCGCGCGCCGCGCGCGGCGGTCATGGAGGATTGACATGCTGCACCGAGCCACGGATTTCGATCGCGCGTTTGCCATGATGGATGAGCTTCGCCGGCGCCTGGACTGGGTGTTCGAGGAGGCGGACGCGCCCCGCGCGTCGCTCCGCGGCGATTTCGACCAGACGTCCCGGTACGTGGGTGGTCCGCGCGTTTACCTGTTCGACACGGGGAGCGCCCTTGTCGTCAAGGCCGATGTTCCGGGCCTGACGGAGAAGGATGTTCAGATCTCGCTGAATCAGGACGTCCTGACGGTGAGCGGCGAGCGCAAGTCGGATGCGCCGGAGGGCTACCTCGTCCACCGCAGGGAGCGGGGCGGAGTGCGCTTCAGCCGGAGCTTCACGCTGCCGAGCAAGGTCGATCCGGAGAAGACGACCGCCGTCCTGAAGAACGGCGTGCTGACGCTCACGCTGAACAAGGCCGCCGAGGCGCAGCCGCGTCAGATCGCGGTGACGGCGCGCTGAGAGAGCGGAGAACCGAGGAGCGAACGAAGCGAACGAAGAGGAGAGCGACGATCCTGCGACGAGCGGATCTGGAGTGTACCGAGAAAGGAGCGATGAACATGAGCACCGATCGCAGCTTGACCCACCGTGCCGAGAGCAACCCCGAGAAGATCCAGCAGCGCCCTGCGGTGGCGCCGGCGGTCGACATCTACGAGAGCGCCGACGAGCTCCTGGTCGTGGCCGATCTCCCGGGCGTGACGCAGGATCGCCTGGCGGTCCGCGTGGAGAAGGGCGAGCTCACGTTCGAGGGCCGGCGGACCGAGGCGGCCGAGCGGGAGCAGGGCGTCGAAGGCCTGCCGGACTTCCGCCGCAGCTTCGTCGTCCCGCAGGGCATCGATTCCGAGAAGATCTCCGCGGATCTCCGGGCGGGCGTCCTGCGGATCCACCTGCCGAAGAGCGCGTCGCTCAAGCCGCGTCAGATCCCGATCAGCGCGAGCTGAGGCGGTCTGTCGGGTGTCGAGGCACCGTGTTGCCGATCACCGACGGCCCCCTCCGGGGCGGCGTCGGGGCGGCGCGCGGTGCCTTTCGCGCGTACGAAGTCGAGACGAGCGGGCGCTGACGTGTCGCGTGCGCAGCCTGGAGTCACCACATCACCGAGGACCGGCGGTGTAACCTGGCGCGACATCTTCATGCTGCGTCGCTGTGCGCGCAGGCTCGAGGATCGGGTGGTGGATCAATAGCCTTTGACCGTCAGCGTCCAGGTGGCCTCGCTCCCGCACGCGGTCCCCTCGACGTGTCGGACCTCGATGGCGAACCAGCGGTGATCGTCGGGACCCGCGCGATCGTTCCAAGTGGTCGTGAACGATTCAGGCGTGCCTTGCCCTCTCACGCCGGACGTGAAGCAGTTCGGGGCATCGACTTCAAGCTCTCCCGGATATACTATCAGATCGAAGTTCATCCCCGGCGGAGAGGTGAGCGTGGCCTTGAAGACCTCGGAGCCAGGAACGTTGAACTTGTCGACGACGTAGACCTTGAACCACTTCGATGTTGTCCCTCTCTCCGTCAGCGTCACCGAGTCGCCGCCGTCATCGCCCGAGATCTCACCGAGATCCTCTGCTCCAGCGCACGTGTTCGGCGCCGCATAGTCGCACTCGGCCACCGCTCCCCCACCACCGCTGGCGCCACCATCGCCTTCATTGCTCCCCGCGTCACTGCCCTCGCCCTCAGCGCCGCCAACCCCGGTGGAGCCGACGCTCACGCTCGAGCTCGAGGTCGAGCTCGTGGACAGGTCTTCCCCTCCGGCGCCGCCATCACCGCCGAGCCCGCCTCCGCCGGCCTGCTCCTCGTAATAGCCGGGCAGCAGATCGTCGGTGCCGTTGGCGCACGCGGCGAGGGTGAGAAGGACCGCAGGAATGACAAGCAGCCGGCCGGGCGTGTGCATTGCACGCATTCTATCTGCTCTCACGACAGCGGTCCAAGGAAGCCACGAGGCAACGTGAGATACCGTAGCGTCGTTCATCACCGCCGGAAACGGAGACAACCGTTCAAGTTGTTTTCATTACTACGAACCTTAATTTCCGCGAATATCGATGAGGACTCGGCCCGAAACGACGGACGGGAACGTCCACGATACACATCTGGAACTCGATGCCTCGCGTGCCTCCGTAGAACGAGAATGAGACCTCACCTCCTGGCCCGCCCCGGAGCCCCCTCCACGCGCGCGGCCCGGACCGGGCCAGGGGCACCGCGCCGCACCACGCCGCCGCACCCCCGCTCCCGCCCGCCACGGGCCCGCGACGTCCCGGCTGGCGTCAGCGCGCTTCCGCGACGTCCCGCATTTCGGTAGTCTCGGCGCCGCTGAAGCCCGCCCTCGACGCCTTGCTCTCACTGCGCGCGAAGACGCTGCTGGCGATCGCCGCCACGCTGCTCGGGCTCAGCTTTGCCTTGTACGGCGTTTCCTCGAGGGCGCTCCTCGCCAACTCGATGGCCGCCGAGGCGCAGGACACCCGCCGTACCGTGCACGTGGCGCTCAACCTCTTCCGCCAGGCCAGCAGCGACTTCAACGCGCGCTGGACCGACTGGAGCCAGTGGGATGACGCCTACGCGTTCGTGCAGGACGGCAATCAAGAGTTCGTTCGCTCGAACCTCGTCGCCCAGCTCTTCGACATCGCCCGGATCGATCTCGCGGTCTTCGCCGGCGCAGACGGAAACGCCGTGTACAGCACCGGCTACGACCACGCCACGAAGAGCTGGGCCCCCCTGCCGCGCGGCGTCGCGGAGCGGCTCCGCGTCGGCGATCTCCTCTTCGGGCGGGACGCGCCCAGCAGCGCCGTCCGAGGCGGCATCGTCCTCCTCCCGGACGGGCCGATGCTCCTCTGCTCCCAGCCGAGCGTCGGCAGCTCCGGCCGCGGACCGGTCGCCGGCACCGTCACGTTCGGTCGCTTCTTGACCGACGCCGAGATCAAGCGCCTCACCGAGCCCGCCGGCCTCTCGCTCGCCGTGCGCCGCCTCGACGATCCCCGGTTGCCCGACGACTTCCGCGAGGCGCGCGCCGCCCTGTCCGACCGCGACCCGATCCTCGTCCACCCGCTCGGCGGCGACCGGATCGCCGGATACACCGTCCTCAACGACATCGACGGCAAGCCGGCGCTGCTCGTGCGCGTGGACAACGACCGGGCCATCCTCAGGATGGGTCATGACACATTGCGTTATCTCGTGCTCGTGACCGTGGTCGTGGGCCTGGTCTTCGGCGGCGTCACGCTGCTGCTCCTGGAGAAGCTGGTCCTGTACCGGCTCGCCCGCCTCAGCCGGGAGGTCACGGAGATCGGCGGCGTCGGCGACCTCTCGGCGCGGGTCGCGATGCCGGGCACCGACGAGCTGTCGCGCCTCACCGGCTCGATCAACGGCATGCTGTCGGCCCTGGAGGCGAACGCGCGGCGGCAGAGCCAGCAGAAGGCGGCGCTCGAGCAGGCGAAGGCGGCGGCCGAGCGAGCTCATGAGCGCTCGGACCGGCTCCTCCTCAACATCCTGCCGAGGACGATCGCCGATCAGCTGAAGGAGCACGAGCAGCTCATCGCCGAGCACTTCGAGGAGGTGACCGTCCTCTTCGCGGACATCGCGGACTTCACCCCGCTCGCCGCGCGGCTCCCCCCGGCGGAGCTCGTCGGCCTGCTCAACCGGATGTTCTCCTCGTTCGATCAGCTCGCCGAGCAGCACGGCTTGGAGAAGATCAAGACCATAGGAGACGCCTATATGGTCGTCGGCGGGCTGCCGGCGCAGCGCCCCGATCACGCGAGGGCCATCGCGCGGATGGCGATCGCCATGACGCACACCGTGCGCCAGTTCGTCGGCGACGACGGCGAGCCGTTCCAGCTCAGGATCGGCATCAACACCGGGCCTGTCATCGCCGGCGTGATCGGCAAGAAGAAGTTCAGCTACGACCTCTGGGGCGACGCGGTGAACGTGGCGAGCCGCATGGAGTCGAGCGGAGAGCCCGGCCGGATCCAGGTGAGCGAGGCGAGCTATTCCCTGCTCGCTCGAGATTTCCTCCTCGAGGAGCGGGGCCTCGTGGCGATCAAGGGCAAGGGCGCGATGAAGACCTATTGGCTCATCGGCGAGAACACACCGCAGTAGCGCGGCGCGCGCCACGACCCACGCTCGTTCGCGCTCGCTACCCCGCGATTGACAGGCCCCCAGCCGATTGACAGGCCCCCAGCCGATTGACAAGACCAGGCGGGCGTGCAATGGCTGCCCGCCGATGTCAGACCAGGAGCGAGGCGCCCTCATGGACAAGCAGGCCCCGAACGAGACGACGCTTCCCGTCACCGTCCGCGAACCGGGCCCCGGAGAGGACCGCGACGAGCTCGTGCGCCTCCTCTTCGGCGACGCCGCGGCGTCGGCCAGGCGGCCCGAGGAGTACGAGGCGCGCTATCCCCGGCGCGCGCTGCCCAAAGGCGCGATGGTCACCCGCTACGCGCCGAGCCCGACCGGGTTCATGCACATCGGCGGCATCTTCGTGTCGCTCATCAACAAGCGGCTGTCGCTCCAGAGCGAGGGCGTCTTCTACCTCCGCCTCGAGGACACCGACGTGAAGCGCGCCATCCCCGGCGCGCTCGACACCATCGTCGACTCCCTCGCGCGCTTCGATCTCTCCCCTCAGGAGGGCGTGCTCCGCGCGCCGGCGAAGGACGGTGGCGCGTCGTCGCGAGGCGAGTTCGTTCAGCAGGGCAACTACGGCCCCTACATCCAGACCGAGCGGGTCGGGATCTACCGGGATTACGCGATCGATCTCATCCGCCGCGGCTTCGCCTACCCCTGCTTCTGCACGGTCGAGGAGCTCGACGCCATCCGGCAGGAGCAGATGGCCCTCACGGTGAAGCCCGGGGTCCACGGCCGGTGGGCGAAGTGGCGCGACGCGCCGCTCGCCCGGGTGAAGGAGGCGCTCGCGGGCGGCACCCCGTTCGTGCTCCGGCTGCGCGCCCCGGACGACGTCTCCGGCCGCGTCGAGTGGAAGGACGGCGTGAAGGGCGTCATCTCGATGCCCGTCAACGATCTCGACACCATCCTCCTCAAGTCGGACGGCATCCCGACGTACCACTTCGCCCACGCGATCGACGATCACCTGATGCGCACGACGCACGTGATCCGGGGCGACGAGTGGATCTCGTCGATGCCGCTCCACCTGCAGCTCTTCCGCACGCTCGGCTTCAGGCCGGTCGAGTACGCCCACGTCCCGCCCATCCAGAAGCTCGATCGCGTGGAGGAGGTCGACCCGGAGACAGGCGAGACGAAGGTCTCGGACGCGCGGCGCAAGCTGAGCAAGCGCAAGGACCCCGAGGCGAACATCGCCTATTACCGGGAGATCGGCGTCCCCGAGACAGGCACCATCGAGTACCTCCTCAACATCGCCAACTCCGCGTTCGAGGACTGGCGCAAGGCGAACCCCGACAAGCCCTATTCCGCCTTCCCCCTCAAGCTCAACAAGCTCGCCCCCGGCGGCGCGCTGAGCGACATGGTGAAGCTGAAGAGCGTGAGCCAGGCGGTCGTGAGCCGGATGAGCGCCGAGGACGTCTATGCCCAGGGCCTCGACTGGGCCAGGGAGCACGACAAGGAGCTCGCCGCGCTGATGGAGCGAGATCCGGAGTACACGAAGCGCGCGCTCGGCATCGAGCGCGGCGGCAAGAAGTCGAACAAGCGCATCACCACCTGGCCCGACCTGCGGCCCCAGCTCTTCTTCTTCTACGACGAGCTCTACGACCGCGTCGACGCGCTCGATTTCCCCGAGAGCGTCCCGGAGGGCGATCGCCAGCCGCTGCTCCGGCAGATGCTCGACACGTTCGACCCGGCCGACTCGAAGGAGGCGTGGTTCGAGAAGATCCGGCAGATCGCGGTGGCCTCGGGCTACGCCGGCGAGGTGAAGCAGTACAAGGCCTCTCCCGAGTCGTGGAAGGGCCATGTCGGCGACGTCTCGATGCTCCTCCGGGTCGCGGTCTGCGGCACGAGGAACAGCCCCGATCTGACCGAGGTCATGGCGGTGCTGGGCGAGCCGCGCGTGCGGGCGCGCATCGCGCGCTTCCTCTGAGGCGCGGCGTGACGAGCCCGCGGGCCGCGCGACGAGGGCGCGGCCGGCAGCGGCAGGAGGAAGAGCGATGAGCGAGGTGTGCCGGTTCGCCCCGTCGACCACCGGGCCCGCCCACCTCGGCACGCTCGCCGCGGCGCTGCTCGCCTGGCTGGACGCGCGGTCGCGGGGCGCGCGGCTGGTCCTCCGGCTGGAGGACCTCGATCCCGACCGCTGCCGGCCCGAGTTCGCGCGCGCGATCGAGGAGGATCTCGCGTGGCTCGGGCTCGATTTCGACGAGCGCGTCGAGCAGCACGCGCGGAGGGCGCACCACGAGGCGGCGATGGACCGGCTCCAGGCGCTCGGCGCGCTGTACCCCTGCTCCGCGACGCGCGAGGAGGTGCGCGCGATCGGCCGGCGCGCCCCGGACGGCGGCTTCGCCTACGACAACCGCGCGCGCGGCCGCGCGCTGCCGCCCGGCGGGTGGCGCGCGAGCGTGGAGCCGATCCGGGCGCGGCTGCCCGACGGCGTGTTCCGGCCCCTGGACGAGGGCGGGCTCGACCTGTCGCAGGAGCCCGCGCTCGAGATGGGCGATCCCGTGGTTCGCCGGCGCGACGGCGCCTTCTCCTACCAGCTGGCGGTGGTGGTCGACGACGGCGCGGCGGGCGTCACGCGCGTCGTCCGCGGGCGCGACATCGCGCCGAGCACCGCGACGCAGGCGGCGCTCCAGGCGCTGCTCGGGCTGCCAGCGCCGGTCTACCGGCACCACCTGCTCCTCCTGGAGGAGCGCGGCGGCAAGCTGGCGAAGACGCACGGCGCGGCGCGCGGGGCGGCGCTCGCCCGGAGCGCGCCCGCGCTCACCGGCGCGCTCGCCTGCTGCGTCGGCCTGCGGGATCGCCCCGATCCGTGCACGCCGGCGGAGCTGCTCCGCGAGTTCGACTGGTCGCGCGTGGCGACCGCGGACCGCGTCGTGAGCCTCCGCGACGGCTCGCTCACGCTGGCGGCGAGCGGCCCCTGAGCGGCGCGTAGATCAGGCGGGCAGCGGCGAGACGGCGCGCCCCAGCATCGGGAGCCACGTGAGGATCGCGTTCGGCCGCGGGAAGTCGTCGTCGTCGTCGTCGTCGCGCCGGCCATCACGCCCGCGGCGGGAGCGGCTGCCAAACAGCGTCCAGGCGCGCCACGCCTGCCCGGCGAGGTCACGCGCCCGTCCCGTCGAAGTGTCATGTCCAAGGAGCATCATGTGGGGCAGCCGCTTACCACAGGTCCATGTCGGCGCGCCAGTGTTCCACGCCGAGGCCACGCGAACGTGACCGTCCCGAGGACCGGCCGCGGTGCCCGGACCGTCCCTGCTCTCCCTCACAGTGCCCGGGATGCAACCCCTCCACGGCGCGCGGGATGCAGCGACCTGGCGCTCGATCTCCCGGCTCGCGGCTGCTGCCCATCTACGCGACCGACGGGCTCGGGGTCGGCCCGCAGGGGTTCGGCTTCCTGCGCGCCGCGCCGGCCGTCGGGGCCGGGCTCATGGCCGTGGTCCTCGCCTTCCGGCCCCATCACGCGGCGCGCCGACCTGGACCTGCGGTCAGCGGCAGTTACACATGATGCTCCTTGGACAGGACACTTCGTCGGGACGGGCGCGCGACCTCCGACGAAGACGCCGCCGAGAAGGCCTGATGCGCCTCGCGACGAGCGCGCGCAGCACATCTTCGCTCCCTGCCCGGTGAGGGCCAGTCGCTCTCTCGAGGACTGGAGGCGACCACTCCATTCGTGAGCCCCGCGGCGAGCGCGCGAGGCAACTCGGCGCGAATTTGACCGCGAGCACACCCGCAATCTCGCGAGGCCGTGCGCAACAAATGCAACTGAACACAACCGAACACAACCGAACACAAATCCAGTGCGAACCAGCGCGAACCAGTGCGAAAACGATTGCGCACCACGTACGACGCACCGCTTCCCAGATCATTTGCAATTTGACGAGGACGTTATAATGCACACTGAGCGGCACGCGATCATACAACGCACGACGACAATCCCAGCCAGGCTGTCCGAATTGCTTGACACAGAGGTAGCCCATGACCTTACATGTCTTATGGATACGATTATCGCGTGGGCTGTTGGTATCATGATGACATGGGCCCCGCCTGGGAAGAGCTTCATCAAGGACGCGGTCGAGACGCCCGAGGAAGGCCGCGCGCGCTACCACGAGATCGCACGCGCGGCGGCGAAGGTTGCCTATGATCCCGCGTTGAAGCCGCTCTTCGGCGGCCCGCGCGGTCGAGCCGAGACGATGGCGCTGCTCTTGTCGATCGCGTACTTCGAGAGCGGTTACCGTCGCGACGTGGACCTCGGGCTCGGGAAGCTCGCGCGCGGCTCGGGGCTCGACTCCTGTCTGCTCCAGGTCCGCGTCGGCGCCGGCAAGACCCGGGAGGGGTGGTCGCACGAGGATCTCGTCGGGGATCGAGAGAAATGCTTCCGCGCTGGACTCGCGCTGATCAAGGGATCCTTCGGGGCGTGCCGCAAGCAGGAGCCGCGCGACCGGCTCAGCGCATACACGCGCGGCAGGTGCGTCGACAACGACAAGCATTCGAGGGCGCGCATCGGGCGCGCGCTGAACGTGCCGCGCGCGCCGATAACGGACGCGGCGGTGCTCGCCGCAATGCCCGGGCGCGCCCCCCTCCCCGCGGCGCCGCCGAGCGCGCCGTCCGCGACAGGGGCGGCCAGAACGGTCGCACCAGCCGGAACCGCCGGAAACGACAGCTAACGCGGCGAGGAATGAGGGGGACTGGCCAGCGCGCGAGCGCGTCGCGATCGCCCCGCGCGCGACCGCTCCCGCCGCGCCGGGCGACCCGCTGGAGGCGCGCTCAGCCCCGGATCAGGTTCGTGGCCGCCTCGGCGGTGAGGTAGCTCTTGCTCTTCATTCCCAGGCGGATCGACGACAGGCTCACGTCCGTCTCGCCCTGGAGCGCGGCGATCGTCAGCGCGTTGTGACAGTAGATGTTGATGAGCTTCGGGCTACCACCGCTCCTCGCGTGCAGCAGCTGCTGCGACGCGAGGTCCAGCCGGAGCCCCCGCCTGCTCCCTCCGACCGAGCACATCCTGAAATCGATGTATTCGATCATCTCCTGCAGGGTCATGCCGGGCAAGAGGAGCGACTGAGCGCCGGAGTAGAGCTCGCGCGGCACGCCGTTCGAGGCGAGGGTCGCGGGGAGATCGGGGGCGCCCACCAGGATCATCGAGAGCCTGCCCGCCGGGGCGCAGCGCAGGATGTCATGGAGCTCCATCAGGAGATCGTGATCCTCCGGATCGACGCCGTCGACGACCAGCACCGCTATCGCGTCCGACCCGGCGCGGAGGAGCGCTTGCCCGAGGAACGCGTCGACGAGGAACTGCTGGCTCAGCGTCGGTGTGATGGCCGTCGCCCCCACCTGCCTGCACAGCGACACGAGCGGCCGCGTCCCGAAGAGCAGCTGCGGCTCGACCGAGAAGACCTGGATCCGCGGGACCTTGTTCTTGATCATCTCACAGACGAAGGTCCGGCCGCTCCCCGGCTCGCCCACGAGGATCGCCGGGCGCTGCCCGGCGACGATCTGCGACGCCAGCGTCCTCAAGATCCAGGCATAAGGGCCTGCGTCCCAGAAGAAGCTCGGCTGCCGGATGTCGCTGAACGGATAGCCGGTCAGCCCGAAATGATCCCGGTAGCTGTACTGGCCGGTGAAGTGCCCGACGGCGGTCGAGCTGCTCACCAGGATCGTGCCCGTCGGCGTCGCGAGCGGGCCCCTCGGCGGCGCCGGGAGCTCGCTTATCCTCGTATCGGCGAGATCCATGGGCGCGCCGAGCAGCGCGCTCTTCGCCTCCGGCGCCTCTCGCGACCTGACGCTGCTGCGCCGGAGCATCAGCATGTCCTCGAGGAACGCCACGATGTGCCCGGCCGACGGCCGCTCCTGCGGCCTCTTCGCCATGCAGCGGCGCAAGAGCTCCGCGAGGAGCGGGTCGATGTCCGGCATCGCCAGCTTCGGATCCGGGACGGGCGCGTGGCAGTGCGCCTGGAAGCAGCCAGCGAGATCCCGCGCCGAGAAGGGCGTCCTGCCCACGAGCAGGTGGTAGAACGTGCAGCCGAGGCTGTAGATGTCCGACGGAGGCGCGATGTCCTGCCCGGTCCATTGCTCCGGGCTCATGTAGAAAGGCGTGCCCTCCAGCGTGCGGGCGGCGCTGCTCCCGAGCGGACCGCTCTCCGGATGGGACGCGAGGCCGAAGTCGGCGATCTTGAGCGTCCCCGACGCATTGAGGAGGAGGTTGGCGGGCTTGACGTCGCGGTGGGAGATGCCGTACGACGCCGCGAGCTCGAGCGCCGCCGCGGCCTCGCGCATCTTCTCGATCCCGAACTGCTCCGGCAGGCGGCCGCCGTGCTGCTTGGCCGCCTGCGCCATGGTGAGGCCGTGGACGTACTCCATGGCGATGTAGCGGACGTCCTCGTCCTCGCCGACCTGGAAGATCTGCACCACGTTCGGGTGCAGGAGGCGCGCCGCCGCGCGCGCCTCGCGCAGGAAGCGGTCGCGCCGCTCGGGATCGGTGTCCGCGCTCCCCTTCGCGATCAGCTTCACCGCGACGTCGCGCTGGAGCACGCTGTCCCTGGCCAGGTACACGGCGCCCATCGCGCCGATGCCGAGCAGCTGGATCAGCTGGAACGGTCCCAGCCACTGTCCCGCCAGGTGAGTCAGCGTACTCGCAGGCTCCGCGATCATCGGACTCTCATTCCCATCTTGCCATCAAACCCGTGCGCTCGCCGGGCGAATGCGTCGGCTTCCAGTCCACGACCCGCTCACGACCCGCACGAGGAGCTCACAGCTGCCCCGCGCCGGGCCCCGCGTCGCTCCGCGCCCGACCCCGCCCCAGGATGTGTCCCATCGTGAACGCGGAGAGGACGAGGACCGTGACGATGATCGGCACGGCGTAGGTCGCGAGGGACGCGATGTTGGGCGCGCCGGCCGCGGCGCCCGCGCCGGCCGCAGCCTTGTCGGCGCCGCCCACCGTCATCAGGATGGCCGTGGCCATCGAGGCGGCGATCGAGAGCAGGGCGATCGCGAGCCCCGCGGCGAGGCCGCTCGGGCCAGTCGGCTCCAGCACGACGGGCGCCGCGGCCGCCGGCGACGCAATCCCCGGCGAGGCGACCGGGACCGTCACCAGCGGACCGTCCAGCTTGACGTGGACGTTGACGACCATGTCCTGGCCCGCCCACGGGATGACGAGCCCCTGCGGGCTCGCGCTCGCGACGGCAGGGGGCGCTGCGGATGCCGGGCGCGCCGCCGCCCGGGACTCTTCGTGGTGGATACCGCTGGTCATCATGGCCTCATGGGCAGGGTTGGTCTGGTAGTGCAGCGTGTCGGCGTCCTCGTCGAGCGGGCCCGGGCGCCTCTTCGCCGGCATCACCTCCGTGACGCTCGACGGCGCCGGCGCGCGCTGCTCCGAGAGGGGCGGCCGCTGCGCGGGCGCCCGCTCCCGCGCGGGCGCGGCGTCGGCCTTGCGACCGCCCCCGCTCGCGACGTGATCTGCGGCCGCCTTCTTCATGACGTCCGAGATCACGCCGTAGACCTCTTTCCACGCGGACTCGACGTCGCGCGTGAAGCCGTCGCCCAGCCCTTCGCGCAGCGTCCAGAGCAGCGCCTCGCCCACCACGTCGTAATGCCGATCGACGACCATGTAGCCGTGGTGCCGCACGCCGAGCGCCTGGAGCACCGGCACGAGCCTGCCCAGGTTGTTCAGCCCATCGACGGCCACGGCGAGCGTCTGCATGAGCTTCTTCTTCTGCTCGGCGATGTCGTTCTTGAAGAGCGGCCGCACCGACGGTTCGAGCTCGAAGAGGCGGTCGTAGAAGAGCGCGGCCGCGGCGTCCGAGATGGGCATCACCTTCGCCCACGATCGCTGCACGAGCTCGATGGTGCGCAGGCTGATCGGCGCGCCCGCGGGCGCCGCGGCGGGCGCGGGCGGCGGGTCGCCCTGCCAGGGCGGCACGACCCCGACGAGCGTCCGCGAGGCCTTGGTCGACGAGGGCGGCGGCACCGACTTCGGCAGCTGCACCGACGGTTCCCCGGGCGCCACGCGCTGCGCCGGTTGCTGGGCGCCGATCCGCGGGGCCTCCCTCCCGGCCGGCGCCGGCGAGGGGTGCGCCTGCGCGCCGCCCACGGCCGCGTGGGCCGCGGCGGCCTTCTTCATGACGTCCGAGACCACGCCGTAGACCTCTTTCCACGCGGACTCGACGTCGGCCGAGAAGGAGTCGCCGAGCCCCTCGCGCAGCGTCCAGAGCAGCGCCTCGCCCACCACGTCGTAATGCCGATCGACGACCATATAGCCCTGGTGCCGGA
This sequence comes from Sorangium sp. KYC3313, assembly GCF_052075895.1. NCBI lineage: Bacteria > Pseudomonadati > Myxococcota > Polyangiales > Polyangiaceae > Sorangium > Sorangium sp. KYC3313. The sequence continues at coordinate 11,925,529 of NZ_CP197255.1, forward strand.
CGCCGAGGCCCTGGAGCACCGGCACGAGCTTGGGCAGGTTGTTCAGCCCATCGACGGCCACGGAGAGCGTCTGCATGAGCTTCTTCTTCTGCTCGGCGATATCGTTCTTGAACATCGGCCGCACCGACGGTTCGAGCGTGAACAGCCGCTCATAGAACAGCGCCGCCGCGGCGTCCGAGATGGGCATCACCTTCGCCCAGGACCACTGCACGAGCTCGATGGTGCGCTGGCTCAGGAGCTCCGGCGGCTGCGCGCTGCGCGCCTTGTTGAGGAACTCGGGCGCGCCGTAGGCCCCCGGCCCTCGCTGGGTGGCAGGCCCCGCAGAGGGCAACGCACGCGCCGCGGGCGCGGGCGCGGGCGCGCCCGTGCTGCGTTGCGGCTTGGCCGCATCCCCCGGCGTCGCGGCGCCGCGCGTGTTGGTCGAGGGTGCGAAGGGATCGTTCGGTTTGGCCATCGTGGTTGTCCGCTGGAGGTTACCGGGAATGCGCCGGTGAGGTGCGCGCCGTGGCGCGCGTGTTCAGAGCACAGGAGCCGCCTCTATCGCCATCCTACATCACGGGGCCGGCGCCTGCCTACGGCGCGGCGAGAGGGCTGCGCCGCCGGCGCGAGGGGCCCGTGGAAGCGCGCGCCATGCCCACCAACGCCCCACCAACGCCCCACCAACGCCCCACCAACGCCCCGCCAACGCTCGACCAAGGCGCAACGAACGCACGACGAACGCGCGCAGATCGCGGCGGCCTCGCCGGGGGCGCGGCGGCGCGACGAGCGGACCGAGGCCACGGATGTGGCGCTGGCGAACCGCACCTGTACCGGCCCCGTAGCGCTGCGCACTTCCCGAGCGACACCGTCGACGGACAGGGCATCGGAGCGGCGGCGCGCCGGAGCCGCAGAGAGCGATGGAGTTCGCGCCATCGACGCTCGATGTTCCAGAAGGGGTGAGCGTCTTATCGCCCTTGGGCTCGAGCCGCTCCGTGCCGCCGCGCTCCGGTGGAACGACTGGGCCCCAGGGCGCGCGACGCCGCCGGGACGACCAGGATCTCTCCCGAGAGGCTCACACCAGGCGAGCAGGCAAAGCGAGCGACGAGCAGCGCTCGCCTGAAGGGGCCGGACGGCGGGCTCGCTCAGGCCGCCTCTCCGGCCTCACGCTCGGCGTCTGCGGGCAGACCCTGAAAACGAAAAACGCGAGGTGGCCTTTCCGACCAATCCTCGCGTCCTCTTGCTTCTTGCTACTTGGGTCGTGGTTGCGCGGGCGGGATTTGAACCCACGACCTTCGGGTTATGAGCCCGACGAGCTACCAGGCTGCTCCACCGCGCGAGAGGGAATCTACTCACGGCCTCGCTCCGGTCAAGGATTCTCTCACGGCCCGGTGTCGATTGTGTCCATCTCCCCCTCGGAGGCTTTCCGATGCCTTCCGAGACCTTCCGAGAGCGGCGGCGCAGCTCGGCTGCGCTCGAGCGGTCCCTTCGTCCCCCTGCCCCTCAGCCCAGCCAGTCCGGCACGAGCGGCGACGGCGCCGCCGTCGAGATCACCCAGAGCTGGTGCGCCGCGCGGGTCGCCCCGATGTGGAGCAGGTGCCGCGACTCGTCGTCCGCCGGGTAGGTCGACGCGTTCACGTCGACCAGCACCACGTAGTCGTACTCGAGGCCCTTCACCTGCCGGACCTCGGTCACCTCGACGCCGGGGCGGAACGCGAACTCGTAGGCGCGCACGCGCCGGAGGTTCGGGATCTCCGCCATCCTGAGGGCGTCGTAGTAGACGTCCGCCTGCTCGGGGTGGCGCGCCAGGATCGCCAGCGTGGCGCGGGGCTCGCGCGCGAACAGCGGGCGGATCGCGTCGGCCAGGAACGCGACGGCCGCGCCGGCGCTCGGGAAATGGTGGTGCTCGACCGGCGCCCCGCTGCGCGGGGCGAGGGGCGGCGTCGGATCCGCCAGCGGGCCCAGCACCGCGCGGGCGAACGCGAGCACCTCGCGCGTCGAGCGGTACGCGATGCGCAGCGGCTCGACGTCGACCCGCGACAGGCCGAGGTCGTCGAGCGTCGTCCGCCAGTCGCGGAAGCCGGAGTCCATGAAGAGCCGCTGCGCCGTGTCGCCCGCCAGCGTCACGCTGCGCGGCTCGGCCACGACGCCGAGCAGCACGGCGAGGTCGATCGGCGCGAGATCCTGCGCCTCGTCCACGAAGAGGTGCTCGTAGACGAGCACGTTCTTCCCCTTGCGGAGCTCGCCCCGGAGCAGCTGGTATGCCCGCAGGAGGAGCGCGTCGTCCTCGGGGTCGAGCACCGCGCGGTCGTCGCTCGAGATCTCGCGCCCGTCCCCGCCCCGGTCGTCGTCGTCGTCCGCGGGCTCGTCGGCCATCGCCGCCTTGCGCTCGGCGCGGTCGCCGGGGTCGAGGTCGAGCACGGCGGGGCAGCGGTCCGCGCACCAGCGCCACGCGCGCTTCACCTGTTCCGGGCCGAACTCGGGGTCGCCCGCCGCCTCGAAGGCGGCCATCACCCGGTCGAGATCGGTGAGCACGTCCGCCCAGAAGGCGAGGGTGCCGCGCGAGTCGCGCCGCGCCCGCGCGTCGTCCTTGAGCTCCGCCGCGCGCTGCTCGAGGAGGTGGAGCATCGCCGGGTGGGTCTTGTAGCGGGTCACGACGGAGGGCGTGTTCTCCTCGATCGGCGCCTCGAGCCACGGGAACGCGCGCTTCCGGGCCGCGCGCGCCCACTCGGAGAACGTCTCGACCGCGATGCCGCCCAGGCCGAGCGCGGGGAGCGCCTCGCTGATGTACGCGCGGAGCGCGGGGCTGCCGACGATGACGAGCATCTTGTCGGCGGTGAAGCGGCGGCCTCCGTTGTAGGAGAGGAAGGCGAGCCGGTGGACGCCGATCGTCGTCTTGCCGCTGCCGGCGCCGCCCTGGATGACCACGATGCCGGCGTCCGGCTTCGAGATGAGCTCGAACTGCCGCGGGTCGAGGAGCGCCGCGATCTCCGGGAGGTGCCGGTCCTCGCGGGCGTGGAACGCCGCCCCCGTCCCGAGCCCGCCGCGCGCGCCGCCCGCCGCCGCGCGCGCGATGTCGCGCATGTCCTCGGGGCGCACCGCGCTGCCCTGCCCGCCGGAGAGCTCGGTCGCCCGCGTCGCGATCTCCCGGAAGCCGCCCGAGGGCCCGCGCACGAGCGTCCCCTGCGGCGCCGAGATGCGGTAGAGCTCGCCGTCGTCGATGGTCACGGTGCGCCGCACGAGCACGGTGCCCTCGACGTCGCGCTCGCCGAAGGTCTCCTCGTAGTCCGCGCCCTCCTCGTAGCGGTAGTAGATCTGGCTGACCGGGGCGTGGCGCCAGTCGACGATCCGCACGCCCGCGCTCGCGTCGACGAGCGTCGTGCGCCCGATGAGGACGTCGCGCTCGGGGCGGCCCTTCTCCTGGAGGCGCAGGTGGCCGAAGTAGGGCGACTTCGGATCGACGGGCTCGACGACGTTCTCGTTCCGCCGCGCGGCGATCCCTTGCAGGCGCTCCATCTGCTGCACCAGCGCCGGCACGTCCTCCAGCCGCGCCGCCGCGATCTGATCGCGCAGCGAGAGGAGCTGCTCCTCGTAGTTCTCGGCAGGCGGCGGGCGCGACGGCTTGGTCGCGGCGGCGGCGAGGTACGCGGTGACGCGGGCGAGCAGCGCCTCCTCCTCGCGGACGATCGCCGCGCCGCGCTCGCTCAGCCCGGCGCCGGGCGCGCCGTCGCTGGACGTGGGCGACGTGGGCGGCGCGGGCGGCGCGGGCCGGGCGGACGTCGTGATGGTGGCCGAGGACGGCGCGGTGGACTGCTCTCGGGTGGGCGTGGGGCTCGTAGGACGATTCGCGGTCACGGGGATGCCGATGCGAGGGTGGATGAGGTGACAGGCTGAGCCGGAGCGTCAGCACGCCAGACATCCGTCGCGGCCCGTTGACGCAGGAGGGTCGGACCTATTGACCGATCCGGCACAGCTCCGCAACCGCCGCGTGGGGCCCACCACGCTATCCGCGTTTCGGCGCGTTTCGACGGGCCGGCGCGCGCCTCGACGGGGCGGTTCGCGCCTCGGTGTGCCGCCGCGCGCCACGCGAGCGCCCTCGGTGCGTAACGTGCCCCGCGTCCGAGGGCGGATCCGCCGCGGGCGGTGGCGTTCGGGATTGAGGTCACGTGGGCGGACGCCGTACAAGGCAGCGATGCAAAACTGCGCGACCCGGTCCGACCGGCTCCTCGAGTTGATCCTCTTCTCGCTGCGCGATCGCGGGGCGCTCTGCGCGCTGGTCCTCGCCGCCTACCGGGTCGAGCTGACCAGCCTGCTCGACCGCGTCTCCTCGGGCTCGATCGGGGACGACGATCGGGAGGTCGCGCCGCACGCCCGGGGGGATCGCGCTTCCGGATCCCCGGCGCGCGCCCGCGCCGAGGGGCGCCGTGCGGAGGCCCGGATCAGCGAGGAGGACGCGTTCCTCATCTACGATCTCGCCGGGTGCATCGCCGAGGCGGCGGGCGCGGCCCGCCTCCCGGTCGTCCGCCGCGACGCGCTCGCCCTCCGGGAGAAGGCGGCCGAGGTGCACGCCGGCGGCGAGCGCGCTGAGCGGGACATGTTTGCGGCCGGGCTCAGGGTGATCGACCGGATCCTCGACGCGGCCCGCGCGCAGCCCTCGCCTCGGAGCGAGCCCGCGAGCAAGGACCTGAACTGAGCGGCACCGGGCGGAACTGAGCGGAACTGAGCGGCACCGGGCGGGACCGGGCGGGACCGAGCGAAAGCGTGCACGCCGGGCGCTCCATCGATGGCCTGCTCCCTGCACCGGGTGCCGCCGCGGGGCGCTCCGCCTCGGTCCCTGGGGCGGGCTCGCGTCCCGGCGGGTCGCGCTCGCGCCGAAGGACAGCATGAGCATCCCCTGCGCCGGCTCCCTCTCCGCGCCGCGAACGCTGCGAAGCCCGCTGTGGCGCGCGGCCTCGAGCGCGCCGATGCGCGTCTCCTTCGCCGGGGGTGGCAGCGACCTGCCCGGCATCGCCCGGCAGGACGGCGGGCGCGTCGTGGGCGCCGCGATCGATCTGCGCGTGCGCGTCATCGTGGAGCCGTTCGATCGAGGCTGGGTGCGGCTCGAGCTCGCCTCGCGCGGCGAGGGGCGGGCGGAGCCGCGCCCGACCGAGGGCGCCGGCGGCGCCGGAGGGGCGCGCGTCCTCCTGCGCCGCCGCGCGGATCCTCCGCGCGACGATCTCGCGTTCCGCCTGATCGAGGCGACGCTCTCCGCGGCGGGCGTGGGCGACGGGGTCGCCCTGCGGGTCGAGAGCGAGACGTCGCCCGGGGCCGGCCTGGGCGGCAGCGCGTCGGTGGCGGTGGCGGCGCTGTTCGCGCTGCGCGCCTCGCTGGGAGAGGCCGTGGCGCCGGAGGATCTGGCGCGCGAGGCGGTCGCGATCGAGCGCGAGCGCCTGTGCAACGCGTGCGGCGCGCAGGATCAGGTGTTCGCGGCGTTCGGGGGGCTGCTCGATCTCGCCTTCGACGCCGGCGGCTGCTCCGGGGTGCGGCCGCTCGCGATCGGCTGCCCGGACCTCGTGCCCGCGCTCTCGGCGGGGCTGCTGCTCGTGGACACGGAGGTGCGGCGCGTGTCGGGCGAGGTGCTGGATCGGATGGACGCCGGCTCGGCGTGCGAGGCGAAGGGCGAGCTCGTGGCGGCGGCCGGCGAGGTCGCGCGCGGCTTCGAGCTCGGCTCGCTCTCGCTGGTGCTCTCGGGCATGCGCCGGGGCGCGGCCGCGAAGGTGCGCCTCTCGAGGGCGGCGAGCGCGCTCGCGCTCTCGCTGGAGCGGCGGCTCGACGGCCTCGGGGTCGAGGTCCTCCGGGTGTGCGGCGCAGGCGGCGGCGGGCACATCCTCGTGTGGGCGCCCGCCGAGCGCCACGCGCGCATCCTCGAGGCGCTCGGCCCGTGCCTCGTGCGGCGGCCCGCGCTCGGCGCCCCCGGCGTGCGGCTCGACGGGGGCTGACGCGCGCCGCGCGGCGCTAGAACACCCATCATGTTGAAACCCGGAGAATTTTCACAGGGAGACGGGGAGGCGGGGAGGAAGAAAAAAAATGAATTTCTCCCTCTTGCCGTCTCTCGCTCCCCGCCTCCCCGTCTCCCTCTGAAATTCCTGATTTTCTCGTGGTTTCAACCCGTTTGTCGCTCTAGGCGCTCGTCCTGAGGCGGGCCTTGCGCGCGCCGCGGTCGAGCGCGAGCCCGATGAGGCGCTCGATCAACTCGCGCGCGGGGATTCCGCTCGCCTCCCAGAGCTTCGGGTACATCGAGATCGCCGTGAAGCCGGGGATGGTGTTGATCTCGTTCACGTAGAGCGCGCGATCGGGCGAGAGGAAGAGGTCGACGCGGGCCATCCCCGACGCCTCCAGCGCGCGGAACGCGCGGAGCGCGACCAGCTGCACGGCGTTCGCCTCGGCCGGGGAGAGGTCGGCCGGGATCCGGATCGTGGCCCCGTCGGCGTCGATGTACTTCGCGGCGTAGGAGTAGAAGCCGTCGGCGTGCCCGACCACGATCTCGCCGGGCACGGAGGCGATGGGGTCGTCGTCGCCGAGCACGGCGCACTCGATCTCGCGCACGCCCTCGACGCCCTGCTCGCAGACGATCTTCAGATCGAACTCGAAGGCGTGCTCGACGGCCGCCTCGATCTCGGAGCGCGCCTTGACGCGCCGGACCCCGACGGAGGACCCGAGGTTCGCGGGCTTGACGAAGATCGACCCGAAGCCGGCGCTGCCGGGGGCGGAGAGGGCGGCGATCTGCTCGATGCACGCGCCGCGATCGCGGTCCCAGGCGGCCCGGCGGAGGGTGACGTGGGGCACGATGGGGATCTCCGCCTCGCGGAGCAGGCGCTTCATGACGTCCTTGTCCATCCCCACGGCGGAGCCGAGCACGCCGGAGCCGACGTACGGGACGCCGGCGAGCTCGAGGAGGCCCTGGACGCAGCCGTCTTCCCCGGTGGGCCCGTGCAGGACGGGGAAGACGACGTCGATCGGGGAGCGGGCGCCGCCCGGCACGGTCAGCGTGGCCTCGCCGGCGGGTCCGGGGTGGGCGTCGAGGGCGATCTCCGGCCTCGCCTCGTTCAGCCGGGCGAGGCGGGGGTCGCGCGCCGCGCCGAGGAGTAGCGCCTCTTCCTGGAGCAGCCAGCGGCCGGACTTGTCGATGCCGATGAGCACCGGCTCGAAGCGGTCGCGGTCGAGCGCCTCGACGACGAAGCGGGCGGACAGGAGGGAGATCTCGTGCTCGGCCGAGCGGCCGCCGAAGAGGACGGCGACGCGCACCTTGGCGGGGTTCCGCATGGCGGCACCCTAGCCGCGATCGCGCGCGGGGGTGAAGAAGCCGGCGACTCGAGCGACTCGAGCGACTCGAAGAATGACGGCTACTCGGAGAGGACGCGGAACGACGTGCGGACCGTCGCCATCGCCACGCGCGCGACGTGGCCGTCGGCGAGCTCGACGTCGACGGCGGTGAGCTGGCCCTGGCGCTCGATCAGCCTGGCCACGCTCACCCTGGAGCCCCGGGCGACCTCGGCGCGGGCGACCTTGACGTCCGCGAGCGCCTCCAGCTGAGCGCCGACGGCGATGCCGTTCGCCACCTTTGCCGGCGTCTCCTCGCTCGCGCCCGCCGCTCCGGCGGGGACGACCACGGCCAGCGCCGCGACGACCGCAACGATGAGGCCGCCCGTCGTGCTCCTTCGACTGCAGGTGAGCATCGGGCCCGATTCTACGCGGAAGGAGAGCGATGTCACCTGCGTTGTCACCGGATCGGGTGGTCCGTCCAGAAAGCCATCCGCGACGACATCGAGCGCGCCTGTCGGCACGGAACGCAGGGGTGCATCGTCCACCTGGGGCTGCCCCCTCGGGTGGGCACCCGGACGGGGAGCTCCGCGCGCGCCGGCCGCGGCCGCCCCGGCGAGCTCCGCGACGCGACATCGAGCTCGGCAAAAAGGGTCCCAATCTGCGGACCTCGCTCGTGTCCGAACAAGGCGAGGAGGCATGATGAAGCCGCGATCGCTTATCTCAGTCACAGCCGCGCTGCTGTTTCTCGGCGTCTCGATCCCCGAAGCCGCTGCGGAGGACAGGACACCGACCAAGCAAGAGAATTACAGTTATACGTTCACCGACGATCTGCTGGATGCCTCGAACAGCTCCGCGACCGGCGCCATGCTTCAGGTCCGACAGCCCGGGCGTCGCGACAGGCTGCTCCGGCCGAGACTTCACTTCATTCCGGAGATGCTCAAGTCGGTCGAAACGATGTGATGGGGCGCGGGCAGTGGTCGAATTGCCCGGAGAGAGAGCTCACTGGGAGGCGGGAAGGCGAGAATATCATTAATCTTTTCTTCCCGCCGCCCGCCTTCATGTTCAAGAACGACAACGACCACATTGCCGGGCTCGTGGAGCCTGTGCGCCCGGTCCGTTCCTGGGGCCGTGTCAGCACGCTCCGCTGCCCTCGTCGAGGCTACGCGTCTCCGGAGCTCGGCAGCTCGGCCGGCGTCGGCGTGCGGCTCCGCCTCGCGGCGGCCGCGGCGGCGACGTTCTTCCGCATGAAGTCGACGACCGGCGCGAGCACGTCCATGACCTTCCGGTCGGTCTGCGCGTGCGTCTTGGCGATCCGGTAGGCGGCATAGAGCGACTCGCGGAACTTGATGGCGGTATAGAGCGTCGAGTCGCCGAGCTCGCCGCCCACCGAAGAGAGGCTCGCCGCGACGTCGCTGAAGAGCAGGTGCTTCTCGATCCGCTCGCGGAGCAGCGCCGTCTCGAAGCGGTTCGGGTCCATGCCTTCGTCCTGATCGGCCAGCGACTCGAACAGGGCCGGCTTCATGTCGACCACGTCGAGCACCTTGTGCAGCATCGCGTGCTCGCCGTCACGCAGCCTCGGCGCGGTCTTCCGCTGCTCCTTGGTGAGCGTCACGAGGCCGGGGAAGAGCTCGTCGAGCTTCTCGACGAACTCGGTGGCGAGGGCCTTGGCCTTCCCGGCCCGCACTCGAAACTCGTCGAGCGGCATGTCTTCCCACGTGGTCCACTTCGAATCCTTCTTTCGCGGTGCCATGGGTTCCTCCGTCGGATGATGGGGACAAGCTGGTGGCTTAGTCGCCAGCTGCGAGGTTCGCAAGGCGGGGGACCTGGGGAGCACGATCTCGGCAAAGGCACGGTGTGCGGGCGCGAGACTTTCCCTGGAGCGCGAGCGGGGCCTGCGAGGCGCTCGCCTTGGTCACCCCCACACGCGCCCGGCTCCGACACGCGCGCAGCAGGACCCGCCCGCGATGCGCCCCCCCTCGTGGACCCAGGATCGACAGATCCTCACCGCCGCCGCCAGGCCCGGCCAACCCGGCGGCCAGGGCGCCGGAGGGGGCGGCCGGGTCACCGGCATCGGTGGCCGATGGCGCTAGAACCGGTGGCCGGATCAGGTCGGAACGGGCGGCCGGATCGCGCCGGAATACGTAGTCATCACAAGCGAGCCAGCCGTCCATCTTCGAGCAGCACCCAGGGAGCTGAAGTCGAGTACGCCTCGACCCCAGCCAGGGGCAAACCAGGTGCGTCGGCGAGGACATCGATGCCTTCGCGGAGCTTCAACCCACGTTCGGTAAGCCGATACACTCGCGAGAGCATCGGGTGCGAGTCGGATGACTCTGGGCCTGGCGCACGTTCCACAGCCGCGCCAGCGTCGTGGTCTGCCCAATGCTCTAGCCGGCGTGGCAGGAACAGGTCGCCCGTGCAGGAGAGCGTCCGCCACAAGTCCATTCCAGCCCGCAGGTCGCGCCCAAGCACCGCGAGAGGAGTCTGCCACTCCGCAGACAGGATGGTCAGGAGCAGCTCGTCGAATCGACTGAGACGCAGCGCTCCTTCCGCAGTCCTTCTCGGAAAAAAGGACGAGAGGAGCTCCCACAAGGGCGCGAGCTCTGGAAACCCTTCGACGCCACGTGCGCAATTCCGAGCGAACGGCCTCGGGTCTGCTGCCGTGTACTGGCTCCAGAGGCGGACGGCACGCCGGTAGCGTCCGGGCGGCCAGGGACGCGCTTCACCGAGCCGCTCCGGGATCGTACCCAGCGCGGAGGCGGAGCACCACGTCGGCACGGCAGAGTCGTTGGTGTCCAGCCCTAGGAATGGAGGATCCAGATCGACGATGACGATGTCCTTGCGAGGGATGGCGCGCGTGCGCAGCCTGCTGCAGACTCTCCAGAGCGCGACGCGCTCGCGCAGATTGGTGGACGAAACCCATACAAAAACCACAGGACCTATCTTGCGATCAGCACCGATAGGGTCGTTAAAATCACCCCACCACGCCTGACGCGCAAGAACATGCTCAGACGCACCCACGCGAGACGGTCCAACAAGAACACAGTCGGAGTCGACGACAACGTTGGCGGCACCGAGCGGCGCGATGCGATCCGCCACGCGAGACTCGAAAACCACATGTGTTGCGCTAGCGATATCCACAGCGAAGACACTCACTAGATTCGTACGACTCGCCGCGAAGGCAATAGTCAAGACAGTCGCGACAGAACGTATGACCGCTTGTCGTTATGCGCGTACAAGGCCGTCCTTTGACCTGGCAAGCTTCAAAGTATTCGCTGCACCTGGTGACCGGGGCGCACCCTGCCATCTGCTCAGAGGCACCGCTACCCACGTCGTCACCGTTTCGGTATGCATCTCCTGTAGCCGCTGACGGGATGATGATACCGCCACCTGCGCCGTCCGTTCCCTGGCCCCTGAGATAGCACTCACCCATGTCGAAGTTGCACGCCGTGAGACCGGAAACCAGAACAGCGGCCGCCTTCGTTTTCGACCTGCGTCGCATGCCCCCATCCTCCAGGTCATTCCGGATACACGCGCGGAGATGCGGGCGCAACGGGGATTCGCATCACGGCTCATGTCCTTGCGCTACCGTTCATCAGGCCCCCGCTCCGCGGCCGAGCCCGAGCAGAGCGCAGCGGGCTGCGATTCGTCGCGGACGAACTCAGCGCGGACGCGGAGATCGATGCGCACATCGGCAAACTCGGCGCGGTCATGGCCCACATGCTCGACGAACGCCTCTACACGGGATGCATGAAGCGCGAGTTCGTCGAACTCCTGCTCGGGCTGGATATCGGACTGCGCTATTCGGTCGCAGAAGAGTGTCACGAACGTGCGCACGGTCGCGACGCGTCGCCCGCGAACCGCTCGATCGCTGCCAAGAACGGCTCGATGGCTGCCACGAACCGCTCGATGGCTGCCAAGAACGGCTCGATGGCCGCCACGAACCGCTCGATCGCTGCCACGAGCCGCTCGATGGTCGCCGTGAGCCGTTCCCCTGCCCCGTCTCACCTCGACCCCTCCGGGCGCCGCTCCCGCACGACCGCTGCCAAGCGCCGTGCGCGTGGAGCAGGCCTGGTAGGAGCCACCGTGCGCATCGTAGGAGTGCGAACGCCAGGGCGACGGTGTCCGCCCGCGTGGGGGTGGCAGGCCAGTCGACAGCGGCGGGATGTCAGGCGAGCTCCGCGATGCGCTACCCGACGGGTCGAACAGGCGTGAGATGCGCATTGATTCGTATTGCACGCCTTGTCGATCCATGATGAAAACATTCCAAGGACGCCATCATGATGCGCGCTCATCCCCCTGCCGAGAACGCCCCCCACGCATCGTTCGACCCCCGCGTCTGGCAGCTCTGGGGAAAAGCCGACCCCTCCCGCGCCCGCGAGGGAAGCTCGGATTGGCACCCGCTCCTGTGCCATGTGCTCGACGTCATCGCATGCGCCGAGCGCCTGCTGCTCCACGTGCGCCCCGACCGGCTCGACGCGCTGACCGCAGCCCTCGCGCTGCCACGAGAGGCGGCGCTGCCATGGGTCCTGTTCTTCGTGGCGCTCCACGATCTCGGCAAGGCCACGCCGCCATTCCAATTCAAGGTATCCGCCCGCGTCCAAGCGCTCCTCGCCCTGGGACTCGATTTCCCTGACCGCGACGAGCCCCACGGTAGCCTGTCTACCGTCCTGACGACCAAGGCGCTCACCGAGCACGGCCTGCCTCCCCGGCTCGCTCGCTGGGTCGCACGCTCGGTCGGCGCTCATCACGGAGAGTTCGCCTCGCTCGGGAAGCTGGGCGAGCTGGAGCAGGAAAAGGGCGTTCTGCTCCCGGGTTACGCAGGCAACGAGCCGCTCTGGGCGCTGCTCCGCTCCCACTTGGTCGAGGCGCTCGCAGGCGTGTGCGGTATCAGCCCGTCGACGTCGCGCCCCTCCCTCCCCCAGGGAGCCGCGAACCGACACGCCTTCGCCGCCGATCTGGCCGGGTTGACCACCGTGGCGGACTGGCTCGGCTCGAACGCGGACGTGTTCGCCTACGTGGAGCCGCCTGCGTCCCCCGCCGATTACCTGGCGCTCGCCCGGGAACGCGCCGTCCGCGCGGTCGACGCGGCCGGCTGGCGCCTCCCACCACGCCCTCCCCGCCGGACCTTCCGCGAGCTCTTCGACAAGGACCCATGGCCGCTGCACGAGGCCGTCGAAGAGCTCCTCCCCGCGCTCCTCGGCCCATCGCTCGTCGTCGTCGAGGCCCCGATGGGCGAGGGCAAGACCGAGGCAGCGCTCACGATCTTCGACGCCCTCGCGGCGCGCAGCGCGAGCGGCCTCTACTTCGCCCTTCCGACCCAGGCCACGAGCAACCAGATCTTCGGCCGGGTCGAGCGCTTCCTCCGCGCCACGTTCCCCGGCGAGACACACGGCCTGCACCTCGTCCACGGCGACGCAGGCCTCTCCGAGCGCTACGACGCGCTCAAGGCGCGCGCCTTCGCCATGCGCTCCGTCGATGGGGCCGCCCGGGGAGAGGGCGGCCCCGTCGCCGATGCGTGGTTCGCCCGCAGCAAGCGGGCGCTCCTCGCCCCCCTCGCGGTCGGCACCGTGGACCAGGCGCTCCTCGGCGTCCTCGGCGTCCGCCACGGCTTCCTTCGCCTGCACGGCCTCGCCGGCAAGGTCGTCGTCGTCGACGAGGTCCACGCCTACGACACGTACACGTCCGAGCTGCTCGACCGGCTGCTCTCGTGGCTCGGCGCGCTCGGCGCCACCGTCGTCCTCCTCTCCGCCACCCTCCCCGCGGCGCGCCGGGATGCGCTCGTGCGCGCCTTCGGCGCCGCGCCGTGCCCCCCCGCGGCCTACCCGCGCATCACCATCGCCACCGCGGGCGCCTCCTCCAGCAGCACCTCGTTCCCGGCCCGCCGGGCGCCCGTCCCGGTCTCACTCGTCTGGCAGCCCGCACCGACGCTCCCGGAGCGCCTCGCCCAGGCGCTCTCCGGTGGCGGGTGCGCCGTCTGGATCGTGAACACCGTTCGCCGCGCCCAGCAGACGTACCTCGCCCTGCGCGCCCTCCGCGACCGCGGACTCCTCCCGGCGGACCTCGATCTCGGCCTCCTCCACGCGCGGTTCCCCTTCGATGCCCGCGCGGCGCGCGAGCGGAGCGCCGAGGCGTCCTTCGGCCCCGGCGAGGAGAAGCGCCCGCGCGCGGCGATCCTCGTCGGCACGCAGGTCCTCGAGCAGAGCCTCGACCTCGATTTCGATCTCATGATCACCGAGCTCGCCCCGGTCGACCTCGTGCTCCAGCGCGCCGGCCGCCTCCACCGGCACACGCGCGAGCGACCGCGGCCCCCAGCCGTCCAGCGCCCCACCCTGTGGCTCGTCCGCCCCGAGGACGACGAGCGCCCCGAAGGGCCGGCATTCGGCGCGAGCGCTCTCATCTATGCCCCGTCGGTCCTGCTGCGGAGCTGGCTCGCCCTACGCGATCGCACGGAGGTCGTGCTGCCCACCGACATCGAGCCGCTCATCGAGTCCGTGTATGGAGGCGCGGCGCCGGCGGCCCCGGCCGAGCTGGCCGCGCGCCTCGCCCAGCTGGATCGCGCGAGCAAAGCGCAGGAACGCACCGAAAAAAACAAGGCCCTCATGATCGAGCTCGCCGCGCCGGACGCGGACGATCCGTTCCGCGACCTCGCGCAGATGTTCGAGGACGAAGATCCGAGGATCCACCGATCCCTGCGCGCGAAGACCCGGCTCGGCGAGCCCAGCGTCGAGGTCGTGCCGGTGCTCGACCGCGGCGGGCGGGTCATCCTCGCCGGCGACCCCTACGTGGCGATCGACCTCGATACGAAGAATCCGCCGCCACACCGCACCATCGTGGCTGCCGCGCGGCAGGCCGTCGGCATCGCCGACGGCCGCGTGGTCGCCGCCCTCCTCGATGAGCGCGTGCCCCCGAGCTTCGAGGCCAGCGGGCACCTCCGCTTCCATCGCGTCCTCCGCCTCGACGGCGCTGGCCGCACGACGATGGCCGGCGTCTCCCTGGCGCTGGATCCCGAGCTCGGGCTCGTCGTCGGCTCGCTCGATCTCCCCGACAACGAAGCGCCCTAGGAGACCTCCGTATGCCGCCGCCCGAACGCCCCCGCTTCGATCTGAGCCGAGAGCCCTGGATCCCTTGCGAGACGCTCGCCGGAGCGCGCGTCGAGCTCGGGTTCGAGGAGGTCCTCGTGCGCGCCCACGAGCTCGCCTGCGTCCACGACGAGTCACCGCTCGCGACGGCCGTGATCCATCGGCTCCTGCTCGCGATCGTCCACCGCGCCGTCGATGGTCCGCGCTCGACCGAGGCCTGGGAGGCCCTCTGGAACCAGGCGCATTTCGACCCCGCCCGCCTGCGCGCGTACCTCGACCGCTTCCGTCACCGCTTCGACCTGTTCGACGCCGAGCGGCCGTTCCTGCAGGTGCCGCGGCTCGCGGAGGTGCTCTTCGCCGAGCGGCAGGGAAAGCAGGCCGAGAGGACGCCCGTGCGCCGCCTCGCGCTGGAGCGGTCCGGCTACTCGGGCGCGGCGCAGCTGCTGGAGCACGGCGGGGACGACGCGGGGCTGACCCCCGCCGAGGCCGCCCGCGCGATGCTGGGGTTCCTGGGGTTCGGGCCGGGGGGCCGCATCCTGAACGACTCGGGCTATCCGAGGGCGTGCCCGCTGCGCGCAGGCGCGGTCGTGCTGGCCCGGGGGACGACGCTCCACCGCACCCTCCTGCTCAACCTGCTCATCCTCGCGCAAGACCGGCCGCTCCCGGGTGCAGGCGGCCCCGATGACGTGCCGGCGTGGGAGCAGGACATGGCGGCCTCGCGCACGGTGCGCGCGGTGCGGGGCTGGCTTGATGCCCTCACGTGGCAGGCGCGGCGCGTGGAGCTGATCCCGCACGCGACGGCAGCTGGACCCGTCGTACGCGACGTGGTCACGGGCGCGGGCGTCGAGCCCGAGGGCGACTGGATCGAGCCGATGCAGGCGCTCCTGGTCCGCGACGTGAAGCGCGGCGCTGAGCCGCTCCGGTTCGACCCCGACCGGAGCCTGTGGCGCGACGCTACCGCCCTCTTCGAGGCGACGGATGCCCGTAAGGAGCACCGTCGCCCCGCGGTCTGCACGCAGATCGCATGGCTCGTGGAGAACGACATCCTGGAGCGGGCCGCCGGGCTCACGCTCGATCTGTACGGCCTGTCGAGCAGCCAGGCGGCGATCGAGCTCTGGCGCGCAGAGCGCGTGCCGCTGCCGGTCCGGCTCCTCACCGACGCCGGGCGGGTCAATGTCCTCGGGGAAGCCCTTCGCGCGGCCCACGAGGCGGGGAGCGCGCTGCGGAGCGGCGCCTGGCGGGCGGCCAGCGCGGCGCTCGCGTCGGGCGAGCGGAGCCCGGACAAGAAGGACGTCGGGGCGCTCGTGGAGCGCCTCGCGACGGAGCCCCGCTACTGGAGCACGCTGGGCGCCTGGTTCGACGAGCTGGTCCGGCGGCTCGGAGCGGACGAGGACACGGAGGCGGCCCTGCGCTGGTGGAAGGCCGCCGCGCGCAAAGCGACGTGGAGCGCCCTCGACGGCGGGACGCGCCAGCTCGGCGCGAACGCCCGCGCTCTCCGAGCCCGCGCCCTCGCCGAGCGCACGCTCGCGTACGAGCTCGCCAAGCGGTTTCCCGAGACCCCCTCCGCGCCGACCGAGGAAGGAGCCACCGCATGACCGATGTCGCCAAGACCAAGGACGATCACGTCGCCCGCTTCATCTCGCACCTCCGCAAGCTCGCCGAGGACGAGGACCGAGGGGCGCTCGCTGCCCTCCGCAAGAGCCTCCAGGACCGCACGGGGATGGCCGCCGCGGCGTGCCCTCATGTGGCCCCCTGGCTGCCGCACAGCGAGGACTTCTACCGCGATCGCGCCTTCTTCCTGGTCGGCGCGCTGTTCGCGCTCCACCCCGATCCCGGCGGCGAGGGCACGAGCCTGGGGCGCGCCTTCCGCGCGATCAACGCCGATCAGGAGGGCCCCGGGGCCGGCGACAACGAGAGCCTGCGCCAGCGGTTCGTGGCGCTCCTCGACGCGGACGCCGAGGACCTGCCGAACCACCTCCGGCACGCCGTCTCGCTCGCGCGAAGCAAGGGGAAGCCCCTCGACTGGGATCGCCTGCTCCGCGACGTGCTCGCGTGGCGCGGCGAGTCACGCCACGTCCAGCGCCGGCTGGCGCGCGAGTTCTGGAATACACGTCACGACGCCCTCGACTCCGAAGGAGAGACCTCTCGATGAAGCTCGAACTCCATATCTTGCAGAACTTCGCCCCGTCGAATTTGAACCGCGACGACACCGGCTCTCCCAAGGACTGCGAGCTCGGCGGCGTGCGCCGCGCGCGCATCTCGAGCCAGTGCTACAAGCGCGCGATCCGCCAGGCGTTCGAGGCGCACGAGCTCCTCGACGCGGCAGAGCGGGCGACGCGCACGAAGCGCCTCGTCGAAGCCGTCGCGGAGCACGTGGAGGCGGCGAAGAAGATCGACCCGGAGAGCGCGAAGCGCGCGGTCGTGCGCGCGCTCGCGGGCGGCGGGCTGAAGGCGGAGGAGGGCGACACCTGGAAGACACAGTATCTGCTGTTCCTGCCCACGCGCACCATCGAGCGCCTCGGCGCGCTGATCGCCGAGAACCTGGCGGTTCTGGCTTCGCCGCCGGCGGAGGCGACCGCAGAGCCGGCGGGGGACAAGGCCGGTAAGGGCAAGGGGGGCAAGTCCAAGAAGCAGGAGAAGTCGGAGGCGAAGGACCAGGTCCCCGCTGCGCTTCGGGAGCAGATCGAGGCGCTGCTCTCGGACGGGTCGCGCACGCCCGAGCTGGGGCTCTTCGGGCGGATGATAGCGGACCAGCCCGGGTGGAACGTCGACGCGGCGTGCCAGGTGGCTCACGCGATCTCAACCCACCGGGTCTCGATGGAGTTCGACTTCTACACGGCCATCGACGACCGGAGGCGCGACGACAGCTCGGGCAGCGACATGATGGGGACGATCCCGTTCAACTCGGCCTGCTTCTATCGCTACCTGGTCATCGACGTGGACGACCTCGTCCGGAACCTGGGCGGGGACGAGGCCGCCCGGGCGCAGGCGAGGAAGACGCTGGCGGCGCTGCTGCGCGCGGCGGTCCTGGCGATCCCGAGCGGCAAGCAGAACTCGATGGCGGCGCACAACCCGCCGTCGTTCCTCCTGACGGACGTGCGGGAGCGCGGGGCGCCGCGCTCGCTGGCGAACGCCTTCGTCGAGCCGGTGCGCCCGAGGAGCAACGAGCACAACGATCTCGTGGAAGGATCGGTGTTGAAGCTGGGTGAACTGCTCGCCGCGCTCGACGGTGTCTATGGGACTGACGGGCGGAAGGATCTCTCGTTCTGCGTGGTCGATCCGAGCCAGACGCTCGCGAAGGCTTTTGGCCAGAAGGTGACGTCGGCCCACCACCGCGCGTCGCTCCAGGCGCTGATCGACGCCGCGACCGCGGCGGCGTTCGGGGGCGGGGCGTGAAGAGCGTCCTGCTGCGCCTCGAAGGTCCGCTCCAGTCGTGGGGTACCCAGAGCCGGTTCCCGCACCGCGACACGGAGCGCGAGCCGTCGAAGAGCGGCGTGCTGGGCCTGGTCGGGGCGGCGCTCGGCATGCCGCGGGACGACGACGCGCGCCTCGCCGAGCTCGCCGCGGCGACGATGGGCGTGCGCGTCGATCGCGAGGGCGGGACGCTCGTCGACTACCACACCGCGGGCGCGGGGCGCTTCGACGGGAAGGAGCATCGCGTCTGCGGCACGAGCAACCCCATCATCACGCGGCGCGCTTACCTGAGCGACGCGAGCTTCCTCGTGGCGCTCGGTTACGAGGACGACGCGCTCGCCACGGCGATCGATGACGCCCTCGAATCGCCGCGGTGGCCGCTCTTCCTCGGGCGCCGCGCGTGCCCGCCGTCCCTCCCCGTGCGCGCGGGCCTCGTCGCGGCGGAGCCCGAGGCCGCGCTCCGCGCCGCGCCCTGGCCGAGCCCGGCGGCGCCCATGGAGCGGGTTCGCCTCGTCGTGGAGTGCGATCCGGACAAGGGGCACCCCCGGCAGGACCAGCCGCTGTCGTTCCGCCTCCACGCGCGGCACTTCGCGCGCCGCTTCGTCTGCACGACGTGGATCGAGCCCGGAGAGCTCGCGTTGTCGCCCGAGGACACGCTGCAGACCTCGCTGGTGGCGCGGCGCCCCGAGCTGCGGACTCCCGCCCTCTGACTTGCAAAGGAGCCTCCGATGTACCTGTCCCGAGCCTTGCTGAACCCCATTTCGCGCGCCGTGCGCGCCGATATCGCCGATATCGAGGGTCTCCACCGCACGATCATGCGCGCGTTCCCCGACGGCGCCGGGCCCCATCCGCGCCGGGCGCACGGCGTCCTCTTTCGCGTGGACGAGGCGGTCCAGCGCGGCCGGTTCGTCCTCCTGGTTCAGAGCGCGACGCGACCGGACTTCACGCGGCTGCCCAAGGACTACTTCCTGGATATCCAGGAGGATCTGGGCTTTACCGAGCCGAGCCCCATCGAGAACCCGGCGGTCCGGGAGGTCGGGGGCGAGCGGGCGCGCATCGGCACGGGGGAGTGCTTCCGCTTCCGGCTGCGCGCGAATCCGACGCGTCGAATCGACACGAAGAGCGGCGAGGACGGCAAGCGCCGCAACGGCAGGCGCGTGGAGCTGCGCGACAACGCGTCGCGGCTCGACTGGCTGCGGCGCAAGGCGATGGCGGCCGGGTTCGAGCTCTGCGGCGCGGAGGACGGCGCCGGGGCGGGCGATGTATCGGTCGACGTGTCGGTGATGGAGGAGCGGAAGCTCACCAATCGCAAGGCGCGCGCAAGCGACAAGCGGCAGGGGCTCACGCTGGCGCCGGTGCTGTTCGAGGGCCGGTTGCGCGTGACCGACGCGGATCGGTTTCGCGAGGCGCTGGCGGCGGGTATCGGGCCGGCGAAGGCGTATGGGTTCGGGCTGCTGTCGATCGCGCGAGAGCAGAACTGAGCGGGGCGGCGGGCCGGCGGGCGATTGGCAGGTACGGCGCGGCGAGTGCGAAAGAAGGAAAAAAAAAGAACATCGATCGCAAGAAAATCAGAACCGCCGTCGCGATGCGTCCTTTCGGGCGTCGATGTCCTCCGAGGGCCGTCCAGGGCTGCCGTCGCGTGCAGGAATGACGTAGGAGCTCAGGTCATGAGTCGAGGGGGAGCCTGCTCCGCGATCTGCAGCAGTTGCCGCGCTTCAGCGATGGCTGGACGTTTCTCTACACGGACAAGGTCCGTATCGAGCGAGACGACAGCGCGATCGTCTTGATCGACGCCGAGGGGCAGGTGCCTGTTCCTGTGGCGGCGCTTTCGGTGCTGATGCTGGGTCCCGGGGTGTCCATCACGCACGCGGCGATGCTCGCGCTGGCGGAGGCGGGCTGTTCGGTGGTGTGGTGCGGCGAGGACGGGACGCGGTTCTATGCGTCGGGGGTGGGCGAGACGCGGCGTGCGTCGAACCTGATGGCGCAGGCGGAGGCGTGGGCGAGCGCGAAGCGCCGGGTGGAGGTGGTCGCCCGGATGTACCGGATGCGGTTCGCGGAGCGGCTCGATCCGGATCTGACGCTGGAGCAGTTCCGGGGATGGAGGGCGTGCGCGTGCGGGAGGCGTACGCGAAGGCAAGCCGGGCGACGGGGCTGCCCTGGAGCGGCCGTGCGTACAAGCGGGGCGACTGGGGCGCGGCGGATCCGGTAAACCGGGCGCTGTCGACGGCGAACGCGTGCCTGTACGGGCTGTGTCACGCGGCGATCGTGTCGACGGGCTTCTCGCCAGCGCTGGGGTTCGTGCACACGGGCAAGATGCTGAGCTTCGTGTACGACGTCGCCGATCTGTACAAGGTGGAGGTGACAGTGCCGATCGCGTTCAGGGCGGCGGCGATGGGCACGGCGTCGCTGGAGTCGAACGTGCGGCGCCTGTGCCGGAGCGCGTTCTACGACGAGCGGCTGATCCAGCGGATCGTGCCGGACATGCAGCGGGTGCTGGGGCTGAAGGCGGACGCAACGCTGCTGGTGACGCACGCGCCGGACGGGGATGCGCCCGGGGCGCTGTGGGATCCGGTGAAGGGGAGCGTGGCCGGGGGGAAGAACTTCGCGGAGCTCGACGGCGGGAGCGAGGGGAGCACGGGGGAGGGCGACGGTGCGCCGCCGGAGGCGGAGCCGGAGCCGGAGGGAGGTGTGCCATTCTGACGGTGCTGGTGGTGGAGCGGGCATCGCCGTCGCTGCGGGGGCACATCACACGCTGGATGCTGGAGGTGCGGGCGGGGGTATTCGTGGGGACGCTCTCGACACGGGTGCGCGAGCTCTTGTGGCAGGCGGTGTGCGCGCGTAACGCTGGGGGAGGTTGTGTGCTGGTCCACGCGGCACAGAATGAGCAAGGATTTGCCATGCTGACGCACGGGGACACCAGCCGCACGGTCATTGACATCGAGGGACTTACGCTGGTCCGGAAGGCGTAAGTATGCGAAAAGAGTAAGTGTCGTCCCCGCGCACGCGGGGGTGAACCGAGAGCGCCGAAGGTCGACATCAAGGCGCCCGCGTCGTCCCCGCGCACGCGGGGGTGAACCGGCGTGCGCATCGTGCGTTCGTCCGGAGACGACCGTCGTCCCCGCGCACGCGGGGGTGAACCGGCCGCGGCGGGGCTCGGGAGCGCCGCGTCGCAGTCGTCCCCGCGCACGCGGGGGTGAACCGCTCCAGCAGCAGGTGGTGGGCGTCACCGGCACCGTCGTCCCCGCGCACGCGGGGGTGAACCGTCGTCGCCACGGAAGACGCAGCGGGCCGATGCGTCGTCCCCGCGCACGCGGGGGTGAACCGGGGTCAGCCGGACGGGTGGGCGTTGTATACACGTCGTCCCCGCGCACGCGGGGGTGAACCGCGCGTCGCCCGGGTCCGGACGGTCGAGGGGTCGTCGTCCCCGCGCACGCGGGGGTGAACCGATGCTGTGCGAGAGGAGGTCGGTGCGGAGGGAGTCGTCCCCGCGCACGCGGGGGTGAACCGTGGATGCGCGAGCGGTTCTGCGCCGGCTTGGGGGTCGTCCCCGCGCACGCGGGGGTGAACCGCGCTCCGACCACGAGACGACGGGGCCGCCGGCGTCGTCCCCGCGCACGCGGGGGTGAACCGGAACGGCGGGCGGAGGCGCGCCGGGAGTTCGCGTCGTCCCCGCGCACGCGGGGGTGAACCGTATCAAACATTGTCAAATCATCCGGTAAAGCAGAGTCGTCCCCGCGCACGCGGGGGTGAACCGCTGACCGAGATCAGCCGCATGCCGAAGCCGCCGTCGTCCCCGCGCACGCGGGGGTGAACCGATCGTCGACGATCGGCCGAGAGCGACACGTCGCGTCGTCCCCGCGCACGCGGGGGTGAACCGCCAGAGAACGTCATCCGGGAGGGCGCCCGGCCGTCGTCCCCGCGCACGCGGGGGTGAACCGCGTCGGTCGAACCTGGAGGCGCAGAAGCAGGCGTCGTCCCCGCGCACGCGGGGGTGAACCGACGGGGCCGCTCGTCGGGCGCCCGGCGGCCATGTCGTCCCCGCGCACGCGGGGGTGAACCAGCCTTGCGACGGGACGACGGCCGCCAACGTCGAGTCGTCCCCGCGCACGCGGGGGTGAACCGCTGGTCGCGAACGCGTACGGTCAACGGAAGGCGTCGTCCCCGCGCACGCGGGGGTGAACCGCGCCGCCTTGGTGAACTCTTCGGTCCCGCGGCCGTCGTCCCCGCGCACGCGGGGGTGAACCGAGGCGCTCGCCGCGAAGGAGCGAGAGCTCGCCGTCGTCCCCGCGCACGCGGGGGTGAACCGCAGGGGCCGCCGACGTCGGCGGCGGTCAGCGCGTCGTCCCCGCGCACGCGGGGGTGAACCGTCGCCGACGAGCTCGAGCATGAGGCTCACAGGGTCGTCCCCGCGCACGCGGGGGTGAACCGGAGGCTGTCAAGCTCGCCCTGAACCTGACTCAGTCGTCCCCGCGCACGCGGGGGTGAACCGTACCCCCCCATCGAGCTCGAGCGGCCCCTCGAGTCGTCCCCGCGCACGCGGGGGTGAACCGCCGGCGAGCTCTCGGGTCGGGAGGGCCTCGACGTCGTCCCCGCGCACGCGGGGGTGAACCGCGCAACGGGTTCGCGCTCTGCCGGTCGTTCCAGGTCGTCCCCGCGCACGCGGGGGTGAACCGCGCGCCGAGGTGGCGGTGTCCGAGTGCCGCGGCGTCGTCCCCGCGCACGCGGGGGTGAACCGCAGAGCCTCGCGCTCGGGGCCGTGGCCGCAGCGGTCGTCCCCGCGCACGCGGGGGTGAACCCCGCGCCGGGCCCTCCGGGCGCACGCCGCGCGGGTCGTCCCCGCGCACGCGGGGGTGAACCGCGCGTCGAGGGCAGCGAGAACGCGCGCGAGTACGTCGTCCCCGCGCACGCGGGGGTGAACCGGCCGGGAGCGGCGGCGCGCTGGTGAGCACCTCGGTCGTCCCCGCGCACGCGGGGGTGAACCGCCTCTCAGTGAGGCGATTCAACAGGCCGCGAGCGTCGTCCCCGCGCACGCGGGGGTGAACCGGAGAGCACGCGGCCGATGGCCGCGATGCGCTTGTCGTCCCCGCGCACGCGGGGGTGAACCGAACTGCCGCGAGCGGGACGCCCGTCGCCCTCCCGTCGTCCCCGCGCACGCGGGGGTGAACCGGAGCATCCGAACATCGCGAACCCGGTCAACGGGTCGTCCCCGCGCACGCGGGGGTGAACCGGCCCCCACGGCCTGTGCCAGGCGACCGGCTGTGTCGTCCCCGCGCACGCGGGGGTGAACCGACCTTCAGTTCGCGGCCGAGCACCTCCAGCGCGGTCGTCCCCGCGCACGCGGGGGTGAACCGGCCGTGGTGACCGGCGAGATGCCGCGCGACGCGTCGTCCCCGCGCACGCGGGGGTGAACCGTGACCGAGTACCACGAGGCAGGCTGGACCGAGGTCGTCCCCGCGCACGCGGGGGTGAACCGTGACCGAGTACCACGAGGCAGGCTGGACCGAGGTCGTCCCCGCGCACGCGGGGGTGAACCGAAGCCCGACCTCCCGGAGCTGCGCCCGAGCTCGTCGTCCCCGCGCACGCGGGGGTGAACCGGGGGAGCACGTGCGTTATTTCTCAGCGCACGAGTCGTCCCCGCGCACGCGGGGGTGAACCGGGCGCACCGGAGGTCGCCTGCGCGACCGAGTACGTCGTCCCCGCGCACGCGGGGGTGAACCGAGCGCGAACGTGAACTCCCAGGGAAGCGCCTCCGTCGTCCCCGCGCACGCGGGGGTGAACCGTCGTCGAAGCCCCCGCGCGTCGTGCCCGTCACGTCGTCCCCGCGCACGCGGGGGTGAACCGAGGTCGTAGATCAGGAACTCCTTGCCGTCCTGCGTCGTCCCCGCGCACGCGGGGGTGAACCGGGCGCGGTGCCCCATGGCTGATTTCCTGTGGCAGTCGTCCCCGCGCACGCGGGGGTGAACCGACGGGCAAGGACTTCCTCGCCGGCGGGATCGCGTCGTCCCCGCGCACGCGGGGGTGAACCGAAGACGACGTTGTTGCTGCGGCGGCTCTTGCCGTCGTCCCCGCGCACGCGGGGGTGAACCGGCCCTCGTCGAGCTCGCGCGGAGCCTCGACGGCGTCGTCCCCGCGCACGCGGGGGTGAACCGCAGGCCAAGCGCCTGATCTGGCGCGCGATGATGTCGTCCCCGCGCACGCGGGGGTGAACCGGCCAAGAGCTCACAGAAGCTCGACGAAAAGGAGGTCGTCCCCGCGCACGCGGGGGTGAACCGCGCGAGTTCAATGACTACGTGGCATTCGTCGGGTCGTCCCCGCGCACGCGGGGGTGAACCGCCGGAGCCCGGGGCGCGGACGTCGCCGTCCGCGTCGTCCCCGCGCACGCGGGGGTGAACCGGCGGCGGGCGTAGCTGATCCCCCGCTCGGCCTGTCGTCCCCGCGCACGCGGGGGTGAACCGGTGTGGGCGCCCGGAGAGGCGGGACCGCTGCCGTCGTCCCCGCGCACGCGGGGGTGAACCGATCGGCTTCGCCGGGTCGCCGTTGTCTTCCTTCGTCGTCCCCGCGCACGCGGGGGTGAACCGAAGGCGAGCGCGAAGAAGTCCTCCCGGCTGAGCGTCGTCCCCGCGCACGCGGGGGTGAACCGTGGATAATCGAGCTAGGGGAGCTTTCGGCATTCGTCGTCCCCGCGCACGCGGGGGTGAACCAGAGGATGGTCTCGCGCGAGAACGTCCGCACGAGTCGTCCCCGCGCACGCGGGGGTGAACCGGTGGACGCGCACACCATCCACAGCATGAGCACGTCGTCCCCGCGCACGCGGGGGTGAACCGCCATCGCGCGCGGTCGCGTCATCGCCGCCGAAGTCGTCCCCGCGCACGCGGGGGTGAACCGGTCGCTTCCAGGTTCGGGAGCAAGCCTGGGATCGTCGTCCCCGCGCACGCGGGGGTGAACCGCCCCCCGGCGTCCCCGCTTCCTGCTCCCCCACGAGTCGTCCCCGCGCACGCGGGGGTGAACCGAGGAGTACGGGGGCAGGCTCGTCGCCAAGCTCGTCGTCCCCGCGCACGCGGGGGTGAACCGGGATCGAGCCTCCTCGTCGAGGGGCGCCTGCAGTCGTCCCCGCGCACGCGGGGGTGAACCGAAGGAGGCGCGACGACGGGCGGCGTCGAGTTCGTCGTCCCCGCGCACGCGGGGGTGAACCGTTCACGAACCTCCACACCACAACGCCGCTCACGAGTCGTCCCCGCGCACGCGGGGGTGAACCGAGCTCCATCCCGATCATGTCGCCGGGCGCATAGTCGTCCCCGCGCACGCGGGGGTGAACCGCTGGAAGCAACTGCCCGAGCTATCATTACGAAGGTCGTCCCCGCGCACGCGGGGTTGAACCGCGGAGCACGCCGGGGCTTTCGCGCTCGAGTTCGTCGTCCCCGCGCACGCGGGGGTGAACCGTCGCAGCCCCACCTGACGTGGGCGCACGTGAACGTCGTCCCCGCGCACGCGGGGGTGAACCGATGCCGAGGTCGCGCCCGAGGTGCGGCAGAGCGTCGTCCCCGCGCACGCGGGGGTGAACCGCAGGCAGCCGCATGCCGCGAGGGCGGCGGCAGCGTCGTCCCCGCGCACGCGGGGGTGAACCGCGCAAGGTCCTCCTCGACGGCGGCGAGCGCGCGTCGTCCCCGCGCACGCGGGGGTGAACCGGAACGCGTCGTCGGCGCTCTCGTTGCGGAACTTGTCGTCCCCGCGCACGCGGGGGTGAACCGCAGGAGTTCGGTGGCGCCGACGGCGAGAAGGCGTCGTCCCCGCGCACGCGGGGGTGAACCGCAGGAAGCGCACTGGGCACGCGCGTCCGCCGAGGTCGTCCCCGCGCACGCGGGGGTGAACCGCAATTCGCCGTCGCGGACGGCGCAACGTTCGTGTCGTCCCCGCGCACGCGGGGGTGAACCGAGAGCCTGAGCAACCTGTTCGCCGGAGTGAACGTCGTCCCCGCGCACGCGGGGGTGAACCGCATCGCGGGAAGGGCGCTTGGTTCTGCGACTACGTCGTCCCCGCGCACGCGGGGGTGAACCGTTCTACATCCTGCACAGCCAGGGCACACCGAAGGTCGTCCCCGCGCACGCGGGGGTGAACCGCAAGGGTACCAGGACGAGCGAGCGCGGCCGAAGTCGTCCCCGCGCACGCGGGGGTGAACCGATCGAGCCCACGCCGGACGCCGGCGCGGCCGCGTCGTCCCCGCGCACGCGGGGGTGAACCGGCAGCGAGGATTGCTGGCGCTGCGCCGAGTGCGTCGTCCCCGCGCACGCGGGGGTGAACCGTGGCGCGAACACGCGCGCCACCCCGCGCGAAAGTCGTCCCCGCGCACGCGGGGGTGAACCGAGGTCGGTACCTTCGGTGAAGAGGGTGAATTCGTCGTCCCCGCGCACGCGGGGGTGAACCGCCATCGGCGCCCGGTATCCGCTCCCGCCCCGCGTCGTCCCCGCGCACGCGGGGGTGAACCGGTCACCAACGCAAACGACGGGTCACCACGGGAGTCGTCCCCGCGCACGCGGGGGTGAACCGGCGACGGCGAGATCTCCGTGGGCGCCTTCGACGTCGTCCCCGCGCACGCGGGGGTGAACCGGAGGCGCCCGTCTACGGCGACCGCGTGCGGCTGTCGTCCCCGCGCACGCGGGGGTGACCCGCGCACGCGGGGGTGAACCGGCCACAACGTCGCGCGGCTCGCTGAACGCCCCCGTCGCTTCGGCGGCGCCTTTGGACTGATCCACTTCGCGGCGCCGCACTGATCCACCCATCGCGCCGTGCGGCGGCGCTCAAGTGGAGCTCGACCGCGACATCGCGATCAGGTGCGATGACCTTTGTGCGGCTCAAGGCGCGCGATACGCCGAGGCGGCACGAGGTCGCGGACGAGACGGCGCCGCCCTCCGCCTCGGCGTCTCTCGCGAGCGAGATAGGTCTACTCGGTCTCGCTCGAGGACAGCTTTATTCCTAGCACTCCACAGGCCAGGCGAGTACATGCGGCGCAGATATTGGCTTCTGGCCCGGCCACAAGCTTCGATTCTGTATCTCCGCAGAACGAGCATGACCTCGGCGCCCCAGCTTCTCCTTCGACCTCCGCAATCTCGTCGCCGAGTGTCATGCCGTGGACTTTCTGAACTACTTCGCATTTTTGAGACATCTTTGATACAGTATCAGGGCGGCCGCAATGCATGGCAATTGGAGATTCCGCGGAGACGCTTTGCACGTTTTTACGTTGTGCTCCAATGCCTTGCGACACTGCTTTTTCGTCCATTCCGGCGATATCGGCGCGTCGCTTGCTCCGTTCTCGTCGACTGAACTCGACTCTTCCGCGATCTTTGCGCTCGCCGGAAAAGTGTAGTTATTAACACCGATCGCGTCAACGTGATGCGCGGCATAGGTCGACGTATCGGCCATCGATTTTGCACTTATTCCCATCATGCCCAGGAATCCGATCGCAAGGCACCGGCGTTTCGACAAAAATCCTTTTGTTCCAACAGTACATCTCCATACACGACATCGTTTCCTCATGTGCGCAGTTGACTGTGATGCGAGCGACCGGATTCAGCGATTGTGATCGCGATGTAGTCGGGCCTCGGGAGGTGCACGTCGGCGAACTCAGGAAGAGCGCCGTAGCCCTCTGTGCCAACGTCGGGCGAGCGAGGCGAGGTGACTCACCCTGCGTCGTCCCCGCGCACGTGGGGTGAACCGAGGCGCTCGATCTGGCGAAGTCCCTGCGCCAGGTCGTCCCCGCGCACGCGGGGGTGAACCGGGGTCACGGAGATCCGAGAGGTCTACGGCTTCGTCGTCCCCGCGCACGCGGGGGTGAACCGCTCGAGGTGGACGGCCGCGAGATCGCGACGGTGGTCGTCCCCGCGCACGCGGGGGTGAACCGAACGACGAGCTCCAGATGACGATCGGCGACACGTCGTCCCCGCGCACGCGGGGGTGAACCCGATGAGCGGAATGTGTCCAGCCGCTGACGACTTCTCACAGCTCGACCTGGTAGACGCCTCCGACGCCGGTCGACCCGGGGCGCCGCGCGCCACGAACGCGACGCTGGCAGCACCGCGATGTCTGATAGATTGCGCCCGTGATCAGCGACTCCATCGAGCTCCACGCCGGGCCGTTCACTCCTCCGGACCTGCGCGTCATCTCGTTTCGCGGGCGTGAGGCGCTCTCCGAGCTGTTCTCGTTTCAGCTCATGGTGCAGCCGGTCCCCGAGCTCGAGGGCCGCGACGCCGAGCTGCTTGGCCGCCTCGCCTCTTTCATCATGCGCGATGGCCGCGGCGCCGAACGCCGCATCGAGGCGCTCGTCGACCAGGTGCGCACAGACGCCACGTTCACCCCGCGAACCGGTCCCACCTGGCACATCAAGACGCCGCAGTCGTTCCTGAAGCTGGACGAGGACGCGAGCCTGCAGGGCAACGGGCGAGCTCGTGGTGTGGATCAAGGAGCCCGACAAGGAGCCGTCGCTGAAGTGGCGGCTCAAGCTCGGCGACCTGCCGCCCATGGACACGCCGCACGGGATCCGGCTGCGGCTGAAGAACCTCGGCTACTACCGGATCACCGAGGGACAGACCGAGGGAGCGGAGGTCGCTGCGATCAAGGCGTTCCAGCGCGATCAGGGCCTTGAGCCCACCGGCGTCCTCGACGGCGAGACGCGCGGCCGGCTCGAGGCGGCGCACGGGCATTGACCGGACCGATGACTTGATGCTGCGGCATGAATCCACGAAGAAGGAACTGAACCCATGCGTCCGCCGAGATCCGAGAACGGTGCTTGTCTAGCCGCTGTCATCGTGGCATGTGCCCTGATTTCCTGCCGGCCAGGTGGCGCTGCGCCAGGTCCCCCCGCGCTCGGCGGAGACGTCGCGCAGCGTGCACCGGGCGCCGCGGGGCCATCTTCCCCGCGACCAGAGAGTTCGTTTGACAAGGTCGCTGATCTGCCCGGCCGTACCGCCCGTCTGTGGCCCCTGGAAGGCGGACAGATCCTGCTGGAGCGCAACGGCACCTCCTTTGCATTGATCGATGGCGATCATGTAGGCGCGACGGCAGAGATAGTCGAAGGTCTGCCCATGGATTCCTCCGTACCAGAGGGAGAGGTGAGAACCCTCGTCGGGCGCTGGCCCGATGCGGTGTGGATGGTCTTGCGCACCGCGGACAACTCGAGCCGGACCTATCCCTTCTACCATGAGAGCGTGTTCTGCCTCGGAGGTACTCGCTGGAAGATGGTCCACCGGGTACCAGAAGGCGACTACTCCGATGACCGTTACCAGGGCCTGTGGGATCAAGGCCGAGGGTGCCTGGTCGGCTTGCTCGTGGACAAGGAGGACGCCACCGACGCCTGGACGGCACACGAGGAGGTGCTCGATTGCCCTGGACAACCCGTGCCGCGTCCTCCGTACAAGGCAACGAACGATAAGAAGTACGGGATAACCGCGGCGCGGGGCTGGCACTCGGGAGACGTGCTGGCGATCGAGGCGCACGCTGCAATGAAGGAAGGCGAACCAGTTCCGGTCCGGCTCGTCCTGTCCCGACCGGGGCCTCCGAACAGGACCGAGATTCTCCTCCCGCTGCCGCCCGAGATCCAGCGCGACAAGCGGAAGTTCTACCCATGGGACATCCGCCTGCTCGGAGAGAGTCCGACCGACGTTTACGTCGTCGGCAATCATGAGCTCGGTATGGAGGCGCCTTATGGGATCTATGGGCCTTACCCAGCGGAGGATAAGCCGCCGCCCATGCTCTTCCATTTCGACGGGACCGCTGTTGCGGAGATGCCTGCTCCGCCGACAAGGCGGATCTTAAATGCCGCTCGCGGGCAGGACGGCACGTTGGTGATCCTCGGCCTGGCGCGAGACGCTTCCCGAGGAGGGAAGGCTGTGGAGGTCTGGGCTCTCCCGCGAGGCGGCGCCTGGATGCAGGTACCGATGCCCGTCGATCCAGAGGCGAAGGCCGCGTACGTGCCGGAAAGCGTCGCGGTGCGGTCGCTGTCCGAGATCTGGGTCGTAGGCGTTCACGAGAAGAATGAAAAGGATCGTCGGCTCGCCCTCTTCCGCTCCCACCGCCTGACCGAGAGCGCGCCGGGCTCGAGCCCGACGCGCGGTGCCGGTAGCCAGCTCCGCAGAACATTCGGTCGCCCAATGCATGATTCACGTGCCGGCGATCCTTGCAAGCCGCCCCCTGGCTCCTGGTACACTGCACCACTGACCAGCAATCTCTTCGATCTGGCACCGGACGGGCGACGGCGGAAGCGAGCAGGGACATGGCAGCACGAAGCGTACTGTGCACTCTGGTGAACTATACGGGCGAGCCGCTCACGTTCGTAGCCTCCGCGCGCTGCGGAGTCGCTCACCGGCACGGCGCCCCTGCCCGACATTCCACGGCGAGCAGCGCCGCCATTCCCGCAGTCCACCGTGTCGGCGGCAGCGAAGCCCCCGCCACCCGTGGTCGCAGAGACCGGGCCGCTCGTGGACGTCCCCCGCGGCCCAGCTTTGCCGTTCGCGCCCGGGGCATCGGCGGCTCCTCGGCCACCCACGCCGACAGCCCAGCCGCAGCGGCCGCGGGCGCCCGGTCAGCTCGGAGAGACGTCGCTGAGCCTCGAGATCCCCCGTGAGCTGTTGAGGCAAACCGCGAGCGCGCAGGAGGCGGTGACCGGAGCCACCTCCCAGAGCTCCACGACACCGCCGTCTCCCTCGCCGTCGAGCAAAGCTGGCACGAGCGGTCCAGCGCCCCTCGCCGAGCCGCTCGACATCGTCCTGCCGCTCGCCCAGTACGCCGCGCTCTGTGCCGAGCTGGCCTTGTTCCCTGACGCGGCCGAGGAAATCTTCCGGCGATACGGGCTGAGCTCCGCCGAGAAGCGGTCAGCGGTCGATACAGCCTGGAAGGAGCGGCTCCGCGAGCACCCGACGGAGTACGCACGATGGCAGGAGATGTTCCGCCAGTGCCATGCGCACTTCGCGAAGCACGGTAGGCCTGCGGGGTAATCCACCTCGATCTCGCCATCGGGCTCGCAGGGGACGACTCCGTCGCGTGGAGCCGGCGCGGAGAGCCGAACGGAGCGACAGGGCGATGGATTCCCGGCTCCATCATGCCCCATGATGGACGCGGGGATCCCTCAGGGCGCGTACGGCACCCAGCTCCCGACGCCACGGAGCGACACCAGCGCGCCGACCGGAGGCGAGCTGTACGCGACGCCGACGCCATCCACCGAGAAATCGCTGCGCCGGAGCGGCAGCAGCGCGGCGGCGCCGACGTCGAGGCCGAGCGGACCTGCCAGGCTCGCCAGCGACAGCTCGAGCGGCACCGCCAGCCACATCTTCTCGGCAACGTCGTTCCGTGTGTAGCCGCTCGCCGCCACCTCCAGCCGGCCGGCGTGGAGGCCGGTACACACATCGAAGCGCAGCGCCTCCGAGCCCGTGACTGCCAGGCAGGCGCGCACGACGCCGCCGAGCATCGTTTCGCGGAGCTCGCCCGGTCCGTGCTTCAACGTCTGAGGGACGAGCCAGAGCGCGCCGATCGCCGCCCGGAATCGCGCGCCGCCAATGCCGGCCTCCGCCGAGAGCGCGGGGGCGAAGGGGCGCACCACGCCGAACAAGCCGGTGGCGCCGACCGCCAGCGTGAGCCGCGTGGCGCCACGCGCCAAGCGTGGAGCCTCCTCCGGCGCGCCGCCGCCGGGTTCCGCAGGCTCGGGCCGCGCGAGCGCCGTCTCCGCCGGAGCTTTGCGCGAGGGCGCCGGCGCTTCAGGGGCAGGCGCCGCCGCTTCGGGGGCAGACGCCGGCTCGGCTCCCACCTCGGCCTCGGGAGCTTGCGCCGATGGCTCCCGCGCGTCGGAGTCGAGCAGCAGCGCGAGCGTCACCGCCGCCGCCTGCTCGAGCCCGGCGCAGCTGCGGCTGCGATCGCGCAGCTCGCGCGCGCCGCTCCCGCTGCGGATGGACGCGCGGAAGCCGTCGGTATCCCGGGTGAAGTCGACGAGGTAGGAGCCGCTCGCACCCGTCTCCGGCCGGCCGCGCAGCTGCTCGACGCGCTCGATGAGGCGCGCCGCGTCCGGGCAGCTCTCGGCGCCAGCGCCGCGCGTCACGCTCAGGTACGGCTCGGTCTGCGCCGTGGCGGTCCCCGAAGCCGCCAGCATCGCACCAAGAACCACGGAAAGAGCGCGACGCCTCCGCATCGGGACGACGCGAGGGTAGCCGCCGCGCGGAGCACGCGCATTTATTTGTGATCGTCCCGGGCCGGCGTCCCCACTAGGAGGCCGAGTGGTATCGTCCCTTCACAATTCCGCGCTCGAGCTGGCGGCGTCTGCTCGTCTCGCTCGCTGACAGGTCACCGGGACGTCACGGCATGAGCACACCGGACCCCGAGTTTCGAGCCCTCTACGACGCGCACTTCAACTTCGTCTGGTGCTCGCTCAGGCGCCTCGGGGTGCGCGAGGCGGACGTGCTCGACCTGGCGCAGAAGGTGTTCTTGACCGCGCATGTCAAGCTCCCCGAGTTCGAGGGTCGATCGCTCCTCACGACATGGCTCTTCGGCATCTGCCAGCGGGTGGCGAGCGACTACCGGCGCTCCGCGCGGTTCCGGCGCGAGGTCACGACGGACGCCGCGGAGATGGACCTCTACGGAGGCGCGTCCGAGGAGCTCGCGCAGAACGCGGAGTCGCGGCAGCGCGCGCAGGTGGCAGAAGCCATCTTGAACAAGCTGCCGGAGCCGCAGCGCCTCGTGTTCGTCCTGTTCGAGCTCGAGGAGAAGTCGGGGCAGGAGATCGCGGACCTGCTGGGCATTTCCGTGGGCACCGTGCGCTCGCGCCTCCGCCTGGCGCGCGAAACCTTCTCGCGAGAGGTCAAGCGACTCGCGCTGGCACAGGACGCGAGCCGAAAGGAGGCCGTGTGATGGGGGATCCTGAGCGGCTGCTGAGCGTCAAGAGCGGGGCGGACCCGCTCGAGCGGGAGCTCCTGGGAAGCGTGCGCCACGTGGGTCCGCCCGAGGGGGCGAAGGAGCGCGCATGGCGCGGCATCGCGGGCCAGCTGGCGGCGGGGACGGCCGTCGGCGCCACGGCCGGCTCGAGCGCCGCCGCTGCCACGAAGGCTGGCGTCGGCTCGCTGTTGCCGTCGGCGCTCTCGGTCAAGGCAGCGGCGGTGCTCGTGGGCGGCGGCCTGGTGCTCGGCGGAGGGTACTGGGCCCTCTCCTCCCCGGACGAGCCCCCTGCCCCGCCCCGCGCGGCGGCCCCGGAGCGCGCGCCCGCGGAGGTGCCGCAGGAGGTGCCGCAGGCCCCTGTGGCGCCTCTGGAGGAGCCCAAGGCGCTTCCGGAGCCGCCGCGCGATGGTCCCACCGCGGCAGAGCCGACCCGGAGGCCGAGCGGGCCGAAGCCGACGGAGACCGATCTTCTGCGCGCGGAGAGCGCGCTGCTCACGGAAGCGCGCGCCAAGCTGCGCTCCGGAGACGTGGCGGGAGCCACGGCGCTCCTCGAGCGCCTGCGCGCGCAGTTCCCGAACGGCGTGCTCCGGCAGGAGCGCGAGGTGCTCGCCATCGACGTGCTGGCCGCGCGCGGCAACGCGCAGGAGGCGAAGCGGCGCGCTCAGGCCTTCGTCAAGCAGTATCCCCAAAGCCCCCACAGCGCGAAGCTCAGGCGGTTCCTGGATCAGCCGTGAAGCGCCGGTCGGCCGCTCGCATCGTGGCGTTCGGCTGCCTTGCGGCGTCCGGGTGTGATGCGGAGATCACCTCGGTCGGCGCCTGGGCGCCTGTCGTGTCCGGATCGTCGTATATCGAGGCGGAGCTCGGAGAGCTGAGCGACGGCTTCACCGTGGGTGAAGACAGCCGCGCTTCCGGGGGCCGCTTCATCGCGCCCCCTGCCGGAATGCCCTCGGACGAGGCGCCGGGGCTCGAGCGGGCTCGCTACCGCTTCGAGGCGCCGAGCGGGGCAGAATACGTGATCTGGGGGCGGATCCACGCTCCGAGCGCCCTCAACAACCGCTTCTGGTTCCAGGTGGACAGCGGCCCCTGGTACCTCTGGCGCATCAGCGTCGGCGACATCTGGTTCTGGGACGATCTCCACGACGACACGCGCTATGGCGAGCCGCTCCGCTTCCCCCTCTCGGCCGGAGCGCACGAGCTCGTCCTCGCGAACGCCGTCGAGGGCGTCGAGCTGGATCGGCTGTACTTCACGCCGGACGGCGACGAGCCTCCGGGCAACGACACGCCCTGCGATCCGCCGCATTCGATCGAGGTCGAAGGGGAATGCCTCCCGAGCTGCGGGGCTTTGAAGGGAACCGCGTGCGGCGACGTCCCGTGCGCAGGGCGCGAATTGCTCGAAGTCTACGATTGCGCGGTGTGCTGCCGCATCGAAGGACCGTGAACCGGCGGCGCTCCCGCCATCGGGTCGGAGCTCGGCGACCGTAGACCCACCTCTTCGTACCCATCGAAACGTCTCCACGCTTCGACGACGAAAAAGGTGATCGCGCCCGAGCGGGTCTCCCACCGAGGCGGAGTAGCCAGCAGCGTCGAGCGGAGCCCTGAATGACTACATCATCGATTGAACAATTCAAGTCCCACGGAAGCGTGGGCGTGCTCGCCGCGGCGCTCGCGCTGTCGGCGTGCATCGGCAACCTGGGCAGCGAAGACGGCGCGTCGCCTGCGGAGGGCACGAGCGGCACGAACGGCAGCTCGAGCAGCAGCGGCGGCTCGGGGTCGGCGGGCCCCGGCGAGCCATTGAGGTGCGACGCGAGCACCATCGATCCTGGACCTTCGCCGATGCGGCTGCTCTCGCGGGCGCAGTACCTGAACACCGTGCGCGACCTCGTCGGCGACGTGCCCGGCCTGGATGCAGCGCTCGGCCCCGCCATCGAGGCGTCGGCGTTCGGCCTCTTGCAGCCGGACGTGACGCAGGTCGAGCTCGAGCATTTCCAGGCCGCGGCGGACGTCATCGCCGCGGCCGTCGCCGGCGATCCGGCGGCGCTCGACAGGATCGCGCCTTGCGAGGCCGGCGCCGAGCCGAGCGAGTGCGCGCGCCGGATGGTCGTGGGCTTCGGCGCCCGCGCCTACCGCGCTCCGATCACGGACGCGGCGGACATCGAGCGACACCTGCAGCTCTTCGACGTGGGCGCGGAGACGAGCTACGAACACGGGGTCGAGCTCCTGCTCCGCGGCATGCTTCAGTCGCCGCGCTTCCTGTACCGCGTCGAGATCGGCACCTCGGAGAAGGTGAGCGATCGCGCCGTGAAGCTGTCCCCCTACGAGGTGGCCGCCCGCCTCTCGTACATGCTCTGGGGCACCCTGCCGGACGCCAGGCTGAACGAGGCCATCGAGGACGGCAGCCTGACCACGAAGGAGGGCGTCGCGGCGCAGCTCGGCTGGATGCTCGAGGACGAGCGCGGCGAGAAGCTGGTCCATCGCTTCCTCGGCAGCTGGACGCACATGAACGGCCTGAACAGCGTGGTGAAGGACGCGGACGCCTTCCCCGAGTGGCAATCACGATCGTTCCGCGAGTCGCTGCGCGGGCAGGCCGACGCCTTCTTCGACCACGTGCTCGACGACGAGGGAGGCAAGCTGAGCGCGCTCCTCACCTCGACGACGGTCTTCTACAACAAAGATCTCGGCGGGTACTACGGCGTCACCGGCGACGACTCCTTCCAGGCGCTGAAGCGCACGGACGGCGCCACCTCGGGTATCCTGACGCTCCCGGCGCTGCTCGCCGTCCAGGCGAAGCCCAGAGAGAGCTCGCCGATCTACCGAGGGAAGTTCGTGCGCGAGGCGCTGCTCTGCCAGCAGCTGCCCGCCCCGCCGGCCAACATCCCCAAGCCGCCCGAGGTCGACCCGAGTAGCTCGACCCGAGAGCGGCTGTCGCAGCACGAGGTGGACCCGAGCTGCGTCGGCTGCCACCAGCTGCTCGATCCGATCGGCTTCGGCTTCGAGCACTACGACGCGCTCGGCCGCTACCGCGAGCTCGACGGCGGCGAACCCGTCGACGCGAGCGGCAAGATCATCGCCACCCGCGACATGAACGGCGAGTTCGAGGGCGTGGCGGAGCTCGGCGAGCGGCTCGCGGGCAGCGCCGAGGTGGAAGAGTGCGTGGCGCGCCAGTGGTTCCGCTTCGCGATCGCCCGCTTCGAACAGGACATGGATGGTTGCTCGATGGAGAGCTTGCTCGAGACCTTCAAGGCCGCCGGCCAGGATCTGAACGCGCTCCCCCGCGCCGTCGTGGAGACGGACGCCTTCCTTTACCGCCGCGCGATCGACGCGCACACGAAGGAGATGCCATGAACCGAAGAGGCCCTATCGACCTCCGCACCCAGATCAGCCGCCGCAAGCTGCTGGGCGGGCTCGGCGCCCTGACCGTCGCGCTCACGAGCCCCGTCTGGCGGAGCGCCACGGTGTTTGGTCAGGACGCGAAGCAGCCGGGCGCCAGGCGCTTCATCGGCATCTTCTCGGCGAACGGCACGGTGCCGTCGGCGTTCTTCCCGCCGGGGGACGCGCACGAGGCGCCGCTCACGCTCGGCCCTATCCTGGCGCCGCTCGAGGAGCACAAGCAGAGGATGCTTGTGCTCAAGGGCGTGCACATGAACTCGACGGTCGAGGACGAGCTCGGCGTCCCGAGCGAGAACAAGCCCGGCGGCCCGCACATGAAGGGCCCCGGCGCGATGCTCACGGGGGGCTCCCTGCTCGCCGGCAGCTTCACGGGCGCGGGCGGCCCCGCCGGCTGGGCGGATCGCATCTCCGTCGACCAGCACATCGCGGGTCGCATCGGCGGTAACAGCCAGTTCCCGTCGCTCGAGTTCGGGGTGCGCATCGAAGGGCAGGAGCCGCTCCGCGTCATCTCGTACCGCGGTCCGAACCAGCCGAACACGGCCGTCGACGATCCCTTCCAGATGTACGCGCGCATCTTCGCCAACGCGGATCTCTCCGAAACGGAGCTGCAGCGGCTGATCGCCGAGCGCCAGAGCGTGCTGGACTTCCTCAAGGACGATATCGGCCGCCTGAAGGCGCGCGTCAGCTCCGAGGACAAGGCGCGGCTCGAGGCGCACCTCGGCGGCATCCGCAACATCGAGCAGCGGCTGCAGAGCTCGGCGGTCTCGTGCACGCCGCTCATGATGCCGGAGAAGTTCGACACGCGAGCGATGGAGAACTATCCGAAGGTCGGCCGGCTGCAGACCGACCTGATGCTGCTCGCGCACATCTGCGGCATGACCCGCGTCTCCACGTTCATGTGGGCCAACGCCGATAGCTGGCAGTACTATCCCTGGATCGGGGTGAACGAGGAGCACCACGAGCTCTCCCACGCCGGCGACAACGACGCGGTCGCGAACGAGAAGCTCGTGAAGATCAACGTCTGGCACAGCGAGCAGGTGAAATACGTGCTGGATCAGCTGGCGCTCGCGAAGGAAGTGGACGGCAGCTCGGTGCTGGACAGCACCCTGCTGCTCTGGGGCAACGAGCTCGGCGTCGGCAACACGCACACGTACAAGGATATCCCCTGGGTGCTCGCGGGCGGCGCTGGCGGCTACTTCAAGATGGGCCGCACCATGAAGTACGCCGATCTGCCGCACAACAACCTGCTCGTGTCGGTATGCAACGCCATGGGCCTCGACGACGTGACCACCTTCGGCATTCCCGGCGTGTGCACCGGGCCGCTGCCGGGCCTCCTGGCCTGAGCCCCCATTTCGCCTCGCATCCCCGGGTGGCCCGCGCACGCCGCGCAGGACGCCGGACGGGCAGGCGCCCGGCGCCAGGATCCGGGTTGCCCCGGGCGGCTTCGGCGACTACGCTCCGACACATTTGGCTTGTGAGGAACCGTGGTCCCTGCGCCAGCTCAGTCCGCGTTCTCTGATTTCGTCCTGCTCCTTCTCTCCGCAGCGCCCAAGCTCGGGCTGCCGATCGACGCGGTCCTGCGCGACGCCGCGCTCCCGCCGGAGGCGCTCCGCCAGCGCGGGTTGCCGATCTCCCTGAGCGCGGCGCGGCAGATATGGTCCTCCGCCGAGAAGATGAGCGGCAATCCGCTGCTCGGGCTGCACGCCGCGCAGGGGCTCGAGGTCGGCTCGCTCGACCTCCTGGACTACCTGACACGGAGCAGCAGCAGCTTTGGAACAGCGCTGGAACGCGTCATCCGCTTCGCTCCGCTGGTCGCCAATGGGGGCGTCCTTAGCCTTCAGGTGACCGGTCGCCGCGCGCATTTCCGCCACCTCTCGCCGGACGGCGTGCCCGCCGTCGCGGATCTCATCGTCAGCTTGATGGTGCTCCGGGCGCGGGCGTTCTCGGGCGAGCACATCCGCCCGCTGGCGGTGCGCTTCCGGCACCGCCGCGAGCGCGTCGCTGGCGAGTACGAGCGCGTCTTCGACGCGCGGGTCGAGTTCGATGCCCCCTATGACGAGCTGGTCTTCGATCGGGATCTCCTGGAGCTGCCCTTCCATTCCGCCGAGCCGCGCCTCTGTGAAATCCTCGAGGACTGCGCGGCGGCGCGCCTTCAGGCGCTCGGCAAGCCCAGCGGGGCGCCGGCGGCCGCCGCCGGCGTCCCGTCGAGCTTCGTCGATGATGTCCGACAGGCCCTCCAGACCTGCATCGCCCAGGGCAACCCGAACATCGATCGCATTGCGGAGCACCTCGGCGTGAGCTCGCGGACGCTCCAGCGGCTGCTGCGAGAGCAGGGCACGTCCCACCGCGCCCTGTTGATGCAAGCGCGAACCGAGCTGGCGGATCGGTACCTGGCCTCGTCCAACCCCACGAGGCGCGCGCTCGCGGCCGGGCTCGGCTACGCGAGCGCGCGCTCGGTGTCCCGCGCGCTGCGCCGCCGGTGAGCCAAGCTCACCGGCGGTCCCGACGGACAGGTACGCCACGCACGCGCGGTCCATGCCGACTCAGCCGCACATCGCGCCGAGACCGCCCTGCAGCATCACGGATACCATTGAATCTGAAGCTGCCTGTTGCTCGTCGTGCTCACCTGATAGACGACGTCGTTCGCCGTGCCCGGGAACGGGATCGTGGTCGTCGCGGACCAGCTGTTCGCCGGGGCGCTCTGGGGCGCCCCGCCGTTGGCCGACACGCTGACGCCGTTCAGCGGGACGCCGTCCGCCGGGCTCATCTGCAGCGTCAGGGTCGCCGGCGTCCAGGCGGTCGGGAGGCTCGCCCGATCGATCTGGAAGCAGGACGTCCCGTTGACCGACGCGACGATCGCCGTGCTCATCGGCCCGAGGCTCTGGCAGGGGGGCGCGGGGTTCTTGTAGAACCCGAACGTGTGCTGCCGCGTGAACATCGGGACGGTCGCGCTGCCGGCGTGGTCCGCGAACACCGTGATGTCGTGGCTCCCCGTCTCGGCGAACTGGCCGACCTTCAACGAGTAGACGCCGTCGTTGGCCGTCGTGTCGCCGTGCGCCGCAGCGCCGTCGTCATGGAACGACAGGGGCGTGACCGCGCCGCTCGGGCCGGTCATCTCCGCGCTGACCGTGGCGCCCAGCACCGGGCTGCCCAGGTGGCTCACCTCGGCCTCCACGATGAGCGGCGCCGCCCCGACGTTCAACGTGCTCGGCGTGACCTGGAGCTCGATCGTGTCGGCCAGGGTCGATACCGCGGAGTAGACGTAGATGGGCTGATCCGAGGTGTTGACCGCGCAGAACTGCCAGAACCCCTCCTCGTACGCCTCCGTCAGGTTCAGGGAGAAGCGCTTGAAGTTCTCCGCCGAGAAGAAGGTCAGGTCGGAGCCAGACGCGGCGAAGTTCGCCTCGGTGATCTGGGACGTCTGGTCCCACGGGGGAAGCAGGTAGACCTCCGGCGCGGCCGCCCCGACGAAGATCATCGTGAAATCCACGATCTGCGCCGCCGAGACCAGCGTGTCCGCGCACGCGAACGACAGCGGCGACTGCGGCGACGGAGGCGGGATCTGCGTCAGCCCTTGGTCGATCATGCCGCCGTCCCGGCAGTCGTTCGCCATGCGGTTGAACGCGCCGATCAGCTCGAGCTGGTCGATCGCGGTGTCGCTGTCGGCGCGCAGGTAGAGCCCGGGCGAGAACCCGTAGTTCGCCGCGATGTCGCTCATCATCGCCTCGTCCGCTCCGGACCCGAGCGCGATCGAGTGGACCTCGTCCACCCGACTGAAATAGTCCCCATAGAAGTCGCTCGGGGCAGGCGGCGTGTTGTGCTGACCGTCGGACAGCAGGATGACGCACTCGCGCGCGCTCTTGGTCGGGCTCTCGGCGATCAGCATGTCGAGCGCCTCCTCCAGGCCGGCCCCGATCGAGGTCGACCCGTCCGCGACGAGCGCGTCGACCGCCGTGTCCAGGCCGGACGCCGGCAGCGCCGTCATGGGGTACGTGATCGACGAGGTGTCGGAGTAGCTCGCCACGCCGAGCAGCTCCGTGAACGACTGCGACGCTGGCACATTGCTCGATACGAGCGTGTTCCAGTAGATCTTGGCCGCCTTCTTCGCGAGCTCGAGGCGGTCGCCGTACATGCTGCCCGACCGGTCGATGATCAGCACATGGTTCGTGTCCAGCGGGGCGACCTGGGCCAGCGCCGCGGCCCCTCCCACCACGCTCGCGAGGAGACCGCCGGCGACGCCTGCGAACATTCTGAATGACCTTCTCATCATCTCCAATCCTTCTTGAGCATCGTTCAAAACCAAATGTCTAGTTTCCGCCCACCTCTGCTACACGCAGAGCAGAGCGGCGGTCTCCCGCACAGGAGACGGGCTCAGATCGGCGTTTTCGGCGCGGAAGCGCACTCCTGTGCGCTGAGCACCGAAAACGCCGAGGTGGGCCCGTATCCGAAGCGGGTGACCGTCGCTCTAGAGCGCCGGCGTTCAGGGCCTCCGGAACACCACCTCGAGCTTGGGGAGCCGCGCGGCGTTCGCGTTGTCGCTCGACATGAACGAGACCTCCCGGTAGTTCCCCACCTCGCTCTCGAGGCGCATGAGGAAGCCGTGGTTGCTCGCGGGCGCGCTCAGCATGTCCTGCACGAGCTCGGTCACGTCCACGCCCTCGTAGTCCTGGCCGAGCGACGTGCTCGGCGGCAGGAGCACCTGGTGGAGCGACGTGGTCGTGGGCTGGTTGGCCCAGGTCACTGTGTTCTCCTGCCACGCCGAGGTGACGCGCTGGAGCAGGAAGGCGTTGGAGCCGCCATACGTCGAGTGCCCCGGGAGCAGGCCGTTCCAGGTGCCCTGGCCGTAGAGGCGCGCGTCGGGATCGGCGTAGAGGGTGAGGCGCGCCCGCTCGATCGTGGAGCCCGCCGGGATCTCCGACAGATCGAAGCGGAACAGGCTCCGGTTCACGTAACTCGTATTGCTGGAGGTCCACACCCCCGCGGTCATGTTCGGGGAGCTCCCGTTGTTGGCCCCGACGCTCGCGCTCAGGTTGGTGATCGTCGCATCGATACCGTCGCTGCCGGGCTGGAGCGTCAGCCGCTCCGGCTCGTTCTCGCAGCGGCCGCCGACGACGAACACGCCGCCCACCGCGTCGCACTGCGCCTCGTAGGCCGGCGTGTGACAGGCGCCGTCGGGCTCCGTGCACGAGCCGATGGGCTCGACCCCGCAGGCGTCGACCTGCGCGCAGCTGTAGCCGCTCAGGAAGTAGCCGCCGGCCTCGCGGCAGCTCGCGCTGGAGCCGATGCCGCCCGTGCCGAGGTCGGTGCAGCCCTGGGACCGGCAGCACGCGCCCTTCGTCTCGAGGAGGCAGCTCGACGAGCAGCCGTCGCCGTTCTGCGTGTTGCCGTCGTCGCACTGCTCGGACGCCTGCTGCACGCCGTCGCCGCAGCAGCGCTCGACGGTCACGCCCGCGTTCTGCACGACGGAGCACTGGATGACGTCGTCCTCGGGGCCCTGGCACGTCCCGCTCACGCACGTCTGCCCCGGTCCCGTCGTGCAATCCGCGTCGTCGAGGCACGAGCAAGGCACGGTGTCCTCGGAGTGTTCGTCGAAGCAGGCCTCGACCTCGGCGAGCCACGCCTCGGCCAGGGCGCTCGGATACACCAGGTTGGACGCCTCGAGCCCGTTGCTCGTGTCGTAGAGCAGCGCGGTCAGATCGAACGTGGGCGTCGGGGTGTTGACGACGGCGCCGCTGAAGGCGCCCACCCGCAGCTGGTTGGCGACGGCGGAGCCCTGCGCGTCGAGGCAGCCCCAGTGCTTGAGCAGGTTGATGTGCGCTTCCTGGCACGGGAAGCTGAGGTTGCCGCGCAGGCCGCTCACCAGCCCGACGTACGTGCAGGTGCCGGTCACGAACCTCTCGGCGAGCGCGTCCTTGTCCTGCAGCCAGTCCATCATGGGCCGACCTTCGATGCAGAGGTTCTCCATCGTGGACACCCGCTCTCCCAGGTTGAAGCCGAAATTGAGGACCTCCTGCACGCCGCCCGTGACGTCCTCCGTGGTGGGGGCCATCGGGTCCTCCGCGTGGAGCCCCAGCTCGTCCTTGCACCACGCGAGGAAGTCGGCGGTCTCCGAGGGGGCCGTGAGGGAGCGGGTCACCTCTGTCGGCTGGTAGTTCGTCACCTGGCCGAGCGACGTGCTGTCCCACTGGTACGTCGCCTCGAGCCCGGGCTGGAACTTGGCCTTCGCGACCGAGCCGATATCCCAGGATCGGCGCCAGTCCCAGAGCGTGAACTTCCTCGGCTTCTTGAAGAGCTTGACCTCGAGGCCGATGTGAATGCCGGCGTTGAGCGCGGCGATGAGCTCGAGCTCGCTCATGCCGTAGGTGGCGATCGCGTGGGCGGGCGCATGGGGGTTCTTGAGCCCCCAGATCACCTGCTCGGCGTACTGGGCGCCGGCCTGCGGCGCGCACACGCCGTCGGGCGTGCAGACCTGACCGTAGCCGCAGACGGTGTCCGCGGTGGCAGCGTCGTAGTTGCAGCGGCGGGTGCACGCGCCGTCGACGCACGTGCGGCCTGGCTCGCTCGCGCAGGTCGGGTTCGGGTCCGCGCTGCACAGGCACGTGACCGGCGTACCGCCGACCGTGCACAGCTTCTTCACGGGGTCGCACGTCTCGCCGCTCGCGCAGTCGGCGTTGGACGCGCAGCCGCACGCGGACTGGAAGCCCGAGTGGAGCGGGTGGCAGCCGGGGCCCCTCCACTCGACGACATCGCTCCTGGTCTCGGTCACGCAACGGTACGCGCCGAAGTTGCCGGGGCACTCGGCCTCGGTGACGTCGTAGGTGACGGCTCCGGGGATCGCCGCGTCGCAGTTGCTCCCGATCTTGCGGACCGTCGACGGCAGCGAGTCGCTCACGTAGATGTCGCCGGAGGGCAGCACGGCCAGGCCGCCGGGCAGCTCGAGGACGGCGGACGTGGCCAGGCCGTCTTGCCACACGGTGCCAGGCCCGCCGGCGACCGTGACCGTGGCGCCGAGCGCCGGATCGAAGCGCCGGACGCGACCGGGCTTGTTGCCCTCGCCGATGAGCACGCTGCCAGAGCCGTCGATCGCGAGCGCCTGCGGCGAGGTGAGCCGAGCGGCCGTGCCAACGCCGTCCGCGGAGCCCGCGGTGCCGTTGCCTGCCACGGTGGTGACCATCGAGGTCGCGATCTCGTACCGGCGCAGCGAGTTATTGAACGCGTCGGCGATATAGAGGTTGCCGCGCCCGTCGGCGACGATGCCGGACGGCTCCGCGAACCGCGCTGTCGTCCCCACGCCGTCGACGTTCCCGGACGAGGAGGCCAGGCCGGCGACCGCGATGTTCGCGCCCGTCGCGAGGTCGATCCAGACCAGCGTGCGGTCCCCGCTGTTGGTGACGTACAGGTGGCTTCCGACCACGGCCACGTCGCGCGGCGTGCCGACCACGGTGCGGTCGGCGATCGTCGTGACCTGGCCGCTGCTCAGCGTGAGCTTGCGGATCGTGCGGCTGCCGCGATCGGCGATGTAGAGGGCGCCGTCGTGGAGCGTGATGCCCGAGATGGTGTTGAACCGCGCGGCGGTGCCCACGCCGTCGGTGGTGCCCGAGACGGTCGACCCCGCGATCGTCGTCACCGCGCCGCTCGTCAGGTCGATGCGGCGCACGGCGGTCCGGTCCGCGACGTAGAGCATGCGCGTCGACGCGTCATAGGCCATGTCGCCGGGCTGGATGAAGCGGGCCTGCGCGTAGCTGCCGTTCGTGAGGGCGCGCGACCCGGCCAGGCCGAAGGGCGACGACGCCACGGGGAGGCAGCAGACACCGTGCTTCTGGCAGCCCGAGATGTCGCGGAGATCGTCGCTGCGCACGTCGGTCACGCAGGTGCCGTCGCTGTCGCACTCGTCACAGGTCTTGTTCGCGTTCCACTTGGCGGTGAAGCCTGCCTGGAAGGCGCTCTTGAGCAGCTTGGCCTGCTTCTCCTTCATGAAGGTGGCGAGCAGCTCGTACGAGAGCTTGCCTGAATCGCACCACTCCTCGGTGATCCCCGTCCAGTCGTCGATGCAGGCGCGGCCGCCGGTGGCGAAGGTGAGGCAGCAGGAGTTGTTGGTGTCGAGCGGGGAGCAGCCGAGGTTCAGCTCGGACTCCTCGACGAGGCGGTTCGAGCAGTACGTCTGATCTTTGTAGTTGAAGACGGGCTTGCACTCGAGGGACTCGTCAGGGTTGCTGTTCACGAGCGCCTGCTCGAGCGAGGTGTTGAGGTCGACCACGCCGCCGGAGCCGCTCGGCTTGAGATCCACCGAGAAGCCGATGCTCGCCTCCACGCCGACCTTCAGCCGCTTGCCGAGCGGCACGCCGAGGAAGAGCTTCGCGCCCACCTCCGGGCGCACCGAGACCACCGTCCCCGCCTCGCCCGTCACGTCCGGCGCCTGGAACGCGTGCATGTCGCGATCGAAATCGACGTTCTCGATCTTGTGGTTCGTGTGTTTGTTGAGCGCCTCCTGCAGGCGCTTGCGCATGAAATAGGCCTCGTCGTACCACTTGACCCCGGCGCCGAGCCGGAAGTACGGGATGAGGAACGCGCCGGGGACCGGGGGGAGCGGGATCTTCGTCAGATCCTTCTCGATCGGCTTCATCTGCATATCCAGGTTGAGCGCCGCGGCCATGACGGCGGCGGAGCGCCCC
The DNA here is from genome assembly GCF_052075895.1 of Sorangium sp. KYC3313. Classification (NCBI taxonomy): domain Bacteria; kingdom Pseudomonadati; phylum Myxococcota; order Polyangiales; family Polyangiaceae; genus Sorangium; species Sorangium sp. KYC3313. The sequence goes on from NZ_CP197255.1 coordinate 11,970,266, forward strand.
TCCAGCTTCTCGGCCGGCTTCGCCGCGCTCCTGGGCCAGGTGGCCGGGCTCGGAGCGCCGCTCGGCGTGTAGTCCGCCGTGTAAGAGAAGGGCATGTATGTCCCGACGAGGAACTCCTGCGGGGACACCCGGCCGTCGTGGTCGGTGTCGAGCGATTCGACCTGATCCCCGTCCGCGAGGTAGAAGAGCCCTTTTCGCTTCGCTGCGGAGAGGCTGAGGCCGCCGCCGCCGAAGTGGCCTAATTCGTCGTCGCCGAAGGGGGCCTCGCGGTTGAACCACTTGTACCCGTCGAGCTGCATGTTGAACTCCGTCCCCGGGAGGATGCTCAGCGTCTCGTCGAACACCGTCACGGCGAAGCCGCCGGTGCGCATCTGGGCACGATGCTTCTTGCTCAGGTTACGCGACTCGTAGCGGGCGCCGATGCCCCACTTGCCGTTGCCGCTCTCGACCATCGTGGCGTACGCGCCATGGCCGGCCCAGGGGATGCACATGTGCAGATCGGGCCGCTGCTTGGAGTAGCCGCCGAGGTGGTAGCCCTCGGTGTAGAGGTCGATATAACACTGGATCTTCGCGAGCAGCTCCGTCGCGTTCTCGAGGTCGCCGCCGAGCTGCTCCAGGAAATCGGCGAAGCGCCCGTCGGCGATCTCGCCGGCCATCTTGTCGAGCCACTTGACGATCTTGCGGGCCCATTTCGCCTTGCCCTCCTGCGTCTGCTGGACGTCGTTGGAGAGCCAGACGAGCACGCCCATGCTGCAGGTGTTCGTCGGCGTCGTGGCCGGATCGCAGAAGTCGGAGCACTCCTCGTAGGTCGTCTGGCCCTTCTGGATGACGTCCGTGCACCCGGCGTCCACGCGCTGGGTGCAGATGCACCTGCCTTTGCCGGCATCCTCGACGGTCTCCGTGTCGGAGGCGTTGATGGCCTCGGCCGTCTTGTTGACGATCGACGAGAGGATCTGCATCGACTGCAGGACATGGAAGTTCGTCGTGATGTTCTGGAGATCGGCGCCCTTCGGGTTCGGATTCTCCGGCATCTTGCCGAGCAGGTTCGGGTCGCACGCCTTGGGCTTGAACTCGAAGCCTGAGCCTCCGCCGGCCCCGCTGGCGCTGCTGGCGCTGCTCGACGCGCTGCTGGCGCTGGTGGAGCTGGCGCTGCTCGACGCGCTCGCGGCGCCCGAGCCGGTCTCGAACCCCTCGAAGACGGCGTCCGGCCGATCGGGCTGCTGAGACCACCTCGGCCAGCTCGGTGCGCCGCTCTGGCAGCCCACGTCGTCCGCGGAGCAGAGCGCTTGCTGCACGCTTCCGATGGGCTCGTTCGGCTCGCTCGGCTCGTCGGCGCCGCCCGCGCAGGCCGATGCGACGATGCCCAGGCACAGGAGGAGCGGGAGGCGCCCCGCGCGCCTGGGATCCGCGAGGGCGTCTCGTGATTGGATGAGCTGACGTATCAGCATGGACCTGAGAGCTGTCATTGAATCAACCCCGACGGCCTGATCGGCCGAGATGAGCGGACGTGACGCGGTCGGCCGCCGTGCCCGCTCGCGGAGCGGCTCGCGGTCTCCCATCGTTGCGTGGATTAGCTGCCTCTGGGCCGGCGGCGAAGGCGACAAACCGCGCCATGCGCTGACAAAACCCGCCACGCGCCGCGCGGGCCCGGTTCACCGCTTGAAAATGCGGTGGGAGCTACCCCAGCTAACCAGGCGTCCCCAGCGCCTGGAACCCCCACGACCGAACCCCCGGACCGCGACATCCATGACCTGCCCCGACGATCGCCTCACGCGCGCTCTATCGACTCGACCCGGCCCGGCGCCCCGAGCGCGCCGCCGGCGCTGGCCGCGCCCCTTCGCGACCGCGGCCCTGGCCGCCCTCGCGCTCGCGACGTCCGCGTGCGACCCGGGAACGCCCTCGCCTCCCGGCGAACAGGGCGCGCCGGGCGATCTCGCGCGCTCTGCGTCGCTCGGCCTCTCCGCGAGCGCCGCGACGGAAGCCGGCGCCGCCGCGGCGCTCCCGGTCCCCGCCCCGGCGGCGCTCGGCGGAGCGCCGGTGAGCGGGTTCGCCGACCTGCACTTCCACATGATGTCGGAGGAGGCGTTCGGGGGTGGATGGCTCCACGGCAAGCACGACGGCGCCGGCGCGCTGGACGATTGCGACGGCGGCAGTCCAGGGAGCGATCACGCGCGCGTTCGACAGGGCCTCAGCGGGCTCCTGGACCACTGCCCTCAGTCGGCGATGCTCGATCTGGCCAGCGGCGGCGCGCTGTCAGCGCTGCTCGGCCTGGGCGGCGGCATCGGCGGCTCGGAGGTGATCGGCCAGACGGAGGGGACGAGCGGCGACACAGGGCTCCACCTCGGGCGAAAGCGCTTCTCCGAGGGGTGGCCGCGCTGGGACACCATCGCTCACCAGCAAGGTCACGTGAGCTGGCTGCGCGAGGCCCACGATCGCGGGCTGAGCCTCATCGTCATGTCGGCGGTGAGCTACGACTGGCTCTGCTCGATCCTGCCGGAGCAGAACCGGCAGCGGGCCTGCGACGAGATGGTGGATGTCGATCTCCAGATCCAGATGACCCACGCGCTGGCCGCGCGAAATGCCGGCTGGATGGAGGTCGCGCTCTCACCGGCGCACGCCCGGCAGATCATCGGCGCGGGCAAGCTGGCGGTGGTGCTGTCCATCGAGGCCAGCCACCTGTTCGGCCGAGACGTCGACGCGGCGAAGATGCGCGCGCAGCTCGCCAGGTACCACGCCCTCGGGGTCCGGACGCTCCAGCCGGTGCACCAGACCGACAACGCCTTTGGCGGGGCGGCGCTGCACAACCCGATCTTCCAGCTCGCGCAGTACACCGAGAACTGCTTCATCGACACCGACTGCGGCGCCACCCTCGCGGGGATCACGCTGGGCATGGATGTCGACGCGAGCTGCCGCAACGTGCGCGGGCTGACGCCCCTCGGCGAAGCGCTCGTCGGCGAGATGATGGACCGGGGGATGCTGCTCGACGTCGCGCACCTCTCGGAGCGCGGCGTGGATCGGGTGTTCGAGCTGGCGCGGGCGCGCGACTATTATCCGATCTACATCTCCCACGGTCACTTCCGGGAGATCATGGCCAGGGCGGTGGCGGAAAAAGAGAAGTCCACGCCGGCGCGGGTGATCCGGATGCTCCGGCAGACCGGCGGCATCTTCGGCCTGCGCACCGCGCACGACGAGACCCGGCAGTACAGCCGCAGCTCCGTCGAGAACAGCTGTCAGGGCTCGTCGCGCTCCTTCGCGCAGGCTTACGAGTACGGGCGGCTCGGCCTGAAGGTCCCCATGGCCTTCGGGGCAGATCTCAACGGCTTCATCCAGCAGACCCGGCCGCGCTTCGGCGAGGACGGCGCCTGCTCGGCGGCGTTCCAGGCAGAGGCCGATTGCCAGGCCTGGGAGCAGCGCGAGCAGGGGCCCGGCCCCCTGGGGACGGAGTTCGACGAGAAGGGCCTGGCCCACGAGGGGATGCTGCCCGACCTCCTGGCCGACCTGGATCGCCTGGGCGTGGACACGACCGGCCTGAGGTCCTCGACAGAGTCCTTCCTCCGCATGTGGGAGCGCGCCCAGGGGCCGCGGGCCGGGATGGCCGATCCCGCCACCGATCTCGACGAGAGCGGCATCGCGCCCTTCGCGCCCGCGGAGGAGCGGGAATCTGCCTATCCCACGAAGTGCGGCGCGGCCTACTGCCCTGGATTTCAGGTGCTGGGCGGGAGCTGCCGGTTCGACGAGGAGTGCGAGAGCGGCCAGTGCACGGCCGTCGCCTGCAACGCGATCCCGGGCCGCTGCGTCTGCAACGACGACGCCGATTGCGGCGACGGCCTCCGCTGCGCGCGGAAGACGCCTGGTGTCGGCGGCGACAACGCCTGCGAGCCGAAGAAGGCCGAGCATCAGCTGTGTACGCGCGACAGCGAGTGCGCCTCCGGCCGCTGTGGCGGGCTGATCGCCGGCGCGGGCTTCTGTTACACGCCCGGCTCGAAGACCATCGGCCAGGGCTGCCGCGTGAACGAGGAGTGCCCCAGCAACCGCTGCGGCGATCTCACCCAGACGTGCCTCTGCCGCTCCGACGCGCACTGCGCGGCGGGCCAGTTCTGCGGGTGGGGCACCAACGAGGGCGAGTGCGTGGACAAGCGCGGCCGGGGAGCGGCGTGCACGAAGGACAACCAGTGCGCATCCGGGAACTGCAGGTTCCTCTTCTGCCGCTGACACGTCACGCGTCACGCGACAATGCCTCTCCGTCGCTGAGGCGCTGGTTCCGCGGGGCAAAGCCGTATGCGGCCGCGGAAGAGACCCGACATGCGCGCCAAGGCTGGAAGTCGCGGACGGATCCCGTCCAGCCGGAGCGAGCGCACGGCGCGCGGCCCGGCCTGGACAGCAATCCTCGCGCACCGCGGTCTTACCATTCATCACCGTTTTCTATTGCCACATTTCGGGTTCGGCCTATATTCCACACCAATCAACTTTCCTACCGTCCGCCGCGCATCGGCCGCGGCGTGCTGCGGCGCTTGCGCTTCTCAAGCCCAGGACGCTCGTCCATCATCGCTTTGCTGCATCGGCCAGGGAGCGGAGCGCCGCTCCGCCGATCGGAGAAGCCAGATCACGCCTTGAGAAGCCAGGCAGCGCAGCCACGCTGGACGAGCAGCGCGCGTCGACACTGTTCCATTCGTCCGAGGGGGGAGACATGGATGTTCGTGATATTTACGGCGTGGGAGGCCGCGACCAGGGCCGGGCGGGGCTTCCATGGAAGCTCGCGATCGCGCATGTGGTGAGCAGCTTGAAGGCCGGCGACGCCGAGCGGGTGGTCGTCGATCTGGCGGCGCTCCAGCGCGCTGCGGGCCACGACGTGACCGTGATCGCCGTCGCCGATGAGCCGGACGGCCCGCTTGCGGAGCACCTGCGGCGGCGCGGCGTCGAGGTGCAGCTCCTGCCGAAGCGCCGCGGCTTTGACGTGAGCATGACCGCCCGGCTCGTCGCGCTCTTCAGGGCGAGAGGGGCCTCGCTCGTCCATGCACACAACCAGCTGCCGCTCGTCTACGCGGCGCCCGCGGGCTGGCTCCACCGCGTCCCGGTCGTCCACACGAAGCACGGCGCCTCGGAGGACCTGCAAGGCCGGCGATGGCTGCGCAGCGCCGCCGCCGCGTTCGTCGACGCCCACGTCGCGGTCTCGCGGCCGACCGCCGAGGCCCTGGTCAGCCAGGGACAGGTCAGCGCCGAGAAGCTGCACGTCATCGCCAGCGGCGTCGACCTGTCGCGGTTCGCGCCCGATCCGGTGGCCCGGGCCCGTGTCCGGGCCGAGCTCGGCATCTCGCAGCAGGCCTGGGTGCTCGGGAGCGTGGCGCGCCTCTCTGCCGTGAACAATAACGCATTGCTCCTGCGCGCGGCCGCGCAGGCGCTGCCGGAGGGCGGGCGGCTGCTCCTCGTCGGAGATGGCCCGGAGCGCGCGCGGCTCATCGCGCTCGCACACGAGCTCGGCCTGTCCGGGCGCGCGCTGTTCGTCAGCAGGCGGCACCGCATGCCCCAGATGCTCGCCGCGCTCGACGTGTTCGCCGTCTCCTCCATCTCCGAGGGCCTACCGCTCGCCGTCCTCGAGGCGATGGCGGCCGGGCTCCCCGTCGTCGCGACCGCGGTGGGCGGCGTGCCAACGGCCCTCACCGATGGGTACACGGGCTTCCTCGTGCCTTCCGGGGACGCCGAGGCGCTCGCGGCCAGGCTGACGGAGCTCCGCGACGACCCCGCGCTCGCCGCGCGCATGGGGCGATACGGCCGGAAGGTCACGCTCCAGCGCTACTCCGCTGCCCGCATGGTCGAGCGTTACATGGACCTCTACACGCTGCTGCTCGTACGGCGGCTGCACCGTGGCATGCCCGCCGTCCGGCCGAGCGACCTGCTCGCCTATGCGCGGGGCTCGTGCTTCGTGCAGCGCGCGTTCGGCGTCAGCGAGGCCGCCGAGGCGCCGGGCGGCGGCTGGGGCGCGCCGCGCAGCGACGCGGCGGCCAGCGCGCGGCCGCGCTCGCCGATCGCGCTGTCGATCTGAGCGAGCGCTGCGGCGCACCTCGAGCTCGCCTCGGCCCTGCGCACTCGGAAGCCGGCGGGCGCGGTCCGCGGGGACACGCCTACGACGTCACAAGGTGTTCGAGGAGGATCTTGAACCCGAGGCCGATGAGAACGACCCCTCCAGCCACGTCGAGACGCTTGCCGAGCATCGCCCCGAACCGCCGTCCCGCGAAGAGCCCCGCTGCGCTGAGCAGCGCCGTGACGACGCCAATCGTCACGACGGAGATCGCGAACGGGGCGTTCAGCATCGGCAGCGTGATGCCCACGGCGAGGGCGTCGATGCTCGTGGCGATCGCCAACACGAACATCGAGCTCAACGCGAAGGGATCGACCGTGGTCTCGCCCTCGCCGCCGTCGTCGCCGCCGTCGCCGCGGGCTTCCCAGAGCATCTTTCCGCCGATGAACGCGAGCAGCACGAACGCGATCCAGTGGTCCCACGCTTGCACGCGCGGGCCGATCCGCGCTCCGAGCAGCCAGCCGATGACGGGCATCAGGGCCTGAGCGCCGCCGAAGAACCCCGCGACGAGCAGGACATGGCGCGCTCGAATCGCCGGAACAGACAGCCCTCGTGCCGCCGCGACAGCGGTCGCGTCCATCGCGAGCCCGAGCGCGAGGAGCAAGATCGCGCTGAAATTCACGAGCCCCTCCGCGCGTCACCGGCAGCGAGCGGGTGAACCTCGACCGTGACGTGCTGGAGGCTCGCGATCGGGACGAGCGCGTCACGGTAGGCGGAAGGCGCCAGGGGGCTCGGCACCGCGACCGAAACGATGCAGGCGCGCGCGCCGGGACCGATGTCCCACAGGTGGAGATCGACGACGCTCGCTCCGGCGAAGGTAGACTCGATGCGATCGCGGATGCGCTGAGCAAGGGGCTCGGAAGGGACGACGTCGAGCAGCTGCCTGGCCGCCTGCCGGCAGAGTCCGTAGCTCCACTTCGCGATGACGAGCCCGCCGACGATGCCCATCGCGGCGTCGAGGAACGTCCAGCCAAGGTAGCGCCCGCCGAGGAGGGCGAGGATCGCGAGCACGCTGGTCAGCGCGTCCGCGAGGACGTGGAAGTACGCCGCACGCAGGTTGTGGTCGTGCCCGTGGTGGTCGTGGCCACGGGCGTGCTCGTCGTCGTGATCGTGATGGCCATGGTCCTGGTGATCGTGGTCGGGATGGTCGTCGTGCGCCTCGTGATGGTGCTCGTCGGCGTGGAGGAGCCGCACGCTGACGAGGTTGACCGCGAGACCAACGACGGCGACGGGAAGCGCCTCGGAGAAGGCGATCGACTCGGGATGGAGGAAGCGGCGCAGCGACTCGACGACCATGAGGAGCGCGACGAGCGCGAGCACGACCGCGCTCGTGTACCCGGCGAGGGCGTGCACCTTGCCCGTGCCGAAGGAGAACGCGCTCGACCCGGACTGCTTGCGCGCGAACCAGTACGCGAAGGCCGCCATGCCGAGCGCGCCCGCATGCGTGGCCATGTGCCACCCGTCCGCCGTGAGCGCGAGCGAGTTCGTCGCATGGCCGACCACGAGCTCCGCCGCCATCATGGCGAAGGTCAGCGCAACGACCCACCGGGTCCTGGCTTCGTGCGAAGGCGCGGCGGCGCCGTGGTCGTGGGCGTGTCGAAGCTGGGCGAGCCGATCGGATCCCGTGGAGTCGCTCATCGTTGCTTCCTTCACTTCACATAGGCGCGGACGATCTGAACCAGCTCCTCCGCGGCCTCCCGCTGGGGTGCCGTCGCACGCTCCCCGTCGATGACGTGCGTACGGATGTGAGCTTCGATGAGCTCGCCCACGAGGCCGTTCAGCGCGCCACGCGCCGAGGTCACCGTCTGCAGGACCTCCGAACAACCCGCTTCGCCCTCGAGGGCCCGCTCGACCGCCTCGAGCTGCCCGCGGATCCGCCGGACGCGCGCGATGAGCTTCTTCTTGTTCTCGACCGTGTGCACGCCCATAGAATAGGGGGGTATACTATATGGGTCAAGCGCCTCGCGCTGGCTCCTCTCGGAGGCCGGCGACGGTGGCTCGGTCAGGCGCGAATTCGCCGTCACCCGTCGGGCAGGTAGCGCCTCGGGCCGAAGCCGGGCCAGCGGCCTCCATGAATCCGCCGAGCACATCGCACACGTCACCACACCTCACCAGCATCGACACGCGGCAACGCCGCACGTTTTCGTCAATTTCAACCAAGCGTCCGGGCGCGCGCGAGCGGAAGATGGATGCTTCGAGCAGCGAGCGCCGCTCGAAGCACCACGGTGAACATCGTGGTGCTCACCTCGTTCCCATGGAGGGAAGCGCCTATGCTGGGATGGTTGGGATTTCTCGCGGGCAGCGCCTTCGGCGCGTACGACATCGCCTCGGTCGAGGTCACGCGACCGCATCCATCGCTCGAGAGGGTGGTCTACGAAGTGGACGCCGGGGACAGCCCCCTCGATCGATTCTCGATCATCCACGTGAGCAAGCGCGGGGCCGGCCGCGGCTGCAGCGAGCCCGTGATCCTCTTCAGCCCCTTCACGTTTCCGGGCGAGTTCTACGAGATCAGCGAGACCGGGAGGTACGCGAAGTCGGCCGCGGGCGAGCTCGCCATGGCCGGCCACGACGTCTGGCTCGTCGACCAGCGGAGGACGGAGCTCCCGCCCGGCGCGTGCGAGTCCGGCGCGGCCGATTGCAGCGTGATGGCCGACTGGGGCTTCGACACCCTCTCGAACGACGGGCTCTTCGCGCTCGCCCTCGTGCGCTCGCAGAACCCCGGCGCGCGGCCCGTCATCGGGGGATTCTCCGCGGGCGCCAACACGGCCATGGCGCTCGTCAATCGCGCGCCCCGCGCCTTCTCGGGCGTGTTTCTCTACGAGGGCACCTTCTACACCGAAGATCCGGAGATCGCCGCGCACAACGGCGCGATCTGCAGCAACCTCGAGGGGGCGCTCGCCGCGGGCTCGACCTACGATCCCAGCATCGCCGTCCTCGGGCTCGCGTTGCGCGGCGCCGCCGCCGAGCCTCAGGGCATGTTTCCTCTGCCCATCTTCCCCCCGGGCACGACCAACCAGCTCGCCATGCTGCTCGTCTTCGGCGCCCCACCCCCTCCGGGCGCGCTCGCGCCGACGCCCTCCTTCGTCCGCGCCGTCGCCGATTTCGAGACCCAGAGCCTCGTCTATAGCGACCAGTCCCGGCTCGAGCTCGTAGGCCCCCTCTTCGACAATTACGGCTCCCTCGCCGCCGTCCGCGATCTCGCGTGCGGGCTCTCGGGGCGCGACGCGAGCCACACGTCGAACCTCTCCGCCTTCCGCGGCGACGTGCTCATCTACGTCGAGGGCACCGGCTTCGGCCCCGCCATGTTCGACACCGCCGGCCTCTTCGATCGCGCCGCGTCCGTCACCATCGATCACAACCCCGAGCTCGGCGAAGCGGACGTGTACTTCAACGTCCACTGGAAACAGACCTTCCTCGGGCCCTTCACGCGCTGGCTTCGCCAGAAGATCTAGGACGCACTCCGATCAGGGGCGTCAAATTTCCAAAAAAAAAGGGACGATCCGCTGTACGTCGCTGCACTGTAATACGCGTCTCGTTCCCGTTCTCGTGATCAATCTCTCACGGAGAGCACAACATCATCATGTGCGCATGGTGGGCTCAGCCCATATCCGTCAGATCATTCGGCCCCACTTCACCGAAGAGCCAGCAATCCGGCTTCTTTTACCTCTGCGCGACGCGCACCGGGACCTTGAGCTCCCGGATGCGCCGCGAGAGGGATTTCCGCGAGACCTCGAGGCGCTCCACCATGGCGTCGATGTCCCCGCCGCAGTCTCGGTAGGCGTGCGCGATCTCGGCGTGGGTGAGGTCGACCGCTCGGCGCACGCGGGTGCAGCGGTTGAGGAGCTCATAGAGCGAGCTCCTGGCGACGCCCAACCGGTAGGCCGCGGCCTTGAGGTCCCAGCGGCATGCGCGCAGCGTGGCCACGAGCTCGTCCTCGGTCACGTCCTTCGGGCTGCGCCGTACCCGGTCGGGCTGTGCCGGTATCGCCAGGCGCGGTGTCGCTCCAGCCCGCTGTACCCCGGCGCCGCGCCCGAGCAGCTCGTCGAGGTGCGGACCAGCGCGCAGCTCGAGCGCCCCGCGGCTGCTCACGACGAGCTGGCGCACGACGTTGCGCAGCTGCCGGACGTTGCCGGGCCAGTCGTACCGGGCGAGCTGCGCGATGAGCGAAGCGGGCACGAAGCCGCGACCGTCCGGCCCGGAAGCGCGCCAGGCGTCGGGTTGGCCGACCCGCATGAGCTCGTCGCGGAGGAAGTGCACGAACAGGCAACCGATGTCCTCCCGCCGCGCGCGCAACGGCGGCAGCGAGATCTCGAAGCCCGCCAGTCGATGCAAGAGCGGCGCACGAAACGCGCCCGAGGCGATGCGCGCCTGAAGATTCGCGTCCGTCGCGCTGAGCACGCGCACGTGGGGCCGCTCGACCGTCCGGCTCCCGACTGCCTGGATCTCGCCCGTCTCCAGCGCACGCAGGAGCATCACCTGCACGTCCGGCGGCGTGTCGCCGATCTCGTCGAGGAACAGCGTGCCGTTCCGCGCCTCGCCGAAATACCCGCGCCGGTCTTCCACCGCGCCCGTGAACGCGCCCTTCTTGATCCCAAACAGCTCGGCGCTCGCCAGCGACGGCGACAGGCTGGCCATGTTCACCGCCAAGAACGGCTCCGCCCGCCGCGCGCTCAACCGATGAATCGCCTGCGCGACCAGCTCCTTGCCCGTCCCGGTCTCCCCCAGGATCAGCACCGGCATGTCGCCCTTGGCGATCGCGCGGATCTCCCGCCGCACGCGGTCCAGCGCCGCGCATTGCCCGACCAGCCCAAGGTCGTCGCCGCCGTCGCCCGCCGGCCCCCGCCCAGAGAGCGGCGGTGCCTGGGTGTCGACCGACAGCCCAAGGTTGTCGCCACCGTCGCCCGCCGGTGGCGCTACCATCGCGATGTGGAGCGTAAGCACCACGCGCTCCGACAGCTCCAGCACCACACCCCGCGCGATCTCCGCCGGCGAAAGCTCTCGCTCGCCCTCGAGCACCTCGCCGTCCACGACGAGGTGCGTCGTGCTCTCCCCCATGCAAAGGCGGATCCCACCGCCCCCCGCGTCGCGCAGCCGAAGAGGCGTCCGGCTCACGTGCCTGTCCTTGAGCGCGCTGGGCGCCCGGCCCGGCATCGCGAACACTGGCTCCATCCGCGAGAGCTGCGCCTCGTGCGCCGTGGCCATCTCGAGCAGCAACGCTCGCTCGCCGACGCGCTCGAGGTTCGGATGTCCCAGGATCGTCAGCGCTGGGACGAGCACAGGACCGAGCCCCCTCCGGGAGGGATCGGCAGGTTCGAGGGTCGAGTCCGAGAGCATGGGAACCCTGTCATCGCCCCCTATCGCTCCGCGGCGCCGCGCTGTCCATCGAACAATGCACCTCCCTCCGAGCCCGTACCTCGACCCCACGGACATCGCCCGAGGCCCTCCGCCCTGGCATCGCGATTGCTTCAACGTACACCGCCACCGCCACCGCCGCGCTGGATCCGCGATGCATCAGCCAGCACGCACCTCGCGGCGCCGAGCAGATCGGTCTGCATATGAGGAGGGAGCGACATCATGAGCGACAATCCGTGGAAAGACCGTGGCTCCGTGAACGACGACGAGCCGATGACGATCACCGTAGGCCTCAGTTGCCTCCAACCCGACGAGCGCGTGAAGAAGAGGCGAACGCTCGTCGAGACGATCGCGGCGAAGCCGCTCGCGCGCCACGAGGCGCTCGTCGACGAGCTGCACGGCGCCAACGACCAGGTCTTCGCGACGGTTCGGCAGTTCGCTGAGCAGCACGACCTGAAGGTCGTGCGGGAGCGGCGTGTACCCGGCGAGGTGGTTCTGACCGGCACCGCACGACAGCTTCGACGGCACATGGGCGTCGACTTCAAGCGGGTCGATGGCGAGGGTCGCCGCATCGTCGTTCCAGTGACGCTGGACAACGCGCGAATGCCGGAGGCGCTCGCGACCTACGTGACCGCGGTCATGTGCGACGAGGAGGGTCCATCCGACGGCTTGATCAGCGCGTTCCTGTTCGATGAAGGCGCGCGCGCGCGCGCCTCGACCAATCACGAGCCCAAGCCCGCCTCGCGCCCCGACGGCAAACCTTTCACCGTGCTGGACCTGGCGGCGCTCTACAATTTCCCACCGAACCTCGACGGCTCCGGCGTGAAGGTGGGGTTCATCTTGCCCGACGGAGGCCTGCCGGAGGACGTGCTCGGTACGTACTTCGACGCCCTGAGCTTGAAGCGACCGAACATTCAGCTCACCGAGCTGGGTCTAGCAAAGAATTCACCAGCTCCTCTGGAGGAGATCAGGGAGATCGTTCTTGCCTTCGAGCTCGGCACCGGCGGACCGCCGCTGCACGGAAAGGCGGGCACTGGACGGACTTCGGCTGCTCCCGTCCGCGCCGGCAAGATATCAGATCCAAGCAAGCGGAATTTGTTCACCATGGAGATCCTGCTCGATCTCGCGATCTGCGGTTCCGTGGCGAACGGCGCTGAAATGCGCGTGTACAGAACGCTCGCCAACCGCGTAGGGCTGCGCGATGCCGTCATCCGAGCAGCCGACGATGGCGTCTCCATTCTCGTCATCACGTGGGGCGCCGCGGAGCGTGACGGGTGGGAGAACTGGGGCGTGCCACAAGGGCAAGTTCCGGGGTTGAACCATGCGCTCGACTACGCCATCGCCAAGAAGGGGGTGACCGTACTCTGCGCCTCCGGCGACGGAGGCTCGACGCCCAGCAGGTTCGTGCACGATCGCCTCGAACCGACCTTCCCCGCGAGCCACGACTTGGTTGTCACGTGCGGCGGCACCGCGATCAATGGATGGACCGCGAGTGGATTCCAGGACGAAGTGGTCTGGAATGAGCTCGTCCTGGGACGACAGATGGCGAGCTGCGGTGGATTCAGCCGATTCGTCGAGCAGCCGCCGTGGCAGCGCGAGCTCGCCGAGATCGCCGGGGTCGCCGAGGCCGCCGGCATCGCCGAGCCGGGGCGAGGTGTGCCCGACATCGCGGCGAACGCGGCGTTCGCCTCCGGCGTATGGCTGTGGTTGGGCTCCGCCAACGCACACTCGTTCGGCACCAGCGCCGCTGCCCCGCTGCTCGCAGGGCTAATGGCGCGTATCTATCAAGGATTGGCTTCGAAGCACGGGATCTCCGGGATCCCCGGCCTCGGTGCATTGCTCTACGATCCCGCGGTGCGAAAGGCCATGCGACCGATCCTCAAAGGCAATAACATCCGTCGCAACGGCGTCAATCGATACGATGCGGGGCCAGGCTGGAACGCATGCACCGGGTTGGGCCGGCCGTCGGGCATCGATCTGCAGGCCGCGATCGAGGCGTTTATCACGCGGCCCTAGCGTAGGCGCGGGCGAGTCCGCGGTGCCCGCTCGGTCCGCGCGTGCGGCGAGCGAGGGGAACCGCTCAGGCGCCTCGATCGGCCCGCGGACCGCGCCCTGTCCACTGCACGTACAAGAGCTCTAGCGCGAGGGCGCGCCGCAGGGCGTTCACGTCGTCGAAGCCGACCCGATGCGCGTACGCCGCCAAGTCGTCGGGCACGGGCTGCCCGAGCTGCTCCTCGAAGTACCAGCGAAGCAGCTCCTGCTCCGGCAGAGCCGCCTCGGCGAGACCAGCGCTCGATGCGCCGTGCGCCGCAAGGAGCCGCTGCTTGCCGGACGCGCGGGCTGCGAAGGATTGATATGTACCGGTCCCAGCGAGGCGCAGCTCCTCGACGAGCGCCTCGTCAGGCACGGGAGCGCCGGCGGAGTCGGTCGCGGTCGCGTCCGCCGAGCGGCGCTCGGCGGCGCGACGCGCGTGCTCCCAGGCGTTCGTATGCTGAAAGCGGTAGCGCACCGCCTTCGGCTTCACCGCCCCCGCGAACCGGGCGCTCATCTGCTCCAGCATCGCGATCGCATCGAGGCGCTTCTGGTCGACGCGCCCGCGCGGCAGGAACGCGCGCAGCGCTTCGAGCGTCTCTCGCGCCAACCCTTCCGCGCGGCCCGCTTCGAGCAGCAGCGGCCACGTCCGCTCGGCGTAGAACAGCCGCTTCGCGATGCGCTCCAGCGCGTCGCGCGTCCCCTCGTCGACGGCTCCAGCTGCCGCCGCCGCGCGGAGCGTGCTTCGAACGTTCACCATCGCCTCGGAGCATGCCTTGTATCCGTCGTCCGAAGGACGGTGCGCCACCGCGACCTCGTCGTCGTCCTCGAGCTCGCCCCGCGCGAAGGCCTCGTAAATCGCGCCGACCCCCTCCATCCCGAACGCGGTCAGCTCCGCGGCCCGCAGAGCGCCCATGCTCGCGCTTCCGAGCACGTGGATCCCCTGCGACATGGCCCAGAGGACCTCCTTGTGCCAGACGGCCGGCACCCGCTCGAAGTACCCGTCGATGATCCCGATCGCGACGGGCCGATCGAGCGTCGCAGAATAGACGTCGCCCTGCGCAGCGGGCGGCAGGTACGTTGCATCGAGGTACGCGCGGGCCTCGCTGGGAGCGAGCGTCGGCCCCGTGAACACGTAGATCTTCATCGTTTGCCCTCCCGCGCGGTCCAGCGTGCGCGCGCGCGCGCTCCGGGGACGTAGCCTGGCAGCCCGCCGATCGTCTCCAGCCCCGGGATGACGACACGCACCACCGGAATTCCGATCTCCGCCTTCGTGAGATCGACCACGGCGACCTGATCGATGCCGGCGGTGCGCAGTTGCTCGAGCTCCCAGCGGATGTCCTCCTCGAAGGTCGTGATCTCGCGCGTGGGCACGTCGCGAAAACGCCGGCCCGGCGCTCCATCACGCATATCTTGCAGGACCCGGCGATGCAGATCGGGGTCCAGCCGCCGCTCGTAGTCGGCGCGACTCATATCGTCGCGCGACCCGCTGATCATCGTCATGCGGCTCTGGACGGCCTCGGTCAGCGCGCGCGACAGCGCCACCTCGCGCGCGGGGTGGCAGCCCATCCCCGCCGCTGGGTAGAGCGAGCTCAGGCCGCCCGGCGAGCGCTCCGCGATCATGCAGCGGAACGCCGCGATGTCGATGTCCGAGCGGATGTCCCACGCCGCCACGTCGAGCCCCGCGCGCTCGCAGCGGTCCAGCAGCGTTCTGCAGCCCACGTCGTCCACCGTGGCGAGGTCGAGCCGTGTGGCGCGGCGCGAGCCCGCGTCCAGCAGGCTCCAGAGCGTCCCCGCGTCGCGCTCCACCGCCTCGCAGATGCCGTGGCTGACGGCCTCGAGCGGATGATTGCCCGAGGCGAGGCCGGTGGAGCTCGTCAGAAACGCGCCGCTGCCCGTGGGGAGCGGCAGCGTGTAGTTCGTGTGCACGAGCTCGAAGGGGACCCAGAGCGGCTCGCTGCGCATCCAGTCGAGCGCCTCGATCCAAAGCAGCGGGGCGCTCGGGTGGAACGTGCTGAAGGCGCGCTGCGGTAGGAGCCTGACGTTCGCCAACCGATGCGTGAAGCGCAGCTCCTCGAGGGAGCCGAGCTTCAGCGGGGAGGTGATGCGCTCGGCGTGGTAGAGCTCCGTGGCCTCCATGATCCCGGAGGCCTTGGCTGCGGCGAGATCGACGCCTTTGCCCTGGGAAACCGAGAGCGAGCGCGCGTTTGGGCGGCAGACCATGACGACGGGGATTCCGAGGATGTCCAGCCCCGTAACGTTGGCGACGCGCGTGATCCCGAGCGCGGGCAGCAGGGGACGCAGCCGCTCGACCGTCTCAGCGGGCGGCACAAGGCGATGGGTCCCGTCCCGGAACTGCTTGAATGCGAAGGCAGCTTGGCCTGCTGCCGCGGGCTGCTGCGCCACGGGCTCGCTCATGGCTTGCGCCTGGCTTTGCGCTCTGCCTGCGCCGGCGGCTCCCTGATCATCGCCAGGTTGAGCAAGTAGCAAGCGAAGAACGGATCGAGCACATCGACCGGCAGGTTCGCCAGCGTGACCCCGTTGCGAAGCATGTTCTGCTCAACCCAATCCTTCGCATCTCCCGCAAGCGTCTGCGTGGCCGACCATTCCTCCCTGAGGAGCTGGTGAATCTGGCCGTCGTCGCCTGCGATCAGGATGGTTTGATCGCTATCCGACGATATACTGCGCCTGTCAGTTCCCATGATCGCGCGCGCGATTTGGGGAGTGAGCTCGATCGGCGTAATCGGCGTGGATCGCGTGTTGGCCGTGTTCGGCGCGGCCGCCGCCGGAGGCGCGGGAGGTTCCACGGCGCCGGGCGCGTCGTGACGGAAAGCGACGAACGCGTCGACCTCCTCGCGCTCGATGCACGCCTCATAGGCTTGGATCAGGGGTTCGTCGGGAGCCGCCTTATTGAGCTGCTCGAGCGTCTCGCGGCTGGGTACAGCCCACACATTGACGATCTTGTCCGGGCTCGAAGCCGCTTGAAAGCTGGCTGCGAGCCTCACGCCAAACTTCTCGCCAAGCAGCGTCCGCATCTCTTCCGTGAGACGACGGAACTCCTCCAGACGACCCGGTTTGACCTGAATGACGGCGTGCAGGTAGCAGGGGGCACTTCGATCGTTGTTCGTCATTGGTTCTCTCCTCGCGCTTCCCTATGCATTCGGCGTACCGTGCCGGCGCTTAGCAATAAGCGAGCCCGCGAGCGACCGAGCACGATCGTTCGAGGTGCGCCCGCGCATCGTCCTCCCGGGCCGCAGCGACCGCCTCCTGGAGGGGAAGCGCGACCGCATCGGGGAGGCGCTGTTGCTTCGGATCGAGCGCCGCGCGTGCGTAGGCCACCGCATCGTCGATCCTGCCGTCGGCGGTCGCGATCGCGATGAGGGGCAGGAGCGCCATCCACTGGAACGGGTAATCGTAGGCGAGGGATCGCCACGTCTCGAGCGCCGTCTGCAGGCGCGACTCTGCGCTCGCCCGATCGCCCTCGCAGAACACCACCCAGCCGAAGTTCGCGCGCGCCGCGCCGACATAATCGATCATCTTGCCCTCGGTCGCGACCGACAGGGTCTGCGCGGCCAGCGCGCGGGTCCGGGCGATCGCGCGGCGCCTTCGGTGCGTCATCATCAGGTAGGCGAGGCATCGCGATTGCAGGGTCACGTCGCCCAACCGCTCGGCGTCGCGCAGCGCCGCGTCGAGCTCCGCCTCCGCCTCCGAGAGATCGCCGTGGAAGAGCAGCGTGAAGCCGAGCGCGAAGCGCGCCCCGGCGATCTCGTTCGGATCGCCCGTCTCCTCGCTGGCCGCCATGGACGCTCGCGCGTAGCGCGCGGTCTCGTCTGAGGCGACGTAGCGATCGCGCCGCAGATCCATGTGCATGACCGCCTGGAAGAACTGCATGCGCTGCCGCGGCGTGCCGCGCCGCTCCACGTGCGGGCGCACCTGCTCGACCAGCGCGGCGAGCGCGTCGACCTGCGCCAGCCAGTAGTGGACCCACGTCCGATCCATCTGCACGTGCACCCACGCGTGCCACCACGCGTCCGCGGCCTCGCCGCCGCCCTCCGGCGGCGCCGCCCCGAGCGCCGCCTCGGCGAGCGCGTAGCACCGCAGCGCCTCCTCGTGGCGGTGGTGCGTCTCCCAGGTCTTGCCGATCTTGCGGTGCAGCCGCGCGCGCGCGAGGCCGTCTCCCTCTGGCATCCGCGCGAGCGCCTGGGTGTACCCCGCCCGCGCCTCCTCCTGGCGGCCCGTGATCGCGAGCACGTCGCCGAGGCCCTCATGCACGCGCTCTTCGGGATGGAGCGGCACCCCCGCGCCTGCGGCCCCCGAGGCGCGCGCCGCCTGCGCCTCCGTGAGGGCGCTCCGGTAGGACGCGATCGCCTCGCCGTTCGCATGCACCTCGCGGGCCCGATCGCCGGCGCACGCGAAGTGGACGCTCGCCCTGTCGTGCACCTCGGCCCTCGCGAAGTGGTGCGCGAGCTGCGCGTGGAGCTCCGGCGCGCCGGGCGACCGCGCCTCGATCGCGGCCGCGGCTCGGCCGTGCAGCGCGCGGCGCTGCTCCTCCAGGATGCGCTCGTACCCGATCTCCCGGATCTTGTCGTGCACGAAGCGCAGCCGCCCGGGCGAGAGCTCCTCGATCACCTGCCGCACCCGCAGCGTCTCCAGCGCATCGAGCAGCGCCGTGTCCTCCAGCCCCGACGCCGCCGCGAGCAGCTCGCCGTCGAACTCCCGCCCCAGCACCGACGCCCACTCCGCCAGCCTCCGCGCCGGCCCCCCGAGCGCCGACAGCCTGCGATCGATGAGGTCCGCCAGCACCGTGGGCAGCGGCAACGACGCGGGCGGCCCGTGATCCCCCTCGGCACGCTCGTGCACCCGCCACCGCCCTGTCCGATCGCGCGTCACCAGCCGCTCGCCGATCGCCGCCCGCAGGTACTCGGCCACGAAGAACGGGTTCCCTTCGGCGCTGCCGGCGACGAGCTCCACCAGATCGCGCGGCGGATCGGCCAGCGCGAGCATGCCCGAGACCATCTCTCCTACGCTCGCGTCGCTCAAGCGGCCGAGCTCGAGGTGCTGCGCCCAGGGCGCGCGCACGATCGGCGCCAGGTCGGCTGAGATCTCCTCCAGCCGGTAAGTCCCCAGGATCAGCAGCTTTCGATCGGCCAAACCCTTGCTGGCGAGGTGCTCCAGAAACGCGAGCGACAGCTCGTCGGCCCATTGGAGGTCGTCGATGACGATGAGCAGGCACCGGCGCTCGGCGAGCGCATAGATCGCGCGCGCCAGCGTGTCGAACACGCGCTGGCGCGCCTGCTCCGGCGGGAGCGGCGGCGGGTCCGGTAGCCGCGCCACCCAGGGGATGTCCAGGATCGAAGGCTCGTAGAGCGCGAGCACCTTCGCGCCGTCCCCGAGCAACGACGCGCACTCCACGTCGCCGTGCTCGCGGCAGCGGTCCGCGACGGCGAGCATCGAAGGGCGGAAGGGGTGCAGCGGCGCGCCGCCGAGCGCGCCATCGCCACCGGACTCAGCGACGCACTCGCTCATGATCACCCCAAACCCCCGCTTGCTCGCGAGCGCGGCGGCCTCCATGGCGAGGCGGGTCTTGCCGATTCCGCTCTCGCCGCCAAGGAACAGGCAGGATCCGTCGCCCTTGAAGGCGCTCGCGAGCACCCCCTCGATGCGCCGCAGGGCCTCGTTGCGCCCGGAAAACGTGGGCCGATAGATGTAGAGCTCGGCCTTGGGCAGGTCCGGTGCGGTCCAGTCCTCGGCCCCGAGCTCACCGAGCATCGCGGCGAGGTCGTCGGCGTGCCCCAACCGATCCTGCGGCTTCTTCTCGAGGAGCCGCAGCAAGAGCTCCTCGAGCTGCGCGGGGATGCCGTCGACGAGGAGCGAGGGCGGCCGGGGCGGTTGATAGAGGTGCTGCTGGAACAAGAGGACCGGCTGAGCGCCCTGGAAGGGCGGGCCGCCGGTGATGCATTGGTAGAGAATGCACCCGAGCGCATAGAGATCTGCCCGCGCGTCTACGGGCTCGCCGAGGATCTGCTCGGGCGCCATGTACCGGGGGGTGCCGGCGAACTCGGCCTGCTCCAGCGTCTCGCGCCCGCGCGCGCCGCCGAAGTGCGTGGAGATGCCGAAGTCCACCAGCACCGGCGTGCTGTCCGCGCGGACGAACACGTTCGCGGGCTTCAGATCGCGGTGCACGAGCCCGCTGCCGTGAAGGAACGACAGCGGCCGGCAGAGCTTCCGCATCAAGGAGAGCATCGTCAGCAGCGGCGGCGTCCCCCTTCGCTTCCACGTCACCGTCCCTCCGTCCGAGAGCGTCCCCGCGCTTCGCGGAATGGTCCGCTCCGAATCCACCGTCGGCGCGCGCTGGCTCTCCACCCCCTCCCAGAGCTCGACGATGTGGTCCTGGAGCGTTCGACCTTGGAGCAGCTCCATCGCGTACCACGGCAGCCCGCCCGCGACGCCCTGGCCCAGGATCCTCACGATGCCCGGGTGCCGGACGCGCGTCAGCGCGTGGATCTCCCGCCGGATGCTGCCCAGCGACGTCTCGGCGGGCACGAAGACCGTCTTGACCGCGGCTGCCGCGCCCGTCTGCTCGTGCTCGCCGTGGTAGACCACCCCCATCCCACCGCGCCCCAGGATCCCGCGGATCCGATACGGTCCAATGGCGGTGGGGAGGGGGGCGTCTCCTAATTCAGCCGTTGCCACGGGGCGCCATGCTACCGCGTCCCACCAACGTGTGTCATGTTCAAAACAAATTCACCCAACTGAAATCCAGGCGTACCATTCTTCTCTCGCGCGCGAGGGTTGTGACGAAACCGTCGCACCTTCCCCGCGTCCAATGCACCCAGGGCGCCGCCGTTCGCCGCGACCCACGCGCCCGTCGGCCCCGTCGGAGCGCGCGCGAGCGAGAACATTCCGGCCATCAAGGCTTCACAAACAGCGAAAACGCCGGTGTCGCGCCGGCAGTTCGGCGCTTCTTCTCTACCCGCGGGTGCCGATCTGTCGGCCGGCATGCCGGGCGATCTGTCGGCCGGCAGATCGCCCGATCTGCCGGCGGCATGCCGGGCGATCTGTCGGCCGACAGATCCGCGGCGACCGCCGCTCTGGCGTCGGCCGACCTATCGACATGGCTCGGCGTGTCGCCCGACGAATCGAATTTGCGCCCATCGATGATGTCTTCACGGCGCGCGAGCTCGGTTGGAGCGCAGTCCCACGAGCGTGGTTGCTTGATCGGCTCCGCTCGCGTTGGCACACGGGTTGCCATGGCGATAAGGCGCCTGCCACGACGACGGAAGTGCGGCAGGACGAGACGAAATGCCCTCGACCGTGAGGCTTGCCATGCCCGGACCCAACGATGTCCGCGATTGTCTCCGCAACGCCGCCAATTCGTTCTTTTACCAGTCCGCGGACGAGCTGCCGACGTCCGGTCCTGCCACGATGCTCACGTCGGAGCCGCACTCGTTCTCGCGCGTCTTTACGGCCGCGTTCCTCGACGCGCTCGCGGGGATGTTCGCCAGCCGGCCGGGACAGAAGGAAGAGGACCTCCTGGAGGTGAGCCGGGACATGGCGTCCCTGCTCGTCGAAGCCGTCCGGAGCTCGCCGATCGTTCCCAGCTACATGAGCCAGGTGGGCGCACACCTGCTCCGCGCGGCGATGAAGAAGGACCAAGGGTATGCCGAAGCGATCAAGGTCGGGCTCGTCCGCCACGGCCTGCTCTCCATCCCGGGCGCCGTGACCGTCGCGACGGCTCACGCGCCGGTCGGCGTGGCCGCTGGGCTGGGCGGGCAGCCTGTGCCCCACGATCTCGACGTGTCGGGTTACGGCCTCAAGGTGTCCACGATCCGCGTGCAGGCGCCGTCCGCGCAGCGGCGCTTCAGCGTCGCTGGGGCTTCGAAGTCGGTCGACGACGTCGCGGTCGCCTCGCCCGAGGACGCGGCGCGGGCGTTCTTCGAGGACCTCCTGCGGCGCGGCCGTCTCGATCCAAAGGGCTTCGCAGATCCTGCCCTCACGGTCTTCGATCGTTCGTCGTTCAAGACCCACGAGCTCGTCGATGAGCAGGGCACGGTGACCTTGTATCGGCGCCGCATCGATTGCATCCCGCGCCGCCCGCAACCCGCCCAGATCTGATAACGACGCTCGCGATCTGCGGCGAGCCACCTTCTGGAGTCTAGAGCGACAAACGGGTTGAAACCCCGAGAAAAGCAGGAATTTCACAGGGAGGCGAGGAGGCGGGGAGCGAGAGACGGCGAGAAGGAGAGATTCTTTTTTTCTTCCTCCCCGCCTCCTCGCCTCCCTGTGAAATTCTCCGGGTTTCAACATGATTGGTGTTCTAGGAGCACGCGCCATGGATATCCAAACCATCCTCCCGCCAAGCGTCCTCCTGCTGGATTTGGGGGGCACCCTCGAGTACGGCGGCGTCGTGCTCCCGGACGCCGCAAGAGCGCTCGATGTGGTCTCTGGTTTTCGAACGAGCTCTGGGCAACGGCTCCCCGTGGCGCTCGTCTCCGATTTCACGATGCCAGCCTCGGGCTCCGGGCCCGTCGAGATCGAGCGACTCTTCCACGAATACGTCGACATGCTGAGCCATCTCGGGTTGGCCCCGTACTTTCAGCCTCCCGAGCAGCGGATCACGCTGTCGACGCAGGCCGGGGTGCGCAAGCCGCATCGCGCCGTCTTCGAGCTCGCCCTGGAGCGCCTCGGCGTCGCGCCTCGGCTTGACGCGTGCCTCTTCGTTACCGAGAGCGCCGAGCACGTCGGCGCGTGCCGCGCTCTCGGGATGCACGCGCTCCGACTCGGTCCTGACGGCGATTTCGACGTGTGGTCCGCAGGCCCGCTCATCCTTGCGCGCGTCCTCGGGATCCGCGACGCCGAGGCGCTGCGGCCCGCGCTCGATCTGCGGCTCGAACGCCGGTTCGGGCGGCGGCTCCTTCACGTCGAATCCATCGCGGACGCGAGCAACGGCGGCGCGCGCATCTCCGCGATGGTCGGCGACGCCCTGGATACCCCGACGCCCGTCGCCGCCGAGATCACGCTCGCCCGGTCCGGCGACATCGCAGCGCTCGCGGTCGACGGCTCCCCGGTGGATGCGCGCGCGGACGCGGAGCTGTACAGACGTGTTCTCGAGGATAATGCCATGATTGCACCGGCGGGTGCCGAGCTGCCCCAGGGCGCCACGCATACGCTGGCGCCTGGCCCCGGCGGTGACATGGCCCTGCGCCGCCGCCGGTACTCCATTCTGTGAGCACCGGCCGTCCGAGCCTGGACAAGCCACTCTACGATACGAGGGTCTTATGGGACGTGAGATTGTACGCAACGACGTTATGCGAGCTCGCTCGGCAGCCATGCGGGCGGGCGGCGAGCCTCCTCCGACGGACACCTTCACGCAGCGGCTCGTCAAGCTGATCCCGAGCGAGGTCATCGGCACGTTCCTCGTGATCGACGGCCTCCTCCAGGCCGGAGCGAATCAGGTGCCGCTCGTGCCAATTTTCTGGCTGCTCTTCTCGCTTTTCCTGGTGGGAACGCCGCTTTACCTGTGGCGGATCGAGCAGGTCAGAAGCCCATTGCAGCTCACGCTGTCCATGTTCTCGTTCGTCGTGTGGGTGTTCGCGACTGGGGGCGTGATTCGTCAGGTCGTCCCCGCGTTCACGCCCGTCATGGGGGGGCTGCTGCTCGCTGCATACACGTTCGTGGCTGCGGTCCTGCTTGGACCGAAGAAGGCATCGCCGGAGGGGGTGCCTTCGCCGGGCGGCTGAATCAGCACATCCCGGCTCGCGTCGGCTCGCGTCGGCTCGCGTCGGCTCGCGTCGGCTCGCGTCGGAGGCAAAAGCCGCGCTGTAGAATGCAATCGAGTCGTCGGACGGCGGCTGGAGCAGCGCAGGCTCGCCACCGCGCCGTTCGGACGGAACAGCCTCGTGCTCGCTTGAGAGATCGTGCTCCCCGAAGGAGGTTGCCTTGACGATGATCGCTCTACCCAGGTATCGAATCCCACTCGCGGCGTTCATTGCGCTGACCAGCGCTGGTCATCTTGCCGGTGGCGTCGCGACGGCGCAGACGGCCGACGCAAAGACCATCGAGTTCAAGAGAGACTCGACGTTGAACACCTGGACGCTGGCGCCTGCGCCCGGGTTGCCGTTGTCGCAAGCCGTCGAGCTTCAGGTCAAGGTGCCGGCCGTGTGCAAAAACGTGAAAGCAACGCTGAAGACCGCCTCGTCCGAGACGGCGGTCCAACCCGCGCACATCAGCGTCGATGCGCTCAACGGAGCGGTGGAGTTGACGCTGGCGGCAACCTGTGACGGCCAGAAGGTCGGGCCGACGGCCTACATGTTCGCGCAGCCGACGGCTCCGCCTCCCCCTCCGCCGAAGAACGAGGAGAACTGCGATCCCGACCGCGTGGGGCTGTCGGGACCGCTCCGGGTATGCCCGCAGCGCACGAAGCTGCTGGAGAGCAAGCGAAACACCGTGACGCTGCGAAGCGCCCTGCCTGGCGGCATCGACGAGCAGGCTGCGCAGATGGCCGCCGAGCTGCTGCAGATCCTGGCGGAGATCGCGGTGGATCGAGCCCGGGCGAAGGGCTTCGAGATTATCCGCAAACGCATCGACGACACGCTTTGCCACATCGACGAGCAGGGCATGCTCATCGATCCCAAGGCCCCGCGGCCCAAGAAGATCCTCTTGCGGAAGTCCTGCGCGCTGCTCGACACCGTCCGGCTCAACGATATCGCGACACAGAGCCAGGCGCTCCAGGCGGCGCTGGTCTCGGATCTGCTCACCTTTGTCGCGGAGGCGCCGTTCAAGTTCCTCATCGCCGCGGGGAACCGGTCCGACGCGCTCACGACACTGGCGGTGCTCGTCGAGATGATCACGACGTCGCTCGAGATCCACTTTCATGGCGGCCACATCCAGGCGACGCTCCCCAACCCCAAGCTGGTCATTGATCAAGCGATCGAGATGACCTGGTCGTTCGGCAAGCTGGACGAGCTCACATTCAAGATCGCGGTTCAGGCGGCGCGGCGCTGCCTGGCGCAGACCGCCGACGTCTGCGATCTGTCCGTGGATATCGAGACGCTCTTAAGCAAAGATTATAAGGAGCAGCTCGAGAGCCTCAAACCCCGCTCGAGTGAGCTCGCCCGTTTGCGCACGCGGGCCGCAGCCTTGGCCCAGATTGTCGTGGACGCGGTGAGCCCCGCGAGCGCCGGCGTCAGCCCGCGCGACCGCTGGCGCCTGACGCTGGAGGTCGTCGGCTGGCTCGCCCAAGCCGTCGTGGACAAGGAATTCCACGACAAGCCCCGCGAGCAGCACGAACGGGCGCGCGCGATCGTCGATGACGTACAGCGCCTCTTGCTCGCGATCGTGGACGAGGATCTCCCGACGGCGCTCTCGAAATGCGCGGCTCTCGTGTCGAACGTGCGCACCGAGAGCGGCGACGATGTGGACCAGTTCAAGGTGATGATCCGCGTCGTCGCGACGATCGGCGCGTTCGCCGCCACCTACAGCGGCGGCGGCGCCCCCGACAAGCAGCTGCACGACGTGCGCAAGAAGCTCATCGAGGATCTCGTCGATCAGATGACGGACAGGCGCGGGCGCGATAAGGACACCATCGTATCCGTCGGCGTCAACGCCTCTTTCCTAACGACCGGCGTCGAGGCGGTGCGCGACGCGAAGGGCCACCTCGGCGGCCCCCAATACATGACACCGCAGCTCGCGCTCCCGCTCGGCGTCGCTGTAGACGGGGGCTGGTTCGAGAGCTTCGGGTGGCACCTGATGGCCTATCCTATCGACATTGGCCAGTTCGCCTCGTACTCCACGAGCGAGGGGATCAACACGCCGCGCTGGGACACCATGCTGGTCGCCGGGTTCCAAGCTGGGCTGACGCTCGGTCATCAAACGCCGGCGGTCTTCGCGCTCGACGTCCGCTATGCGCCGACGCTCTTCGCTCAGACCTCGAAGACGCTCCTCGGGGACAGGCCAGGCGGCGCGCTCCGCGTCGGCCTCAGCATCGGTTACTATGTGCCCTTCTTCGACTTCAATTGATGGAGGATAGTGTGCACCATCGCGCGACACCATTGCTTTACGCCATCTGTCTCGTCGGTTGCGGCGCCGCGGGCGGGACGCGCGGAGCCTCGCCCGAGGCGCCCGCGCAGCTGGGCGCTCCCGCGGAGGGGCGCCTGCAGGACACCGAGAAATCGGGACGAACGCTGGCATTCCGCGCGCAGGCGCCGGAGGGCGACGACATCGACCTCGAGCGCGATCCGCTGGGCGCCGATGCGTCAGAGTTCGTCCCGCTCTCCGAGATCAAGGAAAGGCCGTTCGGCCTGATCGAGGCCAGGGCAGCGATGGTCCGGCGCTCGCAAGGCAGGCGAGGCATCGACATCAGCACGAAGATCGTCCGTGGTGAGCGGCAGTGCGAGTGGACCGCTGTCGGAGCCATCCTGCGGAATCACCAGGTGCACTGCTCCGGTACGTTGATCAGCCGGCATGCGGTGCTCACCGCCGCGCACTGTCTCGACACCGAAGACGCGAAGCAGTTCACGTTCTCGCTCGACTGCAAGATCACGAGCGACACCCGCCCAAAGCTCGTGCGCGACGTGTGGGCGAACAAGCGATTCCCGTCGGACCGGCCGCTCCGTGTGGAGGACGCCACGAACGATGTGGGCATCCTTTGCCTGTCCGAGCATCCGGGCGTGGCCCCGATGGCCATCCCAAGCAGCGTCCTCCCGGAGTCGACGTACAGGCGGAGCAGCCTGGCGTTCGTGGGTTATGGCCTGTTCGATCCGTCGGACCCCGGGTCCCACGGAGTCCGCCGCAGAGCGGATATGGAGGTCGGCGAGATCAAGGAGGCTTGGTTCTCCTACGGGGACGTGGAGCACAACACCTGCAACATCGATTCTGGCGGCCCCGCGTTCGCCGGTGCCCTGCTCGTCGGCGTCACCTCGCTCGGCGACCGGAGCTGCAGGACGACGGGCGTGGATGCCCGTGTGGACCAGAATTTCGATTTCATCGCCGACAAGGTGAGCGCGTGCGAGCGCGGGCGTTGAGCGCCGGTCTTGATGTAGACAGCTTACAAGCATTGTCGTGGCTACAAATGATGAAGCCCCCATGGTCTATTGTGCGCGTCGGCGTTCTCATGCGCTCACGCACCGAGGGGGGACCGACGCGCGGGCCGCAAGTGGCTCTTCCCCGCGGTGCGAGCCGCGAATGGCTCTTCCCCAAGGCGCGAGGGGAGCCGCACCGCGCGGATGCCGACGTGAACCCGCTCGCGGAGACACGTGAGCGTTTCGCCGTCTTATCTCTCCTCCGAGTCCCTAGCCTAGCTAGCTCGGGTTGTCGCATTCGGGTGCCATCACGCCCAACGCGTGGCGATGCCCGCCATTGTCAACATCAAGCCCCAGAGGAATTATGTCCACCCGCTACCTGATCCTCCGCGCGAACGCCAACATCGAGAAGTCGGTCGATCTTTCGAGCCCTGCCGCCTGGCATCGCAGCCGCGGCGGTGCGACGCAACTCTCTATTGCCATTGAGAGCGGACGGGAGCACGACGCCGGATCACTTCGCGCCGATCCGAAGAACGCCGCTGTGCTCGACGCCGACGCGGTGTTTTCCCTTGTCCGGCCGACGGCGCAAGCCTCCCTCCAGGCAACCGCGATCGACGGCGCGCTGAAGACGAGTGGCACGCTCAAGATGCCGCAGGGACTGATCGCCGTCGGCGCCCACGCGACGAACTTCACGGGGCAAGGCGTCCGCGTCGCGGTGCTCGACACCGGCATCGACAGGACGCACCCCGCGTTCGCGGGCAAGGACATCACCTCGCGCGACTTCACTGGCGAGGGTTCGTCCCCCGAGGACGTGTCCGATCATGACGGCCACGGCACGCACTGCGCCGGCACGATCTGCGGCGCCTCCGTGGATGGAATCCGTGTGGGCGTGGCGCCCGGCGTGACGAAGATTGCTGTCGGCAAAGTCCTCGGCACGAACGGCGGCTCGCTCGAGATGCTGCTGAAGGGCATGCTGTGGGCGGTCTTCGAACAGAAGGCCGACGTGGTCTCGATGTCGCTCGGCTACGACTTGCCAGGCAACGTCCAGCGTCTCATCGACCGGGGCATGGACGCGCGGCGCGCCAGCTATGCGGCGATGCAGCTGCAGAACGACATCATCAAGGGCGTGTCAAAGCTGCGCGGGTTCCTCGAGTCCCAGGCGAAAAATGTCGTCTTCGTGGCGGCGACCGGAAACGAGAGTGATCGCGCCGCCGGCGTCGTGCTCGGCGCCGGCCTCCCGGCATCGGAGTTGTTCGGCGTCGGCGCGGTCGGCCCGACAGACGCGACCGGAGACAAGTGGAAGATCGCCGATTTCTCGAACGGACGCGCACTCGTTGTCGCGCCCGGCGTCGACGTCGTGTCGGCAGCGGTCGACGGCGGCTGGGCGACGATGAGCGGCACGAGCATGGCAACGCCGCACGTGGCCGGCGTCGCGGCGCTGTGGGTCCATAAGCTTCGGGAGGCGGGCATGTTGAACATTCCCGGCACCGTGGAGGCGGAGCTGCGCAAGAGCACCACGAGGGCCCCGCTCGTCGACAACGACCTCGACGCGATCGGCACCGGGCTGATCCAGGCACCCGCGAACTAACCACTTGGACCGACGACCCGGAGCGGCGGACAAAAACAAAGATCCCTGAGGACCTTCAGTTTCAAACCCAAATCGACCTCGCTCTGGGCATGATGGAGCGGGCCGTACGCGATGGGATTGCCGGAGACATCCTCCTGGCCGACAGCGGCTACGGCGAATCGCATGCGTTCCGCGACGCAGTGCGCCTGCTCGGCTTCGACTATGCCGTCGGGATCCACGGGCCCACCCAGGTGTGGCTCCTGGACACGCAGGAACGCCGGCGCGGAGTCGCTATCGGTGTTCAGGAACTCGGCGTGCAACTCGGCCCGCGAGCCTTTCGACGCGTGACCTGGCGGGAGGGTACCGGCGGCAAGCTCTCCTCGCGTTTCTGCTTTCGACGCGTAAAAACAGCGCACGACGATGGGCTGACGCCTGCGGCGAAGGAACCCGTATGGCTCATGATGGAATGGCTCGACGGAGAATCGAAACCTACGAAGTTTATCCTGACGACGCTGCCGCGAAGAATGAGCAAGAAGCAAATCGTCCGCGTTGCCAAGGAGCGTTGGCGAACGGAACGTGTCTACGAAGAGCTCAAGGGGGAGCTGGGCCTCGATCACTTCGAAGGCCGCTCCTTCGTGGGTTGGCACCATCACGTCTCCGTTGTCCTCTGCTGCTACGCGTTCGTCGTCGCCGAACGTGTGCGGCACTTTCCCCCCTCGCAAGGACGGCAAGCTGCAGCGCACGAGATCGACGTCGCGGCCTGAGCGGCACTTCGTCGATTCATTCATTACGGTCCGACTCGCTATAGCGCGCATTCTCGTTCGATGGCGACCCCGCTGCCCTTGCTGTTATCGACCCCATCGAAACCGTCGTCACCGGCCGGCGTGTGGCTACCTGGACCACCAAGGCTCATGCCGGTGAGGTGCAGGACGACAAACAGCACGACCAGGACGACAACGATGGCCCCGAACGCCTTCACCCAGCGCGGCGTGGGAGGGGTAGACCCGCCGTCCAGCCTCAGGCCGGCGTCGGGATAACGGGGCGGGTCAGCCATGTGCATCTCCTCGGTTGAGCGTGGATGTCAGGGTCGACCTCAATTTTATCAATACACTTTGTACACGCCAATTCACTTTGTCTATGGTACTGTCGGCTCGAGGCCTTCGCGCTCATCGCCCACGAGCACCCCACCACCGAGCTCTCGGCGCTCTTGCATCGCGGTGAACACGTCGCCCGCGCGCAGCAGCACCTCCGCGACTTCATCCGCGACCTGGTCGCGGAGGGCGCGAAGGCCGGTGCCTCCCGGGATGATGTCGCGCCGGACGAGCTCGCGCAGTACTGCCTCCACGCCCTGACCGCAGCCGGCAGCCTGCCGTCCAAGGCTGCCGTCCGCCGGCTTGTCGCGGTCACGCTGGCGGGGTTGCGCCCCACGCGCTGAGTCGTCCCGAGGCGGACGGCGATCCGCGATCCGCAAGGCTCTGCCCCGCGCACGAGGCGCCCGAGCGGCCAGGGCGCCGCCTCGAGGAGCGTCACCGCGTGGCCGAGCCTCCGGAGGGATGCAGCGAGCTCGAGGCCAGCAGCCCTCCACCGACGATGGCGGCGCGGGGACCTTCAACCAGTCGCGCCCGCCGGAGCTCGTGACCTGACCTTCATCAGGCCACGAGCCCCGGGCACTGCAGGCGTTCAGGCGGCGCGGGGGCGCACGTCGTACCCGGCCCCGCGCACGGCCTCGACGAGGGCGTCCACGGGCGCGCTCGTCGGATCGTGCTGCACCACGACGGTGCCCTCGCGCAGGCGCACGTCGACCTTGGCCACGGCGCCGCCGAGCTCGCGAAGCGCGCTGTCGATGTGGCGGATGCAGGACGGGCAGCTCATCCCGTCCACCTGAAGCATGGTCTCTTTCATGACGTCTTCCTTTCGGCGACCCACAGGCCGCTCACCCCCGAAGACGCAGCCATCGGGATTCATTACACGGCGCAGGAGCCGTCGCGTTTGTCGGGGGAGCTGGGCGAAGCCCCCCCAGTGCCCCGGACATGCCGGCCGTGCAGCCGCTTGCGCGGTGAGCTCCAGCGCTCTTGCCGTAATCCGCGGAGTGACCCTGCGTCTGCGCTGGTCGACAAAGAGGTGATCATGTCGACCGCATCCGTCTCCATTCCCGCCCCGCAGGACACCGACGAGGGCGCCATCTGCCGCATCGATCTGCCTGTGGAGGGCATGACCTGCGCCGCTTGCGTCCGGCGCATCGAGCGGGCCTTGCTCGCGATCGCCGGCGTCAGCGACGCGAAGGTCAACCTTGTGACCCGCACGGCCATCGTCACGTTCGACCCGTCCGCCGCGTCCACCAAGACCCTCGTCGCCGCCATCGAGAGCGCGGGCTACAGCGTCCCGGAGAGCAGCGCCGCGCCGGGCAGCCCCACCGTTGCTCCTGCCGATCGAGCAGCCGCCGCCGAGGAGAGCCTCGACGGCGAGCGGCGCGTCCTCTGGCGGGACTTCGTGATCTCGCTTGTCCTGTCCGTCCCGCTGCTCGTCCTCGGGATGTCGCACGGCCGCATCCCGGGAGCCGACGGCACGCTCGGCCGGTTCGTCCAGCTCGCCCTCGCGACCGCGGTGGTCGTCGGCCCCGGCCGCAGGTTCTTCCGGCTCGCCTGGGCCGCGCTCCGGCACCGGGCGGCCGACATGAACACGCTCGTGGCCCTCGGCACCGGCGCCGCGTGGGTCTACTCCGCGATCGCCGTCGTCGCCCCGCAGCTCTTTCCCCACGCCGAGCACGGCATGCGGCCGCATGTCTACTTCGAGGCCGTCGGGGCCATCATCAGCTTTGTCCTGCTCGGCAAGCTCCTCGAGACACGCGCCCGCAAGCGCCTCACCGACGCGGTGCGTGGGCTCGTCGCGCTCCAGCCCAGGACGGCGCGGCGCCTGCGCGGCGATGTGGAGGAGGAGATCCCGGCCGCGGATCTCTCGCCCGGCGACATCGTCCGCGTTCGGCCGGGAGAGCGGATGCCGAGCGACGGCGAGGTCGTGTCCGGCACCTCAGCCATCGATGAGTCGATGCTCACGGGCGAGAGCCTCCCCATCGACAAGAGCACCGGAGCGTCTGTGTTCGGCGGCACGCTGAACCAGAGCGGGCAGCTCACGGTGCGGATCACGAAGACCGGCGCCGACACCGCGCTCGCCCACATCGTCGAGGCGGTCGAGCAGGCGCAGGGCTCGAAGGCGCCGATCGCGCGCCTCGCCGATACGGTGAGCGCCATCTTCGTCCCGGTGGTCCTCGGTATCGCCACGCTCGCGTTCGTCGTCTGGGTCGCGATGGATCCGAGCGCGGCGGGGTTCGCTGCCGCGCTCGAGCGGTTCGTCGCCGTCCTCGTGATCGCCTGCCCTTGCGCTCTGGGCCTCGCGACACCTGCCGCCGTGGCCGTGGGCACCGGACGCGGCGCCGAGCTCGGCGTGCTCGTGAAGGGCGGTACGGCGCTCGAGGCCGCCAGCCGCGTCGATACCGTCCTCGTCGACAAGACGGGCACGCTCACGGCGGGACGCCCGCAGCTCGCGGCCGTGAAGGCGCTGGCCGAGGTCTCCGAGGACGAGCTCCTGCGCCTCGTCGGATCAGCGGAGCTCGGCAGCGAGCACCCGGTCGCGAAGGCGCTGGTCGAGGGCGCGCGCGCCCGCAACCTCCCGCTCTCCGCGCCCGAGGACTTCCGCGCCGACGCCGGACGCGGCGTGGTCGCCCGCATCGACGGCCGGGAAGTGCGCATCGGCACGGCCCGGTACCTCGCCGAGCTCGGGATCGACGCCACGCCGCTCGAGGAGCTCGCCCAGGGCCTCGCCCGGCACGGAAACACCCCGTCGTTCGTCGCCGTCGACGGCCGCCTCGCCGGTCTGGTCGCCGTCGCCGACCTGCTGACCCCCGAAGCCAAGGAGGCCGTCGCCGCGCTGCACCAGCTCGGTGTGCGCGTCGCCATGGTGACAGGGGACCGCGAGGCGACGGCGCGCGCCGTGGCGCAGCAGCTCGGGATCGACGAGGTCTTCGCCGAGGTCCGCCCCGAGGACAAGGCGCGCATCGTGCGCGAGGAGCGGGAGCGCGGGCGCATCGTCGCCATGGTCGGCGACGGCATCAACGACGCGCCAGCCCTCGCCGGCGCCCACGTGGGGATCGCGGTCGCGAGCGGCACGGACATCGCGGTCGCTGCGGCCGACGTGGCGCTGCTCCGTGGCGGCATCGCCGCCCTGCCCACGGCGCTCGGGCTCTCGCGCGCGACGCTGCGGACCATCCGCCAGAACCTCTTCTGGGCGTTCATCTACAACGTGGTCGGCATCCCGATCGCCGCCGGCGCGCTCTACCCGCTGACCGG
The DNA here is from genome assembly GCF_052075895.1 of Sorangium sp. KYC3313. NCBI lineage: Bacteria > Pseudomonadati > Myxococcota > Polyangiales > Polyangiaceae > Sorangium > Sorangium sp. KYC3313. The sequence goes on from NZ_CP197255.1 coordinate 12,002,654, forward strand.
CTGGCTCCTGTCGCCGGTCCTGGCGAGCGCGGCCATGAGCCTGTCGAGCGTCTCGGTGCTCCTCAGCTCCCTCCGGCTCCGCCGGTTCCGGCACGCGAGCTGAGATCCGCGCTCGACCGTAATGCGGCGGAGGCCCGCGCCGGCGCACCGGCCGCGGATGGCGACAGCCTGGTCGTTCGGATCAATGAAAGTGACCGTGCAGGTCACATCGATCCCATCACCCCTCTCGAATCCCATCCGCCCAGATCTGTTCCAAGCATCGCCCTGTGAGCAGCCCAGACGCATGGGCCAGCAGAATGGCACGACGCATGCGCGGCGTCGGCGCTGGTTCAGCCTCCATCCGAGCCGCGAATGCGGAGCTCTCTGACATGACGAACCTGGTGAATTCGACAAGTCTCTCGCCCTGCCAGTCGGGCTCATCCTGTGCGCGCGCGAGATGAGCTCACGAAGCATCGAGAAGCATCATTGAATAAGGGGGGGACACATGGCTCACAAGGCATTTACTCTGAGCACGGCTTTCGTGAACACGGCCAGCCACGCCCAGAGCTGCGAGTCGATCTGCGTCCAGACGATCCAGTACTGCCTTTATATGGGAGGCTCGCACGCGGAGCCATCCCACATGCAGCTCATGCAGGACTGCGCCAGGATCTGCGAGACGACCGCGACGTTCCTGATGCGCGGCTCGCCGCAACACAACCAGGTCACGGCCGCGTGCGCGAGCATCTGCGAGCTCTGCGCCCAGAGCTGTGACAAGTTCACGGGTGACGCGCAGATGAGGGCCTGCGCCGACGAATGCCGCCGCTGCGCCGCCGCATGTCAGCAGGTCGCGCAGATGCGGCCGGGCGGGGCAGCCGGCGCGGGGCACCAGAGCGTGCCCTGAGACCGGCCAGGGCGCCGCGCGGGGCGGCGCGGAACGGAACGGAACGACCTTACGCAGCGCGGTCAGCCCTGCGCGGCTTCCTCCGCCGCGGCCAGCGCTGGAGCCGCAGCAGGCGGCGCCGCGGGCGTGGCCCGGCGGAGCGCGAAGCTCCTCCACACCACGTACATCGCGGGGATCACCAGGAGCGTCAGCAGCGTGAGCGACACCAGCCCTCCCCACATGGGCGCGGCGATGCGCTTGGCCACGTCGGCCCCGACGCCATCGTCGAGCAGCACGGGGAGGAGGCCGAACACGTTGGTGAGCACCGTCATCAGGAGCGGGCGGACGCGCTTCGCGCCCGCCTCCAGCGAGGCCTGGATGAGGTCGTCGACGCTCGCCAGCGTGCCGGCTGCACGCCCGCTGGTCCAGGCCTCGTCGAGGTAGACGATCATGACGCTCGCTGTCTCGGCGGCGACGCCGAGGAGCGCGATCATCCCGACCCACACGGCGATCGAGGTGTTGAAGCCGGCAACGTAGAGCGTCCAGATCGCGCCCACCGCGGCGAACGGCACCCCGGTCATCACGAGGAGCGTCTGCGCTGCGCCGCTGAAGTTCAGATACAGGATCACGAAGACGATGCCGATCGTGAGCGGCAGGATGTACGCGAGGCGCTCTCGCACGCGCTCGAGCAGCTCGTACTGGCCGGTCCACTTGAGATAGTAGCCCGCGGGGAGCTCGACCTCTCGCGCGACGGCCACCTTCGCCGACTCCACGTAACCGCCGACGTCGCTCGTGGAGGTGTCGATGTAGATCCAGCCCGTGAGCGAGCCCATCTCGCTCTTGATCATCGGCGGCCCCATGACCGTATCGATCCTGGCGAGCTGCCCGAGCGGGACGAACGCCGCGCGCGCCGGCCCCTCGGCCTGACCCCTCGCCACGGCGGCGCTCCCGCCCATCGCGCCCCCGCCCATCGCGCCGCCCCCGCCGGCGGCGAGGCCCGCGATCTCGGCCGGCGAGGGCGCACCTCCCATCGGGTCTCCGCCCATGGATCTCGCCGCCATCCCTCCTGCTGGGCTCATGGCCGTCGCGCCCCCCATCGGCGCCGGGGCGCTCCCGATCGGCAGCGGGCGCGGCGACAGCGGGGCGACCGGGACCGGCACGTCGCGCAGCGCCTCGATGTTGTCCCGGAGCTCCCGCGGATAACGCACGCTCACCCGGTAGCGCTCGCGCCCCTCGAAGGTGGTGTCGACATCCATCCCGCCTATCGCGCTCTCCACCACGTCGAGCACGTCGCGCACGCTGAGGCCGTACCGGGCGATCGCTTGCCGGTCCGGCGTGATGTCGAGGAAGAAGCCGCCGAGCTCGCGCTCCGCATAGACGCTCCGCGTTCCGGGCACGTCCCTGAGCACGCGCTCGAGGTCGCCGTCGATCCTGCTGATGACCTCGAGATCCGGCCCGAAGACCTTGACCCCGATCGGCGTCCGGATCCCCGTCGCGAGCATGTCGATCCGCGCCTTGATGGGCATGGTCCACGCGCCCTGCACGCCGGGGGTCGCCGTCTTCTGCTCGAGCTCGGCCACGAGCTTCTCCTGGGTCATGCCCGGCCGCCAAGCGCTCTTGGGCTTGAGCTGGACGACGGTCTCGAACATCGAGAGCGGGGCCGGATCGAGCGCTGTCTCGGCGCGGCCCGCCTTGCCGAACACGCGCTCGACCTCGGGCACGGTCCGGATCTGCGCGTCCTGCCAGGCCAGGAGGCGCCGGGCCTCGGCGATGGGGATGCCCGGCACCGTGACCGGCATGAAGAGCAGGTCGCCCTCCTCGAGCGGCGGCATGAACTCCGATCCCAGGCGCGACATCGGGTAGACCGTGGCGCCCATGAGCCCGAGCGCGGCCGCGATGACGAGCCCGCGGCGGCGAAGGCACGCCCGCAGCACGGGCCGATACGCCGCGATGCAGAGGCGGTTGATCGGGTTCCGCCCCTCCGGCGTGATCCGGCCCCGGAGGAACGTCACCATCAGCGCGGGCACCAGCGTGACCGCGAACAGCGACGCGAACGCCATCGAGAAGGTCTTGGCCAGGGCGAGCGGCCGGAAGAGCCGGCCCTCCTCGCCTTCGAGCGTGAAGACGGGCAAGAACGCGACGGTGAGCACGAGCAGCGCCCCGAACATCGAGGGCCCGAGCTCGCGCGCGGCGCCGATGACGATCTCCGCGCGGGGGATCTCGCGCCCTTCCCTCTCCGCCGCCTCGATCTTCCGGTGCGCGTTCTCGACCAGCACGCAGGCGGAGTCGACCATGTCGCCCAGCGCCAGGATGATCCCGGCGAGCGACATGATGTTGATCGACAGGTCGAGCGCGTAAAAGGCGATGAACGTCGCGGCCGTCGCCACCGGGAGCGCGATGGCGGCCACCAGGGCGGAGCGCAGGTGGAAGAGGAAGACGAAGATGACCAGGATGACCACGCCCAGGATCTGGACCAGGTTGGTCGAGAGCGTCTTCACCGAGCCGGCGATGAGCTCGCTCCGGTCGTAGACCGGCACGACCTTCACGCCGGCCGGGAGCGAGCCCTTCACCTCCTCGAGCCTGCTCTTGACCCGCTCGATGACGTCGAGCGCGTTCTCCCCGTGGCGCATCACCACGATGCCGCCCACGACCTCACCGCGGCCGTCGAGCTCGGCCACGCCGCGGCGAAGGTTGCCCCCCACGGTCACGTCGGCCACGTCGCGGACGCAGATCGGCGTGCCGCGCGCGTCGGTCGCGACGACCGCTTCCTCGAGATCCTCCCTCGCGCGCACGTAGCCCCGGCCGCGCAGCACATACTCGTGCTGCGCCATCTCGATCACGCGCCCGCCGACCTCGGTGTTGGCCCCGCGCACGGCCGCGGCGACCTGCCCAACGGACACACCCCTCGCCTTCATGCGCGCCGGGTCGACCTGGATCTGGTACTCCTTCTCGAAGCCGCCCACGCTCGCGACCTCGGCGACCCCTTCCAGGCCCTGAAGCCAGTAGCGAAGGTGCCAGTCCTGGAAGGAGCGCAGCTCCTGCAGGTTGTGCGCGCCGCTCTCGTCGACGAGGGCATACTGGTAGACCCATCCCACGCTGGTCGCGTCCGGGCCGATCTGCGGCGTGACGCCCTCGGGCAGGCTGTCCTTCACCTTGGCGAGCTGCTCGACGACGCGCGATCGCGCCCAGTAGATGTCCGTCCCGTCCTTGAAGACGACGTAGACGAAGCTCATCCCGAACATCGTGAAGCCGCGGACGGTCTTCACGCTGGGCGCGCCCAGGAACGATGTGACGACGGGATAGGTGACCTGATCCTCGATGAGCGTCGGGCTGCGGCCCATCCACTCGGTCGCCACGATCACCTGGGTGTCGGAGAGATCCGGCAGGGCGTCGAGCTGGGAGCGCCGCGCGCTGAACAGCCCGAGAGCCGTGAGCGCCGCGGCGATGAGGAAGACGAAGAACCGCTTGCGGGCGGAGAAGTCTATCAGGCGCGCGATGACGCCGAGCGGCGCCGCCGGCGCGCCCTCGGGGCGCGGCGGCTCAGTGGACATGGCCGCCCTTCGGAGCGCTGGAGGCCTGGAGCCGGCTCTCGGAGTCGAGGAGGAACTGCGCCCCTGTCGCGACCTGGTCTCCCGCGGAGAGGCCGTCGTCGACCCGGTAGCGGTCGCCGATGAGCGGGCCGAGCTTCACCTCGCGCGGCTCCGCCCGGCCGCCCTGGACCACGAAGGCGATGGCGCGCGTGCCGGTCCGGATCACCGCGCTCTCAGGAACAGAGAGCCCCTCCCCGAGCGCCAGGTTCATGGTCACGGAGACGAACGCGCCTGGCCGGAGCGAACCGTCGCTGTTGTCGAGCTCGAACCGGATCTTCATCGTGCGCGTCGCCTCGTCCACCGTCGGTGGGACGAACGCGACGGGCGCGTGGAGCGCGCCTTCGCGCCCTTCCACGGTGAGGTGTGCGTGATCCCCGGCGCGAACATACGGCACGTCGCGCTCGTACACGTCGGCCAGCACCCAGACGCGGGACAGGTCCGAGAGGGTGTAGAGCTCAAGCGAGGGTTCCACGAACATGCCCTCCACGGCCTGCTTCGCCACGACCACCCCGGCGCGGGGCGCGGTGAGGGCGAAGGTGCGCTGCGGCTGCCGGGTCGCCTCGAGCCGCGCGATCTCCGCCTTCGGCACATCCCAGAGCGAGAGGCGCCGGCGCGCGGCGCCGAGGAGCTGCTCCTGCGCGCGCCGCTCCGCGGCCCCGAACTCTCCCGCAGGCATGGGACCTCCCGCGGCGCGCTCGAGCAGCGCGACGAACTCCAGCTCCGCCGCGAAGACCTCCTGGCTGTAGAGCGAACAGAGCACCTGCCCCGCCGAGACCTTGCGGCCGACGAAGTCGACGGCGACGCGCTCGATGAAGCCCCGGACCTTCGCGTGCACGTGCGCCGAGCGCGTCTCGTCCAGCGCGACGACGCCCACCGTGCGGAGGGGTCTCTTGAGCTCCCGCGCCTCGACCAGGGCCGTGCTGAGCGAGAGGCCGCCGAGGCGCGCCGGATCCAGCGAGACCGGGGCGTAGCCCGCCGGGGTCATGGGCGTGCCCGGCCCCTCCTTGGCACGGCCTTCGGCGGGCTCGGCCCCCTGCTGGGCCCCATGACCAGCGTGGGCGTCGCCTCTGGCGGGCTCGGCCCCCTGTGCCCGGTGACCAGCGTGGGGATCGTTCGGCGCCGGCGCCGGCGCGGCGGTCGAGGCCGCGTGCGCGGCGTGGCCGTCGTCGGTCGCGGGCGACTGAGCCTTGCAGCCGAGCAGCGCCACCGAGGCGGCGAGCAAGAGGGAATGAGTCCGCTTCATTGTCCATCTCCACCGAGCGGCCCGCCCACGGCCCGCTCGAGCTCTGCGAGGGCGATCTCGCGGCGCACCACGGCCTCGGCGACGGCGAGCTCCGCGCTCTGGAGGGCGCGCCGCGCATCGAGCACAGCGACGAGGTCCGCCGCCGCCGTGCCGTAGCCGGCGATCGCGGCCTCGAAGCTCTCACGCGCCTTCGGCAGCGCCACCGCGCGCAGGAGCTCCACCTGCCGGGTCGCGGCCTGCGCCCGGTGCCAGGCGCCGGCGACCTCGGACGCGATCATCGCCCGCATCTCCGCCTGATCCTCCGCGGCGCCCTCCGCGCGCGCGTCGAAGGCGCGAGCGAGGTGTCCTTGCTTCGCGGCGCCGAAGAGCGGGATCGTGCCCCCGATCATCGCGCCGAACGACGGCTCAGCGCCGATGTTCTGGTTGAGCCACACGCCCGTCATGAGGTCCGGATACGGCTCCTTGCGCGCCACCGCCGCCATCGCCTGCGCCTCGGCGCGCATCGCCGCCATCCCGTTGAGCTCGGGCCGCGCCGCGCCGGCCCGGCCAACGAGCGCCGCGAGCCCGCCCGAGGGCATCGGGGAGAGCGCGCCGGTCGGATCGGCGATCGCCGTGTCGACGGGCCGGTTCCTGAGCGCATTCAACATGGCCGCCATAGCGGCGCGCTCGCCCTCCAGGTTGACGAGCTCCACGTCGATCGCCGCGACCTCCACCTGCGCGCGTGCCACGTCGTGGTGGCCGGTCTGGCCTGCGGCGTAGCGCCCGAGCGCCGCGCCGGCGATCTGGACCGCGAGGCCGCGCCCGGCGCGGATCACCTCGCGGCGCTTCGCGTTCAGCAGCAGCATGAAATAGGCGCGCTTCGCCTCGAGACGCAGCTCCAGCCGGCGGACCGCGACCTCCGCTGCCGCGCTCTTCTCCTGCTGATCCACCGCCCGGCGCATCAGCTCGAGCTTCCCGGGCCAGGGGATCATCTGCGAGAGCTCGTACCGGATCATGGGCATCTCCTCGCCCATCGGGACGCGGTCGAGCATCACGCTGGCCGTCGGGTCCGGCCATGCGCCGGCCGCCGCGGCCTCGTCCTGGAACGCGCGCCGGCGCAGCGCGCCCGCGCGCAGCGAGGGGTTCCGGGCGAGCACCTCGGCGACGATGGCGGCGAGCCCGGCCTCCTCGGCCTGCGCGGCCTGCGGGCTGCCCAGCGACGCCAGGGCGAGCAAGGCGGCGACCAGTCGCGACTTCATGCCGGGGCCCACAGCACAGGGCGTGCCGCACCGTCGTTGCCAGTGACGTCCGCTGTCCCCGCGAAGGGGAGGCGCAGGGCCTGCGCGACGCGCGCGCGTTGCGCGCGTTGTCCGGCGGTGTCCCTCGGGCTCCGTGGGCAGCTGTGACCGTTTCGGTCACCGCGACCCGTCTGATGTGGCCGTACCTGCTGCCTCTACGAGGCTCGCCTAGGCCCGGCGTCCTCCTTGCGCTGTCGAGGGCACCGCCGGCGCGGCCAAAAGCGAAGGCGGCCGGCTCCTCAGGGCTCGACGTGGATCTCGCCCATCATGCCGCGCTCGGTGTGCTCGAGGATGTGGCAGTGATACATCCACATGCCGGGCTCATCGAAGCGCGTCGCGATGCGCACCGTGGACCGCTGCGGCAGGACCACCGTGTCCTTGTTGGCGAGCTCGTCGTCGGCCAGCGGCACATCGTCCCTGGCCAGGACCTGGAAAAAGGCGCCGTGCAGATGGAACGGGTGATCCATCTCCGCGTCGTTCTTCAGGTCATAGACATGGACCGATCCGTTCCCGATGCCGATCGGCGGCACGTCCGGATACGCCTTGCCGTCGATCGTGAACGTCAGCTTGCCGTCGACATACCCCTCGTCGAACGTGATCGTCTTCTCCGCCGTCCCGCCCGGTAGCCGCTCGATGGCAGGGCCCGTCTCGGGGAGCGTGCGGCCGGACAGCCGGGATCCCTTGCCGATCCGCACCCTGGCGAGCGGCATCGGTTCGGCCAGTCCGGTGTGGTGCCCGCGCTCGTAGGGCTCGTTCATCAGGGTGAGCTCCGTTCCCGGCTCGCCCTCGGCGATCAGCAGCACGTCGTAGCGCTCGCCGGGAGAGACCAGGAGCCTCTCGGTGTCGTACGGCTTCGGGATCAGCCCGCCGTCGGTGCCGATGACACGGAACGTGTGGCCCGGGAGCGCCAGGTTGAAGAAGCGCCCGTTCGCCACGTTGACGATCCGGAGACGCGTGAGCCCGCCCGGCTGCACGTCGAGCGCTGGCATCACCTCGCCGTTGACGAGCACGACGTTGCCCTCGCGGCCCATCATGATCGTGTCGTCGTCGAGCTCTTCGTTGAAGGTCCCGTCCTTGTTCAGGGACACGTCCCCGAGCACGGCGATCTTCTCGACATCGGCCTCCGGCTCGTTCGGTCCGCGCACGCGGATCAGGCCGAAGAGCCCCTTCTGGATCTGCTCCGGCTCCATCACGTGCGGGTGGAACCAGTAAAACCCCGCGTCCCGCAGCGTGAACTGGTACGTGAACGTCTCGCCGGGCGCGATCGGCTCCTGCACGGCCATCACGCCGTCCATCTCGTTGGGCACCCGGACGCCGTGCCAGTGGATCGTCGTCGCTTCCGGCAGGCTGTTCTTGAAGTGGACGATCAGCGTGTCGCCCACGTTCGCCTCGATGAGGGGCCCGGGGACCGTACCGCTATAGGACCAGACCGCGGTGGTCGTGCCCTCCAGGTAGGTCTTCTCTGCCTCCCTGGCCTCGAGGTCGACCTCGACGATCCGGGGATCGGGGTTCCTGTCGGGCGCGGCGGCGGGCTCGCCCCAGGCATCGGGGGCGGGCGGCTCCTCTACCCGATCGGCGGCGCACCCGGCCGCGAGCAGCGACAGCAAGGCGACGCCCGAAAGAGCACGCGAAAGCCGTATCATGGCGCGCTCTCCTCGTCGGTGGGGTTGCCGGACATCTCGTTGGAGTACCCGGAGTAGACTTCGCCCACCTTGCAGCGAAGACGGTACGTGTACTCCATGTCCTCCGTCGCATCGGAATCCATGTAGGCCTTCTTCGACCCTGCGACGGTGAACGCGACGGCGTAGTCGTTCATCGGGTCCTTGCGCTCGGCCTCGATCTGATCGCACTCCGGCTGCGGCACCCACTCGACGTGAAGCACGTCCAGCATCGGCATCACGAACGACAGGACCGGCGCGTCGGGCACCGTCACCGCAGGCCCGCCGCCGCTCCCGCCGCCCTCTCCAGCGCCGGCGTGCCCCCCCGTGCCGCTCGCAGCTTCCGCACCGCCACCCCCGCCCGTACCGTGGGCATGAGAGCTTTCCGTCTCCGAGCCTCCGCACGCGGCAAGGGCGAGGCTGACGGCGGCGAGGCCAATGAGGCGAGAGTAAGCCATGACTGTGTCTCCTTGCTGGTTCCTGGTGTCCCCCGAATGTAACCGATCTGGTCACAGCGGCGAGGTGCAACGGGACGCCGCCGCTCGTTCTAGGCACCAGCGGGCCAGGCGTGACGCGCGGACATATTTTTGTCGCCCGCTGGCCCGGCGGCGATGCCCGCTCCGTTCTTCGATCCGTCCGCTCACCGGCAAGGCGCACGGCCGGGCTGGCCTCCGAGCCTGGCGCGGGGTCGCGCGGCGGTGGAGGAGCTCGCTCCCGAGGCAGGCGAGCCGAGCCTCGGCGCCCGACATGTAATGGGGCGGAGGCTCGCGCGTCGTCCAAGTAGGAATGAGAGGAGAACCCATCATGTGCTACGCAACCGGCCGCTGGAACGACACCCCCGGGGTCGGCCTCCACAAGCACCACGGAACGTGAGCGGAGGGACACGAGACGATGGCAACCGCGTCGCAAAGGGTTCGGCTGATCGTCGGCGCCACGCTCGTCGCGGGGATCGCGGCGGCGTTGCTTGTCCGGTCCCATCCTCCCCGGCGCGCACCGGAGCGCGCCGCGTCGGCCGGCGCCGTGCACGCCGGCGGCAAGCCCGGCCCGGCGAGCGGATTCGCCTGCGGCTCCTCAACGCAGCGAACGGGCGGGTGTTCGCGCCAGACTTCTCCGGCCTCGACGCGCGGGTCATCGCGGTCGACGGGCTGTACACCGCCAAGCCGCTCGACCCCGCGGGGTTCGAGCTCGCGCCTGGCAACCGGATCGACCTCGACATCACCATCCCGCCGTCCGCGGCCGGCCGGCAGCTCAGCGTCGTCGACCGCTTCACCCGGCGCCCGAACGCGCTCGCGTCGATCGACGTGAGCCAGGGACCAGCGGTGCAGTCTCCCTCCTTCCCCTCGCCAGCAGCAGCCCATGTGCCCCCGTGGCGCGACACAGAGGCGATCGCGCCGCGACTGGAATATCGGCTGGCGGCGAGGAGAGGCGGTGAGTTCGGGATCGAGTGGACGCTCAACGGCGCAGCGGCTCGCCACGCTCACGACACGGAGGCGTCGTCCGCGGATGGCGACGGGCACGAGGTGTCGGTGCTGCCGCGGCGGGAGTGGAGCAAGCTCCGGTTCGTCAATGAGTCCGGCCGGCTGCACCCGATCCACCTTCACGGGATGTTCTTCAAGGTCCTGAGCCGCAACGGCCGACCAGCCGACGAGCCGTACTTCCGCGACACCGTGCTGGTCCACGCGCGTGAGACCGTCGACGTCGGCCTGGTTCCTCTCGACGAGGGGCGCTGGATGCTCCATTGCCACATCCTGGAGCACGCCGAGGCCGGCATGATGTCGCTGCTCGACGTGAAGTCGATGTGAACGCGTCGCCAGCTATGCGATCCACTCCCCTCCCGTGGTGCCTGGGCGTGCCGGCGCGGTTGCGCCTCACTCCTTCCGCGTCCGTCCGCTCGCCGCCGCCCGCTCGTCCGCGAGGACCCGCTGCAGCAGCGCCGTGCTCTCCTCCGCCATCCGCTCCGGTGAGCACGGCATTCCCTTGTGGACCCAGCTCGTCATCAGCCGCACCAGCGCCGCCGCCGCCGCCTCGCAGCGGAGCATGAACAGAGCCCCCTCCTCCGGCGCCAGCCGCGGAGCGTACAGGCGGCAGATGCTTCCCTGCAGGATGTCCTCCAGGGAGCGCGTCAGCACCCGCTCGCTCTTCTCCGCGGACAGGAGCTTGCCCATCAGCTCGTGCATCTCGGCGAGGTGGCGGTAAAACGGCAGGAAGTCGAGCGCACGTCCCGCATCCCGCAGGGACAGCGCCCGCAGGTGCTCGTGTCCGAACAGCAGCAGCTGCTCCTTGTTCTCGTAGTGCGAGTAGAACGTGGACCGCCCGACGTTGGCTCGATCGATGATGTCCTGGATCGACACCTCGTCATAGCCCTTCTCCAGGATCAGCGCGACCAGGGCGTCCGAGAGCAGCTTCCGGGTCTTCTGGACGCGCCGATCCTGCACGCGCCGATCCGCGATCTTGCCGGCGGCCCGCGTCCTGTCGCCGCCCCCGTCCCTGTCCTCGGTTCCGGACTTTTTCGCGTTCTTGTTCATTAACGTTCAATCCGCGGTCCGTGTCGCTAGGTGGAAGAGGCGCCCGACCTCAGCATCCATCGCATGCGAGGAACGCTGATCTGGATGACGAGCCGCCTGCTGTACCCGCTGCTGCTGGCGGTGACCTTGTACATCATCTACGCCGCCGTGACGCAGGGCTGGGACCTGAGGCGCGCCCTGTGGGGCTACCTCTTCGGCCTGATCGTCTTGCTCATCACCGTCGAGCGCCTGCTGCCGCTGTCGCCGGACTGGGGCATGACCCGCCAGAGCTTCTGGCGCGACCTCAAGTACCTGCTGGCCTCGGGCGTCACCATCGCGGTTGTGCGGACCGGCTTCGGCACCCTGGCTCTGTGGCTCAGCGAGCGGCATGAGGGCCCGCTCGCCGGTGCCTCCGTGCTCCCCAGCGTGGGGATCTTCCTCGTGGTCTTCGAGCTGCTGCAGTACTGGTTCCATCGCCTCAGCCACGAAGGCAACGGAGCCCTGGGGCGCTTCCTGTGGAAGGTCCACCTGGCCCATCACCTTCCGGATCGCGTGTACGTCGTGATGCACGGCGTGTTTCACCCCCTCAACGCGCTCATCTCGGCGGTGCTGATCCAGTCGACCCTGCTGTTCTTGGGACTGTCGCCGCAGGCCGTCTTCGCGGCGATGTTGCTCATCGATCTGCAGACGATGAGTTCGCACTTCAACGTCGACATCCGCGCCGGATTCCTGAATTACGTGTTCATCGGCACCGAGCTGCACCGCTATCATCACAGCGCCGACGTCGACGAGGCCCGGAACTTCGGGACCGTACTTCCGCTGTGGGATCTGGTCTTCGGGACGTTCGTGTACCGGCCGGACGCGGCCCCGCGCCGCCTGGGCGTCGACCGCTCCGCGGGCTATCCGCCGTCGCAGCAGTTCTGGCAGGTGCTGTCCCTGCCGTTCCGACGCTGACCTATTCGCGGCACCGGCGCCTCGATCAGAGCTCGGTCCGACGCAGCCGGAGGGCGTTGCCGATGACGGACACCGAGCTCAGGCTCATCGCGGCGCTGGCGAGCATCGGGCTGAGGAGCAGTCCGAGGACCGGGTAGAGGACGCCCGCCGCGACCGGCACGCCGAGCGCGTTGTAGACGAACGCAAAGAACAGGTTCTGTCGGATGTTGCGCATCGTCGCCCGGCTGAGCTTCCGCGCGCGCAACAGCCCGCGGAGGTCGCCGCGCACGAGCGTGATCCCGGCGCTCTCGATGGCGACGTCGGTCCCGGTGCCCATGGCGACGCCGACGTGCGCCTGGGCGAGCGCGGGCGCGTCGTTGATGCCGTCGCCGGTCATCGCCACGATGCGGCCTTCGGCCTGGAGACGCTTCACAACCGCGGCCTTCTGATCGGGCAACACCTCGGCCTCGACGTGCTCGATGCCGAGCTTCCGGGCGACCGCCTCCGCCGTCGTGCGGCTGTCGCCGGTGAGCATGATCAGGTGGATGCCCTCCTCGCGGAGGAGACGGACGGCCTCGCTGGTCGAGGCGCGCACCGGGTCGGCCACGCCGACGATGCCGGCCGCCTTGCCATCCACCGCCACGAGCATCGCTGTCTGGCCTTCTTGTCGGCGTTCCTCGGCTCGACGCGGGAGATCATCCGGCGGGATACCGAGCTCCTCGAAGAGCTTGAGGTTGCCGAGCGCGAGCGAGCGCCCGGCCACCGAGCCCACCACGCCCTTGCCCGTGATCGACCGGAACCCTTCTGCCGGCAGGAGCTCGAGCTTCTGCTCGAGGGCCCCGGCGACGATCGCTGTCGCGAGCGGGTGCTCGCTGCCGCGCTCCAGGCTCGCCGCGAGCCGGAGGATCTCGTTCGGCGGGAGGTCGCCCAGCGTCGCGACCGAGGCGAGCTTCGGCTTGCCCTCGGTGAGCGTGCCGGTCTTGTCGACGACGAGGGTGTCGACCTTCTCGAAGGTCTCGAGCGCCTCGGCGTTCTTGATCAGGATACCGGCCGTCGCGCCGCGCCCCGTCCCGACCATGATCGAGATGGGCGTGGCGAGGCCGAGCGCGCACGGGCACGCGATGATGAGCACCGCCACCGCGTTGACGAGCGCGTGGGAGAGCCTGGGCTCCGGTCCGACGAGCAGCCAGACCACGAAGGTCAGCGCCGCAATCGCGATCACGGCGGGCACGAAGTACGCGGCGACGGCGTCCGCGAGGCGCTGGATGGGGGCGCGGCTGCGCTGGGCCTCGCCCACCATCTGGACGATCCGGGCGAGCAGGGTGTCGCGCCCGACGCGATCGGCCCGCATCACGAAGCCGCCTGTGCCATTGACGGTGCCGCCGACCACGCGGGCGCCGGGCGTTTTCTCGACAGGGATGGGCTCGCCGGTGATCATCGACTCGTCGACCGCGCTGATCCCCTCGAGGACCTCTCCGTCGACGGGCACCTTCTCGCCGGGCCGCACGCGCAGCCGGTCGCCGGGCTGCACGTGCTCGAGAGGGACGTCCTCCTCCTGCCCGTCCGGCGCGAGACGCCTGGCGGTCTTCGGGGCGAGGCCGAGGAGCGCCTTGAGCGCGCTGCTCGTCCGGCTGCGGGCGCGGAGCTCGAGGACCTGCCCGAGCAACACCAGCGAGATGATGACGCTGGCGGCCTCGAAGTAGACCGGGACCGCGCCGCCGTGCCGGACGGAGTGGGGGAAGACGCCGGGCGCCAGCGTGGCCAGGACGCTGTACGCGTAGGCGGCGCCCGTGCCGATGGCGATCAGGGAGAACATGTTGAGGTGCCGAGTCCTGATCGAGGCCCAGCCGCGCTCGAAGAACGGAGCGCCGCACCAGAGCACCACGGGCGTGGTGAGGGCGAACTCGATCCAGACGAGCCCGTGGCCAAGGAGATGCTGCACCGGCTGGCCCGGGATCATCTCGGACATCCCCAGCACGAGGACAACGAGGCTCAGCGGGACGCTCACCCAGAAGCGACGGGACATGTCCACGAGCTCCGGGTTGGGCGCGTCCTCGAGCGTCACCGTGCGCGGCTCGAGGGCCATCCCGCAGATCGGGCAGGAGCCCGGCTCCGTGCGGACGACCTCGGGGTGCATCGGGCAGACGTACTCGACGCGCGTCGCCGGCTGGACCGGCTCGACCGGCTCGAGAGCCATTCCGCACGAGGGGCACGTTCCCGGCCCGGTCTGTCGAACCTCGGGGTGCATCGGGCACGTGAAGATGCCCTGGTCCAGCGTGGGCTCGCCTTCGGTCCTCGCCTGGACTGGCGCGTACCTCTCGGGCTCCGCACGGAACTTGGCGAGGCAGCGCTCGCTGCAGAAGAAGTACGTCCGACCGCCGTTCTCGTGCCGCCCCGCGGCCGTCTCGGGCGAGACGGTCATCCCGCAGACCGGATCCTTCGTCTGCTCTCGGTCCAGGTCGGCGGGAGCAGGGTGGCCGTGCTCGTGGTGATGCCCGTGGTTCATGTCGTCTCCCTCCTCGCCGACGCTCATGGTTGCGCCGCCTTACAGCCCAAGCACCACGCGGGCTCCGTTTGTAGCTTCGAACGGCCGCCCGGCGCTCCCCGCAGGAGGCGATGCCGCATGACGCCGGCGATCGCTGGCGAGCTGGTCAATGGGTTCCGTCGTTCGAGACGCCAGCTCGCCACTGCTTCGCGGTGAATGCCCGCTCAGTTCTTCGACCCGTCCGTGCCCCGGCGCTCCTCGCGGAAGTCGTCGGCCGAGAGACCGCAGCGGCGGAGGAGCCGGTAGAAGCTCTCCCGCTCGACGCCCGCGTGGGCGGCGGCCTTCAGCACGTCGCCGCGAAAGCGGCGCATCACGGCCTCCAGGTAGCGCCGGTTCATCTCCTCGCGCGAGGCGTCGACCGCCTCGCGGTACGAGAGCTGAGCGAGGTCCACATCGCTCGAGCTCGTGAGCCGGAGCGGGCTCGCCCCCTGCACCTCGGGCGGCAGCGACTCGAGGCGGATCTCGCTCGTCGTCTCGATGACCAGCGCCCGCTCGACGGCGCTCTTGAGCTCGCGCACGTTGCCTGGCCACCGGTACATCTGGAGCGCGCTCATCGCCGCCGCCGAGAACCCGCTCGCGGACGAGCGTGACTGCGGCGCCCGCTCGGCGAGGAACCGTTGCCCGAGGAGCGGGATGTCCTCCGCGCGCTCGCGGAGCGGGGGCAGCTCGACGACGCAGACGTTGAGCCGGAACCACAGGTCCTCGCGGAAAGCGCCGGTCTTGACCATGGCCCGGAGGTCGCGGTGCGTCGCGCTGATGAGCCGCACGTCGACCTTGCGCTCGCGCGACTCGCCGATGCGCCGCACCGCCCGCTCCTCGAGCACGCGCGTGAGCTTCGCCTGGACCGTGGGCCTGAGCTCGCCGATCTCGTCGAGGAACAGCGTGCTCCCGTGCGCCTCCTCGAAGAGCCCCGCCCGATCCGTGACCGCGCCCGTGAACGAGCCGCGCACGTGGCCGAAGAGCTCGCTCTCGATGAGCGAGCGGGGGATGGCGGCGCAGTTGACGGCAATGGGGCGGTGCGACGCGCGGGACGAATGCTCATGGATGGCGCGCGCCACGAGCTCCTTCCCGGTGCCCGTCTCACCCAGGATGAGCACGGTCGCGTCCGTCGGCGCCACGCGCTCGATGAGCTGGTAGAGCGCCCGCATCGCGGGTGAGCGCCCCGTCATGCCGGCAAAGCCCTGCGCTTCCGGCGCGTCGTGCTCGCCCTTCAGCACCGCGGCCTGCGCCATGGCCCGCTCGACCAGCGCGCGCAGCTCGTCCGGGTCGAACGGCTTCGTCACGTAGTCGTAGGCGCCCTCGCGCATGGCCTGGACCGCGGTCGGGACCGACGCGTACGCGGTCATCAGGATGAAAGGCACTCCGGGCCAGCGCGCGCGCACTGCCCGGAGCACCTCGAGCCCGTCCCCGTCGTTCATGCGCAGATCGCAGACGACGGTTGTGACCGGCTCGGTCTCAAGCAACTGGAGCGCCGTCCGTACGCCCCGCGCCGTCAGGACCTTGGCGCTCTTGCCGAGCACCTTCGAGAGCAGCGCCAGCATGTTCGCCTTGTCGTCGACGACGAGCACTGTCGGCTTCATGCGCGCTCCTGGCTCTCCCTAGCTTCTTCGGTGAGGACGCCCGGCAAGTCGATCACGAACAGGGACCCGCCCCCCGGCCTCGGCTCCGCCCGGATCGTCCCGCCATGCGCTGTCACGAGACCATAGCAGACCGCGAGGCCGAGGCCGGTGCCGTCGCGGCGGGTGGTGAAGAACGGCTCGAAGAGGCGCTCGCGCGCCTCCTCGGGAATGCCGGCTCCCCGATCCAGGACCTCGATCCGGTAGCCATCGTCCTGCCGCCGTCCGCGCACGATGATCTCTTCACGCTCCGAGGTTCCAGAGGTCGCCTCGCGCGCATTGGCCACGAGGTTGACGATGACCTGCCGGATCCGGAGCGGATCCACGTTGATGAAGGACGGCTCGGCGTCCACGAGCGGGGTCTGGTCGCGCCGCCCCGGCCCGCCGTCGCAGTGCGAGGCCGCGTCCCTGAGGAGCTCCTCCGCCTGCACGGGGCGCGGCGAGAGGATCGGAGAGCGCGCGTACATGAGCAGCTCCTCCGCGATCCGCTGGCAGGCCGCCGCTTCCTCATCGAGGATCGAGAGCTCCTCGCGGAGCTCGGGCTTCTCCGCCTCCTTCGCCATCGTCTTCACGTAGCCGCGGATCACGGCGATGGGGTTGTTGATCTCGTGCGCGACGCCCGCGGCGACGCGGCCGATCGCCGCCAGCCGCTCCGAGGCGACCAGGTCGGCTTCGGTGCGCGACAGTGCGTCCAGCATGCGGTTGAACGCGTCGGCCACCGCCGCGAGCTCCACGGCTGCGACCGGCTCGACGCGAGCGCTGCGATCTCCCGCCGTGACGCGTCCGGCGACGCGCTCGAGCGACGAGAGCGGCGTGGAGAAAGAGCTCCAGAGCTTGCGCCCGGCGATCAAGGCGAGCGCCGCGGCGAGCGCACAGACGGCGGTCGCGAGGATCAAGGCGAACCGGATGAACTGCTCAGCCCGGCGCTCCGCGGCCATGGCGCGCTCGTCGAAGTGAAGCGCCAGGCTGTCCGCATGCTCCGTCATCCGGTCGACGAGCGCGTTCGCGCGGTCATGCGCGTGGTGAACCTCGTGCCAGTCCTGCCGATCGATGGCGGGGAGGATGGCCGTGGAGAAGAGCTGGCTGAGCTCGCGGCTCGTCTTCCCGATGTCGTCGAGCGTCGTGGCCGCCTCGGCGTCGAGGCCGGGCCGCAGCTCGGCGAGCTTCGCGCCGAGCTCGTTCACCCAGGCATCGTGGTGCTCGACGTGCGAGCGGTCGCGCAGGATGATCGTGTGCGCCTCGTGGATGTACTGCTCGCGCGCGGTGACGCTGAGCAGCGCAGCTCGGCGCGAGGCCACCTCGAGGTCGTGGGCCTCCAGGATCGCGCGACGGGACGCGAGGCCGGTGAGCACGGTGGCGATGCCGCTCACGACGACCAAGGCGACGAGGAGGCTGATGACCAGGAGCAGCCGGCGGCGGAGTCGATAGAGGCGCTGCGGAACGGGAGGCGGAGCCATGGACGGGGGCATCCTCGCAAGCCGCGTACCGGGGCCGCAATCGGAGCGCTGACTGCGCGCGGAGCCGCCGATCAGGCCCGGCCGGCGTGGTCCCCGACCCAGCCGAGGGACGGTCTGTGACCGAAGCGGTCACAAAATCGTGACCGTCGAGGTCACCACGAGGACCGGACGCCGCGCAGAAGCCCGAGATTCCGGCGCGCGAACGCTTGGCGCGCTCGTTGCTCAGGGCCCTGTTCTCCAGGGGAAGAACCTCGGTTCCAGGAAAGCACGATGCGCCAAATCCTTCTCTCTCTGCTCGTCTCGATCCCGCTTGTGGCCTGCTCCAACAAGGAGACACCTGGCCACGACCACGAAAAAGCCGCCTCGACACAGGCTCCGGCCGCGGCGCCGCCCCCCACGAAGGCGCCCCACGACCATGCCGCGAGCACGCGCCCCCACGCGGATCACAACGCCCGTCACGGCGGCCTGGTCACGATGGAGGGCGACAACCACGTCGAGGTCGTGATCGGGGCCGACGGCGCCATCGACCTGTACGCCAGCGACGCAGTGAGGACGCCGATCCCGCCGAAGGACGTCACTGGCACCATCACGATCGAGCCCAAGGGCAAGGGCGAGAAGCAGACCCTGACGCTCGCGCCGAACGAGGCGAAGGGCTCGCTCTCGGCCAAAGGTCCGGCGCCGGACAATGCGGATTACACCTGGGACCTGAAGGTCCGCAGCGCGCCGATGAAGATGACGCTCACGGTGCCGGCCGGGGGGACGGCGGCCTTCGCGGACGCGCCCGCCGACCACCCGGCCGGCGATCACGCCCACGGCTCGCCCCACGGCGGGGTCGTCCAGTCGCTCGCAGGCGGCCACGTCGAGGTGAAGCTCGAGAAGACCGGCGACATCACGGTCTGGATGCTGGACACGGCCGAGAAGCCTCGCTCGGCGAAGGGCGTCACGGCGAGCCTCCGCCCCGTCGTCGCAGGGGCGAAGGAGGTAGCGCTCGCCTACGACGAGAAGGCCGATGTCCTGCGGGGCAAGATCGACCCGATCAAGCAGGACCACGTGGACGGGGTGCTCAGCATCACGCCGGCCGGAGGAACCGCGACCTCGCTCCGGTTCGCGTTCCACCTCGAGGGTCATCCGGGGGCGGGACATGACGGCCACACGGGACACGAGGGGCACTGAGATGGCGAGGGGGCGCCCGCACCGGAGCCGACGCGCGATGGTCGCAGCCCTGGCTGCCGCGCTGACGCTCGTGCCCGCGCCTTACGCCCGCGGCGAGACGCTGACGTGGGCCCAGGTGAAGGCGCGCGCGGAGCTGTCCCGCATGCTCGGAGAAGAACCATGATGCACAAGAAGCACCTCGCCTGTGCCGTGGCGCTCGCGATCGTTGCGTCGGTCCCGCGCGCCTCCGCGCACGGCGGCGAGGATCATGCGGCGCCCGCCGCGCCAAGCGCCGCGAGCATCGGGACAGAGCACGTCGTGTCCGGGGAAACGGCGGTGTTCTCGGTCGTCATCAAATACCCGGCGAAGAAGGCAGAAGGACCGTTGCCCGCGCGCCTCTACGTCGCTCGGGCCGACTCCAGCGCGCCGGTCGAAGGCGCGCGTGTCCGCCTCGAGCTGAAGGGAGGGCTGACGTTCGCGGCGGACGCGGGGAAGACGACGGCCGCCGGTGTTTATGAGGTCGCGCTCCCCGCGGCCCCGGAGGGAGCAACGGCCAACGGGGTCGTGTCGGTCGAGGCCGGGGACGCCTTCGACCTCGTGCTCGTCGGGGACCTGCGCTTCGGCGCCATCGAGCCCGCCGCCGCGCCGACCGGGATGACGCCGGGCCGGGAGGTGCCCCTCGGCGCTCTGGCGGCGGCCGCAGGCGCGCTGGCCGTGCTCAGCGGCGGGATCGGGTATGCGCTCGGGCGGCGCTCGCGCCGGAAGCCGCCTGCCCCCACCCTTCGCCCCGAGGATCGTTCCGCGCTCCCACAGGTGGCCTCGTGAGCCGCGCCCGTCCGCCCACCGTCGGCGCCATCACCGCCGCGCTCGCCATCGCCTCGGCCCTCGCGGTCACGGGCCTCGGGGAGCGCGCCGACGCGCACGGCGGCGAGGACCACAGCGCGCCCGCGAAGCCCGCAGCCAGCGCCGCGGCGGACCCGAACGTGGCCCGGGTGCCGATCGAGACCCAGTTCCTGCTCGGGCTGCGCACCGAGCGCGCGAAGCGCGGCGCGCTGGCCACGAGCCTCGGGCAGATCGGCACGGTCGTCGCGCGCCCCGCGGGCGAGCTCGCCGTCGTGGCCCCGACGTCCGGCCGGCTCTTCCCGCCCGAGGGCGGGTTCCTCCGGCTCGGCGACGACGTGAAGAAGGGGCAGCTCCTCGCGACGCTCCGGCCGAGCCTGGGCGGCGCGGAGAGCGCGCAGCTCGGGCTGTCGCGCAGCGACGCCGCGTCCCGGGTGGCCGCAGCCGAGGCGCGGCTCGGGCTGGCGGAGCGCGAGCTCGCGCGACGCCGCGAGCTCGAGGACATCGTCGCCGACAAGGACATCCAGGCCGCCGAGGCCGAGGTGGAGATCGCCCGGGCCGAGGTCGCGCGCGCCCGGGCCGACGTCGGGGTGCTCGCGGGCGGGGCGGGTGCGCAGCGGCTCAGCGCGACGATCGACGGGACGGTGGTCTCCGGCCGCGTGAGCCCGGGCGCCCAGGTGGCGGAGGGGACCGAGCTCTGGCGCATCGTCGATCTCGCGACGCTCTGGGTCGACGTGCGCATCCCCGAGGCGGACGCGGCGCGCCTCGCGGGCGACCGCGCCGAGGTCGCGCTCGTCACGGATCCCGCGGCGCGCTTCGAGGCCAGGCGCCTCGCCGTCGCGTCGCTCGTCGACCCGGCGACCCGCACCGTCCAGGCGCTCTTCGAGTTCGACAACAAGGACCGGCGCGCGCGGGTCGGCGCGCTCGCCAACATCAGCATGGCGGGGAGCGCGCCCGTCGAGAGCGTCGTGGTCCCGGTGTCTGCGCTGCTCGATCGCAGCGGCACGCCCACGGTCATCGTGAAGATCAGCCCCGAGACGTTCGAGCTGCGCGCGGTCGCGATCGGGCCGAAATCCGCCGGCGCCGTGGGGATCACGGCCGGCGTGGCGGCGGGAGAGCGCGTGGTCGTCGATGGCGCCATGGCCGTGCTCCTCGCCGCAGGGGGCTAGCAGAAACCATGTTCGACACCCTGATCCGCTTCTCGCTCAGGAACCGCCTCTTCGTCATCGCCGCGGCGGCGCTGGTGCTCGTCTACGGGACGTATTCGCTCCTGAAGCTCCCCATCGACGTCTTTCCTGACCTGAATCGGCCGACGGTCACCCTCATGACCGAGGCTCCTGGGCTGGCGCCAGAGGAGGTCGAGACGCTGGTCACGGTGCCCCTCGAGCGGGTGATGAACGGCGCCCCCGGCGTCGAGCGCGTGCGCTCGACCTCCGGCGTCGGCCTGAGCGTGGTGTACGTCGAGTTCGACTGGTCCACGGACATCTACCGCGACCGACAGCTCGTCGCCGAGCGCCTCGCCACGGTGGCGGAGCAGCTCCCGGAAGGCATCACGCCGCAGATGGGGCCCGTCGCCTCGATCATGGGGGAGATCCTGCTGATCGGGGTGCAGGGCGAGGGGGTCTCGCCCATGACCCTCCGGACCCAGGCCGACTGGGTGATCCGGCCGCGGTTGCTCACGATCCCGGGGGTCGCGCAGGTGATCCCCATCGGCGGCGAGGTACGCCAGATCCAGGTCACGGTCGATCCGGCCAAGCTCGCGGCAGCGGCGGTGTCGCTCGACGAGATCTCGCGTGCCCTCGCGGGCGCAAACGCCAACGCCACCGGCGGTTACGTCGACCGGCGGGGGCTGGAGTTCCTCGTGCGGACGCTCGGCCGCGCCCGGACCGAAGCGGACATCGCCGCGACCGTCATCGCCATGCGGAACGGGACGCCGGTGACCCTGGCGCAGGTCGCCACGGTGCAAGAGGCGGCGCGCATCAAGCGCGGCGACGGGTCGATCGACGGCAAGCCCGCCGTGATCCTCTCGGTGCAGAAGCAGCCGGGCGCCGACACCGTCGCGCTCACCGGCAGCATCGACAGGGCCGTGGCCGAGCTGCAGAGGTCGATGCCCGCCGGCGTCACCATCAACCCGCACCTCTTCCGGCAGGCGACCTTCATCCAGAGCGCGGTCCACAACGTGGTCGAGGCGCTGCGCGACGGCGCGATCCTGGTCACGATCGTCCTCTTCCTGTTCCTGCTCAACTTCCGGACGACCGCGATCACGCTGACCGCCATCCCGCTCTCGTTCATCGCGAGCGCGCTCGTGTTCCGGGCCTTCGACCTGTCGGTCAACACGATGACGCTGGGCGGTCTCGCGGTGGCGATCGGCGAGCTCGTCGACGACGCCATCGTCGACGTGGAGAACGTGTTCCGGCGCCTGCGCGAGAACCGGGCGCTCGCCTCCCCGCGGCCGGCGATGGACGTCATCCGCGACGCGTCGAGCGAGGTCCGCAGCTCCATCGTCTTCGCGACCATCCTGGTCGTCCTGGTCTTCGTCCCCCTGTTCGCCATGAGCGGCATCGAGGGGCGGCTCTTCGCCCCGCTCGGGATCGCCTACATCGTGTCGATCCTCGCGTCGCTGGTTGTATCCCTGACGGTCACACCCGCGCTCTGCTCGTATCTCCTGCCGTCCATGAAGCGGATGAGCCACGAGGACGGCTGGCTGGTGCGCAAGCTCAAGGCCGCGGACCGGCGCGTGCTCGGGGTGTCGCTGCGGCACCCCGGGGCTGTCATGGCGGCCGCGGGCGCGCTGGTCCTCGCCGCCGCGGCGACGGTGCCGTTCCTCGGGGGCGAGTTCCTCCCGCCGTTCAACGAAGGGACGCTCACGATCAACGTGATCGCCAGGCCCGGCACCTCGCTCGCGGAGTCGAGCCGGCTCGGCACCCTCGCCGAGCAGCTGATCCACGAGGTCCCCGAGGTCGTCTCGACGGGGCGGCGGACCGGCCGGGCAGAGCTCGACGAGCACGCGGAGGGGGTCCACTACTCGGAGATCGACGTCGATCTCCGGGCGTCCGAGCGGGAGCGGGGGGTGATCCTCGGCGACATCCGCGACCAGCTCGACAAGATCCCCGGCGTGGCGGTCAACGTGGGACAGCCGATCTCGCACCGGCTCGATCACCTGCTCTCAGGCGTCCGCGCGCAGGTCGCGGTGAAGATTTTCGGCGAGGACCTCGGCGAGCTGCGGCGCCTCGGCAAGGCGGCGCAGGGCGCCATGCAAGGGGTCGCGGGGGTGAAGGACCTCCAGATCGAGCAGCAGGTGCTCATCCCGCAGATCGCCATCAAGGCGAACCGGGAGCGCGCGGCGCAGCTCGGCGTCAACGCGGGCCAGCTCTCGGAGCTGCTCGAGCTGGCGCTCGCGGGCAGCACGGTCACGCAGATCCTGGAGGGCCAGCGGACCATCGATGTGGTGCTGCGGTACCCGCCGGAGCTCCGCGAGGACATCGACGTCCTGCGGCGCACGCTGGTCGATACGCCCAGCGGCGCGAAGGTGCCGCTGTCCGACCTCGCCGACGTGACGGAGAGCATGGGGCCGAACCAGATCAGCCGCGACGACACGCAGCGGCGGATCGTGGTCTCCGCCAACGTGGCCGGGCGCGATCTGGAGCAGGTCGTGAGCACTATCCAGCGCGCCGTGGACGCGATCCCCAAGCCGCCGGGCTACTACGCGACGTACGGCGGGCAGTTCGAGAGCCAGCGGTCGGCGTCGCGGCTGATCGGGTGGCTCTCGATCGCGAGCCTCGCCGGGATGCTGGTGGTCCTGTATTCGCAGTTCCGATCGTGGACGGTGGCGCTCCAGATCCTCTTGAACATCCCGCTCGCGCTGGTCGGCTCCGTGCTCGCCGTCGTCCTGACCGGCGGTGTCCTCTCGGTCGCGACCCTGGTCGGGTTCATCACGCTGTGCGGCATCGCGTCGCGCAACGGCATCATGATGATCTCCCACTACATCCACCTGATGAAGGAAGAGGGGGAGTCGTTCGGCGAGGCGATGATCGTCCGCGGCTCGCTGGAACGCCTCGTCCCGGTGCTGATGACGGCGCTCACCGCCGCCCTGGCGCTCGTGCCCATCGCGCTGTCCAAAGGCCAGCCGGGCAAGGAGATCCTGCAGCCCGTGGCGGTCGTGATCCTCGGCGGCCTGCTCTCGTCAACGCTGCTCGACATCGTTGTCACGCCGGCGGTGTTCCTGAAGTTCGGCCGCAGCTCCGCCGAGCGCCTGGCGCGCGCCCGGGACAGCGCGGCCGGCGAAGCGCCAGACCTCGCCGGCGCGGCGCCGCGTGAATGCGGAGGTGTCGCGGGGGAACGCGGGGTCTGCGCCGGAGCGCCTTGAGGCGCTCGCGTCGCGTAGCGGTGGTAGGTAGAAGACTTCTCTTAATGCCGCCGGGTCCCCCGCGTCTGCGAGGTGCAGCCCGGAAGCAGAGCGCTCACGGCCGTCCGCCTGGAACCAGGCGCGCGTTGACGACCCGTGTACCTGGGTGACCGAGCTCCCGGCGATGAGCTCTTCAGGAGGAACGACCATGTCGTGGTGGAACGCTCTGACAAACACATCCCGCCCGGGGAAACGTACGTCTACGAGTTCGTGGTCCGGTACCCGGGGACGTACATGTACCATTCCCATTTCGACGAGATGACCCAGATCGCGCTCGGCGGCGTGGGGATGTTCATCGTGCATCCGAAGAAGCCCCGTGGGCCGCGCGTGGACAGGGACTTCGTGCTCATGACGCACGAGTGGAAGATCAACGCGGGGGCGCGCCGGCCGGACCCGAACGCGATGAGCGACTTCAACGTGCTCACCTTCATGAACCCGACGAGCGAGGCGATGCTCAGCACGCTCACCGTGGGCTTGGGACCGCGTGCCTCCCGCGCTCCGCCGCCTCCCACGCGGCTCGCATGCTGCTTGCAAGTTTTCCTCCTCCCTCCATCGGCGGTCCCATCCGCTTCAGCGCCTCCAGGCGTGCAGCCTCCAGCCTCGACTGGCGCCGCGCCCTTCGGGCCGCCCCGCGGTCGTGCCCGCCGCGCACCGCCCTTGCATACGTATGCGACAAGTTTCCACACCTGACCAGATCCAGGTAACTCGCGACGAGATACCGGGTCGTCAGAATTACCATTTCGGGCCTCCTCGCGGGCTCTCGTTCAGGCTCCGTCGCGATCCCGAACACCACAACAACGGAGGTTCAGATAGGGCAGGAGCAGCTACCCTCGCGCCGTCGGCAGCTCCAACCGCGCGGTCGTCAGGCCGCGCTGGCGGGCAACGCTGCTACACGTGCGGCATCGTGCACAGCGCCAGGCGTTCGGCCGTCGGCGCGCGGTAACCGTGGCCTGCCCCACAGCGCTCTCCGACGAGCCGCCCGCGCACGGGCGACGTCGTGCAGCTCCAATCCCGACGGAGAAAGTGCCGACGGCATCCGCAAGGCGAAGGCAGCCATCTGGCGCGCGCTGCGAGCCGTCGCGCTCGAGCGTGCTGGCTAGAGCTCGTCACGTCGAAGGGTGGCGGGCATGACCGCGACACCTCGGGCTACCTCACAACGCCGCCTTGCTCGCCGCCGCCGAAGGCTACGGCTGCATCCCGCCGGAGATCGACAAGCTGATCCGGCAGGCGTAGGCGAGGCGCGGCGCGTCGAGGAGAAAGAGTCAGCGGGCGGCTCGGGCGTACGCCCCCGGCGTCACCCCGGCGATGCGCTTGAAATGCCGGTGGAGCTGGCTCTGGTCGTAGAGCCCCACGCGCGCAGCGACCTCCGCCTGAGGGACTCCCCGGGCGAGCAGCGCCCCTGCGAGGCCGACGCGCCGGTAGGTCACGTACGCGTGCGGGGGAAGCCCGACCTCCTCGCGGAAGGCACGACAGAGGCGGAACTTGTCGAGTCGCGCGTGGGCGGCGAGCTCGTCGAGCGCGATCGATTCGGTGAACCGCGCATCGAGGAGCTCGCGCGCGCGCGTCACCGCGCGAGCCCACGCGCTGCGCGGACGGGGTGGATCTCGGCGCATGGTGGTGAGCTCGCACAGGGCGGCGAGCGCCTCGGACGACACACCCGCGAGCTCGAGAGGAGTCGCGTCGCCGCGAAGCAGCGAGCGATGCAACGCCGCCAACGGTGCAGCGCGCGAGTCGTGCGCGCTGAGCGCGTTCTCCGTCGGGGGCGACGCGGGAGAGTCCAGCGTCGCGCGCGCCTCGTCGACCATGCGCGCGTCGAAGATCACGACTTGAAACCGCCGCTGGCCTTGGCGGGCGTGCTCTGCGAAGACCTCTCCGGGGACCTTCACGTCGATCGTGCCCGGGCCGCTCGACCAGCGCGCGCCTCGAAGCGACCACTCGGAGCGGCCACTGAAGTGGAGCGCGGTGGCGTAGCGGTCCGTCACGCAGGTGAACAGGGGCCCGTCGCTCCGGAACTGCCCGACGGTGAGGCCGGGGAGCGCAGCCGGGCGTGAGAATGCGATCCGGATCCGCCCGCGCTGCGCCGCCGACAGGTCCACGCCGAGGACGATACCGCGCGGCCCTTCTCGGCGCTAGGGCGTTCTCGGGCGGCTCCCTGCTCCCCAAGCACGCGCGTCGAGCCAAGATCGCCCAATCTCCTCTGGACGCTCGCTCGTAGAAGGAGGGCATGAACGTCCAGCGAACAGCGCTCGTCACGGGCGCGAACAAGGGGATCGGCCTCGAGACCGCCCGCCAGCTCGGCCGCGCGAGCATGACGGTGCTCGTCGGAGCACGCGACGAGGAGCGCGGCGCGCGAGCCGCTGCGGCGCTGCGCCGAGAGGGCATCGACGCGCGCTTCATCGCGCTCGACGTGACGGACGCCGCGAGCGTCGCCGAAGCGCATCGCACGATCGAGCGCGACCTCGGGCGGCTGGATGTCCTCGTGAACAACGCGGGCATCCTCCTCGGCCGCTCCACGCCGAGCGCGACGCGACTCGACGAGGTGCGCCACGTGTTCGAGGTCAACGTCTTCGCTGCCATCGCCGTGACGAATGCGATGCTCCCGCTGCTCCGACGAGCGTCGCCCGCGGCGCGCATCGTCATGGTGTCGAGCGGGCTCGGCGGGCTCGCGAACCACGGCGACCCAGCGTGGGAGTACGCGTCCTTCAACGCCATCGCGTACCCCGCCTCCAAGGCGGCGCTCAACATGGTGACGGTGCAGTATGCGAAGGAGCTCGCCCCGACGGGCATCAAGGTCAACGCCGCGGACCCCGGTTACACCGCGACCGACCTGAATGACCACCGCGGCACGCAGACCGTCGAGGAAGGCGCCCGCGCGTCCGTGAGGCTCGCGCTCCTCGACGACGCCGGCCCGACCGGCGGGTTCTTCGACGCGCGCGGCCCCGTGCCCTGGTGAAGAGAAGTGCGTGACGAAAGGAGCAGGACAACATGACGACGATGGTGACGTTTTCGTTGGGGAACGCGGGGCAGATGAAGGGCGCCCTCTCCGAGCCGCCTGGCTCGGGCAAGGTCGGGGGGCTCGTCGTGGTCCACGAGTGGCACGGCCTCAACGAGGTGATGCGAGCGCACTGCCAGCAGTTCGCGCAGGCGGGCTTCCTCGCGCTCGCCCCCGACCTCTATCACGGCAAGCTCGCCGAGAACGACGAGGAGGCGGCGAAGCTGATCGGCGCCTTCGACTTCCAGAAGGCCGTAGGTGAGCTCGGCCACGCGGTCGGCTACCTGCGCTCGCATCCGCGGTGCAACGGGAGGGTCGCGGTCGCGGGCTTCTGCTTGGGTGGCGCGCTCACCCTCGCTGCGGCACGTTACGTGCGACCGGCCCTGGAGGCGGCGGTCCCGTTCTACGGTCTTCCGCGGATCGCACCGGAGGAGTTCGCCGAGGTGAAGACGCCCATCTGCGGGCACTACGCCAAGGTGGACGACTGGGCGAACCCTTCCGTAGCCGAAGAGATCCAGAAGGCGGCGCGCTCCGGTGGAGGCGCGATGGATCTCTACGTCTACGACGCCGGCCACGCGTTCATGCGCTCGACCGATTCGTCCAAGTTCGAGCCGAAGAGCGCCGCGCTCGCGTGGCAGCGCACGGTCGAGTTCCTCCACACGCACGTTGGCTGACGCGTCAGGGGGCATCTCAGGCCCCTGTGTCGATCGGGGGGTTACGGCGTTGGCGCTCTCGGCGTTGACGCCGGCCGCGCTAGAGATCAGTCTGCGGGTCCGCACCGATCTCGAGCAGCGGCGTGCGCGGCAGGAAGCCCTCTGGCAGCAGCGCCTCGAGCGTGCACGCTACGAAGCAGAGCGCGCCGCTCGGCAGTATAGGAGGGTCGGTGGGAACCAAACACATCAGCGCATCCGCCGTCCCGTTCACAACCTGGGCAAGACGGGATACAACGTTGTCACCCTGCATGGGTGGCGCCGCCGTGGCTTGGTGCAAGCTCGCCGGCTCGAAGGGCAGTGGGCAGTAATCGTCGACAAGGTGGAGCTACGGCGGCTTCGTCGACTCCGTCGTGAACACCCTTTACCGCCGAGCAGGAAGGCCTCGAAAGGAATGTGACAGGAGTTGCATCAGGCGTGGTCGATCACCATCAGGCTTTCCATCGGTCGCACGGAGACGTGGCTCTCCGATCGGACCGGGCACAAGTCGAGCAGCCAGATCCACCACGACAAGCGCGCCGCGCGCAAGGTCGCGGAGCTCGGCCTGGGCGACTTCACCCCCCTGGATGAAGCGATCCCCGAGCTGACCGGCAAGGGCGGCTCGGTAGCGGGCGGCGGCCCAGTGTCCGAGGAAACGGGCTCAGTGAGCAGCGCGATCTCCATCGCGGCCGCGCCGCTCCACCGGGCGCTGACCGGGGGCGACGTTGCCGCCGCTGCAACGGCGGAAGCGGATGCGCCCGAAGGCGGCGCGTTGGGCCACGCCTCGAGAGCACCCGGCCGCCAACGAGCCATAAGCTTTCGAAATTGTTGATCTTTCTCCCGATTCCACGTCGCCGCCGGGGAAGAAGCATAAGGTCCCGGCGGGCTCCACGTCCCAGGCGCGCCTTGTGTGGCGCGCGACGAAACGTCTCAGAAGGCAAGGCCCGAAGTGAGACATGCCGGGCGGTGTTTCATGCGCAAGCTCCCCCGCCCCCGTCTTGGCGGATGGCCAGCGCCCCCCGCGCGCTGCCGCGCACACCCCCACCCCGGCGCGTGCCCCCCGGATCCCCCGTCACTCACTCTTCCCGGGACCAAGGCATGAACCCGGTCGCCAGGCACTTCACCGCCGCCGCCAGCTCGATCGGCTCGATCGGCTTGGGCACGTGCATCTGGTAGCCGGCCGCGAGCGCCCGCACCCGGTCCTCGGTCCGCGCGTACGGCGTCAGCGCCAGCGCCGGCGTGCGCCCCACCTTGCGCGGCAGGAGATCCCGCACCCGCCGGATCAGCGAGTAGCCGTCCTCCCCCGGCATCCCGATGTCGACGACGAGCAGCGCCGGCTCCGACGTCTCCAGCAGCTTCAGCGCCTCGTTGCTCGACGTCGCCGTGCTGACCTCGGCCCCGCAGCGCCGCAGCACCGCCGAGAGCATCGCCAGCGTGTCGGGATCGTCGTCCGCGATGAGCACCCGCACGCCGGTGAGCCGCGGGAACGGGTTGCGCGGGTCCGGCGCGATGCCCGCGTTCGTGAGCGCCGTCGCGGTCGCGCCCGTCGAGAGCGGCAGCTGCACCGTGCACGTCGTCCCGCGCCCCGGGCCGGCGCTCGTCACGCGCACCATGCCGCCGTGCAGCCCGACGATGTGCCGCACGATCGACAACCCCAGCCCGAGCCCCCCGTGCCGGCGCGCGCCGCTGTTGTCCTCCTGCCGGAAGCGCTCGAAGACGTGCGGGAGCGAGTCCGCCGAGATGCCCTCGCCGTCGTCGATCACCTTGACCTCGGCGAAGCGCTCGTCCTGCGAGAGCTGCACCTGCACGAGCCCCCCAGGGCGCGCGAACTTCACCGCGTTCGAGAGCAGGTGCCACACGACCTGCTGGAGCCGCGCAGGGTCGCCCTCGACGAACACCCCCTCCGGATCGAGCCTCGTCTCGATCGCCACGCCCTTGCCCGCGGCCGACGGGAGGATCGACTCGACCGCCGTCTGCACCGGCAACGTCAGCTCCACCGCGAGCCGCTCGATCTTCAGCGTGCCCGTCACGACCTGCGACGCGTCGAGCAGCTCGTCGATCAGCGTCACCTGGTGCTCGGCGTTGCGCTCGACCGCCGACAGCGCCCGCGTCTCCGCGACCCGGTCGAGCGAGCCCGCCTGCATCATCCTCGCCCAGCCGAGGATCGCGTTGAGCGGCGTCCGCAGCTCGTGCGACACCGTCCCGAGGAACTCGTCCTTCAGCCGGTTGGCGTCCTGCACCTCGCGGTACAGGCGCGCGTTGTCGAGCGCGAGCGCGGCCCGGTGCGCCACCTCCTCCGCGAAGGCGACGTCGGACCGCTCGAAGAACCGGCCCGACTCCGACGACACGAGCGAGATCGCGCCGAGGATCCGCCCGCGCGCCCGGAGCGCCACCACGAGGTACGAGAGCGGCGCGAGCGTCCGGTTGGCCGTGGCCTCCTCGCTCGTCATCGCCTCGTGCAGCAGCACGTCCCCGCGGACGTCCGCGTAGAGCTCCGACCGGCCCGTGCGCAGCACGCGCGCCACCGGGCCCGGCTCGCCGTCGACCCGGCTCGGGTGGAAGTACCGGAGCAGCGGCTCCTTCAGCGGGCTCACGTGCGCGGCCGCGACGTGGCGCAGGCCGAGCCCGTCGTCGATGTCGACCAGGCAGAAATCGGCGAGCACCGGCAGGACGAGCCGCGCGAGCGACTGGAGCGTGGCCGTGAAGTCCAGCGACGCGGCCAGCGCCGTGCTGAGCTCGGCCAGGAACGCGAACCGCCGCGCCGCCTCCTCGGCCTCGGCCCGCGCCGCCTGCACCCGGATCAGCCGGGCGCGCTCCTCCTCGGCCCGCTTGCGATCGGTGATGTCGCGGTGGATGCCGACGAGGAACAGCGGGCGACCCTCCTGGTCGTGGACCGCGTACGCGGTGATCTCGATCGGCACCTCGGAGCCGTCGCGCCGCACGCACGGGACCTCGCCGACGAAGGTGCGCGCGTCCTCGATCTGCTGGAGGATCCGCGCCGTGCTCTCCTCGCGGACGTCCTCGCGGTGGAGGAGCGCCATGCTCTTGCCGACGATCTCCTCGGACAGGTAGCCGAAGATCGACTCGGCCTCGCCCATCCAGTACCGGATGTTGCCCTCGACGTCCGTGACGAGGATGGCCTCGGGCATCTGCTTCAGCACCTCGTGCGAGAGGTGCATGGCCTCCTCCGTCTGCAGCGCGGAGAGGCGCGCCCGCTCGAGCGCCTGCGCGCTCTGCTGGACCAGCGCGAGCATGAACGCCCGGTCGTCCTCGGTGAACGACTGCGGCGCAGAGAAGCCGAACCCCACGGCGCCGAGCACGCGCCCCTCGAGGAAGAGCGGGATCGCGGCGTACGCGCGCTCGCCCGTCGCGACGCAGCACGACGCGAAGCCCGGCTCGAACTCGCCGA
This sequence comes from Sorangium sp. KYC3313, assembly GCF_052075895.1. Lineage (NCBI taxonomy): Bacteria > Pseudomonadati > Myxococcota > Polyangiales > Polyangiaceae > Sorangium > Sorangium sp. KYC3313. Next base: position 12,033,823 of record NZ_CP197255.1, read on the forward strand.
AGCGCCCCTCCGACTCGAGGAAGATCGGCTGCCGCTCCCGGACCGCGCGCGCGAGCGGCAGCTCCGCGCCGAGGTCGAAGCTCTTGAAGCGCGCGATCTGCGCCTCGAGGTAGCCCGTCGAGCGCACCGTCTCGAGCTCGCCGCCGAGCCCGGCGCGCAGCGCCACCACGCCGGTCATCGCCCCGGCGGCCGCGACGACGTCGCTCGCGAGCACGCGGAGCACCGCGGGCGGCGTGATCGCGTCGGACAGCGCGGCCGTCACCGCGAAGAGCCACGCGGCCCGGTCCGCGCTCCGCTCCGCGGCGTGGCGCGCCTCCTCCGCCTTCCGGTAGAGGTAGGCGTTGTCGAGCGCCAGCGCCACGCGGTGCGCGAGCTCGGCCGCGAGCACGAGATCGTCCGCGGAGTAGATGCGGTTCGACTCCGAGACGCCGAACGACAGCACGCCGAGCTTGCGGCCGCGCGCGATGAGCGGCACCGCCATCGCCGACCGCGTGCCGAGCTGCTCCAGCGCGGCGGCGCGCTCGGCGGCCTCGTCGCTCTTGTCGCGATCGAGCTCGTGCAAGAGCTCGGACTCGCCGCTGTGCAGCACCTTGGCGATGCCGAGGCGCTCCTCGGCGTCGGGCGAGATCGCGCGCAGGAGCCCCTCGCGCTCGGGGTTCACGTGCCTCGCGGCGACGCGGCAGAACCGCCGCCGCGTCGCGCCCGCGTGGCCCGCGCGATCGGACCCCGCCGGGTCGGAGTCCGCGGCGGCGCGCTGGCGCCGGGCCGCGTAGATGCCCGCCACGGGCGCCGGGTCGAACCCCTCCGCCCCGGCCACGAACGCGGGATCGCCGTCCGACGGCGGCGGCGGCGGCACGGAGCCGACCAGGCCCATGGTGTCCGCGGCGCCACGCTCGATGAGATCGACCGTGCACCAGTCCGCCAGGTAGGGCACCGACAGACGCGCGAGCCGATCGAGGATCGTATGAGGATCAAGCGATCCGGTGAGCTGCTCGCTCGCGTCCGCCAGGAACATCAGCTCATTATGGATCGCCCCTCCGCGGGGGGGCTTCAGGACCTGCCATGCCATGGCGGTCTCGCTAGGGTTGCCTTCACGCTCCATGGGGTCGCCGGCGGCCCGCATCGTAGCGAGGGCCGATCGCAGAAGCCAGCGGCGCAGGAGAGAGCGCGGCGCCTAACCGTCGGCGGCGAGCCGCGCGCGGGCGCGGCGGACGAGCGCCTGGACGGCGCGGTGCGATTCGTCGCGCACCTCGCCGACGTCCTGGCCTACCGTGGCGATGGGCGCGCCGACCTCGAGCGCCACCGGGATACGTCGCGCACGGCTCACCCGGGCCATGTGCGTCGTGAACGACTCGTCGGCGTAGGAGGACTCGGCGCCGCCGTACACGAGCCCCACAGGGACGATCTCCGCGCCGACGCGGCATGCCGCGGTGAAGCCGCCCGCGCGGAAGGGCCGCACCTCATCTCCGGCGAACGTGGTCCCCTCGGGGTAAACCATCACACCACGGCCGCCCTTGAGCGCGGAGGACATCGCCTGGACGACCGCAGAGCCGCTGCGCTTGCTGGAACGGTCCACGAAGAGCGTTCCGACGCGGCGCGCCGCCATACCGATGACCGGCCATCCGGCGAGGTCGGCGCGGCTCACGACCGTGGCCTCGAAGAAGGCGAGCGTGATCATGATGTCGAGCGCGGAACGGTGGTTCATCACGAACAGCCGGCCGAGCCCAGCGGCGTCGCGTCCAGGGCAGTACCCGGCGCCCGCCGGATCGGCCGCGCCGGCGGCGCGCCCCGCCGCGAGCTCACCCTGGAGCAGGCCGCCCGCGCGCACGTCGAGCCCGTAGAGCTTCAGGAGCGCGCGCCCATACCGGCGCATCCATGTGTGGAGGACCACTTCGCGGTCGGCCGCGGGCGAGATCGCTGTGTCGACCTCGAGCAGGCCGTACATGCCGAAGGTGAGGCCGACGAAGCCTGCCGTGCGGAGAGGGAAGCGGAGGGCGTCGAGGGGACGAGCGCTGACCATGCGTCGGATGTCCTGCCCGCTCGGGGCGATCGTGGAACCAGGCTTCGGCGAGGCGGAGGCGCCGGGCGCGCCCCGGCTCGCGCGGCGAGGGCGCGTGCCGGTGGCACCCTATTTCACGCTTGCGCTCGGAGAAAGCTCCGTCACCCGCCCGTGGCGGGAGCTCCGTCGAGCAGCCGCTTCAGCACGTCGTTCACGACGGCCGGGTTCGCGCTGCCCCCCGTCTTCTTCATGATCTGGCCGACGAAGAAGCCGAACAGCGCGGTCTTGCCGGCGCGGTACGCCGCCGCCTGCTTCTCGTTCGCGGCGATGACCGACGCGGCGACCGCCTCGATCGCGGCCGCGTCGCTCATCACGGCCATGCCCTTGTCGCGGACGATGTCGCCGGGCGCCCGGTCCGTGCCGGCCATCTCCGTGTAGACCTCCTTGGCCTGCTTGCCGCTGATCGCGCCCTCGTCCACGAGGCGGAGCAGCGCGGCCACCTGGCCGGGGGCGACCGGGAACGCCGCGGAGAGCCCTGTCGTCCGGGTGTCGCGCAGCACCTCGCCCTGGACGAAGTTCGCGACCTTCACGGCGTCGCCGTGGAGGCGCGCGGCCTCCTCGAAGAACGCCGCGATCCGCGGGTGGCCGGTCAGGACCGACGCGGCGTACGGGGTGAGGCCGAGCGACTCGGTGAAGCGGCGCCGCTTGTCGGCCGGCGGCTCCGGGAGCGCGCCGCGCACGCCGGCGAGGAACGCCTCGTCCACGACGAGCGGCGGCAGATCCGGCTCGGGGAAGTAGCGGTAGCCGGACTCGTTCTCCTTGTCGCGGAGGAGGTACGTCTCCTTCTTCTCGGCGTTGTACCCGCGGGTCTGCTGCCGGACGCGGCCGCCCTGCTCGATGAGCGCGATCTGCCGCCGGATCTCGAGGTCGATCGCCTCGGCGACGAAGCGGAACGAGTTGATGTTCTTGAGCTCCGTCCGCGTGCCGAGCTTCGTCTCCCCCACCTTGCGGACCGAGACGTTGGCGTCGCAGCGGAAGCTGCCCTGCTCGAGGTTGCCGTCGTTCACGCCGATGAACATCAGGATCTCGCGCAGCCGCTTCAGGTACTCGGCCGCCTCCGCGCCCGAGCGGAGGTCGGGCTCGCCGACGATCTCGATGAGCGGCGTGCCGGCGCGGTTGAGATCGACGACCGACAGGCCGCCGATGCCGTGGACGTTCTTGCCGGCGTCCTCCTCCATGTGGACGCGCGTGATCCCCGCGCGCGTCTTGCCCGCCTCGGTCTCGATCTCGAGCTGGCCGCGCAGCGCGAGCGGCCGATCGAACTGGCTGATCTGGAAGCCCTTCGGCAGGTCGGGGTAGAAGTAGTTCTTCCTCGCGAAGACGCTGCTCTCCTGGACGGCGCAGCCGAGCGCGAGCGCGGCGCTCACCGCCATCCGGACCGCCTCGCGGTTCAGGACCGGGAGCGCCCCCGGGAGGCCGAGGCAGACCGGGCACGTGTGCGTGTTCGGCGGGTCGCCGAAGCTGGTCGCGCAGCCACAGAACGCCTTGGTCCGGGTGAGGAGCTGCGCGTGGACCTCGAGCCCGATGACCGCCTCGAAGGAGCCGTACGTCGTCGCCATGACCCGGCCTTCTAGCAGAACCTCGGCCGGACGAGAGGCGAGATGCCCGGCTCAGTGATCCGCGTGGTCGCGCGAGAGGCCAGGGTGCGTCGGGTCGCCCGGCTCGTGGCGCTTGTTCGCCGTCAGCCGCGAGCCCGATCGATCGGAGAGGCTCATGAGGAGATCGCGCCGGTAGATGAACTGCTCGCGCGAGTCGTAGGGCACCGCGTGGAGGCCCGTATCCATGCGGATGGCGTCGACGGGGCACGCCTCGACGCAGAAGCCGCAGAAGACGCAGCGGAGCTCGTCGATGACGAAGCTGCTCGGGTACCGCTCGTATCCCTTCCGCCGATCGCCGTCGGGGTACTCGGCCGGCTCGATCGCGATGCACTGCGCCGGGCACGCCGTCGAGCAGCAGAGGCACGCGACGCAGCGGGGCGAGTTGTCCTCGCGCAGCGTGAGCCGGTGGATGCCCCGGAAGCGCTCCGGGTAGGGGCGCTTCTCCTCGGGGTAGCTGATCGTCGTGACGCCCGGCTCGAGCGCGTGGAGCACCGGGTCGGGCTTCTGGCCGAGCACCATCTCCTTCGTGTTCTTGAAGAAGTGCTTCATCGTGATCCCCAGGCCCCTGACCACCTCGGGGATGTAGGCCTGGACGTCGGCGCTCCGGGTCGGGCGCGGAATGGGCTTGCCGGCGATCGGCCTGCCGGCCGGCTTCGTCCACGTGGTGCTGGGGGTAGCTCTCGCCATGTGAGATCCTCCTCTATGCCTGCTGCGGCGACGCCTTGGTGCCCCCCGCCGCCGCCGCGAACCGGGAAGCGGTGGAGTTGACGGTGCGCTGGCGCTCGATCGGCTCGAGGAGGCCGGCGATCAGCGCCACGACCGCCGCGAACCCGCCCAGGGCGACGATCGCGTGGGTGACGTCCGCCGCGACCTGGAGACCGCCGACGAGCCCCGCGGGCGCCGAGTCGACGGCCAGCACGACGATGCCCGTGACCATCATGTTGACGATCGTGAGCGGCAGGAGCTTCGTCCAGCCGAGCCGCATCACCTGGTCGTAACGGAAGCGCGGCAGCGTCCAGCGGAAGAAGACCTGCACCCACGCCATGAGGATCGTCTTGCCGAAGAACGCCAGCACGTAGGTCAGGCTCACGGCGACGTGGGTCATCTTGTACTGGAAGAGCGTCGCGTCGCCGAAGGCGATGTTGATGCCGTCGCGGTCCAGGAACGGCAGGTGATAGCCGCCGAAGAAGAGCGTGACGAGGAGCGCGCTCGACGTGATGAGCTCCACGTACTCGCCCGTCATGAACATGCCGAACTTCATCCCGGAGTACTCGACGAAGTAGCCGGCGACGATCTCGCTCTCGCCCTCGGGCTGATCGAACGGGATGCGCTTCGTCTCGGCCGCGAGGGCCGCGAGGAACAGGATGAACGCGAGCGGCTGGACGAAGATCCCCCACGCGTGCTCGGCCTGCCACTGCACCATGTCGCCGAGCCGGACGCTGCCGTAGATGATGAAGAGCCCGACGACGCTGAGGCCCATCGCGACCTCGTAGCTGACCATCTGGCTCGCGGCGCGCAGGCCGCCGAGCAGCGAGAACTTGTTGTCGCTCGCCCAGCCGGCGAGCGCGGCGCCGATGATGCCGGTGCCCGCCATCGCGAAGATGTAGAGGATGCCGACGTTGAGGTCCGCGACCTGGAGGTTCACGACGTGGCCGCCGCACGTGAACGCCTGGTCGACCGTCCGCTTGAGCAGCGGGAGGTCCCCGAAGCCGAAGACGCCGTCGCCGTTGTCCTCGAAGCACAGCTTGTCGCCGAACGGGATGACCGCGAACGTCACGAGCGCCGGGAACATCGCGAGCAGCGGCGCGAGCGAGTGGAGGAGCCGGTCGGCGTTCTTCGGGATGAAGTCCTCCTTCCAGATCATCTTGATCGCGTCGGCCGCGGCGTGGAGCGTGCCGAGGAGCCGCAGCGGGATCTTGCCCTCGGGCACGCGCAGCGCCGCGTAGGCGCCCGTCACGAGCAGGAGCGCGCCGAGCAGCACGCACGCGATCCGCGCGACGACGGGCGCCGCCGTGAGCGGGACCGCCTGCGTCAGGAAGAAGACCGCGACGTGGGCCATGACGCCCCCGTAGAAGATGCTGCGCGGCTCGACGCGGGCGAGCGCCTCTTCGGCCGGGTTGATCGGGCCGCCGCTGCGGGCCGACGCGCAGAACACGATCAGCCCGAGCCAGGCCACGGCCACCGCGAACTGCGCGGCGGCCACCATCGTCTCGGCCGCGGCCGGCGCGGACGCCGGGCGCGTCGCCGTGAACACGGAGAGGGCCGCGAGCAGCGCCGGCGGGAAGAACACGATGCCCCGCACGACCAGGGACGGCAGGTAGACGACCGCCCGGTTCGGGCCGACGCGGTCCTGCACCATCGCGCCCTGGCGCCGGTCGGCCCAGGTGGCGATCGCCGCCATGTTCAGCAGGAACAGGACGACGATGAGGATCTTGACGATCGCGAGAACGAGCTCGACGCTGGTCATGCCGTGGCCTCCGTCTTCTTCGGCTCAACCCGCGCGCCGTCGGCGACGGCGGGCGCCGGCGCGGCGTTCGCAGAGGGCGCCGCGGCCCCGGCTGGCCCACCAAGCGCCGCGCCGGGCGGCATCGCGCGGCGGAGCTCGGCCAGGGTCTTCCACCCGGTCTCGTACCCGAGCGCGCGCCCGAGCCGGCCGATGAGCTCCCAGGCCGGGCGCGCGTCGCCGTGCGGGAGCAGCGCCCGCTCGCTCCGCTGCGCCAGGCCCTTCCCGTTCACGTACGTCCCCTCGGCCTCGGCCCAGGAGCACGCCGGCAGCGCGACGCGCGCGGCCTTCGCGAGCGGCCCCTCGTGGGCGGCGATCGTCACCACCCCCTTCAGCCGCGAGAACGCCCGCTGCGCCTCGCCCGCGTCGACCTCGAGGTCCGACCCGAGGGCGAGCACGTACGCGTAGTGCCCGGACGCGATCCCCTGGAGCAGCTCCGCGACCGGGCGCGGCGGGGTCGCCGCCGCGATCTGCACGGCGCCGCAGGTGTTCGGGTTCTTGTCCTCGCTGATGAGGATGTCGTCGCCCTGGCCGAGCGGCTTGCCCGACACGAAGAAGTCGGTCGCGCCGAGGTACGTCGTGGCGAGGTGGTAGAGCGCGAAGTTGTCCTCGTTCGAGTGCTGCGCCGACAGGACGATCGCGACCTTCTGCGGGTCGTCGCCGTGGCCGGCGAGCTGCTCCTTGGCCGCGGCGAGCGCGTCGTCGAGGCTCGCGTCGTCGTTGCCGACGAGCGCCGTGAGCAGCCGGCCATCGACCGCGTGCCGGTACGAGAGCATGCCCTCGTCGCACATCCAGTACGTGTTGACCGCCATGTTCTCGCGGGGGCGGTGCCGGTACGGCGTGTTGTTGCGCGGATCGTAGTCGAGGTAGGCGTTGCAGCCCGTCGCGCAGCCCTGGCAGACGGTCCGGGCGCTGCGGAGGAACCAGACGCGCGCCTTGAACCGGAAGTCGCGCGACGTGAGCGCGCCGACCGGGCAGACGTGCTCGGTCATGAGCGTGTAGTTGTGGTCGAGCTCGCGCCCCGGCGAGACCGTGATCTCCCCGAGGTTGCCGCGCTCGCGGACGGAGAGCACCGGATCCCGGGCGAGCTCGTTGCAGACGCGGATGCACCGCGTGCAGACGATGCAGCGCTCGGCGTCGTACACGATGGTCGGGCCGAAGGTGACCGCCTTCGGCTTGTGCACGGGCTCCTGCCGCATCCGCTTGCCCTTGCGCTGGTGCTCCAGCCAGTAGTCCTGGAGGCGGCACTCGCCGGCCTGGTCGCAGATCGGGCAGTCGACCGGGTGGTTCAGCAGCAGGAGCTCCTGCACCGCCGAGCGCGCCTCGGACACGTGGTCGCTGTTGTCGGACAGCACCTCCATGCCGTTCGCGCAGGCCATCTGGCAGGCCGGCTGGAGCTTCGGCTTCGCCGCCGGCACGTAGTCCTGCTTCGCCGCGTCCCAGCGGAGGATGTCGAGGCTCATCGCCGGCCGCCCCGGCGGCGGCATCACCTCGACCAGGCACATCCGGCAGTTGGCGGCGACGCTGAGGCCCGGGTGCCAGCAGTAATGGGGGATGTCGATCCCGGCGCGGTGCGCCGCGCGGATGATCGTGTCACCGCTCTCGAAGGGGATCTCCCTTCCGTCGATCTTGATCGTAGGCATCGTGCTCTCGATTCCCGGCGGGGCCGCGGAGGGCCCTTGCTTTCCTAAGTCGATGACGGGAGCGCTCCTCGCGCCGTCGCTAGTGGTCGCACTCCCCGCCGATCATGTTGAGGGAGCCGAAGGTCGGCACGACGTCGGGGATCATCAGCCCGGTGATGAGCTGGGAGAGCCCCTGCGTCGTGGCGAAGCACGGCGGACGGATGCGCACGCGGTACGGCGTGCCGCTGCCGTCGGACACCAGGTAGAAGCCGAGCTCGCCGTTGCCGGCCTCGGTGTACGAGTAGCACTCGCCCGCGGGCACCTTGATGCCCTCCATGACGATCTTGAAGTGCTGGATGGTCGCCTCGATGGTCGTGTAGACCTCCTCCTTCGGCGGCAGCACGATGCGCGGATCGTCGATGTTGACGGGCCCCTCGTCGGGCATCTGCTCGAGCGCCTGCTCGATGATCCTCCCCGCCTGGCGGATCTCCTCCTGGCGGCACATGAACCGGTCGTAGTTGTCGCCCCGCGTGCCGACCGGCACGTCGAAGTCGAAGCGGTCGTAGACCATGTACGGGTTCGCCCGGCGCACGTCGTAGGGCACGCCGGTCGCCCGAAGCACGATGCCGGTCCAGCCGAGCGCGAGCGCGTCCTCCTGCGAGATCTGCCCGACGCCGTCGAGGCGGTCGAGGAAGATGCGGTTCTTGAGGATGAGCTTCTCGGCGTCGTTCACGAGCGCGAGCACGCGCGCGAGGCCCACGCGGACCATCGCCTTGAAATCGGCCGTGGGCGGCCGCGCCATGCCGCCGACGCGGCCGAAGCTGTGCGTCAGGCGCGCCCCCGTCTCCTCCTCGAAGATCTCCCAGAAGATCTCGCGCGCGCGGCACAGGTAGAGGAACGGCGTGAAGGCGCCGAGCTCCATGGCCATGGCGCCGCTGCAGATCATGTGATCGCAGATGCGCGCCAGCTCGCCGAGGATCACGCGGTAGTACTGGCAGCGCTCGGGCACCGTGACGCCGAGCATCTTCTCGACCGCCAGCGCGAAGCCGACGTTGTTGAGCATCGGCGAGACGTAGTTGAGCCGGTCGACGTACGGGAAGACCTGCGACCACGTGCCGCGCTCGCACATCTTCTCGAAGCCGCGGTGCAGGTAGCCGATCTGCACGTCGGCCTTGTTGATCGTCTCACCGGACAGCTCGAGCACGATGCGCACCGTGCCGTGCATCGCCGGGTGGGACGGCCCCATGTTGAGGAGCATCGGCTCGCTCGGTAGGTCGAGCTCGGCCTCGTCCAGCTCGCGATCCAGGGGTTCCATGGGTCAGCTCCGCTCCTCCAGCGCGCCCGCGCGCTTGCCGTTGCTCACGGCCTCGTCTCCGTCGATCGACGCCCCAGGGCCGTGCAGCGCGAAGTCGTGCGACTGGCGGCCGAAGCTCATGCCCTCGTCGGGGCCGAACGGCGGCAGCTTGCCGGTGTTCGGCACGTCCCGGAACGGGATGAGCGGCTGGATGCGGTTGGCCGGGTAGTCCTTGCGCAGGGGGTGCCCCTCGAACTCCGGGTACATCAGGATGCGCCGGAGATCCGGGTGCCCCTTGAAGACGATGCCGAGCAGGTCGTAGCACTCGCGCTCGAACCAGTTCGCGCCCTTCCACACCGGGACGATCGAGTCGATCTCGGCGCCGTTGCCCTCCTCGTCGCCGACGCGCGCCTTGATCCGGACGCGGTGGTTGCGCTCGAGCGACCGCAGGTGGCAGACCACCTCGAAGCGGGGCACGTCGCCGCGCCAGAGGTAGTCGACCGCGGTCAGGTCGACGAACATGTTCATCAGGGTCCGCGGGTCGTTGCGGAGGAACAGGGCGGCGTCGCGCCACACGGCGGGATCGAGCACCGCCGTGTCGTCGCCGAACTGCGAGTGCGTCTCCAGGACGGCGCCCGGGAACTGCGCCGTGAGGAGCTCTAGGACCTTCTTGCTCATGGCAGGCTCCGCTCCTTGCGCTGGAGGGCGATGAGGTGCTCCGTCGTCTGCGCCGGGTCCTCGCGCGGCTTGACGATCGCCGGCGTGCGATCGCCGCGCGCGATCTTGTCCTGGAGCAGCATGAGGCCGTCGAGCACCGCCTCGGGGCGCGGCGGACAGCCCGGCACGTAGACGTCGCAGGGGATGATCTTGTCGATGCCGGCGAGGGTCGTGTAGTTGTCGTAGAAGCCGCCGCACGAGGCGCACGTGCCGAAGGCGAGCACCCACTTCGGGTCCGCCATCTGCTCGTAGATGCGCTTGAGCGCGGGCGCCTGGCGCTGGCTGATGGTCCCCACCACCCAGAGCAGGTCGGCCTGGCGCGGCGAGAAGCGCGGCACCTCGGCGCCGAACCGCGCCATGTCGAAGCGCGGGCTCGCCATCGCCATGTACTCCATGCCGCAGCAGGCCGTCACGAACGGGTACTGGAACAGCGAGTACTTCTTCGCCCAGTTCAGCAGCGCGTCCACGCGCGTGGTCGCGAAGCCGTGCTCGGAGCCCTCCATCACCCGCGTCGAGGGCCCACCGGCCTTCACTTCTCCCATTCCAGAGCTCCCTTCTTCCACACGTACACGAGCGCCACGACGAGCAGCGCGACGAACGAGCTCATCGTCGCGAGGCCCGTCCACCCGAGCGTGCGGAACTGGACCGACCACGGGTAGATGAGCACCGCCTCGATGTCGAACACGACAAAGAGGATCGCCGTCAGGTAGAACTTCACGCTCGGCTTGACGAACCGCCCGCCCGTCGAGTCGCTGCCGCACTCGTACGGGATCATCTTCTCGGGCGTCGGGTTCTTCGGGCCGAGCAGCGACGTCAGCGTGAACATCGCGAGCGCGATGATCGCGGCGACGAGAAACAGCAGGAACAGGGGGATGTAGGTGGCCATCGAGAGAGCACTCCTACGCGTCGACCCCCTGGAGGGGTCGACCATCTCGCCGAAACGCGCGGCGTCTCGGGGCGAGACCTCGGGGCCCGCGGCCCCGAACCATGCAGTCCAAAAGGTGAGAGCGACGCGGCGATGCTGCCTGAAGCAGCAAAAATCCGAGCGATCCCGGCTTAATCCGCGCCGGATCTAGTCGGCCGCCGCGGGGGTGTCAATGGAGGCGGTCGGTCAACTGGTGGGCAACCGGCCAGCCGCCGGGGGGCCGCGATCCTAGGAGCGGTTCGCGGCCAGGACCAGCCCTCGCCACGCGGTGAGCGCCGTCCCCAGGGTGGCCTCGATCTCCCGGATCTCCTCCACCATGTCGGCGTCCGCCACGCCCACGCTCCGCGCCTCGCGGACGCAGGCGAGGGCGGCGACGAACTTCTTGCGCTGCACGAACGCCCGCGCGAGCAGCGGCCAGATCTGCTTCGGCGGGGCCCCGAGGTTGGCGGCGCGCCGGAGGGGGCCGATGGCCTCGCCCGCCCGGCCGTCGTCGAGCATGGCCTCGCCCAGCCGGCGGAAGATGTCGCCGGCCGCGGCCCCGTCGTGCGCGTACTGGACGGCGAGGCGCATGACCTCCTCGCCCTGGTGCTCCTCGCCGAGCTTGACGCACGCGGTGCCGAGGAGGCCGAGGCCCTTGGCGATCAGGCTGCGGGCGTCCGGGGTGAGCATCTGCCCCTCGGGCGTGCGCAGGAAGATCGCGAGCGGGGCCGGCCAGGTGCCGAGCAGCTGGATCACCTTCGGGAAGTCGCCGCGCTGCGAGGCGACCTCGGCCTCGGCGACCTTCGTGAGGTCGATGGCGGAGCGCGCGCCGGCCGACGCGCGCTCGAGCTCGTCGCGCACGTGCGAGCGGATGCGGGCGCGGAACTCGTTGAGCTCGTGGGTCTCCTCGATGCCGTCGCGCAGGAGGAGGAGGCGCGAGGTCTTCCCCTCGACGGCCAGCTTGCGGAGGCTGTAGCCGTAGAGCGGGGCGAGCAGCAGGTAGCGGACGCCGATGTGGAGCTGGATGCCCTCGAGGTCGGTGTCCCGCTCGGGCGCGGGCGGCGTGGTGTCCTCCGTGAGGAGGGCGCCGACGAGGCGGTGGCGGAAGTCCGCGAGCGTGAGCCGCTGGACGTCGCCGTCGATGTCCTCCTCGCCCGGCGGCGCGATAACGAAGTCGACCAGGGTGTTGTCCGGGTTGCGGCGGTCGACGGTGAGCGCCGTGATGCGGGCGCCCGTAATCATCGAGAAGGCAAAGAACGCCTCGCCCACGATCTCGCAGAGCGCCTGGAAGCTGCCGATGCCGTCGCCTATGCGCTCGAACCAGCCGTCGGTCCGAACGGCATCGAGAGAGAACACGCGTTCCTTTGGCATGGTTCGACCCGGATCACAGGGGCGCGTCCCGGACGACGGGCGCAAGTCCCAAGGGGGCCGAGACTCGCACGGGAGGGCGCCGCTCTCAAGAAAACTCCTAGGGCGTGCGCGTCGACACGTCGCCCGCGTACCTCGCCCGCGTCGCTCACCGACGAGAGCGCTGGCCGCCTTCCATGGCTCCCTGTCGCTCCATGCCGCTCCACCTGCCCCCACGCGCGCCGAGCCGCGCCTCCCCTCCCCGGCCCGTGGCCCTCGAGCCCCCCGGCTCGCCGCAGCGACCGACCCGCCACAGCCGCCGTGCCACCCCGCTCCCCGCTCCCCGCTCCCCGCCGGCCGGCGGGTCACCGAGCGAGGCGCGCCCCGCTCAAGGGAGAGCGGCGATGTTGAGGATGAGATTGCCGGAAGCGGCGCGCCGGCTGTCGCCGATGATCGTGATCACCTGCCCTTCGGTGAGGGTCACGGTCACGCGCGAGCTGGCCATGACCGCGTTGTCGTTGCACGCGAGCTCGGGGCCGGAGCAGCTGTCGCCGTCGTGCACGTGAAGGACGGTGTCGAAGTTCGACGGCAGGGTGTCGATGACGTAGGTCCCGTCCGCCGGCGCGGTGAAGCGATAGACCCTGTCGTTGCCGCTCGACGGGACGCAGCTCGGTGTGGCCGAGTTCGGCTGGAACAGGGTGGAGCCCATCGCCGTCTGCGGGACCGTCGAGCCGAGGTCGATGGGGTTCCCGCAAGTGCCGTCCCCATCGAACAGGCTGATGTTGAGCGTGAACGCGCCCGCGGCATCGGCTTCAGCGCCGTCGACCACGACGACGGTCTCCTGCCCCGCGGCGAGCGGCACCACGAGCCGCGACTGGACGACCACGGCGTTGTCGTTGCAGCCGAGCACCTCCCCGCCGCACGAGCCGGCGCGCACGTGGACGACCGTGTCGAAGCTCGATCCGAACGTATCGAAGACGTACAATCCGTCGGCCGGCGCCGTGAAGCTGTACGCCCTGTCTGCGCCGCCGGGCATGCCGCACGGCGCGCTCACGTAGTCGCCGGCGCCGACGGTCGTCCCCGACACGGTCTGCGGGACGACCGACTCCAGCGCCATCTCCGGGCACGGGGGGCTCGGGGTGCCGCTCACGTTGAGCGTGTACGCGCCGTGCTTCCCGGACGCGCCGTCCACGACCACATACGCCGTCTGCCCCTGCGCGAGGGGCGTGGACACCTGCGATTGGTACGACAAGCCCTCCGCGTCGTCGCTGCACCCCAGCAAGGCGCCCGTGCAGCTGCCGTCGTGAACGTGGAGCACCGTGTCGAAGGTCGAGCCGATCGTATCGAATGTGTACCGGCCGGCGATGGGCGCCGTGAAGCTGTAGCTGACCTCGGGGGAATTGCCCTTGGCGCAGTCCGGCGGGGGCTGGAGGACGTCGTCGAGGCCTGACGTGCGGCCCGTGACCGTCTGCGGGTAGGTGGAGCCGAGATCCACCATGGGGCACGCGGGCGGGGCCCACGCGGCGACGTTCAGCGTATAGGGCCCACGCGCGCCCTCGAAGCCGTCGACGACCGCCACGACCTTCTGGCCGGCGCTGAGCTCCACCGTGGCGCGCGACTGCGACCCTTCTCCTGAGTCGTCGGAGCAGGTGAGCACGTCGCCATCACACGCGCCGTCGTGCAGCTCCAGGATCGTGTTGAACCCGGAGCCGAAGGTATCGAATACATACTTCCCGGCCGCCGGCGCCGTGAAGCTGTAGCTCGCGTCGGGGCTGTCTGCGACTCCGCAACTCGGCCTGATCGCGTCGCCGAAGTGCTCGGTGTTGCCGGTGACGGTCGCCGGGAGCGCAGCGTCTATCACCCACCCAGGGCACTTCGGCGGATCCGCCTTCCCCATGTTGAGCGTGAAATCGCCTTCCGCTCCGTCGAAGCCGGTCACGACGATGAGGACCTGCTGGCCCGCCTCGAGGACCGCGCGGACCCTCGATTGGAGGACCCCGGTGGCCATGTCATCGTTGCAGGCGAGCTGAGCGCAGGTGGTCGCTCCCAGCACCCCGATGGCGGTATCGAAGGTGGACCCGACGGTGTCCAGCGTGTATGTCCCCGCCACGGACGGCGTGAAGCGGTAGACCCGCTCCGACGAGCCGGCGGCCACGCACGCGAGATCGTAGTTCGTCTCGCCGCCGACGGTGGTCCCCGTGATCGTCTGCGGGAAGATGTCGCTGAGCTCGTCGTACGTCCCGAGGACGCAGGTGCAGGCGCCTGCCTGGCATACCGCCCCTCGCCCGCACGCGACGCCGCAGGCGCCGCAGTGGAGCTGGCTCGTCTGCAGATCGGCGCACGCGCCTTTACACGCCGCGAGACCTGCGGGGCAGGCGCAGACGCCCTCGACGCACAGCTGGGCAGGCGCGCAGCTGGATTCACACTCGCCGCAGTTGCGCCTGTCGCTCAGCACATCCACGCAGGCGCCGTCGCACTCCGTGAGGTCACCCGCGCATGCGCAGGAGCCGTCCGCGCAGACGCGCCCCTCCGCGCACGCGACGCCGCAATCGCCGCAGTTCCGCAGGTCGGTCTCGAGGTTCACGCATTTGCCTGAGCAGTCGGTCTGGCCTTCTCCGCACTTCTCTCCGCCCCCGACGCCGCTCCCTATGCCGCCGCCGCCCTCGCCGCCGCCGCCCTCGCCGCAGCGTCCCTTCACGCAGAGCTGCCCCTCTTCGCAGGCGCCGCCGCACGCGCCGCAGTGCTCGGCGTTCGCCTGGAGCTCGACGCACTCTCCATTGCACCGCGACAGCCCGTCTGGGCACTCGCCCGACGCGCTGGGGCTCTCCGCGCAGGATGCCGCGAGGACGCCCCCCGCAGCCAGGAGCAGCGCGGCGGACGACAGGGCGGGCCTGGGGCGCGATCCGGATCTGTTCATAGCCATCCTTGGGGTGCGTGGCCGCTCGAGGCGCGCGGATAACGAGGCGCGCGCCAGGATACGCCCACGGCCGACGCATCCGCAACCGGCGGGGGTGCTCGGCTGGCGGCGCGCAGGTCGAGCCGCGGCCCGGACCGCGCTCGCCGCGCCGCGGAGAGGCGCCCTCGCGGGCTCGACGCGACAGATGCCGTCGTCAGGCCGGCCCCAGGGCACATCCAGCGCGGACTCAGAGCTTGGCGATCTTCAGCGTGAAGTCGCCGGACGCGCCGTTATACCCGTCGACGACCACGGTGATGGTCTGGTTGGGGGCGAGCTCCATCTGTACCTTCGACGCTTGCGAGCTGGTCAGATCGTCGTTGCATTGTAGCTCGGTGCCGGCGCAGCCGCGCGCGTGGACGTGAAGGACGGTGTTGAACGACGACCCGATCGTGTCGATGACATAGGTGCCCCGGATCGGGGCGGTGTAGGTGAACACCGTCTCCGGAGAGGACACGGTCGCTGCGGACACGCATTTCGGCCGCACCGCGTCGGGCTGGCCGCGCGTGGAGCCGGTCCTGGTGAGCGACAGCGGCGATCCGAGGTGGATCGCCGTCGCGCAGGTCCCCGGGCCGGTGAACCGGTCCACCTGGAGCACGTAGTCGCCGGAGCTCGTGCCGAGGCCGTCGACGACGGCGAGGACGGTTTGATCGGCGGCCAGGCCGAGGGCGACACGCGACTGCTTCCCGTCCGTGTTGTCGTTGCACCCGAGCGACGTCCCCTCGCAGCTCTCGTTCAAGATCTGGAGTATCGTATCGAAGCTCGATCCGAACGTGTCGAAGATGTAGAGCCCGTCCTCCGGCGCGGTGAAGCGGTAGATCATGTCGGGAGCGTTCGACGAGGAGCCGCAGGCCGGGCGAACGGACTCCGGTCGCTCCGCGGTGCTCCCTGTCACGAGCTGCGGGACGACGGAGCCGAGATCGATCGCCGTCGAGCAGGTGCCGCCGCCGGAGAACGGCGCAATGTTGAGCGTGAAATCGCCCGACGCGCCCGCGGCGCTGCCGTCCACGAGGAGGACGATCGTTTGCCCCTCGTCGAGCTCCAGCGTCAGCCGCGACGGCGAGCTTCCCAGCGCGTCGTCGTTGCACGCGAGCTCGGCCCCGGAACAGCTGCCGTCGAGGACGGAGAGCGCCGTATCGAGGCTCGATCCGAACGTATCGACGATGTAGGTGCCGGCCGCGGGCGCGGTGAAGCGGTAGGTCACCTCGCCGGCGCCGCTGCCGCAGCTCGGGCGCAGGACGTCGGCCGCATCCGCGGTGCTCCCCGTCACCGTCTGAGGCACCGTCGAGCCGAGATCGATCAGCGGGCACGGGAGGACGAAGGTCTGGCTCACGTTGAGCTGGAAGGCGCCGGAGGCGACTGCAGCGTAGCCGTCCACGACGACGGCGATGGTCTCTCCCTCGCGGAGCATCACCTTCACCTGCGATTGCCGGCCAGAGGTGTCGTCGTTGCACGCGACGCTCTCGCCGCTGCATGTCCCCTCGTGGACGTGCAGGACCGTGTCGAAGGAGGAGCCGAAGGTATCGAAGGTGTAGAGCGCTGTCGCCGGCGCGGTGAAGGCATAGGTGGCCTCGGGGCCGCTGTCGCTGGTGCAGGGCGACGGGACGGCGCTCACGCGATCCGGGATAGCCGTGGTGCCCGTCACCGTCTGCGGAAACGTGGCGCCGAGCGTGAGCTCCGGACAGGGAGGCGGCACGAACTCGGAGACGTTGAGCGTGAATGGCCCGGAGCCGCCGTCGACGCCGTCGACGACCGCGACGACCGTCTGGCCCTCGGCGAGGCTCGCGACGAGGCGCGACGTCTTGGCTCCCATGGCATCGTCGTTGTCGTTGCAAGAGATCACCGTCCCGGAGCAGGACCCCCTGCGCAGCTCGAGGACGGTATCGAACGTGGAGCCGGACGTGTCGAAGACGTACCTGCCAGCGCGCGGCGCGGTGAAACTGTAGCTCGCGTCGGGGGTGTCGATTGAACCGCAACCCGTCGAGACGGCGTCGCCGAGCCCCCATGTGTCCCCGGTGACGCTCTGCGGGAGAGCCGTCGCGAGGGTGTCGAGCGGGCACGCCGGCGGCGCCATCCGGTCGAGGTGAAGGGCGAAGTCGCCCTGCGCGCCGTCATAGCCCGAGACGACGAGGAGGACGCTCTGCCCTTGCTCGAGGGCCACCGAGGCGCTGCCCGTCACGGCTCCCCCGTGATCGTCGTTGCACGCGAGCTCCTCGCAGGCGTCGAAGTCCAGGACGCCGATGGCGGTGTCGTAGCTCGACCCGGCGGTGTCGAACCTGTACCTGCCGGCCTCCTCCGCCGTGAACCTGTAGACGAACTGGGTCGAGCCGACTCCCATGCAGGCGAGCGGGAAATAGGTCTCCGCGCCGACCGTGGTGCCCGTCAGGAGCCGAGGGACCGTCGAGCCGATGTCCTCGTAGTCGCCGGCGGCGCAGGCGCACGCGCGCTCCCGGCAAAACAGCCCCGGGGCGCACGCCGCGCCGCACGCGCCGCAATGCGCCGGGTCGACGGCCAGATCGACGCACCTGCCGCCGCAGACCGCGAAGCCCTCGTCGCAGGCGCACGCCCCCTCCACGCACGTCTCGTGGAGAGGGCAGCGGGCCTCGCAGGCCCCGCAATGCAGCGGATCGCTCTCCACGTCCACACAGCCGCCGCCGCACGCGGTGAAGCCGGAGGCGCAGCGGCAGGCGCCGCCCTCGCACCGCTGTTCGGCCGCGCATTCCTGGCCGCAGCCCCCGCAATGGGCGGCGTCGGTGGCGAGGTCGACGCAGCCGCTGCTGCACGCCACGAGGCCGGAGGCGCACAGCTCGCCGCCCGCTCCGCCCGCTCCGCCCGCGCCGCCCGCTCCGCCCGCGCCGCCAGCGCCCGCTCCGCCCGCGCCCGCGCCCCCGTCGACGCACACGCCCGCCTCGCACCGCGTCCCGCTCGCGCAGACGCCGTCGCAGCCGCCGCAGTGGTCCGGATCGGCCTGCGTGTCGAAGCACGCTCCCCCGCACGGCGTGAGGCCGTCATCACACGGCGCGGCGGCCGAGTCCCCCGCGCAGGACGCGGCGAGGGCGGCAAGGGCGACAAGCGCCGCGATCGTCAGCCAGAGCGCCGTCGACGACGGCTCGAATCTGGCGCGCAATCCGGGGTGACTCATGAACATCCTTCGGCGGACAGGCCGGCCACCGCGTGGCTCCGAGAGATCCGGCGCCGAGGATACGCCTCTTCGCTTTCGCGCTGCAATCGTCGATCACCGCACTTCCACGCGCGCGCGTTCGACCTCCACGGGCGTCAGGCGGCCGGGAGATCCGGCATCGGAGCGGCCTCGTCGGATGTCGGCTGACGCGCCTGGATGGCCTCCAGCGCCACAGCGCCCGTCTCGGGCCCCGGCGCGTCTTCGGCCTGCAGCTCGGGGCCGAGGAAACGAGCGATCGGCTCGAAGAGCTCGACGCCTGTATAGGCGCCGACGGCCAGATCGCCGTGACCGTAATCTTCCCGCGCTCCGAAGTCGCGCCCGAGCACGAGAAAGCGCTTCGGCGTCTCCGGGCGATCGCGCCCCCATGCGTCGAACGCCGCGCGCACCGCCGAGGCGGGGGCTATCCTGTCGGCGCTGCCCGCGATGAACAGGGCCGGCGCCGCGACCGAGGCGAGGCCGTCCAGGGCCCTCTCGCCGTCCACGCGGATCTCCCCGTCGCTCGCCATCCACGCGGCGAAGTCGGCGTTCAGCGCAGCAGGGATGTCTTCGATGCAGTTGACGAGCGCGAGCCGCGTGACGCCGGGAGGCACGTTGCGCGGGTTGGCCACGGCGTGATGGATCGGCGTCGGCAGCCACTCCGACGCGAACGCGACGCTGCGTGCCATGAGGCGGAGCGGGACGCCCGGCAACAGCCGGCCCGGCACGAAGCGCATGAGGCGCACCGGCGTGGTGAGCCGGCCAGGCGAGCCGACGAGGACGACCCGGCGGACCCGATCGCCGGCGACGCTCCGGCCAAGCGCCGCATAGAGGAGCATGCCCCCCATGGAGAAGCCGACATAATCCAGCGAACGGGCGCCGGTGCGCTCCAGGATCGCCTCGATGGCGCAGGGAAGATCGTACCGGACCATGGCGGAGAACCGGACGCTGCGGCGCTCGGCGCGGGTGAGGAGGCGGCCGCTGCGCAACGTCAGCAGCCACACGTCGCGCCCGAGCGTGGCGAGGTGGCGAGCGAGCGAGTAATCGGGGTGGATGTCCTGGTTCCTGTGGTTCGCGGCGAGCCCGTGGACCAGCAGGATCGGCGGCAGGTCCGGCTGCGCCGCCGCGCCGTCCGGGCGCGGGACGCGGCGGATCTCGATCGTCGCGCCATCCTCGGTCCGCAGGACCTCTTCCACGCTGTACTCGAGCGGCAGCGTCAGCCGCTTGACCCAGTAAAGGAGGTGCGCCCACAGCCCGATCGCCGCCAGCGCCGCGAGCGCCAGCGCCACCAGGACGGTTGCCCCGAATGTCCAGACCATACGGTCAATCTACCTGCTGGCGCTGCTTCCGCATGCAGGCAACCTCGACATTCTTTTCACCGGGCAGGATGGACGGAACACAGGCCAGTCGCTCGTCGAGGCCGCAACCCAGTTCGCTCGCCTGGATGATCATGAATCCATGGGAACAGCACGTTTCACGATCATCTCCTGCAGCGCGTGAAAAAGTCACACAGCGTCCCGGAAGCCACTCCACCCCATCGCGCCGGACAGCACGTGGGGCGACTGCCCCTGGCGGAAACGCACGTTGGCAGCGGCTCGTTTTCCCTGGGATTCGCGTCTCGCGGGGACATGATCATGTGCCCAGGCCTACCGGGGCGCGAGATCGAGAGCTCCAGCACAGGCGTGCACAAAGGTTCCAGATCTACCAGCCCGGAACGTGGCATGCGGATCGCAACACACGAGGGCGAGGAGAGAGCTGGCAAGGGTCCCGTAAGCACCCGGGAAAGGGGGCACGGCAGGAAGAACGCCGCAGCAGAGCTCGGGGGGGCTCGGTTGCGGCGCTCTTCTTGCCGTGCCGTCTGCCGGACGGCCGCGCTCACGCGCTTGCCGGAGACAAAATGAAAAAAGCGCCTCGCGGACCTGGGGGGGGAAGGTCTCCGCGACGGCGCTCGCCTGTCATTTTGCAGGCTCTGTGCCGACCCACGTCGAACAGAGTTTCAAATACTTACGCACAGCACAACCAGCCACCATTGCATGGTTGAAAATCACAGTTGCAATCCGATTCAAATTCGAAGGCCCTCGCGTTCTCGATCTGATCGGGGTTGTAGCTGTCCCGGACGGAAATCTGCCGCGCGGGGCGTGTTCACTCGTCCCAGTGGCGGCAGACCGGCTTCACGCCGCACCCCTGGCAGCGGACCGGATCGCGCCGCGACGGGCATTGCTGGAGCATGCCGAGGTGGCAGAGGGCGAAGTCGTACTTGACGGGGTCGGCTGGATCGAAGCCGCGGAGGGCCGCGGTGATCTCCTCTGCCGTCTTCCAGGTGGCGCCCCTGCGATCGGTGAGCCCGATATTGTAGCCGAGCTTCTCGATGTGCGTGTCGACCGGGATGAGGAGGGCCGACGGGGGCACCGGCCACAGGCCGAGGTCCACGCCGTCCGCAGGGCGGATCATCCACCGCAGCAGGAGCATGAGCCGCTTGGCGGCGCTGCCCTTCTCGGGATCGGGGAGGATGTGCGCGGCTCCGCGGTCGTCCGGGCGCCGGTCGAGGCCGCCGGCGCGTCGGATCGCCCGCACCCAGGCCCCGAGGGCCTGGCGCAGGTCGCGGGTGCGCGAGAGCTCGGCCGCAAAGGCGGCGCCGAGCGAGCCCGAGGCCCGCTGCACCCGCCGCGCGCCGACGATCAGCCCGACGAGGTCGCGATCGCGGTAGATCCGGTGCCGGAAGCCGCGCAGCCGCGCCGAGACGGCCCGGGCGTCGTCCGCGGTGAGGGCGATCTCCGGCCCGAGGCGATCGAGCGCCTCGCCGATCTTGGCGTGCAGCGCCTTCACGTTGCCGAAGGCGAGCGACGCGGCGATGAGCGCCACGAGCTCCTGATCGGCCGGGTCCGTGTAGCGATGGACGAAGGAGACCGGGTCTCGCGCGCGGCGCTCCTCGACGGCGCACCGCGCGCGCACCCCGTCGAGCGCCGCCTTGACCGCGGCGCCCCGCGCGGCGTACGGCCGCGGGGGCGCCGCCTCGACCGCGGCGTCCTTCCGCTGCCGGGGCGCCGCCTTGACCGCGGCGTCGCCCGGCCGGGGCGCCGCCTCGCCGCTCCCGCGCGCCCTCACGGCGACCCCGCGTCCGGCGCCGGCTCGGCCACGACCGGCTCGGCGTTCGCGGCGCGCTCTTGCGCCTCCCGGTCGTGCTCCAGCGCGGGGAGCGACACGACGAACGCGCTGCCGCGCCCGTCGTCGGTGAGCGGGCTCTCGACCCGCACGGCGCCGCCATGGCTCTCGGCGATGTGCTTCACGAGCGCGAGCCCGATCCCGCTGCCGCGCACCTGCCGCTCGCTCGCCCGCCGCCCGCGCGCGAAGCGCTCGAAGATGTGCTTCTGCTCGTCGGGATCGATGCCCGGCCCGCGGTCGCTCACCCGGATGGTGACCTGCCTCGCCTGGCGCGTCAGCGCGGCGAGGCGCCCCCCTCCCCCGCCCTCGACCTCCACCGCGACGGCGACGCGGCCGCCGTCCTTCGCGTACTTGAGCGCGTTGTCGAGCAGGTTCACGAGGGCGAGCTCGAGCGCGCGCGCGTCGATCAGCGCCTCGGGCAGCCCCTCGGCGATCGTGAGCTCGACGGTCATCTCCTCGCGCTCGGCGCGGTAGCGGTACATGTCGACGGCGCGCGTGGCCACCTCGGCGACGCTCCCGCGCGCGAACTCGTAGGCGGCCTTGCCCCGCTCGACGCGGGCGAAATCGAGGACGTTCTCGATGAGCGCGGTGAGCCGCTCGCTCTCGCTCACGATGATCTGCAGGTACTGGCGGCGCTTCTCGTCGTTGGGGACGCGGCCGCCGAGGAGGAGCTCGCCGAACATGCGGACCAGCGAGAGCGGCGTCTTGAGCTCGTGGGACACGTTCGCGACGAAGTCGCTCTTCAGCGCCGCGAGCCGCCGCTCGTTCACGGAGGCGAGCACCACGATCGCGAGCCCGGCCAGCGCCACCAGGGCCGAGAAGCCGACCATCAGGATCTCGATCAGGCGCTGCCGCTCGACCTTCTCGCCGAGCTCCTCGGCCGTGGTGAGCGCCATCTGGAGGCGCCAGTTGTAGAGCGTGGTCGGGAAGGGGCGCCCGACGGTGAACTCGCCGCCGATGATGGGCGGGCCGAACACGATGCGGCCCTCCTCGTCGATGACGTTCATCCGGCTCTTCTCGCGATCGAGGTCGCGGAACAGCCGGGGCATCACCTCGTGGACCAGACGCGGCACCTCGTGCCACGCGACGACGAGGAACCTGCGCCCCGCGTGCTCGCGCTGCCAGTAGCTCACGAGCAGGCTCTGCTGATCGATGACGTGGTGGAGGTGGCGCAGCTCGGTCGTGTCGCCCCCGAAGTTCATCTGCGGCAGGAGGCGGGCGAGCAGGAGCTTGCGGAAGGCGTCGTCCTCCCGCCCGGACGCGCCGCGCGAGGCGAACGCGAGCACGTCGTGCGCCGCGTTGTCCATGTCGAGGACCAGGATGGCGCGCACGGTCGGCGTCTCGCGGGCCGCCGTGGGGAGCCACCGCCGCGCGATGACCGAGAGGTTCGCCACGTCGACGTGCGCGGCGACGACGCTGTCCTGGGCGATGATCAGCTTGTCGAGCCGGTCGACGCGCTCGTCGGCGAGGGTGAGCGTCGCGTCGAAGACGGTCTGCTGCCGCGCCTTCTCGATCTGCAGCGTCGTGCGCAGGGCGATCCCGCCGAGCACGAGCACGGCGACGACGATGGCGGGGACGAGGGCGAAGTACGGGACGCGATGGCGCTTCCCGGCGGAGGGGAGGAGGTCCATCGCGCGGCTCCGCTAGCGGGCGGCCTTCTTCGCCCCCGCGGTCACGAGGCCGGGCTCGAGGACCACGCCGCGCGCCCCGACGAACTCGGCGAACTGCTGGCCGATGTAGGTGAGCGCGTTGCCGTCGCTCTCGGAGAACGGCTTGCCGTCGAGCGGGTTTCCGATCTCGAGGAGGCCGAGGTAGCGGCCCGCGAGCTCGACGGGCGAGCAGATGACGCTCCGGAGCTCGACACCGATCGCCTTCCACCGCTCGTCCATGGCGCGCTCGTCCTTGGCCGCGTCGGGCACCACGACGGCGCGCCTCGACCGCATCGCGGCCAGCGGGAGCGGCGCCCGCTCGGACAGCCTGGCGAGGAGCGCGCTCTTGCCGCCGTACTGCCGGACGACCACGAACTCGCGCCGATTGATGTCGAACAGCGACACGAGGCCGAGGGCGCACGGGATCTTGTCGAGCGTGAGCGCGAGGATGAAGTCGGCGCCCGCGAGGGTGTCCTGGAGGAAGTGCAGGTCGCTGCACGCCTCGAACAGCTCGGCGATGAGGTCGTCGCCGGAGAGGCGCCCGTTCTTCGGAGGGAAGGAGGAGCGCCGCCGCGGCGGCGCCGGCGTGGGGGCAGCGACCTCGGGCGGCTCCGGGACGAGCTGGAGACGTGACGGCGCCCCCTGCTGGTCGGCCGGCACCGCGAGCAGCACCACGTCGGCCGGCGGCGTGAGGGCTGGCCGCGGCAGGTCCGCAGAATGCGCGGCGACCGGCGGCGCAGCGTCCGCAGGCGGCGCAGCGTCCGCGGGCGGCGCCGCGTCCGCAGGCGGCGCCGCATCCGCAGGCGGCGCCGCGTCCGCAGGCGGCGCCGCGTCCGCAGGCGGCGCGGCAACCGGCGGCGCTACGTCCGCAGGCGGCGCGACGGCCGGCGGTGAACCATCCGCCGGCGGCGCGGCAGCCGGCGGCACGGCGACCGGCGGCGCCACGTCCGCGGGCGGCATGGCCGGCGGCGGTGCGGTGCCGCCGGTGCGCGGGCGGAACTGGATCTCGGGCTCGGCCGAGCGCCAATCTTTCCAGGCGAGGGTCGCGAGCGGGCTGCGCTGAGGCCGGCCGTCGAAGACGTGATCGAACACGGCGATATGGATGAACTTGCCCGGCCGCGCGTCGTCGATGCGCTGCCGTGCGCGCTCGAGCCGATCGACCAGCAGCGCGCTGACGAGATCGCGCGGGGTGCCGGTCGCGACCGCATAGACGAGCTCTCGGTAGGTGAGCGGCGAGCGCTCGGACGGGTTCTCCTCGCGCTGCGAGATGAGCTGATACGGCGGCAGCTCCGCGGGCGCTCGCTCCGGCTCGGCGCCTCGCTCCTGCGGCGCATCCCGCCCCGGCGCGGCCTCCCCGCCTTTCGCCGGTTGCGCCTGGGCGCCCGCTGGCTCCGGGACGAGGAGCGCGGTCCCCATCGAGATGAACGGGACCGTGGGCGCGATCGGGCGCTTCCTTGCGACACGCTCCGCAGGCTCGGCCGGCTTTGGAGAGGCCGCCCCGGCCGGGGAGGCGCCCGCCGGCGTGTCGGTCCCGTCCGTCAGCGCCGCGTCGTCCGGGGCGCGCTGCACGACGTACCGCACGCGCGTCGCCGGATCGATCGCTCGGTAGCCGCTCTCCAGCAGATCCACCGAGAAATTGTTGAGCGGGCCGCCATCGCCGCGGAGCGCCCGAGCCTTCTGCAGCGCGGGCTGCCACTGCGGGGCCTCGACGCACACCTTCCTGCTCGGCGGAGCGTTCTGGCCTAACGACGAGATCTCGACGAACCAACGCATCGTTTGCGGTTCCAATCCGCGCTGGCGCTGACTGGGTGGCGCGCTCTGGCGCGAAGATCGTTCTACTCGACGCGCGCGAGAGGGGTCAACGCGCAGGCCGCACGGGAGCGCGCAGAGGGCGCGCGGACGCCGTTGGAGGATGGCGCGAAATCTTCTCAACCGGGACCGGCAAGAAGAATCAGGCCTGTCCTGAAATCGCGCCGCCCGCGCGGCGAGGTGAGGCGCCCGCGGCCGAACCCGTTCGCCCACTGAACGGCCGCCGGGTATCCCCGCGTGGGCAGGAGGTCACCCGCTGTCGAGCCGCGCGCGCCATGACGCGCGCGGTGAATGGAACCACCCCGCGTCGTTCGTCTCCAGGCCATCCGCCGTCCTGCGCACAAGCGGGATACCCCGCGTACATCCGATCCAGCCCGGAGGACGCTCCGTGAGGCTCAACGCTGCATATCGCTTCGTGCGCAGCTCGACCCCTGCAAGGGGCCCGCGCACGCTCGCTATCCCGTCTGGCCGACCGCCGCAGGGGGCTGGGCCGGCGTCGGCTGCGCTGCGCCCGGCTGGGCCGCGGGCTTGCCGGCGCCGTGAAGCGACTCTTTCGTGGGGGGATCGTGCGGGCCGAGCGCCCTGTCGACGAGCCGCTTGAAGCGCATGGTCCCCTGCGCCCCGCTGACAAAGTAGTCGTTGATGGCGAAGGACGGCGTGCCGGTGATGTGCAGGCGCTCGGCGAGCTTCCGGTCCGCCTCGACCGCCGCGCGGTGCGCTCCCGAGTCGAGCGCGGCGCGGAACTTCGCGACGTCGAGGCCAATCGCGGCCGCGTGGCGCTCGAGCGCCGCGCGGCCGAGCCCATTCTCGGACGGGTCCTCCCACAGGCGCTGCGCCATCGCCCAGAAGCCGGCCTCGCCCTTCTGCCGGAACGCCTCGATCGACGCCTCGGCGGCGAGGGGCGCCCGCGCGTGGGAGGGGAGCGGGTTGTGCTTGAAGACGAGGCGCAGCTGAGCGCCGTACTTCCTTTCGAGGCCGTCGACGGTGGGGGCGACCTTGCGACAGAACGGACACTCGAAGTCCGAGGACATGACCAGCGTGACCGGCGCGCCCGGGTTGCCCCGGATCGGCGACCCGTCGACAGGCACCTTCCACACGGTCGTATCCTCGGGGGCCGGCGGCGAGGGCGGCTTCGGGGCCGGAGCGGGCGCCTTGTTCCGCTCGGACAGGGCCGCGTAGACGCGCTCCTGCGGGACGCCGGATCGCCGGAGATCCTCGGCCGCCCGGAGCTGCTCGTCGATGAGGGTCCGGAACTTGTCGATAGGCCACGCCCCGCTGACGAACCCCCCGTTGACGAAGGTCGCCGGGGTCCCGTGGATGCCCAGGCCCTGGCCGGCCTCGAGGTCCCGGTCGATCTTCGGCGCGTGCCGCTGCTCGTCGAAGGCCGCGCGGAACGCCGCCCGATCGGCGCCGGCCTCGGCGGCCCACGCCTCGAACGACTCCGGCCGGAGGAGGCAACGGAAAAAAAAGAGCGCCCGCTCGACGGCGGGGGGGGGAGACCGTCACGGGCGCTCTGCAGCTGCTCATTGAGCAGGATGCGGGCCAAGAGCTTCCCTTCCGAGTTCGTGGACTTTCGCTAGTAAAATGTCTTTCCCATTTCAATCCTGAAGCAGCCGCTTGCAAACGTGCTGGGCAGAGCTGGCGGCGCCACGTTCGCGGGTGGGCTCCTCGGGTCAGGCTGCGTGAAAGTCGTGTAAAAGAGCCGCGTGTCACCGTCCAGCGCCGACCCTGGTTCCCCCTCGCCGCCCGGAAGCGCAGCTCCCCGACCGAGCAGCACCTCCCCCGACGGAACGGACGGAACCGGCGACACCGAGACCACCGCCTCCCGGGGCGCCGGCCCGGCGGTGCCACCCGGCTGGCTCGATCGCCTGGTCGCGGCCTGGCCGCGCGTCGATCCGATCCTGTTCGCCGCCTACGCGGGGGCATGCGTCCTCTACGCCGCCGTCGCGTTCTACAGCGCGATGCACCAGCAGACGGGCGGCATGTGGTCGGCGCCGCTCGACGACGTCTTCATCCACTTCGATTACGCCCGCGCCACCGCGCGCGGGTACCCGTTCGAGTGGTCCGAGGGCAACGGCTTCTCGAGCGGGAACACGAGCCTGAGCTACCCGTTCGTCCTCGCCCTCGGTTATCTCGTCGGCTTCCGCGGCGTCCTGCTGATGCAGTGGGCGGCGATCGTCGCGTGCACCTCGATGCTCGGCTTCCTGCTCGTCGGCGCGCGGCTCCTCGAGCCCGTCGGGCGCTGGGCGAAGTACCTGCTGCCGCCCGTGGCGCTCTCCATCGGCGCGCTCGACTGGTCGCTGTTCAGCGGGATGGAGAACGCCTTCCACCTCGGCGTCTGGGCGCTCGCCACCCTCGCCGCGCTCTCGGTCGCCCGCGCGGCCGACGCGCCGCGCGAGCCGGCAACGCGGACGACGCGGACGACGCGGACGACGCGGACGACCGACGACGCGCGTGCCGCGGCGCCGCCGAAGCGCCTCGCCCACCTCGGCTGGGCCGCCGGCCTCGCCGGCGCGCTCCTTTACGCCACCCGGCCGGAGTCGGTCGTCTGCGTGGCGGCGCTGAGCGTGTACGCGGCCATCGCCGTGAGGCGGGCCCACGGCGCGCGCGCGGCGATCGCGACCCTGCTCCGGACGTCGGTGCCCGGCGCGCTCGCGTGCCTCGCCCAGGCGGTCGCCAACCGCGTGTTCACCGGCGAGTGGGCGGCGAGCGGCGCCATCGCCAAGCTGGCGCTGAACAACCCGTACATGACGTCCTCCGAGAAGTGGGACACCTACGAGTTCCTCGCGACGTACGTCGTCGCCCGCAACACCAACCACCACTTCTCGGACGCCCTCCCCTGGGGCTGGCTCGTGCCCGCCGTCGCGCTCGTCCCCCTCGCCTCGCGCAAGACCCGCGGGGCCGCGGCGCTGCTCTGGGTCCAGGTCGTCGGGTGGCTCGCGCTCGTGTCCCTGAACGGTCAGGTCCGCTGGCAGAACGAGCGCTACACCATGCCCGCGGTCGCCTGGCTGCTGGTGCTTGCGGCGATGGGGCTCGCGCTGCTCGTCGCGCGCGCCGCGTGGGCCAGCGGCGACGAGCGCCGCCAGCAAGGGCGGCCGGAGAGCGCCCCGGCCGGGCTCAGAGCGCGGCTCGGGGCCCTCGGCGGCCTCGCGGCCGCGGCCCGCGGCGGCGCCGTGGCGCGCGGCCTCTGGTGCGCGCGCGTCGCGCTCGCCCTCGCCGTGGCCGCGCTCTTCTGGGCGCACCAGCTGCCCAGGATGCGCGACCAGATCTGGTTCTTCGGCCGCGCCAGCCGCAACATCCGCGATCAGCACCTCGTCGCCGGCAAGCTCCTCGCCCAGCTCGACGTGCGCCGCGTCCTCGTCGGCGACGCGGGCGCGCTCCTCTACGCGTCGGACCGGCCCGGCCTCGACCTCATCGGGCTCGGCGGCTACCACGATCTCCCGTTCGCGCGCGCGGGCGTCCACGGCCTGGGCGCCTCGCTGGAGCTCATCGAGCGCATCCCCGCCGACGACCGCCCCGACACGCTGGCCATCTACCCGGGCTGGTGGGGCAACCTCCCGGCCATCTTCGGCAGGCGGATCGCCGCGATCCCCGTCGTCGGCAACGTGATCTGCGGCGGCGCGGAGAAGGTCATCTACCAGGCCGACTGGAGCCCGCTCGCGCACGGCGAGGCGCCCGCGTCGATGCGCGAGGACGAGCGGATCGTCGACGAGCTCGACGTCGCCGACCTCGTGAGCGAGCGGGAGCACGGCTACGCCTTCCCGCGGCCTCAGGCCGGCTTCGTCGGCTTCAGCGTCCTCCCGGATCCGCGCGGATCAGGGCACGATCGCTTCGACGCGGGGCGCGCCATCCCGGGCGGCAGGAGCGAGGCGGCCCGCCTGCGCGCCCCCCGCGAGGGCCAGGGCAGGCTCGTGGTCCGCACCGCCGCGCCCCGCGCCGCCACGATCCGCGTGACGGCGGACGGCCGGGAGATCGGCCACCTCGCGCTCAAGAGGGGCGACGGCTGGACGGAGGCCTCGCTCGACCTCCCCGAGGGCCTGCCCGAGACGTTCACGCTCACGCTCACGCCGGTCGACGGGGAGTGGGTCGATCACCACGTCTGGATCCTCGAGCGCCCCGCGCGCGGCGCCGGCGCGCGCCCGCTCGCTGGACAGTGACGTGCGCGCCGGCCTGCCCCGCGACCCCGCGCAATGGATCGCGCTCGCGCTCGCCGTCGCCGCGGTGCTCGCCGGCGCCTGGCTCCTCCGCCGCTCGCCCGCCGCCGCGCGGGCCGGCCCCGCGCCTCCACGCCCCGGCGCCGCGCGCTCGGGCCGCGCCCCCGCGCCCCGCTCCGGCGCGGCCCTGGGCGCCGCGATCGCCGCGGCCCTCTCGGTCGTCGCGGCGCTGCTCTCGGCCGCGTACGTCGCGGTCTACCTGCGGGGCGGCCCCCGCATCATCGACGCGACCAGCTACTGGCTCGAGGCGCGCGCGATGGCGGCCGGCTACCTCGCGTGGCCCCTCGACGAGCCCGCGGCCTCCGTGCTCGGTCGCTTCCTCGTCCGCAGCGACGCGGCGGGCGACACGATGGCCGGGCCCTCCGGCGCGAACCGCGCGGCCGAGGTCGCGGTCCTCTTCCCCCCGGGCTACCCCGCCCTGCTCGCGCTGGGCTTCCTCGCGGGCGCGCCGCTCGCGGTCGGCCCAGCGCTCGCCGCGGCGCTCGCGATCGCCACCTACGACCTGGCCGCGCGGTTCGCGCCGGAGGGCCCGGCCCCGTCCGGGAGCGCCGCGCCGATCCGCTTCGTCCCGCTCGTCGCCGCGCTCTTCTCGGCGCTCTGCGCCGCGCTCCGCTACCACACGGCCGACACGATGTCCCACGGGCTCGCGGCCCTCTGCTTCACCGTCGCGCTCGCGTCGGCGCGGCGCGCGCTCGACGAGGCCCGCGCCGCCGCATCGACGGGCGCCGCGACGGGGCCCCTCGGTCCGGCGGTCCGCGCCGCCGCGCTCGCCGGGCTCGCCGCCGGCTGGCTCGCGGCGACGCGCCCGCCGAGCGCGCTCGCCCTCGCCGCGACGCTGCCCTTCGTGATCCTGCCGGCGATCGCGCCGGGGAGCGCGGCGGCCGGTCCGCGCGAGGGCGATCCGCCGCCGCGCCCCTCGCCGCGGCTCGCGCGGCTCGCCGCGGCGATGGCGATCGGCGCCCTCCCCGGCCTCGCGCTGCTCGCGGCCCACCAGCGCGCCGCGACGGGCGCCTTCGCCTCGTCGCAGGCCGCGTACTACGCGGTCTCGGACGGCCCGCCCGGCTGCTTCCGCTACGGCTTCGGCGCCGGCGTCGGCTGCCTCGGCGAGCACGGCGACTTCGTCCGTCACAACCTCGCGGAAGGATACGGCTTTCTGGCTGCTGCCGGCACGACGCTGCGCCGCCTGAAGCTCCACCTCGTGGACGCGCTCAACGCCGAGCCGCTCGCGCTGCTCGTGCTCGCCGGCGCCGTGATCGCCTGGCGGCGGCCGCGCTCGCGCGCCCTCGCGATCGCCCCGCTCCTCCAGATCGCCGCGTACGCCCCCTTCTATTTCGACGGCAACTACCCGGGAGGCGGCGCGCGCTTCTTCGCCGACGTGCTGCCGGTGGAGCACGTCCTCGCGGCGATGGCCGCCCTCGCGCTCGCCGAGCGCGCTGCGACGGCGGCGCGCGCGGAGCACGGCCCCGCGCGCCGGCGTGGCGCGCTCCTCCCGACAGCGCTCCTCCCGACAGCGCTCCTCGCGGCGGCGCTCCTCGCGGCGGCGCTCCCGCTCGCCGGCTTCGCCTTCCGCGCGGGCTTCGAGCACGCCGCGCTCCGCGATCGCGAGGGCGGCTTGCCCATGTTCGACCCCGCCGCCGTCGCGCGCGCGGGCGTCTCGCGCGGCCTCGTGTTCGTCGACACCGATCACGGCTTCAACCTCGGCTTCGATCCCGCGCCGGAGGACGTCGCGGTGCTGCGCTACCGGGGCGACGCGATCGACCGCATGGCGTGGGAGGCCCGCGGTCGCCCCCCCGCGTACCGCTACCGCTTCGCGATCCCGGACGGAGGCGGCCTCGCCTCGGTCTCGATCACGCCGCTCGTCTTCGACGCCGAGCCGCCCGGCGAGGCCCGCATCGAGGGCGAGTCGCTGTGGCCGCCCCGCGACCAGCGCGGCGCCTTCGCGCTGCCCGAGCACGCCGGCGGCACATGCGCGTCGGGCGGGCGCGTGCTCGCGGTGCACGCGGCGGGGCGCGGCGAGGCCGTCGTCCGGGTCGGCCTGCCCGCCCCCTGGCTCCGCGGCGCCCGGATCAGCCCGCGCGTGGCGCTCTCGGGCGACGGCGCCGGCGAGGTGCGCCTCCTCGTCGACGGCGTCCAGCGCCACGTCTGGCGGGTCGGGCCCGCCGCGCCGAGCCCCCCGGGCGCGCCGCTCGCCTGCGCCGAGCTCCCGCCGCACCCGATCCCGGAGGACGCCGTCGGAATCGAGCTCGCCCTCGCCCGCGAGGACGCGGCGGCGACCGGGGAGGCGGTGCAGGGGGAAGCCCTCTTCGCGCTCGACGCGCTCTCCGTTGTGGGCGGGAATTCGGTTGACCGCTAGTCCCGTAACATGCGAGCTTTTCATAGGATTCTGTTGTCGTGCGGCTCCTGGAGCGGCGCATCCCCTGGAGCACTGCGGTGGAAAGCGGCAAGTCGAGCGCCGGCGGCGGTCCGCTCGGGTGGGGGAGGTGGACCA
The DNA here is from genome assembly GCF_052075895.1 of Sorangium sp. KYC3313. Lineage (NCBI taxonomy): Bacteria > Pseudomonadati > Myxococcota > Polyangiales > Polyangiaceae > Sorangium > Sorangium sp. KYC3313. The sequence goes on from NZ_CP197255.1 coordinate 12,065,299, forward strand.
TGACGAAAAGCGAGCTCATCGACGCGATCGCGGGACGGGGGGAGCTCACCAAGGCTCGAGCGGAGCTCGTGGTGAACTGCGTCTTCGACGCGATGACGCAGGCGCTCCAGCGCAACGAAGGCATCGAGATCCGCGGGTTCGGCAGCTTCACGGTCAGGCCGTACAAGCCCTACAGCGGCAGGAACCCGCGCACGGGCCAGCCGGTGCCCGTGCCCGCCAAGCGCCTTCCGTTCTTCAAGGTCGGCAAGGAGCTCAAGGAGCTCGTCAACGCGAGCCGCGCGTACGCGATCTCGGGTGACGACGACGACGAGGACGAGGACGACGAGGAGACCGACGACGAATGAGAGGCCGCGCGGCGCGTCCATGACGTGACGCGCCGCACGACGTGACGGCGTCGCACGCGGCGCCCTGATCGCGCCCCACGCCCTCGTCGCCGGCGCGCCGAGGCGCGTCGCCCCCCTGGCGGGCGGTTCCGCTGCGCGGTAGAAGCGGGCCCCCATGGTCCCCGCCGAACGTCAGCTCCAGATCCTCTGCAAGGGTGTCGTCGACCTCCACGTCCGAGCCGAGCTCGAGGAGCGGATCCGCGAGGGCAAGCCGCTGCGCGTGAAGGCCGGCTTCGACCCGACGCGGCCCGATCTCCACCTCGGCCACACGGTGGTGATGCAGAAGATGCGGGAGTTCCAGGAGCTCGGGCACCACGTGGTCTTCGTGGTCGGCGACTTCACGGCGATGGTCGGCGATCCGACCGGCAAGAACGAGCTGCGCCCGCGGCTCTCGCGCGAGGAGGTCGTCGCCGCGGCGGAGACCTACCAGGCGCAGGCGTTCAAGGTCCTCGACAAGAACAGGACCGAGGTCCGCTACAACTCCGAGTGGCTGAACAAGCTCGATCCGACGCAGATGATCGAGCTCTGCGCGAAGTACACCGTCGCCCGCATGCTGGAGCGCGACGACTTCAAGAAGCGCTACGAGGAGGCGCGGCCCATCTACGTGCACGAGTTCATGTACCCGCTCCTCCAGGCCTACGACTCGGTCGAGCTCGAGGCCGACATCGAGCTCGGCGGCACCGATCAGCTCTTCAACCTGCTCGTGGCGCGCGACCTGATGCCCCGCTACGGCAAGCGCGCCCAGATGGTGATGACGATGCCGCTCCTCGAGGGCACGAACGCGCGCGTCGAGGACGGGAAGGTCGTCGGCGCCAAGATGTCGAAGAGCGCGGACAACTACGTCGGCATCACCGAGCCGCCGTTCGACATGCTGCAGAAGCTGATGCTCGTCGATGACGGCGTGATCTGGCGGTACATGGAGCTCCTGTCGTCGCGCCCGCCCGAGGAGATCGCCGCCCTGCGGGAGGCGGTCCTCCGCGGCGAGCAGGGCGTCATCGGGGTGAAGGAGCTCTTCGCGCAGGAGATCGTCACCCGCTTCCACTCGGCGGACGACGCGCGCGCGGCCCTCGAGCGGCGCCGCAGCGTCGCGGCCGGCGGCCTGCCGGAGAACATCGAGGAGCTCCAGGTCGCGAGCGACCGCGACACGATCCCGATCGGCAACGCGCTGGCGCTGGCGGGGCTCGCCGAGTCGACCTCCGCGGCGCGGCGCCTCGTGAAGGGCGGCGCTGTGCACCTCGAGGGCGAGGTGGTCAAGGACGAGCAGCTCAAGCTCGAGCGTGGGAAGCGCTACCTGGTCCGCGTCGGCTCGAAGAACCGCCGCTTCGCCTACCTCGTCGTTGGCTGACGCGCCCGGGCGAGCGCCCCGCCGGCGCGCCGTGCTCGGCGGCGTCCTGGGCTGCGCCCTCGGCCTCGCGCTGCCCTCGTGCGGCGGCGCGCCGCGGCCGCCCGCCCGGCCGAGCCCGCCGCTGCCGCCGCTCGCCACGGCGGACCTGACGCGCCTCCTGCCGCAGGCGGGGCTCAGGTGGCTGATCCTCGTCCGGCCCCGCGAGGTCGCGGCGGTGCCGTGGCTCATCCCGTCGATCGCGCTCGTGGCGCCCGAGGAGAACCTGGCCCGGCACGCCCGCGCGACAGGCGTCGATCTGCGGCAGGTGCGCGAGGCCGCGATCGCGTCGTACGCGGGCGCGGGGCCGGCGGGCGGCGCCACGCTCTACGTGGCGCGCCACAGCGGCGATCCGCGCGCCATCGAGCGCCTCTTCCGGCGGCGGCTCACCGGCAAGGAGCGGCGCGCGCTCGATCGCCCCGACGTCGTGCGCGTGACGGGCGACATCGGCACGAAGCCGCACGCGCTGGTGCTGCTCGGCGAGGACGTGGCCTGCGTGCAGGACGGCGGCAGCCCGCTGCGCGGGCCGGCGCGCGTCGCGTCGCTGTACGCGCTCGGGCGCCTCAAGCGCTCGCCGGCGGCGCTCTCGGGCGGCCCGCTGCGCGCGCTCGAGGCCCGCCTCGGCCCGGCGCCCGTGCGCGCATTCGCGCCGGGGCCGTTCGACGGGGAACTCGCCCGCGGCGCGCGGGGGCTGCTCGCGGCGGCGACCGCCGTGGGGGCGGCCGCGAGGCCGAGCGCGCGCGAGGGGATCGCGCTCGCGATCGCGGTGGCGGGCGACTTCTCGACGAGCGGGGAGGCCGCCTCGGAGGAGCTGCTCGCGGCCTGGAACGAGCTGGCGGGCGGCTCGTTCGGCCACCTGCTCGGGCTGGACGCGCCGGTCGAGCCGCCGCTCGCCACCCACGCGCCGGACGCGGTGGCCGTCGCGGTCGAGCTGAACCCCCGGGCGCTCGCCCGGGGGCTCGCGGCGGCGACGGGCGAGCGGCTCGCCGAGATGCTGCGGTAGGCGCGGCGGCGCCTCACCGGTAAATTGGGTGCCGTCAGCGCCATGCCCACCACGACCAGCGGCTTCTTCCTGCAATGCGCCTCCCGCGGCACGCTCGAGCTCCTCTTGCCCGCCGCCGACGCGCCGTTCGGCGTCGAGCACCACCGCCGCGAGGACGCCTCCGGGCCGTGGCGGCACGTGGCGACGTTCGCCAGCGGCCTCGGCCCGGTCGAGGCGGTGTCGCTCATCCAGAGCAACTTCGGCGATCCAGGCCACCTCGAGGCGGTGGCGCGCATCGGGGATCGGCTCGCCGCGTTCTGGTGCGCGCCCTCGAGCGAGCCGTCGTGGACCGAGCCGCGCTTCTTCGCGGACGGCGCGGCCGGCGACCCCGCCCTGATCCAGGGCGGCTTCGGGGGCAAAGGCAACTTCGAGCTCGTGGTGCCCCACGCGGGCGGCGGGATCGCGCACTACCACCGCGACAACGACACCGCGGAGCTCGGCTGGCGCGGCCCGGTGATCTTCGGCGAGGGGCTCGGTCGATTCGAGGCGGTCGCGATGATCCAGCGCGTGGCCGGCGCGCCGCCGGGGCCCCACGCGCCCGGCGACCTCGAGGTCGTCGCGCGCGTCGGCGATCGCCTGGTGATGTTCCGGCGCTCTCCCGGGTCCGGGGCTGCGTGGCACGGCCCGGAGGAGGTGGTCTCCGGGGTCCGCGGGGCACCGGCGCTCGTCCGGAGCACGATCGGCGGACCTGGGACGCTCGAGCTGTTCTCGCCGCTCGCGCGCGTGGGGCTCGCGCGGTGGTGCCGTGACGACGGCGCCCCCGGGGCGCGCTTCCGCGGTCCGACGGTGTTCGCCACCGATCTGGGCCGGTGCGAGGCGGTCTCGGTGATCGAGAGCTGGCCGCTCGGGCGAATCGAGCTCGCCGTGCGCGCCGAAGGGCGGATCGTCCACGCGACGCGCGACGGCGCGGTCTGGTCGCAGCGCGCGATCGTCGGCAACGCGTCCCCTTCCCCGGCAGATGTCCCTTCTCCGGCGACGCTCCCTCCGCCTGCCACAACGACGAATCGCCCGCCTGCGGCGACGACCTCTCGCCCGCCCGCCGCCACGACGAATCGCCCGCCCGCGGCGACGACCTCTCGCCCGCCCGCCGCCACGACGAATCGCCCGCCCCCCTCCACGAGCTCGCCTCCGCCCGCGCCGCTCCCCACCGGCGCTTCGCCGCGGCTGCGCGCCGGGCCGCACCGGGCGGGGTTCCGGCGCATCGGCGCGCTCTCGCTGTCGGCGGACGCCTGCTACCCCGACACGTGGCCGTTCCAGGGCGCGATTTACCGGTGCCCCGCGCGGAGCGCCGCGCTGCTCTACTACCCCGCGTCCGCGGACGGCGAGGAGGCGCCGCTCTCCCCGGGAGGCCCGTTCCCGGTCATCGCGATCGCCCACGAGCGGCGCCTCGCCACGAGCGCGGCCACCACCGGGTCGCCCGCGGGTCTTGCCCAGGACTACCGCCAGCTCGCCGGCGTGATGGCGCACCTCGCGCGCTGGGGCTTCGTCGTCGTCGCGCCCGATCTCTCGTGGCTCACGCCCGACGACGCGCCGCTGCGCCGCGCCGCGGTGCTCCGGGACGCGCTCACGCACCTCCGCGCCGGCTCCCGGGGCCCGCTCCTGGCCGACTTCGCTCGGGTGGGCCTGCTCGGCCACGGGCTCGGCGCGCAGGCGGCGCTCGCGCTCGCGCTCGACGCGGCTTGCCCGTTCGACGTCCGCGCCCTCGCGCTCCTCGCGCCGGCGGGCGCCCCCGAGCGCGCGCTGTCCATCGACGCGCTCGCGCCTCGGCCGGTGCTGGTCGTCCGCGGCACCGCGGACCCCATCGCCGCCGCGGTCCCGGCGGCGCTCTACGACCGCGCGCGCGCTCCGAAGCACCTCGTGACCCTGCCCGGCGCGAACCACTTCGGCTACACGACGTCGCTCGGCCTCGCCGAGCCGCTCGACGGCCACGCCGGGCTCTCGCGGCGCGAGCAGCAGGCGATCGCGATGGGCTACCTCGCCGCGTTCTTCAATGGCTACCTCCGGGACGCGCGCGGCGACCTCGACGCGCTCTCGGGCAAGGCGTCGCTCGAGGGGCTCGAAGCGCGCGAGATCCCGGTCAGCGCCGAGCTGCCTGACGGAGCGGCTGGCTCCTAGGCGCAGCCGGCGGGGCCGCGGCCGGACGCGCGATCGACGCGATGCTACTTTCCGTCGCGTGTACCAGCTCGGCGGCCTCGTCGTCACGCTCGTCAACGGCCTCCTCGGCCTGATCCTCTGGCGGCGGCTGCGCGCGGCATTCCCTCGACATGGGGCGATGATCAGCGGGCTCTGCGCCGCCGGGCTGCTGCTGGCCGCCCTCCCGGCGCTGCTCATGGCCGCGGCGAGCTTCTCGGGGCTGCGCGCGCTCCAGCGCCACGCGCCGGAGCCGCTGGCGCTGATCGCCATGGGCGCGCAGGTGGGCCTGCTCCTCTACGGGTCGCTCCTCGGGCTCGCCGCGCTCACGAGCGCGGCCGTCCGGGCGCTCCGCCGGCTCCGGCCGCCCCGGAACGCCCGGCCTGCGGCCGATGCCCAGCCTGCGACGAACGCGCAGGCCAGCGCCGGCGCTCAGGCCGATCCAGCCGCTCAGGACGTCCGCGGGCCTGCGGAGGTCGAGGCCCGGCCGGAGGCCGTCGACGAGCGCCGCCGCCGCCTCGTCGTCGGCGCGACGTGGGCGCTTCCCGCGGCGGCGGTCGCGGTGTCGATGGGCGGCGTGCTCGCGTCGCGCCAGCGTCCGGTCGTCGTGAGGCTCGCGCTGCCGGTGCGCCGCGAGCTGACGAGCCTGCACGGCGTCACCATCGCGCAGCTCAGCGACGTGCACGTCGGCAGCTTCATGGACGCGGAGCGGCTCGACGAGCTCCGCGACGCCATGAACGCGATCCGCGCGGACATCCACGTCGTCACGGGCGATCTGCTCGATCACCACGTCTCGCAGCTCGAGCTGTCCGCGCGGCTGCTCCGGGGCCTGCGCCCCGCCCGAGGGCAGCTCTTCTTCTGCATGGGCAACCACGAGTACATCGCCGCCCGGTCGGCCAGCGCGGGGGCGATCGTGAAGGGCCTCGAGGAAGCGGGCGCCCAGGTGCTCGTCGACGAGGCGCGGGAGGTCCGCATCGGCGGCGATCGCCTGTGGATGGGCGCCATCGACTACCCGAGCCGCGCGCGCCCAGGAGAGCCCGCCCGGCGCCCGACGCGCGACGGGCTCGATCGAGCGCTCGGCCAGATGCGGGACGACGGCGCGCCGCGCGTCCTCCTCAGCCACCACCCGGGCACGTTCCGCACCGCGCGCGAGCTGCCGTTCGATCTGATGCTGTCCGGCCACACGCACGGCGGGCAGATCTCGCTCGGCCGGATCGGCGATTACGCGCTCACACCGATGCTGCCCGCCGGGCTCTACCACAACGGGCATTACGAGCACGGCGGCCGGCGCCTCCACGTCAACGCCGGCGCCGGGGGCTGGCTGCCGGTCCGCATCAACTGTCCGCCGGAGATCACGCTCGTCGAGCTCGTGCCCGCGTGACGCCGCAGCCTCGTGGATGCGCCCGGCCGCCCTCGGCTACAGCGTCACCTCGAACGGCGCGCGCGCGAGCTCCTCGCCCGTCTCCGACCGCACGACAGCCGTCCACTCCCCCGCCTTCCGCGCCCCGCGCGTGAACGCCCACGTCCGCCACCGCGGCGACGGCCCGACCCCGAGCGTCACGTTCCCGATCGGCTCCCCGCCGCCCGGCGGGACGAACGCCACCGTCACCTCGCCCTCCACGTCGCCCCGGTTCTCGACCTCCAGGTACGCATAGAGCCGCGGTGTCTCCGGCGCGTGGAACGTCGTCCCCGGCGCCACCGGCTCGCGGTCCTTCACCCCCTCCGCGATCACCAGCCGCTTCACCTTCAGCTCCGCCCCCCTCCCCTTCTCCTTGGCCGCACGGCTCCCCTTGCCCCCCTTGTCCGCCACGACATTCGCGTCCGGCGCGGGCGCCGTCACCGTCGCGGCCGGCAGGCCTGCGGGCGCCGCCGCCGTGACGGCTGCAGGCTCGGGGCACTGCGTCACCGCGGGGCACGCGGCAGCGGCCGGCGCCGGAGGCCGCGCGTCGTGACGCTCGCCGCAGCCGACGAGCGAGACCGTGCAAAGCGCCAGATACGTCATCCGTCGAGCCATCTTCATTGCCATCGAAGCACTCCTCCGCGATCCGGGGCGTCCCGGCCTCGCCACCGGATATGGCAAGGCGTGGACCGCTTCTGGCTCATTGAAATCACTGAAGATTTTGGCTGACCTGTGGTCGATCGGCCGCGCCCCGTGTGTCCATCGAGACGGCCGACCCGCGCCGCCGCGATCGACCCGAGCCCCCGGCCTCCTCGATTCGACGCGCGGACGAGGTACCGACCGCGAGCTTTCGCTCGCGTCGAGAGATCACCCGCCCGGCTTCCCTCCAGAAGCGGGGTCAATCCCGTCCGCCCGCATCCGCTCGGCGCTCGCCGGCCCGGCCACGGTGCCGGCCGGGTGCACATACCACCCGGCCGGATCCGCCTTGTCCGGATCGTCGCGGACCTTGAGGACGGTGAACATTCCCCCCATGTCGATGTACGAGAACGGCCCGGCCCCGCCGCGCATCGGCAGGCTGTTCGCGGGGATCGGCATGGACATCTCGCCCATGCCGCCCATCCCCGTGGTCCCCATCGTCATGTAGCCGGGCATCACGCGGCGCATCCGCCGATCGAGCGCGCGGGTCTCGGCGCCGACCATGTTCGGCAGGCCATGGCCCATCTGCATCATCGTGTGATGGGTCATGTGGCAGTGCACCGCCCAGTCGCCCGGCTCCTCGGGGACGAACTCGATGACCCGCGTGCTGCCCACCGGGACCAGGACCGTCGTCTCCGGGTACTGGGCCGACTCGGGGACAAACCCGCCGTCCGTCGCCGTGACCTGGAACGACAGGCCGTGCAGGTGGATCGGGTGGTGATCCATCGGGCCGAGGTTCCCGAGGCGCACGCGCACGCGCTCGCCGCGGCCGACGACGAGCGGCGCCGTCGCGGGGAACGCCTTGCCGTTGAACGTGAGGACGTTGAAATCGCTCATCGCGTTCGGGTCGGGCCGGCGCGCCCCCGCGTTGATCTTCCACTCGTGCGTCATCAGCACGAAATCCCGGTCCACGCGCGGCCCCCTGGGCCTCCTCGGGTGCACGACGAACATCCCCACCGCGCCCAGCGCGATCTGGGTCATCTCGTCGAAATGCGAGTGGTACATGTACGTCCCCGGATACCGCGCGACGAACTCGTAAACATACGTCTCGCCGGGCTCGATCGGGCGCTGGGTGAGCCCGGCGACTCCATCCATGCCGTTCGGCAGCACGAGGCCGTGCCAGTGGACCGTGGTGGCCTCCGGCAGGCGGTTCGTCACGTAGATGCGCAGGCGATCGCCCTCGACCGCCTCGATGGTCGGGCCGGGCGTGCTCCCGTTGTAGCCCCACACCTCGCTCTTCAGGCCGGGGGCGATCTCGTGCTCGAGGGGGCCGGCGACGAGGTGGCCGACCTTCACGCCGTCCACCACGCGCAGCGGGAGCGTGCTGCCGTTCGGCGTCACCACGGCGGGCTGCCCCCCGGGCGCCGCGGTCCGGCGAGGCGGGGCCGTTGCGGCGCCCCCGGCGGGCGGCGCGCCGGGGCGCTGCTGCGCGTGGGCGAGCCCTTGCGTGAGGATGGCGGCGCCGGCGGCCAGACCGCCCGCGTGGATGAAAGCACGTCGATCCATGTCAATGCCCTCCTTCGCCGGTGGCCGGGGCCCTCGGCATCGCCGCGGGAGCTCCGGCCCCCGCGGCCTCGACGCGGCGCCCTGCCAGGAGCGCGTCGAACGCAGCCTTCGCCGTCCAGTGCTCGCGCAGCGCCTCGACCGCCGCGAGCTCGGCGTCGAGCTGCGCTCGGCGCGCCGAGAGCAGCTGGAAGACCCCGACCTGCATCGCGTTGTACTGGAGCAACGTCTGCTCCATCACCCGCTTGCGCGCCGGGAGGATCACGCGCGCGTAGTGCCGCGCGCGCGCGTGCGCGAACGAGAGCCGGCTCTGCGCCTCGCGGACCGCCGAGCGGACGTCGACGGCGCGCCCGTGGTAGCGCTCGAGCAGGCCGTCGAACTCCGCCGCCTGCGCGGCCTCGGCGCCCTGCCGCCGATCGAAGAGCGGGAGCGAGAGCCGGACCCCGGCGCCGAGGACCCACGGGTGCTCGTGCGCCTCGCCGCCCGCGCCGAGCTCCCGCTCGCCGTGCACGCCGATCGCCACGTCCGGCACCCAGCCCTCGGCGCGCAAGGCCCCGGCGCGCCCCGCCGCCGCCTCGAGCCGGCTGCGCAGCTCCGCGAGCTCGAGGCTCGCCCTCAAGGCCAGCGACTCCGCGCGCGGCGGCGTCGCGAGCGCCTCGGGCGCCGCGGGGACCGCGCCGGCGATCGTCCAGGAGGTCGCCGCACCGGAGAGGCCGAGCAGCCGGGTGAGCCGCTCGCGCTGCGAGAGGAGCTCCAGCTCCATCTGCGCGGCCGTGACGCGCGCCTCCTCGTAGCCCGCCTCCTGCGTCGCCACGTCGAGCTCCGGGACGTTGCCCGCCTCGAAGAGCGCGCGGGCGGCGTCGCGGGCCGCGGCGAACGCGTCGAGCGCGCGGTTCGCGATGCCGAGGCGCTGCTCCGCCGCCTGCGCGGCGTAGAACGCGGCGCGCACCTGGTAGCCGAGATCGACGACCGCGCCCGCGGCGCGGTAGCGCGCGGCCTCGTGCTCCGACCGCGCCGCCCTCGCGCGGAGCGGCGAGAGGAGCGCCGACGTGAGGTCGATCTCGACCTCGAGCTCGAGGTGCGCGTGCTCGACCCCCTCCTGCACCGGCGTGACGCCGATCGCGATCTCCGGGTTCGGCAGCTTGCCCGCCTGCTCGAGGTTGCCCCGCGCGACGCCGACCTCCTTCAGCACGGCGCGCAGCTCGCGGTTGTTGAGCAGCGCGATCCGCACCGCGGCGTCCGCGGTGAGCGGCTGCCGCGGCGCCTGGCCGAGGGCGCGCGCGCCGTCGGCCGGCGCCGGATCGACCTCCTCCGACGCCGCGCTCGGCGGGAGCTCGACGCGGGACAGCTCGCGGATCCGCGCCATGTCGGCGGTCGACGACGGGGCGGCGCAGCCGGCCGCGGCCGCCGCGGAGAGCGCGAGGCCCGCCGCGAGCGGCAGGAGGCACGAGGCGCGCGCGCGGGCTCGCCGACGTTCAGTGCGCATGGACGGGCTCCTCGGACGTGGCAGCCGCCGGGCCGCCCTCCGGCGGCCTCGCCGGCGCCGGGCCGTGATGATGGTGGTGGTGGTGGTGCTGGTGAGGGTCGGCGCCGGCGCCCGCGGCCCCCGCCGGATCGAGCCCGACCCAGCCTGCGGCGGGCTCGCCGGGCAGCGGAGGCTCCTCCGAGAGGGCGACGCCGATCCGCGGCGAGGGAGCTTCCGCGGCCTGCGGTGAGGCAGCAGAGGACGCGGGGAAGCTCGCGGGAAGGCTGCGCGGCGCGCAGCCGGCGAGCGCAGCGACGAGCATCAGCAGGGCGTTCGGGCCGGCGGGGTGAGGTGATTTCATGGAAGCCGCTCCAGCGTGGCGAGTGCGATCACGTGCGGGGCCCGAGGGCGACCGCGCCCCGCACCGGCTTCATGCCGCATTTGAGCTCGAGCGCTCCAGAGCTCAGCGCAGGAAGTTGGATCGCCAACAGTGTCGTCCCGGGTTGCATGCATGGCCGACGCGCGCGGCCCGGCGGTATTACACGTCGCCGCCCCTCGCCGCGCGCGGTCAGGCGTGGATGTACACGAGCGTCCCGCCCTTGTCGTTGAACGCGGCGTGCCAGCCCTCGGGGACGGGGGGATCGGTCCACGCGAACAGCCACGCCGCGTCGGCGGGCGCGAGGTTCACTCGACCCGCCGAGCAGCCACAGCAGCTCAACGCGCGCGCTCCCCCTCGCGTCGCCGAGCGGCGTTTACCAGCGCGGGTCGCCGTCGATCAGCCAATCCAGCGCCCTTCGGGTCTCCTCGGCGACAGGCCCGTCGTACCGGTGGCCGGCCTCCTTGCTGCGCGCCACGCGAGCGGGCACCCCTGCCTTGTCGAGGCGCGCCGCGGCCGCGGCCGCGGCGCCGCCGCACCCGGCCTGCGCGCAGACGAAGAGGACCCGCTGCCCGCCGCCGTCCGCGAACGCCTTGGCCGTCGCCGGGGTCCACTTGTCGTGTCCGCCCTCGACCAGCACGAGGCGCGGGAAGAGCGCCGCCCGGCGCGCGGCGATCGCAGAGCCCATGATCGCGCCCAGCGAGAAGCCTGTATAGATCACCGCGCCGGGATCCACGTGCTCGGGAAAGCGCGCCCGCAGCGCCGCGAGCCCCGCGTCGATCTCCTTCTCCAGGCGGGCGTTGCTCTCGTAGGTGAAGCGGACGTCGCTCGCCGACGGCGAATCGGGCCGCGCGACGCCCCTCGGGCACAGGACGAAGACGCCGTCTCCCACGATGTCGCGCCACACCTGGCACTGCCACTCGGGCCGATCGTAGTTGCCGTGCGACGCGATGAGCACGGGACGCCGCGCGGTGGCGCCGATCGGCACCGACACCACGGCGCTCGGAAACCCCTCGACAGGCAGCTCCACGAACGGCGCGCCCGCGCGGAGCGGCGCAGCCCCCGCAGCAGCGGCCGCCGCGTCCCCGTCGGCGGCCGCCGGCGTCGCGCCGCCGTCCGCGGCCTGCGCTGCCTCTTCCCGCGCCGGGGCGGGCGCGACGCTGGGCGGCGCGGGCGCCGGACCGGCGGAGCGGCCTGGGCGGTCGCAGCCGAGCGCCGCCGCCGCAAGGAGCGGAAGCGACACGAGCGAGAGGAACAGGAACGCGACAGGGAACGCCATCCGACCCAGAGGATGACGCTTTCCTACGGGAGCGCCTCCGCGAGCTTGTCCGCGAGCGGAGCGCCCCAGCCGGTCGGATAGTCCCAGCCGGGCCCCGCGCTGAACCCCTCGGCGGTCTTGCCCTCGGTGATGTCGCGGAACGCGGCCTGCACGCCCGCATCGGTGTAGAGCGCCCGGTTCAGCCACCCGGCGACGGGCTTGCCCTGCGCGATCCGGTGGCTGTTCACCGACGCCATCAGCCCGGCGAACACCGGCGCCGCGAACGAGGTGCCGCCGCGCTGATCCCACTCGCCCAGGAAGTAGAGCCAGTACGGGAACTTCGACGACGCGCCCAGCGCGACATCGGAGACCGCGCGCGTGCCCTGCGCGTCCGTCACGACGCTCTCCTGCCACCACGGCGTATCGAAGGCGCGCGATCGGCCCGAGCCGGAGCCGCTCCACGCCACCTCGCGCGCGACCTCGCCGCCGTCGCCGAGCTCGAGCACCGTCCCGCCGACGCTCGTCACGTACGGGCTCGACGACGGCACGTCGGGCCTGCTCGAGTCGCCGCTCGCGACGACGATCGTCATCCCGAGCGCCGCGCCCATGCGCGCCGCCTCGTTGTATTGCTCGCGGATCGGCTGCGCCTCCGTCTCCTCGCGGTGCGCGAACGACGTCGAGAGCACCGACACCTCGCCGGCAGCGATCGCCTCGTTCCACGCATAGAGGATGGAGTGGGTGCGCGCGTCCGGCCCCTGGTACGCGATGAGCTCGGCCTCGGGCGCCATCGCGCCCGACCACTGAATGTCGAGCGTGCTCTCGACATAACGCGTGGAGATCGGATCCGCGGTGACCACTTCGACGGGGTTGTCCCGCGAGAGAATGCCGAACGACCGCCAGAACGACTGGAGATCCCGGGTCTTGAACGTCGCCCCGACCACGACGCCGAGCTTCACGCCCTGCCCGCCGTGGCCGCCGGTGTGGAGCCCTTCGACCCCGTAGGCCCGCGCGATCTGCGCGGGCGTGTACCCCTGCTCCGGCTCCGGCGGAGGGTCCGTCTCGATCGCGCCCCCCTCGGCCGGGAGCGGACCGGTGTCGGCGGGGATCTCGACCGAGATGACGCCCGACGCGAGGTCGATGATCCGCTGCGGCGGCCTGAGCGGATCGAGCGCGCCGAACGTGCGGAGCGGCTTGCCGCCGGCCGCGGGGTTCTCGCGCTCGAAGTCGCGGAGCTCGGTGTCAAACGCGGTGTTGAACTGCTCGACCGTGCCCGCGAACTCGAGCAGGAGCCGGTTCTTGGACCGCCGCCGGATCTCCATCCCCTGCTGGACGAGCCAGTCTTCGACGGCCGCGACGTCGCTCTCGGACGGGGCGTGGCGCTCCATCCAGGTCTCGACCGACATGTACTTCCGGAACGTGTCCGGCTTCCCGGGATCGTACATGTCCTCGATCGCGCTCTCGAGCCCGGGGACATCCCGGGTCGGGAACCCCATCAGCGCGCGGAAGCGGTCCTCCTCCGGCGCCGCGCCGAAGTCCATGTAGATCCCCGCGAGCGGCCGGGGAAGGCCGCTCGGGAGCACGGGTCCGTCTTTTCCGCACGCCGTGCCCCCGAGGGCGAGCAGCGCAGCGCACCAAACCGAGAGCGAACGCATCGACGAGGCCCTGCGAGCGAGGGGGGAAGGAGTCCGTCAGGCGAGGCTCAGCACCACACGTGCTCGATGAGGTAGCAGGTGTAAGTGCCCGGCAGCCATGTCTCGGGGCGCCCGCCGGTCACGTTGTCGATACAGTCCTCGCAGAAGGCGTGGATGCAGTCGGGGTCGGTGCTCTGCGGCTTCGCCCCGGGGCCCGCCGGGGGCTCCTCGGAGTAGAAGAACCCGTCGGTCCTCAGCTGGTCGAGCTCGCTCTCCGACAGCTTGCCGAAGGCGGCCTCGTTCGAGGAGATGCTGAACCGCTCGCCCGACGCCTCGGTCAGGACGGGCGCCGGGTAGTCGCCGTGGTCCGCCTGCTCGATGGCGGCCATCTGCTCCGAGAGCAAGATCTCCTTGCCGTTGCCGGTGGAGAGCTTGATGCGCGCGTAGTCGATGGCCCCCCCGGAGTAATCGAGGGCGTAGACCGTGTCTCGGCTCATGTCGAGGTTCAGGAACTCGCTCGTCTCGAGGGCCTTCGAGACCTCCGCCTGGGTGATCCGCTCGTGCGCCACCGCGTCATCGACGGGAGCCTCCTCCGACGCGCTGCATCCGGCAAACCCGGCCACTGCGATGACGCCAAGCGCAAGACTGAGAGCGAGCGATTTGGAAGAACGGATGGACTGTCGAATCATGATGGCGTTCCTTTCTTATGGGCTCACTGACGGCGCTCGCCTGGCCTCGCGCGGGCCAGCGGGAGCTCCCCCATGTCGGTCCTGCGTCGCTCCTGCAAACGATCGCTTGCTTGTCGGACCCCACGACTCCGGCGAGTCGAGTGGAATGAGGGGAAGATGAATTCATTTCAACGGTGCCGCAGGCCCCCCATACCTGGCAAGTAATTTCCCGGCGCGAAAGAGATTTCCATCGTTCTTTCTGCCGCACAGTGGTCGGGACGGTGCACCGTGCGGGGCCTCGCTTACCCCGAGCCGCAGACGGGCCATGACCCGACTCAGGGGTTGCCGTGGAAGCCGGCCGCGGACATACCGGAGCCTACATGGTGGACGTGGCCAGATCGCCGCTCGGTTCAGCTGCTGTGTCCGCCGAGGCTGCCATCGTGGTCCTCGACGGCCCGCTCGGGACCGAGCTCGCCGCGCGCGGGGTCGCGACGCCGGCGCCGCTCTGGAGCGCCGCGGCCCTGCTCGATGCGCACGGCCGCGACGTGGTCCGCGCGATCCATCGGGATTACGCGCGCGCGGGCGCGACGGTGCACACGGCGAACACGTTCCGCACCAAGCGGAGGCAGGCGGGCGCCGCCTGGGCCGAGCTGGCCGCGGGCGCGGTCTCGCTGGCGCGCGAGGCCGTGCGCGGCGAGGGCCCACAGCACCGGGTCGCCGGCAGCATCGCGCCGCTCGAGGATTGCTACCGGCCCGACCTGAGCCCTGCCGACGCGCGGCGGGAGCACCGTGAGCTCGCGCAGGCGCTCGCGAGGGCGGGCGTCGACCTCCTCCTCTGCGAGACGTTCCCGCATGTCGGCGAGGCGCTCGTGGCGCTGGAGGAGGCGGTCGCCACGGGCGTCAAAGCCTGGGTGTCGTTCACGGCGGGTCCGGGGTCGGATCTGCTCTCGCCCGAGGACATCGGGCTCGCCGCGCGGGAGGCGGCCTCCCGCGGCGCGAGTGCCGTGCTCGTCAACTGCACCCCTGCGACTCGCACGCTCGCGCACATCGAGCGGCTCGCGGCGTGCGGCGTCCCGTTCGGGGCCTACGCGAACGCGGGCGCCGAGGCCGAGGGGCTCGGCTGGGGCGTTGGCGTCGACCAGCGCGGCTCGGCGGCCGCGCGTTATGCGGAGCTCGCGCGCCGCTGGATCGAGGCGGGCGCCACGATCGTGGGCGGGTGCTGCGGGACGGGGCCCGGGCACATCGCGGCGCTGCGCGCGCTCGTCGACGGGGCGAGGCCCGCGCGCGAACCGGCGGGATCGCCGCGCTGAGGCGGCGCGCCCAAACGCCGGTTGCTCCCCCCGGGGCGACGTGCCACCGGTTGTCCGACGAGCCGGGCGGCGCCAGCGCGAAGCGGCGCGGCGCCCGGCAGACACGATCCATCGCCTGAGACAGCACGCCGTCGCGATCGGCGACGACCCACGGACACGGAGCACAAGATGATCGATCTCTATTACTGGCCCACCCCGAACGGCTGGAAGATCAGCATAATGCTCGAGGAGACGGGCCTCCCCTACAGGCTCGTCCCGGTCAACATCGGGCGGGGCGAGCAGTTCAAGCCGGAGTTCCTCGCGATCAGCCCCAACAACCGGATGCCCGCCATCGTCGATCACGACCCGCCGGGCGGCGGGGCGCCGATCTCCGTGTTCGAGTCGGGCGCGATCCTGCTCTACCTCGCGGAGAAGACGGGCAAGTTCATCCCCTCGGACGTCCGCGGTCGTTACGAGGTGACCCAGTGGCTCATGTGGCAGATGGGCGGCCTCGGCCCCATGAGCGGCCAGGCGGGCCATTTCAGTCACTATGCGCCGGAGAAGATCCCCTATGCGATCGAGCGCTATACCAACGAGGTACGCCGGCTCTATGGCGTGATGGACAAGCGGCTCGCGGACCGGCCTTTCCTGGCGGGCGAGTACTCGATTGCCGACATGGCGAGCTATCCCTGGGCGATGCCGCACGAGCGGTACGGGGTGTCGGCCGACGAGCTCCCGAACTTCAAGCGGTGGCTCGATGCGGTGCGCGCGAGGCCCGCCGTCGAGCGCGGGCTCGCGGTCGGAAATGAGCTGCGGAACGCGAGCCAGCCGATGGACGACGAGGCGAAGAAGTGGCTGTTCGGGAAGAAGCCCGAGGCGTGAGCCGCCCGTCCCGCACGCGCAGAGTCCGCGCCCCCCGCGATCGCGCGGTGGTGCGCCCTGGGCGCGCGGCGCCTCGCTGACGGACTGCGACCGGGGCGGACAGACCAAGCGTCAACGCGCCGTCCAGCACGCCAGCGCGCCGCGGGCGACGCACCACAGAGCGTCCTGAGCAGGGCGGGGCCACCAGCGCAGCGCGCCCTGCCGTCAGGGCTTCACGGGGCGCGCGGGGCCGCTGGTGCGCCCTGGCTGGACCCGACACGTCCTTTCGCCGGAGAAAAGGGGAATGAGCGCGCCCCGACGATCCGCTCACCCCGGATCGCGCGGGCTCCGCTGCGGGGCGCCGATCGCGCTGCATTCACGCCCTCGCGGACGTCAAGCACGCCGGGAGCGGAAACGTCTGCACAGCTCCACCAGGCACACACTCTGCTCTGCGGTGAGCCGAGATGTCTGGGCCTGGTGGGCCCTCGCGGACATCGGGGGGAAACGATCATGTCGATGCATAGCAAGATGTTGGTGCCTGCATTTCTTCTGGCGGCTCTGGCCGCCGGTTGTACGGTGAATACGGACGAGGCGGACTTCGATCAAACCGATCTCGGTGACGACGAGATCGGGGCCGTCGACCAAGCGTTGGAGGAGGAGAGAGGCGGATTCGTGGGGATGGGCGCGGCGCAGCTCGCGCCCGGACAGGCCCAGATGGGCCCGAGCAAGGGCGAGATGTTCCCCAGCAAGGGCGTGCTCGGACCCAGCAAGGGCCAGATGCTCCCCAGCAAGGGCCAGATGCTCCCCAGCAAGGGCGCGCTCGGACCGAGCAAGGGCGAGATGTTCCCCAGCAAGGGCGCGCTCGGACCGAGCAAGGGCGCGCTCGGGCCCAGCAAGGGCGAGGTGTTCCTTGGCAAGGGCACGCTCGTGCCGAGCCAGGCCGGGATATTCCCCGGGCAGGCACAGGTGCCGTCCAAGGCCGGGTTCGGCGGTTATGCCGGCCAGCAGTCCAGCCATGGGATCCAGGGCTATGCTGGCCAGCACTCCAGCCATGGGATCCAGGGCTATGCTGGCCAGCAGGCCAGCCTCGGCCAGGCCGCCATCTCCCAGTCGGGCGTTCATGGCCAGTCGGCCGCCCTCGGGCAGCTCGCGCCCGGCCAGCACGGCCAGATCACCGCGCCCGGCCAGCAGGGCCGGCCCTAACGCCTCGCGCGCGCGCTCATCGGGCTCCCAGGAGAGCGCGCCCGGCCGCGCGCACCTCCCCCGCGCTCGATCGCCCAGATTGCCCCGGCCGCCAGGTCGGTCGGGGCACTGTTCTGGAGATCCGCAGCGGTCTCCACCCACCTCTGCACCATGCCGAGCAGAGCGGCGGTCTCCCGCACAGGAGACGGGCCCAGATCGGCGTTTTCGGCGCGGAAGCGCACTCCGGTGCGCTGAGCACCGAAAACGCCGAGGTGGGCCCGTATCCGAAGCGGGTGACCGTCGCTCAAAAAACGACGGTGCGGCGGCCCTCGACGATGACCCGCCGCTCCAGGTGCGCCCGGACGGCGCGAGAGAGGACGAGCCGCTCCACGTCACGCCCCATCCGGGTCATCTCCTCGGGGCCCATCTGGTGATTCACGCGCGCCACGTCCTGCTCGATGATCGGCCCCTGATCCAGGTCCCGCGTCGCATAGTGCGCCGTCGCGCCGATGAGCTTCACGCCGCGCGCGTGCGCCTGGTGGTAAGGCTTCGCGCCCTGGAACGCCGGCAGGAATCCATGGTGGATGTTGATGACGGGCGGCGCCTCATCGAGCATCTGCTCGGAGAGGATTTGCATGTACCGCGCCAGGACGACGAGATCGACATGGTGCCTCTTCAGCAGGTGAAGCACCTGACGCTCCTGCTCGCGCTTGGTCTCCGGGGTGATCGGGATGCAGAAGAAAGGGATTCGAAAGCTCTCGGCCACCGCCTCGAGCGTGGGGTGGTTGGAGATCACGAGCGGGATCTCGCAGCGAAGCTCGCCCGCGCGCTGCCGGAGCACCAGATCGTAGAGGCACGCAGGATCCCTCGTGACGAGGATCGCCATCTTCGGGACGTGATCGCTGTATTCCACCGACCATCGCGCCGAGAGCGACGCGGCGAGCTCGCGAAAGGCAGCCTCGATCGCGCCGCGGGTGGCCGAGCCGCCCAGGGCGGCGACGGCGGCCGGCGAGGCGAGGCCGGACAGATCGACGACGAGACGCATGAAGAAGCGCGGGCCCTCGTCCATGAACGCATCGGTGTGATTGCTCGCGTCGATGATGTTCAGGCCGATGTCGTAGAAGAACCCCGCGAGTCGCGCGACGAGCCCGGGCTGGTCGGGAGCGGCGATGAGGAAGGTTGCGTGAACGGGACCCATCATACGGGTCATGTAGCTCGCCCCGAGGCGGAGGCGCAAGCGCGAGGGCCGGGAGGGACCGCGGGCGGGCGGCTGCCTGGCTGCCTGCCGCGCGCTAGCGCCCCTCGCCGCTCTCGGAGGACGGCGGCCCAGACGGATCATCCACGAGCCTCGGCGCCAGCGTGGAGAGCTCCGCCCAGGGGATGCGCACGGTCCGCTCGACGTCGCGCAGGTGCGCGCTGTCGTTGTAATAGATGAGGTGCCAGGCCTCGGCCCGACCCCAGCGCCGCCTTCGCTGCCAGTGGGTGAGCGAGGTGTGGCGGGTGGCGAAGTGCGCGCTCGGGAAGGCGAGCGCGTTCATCCTGAAGAAGTGGAGGAACGCGACGTCGATGAAGCCGCCGTGGGTGACGACGACGATCGTCCGCCCCTCGTGCTCACGGGTGACGCGATCGAGGGCGACGGAGACCCGAAGCATGAACTGAGCCCAGCTCTCTCCACCGGGGCTCGCCGGCCGGTACGGCTCGCGCTCGAAATCGATCGCGTAGCGCACCATCGCCTCGCCGACCGGCATCCCGTCCGCCTCGCCGGGGCGGAGCTCCTGGACCTCGTCGTCGAGCGTGACGGGCAGCCCCAGGGCGGGAGCGACGATCTCGGCCGTCTGCTGCGCCCGGCGATAGGTGCTGGCGATCAGGACGTCGGCGGGGATCTCGCGCGTCGCGGCCAGGCGATCGCGCAGGCGCTCCGCCTGGAGGACGCCGAGCTGCGTCAGCCCGGTGTCCCCGCGCATCCCGCCCACGATATGGTTCACGTTGACCAGCGCTTCTCCATGCCGGATGAGATAGAGGTTCGTCACGATCTGAGCCTCCGAGGCGCGCGACCTTGTGGGGGGGAGGGCCGCGCGGGGCGGTCCGCGCTCGCTAGGAAGAGCAAGGCCCCCCTCGAATGTCAAGGGTTTGTACCGCCGCCGCGCGGGCGCTCAGGGACAGCCGTGGAAGAGCGCGAAGAGGGCCGCGCTCTCGGAGCAGACCTGCTCGTCGCGCAGGGCGCTGCAGAAGTCGTCCTCCGTGAGGAAGGCCTTCTTTCCGGTGCTGCCCTCGATGCAGGAGATCGAATAGACGAACCGCGAGGCGCCCTCCCCGGGCAAGCCTGGGATCTCCAGCTCGGAGCCTTCGCCCACCTGCGAGCCGCTGCCTCCGGCGTCCTCCGGCGGATCGACGCCGAGCAACGGGAGCACCAAGATGGGAAAAATGCTGAAGAGACCGGCCACGAAATTCGGGATCATGGGTTTACCTCCAACGTCGATGGAAAGGCATCCTCGTACGAGGTAGCCATTGCAGCTGTCGAATCCAACATGCATCCGACAGGCCAGCTCGGGTCGTGTCCGCCCATTGCACAGCGCGCGCGAGCGCGGGGCGAGCCCGCGCGCGCGATCGTTCGAATGCGCGGGCCGCCTGCCCCGTCCGGGTCGGAGGGGCGCGCGGGTCGCCGCCGCGCCGTCACGCCGCGCCGGACCGGCCCGCCCGGGCGCGGCGCGCTGCACCGCCCTTGCCAGCTCGCTCGGACATGGCCTACAAGGCGGGCCATCTGAAGGAGACCCTCATGCACCGTCGCAGCTTCATCGCGGCCGCGCTGCTCGGCTTCGCGGCCCTCGCCGGGTGCGGGCCGCGCTGGCGCGTCGTGACCCAGGCGAGCCCAGACACGTTCGTCGGCCAGCGGTATTTCGCCCTGATGCCCATCGACTACGTGGGCCTGTTCATCCTCGACCAGCGCGAGGACCAGTACCTCGCGAGCAAGGACGCGGACGATCACCAGCGCTTCGTGGCGGACAAGGAGTCCATCAACGAGGAGTTCACGAAGGCCCTGGTCGCCGCCGCCCAGGAGGAGGGCATCGAGGTCGCGCCGTCCGACGGCCCCACGTCGGCGCCGTTCGTGATCAAGCCCTATGTCGGCTACATGAATCCAGGCTTCTACGCCGTCGTCTCCTCGGCCCCGAGCCAGATCCGGCTGACGCTCCGGCTCACGACGCCGGACGGCAGGGTGCTCGATGAGGTCCAGTTCTCGAGCCGCACGGCGTCGCCCATCCCGAACACGAACCTGAGCTCCGCGGACGCGGACAAGCTGAAGCCCGGCGGCCGCTGGCGCGAGGACGGGCGCGTGATCGGCGCGTATGTGGCGCGCTACCTGGCGTCGCGCGTCAGCCCCTAGGCCCGCGCCGCCCGGGCGCTCCCCCGCTTCACAGCAGCACCCCGCGGAGCAGGAGCTCGGCCACGCTGAAGTAGATCACGAGGCCGGAGACGTCGACGAGGGTCGCGACGAACGGGGCCGAGGCGCTCGCCGGGTCGAAGCGGAGCGCCCGGAGCACGAACGGCAGGAGCGCCCCCGCCAGCGTGCCCCAGGTCACGACGCCGACCAGGCTGATCGCGACGGTCAGGGCGAGGAGCGTGTAGTGCGGGCCATAGGCCCCGAACAGCTTCTCCCAGGCGATGACGCGCGCGAAGCCGATGGTCCCGAGGATCCCGCCGAGCGCGAGGCCCGACGCGAGCTCCCGGCGGCTGACGCGCCAGAAGTCGGCGAGCCGGATCTCGCCGAGCGCCATCGCCCGGATGACCAGCGTCGTCGCCTGAGAGCCGGAGTTGCCCCCGCTCGAGATGATGAGCGGCACGAAGAGGGCGAGCACGACGGCGCGGGCGATCTCGTGCTCGTAATACCCCATCGCCGTGGCGGTGAGGAGCTCGCCCACGAACAGCGCGGACAGCCAGCCCGCGCGCTTGCCGAGCATCCTGGAGAGGGGGGTCCGGAGGTAGGGCGCGTCGAGCGCCTGCATGCCGCCGAGCTTCTGGATGTCCTCGGTCGCCTCCTCTTCCACGACGTCCACGATGTCGTCCGCGGTGACGATCCCCTTCATCCGACCCTCGCTGTCGACGACGGGTATCGCCACGAGATCGTGCTCCGCGAAGGTCCGCGCCACCGCCTCCTGGTCGGCGTCCTCGTTGACCGACACGACGTCGGTCTTCATCACGTCGCTGACGCGCCGGTCGCCGGGGGCGATCATGAGCTGCCTGAGCGACACCACGCCGCGCAGCCGCTGCTCGGCGTCGAGCACATAACCGTAGTAGATGGTCTCGAGGTGATCCCTGGCCTGCCGCTTCAGATAGCTGATCGCCTGGTCGACCGTCGCCTCCGGCCGCACGCGCGCGAACCACGGGCTCATCAGCCCGCCGGCCTCGTCCTCGGCGTACGCGAGGAGCGCGATCACCTCGCGCCGCGTCGGGTCGTCGAGCAAGGAGAGGAGCTCCGCCTGGTCGGCCGGTGACACCTCGAGGAGGAGGTCCGCCACGTCGTCGGGCGCGAGCAGGCGGAGCCACAGCTTGCGTTCGCCCTTCGTGAGGCCCACGAGGAGCGCGGCCTGGTCGGCCGTGGGGAGACCCTCGAAGAAATCCTCCGCCTCCTCGCGCCGCAGGCGGCGATAGGCCTGCACCCGCTCCTCGTTCTCCAGGGCCGACCAGGACAGGGTCAGATCAGCCGCCGTGAGCGCCTCGGCCGCGTTGAAGGGCGGGCGTTCCATCATCGCCTCACCTCGTCGAGCGCCTGGCCCGCCCCGTCGGCGTCGCCCGGCAGAAGATGCTCATTCGTGAGGGCCCAGCGGCAGGCTCGACCCTGGAACCACGGTTAGCAACGGGCGCGCCACGGCCGCCCCTCCCTGGGAGCCCCGGCACGCACAGCGCCGCGCCCCCCCGCCTGCGCCGCCGGACAGCGGAGCGCCAGGGGCAGCCGGCAACTTCCTGGTTCCCTCGGGCGTCTTCTCGGCGCTCGGCGACGCGCATGGCGCGTTTTGGCGGGAACCTACCGTATCTCCCAGGATGCAGGCGCTTTCTCCGGCCTGCGTGGAGCCTGCCGGCGCTCAGGCGCGCGCGGGCGGGTCGAGCCGATCGACCCCGAAGCGGCGCAAAAGGCGGCAGAGCGGGACGAGCGGCAGCCCCACGATGGCCGCCTCGTCGGCGTGGCGCACGTCGTCGAACAGCCACGGTCCGTGGTTCTCGAAGAGGTACCCTCCCGCGCTGCCGATGGGCCGATCCAGCTCGACATAGCGGCGGATCTGCGCGCGGCCGAGCGGGCGGACGCGGAGCTCCACCGTGACGGTCTCGGCCAGCGTCCGCGGCTCGCCGGCCGCGAGCGGCACCCCCGGCGGCGCGTGCACCGCGACGGCGGTGTGGAGCGCGTGGACGCGCCCCGAGAGCCGCCCGAGCTGGTCAGCCGCCTCGTCGAGCGAGGCCGGCTTGCGGAGGAGCTCCCCATCGAGCTCGAGCGCCTGATCGGCGCCGATGATCAGGGCGCCTTGCCGCGCGCGCGCGAGGCTCAGCGCCTTGCCCTCCGCGAAGAGGCGGGCGCACGCGAGGGGCGACGTCCCCTCGGGCGCGATCTCCTCGAACGCCGGCGCGACGGCCTCGTACGCGAGCCCGAGGCGATCGAGGAGCGCCCTCCGGAACGGAGACGTGGAGGCGAGGACGACCGGGAACATGGTCGGCTCCATGACACGGAACGGCGCGCGCGCCGAGAGGAACCGCCCGCCTCGCCCCTCGCGCTCCTCCAGCCCCTCGCGCTCCTCCCGCGCTTCACCCGCGCAACCCTGCTCTTCACGCTCTTCGCGGCGTTCGCACCGATTTGCTGTCATTTACCAAAATTTATCGAGAAATGGCAGACGGCGAGGATTACCAGCAATGGTTAAACCCGCTGGGCACACGGGAATAACGGCAGGAATTCCCGCCGTCGGGTGTCGCCTGAATTACCCATCATGCATTTCATTAAAAAGCAGCTTGCACTCGGACTCTACAGCACGCGACAGTACGCCAATGCAGCAACTCAACACAAGGCACCTCGTCACACTCTCTCTCGTCGCGCCGGGCATCGGGCTCTCCGTGCTGCTCGCCGCCTCGCCGGCGAGCGCAGCGACGTACGAGGTGGGGCGAGGCAAGCCTCATGCGAGCCTCGCGGAGGTCGCCCCTCGCCTCGCTGCCGGGGACGTGGTTCTGGTCGAGGGCGACGCGACCTATCCGGGGGATCTGTTCTTCAAGAAATCGGGCACCGAGGCGCAGAAGATCACGATCCGCGGCGTTCGCGTGAACGGCCGCCGCCCCGTCCTATCGGGGGGGAAGAACACCGTCGTCTTCGCTGGCAATCACTATACCTTCGAAGGCTTCGACATCACCGGCGGCTCGGGCCGCTGCGTGTTCAACAAAGCGCACGACATCACGATCCGCGACTCGGTGGTGCACCATTGCGCCGGGCACGGGATCCTCGGCGCCGACTCCGAGTCGGGCTCCCTCACGCTGGAGTACGTCGAGGTCTATGCCTGCGGCTCGGGCGACACCAGGCACCCCATCTACATCGCGACCGACGAGGAGACGCGCCTCGGCTCGGTGTTCCGCATGCGGCACTGCTACGTGCACGACGGCAATGGCGGCAACAACGTGAAGAGCCGCGCGGAGCGGAACGAGATCTATTACAACTGGATCGAGGGCGCGAAATACCACGAGCTCGAGCTGATCGGGCCGGACGGCCAGGACGAGGGGCTCGCGCGCGAGGACTCCGACGTCGTCGGCAATGTCATCGTCCAGACCGGCCAGCACTTCGCCGTGCGCGCCGGGGGCGACGGCACGGGGCAGACGTGGGGTCGCTTCCGGTTCGTCAACAACACGTTCCTGCTCGCCCCCGGGTCGCGGCCGGCGATCAGGATGTTCGACGGGATCGAGAGCGTCGAGCTGAGCAACAACGTGTTCTATCGGCGCGGCGGCGGCGGCGTGGAGGTCTATGTCGACAGGAGCGCGACCTGGAAGAGCGGAACGGCGTTGATCTCGGGCGCCAACAACTGGGTGCCCACCGGCTCCTCGGCCATCCCCGCGGCGTGGACAGGCACGGTGCGGGGCACCGACCCCGGCTTCACCAACCTCAGCGCGCTGGATCTCCGACCGGCGTCGAACAGCCCGCTCGTCAACGCCGGCTCCAGCGCGACGCCGAGCCCGGCAGGGCACCCGTTCCCGAAGCCGCTCACCGTGCCGCAGTCCTCGCCCAAGAGGGGCGGCCGCGCGACCAGCGGACCGCTGCTGCGTCCGGTCGCTGGCGCGATCGACATCGGCGCCTACGAGTCCGGCTCCAGCCTCGCGGCGTTCGCGATGAGGGCCGCGGACGGCGATCGGGACCTCGACGACGGCGACAGCAGCGCCGCGGAGGAGGCGTGGAACGTCGGCGGCGATGCCGCCCCGAGCGACGGTGAGGCGGACGCCAGCGACACCGACGACGTCGACGCCAGCGACGTCGATGCCAGCGACGCCGACGCCAGCGACGTCGACGCCAGCGATGCCGACGCGTCCGCCGGCGACTGCGCCGCGGACGGCGACGACACCGCTGCGTGCTCCGAGGCCGCGCAGGGCAACGCGGACGCCGCGCACGACGCCCACGCCAGCGCGTGCAGCGTCGGCGGTGCGCTCGCGGGCGGTCCGGTCGCCGGATCGGGGGCGTTCCTCGCCGGGGCGGCGGCGCTCCTCGGCGCCGCCCTCCGGCGGCGCAGCCGCCACGCCAGGGCGTGAGCCGCAGCGCGAGCCCTCAGGCGACGCGCGCGCGCAGCGAGCGACGCGCGGACGCCGGGTCGGGCAGCTGAAACGCCGCGGAGCTCTCCCCGCCGCCCACGTGGATCGTGAGCGCGGTCGGGGGGAGCGCCGCGAGCAGATCCTCGTCGGTCCTGTCGCCGCCGAGCGCGATCACCACCGCGTCGGGCCCCATCATGGCGAGCACCCGCGGCACGATCACCCCCCTCACGAATCAGGGGCTAGCCGATGGTGCTCGTCGGGCGCGCCCTGATCGCTACCGGTCGATCCGGATCGACGGCGCCGTGTTCTCCGGAGGGCTGGGCTTCGATGTGGCCGTGGGGGTTGCGGGGCGAACGGGCCGGCCCCAGTTTCGCCTGCCGCCCGAGCTCGTGTTCGACGGCGGGTCCTCGGTCTTCGCAGGCGCCGCCACCTGCGCGAGCCGCGCGACGGTCTGCACGGACATCTCCGACGGCCCCTGGACGATGGAGTAGGGCTGGAAGCCTTCCTTCTGCAGGGTCAGCCGGCGAGGCGACGCGCGCACCTGCTCGTTCGCGATCGAGAGCTGGAGCGGCGTCTGCCCGAGCGATTGCCCGTCCTCCAGGACGTCGGCGCCCGCCGGGATCGACTCGATGATCAGCATGAACGAGGGCGCGCCCTTGTGCTCGGTGGGCGTGCCGGTCGCCGCGGGCGCGGTCGTCGGCGCGGTCGGGACCTCGGGCGTGGCCTCGGGCTGCGCGGGCTTGCGGGTCAGCGCGAACGCGCCCGCCGCCACGACGACCGCGCCGATCGCGGCAAAAATCACCGCCTTGCGTCCGCCGCCGGAGGGGGCCTCCTGCGCGCCGGTCGCGCCCTTGGACGCGCCCGCCGCGGTCGCGGCGGCGCCCGGGCCCGAGCCGAGGCCCGAGGTGCGCCCGCTCGGATCGTCGTCAGTCGACGGCGCCGGGAGCGTCACCGCATCCTTGAGCGCTTGCACTGTGGACGAACGCGACGAGATCTGCACACCGGGCAGCGACTCGAACGAGGTGATCTGCGTGCCGCCGAACGCGGTCGTCACGCCCATGCCGCGGGCGCACTCGCCGAGGCCCTGGATGAGGGCGTCCATCGTCGCGGGCCGGCCGTCCGGATCCTTCGCGAGGCAGCGCATCACGAGCGCCTCGAGCGGCTCCGGGATGTCGACGTCCGGGTTCCGCTCCTTCATGCGCGGCACCGGCTGCTGGAGGTGCGCCATCAGGATCTGGATCGACTTCTCGGACTCGAACGGGACCTTCCCGCAGAGCATCTGGTAGAGGATGACGCCGAGCGAGTAGATGTCGGTCCTGAGATCGACCTTGCCGTGCGAGATCTGCTCCGGCGACATGAAGCGGGGCGAGCCCAGGAACGCGCCCTGCTGCGTGAGCTCCTCCGAGTCGTCGCCCAGCTGCTTCACGAGGCCGAAGTCGAGGATCTTGACCGCCTCCTCCGCGTCCTCGTTGGAGACGAGCATGATGTTCGACGGCTTGAGGTCGCGGTGGACGACGCCGTGCTTGTGCGCCTCGCGCAGCCCGCGCGCGATCTGCCGCGCGATGCGCATCGCCTCGGGCGGCGGCAGGCGCCCCTGCCGGCGCACGCGCCGGAAGAGCGTCTCGCCCTCGAGGAACTCCATCGCCATGAAGAACCGGTCCTGATCGTCGGCCTCGATGCGGCCGTAGTCGAAGACGGTGACGATGTTCGGGTGCTGGAGGCGCGCGAGGATGCTCGCCTCGAGGAAGAAGCGCTTGTGGAAGTTCGGGTCGAGCTGCCTCGAGGCCTGGTTCGGGATCAAGACCTTGATCGCCACCGGGCGCCCGAGCGGGATCTGCTCGCCGCGATAGATCGTGCCCATGCCGCCGGTCGCGAGCTGGGAAAGGATCTTGAACTTTCCGTTGAGCACCTTTCCGAGCAACGGATCGATCGGCTCGCTGCGCGCTACTTCATCGACGACGTTTTCGTTGGCACCACTCATATGAACTCCGTCGCCTTCCCCGTGCGGGCGCGGGCGAGCCCTCCCCTCGGTGACGATGCCTCGCGATGCGTGAGCCTGGACCTCATGATCGTGGGGAGCGTCGGCGCGTGGGGCCGTCGGGGCAGTCTAAACGGAAGAAATGTCCTTGGCGACCTTTCCTCGATCGCCTCCACGATCGCCCCCTTCGTGAGGCAGGGGCCCCCGGTCGAGAGGCCGATCGAGAGGCCGTCCGGGAGGCGCCGCACCATGCGCCGTGCGCCATAGCCCCGATTGACGGGAACCGCCAGTTGCTGGCATCGAGCGTCTGCATCGCACCTTCGCGCCACGAGATCCTGCGAGCAGAGTACACTGCTCCGCGCCCGCGCGATGCTCTTCCGATCATCCTTGGCGTGCGCCGCCGCCGGACGCCGGCCGGTGCGCGCCGGACGTCCCTGCCGGCCTTCTCGCCCTCCCGGGTGGGGACGAGGTAGTAGAGGAGGATGCGACCGGATCGCGCCGTGCTGCGCTGGTGGAGGGGGAGAGAGTACCGGCGCCTACTCGACGTGGCCGCGTCCGAGCTCGCCGGCTCGCGCCACGCCGACGCGGAGGCGACATGCGCGCGGGCGCTCCGGCTCGCCGAGGAGATCTACGGGGACGGGGACGCCGAGCTGACGGCGCCGCTCTACGCTTTGAGCTCGGCGCGGCTCGCGCAGGGGCGGCTGGACGAGGCGCGCGCGAGCTCCGCGAGGGCGATCGCCATCGCCGAGGCGGCGGCGAGCGCCGATCCGCCGCTGCCGAGGCTGCTCGAGCAGCTGGCCGCCATCCTCGAGCGGCAGGGCGAGCTCGAGGACGTCGAGGCGCTGTTCCGCCGGATGCTCGCGGGCTACGAGCGGATGCGCGACCCCGACCCCGTCGAGCTGTCGGCGCTGCTGAACCGGCTCGGCCTGCTGCTCGGCAGGCGGGGGGCCCGCGCCGAGGCGGCGCCGCTCTTCCGGCGGGCGATCGCGCTGCGGGAGGGGGCGCTCGGCGCCCGTCACGCGCTCGTCGCGGAGGCGCTCTACAACGCCGCCACGTTCCTGGAGCTGGAAGAGGACCTCCCGACCGCCGAGCGGGAGGTGATGCTCCGGCGGGCGCTCGAGATCGCCGAGGCGGGGACGGGCGTGGAGGGGGGCCTCCTCGCGTCGATCCTGCACAACCTGGCGGCCGCCCGGGAGGCGCTCGGGGATTCGGCCGAGGCGGCGGCGCTGTACGAGCGCGCGCTCTCCGCGCGGGAGGCGCTGGTCGGGGCCGCCCACCCGTCGCTCCGGCCGACGCTGGTCCGGCTCGCGCAGGTCCACCACGCCGCGGGGCGGCCGTCCACGGCGCTGCCGCTGTACGAGCGGGCGCTCGCGCTCGCCGAGGCGGAGCTCGGGGCGGATCACCCGGTGGCCACGGCGATCGGGGCCTGGATGGCCGAGGCGCGGAGCCGGAGCTGACCCTGCCGCGCCCGTCGATCAGCGCTCGGACGACGCATCGCCGCCGTCGCGCCAGCGCTCGACGAGCTCCGGGAGGACGGTCGAGGCCATCTGGAGCAGGTGCGCCATGTGGTGTTCGGGCGTGTTGCCCCGGAACCCGCGGACATGGAGCTCGCCCACGCTCGCCTCGGTGGTCGGGATCATCTGCTTCTCGAGCTTCTTCGAGACGGCGCCCTCGGCCGCGCGCAGCCGCAGGTGCGGGGGCGCGTCCGACGCGGGCGACCGCTCGACGTGGCGCCCCGCCGCGGCGTCGAGCAGGTAGCTGGCCGTGGCGGTGGAGCTGGCGTACGCGATCGGGTCGATCTCCGAGTGCGTGATGGTGAACAGCAGCTTCTCCGAGGCGGCGAGCTGCGCGGCGCGCGCGAACGAGGCGAGCTGCAGCGAGTTGAGCCCGCTCGGCTGCTCCGGGACGAAGCCGCAGTGGATGCCGTCGGTGACGAGGACCGCGTCGAGGGTCTCGGCGCCGCGGCGGAGCTCCAGGATCTTGGCGACCGCGCCGTAGCCCGCGCTCCACGAGGAGAGGGCGACCCGGCGGAGCCGCGGGGTCGGCAGCCCGCGCTGCGCGAGCGCCCGGTCGATGTCCGCGAGCAGGCTCTCGTAGACGCCCGGCGTCGCGTAGAAGTCCTCGTACGCGCCCGAGCCGATGCCGAGGTTGATGACGGCGACCGCGGCGTTCAGCCCGGCGACCTCGGCGCTCTCGCGGACGAGCTGGGTGTTGCCGTGGAAGTGCAGCAGGAGATCGTAGCTCGACCCGGTGGGCCTGAACGTGTCGGGCGTGAAGAGCACGCCGCCGCGGATCGACGCGTACCCGTCGTGCTTGATCGCGGGCAGCGGCGTCGCCGGCGCGGGCGGCGGCGCCGGCGGCTGCAAGCGCGCGAGCCCCTCCGGCGCGACGGCCGCGCTCGCCCCGACGCCCTCGCGCGAGGAGCGCAGCGCGAGCAGCGACGCGCGGTCGACGGGGCTCATGGCGCGGAAGGCCTCGGCGGAGGCGATCGGCATCCGCGCGGCGATCCCGCGCGCGGCGGCGGCGACGACGACGATCACGGTGGCCGCGGCCAGGACGAACGCCCCGAGGGCGCGCCACACGCGCGCGCGGCGCTCGCCCGGCGAGGGCGCGGACCAGGAGCCGTACGGCCCGGCCCCGGCCATGGGGAAGGGCGGCGTCCCCTGCGGCGTTGGCGGGGTGAAGCCGGGAAGGAACGCTTGCTCCTCCGGCGCGGGGGCCATGTCGAGGGGGGGCAGGTCGAGGGGAAGACCGCGATCCGGGCAACGCTGGACCACGGTCACGGGCGGCGGCGTGGGCGTCGGCGATAGGTCCGCAGGCGACCCGTCAGCGCGCACGTTTCCGTTCATTTCGATACCCCTCCCTTACAACGGGGATGTAGCGCCCGGCCCTGGCTCGCCAGGCGCTGCGTCTGTTCCGTGAGCGCGCCGCATGGCGGCAGCGCGCTGCGTTTCTGCTCCTGCCGTGAGCCCGGGAGGCGTCGCGGCAGGCGGAGCATCGACCAGTACGGTCTCGAGCTCAAGCGGCAACCGTGCCGTACGCGCATATTTAAGCGTGGCCGCAATACCCTGGCCCCTGCTGGAACACGCGTGGGTGAGCCTGTCGGGCGGCAAAGCGAGGGAGCGGGTGGGGTGCGCCCGGGGCTGCGCGGGTGCGCGCGAGCGGGAGCGGGGACGTGAGCACGCCGGCGACGAAACGCGCACTTGCGCCCCTGTCCGGCACCCACCAAGGTGCTCGGCGCTTGCTCTCCCGCGAGGTCCGCTTCCTGCTCGCAGCGACGCTGCTCCATGCCGCCATCCCGCTGCTCGCGCGGATCGCGGGCGCCCCGGGGCCGGCGCTCGAGGCCCGCTCGAGCGGCGCGCGCCGCGAGGTGGAGATCGAGATAGAGCCCGTCGCGCCGCGCGCGCCGGAGCAGGACGAGGCGCGCGCGCCCACGCCACCCACGCCGGACGAGGCACGGCCGCGCGAGGCGGAGCCGGTCCTCGGCCGGACGGCGCGCCGCGAGCAGCGGCCGCTCGCTCCACAAGCGCGGCCGGCGCCGGCGGAGGCGCCGGTCGAGCCGCGGGAGGGTCCCATGGCGCCACCGGCCCCGGCGCCATCGAGCGAGTACGACGGGCCGCCGACCGCCGAGGCGCCGCGCGGGGTCGCCGGCCTCGGGGGGGCGCCGGTGTGGCAGCTGCCCGGCGTTCTGCCGGATCGCGCGCCGCCGGCGCCGGCGCCGACCGCGCCGGCCGCGCCGCGCGAGGTCTCGGCGGACAGGGCCGGCGAGCTGCTGCGCGAGGCGATGCGCGATCGGGACAAGACGCTGGGGCTGGATCTGCCGGCCGCCGGCACGGTCGCGTCCGTGGTGGCGGACGTGGTGCGCAGCGCCGAGACGCCCGCGACGGCGCGCGCGGTGTTCGAGGTGCACCTGAGCGGCGCCGGCGCGGTGCTCGGGGTGCGCGCGCTGTCGTCGACGGCCGGAGCGGCGGCGCTCTGGGCGCGGGTGGCGCGCGAGGCGGCGGCGCAGCTCACCGGGCGCGTGCTCGCGATGACCGCCGCGTTCGCCAAGGGGGCGAAGGTCTACGTCACGGTGAGCTCGTCGGTGCAGATGCCGAGCGGCGCCACGTCGGGCGGGATCCACCACCAGGGCGCGGGCTTCGGGTTCGACGTCGCCGACATCGGGGCCCGGCCCCGCCGCCTTGTCCAGTCGAGCTTTCGCGTCGAGGCGATCGACTGAGGCGATCGCAGAGGCGGAGGCGCGCGACGCGCGCGAGCTCGGGCGATCAGCGGCCCCTGCGCGCCGTCCAGCGCCTATAACGCGCGGCGCTCGCGGCGAGGCCGAGCCAGAGCAATCCGAGCAGGCTCAGCGCCGCCGGGGCGCCGGTGAGCCAGACGAGCGCTGGCAGCGGCGGGCGCGTCGGACAGGGGCGGCGCGTGTCGAAGCGGCAGGCCTGGTGCCGATCGAGCTCCTCCGCAGCGGCGCGGACCTCGGCGACGTCGTCTGGCAGGCCCCGCAGGGCCGCGGAGGCCATCATGTACGCCGCAGAGGCGGCGCGATCGTACGCCGGGTCGGCCGGCACGCGGTCGCGGACGAGCTCGCTCAGCCGGGCGGCGCGCTGCGCCGGCGCCTGCTCGGCCAGCGCTCCGGCGAGGTGCCGAGCGAGCGCCTCGTCGAGCTGCAACGCGCAGGCGACGGCGCGATCTTCCCCAGGCGTGAGGTAGACCGTCTCGCCCGACGCCGTCTGGCGCGGCTCCGTGCCGGACACCGCGACCGGCTTGCGCAGCGCCACCCGCGCCCCGCGGACGCAGCCCGGGACCCTCGGGAGGGCGCGCAGGTGCACCGCGGCGTAGCGCTGGTACGCGACGCCGGCGATCGCGCCGAGCGAGAGCGCCAGCGCGAGGAGCGCGGCGACCCAGCGCGCGCCGGCGCGCGCCCCTGCTCCGGCGCGCGCCGGCGGCGCGGCGCGCTCCTCGACGGGCTCCGGCGCGGGAGCCGGCTCGCCGGAGGGCTCTCGAGACGACATGGCCCGCGGTATGGACAGCCGCGGCGACGCTGTCAATGCGCCGTCACGAGGGGGGCTCCGCGCTGGCGAGGCGCGCCACCTGCGCCCACGCGCGGGCCGCCCCCTCGTGCCCGGTCGCGGCCGCGAGCTGCGCCAGGAACTGCGCGCACGCCTGCTCGCCGTGGGGATCCTCGGCCTCGCGGGCGCGCGCGAGGGCGCTCAGCGCCTCGAGGAGCGCGCCCTCCGTGCGGCCCGCGGCGGCCAGCGCGACGCCGTACGCGAGCAGCGCCCGGGCGCGCTGCGAAGGCGACGCGTCGGCCTCCGCGGCGATCCGGAAGCGCCGGAGCGCCTCCTCCTTCGCGCCGCGCCCGAGCGAGATCAGGCCGGTCATGCGCTCCGCCAGATCGAGGTGCTCGCCGGTGCGGCGGAGCTCGCCCACGAGCCGCTCGAGCGTGCGGAGGTCGCCCTGGACGAGCGCCTGCTTGGCCAGCTCGGCGAGGCGGACCGCGATGTCGTTCATCGACATGACGGGCGACTCCGTGGTCTTCGCGAGCAGATCTCCGGAAGCGTCGCCGCACGGAAGGCCGACGTCCGGGGAGGTCGCGTCGGCAAAGTCCGCGGACGTGTCGTCCGGTTGCGCCGCGGGCGCGCGGGCGTCGTCGCCCGCGCCCTCGCCGCGCGCGCCCTCCGCGGCGAGCGCGTCGGGGCGGGAGCGCTCGCCGATTGGCGCCGGCGCCGCGCGCTGCGGCTCCGGCGCGTCGCCGACCACCTCGATGGGCGTGCGGTAGGTGGGCGGCTGGCTCGACGAGCTGTCCGGCGCCCCGTCCCGGTGATCTCTCGCGGTCTCCTGCTCGTCGGCGAACGCGAGCAGCTCCGCGGCCGAGCCCTCGAGCAGCGCGTCGCCGGCCGCGCGCCCGGCGCGCCCGGCGAGATCGGCCGCGGAGCGCCGATCGCCCGCCTTCGCGGCGTGCCACGCGGCGTCGGCGAGGCCGAGCACGCCGGCGTGATCCTCGACGACCCGCGCCGCGGCCAGGTGCCACGCGGCGCGCTCGCCCGGCGGGACGCCCGCGATCAGGGCGTCGCGCAGCGTGCGCGAGGAGAGCCGCAGCCAGCCAGGCTCCGGCCGGAAGACCCAGCCGGCGCCGAGCAGCGCCGCCTGGACCGCGGCGACCTTCGGGGCGCCGGTGCCGTCGCACAGCGCGTCGATCGCCGCGTCCGACGCGTCCCCGCCGAGCGTCGCGAGCGCGGTGAGCACCGTGCGCTGGCCGATCGCGAGCAGGCGCAGGCGGCCCTCGATCGAGCGGAGCGCGGGGGGCGCGGCGAGCTCGGCGCCGGTCATCGTGCGCGGGGGCCTGCCCCGCCCGGCGCTGCGCCGGCGCGGCCCGACGCTCCTGCCGATCCAGCGCAGCGCGCCGCTCTCCAGCGCCTCGCAGAGGAGCTCGCGCACGGCCAGCGGGAACGCGGGCGCGCGCGCGGCCCAGCGGCGCGCGCCCGCCTCGTCGATGCAGCCGTCGAGGAGGCGGCGGACGAGATCCTGCGCGCCCGGCGCGGAGAGCGGCCCCAGCGTGACCGTCGCGGCCGGGGTGAGCGCGGTGAGCGGCGCGGGGAGCGGATCCGAGCGCCCGAGCCGGGCGACGGCGCGCGGGCCGCCGCCCGGCGAGAGGGCGAGGGCGATCGCGTCGAGGCTCGCGGCGTCGACCTCGGAGGCGTCGTCGACGGCGAGCAGGCCGACGCGGACGTCGGACGGGGCGAGCCACACGGCGAGCACCTCGGCGGCGATCCTCGGCTCGACGCCCTCGCCGGCGAGGAGCCGGGCCAGCGCGGGCTTCAGCCGATCCGGGAGCGCCGGCGCTCCGGCGCGGCCCTTCTCGGCGCGGAGCGCCGCGCGCGCGAGGGCGCGCCGGAGCGCGCCGAACGGCTCGCGCGAGGCCCCGATCGGCGCGACGAACAGGCTCCGCGACGGCGCGAGCAGCCGCTCCAGCTCGTGGAGCAGCCGCGTGCCGCCGGCGCCCGGCTCGGCCCGGACGATCGCGAGGGAGCCGGGGGGCACGGCGAGCTCGGCGAGCTCGGCGTCGCGGCCGATGAGCGGCGGCTTGCACAGGCGCGCCACGCTCTCGGCGACCTGCCTGCGCAGCGGCTGCTGCGCGTCGAGGCGGAGGCCGCGCACCCGGCGCGCGCCGTCGATGCCGCGGTGGGCGCCGAGGGTCATGAGCTCGCCCGAGATCACGGCGGGGAGCGCGGGATCGACGAGCACGTCGCCGGGGAGCGCGACGCGGGCGAGCATGACGGCGACGAGCAGCGGCTGCCCCCAGGAGAGCGCGGTGAAGCGCCCCGCCTCGCCGACGTAGGTCATCTCGCCCTGCGCGATGCCGACCGCGAAGCGCGCGTCGGGGAGCACCGCCGCGTCCTCCGCGGCGAGGGCGGCGAGCAGCACGGCCTCCTCGACGTCGTCGGGGGTGAACTCGAACGAGAAGGTCTGCGCGCTCCAGGCGCACAGGGTGGCGCCGAGCGCCTCGGCGCGCTTCTTCAGCGCGAGCGCCCTCGCGAGGTAGCTCTCCTCGCCGCGCGCGGCGCCGCCGGCGGCGCGCGCGGCGCCCCTCTGGCGCGACGGCGGCGCGGGCGCCCGCGGCGCGCCGCGGCGGCCGGGCCACGGCGCGACCGCGTCCGTGCTGTCTGGCTGCGAGAGGGCCGCAGTACCTCGAAAGGACACGACGATGCGCTCCGGCATTACGGCGAGTGTAGCGGGGCGCGGAGGGCGCGGGGGCGGTTCTCGGCGCGCGCGCCGCGGTACGATGGATCCTCGATGCGCTCGTCTCCCCTGC
Organism: Sorangium sp. KYC3313; assembly: GCF_052075895.1. Lineage (NCBI taxonomy): Bacteria > Pseudomonadati > Myxococcota > Polyangiales > Polyangiaceae > Sorangium > Sorangium sp. KYC3313. The sequence goes on from NZ_CP197255.1 coordinate 12,100,109, forward strand.
GCGCCGTGAGGCTGGGCGCTCGCCCTGCGCGCGCCGTCGCGCTCGTCACCGCGACGCGCGCCGTCGCGCTCGCCGCCATGGCGCTCCCCTCCCCTGCCGCTGCGAACGGCGTCTTTCCCTCGGCGGACCAGATCGTGTTCGACCCGGCGGATCCAGCGCGCGCCGTCGCCCGGATGACGTACGGCCTGCTGGCCACGCGGGACGGGGGCGCGAGCTGGCGCTGGATCTGCGAGGGCGCGGTCGGGTACGACGACACGGGCGGCCAATCCCCGCCCATCGCGGCGGCGGCGAGCGGCCGCGTGCTCGCCGCGCTGGCCGACGGGATCGCGGTCGGCGCCGAGGGCGGCTGCGCCTGGGCGCGCGCCGCCGAGCTCGCCGGGCGGGAGGTGATCGATCTCTCGGTCCGGCAGGGCGATCCGTCGCACGTCGTCGCGGTGGCCGCGGGGACCCGGCACGGCCTCTGGGCGTCGCGCGACGGCGGCGCGAGCTGGACCGGCGCGGGGGCGCCGCTCCCGGCGGGCTTTGTGGCCCGGACGGTCGACGTCGCGCCGTCGGATCCGCGGCGGGTCTACGTGAGCGGCCTCGCGAGCGAGGGCGACGCCGTCATGGGGGTGCTCGCGCGCTCGGCCGACGGCGGGGAGACGTGGCAGACAGCGGCGGTGCCGGGGAGCACGACGTCGCGCGAGCCGTACATCGCGGGGGTCGATCCGCTCGACGCCGACGTGCTGTACGTGCGGATCGCGAGCGCGCCGGGGCGCCTGTTCGTCTCGACGGACGGCGGCGCGGCGTTCGCGCCCGTGTTCGCGACCGAGGGCTTCGTGCGCGCGTTCGCGATCTCGCCGGACGGCGCGACGGTGGCGGTGGGCAGCGACATCGACGGCGTCTTCCGCGCGCCCTCGTCGACGCTGGCCTTCGAGCGCGTCTCGAGCGTCGCGCCGCGCTGCTTCGCCTGGACGGAATCGGGCCTCTACGCATGCGCGAGCGAGTTCCTGGACGGCTTCACGATCGGCCGCTCGCTCGACGGCGGCGCGACGTTCGAGCCGCTGCTCCAGCAGGGGTGCATTCGTGGTCCTCTGGAGTGCGCGGCGAGCACAGCGGTCGGAGCGGTCTGCCCGACGGACTGGCCGAGGATCGCGCTGATGACGGGCCACCGGGACTGCACGCCGGACGCCGGTTCACCCGCGGCCGGCGGCGGCACGAGCGCCGTCTCGACCGGCGCAACCGGCGCCGGCGCCGCGGCGGCGAGCGGCGGAGGCCCGGCGACCACAACGGGCTCGGGCGGAGCGCCGGATGGGCCAGGCGGCGGGGCGCGGCCGAGCGACGCGGGCTGCGGCTGCCGCACCGGCGGCGCGGAAGAGGGCCGGGCCGGCGCAGTTGCCGCTGCGTGCCTGGCGGCGGCCGCGGCGGCGCGACGGAGGTCTCGACGCCCTGGCGTCGTCGTACGAGGGGTGCTCGGCTGGGCCAGGACCAAAGCGGAGGGCCTCGTGGAGCCGCTCCGACAGGGGAGGCGTCAGGGAGAGATGACGACCCGCTGCGCGGCCGTCCCGACGTCGCCGTTCGGGTCCTCCAGCGTGATCTCGATGTCGAGCGCTTGTCCCCGGACGGCCTCGACCGGGAGCCCCCGGTCCACCTGAAAGCGCACGCCATCGATCTCGCAGCGGTCCTCCCCGGCCTTGTGCATCGTGACCTGCGCGGTGAAGGGAAGGAGCTCGAACCCCAGCTCGGGGAAGCGCCCCTCCACGGTCAGGCGCGAGCCCATCTGCCGGAGGCCGGTCACGCGCAGCGCGAGCCACACGTGATGGCCCCCTTGAGGGCCCGCCTCGATCGGCACCACCTCGCCAGGCTCCAGCGAAGCGAACGCGCTTTCCCCCTGCCCGATCACGACCGCAGGGTCGCCAGAGCCCGGCGTCTTGCATGCATCGCTCGCCGACGCGATCCACAGCGGATCGTAGTCGGTGAGGGCGGAGGGGGCGATGAAGGGCTCGACGCACGCCCCCGCCGCGCAGGTCGCGCTCGCCGCGCAGGTGGTCGCGCAGCACGCCTCGTCGAGCGAGACGGGCAGGAGCAGACGCCGCCCGCCGGCCGCGCGGGTCGCGCCCCTCCGCGTCACGAGGGGAGCGGCCTCGCCGTCGCGGAACGCCGCGATGGACAGCTCGATCTCCGCGCCGTCGGGCGCTGGCCCGACCACGAGCTCGGCCGGGAGCGACAGCTCTCCCCTGCCATACGAGAGACGCTCGGTGCCCGTGACGACGCCATCCACCTTCGTGGTCGTCTCGATGTGATCGAACTGGAAGCCGACCGCCATATCCGTGGTGAGGCCGATCACCACGAGCGCGTCAGCCGCCTCGCCCGCACAGCCCGCGGAGCACAGGAGGAGCAGCGCGAGCAGCGTCTCGTGGGTCGGCCGCACGCTCACCTGGGGACGCTCAGCTCGACGTGCGCGACGAGCGCTTGCGGCGCCGCGCAAGCCAGCCTGCCGCCGCGGCGAACACGGCGAGCGGCGCGGTGAGGGAGGCCTTGCTCGCAGGCCTGGCGGCGCACATGCCGGCTGCGAGGTTCCCGTCGATGCCGTCTGGACCGATGGTGACCTCCGCTTCGGCCTTCACGCTGATGCCCTGCGCGAGCAGCGCGTTCACGCACGCCGGGATCTGCGATCCGGAGATGATGTACTTCCCGTTGCAGAAGAGCGCGCCGTCACCGCTGCAGGAAGCGTCGCAGTTCGCGCGGAACTCGTGCTCGCAGTCCTCGAATTCCTCGTTCTGACACGTGGTCTGGCAGTCCATGTTCGCGTCGGCCGTGCACGAGCCCCCGCAGCACTCGATGCAGTGCTGGTAGCAGCCGCCATCCACCGTCACGCACTTGGCGCCGCACTCGCTGTCGCAGTTCGCGTCCCACGTCGCGGCGCACTGGGCGGCGTCGACGGCGCCACCGCACTCGACGTCCCGCGTGGTGGTGCACTCGACGAAGCAGTTGTGGGAGCAGATGACATTGATGCCCCTGTCGCAGTCCGCGCTGCACTGCTCGGTGCAGCTGTCCGTGCAGCCCGCCTCCGCCGAGAGGGTGCACTCCGTCTTGCAGACCGGCACGAGCTTCGTGGCGCACGCGGTCTTGTAGATCCCGAGGTCGCTGCAGCCCGCGGTGCACTCGCCCGTGACGCGCACTTCGCAGTTCGACAGGCCCTCGAAGCGAATGTTGCCGCACTCCGGGACACCCGCGCTCGCCGGGAGAGCGGCCGTGAGACAGACGGCGATGCCGGCCAACCCGAACCACATGGATCTTCGCATAGGTGAACTCTCCTCCTCTACGGCCGCGAAAACTCGATCCTACACAAGGCGATCGCGGCGAGGAAGCGACATCTCCGCGGCGCACGTTTGCGGCGCATTAGGACGCGTTGTTGTGTTGTGTACGCGGGTACGCGGAGCGCATGTGGAGACGTGGAGACGTCGGAACGCGTGTTGAGGGGGATCGACGTGAATGGGGGTCACGGGCGCGGCGCGCTGGTGTCACCTAGCGCGCGTCGCTGTCACCTGGCGCGCGCTGGCGGCCTGGCGCGGGGCTCAATCGGCGGGCCAGGGGTTCGGCGGCTCCGCCGGCGTGTAGGGCCGCACGTTCGCCTCCGCCGTGATGAGGTTCTCGATGAACAGATCGACGTAGCGCAGGTCGTCCTCGACGTCGGGGTCCGGGTGATCCGCGAGCCACGCCTCGACGTTCGGCCGCAGCGCCTCGAGCGTGCGCCGCGCGGTGCGGGGGTCGGCGTCCGCGGCGAGCTGGGCGGCGAGCTCGAACCCGGCGAAGAGGTTCAGCATCACGAAGCCCTTTTCGACGGTGTCGCCGGAAAAATAGCCGGCCTCCGGCGGCGCGTCGGGCGCGCTCGGCGCCTCGATGTCGACCTCCTGCGCGTGCGCCTCGCCCGTCAGCGGGTGCCGCCACGACAGCGCGAGGCTGCCCACGGCGCGCGGGTCCTCGACGCCTTGCTGGTCGGGCTTCGGCACGAGCTCGAGCAGGATGGCACCGCCGCCGCCGCGCCGGCCGGAGCCGACGGGCTCCGCGGCGCTCGTCCGGCCGGCGAGGAAGAGGCTCGGGATGTGCACGGCGCCGCCGCGCTCGCCGCCCTGCCAGCCGTTCGTGCCGTACGCGCCGCGCACGACGTAACCGTCGCCCACGGCGACGTCGAGCTCCACGTCGAGCGCCAGCGGCACGAGGAACGTCTTCACCTCCTCGGCGAAGACCTCCTCCACCGCCTTCGGGTCCTCGAGGAAGTAGAAGTTGCCCGCGCCGACCTCGCTGATCCCGCGCATCGCGTCGACGTCGAACTCGGCCCCGACGCCGATGGCCGTGAGGCCGATCCCCTTCTCCGCGTACCCGGCCGCGAGCGACACGAGCCGCTGAGGCGAGGTGAGCCCGGCCGTGGCCACGCCGTCGGAAAGGAAGATCACGCGGTTCTGCCAGGCCGGATCGAGGTGCTGCTCGGCGAGCGCGTACGCGGTGAAGAGCCCCTCGTACAGGTTGGTCGACCCCCGCGCGGTCAGGCCCTCGAACGCCTCCGTGAGCGCCTCCCTGTCCGAGCCCTCCGCCTGCTCGAGGACGACCTCGGCCGCGTCCGAGTAGCGCACGAGCGAGATCCGGTCGGTCGGCTCGAGGGCGTCGATCATCTCGACGAGCCCCGCCCTGACGTAGGCGATCGGGTCGCCTTGCATCGAGCCGCTCGTGTCGACGGCGATGACGAGGTGCAGCGGCGGCCGCTCGAGCGCGCCGAGGTCCACGGGCGAGTTCATCCCGATCTGGATGAGCGTGCAGGGCGACCCGCTGATCATGTTGCCCATGATCCCGAGCAGCCCGTGCATGCACACGTCCTCGCCGCAGGTCGCGGCCGGGTAATCGAGCTTGTGCTCGGCGAAGAAGCCGACGTCGTCGAGCGTGTCCGGCCCGGGGATCTCGCCGTCCTCGAGGATCTGCCGGAACAGGCCGAAGTCCTGCGCGCCGCCCTGGGAGGCGCCCGCGCTGCCCGGGGACGGGGACTCGGGAGGGCCCTGGGGGAGGGCCAACCCGCCGGATTCGCCGTCTGAAGACGCGCAGCCGGCCGCGCCGAGGGCGGCGGCGGCGCCGAGCGCGAGCACCTCATGCATTCGGATCTTCATGGCGTGACCTCCTACGGCGCCGCGGTGGCGGCGACCAAGACCGACTCGAGCAGGCGGGGTTGATCGACGGGGACGGTGAAGCACTCCGCGTCCCGCACCGGCATGTCGTCGGCGCGCACGAGGAAGAGCGTGCCGGCGCCCTCGGCGAGCGCCGCGCTCTCGCCGGGCCGCAGCGAGACGACCCCGGAGACGCCGTCGCCGAGCAGCGACGCCTCGAGCGGCTCGACGAGGCTGCCGCACGCGTCGTGGAACGCGCCGCAGGCCGCGAGCGGCGAGAGATCGGCCGTGAAATGGGCGCCTGGCTGCCGGCCGACCATCGACCAGCGGGCGAGCACGTTGCCGCGCAGCGCGAGCACCGCGTGCGTCTCGCTCTCGATGTGGAGGCCGCGCGCGAACGCCAGCTGGTCCTGCAGGAGCTCGGGGTACCTGCCGCCGTCGATCGCGACGGCGCTCACGCGGAGGACGTCGCCCTCGCTGAACGGGATCGCCTCGGCAGGGGCGCAGAGGAAGAAGGTCTCGCCGCGATCGAGCGTGAGGGCGTGGCACCCGTCCGGCGACGACGTCACGCCGGTGAGGACCCCTGCCCTGCGGACGGGCACGGTCCAGTCGAGGCCGCTCCCCTCGGCCGAGGCGCCGCATGCGCCCGCGGGAGACGGCGTCTCGACGGGCGGCGCCGGGAAGATCGCCGGGTGATCGCCGAGCTCGAGCCTGGCCCCGGCGCGCCGCAGCGTGATCATCCGATCCGCCCGCGGGTTCTCCGTCGATGTGACGAGCTCCTGCTCCGGAAACTCCGCGGCGGACCACGCGAGGAGCGTGAGCGGCAGCCCGTCGGCGTCGATCAGGTAGGCGTCGCACCCCGCGTTGCCCAGCGAGAACGCGCGGCCGGGCGCGATGAGCCAGGCCTCGGCGTTCGCGAACAGATCGCGCGAGAGGGCGCTCGTCGGGTCGTCGAGCAGGACGCCGCAGTCGACCCGCACCGACTCCCGGAGGCGCCGCGCGCGGATGAGCTGCTCGGCCTCCGTCGCGTTGATGATCACGAGCGACGCGAGCTCCCGCAGCTCCCGCGGCCCGCACCCCTCGGAGTCGCCGCACGTGATCGGCTGCTCTTTGCTCGTGGCCACGCAGGCCAGGCTGCCGGCCATCAGCGCCAGGCGGTGGGCGACCGGGCGCGCGGGCGCCGGCCGCGCCATCGCCTCGCCGAGCACGCGGTACGAGGCGAGGAGGACCGGCAGCGCGATGAGATCCGTCGGGTCGACGGTGATCCGCCAGGGGAGCGGCGTGAGCGCCATGAGCCCCTCGACCGCGCGGGCGGCCTCCGGAGCGAGCTTGATGACCGAGAAGACGACGCCGATGACGACGTGCGCGCCGAGGAATCCGCGGCGCGAGGTCACGCGGAGCAGCGAGGCGAGGACCGCGGGCGCGACCAGGAGCCCGGCGAAGTCGCTGAGCTTCCCGGTCAACCACCCAGGGAGCAGGCCGGAGCCCTTGAGGGCGTGATCGTTGAGGACGAGGAGCGCCAGGGCTCCTATCCACAAGGGGTGAAGGAGCGTTCGAGTTGAGCGCAGATCTCGAGCCATCGGGAGCTCTCTTTCCGTGCGATCAGAGGCCATCGCGGGTGGCCGAGCAAGCGAGCGGGGCGCTCGCCGAGGTCCGGCCCCAAGCAAGCGCCATACCCTGAACAAACAAACATCAATTCAGCCAATTACAAAGCAACGCGGCCGCGCGCCCCTGACGCCGGTGTCAGGCGTCAGGGGCGCGCAGCCATGGTTCGCGTGCCCGCGGAGCCCGAGCGCGTGGCCGCTCCCGAGCGCCGGATGTAGAGAAAATTTGAACAGGGAGGCGGGGAGACGGGGAGCTTGGTGGGATTTTACTCCCCGCCTCCCGGCCTCCCTGTGAATTTCCCGAAAAATTCGAGGGGATGCTTCAGGGCCTGAGGACGACCTTCACGCAGTCGTCGAGCTTCTTGTTGAAGATCTCGTAGCCTTTCGGGGCGCGCGAGAGCGGCAGGCGGTGGGTGATGATGTCGTCCGCCCGGAGGTGGCCATCCTCGATGTGCTTGAGGATCCGGTCGATGTAGTTGTGCGCCGGCGCCTGGCCGGCGCGGAGCTTCAGGCCCTTGTCGAAGAGCTGGCCCAGCGGGAAGTTGTCATAGGACACGCCGTAGACCCCCACGATCGGCACGACCCCGCCCCGGCGCACGGCGCTCATGGCGAGCCGGAGGGCCGATATCGTCCCGACCTGGCCGTGAAGGGCGCTGGAGGCCTTCTCGAGGAGGCCGCGGTGCGCCTCCATCCCGACCGCGTCGACGCACACGTCCGCGCCGCGCCCGCCCGTCATCGCGCGGATCGCCTCGACGGCGTCGACCTTGTCGACGTGGACGGTCTCGGCCTTGGCGATCTCGCGGGCCGTCTTCAGGCGGTACTCTTCCCGATCGACGCCGATGACGCGCGCCGCGCCGCGGAGCCAGGCGCACTTCATGGTCGCGAGGCCGACAGGCCCGCATCCGAACACGGCGACCGTCTCTCCCCCCTTGAGCTCGGCCCACTCGATCGCCGTCCAGCCGGTGGGGAGGATGTCGGTCGTGAAGAGGACCTGCTCGTCGGTGAGGCGCTCGGGCACCCTCCGTGGACCGAAGTCGGCGTAAGGGACGCGCACGTACTCGGCCTGACCTCCGCTGTAACCGCCGTAGAGGTCCGTGTACCCGAAGAGGGCGCCGCCCTTGCCCTCGAGCGTGCCGCCCTCGGGGCCGTAGTGCCTGGGGTTGGAGCTCTCGCAATGGACGGGGAGCTCCGCCTGGCAGAAGAAGCAACGCCCGCACGCGATGGGGAACGGGACGACGACCCTGTCGCCCTTCCGCAGCTTCGTGACCTGCGGGCCGATCTCCTCGACGACGCCCATGAACTCATGGCCGAGCACCATGGGCTTCGCCTGGGGGAAGAAGCCGTTGTAGATGTGCAGATCCGAGCCGCAGATCGCGGTCGCGGTGACGCGCACGATGACGTCGGTGGGCTCTTCGAGCCGGGGATCCGGGACGTCCTCGACCCGGACGTCCGAAGGTTTGTGGAAAACCAGGGCCTTCACGGTGCCTCCTTTCGGGTGACACATCGGTACGGGGCGCTCGGCGGCTCCACCGGCCGAGCCGGCGCACGGACAGCGGAACCACAGCGCTGGCTCGCATAAAGCGAGCCACGGAGCAGCGGCGCGCCTGCAGAAGGCGGGAGCTGCGGGCCACGGCGAGCGCGAGCGGGGTGCTCTGCCCCACCGTGGCGGTCTGTCGCGATGCCGCGGAGCGACGCGGAACGACGACGGGCCGGGCGCGGCCGGCGCCCCTGCCGAGCGCGGGCCGCCGCTCCTCCGCGACCCGCTGGCACCTCCGCCCGCGCCGATGTCTACTCCTCTCTCCGATGCTCCCCTCGTCCCCCGAGCCGCTCCTCGGCGCGAGCTTCGTCCGCGAGCTCGAGGTGCTCCAGCGGCGGCTCGAGATCCGCGCCCGCTCCGGCGGCGCGGGCGAGCACCTCGCGCGGCGCCGCGGCGGCTCGGCCGAGTTCAAGGAGCACCGGGCGTACGCGCCCGGCGACGACATGCGGCGGATCGACTGGGCCGCGTACGCCCGCACCGGGGAGCCGGTGCTCAAGCTGTTCCGCGCCGAGGAGGACGTCATCGCCCGCATCGTGTGCGACGCCTCGGCGTCCCTCGACTTCGGGGAGCCCACGAAGCTCGACGCGGCCCGCCGGCTCGCGGCCGCGATCGGGTACATGTCGCTCGCCCGCTCCGAGCGCGCGCAGCTCTTCGTGGCGGGCGACGGCATCGCCCGCGAGCACGCGCCGGTGCGCGGGCGCGCGGGGCTCGCCGCGCTGCTCCGCGCCCTCGACGGCGTGAGGGCCTCCGGCGGGACGCACCTCGCGCGCGCCATCGACGCCGTCGTGCGGCAGAGCGCGCGGCCAGGCCTCCTCTGCGTCGTCTCCGACTTCTTCGACCCCGGCCCGGTCACCGCCGCGCTCGGGCGCGCGGCGCAGGCCGGCCACGACGTCGCGGCCCTCCAGGTCGTCGCCGCCGACGAGCTCGAGCCGAGCTTCGAGGGCGACCTGACGCTCGAGGACGCCGAGACGGGCGCGCTCGTCGACGTGACCCTGGACGCCGCGGCCCTCGCCGCCTACGCGGCCCGCTTCGCCGGCCTGTGCGAGGCGCTGCGCGCCTTCGCCCGCCGCCACGGGGCGACGTACGTGCGCGCGCGGAGCGACGAGCCGCTCGAGGGCGCTGTACGCCGCTTCGTCGCGAGGGGCGTCGACTGACGTGGCCGCCCCGCTCGCACAGGCCTCCGCGGGCGCCCCGCTCGCGCTGCTCTCGCCCGGCGGCCTGTGGCTGCTCGCGCTGCTCGGCCCGCTCGTCCTGCTCTACATCCTCAAGATCAAGCGGAGCCGCCGACGCGTCCCCTCGACGTGGCTCTGGGCCGCCGCGCAGCGCGATCTCATGGCGCGCGCGCCCTTCAGGAAGCTCATCGCCCAGCTGCCGCTCGTCCTGCAGGCGCTCGCGCTCGCCCTCCTCGCCCTCGCCCTCGCCCGCCCCGCCTCGCGCGGGCGCGAGCTCACCGGCGATCACGTGGCGATCATCCTCGACACGAGCGCCTCGATGTCCGCGGCCGCTCGAGGGCCGGCCGGCGAGGCGACCACGCGCGTCGAGCTCGCGAAGCAGCTCGCCAGGGACCTCCTCTCCGGCCTCGCCCCGGGCAGCGACGCGCTGATCGTCGAGGCGGGGCGCGACGCGCGCCTCGTCGCTGCGCTCGATCGCGATCTCGTCCGGCTCAAGGCGGCGATCGACCCCATCGCGGCGCGCGACGTCGAGGGCAACCTCGAGGCCGCGGTGGCGCTCGGGATCGACCGGCTCCGCCAGCTCGGCGGCTCCCGCCGGGTCGTCGCGATCACCGACGGCAACCTCGCCCGCCCCGCCTCGCTGCGCGGCGTGTCGCTGCCGGTGGAGGTCATCACGGTCGGTGATCCGGTCGACAACGCCGCCATCGTCCGCGTCGACGTGCGCTCCGGGAGCGCGGTGGTTGGCACGAGCGGCGCGAGCGGCGCGGACGGCGAGCGAGCGGAGCAGCGCGAGGAGGTGCAGGCCTTCCTCGTTGTCGCGAACTTCGGGGCGCAGCCGCGCGACGTGTACGTGACGATGCGGCAGGACAACGCCTCGGACGTGCTCGGCTCGCGGCGCGTGCTGGTCAAGCCGGGCGAGCGCCTCCCGGTCGTGCTCACGTTCCGCCCGTCGCCCGGCGACTACCGCAAGGGGCTCGTCTTCGAGCTCTCGCCGCGCGACGCGATGCCGCTCGACGACGTCGCCTACGGCCGCGTGCCGGCCGGCGACAAGCTCCCGGTGTTCCTCGCGTCGGCCGGCATGGGCCCGGGCGGCGACGCCCAGGGCGCGCAGCCGGGAGCGCCCTCCGGCGGCTCCGTCTGGCTCGAGCGGGCGCTCGCGTCCGATCCGATGACCTCGGTGACCTCGGGCGCGCTCGCGGATCTGCTCGGGAAGCCCGGGCTCGACCCCGACACGTTCGTGGTGATCGACGGCGCGTGCCCGCCCGATCCTCCGGGGGGCGATCTGCTGATCGTGAACCCGCCACCCGGGCGCTGCGCCGGCACGCTCGTCGGGCAGACGCTCGATCGCCCCACGCTCACCTCGTGGGACACGGCGGATCCGCGGCTGCGCTTCCTGACGCTGGACGGCGTGAACCTGCGCGCGGCCTCGTCCCTCACGCCGGAGGCGGCGACGCAGGAGCTGATCCGCGCCCAGGAGGGCACGATCGCGACCGACATCTCCACCGCCTCGCGGACCGGCACGCTGCTCGGCTTCGACGTGGGCGAGAGCGACTGGCCGCTGAAGGCGTCGTTCGTGCTGTTCGTGCGCAACCTGCTCGAGCAGGCGCGCGCCCACCGCGCCCACGGCATCACAGGCCCCGCGCGCACCGGCGAGCCGCTGCGCGTGAGCGTCCCCGCGACCGCGCGGGACCTCCAGGCCATCGGCCCTGCGGGCGAGCGGCTCGAGGTCGCGCAGCGCGCCGGCGTCGCGGTGGTCGCGGAGACGCCCCGCGCCGGCTTCTACCGCCTCGCCTGGCAGGGACCGCAGGCCGGGTCCGTCGTCGTTCCGGCGAACCTCACGAGCGTCGCCGAGAGCGACCTCACGCCGAGGCCGCTCCTCGCGGAGGGCGGCGGCGAGGTCGCCGTCTCCAGCGCGGCGGGACAGCCGGACGCCCACGTCGAGTGGACCTGGCTGCTCGCGCTCGCGGCGCTCGCCTTCGTGGTCTTCGACGTCTGGTATTTCACGCGCGCGCCGCGGAGCGTCCGAGGCCACGGCAGCCCTGCCGCCTGAGCGACACTGCGGGAAGTCCGGCTGGGAAGCGAACCGCCATGGCGCCGAGGGCGCCATGAAACCAGGGGAACCGGAGGGGGAATGCGGGGACGGCCCTTCCGATCTCCTCTTGGTGGCCTTGCCGTCATGGCGGCTTTTCTGCTGATCCGGGGCAACTTCCCTCACCCGTGTGAAGACCCAATAGGTGTGACGGCGCCCGGCTCTCCGGGAGTCCGCGCACGCCCTTGACAAGCGATGTCCCGCTGGCTCTGCTAGCGCACATGGGCACGAAAGAGGGCGAAGGCGTCGGCGGCAAGTACATCCTCATCGAGGTGCCGAATTTCAACAACGCGGCGAGCGAGGCCGAGGCGATGTCGTCGTATCTGCGCCTCGGCGCGGTGAAGGACCCGACCATCGCCGCGAGCCCGGGCGCGCCGCGCGCCTCCGGCGAGGACCTCGCGGCGCTCGTCACGTCGTTCGTGGACGACGACCGCGTGCGTGACGGCTGCCCTCAGTTCACCCCGGTCGCGGAGCGACAGGCGGAGACGGCGAAGCTCCACACAAGGGGTGGCTGGCGAGACCACTCCGACGGAAACCGCATCACGACGACCCGCGGCGACAAGGTCGAGATCGTGCAGGGCAACTACCGCATGCTGGTTCGCGGCCGGCAGGACCACGACTCCGGCTGGGACGTCTCGGGCGGGCACGTCTCGGAGACGGGCATCACGTTCGAGGGCAGCAGCGAGATTCGCTGGGTGCAGAACTACGACGGTACGTGGCGCGTGATCGAGGAGAGCATCAAAGGCGACGTCTTCACGACGTACCACGGCGACACGCACGACGTCTATTCGGGCAACCTCAAGGAGAGCATCACCGGGAGCGCGGCGCCCGCGAAGGGCAAGGAGAACCCTCGCATCACGGATCGGACGTGGGCGCGGTCGATCGAGTCGTACACCGGCTCCTCGGCGCTGCCGGTGCCGTCGATCAAGGACGAGACCTGGGCCGACGTCATCGAGTCGACGACCACCGCCATGACCATGCGCGACACGACCGAGTGCGCCGGCGCGATCGAGAGCACGACGAAGGCCACGTCGATGGCGAGCACCACCACCGTCACCTCGATGACCGACACGACCACGGCGTCGTCGATGACGAGCACCACGGTGTGCCCGTCGATCAAGGACACGACCATCGGAAACACGGTGTCCACGATCATCGGGTCCGAGACGGAGATCGTGTCGGGCGATGTGGAGGAGCTGACGATCGGGAGCGAACAGTCGATCACGATCGGGACGGTGCTCGACATCACGCTCGCGCTGATGATGGACATCTGCATCGCCGGCAAGATCGAGGTCAACGTCGGCGCCGGCATCTCGGTCGATCTGGCCGCGACCTACGAGATCACGCCGAAGAAGATCCAGGCAGCGGCGCAGAGGCTCGCCACGGGCACGACCCACACCCAGGTGGGCGCGCAGCACAGCTTCCTCTGACGGCGCCCTCGGATCCGGCGCATGAAGATCAAGAACCTGACGCCCCTCGCCTCCGGCGTGAAGCCCTCGTCACGGCGCCCGCCGCGGCCGGAGGTCACGCTCATCGTGCGCGGCACGTTCGAGCTCGTGCACGGCGCCGCTGCCGCGCTGCCCGAGGGGGATCCGCTGCTCGTGCAGGAGCCCCTGTCGGCCGAGCGCCACCGGCCGGAGGACGACGCGCTCTCCGGTGACATCGTGTATCCCGGAGACTTCGCGGACTTCAAGCCGCTCGCCGATCTGCTGCTCCTCGGCACGTGCCACGCGCCCTCCGGCCGCCCCGTGGCGTCGTGCCCTGTCCGCTTCGCGGTCGGCGATTTCTCGAAGGTCCTGCAGGTCGTCGGTCCGCGGACCTGGGTGCCGGGCGTCCTCGGAGACTACCCATCGGACCCGGCCCGCTTCGTGAAGATGCCGGTCGCGTACACGCACGCGTTCGGCGGACCGCGCCACGCGGCGAACCCGGTGGGGAAGGGGCTGGACACCCCGGAGCTGCCAAACATCGAGTCTCCGGGCGAGCCGGTCAAGAGCCGCGGTGACCGCCCGGCGCCCGCCGGTTTTGGCCCGCTCTCGCCGCGCTGGCCCGAGCGCGCCCGGAAGCTCGGCTCCGCGTACGGCCCGGAGTGGCGGAAGGAGCGCGCTCCGTACCACGCAGAAGACTTCGACGTCGGCCATTTCAACGCGGCGCCCGGCGACCAGCAGGTCCCCTTTCTCCGCGGAGACGAGGCGCTGTCGTTCGCGAACCTCCACCCCGACCGTGTGCTCTTCGAGAGCGCGCTCCCGGGCCTGCGCGTGCGCGCCTTCCTGATGGACACCACCGGTCGCTTCCGCGAGGTGCCGATGGTCCTCGATACGCTGTTCGCCGACCTCGACGCCCTCCGCCTCTCGCTCGTGTGGCGCGGCGTCGATGCCGTGCCCGACGCCGAGCTCCGGGGCGTGCGCACGGTGCTGTTCGCGTCCGAGCCGATGGCGAGCCCCAGAGAGCCCGAGGCGCGGTACCGCGCGGCGCTCGAGGCGTTCGAGCGCGATCCGGTGAAGGAGAGCGTGCCAACCTCGTTCGGCGACCCGTGGGCCGCGGTCGATCCCGGTCCGGCGGCGCCGGAGAAGCCCGTGGACCCGCGGCTCGCCGCGCAGCTCGACGAGACGCTCGCGACGTTGCCGTCCGGGTTGCGTGCGGCGATCGCCAGGGCGGTGACCGCCGGCGGCGCGCACACCGGGCGGCGCGGCCTCGATCTGCCCGCCAGGGTCGCCGCCGCGCTGGCAGACGCTCCTTCGCCCGCCGCGCCGCCGCCGGCCGAGGCGCCCTTGACGGATGCGAGGATACGGCCTGTGCTCGCAAGGCGCCTCGCGCAGCTCCGCGGGCTCGCGCTCGAGGCGCGGGCGTCCGGCGCGGCGGTCCCCGGGCTCGAGGCGCTGGAAGCGGCGCTGCGCGATCCCCGCCTGGGCGGCTTTCCCGAGGGGGATCCGGGGGCAGCGAAGGACGCGGACACGCCCTCGCGGGGGGGCGACTCCTCCGGGCGAGACTGGTCCGGCCGCGATCTGCGCGGCGCGAACCTCGAGGGCGCGCGCCTCGATGGAACGCTCCTCGCGCGCGCGGATCTCCGCGGCGCGCGCCTCGCGGGCGCGAGCCTGAGGCAAGCCGTGCTCGCCGAGGCGCAGCTCGGCGACGCGGATCTCTCCGGGGCCGACCTCGCGCAGGCGCAGCTCGCGCGCGCGCGGGCGAGGGGCGCGCGGCTCACGAGAGCGCGGCTCGACGGCGTCTTTGCCGAGGAGATCGATCTGGAAGGCGCCGATCTCGAGGGCGTCGTCGCAGAGCGGGCGCTCCTCCAGCGCGCGAGCCTGACGGGGGCGCGGCTCGCGGGAGCCGCGCTCACACAGTGTCTGTTCGAGGGCGCGCGGCTCGAAGAGTCGGCGTGGATCGGCGCGAGCCTGCTCCGGTGCATGCTGACGCAGATCGCCGGCGACCGCGCCGACTTCACCGACGCGAAGCTCGGGCGCTCGGGCTTCTCGGACGCGCGGCTGCGGCGCGCGCGGTTCACCGGCGCACAGGGCCCGGCCAGCGTGTGGGTGCGCGCGGATCTCACGGATGCAGACTTCAGGTATTCTTCCTTTCACGACGCGTGCTTCTCGGAGGTGGAGGCGGCGGGCGCGCGCTTCTCGGGCGCCGATCTGCGCAGAGCCCGCTTCGATCGCGCGCGCCTCGAACAGGCCAGCTTCGATCGCGCCAACCTGTTCGGCGTGGACCTGCGGAGAGCGACGCTCACGCGCGTGTCGTTCCGGCAAGCGAGCCTGTTCGAGGCGGTCCTCCTGGGCGCCGCGGGCTCGAGCGCCGATTTCGCCGGCGCGAACCTCACCCGGGCCCTCCTGGATCCATCATGACGCCCGAAGAGCTGATCCGTCGCATGCGCGAGACCGACGGCCTCGCCGGCAAGCGGGTGACCCGGTTCGACCTGCGCGGGCGCGATCTCACGGGCGCGCGCATGCCGCGCGCCCGGCTCGTCGACGTGCACCTCGGCGGCGCGGCGCTCTCGGGGGCGGATCTGGCCTCTTCGGAGTGGGTCCGGTGCGTCCTGCGCGACGCCGTGCTCGAAGGGTCGAACCTCGAGGGCGCGTCGTTCGCGGCGTGCGACCTGCGCGGGGCGCAGCTCCGCGGCGCGGTCCTGCGCGGCGCGAAGCTGGTGAGGGCGCCTGTCCGCGGCGCGGATCTCACCGGCGCGGACCTCGGGGGCGCGATGCTCATCAGCGCCGATCTGACGGGCGCGAAGCTCGACGGCGCGCGGCTCGATCAGGCGCGGCTCGACATGGCGAAGCTCGCCGGCGCGGCGCTCGGCGGCCGCACGATCGACGGGGCGTCCTTCCAGAAAGCGGACCTCACCGGCGCGGACCTGAGACATGCCCGCATCACGGGGGCGTCGATGTTCGGCGCGATCCTCCGCGGCGCCGATCTGTCGGGCGCGGCGCTCGAACGCGTGGTGCTGGTCCAGGCCGATCTGCGGGGCGCGCGCCTGCCGGCCCGCATGACGCGATGTGTGCTCGACGGCGCGCTCTTCGGCCCCGGCGAGGCCACGGGCGTGGCGGCGCCGGGGACCGACCTCGGCGCGGCGAAGCTCGCGGGCGCGGATCTCGCGGGCGCGGATCTCGCGGGCTCGTCGCTGCGCGGGGCGGATCTGCGGGGCGCCGACCTGCGCGGGGCCGATCTCACCGGGGCGGTCCTGGCGAGCTGTGATCTCACCGGCGCGGACCTGACCGGCGCCCGCCTCGAGCGCGCCTATCTGCAGGGCGCGGTGCTCGCCGGGCAGAGGCTCGCCGGCGCGGACCTGACGGGCGTCGTGCTGCTCGACGCCGATCTGTCGAACGCCGATCTGGAGGGCGCCCGCCTCGTCCGCGCGGTGCTGGACGGTGCCAGTCTGGCCGGAGCCAACCTCACGCGCGCGCTGCTCCAGCAGACGCTCCTGCGCGGAGCGTCCCTCGCGGGGGCGCGGCTCGAAAGAGCCATCTTCGATCGCACCGACTTCACCGGCACCGATCTCGCGAACGTGCCGCTCGCCGGCATGACCCTGCGCGCCTGTGGCTTCATCGAGGCGCAGCTCGCGGGCGCGGACCTTCACGGCGCCGATCTCTCGGGGAGCAACTTCACCGACGTGGATCTCGCGCAGGCCAACCTGGAAGGCGCGGATCTCCGGGGCGCGACGCTGCTGCGCGCGAAGCTCGGCGGGGCCCGCCTCGCGGGTGTGCGGGCCAAGCTGGCGTTCTTCGGGGAGGCCGAGCTCCGGGGAGCGCACCTCCAGCGCGCGGAGCTGCGGCGGTCCGTCCTCTCGCGCGCCTCGCTGGACGGGGCGGATCTGACAGGCGCGGACCTCGCCGACGCCGTGCTGGCCGAGGCGCACGCGGCCGGAGCGTCGTTCCGGGGAGCCCGCCTCGCCGGCGCGGATCTGTCGCATCTGGCCGCGGAAGGGGCCGACTTCTCGGACGCGGACCTCTCGGGCGCGAACCTGCACGCGCTGCGCGCGGAGAAGGCATCGTGGGGCGGCGCTCGCAGGACCGGCGCTCGCGGGACCGACGTCGATCGTTTGGAGGCCGAAGCGTGGCGCCCGCCGCCTCGGCAGGAGGACAGGACATGAGCCAGCGTGCCACAGCAGAGGTGATCACCCCCGATTTCCCTCGCGCAGAGACAGAAACGCTGGGCCCTGCAGAGGTGCTGTCGATCGAGGCCGGCGACGTGCTCGTGGTCCTGTCGAACGGCGCCGAGCGATACGCCACGATGGCGTTCGTCTCGCCGTACGAGCCGGCCGTCGGCGACGTGCTGCTCGTGATCGGCAAGCGCGACGATCTCTATGCGATCGGCGTGCTGCGCGGCTCCGGGCGCGCGGTGCTGCGGTTCTCCGGCGACGTCGATCTCGCGGCCGAGGGGGGCACGCTGCGGCTCTCGGCCGATCGAGGCGTGGAGATCCGGAGCCCCGAGGTGACGGTGCACGCCTCCCGCGTCACGACCTGGGCAGAGACCCTGATCCAGCGGGCCACGAACCTGTACCAGCGCGTCGCGTCGATGCTCGAGGTCGAGGCGAAAGAGGCGCGCACGGTGGTCGCGGGCAGCTCCGTGCTCCAGGCCAGGACAGCCACCATCGTGACCGACGAGACGACCACGGTGCAGGGCAAGCAGGTACACCTCGGGTGATCGCGCCATGTTGCCCGTAGCGAACCGAGGAGCAGGCCAGTTCATCGCCGCGCCCGACGTGTGCAGGACGCCGCCGGTCGGGGTGCCGATCCCGTACGTCAACGTCGCCTTCAACGCGATGGCGACGGTCTTCGCGGCGAACGTGCTCACCTCGATGATGCCGTCGCTGACCGTGGGCTCGGTGATCCCGATGTCCATCGGCGACGAGCCCGGCGTGATGCACCCCACGATCAAGGGCGCGGCCGTCGTGACGGCGTCGTTCACCAACGTGTTCTTCAACTTCCTGCCTGCCGCGCACCTCGCGTCGCTGACGGCGGGCAACAACTTCAACGCGCCGCTCGGCCTCATCGCCGTGCCCAGCGCCACGAACGTGTTCACGATGCGCACGGGCATCGGCGAGTCGTTGCAGGGCGCGCTGGAGGTCGCGGTCGCGCTCGCGCCCGGGGCCGCCGGCGACGGGCTGTCCGGCGAGATCCTCGCGCCGGGCGTGGGCTGCGTGGCCCTCCCGCGGATCGCCATCGACGGCCCGGCGCTCCTCCACCGCGAGATCGGGCGGCTCCGCGCCCGCGGCATGGAGGTGCTGGTGCTGGACCTGCGCGGCAATCCGGGCGGCGACGTGAAGGCCGCGGTGGAGATCGCCGGCGGCTTCCTCCCCGAAGGCACGCTGCTGGCCACCGTCATCGACGAGGAGGGCGACGCGGCCGAGCACCGCGCGCGGCCGGGAGCGCCGTATACGATGCCCCTCGTCGTGTGGGTCGACCGCTTCACGGCCTCCGCGGCGGAGCTCCTCGCGGCGTGCTTGCAGGCGCACGGGCGCGCGGTCGTGGCGGGCGAGGCGACCTACGGAAAAGGCACGGCGGCGATGTGGGACGCGGGGTGCGCGGGGCGCGGGGCCCGCGTGAGGCTGCCGGACGGGCGGGAGATCTCGACCGGCGGCGTGTTGCCAGATACGGGGTGAGCGCACCGAGCAGGACGATCAGCGCCGCTTGCGCTTGGCCGCTGTCTTGCTCGGCCTGTTCGTCTGCTTCGTGATCGAGGTCCTCGTCGTGGTCGGCCGGGTGGGGGTGGATTGCCGCTGCGCCGTGCGTGACATCGTCGCGCTGTGGAGGCTCCCGACGCTGCTGTTGTCGAGCTTCTTCCTCTTGGAGGGCGGCGAGCGCTCGCCGGAGGCCTCTTTACCGCCGGCGTCGTCACCGCCGGCGTCGTCCTGATTGTCGGTGTCCTGGTTGCCGTCGTCGCCGTCCTCGTCGTCGTCGCTGCTGTCCTCGTCGTCGTCGTCGTCGTCGCTGCTGTCCTCGTCGTCGTCGTCGTCGTCGTCGCTGCTGTCCTCGTCGTCGCTGCTGTCCGGCTCGAAGTCGCTCGCGGCCTCCTGCTCGCTCTCGGGTTCGTCGCCGGCCTCGTCCAGGGTCTTCGCCAGGCCCGACGGCTCGAGGACGAGCGCGTCCATCATCTCGTCGGCCGCCTTCTGATCCGCGGGGTCGTCGCTGACCACGATGACCATCGCCCCATGGTCCGATAGCACCCGGCCCTGCGCGAGGGCGAAGTGCTCTCCCGTGGCCTCCCAGCCACCGCCGCTCCTGGAGTAAAGCTCGTCCTTTTCGACGAAGGCGGTCTTCGGCTTCTCGTTCCTTTTTCCGGGCAGCACGGTCATGAGCGCCGCTTTGCGGACCACGAAGCGCGAGCTGACCACGGCCTTGTCGGCCACCATCGTCCGCTTCCTGTCGAGGAAGGCGCCTTGCCGGTCCTCACCGGACGCGGCCTTCTCCTGAGCTGCAGCTTGCTCCTCCAGCCGGTCGGCTTCTGCGAGGAGCGCCGACGCTTCCGGACGATCCTTGCCCACTGCTGCTTCGCGGAGCCTCCGCGCGCGATCCCTGCCCTCTGCTGCGTCGCGGAGCCTCCGCGCGCGATCCCTCCTCGTCTCGGCGCGCGTCACCTGACGGGCCGATTTCTGCTTCTGGATGAACGCCTGTTCCCGGGCGCGGAGGCTCTGGTAGACCTGTTCCTTGGTGTCGGCGTTGAGCTCGAGGGTCTTCTTCTGAGCGTCGTCGAGCGATGCCTTCTTCTGCGATAGCGTGGTATCCAGCGCGGCCAGTCGCCGCTGGAGGGCCGCGATGTCCTTCTTCGCGTTCGCGCGGGTATCGTGGTTCTCCAGGCTCCTCAGGTCCTTCTCGATGCCCTTGAGCTTTTTCTTGAGCGTCGCCCTGGAGGGGGGCTTCTTCTCTGGCTCCTTGGCTCCGCGCTTGCGCTTGCCGGTGTTCGTGCTGGAGAGCTTCGTGACAGCATTCTTCGCGCCCTCGCTGGCGCGTCGGGCCTTGATCGTCTTGTACCTCCAGCGGGCGTTCTCCACATCGGTGTGGATCTTCTCGATCGTGTTCGTCTTCGATTCCGGATCGAGGTTGAGCATCCCGGGTGGGAGCGACTCGTCGAAGCGCTCCCCGCTGCTGGTCACGACGTCCTGGCCCGCCAGGTAGTGGTCCCCGAGGAAGACCCACATGTGCTCGTCGTCCTTCGATGCGTGCTTGTACGCGGGCTCGACTTGCGCGAACACCGGCCGGCGATCGTTCACGCCCGCGGCGGTGCTGAGCCCCCCTTTGCCCGGCTTGGTGTGCACGTTGACGAGCTTGAGCGGCTTCGCTGAAGGACGGTCCTTCCGCTTGATCGTGTACGCGATGAGGGGGCGCGACTTGCCGGAGGGCGTCTTCACGGTGTCGTCGTCCGTGGTCTGGACCGGCTCGCCGGCGACGACCTTGGGTCTCCCCTTCTCGCTGGCGCTGTGGGTCGGGATGTACTCCACGCCTTCGACCTGGAGCTTCGCCGTGCGCACGACGACGGGATATCGCTCCTTTTGCGCGTGCTTGTCCGAGCCGGTGTGGAGGCGCGGCCCGAGGTGGAGCTCGTACTCGCCGTCGATCCCTGCCTTCCTGGCCGCGTCCTCGAAGGCCTCCTGGAACGCCTCGCCGTTGTTGATCTCGTGGATCACGAGCCCATCGATCGCATGCCCCGCCTGCATCGCGCCGACGAGCATGTCCACCAGGTACTGGGCCTTGGCGTCCTTCTCGCCCTCGCCGCGTATCTCCTTGTCCTTGTTTCGCTTGCTGTAGTAACTGTCCTGCTCGGTCTCCGACGGAGCTTCGTCGAAGATCGCCTCGTCGAAGCCTTCCTCGTCGTCGATGTCGAGCAAGCCGGGGTTCTTGATGTCCTTCCGCGCGCCGAAATGGGACGCGTTCCACGTACCGAGCACGAGCCTGCCGATGCCCTTGTCCCCGTCGAGCGTCAATTGCCGTCTCACGGGCTGGCCGCGGCTATCCGCCGCATCGTCCTGCACGAGGTGATCGAAGATCGATCCATCGATGCTGCCCCGCGGCTGGCCGCGGCTCTCGTCCTCCTCGTCCTCCTCGTCCTCCTCGTCCCCCTCGCTCGCTCTGAGCCAGCCGCCGCCTCCGTTCCAGCCGCCGTCGAGGAGATCGTCCTCGTCACCCCGGCGATGGACGCTGGAGTCATCGTCGGAGAGGTACACAGGGGCGTCATCGTCGCCCTGCCTCTCGTCATGCCTCGACGTCGATACATCGGAGAAAGACTGCACGACGGTGGGCCGCCAATCTCCTGGCCGGCCCGGCTCCTGGATCAGGATGTCGATCCGGCCGCTCCGGTTCTCGATCCGGCGCTGGATGCGTTCCCGCGTGTCTTCGTCGACCACGATGACCGTGCCGTCCGTCAGTTGCATGCCCCGCAGCGTCTGTGGGCTGACCGCCATGGTCTCGCTGCCCTCCATGACCACGATCTCCACAGGGTCGCTCCCTTCGAGCGGCGTCGCGTCCGAGACCTCGTCGGTGATGGTGACGCGCCCGCCGGCAGAGGAGAGGGTGATGTGCCCCATGGCCGCAGGGTAGCTCATCTGCCCCGCGCGTTGCGGTTGCTTGTGCCCCGTGAGGGCCACGCGAACAGACGTCAGCGCGCCTTGTCGGTCATGCCGAGGGCCGTGCCAACCTCGTATGGACGAGGGAACGTCAGGCTGTCCAGGCGCTCGATGACCGTGCTCCATGGATCTTCGGGGGCGAGGTCGGGACCGGTGAACTGCCGTGGTCTTCGACGTCTGGTACTTCACGCGCGTGCCGAGGCCGCTGCAAGGCCGCGGCAGCCCTGCCGCCCAGCGCTGCGGCGGGTCAGCGGAAAGATCGCCAGGGCGCCAAGGCCGCGCCGCGAGGGGCCAGAGGCCCTACCCGGCCATCTCGGCGGATAGGGTCTTCGTCTCGATATCGACCCACAGCTGGAAGCCCCCGGCCTCGAGCTCCTTCGCGTAGAAGATCTTCGGGTAGAGCCGGCCGTTGAGCCTCATTCCTCGCTTGCAGCTCGCCACGATCGCCGCCCTGGTCGCGGCGAACAACGTGGCCACGTTGGTCTTCTTCGCCACCGGGCGGATCGTGACCTGCTCGAGATCCTGACCGCGCTGACGCGCACCGGCGAACTCGAGCAGATTTGCGGCCTCACGGTCGAAGAAGCCCCAGTCCTGCGCGCTGGCCGGCGCCCTCCGCGACGCCAGGTACACCAGCTGATAGCCGCCTTTCAGATACTCGTGAGCCGCGAGACGGCTCGCTTCGACGACGGAGAGCATCGCGCCGCCGTGCGCTCCCTCGAAGCGCTGGAGCACGAGGTGCGCGTTGTGGGTACGAGCGACGTCGGTGATCGTCTCGAAGAGCACCACCGTCGGAATGAATGCCTCTATCGTGGCCATGCGGCGCCTCCAGGGGTGAACGCGTCGTCACTCTCCGAGATCTACATGATACACCACCGGTGGCAACGAACCACACTCTGCCCTGGGCAACCACCCTCACGGCGATCCCGCGAGGCTCCCCTCGGGTGAGCTCTCGTATCCCCGGCTCGGAAGGTTCCTGGTAATCTCGATGAGCTTGGCTCCTGTCCTTTTCCACCGGCGGGCGTCGCCCGCGGGCGCATCCCCCGGAGGTCCCATGGTTACCCAGCGCCGCCCGTGCCGTTCCGGTCGCGCGTTCCCCACCGCGCCTCAACACCGGCCGCCTTTGCCGTGGGCCGCGCGCACCGGCCTGGGTGGGTGGCCTCTCGGCGGCGCGGCGTTGCTCCTCGCGCTGCTCGCGGCGGCCTGCGCCGGGGGCGAGCTCGGGGACGGCGCGAGCGGCGGCGGCGCGAGCAGCGGGGCGGGAGCGAGCGGCACGGGCGGCACGCGCAACCCGATCTGCGAGGTGGGCACGAGCGCCGGCGAGGTGCAGGCGCCCGAGCACCGGATGGTTTTGCCCGGGCAGACGAGCTGGTACGCATCGCCGGTGGTGATGGACCTCGACGGCGACGGTCAGAACGAGCTCATCGCCGCTTACTATTCGCTCTTCGTCTTCGACTCGAGCGGGAAGGAGATCGATCGCGCCGAGGCCGGGGAGGACCGGGTTTACGCGCCGCACGTGGTCGCCGACCTCGAGGGCGACGGCGCGATCGACATCGTTTATGGCAACGGTCATCAGGTCTTCGCATTCGAATGGAAGGACGGGCTCGCGCCGAAGGCCGGGTGGCCGGTGGACACCACCACGGCGGGCAACGCCCCCGAGGTGCGCGGGCTCGCCGCGGCGGATCTCGACGGCGACGGCACCATCGAGGTGGTGGCGACGACGACCCAGACCGCGACCACCGAGGACGGCGGCGCGCAGGTCTTCGTCTTCAGCGCGGATGGGTCGCTCTATCAACCCGCCGCCGCAGGCGCCGCCTTCGCGGCCTGGCCTCGGTACAACAACCAGAGCGGCCCGGGGAACGACGCCGATCGCAACGGCATGGGGCACTCCGGGTTCGGGTGTTATGGGCTCAACGTCGGCATCGGCGACATCGACGACGACCCGGAGCTCGAGATCCTGGCCACCTACGACAACCACCACATCCAGGCGTTCAACCACGACGGTGTGGCCATCGACGCCGCGCCGTATTTCAAGAACCGCGACGACGCGTTCGCCGACCAGCCGCTGACCTGGGGCCAGTTCATCCGGTGGGCGGACCCGAAGGTGGAGGGCGATCATTACCATCTCCATACCGGGACGTGGCCGCACCCGAGCTCCGCCGAGTGGCTGCAATGGACCGCGTCGCCGCCGAACGTGGTCGATCTCGACGGGGACGGGCGGAACGAGGTCGTCGGCGTACCGAACGTCGAGATGCACGAGCCCTACGAGACGCAGGCGTATGCGGTGATGGTGCTCGAGGGCGCGCACGGCGACGGCAGCCGATCGGCGATGCGCAAGCCCGGGTGGGAGACGCTCCCGCGCGGCGGGAGGCCGCTCGAAATCGACGGTTATTACCCGCCGAACGGCGTGCCCTCGCCGACGACGGTGAACCTCCAGGGGGACGCGCGGCCCGAGATCATCGTCCCGATGAACGACGGCTACCTCTATGCGTTCGGCCCCGACGCGTCGCTCCTGTGGCGATACAACTACATGCACGGCAAATCGATCATGTTCGCGACCGAGGCCACCGTGGCCGACCTGAACCAGGACGGATCACCCGAGGTCTTGCTGGCGACGTACGGCGCTCCCGACGAGCTCGACTCGGGCAACCTCGTGATCCTCGGCGCGAACGGCGCGGTCCTGCACGACGTGCCCCTGCCGAACCCCGGCAGCAACGGCAACGGCAACGGCGCGCCCGCCGCGCCGGCGGTGGGTGATCTCGACGGAGACGGCCAGCTCGAGGTCTTCGTGCAGACCTTCGAGCACGGGATGGATGTCTTCACGATCCCGGGATCGGCGGCCAATTGCATGCCCTGGCCCACCTCGCGAGGTGGCCCGCTGCGCACGGGTCAGCCCTCGCGGTGACCCGCGCCTCAGGGCGCGTCGCCCTCGTCCTCGTCGAGCCCTTCCCACCATTCGGCCAGGTCGATCTCGACGTCCTCGAACGGCGCCGCGCGCACCTTCTCGTCTCGTCCGTGCAGCCCCAGCTCGACCCACCGCCCGTTCTCGAGCTGGCTGACCAGCAACGTCCGCCGGACGGGATCCACGTACCAGAGGTGAGGCACGCCGATCTCGGCGTAGAAGCGGCGCTTCACGAGGTTGTCGTAGCCCGCCGTGCGCGGCGAGAGGATCTCGCAGCACCAGTCGGGAACGAGGGAGATGGGCTCCGCGGGCCGCGGCGGCGCGGGCATGCGCGCGCGGCGCCAGCCCGCGACGTCGGGCGATATCTCCGGCGCGCGCTCGATCTGGATGCCCGGCTCGGAGAGGATCCACCACCCTCCCGGACCGCCCCTGCCCCGCTGGTAGGGGTTCTTGAGGTCGGCCGTGATCAGGTCCTCGATGTTCGCGTGAACGAAGCGGGGACGCGGAAAGGCGTACAGCGTGCCGTCGATGATCTCGCCCCGCCAGCCGGGCGGCAGCTCGTCGAGATCGGCGAGCGTGGCGGACCGGACGAGCTTCTCGGCGAGGTTCATGCGCGACCTGCGCGAGCATACACCACCGCGCCCTCCGAGGCTGGAGCTCCCGAGCAGGCTCGGTGCCGCCGAGCGAACGCCGGCACACCTCCCGCGGGTCGATGCCGCCCCCTCGCGCGGCGCTCTATGCGTTTCGGCCGGGCGACGGCTCGTCCGCGGGCAGGCTCTGAAGCCAGGTGACCGCTTCGTCCCAGCGGAAGGCGCGCCTCGGCTCGGCTTCGCGAAGCCGCCGCCATTCCTCGCCGTCGTCGTGGGTGATGATGCGCGATGCGGCGTCGTCCTCGACGGCGAGGGCGATGAGCCAGTCCGTGGTCATCGGCATCTTTCCAGGGATGATCTTGAAATCGGCGATCAGCTCGCCGCCGAGGGTACGCTGCTTCGCTAGCTCCCAATCGCGGTCCGTCGGATACCGCTGGCACAAGCCGTCGGCCCATCGAGCTGCGGTCGGCTGATCGAGGTGGATGTCGACGACCCGGACCCGGTGCACCAGGAGAAAGTCGTCGAACGCCATCCCCGAGAACTGTTCGCCGCTCTCCACCCGCTGCTGCCGCCGTCTTTCCAGGTACACCTGCGCATGGACCAGGACCTCGACACCTTTGCTCCTCGCGAGACGGCAGAGGTCGCGAATGGCCCTCGGGCTGCGCGCTGCGTTCGTATCGATCCACAGCCGCACGTCAGGGATCCTTCGAGGAGCCGTCGCCGATGCCGAGCTGCGCCTCGAGATCCGCCTCCGTCCAGGCTTCCCAGCGGCCCTCCGGCCTGGAGCGCAAGAACCAGAGATACCCGCCGCCCTGCAAACCGAGCTTGTCTCGCATCTCCGCAGGGAGCTGAGTGTAACCGTCGGGCGTGACCCACTGCTCATCGGCGCCGCTCTCGCGCGCGTGGGCGCGGAGCCTGTCGAGCGAGCGCGAAGGCTGCCGCGTAACGAGCGTCTCCCCCTCGGGAGAGCGGCTGAACCGGAGCACCGCGGGGCCGTCGAAGACCTGGACGTGGCTCTCGAGGAAGATCTGGTCGACGATCCCGCGTTGCACCTGCTCGCGCAGGATGTCGCGGACGAGCTCCTGGTTCTCGGGATGCAAGCTCATCTCCGGCTCCTCGATGGCAACAAGGCCGGCACGGGACGTGAGCACGGCCGCGACGAGAGCGACCACCTGCTGCTCGCCCGAGCTGAGCTCGGAGAGCCGTAGGATCTGCTTGCCCCGGACCTCGAAGCGCAGATCGGTGACCTCCCCGCCCGCCACGGGCGCGCGGAGCACGGAGATCTCTCGATCCGACAGGGTCTTGAACCGATGGATGAGCTCCACGAAGACCCGCCAGCGCTCCGTCTCCTCCGGATCGAGCGACGTTGCCAGCGCCAGGAGGCGTTCGGCCGTGGTGGCGGACAGCGTGCTGCCCCCCTCGTCGCGCGCCCCCCCCTCGCCGATGGCCCGGAAGTCTCGACGACGAGCATCCAGCAGGAAGAACGGCTTGCTCCCGGGGCCGAGCGGCGCCTCCAGGGCGTTCTGCAGCGGGGAGATCTCATCGATTTGCAGAACGTCTCCCGTGCCATCCTTCAGTACGACACCGCCCGCGTTCTTGCCCGCTCGCGGCGCCTCCCAGAAGTTCGCGGGGGCGGAACGCCTCCTCTCCAGCCGCAGGAGGACGTCGTTGCCCGACGGGGTCAGCGTGACGCGGAGCGCGCCGAGGCGCGCATCATCGAAGTGAACCTCCACCCGCTGCGGGTCGCGAACACCGGGAGGCCAGCTCCGGTGGTTCATCCACAAGCCGAAGTGTTCGTCACGAACCCCCCACGACAGCTTGCACGCTGCATCCGGGCTCATCCCGCCAGCGCCAGCGACCGCACGCAAGCAGTACGAGGCGACCCGAAAAAACAGGTCGATCGCCGCGAGCGCATTGGATTTGCCGGCCCCGTTGGCCCCGTGAAACACGGGCATCTCGTCCGCCACGCCGTCGGACGTGAAGACGATCTCCGTGGGCTCTCGAAACGTCCGGAAATTTTCGATCACGAGCCGCGCGATGCGCAGCGACGGTGTAGCGCGAGCGTTCACCCGCCAGAGCAGAGCAACACGCGGGCCGCGAGGTCAAGCCATGCATCCGCCGGGCCCTGCTCCAGCCAGTCCGGCGCTCGCTCACCCCACCGCTGCGCCCGGACCGCTCAGCGGCTCGTGCCCGTCCTCAAGGGCAGGCCGTCTGCTCGCCGTGAGGCCGGCCCCGGTGCACCCGGTATACCCGGCGGCGCGACGACCACCGGCGGCTCGGCCGGCTCCGCTCCTCCACCCACCAGGATGCGCGCGGCGTCGCGCCATTGCCCGCAGGGACACAGGGCTCCTCGCAAGGAAGCCACTCCCCCGCGAGCGACACGCCGCGCGCGTCCTCCAGGACGCCCCGCGCCCTCAGCCACGCGGCGAGCGCCTCGCCGAGCTCGCGCATGCTCGACCAGCGCGAGGACGGCTCCTTCCGCAGCCCGCGCTCCACGATCGCCCAGAGATCCGCGTCGAGGCCGCACGTGTCGACGAGCGACGGCACCGCGTCCTGCAGCACCGCCCGCAGGCCGTCCAGCGCGTTCTTTGACGAGAACGGGGGCCGGCCCGACAGGAGCTCGTACAGCATCGCGCAGAGCGACCAGATATCGGCGCGGCGATCGATGTCAGGGACGGCGAGGACCTGCTCCGGCGGCATGTAGTCGGGGGTACCGAAGACCTCGAAGCTCGCCGACGCCTGGCTCGCCTCGCGCTCGGAGACGATCTTCGCGACGCCGAAATCGACGATCTTCGGCTGGAGCCGGCCGCCGCGGCGGCGCACCAGCATCACGTTGTCCGGCTTGAGATCGCGGTGGACGACCCCCTTCTCGTGCACCGCGTGCATCGCGCCCGCGACCGGCAGGAGCAGCGCGATCGCCCGCTCCGGCGTCATCGCCACCTCGCGCGAGAGCGCGCTCCTCAGCGACTCGCCCTCGATGAGCTCCATCACCAGGTAGGGGTCCCCCGCCGCGGTCTCGCCGAGGTCGAAGATCCGGACGACCTCCGCGTGGTTCAGCCGGCCGGCGGCGCGCGCCTCGCGGACGAAGTACTCCGCGAGCTCCGGCGACCGGAGCTCGGGCCGCATCAGCTTGATCGCGACCTCCGACCCGAGCGCCACGTGCGTCGCGCTCCAGACCGTGCCCATCGCCCCCTCGCCGATCCTGCGGACCAGCCGGTACTTGCCCGCGACGAGATCCCTCTCCTGGTGGTGCGCGCTGGGCGCGGGCTCGCCCAGGCCCTCGTCGAGATCCCATGCGCCGCCGTCCGTGCCGCTCCAGGTGTCCGTGGTCTCGATGCGCGACATGATCTCTCCTGCCCCGGCTGCGCGGCCTCGCCGCGCCACGACCGCTCTTCACCGCGCCAAGCAGACGGCGTGCCATCCCTGACAAACATGGAAAGGTGCTCCGATGCGCCGGAGCGCCCCATGAAACCCGCGCGACACCGACAGAGACGCCCCACGGCTGCGCCCATGGGGCACTCGGCCACACCCGCCGAAGCGGCGTCCCCGGGCCCCCGCAAAGATGATTTACTGCGGCTCCCCCGCATGCGGACCGAACGGAGGCCTCCCTGATCCCGGCGGCCGCGCTGCGCGCCCTCCCCTGCGCCGCCACGCTCGCCGGCGCGCTCGTCTTCGCGGCGCTGCTGCGCCTCGCCCTCCGGCGCGGCGCGCTCCGCCGCCCGATCCTGCTCGGCTGGATGGTGGCTGGCGCCCTGCCGGCGCTCTACGTGGGCCTCGTCTGGTGCGGCCTGCTCCCGGACGCCTATCTCCGGCTCGCGCGGCCCTGGGGCGCGCTGCTCGCGCTGGGCGCCACGTCGTTCATCGCGCTCCGGTACCTCGCGCACGCGCTCGCCTCGGCGTACGCCCGCCGGCAGGGGGCGTGGCGCGCGCGGCTCGGCGACTTCCTCGCCCCCTTCGCCGCGTTCGCCGCGGCCATGGCCGTGGCCGGGCCAGAGCTTGGCCGGCCACTCGACCGGCTCACCGTCCTGATCGCAATCGATCGCAGCCGCTCGATCGACCTCGTGCCGAGCGCCGACCGGCGCGTCGCGCAGGAGCTCTCCGTCGCCGAGCTCGGCATGCGCGAGGACGATCGGATCGCCACCATCGCGTTCGCCGCGGGCGCGGCGACCGAGGATCCGCCGCGCCCGCGCTCGCAGCTCGCGGCCCCGCAGCGGGTCGCGCTCGGCCGGGACGGGACGGACCTCGCCGCCGGCATCCGGCGCGCGCTCGCCGAGGTGCCGCCGGACTCCGCGGCGCGCGTCGTGCTGCTCAGCGACGGCGTCGCGACCCGCGGCGACACGATGGCCGCGGCGGCCGCCGCCGTCGCCGCCGGCCTCCCGATCGACGTGATCCCGCTCGAGCAGCGGCTCGTCCCCGACGTCCGCGTGGTCGCCCTCCGCGCGCCCGCGCGGGCCGACGAGGGTGAGGCGCTCGATCTGCGGCTCGTCACGTCGTCGCCGTCCCCGGCCGAGGTCGAGATCCGCCTCCGCCGCGACGGCGAGCTCATCGCCCGCACCGAGGCCTCGATCGCCGCGGGAGAAGACGTGCTGCGCATCCGGGAGAAGGCGCCGGGGCCCGGGCTGCACCGCTACGACGTCGAGATCACCGCGAAGGATCCGAGGCTCGACGAGGCGGCCGAGGACAACGCGGCGAGCGCGTTCCTGCGCGTCCGCGGGGCCGCGGCGGCCCTCGTGCTGGAGGGCGACGCCGGGCAGGGCGCGTTCGTCGCGCGGGCGCTCGCGGACGGCGCGTTCCGCGTGGACGAGGGCGGCCTGAGCCGCGTCCCCGCCGATCTCGGCGAGCTCGCCGGTTACGACGTCGTGGTGCTCAGCGACATCCGCGCGTCGGATCTCTCGCCGGGCCAGATCGACGCGCTCGCGAGCTACGTCCGCGACCTCGGCGGCGGGCTCCTCCTGATGGGCGGCGATCGCAGCATGGGGCCGGGCGGCTACGCGCGGACGCCGCTCGAGGAGATCTCGCCCGTCGCGTTCGACCTGAAGCAGGAGCGGCGGCGGGCGAGCCTGGCCGAGGTGATCGGCATCGACATCTCCGGGTCGATGGCGGCGACCGCCGGCGCCCACACGAAGCTCGAGCTCGCCAACGAGGCCGCCGCCCGGTCGGCCTCGCTGCTCGGCCCCGGCGATCGGCTCGGCGTCGCGCACGTCGACACGGCGGTGCGGTGGAGCGTGCCGCTCGGGCCGGTCGCGGACGGCGCCGCGATCGAGAAGGCGATCCGCGCCGTGGGCCCGGGCGGCGGCGGCATCTACGTCGACATCACCCTCGAGGCGGCCTACCAGGCGCTCGACCGGGACACCTCGAGCCTGAAGCACGTGCTGCTCTTCGCCGACGGGTCGGACGCGGAGAACATGGGGCCGTGCCGCGCGATGGTGGAGGCGGCGATGCGCCGCGGGACGACGACGAGCGTCGTGGCGCTGGGCCAGGGCAACGACGTGCCGGAGCTCGAGGCGCTGTCGCGCATCGGCGGCGGCCGCTTCTACCTCGTCGAGGACGCCACGCGGCTGCCCGCGGTGTTCACGCAGGAGACCATCATGGCGGCGAAGAGCGCGATCGTGGAGGAGCCGTTCCACGTCGCGCTGGGCGCGCCGTCGTCGATCACCGCCGGCGTGCCGTTCGGCGAGGCGCCGCCGCTCGGGGGCTACGTGGTAACGGTCGCCAAGAGCCGGTCCACGGTGTTGCTGTCCGGGCCGGAGGGCGATCCGGTGCTCGCCGTGTGGTCGGCGGGGCTCGGCCGGGCCGCCGCGTTCACGAGCGATCTCAAGGGCCGCTGGGGCGCCGCGTGGACGCGCTGGCCCGGCGCGGCGCGGATGATCGCGCAGGCCGCGCGCGACGTGACGCGCAAGGAGGAGGATCCGCGCGTGCGCCTGGAAGCGGACGCGTCGGGCGGCGAGCTGTCGGTGCGGGCGAGCGTGATCGGCGACGACGGGCGTGCGCAGTCGTTCCGCCGGCTGGTCGTGCACGTCGCGGGGCCCGACGGCTTCTCGCGAGAGCTGCCGCTCGAGGCGACGGGCGCGGGCGCGTACACGGCGAAGCTTCCGCTATCGCGGCCGGGGACCTACGTGGCGGTGGCCCGGGACGAGCTCACGGGGGAGGCCGTCGGGACGACGGGAGCGGCGATGACCGCCGGCGAGGAGCTGCGCCCGACGGGCAGCGATCTGTCGCTGCTCGGGCGGATCGCGGAGTTCACCGGGGGCAAGCGGCGCGACACGCTCGCGGGCATCTTCGAGGATCGGGCGTCGAAGCGCTTCGCGTACCGGGACGCGACGCCGAGCCTTGTGTTCTTCGCCGCGCTCGCGCTGCTGCTCGCGGTGGCGGCGCGGCGGCTCGCGCTGCCGGAGGCGGCGGCGGCGTGGCTCGCGCGGGCGGGAGAGCGGCTCCGCGCGGCGCGGTGGGGAGCCGCCGCGGAGCCGGCCGCCGCGGGCGCGACCGTGGGAGCGCTGCTGTCGGCTCGGGAGCGGGGGCGCGAGCGGCGCGGGGGCGCGCAGGCGGGACCGGCGCTGGGCGATGACGGGCGCGGCGGGGGCGCGCAGGCGGGGGCGATGCCAGGGAGGACAGCGCCAGCGCCGCCTGCGGGGGCGCCGGGACCTCAACCTGGGTCGGCGGCGTCGTGGCCTCAACCTGGTTCGTGGCCTCGACCTGGGCCGGCGGCGGGGCCCCAACCTGGGTCGGCGCCGGGGCCTCAACCTGGGCCGGCGGCGGGGTCTCAACCTGGGTCGGCGCCGGGGCCTCAACCCGCGCCCCCGGAGAGCGGACACGCAACGGGCGCGGGCGGCGCGGCGCCGGAGGGACGACCGCTCACGGCGGCGGAGAAGATCTTGGCGCGGCGTCGTGGGCGGAGGTGACGCGACTCATGACGGAGAACTTCTTGTGGTTTCAACCCGTTTGTCGCTCTAGGCGAGCGCTCCGCCGGCGTGCACCGGCGCTGCCGGGTGTCCCGGCGGGAGCCCGATGCGCTGCCGCACCTGCGCGATGCCGACGCCCACGCCCCCTGCTGCGAGCGCGAGCGGCCACGGCTTCCCGGTCGTCTGCCGGATGAACGCGCGCACCCGCCCGACGTCCTCGAGGACCGCCGTCAGGCGCGCCGGATCGTTGAAGTTGTTCACGAAGGCGTTGGCGAGCGCCTGCTGCCCGCTCGTGTTGTCCGCCCGCCCGTCGCTGCCGTATTGCGCCATGAGGAGGTGGGCCATCGGGGGCGACACCCCGGCGAGCAGGATGTTGTTGAACCGGTCGGTGGGCCCGCCGTGCCGCGCGTAGAAGCGATCGAAGGTGCGCGTCATCCAGTCGGCGTCGAACGGGCGCTCGCCGTGCTGCACGATGCACTCGACCAGGTTGCGCGCCATCTTGTTGCCGTTGTTGGCGCCCTGGCCGCCGATCGGATCGATCGACATCGCCGTGTCGCCCAGCGGCGTCACGATCCGGCCGGAGGGCAGCCGTCCGACGGGCTTGCGCACCGCGGGGACGACCCGCCCGTTCTGCCATCCGTGCTTGTCCGACAGCTCGGCGCTCCTGAACCACTCGTAGTCCCAGGGGATGAGCTCCTTCATCAGCCCCTTGGCGATCGCGACGATCTCCTCGCCTGACCTCGCGCCCTGGAACCTGTCCAGCGGCCCTCCGGGCACCGCCTCGAAGAGACAGTTCCAGCTCGGTCCCACGTCCTTGTGGTGGTAGGGCACCCAGAACGCCTCCCCGAGGCCCGCGAACAGGTTGAACTTGACCGGCAGCATCGGGATGCCGTCGAACCCGAGCTTCGGGCCGGTCACGCACATCATGACGACGTTGCGCTGCGCCTCCGTGTGGACGTTGCGCGCGGCGTCTCGCTCGAACAGGTTGCACAGATCGCCGCGTCCAGCAGCGACGACGGTGAGGTCGTTCTCGGCGGCGATCGTGTCGAGCCGCGCGATCGTGACGGGCTCGATCACGATCTTGCCGCCTCGCCGCTCGAGCTCGAGCATCCACCGGTGGCTCTGGAGCCGGAGATCGATCGCCAAGAAGGGCCGCTCCAGGCGCCCCGCGAGCGTCAGGAGGCGGTTGCCCGGGGCGGCGCACGCGGTCACCTGGGCGCCGTGGCCCTGGGGCGCGGCGTCTTCCCAGAAGGCCAGGCCGAGCTCGCGCTCGAACGCGAGCGCCACGTCGAACCGCGCCGCGATGCCGGTCGGCTTCGACTCGTTGAGCCACTGCTCCGGCGTGCGATCCGAGTACAGCGTCACCTCGTAGCCGGCCTTCACCAGGCCGTGCGCCGCGAGCAGCCCGGCCTGTCCAGACCCCACGATAGCTATCTTCCGCATGAGGAACCCCCGCGTTGGTTGGTCTGCGCTCGCCCCCACGGGCGACGCGCGCCGAGCCATCCGAGTCGGTTCGCCGTCAGGGCCACAGCAGGCGTCGCGAGCAAGGAAAGCCCAGTCAAGAGAGACCGTATCACCCGAGCCAGCCCCGCAGGAAGCGCCCCCCTCGCGCGCTCGCAAGCGCCGTCGCCGCGCATCGCCGCGCATCGTTCCCCGTTCCCCTCGCGCGCTCCCCTTCCGCGTTCCCCGCCGGAGAGAGCCCTCGGGGGAGGGGGCGTCGCGCGGGGGGGCGAGGGGGAGGGCCCCACGAACCCGAGCGCCGGCCCGCACCGCAGCGACGCCTCACGGACTCCCCACCTCCGTACAGCCGGCCATTGCCACCAAAAGGCGCGAGTTCGTGGGAGGGCCCCCTCGCCCCCCCGCGCGACGCCCCCTCCCCCGAGGGCTCCGCTGCAGTCGGTCCATGGAGCGAGCCAGCCACCGAGGCCGCCCGCCGGTTGCGAGGCGCAGCCGCTTGGAGTAGCGTCCGCGCCGCCGCGGGGCCGGGCGATCCAGTTCGCCCAGCTCCAGCGGACGAGCCGGGCGTCTGGTGCGCGCCCCGGCTCGCGCGGCTCCCTCCCGCGCACAGGAGACGAGAATGGCCCGAGGTTCGACAACGACGCGCAGCGAATCGGACGCTGCCGAATCGCTCATCGGACGGGGCGCCCGCATCCGCGGGCGCGTCCATGGCGACGGCTCGCTCCGGGTCGAGGGGAGCGTCGAGGGCAACATCCAGCTGTCTGGCGACCTCGAGATCGAGGACGGGGCGACGGTCACCGGCGACGTCGAGGCGAGCTCGCTCGTCGTCTCCGGCCAGCTCACGGGGGACGTGGCGTCGCGCGGCCCCGTCACGATCCGGGCGACCGCGCAGTACGCCGGAAACGTGGGCGGCAGCGAGGTGATCCTCGAGGAAGGCGCGGCGTTCGCCGGCCGCATCGAGGCGGAGTTCGACCTCCCGGCCGAGCTCTCGGAGCGGACGACCGGCGGGCGCGGGCAGGCCCCGCGGCGTGAACCGGCAGGGCGGTAGCGCGCGTTGACGGACGAAGAATCG
Organism: Sorangium sp. KYC3313; assembly: GCF_052075895.1. Taxonomy (NCBI): domain Bacteria; kingdom Pseudomonadati; phylum Myxococcota; order Polyangiales; family Polyangiaceae; genus Sorangium; species Sorangium sp. KYC3313. The sequence goes on from NZ_CP197255.1 coordinate 12,134,618, forward strand.
CGCCGCGAGGGCGCGGCGAGGAGCACGAACGTGGCGGGTACGATCATCGGAAACGGGCTCACGATCGAGGGCGAGATCACCTCCGACGAGGAGGTGATCGTCGCCGGGACGGTGCGCGGAAAGCTCACCGTCGAGGGGCCTCTCACCATCGACGCAGGGGCGCTGATCGAAGCGGACATCGGGGCGGCGTCGCTCCAGGTGGGCGGCAACGTGACCGGCAACGTCACGGCGGCCGATCGCGTCGATCTGCTCGCCGGCGGTCGCCTCGTCGGCGACGTGAAGGCGTCGCGGCTGACCATCGCGGACGGAGCCTCGTTCAAGGGCAACGTCGACATGGACGTGTAGCCGATGACCGCCCAGTCCTCGATCGGGCCGACGACGGCCATCCGCGGCAACGTGCAGGGCGACGGGGATCTCGAGATCCTCGGCCGCGTCGAGGGGAGCGTCGTCATGACCGGCGACGTGACCATCGGCGAGGGCGCGCTCATCCAGAGCGACGTCCGCGGGCGGCGCGTCGTCGTCCGCGGCGCCGTCGCCGGGAACATCTCCGGCGACGAGGCCGTGATCCTCGAGCCCGGCGCGCGCGTCGTCGGCGACCTCGGCGCGCCGCAGATCGGCATCCACGCGGGCGCCCTGGTGCGCGGCAACGTCACCACCGGCGCGCCGCTCGCCGCGGCCCCCGCCCCCGCCCCGGCGCGGGCCGCCGCCGCTGCACCAGCGCCGCGCGCCGCGGCGGCGCGTCCGGCGCGCGCGCCGGCGGAGCAGCGCGCGCCTGCGCCGCCCGCCCGGCCTGCGCCGCGCGCCGCGCCTGCCCCCGCGCGCCCCGCCCCGGCGGCGCGCCCCGCCCCGGTCGTCGAGGCGAGGCCCGCTCCTGCGCCGGAGCCGCGCCTCGCGGCCGTTCACGACGACGAGGAGGCCGATCTGTCGGCCTCGGCCGCCGGCGAGGGGGACGAGCCCGAGGCGGCCGAGGGCGCCGGCGGGCCGCCGCCGCCCGTGGTCCCCGCGCTCCGGAAGGGGGCCGCGAAGGCCTCGCTGCGCAAGCGGGGCGGCCGGTGAGCGCCGCCGGCGCCTCGGAGCAGGAGCGGCTCGTCGCGCTGCTGCGCGAGCGCTCGTTCGAGCAGAAGCGCGTCGTCCTCGCGTCCGGCCGGGAGAGCGACTTCTTCATCGATTGCAAGCAGTCGGTGCTGACCGCCGAGGGCCACGCCCTCGTCGGCTCGCTCATGTTCGAGGCGCTCGGCGCGCTCCCGCGGTGCGAGGCCGTCGCCGGCGTCGAGCTCGGCGGGTGCCCCCTCGCGAGCGCTGTGTCGCTCACGAGCTTCCTGCGCGGCCGCCCCCTCCCCGCGCTCTACGTGCGCAAGGAGGTCAAGGACCACGGCTCGCGGCGCCTCGTCGAGGGCGATCGCGGCCTCGTGCCCGGGATGCCCGTCGCGATCCTCGAGGACGTGATCACGACGGGCGGCTCGACGCTGAAGGCGGTCGAGAAGCTGCGCGCTGCGGGCGCCTCGGTGGTCGGCGTGATCGCCCTTGTCGACCGCCTCGAGGGCGGCGCGGAGGCGATCCGCGCGGCGGGGCTGCCGGTCGTCGCGATCTGCACCCGCCGCGACTTCATCCCGGACAACCCGCCCGGCTGAGGCTGCGCGACGCGCGGCCCGGCCGAGACGACGGCGCGCTGCCCGCCGCCTCGGCCGCGGTGCGCTGCTCCGCCGCCTCGGCTGCGGCGCTACTCCGCCGCCTTCGCCTGCTGCTCGCCGAGGAGCGGGTAGCCGAGCGCCTCGCGCTGCGCGACGTACGTCTCGGCGACCGCCCGCGCGAGCGCGCGGACCCGGCCGATGAAGCGCTGCCGCTCGGTGACGCTGATCGCGCCCCGCGCGTCGAGGACGTTGAAGCGGTGGGCCGCCTTCACGACGAAATCGTAGGCCGGGAGCACCAGCGCCTTCTTCGGATCGATCGCCGCCCCCTTCGCCGCCGGATCCGCGCCCCGGTACAGGAGCCGCTTCACCTCGGCCTCGCAGACGTCGAACGCCGCGAAGTGCTCGGCGATGTCGGCCTCCTCGAAGTTGTAGGTCGACCACTCCCACTCGGCGCGCTGGTAGATGTCCCCGTAGCGCACGATCTTCCCGCCCCTGTCCGAGTAGACGACGTCGTAGATGCTGTCCTTGTCCTGCAGGTACATCGCGATCCGCTCGAGCCCGTAGGTGAGCTCGCCGGACACGGGGCGGCAGTCGATCCCGCCGATCTGCTGGAAGTAGGTGAACTGCGAGATCTCGAGCCCGTCGATCCACACCTGCCAGCCGAGCCCCCACGCCCCGAGCGTCGGCGACTCCCAGTCGTCCTCGAGGAACCGAACGTCGTGATCGAGCGGGTTCGTGCCGATCGCCCGCAGCGACTCCAGGTAGAGGTCCTGGATGTCGATCGGGCTCGGCTTGAGGATCACCTGGAACTGGTGAAACTGCTGCATACGGTTCGGGTTCTCCCCGTAACGACCGTCCGCGGGCCGCCGGGAAGGCTCGACGAAGGCCACATTCCAGGGCTCGGGGCCGAGCGCGCGCAGGAACGTCGCCGGGTTGAAGGTGCCGGCGCCGACCTCCGAGTTGTACGGCTGCACGATGAGGCAGCCGCGATCGGCCCAGAACTTCTGCAGGGTGACAATGAGGTCTTGGAAGGTCATGGGAGGGCCGGTTCTTAGCCTGGATCGCCCGCGCAGGCGACGCCCCGCGTAGCGTCACCCGCACGGTCCGCCCGGCGCGCTGCCTCCGGGCCCGCGCGCCGCGCGCCGGACGCCGCACCGCCGCCATCCACCGCCGCCCGCGACCGCCCCGTCGAGGACGGCCCGCCTGGATCCGCCCCTGCCCCGCGGAGGCCCGCAGACTGCTTGCGGTTGACCGGCGAGCGGCGTAGGTTCCGCGCAATTATATGGGAGCCCATGGTTCTTCGACGGCGCGCCGGAAGAGCCCCGCGCGGCAGGCCCCCGGCGGGCCCGACGCGCAGCGGGTCATGGATGCGATCCGCGCGATCGTGCAGCGCCTGCGCGTCTCGTCGCGCGCGTGCGAGCGGCAGCTCGGCCTGAGCAGCGCGCAGCTGTTCGTGCTGCAGCAGCTCGATCAGGCCGCCGCGTCCTCGATCGCCGAGCTCGCGCAGCGCACGCTGACGCACCAGAGCTCGGTGTCGGTCGTTGTGACGCGCCTGGCCGAGCGGGGGCTGGTCACCCGGCGCGCCTCGCTCGAGGACGCGCGCCGGACCGAGATCTCGCTCACCCCAGCCGGCCGCGCGCTGCTCCGCCGCGCGCCCCGCACCGCCCAGGCCGAGCTCGTCATCGCCGTCGACCGCCTGCCCGTCGACGAGCGCAGCGCGCTCGCGCAGAGCCTCACCACCCTCGCCCGGGCGCTCGGCGTCGGCGACGAGGCCCCCCCGCTGTTCTTCGAAGGCGAGGAGACCCCCGCCGGAGCCAAACCCAAAGCGACACACCGCGAGGAGAGCTGAATTGTCCAGATTGAACGGCCCGCCCCCACCAGTCACCGAGAGCATCCCTGTCGCCCCCTCGATGGGCCCGACCCTCGAGGACCTCCGCGTCCCCGCCCCCAGCGCCGCCGTCGACCGGCGGGTCGTCCTCGTCAGCGGCCTCGCGATCGTGCTCGGCGGCGTGGCCTTCCTCGCGGCGGAGCTGCTCACCGCGCTCATCGCCGTCATCACGAACCTCGCGTTCTTCGGCCGGCTGTCCGCCGCCCCCGCGTCGCCGGCCGAGCACAACCTGGGCCTCCTCGTGCTCGTGGTGCCGATCGCCGGCGCGCTCGTCGTCGGCGTGATGGCGCGCTACGGCTCGCAGGCGATCCGCGGCCACGGCATCCCGGAGGCGATGGAGCAGGTGCTGTTCAACCAGAGCCGCATCCCGCCGCGGATGACGCTGCTCAAGCCGCTCTCCGCGGCGATCGCCATCGGCACCGGCGGTCCGTTCGGCGCGGAGGGCCCCATCATCGCCACCGGCGGCGCGCTCGGCTCGCTGGTCGGGCAGCTGCTCCGGATCACCGCGGACGAGCGCAAGACGCTGCTCGCCGCGGGCGCGGCGGCGGGCATGTCGGCGACCTTCGGCAGCCCGGTGGCGGCCGTGCTGCTCGCGATCGAGCTCCTGCTCTTCGAGTACCGCCCGCGCTCCGTGATCCCCGTCGCCCTCGCCGCGACAACGGCGACGGCGGCGCGCCTCTGCGCGGGCCACACCGCGCCCGCGTTCGAGATGGCGTCCGTGGCGCCCTCGACCGGCCCCGCGCTCGCCTTCTACATCGTGCTCGGCGCGGCGCTCGGCCTCGCGGCGACGGGCGCCACCCGCGCGATCTACGCGATCGAGGAGGCGTTCGAGCGGCTGCCGTTCCACTGGATGTGGTGGCCGGCGATCGGCGCCGTCGCGATCGGCGTCGTGGGTTACTTCGCGCCCCAGACGCTGGGGGTCGGGTACAGCAACATCGACGACATCCTGAGCGGCCGCCTGGCGCTCGCCGCGCTCGTGTCGCTGTCGCTGATGAAGTTCGTCTCCTGGTCGATCGCGCTCGGCAGCGGCACCTCGGGCGGGACGCTCGCGCCGCTCTTCACCGTCGGCGGCGGGCTCGGCGCGATGCTCGGCTTGGCCGCGACCGCGCTCCTCCCCGGGCTCGGCGTGGACGCGCGCGTCGCCGGGCTCGTCGGGATGGCGGCGATCTTCGCGGGCGCGTCCCGGGCGCTCCTCGCGTCCGTCGTCTTCGCCTTCGAGACGACCCGGCAGCCGATGGGGCTGCTACCACTGCTCGGCGGCTGCAGCGCGGCCTTCCTCGTCTCCAGCCTGCTGATGCGGCACTCCATCATGACGGAGAAGATCGCCCGCCGCGGCGCGCGCGTGACGGTCGAGTACGCGGCCGATCACCTGGCGCAGATCACCGCCGGCGAGGCCGCCTCGCGCCCCGTCGTGACGCTCGCCGCCGACGATACGGTCGAGGCGGCCCGCGCCTTCCTGCTGTCGCAGGCGGCGGGCTCTCGCCACCAGGGCTTCCCGGTCGTGGACGACCGGGGGGAGCTCGTCGGCGTGGTCACCCAGCGCGATGTGCTCACCGAGCAGGCCGGTACCATCTCGATCCGCCACCTGGTCCGGCGGCCGCCCGCCGTGGTGTTCGAGGACAGCTCCCTGCGCGAAGCCGCCGATCACATGGTCACCGAGGGGGTGGGGAGGCTCCCTGTCGTGTCCAGGCATGCCCCCCGCAAGGTCCTCGGGATCCTGACGCGCAGCGACCTGCTCGACGCGCATCGGAGCCGGATCGACGCCGGCCAGCGCCGCGAGCAAGCCCTTGCCGCCGCGAGGCGCGCAGGTCCGGCCATCCCGGACCGCGCCACCGTGGGGCAGAGCTAGTCCAGCTAGTCCACGAAGTAATCGCGATCGCCTGCCAGCCCCTGCTCGAGCGCGGCCATTCCCTTGGCGACGTCGAGCTTCACGCCCTCTCGCTGGAAGCTCATGCCCATCGCGTAGAGCGTCTTGAACAGGTTGTGCGAGCGGCACTGCTCGCCCATCTGGCCCACACGCACGATGTTGAGGCCGAAGGCGCCCGAGATCTCGACGCGGAAGGCCTTGGTCATGTACTCGCGGATCCGCGCGCTGTCGACGCCGGGCGGCAGCTTGATGGCGAGCACGCTGTTGAGGCGCACGTCCTTCGACGCGAACAGCTCGAGCCCCATGGCCTCGAGGCCCGCCTGCATGGCCAGAGAGCTCATCTCGTGGCGACGGAACCGCCGCTCGAGCGTCTCCTCGCAGACGAGGCGCAGCGCCTCGTGCAGCGCGAGCACGCCGGGCACCGGCGCCGTGTAGTGGTACTGCTGGTAGCCCCAGAACCGCTGCGCGCGCGTCGCGTCGTAGCACCAGTGCGGGCGCGGCAGGGGGCGCTCCTCGACGACCTTCCACGCGTCCTGCGAGAACGCGCAGGCCGAGACGCCCGGGATCGACGACAGCGCCTTCTGCCCGCCGACGATGCCGACGTCGATGCCCCACTCGTCCATGTGCACCGGCATGGCCGTGAGCGTGACCACCGCGTCGACGATCGTGAGGGCGCCCTGCGCCTTCGCGAGCTTGCAGATCTCCGGCATCTCGACCATGCGGACGCCGCAGGACGTCTCGCCGTGCGCCATCGTGACCACGTCGTAGCGCTGCTTCTTCATCGCCTCCCGCACGTCCGCGAGCGTCACGGGCCGCCCGGGCGGCCCCTCGAGGAACGTGACATCGGCGCCCACGCCGAGCGCCATCTCGCCGAGGCGCCCGCTGAACGTCCCCACCTTCAGGCAAAGGACCTTGCGCCCGGGCCAGCACAGGTTCGCCACGGCCATCTCCATCGCCGCGGACGCGGGCCCGGCGAGGCCGAGGATCTTGTCGCTGCGCGTCTGGAACGCATAGGCCGCCATGTACTTCACGTTCTGGATGACGCGATCCATGGTGGGGCCGAGGTGATTGATGATGACCCCGTTCGCCTGGGCCACCGCCTGCGGGATGGGCACTGGACCGGCGCCCATGAGCAGCAGCGGTTCGGACGGCAGGATCGCGGCGAGGGGCGTGATCGGCGGGGGCAGGATCGAGAACGACATGGCCAGGACCTTGGGTAAAAGCGCGGAGCGCGCTAGCAAGCCCAAAGCCTCCTGCGGCGTCAAGCGTTACCCGGCGAGCGGGCGCGGCGCCGGGGGAAACGCGGCGCCGGACTGAGCGCAGGCCGCCGAAGGCCCTGCTCGTCGTACGCCCCTGGGGGATGGGCCGCGCGACGAGCAGGGCCCCTCCGGCCGGCCGAGCGGGACGGAGCGCGCCGCGCCGCCCGGGCCGAGATCGCGCTCACGGGCCGCGTCGCCTCCTCCGCAGCTCCTGCTCCCGGCCCGAGGTGCTCCCGGATGTTACAGATCGGGGCGGCGGATCCAGAGCGCCTTCATGCAGCGCCGCGGGCCGGTATCGGGCGTGGCGCCTCAAGCGAGGATCGCCCCGCCCGCTCATGCCACCGTACGGCGCCGCACGATCGCCTGATAGCCGGCGGTCAGCAGGATGGCGCCGATGAGCGACATGAAGAAGCCGGCCGGCTCACCCTCACGGTACATGAACAACATGCGGCCGAGCAGCCCGCCGATGAAGGAGCCGACCACGCCGATGATCATCGAGACGACCCACCCGCCCGGCTCCCGTCCAGGGACGATGAGGCGCGCCAGAGCACCGACGACGAGGCCAAACAGGAGAAAGAGAATGAACGACATGGTGAACCTCCCAGAAAGGAGCGAGGCGCTCCTCGTTGCTATGCAGGCTGTTCAGCAAACGCCGCGCCACGCCCTGGAGTCCCGGCTCTCCACAGACGCCCAGCCGAGCTGAACGCCGCGGACAGAGCGCTCGCATCACCGCATTCACCGCGAAATCCGACCGCAGCGCGGCGCGCCCCCGGGAGAGCGGGGGCCGTCCGGTCGGAGCGAGGGATTGCTTGCTTGTCCGACGCGTGGCGTATTGCCTCAGGTGAGCCGAGAGGCAGAGCGCGGGCGAGGTAGCCTGCCCCAATCGCCCTTCCGCGTCCTCGAAAAGGCCGTTTGCGATGGGATGGCGCACCGGTTGCTAGATCTCGAGGTTGCCAATGCGAGGTCGACGGCGGCGGCGCGCAGCAGAGAGGCTCTGCGGCGGCCGCGCCACGAGGAGGATGCAATGAGCAACGCAAGCGATCGCAATGAAGGGGCCGCCGAAGAGCTGGGCGGCAAGATCAAGAAGGGCCTCGGCCAGCTGCTCGGCGACGAGCAGATGGAAGCGGAGGGCCGCGCCAAGGAGCTCCGGGGAAAGGGACAGAAGGAGGACGCCAAGGCGAACGAGCGCGCGGAGGGCGCGATCGAAGAGGCCGCCGGCGCGATCAAGAACCGAGTCGGCAAGCTGGTCGACGACGAGCAGATGGCCGCCGAAGGGAAGGCCAAGGAGCTCAAGGGAGAGAACCGGCAGAAGGCCAATCAGTAACCAGCGAGAGGGCGCGCCCTGGCGCCGCCCGCCGGAGCTCCGGCGGGCCGCCTCCGGCGCCGCCCTGGCCGGTCACCCCTCACCAGACGCGCGCGCGGCCGTCTCCGGCGCTGGCCCGCGGGCCCGGCCGTCACGCCTCCGTCGCCGAGACGCCGTGCCGCTGGAGGAGCTCGCGCAGGTGGCTGCGGTCCATCCGCGCCGCGCGGGCGGAGCGCGAGAGGTTGCCGCCGTTCGCGCGCACGAGCGACGTGAGGAACGTGCGCTCCCAGCGCGCCACGGCGCGCTCCTTCGCCTCGCGGAACGACAGGCTGAGCTCGTCGTCCCGGGGCGCCGGGAGCGCCGGAGCGCCGCTGTCCGCCCCCTCGGAGCCCATCATGGCTTCGCGGAACAGCGCGGGATCGATCATCAGCACCGCGCGCTCCACCGCGCCGCGGAGCTCGCGGACGTTGCCCGGCCAGTCCTGCCGCATGAAGGCCTCCAGCAGCTCGCCGGGGGGGCTCTGGTCCTGCCCCTGCGCGAGCTGCCGGTAGAAATGCGCGGTGAGCAGCGCGATGTCGTCGGGGCGCTCGCGCAGCGCGGGGACGCGGAGGCGGACGATGTTGAGCCGGTAGTAGAGATCCGACCGGAAGTTTCCGCGGTTCACCTCCTGGCGGAGATCGCGGTTGGTCGTCGCGATGACCCGGATATCGAGCTTGGTCGGCTCGATGGTGCCGATGCGCCGGATCTGCCGCTCCTCGAGCACGCGCAGGAGCTTCGGCTGCATGTCGAGCGGGAGCTCGCCCATCTCGTCGAGCAGCACGGTGCCGCCCCGCGCCGCCTCGAAGGCGCCGGCGCGCGCCGCCTGCGCGCCCGTGAACGCCCCCTTGGCGTGCCCGAAGAGCTCGGCCTCGATGAGCGTCGGCGGGATGGATCCGCAGTCGATCACGACGAACGGCCCCCCCGCGCGCGGGCTGCTCTCGTGGATCGCCTCGGCGAGCAGGCCCTTGCCCGTGCCTGTCTCGCCCTCGATCAGCACCGTCGAGTCCGACGCGGCGATCCGCGGCAGCGCCCCGAAGATGCGGCGCATCGCGGCGCTCTGCCCGAGCACCCGGCCGAACCGCTCCTCGTCGCCGAGCGGCTCGCGGATCTCCTCGGCCAGCGGCTCGAAGCGGAGCGTGGACTGCCCGACCCCGAGCGAGGCGCCCGGCAGGAGATAGGCCGCCTCGACGCGGAAGCCGGAGAGGGTCGTGCCGTTCTTGCTGCCGAGATCGCGGAGCAAGAACCCCCGCGGGGTGACCGAGATCACGCAATGGTGCCGCGACACCGCCCGGTCGGTGAGGATGAGCTGGTTGCCGGGCGCCGTGCCGATCACGAACTCCGTCGCGTCCGACGTCTGGGACGCCCCGGCGTCCGGGCCGGCGGTCACCTGCACGCGGAAGCGGCTGAACGCGATCTCCCTGGAGCGGACCTTGAGGAGCGCCGTCTCGGCGCTCGGGTGGATCTTCGGCTCGGACGCCATTTCGCCACTCTACCACAGGGAGCGCTGCGCGAGATCGCCCGCCGGCCCGCTCGCCCCGGCGCGCGCAGCAGCGCCGCGTGGCGTTGACGTCAGCGCGCCAGCGCCGCGCCCCGACGGCTCGCCCCGGGAGAGCGCTGGCTCGCCACCGTCAGGGCCTTTGAACCCGTCACGATAACGTGCCGGATAGGGGCAATATGGGCCCCATCGTAAATACCATTTCTTTTGTCGTCCCTTCCGGAAGGATAGGAGGGGTGACCGGCGGCCGGGCGCGGCAGTCACGGCAGGCGCGCGCTCACCGGCGCCGTGGCGAGCCCGCTTCTCGCGGCGCCGCCGCGCCCGCGTGCTCCCCTTGTCGCTGCGGCGCGCGGCGGCTAAGAGGTCTCCCCATGATGCGAGGCGCGCGCAGCGATATCACGAAGGCCGTCGGCGACACGCCGATCGTCAAGCTGAACCGGGTCACGGAGGGGCTCGAGAGCGACATCTATGTGAAGTGCGAGTACCTGAACCCGGGCGGCAGCCACAAGGATCGGGTCGCGCTGAACATGATCCGCGACGCCGAGGCGAACGGGCTCAAGCCCGGCGGGACGATCGTCGAGGCGACCAGCGGCAACACGGGCGCCGCGCTCGCCATGGTCGCGGCCATCCGTGGATACAAGTGCGTCTTCGTCATGCCGGACAAGATGTCGCAGGAGAAGATCGCGACGCTGCGCGCCTATGGCGCCCGCGTCGTGGTCTGTCCCACCGCCGTCGAGCCCGACGACCCGCGCAGCTACTACCAGGTGGCGAAGCGCATCGCCGACGAGACGCCGAACTGCTTCTACGCGAACCAGTACCACAACCCGTCGAACCCCGAGGCCCACGTCCGGTCCACCGGCCCCGAGATCTGGGCGCAGTGCGGCGACGAGCTCGACGTCTTCGTCGCCGGCATGGGGACAGGGGGCACCCTGAGCGGCATTGGCAAGTTCCTCAAGGAGAGGAAGCCGGAGATCAAGATGGTCGGCGTCGACCCGGTCGGCTCGCTCTATTACGATTACGTGAAGACCAAGCGGATCACGAAGCCGTTTGCCTACAATGTCGAGGGGATCGGCGAGGATTTCTTCCCGAGCACGATGAACCTCGAGATCATCGACGAGATCATCCGGGTCGACGACAAGGAGTGCTTCCTCATGACGCGGGACCTCGTGCGGCTCGAGGGCCTCTTCGTGGGCGGCTCCGGGGGCGCGGCGGTGGCCGGCGCGATCAAGTACGCGCGGCAGAGCGGGAAGAAGGAGAACATCCTCGTCCTTTTGCCCGACGGCGCGTCCAAGTACATCTCGAAGATCTTCAATGACGACTGGATGCGAGAGAACGGCTTCCTCGAGGAGGACAAGGGCCTCGGGACGGTGCGCGACCTGCTCGCCGTCAAGCCCAGCGGGGCGGTGGTCACCGCCGACGCGAACGCCCGGGTCCGCGAGGTCATCGACATGATGAAATCGCACGGGATAAGCCAGCTCCCGGTGACCCAGGACGGCAAGCTGCGCGGCATGGTCCACGAGATCGACCTGCTCCGGCACCTCGTGACGGGGAGCGGCACGCTCGACTCGAGCATCGGCGGGCTCGTCGAGAGCGACTACGCGACCGTGACGCCCGCGACGAAGGTCGAGCTCCTGAAGGGCGTCCTGAGCGACGCGAAGATCGCGCTCGTCGTCGACAAGGAGACGGTGCTCGGCGTCGTGTCCAAGATCGACCTCATCGACTATCTTGCCCGCAAGGCGACGCCGGCCATCGGCTGAGCGCCCGGGCTCCGGCTGGAAAGGGACCATTGCGGTGACCTACGATCTCGACACGGTGCGGCGCGCGCTGCACGACCATATCGCGAAGGAGATCCTGCTGCGCAAGGCGCCGCTCGCCCTGGACGAGGATCTGTTCGCCGGCGGGTCCGGCTTCGACTCGATGTCGCTCACGCGGGTGCTCGTGTTCATCGAGCAGCGCTTCGGCGTGAAGATCCCGGACGAGGAGGTGGACCTCGACGCGGTGTCGACCGTGGACAGCATGGCGCGCTTCGTCGCCGGCCGCATCGCGGCCGCGCAGGGCTAGCGGGGAGCGCGTGGCCGGCACGTTCCGCCTGCGCGCCGAGGACCTGGCCGCGCGCGGCGACGCCATCGCGCTCGCGTCGCGCGGCGCCGCGATGACCTACGCCGAGCTCGCGGCGCGCGCGGCGGCCGTGGGCGCGGCGCTCGCCGGGGCCGGCGTGCGCCCGGGGGACCGGGTGGCGCTGCTCTCGCTGGGCCGGGCGCACGACGAGCCGGTGGCGCTCGCCGGGGTGCTCACGGCCGGCGCCGTGGCGGTCCCGCTCGACGCGACCGCGCCGCCGGCGCGGCTCGGGCGGATCGCGCGGGCCCGGGGGTGCCGGGCGCTCGTGCTCGACGCCGCGGCCGCGGGCCTCGCGGACGGCATCGACGCCGAGCTCGGCGGCGGCCTGCCGCGCGTGGAGCTCGACGCCGAGGGGCGCGCGCTGCGCGGGGCCGCGCGCGCTGACGCGGGCGGCGACGGCGGCGTCTGCGACGACCGCGCGCAGGACGTCGCGTGCATCCTGCACACCTCGGGAAGCACGGGCGAGCCGAAGCCGGTCCCCATCACGTGGGCCGGGCTCGACGCGTTCACGGCCTTCTGCATCGACCTCGTCGGGCTCACGCCGGCGGATCGGGTCCTCCGCGTGGCCGAGCTCGTCTTCGATCTCGCCTGGTTCGACCACCTCGCGACGTTCCGCGCCGGCGCGACGCTCGTGACGATGGCGCGGCGCGACCTCGCCTCGGGCCGCGCGCTCCGCGACGCGGTGAGCGCGCTCGCGCCGACGGTCATCTACGGCGTGCCCTCGATGTTCATGAAGCTCGTCGCGGCGCTCCCCGCGGCGGACGCGGGCGCGCCGGCGCCGGCTTTCGCGCTCTCGCCCCCCGTGCGCGCCATCCTCTTCGCCGGCGAGGTCTTCCCGCCGCGCGAGCTCGCGGCGCTCGCGGCGCGGGCGCCCGGCGCGGCGCTTTACAACCTGTACGGCCCGACCGAGACGAACGTCTGCACGTTCCACCGGGTCGACCGCGCGGCGCTCGACGGGGCGAGCGAGGTCCCGATCGGCGTCGCGTGCCCCTACGCCGCCTGCGCGCTGCGCGCGCTGGACGCGGACGACGAGAGCGGCCGGGTCATCGAGGGCCCCGGGACGGGCGAGCTCGTGGTCTCGGGGCCGACGACCGTGGACGGCGGCCCGTACCGGACCCGCGACCGGGTGGAGCGCAAGGCCGACGGGCTCTTCTACTTCCGCGGCCGCATCGACCGGATGGTGAAGATCCGGGGCTACCGGGTCGAGCCGGGCGAGGTCGAGGCCGCGCTGGCGTCGCACCCCGCGGTGCGCCAGGCCGCGGTGATCGCCGTGGAGGACGCGCGGCTCGGCAAGACGCTGCGCGGCTTCGTCGCCCTCGCAGGGGACGCGGACGACCGCTCGCTCAGGCTGTACCTTGCGGAGCGGCTGCCCCCGTACATGGTCCCTGAGAAGATCGTTGCGATGGACGAGCTGCCGCGGACGTCGACGGGGAAGATCGATTACCGCGCGCTGCCCGGGTGAGCAAACATCACGGCTTCTTTCTCAGGCTCATGCGCGTGCGGGAGCGAGCCCTCCAACCGCCCTCTGGCACACTCGAGGAGTACGCGCGGTGTAAAGGGCATCCCGCGGGGCGCGCGCCGAGGGCTCACCGCATGAGAAATTAGCAGACATTGGGCTTGCCGATGGATAGCGCCGTGCGCGGCCACGAAGGCGAGGCCGCGCAGGACCAAGGCGGCGCGGCCGCGCGCCGGCTCACGCCTGCTCCCGCTTCGCCGACCTGTGGGAGCCAGGCACGGCCCGGGTGGCGAGCACCACGCGGTTCCAGGCGTTGATCGTCACCACGGCCCAGGTGAGATCCATGATCTCCCGCTCCGAGAAGTGCTGGCGTACGGCGTCATAGACGCGATCGGGCACGTGCTCTGCCGCGACGAGCGTCACCGCCTCGACCCACTCGAGGACGGCCCGCTCGCGCTCGCTGTAACAGGGCGCTTCGCGCCACGCGCTCAGCATGTAGAGCCGCCGCTCGTCCTCACCTGCGGCCCGCGCTTCCTTCCAGTGCAGATCGATGCAGTAAGCGCAGCCGTTGATCTGCGAGGCGCGGAGAAACACGAGGGAGATCAGCGTCTTCTCCAGCCCGCAGCGCTTGACGTAGGAGCTCAGCCCGAGCATCGCTTGATACGCCTCGGGGGCGACGCTCTCGTAATTCATGCGTGACTGCATGGGTCCATCCTCCGTGGTTTCCCTCCGCCCGCGCCGGCCACCCCGCGCGCGGGCACCTGGCACGACTGCGGGAGGTCGCCCTGAGAAGCGAACCGCCAAGACGCCGAGGCTGCCAAGAAACCAGGGAAATAAGAGGGGAATGCCGGGACGGCCCTCCCCCTCTTCTCTTGGCGGCCTCGGCGCCTTGGCGGTCTTTCTGCTGATCCGGGGCAACTTCCCGCAGTAGAGCTAGAACGCACTTTCTAGGCAGCGCGCCGGGCGAGCGCGAGATCCACTTCGTCCCGATCGGCTGGATCCACGTGCGGGGCGCTCAGCGCTGGCGCAGCGCGGCCTTCAGCCGCCGGACGCCCTCGGCGATCTCGTCCTCGGGCAAAGCCGCATAGCCGAGCAGCAGGGCTCCCCGTCCGGCGGAGCGCGCGCGAAGCTCGGACAGCGCGACGCACCGCACGCCGCTCGCCGCCGCGCGCTCGGCCGCAGCGCCGTCCGCGCGCCCGGTAGGCAGCCAGCCGAGGAGGTGCATGCCGGCGGGCGCCGGGCCGACCTCGAGCAGCCCCGACAGCTCTCGCTCCGCCGCCGCGACCAGCGCGGCCTGGCGCCGCTCGTACAGCACGCGCATGCGGCGCACGTGGCGCGCGAAGTGGCCCTCGATCATGAAATCGGCCAGGACCGCCTGCTCCAGCGAGGGCGACGACACATCGGCCAGCGCCTTGGCCGCGACGAACGCGTCGACCAGCCCCTCCGGCACCACGAGGTAGCCGAGCCGCAGCGACGGCGAGAGCACCTTGCTGAATGTCCCCGCGTAGATCACCCGCGCGCCCGGCGACAGGCCCTGAAGGGCGGCGAGCGGCCGGCCCGCGTAGCGGAACTCGCTGTCGTAGTCGTCCTCGAAAACCCAGCCGCTCGACGACCTCGCCCAGTCGAGGAGCGCGCGTCGGCGCTCGAGGCTCATCGTCACGCCCAGCGGGAACTGGTGCGCCGGCGTCACGACGGCGAGCCGCGCCGAGCGCGATCGCCGGACGGCCGTCGCCACGTCGAGCCCCTCGCTGTCCACCGGGACCGGCACCGGCGTCGCCCCGGCCGCGATCAGGGCGCTGCGCGCCGCGGTGTAGCCCGGATCCTCGACCCAGACCGGATCGCCGGGATCGAGCAGCACCTCGGCAGCGAGCGAGATCGCCTGCTGGGCGCCGCTGACCACGATGACCTCGTCCGGCGTGCACCGCACGCCCCTCGCGGTGACGAGGTAGTCGGTGATCGCCCGGCGCAGCGGCGCGTACCCCTGCGGCTCGCAGCGCGTCAGGAGCGCCTGCCACGAGCGGTCCCAGCGCCGGCTCATCAGCCGGCCCCAGGCGGCGGCGGGGAAGGCGTCGAACGCGGGCACGCCCACCTGGAACGCCCAGCCGGCAGGACCGCGCGGCGCGGTGGCGCGCAGGAACGGCGACGCCGCCCCCGCCACGAGCGCGCCGCGCCGCGAGAGGGAAGCGCCATCCAGCGAGGGCGCTGGCCGCGGCTCGGAGCTCGGCCGGGCGAGCAGGACGCGCTCCGGCGGCGCGTCGGCGACGTACGTCCCGGAGCCGATCCGGCCGCGCAGGTACCCCTCCGAGAGGAGCTGCGCGTACGCCCCGAGCACCGTGTTGCGCGACAGGCCGAGGTGCGCCGCGAGCGCCCGGGTCGACGGCAGCTTGCTCCCGGACCGCAGCCGCCCGGCGACGATCGCCCCGCGCACCGCCTCGTAAACCTGCCGGTGGAGCGGGGCGCTCGACGCCGGATCGAGCACCACAGCCGCCACCGCGCCCGCGGGCGGAGAGGTCCGCCGCGGCCGCTTCGCCGAGGTCTTCCGCGTCAACGACACGCTCTCCGACGCCTCGGAGGAGGGTCGGGGGAGGGCTCGCCGGGCGGCCCGCGCCGCCCGCCCCTCCCGCCGGGGCGCGTCAGTGCGCCCCGATCTTCGCGCCCGCGCTCGCGCGGGCCGACGCCGACGCCTTGAAGCTCGGCTTGGGGATCGAGATCTTCGGCGCCTTGATCTGCACGTTCACGCTCGGCGGCGTCACGCGGACGCTCGGCGCCTTGACGTGCACGTTGGCCTTCGCGTTGGCCTTGGCAGCGGCGCCGGCCCCCGCGTGGACGTGGACCTTCGGGTCGATGTCGGCCTTCGCCTTCAGGTCGGCTTGCGCGAGGGCGTGGACGTGCGCGTCCCAGTCCGTCTTCACGCGCACCTTCACCCGCGGGGCGCGCGCGTGGACGGCGAACGCCGCCCCGGCCCGGTAGCCGCACAGGGCCACCGCCGAGCGACCCGCGTTCCGCACCGCGATGGTCAGCTTCAGCGGATCGGCGGCGAGCGCGAGCTTGCCGGTCAGGTACGCCCCCGCGGTCACCCCCGCGGCCGCGGTCGCGGCCACGTCCGCGGTCGCGACCGCCGGAGCGAGGACGACGACCTGCGGCGCCTCGGCCACCACGCCGAGCGTGATCTTGCGCTCGCCGATGTCGATGGGCTTCAGGTCGGCGTCGAGCACATAGACGCGGACCTCGCCGCTCACCTCGTCGACCAGGAGCTCGAGGCGGTCGTCGCCCACGATCTCGATGCGCCCGCCGTGCGGGCCGAGCTTGCCCTCCGGCAGCCCGAGCTCCGCCGACGCCTTGGCGTTGGCGAAGAGCTCGGCCGTGCCGCCGGCGGGCACGTGCAGCGTCCCGTTCCACGGCTTGCCGGCGACGTTGAGCGTGTAACCGATCTCGGTGAGATCCGCCTCCAGCTTGGGGCCGGCGGCGACCAGGAGGCCGGTCTTCGCGTCGAGCGTGAGCGGCACCGTCTTCTCCCCGGAAGCGTCCTTCCACACCAGCGTGCCGCTGACGTCCTCGCGGATCGGCTTGCCGTCCGGACCCGTGACCGCGGCCTTGACGTTCCCGTCGGCAGCGACAATGAAGGCGGCCTTGCCGCTCTCGTGCTCCTCGACGTAGGCGCCTTCGCCGATCGCCGACTCGGCGGTGGCGGTCACCTCGACCGTCGCGTTCGCCTCAGCCGGCTGCTCGCCCTTGCCGCAAGCAGCCGCGGCGGCGATCAGCAGCAGGGCGAGCACTCCGGAAACCTTGGTGATCTTCATGAAATCCTCCTCTGTACCAGCGAACCCTCGGCGCGAGCCGCGACTTCGCTTGAGCCGAGACGCCGAGGCCTGAACCTCCCCGGGCGCGCCGGCTGCGGAGCCCATCATACGCCGAGATGCCCTGAAAGGCGCGGACGAGCACGAATATCGGTAGGAATCAAAAGATCCAGGGAAACAGAGGTAGGACAATGGCACTCACGGCCGCCAAGCGGCCGTGTCGTGCCTACCGGCGATTCGTTCAGGCAGCGAGCCGTGCGTCCACGTTGACCGCGACGATCGATGATCGATCGCCGATGATCGGTGGCCGATGATCGGTGGCCGCCCGCGCCCCGGCGCCGTGTTCAGGGGCTCTCGGCGCCCTGATCTCCGCCCATGTCCAGGATCTGCGGGCACTTGCGCGCCACCGCGTCACACTCCGGAGGAGCCGCATCGAGCGAGCTCAGCGCCGAGTCGCACGTGAGCGCCCGGACCCGCTGCGTCTGGGCGAGCAGGCAGACCTCGTACTCGGCCACCGTGGCGGAGCAGCCGGCGCGGTGCTCGGTCGGAGGCATGCAATCCGCCGCGTGGTCGTCCTGATCCGCGGCCGCCTCGTCGGCCGTGGAGAGGCACTCGTCCTTCACCGTGCTGCACGGCTGCCCGACGGCGGGAGACGCGACGAGCCCCAGGTACTCACAGGCATCTTCCTTGGAGAGCTTCACCCTCGCCGCGAGCGAATCGCAGGCGGATTGGACATCATCGGCCGTCAGATCCCTGAGCTGCTTGGAGCTCACGGCGCTGTCCGTCGGGGCGGAATCTGCGCCTTCGCCGCCGCACGCGGCGAGGGACAGGACGGTCAACAAGGCCCCGAGATGAGTCGAATGCTTCATTCGTTGGTTCCCTTTCTAAGTGCGGCCGCCAGCGCGGGCCGTGAGCGCACCGGGAGCAAACCGTGTACCGCGAGCTCAGCTGTGCACGATGGGATCGCACGGCGCGGTCGAAGCTCGATGAAACGGGACAACGACATCGGAGATGTCGAATCCACCAAGCGGGGAAAGCAGACGATCCCCGGCGGTCCGCGCGCCGCGAGAGAACCGAGACGTCCCCGCCCGAGCGCCGCGCGAGCCACGCTCCGCTGCCTGATGTGTAGTCGCCTGTCGGTGCGGCAGCCCCGCCGCGCGGCGTTCGTGCGATGAGCTGGCCTCCACACAGACCTGTTGTACGGTCGGCCGCGCCGTGACATCATCGCGCGCCGTAGGGTGGATGTACTCAGCTCCAGCGTGGATATCGGGAAACCGCTTTTGACCTACCACCTGGGGCGAATCCAGGCCCGGGCCAAGGCTGCGTCGGCCCCTCGATGATCACGACGCCGAGCTCGGGACAGGCCAGGCACCCCCCGGATGTCCCGGTGTCCATCGGGCCGTGGCGGGTGCTCGCGCCGCTCGGCCGCGGCGGGATGGGGGTCGTCTACCGCGCGCAGCACAGCGTCACGGGCGCGCTCGCGGCGCTGAAGACCGTCTGCGTGGGCGACGAGAGCCTCGTCTCCAGCATCCGCCGCGAGATCCACGCGCTCCGGGGCGTCGAGCACCCGGGCGTCGTGCGGGTGCTCGACGAGGGGGTCCAGGGCGGGATCCCGTGGTACGCGATGGAGCTGATCGAGGGGCGCACGCTCCGCGATCACAACCAGGAGCGCTGGCGCGCCCGCGGGAGCGTGAGCAGCGAGCCGACCGTGAGCGTCTCCACGGCCATGAACGCGCAGGCCAGCACCGCGACGGCGGAGATCGCGCCCGCGTCGATCATCCCGCGCTCGTACCAGCCCTTCGCGCCGCGGCCGTTCCACCGCGCGGCGGGCGGCGCGCTCCGCCAGGCGCTGACGCTCCTCCGCGCGATCTGCCGGCCGCTCGCGTACGTCCACGGTCGGGGCCTGGTCCACCGCGATCTCAAGCCGGACAACGTGTTCATCCGCCCGGACGGCACGCCGGTGCTCTTCGACTTCGGCCTCGCCTTCCAGTTCGAGGGGCACACCGGGCGCGACGTGCTCCAGGCGGGCGGCAGGCTGATGGGCAGCCCCGACTACATGTCCCCCGAGCAGATCCGCGGCGACCTCGTCGACGCGCGCGCGGACCTCTACGCGCTCGGCTGCATGATCTACGAGGCCGTGACCGGGGGCGTCCCGTTCCTCGGCGACTCGAGCTCCGTCGTGCTGTCCATGCACCTCTACGCCGAGCCGCTCCCGGCCTCCGAGCTCGTCGCCGACGTGCCTCCCGCGCTCGACGCCCTCATCGCGCGGCTCCTGAAGAAGCGCCCCGAGGACCGGCTCGGCTACGCCGACGAGGTCGCGACCGCCCTCGCCGAGCTCGGCGCGGCCGACACGCCGCCGCGCGACTGGAGCGGCGCGGCGCGCGTGCGCGTGCGCGTGCCGAACGCCCAGCCGTACCTGTACCGGCCGCGCCTCGCCGGGCGCGGGGAGGCTCTGCAGCAGATCACCGCGGCGCTCGAGCGCGCCCACGAGCAGCGCCAGGGCAGCCTCGTCGTCGTCGGCGGCGAGAGCGGCGTGGGCAAGACGCGCCTCGCCGTCGAGGCGGCGCACCAGGCGGCGCTCAACCGCATGGCCGTGGTCACGGGCGCGTGCGCGGCCGTGTCCGCCGAGGTCGAGCGCGAGGGCGCGGTCAAGGCCGCGCCGCTGCACCCGTTCCGCCCGCTGCTGCTCGCGGTGGCCGACCGGTGCAACGAGCTCGGCCCCGCGGGCTACGACGCGCTGCTCGGCCCGCGCGGCAGGGTCCTCGCGCCGCACGAGCCGTCGCTCGCCCAGCTCCACGGCCACGACCGCTACCCCGAGCCGCCCGAGCTGCCGCCGGACGCGGCCCGCTACCGGCTGCGGACCGCGCTCGCCGACACGCTCGCCGCGTTCGCCGCGACGCGGCCCGTCCTGCTCGTGCTCGACGACCTCCAGTGGGCCGACGAGAACTCGCGCGCCGTCCTCGAGCACCTCGACGCCGACTACTTCGCGGCCCATCCCGTCGTCCTCCTGTGCGCTTACCGGACCGAGGAGACGTCGCCCGCGCTCTCCTCGCTCCTCGGCGCCCCCTGGGCCTCGCGGCTCGAGCTCGGGCGGCTCGACCGCGGCTCGGTCGGGCGGATGGTGCGCGACATGCTCGCCCTGGACGAGCCGCCGGAGGCGTTCGTGCAGTACCTCTTCGAGCAGTCGGAGGGGAACCCGTTCTTCATCGCCGAGTACCTCCGGGCCGCGATCCAGGAGCGGGTGATCTACCGGGACGAGGCCTACGCGTGGCGGATCCGCGCGGGCGCCGAGGGCGCCGCGGCAGAGCGGCTCGCCCGCGCCGCGCGCGAGAGCCAGCCGCCCGCGCCGCTGCCGCTGCCGGGCTCGCTGCGCGAGCTCGTGGCGCGCCGGCTGTCGGGGCTGAGCCGGGAGGCGCTCGCGCTCGCGCGGCTCGCCTCGGTGCTGGGCCGCGAGCTCGAGGAGCGCCTGCTGCTCGGCGCCGCGGGCCTCGCCGAGGTCGACGCCATGGACGCGCTCGCGGAGCTCGCCCGCCGCCACGTGCTCGAGGAGACGGATCCGGGGCGGCTCGGCTTCGTGCACGACAAGCTGCGGGAGATCGTCTACGCGGGCATCCCCGAACCGGAGCGGCGTGCCCTGCACGCCGCCGCCGCGCGCGCAATCGAGCAGCGCCACCGCGACGCGCCGGGCCTCGCGCTGTCGTACCCGCTCCTCGCCCACCACTATGGAATCGCGGGCGCCGTCCAGAAGACGCTGGAGTACCTCGACAAGGCGGGCGCCCAGGCCCTCGCGACGGGCGCCTCCGGCGACGCGGTGGATTTTTACAAGAGGGCGCTCGACCTCGACGGCGCTCACCCGCCGGAGGAGCGCGCGCCGCCGCTCCGGCGCGCGCGCTGGGAGCGGCGGCTCGGCCAGGCGCACTACAACCTCGGCGATCTGCTCGGCGCGGAGCGGCACTGCGCGGCGGCGCTGGAGCTGCTCTGCCGGGACGAGGCCGCGTGGCTCCGCGCGGGGGAGCGGGCGGCGAGCGGCCGCGCGGGCCTCGGGCAGCGGCTGCGCCCGGCGATGGCCTCGCTGAAGCAGCTCGGCCTGCAGCTCGCGCACGTCGCTGGCCTGCCGGCCCCGGTCGCGCGCGACGCGGCCGAGCGCGAGCGCCTCGCCGAGGCGTCGCTCGCGGCGGAGAAGCTGTCGGAGACCTACCTGTTCCGCAACGAGCCGACGCTCGCCTTCCTGGCCGCGCTGGCGGCGACCAACGCCGCGGCGCGGCTCGGCCCGTCGCTCGCGCTCGCGCGCGGGTACGCGACCCTGAGCGTCGCGTTCGGGTACGTCCCGTGGAAGGCCGTCGTCGACGCGTACGCCGCGCGCGCGACGGCGGTCGCCGCGGCGCTCGACGACCCGCAAGGCGTCGCGTTCGTCTCGTGCCTGCGCGGGCTGACGGCGCTCGGCGAGGGCCGGTGCCGCGACGCGCGGGCGCTGCTCACCCAGGCCGAGCGGCTGGCCGAGGCGCTGCACGACCGCCGCCGCAAGGAGGAATGCATCACGCTGCTCGCCGGCGTGGCGTACTCCGAGGGCCGCTGGCGGGAGGCGCTCGACCTGTACGGCGCGCTCGTGATCGCGTCGCGCGAGAGCGACAACGCGCAGGGCCACATCTGGGCGGAGAGCGGGCGCGCGCAGTGCCGGCTGCTGCTCGGCGACGGCGAGGGCGCGATCGCCATCTTCGACGCGCTGTCGGCCGAGGTGCAGCGGCTCGGCGACCGCACGCAGCAGATCACGCACGGCCAGGTCGCGCTGGGGCACCTGCTCCGCGGCGCTCAGGGCGAGGCCCGCGCGGCCGCCGAGCGGACGCTCCCCATGCTCCGCGAGGGACAGCCGGCGGGCTACCACTGCCTGTACGGCTATGCGGCGGCGTGCGAGGTGCTGCTCGCGCTGCTCGAGGGCGCGCCGGGCTCGGCGGAGCGGCGCGAGCTCTCGCGCCTCTCTGCGGAGGCATGCCGCGCGCTCGGCCGGTACGCGCGCATCTTCCCCCTCGGCCGCTCGACCTCGCTCCGCCTGCGCGGCCTCGCCGCGTGGCTCGCCGGCGGCCACGCGCGCGCGAGGCGGCTCTGGGCCGCGGCGATCGCCGACGCCCTGCAGCGCGGCCTGCCCGTCGAGGAGGCGCGCGCCCGCTTCGAGCTCGCGCGGCACCTCCCGCGCCGCGAGCCGGAGCGCGAGCGCCAGATCGCGCGCGCCGCCGCGGTCTTCTCCGCGCTCGATCTCCAGTACTGGCGCGACCGGGTGGCCCGGCTGCACGAGCGCTAGGACCTCGCGTCCCGGACGAAGAACACAAAAAAAGAGCGCCCATTCGACGGCGGGGGGGGGAAGCCGTCACGGGCGCTCTGCCCTTCAGCTTTAGCAGGACACGGGCCAAGGGCCCGACCTTGCTCGATTCATGGAGTTGACCTTAAGGATGCTCCTGACGTCTTTCGAACCTGAGGTTCTGGATTGCAGGTCTGAACACGATGGCCGCGCGGGGGCGCGGCTCGATCCGGCGAAGCTCGGAGACGAGAGATGTGATGTCCGGGCGCTGATGGATCACAGGCATCCTCCAGTGTGAGCGCCCGTCGCATGATCGATGAGGTCGGCGCTACAGGGAGCGCTCTGGTCACCGTGGCGGCGGGTGAGATCCGCCCGGAGCACCTCACCCGTGCGCCGGCGGCGCGGCGGCGGCGGTGAGCCGTATCACCGCGTCAGGAGCCCGCTCCGGGGAGGACCGCCTCGATCGTCCACGTCCCCCTGCGACAGAGCGGTGGCCGAGGGTCCCCAGGGCCTCTCCTCGAGTCCATCGCCTCTGTCTGGAGCGGACGCCACGCGGGCGCGCCGAGCGCGGATGATCGCTTTGGACCGTGGTCACAACCACAGATCGGGGCCGTTCACCGCAGCACGCACGGCGCGATGACAACCGCTGAATTCCCCCTCTCACGAGCGCGTCTAGCATCGCGTCCGATCGCGAATCGGAGCGTTCCCGTCGCGCCGCTCACCGAGGCAGACCGAGCAGAGAAAGAGGCTCGCCCCCGGCGCTCACCCGCCGTCACGTGAGGCGCAGAGGCCATCCGCCAGGAACTCCGGAATAATCCATGTGCCTAGAACACCTGAGCTACCGCCGAGACGGAGCGAGAGGGGGCCGAGACGTCAGGCCATCACTGACGTTATCCGTTGGACAATGTATCGACCCAGGGTATACACCGACGATCATTGACGGCATGTTCCCAACACACCGGCAAAACACACAGGGAATCCATGCATTATCTCCGGCGCCCGTGCCCTGGACGACGAATTTCCGCGTCGACTGGGAGACGATAAGGCCTCATAAAGGAAGGCGAACAGGCGTCACCGCGCATCTCTCGGAGGATCGGAAAGTTCTACACGGTAGAGCGCCACCATTCATCACCGGCGCAGGCGCCCCAAGCAAACAGGGTGAGCTACGTCCATAATCGCCAGTGACCGCGCGAAGCCAGGGCGACACACCGGCGACAAGCACGTTCAACGTGCGGCACTCGACATCGTGAAACCTACTCAACACATCTCCTCTCGACCGCCCTACCTGCCCGCTGCCGCACCGGCATCGGAGCGGACTCCCTACCAGCCGATCTCGGCGATCGTCGGCTCATCGCACTATCGGGCCCTGTCGGACGACGCGTTGAAAGACGAGGACAACGCCGCGTGGGTGCTCGGCCTCGCGCCCGACGTGAAGCGGGCGTGGCTCGACCGCATCCGCTGGATCCGGATCGTCGATCGCCTCGCCGAGAACGAGCGCATCGAGCCCCACGCGCGGCGGTTCAGCCGCTTCATGGTGGCGTGGAGGCGCGTCCGTTCCTGCGGCTTCGTCGATCCGTGCTGCCCCTTCGCGCGCGAGCTCTCTGCCATCCACGCGCTGTGGCTCCGCCGCCCCGCGCTCGATCGTCCCGACCCGGACGAGATGCAACCGCGCTCGCTCGCCGCCTGGGACGCCTACTTGCTCGCCCTCGCCGACTACCACGCTCCCAGCCTGCTCATCCGCACCCTGAAGGAGCACGACACGATGCTGGTGCGGCTGTCAGGCCATATCTTTCAGCTGGTTCCGTTCCTGACGAAGGAGCACTGGGACGCTGCCGGGGAGTTCGGCCGGCTCGATCAGTTCTTCAACAACCTGAGGGACATGCAGGAGGACGCCGATCGCGGCATCTGCTACCTGCCCGAGGAGGAGCTCGCGCGCCACGGGGTCACGCGCGCTCAGGTGATCTCCGGGCGGTGCGTCGACACGCCCGGATACCAGGCCCTGATGCGGTACTGGCTCGATGAGGTCATGCCAGCGCTCTACGCGCGGGCGGCGCCGTTCATCGAGGCGCGCGGCCTCCACCCCTCGCTCCAGATCATGAGGGAGTGGAGCCTGCGCCGTTATGCCCGCATCACACGGGTGTTCCGCGCGACCGGCTTCGATCACCGCCGGTTCCCCGCGCGGTACTGGGCCGAGGTGCGGCGCGACCTCGCCGAGCGGCGGCAGCTCCTCCGCGCTCACCCCGTGTAACGCCTCACCGTCGAGAGGAGCGCGTCCGGCTCGAACGGCTTGCCGAGCCACGCGTCCGCGCCGACCTCGGCCGCCCGCCGGTGCGCGTCCGCCGCGGCGGTGAGCACGACGATGGGCGCCTGACGCCCGTGCCGGACCTCGAGCTCGCGCGCGAACTCCGGGCCGTTCATCACCGGCATCTTCATGTCGAGCAGGATGAGATCCGGCAGGTCGTGCTCCAGCTTGGCCAGCGCCTCGCGACCGTTGCACGCGATCTTGACCCGGTAGCCGTCCTCCTGGAGCACGAGGGAGACGAGCGCCACGAGATCCGCGTCGTCCTCCACGAGGAGCACCGTCTTTGCGTGTCTGTCGCTCATCGTCGATCGGCCGCGGGGGCCTCGCTGCTGAGTGGAAGGGTGAAATAGAACGTGCTGCCGCTGTCCTCCTCGCTCTCGAACCAGATACGACCGCCGTGGCGGGTGATCATGTCCTTCGCAAGGAACAGCCCTATCCCCATGCCGCCGTAGTCGTGTCGCGTGTCCGTGTGCGCGCGGAAGAAGCGCTCGAAGATCCGCTCCTGCCTGTGGGCGGGGATGCCGACGCCCTGGTCGCGCACGGACACGACCGCCTCGAAGCGCGGCGCCGCGCCGTGCCGCTGCGAGAAGAGCGCGGCGTCGCAGGAGGACGGCGGCGACGACGCCGGCGCGCGCTCGGCGACGGCGACCGTCACCTCGACGTCGCCGCCGTCGGGCGAGTACTTCACCGCGTTGTCGAGGAGGCTCGCGAGCACCTGGCGCAGCCGCTCCGGATCGGCGCGCACGACGGGCGGCCGCTCGGCGTCGAGCGACAGCCGCACCCGGTGGCGGCTCGCCGACTTCGCGACGCGATCGACCGACTCCTGCACGAGCTCCTTCAGATCGACGTCCTCCTCGGAGACCTGGAGCACGTCGAGCGTGACCTGCGAGATGGCCAGGAGATCGTCGACGATGCGGTTGATCCTGTCCGCGCCGCGGTCGATGGCCTCCAGCATCTTGCGGCGCGGCGCCGGCAGATCGTTCGTGTTGCGCAGGAGCGCGAGCGCGTATCCCTTCATGATCGCGACCGGCGTCTTGAGCTCGTGCGCGCCGACCCGGATGAACTGATCCTTGACGAGATCGAGCTCCATGAGCTCCGTCACGTCGCGGGCGACCGCGACCGCGCCGAGGACCGCCCCGCCCTCGCTGCGGATCGGCGCCGCGCTGGTCCTCAGGAAGACGTCGCGGCCCACGCGGCCTTCCGCGAGCACCTGCTCTTCCTGCACGATGGTCTCGCCGGCGAGCGCCCGCACCATGGGCAGCTCGTCGCGCGTGAAGGCGCGGCCGTCGCTGTGGCGCATCCGGCCGAGGTCCATCACCTCCTCGACCATCCGGCCGGCCTGCTCCGAGCGGCCCGAGAGGCCGAGCAGCCTGAGCCCCGAGGCGTTGATCATCGTCAGCCGGCCCTGGCGGTCGCACGCGAACACCCCCTCGACGAGGTTGTCCAGCACGGCCCCGAGCTGCGCCGCGCGCTGCGCCGCGTCCTGCAGCAGGCGCTCGCGCTCCGCCAGGTAGCTCCTCGTGCGCCGGGACGACTCCTCCAGGCGATCGACCATCGCGTTGACGCCGCCCGCCAGCGCGCCGATCTCGTCCTTGAAATAGATCGGGATCCGCTCCAGCCGGTCGACCTCGCCGCGCTGGACGATCTTCTGGATGACCGCGGCGACCTGCTGGAGCGGGCCCGCGAGGGCGCCGGCGAGGAAGCCCGCGCAGACGGGCGCCCAGGTGACCGCGACCATCGAGAAGATCGCCAGGGTGAGCTTCAGGCCGGGCTTGGCCGGCCCCGCCGTCTCGCCGAGCACCATCGCCGCCATCCAGCTCGTCGGCGCGATGGCGAGGCAGGCGCCGAGGATCACGAGGCGGACGGCGAGCGAGTACCCCTTGCCGGGCATGGAGAGGCCGCGCTCGCGCGCGATGAGCGAGATCACGCCGGCGGCGGGGGCGAGCAGGCGGCCGAGGATGCTGTAGGCGAGCGGCAGCGCGGCCGCGAACAGGGCCAGCGCGAACAGGGCCAGCGCGACGCCGCGCTGGACGCCGAGGGGGCTCTGGTCCGGCGCGATGAGGTAGAGCGCCATCGTGACCGGCAGGTACAGGAGCCCCCACGACACGGCCCAGACCGTCGCGAACGCGAGCGGGGTGTCGTAGGCGGCGTTCGCCGCGGCGAGGACGACCTCCTCCGGGGGCGCAGCGCCGCCGCTGCTCGTGTCCTCGACGCCCGCGCCGCTCTGGAGGCGATGGGCCACGGCGTACTGCCGCAGGCGCTCGATCGGGCGCAGCATGTGGACGAGCAGCGCGATCAGCCCCCCGGTCTTGACGAGGTACATGAGCCCGATCAGCCCGAGCAGCCGCGCCTGGACTGCCGAGTCCACGACGCCGAGGAGGCGCAGGTGAGCGACCGGGACAAGCAGGCTGTACGGCAGCTCGATGCCGAATGCATAGGCCACGACCCGAGGGGTGAACGACAGAGTCCGCGACCTCCCCGGATTCCAGATTCTAGCCCAGGCGGCTCGGCTGATGGCCACGTCCGTCACCCCCCTTGTTGAAGCATGGCTGCGGGGTTCGCGCCTCTGGGGCCTCTCCGCGCCAAGTTGATGAGTCAGGTCGCCAGGCAGCTTTGCTATGAGACCAACGAGCGAGTTGTCGACCGTTTTGCGCAGCGGCTCGTGTCGATTCGCTCGACTCCCACTCACACGTTCCGTCCGCGCGCGGGCGTTCTGCGATTTTCCTGATCAGCTCAGGGAGTGCCTTATGGCGTTCCTGGCAATCAGGAAAAGAATGGTGAGCACGTGGCGCGCGCGCAGGCCGCTCGCCTCACCGCGGTAGACGGGACGCACGCTGACCTCGCAGACGCGGAGCCGGCGAGCCGCGAGGGCGGCGAGCAAGTCGTTCGGATAGCCGTAGCGGGGCCAGAGGCCGTCGAGGTCGAGCGCGTCGATCGCGCGGGCCGAGATGGCGGTGTACCCGCACTGGCTGTCGGAGAGGGCGTCGAGCCCCGCCGCGCGGCGGGTGAGCGCGGCGAGCGCCGCCGTCGCGGCGAGCCGCTGGAGCGGCATGACGCGCCACACGTCGGGGTGGCGCAGCCGATCGCCCTTCACGTAGTCGGCTTCGCCCGAGGCGATCGGGGCGACGACGCGCGGGAGATCGCGCGGATCCATCTGCCCGTCGCCGGCCATGACCGCGACGGCCGAGGCGCCGAGGGCGCGAGCGCGCCGGTAGCCAGCGACGATCGCCGCGCCGACGCCGCGGCACTCCGGGTGGACGAGCACCTCGAGGCGCTCGTCCCCGACCGCGCGCGCCATCTCGGCCGTGCCATCTCGACTGGCGTCGTCCACGACGATCACGTGGTCGACAAAGGCGGGGACCGACGCCGCCGCCTCGGAGATCCATCGCGCTTCGTCCCGCGCGGGGATGACCACCGCGACACGCGCACCGTGGAGCACGCGGATTCCTAGCGGAGCGAGCGGTCTCCGGCAACGCGATCGACGCCGCGACGACACGCTCGGCGCCGCGGTGCGAGCCGTGCGCGCCGGACGTATTACCTGCCAGCGCTCTTGCGGAGCTCGGCGTAGGAGCCGCCGGGCGTGGCCGTCTCGACGGGCAGCCCGGCCGGCCCCCACCCCGGCTCGGTGATCGCGCCGAACGCGTCGCGCGGCCCCTCGAAGCCGGCGCGTTGCTCGATGACGGCCGTGTAGCCGGCCGACACCATGGCCTCGGCCGCGCGCATCGAGCGCTGTCCGGACTTGCAGCCCACGATGATCTTCGCGTCGCTGGGATAGAGGGCGCGGACCACATCGAGGAAATCGGGGTTCTGCTTCATGCCGCCGGCGCCGGCGTGCATGAGCGGCACGTTGTGCGCGCCGCTCGGGTGCCCGGCCGCATACTCGGGCTCGCTCCGGACGTCGAGGTAGAGATACCCCTCCTCGTCGATGAGCTTCTTGGCCTGCTGGGGGGATACACGCTTGATGTCCGCCATGGGGCGCAGTCTACCCCCGGCGCGGCGCGCTCGTCAGAACGTATGAATGAAGAGCCCGCTGCGGAGCTTCGGCTCGAACCACGTGCTCTTCGGCGGCATGAGCAGCCCCGCGTCGCTCACCGCGAAGAGCTCGTCGATCTGCGTGGGATAGAGGTGGATCGCCATCGTGAACGCGCCCGAGTCGACGCGTCGCTCGAGCTCGGCGACGCCGCGGATGCCGCCGACGAAATCGACGTGCTTGTCCCGGCGGGGGTCGCTGACGCCGAAGATCGGGCCGAGGATCTGGTCCTGGCAGATGGAGCAGTCGAGCGAGGCCACCGGGTCCTTCGCGTCGAACGACCCCGGGCGGACCCTGGCGGTGTACCAGCGGCCGCCAAGGTAGAGCCCGAAGGTCCGCGGCTCGGCCGGGGTGGCGGCCGCGCCGTCCCTCGCCGGCGCGACGTCGAGCCGCTCGCCGAGGGCCGCGAGCAGCGCCTCCGCGCTGCGGCCGGCGAGGTCCCGCACGACGCGGTTGTAGGGCATGATGTTCATCTGGTCGTGCGGGAAGACCACGGCCAGGAAGACGTCGTGCTCGCCGCCGTCGCCGCGCAGCTTCCTGTGGACGCGCGCCGCCGCGGCGCTGCGGTGGTGGCCATCGGCGACGTAGAGCGTCGGGATCGCCTGGAAGCGCTCCTCGAGATCGGCGGTCGCCGCGCGGCCGAGGACCCAGAGCTTGTGCCCGACGCCGTCCGCGGTCGTGAAATCGTAGATGGGCGGCGACTGCAAGGCGTCCGCGACGGCGCGGTCGATGCCTGCGTCGGCGCGGTACGTGAGGAACACCGGCTCGTCGTGGGCGCCGAGCTCCTCGATGTGGCGGGTGCGGTCGTCCTCCTTGTCGGGGCGCGTCTTCTCGTGCTTCTTGATGACGTCCTGCTCGTACTCGGCGACCGAGGCGCAGCCGACGACGCCGATCTGCCGGTGATCACCCATCCTCTGGGCGTAGAGGTAGAGGTGCGGCTCCGGGTCCTGCGCGAGGTCGCCGCTCGCGATGAGATCGGCGAGGTTCTGCGCGCCGCGGGCGTAGACGGCGTCGTCGTGCTCGTCCGTCCCCTCGGGCAGGTCGATCTCGGGGCGGGAGACGCGGAGGAAGCTGTGCAGGCCTCCCGCCGCGAGGACGCGCGCCTCGGCGGTCGAGATGACGTCGTACGGCGGGCTCGCGACGCGAGCCACCTGGGCCTGGGGGGGTCGGTAAGCGCGGAAAGGTCGGACGGTAGCCACGGGGAGCGACTAGCCCAGCGGCCTGGGCGCGTCGAGGCGGCTCGCGCGGCGGGAGCCGCGGCTGGCGGGGCGGCAGACCGCGCGGCCCTCGTCGCCGGCGCGGAGCCCTCGGCGCCGGCGCGTAGCCCCGGCGACGGCGGCGCTCATGGCCGCGCGCGGCGCGTGCTAGGAGGGACTCGCGCCGCGAGCCGCTCGCATCCGCTCGCCGCCGCACCACCCCGCCCGCGCACTACCGCGCGCCGCACGAAGAGCACGAAGAGGAACCTTGTCCAGCTCCGGTGAGTCCTACCCTCCGCCGCGCTATTCGACGCTCCCGCCCGGCTCGGCGGACGACGATCTCCCCCTGCCGGGCGAGATCACCTCGTTCTCCCGCTCGCGATCCCGCCGCCTGATCGCCGTGGGAGGCGGCCGCGGGGGCGTCGGCAAGGCGACGCTCGCGGTCAACCTGGGGGTGTACTTCGCGCAGCTCGGGCGCGACGTGATCATCATCGACACCGACGCTTACAGCCCGGGGCTGCACGCCGCGCTGGGGATCGAGGCGCCGCCGCTCGTCACGCGCGAGGACATCGAGGAGGGCAAGGCCGAGCCGATCGCGACCACGGTGCCCGGGCTCCGGCTCGTCCCGACA
Source organism: Sorangium sp. KYC3313 (assembly GCF_052075895.1). Classification (NCBI taxonomy): domain Bacteria; kingdom Pseudomonadati; phylum Myxococcota; order Polyangiales; family Polyangiaceae; genus Sorangium; species Sorangium sp. KYC3313. Next base: position 12,164,923 of record NZ_CP197255.1, read on the forward strand.
GCGTACGACCCGATGACGGCCACGCCGCTCCGGCCGAGCCGCGCCGCCTACTGGATGAAGATGATCCAGGAGCTCGACGTCGACTACGTGATCGTCAGCCTCGGCGCGGCGACCGGCTCCTCGACGCTCGACCTCTTCCTGCACGCCGACGTCGGCATCTGCGCCACAACGCCCGAGCCGCTCGCGGTCGAGCACTCCTACCGCTTCTGCCGCGCGCTCTACCAGCGCACCTTGCGCCGGGCGCTCATGAAGGAGCGCTTCAAGATCCGGCTCGTGGAGAAGGTGGCCGCGTCGCTGCCGGCGCTCGCGACGCCGCGCGACTTCATCATGGAGGTGAAGCGGTTCGACGAGGGGGTCGCGTCGCTCGCGGCCGCGCAGCTGCCGCGGGTGAAGCCGCACCTCGTGGTCAGCCAGACCCGGCACCGCTCGGATCTGGAGCTCGGCCCCGCGATGAGCGCCGTCTCGGAGCGCTTCCTCGGCATCTCCCTCGACTACCTCGGGCACATCGAGCACGACGACGCGGTGTGGCTGACCGCGCGCCGGCGCCAGCCGCTCCTCATCGACAGCCCGACGTCGAAGAGCGCGCGCAACCTCGAGCGCGTGGCCCGGCGCATCCTCGCGCTGCTCGCCGCGCGCGACTCCCGCCCGGCCGAGGCGCACGCGCGCGCCCTCGCCGCCGCCTCGAAGAGCGCCGCGCCGCCGACGCTCTACGAGGCGCTCGGCCTCGCGCGGACGGCCGCCGACGACGAGATCCGGCGCGCCTACAAGCGCCAGCGCGACACCTACCGGGAGGGGAGCCTGCCCGTGGTCAGCGTGCTGAGCCCCGCGGTGCTCCAGAAGGAGCAGGCGCGCATCGAGGAGGCGCACGACACCCTCCTCGATCCGGTGCGCCGCCGCGCGTACGATCTCTCGACCTACCCGGACGATCCGCGCACGCAGCTCGGCCCGGTGCGCGCCGAGAACGCCGCCGCCGCGGCCGAGCTCGCCATGCTCCAGGCCGAGCTCGCGCGCGAGATCAACGCCGAGACGCAGTTCAGCGGCGCGCTGCTCCGCAAGGTGCGCGAGTCGCAGGGGGTCGAGCTCACCGACATCTCGCAGCGGACCAAGATCTCGCTGGCGCACCTCCAGGCGATCGAGAACGAGGCGATAGGCGACCTGCCCGCGACCGTCTACGTACAGGGATTCGTTCAGGAAATTGCCAAGTACCTGCGGCTCGATCCGGCGCAGGTGGCGAAGACCTACATGCGTCGCCTGCGCGAGATCTCCGCGGGCTCGCGCGCCAAGCCGCATGGCTGAGGCGTCGCGCGGAAGCGACGGGGCGGCGCGGATCGGAGGCGGGCGCGACGGGCGCGGCACGTGCGGCACATCAGCACGCGCCGGCGGGGATCTCGCGTTCTCGGCGCTCGCGTTCGCGCTCGCGCTGCTGCCGCGGCTCTACGTGGCGATCGCGTGGGCGCGCGAGCCCGTGTGGGACGGCCATTACTACGATTTCGGCGCGCGCCGCATCGCCGCCGGGCTCGGCTACTCGGACGATCTCATCGTCGGGGGCCAGGCGGTCTGGCACCCGTGGTGCCATTATCCGGTCGGCTACAGCGGGTTCCTCGCCCTCGTCTACCGGCTGTTCGGCGCCGGGCCGCACGCGGCGACCGTCGCGAACGCGGTGACCGGCGCGCTGCTCGTCGTCGTGGTCCATCGCCTCGCCCGGTACGCGACCACGCCGGCGCGCGCCCGCGTGGCGGCGCTCCTCGCGGCGCTCTCGCCGGGGCTCATCGTCTATGCGGCGCTCGTCATGACGGAGCCGCTCGCGGCGCTCGGCCTGGTGACGGCGCCGTGGCTGCTCGCGCGCGACGCCGCGCGCGGTCGCCCGGCCCGCGGCGCGGTCCTCGCGGGCGTGGCGCTCGGGCTCTCGGCGCTGGTACGACCGCAGAGCCTGCTCTGCGCGCCGGCGCTCGCGCTGCTGGCCATGCGCGGCCCGGCGGCGTCCGCGCCCGGAGGAACGGCGGCGACGGCGGCTGGAGGGGCGGCCGCGTGGAAGCGCGGCGCGCTCGCGGCGGCGCTCGCGGCCGCGACGGCCCTCGCGGTGGTGGCGCCGTGGACGATCCGCAACTGCCGCGTGATGGACGGCTGCGCGCTCGTCTCGACGAACGGCGGCTGGAACCTCGCCATCGGCGCGTTCCCGCGCGCGACGGGCCGCTTCGAGACGCTGCGCGCGGGCGACGGCTGCCCGATCGCGCGCGGCCAGGTGGCGCAGGACCGCTGCTGGATGGCCGCGGGGCTTCAGTGGATCAAGGAGGACCCCGGTCGCTGGCTGGCCCTGATCCCGAGGAAGCTGGGCTTCACCTTCGATCACGAGTCGTTCCCGATCGGCTATCTCGGCGAGGCGAACCCTGCGGCGTGGCCCGAGGAGCGGCGCGCGGCGGGGCGCCGCGTGCTCACGGCGTCGCACCTCGCCCTGCTGTCCACCGCGGCGCTCGGGGTCGTGGCGATGCCGCGGCGGAGGCCGCGGCGGGAGCTCGTCGCGCAGCTCCTCGCGCTCGCGGCGGTGCTCGGGCTGGTCGCGCTCGGGGTGCTCGGCGACGGGCACGCGTTCTGGCCGCTCGCGGTGGCGATCCCGCTGATCGCCGCGCTGCCGCTGCCGGGCCGGCCCGCGAACGGGGGTGTCGTCGGCTACCTGGCGTTCGCGGTCGCGTCGGTGGCGCTGACGCACGCCGTGTTCTTCGGCGAGGACCGGTATCACATGGTCGTGACGCCGGCGCTGTGCATCCTCGCGGCGTGCGCGCTCCGGCGATGCGCCACGAGGTCCTCGTGGACCTCTTCAGAAACCGATCTTCCCTCGCCGCCGAGATCCTCGGCGTCACGCTCCTGACCTACGCATGAACGGCCGCCACCACACGCGCGTTACCGGCCGCCGGCCTCCGCGTCCGCGCCGGTCGGATGCTCCTGCTCCGCCACCAGCGCGATCTCGATCCGCCGGTTCCTCGCCCGCCCTGCCGCCGTGTCGTTCGGCCCGACCGGGCTGAACTCGCCATAGCCGACCGTCGACAGGCTCCGCGGCGACATCCCGCGCTCGACGAGCCGCTTGACCACCGCCGTTGCCCTCGCCGCCGAGAGATCCCAGCTCGACGAAAACCTCGCGCTCTTCATCGCCTTCCGGTCGTTGTCCGTGTGCGCGGCGACCTGAAAGCGAAAGGCCGGCATCGTCCGGAGCACGCCGGCGATCTCGTCCAGCGCCGCCCGCCCTCCCTGCGTGAGCTCGGCCCTCGCGCCGTTGAACAGCGCGTCGCTCGGCACCTCGATGACGAGCTGCCCGCCGCGGAGCCCGACACGGACCTTCCCCGCGAAGGCCGCGCCCTTCAGCCGCTCCACGGCGTCGCGGATCCCGGCCGCCCGCGCCTCCGCTGCGGCCTGCTTCCGGCGCAGATCGTCGAGCTTGGCCCGCGTCTCCGCGAGCTCCGCCGACAGGCTGCCCCGCTCCCCGGCGAGCTGCCCCACGCTCTGCCCGGCGCTCCGGAGCCGCGCGGACAGCTCCTCGTTCATGGCGGCGAGCTCGTCGAGCCGCCGCGCGAGCCCCGCCTCGGCCGTCGTCGCCTCGGACAGCCTGAGATCGCGCGCCCGGAGGTCGTCCGAAAGGCGCGCCAGCTCCTCCTCGATGACGGCGGCCTGCGCGGACCGCTGCGCGGCCTCGGCGCGGGCGCTCTGGGCCTCGGCGCGGGCGCTCTGGACCTCGGCCCGCGCCTTGTCACCCGCCTCGCGCTCTCTCTGGATCTCCGCGCGCGCCTCGTCGTACAGCCCCTGCCGGACGAGGCAGCCCGGCGTCGCCAGCCCGAGCAGGCCGGCCGTGAGGAGCCGCGCCGCCGCAGGCGAGCGCCGCGAGAGCCACGTCGGGATCCTGCCGGACGTCGTCATGTCTTTCATGCGTCGCGCGCACTCTGGCACGAAACCACGGGCGCGACGAAATCGTGGCAAACGTTCCCCGCGCGCCGCCGCGCGAGCGGTCGCGCGGCGTCCCACGGCGCGCGATCCCCTGGTACCCTCGGCGGCGTGATGCCTCGGCGAGCTTGGTTTTCCGTGGGCGCCCTCGCGGCGACGACGCTGGTCGGCAGCGCCGCGGCGGCGTTCCCGCACGTCGTCCGCAAGGGCGAGACCCTCGCGCAGATCGCGGAGCGCACCTACGGACGCGTGCAGATGGAGCAGGTGCTCGTCGCCGCCAACGCGCTCGACGCGGGCGCCGGCGTGCCGATCATGCCCGGCCTGCGGCTGGAGGTGCCCGCGCTCGGCCACCACCGCGTCACCGCGGGCGAGACCTGGGCGATCCTCGCGGAGCGGCTGCTCGGCACCGCCGACCGGAGCGACGTCCTCGCGATCTCGAACGACACGTGGCCCTGGCTCGAGCCGACCGACGGGCAGGAGATCATCGTGCCGTACAACCTGCGGTACGTCGTCGGCCAGCACGACACCCTGCTCACCATCGCCTATCGCTTCCTGGGCAAGCGGGACCAGGCGTGGATGCTCGACAAGTACAACCACCTCAAGCAGGACCCGCTGCGCCGCGGCATGGTGATCCTCGTCCCGCTCACGGATCTGCCGCTCACGGCCGAGGGCAAGGCCGAGGCCGCGAGCTCCGGCGCGCTGGTGCGCTCCGAGGGGGCCGGCCGCGCGCGCGACGCCCAGCGCCGGGTCGACGCCGAGCTGCCGCAGCTCGCCGGCGACGTGCGGAGCGGCCGCTACATCGACGCCGTGGCGCGGGCGAGCCGCCTGCTCGGCTACGGCGATCTCGCCCGGGTGCAGATCGCCACGGTGCAGCGGCACCTGCTCGAGGCCTACGTCGCGCTCGACGCCACAGGGCTCGCCGAGACCGCGTGCGCCGCGTGGCGCGAGGCCGACCCCGCCGCGCGGCTCGATCCCATCGAGCTCAGCCCGAAGATCGTGCGCGCCTGCACCTCGTCGACGGAGCTGCACCTCAGGGCGCCTTCGCCGGATCCCGCGCCGCCGATCCCGGCGGACGCGGGCGGTGGGCGGTGACCTCGCTGCAGCCCGCGCCCGATCGCCTGCCCGCCGGGCACGGCGTCGCATCGCGGTACACCGTCGAGTCCGTCATCGGCGAGGGGGCCTCCGGCGTCGTCTACCGCGCCACCCGCGACGAGGACGGCCAGCGCGTCGCGCTGAAGGTGATCCACAGGCACCTCTCGGGCACGCCCCAGATCTTCAGGCGCTATCACCGGGAGGCCGCCATCCTGGAGCGCGTCGAGGGCCCTCACGTCGTCCGGATGCTCGACTTCGTCGAGGAGGGCGGGCTCCTCGTGATCGCGCTGGAGCACATCGACGGCAGCTCGCTCGAGGAGCTCCTGCGGGACCACGCGCCGATCGAGATCGACCTGGCGATCGAGATCGCCCTGCAGATCTGCGCCGCGCTGGAGACGGCGCACGCGGCGGGCGTGGTGCACCGCGATCTCAAGCCGGCCAACGTGCTCATCGAGCGCCCGGACGGGCGCGCGGGCGCCGCGCCGTCACCCTTCGCGGGCCGCGTCCGGGTGGTCGATTTCGGGCTCGCGAAGGTGGTGCACGGCGAGCAGCAGACGACCGGGCTCACCGAGAAAGACATGATCTTCGGGACGCCGGAGTACATGGCGCCTGAGCAGGTGCGCGGGGAGGACGTCGACCCGCGCAGCGACATCTACGCGCTCGGCTGCATCCTCTACGAGATGGCGGTCGGCGCCGTGCCGTTCAACAAGCGGACGCCCATCGCCGTGATGACGGCGCAGATCGCCGAGCAGCCGCTGCCGCCGCGCGCCAGCGAGCGCTCCGGGCTCATCTCGGCCGGCCTGGAGGCCGTCATCCTGAGGGCCCTCGCCAAGAGCCCTTCCGAGCGGCACCCGAGCGCCAGGGCGTTCGCCGACGCCCTGCGCGCCTGCCGAGAAGAACGGCGCGTCGTGCACCACACCCCCGCGAGCCTCGCGGACGCCGTCTCGATCACCGATCTCGCGCTCGAGCGGACCGGCCTGGATTACGCCGCGCCCGTCCAGGACGGTGCTTCCGTCTCGGGCGTCGGCCACGTCGACAAGCCGGTGACGCCCAGGGAGAGCGCGGTGCGCAGGGCGCTGCCCGAACGCACGGCCGCGGTGGTCCGCGAGACGCCCGCTGGCCCTGCTCCGACGGCGGGCGGCGCATCGCGTGAGCTCATCCTCTGGACCGTGGTGGCCATTCTCTGCGCGGCCGCGGGCATCGTGGTCGGCACGCTGTTCGGGGCGCGCTAGGACGCGCTGGAACGCAGCTGAAACGCAGCTGGGACGTGCCTGGCGCGCCGCCATCGGGGGCTGCGGCTATGGCGTGGAGCGCGAGGATCGTGGTAATCGTTCTCATGCGTTCCTTGCTGTCCGGCGGCGCAGCCCTCGCGGCTCTCCGCTCTGCTCGGCCCCGGCGGCGGCGCGCTCTCCCCTGCGCCGCCGCCGCGCTCGCCCTCTTCGCCCCCGCGGCCGCTTCGGCGTACGACTCGCTCGCCGTGCCGTGCGCGGACGACCCGCTCCAGTGCGCGCGGGGACCGCTCACGTTCCAGCGCAAAGACGCCATCCCGCTCGGGCTCGACTTCGATACAGGCTGGGTCCCGCCGGGCTCACCGCTCCAAGTCAGCCTCGGGGCGGCGGTCTACGCCGACACCCAGATCTCGTTGAGCGGAGCGCTCGAGGCGTCGTGGCCAGAGGCGCTCGCGCTCAAGGCGCCAGGCGCCCCGGAAGGAGGCGTGTTCAGCTGCGATATCGGACTCGATGTCAGCGCACAGGGACGCATCAGCGTTTCCGTCCTGGGCCAGGACTTCGACTGGACGGGTGATATCCCCTATGTGCCCCAGATCGATTTCCGGGTGCACGCCCGAGAGCAGTTCGACGCCTGGGGCTGGGAGCCGGGCATCACGCTGGAGAGCTCCACCGCGCTGCAGCGCGTTGCGTCCGTGTCGCTCGGCGACCTCATCGGCGGCTCGATCCCCGGCATCGACGGGAGGTTCGAGCTCGACATCGCGATGGACGTCGCGGCCCGCTACACGACCCATCGCGTGGCCATCGAGACGCTCGATCAGGCGACGGTGAGCGGAGGCGACGTCACCTCCGAAGGCGGAGCCTCCTCCGTGGACTACCTGGGAGGCCCGTCGGTCGAGCTCAACGTTCGTCCGGAGGGCTCGGTGCGGTACGACGGCACGCTCCACCTCGTCCCCGCGTTCAGCGTCAGCCTGCTGGGCCGCTCGTGGTCGATCCCGCTCGCCGACATCCCGCTCGCCTTTCCGCTCACCGAGCGCGAATGGGTCTTCGAGAGCGAGCGCGTCCATGTGCCGCTCCCGGACCTCGCGCTGGACAAGCAGGAGATCGATTTCGGCGCCGTGGAGGTGGGGCAGGCCAACGTGGAGCTCGTCCGGCTCTCGAACGCGGGAGAGGCGCTGCTCGATGCCGTCGTGACGACCGACGACGCGGAGAGCTTCGAGCTCGCGGACGCGGCGCTCGGGATCGACCCGGAAACGGAGATCGACCTCGCGATCCGCTTCGCGCCGAAGGCCAGCGGCGAGTTCGCGGCGACCGTCCTCGTCGAGTCCAACGACCCCGACCGGCCCGTGCAGAGGATCGCGGTGCGAGGGATCGGCGTCAGCGAGCCGGAGGCCCCGGCAGGCGGCGGCGAGCTCGCGGAGGAGGACGGCGGCTGCGCCTGCCGCGCGTCCGGGGGCGCGCCGCGCGGCAGCGCCGGCGGCCGGCCCTGGGCGGCCGCCGGCCTGTCGCTCGCCGCGCTCGCGGGCGGCCTCAGGCGCCGGCGGCGCGCGGCCTGAGGCTCACGCCGCGCTCGGCGGGCCCACGGCGATCTTCCGCCGCGTCGACACGGCCGCGATCTCCTGCAGCTCCTCGCCGCGCAGCGTCTCCTTGAGCACGAGCGCCTCCGCGACCGCCTCGAGGCCCTCGCGGCGATCGACGAGCAGCTGCTTGGCCTTCAGGTACATCTCGCCGAGCCGCTCCCTCACCTCCTCGTCGACCTCGCGGGCGGTCTCCTCGCTGCACGTGCGCTCCTCCTGGAGCACGCCGAGCATCGGCGCGCCGACGGTGCGCGCGAGCGCGGCCAGCCCGAGGCGCCGGCTCATCCCGAGGCGGGTCACCATCTCGCGGACGAGCGCCGTCGCGCGCCCGAGATCGTCGTGCGCGCCGCTCGACACCTGCCCCAGCGCGAGCTCCTCCGCCGCCCTGCCCCCGAGCATCACCGTGACGCGCGACTCGATCTCCTGCTCGGTGACCAGCTGGCGCTCGTCGCGGGGCACCTGGATCGTGACGCCGAGCGCGCCGATCGTGCGGGCCACGATGGACACCCGCTCCACCGGATCGGCGGCCGGCAGCGCGAGCGCGACGAGGGCGTGCCCGGCCTCGTGGTAGGCCACGCGCCGCCGCTCCTCCGCGGTCATGATCTGCCCGCGGCGCCGGAGCCCGAGCTGCGAGCGATCGAGCGCCTCGTCGAAATCGGCCTGTCCGATCTCCCTCGCGCCGCGCCGCGCCCCGGACAGCGCGGCCTCGTTGACGATCTTCGCGAGATCGGCGCCGACCATGCCCGGCGTGCGGCGCGCCACGAGCCCGAGATCGACGTCGCTCGCGAGCGGCACCCGCCGCGCGTGGACGGCGAGGATCGCCTCGCGGCCCCGCAGATCGGGCCGATCCACGATGACCTGGCGATCGAAGCGCCCGGGCCGCAGGAGCGCCGGATCGAGCACCTCGGGGCGGTTGGTGGCGGCCATCAGGATCACGGTGGTGCGCGCGTCGAAGCCGTCGAGCTCGGCGAGGAGCTGGTGGAGCGTCTGCTCTCGCTCGTCGTGGGTCGCGAGGGCGCCGAGGCCGCCCCGGGTCCTGCCCACGGCGTCGATCTCGTCGATGAACACGATGCTGGGCGCGCTCTTGCGCGCCTCCTCGAAGAGCTCGCGGACCCGCGCGGCCCCGAGCCCCACGAACATCTCGACGAACTCGCTCGCGTTCAGCGAGAAGAACGGCACGTTCGCCTCGCCCGCCACCGCCCGCGCGAGCAGCGTCTTGCCGGTGCCTGGCGGCCCGATGAGCAGGAGGCCGCGCGGGATCCGCCCGCCCAGCGAGCGGTACCTCGAGGGCTCCTTGAGGAAGTCGACGACCTCGACGAGCTCGTCCTTGGCCTCGTCGACGCCGGCCACGTCCGAGAAGCGCACCGGATCCTGCCTGGATCGATCGTAGATCTTCGCCTTGCTGCGCAGGAACCCGAGCGGCCCGCCGGCCCCCTGCCCCGCCCGCCGCAGCATCATGAAGAACGCCACATTGATGAGGAGGAGCGGCAACATCCAGATCGCCACCTGCACCCACACCGACGTCTGGGGGCTCTTCGCCTCGATGCGGACCTGCTTGTCGAGCAGCGCCCTCACGAGCGGCTCGTCCTCGACGCCGGGCAGCCGCGTCACGCGGACGCGCTCCTCCGGTCGTTGCGGGCTCTCGCGGCGGATCAGCTCGATCTCGTCGGGCTTCACGATCGCAGCGGAGATCTCCCCGCGCCGCACCTCGGCGACCGCCTCGTCGTACGGCACGAACGGGCGCCCTCGTGACCTGACGATCCCGGAAAGGACCAGGATCCCGATCGCGATCAGCAGGTACCCGAGCCACGCGCGCGACGCCGGCCTCTTCTCGTCAGCCATTCCACGGAGCTGATGTGCGGCGGGCGTCGCATCGGCAAGCCCTCGCCCCCGGAAGAACGGGAAAGCCCACGAGAAAGGCGCGCGAGGGAGGGAGCCGAGGAGCGTCCCCGAGCGCGGCTCGGCGCGCCGCCGGCGCGCGGCTGCCGCGCGTCCACCCCGCAGCGCCGACGCACGGCAGCCGCGCGTCCACCCGCAGCGCCGACGCGCCGCTGCCGCGAGGTGATCGCCCGGTGGATCCAGGCTAAGAAGCGACACCGTGCCGCTCGCCTCCGACCGCGCCTCGCTCGCCGCGTTCCCCATCGACTGGGGCGGGCTCGCCCCGCTCCGCCTCAAGTCGCGCGCCGTCGCCGAGGGCGTCTACGCCGGCATGCACCGGAGCGTCCGCAAGGGCGCGGGCGTGGAGTTCGGCGGCCAGCGGCCCTATGTGCCCGGCGACGATCTCCGCTTCTTCGATCGCCGCGCCCTGCTCCGCCACGATCGCCTCATGGTGCGCGAGTTCGAGACCGAGACCGATCGCGCCCTGTGGCTGTGCGTCGACGCGACCGCCTCGATGTCGTACCGCGGCCGGCGCGCGCCCGGCGCCAAGCTGGCCTACGCGGCGCTCATCGCCGCGGCCATGGCCCGCGTCGCGCTCGCCACCGGCGACCCGGTGGGGCTCGCCTGGCTCGGCGGCGCCGGCACCCACGGCCTGCCCGCGATGGCGGGGCGCGAGGCGTTCGAGCGGATCGTCGGCGCCCTCGAGGCCACCTCCGCCGCCCAGGACTGGAGCGGCGACGCCGGCGCCGTCGAGCGCGCGCTCGCGCCCATCGCGAAGAAGGCCCGCCGCGGCGCCGTCGTCCTGCTCATCTCGGATCTCATCGATCTCGCTCATGAATCCGGCGCGGCCCCGTCGGGCGCCGATCGCGCGCTCTCGGCGTTCACGTCGCTCAGCACCGGCGGCCGCACGCTGATCGCCCTCCAGGTCCTCGATCCCAGCGAGGCGACGCTCGACTTCGAGGGCAACGTGCGCCTCCGCGCGCTGGAGGGCGGCGCGGTCGTGGAGGCCGACGCGGGCGCGGTCCGCGCGCAGTACCAGGCGCGCCTCGCCGCCCTGGCCGAGGCCTGGTCGCGGGCGCTCGCGTCGCGCGGCGGCCGCCTGCTCCGCGCGACGAGCGCCGATCCTCCGACCGACGTCGTCCGCGCGCTCGTGCAGGCGATCGCCGAGGTGCGCCGATGAGCTTCGTCACGCTCGGCGCGCTGCTGGTCGCGCTGCTCGTCGGCGCGCCGGTCGCCGCGCACCTCCTGCGCCGTCGCCGCGCCGAGGAGCGGCCGTTCCCGCCGGCGCGCCTGGTCCCGCCCACGCCGCCGGCGGCCCGGCGCCGGAGCCTCCTCGAGGACCGCGCCCTCTTCGCGACCCGGGCCGTCTCGGTGCTCGCGCTCGCGGTGCTCGGCGCGACGCCGCTCCTGCGCTGCTCGCACCTGTCGCTCAGCCGCAGGGCCGGCGCGTCGGTCGCGCTCGCCATCGTCGTCGACGACTCGCTCAGCATGCGGGCGCGCCCGGACGGCGCCGAGGGCGCCGCGCGCGACGGGCGGTCGATCAACGATTCCTCGCACGCGCCCTCGCGGTTCGAGCGCGCGCTCACGGCCGCGCGCGAGCTCGCCGGCGGCCTCGCTCCCGGCGACGCCGCGGCGCTCGTCCTCGCGGGCGCCCCGGCCCGCGTCGCCCTCGCGTCGACCACCAACCTCGCCGCCGTCGGCGAGGCGCTCGCCGCGGTAGCGCCGTCGGACCGCGCCACCGACATCGACGGCGCCCTCGCGCTCGCCCGCGATCTGCTCCGTGGCCTGCCGCAGAGCGACAAACGCATCGTGCTCCTCAGCGACCTGGCGGACGGCACGCCCGGCGCCCCGCCCATCTCGGGCACCCCCGACATCGCCACGTGGGTGCCGCTCCAGGAGCTCGAGGCGACGGGCCAGGACTGCGGGATCGTGCGCGCCGATCGAGCCGGCCAGAAGGCGCGCGTCCGCGTCGTCTGCACCGCCGCGTCGACCGCGGCGCGCGGGCCCGACGTCGCCGTCGCGCAGCGAGACGGCGGCGCGGACGCGCCGCCCGCCGCGGGCTCGGCCGCCGCAGGCGCCTCGGCGACAGGCGCCTCCGCCGCGGCGGGGCGATCCCTCGAGGTGCGCGCCGGCGACGCCGTGCTCGGCAAGGTCGCGCTCGATCCGGCCCTGCGTGCCGAGGAGCTCTCGATCGACCTCCCGGCCGGGACGCCCGAGATCCTGATCGCCGCGCTCACCGGCGGCGACGCGATCGCCGAGGACGATCGCGCCCCGATCATCTCCGCCGGCGGCCCGCTCTCGATCGCGGTCGTGGTCGACCCCGCGACCACGCACGTCGAGACGGGCGGCCCGCCGCCGCTCGAGCAAGCCCTCTCGGCGCTCGACCTGGAAGCGCAGATCAGGCCGCTGCCCTCGGTTCCGGAGCACGCGGACGAGCTGGCCGCGCACGCGGGGCTCATCATCGACGATGCGCCCGGCTTCACGCCGGAGGTGCGCCGCTCGCTCGCCGCGTGGGTCGAGCGCGGCGGCGTCGCGCTGCTGACGCTCGGCCAGCGCGCCGCCGCAGCGCCGCTCGGCGCCGGGTTCGAACCGCTGGTCCCGGGCGTCGTCCGCTGGTCGGCCTCCCCGGTGCCCGGCGTGGATCCGGCGACGGCGGGCTGGCTCGGCCCGTCCGCGCCCGGCCTCGCCGACGTCGCCCCGCGCGGCCGGGCGACGCTGGGCGCGGAGGCCTCGGAGGGCGCCGAGGTGCTCGCCCGGTGGGCGGACGGCGCCCCGTTCCTCGTGCGCCGCCCGCTCGGGCGCGGCGTGGTGCTGTTCATGACGCTGCCGCTCAGCACGGAGGAGAGCGACGTCGCGCTGCGGCCCGCGTTCCTGTCGTTGCTCGACGGCTTCGTCGGCGCCGCGCGCGCCCGCGGCGGCGCGCGGCGCCTCGCCGCGGGCGAGCTGTGGACGTTCGACGGCTACCACGACGTCAAGGTCGAGCGCGTGCGGGTCGACCGCGACGGGGCCTCGCAGGGCTCGCGGTCGCGCGAGGCGCTCCCCGTCGCCGAGGTCGAGCGGCGCCTGCGCGTGTCTCCGCCGCTCGCCGGCCTCTACGAGCTCACCCTGGACGGCGAGCGCTCGACGCGCGTCGTGTCGGTCCCGGAGCGCGAGATCGACCTCCGCCCGCGGCGCGTCGCCGAGAGCGCCCGCGCGGCCGAGCTGGGCGGCATGGCCGCATCCATCGACGGGTCGCCCTACGTCGCGCTGCTGCTGCTCCTGTTGCTCGCGGTCGAGCTCTTGCTGCGCGCCATCGGAGGGCGGCAGGAGCCGGCGGAAGGCCAGGCGAGCTGAGGCTGGCCCCCTCCGGCGCGCTTGCCCGTGCCTGCCGGCGCGGAGCAGCCGGCGTCGAGTCGCGTCAACCGACCGCGCCGCACCGCGCTGCCGCGCTCAGTGCGTCTGCCAGTGCGGGGGGATCTCGTCGGCCGGCGCGAACTCGGTCTTGGCCGGCGCGGCGGGCACGCTGGCGGCCCGGCGAGGCCCGTTCGGCTTGAAGCTGTGCTCTGCAGCGGGGAACGAGCGCGACTGCACCTCGTCCACGTAGGCGCGCGTCGCCTCCACGATCTGGTCGCCGACCTCGGCGAAGCGCTTCGCGAACTTCGGCGTCAGCTCGCGGAACATCCCGAGCAGGTCGTAACAGACGAGCACCTGCCCGTCGCAGCCGGCCCCGGCGCCGATCCCGATCGTCGGGACGGAGACCGCGGCGGTCACCTCCTGCGCGAGATCCGGCGGGATGGCCTCGAGCACGATCGCGTAGGCGCCCGCCTCGTCGAGGACGCGCGCGTCGGCGATGAGGCGCTCGGCCGCCTCGTCGCCCTTGCCCTGCACCTTGAAGCCGCCCATCGCGTGCACCGACTGCGGCGTGAGCCCGAGGTGGCCCATCACCGGGATGCCCGCGGCGACGATCCGGCGCACGTGCTCGGCGATCTCCTCGCCCCCCTCGAGCTTGATGCTCTCGAAGCTGCCCTCCTTCATCATGCGCCCGGCGTTCTCGAGCGCGTGCATCGGAGAGAGCTGGAAGCTCATGAACGGCATGTCGCCCACGACGTGGGCCCGCCGCGCGCCACGCGCCACCGCGCGCCCGTGGTAACAGATCTCCTCGACCGTCACGGGGAGCGTCGTCGTGTGCCCCTGCACGACCATCCCCAGCGAGTCGCCGACGAGCAGCAGATCGGCGCCGCCCTCGTCGAGCAGCCGCGCCATCGTGAAGTCGTAGGCCGTCACCATCGCGATCGGCGAGACCCCTTTGCGCGAGCGGATCTCGGGGACCGTGACCTTCGTCGAGCGCTGCGCTGGCCTGCGTGCGCTGCCGCCACCGTTGCCTTGCGGACCGTACATGTGCCTCCGGGTCGCGGCCGCACCCGCGGTCCACGCCTCGGGACAAGCTAGGGCGGCGCCCGCTGCGGGGCAAGACGCGGCGCGCGGCGGTCGCGGGCCGGGAAGCCGCAATCTTCAGCGTTCTCGCCTGGTTGCCGTCTGGTCGCCGCCCGGCAGGGGCGAGCGGCCAGGACGCCGCGCAGCGGCGCGATCACAGGAGCGGCCGGATCAACCGTGGCGGGGGCCGGCGCCGCGGACGGGGTGCGCTGCCCCCGTCGTTCGCGACCCACCCGGAGGCGCGGACCTCGGGTTGGTCAGCGCGGTCAGGACGTGATCGCGCCAGGCGCCGTCGATGAACAGGTAGTCGCGCGCATACCCCTCGACGGCGAAGCCGAGGCGCCGGAGCAGCCGGCCGCTGCGCTCGTTGTGCGGCAGGTAGTTCGCCATCACCCGGTGGAAGCCGAGCGTGTCGAACATGTACGCGATCGCCGCCTCGATCGCCTCGAACATCAGGCCCGAGCCCACGGCGCGCTGGTCGAGCGAGTAGCCGAGGGTCGCGGCCTGGAAGGCGCCGCGGACGAACTGCGTGAAGTTGCAGACCCCGATCACCTCGCCGCCGGGGGCGCCGCGCCACTGCAGCGCGAGGCGGAGCGCGCGATCCGCGGCGAAGTCCTCGTGGTCGCGGAGGAGGCGCTCGCGCCAGAACGCCTCGGTGTAGAAGCCCTCGGGGCGCGGCGGATCCCACCGCGCCAGGTGGTCGCGGTTGCGCTCGAAATAGGCGAGGTAGCGGCCAGCGAGCTCGACGGGAGCGATGAAGAGGCGCAGCCGCGGGGTCTCGATGCAGACGGGGCTCTTCAAGGGGCCTCCAGCGCGGCGCGCCTAGGACAAGGTCCCTTCGTCGAGGCGCCGCATCCCTTCGAGGAGCAGCGCCTCGGGTGACGCGGTGATGCTGCGGGTGCTGGGCGAGAAGCTCGGGTCGAGGCGGAAGTCGCCCTCCCGGAGCGTGAGCATCCGGTAGAACGCGTCCTCGCCCTGCGCGCCGGCCCAGAGCGCATGGACGACCTGCCCATCGGCGAAGTGGATCTCGCCGGCCATGGAGTTCGCCTGGATCTTGAGCGCGCACGTCTTCCGGCCGTGCCAGAGGATCTGGATCATGTCCGGCAGGCCCATCTCGGCGAGCGAGCCGGACACGCCGCGGGGGACGGCGGTCGTGGAGCGCCGCTCGATGAGCTGGCGGAGCTTGGCGGCCATGACGTCGGTCGACGCCGGCTTCGAGACGAAGTCGTCGACGCCGAGATCGAAGGCGCGCTGGGCGGTCTGCCGGTCCGTCTTCGCGGTGAGGATGACCCACGTCTTGTCGCGGCCGAAGCCGAGCTTCAGCGCGTCGGCGCGGAGCGCGAGGCCGGCGTCGGGCTCCTCGAGGTCGATCTCGCTGACGACCACCTCGATGTCCTTCGTCTCGAGCTCGCGGCGCGCCTGCGCCACGTTGCGCGCGATCGAGACCTCGAAGCCCTGCTCGAGCAGGCGCAGCTCGAGCACCGTCGTCTCCTCGGGATCCGGGTCGACGATGAGCGCCTGGTGCCGATCGGAGAGCAGCTTCGCGCGCATGTCGTCGCCCGTCATGACCTGGCGGAAGAGATCGACGATGTTCGGATCGAAGATGGTGGCGCGGTACTGCGCGAGCACGTCGCAGGCCTCCGGCGGGCGGAGCGCCTTGCGGTACGGGTTGCGCGGGTTCTGCGTGAGATCGGCGTAGGTGTCCGCGACCGCGAGGATGCGCGCGCCGAGCGGGATCTCCTTGCCGGACAGGCCATCGGGGAAGCCGCTGCCGTCGTAGCGCTCGTACATCATGCTGATCGCCGAGACGACCTCCTGCGGCAGCCCCACCGACTCCATGAGGTGCGCCGGAAGATCGACGCTCTTCGTCGCGGCGAGCCGGTGCCCCTCGTACTCGGCCACGTTGAGCGCGGTGAGGTGGTACGGGCCGTTCTTGCCGAGGTCGTGCAGGTAGGCCGAGGCCACGTAGCTCGCGACCGTCGTCGGCGGCAGGCCGATGCGCTCGCAGAGCTTGCGCACGATGCGGGCGACCGTGGAGGAGTGGCCTCGAAGGTCTTGCCGCGCGTTCTCGAGCAGGCTCACGAGGACGTTGAGCGTCTCGACGTACGCGTGGGTCGTCGTCGGATGCGGCGGCGGCGGGGGCGGCGCCGCGGCGACCGGCGCGGAGATCGGCGCGGGAGCGACGTGCTGCTGGGGGGGCGGCGATGGGGGCACCGGCGTGGGCGGGGGCCCGGCCGGGGCCACGCGGGGCGGTGCGGAGGGCGCCCGCATCACCGCGGGCACCTGCGGCGCCGTGACGAGCGCTGCAGGCACCGGCGCCGCCTGCGTGGGCGCCGCGTGCGCCGGCTGCACGTGCATCGCCTGCGGGTGCATCGGCGCCGCCTGCGTGGGCGCCGCGTGCGCCTGCAGCCCGTGCATCGTCTGCCCGTGCATCGTCTGCCCGTGCGCCGGCTGCGGGACCACCGCCGGCACGTGCGTCATCGACGCGCGCTCGTGCGTGATCGAGGCGCGCTCGTGCGTCATCGACGCGCGCTCGAACGGGTTATTGCTGTTGGTGTAGAGGATCTCGTCGAACGAGTTGACCGGGCGCAGCAGCGAGTTGAACGCGGTCGTGTCGCCCCGGTAGTGGTACGCGATGGCCGCGCGGACCGCCGCCGGCCTGGCGACGATGGCGCGTACGTCCCGCACGCCCGCGGCGAGCCGGATCTCGTGCAGCGCGACGTCGTTGTCGGGATCCGCCGTCGCGACCGAGAGCGTCGTGTTCCGATCGTCGAGCAGCACCGGGAAGACGCCGTGCAACGTCGCGGTGATCGCCGAGACCTTGGCGAGCACGCGGGGCTCGATGATCGCCTTCGAGAGCTTCTCGGTCGAGACGAAGCGGGTGTTGTGGACGGTCGCGATGAACTTCAGGAGCTCGGCCTCGTTGACGATGTCGAGCTCGATGATGACGTCCTCGATGCGGCCGCGCGTACGCATCGCGTACTCCACCGCACGACGGTGATCGTCCGGGGTGATGCGCCCCTCGAGGACGAGGCGATCGGCAATCCGCTGGTTCAATCCTTGAACGGAAGCCATCGAAACCCTGATTCTACCCAGAAATTGGAGGTGGCGCGCCCAAGAACCCTCGCGGAACGGGAGCACGCGGGGAGAGCTGGCCAGCCGCTCGCGGCGTATGCAGCCATGGGGTGCGCTCGAGGAATGAGAGCAGAGCTCGGCGCGGCGCGCGAGCCCCGTGAGCATTCCAGCCGACGCCGGTTGGCTGGCGATGCCCGCGCGACCCGATACGCTGCGACGTGGAAGTGAAGACTGGCTCCGGGTAGGCGCGCGCGCCACGTCCGGCGCGGCTCGCCAGCCCGGTGAGCCGGGGGCGAAGGGCAAAACGCCTCCCGAGCCGCCGCGAGCGCGCTTCGCGAGATGGGCGGCGCGCCCGGGGTCGGGGTTGGATCCCGCCCTGGGCGCGCCTGCAAGCCGCTACTCCTCGTTCACGGCCGTGAGCGTCTCCTCGGGACGCGGCCGGGGGGCGACGTACGGCGCTTGCGCCACCGGCTCGCCCTCGACCACGACCTGGAGGCGCTTGTAGGCAGGCAGCCCCGTCCCGGCCGGGATCAGGCGGCCCATGATGACGTTCTCCTTGAGACCGCGGAGATCGTCCGTCTTGCCGTTGATCGCGGCCTCGGTGAGCACCTTGGTCGTCTCCTGGAACGACGAGGCGCTGATGAACGACTCGGTCGACAGGCTGGCCTTGGTGATGCCGAGGAGGAGCGCCTCGGCGATGGCGGGCTTGCCGCCGCGCTCGAGCACGGTCTCGTTCTCCTTCTCGAAGATGTGCTTCTCGACCTGCTCGTCCACCAGGAAATTCGTGTCGCCGACCTCGCGCACCCGGACCCGCCGGAGCATCTGCCGGACGATGACCTCGATGTGCTTGTCGTTGATGCCGACGCCCTGGAGCCGGTACACCTGCTGGATCTCGTTCACGAGCCAGGCCGAGAGCTCCTTCTCGCCCTTCACCCGGAGGATGTCGTGCGGGTTCGGCGGGCCGTCCTGGAGGGGGTCGCCCGCGCGCACCCGGTCACCCGGCTGCACCTGGATGTGCTTGCCCTTCGGGATCAGGTACTCGCGCGCCTGATCGCCGAGCGCGTGCCCGTCCGGCGAGTACGGCGTGATGATGACCTTCCGCTTGCCCTTCGTGTCCTTGCCGAACGTGACCTCGCCGTCGATCTCGCTGATGATCGCGTGATCCTTCGGCTTTCGGGCCTCGAACAGCTCGGCGACGCGGGGCAGACCGCCGGTGATGTCCTGCACCTTCGTCGTGTCGCGCGGGATCTTGGCGATGACCTCGCCGGCCTCGATGAGATCCCCCTCCTGCGCGACGATGTGGGCGCCGACAGGGAGCAGGTAGCGCGCCTCGAGCTCGCTGTTCGGGAGCTTCAGCGTCTTGCCCGACTCCGGGTCCTTCAGCGAGATGCGCGGGCGGACGTCGGCCGCCTTCGACTCGATGACGACCTTTCGCGAGAGGCCCGTCACCTCGTCGAGGCGATCCTGCACGCTGACGCCCTCGATGAGGTCGCCGAACTTCACCACGCCGGAGACCTCGGTGAGGATCGGCGTCGCGAACTGGTCCCACTCGGCGAGCAGCTCGCCGGGCTTGGTGCGCTCGCCGTCGGCCTTCTTGAGGATGGCGCCGTAGACGAGGCGGTTGTGCTCGCGCTCGCGCCCCGTCTCGTCGACCACCACGATCTCGCCGTGGCGGTTCATGACCACCATGGTGCCGTCCTTCTTCTTCTGGACGACCGCGCGGCGGAGGCGGACGGTGCCCTCGGTGCGGGCCTCGAGGTAGCTCGCCTCGATCTTGCCGCGCGCCGCGGTGCCGCCGATGTGGAAGGTGCGCATCGTGAGCTGCGTGCCCGGCTCGCCGATCGACTGGGCGGCGATGATGCCCACCGCCTCGCCGATGTTGACCCGGTAGCCGCGCGCGAGGTCACGCCCGTAGCACAGCGCGCAGACCCCGCGGCGGAGCTGGCACGTGAGCACCGAGCGGATGACGACCTCCTCGATGCCGGCGTCCTCGATGGACCGCACCGCCTGCTCGTCGAGCTCGGTGTTCGCCGTGATGAGCACCTCGCCGGTGAGCGGGTCGACGACGTCCTCCAGCGCGACGCGGCCGAGGATGCGGTCGCCGAGCGGCTGGATGACCTCGCCGGCCTCCTCGAGCTTCGCCACGCGGATGCCGTCGAGCGTGCCGCAGTCGAACTCGGAGATGACCGCGTCCTGCGCCACGTCGACGAGCCGCCGGGTGAGGTACCCGGAGTTCGCCGTCTTGAGCGCCGTGTCGGCGAGCCCCTTCCGGGCGCCGTGCGTCGAGATGAAGTACTGGAGCACGCTGAGACCCTCGCGGAAGTTCGCGGTGATCGGCGTCTCGATGATCTCGCCGGACGGCTTGGCCATCAGGCCGCGCATCGCGGCCAGCTGCCGGATCTGCTGCGTGGAGCCGCGCGCGCCGGAGTCGGCCATGATGTAGATCGGGTTGAAGCTCGGCTCGATCGACTCCTTGCCCGTCTCGTGGTCGACGACCGTCTCCTTGCCGATGCCGGCCATCATCTCGGTCGTGACCTGGTCGGCGATGCTCGCCCAGATATCGACGATCTTGTTGTACCGCTCGCCGTCGGTGATGAGCCCCTCCTGGTACTGCTCGACGACGCGCTCGACCTCCTTCTGCGCCTCGCCGAGGAGCACCTTCTTGGCCGGCGGGATCACCATGTGATCCATGCAGATCGAGATACCCGCCCGCATCGCGTGGTCGAAGCCGAGCGTGCGGAGCCGGTCCGCGAGGAGGACGGTCTCCTTGTTGCGGTGGATGCGGTAGCAGACGTCGATGAGCGCCGAGAGCGCCTTCTTGTCGAGGGTCTTGTTCGCGTACTCGAACGCGACCCCCTTCGGGAGGACCTCGGAGATGATGACGCGGCCCACCGTCGTCTCGACGATGCGGCGCTTCACGTGGCCGAACTCGTCGAGCTGCGGGTTGCCCTCGTCGTCGATGATCGGGACGCGGACGCGGACGCCGGCGTGCAGCGCGACCTCGCCGTTGTCGTACGCCATCCGCACCTCCTCGAGGGAGGCGTAGACGCCGCGCAGGTAGCCCTGCGCCACGCCGTCCTCGCCGAAGGCGAGGGTGTCCGCGCGGTACGACCCCTTCTCGAACTTCCGCTCGCGGGTCGCGTAGTAGAGCCCGAGCACGATGTCCTGCGTCGGGTTGATGATCGGCTTGCCGCTCGCGGGCGAGAGGATGTTGTTCGTGCTCATCATGAGCACGCGCGCCTCCATCTGCGCCTCGACCGACAGCGGCACGTGGACCGCCATCTGGTCGCCGTCGAAGTCGGCGTTGAACGCCGCGCAGACCAGCGGGTGCAGCTGGATCGCCTTGCCCTCGATGAGGACGGGCTCGAACGCCTGGATGCCGAGGCGGTGGAGCGTCGGGGCGCGGTTCAGGAGCACCGGGTGCTCGCTGATGACCTCCTCGAGGATGTCCCAGACCTCCGGGCGCTCCTTCTCCACCATCTTCTTGGCGCTCTTGATGGTGTTGACGTAGCCGCGCTCTTCCAGCTTGTTGTAGATGAACGGCTTGAAGAGCTCGAGCGCCATCTTCTTGGGCAGGCCGCACTGGTGCAGGCGCAGCGTCGGGCCCACGACGATGACGGAGCGGCCCGAGTAGTCGACGCGCTTGCCGAGCAGGTTCTGGCGGAACCGGCCCTGCTTGCCCTTCAGCATGTCGGAGAGCGACTTGAGCGGGCGCTTGTTCGGGCCGGTGATCGTCTTGCCGCGGCGGCCGTTGTCGAACAGCGCGTCGACCGCCTCCTGCAGCATCCGGCGCTCGTTCCGGATGATGATCTCCGGCGCGTTCAGCTCGAGGAGCCGCTTCAGGCGGTTGTTGCGGTTGATGACGCGGCGGTAGAGGTCGTTGAGATCG
Organism: Sorangium sp. KYC3313; assembly: GCF_052075895.1. Classification (NCBI taxonomy): domain Bacteria; kingdom Pseudomonadati; phylum Myxococcota; order Polyangiales; family Polyangiaceae; genus Sorangium; species Sorangium sp. KYC3313. Next base: position 12,186,003 of record NZ_CP197255.1, read on the forward strand.
CTGGTCGCGAAGCGGCCGCCGTCCAGGGGGACGAGCGGGCGCAGATCCGGCGGGAGCACCGGGATCACGGTCAGCATCATCCACTCGGGCCGGTTGCCGCTCTCACGGAACGCCTCGACGACCTTGAGGCGCTTCGCGAGCTTCTTCCGCTTGGCCTCGCTGGTCGCGGCGCGCATCTCCGTCCTGAGCAGCTCCGCCAGGCCGTGGACGTCGACCTGCTTGAGCATCTCGAGGATCGCCTCGCCGCCCATGCCGGCGCTGAACTTGTCGTCACCGTACTCGTCGAGGAGCTGCAGATACCGCTCCTCGCTCAGGAGATCGCCCCGCATGAGGCCAGTCTCCTTGGGATCGATGACGATGTACGCCTCGCAATAAAGCACCTTCTCCAGGTCCTTGAGCGTGATGTCGAGCATGTTGCCGATGCGCGACGGCAGGCTCTTCAGGAACCAGATGTGGGCGACCGGCGTGGCCAGCGAGATGTGCCCGAGCCGCTCGCGCCGGACCTTCGACTGGATGACCTCGACGCCGCACTTCTCGCACACGATGCCACGGTGCTTCATGCGCTTGTACTTGCCGCAGTTGCACTCGTAGTCCTTCACAGGCCCGAAGATCTTGGCGCAGAACAGACCATCGCGCTCCGGCTTGAACGTCCGGTAGTTGATGGTCTCCGGCTTCTTCACCTCGCCGTGCGACCACTCGCGGATCTTCTCCGGGCTCGCGAGCGAGATGCGGATGGCGCTGAACGACAGCGGGTCCTTGGGCTTCTCGAAGAAGCTGAAGATGTCACGCATGGAGACCTCCGGAGACAGAAACGAAACCGATGAACCTGTCCGCGCCCACTGTTTGAGCCTTCGGGAGCGCGCCGCCCGCGCGGCGCGCCTCCCCTGCCGTCACCGAGAAGGCGCGCGGCGCTCGTGACGTGACCAACTGCATCACTCCTCTTCCTCCGCGGCCGACGCCTCCACGCCTGCGCTCGTCTCGACCAGCTCGACGTTCAGGCACAGCGACTGGAGCTCCTTGATGAGCACGTTGAAGCTCTCCGGCAGCCCCGCCTCCAGGGTGTAATCCCCCTTCACGATGGCCTCGTACATCCGGGTGCGGCCCATCACGTCGTCGCTCTTGACGGTGAGGAACTCCTGCAGCGCGTAGGCCGCGCCGTAGGCCTCCATCGCCCACACCTCCATCTCGCCGAGCCGCTGCCCGCCGAACTGCGCCTTGCCGCCGAGGGGCTGCTGCGTGACGAGCGAGTAGGGCCCGATCGAGCGAGCGTGGATCTTGTCGTCGACCAGGTGGTGGAGCTTCAGCATGTACATGATGCCCACCGTGACGTTCTGATCGAAGGCGTCGCCCGTGCGCCCGTCGAAGAGGATCGCCTGACCCGAGGTCGGGAGACCTGCGAGATCGAGGGCGCCCTTGATGTCCGACTCGTGCGCGCCGTCGAACACCGGCGATCCCATGAACACGCCCTCATCGACCGTCTTGACGAAGCGCTTGACGTCGCCGTCGTCGAGGTTGTCGAAGAAGCCGTTCATCGTCTCGTCGCCCGCGTAGATGGCCTTCAGGTGCTCCTTGATCTCGGCGCTCGCCCGCTGCTGCTCGATCATCTGCGTCAGCTGGTTGCCGAGCTCGAAGGCGCCCCACCCGAGGTGGATCTCGAGGATCTGACCGACGTTCATGCGGCTCGGCACGCCGAGCGGGTTCAGCACGAGATCGACCGGCCTGCCGTCCTGCAGATACGGCATGTCCTCCTCGGGGAGGATGCGGCTGATGACACCCTTGTTGCCGTGGCGGCCCGCCATCTTGTCGCCGACCTGGAGCTTGCGCTTGATGGCGATATAGACCTTCACCATCTTGATGACGCCCGGCGGCAGCTCGTCGCCCTTGGAGAGGCGATCGATCTTGTCGCGGAAGTGCTCCTCGCGCGTGCGGACGAGCTCCTCGAGGTCGCGCAGGATCTGCTGGACCCGCTCGGCGTCGTCGACGGGGATCTCCCCCCAGTACTTGCGGGGGATCTCGGCGAGCGAGGGCTCGTCGATGATGGCGCCCTTCTGGAAGAGCACCTTGCCCTTGTCGTCGACGAGCTTGCCCGTCGCCTCCTTGCCGAGGAGGAGCTCGCGGATGCGGCGGAAGAACGAGTCGCGGAGGATCTTGATCTCCTCGTCGCGCGTCCGCTCGATCCTGGCCCGCTCCTGATCCTCGATGTCCCGCGCGCGATCGTCCTTCTCGGTCCCCTTGCGCGAGAACACGCGGGCGTTGATGACGATCCCGCCGACGCCGGGCGGCACCTTGAGCGAGCTGTCGCGGACGTCTCCGGCCTTCTCGCCGAAGATCGCCCTGAGCAGCTTCTCCTCGGGCGAGAGCTGGGTCTCGCCCTTCGGCGTGATCTTGCCGACCAGGATGTCGCCCGGCCGCACCTCGGCCCCGATGCGCACGATGCCGGAGTCGTCGAGGTCCTTGAGCGCCTCCTCGCCGACGTTCGGGATGTCGCGGGTGATCTCTTCCTTGCCGAGCTTCGTGTCGCGGGCGACGCACTCGAACTCCTCGATGTGGATCGAGGTGAACACGTCGTCCTTCGCGATGCGCTCGGAGACCAGGATCGAGTCCTCGAAGTTGTAGCCCTGCCACGGCATGAACGCGACGAGCACGTTCTGGCCGAGCGCGAGCTCGCCCATGTCCGTCGACGGGCCGTCGGCGAGCACGTCGCCCTTCTTCACCACCTCGCCCGTCCTGACGACCGGCTTCTGCGTGTAGCAGGTCGACTGGTTCGAGCGCTGGAACTTCATGAGGTGGTAGATATCGGGCACCTCGGCGCCCTCGCCCTCGGCGCGGACGACGATGCGCGTCGCGTCGACGCTCTCGACGACCCCGGGGCGCCGCGCGATGACGCAGACGCCGGAGTCGCGGGCGAGCCGCTCCTCCATGCCGGTGCCGACGAGGGGCGCGTGCGACACGACGAGGGGCACGGCCTGACGCTGCATGTTGGCGCCCATGAGCGCGCGGTTCGCGTCGTCGTGCTCGAGGAACGGCACGAGCGCGGCGGCGACCGACACCATCTGGTTCGGCGCGACGTCCATCAGCTCGACCATCTCGGGCGTGACGATCTTGAACTCGCCGTTGTAGCGGGCCGAGACGAGCGACTCCTTGAAGCGGCCGCCCTCGTCGAGGTTCACGGTCGCCTGCGCGATGTACTTGCCCTCCTCTTCGAGCGCGGAGAGCCAGATCACGTCCTCGGTCACCCGGCCGTTCTCGACCTTCCGGTACGGCGTCTCGACGAACCCGAACTCGTTCACGCGGGCGAACGTCGACAGCGACGCGATGAGGCCGATGTTCGGACCTTCCGGCGTCTCGATCGGGCAGATGCGGCCGTAGTGGGTCGCGTGGACGTCGCGCACCTCGAACCCGGCGCGCTCGCGGGTCAGGCCGCCCGGGCCGAGCGCCGAGAGGCGGCGCTTGTGGGTGACCTCCGAGAGCGGGTTGGTCTGGTCCATGAACTGCGAGAGCTGGGAGCTCCCGAAGTACTCCTTCACGACCGCGCTGACCGGCTTCGCGTTGATCAGATCGTGGGGCATGAGCGTGTCGATCTCCTGCGACATGCTCATGCGCTCCTTGATCGCGCGCTCCATGCGGACGAGGCCGATGCGGTACTGGTTCTCCATCAGCTCACCGACCGCGCGCACGCGGCGGTTGCCGAGGTGATCGATGTCGTCGACCGAGCCGCGCCCGTTCTTGAGCTCGATCAGGTGACGCACGGTCTCCAGGATGTCCTGGGGCGTGAGCACCGTGAGATCGAGCCCCGGCCGCTCGTCCTCGGGGACATCCCGGTAGAACTTGTAGTTCAGCTTCAGCCGGCCGACCTTCGACAGGTCATAACGCTCGGCGTTGAAGAACAGGTTGTGGAACAGGGTCTTGGCGGTCTCGAGCGTCGGCGGATCGCCCGGCCGCAGCCGCCGGTAGATCTCCAGGATCGAGTCCTCCATCGTCTTCACCTTGTCGGTGAGCAGCGTGTCGCGGAGGTACGAGCCGACGTTCAGGCCGTCGATGAAGAGGATGCGGAACTGCTCGATGTTCGCGTCGCGCAGCCGCTCGAGCTTCGCCTCGGTGAGCTCCTCGTTCACCTCGACCACGACCTCGCCGGTCTCCGGGTCGACGATGTCGTGCGCCGCGACCTTCCCGACGAGCTCCTCCGGCTCGAGGCTGAGCCGCTCGAGCTTCGCCTCCTTCATCTTCCGGATGGCGGCACGGGTGAACTTGGTGTTCTTCTTGACGATGACGTCGTTGCCGATCTTGATGTCGCGCGTCGTCCGCTGACCGGCCAGGAGATCGTACTCGATGCTCTTCGCGTACTTTCCACCCTTCTCGAGGTACACGGTCTCGGTCGAGTAGAAGTAGTTCAGCAGGTCCTGCGTCGAGTACCCGAGCGCGCGCAGGAGCACCGTCGCGTGCATCTTCCGCCGGCGATCGATGCGAACATAGATGATGTCCTTCGGGTCGAACTCGAAGTCGAGCCACGAGCCGCGGTACGGGATCACGCGCGCGGAGTAGAGCAGCTTGCCGCTCGAGTGCGTCTTGCCCTTGTCGTGATCGAAGAAGACGCCGGGGCTACGGTGCAGCTGGCTGACGACGACGCGCTCGGTGCCGTTGATGATGAACGTGCCCGTCTCGGTCATCAGCGGGAGCTCGCCGAAGTAGACCTCCTGCTCCTTGATGTCGCGCACGATCCGCTCCCCGCCGTCGCGGGTGTCGTAGATCATCAGCTGGTTCGTGACCTTGATCGGCGCCGAGTAGGTCATACCGCGCTGGCGGCACTCATCGACGTCGTACTTCGGCGGCTCGAGGTTGTACGAGACGAAGACGAGCTCGCTCGTGCCGTTGAAGTCTTTGATCGGGAAGACCGAGCGGAACACCGCCTGCAGCCCGACCTCCTCCCGCTCGTTCGGCGGAACGCTCATCTGGAGGAATTTGTCGTAGCTCGACTTCTGGATGTCGATCAGGTTGGGGACGTCGATGATGCGACGAACGCGACCCAGGTTCTTACGGACGCGGAAGTTGGATTGGACGACCGACGGCATCGATTTCCTCCGGCTCACACGAGCGGTGCGGGGCGGGCGCACGGCTCGAACCGAGCAACGAACACGAAGCTACGCACGAATGGCGAGCGAGCGTCCCCAGGGAATGAGGACCCAAAACATCTTGGTTGTGGGGGCAGAGCGGACCGCGTGGCGACCCATTGAGCTCCGACGTTGGCCGAGGACCCGCACCCGCGGTCCTCTTCAGGATTGACCGAGGACCCGTACTCGCGGCCCTCTTCAGCGTTGCGCGAGGGCCCGCAAACGCGGTCCCGTTCATCAGACAAAAGCGGGACGTGCGGCAGGGACGACCGCCCCTGCCGCCGTCCGCCGGCGGATCCCGATTTCCCTTGCAGGGAGCGGTGATCGTTACTTGAGCTCGACGGTAGCACCTGCCTCGACGAGCTTCTTCTTCATCTCCTCCGCGTCCGCCTTGGAAACCTGCTCCTTGACGGTCTTCGGCGCGGCCTCGACCAGGTCCTTCGCCTCCTTCAGGCCCAGACCGGTGATCTCGCGGATCGCCTTGATGACGCCGATCTTGTTGCTGCCGGCGTTCGCGAGGATGACGTCGAACTCGGTCTGCTCCGGGGCCTTCTCGGCCGGAGCGGCGGCCGCCGGGCCGGCCGCGACGGCGACGGCCGCGGGGGCAGCCTTGACGCCCCACTTGTTCTCGAGGTCCTTGATGAGCTCGGCGATCTGGATGACAGGGAGGTTGGAGAGGTAATCGACGACCTGCTCGCGCGTGATCTCAGCCATTGCAAGACTCCTTCAAACTCTTCTGCGCGCCCCGGGGAGGGGGCCATGTAAACCAAAACCAGACGGGCGCAAGGCCCAATTGATACGAAAGCACCCTCTCAGGCCTGCTTGCCCGCTTCCTCTTCCTTCGCCTTCAAGAGATAGGCGAAATTCTGGAGAGGCGCGTTGAGCTGCTGCACGAACTGCTGGAGCGGCGCCTGCAGCGTCGCGAGCAGCATGGCACGAAGCTCATCCTTGCCGGGCATCGTCGCGAGCTGCGTCTCGACGGCGTCCCCCGAGAGGATCTGCCCCTCGATGAGCCCCGCCTTGATCTGCAGCTTCTGGTTGTCCTTGCGGAACGCCTTGACGACCTTGGCTGCCGCGCTCGGATCCTCGTAGCTCCAGGCCACGCCGGTCATGCCGGTCAGGCTCTTCGAGAGGGTCTTCGCCCAGGGGTGCTCCTTGATGGCGTGGCGGACGAGCGTGTTCTTCACGACCCGGTACTCCACGCCGGACTTCCGGAACTCATCGCGAAGCTTGGTGACCGCCTCGACGTTCATCCCCTTGAAGTCCAGGAAGACCGCGGAAGTCATCCGCTCGAACTTCTGCCGGACGGAGCCGATCAGCACTTCCTTCTGGGATCGTTCCATGGGCTACGCCTCCTCCGTCTTGCCGATGAAGTGGACCGGGTCGATGCGAACCCCGGGGCCCATCGTCGAAGACATCGTGATGCTCCGGAGGTAGATGCCCTTCGCCGTCGCCGGCTTGGCCCGGACGAGCGCCTGGATCAACGCGTCCGCGTTCACGTGGAGCGCGTTCTCCGCGAAGGAGACCTTGCCGATCCGCGCGTGCACGATGCCCGCCTTCTCGACGCGGTACTCCACCTTGCCGGCCTTCGCCTCCGAGACGGCCGTCTTCACGTCGAACGTCACGGTCCCGACCTTCGGGTTCGGCATCAGGCCGCGCGGACCGAGGATACGGCCGAGCTTGCCCACCAGACCCATCATGTCGGGCGTGGCGATCACGCGATCGAAGTCCATGAAGCCTTCCTGGACCTTGTTCACGAGATCCGCCTCGCCGACGAAGTCGGCGCCGGCCGCCTCGGCCTCCTTGGCCTTCTCGCCCTTGGCGAAGACCAGGACCCGGAGCGACTGCCCCGTCCCATGCGGGAGCACGACCGCGCCACGGACCATCTGGTCCGCGTGCCGCGGGTTGACACCCAGCCGGACCGCGAGGTCCACCGTCTCGTCGAACTTGGCGGGCGCCGCTTGCTTCACGAGCGCGCACGCCTCCTGCAATGTGTACTTTCGAGCGCGGTCGACGACTGCCCGCGCTGCGACTTTCTTCTTGGCGACTTTCGGCACATGCCCTCCTTCTTAACGGCTCTCGCCTCCCACGGTGCGCCTCAAACTACCGTGGTAAGTCTTGCTTCTGGCCCGCTGGACGCCCCTCTCGGGGCGCCAGCGCGGCGGGGCGCTGCATCCCCGAGACGGCGGGGAGCGCCACGACCACCTCAGTCGACGACGTCGATGCCCATCGAGCGCGCCGTGCCCGCCATGCTGCGCATCGCGGACTCGAGGTTCGTCGTGTTCATGTCCTGCATCTTGAGCTGGGCAAGCTCCTGCAGCTGCTTGTGCGTGACCTTGCCCACCTTGACCTTGTTGGGCTCCTTGGAGCCCGCACCCGGCTTCTTCTTCGTCTCCAGCCCCGCCGCCTTCTTGAGGAGCACGGAGGCCGGCGGCGTCTTCATGATGAACGTGAACGAGCGGTCCGAGTAGACCGTGATCACCACCGGGATGATCATGTCCCCCTGCGCCGCCGTCCGCGAGTTGAAGTCCTTGCAGAACGCCATGATGTTGACGCCGTGCTGGCCGAGCGCCGGACCGACGGGGGGCGACGGGTTGGCCTTGCCCGCCGGAAGCTGCAGCTTCACGTACCCTGTGACTTTCTTCGCCATGATGAATCTCGCACCCTATCGAACCGCCGCCCGACGGGCGGTCTACCATTCAGAGAAACAGCGAAGCACCGCGGAGGCGCGGTGCTCGCCCGCAGGTTTGCAGCCGTCCGTTCCTGGCTAGCGCTTCTCCACGGCTGAGAAGTCGAGCTCAACGCTGGTGGGTCGGCCGAAGATGCTGACCTTCACCTTGAGCTTCTGCTTGTCCATCTTCACGTCATCGACCGTGCCGGTGAAGTTCGCGAAGGCGCCGTCGAGGACCCGCACCTCCTCACCCACCTCGAACGTGAGCCGCGGCTTCGGCTTGACCGCCCCTTCGACGATCCCCCGCCGGAGATTGTCGATCTGGACGATCGGGACCTCCTGCGGCGTCTGGTTGCCGATGAAGCCGGTCACCTTGGGCGTGTCCTTGACCAGGTGCCAGACCTGCTCGTTCATCTCCATCTCCACGAAGATGTAGCCGGGCAGACTGAGCTTCTGACGAACGCGGGTCTTACCGCCGGGACGGTTCTCCGTGACCGTCTCGCTCGGGATGAGGATCTCGCCAAACCGATCTTCCAGGCTGTACTGCTTCACGCGCTGCTGGAGCGCGTCGCGCACCTTCGCCTCGTATCCCGAGTAGGTATGGATGACGTACCACTTCTTGGCCATGGCGCTTGATTCCCTCAGGGTCTCCCTGCTTCAGCTTCCATCGCCGTAAACGATGTTGGTCACGAATGCCCAGAAGCGGTCGAGCAGCGCCAGGTAGAGGGTCGCCACGGTGGTCGTCGCGATGACGACGAACGTCGCATTCGTCACCTCTTTCTTGGTCGGCCACTTCACCTTCGCCAGCTCGGCGGCGACATCGTCGCTCCAGGCGCGAAGCTCGGCGTTGCGGAACGCGCGCAACACGACGACCAGCGCGATGACGCCGCCGGCGATCATGCCGTACGTCGTCTTGTCGTCGTCACCCACCGCGGAGAGCGCCGGCAGCGCCCGGCTGAACCAGTCCTTGTTGGCGAGGGTCGCCCAGACGCCATGGACGACCTTGCCGAGCAGGTAGGCGAGCAGCATCCCCGCGGCGAAGAAGCCGGCGAGCACATAGCGCTCCGAGCCGAGCTGAGCAGCCGCGACCTCCTCGTCCTCGGCCTCGTCGGCGTCGTTCGATTCATCGGCACGCGGCGCCCCGGCGTCCTTCGCGTCAGCAGCCCCCGTCCCCTCGCTCTGCGTCACGAGGGACGAGTCCTCGGCAGGCGAGCCCGGTCCGGATTCTTCCGGCGCCTCGTCCCCCGCGACCTTCGTCGGCGGCTTGTCTTTTTGACCCTTCGCCATAACAACACCAAACGCGCCGACCCGCGGCAGACAACTGCCTGCTCGGTGAGGATCCAGGGGGCGGCCCTGAGGCGCCCACATCCCCCGGCAGGGGCAGAGAGGCTCGAACTCCCGACCTGCGGATTTGGAATCCGCTGCTCTACCAACTGAGCTATACCCCTAGAATCGCTGCGCCTTCCCGAGCACTCGTTCACTTCGTCTCGTCGTGAACCGTGTGCTTCTTGCACTGCTTGCAGAACTTCTTGAGCGACACCACCTGGTCCGGCGCCTTCGTGGTCTTGTAGTTCCGCGACTTGCACTCGCGGCAGGCCAGTGAGACGGCGATGCGCGCCGCACGCCACCCACCGGCCTGCTCGCCCACGTCGGCCTCCTACGCGAGGATCTTGGTGACGACGCCGGCGCCCACCGTCTTGCCGCCCTCGCGGATGGCGAAGCGCATCTGCTCCTCCAGCGCGACCGGGGCGATGAGCTCGATCGTCATCGTGATGTTGTCGCCCGGCATCACCATCTTCACCCCCTCGGGGAGGTTCACCGTGCCGGTCACGTCCGTCGTCCGGATGTAGAACTGCGGCCGGTAGTTGGTGAAGAACGGCGTGTGGCGCCCGCCCTCCTCCTTCTTGAGGACGTACACCTCACCGGTGAACTTCGTGTGCGGTGTGATCGACCCGGGCTTCGCCAGCACCTGGCCGCGCTCGATCTCTTCCTTCTCCACGCCGCGGAGCAGACACCCGACGTTGTCGCCCGCCTGCCCCTGATCGAGCAGCTTGCGGAACATCTCGACGCCGGTCACGACCGACTTCTTCGTGTCCTTGAAGCCGATGATCTGCACCTCGTCGCCGACCTTGATCACGCCGCGCTCGATGCGGCCCGTGGCCACCGTGCCGCGGCCCTTGATCGAGAACACGTCCTCGATCGCCATCAGGAACGGCTTGTCGATGTCGCGCACCGGCTCGGGGATGTAGCTGTCCAGCGCGCTGAGCAGCTGCTGGATCGTCTCCTCCCACTTCGGGTCGCCCTGAAGCGCGGGCAGCGACGCGCCACGGACCACCGGCGCGTTGTCCCCGTCGAACTTGTACTTCGACAGGAGCTCGCGGACCTCCATCTCGACCAGGTCGAGCATCTCCGGGTCGTCCACCGCGTCGCACTTGTTGAGGAACACGACGATGTGGTTCAGGCCGACCTGCCGGGCGAGCAGCACGTGCTCGCGCGTCTGCGGCATCACGCTGTCGAGCGCCGACACGACGAGGATCGCCCCGTCCATCTGCGCCGCGCCGGTGATCATGTTCTTGATGTAGTCGGCGTGCCCGGGGCAGTCGACGTGCGCGTAGTGGCGGTTCGCCGACTCGTACTCGACGTGCGCCGCCGCGATGGTCACCGTCTTCGTCTCGTCACGGACCGTCCCGCCCTTCGCGATGTCGGCGTACGAGATCGCCTTCGCCAGGTTGCGCTTCGACTGCACCTTGACGAGCGCCGCCGTGAGCGTGGTCTTGCCGTGGTCGATGTGGCCGATGGTGCCCACGTTCACGTGCGGCTTCGTACGAGTGAATTTCTCCTTGGCCATCGAGATGTCTCCTGCCGAAATGAAGTTCGCGGCTGCGTTTCGCTGTCCTCGCTGGAGCCCACCATCGGGATTGAACCGACGACCTCGTCCTTACCAAGGACGTGCTCTGCCAACTGAGCTAGGTGGGCAAACGACCGACCACGGAGCGGGCGACCGGGTTCGAACCGGCGACGTTCAGCTTGGAAGGCTGACGCTCTACCAACTGAGCTACGCCCGCGGGCTTCCGTCGAGAGTGACCCCGGCGGATCTGGTTCCTGGTCGGACCGCCTTCGGAGCGAGACGTCGCTCCGGTGGAGGGTGATGGATTCGAACCATCGTAGGCATTGCCGGCAGATTTACAGTCTGCTCCCTTTGGCCGCTCGGGCAACCCTCCAGATTTTCTCTATTTATTAGATTTTACCGGCTTTGTCTCTGCCTTGACCTCCCGAACCACCGACCTGTTGCCCTGCATCGGAGCTGACGAGGGGACTTGAACCCCTAACCCCCTGCTTACAAGGCAGGTGCTCTACCGATTGAGCTACGCCAGCGGCATCCACCCGCTGCCCGTCCCCGGGCTCCGGGAAACGTGCGTGCTGACCTAGCGAAATGTCCCAAGACCGATCACTTCTGTGCGAGCAATCAACTCCCGGCCCTGCTGGACCGCCTGCCTGCACGGTTCGGAGTGTCCCGACCGGGCTGGACCGCAGCGAGGTGAAGCTGTTGGTGCCGCTCACGTCGCTCCGAAGGTAGACGAGTCCCGCGAAGGGAGGAGGCTCTTAGCCCCCTGCAAGAGACGTGTCAAGCGGTGTGCATCGTTTTCGTCCGTTTCGCTGGAATCGGCTGCGAGAGCGCTGTCTGACCGCGCCGTCGAGCTGGGCGGTCCAGAGCGCCGGCGTCCTCCGACGGCGCCGATCTCGCTCGAGCGCTCCCGATTTTCAAGGGCGGACGTCTGAGGAGCACGCTCCCGCGGCGCGCGGCGCAGCGGCGAGGCGCTCACGCAGCTGCTCGCCCGGGCCGCGAGCCCGCGCCGAACGCCGCGCGCTGCGACGGCGCGCCTCGGGCAAGCAGCCGCGTGAGCGCAAACGCTAGCGAAGACGAAGGGCGCGAAGACGACGACGAGGACGAGGGCGCGCGTCGGCCGCGCCTCGGGCGAGCGAGAGGTCCCTTGCGCTCCGCTCGCGGCTGCTGCGATCCTGCCCGGCGCACGCTCGCCCGGGCGCGCCGCGGAGCGGCCCGAGGCGACGATCGCGTTCCGTCATGCTTCGGGGGTAGAGGTTCGATCGCATGGAATGTCCCGCTTGCCATCAGCCAAACATCGATGGGGCGCGCTTCTGCGCCACGTGCGGCGCGCTCCTCCCTGTCGCGCCGGTGGAAGCAGACCCGCTCATCGGCGCCATCGTCGGCGGCCGGTTCCGCATCATCGGCGTGCTCGGCGAGGGCGGGATGGGCCGCGTTTACGACGGCGAGCAGCCGATGGGGACGTCGGTGCGGAAGGTCGCCATCAAGACGCTCCTCTCGCAGCACGCGAAGGATCCGCAGGTGGTCGCGCGCTTCATGCGGGAGTGCGGCACGGTCAGCGAGCTCGAGCACCCGAACACCATCAAGGTCTACGACTTCGGGCAGACGAACACCGGGGAGCTCTACATCGCGATGGAGCTCCTCAACGGGCAGTCGCTGGAGACGGCGCTCGAGCGGGGCGGCGCGCTCTCTCCCGAGCGCGTCGATCGCATCATCGCGCAGACGTGCGGGTCGCTCCAGGAGGCCCACGAGAAGGGGATCGTCCACCGCGACCTGAAGCCCGCCAACATCTTCTTGACCAAGCGCGCCGGCGAGGAGGACTACGTCAAGGTCCTCGACTTCGGCATCGCGAAGCGCGACGAGCGCAGCGCCAAGGCCGAGCAGAAGCTGACCCAGCAGGGGACGGTGCTCGGCACCCCGCCGTACATGAGCCCCGAGCAGTTCACGGGGACCGAGCTCGACGCGCGGAGCGACGTCTACTCGCTCGGCGTGCTGACCTACGAGATGCTCACCGGGCGCCTGCCGTTCGACGCCGACACGCCGTGGGCATGGGCGACGCAGCACATGACGGCGCAGCCGTTCCCGTTCGAGGCCGTGCCGATGGGCGCCGCGGTCCCGCCGAAGATGAAGGCGGCCGTCATGAGGGCCCTCAGCAAGAGGCGCGAGGACCGGCAGCAGTCGGCGCGGGAGTTCTACGAGGATCTCACGATCGGCGCGGGCGCCCGCCTCTCGGTGCTCGCGGCGGCGCCGCGCACCCTCGTCGGGAGCGAGGCGCCGACCAGCGGGACGGCGCTGATGCCGTCACGCTCGGGTCAGACGCAGCTCGGGGAGCCGCTGTTCGTCGCGGGGCCGCCCACGGGATCGGGACCGCTGAGGACCGTCGTCAACCATCAGGCCCATCAGGCCGCGACGGTCATGGATCAGGCGGTCGTGCCGGCGCACCCGGCCGTGCCCACGGGCAGCGGCCAGGTGTTCCCCGCGCCGCCGCCGGCGCCGCAGAAGAGCAAGGCAGCCCCGATCCTCGCCGCCGTCGCGGCCGTCGCGGTGCTCGGCGTCGTGGGCGTCGTCATGATGACGAAGGGGAGCGGCGGGAGCACGACGGAGGAGAGCACGTCGACCGCGATCCCGCTGCCCACGGGCGCGCCGTCGGTGACCGTGGCGTCGGATCCCGTGGGCACGCCCACGAGCACGCCCACCGCCACCCCGGAGCCTCTCCCGCCCGAGCCCACCGGCCCGGACAAGACGGCTCCGGACAAGACGGCTCCGGACACCCCGAAGAGCACGTCGACGCCGACCGCGACCACCGGGCCCAAGGTGTCGCCGCCCGGCAACGAGAAGGCGGAGCAGGAGTGCAGGGCCGCGATCAACCTGGCGAACGGCGGCAACACGGATCTCGCAGTGAAGCGCTTCGCGTCGTGCGATGGCCCGAAGAAGGCCGAGGCGAGAGCCGCCATCAGCGCGAGCGCCAAGCGGGCGGTCGCGTCCAAGGGGTGTGCGGCGAAGTCCCACGCCTTGGCCGCCGCGCGGATCGGGGCGGGTGAGGCGATGTCCCAGCTGCCAGCGCAATGTCGGTAAAGGCGGCGAGCCGGATCGGGCACAACGCTCAGCGGGTCCCGCCTGTTCCAGGCTTGCCTTGACGCCTGATTTTGACCGGTGCTAGATCCTGCCTCGACAGTTCTGAAAGTTCAGTGGACGCCGCGCCCTGGCTTAGTTTGGTCGGCGCTTGACTTTGGAACATGGGGGAGAAGGTCGCTCACGGGAAATGGGCAGTAAGATTCGTTTGGCCGCGCCTCGAATGAGCTGGCGCGACATATGTCGATCGAAAGAGTTCGCTGGGCGATGGATCGCCCTTGACAATGTCAAATACGTTCAAGGCTGTTCCCAGCCGGCCGAAGCCGACGTTGTGGACGCCGACGATGACCTGGCCGATTTATGCGCGAGGATGCGCGAGGCCGACCGCACGGCGTGTGCGATCCTCTTCGTCGAGGACGACACCGGAGTACCTGCGCGGGTCCAGCGACTGCCGCAGCTTTGGCGCCGCGTCGCGCATCACTGATCCGCCGGAACATCCTCACCCGCCCAGTCCGGCCGTCTGACGACGGCGAGCGCCCTCGGGAGCGTCTCAGCGAACCGAACGTGCCTCGGGACGCCCACGCTCCTGGCGTTCGCCGCGCCGAACGTCGGTCGCGCGCCGGTCCCCGCCTCGGGACGCCGCGTCCGCCCTGCCGCCAGCCGATCTTCGGCTACTTGAGGATCGGCTTCAGCAGGGTCTTGCCGTCCTTGACGACAACATCGTAGTCGACGGACTTGGCCGGGTTCGTCGCACGCAGCTTCGCGGCCTGCGCGCGGAGGCTCTCGGCCAGGCGCTCGTAGGTGACGCCGGCCGTCGACTCACGCGCGGCGCGCTTCGTCTCGACGTACTTCGCGTAGATCTGACGCAGCCGCTGCTCCGGGAGCTCGTCGTCGCGCGCAGCCGATCGCTGCGGGGGCGCGGGTCGCGCGCGCACCGCGGCGTCGAGGCCGGCGCGCGCGGCCTCCGGGGGGCGCGACGGCGTCCGCGGCGCCGTATGCCGAGCGCCGCTCGCCGCGCCGGCCTCGGCGGCGGGCGGCGCGGTGGAGCGGCGGCGCCGGGCCGACGGCGGGCGCTCCGAGTGGACGCGCTCCTGCCGCCTCGCTCCGGTGCCCTTCGCTTCGCCCGCTGCAGCGACCGCTGGGGCTTCGGCCGGAGCGCCAGGAGAAGGCTTGACGGGGCCCGGGGGCGGCGGTCGCTTCGGAGCGGGCGGAGGCTCGGGCGCGACGTCCGTCAACGCGTCCGGGGGCCCGGCCGCGGCCTTCGCCGCGTCGCCGGCCTTGGTGCGCTGAGCGCGCATCTCCGCCGCGAGCTCGGCGAGCCGCTGACGGCTGTTCGCGCCCGCCGCAGGCTGAGCCTTGTCGGCGGCCGGGCGCGCCGGCGGCCTCGCGCCTGCTGGCGAGGCCTCGGCCGGCTTCGCCTCTGCCGGCTTGCTCTCCGCCGGCTTCTGCTGGGGCCTGGTCAGGCCGAGCCCCCGGGGCAGCCCTCCCAGCGGCGCGGGCTTCACGGCCGCGGCGGCCTGCGGCATGGCAGGCGGCGCGAGCGCGGGGCGCACCGGCGAGCTGGCGGGCGCCGCGCTCGACGCCTCCGGCGCGGTCAGCGGCGCGACCGCGGCGCGGGGCGCGGGCTGCTCGGCGGCCAGCGCGGCCAGCGATCGCTTTCCCAGAAGCGACGCGGCGGGCAAAGGCGGGGGCGCCAGCGTGACCGCCTCGTCGTCGACGTCGATCTCGTCTTGATCGCCGCTGTCATCGGCGCGGTGGACCGGCTCGCGCGCTGTCTCCTGCTCCTCGGCGAGCTCCGCGTAGCGCTCTGCCCGCTTGCGGCCGACGATCGTGAGCGCTTCCTTCGCTCCGACCCGCTTCGCTGCGCGGATGACGTCGCGGCGGTACGTGCCGTTCTCGATCTCGCGCGAGATGCGGCCCCAGTACTGCTGGAACGTGTTGTAGCGCTGGATCAGCATCTGGAACTTGAACCGGAGCCCGGTGTTCCTGATCTGCTCCCGCCGCATCACCCAGATGCGACGCTCGACGTCCTTGCGCGGGATGAGCGGCTCCAGCCGTTCGATCCCCATGAAGTACTGCTCGTAGAGCGCGCGCAGCCGCTCGATGCGCGTCTCCAGCTCCTCGAGCTCCCGTTCGACCTCGCCCGATTCCATCGCGGCTAGAGGGGCGTGATGCGCAGGTTGTCGAAGCAGACCGGCGCATCCCATGCGTTGAAGCCCATGTGCTCGTGCCCTGGACCGGAGAGCGGCGCAGGGTCGCTGAGCTCCAGGTACTCGACGTCGTTCACCGACCAGGAGAGGGTCCTGCCGTCACGACGCTCTATCCGGAAGCGATACGGTTGCCCCGGCGCGACCGGCCGCGCGCGGTCGTCGTCGCTGTCCGGATCCACGTCGATCTCCAGCCGTTCGGCGCTGTGCTCGTCGAGGCGCGCGAGCACGTGCTTCGTGTTCTTCCACCCTCCGAGGATCACGAGGTAGCTCGTCGCGTTCGTGTAGCTCGCCGCCGTCGCCCCGCTCCGACCGTCTCCCCAGAGCTCGACCTTGAGATCGCCGTCCGGGGCCTCGGCGATGGCGTCGAACTCGATCCGGGCGTTCTCCGGCAGCGGCCGCTTCAACCACACGCCGCGGTTCCTCGCGGCGCGCACGCAGAGCTGCCCCTCGTCGATGGCCCACTTTGGGCTCAAGGCGTTCCAGTCGGCGCCGAGCGCCGGCCGGTTGAAGTCGTCCTCGAACACGCCCGCCCCCGGCGCTCCCGGAGCGGCGCCCGCGGTCTGCGAGGAGACCGTCGGCGCGACCGTCCCGGCTGGCCGCGCGCTCACGTCCCCCGTGGCCGGCCCTTCGGGAACACACGCCGCGCTCACGAGCAGTCCAGGCACTGCGAGGACCCCGACGGTGGCACGGCCAGAGAGCACGGAATCGATGCTAGCAGCGGCGCGCGCGGACTTCGAGAGCCGCTTCGCGGGCGCCCCGTCGACAGGGTGGGGAGAACATCGCGCTGCGCCGGCGGCCCGGGCACATCGAGATCGCCCGGCGCGGTTGGACCCGCGTCAGCGAACGCTTTGGCTCGCTGCGTCATGCGCGAGAGACGATGCTTGATGGTCCCCAAGCCCAGGCGTAAGGAGAGGCGCCATGCATCCCATCCTGTTCCGCGTCCCGCTGCCCGCCTGGACCGTGCCCCTTCTCTGGGTCTTCCTGATCGCTGCGGGCATCGCTTTCGCGGGCGCGATCGGGCTGCTCATCGCGAAGAACAAGCCAGGCGCGACGGCCGCGGGCATCGCAGGCGTCGCGCTCGCGGCGATCGCCTCCCAGGTCACGGAGCAGACCTACACCCTGGGTCCGCTGCCCATCTATAGCTACGGTGTCATGCTCGGGCTCTCGCTCGTCGTCGGCTGGTACCTGACGCTCGGGCTCGCGGAGCGCGACGGCCTGCCGAAGGAGACGATGGCCAACTGCTACGTCGTCACCGCCGGCGCCGCGGTCATCGGGTCCCGCGTGCTCTACATCCTCACGAACCTCGACGAGTTCGACTCGTTCAGCGCGATGTTCGACATCCGCCGCGGCGGGCTGGTGGCGTACGGCGGCTTCCTGGGCGGCTTCCTGGGCTCGTACCTGTTCCTGCGCTCCCATCGCATCCCGCTGCTCCCCTGGGCCGACGTCGCCGTCCCGAGCCTCGCCTCGGGCCTGATGATCACGCGCATCGGGTGTTACCTCTTCGGCTGCGACTTCGGCCGGCCGCTCGGCGAGACGGCGCCCGCCTGGCTGAAGAAGCTCGGCACGTTCCCGCGCTGGGCCGAGGGCACGCTGGACCACGGCAGCGGGTCCCCGGCGTGGGTGCAGCACGTCAAGGAGCGCGGGCTGGATCCGAGCTCCGAGGCGTCGCTCGCCGTGCACCCGACGCAGATCTACGAGGCGCTCGTCGGCGCAGGGCTGCTCGCGCTCCTGCTCCTCGCGCGCCGCCGGCAGAAGTTCCGTGGCGAGATCTTCCTCATCTTCACGTTCTCCTACGGCGTCTGCCGCTACCTGCTCGAGCTCCTCCGCGACGACGCGGAGCGCGGCTCGATCCCTCCGTCGCTTTCGGAGCACGTGTTGCTCCCGGCCGGCCTCGTGATCTTCGCCGTGGCGTACACGATCGGGTTCTCCCACCTCCTCCGCGACAACACGGTGCGCAAGGTGACGCAGGTGCTCTCCTTCGTCCCCGCGATCGCCCTGTACCTGGCCCTCAGGCCGGAGACGTTCGCCGCCTCCGCGACCCTCCAGTACTCGACCTCCCAGGCCGTCGCGCTGGCGACGGGGCTCGCCGCCTCGATCGCGTTCGCTGTCTATCACAAGGCCGCCCTGGACCACCCGGAGCAGGCGATGGCGCTCAGCCTCCCGGGGAGCCCCGCCGCGGCCGCCGACAAGCAAGCGGACGGCGACGACGACGAGGACCAGGACGACGAGGACGAGGACGACACGCCGGGAAAGAAGCGGACCGCGCCGTCGAAGGCCGGCGACGCGCCGCCGCGGGCCAGGCGCGGCAGCGCAAAGGACGAAGGCCGGGCGACGGCCCGCGAACACGGCGCCGCCGAGGCGCCCGACACCACCGGAGAGGCATAGACCGTGAAGATCGCATTCGGAGAGGGCAAGCTCGTACCGGCCGTCGTGCAGGATCGGCTGACCGGGCAGGTCCGGATGCTCGCGTACATGACGCGGGAGTCGCTCGCCAGGACGCTCGAGACGGGGCGCGCCACCTTCTTCAGCCGATCGCGCGGCGAGCTCTGGGAGAAGGGGGCGACGAGCGGCAACACGCTCGCCGTGACGAGCATCCACGCCGACTGCGACGGCGATGCGCTCCTGATCCTCGCGGAGCCCCGCGGCCCGACGTGCCACACGGGGAGCGCGAGCTGCTTCTTCCGGCAGGTCGATGCCCGCGGCGACGGGGAGCCCGAGGCCGCCGACGAGGGGCAGGACGCGTCCGCGCTGCTCGAGTCCCTCGAGCGCGAGATCGAGGCGCGCAAGGCGTCGTCGGCGACGAAGAGCTACACCCGGAAGCTGCTCGACGGAGGGGCGCCGCTCATCGGCGCAAAGCTCGGCGAGGAGGCCGGCGAGCTGGCCCAGGCGATCGCCGGGGAGAGCGACGAGCGCGTCGCGTCCGAAGCGGCGGACGTCATCTACCACCTGCTGGTCGGCCTCGCGTCGCGCGGCGTCCCGCTGCGCGCGGTGCTCTCGGCGCTCGCGTCACGCATGGGCACGAGCGGCCTCGTCGAGAAGGCGTCGCGGGCACAGAAGGACAGCTCGGGAAAGCCGTGACGCGCCGCGCGCCGCTGCCTCGATGCGGCGGCGGCGCACGCGAGAGCGAGGCGGCAGGCGGCGAGGCTTCGCCGCCGCAGCTGCGCGCCGGCCCCCGCCCTCCGTGAGGGCGGCGGATGGGCTATTCTGGAGGGGTGAGCCCGTTCCGTGAGCCGCCCGGCATCGAGCTCGGCCCGCTGGAGGTCGGCCTCGGGCGCGCGGCGCGGCGAGCCATGGTGGGCCTCATCCCGAGCGGAGGACGGCTCATCGCGCCGGACGGCTACGCGCGGCCCCTCCACGGCGAAGGCGGCTCCTGGCGCGGCCGCTCGCACACCGCAGGCGCGCTGGGCTCCCTGGGGCTCTTGCTGGCGTCGGCCTGCGCCTTCGTCGCGGCGACCGGCGGCTGGCAGCTGCGCGGCCTCGAGGCCACGGCGGTGACGGTCGCGCTCGTGATCGCGGGCGGAGTCTCGCTGGCCGCGGTGCTGCGCGCCGTCGATGCGCCGCGCGACCGGCTCACCGTGCGCGGCGCGGTGGTCGGCAGGGCGGCGAGGCGCGCGCTCCGCAGGGCAGGGCGCCTCGCGCGCCACGCGGAGCGCGCGCCGGACAGGTTCGGCCCTCGCCGCGTCGCAGCGCTGCGCAAGACGTTATCCATGCTCGCCGATCCGCTCATCGCGGACTGGATCCCAGCGGACGTGCGCGGCCGCGCCGAGCTCCTCCTCGCCCGCGCCATCGCCGCGAGCGTCGGCCCGCGCTGGGCGCGCGAGGCCAGCGTCCGGACCGAGGTCCGGGCGCTGCTGCTCGCCGCGGCCGATCACCTGATCGAGCCGACGCCGGCCCGGCAGGACCTGCTCGTGCTGGCAGAGCGCACGGAGCCCGCCCCGGCGCCGCGCGACGCACGTTGGCCACAGCGCGTGACCGCCGCGGCGCAGATCCGCTGCAGGGCGCCGTCGCCCCCCGTCCCCTCCGACGCCGTCGCCGAGGACGCCGCGGCGGAGGTCGATCTCGACGCGACCGATTCCTCCGGTGAGGCGATCGATCGTGCTAGGGTGCGCTGCTGAAGGGCGCGTCGCCGACGCCTCGGGAGGCATCGGCGGCGTTGCAGGAATCCCGTGAATCCACCTCGATTCCGGAGCTCTTCACGCTCCCGGGCCATCCCCCTGCCCCCTGCGCTCGGCCGCGCCCACCTCGCGCTCTGGTGCGCGTTGCTCCTGGGGACGTGCCCGAGGCGCGCGCTCGGGCAAGGCGCGGTCGGCGCCGGCGCAGAAGCCACGGCGCAGGAGCGAGCGCCGCGCGCTTCCGCGCCCCCCCACGCGGCAGCGCTGTCGCCCGGCGCGGCAGCGCTGTCGCCCGGCGCGGCGCTCCAGGAGAGGCATCGCGTCCGGTACACCCTCGACGGCATCGAGATCCGAGGCAACGTGCGGACCGCCGCGCGCGTGATCCTCCGCTACGTCAGGTTCCGCGCGGGGGACCTGCTCGACGTCGAGGATCCGGAGATCGAGCTCACGCGCTACCGCCTCCTCGGGACCGGGTTCTTCGCGTCGGTCGGGTTCTCGCTCCGCAAGGGGGCCGAGCGCGGGAGCGCGACGCTCGTGATCGATGTCGTCGAGCGCAACACGTTCGTCGTGCAGGACCTCTGGCTCGGCATCGCGGCCGACGAGGACACCGCGGGCAACGCGAAGCCGCTCTCCGCGTTCACTGGCGTGCAGGTCGCCGAGACCAACCTCGCCGGGACAGGGATCACGCTCGGCGCCGGCGTCGGGCTCGCGGCGGACCAGCTCGCGCTGAGGACCCGCTTCGTCGACCCCGCCTTCGTGGGGACCCGCTGGTCGGCCACGGTGACGGTGCTCTACAACGACGCCCGTGACTTCTTCGGCAACCGGGACGTCCTCTTCGAGTCCCCGTTGCTCGAGCAGCGCGAGGTCACCGGCTACGCCGTCGTCGCCTACAAGCGGTTCGGCGCGACGCTCGGCACGGGTCACGACGTCTCCTCCTCCTCGCGGCTGTCGCTCGACTACCACCTGGAGCAGATCGACGCGACCGTGCCCACGGTCGCCTCGCACATGCGCGGCAACAGCCGCGAGCCCATCGAATTCGACATCCTGGGCGGCAAGACGGTGCTCTCGTCGCTGCACGCCGCGATCGATCACGACACGCGCGACGCGCCCTTCCTCGCGACACAGGGCACGCTCGCGTCGGTCTCGGTCACGGTGGGCGTACCGCCGTTCGGCAGCGACTACGGCTACCAGAAGTTCGAGTTCGGCGCGCAGCGCTGGTTCCGCCTGCCGCTGCGGCACGTGCTCCGCGTCGAGGCGTTCGCCGGCGCGATAGCCGGGGACGCGCCCTTCTTCGAGAAATTCTACGTCGGCGATCTCACCGACCTCCTGCCGGATCGGCTGCTCGATCTCGCGCCCGATCGGAGGCAACCGCCGAACTTCCTCGGCACGGACATCATCGAGGTCCGGTACGGGGACTTCGCCGCGAAGATCGAGGCGGAGTACCGCATCCCGGTCTACGCCGGCCGCGGCTCCATCTACGGCGTCGATCTCTTCGGCGCCGCGGGCCTGTACGGCCTCGCGACGCGCCGCGAGTTCACCGATGCGCCGAGCGGATACGGGGGCTTCGCCCGCGTGCCCGTGGACGTCACCTACAACCTCGGTCTGCGGGTCGACACGGCGGTCGGCGGGGTGACGCTCGCGTTCTCGAACCTGCTCGGGCTGATCCCGGCGCGGCGCGGTGCGCGGAAATGATCTGCTCGATCTGCTCCCAAGCACATCGCGGATCGAAGCGCGCGACGCGCGACGCGCGGCGCGCGGGCGGAGGCCGCCGTACCTGGCGCCTCCGAGAGGCGCGGCGAGCGCTCGTGGCGCTCGGCCGCGGAGCGGCGCGCTGGCTCGGGATCGCGCTGCTCGCGGCGCTCGCCCTCCGGGCGAGCTGGTCGATGGCCCAGGAGGGGCCGGGGCCCAAGGACATCGCGGACGCGGACGCGCAGCAGGCGCTCGGCGCGCCGGCCGCGCTGCCCACCCGGGTGGCGAGCCTCACGCTCGACAAGACGATCGTGCAGCTCACCGTGGGCTTCCGCGACGTCGTCGACGGCGAGATCTCGAAGAAGCTGCTCAGCGGGCTCCCCACCGTCATCACGATGCGCGGCTACCTCTTCCACGAGAGCGGGGGCAACCCTGTCGCGCTCGCCGCCAAGAGCTGCAGGATCGTCTACGACCTCTGGGATGAGGTGTTCCGGATCCAGCTGATCCAGGCCGGAGGTCAGTCGAGCACGGTCGCGATCAACGTCGAGGGCGTGCTCCGCAACTGCGCCGAGGCCCGGCGGCTGCCGCTCGTGGAGCGGTCGCTCGTCCGCGACGGCAGCCGCTATTTCGTCGCCGTGCTGATCGAGGTGAACCCCATGAGCGCCGAGATGCTCGATCGCATCAAGCGGTGGGTGACCCGGCCGCCCGGCTCGACGGCGATCGGGCCGGGCGACTCGCTGTTCGGCTCCTTCGTCGGCCTGTTCGTGACGCGCATCGGCAACGCCGACCGGAGGCTCGCCTTCCGCACGCAGCCCTTCTTGCCGCCGGTGCCGCCGCCCAGCCCGCCTCCTCCTCCCCAGCGGTCTCCCGGCCGCTGAGCCACGCGCGCGGCCGCCTCGCTCGGCGTCACGCCCCTCGCCCGCCGGGCGGCGCGCCGGTCTACACTCGTCGCGCGGACGCTCTGTTCGCGTCGGCTCCACCCCCATGCGCCTCTTTCCCATCGCGCTCGATCTCAACGGCCAGCGGGCGCTCGTCATCGGCGCGGACGGCGACGCGCCGTACACCGTGGAGCGCCTCCTCTCGGCGGGCGCTCGCGTCTCCGTCGTCGCGCCAGGGCAGGTCGACGGGGCCATCGAGCGAGCCAGCCGGGAGGGGCGGCTCGATCTGCGCCGGCGAGCATTCCTGGAAAGCGACCTCGCCGGGGCGGCGATCGTGTTCCTCGTGCCGGGCGACGAGGCGCTCTCGCGGCGCCTCCACGGGGAGCTCGCGGGCGCCGGGCGCCTCGTCTGCACGCTGGATCGCCCCGAGGTGTCGAACTTTGTCAATCCTTCGGTGGTCTCTGCCTCCGGGCTGACGATGAGCTTCAGCAGCCATGGCGTCAGCCCTGGAACGATACGGCGCATCCGGGAGGACCTCGGCGCCCTCTTCTCGGATCCTCGGTTCGCCCGCTACATCGAGGCGCTGCGCAGGCTCCGCGAGAGCCTCCCTCGGGGCCCCGAGCGGGCCGCGCGCATGCGCCGGGCGACCCTGGGCTTCGGGCTGGAGGCGAGGCTTCGGTTCCCTGCATGGCTGGAGCGGGGCGACGAGCCTTGATGTCCGAAGAGGCCGCGCCGGAGCGCCGGGGGCGCGGGCTTCGGTGCGGGCTTCGGTAACAGAGAGCGCGCGGCCCCGGATGAACGCGAAACCCCTTGTGTAGAGGGGCCTTCAAGGCTTAAGTGGGCGCCCACGCGACACTATCCGCGCAGGAGGGCTTACGGTATGCGTTCACGATCGGGCCGGCTGACGATGTTGACCTCGGCGGCGATGGTCTCTGGGCTCCTGACGCTGACGGGCGTCAGTCCGGCATCTGCGCAGACGGAGGCCAAGCCGGCAGCGCCCCCGGCAGGTAAGCCGGCCGCTGCGACGCCGCCCGCGGCCGGCGCGACACCTCCCGCGGCCGGTGAGCCCGCGACGAAGGTGACCACCACCAAGCCGAAGAAGGCGCTGACCGAGAAGCAGAAGAAGGACGAGGCGAAGAAGCTCTACAAGGAGGCCGAGGCCAGGTTCGACAAGGGCGAGTACGCTGTGTCGGCCGACCTGTACCGCCAGGCGGACGAGTACGTGCCCGGCGCCGCGCCGAAGTACAAGCTCGCCCTGTCGCTCGACAAGCAGGGCCTCGTCACCGAGGCTGTCGCGGCCTGGCAGGCCTTCCTCGATTCGAAGCCGGACGCCGAGAAGTTCAAGGAGAAGATCGCCGAGGGCCAGACGCGCGTCGAGGCCCTGAAGAAGACGCCGGCGAAGGTGAAGGTCGCGACCGTCCCGGAGGCGCCGCCTGGCCTCAAGGTCGCGGTCGACGGCGTGGCCCAGACCGGCAAGGAGCTCTCGGTCCCGCCCGGCAAGCACACCCTCACCGTCTCCGCCGAGGGGTTCGCCGACGCGAGCCAGGAGCTCGAGGTCACCTTCGCCGAGGCGCGCGAGGTCAACGTCACGCTGACGCCGCAGGCGCCGGCGCCGGTCGCTGCGGCGCCCGCGCAGCCCCCTACCCCGCCGCCGCCCGCCGACGTGCCGCCCGCGCAGCCGCCGCCGCCGGCCGCGCCGATCGAGTCGCGCTCTCCGGTGCCGGCCTACGTCACCCTCGGGCTCGCGGGCGCCGGTGTGGTGGTCGGGACGATCTTCGGCATCCAGGCGCTCGGCGCGAAGAGCGACTTCGATGACGCCCCGACGACCAAGACCGCGGACAAGGTCGATCGCTTCGCGCTCATCGCGGACATGTCCTTCGCGGTGGCGCTCACGTTCGGCGTCACCGGCGCGGTCCTGCTCCTCAGCGACGACCCGGCCCAGGCGAAGGCCGCAGCGTCGAGCGTGACGAAGAAGGCGTTCGTCACTCCGTTCGTCAGCCCGACAGGCGGCGGCGCCGCCGCGCGGTTTACCTTCTAAGGGGACTACTATGTGGAAGAAACAGCACCTTCTCGCGATGGCGCTCTGCGCTGGCGCGCTCTCGGCGCTCGGGATGGGCTGCGAGCTCATCGCCTCGGTCGATCGCTCGCGCATCCCGGGGGACGAGAACGTCCCCAGCGACGGATGTTCCGACGGCACGATGAACAACGAAGAGACCGATGTCGACTGCGGCGGTTCCATCTGCCCGAAGTGCGACACCGCCAAGGCGTGCACCGCAGCCACCGACTGCGCGAGCGGTTTCTGCGCCGACGACGTCTGCTGTGACGCCGCCTGCGACGCAGAGTGCGACGCCTGCACCGCCGCGCTCAAGGCGTCGGGCGACGACGGCGCGTGCGGCCCCTCGAAGGCCGAGACCGAGTGCGGCGAGGCGACGTGCTCCGAGGGCGTCGAGACGAGCCGCGGCACCTGCGACGGGGAGAGCGTGGAGTGCGCGCCCGGCGAGGAGAAAGCGTGCGAGGAGTTCGCCTGCAATGAGGCGGCCAGCGCCTGCCTCACCGAGTGCATGGAGGACGCGCATTGCGCGAAGTGCCACGAGTGCGCAGACGGCGCCTGCGTGCTGGCCGCGGCCGGCACGGAGGGCCTGGGCTGCGACGAGGGCCAGGCGTGCGACGCCGCGGGCGAGTGCAAGCCCGCGAACGGTCAGGAGTGCGACGCCGAGAGCGAATGCGCCAGCGGGCTCTGCGTCGACGGCGTCTGCTGCGACACCGCCTGCGACACGGCGTGCATGGCCTGCAATGTGAAGGACTTGGAGGGCACCTGCTCGAACGTCCTGCTCGGCAGCGAGGACGGGGCGGACTGCAGCGGCATCAACGTCTGCGACGGCAAGGGCGCCTGCAAGCTGGCCGGCGGCGAGGACTGCACGACGAACGAGCAGTGCGCGAGCGACAAGTGCCTCCCCTCCGTCTTCACGTGCGGCGAGATCCCGACGCCCTGAGCTCTCCCCGGCCCCCGCCGGGCTCCCCGTGGAGCCCGGCGGAGCTCACGCCTCGAACGTCCCTCTCACACGCGCGCTGATCTCTCCTGCCCTGGAGCTCGAAGGCGGGCCCAGCACCGTCATCGACTCGGCTTCCCCCTCGAACAGCCCGCCGTCCCCGAGCTCGCCCTCCGCGGCCTCCGCCTCGTAGACAGGCACCATCGCGGCCTCCTCCCAGCGGCTCTTGAGCCGCTCCGCGAGCTTCGCGAGCAGCTCCCGCGTCGTCTCCCGGTCCGTGGCGGACAGGACCACCGCGTCCGGGTGCCCGAGGAGCAGCCGCCGCCCCTCCGCCGGGGCGATCAGGTCCGCCTTGTTGAACACCACGATGCGGGGGATGCCGATGAGATCGAGCTCGGTCAGCAGCGCCTCGGTCGTCTCGATGTGCTGGTCGCGCGCGGGATCGCTCGCGTCCACGACGTGGAGCAGGAGGTCGGCGTCGGCGGCCTCCTCGAACGTCGCCCGGAAGGCCGCGAACAGGTCCTTCGGCAGCTCCCGGATGAAGCCGACGGTGTCGGTGATCACCACCTCGCGCTCCTCGGGGAAGCGCAGCCGCCTCGAGCGGGTGTCGAGGGTCGCGAACAGCTTGTTCTCGGCGAGCACGTCGGCGCCGGTCAGCGTGTTCAGCAGCGTGCTCTTGCCGGCGTTCGTATAACCGACGATCGAGACCACCGGCACGCCGAGCCGGGCGCGGCGGCGGCGGCGCTGCTCGCGCTGGCGGGAGAGCCGCTTCAGCTGCGCCTCCAGGAAGCTGACGCGCTCCTTCGCGCGGCGGCGCCCGATCTCGAGCTTCGTCTCGCCCGGACCGCGCCCGCCGATGCCGCCCGTCAGGCGAGACAGGGAGTCGTCCTTCTGCCCGAGGCGAGGGAGCGTGTACTTCAGCTGGGCCAGCTCGACCTGGAGCTTGCCGTCCGACGACTCGGCCCGCTGGGCGAAGATGTCGAGGATGAGCTGCGTCCGGTCGAGCACCTTGAGATCCGTGTGCTTCGCGATCGCCGAGGCCTGGGAGGGGGTCAGATCCCGGTCGAAGACCAGCGTCTCCGCGTCGAGCTCCGAGGCGCGCAGCACGACCTCGTCCAGCTTGCCCTTGCCGAGCACGAGCCGCGGGTCGAGCCGATCGCGCAGCTGGAGGACCGTGTCCGCGACGTCGACGCCCGCGGTCCCGGCGAGCTCGGTCAGCTCGCGCAGGCTCTCCTCGGCCCGTGCGAGCGCGCCCGCCTTGGATTTCTCGGCGACGTGGACGAGGATCGCGCGGCCGTCCTTCGCCGCGACCGACCGCGTGCGCGACCGCTTCGTGAACTCGTCCTCGAGCGCCTGGATGAGCGCGCCGAAATCGACGTCGGCGCGGCCGATCGCGACGGGGCCCACGGTCCGATACGGCAGCGCCGCCTCCCGGCGGCCGTCGCCGCGCCCCTCGGCCTCGTCCACGGTCACCGTGACCGCTTCCTTCCCGTGGACGGGCACGTTGTACGCGTACTGGAGGGTCCGCGGCTCGCCCTGCGGGGTGAGCTGCACGGCCGCGACCAGGTCGAGCCGGAGGCGGACGAGATCCACGAGATCGTCCCGGGTGAGCGGCTCGTTGAAGAGGTGCGTGTGGACGAGCCGCAGCGCCCTGAAGCGGCCCTGCGCGGCGCGGAGGCGCCCGATGTCCGGCAGCATCAGCCGGGTCGCGTCGCCGACGATGACGTAGTCGATCTCGCCCGAGCGGTGCACCAGAGCGCCGACCTGGCGCCCCGCCTCATGCGACGCCTCGGCGAGCGCCTTGATGAGCTCGGGCGTGGCGATGCTGGCGAGCGGGACCTTGCGGCGGTAGATGCGCTCGAGGGTCTTGGTGGCCTGGGGGCTGAGTCCGGTGGTGTTTCCGTAGAGGGTGGGCATTCGATAGTCGAAGGGGGATGTCGCTCCCGCTCACTCGATTTCATAACGCACGCGGGGCCGGTCCGCGACCAGGGGCACCGCGGATCTGCGTGCGGAGCGCGCATTTTCTCGTCGCTCGTCCCCCTTCCGTCTTCCGTCGCCTCCCCGTCCGTCGTCGCCTCCCGCCCGGCGCGCTCCTCCAGGTTCCTGTGGAGGCCGCGCGCGAGACGAGGCTACCCTGCGCCGCGATGGCCATCCTGACCCCCCTCTCGCTCGCGGATGCCCGCCGCATCGGCGCGCTCTACGGCCTGGAGATCGCCGACGTGCGCGGCCTGCTCGCCGGGAGCGTCAACTCCAACTTCGCGCTGACGCTCGCCGGCGGCCGCGGACAGGTGTTCCTGCGGGTCTACGAGGAGCAGCAGCTCGGCGCCGCGTCACGCGAAGCGCGCATGCTCGAGCACCTCGCGGCCGGGGGCGTCGCCACCCCGCAGCCGCTCCGGCGCCGCGACGCGGCGCCCCCCGACGCGGCGTCCGTGTCGGAGGGCGCCGCGTCGGAGGGCGCCGCGTTCGTCGCGGAGCACGCTGGAAAGCCGGTCGCGCTGTTCCCGTGGGTCGCGGGAGCGTCGCTCTGCCAGGCGCGCGTCACGCCGGACGCGACCCGCCGCGTCGGCGCGGCCCTGGCGCGGGTGCACCTCGTCGGCGCCTCGTTCGAGGGGGCGAACGCCAGCCGGTTCGACCTCGACGGCCTCGACCAGCGGCTCCGGGGGCTCCGTTCCCCTGCGCCCGCCACAGGCGCGACGTCGGCGCCCCCCGCTCCCGCCCCGGCCCTCCCGCCCGACGTGGCCGCCGCCGTCGACGAGCTCACCGGCCGGCTCGAACGGGTCCGCGCCGCGGCGCCGCGGACCCCCGGCCCCCAGACGCTGATCCACGGCGACCTCTTCCGCGACAACGTGCTCTGGGAGGCCGGCGAGATCTCGGCGCTGCTCGATTTCGAGAGCGCCTCGCGCGGGAGCGCCGCGTTCGACCTCGCCGTCACGATGCTCGCGTGGTGCTTCGGCGACGATCTCGACCCGGATCTCGTGTCCGCGCTCGCCGCCGGCTACACGGCGGTGCGGCCGCTCTCAACCGAGGAGCGCGACCGTCTGTTCCACGAGAGCGTGATCGCGGCGCTGAGGTTCTCCATCACGCGCATCACCGATTTCGAGCTCCGCCCGAAGGGCAGCGGTGTCTACAAGGACTTCCGGCGCTTCCTTGCGCGGCAGCGGGCGCTCGAGCGCCTCGGCCCGGAGGGGCTCCTCGCGCTGCTCGGCGTCTGATCCGCGCCGACGCGCGCCCGGTCCACACCGGGCCCGCGCCTGACGTCTCCCGCTGTCCGATCACCGTCCGCTCGCCGTCTGCTCGGCGCCTCCACCGTCTTCACCGTCCGATTCCGGCCCGATTCAGATGTGAGCGGAGGTCGTCTGTGATTTTGCGTTAACTTCGCTGCGCCTGGCGATGGCGGCGTTGCGCGGTCCCGGCCCGGCCGTTACCTTCGCCGGATGGCACAGGTCGGAACGCTCGATTTCAAGGGCTTCATCGAGAGACGGAAGGGCCAGCGCGCGGGCGGCGGGGACGGCGCGGGCAACGCGTATGCCTACGTGTCCGACAAGAACACGCGGCTCGCCTTCGAGAAGATGCGTCCGGTCGAGCTCGCCGTGACCGCCGCGGTCAGGCTGTTCAAGACGGTCGGCAAGAACGAGCTGCTCGGCCACGCCGTCAAGGTCGGCCCCGCGCAGTTCCCGCGGGTCCACAAGCTCGCGGTCCACTGCGCCGAGACGCTCGGGATCACGACCCCGACGATCTACATCGTCAACAGCCCCACCCTCAACGCGGCCACCTACGGGACGAACGACGACTCGTTCATCATGGTGCACTCGGCGCTGGTCGATCATTTCACCGACGACGAGCTGCTCAGCGTCATCGGCCATGAGTGCGGCCACATCCACAACAGCCACGTGGTCTACCTGACCGCCATGCACTACCTGACGCGGATGGCGTCGGTCTTCGTGAAGTGGATCGTCGGTCCGGCGATGCTCGCGCTCTCCGGCTGGTCGCGCCGGGCCGAGGTCACCTGCGACCGCGCCGGCCTGCTCTGCGCGAAGAGCCTCGACGTCTCGACGCGCGCGCTCACCAAGCTCGCGCTCGGCTCGACCAAGCTGTACGAGGAGCTCAACCTCGAGGCGTTCATCGCCCAGCACGAGGAGGGCAAGGGCGGCGTCGGCAGGTTCGCCGAGTTCACGGCCAGCCACCCGTGGCTGCCGAAGCGCGTCCTCGCGCTCCGGGCCTTCGCCGAGAGCGAGCTCTACAAGCGCCACGCCGGGCTCGGCGCGGGCGGCCTCTCCATGGAGGAGGTCGACGAGAAGGTGCACGAAGTCATCAAGATCTGGGGCTGAGGGGCTCCCGCTCCTGGCAAGGCGCAAGGCCGAGGTAGACGCACATGCTCGAATCCTTCCACAGCCGCAAAGACGACGTGACCGGGGCGCTCAGGGAGCTCGTGACGTTCGCCGAGTCCCTCGGCGCCAAGAGCGTCGCGGCGCGCATCTCGAACGATCTCGTGAAGAAGCTCGACGCCGATCGGTTCCACCTCGTCGTGGTCGGCGAGTTCAACCACGGCAAGACGACGTTCGTGAACGCGCTGCTCGGCGCCTCGATCCTCCCCGTCGGCGTGACGCCCACGACGGCGGTGATCCACCACCTCGAGTACGCGGCCGATCCGCGCGCCGAGGTGGTCTACGCGTCGGGCGAGCGCACCGGCCTGCCGTTCGAGGACGTGCGGGCCTTCACCGTCGGCGGCGAGCGCTCGTCGAGCGCCGGCGAGGTGAAGTTCCTCGAGGTGGGGTACCCGGCCGAGCTCCTGCGCGAGCGCGTGGTCCTCGTCGACACCCCCGGGGTGAACGACCTCTCGCTCCAGCGGGCGGACATCACCTACAGCTACATCCCGCGGTCGGACGCCGTGCTGTTCCTCATCGACGCAGGCCAGCCGCTCAAGGAGAGCGAGCGGGTCTTCCTCCAGGAGAAGCTGCTCGGGCAGTCGCGCGACAAGATCCTGTTCGTCGTGACGAAGCGCGACATCTGGAGCCAGGACGAGGAGGTCGAGGCGCTCGCCTACATCCGGAGCGAGCTCGGGAAGCTCGTGAAATCGCCCGTGGTCTTCCCGATCTCGAGCGAGCGGGCGCTGGAGGGCGATCGGCCCGGCAGCGGGATGCCGGAGCTGCTCGATCACCTGACCCGGTTCCTCGCCGAGGAGCGCGGGCGCATCCTGCTCGACAACGCGCTCGGCGAGGGCCTCGAGTCCGCGCGCCTGCTCGGCAAGGGCGTGGACGCGCGGCGGCGGGCGACCGCGATGTCGCGCGACGAGCTCAGCCGCCGCATCGAGATGATCGAGAAGGACCTGGCCGGCCAGTCGCGCACCATCGAGGAGCGGCGCGCCGGCATCCGCGAGGAGGTGAGCGCCATCCGGGCGTGGGTGCACCGCGATCTCGATCGCTTCGTCGACGACGTGCTCCGGCAGCTCCCGGCGATCATCGACGAGGCCCACACCGACGAGATCAAGGTCTACCTCGGGGCGTTCCTGGAGCGCACGTTCGCCGAGTGGGCGCAGGCCGAGACGAAGGAGATCGCCACGGCGCTCGAGGCGCTCGCCGAGAAGACGATCGCGCTCGTGCGCGAGGACGCGCACGACGTGGCGAAGCGGGTCAGCGAGGCGCTCGGCGGCGACGTGAAGACGCCGAACGTCGAGGTCGACACGTTCGGCTACGACGTCGGCGTCTTCGCGCTCTTCACCATCGGCCTCGGCGTGATGTTCACGAACGCCCTGCTCGGCGGGATCCTGGCGCTCGCGGCGCCTGTCCTGGCCGTGTACGTGAAGGAGAAGGTCGAGGCCGAGACCCGCAAGAAGGCGAAGGAGATGGCGCCGATCGCGCTGCGCGAGGCCGCCACCCGGATCGGGCCGAAGCTCGACGAGATGATCCAGGAGTTCGCGAGCCGGCTCGACGCGTGGGTGGTCACGGCCGGCCAGGAGCTGCACCGGGAGGTCATCGAGGTCCTCAAGGCGGCGCGCGAGGAGCGGGTCCAGGCCGAGCCGAGCAGCGAGAGCCAGCTCGAGGCGTGCGACGCCCAGGCCGAGGCGCTCCGGGCGCTGACGTCGCGCCTGGAGGGGCTGCGGAGCGCGCTCTGGACCGTCGAGAACGGCGAGAGCAGGCCGATCCCCCCGCCCGTGTCCAGCGTGCCCAACGCGCCCGGCGGCTCGGCCTGACCTCGGCTTGAGCGAGCGCACGCCTCCTGACAAGGGAGGAGGAGGAGGAGATCCGGCCCAGCCCGACCTCCTCCGCCCTGCGCCGTGGCCATATCCAATCGTCGGGCGCTCATGCGAGAATGCGGCCGTGCAGCTCGACTTCGCAGCCCGTGAAGTGACGATCAAGCTCGTCTATTACGGCCCGGCGCTCAGCGGCAAGACGACGAACCTCGTCTCGCTGCACGGCCTCGCCGGGTCAGACGCTCGCGGACGGCTGATGACGCTCGAGACGCAGGACGATCGGACGCTGTTCTTCGATCTCCTGCCGCTCACCTTCCGCGCGAAGGACGGCGACGTCTCGCTCCGCATCAAGCTGTTCACCGTGCCCGGCCAGCCGATGCACGCCGCCACGCGGAGGCTCGTGCTCCAGGGCGCGGACGGGGTCGCGCTGATCGCCGACTCGCAGATCTCCGAGACGCAGCGCAACGCCGAGGCGTTCTTCGATCTCCGCCAGAACCTGCGAGAGAACGGCCTCGATCTCGCGAGGATGCCGCTCGTCATCCAGTTCAACAAGCGCGACCTGCCCGACATCCGGAGCGACGAGGAGCTGGCGCGGCTCGCCGCGCGGGGCAAGGAGCCGGTGTACAAGGCCGTCGCGACCCGCGGCGTGGGCACGGTGGAGACGCTCATGGGTCTGCTCCACCTCACGTGGGAGACGCTCGATCAGACGCATCAGCTCTCGAAGCGGCTGTCGATCAGCGGCGAGGAGCTCCTGAACAGCGCGGCGCGCCAGCTCGGGGCGACGAGCTCGGTGAACGACCTCCTGGCGAGACGAATGGGCGGCAGCCTCGAGAAGAGCTCCCGGATCGTTCCATGAGGCCCGACGCCCACAAGGGGACGCCGGCGGATTTCGGTCTCGACGACGACGATCTCCTCGGCATGCCGGGCTCCGCGCCGATGCCGTCGGCGCGCGTCGCGGACGGGCCCAGCTCCTCGAAGCGCGACGGCGCGTCCAGCGCGCCTGAGCCCGCGACGCTGCCCCCCCCCGCGGCGGCGCCGGTGGTCGACCTGGTCGGCATCGGCCCCCTCTCGCTCGAGGATCTCGTGGATCGCCAGGCCCTCGGGGAGATGGCGGCGTCATTTCACAAGCTGTTCGGCCTGCCGATCCGGATCCAGTCGATCAACGGCGCCACGCTCGCGGAGTCGGGCGCGCTCGCGCCGCTCCCGCCGCTCGGCGGCCTGACGGGGGAGCAGGAAGGCCGGCGAGCGAGCGTGGCGCCGGCGGATCGGACGGCGAGGCAGGGCGCGCCGGCCGGCAGCGAGGTCGCGGATCCCTGCTTCGAGGGCGCGCTCTACCAGGTGTTCCCGATCGAGTACGACGGGCGTGCGATCGGCCGGTCGATCCTGGGCCCCTACCTCCCCGACGGCCTCGACGATCCCCCTGCCGCGCAGATCGAGGCGGCGTCCCAGCTCGATCTCGCGCCTGCGGCGGAGGGGCGGCCGCGGACGCCGCGGCTCCGGCCGGAGCGGCTCGGCGCGATCGCGGACCACCTCCGCTCGGTCCTCGATCTGATCCTGTTCAGCGGGCACAAGTCGCTCCTCACCTCGACGATGCACGTCGCGTCGATCCGCGAGAGCTTCCGTGAGCTGTCGCAGAAGAACGCCGAGCTCGAGCAGGCGTACGAGCGGCTGAAGGCTCTCGACCGGCTCAAGTCGAACTTCCTGGCCACGGTGTCGCACGAGCTCCGGACCCCGCTCACGTCGATCATGGGGTACAGCGAGATGCTCGCCGAGGGCATCGGCGGGCCTCTGACCGATGAGCAGCGCGAGTTCATCGATACGATCCGGTCGAAGAGCGAGCAGCTGCTCGGGCTCATCATGAGCCTCCTGGATCTCTCGAAGCTGGAGAGCGGCACGTTGATCGTGCATCGCACCGAGGTGGCCGTCGGCCCGGTGCTCGTCGAGGCGGCGTCGACCATCGCGCCGGCTGCCTCGAAGAAGGGCGTCGAGCTCCGGATCCAGGCCGAGGACGATCTCCCGCCGGTGCTGGGGGACGGCGACCGGCTGCGCCAGGTGTTCATCAACCTCGTCGAGAACGCGGTGAAGTTCACCGAGGCGGGGGGCGAGGTGCTGCTCGTCGCGCGCGCCGTGAGCGAGGACGTGGACGACCTCCCCGGGCTGGTGCTCGTCGCGCCGCTCCAGCAGGCGGTCGAGATCCGCGTCGTGGACACGGGCATCGGCATCCCTGCGGGCGAGCGGCTGAAGGTGTTCGACCCGTTCTACCAGATCGATCAGAGCTCGACGCGGGAGCACGGCGGCACGGGGCTTGGTCTCTCGATCGTCAAGCGCCTGGTCGAGGCGCACAGCGGCACGGTCCGGATCGAGCCGAACGAGCCGCACGGCACCGTGTTCGTGGTCAAGCTGCCCACGGTCGCCGGCTCGCCGGCGAACAGCGTCCTGCCGCCCATCTTCCAATGAGCGGGCTCCCATGAGCGGGCGCTCCGAGTGGAAGCGCATCGACATGCTGCGCGCCGTGCTCGGGGGCGCGACGGGCGACCACGTGCTGTGCGGCATCGGCGATGACGCCGCGATCCTCGCGCCGGTAGCCCCGCGGGACGGGGCCCTCCCGGGCGCCCCGGAGCCGCTCGTCTGGACGGTCGACAGCGCCGTCGAGGGCGTCCATTTCCGGCGCGATCTCCTGGGCTTCGAGGATCTCGGCTACCGGGCGACGATGGCTGCGGCGAGCGATCTCGCGGCGATGGGGGCGCGCCCGGTCGGCCTGCTCGCCGCGCTGGTGCTGCCTCCAGACGTGAGCGACGACGACCTCGGCGCCCTCGCCGCGGGTCAGCGCGCCGCGTGCGACGAGATCGGCACGGCGATCATCGGCGGGAACCTCTCGCGGGGCGGCGAGATCTCGATCACCACGACGGCGCTCGGCGTCGCGGCGCTGCCGCTCCGGCGCGACGGCGCGCGGCCCGGCGACGCGCTCGCGCTGGCGGGTCCGGTCGGCCTCGCCGCGGCCGGTTTTGCGCTGCTCGACCGCGGCATCGCCCCGGCCGGCGCGGCGGCTGAGCTGGCGCTCCGCGCGTTCCGCCGTCCGGTGGCGCGCATCGAGGCGGGCCTCCGCGCGGCGGCGCGCGCCCGCGCGGCGATCGACGTCTCCGACGGCCTCGTCGCGGACGTGGCGCACCTCGCGCGCGCGAGCGGCGTGCGTGCGCTGCTCGATCCCGCGGCGCTCGTGAGCGCCGACCTCCGCGACGCCGCCGCGCAGCTCGGCCTGGACGCGCTGGATCTCGCGCTGTACGGCGGCGAGGACTACGCGGTCGTGGTCGCGGGCCCCGACGTCGGGCAGCTCGCCGGCTTCGTGGCCATCGGCCGCTGCGCGCCGCGCGAGGAGGGCGCGAGCGACGTCGCGCTGGTCGGACCGGACGGGCAGCTCACGAGCCTCGTGGCGCGGGGGTACGACCACTTCGCCTGACGCCGCTTGCCGCGCGCGGGCAGAGTGATACTTTTGTGATACATGAACGCGCCCGCCATCAAGCCGGTGACCGAGATCAAGCGTCACGCGACGGAGATCATCGCGCAGCTTCGAGCGGATCACGTGCCGGTGCTGATCACGGAGCACGGGCGCTCGGCGGCGGTCCTGCTCGACATCGAGAGCTACCAGGGCTTGCTCCGGCGGCTCGAGATCCTGGAGGGCATCGCGCGCGGCGAGCGAGCGCTCTCGGAGGGGCGCGTCGCCTCGCATGACGAAGCGAAGGCGCGGCTCGACCGATGGCTCGACGAGCCGCGCTGATCTGGGCGGCCCCGGCGCTCGATGACCTGGACGAGATCGTCAGCTGGATCGCCCGAGAAAACCGGAGGGCAGCCGCGGAGCTCACCCGTCGCGTGCTGGCCGGGGTGGAGCGCCTGCGCGATCACCCGGAGTCGGGGAGGTGGGTGCCGGAGATCCCGAGCGAGCGCTACCGCGAGGTGATCGTCCCGCCGTGTCGGATCATCTACCGGCGGGAGGGCGCGAAGGTGCTCATCGTCCACGTGCTCCGCTCGGAGCGGCTGCTCCGGGCGGACCGGCTGTTCTGACTTCTTGCGACGATCGCGCCTGGCGCCTCTCCACCCGTGCCAGCAACAGCGCTCGCGAGCGCGCCTGGCGTTCTCCCAACCGCGTCCGCGGCGCTCGCGAGCGCTCCTGGCGTTCTCCCAGCCGTGTCCGCGGCGCTCGCGAGCGCGCCTGGCGTTCTCCCAACCGTGTCCGCCGCGCTCGCGATCGTGCCGCGGGTTCTCCCAGCCGCGTCCGCCGCGCTCGCGCTCGCGCCTCGGGTTCTCCCGACCGCGTCCGCCGCGCTCGCGCCTGGAGTTCTTCCCGGAGCAGGACACAGCCCCTGCCCCGTTCTTGACCGCTTGCCACCCGTTCGCTACCCGAGTCAGGTGAGCCTAGAAGCGTTCGGCGTGAAGAACCTGCGGTGCCTGACGGACACCGGCCTCGTGCCGATCCGGCCCATCACCGTCCTGGTCGGCCGCAACAGCTCGGGCAAGAGCACCTTCCTTCGAGCGTTCCCGCTGCTCCGGCAGAGCGTGGAGACGCCCCGAGACAGCCCGATCCTCTGGTATCACGAGCGGTATGTGGATTTTGGCTCGCTGAAGGATGCCGCCTCCAGTCGGCTCGTCGAGCCGGAGGTAACCTTCCAATTCCGGCTGCGGCTGCCAGAGCAGGCACAGGTCGCTCTCGGCGACCCTGCCTTCGACATCGCGGTGACGCTCGCCGGAGGCGAGACCCCTCATGTGAGGGGCTACGAAATTGGCGCCGAGGGCCATGTCGTCCGATGGGAGCTCGACGCCACGGGCCGGCTCCTCAGGCTCGTTGCGAACGACGAGACAATCCAGACCGAAGCGCCTCTCTCGCTGGGAACGAAGTCGTACCTGCTGCCGACCTTGCAACCAGGCACGGAGCCGACGCTGAGCTACCACCAGGTGCCGGAAGGGCTCGTACCCGAGGCGATCGACTACCAGACGAAGGCAGATGCGGTCCTGCTCAAGCCGCTCGCCGCGCTGCTCGTTCCTTTTTTTCACGGAAACACGTCGGCGGACACGATCGACGCGGTGGCCGACGAGATGTTCCTTGGCAAGCGAAGCGCCATGCTGAAGCGGCTCGTCTCCCTCTCGGATCACGCTCAGTTTCAGAAAAGGGTGGGTGGTCTCGGCCCCGGCGACGACGGGTTCGAGCGCATCGCCTCCGCAGCAGCGGCACGCATGTCGCCCTACATCATCGAGGCAGCCGATCTCGTCCTCGCCGACCTCATGAGCCGCGTCGCGTACCTCAAGCCCCTTCGCGTGAGCCCGGAGCGCGCCTACCGCATCCAGAACCTCGCCGTCGATGAGGTGGATCCCGACGGCAAGAACCTCCCCATGTTCCTGCGCTCGCTCTCCATCCCCGAGGCGGAGGACTTCGCCCGCTTCACCCAGACCACGCTGGACTTCGAGACGAAGGTCCGCACGACCGGGATCCACGCCGAGATCCTCGTCAAGGAGGGCCGGGCCAAGGGCTTCGTCAACCTCGTCGATGTGGGCTTCGGCTACTCCGAGGTCCTCCCGCTGGCCGCCGCCCTCTGGGCGGCGTGCATCCGCCCCCGCATGCAGAAGCGGGCCCCCGCGCCGCTCGTCGCGATCGAGCAGCCCGAGCTGCACCTCCACCCCGCCGCCCAGGCGAAGCTCGCGCGAATGCTCGTGGAGGCGGTGTCCGGGAGCGGCTCGAAGATCATCGTGGAGACGCACAGCGAGTCGCTGATCAACGGCCTCGGCAAGCTGATCCACGAGGGCCATCTGAAGGCCGAGGACGTGCAGATCGTCCTCTTCGACAAGGACGAGGAGACCGGCGAGGCCGAGGTGCGCCTCGCCGGCTACCGCGACAGCGGCGCCCTCCACGACTGGCCCTACGGCTTCCTGTCCCCCGTCGCCGACCGACGTGTACGCTCCGCGGCGGAGTGACGCGCGGTGCTTCTCCACCTCCACGAGTCCGCGGCGGCGGACGCGCTCTCGAACAGCGCCACCGCGCGAGGCTCGCACGCGTCCATCGAGAACCTGCTCCTCGCGCACTTCGATGGCAATCACGTGATCTCGCTGCGCCCCGAGGACGCCGAGGCGCTCCTCGGCTCGGCGCACAGCTGGTCCCCGCGCGCGCGGCGAGCCCTCCAGCACGTGGACGAGAACTTCGCCCAGATCGCCGGCCTGCGTGACGAGGTCCCCTGGTCGATCGAGCTGGGAATCGGCGCGGCGTTCGACGGTACGGCGCGCGAGGTCCCAGGCGGCCGGAGGGTGATCCGCGCGCCGCTCTCGGCTTTCGACCGGACCCACAAGACGGCGTGCTGCGTGCTCCTCGGCGAGAACCGGACCGACGCGGGCCTGTTCGCAGAGCTCGGCATCATGATGCTGGCCCAGCGTCGCTGGGAGGCGATCGACATGGTCCACGAGGCTCGCGGCGGCGGCGGAGACACGATCGCGAGCGAGTTCCGTAGCCTCGCTGATCAGGGTCGCATCGTGCTCGCCATCGGAGATACCGATCAGCGACACCCGGGTGGCGCCGTCGGCGGCACGTACCGCAAGCTGGCCGAGGCCGCCAGGGACCGTCCGACCTACCAGCGCGCCCGCGCGCTCCACGTGCGCACGGCAGAGGCGCTGGTGCCGCTCGCGATCTACCGCGAGGTGCTCTCGTCGCCCGAGCGCCTCACCCGCATCGACAGGATCGCCCAGCTGCTCCGCTCCGCGCCGGCCGACGTCCTCCGCTATGCGCACCTCAAGGACGGGCTCCGGCTCCACCAGGTCGACAACCCGCGGACGCCGGAGGAGGGCAAGTACTGGTGCCGGATCGCGAAGAACTGCGGGCGCGACCGCTGCAACCAGGCATCCCGCGAGCAGTGCACGAAGCGGGAAGAGTGCAGGTGCTACGTCGTCGACGCGCTCGGCGCGGACGCGCTCTCCGACGTTGTGAGCTGGGTGCAAGCCCGCAAGTCGAAGCGAGATCTCGCCAGGCGCTTTCACCTGCTCGCTAACGAGGACGCCGCCCTGAAAGAGCTCGCCGACGAGGTGCTGGCCTTCGGCCTCGCGCTCGCGCCGCTCTCGACGTGAGATCCGAGCGCCTGCTATATCGCGGCGGTCTTGGCGAGAAGCGTCGCCTCGGCCTCAACACTCTCGGCTCGCGAGGCAGATCCCTGGCAGGATTTCTGAAGCGCGGAACCAGCTTTTCGTCAGCCCAGGGGTGAATTGCGGCAGGTGAGCGCTCATGGTCGCTCGGGCTGTCCACCGCCGGCGCACTCGATGCCGATGCGCAGCACGACCTCGCCGGCGCCCAGGTCGACGCCGAGCAGCGCAGCGTCGCCCAGGGCGAGCAGGAAGCGCAGCGCGTGCGGGGCGATCCGGAGCGGCGGTGACAGGCGCAGCGCGTCGCTCCCCTCGTCCACCCACGCGATCCGGCAGGCGTCGCCGACGTCGAGCGCGAGCGCGAGGTGCGACACCGAAAAGGCGTGCAGCACGGCGCGCCCGGGCAGCGGGATCCGCCGGGGCGGCGCGCCGGCCACGCCGCGGCGGACGATCGCGCGCCCGCCCGCCTCAAGGTGATCGCGCCCCACGACCCGCGCCGAGGGCGGCGCGCCGAGCCCGAGGTGCACGAGCGCCTCGAACGCCTCGCGCTCCTCGGGCGTGGGGCCGAGCGGCTCGCCCAGGGGCGGCGCCGCAGCCGGCGCGGACCAGGCTGCGGTGATCGCACGCGCCGCGGCTGCCTGCTCTGGGGTCGCGGCGGGGTGCACGGCCACGACGTTCCCTCGCGCGTCGAGCTCCTGCACGCCGCCGCCCTTGCCCACGAGCAGACGGCCCTCCCGGACCGCAAGGACGGCATCGCCAAGGAGCTTGCCGAGGACGGTGCGCGCGCCGCTCTCGAGGCGCACGATGTCCTGGAAATCCACCGCGTATACCGCCGCGTCGCCAGCGGCCACCGGGCGGCGCAGGTGCAGCGTGCTCGATGCGCCGACCAGCGAGGTGGGCTCCGGC
This sequence comes from Sorangium sp. KYC3313, assembly GCF_052075895.1. NCBI lineage: Bacteria > Pseudomonadati > Myxococcota > Polyangiales > Polyangiaceae > Sorangium > Sorangium sp. KYC3313. The sequence continues at coordinate 12,225,784 of NZ_CP197255.1, forward strand.
AGGGCGAACGGCGCCGGGAAGAGCCGCTCGCGGAGCAGATCCGCGTCCTCGCTGGACGCGAGCCGGCGCACCGCGTCGATGATCGCCTCACGGAGCCTTCCGTCGAGCGGCGCGAGCTGGGCGCGGGCGCCTGGGGAGAGCGGCCCGAGGTCCAGGAGATGGCGCCCGGCGCCCGCGAGCGCCTGGTCGCTCGGACGGGACTGGAGCGCGCGCTGGAGATCCTCGCCGAGGAAGCGGCCGAGCAGGCGCCGCGGGAGCAGCTCGTAATCGGGCCGGCGCGCGAACGGCCCGGACCCGGCTCCGTACCATTCCAGGAGCCCTCGGGCCTTGCGCATGTTCGCGCCGGCCTGCTCGATCCACGCCGCCGCCTCCAGGGTGTGCCAGGGATCCAGGAGGCGCTCGATCGGAGCGCACCAGGGGCCCTTGAGGTTCGGCGGGATCGCCTTGCGCCATTCGCACCGCGCGCGCTCGCCCTCCTCGCTGCTCCAGCGCGTCACGTCCTCGAGCGGCTCCGGTACGCCGTGCGCGGCGAGCCACTCGAGCAGCGCGCGGTCGTCACGCAGCTCGGCCCAGCCGCACCACTGCTTCCAGTCGAGGCCCCGCCAATAGATCGAACGGTTCTCCGGGTACAGGTCCACCCGGCCCACCGGCCCGCCCTCCGCCGCAAGCACGATTCCGAGTTGCGGCAGCCCGTGCGGCGCGCGGCCGCGCTCGTCGAAGGAAGCCTTGTGCTCGTCGATCTCGAGCGCCCCTCCGAGGACCTGCAGCGCCGTCCGGTCGAGCTCGGCGAGGACGCGATCGCCCCCGTCGACCACCTGGCCCCGGGACGCCGCCGCGAGCGCGCGCTGGAGGTCCTCGTTCCGGGGAGGGCGGCCGTAAGGATAGGGATTGATGAAACGCACGAGCTCGTCTCGCTCCTCGCTCCGGGCTGATCAGCGCCGGCGCCGGCCGCGGCCCCCTTGCCGGCCGGGGCGCGCCTCGACCCAGGTGCCTTGATGCACGTACGGCGTCGTTCCGCCCGTCCAGTTCGGCGCCATCATGCCCGGGCCCCATGCGTGGCCGCCCGGCCCCACGGACGTGGTGCCCGCGTAGGTCGCGGCCGGGTTGGCCGAGCGCGCGCCGCTCGCGATCGCCCGGGTCTCGTCCGCGACCGCTTGGAGCACGCTCGGCCCGTTGCCAGCCGCTGGGGTCGCGCTGTTGCACGCGGACAGCTCGACGCGCCGCTTTCGCCCCCGCTTCTGGCCGCGGAACCCCGCCGCCGTGAGCCGCTGCCCGAGCTGGCGGCCGTCGATGTACCCGTTGCCCCACTCCACCAGGTTGGGCGCGCCGTGCGTTGATACGATGACGTGATCCTCTCGCGCCAGGCTGCCCGGCGTGAGCTGATCGTATCGAAGCACGCGCGCGCCCGGGTGCTGTGCCTGAAGAAGGGCGACGTGCTGCTGGATGGTCGCGTCGGCCGGCGCGCCCACGACGATCGTCGTGAGCCCGGAAGGGTCGATGAAGATCGTGACGTTGGGGACGAACCCGATCTCCTGCAGCGCGCCCAGCAGGCCGAGCGGGTCGGGGGTCAGGAAGACGTGCGTCGCCGGGTCGTAGAAGCGGTGGCGGTTGTAGTGCAGGCCGGTCACCGCGTCGGCGCGCTGCCCGGCGAACCGGAGCGCGCCCGGATCGCCCGTCGCGCGCGCGACGCGGCCGAAGGCGCCGAGATCGATCTCCGACGCGCGCCCGTCGCGGTGCAGGTAAAGCCACGGCGTGGAGGCGGCGTCCGTCACGACCATCCGCCAGTCCTTGCCGTCGCGCGCCTCGAGGAGCGGCGTGAAGCCGTCGTCGTCGAACACGCGCTGGATCGACGGGCCGCTCGTCGGGCGCTCCTCGACGAGGCTCTCGCCATCCCAGCCGAACCAGGTGCTCTCGCCATTGCCGTGCGCCTGCGCGACGCAGCGGCCGAGGGGGTCGTAGAGGTAACGGACGGCGAGGCCGTCGCCGCGGACCGCTGCGACGAGGCGGTCGCGCTCGTCGTACTGGTAGCGCCAGGTCTGCAGCGGCCCCTGGCCGGCGCGGCCCGCGAGGCGGCCGCGGGCGTCCCACTGGATCTCGGCGCCGCCCGCGCGCAGGGGACGGCCGTCCCCGCCGATCGACCACGCGGGGCCGCGCGACGGGATCGGGGTCCCCTGGGGCGCGTACGCGAACTGCTCGTCGGCGCCGAGGCCGTGGAGGCGGAGCGGCCTGCCCTCGACGTCGAGGTCGTAGCGGCGCGCGCCGCGCTCGCTGTCCTCGACCGCCGCGACCGGGCCCACCCGGCTCCAGGTCCACGCGCGCGTCCGGACGGGCTCGCCCCGCCCATCCAGGATGGCGACGCTCTCCGGCATGCCCTGGACGTCGCGCGACCAGACGAGCGCGCGCGTCCCGTCGAGCCGCCTCCGCCGCGACTCGCCGCGCGCGTCCCGTTCGAAGGCGAGCCCGTCCGCCTCGGCGGCGGCGACCTCGAGCGACGCCGGCGCGCCATCTTCCTCGCGCCGGTGCACCTCGACCGACCACCCCGTCGCATAGCGACGCTCCAGCACGCGGCCCGCGTCGTCGAAGCGGCGTGCGACGACGAACGCGAACCCGGCGGCCTCCTGGACCTCCCGGACGACCCGGCCGTCCTCGTCGCGCTCGAACGTGACCATCACGTCCGCGTTCCGCGCGCGCGTGAGGTGGCCGAGCGCGTCGTACTGGAGCTCCTCCACGAGCCCGCCCGAGGTCTCGAGCTTCGTCACGCGACCGGCGCCGTCGCGCTCGTAGCGCACCCACGTTCCGTCGGCGTGGGTCGTCCGGACGAGGTGGTTCGATCCGTCGTACTCGTACGCCGTGATCGAGCCGCCGAACGAGGTCTCGCGGGAGAGGTTGCCGCAGCCGTCGTAGTCGCGCGCATGGCGCTCGCCCGCGGCGTTCTCGATCCAGCGGAGCCGGAGGAGCGCGTCGTAGCCGAGCCGGAATCGCCTGCCGTCCGGGCGCACCACCTCGACGAGCGCGCCGGCGACATAGCGGTACCTGGTGATCCCGCTCGCGTCGGAGCGCGCGGTGACGCGGCGGCTGGCGTCGATCTCCAGCTCCTGGACGTTGCCGTTCGGCTCCTCCAGGCGCACCAGCGCGAAGCGCGAGTCGTACGCGAATCGATAGACGCCGCCCTTCGGGGTGCGCGCCTCGACGGGGCACCCGAACAGATCGAAGACGTACTCGTAGACGTCGCCGGCCGGCGTCTCGACCCGCAGCGGGTTGCCGTGCGCGTCGTAGTCGTACGTGAGCTCGGCGCCGTCCGGCCCGGTGGACGCCCGCACGAGGCCGTGCGCGTCCCACTCGAGGGCGTGCTCGCGGCCGCGCCAGTCGACGCTCCCGGTCGGGACGCCCCTCCGGTACGTGGTGCGGGTCTTCTTCCCGTCGGGCCGCGTGCGGACGATGGCCTGCGCCTCTTCGTCGACCGCGTCTCGCCAGGTCGCGCCGCCGGGCTCGGTGACGCTCGCGAGGTGCCCCGCGGCGTTGTACGACAGCCGCGTAGTCCGCCCGCCGCCGTCGCGGATCGAGAGCAGCCTGCCGACCGTGTCGTACGTGTAGGTGCGCGCGTGGCCGCGCGGATCGACATAGGAGGTCACGAGGCCGAGCGCGTTGCCCGTGTATGTGTGGGTCGCGCCCTCGCCGTCGATGACCACGGTCCTGCGCAGGGCGGTGTCGTACGAGAGCCGGGCGTGGTGAATGCCCCGGGCGCCCGGGAGGCAGGGCGCGCCGAGCTCCGCGAGCACGTCGCGGCCGGCGATCTCGCCCCACGTCTCGACGCACCGCCTGACGCCGTCGATCGCCTCGTACCTGAAGCGGAAAGCGAGCCCGTCGGGCAAGATCTCCCGGATGAGGTAGTGCTCCTCGTCGTACTCGTACCGGATCTCGGCGCCGCCCGCGTCGATGACCCGCACGAGATCGCCCGCACCGTCGAGCTCGTAAGTCACGGCACGGCGGGTGTGCGGGGTGCCATGCTCGTCGGTCGCGGTCACCTCCCACCAGGCGAAGGGTCCCTGGCGCTCGAGCCGGGCGCGCCGCCCGACGGCATCGACGATGCCCGTGAGCTCATCGCCTCGCCATTCCAGGGTGGCCTTGTTGCCGAACGCGTCGCGGAGCTCGACGAGCGCGAAGCGCTCCCCCGGGCCGGCGCGGCGCAGCACCCGCACGAGGCCGTCATCGTCTTCGACGAGGAGATCCTCTCCGACGGCGGCGACGCGAACACCGAACGGCAGGAGCAGGACCTGATCCTGCGCGGGCCAGGAGAGCACCTGGGTGCGACCGCCCGGCGACGTCAGCTCGAGCGCGTCGCCGCGGCGCCGAGCGCTCCAGGCGAGATCGTGCGACCACCCCCACCCCATGCCGCAGCGGTGCCGCACCGCCGCGGTCGAATAGCTTCGCTCCAACGTCACGACCAGGGGCCCCGGCAGCTCGACGTCCGCGACCGGGTTCGTGTACATGGCCCCTGTCACGACGTCGACCGGGTGCCCCGCAGACGCCTGGCCGTCCGCAGACGGCGGCGCGGGTGGGCTCGGCGGCCCCGCGCCCTGACCGCTGCCCCCGCCGCCCCCGCCGCCGTTGCTTGGGCCCTGAGGGCCGCCGCCGCCCGGACCGCCGCCGCCCCCGCCGCCCCCGCCGCCCCCGCCGCCCCCGCCCGCGGCGTTGCTCGCACTCGCGCCTGCGCCGACAGTGATGCTCTTGTTCATCTGGCCCATGCTGCCCGTGATGCCGGCCATGCCGAGCTCGATGAGGACGTTGGGCGCGCCCAGCCAGGGGAAGCACGGTCCTCCCGTGTTGAGGCTGACAACCTCTTTGAGCGTGCCTGGCTCGTTGCCGTGACAGGCCTTCATGCAGCCGCCGACCGTGAGGATCTTCGCCCCTTCGATCTTGGTCCGCATGCACGGATCGATGATCCCCTCGGCCACGGTGCCCATCGTCGGATATGGGATCGGCAGCGGACTCGGCGCCGCGGGCGTCAGGCACACGCTGACGGCCATGCCGGTCATCTGGTGGCCCGACTTCTCCGTGATCGTGTCCATGTGAAGGGCGGTCACCTTGGCCATGACGCTCTCGAGCGTCTCACGAGAGGTGCCCCGTCCTCAATGCGGAGGTCGGCGTGACGCGCGCGGGTCCGTGTCAGCCGACCTCGCGATCGCGCCCGGCGTTCTCCCGACCGCGTCCGCGGCGCTCGCGCCCGGCGTCGCGACGACGGCGTTCGCGCTCACCCGCCGAGCGGCGCGGCCGCCTCGGGCTCCACCGGGGCCTCGCCCCCCGGCTCTGCCGGCGGCGCGTCGGCCTCGATCTGGCCGGGCCGCCGCGAGGACGGGCGCACCCGCGCGGCCAGCTCCGGGTGGCCCGCGAGCCGGAACAGCCCCACGAGGAACGTCGCGGCGCGGCTGAACCGATCGTCGTACGCCGCGATCGCGGCGGTCTTGGCGAGCAGCGTCGCCTCGGCCTCGCGCGCCTCGCGGGCCACATCTTTCAGGTGGCCGCGGAGCGCGCCGCGCAGGCCCTCGATCCGGAGCACCGTCTCCTCGGTGTCCCAGCGGATCCCCTTGCGGCGCGGCTTCGGCAGGTCCCTGGCGCCGAGCGCGCGCGCCACCTCGCCGGCGAAGCGCTCCAGCTGCGCCGGGTCGCGCGGCGTCGCGTCCGTGAAGCCGAGGCGCGCCAGCGCCGCGGCGCCGTACAGCCCGGTGAGCCACTCGCGGAGCTCGGTCAGCTCGGTGTACAGCGCGGCGGCGGCCTCGTCGCGGGCCTCCCGCGGGGCTGCGTCGTCGGCGAGCTCCGCCTGGTGCGCCTCGTCGGCCGCCACCATGCGATCGCGCGCCTCGGCGAGGGCGCGCGCGACGATGTGCGTGAAGAGCGAGACGTCCGGCATCTTCTCTCCCTTGCGCAGGTGCGGAGAGAGCAGCGCCTCGAGCTCCGCGGCGATCCGGCCGGCGTGGGTCTCGCCGGACGCGACGACGGAGTTGGCGCTCTTCTGACGATCGGTGACCAGCTTCGAGGGCATGACAGCTCCTTCCCGTGAGGATCGATGCGCGGCGGCGGGCGCCATCGCCCGCCGTCGCGGCGCGGAGGAACGCCGCGCAACCGCGCAGGCTACAGGGTCCGGCCGCGCGCCCTCCATGGCCGGGCAGGTTTGCGGCGCTCGAGATCGCCGGATCGGGGTGGGGTGCCGCGACCCGGGACGAGGCGGTGCCCGGGCCGCCCGGCTCAGTTGCACTCGGCGGGCGGAGTGGTCCCGGCGAGGCTTGCTCGGATCTGGGTCAGCGCCTTGGCGCGCGGGGTCTTCCCGCTCTTCACGAGCTTCTCGATCCCGGCGCAGAGATGCGATGCCGTCGCTGCCTTCGACTTGGCTTCCGGCGACTTGCCCGACTTGGTGGCGACGGCGTGGAGCGCCGTGCAGCACGCCTGGATGGAGGCGCCTCCTCCCCGTGACGTCGTCGTCCCTGTCGCCCCCTCGGCCGTTGCCGCCCCAGCATCGGCTGCCGCCGCAGCCCCGGCGGAAGCCGCCGCCGCGGGCTCCTGACCCGCCGCGGGCTCCTGGTCCGCCGTCGGCTCCTGCGTCGCTGTTGCCGTCGGCACCGGATCGGCTGCCACGGGCGCGACTGTCGGTGCAGGCGCGGGGATTGTCTCCGGCTCTGCTTCTTCTTTCCGGCAGGAGCTCGACAGGATGCTGCAGACAAGAGCGACGAAGGCGATGGACGAACGCGACGGGCTCATGCCCCGTCTTCTACAGAGCTTCTCCGAGCGCATCCATACGGCTGCCCGGGTACAAGCCCGTACGGCCCCGCCCGCCGCCCTCCCGCGCCCGCCTCGCCCAAACGCTCCGCGATCACCCCCACCCTCCCCCTTCCCCCCGAGTCGGCGGGGGTGGGGGTGACGAGGGAGGGGCCGGCGGGGGAGGGCCCCACGAACCCGAGCGCCGGCCCGCATCGCAGCTCAGCCCCTCAGATCCGTCTCCCCCCGTTCACGAGGCAACAGCCACGAAAAGGCGCGAGTTCGTGGGAGGGCCCCCCGCCGGTCCCTCCCTCGTCACCCCCACCCCCGCCCGTCGCAGCTCAGCTGCATCCCATGCTGTTGCCGCAGTTGAGGCACTTGTAGCAGGCCCCGTTCCTCACGGTGATGTGCCCGCAGCCGTCGCAGACCGGCGCGTCGCCCATCATGTCCTCGAGCTGCGCGTCGAGCGCGCTCGCCGTCCGTCCCCCGCCCTCGACCAGCGCCGCCGCGGCCGGCGCGCTCGACGAGAACGACGCCACGCCGCTCTCCTGCGCCCGCGACTCGACAGGGTCCTCCATGGCCGAGGTGACCGGCTGGACGTGGGCAAGGTCGTAGCGGTTCAGGTACTCGACCCCGAGCACGCGGAAGAGGTAGTCCACGATCGACGTCGAGATCTTCACGTAGTCGTGCCCCTCGACGACGCCCTGCGGCTCGAAGCGGGTGAAGGTGTACTGCTCGACGAAGGTCTCGAGCGGCACGCCGTACTGGAGCCCGATCGACACCGCCATCGCGAAGCAGTTCATCATCGAGCGGAACGCGGCGCCCTCCTTGTGGAGGTCGATGAAGATCTCGCCGAGCGTCCCGTCGTCGTACTCGCCGGTGCGGAGGTAGATCTTGTGCCCGCCGACGCGCGCCTCCTGCGTGAAGCCCTTGCGCTTCCTGGGCAGGCGGAACCGCTCGGGCGCCGCCGCCGAGGGCGACCGCGGGCGCGCCTGGCTCGCCAGCGCGGTCGCTGCCTGGACGACAGGCGCGGGGACCTCGGCCTTGCCCTTGCTCTCCTTGCCGTCGCTCGAGCTCGAGGTCGACGAGAGCGGCTGCGACGCCTTGCAGCCGTCGCGGTAGAGCGCGACCGCCTTGAGCCCGAGGCGCCACCCCTCCTCGTAGATCCGCTGCACCTCCTCGACCGTCGCGTCGTTCGGCAGGTTCACGGTCTTCGAGATGGCGCCGGACAGGAACGGCTGCGCGGCCGCCATCATGCGGACGTGCGCCATCGGCGCGAGGTACCGCCGGCCCTTCCTGCCGCAGCGGTTGGCGCAGTCGAACACCGCGTAGTGCTCCTCGCGCAGGTGCGGCGCCCCCTCCACCGTCATGCGGCCGATGATCGTCTCGTTCGCCTCCTCGATCTCCGCGGCCGAGAAGCCGAGGTGCTGGAGCAGCGAGAAGCCGAAGCGCGCCCGCGACTCCTTGGAGACGCCGAGCCTGTCATAGGCCTCCTCGCCGAGGATCCAGGGGCCGAAGGCGAGATCCAGATCGAAGACGCCGGGGATCGCGGCCTCGACCTTCGCGAGGTCGTCGCTCGTGAGCCCCCGCGCCTTGAGCGACGCCCGGTTCACGTGCGGCGCCGCCAGGAGCGTGTTCGTGCCGGAGACGTAGGCGACGATCTCCTGCACCTCGGCCTCGGGGTAGCCGAGCCGCCGGAGCGCCTCGGGCACGGACTGGTTCACGATCTTGAAGTAGCCGCCGCCGGCGAGCTTCTTGAACTTCACGAGCGAGAAGTCGGGCTCGATGCCCGTCGTGTCGCAGTCCATCAGGAGGCCGATGGTGCCGGTCGGGGCGAGCACCGTCGCCTGGGCGTTGCGGTAGCCGTGCTCCTGCCCGATCCGGACCGCCTCGTCCCAGTCGGCGCACGCGGCCCGCCAGAGCGACTCCGGGCAGCGGTCGCGGTCGATCGCGTAGGCGGCGTCCCGGTGCATGCCCATCACCCGGAGCATCGGCTCGCGGTTCCTGGCGAAGCCGGCGAACGGCCCCTTCGCGGCGGCCATCTCCGCCGAGACCCGGTAGGCGTGGCCGCAGAGGATCGCGGTGAGCGCGCCCGCGACCGAGCGCCCCTGATCGGAGTCGTACGGGATGCCCTGCAGCATGAGCAGGGTGCCGAGGTTGGCGTAGCCGAGCCCGAGCGGGCGGTAGTCGTGCGAGTTCTTCGCGATGCCGCGGGTCGGGTACGCCGAGAAGTCGACGAGGATCTCCTGGGCGACGAAGAACACCCGCACCGCGTGGCGGTAGCCCTCGATGTCGAACGAGCCGTCCTCGCGGAGGAACTTGGTGAGGTTCAGGCTCGCCAGGTTGCAGGCCGAGTCGTCGAGGAACATGTACTCCGAGCACGGGTTCGAGGCGTTGATGCGCGCCGTGTTCGGGCAGGTGTGCCAGCGGTTGATGGTCGTGTCGTACTGCACGCCCGGATCGGCGCAGCCCCACGCCGCCTCGGCGATCTGGCGCCAGAGATCCTTGGCGCTCAGCGTGTCGACGACCTCGCCGGTCGTCCGGGAGCGCGTCTCCCACGCCGCGCCCGTCGCCGCCGCGCGCATGAACTCGTCGCTCACGCGCACGGAGTTGTTCGAGTTCTGCCCGCTCACCGTGTGGTACGCCTCGCCGTTGAAGTCGGAGGGGTACCCCGCGCCGATGAGCGCCATCGCCTTCTTCTCCTCGCGGACCTTCCACTGGATGAAGTCGACGATCTCCGGGTGGTCCATGTCGAGGCAGACCATCTTCGCGGCGCGCCGCGTCGTGCCGCCGCTCTTGGTCGCGCCGGCGGCGCGGTCGAACACCTCGAGGAAGCTCATGAGCCCCGAGCTCGTCCCGCCGCCCGAGAGCTTCTCCTGCTTCCCGCGGATCGCGCTGAAGTTCGTCCCCGTCCCGGACCCGTACTTGAACAGCCGGGCCTCGCTCTTCACGAGGTCGTAGATGCTCATCAGGTCGTCCTGGACCGCCTGGATGAAGCACGCGGAGCACTGCGGCCGCTCGTAGGCGTTCCGGGTCTCGACGATGTCGTCGACCGCGCCCGCCCCGTTCGTTCGAGGCGCCGACGCCTTCCCGTTGGCGCTCCCGTTCCCCGCGTCGGCCGAGGCCTCGTTCCAGGCGTAGTTGCCGCCCGACCCCTCGATGCCGTACCGGTGGTAGAGCCCGCAGTTGAACCAGACGGGCGAGTTGAACGCGCCGTACTGGTGGACGAGCAGGTAGGCGAGCTCCGCCTCGAAGGTGTCCGCGTCCTTCGCCGAGGCGAAGTAGCCACCGAAGTGCTCACCCGCCTCGCGGATGGTGCGCGCCAGCCGGTGGACGACCTGGCGGACGCTCGTCTCGCCGAGCTCCTTCTTGCCGTGGATCCCCGCCTTGCGGAAGTACTTGGAGACGACGATGTCGGTCGCCAGCTGCGACCAGCCGGCGGGGATCTCGGCCCCTTCCATCTTGAAGACGACCGAGCCGTCGGGGTTGGTGATGACGCTCGAGCGGCGCTCCCAGGTGACCTCATCGAGCGGATCCGCGGCCCGGTGCGTGAACCGCCGGTCGAACCCGAGCCCGCGGGGGCGCGAGGCCCCCTTCTTCGCGCCCTTCTTCGAGGCTGCGCCGTCGACCTGCGCCTTGGCGGCCCCCCCGGTCACGGGACGAGCCTCCCCCTCTTCCTTCGTCCGTGCCGTCATCTTGCCGTTCCCGGCGGGGAGCTTACCGCCGTCACCCACAACTGCCGACTGGGCCATTTCCAAGTCCTCCTGTGAACCACCGCACCTGGCGGTGACCCGGGTCCTACCGAAAGCACAAAGAGTTCCCTGGAGAAGTCCGAGGCCTCATCGCCTCGATCTCCACAGGTCTCGTCGCTTCTCCCCTACTACCTGCTCGAACGTTCCGTCTTCAGACCAGTGAGCATAGTTTCAGGTGCCATGCCTGAAAGGCGTGCGCCGACATGCGGGAGCGCCTGACCGCTTGCTATCCAAACTCGCGAACGGTCCGTGCGTCAAGGAGAACCGCTACATGTTGGGATCTCCCTCCGAACAGGGCCCACATATAGGGCCTCTCTGTCCGGTACGGGATTCCTAGCGATCCGTGATCAGTTCTGAACAGGTGCTACCCACCGGGCGCACAGATTACGCACAGCTTCTCCCGCGAGAAAATCCGCCTCTTCCCGGGAATGCGCCAACCAACCACCCGCTCTTCCACGGAGCCGGGCAAGGCGCGGGCGCGCGCCGGGCGCGGCGTGGTCCCCCGGCCGTCGCCGCCTAGTCCAGGTCGCCGGCCTCCGCGCAATACGCGAGCACCCGCTCCCCCTCGCAGTGGACGGCGAGCGCCACCTCCTGGGCGATCCCTCGAAGCCCGAGGAGCTGGAGCAGCGTGGGCACCGGCGCCGGCAGCAGCGGTGGAGGTGGGATGTACCGCGACGCGCGCACGATGGCCGGCTCGATGGCCGCCGCCTTGGGCCCGATCATCTGGCGGAGCTCGTGGAGCGCCCGCTCGAACCCGCCGAGCATGTCGACGAGGCCGCGCGCCTGCGCGTCGGCGCCGCTGTAGACGCGCCCCTGCGCGAGCGGCTCGATCTCCTCGACCGGGCGGCGGCGGCCGCGGGCGACGACGCGGAGGAACGCCGCATAGATCGCGTCGAGCTCGCGCTCCACCACCGCCCGCTCCCCCGCGTCGAGCTTGCGCGACGGCGAGAACAGGTCGGCCCGCGCGCCGCGCTTCACGACGTCGGTCGAGACGCCGAGGCGCTCGAGCAGCGGACCGAGCGCGAAGCGCGCCGAGACCACGCCGATGCTCCCCGTGATCGTCTGCGGCTGCGCGACGATCGCGTGCGCGGCCGCCGCCACGTAGTAGCCGCCGCTCGCCGCCACGTTCGACAGGCACGCCACGACGGGCTTCACCTCCGCGAGGCGGGTGACCTCGTGGTGGATCCTGTCGGACGCGAGCGCGGAGCCGCCCGGCGAGTCGATGTGGAGGATGACCCCCTGGACGCGCGGGTTCTGCCGCGCCGCGCGCAGGCTCGCGACGAGCCGCTCCTCGCTGGCCAGGGAGGCGCCCCGGAAGCGGGCGCGGCTGACGATCGCGCCGTGCACCTCGACGACGCCGAGGACGGGCCGAGGCCACACCGGCGTCATCGAGAGGGCGCGCCGCGCGCCCAGGTAGCGGTCCGCCGACACGAGGCACTTCTTCGAATGCCGCGCTGCAGCGCGAGCGCCTCCGCCCGGCGCGCGGTCCGCGTCTTCCGCGCCGATCTCGGCGCGGCGCGGCGCAGCGGTCGCGCAGGGGAGCGACCCCGCCGCGAGCATGTGCTCGAGCTCGTCCTCGTACGCGACCGCGTCGACGATGCCCCGCGCGACGGCCTGCTCCGCGCCGAAGGGGGCCTCGTCGATCCACAGCGCGGCCGTCTCGCGATCGACGCGGCGCCCCTGGGCGAGCGCCGCGGTCAGGTCCCCGAGGCGCCCGTCGAGCAGGGCGCCCACCTGCTCGCGCTGCGCGGCGCTCATCGTGTCCCGCACGAGCACCTCGCCGGCGTTCTTGTACATCCCCTTCGCGAACACCTCGGGCTCGACGCCGACCTGCTCCAGTGCGCGGCGCACGTAGCGGCCCTCCACCGCGAACCCGAGCGGCGACACCAGCGTCTCGGGCCCGACGACGATGGCCCGCGCGGCCGAGGCGAGCAGGAGCGTCGTGGTGTCGGCGCCCATCGGCAGGTAGGCGACGATGTCCTTGCCCCCCGCCCGGATCTCGAGGAGCGCGTCCCGCAGCGAGGCCGCCACCGCCGGCCCGGCGTGCACCGACCGCATCCGGAGGAGCAGCCCCGCCGGGCGCGGATCCCTCATCAGGTGCTTGCCGAGCTCGCGGACGCGCTCCACCGAGAGCGGAGCCCTCTTCCTCCGGCGCCACGGGAGCGCGAGGCGGACCCGGGGGGGCTGCAGGTCGACCACGCGGCCGTCGATTTCGAGGACGACATACCCGCCCCGAGGTGCAGCAAACGCCCAGCGGAGCGCGCTGACGGGGAGCAGCAGCAGGCGGAGGACATTGACGAGCAGGGCAGCGATCACCGGAGGCTCCTCGGAATCAGGGGGACAGGCGACGGAGAGGCGGCTCGGCGTCCGCCGGCGGTCACGATGGGGTGGGGAGGGAGACAGGGTGTGCAGGAACCGGTCCGCGCGGCGCGGGATCCGGCGGTGAGGTCGGCGTTCGCCTGGCCCCGGCGCTGGAACTGGAAAGAGAGAGCGTGACGCAAGGGGCCACCCTGTGGCTACACTGTCGCTCCAAGTTTCGAAGGGGACGGCGAGCCGATGTGGGTTACGTCTTGAAGAAGTCGTCCTCTCTCTTTCAGACCAGCTCAGCAAGCCGCGGGCCGTAGGCCCCCGGCGCCCTGGGTGGCAGACCCCCTCCACCGAACGTGCATCCCGAGCAGAGCGCCCCCGCCCCGAGCCAGCTCCCCCTGCCACCGCCGTCCACCCTGCGGCTCGTGCCCCTCGGAGGGCTCGGCGAGGTGGGGATGAACTGCCTCGCGCTCCAGCAGGCGGATGGGCTGCTGCTCATCGACTGCGGGGTGACGTTCCCGAGCACGGACCTCGGCGTCGACGTGTACCACCCGCGCTTCGATCACGTGCTCGCGCTCCGCGATCAGGTGCGCGGCATCGTGCTGACGCACGGCCACGAGGACCACATCGGCGGGCTGCCGTTCCTCCTGCGTCACCTCGACGTCCCGGTCTGGGGCCCGCCGCACGCGCTGGAGCTGGTGCGCTACCGGCTCGCGGAGCACGCGCTCGAGGACAAGGTGCGCCTGCTCCCCACGCAGGTCGGGCGCGAGGTGGCGATCGGCGGCTTCGTCGTGGAGCCGCTCCGGGTGACGCACTCGATCGTCGACGCGACGGCGCTCGCGATCCACACGGCCGCGGGGCTCGTCGTCCATACCGGGGACTTCAAGCTGGACCCGACGCCGCTCGACGGCGAGCCGACCGACGAGGCCCGCTTCCGCGCGCTCGGCGACGCCGGCGTCCGGCTGCTCCTGTCCGACAGCACCAACGTGGACTCGCCCGGCGAGGCGGGGAGCGAGCGCGCCGTCGCCCACGCGCTGGCGGAGCTCGTCGAGACAGCGCCGGCGCGCGTCGTGGTCGGCGTCTTCGCGTCGAACATCCAGCGCCTCCTCGCCCTCGGTCAGGCCGCGATCCGGGCGCGCCGCAAGATCTGCCTGCTCGGCCGCAGCGTGCAGACGCACGTGCGGGCCGCGCAGACCGTGGGGAGGCTCCCGTGGCCGAGCGACCTGCTCGTCCCGCCCGAGGTCGCCTCCTCGATGCCGCGCGAGCGGCTCCTCGTCATCGCGAGCGGCACGCAGGCCGAGCGGGCCTCCACGCTGACGCGGTTCGCCTCGGGGACGCACCCGCTCCTGCGCCTCGAAGAGGGGGATCGGGTGGTGCTCTCGAGCCGCGTCATCCCGGGCAACGACCGCCCGGTCGTCGACATGATGGCCGGGCTGCTCCGCCTCGGCGTCGAGCTCGTGACGTGGTCGACGGATCGGCGCGTCCACGCGAGCGGGCACGCGCACCGGACGGAGCAGGCGCGCATGATCGACCTCACCCAGCCGCGCGGCTTCCTCCCCGTGCACGGCGCGCTGCACCACCTGACGCGGCACGCGGAGCTCGCGCGGGAGCGCGGCGTGTCCGAGGTGCTCGTCGCCGAGAACGGCCACGTCGTCGAGATCGGCAAGACGCAGCCGCTCGGCCGGAGCGGCCGGGCCGTCGCCGGCCGGGTGGCGACGGCGGGCGGCGAGGAGCTCGGGGAGGAGGTCCTCCGGGAGCGAGCGAACCTCGGTCGCTCCGGGGTGGCCTTCGTGTCGCTGGTCGTCGATGTGCACGGCGCCCTCGCGGCGCCGCCGCAGGTCCTCGCCCGCGGGGTCACCGGGGAGCTCGAGGGCGGCGCGCTGAGGGCCGCGGCGCGCGCGGTCGCGCAGGCGGTGAACGACTGCGAGCCGCGCGCGCGGCGCCGTGACAACGACATCATCGAGATCGCCCGGCTCGCGGCGCGCCGGACGCTCGAGGCGAAGCTCGGGAGGCGCCCGCTGGTGACGGTGGCGCTCACGCGCCTGTGACGCCGCTCGAGGGGAGCCCCCCGCCCTCGGGCGGCGGTGGCGCCGAAGCCGGCGGCGGCGGCGGCGGCGGCGCGAGGCTCTCCGCGCGAGATTTCCTGGGTCCAGTGCTGCTCTCCCACATCGAGCGCGTCCGCGCCGATGCGCGGCGCGTCGTCGCCGCGAGCGAGCAGGGCGAGAGCGCGGAGCCGGACGCGGAGGCGTTGCACGACTTCCGGGTCTCGCTTCGCCGGCTCCGGACGCTGCTCAAGCCGGCGCGACGCATCTACGGCAGGAGGCGGCTCCGCCCCGTGGCCGAAGGGCTCCGTGAGTTCGCGCGGGCGACCGGCGCGCTGCGCGACGAGGAGGTGCTGCGCGAGACGCTCACCGCGCTCGATCTGGACGAGGCGGCCCGGGCGGCCGTCGCAGGATGGGTCGCGCAGCGCGCGGGCCGCGAGCGCGAGGCGAGGACCCACGTCGTCGAGCTGGTCCGGCAGGATCGCCCGGACGACGCGGGCGCGACCCAGGCCGATCCGCCAGCGGACGACGCGGGCGCGACCCAGGCCGATCCGCCAGCGGACCAAACGGGCGCGACGCAGGCCGACACGCCGGTCGCGGGCGAGCGGCCCCGGCTGGAGCATCACCTCGCGCGCCTCGAGCTGCTCATCTCGCGCCGGAAAGCGAGGAAGCGCGGCGCCGAGGCGCTCGCGAGGCGAGCGATCGGTGATGCCCTGGACGACGTGCGCGCGCTCGCCGCGAGCGATCCGGGCGACGGCGCGGCCATGCACGCGCTCCGGATCCGCTTCAAGCGGCTGCGCTACTCCGCGGAGACGTTCTCGCCGCTCTTCGGAGAGCGCGCCGAGCGCACCGCGAAATCCGCGACACGGATGCAGCGCCGCCTCGGCCAGCTGCACGACGCCGACGAGGCGCTCGCGCAGCTGAGGAGAGCGGAGGAGCTGGCGCCCGACGCGCGCGCGCCCGTCATCGAGGCGCTCGTCGCAGAGCGGGCGCGGCTCGCTCACAAGGCGACGGAGGAGCTCGCGCGGGAGCTCGAGACGCTCACATCGCTCTGGTCGGGCGATCCCCGCGCGCTCCCGCGCGGATGACGCAGCGCGCGGGGCGCGGCGCAGCAAGGAGCGTCGCGGCAGGCGCGCTTCGGACGGGGCGAAGGGTCACCGGGATTGCCGGCTGCGGAGCTCGCCGTGCGGGCGGGCGCTTCGTGGTACCGTCGGTCGGGCTCCTTCGAACCGAGGCGAAGCCCGCCGATCCCGGAGGTCGTGTTGCGCCGCTCTGCCTTCCAAAGCGTCACCGCGCTCGTCGCTCTCCTCGCGGCGAGCGCCTGCACCCAGGACTTCGACCAGTTCGAGCCCGAGCTCTTCCCGGGACCGTCCGGGAGCGGCTCCGGCGGGGCCAGCAGCTCGGGCGGAGCTGCCAGCAGCTCGGGCGGAGCTGGAGGAGGCCAGACGTCGGCTGGGAGCACCACGACCAGCAGCGGCGCCGGCGGCGGCGAGCGGTGCGCCAACGGCGAGGATGACGACGGCGACGGCGCCGTCGACTGCGCCGACGACGACTGCGGCGGGTTCGCCTGCGTCGCCGTGCCCGATGGCTGGCAAGGGCCCGGCCTCCTGTACCAGGGCCCCGAGGCCGCGGACGTCGCCTGCCCCGAGGGCTTCCCCGAGCGGGTGGACGTGGGCGGCCGCGATCCCGTCGACACACCCGCGACCTGCAGCCCGTGCGCGTGCGGGGCGCCGACCGTGGCGTGCGAGACGCCCGCGGTCACGGTGTACACGCGTGGCGCGTGTGGCGGGGCGGGCGTGACGCTGCCGGTGCAGACGGAGGACTGCATCAACATCGGCGGCGACTTCCAGGCCGGCAGCTACAGCGGCGAGGCGCCCGGCGTGGATTCGGCGACGTGCGCTCCGTCGGGCGGCGAGGCGACGTTGCCGCCGCCGCGCTTCGGGATCGAGGGGCTCGTGTGCGCCGCCGCGTCGGACGCCGGCGGATGTGAGGCCGGCGAGGCCTGCGCCCCGCGAGAGATCGATGCGCCGTTCGAACAGGGCGCCTGCGTCTGGCGCGACGGCGAGCGGAGCTGCCCCGAGGGGTTCGGCGAACGACACGTGTTCGCGAGCTCGATGGTCGACGACCGCGGCTGCACGCGGTGCACGTGCGACACGGGCGGCGTGCGCTGCGCGGCGACGCTGACGCTCTTCGGGCAGAGCCGCTGCCGGGGGCCCGGTGAGACCGTGCCGTTCAACGGGGCCTGCGTCGACGACCCGCCCCCCGCCACCTCGGTGTCGATCGCGGTGACCGGAAGCGGCAGCTGCCAGCCGCGCGGCGGCGCCCCCAGCGGCGAGGTCGAGGAAGGCGACGACAAGATCACCGTCTGCTGCGCCCGCTGAACGAGCGAAGCCCCGCGCTGGCCGCGCGGCGCTGAACGGCGCCGCGCGGCGCGCAGCGCGCCTACTGCCGGAAGATCTCGACGCGCTCGAGGACGACGTCCTGGTTGGGCCGATCGCGCGTGGTCGCCACGTTGGCGATGCGGTTGACGATGTCCTGCCCGCCCACGACCTTACCGAACACCGTGTGGCGGTTGTCGAGGTGCGGCGTCGGCCCGTCGGTGATGAACCACTGCGCGCCGTTCGTGTTCTTGCCGGCGTTGGCCATGGAGAGCACGCCGGCGCCCTCGTGCCGCAGCGAGGGGTTGAACTCGTCGGCGAACTTGTACCCGGGGCCGCCCGTGCCCCAGAGCTGCGCCTTGTCCGGGTAGCGCGAGAGCGGGTCGCCGCACTGGATCATGAACCCCGAGATCACGCGGTGAAAGCGGACGCCGTCGTAACAGGGAGTCCCCTGCATCCCCTGGCCGGTCTTCGGATCGGTCCAGTTGATGGTGCCCGTGGCGAGACCGACGAAGTTCTTGACCGTGTTGGGAGCGCCCTCCTCCTCGAGCCGGACCGTGATGTCACCGAGCGAGGTCTTGAGCCGAGCGTGGAGCTTGCCGGTGCCGGGCACGTTGATCGGGGGGAATTCCATCAGGCCTTCTCCTTTTCTTGGCCGCCGAGGCGGCGCCGTCAGTTCTTGGCCGCCGAGGCGGCGCCGTCAGTTCTTGGCCGCCGAGGCGGCGCCGTCAGCCGAGGGAGGTGAGCCGCGGGCCCCCCTTCCTGCGTTCTGCTGCGGCGGTCTTATCTCATCTGGCGCCGCGGACGAGCGGCGAAATGACCTCACGCGCGCTCGAAGAGCGTCGCGATGCCCTGGCCGACGCCGATGCACAGCGAGGCGACCCCGACCTTGGCGCCGCGCGCGCGCATCGCATGCACGAGGGTGCACGCGATCCGCGCGCCCGAGCAGCCGATCGGGTGCCCGAGCGCGATCGCTCCGCCGCGGACGTTGACGCGCGCCGGGTCGAGCTCGAGCGCGCGCGAGCACGCGAGCGCCTGCGCCGCGAACGCCTCGTTGAGCTCGAAGAGGTCCACGTTGGGGACGCGCAGCCCGGTCCGCTGGAGGAGCTTCTTCACGGCCGGGATCGGCCCCTCCCCCATGAGGTTGGGATCCACCCCGGCGGTCGCCGTCGCGATCACCCGCGCGCGCGGCGTCGCGCCGGCGGCCTGCACGGCGTCGCCCGAGGCGAGCAGGAGGGCCGCGGCGCCGTCGTTGAGGGGCGACGAGTTGCCCGCCGTGACGGTCCCGCCCTCGCGGAAGGCGGGCTTGAGCTTCGACAGCGCCTCGAGCGAGGCGTCGGCGCGCACGCCCTCGTCGCGCTCGAACAGGACGGGCTCGCCCTTCTTCTGGGGGACGAGCACGGGGACCACCTCGGCGGCGAAGCCCCCCGACTCCCAGGCGAGCGTGGCGCGCTCGTGGGAGAGGAGCGCGAACCGGTCCTGTTCGTCGCGGCTGATGCCGTGCTTCTTGGCCACGTTCTCGGCCGTCTCCCCCATCGACTGGAGCTCGAACCGCGCGGCCATCCGCGCGTTCGGATAGCGCCAGCCGAGGGTCGTATCGTAGACGGTCGGCGCGCTCCGCTCGAAGCGCTCGGCCTGCTTGGGCATCGTGAACGGCGCGCGCGTCATGCTCTCGACGCCCCCCGCGATCGCGCAGTCGGTCTCGCCGGTGGCGATCATCCGCGCGGCGTCGGCCACCGCCTCGAGCCCCGAGCCGCAGAGGCGATTCACCGTGACGCCCGGGACCTCGTAAGGGAGACCGGCGAGCAGCGCGGCCATGCGCGCGACGTTGCGGTTGTCCTCTCCGGCCTGGTTCGTCGCGCCGAAGACGACGTGATCGAGGCGCGGCGCGAGCGAAGGGTTGCGACGCACGAGCGCGTCGAGGACGTGCGCCGCGAGGTCGTCGGGGCGGACCGTCGCCAGGGCGCCGGCGTAACGGCCGATAGGGGTCCGGACAGCATCGACGACAAAGACAGGGCGCAGGGCAGCAGCCATGACGAGAGCGTAGCGTCGCCTGGTCAGCGCGCAGCGGGAGATCGCGCGCGCCCTGGAATCTCCGCTCGGCTCGACGCGCGCCGCGCCGGCGTCGATGTCGCGTGTGCCCGCCCGGTCACGCCAGGGGTGAGCACAGCGACGGATCGACAGGCCGGCGCGGACGCCGACCGATCGGCCCGATCCGTCCTGCACAGGGTGAAGGGGCGGCGCGCAGCGGCTCAGTAGCTATCGCTGGATCCGCCCCCGCCGGAGCGACCGCCGCCGCCGCCACCGAACCCGGATCCGCCGCCGCCGCTGCGGCCGCCACCGCCGCCTCGGAAGAGGATCGCCTGGAGGACGAGCCACAGGAACCAGCGGAAGGAGGGCGAAACCAGCGCGAGCACGAGCGCCGCCACGATGGCGACGACCGTCACGCCGACCTTGATCGGCGAGACCGGGGCGGGCGCCGGCCGGGCGCCGGGCGCCGGCCGCCGTTCCCCCTCGGGTGTCCCGGCGACGAGCGTCCTGGCGATCTCTGCCGTTCCCTGGTCGATGGCGTCGCGGAATCGATCCTGCCTGAGCAGCGGGTTGATGGTCTGCCGGATGATGTCGTTCGACTGGAGATCCGTGAGCGCACCCCCCACGCCCTTGCCCGTCTCGATCCGGACGCGCCGCTCGTTCGGGGCGATCACGAGGAGAACGCCGTTGTCGGCCCCGCGCTGGCCGAGCTGCCAGGTGTTGAAGGCCTCGTAGGCGACGTCCTCGATCGTCTCGCCTTCGAGGGAGCCGGCCACGAAGGCGACGATCTCGAACCCTGTCTCGCGGCGGATGCGATCGAGCTTCGCGTCGAGGGCGCGGATGTCGGACGGATCGAGCCGCCCGGCGGTGTCGACGACGTGCCCCGTGAGCGCCGGCGGCGTGAAGTCGGCCAGGGCCGGCCGCGCGACGAGCGCGCAGACCAGCGCGAGCGCGGCCGCGACGGCCCTGGCCACGGCGCGCAGCCGCGCCCCGCTCGTGCCGATCCGGCGCATCGCCGCGCCCCTCATCAGAACGAGACCTTCGGCGCCGACTGGACCTCGGGAGAGGCGGTGAAATAGACGCGCGGCTTGAACGGCTGGCCCGTCGCCTTGTTCACCACCTGGCCCCGGATCTTCAGGAGCTCCGCGTTGTACTCGCGCGCCGCCTGGTTGTACTCCTGGCGCGCTCGGAGGATCCGGTTCTCGATCCCCTCCAGCTGGACCTGGAGGCCGTGGAAGCCCTGGTTCGCCTTGAGATCAGGGTACTGCTCCTGCACCATGAGGAGCCGCGAGAGCGAGCCGCTGAGCTGCTCCTGCGCCTTCTGGAAGGCCTGCACCTTCTCCGGATCCGTCAGATCGTCGGCCTTGAGCTGGACGCTGGTCGCGCGGGCGCGCGCCTCGGCGACGCTCGCCAGCGTCTGCTCCTCGTGCTTGGCCGACCCCTTCACGACCGCCACCAGGTTCGGGACCAGGTCGTAGCGCCGCTGGAGATTTGCCTCGAGATCGGACCATTTCTGGGCCGCGATCTGATCTTTCTCGACCAGCACGTCGTAGCGCTGGCAGCCGACGACGGACGTCATGACGGCGAGCACCGCCAGGAACAGGGAGGCCACCGCGAGGCGCTTCCGAAATGTCGATTTGTGAACAATCCGCATGACTGGCTCCAGGGTCGCTTGCATTACCCGCCGGGGTTGCGTCGCGAGGCGCCTTGCAAAACCCGGCCCCATGGCGCTCGCGGCGGGCTGGCGCGCTGCGGCGGGCCCGCGACGTGATACCCTTTCCCTGTCGTGCCCTCGGCCGGCGCGCTCCATGCACCGCGCAGGAGGGCCTCAGGGAAGCCACACGCGTGGCGCGCCGCCACAGTCGCCCATGACGATGAGCCACCGCCCGCGCATCGCAGCCCATTCGCTCAGCCCCGCAGCGTATGCGCCGTACGGCGACATCCTCATGGCCTCGCCGCACGGCGAGCCCGGCAGGCCTGCCAACCAGGGGACGGCGCGGCGCTTCGATCACCTCGCCGCGATCGAGAACCTCCGCCCCGGGCACGCCTCGCTGAACGTCTCGGTGTTCCGCTGCGCTCCGCGCTCGAGCTTCCCGCTCCCGATCGCCCTGCTCGAGAAGCACCCCGGCTCGACCCAGGCGTTCGTGCCGATGAGCGCGCGGCGCTACCTCGTCGTCGTGGCCCTCGGCGGCGACCGGCCCGAGCTCACGACGCTGGGCGCCTTCATCGCCCACGGCGCCCAGGGCATCACCTATCGCCCCGGCGTGTGGCACCACCCCATGATCGCGCTCGACGCCGAGGCCGACTTCGTCTGCCTGGCCTGGGAGGACGGCTCTCCCGGCGACTGCGCCGTCGTCGAGTACGCAGAGAGCGAGCGGATCGCGGTCGCGATCGACCTGCTATAGAGGCGCCCCCCCGCCATGCGCCGCTCGACCCCCAATTGCTCGTTCGTCGCGCAGGAGCAGCGAAGGCTGCTCGCCGCGCTCGACTCCCTCGACGTCGCCGACGTCGCCCGCATCCTCGAGGAGTTCGTCACGGACGAGCGCAGGGCCCGGCTGCGCGGCGTCATCGCGGCGCGGCTCGACGCCGTCACCGTGGCCATGGATGCGCCGCACGATCCGCACAACGGGGCCGCCGTGCTCCGCTCCTGCGACGCGTTCGGCCTGCAGCGGCTGCACATCATCGAGCGGGCCGAGCAGTTCCTGGTCTCGAACACGGTCTCGCGCGGCTCCGAGCGCTGGGTCGACGTGCGCACGCACGCGACCACCGAGGCCGCGATCGCCGCGCTCCGCGCCTCGGGGCACGAGCTCGTGGCGACCCACCCGGAAGGCGAGCTCACCCCGCGCGACCTCTCGAGCATCCCCCGCCTCGCGCTGGTGCTCGGCAACGAGCGCGACGGCATCCGCCCCGACCTGGCCGCCGCCTGCGCCCGCGCCGTGCGCGTCCCGATGCGCGGCTTCGCGGAGAGCCTCAACGTGAGCGTCACCGCGGCGATCCTGCTCGAGCACGCGACGAACGGCCGGCCCGGCGACCTGCCGGAGCCCTACCAGATCACGCTCTACGCGCGCGCGCTGGTGCTCACCGTCCCCCACGCGGCGGAGATCCTGGCCGCGCGGGGCATGCACCTGCCCCTGCCCCTCGGAGGAACGCCGCCCCCTCCCCCGAAGCCGCGCGGCCCCAGGCCGCGGAAGCCGCCCGCGCCGCCCGCGCTCGAGACGCGCAGCGCCGGCGCCCCGCGGGAGCCCGAAGGCGGATAACATGCAGCCCCCCATGCGAAGCCCCGGTCCCCCGCCGCGCGCCCGTCGCGCCGCGCCGCGCCTGCCGGCGTCTCGCGGCCTCCGCGCGCGCCTCGCCAGCGCGGCGCGCGGCGCCGCCGCCCTCGCCCTGCTCCTCGCCGGCTGCATCGAGGTGCCGCCGCCCCCGCCCAGGCCGCCCCTCCAGCCGAAGGACATCCAGGTCCCCGAGGGCGTCGGGCTCGAGATCGCCTGCACACCGACGGGCGTCGAGCTCTGCTTCGACGCCCGCGACAACAACTGCAACGGCGTGATCGACGAGGGCTGCGGGCTCCACACCGGGATCCTCCAGTTCACGATCGCCTGGGAGGAGCCCGAGGCCGACGTCGATCTCAACGTCTATGACCCGGCGGGAGAGCTCGCGCGCGTCGGGGAGCCGACGGCGAGCGGCCTCATGAAGGACCGTGACTGCCCGCGCGTGAGCGGCGAATGCCAGGAGCAGAACGTGGAGAACGTCTTCCTCACCGAGGGCGAGCCGGCGCGTGGCCGCTACCGCGTCGTCGTGCGGCTCGACAAGCTGAACGACGCGACGGCCCCCATCCGCGTCCGCCTGAGCGCGCGGGTCGGCCAGCGGTCGTACAGCATGGCGCTCGATCTGTCTCCCTCCGCCGCGACCGAAGAGAAGAGCGTCGAGTTCACGCTCTGAGCCGCTCGCGCGGCGCTCCGCCCGCGCCCTCGACGCGCCGCCCGCGCCCCCGCCGCGCGAGGCGCCCCAGCGCGCACCGACGTATCCGCCCTTGCAAGAACAGAAATCCGGCGAAGGAGCCCCGCGCGTTCCTGCGCCGCCGCGCGGTTGACGTCCGGCAGCCGCCCACCTTAAAAGATGTGGCCATTTTACACCTGGAGACGCCCCGCGAATGAATCCCACGTGGATGCTCACATTGCTCGTCGGCCTCTTCGCCGCCTTTGCGTGGAGCGCCAACCGGCGTTGGCAGCTCCTCAAGGTCGGGCGCGGGGAAGACCGGCTCGACCGGATCGCCGAGCGCCTCAAAGGCACCTGGGAGTACGCCTTCCGGCAACGGAAGATGGGTTACTACCCGCTCGCCGGGCTGGCGCATAAGCTCATCTTCTTCGGATTCCTGGTTCTCCTGCTCCGGACGCTGATCCTGTGGGGGCGCGGCTTCGACCCGTCGTTCGATCTGTGGATCCTGGGGCACGAGCCGGTGCGGCTTCCGGGCATCGGCGCGGTGCCGCTCGGCGGAATCTACGAGTTCGTGAAGGACGTCATGGCCACGCTGGTCGTGATCGGCGCGCTCGTGTTCATCTACTACCGGGCGATCAAGCGCGAGCGGCGCATGACCCTGTCCGGCGAGGGGCTCCTCATCCTCGGCATCATCGTCACGATGATGGTGAGCGACATGCTCTATGACGGCGCCTCGCTGGTGCTCCACCACCGCTGGTCCACGGCGGCGTGCGGCCCCGCGGACGCGGCGCTCTGCGAGCGCGTCGCCACCGTGACGGCCCCGTTCGCGGGCGTCCCCGCGGACCCGGCGGCGCTCCGCTGGCACCTGTTCCCGGCCCCGGCGGGCTCGCTGTTCGCCGTCCTCCTGAGCGGCGCCGGCCCGGGGGCGCTCGTCGTGCTCGCGCACATCGGGTTCTGGACGCACGTCACGCTGGTGCTCGTGTTCCTGAACCTGCTCCCGCACTCGAAGCACTTCCACATCATCACGTCGATCCCGAACGTCTTCACGCGCGACATCGGGGCGCGCGGCCGGCTGCCGCTCGTCGCGGGCACCGCCGAGGCGATCGGCGAGATGGTCATGAAGGCGGCCGAGGAGCCCGAGAAGGCGGCCCCGGTCGGCGTCTCGCGCATCGAGGATTTCACCTGGAAGGCGATCCTCGACTTCTACACGTGCACCGAGTGCGGCCGCTGCAGCGACAACTGCCCGGCCCACAAGACGGGCAAGATCCTGAGCCCCAAGCAGCTCACCCTGGACCTGCGCGATCACCTGTACGGCCGAGAGGGGGAGTTCATCAACAGGCCGGGCGGCCCGCGAGGCGAGCAGCGCGCCGCCGGCGACGGCCACGCGGCGCAGGCGAACGGGACCGACGGGGCGGCGGCGCAGGACGGGCAGGCGGCGGAGACGCAGGAGCACGCGGAGCAGGCGGCGCCGGAGAACCCGGTCCCGATCCCCGAGGTCGCGTACAAGCCGGTCGACCTCGTGGCGAACGTCGTCCATCCGGACGTGCTCTGGGCGTGCACGACGTGCCGGGCCTGCGAGGAGCAGTGCCCGGTGATGATCAGCTACGTCGACAAGATCGTCTCCATGCGCCGCCACCTGGTCCTCGTGAAGGGCGAGTTCCCGGCGGAGCTCGGGAATCCGTTCAACGCGATGGAGGTCAACGGCAACCCCTGGAACCTCGCGCGCATCGACCGCGGCAACTGGGCCGAGGGGCTCGAGATCCCGACCATGGCCGAGAAGCCGCAGGCCCCCGTGCTCTACTGGGTCGGCTGCGCGGCGAGCTACGACGACCGCGCGAAGAAGATCGCCCGCGCGACCGCCAGGCTCCTGAAGGCCGCCGGCGTCGACTTCGCCATCCTCGGCCAGGAGGAGACCTGCACCGGCGATCCGGCGCGCCGCGCGGGCAACGAGTACCTCTTCGCGATGCTCGCCGAGCAGAACGCCGCGACCCTGAACGGCTACAAGGAGCAGGGCGGCATCCGGAAGATCGTCACGACCTGCCCCCACTGCTTCAACACGCTCGCGAACGAGTACCCCGACTTCGGCGCGAAGTTCGAGGTCGTGCACCACACCGACTTCCTGCTCGGCCTGGTCGCCGAGAAGAAGCTCGTCCCCAGCAAGCCGGTCGAGGGGAAGGTGGTCTTCCACGACTCCTGCTACCTCGGCCGCTACAACGACGTGTACGAGCAGCCGCGCGACATCCTGAAGCGCATCCCCGGGTTGCAGCTCGTCGAGGCCGAGGGGTGGAACCGGCAGAAGGGGCTCTGCTGCGGCGCCGGCGGCGCGCAGATGTGGATGGAGGAGCAGAACAAGGACCGCATGAACGTCAAGCGGACACTGCAGCTGCTCCAGACGGAGGCGAAGACCATCGCGACCGCCTGCCCGTTCTGCCAGACGATGATCACCGACGGCCTCAAGGATCAGTCCAAGGAGGAGTCGATCCGCCAGCTCGACGTGGTCGAGCTGCTCGAAGAGAGCTGCGCTCTCGACCGCTCGGCCGGCAGCCGCCCGGCCACCGCCCAGGACGCCGCCGAGACGGCCGCGTCCGCCAGCGCCTGATCCGCCAAATTCCGCTGTCATTGCACACAAGAACGACGCGTCATGCAGGTTATGACGCGTCGTTCCAACGCGTTCGCCTACATGTGCGCCCTGGACCAAGCCTGATGGTGTTCAGGCGCAGCCTTCTCGTGCGTCCCGTCTCGGCCTGAGCTAGATTCGGCCCTGCCGCCGGAGGTGGATGTGATTGAAGGCGCTCTGAAGGGGACCGCGAACCTGGATCCCTGCCCTACGCCGGAGGGGACCGCAAATGCGGATTACCGGCTCACGGGGACACTGGCCCATCCGATTTGCGTCTCGGTCGACGCGATCGCCGACAACGCGCTGCGTGCGCGCCAAGCAGCCTCAGGCGCAACCGAGCACCGCTGCGACGTGTGCGACAGGGCCATCGCGGGAGAGCCGCACGGGCGCGGCCTCTACGTGTGGTCGCGCGGCGACGAGCTCCGGTTCGAGGAGCCCGCCCTGTGCTGCCTCTGCTCGGTCGCCATCGGGATGACCGCGCTGTCCGCCTGGAACGTCGAAGAAGAAGAGGGCTGATCGCCCGCTGCCTGCTTGAAGGCGCGGGCCCCCGCCGCCCTCCGTCGCCCGCCGGACGGAACACCGCACGTCAGAACGCCTCGCCGATCGCCAGGTTCACGGCGATGGGCAGCACATCGAACAGCTTGCCCGGTGGCCGCTCGTCCTCGGGCCAGCCTGCTGCCTCTGTCTCGTTGCAGACGCCGAGCACCTGCAAGCAGGGGATGCGGTAGCCGACGTCGAAGCGCAGCGGTCCGACCGGCGTGACGTAGCGCAGCCCGAAGCCCGCCGAGAGGTGCAGGCGCTGCGCTCCCGAGCGGAACAGCCGGTGCTCCCGGGTGACGTCGCCGGCGTCGGCGAAGATCACCGTACCGAAGCTCTCGCCGAGCGGTATCCGCAGCTCCAGGCTCGTCTCCCACAGCAGACGGCCTCCGATGGGGACCAGCGGGGCGTCCTCCTCGTCGGCGCTGCCGCCGGCCCTCAGGCTCGGCACGCGGGCGTGCGGGCCGACCTCGTTGTACCCGTATCCGCGGTTGCTGGTCGCGCCGCCGCTGAAGAACCCGCGGAACTGCATCAGCTGAAGGTCGGCCCCCACGTCTCTCCGGCAACGGTCCCTGTCCACGCCCGCGAGGGCGTCGCAGCGGGCAGGATCCACGGAGGCGTCGCCGTAGTCGCCCGTGAACAGCCACCCGGTCATCAAGCGGAAACCCAGCGTCCATCTCCTCGAAACAGGGAGGTAGGCGCGAAACTCGGGCTGAAGGCGGATGTCGCGCGCGGAGTGAAACCGCCTGTCCCGCTCGTCCTGCGCCTTCTCGCCGACCAGGGCCTCCGCGATCGCGGTGTCGAACGCCAGATGGCCGGCCAGCTGCGTGTCCAGCGCGATGTAATAGCCGTGATGGGGGGTGACCCTATCGGGCTTCCCCGCCTCGTTCAGCCGGCGGTCATAGGACACCAGCGCCTGGAGGTAAGGGATGAAGAGGGTCCCGAACCCGGAGGGCAGCCGCGCCGAATTGTAGGTGAACGGGCTGTTCAGCTGGACGTTGTAGAGGAGGGCCGCGTTCAGGTCCGATTTCAGGAAGGGCCGCTCGACGCCGATGGAGCCGACGTACTCGCGGTAGCCGACGATCGCGTGCTCCGGAGCCTCCTGGGCAGCCCCTGGTGCAGCGCCTGCCCCCCCCTCGCCGGCGCCGCCCTGCCTGTCCGGCTTGGTGCAGAACTCACCTGTCTGGGGGCAGTAGAGCTTGAACGAGCCGCGCAGCACCGCGGCCGTGCGCCGCTCGATCGCCCCGGGCTGGCGGAGCTCGGTCCGGAGCTGGATCTCCGGCAAGAGGCGGAACGTGTCTCCGAGGTCCTTGCCGAGCAGGTTCGAGAACTCCACCGGGTAGAAGACGAGCCCCGGCCGGGCCTCGACGCTGAAGCGGCGCAGCCCCCCGAGGAAGTTGCGATCTTCCCACCCGGCGACGAGGTGCGCCTCGACGCGCGAGCCGACCTCGGCGCCTCCGCCGAGCTTCACGGCGCGCAGCGCGGCCGGCTGCACGGAGAAGGTCACGGGGACGACCGGGTTTTGGGGCTGTCCGGGCGGCGCGAGCTCGGGCTTCACGGAGACGGCGCCGAACACGCCGAAGTCGGCGAGCGCCTGCTCTGCGTCCGCCAGATCCGCGGTCGAGAAGCGCTCGCCCTCCTCGACGCCGATCGCCGTCCTGACGGGCCCCTCGGGCAGCTCGCCGAGCCCCTCGAGCTTGACCTTGCCGAACCTGCACTCGGGGCCGAGCTCGATCGTGTAGCGGATCCGCGCCTCGTTCTTCACGAGGTCGACGTCGACGTGCCCCTCCACGTTCGCGTAGGCGAAGCCGCGATCCGTGAGGAC
The DNA here is from genome assembly GCF_052075895.1 of Sorangium sp. KYC3313. Classification (NCBI taxonomy): domain Bacteria; kingdom Pseudomonadati; phylum Myxococcota; order Polyangiales; family Polyangiaceae; genus Sorangium; species Sorangium sp. KYC3313. The sequence continues at coordinate 12,253,959 of NZ_CP197255.1, forward strand.
CCGGAGCAGGTTCTTCTTGAGCTCCTCGTACCGCGCCTCGTCCAGGCGCTCGCCGACCTTGAGCTCGTCCTTCGCCTCGGTCACCGGCCGGCCGATGTCCCTGCCCTTCTCCAGGGTCCAGTCCCGCCACGCGAGATCCACCGACGCGATCTTCACCGGCGCGCCCTCGGAGACGACGATGCGCACCCGCACGCGCCCCTGCTTGCCGGGGCCGCCGAACCGCTGCACCCGCGCCGCCCGCACCCGCGCCCCGTAGAACCCGCGCGCGCGGTAGTACCGCTCGATGCGGGCCAGGTCCCGCTCGAGGACGAACCGGTCGAAGCGCTCGTACTCGACCGTGAGCGCGTCCCAGACGCTCAGGATCGGCACGGGCTCGAGCGCGCCGCCGAGGAGGCGCGAGCTCTCGGCCGTCGCGATCCGCGCGGCGAGCTCGTCGCCGCTGATCACGTCGACGCCCTCGAACGAGACGTCCTCGATGGCGCACCCGCTGAGGTCGGGACGCGTACACGCCGGCGGTTGACGCGAAGCGGCACAGGCAGAGGCCCCCAGCACGGCGAACATCACGAGCGCTGCGGCGGCGGGACGAGGCATCGGGACCTGGACAACGGAGAGAGAACTTTCGGCTGTGCCTGCCGAAGCGCAATCGCCCCGAGGTGCGCGATGGCGAGGATTCAACGTTACGCCTGTGTTTTCGATATGCTGCGTCCGCTTCGGCCGCCGTGGACCTCGCTCCAGTCTGGGCGGCCTTCGGAGAGCGGCGCGAGCGAGGGAGAGCCTACGAGATGGCAGAGCCGACGCAAAAGGAACCTGGTGCCGGTGGGTACCTCGGACATGGATTGCCGCACGAACCTGGGCCTCACGGGGTGCCCACGAGCGCCGGCGCGCCGTCCGCAGGCCCGGCCCCCGAGGAGCGGCGTGGCGCCCTGAAGGTGCTCGTGGCGATCGGCGGTCTGGCCTGCGCCGGCGCGATCGCCGTGCCGGCGGCGAGCTTCATCGCGGCTCCCGCCGCAGGCAGCGCCGGCGCCGCGGGCGGGCGCGAGCGCTGGGTCCGGGTCGGGCGCCTCGCGGACCTCCCGCCGGGCGAGCCGCGGCGGCTCAAGGTGATCGGCGAGGAGCGCGACGCCTTCACGGTCGCGAAGGACCAGATGCTCGGCGCGATCTGGGTCATCCGGGAGGGCGAGAAGATCCGCGCGCTGAGCGCCACGTGCCCCCACCTCGGCTGCGGGATCGAGCTCAACGACGACAAGAAGAGCTTCAACTGTCCGTGCCACGCGTCGCGCTTCGGCCTGTCGGGTGCGCCTGAGACGGGGCCGTCCCCGCGCCCCATGGATCCGCTCGCGACGCGGGTCGTCGACGGCTGGCTCGAGGTGGACTTCCGGCGCTACCGTGACGGGGTCGCCGAGCTCCAGGAGATCGCAGGATGAGCCTCGGTGACTGGCTGAACGAGCGCATAGGGCACCGCGAGCCGCTGCGCCGGTTCCTCGACGCGCCCATCCCCGGCGGCGCGCGCATCGGTTACGTGTGGGGAGGCGCCCTCGCGCTGCTGCTGCTCGTCGAGGTCGTCACGGGCGCGCTGCTCATGTCGGCGTACGCCCCGAGCGCGACCACGGCGTGGGCGAGCGTCGCGCACATCAACTTCACCCTGCGCGCCGGGTGGCTCATCCGAGGCCTCCACTACTTCGGAGCGCAGGCGCTCGTCATCCTGGTCGCGATCCACGTGGCGCGGATCGCGCTCCACGGGGCGTACCGCGCGCCGCGCGAGATCGGCTGGTTTTTGACCCTCGGCCTGCTCGGCGTGATCCTCGGCTTCACCTTCACGGGCAACCCGCTCCCGTGGGACCAGGACGGCTACTGGGGCGCGCGCGTCGAGACGGGCATCATGGGCTCGGTCCCGGTGGTCGGGCCGTTCACGCAGCAGCTCGTCATCGGCGGGAGCTCGCTCGGCCACCTGACGCTGACGCGGCTCTACGGCCTGCACGTCTTCGTGCTGCCGGCGGTCATGGCCTTGCTGCTCGCCGCGAGCTTCGCGCAGTTCCGCAGGCACGGCTTCGGCACGCCGCACGGCGCCGACCTCGGCAAGGCGGATCGGTTCTACCCGAAGCAGCTCGGCCTGATCCTGCTGGCCGTGGCGCTCGTGCTGGTCGTCGTGTTCGATCTCGCGGCCATGGAGCACGGCGCCCCGCTCGAGGCGCCCGCGGATCCCGTCAGCGACTACAACGCCCGCCCCGCCTGGTACTTCCGCCCGCTCTTCGAGCTGCGCAAGTACTTCCCTGGCTCGCTGGAGCTCATCGCGACCGTCGGCCTGCCGGGGGTGGTCGGGCTGTACCTTGCCCTGCTGCCGTTCCTCGACAGGAAGCCCGGCCCGCTCCGCGCGCGGCTGCCGGCGCTCGCGCCGCTGTTCTTGATCGGCCTCGGGGCCGTCGGCCTGCTGGGGAAGTCGTTCGTGAAGGACGCGAAGGACGAGGGCTTCCAGCGCTCGGAGGCGCAGAGCGCCGCGCGGACCGCGCGCGCGGTGGCGCTGTTCAAGCAAGGCGTCCCGCCCGAGGGAGCGCTCGCGATGCTCCGGAACGACCCGGAGACGCGCGGCGAGGACCTCTACAAGAAGGAGTGCGCGAGCTGCCACCGGCTCAACGATCTCGGCCCGCCCAAGGACAAGCAGACGGCGCCGGACCTCACCGGGTTCGGGACGAAGGCCTGGGCGCTCGAGGTGCTGAGGGATCCCGACGCCGACCACCTCTTCGGCAAGACGGCGTTCAAGGAGATGATGCCGTCGGCGGTGAAGCCGCCCGCGGATCCCGAGGCGGCGAAGGTGTTCACGCCGATGAGCGCGGCCGACCAGGAGACGATCGCCGCGTTCCTCGAGGGGCAGGCGCGCGGGGAGCCCGGCGCCGGGACGCCCGGCGAGAAGATGGTCCGGCAGCGGTGCACGAGCTGCCACCGGCTCGACGGCAAGACCGACGACGAGGAGTCGGCCGCCCCCGAGCTCCGCGGCTGGGCCTCGGTCGCGTGGATCGAGGCGCAGATCACGAACCCCGGCAGCGGCAAGGCCTACCCGCCGGCCGCCATGGCGAAGGACCTGGAAGGCCACATGCCGGCGTTCGAGGAGAAGCTCTCCGCGAGCGACCGGAAGGTCCTCGCCGCCTGGGTGTACCGCCGCGGCCGCGGCGAGCCCGGGACGACGGTCGCCGCCAAGGCGCCCGACACGAAGCCCTGAGCGAGCCGCCCGCCGGCGCTCGCTGCCCCACCCTTTCCTCCTCTCGATCTCCCTCTCGATGAGCGCCGCCGCGGCGCGCGCGGCTCGTGGACGCGCACCGATCCGTTCGGGTCAAGGCGCGCGCCCTGACAGGCGCTCGCGCGGGCGCTCCGGCGCGACGGGCCGGCACGCGCGGTGCTGCGCGTCCCGAGAGGGAGGGTCGGTGGCGACATTGTGCACGGTCGCCTCCACGCCGGCGTGCGCGCGGCGCTCGCCCCGCGCGCGGGCGGCGATCGAGCCCCAGAAAGAGCAGGACCCGTGGACCTGGATGCGGCTGTGAAGCACCACTTCCTGTGGATCGCGGGCACGATGATCGCGTCCGCCGCCTACTTTCAGGCGTCGGGGGTGTCTCACTTGATCGGGAGGACGATCATCCCGGACAGAGCCGCAAGGCTCGCTTCCACGCCCCCTGCGTCCCGCCCCGCGCTGCGCGACGGCCTCCACGCGACGAGCGCGGAGGCGATCCTCCAGCGCAACCCGTTCGACTCGGCGACGGGGCCGCTCCTCCCGCCCCCGGGCGGCGCTCCCGAGGAGCGCGCGCCCGCGGCGCACGGCGATCCGTGGAGCGATCCGACCTGCGACGCCGGACGCGTGGTGCTCATCGCGGCGTCGCAGGACGCCGCGTGGTCGTTCGCGGCCATCGAGGGCCCCGACGGGCAGACGCAGCTCCGCCGGCTCGGCGGCGACGCGGCGGGAGGCACGCTCACGCGCATCGCGTGGGACCGCGTCTGGATCACCGCGGGCGGCGCCCGCTGCCAGATGCAGCTCGGGAAGCTCGGGAAGAGCGCGCGCGAGGAGGCGCCCGCGCCGCAGCCTCGGCCTCAGGCGAGGCCGGTCGGGAGCGACAACAACCTGAACGCGATCCCGCCGGAGATCGCCGCCCGCATCCGGCGGGTGAGCGCCACGGAGTTCAACGTCGACCGCGCGGCGGTCGATCAGATCCTCGAGCAGCAGGCGCTCCTCATGCGCTCCGCCCGGGTGACCCCGGAGCGACGAGGCGACCAGGTCGTCGGGCTGAAGCTCAGGATCAGGCGAGGCTCGCTGCTGGAGACGCTCGGGCTGGAGAGCGGAGACACCCTGAGGTCGATCAACGGCTTCGACGTCACCGATCCCCAGAAGGCGCTGGAGGCCTACGCGCGGCTCCGGACCGCGAACCGCCTGTCCGTCGCGATCGAGCGCGGCGGGCAGCTGATGACGGTCGACTTCAACATCCGCTGAGGACCCGGGCCGGGCGCGCGCGGAGCTCAGCCGAAGGCGTCGACGGCCGCCCTGGCCGCCTGGCCCGAGAGCGACGGCGGCGCGACCGCCTCCCACCACGCCGCCGCGTGCTGCTCGGTCCAGTCGGCGTCCATGCGGAGCGCGGCGAGCCGCTCGGACAGCTCGCGCGCCGACCGCGGCCGCCGCGCGGGGTCCTTCTCGAGGCAGTCGAGCACGATGCGGTCGAGCGCGGGCGGGATCGCGCGCGCCGCGCGCTTCGAAGGCGCGACGGGCGCCTCCGTCGCGTGGAGCAACATCGTCTTCATCGCCGTCTCGGCCTCGAACACGAGGGCGCCGGTGAGCAGCCAGTAGGCGACGCACCCGAGCGCGTAGAGGTCGGTCCGGCCGTCGATCGGGCGGTCGCCCAGCACCACCTCCGGGGCCATGAACGCGGGCGTGCCGGTGATCGCGTTGTCCGCCGTCAGCTTGGAGGGGTCCGCATCCTTCCTGCGCTGGGCCACCAGCCCGAAGTCGAGCACCTTCAAGAAGTCGAGATCTGCGCCGTAGCGGCACAGGAAGAGGTTGGCGGGCTTGATGTCGCGGTGCACGAAGAAGGCCTTGTGCGCCTCGTGGAGCGAGTGGCAGGCCTGCCGGAGCAGGTGGACCACGCGCGCGGGCGGCTGCGGGCCGTCCAGCTTGACGAGGGTGTCGAGGTCCATGCCATCGAGCAGCTCCATCACGTAGTAGAACGACCCGTCGCGGGAGACGCCGAAGTCGAAGATCCCGATCGTGTGCGGCGATCGGAGCGCGGCGGTCGCCTGCGCCTCGCGCTCGAACCGCGCCTTCGCGTTGCCGTTGCTCGACGGCTCGCCCTGGAACGCCTCGGGCCGGATCAGCTTCACGGCCGCGGGGCGGGCGAGCATCCGGTGCTTCGCCCGCCACACCTCGCCCATGCCGCCGCCGCCGAGCCGCTCGACGAGCCGGTAGCTGCCGAGCTCCCGCGCCGCGTCGAGCTTGCGCCCGAGCCCGAAGACGACGCGCGACACGAGGACGGAGAGCGCGAGCGCGATGACGCTCGGAAAGAAGCGGCGGAGCATCGCCTCGCGCGAGGGCGGCTCCATGAAGCCCGAGCGGACGAGCACCCAGAGGCAGGCCGGATCGGTGAGGATCGCCAGCGTCGAGGTGAACAGCGTGCGCACGCTCGGGGCGGGTACGATGATGGGAAACATGAGCACCCAGACGGCCACCGGCGGCCATCCCGGCAACACCGGCCCCTCCGGCCACGGCTGCGCGTTGGAGATGACCGAGAGCAGCGCGGCGCCCAGGATCTTGTAGGCGAACGAGAGATCGACGATCCGCGGCGGCGACAGGAGCCCCTTCCGCGCGATGACGAAGAGCGCGGCCGAGACCAGCATGAACGGCAGGAAGACCGCGACGCGGATCGGGTACGGGCCGAGCTCGAGGCCCGGGAAGATCTCCGACACGAGGAAGCCGAGGGAGCCCGCCACGATCGTGCAGAGCGCCATCCACGCGACGCGCCTCGTCGCCTCCTGCTCGAGGTCCGGGGGCAGGCGCGACGACAGCCACTCCCAGCGCGGCCTCACGCAGGCCTTGCTGGCGTCGGGGCCGAGGAAGACGGTCTCGCTCATGGAGTCGCGCGCGCGGCCCACGGCCGCGTCGGTCTGCTCTAGAGGAGGAGGAAGGCGGCGGGAACAGAAGAGTCGCGCGCGAGGCGCACGCCTCCCGGCGCGCGCACGGCCGGGCGTCTTCGCGCGCAGGCGGGCTCGGCCAGCCTGCGCGCGGGGAGCGTTACTTGATGAAGACCTGCGCGGCCGCGATCCCCGCGCCCTTCGTCGCCTTGAGGATCACCTTGCCCGGGCCGCCGATCGGCAGGGGGTTCTTCCAGCAGCCGGAGGCCTTGCCGCCGAGCGTCGCCGCGGCGCCGGTGGTGCTGTCCTGCGCGAGCACGACGGGCGGCAGCGCGGGCGCGGGCTGCGAGACGAGCTGGATGTCGAGCTCCTGGACCCCGAGGCCGATGCCGACGACCGTGTAGCACTTGCCGGGCGAGATGTTGATCTGCTGCTCGAGCGCCTGGCCCTCCTGGAACTGCCCCGCGAACGGCCCGCCGTCCGGCTTCATCCCCGGGGCCTCCGTCGTGCCCATCCCCTGCAGGATCGGCGTCGCGGCCACCGCGGCGACCGGCGGGATCGGCGTCGCGGCGGAGCCCGCGGGCGCGTCGGTGGTGGTGGGCGTGGGCACCGCCGTCGCCGGCGTGGTCGGCACGGCGGAGGCGCACCACTGGCCCGGAGGGCACGGGTTGTTCGGGTCGATCGTCGGCTCGGGGGTCGACGAGCACGCGAGCGCTCCGAGCGCGGCGAGCGAGAGCGGGAGTACGTGGAAGACACGCATCATGAGAATGCTCCTTCGATGGGCATGAGCTCGCCCGATCGCAGAACGAGTGCCAGCGCTTCTTACACCGGCTGCGGTTCGACGTGTGGGTCGAGCTCATGAAGCAGCGATCTCGACAGCGCGCGGGTGCAAACCGTGCGGAAAAGGGGGCAGCCGGGCGCGACCGGACGCAACCGAACGCGACCGAACGCGACCGGACGCAAACAGAACGGCAACGGCGCCGCTTTGCGCCCCGCGCGTGGCGTGCTACCGAAGTCGGGCACGCGTGGTCTTGCAATCCCGAGTAGCTAAACTATACACGTGATCCGCGTCATCTGCGTGGGGACGGCAGTGCGCGCCCAGTGGCGGACTCCGCAGCGTGCCTTGCCTCCTGGCCCTCTGGCCCGGGCGGCGTGCTCACGCCGCACAGGGCCCGAGCCGCTGCGTCCCGTGCGCCCGGCGTCGTCGCGCGGACAACGCGCATCGCCGGAGCAGTCATGAGCCAGGATCAAAAGCCCCCTCCCGCCGAAGGCAGCGCCCTCTGGTACAAGGACGCTATCATCTACGAGGTCCATGTCCGCGCGTTCAGCGACTCGAACGCGGACGGCATCGGCGACTTCGAGGGACTCGTCGATAAGCTCGATTACCTCCAAGATCTCGGCGTCAGCGCGATCTGGCTCCTGCCCTTCTACCCCTCTCCGCTGCGCGACGGCGGATACGACATCGCGGACTACGCCAACATCAACCCGTCTTACGGGACCCGGCGCGAGTTCGCCCGCCTCCTGCGCGAGGCGCACCGCCGCGACATCCGCGTCATCACCGAGCTCGTCCTGAACCACACCTCGAACGAGCATGAGTGGTTCCAGCGGGCGCGGACCTCGCCCAAGGGCTCGCGCTGGCGCGATTTCTACGTGTGGAGCGACACGCCGCACCGCTACAAGGACGCCCGGATCATCTTCAAGGACTTCGAGACATCGAACTGGGCCTGGGATCCGGTCGCCAACGCCTATTACTGGCACCGCTTCTACTCCCACCAGCCCGATCTCAACTTCGAGAACCCGGACGTCCACGCCGCCGTCTTCAAGGTGGTCGACTTCTGGCTGGAGATGGGCGTCGACGGGCTCCGGCTCGACGCCGTGCCGTACCTCTACGAGCGCGAAGGGACGAACTGCGAGAACCTGCCGGAGACGCACGAGTTCTTGCGGAAGCTCCGGCGCCACATCGACGCGAATTTCGCCGATCGCATGCTCCTCGCGGAGGCCAACCAGTGGCCCGCCGACGCCGCGGCGTACTTCGGGAGCGGCGACGAGTGCCACATGAACTTCCACTTCCCGCTCATGCCCAGGATGTTCATGGCGGTCGAGCTCGAGGACAGCTTCCCGATCGTCAACATCCTGAAGCAGACGCCCGTGGTCCACGAGACCTGTCAGTGGGCGACGTTCCTCCGGAACCACGACGAGCTGACGCTCGAGATGGTGACCGACGAGGACCGGGACTACATGTACCGCGTCTACGCGCAGGAGCACACGGCGCGGATCAACCTGGGCATCCGCCGGCGGCTCGCCCCGCTCATGAAGACGCGGCGCAGGATCGAGCTGATGAACGCGCTGCTCTTCTCGCTGCCGGGGACCCCCGTCCTCTACTACGGCGACGAGATCGGGATGGGCGACAACATCTATCTCGGCGATCGCGACGGGGTGCGCACGCCGATGCAGTGGAGCGCCGATCGGAACGCCGGATTCTCCAGGGCGAACCCGCAGAAGCTCTATCTGCCGATCATCATCGACCCCGAGTACCACTACGAGGCGATCAACGTCGAGGCGCAGCAGCAGAACCCTGCCTCGCTCCTCTGGTGGATGAAGCGGCTCATCACCCTGCGCAAGCAGAACAAGGTGCTCGGCCGGGGGACGATCGAGTTCCTGCACCCGGACAACAACAAGGTGCTCGCGTTCATCCGCGCGCACGCGGACGAGCGGCTGCTCATCGTCGCGAACCTCTCCCGGTACGCGCAGCACGTCGAGCTCGATCTCGCGCGCTTCGAGGGCATGGTGCCTGTCGAGCTGTTCGGCAGGAGCCGCTTCCCGGAGATCACGAGCCGCGGTTACCCCCTGTCGCTCGGTCCGCACGACTTCTTCTGGTTCGCGCTGGAGCAGGCGACGCCGGCGAGCTCCGCGGGCGACGCCGAGGCGGCGCCCGCGATCACGACGAAGGCCTCGTGGCGGACGCTCCTCTCCCCGGAGGGGCGCAGGGTGCTCGAGCCGGCGCTCGGGAAGTTCATCGCGGCGCGGCGCTGGTTCCGCGGCAAGGCGCGCACGCGGCGCGCCACGACCTTCGCGGACGTCATCCCGATCCTGCGCAGCGAGCAGACCGCGGCGGAGCACTACCTCCTGCTCGCGCGCGTCGAGTACACGGACGGCTCGCCGGAGACGTATGTCGTGCCGATCGGCTTCGCCACGGGCGACTACGCGCGGACGCTCGCGACGCGCGCGCGCCACGCGGTGATCGCGGACGTCACGATCCGCGATCCCGAGCCGGAGAGCGCGGCGGCGCCGGAGGGCGTCCTCTACGACGCGCTGGCGACCCCGGAGTTCGCCGCGCTCGTCCTCGCCGCGATCCGGGCGCAGGGGGTCGCGACGGGCGCCGCCGGCGAGCTCCACGCGCTGCCGCTCGGGACGACGCTCGAGACGCTCGGCGCCGAGAGAGAGCTCCCGGCGCGCATCTCCGAGAGCGAGCAGAGCAACACGACCATCATTTACGGCGACAAGCTCCTCCTCAAGATCTTCCGGCAGGTCGAGGAGGGCATCAACCCGGAGCTCGAGATCGGCCGGTTCCTGACGGAGCACCAGTTCCCTGCCACGGCGCGGCTCGCCGGGGCGATCGAGTACCAAGCCCGCGGTCGCGAGACGACCACGGTGGCGATGCTCCAGGAGTACGTGCAGAGCCAGAGCGACGCGTGGACGAGCACGCTCGAGGCGCTGAACCGCTTCTTCGAGCGGGTGCTCGTCGACGAGGAGACCGCGAAGGGGGGCGCGCCGCCGATGCCGACCGGCACGCTGGTCGACGCGTCGCGCGCGACGCCGCCGCCGCTCGTGAACCAGCTCATGGGCACCGAGCTCGTGAGGATGCGGCTGCTCGGCGAGCGCACCGCGCAGCTCCACCTCACGCTCGGCAAGCAGAGCAAGGACCCCGCGTTCGGGCAGCAGTCGTTCTCGACGCTGCACCAGCAGTCGATCTTCCAGTCGGCGCACGGCATGCTCGCGCGCACCTTCGCGCTGCTGAGGAAGCGCGAGCGCTCGCTCCCCGAGAACGTGCGGGAGCAGGTGGCGGCGATCCTGCCGCGCGAGGCCGAGATCAACGCGAAGCTCCAGCAGATCGTGTCGAGGAAGTTCGACATGCCCCGCATCCGGACGCACGGCGACTTCCACCTCGGCCAGGTGCTCTCGACGGGCGACGACTTCATCCTGATCGATTTCGAGGGGGAGCCGGCGAGGCCGCTGAGCGAGCGCCGCTACAAGCGCGGCCCGCTCCGGGACGTGGGCGGGATGCTGCGCTCGTTCGACTACGCCGGCTCATCGGCGCTCCGGGACGCTCGCCTCCGGCCGGAGGACGTCGCCGTCCTCAAGCCGTGGACCGACGCCTGGGTGGCGTGGATCTCCGCGAGCTACCTCGCGGGATACATGGAGACGGTCGCGCGCGCTCAGGCGACCGCCGAGCCGCGGACCGACGAGACGGCGGCGTATGTGCCCGCGAGCGACGCGGACACGGTGCTGCTGATCGACTTCTACATGCTCGAGAAGTGCATTTACGAGGTCGGCTACGAGCTCAACAACCGGCCTGACTGGCTGGACATCCCGCTGCGCGGGCTGGAGCGTCTGATCACGCCCAGAGCATAGGAGCGCTGGTGGCGCGATGATCCGGCTGGAGCTCGCGGGCATGCATACGCGGTTGCACTCGACGTTGTGCGGCTCGTGCCCGCAGGGCCCGACGGGTTGCTGCGCCAGCCCGCCGGGGGTCGAGTGGTCGGACATCGGGCGGATCGTCTCGCTCGGCGGCGCTGGCTGGCTGCTCGAGCAGATGGCCGCGGGCAACCTGCGCCCGGGCCACCGCGGCCTGCTCATCCTGCGGGTCGAGCCCCAGGGCAGCGATGGCAGAGCGCTCCCCAAGAGGTGCGCTTTCCACGGTCATGAGGGCTGCACCATCCCCCCCGAGCGGCGCGCGGCGACGTGCAACTACTATGTTTGCGATGACGCCTTCGCGCACGGAGGCGAGCCTCGCGGGGCCCCTGAAGCGCTGGCCGGCCGCAAGGCCCATGACGCGCTCGTGGATCTCTACGGGAGCTGGGATCTCGATCTCGCCGCCCGCATACGCGAGCGCTGGCCGGACGGGCCTCCGTGGAACCTCGATTTCCTCGACTGGCTCGGTCGAGAAGTCCGCCGCCTCGCCGCCAGGGCCGCGCCCTCCATGCGTGTCCTCCGGGCCGGCACCTGAAGTATCCCCTCGAATTTTCATGGAAAACTCACAGGGAGACGGGGAGCAAGATGCCACCCGTCTCCCCGTTCGATTTCCCACCAAAAATGCCAACAAAGGAGCGGAGTTTGTCAGGCCCGGCAAACGAACCTGCGCCCGCTCCAGCGCGGCGGTCACCCGCCGCTCTAGTTCGAAGGGATCGCGCTGACGTCCTGGCGCCGGAGCGCGACGGTGCGCTCGACGACGTCCGACGCGGAGAGCTGCAGGAAGATCGACACGTCGACCCAACCGGCCCTGGACACGACGACGACCTGCATCCCTTGAGGCAGCTCGACGCTGAGGGGCGTCTTGCCGAGCATGGTCCCGTTCCAGCTCACGTTCGCGTCCGCGGGCTCGCTCTTGATCGTGACCTTGGCCTTCATCGGGCTCGGTTCGGTCGCCGACGCAGCCGTGGGCACCGGGGCAGGCTGCTCCAGCGCGCCGGGCCCCAGCGAGCGCTCGCGGAACATCACGAAGGCCCCCGCGGCGAGCAGCGCGACCACCCCGAGCACAGAGGCGAGATACCCGCGCTGCCGCCAGGACGAGGCGCGCCCCACCGTCGCGCCCAGGCTGCCGGGATCGACGGCCGGGGGCTCGTGATGATGGTTGGCGGGGAGGCTGTGGCTCTGATCGCTCAGGAGGGGTAGACCGGCCGCGGTCGCGGAGGGCCACATCGAGCGGTTCATCCCCATGACCATCGAGGCGCGGGGGAACTCTCCTACCATCGAGGCGCGGGGGAACTCTCCTACCATCGAGGCGCGCTGGATGTCGCCCGCGACGTCCAGCGAGGTCAGGTACTCGAACTGCGCGGTGACCTGCTGGCGCACGAGCGCCCTGCTCTCCGCGAACATCTCGAGCACGTGCGCGCCGAGCTGCTCCGTGCGGACGTCCTCGCCCGAGCTCCGCAGGTAACTCTCCAGCGCGTCGCCCATCTCCTGCGCGGTGGCGAAACGTCGATCGGGATCCCGCTGGAGCGCCCTCGCCACGATCTCGTCGAGCGCCGGGTCGATGTCCGGCACGACGGTGGAGAGCCGCGGGATGTCCCGCGTGAGCAGCTGGTGCATCACGGCCACGTGATCGCCATCGAACAGCCGCCGCATCGCCAGGAGCTCCCAGAGCACGATGCCGATGGCGAAGATATCGGCCCGCCGATCGACGTCGCCGCTCGCCATCGCCTGCTCGGGCGCGGCGTAGGCCATCTTGCCCTTGAAGGTTCCGCTCTCGGTGTGCGCCGCGTTGAGGGCCGCCTTCGCGACGCCGAAATCGACGATCTTCACAGCTCCGTCGTACGTGACGAAGATGTTGTGGGGCGAGACGTCGCGGTGCACGATGCCGAGCAGACCGCCGTCGAAGTCCGCGAGCTCATGCGCGTAGTGCAACCCGCGCAGCGCCTCGGCGATGACCCTGACCCACGCCCCCCGCGTGAAGCTCGCGGCGCCAGGACAGCCGCTCACCACCGCCCTCACGACGTCCTTGAGCGGCTGGCCCTCGAGGTACTCCATCACGATGAAGTACCCGCCGCTCTCGCCCCCGATCTCGTAGGTCTGAACGACGTTGGGGTGATTGAGCCGGGCCGAGAGCTTGGCCTCGTCCAGGAACATCAGGACGTAGCGCGGGTCATCCGCCATCCCGACGCGGAGACACTTCACAACTACGAGCTTGTTGAACGACCCGGGCCCGCGGGAGACGGCCAGAAACACGTCTGCCATCCCGCCACGACCCAATTTTGCAATCAGGCGGTATCGACCAAGCAAGCTGTTGCTCGCTTGCTGGGTCGAAGAGATGGTTTGACCGCCTGAATTCACGACATCCCCCGCTATAAGAGCTTAATTAGCCCGTTGACCTGGAGTTTGCAAAGACTTTTACGCCTGGAAACAATCCGCGCCGCCTGTAGACGCGTGCCGCGTTGCTCCATCGCCTGACCATCCATCGTGATGTCCTGGCGCACCGCTCCATCGCCGGATTGCTGCGCCAGGTCACCCCTCCCGCGCCGCAGATGTCATGGTCCTAACGAAATGGCCCCGATCGAACCGGCTCGCACGTGACCACACACACACCGGGTGCTCCTGTCGGCACACCCGGTGTTCCGCCACCGCTCCATTGTACACCAGGCGCTTCAGGAGCGGTGGAACTGGATGCGTGTCGCAGGTCGATCCTTGAGGCCCCTCAGGGTCGCACGAGACCAGCGGAGCACAGGCCCGCTGGCACGAGAACGGGCCAGTCAGTAATGGCGCATACATGTTCGGGGTCGAGGGCGACGGCTCCTGAGCGGACAGGACGACCTCGGCTTCCCTGCGGAGCCCGGGGCTCCGCAGGAAATCGACGTCCGCTCTGCGCGGAGCTCCCTACCAGGCTGTCCTGGTCGTTCTGTGGAGGAGAGCTACCAAGGGTCCTGCGCCCAGAACCTGCGCACGACATCGAGCGTGGCGTCGAGCTGCTCGAAGTGCGGGAGACCCAGCGTGGGCGCGATGCGGGCGGCTTCCACGCGGGCGTTCCGCTGCGTGAGCTCGGCGAGGCGCTCGAAGCCCGAATACGGGTCACGGTCGTGGAGGATCAGCGTGGCGACGGGCAGACGCGCATAGAGGCGCTGGAGAGCGTCGTCCGTGAACAGGGCACCGGCGATGAACGCGAGGGGGGCCTGGTGGGCAAAAGGCTCCTTCGACGCGCGGATGGCATAGTCGACGAGGCCCGGATCCGGCGCGCCGACGAAGCTCTTCTTCAGGAACCAGCGAATGCTGGGCGGCGCAGCCAGCACGCGAAAGAGCGCCTCCGCGGCGTAGGGGACGCGCGAGACAGCCCGGAGGAGGGCGCTCGCGCCGGGAGGTTCACGGCCGAGCCCCGTCGGGGAAATGAGCACGAGGCTGTGAACAATGCTCATCTCCTCGCAGGCGACGGCGGCGGCGAACTCCGAGGAGAGGGAGAGCGCGATGACGTCGGCGCCGCCCGGCGCGCGGACCACGTCCGTGAGGAAGCGGCGCAGCGCGGCGCGGTAGAGCTCGCGATCGTACACGCGGTCCGCCCGCTCCGAGAGGCCGAAGCCGGGAAGATCGAGCGCATAGACGGGCCGCTCGCCGCGGAGCGCATCGAACAGGGGCGCCATCTCCCTGGACGAGGCGGCCGCGTCGACCCCGTGCACGAGCACCACGGGGCGCCCCGCAGCGCGGGCGTCCACGTAATAGGCGAGGCGCCCCGCGCTCCACGTGTCGACGTGCCGTACCTCCGCGTCGAGCGCAGGGGCGAGGGGCGCGCGCTCCGCGGGGCGGAGCGCGCTCGGCACGAGCCGATCGACGAGCCCCTCGAGGCTCATCGCGCGTGCGCTCACGTCTCCCCCGGCGGCAGCATTCCCTCGTTGTCCGCGCGCTCGAGGTCGGCGATGCTCGGGTTCCTCGGCGCCGGACGCGACTTGACGCCGCCGTCACCGGGCTTCGCCTCCTGGCCCGCGTCGCTGCGCTTCTCGCGCTCGCGACGCTCTGCTTGACCAGCGATCTCCTGCGCTGCGCGCACCAGCCGATCCAGGCGATCCACCTCCAGCTGATGGCGAGATCCATCGGGGCCACCGTGCCGATCCTCGAAGCGGTGGTGCCCGGCGTCAGCGCGGCCATGAGACACCGTGCGATCAGGTCGAACCGTCATGCTCAGCTCCTTCCGCACGAGGTCAAAGCACGGACCGTGCCCCCGCGGACCGCGGCCCCAGCAGCGCTCGTCGAGCCGACATCGGGCTGAACAGGGGCCAAGACGCCTCGAATGTGACCATTTGCCTCGGTCACCCTCGTCATCCCCTGATGGCAGCAGGGGAAGCAGGCGACGAGCCGTGGCACGAACGGATGGAACCGGGCCTCGACGCCGATCCGGAGGAGACATCGTCGCCAGTCGACCTCGCTGTCGCTGCGCCGCCAAAGCGGAGTTTGCGCAGGTCCTGGAAGGTCTGGCGCGGATGGAGAGGGCGGCCGGCGCCGCCGCGCCGGCGCTGGAGGTAGAGGGGAGCTGCCCGGCCGCGATTCCCGGGCTCCGGACGTCAGCCGGCGACTTCGAGCTTCCGGCCGGCCGGCTTGTTGATGTCGGCGAAGAAGTCGTTGCCCTTGTCGTCCACCACGATGAAGGCGGGGAAATCCTCGACCTCGATCTTCCAGACCGCTTCCATTCCGAGCTCGGGGTACTCGAGCACCTCGACCTTCTTGATGCAGTCCTTCGCGAGGCGCGCGGCCGGACCGCCGATCGAGCCCAGGTAGAAGCCGCCGTGCTTCTTGCACGCCGCGGTGACGGCGGGCGAGCGGTTGCCCTTCGCGAGCATGACGTAGCTGCCGCCGCTCGCCTGGAAGAGGTCGACGTACGCGTCCATCCGGCCGGCCGTGGTGGGGCCGAACGAGCCGGAGGCGTAGCCCGCGGGCGTCTTCGCGGGCCCGGCGTAGTAGACCATGAACTCCTGCAGGTAGCTCGGCATGCCGTCGCCGCGATCGAGGCGCTCCTTGATCTTCGCGTGCGCGATGTCCCGCGCGACGATCATCGGGCCGCTCAGCGAGAGCCGCGTGCGGATGGGGTACTTCGAGAGCTCCGCGCGGATCTCGCTCATGGGACGGCGGAGGTCGAGCTTCACGACCTCGCCCTCGAGATCCGCGTCGGTGGTGTCGGGCAGGTACTTCGCGGGATCGGTCTCGAGCTGCTCGAGGAAGATGCCCTCGCGCGTGATCTTGCCGAGCGCCTGACGATCCGCAGAGCACGAGACGGCGATGCCGACAGGGCACGAGGCGCCGTGGCGCGGCAGGCGGATGACCCGGACGTCGTGGCAGAAGTACTTGCCCCCGAACTGCGCCCCGATCCCCGTCCGCTGCGCGAGCTCGAGCACCTTCTGCTCGAGCTCGCGGTCGCGGAAGCCGCGCCCGCGCGCGTTGCCGTCGGCCGGGAGCGTGTCGAGGTAGCGCGCGGAGGCGAGCTTCGCGACCTTGAGCGTGTACTCGGCCGACGTGCCGCCGACGACGATGGCGAGGTGGTACGGCGGGCACGCCGCGGTGCCGAGCGCGCGGATCTTCGCCTCGACGAAGGAGAGCAGGCTCTCCGGGTTCAGGAGCGCCTTGGTCTCCTGGTAAAGATAGCTCTTGTTCGCGGAGCCGCCGCCCTTCGCCATGAACAGGAGCTTGTAGGCGTCGCCGTCCGTCGCGAAGATCTCGATCTGCGCCGGCAGGTTGTCGTTCGTGTTGACCTCCCGGTACATGTCGAGCGGCGCGAGCTGCGAATAGCGCAGGTTCTGCGCGCGGTAGGTCTCGAAGACGCCGCGCGCGATCGCCGCCTCGTCGCCGCCGCCCGTGAAGACGAGCTGGCCCTTCTTGCCCATGACGACGGCCGTGCCGGTGTCCTGGCACGACGGGAGCACGCCCCCCGCGGCGATGCTCGCGTTCTTGAGGAGCTCGAGGGCGACGAAGCGATCGTTCGAGGAGGCCTCGGGATCGCCGAGGATCCGCGCGAGCTGCGCGAGGTGACCGGGCCGGAGGAGGTGGGCGATGTCGCGCATCGCCTCGCGCGCGAGCAGGGTGAGCCCCTCCGGCTCGACCTTGAGGAACGTCGAGCCGGCGGCCTCGAAGGTCGAGACATGGTCGCGGCTGACGAGGCGGTACGGGGTCTCGTCATGGCCGAGGGGGAGCATGTCCTGGTACTGGAAATCGGTCATCGTTCGGGTCTCCGGGGAAGCAGAGGAGCAGAGGAGCAGAGGAGCAGAGGAGCAGAGGAGCAGAGGAGCAGAGGAGCAAAGGGGCAGAGAGGCTGCGGGTCCCTCCTTCTTTGCATGGCTCCCGCCCCGGGCTCAACACCCACCCAGCGCCGGCCGTCACGCGGGGAGCGCGCGCTCGACGTCGCCGAGGACGGCCGAGATCGACCGCAGGAGCGGCTCCCGGGCGTTCCGCAGGAAGAAGTGTCCGCCGGGGAACATCTCGACCCGGAAGGCCCCGCGCGTGTGATGGCGCCAGCCCTCGAGATCGGCGCGGCCCGCGCGCTCGTCGTCGAGGCCCCCGAACGCGGAGATCGGACACTCGAGCGGGGCCCCCGGGACGAACGGCTCGACCTCGTTGACCGCGAAATCCGCGCGCAGGACAGGCAGGAAGAGCGCCAGGAGCTCCGGGTCGCGGAGCACCTCGTCGGGCGTGCCCCCCATGCGGCGGATCCGCTCCAGAAACTCGGGCTCGGGCAGGCCGTGGAGCGGCTCCGAGCCGCGAACGTGAGGAGGGCGCCGGCCGGACACGAAGAGGTGGCGCGGCAGCGGTGCGCCCCGGCGGCGGAGCTCGCGCGCGAGCTCGAAGCAGACGAGCGCGCCGAGGCTGTGGCCATACAGCGCGAACGGCTTCGTGAGCCATGGCTCGAGCGCGGTGGCGAGGGCCTGGACGAGCGGCGAGAGGCGCTCGAACGGCGGCTCGCTCATGCGCGCCTCCCGGCCGGGGAGCTTGAGCGGGCAGAGCTCCGTGTGCGCGGGGAGCTCGCGCCACCAGGCGCTGTAGATCGACGACCCGCCGCCCGCATAAGGCGCACAGAAGAGTCGAAGCCGGGCAGCAGGGTTCGGCCGCGGCACGCCGACCCAGGGGTCGCGGCTCGGGCTGGGGGTCGTCGTCACGGGCCGCTCAGCGTAGCTCGCCCCCCGCGGCGCTCGCTCCCTACCATTTGCTGCCCAGGGCGACGCGGATGGTGGCGACCTTCCCCTGATCGAGGCCGAAGCCGAGGTCGTCGTCGAGCGCGACCAGCGCGCCGACGCGGGTGAAGGAGCCCTTCACGAGCGGCTCCCAGCCGACGAACGGCTCCGCCGCGAGCTGGGCTGAGTTGCTCGAGGAGAGAGGGAACGCCGCCTGAAGGCGCATGCCGATGCCAAAGTTCCCGAACGGGCGGAACTCGATCTCGTTTCCCTGCTCGATCACGGTCTTCGTGTCCTCCCCGTCCCGGGTCGGAAAGAAGACCTGACTCGCGAGATCGTGGGTGAAGAACAGGACCTTGCCGACGTTGATCTCGGTCCCGACGCGCGCCCGGAAGGCCCAGTGGGCGAGCAGCACCCGTTGCGCATCGAAGTAAGCCCGCGCGGGGAAGTTCGCCACCGACGCGACCTCGAGCTCCGTCCCCGGGTGCGGGTGGAGCGGGATCGTCAAGCTCATGCCGCCGAAGAGCGCGAGGATGGGAAGGGCGTTGGCAGCGTAGTGGAGGCCGAACGTGGGATTGCCGATGAAGAACTGGCTGTATCCTGCGCCGCTCGTGAACCGCCTGCCGAACAGGTCTGTCGACTGGGGGCCCGAGACGTCGCCGTAGGCGAACGGGATCTCCGCGTCGAGGTGGAGGCCCGCGAAGAGCTTGTACTGGGCGGCGGCGGTGATGGCGACGCCGAGCCGCGACGACTCCTCGACGGAGGCCTCTTCGCCGGCAGCCGCCGCGATCTCCTGCTGGTAAGACGAGCTGAGGACGTCGATCTCGAAGCCGAACCGGCCTCCCTGGCTCTTCGCCCAACGCTCCTTCGTCTTGTCCGTGACGGGCTGCCGCGGCGCCGCCTCTTGCGCGAGCGCAGGCGCGGCCAGGGAGAGCATGAGGAACAGGGTCCCAAGAGACGCTTTGGTCGTGCTCACCTGGTGTCTCCCATCTCGTTCTCGACTCGCTGGCAGCGCGGGTGATTGACCACCTTGTCGCACCGTCGCCGCGGCGTCGCACGGGAGAGGCCCCCATGACCGCGGCGATCGCCCGGATCAATGCAGCTCCAGCGCGCTGGATGCAAGCGTTTTGACCGTCGCGACCCTGCGACGCTCTGCGTCGGTCCTAGAAAGAGCCCGCGAGCTCGAGAGACGCCGGCGCGATCGTGAGCCTCACCGGAGGAGATGACGCGCGCTCTCCATCGCCGCGCTCCGGGCCTGCGCCAGCGACAGTGAGGTAGATCGAGATGCCGCCGGCGAGCACGGCGGCGCCCGCGAGCAGGTCGGTGGTGAGCGCGAGCGCCTCGCTCCTCGCCCGCGCTCGCTCGACGGCGCGGGCGTCGCCGGGATACCGATCGAGCTCCGCGTCGAGGTCCCCGGAAGCGCCGAGCGCGAGGACCCCGGTGGCGGCCGCGCCCGCGGCGAGCGCGCCGGTCGCGAGCCAGGGGAACACGGGCACGCTCCGCTGCTGGCGAGGCGCGCGGTCCATCCGCAGCGCGCCAAGCGGAGCCGGCGCGCCGCCCGCGCCCTCGGCGGGGCCCTGCGGGGCGCGCGCTTCGGGGAGCTCGATCGTGAGCCGAACGTGATCGCCGCCGGCCACGTCGACGACCCTCAACACGGCCGGGCGGCCCGGCGCCTCGGCGGCGATGCGGCGGCGCCCGGCGCTCATCAGGAGGGGCTCGGGGAGCGGCGTCTTGCCCGCCGGCACGCCGTCCACGGAGATCTCGACGTCCGGCGCCGAGGTCGAGATCTCCACCGTCGCGACGCGGCTCCTCAGGACGGCGATGTCCCGCTCCACCTCGGCCCGCCGGCCGCCCGGGAGCTGCTCGCCACCGTCGGCGAGGTACCTCTCGAAGGCGCGCAGCGCGCAGGCGTAGTCCTTGAGCTGATAACACGTACCCGCGATGTTGTAGAGCACCTGATATGCGGGCGCGAGCTCGTAGGCGCGGCGAAACTCGGTGAGCGCAGCGCCATAATCCACCTCGTTGTAGAGCTCGACGCCTCGCCGGAAGCGGGCGTCGGCCTCCTCGGTCTTGTCACCGGCAGGCCGAGCGAACGCGCCGAGCGGGGCGCTGAGCACGATCGCGGCGCAGAGGGCGAGCGCTCTCGGGGTCTTCATCGGGCGTACGGGCTCTCCAGATCGATCCCCCGCTTCGGCTTCTGCTCGGCAGACGGCGGCGCGGGCGCGCTCGACGGCGGCGCGGCGGACGCAGGCGGCGCCGTGGCGACGCTCACCGGGGCGCTCCGACCGACGGCGGCGAGCCTCCCTGGCTGCGCTTGCGGTTCGCTCTTCAAGGCGAGGCTCACGAAGAGATCGTTGCTTGCCGTGACCTTCTCTTCCTGCGCGAGGAAACCCGGCGCCTCGGCGCGGATGACGTGCGCGCGGCCATCCCTGGCGAGGCGGCCCTCGTAGGCGCCGGTCGACATCGGCGAGCCGTCGATGGAGACCTTCGCGTCGACCGGCGAGACGCGCACGACGAGGCGGATGGCCTCTTCCTGCTTCGGAGAGGGCTCCGCCGCGGGCTGCGCGGCGACCTGCGCCTTGTGGTGATCGCTCGCGGCGATCCTCCATGGCTGCGCGCGCAAGACCCCGACGCTCACGGCTCCGCCGATGGCGACGAAGGTGGCCGCGATCATGAATATCGTGCGGTTCGGGCGCGCGGGGCGCTCCTTCGCGCCGGTCATGCTGACCGAGGGCAGCATCGAGCTCCCGTCCGAGGAGACGCTGACCGCCGCAGGCGCGGTCAAGGTCGGCGTCATCGACATCGGACCGGCGCTCAGCTTCGGCAGGTCGGGCGTCAGCGTGACCCTCGGATAGCTCCCGGTCCAGCGCACGCCGCGCAGCTGCTCCTCCACGACTTGCTTGATCCGCGCCCGGTCGTCCGCGAACTGGCCGGCCACGATCTCGCCGGCCTCCCGCGCGGACATGCCCCGGTGGCGCTCGCCGAGCCAGCGCTCGAGATCCGCCTGCAGCTCGGCCGCGGAGGCATAACGGTCCTCGAGCGCGGGCGCGAGCGCCTTCTGGCAGATCCGCTCGATCTCGGGGTCGAGCTCGACCCTGGACGCCTCTTCCGTGAGCCTCGGAACCTCTCCGATGGCGAGCCGCCCGAGGATCGCGAGGTCGTTGAAGCCCTTCCACATGCGCCTCCGGGCGATCGCCTCCCAGAGGATCACCCCCACCGAGAAGACGTCGGAGCGCCGGTCGACGCGCTCTCCGCGCGCTTGCTCCGGCGACATGTACGAGACCTTGCCCTTGAGCGTTCCGGTGCGCGTCTCCGTCAGCGAGTCGGCCGCCTTGGCGATGCCGAAGTCGACCACCTTGATCACGCCATCATAGGTGACGAAGATGTTCTGCGGGCTCACGTCGCGGTGGACGACGTGGATGGGTGTTCCGTCGAAATCGCGCAGGTTGTGCGCATAATGGAGCCCGGCCAGCGCGTCGCACAGGACGCGAACCTGGAGCGGGAGCGGGACCTTGTCGTGCCCCATGCGGGAGCGAATGCTGCCGAGCGGCTGGCCGTCGAGGTACTCCATGGCGATGAAGAAGCGCGCTCCCTCGTCGCCGACCTCGTACGTCTGAACCACGTTCGGATGATTCAATCGGGCCGCGAGCCGCGCCTCGTCGAGGAACATGGCCAGGATGTCGGCGTCCTCCACGAGCTCGGGCCGCACCCGCTTCAGCACGACGAGCTTGTTGAATCCCACGGGGCCCTGGGCGACCGCGAGGCAGACGTCGGCCATGCCTCCCCTGCCGATCTCGGCAATCGGGCGATATTTCCGCCAACCATTGGGATCGCTGGGAGCGCTCATTCGACCTGTGCCGGATCGATCCCCAGAGGGAGGCCAGCCCGGCCCGGAGAATGCCCGCGACCTGTTACCTCGAAGCGGCCGTCATGTGACGTTCTCGCGAATGCGATGGCCTGTCAGCGACGGTTTCGCCACGTCCCTGTCGGCCGGACAGCACAGTCCTGCGTGACAGAGACGATTCCCTTGCCATCGGGTGATTGCAATGAACCACGAGCGCAGCCCCGTCGATTCACCACCTGCCGCCGCCCTCGCGCTGGCCATGGGCGCGCTCGCCACGAGCGCCCTCGCGTGCTCGCTCATCATCGAGCAGCGGGATGTGCAATGCACTTCCGACGCGGACTGCGCGCAGTTCGACGGCGCCATCTGCAATCGGACGGACAGCACCTGCGTCCCCTCGTCGAGCGGCTCAGCCGGCGGCGAGGGCGGCGACCCGCCAGGCGGGTGCGCGGCGGCCGACAAGCCGACCGTCGAGATCACCGGTGATATCACGGAGGATTTCACGCTCAGATGTGACAAGAACTACATCCTCAAGGGCCAGGTGAACGTCTCGGCCGGGGCGACGCTGACCATCGAGAAGGGCACGACCGTCCTCGGCGAGACGAACCCGCAGGTCCCCGCGACGCTCGTGGTGCACCCCGGCTCCAAGCTCATCGCCGTGGGCACCCGGGATGAGCCCATCGTGTTCACGAGCAGCAAGGCCCCGGAGGATCGCATGGCCGGCGATTGGGGCGGCGTCATCCTCCTCGGCAACGCGCCGACCAACCACGTGGACGCGAACGGCGCACGCACCCCGGGCCAGATCGAGGGGTTGACGAACAACGGGCGATACGGGGGCATCGACGAGAACGACTCGAGCGGCACGCTCAAATACGTGCGCATCGAGTACTCCGGCGTGAAGATCGCGCCGAACAACGAGATCAACGGGCTCACCCTCGGCGGGGTCGGCAGGGGGACGATCATCGATTTCGTCCAGGTGAGGCACGTGTCCGACGACTGCTTCGAGTTCTTCGGGGGCACGGTGAACGCAAAGCACCTCGCCTGCCAGTACAGCGGCGACGACGCCTTCGACTGGGACCAGGGTTATCGCGGGAAGCTCCAGTTCCTCGTGGCGCAGCTGGACCCGAGCGTCGCGGAGGAGACGAACGGGTTCGAGGGGGACAACGACCCGCTCGCGCTCACGCCGGCGCTCGAGCCTCGGAGCGAGCCGACGATCTACAACGCGACGCTCTGCGGGAAGGGCGTGGACGTGGACAAGGAGCAGTACGGCATCCTCCTCCGCCGGTCGACGAAGGCGAACATCGCCAACACGATCGTCACGGGCTTCGAGTCGGGCCTCGACGTGCGCGACCCGGATCCCGAGCAGAACATATCGAGCTCGATCTTCTTCAATCTGGTGAATGACCTCGCCTACGCCGAGACGAGCGACGGGACAGGCATCCTCCAGGACGACGACGGCGGCTTCGATGAGATCGCGTTC
This sequence comes from Sorangium sp. KYC3313, assembly GCF_052075895.1. Lineage (NCBI taxonomy): Bacteria > Pseudomonadati > Myxococcota > Polyangiales > Polyangiaceae > Sorangium > Sorangium sp. KYC3313. Next base: position 12,277,234 of record NZ_CP197255.1, read on the forward strand.
CTGAGCGAGCCCGGTCGGAAGAATCGGGAGGAGGACCCGGGTATCCAGGGCTGCTTCGACCCGTCCGCGCCCGTGTTCGGCCCCGCGACGTCCCTGACCAAGGACGCGGTCGTGCCGCCGGACGGGTTCTTCGACACGAGCGCCGCGTTCATCGGGGCGTTCAAGGATGCGAGCGACACATGGGCCACCTCGGGGAAGTGGGCCGTGTGGAGCCCGAACTGAAGTATCTTCCCGGATTTTTCGGGGAAATTCTCGGCTAGCGCGGGCAGCGCTCCAGCCGCCGGGCGAGGTTCCCGCGCTCCACCGACCCCGCGCCTCCCCGCGCGCGCAGCGCGAGCGCGAGCGAACGCGGGAGATCGAGGGCCGCGCCGCGCGCGCGCATCTCCAGATAGGACCGCTCGTAATCGCGTGGGACCCGCAGCGACCAGTTGTCGTCGCCCACCGTGCCGGGCGTGTTGTAGATCTCCTTCATCCCGAGCAGATCGGCGAAGAAGACCATCACGTTCGACGCCGGGCTGGCGAAGAGGTCGGCGACCTTGGCCTGCGCCAGCGCGCGAGGGTCGGACGCGAGCGCGCGCGCCATCGCGCCCTCCTCGGCCGGCGAGGGCGCGAGGCGCGTCGCCAGGTACGCCGCCTGCCGCCCCAGCGCCGAGGCGCGCTCCCAGGTGTCGAGGAGCCTCCAGAGCGGCGGCGTGTCGTGGGTCCCCACCATGATCCAGTCGGCGGGCGCGGCGTTTTCGCTGCGATAGACGTCCTTCGGGTTGTCGAGATCGGCCTTCTGCGTGACCCGGAAGCGCCCCAGCCCGTGCCGTTCGAGGACGGCCCCGAGCGGGAAAGGGAGCGTGCTCAGGACCTCGCACACGACGTCGGAGATGGCGCGCCCGCGGGCCTCCGCGCAGCGCGCGATCGTGTCGAAAACGACGCTGTAGCGCCCGACCTGCTCCGGGGACAGCGAGGTGACCCAGTCGTCCGCATACCGGGGCACGGCGCGGTTCAGCTGACCGGGAGAGACGATGGCGTACCGCGCGAGCAACGGGTGCTCCGGCAGATCGGGCGACGAGAAGAGCCGCGCCCCACCCTGGACGGCGCGGAGGGGATCGGGGGCGTCGGCCGCATAGACCCAGGGACAGACGAGCCCGTGCGGGTGATCGAGGCGCACCCCGTCGAACTCGTCGAACATCTTGTCCATCCGCGCCCGGACGAGCGCGAGCCCGCCGGACGACGCGTCGGCGTACTGCGCGGGATCCAGGACAGGGTAGCTCCACACCTGGCCCTCCGGGTTGGTCCGGCTCGGCGGCGCCCCCATGAGATACCCCCTGAGGAAGACCGATTGATACGCCCAGGCATCCTGAGGCGAGTAGCCTATCTGCAGATCGCCGTAGAGCTTGAGCCCGAGCTCGGCCGTCACCGTCCGGAGCGCCGCGTGCTGCTCGTGCGCGAGGAGCTGGCAGAACGCGTAGAAGCGGAGCTCGTCGCGGTACCGGTCGAGGAGCGCTCTCCTGCGCTCCTCGCACGCGAGCACCTCGCCAGGGCCGGGCGCGTAGAGGCGCCGGTCCAGCTCCGGCTCGCCAGACCAGCCGTGAAACCAGCCGCTCCGGTGCTCGGCGCAGAGGGGGCCGTAGAGCCCGTCCCGCTCGAGCCACGCCGCGTTCCGCCGCGTAAAGGCGTCGAGGCGGCGCTCGAGGTCGGCGAGCTCGCCGAGCTCGCCGCGCCTCCGCCGGCCCTCGAACGACGCGTACGCCTCGCGGAGCGCGGCGCGCTGCGCGCGGTAGGCATGGCCGTGCTGCGCGCGAGCCTCGCTGCCAGGAGGCCGCCCGGCGACGATCTCCCGGAGCGACTCGGGGCGGAGGAGCGCGCCAGAGGGGCCGTCCTCGACCAGCCGGGCGAGCGCGATCGACAGCGTGCTCCGCGAGAAAATGGCGCCGTCGTACGGAGACGCGTTGTCGGCAGAGGTCTCCCCCTGCGGCCCCAGCTGGACGCCGTTGAAGCCGAGATCCCGCGCGAACCGGAGGAATCGGCGCCCCCCCTCGGTATTCGGGGACCCGCGCCCGATGTCCTCCGCGTCGTCCGAGGGAAAGCTCGGATCGTGGATCGCGAGCACGAGGTTGCGGATGCCCAGCAGCCCGAGCGCGGCCCCGACGAGCCCCCGCTCGTCATCGTCCCATCGAGCCTCGGCCGGCGCCGCATCGCCCCTGTCGTTCCCGACGTCCTTCATCGTGGCAAGGTATAGCGATGAACGGATCGGACCGCCAACACGCAAGGCGAAGAGACCCTCCTGCCTCGGTGATGTGATTACACCGCTGTACGGCAAACCCCGAAGGCCGCTGTCAGGCCCCGAGGCGCGTGCCTGCCGCGACTCCCGAGGTCGCGCTCGCGGCCTCCACCATCGGCAGCGTGAAGAAGAACGTGCTGCCCTCGCCCACCTTGCTCTCGACCCAGATCCGCCCGCCGTGCACCTCGACGAGCGCCTTCGCGATCGAGAGGCCGAGCCCCGTGCCCTTGTGGGCCGTCTCCTTCGCCTGCCAGTAGCGCTCGAAGATCCGCGCCCGCTGGTCCTCCGGGATGCCCGGGCCCGTGTCGCGCACCGAGAGGCGCACCTCCCGGCCCCACGGCTCGGCCCGGACGGCGACCTCGCCGCCGGCCGACGTGAACTTGATCGCGTTGCCGACGAGGTTGGCGATCACCTGCAGGATCCGCTCGCGATCGCAGAGCGCCCGATCGACGCCGAGCTCGACGCTCTGCTCGAGGCGCAGCGACTTCTCCGCCGCCTCCTCCCGCAGGAGCTCGATGGCGTCGCCGAGCAGGCCAGCGACGTCGTGGGGCACCGGCTGGATCGAGATGTGGCCGCCGTCGAGCTTCGCCAGGTCGAGCAGATCGCGGATGAGGCGGTTCATGCGATCGGCCGCCTTCTGGATGCGCTCGACAGGGCGCCGCACCTCGACCACCTCGTCCGCGCCCGGCAGCTTCCGGCGCAGGAGGCTCGTGTTCATGACGATGGTGGCGAGCGGGCTCTTGAGATCGTGCGACACCACCGCGACGAGCTCCTCCCGGGCCCGGATCGCCCGCTGCGCGCTCTCGTACAGCCGCGCGTTGTCGATCGCCAGCGCGGCCCTGCGCCCGAGATCCTCGGCGAGCGCCCGGTCCTCCACGCCGTACAGGAGATCGTCGCGGCCGGACGCGATGGTGAGCACGCCGAGCATCGTGCCGCGCGTGACGAGCGGCACGGAGATGTAACGCCGGAGGCCGAGCTCCATGAGGAGCGCCTCGCTGGCCGACACCGGCGGCTCGCTGTCGTACGAGCCGCGCTCGCTCTCCGGGGCGAGGGGCGCGCCCGCGACCTCGCAGAGCGCCGCCTCGCCCGTCTCCAGCACACGCGCGACGCCGGACGGGAGGACCGAGTCCATCGGCGTCTGGCCTTGCAGGAGGCGCGCGAGCTCGCTCTTCTGGGGATCGGCGTGGACGACGACCGCGCGCCGGAGCATCGCCTCGCGCTCGATGATGTCGACCATGCACCAGTCCGCGACGAACGGGACCGGCAGGCGCGCGACGCGCACCAGCGTCGCCTCGTAATTGAGCGAGCTCGAGAGCAGCCGGCTCGCCTCCGAGAGGAACGCCGCGCGCCGCTGCGCCGCCTCCGCCGCCGCGCGCCCCGCCTCCGCGGCGGCGAGGTTCCGCGCCCGCTCGCGCTCGTTCTCGATCATGCGGGCGTAGAGCAGGCGGTGCACCAGCGCCGTGCGGAACGTCGCCGTGAGCCGGCGCATCATGCCCCGGTACCGGGGCGCGAACGGGGGCTCGCTCTCGAAGCAGAGGAGGAGGCTGGACGCGCCGCTGTCGCCCTGCCCCTCCAGCGAGAAGTGCCACGTCACGAGCCCGGGCCGCGCGAGCTCGGGGTACGGCAAGGAGAGGCCCGCGCCCGCGCCGTTGGGCCCGCCCGCCGGGACGGGCGAGCGCAGCGGGATGGGCAGCGCGCGCGAGCTCGCCGACAGGCCGGCGGCGTCGAGGAGCCGCGGGGCGAGCGGGGCCGGCTCGACGAGCACGAGCACGGCGATGCAGCTCAGGCGCTCGGCGAGCCGCTCCAGGAAGACCCCCATCGACTGGTGCGGATCGAAGAGGTCGAGCGCCGCGACCGTGAGCTCCTGGAGGACGCTGAGGAGCGCCAGCCGTTCCTCCTGGATCTCGTGCTCTTCGCCGCTCGCCATGACAGGGCTCCAACCGCTCCCGCGCTCAGGCCCCCAGGGCGAGCACGACAGCGGTCTTGTTGTGAAACTGCGGTACGCCTCGGCCCAGCGTACCGACTTCGCCAAAGGTCAGACATCCCATCACCGGGACGCTCTCGCCGAGCTCGCTCTCGAAGGTCGTCAGCTCGTCGCGCACCGTGTCACCGAGCATCATGCACCGCGAGATGCAGTCGAACACGAACGCGCCGGCGATGGGCCCGGCCACCGCGTCGCGCGCCGTGGTCGCGGCCTCGCGCGCGGCGCCGACGAGGCCGATGGGGTCGCCCTCCATGACGCGGATGAGGCACCCGTCCGGGACCTCGCCGACGCAGTAGAGCCCCCCCGGCGAGACGACGCGCAGCGGATCGCGGATGACGTGCTCGCCGTCGGCCTGCGGGATGCCGAGCGGGTGGGTCATGGCGAACGTGGCGAAGCCGTCGATGTTCACCTGATCCCCCCTCGCGCGCGCGGTGCGCTGGTAGACCGAGAAGGCGCCCTCGTACTCGAGCTCGGCGAGGACCGTGCCCTCGGCGCGGGTGACCATCGTGGGCGGGCCATACGGCCGGAAGCCGTGGCGGATGCCGGTCGCCATGCGCGCCGGCGAGTCGATCGCGACCACGACCACGCTGTCCGAGTAGGCCCTGCCGCCCGCGAACTGCGCGGTGCGCACGAAGCGGAGGTTGTCGCCCGCGCCGCCGCCGGCCCAGACGACGCCCGTCCCGCCGACCTCGACCGCGCCGCGCACCACGTCGGCCCCGTTGCCCGTGACCGCGTCCGGCAGCACGATGAGCGCGCGGCTCCACCCGGGCGCGACGGACGACGGAAACCTCTCGAGGGCGCGCGAGGCGGCGAGCACGCCGGCGCGCCGCCCGTCCTGGCTCACCGGCTGCGCGACCCCGACGCCGACGCGCACGGTCTCCGAGGTGACAAGCCCCACCACGAGCCCCTGCCGGAGCAGCCGGCTGCCGGCAAAGACGCCGGCAGTGCAGCACCCCGCCCAGGGGACGCCCGGCAGCTGGCTCGTCACGGCCGCGGCGAGCGCGTCGGCGTCGTACTGGTCCGTCGATAAGACGAGGGCGAATACCGGTCGCGCCGCGTGCTCGGCGCGGGAAGACCCGCGGAGCGCCGCCGCCACGGCCTCTGAAGCAGCCTCCTTCGGATCCGCCGCGGAGCTCGCCCCGACAAATACCTGTGTCGCCATGTTCCCTCCCTCCCTCGGAATTTCGGCACTCGCGTTATACTGGAGATTCATCCGATCGTCACGGCGCCTGGTTGTCCCGTGATGGCATCCGTACAGGGCGCTCCCGTTCGTCGAGCGACTCACGATTTTCCCGGCGCGACGCTCCTCGCCGAAGAGTCAGGCAGAGCCATGAGGAGGCCCGCGAAGCGCTGTTCTGCGAGGAGAGGGGGGCGCCTGAGACCGAGGGGGCAGGCCCCTCATCCTCCGATAAGACAACGCGCGCTGCAAGCGCGGCAGACACACCAGACACACCCGAGTCGGCCGTACAGGAGCAATCAGGGCGTTGCGCAAATACCGGACAACACGGCACCCCACGCCAGGATCGTGGCATTGCGAACCGCGCTCGATGGAGCCTTGATGCCCGAGGCGGAATCAAGGCGAGTCCACAGCGCGCTGCCAGGCGAGGCGTGGTCGTTCCGTCCGACGAGAGACGGTGAACCCCGGAACCTCGCCGGTAAGGGGAGGATCCGGGAACAAGCTCAGGGATTCGCCCGCAAGAGCGAGTACGTCAGGGGATGCCAGAACCCGCCCTGCTCCGCCTCCGGAGCGGCCCCGACGGCGACAAGCACGAACCCCTGACCGTCCCTGATGTCCGCCGCCGGCACGTCGCTGCTCGCCAGGATCTCGCGCATCAGCACCGACGACGTCACCGTCCCCTGGAGGGGATCGCGGGTCTCGATCGCGACCTCGTCGAGCGCGCCGAGGTCGCCCACCGAGAACCCGGTGGACGGTGGGAACGGCGCGATCGCGCCGTAGGAGAGGTCCTGCGTGAGCGTCACCCCGGTCGCATCGTCGCGCCCGGGCGCCAGCGCCACATGGACCAGCGGCGTCGCCGCGCTCGCGTGCGCGACCTGCAGGCTCACCCTGCCGAAGCTCGTCCGCCGCGACATGGCGACCGCGACGAGGCCGGCGGTCGGCGTGTCGATCGTGTAGGCGTCGCCGCAGCCTTCCTTCTCGCTTTCGTGCGTGTGCCCCTCGCCGCCGAGGCATCCGGTGGCGACAACGAGGAGGCTCTTCTCCTCGGCGAACACGGGCGCCGGGAGCACGGGGAGCCCCGCGGCCACGATCGGGGCCGCGCTCTCCGCGGCGAGCGCGAGGATCTCCGCGCAGTCGAGCCCCTCCGTCGCGCGGAGGTCGCCGGCGATCACGTGCGCGCGCAGGCTCGTCCCCTCGGGGATCGCCGCGCCGAGCGGCTCGATCTCCTGGGCCCGGGCGAACGCGAGGCCCGCGGCGGCGCCCGGCCAGGGGTCCACGCCGGCGCCGGTCCCGTCGGGGTACGCGAGGAAGCAGAAGCGGACCGCGTCGTGATCGCTGATGCCGTTCACCACCGTGAGCTTCGTCGGCCCCGGCGGCTCGACCGCGCTGCCGCCCGCGCCCGTGGTCGTCGTCGATGCGCCGCTCGTGGTCGCCGCCGGGCCGCCGCCGGCGCCGGAGGTGCTCGCCCCGCCCGACGGATCCCGGCCGAGGACGCCGTGGTCCTGCGTGCAGCCTGCCGCGACGGCAAGCGAGATCCCCCCGAGGCAGGCCCATCCGGACGAACGAACTCGGTGCAGCACGCTGCGAGCTTACCGTGCTAGGCGGGGTCGATGCGGGTCCATCTCACCGCGCCAGCCGCCGCCGCCGTCCGCCGCGGCCACCCATGGGTCTACCGAGACGGCATCGCGGACGGCGGCGGACACGGGAGCAAGCGCGGCGAGGGCAAGCGCGGCGAGCGCGCGCACCGCGGCGGCGCCGCGGCGTCGGGCGACGTCGTCGAGCTGTCGGCCGAGGGGGCGCCGTTCCTCGGGCGAGGGCTCTGGGACGCGGACTCGGCGATCGCCGTCCGCGTCTTCCAGCGCACGCAGGCGCCGCCGCTCGACGAGCGGGCCCTCGCGGAGCGGCTCGATCGCGCCTTCGCCCTGCGCGACGGCTGGTTCGCCGGCCGCGACACGACGGCCTACCGGCTGTGCAACGGCGAGGGGGACCGGGTGCCGTCGCTCGTCATCGATCGGTACGACCGCGCCGCGGTGATCCGCCTCGACGGCGACATGCTGGCGCCCTGGCTCGATCGCCTGCTCCCGCACCTCGCGCGCGCGCTGGGCGCCCGCGGCGTGCGCTCGATCGGCCTGCGCGCGCGCGCGTCGGCGGCGGGCGAGGACGCGGACGGGAAGAAGCTCGCGCACCTGCACGGGCCGCCGCTGCCGGATCGCCTCTTCGTGAGGGAGACGGGGGTCGCGATGGAGGTCGATCTCGCGCGCGGGCAGAAGACGGGGGCGTTCCTCGACCAGCGCGACAACCGCGCCCGCGTGCGCGCGCTCGCGGCCGGGCGCCGGCGCGTGCTGAACCTGTTCAGCTATGCGGGGGGCTTCTCCGTGGCCGCGGCGCTCGGCGGCGCGGGCCGGGTCACCTCCGTCGACTCGGCGTCGGCCGCGCACGCGTCGGCGCAGCGCACGTTCCGCGAGAACGGCGTGGATCCGGCGGCCCACGAGTTCGTGACGGCGGACGCGTTCGACTTCCTCGAGAAGGCCCGCGCGCGCGGCGACCGGTACGATCTCATCATCTGCGACCCGCCGAGCTTCGCGCCGAGCGAGCGCGCCAAGCCGCGCGCGCTCGGCGCCTACCGGCGGCTGCACGCCGCGGTCGCGCGCGTGCTGGATCGAGGTGGCGTGTTGTGCGCGGCGTCGTGCTCGAGCCACATCACGGCGGAAGACTTCCTGGCGACGCTGGACGACGCCACGCTGGCGCGGGACGACCTGCGGATCCGGGCGATCCACGGGCAGCCGGAGGACCACCCGACGCTGCCGGCGTGGTGGGAGGGGCGGTATCTGAAGTTCGTGGTGCTGGAGTGACGCGCTGACACGCCCGCCGGATTCGCCGCCGGTGACGCGGGCGCTGCCGGCCTAGCGGAAACGGCTGTCCCTGGAATTCGCCAGTGACCACGGCGCTGCCGGCGCAGCGGAAACGGCTGTCCCTGGAATTCAATGTCGTTCACAAAGGCATGACCGACAGGCGCTGCGGCCGTATCGGCTCCACCGTCCGGCGCTCCGCGGGATCGGCAGCATCGCGTCTCGACGCTTCCGAGCTCCTCCAGAGAGCGGCCTTTCCGGGCCACGCTACTACACTGGCCCAGTATTGTCCATTGCTCAGCCAACACACGGTTCACGCGCGCCCCCCCGCGTGACACGCGACGATAGCGAGCGATAAAGTCGATTCGAAGCAAGGAATCGATCGAGCGCACCGCGATATCCCGCGGTATCTTTGGAGAAGAGCCGCGCCGAGCGCTCCAGGAGCTCGGCGCGGCAGACAAGGGGGATCGATCATGACGACGCTGAGGATCACCTCGGAGCAGATGCGCTCGCGCATCGCGCGGTTCGGCGAGCTCCGGGCTCACGTGAATCACACCACGGACACCAGCATCCCACAGGAGGCGTTCGACGCCGTGAACCCTCCTCTGTATCTCCTGATGGCGCACGCGGCGGAGGACGCGCGCGAGGGGACGGGGCCGGCCATCGTCGGCCCCAAAGGCATGAGCGTGGGCATCGTCAGCTGCAGGCCTGGCGACAAGGTCCCTCTGCACGCACACCGTCGCTCGAGGGAGGTATTTCTGTGCCTCACTGGACGCTTCGCGCTGCGCTGGAACGAGGGCGCCACGGACGAGACGACGCTCGAGCCGTTCGATATGGTCGACGTGCCCGTGGGCGTCTACCGCCAGTTCGAGAACGTCGGGCAGGAGCCCGGGCTGCTCCTCGCCATCATCACGGACGAGCGCGAAGACGAGCCGGGCGACATCGTCATCGCGCCCGAGGACAGGGCGCGCTTCGCCGAGCGCTTCGGGCCCGCCATCCTGGAGAAGCTCACGGCGACGACTGGTATGCTCTTCACCGATCCTCCCAAAGAGTAGCACCTGCCCTCGCGGCCCCTCCGCGGACAGCCTCCGCCGAGCCACGGAGGCGCCGGCTGTTCAGGGCCAAACGCGGTCCCCGGCCGGCGCGGCCCCGGGCGCCGCGCCGCGCCGACCAGCGCAGGGCGTGTCACAGATGAACTTATTTAGGCGGGAGCTCGAACATGATCGAGATGAGCCTTCCGCTCGTCGCCCGAACGATTTTGATCATTCCGCTTGGCAATACCACGATAAAGGATCATTATTAATACTGTAGACCAAAAAAAGGTGTCGCCGGGGGAGGCGAAGACGTCGAGTTCTCGCGTGATGGTTCCGTGACAGGCGTACGCCTGATGCGCGCTCGGGGATGAGTTGCGCGCTCGGGAGGAGGAGCGCCATGTCACCGAGGACATCGCTGAGCCGACAGCCGGCGCGCGAGCGAATGGAGTGCCTGACAACCTGCATGGGTGCCGCCTACGCGGCGCGCGTGAGCCCATTGCAAGGGCCTCTCCGAACGCTCGGAGCGGGAGGAGGGAGGTGCTCTCTAACATCAACGGACAGGAGGGCATGCGCCATGGTTGAGCTGACGTACGCGCCACTTTCCTTCGAGCAAGAGACGAAATGGCTCCTTGCTCGAGTCCATGGTCCCGCGCCGGTCATCCATGAAGGCGGCGCGGCCTGGCTCGACGGGGATCTCGATGTACCCAGATTGCGCCGCGCCGTCGAGGAGATCGCGGCGCGCCACGAGCCGCTCAGGACCTCCTTTGTCGAGCGCGAGGGAGAGCCCGCGCAGGTCGTCAGGCCCGCGGTGGCGATCGACCTCGGAGAGGTGGACCTGGCCCCGGACCTACAGCCCACCTCGGACGAGGCGGCGCTCGCGGCCGCCCGCGAGGAGGCCGCTCGCCCCTTCGATCTCGAGCGTGCCCCGCTCTGGCGGGTGACGCTCATCCGGGCGCACCCGCGCCGCCACCTGGTCGCGCTGTCCATGCACGGCCTCGTCTGCGACGGCGCCTTCAGCGTGGGGCTGTTCTTCTCGGAGCTCTGCGCCCTCTACCATTCCATGACGCCTCCGGCGCTGCCCATGCGTTATCAGGACCACGTCCGGCGGCAGCTCGACCGCGCCGCCGGCGATCGCCTCGACGCGCGGCTCGACCACTGGACACGGGAGCTCGCCGGCGCGCCGACTGCCCTGGATCTTCCGACGGACCGGCCGCGGCCCGCCGTGCATGCCTTCGACGGAGGGTCGGTCGAGCGCGCGCTCGACCCGTCGCTCCTCCAGCGCCTCGAAGCGGCGGCCCGGGACGAAGGAGCGCGCCTGTTCACCGCGCTGCTCGCGGGGATGCTGGCTGTCCTGCACCGGATCACCGGCGAGGAGGATGTCTTGATCGGCACGCCCCTGCCCGGGCGCGATACGCCGGACGTCCGGGAGCTCATCGGCCTCTTCGGCGGCCCGGTGATCGTGCGGGGCAGGTTCGGCGCACAGCCCTCGTTCCGACAGCTCCTGCGCCAGGTACACCGCTCCATCGAGGAGGGCAGAGCGAACAGCGAGGTTCCCGCCAGGGCGCTGCTGGAGAAGCTCGCCGCGCCGCGCGACCCGGGCCGCACGCCGCTCGTCCAGGTCCTCTTCGCGGCGGCGCCCCCGAGCCCCCCGCCGTGCAATGGGCCGCTGCTGACGCTGACCCGGACGAACCTCGTTCTGCCGTACGTCGGTCATGATCTCGTGGTGAGCGTCGAGGACGCCGCCGCAGGGGTCGTCGCGAGGCTCGATTACCGCCGCGATCTCTTCGAGCAGGCGACCGCGGTCAGGCTGCTCGAGCACTGGCAGGCGCTGCTCGGCGGCGCTGCCGAGGCCCCCGATCAGCGGATCTCGGATCTGCCTCTCCTGTCGGCCGACGCGCGGCGCCAGCTCCTCGTCGACTGGAGCAGCGGCGCGGCGACGGCCCCGCCGCGCGAGCTGGTCCACGAGCAGGTCGAGGAGCAGGCGCGCCGCGCCCCTTCCGCCGCCGCGGTGGCGTTCGAAGGCGAGCGGCTCACGTACGCCGAGCTGGATCGGCGGAGCAACCAGATCGCCCACTTCCTCAGGAAGAGCGGCGCCGGGCCTGGCGCGCTCGTCGGCATCTGCCTGGAGCGCTCGCCGGACATGATCGTGGCCGCGCTCGGCGTGCTCAAGGCGGGGGGCGCGTACGTCCCGCTCGACCCGGCCTATCCGGCGGCTCGGCTCGCGTTCATGCTGGAGGACGCGAAGGTGTCGGCGCTCCTGACCAGCGACGACCTCGCCTGCCGCGTGCCGAGCCGCGGGCTCCGCGTCGTTCGCCTCGACGCGGATCGGGCGATGCTCGATCGCGAGCCCGTGGACAAGGTGCCTCCGGCCGCTGGCCAGGCGCCGGACGACCTGGCGTACGTGATCTACACGTCGGGCTCGACGGGCCGGCCGAAAGGGGTGCTCGTGGAGCACCGCGGGCTCACCAACCTGGTCGCCTGGCACAGGCGGCGGTTCGCCCTGTCCAGCACGGATCGAACCACCCTCATCGCGAGCCCGGGCTTCGACGCCTCGGTCTGGGAGACGTGGCCCGCGCTCTGCGTCGGCGCGTGCCTGTACATCCCCTCCGAGCCCCTCCGCCGCTCGCCCCTGGAGCTCCAGCGGTGGCTGATCGAGCAGCAGATCACCGTCTCCTTCGTCCCCACCCCGATCGCCGAGGAGCTGCTGCGCCTCGACTGGCCCGCGCGCTGCTCGCTGCGCGCCCTGCTCACCGGCGGCGACAGACTACGGCGCTGGCCTCACCGCGCCATCCCCTTCGAGGTCGTCAACAACTACGGCCCCACCGAGGCCACCGTCGTCACCACCTCCTGCGCCCTCCCCAGGGACGCCCACGACGACCGCGCCCCCTCACGCGAGCCGCCCATCGGCCGGCCCATCGACAACGTGCGCGTCTACATCCTCGACCCGCGCCGACAGCCCGTCCCCGCCGGCGTCCCCGGCGAGCTCTACATCGGCGGCGACGGCCTCGCCCGCGGCTACCTCCACGACCCGGAGCTCACCCGCGAGCGCTTCCTCTCCGACCCCTTCTCCGACGCGCCCGGCGCGCGCATGTACCGCACCGGCGACCTCGTCCGCTGGCGGCACGACGGCGACATCGAGTTCCTCGGCCGGCTCGATCACCAGGTCAAGATCCGCGGCTTCCGCCTCGAGCTCGGCGAGATCGAGGCCGCGCTCAGGCAGCACCCCGCCCTCGACGACGCCGTCGTCCTCGCGACCGACGACGCCCACGGCGACAAGCGCCTCGTCGCCTACGTGGTCCCGACGCGCGGCGACGGAGCCTCCGCGCGAGGAGTGGAGAGCGTGGAGGCGTCGCCGGCGGCGCTCCGCGCTCACCTCCAGGGCAGGCTGCCCGAGTTCATGGTGCCGTCCGCCTTCGTCGCGCTCGACGCGCTGCCGATGACGGCGAACGGCAAGGTCGACCGGGCGGCGCTCCCGGCCCCCGGCCCCGCGCGGGCCGCGCTGGCGCACGCCTTCGTCGCGCCTCGCTCTCCCGTCGAGCGGGCGCTCGCCGAGATCTGGCAGGAGGTGCTGCGGCAGGAGCGCGTGGGGGTGCATGACAGCTTCCTCGAGCTGGGCGGCAGCTCTGTCCATGCCGTGCGGCTGCTCTCCCGGGTGCGCAGCGCGCTCGGGGTCGAACTCGCGTTCCAGGAGCTCTTCCGCCGCCCGACCATCGCCGAGCTCGCGCCCCTCGTGAGGCAGGAGCCCGCGGCGCGCGGGGCCGAGCGCGCGATCTCGCCCGTCCCGCGCCTCGGGCCGCTGCCCCTGTCCTTCGGGCAAGAGCGCCTCTGGTTCCTCCAGCGGCTGGCGCCGGAGAGCCGGGCCTACAACTGCTTGTTCCCGTTCCGCCTGCGCGGGCGCGTCGATACCGGGGCGCTGGACAAGAGCCTCCGCGAGCTCGCGCAGCGGCACGAGATCCTGCGGACGACCTACGCGGAGCGCGACGGGCGGCCGGTCCAGATCATCGCCCCGCAGGGCTCGTTGCAGCTCAACGTGATGGATCTCCAGCACCTCTCCCCGGAAGAGCGGGAGGTCGCGGCGCACCAGCGCATCAACGCGGAGGCGCAGACCCTCTTCGACCTCGAGCGAGGCCCCCTGCTCCGGGCCTGCCTGCTCAAGCTCGGGCCGGAGGACCACGTCCTGTGGCTCCACCTCCATCACATCGCGACCGACGGCTGGTCCATCGAGCTCGCGTTCCGCGAGCTCGCCATCCTCTACGACGGCCACCGCCGGGGCGCCCCCGCGGCGCTGCCCGAGCTCGCGATCCAGTACGCCGACTTCGCCGCGTGGCAACGCGAACAGATGAGGGACAGCGCCCGAGCAGCGCTGCTCGCCTGGTGGAAAGAGCGGCTGCTCCACGCGCCGCCCCTGCTCGATCTGCCGAGCGATCACCCGCGGCCGGCGATCCAGAGCCTGCGCGGCGCCACCGTCTCCTTCCGGATCGACGCGCCGCTCGCGGAGCGCCTCGGGGAGCTCAGCGCCCAGCGGGGCATGACGGTGACGATGGTCCTCATGGCCGCCTTTGCCGTCCTGCTGCACCGCTACACGCAGCGCGACGACCTCTTGATCGGAATGCCGAGCGCCAACCGGGCGCGCATGGATCTCGAGGAGATCATGGGCTTCTTCGTGAACATCGTGCCCCTGCGCGTCGATCTGTCCGGCGACCCGAGCTTCGACGAGCTGCTCCAGCGGGTGCGGCAGCTGTGCCTGGAGGCCTACGAGCACGACATGCTGCCCTTCGATGTGCTCGTGCAGGAGCTGAGGCCCGAGCGCAGCCCGGGCTACAACCCGGTCGTGCAGATCGCCTTCGCCCCGCAGAGCCCCGCGGAGCGCGATCTCGCGCTCGCCGGGGTCGAGGTCCGTCCCATCGAGGCCGACGCCAAGAAGACGATCTTCGACCTCTCGCTGTACTCCTGGGAGAGCCCCGGCGGCGTGACGGCGATGTTCGAGTACAGCACCGATCTCTTCGACCGAGCGACGATCGAGCGGATGGCGGAGCACCTGCTGACGGTGCTCTCCACCGCGGCCTCGGGGCCGGATCAGCCGGTGTCGTCGCTGCCGCTGCTCACGCGCGTCGAGCAGCGGAGGCTCGTGATCGAGATGAACGACACGGCGGTCGATCCTCCAGGAGACCGGTGCGTCCTCGACCTGTTCGAGGAGCAGGCGGCGCGCGCGCCGCATGCCTTGGCCGCCGTGACCGACCGCGGCTCGTTGACGTACGGCGAGCTCGATCGCCGGGCGAACCAGCTCGCCCACCGCCTGCGCGAGGCCGGCGTGGAGCCGGGGACGGCGGTCGCGATCCACGCAGAGCGGTCGCTCGCTCTCCTGATCGGCATCGTCGGGGTCCTCAAGGCTTCCGGGGCGTACGTCCCCTTCGGCCCCGAGAGCTCGAGCGAGCGGCTGGAGCTCATGCTGAACGACTCCAGGGCGCCGGTGCTCATCACCGGGGCGCGCCTCGCCGACCGCATCCCCGCGTTCGGCGGCGTGGTGATCCGCCTCGACGCCGACGGGCGGGCGCTCACCGGGCAGCCTGATTCGGCGCCGCCGAGGAGCACGGGCCCCTCCGACCCGGCGTATGTCATCTACACGTCGGGCTCGACGGGCCGGCCGAAAGGGGTGCTCGTGGAGCACCGCGGGCTCACCAACCTGGTCGCCTGGCACAGGCGGCGGTTCGCCCTGTCCAGCACGGATCGAACCACCCTCATCGCGAGCCCGGGCTTCGACGCCTCCGTCTGGGAGATGTGGCCCTCGCTCTGCTCCGGGGCCTGCCTGTACATCCCCTCCGAGCCCCTCCGCCGCTCGCCCCTGGAGCTCCAGCAGTGGCTGCTGGAACAGCACATCTCGGTCTCCTTCGTCCCCACCCCGATCGCCGAGGAGCTGCTGCGCCTCGACTGGCCCGCGCGCTGCTCGCTGCGCGCCCTGCTCACCGGCGGCGACAGGCTACGGCGCTGGCCTCACCGCGCCATCCCCTTCGAGGTCGTCAACAACTACGGCCCCACCGAGGCCACCGTCGTCACCACCTCCTGCGCCCTCGCCAGGGGCGCCCACGACGACCGCGACGCCTCACGAAAGCCGCCCATCGGCCGGCCCATCGACAACGTGCGCGTCTACGTCCTCGACCCGCGCCGACAGCCCGTCCCCGTCGGCGTCCCTGGCGAGCTCTACATCGGCGGCGACGGCCTCGCCCGCGGTTACCTCCACGACCCGCAGCTCACAGAAGACCGCTTCCTCCCCGACCCCTTCTCCGACGCGCCCGGCGCCCGCATGTACCGCACCGGCGACCTCGTCCGCTGGTTGCACGACGGCAACATCGAGTTCCTCGGCAGGCTCGACCACCAGGTCAAGGTCCGCGGCTTCCGCCTCGAGCTCGGCGAGATCGAGGCCGCGCTCAGGCAGCACCCCGCCCTCGACGACGCCGTCGTCCTCGCGACCGACGACGCCCACGGCGACAAGCGCCTCGTCGCCTACGTGGTCCCGACGAGCGGCGGGCAGCCCGCGGCGCACGACGCGAGCCTCCAGGCGGGCCACGTCACGGAGTGGCGCGCGCTGTACGACGACACCTACGCGAAGGACACCGCCGTCACCGATCCGGACCTCGACATCACGGGCTGGAACAGCAGCTACACCGGCGCGCCCATCGAGGCGGCGGAGATGCGCGCGTGGCGCGATTTCACGGTCGAGCGGATCCTGTCCTTCCAGCCGAAGCGGGTCTGGGAGATCGGCTGCGGGACAGGCCTCCTGCTCCTGAAGACGGCGCCCCGCTGCGAAGCCTACCTGGGGACCGACTTCTCCGAGCAGGCCATCTCCCTGCTCCGCCCCAGGCTCGCCGCCGGGGCGTATGCACACGTGACGCTGGCGCGCCGCGAGGCCAACGACTTCAGCCACGTCGAGCCCGGAAGCTTCGACGTGATCGTCCTCAACTCGATCGTGCAGTACTTCCCCGGCGCCGACTACCTGCGATCGGTGCTCGAAGGCGCCGTCCGCTCGGTCGCCCCCGGCGGGCTCGTGTTCATCGGCGACGTGCGGAGCCTCCCGCTCCTCGAGGCGTTCCACGCGTCGGTGCAGCTCCACCGGGCGTCGCCGGATACCGCGGCCGAGGAGCTGCGTGGCCGGGTGCGGCGGGCGCTCTCGACCGAGGAAGAGCTCGTCGTCGCGCCCGACTACTTCCGCGCCCTGCACGGCCGGATCCCGGGCGTGAGCCAGGTGGAGATCTGGCTCAAGCGCGGCCACGGCGCCGAGGAGATGACCCGCTACCGGTACGACGTCGTGCTGTTCGTGGGCGCGGCGGCGGAGCCGGCCGCGATCGCGCGATCGATCGGCGGGCCGGCGCCGGCGGACATCGATGAGATCGAGCGATCGCTGCGGGAGGACCGCCCCGAGGCGCTGGAGGTGCTGGGCATCCCGAACGCGCGCGTGCACGCGGACGTCGCCCTGGCAGCGGCGCTCTCGACGGCGAGCGGGACCAAGGAGGACCTCTGCGCCGCGGGCCCCGCGCGCGCCGGCGCCGCGATCCAGCCGGAGGCGCTCTGGGAGCTCGGCGGCAGGCTGGGCTACGCGGTCCGCGTCACCTGGTCGCGGACCGGAGGCCCCGAGCGCATGGACGTCCTCTTCGAGCGCGACGGGGATCCTCGGAGGCCGCGCGCCCTCCTCGGCGCGAGCGCCGCCGAGGGACAGGCGCGCTCGCCGCTGATCAACGACCCGCTCCGCGCGAAGCAGGCGCGCGCGCTCCTCCCGGCCCTGCGGGCGTTCCTTGCGGCGAAGCTCCCCGAGTACATGGTCCCGGCGATCTTCGTGAAGCTCGACGCGCTGCCGCTCAACGCGAGCGGGAAGGTCGATCGGCGCGCGCTCCCCGCGCCCGAGCGCCCGACGCCGAGCGCCGAGCCCAGGACCGCCGCGCCGGCCTCGGACATCGAGGCCGTCCTGAGCGAGATCTGGCGCAAGGTGCTCGACCTCGACCGCGTGGGGCTCGATGATCGGTTCTTCGAGCTCGGCGGCCACTCGCTCCTGCTCGTGCAGGTCCAGGCCGCGCTCCAGGCGCGCCTCGGCCGGAGCGTGCCGATCGTGGAGCTGTTCCAGCACCCGACGATCCGCAGCCTGGCCGCTCACCTCGGGGCGGCCTCGCGGGCCGCGGAGGCAGACGAGACCGCGGCGCCGGCGCCGCCGACGCGCCCCTCGAGCAACCGGGCCCCCGCGCCGGAGCGCAAGGCGGCGCCCGCGAACGCCGTCGCGATCGTCGGGATGTCGGGGCGCTACCCCAGGGCGCGCGACGTCGACACGCTCTGGTTCAACCTGCGCAACGGCGTCGAGGGCATCCGCTTCTTCACACCCGAGGAGCTGGAGGCCTCGGGCGTCGATCTGGAGCTGATCCGCGCGCCGAACCTCGTGCCGGCGTGCGGCGTGCTGGACGACGCGATGTGCTTCGACGCGCGGTTCTTCGGCTACAGCCCGAACGAGGCGATGCTCATGGACCCGCAGCACCGAATCTTCCTCGAGTGCGCCTGGGAGGCGATGGAGAGGGCCGGCTACGACCCGCTCTCGTGCGAGCAATCGGTCGGCGTCTTCGCCGGGAGCGACGCCCCGCTGTACTGGCTGGAGCGCGTCGGCATGCCCAAGGCGCCGCTGAGCGCCGAGTACTACCGGATCCTCACCGGGAACGTCAGCGACGGCCTGACGACGCGGGTGGCGTACAAGCTGGGCCTCCGCGGGCCCGCCGTGACGGTGCTGACCGCGTGCTCGACGTCGCTCGTCGCGGTGCACCTGGCCTGCCAGAGCCTCGCCACGAAGGAGTGCGACATGGTCCTCGCGGGCGGCGTCGTGGTCCTCCCGCCGACGCGGCTCGGCCACGTCCACGAGGAGGGCTCGCTCGCGTCGCCGGACGGCCACTGCCGGCCGTTCGACGCCGACGCGCAGGGGACCGTGGCCGGCAGCGGCGTGTCGGTGGTCGTGCTCAAGCGGCTGGAGGACGCGCTGCGCGACGGCGACCACATCCACGCCGTCATCCTCGGATCCGCGATCACCAACGACGGCTCGCGCAAGGTCGGCTACGCCGCGCCGGGTACGGACGGGCAGGCGCAGGCGATCCTCAAGGCGCACGCCGCCGCGGGGGTGGAGCCGGAGAGCATCACCTTCGTCGAGGGCCACGGGACGGGCACCAGGCTCGGCGATCCGATCGAGGTCGCCGCCCTGTCGCGCGCCTTCGGAAATGGCACTGACAAAGTCGGGTTCTGCGCGCTGGGCTCGGTGAAGAGCAACCTGGGGCACCTGGGGGCGGCCGCCGGGGCCACCGGGCTCATCAAGGCCGCGCTCTCGCTCGAGCACGAGCTGATCCCGCCCACGCTCCACTTCCGGCGCCCGAACCCCGAGCTCCACCTGGAGAGCAGCCCGTTCTTCGTCAACGCCGCGCCGCTCGCCTGGAAGCGCGGAACGCGCCCGCGCCGCGCCGGGGTCAGCGCCTTCGGGATGGGGGGCACGAACGCCCACGTGGTCCTGGAGGAAGCGCCCGCGCTGGAGCCGTCCGGCCCGTCGCGGGCTTGCCAGCTGCTGGTCCTGTCCGCGCAGACGAGCGAAGCGCTCGAGGGCATGACGGATCGGCTGGCCGGGCACCTGCGGCACGCGGCGCACGTCTCCCTCCCCGACGTCGCCTTCACGCTCCAGCAGGGGCGGGCGCGCTTCGCGCATCGCCGCGCCGTCGTCTGCCGCGAGCCGGTCTCGGCGGCCGCCCGCCTGCGAGCGCGCGATCCCGCCCACGCCTTCGGCGACGTCGCCGAGGGCCGCGCGCCGAAGGTGGTGTTCCTCTTCCCCGGCGGAGGCTCCCAGCGGGTGGACATGGGGCGAGAGCTGTACGGGAGCGAGCGCGTCTTCCGGGAGAGCCTCGATCAGTGCGCCACGCTGTTCCAGCGCGCGCTCTCCATGGATATCCGGGCGCTGCTCTTCCCGGGCCCCGAGGAGCAGGAGCGCGCGGCCGAGCAGCTGCGCGCCCCCTGCGCGAACATGGCGGCCATCTTCTCGACCGAGGTCGCGACGGCGCGGCTCCTCCTGTCGTGGGGCATCCGCCCCGCGGCGGTCAGCGGACACAGCCTGGGCGAGTACACCGCCGCCTGCGTCGCGGGCGTGCTGTCGCTCGAGGCCGCGGTGACGCTCATCGCGGCGCGCGGGCGCCTGTACGAGCAGCTGCCCAGGGACGTGGCGACGCTCGTCGTGCATCTCTCCGAGGACGCGCTGCTCGATCGGCTCGGCGACGGCCTCTCCCTGGCCGCCGTCAACGGCCCGGAGGTGTGCGTCGTCTCCGGGACGTTGCCGGCGATCGAGCGCCTCGAGCGGGAGTGCGCGCGCGAGGGCCACGAGACCCGGCGCTTGCCGATCGCCACGGCGGCGCACTCCTCGCTCGTCGGCCCGCTCGCGGACCGCTTGACCCAGCTGGCGGCCTCCCTGGAGCGACGGGCGCCGCGCATCCCGATGCTCTCGAACCTGACCGGCACGTGGATGACGGACGCCGATGCCCAGGATCCGTCCTACTGGGCTCGGCACCTCCGGGGGACCGTCCGCTTCGGGCGAGGGCTCGCAGCGCTGCTCCTCGACCCGGAGCACGTCTTCGTCGAGGTCGGGCCCGGGCGGACGCTGTCCACGCTGGCGAGCCAGCACCCCGACGCCGGCGCGGGGCGGCTCATCCTCACCACGATGGCGAGCTCGGGCTCCGATCGGACGGACCTGGAGGCGCTGCTCGCCGCCGTCGGCCAGCTCTGGTGCGCCGGCGCCGACGTCGACTGGGCGGCGTTCTCCCGGGACGAGCGGCGCCGGCGCGTCCCGCTGCCGACGTACCCGTTCAAGCGCACGCCGTACGTGCTCGGCGCCTCGCGCCCGGCGCTTGCGACGGCGGCGGCGCCCTCGTCGGCGCTCGACAGCGGCGACGCGGCGTCGCGCCCGGCGCCTGCGACGGACCGGGGCGACGCGAGCTCCGAGCAGAGGGCCGGGGCGCCTGCGGATCACGCGGCGCGCGCGCTCGCGGGCATCTTCAGGGAGGTGCTCGGCGTGGCCAAGGTGCGGCCGCACGACAACTTCTTCGACCTCGGCGGGGACTCCTTGAGCGCGATCGCGGTGCGGACCCTGATCAAGGAGCGGCTGAAGGTCGAGCTCTCGGTGCACACGCTGCTGGAGCTCCGCACCGTCGCGGCGCTCGCCGAGCACATCCACGAGAGCCAGCCTTCGAGCGCCGCCGCGCCGCCCACCCACAGGAGCGCCAGCGTGGCGTCGGGGCGCGGGCGCGGCCGGCTCACCGTCCCGCTCCACGTCGGGTCGCACCGCAAGGGGCCGCTGTTCCTTGTGCAGCCCATCGGCGGCACGATCTTCATCTACCGCGAGCTGGCGCGGCAGATGGGCGCCGAGCTGTCCATCTACGGGATCCGGGCGTCGGGGATGGAGCCCGACGAGCCCGTCTTCACCGAGATCCCCGCCATGGCGGCGCGGTACGTTCAAGAGCTGCGCGCCGTCCAGCCGGAGGGCCCGTACCTCCTGGGCGGCCACTCTGCCGGCGGCGTGATCGCCTACGAGATGGCGCAGCAGCTCCTGGCGGAAGGGAAGAAGGTGCAGCTCCTCCTGCTGGACACCGGATCCCTGGCGGCCGCGCGGGGCGCGTCGATCGAGAGCGCCGACGACGTGCTCCGGCAGCTGATCGGGCTCAAGGACGCGGCCCCCAAGGCGTACCAGGGCTTCGTCGCCGCGCTCCAGGAGGACGCGCCGTTCCGCGCCATCGTGCTGAGCACCTGGCGCGCCATGACGCTCTACGAGCCGCGCCCGACGGAAGCCAGCGTCCTGTTCGTGCGCGCGCGCGAGCAGCTCGACGCGAGCGAATCCGACGACGTCGACTACTGGAGGGACCTCACCCGCGGACGGTTCGTCATGCACCAGGTCCCGGGCAACCATTTCACCATGATGGAGCCGCCTCAGGTCGCGTCCGTGGCCCGCGTCGTCCGGGCGCACATCACGGCGCAGAGCCGCGTGCGGGCCAGGATCCCCGAGAGCACCGCGCGTTCGGGGTTGAGCCGATGGAGCTCCCGGAGAAGCGGCCCGGACAGCAGCCCCGACAGCGGAGAGGCGAGGACCTGAGCCGGTCGAGCCGGCGCCGCGCTCAACGCGCGGCGCTCAACGCGCGGCGCTCTTCACGAGGCCGTCGGTCCTCCCGGTCCTCTGCAGCGCGTACGCGATGCCGCTCTGGAGCGTCCCCCGCGTCACGATCTCCCTGAACTCGATCTGCAGGCCCGTGAGGGTCGTCGCGACCTCGGGGCGGATGCCCGTGATCACGGCCTGCGCCCCGAGCATCCGGAGGGCCCTCGCCGTGGCCATCAGCGTGCTCGCGACGTCGCTGTCGACGAGCTTCACGCCGGTGATGTCGATGATCACGACCTCGGCGCCGTTCGACTCGACCCCGTGCAGGGCGGTGCTGAGCGCCTGCTGGGCCCGCGCGCTGTCCATCATCCCGATCAGCGGCATGACCATGATCCGGTCGGTGATCGGGATGATGGGGGTGGACAGCTCCGCGAGCCGGTCGTTCTGCACCCGGATGATCTCTTCCTGCAAGGACAGGCGCTCCCGCTCGCTCCGCTCTCGCCCGGCGAACTCGACCCCGAGCCGCTGCTCGGCCTCCTGGAGCGCCGCCGTGCGGTGCTCCAGGTGCTCGTAGAGCAGCGCGTTCTCCACGGCCGTCCCGGCCTGCGTCAGAAGGAGCCTGACGAGCTCCTGCCGCGCCGGCTTGAAGGTGCTCGGGGCGAGCCGGTTCTCCAGGTAGATGATCCCCTTGGTCCGGCCCTGGTGGACCATGGCCAGGCACAGGATCGACCTCGGGGCGTACGCGGCGATGTACGGGTCGCCCGCGAACCGGGACTCCTGGGTCGCGTCCGCCAGGATCACGGGCTCCTTCGTCCTCGCGACGTACTGCACGATGGAGACCGGCACGTCGGCGCTCCCCTCGAGCGGGGCGGCCAGGCCCGCCCGGAGCGAGCTCGGCTCCGCCGTGACGACCGCCTCGACGAGCAGGTGCTGCTCGCGCTCGAGGATGAGGGCGCCCTTCTGCGCGCCGGAGTTCTTGATGACGATCTCCATCAGCCGGCTCACGACGCTCTCCAGGACGACCTCGCCCGCGAGCGCCTGCGCAGCCTGGATGACCGCTTCCACGTCGAGGATGCTGGTGCTGAGCCGCGTCGTCGACGTGGTCTGCGCCCTGCCGGAGCGCGACGAGGCGACCACGCTGCGCGGCCCGAGGAGCCCTCCGTCGGCGGGCACGAGGTGGGGAGCGACCCGCGCCAGGCTCTCCACCTTGGCTGTCGCCCCCCACAAGAGGTACGCGTGGTAGGCGTCCGTCATGAAGGCCCGAGCGGACCGGAGCAGCCCCTCGGCCTCGTACAGCTTCGCCGCGATCTCGTTCGCGATCGCCTCGTCGCGCACGAACCGGCTCGCCCTCGCCGCTTCGATCGCCTTCTCGTAGAGCATCATCGCGTCCCGGGTCCTCCCCGAGAGGCGCGCCACCTCGCCCGCCACGAGGGTGCTCTTGTGGGCGTAGTTGGACGGGCTCAGCTCCGCCCAGTGGTTCAGCTTCGCCTCGAGCCTCGCGATCGCCTCCATGTGCTCTGCCCGCTCGCCGTCCGACGCCCCGTCGCACGACGCCGCGAGCGTCAAGCAGCCGAAGAACACGATCTCCGTCGCCCAGGCGTGGGTCGTCCACCCCACGCTCTGCCGCTCGGCCGTGGCCAGGAGCGAGCGCGCGGACGCGTAGTCCCCGTGGAGGTAGCTCAGCTGGAGCTTGAAGGCGCTGTACCAGCTGGCCACGTAGCCGAGCTCCGGCCCCTCGATCGACCTCGTGAACTCGGCCTCGTCGAACGACCCGCCGCTCAGGGAGTGCCCCCCTTCGGTTCGACCCGTGAGGTTCGCGACCACCTGCTTCGCGCAGACCAGGCCGTGAATCGTGGTCAGGTCGCCGATCCGCCGCACGAGCGCGAGGTTCTGCTCGATCTCGTCCGCGAGCGCGTCCAGATCGTCGCCGAGGTTCAGCTTCGCCGCCGCGATGTGCATGCAGCAATACGACGCATAGACCAGGTCGCCGCTCGCCAGCCCGGCCTGGCGGGAACGCCCGAAGCAGTCGATCGTCGCCGAGAGATGCTCGAACAGATGGAGTGTCGCCGCGAAGTAGATCAGCAGCTTGCAGGTGAGGCGAACGTTGTTGAGCTTCTCGTTGAGCGCGATCCCGAGCTTCGCGAACTCGTACCCTTCCTCGTATCGCTGTGGGTTGTCCCGGAACAGGGGCAGATCGTTCCCCAGCATGCTGCCGAACGAGACGTACCCCAGGGCGGACGTGGCCGAGTTGCCGTGCTTTATCGACAGGTTGATCTGCTTGACCACCACGAGCAAGGCGAGGGTGGGATCCACGGCGTTCGCCGGCGTCGCCAGCTCGGCCAGGAGGCCCAGGGTCATCTGTGTCTCCTCGCTGGAGGCCAGCGGCAGGTCGATGAGCTCGGCGATCGCGCGCCCCTCCAGGCTCGCGCGCAAGGCGGCGAGCTCCGCGCGCAGCATCACCTCGCGCTCCTCGGCGGCCTGCGGGAGCTCGACCCCGAGGAGCCCGAGCGCCTCCAGCGCCTGGTCTATCACCCGGTTGATCTGGCCGAGCATCAGGTAGAAGGTCATGCGCAGCACGCAGACCTTCGCGCGATCCAGCGTGCTCTTCGCCTGGGTCGCGAGGACGTCGAACAGCGGCTCGGCCGCCTCGAAGCCGCCGCTCAGGCACCTGCACTCCGCGAGCTCGGCGTGGAGCGCGAACGCGAGCTCGTACTCGCTCTTCCAGCTCTCGGCGTCGAGCAGCGATGTCCCGATCTCGAGGTAATGGACCGCGGCGTCATAGGCCGCCCCCATCTTCGCCCGCTTGCCGGCGTCGAGGTTCAGCCGCGAGAGCGCCCGCTTCTCGCGATCGTCCGTGATCAGGGAAACACCCCTGTTCATGTGGCCCACGATGTCGAACAGCTCGGCCTCGGACTGTTCTCGCCTGCTGTCCTCCAGCATCAGCCGCCCGATCTGGAGGTGCGCCGCCTGCTTGTCCGCGTCGTCCATGAGCGCGTAGGCGGCCTGCTGCACGCGATCGTGCAAGAACCTGTAAGAGACGTTGAGCTCCTCGCCGGAGCCGTCCTCCGCGACGGCGAGCTCACCGTCCATGGCGATATCGAAGAACCTGGACTCCGCGTCCACGGGGAGGATGAAGCCCTCGCGGAGCACGCCCCAGAGCTCGCGGGCCGCCTCCAGGCGCGACCGCCTCGTCACGATCGCCAGCGTCGTCAGGTCGAACTGGTGGCCGACGCACGCCGCGAGGGAGAGGATGCGCTGGGCGCGCTCGGGCAGCCGGCGCATCTTGCCCACCATGAGCTCGACCACGTTCTCCGAGGCCTTCGCCTCGCGGATGCGATCGATGTCCCATGTCCACGAGAAGCCGCCGGGGTCGAACGAGAGGAGCCTCTCGGCGTGCAGGCTCTTCATGAGCTGGCTCATGAAGAACGGGTTGCCCCGGGTCTTGTCGAAGACGAGCCTCGCGAAGGGCTCCGCGCGGTGAGGATCGCAGCTCAACGTGTCGGCGACGAGCTGGTTCACGTCGGCGAAGGCGAGCGGCTTGAGCGTCAGCTCGCTCACCGCCGCCGCCTTCTTGCGGAGCTCCCCGAGGACCACGGAGAACAGGTGGCTCGCGTCGACCTCGTTGTCGCGGTACGCGCCGATCATGAGCATGTAGGGGATCCGCGCCTCGGCCGCGATGGTCTGGAGGAACTTGAGCGACGCCGCGTCCGCCCACTGCAGGTCATCGAAGAAGAGGACCAGGGGGCGCTCCTTGGAGGGGAAGGCGCGGCAGAAGTTCTGGAGCGTCAGCTGGAACCGCGCCTGCGACTCGGTGGGGCCGAGCGCCTGGACGGCCGGCTGAGGGCCGAGGAGGAGCTCGAGCTCCGGTATCAGATCGACGAGGAGCTGCCCGTTCGAGCCGATCGCCGCCGCCAGCCTGCGCTTCCACTGCGCCAGCGCCTCGGCGGACTCCGCCATGATGTTGCGGATGAGCTCCTGGTAGACGTGCGCGACGGCCGCGTACGGCGTGGTCCGGTTGAGCTGGTCGAACTTGCCGGTCGCGAAATACCCTCTCTCGCGAACGACGCTCTTCTGGAGCTCGTTCACGAGGACCGACTTGCCGATCCCGGAGTAGCCGGAGACAAGGACGGATTCGCTCCCGCCCTGCCTCGTGCGGACCCACGCGTCGGAGAGGAGCGCGACCTCGGTCTCCCGGCCGTAAAGCTTCTGAGGCGCCCGCAGCTCATCGACGTAGTCGTATCGGCCGGCGGGGAACGGCTCGATCTTCCCCTTCGCGGAGAGCTGCGACGAGCACTCTTCCAGGTCGACCTTGAGCCCGTGCGCGCTCTGATACCTGTCGTCGGGGCTCTTGGCGAGGAGCTTCATCACGATGTCGGAGACGGCGCTCGGCACCGCGGGCGACACGGTGTGCGGCGCCGGCGGGGTCCGCGCGATGTGGCTGTGCACGAGATCCATGAGGTCCGTCGTCCGGAAGGGGAGGACGCCCGTCACCATCTCGTACAGGGTGACGCCCAGGGAGTAGAGGTCCGTGCGGCGATCGATGACGACGTTCAGCCGCCCGCTCTGCTCCGGCGACATGTAGGCCAGGGTCCCCTCGAAGGACGCGAAGCGGTTCGCTTTATGGGCTTCCTGCGACAGGCGCGTCGCGCTGCCGAAATCCGTCAGCTTCGCCTCCAGCGTCTCCGCGTTGACGAGGATGTTGTGCGGCTTGACGTCCATGTGAGTGACGCCTCTCCGATGGATCGACTCCAGGGCGTCCGCGATCGAGATCGCGATACGGAGCGCGTCCTCCAGCTTCAGCTTGCCCGCGCTGATGAGCTCGTTGAGCGGGCGCTCGCCCGCGTCCTCCATGATGAGCGCCAGGCTGCTCCCCACCATCTCGATCCCATAGACCCTCACGACGCCCTGCAGCGCGAGGTCTCGGGCGATGGCGTATTCGTACTTGAGCTTCGCGATCTCGACAGGCAGCGGGCGCTCGCTCTTGAGCCGCTTGATCGCCACCGGGGAGCGGTCGCTCTCTCGAACCCCCCGGTAGACCGTCGTCGCCGAGGATTCGTGGATGACGCCCGTCAATGTGTAAGCTGCCCCACTTGCCATAAATACATTCTCGCGGGTTCGGGTCATGGCAGCAAGGGAATCCCTTACAGGCGCAACCTGACGGAGCCGCCCAGGTGATCCACTGGGGTCGGACGTAGCAGCCCGCGGCAGGCGAGCGTCGGCGTCGCGCGCGCCGCCCGTCCGCCCCTCAGGCGCGCCGGCCCAGCAGGAACGCCGCCAGCGCCTCCGCCTTCGGGACCAGCGTGCCCACCTCGAGGAGCTCGTCCTTCGTGTGGAAGCCGCTCCCCCGCGGCCCCAGCCCGTCGATGGACGGGATCCCGATCTCGGCCGTCGAGCTGGCGTCGGATCCGCCGCCGAGGAGGGGCGCCTCGGCGTCGCCGAGCCCCGCCGCCCGCGCGCAGGCCGCGTACTCACGGCAGAGCGCCGCGCTCGCGTCGGTCCGCGCGAGCGGCGACCGCGCGATCTCGCCCTCGACCTGCACGGCGGTGCCGGGCACCTCGGCGGCCGCCTCGCGCGCCGCCGCGGCGAGCGCCGCCAGCATCGCCTCGCCGTCCGCGCGGCTCACGAAGCGGAGGTCGACCTGCGCCTCCGCCGCGTCGGGCACCGTGTTCCTGCCCTGCCCTCCGCTCACCTTGCCGACGTTGACGGTCACCCCCCGCCCGTAGTCGGTGAGCTGCTGCGCCCGGTCGACGAAGCGCGCGAGCGCCCAGATGGCGTTCGCGCCCTGCCGGTGCGCGTTGCCGGCGTGCGCCGCCTTGCCCGTGGCCCTCACCGTCGCGCCCCCCGTGCCCTTGCGCGCGGTGATGATCCGGTCCCCCTCGCGCCCCGCCTCGAACACGAGCGCGCACGCGGCGCCCGCGAGCTCGCGCTGCAGCAGCGGGCGCCCCTCGGGCGACCCGACCTCCTCGTCCGCCACGATCGCGAACCGCACCGGGATCGCCGGCAGCGCGCCGATCCGCTCGAGCGCCCTGAGCGCCTCGATCACCACCACGAGCCCGCCCTTCATGTCGAGCACGCCGGGCCCGCGCGCGAGCTCCCCGTCCAGGCGGAAGCCCTCGAAGACCCCCGGGGGGAACACCGTGTCGAGGTGCCCGACGAGGGCGACGTGCCCCGCCGGCGACGCCTTGGCCGCCTCGCTCTCCGCCACCCAGTGCGCCGCGTAGCGCGCGCTCGCGAACCGCCGCACGCACAGGCCGGGGATCGTCGAGAGCTCGTTGGCCAGGACCTCGCCCACCGCGTCGCCGCCGCGCGGGTTGTCCGTGAACGAGTTGAGGTTCACCAGCCGCTCGAGGAGCGCGAGCATCGGCTCCGCGCGGCCGGACAGCGCCTGTCGGAGGGCCTGGATCACCGCGCCAGCATGCCACGGAAGCCACGGAGGGCCGAGCGCCGCCCGCGCGGGGTGGCGCCGGCGCCCGCCCGCGCTGCCACCCCGCGCGCGCGCCGGCGACCTCTGCCCTGGCCGCAGCAGAAGTGGTACGTGTGTCCCTCATGAAATGTCCCAGAGCAGCGCGGAGGCGCCCGTGACCACGGCGACGGGCCCGCTCGTCATCAAGCTCGGCGGCGAGGTCGTGGGCGGCCCTGCCCTCGCCATCCTCTCCAGCGACCTCGCGGCGCTCACCCGCGCGGGCGCGCGCGCGATCGTCGTCCACGGCGGCGGCGCGCAGGCCACCCGGCTGCAGGAGCGCCTCGGCATCCCCGTCCGGCAGGTCGCCGGTCAGCGCGTCACCGACGCCGACACGCTCGACGTCATGAAGATGGTCGTCGCCGGCAAGCTCAACGTCGACCTCTGCGCCGCGCTCGTCGCCGCGGGCGCGAGGCCTGTGGGGCTCCACGGCGCGAGCGGGCCCGCCCTCTCGGCGGTCAAGCGGCCGCCGCAGGTCTACGCCGGCGCCGGGCCCGAGCCGGTGGACCTCGGCCTCGTCGGCGACATCACGGGCGTCGATCGCGGGCTGCTCGAGCTGCTCGGGGGCGGCGGCTACTTGCCCGTCCTCGCCTGCCTCGGGGCCGGCGCGGACGGGCAGGCGTACAACATCAACGCCGACACGGTCGCCAACCGGGTCGCCGTCGAGCTCGGCGCGGCGGGGCTCTTCCTCGTCAGCGACGTGCCGGGCGTGCTGCGCGACGTCTCCGATCCCGCCTCGCGCATCCCGAGCCTCACGGTCGCCGAAGGGCGCGCCCTCATCGCGAGCGGCGCCGTCACGCGCGGGATGATCCCGAAGCTCGAGGAGTCGTTCGCCGCGCTCGCCGAAGGGGTCCGCCGCATCCACATCCTGGGGCGGCTCAAGCCCGGCGATCTCGCGCGCGAGGCGAGCGAGCCCGGCGCGATCGGCACCGTGCTCGTCCCCTGAGCCGCCCGGCGCGCCTCGCCCGAGCCGGCCGCGCGCCGTATGCTCTGGCCTCGTCGCCGTATGTCCTCCGCCTCATCGATGACGGACGCCGCCCTCGGGTTCGCCGAGGCGCACCGCGAGCAGCTCGCCATCGGCGTGGGCGTGTGCCTCGCCAGCTTCATCGCGGGCATGGCGCTCGTCACTGTCGTGCTCGTCCGGCTGCCAGACGACTACCTGGAGAGGCAGGAGGAGTCGCCCTTCCTGGAGGGGCGTCCGGCCTGGGTGCGCGGGGCGGCGCGCGTCGGGAAGAACCTGCTCGGCGTGATGGCCGTCACGCTCGGGATCCTGCTGTCGCTGCCCGGCGTCCCCGGTCCGGGCGCGCTGGTGATCCTGATCGGCGTGATGCTCCTCGACATCCCCGGCAAGCGGCGGCTGGAACAGCGGCTCCTCGGGGCGCCGCGGGTGCGCGCCGTCGCCGACCGCGTGCGCGCCCGCTTCGGCCGCCCTCCGCTGCGCGTTCAGGCTGGCGCCCGCGGCTCTTCACCCGGCTCACCCGGCTCACCCGGCGCGCCCTGAGCGCCGCGGGCGCCCTGCGCGGGCGCCGCCGGCCCTCCCTTCGGGGCCGCGGCGCGCCGCCGGAGGTGCCACCCGAAGAGCGCCGCAGCGAGCGCGAGCGACAGCCCCGCCGAGATCCACTCGCGCGGCGCGAGCAGGATGCAGCCGGCCACGAAGGCGCAGCTCGCGAGCGCGAGGCGCTCTTCAGCGTCGGGCGCGTCGGGCGCGTCGGGCGCGTCGGGCGCGTTGGACATGGGGCACACGTCGCCCTCCTCGTTACCGTCCCGCGCCGCGCGCATCAAGCACGCCGTGCCGTCGCGATCCTGCCCACAGGGCGTGACCCGTCGCGCTCGCGCGTCGCGCTCCTGGTCGCCTCGTGCGGCGCCCGCGCGGTTGCGGTAGGTAGGGGATGGGAACGGCGAGCGCTCCGCTCGCGCAGCATCGATCTCGACGCCTTATGAACGCAAAAGACGATCGCGACGAGGGTGGGCCCGAGGGCGCGCTCCGGAACGAGGACCCCGGCGAGAGCCGCGAAGCAGGCCCGGAGGCCGCCGCCGCGAGCGGCGCGGGCGACGGCGCAGCGCGCGCGGCGCAGCGCGACGGGGCCGCCGGGGACGACGGCGCCGCGGAGGGCGGGCACGACGAGGAAGACGGCGCGGCGCCGGAGCCGCCTCCGCGGCCGCGCGGGCCCTCGATGTGGGACATCCTCCGGGACAGCTTCTTCACGTTCGACCGGCGGACGCTCGGCTTCACGCGCATCCTGCTCGGCTTCTTCCTGATCGGCGACCTGTTCCGCCGCAGCTGGGCGTGGTCCGACATGTTCGCGGACATCGGCGTCCTGCCGAACCACGTGAACCTCTGGCGCCCGCAGGGCGGCGGGAACTTCTCGCTCGTCAACGCGTTCTCCACGCCGGGCGAGCTCTGGGTCCTCTGGGCCGTGATCTTCGCCACCTACGTCTGCCTGCTCATCGGCTGGAAGACGAAGCTCATGCAGGTGCTCTCGCTCGTGTTCGTCACGAGCATGAACGGGCGCGTCCTGCTCATCGAGAACGGCGGCTACGTCGTCCACAACCTGCTGCTGCTCTGGACGTGCTTCCTGCCGCTGGGCGATCGCTTCTCCGTCGACGCGCTCCTCGCGTCGCTGAAGCGGAGCCGCGAGCGGACCGCGGACGATCTGAACGACCGCTCCACGCTCGACGACCCCCGGAAGCCGGACGCCTATGTGACCGTCCTCGGGCCCGTCCTGCTGATCCAGCTCTCGGCGATCTACTTCTTCAACGTGGTGCACAAGACCGGCCCCGCCTGGAAGAACGGGACCGCGGTCCACTTCGTGCTCTACGTCGACCGGATGGTGACGCCGATCGTGGCGGACATCCGCGACTACGCGCCGAACTTCCTCATCCTGTTCATGACGAGGATGGTGATCTCGTTCGAGGCGGCCATCCCGGTGTGCCTGCTGTCGCCCCTCGGCCGGGTGTGGGCGCGGCGGCTCACGCTCGTGATGATGAACCTGCTCCACGTCGGGTTCGGCACGACGTTCGTGCTGGGCCCGTTCGCGTGGGCGCTCTGCGTGTTCTCCACGCTCCTCATCAGCCGCGAGGACTGGGAGATCGCCGCGCGCACGATGCGGCGCGTGCATCGGACCCGCGTGGTGCTGTTCGACCCGCGCTCGCCGGGCGCCGTGCTCGCCTGCCGCGTGCTGAAGCGGATGGACCGGTTCGGCCTGCTCACCTTCGAGGCGTCGAGCTCCGCGCCCTACGGGCTCGCCGTGCGGCGTCCTGGCGGCGAGGCGGCCGAGGGGGCCGCGGCGCTCGCCGACGTCATCGCGGCGATCCCGCTCGGCCCCGCCGTGGCGTGGGCGCTCCGCCTGCCGCTCGTGCGCGACGCGGCGACCGCGGCGATGGCGGCGGCGCACCGCCGCAGCCTGGGCCGGGCGCTCGGCGCGCGGATCCCGGAGCGCTCCGAGATCGCGCCCCCGCCGGCGCCGCTCCGGCTGGCCGGCCGGAAGGTGCTCGCGACGTTTCGCGAGCTCGCCGTGCTCGTGATGTTCGCCGGCGCGGTCAACCAGGCGGCGGTCGAGCTCTGGGTCATCAAGAACCGCTGGAAGGTGCCTCACCCCGAGCCGACGCGTGTCCTCTCGCAGAAGCTCCGGTTCCTCCAGGGCTGGTTCATGTTCTCACCGAACCCCGTGATGGACGACGGGACGATCGTCGTCGACGCCATCACGGTCGACGGCCGCCACATCAACCCCTTCACCGGCGAGCCGCCGAACTTCGACCTCCTGCACGCGAAGAGCTTCGCGTACACCCAGATCTGGTGCGACTACTTCGCCCGCATCAAGCTGCCGGCGAACACCGCGTACCGGGACGCGATGAAGGAGTACATCTACCGGTACCCCGAGCGCACGGGCCGGCCCGAGGACGCGATCGTCTCCGGGGAGGTGTACTGGGTGAAGGACTGGAACCCGAAGTGGGGCAGCACGCAGAGCTACGGGGAGGAGCGCGAGAAGCTCTTCCTCTTCCAGAACCCGAAGGCCCAGGCGCGCGCGCAGGCGGAGCCGGCGCCCGGCGCGCCCGGCGCGCCCGCGGCGCCGCCGAGCCCTGCCAACTAGCGCTGCTGCGGGAAGTCGGCCGGGGAAGGGAACCGCCAAGCCGCCAAGGACGCCAAGAAAACCGGGGAATAGGGCGGATGCCCGGACGGCCCCCTTCCCCCTCTCCCCCTTGGCGTCCTTGGCGGCTTGGCGGTTTTTCTGCCGCTCCGGGGCAACCTCCTGCAGTCGTGCTCGGGCGCGGGGAACCAGGGGAAGCAGGGGGACCTGGTGGGGCGCCCAGGGTCCTCCCCAACGACTGACCGGCGGTGGAGAAAAACCGCGATCCATGCTTGACAGCGGCGCCCCGGCGAGTAGAGTCCGCGCTCTCGAAAGCGAGGGCCTGTAGCTCAGTTGGGAGAGCGCTAGAATCGCACTCTAGAGGTCGCAGGTTCGATCCCTGTCAGGTCCACCCTCGAAGCAGCTCAGTTCTCTTTCTTAGCCGTTCTTCTTAATCTCCCCGCAATCGCTCTTCGCTCGAGAGCGTGCAGGCCGCATGAGAGGCGGTCTGCGCAGCTCGTACGAGCTCACGCGATTGCGCGACGACGCCCGCAGATGTGTTGCCATCTGCACCGGGTCAGCTTGCAGCGCGCTGCGCTGGGCGCCCGCTGCGATGCGCGCCTCGACGTCGCCCTGTGCGCTCGCTCCACGCTGCTGCGGCTGGCGCGCACCTCGCCGCGTGAGCCAGGCCGATCCGCGGTGGATTGGTGTGGAGCGCCCGCCAGGACCGCGCGCGGCGCGATCCGATGAGCAGCACATCGGCGCGCGGTGACCACGCGGCCGATGTGCTCACCCCGCCGGCGCCTCCGCGCTGTCCGCGGCGCGAGGCTCGCCGAGACGGCGCGGAGGAGCGGCCCGCTCACTCGTCGATCGGCTCGAAATCGGCCTTGGTCGCGCCGCACTCCGGGCACATCCAGGTGTCAGGCAGGTCCTCGAACGAGGTCCCGGGCGCAACGCCTGTGTCGGGGTCACCGACCGCCGGGTCATAGACGAATCCGCAGACCAGACACCGATATTTCTTCATCCGTGGTTCTCCTCAGGAGCTCGACGAGCGGCGCAAGACGCTACCACGAGGGCGGACACGGCCGCAGATGAACCTTCTGGTCCGCAGCTCTCGCCGCAGCGCCCAGGTCCTGCGCCACGAGCGCGCGCGCCGCCCCGGCGATCGTGGGCCCGAGGGGCGGGCGCCTCAGGGCGGCGCCGGAGCGTCGCGCACCGCGCGCTGCTTCTTCCGCAGCACGCGCGCGATCGGCCCGTAGGCGAGCCGGAGCAGCCACCGCGGGCAGATGACGCCGAGATGGATGACGAGCCACGCCACCACCCCGGGCACCACGAGCGCGCGGCCGCGGTCCACCGCGCGGACCAGCGCGCGCGCGCAGCGCTCCGGGGCGATCGACAGGAGCGCGGGCGGCTCGAGGCCCGTGAAGTTGCCGGCCACCTCGTTGAACTCGGTCCGCACGGGCCCCGGACAGACCTGCGTCACCCGCACGCCGGTGCCGGCGAGGTCGAGGCGGAGCGCTTCGGTAAAGCTCGTGACGAAGTGCTTCGTGCCGACGTACGAGGCCATCCCGGGCCCGAACGTCAGCCCGAAGCCGGAGCTCACGTTCGCGATCGCGCCGCGCCCGCGCGACACCATCGGGCCGACGAGCCGGTGCGTGAGGTACGCGAGGCTCGTCACGTTCAGCGCGATCATCTGCTCGGTGCGCGACCACGCGGAGAGATCGAACACGCCGATGTCACCGAAGCCGGCGTTGTTGACGAGGACGTCGACCCCCCCGACCTCGGCCTCGACGGCGAGCAGCATCGCGTCGACCGCCGCCCGATCGGTGACATCGCAGCCGAAGGCGAGCACGGCGAGCGCCGGGCGCGCCGCGGCGAGCTCGGCGCGCAGCGCCTCCAGGCGATCCTTGCGGCGCGCGACCAGCACGAGCACCCGGGCGCGCTGGGCGATCTCGTGCGCCAGCGCGCGGCCGATGCCCGACGACGCGCCGGTGATGAGCACGACCCCGCTGTCGATCGGCGATTGCACGGCCGAAGGGTTGCCCGGCGCCCCCCGGGCGCGCAAGGGGCCCCTCGCCGACCGGCCTCGCATCGTCCCGTCCAGGCTCCCACGCTTCCGCCCTCCGGCGTTTCCGCGCTTCCACGCTTCCGCCCTCCGGCGTTTCCGCGCTTCCACGCTTCCGCCCTCCGGCGTTTCCGCGCTTCCACGCTTCCACGCTCCGGCGTTTCCGCGCCTCCGCGCTTCCGCCCTACCGCAGCTCGCCCGCTACACCCCGCAGGCCGCGCGAGCGCGCCGCGCGACACCTCGGAGAAATCCGGCGAAACGGAGAAGCGCACCTCGGAGGAGATAGGCGTGCAGGAGGCACCTCGACATCCATTGCGCTACCTTCGAGACCGCGAGTCGCAACCGGCCGGTAACACGCATCACCCCGGGGGCGCCCCCCGCGACCGCCGCCAGCTCCGCGCGTTGGCCGGCGAGCGGCGACGGCGCGGCCGCGGCGCGCGTTGACGTCCACGGCGGCTCTCTCATACCGTGGACGGCGTCCTCACGAAGCCAGGAGACCTCATGCGTTGGCCCTCATCTCTCATCAGTGTGCTCTTCCTCGCCGCCGGGCTGGGCGCCTGCGAACGATCCGCGGAGTACGAGCACAAGGCCCCCCCGGCCTCGAGCACGGCGAAGCCCGCCGCGGCGACAAGCGACGTGAAGCCGCTCGTCTTCGATCCGAACGACGTCAAGTCCTTCAAGGTCCTGCCCGCAAAATTCGAGACGGACAAGAACACGATCACCGATGACAAGGTGAGCCTGGGAAGGATGCTGTGGTACGAGACGCGCCTCTCGAAGAACCACGACATCTCCTGCAACTCGTGTCATGGCCTCTCGACCTACGGCGTCGACAACAAGCAGTTCTCCTCCGGGCACAAGGGCCAGCTCGGCGGCCGCAACTCGCCCACTGCGTACAACGCGGGCCCCCACATCGCCCAGTTCTGGGACGGCCGCGCGGCCACGCTCGAGGACCAGGCCAAAGGGCCTATCCTGAACCCCGTCGAGATGGCCATGCCGGACGAGAAGCGGGTCATCACGACGCTCAAGTCGATCCCCGAGTACGTGAAGCTCTTCAAGACGGCCTTCCCCGACGACAAGGAGCCGATCACCTACGACAACATGGCCAAGGCGATCGGCGCGTTCGAGCGCGGCCTGGTCACGCCGTCGCGCTTCGACAAGTTCCTGGGCGGCGACGACAAGGCCCTTACCGCCGAGGAGAAGGCCGGGTTCCACAAGTTCATCTCGCTCGGATGCCCGACCTGCCACACGGGCGTCGCCGTCGGCGGCTCGACGTTCCAGAAGCTCGGCCTCGTGAAGGAGTTCCCCGGCCTCAAGGACAACGGGCGCTTCGACGCCACGAAGGACGAGAAGGACAAGTTCTTCTTCCGCGTCCCGAGCCTCAGGAACGTCGAGAAGACCTTCCCGTACTTCCACGACGGCTCGATCGCGACGCTCGACGAGACCGTGACCAAGATGGCGTGGCACCAGCTCGGCGTGGAGGCCAAGCCCGAAGAGGTGAAGGCGATCGTCGCGTTCCTCAAGTCGCTCACCGGCGATCTCCCGACCGACTACATCAAGCAGCCCGAGCTGCCCCCGAGCGGGCCGACCACGCCCAAGGCCGACCCGACGTGAGCGGATCACGCGAATCACGCGGATCACGCTGATCACCTGATTGCGCCGGGAGGGCGGATCGGCTCTGCTCCGCCCTCCCGGATGAGCACGAGCTCCAGCGACGACGGGCGATCCGCGCCCGCTCCCGAGGACGGAGCGGGCGCGTCCGCGGAAGGGGCTCGCGACGCGAGCGAGGGGCGCACCGCGAGGGCGCTCGTCTTCGTGCGCGAGCGCTTCGACGGCGCGTGCCTCGCCTTCCCCGTCGCGGCGGCGGACATCGCGAGCTTCGGCCGCGACGAGGAGGTCCTCGTCGAGCAGCAGCTCTTCCTGCGCGAGCACGCCGCGCGCGCCCGGCCCGAGGCGGTCTCCCGGCTCTCATTCCCGCAAGGGACGGGGCTCCTCTCCGTGAGCGTCCCCGTCCCGCGCGACGACCTGCCGCGCAAGCTGCGGAACGAGGTGCCGGTGAGCTTCCCCTGCGTCGTCGTGCCGGCCGGCGAGCTGGACGCGCGCGGGCAGGCGGAGACGCCGGCGGCGGAGCGAGGGGATCGCGACGCGTGGGTGCTCGTCCCGAGCCTCGGGCACGCGTTCTACGTGGAGGCGGGCGAGCCGATCGAGGCGGCGATCCGGCACGAGGTGCGCCGGCTGCTCGCGTCGCAGGTCCTGTCGACGTGGGAGCACCTGGGGCTCCTGCCCGGGAGCGCGCACCGCCTGGAGGTGCTCCACGCGCCGCTGCCCGAGCCCGAGCGTGCGGGCGGGCACGGGCCGCGCGGCGCCTCGATCGTGGAGCGCGCGCTGCGGAAGAAGGCCGTCGAGACGCTCGTCGCGGTGGCGACGCCGCTCCACGTGGCGGCGCAGCGGAGCCCGCTCGCGACGCCGCCGCTCACCTGCCGCGACGCGGAGCTCGCGCGCCTCGCGGCGCTGCTCGACGGCGAGGAGCGCCTCGGCGTGCTGCTCGTGGGCCCGGAGCACGCCGGGAAGACCGCGCTCGCGCTGGCGTACGTCGCCCGCCAGACGCGGCTCGTCTACGCGACGTCGGGCGCGCAGCTCATCGCGGGCATGAGCGGGCTCGGGCAGTGGCAGGAGCGCATCCACGGCGTGATGGAGGCCGCCGCCGCGCTCGACGCGGTGCTCTACTTCGAGAACCTCGACGATCTCCTGGCCGAGCGCGTCGACGGGGGGCACGTGGACCTGGCCGGCGCGATGCGGCCCTACCTCGACGAGGGGCGGGTGCGCGTCCTGTGCGAGCTCCGGGACGACCGGCTCGACGCGCTCGAGGGGCGGCACTGGGCCTTCTTCGCGGGCCTGAGCCGCGTCCGGATCGATCCGCTCTCGGCCGCCGATACCCGGAAGGCGCTCGCCGCGCGCGCCGAGCGCGACGGCCGCGTCGAGCCGCACCGCCCCGCGGTCGCGGGCGACGCGCTGACGGCGCTCGTCGATCTCGCGGAGCGCTACCTGCCCTACAGCGCCTTCCCGGGCAAGGCGGTCCGCCTCTACGAGGACCTGCGCGCCGTGCACGAGCGGGAGCGGACCGCGCAGGGGGAGCCGGTCACGCTCGGGCGGAGCGATCTCCGCGAGCTGTTCTCGATGCGCACGGGGATGCCGGCGTTCCTGCTGCGCGACGATCTCCCGCTCCGCGTCGACCGCGTGGCGCGCGACCTCGGCGCGAGCGTGGTCGGGCAGGAGCGCGCGGTGCGCGCGCTCGCCGAGACGATCGCCGTGGTGAAGGCGGGGCTCTCGCCGCCGGACAAGCCGCTCGCGGCGTTCCTCTTCGTGGGGCCGACGGGCGTCGGCAAGACCGAGCTCGCCCGCGCGCTCGCCGGGCTGCTCTTCGGCTCGCCCGAGCGGCTCTCGCGGTTCGACATGAGCGAGTTCTCGAGCGAGGGCGCGGCCGATCGCCTGATCCGCGGGACCGACGGCGCGGGCGGGCTGCTCACGCAGCGCGTGCGCGAGCAGCCGTTCTGCGTGCTCCTGCTCGACGAGATCGAGAAGGCCCACCGGGCCGTGTTCGATCTCCTGCTGCAGGTGCTCGGCGAGGGGCGCCTGTCCGACGCGCGCGGCAGGACGGCGTACTTCCACAACGCGATCGTGATCATGACGTCGAACCTCGGCGCGGCGGAGCGGCGCGCGCGGGCGGGGTTCGCCGGCGAGCGAGGCGCGGAGCGGCCGGAGGATCAGGCCGCGCTGGACGAGGCGCACTACCAGCGCGTCGTCGCTGGCGCGTTCCGGCAGGAGTTCGTGAACCGCATCGATCGCGTGGTGCCGTTCCGGGCGCTGACCCGGGCGGAGCTCGCCGAGGTCGCGCGCCTCACGGCGCGGCGCCTCGCCCAGCGCCGCGGGCTGTCCGAGGCGGGCGTCGCGCTCGAGGTGTCGGAGCGGGCGCTCGCGCGGCTCGCCGAGGACGGCCACGCGCCGGCGTACGGGGCGCGGGCGCTGCGGCGCCACGTCGAGGAGCACCTCGCTGCGCCGCTCGCGCGGCTGCTCGCGAGGCTCGGGGGCGACGCGCGGGATCTCACGGTGTGGGTGACCGAGGCGGGCGAGCCTGAAGCGACGGCGCCCGCCGACGGCGCCGTGGTCGCCCGCGCCGAGACGCCAGCGCTCCGCCTCGTGGCGCGGCGGCGGCGCGCGGCGAAGGCCGCGCAGCAGGCGTTCGGCGTCGAGCAGGTCGGCGAGCTCCGGCGCGAGGTGGACCGGTGGATGGGCCTCGGGCCGCTCGAACAGCTGAAGGAGCAGATCGACTTCCTGCTGACGCAGCTGAGCCTCGCGAGCGGGCCGTCGCGCGATCGGCGGAAGGAGATCGACGCCGCGGCGCTGCAGGCCGAGCACCACCGGCTGAGCGAGCTCTGGGGGCAGCTCGAGCGCGCGCAGGAGGAGATGCACGGCGTCGAGGAGCTCGCCCTGATGGCGCTGCTCGAGGGCGAGGAGGTGCGCGGGCTCGCGGGCGAGGCGCGCGCGGCGTGGGAGGGCGTGCGCAAGGTGCTGCCCCGCGCGCTCGTCGCGACCGAGTCGCGGCGCGACGCGATCACGCTGATCCTGGAGGAGCTCGACGCGGGGGCGTTCGAGCGGTGGCTCGCGCCGCTCCTCAGGGAGCTCCCGCGGCGCGGGTGGGGCGCGACGCTGCACATCGACGGCGACCGGGCCGGGCCCGGCGACGGCGCGTGGCCCGCGAGCCGGCGGTGGGGCCCGCCGCGCGCTCCGGGCGACGTGCTGGACGCGCTCGACGAGCCGAAGCGCGGGTTCCGGAGCATGCTCCTCCGCTGCACCGGCGCGTACGCCGGGGCGTTCCTCTCGCTGGAGCGGGGGCTCCACCGGGTGGTCGCGCGCAAGCGGGACGCGGGCGAGGCGGGCGAGGCGGGCGAGGCGTCAAAGGACGGCCGGCTGCACGTGTTCGTGCACTTCGCCGCGCACGCGGCCGACATCGCCGAGGACCAGTGGGATCACCGGTCGCTCGCCCCGCCGCCCGCGGGCTCGGCCGCGGCGCGGCGGCGCGGGGCCGCCGCGCGCGAGCTCGACGAGGTCGAGGGCGCGGCGCTGATCGCGGGGCGCAGGGCGCGGATCGCGATGGATCCGGCGTGGTACTGGGAGCGGCTCGACGAGGTCGCGCTGACGCACCTGCTCCTGCTCGAGGACGAGGGGAGCGGGCTGGATCGGAGCGCGTACTTCAGCGCGGGCGGGGACGGCCCGGCGCTGGATGATTTGCCCGACGCCTGACCTGGCAGAGCCACTACCCTGAGGCCGTGCACTTCACGATCCCGCTCTTCGAACGGCGGACGACGAACGTCGAGTGCGTGACGCTCGGCCTCGGCCCGAGCACGCGCTCGCGGGAGGGGCGGCACGCGGAGCGCGTCCGGCGCCTGCTCACCGACGAGCTCAGGCCCGTCTTCGAGAAGGCGCGCGCGACCGAGCTCGCGCGCTTCGAGTTCCCCCGCGGCATCCGGCTCGAGAAGGTGCGCCTCGAGCTCACGCTCTCCGGCGCCGCCGAGCGGCGCAAGGTGAGCGGGCTCTGTCCCGTCGTGCTCGAGCCGCGCTGGGCCTCGGAGCAGGAGCGCGTCGTCTTCGCCTACCACCCCGCCCGCCAGGGCGAGGCCGCGCCGATCCGCGAGGATCTCCCGCTGGACGAGCAGCTCCGCGCGCTGTTCCAGGTCGCGTGGGCCGCGCTCGACGACGACGAGATCGCGCGGCTCTGGAGCCGGGGCAAGGAGCGCATCACGGCGCTGTCGTTCTCGTGCGCCCCGCGCTCGGCGCTCGCCGATCTGCCGGATCGACCGGGCGACGACGACACCGGCGCCGATCCGGCGTTCCGCTGGAAGAAGCGCCGGGGCCTCAAGGTCCTGCCGAGCCTCGGCGTGAGCCTCACGCAGCGCGCGGCCCAGGGCAACCTCGACGCGGGCGTGCCGCGATCGCCGCAGCGGGAGCAGCTCGCGCTGCTGCTCGGCGCGGGCAGGGCGCAGCCGGTCGTCGTCGTCGGCCCGCCGGGGTGCGGCAAGACGACCCTGATCCACCGGGCGGTGCTCGACCTCCTCGCGGCCGACGGGTACGGCGCGCACAAGAACCTCGACCGCGTCCGCGACGTCGTCGCCGTGAGCGGCCGCAGGCTCATCGCCGGAATGAGCCACCTCGGCGACTGGGAGAAGCGGTGCGTCGAGCTCGTCGAGGACGCGCGCAGCCGCGGCGCGATCCTCGTGATCGACGACCTCCACCACTTCGGCCGGATCGGCAGGTCGCGCGAGAGCGAGCGCTCGCTCGCCGATTTCTTCCGCGGCCCGCTCTCCCGCCGCGAGATCGTGATGGTCGGCGAGTGCTCCCCCGAGGCGTTCCGCCTCCTCGAGCAGGAGTCCCCGTCGTTCGCGGCCCTGTTCACGCCGCTCTTCCTCCCCGAGGCGACGCCCTCCGAGACGTTCCGCCTCATGGTGCGGGAGGTCCGCGCGCTCGAGCAGCGCCACGCCGCCCGCGTGAGCCCGTACGTGCTGCGGACGATCCTCGACCTCGGCGGCTCGCTCCTCTCGGCGCAGGCGCTGCCGGGCAAGGCCGTCGACCTCCTGCGCGAGGTCGTCCGCGCGGGCGTGACGCCCTCGCCCTCCGGGGAGCCGGGGCCGGCGCGCGGCCACGCGCCGCGGCCGGTCGGCTCGCAGGACGTGCTGCGGCTCCTGTCGCAGAAGACCGGCGTGCCGCGGCTCCTCCTCGGTGGCGACGAGCCGCTCGACGCCGGCGCGCTGGAGGACCAGCTCGGCCGGCGGGTGATCGGCCAGCCGGAGGCCGTGCGCGCGACGGCGGACCTCGTGGCGCGCATCAAGGCGGGCCTCGTGGATCCTCGGCGCCCGTACGGCGTGTACCTCTTCACCGGGCCGACGGGGACCGGCAAGACCGAGCTCGCCAGGTGCATGGCGGAGCTCATCTACGGCAGCGCGTCGCGCCTGCTCCGCTTCGACATGAGCGAGCAGAGCGGCCCGGACGCGCCGGCGCGGCTCGTCGGCGATCGCTACGCGCCCGACGGGCTCCTGACGCAGCGGGTGCGGGAGCAGCCGTTCTCGCTGGTGCTGCTCGACGAGATCGAGAAGGCGCACCCGTCGGTGCACGGCCTCTTGCTCCAGCTCTTCGAGGACGGGCGGCTCACGGACGCGGCGGCGAGGCCCGCGCACTTCCACCACGCGGTGGTGGTGATGACGTCCAACCTGGGCGCGCGGTCGCGGGCGCTGGTCGGCTTCGGCGGCGCGGGGCTGTCGGAGGCGCGGGCGCTCGCGATCGCAGAGGAGT
Source organism: Sorangium sp. KYC3313 (assembly GCF_052075895.1). NCBI lineage: Bacteria > Pseudomonadati > Myxococcota > Polyangiales > Polyangiaceae > Sorangium > Sorangium sp. KYC3313. The sequence goes on from NZ_CP197255.1 coordinate 12,318,622, forward strand.
CGGCCCAGGAGGTCGCGCGGGCGGTGCGCGACTTCTTCCCGCCGGAGCTGTTCAACCGGATCGATCGCGTCGTGCCGTTCCGGCCGCTGACGCCCGAGGTGGCGGTACGGGTAGCCGAGAAGGAGCTCGACCGGCTGCTCGGCCGGCGCGGGCTCGCCGAGCGGAGCGTCTTCGTGCGCCGGGGCGCCGGCGTGGCCGAGCGGATCGCGCGCGAGGCGTTCGTGGCCGAGGACGGCGCCCGCTCGGTGAAGCGGTTCATCGAGGACGAGATCGGATCGCTGCTGAGCGACGCGCTCACCCGCGGCGCGCCCGCCGCGATGCAGGTGATCCGCATCTTCACGACCGCGCGCGGCGAGGGCGCCGCCGCGGCGGGCGAGGGCGCCGCGTCACCCGGGTCACCCGCGTCACCCGCGTCACCCGCGTTTGCGCTGCACCGCGAGGCGCTCGCGGAGGCCGAGCCCGCGGCCGCGGCGTGGGCCCTCGCGCCGCTCATGGCGAGGCCGCTCGGCGCGCTCACGGCGGAGCTCTCGCCGCTGCTCGAGTTCGTCGACGCGCTCGATCGGAGCGACGGCCTCGCGCGCCTCTCCGAGCGGATCCGCTACCACCTCGCGGAGCACGGCCGGACCGCCGCGGAGGGGCCCGAGGCGCACGAGCACGCGGAGGCGATCTACAACCTCGACGCCATGCGCGGCGCGATCCGGGCGTTCCGCGAGCGGATCGACCTCGTCCGGCGGCGGAGCGGCGACGACGACGAGCAGCAGCACCTCGACCTGGAGGTGCGGCGGTTCGGCTACGTGACGGTCGAGGACGAGTGGAGCCGCTCCCGGGTGCGCCTGTTCCACCGGCGCCAGCTGCCGGGCCCGCTGCGCCGGCCGGCGAAGCAGGAGGTCCTGGAGTGCATCGCGGAGGGCCACGCGCTCCGGCGCGCGCTCCGGAAGGTGGACGAGCCGGGCCAGCACGCGGTCCTGATCGAGCTGCTCCGCGCGGCGCGCTTCGACGAGAGGCCGGCCGGCGCGCGCGACGAGCCCGAGGAGGGGCTCTTCGAGGCGCTCGCGCGCGCCTACGGCGAGGCGGGGGGCGAGGTGGAGGGGTGGGCGTGCGCGCCGCTCGGCAGCGCGTCCGACGGCGACGGGCGCGCGCGCGTGGTCGAGCAGGGCCGCGGGGCGGCGGGGCTCGAGGCGATGCTCACCGCCCCCGGGCGCGGGGCGGAGCTCCTCGTCCTGAGCGTCGTGGGCCTGTGCGTGATGGACTTCTTCGAGCTCGAGACGGGCGCGCACGTCTGGACGTCGCTCTCGCGCGGCCCCGAGGTGGTGCGGGTGCGCGTCCTGCCGGCCCGGCCGGGCCTCTCGCCGGCGGGCGCGGTCCGGGAGCACCTCGACCTGCAGGCGGCGTTCGACGAGGCGGCGCGGCGCGGGCGCGCGCTCCCGCCGAACCCGGCCGAGCTCCTCCCGGTGGTGCGGCGGGTCCGGTTCGACCCGCCGCGCCGCCCGGGTGCGACCGCGCCGATCGAGATCGAGGACTACGTGATGGGGTACGCCGAGTCGTCGCTGGTGCGGAGCCTGTCGCAGGCGCTGGCCCCGCTGTGGCTGCTCCGGATGAGCCGGGAGGACGTCGCGTAGCCGGCCGCCCCGGGCTGCTGCCCCGGGGACGCGCCGGCGACGGCGGACGGCCTTTCAGGGCAGCCGGAAGAGCGGGCGACCGTACGCCATGGAGGGCCAGGGGATGGCGGCGAGGATGACGAGCAGCGTGACGAGGACGCCGAGCGCCAGGCGCCGGTGCTGCGCGGTGGGGTCCGGGGCTCGCTTCGCCCGGGCCCAGGCGACGTGGGCGACCGCCACCGCCACGATCATGCCGAAGATGTGCTCGACGGCGAAGAAGCGCAGCGCCGCGATGGGCATGGCGGCCTTCAGCGCGGCCAGCGACGTGGGCCTGAGCGGGCTGAGCGCGGTGTAGAGCAAGACGCCGAGGAGGAGCTGGGCGTCGAGCGAACCGACGAACGCCGCGCCGACCTTGCGATCCGCCGCCGTCCAGGGCCCCCGCTGGGCCCAGCCGCGGACCGACCGCGCGAGCGCCAGGAGCCCGAGCAGCAGGACGACCCAGCGCAGCCACGAGTGCGCGACGAGGACGAACGAATAGATCATGGACCTTGCTTTCCGGCCGCGGTGCCGGCCTCGATGATGTACTGCGCGATGTCGGCGAGATCCGACTCCCGGACGCCGCGGAAGCTGGGCATCGGGGGGACGTCGGCGCGCTTGCGCCCCGGGGTCACGGCCCAGCGGACGATGCCCGCGGGATCGGTCCTGTAGAGCCCTGCGATCTCGCTGAGCGGAGGGCCGACCAGCTTGGCGCTGGGGGCGTGGCACGCCGCGCAGAGGGTGGAGAACAGGGCCTTGCCCTTCGCGGCCTGCGGCGAGAGCGCGACCGCCTCCTCGGCGGGGTCGGGCTTCTTGCACGCGGCCGCGAGCAGGAGCAGGGCGGCGAGGATCGGCGACCACTTCATGCGGGCGGGCCGGAACATAGCGCGCGGCGGCGCCGCGTGGGGCCGGCGTCGTGCGGCGAGGATCGCCAGGGCGCCGCGCGCCCGGCCAGCCCGAGCTGGAGGCCGCGGCGCGGGGCGCCGAAGAAGCCGGGGCGCCTCGCGACGGTCACTGCGTCTTGAAGAGGTCCAGGATCCCCTGCCCGATCGCGGCCGGGTCCGGCACCGCGACGCCGGTCGGCTCGGTGCCCTCGAGGAACACCTCTTTCACGGCGCCCTCCTGGCCCGGGAACGCCGCCATCCCGCTCGCCGGGCGCCCCTCTCTCGCCGCTCTGCTCGAGCGCGAGCTCCGGACCGCACGTGGCACCGCGTATCCTGCTGGAGCGTGGCTGTGATCCGAGAGTGGGGCGCTGTCGGCTGCTTCCACGCCTCGGATCTGAAGACCGAGGACCACCGCGACGGACAGGCTCTCCATCACGTGTTCACGTGGGGGGAGGAGCCGGAGCGGCAGAAGGCGTATGCGTGGGGGCTGCTCGCGCTCTACAACCACTCGGCGACACCCAACGTCATGAATGACGGTCCGGTGCCGGACTCGATGGCTGCCATCGCGCTCCACGACATCCACGCGGACGAGGAGCTCTGCTTCGACTACGGCTACACCTGGTTCGCTCCTCGCTGAGGCGAGGACGCGAGCGCCGTTGCGACGACCGTACCGCTCCGGCTCACGTCGACGATGCCGGCGCGCTGGCAAGCGCCCGTCAGCTTCGCCGGCGCACCGCGCTCGCCTCGTGAGGCCGCGGCATCTCGGTCAACGCTCGGACCGGACTGTCGTCGTTGCGGAGGTGAGGACGGGATTCGAACCCGCGTATAACGGTTTTGCAAACCGTTGCCTAACCACTTGGCTACCTCACCGACTGTTCGAAGCGGCGGGAGGTCATGCCTCATCTCTGCCCTGCTGTCAACGCCTTTGATACCCCGTCTACCTTCACGCGGCCGAGCCGCCCCTTCAGCCGGCGCTCCAGCGCGCTCGTTCCGTCGTCGTTCCCCGCCGTCGTTCCCCGTCGTCGTTCCGGCTTCCAGTTCCCTCCCGTCCCGATCCTGGAGCCGGCGGAGGGGGCTCCGGCACCTCCCCTCCGCAGCCCTCCGGAACACCCGCGCCGCTTACTGTTCGCGCCCGCCGCGCCGTGGCCTTCCCGCGCGCGGCACCCTCTCCCGCCCCCCCAGGGCTCGCCCGAGGTAGCTGGCCGTGTAGACCGCCCGCCGCGTCGCCTGGAGCAGCCCGCGCGGCACGATCCCCTTCCCCGTCTGGAACGGGTTGAAGCGGAGGGCGCGCTGGTCGATGTCCACCGGCTCGTACAGCTCCATATCGGCCACTGCCATCCACCGCGCGCGCGAGCCCGCTCGCCTCACCTCGAGGCGCAGCAGCGCGAGCCCCGCCGCAGCGGCGCGCTCCAGCTTCTCCACGCGGTTGCCTTTCACCACCGCCGCGCGCAGCGGCACCAGGCGGAACTCCGCGCGACCGAAGCCGGCCACGTCGAACCGCGCCAGCGCGTAGTAGTCGTTGTCCAGGAAGTCGTGCCTCTTCGTCGTGAAGACGGCGAACGGGAGCAGCAAGAGTCGGCGCGCGCTCACGAAGATGAGGTCCTGATCGCCGGCGCTCGCGGCCGGCGTCACCTCTTCGCTGGTCCGGAAGCGCACCGCGACCCCCAGCACGTCCGGACGGCGCTCGCCCTTGCCGCCCCGCCATCGCCATATCCCGCCCGAGAGCCGCACGAGCGCCGGCCCCGCCAGCCGTTGCGCCAGCGGGCCGACCTCGCCCTCCACCGCGAGCGCCTTCACCCCCGCGCAGTAGACCACGCCGTCGGGATGGAACAGCCTCGCTCTCCGGATGAAGCTGCCCCCAAAGGCGATGGGAGACAGCGCTACCCCGATCACACGCCCAATCGCTTCCAAGAACCGCATGGTGACCCCTCCCTCGAACCTGGAGCGCCGGGGGCCAATCGCAAGTTGGGCGCGCCCCGACAGCGCACCTCCCGCGGCGCTCACCCGCGGCGAAGCGCCGAGATCCGCTGTTCTCCACGGGCCATCCGTTCTCCCGCGCGACGGCGATTCCAGGGAAGCGCCGTGTCCCCGGCGCTCCCTCTCGTACCGCTCGTGTCGAGCCCTCCAGCGGCCCTCGCTCCGTCGCGCGCGACGGAGCGCGCGCGTCACCCCGCGCCGGCCTTCGCCGCCGGGTCGATCTCCGGAGCGGCGTCTCGCTGCGCCCGGTGCTCGATAAGGCGCTTCGCCACGAGCGTCAGGAGCGCGAGCAGGACGAGCAACGAGGCGACCGCGAACGCCGCCGAGAAGTGGAACTCGTTGTAGAGCACCTCGACGTGCAGCGGCATGGTGTTGGTCTGCCCCCGGATATGCCCCGAGACGACCGACACCGCGCCGAACTCGCCCATCGCCCGCGCGTTGCAGAGCACCACGCCGTAGAGCAGGCCCCACTTCGCGTTGGGGAGGGTGATGCGGAAGAACATGCTCCACCCGCTCGCGCCGAGCGACAGCGCCGCGTGCTCCTCGTCGGCCCCCTGGCTCTCCAGGAACGGGATGAGCTCGCGCGCGACGAACGGGAACGTCACGAACGTCGTCGCGAGGATGATCCCCGGACGATCGAAGATGACCCGGAGGTCGTGCTCGATGAGCCAGGGGCCGAACACCCCTTGCGCCCCGAAGAGCAGGACGAAGATCATGCCGGAGATCACCGGCGAGACCGCGAACGGCAGATCGATGAGCGTGACGAGGAGGCTCTTCCCCGTGAACTCGAAGCGCGCGATCGCCCAGGCCGCGGCCACGCCGAAGACGAGGTTGAGCGGCACGGCGACGACCGCGGTCGTGAGCGTCAGCTCGATGGCGGCGATGGCGTCCGGCGCGGTGATCGCCCGCCAGTACCCCGCGAGGCCGTCCTTCAACGCCTCGATGAACACCGCCACGACCGGCAGGAAGAGGAAGAACCCGAGGAACGCGAGCGCCCCCGCCGTCAGCGCCCAGCGCACCAGCGGGGGCTCGGACGTCGCGCCGCGCACCGCCCCGCGCGACCTGACCCGCAGCTTGCCGGCCGCGCCAGCCACTACGGCGCGACCCCGGGCGCTCTGGTCCCCGCGGGCCGCTCGGGCGCGGGCTGGGGCGCTTCGACAGCGCTCCGCGACGACCCGCGCGCGCCGCTCCAGGACTGGAGTCGGTTGATCAGGAAGAGGAGCACGAAGGAGCAGAGCAGCATCACGAGCGCGAGCGCCGTCGCGCCCGCGTAGTCGTACTGCTCGAGCTTGGTCATGATGACGAGCGGCGCGATCTCCGTCTTGAAGGGCATGTTCCCGGAGATGAACACGACCGACCCGTACTCGCCGAACGCCCTCGCGAACGACATCGCGAACCCCGTGAGGATCGATGGCCAGAGCGCGGGCAGGAGGATGCGACGGAAGATCTCGAAGCGGCCCGCGCCGAGCGACGCCGCCGCCTCTTCCTGGTCGGCCTCGAGCTCCTCCATCACCGGCTGGACGGTCCGCACGACGAACGGGAGCCCCACGAAGGTGAGCGCGATGACGACGCCCAGGCGGCTGAACGCGCTCTGGATCCCGAGCGGGTACAGGAACCGGCCGACCCACCCCTGCTGCGCATAGATGGCCGTGAGCGCGATGCCGCCGACCGCCGTCGGGAGCGCGAAGGGCAGATCGACGAGCGCGTCGACGATCGACTTGCCCGGGAAGCTGTAGCGCACGAGCACCCACGCCACGAGGACGCCGAAGACCGCGTTGATGCCCGCCGCGATGAGCGACGCGGCAAAGCTCATCTTCAACGAGGCGACGGCGCGCGGCGAGGTCACCACCGCCCAGATCTCGGCGGGCTGGAGCGTCGCCGTCTTGAGGAAGATCATCGACAGCGGGACGAGCACGAGCAGCGACAGGTACGTTACCGTAATCCCCATCGCCAGCCCGAAGCCGGGCAGAACGCTCTGTCGCCGCCAGAGAAGAGCCACGAAGTCTACTTACCGGCCTGGTAGATCTGGTCGAAGACGCCGCCGTCGGAGAAGTGCGCCTTCTGGGCTTTTTGCCACCCGCCGAAGACCTCGTCAATCGAGAAGAGCGCGACCTTCTGGAAGACACCCTCCGACTCGGCCGCCGCGAGGATCGCCGGGTTGCGCGGGCGGTAGAAGTGCTTCACCGCGATGCGCTGGCCGTCCTCCGTGGAGAGGAAGGCGAGGTACGCCTCCGCCGCCGCCCTCGTCCCGCGCCTGTCGACCACCTTGTCGACCACCGCGACAGGCGGCTCGGCGAGGATGCTGATCGACGGCACGATCACCTCGAACTTGTCCTTACCGCTCTGCTTCACCGCGAGCAGCGCCTCGTTCTCCCAGGCGATCAGGACGTCGCCGAGCCCACGCTCGACGAACGTCGTTGTCGAGCCGCGCGCCCCCGTGTCGAGGACGGGTACGTTCTTGAAGAGTCGGCCGACGAAATCCTTCGCCTTCGCCTCGTCGCCGCCCGCCCGCTTCAGCTCGTACCCCCACGCCGCGAGGTAGTTCCACCGCGCCCCGCCGGAGGTCTTCGGGTTCGGGGTGATGACCGCCACGCCCTCCTTCACGAGATCGTCCCAGTCCTTGATGCCCTTGGGGTTGCCCTTGCGCACCAGGAAGACAATGGTCGACGTGTAAGGAGCGCTGTTGTCCTTGAGGCGCGCTTGCCATCCCTCCTTGATCAGCCCGGCGGACGCGACCGCATCGACGTCGTAGGCGAGCGCGAGCGTGACCACGTCCGCCTCGAGCCCGTCGATCACCGACCGGCCCTGCTTGCCCGAGCCGCCGTGCGATTGCTTGACGGTGATGTCCTGTCCGCTCTGCTCCTTCCAGCGCTTCGCGAAGGCGGCGTTCACCTCTTCATAGAGCTCGCGCGTGGGGTCGTACGAGACGTTCAGTATCTGCACCGACCCCGACTTCGAGGCGCCGGCCGCGTCGCCCTTCGAGCACGCCGGGAGCGCCAGCGCCAGCGCACAACAAAGCATCGTCATCAAGCATCGCATCGATCGTCCCTACTCCCTTAGCCAGTGGCGAGATAACGCGATTCCCGCTGCGCCAGCGCGTCGAGCAGCTGCTGGAACCGCGAGGCGCCGCAGCGCCGGGCCATGAACGCCGCGCGGCCGAGCTTCTGGCAGAGCTTCTTGGCGAGGAGCACGCCGCCGTGGCTGTTCACGTCGGTCAGCACGATCACGAGATCGGCCCGCTCGATGGCCGCCCGCAGCTCGGCCGCCCCGCGGCCGCCCGTGTTGCCCGTGTGAAACTCCAGATGGTGCCCCGCCTGCAGCGCCATCCGCTCCAGCTGAGCCTGGTTGCGATCCAACCCACCAATCCAGGTGATCCGCATCGCTCCGCCTCCTTGCTCCTCGCAGCGGGTGACCGCCGCTATAACGGACATATCTCACGCTAAAGCAGAGGACGCAAGGGAGATCTGCCAAAATAACGGAGGACATGTCTTGGATACCGGAGGGACACGAGGCCGGTGGGGTCCGGAAATGGGGCGGGGTTGCCTACCCGCGCGAGCCGTAGGTCATGACGAGGTACATGACGGCCTCGACGCTGCCCGGGTTGCGGTAGCTGTGCGGGCTGTCGGCCTCGAACAGGATGGCGTCGCCGGTCTCGAGCAGGCGCCGCTCGCCGGCCACGGTGATCTCCACCGAGCCCTCGGTGACGATCAGGTTCTCCGCGGTGCCCGGGGCGTGCGCGTCGGCGTGCTCGACCGAGCGCGGCGCGAGGCGGAGCTCGTAGAACTCCACGTTGCGCGGCCGGTCCATCGGGAAGAGCGCCCGGGAAGAGAAGTCGCCGTTGCGCGAGCGCAGGATGCGCGCATGCGAGGCCTGCATGACGGTCGTGACGGGCGAGGTCGCCTGGCTCATCAGCGCCGAGAAGGGGACCCCGAGGGCGCGCGCGATCTTCCAGAGGACGTTGATGGTCGGCGTGCTCTGGCCCAGCTCGATCTGCCCCAGCATCGCCCGGCTCACCCCGGACGCCTTCGCCAGGCGCTCGAGCGACAGGCCCCGCTCGGCCCGGAACCGCTTCAGGTTGGAGGCGACGACCGGCGTGAGGTCCGACGCGTCGTCGAACGCCGGGTCGTCCCCGCCAGGCTCGCTCGCCGGGGGCGCGGGTGGAGACGGCGGCTCGGCGGCCGCCGATCGCGCGGGGGTCTGGGCTCTGCGTGCCTTCACTGGACGCGTATCCGCCATGGTGGAGGGCGCGCGTCAAGCGAGCGGGGGGAAGGGCGCGCTCAGGGGCCGCCGGAGACCGCCTCCGCGACCGGGCGCGCGGGCGACGGGCGACGCACCGAAGGCACGGGCGCCGCCAGGAGCACCGGCGAGGTATGGCCCGTGATGAGGCGGGCGCCGCGCTTGAAGGTGATGTACTGCCACATCCACGCGAACATGACGGTGAAGCGGTTCCTGAAGCCGATAAGGAACAGCACGTGGACGGCCAGCCAGGCGAGCCACGCGAGCGTGCCCGACATCTGCAGGCGCCCGACCTTCGCGATGGCGCGCGAGCGGCCGATGGTCGCCATCGTCCCCTTGTCGAGGTAGGCGAACTGCCCGCGCGGGCGGCCCTCGAGATCATCGAGGATGCAGCGCGCGACGAAGCGCCCCTCCTGGATCGCGGCAGGGCTGAGGCCGGGCACGTCGACGCCGTTCCGGTCGCGGAGCGTGGCCATGTCGCCGATCGCGAAGACGCTCGGGTGCCCGGGGAGGGAGCAGTCCGGCCCGATCTTCACGCGGCCGACGCGATCGAGCTCGACGCCGAGCGCGCGCGCGAGCGGGGTGCCGCGGACCCCCGCGGCCCAGATGACGGTCGCGGCGGGGAGGCGCTCGCCGTCCTCGAACTGCACGCCGTGCTCGTCGATGCTGCGGAAGCGGCGCCCCTTGATGATCTCGACCCCGAGGGACGTGAGCTGCTCCTCGGCGCTCGCCGAGAGGCTCTCCGGGAAGGCCTGGAGGATGCGGGCGCCGATCTCGACGAGCAGCACCCGCGAGAGCGAAGGCTCGAGGGAGCGGAAGTCGCGCGCGAGGATGTAGCGCGCGAGCTCGGCGAAGGCGCCGGCCATCTCGACGCCCGTGGCGCCGCCGCCGATGACGACGAACGTGAGCAGCCGCCGCCGCGCAGCGGGGTCCTCCTCGCGCTCGGCGGCCTCGAAGGCGAGCAGCATGCGCTCGCGGATGGTGAGCGCCTCGTCGAGGTTCTTGAGCGCCGGCGCGAACCGGGCCCACTCCTCGTGGCCAAAGTAGTTGTTCGTCGCGCCGACCGCGAGGATCAGGAAGTCGTAGTCCAGCGGGTCGCCGTCGACGGTGACGCGCCGGCCGGCGAGGTCCACGCCCGTCACCTCGCCGAGCAGGACCCGGACGTTGCGCTGGCGCGACAGGACCGATCGGATCGGGACCGCGATGTCGGCCGGCGAGAGGCTGGCCGTCGCCACCTGATAGAGCAGCGGCTGGAACAGGTGGTGATTGGTCCTGTCGATGAGGGTGACCCGGACGGGCGCGTCGCGGAGCGCCTTTGCCGCGTTCAGGCCGCCGAACCCTCCGCCGACGATCACGACGTGAGGCTCTCTCGCGGTCGTTGCCATGGTGCCTCCTGGCGAGGAACGCTTCCTCGGTGGCACGACGATGGTAGGGGGCGCGGATCACCGCGGCAAGCAGGCGCAGCGCGCGGGCGCGGCGCCGCGATCGCTCATGCTGCCGCGGCCTTCACGTCGCTCCCCGCCTCGGTCTTGCCGTCCGGCGCTTCGCCACGCAGCACCTCGGCGAGCAGCTTCCGGCCGCGGTGCAGGCGGCTCATGACGGTGCCGACCGGGACGCCCAGCCGCGTCGCTGCGTCCTTGTAAGACATCTCCTCGAGGTCCACGAGCACCAGGGTGTCACGGAAGGTCGGCGGGAGCGTCGCGAGCGCGCGCCGCACGCCGGGCGAGAGCGCGTGCATGTCGGCGCAGCGCTCCGGCGCCGTCCACGCGCACGGGTCGGTCGCGAGCACGTCGAGGGCGTTGCGCTCGCGACGGCTGCGCCGGCAGCGGGTGATGAAGACGCTGAAGAGGATCTGGTGCACCCACGCCCGCAGGTTGGTCCCGGGCTCGTAGCTCCCCGCGAACCGGATCGCGCGCTCCACCGTGTCCTGCACGAGGTCCTCGGCCGTCGCGGGCGTCCGGGAGAGCCGCAGCGCGCGGCCGAAGAGCTCCGGTGTCATTTCGACAAGGCCCCGGAGCAGCTCGTCGACCGCTCCCCGCGCGCCCTCTCCCGGCGCCGTCCGCGCCGCGCGCGCCACACCGAAGGACGGCCCGCGCCCGAGGGCGCGCGTCGCGCCGGGCGGCGGCGCTGGGTTCGAGGACCGGGCGGGGGCATGAGCGGCGTGGACGAGCATGGCGGGACCTCCTGCGTAACCGGCACTGGCAAGGCAGGTGCCACCGCGCGGACCTCGCGAAGGCCGCGGATCGCGCTGAACGGCGCGGGCGGAGGCACGCGGGCGCGTGTCAAATCGACAGCAGGGAGAGCGGGTGCGCCAGGGTGGCGAGCCGCCCCGCGGCGCGCCCGGCCCGGCGGCCCCACCCCCGCGGGCGCCGGGCGAGGCGTCCAGCCGAGCGGGCGCCGGGCGGGGCGTCCGGCGGAGCAGGCGCTCGCGTCACGTCGAGAGCGGGTCGCTCCCGGCGGCCAGCGCGGCGATCAGGCCCGGGACCAGCTCGGCGATCTCGCCCGCGAGCAGCCCCCGATCGCTGCCCGTCTGCGCGCGCCACACATCGCCGGCGAGCGCGTGGATCAGCACCCCGGCGCTCGCCGCGGCGGTGGGATCCATCGAGCACAGGAGGGCCGCGATCATCCCGGTCAGGACGTCGCCCGAGCCGGCGGTGGCGAGCGCGGGGTTGCCCGCCATGCAGATGAACATGCGGCCGTCCGGGAGCGCGATGATCGTGCGCGCCCCCTTGAGCACGACGATCGCCCGGGTGAGCGCCACGGCCTCGCGCACGGCGCCGAAGCGGTCCTCCTCGACGGCCCGGGCGCTCCGGCCCAGGAGCCGCCCGAGCTCGCCGGAGTGCGGCGTCATGATGAGGCTCCCGCGCGCGGTCGCGAGCGCCTCCGGGCGCCCCACGAAGTGCGTCAGGGCGTCCGCGTCGACGACCTTCAGGCCGTCCCAGCCGAGCACGACGTGATCCACCGCGGCCCGCGCCCGCTCGTCGAGGCCGAGGCCCGGGCCGATGGCGACCGCCCGCCGCCCGGCGAGCGCGCCGTCGAGCGACGCCGCGACGCGGGCCGGATCGATCGAGGTCGTCATCAGCTCCACGACGCGCGACTCCATCGCGCGCGCGGTGTCGGCCCAGGTGCAGATCGTCACGAGGCCCGCGCCCGTCCGCATCGCCGCGCGCGCGGTCAGCAGCGCGGCGCCGAGCTTGCCCGACGAGCCGGCGATGACGAGCACGTTGCCCGCCTGGTGCTTGTAGACGCTCGCCTCGCGCGGGCGCAGCGACGAGCCGATCGTCTCCGTGCGGAGGACCTCCGCGACGTGGCCCACCTGGGCGAGGATCGGCCGGTCCGGGACCCCGAGATCGACGACGTGCACGTTGCCCGCGAGCCGCGCGCCCTCGGGCGTGAGCAGGCCGATCTTGAGGTGGCCGAAGGTGACGGTCTCGTCGGCCTGCACCGCGGCGCCGAGCGGCGCGCCGCTGTCGGCGTCGAGGCCCGAGGGCACGTCGAGCGCGATGCAGAGGCAGGTCGCCGTGTTGAGGACGCCGATGACGTCGGCGAGGTGGCCCTCGATGGGGCGGTCGAGGCCCGTGCCGAAGATCGCGTCGACGACGAGGTCCGCCCCCGCGAGCGCGACCTCGAGCGGGGCGAGGGAGGCGCCCGGGGGGAGCTCGGTCAGCGCGCCGCCGAGATCCACGTACGCGTCGTGGTTGATGCGGCTATCGCCGGTGACCTTCTCGGACCGGGCGGCCAGGAAGACCTGGACCTCCGCGCCGCGGGCGAGGAGGTGGCGCGCCACGACGAAGCCGTCGCCGCCGTTGTTGCCGGCCCCGCAGACGACGACGACGCGGGCGTGGAGGGGGTACGTCGCGGGCTGCCCCGGGCTCGGGACGTGCCGCACCGGGAACGATCGGATGCGCGCGGCGCGGGCCTCCTCGGCGCCGCGGCGGCCGTTCGATGGCGGCGGGACGCTCCCGGGGCGGCCCCGGAGACCCGCCCCGGAGGGCAACGTCGCCGGCCAGAACGCCCGCGCGGGCGAAAGGCCGGACCCGAGCGGGTGCGGCGCGCGGTGCGCGGCGTCGCCGGGCTGCCCGGCGCTGCGCCCCTCGATGATCGCCGAGATCACGTCGGCGGCGCCGCGGCCGGCGTTCTCCATGAGGACCACGCCGGGGACGTGGCACTGGTGGATCGCGTGTTTGTCGAAGGCGCGCATCTGCGCGCGCGATAGGACCGGAATCACGAGCGCTCTTTCCCTTCGTCCAGGCTGGATCGGCTCTCGCCGTCCTCGTCCTCTTCGGTCGGAGATCGGCTCTCGCCGTCCTCGTCCTCTTCGGTCGGAGATCGGCGCTCGCCGTCCCCTTCCAGGATAGCCACCGCCGCCGCCACGCCTGCATCATGCGTGATCGACAGGTGGACCCGCTGGACGCCCATGCGCTCGGCGAGCGCGCGCGCCGGGCCGTGGAGCGCCATCGTCGGCGGCATGCGCGGCGCGCCGCGCACCTCCAGGTGGTGCCAGCTGACGCCCGGCGCGCCGGCCATCGCCTTCACCACGGCCTCCTTCGCGGCGAAGCGGCCCGCGAGCGCCGTCGCCCGGTCCACGCGGTGCGCGAGCGAACGGCGCTCCGGCTCGGACAGCACCCGCTCCCAGAACCGCTCCCCCCATCGCGCGAGCGCCTCCTCCATGCGTCCGATGCCGCAGACGTCGATGCCGATGCCGAGGATCACGCGCCCCCCTCGCTCGGCCGAGCGTCCGGGCCGGCGGCCGGCGGTTGCACGGCGCCTCCACAGGTGACGCTCGCCGCGAGGCGATTGGCGGGACGGACAGACACGGGGAAGGCCATGTGGCGACTCTACCCTATTCGACGGCGACGCCTCCTGAAACGCGATCCGCGCCTCGCCCCGAGCACAGAAGCAGACGCAGAAGCAGAAGAAGAAAGCGCCTCAACGGCGGCGCGCGAGCGGGGAAGAGGCCCGGCGCGAGGCGGCCGGACGCGGCCTCGCGCGCCGCGCGGTCGCGGCGAGCGCGGCGAGCGCGGCCGTGGAGCGTCGCCCGCGCGCGCCGATCGCGGCTACCATGCTCGCGGCGCCAATGCAGACAGCCCTCGATCTGACGGTCATGCTCCCGCAGAGCGCCTACGATTACGGCGAGCGCTCGTCGGGCGAGGCCCACGGCGTGGTGCTGACCAAACCCCACGTCGTGAATCTCATCCTCGATCTCGCGGGCTACACCGCGGACCGGGATCTCGCGTCGCTGTCGCTGCTCGAGCCAGCCTGCGGCCACGGCGCGTTCCTGGTCCCCGCCGCCGAGCGGCTGATCCAGTCGGCGCGCCGCCACGATCGCGACCTCCTCGAGATCGAGCCGGCGATCCGGTCGTACGACGTCGAGCGAGATCACGTCGACCGCGCGCGCCTCGCGGTCGCCGGCGCCCTCGCGCGGCTCGGGCTGCCGCACGGCGACGCGACGCGCCTCTCGGAGGCCTGGATCGCCCACGGCGACTTCCTGCTCACCAGCCAGGGGCGCCGGTTCGACGCGGTGGTCGGCAACCCGCCCTATGTCAGGATCGAACAGCTCTCGCCCGAGCTCCAGGAGGAGTATCGACACCGGTACAGGTCGCTCTACGACCGCGCCGATCTCTACGTGGCGTTCATCGAGCGCGGCCTCGATCTCCTCGCGCCCGGCGGGGTCCTCTCCTTCATCTGCGCCGACCGGTGGACCCTCAACCGGTATGGCGCGCCGCTCCGCCGGCTGCTGTCGAGGTGGTTCCGGGTGCGGTGCTACGTCGAGCTGCGCGGCGCGTCTCCCTTCGAGTCCGAGGTCGTCGCCTACCCGTCGATATTCGCCGTGTCGCCCGGCAAGACGGGGAGCGTCCCTGTCGCGACGCTGCGCACCGCCTCGCCGGAGGAGTGCGAGGCCGCGTCCGCCGCGCTTCAACGCGCAGAGGGACGCGCGGAGGCGGGCGCGGCGGAGCGCGGCTCCGGCGTCGCCGTGTCGGAGTACGCTTCCTGGTTCGAGGGCGACGACCCGTGGGTGCTCGGCTCGCCAGAGCACCTCGAGGCCCTGCGCGCGCTCGAGGCGCGGTTCGCGCCGATCGAGGAGGTCGGCGGGACGCGCGTCGGCATCGGCGTCGCCACCGGGAACGACAGGATCTACATCGTCGGCGAAGAGGTGGATATCGAGCGCGATCGCCTCGTGCCGATCGTCATGCGACACGATATCGAGGACGGCCGCATCCGCGACGCCAGGCGGTTCGTCATCAATCCCTTCGGATCCGACGGCAAGGTGGTCAATCTCGAGGAGTACCCCAGGCTCTCCGCGTACCTGCACGCGCACGAGGCCGAGATCAGGAGGCGCTACATCGCGCGGCGGGGCGGCGCTGGCTGGTTCCGCACCATCGATCGCGTGGCGCCGGGGCTGACCACCGCCCCGAAGCTGCTCGTCCCCGACATCGCGGGCTCCAACGAGGTGGTCTATGACGAGGGCAGGTTCTATCCGCACCACAATCTCTATTTCATCACCTCGGAGGGCTGGGACATGGAGGCCCTCGGCGGGCTGCTCGCCTCCAGGGTCGCCCTCTTCTTCGTGTGGTCCTATGCGGTCAAGATGCGCGGAGGCTACCTGCGCTTCCAGGCCCAGTACCTGCGGCGGATCCGCCTGCCCCCGCCGGAGAGCGTCGCGGAGGAGCTGATGCGCGATCTCCGCAGCTCCTTCCGGCGGCGCGACTTCGACAGGCTCGACGAGCTCGCGCTGCGCGCCTACGGCATCGACGCGCTGCCCGGGTTCGGCTTCCTCGACACGAGGAGATAGCCCGCTATCCGGGCCCACGCGCGGCGTGATACCGTCGCGCTCTCACGGGGTGCTCGCGGGCGAGGGGACGAGCGATGACGGCCGAGAAGATCGAGTGCGCTAGCCGTATCGAGGGGGTCGTCGTGTACGCGCGCGGGGCGATCGTCACCCGCCGCGTCGAGCTCGCGGCGCCGCTCCCCCGGGGGGCGGTCGAGATCTCGGTGCCGGGGATCACGCCGCTCGCCGAGCCCGGGAGCTTCCGCGCGCTCGTCGACGCCGCGGGCGGCGCCGCCGCAGGCGCCCCGGCGGCCTCCGGGCCCGCGCGCGACGTGCGCGACGTGCGCGACGTGCGCGACGTGATCGGCGTGCGCGCGCGGCTCGTCGTGCCCCCGGCGCCCGTCTCGAGGACGGCGCTCTCCGCCGAGCTCCGCGAGCTCGAGCTCGCGATCGCGCGCCTGTCGGCGGAGCGCGACCACCTCCGCCTCTGGCGCGACCAGCTCGGCGCCGTCGCGCTCGATCCGGAGCTCGCCCGGCGCTTCCGGCCGGGCGACCCGGCGGCCCGCATCCGCGACGCGCTCGCGGTGAGCCGCCTGCTCTCGGACGAGCTCGCCGCGCTCGACGCCCGCGCCGCCGCGCTCGACGCGGAGCTCGAGCGCGCCCGGAAGGATCTCCTCTGCGCCCAGCTCGACGCCGCCCAGGCGACGAGCGGCGAGGTCGAGGAGCGCGACCCGGCGCGCCTCGACGTGGTCGTGCGGCTCGCGCCGGAGCGCGGCGGCGCGGCCGGGGAGCCGGCGCTCCGGCTCGAGTACGCCGTGTTCGCCGCGCGCTGGTGGCCCGCCTACGCGGCGCGGTTCTCGCGCGGCGCGACCGAGGTCGCCTTGCAGCTCGACGCCCTCGTCGCGCAGGCCTCCGGCGAGGACTGGAAGGACGTGCGCCTCGCGCTCGCCACCGCCGATCTCGTGCAGGACACGCGGCTCCCGGAGCTCGCCTCGCTGCGGCTCAGCCGCGCGCAGCGCCCCCCGCGCCGCGGCTACCGCCCCGCGCCGGAGGGGCTCGACGCCATGTTCGAGGGGTTCGACCGCTTCGTCGCCGCCCTCCCCGAGCCGGCCGCGCGGACCACCGCGGCGCCTGGAAAGCTCCCGCCCGCGCGTGACGGCGACGAGGCCACGCGGAGCCTGGCCAGCCCGGAGCCCTTCGCGGCGCTGAAGAGGCCAGCGCCGCCTGCGCCGTCCGGCGCGGGCGCGCTGCCGCCCCCGGTGCAGGCCGCCGCGCCGATGGCGTTCGCCCCGCCGATGCCGCTCGCCGCGCCGGCGCGCAAGTCGCGCGGGCTGTCGCTCCCGTCGTTCGGCGGCGGCTACGGGGCGCCGCCCCCGCCGCCGGCTCCTCAGGCGAGCGCGCCCCCCGTCCCCCGGAGCGTCCTGGGCTCCGCGGCGAGCGTCGAGGCCAGCCTCGAGGAGGAATGGCTCGCTCCCGAGCAGGCGCTGGAGGGCGCCGGGGCCGCCCCGGCGCCGCTCGATCCCGCGCAGGTCGAGGAGTGGCTCGACTTCGACGCGCTGCACCTCCCCGGCGCGGGCAACCAGCGCGGCCGGCTCGCGCGCGACGAGCCCGGGCCCTCGCGGCGCAATGCGCGTCGGGCAGAGCAGGACATCGCGGACCTCGGCGCCCCGCCCCGGGCCGTGGATCCGCGCGACTCGCGCGGGCAGTTCGACCACCTCTACGTCGGCGAGAGCGCCGCCGACGTGCCGTCGAACGGCAGGCTCCACCGCGTCGCGCTGGGCGCCGCGCGCGCCCCCGCCGCGCCCCGGTTCGTGACCGCGCCCCGCGAGGCCGCCGAGGTCTACCGCGAGGCGCGCGTCGAGAACCCGTTCGACGCCCCGCTGCTCGCGGGGCCGGTCGACATCTTCGTCGACGGCGCCCTCGCGGCGCAGTCCGCGCTCGGCCGCGTGGACCGGGGCGGCCTCCTCCGCGCCGGCCTCGGCGTCGAGGAGCGGATCCGGGTCGCCAGGAACGCGCGCGTGGACGAGTCGAGCGCCGGCCTGCTCGGCGGCTCGCTCGCCGTCGAGCACGCGGTCGTCATCGACCTCTCCTCGTCGCTCGGCATGGGCGTCGAGGTCGAGGTCCTCGACCGCATCCCGGTGACGGACGACAAGGACGTCGAGATCAAGCTCCTCTCGTCACAGCCAAAGGCCGAGCCGTACACCCAGGAGGAGCTCGGCGAGCCGGTGCGCGGCGGGCTGCGCTGGCGCGTCCCGATCGCGCCGGGTGGCAAGGCCTCCGTCGCCTTCACCTACCGCGTGGTGCTCTCGTCCAAGAACGAGATCGTAGGCGGTAACCGTCGGGAATAACAAAGGAAACGAGCGCACCATGGCAACGGATGCGAGCGGTTCGGACCGGGCTGGGCGGAGCGCCAGCGGCGGAGGGAGCGAAGAGAGCGGGGGCCACGAAGGTGCCCGCACGCCGCGCCCGAGCGTGGCGCGCGCGGTGACGCTGTTCGAGGATCGCGCCGAGGTCGTGCGCGCGGCGCGCGTCGAGGTCGAGGCCGGGGCGCAGTGGATCGCGATCGGCGGCGTCTCGGTGTTCGTCGACGAGCGCACCGTGCAGGCGCGCGTCGCGGGCGCGGATGCGGTCCGGGTGACGGCGGCGCGCGTGCGGTGGAGGGCGCACAGGGAGGCGGCGCTCGGCCGCGAGGCGATCGACGCGCTGGAGCGCGAGGAGCGCGAGGCGTCGCTGCGGGCGGGCGCCGCCGAGCGCGCGCGGGACCGGGCGTCGCGCCGCGAGGCCCACCTCGACCAGCTGCTCGCGAAGTGGGCGCGGGCGATGAGCGAGGTCCCGAAGGACGCCGGCGAGCCCGCGCGCCTCGCCTCGTGGCGCGGCGGCGCCGAGGCGCTGCACGCGGCGCTCGCCGAGGCGCTCGGCGCGTCGGCGGACGCGCGCGCGGCGCGGGCGCGCGCCGAGGAGGACGCCCGGCGCGCCGCAACGCGGCTGCGCGAGGGGTCGGTCGAGCAGCCGCGCTATGAAGCGGTGATCGAGGTCGAGGTGCACGCCCCCGGGCCGCAGCCCGTCGATATCGAGCTGACGTACCGCGTCGCGTGCGCGATCTGGCGCCCCGAGCACCTGGCGCGGCTCGCCGCCGGCGCCGCGGGCGCGGGCGGCGCGGCAGCGCAGGGACCTGGCGGCTCGATCGAGCTCACCACCTGGGCGGCGGCGTGGCAGGCGACGGGCGAGGCCTGGGAGAACGTCACCGCGCGCTTCTCGACCGCGCGGCCGTCGAGGAGCGCCGAGGCGCCGCTGCTCGAGGACGACGTGCTCCGCGCGCGGCGCAAGACGGAGACCGAGCGCCGCCGCGTGATCGTCGAGGCGCGCGACCAGGCGATCGCCGCGGCCGGGCTCGACCGCGGGGCGCGGGCCGTCGACGAGATGCCGGGAGTGGACGACGGCGGCGAGCCGCTGATCTTCGAGGCGGCGGAGCCGGTGACCCTCCCCTCCGACGGCCGCCCGACGCGCATCGAGATCGCGCGGCGCTCGCTCCCCGCCGAGCTCGCGCTGGTGCTGTACCCCGAGGTCCACCCCGCGGCCCACCTGCGCGCCACGGTGACGCTGGACGGCGGCGGCGCCGGCGGACGGCCGCGCCCGCTGCTGGCAGGCCCGGTGCGCGTCGCGCGGGGCGGCAGCCTCATCGGCCGCGCCCGGCTCGATTTCGTGGGCGCCGGCGAGCCGTTCGAGCTCGGCTTCGGCGTGGACGACGCCGTGCGCGTGCGGCGCACCGTCGACGAGGAGCAGGACACCGCCGCGCTCACGGGGAGCCGCAAGATCCGCCGGCGTGTGAAGCTCTCCGTGTCCAACCTCTCCAGCAACGTGAAGCGGGTGCTGGTCACCGAGCGGATCCCTGTCAGCGAGGTGGCCGAGGTAGAGGTCGCGCTCGGCGAGGCCCCCGGCTGGACGCTGGACGAGAAGGACGGATTCCTCCGTGGCCACGTCGAGCTCCCTCCGAAGGGGTTGAAGACGATGTCGTTCAGCTACGAGCTCCGCGCCGCCGCGAGCGTGGTGTTGCCTTTTTGAAGCCGGGAAACGCAGAGAACGGGAACGTGCAAGGAGAGGAGCAGGGAAGCACGGAAGCACGGAAGCCGAGGCGCCGACGGCCGCCGTCGCACGGTTCGCGCGGAGCGCCGTTGACAGAACGCAGTGCGCTTCTGTAACGGATCGATCTCCCAGCGACTTCACTCGTGAAGGAGGAGGATCGCCATGAGGCAGCAGATCGACGGGGCCGTGGTGCTGACCGCAGCGGACGAAGACGTGATGGAGTATTTGCCCAACCGAGGCGTCTTCATGGCGCAGCTGCTGGGAAGAGACCGCGGTCACGCGTTCGGCTTCTACAGGGGCACGATGGGCCCCGGCTGTGAGATCTCGCGCGAGCTCCACACGGAGACCACCGAGACCATCTACATCCTGGCCGGGCAGGCGCTCGGCATCGTCGGCGACCGCGAGGTGCCCCTCGGTCCCGGCCAGATGATGCACGTCGAGACGAACGTACACCACGGGCTGCGCAACACGGGCGCCGGGCCGCTCGAGTTCCTCGTCATCGGCCACCCCGACTTCTGATCGCGCGGTCCGCTCCTTGAGGCGCGCCGCGCCCCTCCGGTTCGTCTCCAGCGCGCTCGCCGTGACGGCGCTGCTCGGCGCTGCAGCGGCGCGAGCCGAGCCGCACGCGGCGCCGTCCGGCGCGGCGACACGGGGAGCCGGCGACACCGCCGCCCTCCGTTCCGGGGCGGCGCTGCCGGGCGCGCCGCGCCGGGCAGCGCCGGAGGAGCGCTCGCGCGCGCGGCCCGAGGTCGCGTGGGATCCGGCCTGGCCGCGCTTCCGCGTGAGCGAGTACGTGGCCACGGGGCTCCTGGCCGCGACCGCCTTCGGCACGCTCGCCATCGCGCCGTCGGAGGGCCGGTGGACGACCGTGAACGGCTTCGACGGCTCGGCGCGCGGCGCCCTGCGCATCCGCAGCGATCGCCAGCGCGAGATGGCGCGGGACGCGAGCGATCTCCTGCTCACGCTGATGACCAACCACCTCGCGGTGGACGCCCTGCTCGTGACCTGGTGGGGGCACGGCCGCGGCAGCGTCGCCTGGGAGATCGCGATGATCGACGTCGAGGCGCTCGCGCTCAACGCGGCCCTGAACGGCGTCGTCGCGGGGCTCACGAGCCGCGAGCGCCCCTACCGCGCCGGGTGCGCCGGGCCGGAGGCGCAGCAGGACCGCGACTGCCGGGGGAGCAAGCGGTACAGGAGCTTCTTCAGCGGCCACAGCTCGACCGCCTTCACGGCGGCGGGGCTCGTGTGCTCGCACCACGCGCGCCTGCCCCTGTACGGCGGCGGCGCCCCCGACGCGCTCGCGTGCGCCGCGTCGCTCGGGACGGCGGCGGCCGTGGCGACGCTCCGGGTCGTCTCCGACCAGCACTTCGCGACCGACGCGCTCACGGGCGCGGCGGTCGGCGCCCTGACCGGCCTCGGGCTCCCGTGGCTCCTGCACTACCGCGGCGGCGCCCCCGCCCCGGACGCGCCGCGCGGGGACGGCGTCACGCTCGGCTTCGCGCCCGCGCCGCTCGGCGGGTACCTGGTGGGCAGGTTCTAGCGATGGCGCTCCGCCGCGCGCTGGCCGCCGCCGCGGCGCTCGCCGGGCTCACCCTGCTGTCCGCCGGGGCCGGCGCCCAGGATCTGGCCGACCTGCCGTCGCCCGCCGGCGAGCCGCCGCCGGTGCCCTCGGGCATCGACCTCCTGCAGAAGCGCTCTTACTGGGCGCGGAGCGCCGCCGCGCGCCCGTTCCTCTCCGCGCTGATGGATCTCGGCGTGATCTATTTCAGGCCGAGCCTCGCGCTCGGCGTGGGCAAGCCGCACTGGTCCTGGCTCGGGATCGAGGCCTACGCGAGCGTGTCGCCGAGCGGCGGCGCGGAGTACCTGGGCCTCCGCGCCGCGCTGCCCAGCGTGGAGATCCGCGGCGGCGCGCGGTACGCCTTCTCGACGACCCAGTACTTCCTCGAGCCTCGGGCGTCGTACACGCGCAGGGACACCGAGCTCATGCAGGGCCCCCCGTCGCGGTACGTCGCGGCGGAGATCGAGGCGTCGGGCTCGATACCCTTGCTCGGAGGCAGCCTGTTCGGCGTCGCGACCGGCTATGCGGTGCTGGGGACGCCGGAGGGATTCTACCTCTACGAGGAGGCGCTCCACGCGGTGATGAAGCCGCCGTACCTCTACCGGGCCCGGCTCGGCTACATGGCGGAGATGGACAGGTTCGGCGAGCTCCGCCTGGGCGCCGCCGCCGAGGTGCTCGGCAACCCTGGCCGCGACAGCGTCGTCGTGCGCGTCGGCCCCGTGCTGGCCGTGTCGTTGACGCACCACCTGGACGCGGTGGGGACGGTGATGGTGGTGGCCGCGACACCCGATCGGCTCGGCCTGCTGGGCGCGGATCTCGGCCAGCTCGGCCTTCGATACCGGTGGGCGACCGGCGATCGCTGGCCGGAGTTCCCGTGACGCATGCGCCTGCCGCGACGCGTGGTAAGCGTCCCGGTATGCACAAGCTCATCTGCCTGACGTTCCTCGCCGCGGCCCTCGCGGCGTGCACCCAGCCCGGCGAGGCGAGCGCGCCCGCGGCCACCGGCGCCGCCGCGTCGCAGCCCGCCAGGGCCGACGCCCCGAAGGCGAAGGCCGCGGACGCGCCGGCGGCTCAGGCCAAGATCGGGCAGCCCGCGCCCGATTTCACGCTGCCGGACCTCGACGGCAAGCCCGTCAAGCTGGCCGATCACAAGGGCAAGACGGTCGTCCTCGAGTGGTTCAACCCCGGTTGCCCGTTCGTGCAGCTCGCGCACCGCCAGGGCGGCCTGAAGGACGTGCCGGCGCAGCAGACCCAGAAGGGGGTCGTGTGGCTCGCCATCAACTCGGGCGCCCCGGGCAAGCAGGGCACCGGCAAGGAAGAGAACGTGAAGGCAAAGGGCGAGTTCGGGATGAGCTACCCGCTCCTCATCGACGAGAAGGGCGATGTGGGGCGCGCGTACGGCGCCCAGCGCACACCGCACATGGTCGTCATCGATCCGCAGGGTACGGTCGTCTACGCCGGCGCCATCGACAGCACGAAGGGCGGTGAGCCCGAGCCGGGCGAGCAGGTCACGAACTACGTCGATGCCGCGCTGGCCGAGCTCGCCGCCGGCAAGGCGATCTCCACGAAAGAGACCGAGGCGTTCGGCTGCACCGTCAAGTACTGACCAGCCCGCCGGCGGGCCCATGAGCAGCGGAGCAGCTGAACCCACCTCGGCATCATGTCGCGCGCCCCACAAGTAGCGTCGCGAACGGCGTCCCGCTCCTCGCTGCTCTCTCGTCGGATCGTCCATTGGCGCTGTCGTCGGCGCGGCGCTGAAACGTCGCTGAACGTCGCTGAGCGTCGCTGAACATCGCGCCCGCCGCCTGTTCCGGCCCCACGCCCATCGCCGCGCCGAGCGCATCGCACCCTGGCCCCCTCGCGGCGACAGGCCCAGTCCGGGGTGTTGACATGGACGTAAACTCAGGTTTACCGTTGGGCGACAGTTTTGTCACATCGCTCGTAGCTCACGCCTGAAGCGAGGCGCTCACTGGCACGCGGCCAGGCGGTCCGGGATGATGGCGATTCGGGGCCATGCGCTGGGGGGCTCCACCTTCGCTGTTGAAAAGGGTCCGAGTCATGAGCCGAATGGGAGGAGCGGGCCCGGAGAGTGCGAACACCGCGTGGCCGGCGAGCGAGGAGCCCACGTCCCGCCCCGTCTCGATCGCGCCCCAGAGCAGGCCGCCCCGCTCCGCCCCGCCGGGGAGCTCGGGCGCCGCGCAGGAGACGGTGTTCCAGTGCGTCGAGCCGCCCTCGTCGCGCGTGCCGAGCAGGTTTCCCATCCGCAACTGGGATCGGTATGAGTGCGAGTCGCTCATCGGGAAAGGGGGAATGGGCACGGTCTACAAGGCCAGGGACCCGCGACTCCACAGGTACGTGGCGCTCAAGCTGATACGGGGCAACGATCCCGAGCTCGCCCAGCGCTTCATCTGGGAAGCGCGGGCCCAGGCCCGGGTCGAGCATCCGAACATCTGCAAGGTCTACGAGGTGGGCGAGGCGCAGGGCCAGCCGTTCATCGCCATGCAGTACATCGACGGCCAGCCGCTCCACCGGGCGGCGCAGCAGATGTCCCTCGAGCAGCGGGTGAAGCTCGTGGCCGACGTCGCGGACGGCCTGCACGCCGCCCACCGGCTCGGGCTGATCCACCGCGATATCAAGCCGGCGAACATCCTGGTGGAGCGGACCGCCGAGGGCGCCTTCCGCCCCTACCTCCTCGATTTCGGGCTCGCGAGGGACACCGCGGCGGACGCCCGAGCGACGGCGAGCGGCGAGGGAACGCCGGCGTACATGGCGCCTGAGCAGGTGTCCGGGGGCCAGCGCCAGCTCGACCGCCGCACGGACGTCTACTGCCTCGGCTCCACGCTCTACGAGGTCCTCGCCGGGCGCCCGCCGTTCGTCGACCCCTCGGTGACGAGCCTCATCGCCCGCGTGGCGCGCGAGCCGCCGGCGCCGGTGCGAAAGATCGACAAGCGGATCCCCGTCGATCTCGAGACCATCGTGATGAAGTGCCTCGAGAAGGAGCCCCAGCGGCGGTACGACTCCGCGAAGATGCTCGCGCTCGATCTCGAGCGCTACCTCGAGGGGGAGCCGATCGACGCGCGGCCGATGGGCATCGGCTACCGCGCCCTGAAGCGCGCCAGGAAGCACAGGCTCGCGGTCGCGGCGGCCGCCGTGGCGCTCGTCGTGCTCGCGCTCTCGGGCGCCGTCGCCCTCCGCGCGAAGCTCGCCGCCGCGCGGCAGGCCGAGCTCGCCGCGCGCGTGGCGTCCCTGGCCGAGGGCTTCGGTCAGGACGTCAAGGAGATGGAGCTGTTCATGCGCTACGCCTACGCGCTCCCCCTCCACGAGGTGTCGCGGGAGAAAGAGGTCATCCGGGCGCGCCTGGGCGAGATCGACCGGAAGATGCAGGGCATGCGCGAGACGACGGGCGATCTCGTCGAGGGCCCCGGCCGCTACGCGCTCGGGCGCGGGCACCTCGCGCTGCACGAGCCCGAGGAGGCGCTCGCGCACCTCGAGGCGGCGCTCGCGAGCGGGTACGCCACGCGCGAGGCGAAATTCGCGGCGGGCCTCGTGCACGGCATGCTCTACCTGAAGGGGCTCGATCGGGCGCGGCGCCTCGCCGACAAGGGGGAGCGGTCCGCGCACCAGCTCGAGCTCGAGGAGCGGCACAAGCAGCCGGCGCTCAGGTACCTGAGGGACAGCGTGAGATCGGCCGCGGAGCCGCCGTCGTACGCCGCGGCGCTCATCGCGCTCTACGAGGGGCGGTTCGACGAGGCGCTCGCCGACGCGCGGCGAGCGTTCGCGCGATCGCCCTGGGAATACGAGGCGAAGAAGCTCGAGGGCGACGTCCTGCTCGCGAAGGGCACGGCGGCGCGCGACCTCGGGGAGCACGCGGCGGCGCTCGTCGAGTTCTGGGGCGCCGTCGCCTCGTACGAGGCCGCGGCGGAGATGGCCGAGAGCGATCCCGACGTCCACGAGGCGGCCGCGCGCGCCCTGAGCGAGATCATGCTGATCGAGGCGCAGCGCGGCGGAGACGCGGAGGAGGTCGTCGCGCAGATCATCGCCCGGTGCGACAGGGCGCTCCGGGCCAACCCGCGGGCGAGCGGCGCGCTCGCCAAGAAGGCCTGGGCGCTCGTGCACCGCGGAAGGCGCGACCTGTCGCGCGGCTCGGACCCGAGGTCGGACCTCGTCGAGGCGGTCGCGGCCAGCGAGCAAGCGGCCCGGGGCGACCCGTCGGACGCGACCGCGTACGGCGCGATGGGGGCGAGCTTCTTCCTCCTCGCGTCGCACGAGAGCGCCGTGGGGCTCGACGCATGGCCCTCGCTCGGCCGCGCGGTCGACAGCGCGCAGCGGTCGCTCGCGCTCGACCCGAACTCCTTCTGGGCGTGGAACGACGCCGCCATCGCCTACGGCATGATGGCCGAGTACGCCGCGTCCCGCGGCGCCGATCCCCTCCCCCTCTTCGAGATCGGCGCGTCGTACGCCGAGCGGGCGATCGAGATCGCGCCGAACGACATGCCGCCGCTCCTCAACCAGGGCTGGCTCTACGCGCGGCGCGCGCAGTACGAGCTCGACCACGGGGCGTCGCCCGAGGAGTCGCTCGACGTGGCCAAGGACAGCCTCGAGGCGGCCCTGCGGCGGCGCCCGGACAGCTACCGCGCCTACAACAACCTGGCCCTGACCTACCTGATCCAGGGCCGGCACGAGCGGCTCACCGGCGGGAGCCCGGAGGTCTCGCTCGCGCGGTCGATCGAGGCGTACGGCGCGGCGGCGCACCTCAACCCGGACGATCTCGAGGCCAAGCAGGGCGCGGGCCTCGCGCGCACCGAGGCGGCGCACGGGGCGCTCCTCCGGGGGGAGGATCCGACGGCCGCGCTCCGCGCGGCGAGGGGCGCGTTCGAGCCCATCGTGGCCGCGAGGCCGCAGCACGCGGGGGCGCTCCTCGCGCTCGGGCACATCGAGCTGCTCTCGGCGCGGTGGGCCGCGTCGCGCGGCGGCAGCCCTGCGGCGGCGCTCGGCGCCGCGGAGCGGTCGCTGCTCCGCGCCCTCGAGGCGAACGGGGGCAACCCGAGGATCTTCGGCGCCCTGGCCGAGGTCCACCGGCAGCGCGCCGCCCTGACCAGGCCGGGGCTCCTCGACGTGCGCTCGGAGGTCGAGGCGGGGCTCGCGCTGATCGAGCGCAC
Source organism: Sorangium sp. KYC3313 (assembly GCF_052075895.1). Taxonomy (NCBI): domain Bacteria; kingdom Pseudomonadati; phylum Myxococcota; order Polyangiales; family Polyangiaceae; genus Sorangium; species Sorangium sp. KYC3313. Next base: position 12,344,922 of record NZ_CP197255.1, read on the forward strand.
GCTGGCCATCGACCCGGGCTTCCCGCTGGCGAGCGCCAGGAAGGGCGCGCTGCTCCTCCTGCGGGCGAAGGCGGAGCGCGGGCGCGCGGCGCGCCTGGATCTGGCCCAGCGCGCCGGGGCCTCGCTCGACGAGGCGCTCCGCGGCAACCCGCTGCTCGCGCGCGAGTACGCGCCGCTCCTCGACGAGGCCGGGAAGGTCGCCGCGGCGAGCCACCCTTAGCCCCGGATCCCCGTGGCGGCGCTACCTGCGCCTGGGCCGCGCGAGCCTGGCCATCGCCTCGTCGTGAGCCCACTTGACGCGCATGAACTCGCGGGCGTCGCCGCCGCGATCGGGGTGCGTGACGAGCGCGAGCCGGCGGAACGCCTGGCGGATCTCGTCCGCGCTCGCGGCCTCCGCCAGTCCGAGCACCGCGAACGGCGACGCCCCGCGCGCGGACGCGGGCCGCGACGGCGCGCGGCGCGACGGCCCGGGGGGCGGCGGGGGCGCCTCCCGCCGCGCGCGCGGCTTGGGCCACGGGGGCTCGCCGCGCAGGACGCGCGTCCAGGCCGTCGCCCAGGCCGGCTCGATCTCGACGAGCGGGCGCCCGGCGGCGCGCTCGGCCTGCGCCCGCGCCTCCTCGACGGTCCGCGCGCCGCCCTGGCTCGCGTCCGGAGGGCGGAACGGCTCGCGCGTCGGCTCGGCCGTCCACCAGGCGGCCCACAGGAAGCGGCGGCGGCGGGTCGGGGTCACCGCGTAAACGCCGCGGAGCGGGAGCGTCATCGGGGCCTGGCCTTCAGAAGAGCTCGGGGCACCACGGGGCGCGCGCGGCGCGGAACAGGCTGTCCGCGCGCTCGACGGCGCCTCCGGAGAGCGCCTCGACCTGCCCCGCGTCGGCCATGCAACGGAACGAGATGCCGCCGAGGTACGCCGAGCCGAGCGCCGTGACGTCGAGGCGGAGGTCCGGCGCCGCCGTGGTCCGCGTCGCGCGCCGCTCGCCCCCGTTGAGCTGGAACCGGCCCGCGTTCCAGGGGCAATCGCGGTCGGTGATCTCGAGCGTGAGCGCCTCGCCGCTGCCGTAGGCGCGCGCCGCGAGCGCGGCCTCGACGTCCACGATGCGCACCCACAGCCCGTCGCTCGCCGTGAGGCGCAGCCGCCGCGGCTCGGCGAGGAGCATGCCGAGCGGATGATCGGGCGGCAGGAAGCTCGCCTCGATCCGCTGCGCCAGGTCGATGTCGAAGAGGTACCGCCAGACGAGCCTGGTCCCGAGCGGCGAGGCGCCGATCGCCTCGATGACGCGGACGGAGCCGATCGGGATCGAGGACGCGTCAAACCGGTGGTGCACGCAGTACAGCGCGTAGGCCTCGGGGCGCCCGTCGACCTCGATCACGACGCGCTGGAGCTGGCCGCCCCCCTGGCGGATGAAGTCGTTGTCGCTCAGCCGCCGGCCCCGCCACCACGGCTCCGAGCGCGCCAGCATCCCGGGGACGAGCGGGCGGGCGCGCTCCCAGACCGGCGCGAACGCCTCGAGCGCCTCGGCCTCCCCGAGCAGCCGCGCCCGGCCCTCCGCGCTCGCCTCGCCGCGGAACGCGGTGCGATCGCGCTCGATCGAGATGGAGCACGCATGCGACGCGAGGCCGTAGCCGAAGCGGCCGTAGATGGAGCCCTCCGTGGCCCAGAGCGCGGAGATCGGCTGCCCCGCGGCCCGCGCCTCGTCGAGGTGCCGCCGGATGAGGCGCGTGAGGATGCCGCGGCGGCGGTGCGTCGGCATGACCGCGACCGCCGTGAGCCCGGCGACCGGGGCGGCGCCTCCCGGCGTGGTCATCGTGAGCGAGAACGTGCCGGCGGCCCCGACGAGCGACTCGCCGTCATAGGCGCCGAGGCGGGAGGTGAACTCCTGGAGCCGCTTCGTTCCTTCCATGCGATCGACGTTCACGAGCGCGCCGAAGGCGGTGAGGATGGGATGGACGAACTCGCCGTACTGCTCGGCGCCCAGCTGCCGGAGCTCGATGTTCATCAGCCTACGATAGCAGTCGCGCCGGCGCCCTCGCGTGGCGTCCTACGCGCTCAGCTGCTCGCGCCCCCTCGCCGCCGCCCACCGGATGCGCGTCTTCAGCCAGGCCTCGATGAGCGGCCACACCGTGAGCGGCGCGTCCCGGCCGACGACGATGTCGAGGTGGCCGCGCGGGAACTCGCGGTAGGTCTTGTCCGAGGAGCGGCTGAACTCGTACGCCGGCTTCACCGACGCCGGCGGCGCGAGGTCGTCGTGCGTGCCCGCGATGACCAGGAGCGGCAGGTCGAGCTGCTCGAAGCGCTCGGCGTAGCCGAAGAGGCTCCCCATGTGGTGGCCGCTCTTCCGCGACGCCGCCGCGTCCAGGAACATGTTCCGGAGCACCGTGATGCTGCCGCTGTCCATCGCCAGCGACATGTGCTGCGTGAGCACCCGCGTCTCCATCGAGCCGGGCACGAACCCCCGGATCGGCAGCGGAAAGATCGGGCTCTCGACGAACGCCCGCACGAACCGGAACGGCTCGCCCCACGCCGACAGCGGGAGCGCCCCCTGCCCGAGCGGGACGCGCCGGTCGACCGTCAGCATCAGCCGGCCGAGCAGCGCGAGCGACCGCGACCCGTGCGTGAACAGGTACGGGCTCCCCAGCGTGACGATCCCGCCGACCGCGTCCCCCATCGTCGGCGCCGTCGCGTAGCCGACGAGGCCCCCGAGCGAGTGGCCGATCAGGTACACCGGCCGCGGGCCCGAGATGCGCCGGATCTCCTCGATCGCCGCCGGCACGTCCTCGCGGACGAAATCGGTCACGTGGGCAGGCCGCCGCGCCCCGAGGTGCCGCGACCGACCGTGCCCCCGCAGGTCCAGGTTGAAGACGTCGAAGCCCGCGCGCGCCAGGTAGTTCGAGAAGCTCCGCGACGGCAGGTGCCAGATGTACCGGTTCTGGCCGTACCCGTGGACCAAGAGCACGCTCGCCACCGTGCTCCGGAGCCGCGCGCTCCGCTTGCGGATCATCGCCAGCGGCACGTCCCGCTCCACCGGCTCCGCGTCGTCCACCCCCGACGCGCGCGCCCCCTCGATCCCACGGCTCGCCGGCGGGGACTCGTGCGCGGTGCTGCGGACCCGCACCACCACGAGCTCCTTGATGAACCTGTCCCGCTCGTCGCGGTCGATCGTCTGCTCGACCTGGGCCTGATGCAGGATCATCCTTTCCGTCTATTGCGGATTATTTTGCTGTGCGCAACCTCGTTTGGTCCGCCGGCAATGCCGCCGCCGTGGGGCCCTGCCGCGCCAACATCGCACGGCCACCGAAGGCGATCACGAGCAGGCGCGCTCTGACGCGCGGTCGTGGAAAAAGCTCCGCCGTGGGCGGTCCGCAGGCGTCACACGGCGCTGCGTCTCGTGTACCCTCCCCTCGCTGGTACCCGGTCCACCGGGGCGCGCGGAGAACCCGAACCTGGCCTCGGCGCGCCTGTTCCGTGGGCGCGGAGCCCGGCCCTGAACTTACGCATCGCTAGGTGACCTACAATGTACCACGTGAAGATGGGTCGGCAGCTCGCGGTCGGGGCGCACGCCAGGGCCGCCGCGCTCGCCGCGTTGCTCGGCGCCGTGTGCTTCTCGTCGAGCGCCGGCGCGCAGCCCAAGGACGACGCCGAAGGCAACCCGGACGACTCCCCCGCCGCCGAGAAGCAGACCACGGACGAGAAGGCGCAGGACGACAAGGCGCCCGGCGAGAAGGACAAGCCGCAGGAAGCGCCGCCCGAGGCGGCGGATGAGAACGCCCCGTTCGAGCGGGAGGGCAAGACCTATCGGTTCGCCGGGCTCCGGTTCCGGAACCTCTTTGTGCCGAAGGCCATGATCAACCTCTTCGCGGACGGCGGGTCGGGCGTGAACGTGTTCACCTTCGGCCCGGAGCTCTCGACGCGCAGGGACGGCCTCGAGATCGATCTGGCGATCTCCTACGCGGACTACTCGATGGATCCCTTCCTCTTCAAGGGGAAGAACGACGGCGACGACGCCTGGGAGATGGTGTCGAGCACGATGAAGCTCGTCTACTTCACGACCGATCTCCTCTACGAGATCCCGCTCGACAAGGAGAAGGGCCGCTTCTCCCTGCTGATCGGCGGCGGCGTCGGGCTCGGCGTCGTCTTCGGCGACCTCTACCGCGCGCAGGCGTACCCGAACAACCCGTCTCGCCTCGACCCCGACGACGTGGGCTCGTGGAGCAAGTGCCCCGGCCCGATCGGCGGCTTCTGCGACGGCTCCAACGAGCATTTCGGCGACTACGACGAGCCGAGCTGGATCAACGGAGGATCCAAGCCGTCGGTGTTCCCGTGGATCTCGTTCCCGCAGCTCAGCTTCCGGTACAAGCCGATCAAGCAGCTTCAGACGCGGCTCGACGCCGGCTTCTCCATCACAGGGTTGTTCTTCGGGCTGTCCGCGGGGTATGGCCTCTGATCGAGGGATGAGGTGACGTCGCGTCCGCTGTTTCCGCCGCGCTATGAGCCGATCGGGGCCCTCGGAAAGGGCGGTGGTGGCGAGGTGTGGGCGGTGCGCGATCGCCTCACCGGCAAGACGGCCGCGCTGAAGACGCTCGGCGAGGAGGCGGACGAGCCGGAGGTGCTCGCGCTCGTCCGCGAGGCAGCGGCGCTGTCGGGCGTCGAGGGCCTCGGCGTGCCGCGCGTGCTGCGCTTCGGCCGGCTGCCCGCGTCAGGGCGGCCCTTCATGGTGCGCGAGCTCGTCGAGGGGACGAGCCTCGCCGATCTGCTCGCGCGCAAGGGCGACCTGGCCAGGAACCTCGCGGCCATCGCCGACGCGGCCGATCAGCTGACGCGCCTGCACCGCGCGCTCCTGCTGCACGGCGACGTGAAGCCCGCGAACATCATCGTCGGCGAGAACGGCCGCGCCACGCTCGTCGACCTCGGCCTCGCGGCGCCGTTCCGGGACGACGGCTCGCGGCCCGTGGGCCTCACGCCCCGCTACGCCGCGCCGGAGCTCTTCAAGGGCGACCCGCTCACCGTCCGCGCCGAGGTGTTCGCGCTCGGCGCGACGCTCGCCGAGGCCCTCCGCGACAGCGGGGGCGAGCGCGATCCCAAGGTCGTCGAGGCGCTCCAAGGGGTCGTCGACCGGGCGACCGCCAAGGACCCGAACGCGCGCTACCCGAGCGCGGACGAGCTCGCGAACGCGCTCCGGCGCGCGGCGCGGCTCCCCTCCGGGCCGGGCGAGGCGGGCGCGCGGCCCGACGCGGACGCGGGCGCCGTTGTCTGGCCCATCGTCGGGCTGGACGCGCCCTCCACGCGGCTGCTCGCGCAGATCATGGCGCTGCCCGCGGGCGGCGGGCTCT